>NZ_CP091777.1:0-4555393 GCF_022014815.1 Lysinibacillus sp. ACHW1.5
TTGGAACATTTAGAAGAACTATGGAACAATGTCCTGGCTCAAGTTGAACAAAAAATTTCTAAACCAAGCTTCGAAACGTGGCTAAAGTCTACGAAGTTACTATCTTACAATGGTAGTGGGTCCACTGTGACAATTGCTGCGCCAAATTCGTTTGCTCGAGACTGGCTTGAAAATCATTATATTCATTTGATTACAGGTATATTAACGGAGCTAACAGGCGAAGACTTGCTTATTAAATTTGTTGTTCAAAAAAACCAGGATTCGGACGATTTTGATTTGCCAGCGCCGATTATCCAAGCAAAAAATAATGAACATCATGATATTTCACCAGGTATGTTAAACCCGAAATATACTTTTGATACGTTTGTTATTGGCTCTGGTAACCGCTTTGCACATGCAGCTTCGCTAGCTGTAGCTGAAGCACCTGCTAAGGCATACAATCCATTCTTTATTTATGGGGGAGTAGGGCTAGGTAAAACACACTTAATGCATGCTATTGGTCATTATGTATTAGAGCATAATCCAAATGCTAAAGTAGTGTACTTATCATCCGAGAAATTTACAAATGAATTTATTAACTCAATTCGTGATAACAAAGCACTTGATTTTCGCAATAAGTACCGCAACGTGGATGTACTGCTAATTGATGATATTCAATTCCTTGCTGGAAAAGAATCAACTCAAGAAGAATTTTTCCACACTTTTAATACTTTACATGAAGAATCCAAACAAATTGTTATTTCAAGTGACCGACCTCCTAAGGAGATCCCAACTTTAGAAGATCGGCTCCGTTCACGTTTCGAGTGGGGGTTAATAACTGATATTGCGCCACCCGATTTGGAAACACGTATCGCTATTTTGCGTAAAAAAGCAAAAGCAGACGGTCTAGAGGTACCAAATGAAGTAATGCTTTATATTGCGAACCAGATTGACTCCAATATTAGGGAGCTTGAAGGTGCGCTTATTCGCGTCGTTGCCTACTCATCACTTGTAAACAAAGATATTACAGCGACATTAGCTGCCGAGGCATTGAAGGATATCATTCCAAATTCAAAACCGCGAACAGTGACAATATTAGACATTCAAAATGCAGTAGGGGAACATTTTAGTATACGATTGGAAGATTTCGCTGCCAAAAAACGTACTAAATTAATTGCTTTTCCACGTCAAATCGCTATGTATTTATCACGCGAGTTGACAGATTTTTCGCTGCCCAAAATTGGCGAAGAATTTGGTGGCCGTGATCATACAACTGTCATCCATGCGCACGAAAAAATATCTTCTATGTTGAAAAATGACGTTCAACTTCAACAAGATGTTAAACAAATTCGTAGTATGCTAGGCAAGTAATTGCTGTGGACAAACTAACTATTTAAACACAAACTTATACACAGTCTATCTACATGTGGATAGACTGATTTTATTCATAAAAATACACTTATCCACAAATCCACAGGACCTATTACTATATCTTTTTATTTTATATAAATAAATAATATAAATATGTGAGGGAAAACGAATGAAATTTGATATTTTACGTGACCGTTTATTAGAAGGTTTAAATGATGTCATGAAAGCAGTAAGTTCAAAAACAACTATTCCGATTTTAACTGGGATTAAAATTGACGTAACAGAGGAAGGTATCCGCTTAACTGGTAGTGATGCAGATATAACTATTCAAACATTTATTCCAGTAGAGGAAGATGGACAGCAAATTATTCACATTACAGAAACAGGCTCAATTGTTGTACAAGCACGTATGTTTAATGAAATCGTACGTAAATTACCAACAAACGATGTTGAAATACAAGTAACACCTGGTTTCCAAACACATATTCGTTCAGGGAAATCGGAATTCCATTTAATTGGCTCAGATGCAGCAGAGTATCCTTTATTACCAGAGCTTACAGAAGATCAAAAATTTACTATTCCTGCTGATCTCTTAAAAACAATTATCCGCGAAACAGTATTCGCTGTTGCCACTTCAGAAAGTAGACCCGTGTTGACAGGTGTAAACTGGCAGATCAAAAATGAAACATTAATCTGTGTTGCAACAGATAGTCATCGTTTAGCAAGACGAAAAGTACAACTCGAAAATTTACCAGAAGTTGAACATAGTGTAGTAATTCCAGGGAAAAGTTTGAATGAATTAAATAAAGTACTTGAAGATTCTACAAATCTTGTCCAAATCGTTATTACAAGTCAGCAAGTATTATTTAAAACTGGTGATGTATTATTCTTCTCTCGCTTACTGGAAGGAAATTATCCTGACACAACTCGTTTAATTCCTGAAGAATATCAAACAAATGTAACAATTAATGGTAAATCATTATTGCAAGCTATTGACCGTGCATCACTTGTTGCACGAGGAGATCGTAATAATGTTGTCCGTTTTGAAATCCTAGATAACCAAGCAGTTGAGGTTTCTTCTAATTCCCCTGAAATCGGTAAAGTACAAGAAGAAATTCCTGTGGAAGCATTAGAAGGGGATGGTTTGAAAATCTCATTCAGTGCAAAATATATGATGGAAGCATTAAAAGCAATAGATGGACAAGACGTGGTTATTCAATTTACTGGGGCAATGAGACCGTTTATTTTACGTTCCGTTCATGATGATGCTATTTTACAATTAATTTTACCTGTACGAACTTACTAAAGAATATAAGATCTGTTAAGATAGTCGCTCATAGTGACTATCTTTTTTTACTTATGACGTAATTTTAGGTATGATAGAGAGATAGACAGTCTGTATTCGGAGGGGAACACACTATGCAGGACATTAAAATTGATGAGGAGTTCATCACGTTAGGGCAACTTTTAAAAATTACTGATGCCATTAGTTCAGGTGGAATGGCCAAGTGGTTTTTACAAGAACATGCTGTATATGTAAATGGAGAAGTAGACGATCGTCGAGGTCGGAAATTACGTAATGGAGATATTATAAATATTCCTGGATGTGGTCGTTTTCAAATTATAGGACCAACTGGACAATAAATTATGTATATTGAGCAATTAAAACTTACAAATTACCGTAACTATGATGCCTTAGCTTTAAACTTCTCTCCAAAAATTAATGTTTTCATTGGTGAAAATGCACAAGGAAAAACAAATGTTATGGAGTCCATCTATGTTTTAGCAATGGCTAAGTCCCATCGAACAACGAACGATAAAGAATTGATACGTTGGGATTCAGACTATGGTAAAATAGAAGGGGCCGTTAAAAAAAGGCATGGTATTTTACCGATCGAACTTACGATTACAAAGAAAGGTAAAAAGGGCAAGATAAATCATATAGAGCAAAGTCGCCTTAGTCATTATATTGGTCAAATGAATGTCGTTATGTTTGCGCCAGAGGATTTGAACGTTGTAAAGGGAAGTCCGCAAATACGTCGACGTTTTATTGATATGGAGATTGGGCAAATTTCGCCTGTCTATTTACATGATTTATTAACCTTTCAAAAAGTTTTAAAACAACGTAACCATTTTTTAAAAATGAACCAAGGGAAGTCCATGTCCAATGATGTGATGTATGAGGTCTACAATGAACAATATATTCACGCTGCTACCCAAATTATTCGTAAAAGATTTCAATTTATGGATTTATTGCAGGAGTGGGCGGAACCCATACACGCAGGTATATCGCAAGGTAAGGAAACACTGGTTATAAAATATCGTACGGTAGCTGGTATTGAAAAAGAGCACTCTACTAGTGAAATTGAAAATACTTTACATCAAAAATTAATTGAAGCGAGAGAACGTGAATTTGATAGAGGCGTGACATTAGTTGGTCCACACCGAGATGATTTACAGTTTTTAGTGAATGGCTATGATGTACAAACTTATGGTTCACAAGGACAGCAGCGTACTACTGCATTGTCTTTAAAGCTTGCTGAAATTGAATTAATTAAACAAGAAATAAATGAAACACCCATACTACTTTTAGATGATGTTTTATCGGAACTCGATGATTATCGCCAATCGCATTTATTAAATACCATTCAGGGTGAAGTCCAAACCTTTGTTACAACCACTAGTGTGGAGGGAATTCATCATGAAACGATGGAACAGGCTCAACTGTTCCACGTGAAACAAGGTGCGATTGAAAGAAGTTAGCCAGGGTAGTTTTTTAGATTACAAAAAGAATGGTAATAGTCAGCTCGGTTGACTGTTCATTCATTTACACACAATGATGTTATGAAGGAGTAGATGAAAGCCGTGGCTATAGAGAACGAAGGTTTACAAAACCAAGCTTATGAGGCCGATCAGATACAGGTATTAGAAGGTTTAGAAGCAGTACGTAAAAGACCAGGGATGTATATCGGTTCAACTAGCTCTAAAGGGCTTCACCATTTAGTATGGGAAATTGTTGATAATAGTATCGATGAAGCACTTGCAGGATTTTGTACAGATATCAAAGTAACAATTGAAAAAGAAAACTGGATTCGTGTAGAAGATAACGGTCGTGGTATTCCCGTCAGTATTCAAGAAAAAATGGGTAAGCCAGCTGTTGAAGTTATTATGACTGTTTTACATGCTGGTGGTAAATTTGGCGGTGGAGGCTATAAAGTTTCTGGAGGGCTTCATGGAGTTGGAGCATCAGTAGTAAATGCACTTTCTGTTGAAACAATTGTCCAAGTACATCGTGAAGGTCATATCCATGAAATAAAATTTGAACGTGGAAAAACAGTTCAAGAGTTAACAGTTATCGGTGATACAGATCATAATGGTACAACAACGCGTTTTAAAGCTGACCCAGAAATATTTAAGGAAACAACTGTTTATGAATATGATATTTTAGCTCATCGTATTAGAGAATTGGCTTATTTAAATCGTGGTATTAAGATTACGATTGCTGATGAACGTGAAGAAGAGATTCGCTCAACAACATACCACTATGAAGGTGGTATTCGTTCTTATGTTGAACATTTAAATCAATCTAAAGAGCCAATCCATGATCCAATTGATGTTCTTGGAGAGAAGGATGGTATCACAGTAGAAATTGCTATGCAATATAACGCTGGATTCTCTTCTAATATTTTTTCATTTGCCAATAACATTAATACGTATGAGGGCGGTACACATGAGTCAGGATTTAAAACAGCCCTTACACGCGTTATTAATGACTATGCACGAAAAAGTGGATTACTAAAAGAATCTGACGCTAATCTTACAGGTGAGGATGTACGAGAAGGGTTAACAGCTATCGTTTCTGTTAAACACCCAGATCCGCAATTTGAAGGACAAACAAAAACAAAGTTAGGGAATTCAGAAGTAAGTCAAATTACCAATTCTTTGTTCTCAGATGGCTTTGAGCGTTTTATGCTAGAAAATCCAACGGTTGCACGAAAGATTGTGGAAAAAGGACTGATGGCAGCCCGTGCTCGTGTAGCTGCGAAAAAAGCACGTGAGTTTACTCGTCGTAAAAATGCGCTCGAAGTATCAAGCTTACCAGGTAAATTAGCAGATTGTTCTTCTACTAACCCAGCTGATTGTGAAATTTATATTGTTGAGGGTGATTCTGCCGGCGGTTCGGCTAAATCTGGACGTGATCGACACTTCCAAGCAATTTTACCTTTACGTGGTAAAATCCTTAACGTTGAGAAAGCTCGACTAGATAAAATTTTATCGAATGCGGAAATCCGTGCGATGATAACAGCATTTGGCACTGGGATTGGTGAGGAGTTTAATTTAGAGAAAGCTCGTTATCATAAAATCATTATCATGACAGATGCCGATGTCGATGGGGCACATATTCGTACATTACTTTTAACATTCTTCTTCCGTTTCCTTCGACCACTTATAGAAGCAGGCTATATTTATATTGCACAGCCACCACTTTATCAAGTGAAACAAGGTAAACATATTGAGTATTGCTATGATGAAGAGACATTAAAAGAAATTTTAGAACGGCTACCAAAAATGCCAAAGCCAAATGTGCAGCGTTATAAAGGTCTTGGTGAAATGAACGCTGAGCAGCTTTGGGAAACAACAATGGATCCTGAGTACCGCACATTATTACAAGTAGAATTAGATGATGCAATTAAAGCAAACCAAGCATTTGAACGTTTAATGGGCGATGAAGTTGAACCTCGTCGTCAATTTATAGAGGAAAATGCCGTATACGCTAATTTAGATATCTAATTTTTCTTGAGAGGAGGTCTACACTTTGTCAGAACAAGAACGCTCCGGTGTTAAAGGAGTTAATATCACAGAAGAAATTGAAACATCCTTTCTTGATTATGCAATGAGTGTAATTGTATCACGTGCATTACCTGATGTACGTGATGGATTAAAACCAGTTCATCGTCGTATTTTATATGGGATGCAGGAATTAGGTAATACAGCAGATAAAGCCTACAAAAAGTCAGCGCGTATCGTTGGGGATGTCATGGGTAAGTATCATCCACATGGTGACTCTTCCATCTATGATGCAATGGTACGTATGGCACAAGATTTTAGCTATCGCTATATGCTTGTTGATGGTCACGGAAACTTCGGTTCTGTTGATGGTGATGGCGCAGCAGCCATGCGTTATACAGAATCACGTATGTCTAAAATAGCAATGGAAATGCTCCGTGATATTAATAAAGATACAATTGACTATACAGACAACTATGATGGATCAGAAAAAGAACCAATAGTTTTACCAAGTCGCTATCCAAATCTTTTAGTCAACGGTGCTGCAGGGATTGCTGTAGGTATGGCAACAAATATTCCACCACATCAATTGGGCGAAACAATTGATGCTGTTATAGCACTTTCTGAAAATCCAGCCATTACGACTGAAGAGCTGATGGAAATCATTCCTGGTCCTGATTTTCCCACTGGAGGATTAATTTTAGGACGTAGTGGTATTCGTAGAGCCTATGAAACTGGTCGAGGTTCCATTATCATCCGGGCGAAAGTGGAAATTGAGCAAAAGGCAAATGGTAAGGAAACAATTCTTATTCATGAATTGCCTTACCAAGTGAATAAGGCTAAGCTCATTGAAAAAATTGCAGAGCTTGTACGTGATAAAAAAATAGATGGAATCACAAATTTACGTGATGAATCAGACCGTCGTGGTATGCGTGTAGTGATTGAAGTTCGTAAAGATGCAAATGCTAATGTTGTACTAAATAATTTATATAAACAAACAGCTATGCAATCTAGCTTCGGTATCAATATGCTATCTTTAGTAAATGGTCAGCCTAAAGTATTAGGCTTAAAAGAAATGCTATACCATTATTTAGAACACCAAAAAGTAATTATTCGTCGTCGTACAGAGTTTGATCTTCGAAAAGCTGAAGACCGTGCTCACATTTTAGAGGGCTTACGAATCGCACTCGATCATATTGATGAAATAATCGCTATTATACGTGGTTCACGTAGTGGTGAAGAAGCAAAACCTCAATTAATGGAACGCTTTAGCTTATCGGAGCGTCAGGCTCAAGCTATTTTAGATATGCGCCTCGTTCGATTAAGTGGCTTAGAACGTGAAAAAATTGAAGCAGAATATCAAGAGCTTCAAGTTCTTATAGCTGAATTAAAGGCAATATTAGCAGATGAAGAGAAAATTGTAGATATTATTCGTACTGAAATCTTAGAGTTGAAAGAACGTTTTAATGATACGCGCCGTACTGAGATTACATCAGGTGGAATTGAAATGATTGAGGATGAGGATTTAATTCCTGTTGAAAACTCAGTTGTTACTTTAACACATAATGGCTATATCAAGCGTTTAGCTGCGAATACATATCGTAGTCAAAAGCGTGGTGGTCGTGGTGTACAAGGAATGGGTACAAATGAAGACGACTTTGTAGAGCATCTAATGAATACTTCTACCCACGATACAATTTTATTCTTCACGTCTAAAGGTAAAGTATTTAGAGCAAAAGGATATGAAATTCCTGAGTTCGGTCGTACTGCTAAAGGGTTACCAATCGTAAACTTGCTTAATATAGAAAAAGGCGAAAAAGTAACAGCTATGATTCGTGTTGCGTCGTTTGATGAAGATGCTTACTTTATCTTTACCACAAAAACAGGTATTACAAAACGTACCCCTGTATCACAATTTGCTAACATCCGAACAAATGGTTTAATCGCAATCAGCTTGAGAGAAGACGACGATCTTATTTCGGTACGTCTTACAGATGGAGAGAAACAAGTGATTATTGGTACTCGCGATGGTATGCTCGTTCGTTTCCAAGAAGACGACATTCGATCTATGGGCCGTACAGCTGGTGGTGTTCGAGGCATTAAGCTACGAGATGGTGATGAAGTAGTTGGTATGGAGATTGTTGAACCAGGGCAAGAAATTTTAGTAGTAACTGAAAAAGGTTATGGTAAACGTACTTCTGAAGAGGACTATCGTTTACAAAGTCGTGGTGGAGTAGGACTGAAAACTATCCAGATTACAGATAAGAATGGTCCAATGGTGGCTGTAAAAACCGTCGATGGTTCTGAGGATTTAATGCTTATAACTATTAATGGTATGCTTATCCGTATGGATGTGAATGATATTTCATTAATTGGGCGCAGTACGCAAGGTGTACGTTTAATTCGACTTGGAGATGACGAATTGGTTGCAACTGTCGCTAAAGTGGAAAAAGCGGAAGAATCTTTAGAAGACGAAGAGGAAGTCGAAGAATAATATAATCCGATGATGACATTATTGAATGTCGTCATCGGTTTTTTTACGTAAATAATGAAAAATAAGTAATTATTTTGAATTCCATGATAAAATGGAAATACCTTATTTTGAAGCAAGAAATAGTGGAGAGGTGTTCATTCTGTGGAAACTATACATGTTCCAATTTCAGAGCTAGGTGTTGGCAAGGTAATTTCTGAAGATATATTTGCTAATACACAGTATCCGATTATTTTTAAAGATACAATGATTTCATATGTACACTTGCAAGTTTTTCACGCATTTAATATTTTCACCGTCCCCGTTTACAAAAGTGAAAATGATATTCGTGTAGAAAAGAATGAGAGCGATGTCGAAGTTACAATAGAAGAAATTCCAACTTTCAGGAAAATCTATAATCATTCTGTTGAACAGTTTAAAAAAGAATTTAAAAACTGGGAAGCGGGAGCTAAGGTAGATATTGCAAAGGCCAGAACAATTATTTTACCTTTAGTAGAGATGGTACTAGAAGACCGTACTATTATTTTTGATTTAAATGAGTATTCAAATCCTAAAGACTACCTGTATCATCATTGTGTAGCAACTGGTTTGATTGCCTCAGTTATTGCTCAAAAACTTAGTTATGATAGAGGAACTACTATTCAAGTAGCCATCGGTGGTTTATTGGCTGATTGTGGTATGGCTAAAGTACATCCGCGTATCAGGGATAAGAAGACACCATTAACAGAGCAAGAATATGATGAGATTTATAAACATCCGATTTATAGCCATAGTATGGTGAAAGATTTGACCATTTTAAAAGAAACAATGAAAGAAGCAATCTTTCAACACCATGAACGTTTAAATGGTAGTGGATATCCGAAGAACGAAAAGATCGCTAATATTTCTATATTTGCACAAATCATTGCTGTTGCAGACGTTTTTCATGCTATGACATGTGAACGAGTATATAGAACGAAGCAATCTTCATTTAAAGTAATAGAAATGATTAATGAATCTGAGTTTGGTAAATTTGATATTAAAGTTGTACGTGCGTTAATTGATATTGTTGCAGATCTACCGATAGGTACAATTGTAGAACTTTCTAATTTAGAACGTGGAGAAGTAATGTTTGTAAATAAATTTGCCCCAACACGACCACTTATTAAATTAATTCATTCAGGGGAAATTTTTGATTTAGGGAAAAATCGCAGCTTTTATATTTCACGTATCATAACTAATTAATAGATAGACAGGCAAACTATATTATGTAGTTTGCCTATTTTTTTAAGGTAAGAGATGTACTCTACGCAAAGTGCTATATTTTGCTTTTATAAATAGGTGATATTTTAGAAACACTTCGCAATATTAATCAATTAAATAGTGAGCATTTTAACCATAATTGTGTTTTGAAACATTTATATATATTGTATTAAAATATTTTTGGAGAAAGTGTTGACTTTGTTTTAGAATCTTGATATTATAAATGAGTCGCCAAGAGATGACGACGAAATAAAGAACATGAACCTTGAAAACTGAACAAGCAAAACGTAATCAATAAAGTTTTAAGTAGCTAGTTTCACTAGTGAACGAAACACAATTTTGGACATCAAACATGATGCCAGCAAAACAATTTGAGCTAATCAAATTTCTTTTATGGAGAGTTTGATCCTGGCTCAGGACGAACGCTGGCGGCGTGCCTAATACATGCAAGTCGAGCGAACAGAAAAGGAGCTTGCTCCTTTGACGTTAGCGGCGGACGGGTGAGTAACACGTGGGCAACCTACCCTATAGTTTGGGATAACTCCGGGAAACCGGGGCTAATACCGAATAATCTCTTTTGCTTCATGGCAAGGGACTGAAAGACGGTTTCGGCTGTCGCTATAGGATGGGCCCGCGGCGCATTAGCTAGTTGGTGAGGTAACGGCTCACCAAGGCGACGATGCGTAGCCGACCTGAGAGGGTGATCGGCCACACTGGGACTGAGACACGGCCCAGACTCCTACGGGAGGCAGCAGTAGGGAATCTTCCACAATGGGCGAAAGCCTGATGGAGCAACGCCGCGTGAGTGAAGAAGGTTTTCGGATCGTAAAACTCTGTTGTAAGGGAAGAACAAGTACAGTAGTAACTGGCTGTACCTTGACGGTACCTTATTAGAAAGCCACGGCTAACTACGTGCCAGCAGCCGCGGTAATACGTAGGTGGCAAGCGTTGTCCGGAATTATTGGGCGTAAAGCGCGCGCAGGCGGTCCTTTAAGTCTGATGTGAAAGCCCACGGCTCAACCGTGGAGGGTCATTGGAAACTGGGGGACTTGAGTGCAGAAGAGGAAAGTGGAATTCCAAGTGTAGCGGTGAAATGCGTAGAGATTTGGAGGAACACCAGTGGCGAAGGCGACTTTCTGGTCTGTAACTGACGCTGAGGCGCGAAAGCGTGGGGAGCAAACAGGATTAGATACCCTGGTAGTCCACGCCGTAAACGATGAGTGCTAAGTGTTAGGGGGTTTCCGCCCCTTAGTGCTGCAGCTAACGCATTAAGCACTCCGCCTGGGGAGTACGGTCGCAAGACTGAAACTCAAAGGAATTGACGGGGGCCCGCACAAGCGGTGGAGCATGTGGTTTAATTCGAAGCAACGCGAAGAACCTTACCAGGTCTTGACATCCCGTTGACCACTGTAGAGATATAGTTTCCCCTTCGGGGGCAACGGTGACAGGTGGTGCATGGTTGTCGTCAGCTCGTGTCGTGAGATGTTGGGTTAAGTCCCGCAACGAGCGCAACCCTTGATCTTAGTTGCCATCATTTAGTTGGGCACTCTAAGGTGACTGCCGGTGACAAACCGGAGGAAGGTGGGGATGACGTCAAATCATCATGCCCCTTATGACCTGGGCTACACACGTGCTACAATGGACGATACAAACGGTTGCCAACTCGCGAGAGGGAGCTAATCCGATAAAGTCGTTCTCAGTTCGGATTGTAGGCTGCAACTCGCCTACATGAAGCCGGAATCGCTAGTAATCGCGGATCAGCATGCCGCGGTGAATACGTTCCCGGGCCTTGTACACACCGCCCGTCACACCACGAGAGTTTGTAACACCCGAAGTCGGTGAGGTAACCTTTTGGAGCCAGCCGCCGAAGGTGGGATAGATGATTGGGGTGAAGTCGTAACAAGGTAGCCGTATCGGAAGGTGCGGCTGGATCACCTCCTTTCTAAGGATTATTTCGGAATACAAACCTTGGGTTTGTAAGATTACGTTTTGCGTTCAGTTTTGAAGGTTTATGAAATTTAATAAAACTTCCAAGAGGGCCTATAGCTCAGCTGGTTAGAGCGCACGCCTGATAAGCGTGAGGTCGATGGTTCGAGTCCATTTAGGCCCACCATATATACCTCTTGGGGCCTTAGCTCAGCTGGGAGAGCGCCTGCCTTGCACGCAGGAGGTCAGCGGTTCGATCCCGCTAGGCTCCACCATTTTTTTGTTCTTTGAAAACTGGATAAAACGACATTGAAATTGTAACAAACACATTTATTTTTTAAGTTTTTTATAGGCTTAATAACTTGGTTAAGTTATTAAGGGCGCACGGCGAATGCCTTGGCACTAGGAGCCGAAGAAGGACGGCACTAACACCGATATGCTTCGGGGAGCTGTAAGTGAGCTTTGATCCGGAGATTTCCGAATGGGGGAACCCACTACGTTTAATCGCGTAGTATCTTGACGTGAATACATAGCGTCTTGAAGGCAGACCCAGGGAACTGAAACATCTAAGTACCTGGAGGAAGAGAAAGAAAAATCGATTCCCTGAGTAGCGGCGAGCGAAACGGGAAGAGCCCAAACCAAGAGGCTTGCCTCTTGGGGTTGTAGGACACTCTATACGGAGTTACAAAAGAGCGAGTTAGATGAAGCGACTTGGAAAGGTCCGCCAGAGCAGGTAAAAGCCCTGTAGTCGAAAGTTCGTTCTCTCCTGAGTGGATCCTGAGTACGGCGGAACACGTGAAATTCCGTCGGAATCCGGGAGGACCATCTCCCAAGGCTAAATACTACCTAGTGACCGATAGTGAACCAGTACCGTGAGGGAAAGGTGAAAAGCACCCCGGAAGGGGAGTGAAAGAGATCCTGAAACCGTGTGCCTACAAGTAGTTAGAGCCCGTTAATGGGTGATAGCGTGCCTTTTGTAGAATGAACCGGCGAGTTACGATTACGTGCAAGGTTAAGCTTTAGAAGGCGGAGCCGCAGCGAAAGCGAGTCTGAATAGGGCGAAGTAGTACGTGGTCGTAGACCCGAAACCAGGTGATCTACCCATGTCCAGGGTGAAGGTGAGGTAACACTTACTGGAGGCCCGAACCCACGCACGTTGAAAAGTGCGGGGATGAGGTGTGGGTAGCGGAGAAATTCCAATCGAACTTGGAGATAGCTGGTTCTCTCCGAAATAGCTTTAGGGCTAGCCTCGTGATGAGAATACTGGAGGTAGAGCACTGTTTGGACTAGGGGGCCATCCCGGTTTACCGAATTCAGACAAACTCCGAATGCCAGATATTTATACACGGGAGTCAGACTGCGAGTGATAAGATCCGTAGTCAAAAGGGAAACAGCCCAGACCACCAGCTAAGGTCCCAAAGTAATCGTTAAGTGGAAAAGGATGTGGCGTTGCACAGACAACCAGGATGTTGGCTTAGAAGCAGCCATCATTTAAAGAGTGCGTAATAGCTCACTGGTCGAGTGACGCTGCGCCGAAAATGTATCGGGGCTAAACGATTCACCGAAGCTGTGGATTGACATCTACGATGTCAGTGGTAGGAGAGCGTTCTAAGTGCGTTGAAGTCAGATCGGAAGGACTGGTGGAGCGCTTAGAAGTGAGAATGCCGGTATGAGTAGCGAAAGACGGGTGAGAATCCCGTCCACCGTATGACTAAGGTTTCCTGAGGAAGGCTCGTCCGCTCAGGGTTAGTCGGGACCTAAGCCGAGGCCGATAGGCGTAGGCGATGGACAACAGGTTGATATTCCTGTACCACCTCCTCACCGTTTGAGAAATGGGGGGACGCAGTAGGATAGGGTAAGCGCGCCGTTGGTTGTGCGCGTCCAAGCAGTAAGGCGTGTGTGTAGGCAAATCCGCACACTGTAACGTTGAGCTGTGATGGCGAGTCCGTATGGACGAAGTTCCTGATTTCACACTGCCAAGAAAAGCCTCTATCGAGGTGAGAGGTGCCCGTACCGCAAACCGACACAGGTAGTCGAGGAGAGAATCCTAAGGTGTGCGAGAGAACTCTCGTTAAGGAACTCGGCAAAATGACCCCGTAACTTCGGGAGAAGGGGTGCTCTTGAGCGTGCAAGCGCATGAGAGCCGCAGTGAATAGGCCCAGGCGACTGTTTAGCAAAAACACAGGTCTCTGCAAAACCGTAAGGTGACGTATAGGGGCTGACGCCTGCCCGGTGCTGGAAGGTTAAGAGGAGTGGTTAGCGCAAGCGAAGCTGCGAATTGAAGCCCCAGTAAACGGCGGCCGTAACTATAACGGTCCTAAGGTAGCGAAATTCCTTGTCGGGTAAGTTCCGACCCGCACGAAAGGCGTAACGATCTGGGCACTGTCTCAACGAGAGACTCGGTGAAATTATAGTACCTGTGAAGATGCAGGTTACCCGCGACAGGACGGAAAGACCCCGTGGAGCTTTACTGTAGCCTGATATTGAATTTTGGTACAACTTGTACAGGATAGGTAGGAGCCAGAGATCTCGGAGCGCCAGCTTCGAAGGAGGCGTCGGTGGGATACTACCCTGGTTGTATTGAAATTCTAACCCATGCCCCTTAGCGGGGCAGGAGACAGTGTCAGGCGGACAGTTTGACTGGGGCGGTCGCCTCCTAAAAGGTAACGGAGGCGCCCAAAGGTTCCCTCAGAATGGTTGGAAATCATTCGTAGAGTGTAAAGGCACAAGGGAGCTTGACTGCGAGACCTACAAGTCGAGCAGGGTCGAAAGACGGGCTTAGTGATCCGGTGGTTCCGCATGGAAGGGCCATCGCTCAACGGATAAAAGCTACCCCGGGGATAACAGGCTTATCTCCCCCAAGAGTCCACATCGACGGGGAGGTTTGGCACCTCGATGTCGGCTCATCGCATCCTGGGGCTGTAGTCGGTCCCAAGGGTTGGGCTGTTCGCCCATTAAAGCGGTACGCGAGCTGGGTTCAGAACGTCGTGAGACAGTTCGGTCCCTATCCGTCGTGGGCGTAGGAAATTTGAGAGGAGCTGTCCTTAGTACGAGAGGACCGGGATGGACACACCGCTGGTGTACCAGTTGTCTTGCCAAAGGCATCGCTGGGTAGCTATGTGTGGACGGGATAAGTGCTGAAAGCATCTAAGCATGAAGCCCCCCTCAAGATGAGATTTCCCATTACGCAAGTAAGTAAGATCCCTCAAAGACGATGAGGTAGATAGGTTCGAGGTGGAAGTGTGGTGACACATGGAGCTGACGAATACTAATCGATCGAGGACTTAACCAAAAACGTTTGAAACATTCAATGCACCGTTTATCCAGTTTTGAAAGAATAAATCTTTCAATTAAATACAAAGTCTAGTGATGATGGCAAAGAGGTCACACCCGTTCCCATACCGAACACGGAAGTTAAGCTCTTTAGCGCCGATGGTAGTTGGGGGCTTCCCCCTGTGAGAGTAGGACGTCGCTAGGCAAACAAAACAGTCAGCTGTGTGCTGGCTGTTTTTTTTTATCGTTTGAACGCCCCTGCTATATAAAGGGTTTCCAAGAGCTTCTAGCTATGAACAAGAAAAAAACCAGCCGTACAATGAAATCAGGTCTGGTCAACTGACTTTTGTACAAAAGGGGCTCCAAATGGATAATAAAAGTTTAGGCCCACACGACATGGAATTGTAAGTATCACATCGTCTTTGCGCCAAAATATAGAAGGTAGATTATTTATGGACAAATCAAAGCAGACATAGGTAGAATTCTGTGCTAATTATGTGAAGAAAAGGGGCAGAAATCATTGAAGCTACAGCTTGTCCTGATGATATTCATATGTTGGTGAGTATGCCATCAAAAATAGGTGTGTCATCGTTTGTGGGTTATTTGAAAGGGAAGAGTAGTTTAATGATATTGAATCGGCATGCGAACCTGAAATACAAATATGGAAATAGGGAGTTTTGGGATCGTGAATATTATATAGATACAGTAGGACAAAACAGAAAAATCAAACAGAAATATATATAAAATCAATAGCAAGAGGATATTTTGAGGATCAGTGGTAGCGGAAAAACGGAGAGCGGTTGACGGATCTTTCAATGTGTCTTTAGACATGGACCAGTATCCTAGCATTTTACGGTAGAGCAAACCACCAGTTGTACTGGTGGTTCTGATTATTCATTGTCATCTTAGCAGTATATAGGAGGGAGTAGAAAGCTATTAACAAAATAAGTTAAAAATATCTAATACTTCAGTGAGGCAGTAAAATTAGAAGTTATGAAGACAACAGCATTTGAGGATTGTTAAACCTTTCGTAATTTTGTAAAAAAATCAATAACTACCAGTACTTTCTTATAAGACATAGTTAATTTAGATAAGGGCTTTAATTTAAATTCAAAATTGTGAGGGCTTAGACCCTTTATTTTTGTTGTTAAAAATATGTTCTACACTAAAAATTTTCGTAACTAAAATTATTGTTGTTGAAACATACATTACCATTTAAGTAACTCTGTACATTTCTTAGAATAACCATATCTCGCCGCATATCTTTATATGAAACTGTAATCGAATTTTAGCTAGACACTTCGCTAAAGTTTGCTGCTATGTACATAAGTATCGTCAATAAAGTAGAAAATTTAGTTCTATTCGTCATTCTTCATCCTTATACTGTAAAGATTACATCAAAAAGGAGAGGAAATTTTGTGGATTGATGGCGTATTTTCTGGTGGCGGTTTGAAGGGCTTTGCATTAGTAGGGGCATATCAAGTACTAGAAGCTGAACATTTTCGATTTAAACGTGTAGCTGGTACAAGTGCAGGTGCCATTTTAGCTGCCTTTATTGCTGCAGGATATAGTGGAAAAGAGATAGAAATAATGCTAGAAGAGTTGGATGTTCCTTCATTACTTGATCCAAGAAGAACAATTTTACCTTTCCCTTTTATGAAATGGGTAAATGTTTATAATCATTTAGGTCTCTATAAAGGAAAGGCGTTAGAAAAATGGTTTTTCCAAAAGCTAGCAGCAAAAGGAGTATATACTTTTGGTGATCTGCCTAAAGATTCACTTAAGTTAGTAGCTTCAGATTTAACGAATGGTAGAATGATTGTTTTACCAGACGATTTGCATAAATATCAAATTGAAGCAAAGAATTTTTCAGTTGCTTGTGCGTTACGCATGAGTTGTGGTATACCTTTTTTCTTTGAACCAGTTACATTAAAGACTGGGAAGGGTGAATCTGTTATAGTGGATGGTGGTGTTTTAAGTAATTTTCCACTATGGATATTCGATGATAAAGAAGGTCGGAAAGTACGTCCGATTTTAGGCCTGAAACTGAGTAGAAGAAGAGAAGAACAATGCCCTCAAGAAATTAAGAATGGTCTAAATTTATTTGAGGCACTATTTTCAACTATGAAAGATGCACATGATGAAAGGTATATATCAAGACGGCACGAAAGAGATATTATTTTTATTCCTGTAGAAGATTATAGTGCCACCCAATTTGATTTAAATGAAGAAACAAAAGAAACGCTATTAGAAATAGGAAGAAACCGTACAATTCAATTTTTACGAAATTGGCCAAGATTGAGGTTATAATTATTTTTAAAAAAATAGTTATAAAACTATTGACCAATGACAAATAGGGTGTTATTATATAAAAGTTGCTGTTGAGACATGCAGCTACTAAAATATAAAATAAAATAACTGTTTGACATTCAATATAAAACATGTTATTATATAAAAGTTAACTCTTACAGAAGAGTAAACAAAATGAACCTTGAAAACTGAACAAGCAAAACGTAATCAATAAAGTTTTAAGTAGCTAGTTTTGCTAGTGAACGAAACACAATTTTGGACATCAAACATGATGCCAGCAAAACAATTTGAGCTAATCAAATTTCTTTTATGGAGAGTTTGATCCTGGCTCAGGACGAACGCTGGCGGCGTGCCTAATACATGCAAGTCGAGCGAACAGAAAAGGAGCTTGCTCCTTTGACGTTAGCGGCGGACGGGTGAGTAACACGTGGGCAACCTACCCTATAGTTTGGGATAACTCCGGGAAACCGGGGCTAATACCGAATAATCTCTTTTGCTTCATGGCAAGAGACTGAAAGACGGTTTCGGCTGTCGCTATAGGATGGGCCCGCGGCGCATTAGCTAGTTGGTGAGGTAACGGCTCACCAAGGCGACGATGCGTAGCCGACCTGAGAGGGTGATCGGCCACACTGGGACTGAGACACGGCCCAGACTCCTACGGGAGGCAGCAGTAGGGAATCTTCCACAATGGGCGAAAGCCTGATGGAGCAACGCCGCGTGAGTGAAGAAGGTTTTCGGATCGTAAAACTCTGTTGTAAGGGAAGAACAAGTACAGTAGTAACTGGCTGTACCTTGACGGTACCTTATTAGAAAGCCACGGCTAACTACGTGCCAGCAGCCGCGGTAATACGTAGGTGGCAAGCGTTGTCCGGAATTATTGGGCGTAAAGCGCGCGCAGGCGGTCCTTTAAGTCTGATGTGAAAGCCCACGGCTCAACCGTGGAGGGTCATTGGAAACTGGGGGACTTGAGTGCAGAAGAGGAAAGTGGAATTCCAAGTGTAGCGGTGAAATGCGTAGAGATTTGGAGGAACACCAGTGGCGAAGGCGACTTTCTGGTCTGTAACTGACGCTGAGGCGCGAAAGCGTGGGGAGCAAACAGGATTAGATACCCTGGTAGTCCACGCCGTAAACGATGAGTGCTAAGTGTTAGGGGGTTTCCGCCCCTTAGTGCTGCAGCTAACGCATTAAGCACTCCGCCTGGGGAGTACGGTCGCAAGACTGAAACTCAAAGGAATTGACGGGGGCCCGCACAAGCGGTGGAGCATGTGGTTTAATTCGAAGCAACGCGAAGAACCTTACCAGGTCTTGACATCCCGTTGACCACTGTAGAGATATAGTTTCCCCTTCGGGGGCAACGGTGACAGGTGGTGCATGGTTGTCGTCAGCTCGTGTCGTGAGATGTTGGGTTAAGTCCCGCAACGAGCGCAACCCTTGATCTTAGTTGCCATCATTTAGTTGGGCACTCTAAGGTGACTGCCGGTGACAAACCGGAGGAAGGTGGGGATGACGTCAAATCATCATGCCCCTTATGACCTGGGCTACACACGTGCTACAATGGACGATACAAACGGTTGCCAACTCGCGAGAGGGAGCTAATCCGATAAAGTCGTTCTCAGTTCGGATTGTAGGCTGCAACTCGCCTACATGAAGCCGGAATCGCTAGTAATCGCGGATCAGCATGCCGCGGTGAATACGTTCCCGGGCCTTGTACACACCGCCCGTCACACCACGAGAGTTTGTAACACCCGAAGTCGGTGAGGTAACCTTTTGGAGCCAGCCGCCGAAGGTGGGATAGATGATTGGGGTGAAGTCGTAACAAGGTAGCCGTATCGGAAGGTGCGGCTGGATCACCTCCTTTCTAAGGATTATTTCGGAATACAAACCTTGGGTTTGTAAGATTACGTTTTGCGTTCAGTTTTGAAGGTTCATTCTTCTGAATGAAACACTTCAAAACTTGTTCTTTGAAAACTGGATAAAACGACATTGAAATTGTAACAAACACATTTATTTTTTAAGTTTTTTATAGGCTTAATAACTTGGTTAAGTTATTAAGGGCGCACGGCGAATGCCTTGGCACTAGGAGCCGAAGAAGGACGGCACTAACACCGATATGCTTCGGGGAGCTGTAAGTGAGCTTTGATCCGGAGATTTCCGAATGGGGGAACCCACTACGTTTAATCGCGTAGTATCTTGACGTGAATACATAGCGTCTTGAAGGCAGACCCAGGGAACTGAAACATCTAAGTACCTGGAGGAAGAGAAAGAAAAATCGATTCCCTGAGTAGCGGCGAGCGAAACGGGAAGAGCCCAAACCAAGAGGCTTGCCTCTTGGGGTTGTAGGACACTCTATACGGAGTTACAAAAGAGCGAGTTAGATGAAGCGACTTGGAAAGGTCCGCCAGAGCAGGTAAAAGCCCTGTAGTCGAAAGTTCGTTCTCTCCTGAGTGGATCCTGAGTACGGCGGAACACGTGAAATTCCGTCGGAATCCGGGAGGACCATCTCCCAAGGCTAAATACTACCTAGTGACCGATAGTGAACCAGTACCGTGAGGGAAAGGTGAAAAGCACCCCGGAAGGGGAGTGAAAGAGATCCTGAAACCGTGTGCCTACAAGTAGTTAGAGCCCGTTAATGGGTGATAGCGTGCCTTTTGTAGAATGAACCGGCGAGTTACGATTACGTGCGAGGTTAAGCTTTAGAAGGCGGAGCCGCAGCGAAAGCGAGTCTGAATAGGGCGAAATAGTACGTGGTCGTAGACCCGAAACCAGGTGATCTACCCATGTCCAGGGTGAAGGTGAGGTAACACTTACTGGAGGCCCGAACCCACGCACGTTGAAAAGTGCGGGGATGAGGTGTGGGTAGCGGAGAAATTCCAATCGAACTTGGAGATAGCTGGTTCTCTCCGAAATAGCTTTAGGGCTAGCCTCGTGATGAGAATACTGGAGGTAGAGCACTGTTTGGACTAGGGGGCCATCCCGGTTTACCGAATTCAGACAAACTCCGAATGCCAGATATTTATACACGGGAGTCAGACTGCGAGTGATAAGATCCGTAGTCAAAAGGGAAACAGCCCAGACCACCAGCTAAGGTCCCAAAGTAATCGTTAAGTGGAAAAGGATGTGGCGTTGCACAGACAACCAGGATGTTGGCTTAGAAGCAGCCATCATTTAAAGAGTGCGTAATAGCTCACTGGTCGAGTGACGCTGCGCCGAAAATGTATCGGGGCTAAACGATTCACCGAAGCTGTGGATTGACATCTACGATGTCAGTGGTAGGAGAGCGTTCTAAGTGCGTTGAAGTCAGATCGGAAGGACTGGTGGAGCGCTTAGAAGTGAGAATGCCGGTATGAGTAGCGAAAGACGGGTGAGAATCCCGTCCACCGTATGACTAAGGTTTCCTGAGGAAGGCTCGTCCGCTCAGGGTTAGTCGGGACCTAAGCCGAGGCCGATAGGCGTAGGCGATGGACAACAGGTTGATATTCCTGTACCACCTCCTCACCGTTTGAGAAATGGGGGGACGCAGTAGGATAGGGTAAGCGCGCCGTTGGTTGTGCGCGTCCAAGCAGTAAGGCGTGTGTGTAGGCAAATCCGCACACTGTAACGTTGAGCTGTGATGGCGAGTCCGTATGGACGAAGTTCCTGATTTCACACTGCCAAGAAAAGCCTCTATCGAGGTGAGAGGTGCCCGTACCGCAAACCGACACAGGTAGTCGAGGAGAGAATCCTAAGGTGTGCGAGAGAACTCTCGTTAAGGAACTCGGCAAAATGACCCCGTAACTTCGGGAGAAGGGGTGCTCTTGAGCGTGCAAGCGCATGAGAGCCGCAGTGAATAGGCCCAGGCGACTGTTTAGCAAAAACACAGGTCTCTGCAAAACCGTAAGGTGACGTATAGGGGCTGACGCCTGCCCGGTGCTGGAAGGTTAAGAGGAGTGGTTAGCGCAAGCGAAGCTGCGAATTGAAGCCCCAGTAAACGGCGGCCGTAACTATAACGGTCCTAAGGTAGCGAAATTCCTTGTCGGGTAAGTTCCGACCCGCACGAAAGGCGTAACGATCTGGGCACTGTCTCAACGAGAGACTCGGTGAAATTATAGTACCTGTGAAGATGCAGGTTACCCGCGACAGGACGGAAAGACCCCGTGGAGCTTTACTGTAGCCTGATATTGAATTTTGGTACAACTTGTACAGGATAGGTAGGAGCCAGAGATCTCGGAGCGCCAGCTTCGAAGGAGGCGTCGGTGGGATACTACCCTGGTTGTATTGAAATTCTAACCCATGCCCCTTAGCGGGGCAGGAGACAGTGTCAGGCGGACAGTTTGACTGGGGCGGTCGCCTCCTAAAAGGTAACGGAGGCGCCCAAAGGTTCCCTCAGAATGGTTGGAAATCATTCGTAGAGTGTAAAGGCACAAGGGAGCTTGACTGCGAGACCTACAAGTCGAGCAGGGTCGAAAGACGGGCTTAGTGATCCGGTGGTTCCGCATGGAAGGGCCATCGCTCAACGGATAAAAGCTACCCCGGGGATAACAGGCTTATCTCCCCCAAGAGTCCACATCGACGGGGAGGTTTGGCACCTCGATGTCGGCTCATCGCATCCTGGGGCTGTAGTCGGTCCCAAGGGTTGGGCTGTTCGCCCATTAAAGCGGTACGCGAGCTGGGTTCAGAACGTCGTGAGACAGTTCGGTCCCTATCCGTCGTGGGCGTAGGAAATTTGAGAGGAGCTGTCCTTAGTACGAGAGGACCGGGATGGACACACCGCTGGTGTACCAGTTGTCTTGCCAAAGGCATCGCTGGGTAGCTATGTGTGGACGGGATAAGTGCTGAAAGCATCTAAGCATGAAGCCCCCCTCAAGATGAGATTTCCCATTACGCAAGTAAGTAAGATCCCTCAAAGACGATGAGGTAGATAGGTTCGAGGTGGAAGTGTGGTGACACATGGAGCTGACGAATACTAATCGATCGAGGACTTAACCAAAAACGTTTGAAGCATTCAATGCACCGTTTATCCAGTTTTGAAAGAATAAATCTTTCAATTAAATACAAAGTCTAGTGATGATGGCAAAGAGGTCACACCCGTTCCCATACCGAACACGGAAGTTAAGCTCTTTAGCGCCGATGGTAGTTGGGGGCTTCCCCCTGTGAGAGTAGGACGTCGCTAGGCAAACAAAACAGTCAGCTGTGTGCTGACTGTTTTTTATTTTCTCTTGATAACTTTTAACTTTACTAAAGAGTTTGTTCTAATGTGTTTTTGAATTTAAAAAATGCAAATAAATGCCTCGAAAATGTAGTTAATTATTTGTATTGTTTATCTTAATTGTTGTTTGTTAAAAATCTGAATTGTCTTTCTTTTATAAGTTCCTTGACAGTAGCAGTCCACGTTGTTAATCTTACAATTAATATTCTTTTAACTATAGGAGGAAGTTACGAAAATGTGGGAGACTAAATTTGCCAAAGAAGGTTTAACTTTTGATGATGTATTATTAGTACCAGCTCATTCCGAAGTACTACCGAAAGATGTTGATTTATCTGTTCAATTAACACCAAAGATTAAATTAAACATCCCAATGGTCAGCGCAGGTATGGATACAGTTACAGAGTCTAAAATGGCGATTGCTATGGCACGTCAAGGCGGTATCGGTATTATCCATAAAAATATGGGGATTGATGAGCAAGCTGAACAAGTAGAAAAAGTAAAACGTTCTGAAAATGGTGTTATTACAAACCCATTCTTCTTAACTCCGACACATCAAGTTTTCGATGCTGAGCATCTAATGGGTAAATACCGAATCTCTGGTGTTCCTATTGTTGATAGTATGGAAAATCAAAAGCTAGTAGGAATTATTACAAACCGTGATTTACGTTTTATCTCTGACTACTCTTTAAAAATTGAAGATGTAATGACGAAAGAAGATTTGATTACAGCTCCAGTTGGAACGACTTTAGAGGATGCTGAAAAAATTCTTCAACAATATAAAATCGAAAAGCTTCCAATTGTAGATGAAGAAGGTAGATTAACTGGACTTATTACAATTAAGGATATCGAGAAAGTGATTGAATTCCCGAATGCTGCGAAAGATACACATGGCCGTTTACTAGTAGGCGCAGCAGTTGGTGTATCAAAAGATACGATGGTACGTATTGAGAAGCTTGTAGAAGCACAAGTTGACATTGTTGTAATCGATACAGCCCATGGTCATTCAGAAGGCGTATTACAAACAATTCGCTCAATTCGTGAGACTTACCCTGAGCTAGAAATCATCGCTGGTAATGTTGCTACAGGAGAAGGCGCACGTGCATTATTTGAAGCAGGAGCAGATGTTGTTAAAGTAGGTATCGGTCCTGGTTCTATTTGTACTACACGTGTTGTAGCAGGTGTAGGTGTACCACAAATTACAGCAGTATATGATTGTGCTACAGTAGCTCGTGAGCTAGGTAAAACAATAATTGCTGATGGTGGTATTAAATACTCTGGTGATATCGTCAAAGCTCTAGCAGCTGGAGGCAACGTTGTAATGCTTGGTTCACTTCTAGCAGGTACATCTGAATCTCCTGGAGAAACAGAAATCTTCCAAGGACGTCGCTTTAAAGTTTATCGTGGTATGGGTTCTATCGGCGCAATGGAAAAAGGCTCTAAAGATCGTTACTTCCAAGAGGATGCAAAAAAATTAGTACCTGAAGGTATTGAAGGCCGTCTTCCTTATAAAGGACCATTAGCTGATACAATCTACCAACTGATTGGTGGTATTCGCGCTGGTATGGGTTATTGTGGAGCTCCACATCTTGAGCACCTACGCGAGAATGCACAATTTGTTAGAATGACAGGTGCTGGTCTACGTGAATCACATCCACATGATGTACAGATTACAAAAGAATCACCAAACTATTCCATGTAATATATTACTTGCAACTTTTATGCTTTCGCATCGTCTACAAAGATGGCGCGAGAGCATTTTTTTATGGTAGAGAGTCAACACGTTTGTTGTTATCTATGATAAAATGTCGAGGACAAGATTATTTTTTGGAGGGCTTTAAAGGTGAAAAAGAAAATGAACACCGTATTACGCTTACTCCTAATTCCTGTTTTATTATTTAGTATTTTTGCAGGTATTCCTGCCAATGCAAATGCAGAAACAGATTTAGGATTAACAGTGGATGCTGCGATTTTAATTGATGCAGATTCAGGAAAAATTTTATTTGAACAAAATGCAGATACTTCACTAGGTATTGCAAGTATGACAAAGATGATGACTGAATACCTGTTATTGGACGCGATTGATGCAGGGACAGTTAAGTGGGATCAAGAATATCACGTAACAGATTATACGTATCGTATGTCTCAAAATCGTGCATTAAGTAATGTACCTTTACGTAGAGATGGCACTTATACGATTCGTGAGCTATACGAGGCAATGGCAATCTATTCAGCAAATGCAGCAACCGTAGCCATTGCTGAAACGATCGCAGGTTCTGAAACTGAATTTTTAAAGTTAATGAATAAAAAAGCAGAAGAACTTGGTTTAGAGGGCTATAAATTTGTCAATGCTACTGGTCTTAATAATGCTGATTTATTTGGTATGCATCCATCAGGCACAGGACCAGAAGATGAAAATGTGATGCCTGCAAAATCTGTAGCAAAATTAGCATATCATTTATTAAAAGATCACCCAAAGGTATTAGAGACATCTAAAATTGCAAAAAAGACATTCCGTGAAGGGACAGAAGATGCAATTAAAATGTCTAACTGGAACTTTATGTTACCGGGGTTAGTGTATGAATATCAAGGTGTAGATGGATTAAAGACAGGTACAACAAACTTTGCAGGTCACTGCTTCACAGGTACTGCAGAGCGCAATGGTACTCGTTTGATTGCAGTTGTAATGAAGGCTGTTGATGCAAATGGACAAGGGTCCTATGAAGCTCGCTTTGATGCCACAGCGAAATTATTTAACTACGGCTTTTCACAATTCTCAAAGCAAGAAATTTTACCAGGGAACTATACATTCAAAGATCAAAAAACAGTTAAAGTGACAAAAGGTAAAGAAGACAAAGTATCGATTGCAGTAAAAGAACCAATTTCATTTATGATTAAGTCTTCTGATAAAGACTTATATAAACCTACATTGGTTTTAGATAAAAAGAGTTTAGAGGCAGACGTTAAAAAAGGCACTGTTGTAGGAAAGGTCGTTATTGAACGCACAGAAGGCACAGATTACGGCTTTATCGATGGCAAGGATATTTCATCCGATGTTGTCACAACAGAGGCTGTAGAGCGTGCTAGCGGTATCTCATTGTTCTTCCAAGGTGTAGGTAACTTCTTCGGTAATTTATGGGGAGGCATTACAGACTTTGTTGGTGGATTGTTTTAATATTTAAATACGAGCACATGAATGTACGTAAGCATTCATGTGCTTTTTCACATTTTTACACGCTATAGCATACGCTAATAGGCGAAAGGATGTGGCTAAATGTGTGGTATTACAGGCTGGGCTAGTTTTCAAAAGGACTTAAGAACAAGTGACACAATAGTAAAATCGATGACGCAAACATTAAATAAGAGAGGGCCAGATGATGAAAATATTTGGTGTAGTGAGCATATTGCATTTGGCCATCGACGGTTGGCTGTTATTGATTTAATCGGTGGCAAACAGCCAATGAAAAAAATCCATGATGGTTTGAACTATGTCATTACATATAATGGCGAACTTTATAATACAGAGGAGCTACGTAAGGAACTTCAAAAAAGAGGGCACAGCTTTACAACACAATCGGATACTGAAGTACTATTAACTGCCTATATTGAATGGAAAGAGCAGTGTGTAGAATTTCTAAATGGTATTTTTGCCTTCGGTGTTTGGGATGAGCAAACGCAGTCTTTATTTTTGTGTCGAGACCGACTAGGCGTAAAACCCTTGTATTATACAGAGCAACATGATGGTGTACTTTTTGCATCTGAAGTGAAGGCTCTGCTAGCACACCCTACGGTTCAAGCATGTGTAAATGTTGAAGGGTTGGCAAGTATGATGGCTGTAGGGCCTTCTAGAGAGCCAGGTAAAACCCTTTTTCAAAATATTAAAGAATTACGACCTGGCTATGCTATGCGATTCTCTAGAGAAGGAGGTTTAAGAAGTTGGCCGTATTGGCAGCTACAAAGCCGTAGACATGAAGAAACATTAGGAGAAACGATTGAACATGTTGGTTTTTTGTTAACGGATGCTATTGAACGTCAGCTAGTTTCGGATGTACCCATTTGTACGTTTCTTTCAGGAGGACTAGATTCCAGTATTATCACAGGCATAGCAGCAAATAGATTCCAACAGCAAAGCCAGCAATTGCATACGTATTCTATTGATTATGAAGACAATGAGCGCTTCTTTAACCCACATTCTTTCCAAACCTCCACGGATACGTACTGGATTCAAAAAATGACAGAAACTTTCAAGACAGCTCACCACGCAGAGGAAATCACCCAGCAACAGTTAATTGATTTATTAGTAGAATCGGTCATTGTTCGCGATTCCCCAGGTATGGCAGATGTAGATTCCTCGTTATTATGGTTTTGTCGGGAAATAAAAAGGGAATTTACTGTAGCGCTATCAGGAGAGTGTGCAGATGAAATTTTTGGTGGTTATCCATGGTTTAAAGATAGGACTACTGGTTTCCCTTGGATACGTTCATTGTCTGAAAGAAGTGCATTACTCCAAGAGAAGTGGAACAACAAATTAAAAATTGAAGCCTATGCACAACAACTATATACACAAACAATAGCTGAAGTTCCTTTGTTAGATGGAGAAGGTCTAGCAGAGGCAAAGCATCGCGAAATGTCCTACTTAAATATGCTATGGTTTATGCAAACATTATTAGAGCGGAAGGATCGTATGAGTATGGGGGCAAGTTTAGAGGTACGTGTCCCTTTTGCAGATCATCGGCTTGTAGAATATGCCTGGAATATTCCGTGGGAAATGAAGAATTTGGATGGAATAGAAAAAGGATTACTTCGAAAATCAATGGCACATCTATTGCCGAATGAAGTGTTATATCGTAAAAAAAATCCTTATCCAAAAACATATCATCCTGTCTATACAGCAGGAGTGCAAAAATGGTTGAAGGAAATTCTACATGATAAAAATTCAATCTTGCATGAACTATTTGAACGACAAAAGCTTGCGGAGTTAATTGAATCGGGAGGTAGCTCTTTTAAGGTTCCATGGTATGGGCAGTTAATGGCAGGTCCCCAGCTTTTAGCTTATCTAGGGCAAATTCATACTTGGTTTGAGCATTATCAAATTCAATTAATTGAGACTTAATATAAAATGACCCATCTACGTAGATGGGTCATTTTTTTGTATGCTCCAGCAATCCATCAACTGCTCAATGGATGATTCGATTGCTTGTACGGGAATCCCTCCAAAACCTAATAAAAATTGAGCTTGTGAAGATTCATAATGATCTAGTCTATAGGCTGATAATGGATAAATACCGATCTCTGCTTGAGAGGCGAGCTGTTGTAATTGTTTTTCTGAAAATGTGTGTTGAACCTCTAATAAAATATGCATACCCGCTTGTTCACCAGTAATGTTAATGGATGATGAATATTTTTCTAAAATAGAAGTTAATTTATCATGTTTTTTACGATAAATTTTACGCATACGATTGAGGTGCTTTGCAAAATGCCCATCACCCATAAAATTTGCTACAATATGCTGATCAAAACGAGGCACAGTGGAAGAGTAATAATTAAAGACATCGTTATAAGTGGCAAGTAGTTTAGGTGGAAGTACAAAATAAGCTACTCGCAAGGATGGCATTAAAGATTTGGTAAAAGTACTCATGTAAATCACTTTATCGTTTCGATCTAATGCGTGTAGGGCAGGAATTGGTTTTCCAGCATAACGAAATTCCGAATCATAATCATCCTCAATAATATAGCGAGAGGTGCTTTGTGCTGCCCAATTTAAAGCCTGTGCTCGTCTTGTAGCAGATAATACAGCCCCAGTTGGGAATTGATGTGAGGGTGTAATATACACAACATTCGCATTTGTTTTTTCAAGATCATGAATAATTATGCCCTCTTCATCAACTGCAATTGGGTAAACTTTTCGTTTATGCTGGGAAAACATTCGATGGACGGCAGGGTATCCTGGGTTTTCTAATGCAAAGCTAGTGTCCTCACTAAAAAGACGGAGAATCATAGGGAGGAGCTGCTCCGTCCCTGAACCAATAACAATTTGTTCAGGGTGACATACAACACCACGGGATTGATATAAATAATTAGCAATCTCTGTGCGTAAAGACAGTTCACCTTGTGGTTCCCCTGTTAATAATAGCTCCTTTGAGGTATCGTCAAAAAGCTCTTTTGCATACTTTCTCCATGTTTGAAATGGAAAAGCATCGATATCAATAGATCCTGGATTAAAATCGATTTTGTAAGACTTTTTCTTAGGATATTCATTAATGGATGCCATAGTATCTTGTTGAATGTAGGGCAGTTCATCTATTTCTTCTACAAAATAGCCAATACGTGATTTGGACATAATATAGCCTTCAGCTAATAGCTGAGCATAGGCAATTTCAATTGTTGTTTGGGAAATGTTTAAAAAATCAGCTAATTTTCTTTTTGAAGGCAGTTTTTCTCCTACAGTTATTTTTTTAGAAATAATAGCCTCTTTAATACCGTTATAAAGCTGATCATAAAGCGGTTTATCACTATCTCTTTCAAGCTGGAATAAAAGCATATCCATAATCTGAAACCTCCTGACCCTATAAATATTTTGAAAACTGGATATTTTTATATGGTCAATTTCTATTATACTAAACTTCATCATAAAGGTGGAGGTTAGAAAATGAAACAAACAGGTACAGAGCTAGTAAAGCGTGGAATGGCAGAAATGCAAAAAGGCGGCGTCATTATGGATGTCATTAATGCAGAGCAAGCAAAAATTGCAGAAGCTGCAGGTGCTGTAGCAGTTATGGCATTAGAAAGAGTACCTTCAGATATTCGGAAAGCAGGTGGCGTTGCACGCATGGCTGATCCTCGTATTGTTGAGGAAGTGATGGGGGCAGTAACTATTCCTGTGATGGCCAAAGCACGTATTGGTCATATTGTTGAAGCACGTGTCTTAGAAGCAATGGGTGTTGATTATATTGATGAAAGTGAAGTTTTAACACCAGCAGATGAAGAGTACCATTTATTAAAAAGTGAATACACAGTACCGTTTGTGTGTGGCTGTCGCGATTTAGGGGAAGCAGCCCGTCGTATCGGGGAAGGTGCCTCGATGTTACGAACTAAAGGTGAACCAGGTACAGGGAATATTGTGGAGGCCGTTCGCCATATTCGTAAAGTAAATGCACAGGTTCGTAAAGTCGTAGGAATGACAGAGGATGAATTAATGACAGAGGCGAAATTACTAGGAGCTCCTTTCGAGTTATTAAGAGAAATTAAACGTCTTGGTCGTTTACCAGTAGTAAACTTCGCAGCAGGAGGAGTGGCGACGCCTGCCGATGCAGCCTTAATGATGGAACTTGGAGCTGATGGCGTTTTCGTTGGCTCAGGTATTTTCAAATCTGAGAACCCTGAAAAATTTGCACGTGCCATTGTAGAGGCGACTACTCATTATAAAGACTACAAGCTTATTGCAGATATATCAAAAGAGCTCGGCTTGCCAATGAAGGGGATTGATATTGCACAGCTTGGACACAACGAGCGTATGCAAGAGCGAGGTTGGTAGCATGAAGCGAATTGGTGTATTAGCATTACAAGGAGCAGTTCGTGAGCATATACAAATGTTAGAAGCTCTTGGTTGTGAAGCAATTCAAGTAAAACAAAGAAAGGATTTAGGAAGCCTAGATGGACTTGTGTTACCAGGTGGAGAAAGCACAACAATGAGAAAATTGCTGGATCGATTTGATCTGCTAGAGCCAATTCGTGGACTTGCACAGAAAGGATTACCGATGCTTGGTACATGTGCGGGATTAATTTTATTAGCCAAGGATCTAATTGAAGATGAACCACATTTGGCTGTGATGGACGTGACTGTAGCAAGAAACTCATATGGACGTCAGGTGGATAGCTTCGAAGTACAACTAGATATTCCTAAAGTCGGTGTAGGGATTCCAGCAGTATTTATTCGTGCACCTCATATTGAAGCGGTAGGTAAAGGTGTTGAAATTCTTGCAAAACATGATGGGAAAATAATCTTGGCACAAGATGGCCATTTATTGGGTTGTTCGTTTCATCCCGAATTAACAGAGGATACACGAATTCTTGAATATTTTGTAACCTCTATGGTATGACTTGCAAAATTTGTTTTCATATAGTACAGTATGGTTAAATTTTAAATAACTGAACACGATGATGGGAAGTAGTAGCAAGCACGTTTTTTTTAGAGAGTCAGCGGCTGGTGGAAGCTGATAAAAGCACTTGTGAATCCGTCCTGGAGTTGCACAGTCGAAGTGAATGAAGTAGGCTGTAGCCGGCTGAAATGCCGTTATGAAATAAGTGGATTAGGCAGAAATGTGTCTAGTCAATTAGGGTGGCAACGCGGGTAGCTCTCGTCCCTTTTTAGGGATGAGGGCTTTTTTGTGTTCATTTCGCTGCTACGATTTTCCATCATGAAGAAACTATTGGAGGTATGAAGATGTTAGATATTAAACGTGTACGCGATAATTTCGCGGAAATTAAAGAGATGTTATTAACACGTAATGAAGATTTAGGAAATTTAGATGACTTTGAAGGCTTAGATGCAAAACGTCGTGAATTGATTGCCAAAACAGAAGAATTAAAAGCAGAACGCAATAAAGTATCTGAACAAATCTCAGTTATGAAACGCAACAAAGAAAATGCTGATGAAGTCATTGCTCGTATGCGTCAGGTTGGCGATGAAATTAAAGAATTAGATGTACAATTAAATGATGTTGAAGAACGCTTTAAAGATATGATGATGCGTTTACCAAATATCCCACATGAATCTGTACCAGTAGGCACAACAGAGGATGACAATGTTGAAGAATATACGTGGGGTGAAATTCCGACATTTGATTTTGATATTAAAGCACACTGGGACCTTGCTACGGATTTAAAAATTGTAGACTTTGAACGCGGCGCGAAAGTAACAGGTAGCCGTTTCTTATTCTATCGTGGTCTTGGTGCTCGTTTAGAACGAGCATTAATGACATTCATGATGGATTTACATGCAGAGGAGCATGGTTACGAGGAAATGCTACCACCTGTCATTGTTAATCGAGATAGCCTAACAGGTACAGGGCAACTTCCGAAATTTGAGGAAGATGTATTCAAATTAGAGGAAACAGATTATTTTATGATTCCAACTGCAGAAGTACCAGTAACGAACTTCTATCGAGATGAGATTTTACCGGCTGAAGCTTTACCACAAGGCTTTGCAGCGTATAGTGCTTGCTTCCGTTCAGAAGCGGGATCTGCAGGTCGTGATACACGTGGTTTAATTCGTCAACACCAGTTCAATAAAGTAGAATTAGTACGTTTTGTAAAACCAGAGGAGTCATACGAACAATTAGAGCTATTAACAAGTCATGCAGAAAAAGTATTACAATTACTAGGCTTACCATATCGTAAGTTAAAAATGTGTACAGCTGATTTAGGTTTTACTGCAGCGAAAAAATATGATTTAGAAGTTTGGATTCCTGCACAAAACATGTACCGTGAAATTTCTTCTTGCTCTAACTTTGAGGATTTCCAGGCACGACGAGCAAATATCCGCTTCCGTCGTGAGCCAAATGCAAAACCAGAATATGTGCATACATTAAACGGCTCAGGTCTTGCCATTGGTCGTACAGTTGCTGCTCTTCTAGAAAACTACCAACAAGCTGATGGCAGCGTAGTAATTCCTGAAGTTTTAAGACCTTATATGGGCGGTAAAGAAGTAATCGCACCAAAATAAACGACAGATAAAGCTATTTTAGACAATTCCTTTATGGATGTTCTAAAATAGCTTTTTTGTGTTGCAAAAATTGAATTCTCTCATAATTTTTGAAAATTCGTTATAATGGGTAATATTCATGGGGACAAGGGGGAGAAATTCATGGAATTGCAACAATTTGCACAGGCTTTCAGTGAATTTGATAATGTTTTAATTACAGATGATAAAGGCTGTGCAATCTTTTATGATTTAGCAGATTTAAATATATTATTGGAAATCGGCTTAACACCAGATGAATTTTTTCACAGCACTGTGACTGATAATTATCAAAATTTATCACCTGAGACAAGTACTGTTTTTCAAGTCATACAAACAGGGCAGCCAGTTTTATACTATGAACAACAACTGACAACATTGAACGGTTTTAGTTATTTATCACTGAGTTCGACCTATCCCATTATGGAGCATGGAAAAGCCATTGGTGCCATTGAATTTTCAAAACATTTTTATGAAACTAAGCAAATTAAATACCTAGATAATTTCCTGGGACATAAATTATATCGAGATAATCATACAACCTACCGTTTGGAGGATTACATTACAACAAACGCCGAAATGAAAACTCAACTTGAAAAGGCACGTCGTAGTGCTCAAAAAAGTGCACCCGTTTTACTAACTGGGGAAACTGGAACTGGGAAAGATATAATCGCACAAGGCATACACAATGAAAGTGAACGCTATACAAAGCCGTTTATTACTTTGAACTGCTCAACATTAACAGAGGATAATATATTTACGCAGCTATACGGCTCGGACAATGAAGCAAAAAGTGGAAAATTACAGGAGGCTAATGGTGGGACGCTACTCATCGATCACCTTAATTTATTGGATATATCTTTGCAGGCGAAACTTTTACATGCGGTAGATATAAAAGTGTTAAATGGTGAGCCCTTGGATATAAGGTATATTACTACTGTCAATGAAGATGTGGACAAACTATTAGCTGAAAAAAGGCTACGCGAGGACTTATTTTATCGCTTAAATGTTCTTCAAATTGATTTGCCACCGCTAAGATTAAGGAAGGAAGATATTCCCCTTATCCTTGATTTTTATATACAATTTTACAATGAACATACACTACAGAAAAATGTAAGCTATTGTAATGAAGTAATTCAGTTATTTTATGCCTATCATTGGCCGGGGAATGTGCGTGAACTAAAAAATGCCCTTGAATCGGCATATAATAATTTGCTTGGGGATGAAATACTTGTTGAACATGTTCCAGAGAGGATTAAAAAAAATGTTCAACATTCAACTCAATCGATCATACAAAACAACCAATCTGGACATTTACGAGATTTAACGGAAGCCTACGAGCGTCTAATTATAGCGGAAAAGTTGCGTGAAACTGATGGACGATTAGCGGAAACAGCTAGACGTTTAGGTATTTCTCGTCAATTACTAAAATATAAGTGTTTAAAATATGAATTGCTGTAAAAAAAATTTTACAAAAAGGGGATAAAAATTTATCTCCTTTTTTCGTGTTATTAAATTTTTTATTATTTAGATAAATCTTCTGTAAACGATTATAAAGGGGTTGAGGATATGTCTAAAGTTGTACAGCATACGATAATCGTGGGGTTAGCCTTATTTGCTATATTTTTTGGTGCTGGGAATTTAATCTTTCCGCCATCCATAGGTAATAGTGCAGGGGAATCATGGATTTCCGCTCTGATGGGCTTTAGCTTAACGGGTGTTATTTTACCTGTGCTTGCGGTGTATGCAATTTATAATACTGGGGGAACTGTGGAAGCGCTCACAAGACCAATCGGAAATTGGTTTTATAAAGCCTTTAATACGGTCATGATGGTTTGTATTGGAATGGTTGTCACAATACCGAGGATGTCAGCGACAACTCATGAATTAGGAGTATCACAAATTATTCCGAACGTACCTTTAATTGTGTCAGTATTAGCATTTTTCGCGATTTGCTTTTACTTTGCGATGGACCAATCAAATGTGATCGATAAGATTGGCAAATGGTTGACGCCTGTTCTTGTTCTTATACTTATTATCCTCATTGGTAAAGGGGTATTAGACCCAATAGGAGCAGCAATTAATACAGGAGCAGAAAGGGTTTTTGCCAACTCCATAATAGCAGCCTATCAAACAGGGGATGTGGGAACAGGTATTCTTTGTGCGCCAATCTTTTTAGCAGCAATAGTAGGCTATGGCTATAAAGGGAAACAATCTAAAAAGGTCGCGCTTGGTGGAATGGCTATTGCTGCAATAGGGTTAATTGCAGTATATGGTGGCCTGCTCTATTTAGGGGCTACAAGTAGTGGCATCATCACAAATCCGGGCAGTGATACAGAACTATTAGCGGGCATTGCCTTTAGTGTCATTGGTAATTTGGGTAAAGCGTTACTAGCTATATGTGTTGTTTTTGCCTGCTTAACATCAGCGATTGGCGTCATGGTCATATCCTCACAGTTTTTAAATGAACTAACAAAAGAGAAGCTTGGCTATAGAACGTGGGTCTTTATTATGTGTGTAGTAGGCGCAACTATTGGCTCCTTAGGTGTAGGTGCCATCGTTGAAATTACATTGCCGATTTTCTTGGTAATTTATCCAGTCATTATTGTACTTGTGCTACTGGGAGCCTTTGATCGTTTTGTACCAAATGCAGGAGCCTATAAAGGAACTGTCCTATTTGCATTTCTAGTAAGCGTCGTTGAAACATTTGCTAGCTATGAAATTACGATACCTGGTGTGACACAGTTGGTCATGCATTTACCACTGCAGTCTAGTGGATTTGCTTGGATTATGCCATCTATTGTTGGCTTTATTATCGGTACTATTTTGCATAAGGTGCTGAAAGCAGAAGATCCTGAAAAATCTACTTTTGGTATGGAAGAAATAGGAGTTGAAAAATGATGAAAATTATTTGTAACGCAAAGATTTATACGGCAGATACTAATCAGCCATCTGCAACGGCTATGGTAATTGAAGAAGGAAAGGTACTTTGGATTGGACAACAGGAAGATTTACCTCCCTATCAGGGAGAAGTAATAGAGGTACAAGGAAAGCTCATTATTCCTGGGATTATTGACGCTCATATGCATCCCATTATGTTAGCAGATGTTATGGAACAAGTGGCTTGTTTACCTCCATATATTTATTCTATTGAGGATATAATTAATGCATTAGCAAACTATGATGCAAGTCAGCGGGGATGGCTATTAGGCTGGGGCTATGATGAAGGGAAACTAAAGGAAAGAAGAGCGCCTTTAAAAGAGGACTTAGACCGTGCCTCTACAGAGTTACCTGTTATTGTTATGCGTACATGTGGTCATATCATATCGGTCAATAGTAGAGCATTAGCAATCGCAGGTATTACGAAGGATACACTTGATCCACAGGGTGGACAAATCGATCGTGATGAAAATGGGGAACCTACAGGCATACTGCGTGAAAATGCACGTAATCTAGTACTACAGCATTTACCTACACCATCTGAAGAAGAGATTGTCAAAAGGCTTCTAAAGCTATCACAAACTTTGGCATCCTATGGTGTAACAAGTATTACAGAATTAATGGCCACGGTAGCGCCTATTGATTATTTAGGCCTGTATCGTAAAGCCCGAGAAAAAGGTTTTAAGCAACGCGTAGCAGTTTATTATATCTGGGAGGATATTCAACGATATGAGCTGTTAACAGCAAATACTATTGATCGTTCTGCAGGAGCCTATATCGGAGGCATTAAGCTATTTTCGGATGGCAGTGTTTCAGGCCGTACAGCACTTGTTTCTGAGCCATTTTTGGGAAGTGATGAAAAAGGCATAGCGATGACTTCGAAAGAGGAGCTGCTAGCGGCTGCTGCGGTAGCAAAAGAATATGGTATTCAATTAGTGGTTCATGCAATGGGGGACAGAGCCATTGATCTAATTGTCGACACATTTTATGAGGAAAAGGCTTGGTTAACAGATGCACCGTCTGTTCGTATTGAGCATGCAGCCATGCCATCTAAAAGTGCCTTGCAAAAAGCTGCTGAATGGGGGATAGGCTTTGTGCCACAACCCATCTTCTTATTTTGTGAAATTGAGAGTTATTTAGAGAATCTAGGGCTAGAAAAAACACAGACATTATATGGTGTACAAACATTTCTCAAGAGGGGGATTGCGACAGCGCTCTCTTCAGATGCACCTGCTACATCATGGGCAGAAGCAGCTAATCCCTTTGTGACGATACAAGCAGCCGTTACACGAACAGCTTATGATGGCACAGATTTAGGCGCCGCAGAAAAAATCTCTGTAGAGGAGGCATTACAGCTATACACAGTTGATGCCAAGACGATGATTCGTATGGAGAACGTTGGTCAGTTAAAAGAGGGCTATGAAGCTAATTTTGTTGTACTAACAGACGATTTGCTGACGCTTTCACATAACCAGCTTATGCATGTAAAACCATTCGCTACATATATCGAAGGAGAATGTGTTTTTACACAATCCACTATTCAAGCTCAATAAATTAGTTATGAAGATGGTCGCTGCTACGACATATTTCATATATATCGTCATTCCCTTAAATATTAAAGAAGGTGTCTCATTAGGAGGCACCTTCTTTAAAGACCATTTACATCGTTGGAAGCTAATCGTGCTTTTTTCTCAGCTTTTTTACGGTCTCGTAATGCCTTAAAAAAGTCTGTTAAAATTTGACCACATTCCTCGGCTAAAATCCCTTCTGTTACATCACATTCATGATTAAAGCGTTCATCATTTAATAAATGGTAAAGAGAATCTACACAGCCAGCTTTTTGATCTCTTGCCCCATAAACAACTCGGGGTACACGTGATTGGAGAATGGCTCCTGCACACATTGGACAAGGCTCCAATGTAACATAAAGAGTAGTATCCTCCAGTCGCCAACTCCCTATTTTTTTGCAGGCTTCTTGAATCACTAACAGCTCCGCATGTGTTGTTGCATTTTGCGTTGTTTCTCTTAAATTATGCGCACGTGCAATGATTTTCCCTTCATAAACAAGTACTGCACCAATTGGTACTTCCCCAAGTACTGCAGCCTGTTGAGCTTCCTCTAATGCTTGTTTCATAAATAAACGATCTGCGTCAAAAATATCCACTCATATCTCTCCTTAACAGTAGTGTAGCGTGCTGAAGTGGTAATTGCTACTTTTACTTCTTTTCGGATGATATATTCATTTAAAATCAACGATTGACCTGTAATATGTCGAAGCATAAATACTTGTTGACATTCCTTATATATCCATATATATTTATATATGAACACATGCTCATATATAAATATTGAAGAATGGGGTAAACTTCTATGGATGAAAAATTAAACAGTTCAGAAATGCAAAAAAATATTGATCAGCATTTAGATGAAGAGACATTATTTGTAGTATCTCAGACTTTTAAAGCCTTGAGTGATCCAACACGAATTCGTATTTTAAACTTACTTTGTTCAGATGAACATTCTGTTAATGATATTGCAGAAATTTTAGATTTAGGCCAATCAACGGTTTCCCACCAATTACGCTTTCTTAAAAATTTAAGATTGGTGAAATTTAGAAGGGAAGGAACAACCTTATATTATTCTAAGGACGATGATCACATTATGAATTTATTGAAGCAGGCTATTGAGCATGCGGCTCATAACTAAAATGAAATGAGGGAATAACAATGGGACATCAACACGACCATGGCCATGATCATACACATGGTGCAAATAAAAAGGTATTATTACTGTCGTTTATTATTATTACAGGGTATATGGTAGTGGAAGCCATTGGTGGCTTTTTAACAAATAGTTTGGCTCTTTTATCAGATGCAGGGCATATGTTAAGTGACTCTATCTCTTTAGGTATAGCCATGTTAGCTTTTATGTTTGGGGAAAAAGCTGCAAGCTATAGTAAAACATACGGCTATAAACGATTTGAGATTTTAGCTGCAGTATTGAATGGCATTACATTAATAGGAATCGCATTATTTATTTTCTATGAAGCGATTGAACGATTTACAAACCCACCAGAAGTAGCTACAACTGGAATGCTTATAATCAGTACAATTGGTTTGTTCGTTAACATTTTAGTTGCCTGGATTATGATGCGTGGAAGTGATACAAAGGATAATTTAAATATGCGCGGAGCATTTTTACATGTACTAAGTGATATGCTAGGATCTGTAGGCGCTATTGTTGCGGCACTATTAATTATGTTTTTTGGCTGGGGCTGGGCAGATCCTCTTGCAAGCGTTGTTGTTGCATTATTGGTCGTACGAAGTGGCTACCATGTCACAAAAGCCTCGATTCATGTATTAATGGAGGGGACACCTTCAAATATAGATGTTCAGGAGATTATTCAGCTAATAGAGCAGACTGATGGAATAGAAAGTATCCACGATTTACACATCTGGACAATAACTAGTGGAACGAATGCATTATCCTGTCATGCAGTTGTAAATGATCAATTGAAAATAGCTGAGAGTGAGCATATCTTGCGGAAAATTGAACATAATCTTCAACATAAGGGCATTAAGCATATAACAATTCAATTAGAAACATCCTTACATCGACATGATAATTCTATTTTATGTAAATTAGAAAATGACCATGAACATCATCACGATGATAAATAAAATTTTTTATGACTTGCATACCCTTCGTGGGTATAGTATGATAATTACAAATAGGAGGTGTAGTGAATGGAGGAGACAGTAAAAGAGGATGCTTGTCATACAGAGGAAGCTACGTCTTGCCGAAAAAGTCATCACCCTGAGCGTGTGAAAAAGGATCTAACAACTCGCTTAAATCGAATTGAAGGTCAGATTCGTGGTATTAAGGGAATGATTGATAAAGACGTTTACTGTGATGATATTATTACGCAACTATCTGCTACACAATCTGCATTAAATAGTGTGGCAAAAATATTATTAGAAGGTCATTTAAAGGGCTGTGTTGTGGATCGTCTATCAGAAGGCGATGAAGCAGTATTAGATGAGTTAGTAATAACGATTCAAAAGTTAATGAAAAAATAGATTGAAAACATACAAAAGGAGAGATTTTATTATGCAAAACGTAACATTAAACGTACAAGGAATGTCATGCGGTCATTGTGTAAATGCAGTGGAAAAAAGTGTTGGTGCTCTAGCTGGTGTTGAACAAGTAAAAGTTAATTTAGCAGATGGCTTAGTGGATATTGCCTTTGATGATGCACAAGTATCACTTGACCAAATTAAAGAAACAATTGATGACCAAGGATATGACGTAAAATAATAATTGTAGAGTGCTCAAGTAGCACTCTCTTATTTTCAAAATTATATACCCCCTGTTGGTATAAGGAGAGGTGAAAGGTAAATGAGTTCTGATCATAAGGAAGCTAATTTGCAAATTACAGGGATGACATGTGCGGCCTGTGCCACTCGAATAGAAAAAGGGTTAAATAAAATGGATGGTGTAGAACATGCAACAGTAAATTTAGCACTTGAAAAATCATCTATTAAATATGACCCCACTAAACTAAGTGAAGCAGATTTTGAAAAGAAAATAGAAGCACTTGGCTATGGTGTTGTTAAACAAAAAGCTGAACTTGATATTACAGGTATGACATGTGCAGCCTGTGCGACTCGCATTGAAAAAGGGTTAAATAAACTAATTGGTATTTCCTCTGCTAATGTCAACTTAGCACTGGAAAAAGCGATGATCGAGTTTAATCCTTCGGAAGTATCCATCGCAGATATTATTACAAAAGTTGAGAAGCTAGGCTATGGGGCACATCAAAAGGCAGATGAGCAGGAAACAGTGGATCATCGTGAAAAAGCTATCAAACAGCAACAACATAAATTTATTTTATCGGCTATACTTTCTTTACCACTGCTTTGGACGATGGTTGGTCATTTTTCCTTTACGTCATTTTTATATGTTCCAGAATTTCTAATGAATCCATGGGTCCAAATGGTATTGGCTACGCCAGTGCAATTTATTATTGGTAAACAATTTTATGTAGGGGCATATAAAGCATTACGCAATGGTAGTGCAAATATGGATGTGCTTGTTGTGATGGGGACATCAGCAGCCTATTTCTATAGTGTCTATCAAGCGATTGTAACGATAGGATCACATCACGGTCCACATCTTTATTTTGAAACGAGTGCTGTATTAATTACACTAATTTTATTAGGTAAATTATTTGAGGCAAAGGCAAAAGGACGTTCATCTGAAGCCATAAAAAAACTAATGGGACTTCAAGCAAAGACAGCGATCGTTGTACGTGACGGTATAGAAAAGGAGGTCCCATTAGAAGAAGTTATCATTGGCGATGTTATTTTAGTGAAACCAGGTGAAAAAATTCCTGTAGATGGTGAGGTAATAGAGGGGACAACAGCTGTTGACGAATCAATGCTAACAGGAGAAAGTCTACCAGTTGATAAAAAGCAAGGTGATCTATTATTTGGCTCAACTATTAATAAAAATGGTTTTATTAAAATGACTGCAACAAAGGTTGGCCGTGATACAGCATTAGCACAAATTATTAAAGTGGTCGAAGATGCTCAAGGATCGAAAGCACCTATTCAACGTTTAGCAGATCAGATTTCAGGGATTTTCGTACCTATTGTTGTGGGCATAGCCATTGTAACCTTTTTAATTTGGATTATTTGGGTCCGTCCAGGGGAATTTACACCTGCTTTAGAGGTATTAATCGCAGTTCTTGTCATTGCTTGTCCATGTGCACTTGGGTTAGCAACACCAACTTCAATAATGGCAGGCTCTGGACGTGCAGCTGAGTTTGGTATTTTATTTAAAGGGGGAGAACATTTAGAGCAAACACAAGGCATAGATACAGTTGTTGTAGATAAAACAGGAACAGTGACACATGGTAAACCTGAGCTTACAGATGTTCTGTTAGCGCCAGAGCAAGATGAAGCACGCTTTTTATCCTTAATCGGGGCAGCAGAGAAGCAGTCAGAGCATCCACTAGCAGAAGCCATTGTTCAAGGCATAGAAAAACGCGGCATAGCTTTAGGTGACGTTCAATTCTTTGAAGCAATACCGGGTTATGGTGTGCAGGCAACTGTCTCAGGTCAAGGTGTTATCATTGGCACACGTAAATTAATGCAACAATATGGTATTCATATTAATGATATTTTACCAACAATGGAGCAACTAGAACGAAATGGTAAGACAGCCATGTTAGCAGCCATCAATGGGCAATATGCAGGTTTAGTAGCTGTGGCTGATACCGTGAAAGATACATCAAAAGAAGCTATTCGTCGTTTACAGGATATGGGGATTACGGTCATCATGATGACTGGTGATAACGAGCGTACTGCTCAAGCAATTGGAACAGAGGTAGGCGTGAATCATGTTATTGCAGAAGTCTTACCAGAAGGTAAAGCTGATGAAGTGAAAAAACTTCAAGCCCAAGGGAAAAAAGTAGCGATGGTTGGTGATGGTATTAATGACGCACCTGCCTTAGCAACAGCGAATATTGGGATGGCAATTGGTACAGGGACAGATGTGGCAATGGAAGCTGCAGATATTACGCTTATTCGTGGAGATTTAAATAGTATCGCGGATGCCATTCTAATGAGTAGAAAAACAATGCGTAATATTAAACAAAATTTATTTTGGGCATTTGCTTATAATACATTAGGTATTCCAATTGCTGCACTCGGTCTGCTTGCTCCATGGGTAGCAGGCGCAGCGATGGCCTTTAGTTCAGTTTCGGTCGTATTAAATGCACTTCGTTTACAACGAGTGAAATTATAACTAAGTATAAAGGCATCGGGAAGTAGATTCTCGATGTCTTTTTTCTATGTCATCATGAGAAGAATATCCCAGGTAAATTTACTAGAACAATAGGTTGATTCTGTTTTTCATTTTCCTACTATGATAAAATGAAAGGTACTGATTCATTTTATGTAGGACACAATGATCGAATCCATAGAACAAAAGGAGGAGCTTCTGGTGACGGTTCCATTTGTTACGGTAGAAGGTCCGATTGGTGTTGGTAAAACCTCTTTATCGAAAGAGATAGCAGCGACATTTAATTACCATCTATTAAAAGAAATTGTAGACGAAAACCCTTTTTTAAATAAGTTTTATGAAAACATTGAGGAGTGGAGTTTCCAAACGGAAATGTTCTTCCTTTGTAATCGCTATAAGCAACTAACCGATATTAAAAAATTTCGTTTAGCACATGCCAAACCTGTTGTAGCAGACTATCATATTTTTAAAAATTTAATATTTGCGAAGCGTACATTGGCACCAACTGAATACGAGAAGTATGAAGAGATCTATAGAATTTTAACGAAAGACATGCCTGTTCCAAATGTAGTGGTTTATTTACATGCCAGTGTTGAGACATTAATGAAGCGTATCGCCATGCGAGGGCGAGAGTTTGAAAAGATGATTTCACGTGATTACATGGAGCAGCTTGTGGCTGACTATCATTCTTTTATCGAGCATTTTGAAAGCATGCATCCCGAAATTCCAGTTATTCGATTTAATGGAGATCAGCTTGATTTTGTAAAAAATCCCAATGATTTAAATCATGTTTTAAAAATAATTAAAGATACGTTACAACAAAGGAGTTTGCAATAATGAATTTAAGAGAGAAGTACGATATTCCACCACAAACGGTTATTACGATTGCTGGTACTGTTGGGGTAGGAAAATCGACGATGACAAAGGCTTTAGCAGAGGCACTGAACTTTCGTACCTCGTTCGAGAAAGTAGACACAAATCCATACCTTGATAAATTTTATGAGGACTTTGAAAAATGGAGCTTTCATTTACAGGTCTACTTTTTAGCAGAGCGTTTTAAAGAACAGAAGCGTATTTTTGAATATGGTGGAGGATTTGTACAAGATCGCTCTATTTATGAGGATACTGGCATTTTTGCTAAGATGCATTATGATAAAGGAACAATGAGCCCAACAGATTATGAGACTTATACAAATTTGTTTGATGCAATGGTGATGACACCTTATTTCCCACATCCAGATTTGCTTGTCTATCTTGAAGGACCTATTGATGCGGTTATTGGACGTATTCAAGAGCGTGGACGTACAATGGAGCAACAAACACCAAATGATTATTGGATAGAAATGCATGAACGCTATGAAAATTGGATAAATAATTTTAATTCTTGCCCAGTTCTACGTTTAGATATTAATGATTATGATTTATTAAAAAATCCTGATGCCATTGAATCAATTGTAAGCCGTATCAGTCATATGCTAAAACAAACAAGCCATTTACGAAAATAAAAGTAAAATAAATGACCAAAAAACGTGAGACAATATATAGCCGATTGTTTCACGTTTTTTGAATAGGAGGGATTATTATAAGAATCGCAGTGTATTGCGGATCCGGTCTGGGTAAAAGCTCTATTTATGCAGAGAAAGCGGCTGAGCTTGGTACAGCACTGGCAAAAAACGGTCACGGGGTTGTCTATGGTGGTTCAAAAACAGGCCTAATGGGGAAGGTTGCCGATGCTGTTTTAGCAGCTGGAGGAGAAGTGATTGGTGTGATGCCAACACATTTACAAAAGCGTGAATTGGCCCATGCCTCATTAACAGAAATTCATATTGTAGACTCTATGCATATTCGTAAAGCTAAAATGGCCGAGTTAGCAGATGCCTTTATTGCTCTACCAGGAGGCGCAGGGACTTTAGATGAATATTTTGAGGTATTTACTTGGGCTCAGATTGGACTTCATACAAAACCTGTCATTTTATATAATGTCCATGGATTCTATGATGCACTTCTACAGCATTTTAAAACAATGCTAGAGGAAGGCTTTATACGTGCAGAGCAAAAGAAGTTCTTACGTGTAGCGGCTACCTCTGAAGGGATTTTACGTTTATTAAAAAAACATGGATGAACATTCTCCATGTTTTTTATCTTGATGCAGCAGGTGCACTAACATCCCCTGCAATTACACTGAGGCATAATTAATGTAATATAAAAGTAAAATAATTAAATTTTAAGTAAAAAATTAGGATGGGGTGTTCTTAATGCATAGTGTAGAGGCTCAAGTAACCGATGATTTAGTAGTACAGGCTATTGAACGCAATATTGCCATTATCCGCTTCGATATGGATAGAAGAGTGGCGTATGTCAATGAACTATTTGCTCAAACATTAGGCTATACAGTGCAGGAAATGCTAGGAAAACATCATAAAGACTTTTGTTTGCCTGATTTCGTTAATAGTATGGAGTACGATAATTTTTGGCGCAACCTAACGGCAGGAAACAGCTATCAGGACAAAATAAAAAGAATTGATGCTAGAGGTAATATAATTTGGCTGGAAGCGACATATATGCCTGTCTTCGCAAATGATACAAGAAAAGTAATAGGTGTATCCAAAATAGCTGCCAATATCACTGAACGACAACATGAGATAGTTAGTGTTGCTGACAAGTTGAAGGGCATGTCTAATAAGCTTTACCAGCGTTCAGAGGCGGGCATTCAAAATAGCCAAGATCTACTAGAAACCATTAAAGTGGTTTCAAAGGAATCAAATGAAAATGTAAGTAATCTTGTGCAGCTTCAGAAACAAGCAGATTCTATTAAAGGGATTGTCAAAACTATACAAGAAATTGCCTCACAAACTAATTTATTGGCATTAAATGCAGCTATTGAAGCCGCTAGGGCTGGAGAATATGGAAGAGGTTTTGATGTAGTGGCGAAAGAGGTACGTAAGCTTTCTGTAAGAGTTGAACAATCTATTTCAGAAGTGAAGGATAATGTGGAGGGCATTGAGCGAGAAATTGGTCAAGTGACTGATAGTATTACAAAAATAGCAGAAAAAATAGAGAAAACAAATGAACAAATTACTGTCACAGCAAATGACTTTAGTGAAATAGCATCTGCTGCTGAAGCCTTAGACGAGCAATCAAAGCAATTTATTGAAAGTATTTAATTCTACTAGTGACTACTATTTTCGAGATATATTGAAATAGGCTGTATTTTTTATTTACAATAATAGAGTAAGTCATTAATCATAATAGGGGTGTTATGTATGACAAAAGTGGAAGTAAGCTTTCAGCATTTACCAACAACAGCTATTTCAGATGCAACAGGCGGACATACCAATGTGCGAAGTGATATTAAGCCGTTAGCAGACCATTTTAAAGTTGCTGGGCGAGCTGTAACTGTACGTTTACCAGATGGTGAAAATGGGGCAGTTTTGGAAGCGATTAGGGCTGCAAATGAAGGAGATATTTTAGTCATTGATGCAAAAGGTAATACAAACCGAGCTGTTGCTGGAGATTTTGTGATCTCCTTAGCAAAAGGGATAGGTGTACAAGGTTTTGTTGTGGATGGTGTAATCCGCGATATTGCAGCAATACGTGAATTAAATTTCCCTGTATTTTCGTTAGGCACTACTGTAGCAGCAGGCAATAAAAACGGCGGAGGTCAAGTAAATGTACCGATCGCCATTGGAGGAGTTACGGTTCATCCTGGTGATTATATTATTGGGGATGTGGATGGTGTAATTGTTGTGCCACAACAAGATGCTGAAAAAATTGCTGTAGCAGCAGAGACTAAGCTTGAAAAAGATGAAAAACGCGCTCAAGAAGCACATGCCAATGGAAAAGAATCAATTATCGCTTATTTAGATAAAGTGTTAGCAAAATAAAAAAACCCTCACGATGCCATCCAACATCGTGAGGATTTTTTTAAATTACGCTAGATTTTCATTATCATTAAAGTAATTTTTCATCTTTTCTCGATCGAAACGGCCTTCCCATTTAGCCATTACTAATGACGCTAATGAGTTACCAATTACGTTAACAACTGTACGTCCCATGTCAAGAATACGGTCAATACCAGCAATGAAGGCTAGTCCCTCAAGTGGAATACCTACAGTACCTAAAGTTGCTAGAAGTACAACGAATGATACCCCTGGTACACCTGCAATACCTTTTGATGTAACCATTAATACAAGCATTAACGTAATTTGTTCACCAATGCTTAGGTGAATACCGTACATTTGTGCAATAAATAATGCTGCAATGGCTTGATATAGTGTTGACCCATCTAAGTTAAAGGAGTAACCGGTAGGTATAACAAAAGATACAATATCCTTTGGCGCCCCTAATTTCTCCATTTTCATCATAATACGTGGTAATACAGCTTCAGAACTTGCTGTGGAGAAGGCTAAAATTAGCTCATCTTTTAATACTTTAATTAAATAGAAGATGCTGATTCCTGCGAATTTTGCCACAAGTCCAAGAACGACAAAGATAAAGAATAGCATTGTTGCATAAACAAGAATTGCTAATTTGGCAAGTGGAACCAGTGAAGCAAACCCATATTTGGAAACGGTTACACCAATTAAACCAAATACCCCTAGTGGCGCGAATTTCATTACGAGGTTTGTTACCCAGAACATAGCATCTGCTACCCCTTGGAAGAAGTCTAAGACTGGTTTCCCTCGATCTCCTACTGCAGCAACCCCTAAACCGAAAATAACTGAGAAGAAGATAATTGCTAGCATATTACCTTCAGCCATTGACTGAATAATATTTGTTGGGACAATGCCTACAATGATATCAAATGGTCCCTCGTGCTGTACTTCCTCAGTTGTTGATACATACTTCGAAATATCCCCTTGAGATAATTCATTCATGTTAAGACCTGCACCAGGTTGGAAAATGTTTGCGGAAAGTAATCCAACTACGATTGCAACTGTAGTAATAATCTCAAAGTAAATTATAGATTTCCCGCCTAATCGTCCAAGTTGCTTCATATCTCCAGTACCAGCAACACCAACGATTAATGTCGAAATAATAATCGGTACAACAATCATCTTAATAAGATGTAAAAATATATCCCCTAATGGTTGTAGATATGTCTCAATTTTGGGGTTTCCGTAAAAGATACCACCAACAATGATCCCTAAAATCAAACCGATTAAAATCTGAGCGGCTAAACTGACTTTAAATTTCTTTTTCAAATCCTTTGTACCTCCCCTAATATTAAATTTTTAGGACACGCCTTACTTTAATAATACGGAGGACTTATGGAATCCGACAAAATCCGATAAAATTAATTTACTTTTGTTAAAATGTCTGAATATAACACTTGAATAAACTTTTTAATATTTACCTTTGCTTTACGATTATCGTGATCTTCAATCTGTGTCATGAGCTGACGAATTTCTTTAAAATCAAAGTAGCGAGGGGCATAGTACTCGAATTCTGAGTTTGTGTAATCAACAACCCCTAAATTAGCGAGATTAATCATGGCAGCTAATATTGTACGACGCACACGCTGCTCGATGGCTTTACTCTCTTTTAAAATTTCATCTGGCGTAGCCTTGGTCACAGCTGCAATTTCTTCATAAAGCTCTTTTAATGGAGGAAGGGGGGCAATCTTGTGCTGGTGAGCAAGTAATGTTTCTATAATGGCAATGATATCCTCACTACCAATTTCCCCGACAATCCCCATATCATTCAAAATAGATTGAATATGGTCTCGTGATGTAGCTTTATGAGTCTTTTGTTCACTTAACTCAATATTTGTAAGTGATTGACGTATCACTAATAGTGAATTTTTAAGTCGAAATTGTTCAGTTGTTTTTTTCAAAACATTTTCGACTTCAATACGATTGATTGGTTTATGAATGAAGAAATCAATTCCTTGCTCATATGCTTCGCCAACCATTTCCTTATTCACTACCTGTGAAATCATAATAAATTGTCCCTCGAAACGATTTTGCATAAGTTGTTCCACAGTTGCTATGCCATCAAGCTTAGGCATCAGTAAATCAATAAGCACAAACTCTGGCTGTGTCATTAAAATTTGTGGAATGGCATCCTCACCATTGCGAGCCTCACCAATAACTGTTCCTAACCCGCTATCTTCAATAATTTGCTTTAACATAACACGACTTGCACGATCATCATCTACAATAAAATACCTCATTTAAGTCTCTCCCGTTTGAATAGTTTGCGTAGGAATTATGATTTTAAACGTTGTGTATTGATTGTTTGATTCAACGGTTATTGAGCCTTTTAATTTTTCTACTAGTTCAGCAACATGTGAAAGCCCAATGCCAGTTGCTGCAACACCATCAACATTGAATTTAGTGGTGTATCCAGGTTCAAAAATAACAGAAATGTCTGCTTGTGAAATCCCTTGTCCATTATCACATACTGTTATTACAGTATTATCCTCTTGGCGCTTAATAGCAATAGAAATGATCCCTTGCTTTTCAATAGCCTCAACAGCATTGGCTGATAAATTATTTAATAGAGCAAGCAGTGCAATATGATCTTTCGTTTGAAAATCGAAGTCTATACATGTATTAAATTGTATTTCCTTACCGAGTAATTCTGCATATTTCCTATTACCTTCTTCAATATAATGCAATAATTCAGATAATACGAAAGGGCCAAAGCTCTTTTCACCGACAATCTTTGAAATCCCAGCATATATCCGTTGAGAATCCTTTTTCACTTCATGGATTTCCTGGGCAATATGAAGTGCTTGTAAACTCTCGGATCGAAAACCTTGCGTCTTTAACTGACGATATAATTCATAACCACTACCTGTAATCGTTTCAATATGATTCATTGATTTTTTTAAATATAGTGTCTCCACATAGAGGTCAGATCCAATATTCAGCATTTCTTGTACCCGTTTTTTTTGTTCCGCTACCAAAATAGAGCTATAAATCCCTACTACAAAAAAGCTTCGTAATAATGCTACTGCTAATAGGATCAAGAGATCATGGAGAAATAAAAAAGTATATGTTTGGACAAAAAAGCGGAAAATTTGTTCAGCTAAATTACTGATGACCTCACTAAAAGCAACGAGTAAACCAAGTTTTAGTGGTTTTTCTCTGTATTGTTGAATATCTAAAACTTGCAGGCATACTGCAAACAATACATAAAATAAACCGGCTGGTAAATGGTTAAATATACTCTCGGCAATCGGAACATCATGTAATGTCGAATTAATAACCCGAAAAATAGTTGTCACAATACTGGTAGCTACACCAGCTAAAATAATTGGTGTAGGTTTAATTAATGTGCATAAAAAGAAGACAATTGTTCCTAAACCAAAACGGAAAGTTGTATTAGCAAAAGGCATAATTTTAATTTCACTACCTATTGCAGTCATAACAGCAATAATGAAAATCCAAGTAAGGGAAGCACGTGTCATAAGTAATTTCGATTGCAATTTAACAACCTCCCATCATTGATATAATAAAAAATACCACAACCGAGGCGGAAGTGGTATCTAACAAGTAATACATACAATTTAGGCAAAAAAAAACGGCTACATTCGTAGTCGGAAATTTAAAACTGGAGGAGGTAGAGGGATTCGAACCCCCGCGCGGTGTTACCCGCCTGTCGGTTTTCAAGACCGATCCCTTCAGCCAGACTTGGGTATACCTCCATGTTATATTGCTTTACTGTCTTATCGACAAAAATAAATTTATCATAACTAGAAACGAACGTCAAGATAATTTTTGAAAAAATATATATTGTTTAAATCGTCACTTAGAAATAAATAATTTGTGCATTAAGTTGCATTTTATACAAACAGTCAGTATACTAGTTATTGCCGTGCTAGGTGGGAAGGTAGCGGTGTCCTGTAACTCGCAATCCGCTCTAGCGAGACTGAATTCCTTTTTCGAGGCTGTCCGTATTGTTTGGTCTGCCTTTTGCACGTAGTGTTGACGATTGGGTCCTGCGCAATGGATACCCATGAACCATGTCAGGTCCGGAAGGAAGCAGCATTAAGTGGTCTTATTCATGTGCCGCGGGGTTGCCTAATCTGAGCTAACGACAAGAGTAACGCTTATGTGCGGCTGTCAAGGAAAGGTGCACGGCATTAAATTGCCAATTCAAAGCATCCGTCTATTATAGGCGGATGCTTTTTTATTTTAAATTTAGCAACTTCATTTTCTATATAATGCAGCAAATGCTATAATAAAAGTATTCAATTAAATGGAGAAGGAGAGAGGAAATCAGTGACGTATCAAGCATTTTACCGTGTGTATCGACCGCAATCTTTTCGAGAAATGTCTGGTCAAACACATGTCAAAAGAACGCTACAAAATGCTCTCCTAGCAAATAAAACAACACATGCTTACTTGTTTTCTGGGCCCCGTGGTACAGGGAAAACAAGTACTGCTAAAATCTTTGCGAAGGCCTTGAATTGTGAACATGCACCGTCGAAAGAGCCGTGTAATGAATGTGCTACATGCATAAGTATTACAGATGGTTCACATCCAGATGTCATTGAATTTGATGCAGCCTCAAATTCACGTGTTGAAGAGATTAGGGATATCATAGAAAAGGTTCGTTTTGCTCCCGCAAGCAGTAGATATAAGGTGTACATCATAGACGAAGTGCATATGCTTTCTACAAGCGCTTTTAACGCTCTTTTAAAAACGTTGGAAGAACCACCTCCTCATGCTGTGTTTATTTTAGCAACTACAGAGCCTCATAAATTGCCTGCTACGATCATTTCTCGTTGTCAGCGCTTTGATTTTAAACGACTTTCTACTAATGATATTATTGAACGTATGAAGGTTGTTTTAGAAGATATTGACTTACCATATGAAGAACAAGGTTTAAAGGTGATTGCACAATCAGCCGCAGGGGGAATGCGTGATGCTTTAAGCTTATTGGACCAAGTTGTGTCTTTTAGCGGCGAAAAATTAAAACTTGAGGATACGTTATTAGTGACAGGTTCTATTAGTCAGGATGTTTTTTATGATCTAGCAGAGGCACTCAAAGTAAAAGATGTTGCGCAAATGCTTGCCCTTTTAGAGCAACTGATAGCTGACGGTAAGGACCCTTTGCGGCTCTCAGAGGATTTAATTACATTTTTCCGCGATTTATTATTACTTCAAACAAGTGATGATTTAGCTGAACTTTTAGAGCTTGTATCTCCTGAGGAACGTGTATTCACTTTAGCACACGAATTTGCACCAAATATGCTTTATGGGTATATTGATATACTTGCAAAGACACAGCAAGAGATGCGTTTCTCTCACCATACCAAAATTTATTTAGAGACGGCTTTGCTTAAAATGGTACAGTTTTCAGGAGGGATAGCCCATCAAACGGTGACTACAAATGAAATGGGAGAAAACCCTGATCTCACTCAAAAAATTGTAGCTCTTGAACAGCTGGTTCAGCAACTTTCCTTACAACTGCAAACGGGGACTCCAGTGCAAACGCCGACAGCACAAAAAGAGCAACGGCCCCGAGCTAAAAGTCCGAATGGTTATAAAGCACCTACAGGTCGTATTCAGGAAGTGCTGAAAGATGCCACAAAGCAAGATGTACAACGTATTAAGTCCATTTGGGCGCAAGCCCTAAGTCAAATGCAAAAATCACAATCTGCTCTTTTAGCAGAAGCCGAACCTGTTGCGGCATCTTCAAGTGCTTTTGTGTTAAAATTCAAGTATGATATTCATTGTCAGATGGTTGCCGACAACCAGTCTTTAAAGGCTCACTTTACACAATTAATTGCAGGGCAAACTGGTACAATGTACGAGATGCTATGTATACCAGAAGAATCATGGTTAAAAATGCGTGAAGAGTTTATTCGTGATCATGGTCTGCAGCAAAAGAAATCACAGACTGAAGCAGAGCATGGAGAAGAATTATTAGAGCCACCACCGGCAGAAATGCCAGAAGAACCATTTATCGATGATGCTCAACCTCTTGCTTCACAAGATCCACTTGTGACAGAGGCTGAAAAGCTCTTCGGTAAAGATTTTGTTGAAATTATTGAAGATTAAATTTTTAGGAGGAAACATTTATGCGTGGAATGGGAAATATGCAAGGTATGATGAAAAAAATGCAAAAAATGCAAAAGGAAATGATGGAGGCTCAAGAAGCTTTAAATGCTGAGCAATTCGAAGGTGTTGCAGGCGGCGGTATGGTGAAAGTAACAGTTTCAGGTCAGCGTGAAGTAGTTTCAGTAAATCTAGATGAATCTGTAGTAGACCCAGAAGACATCGAAATGCTACAAGACCTAATTGTTATTGCAACAAATGAAGCGCTGAAAAAAGTAGAAGAAAAAACAAACTCGACTATGGGTAAATTCACGCAAGGCTTAAACCTTCCATTCTAGGAGGTATTCATATGTACTACCCAGAACCAATATCTAAATTGATCGATAGTTTTATGAAATTGCCAGGTATCGGGCCGAAAACTGCGGCTCGTCTGGCGTTTTTTGTGTTAACAATGAAGGAAGATGATGTATTATCTTTCTCTAAAGCACTGATTGATGCTAAACGAAACCTAAGCTACTGTTCTGTTTGTGGCAATATAACGGATGTCGATCCATGTCACATATGTACAGATAAGCAGCGAGATCATTCTATTATTTGTGTTGTACAAGATACAAAAGATGTGATTGCAATGGAAAAAATGCGTGACTACAACGGTATGTACCATGTACTTCAAGGTGCTATTTCACCAATGGATGGTATTGGTCCAGAAGACATTAATGTTGCTTCTTTGCTAGTGCGCTTGCAAGATGAAAGTGTCCAAGAACTTATTTTAGCTACAAATTCAACAATCGAGGGTGAGGCAACCGCTATGTACATTTCTCGCCTTGTCAAACCGTCAGGTATCCGTACAACCCGTATTGCTCATGGATTGCCAGTAGGTGGAGATCTAGAATACGCAGATGAGGTTACGCTATCTAAGGCAATGGAAGGAAGACGCGAGTTATGAGTGAGGGATTAGTATGTTCTTCCGTAGTAAAGGGAAATTAAAAAAAGAATTTGATGATAAGCTTGTGAATCTGATTAAAGAAACAAAAGAAGATTTACAGCAGGCAAAGATAATAGAAGAATTAATGGATGATTATGACCTAGGTGTAATTGCTCAACGCAAAACAGCAGAAAGTATTCATTTCTATTTGTTTAAGGAAGCTAGAATTCGTAAGGTACTAATAAAATAGTTCTTTGTAAAATAATCATAGAAGCAAAACAGGAAACATAAACTTTCATAATTATTTAATTGAGGAGGCAACTATATGTCTGGGTTAGTAATTATGAGTATTTGTATTCCTGTCGGGCTTCTTTTTCTTTATGTAATAATAAGACATGCTAAATTGGGTAAAATCTTAGAAGGATTATCGGTGTTTTGGTTTAGATTTGCATTTGCTTTTCTACTATTATTCGTAATCCATTTAGGTATAGGTTATATAGGATATAATGTGCCAATCAATCTGTTTTCTGTCTTAACAATCGCTGTTTTAGGTATTCCTGGTGTCTTAGGAATAACGGCTTTAATATTTATTTTATAAAAGGCTTGCAATATAAAAAGATTATGGTATAGTTATAAAAGTCGCTAATACAACTGATTGAAACAAAAAAATAATTTCAAAATTATTGTTGACACGGTGTGTAGTGCATGATATTATATAAGAGTTGCTGCTGAAACAGCGGTGAACGAAATGAACCTTGAAAACTGAACAAGCAAAACGTAATCAATAAAGTTTTAAGTAGCTAGTTTTGCTAGTGAACGAAACACAATTTTGGACATCAAACATGATGCCAGCAAAACAATTTGAGCTAATCAAATTTCTTTTATGGAGAGTTTGATCCTGGCTCAGGACGAACGCTGGCGGCGTGCCTAATACATGCAAGTCGAGCGAACAGAAAAGGAGCTTGCTCCTTTGACGTTAGCGGCGGACGGGTGAGTAACACGTGGGCAACCTACCCTATAGTTTGGGATAACTCCGGGAAACCGGGGCTAATACCGAATAATCTCTTTTGCTTCATGGCAAGAGACTGAAAGACGGTTTCGGCTGTCGCTATAGGATGGGCCCGCGGCGCATTAGCTAGTTGGTGAGGTAACGGCTCACCAAGGCGACGATGCGTAGCCGACCTGAGAGGGTGATCGGCCACACTGGGACTGAGACACGGCCCAGACTCCTACGGGAGGCAGCAGTAGGGAATCTTCCACAATGGGCGAAAGCCTGATGGAGCAACGCCGCGTGAGTGAAGAAGGTTTTCGGATCGTAAAACTCTGTTGTAAGGGAAGAACAAGTACAGTAGTAACTGGCTGTACCTTGACGGTACCTTATTAGAAAGCCACGGCTAACTACGTGCCAGCAGCCGCGGTAATACGTAGGTGGCAAGCGTTGTCCGGAATTATTGGGCGTAAAGCGCGCGCAGGCGGTCCTTTAAGTCTGATGTGAAAGCCCACGGCTCAACCGTGGAGGGTCATTGGAAACTGGGGGACTTGAGTGCAGAAGAGGAAAGTGGAATTCCAAGTGTAGCGGTGAAATGCGTAGAGATTTGGAGGAACACCAGTGGCGAAGGCGACTTTCTGGTCTGTAACTGACGCTGAGGCGCGAAAGCGTGGGGAGCAAACAGGATTAGATACCCTGGTAGTCCACGCCGTAAACGATGAGTGCTAAGTGTTAGGGGGTTTCCGCCCCTTAGTGCTGCAGCTAACGCATTAAGCACTCCGCCTGGGGAGTACGGTCGCAAGACTGAAACTCAAAGGAATTGACGGGGGCCCGCACAAGCGGTGGAGCATGTGGTTTAATTCGAAGCAACGCGAAGAACCTTACCAGGTCTTGACATCCCGTTGACCACTGTAGAGATATAGTTTCCCCTTCGGGGGCAACGGTGACAGGTGGTGCATGGTTGTCGTCAGCTCGTGTCGTGAGATGTTGGGTTAAGTCCCGCAACGAGCGCAACCCTTGATCTTAGTTGCCATCATTTAGTTGGGCACTCTAAGGTGACTGCCGGTGACAAACCGGAGGAAGGTGGGGATGACGTCAAATCATCATGCCCCTTATGACCTGGGCTACACACGTGCTACAATGGACGATACAAACGGTTGCCAACTCGCGAGAGGGAGCTAATCCGATAAAGTCGTTCTCAGTTCGGATTGTAGGCTGCAACTCGCCTACATGAAGCCGGAATCGCTAGTAATCGCGGATCAGCATGCCGCGGTGAATACGTTCCCGGGCCTTGTACACACCGCCCGTCACACCACGAGAGTTTGTAACACCCGAAGTCGGTGAGGTAACCTTTTGGAGCCAGCCGCCGAAGGTGGGATAGATGATTGGGGTGAAGTCGTAACAAGGTAGCCGTATCGGAAGGTGCGGCTGGATCACCTCCTTTCTAAGGATTATTTCGGAATACAAACCTTGGGTTTGTAAGATTACGTTTTGCGTTCAGTTTTGAAGGTTCATTCTTCTGAATGAAACACTTCAAAACTTGTTCTTTGAAAACTGGATAAAACGACATTGAAATTGTAACAAACACATTTATTTTTTAAGTTTTTTATAGGCTTAATAACTTGGTTAAGTTATTAAGGGCGCACGGCGAATGCCTTGGCACTAGGAGCCGAAGAAGGACGGCACTAACACCGATATGCTTCGGGGAGCTGTAAGTGAGCTTTGATCCGGAGATTTCCGAATGGGGGAACCCACTACGTTTAATCGCGTAGTATCTTGACGTGAATACATAGCGTCTTGAAGGCAGACCCAGGGAACTGAAACATCTAAGTACCTGGAGGAAGAGAAAGAAAAATCGATTCCCTGAGTAGCGGCGAGCGAAACGGGAAGAGCCCAAACCAAGAGGCTTGCCTCTTGGGGTTGTAGGACACTCTATACGGAGTTACAAAAGAGCGAGTTAGATGAAGCGACTTGGAAAGGTCCGCCAGAGCAGGTAAAAGCCCTGTAGTCGAAAGTTCGTTCTCTCCTGAGTGGATCCTGAGTACGGCGGAACACGTGAAATTCCGTCGGAATCCGGGAGGACCATCTCCCAAGGCTAAATACTACCTAGTGACCGATAGTGAACCAGTACCGTGAGGGAAAGGTGAAAAGCACCCCGGAAGGGGAGTGAAAGAGATCCTGAAACCGTGTGCCTACAAGTAGTTAGAGCCCGTTAATGGGTGATAGCGTGCCTTTTGTAGAATGAACCGGCGAGTTACGATTACGTGCGAGGTTAAGCTTTAGAAGGCGGAGCCGCAGCGAAAGCGAGTCTGAATAGGGCGAAATAGTACGTGGTCGTAGACCCGAAACCAGGTGATCTACCCATGTCCAGGGTGAAGGTGAGGTAACACTTACTGGAGGCCCGAACCCACGCACGTTGAAAAGTGCGGGGATGAGGTGTGGGTAGCGGAGAAATTCCAATCGAACTTGGAGATAGCTGGTTCTCTCCGAAATAGCTTTAGGGCTAGCCTCGTGATGAGAATACTGGAGGTAGAGCACTGTTTGGACTAGGGGGCCATCCCGGTTTACCGAATTCAGACAAACTCCGAATGCCAGATATTTATACACGGGAGTCAGACTGCGAGTGATAAGATCCGTAGTCAAAAGGGAAACAGCCCAGACCACCAGCTAAGGTCCCAAAGTAATCGTTAAGTGGAAAAGGATGTGGCGTTGCACAGACAACCAGGATGTTGGCTTAGAAGCAGCCATCATTTAAAGAGTGCGTAATAGCTCACTGGTCGAGTGACGCTGCGCCGAAAATGTATCGGGGCTAAACGATTCACCGAAGCTGTGGATTGACATCTACGATGTCAGTGGTAGGAGAGCGTTCTAAGTGCGTTGAAGTCAGATCGGAAGGACTGGTGGAGCGCTTAGAAGTGAGAATGCCGGTATGAGTAGCGAAAGACGGGTGAGAATCCCGTCCACCGTATGACTAAGGTTTCCTGAGGAAGGCTCGTCCGCTCAGGGTTAGTCGGGACCTAAGCCGAGGCCGATAGGCGTAGGCGATGGACAACAGGTTGATATTCCTGTACCACCTCCTCACCGTTTGAGAAATGGGGGGACGCAGTAGGATAGGGTAAGCGCGCCGTTGGTTGTGCGCGTCCAAGCAGTAAGGCGTGTGTGTAGGCAAATCCGCACACTGTAACGTTGAGCTGTGATGGCGAGTCCGTATGGACGAAGTTCCTGATTTCACACTGCCAAGAAAAGCCTCTATCGAGGTGAGAGGTGCCCGTACCGCAAACCGACACAGGTAGTCGAGGAGAGAATCCTAAGGTGTGCGAGAGAACTCTCGTTAAGGAACTCGGCAAAATGACCCCGTAACTTCGGGAGAAGGGGTGCTCTTGAGCGTGCAAGCGCATGAGAGCCGCAGTGAATAGGCCCAGGCGACTGTTTAGCAAAAACACAGGTCTCTGCAAAACCGTAAGGTGACGTATAGGGGCTGACGCCTGCCCGGTGCTGGAAGGTTAAGAGGAGTGGTTAGCGCAAGCGAAGCTGCGAATTGAAGCCCCAGTAAACGGCGGCCGTAACTATAACGGTCCTAAGGTAGCGAAATTCCTTGTCGGGTAAGTTCCGACCCGCACGAAAGGCGTAACGATCTGGGCACTGTCTCAACGAGAGACTCGGTGAAATTATAGTACCTGTGAAGATGCAGGTTACCCGCGACAGGACGGAAAGACCCCGTGGAGCTTTACTGTAGCCTGATATTGAATTTTGGTACAACTTGTACAGGATAGGTAGGAGCCAGAGATCTCGGAGCGCCAGCTTCGAAGGAGGCGTCGGTGGGATACTACCCTGGTTGTATTGAAATTCTAACCCATGCCCCTTAGCGGGGCAGGAGACAGTGTCAGGCGGACAGTTTGACTGGGGCGGTCGCCTCCTAAAAGGTAACGGAGGCGCCCAAAGGTTCCCTCAGAATGGTTGGAAATCATTCGTAGAGTGTAAAGGCACAAGGGAGCTTGACTGCGAGACCTACAAGTCGAGCAGGGTCGAAAGACGGGCTTAGTGATCCGGTGGTTCCGCATGGAAGGGCCATCGCTCAACGGATAAAAGCTACCCCGGGGATAACAGGCTTATCTCCCCCAAGAGTCCACATCGACGGGGAGGTTTGGCACCTCGATGTCGGCTCATCGCATCCTGGGGCTGTAGTCGGTCCCAAGGGTTGGGCTGTTCGCCCATTAAAGCGGTACGCGAGCTGGGTTCAGAACGTCGTGAGACAGTTCGGTCCCTATCCGTCGTGGGCGTAGGAAATTTGAGAGGAGCTGTCCTTAGTACGAGAGGACCGGGATGGACACACCGCTGGTGTACCAGTTGTCTTGCCAAAGGCATCGCTGGGTAGCTATGTGTGGACGGGATAAGTGCTGAAAGCATCTAAGCATGAAGCCCCCCTCAAGATGAGATTTCCCATTACGCAAGTAAGTAAGATCCCTCAAAGACGATGAGGTAGATAGGTTCGAGGTGGAAGTGTGGTGACACATGGAGCTGACGAATACTAATCGATCGAGGACTTAACCAAAAACGTTTGAAGCATTCAATGCACCGTTTATCCAGTTTTGAAAGAATAAATCTTTCAATTAAATACAAAGTCTAGTGATGATGGCAAAGAGGTCACACCCGTTCCCATACCGAACACGGAAGTTAAGCTCTTTAGCGCCGATGGTAGTTGGGGGCTTCCCCCTGTGAGAGTAGGACGTCGCTAGGCAAAAAAGTAACCACTGAGAAATCAGTGGTTTTTTTGTGTGTTTTGAAATTTGGAAAATGTTAAAGTTTAATAGAGTGATCAAAATATTCAAAGGGGTGTAATAGAATGGCAACAGGACAATATAGTAAGGTAATCAATATACAGAAAAATAAATTAGAGGGCTTTATTCATAATAAGGAACAATGGGCAGTTTTAATACCAGGTTACTTACATCACGAATTACTAAATGAAGATGATATGATCTGGGTCTTCCAAGGAGACTTTGGCTTAATTCAGAAAGCTGTTAAAGTAAAACTTAAAGTACAAAAATCAGAAGCTCATCAAATACAGTTTGATTTAGAGGGTTTATCTGATCCGATAAATGGTAATGGCTCTTTTGAAATCATACAAGATCAAAATGATTCACTACAACTCACTGGTAATTTAACAATGAAAGCTAGTGGATTTTTAGCAGGAATGATGAATCCAGTATTAGATAATTTTGTACCTCGACTGGTTGAGCAATTAGTGGAAGCAATGGCCATTCAAGCATTACAAGATTAGTTATATGGAAATATTGGTGAACCGATTTTGACAGAGAACAGCAATAATCGGTTTTATTTTAATAAGTAAGTCTTACTGCTGCAAAAAAAGATGGTTTGGGTCTAGATGACTCTATTTTTGAGTGAGGCGTCAACGATAATGCCATCAAGCTGTGGTTAATTTTGATGAAAGGGTTTGTTTATTAAATAAAAAGTGGATTACCTAGCGGAGGGATAGCTTTTTTCTCTCCTTATAATTTCGTATAATTAAAAGAGAATCTAACGAAAATGGGTGTTTGTTTTGCAAAAGAAAAAACCAATTATAGAAGGGTTAGAACGTTTTCGACAGCAACAAAATATTTCTTTTCATGTCCCAGGTCATAAGCATGGCGAACTATCCCACCTTCCACAAGCATTTAAGGATGTAATGCGTTATGATGTAACGGAGTTATCTGGATTAGATGATCTACATTACCCTGAGGAAATGATATTAGAAGGCGAAAATTTATTGGCAGATACATATGGAGCAACAAAGAGTTTCTTTTTAGTAGGAGGGTCTACTGTTGGCAATTTAGCAATGATTTATGCTACTTGTAACAAAGGCGATACCATTATTGTTCAGCGTAATGCACATAAATCAATTTTCCATGCTATTGAACTTGTTGGGGCTAAGCCAATTTTTGTGTCTCCGCTATGGGATGAACGGACAATGTCGGCGACACATGTAACTTATAGAGATTTAAAAGAAGCCGTAGAAAATTATTCAGAGGCGAAAGCAGTCGTTTTAACATATCCTACTTATTATGGGATGACTTCGAATGAAATACAGCAACAAATTGCTTATTGTCATGAGAGGGGAATACCTGTATTGGTTGATGAAGCACATGGCGCTCATTTTAATGCATGTACGCTATTTCAGCTATCTGCATTGACACTTGGTGCAGACGTTGTTGTGCAATCAGCTCATAAGACTCTACCTGCTATGACGATGGCTTCATTTATGCATGTTAAGTCGGAATTGATAGAGGCTGACAAAATACATCATTACTTACGCATGTTACAATCTAGTAGTCCATCTTACTTATTATTAGCATCATTAGATGATGCTCGCTATTATGTACAGACATATATGGAGAGTGATGGGGCATATATAATAGAAAAAAAGAATCAATGGGTAGATGCATTACGAGCAATTGGAACATTAGAAGTAATTGAAGTAGATGATCCACTTAAAGTATTGTTACGTGTTAATGGTTATAGTGGCTTTCAATTACAGGAGGCATTAGAGGCAAAGCATGTGTATGGAGAACTTGCAGATGCCAATCAGGTTTTATTTGTGTTACCTTTGCTGAAGCAAGGACATACCTACCCATTTGCTGAAATCAGGGTTCGTATAAAAGAGGCTATAACAACGTTACTAAACACAGCTAAATCAGATAGCATAACGGCCTCTCAAACAGCCTATCATTTTGTACCGATTACTGAGCCTGTATATACTTTTAATGAGGTTGCATCATTAAAGAAAGAATGGTTACCATATATGCGTACAATGGGGCGAATTTCAGCGAATATGATCATTCCTTATCCACCTGGTATACCATTATTAGTACCAGGAGAAAGAATAACAGTAGCTAAGTTAAGTCAATTGGAAGAGCTACTAGCAGCAGGTGCAACATTCCAGGGGAATCATCGTTTAGCAGAAAAAATGATTCAGGTTATTAAATAGTTGGAGGCAATAACAGCATGAATAGCAATTTATTTATTACATTTGAAGGACCAGAGGGAGCAGGGAAAACAACGGTCATTCAAATGATAGCAGAGCGATTAACAAAAAATAATATTGAAGTTCTAGCAACAAGAGAACCAGGTGGAATTGAGATTGCGGAAAAAATAAGAACGATTATTTTAAATCCTGCACATACTGCTATGGATGAACGAACAGAAGCATTGTTATATGCTGCAGCAAGAAGTCAGCATTATTTTGAAAAAGTACGTCCTGCATTAGATGCAGGGAAGTTAGTGATATGTGACCGTTTTATCGATTCCTCTTTAGCCTATCAAGGATATGCAAGAGGTATAGGTGTCAATGAGGTGCTTTCTATTAATGAATTTGCTATTGGAAAGAAATTACCTGACGTGACCATCCTATTTGATCTTGCTCCAGAGGTTGGCTTAGCGCGTATTCATGCAACTGGCAATCGGGAAGTAAACCGCTTAGATGTTGAAAGCTTGGCGTTTCATCAGAAGGTACGTGAAGGATATTTACAATTAGTAGAGCAGTATCCAGAGCGAATACGTGTAGTCAACGCGGATCAAGATATTGAAAATGTTGTGGAAGATGTATGGTCATTATTATTGGAAGCAATGCAGTAAATGCATGAAGTTGTCTACAACAATGTGATATAATGATACTATCCATTAATTTATCTTCACTAAGAGGGCATCATTGGTAAAAGTACCTCTTAGGTCTGACACGCCTTCGTGTAGATACATTATGTGTTTAGGGAACCTTGTAGATGTCTCTTTTAAAACTTTCTTATAGAGTTTTTGTGTCAACATGATGATGTTCCTCTAGTTTAACAGAAGTTTAAACTTCCGATGAACTAAGATAAATATTTATAAGCTAAGGCTTAAGAATAGAATTGAAATCTATCTAGGTGAATTTTATAAAAGGGGTGAGTGCGAATGAAGTTAGTCGTAGCTGTAGTGCAAGATCAGGATAGCAGCCGCTTATCAAATGCTTTAACGAAAAATCAGTTTCGCGCAACTAAATTAGCGAGCACAGGAGGATTTTTACGTTCAGGAAATACGACATTTCTTATAGGAACTGAAGACTCTCTCATACCCAAACTTTTAGATATTATTCGGGATAATTGTCGGGCAAGAGAGCAAATGGTTGCACCCGTTTCTCCGTTAGGAGGAAATGCTGATTCCTATATACCTTACCCTGTGGAGGTAGAGGTGGGAGGAGCTACCGTATTTGTTTTACCGATTGAACAATTCCATCATTTTTAAAAAGTAGCCTCCGAAGCTAAAGCATTGATTATTTGTTACTATTAAACATTTTATTTAAAAGCGATTATGCCTAGGAGAATAGATGAAAATTGTGGGGGCGAAACCAGCTTGAAGATTAATCAAGATATACGTGTCGGGGTAAATACAAATCGCAAAGAGCCACTACAAAATAATAATCAAAATAACCGATTTGGAGATATGGTCGTCAAGCAAGGTAATAAGCTGCAAACAGAACAACTCACACGTTTGTTAGGGGATATATCTACTGCAGGGGACCGAGTAGCTAGATCACGTAATTTACGAGAACTTGCTAGGTTTAAAATGCTTGTTAAACGATTTCTACAAGAGACAGTAGAACATGGTATGGAGTTAAAACAATCACATACTTGGAATCGTTTTGGTGAAGGAAGACGTCTGAAAATCATTGAAACCATTGATACACGTCTTGTCGAGCTTGCACAGGATCTCTTAGACGAAGAAAAAGAAGCAATAGATCTTCTTGATAAAATCGGTGAAATTAAAGGCTTACTAATTAATTTATATATGTAAAACCCGTGTCTCGTTCTCATTTAGGCGCGGGCTTTTTTCAAATGTTGATGTGGCTACTCGCCATTAAAGTAAACAACTGTAATGTTTCTTTACAAGAAGTGCAAAAATAGTATCACCTTTTGTTATAGAGACAGGAAGGAATTTAAATGTATGGCCAAGAATGTTGAAGAGCTACTCACACTGCAACCAGTCGTAATGAAGCAGCTTCAAACAATATTTGACAAGAATAGATTAGCACATGCATATATTTTTGATGGCGAAAAAGGGACAGGCAAGGCAGATATTATGCACTTTTTTGTCAAATTAATGTTATGCGAGCAACCAAGTGGAAATGTTCCATGTGAAACATGTCGAAATTGCAAACGTGTAGATTCGGGAAATCATCCAAATATTCATCAAATTTATCCAGATGGTCAATTCATAAAAATTGATCAGATGCGAGAACTTATCGGAGAAATGAAAATGGTGGGTGTAGAAGAAGGACGTAAGATTTATGTGCTTCATCATGCAGACCGTCTTAATACAGCCTCTGCAAATATGATACTTAAATTTTTAGAGGAGCCAGAAGGAGAAGTAACTGCCATATTACTAACTGAGCAAATGCAGTCAATTCTTCCAACTATCCGTTCTCGTTGTCAACATATCAAATTTCAAAAAATGCCACGTCATGTTTTGTTGAAGCATTTACAGGAAAATAATATTTCTCATTCAATGGCCTCAACAGTAAGCATGATGACAAATGAGCTCGAAACAGCGATATTTTTAGCAAATGATGAGCAGTTTGCACTCGCTCGAAAAACAGTGTTAAAATTAGTAGAGGCCATTCGGCAAAATGTACACGAAGCATTGCTTATTGTGCATGAAGAGTGGTTGCCTCACTTTAAAGAAAAAAGCGAGATGGAGCAAGCATTGGATTTACTACTATTTGCTTACCGTGATATAGTGTCAATAAAAGCTAATCCCGAGGCAGCTTGTACTTATCCAGACATGTTACCATTATTTAAAGAAGTTGCGTTATATTCCACTTATGAAAGATTATCAAATCAGATGGAATCTATTTTACAAGCACGCGCCTCTTTACAGCGTAACATGAATAGGACGTTATTGATGGAGCAGTTAATGCTAAATCTGCAGGAGGGATATACATTTGTATAATGTAGTAGGAGTCCGCTTTAAAAAGGCGGGTAAAATATATTATTTTGATCCGGCATCATTTCTACTAGAGGATAGTCAATATGTTATTGTAGAGACAGCCCGCGGTGTAGAGTATGGAAAAGTAGTTGTTCCTCAAAAAGTTGTGGGTGATAATGATGTTGTATTACCACTAAAACAAGTACTCAGACCAGCAGATGATCGTGATCGTATACAAGTAGAGGAAAATGCAGCGGAATCAAAGCGTGCATTTGAGCTCGCTAGTACTAAAATTATAGAGCATAATTTAGAAATGAAACTTGTAGATGTTGAATATACATTTGATCGTAATAAAATTATTTTTTACTTTACAGCTGAAGGACGAGTTGATTTTAGGGATCTAGTAAAAGATTTAGCCTCGGTTTTTAGAACACGTATTGAACTTCGTCAAATTGGTGTGCGTGATGAAGCCAAGCTTTTAGGTGGTATCGGTCCATGTGGTAGAATGCTTTGTTGTTCTACATTTTTGGGTGATTTTGAGCCCGTTTCGATTAAAATGGCTAAAGATCAAAACCTATCATTAAATCCTTCAAAAATATCTGGCCTTTGTGGACGTTTAATGTGTTGCTTAAAGTATGAAAATGATGAATATGAAGAAGCAAAAGAGGGCATGCCAGATGTTGGTGAGATAACAATGACACCAGATGGCCGAGGGAAAGTAGTAGGGCTAAATGTGCTGGAAAGACTTATTCAAGTATATTTACATGAGCAGGAACGCACAGTTGAGTATACACTAGAAGAACTGCTAGCATGCGAAAAAAATCTTATTTAAGATAGAGAATTTAACGAGGTGGCTTGGGTGAAGGACCGTAATTTCTTAGATACCGTTATGGAGTTCGAACAACAGCTCGAAGCAATGCAGGAGCAATTTGGTGCATTGAAACAATTTGTAGCGTTAATGATGGAAGAGCATAAGGCGCTTGAAACAGAAAATCATCACCTACGTACACGTCTAGAAGAACTACTTTCTAATACAAACTCCGTACAAGCTGCTGAAGTAAAGAAAGAGAGTCCGCTAGATATTGGTGAGGGATATGATAACTTAGCTCGCCTCTACCAAGAGGGCTTCCATGTTTGCCATGTTCATTTTGGAAGTTCACGTAAGGGTGAGGATTGTCTGTTTTGTCTATCATTTTTAAATAAACAAAATGTGTAATAAAAGGCTGATTCCCGCTACGGTGGTGTCAGTCTTTTGTTTTGTAGCGTAGGAGGAGTAAGCATGGAAAAATGGCTAAAAGGTGACGAGCGGTTAGATTATTTGTTGGCTGAGAATTTACGTATTATTCAAAGTCCCTCTGTCTTTTCGTTCTCATTAGATGCAGTATTGCTTTCGAAGTTTGTCAGTATTCCTTATCATAAGGGAAAAATTGTTGATTTATGCTCAGGAAATGGTGTGATCCCACTTTTTTTAAGTGCACGTACAAAGGGACAGATAACAGGAGTAGAAATTCAGCCACGTTTGTTTGAGATGGCAGAGAGAAGTATCCGTTACAATCAGCTAGAACAGCAAATTCAAATGATTCTTGGAGATGTTAAAGAAATACCGAAACAACTTGGCATTGAAAAGTATGATGTGGTTACCTGTAATCCACCCTATTTTTTAGCACATGAAGCAAGTGATAAAAATCTTAGTGAGCATCATGCCATTGCACGCCATGAATTGTATTTAACATTGGAAGAAGCGATTCAATCAGCAAGTAAATTATTAAAGCAAGGGGGCAAGGCCGCATTTGTCCACCGACCAGGGCGATTATTAGATATTGTGACAGCTATGCGAGCAAATCGCATAGAGCCTAAACGGATGCAGCTCATTTATCCGAAGGAAGGAAAAGAGGCGAATACATTATTAATAGAAGGAATAAAAGATGGCAAGCCTGATTTAAAAATTCTGCCGCCGTTGTATGTTTATGATGCCAATAATGAATACACGACAGAAGTGAGAGAAATTCTTTATGGAAAAGAGCAATAATCACTACTTTTATGTGTTAGAGTGTGCTGATCAAACTCTTTATGCAGGGTATACAAATAATATAGAAAAACGTGTTGCTGTACATAACGCTGGTAAAGGAGCAAAATATACAAGAGCTAGAGGTCCAGTGAAATGTATTTACAAAGAAATATTCGAGACAAAGCAAGAAGCAATGCGTGCTGAATATGCCTTTAAGCAATTAACAAGAACACAGAAAATTAATTATATAAGGAGGGGTGAATCGTGAAATCACAAAAAAGTACAATACACGATCAGACAGGTTGTTTATATCTGGTAGGAACACCTATTGGTAATTTAGAGGATATGAGTGTGCGTGCACTTCGCATTTTAAAAGAAGCAGATATAATCGCTGCAGAAGATACTAGAAACACCAAAAAGCTGTGTAACTACTTTGAGATTGACACACCACTAATCAGCTACCATGAGCATAATATAGCCGTAGGTGGAGAAAAATTATTAACATTACTACAAGAAGGAAAAACAATTGCATTAGTAAGTGATGCAGGTTTACCTTGTATTTCTGATCCAGGTGCAGATATAGTGGAAAAAGCAATTGCCCAAAACTTTTCTGTTGTACCAGTACCAGGGCCTAATGCAGCAATTTCAGCATTAATTGCATCTGGGTTATCGCCACAACCATTTTTCTTTTATGGATTTTTGAATCGCGGAAAAAAGGAACGTCGCCAGCAATTAGAACAATTAAAAAAACGCCAAGAAACGATTTTACTATATGAGGCACCACATCGCTTAAAGGATACATTAAAAGATATGGAAGCTATACTCGGAGAACGTCGTATTGTTTTAGCTCGAGAGCTGACAAAGAAGTTTGAAGAGTTTTTACGAGGTACTTTGTCTGAAGCTGTAGAATGGTCACAAACTGAAGAAATACGAGGAGAGTTTTGTATTGTTCTTGAAGGTAATAGCTGTGTAGAAGAGGAAGATCGTGAAGAAGCCTATTGGCAAAACATGTCCATTGTTGAACATGTGGATTTCATTATCAATCAATCGAATGTATCTTCAAAAGAGGCCATTAAAGAAGTAGCTAAGTTAAGGCAAGTGGCAAAGCGAGATGTTTATAATGAATATCATAGTGAATAATAGTAAAGAGTTACCTTATTAGGGTAGCTCTTTATTTTTATTTGTTAATGACACCGAAACTTAAAAGTTGAAAAGTAATAATTTTGAGACACAATTTTAAATTGATAATAATTGTAAATAATAGTAATCTTAAAATAGAAAGGTCTGACATGGACATTATAAGGGCTTAAGAATTTGGTTATATTAATAAACAGAAACACCTAAATCACTGTTTTGATTTAGGTGAGTAACTAATTATTTTTTTAAGTTAGATTGAATTTCTTTAACTAACATTTCAGCGCCTTCTGGACTTAAAATTAATTTGCCTCCAACTAGACGGAAGTTATCATCTGAAACTTCACCAGTAACAGCACATGTCATATTAGGCATATATTTTTTTAAGATGATTTTATCATCATCCACATAGATTTCTAAAGCGTCCTTTTCAGCAATACCTAGCGTACGGCGTAACTCGATAGGAATTACTACACGACCTAACTCATCGACTTTACGAACAATCCCTGTTGATTTCATAATAGATTTCCTCCTAATTTATAAAAGTTATATTGGTATTTCGTCAAATTTCGACATTATTTCGTTGTCTGATAGTTATCATACCAAGTAATGCCATAAACGTCAATTAATTAATGCACTATTATTATGGTTTTTAAAAAAAATTTTTGAGAAGAATGCAGGTATTTTAATTTTTTTAAAAGGTTTTTAATAAATATTTTTGTTAATAGTAAAAAAGGTTCTTATTTAAGTCATTTAATGGATTAAATATATTATTCGACAATTTTCGCGTTTAATAAACTTTCATTGAAACGAATTTCGTACTTCGTTAGAATAGAAAGTATATTGTAAAACAATGGAGGCAGTTCTTGTGAGTGAACAACAAAAAACATTCTATATAACAACACCCATTTACTATCCAAGTGGGAAATTTCATATTGGTACGGCATATACAACAGTAGCATCTGATACTATTGCACGCTATAAACGTTTAAAAGGTTATGATGTACGCTTTTTAACAGGAATGGACGAACATGGTCAAAAAATTCAAGAAAAAGCAGCAGAAGCGGGTAAACATCCTCAAGATTATGTAAATGAAATTGCAGATGCTGCGAAAAAACTTTGGGGTTTAATGGATATTTCTTATGATGACTTTATTCAAACAACGCAGGATCGACATACGAAAGCTGTCGAAAAGATTTTCCAAAAGTTTTTAGATAATGGTGATATTTATAAAGGTGAATATGAAGGCTGGTACTGTACACCATGTGAATCATTCTTTACAGAGACTCAACTAGTTGACGGAAACTGTCCTGATTGTGGTCGTCCGGTGCATAAGGTTAAAGAAGAATCGTACTTCTTTAATATGAAGAAATATGCAGATCGTTTATTAGCTTATTATGAAGAGAACCTTGAATTCATTGAGCCAGAATCACGAAAAAATGAAATGATTAACAACTTCATTAAACCAGGGCTAGAGGATTTATCGGTATCAAGAACATCCTTCGACTGGGGAATTAAAGTACCAGGAGATCCAAAGCATGTTATTTATGTATGGGTTGATGCATTAACGAATTATATTACAGCCTTAGGTTATCTATCAGAAGATGAATCATTATTCAATAAATATTGGCCAGCAGATGTACATGTAGTTGGGAAGGATATTGTTCGTTTCCACACGATTTATTGGCCAATCTTCTTAATGGCATTAGATTTGCCATTACCGAAAAAGGTATTTGCTCATGGTTTTATTATGATGAAAGACGGTAAAATGTCTAAATCAAAAGGCAATGTAATTTATCCTGAAATGTTAATCGAGCGTTATGGTCTAGATGCGACGCGTTATTTCCTATTACGAGAATTACCATTTGGCTCTGATGGGGTATTTTCACCGGAATCATTTATTGAACGTACAAACTTTGATCTGGCTAATGATTTAGGAAACTTATTAAATCGTACAATTTCAATGATTAATAAATATTTTGATGGTATTATTCCGACAGAAAATCTTCAACCGACAGAATTTGATGCAGCTTTAAAAGAGCAAGCTGAGTCGGTACGTATTAAATATGAAGAAAGTATGGAAAAAATGCAATTTAGTGTCGTTCTTGCTGACTTATGGACGCTTGTTTCACGCACAAATAAGTATATAGATGAGACACAACCTTGGGTGTTAGCAAAAGAGGAGTCAGACAAGCCAAAATTAGGTGCAGTTATGCGAAATTTGGCAGAAAGCTTACACCAAATTGCTGTCATGTTGCAACCATTTATGACAACAACTCCAAAACGTATGATCGATCAGTTAGGATTAGATGACAAATTCTTAGCATGGGATACAATTGAAACATTCGGCAATACTATTCCAGCAAACATTAAAGTGGTAGAAAAAGGGATACCGATTTTCCCACGCTTAGAAAATGAGGTTGAGATTACTTATATTCGCGAGGAAATGCGTGGCTCTGTGAAAACACCACAGGATGAAGAAATTAAAAAGGTAGCAAAAACTGAAGAAAATCCAGAAATTCCTGAAATTACTATTGATGATTTCATGAAAGTTGATTTGCGTGTAGCTACTGTGACTGCATGTGAAACGGTTCCGAAAGCAGATAAATTATTAAAGCTTCAAGTTGATCTAGGATATGAGCAACGTCAAGTAGTTTCAGGTATTGCGAAATTCTATACACCAGATGAATTAATAGGTCAAAAAGTGATTGTCGTAGCCAATTTAAAACCAGTAAAATTACGTGGTGAAATATCACAAGGAATGATTTTAGCTGGTGAGAAAGATGGAATTTTAAAATTAGCATCAGTTGATCCTAAACTGGAAAATGGTGCAAAAGTAAAGTAATGAACTTAAGGAAGGCCTGCTGAATAGAAATTATTCAGCAGGCTTTTCAAATCTGTTAGAGAAATTGAAATTAAATTATTTCGAAATAATTTATGGTGCTTAAAAAATACGGTTTTGTGGGTTTAAAGAACTACTTTAGGTAATGTCGATTAAGTGGAATGTCACAATGTCGAATAGTTTGTAATGAAATTGTAATGATCACGAAAAATATGAAATAATAAATTTTAATAAAATCAATGTTAGGAGAATGAAGATGTTTATAGATACACACGTACATTTAAACGCAGATCAGTATGAGGAAGATCTTCAAGAAGTGATTGATAGAGCTCTTGAAGCTAAAGTGGAAAGAATGGTAGTTATTGGTTTCGACCGTAAAACCATTGAGAGAACAATGCAATTAATAGAGCAATATGATTTTGTTTACGGTGTCATTGGCTGGCATCCAGTAGACGCTATTGATTGTACTCCACAAGATTTAGAATGGATTGAGCAATTAGCTTCACATCCAAAAATAGTTGGCATTGGTGAAACGGGATTGGACTACTATTGGGATAAGTCTCCAAAAGACGTTCAACAGGAACTTTTTCGCAAGCAAATTCAATTAGCTCAAAAGATCAATTTACCAATCGTTATTCATAATAGGGATGCAACAGGTGATGTTGTACAAATTTTACGTGAAGAAAATGCTGCATCCGTAGGGGGGGTTATGCACTGCTTTAGTGGGAGTGTAGAAACAGCGCGTGAATGTATAGCTATGAATTTTATGATTAGTCTTGGGGGACCAGTGACATTTAAAAATGCACGTCTACCAAAGGAAGTAGCGACAGAAATTGCTCTTGAGCACTTGATGATTGAAACAGACGCTCCTTATTTAGCTCCACATCCACATCGAGGTAAACGCAATGAACCCGCTTTCGTGCCTTTAGTTGCTGAGGAAATCGCACGTTTGAAAGGGTTGACAATTGAGGAAATTGCACAAGCAACTACAGCCAATGCGAAAAATTTTTTTGGGATTGACAATTAACTAGCTTAGATGCCTCCAATACAGGGTTTGTGGTTGGCAAAAAACAAGAAGTCAATTTTCAGAGAAATACTTTCGGGTTGACAGTGCCAAAACTAGTCCGTATAATCCAACCTTGTATTAAGGAGGCGTTTTTTCATGTCAAATAATTCCATGAAAAACTTGTTCTTAGGATCATTGAGGAGTAAGCAAACAGTGATAAGAATTATTTCACTTGTCCTGTTTGTGTCTGTAATCTCTTTCGTGCTTTATCAAGGTACGAAAAAATCCGTTAAGCTTGAAGCAAATGGAGAAACAATCGAAGTATCAACACATGCCAAAACTGTAGAACAATTATTACAAAATCAAAATATAGATATAGCAGAGCATGACAAAATTTCACCCTCTCTGAACACCAAAATTGTTAATGGATTAGCAATTACATGGGAACAGGCAAAAGAAGTAACTATTTCAGTTGATGGAAATCAGTCAAAAGTTTGGACAACTGAAACACTTGTGAAGAACATTTTGAAGGAAGCAAATATTAAAGTATCTGAACATGACTCTTTAGCGCAAGGTCTAGATACTGAAGTAGGAGCAGAAAACAAAATCGATATTCAAAAAGCGTTTCAAGTAGCGCTTGTCGATGGCGTAAATAAAAGACAAGTATGGTCCACTTCGACTACGGTCGCTAACTTTTTAAAACAACAAGGAATTCAGCTAAATGAATTCGATCGTGTCGAAAATAACCTGGAGAACGTTATTACTCCGGAGAGTAAAATCACAGTAGTTCGCGTAGAAAAGGTTATCGATGTAGTGGAAGACTCTTTAGATTTCGCAGTTGAAAAGAAGCAGGATGCTTCATTGCAAAAGGGGAAACAAAAAGTAGTAGCAACGGGCGAGAAGGGTTCGGTTTCTCGTACGTATGAAGTTGTCAAAGAAAACGGTAAGGTTGTGGCAAAAAACCTGCAATCTGAGAAAGTATTAAAAGAGCCGAAAAAACAAGTGGTTGCAGTAGGCACAAAAACAATCGTTGCAAGTGCAGCAACTGTGTCACGTGGTTCTGCAGAGCCTGCTAACGGTAAAGAATTTTATGTAACGGCAACAGCATATACACCATATTGCAACGGTTGCACTGGTACATCAGCAACTGGTATAAACCTACGTTCAAATTCTGGCTTGAAGGTGATCGCAGTTGACCCTTCTGTTATTAAGTTAGGATCAAAGGTTTGGGTAGAAGGCTATGGAACTGCTATAGCTGGGGATACTGGTGGGTCAATTAAGGGTAATAAGATTGACATACTTGTACAAACAGATGCCCAAGCACGTAACTGGGGACGTAAGAAAGTGCGCGTTAAAGTATTAAATTAAAAAAATTGTAAAATTAATCAAAATGTTTTTTCACAAATGGAGCTTTCCTGTTTTGACTGGCGGGAAGGCTTCTTTATTATTTTTTAGCAAATGATGCGGTAAGGTATGTAGAGAGTAAGTTAGATAAGATAAGCTCATCTGGACCTAGTATTCCTGTACAAATTGTATAGAGCAGTTGTAAAATGGTCAGAAGATAAGGTAGATAGAAAAGAGGAGCCTTTTTGCAAATTAAAGAAATTATTGTTGTTGAAGGAAAAGATGATACGACAGCTATTAAACGTGCTGTACAAGCAGATACTATAGAAACAAATGGATCTGCAATTACTGAAGAAACGTTAAAGCGAATTCAGCACGCCCAAGAAAAACGTGGAGTTATTGTATTTACTGATCCAGACTATCCAGGACGTCGTATACGGGCCATTATCGAGGAGCGTGTAAAAGGGGTGAAGCATGCCTTTTTACCAAAAGCGAAAACGATTGCTAAAAACGGTAAAGGGTTAGGGATTGAGCATGCTGCTGATGATGATATACGTGAGGCACTACAACATGTCTATACCCTTTCACATGAGGGGCTAAACGAAGAGGTAATTACATTGGAAGATTTAATGACTGCTTGTTTAATTGGACATCCACAATCAAAGCAGCGTCGTGATAGACTAGGGGAAATCTTAAATATAGGTGCTACAAATGGTAAACAACTTCATAAAAGATTGAAAATGTTTCAGATTACAGAGGAGCAATTTGGTGCGGCTATCGCACAGTTAGATCAGGAGGAAAATGATGCATAAGGATATTGCTACACCAATTCGAACACAAGAAATTTTAAAAAAATATGGGTTTTCATTTAAAAAAAGTTTAGGTCAAAACTTCTTAATTGACCCGAACATTTTAAGAAATATAGTGAGTCACGCTAATTTAACTGAGAATAGTGGCGCAATCGAAGTTGGTCCTGGAATTGGGGCATTAACGGAGCATTTGGCGAGAAGCGCTAAAAAGGTAGTTTCCTTTGAAATTGACCAACGTTTATTACCTGTACTAGAAGATACGCTTAGTCCATATAATAATGTATCTATCATTCACTCTGACATTCTTAAGGCAGATGTGGAGAAAGTAATTGCAGATGAGATGCCAGGTATTGATGATATTATGGTTGTAGCAAATTTACCGTATTATGTAACGACTCCAATTTTACTGAAATTACTCAATGACCGATTACCGATCCGTGGTTTTGTAGTGATGATGCAGAAAGAGGTAGCAGACCGTATAACGGCTAAGCCAGGTACGAAAGAATATGGTTCTTTATCAATTGCAATACAATATTACGTGAAAGCAGATATTGCAATGACAGTTCCAAAAACAGTTTTCATGCCGCAACCTAACGTCGACTCTGCTGTAATTCGCCTTATCAAGCATGAGGAACCACCAGTAAAAGTAATAGATGAGGATTTTTTATTTGTTGTAACGCGTGCCTCATTCGTACAGCGAAGAAAAACAATCTATAATAACCTGCAATCTGGTTTACCAAATGGAAAGGCACAAAAGGATCAAATTTTACAGGCATTAGAGTTAGCAAATATTGAGCCAACTCGCCGAGGAGAAACACTTTCAATTCAAGAGTTTGGGAAATTAGCGGATGCACTGCATCCTGTTTTTGCAAAGTAAAAATTTTTGTTAACAATTTTTCGGATATGTAAAAAAATATATATTTTTTTATAAAAAATAAGTTGACAAGTTTTATAAGAGGCTGATAAAATATTATATTTTGTTGACATTTTTGGGCCTTTAGCTTATACTTGTTATTAGTGAGGTGTAAGCGAAAATGCCAAAAACTTTAGCGGACATTAAAAAGTCGTTGGATTGTCATTTGGGTAAACGTTTGCAATTAAAAGCAAACGGTGGTCGCAAGAAAACGGTTGAGTGTGCAGGGATACTACGTGAGACATATCGCGCCATCTTTGTAGTAGAGCTCGATCAAGAAGACAATACGTGCAAGCGCGTATCGTATAGCTACACAGATATTTTAACTGAAGCAGTAGAGATTACATTTTTAGACGAAGCAAAGGCTGCTGTCGCAAAATAGTTTCTAGTACTTATTTCTATATTTTAGAAACACTCATGTATATTAAAAATACATGAGTGTTTTGCGTTTTCACGGGCATACTAAATTCGTCAGTTGTTAAAGGAGGAGTTTATATGCCTAGAAAAGGTATCATGTCACCTCGTTTAAAAGAAGAGATCGCAAAAGAACTTGGATTTTATGATGTTGTGCAAAAGGAAGGCTGGGGCGGCATAAAAGCTCGTGATGCTGGTAATATGGTCAAACGTGCCATAGAAATGGCTGAACGGGCAAGTAGTGAGCAAGAGCGTAAGTAGGCTGTTTTTTCTAAAATAGTCATCTTATAAAGTTTCATTCAGCAGGGATGAAAATCCTTACTGACACAACAAATACAACTGACGAGAGAGAGCCGTTACTCCGAATAGGGTAAACGGTTCTTTTTTTCCATTTTCGTATTCTCAGTATGGTAAAATAAAATGAATAATCTTGCGCGAAAAAAAGAACTGTTTATACGTGTAGCTATAAGGAGGAAGAAAGATGCTTTATGTAAAGGCGCCTGCAAAAATTAATTTAACATTAGATGTACTTTATAAAAGACCGGATAATTTTCACGAAGTGGAGATGGTTATGACAACAGTCGATTTAGCTGATCGTATCAGTCTTGAATCTCGAGAAGATGGTGTTATTCAAATAATTTCAACAGATAATTTTGTACCAAATGACCATCGTAATTTTGCTTATCAGGCAGCGCGTCTCATTAAAGATACATATGGCATTAGACAAGGTGTATCCATTACGATTGAAAAGGAAATCCCCATAGCAGCAGGACTCGCAGGAGGTAGTAGTGATGCAGCTGCAACATTAAAAGGGCTAAATGAACTGTGGGATTTAGGTTTATCAATAGATGAATTAGCGGAACTTGGTGCTAAAATTGGTTCGGATGTTTCGTTTTGTGTTTACGGAGGCACGGCACTCGCTACAGGACGAGGCGAAAAAATAAAGGAATTACCAGCTCCACCTAATTGTTGGGTTGTACTAGCTAAGCCTAAAATTGGTGTGTCGACAGCAGAAGTTTATGGGGGTCTTAAGGTTGAAGGACTGCAACACCCCAATACACAGCAGATGATACAAGCTATAGAGAAAAAAGATTATGAGCTATTATGTTCTTCATTAGGAAATGTTTTGGAAACTGTAACATTTAAGCTACACCCAGAAGTTGTGATGTTAAAGGAACAAATGAAGCGCTTTGGGGCAGATGCCACGTTAATGAGTGGAAGCGGTCCAACTGTATTTGGGCTAGTGGATAGTGAAGCTCGTGTAAGTCGCATTTATAACGGTTTACGTGGTTTTTGTGAGGAAGTTTATGCAGTACGAATTTTAGGTGAGCGAAATACGCTTGCTTAGAAACGCAAATTTGTGTTAATTTTACCTATAAATATTCGTGTTTAGGAGAGGGTCGCATGAAATGGAAGCGTAGTGAACGACTAGTTGATATGACGTACTACTTACTAGAACATCCACATCAGCTGATCCCGCTAACTTATTTTTCAGAACTATATCAATCTGCTAAGTCATCCATTAGTGAAGATTTAACGATTGTAAAAGAAACATTCGAAGAAAAAGGAATCGGGTTATTGATGACAGTGCCGGGTGCTGCAGGAGGAGTAAAGTATATTCCGAAAATGTCCGAGGCTGAAGTACGTTTAGTGATTCAAGATTTAAAAGCAGAGCTAGAACATTCAGATCGATTGTTACCAGGTGGTTACCTATTTATGACAGACTTACTTGGAAACCCAGATTTAATTAATCGTGTAGGGAAGGTCTTTGCTTCTGCCTTTGCAGATCAACAAATCGATGTCATAATGACAGTAGCAACTAAAGGGATATCCATCGCCCATGCCATTGCAAGACATTTAAATGTACCAGTGGTTGTTGTGAGAAGAGATAGTAAAGTAACAGAAGGTTCTACAGTAAGCATTAACTACGTATCTGGTTCTTCCAGAAGAATTCAGACAATGGTATTATCAAAAAGAAGCATGAAGAGTGGACAACGTGTGTTAATTACGGACGACTTTATGAAGGTCGGCGGTACTATGAATGGCATGAAAAACCTCTTAGAGGAGTTTGACTGTCAGCTAGCAGGCATTGCAGTGCTTGTGGAGGCTGAGCACGCGGACGAAACATTAGTAGATGATTATTATTCGCTTGTAAAGCTTCATGAAGTTAATGAAAAAGATCGAACAATTGCATTAAGTGAAGGTAACTATTTTTCTAAAAGGGGACATGACAAATGAAAGTAGTAGCAACAACAAATGCACCAGCAGCAATCGGACCATATTCACAAGGTATTATTGTTAACGGTATGTTTTATAGCTCTGGTCAAATTCCATTAACAGCTACAGGTGATTTAGTGGAAGGCGATATAACTGTACAAACAAATCAAGTATTTGCTAATTTAAAAGCTGTTTTAGCGGAAGCTGGAACTTCTTTAGATAATGTTGTGAAAACAACGGTCTTTATGAAAGATATGAATGACTTTGTAGCGATGAATGAAGTTTATGCAAATCATTTTGGTGATCATAAACCAGCTCGTTCAGCTGTAGAGGTAGCCCGTCTTCCGAAAGATGTAAAAGTAGAAATCGAAGTAATTGCAATCGTAAAATAAATAAAACTTATTAAGCTCACTAAAGAGAAACTTTATTCTTTTTAGTGGGTTTTTTTACGCCGACAAACAATTGTCAAAAATTACGTATATAAGAAAAAATATTATTCTAATAAGTATTCAAATTTTTTAGAAAATTTGATAGACTATGAAAAGGAAAATATTCGGTAATTGAGAATATGATATTTTCATTTAGGCATCTAAGAAGAGAGGTGGTGAGAAAATGGAAGTTACTGATGTGAGGTTACGTCGGGTACAGACGGATGGTCGCATGCGTGCGATTGCTTCCATTACACTTGATAATGAGTTTGTTGTTCACGATATTCGTGTCATTGATGGAAATACTGGTTTATTTGTAGCTATGCCTAGTAAACGAACACCAGATGGGGAATTTAGAGATATTGCTCATCCAATTAATTCTGATACTCGAAATAAAATTCAGGAGATCATTTTAAACGAGTATCATAACTCTAGTGAAGTAGAGGAAGCTGGTAAAGAGGAAGAATTAGAGGGAATCGGTGTGTAATAAATAGTAAATAACTTACTTTTTAAGTATATGTTACAAACTGATGGTAAAAAAGATAGGAAGAACTCTTCTAGTTGGAAGGGTTCTTTTTATTTTGATAAAAAGATAATATGAGCAATTTCAGGATATACTTCATGACATTCGAGCATAAGGTGCATTGGATTTAGGAATTCATGTTTTTGTCAATTCTACATGCCTTGAAAATAGATGAATTTTGCTATATAGTCATAAGAGAAAATGAGCGTATTGGAGGACTTACAGATGAGCAATGTTTTTGCTGTCATTTTGGCTGCAGGTCAAGGTACACGTATGAAGTCCAAATTATATAAAGTGCTCCATCCAGTATGTGGGAAACCAATGGTACAACATGTGGTGGATCATATTCAAACGTTAGATGTGAATCGCATTGTAACGGTTGTCGGACATGGTGCTGAAAAAGTGCAACAACAGCTTGGTGATAAAAGTGAGTATGTGCTGCAGGCTGAACAACTAGGTACAGCGCACGCTGTGCAACAAGCAGAGGCCATTTTAGGTAATGAAGAAGGTACAACGTTAGTTGTATGTGGAGATACACCACTAATTCGTCCTGAAACGATGCAAGCGCTATTCGAACATCATCAAGCAACGAATGCTAAAGCAACTATTTTAACTGCAATTGCTGAAAATCCAACTGGCTATGGCCGTATATTACGTGGCAATAACGGACAGGTGGAGCAAATTGTTGAACAAAAAGATGCTTCAGCAGAGCAGCAATTAGTAAGAGAAATAAACACAGGCACATATTGCTTTGATAACAAATTATTATTTGAAACATTGAAGCTTGTGAAAAATGATAATGCTCAAGGTGAATATTATTTACCAGATGTCATTGAAATTTTACAAAAGCAAGGTGATATTGTTGAAGCATATGTCACTGATAATTTTGAAGAAACACTAGGTGTTAACGATCGCGTGGCTTTGTCACAAGCCGAGACATTAATGCGTACAAGAATCAACGAGAAGCATATGCGGAATGGTGTAACAATTATTCATCCTGAAACAACACATATTAGTGCAGATGCAGTTATTGGGCGTGATACAGTGATTCAACCTGGCTCAATGATTGAAGGTACTACTGTGATCGGTGAAGATTGTATTATCGGGCCAAACACTCAAATCATAGATAGCCGCGTTGGTGATCGTACAACTATACATTCTTCAGTTGTCCGTGAAAGCGCTATTGCAGAGGATACTGCTATTGGGCCATTTGCTCATATTCGACCACTTTCAGACATCGGTAGTCATGTGAAAATTGGTAACTTTGTAGAAGTGAAGAAAAGCAAGCTAGATCATGGCTCGAAAGTTTCACATTTAAGTTATATTGGCGATGCCGAGATCGGTAGTAACGTCAATATTGGTTGTGGTTCCATTACAGTAAACTATGATGGAAAAAACAAGTTCAAAACGATTATTGAAGATGATGTATTTGTAGGATGTAATACTAACTTAGTAGCGCCAGTGAAAGTTGGAAAAGGTTCATTTATTGCAGCAGGTTCTACAATTACAAAAGAAGTTCCTGAAGATGCACTTGCCATAGCTCGTGCAAGACAAGAAAACAAACCGAATTATGTAAGCAAATTAAATTCAAAATAATTATCAACTAAACAGGAGGCCATCATGCCGTATCATTATGCAAACTCACAATTAAAAATATTTTCACTTAATTCTAATAATCCATTAGCTCAAGAAATTGCGCAGGAAATGGGCGTAGAGTTAGGTAAATCTTCTGTTAAGCACTTCAGTGATGGAGAGATTCAAATTAGCATTGAAGAAAGTATTCGAGGTTGTGATGTGTTTATCGTGCAGTCTACTTCTGCACCTGTAAACGAACATTTAATGGAGCTTTTAATTATGGTAGATGCAGTTAAACGTGCATCTGCTCGTACAGTAAACGTTGTAATGCCTTATTATGGTTATGCACGCCAAGATCGTAAAGCAAAAGCGCGCGAGCCAATTACAGCTAAATTAGTGGCAAACCTACTTGAAACTGCTGGTGCAACACGTGTTATCGTATTAGATTTACACGCACCTCAAATCCAAGGTTTCTTCGATATCCTAATCGACCACTTAATGGCAGTACCATTACTATCTGATTACTTCAAATCTAAAGGTATTCCAGGCGATGAGATCGTTATTGTTTCACCAGATCATGGTGGGGTAACACGTGCTCGTAAAATGGCTGAACGATTAAAAGCACCGATTGCAATTATTGACAAACGTCGTCCGAAACCAAACGTTGCGGAAGTGATGAACATTGTTGGTAATGTTGATGGTAAAGTGGCAATCTTAATTGATGATATTATTGATACAGCAGGTACAATTACAATTGGGGCAGATGCGTTACGTGCTGCTGGTGCAAAAGAAGTTTACGCTTGCTGTTCACACCCTGTATTATCTGGTCCAGCAATTGAACGTATTGAAAACTCTGCTATTAAAGAATTAGTGGTGACAAATACAATTCAGCTTTCAGACGAGAAAAAATCTCCAAAAATTACAGAGCTTTCTGTAGCTAAATTAATGGCGGATGCTATTTCTCGCGTTTATGAAAATAAATCTGTAAGTACTTTATTTGATTAATAAATATCGTAAGTATAAGACCAATCTATTCTTTGAGTAGATTGGTCTTTTCTATATAAATTGGACACTGTTTCATCAAGACCAAGAAATAGATGAGTGTTTTATGTGTGAGCCTTCTCACAAAGGGGTATAATAAGAATGTGACTTAATAATATTTACTCTACCTTAAACAAATAGAGCTAAGTATTATCATAGCCTACAACGAATTATTGTTGAGGCGTAAATAATTTTCTTGGAAGGGGAATAAAGAAGTATGAGTACAGTATTAAGTGTTACAAAGCGCGAAACTGGGCATCGTTCAACATTAACCCAACTTAGAAAAGGGGGAGCCATTCCTGCAGTTATTTACGGCTACAAAGTAGATTCAACCCCAATTTCTATTGCTGCAAAAGATTTCAAAAAGTCCATTCAAAAAAATGGGCAAAATAGTGTATTTTCGCTAGAGTTAGAGGGGAAAAAGGTGAATGCTGTTGTGTCAGAGATTCAGCAATGTTCATTGAAAGATGAAGTAAATCATATTGACTTTTTAGCCATTAATATGGCGGAAGAGTTAGAAGCTGATGTCCCGATTAAATTACTTGGACAGTCAGTTGGTGTGAGTGAGGGCGGTATTCTAATGCAGCCTAACTTAGAATTAAAAGTAAAAGTAAAGCCAACTGAGTTACCCGAATCAATTGATGTGGACATTTCATCGTTGCAAATTGGGGAATCCCTAACAGTAGCAGATATTCGCGATGCTACATCTGTTGAAATTATTAGTGAAGATGATTATATGTTAGTAACCATTGTGGCGCCTGTTTCTGTAGAGGAAGAGACTACGGAAAGTGAAGAAGAGCAAGAGTCAGTATAATAGTAAATGACGTAAGGCTAATAAGAAGGCTATAGCTTTCTTGTTAGCCTTATTTTTTTATGCCTATTAACAATTGTACAAAATGCTTTCTAGGTGTGCTATATGGTAAAATAATGACTATTAGATTTGAAAGAAGAGAGGTACTTATGAAAATTATCGTTGGTTTAGGAAACCCAGGTAAACCTTATGAGCATACAAGACATAATATTGGCTTTGATGTTATTGATGCGTTAGCAGAAAAATGGGGAACACCTTTAACAAATTCAAAATTTAACGGGATGTACACGACTGTACATCGACCAGAGGGAAAGGTTCTACTTGTTAAACCATTAACATATATGAATTTATCAGGGGAATGTGTTGGTCCGCTGATGGATTATTTTGACATAGAGGTAGAAGATTTAATTGTCATTTATGATGACTTGGATTTAGAGACAGGTAAATTACGTCTACGACAAAAAGGGAGTGCAGGTGGACATAACGGCATTAAATCGTTAATTCAACATTTAGGTACTCAGGAATTTAATCGTATTCGAGTGGGCATTAATCGTCCACCAGCGGGCATGAAGGTAGCAGACTATGTGTTAGCTAAATTTTCGAAGGAAGACCAAGTTCTTATGCAAGACGCCATTGTAAATTCTGTAAACGCTGTTGAAGCATCTCTTTCAAAGCCGTTTCTTGATGTGATGAATCACTTTAACGCAAGCAAATAGATGTAATAAAATTTCTGTTAAAGTTTTTGGATAATTGGCATGGTGTAAGGTAAGTAATGAACTGCCTTACACTATTATTACAGCTAATATTTGTAGTGAATAGTTTTAGCTACAGGTAAAAATTAATTCTCTAATTTTCAAGTTATTGCAATGATGATGACAGTGAAAAGTGCATAATCCCTTTTATAAATGTCTATACTTTAAGTAGAAAGTTGCTTAAAGGAGGATGATTTGGAGATGTCAGTTCGCTATCGATGTCGGCATTGTGAAGTAGAAATAGGGACACTACCATTTGATGCAGATGATACAATTCGAAAGTTGCATATTTTCGAATTGGGAGAAGCGGATGATTATGTTGAGAAAGATCAACATGGTCAAACGACTGTGCACTGCATTTGTGAGCAATGTGAGGATTCGCTGAGACAATATCCAGATTATCACGCACTCAATAAATGGATTCAATAATTGGAAGGATGCTTTGACACACTTATGTGTGTTCAAGGCTTTTTCCATTTCATAAAACAGCCATTAATAGAGATATGTAAAAAAACACTAGAATAATAGAAATAAAAATATAGAATTTATGCTGAAAGGAGCTTTTGACTGTGGAGGTTTTACGACAGCTTGTGTCGCAAGATAAACATATTACATCATTTTTAAAGGAAATTCAGAGCGGTCAAACTGCATCACAGCTTATAACAGGTTTAACAGGAAGCGCACGCCCAGTAATGGTGGATGTGTTATTTGAATATGTAAAGAAACCAATCTACATTATCTCTCCTAATCTATTGCAGGCACAAAAAATGGTGGATGAGCTTGCTGGACTATTAGGCGAGGAACATGTTCACTATTACCCTGCGGATGAATTTATTGCAGCTGATCTTTCTGTGGCTTCACCAGAACTTCGTGCGGAGCGAATCGCGACGCTCGATTGCTTAGCTAGAGGTGAGAAAGCCGTATATGTAATACCTGTGGCTGGTCTACGTAAAATAATGCAACCAAAAGAACATTGGCTACATTATTTTTTACAAACCGCATTAGGCGAAGATGTTGAAATTGATAAATGGTTGCAAACATTAGTAGAGATGGGCTATGTACGGAATTCAATGGTGACATCACCTGGAGAGTTCGCATTACGTGGAGGAATTTTAGATATTTATCCACCCTATTTAGAATCACCAATTCGTATTGAATTATTTGATACTGAGGTTGATTCCATACGAACATTTTCAGCAGATGACCAACGTTCTATAGATAAATTACAAAAAATTCGTATTCTTCCTGCTTCAGAGGTCATTCTTACGAAATCAGAAAGACAGGCATTAGCAAACCGTTTAGAAGAGGCATTAGCAGCCAGCCTAAAAAAGGTAAAAAAGCAGGAGACAAAGGAACTTCTGTATCAGCATATTCAATATGATATTGAGTTGCTACAGCAAGGGGATTTACCTGATTTTGTAAACAAATATGGTTCGTTATTATACGATAAAACAGCCTTTTTGGGAGATTATTTTGAACATGATGGTATCGTACTTTTTGACGAGCTTGGTCGTATTCAAGAGGTAATGGATGCATGGGAACGTGAAGAAGATGAATGGTTTTTATCTTTAATCGAAGAGGGGAAAATGGTTCATGATGTCAAACCTGCCTTCTCATTAAAAGAAATATTGGCGATGTTGTCACAACAAAAGCTTTCATTTTCATTATTTTCGCGAACATTTGCAGGGATTACGTTTACTAAAACAACCAACTTTTCTTGCAAGCCAATGCAGCAATTTCATGGACAAATGTCCTTGCTTCAAAGTGAGGTTGAACGCTGGTTACTTGGCAAATTTACAGTTCTCATCATAGCAAGGGATAAAGAACGAGTGAAAAGAGTTCAGCAAATGCTTGAAGAATACGATATTCATACAGCGATAGGTGAGCCAACAGAACCTGGTATTTATATTGTAGATGGTGGCTTGTCGAGTGGCTTTGAATTGCCCCTACATCGTTTAGCAATTGTAACAGAAGACGAGCTCTTTAAACAGCAGGCAAAGAAAAAAGCACGCACACAAAAAATGACCAATGCTGAACGTATTAAAAGTTATACGGAAATTAAGCCAGGTGATTATGTTGTACATGTTCATCATGGGATTGGTAAATATATTGGTGTAGAGACATTAGAGGTTAATGGTACACATAAGGATTACCTGCATATTCGATATCGTGCAGACGATAAATTATATGTACCTGTAGAGCAAATAGACTTAATTCAAAAATATGTGGCGTCAGAGGATCGAGAACCAAAGCTACATAAATTAGGTGGCGCAGAGTGGAAAAAGGCGAAAGCAAAGGTATCCTCTGCTGTACAGGATATTGCGGATGATTTAATAAAGTTGTATGCAAAGCGTGAAGCAGAGAAAGGGCATGCTTTTACACCTGATAACGATGACCAGCGTAATTTTGAAGCGATGTTCCCTTATGAAGAAACAGAAGATCAACTACGTTCAATTGTTGAAGTTAAACGAGATATGGAACGTGAACGCCCTATGGACCGTTTAGTCTGTGGTGATGTAGGCTATGGTAAAACAGAGGTAGCCATTCGTGCCGCATTTAAGGCTATTCAAGATGGAAAGCAAGTGGCATTTCTTGTCCCTACAACCATTCTAGCCCAGCAACATTATGAGACTATTCGTGAGCGCTTTCAGGACTTTGCCATTAATGTTGGATTGTTATCTCGCTTCCGGACAAAAAAGGAGCAAACAGCTACTTTAAAGGGCTTAAAAGAGGGCCGAGTCGATATAGTTATTGGAACACACCGTATTTTATCTAAAGATTTAATTTTCCAAGACCTTGGTCTGCTAATTGTGGATGAAGAGCAACGTTTTGGTGTGACGCATAAGGAAAAAATTAAGCAGTTAAAGACAAATGTCGATGTCTTGACTTTAACAGCTACACCTATCCCAAGGACACTTCATATGTCCATGGTAGGGGTCCGGGATTTATCAGTTATTGAGACGCCTCCTGCTAATCGTTTCCCAGTTCAAACATATGTGATGGAGCACAGCGGTGCATTAGTACGAGAAGCTATTGAGAGGGAAATGGCACGTGGCGGACAAGTATTTTATTTATATAATCGGGTAGAGGATATGGCTCGAAGGGTTGAGGAGATTCAAGTGCTAGTCCCTGAAGCACGGATAGGCTTTGCTCATGGAAAAATGACTGAGTCAGAGCTAGAATCCGTAATTTTAGCCTTTTTAGAGGGCGACTATGATGTGCTTGTTACGACAACGATTATCGAGACAGGTGTGGATATACCGAATGTAAATACATTAATAGTCCATGATGCTGATCGCATGGGCCTAGCCCAGCTTTACCAATTGCGCGGGCGCGTTGGACGTTCTAACAGAGTAGCCTATGCATATTTTATGTACCAACGCGACAAAGTTCTGACAGATGTAGCGGAGCAACGTTTACAAGCAATTAAAGAATTTACAGAGCTTGGCTCAGGCTTTAAAATTGCGATGCGAGATTTATCTATTCGGGGCGCAGGAAACTTACTTGGAGCGCAGCAACATGGCTTTATTGATTCAGTTGGCTTTGATTTATATTCACAAATGCTTCAGGATGCCATCGCGGAACGTCAAACAGGCGTGAAAAAAGAAGAAAAGCCAGATATTGAAATTTTGCTGAGTATTGATGCGTATATTCCAGACGCTTACATTCCAGATGGTTATCAAAAGATCCAAATGTATAAACGAATTAAAGCCATGGATCAGGTGGAGGAGTATGACGAAATCATGGAGGAATTAGAGGATCGATTTGGCGATCTTCCAATTGAAACAGAGCGTTTACTTCGAATAGCACGAATGAAAGTTTGGGGTTTAGGTGCGGGAGTAGTATCCGTAAAGGAGAAGCAAAAGCTTATTACAATACTATTGTCAGAACAAGGGACGGCAAGTGTCGATGGCAGTAAGATTATTGAAGAATCGATGAAATTCGAGCGTGCTGTTGGTTTTGGTATGGATGGTATGCAGTTAAAATTAACAATAGATGAACGCAAGAGTGGGAAATATCAACCCTTTGATATGTTGGAAGAACTAATGCAAATGATTGATAAAGCAAAAAAGCAGCAATAGTAGTTAAAAGGCTATTCTTATCTTTTCCTGTAAAAGAGAAGAATAGCCTTTTTGATGTTGCTTCAGTAATTACCATCTCTTACGTATTTGCTCACAGGAATAATTGATTTTTTCCAATATTTTTTATGAATTAATTATAGAAACTTATTCCTTGGGTAATCTAATAAGGAGTTGATTGATGTAATACCGTTTTTGAAAAAAATTGATGGTTGTGAAATCCTTTTTCTTCAGTTTTTGCATAGATTGCTCAAATAAAAACCATACTATCATTGAATAAAAATTTCATTGTAGCGAAAGCGAGGCATTAGAATGAAGGCAACAGGAATTGTTCGTCGTATTGATGATTTAGGGCGTGTAGTTATTCCAAAAGAAATTCGTAGGACGCTACGTATTCGTGAAGGCGACCCGCTAGAAATTTATACGGACCGTGAAGGCGAAGTCATTTTAAAGAAATATTCTCCCATTAATGATTTGGGCGAATTTGCAAGAGAATATGTTGAAACACTTTATGAAACGATGGGCACACCAGCATTTGTCACTGACCGTGATGAAGTAATCGCTGTTGCAGGGATCGGGAAAAAGGAATATATAAATCGTCGCATTACGTCCTTTGCGGAAAGCTTTATGGACGAGCGCTCCACAAAAATAGAAAAAATGGAGACAACGATTGAAATTGTCCCTGGACAATATGAGCAAGTAAAATCCTATTGTGCGACACCTATTATGGTGAACGGTGACCCAATAGGCTGTATTATCGTCTTGTCTAAAGTACACTTTGTTGGTGAGGTAGAAGTCAAGGTAGTGGAAACAGCTGCAAACTTCTTAGCAAAACAAATGAATAGTTAATGCATGGAAAAGTTATTGCGATGACCTATAAGGCTGAACAATAACTTTTTTGCGTACATAAGGATGAATCATTATAGGAACTGTAGTGCCACCTTGCACGTCAAACTTTTAAGATATGCTATACTATTGGCATTGTTATGAAGGAAAGAGGGCAATTTATGTCGCAACGTTTTGGTATGAAAAGCTACATGAAAGGTGCCGCCTTATTGACGATAGCAGCCCTTATTGTAAAAGTTCTTAGTGCCATTTACCGTGTGCCTTTTCAAAATCTAGTAGGTGATGAAGGCTTTTATATCTATCAACAGGTATATCCAGTTATTTCAATCTTCGTTGTTTGGACATCTAGTGGCTTTGCTATAGCCATTTCTAAAATGCTTGCAGACAATGATTGTATTGTTGATACAATAGAACGTGATGAAAGACGTCGCACTATAACACAGGTAGTTTTCAGGTATTTAACGGTATTATCACTACTGTTTTTTGCCATTTTATTTGGAGGTGCTGAAAAGATTGCCCATTTAATGGGAGATATTCAATTAGCACCACTTATTCGTACAGGCTCCTTAGTAGTATTGGTTATGCCGGCGCTGGCTATTTTAAAAGGTAGCTTTCAATCTAGAGCAATTATGGAGCCTATTGCTTATGCCCAAGTACTTGAACAAGCAGTGAGAGTAACTGTCATATTAGCAGGTACCTTTCTTATTATGACAACGACTAAATCTCTTTATGGTGCAGGAAGAATGGCTGTTATCGGTACAGTAATTGGAGAAATTACAGCCTTGCTATTACTTGCTTCTATCTCATATAAACGATTTGGTCTATTGCAAGTTAAACAGCATCTACAACGTAATCCAAGTTTACCTATCATTAAAGAGGTCACTTGGCTCAGCTTGAGTGTCAGTATGAGTGGTCTACTACTACTTGGCTATCAATTGGTCGATTCATTTACAATCTATTCTTCATTAATTGATAATGGCATGACTCCTACAATTGCAAAGGAAACGAAGGGTATTTATGATCGAGGACAACCGTTAGTTCAACTAGGTGTTGTCATTGCATCCTCATTGTCGTTGGCCATTGTGCCACTTGTCGCCCATTTGTCGAAAAAACAGGCGGGACGTAGTGCAGTGCCATTCATACAATTAACATACAAAGCATCCGTCCTGTTCGGCTGGTCTGCAGCACTAGGCTTAATGCTAGTTATGCCTTATTTAAATGAAATGCTTTTTAAAACCAATTCCTTATCGGAGGTATTGATTGTCTATGTATTTCAAATTGTCCCTTTGTCGATTATCCTTACATTTACAGCGATCTTACAAGGCTATGGAAAATTAAAAAAACCAGCTTTATTTCTCATAATCGGTTTTCTAGTAAAAATTATATTAAATGTACGTTTAATTGGTGGATTAGGTGTACTAGGAGCTGCCATCGCAAATGATATAGGATTATTATTAACAGCAGCCTTGCTAATTATTTATTTAAAAACATTGACTGGCATTCAATTAGCTTCAGGCGCATTTTATAAAAAAGTAGGTATAGCCTCCTTCAGTATGACAATCGTCGTTCTTATATGGTTACAGCTAGTATCGTCCTTGCTAAACCATTTGATGTCTTCACGTATGATAGCCATGGTGGCGGGTTTGACAGCAGTATCTATTGGGGCGTTTGTTATGCTAACAATTATTGCAAAGAAAAGAGTACTAATAGAAAAAGAATGGTATTTACTGCCGTTTGGACGTAGAATGGCTGTTTACCAACTTTGGCTAAATTCAAGGAAGTAGGTGTAATATTGAATACATTAACAATTATTGGTTTAGGTGCAGGTGACTTTAATCAGCTGCAAATGGGTGTTTATAAAAAATTAAAGGCTGCTAAAAAATTATATGTACGAACAGTGGATCATCCGGTTTTAGAGGAATTAGCAGCAGAGGGTGTGGGATTTGAAAGTTTTGACGACGTTTATGAAAAACACGATACATTTCAACCTGTGTATGCAGAAATAGCTGATTCTCTTATAGAAGCTACCGCTGTAGAGGATGTTATGTATGCTGTGCCAGGGCATCCACTAGTTGCAGAGCAAACAGTGCAATTACTTATTGCAGCAGCAAATGAAGGGAAAATTGAGTTAGTCATTGAGGGTGGTCAGAGTTTCTTAGATCCCATTTTTGGCGCATTAAAAATAGATCCAATTGAAGGCTTTCAATTACTTGATGGTACTAGCTTTTCAATGCATGACATTAACATGCGTCAGCATATCTTGATTGCTCAAGTATACGATACATTCAGTGCATCAGAAGTGAAGCTAACGTTGATGGAGAAATATGATGATGAGTATCCTGTGACAGTTGTGACAGCGGCTGGATCTTCACAGGAACAGATTGTCACAGTGCCACTCTATGAACTCGATCAAAGTGTAGAAGTAAATAATTTAACAACAGTCTATGTACCGCCTGTAAAAACACAGGAGGAGTCATTAAGAGATTGGACAACATTCCGTCAAATCATTGCAACGCTGAGAGGCCCAAATGGCTGTCCTTGGGATCAAAAGCAAACACACGAGTCATTGAAAAAATATTTACTTGAGGAAGCACATGAATACTTGGCTGCGGTTGATGCTGAGGATGATTTTGCTATGATTGAGGAACTTGGTGATGTGTTGTTACAAGTATTTTTGCATGCACAAATTGGAGAAGATCAAGGTTATTTTACACTTGAAGATGTGTTAGCTTCGATTAGTAAAAAAATGATTCGCCGCCATCCGCACGTTTTTGGGGATGTAGCGGTAGAAGACGCAGCTGGTGTTGTGGCTAATTGGGAGGCTATTAAAGCTGAGGAAAAAGGAACGAGCGATAAACCTTTACTAGACGAAGAATATAGAGCATCTTCGGCATTACAGACAGCCTACAATTATCAAAAAAGAGCTGCAAAAGTGGGCTTTGATTGGCCTGATGTGGAGGGAGCATGGGATAAATTTACCGAGGAATGGCAGGAATTTCGCCATGAGGTGACGAAAGGCTCTAATGCGTCCCGTCTTGATGAATTTGGCGATGTATTGTTCACATTAGTAAACTTAGCACGTTTCTATAAATTATCACCAGAAGAAGCCATGCTACATGCAAATGAGAAATTTGCAAAACGTTTTGGCTATGTTGAGCAACAGGTAAAGGCAAGTGGAAAACCATTTTCCGATTTTACTTTAGAACAATTAGATGCATTTTGGAATGAAGCAAAGCAACTAGAAAAGGAGTAAGATTATGAGATTAGATAAGTTTTTAAAAGTATCCCGTTTAATAAAACGTCGTACTTTAGCCAAAGAGGTGGCCGATCAAGGACGTATTACAATCAATGCAAAGATTGCAAAAGCAAGTAGTACAGTGAAAGCTGGTGATGAGCTTGCTATCCGATTTGGTCAAAAAATAGTAACAGCACGTGTAGAAGAAATACGTGAGACTGTGAAAAAAGAAGATGCAGCAAAAATGTTTACCATTTTGAAAGAAGAACGACTTGAAAAGATTGAGCCTGAATTTATTGACGATGAGGAATAAAAGCTAAATTTATTTTCTAGCCCTCCTAATGTTGTCCCGCCTTTCTTTTTGTAGGTGAAAGTATGACACAACTTAAATAAAGTTGTCATGCTTTGAAGGTTGTCCGCATAAAGTGAACAGAAGCTAGGACGACTAAAGGAGGAAAAAAATGACGCTACATCAAGAAAGTAATCGTTACACAATTCCATCTGGAGAGCATATTTTAACGATTCGTAATCGTAAAAGAATGGACATGACTTCTGTAAAATCAATTGAACGCTTTGATCAGGAAGAGTTTTTCATTAAGACGTCCCAAGGGCATTTGTTAATCCGTGGAGAGGAACTGCATATCGTTCATTTAGATGTTGACAAAGGATTATTGACACTTGAAGGAACTGTAAAAACCTTACAGTACGACGAGGAGGAAAGTGGCTTCTCGAAAGGTTTCCTTCATAAGTTATTTGGATGATTGTCAGTGAACAATTTTATCAATTAATTGTCATGGTTTTGAGCGGTATAGCAGTTGGTTTCATAATTGATAGTATAAGGCTCATTGTTTTTTCAACTCCAAAAAGGTCAAGCCTTCGAAAGTGGATGATGGTTGTTGAGTTAATAACTTGGATTCTACTTGGAGGGTTGACATACTATTTATTATTTTGGCTAAAAGATGGCGCTTGGCGGGCTTACGACCCGCTAGCGCAAATAGCCGGAATTTTTTTGTATCAATCATTTTTTCAAACCTTTTTACGTTTCGTTGCTAGAATTTTGGTGAATATAACATGGAGACCTTTTTGGTTCATTGTACGTTTCATAATTACGATTATTCGACAAATTTTGCAATTATTAATAAATATTGTTATGTTTGTTATAAGACCTTTTGTCAAAATTTATTCGTATTTGTCCTACACTTTTTTTAAAAAATTACGATATTTGAAGTATAATAAAAAGCAACAATAATTATCGGAGGTGCGGACATGACTAGACGTCATTCATCAAATGATGAATCCCAAAACTTCACTAAGCTTGATAATGACTATGTCCGTAACACGGATAGAGCTATAAATCGCAAACAACAGGCTCGAAAGCGTAAGATGCGTCGTATTGTCTTTTTTGCGATTGTACCAGTCATTATTATTGCTCTTCTCTTAAATGTGCTGTCACATCAGAATGAAACATTAGCAGCAAAAGAGAAATCCAAGGAAGAAGCGAATCAGCATCTCACTGAATTGAAAGAAGAACAAGATACATTAAATCTTAAAATCAAACAATTGCAGGATGATGAATATATCGCGAAGCTATTAAGAAAAGAGTACTATTTATCGGAAAAAGGTGAGATTATTTTCATCATTCCAGATAAGGAAGATAAAAAAGACGACTGAAAAGCTATGTATTGTTGACACTCTTTTATTGTTATATATAATGAAAAGAGAAGCTTATTGCAGTAAAAAGTTTGATTAAATTGATTACATGGCTCAAAAGAGTCGCTTAATTTTTAAGGAGGAGCATTTTTTTTATGTCAATTGAAGTAGGCAGCAAGGTACAAGGTAAAGTAACAGGAATCACAAATTTTGGAGCATTCGTTGAGCTGCCAGATGGCAAAACAGGCTTAGTTCACATTAGTGAAGTTGCTGACAATTATGTAAAAGATATCAATGAGCATCTAAAAGTTGGAGATGAAGTTGAAGTAAAAGTGATGAATGTTGAAGCGGACGGAAAGATTGGTCTTTCAATCCGTAAAGCAAAGCCTCAAGCTGAAAGACCAGAGCGACCAGAGCGTCCAGCACGTCCACGTCGTGATAATCGTTCCAATGATCGCAACGAACGCCACCAGCCAAAAGAAAATTTTGAGCAAAAAATGGCACGCTTCTTAAAAGATAGTGATGAACGTCTAGCAACACTTAAACGTGCTACAGAATCAAAACGCGGAGGTCGCGGAGCTAGAAGAGGGTAGTTTGCTGACTGTTTTAATCGTAGAAAAAGTGTATGAAATAGAGTTGGGAGTGGCTTTTTAAAAAGCTACTCCCTTTTTTAATATACCTATAAAGTAGAAGAAGGTCTCTTTTTCTTTTTTGTGGGTGTTATCGTTTTTTCATCGGTAAGACCAATGGATTCTTTCTTCACAGGATGGATAACCATTTTGACAAGTAAAGCAACACCATATACACTCACAGCTAGTCCACCAAGCAATAAGATTATTTGAACAAAAAACGGTAAGTTTATTAGAATTGAAATAAGAATAATCATTGAGCCACTTCCACAAATTAAAGCAGCTTTTGTTAATGCACTCAAGGGAATTAAACCTCCTAAAAACGTTATTTTTACTAGTATGCCATACTTTTATATTCTGTCACATAGCTTTACTTGAGCGGACGGATAGAATTTGCAAAGAAATAGATAGATGGTATAAATAGATGGATAAATTAAAAATAGGTATCTCAGAATCTAGTTCTGAGATACCTATTTGAGATGACCCCTACGGGATTCGAACCCGTGTTACCGCCGTGAAAGGGCGGTGTCTTAACCACTTGACCAAGGGGCCTACTATGGTGGCGGCCGAGGGGATCGAACCCCCGACCTTACGGGTATGAACCGTACGCTCTAGCCAGCTGAGCTAGGCCGCCAAATTTAGAAATGGAGCGGAAGACGAGGTTCGAACTCGCGACCCCCACCTTGGCAAGGTGGTGTTCTACCACTGAACTACTTCCGCATGTCGTTTAAGCAACAAGTTAAATAATACAAGCCAATCGTGCTAGTGTCAAGTAGGTTTATAAAAAATATTTAAAGATATTTCAGGTGTTTAACTAGAGAAGAATATTTTAGCGGATTTTTTGTTCTTACGTAGAAATATATCCTAGAGAAGAGTTGAATCAAACCATTAATAGTACGTGAAATCCCTTCAAACTAGGCTTTAAGATGAATAGTAAATGACTATTTTACGAATTAAATAATTGAATTTTCCGATATTAATATTAACTAAACGCCCTTTACTGTAAAAATTGTTGCCAATTCTCGTATTTATGAATAGCTATTAGTCGAAATATTTATATTTTTTTCTGTCAACGTCAGACAATCTTTCCACACATAATTTTTTATAATAACCAAAAGTGCGGAAAGGGGATAGTTAAATGACAAGTATTGAATGGTATAATACAACGAATGTAGATGACCAAAAAATAGGTTTGAAAAAGAAGCAGATCCTAATAGGCTCTCTCTTTTTTTTAACCGCCTTTTTCTTGGCTCAATCTGTTGTATTTGAAGCGGCTGTACCGTTCTCAGTTCCTTTTTGGGCCATTATTCGAACAAAATATAGGGAGTATGCCAAATTCGTATTATTTGGGAGTTTAGCGGGTTGCTTTTTCCTAGGCTTTGGACAAGTCCTAATTCTCGCTTTACAAATTATCCTGTATGAATGTATTATGCGTTTTCGTTACTGGCAACTGCCCCAAAGTATTGCGGTGTCTTTAGCTGTATTACTGGTACAAATAATGTGGCAAGGGGTGATGTATCAAGGCTTACCACCAGTGCTTGTACAATTTTATGTGGGCTGTGAAGCAGCTTTAGCTCTTATTATGACATTGTTTATGCAAGTATTATTTGTTAATTCGTATGAATGGTTTACGACGCATTGGACATATGAAAAGCTAGGTTCAGGATTAGTCGTCTTTGCAGCCATGCTTACTGGAATGCAAACGGTTGTAATAAGCTATTTTTCACTCCCTATTTTTTTACTGCAGCTCTTTATTTGTTTTGGCGCATTGGTTGGAAGTGTGCCGTTAGCAACTGTCATTGGAGCAGTGCTAGGAACGCTTATTGGTGTGGCCAAGCTTTCGTTTACCGGTATGCTTTCGGTGGCTACCTTAACTGGATTATGTGCGGGTATGGGAGCGAAAGGCGGTAGATTTGGCGTTGCTATTGGTAGTATTTTACCTAGTGTATTTTTTTTATTTTATGACGCCACATTGCCCTTGGATAGTGTTTATTTCACCTCAATTGCCATTGGTAGTATTTTATTTCTAACCATTCCAAAGAAATATTCAGATAAGGTAAGGGACAAGCTCTTTCCACAACGAGAGGAGGTTTTACTAGCCCGACAGAATTGGTTAACAGAACATGTAACGTATAAATTAGAGCACTTTCAGCATTTTGTGCAATTCATGAAGGAACTTGTGTTTGATCGCTTTATGACAGCACCAGTTGAAGCTGCGAAGGAAGTAGCACCAATGAATACTTGTTTAAGTTGTTTCCGTTATGATCATTGTTGGGGTGCGCAAAATAATGGTATGGACAAGCTGATGACAGATTGGTTTCATATGAAAGGCGTAGGCAAGGAATCAGCTATTCATCGTGTTGAAGAACAAATCCGCTATAAATGTGTGAAGTCCACGAAAATCTTTGAGGAATTGGATACAGAACTTTATAGAGAACGAATCAACGGGCAATATTTCCATGGTAAAAAAATGATTGCCCTACAACTGCGTGATATGAGCAATCATTTAAATCAATTAATTGCTGAGATGAAGGAAGATACAATTTCTTTTGTAAGTGTTGAGAAGGACATTGTTGAACGCTTAAAGGAAGCCAATATTGAGTGCTTTCAACTTGATGTCCTAAGCAATAAGCCTGGGGCGAGAAAGATTGTTTGTGCATTAGCACCAGCGCGTGTCAACTGGGAGAAGGATACAACATTAGCTGAACGTATGATTTTGCCGATTCTTTATGAAATTTTTGATGAACCTTTTGAAATTGAAAAAGTAGTAGCCTGTGAAATACCATTTCGTCATGTTCAAATTTGCTTTAGATCAGCTATTAGCTTTGAAGTAGAGTATGATATATATAGCATGTCTAAAGATGCAACACTATATTCCGGTGATTCTCATGCTCTTTTCCAATTGCATCCAGGGTTATTTGCGATATTGCTGTCTGATGGTATGGGGCAAAGTAAAGAAGCACAACATGAAAGTAGAAAATTGATCCATTTAATGCGAGAGTGTCTAAATTACAATATGAATCCCGAAACTGCGATGCATACGCTCCATTATGTCATGGCATTAAAGCAGCAAGATGATATGTATGCAACCCTTGATTTTGCACTTGTCGATTTACAGCACGGAGATTTGTGGTCGTGGAAGGCTGGTGGAATGTCAACCTACATTTTACGTGGTAAAGAGGTACTGAAGGTTGAAAGTAATGCAGCACCTGTAGGATTCTTATCTATTTCAGCAGTCGAAGCTGAAAAAAGAAAACTGAAGGCAGGTGATGTTATTTTAATGCATTCAGATGGACTGTTCTCAAGTGTAGCTGATTGGGATGAACAAGAGGAAACATTTTTAGCTTACGCACAGCAGGTAGCAAGTACAAATAAAACGATTCAGGAAAAGCTAACAACCATTATGCAATCATTCCAAGGTTATTTTGAAATAGAAGATGATTGTACAGTATTAATGCTAGAGGTGACACATGTTGTACCGACATGGGCTGTCTTTAGACCAGCTCAGTATTCAATGAGTAAATCATCTTAAACTAACAACGAAAAGGGGAGGAGAAGCGTTTGTCATTTGAATTAAAGGTCAAAACATTTATAGAAGAAGAGCAATTATTACAGCAAGGCGACCATCTTCTCATCGCCGTTTCGGGTGGGGTAGACTCTATGGCTTTACTTCATTACTTTATGCAAACACAGGAACAGTGGAACATTCAGGTGGAAGCGGTACATGTTGATCATATGTTGAGAGGAGAAGCCTCTGCTGAGGATAGGGCTTTTGTTCAAAAATATTGTGATGCTAATGGTGTTTACTTACATGCCAAGGAAATTCCAATACCTACAATATTGGCACAGGAAAATGGTAATACACAGTTAATTTGTCGTAGGGAAAGGTATCAATTTTTCAAAGAAGTGCTGCAAAAAACAAATGCTAATAAGCTTGTAACTGCACATCATGCGGATGACCAACTGGAGTCAGTATTAATGGCCCTTACAAAAAATGCAACAATGAATAGCATGCAGGGCATACGTCCACAAAGAAATTTTGGAGGAAAATCATTAATTCGTCCGTTTTTAACGGTTACAAAGTCTGAAATAGGGGAATATTTACTTAGAAAAGGTTTAGATTATCGAGAAGATGCTAGCAATTCTAAAGATACCTATGTACGTAATCGTTTTAGACATCATGTGGTGCCTTTACTAGAGGCAGAGAATCCGCGAGTGACTGAACAGGTGACCCATTTCACAAAGCAATTGCAAGAAGACGATACCTTTTTAATGACATTGGCCCAAGATGTATTTTCCAAAATCATCATAAGAAATAATGAAAATACATATTGCATGGAAATTGAAGCATTTCAATTGATACCACTTGCTTTACAAAGGAGGCTCATTTTAATACTATTAAACTATCTTTACAAAGATTCAAATACGATACAAAGTTATGCCTTATTGACTTCAATTTTAAAGCTTTGTGATACAACAGCAGGGTATGCTGAAATTCACTTACCTGAAGATTTTCTAGCAGTTCGCCGTTATGGAAATTTAACGATTCAGAAAAAGGAGCCGTTAGAAGGCCTAGCTTCTCCTGAGAAACAGGTTATTACGACTGCTAATGGCTGGACAACACTGACAAATGGTGAGCGCTTACGCGTAGTCAATTTGCATGATTTATCGTCTGAATTGCTGACGGATACTGCACAACTTTTTTATTTTAACGCTAGCAAACTCCACCTACCGCTCTATGTTCGGGCACGCAGGGATGGAGATAGAATGCTGTTAAAAGGAATGGATCAGCCAAAACGCTTATCTCGCCTTTTTATAGATGAAAAGATTCCTTTAAATGAGCGAAATAGCTGGCCGTTACTGATTTCTCAATCTGATGAGGTGGTAGCGGTAATTGGTGTGCGTATGGGAATATTTTTTTCAACCACTCCGCAACCAAACGATGATACAGTGCTCATCGTAGACTAAGGTCTTTGTAAAATATTTCACCGAAATAGGGTGAAGATTTTTTGATACATCACGAGGAGGAATCGATATGTTACAAAACGACATCGAAAAAATTATGATTACAGAAGAACAATTGCAAGAAAGAATTGCAGACTTAGGCGCGCAACTAACAGAGGAGTACAAAGATGCATTTCCATTAGCTGTTGGCGTACTTAAAGGGGCAATGCCATTTATGACAGACCTAATGAAACGTTTCGATTCTTTCATCGAACTCGATTTTATGGATGTGTCTAGCTATGGTAATGCTACCGTGTCATCTGGTGAAGTGAAGATTTTAAAGGATTTGAATACAAGCGTTGAGGGACGTGACGTATTAATTATCGAGGACATTATTGATAGTGGTTTAACTTTAAGCTATCTAGTAGATTTATTTAAATATCGCAAAGCAAAGTCCATTAAAATTGTTACATTACTTGATAAACCATCAGGTCGAAAAGTGAATTTGTCTGCTGACTATGTTGGTTTCGAAGTACCAGATGGCTTTGTTGTAGGATATGGCCTAGATTACGCTGAAAAATATCGTAACTTACCTTATATTGGTATTTTGAAGCCTGAGGTATATTCTTTCTAAGATAGAAAAGACCAGCTATGAAAAGTAAAGGTCTCCAGCGCAAGTCACGTATTTTAGTTATGTTTAACATAATTCAAAATCTTGACACAATGTTTAGCTATATCGAGCCCGAGGAACAGGTACAATTACGCTGGGACATATAAAGATGGCCTAAAAACTGTTGTGATAACGGCAATAAGTGAACGAAACATTTTTTAAGTAGGGCTTTTCGTTGTATGATGAAATCATGATATGTTAAGATTTTACTTATAATTTTTCTGTTTGTAATGAGGAGGCTGGAGATGAATCGAATATTTCGATATACCATATTCTATTTACTGATTTTCCTAGTGATTATCGGTATTTTTGGTACTTTCAATGGTGGAAACTCACCAACGAAAGAATTAACTTATCATGAGTTTCAAGAAGCTCTAGATAAGAAAGAAATAACAAGTGCTACAATTCAACCTGATAAATCAGTTTACGTCGTTGAAGGAACATTGAAGGGGTATGAAAAAGGGGAAAGTTTTACTACAAACATCCCTCGTGAAAACCAATCTTTAATGGACCGCATCGATGAAGCTGCTAAGGATAAAAATAGTAATATTAGTTTTTTAGCAGCACCAGAAACAAGTGGATGGATTCAATTCTTTACAGGAATTATTCCTTTCATTATCATCATTTTCTTATTCTTCTTCCTAATGAGTCAATCTCAGGGTGGCGGTAATAAAGTGATGAGCTTTGGTAAAAGTAAAGCTAAACTGTATGATGATCAAAAGAAAAAAGTACGTTTTACAGATGTAGCAGGTGCTGATGAAGAAAAAGCGGAACTTGTTGAAGTGGTAGAATTCTTAAAAGACCACCGCAAATTCACTGAAATTGGTGCCCGTATTCCAAAGGGTATCTTACTTGTAGGTCCTCCAGGTACAGGTAAAACATTACTTGCACGAGCAGTAGCAGGTGAAGCAGGTGTTCCATTCTTCTCTATCTCAGGTTCTGACTTCGTAGAAATGTTTGTCGGTGTTGGTGCTTCTCGTGTCCGGGATCTATTTGAAAATGCTAAGAAAAATGCTCCATGTATCATCTTTATCGATGAGATTGATGCAGTAGGTCGTCAACGTGGTGCTGGTCTCGGTGGAGGCCATGATGAGCGTGAGCAAACATTAAACCAGTTATTAGTTGAAATGGATGGTTTCGGTGCCAATGAAGGAATTATTATCATTGCTGCTACAAACCGCCCGGATATTTTAGATAAAGCATTATTACGTCCAGGTCGTTTTGACCGCCAAATTACAGTAGGGCATCCTGATGTAAAAGGACGTGAGGCAATTCTTAAAGTACATGCACGTAATAAGCCTTTAGCAGATACAGTTGATTTAGCGGCTGTTGCTCAACGTACGCCAGGTTTCTCAGGTGCGGATTTAGAAAATCTACTCAACGAAGCGGCGCTTGTAGCGGCTCGAAAAAGTAAGCGCACTATAAATATGGCAGATATTGATGAAGCATCAGACCGAGTAATCGCTGGTCCTGCAAAAGCAAGTCGCGTATATTCTGCTAAAGAGAAGAAACTGGTATCCTTCCATGAAGCTGGCCACGTAGTCGTTGGTCTTGAGCTAGATGAGGCTGATACAGTACACAAAGTAACAATTGTTCCTCGTGGGCAAGCGGGTGGATATGCGATTATGTTACCGAAGGAAGAGCGCTTCTTTACGACAAAGCAAGAGCTTTTAGATCGTATTGCAGGTCTTCTAGGTGGCCGTGTAGCTGAAGAAATTGTTCTTGGTGAAGTTTCTACTGGAGCACATAACGATTTCCAAAAGGTTACAAGCATTGCCCGTGCTATGGTTACTGAATACGGAATGAGTGAGAATCTTGGAGCTATGCAATTTGGCTCAAGTCAAGGTGGTAATGTATTCCTTGGCCGCGACTTTAATTCTGACCAGAACTATTCTGATTCAATAGCCTATGAAATTGATAAAGAAATGCAAAAAATTATTGATACACAATATGAGCGTACTAAGCGTATCCTTACGGAAAATCGTCACCTGCTTGATTTAATTGCCAATACACTAATGGAAAAAGAAACATTAAATGCACAGGAAATTGAGCATTTACGTGACAATGGTGTGTTACCAGAACCAGAGGCTGCAGAAAAAATTGAGGAGAACACTCCAAAGATTGAAGCAAAGCCTACATTAGATACTATTGGCGAACCAGTTGTTGAAAAAGAACTACTAAGTAAAGAGTCAAATCCAACAACTTTGGATTTAGCAAAAGAACGTAAAGAACCGAATGATGCACCTAAGGGTATCGATGAAAAACGTGATTAAAAATAGGGAAGACTGTTTACTAGTACAGTAAGCAGTCTTTTTCTTTGCCTTTTCTTACTAATAAGCATTAGGATAGAGTAGTAAAAAGACAAGCTGCATACAACTCTGCCATTTAGAGAGATGTAGTATTTGTTAGCCAAAACAGATAGGAGTGTACACACATGGGAAATGTTATATTAAATAATGGTCTTAAAATGCCTTTGGTTGGTTATGGTGTCTTTCGAGTACCCGAAGGAGATGACCTAGCTGAAGCAGTCAAAACAGCTATAGCAAAAGGCTATCGTAGTATTGATACAGCACAAGTATATCGCAACGAAGAAAGTGTTGGACGAGGAATACGTGCAGCCATTGAAGAAGGCTTAGTAACTCGAGAAGAATTATTTATAACATCAAAAGTTTGGAACGATGGACTTTCCTATGGAGAAACACTCGCGGCATATGACAGCAGTCTAGAAAAAATTGGATTAGACTATTTGGATTTATATTTAGTACATTGGCCTGGAATAGACCAAAATTATATTGAGGTTTATAAAGCACTAGAAAAGATTTACCAGGATGGACGAGTACGTTCAATTGGTGTTAGTAATTTCCACGTACACCATTTAGAAAGCCTTTTGAAGGAAACGACTGTCGTCCCTGTTATTAATCAAATTGAGTTCCACCCGCACTTAATACAGGAGGAAGTACGTGCCTACTGTAAGGATAAGGGCATACAGGTGGAGGCATGGTCTCCGTTGATGAATGGTTCACTACTGGAAGAGGCATTGATTCAAGAGCTAGCATCTAAATATGGCAAAACGCCAGCACAGATTGTATTACGCTATGATGTGCAACATGATGTTGTTACGATTCCAAAAACGATGACACCTGCACGTATGGCTGAAAACCTAGCTGTTTTTGACTTTACGTTAACTGAGCAGGAAATGACACAGTTAGATGCAATGAACGATGGACTACGTTGTGGTCCAGATCCAGAAAAATTTAATTTTAAATGATTTCTAAGAGAGGCTACCATATTTAGGGGGCCTCTTTTTAAAGAAGATTGATAACATTTTCAATTGATTTTGACAAACAATATAGGTATTGATCTCCACCTGTAGTAGAAGGTGTTGTACCTAAGACTATCTCTACAGTACAAACAACAGCTGCTGAATCAAGATAAAAAGTATGGTATCATTTTCTAAAGTGTTTTATCCTCATTCAAGTTAGAGAGAATATTGTAATATGGGGATTGCCAAAGTTACAATGACGATATGGGAGGTGTCATTTTTGATTTTAGTTTTAGATGCAGGGAATTCAAATATTGTATTAGGTGTCTATGATGACAACGATCAATTAGCCTTCCATTGGCGTATGGTGACGGATCTCCATAAAACAGAAGATGAATATGCTATGCAAGTTCTTTCTTTTTTTAATCATGCAGGCATTTCATTTGAACAAATAACAGGCATTATTATATCCTCAGTTGTGCCACCAATTATGTTTTCACTAGAGGCGATGTGTCAGAAGTATTTTCGAAAAAAGCCTTTGGTAGTAGGACCAGGTGTGAAAACAGGTTTAAATATTAAATACGAAAATCCACGTGAGGTTGGGTCTGATCGTATAGTGAATGCCATAGCAGCTCTAGATTTATATAAGGCTCCTTGTATCATCGTTGATTTTGGGACAGCAACAACCTATTGTTATTTAAACGAAAAGGGCGATTACATGGGTGGAGCTATTGCGCCAGGCATCACTATTTCTACAGAGGCTCTTTATACACAGGCTGCAAGATTGCCGCGTATTGAAATCGTTCGACCTACACATATCGTGGGGAAAACGACCGTTTCTGCCATGCAGGCGGGAATTTTTTATGGCTTTGTCGGGCAAGTTGAGGGCATTGTTAATCGTATAAAAGCACAAAGTAAAGAGGAGCCATTAGTTATTGCTACAGGTGGATTAGCAAATCTAATCGCAGGGGAGACACAAATTATAGATGTTGTAGATCCATTTTTAACATTAAAGGGTTTATATAAGCTCTATAAACGTAACCAATAGGAAATGAGGGACATTCCATTTATGAGTGATTATTTAGTAAGAGGTTTAGGATTTAATGGACAGGTTCGTGTGTTTGCAGCACGTACAACAGCCACAGTAGGAGAAGTGCAACGCCGTCACGATACATGGCCAGTTGTATCGGCAGCTTTAGGTCGATCAATGACAGCGGCTGTTATGATGGGAGCCATGCTAAAAGGTGAAGAGAAAATCACTATTAAAATTGAGGGCAACGGTCCAATTGGCCCAATGGTAATTGATAGTAATGCACATGGAGAAGTGCGTGGATTTGTGACAAACCCTCATGTACACTTTGATTTAAACGAGCAAGGTAAGCTAGATGTTCGAGCAGGTGTTGGAACAGAAGGTGCTCTTACGATTGTTAAAGACCTTGGTTTAAGAGATATGTTTTCAGGACAAACACCAATTGTTTCTGGCGAAATTGCTGAAGATTTTACTTATTATTTTGCTACATCTGAGCAAGTACCATCATCTGTAGGTTTAGGCGTATTAGTTAATCCAGACAACACTATTCTTGCAGCCGGCGGATTTATACTTCAATTAATGCCAGGCTGTGAGGAAGAAACGATAACTGAAATTGAGCAACACCTTGCTACAATAGAGCCTGTTTCAAAAATGATTGAAAAAGGCTTTACACCAGAGCAAATTTTAGAAGCTGTATTAGGAAATGGACATCTACAAATTTTAGATTCCATGCCAGTTGAATTTAAATGTCAATGTTCAAAAGAGCGGTTTGGTGCGGCAATTTTAGGTCTAGGAACAGCAGAAATTAGAGAAATGATTGATGAGGACGGCGGTGCAGAGGCACAATGTCACTTCTGCTTAGAGACATATAGCTTTTCTAAAGATGAGCTAGAAGGGTTTATCGATGAGCTCAACGCGTAATCGTCGACCTTCAACCAATGTAACACCAAACCAAACTCCTTTATTGCAACGTCGTTTAAAGACAAAGCCTGCTTTAGCTGTCATAGCCGTATTGTTATTAGGAAATATATTATGGTTCATTAGTTGGTTGATCCCGAACAAAGGTCAGGAAATTGGTAGCGACGAACAAGTCGCTGCCATTGACGGGGATGTTATCACACGCCAAGAGTGGATGATTGCTATGGAAGAACGATATGGTAAAGAAACACTCCAAAATTTAGTAAATGAAACAGTAATGGAAAAAGCTGCAAAAACATATAAAATTAAAGTTACTGATAAAGAAATTGATCTTGAATTAGCGTTAATGCGATCTGCTCAAGATAAGTTTGATACAGCCATGCAAAATCTTTCGGCAGAGCAACTACGCCAAAAGATTCGATCACAGCTTATATTGGATAAGGTACTCACGAAAGACGTAGTGATAGAGGAAGAAAACGTTGAAAAGTATTATGAAGAAAATCAAGGCTTATATAATACAAAAACAAGCTATCGTACGAATTTTATTGAGGTCGATTCAAAAAAAGCTGCTGATGAGGCACTGGGTGAATTGAAAAATGGCTCTGACTTTACAGTGCTGGCACGAGAAATTTCTGTTGATAGTGCTTCAGCGAGTTTAGGAGGGGATATTGGTTTCCTTACAGAAAATCAGGAAAATGTAGACCCTGCAATTATTAATACTGTAAAATCACTAAAGGCAAATGAGGTAAGTAAAGCCTTTAAGTTAGATAATGGTCATTATGGCATTGTTCAAGTACAAGAGGTATTAGAAGGACAATCCTTTACATATGACGATGTGAAAGAACATATTGAGCGAGAATTAGCTTTAGAGCAATTACCGCAATCTGTAACGCCAGAAGCATTTTGGTCTGAATTTGATGCTACTTGGTATTATGGAGAGACTAAAAAAGAAAAATAATACATGAAAAGAGTCTGCAGGTTTTGCGGGGTACAATGAGTCTGATCAAACTTACAGGCATTCGTAGTGAATTACCCAATAAATGCAGGTTCTTTTTCTTTAGTGAGCATAAGATTTTTCCTTTTCAAAGCAATGATAAATATTCTGAAAATATTAGTTTTATTTTATTGACAATCGAATGGAAAAATTGATAAAATACAAAATAAGTAAAACCTATAAAAATAGTAGGGATTGGGAGTGGATTAGTAAATGAGTAGATTAGCAAACTCGGTAGCTGAATTAGTTGGTAAAACACCGATTGTAAAATTAAACCATGCAACAAGTGAAAATGAAGGTACTGTGTATGTAAAATTAGAATATTTTAATCCGGGAAGCTCAGTGAAAGACCGTCTGGCTTTAGCAATGATCGAAGCGGCGGAAAAAGACGGGACATTAAAACCTGGTGGTACAATTATTGAGCCGACATCTGGTAATACAGGTATTGGTCTTGCAATGATTGCCGCTGCCAAAGGTTATAAAGCCATTTTAGTTATGCCAGAAACAATGAGCTTAGAGCGTCGTAATTTATTGCGTGCTTATGGTGCAGAGCTTGTATTAACGCCTGGTCCAGCAGGTATGAAAGGTGCAATTGCAAAAGCGGAAGAACTATCTGAAGAACATGGCTACTTCCTACCACAACAATTTACAAATCCTGCGAACGCGGTAATTCACCGTTTAACAACAGGCCCAGAAATTGTAGAAGCATTTGATGGCTTAACACTTGATGCTTTTGTAGCTGGTGTTGGCACAGGTGGTACAATTACTGGTGCGGGTGCGGTCTTAAAAGAAAAGTATCCAAACATTGAAATCATTGCAGTTGAACCAAAGGATTCACCAGTTCTTTCTGGTGGTCAACCAGGTCCTCATAAAATACAAGGAATTGGCGCTGGATTTGTACCAGCAGTTTTAGATACGGAAGTCTATTCTTCAGTATTCCCTGTTGAAAATGAGGTTGCTTTTGAAGTAGCACGTAAAGTAGCACGTGAAGAAGGAATCCTATGTGGTATTTCATCTGGTGCTGCAATCTATGCAGCAATTGAAGCGGCAAAACGTTTAGGTAAGGGTTCGAATGTCCTTGCTATTGTGCCTTCTAATGGTGAGCGTTATCTATCAACACCTTTATATCAATTTGAAGACTAATTCAATTTTTTATGTAAGGGCTCCTTTATAAAGGGGCCCTTTTTTAGTGTGAAAACTATGGCACTATGAAAATTATAAAAATATTCGCTTCTATGTAATAATCAAGTTAAGATGGAATCACATCATATGTTTAAAGGGGAAAATAACTTGAAAACAATACTTACAAAAACATTAACGATGGATGCAGATTCATTTTTTTATAGCTATAAAAGGCAGACAGAGACGCAGCAAGCGCATGTGTTTTTAGAGAGTGGACGTGGTGGACATTTTTCAATAGCTGCGTGGAATCCATTAGCTACCGCACGATCAGTAGAGGGTGGGCTTTTCGTAAATTGGAGAAATGGCCGACAGGAAGTTTTACAAGGTGAGTCCCTTGATTTACTAGAAGAGCTTGTGGCGGAGTATCAGGTTTCTTATAATACAGAGCTACCTGTTTTTCAGGGAGGGGCTATTGGTTTTGTGTCGTATGATTACGCTCGTAAAATTGAGGAGCTTCCTAATACGGCAACAGATGATTTACAAGTGCCAGATATCTATTATTATATCTTTGATTGCTGGGCAGTACATGATGTGCAAACGAATACAGTGACACTTATGAAGTTAGAAGAGAATGAGGTTAATTTGGAAGAATGGGCTAACATCTGGCAGGTTGCAGCACAGGCTGGATTAGATGCGCGCAAATTTGAGAAAACAACTGCTACAGAAGTTAAGAATGATGAAAATGAGTTGCTTGTTTCATTTGCAGGCGACGATTTTGAGGCAGCGGTTAAAAAAATACAAACGTATATCGCGCAAGGTGATGTCTTTCAGGTGAATTTATCTGTTCGTCAGTCTAAGAAGCTCAATGCACCTGCAATAGATGTCTATGAGGCACTACGAGCGTTTAATCCGTCACCATATATGGCTTATATTGAAGCACCTGATTTTTCCGTTGTTTCGGGATCGCCAGAGTTACTAGTCAAGCGTCAAGGCAATGAGTTGTCGACGAGACCAATCGCAGGCACTCGACCAAGAGGAAAGTCCGAAGAGGAAGATTTAGCGTTGGCTCAAGAATTAATTGATAATGATAAAGAGCGTGCTGAGCATGTAATGTTAGTGGATTTAGAGCGCAATGATCTAGGACGCGTATCCACCTATGGAACAGTAGAAGTGGATGAGTTTATGGTCATTGAGCGCTATTCACATGTTATGCATATCGTTTCGAATGTGCGTGGAGAAATAGCAGAAGGTAAAACGAATGCAGATGTTATTCGTGCAATGTTTCCAGGTGGGACAATTACAGGAGCGCCAAAGATCCGCACTATGGAAATTATTGAAGAATTAGAGCCTGTACGACGTGGTTTATATACAGGCTCAATCGGCTGGCTAGGCTTTACAGGTGATATGGAGTTTAATATTGTAATCCGTACAGCGTTTGTAAAAGATGGGGTTGCGCATATTCAAGCTGGAGCAGGCATTGTCATTGACTCTGTTCCGGAAAGAGAGTATCAGGAATCTTTAAATAAAGCGAAAGCAATGTGGCAGGCAAAGGCAATGGCAGAGGAGCGAGTAATATGATTTTGATGATCGATAACTATGATTCATTTATTTATAACATCGTCCAATATTTGGGTGAATTTGGTCATGACATAGTAGTAAAACGTAATGATGTTATTACAGTAGAAGAAATAGAACAACTTGCGCCAGATATGATTGTTATTTCTCCAGGGCCATGTAGTCCAAATGAGGCGGGAGAAAGCCTGAACATTATTAAATATTTCGCGGGAAATATTCCAATTTTAGGGGTTTGTCTTGGACATCAGGCGCTTGCACAGGTGTTTGGTGGCCAAGTCATACAAGCGGAACGTTTAATGCATGGGAAGACTTCACCCGTGCTGCATGCCGAAGTAGGTTTGCATAAAGGCATGCCAAATCCATTCCAAGCAACTCGCTATCATTCTCTTATTGTAGAAAATGAGACATTACCAGCTTGTCTAGAAGTAACAGCTTGGACAGAAGAAGGAGAAATTATGGGTTTACGTCATAAGGAATATCCTATTGAGGGTGTACAATATCATCCGGAATCCATTATGACAGAGCAAGGAAAACAACTTCTTCGCCAATTTATAGAAATGTATGTAGAAGGAGTGAAATAGATGCAGTGCTGGATGAACGGAAACTATATGGCGGCCCAGGATTTGAGAATTTCGCCATTTGATCATGGATTTTTATATGGATTAGGATTTTTTGAAACGTTCCGAACATATGGTGGTCAGGTATTTTACTGGGAAGCACATATGGAAAGATTACAGCATGCTTTATCACAATATCACATTCATTTAAACTATCCTGAAAGTGTATTACTTGAGGCTGTGCAACAACTAAATCAACTTGCTGGCGGTCAGGATGGTTACTTCCGTTTAAATGTATCTGCGGGTCAACATAATATTGGATTACAGCCAACAGAATATAGGCAACCAAATGTCATCATTTTTCGCAAGGAACTTCAAGACACACCGCGTGGTACTGAAAAGTTTGCACAATGGCTTACCATACCACGCAATACACCTGAACAAGCATTTCGTGTTAAATCGCACCATTACGGCAATAACGTGCTTGGTCGCTTTGAAATGCCATCACTGGCTCAACAAGAAGGTTTCTTTTTAACAGAATCAGGCTATGTAGCTGAAGGTGTGACATCAAATATATTTTGGGTAAAAAATGATATACTATATACGCCTTCTTTGGAGACAGGTATTTTACCAGGAATTATTCGTGCATGGGTTATAGAAAAGGCTAAAGCGCTAAACCTTGACGTACAGGAAGGCTTTTATACAAAAGAGGATTTACTACAAAGTACGGAATGCTTCATTACCAATTCAGTACAAGAACTTGTGCCTATTAGTAGCTTGGAGAACCAGCGATTTTTAGGCAATAAAGGACCTATTTATACCATTTTGCATAGCGCATTTGTTCAAGAAGTGGAACAAGGATAGAAGGAGCGTTTACATGCTAGAAAAATATACGAAACCATTAACGATTAATGGTATTACATTAGACTATAGACAAGAAACATTTGTTATGGGGATTCTAAATGTTACCCCAGACTCTTTCTCTGATGGAGGAAAGTATAACAATGTGGAGGCTGCTGTTACTCAAGCGAAAAAAATGGTGGCTGAAGGAGCAAAAATTATCGATGTAGGTGGAGAATCTACACGTCCTGGGTACGAGCGTATTTCAGATGAAGATGAAATTGCACGCATCGTGCCTGTTATTCAAGCGATAGCACAAGAAGTAAAGGTCATTATTTCAGTTGATACGTATAAAGCAAGTGTGGCGCGTGCCGCAATTGAAGCGGGCGCACATATCATCAATGATATTTGGGGAGCAAAGGCAGAACCAGAAATTGCTCAGGTTGCTGCAGACTTACATGTTCCGATCATTCTAATGCATAATCGTGAAAATATGGATTATGGTGTTGATTTTTGGACGACTGCAAAGGCAGATTTAGAAAAAAGTATTGCCATTGCACGGCAAGCGGGAGTTCCCGATCATCATATCATCTTAGATCCAGGTATCGGCTTTGCTAAAAATACTGCACAAAATATAGCTATGATGCAACACTTATCGGATTTAGTGGCTATGGGCTATCCCGTATTATTAGCAACATCACGTAAATCAATGATTGGTAATGTCTTGAACTTACCTGTTGAGGAACGTCTTGAAGGGACAAGCGCCACAGTGGTTTATGGAGTTGAAAAGGGTTGTCATATGATAAGAGTTCATGATGTAAAGGAAATGGTGCGGGCAACGTATATGACGGATGTATTAGTGGGTAAACGTTTGTTTAAGGAGGAAGCCTGATGGATTATATTCATTTAAAGGACATGCAGTTTTATGGTTATCATGGTGTATTAGCAGCTGAAACTACTCTAGGCCAACGCTTTCGAGCAAATGTTTCGCTTGCAGTAGACATGACAAAAGCCGGTGAAACGGATGATCTTTCTTATACCGTAAATTATGCAGAGGTATATGCGTTATGTCGGGATATTGTAGAGGGTGAACCGTTTAAGCTTATTGAGGCTCTTGTTGTGAAAATAGCAAATGTGATTTTAGCAACCTATCCTGATAAAGTAAAAGGAGTTCGTGTAGAGCTTATTAAACCAGACCCACCTATTCATGGTTATTATAAAGAAGTCTCTGTTGAGGTTACGAGGGGGGATTTCTAATGAAGGATGTCTATTTATCTATCGGAACAAATATGGGGGAGAGATATGAGAATCTTCGGCACGCAGTAGACCTTTTAAAGGATAAGAAGGAACTAGAGTTGATTCGTGTTTCATCTGTTTTTGAAACAGCTGCTGTAGGTTTTACGGATCAGGCCGATTTTTTAAATATAGCTGTTCATCTAAAAACAGCTATATCGTCTGTTGAGATGCTGAATATTTGCCAAGAAATCGAACGGGAATTAGGGCGTGTAAGAGAATTCCGCTGGGGCCCAAGAGTTATTGATCTTGACATTTTACTTTACAATCAAGAGAATATTGAAACGGAGAACTTAATTGTTCCTCATCCAAGAATGTACGAGCGAGCATTCGTCCTAGTACCACTTGTAGAGATTACACCATCACCATTCGATGAACAGCTACAACAAGCGCATGATCTGTTACAGCAAATGGATTGTGAAAAGGAAGGCGTAATCTTCTGGAAACCCTTTAATGAGCTGTCAGCGGTGAATTAAGTAATTGTATAGGAATGAATTATCAGCGTATAGCATTAATGATAGATAGAGAAAATAGGTAAAGCCTATAGAGGAGGAAGAAAAACGTTGGGTCAGTCAACAGAGAAGCCATTTCAAATTGGCGATATTGTCATGGACAACCGCGTAGTATTAGCGCCAATGGCTGGGATTTGTAACTCTGCTTTCCGATTAACGGTTAAGGAGTTTGGGGCAGGTCTCGTATACGCTGAAATGATTAGTGATAAGGGCATTGTCCAAAAAAATGAAAAAACATTAGGTATGCTTTATATCGATGAACGTGAAAATCCTCTTTCACTGCAAATCTTTGGTGGAGATAAAGAAACCTTAGTAGAAGCAGCGAAATATGTGGATGAAAATACGACTGCTGATATTATTGATATCAACATGGGGTGTCCTGTTAATAAAATTATAAAATGTGAAGCGGGAGCACGTTTACTACTTGATCCTAATAAAGTATATGAGATGGTAGCGGCTGTTGTGGATGCTGTTAAAAAGCCGGTTAGCGTAAAAATGCGTATTGGTTGGGATGAAGAACATATCTTTGCAATTGAAAACGCTCAAGCGGTTGAGCGTGCAGGTGCAGCTGCAGTAGCAGTTCATGGTCGTACACGTGTACAAATGTATGAAGGTAAAGCGAACTGGGATTACATTCGTCAAGTGAAGGAAAATGTCAGCATTCCTGTGCTAGGTAATGGTGACGTGGAAACACCTCAAGATGCTAAACGTATGCTGGAAACTACAGGTGTAGATGCAGTAATGATTGGACGTGCTGCTTTAGGTAATCCATGGATGATCTATCGTACGGTTCAATACCTAGCAACTGGTGAATTAAAAGAAGAGCCAAGTGTACGCGAAAAAATGGACGTATGTTTACTACACTTTGAACGACTTCTTCAATTAAAAGGAGAAGGAATTGCAGTACGAGAAATGCGTAAGCATGCATCATGGTATTTAAAAGGAATCCGAGGTAATGGTAAGGCCCGCAATGCTATTAACCAAACAGAAACTGCGGCAGAACTTCGGGTACTATTAAATAGTCTTGTACAGGAGTATGAAGAAAGCGAATCTAAATTGATTGTTCCAGAAGTCAAAGAATTAATTATATAGTTTTAATATGGGCGTCTCTATAATTTGATAGAGGCGCCTTTTCGGCAGCATCTTTAATTTTTAGAATTATTAATTATTTTATATTGGATTGAAAATAAATTGAAACAGATGATTACAGCACTAAAATTGTGTACAATAGAAATATTATGGACGTAAACGCGGACAATTTACTTAAGGAGTGAAATAAGTGTCAAATATAGAAGAATTAAATGATCAACTATTGGTGAGACGCCAAAAGATGACAACGATACTAGAAAATGGGCAAGATCCATTTGGAAGCCGTTTTGAACGTACACATTTATCAACAGAAGTACGTGAGCAATTTGCAGATCAAACAAAAGAACAGCTTGAGGAAAACCTTCAAGAGGTAATTATTGCGGGCCGTATTATGACGAAACGTGGTAAAGGAAAAGCTGGCTTTGCACATATTCAAGATTTAAATGGTCAAATTCAAATTTATGTTCGTCAAGATCATGTAGGCGAAGAAGCGTATGAATTATTTAAACAAGCTGATTTAGGAGATATCGTAGGTGTGCGTGGTAACGTGTTCCGTACACAAGTGGGAGAACTTTCTGTAAAGGCTGAGGAATTCACATTCCTTACAAAAGCGCTACGTCCTATGCCAGAGAAATTCCACGGCTTACAGGATGTTGAGCAACGTTATCGCCAACGTTATCTAGATTTAATGACAAATGAAGATAGCAAAAAGACATTTATCACGCGTTCAAAAATTATTCGTGCAATCCGAAATTATTTAGATAATGCTGGATACTTAGAAGTAGAAACACCAATGCTTCACACAATTGCTGGTGGCGCAGCAGCTCGTCCATTTATTACGCATCACAATGCCCTTGATATGGAATTATATATGCGAATTGCCATCGAATTGCATTTAAAACGTTTAATAGTTGGTGGTTTAGAAAAAGTTTACGAGATCGGACGTGTGTTCCGTAATGAAGGAATTTCAACACGCCACAACCCTGAATTTACAATGATTGAACTATATGAAGCGTATGCTGATTATCAAGATATCATGTCTCTAACTGAAAACCTTATTGCGCATGTTGCCCAAGAAGTTCTTGGTACAACTTCAGTTCAATATGGTGAAGATGAAATCAACCTTGCTGTAGGCTGGAAACGAGTTCATATGGTTGACGCTGTAAAAGAGGCAACAGGTGTAGACTTCTGGCAGCCGATGACAAAAGCACAAGCACAAGCACTTGCTAAAGAGCATGGAGTTGAAGTGAAGGATGTACACGAAGTAGGTCATATTATCAATGAATTCTTCGAACAGAAAGTAGAGGAGACGCTTGTACAGCCTACATTTGTGTATGGTCACCCAGTAGAAATCTCACCTCTTGCGAAGAAAAATCCAGAGGACGAGCGTTTTACAGATCGCTTTGAGTTATTTATCGTTCGTCGTGAGCACGCCAATGCCTTCACAGAGTTAAATGACCCTATCGACCAACGCCAACGCTTTGAAGCACAATTAGCAGAAAAAGAAGCAGGTAATGATGAGGCACATGAAATGGACAATGATTTCATTGAAGCATTAGAATATGGTATGCCTCCAACAGGTGGTTTAGGTATTGGTATTGACCGTTTAATTATGCTACTAACAAATTCACCTTCAATTCGTGATGTATTATTGTTCCCAACAATGCGTCATATTACAAAATAAATTACGGCGTAGGCTCTTTATAGAGCTATTATAGAGCAGTCAATGGATTAAGAGGAGAATTCACGGGATAGGTGAGTTCTCTTCTTTTTGTTCAATGAAAAAAATTAAGTTGTTTAAACGTAGATTATATTTAGGTTATACTTTTATAGTTCTATGTTTTTAAATACAATAAGTATAAAAAAGAAGTATTTTATTGGGGGCTTATAATGAATTACAAAATTATTAACAAACAAGTATTTGAACAGGCACAATTACGTTCTGTTTCTGATGTTCCATTTACGGAGGAAGAGCTTGAGCATGGTATGAAATTAGTCGTTGCTAAAAAAGACGAGACACTTACTTTATATTTAGTAGAAATAGATGGCCATAAGAAATTTGATGTTCGTTGGGACGATTCTTCTGAAATCTTTAGTGGCTGGTATTCTGCATGGGATAACTTCTTGTGGTGCTTAAATATAGTTGACCCTCAAGGTAATGAAATAAGATAGGGACTATTAGAAATAAGCATGCGCTAAAGTACTTCTGCTTTAGCGCATGCTTATTTTCATTTAATGCATTTTAAAAAACCAACTAAGACCTAAACAACATAATTAGATTTTGTAGTTATTAGGAAGTAATTTTACACTAAATTTTATGAGTTATATTTAGCTTGAAAAGTAAGTAGTATTTTAATTTAAGATATTGAGATTTAATAGAAAGAGATGTATAGTAAAACAAATAATAAATAAGGAAAGATATTATGATTTACGATTCTCGTAAATACACAAAATAGCTTATTAAAGCAGGTTTATTAAATAAAATTAGATTTTGTGTAAAAAATGCTTGCGAAGTTTTTTCTAACGTGATAAATTATTACTTGTCGTTAAGACGATGCAATTTACAACATTGAACTTCAAAAACAATTTGAAAAAAGATGTTGATATGAATAATTGATTATAATATACTTTAAAAGTTGTCTCCGATGATTTTGAAAAAACATTTTAAAAAAGTGTTGACAACAAAGTAGAGAAATGTTATAATTTAAAAGTTGCTGTCGAGAGATGGTAGCTAAATGAACCTTGAAAACTGAACAAGCAAAACGTAATCAATAAAGTTTTAAGTAGCTAGTTTTGCTAGTGAACGAAACACAATTTTGGACATCAAACATGATGCCAGCAAAACAATTTGAGCTAATCAAATTTCTTTTATGGAGAGTTTGATCCTGGCTCAGGACGAACGCTGGCGGCGTGCCTAATACATGCAAGTCGAGCGAACAGAAAAGGAGCTTGCTCCTTTGACGTTAGCGGCGGACGGGTGAGTAACACGTGGGCAACCTACCCTATAGTTTGGGATAACTCCGGGAAACCGGGGCTAATACCGAATAATCTCTTTTACTTCATGGTGAAAGACTGAAAGACGGTTTCGGCTGTCGCTATAGGATGGGCCCGCGGCGCATTAGCTAGTTGGTGAGGTAACGGCTCACCAAGGCGACGATGCGTAGCCGACCTGAGAGGGTGATCGGCCACACTGGGACTGAGACACGGCCCAGACTCCTACGGGAGGCAGCAGTAGGGAATCTTCCACAATGGGCGAAAGCCTGATGGAGCAACGCCGCGTGAGTGAAGAAGGTTTTCGGATCGTAAAACTCTGTTGTAAGGGAAGAACAAGTACAGTAGTAACTGGCTGTACCTTGACGGTACCTTATTAGAAAGCCACGGCTAACTACGTGCCAGCAGCCGCGGTAATACGTAGGTGGCAAGCGTTGTCCGGAATTATTGGGCGTAAAGCGCGCGCAGGCGGTCCTTTAAGTCTGATGTGAAAGCCCACGGCTCAACCGTGGAGGGTCATTGGAAACTGGGGGACTTGAGTGCAGAAGAGGAAAGTGGAATTCCAAGTGTAGCGGTGAAATGCGTAGAGATTTGGAGGAACACCAGTGGCGAAGGCGACTTTCTGGTCTGTAACTGACGCTGAGGCGCGAAAGCGTGGGGAGCAAACAGGATTAGATACCCTGGTAGTCCACGCCGTAAACGATGAGTGCTAAGTGTTAGGGGGTTTCCGCCCCTTAGTGCTGCAGCTAACGCATTAAGCACTCCGCCTGGGGAGTACGGTCGCAAGACTGAAACTCAAAGGAATTGACGGGGGCCCGCACAAGCGGTGGAGCATGTGGTTTAATTCGAAGCAACGCGAAGAACCTTACCAGGTCTTGACATCCCGTTGACCACTGTAGAGATATAGTTTCCCCTTCGGGGGCAACGGTGACAGGTGGTGCATGGTTGTCGTCAGCTCGTGTCGTGAGATGTTGGGTTAAGTCCCGCAACGAGCGCAACCCTTGATCTTAGTTGCCATCATTTAGTTGGGCACTCTAAGGTGACTGCCGGTGACAAACCGGAGGAAGGTGGGGATGACGTCAAATCATCATGCCCCTTATGACCTGGGCTACACACGTGCTACAATGGACGATACAAACGGTTGCCAACTCGCGAGAGGGAGCTAATCCGATAAAGTCGTTCTCAGTTCGGATTGTAGGCTGCAACTCGCCTACATGAAGCCGGAATCGCTAGTAATCGCGGATCAGCATGCCGCGGTGAATACGTTCCCGGGCCTTGTACACACCGCCCGTCACACCACGAGAGTTTGTAACACCCGAAGTCGGTGAGGTAACCTTTTGGAGCCAGCCGCCGAAGGTGGGATAGATGATTGGGGTGAAGTCGTAACAAGGTAGCCGTATCGGAAGGTGCGGCTGGATCACCTCCTTTCTAAGGATTATTTCGGAATACAAACCTTGGGTTTGTAAGATTACGTTTTGCGTTCAGTTTTGAAGGTTCATTCTTCTGAATGAAACACTTCAAAACTTGTTCTTTGAAAACTGGATAAAACGACATTGAAATTGTAACAAACACATTTATTTTTTAAGTTTTTTATAGGCTTAATAACTTGGTTAAGTTATTAAGGGCGCACGGCGAATGCCTTGGCACTAGGAGCCGAAGAAGGACGGCACTAACACCGATATGCTTCGGGGAGCTGTAAGTGAGCTTTGATCCGGAGATTTCCGAATGGGGGAACCCACTACGTTTAATCGCGTAGTATCTTGACGTGAATACATAGCGTCTTGAAGGCAGACCCAGGGAACTGAAACATCTAAGTACCTGGAGGAAGAGAAAGAAAAATCGATTCCCTGAGTAGCGGCGAGCGAAACGGGAAGAGCCCAAACCAAGAGGCTTGCCTCTTGGGGTTGTAGGACACTCTATACGGAGTTACAAAAGAGCGAGTTAGATGAAGCGACTTGGAAAGGTCCGCCAGAGCAGGTAAAAGCCCTGTAGTCGAAAGTTCGTTCTCTCCTGAGTGGATCCTGAGTACGGCGGAACACGTGAAATTCCGTCGGAATCCGGGAGGACCATCTCCCAAGGCTAAATACTACCTAGTGACCGATAGTGAACCAGTACCGTGAGGGAAAGGTGAAAAGCACCCCGGAAGGGGAGTGAAAGAGATCCTGAAACCGTGTGCCTACAAGTAGTTAGAGCCCGTTAATGGGTGATAGCGTGCCTTTTGTAGAATGAACCGGCGAGTTACGATTACGTGCAAGGTTAAGCTTTAGAAGGCGGAGCCGCAGCGAAAGCGAGTCTGAATAGGGCGAAGTAGTACGTGGTCGTAGACCCGAAACCAGGTGATCTACCCATGTCCAGGGTGAAGGTGAGGTAACACTTACTGGAGGCCCGAACCCACGCACGTTGAAAAGTGCGGGGATGAGGTGTGGGTAGCGGAGAAATTCCAATCGAACTTGGAGATAGCTGGTTCTCTCCGAAATAGCTTTAGGGCTAGCCTCGTGATGAGAATACTGGAGGTAGAGCACTGTTTGGACTAGGGGGCCATCCCGGTTTACCGAATTCAGACAAACTCCGAATGCCAGATATTTATACACGGGAGTCAGACTGCGAGTGATAAGATCCGTAGTCAAAAGGGAAACAGCCCAGACCACCAGCTAAGGTCCCAAAGTAATCGTTAAGTGGAAAAGGATGTGGCGTTGCACAGACAACCAGGATGTTGGCTTAGAAGCAGCCATCATTTAAAGAGTGCGTAATAGCTCACTGGTCGAGTGACGCTGCGCCGAAAATGTATCGGGGCTAAACGATTCACCGAAGCTGTGGATTGACATCTACGATGTCAGTGGTAGGAGAGCGTTCTAAGTGCGTTGAAGTCAGATCGGAAGGACTGGTGGAGCGCTTAGAAGTGAGAATGCCGGTATGAGTAGCGAAAGACGGGTGAGAATCCCGTCCACCGTATGACTAAGGTTTCCTGAGGAAGGCTCGTCCGCTCAGGGTTAGTCGGGACCTAAGCCGAGGCCGATAGGCGTAGGCGATGGACAACAGGTTGATATTCCTGTACCACCTCCTCACCGTTTGAGAAATGGGGGGACGCAGTAGGATAGGGTAAGCGCGCCGTTGGTTGTGCGCGTCCAAGCAGTAAGGCGTGTGTGTAGGCAAATCCGCACACTGTAACGTTGAGCTGTGATGGCGAGTCCGTATGGACGAAGTTCCTGATTTCACACTGCCAAGAAAAGCCTCTATCGAGGTGAGAGGTGCCCGTACCGCAAACCGACACAGGTAGTCGAGGAGAGAATCCTAAGGTGTGCGAGAGAACTCTCGTTAAGGAACTCGGCAAAATGACCCCGTAACTTCGGGAGAAGGGGTGCTCTTGAGCGTGCAAGCGCATGAGAGCCGCAGTGAATAGGCCCAGGCGACTGTTTAGCAAAAACACAGGTCTCTGCAAAACCGTAAGGTGACGTATAGGGGCTGACGCCTGCCCGGTGCTGGAAGGTTAAGAGGAGTGGTTAGCGCAAGCGAAGCTGCGAATTGAAGCCCCAGTAAACGGCGGCCGTAACTATAACGGTCCTAAGGTAGCGAAATTCCTTGTCGGGTAAGTTCCGACCCGCACGAAAGGCGTAACGATCTGGGCACTGTCTCAACGAGAGACTCGGTGAAATTATAGTACCTGTGAAGATGCAGGTTACCCGCGACAGGACGGAAAGACCCCGTGGAGCTTTACTGTAGCCTGATATTGAATTTTGGTACAACTTGTACAGGATAGGTAGGAGCCAGAGATCTCGGAGCGCCAGCTTCGAAGGAGGCGTCGGTGGGATACTACCCTGGTTGTATTGAAATTCTAACCCATGCCCCTTAGCGGGGCAGGAGACAGTGTCAGGCGGACAGTTTGACTGGGGCGGTCGCCTCCTAAAAGGTAACGGAGGCGCCCAAAGGTTCCCTCAGAATGGTTGGAAATCATTCGTAGAGTGTAAAGGCACAAGGGAGCTTGACTGCGAGACCTACAAGTCGAGCAGGGTCGAAAGACGGGCTTAGTGATCCGGTGGTTCCGCATGGAAGGGCCATCGCTCAACGGATAAAAGCTACCCCGGGGATAACAGGCTTATCTCCCCCAAGAGTCCACATCGACGGGGAGGTTTGGCACCTCGATGTCGGCTCATCGCATCCTGGGGCTGTAGTCGGTCCCAAGGGTTGGGCTGTTCGCCCATTAAAGCGGTACGCGAGCTGGGTTCAGAACGTCGTGAGACAGTTCGGTCCCTATCCGTCGTGGGCGTAGGAAATTTGAGAGGAGCTGTCCTTAGTACGAGAGGACCGGGATGGACACACCGCTGGTGTACCAGTTGTCTTGCCAAAGGCATCGCTGGGTAGCTATGTGTGGACGGGATAAGTGCTGAAAGCATCTAAGCATGAAGCCCCCCTCAAGATGAGATTTCCCATTACGCAAGTAAGTAAGATCCCTCAAAGACGATGAGGTAGATAGGTTCGAGGTGGAAGTGTGGTGACACATGGAGCTGACGAATACTAATCGATCGAGGACTTAACCAAAAAAGTTTGAAACATTCAATGCACCGTTTATCCAGTTTTGAAAGAACAAGTAAGTTTTAAAAAAAGCTTGTATTTATACTTAAATATGGTATAATAAATCTTGTCTTTTAATAAGTCTAGTGATGATGGCAAAGAGGTCACACCCGTTCCCATACCGAACACGGAAGTTAAGCTCTTTAGCGCCGATGGTAGTTGGGGGCTTCCCCCTGTGAGAGTAGGACGTCGCTAGGCATAATACCCAGGAGGATTAGCTCAGCTGGGAGAGCATCTGCCTTACAAGCAGAGGGTCGGCGGTTCGAGCCCGTCATCCTCCACCATATGCCGGTTTAGCTCAGCAGGTAGAGCAACTGACTTGTAATCAGTAGGTCGTGGGTTCGATTCCTATAGCCGGCACCATTTTTTCGAGCCATTAGCTCAGTTGGTAGAGCATCTGACTTTTAATCAGAGGGTCGAAGGTTCGAGTCCTTCATGGCTCACCATTTTTTAAATAATAATAAGCGGGTGTGGCGGAATTGGCAGACGCACTAGACTTAGGATCTAGCGCCGCAAGGCGTGGGGGTTCGACTCCCTTCACCCGCACCATTATTTTCATTGCCAGATAAAAAAAGCTTATGCACATGCGGAAGTAGTTCAGTGGTAGAACACCACCTTGCCAAGGTGGGGGTCGCGAGTTCGAACCTCGTCTTCCGCTCCAAATGTGCCGGGGTGGCGGAACTGGCAGACGCACAGGACTTAAAATCCTGCGGTAGGTGACTACCGTACCGGTTCGATTCCGGTCCTCGGCACCATTTTAAATGCGCCCGTAGCTCAATTGGATAGAGCGTCTGACTACGGATCAGAAGGTTATGGGTTCGACTCCTGTCGGGCGCGCCATAAGAACAACGGGAAGTAGCTCAGCTTGGTAGAGCACTTGGTTTGGGACCAAGGGGTCGCAGGTTCGAATCCTGTCTTCCCGACCATTTCCTAAAAATAAAAATATGGGGCCTTAGCTCAGCTGGGAGAGCGCCTGCCTTGCACGCAGGAGGTCAGCGGTTCGATCCCGCTAGGCTCCACCAATTCAATTACATGAACCTTGAAAACTGAACAAGCAAAACGTAATCAATAAAGTTTTAAGTAGCTAGTTTTGCTAGTGAACGAAACACAATTTTGGACATCAAACATGATGCCAGCAAAACAATTTGAGCTAATCAAATTTCTTTTATGGAGAGTTTGATCCTGGCTCAGGACGAACGCTGGCGGCGTGCCTAATACATGCAAGTCGAGCGAACAGAAAAGGAGCTTGCTCCTTTGACGTTAGCGGCGGACGGGTGAGTAACACGTGGGCAACCTACCCTATAGTTTGGGATAACTCCGGGAAACCGGGGCTAATACCGAATAATCTCTTTTACTTCATGGTGAAAGACTGAAAGACGGCATCTCGCTGTCGCTATAGGATGGGCCCGCGGCGCATTAGCTAGTTGGTGAGGTAACGGCTCACCAAGGCGACGATGCGTAGCCGACCTGAGAGGGTGATCGGCCACACTGGGACTGAGACACGGCCCAGACTCCTACGGGAGGCAGCAGTAGGGAATCTTCCACAATGGGCGAAAGCCTGATGGAGCAACGCCGCGTGAGTGAAGAAGGTTTTCGGATCGTAAAACTCTGTTGTAAGGGAAGAACAAGTACAGTAGTAACTGGCTGTACCTTGACGGTACCTTATTAGAAAGCCACGGCTAACTACGTGCCAGCAGCCGCGGTAATACGTAGGTGGCAAGCGTTGTCCGGAATTATTGGGCGTAAAGCGCGCGCAGGCGGTCCTTTAAGTCTGATGTGAAAGCCCACGGCTCAACCGTGGAGGGTCATTGGAAACTGGGGGACTTGAGTGCAGAAGAGGAAAGTGGAATTCCAAGTGTAGCGGTGAAATGCGTAGAGATTTGGAGGAACACCAGTGGCGAAGGCGACTTTCTGGTCTGTAACTGACGCTGAGGCGCGAAAGCGTGGGGAGCAAACAGGATTAGATACCCTGGTAGTCCACGCCGTAAACGATGAGTGCTAAGTGTTAGGGGGTTTCCGCCCCTTAGTGCTGCAGCTAACGCATTAAGCACTCCGCCTGGGGAGTACGGTCGCAAGACTGAAACTCAAAGGAATTGACGGGGGCCCGCACAAGCGGTGGAGCATGTGGTTTAATTCGAAGCAACGCGAAGAACCTTACCAGGTCTTGACATCCCGTTGACCACTGTAGAGATATAGTTTCCCCTTCGGGGGCAACGGTGACAGGTGGTGCATGGTTGTCGTCAGCTCGTGTCGTGAGATGTTGGGTTAAGTCCCGCAACGAGCGCAACCCTTGATCTTAGTTGCCATCATTTAGTTGGGCACTCTAAGGTGACTGCCGGTGACAAACCGGAGGAAGGTGGGGATGACGTCAAATCATCATGCCCCTTATGACCTGGGCTACACACGTGCTACAATGGACGATACAAACGGTTGCCAACTCGCGAGAGGGAGCTAATCCGATAAAGTCGTTCTCAGTTCGGATTGTAGGCTGCAACTCGCCTACATGAAGCCGGAATCGCTAGTAATCGCGGATCAGCATGCCGCGGTGAATACGTTCCCGGGCCTTGTACACACCGCCCGTCACACCACGAGAGTTTGTAACACCCGAAGTCGGTGAGGTAACCTTTTGGAGCCAGCCGCCGAAGGTGGGATAGATGATTGGGGTGAAGTCGTAACAAGGTAGCCGTATCGGAAGGTGCGGCTGGATCACCTCCTTTCTAAGGATTATTTCGGAATACAAACCTTGGGTTTGTAAGATTACGTTTTGCGTTCAGTTTTGAAGGTTTATGAAATTTAATAAAACTTCCAAGAGGGCCTATAGCTCAGCTGGTTAGAGCGCACGCCTGATAAGCGTGAGGTCGATGGTTCGAGTCCATTTAGGCCCACCATATATACCTCTTGGGGCCTTAGCTCAGCTGGGAGAGCGCCTGCCTTGCACGCAGGAGGTCAGCGGTTCGATCCCGCTAGGCTCCACCATTTTTTTGTTCTTTGAAAACTGGATAAAACGACATTGAAATTGTAACAAACACATTTATTTTTTAAGTTTTTTATAGGCTTAATAACTTGGTTAAGTTATTAAGGGCGCACGGCGAATGCCTTGGCACTAGGAGCCGAAGAAGGACGGCACTAACACCGATATGCTTCGGGGAGCTGTAAGTGAGCTTTGATCCGGAGATTTCCGAATGGGGGAACCCACTACGTTTAATCGCGTAGTATCTTGACGTGAATACATAGCGTCTTGAAGGCAGACCCAGGGAACTGAAACATCTAAGTACCTGGAGGAAGAGAAAGAAAAATCGATTCCCTGAGTAGCGGCGAGCGAAACGGGAAGAGCCCAAACCAAGAGGCTTGCCTCTTGGGGTTGTAGGACACTCTATACGGAGTTACAAAAGAGCGAGTTAGATGAAGCGACTTGGAAAGGTCCGCCAGAGCAGGTAAAAGCCCTGTAGTCGAAAGTTCGTTCTCTCCTGAGTGGATCCTGAGTACGGCGGAACACGTGAAATTCCGTCGGAATCCGGGAGGACCATCTCCCAAGGCTAAATACTACCTAGTGACCGATAGTGAACCAGTACCGTGAGGGAAAGGTGAAAAGCACCCCGGAAGGGGAGTGAAAGAGATCCTGAAACCGTGTGCCTACAAGTAGTTAGAGCCCGTTAATGGGTGATAGCGTGCCTTTTGTAGAATGAACCGGCGAGTTACGATTACGTGCAAGGTTAAGCTTTAGAAGGCGGAGCCGCAGCGAAAGCGAGTCTGAATAGGGCGAAGTAGTACGTGGTCGTAGACCCGAAACCAGGTGATCTACCCATGTCCAGGGTGAAGGTGAGGTAACACTTACTGGAGGCCCGAACCCACGCACGTTGAAAAGTGCGGGGATGAGGTGTGGGTAGCGGAGAAATTCCAATCGAACTTGGAGATAGCTGGTTCTCTCCGAAATAGCTTTAGGGCTAGCCTCGTGATGAGAATACTGGAGGTAGAGCACTGTTTGGACTAGGGGGCCATCCCGGTTTACCGAATTCAGACAAACTCCGAATGCCAGATATTTATACACGGGAGTCAGACTGCGAGTGATAAGATCCGTAGTCAAAAGGGAAACAGCCCAGACCACCAGCTAAGGTCCCAAAGTAATCGTTAAGTGGAAAAGGATGTGGCGTTGCACAGACAACCAGGATGTTGGCTTAGAAGCAGCCATCATTTAAAGAGTGCGTAATAGCTCACTGGTCGAGTGACGCTGCGCCGAAAATGTATCGGGGCTAAACGATTCACCGAAGCTGTGGATTGACATCTACGATGTCAGTGGTAGGAGAGCGTTCTAAGTGCGTTGAAGTCAGATCGGAAGGACTGGTGGAGCGCTTAGAAGTGAGAATGCCGGTATGAGTAGCGAAAGACGGGTGAGAATCCCGTCCACCGTATGACTAAGGTTTCCTGAGGAAGGCTCGTCCGCTCAGGGTTAGTCGGGACCTAAGCCGAGGCCGATAGGCGTAGGCGATGGACAACAGGTTGATATTCCTGTACCACCTCCTCACCGTTTGAGAAATGGGGGGACGCAGTAGGATAGGGTAAGCGCGCCGTTGGTTGTGCGCGTCCAAGCAGTAAGGCGTGTGTGTAGGCAAATCCGCACACTGTAACGTTGAGCTGTGATGGCGAGTCCGTATGGACGAAGTTCCTGATTTCACACTGCCAAGAAAAGCCTCTATCGAGGTGAGAGGTGCCCGTACCGCAAACCGACACAGGTAGTCGAGGAGAGAATCCTAAGGTGTGCGAGAGAACTCTCGTTAAGGAACTCGGCAAAATGACCCCGTAACTTCGGGAGAAGGGGTGCTCTTGAGCGTGCAAGCGCATGAGAGCCGCAGTGAATAGGCCCAGGCGACTGTTTAGCAAAAACACAGGTCTCTGCAAAACCGTAAGGTGACGTATAGGGGCTGACGCCTGCCCGGTGCTGGAAGGTTAAGAGGAGTGGTTAGCGCAAGCGAAGCTGCGAATTGAAGCCCCAGTAAACGGCGGCCGTAACTATAACGGTCCTAAGGTAGCGAAATTCCTTGTCGGGTAAGTTCCGACCCGCACGAAAGGCGTAACGATCTGGGCACTGTCTCAACGAGAGACTCGGTGAAATTATAGTACCTGTGAAGATGCAGGTTACCCGCGACAGGACGGAAAGACCCCGTGGAGCTTTACTGTAGCCTGATATTGAATTTTGGTACAACTTGTACAGGATAGGTAGGAGCCAGAGATCTCGGAGCGCCAGCTTCGAAGGAGGCGTCGGTGGGATACTACCCTGGTTGTATTGAAATTCTAACCCATGCCCCTTAGCGGGGCAGGAGACAGTGTCAGGCGGACAGTTTGACTGGGGCGGTCGCCTCCTAAAAGGTAACGGAGGCGCCCAAAGGTTCCCTCAGAATGGTTGGAAATCATTCGTAGAGTGTAAAGGCACAAGGGAGCTTGACTGCGAGACCTACAAGTCGAGCAGGGTCGAAAGACGGGCTTAGTGATCCGGTGGTTCCGCATGGAAGGGCCATCGCTCAACGGATAAAAGCTACCCCGGGGATAACAGGCTTATCTCCCCCAAGAGTCCACATCGACGGGGAGGTTTGGCACCTCGATGTCGGCTCATCGCATCCTGGGGCTGTAGTCGGTCCCAAGGGTTGGGCTGTTCGCCCATTAAAGCGGTACGCGAGCTGGGTTCAGAACGTCGTGAGACAGTTCGGTCCCTATCCGTCGTGGGCGTAGGAAATTTGAGAGGAGCTGTCCTTAGTACGAGAGGACCGGGATGGACACACCGCTGGTGTACCAGTTGTCTTGCCAAAGGCATCGCTGGGTAGCTATGTGTGGACGGGATAAGTGCTGAAAGCATCTAAGCATGAAGCCCCCCTCAAGATGAGATTTCCCATTACGCAAGTAAGTAAGATCCCTCAAAGACGATGAGGTAGATAGGTTCGAGGTGGAAGTGTGGTGACACATGGAGCTGACGAATACTAATCGATCGAGGACTTAACCAAAAACGTTTGAAACATTCAATGTGCCGTTTATCCAGTTTTGAAAGAGCAAATCTTTCTAAAAAGAGAGCTTCTAGATACACCAATAATCCGTGTATGGAAGGTCGATCATAGTCTAGTGATGATGGCAAAGAGGTCACACCCGTTCCCATACCGAACACGGAAGTTAAGCTCTTTAGCGCCGATGGTAGTTGGGGGCTTCCCCCTGTGAGAGTAGGACGTCGCTAGGCAAAAAAAGACCAGAGAATTTATTCTCTGGTCTTTTTTGTTGTGCTCAGTCTAAAGTAGGCTATCCCCCGAAAAGGACAGTCCTATATACTTAAAACTCAAGAGCACTCCGAAGATCATTTAGGTAAGATTGACTCACTGGTAACTCACTTCCATCAATTAAAGTGACAATAAAATTTGACGTTAAATCACGTGCCATTTTTTTTATGAAATGTATATTTACAATGTAAGATCTATGGATACGAATAAAATATGATGGTAATCGTAATTGAAGTTCTTTCAGTGTAATACTCGTTTTATACTGATCACCCTCTACATAAAACCATGTTTTTTTCTGTAGGCTTTCAATATGAGATATTTTATTAATTGCTACAGGATTCCATTCCTCCTCTTGCTTTCCGGTTAAAAATTGAAATGGTTCTGCTCTTTTTGTTGTAAATGATGACGGTAGGACAATGACAAGAGCAGCAGGCTTATTTTGAATGTATATGGGATAACCAATGCCGTAATAAGGCGTATCGAATAGGGAATTATCTAAAATAGCATCTGTTTTTTTATGAGTCTGTAACACTTGGTCCGCAATACTCCCAGGTAATACTTGTTGACCTATCTCTAAATGAATACTGTGGTGACCAGAGTGAAAATAAATATAAGCATTTTCAACAGCAATCGCAATGGATGAATCAGCAGGTATCCAGTCTTTCAACATAAAAATATATTGTTGTGAAATATCTTTTACGAAAGAATTTAACTCATTATTCATTGTGAATATCCCCCTTGTTTGTAAACAGTCTTCCAAATTTCATCGTCAAAAAAGGTAGTTTTATCCTTAAAATTTGATCTTTTATCGAAAAATAATGAAAATTCAAATAGTCTGTTATATATTAATTTACAACAAATAAACCTGTTATGGAACAGATAATTAAAAGTTTTTTAACAGAGTATATTGTACACAAAGGGGAAGGTGGAATTTCAATATGTCAACTCGTCAAGAAAGAATCGAAGCTTTAGAAAAACATTGGGCTGAAAACCCACGTTGGGCTGGTATTGAACGCACATATTCAGCTGAAGAGGTTGTTAAATTACAGGGGACAGTAGTAATTGAACAAACACTAGCACAAAAAGGTGCTACTCGACTTTGGAATTCATTACATGAGGAACCTTTTATCAATGCATTGGGGGCATTAACGGGGAATCAGGCAGTACAACAAGTAAAAGCTGGATTAAAGGCTATCTATCTATCAGGCTGGCAAGTAGCTGCTGATGCAAACCTGTCTGGTCAAATGTATCCTGACCAATCATTATATCCAGCTAACTCTGTACCAGCAGTAGTAAAACGAATTAATCAAGCGCTTCAACGTGCAGATCAAATTGATCATGCTGAAGGACGTGTTGATCAATTTGATTGGTTCGCGCCAATCGTAGCAGACGCAGAAGCAGGTTTTGGTGGGCCTCTAAACGTATTCGAGCTTGTAAAAGGTATGATTGAAGCAGGAGCAGCGGGTGTTCACTTAGAAGATCAATTAGCATCTGAAAAGAAATGTGGACACCTTGGAGGTAAAGTATTACTTCCAACACAAAATGCTGTTCGTAACTTAGTAGCTGCACGTTTAGCAACAGATGTTATGGGTGTAGATACAATTTTAATTGCACGTACAGATGCTGATGCTGCTGATATGGTTACATCAGATATTGATCCACGTGATGCAGAGTTCATCACAGGTGAACGCACACCTGAAGGTTTCTTCCGTACAAAAGCTGGAATCAAACAAGCAATTGCTCGTGGTTTAGCTTACGCTCCATATGCAGATTTAATTTGGTGTGAAACTTCTAAACCATCACTTGAAGAAGCTAGAGAATTTGCTGAAGCTATTCATGCTGAGTTCCCAGGTAAAATGCTTGCATACAACTGCTCACCTTCATTCAACTGGAAGGCAAATCTTTCAGAAGAAGAAATTGCAGAGTATCAACGCGAACTTGGTAAATTAGGCTATAAATTCCAATTCGTTACTTTAGCAGGTTTCCATGCGCTTAACCACTCTATGTTTGAGCTTGCTCATGACTATAAAGATAATGGTATGGCTGCATATTCTAAGCTACAGCAAGCAGAATTTGCTTCTGAGTCTAAAGGCTATACAGCTACACGTCACCAACGCGAAGTAGGTACTGGATACTTTGATGAAATCTCTCAAGTTATCTCTGGTGGTACTTCTTCTACAACAGCAATGGCAGGTTCTACTGAAACAGAACAGTTTGTATAAGTCGTAGTTTAAATACGTGTTTTCCTAAATTCATAATCATAGAATAGTCTCCTCCGCTCCTCCTAAAGCGGAGGATGACGAAACTAAAATGGCAAAGGTGGGTAAACAGCTAATGGAACAAGCAACGACAGGTAAGCTTAAAATTGTTGGAGAACAAAACGAGCAAACTAATGAAATTTTGACACCTGAAGCTCTTGAATTTGTTCTTGCCCTGCACGAAAAATTTGATGCTCGCCGCAAGGAGCTGTTGGAGGCTCGACAAGAACGCCAAAAACGACTTGATGCGGGAGAGAAGCTGGATTTCCTACCAGAGACAAAGCATATTCGTGAAGGTGATTGGGTAATCGCACCACTTCCAAACGACCTGCAAGATCGCCGTGTTGAAATTACAGGGCCAGTTGATCGGAAAATGGTTATTAATGCGTTAAATTCTGGAGCAAAAATGTTCATGGCATGCTTTGAGGATGCATCTTCTCCGACATGGGAAAATATGATTGGCGGTCAAATTAATATGCGTGATGCTATTAATAAGACGATTGAATTTACACAAGCATCCAATGGTAAAACATATAAATTAAATGATGAGACAGCAGTGCTGTTAGTTCGTCCACGAGGTCTACACTTGCTTGAGAAGCATGTCCTGGTGGATGGAGAGCCGATTTCAGGCAGTTTCTTTGACTTCGGTTTATATCTATTCCACAATGCCAAAAACGCACTTGCACAAGGTACAGGGCCATATTTCTATCTACCAAAGCTTGAAAGTCATTTAGAGGCTCGACTATGGAATGATGTCTTTGTGTTTGCTCAAGATTATATTGGTATTCCACAGGGGACAATAAAAGCTACTGTATTAATCGAAACAATTTTAGCTGCTTTTGAGATGGATGAAATTTTATATGAGCTACGTGAACATTCAGCTGGTTTGAATTGTGGCCGTTGGGATTATATTTTCAGCTACATTAAGCGTCTACGCAATCAAGCGGATGTTATTTTGCCAGACCGTGGGCAAGTAACGATGACGGTACCTTTCATGAAAGCCTATACATCTTTATGTATTCAAACATGTCACAAGCGAAATGCACCAGCAATGGGCGGAATGGCAGCTCAAATTCCAGTTAAAAATGATGATGAGGCGAATGCAGTCGCATTTGCAAAGGTGGCAGAAGATAAACGTCGTGAGGCAACAGAGGGGCATGACGGTACATGGGTAGCACATCCTGGTATGGTTGCAACAGCGATGGAGCAATTTGATGCTATTATGATAACGCCTAACCAAATTCATAAAAAGCGTGAGGATGTACAAGTATCTGCCGAAGATTTAGTAGCTGTACCAGAAGGAACAATTACAATTGAAGGACTACGCATTAACTGTAGTGTTGGTGTACAATATATTGCTTCATGGCTTCGAGGTAACGGAGCGGCACCAATTAATAACTTGATGGAGGATGCTGCAACAGCAGAAATCTCTCGTACACAAGTATGGCAATGGATCCGTCATCCGAAAGGAATCTTAGATGATGGACGTGGTATTACATTAGCATTTGTTTTAGAAATATTGGAAGAAGAACTTGTGAAAATTAAAGAGGCTGTTGGGGAACAAGCTTATAACAGTGGTCGCTATGAAGAAGCTGCTGAACTGTTTAAATCCTTAATTGAACAAGATGAATTTGCGGAATTCTTGACACTTCCAGGGTATGAAAAATTAGCATAAAATATAAGTCTACTATCCAACATATCAAACTTTCCTAATAACTATAAATGGGTTGCCCTCGGGTACAATCCAGCCTATTCCACTAACATAACGTGACGGGGTCTGTTCCCCCGTTTAAAGAGATGAGCACGATTGATTTAAAAGGGGTCTATAAATAAAAGTTAAGAGATTTTAAGGGATAAAGATGTCTTACTAGCTTAGATGGGGAGCAGTAAGGCATCTTTTATATAGTACATCCGCGTAACTGTTTTTTTAGTTACGCGGTTTTTCTATGCTAATTTACTACGGCTAGTACAAAGCCGTCATACCCTTTGACACCAACTGTTTGTATAGTTGTTGCTTCAATTCTCGGGTTTGCTTTTATTAAATCCATAAATTCTTGTACGCCTGTAACACGTTCAACCTCACTATTTTCATTAATTACCTCACCATTACGTACAACATTATCTGCAATAATAAGAGCGCCAGAGTTTGCTAATTTTAACGCCCACCTCAAGTAAGCGGGGTTATTCAACTAACGAAGAAATTTAGTTGAATATGTAACTTTTGGTGGATAATTGGTGTCTATATAAAAGAGGTGGGTAAATAAAATAAAAAAATTATTCTATGGTTTGATCGCATTAGCTTTATTCATGATTATGGGATGTAATATTCAAGGGGGAACTACAACAGTATCAATTGACAGTATAGATGCCGAAGAAGCTTTAACATTAGATTCTGATGCTGATATTTTTCAGTATGATGGAGTTATCTACAAAGCTAATATTGATTGGGTTGAAGAATTGTCTTTAACAAAAGATGTTCAAATCGGTGAAATAAAAACAAAAAATGATGCTAATACAGATTTTAGAGATGAGATGTCGAATAAACTTCCTGTTGGTACAAAGATTTTTTCCACCAAAGAACGAGGAGATATTTTAATTGTTGAATCTGAAGGAGAAATCAAAAAATATCTTGCAATTGTTGAAGGGTAAACAAAATTCCTTGTTCAACAAACGTGGTGCTTTAATTGAATAGATAGAATGATGTATCCATCTCATACGAGGTGGTCTTTTTTATTTATACAGTGCCAAAACTTAATATAGTTTTGACACCAGAATGTTGATGCAGTAATATCAAGGTGTAAAAAGGTGTCATAACTTAGGTCTATAAGTGTAGTGCAGAAATGAGGTATTTTTCTATGATTTACGGTTATGCAAGGGTATCGACTGTATCACAGGAATTAGAGGTTCAGCTTCAAGCGTTGGAGAGTGAAGGAGCGACTGTTATTTATAAAGAGAAATTCACAGGAACGAAAACAGACCGGCCACAATTAAATGAGCTGCTGTCTAAATTAAATGAAGGTGACAAGCTTGTTGTAACCAAATTGGATCGATTTGCTCAAAACACTAAAGAAGGCATCGAGATCATTGAACGGTTATTCGCCAAATGCGTAAATTTATTAAAAAAATTTCCGTCATCGAAAGCGTTTTGTATCGTTAAGCTACACGATGAAAATGCTTTTTTGCTTCAAAAAGGAGCAACTATCATGAAAAATAAACTAAAAACTACACCAAACCAAGCAGTCCAAACATTTATGACATACGGCAATCAAAAAGGAGACCGGCAACTCAAAGAAGAACGCCTGCAGCAATTAGAAGACGTACTGGCCACACAAGGTATTTATCCTGGATGGAAAGTACATAGAGTGCTAGAAAAATTGATTTATGATTTTACATACAATGGCATTATCAAAGTAAGCCGAGAGCATTTGAGTAACAAATTAGAGGTAGGATTCAATACAATCTCAACAGCTTTTAAGTATATGGAGCAATCAAAGCTATTTATCCTTTCCAGAAACAAATCAGGAAAGACGAATAGTGGGTGTCGTGTCATTATAGATGCGCAACATATCAATTTTGAAAGCATTTTAAAATGAAAGAGCATCCTTTCTCATTATGTCAAACCTACCAAGTGAGACCATCAAATATCGCACTCCAATTTAATGGCATTCATGAAACAATTCGTTCAGTCATGGCGGGCTATGGTGCAAATTTTATTTCTCCTCTTGCGGTTAGAGAGTATGTAGAGAGTGGGCAATTGGCGAGGGTTTATGTGAAGGATATACATGCCATTAAACATAAAATTGCAATTTGTACAAGGAATAATGAGAAGCAGAATTTACTTGTGCAAAGATTTATTGAAACCATAAAAAATTCCCCCATTTAAACATTTGAATCTCATGCAAGGTGTAGAGAAATTTGTTATATTAGTTATATAACAAATCTGGAGCTGATAAACATGTTTATTCAAATAGAATTTCAATCAGACGTACCTATTTATGAGCAGGTAACACGTCAAATTATCGAAGGAATTGCTAGAGGAGAAATGAAGCCAGGTGATACTTTGCCGTCTGTGCGGAGTTTAGCTGCCGATTTAGGTGTTAATATGCATACTGTTAATAAGAGTTATCATGAATTAGAGGCGAAAGGGATTATTACCATTCGGCCAAAATCTGGAGCTATTATAAGTTCAGCAGAGGAGAGAGCTTTATCACCTGAGCAACTACGTCAAATCGAAAAGAATTTGAAACCTGTTGTGGCAGAAGGAATGGTGCTCGGCGCAACAGCTGAACAAATTGAGCACATGATGAAAAAAGTATTTGCCGATTTGCAAATTCCAGCAGAGGGAGTGTAGCAAAATGCTACTTGGCGTTTTTATAACCATTTACATCATGACATTAGCTTTGCAAATAGTCGTTCCCTATATTGTAAGAGAGACTATCGTTTTTGGAGTCACAGTGCCTGATCAAATTATTAAGCATCCCCTCTTAGCTCAGTTGAAAAAACAGTATGTGCAGTTCGTAGGGGGCACAGGTATAGTATTTCTAATCATCATGATTATAAGTTACAATCAATTTGCTCCTTCTGAAGCTATTCAAAGTATTGTTTTATTAAGCTGTTTGTTTAGTATGCTTACAGTAAGTATGGCGTTGTATTGGATAAATCATCAAAAGGTATCGAAGTTAAAAAAACAAGAGCAGTGGGGTGCAAATATTAAACAAGTACGGGCAGTGGATTTAACTGCAAGAAGCCGTGATGAAATGCTTCCTTGGTCTTTTTTTGCTGTACCATTAGGAATATCCGTATTTTTGATCATTTACACATACCTTCATTACGATCTCATGCCAAATAATATAGCAGTACATTGGGGGCCAAGTGGCGAAGCGGATGCCTGGAGAAGCAAGACCTATTTTACGGCTATTTCACTGCCACTGGTAATGCTAATGATGCAATGTATGATGTGGGGAATTACCGACTCCATTAAACGTTCGGCAATTAAATTAGCTGTAAATCGCAAAGAGGAATCGTTGGAGGATCAGCTAAAAACACGAAAATACATGAGTTGGCAAATACTACTGATAAGTTCTGCATTAACAGCTTTATTAACAATTTTACAATTAAGCAACATCTATCCTTCTATGACAGTAGGCTATAAGCTATTACCAATATTTATTTTGTTCTTAGTTGTTTTGCTGGGTTCATTACTGATATATGTGGTGAAAAAGTATAAACATAAAGTACGCTATGAAGCAAATATAGATTCCCAAGTAATGGACGTGGATGAGGATCGTTATTGGAAGGGCGGCTTAATTTATATGAATCGACAAGACCCATCCGTTTTTGTGGAGAAACGCTTCGGGGTAGGATGGACCATGAACCTTGCCAATCCTAGAGGCTATATTGTAATTGGTTTACCTTTTCTCTTATTGCTGTTGATTTCTATATTTTCGTTATAAAATAATAGTAATTTGTGCTGAAAAAATTCGTTCTATATGATCGGATTTTTTCTTATTAACTGGAGGTGGGCAGATGAAGATCCTTGTTGTCGATGATGATGTTCATATTTTACAGCTAGTCAATATTTATCTTACAAAGGAAGGCTACCAGGTGCTACTTGCTGAAAATGCAAAGCAGGCACTAGCCTTACTCGAAGGGAATCTGCCTGATTTAGCTGTTGTCGATGTGATGATGCCAGGAATGGATGGTTTTACACTAACAGAGTATTTAACTCAAGATTATGATATTCCTGTTTTATTATTAACAGCAAAAGGTGAGCTAGAGGATAAAGAACGTGGCTTTTTAGCAGGATCTGACGATTATGTTGTAAAGCCCTTTGAACCAAAGGAATTATTATTTCGTATAGCTGCAATTTTGAGGAGATTTGATAAAAAAAATCAAGTAACCATTCAAGTAGGTAAACTAGTAATTGACCGACGAAGCTTTGAGGTTGTAATAGGGGAAGATACACTTATATTACCTTTAAAGGAATTTGAATTACTGGCTTTGTTAGCATCACGACCCCATCAAGTGTTTACTCGTAGCTATATTATGGAACAAGTATGGGGCTATGACTATGATGGAGATGAGCAAACGTTAAATACGCATGTGAAGCGGATTCGTGAAAGATTAAACCGATATGACACGGCTGTTGAAATTACAACAGTAAGAGGTGTTGGCTATAAGCTAGAGGAAACAACATGAAAACGTTATATAGTAAGTTTGTTGTAACCACAATGCTAGTAATGCTCGGAAGCTTATGTATGGGCTTTCTGGCAACGAATACCTATTACCATCAAGTTGTAAAAGAAAAAAATGATGCGAAAAACGTTAGCATAGCACAGGATATTGTGCATTATATTGAGACAAACAAACCAGAAGATTTAAATAGCTATCTAACAACATTGGGTGAAATCGGCTATCAAATATATGTGACAACTGGTGAGGAGGGGCATTTTTTTGGCGGTCCATATCGTGATAAAACATTGTCAACATCTGTTGTGGAGCATGTTTTAAATGGGGAAACCTATCATGGTATGCGAGATTTTCCTAAAGAAACCTTTGTAACAGGATTTTTTGCTAACGAACTGAATAATACAATTGGTGTGCCATTTACCTATGAAAGCAAGTCCTATGCATTGTTCATAAGACCAGATATTCGTTTATTGTTTTCTGAGGTGCATACAATACTTGCAGGATTAATGTTGGTTATGACAGTACTGAGCCTTCTTGCCATGCTACTATTTGCTAAAGCATTAATTCGCCCCATTACGAAATTAACAGCAGCCACTCAACAGCTAGCGCATGAAAAATTTGATACAGTTCTAGATATTGATCGTGCAGATGAAATTGGCCAATTAGCATCAAGCTTTAATAGGATGACCGAGAGATTACAGGAAACTGATCGTACACGGAAGGAATTTATTAGTAATGTATCACATGATTTTCAGTCGCCTTTATTAAATATTCAAGGGTATGTAAATTTACTGAAAAATCCTTCCCTTACTGAACAGGAAAGACAGGAATATGCAGCAATCATTGAGCTAGAAACAAAACGCCTATCTACATTAACCAAGCAGTTATTATTATTAACCTCCCTTGACCAATCGACAAGAATTGTAAAACGTGAGTCTTATCGTTTAGATGAACAGCTCAAGGAAACCGTACGAAAGTATCGTTGGCAAATGGAAGAGTCACAGCTTCAAATATCGTATAAGCTTGAGCAAATTATTTTTGATGGCGATGCAGGGCTTTTACAAAATGTATGGGATAATTTACTGACAAATGCCATTAAATACAATGTAGAGGGTGGACAAATACATCTACGTTTACAAAAAAGATCTACTTCACTTGAAATTCTTGTTGAGGACAGTGGGATAGGAATGACTGAGGATCAATTAGCAAAAGTATATGACCGTTTTTATCGCGCTGATGCGTCTAGAACCAAGCAAGGGACAGGACTAGGATTAGCGATTGTCAAACAAATTGTTGAGCTACATGGAGGGACCATACAGATGCAAAGTACGGTGCATGCAGGCACAAAGGTTTATATCCATCTACCAATTTTGTCATAAGGAGTTCATATAAAGTTCATGTTCACACGATAAACTGCTACTTAGTTGAAACATAACTAGGGGGTTATCGTATGGAACAAAAGTGGAGCATACGCCTTATTCGATTAGCGGCAATTTTTGCTTTAATCGGCACGTATTTAGGTTCACATATGTCGGGATCAGGTAGCTATGAATATAGACCGATACATGCACATATTTTACTTGTTGGCTGGCTTAGTATGTTTGCCTGGGGTATTTTTTATCGAGCCTTCAAAGTGAAATCACAAAAATTAGTAACCATTCATGGTTGGACAGCTATTGTAGGTGTTCTGGGCTTAACGTTAGGCATGTGGTTTTACAATATAAATCCATTTAATTTTGGTAGCACTTTTACATTAGTCTTCTTTATTGTAGGAGGAACTACGCTATTAATTAGCTTTGCTTTATTTATTGTTGTAACATTTATGATTCAACAACAAAAGGATACTAGCAGTCATTAATAAAACCTACCGTGTCATTCGTGATGCGGTAGGTTTTAAAATATTTATTTAATTTCTTCAAGTGACTTTTTCAGCCATCTTGTCGCCTCTTGATAGTCTTGTGCAACACCATGCCCTTTTTTGTAGAGCATACCAAGCTGGAATTGAGCTTTTTGATGCCCTTGATTAGCAGATAGTCGATAAAGCTGGGCAGCCTTTGCAAAGTCCTTTGGTACGCCCTGTCCATGAATGTGCATTTGGGCTAATTGGTATTGTGCCTTCATATGTCCTTGTGACGCAGCCTGTTCAATCCATTTAGCTGCCTCTGTGTAATCCTGTTCTACCCCTTTACCTTTATCAAATAAATTGCCCAGTTGATACTGCGCACCTGCATGTCCTTGAATGGCTGCAAGGCGATAACATCTGCGTGCCTCCTCAAGATTCAAGGCTACCCCTAATCCCTGTTCATATAGTAGGCCTAATTGATATTCTGCTTGAATATGTGATTGATCGGTTGCTGCTCGCCACCATTTCACGGCCTCCTTATAATTTATAGGAACAGCAGTGCCAGATGTCAGTAATAGGCCAAGCTCATACTGTGCATCTGCATAGCCTTTTTCAGCTGCTGTCCTAAAATATGACATTGCTTTGGCTGGGTCTTGAAGCTGATATACATATAGACGTCCTAGCTCGAAGCCAGCGCTGATATGGCCATTGTCAGCAGCTAGTAGTAGCCACTTTTCTGCTGACACAAGATTCTGCTCTTTTTCATACAGCAGGCCAAGACAGTATTGAGCATTTAAATGTCCTTTATGTGCCGCTAGCTTAAACCATTTTAGAGCTTCTATATGATCTTTCATCATTCCTTGCCCAGCATTATAGAGCATGGCCAGTTGAAACTCTGCATTCACATGGTCCTGTAAAGCAGCCATATGAAACCATTTTGCCGCTTCTTCTTGGTTTTGGGGAATACCACGCCCTTTAAGATGCATATAGCCGAGATTGTATTGAGCACTTGCATCTCCAGTTAGGGCAGCCATTTTGAAATAAGCGACGGCCTTATCATAGCTTTGCTCCAAACCCGTGCCATTATGATAAAGAAAGCCTAGATTGTTTTGGGCACTAGTATTACCTTGATTGGCAGCTAAGGTATACCACTTGGCAGCTTCGTTAAAATTTTGAGATAGGCCTAAGCCTTGATTATAGAGTACACCTAAATTGTATTGGGCGTCAGCATTCTCTAAATCAGCCGCTATTTGGTAATGACGTGCAGCCTCTAGATAATCCTGTATAACACCTTGGCCTAGATGATAAAGTACACCGAGGCTATAGTGAGCATTTGCGTCATTTTGTGCGGCAGCTCGTTCATACCACATTTTTGCAAGCCTATAGTCCCTTTTTACCCCTCGACCATGATTGTAAAGAGCACCTAAGTTATATTGAGCGCTTGCATCTCCGTTCTGGGCAGCTACTTCAAACCATTTGACAGCATGTTCGTAAGCCTCTTGAGACTGCTCATGCTGAAGTATATTTTCATCAAATATTGAAGGAAGTTCTGTGATATGAGAAGGCAGGCGGTTGGATTTGAAGCTACGATCATAGCGCTTCATAAACCATTCAACAATATCGCTAAGATAATCTAAAACAATTTTAGCTGCTTTGGCTTCTACAATGTCATTACTAGTATGGCTTGTCATTTTATGAATTAGATTCATCAATAAATAAATCCGACGAGGATGAATTTGCCCTACAAAACTTCGATTATTTAATAGCATTCGGACATTTTTGAATTTAGGTTCGGTATGCATTTCCAATCGATAAATCTCATATAAAATTTCCTCTAATACAAAAAGTGACTTCTGTAAGGATTCTGCTGGGGTTGAAATGGCGAGCAAACTAGCATCCTGTAAATTTTTAGCTAATATTGTGAAGGACAGCTGTCTTAATTTTTGACATTGTTCTTCAAGATTTTCATAATGCATGACGAAAGTACTCACCTCTTTCAGTTAATTACCTCGGCGTCATTGCAAGCATTTTCCTATTAAACCTTTTTACAAAGCGCCTCTTCATCTCTTTGTTCATATATCGGAGAAAAATCGATATTATTGATATGTTTTAATGGGATTCATCAGTTGAATTGTTGCTGTTACATGATACTATTTGATATAAGGGAGATTCGTAGCTACGGAGAACCTGTCAGCCTTTAGGTGGGGGATCGAAATGAAAAATATTGCAGCTATTATACCAGCATATAATCCACAACAATCACTCATTACCTATGTACATCAATTATTAGCAACGACTATTACTCAAATCATCATTGTCAATGATGGGAGTGATCAAAAATATAAAGATATTTTTGAAAACCTAGATAAAATTGAACGCTGCCAAGTACTCCAGCATGATTGCAATATTGGTAAGGGTAGCGCACTTAAGACCGCCTTTGCATATATACGAGAACAACAAGCAAGGTGCCATGGTGTCCTTACAGTGGGGGCCCATGGGCAACATACTTTACAAGATGTGAAGCTTGTTTTAACAATGACAAAGGTGTTTTCTGAAGGGATTGTGCTTGGTGTACGTAACTTTCGTTCAACTGATAGTACATTTCTTTCTTACTGGGGAAATCGTGCAACAAGCTTATTTTTCGAGATACTGTATCATAAGAAATTAATGGATACACAAACAGGTTTACGTTATATTTCCATCAATGAGTTGCCTTGGTTAATGAAAGTAAAAGGTGAACGCTATGATTATGATACAAACATGTTAATTGCTGCACTTAAAAGAAAATGTCCAGTTTTCGAGGTAGAAATTGGGCAATTACGTATAAAGAAGAATTCAATAATTCAGTACGATGAAATAACAAACGCTGGTACGATTATTACGAGAATGCTCATAAATTATTTAAAGCCAAGGAATAGTAACGGCTAGGTTTAAATTTAAAATAATGAGCTAGGATAAAGAATAACGATCACTCATTAGAGCGTAGCGAGTATAAGAGAAGGAGCAATGTATATGGAATATTCAGATCAAGTGAAAAATCGTGTGAAACGGATGGAAGGACAGCTACGTGGCATTTTGAAAATGATGGAGGAGGAAAAAGACTGTAAGGCAGTCATTACACAATTATCAGCAGTACGCTCTGCTGTAGACCGTACAGTTGGGGTTATTGTTAGCACAAACCTATTGGAATGTGTACAGAATGCTGAAGGGGATGGCGAAAAAATGAACGAAGCCATTCAGGAAGCAGTTAATTTAGTGGTGAAAAGTAGATAAAAGATATGAATTTCGTAACAACAATATAAAGTAGAGTGACTAAAAACTTTCTGAAATCAACAAACAAATATTAACAAGCACAAATGGACCCTTAAGTGAGTTCTTTGTGCTTTTTTTGTATATAATGTAAGGAAGACGGTTGGAGGTGAGGAGTTTGTGGAAGAAATTGGCTATAATTGCCATTATTATTATTTTTATTGATCCTATTTATACGGCTGGTAAGGCTGTTGTTCAGCAGGTGGTCGATTGGACAAATAATGATGAAATAGAAACTATGCTACTGTCAACAAAGGACAAGATCGTAGATGTTACTGCAAGACTTTCAGATAATGCCTCAATTGAAACAGCCCTACCTATAGAAGATGTCCATGAAGCGGAGGTAGCCCCTACAGCTCCACCTATACAGAAACCTGAAACAAAGTTAGTGGTGACAAATGCCAAGGAGCTAGCTGATGCGATGTATGCGTATTATAATAGCTTTTCACCAAAGTTTGAAATTCAATATAAAGGGAATACACAGCGAATTGAACAAATTGTAGAAGAGGCCTATAACAATGCTATCAAACGCGATGACTATGTTTACGGCCATGTAAGTAAACATTCAATTCGATATGAATATGGGCGAAATAAAGCGACTATTTTTGGAGAACAGAGCTATTTAATGACGCCAGAGCAGGCGGCATATGTAGAGATGAATGTTCAAGAAATTATCGCTAAGATTAGTAAAAAATCTATGACGGATGTAGAAAAGGTACGAGCTGTCAATGACTATATTGTGGCCAATACTTCCTATACAGAACAAACGAATTCTAGCCCACACAGCGCTTATACGGTTCTTGCCGAGCACGGGGGAGTATGTCAGGGCTATGCTTTACTTGCTCACTCTATGCTTCAAAAATTGGGTATTGAAACAAAATATATCGTGGGCTATGTAGGTCAAGAGGGACATGCGTGGAACCTAGTCAAGTTGGATGGACAGTGGTATCATCTTGATACAACATGGAATGATCCAGTACCAGATCGTAAGGGCGCAATACGCTATCAATACTTTTTAGTAGATGACCGTACAATGGCGAAGGATCACACGTGGATTGCTGAAGACTATCCAAAAGCAACAAGCACACTATATAGTTATTATCATGATATAGACTTCCCAGCACAGGTTGGAGACCAATTGTTTTATAGTAATATTGCAGATGATAATAAGCTATATGTACTAGATATGAAAACTGGTAAAACGAAGCGTGTCACAAATTCTCGTGCACAATATATTGTTTATTCGGATGGTTGGCTCTACTTTAGTAATTATTCCCGAGGGGCGTATTTAACAAAGATTCGTCCGGATGGTAGTGGAGAAGAGGTACTAAATAGGGAGGATTCGAAGGATTTATTTATAAAGGATGGGTATCTCTATTTTACGACGAATGAATTGAAGAGACTGGCACTTTAAAAAGAAAAGGGCAATGACTTATAAACAGTCATATGCCCTTTTAGTTCGTTCAATTAAATAAGTAATAGGCTGATGCTGACAAAGGGTAATGTCCACTTGAGGATACATGCAGGTTATTTCATCTGTGAAATTCTTTAAAATGAGTGGATTATGTTTAATGGCTCCACCATTACAATATAGAGTAAATGGTGAATTCTGATAGTTAATTTTTTTCAATACAGCATTCGCCAGAATAGCTAGTTCATGGGCTGCTTGCTGAGATATTTGGATGGCGCATGCGTCTTCTTGCTCGACTGCCTTTGCCACAAAGGAACCCATCTTGGCCAATTGTGCATTTGTATAGGAAGGGCGGAAGAGCCATTCAGCGAGCTCTGTAACATCTTTTATACCTAAAGATTGATAGACAGCTTCCTTTAAGAGTGTTGGTTTCCCGCGACCATCCTCCATTTTAAATATAGCTCTTACGACTTCCTGCCCTAGCCAATATCCACTTCCCTCATCGCCAGCCCGATGTCCCCAACCTCCTGCACGTACAATCCGCCGCCCATCAAAGGCATAGGCAATAGCTCCTGTTCCAGCGATGAGTAGTGCACCTGCCTGTCCAGCAGTCACACCTAATAGTGTAGCCTCCGCATCATTTTCAATAATCATTGTGTCTATTTGTAGCTGTGTGAACTTAAGAGCATTTTGAACAATAGCTACGACAGCTGCATGATCCTTCGGAGAATCAATACCCGCTAGAGCAAAGGTAGCTACAGCAATTTGAGAATTAGGATACTTTTGCAAAAATGTTTCAACATTTGCTAAAAGCTCTTGTAAAATTGCTGTAGCTGATTCAACACCAATGGCTTGATAATTAGAGCCTTTAGCGGATATAGAATATTCAATGTCACCAGATTCAGCATGAACAACTGCACATGCTGTTTTTGTCGCCCCACCATCAATAATTAATAACCATTGCTTCATTGATTCCATTCCTCTAGAAAGGCTGTTAGCTCTTTTTCTGCTTCAATAATGGAATTTTCCTTTAAGCGAATCCATTCATAAAAATCGTGGGCATTCAGTTTGGAGCGTTCAAGAGCAGCTTTCATAGTGGCTGGAGCGGGTCCACCTAGTAATGTTCGTACACCAACAAAAGATTCTGGTTTTAATGTCTTATAGAAATCCTCTTCTGAAATAGTTAATTCCTTGCCCGTGATCAATTTCGATTGTGTATTTGCAAGTCCCCATGTAAGACTAGCTAATGATTCCTCTCCATGAGCAAGTAGAACCTTAATACATTTACTAACAATACTATGTGCTTGCCGGAAGGAAATTCCCTCTGAACGGACTAATGTATCAGCTAGCTCAGTGACATTCGCAAAGCTATTTTCAGCGCGATTTTTTAACTTCTTCTTATTGACATCCATTGTAACAACAAGCGAACCAAACAACTTGTAAATACCAATTAAGCGGTCAATGGCACGCCATAAATAAGGCTGCATATCATCCTCAGTGTCTACGATATCTCCAAAAGGTGTATTATGTACCATCTGTAATACTGTACTTGCATCTCCTACAACCGCAGATAGTAATGAGCGTGTATGTTCTATAGAAACAGGATTACGCTTTTGAGGCATAATAGAGCTTATTTGCACATATGGACTTGCGAGTGTAAACGCATTAAACTCCTGAGTAGCCCATAATAAAAAATCTTGAGAAGTACGGCCAAGGTTGAGTGCAGCGAGCTGTATAATACTTGCAGCCTCAGCTATATAATCTGCCCCTGCAACCGCATCCCATGCATTTTCGATAATATCATCAAAAGCTAGTAGATCACGCATACGTTCTCTACTAATATTAAAGCCTGTCGTTGTTAAGGCAGCGGCTCCCATACTGCTACGATTGACCGTTTTATAGACATGCTGCATTCGTTCAAAATCACGCTCTAGCTGGTCGATGACGGCCTTTAAATAATGGGCGAAGGTTGTAGGCTGGGCCTGCTGTGTATGTGTGTAGCCAATCATAATGGTATCGACATGTTCCTCTGCAGCAGCGATTAAATCATCACGTAATGTTAGTAACTCGCGCATTAATAATAATAATTTTTTTCTTAATGTCATTCGATAGATGGCGATACCCATATCATTTCGGCTTCTGCCAATGTGAAGATTTCCAGCAATATCACCAGCAAGCTCTATTAATTTATTTTCAATGCGGAAAAATAAATCCTCATATTGGGGACTGTAATCCTCTATACGATAATAGTTTAAGTCAATTTTTTTTAGAGCTATCCCAATTTGCTTTGCTTCATCTTTTTTTACAAGTCCTTGTTCTTCTAACATTTTTAAATGAGCAATATTGATTTGTAGCATAATTGTTAAAAAATTTTTCTTTGCTTCATCATAAGCTGGCTGTAAAACAATTTTTCGATAGATGTTAGAAGGGAATATCATCCCATCTTCCAGCTGTGTTTTATTGCGAAAATCTTCAAACATTGTCATGGCCCCCTAATAGATTGGCAGCTAGATGGCTGTACCAGCACTGCCTTTTGATAGTTTTTCAGAAATAATAAGGACAACTAAAATTAAACAAATTTGTAAGACACCATAAGCACAGGCGGTCCCAAATTTAAATGCATATAATTTTTGGAATATCGCTACAGACAATGGAATAGTGGATGTACTGTAAATTAGAATGGATGCAACAAATTCACCAAAGCTTTGCACGAGGGCTAAGAGTGTCCCTGCTAAAATCCCGGTGAATGTTAAAGGCACGACAATACGTCTAAATGTATACCACCAGTTGGCCCCTAAGCCACGTGATGCCTCTTCAATTGATTGATCTAGCTGTACAAGAGAGGCGGATGTTGATCGAAAAACAAGTGGTAAATGTCGAATAAAGTAGGCTAATGGCAAAATCCAAAATGTCCCGATCAATACTTGATTAAAACTAAAGATACTTTCTGTACTAAAGGCAGCAATTAAATTAACAGCAACAACTGTTCCTGGCAAAGCCCAAGGTACCATTATCAAAATGTCGAGCATGGTTTTCCCTTTAAAATTTAAGCGCACCATAGCATAAGCAGCCGCGACACCAAAGATGATATTGCCCAGTGTTGCAATAACACCCATTTGAATGGAGTTCCAAATAGGTCGCCATGTGCGTTCATCAGTAAAAAGGGCAATATAATGATCGATTGTATAGTCGGTTGGGAGAATTTGCGTTTTCCACGCTCCATCCACAGAGAAAGAGATCAATATCAACACTAAAATAGGCAGTATCAATATTAATGTGCCAACAAAAGAAGCAATTGTTGCGATAATTTTTACTTTTTTTGAGGATACCTCTGAACGATGAACACTAATTCCCTTACTTAGATTTTGATAATTTCTGCGATTTTGATACCAGCGCATAATGATTAAAAAAGTGATAGATACAAAAGATAATATCATCGACTGTGTTGCAGCCATCTCAAGATTCCCATTTGTACGTGATAAATAAATTTGCATCGTCATAGTACGCTCTACACCAAACATCAAAGGTGCAGTATAAGAAGCCATAGAAATCATAAACACCAATAAGGATGAGGCAACAATAGAAGGTGTGAGCATTGGTAAAATAACCTTTGTCCATACGCGAATACGCCCTGCACCCAGACTAGTAGCTGCCTCTTCAAGAGCAGGATCAAGCCCCTTAATAGCAGCAGAGGCAGTCAAATAGAAGTACGTATACATTGTGAATGTATGAACAACGATGACGCCCCATATTCCCTTCAAGGCAAAAGGAACGTGATCCAACCCAAATAGATGCTGAAAAATTCGTGGAAAAATCCCGCTATCACCATATAAAAATGAAAAGGACAAAACACCTACTAGAGGAGGAAGTGCCATTGGAACCAAAACTAAAACAGACAATATCCGTCTCCCAGGGAAATTATAGCGTTCTAGTAAAAAGGCCATTGTTACCCCAACAAGTGCACAGCAAATAACACTGATAAATGAAATATAAATACTGGTCCACAAGGCCTCTAAATTTGCTGGACTAGCTATATCAAAAAATTTCTTATAATGAAAGAATGCTTCATCACCAGCAAAGCTTTGGATGAAAGTTTGATAGAAGGGATAAACCACATAGGCGAATAACACTAAAAATAATGGCGATATTAAAACATAGACAAACCAATTAGCATGAAAAATTCGCGTCCACGTACTTTCAGACTGTTTCCCCATATTGGCTTCCTCCTATTCCCCTAAAAAGTATAGTGAATCTTGTGCCATATGGATTGTAATATCTTCACCGATCTTTTTGATTTGGTCATAAGAATTAATAAGCATTACTTTAAGTGAGAACGCAGTAAAATCTACAATGTAATTAACGCTAATACCTGTGAATTCAACAAATGTAATTTTTCCTGTTAATGTGTTTTCACCAGTACCAAGTTGAATCGATTCTGGACGAATAGAAATAAATACTTTGTCTCCAATCATATGCGTTAAGGAGGGAGAGCTTTGTTGCTTTCGCCCAGTTAAATTATGTCCATTCACTGTTCGTACTTGTACATTTTCCCCATCAATAGCTTGGATTGAGCATTCAATTAAATTAGTTTCCCCAATAAAATTTGCCACAAAACGATCCTTGGGTTGATGATAAATTTCCTGAGGAGTCCCAATTTGTTTGATATAGCCATTTTCCATGACCATAATTCGATCCGACATAGACATGGCCTCCATTTGATCGTGAGTAACGTATATCGTTGTGACTCCAAGCTCAGATTGGATTCGTTTGATTTCAATACGTGTTTCCTCACGCAATTTTGCATCTAGATTGGAGAGAGGTTCATCAAGCAATAAAATATCTGGCTCTATCACGAGTGCTCTAGCTAAAGCAACACGCTGCTGCTGCCCACCAGATAGCTCATTTATTTTTCTGTTGCCGTAAGCAGCAAGATGCACTTGACCTCTAATTCGATCAACCTTGTGCTGAATCTCAGCTTTTGAAAATTTTCGAACTTGTAAACCAAATGCAATATTCTCATCAACCGTCATATGGGGAAAAAGGGCATAATTTTGAAATACCATGCCGATATTGCGCTTATTGGGCTGAAGTCGAGTGACATCTCGATCATCAAAAAGAATTTTGCCTTTAGTAGGATAATAAAAGCCTGCAAGCATTCTTAAAGTGGTTGTTTTGCCACAGCCGCTAGGACCGAGAAAAGTAAAAAATTCACCAGCTTTTATTTCAAGGTTTAAGTCTTTCACACCATACACTTGACCAAATTGTTTCGAGACGTTTTCGATTCTGACACTTCTCAATCATTAACTCCTCTCTAACAAAGAATCTAGATAATACAGGAAGGTAAAAATTCGCTGTATAAGCCGAATTTTTACCCGTTCTACTATTTACCGCGCCCTTTAATATTGTTATCCCAGTATTCCATCCATTCTGCTTCTTTGTCAGACATTAGCTGCCAATCAATATCAAATGTTTTTAAATCTAATTCCTGATACCATTCTGGCATGGAGGCTTTGTCGATATCAGAACGTGTAGGAATTTGATAGTAATCATTAGCTAATTGTGTTACCATCTCTTTTTCAAATAAAAACTCTACAAATAGTTTTGCATTTTCTAGGTTTTTCGCATTGTTTACAACTGCTACACCGTCTACTAAAATAGGTGCTCCACTTTTAGGATAAATATAATCAAAAGGATAATCTGTCGTATATTTTTTTAACAAAATATCTTGTAGATTCCATAGGGAGACACTGCCTTCTTGACGTGTTAGCTTTAAATACAAGGCATTAGGGTCTTGTGTGTACTCCTTTGTGTTGGCATCTAATTGTAGTAACCATTCATAGCCTTTATCAGGTGAATCTGCACCTTGTCGTACGATCATGGAAGAATAAATCGTACGCATTGTGCCTGACGCAAGTACACCTCTGATTAAAATTTGATCCTTCCATTTAGGATCTAATAAGTCATCCCAGTCCTGTGGACCAGTTTCTTTTGTTAGTAAATCACTATTAATCATAATTACTTCTGGTAACAGCATCTCGCCGAACCATCGTCCATCTACATCTTTGTGTGTGGTATCAATAGCGTCAATAAAGCTCGGCTGCCAAGCATGTAGTAAGTCTTCATTGGCGCCAACAATGAGCGCTGATTGCGTTCCGCCCCACCAAAAATCTGCTTGAGGATTGGCTTTCTCTCCACGAAGACGTTCTAAAATTTGTTGAGCACCCATCGTTAGAAATTCTACTTCAATGTCTGGATATTTTTCATTAAACTGATCGATCACATTTTGCACCATTTCTTCGTCACGTCCAGTGTAAATTACTAGCTTGCCTGAAGGCGACGTTGCTGCTACTTCTGTTTTTTTACCATCCGATGCCTCGTCATTACTTGCTGCATCATTTGTAGAATTTTGCTGATCTTTGCCATTACAAGCAGCTAAAACGAAAAGCATTAACATAAGGAAAAAACCAAGAACATAGGCTTTTTTCATCAACTTCCCCTTTCTTAAAGTAAGTTACTTGCATATTGCAGTATAATACTGAAGGGGAACATTAATGTTAGAATTATTAAAAAATTACATTTGCATTCATCATAGCGAAGTGCATAATGGTAAGCAATGGCATTTCATTAAAGTTCAAAAAAACTCCTTAAAAAGGAATCGTTCCATTTTTAGGGAGTTTTTTGTCGTTTTATGAATGTGCTTCTAATAAGCTATCCTTTTGTTGACGTTGTGCAACAATGGTTGGCAGCATCATGCCAGCAATCACCAGTACAATCCCGATAATTTGTACAGTAGTTAAAGGTTCATGCAAAACAATAACAGAAACAGTAACAGCCACTGGTAATTCAATGGCGCTTAAAATAGAAGCAAGCGCACCACCGATTTTAGGGATAGCAATTGAAAATAGATAAATTGGTAAAATGATACCGAAAAGACCTAGTGCTAGTCCGTATTTCCACAGGCCTTGCATGAATAGTTTACCGTTCCAAATAACCTCAGGACTTAGGAAAATACTGATCATAATAAGCGCCACAGAGGAAACGATTAATACCCTTGATGTGGTAGTCACGCCCTCGACAGGTCGAGAATTAAATTGAATGAAACATGCAAAAGTAACGGCTGCTGTAAAACCGAATAGCCATCCTTGAATAGGAATGTCACTTAAATCTACATTTAATACACCTGCAGCTAGAATCGTTCCGATAAATAAGATCACGATCGAAATTACTTCAGGTCTACTTGGTAATCTTTTATGGAGGGCACAATCAATCAGTAGACCAATCCATGTAAATTGGAATAGCATGACTACTGCAAGAGAAGCAGGAAGATACTTTAAAGATTCTCCGTATACGATACCTGTTGTCCCTGTAAAAATTCCTGCACATATTAAAATAAGTAAGCCCTTCTTGGACGGTCTTGGTAATTTTCTGTCAGTAAAAATAAAGATGGATATTACGAGTAAAAAGCCAATAATATACTGGCTTGATACAGCCTCCGCTGATGTAAAGCCATGCTGCATAGCTACTTTGACAATAGTCGACAATATCCCGTAACTACTAGATGCAATAACAATCAAAAGAGGGTAAATCAAATTGTTTTTCATATATTAGTTATTCACTTCCTAAAACTGTTTAACCATATGATGAAAAGGCTCATCAATAATTGACCAAGGCTCCGTAATAACAAAGCCTAGTCGTTCATAAAGACGGCGCGCTTCTTCTTTTTGGGTTTCAACATTTAATGATAATTTTGTATAGCCGCGTTGCTTTGTCAGCTCTTCGGCAAATTGTAATAGCAATGTTCCGATTCCTTTACCACGTGCAGCTGGTGCAACACAAACTGTATCAATGTAAGCCTCATCTTCATGGGCTTCTTGGTCAATAACAATGGATGGCGCATTTTTTGCTTCAAGCCATTTAACAAGGTTAGCGTCCATGTGAACGGCTTGTTCGCCGTGATAATAAACGAGAATCCCCAAAATCTGTTCATTTTCAGTAGCAACAAAAGTATTTAAATAAGAATGTCGATTGTCTTCTTGGTGAAAAAGAACAGTCAGCTCCTGCATAACAGCCTCCGTTGATTGCTCACCAGTTAAGCGATTAGCAATATCGCCAATGGCGTCGATAATTAAAGGCACAACGGCATGGGCATCTTGTGGTTGCGCTTGTCGAATTGTAATACTCATTTTGATAATCCCTACCTTTCTATAGGCAAGTATAACAAAGATAGGGGATGACTCAAGTTATCCATCCTCTCATAAAGAAATGCCAAAAGTAAAAACCTTTATAGAATGACAATTTTCGTGTTAATCTATAATGACTAGACTTTCAGGAGGACTATCATGACAAAGCAAGAGAAGGATTTTATATTAGTCTATGGAGATGCTTTTATTGACTATATTGCTGATGATGTAACAAACACATCATTTACTAAATATATGGGTGGCGCAACGGTTAATGTTGCAGCGGGTATTAGCCGCATTGGTGCACCTTCCGCATTGATTACAATTACGGGGGATGACGAGGGCTCACAATTTGTGCGAGATGGGCTTGCCCAAGAGGGTGTGAAACTGGATTATGCCGTATTTGATCCAGCAAAACGAGTAAGTGGTGTATATGTGCATCTAACAGAAGCATGTGAGCGAATTTTTAAGGATTATGTTGATGAAACACCTGATTTACAAGTTGAACCATCACAGCTAAATGAAGCAGCTTTTAAGCATGCCTCTGCTTTAACGGTGTGTTCAGGCACAATGTTCCATCCAACAGCTCTTGCTACAACACGAGCTGCAGTAGAAATGGCTAAGGACAAGGGTGCGATTATTGCAATGGATGCAAATATTCGTCCTTTACGTTGGAGCAGTGAAGAAATTTGTCGAGATACGATTACATCATTTTTTGAGGATGTCGATATTTTAAAGGTGACGGATGATGAGCTATTCTTCCTGACAGAGACAAGTAGCTTAGAAGAAGGTATCGAGCAATTAAATAGCTATTTAGTGCCTATTATTTTAATTACCGTAGGAGAAAACGGGACTTATGCAGTCCTTAATGGTGAAGTTATACATGTACCGACTGAGAAAGTAGTGCCTGTGGATACAACAGGTGCGGGAGATGCATTTATGGCAGGTGTCCTACGTGATGTCCATTACAATGGTTTACCTACAACAAAAGAAGAACTAGTGCGTTGTACAAGCTTTGGCAACAAATTAGGAGCGTTTGCCGCAACAAAAGCAGGTGCTTTAACGGCTCTACCATATTATGAGGATATTAAGCATTTACTAAAATAAACATGTGAGGCGTGGAGAATATGGGGAAAGACTACGATGTTTTAGTAAAGGATCAACTGTTCTTTGGCGGTGCAAAAGATGCAGAGGCTGCATTTACACAAGAATCCATTGATGTTGTGATAGATGTTCGTGTTCAAGGGCTATCCCCTCAAGACCAGGAGACAGTTCCTTATTCTTATAAACATATGCCTATAGCAGATGAAGATAGTGAGGTAGCATCATCCATCCAACAAGTCGCGCAAGAAGCTGCTAAAGCCTTTGAGACAGGGCAGAAAATATATGTTCACTGTGGAAGTGGTGGTGGACGTGCAGGGGTTGCAGCTACCGCTATATTAATGGAGTTGGGAATAGCTGATTCATTAGAAGCAGCACAGGCAGCTGTCAAAAAAGCTCGTCCAGTGGTAACTATACGCCCTAAAATGGAAGATGCTCTGCAAAAACTTTATAAATAATTGAGAAGATGTACTAATTAAGGTACATCTTTTTTTATGATGTAAGAGATAGATTGTTCTATACATATTAGAACAAATTTGTTATAGTTAGTATATAACAAATAATGAGGTGATCTGTATGATGGAGGAATTAGCAAAAGTTCCATGGGCAGTTATAGCACCGCTCATCATCGTTCAAATTATTTTGATGATCGTAGCACTTATTGATTTACGAAAAATTCATGCAACAAATGGCCCTAAAATTCTTTGGGTGTTTATAATTCTTTTTGCTAATCTATTAGGGTCAATTGCGTACTTTATAGTGGGGAGAAAGCAGTCATGACAACTTTACTTCAAGTTATAGGTTTGACCAAGCAATTTGCAGAGCACAAAGTTGTAGATGCCATTCATTTCAACTTAGAGGAAAAAACCTCTACGGCTTTAATTGGTCCAAATGGAGCTGGCAAGACAACCACTTTATCTATGTTAACGGGGCTTTTAAGACCGACTGCTGGAAATGTAAAGATGCTAGGTAATGATTTACGTGCGAATATAGGTTTTTTACCCCAATATCCACAATTTCATCCTTGGCTAACTGCGTTAGAGTTTACAGAAATGGCTGCAAAGTTGAATGGTGTAGCAGCCAAAAAAGCTAAATTAGAAGCACAAAAAACCTTAGAATTTGTAGGGTTAGGGGACGTACAACATAAAAAAATAGCCTCTTTTTCAGGTGGAATGAAGCAGCGACTTGGTATTTCCCAAGCAATAGTGCATAAGCCTAAATTACTGCTATTAGACGAACCTGTTTCAGCATTAGATCCAGTTGGTCGTAGAGAAGTACTTGATTTATTAAAAGGACTACAGCAAGAGACGACTATTTTATACTCAACGCATATTTTAAATGATGCTGAAGAAATGACAGATCAACTATTATTTTTGCAAAATGGGAAACTAGTAGAGCAGGGAACATTACGTGAAGTACGGCAACGTTATGATGAGCAAAATTATGTCATTGAATTTGGCAGTGAAGAAGAGGCTAAGCTTTTTGCAAATCCATTTAATCATGTAATAGGTTGTAATGTGTATATTGAGATCGTGAATGAAGAGCCGACGATGAAAATGTTGCTTCAACGGTTAAGTGAATGTCCTTATACAATTAGAAAGGTAGAGCGACAGACAGCATCTTTGGAAGAAATTTTCATGAAGGTGGCGAAAAAGGCATGAGAGGATTCAATGTACTTCTTCAAAAGGAATTTAGAGAAGCATGGCGGAGTTGGAAGTTTCTATGGATTCCTCTAGTGTTTGCTTTGCTTGGAATGAGTGATCCACTAACAAACTATTATATGATGGATATTTTAAAGGCTGTTGGGAATGTTCCAGAGGGCTTTGAAATGTTGATGCCAGAATTAATGCCACTGGATTTAATTCAAGCATCTATCGGGCAATTTCAAACAATTGGCTTATTGGTGATGATGGCTTCGTTTGTAGGAGCTATTAGTAAGGAACGTGCTAATGGTATGGCAACATTACTATATGCTCGGCCTATTTCATTTGGCGCATATTTTTTGAGTAAATTTGTTGTTATGAGCACCATTTGTTTTGTTAGTATTTTAGCTGGGTTTGGTGCAAGTGTCTATTATACAACTATTTTATATGGAACGTTGGATATAGGTGCACTGTTAGTAAGCTTTTCTACGTACTATATTTGGTTGCTATTTGTGATAGCTGTTACGTTAATGATGAGTGCCAGCTTTAAAACAGTTATTGCTACAACATGTGCCTTTACAGTGATCTTTGTTGGGCAAATTATCGATATGATTATAGGAATCTTTTGGACAATATCACCGTGGAAACTAGCAAGCTACGGAATTGCAAAATTTCGAGGAACAATAGAGATATCAGATTACTGGTGGAGCTTAGTCATTACGCTAGCATTGACAATTATCTGCATCGGCATTGGTATCGTGATGATGAAAAGAAATGCGTCTATGACAAAAATCTGAAGAGAAAACGGTAAAAATGGATTTTTACCGTTTTTTATTTTAAATCATCCTACCATTTATAAGCAAAATCAATCCTACAAAGAACATCATCCAAGAAAGTGTCGAGCTTGTTCTTTGATCAAAAAGCGTTTGAATTTTTCTTAAAGGTTTATTCATAAATCGGCGGAATAATAGATGAAAGCATAGTAGGATGATCCCTGGTGCAATCATTACTAAATTGTATCCTGCCAATAAAGGTAACCATTCATAAAACACTATTTGATTACTCGTTAAAATACCTATTGCCGCGAAATAAGGAAGAGCAGTTGCAACTTCTAAAATAGAAGTTGTGAAACCTAAAGCTACCATAGAGCTCACATGTAAAGATTTTGGTTTAGGGGATCCATTTGCCTTTCTTTTTGGAACTAACCAACTGCCAATAAATAAAATTCCCCCTACCATGGTCATGATTAATCGAGCTGAGTAACTATCTAGCAAATTAGAAATAGGGTTGAATATGACACCTAGACCTAACATTAAAAAAATCCCAGTACTAAAGTAAAACAACCCAACAGTCATTAAATAGGTTAATAAAAGGCGGATCTGCTGTTTTTTAGCCACAAGCAATACATAGACGGATACGCCAATTATAGAAGGACTAAACATGTCTAACAAAGCTAAAGTACCAATCAGTAGCAACATTTCTATGTTCATGATTGTGATTTTCCTAACGCCTGTTTTTTTGTTTCATAAACATGAAAAGCCTGCTCTATAAAATGTAGAAATTCTTCCTCTAAAGGATATAATCCAATTTGTTCGGATTTATAAGTAGATTTTCTTATGGTCCACATCTTCTCTAAAAATTCATCATTTCCGTTATATTCTACCTCGGCTTTTTCCATCATTCGTTTAATAATAAACTGAACGGAATCGGCTTCAGGACTTTCCTTATGAAGCTGCTTTAATTGACCTAATAAACCAATCCACTCTAAAGAATTAGGATCATTTTTATTTAAATTGGGTAATTTTCTAAGTAGTTCCATTTCTGTAGCTGCGAAAATCTGCTGGCGGAAGGCTTGCTTATTATCTCGTTCTTGATTTGAAAGCTTAATGTACTTTTGGATAAGGGACTCTGTCAACCCACCTTCGATAGACGAAGCATTCTTTAATCCAAGAATAGTGTTCTTCATTTGCTGTAGTTTCTTTTGCTCTTCTGCTACAAAAGCTAACTGATGGTCTAAACTTGCTTCCCAGTTCCATGAATTATTGATAAGTGTCTGAATTTCTTTCAACTTGAAGCCCAATGCCTTTAAAAATACAATCTGTTGTAACGTTTTGAGCTCGTTCTCTCCGTAAATCCTATGTCCCCCCTCAGTCTTTGCTATAGGAAGTAACAAGCCGATCTCCTCATAGTAACGTAACGTTCGAACAGAAATGCCAGTTTGTTTTGATACATTGTGAATCGTAAGCAAGGTAATCACTCCTCCTCTCTGTTAATGACATTATATAAAATGACGTAACGTCACTTTCAAGAGGGATTGTAAAACTCCTTTCTTGGAATCTCTATAACTTAGGAATATAATGGGTGTGTAACTCGAAATTTGTCAAATAACTCGGAAAATATATAGACTACTATAGAAAGAAGGGACATGAAAAGTGGGAACTGAAAATTCCGATCGTTTCCTGACAGCGTTTAATCGAATAGATCATAGACTGAGAGATATTGTAGGTGCGAAGGATTTTATGCCTTTTTATCGGCTGATTGATCAAGCAAAGAAAAAGGATGTCTTGGTGAAGAAATATGAAGATGATCTCCGCTCATATGCAGACTTACGAAATGCGATTGTGCATCATCGTACATCATTACATTATGTGATTGCAGAACCACATACTGATGTTGTAGAACGAATTGAATACATAGATGCTACCCTTGCTAAGCCAACGCTTGTGGGGCAAATGTTCCGTAAAAGAGTATTGATTTTTCAAGAAAATGATTCTTTAAAACATGTTTTAAAAGTGATACGTCAGCGCAAATATACACAATTTCCTGTTTATTATAATAAGCAGTTTAAGGGGCTCATCACAACAGTAGGAATCACAAATTGGCTTGCGTCAAAGATGGGTGGTGATCATTTACCGAAAAGAATACCAACACTGCATGATATCTTATTGCATGAGAAAAATAGAGTGAATTACAAATTTGTCAGTAGAACGATATCCATCTATGAGGCTGAGGAAATATTTAAACAAGGAGTCGAAAGAGGGAGACGCTTTGAGGCATTATTAATAACGGAGCATGGTCAACCACATCAAAGATTACTCGGTATTATTACGCCCTTAGATATTGTCAAAATTGATTAACAAAAAAACGAGACTAGACAAGCAATTAAGGGCTTGAATGTCTCGCTTTATCTTTTAAGCTGATGTACAAGGAACCATTTGTTTGGACTTGAGCAAAATAAACTTCTTCTACAGAATGCACATTTTGCTTTTTCAATTTCTTTATTACCCAGTCTTCTGTCAGCTCAAGTTCAACAATATTCTCGGTAATAAGTTGACCATCAGAAATAACTTCTGTAGGAAGGTAGGTAGGTGGTGATACATCGGCTTTAACATCCTGCTTTGTAGCCACTTGTTCAGAGGTTTTTTGTAGCACACTGAGCTTTCCATTCGTTTCTAGTAAAGCATACTCAACGTCCTGTACGGAGAAAATGGCTTGTTCACGTAACATCATTGTAAGCTCATCTAGATGAAGACGGTTTTTTTGTAGTGCTGATTCTAAAATAAGACCCTTTTGAATAACAATTGTTGGTTTATCATCAATGAGAACGCGAGCTTTTTTAGATTTAATCGTAATAACGGTCATCAAATACGTTAAAGCACTCCACCAAACGAGGGAAATCATACCATCTAAAAATGGTGTTTCTTCCTGAGAGGCAATTTCTGAAGCGATCGACCCAAATGTAATACCTGTAATGTAATGGAAAAACGTTAACTGGCCTAATTGTTTTTTACCAAGTAGACGTGCCAGAATTAGTAAGGCAAAAAACGAAAGTGTTGTTCGTAGAATCATTTCCCAAAAGTGAGCATGAATAAAGCTTTCCATGCATATATCAACTCCTTTTACAGCTGTCGAACTATAGCTTGTGCAAAATGGTCGATAGTATGCGACAATCATGTTTAAACAAAATAAGAGTGAGGTGGCAACATGAATAAACAATTAAATGTAACCAATCCAATCTATCCAATAATGATTGCAATCGGTGTTGCTCACCTAATAAATGATACGATGCAAGCTGTTATCCCAGCGATGTTTCCGATATTTAAGAGTGAATTAGGATTGACCTTTACACAAATTGGAATGATTTCTTTTGTATTAAACATATTTGCTTCTGCATTGCAGCCTGCGGTAGGCTTTATCAGTGATAAAAAACCAATGCCTTATGCTTTACCTATCGGTATGATTAGTTCATTTATAGGGATTGCTATTATAGCGTTCACAACGCAGTATTGGATTATTATTATTGCGGTATTATTTATAGGCTTCGGGTCAGCTATTTTTCACCCTGAGGGATCGAGAGTTTCCTTTATGGCAGCTGGATCTAAACGAGGACTTGCACAGTCAATTTATCAAGTGGGGGGAAATTCAGGGCAAGCACTAGCACCATTAATTAGTGCTTACATCTTTGATATTCTAGGGCAACGTGGGGCTGCGATCATATTAGTCATTGCAACGTTTGGTATCCTTTTATTAAGTAAAATTGCTACATGGTATAAAAAACAATTGGAGCAGGAGCGTACAACCAAGAAAAAGCGTGTACTCGTTTCAACATTGCCTCCATTAACAAAAAAACAAGTTGGAATCGCATTAACATTATTATTTACAATTATTTTTGCACGATCATTTTATACAACAAATATAACAAGTTTTTATGTGTTTTATCTAATGGATCACTATGAAGTCAGCCTTCGACTAGGGCAAATATTAATCTTCACCTTCATGGCATTTGGTGTAGTAGGTACCTTTTTCGGAGGCTCTTTATCAGACCGTATTGGTAGGAAAAATGTTATTATCCTTTCTGTAGTTGGCCCTATGCCATTTTGTTTAGCATTGCCATATGTACCATTATGGGCGGCTATGATATTTTTGATTATTATTGGTACGTTGATTATGATTAGCTTCTCCGTAACAGTGGTCTATGCGCAAGAGTTAGTCCCAACAAAAATTGGCACAATGGCTGGTTTAACAACAGGATTTGCTTTTGGTATGGGCGCAATAGGGGCAATGGTTATCGGCGTTTTAATGGATCATAAAGGCATTGATTTTACAATGATTGTTGTTTCATTATTACCTTTATTATTACTAGTTGCCTTCTTCTTACCGAAAGATAAACCTGCTTCAGCTGCTGTCTAATAAAAAAAACGCGTATCTACGCGTTTTTTTATTGTCTTAATGGAGCTAAAAATTCTGCTGGCAATTTTTCCTGATCAATTACATAGCCCTCTGAAATATGAACTTCATGCATTTTATCGTTGTAAGTAAATTTAAAGATGCCGTTGTCAAAATCTGTGCCAATTTCTTTAAAGAATATACCTTCAATCGATACATACTTAGGACATGTAAATGCTACTTTAAAGTTCTCCTGTTCTTTAATTAAGTAAGCACGTACTCCTTTTTCATATGTTTCATTTGCATCATCATCGGTTGGGCGTTGAACAGCTACGATATGAAAATCAACAAAAGGAACTTCCTTTAACAGTACGTTTAAGAACGAGCCTTTAGTGATTTCCTCCCAACGGCTTTGTGCGCTTTGCCCTACGATTATTTGCGAAATACTATAATTCTTTGCGACCTCTGCAATAACCTTTTGTATGGGGCGTTTTTCATTATCTTGCAAAATAAATTTTTCAACCTCAAGTTCATCTGATAACTTTTTCCATTGCTCTATATAACTAGATTTCTCTGCGTCAAATGCATCAAGGGGTTGCGAATCGACTGAAAGAATATAGAGTGGGCAATCAAGCATTGTGGCCATCTTATGACCACGACGAATCAAACGTTCGCCATTTAAGCCGTAGTAAACACAAACTAATATACTTTCATCCAAACGCCCTTTTACATGCTTCATAAAAAATGTACACCTCTTATCTGTTGGTATTTTGTTAATTTCACTGTTGATTTTGAAAAAATTATCCTAAAACAGCTAAAATCGATGCTGTTACAGTGCATTATGCTCATTTATATTGTATACTTAAAAATGTATAAAAGTTAACGAAAATGTATTGGAAAACCCTTGAAGGATTAAGCCTAAATCGATAATTAGAGATTATTTAATTTATGCATTCTGTGCATCTATGCTACTTTGCTTTCATATGCCACACTATTATGCAGTGAGTTAAATAGATAGTCAAGTGTCTTCATCATGCTGATATTAACTGAATTGTAACTGTATAAATTATCTGATTTTCCACAAGTTATTTAGGCTTGCATCGGGTTAGAAGTGACTAAATAACTAAAATAACCTTTTTAATAAACAATTAAGCACTTTAACACCCCACCATATTCCATTAAATAATTTCAAGAATACATCTAATATGTTACTTAGCTTGAACAAATTTCTAAAGTCTTAGCACTTTACATGCCCATCACCACAAAAATTTGCTAGATGATTTAGATAGTAGGAGGTTTTCATTTGGTCACAGTTCTCATTGCGATACTTTTGCCATTTGTTTGTGCTGCTCTAATTCCATTGCTTTACAGGCGACTAAGGCGTGTCACACATCTTGGCTGGTTTGTTTTATCTGTTCCATTCATCTTGTTTCTTTTACTCGCTCGCTATATTCCTCAATTAGCCGAGGGTAAAACCGTTATTCATACATATGAGTGGATTCCCTCTTTTAATATAAATTTCACAACTTACCTAGATGGACTCAGTATGATTTTTGGTCTGCTGATTACAGGTGTAGGTAGTTTAGTCATTTTATATTCTATTTTTTATTTATCAACGAAAGAATCTCTTCATCATTTTTACTGCTATTTATTACTATTCATGGGCGCTATGCTTGGCGTTGTTTTTTCAGATAACCTAATGGTATTATACACATTTTGGGAATTAACAAGTGTGTCATCATTCCTATTAATCGCATTTTGGCATCATAGAAAGGCTTCTCGCGCAGGAGCTAAAAAAGCGATGATGATTACAGTCTTTGGCGGACTCTCAATGCTTGCGGGTTTCTTAATGCTCTATGTGGCTTCTCATACATTTAGTATTCGTGAAATTGTAGCTAATGTAGAGGTTATACGAGATCATGCCTTATTTACGCCAGCCCTTATTCTAATTTTATTAGGGGCCTTTACAAAATCTGCACAATTTCCATTCCACATTTGGTTGCCTGATGCTATGGAGGCCCCAACACCAGTTAGTGCTTACTTACATTCCGCAACAATGGTGAAGGCAGGTATTTATTTAGTTGCTCGTTTTTCACCAGTTTTTGGAGGAGAGGCAGTATGGTTCTGGCTAGTTAGTGTTATCGGCCTTGTTACATTATTCTGGGGCTCATTTAATGCTGTCCGTCAGACGGATTTAAAAGCATTATTAGCCTTTTCAACAGTGAGTCAGCTTGGTTTAATTATGAGTCTCTTTGGTCTTGGGTCTGTTGGTCATTATTATGGCTATGAGGAAAACTCAATTCTTTACACTCAAGCAAGCTTTGCAGCGCTATTCCACCTTGTGAATCATTCGACCTTTAAAGGAGCTTTATTCATGATGGTTGGAATTGTCGATCATGAAGTAGGTACTCGTGATATTCGTCGTTTAGGTGGCTTAATGTCTTTCATGCCTATCACTTTTACAATCGCAGTGATAGGTAGCTTCTCAATGGCAGGATTGCCACCATTTAATGGCTTTTTAAGTAAGGAAATGTTTTTTGCAGCAGTATTGGCTATTCGTGATGTAGAAGCATTCTCTATTGCTGATATAGGGCTGTTTTTTCCTACAGTAGCATGGGTGGCAAGTATCTTTACCTTTGTCTATAGTTTGATTTTAATTAGTCGTACATTTTTGGGTAAACTACAGCCAGAGAAGATTGATAAAAAACCACACGAGGCTCCACTTGGCATGTTAATATCGCCAATTATTTTATGCTTGTTGGTAGTTGGTATCTTTTTCTTCCCTAATATATTAGGTCATTATATTTTAGAGCCTGCTATGGCTAGTATTTATCCAACATTCCCAACTACAAGTGAGTTAACACCACATATTCATGCATGGCATGGCATCAATGCAGAGTTATTGATGACAGTAGGTGTCATTATTATTGGAATTATCTTATTTAAAACATTAAAAAGCTGGAAGCCACTTTATCGTCTATTTTCACAAAAGTATACGTTTAATACGTATTACAATCGAATGATAGAGATGAGTGAAAATGGCTCACAGAAGCTTACCAATAAATATATGACAGGTAATTTAACACATTATTTTGTCTATATATATGTATTTTTTGTTGCACTTATCGCTGGTTATTTTGTTTGGTCAGATGCCATGACCTTTAATTTTGACAAAGATTCCGCTATAGAATCCTACGAGTTAATCCTTGTGTTTGTCATGATTTTTGCTGCTGTTTGGATGATTTTCGCAAAGGGTCGGGTGACAGCCATGTTGCTAAATGGTGTACTAGGCTATTCTATTGCCTTCTTCTTTGTTATTTTCCGTGCACCAGACCTAGCTTTAACACAACTAGTTGTTGAATCGGTCACAACAGCTTTATTCCTTTTATGTTTTAAATATTTGCCAGATTTAATGCCAGAGCTACCACGTAAAAGGGTTCAATGGTCAAAAGCATTAATTTCTATTTTTGTTGGTGCAACCGTAACTATTGTTGGTTTAGCCGTCGTACACTATGATCGCTTTGAACCAGTGGCTACTTACTTCAATGATGCCTATGAATTGGCTGGCGGTTCCAACATCGTTAATACAATACTAGGGGATTTCCGTGCTTTTGATACGATGCTAGAGGTTGTTGTTCTTCTAATTGCTGGCTTAGGGGTCTATGCTCTGACAAAGCTTAAGCCACGAAAGGAGGAAGCAGATCATGAAAATTAATGATGTGATTTTAAGAACCGTCACCAAAGCCGTTGTGTTCATTATTTTAACACTCGGCGTGTATTTATTCTTTGCTGGGCATCATGCTCCTGGTGGTGGCTTTATAGGTGGTCTGGTGTTAGCCTCAGGCATTGTTTTGTTATATCTAGCCTATGATATTGAAACTGTTCATAAAGGGATGCCTTTCGACTTCAAAAAAGTTGCAGCTCTTGGTGTATTGCTAGCAACTGGAACAGCAATAGGTTCGTTGTTTTTTGATGTCCCATTTTTAACACAAGCACATACGTATATAGATGTTCCTATCTTTGGGAAAATGGGCTTTTCAACTGTCACTATTTTTGAAGCAGGTGTGGCTTTAACAGTGGTGGGGGTTGTTGTAACAATTATTTTAAGTATAAGTGAGGATGAGTAGCCAATGGAGTCTTTAATACTTGTTTTAGTAGGTATATTAGTAGCTGTTGCGACGTACTTAATCCTCTCGAAGCAGTTATTGCGTGTTATTTTAGGCACCGCTGTTTTATCTCATGCTGCCCACTTACTGATTTTGACTATGGGAGGTTTAAAAAAAGGGGATGTCCCGTTATTAGGAGAATCAGAGGGACCATATACAGATGCATTACCTCAAGCATTAATATTAACAGCGATTGTGATTAGCTTTGCTGTCACTGCTTTTGTTCTCGTTTTAGGGTATCGCGCGTACAAAACAAATGGTTCAGGGAATTTTGATGAATTGAGAGGTACGCCTGATGAGTAATATGATTGTTTTACCATTAATTGTACCAGTAATTACGGCTATTTTACTGGTGTTTTTAAAAGAGCATGTGACGCTACAACGTATCATCAGCTTATTGACATTGAGCTTTATTATTATCATTAGCGTCATTTTATTAGTAGAGATTCAAGAACAGGGAGTGATGCGCATTGATTTTAGTGGATGGGCACCACCATTTGGAATCTCATTTGTAGCCGATTCATTTGCGACACTATTAGTGTTAGTTGCAAATATTGTAGCCCTCATTTGTATGCTATATGCAATTTTTACAATGGAGCTAAGATATGAAAAAATGTATTTTTATCCATTTACCTTGCTGATGATAGCAGGTGTCAATGGCTCATTTTTGACGGGCGATATTTTTAACTTATTTGTGTGTTTTGAAGTAATGTTGCTCGCTTCCTATGCATTGATTAGCTTAGGTGGCGAAAAAATTCAGCTACGTGAAGCATTGAAATATGTGCTCATCAACATTGTTGCCTCTTGGATTTTCTTAGTGGCACTAGCTTTTCTGTATGGAACGGTAGGCACATTAAATATGGCACATATTTCAGTTCGTGTAATGGAGGCAGGAGCTAATCCTCTTATTACAACAGTAGCGCTTATTTTCTTAATCGTCTTTAGCTTGAAGGCTGGGCTTTTATTATTCTTCTGGTTGCCAGGCTCGTATAGTGTACCACCAACTGCCATTGCTGCTTTATTTGCTGCTTTATTAACAAAGGTAGGGATGTATGCACTTGTACGTTCCTTTACATTGCTGTTCCCTAACAATCCTGAAGTCACACACACAGCTCTTGGCATCATGGCTGGACTCACAATTATAGCAGGCTGTATCGGTGCACTTTCAGGTCGTGATGTTAGAACAATAGCCTCTTACAATGTACTAATTGGTGTTGGTTTTATAATAATTGGGCTAGCTGTAGGCACAGAGTCAGCCTTACAAGGTGTTATCTACTATTTAATGCACGATATGATAGCTAAGGCTATGTTGTTCTTAGCTGTTGGCATGATGATATATCTCACTGGGGAAACAGTAATTGATAAGATGAGTGGACTTATTCGTAACTACCCCATTTTTGGATGGTTGTTCTTTATAGCAATGTGTTCACTAGCTGGTATACCCCCACTGAGTGGTTTTTTAGGAAAGGTTTTAATTGGACAAGGTGCGATAGAAGGTGGCCATTTCGTTCTATTAGGTCTAGGGTTTTTCTCTAGTTTAATTGTTTTATATTCATTGTTAAGGATATTTCTTTCTTCCTTTTTCGGCGAAACCATTATTAGCTTAGAGGATGAAAAACCTTTACCTAAACGTATATTGTTGCCTTTAACATTACTGGCTGTTTGCACATTTGGATTAGGGATTGGGGCAGAAAAACTGGCACCATTTGTCACAGATGCAGCTGAAACACTTTATACACCATCTATCTATATCGATGCAGTTTTAGATGGCGAACAATGGCAAGGTGAGGTGAATAAATAATGGCGATGCAGTTTATTTTAAATTTATTTATCGCAACACTTTGGTTACTTCTAAAGGATGAAGTGACACCACAATTTTCGACATTTCTAATGGGTTTTGTAGTAGGTATGGGTATTCTATATGCGATGCATCGCTTTTATGGTACTCAATTTTACATGCGGAGAGTCTTTTCCATTATCAAGTTATTATGGCTGTTTAACTGGGAGCTATTTTTATCAAGCTATAGTGTATTAAGACAAATCACTACGCCTAAGCTAAATATTACACCTGGTATTTTCACATATAAAACTGTATTAAAGGGTGATTGGGAGATTACAGCTCTTGCCTTATTGTTAACATTAACACCTGGCTCTGTCGTCATGGAGGTATCGGAAGAGGGAGATGTCTTTTATATCCATGCTATGGACATCGAACAGTCAAAGGATGCAGTTATACGATCAATTGGAAAATTCGAACAAGCAATAATGGAGGTGACACGCTAATGATTAACAATATATTACTTCTTGCACTTGCTTTCTTCAGTATTTCCATTGCGCTGTCGTTATATCGTGTTATCCGTGGTCCGTCACTGCCTGATCGAGCGATAGCTCTCGATACAATTGGAGTTAATTTATTATCAGCTATTGCGATTGTCTCTATAATATTGAAGACTAAAGCATATTTAGAAGCTATTCTTATTTTGGGCATTTTAGCGTTTATCGGAACGATTGCATTTACAAAATATATAGAAAGAGGTGTGATTGTTGAACGTAAATCAAATGATTGAATGGGCAGCAGTTATCCTTATTCTTATAGGTTCCATTGTGAGTGTTATTAGCGCATTTGGAATGATTCGCCTACCAGATGTCTATACACGATCACATGCTGCTACGAAAAGCTCTACATTATCAGTTTTAACCTGTTTGTTAGGAGCGTTTATCTATTTTTGGGTACATGATGGTTTTGTTAGTGTACGGCTCATTTTAGGTATTCTTTTCGTCTTTGTGACAGCACCCGTTGCAGGGCATTTAATTTGTCGTGCAGCCTATCGTTCTCGCGTTCCACTAGCCAAGGGCTCTGGTGAAGATGAATTAAAGTCAAAATTGTTCCCTGAAGAACATACGATAAAATAGAAGGAGGACTGTTTGCCCTAAAGCAAACAGTCTTTTTAGTGCAAAAAAAATGAAAAATAGAATTGTAAAATTGATGAATTGATTGTTCCAAGGGGATAAAATTTTTGAACTAGATGAGAGAGCAGTGGATTCTAATCAGTAATCATTGGGCAATTCAAGAGGAAAAGGGAAGTTGCTCGGTTTAATCAACTTCCCTTTTAAATTATTCAGCTTGAAAAATTAATTGATAGCCAGAGCCTCTTACCATAGAAATTTTAGCTGTGTGTCCTGGAATTGCTTCGAGTTTCTTTCTTAAATTGCTGATATGAACTCGTAAGGCTTGTGTTTGTCCAAAGCTATCCTCGTCCCAAATAAGTCGGTACAGCTCGACAGCTGGAAAAGCTTGATTGCAATGCTGTGCTAAAAAGAACAAAATTTGAAATTCTTTTGTTGATAAAGTTAATACAGTATCACCAATTGAAACTTTTCCTGAGTGTATATGGAAGTGTAATGTATGAATAATTTTGGTCCCTTCATTTACAGAAGCATGATCAATTGGTTGTATCAGCTTTTTTTGCTGCCTTCGTTCAAGTAGCCTATCAATTGTTTTTAAGAGTCGGGTGTGGTCAATTGGCTTTAAAATATAATCTATAGCCTGAACATTAAAGGCCTCTAACGCATAATTTTCATAAGCTGTAACAAAGACAATATCTATATAGCTTGAGACATCTTCTATTTTAGAAGCAAATTCAAGACCAGTCATTTCAGTCATTTCAATGTCTAAAAACAAAATATCAGGTTTTAACATGCCGATATTTACTAAACCATCTTTTGGATTCTGGAAGGTTCCAATAATCTCAATAGAGTCACTTGCCTTTAGCATGGATTCTAATAAACGAATGGCTAAAATTTCATCATCTATAATAACTGCTTTTAACAAGCTGCTCACATCCTCTATAAAGTAATTATTGGAAATCTTATTTCAACAGTCGTTCCTTTGTTTTCGTGGCTATCAAAATGGATAGTAGCGTTGTCGAATTTTTTTAATCGTTTGGAAATATTTAAAATACCAATGCCTTGACTAGCTGTTTTTTCACCATTTTGAATTTGTCTTAAAAGCTCTGAAGATATCCCAATGCCGTTGTCAATCAGTTGGAAAATCACCATATGCTCTTCCTGCCTTATAACTAATTGTAGCTCGCTAAGCTCTTTTCTGACTTTCAAACCATGAAGAAGGGCATTCTCAACTAAAGGCTGAAGCAGTAAAGGAGGAATAAGACATTGGATAGGCTCATCCATGCAAATATTAAATTCTAATTGCTCAGGATATCTAGTGCGATGAATATTTACATAGGCCTCAATAAGACTAAGCTCCTTTTCCAAAGGGACAAGACTGTTGGCATTTTCAAAGGCAAAGCTATTACGTAAAAATGTAGCAAAATCTGTAATCATTGCCCGTGATTTATCTAAGTCTAAATAGCTTAGGGACAGAATGGAATTTAAGACATTATAAATAAAATGAGGTTTAATTTGTGCTTGTAAAAACGCGGTCTCCATTTTCACAGCTGTTTCTGCAGACTCCTTCAATAAAAGAAGATTGCGAACCCTAGTCTTTAGCTCGGTAGCATCTAAAGGTTTATGTAAAAAATCATTTGCACCAGATTGAAAGGCTGCAATCATATCCTCTGGTCGAACCGCCGCAGTCAACATTAGAATAGGTAGCTCTGTAGACGTGTAATTTTGTCTAACCTGTTGACATATCTCATAGCCAGAAATAGAGGGCATCATAATATCTAAAATTAATAAATCAATACTAGGTTGTTGTGTAAGGTACTCAAATACATGATGTCCGTTATCAATTGCTATAATGGAATAGTTTTCTTGGGTCAATATATCTATTAGTACCTTTAAATTAACAGCATCGTCATCCACAATAAGAATTTTTTTCTTTCCTATTTTTTCAACAATATGTGGGAATGTTAGGAAAGGATGCTGGTATGTTTGGATTGGCATTGAAGGTAATTCCTCATTTGTCGGCAGACCTTTTCGTAATTTGAATGAAAAGGTAGTACCTTGTCCGACAATAGAATCCACAAATATTTTTCCACCCTGCCGCTCGACAAGCTCCTTTGTAATATGTAAACCTAATCCACTGCCACCGATTGAATAATTGAATTGTTGGAACGGGTTAAAAATGGTTTTTAAATTTTCTGGTGCTATCCCACACCCAGTATCCTTAACTTCAATCACAAGGAATGACTGTTTCTCATAACAAGTTATATCAATTTTTCCTTCATTTGTATACTTCACTGCGTTATGAATTAAATTATATAAAATTTGGCGAAGACGGTTTTCATCAGCTTGGACAAAGGTTCCCCGTTCTATATGATTATAAATTTTGACATTCTTGCTAATCGTGTAGGAAAGCACTTCAACAGTCATATGTGTAATGGCATATAAATCAACAGATGCCATCCGCAATGTTAATTCATTCTCCTTCAGCTTTGAAAAATCAAGTAAATCATTGACTAAATAGGATAGACGTTCTGCAATATTGAAAATAAGTGATACTTTTTCTTTTTGTTCGTCCGCTGAGATAGGTAAACTATTATCCTTCAGCATAGATTGTGAAATGCCTATAATGCCATGTAAGGGCGTTTGGAATTCATGAGATGTTTTAGCGAGAAACTCATCCTTTAATTTATCTACACGTATCAGTGCCTCCGTTAGCTTGCCTTTTTCTAAATAAGAATCTGCAAAACGATGAGAAATATATAGGGAAAGCATTGTCAGGCAAATAAATGGCAACAATGGTGGTAGAGCACTCAGTTCAAGATTAATATTTGTATTTAAAGTAGCAACGATAAAATAAAGCAAAATGGCTAGAGAGCTTAATGTTAAATACATTACTCCAGTAGCACGTTTGTAAATTGCTATAATTTGTACATAGAAGATATAAACAATATTTGCGAATACATACAATGAGTTGATATTCTGAAATAGTGAATTAATGGATGTTGGAAGCAATGCAACCAGCATTAGAAGGGTACCTATTGCACAAAACACTTTCACAACTAAACGATTCATATGTTTTATTAGAGCACGATAAAAATACAACAATATAAAAAGGCCTACAGCTATACTAGAGATCATTTGCATTTTCTGAAATGGAGCATAGGAAATATTTATAAAGTCTAGTAATAACTTTTCGCCATGAGTAAGGGTGTAAACCCCACTTGCGAAACAAAATATAGGGAAGAAAAGCTGTTCTATACCAAATTTTGAATAAAGATATGAGCCAAAAAAGTAGATAAACATTGTTAAAAAACCTGCTAGGGTAATTAAATCGTAGAATATGGCACCCTCTCGAAGCTTTGCAATACTAGATTGATCCCCTAAAAAAATGGAGCTAATAATTCCTCCTCCTGGCGCATAATCAAAATTGGCTACATGAACAATTAATTCAAGTTCTTTTTTATCAGGCGAAAAATAAGCGGTATATGGGGTATTGTGGGGTGTATAGCTGTTATCCTCAGCTGGCTCTCCACTATGTCCAACTCGCTTTCCATTAATATACAATGCGTTCGACATTCGAATGTTACTCGTTTTAATTCCTAAAATATCTTCGGTATCATCGATTAAAACCTTGAGACGATAAGTCCCACTTTCAAATACAGGTATTTGTTGCCCATCAATTGTATATTTTGTCCAAGCTGAAGGGACATTAACAAGATAGCTTTGATAGGAATCAAAGGCTTCACCGTCCACTAAATGATTCGGGATAAATTCCCACTCCCCATCTAATTTGATAGGCGTATTATCGTGAAATGAATGATGACGTAAATCCATCACACCTTCAATCGCTTGCGGCCCATGCGACTTAGGTTGAGTTAAGAAAAAGGTAATGCCTGCTATCAGCACTGAGCCAATAATAATTGCGAGCAATAACGATAATTTTTTCATCGTAAAAATCCCTTTCAAATGATTTATTTGGATTATACAAGATAACTTACGGCATTCATACAAAATTCCTACTAGCGATGAAATCTAAATATTGCGAGCTTAAAGGATGGCGATAATCTCTATCTCTGAACTGTTGAAATTAAGTTGTTTTTATGATGGAGGAATAAATAATGCTAAAACGGAAAATAGTAAAGTTACTATGTAAAATGAATGAAAACAAAAATAAATTGACTTATCAGAAAATTATGCATATAATATTTAGCTAAAATTTTTTTAGTTTATCTTGATTATTATTTCAAAAGAGTATATCTTAATTAGCAGATAGATTTTTTATTCTTCAACATGAATAAATATCCAATCAACTATATTCGAGAAATGTATTCTCATACACAATAAATTATAAATAAAAGGAGTTACAGTTTATGAAGAACAAGTTATTCATCATGATGCTGGTACTAGTAATAGGTGTACTTGCAGCATGTGGCACTAAAGACAATAATGCAAGCGATACAGGATCTACTACGGATACAGAGGGTAAGCAAGTATTAAAAGTTGGTACATCAGCTGACTATGCGCCATTTGAATATGTGGATGCAGCAAAAGGCGAAGAAATTATTGGATTTGATATTGATCTAATCAAATTAGTTGGAGAAAAAATAGGCGTTGATATGCAAGTGCAAGATATGGACTTTAACAGTTTAGTGCCAGCACTTCAAGCAGGGAAAATTGATGTCGTTATTTCTGGTATGACACCGAATCCAGAGCGTGAAAAAGTGGTAGATTTCTCAGATAAATATAATGAAACAGAGCAAGTAATCCTTGTTAAAAAGGATAGCGGTATTAAAAAAGAAGCTGACTTAGCTGGTAAAAAAATAGGTGTACAAACTGCATCTATTCAGGAAAACTTAGGTAATGAAATTGCGAAAAAGGTTGATGTAACAGTAGAAGGACGTACGCGAATCCCTGAGATTGTGCAAGATATGATGTCTAAACGTTTAGACGCAGGTATTTTAGAGGGTGGCGTTGCGAAAGGCTATTTAAAAACGAATGATCAATTAGAAGCTTTTCCTGTAGAAGAACAGCCTGAAGATTTCAAAGCAATCGCTGTTCCAAAAGGAAGCGATTTAAAAGATAAAATTAATAAAGCTTTAAAAGAGCTAGCTGAAGAAGGCAAAATCAAAGAGCTAGAAGAAAAATGGTTAGAAAAAGCTGAATAATAATTGCGTGCGATAGCTCTACTTTTGGGCTATCGCTTGTGCTTTTCATTATTATCCTTTAAGCCTCTTCTAAATTTGTGCTTGGTACAAAAAACAAAGCTACATCATGATGAAAAAGAAAGGAGGGAGCGCTGTGAATTTAGATTTTACAGCTATCGTTCCCTCTATTCCTTATATTTTAAAAGGGATAGGTGTTACACTTCAAATTGCAATTGGTGCATCCATCATTGGTTTTATCGTAGGTATACTTTTAGCATTATGTAAAATTGGTAAAGTGAATTTTTTACGTTGGTTTGCTGATTTCTATACGTCGATTTTCCGCGGTACACCTCTTGTATTACAATTACTAATTATTTATTATGCAGTACCGCAATTACTAGATATCCAAATTGAGCCTATTCCAACAGCTATTATTGCCTTTGGTTTAAATTCAGGTGCATATATTTCGGAGATTATCCGTGCTGGTATCAATGCAGTTGATAAAGGACAAATGGAAGCTGCACAAGCATTGGGTATTCCATATGCAAAAATGATGAAGGATATTATTATTCCGCAAGCAGTAAAAAATATTTTACCATCCTTAGTAAATGAATTTATTACATTAAATAAAGAAACAGCAGTTGTGACAGTAATCAGTGCATTAGATATTATGCGTCGTGCCTATATTGTAGGAGGTTCGACATACCGTTATCTTGAGCCATTACTTTTTGCAGGGGTAATCTATTACATTATGACGCTTGTTTTAACGTTCCTTGGTAAACGAATCGAGAAAGGAATGAGAAAAAGTGATTAAAATAGAAGATTTACACAAATCTTATGGGCAGAATGAAGTACTAAAGGGTATATCAACTGAAGTTAAAGAAAAAGAAGTAATTGCTATTATCGGACCTTCAGGATCAGGTAAATCGACATTTCTTCGTTGCTTAAATTTATTGGAAACTCCGACAAGTGGGAAGGTAACGATTGCAGGGGATGTCCTGACAGATAAAGGGACAAATATAATGAAAATACGTGAAGAAGTAGGTATGGTATTTCAGCATTTTCATCTTTTCCCTCATAAAACTGTGCTTGAAAATTTAACATATGCGCCAATCAATGTGAAGGGTTTGGATAAGGCTACAGCTATCAACAAAGCAGAAGAGTTACTAAAGAAGGTAGGTCTGTTTGAGAAGCGTCTAGAATATCCAAATCGTTTATCGGGAGGACAAAAGCAACGTGTTGCTATTGCGCGAGCACTTGCCATGGACCCTAAAGTTATATTATTTGATGAGCCTACATCGGCACTTGACCCTGAAATGGTTAAAGAGGTATTGGCTGTTATGAAAAACCTCGCAGATTCTGGGATGACCATGTTGATTGTGACACATGAGATGGGCTTTGCTCGTGAGGTTGCTGATCGTATTCTTTTCCTTGATGGCGGCAAGCTCATTGAGGATGCTCCTCCAGAACAGTTTTTTTCAGCGCCATCAACACAGCGTGCAAAGGATTTTTTAGAGAAGGTCTTATAAAAAAACAAAAGGCATTTAGCTTCTCCGTTTAGATGAGAGCTAAATGCCTTTTTTATTGAAGGGACATATCAAATTGAGTCTGTAAGGTGTCTAATGTAAATAATTCCTCAATATGATAGGCTCCTGCTGGATGTTTATTGTTAAGAAATTCTTTAGCTATAAATGCTGCTACTTTCGCTGTTACGAGAGATTCATCGCGATCAAGAAAGTCTAATGTAAATATTACTTCTTTATGATGTTTTTTCCCAATGGCTTCAATTTGTATGCCACACACATCAGAACCAATTTTAAATTTTTGAATAAGTGAAGCGAGCAAGATTTGTATACGGTTAAATTTTAATAAGTAAGCAATTCTACTCTTTTGTAAAAAGGATACGAATTTATTGAGTGGCTCAACATCAAAGCCTAATCTTGTGACGATAGGAATAGAAGGGAAATGCTTTGTTAATGTATGCTGGTCAGAGAAATTAAATTGATACACACTTCGTTTCCCAATCTTTTTAAATTTCACGGTTCTCTTATTAGTAAAATTAGCAACCTTCTGATTGTTGTAGCTACTAAAGGGTTTATTTAATTGTTGTAATATCCAAAGAATTGCCGCAGTGCCATGTGTATCGCCTGCCCCAAGTAAGATGGAAATATGCATCTTCTCGAGGGAGGATAATTGCCTTGCAGCATGCATGGCCATTAAGTTGGTCAATCCTGGAGCCATACCAACACTAAAAATGGCTGTAGAATGTTTTTGTACCGCTAGTGAGTGGAGTGCCTCTAACTTTTTAAGAAAGGTATAGCTTGCAGTAATATCGATATAGATAATCCCTTCATTTAAGCAGAGCTGTGCAAATGCAGTATCCTTTTGCTCTAGACACATAATGACCATTGCTACATTTTCTAATTGCTCTGGATGCATTTTTTCTGACACATCCAATTGAAGAGGTCTTACTAAGTTTTTGTGCTGGACACAGAAATCCTTAGCCTTTTCTATATTTCTTCCGGCAATCCATATTCTGCTGGGATAGCTTTGCAACAATAATTTTGCAATTTTCCCTCCCACTTCACCATAGCCTCCGATGATTAAGATATTCCCATTTTTCATATAGTAGTTTCTCCCTTAATAGCGACTAAAGCGTCAATCATATGTGTTTTAAAATAGGGAAGGATTGTTGTAAAGCCAGCCTCTTTCAGTAAATTAATAAGCAATTCAAGATTAATAGGATGGGTTGTGACGCTAAAGGATTGCTCAAAGCGTTGCCAATGATCCTCACCTATTCCGTTATGAAGCATGGAGCTTCGCCAATAATAAAGCTCATGTTTGAACGTTTGCGAAGTTAAATCAGCATTTATCGATGAAATAAATAACACTCCATTTTCTTTTAAGCTATCCGCAATCTTTTGAAGCATTGTTCTCTTTTGATCAAGGCTTTCTATGAAATGCAAAACCAAATGACAACTAACTACATCGAAGACCTCATTTACTCTTAAGGATAGTAGATCCTTCTCAACCCACATAATAGTAGGTCGATGTGGTAGCGATTCAATTTGTTTAGCAGCCAGCTCCAGCATTTCCTTTGAGGAATCGACTGCTGTGAAATGGGCAGAAGGAAATGATTTGCCTAAAGTGAGTAATTCCTGTCCACCTCCAGCACCTACCACTAAAAATTTATTTGCAGGAGTGAAATTCTGAAGTATATTGACCATCATGTCATAAATAAGATCATAGCCTATGATTTTTTGTCGAATGGACTGTTGATAATTGTTGACAGAAGGACTGTCCCAGCTATGTATAGATCTATTCATTAAAATACCTCCAAAACAATTTATTTTTATGCGTTAAGATTTTGAGAGCAATTTCTTCATCTTTAAGCAATCATTTTGATGATTGTTTAGTGAAGTCACCTAGTATTTGTGTGGACTATTCCATAAAAATATCTGGTAGACCACCTTGACTAGGTACGAAAATAGTTTGATGTGCTAAACCTCCTATAAGTTGTAATGGCACTCTTTTTGCATATAGATTAGCTCCCATATTAAGAGGAAGTACCATAAATTGTGCTTGTTTTTTGTATTTGAGCTAAAAGGGTATCTACTGTTTCCCAGGTAATAAGTTCAATATCCTCTTTTGTTCTGCCAACAGGATGCTTGGAAAAATAGCAGGTGAGTTAGGGGCACTAATAGTAGCTTTAATCTGAATTCTCACCACCCACAATTGCTTGAGACGATTTCTCTGAGCAGCCACTAATAACGGAAGTAGCTAGCAAGACAATAAAAAGTAAACATTTACTTCAAAATAGTATTCCTCCTTGTTGAACTTCTGTACAATTCAATTAAGAATTATTCTCAATTATAAACTTTCAGAAAAAAAGAACTATCCCATATTTCTGGGGGGAGGTAGGTGTTTATGAAGGAAACACAATATTGGCAACAAAAATCTGACCATTGCTTAAAGCACAGCAAAAATTCATTCGAATATCGCCAATTGATGATCGAAGCTCTACGGACACATATAAATTTTGATGCGTATTGCTGTACATTAACGGATACACATACACTTTTTTCTGTAGGAGCAGTCACTGAACAATCAATAGAGGCGATTCATCAGGAAATTATGGATTTGGAATATACGACAGAAGATGTAAATAAATATGGATTCTTAGTGCACAGTGGGCAAAACATAGGCAGGTTAAGTGATTCCTCAAGTCGAAGCTTTCGCTATAGAGAAGTTTTAATGCCCAATGGTTTTAGTGATGAAGTAAGAGCCGTATTAACTTACCAAGGACAATGCTATGGTTTTTTAACACTTTTCAAAAGAGCTAAAAATGAGCAGTCTTTATTTAAAGATCAAGATCTAGTGCTTTTAAAAAGACTGATGCCAATTATGGGCGAATCATTAAAGAAGTTCCATCATTATATTATTGAGGAGAGAATTCCAGCTGTAGAAGGAGAACAAGGCATTGTTATTTTTGATAAAGGGTTAAAAATTCTTTCAAGTAATACCAAAGCTTGTGAATTGCTATCCATTTTAAGAAAGTATGAAAGTTTAGCAGAAATTCAAGTTCCTAAGCCTATTCAAGCTATCTGCGCAAAACTACTTGCTGACAATTACAATTCAAATACTTCTTTAATAGTACCTATCAAAGATACAGGCTATATCGCTATTCGGGCATCACTTTTGCTGACGAGCCAAAAAGAACAGCAAATTGCTTTATTAATAAATGAAGCATCATCAAGAGAAATGCTCAATTTCTTAATAACGGCCTATAATCTTACCCCTAGAGAAAAGGAAGTAGTATTTGAAGTTATTAAAGGGATTCCTACAAAAGAGATTGCTTATAATCTTGATATTTCAACCTACACGGTACAAGATCATTTAAAGGTAATTTTTCAAAAAGTAAATGTCTCAAATCGGAATGAGCTAGTATGGAAGATCTTCTGCCGCTTCCAATTAGATTAATAAGTTGAACAAAAGAATCTGCTAGCTCTCTAGCAGATTCTTTTGTTTATTAGCATTTTAATCAGTAGATTTCTGATTAGAAGTTAAAAGGTTAAGAAAAATTAACCTAAAAAATGGAATAAACTCATAGCGGAATCTATGGACCTATAATATAATGAAAAAAAGTTATAAAGAACTAAAAAATATGACATTTAGATTTTTTATTAGGTAATAAGAATTATTTTTATATAAATTGATTTCTGAATATTAAAATATTTTAATCGGAGGTACCAAGCTATGGCATGGACATTTAGTTTAAACGTTACAAATGACACAGATCGAGATTTAGAATTGGTGGAATCACAATTGCACTGGGGATACTGGAATACAAATGGTGAAGAGGATAAAGCACCCCAATCAATTAAAGCAGGACAAACAATACAGGCCGTTGGGGTCAAATCTGCCTTTGGTCCGAATGGTTACGAATTTTCTTGTTCATGGAAGGATAATAACAAGAATTATGAAGGGAATATGCTGGAACCATATGGTGTAGTAAGCCTTTATGTTAATGTGCCATATAACAATCCCAATGAAGCAACTTGCAGAGCGAATGGGTATTTTGAAGTGAATGGATGGAAGGGTATTACTCATGATGGACATAACTTTGTTCGAGATATACAGATTTCGAATAAGATGGACAGGATTAGAAAAAAGGAAGTACCTAATAGTTTATATACAGATTGGTCCAAAATAGACTCATTAAAAGTTGTTGAGAATGTAGAAACTATTGATCTAAATCAGTATATTCCTAGCGGAGTTAACTTTGAAAAGAAAGCAATATTTAAAACATCTATATTTAAAATTTCGAAAAAACTTTGGGATGGGGTTAATGATGTAGATTTTGATAGCCTTTATTTAAAAAAGCGTGAAGTTAATGATTATTTTTCTGTTGAGGTTACTTGCATAAGAGCAGATGCTTCAAAAATTGAAACTGTCACTAGAAGAGGAAAAATAAAAGTAAAAGATGAACGATTTATATCGACTACAAGTAAAAAAGTAATAGAAAAGGTTAGCACGATTGAAACCGCACTGAAATTTTCGGAAAAAGCTTCAGTTTCTGAAGATAAGATAGTGAAGGCGAGTGTTGAGCAAGAATTACAGACGGAATTAAGAGCGAAGTTTAATATATTAAATTCTGTGACTACAGAACAACAACAAACAGAAAGAAAGTCAATTGATAGAGAATTTGAAGCACCAAACGATAAAGATATGGATGTTATACCTTGGATTTTTAGTAAGATGATTCTTTTATATCGAACTGATAAAGAAAATGTGACAACCTTAATCGGAGCATCCGAATGGGATTACGCAATTTTGAACCGTACACATGAATTCGATGTTATGGATAATGCAAAGATAAAAGTAACAACAGGAGGGGAGAATTAAAATGGCAACTTGGACTTTTTCGTTAATGATAACAAATGCAACAGATCGTGAATTAGAAGTTTTTCATAAGGAGAGAACTTGGGGTATTTGGAATACAGAGGATATTGAGGGCAAAGAGCCTATGAATGTTCCGCCTAATACAACTATTCAGGCTTTAGGAATTAAGGCTTCAACAGGGCCTAATGGCTATGAATGTTCGTGCTCTTGGCGAGATAAGGTACAGCCAGGTGAAAAATCCTATGGTACCATCTCGTTATCATTAGACGTACCGCAAAAAAGTCAAAATAGAGCTGAATGCTTGGCTGATCATCAATTTCATATAGATAGTTGGGAAAAACTACCGGAAAAAGGGCATAACTTTGTGCGTTCCATCATTGTTACAAATAAGAACTCCTAAGAGTAATTGATTGTATGGTGATAAATATGAAAGGAATTACATCTAATTTTTCTGATAATTCGATAAATTTTGGTGAAATAAGCTTACGTCTCGCTACAAAGGAAGACCAAGCGGTATTATATCGAATATTTGAAGAATCACGAATGGAGTTATCCTATATAGAGGATGAAAATGTAAGGAAAAGTATTGTACAACAACAATATGAATTAGATGATGTACAAACTAAGAAGATGTTCCCGAGGGCAGAAAAGATAATTGTTCAATATAAAGGGAAGCCAATCGGGAGATATACCATTGATAAAACAAATACAGACTATCGATTAATTTGGATAGGATTCCTTCATACGTGGAGAAGCAAAGGTATTGGGAAGTATATTATTCAATCTATGATGAAGGAAGCAACTCATTATATGAAGGGCATAGAACTTGAAGTGGCTAAATTTAATATAGCTGCCTATCAGTTATATAAAAAGCTAGGGTTTAAGATTGTCATGGATAAAGAAGCAACATTTGATATGTACTGGAGAAAATAAACTTAAGGAGAGATATTTATGGAAGCATTTATAGGTGTAATTTTACCTTGGGCAGGAACATATGCCCCAAGAGGATGGTTATTTTGTAATGGACAACAATTACAAATTAATCAATACCAAGCTTTGTATGCAGTGATTGGATTTCAATACGGAGGGGATGGAAAAACGGTTTTTAATTTGCCCAACCTTAATGGCCGTGTTCCAGTAGGTGCCGATATGGGGGGACAAAGAGATGCAGGAATATCATCTTATTCGAATGGTAGTAAGGGTGGTACAGAGCAGACGACTTTAAGTATAAATAATTTACCTAGACACAATCATCTTTTTAGTAGCGCAGGTGGTATCCTTAAAAACGCTAGTGCTAGTGTGGCTATTCCAGTTGTAAATAATGATGGTACGACTAATATTCCAGATGATAACAGTACCCTCGGAAAAGGCATTTCTAATGGCAGGGACGCTAATATTTATAGTAAGAATACTTCAAACGGCACTCTAAAGTCCTTTGATGCCCCGGTAACTGGTGATGTATCAATTAGTGGGATAATAGGAGAGACAGGTAGTGGTACTTCATTTGATAATCGCCAACCTTATTTAGCAGTGAACTATATTATTTGTATCGAAGGACTATATCCACCGAGACCTTAGTAATTTAGGGGCGTGTTATGATGAAAATATTTTCTAGGTTAAAGATAGGCATTCTGTGCATTTGTATGATGGTACTAAATCTTTCTTCGATGACAATTGTAGAGGTTCCAAGAGTTTCAGCAACTACATTTCCATCAAGCGAGGATTTTGAATCTAGTGACGGCGTGGGAACAAATCCCCGTATTATAGGAGATTGGAAATTTGCATTATTAAAAATTGATGGTACTTTTGATGATTCAAATAATAGTAACAATGATATTGACGATTTTTATCCAACTGATAAGAGTTTAGGGATGTCGGGTTACCCTGGTATTGTTACTACAGCTTCTATTAAGTCTATTAAAGGAAATTTTAAGCTAAACTCATTACGATTAGAAAGTGCGGTTAATGAAATTGTAGAACTCAAAATAGAAGGATATAGAGATAATACATTTGTTAGCGGAGCTGTAGTTATAAATCAGTACATGCCTTTTAAAAAAATTGAAGTTCCATTAACGGGAGAACCATGGCAAAATATCGATGAAATTAGAATTAGTAGAACAGATGGAGTTGCAGATATATTTGTGAGGATTTATCATTTGGATGTAAGTGCACCAGTTACGAGTATAGAAGATTTAATACCTCCAGAAATAAGCAATCCATCTATTCTTGTTAAGAATAATAGTAATAATAGCGTGAGATTAAACTGGCTAAAAGCAACAGATAATATTACTTCTACAGAAGATTTAGAGTATCAAGTTTATCAATCTACAAGTAACAATATTGATACAGTTAGTCATATAGAGACAAATGGCATTGCTTTAGGAAACTATTCAAAGGATATCGCAACATTTGATATACCTGATTTATTACAAAATACAACCTACTATTTTAACATCATAGTGAAGGATGCAGCAGGAAATAAAACAGCCTATACTATGGTGAATGTAACTACACTTAAAGCATATTCTGTAAGCTTTGAGGTAGACGGAGGAAGTACAGTCCCAGCACAAACAATAGTTCATGGAGAAAAAGCAACGGAGCCACCGCCTCCAACCAAGGCGGGACATACATTCGGTGGCTGGTACCCAAGCAGTACGGGAAATACACCCTTTAATTTTGATACTGCGATAACAGGAGACACAACGATTTATGCCAAATGGAATCCTGTGACAGTAACGCATACAGTGAGCTTTAATGTAGACGGAGGAAGTGCGGTTGCTTCACAAACAATAGCTCATGGAGAGAAGGCGACGGAGCCACCGCCTCCAACCAAGGCGGGACATACATTCGGTGGCTGGTACCCAAGCAGTACGGGAAATACACCCTTTAATTTTGATACTGCGATAACAGGAGACACAACGATTTATGCCAAATGGAATCCTGTGACACATACAGTGAGCTTTAATGTAGACGGAGGAAGTGCGGTTGCTTCACAAACAATAGCTCATGGAGAGAAGGCGACGGAGCCACCGCCTCCAACCAAGGCGGGTCATACATTCGGTGGCTGGTACCCAAGCAGTACGGGAAATACACCCTTTAATTTTGATACTGCGATAACAGGAGACACAACGATTTATGCCAAATGGAATCCTGTGACACATACAGTGAGCTTTAATGTAGACGGAGGAAGTGCGGTTGCTTCACAAACAATAGCTCATGGAGAGAAAGCGACGGAGCCACCGCCCCCAACCAAGGCGGGTCATACATTCGGTGGCTGGTACCCAAGCAGTACGGGAAATACACCCTTTAATTTTGATACTGCGATAACAGGAGACACAATCGTCTATGCCAAATGGAGTCCTGTGACAGTAACGCATACAGTGAGCTTTAATGTAGACGGAGGAAGTGCGGTTGCTTCACAAACAATAGCTCATGGAGAGAAAGCGACGGAGCCACCGCCCCCAACCAAGGCGGGTCATACATTCGGTGGCTGGTACCCAAGCAGTACGGGAAATACACCCTTTAATTTTGATACTGCGATAACAGGAGACACAATCGTCTATGCCAAATGGAGTCCTGTGACAGTAACGCATACAGTGAGCTTTAATGTAGACGGAGGAAGTGCGGTTGCTTCACAAACAATAGCTCATGGAGAGAAAGCGACGGAGCCACCGCCCCCAACCAAGGCGGGTCATACATTCGGTGGCTGGTACCCAAGCAGTACGGGAAATACACCCTTTAATTTTGATACTGCGATAACAGGAGACACAATCGTCTATGCCAAATGGAGTCCTGTGACAGTAACGCATACAGTGAGCTTTAATGTAGACGGAGGAAGTGCGGTTGCTTCACAAACAATAGCTCATGGAGAGAAAGCAACGGAGCCACCGCCTCCAACCAAGGCGGGACATACATTCGGTGGCTGGTACACAAGCAGTGTAGGGGATACGCCATTTAGTTTTAATACGGCCATAACGGGGGACACAATCGTCTATGCCAAATGGAGTCCTGTGACAGTAACGCATACAGTGAGCTTTAATGTAGACGGAGGAAGTGCGGTTGCTTCACAAACAATAGCTCATGGAGAGAAAGCGACGGAGCCACCGCCCCCAACCAAGGCGGGACATACATTCGGTGGCTGGTACACAAGCAGTGTAGGGGGTATGCCATTTAGTTTTAATACGGCCATAACAGGAGACACAATCGTCTATGCCAAATGGAGTCCTGTGACAGTAACGCATACAGTGAGCTTTAATGTAGACGGAGGAAGTGCGGTTGCTTCACAAACAATAGCTCATGGAGAGAAAGCAACGGAGCCACCGCCTCCAACCAAGGCGGGACATACATTCGGTGGCTGGTACACAAGCAGTGTAGGGGATACGCCATTTAGTTTTAATACGGCCATAACGGGGGACACAATCGTCTATGCCAAATGGAGTCCTGTGACAGTAACGCATACAGTGAGCTTTAATGTAGACGGAGGAAGTGCGGTTGCTTCACAAACAATAGCTCATGGAGAGAAAGCAACGGAGCCACCGCCCCCAACCAAGGCGGGACATACATTCGGTGGCTGGTATACGAGTACTACCTATACAACACCATATGATTTTAATAGTGCCATTACTAAGCACACAACGATATACGCAAAATGGATACCAATAACGTATACGGTGAGTTTTGATGTCAACGGAGGAAGTGCAGTCTCAAATCAAACGGTGGAGCATGGGAAAAAAGCAAGTCAGCCAGCCCAAAAGCCAACGAAAGCGGGCTATATATTCGGTGGCTGGTATACAAGTAATGCTTATACAACATCATATGATTTTAATAGTGCCATTACCGAGAGCACAACCATCTATGCAAAATGGAATCCTGTGATGTATACAGTGAGTTTTGATGTCGACGGCGGTAGTGCTATCTCAAATCAAACGGTAGAACATGGTAAAAAAGCAAGTCAGCCTACGATTGAGCCAACGAAAGCCGGCTATACATTTGTTGGCTGGTATACAAATAATGCCTATACAACACCATTTAAATTTGATACTGCAATTACAGCTAGCACAGTAATCTATGCAAAATGGATTAGTAATGATACAGGTGGCGGTAATACCGATCCTTCAGCGAATCCTGATTCTGGTGCATCAACACCTTCAACCAATGTAGAGGAAATTGTGGTAGATGTTGAGTCTGGTGATGGCGACCTAGTTTCTAAAACAACAATAAAACGAAAAAAAAATGTAGATAACACTATAAACGATGAAGTGACATTAACGGCCCAGAGCGCAACAGAGACAATTAGGAAATTAAAGGAACAAGGGAATGATAAAGCAAGGATTATCATTCCAGATGAGAAGGATCAAGTAAATCAAGTCCAGGTGTCCATTCCGAAAAATGTGCTGTCACTTCTGCAAAATGGAGCAGTCCATCTCGAAATTGTTACCGATAACGTTAGAATTGAAGTGCCGAAAACTTCGTTGGAAACGTTTAATGATAATCTCTATTTCCGACTTGTCCCTATAAAAGGGCTGGCTGATCAATTGGATATTAAAGAACAAGCTAAAAAGGAAAGGGTTGTACAGCAGTTGGCAGGAAATGCGGTTGTTGAGTTGCTTGGTCGCCCAATGACCATTGAAACCAATATGCAAAGCCGTCCTGTTAAATTAACATTGCCATTGCCTACAGATTTAACAGATGAACAACTTGCCAATTTGGCGATCTTTATCGAGCATAGTGATGGCACAAAAGAAGTTGTGCGTGGGAAGAGTGTAGAATATCAAAAGGGAATAACAGGTTTACAGTTTGAGGTGAATAAGTTCTCCACCTTCTCCATTCTCTACTTACTAGAGAAGGAAGAAGAAGTGAAGGAACCAACTACTGAGGGTGTTACACATCTACCTTACATTCAAGGCTATCCAGATGGTACCTTCCGTCCAAATGCACCTGTTACAAGGGCACAGATGGCAAGTATGTTTGCTCGTCAATTAACAGGTAATGCCATTCCGCAAGCAAAGGCAACCTATACAGATACATTCCAACACGATGCTAAAGATGCAATCGAATTTGCGAAGGAGAAGGGTCTGTTTAAAGGGGTTACAGCAACTAACTTTAATCCAAACGGCTTGATTACACGTGCACAGATGGCTACAGTGGCTGCGCGCTGGATAGAACAGCAATGTGTAGAACGTCCTGATGCAGATTTCTGTCCACCAACTTCACAAAGTGCAGCATTCAAAGATGTGAGCGTCCATCATTGGGCAGCAAAAGCAATTGATACTGTCAATGCAGCGGAAATTATGACAGGAATAACAGCAGATACATTCAATCCAGATGGATTGTTAACACGTGCACAAGCAGTGAAGGTACTAAATCGACTGTTTGAACGTCAAGTCCTCATTGAAGATCAAACACCATTATTTAAAGATGTTCCAAAACACCATTGGGCATTTTATGAGATTCAAGAAGCCGCAAAAAAATAACCAAAAAAGAGGGTACGCGATTCATAATGTAATCGCAGTGCCCTTCTTTTCATGGCTCGAAATGGAATTTATATCCCGAACCCCTCACTGTTATAATCTTTGCTCTATGGCCAGCAGCGGATTCTAGCTTTTTTCGTAAATTACTAATATGAACCTTCAATGCCTGTGTATGCCCGATACTTTCCTCTGCCCAAATAAGCTTATACAGCTCTGATGGGGGAAAAATTTGTCCTGGTCGTTGTGCTAGAAAGAAAAAAATTTGAAATTCCTTTGTAGATAGGGCTAATGCTGTGTTACCGATATATACTCTTCCAGAATGAACATGAAAGTGAAAATCCTCTATTATATGAGCATCTTCCTCTATGTGGTGTACAGCAGCTTTAACTTGAAATTGCTTTCTACGCATGAATATTCTCTTGATTGTCTTCATTAAACGCTCTTTCTCAATAGGCTTTAAAATATAGTCAACAGCCTGTACATTAAAAGCTTCTATTGCAAAACGCTCATAGGCAGTGACAAATACAATGTCCATTAAAAAAGGAAAGTTTGCAATCTTATTAGCAAATTCAATACCATTCATTTCGGCCATATCTATATCTAAAAAAAGAATATCAGGTTTAAGTGTAGGAATGTTTGCTATAGCTTCTAGTGGATTTATGAATTTTCCAATAATAGTAACAGCGCTATTATCATGTAACGTGGCTTCTAATAAATTAATTGCTAAAATTTCATCATCTACTATGATGGCTTTTAACATTTTTTCACCTCTTATCATCTAAATTTAGAATATTATGTAGCGTAACTGGCTTTAAATAATTTTTCTTCATCAATTTTCTACTTGCATGTAGCGATGGAAGCTGGACTCTGAAATCACTCAATTCTGAAAATTATGTAATTTATTAGGTGGTAAAACACCATATACCGTCCAATCTAATTGGATCATTACCTACAGTACAGCAATTTTTTCTCCTTTAACTGATTTAAGTTTATTAGTATTCTCGCACTTTAGTAAATGAGATGCATTTCCCAAATCGTGGCGTATTATGAGTGGATAATAAAATATGCCTTTCTACCCATAGTATAGCATGCAATAGTTAACAAAAAATAGATTAAACCGTGTATCATAAGCTAATGAGAAAAATTTAAAGCTCAGTGTATTTGTGCATTTTGTGTATTTAAAGTGCATATACTTACAATCACTCTGTTTTTTGCTTATAATAAGAAAGTCAGAAATATTTCTGAAAAAAGTAGCCACAAAGTGAGCGATTGCGATTGAAAAAATTATTATATGGGATCTTCTTTGTTGTTTTTATAGTCATTTTTTTGTACGTAAACAATCACTGGCTAGTCGTAAGTAAGCATGTGTTTGAATCAGAAAGTGTGCCTGACAGCTTTGATGGGCTACGCATTGTACAAGTTTCGGATTTACATGACGCTGTCTTTGGTGACAAGCAACAAAAATTGATTGCTAAGGTAAAAGATACAAAGCCTGATTATATTTTTATCACAGGTGACGTAATCGATAGTAATCGCTATAATTTAAAACAAAGTCTACAAGCAGTGGAAGGACTAGTAAAAATAGCGGATGTTTATTATGTACTAGGAAACCATGAGGTAGCGACGAATAAGGTGAATGAAATTTATGAGGCGCTGTCATCGTTAGGGGTACATATTATGGCCAACGAATCGACCGTGTTAGAGCGCGACGGGGAGCGCTTGGCGATTGTTGGTATTGAGGATCCGTTAATGGGTAGAACAACAGAAGATATGCTGGACATAGCAACGTCCAATTTGCCAGACGATATGTTTAAGTTGTTACTAGCACATAGACCAGAAATATTTAATACGTATGTAAATTATCACATAAATTTAGTATTTTCGGGACATGCGCATGGTGGGCAAGTTCGTATTCCTGGGCTTGGAGGACTTGTTGCACCAGGACAGGGTCTGTTCCCAAAATATACAGCTGGTGTCTACGAAGCGGGCGCGACGAAAATGGTAGTTAGTAGAGGGCTGGGTAATAGCTCAGTACCATATCGCATTTTTAATCTACCAGAAATTATTGTGATGGATCTAAAGAAAAAATAAGCACTGCGTAAAATTTACGCAGTGCTTTCAATTTGTTTGCGTTCTATACGTTTAACGAGGTAAATACTTATTTCATACAAAATAATCATTGGTATTAATACGAGTAACTGACTTATAAAGTCTGGTGGCGTGATAACAGCGGAGCCTACGCCCATTGTGATATAAGACCAGCCTCGTATTTTTTTCATGGATTCAGCAGTCAGTACACCAATGGCTGATAAGAATAGGGCAACAATCGGTAACTCAAATAATAGACCAAGCGGTACTGTAGTCATGATTAAAAAGTGCATATATTCATTTGCTGATACCATGACATCGAAATTGGTAGCCCCAATGCTTACTAAGAATGTATAGCTAAGTGGGTTAACGACGAAATAGCCAAAAGCTACTCCTACTAAAAATAGAACTAACATGATTGGTGCATAGAGGCCTAAAAATCGACTTTCCTCTTCTTTTAAGCCTGGTTTAATAAAGCTCCAAAGAAAGTGGACGAGGAAAGGCATTGCAAGACCAAAAGCTAAAGTTGTTGAAATCGTCATGTAAAATTTAACTACTTCTAGTGGTCCTAAAATAACGAGTGAGTGACCTCGCGTTATGAATGGAAACCAAATATTAATAGTAGAAAAGACAACAATGAAAAATAAAATAAAAACCGTTAACCCTTTGATAATTTGCTTACGTAAATCACTAAGATGCTCCAATAATGAGGTAACAGGTATCAGGGGTTCATCTGACACATGATCCTCTTCAATTGCTACCGTAGGTATTTCAACTAAAGCCTCCACTGGCTTTGGAGGCTCGACTTGTGGTTTATCTAGGGGGCTTAAATATTTTCTTTTTCCGTCTTCATATGGATCCATAGGAAACCCTCCTACGAAGCATCAGATTTTTTTTCGACCTTTTTCACGGTATCATCTTCATCATCTATAAGTCCCTTAGTAGACTTTTTAAATTCGGCAAACGTTTTACCAACCGCTCCACCGATTTCTGGTAATTTTTTTGGGCCAAATACAATTAATACAATCACTAAAATAATGATTAACCCAGGTACTCCAATTGCTCCTAGACCTCCCATAAGTCTTGCCTCCTTTAGAATGATTTTTATACTAATGAACCACCTGATTGACTGTATTTAATGACTCCTTCAGCACAACGGTAGGCAAGTGCCCCTAATGTGCCTGTTGGATTATAACCACTATTGTGTGCAAAGTTGCCAGCACTTACTGCGAAAAGGTTATCAACATCCCAGTGCTGTAAGTAATTATTCACAACACCTTGTTCTGGTGTTAAGCTCATTACCGTACCACCTGTATTATGCGTTGTTTGGTAAGGCACGATATTGTAATCAGTAATTTCCGCGTTAGGGACAATAGTTTTTGCACCCATCTCCTTCATAATGTCAGCTGCACGTGCAGAGATATATTTATGAAGAGCTCGATCCTGATCAGTAAAATTGTATGTTAACTGAGTTAATGGCAGCCCGTAAGCATCCTTATAGGTAGGGTCCAGTGATATATAGTTTTCCTTATGTGGCATAGATGCACCTTGCGCACCAATCCCAAATGAACGTGTATAGTAATAAATGGATTGCTTTTTAAATTCTGGTCCCCAAGTAGGCGTATCAGGCGGTGTTGGATTTGAGCCGATTGGTCGCGTACCTGTCTGTGTAAGTGCAATATTACCTCCGTGAATAAAATCTAAATCACTATGGTCAAAATTATCCCCATTGTAATCGTCTATACACATGCCTAACGAACCTGCACCCATAAATGTATTGTATTGTTCCTCGAAGAACCCAGCGGCACCAGGCAAGATTTGATAGCAATAGTTTCTGCCAAGTGTTCCTTTGCCAGTAGTAGGGTCATACCTTTCACCAATGTCAGAGACCATTAATAGCTTGGCATTATTAAAGACATAACTAGTTAATACAACAGCATTAGCTGGCTGAATAAATTCTTCTCCCGAAACAGTATCGATATATCTTACACCTGTAGCCTTGTTACCCTGCTTTAAAATTTCAACAACATTGGAATTAAAGCGTAAATCAAAATTCCCTGTCTTCAGGGCTGTAGGGACAACAGTAATTTCTGCGGACGACTTTGCACCATATTCGCATCCAAAGCGTTCACAAAAACCACAATATTGGCAAGCGTTGATTGTTTCGCCATCAGGATTTTTATAAACCTCTGATACATTAGCTGATGGAACCATATAAGGTGTTAGCTTCAGGTTTGTTGCAGCTTTTTCGAATTGTGAAAGCATAGGCGTTTTTTTCATAGGCGGTGTTGGATAGGGATTCGAACGCTTTCCACTAAATTTATTTTTATCATCACCCGAAATACCAGCTGTTTTCTCGAACTTATCGAAATAGGGCTCAAGCTGATCATATGTTAATCCCCAATCCTGAATCAGATAATCTGGTCCAAGCTTATTTGGTCCATAACGTTTATCTGTTAATGTCTTGATTTGAAAATCATAGGGTAAAAATCGATAAGTCATTCCATTCCAATGTGTTCCTGATCCACCCAGACCTTCTCCAAGTAAGAAGGAGCCAAGCTGACGCATTGGTAATGCCTTCATATTGCGATCATTCCGAAAGCTTACGGTCTCTTTAGAAAGATTTTGCATTAAATCATATCGGATGGCATAACGGTATTCGTCATGAACATTTAAATAATCCTCGGTCCCACGCTTTTGACCTCGCTCTAAACCAACTACCTTTAAGCCAGCTTTAGCACATTCAGCAGCGACAATACCGCCAGTCCAACCTACACCAACTGTTACAACGTCTACACTCGGTAATGTTTTAGCCATTTTGTATCCCCCCTTAGTGATTGCCTAATGGATTAGGCTCAATTTTTTGGAACTTGGCATCTTCTATTTGTGTAATATAAGCCATCTGGTGACCAGGGAAGCCCTTCATACGCCAGCCATCCATATTGCGATTTCCTCCATACATAGGGTCAGAATAAGCTCCCTCTAATGTAGCCGCTCGTAATAATGTAAAGAAGAAAGCGGAAGTAACCCCAACCATTTCTATGTCACCTTTTTGGAAGGCAGTTAATATTTCATCCATTTGTTTACCATCTAAATCGTTAAAGCTTTTCTTATAACGCTTTTGTGCTTCATCCTCCATTTTTTGAATACCCTGTCTAAAAATTTCTGCTCGCGTTAAACGGCTCTGGTAGCCTTGAGTTGGGGCACCTACATCAAATGGACCTTGCATATATTCTTTAGAGTTACTCCCATAATTTCCTGCAAGTTGATGATCGATAAAATAGGGAACGTCTAAACCAATAGCTCCTGGTCCCAAATCGTCCTCTGGGAAGATACGTTCCGTGGCCTTTGATAAGATACTAAAATCTTTTTCATTTCTGAAAAACATCTTAGCTTTTGGTGAGCCTGTGGCCTCATTCGTTGTTTCATGACCACCATGCTCTAGGGTAGAAGTACCTTTACCATTGATGTTGTAACCTACTAATCCTCCAATTAGACCACCACCGACTAATGTACCAGCAGCAATACCAGTAGTTTTTAAAAAATCTCGACGAGAAACATTATTTTTGTCTGAACTCATGGAAATCCTCCCCTCAAAATGTGTTAAACGGATCCTATCTTTAATAATCAGCAAAAAATGTGAATTATAATCAATTTTTGTTGGAAAATGTTTTAATTTCCTCCATTAGCATGATGTACTCTCTTTTTTAATGACAAGATGGATCTATGAATTGAAAATTTTGTAGAAAATTGTTAGCACTATAAAGATAGTGAAAATGGTATTATTATACATTTATTAATCATATTGGAAAACTTTTGTTGACTTCTACTTTTAGTGACTTTACTCTGAAGTTATGTGAAAATTTGCGAATTGCATAGCTAATAATGGAAGAAGTGAGAAAAAGAGAAATGTGGTTAAAAGGTATTGGCGGTAAATTAATAGTTGCAATTATAGCTCTTGTATTTGTAACATGTGGCACGCTTGGGCTCTCTACTTGGATAAATAGTACAAAAGCTGTGAATGAGCAGGTGGAATCTAATTTGGTATCTAGAGCAGAGGATGTTTCCCAATACATAGAAGAACACTTCCAATTAACACTGGTAGAGGTGGAAGCAATTGCAGAGCAAGAGGCAGTTCGGAGCATGGACTTTGAAAAGCAGAAACAGTATCTATCGAAACGTCTTGCCAGTAATGAAAATTACTTAGGTTTTGGCATTATCAATGCTAATGGAGTTGCCCATTATCTGGATGATACAACAGCTGATCTAGGGGATCGTGATTACGTAAAAGAAGGTTTTACTGGTAAGTCTGTCATGTCTGACATTACGATTAGTCGTGTAACAGGTGAACCAGTCATTTTAATCGTTTCTCCAATTGACACAGTGACAGGTGAAAAAGCTTTATTATTAGCACGTATTGACGGCTATTACCTATCTAAAATTGTAGAAGGCATTAAGGTTGGAGACAGTGGCTATGCATTTATGTTAGACGCTAACGGAACAATTATTGGACATAATAATCACTCGTATGTGAAGGAGCAATACAATCCAATTAAGGAAGCAGACGAAACAGGTATCAAGACAGGCAGAGCAATGGCTGCTAAAGAAATGATTGCTAATGATAACGGTTATTTTTCTTTTGAAGCGGAAGATACAGGAACTAGTCTAATGGGCTATCATACCCTCGATAATGGTTGGAAAATGGGGGTTATCGCATTAGAAGATGAGATGTTTTCAGGGCTTTCTAAGCTTAAGACGAACTTCATTGTCACTACGATCATAGTTTCAATACTTGGGCTATGCATCTCATTTGCCATTTCTCGCTCTGTTAGTAGACCACTTCGACATGTACTTCGCATTAGTGAGGGCTTATCGGAAGGTGACTTTACACAGGAAATTCCAGAAAAATATTTGAAACGTATTGATGAAATGGGAACGATGGCACGTGCATTAGATCGCATGACTGATAATATGCGGGAAATGATAGCCAAAGTGAGTCGAGAAGCAACGGCAGTGAATGAAGCTGCGTGTGATTTAATGGGAGATGTAAATGGAGTAACAAAGCGTTCAAAGCAAATTGCTGGTGCAATAAGTGAAGTAGATCGAGGGGCACAAAGCCAAACTGTGATGGCAGAGGAAAGTGCCTCAGCAATGGAACAAATGGCGATAGGGATACAAAACGTAGCTGAAGTTGCCTCCACAATTGCTTGTAATACAGATTTTATTTCCCAGAAAATTAGTGAAAGCAATCATGCAGTTCAACAATCCGTTTTACGTATGAATGAGATTCAGCAAGGCACAACAGATGAACTATCAATTATTCACAAGCTAGAAAAAGAGTCAGAAGAAATTAGCTTAATTTCAAAAATGATTACCGATATCTCCGATCAAACCAATTTATTGGCATTGAATGCCTCTATAGAAGCAGCACGGGCAGGAGATGCTGGTAAAGGCTTTGCCGTTGTAGCAGAAGAAGTTCGCAAGCTATCGGAGCAAACAGCAGAATCAGCTACTAAAATTAATGTGCTCATTGAAAAAGTTCAATCTTATACATTAGAAGTAGTGAAAGCAGCAGAATCTGGTGAAGATAATGTTGAGCGTGGTTTAGCTTCCATTGAGGCAGTAGGAGAACGCTTCGAGGAAATGGTTCAAGCAGTAGGAGAAATAGCAGGTCAAATTGAAGAAATGAATGCTTCAGCTGAACAAATGTCTGCCAATACGGAGGAAGTTTCCGCATCTATGGAAGAAATGGCAGCTACTGCACATGCGGCAAGTGATTATGTGCATGAGGTAACAGATGCAACAACGGAACAGTTGAAGACGGTAGCAGTAATGAACAATCAAACTGAAAAACTATCAGAAATGGCAAAACGTTTATATGAAGCCATTCAAAAATTTAAATATTAAATTAGAGAGGAGCTGTCTATTAATAACAGCTCCTCTATTATAATGCAATTAAGCGTCTTGCATCGCTGCTAATAATTCTTCTTTAGAAATGGCGCAATCGCCACCGCCTTGTACCATTTGGTCATTTCCGCCACCCTTACCATTAATAAGCGGCAGTGCCTTTTGGGCAACATCCTTCATGCTTTTTGAAACATTATTACCTCTTGCTGCAACGAATTGTAGTTTGCCTTCATTTTCAGACACAAGTAGAGCTATTACATCTTTCTGTTCCGTAACAATCATACGGGCTATTTTTTGTAGCTCTTGCATTGTTCGCTGATTAAAAGCAGCCGTTACGACACCTTCGCTATTAACAAGTGCCTTTGCTTCATACGTGAGTAATTCCTCTTTCGCAGCAGCGAGTGCTTTTTCTGTAGTTTTTTGAGTAGATAAAACTTTTGTAAGTGCTGTGGCAGCATCAATCTCAGGGACACTTAATTGACGAGCAACGTCCGCTAATACTTTTTTCCGCATGTCAAGCTCAGTCAAAACGCGTTGACCACACACAAAAGAAACGCGCACATTGCCCTTCATTTTTTCGGTCCCTAATATTTTGATGGTACTAACTTGCCCTGTGGATGTAGGGTGAGTGCCACCACAACCGTTGTAATCAAAATTAGGGATAATCACAAGTCGAATGTCTCCCGTCACTGCAACTTCTTTACGAAGATTATAGTTGCCCAGCTCTTGCTCTGTAACCCAGATAGTTTGAATGGGGCGGTTCTCTAAAATAATGTCATTGGCTCTTGCTTCTGCCGCTGCAAGCTGTTGTTCAGAAATCGTTTCTATAGCAAGATCAATTGTAACTTGCTCACTGCCTAGATGAAAGCTTACAGTCTGCGCATTAAAAAGCTCTACAAAAGCAGCTGTTAAAATATGTTGCCCAGCATGCTGCTGCATATGATCGAATCGTCTTGGCCAATTTAACTTGCCATGTACCACACCATCTAAAGTCGATAGATCACCTTCAATATAGTGACGAATTTCATCATCCACTTTTTCAACATCTATGACCTCCAACGCATTCAATGTACCTGTATCGTGAGGTTGACCACCACCAGTTGGATAGAAAGCGGTGTTCGATAGTACAACATAATGACGGTCGGATTCGTCAGTTCCTTTACTAATAATAGTTGCATCAAACTCTTGTAACATAACGTCTTGATAATATAATAGCTCTTTCATGAAAAAGCCTCCTTGTATGTAGGGAAATTTAGTTCTAAATTAATTCCATTTCATTGTGGCATAATTAACTACAAGTGTATACGGGTTTTCTAGTTGACCCATGCTGAAATTGATTTAATATAGAAAAGAACAGCTAAAGAAAAAGGAGCAAATATAATGGAAATTACACAATTCTCAATGGAAGAAATTTTAGACCCAACAAATATTATTGAAGGTAAGCGTTATGAATTTATTCTGGATGTAGAAATTGATGAAGAGGATGAGCTTTATCACGAAGCTGGCATTGAAATTCGTGTCCTAATTGGTGAAAAAGACGAAGAACCATTTATATTAAATTACTTCATCATGGAAAAGGCTGAAGGTGAATATTTAGACTTTGCATTAGAGGATGATGAACTAGAAGGAGTTTTGACATTCTGTAAAGAAGAAATAGCGAAAGCATAGTAAGTAACAGGTAGAGAGTAAATATTCTTTACCTGTTTTTTTATTGAATTAAGGATTATGTAAGCTTGATGAAATATACATGTCGTATTGAAGGACTAAACTTAGTTTTAGTGTTCAGAAAATAGGGCAATTTAAAGAGAGAGGTGTTTCTATGTCAACGTACACGCAATCCATTTTTATAGCATTTTTCATAACCATTATTTTATCCTTTGTACTTTTTATACCATGGCTGATTTATACGTATCGCAAGTATGGATACTTATCGATGTCCAAAACCATTATCATGTTCTCATTTATTTTTTACTTTTTATCTGCGCTTTGTTTAGTATTACTACCATTTCCGTCTACAAGAGATACTTGCTCACTTCAATCCGCGGACACCGTTCATACTAATTTGCGACTTTTTCAATTTGTTGATGATGTTTTAAAGGATAGTGGCGTTGTAGTAACAAATCCATCTACATGGCTTGCTATCACAAAACAACAGGCATTTTTTCAAGCCTTCTTTAATTTCTTACTACTAATGCCTTTCGGCGTTTACTTGCGATATTTTCTTAAAGAAAGAAGGTACTGGAAACGTGCATTTTTAATTAGCTTTTTGCTAACATTGTTTTATGAGGTCACACAAAGAACAGGCATATATGGCATCTTTAATTGTGCATACCGAATCTTTGATGTTGATGACTTATTACTAAACAGTGTAGGTGCGCTCCTAGGTTTCTTCTTAGCACCAATTGTTTGGGCATTATTCCCCTCTCATGAAGAGGTTGAGGCTAAAGCTGCTGAAATGGAAAAAAATGATATTGTTAAGCCGATTTCTATTTTATTAGCTTTGGCCATTGATTTATTTATCGTCCAATCAGTTTGGATGATTATTGGTGTTCTGACAGGGTATAGCGGTACTTTTGAATTCTTAGTGCAAATGGCTCTGTACGTGGTACTCTTTGGGGTGTTACCAAGTATGATGAATGGTGCAACACTCGGTATGAAGGTGATGCGTTTTACAATGGTCAACAAGAATGGCAAAAGTATTGTAAAGCAATCATGGCGTCGTTGTATTGCTATTATCGCTACCTTGTGTTTATCAGAAGCCATTACAACATTAGGTGACATCCAATTAGATATGGATTCACCATTTTATGTTCTACAAATTGTCATTTCTCTACTTGCTGCAATAGCAGGTTTTGCACTTACAATGATAATAGCTATTCATGTGGTACGGGTCATCGTAAGTGGTGGAAAACGACGTTTGTATATCGATCAATATGCAGATTTAATGGCAACAAGGAAAAAATAAGGGGGCTTGTAGAATGAAATACGTCATCATTGGGGGAGATGCTGCAGGTATGTCTGCAGCAATGGAAATCTATCGGAATGTTCCAGGAGCAGAAATAACTACTTTAGAACGTGGTTTTATTTATTCATATGGGCAATGTGGATTGCCTTATGTTGTAGATGGTCGTATTTCATCAACCAAACGTCTAATTGCAAGAGATGTCGAAACTTTTCGAGATAAGTATGGCATTGATGCAAGAGTTGGCTATGAGGTAGAGAATGTAGATATAGAGAAGAAGGTTATTACAGGTACACAAGCAAGTGGCGATAAATTTGAGATTGCCTACGATAAACTTCTTATTGCAACGGGGGCTAGTCCAGTCATGCCTGTGAAAAGGGGGAATGAGCTAGATGGTATCCATACGGTAAAAACAATTCCTCAACTGGAAGATTTGATGGCAGATTTAACACCAGAGATTGAGCAGGTAACAATCATAGGTGGTGGCTATATTGGTTTAGAAATGGCTGAAACCATACAAGCCTGTGGGAAAAAGGTAAGACTTATTCAGCGCGGAAGTCATGTGGCTCGTATTTTAGATGAAGAGCTTGCTCAGCATGTTCATGAGGAAGCGAAAAAGACCGATGTAGAGCTGTTATTAAATACGAGCGTTGAAGCTTTTGAAGGAAATAAACGAGTGGAACGTGTGATTACAGATAACGGCGTTCTAGAGACGGATTTAGTCATTGTCGCTTCTGGCATAAAACCAAATACACAGTTTTTAAAGGATACTGGGATTGCACTTGCAAAAAATGGAGCGATCATTGTAAATCGCCATTTAGAGACTTCCCTTGAAAATATTTATGCAGCTGGCGATTGTGCAACTCACTTTAATATTGTGAAAGAACGTTTAGATTATATACCTTTAGGAACGACTGCCAATAAGCAAGGCCGTTTAGCAGGTCTCAACATGTCAGGCAAATTTGCCCCGTTTAGAGGAATTGTGGGCACTTCTATTTTAAAATTTTTCAATTTAACTATTGCTACAACAGGTATTAATGAGCGCGATGCTAAAGAGCTTGGTTTTGACTATGAGGCATTTAAATTATCTGCACGCCACATAGCCGGCTATTATCCAGGTGCACAACGTATGTTTATAAAAGTGGTCGTTCGCAAGCGTGATCAATTGTTATTGGGTGCACAAATCGTGGGACCAGCGGGAGTCGATAAGCGTATCGATGTGTTTGCGACAGCATTATATAGTAAAATGACCTTACCTGATTTGCTAGACTTAGATTTGGCCTATGCACCACCATTCAATGGTGTTTGGGACCCTTTGCAGCAGGTGGCAAGAATGAATGGACGTTTATAATAGGAGGTAGAGAGATGAGCATTTATGATATTAATGTAACTTTAGAAGATGGTACTATCTATAGCCTTGAACGTTATAAAGGAAAGCCGATGCTAATTGTTAATACAGCTTCCAAATGTGGCTTTACACCACAATTTGAAGAATTAGAAGGTCTCTATGAAAAGTATCAGGAGCAAGGTCTGGTTGTACTTGGTTTCCCATCCAATCAATTTAAACAAGAGCTAGCGACAGCTGAAGAAGCGGCCTCCCAATGTCGATTAACATATGGTGTGACATTTCCCATGCATGAGATTGTTAAGGTGAATGGTAAAGAAGCACATCCTATTTTCGATTATCTTACTTCCCACTCCAAAGGATTTTTAGGCAATAGTGTTAAATGGAACTTTACAAAATTCCTTGTAAACCGTAATGGAGAGGTTGTTGGACGATACGCTTCAGCAGATAAGCCAAGTAGCTTTGAGGAAGATGTTCAAAAAGTATTAGCACAATAGATTAAAAAGATTCATGCACAGTTTGTGTATGAATCTTTTTTTGTCTACACATTTCAAAAAGCAGATGATTTAAGGTTGCTGTAAGTTTGCGACAAATTTGCTGTAAGTTTGAGGTCGTATACTAAAGTCAGAAAGAAGAGGTGAGCGTATATGACGCCATTATTAAAGGTACAAAACGTTGGGAAAAATTACGGCAAAGGCGCAAATACTTTTACAGCGCTATCGAATATATCATTTGAAGTAGAAAAGGGAGAGTTTGTTGGGGTAATGGGTCCTTCTGGGGCTGGAAAATCTACGCTTCTTAATGTATTAGCAACGATTGATACGCCAACAACTGGTGAAATTATTATTGAAGATACTAATTTGGCACGTATGAAGGATGCTGAATTAGCGGATTTTCGTCGAGACAATTTAGGGTTTATTTTCCAGGATTATAACTTGCTCGATTCTTTAACAGTGCGAGAAAATATTGTTTTACCACTAGCGATTGCAAAAATGCCGACAAAGGCTATTAATGCAAGAGTTGATCGAATTGCTGCATTGTTTGGAATTAGTGATTTGTTAAACAAATATCCTTATCAAATTTCAGGTGGGCAAAAGCAGCGTACAGCCTCGTCGCGAGCATTAGTGACAGAACCAAAACTAATTTTTGCCGATGAGCCTACAGGTGCGCTAGATTCAAAATCTGCAACCGATTTATTAGAAAGCTTAAGTGATTTAAACCAATCTCAAGCCGCAACGATTATGATGGTTACACATGATGCCTTTGCCGCTAGCTTCTGCCAGCGCATTCTATTTATTCAGGATGGACAGCTATCTAAGGAAATTCAACGTGGGACTCTAACGAGGAAGCAATTTTTCCAAGAGATCTTGCAGGTGCTATCTAGCATCGGGGGTGGAGTAAATGACGTTATTTAGTTTAGCGCGTAAAAATATTCAACGCAATTTATCGAATTACTTTTTATATATTGCCTCAATGGTATTTAGTATCGTTATTTACTTTACATTTGTGACGCTCAAATATAATGATGATCTTTCAGCCTTAAAGCAATCGTCACAACAAATTAAAGGTTTAATGAGTGCCTCGTCAGTCGTACTTCTGTTCTTCATTGTCATCTTTATGGCCTATTCCAACTCGTTTTTTATGAAGAAGCGGAAAAAGGAAGTAGCCCTTTACTCGTTACTAGGTGTACGTAAGCAAAAAATTGGCTTAATGCTCTTTTTTGAAAATTTAGTCATAGGGCTTGTCTCTCTTGTGTTTGGTATCCTTCTAGGTTTCTTTATGTCCCAAGGGCTATTAATGATACTAGTACGCTTAATGGGCTATGAAGTGGTTGGTAGCCTGACATTTTCAATGGAGGCGCTAATTAATACAACGGGCATTTTTACACTACTGTTTTTATTCACATCCTTACAAGGTTACCGTGTGATTTATCAATTTAAACTAATTGATTTATTCCATGCAGACAAACAGGGAGAGCAAATTCCACGTGCATCATTAGTAGCTGCTTTACTTGGCACTGTACTTATTGCATTTGGTTATTATACAGCTGCCTCTGATATGTTTACGAGTGAAATATGGAGATTCTTTACGGTATTAGGTACGCCATTAATGGTTATAGGGGTAACAATTGCAGGGACATACCTTCTATTCCATAGTGTGAGTGTCTTTGTATTAACAGCATTAAAGAAAGCAACATCATGGTCCTGGAAGGGTTTAAATTTAATCGGTGTTTCTCAGCTATTGTATCGTATTCGAGCCAATGCCAAATCGTTGTCAATCATTGCAATTTTAAGTGCCACTACGATTACAGCAGGTGGCGGTGTCTTCGGTATGTATTATAATGCAGAAGCTTCTGTACGTCAGATGCTGCCAAACACATTTATGTGGAAAGGCGAGACAGTAGAATTTTCACAACAAGATGTCTTATATAATGAAGCACTGGCTGTGAAAAATTTACGTGTGGATAATGAATTCTCATTTTTCGAATATACATTACTTAAGGAATCGGACTATAATCGCTTAGCGAAATTACAAGGCAAGGATAAAGAGCTACACATTCCAGAGGGTTCTACGGTTTTACTGGATGCAGCCTATGATGAACGATTTTCACATGATTTTACAGGTGAGGACTTTAAGCTACAAAACGGAGACTCCTTCCATGTAGAGAAGATGTACACGGAAAGCGTATTAAACTTTATAGCAGCTGGAACAGTTCTCGTTGTGAATGATCAAGAGTTTAAAGCTACTGATGCCGATGAGATTATGATGCAGGTTGTTGGATTGGACAATGATTTGAAACAACAGGACGTGTCGAAAGACATTTACCAGCAGTTGTCTTCTGAACAACAAGAATCATTTTCTAGTGTACCGCAAAGCTATGAGGATAGTTTAGCAACAGTTGGTGCCCTATTGTTTGTGGGAAGCTTCCTAGGATTGGTCTTCCTAGCGGCAACAGGCAGTATTATCTACTTCAAAATTTTAACGGAAGCCGAAGAAGATCAGGCAAAATATGCTATTTTAAATAAAATTGGTGTAAATAGTAAGCAAATCTTAAAGACAGTAGCAGGACAGGTCGCTGTTATCTTTAGTGCGCCGCTTATTGTGGGTATTGCACATAGTGTGTTTGCATTACTAGCATTTTCACAGCTATTTAACATGAATATTACAAAACCAGTCATCTTGTGGATGATTGCATATTCAGCTATTTACTTTATTTATTATATCTTTACCGTTCGTTCGTTTTATAAAATAGTGAGACAGGGGAATTAATATGAAAAAAGTATTTTTCGGAATAGGTGCATTGTTTATCTTATTCGTAGCAGGGTTAATTGTATTGATGACTGTAGATTTTAACCGATTAAATAAAGATACCTACTATGTTCATATCACGGCTGATGGTGAGGTAGAGGAGTATAAAGCAGATAGTGGTGAAATCTTTAAAATGTATTGGTACGAGCTACCTACTTACGATAAAAATGGGGAAGAGAAAACATTAAAGTTTTCTGCTCATAAAAATTTACGCCAGGATGCTTATTTAAAGCTTTACGTGAAAAAGGAAACAGAAGTTACTTCATTTGATGAAGTGAAATTCCATGAATTACCTGCTAAAGTGCAGGATCAAATGAAATAGCACAAAGAAGGAGTCTCAACATTTGAGACTCCTTTTTTTCCACACGAAAGTTCAGTGCAAAGTATTTAGCGTTTAAATTCAACTGGTTAAATTTGGTTTATTTATTTAGTATTCCTTTTGTAGATCAATAATAACGCATGTACCTTTTCCTTTTTCCGAGGTGATGGTCACTGTTCCTCCATGGGCCTCAATGATATCTCTAGCAATAGCTGTACCTAAACCAGTCCCAGCAGTATTGTCTGTATTTGTGCCTCGGTAATAGCGTTCAAAAATATGTTCTAGATCCTCTGGGTCTATTCCCTTGCCATTATCAGAAATTGTAAGAGTATGCTCATCAACAGACACATGGACAGATACATCGGGAGCATTATGAAGCAATGCATTGTGTAAAAAGTTCATGATAGCTCTGCGCATAAAATGTTCATCGATTTGATGCAGACTTTTCTCGGTTGTCGCCTCAAACATAAGATTAGCTTGTTCATATTGTGGTGTATTTAATGTTTCAATCACTATCTCTCGAATAAAAGGCACCATGTTCACTTCATTTAGTGTAAGTGGAAGCTGTTGATGTCTTAAACGCATCGTTAAATTTAAGTCATCCAGCAGATTTTGCATATGCAATGATTGCTTTTCTACGATTCGAGCATACTCCATTTGCTCAGTATTTGTTATTTGTGCATCATTCAATAGTTCTGCATAACCTCGAATAGAGGCAAGTGGTGTTTTCATATCGTGTGAGACATTACTAATCCATTCTTCACGCATAATCTCTAGTCTCTTTCGCTCCTGTTCATGGGCTGCCAATTCTCGTGATACTTCATTTAAGTTTTCAAAAACCGGCTTGTAGACACCACCAGGAGACTTAATAGACGTATGATCATGGTTCTTTAAATGATGAATGCGATCTATCATCGCATAAAGAGGTTTCGTTAATGTGCGACCAAAAAGCCACCCTACTAATGTAGCTACTAACAAGTCCGCAATTACGATGAACAGGCCAAATTTCCCTATAAACTGTAAAAGTGATGTGCCAGAAACATGCGTAACAAACCTTGTAACACCGCTACCTTTAATACCGATTAAATAACTAATGGAATCCTTACTGCCGATATACACCGTAGTATCAGAATCGAATTCTTTATATTTATATACTTGAATTAAGTCGATAGGTGCATAGTGCAATGGTGCTTTAGCTGGTGCAAAATGAGCATCAATCACTTGACCATTTTCATCAAGCAATTGTATCCAAGCATTTCTTTGATGCAATTCTTCGATTCCGTCTGCACGTATGGAGGTTGCTCCATTTTTTAACTCGATATATTTTTGAAATTCCCGCACAAAGTGCTCCTCTTTGGTGGCAGAAACGCCTTCAGAGTCAGTTGCTAGCCGATAAGTAAGGAGTCCCATGAAGATAGCTGTATTGACGAAAATAACAATGATGACGATAGAAAGTACAGAAAGGAGAAAGCGAGCGGTTAATTTCCACTTCATTCTTGTGCCTCTTTTGGCATGACAAACTTATAGCCAAGTCCTTTTACCGTTGTGATATATAGAGGATTAGAGGCATCTTCCTCAATTTTTTCACGCAATCGGCGAATATGCACCATAACAGTGTTATCGGAACCGAAGAAATCCTCTCCCCATACACGTTCAAACAATGTTTCTTTACTTAAGATTCGATTGGGATTGTGCATAAAACACGCCATTAATCCAATTTCCTTAGCTGTTAACTCCAATAATACGCCTTTTTTATGCACTTCAGTTTCATCGGCATTCAACTGAAATGGCCCAATTTGGAGTGCTTTTTCAACAATATTCGTTAGGGTATCTTGTGTTTGATAGCCAGCTCTACGTAATTGCGCCTTCACACGATAGGCTACTTCTTTCGGGCTAAAAGGTTTTGTAATATAATCGTCTCCGCCAATGGCTAGTCCTAAAATTTTATCAATTTCCTCATTTTTAGCAGACATAAAGAGCACAGGGACATGGGATACTTCACGGATACGTCTACATAAATCGTAGCCCTCACCATCGGGAAGCATGACATCTAGAAGTATAATATCGGGTGTTGTTTGTTGAAAGCTTGTCCAAGCATCGTGAATGGTACCAGCTGTATAAATTTGTTTGTAGCCCTCTTTTTGTAAACTTACTTTTAGTAGATTCGCTAAATCTGCCTCATCATCCACTACTAAAATGGTTGGTTCTTGCACTTGTTCACACGACCTTTCGATTTGGAAGAATCTTTACTGACAATTATTATAAATGAAATGTATAGAAAAGAGGAAATGTTGGGTTATATAGCTTAACCAGTAAATGTTTTTATTCTACAAGAGAAGAAGAACATTTTTTATATAAATCAATACCTGATGAAACCTTTACAGATTCTAAAGCGTAAAAAGAGTATGACAAATTAGGAGGAATGACGATGTTTAAAAAAATAGCAGCAGATGCACTTGGACTTTCAGATATTGGTGTGGTTGTGCCAAGAGAGGACTATGATAAGACAGATGCAGATGATTTTATCTTACATGAAATTGATGAAAAAATTTACTTTTTAATTAAAACGAAGGCAGATGAGTATTGCTTTACAAATCGTGCGATTATTCATGTAGATGGCGAAAGTGCTATGAGCAAGAAACGATTACTGCGACGCTATGACTACTCAATGTATACTGTGACAGAAGTTTTTCTCGAAACAGCAGGAACAATCGACCTTGATGTCGAAATTAAGTTTACAATCGGCAATTCCCCACTATCCATCGACATTCATAAACGCTTTATTGATGACATTAAAGATTTATATAAAGCACTACATGCCATTAGCTATGAACAAAAGAACAATGCTTATAAGCTAGAAGTAGCGGAAAAAAGTTTAAACATAGCATCATCATCACTTGGTCGAATTGGCAATGACAATATATCTCCTGCGTCGTCATTCAAAGAAATTACAAGCTTTGCGAATACTTGGATGATCGATCATAAAGATAAGTATAAAAAAGAAGACTTCTCACATATTTTTGATTTATATATGAACAATTGATAAAAATAGCTCTCTGCAAGTGTAGAGAGCATTTTTAACATATAACGATATACATAAAAATTATTCTAGGAGCGTGATTAGAAAATGACAAACGACATGCATGTGCTAGAAAAAGAAGAAGTAGAAAGTGATGATTTTATACAGCAACCTCAAGCCGCTGAAACATTGTTCGTAAATGAGTTTATTGATGGTATTTTAGATCCATCACAGAAGATGTTAGGGCCGCTTAAGGATGGTGGAACGATTATTGCCAATACAACACCTGGATGTTGGGGACCCATGCTTACTCCTACTATTCGTGGAGGACATGAAGTAACGAAGCCCGTGTTTGTAGAAGGAGCAGAGGTGGGAGACGCCATTGTTATAAAAATTAAATCTATTCAGGTCACATCTCTTGCAACTTCGTCTGGCCATGATGAAGCAATTGTAGATCGATTCATTGGTGATCCATTTGTTTCTGTAAAATGTCCAGGCTGTGGCAAGCTTCATCCAAGCACAGTTGTAAAAGGAATAGGCCCACATGCAATTCGATGTTCTACATGTGATACAGAAACGGCACCCTTTAAAATGACAAACGGCTATACGATGGCACTAGATCATAAAGGGCAAATGGGTGTAACTGTTGGGCGAGAGGGTGCTAGACGAATTGCACTTGATGCTAGAAACTACATGAGAACACCTGAAAACGCTGTACAAAATCCTGTTGTTGCATTGGCTCCAAGCGACTTAGTAGGTGTATTGGCGAGAATGCGACCATTTTTAGGTCAGCTTGGGACAACCCCTTCTAAAGCGATGCCTGATTCACATAATGCAGGTGACTTTGGTTCATTTTTAATTGGAGCACCACATGAATATGCTTTTACTCAAGAAGAATTGGATTTACATCGTACCGATGGACATATGGATATCAGCCGAGTACGAGAAGGTGCGACTATTATTTGTCCAGTCAAGGTACCAGGCGGTGGTGTATATATTGGAGACATGCATGCTATGCAAGGGGACGGCGAGATTGCAGGACATACAACCGATGTAGCGGGTATTGTGCAGCTTCAAGTTAAGGTATTGAAGAAAGTAGCTTTGGAAGGCCCAATTTTACTACCAAACGTAGAAGACTTACCTTATACAGCAAAGCCCTTTACCAAGGAAGAAAAACGTCGCGCACGTGAGCTAGCGGAGGAATTTGGTGTTAAGCAGGTAGAGGATGCATTCCCAGTGTCAGTGGTTGGTTCTGGTAAAACGTTAAATGAGGCGACTGATAACGCGATTAGTCGAGCTGCGAAGCTATTTGAGATGAGCGAACCAGAGGTTTTAAACAGAGCAACTATCACAGGCTCCATTGAAATCGGACGCCATCCAGGGGTTGTTACAGCCACTTTCCAAGTACCTAAAACTGTATTGAAAAAGGTAAGAATATATAAAACTATTAAAAAACAATATGACTAATAATGATTTCTTGAAAAAGCAAACTTTTAAAAGTTTGCTTTTTTGTATGAGCTACAAGTCAGATAAGTAAATGTTTGTCTGAAATTTGAAGTTTGGATTGAAATCTATTGTTGTGTTGATATAATAGTTAAAGTTTAACAATGATTAACAGGACCTTATATAAAATAGATGAGTATAGATGAGAAAAGTTGGTGTCTAATGACAGAAATTATAGGTGTAGAAAACAAAATAGAGAAAAAGAATAGTATAAAACCTTTTATATTAAAAATGAGAGGAGGAGGTCATGCTCCTTCTCGAACAAATTTCGCTGATGCCTTTACTGGAGCATTGGGAGGATTAATATGCATTTTTGTGTTGCTATGGTTAACTAACCTTACCGATTCACCATGGTTAATGGCATCATTAGGCGGTAGCTGTGTCCTTATATTTGTCGTCTGGAATGCACCTTTGTCCCAGCCTCGAAATATAATTGGAGGTCATTTCATTTCGGCATTTATCGGGTTGGCCATGTATTCATTACTAGGCTCCAATATATTGTCTATTAGTCTTGGTGTTGGATTAACTATATTTTTTATGGCCTTTTTAGGGGTCATCCATCCTCCAGCAGGCGCCAATCCTATAATTATTATTTTAGGAGGTTATGGTTGGAGTTATTTACTAACCCCTGTATTAATTGGAGCAATCATCATTGTATTTTTCGGTTTGTTGATCAATAATTTACGAGAAAAAAGAAAATATCCGTTGTTTTGGTAAAGATGATATCCATCTATGTAGTGTGTTCACTTATATAGATGGTTTTTTATATTTGTTAACGTTTTTGCTATGCATACCCATATTTTTTTAGCATATGTTAGTTAAGATTTGTTATATTGAAGAAAGAGTGTAAAAATCATGTATTTGAATGATAGGGGAAGATCTTTGTTGGTAGAAATTGATGGGAGGATCCATTTTTATGCTGTTGGACTGTGATGAGCAATTATTCATGGCTTATAAACAAAGAAGTAAAAAGGGTGCTGAAAATATACTAGCAACTTGGCTGGAGGCAGAGTCAAATCTGCAAGAAGATCCAAAAATACTTGGTACTTCACTTTCACCCAATCTATTTTTAGTAAACGAAGAAACGGCTAAGAATATTGCCTTTTCCACAGCACGTAAATATTGGGGTCATGTATCAACAGAAATGCAAATATATTTTGACAAATATGGCTTAGATTCAAAATTTGTGAATGAGCGTCTCAGTGCTTTTTTCTATACACAAAAAGGTAAAGATACTTTTTTTGAGCAGCTTTTTGCACAACATACAATAGACTTAGAACGATTAATTTGGTTAGTCTTTGGGAAAAGAATGCAAATAGCTATGCCAGTTAATGAGCTACAATCAATTATTTTATATAAATTTCAAGATGAATATTTAGTGCATATGATGTATAAAGAGCATGCATCTTTTTGGCATTGGCTTTTCACAAAAAAAGTTTATTCACTGCTTATCCACAAACCTTTAGAGCAATTCACATTTCTTTATGAAATAATGGGACATTTCGAGCATTCTGTGAGAGAAAATTGTGAACATGTGGATAACTTTGTGAATAACTATAAAGCGATACTGGATAAGTGTATAACTCATGTGGATAAGCATAATGCTAGCTGTTTGGCAAAGAAACAGTTACGTCTTTATCAAATTGTTACTCATTATTGCTTATCAGAAGGTGATTTTAATCGTGTCAAATCGTTTATTACCTCATTTGAAGCGGAATGGCGCTACTCAATGTATGCACTATCAGAGAAGGAAAAAGTGTTAATTGCCTATATTTTATTTCATATAGCAAATAGAGAACAGCAGAGTGAAAACGTTATACATTATGGTGAATATTTATTAGAGGATGAACGAATAAATAATTATGCCATTGAAATATTACTAGAGTATAAAGAGCTATTACCAAATCGTAAACCAACACCACCTGCCATTATTAAAAATTATCAGTTAAATTATTTAGAAAATTTATATGCCATTCTACTAGAGCATTATGTAAAAATGGCACGTTATGAGGATGGCTTACTTTTATTAAAAGAGCATGTTTTAGCATCGAATAAAAAAATTAATTCTTCATTAGTACAAAAAAACTTTAGTAGTGAACAGCTTATTGCAATTGAAGCATATGTTCAACAGGATATAGCACTTCATGTGAATAACTCTCTACAACATATTGGCTTGTCTGTGGAAGAGTGGCGACGCAATTATCGTCAACCAAATGCACCATACTATGTTGTAGCACAAAGTGCCTCCCTGCATATGTTAAATATTTTAAGAGTTTTGTTTGTAACAGAGCAGTACGAGCTTTTTGAAAAGTTAATGGAGATTTACAAAAAATATCTACTAATAGATGATCACTTTGAAAGCCTTCGTATGTTTATTAGTGCGTATGTATAAAAAAGGTGTCTAATACGTCACAGTATTAGACACCTTTCATAGTGTTGAAAAACAAAACATCAATAGAATTTTTGTGAAAGGTGAAAATGGTTTCTGTTGCAGGCTACTTGCTTTCCTGTGGGCGAGCGCCGAATCGCTTCCTCCGCTACCGCTCCGTGCAGGGTTTCGCCTGTCTCGCTATCCCACGGGAGTCAAGTAGCCCTCCACTCCAACCCACAAAAGTGCTTTCTTTTTGGCAAAGGTTACACAAATAAAATGGAGTGTTCACTACCCATGTCATTGATGGTTTCACTTTCCCACATTGAAAATAAAAGCTTATCCCCTCTAAGAATACAGATAATGGGAGATTTAATCTCTATGAAAAGTAAAGACACTTTGCAGAATGGTTGATTGGAGTGGAGCCAGCGTTACTCCTAGGGGATTTAGCGTCACAGATGAGACCCTGGAGCGAACGTAAGTGAGTGAAGCGGCTCATCGGACGCCCCCTGGAAAGGACGCTGGCGGAACGGAAATCAACCCCTCGCCTTGCTAAAAGATCTTTTTCTGCTAGTGACATGATCTTTTTCAACAACATGAAAAGTGTCTAATACGTCACAGTATTAGACACCTTTTTTACTCTAAAACGCCTTTTTCCTTCAAAGCCTCGATTTGTTCAGCATCAAAGCCCAGTGATAGTAAAACTTCCTCATTATGCTCGCCTAATTTAGCACCAACATGCTTGTATTCAGGCTGCGTACCATCAAATTTAAACGGAGAGGCAATTTGTTTTTGCATAGTGCCATCGCTTTTGGGTATAGTCACAATCATTTCTCGTGCCTTTAGCTGTGGATGCTCACATGCTTCAGGAAATGTTAGAACTGGCTCTACACAACCTTCGAAATCCTCGTTAAACACTTCAAGCCATTCCTCATATGTCTTGGACAAGAAGGCGTCGTGAACAGCCTCTTTAAAACGAATTTGCGTATAGTAGGAGTCATTGAAGGTATTATCGATCAATTCAGGAATATCGAGTGCTTCACAGAGTAATTTGCGAAATTGAGGCTCTAAACTACCGACAGAGAAAAACCGCCCATCCTTTGTTTTGTAAAAATCATAGTAACTGCCTCCATTTAAAATTTCTTGCTCTGGCTGTGGAACACGTCCACCTCCAATAAATGCTGCACCATACATAGCATTAAGTGAAAAGACAGCATCTGTCATACTAATATCGATGAACTGTCCTTCTCCTGTTTTTTCACGATGAAGGGCAGCAGCCAGTACGCCTATCGCTGCATGCATTGTCCCTCCAGCTATGTCAGCTAGTTGAACGCCCATGGAAACAGGCTTTTTATCCTTATGGCGGGAATAGTCGAGTAAGCCAGCTAAGGATAGATAGTTATTATCATGTCCTGGTCGATTACTATAAGGCCCTGTTTGTCCGTAGCCAGTAATCGCACAATAAATAACCTTAGGATTTATTTCTTTAAGCGCTTCATAGCCGATGCCAAGTCGTTGCATTACACCAGGTCGAAATCCTTCGATAATAACGTCATACTCCTGTACAAGTGATTTAACAATGTCGATAGCTTCTGGTGATTTTAAATTTAGCGTGATCGATTTTTTTGATCGATTTAAATGTTGATGGATATATGCCTCGTGATCATCGTCATAGGGAGGCATAATTCGTGTTAAATCAACCCGCTTTGAAGATTCAACATGGATGACATCTGCTCCTAAATCAGCAAATATCATTGTCGCCATTGGTCCTGGTAGTAATGCAGAAAAATCGAGAATTTTTAACCCCTTTAAAATGCCCAAATCTTCCAACCCCTTTTTGTGTAGGCTACACAACCATCTGTATGATGATGGCGAGTAGCGCTTTTCTCATAATCCCCATTGTGTGAAAAGCGTTTTCTATATACTGTATTACTACAGTTTATTATATTTTAATGAGTATTATAACAGATTGAATCTTAACTTGCCTATGCTAATTTTTATTATAAAATAAACGCTTCAACTTTTATATGTCAGAATAACAATAAAAGTAAAAAAATTTAGAATTTAGATTTTCTATCAAATTTCAGAAAATTAGCGTCAATTGTTGCAATTTTTAATCTAAGTAACTAAAAAGTTGGAATTTTGTTTGCCAGATTCTATATGATACGATCTCGTTTATTGATACAATCCTAGAGGTGTGTTGGATTCTTCTTACACAATTAATACATGTTACTTTTACCTATAGGAGTCTTTGCTTATAATAGGCACTAATTGTTTAGAATCTCAAAATATACATATAAAAAATCATAAATAGGAGGGGAAAAATGAAATCGCACCGATTAAAGTTAAAGCATCTTATAATGGGCGTAGCAATGGCAGCATTCTTTTTAACAAGCATAGGAAGTGTTTGGGGCGGATATAGGATGAACATTGATTCCATTAAGGAAAATGCGCTAGAAACGAATAGAGTTTATGCTCAAAAATTAGCATCAACTGCTGATTCTTATCTACACGAAGCTTTCCAAATATTAGGGTATAGCGCGGAGCAGGTTAGGACGAAAATGGATGATGAACAAGTATTGAATCAGGAAACAGAGCGTTTGAGATTGCAAAATCAAATGTTCAATTCGGTGGTTATAACAAATGCAAAGGGACTTGTTTTATCTGTCTCCCCGCCCTCTATAGAAATTAAAGGAGAGATTTTAACATCAATTGGCGCTAAAGAGGCATTAGCCAAAAAGACACCAATTATTTCTAAGCCATATGAGGCGATGACAGGGCGGCTCATCATTTTTATATCGCATCCTATTTTCTCGGAGTCCCATGAATATCTAGGAATGATTGCTGGCACTATTTATTTAAAGGAACCTAATGCCTTTAAAACCTTGTTGGGAGAACATTATAGTAAGGATGGTTCTTACGTATATGTAGTTGATTCAGAAGGACGAGTTATCTATCATCAAGATCCAAGTCGTATTAATGACATTGTAACAAAAAATAAAGTCGTTCAAGCTGTTACATCTGGCAAGGATGGTGCCCAACTAGTTGAGAATACAAAAGGAGTGAAAATGCTAGCTGGCTATAGTGCAGTGGCATCGACAGGGTGGGGAGTTGTTGCGCAGAAACCTTTAGAGGTAGCATTAGCCCCTTCCTTTGATCGTGTACAGGAGGTCATTATAAAATCTGTCCCTCTTATGTTTGTTTCCATTATCATTGTACTTTGGGCTGCAGCACGTATTGCGAATCCTTTACAACAATTAGCATCATTAACAGAAGAAAGTTTAGATAAGAAAAATGTAGAAGGTTTAAAATCTGTTAGTGGATGGTACTTTGAAGCCTATTCTTTGAAGAATGCATTGGTTCGAAGTTTATCGTTTCTACATGGACAGGTCTCCTTTTTCAAGGATCAATCTACTGTTGATCCACTGACGGGGATTACAAACCGACGTACAATGGATTCAATGCTTGCTGAATGGTTAGCAAGTAAGGTACCACATGTCATTATTTTGCTAGATTTAGACCACTTTAAAAGTGTGAATGATACATATGGACATGCAGTAGGTGATAAAGTTTTACAATTTTTGGCTAAAAAAATGGAATCAGTAGCTCGTGAAGGCGATGTATGTTGCCGGTACGGTGGCGAGGAATTTGTCATGCTTCTGCCGAACACGACTGTAGAGGAAGCCACACTAGTCGCAGAACAACTACGAAAAACTTTGGCTGATACGGTCAGTCCATGTGGTAGACCAATAACATTATCTGCAGGAATAGCGGCCTATCCAGCAATGGCAAGTACAACTGAAGCGCTAATTGAAGCGGCTGATGACGCACTTTACCTTGCGAAACAAGAAGGGCGAAATCAGGTAAAAGTTGGCGTCTCAAAAAAAGAATAAAAAAATATAACAAAAGAGCTTACAACCCAAATTTTTGGGGTAATGATTAATGCAAACATCATTTGGGCAAGCTGTGTATAAGTCATCAGCCACATGACTTTTAAATTATGTTCAAATGATATGTAACTCGGGCCACATCTCTTGATCGACTTGACAAGACGTAAGGTTATCCCCCTTTCCCTTATGACACCCCAAGTACGACTAGATGTATGCCTATATATCGTCAAAAGCCAAGCGAGCACCGATGCTCCTTGGCTTTTTTGCATTTTGGAATATTCTAAGCCTGGCAAGCTGTGGTTTTGATACGAATTATAGAAAGGTGATTAGTACAAGGAGCCTTTAAGGAAAACTTAGCTTTCCTTTTGATGACAACAAATTTGTTGCTCCTTAGCAATACCCTAAAATTTACCCTACTATTTTAGATTTATCTATGAAGGTACACTAGCCTTTGGTCGATATAAAGGATATGAGCAAAATGATATTTGTGCGTATCAAAATACATAAGCGAAAGGAAGAGTGGAATGGATAAATCTAAAATCCAAAAAGTAAATAAAGCCTTGATTGCAACAGTATTTGCTTCAAGTGGGATTGCTGTTGTAGTACCTCCACCAAATGCAGCAGCGGCTACTTCTCCCTTTACGGATATTAACCAGTACACAGATCATTATAACGATATTTTAAAATTATATTCACAAGGCGTAATTAAAGGGTTTGCTGACAATACATTTCGTCCAGATGTGAATGTAACACGTGGACAGGCAGCGAAAATGTTGGCAACTGTTTTAAAATTGGATACGAAAAGTATCCAAGATCCTTATTTTAAAGACGTACCTAAAGGTAGCGAATATTATAAATATGTCGCTGCATTGCAAAACGCAGGCATCATGTCGGGCTATTCAAACGGAACATTTATGCCAAATGAAGTTATTACTCGAGGCGAACTTGCCAAAATGGTAGTGGTTGGATTCCATCTAGAGGTATCCCAAAATTATAATAATATTTTTAAGGATGTTAATAGCCAAACAAGTAACGCCCTCTATATTCAAACAGTTATTGACTTAAATATTACCGAGGGTACAACCCCAGTTACTTTCTCACCGTTTGCTCCAGTAACCCGTGGACAGTTTGCTTCGTTTGTTGTAGGTTCACAGGAGAAGAAGAGCAATGAAACATCTTTCAAAATTACAAGTGTTGAAGATGATACAGTTTATGTAAATGGTGAATCTTACACAATTCCAGAACACCTTTCTCATATTTTTAACGACTATAATGCACCTGTCTTAAAAGGTGCCTATATTGAGGGTGATCTTTCAGGGAAAGTAATTCGATCCATTTCAAAGCTAACGCTGAATGCAAGTGGAACAAGTTCTCGTTCTCTCGATTTTGATGGAAATTACGGTTCTTTAGGTGCAACGATTGTAGTAAATGGTAATTATATCGAATTCTCTAATATGACATTGACAGGGACAATGTTTGTCAATGAAACAGTTCGCCCACCATTGCATATAGGGGCTGCAAACCATCAACCATTAGCTCTTGGACGTGTGGCAAGTAACAATATCTCATTCATCAATTGGTCGAATCCAGATAACAATAAAGGAGAAGATTCGTCAACTAACAATTCGAACGATCTTCAAAATTGGACAAAACCCAATAATGATAATGACAAGCCGTTCGTCAACTGGTCTAAAGAAAAAGAGGAAATGAAAAATGTTGAAAAGTATCTTGAATTCTATAACAGCAGTGTTTCTAGACTAGTAGTATCTCAAACTGGTACAAAAATTGAAACAAATACAAAATTACCACGTGTAGATATCATTGGAAATGTACGAGAGTTTGAAATTCAAGGGAATATTGGCACTTTAAATTTAAATACCGAAACAAAGCTTACAATTTATGGTTCAGGGAATATCGATTGGATCAATTACAATAGCTACAAAGATCTTGAGCTGTATATTGATGGCCGAATTGGCACATTATTTGTTGATAATTCATATGGCAAGATTGATATTGGAGATTATACGTATATTGATAAAGTTATTTTACCTAAGGACGTGTCACCAAATGATATCTTTGATGATTTCTTAGATGATAAAGATAATGTTGGAGAAATTACTGATCCAGATGGCAAACCAATCGATAAAGATGATAATGAGAACCAGAATCCTGATGATAAAACAAAACCTCTCGTTAGTATTACGGAACTCCAATTACTAAATGGTAGTGAGATACAAGTAGATTTCACTTCAGATGAGGTCGGTACTTACTACTATATTGTGCGTGAAAAGGATGTAGAGGCACCAAATAAAAGTGAAATGGTCAACCGTCTTTCAAACAAGAACGTAGCACATGGAACTGGTGCAGCCATTAAAGATAAGAATACTATTAAGGTTTCTAATTTAGGTGAGAAAAAAGAATATGTTATCTACATTATGGTAGTGGATGGATCGAAAAATGCATCAGATATTGCATCACAGTCTTTCCAAATGAAAGATGCATCACCACCAGCAGTAAAATCCTTACAAGTTACGCCTTTACATGGTGGAACAAGAGCTGAATTCAAATTCACTGCTAGTGAACCTGGAGACTATTACTATTATTTACGCCCAAAAACGACAGCGCCTGACCCAACAACAGCAGATATTGTTGCCAATCCAACGGGTAAAGGGAAAGCAAAGGCTGGCGCATTAGGCATAACAGAAATTTTAACAGGCTTACAGGCTGAAACAGGCTATCAGCTTTATGTTGTGATGAAAGATGAGTCTGGCAACTTTTCAGTAGACCCTGCTGTAGCAAAGGATTTTACAACGAAAGAGCTTGATAGTATTCATCCGTTTGTAGACAATGTGAAACTCGAACCTGCTGGTAAGGAAAACCAATTTTATGTTTATCTTAATGAGGCTTTAGATCCTGAAAGTGCGCGAGATGTAAATAATTATGAATTATCCGGAACAGTTATTGTTAATACAACAGGTCAGAAAAAAATTAAACCTTCTTCTGTGGAATACAAAGAAGGTGACAAAAAAGTATTATTTACCATCCCTTCAGGAACCGGTTTTGTTTACAAGGATACATTACGTGTAACGATTTTACCTGGTGTCAAGGATTTAGCAGGGAATGACTTTGAGAATTCGAATACAGTACAATCTGGTGAAAATATCCGTAACTTTGCGGAATACGTACATGAAAAATTTGAAATGCCTGTCATTAAAATAGAGAATATTGTAAATAAACCGGATGAATCGGATAATTTCAAACGAGTAGAAGTTGAGTTTAAACCAAGTAAGGCTGGTACGTACTATTATATGATGCTACCTGATACTGTTGTTGATAATGGTGAAACTAAAACATTTAAACAATATTTAACGGACAAAGGAATTACAGAGCGTGATTTTGTAAATGAATTTGCTTCAGATTCATCATCAAAATCCGGATATTTCCAAATAGATGGAAAAGATATTTATATTGAAATGGGCTCTGGACCAGCTGATTTAGAAGAAAAAACAAAAAAATTCCCAATTACTATTTCGAAAGACAAACTTAACCCATTCATAAGCTACTCTGTTTATATGGTTTTAAAAGATCGTGGTGGAGAAGTCTCTAAAATCACATCGAGAGAAATGATTGGAGATTCTAAGGCGCCTTTAATTTCTGATTTAGTGTTAAAATCAGGTACTATAAAAGGACCCGATGATAAACAAGCTACTATTAGCTTTAATACTGATGAGACAACAGAACTTCATTATTGGTTTGTTCCAAAGAAAAATGCTGACGGTAGTGAAAATCCAGATGCAAAACTTACAATAAACACAGCTGCAGAAAGAAAACAATTAGAAGATAAACTAAAATCCAGTCCTTCTATTAAAAAGAGTGGTAAAGGTGCCTCGGGTATATTAGATATGAGTGGAATTTCCTTAACCCCTCATACAGAATATGTTGTCTACTTTGGTGCACAAGATACGTACGGTAATTTTACTGTTTACACAGCTGATTCTGGCGGTAATAATCATGATGAATCAGAAAATGGCTGGATGAAACAAAACTTTTATTCAGATGGTACACCACCACGGTTTGAAAAAATTGTCGATGGGAAAAAGAAACAGAACATAGTTTATCGTAATCCTAATGAAACATTTACAATCACATTTAGTGAAGCTATTATGCGTGATTCAAGTGGCAAATCTACTATAAATGATTTAGGTTTGTTAAGTATTGAAAATGAAAATGGTGATGACATAACATCAGAATATCAATTTGTTTCTTACACAAGAGGTACAAAAACCACAGATGAAAGTTATTTAATTATAAAACCATCTTCGTCTGGTACAATGGACAAAACGTTTACAGTGAAAATGAAGGATGATGCAGTAGACTATCAAATTACAGGCTTTACTGGTAATAAATTTGATATCAATGACTTTGGTAAATATGTACATCAAGGTACAGTTACAAATAGCATTGAGGATGCAGTAGTGACGGGTACAAATATAGGTACAAGCAATGTTCCAGCTTCAAAAACAATGCGTGCTATTGTAAATATTGATGCCGATTTATCATACGAACAAAGATATTATTATGCAGTTACGGGCTCAGCAACTAAAATTGATCCACAGCTAGTAATTGATTTGGTTAAAGACCCTAACACACCTAACAATTCTATACTAGTCTATGGAACTGGTGTATTATCAGCAACAAACCCTGCAGGAAAGCAATTTACATTGGATTTAACTGCTCCTGTATCGACTACTCCTGGATATAATCCTATCTTTAGAAAAGGAAATAATTTCTTTATATTCACTTTAGATAAATTCGGTAATGTTGTATTAGCCAAAAATCAAAATAATATGAATAATAGTTACTTTGAAATTGGCTCTGATATTAAACCATAATAGTTACCAACACCCTTCAGCGTATACTGAGGGGTGCTTTTTTAGTCAATTAAATTTCACAGTGCTCAATCGTTTGTCAAATTGTGAACATTTCGCAGACTTTTATTCGAGTATCATTTCAAATATAGTAGTAGCAAGAAAGGAGATAGGAGGAGTTAGGTGCATTATGGGTGTTGAATTCTATATATCTGTGGGCTCATGCTGCTATCAAAGTGCTTTATGTTAGGAAGATTAAATTGAGTATATTATTTTAAGTCATACATGGTAGCAAAGGAACGCTCTAAGATATTGTTCTATAAGAGGATGAGCTGGAGTATTATTTGAATTTTTTAAAGCGACCATGCCTGTCCTACAAATCAAGAAATAGCAAAACTCATGATGTAATCTCTTTCAGTTGCAATATAGTTATATACCAATTTATACGAAATTGTGGAACTCCTTACCTACTGTGAAGGAGAGGCAAGGTTAGACCTTATTTTTTCCTACAAACAGAAGTTACAACAAAGCCTAAGTGGATGTATCCACTTGGGCTTTTCAGCTAGGGAGAAAGACTACTAAATTACAATTTGCTATATCTTTTTTATGAAAGAATAATATTTATAAATGTTATTATTTTACAATAAATACTTATTTTAATAAAATGTTAGTATAAACCATTTTTATGGGAAATCAGTAAAATTGTTGCGTGTAATTGATAAAATGCGTTACAAGGAGGAGAAGAAATGAGTAATATTTTAACATTGACGAATATCACAAAAAGTTATCGAAATAATAAAGTAATTAATAATGTTTCTTTCTCAGTTCCAAAAGGTGAAGTAATAGGTTTAGTTGGACCAAATGGTGCAGGAAAGACAACCCTTATGCGAATAATTATGGGATTAATAACGAAGTTTGAGGGGGAGGTTCGGTTTGATATTGAAAAGCAACCTTTACAACATATAAAACGTATTGGAGGACTGATTGAATACCCTAGTTTTTATCCCCATATGAGTGGAATGGATAACCTTATTTATTTTGCAGAGATTTCAGGGGGATATGATAGAGATAATGTTTCATCTGTAGTCCATTTATTGGGGATTGAAGGTTTTGTTCATAAGAAGGTAAAAAGGTATTCTTTAGGAATGAAACAGAGGTTAGGAATTGCACAGGCATTAGTTAATAATCCTAAATTATTGATTTTAGATGAACCTACAAATGGATTAGATCCAGAAGGAGTTGCTGAAATAAGAGAAATATTAGGAAAAGTTTCAAAAGAGAAAGGGATATCAATTCTTATATCCAGCCATATTTTATCAGAAATTGAAGCTGTTTGTGATAAAGTTTTATTTTTGAAGAAGGGAACAGTAGTAGATTATATTGATTTAAAAACAGAAAAACAGAGTGATAGAGAGCTACATGAATTTATCATAGAAACTAAAAAAATAGAAATGGTAAAAAACTATTTAAATGATATACAAAACATTCCTTTTATAGAAATTGATCAAGATAAAGTAAAATTTCAATATCTTTATAAAGATTCTGATTCCCTTATAGTAGATTTAGTAAAAAATAAAATTAGTATAAATGCTATTTATCCACTTCGCAAAGATTTAGAAAAGAGATTTTTTGAGTTAATGGGAGGAAATAAGATTGAATAGCACTATAAGAATCTCAATATTAGAGGTTAAACAATTATTCAAAAGATATGGCATTTGGTCAAGTTTATTTATTGCAGTTTTGTACACTATTACAATTTATCTAAAAAGGCCCATGTACCCAACCCCTTCGGATTTGGATACATATTTCAATTACTTTGGTGATCTTTCATACTATATTATTCTCATTATGCCTTCTTTTATTATGTCGAGAGAGTTTTCATTAAAAACTTCTAGAATTATATTCACAGGATCTTTTTCACGTATAAATATAGTCCTATCAAAATTACTTTCATTGATTTTAATTGGATGTATTGTAGGAACTATTCACCGATTACTAGCCAATTTATTGTGGATATTGGAACATAATAAATTTACTCTGAATAACCTTACACACGATATTTTTACTAATCTAACAAATTATATACTTATTTCCTTTTTTGTTTCTAGTTTATCTTTCATCATTGGGTTTATTACGTTCAGTCAAATTGCAACAATAGTTTCCATTATTTCTATGTTTTCATTTGAGAGTATGATTAGAGGTATTATTTTAATAAAATTAGACGCTACAACAAAATTAGCTCTTTGGATTAAAGAGAATCCACTGGCTTTGGTTTATAAGGGAATGCAATATAATAATTTATCAATGTCAAATAATATTTGTTTAGCATTAACGGGCTTAGTATTATTTTTAATAGCTTTAATAATTATTAATAAAAGGGAAATTTAGGAGATTGATAATATGACTGGTATGTTTTCTATAAGCCGAATGGAAATAAAGAAAATATTTGATACATCAACATGCGTTTTTTTAATAATACTATTTATTGCTACAATTATTGATAATGTTCTTTATTATCAGATGAACTTAAGTAAAAGCGTAGAGTTAAGCGGAAATATTGGTATTTCCTTATTTATTATACAAATTTACTTTATTTACTTAGGCAGTAATATGATAGGATCCGAGTTTAGTTTTGGAACTTCGAAAATGGTATTTAGTAGTATGTTCAGTCGAAGTCAAATAATTCATATTAAAAGTGTTTCATTTTTATTTTATACTTCTTTATATGGCATTTTTAATATATTAATTGGATTAACTGTTCAACTTTTCATAGGTAAACATTTCTCTAGTATGGAGATCCTAAGTACGCTATTTTCAGTTTGGATTGTATATATAGTTTATTTCGCTTCTATCTTATCAGTAGGTATATTTACAATTTCTATTACGTTCAATCGCGTTTACTCATTAATAATTGGATATGTTCTATATATTTTTTTATATAACATTGGTATACAAATTGTAGAAAGAGATGACAGTTGGATAAAGACGATTATGGAGAATACACCTTTTTACATTGCTTCTGATGGTTTTTCTACTCTATACTACAATATTAATGATATTATTTACTTAAGCTTCTTTTCAGTAGTAATTTATATAATAGGTCTCTATGTACTCAAAAAAAGAGATTTGAAATAAATAAACTCTATTATTTAGATTCTTGGAATAATCGCAGTTTATCAGGGAAATATATTTTAAATGTAGTGCCAGTATCTTCTTGAGAATCTACACTTATGCGTAACCCTAATTTTTTGCACAAGGTTTCACAAAGGTACAAACCCATACCAGTAGATTTAACATAGTTTCTACCATTGGTTCCTGTGAATCCACGTTTAAAAATTCTCTCAATATCAGATGAAGCTATACCTATACCGTTGTCTGATATTAACAATAAAGTACCGTTTTCTACTTTTTTAGCAATAAAGGATAATTTAAGTGGATTATGACGATATTTGATAGCATTATCTATTAATTGCTTCAAAATAAAAATAATCCATTTTGAATCAGATGTGACTTTCAAATCGAGGTTATCCTTATATATACTACCGTTGGCACGAATAATACTTAGAGATAGTGATTTAATGGCTAAATTTACAGCCTTATCAAGTGTAAATGTTTCTATTCTATAATCTTGATTTAAAGTACTGCTTCTTGCATAGTATAGAGCTTGTTCAACATAACCTTCTATTTTTAATAGTTCTTCTTGAATAAGGATGTTTTCAGGTGTCTTATGGTTACTTATAATTAATTTTAGGGCAGTGATTGGTGTTTTTATTTCATGCACCCAAAGTTCAATGTAGTCGGTATAATCACGTTGAGAGTTTTTCAAAGAGAACATACAATCATTCATGTATTTTGTTGCTTCATTTAAGATGTTGTAGAAGAATTTCCCTGAAAAAAAAGGGGGCTCCTCTACAATATCTGCGATATATGTTTTTTCTTTGATTTGTTTTGAAATATTTTTTATTTCATTATAATATTTCCTTAATTGATAGTATTTAACTATAATTGGTGTGAAAAAGAAAAATAGAAGAAGTAAATCTATTACTATTACTAAACTTCCATTTTCATTATACAAGTAGAGGATACTAGAGATAATTAGCAATGATAGTAAATGAAAAAGTATTGCTAACTGTTTTTCCTTAAAAAATTCAATTAAACTCATAACTGATAACCCTGTCCTCTCTTCGTTAATAAATATTTTTTTAAACCGATTGATTCCAATTTGCGCCTTAACCTCGATATATTAACATTTAAGGTGTTTTCATCAACAAAATCTCCGTTTTGCCAAAGCTCATTCATTATTTCATCTCTAGAAACTACGTTTCCTTTATTCATCATCAATAATCTAAGAATACATAATTCATTTTTTGTAAGTTCTATTTCTATATTATTATAAATAGCTTTGCTCTTTAATATTTCCAGTGTTAAATCTTTATAAGAAAGAATAGCACTTTTGGAAATTTCGTAAGTTCTCTTTAAAACGGATTGAATATGAGCTAAAAGGATTTGTAAATCATATGGTTTTGTAATAAAGTCATCTGCTCCTATTTGGAGACTTAATAGTTCGTCAAAGGAAGTGTCACGGCTAGTCACTATAATAATGGGTACAGAAGACAATTTCCGAATTTCACGACACACCTGAAAACCGTCTTGAAAAGGAAGGTTAAGATCTAAAATAATTAAATGAGGCATGCTTAGTAGAGCATCTTCTACAATTTTTGTGAAATCATCGCCACTTATGCATTCATACCCATACCTCTCTAGAAAGTCAAAAAGTTCCTTTCTGATAATTGGATCATCTTCGATAATGAATATTTTCATTTTTAATCTCTCCCCAACAGAACCAATGGCTGGTTTTATTTCCATTATTTATACATTTTCATTATATTATAGTGCATAGTTAGTAATCTTACAAAACGGTAATATTATGATACAATAATCGATTTTTTGTAAATTCATTGAATGGTAAAATTATGGTAGTAAAAGGATAAGTCATCCATAAAAGGAGTGAAAATGGGAAGTGAATACAATATTAAAAGTTGAGAATATTGAAAAGGTGTATGGTAATAAGGGTAACGTAACCCATGCATTAAAAAACATTTCATTTGAAGTGCAAAAAGGCGATTTTATAGCAATTATGGGACCAAGTGGAAGTGGTAAATCGACTTTACTTAATTGTATTTCAACCATTGATACTGCTACAGCTGGTCATGTATTTATAGATGGCGAAAATGTCACAAAATTAAAGGGACATAAATTGTCAAAATTTAGAAGTGAGAAGTTAGGTTTTATTTTTCAAGAATATAATTTACTAGATACACTAACTGCTTTTGAAAACGTTTCTTTGGCATTATCTATAATTAATTACCCAGTGAATGAAATTGAACATGAAGTCGATAGAGTTGCCGCCGCTTTGGATATAAAGGAAGTATTGTACAAATATCCATATCAAATGTCAGGAGGACAACAGCAGAGAATCGCGGCAGCAAGAGCCATTGTTACAAGGCCTACATTATTATTAGCCGATGAGCCAACAGGGGCTCTTGATAGTAAATCTGCTAAAATGCTGCTGAAAAATTTAGAAATATTAAATCAGCAACAAGATGCTACAACTTTGATGGTTACTCACGATCCTTATAATGCTAGTTATTGCAGAAGGATTATTTTTCTAAAGGATGGAGAAATTTTTAATGAACTAATACGAGGAAAAGATGATCGTAAAACTTTCTTTAATCGAATAATGGAGGTCGTTGCACTACTAGGAGGAAATATCAATGATGAGTTTTAAATTGATATATAAAAATGTAGGCAGAAGTATTAAAGATTACGCTATCTATTTTCTAACTCTTGTCTTAGGTGTCAGCCTATTTTATGCATTTAATTCAGTATCATCACAACCAGCTTTAAATGATTTAAATTATTCTATGGAGATTTTTGGGGATGCATTAGTTACGTATATTGGACTATTAACAAGGTTCATTGCAATTGTGTTTGCTTTTCTCATCATATATGCCAATCAATTCATAATGAAGCGAAGAAAAAAAGAAATGGGTATTTATATGACATTAGGGATGAGTAAATGGCGGATATCCTTTATTTTTGTAGGTGAGACCTTTTTGGTAGGGTTATTTGCTTTAATTATAGGCCTTGGGCTAGGATTTTTAATGTCACAAGTTATTTCGATATTAGCTTTAAAAATGTTTGTAGGTGATGCAGTAGGATATAAATTGCTGTTATCAAAAGAAGCTATAAAAGAAACTATTATAAGTTTTTCAATTATTTATATTATAGTAGCACTTTTTAATACTCGTAATATTATGAACATTAAACTTATCGATTTATTAACTGCGAATCGTAAAAATCAAGAGTTAAAGGTCTATAACAAATGGGCGACAAGTAGCCTTTTTTTAGTAGCAATTACTTTAATAACTACTGGAATACTATTGTTAATGAAATTCGGACTTGATAAGAATTATTTAACTGTAATAGTCTCGCTTCTTGGTGTTGGTATTATTTTGTTTTATTATACAATTTCCGGTGTGATGGTGTTCTTGGCTAAAAGAAACAAAAAGCTATATTTTAAAGAACTAAATTCATTTTTGTTTCGACAATTCGGAAGTAAAATGCAAATCAATTTTCTAGTAATAAGTATCTTAAGTGCATTACTGATAGCTTCACTGGTTGTTCTAGGTACAGGATTTAGTGTTACAAGTTCTATGAATAAACAAGTTACCACGGCTACCCCATTTGACTTAACAATTGTAAAACCATATGAGGATAACAAAAATCTTTTAGAAACAGCAAAACAAGATGGCATTCCACTTAAAGAAAATCTTAAAAGTTATGTAGAGATAATGTTGTTTAATGCAGATTTAACTTATGGAGAATTGTTTAAAGAGCAACAAGTAAAACTATCTGATTTAGAACAAGAGATACTTATGTCACAAGTTACTTTAATAACTGAAACAGATTACAATAAAATATTGGAACTATCTGGAGAAGAGGGAATTCGGTTAGGAGAAAATAAATTCATTATTAATGCAAATTATGAACCCTTTAATAAACATATTCAATATTTCTTAAATAAAGAAGGGAAAATAAGAATTGGTGATAAGGAGCTCACTCCTGCAAACAAAAAAATATTTGGTAACATTACTTACTTAACAAATTCAACCAGGGCAAATGATGTAGGAACAGTGGTTGTTCCAGACAATATGAAAAATTATATGAATCCTGATAGTTTCTTATTGAATGGCGTTTTTCCCTCTCAAGAAATTGAGGGTACGGTCTATAAAATAATGAATAATAAATGGGTCGAAAAATCTCTTGATGGAGAGATTTATTATGTAACTAAGAGTGTGATACAAGACACTTACTTTGGCGTATTTGGAGTAATAGCTTTTATTAGTAGTTACTTAGGAATAATTTTAATGATTGTCACGTTATCCATACTAGCATTACAGCAATTAACAGAAACACAGGATAACAAAGAAAGATACCTGACATTATCGAAAATTGGTGCAGATAAAAAAATGATTAATAGGTTGTTATTTAGACAAATTGGATTTTATTTTATTTCACCTTTAATTTTAGCTAGTTTCATATCGATCTTTACTACTAAGGTTGTATTAGAAAAATTAGAACCATTTTTTGAAGTTTCTATCAAACAGAATATGTTTTTAAGCTTTGGTATTATTTTGTTGCTATATGTAATATATTTCATGGCAACTTATCAGAGTGCAAAACAGGTAATTTTAGACAGTAGACTTAAATAAAAGGAGAAGATATTATGACTGAATTTCTAATGGGTTTTGGATTATCGGAGGGAATAGTTGAAACTATTAAATGGTGGATCCCATATTTAAGTTTTATAATGATCATAATCATCGTAGCAATTTTATTTAAGGTTATCCGTAAAAAGAAAATAAAGAATGCGAAAAATTAATAATTCATTTAGTTTAAAAAAGTATTAATCTTGGTTAAATGATCTTAGAACTAACATGACTGGTTCCTCACAATTTTACTATTGACAATTGAAGCTGTCAAAAATAATAGCGTATCAACTTAAACCCAGTGCGTTTCTGGCCTTATGATCCATTGCTTTAAAATCACAAGTTGAGGAAATCGCTAGCATACTTAAGGATCATTTAGAGAAAGAGAAGTAAATGTTATAAAAATGCCCAAGTGGAATGATTACCACTTGGGTTTTTCTACTAGGAATCCAAAAACCGAGGAAGGCGGCCAAGCATACAGGGTAGAACGCTCACATGGTCCTCCTCATCAAACTTCACATAATTAGTAAGAATGTTTTGGTCGCTTAAACGCTTCAGTTGTTCAGCCGCTAGATCAGCTCCCTCTAACATATCTGGCAACTCGTTAGCACCGATTGTAAGTAAGAGATTAATAGCATGCTGACCGTTCCAATCTTCAAAAAATCTGTCTATTACTTTTAGTACTGCATTGTCTGCCCACCAAACAGAGGGACTGCCAGCTACAATATGACTGAATAAGTGAGGTCTTGCACATAAAGCATATAGTGTGAAAAGACCGCCTAAGGAATGACCAACAATCGCTTGCTTCTTTTTATTGAGAGGCCATTCCTTTGCTATAGCAGGCATGAGCTCATGTTCAATAAAATCTAAGAACTCATTAGCTTTGCCATTTGGAGGCCAAGGCGTTCCATCTGGACGTGGAGGCAGATGTTCTTTGGTAACAGGTAGTGTAAAATCGAGACAGCGTCGCTCCATATCAAAAGGTTCCTTTGAGGGATAACCAATGCCAATAACAAGAATAGGATCATAGCCTTTTGGTTTACGTGTTTGTAATTTCACTGCCTCTGCAAGTGTTGGAAAAAGGGCGTCCCCATCTAAGGCGTAGATGACAGTATAACCATCTGCTGGTGGTTCATCTGTTGGGCTTGCAATTAAAATGCGATAATCTAGCTGTTGACGAGATGTCATGGCAACTTCAAAGTAGTTTTCTGATGTATAAGGTTTCTTTGTCATTGTTATCATGGCGCTAAAAACTCCAATACATCTTCTATCACTTTTCCTTGAGCATGAATACCGCCATTTAGCCAGTAATCCGCGGATGTCTCAAATACTTGATTGTTTTTGAAGGCTGCTGTACTTTGCCAAATTTTACTGTTCTTCAACTCATTTAAAAATTCATCCCCAAGATTACCATCATTGATTAGGAAAATATAATCGGCATCCAGTTCAGGTAGAATCTCCAATGATACTTCGAAGGCACCATTTTTCACGTAGCTGCTTTGTTCAAATCCTAATTCATGTGTTAAGACATACCCACTAAAATACTCATCTGTCATGAAAAACATACCTTTTGCATTAAAGCGAATTAACGCAATTTTTTTACCCTCTGTTATAGAGGATAGCTTTGTTTTTGCTGCATCTACTTTTTCTTGATAATCCTGTATGGCTTGCTCAGCCTTGTCTGTTTCATCAAGTAGTTGCCCTAAAACTTTAATAGAGCCTTCTAAATCACTTGCAGCATTATTAAAAACATAGGTTGGTGCGATTTTTGCATATTTTTCATAGGTGCCATTTTCCATATAAAATGAATTGTGCAAAATAATTAAGTCTGGTTTATCTGCCATAATGGCTTCGGCTGATGGGGGACCGCTTGCAAAGCTAATTTCTGGTATACCCTGTAGCTGATCTTGTAAATAAAGCTGTGGCTTAACACCATTAGACCATTGCATAGTAGGCTTGATACCAAGAGCTAGTAATGAATCCTCCATGACAGGTGCAAAAATTTTAGTAGGCTTAGCTGGTAGTGTTACCTCATTACCAACCTCATCTTTTAGTGTTAACGGATAAATACTTTGCTCCTTTGTACTTTCTGAGGATGCCTGCGTTTCTACCTGTTCCACTTTATTGCTTGATTGGGTATTGCAGGCGGAAAGTATGCCGATAGTAAGCAAAAACATCGCTGATAAATAGGCAGATTTTATAATTGTATGACATTGAATAGGACAATTTTGTTTCATTGTTCATCAAAGTCTCCTTCCAGTGATAATCATTCTCAAATGAAATTATAAATCACTGTCTGATACGTTACCATGGACGGGGACAGGAAAAGGATTTGGATTTTTTCCGGTTAGCATAAGTAACATTTCATCTAGCATTCGGCTTATAGCAATAGCTGAGTATTCGAACCAAGGATTCGAAGGTAAAACATAGACATGTCCATTTTTTACAGCACGGAGCTCTTTCCAACGATCAAGGTATTGTAGAGTAAGCCAATAATTTCGGGTTGGTGAATCGGGACAAATGATAAATAGCAAACGGTCAGGGTCTATATTTACTAGCTGATCAAGTGTAATATGCTCATTATATGTTTGTTGGTGAGCATCGACAGAGCGAAGCTGTAAATCTGTATACAGTACATCCTGAATCCCTTTATTACAATACATAAATAATTGATCACCGCATAAACGAAGAACAGCAAACGTATCATTTTCAGCAACTTGATTAATTTCTAATCTCGCCTGTAATACCTTTTGTTCATATGTTTGAATGAAGTGCTCACCTACGCTTTGCTTTTTAACAGCTACAGCTATTTCTCTCAGCTGTGTTCGCCAATCCTTCGCTTGTATAAAGACACTTTTGATGCCAATAGTTTGAAGCCAATTAAGCATGGAGAGGGAGGGTTCCTCTTGAAAAATATGAATATCTGGCTTAACGGAGGCTAATTTTTTGAAGTTGTCCTCTGATTCTGTATCGAATATATTAACATGCACGGGAATTTTCTCTTGATAATGATTGTAATAATAAGGACTCCATTTAGCATTCAGCGGAGCTGCAACTGGTATGATACCAAGCGCTAATAAATTTCCGGTAGCGGAGACCGAAAAAGTAGAAATACGCTGGCGAGCCATCTTACTATAAGCAGAAGGTGAAATCCCAACTTCTTTTTTAAATTTTCGGCTAAAATAAAATTCGTCACTGTAACCTACTTTTCTAGCAATCTCACGAAGTAATAAATCGGTATCACGCAGTAATTGCTTGGCATGTCCGATACGTAGCGCCGTTAAATAATCTGTGGCACTTTGACCGAATGCCTTTTTAAATGCCTCTCCAAAGTAGCTGGAACTCAGACCCGAAATGAGTGCTAGATGCTTAATCGTGAGAGGTTGATGATGGTTTTTAGCAATATAATCTCGAATATCCTTTAATGATATTTGAGTTGTCGTATCTGTTATACTTCCCGTTTTCATATAAATGTCACCCCTTATTATAGGTATGAGAATTACTTGGCAGTAACCAATAGTTTTGGTAATGCACCGAGTAACTTCTCTCTTGTAAAGGCATCTCCGTAATTCCACTTTGTTGCATCCACTAAATAAGTATGGTTAGTTTGGACAGCAGGGAGTCCTTTCCACATATCGCTATTAATCAACTCCATCGTAGCCATTTGCGATTCGGGTTTATCAGATAACAACATAAAGATGCGGTCACCAGCATACTGAGGTAAGTGATCTATTGGTATTTCTCTATACCCTTCGCCTGCTTGAAGTAGCTTTTTGACTTGTGGGTGAGGCTGAAAACCATCTGGATGAAAAAGGGCAGGGGATAGACCTGTACAGCCCATAATAAAAAGGCGTTTGCCATGATCAAAAGTCAAAACAGATGCTGTTTCGCCAGGCTCTACAACTGTTTGTAGCTGCTGCCACATAGTATTTTCTTGGATTTTAAAATATTCTAGCCAATCTTCTGCACGCTGTTGTTGGCTAAGCCACTGCCCTAATAAAAGAACGCGTTCCTCCAATGAATCCCAGGAATTTAGGGTAACTGTTGGTGCAATAGAAGATAGTGCTTGATATTGCTGCTCGTCATTATTTGTAAAGATAATTAAATCAGGGTTCAGCTTCGAAGATTTTTCAAGATTGATTGGAAAGGCAACATCTTGAATATAAGGAACATGGTTTTTATAGAAGGATTTACTAATAGAGTTTTTGTTACCACCTATTGGCTGCACATCAAAAATCAACATATCCCCAAACGTTTCTCCATGATAAATAACACGATGCGGTGAACGAGGAATGGCTACCTCGTGTCCTGTCCAATCTTTTACAACAGTTTTTTGTTTATATTGTCGTGCAAACTGTTTTGGAGGTATTCCAATTACCTGTCGGAAGCGGCGATTAAAATAATATTCATCATCAAATCCCACTTGCTGCGCAATATCTTTTAATGGCTCATTTGTTTGTAGTAATAATTCCTTGGCATTTGTAAGACGTAAATCTGTAATATAATCAAGCGGTTTCTTCCCAGTTAAGGTTTGGAAGATCGTACTATATTGCCATTGAGCTATACGAGCGAGTTCCGCTAGCTTTTTCACTGTTAAAGGCTGTTGAAAATAGTTATGTATATAGTCGATAGTTTCTTCAACCGCCTTTGTCAACTGGTAGTTCATATGAAGCTGATGTTCAAATAATAAATTTAAGAGTTCATACAAGACTCCTTGTTGTTTAAGAAAATCCAATTTAGGATTTAAATTATACAGATCTTCGCTAAGACGAATTAATCGTGTATACGGATAAATTGTATATTCCACTTCATCAGAAAAAATAGATCCTAGATGTGGGGAAGGGTGCTTATGTTTTAGCTGAAAGGCTGAAAAGGCAATTTTATAGAAACGGTAACCATGATTTATATCCGATAAATCAATCATAGAATGGGGCTGAACAAGAAAAATTTTTCCTTTCGTCACCAAATAGGGTATATCATCAATCGTTAATGTCCCACAGCCATTTGTAAAAAGTATCATCGTATGATGAGAAGTCGAGATAAACGGATAGCTCTGCGAAATACAGTCAATATCTTCTAAATGAAATAGTAAATCATTGTTAATAGAAGCTGATTTATTGTCTTCCATCTGTTCACTTCCTTAGTAAATGAAAATGATTATCAATTAACTGTATTGTATAAAAAGTAAAGAGACATTTCAACAAAGATGAAATGTCTCTTGTTAGTTATTTTTTTAACATAGTAGGTAATTGTGATAACAGCCATTCTCTTGTTGAGGCATCGCTATCACTTTTTTCAATATCAAATGTGTAGACATGACCGTTCTTCACTGCCGGTAGGTTCTTCCAAATTGGACTTTCCATCATTTCTTTTGTCGATTGTTTTGCTTCATCATCGACTGGTGTAAGGATGAAAATTCGATCACCAGCATATTCAGGAAGAAGTTCTGTGGAGATTTCAGCAAAGCCTGTTCCATCATCAAGAATTTTTTGTATGTTGTCGCCAGGCTTAAGCACATTTGAATCGTATAAAACTTGAGAAAGTCCAGCACGTGCCATGACAAATAATCGATCTCCTGGATAATATGTTAAAACCGATGCCGTTTCATCTGGTTTAATGATGTCATCAGCTACAAGTGACTCCCACATTTTATCCGCTTTTTCTGTATAAGCATCCATCCATTGAGTTGCTTCTTCTTTTTTATTAAGTATATCGCCCAGCTCTGTTAAACGTTGGTTTAAGGGCGCAAAAGTATCAAACACGATAGTAGGGGCGATTTTAGAAAGCTGTGAATATGTTTTTTCATCTGAAGTACCAATAATGATAAGATCAGGCTTTAATGACAATGTTTTTTCCACATTAATAGGAAAACCAACGTCCTCTACATCTTTTACGCGATCTTCCCAAGCGTAATTTGTAATCCAAGAGAAGCCAGCACCAACTGTTTTGATATTCAATGCAAGTAAATCACCGTATCCTTCTCCATGATAAACCACTCTCTCAGGATCTACAGGAATTTCAACCTCATGACCTAAATAATCCTTATAGACCCGAGTGGTTGATGCTGATGCTGTTGTCTCTTCCTTCTTCGTTTCTTCATTGGTAGAACCACAAGCAGCTAGTATGATACTAACCAGTAGTAATAAGCTATAAATGAGCATATGTCGCTTTAATTTTTTCATGTCTCTTCCTCCGTAAATGATAATCATTATCGATATAGGCTAGCATAAATTAGTCAGTGACCTAGAACAATGGATAAAATGAAAAAGGGCCATTAAGGTTTATCCAAAAATCTAACTGTAACCTTAAATTAAAATCCGTTTTACCGTATAAGTATCCTTCCATTGGTGGAGAATGGACCTTTCATTGGACTAAGATTCGTGTAATGAAAGGGGGTAAAAATGAAAAATTATTGGGGTTTGTCATAACAGGAATGCTATTAATTGTTACAACTAGGAGATTTGGTCGAATGGTATATGGAGTTATATTGCCGTTTATGCAGGAGGGAATGAGTTTCAAGACCACTCAATCTGGTTACTTAGGAACAATGCTGTTTTTAGGTTATTTTAAGAAAGATCCTATATGGGATAGCTTGCCAGCCGTAAAAAATGATCATCTTTATGTTTGGCCAGAGGAGCGCTCATGGTATATGACCCAACAGCCGTGTTGGCTCAGGTAGAGGAATTAACAAACTGGCTAACGAATAAAAAATAAGCTAAATAATTGGATATGCTAGTACAACATACTAAACAAAATTAAGTGAAATTCCATTAAATCACTCAGCCATTGGATTGTTTGAGTGATTTTTCTATGCTTATACAGGTTTATATTGAGAATAATTATCAATTATAATAAGCTTGTAGGTAGTGAAGAATTGGAAGGAATGATGTAGGATGCTACCAAAAGAGGAGTTTCTATTTCTTTGGAATCAAGCAACGATCAAAGTGCTCGATATAAGATATGAGCTATTCAAACCTGGAGAAATTGGAAAATCATATAAATTGCCTGCAAATATGTTTCTTTATGCCACAGGTGGTGGTGCGGAAGTTCAAATCGATTTAATAAACTATACACTAGAGGGCTTTCATCTTATTCACGGTGGAAAGGGCACCACACTACAAATAATGGCTACAGACAAAGGCTTTGAATATTTTTTAATATTTTATCGAGCTTCCATTCCTTTAACCTCAAATAAAATGATAGCAAGGGCGTTACAAACAAATAATCCTTTCAACTATCAATACAGTCTTGTTCCTAACTCACCTATTACAATGTTTGAAAAAATATATTTTATGTATAAGAAGTGGGAAAATGCCAATAACCTCAGCAAATTTACTGTTAAATCGCTATTCTATCAATTATTAAATGAAATTTTCATGCAGTTAGATCAGGACAGTGACGACATTCAAAAGCTAAATGTCTCTAGTCAAATTAAAGCCTATCTAGAGCAAAATTATGCACAGCCATTGACCTTAGAATCCATTGCGAAGGCATTGCGCTATAGTCCATCTCATTTATCCATTCAATTCAAGCAACAATTAGGTTGCAGCCCGATTGAGTATTTAATTCAGCTACGTATTGAAAAAGCTTCTATTTTGCTTGAGAAGACGAATGCTAGCTTACGCGATATCGCTATGGGTGTGGGCTATAGTGATGTCTATTATTTTAGTAGACTTTTCAAAAAGAGAGTAGGCGTTTCTCCTACAAAATTCCGTCAAAAGCAAAAAGTAAGTGATCTGATAAAAGATAGTCCTTCAATGTCTGAAAGATACTCCATTGTCGATTGGAGCTTCCAAGATTATATTGAGAATGGTTATCAATATAATGAAAGGAAGTATGAACCAATGAATAAAAGAGGTTTATCAGCTTTTACAACACTCTTTCTATGTCTGACGCTTTTATTAAGTGCTTGCAGTAGTGGGGCATCAACCAGTACACAGGGCGGGGAAAAACAAGCCTCTACCACTCAAACAGTAAGCGAATCACAAACAAAAACTGTCTCTACTATGAAAGGAGACGTAGAAATACCTGTTAACCCTGAGCGAGTAGTGGTGATGTATTATACAGGTGATGTACTAGCATTTGATGTGACACCAGTGGGTTCTTCTAAAATACAAGAGGGAGCAGCATTTGAGGAAGAATTAAAAACAGTTGAAAGTTTAGGTGAATGGTTTGAACCAAATGTCGAGGCAGTGATCCAATTAAAACCTGATGTCATCATTATTCCAAGTAAGGATGAGCTTTACGATCAAATGCAGAAAATTGCACCTACAATCATGATCGATTTCTCAATCTCACTCGATGAACGTTTAACAAAGATTGGTGAAGTACTAGGGAAAGAGAAAGAAGCAAAAGAGCTTTTAGCTAGTTTCTATACAAAAGTAGAGGATAGTCAAAAGAAGCTAAAAGAGGCAGGTATTTCGGATAAAACGGTTAGTATTATGGAGGGCGGCAAAGGAAAAATGTCCGTTGTGACAAGCTATACCTTTGGACGTGGTTCTCAAGCTATTTATGAGTATTTAGGAATGAAAGCACCAGATATTATTCAAAAGAAAATAGATGATAAATACAACACCAATGAGGCAATCGATGTTTCTTTAGAAGTTTTAACAGATTATGCAGGAGATTATGTATTCCGCTCATCTTATGAAGGAATGGTAGATTTAACAGATCATCCAGTTTGGGCTGATATTCCAGCCATTAAAGAAGGAAGGCTTATTGAAATGAATTTTGGTTTTTGTTACTACAACGACATTTATTCATTATCAAAACAGCTAGATTTCATTGTGGATCAACTAGTTGCTACAACAAATTAAATTAAAAAATGGATGGTTTACCCCATAAATATTTATTGATACATAACATTTATGGAGCAGATATTTTCATTTACGATCAGACAAAGTCGATTAGTTGACTTTGTCTATTGTTTTTATAGCCCACTTTCAAAAGATAGCACTAAAGAAACCAACATCGTTTCAGGTTGGTATTTCTTTAGTGCTTTTATTTTAATTGTTTAGGATTTGGAATGTGTCAGATATAGTTGTTTGGATAATATGGCGATTTCCACTGATAATGAAATCGGCAGGAACTCGCTTGCCCAAATCATTTGAGCGGACGATGGATGAATTTGCTGTTAAACCTTCAATTATGATTTCCATATTGGCATCAAAGGTTACTGGTTTTTTATTCAATGTCGCTTGAAGTGTAATTCGGTTTGCCTTTTTAGTTACTTGAATATCCATTATTCCTTCATCTTCATTGACAAGTGTATAAAGTGGCGGAATGATGATGGTCATTTTGTCCTTTGTTGTAAGAATATAACGTTCCGTGTCAATTTCTGATGCGGCTACATTAATTTTGGCTCTATAAGTATTTTTATTTTTTGTCATCGCAGTTGTTTTTCCTGGAATAGCTGCCGTATCTGATAAATCAGGTTTTTTAGGTATGTTGTCTTTTGTAGGAAGTGTATGCTTTCCTTGTACAAAATCCACTAAAGTCCAAACATTTGGGACGAGTTGCTGCTGAACAGGTGTTAATGCTTCAAAAGAAGTTTTGACTGCCTGCACATCCTGAGCTGTCGATGTTTTTGGTGATAAAGCTGCAATAGCGTTTTCAACTTCTTTAGCTGCTGCTTTATCCTTTACAACCAGCTGTTCTGCATCAAGTAATTGTTGCTCGATACCTGCAGGTAAAGAAATATTTGAAAACCTTCGTAATGCATTAAGCTCTGCTCGGGCATTGGCTACATCTTTATGGAACGAGAGACGAGATGAATTAATCAATTGAATTTTATTGACCACCTTGTCAACAGATGTATTTGGCGCGATATAGGAAGTTAGAATTTTTTGCGCAGATGCACTTACAAATGTTTTTTGCGCTGCATTCAGGGTATTATACCAATCTTTTGTATCAGTAACATTTTGATAATAATTAGGGGACGTAGAATCCACAGAATACAATTTCTCTTCAATTTGTGCTGCCAGCTTACGATAAGCAATTCTTGTTTGCTGATGTGCTGACAAAGTGGAGTAGTTCGTGACATACTGTTTTTCCGTGCCCGTTAAAGCATTATAAGCTTTTAAAGCGGCCTCTAAGTTTGTTTGAAAGGTAGCTGTTGTATTGTTAATGTTGTTAATAAGTTGTACAACATTTGCCACGTTAGCATTGTAGTTAGCAGTTATGTAGGCTGAGTTTGGTAGTTCAGCAGCCGATACTGGCGCGGTGTAAAGAAGTGAAGGAACTGCCACTAAAGACAGTAAGACAAGTTTCTTTTTAGATTTCATAATGTAGAATCCTCCTGTGTTTAATGTTCTTGGTTAATTGAAGGCAATATATACAATATATGGTGTTAATTTAATCTTAACATAGTCTAGAATCTTTTTTGTATTTATTAGTTGAACTTGTGCTGTTTATATTGCAAATGCTCAGTAAGTAGAAAAAGGTTGGAGAGACAAAGGGAACATTGCAACTTCTTCAAGTACTTTTGCTTTAAAATACCATATGCAAATGTGCTTAATATCTACCATGAAATAAGATTGAAGAGGTTTTTAGATGTGTGGTATAGAAGATGTATATTTCTGAATGCTAGAATAATTTAAAATTGCCTATTGTTATAGAGATTTTTGTTATTTTGGAAAAATAATATAAGAAGTTAATAGATTAAAGATGCAGAGGTTGGTTATTTTACTTTAATGAAACTTTACGATCTACTTAATAATACAGCCGCCGTTGAGGAGCAATATTGGCTGTTAAAAAAGACGCTTCAAGAGCATTTGGCAGTGGAACCAAGTGAGGAGATTGAGGATTGGTATAGAAGCTGGAAACAGATTAATACCATGTCTCAAGTAGATGCTTTTAATTAGTTAAAATTTTAAGGACTCTGCATGACGCAGAGTCCTTCTTTTAGTGTAATAAACCATCACGTTTAGCAGAGTTGTAATAGCTCAATGCGCTGTTCAAATTATTATAAGCACTTACGACTTCAAGCTGAGTTGCGTAATAATTGTTTACAATAGATTTCGCTTGTTCAATATAGTTATTTATATAGATCCAGTCATTTTGTGAAGTCCATTTTGAGTAATAAGGTACATCACTGCCATCTCCGTTGTACGATATTGACACAAGGTCATTATAGGCTGAAGTGATAAGGGACTCTAAATAAGATTTTTCGACATTATAACCACCATTTGTGCCATACTTATAAGCATTTTTATAAGTGCGAATAGCATTGTTTAAATTATTGATCGCGTTGGCAATATCAGTTTGAGTCGCATAATAATTATTGACAATTAACTGTGCAGACGAAACAGCAGCTTCGATGGCGTTTCTTTCCGTCTGAGTAGTCCAAGGCGAATTATAAGGGACATTTGAACCGTCCCATGAAACCGTAACATATTGAACAGAATTAATTAAAGATTGAAGGGAAGCTTTATCACCATAACCATATTTTGTACCACTCTTCTGAGCAGCTTGGTAGACTGCTAGTGCATTTTTATACTGATTGATGGCATTTTTCACCTGTTCTTGTGAGGCATTTGAATTATTTGCTATAGCTTTCGCACTTGCTACAGCAGAATCAAACACTGTACGGTCTGCTTGTGTTGTCCATTTGTCCGTATTTAAAACATCATAGCCGTTCACAGATACTTGTACATATGGTGGGGATGCGATAAGTGTATTAAGTTCCTTTTTATCAATGACAGGAAGCGTCACGGAGACACGACTATCGTCCACCTGTACATTGTTTACCAGATGTCCTGAATCTAAAGCTACTTTAGTACCGCCTTTTACAACAATTTGCTCAATTTTACCCTCACCATAAAGGTTAAAATCTTTCGCTACATCAATTGTAAGCTTTTCTATATTAGTCATTGCTTCAAAAGATTCCACTTTACCTACTACATCTACTTTGGCAAGAGTTTGGTCAGAAGATATATTGACTTTAGTACGTCCCAAATTGATGTTTGATGATTTCATATCGATTAGGTTGACGTATAGCCAACTTACCTTTTTCGTGACAATTGGTTTTAGTGTAATTGTTTCATCTACTACTACTTCATCGAGTGTAACGGCTTTTTTTACTCTGTTTGTAATGATAAGCTGTCCATCTACGCTAACATCTTGAACCTTTACATAGTCAGCGTTTACAGTAAGATCTCCCGAGATTAGTGCGTCACCTCCATCAAAATAGACAGTTTTTTTGCTAGTACCTGCTTTGTTTAATATTAATGAGGTAACGTCCGTAATTTGACCATTTTTCACTACAATGGTAGCTCGGGCATTGGTTAATGCAGCTTTATTTGAAGTATCAAATAGGGGCTTTAATGCCGATTGAATTCTAAATGTACCATTAGATGTTATCACAGTATCTTTTGTTATATTTTTGATCGTTACGGATTCACCTATTACTTTTTTGGCTGCTGCTACATGTGTCTCATATGAATTTGATTGTATTTGAGATGATGCGGCATTCGCAGTAGACATTGGTAATACTAGTGTCGCTGTAATAGCCGTGGCCATTAATGTTGATAGCGCTTTATTTTTCATGTAAGTCACTCCAATCATACTATTTAATAGTTAATATATCATATTTTTCTATAATTTAGAATTCAAAGAGGATGTTTTACTATGAATCTCAATTCAAATAAGTCATTAGTCATTCATATTGAAAAATAATTGATTAGCAAAGTATCGGTATTTTTCTCTATAATTCTGTAAATTTTCTACTTTATTCGCTAAATAATTTATTGTGATACAATCATCCATCTATTATTATTAGTATAAAAGTGGGGGTGTTAGTTATGAAAAAATCAAGAGGAATTGCCTTAAAACTTTCTTCCCTTATAATAGGATTATTTCTCATTTTATTTTTATCCTATACTGTCATAACGGGAATTATTATAAAAAAGCAAAGTGTTGAAGACGCAGAGCATGGAACATTGCAAACTGCTGAATCCTCTGCAGCTATTATGAGTGAAAGATTTAAGAAAGCCAATACGACATTACAAACAACAAAGCGTATCATAGAAAGCATGGAGAAGAATAATACGTTGTCTACCAAAGGTGTCATAGACATAATGGAAAAAAATTTAGCTAGCAATAATGACATTCTTGGAGTAGGAGCAATCTTTGAGCAAGAATCTATTATTTTAGAACCAACTGAGGCTTCTTTAGTAGATAGTAAAAATCGCTTTATCCCTTATTTAAGTAAGAACGGAAATGATATCTCGACTGCTCTAATCGAAGGTATTGATGATAAGAGTATTTCTGAATGGTATTGGGTACCAAAAGAAGAGAGACGTGCAGTTTTGACAGAGCCCTATGATTATAATGTCAACGGACAATCTGTATTAATGACAACGATTTCGGTGCCATTGATCAATGCTTCCGGATCATTTTTCGGTGTATTGACAGCCGATGTATCAATAGATTTTTTAAATGATTTAACAAAATCGAATGCCCCAGAGGGCGGTTATGCGGCAATTATTACGAATAAAGGTGTGCTAACAGCTAACAGTTTTGGTGATGAGCTAGTTGGGCGCAATATGCAAGAGGATCCTACTTGGACAAGTATTAGTAAGACAATGGAAAATGGTGAACTAACAAGTATGTACGTTGACTCTAATCAACTGAAGGAAAAGGCCTATAATGTTTTTGCTCCAATGATTTTAGAGGGTATTGACGAAACATGGACTGTTCAAGTCGTGTTAGCTGAATCAAAGATTCTAGAAACATATAATCATGTATTTGTATTTACGATTATTGCTTCCATTATTATGGTGGTTTTGATGACAGCTGCAAGTGTGTTATTCATCTATAAACAACTAAAACCACTTAAATTTTTACGTGCATCGATTGAAACTGCAGCCGAAGGGGATTTAACACAAAAGGTAGAAGAGCGATATATTAAGCCTGATGAAATTGGTGCAGTGGCTGTGGCTTATAATAATATGTTAGATAAAACCAATAGTGCGATTCAAACTGTACTAAATTCCACGAGGTTATTGAACCAATCTTCTAATCAGGTAAATGAGGCATTTAATGAGGTAGTTGCTTCTAGTCAAGAGGTTTCTGTAGCTATCAACGAGATTGCACAAGGAGCCTCGAAGCAATCAGAGGATACAGAAGAAACAAATTATCGAATGATGGATTTATCAGATCAGATTGATGCGATTACGGCTCTATCTAATGAAATGGATGAGCTATCTCATAAAACAGGTGTAACAACAGAAAAAGGATTGCATGAGGTTGAAAGTTTAAGAGAGCGTAATATGGAGACAAATGAAATGAATGGGCGTATTCAGCAGCAAATGGAATCATTAGCTTTCAATATTGCCAATATTAATCAGATTATTGCTTCGATCCAAAGTATTACCGAGCAGACTAATCTGCTAGCTTTAAATGCAAGTATCGAGGCTGCACGTGCTGGTGAACATGGTAAAGGATTTGCTGTAGTTGCAGAGGAAGTTAGAAAGCTAGCAGAACAATCTAAGAATGAAACAGAAATTATTAAGAGTACAGTAGAAAGCATTCTTGAAAATTCTCAGCAGACGGTTGCTGTGATTGCATCTAATGCAGATTTAATGCAATCTCAAAATGAGTCCGTACAAAGCACGCAACTAGCATTTAAAGATAGCAGTGACTTGTCAGGTTCAATTGCAAATTCTATTAGTGAATTAATGAATAAACTATCTAGCATGTTAGAGCATAAAAATCAAGCAATCATGGCTATCCAAAGTATTTCGGCTATTTCAGAGCAAACAGCAGCCTCTGCGGAACAAGTAAGTGCTTCTGCAATGGATCAACAAGTAGAATTACAAAAAGTAGCTGAGTCTATTCAAAATATGAACGATATTTCAAACGAGCTACAAGAAGTTGTAAACCGATTTAAGCTTGCTTAAAAAGAAAGGCTGCCTTCAATATAGAGGCAGTCTTCTTTATGGTGAAAGCCAGAGAAATTGACCTAGAAGGAATTCAACACTACTATTCACACTGGAAGGGGGACATTGAAATGATGTATCTCGGAATGATTTTCTTTCAAATTGTTGTACCTATTTTAGTGTTACTTGTAATAGGCGCTATACTACAAAAGAAATTTCGCTTTAATTTAAAAGCATTGTCTCAGCTTATTACATATTGCTTTATGCCAGCAGCTGTTTTTATAAATTTATATGAAACACATGTGGAGTTATCTGTACTGGCAGAGGTCGGATTATTTATTGTACTTTTTATCGGTAGTCAAATGTTGCTCAGTCATTTTATGGCAAAAGGGTTAGGTTTACCTAGAACAGAGGCAGCTGTCTTTAAAAATAGTGTGGTGCTTATTAACTCGGGCAATTACGGTATTCCAGTGGCTCAAATGATATTTGCCACGCAACCTATTGGGGTAGCCATTCAGGTCATGCTCGTAATCTTTCAAAATATGACTACGTATACATATGGTTTATACAATTTAATTTCTTCTACAAAGTCAGGTATGATAATCATTAAGGATTTTTTAAAAATGCCTATTATTCATGCGCTGATTATAGGTGCAGCTATGAATTATTTTGATATTGGTATTCCACAGTTTATCAAAATACCAGTAGAACATGTGGCAGATGGATTTATTGCTGTGGCCTTAATTACATTAGGCGCGCAATTATCACAACTAGAGATGAAATCAATGTTTAATAAAACCGTCTTTATCAGCTGTTTTACGCGATTAATTATTGGACCTTCTGTTGCATTAGCCATTATTTATATATTGGGATTAGATGGAGTCGTCGCACAATCACTGTTTATAGCTAGTGCCTTTCCAACATCTCGTAATAGTTCTAGTCTAGCATTGGAATATGATGTAGAATCAGCAACAGCCGCGCAAGCTGTTTTATTTTCAACCATTGTAAGCTGTATAACTGTAACCATTGTGATCTATTTTGCGGAAATATTATTTACCTAGTAAGATAAAAAATAACTTCCATCTCTTAGTATTATCTGCTACACTAGCATCAAACTAAATAGTATTAACTAGGGGAGTCTGATGAGTCAGGCTGAGAGGGAAACGCTACGAAGTTTCTTGACCCTTTGGACCTGATCTGGCTCATACCAGCGTGGGAAAGTTAAGAAGCTATTGCAGAGTATGCAATCAATAGACCTTTACATTCGTGGCCGGATCCAAATAATTATTTTGGATTCGGCCTTTATTTTTTGGATTGTTGGGTGAGCTAGATTCGGTCCTTGTATCAAAATATATTTAAGGGAGAGAAGTAGCTCATGTCAGCAATAAGTGAAAAGAATATTACCATTATGTCTAGCTTTGAAGGAAGCAAAAAAGTATATGTGGAAGGATCACGCCCAGATATTCTAGTACCTATGCGAGAAATTGCATTAAGTCCGACAACAGGCAGCTTTGGAAATGAAGAAAATGCTCCTATTCGAGTATATGATACAAGTGGGCCCTATACAGATCCAGCCTACCAAGTAGATATTACGAAAGGTTTACCTGCCTTACGAAATGCATGGATTCAAGAGCGAGGGGATGTAGAAGCATATGAGGGACGCTCCATTAAACCTGAGGATAATGGCTTTCGTCATGTTGATGACCCGCGTATTCAAGAAAATGTCTTTCCTGAGTTGGCGAGAAAGCCTTTGCGTGCTAAAAAAGGTAAAAATGTGACACAGCTTCACTATGCACGAAAGGGAATTATAACCCATGAAATGGAGTTTGTAGCGATTCGTGAAAATATGGATCCTGAATTTGTACGTTCAGAAATTGCAGCTGGGCGTGCTATAATGCCTTCTAATATTAATCACCCTGAGGCAGAGCCAATGATTATTGGGCGTAATTTTCATGTAAAGATCAATGCGAATATCGGGAATTCTGCTGTATCTTCTTCCATTGCAGAAGAAGTTGAGAAAATGACCTGGGCAACTCGATGGGGCGCAGATAATATTATGGATTTATCGACTGGTAAACATATTCATACAACGAGAGAATGGATTATTCGAAATGCTGCAGTACCAGTGGGAACAGTGCCAATTTATCAGGCTTTAGAAAAGGTAAATGGTGTAGCAGAGGATTTAACGTGGGAGGTTTATCGTGATACCCTCATCGAGCAAGCTGAGCAGGGTGTGGATTATTTCACTATTCATGCAGGTGTCCTTTTACGCTATGTACCGCTTACAGCAAATCGTGTAACAGGCATTGTATCACGAGGGGGCTCTATCATGGCTCAGTGGTGTTTATATCATCATCAAGAGAACTTCCTGTATACACACTTTGAGGAAATCTGTGAAATTATGAAAGCCTATGATGTTGCTTTTTCCTTAGGTGATGGTTTACGCCCAGGCTCAATTGCAGATGCCAATGATGAGGCACAATTTGCAGAGCTTGAAACACTAGGTGAGCTAACACAAATTGCTTGGCAGCATGATGTTCAGGTGATGGTTGAAGGACCAGGTCATGTACCAATGCATCTGATTAAAGAAAATATGGACAAGCAATTAGAGGCTTGTAAGGAAGCGCCCTTCTATACATTAGGACCACTCACAACAGATATTGCTCCAGGTTATGACCACATTACATCAGCCATTGGGGCAGCCATGATTGGCTGGTTTGGTACAGCGATGCTTTGTTATGTGACACCGAAAGAGCATCTTGGTTTACCGAATCGCGAGGACGTTCGTGTGGGCGTTATCACTTATAAAATTGCTGCACATGCTGCTGATTTAGCAAAAGGTCATCCAGGTGCACAACAACGAGACGATGCGCTGTCTAAAGCGCGCTTTGAGTTCCGTTGGCGTGATCAATTCAATCTGTCACTAGATCCCGAGCGTGCAGTGGAATATCATGATGAGACACTGCCAGCAGAGGGAGCAAAAACAGCACACTTTTGTTCTATGTGCGGGCCTAAATTCTGTAGCATGAGAATTTCACAGGATATTCGTAATTATGCGAAAGATAAGGATTTGAATACGACTGAAGCGATCCATCAAGGTATGAAAGAAAAGGCTGAGGAGTTTAAAAAAGCAGGCAGTCAAATTTATCAATAATGAAAGAAAAGGCTTATGTCAGAAAAATAGACATAGGCCTTTTCTTAATCAAAAAACTCCATGTGAATAGTGGATTCACATGGAGTAAAAGTTGGATTTGGATATCAATAATAACGTGGAATATTAAACGTTTGTTGGTTGTTTTACATATGGATTTGTAAGGTCCATACCTTCTAAGGAAAGACCCATCGCTTTAGCGACACCTTCACCATATGCTGGGTCAGCTAGATAGCAGTGAAGGATGTGACGGCGTTTGATGAATTCTTCAACAGAAGCCATATCGTTCGCGGTATTTTCAAATAAGCGTTGCTGCTCTTCCGAAGTCAATAGACGGAATAGTTTACCTGGTTGTTCAAAGTAATTATTATCGTCTTCACGGAAATCATGAATACCTGCATGACCATCAATACGTAATTCAGGCTCTTTATGGTCTAAATTATGCTCCCACTCACCATAGCTATTTGGTTCATAGCTTAATGTCGAACCAAGATTGCCATCAAAGCGCATTGCTCCATCGCGGTGGAAAGTACGGAATGGACATTTTGGTGCGTTGACAGGAAGCATATAGTGGTTTACACCAAGACGATAGCGTTGGGCATCCGCATATGCAAAGATACGACCTTGTAACATTTTATCTGGTGAGAAGCTGATGCCAGGAACAATGTTAGATGGTGCGAATGCAGCTTGTTCAACTTCTGCAAAGTAGTTGTCTGGATTTTTGTTTAACTCGAATTCACCTACAGGAATTAATGGGAAGTCTTTTTTATACCATACCTTTGTTAAATCAAATGGGTTGTATGGTAGCTCACGAGCTTGCTCCTCTGTCATTACCTGAATGTACATTTTCCATTTAGGGAAATCGCCTTTTTCAATTGCTTCATATAAATCACGTTGTGAAGATTCGCGGTCTTGACCAATAATCTCATTAGCCTCGGCACCAGTTAAATTCTTAATGCCTTGCTCTGTACGGAAGTGGAATTTAACCCAAACACGTTCATTATTAGCATTGATAAAGCTATACGTATGAGAACCAAATCCGTGCATATTACGGTAACCAGCTGGAATACCACGGTCAGACATAACAATTGTCACTTGGTGAAGTGCTTCAGGTAATGAAGTCCAGAAATCCCAGTTAGAGTTGGCATTTTTCATATTTGTACGTGGGTCACGTTTTACCACATGGTTTAAATCTGTAAAGTGTAAAGGATCGCGGAAGAAGAATACTGGTGTATTGTTCCCTACTAAATCCCAGTTTCCATCTTCTGTATAAAATTTAAGGGCGAAGCCACGAATATCTCGCTCTGCATCTGCTGCACCGCGCTCACCCGCTACTGTAGAGAAACGTGCGAACATTTCAGTTTTCTTGCCGATCTCTGAGAAGATTTTCGCTTTAGTATATTGTGAAATATCATGCGTTACAGTAAAAGTACCAAATGCACCTGAGCCCTTTGCGTGCATACGACGTTCCGGAATTACTTCACGATTGAAATTTGCTAGTTTTTCAACTAACCATACATCCTGAAGTAAAAGAGGGCCACGTGGACCTGCTGACATAGAGTCATGGTTACTTACTACTGGAGCGCCACCTGCTGTTGTAAAACGACGGCTACGATCATTTGCGTTTGTCATATTAGTTTACCTCCTGAAAAAAATGTGAGTCAAACTCTTCGTCTATAACTATAACAAATATAAAATAGAATTGCTAGTACATTATAATAATTATCGTTAAAGAATTTTTATATTTAAGTATAAACTATAAATATATGCGCTAGACATACGGAATATACATAGTTTTTAACTTTAATTTATTTTATCTAATCTCAATTTTATAGATAATTCTCACGTTAAGATTAGGATAATGACATCATGATAAGAGTCTTTATTGAAAATAAAATCAACTAATTGAAAACTATTTTAATCAATCTTTTATTTTTTTCTATATCGGTTAGGTGTAATACCAATTTGTTGCTTAAATAATTTTATAAAATAATTTGGATCATCAAAACCGTTTAAATGAGCAATTTCACTAATAGCAAAATCTGTTTCTAGCAGCATTTTTGTGGCATGATGAATTCTTACTTGCTGTAAATAGCGCTTAAATGGCAAGCCTTGTTTTCTTGAGAAAATCGTACTTAAATAATTGGGGCTTATTCCAAGCTTATGAGCAACAAAGGGAAGAGACAGTGCACTATCTTTAAATTGTTGATCAATTATTTCTATAGCTAGTTCAACATAATCAGCTCGTTTCTCTATTCGGGCTACCCTTGCTAACTCAATTAATGTCTGCGTGAAAGAAATAATCTCATTGAGTATCGTGTAAAATATAGGATGCTCAATGATTAAGTGAAATAGCTGACGGTAGTTTTGTTCGATAACCGCTTTTTCATGTAATTTATATTTCAGCATAAAGCGTCTAATTTGTGCTAAGACACTCGTCAGATGAATGCGTAAATCATCTTGCTCATAATATATGCCTTCATTAGAAAGCCGATATAAAAATGTTTTAACGGCCTCTAGGTTTCCATCTTCCAAACTACTTATTAGTAATTGTTGCTCTTCAGGTGTCAGTAAGGGATCAAAGGGCTGAGTTTCATATTGTTTGCTCGCATAAAAAATATGGCCAAAGCCCTCATAAAAACTTTGATGTAGTGCACGCTTTGTTAATGTATACATATTTTTAATGGTTGTAGGTGTTCCATCATATATGCCGATATTTAAAGAACTATTACTAATCAAACGCCATTCCTTCATAAGTGTACGTACATCTTTTTCCACAATCCTTATATCATTTGTTTGAAAAAGACATACGATTCTATTAGATAGAGGGTAGGTTTTCATATGAAAGTGAATCGGTGTTTGTTGAAGCCAATTGTAAAGCTTATTGAAGGTTTCAGTATGCTCGGGTTCAATCATTGTGAAATGTATCGTGGTCTCAATTGAACTAGATTTATTATCTAAAAATAATTGATTATAAAAGGAATCGTTTGTAGCCTCTTGAGCATCTTCTGTAATCTGGGGTGTGCGAAGAGAAATGGTTGTGAGTTTTTTCTTTAATAGCTCTAAATCAATAGGCTTCACAAAAAGATGAGCCACTTGTAAATCAATTGCCTTCAAAGCATTTTTAAATAATGGCTCTGTTGTCATTGCTAAAATGGCACCAGAAAGCTTCTGTAAATCGCGATAAAGACCTGCTAAGCGATTATTAGGAAATAAATCGATATTTAACAGTATGGCGTCTGGTTCAAATTGTCGAATAATTTGAGGCACTTCTGAAATACTTGTACACATTTCAATAACAACATCTCCAGGGAAGTATGTATGTAAAAACCACTTTATTCCTGCTAGGTCAGTAGGATCGCGATCAATTAATAACAGCTTCATACCATCAACCTTTCTTAAAAAAATACAGTTTCATATAAAAGTACGATTATATTAATAAAAATAACATAGGAATCTGAAAAAAGTCTTGTTTTCTCTATTAAAATTCTCTATATTCTGAAAAAGGTAGTTAGTACAATGTAAATAGAGTAATTGATCATCAGCAACAATCAACTTTGGATATAAAAACGCTTAGAAAGTTTGATACTGATGTTTTCGTATTACGAAAATATGAATGAAGATAATTTATTTACATAGCCATATAGGGAATAGGGGGATGTCATGTGAAGTCAATCATCGAGCTTGATGGCAATACATTAACAAGACAACAAATAGAGGAAATCGTGAAGGGGCAAGCAACAGTTGCACTTGCTACGGAGAGCTTAGAACGTATTCGTTTAAGTAGAGAGCGTATCGAAAAGCGTTTAGCTGAAGGCCAAACAATTTATGGTGTGAATACAGGGTTTGGTAAGCTCAGCCATATAAAAATTGAAGAAGAAGACATTGAGCTATTGCAGCTAAATTTATTACGATCAGATGCAACCGGTGTTGGTGAACCATTCCCAACAGATGTTGTACGTGCAATGATGGTGTTACGTGCCAATGCTTTGGCCAGAGGATTTTCTGGCATTCGTGAGGAAACTGTCCAACTATTGTTGGATTTTATTAATAAAGGTGTTCATCCAATTGTTCCGTCACAAGGTTCAGTAGGAGCAAGTGGTGATTTAGCGCCTTTATCACATTTGGCATTAGTGTTAGTGGGAGAAGGAAAGGCTGAGTTTAACGGAGAGATCATGAGTGGTAGTGACGCGCTAAAGCAAGCAGGATTAACCCCTGTTAGACTTCAAGCTAAAGAGGGGCTAGCGTTAGTTAACGGTACACAAGCTATGACGGGGATAGGTGTATTAACGGTCAATGAAGCTGAACGAATTGGTCTTGCAGCAGATATGGCTGCTAGCTTAACACTGGAAGCTTTAAAGGGCATTACCTCTGCATTTGATCCAGCACTTTTAGCAGTAAGACCACATCCTGAGTTAGAACTAGTGGGCGGGCGTATTCGTAAGTGGCTTGATGGTAGTAAACGTGTGACAAAGCAGGGTGAAATTCGCATGCAGGATGCTTATTCACTACGTTGTATACCACAAGTACATGGTGCTTCTTGGCAGTCATTTTTCTACGCGCAGGATCGTGTTCAAACTGAAATGAATGCAACAACTGATAATCCAATCGTTTTAGAAAGCGGGGAGGTTTTATCGGGTGGGCATTTCCATGGACAGCCAATAGCCTTGGCAATGGACTTTTTGAAAATAGGTGTATGTGAGTGGGCCAATATTTCAGAACGCCGTACAGAACGTATGGTAAATCCTCAGCTTAATGAAGGGCTTCCGCCGTTTCTAGCAACAAATCCTGGGATTGAATGTGGACTTATGATTGCTCAATATACAGCAGCCTCTATTGTCTCAGAAAATAAAGTTTTAGCACATCCTTCGAGTGTGGATTCTATTCCTACATCAGGTAACCAAGAGGATCATGTAAGTATGGGAACAACTTCGGCACGACAAGTACGTCAGATTGTTCACAACGCTGCTCGCGTTATAGCTATCGAATTGATTTGTGCATCACAGGCTATTCATTTAGACAAGGCAGAAGAGCAATTATCTCCTACTACAAGTAAATTCTTAAAGAAAGTGCGAGAATTTTGTCCACCATTACTAGCCGATCAACCAATTGGCGATGAAATTGAAGCATTGGCGAAATATTTACTATCAAGTAATGAATTAGTAAATGAATATGTGTAAATTAGATTAATTTAATATGAAAGAGCAAAGGCGTGGCTCGGTTATACACCGAGTAGCCTCTGCTTTGAAGATATTTATATGCAATTAAGTCTGAATATTCAGTTATTTTAGAGTTTTAGACAGCGTTATTTTTAATAGGAAAAGGAGCGTGTTTTTAATGGTATTTAAGACAGATATTCGTGCACCACGTGGAAATGAACTCACATGTAAGGGATGGACACAGGAAGCTGCAATGCGTATGTTAATGAATAATCTTGACCCAGAGGTGGCAGAGAATCCAGATGAACTGATTGTTTATGGGGGTATTGGTAAGGCTGCTCGTAACTGGGAAAGCTATGAGCAAATCATTGCCTCTTTGAAAGAATTAGAGAATGATGAGACTCTATTAATCCAATCTGGAAAGCCAGTAGCTGTATTCCGTACACATGAGCATTCCCCTCGAGTGTTGATTGCTAATTCAAACCTTGTACCAGCATGGGCAAATTGGGATCACTTTTATGAATTAGAAGAAAGAGATTTAATGATGTATGGTCAAATGACTGCTGGGAGCTGGATTTATATTGGTGCTCAAGGAATTTTACAAGGCACTTATCTGTCCTTTATAGAAGCAGGAAAAAAGGTATTTGGTACTGCTGATTTACGGGGTAAATTCATCCTTACAGGTGGTATGGGCGGTATGAGTGGTGCACAGCCATTAGCAGGGAAAATGGCTGGTGCTGTAATCTTAGTTGTTGAAGTTGAACGTGCTCGCATTGAACGTAAAATCAAAGAAGGCTACTGTGATTATATTGTAGAAACTGTAGATGAAGCAATTGCATTAGTTAATAAATTACGTGACCAAAATGAGCCAGCATCCATTGGCCTTGTTGGTAACTGTGCTGATGTTAATCGTGAGTTGTTGAATCGTGGAATTATTCCAGATTTTGTGACAGACCAAACATCTGCACATGATCCGATTAATGGTTATGTACCTAATGGCATGACCTTTGAAGAAGCGCTAAAACTTCGCAAAGAGGATGTAAAAACATATGAGCGTAAAGCAAAAGAAACAATGGCAGAGCATGTTCGTACAATGCTAGAGTTCCAAGAGGCAGGCGCAGAAGTATTTGATTATGGGAATAACATTCGTGCCTATGCCAAAGAAATGGGTGTGACAAATGCCTTTGATTTCCCAGGCTTTGTACCAGCGTATATTCGTCCGTTATTCTGTGAAGGAAAGGGCCCATTCCGTTGGGCGGCGCTTTCAGGAGACCCTGAGGATATATATAAAACAGATGCACTGGCAAAAGAGATGTTCGCTGAAGATGAGGGGCTAGTCAATTGGATTGATATGGCACAAAAAATGGTGAAATGGCAAGGGCTACCTGCACGCATTTGCTGGTTAGGCTATGGTGATCGTCATCGTTTTGCATTAAAGGTCAATGAAATGGTTGCAAATGGTGAATTATCAGCACCAATTGTCTTTGGTCGCGATCACTTAGATTCAGGTTCTGTAGCATCACCAAATCGTGAAACAGAAGGGATGCTAGATGGTTCGGATGCGGTATCGGATTGGCCAATTTTAAATGCTCTAGTTAATACTGCAAGTGGTGCAAGCTGGGTAAGCGTACACCATGGTGGTGGTGTAGGAATGGGTTATTCACAGCATGCAGGTCAAGTCTTAGTAGCAGATGGATCAGAGCTTGCCGCTGAAAAAATTGCACGTGTATTAGTTTCAGACCCTGGAATGGGCGTTGCTCGTCATGCTGATGCAGGCTACGATATTGCTATCGATACAGCAAAAAACAAAGGTGTCCATATACCAATGTTAAAGGGTGATGTGAAGTGACTATTCTAATAAAAAATGCAAATGAAGTAATTACCTTGAAAAGTAATGTACAAGGACCACGTACAAAAGAACAAATGCAGGAAATTGCAGTAATAGAATATGGCAGTGTTCTAATTGAAGAAGAGCGTATTGTAGCAGTAGGAGCGTATGAGCAACTAGAAGCTGACTTTCCAGAATTAATAAAGAAGGCAGAAACGATTGATGCTACTGGTAAGATTGTTATGCCTGGCTTAGTGGATTGTCATACACATTTAGTGCATGGTGGAACACGCGAGCAAGAGTTTAATATGAGATTAAATGGTTCTACCTATATGGAAATCATGAATGCAGGCGGTGGCATTCATGCTACAACAAAGCGTACACGAGAAACAAGCTTTGATGAATTATATGAAAAAACGATGCAGCATTTAGATGTATTTTTAAAGCATGGCGTAACAACAGTTGAAGCAAAATCAGGGTATGGCTTGGATTGGGAAACGGAAAAGAAACAGCTAGAGGTCGCAAAAGAATTACACGCTGCACATCATATTGATGTCATTAGCACGTTTATGGGAGCTCATGCAGTTCCTCGTGATTATAAGGGGCGTGAGGATGAATTTGTGGATGTGGTGGTCAATGAGATGCTGCCAAAAGTAGCAGAACTAGAGTTGGCTGAATTTAATGATGTATTTTGTGAAAAAGGCGTCTTTACACCCGAACAATCCCGACGCATTTTAGAGGCTGGAAAAGCACTAGGCTTAACCCCAAAAATACATGCGGATGAAATTGAACCTTATCAAGGCGCAGAGCTGGCTGCGGAAGTAGAGGCCATTTCTGCGGAGCATTTGTTAGTTGCTTCTGATAAGGGAATTAAAAAAATGGCTGAAGCGGGTACAATTGCTGTATTGCTGCCAGGTACTGCATTCTTTTTACGTGCACCCTTTGCAAGAGGGCGTCTAATGATTGACGAGGGAGTGCCTGTGGCGATATCAACAGACTTTAACCCTGGGTCATCCCCAACAATGAGCCTACCCTTCATTATGAATTTAGCTTGCATGCATATGGGTATGACATTGGAGGAAGTATTAACGGCAACAACAATTAATGCAGCATATGCCCTAAATCGAGGCGAGCAAATTGGTTCCCTTGAAGCACATAAAAAAGCTGACGTACTTATCCTTGATGTTGCGAATTACAAGCAACTGCAATATTTCTACGGCATGAATCATACACATACAGTAATCAAAAATGGGCAAGTTGTTGTAAAAAACGGAATTCTGCTGAAAGATCAATAATAATAATGGGCATAAATAAGGCGGAGTAGCTTTATTTATGCTTTTTTTTATAAATTAGTTGCAAATGCTTTGCTGAAAGATTATAATTCTAATAAATAGTAATTATAGAATTACAAATTACTTAAAGCTTGTAATTATAGAAGGGGTTATACAATGACAAAATTTCGTACTGAAGAAGAAGTGCTTGCACATTATGATTCCTCAAAATATCTAACACCTGATGGATATACCGCAGATATTGCTATTTTTACAATTGTCTCAGAAAAAAAAGAAGAAAAAGCACCGCCGAACATGACGCTAAAGATTATGCTCATTAAACGTGCTACTAAGGATGCTGAAGGAAATCCCAATATTGAAGGAGGAAAATGGGCACTTCCAGGGGGCTTTGTAGATGCAAATCAAAAAGAAACTGCCTTTATCGCAGCAAAGAGAGAATTAAAAGAAGAAACAAATGTAGAAGGTTTACATGTTCAACATTTTGGTGTTTATGATGAGATCGATCGAGATCCACGCGGTTGGATGATTTCAAATGCATTTTATGCCATTGTTCCTGAGACATATATTGAGCAACGACAAGCGAATGATGATGCAGATGATGTAGAACTGTTCGATATAGAAAGTGTATTTACGCTTCCATTAGCTTTCGATCATCGAAAAATCATTTCCGATGCGTTGCATTTTATTAAAAGGGATATGATACAAACAACTGTTGCCAAAAACTTTTTACCACAAGAGTTTACATTGTCCGAATTGCAACGAGTACTACTAACAGTTGGAGAAGATCCACGAATCTCTAACGATTCCGTATTCTTTACAAAAGCACCTAAATTACCATTTATCGAAAAAGCATTGGATGAAGAAGGAAAACCGAAGAAAACAAAAAGAAATTCGTTCCGGCCTTCCCAGCTCTATACATTTAATGATTTTGAAATGGTAGAGTCTATCTATCATTAGGAAAGATCCGTCTTTCCTGTTTATTTTAATAAATGTAATTTGTAATTTTAGTATTACTAATTAATTAAATGGAGTGATGAAATGATGAAAAAGCGTGCATTAATTAATATTGATTATACAGTGGATTTCGTTGCGACGGATGGGGCTCTTACTTGCGGAGAGCCTGGGCAATTGCTCGAACGTGCAAATGTTGATTTAACAAAGGAGTTTATTAAGAGGGGGGATTTTACAGTATTTGCGATAGATGTTCATGAAAAGGGAGATGTTTATCATCCAGAAACAAAGCTATTCCCACCTCATAATATTCGTCATACAGAAGGTAGAGAGTTATATGGTGCATTAAACGCATTATATGAAGAAAATAAAGATCAAGATTTCGTCTATTACATTGATAAAACGCGTTATTCTGCTTTTGCAGGGACAGATCTAGAATTGAAATTGCGTGAAAGAGGAATTACTGAGCTGCATTTAATCGGCGTTTGTACAGATATCTGTGTTCTTCATACAGCAGTAGATGCTTATAATAAAGGGTTCGATATCGTCATTCATAAAAATGCTGTCGCCTCCTTTAATCAAGCTGGACATGAGTGGGCGTTAAATCATTTCGAGCATACTCTAGGTGCAACTATTATTTGACATGAATGGAGGGGAAAATATGAAATATGTAGATGATAGTTTCATGTTACACACGGACCTATACCAAATTAATATGGTTCAAACTTATTGGCAAGATGGTGTTCATCAACGTAAAGCTGTTTTCGAACTATATTTTAGAAAGCTTCCATTTGGCAATGGCTATGGAGTTTTCGCTGGATTGAAAAAAGTGATTGAGTTTATTAATAACTTTGGTTTCTCTCAAAGCGATATTCAATATTTACGAGAAGAGGGGAAGTATCCCGAGGAATTTCTTGAATACCTAAAAGAACTTAAATTTACAGGGACAATTAAGGGGATGAGAGAGGGAGAATTGGTCTTTGCAAACGAGCCTATCCTGCGAATTGAAGCACCATTAGCAGAGGCTCAATTAATTGAAACGCCGTTGTTAAATATCGTTAATTACCAAACCCTGATTGCGACAAAAGCTTCACGTATCAAACAAGTGACGGGTGAGGATGTTGTAATGGAATTTGGAACCCGCCGCGCACATGAATTTGATGCTGCTATTTGGGGAACTCGTGCTGCTTATATAGGTGGATTCTCTGCAACAAGCAATGTAAGAGCAGGAAAATTATTCGGTATTCCTGTGTCAGGAACACATGCCCATGCGATGATTCAAACCTATCGAGATGAATATACTGCGTTTAAAAAATACGCAGCAGCCCATAAAGACTGTGTTTTCCTAGTAGATACTTATGACACACTACGTTCTGGTGTTCCTAATGCTATCCGCGTAGCGAAGGAGCTAGGGAATCAAATTAATTTTATTGGTATCCGTTTAGACAGTGGAGATTTAGCCTATCTCTCAAAACAGGCAAGGAAAATGCTAGATGATGCAGGATTTACAACAACTAAAATTATGGCTTCGAATGATTTGGATGAATATACAATTATGCATTTAAAGTCACAAGGGGCGCAAATTGATGCTTGGGGAATCGGAACTAAGTTGATTACAGCCTATGATCAAGCAGCTCTTGGTGGAGTATACAAATTAGTTTCGATAGAAGACGAAAGTGGAGAACTAGTTGATACCATTAAAATTTCAGCAAATCCTGAGAAAGTGACTACACCTGGACGTAAACGTGTTTACCGTATTATTAATGCAGAGAATGGTCATGCTGAAGGAGATTATATTGTGTTAGATAATGAAAACATACAGCAAGAAGAAAGATTGAAAATGTTCCACCCTATTCATACGTATATTAGTAAATTTGTTACAAATTTTACCGCGAAAGAGTTACATGAAAGTATTGTAGAAAATGGAAATGTTGTTTATGAGGAGCCAACTATTCAAGAAATACAAAAATATGTACAGGAAAACTTACATTTATTGTGGTGTGAGTATAAGCGAACAATGAATCCTGAAGAATATCCAGTCGATTTAAGTCAAGCTTGTTGGGACAATAAAATGGCAAGCATACAGGCAATAAAAGAAAAGGTTTCACAACGTATTTAAAAGTAACTGCTAGGAGGTAGAGACGATGGCGAGAATAGGTATTTATGGTTCATCATTTGATCCTATTACCAATGTCCATCTTTGGACAGCAAGCACTGTAGCACATCGATGTAAGTTAGATAAGGTTATTTTTTTGCCTTGCTCAAATAAACGCAAAGATAAAACCATCAAAACAGCTGATACACATCGTTGGAATATGCTTCAGTTAGCTATTGCTAAAGACGATCGTTTTATAGCAGATTCCTATGAGATGGATCAAGAAGGCTGGAATATCTACACATATGACACTATGAAATACTTTAGAGAGAAGAACCCAGAGGATGAGGTGCATTTTATTATGGGTGCTGATTTATTAGTGGATATTGGTGCGGGTTTATGGAAAAAGGGCGACGCATTAGTAGCGGAGAATAAATTTATTGTAATGGCACGACATGGCATTGATATGCTCTCAACCATTAGTCGTTCTCCGATTTTAAGAAATAATGATGATGGAAGATTTCATCTTATCGATAAAGGGCTAGCGATGGAAATTAGCTCTACCTATATTCGAGAAGAATTCGCAATGGGAGGAGAACCGAGATATCTCTTGCCTACTGCTTGTTACAACTATATTAAAGAACATCATCTTTACCAAAAATAAAATAGTGAAGCTATCATTAATAAGTGTGGATGACTACCACACTTATTTTAATTTTGAAAAGATGGTGAATTTTATCATATAGAGCTCAGGGTAAGCTATAATAAAAATAGTAATGAAGTACAATTTTTTGCTGTCAATTTTTTGTAATGATTAATGTTAGAAAGGAATTCATGAATGTGCAGCTTACATTAACATTTCTTATTTTAGGAGCAACGATTTTCGCATTTGTGACCAATAAAATACGAGCAGATCTTGTAGCAATTGTGTCACTATTAGCGTTTGTTATTATGGATATTTTGACGCCCGCGGAGGCATTAGCTGGTTTTTCAAACTCTGTAGTTTTAATGATTGCAGGGTTATTTGTCGTGGGTGCAGGGATTTTACGTACGGGCCTGGCAGGCATGGCGGGGCAACTCTTACTAAAATGGTCAGGCAATAGTGAGCTGAAGTTATTTGTGCTACTGCTTATTATTGTAGGGTCGGTTGGTGCATTTATGAGTAATACGGGTACTGTCGCCTTAATGATGCCAATCGTTGTAAGTATAGCAATAAGTATGAAAGTCAGCCCTTCTAAATTTCTACTACCACTCTCCTATGTAGCAAGTCTTTCTGGTCTGATGACACTGATTGCGTCCCCAACCAATTTAATTGTCAGTCAGTTATTGGTTGATCGAGGCTATAACAAACTTGGCTTTTTTGAAGTAACTCCTATTGGTATCGTGGGGATGATTGCTGGCATTTCCTATTTAGTACTTGTAAGAAATATTTTATTACCAAAGGATCAAAACCGTACACAGACTAATGAAGGCTATAAACTTTCGCCGAAAAAAATTATTAAGCAATATGATTTAAATAATCGTCTATTTAAAATCTCCGTTCCTGAGGAGTCACCTATTATTGAAACATCGTTAGCGGAATTAAAACTACCAGCTAAGTATATGCTTTGTATGATGAAAATTCATCGGAAATCACAGGAGGGCATTAATTTACTACCGATGACTTATCAAGAAATGGCAGGACCAACTAGTGTCATTCATGCCAAGGATGAGTTATATGTTCAAGGAGAAATAGAGGATATTCGGCGTTTTGTTGAGGATTATCATCTTGAGATGCAAGGATTAGTTGAAGGAGAAGCCGATGAATTGGTATCGAAGCATCTGGGTATTGCAGAGGTATTGCTTACCCCAAATTCGAGCTTTATCAATGAAACGGTTAGTTCCCTTGGGTTCCGGGAAAAATACAATCTAAATATCATTGGTATTAATCGTAAGGGTGGTTACAAGCTTCAGGATATGGTGTCTCACAAATTAAAATTTGGAGACGCAATATTAGTACAGGGAGCATGGGATGAAATTCTTTTGTTAGCAAGAGAAACGCAAGATGTCGTGGTTGTAGGACAGCCGAAAGAACACGCAAGTGTGGCAGCAGCTACAGGCAAAGCTGGAATTGCGGGGATTATTATGTTATTCATGATTATTTTGATGGCATTTGAAGTTTTCCCTGCTGTCATTTCTGTGATGATTGGTGCTGTACTTATGATTTTAACAGGCTGCTTGAGAAACATGGAAGATGCCTATAGCAATATGAATTTTGAAAGTATTGTGTTAGTGGCTGCGATGTTACCAATGGCGACAGCGTTAGAAAAAACAGGGGGCATGACCATTTTATCTGATGGTATTATTAATGCTTTAGGTGGTTTCGGACCATACGGTGTACTCATAGGAGTTTATATTTTGACAGCTATTTTCGGTCAATTTATTAGTAATACGGCAACTGCTGTATTGTTTGCACCCATTGCCATGAGTGCAGCCATTGCAATGGAGGTTAGTCCCACAACATTTATGATTGCAGTCGCAGTTGCAGCAAGTATGGCATTTGCGACGCCAATTGCTTCCCCTACGAATGCACTGGTAATGACGGCGGGGGGCTATAAATTTATGGATTTCGTAAGAATAGGGGTTCCGTTACAGCTTGTTATGTTTATTGTGATGATGATAGCCATCCCGTTCTTTTTCCCATTTTAAAAACTCGGTTTCTTTACCGAGTTTTTTGTTTTTTTAAAGATCTATTATTTTTTTGTAGGAAATTATGATAAAATTATTTTCTAGTTCATGGTCTAATATTGAACTAGCTTGTGAATAGATTTTATAGTTATTAATATAGGAAGTTTTACTTTGGTAATAAAAATAATAAAGTTTTTTATTAAAAAGTGTTGACCTTTTAAAAATAAGGGTGTAGTATTATACAAGTCGCCAGGGTGACACGCTAAAATAAAGCAAAACATGAACCTTGAAAACTGAACAAGCAAAACGTAATCAATAAAGTTTTAAGTAACTAGCTTCGGTTAGTGAACAAAACAAAAATTTTGGACATCAAACATGATGCCAGCAAAACAATTTGAGCTAATCAAATTTCTTTTATGGAGAGTTTGATCCTGGCTCAGGACGAACGCTGGCGGCGTGCCTAATACATGCAAGTCGAGCGAACAGAAAAGGAGCTTGCTCCTTTGACGTTAGCGGCGGACGGGTGAGTAACACGTGGGCAACCTACCCTATAGTTTGGGATAACTCCGGGAAACCGGGGCTAATACCGAATAATCTCTTTTACTTCATGGTGAAAGACTGAAAGACGGTTTCGGCTGTCGCTATAGGATGGGCCCGCGGCGCATTAGCTAGTTGGTGAGGTAACGGCTCACCAAGGCGACGATGCGTAGCCGACCTGAGAGGGTGATCGGCCACACTGGGACTGAGACACGGCCCAGACTCCTACGGGAGGCAGCAGTAGGGAATCTTCCACAATGGGCGAAAGCCTGATGGAGCAACGCCGCGTGAGTGAAGAAGGTTTTCGGATCGTAAAACTCTGTTGTAAGGGAAGAACAAGTACAGTAGTAACTGGCTGTACCTTGACGGTACCTTATTAGAAAGCCACGGCTAACTACGTGCCAGCAGCCGCGGTAATACGTAGGTGGCAAGCGTTGTCCGGAATTATTGGGCGTAAAGCGCGCGCAGGCGGTCCTTTAAGTCTGATGTGAAAGCCCACGGCTCAACCGTGGAGGGTCATTGGAAACTGGGGGACTTGAGTGCAGAAGAGGAAAGTGGAATTCCAAGTGTAGCGGTGAAATGCGTAGAGATTTGGAGGAACACCAGTGGCGAAGGCGACTTTCTGGTCTGTAACTGACGCTGAGGCGCGAAAGCGTGGGGAGCAAACAGGATTAGATACCCTGGTAGTCCACGCCGTAAACGATGAGTGCTAAGTGTTAGGGGGTTTCCGCCCCTTAGTGCTGCAGCTAACGCATTAAGCACTCCGCCTGGGGAGTACGGTCGCAAGACTGAAACTCAAAGGAATTGACGGGGGCCCGCACAAGCGGTGGAGCATGTGGTTTAATTCGAAGCAACGCGAAGAACCTTACCAGGTCTTGACATCCCGTTGACCACTGTAGAGATATAGTTTCCCCTTCGGGGGCAACGGTGACAGGTGGTGCATGGTTGTCGTCAGCTCGTGTCGTGAGATGTTGGGTTAAGTCCCGCAACGAGCGCAACCCTTGATCTTAGTTGCCATCATTTAGTTGGGCACTCTAAGGTGACTGCCGGTGACAAACCGGAGGAAGGTGGGGATGACGTCAAATCATCATGCCCCTTATGACCTGGGCTACACACGTGCTACAATGGACGATACAAACGGTTGCCAACTCGCGAGAGGGAGCTAATCCGATAAAGTCGTTCTCAGTTCGGATTGTAGGCTGCAACTCGCCTACATGAAGCCGGAATCGCTAGTAATCGCGGATCAGCATGCCGCGGTGAATACGTTCCCGGGCCTTGTACACACCGCCCGTCACACCACGAGAGTTTGTAACACCCGAAGTCGGTGAGGTAACCTTTTGGAGCCAGCCGCCGAAGGTGGGATAGATGATTGGGGTGAAGTCGTAACAAGGTAGCCGTATCGGAAGGTGCGGCTGGATCACCTCCTTTCTAAGGATTATTTCGGAATACAAACTTTTGGTTTGTAAGATTACGTTTTGCGTTCAGTTTTGAAGGTTCATTCTTCTGAATGAAACACTTCAAAACTTGTTCTTTGAAAACTGGATAAAACGACATTGAAATTGTAACAAACACATTTATTTTTTAAGTTTTTTATAGGCTTAATAACTTGGTTAAGTTATTAAGGGCGCACGGCGAATGCCTTGGCACTAGGAGCCGAAGAAGGACGGCACTAACACCGATATGCTTCGGGGAGCTGTAAGTGAGCTTTGATCCGGAGATTTCCGAATGGGGGAACCCACTACGTTTAATCGCGTAGTATCTTGACGTGAATACATAGCGTCTTGAAGGCAGACCCAGGGAACTGAAACATCTAAGTACCTGGAGGAAGAGAAAGAAAAATCGATTCCCTGAGTAGCGGCGAGCGAAACGGGAAGAGCCCAAACCAAGAGGCTTGCCTCTTGGGGTTGTAGGACACTCTATACGGAGTTACAAAAGAGCGAGTTAGATGAAGCGACTTGGAAAGGTCCGCCAGAGCAGGTAAAAGCCCTGTAGTCGAAAGTTCGTTCTCTCCTGAGTGGATCCTGAGTACGGCGGAACACGTGAAATTCCGTCGGAATCCGGGAGGACCATCTCCCAAGGCTAAATACTACCTAGTGACCGATAGTGAACCAGTACCGTGAGGGAAAGGTGAAAAGCACCCCGGAAGGGGAGTGAAAGAGATCCTGAAACCGTGTGCCTACAAGTAGTTAGAGCCCGTTAATGGGTGATAGCGTGCCTTTTGTAGAATGAACCGGCGAGTTACGATTACGTGCAAGGTTAAGCTTTAGAAGGCGGAGCCGCAGCGAAAGCGAGTCTGAATAGGGCGAAGTAGTACGTGGTCGTAGACCCGAAACCAGGTGATCTACCCATGTCCAGGGTGAAGGTGAGGTAACACTTACTGGAGGCCCGAACCCACGCACGTTGAAAAGTGCGGGGATGAGGTGTGGGTAGCGGAGAAATTCCAATCGAACTTGGAGATAGCTGGTTCTCTCCGAAATAGCTTTAGGGCTAGCCTCGTGATGAGAATACTGGAGGTAGAGCACTGTTTGGACTAGGGGGCCATCCCGGTTTACCGAATTCAGACAAACTCCGAATGCCAGATATTTATACACGGGAGTCAGACTGCGAGTGATAAGATCCGTAGTCAAAAGGGAAACAGCCCAGACCACCAGCTAAGGTCCCAAAGTAATCGTTAAGTGGAAAAGGATGTGGCGTTGCACAGACAACCAGGATGTTGGCTTAGAAGCAGCCATCATTTAAAGAGTGCGTAATAGCTCACTGGTCGAGTGACGCTGCGCCGAAAATGTATCGGGGCTAAACGATTCACCGAAGCTGTGGATTGACATCTACGATGTCAGTGGTAGGAGAGCGTTCTAAGTGCGTTGAAGTCAGATCGGAAGGACTGGTGGAGCGCTTAGAAGTGAGAATGCCGGTATGAGTAGCGAAAGACGGGTGAGAATCCCGTCCACCGTATGACTAAGGTTTCCTGAGGAAGGCTCGTCCGCTCAGGGTTAGTCGGGACCTAAGCCGAGGCCGATAGGCGTAGGCGATGGACAACAGGTTGATATTCCTGTACCACCTCCTCACCGTTTGAGAAATGGGGGGACGCAGTAGGATAGGGTAAGCGCGCCGTTGGTTGTGCGCGTCCAAGCAGTAAGGCGTGTGTGTAGGCAAATCCGCACACTGTAACGTTGAGCTGTGATGGCGAGTCCGTATGGACGAAGTTCCTGATTTCACACTGCCAAGAAAAGCCTCTATCGAGGTGAGAGGTGCCCGTACCGCAAACCGACACAGGTAGTCGAGGAGAGAATCCTAAGGTGTGCGAGAGAACTCTCGTTAAGGAACTCGGCAAAATGACCCCGTAACTTCGGGAGAAGGGGTGCTCTTGAGCGTGCAAGCGCATGAGAGCCGCAGTGAATAGGCCCAGGCGACTGTTTAGCAAAAACACAGGTCTCTGCAAAACCGTAAGGTGACGTATAGGGGCTGACGCCTGCCCGGTGCTGGAAGGTTAAGAGGAGTGGTTAGCGCAAGCGAAGCTGCGAATTGAAGCCCCAGTAAACGGCGGCCGTAACTATAACGGTCCTAAGGTAGCGAAATTCCTTGTCGGGTAAGTTCCGACCCGCACGAAAGGCGTAACGATCTGGGCACTGTCTCAACGAGAGACTCGGTGAAATTATAGTACCTGTGAAGATGCAGGTTACCCGCGACAGGACGGAAAGACCCCGTGGAGCTTTACTGTAGCCTGATATTGAATTTTGGTACAACTTGTACAGGATAGGTAGGAGCCAGAGATCTCGGAGCGCCAGCTTCGAAGGAGGCGTCGGTGGGATACTACCCTGGTTGTATTGAAATTCTAACCCATGCCCCTTAGCGGGGCAGGAGACAGTGTCAGGCGGACAGTTTGACTGGGGCGGTCGCCTCCTAAAAGGTAACGGAGGCGCCCAAAGGTTCCCTCAGAATGGTTGGAAATCATTCGTAGAGTGTAAAGGCACAAGGGAGCTTGACTGCGAGACCTACAAGTCGAGCAGGGTCGAAAGACGGGCTTAGTGATCCGGTGGTTCCGCATGGAAGGGCCATCGCTCAACGGATAAAAGCTACCCCGGGGATAACAGGCTTATCTCCCCCAAGAGTCCACATCGACGGGGAGGTTTGGCACCTCGATGTCGGCTCATCGCATCCTGGGGCTGTAGTCGGTCCCAAGGGTTGGGCTGTTCGCCCATTAAAGCGGTACGCGAGCTGGGTTCAGAACGTCGTGAGACAGTTCGGTCCCTATCCGTCGTGGGCGTAGGAAATTTGAGAGGAGCTGTCCTTAGTACGAGAGGACCGGGATGGACACACCGCTGGTGTACCAGTTGTCTTGCCAAAGGCATCGCTGGGTAGCTATGTGTGGACGGGATAAGTGCTGAAAGCATCTAAGCATGAAGCCCCCCTCAAGATGAGATTTCCCATTACGCAAGTAAGTAAGATCCCTCAAAGACGATGAGGTAGATAGGTTCGAGGTGGAAGTATGGTGACACATGGAGCTGACGAATACTAATCGATCGAGGACTTAACCAAAAACGTTTGAAGCATTCAATGTATCGTTTATCTAGTTTTGAAAGAACAAGTCTTTCAGCTGAATAAGTGAAGTGATGATGGCAAAGAGGTCACACCCGTTCCCATACCGAACACGGAAGTTAAGCTCTTTAGCGCCGATGGTAGTTGGGGGCTTCCCCCTGTGAGAGTAGGACGTCGCTTCGCTTATTTTTTGTGGAGGATTAGCTCAGCTGGGAGAGCACCTGCCTTACAAGCAGGGGGTCGGCGGTTCGAGCCCGTCATCCTCCACCATTTTGGTCCCGTGGTGTAGCGGTTAACATGCCTGCCTGTCACGCAGGAGATCGCCGGTTCGATCCCGGTCGGGACCGCCATTATTATTGCCGGTGTAGCTCAGTTGGTAGAGCAACTGACTTGTAATCAGTAGGTCGTGGGTTCGACTCCTATCGCCGGCACCATTCCCTTGGAGGGGTAGCGAAGTGGCTAAACGCGGCGGACTGTAAATCCGCTCCTTAGGGTTCGGCGGTTCGAATCCGTCCCCCTCCACCATTTTAGGGGCATAGTTCAACGGTAGAATAGAGGTCTCCAAAACCTTTGGTGTGGGTTCGATTCCTACTGCCCCTGCCAGGTATTGAGGTACTCGTTCATAATACAGCTAATATAATCTATATAGTGGCGATTGTGGCGAAGTGGTTAACGCATCGGATTGTGGTTCCGACATTCGTGGGTTCGATTCCCATCAGTCGCCCCATTTTAAAATTGGGGTATAGCCAAGCGGTAAGGCAACGGATTTTGATTCCGTCATGCCTAGGTTCGAATCCTAGTACCCCAGCCATTTTTAATTTCACGAGCCATTAGCTCAGTTGGTAGAGCATCTGACTTTTAATCAGAGGGTCGAAGGTTCGAGTCCTTCATGGCTCATCATTTTTTAATTAACATGCGCCCGTAGCTCAATTGGATAGAGCGTCTGACTACGGATCAGAAGGTTATGGGTTCGACTCCTGTCGGGCGCGCCAATAAAATCATGTTTACGGAATGTAGCTCAGCTTGGTAGAGCACTTGGTTTGGGACCAAGGGGTCGTAGGTTCGAATCCTGTCATTCCGACCATCTTTCATGTTAAATGGGGCCTTAGCTCAGCTGGGAGAGCGCCTGCCTTGCACGCAGGAGGTCAGCGGTTCGATCCCGCTAGGCTCCACCATTGTAATATTTTTGGAGGTATACCCAAGTCTGGCTGAAGGGATCGGTCTTGAAAACCGACAGGCGGGTAACACCGCGCGGGGGTTCGAATCCCTCTACCTCCTCCATTTTTCGGGTCAGTAGCTCAGTTGGTAGAGCATTAGATTGAAGCTCTAAGTGTCGGCGGTTCGATTCCGTCCTGACCCACCATTATTGCGGGTGTAGTTTAATGGTAAAACCTCAGCCTTCCAAGCTGATGTCGTGAGTTCGATTCTCATCACCCGCTCCAAAATGGGCCTATAGCTCAGCTGGTTAGAGCGCACGCCTGATAAGCGTGAGGTCGATGGTTCGAGTCCATTTAGGCCCATCATTATTCCGAAGTAGCTCAGTTGGTAGTAGCACCTGACTGTTAATCAGGTTGTCGCAGGTTCGAGTCCTGCCTTCGGAGCCACGGCCCGTTGGTCAAGTGGTTAAGACACCGCCCTTTCACGGCGGTAACACGGGTTCGAATCCCGTACGGGTCATCAAGCATGTAGCACAGATGTGTGTTACATGCTTTTTTCTATTCTCCTTTTTGTTAATCGATAAAAGATAATGCAATAGCAGAAAAAGACCTATTGGCAAGGTGAAGGACTAAATTTCATTCCCCTAGCATCTTTCTATGGGCTTCCAATAAACCGCTTTACTTACCACGTACACTTCATGGTCAACATTTTTGTGAAGGCGCTTGACTTCTCTAGTATAGCGATACAGGCGCAATCCTGCCCAGAGAATTAGTGAAACTGGTTCTGCTCTATGCGAAAGCGAAGTACTAGCAGCAAGTAAGTAGCTCAGAGCGATTAGTCTTTCCATCATTTATAAAAATTCTATTGATTTCTTTGTTCTGCAATCCCCTGAAAAAGGCTACATGACTACTGTAGCCTTTTTATAATAATTAAAATCTTTCTCCCTTACATTCTCTTACGAAAAAGAGTCTATAGAGTAAATTTGAACAAACTATTTCATATATAAAATATGTATGTTTTTTCGATTACTATTTTCATGGTGCTTGTTGTTTTGTTCCTCTAATATGAGGATAAGTGGAGGAATCGATATGAATATACAGGAGATACAGCAATTTTTAAATCTATATCAGACAGAACAAAATGAATCAGAACTTTGGTTAAAGAATAGATTACAGGCAGTTAAGGATGCAGGTGAATATCATCCAACAACAGAGGAGCTAGTTTTTGGTGCACGGGTGGCATGGCGAAATAGCAATAAGTGTATTGGACGTCTGTTTTGGCAGTCACTGCATGTGGTAGATGCACGTGATGTTTTAGATGAAAAGGCTATTTTTCAAAAATTACTAGAACATATTGATTATGCGACAAATCATGGGAAAATTCGTCCAACTATAACAGTGTTTGCTTCAGATAGAGTACGGATTTGGAATCATCAACTAATTCGTTATGCAGGCTATGAAACAGATGCAGGCATTATTGGAGATTCACAGTCCATTAAATTTACAAAAGTGTGTGAGTCGTTAGGATGGAGAGGTAAAGGAACTGATTTTGATGTACTACCACTCGTTATACAGGTGGATAATCGTGCTCCTCAAATGTTTGTAATTCCTGAAGAAAATATAGTAGAGGTCTCAATCCGCCATCCAGAGTCAATCGATGTGGAGAAATTAGGAATGAAGTGGTATGCTGTACCCATTATTTCGAGTATGCGTTTTCAAATGGCTGGAATTGATTTTCAAGCAGCTCCATTTAACGGCTGGTATATGGGAACAGAGATTGGTGCACGAAATTTAGCAGATCATGATCGTTATAATATGTTACCTGCCATTGCAGACATTTTTAATCTTGATACAACCAAACATGCGTCTCTTTGGCGTGATCGTGCTTTAGTAGAACTTAATATTGCTGTTCTTCACTCATTTAAAGAAGATGGTGTGAGCATTGTTGATCATCATACAGCAGCTCAGCAGTTTAAATTGTTTGAGGAGGCAGAAAAATCAACAGGAAGAGAAGTGACAGGCAACTGGACATGGTTAATCCCACCACTTTCCCCTGCCACAACGCATATATTCCATAAACCCTATGTAAATATTTATCATACACCAAATTATTTTTATCAAAAACCATGCTATTAGTGTAAAGGAATTGTTTACTTTCAATACTTTTGATGAGAGAGGGCGCTTACTATGTTAAATCAGCAAATTCCCAATATCCCATGGAGACAATTGACGACACCTTATGGTAGAGGTACAGCCATTCCTAAGCTGATAGAACAGGAGCAATACACACAACTAGCTGAATTAATTGAACATCAAGGTACACTGTGGCAGGTGACACCATGGGTTTTGCTTGTCCTGCTAAAAAAGCTTACTAGTAAAAAATTAGAGGTTGTCTCATTACAAGAGGTACAGTTATATTTAGCTGTGGCACATGCTATTACCAAGGATTATCTCGAGCCAGTCAATACTGTTAAAAATATGCAGGAGCTATTAGACGTCAACTATTTGTGGATAGAAAATGAGGATAATGATGAACAGGAGTGGGAGAAAGAAACGCCAAAGGGCTATGAGGAGCAAGCTTTTGTAGGCTATTACTATTATAGTTATAGGCTTTTACAAGAGGCTGTTCCTATTTTTTCTACTATAACAGCTCGTAATAATGAAGCATCAGAATGCCTTGCTGAATTGCTAACATTACTCCAGCAACCCGACAATTAAGTAATGTGTAAACACTATATAGAAATAGAGCAGATGGAGGAATCTAATCCACCTGCTTTATTTAATTTTAATGCACATATTCATCCTTAGAGGCTCTCATTGAGCAAAAGAAGAGTAACATTGCTACAACGACAAAGAGCCATCCCGCAATATTCCAGCCGCCAAATAAATCATGCAAGTAGCCAAAAAGAATAGGACCAATTGCGGCAAATAAATAACCCAAAGATTGTGCAAAGCCTGATAAATCTGCTGCTTCAAATGCAGTACGAGTACGGAGAGTGAAGAACATCATTGCTAGGGCAAATGAAGAACCACCTGCTAACCCTAGAAGAACCATCCACAGTACCCCAAGACTTGTCCATTCCATGACAACCCCAACAAAGCCTACTAAATAGAAGGATGTAAACATCAATACAAGTGGGCGTTGAGAAGTCATTTTACCGGCAATAATAGGCACTGCTAAGGCCATTGGTACTTGTGAGAATTGCATGATTGAAAACATCCAGCCAGCTTTATCAGGGGCTAAACCTTGAGCAATATAGATCTCAGGTATCCAAGCTGCTGTTGTGTAGAATAATAAAGATTGTAAACCCATTGCCCCTGTGACAGCCCAAGTAACAGGTGATTTCCATAAAGGTGTACTGGTCTTTTTAGATGTAGTAACTGGTTCCGGTTTATTTGACTTTAGTTGAGGTATCCAAATTAAGATTGTAATGAGAACGAGTATGAGTGCAATGGAAAGTGCACCTTGCCAGCCTAACCATGAATTAGCTATCGGATAGCTAATACCAGCACCAAGGCCTGCAGTAAAATTCATGGACATGGTGAAAAAGGCCATTAATAAACCCACATGATAGGGAAATTTCAATTTCAATAATCCTGGAATTAGTACATTTCCAAAAGAAATGGCTACGCCAATTAACACAGTACCCAATAGAAGTAATTCTGTAGTACCAAGTGAACGTAGGACAATTCCTAAGGCCAAGAGAAAAGTTGATAAAAATAATGTTAGCTCAAGCCCTAGTTTGCGTGCTACAACTGGTGCAAATGGAGATATAACAGCAAAAGCCAGCAATGGTATCGTTGTTAGAAAGCCTGCCAATACATTAGATATTCCAAGATCTTCACGGATAAAGGATATAATTGGGCCAACAACAGTTAGTGGCATTCGTAATGTAGAGGCTATAAAGATAACTCCAAAGACTAAAAGTAAGGTTGTTCCTTTCCAGCTAATTTTTTTACTTGGAAAACTAGTGGAATGATCATTTGTAGTCAAAATAAAATCCCCCCTAATAATAATCATTCTAATTGAACTACTATAACACTTTATCACACTATTAAAAATAGTAGAAGATTCATAAAATACAGAACATTTATGGTTGTATTGAAATGTCTATGGTCTTATGTTAGTATAATAAACATCATAAATTTAATAATTATATGCCTCATGTTTGTATTGAGGTAGAGGTCGCGATATTTATAAGTATGCTAATTGAAATGACAAGCATTGATGAAATTAGTTGAAAGGAAATATTGCCGAAGTGTGAGGGGACTTGAAAACCTCATGCTGGGGCTGTCTCCGAAAGGAACAGAACTGTCACGTTTGCACAACGTGTTGAGCTATCATGTAGGAAAAACTGAGGATTAATGTAGCCATCACAGTGTATATGTGATGGCATTTTTTTGCCTCATAAATAGGAAGGAAGCTATATCGTGAGTGAAATAAAAGTAAATCAGCTCGGACATAAAGCACCGAAGCTGAAAAAAGAATTAAAAAGCCGTCATATTACAATGATTTCTTTAGGCGGTACAATTGGTACGGGGCTATTTTTAGCCAGTGGAGGAGCAATTGCTCAGGCAGGACCTGGAGGAGCATTGCTTGCCTATGCTTTAATTGGTATTATGGTGTATTTTTTAATGACAAGTTTAGGGGAAATGGCTGCCTATATGCCATCATCAGGTTCATTTAGTACGTATGCAACGAAATTTGTAGATCCTGCTTTGGGCTTTGCATTAGGCTGGAACTATTGGTATAACTGGGCAATCACCATTGCTGCCGAAATTGCTGCTGTGTCATTAATTATGAAATATTGGTTCCCAGATAGTTCATCAGCACTTTGGACAGTATTATTTATTGCTGTTGTACTGACGTTTAATTTACTATCCGTAAAAAGTTATGGTGAAAGTGAATATTGGTTTGCCATGATTAAAGTAGCAACGGTTATTGTTTTTATTATCATTAGCTTACTAATGATTTTTGGTATTTTAGGTGGGCAGGCTCCTGTAGGTTTCACTAATTTCTTTGTTAGTGATGGGCCATTCCATGGTGGCTTCCTTGCTACATTTGGTATTTTCCTAGCTGCAGGATTTTCATTCCAAGGGACAGAATTACTAGGAATTACAGCTGGTGAAACAGATGATCCTGGTAAAAATATTCCGAAGGCTGTTAAATCTGTATTTTGGCGTATTCTTTTGTTTTATATTTTAGCGATTGGTGCAATTGGGATGTTAATTCCATTTACAGACGAACGTTTATTATCAGAAGATATCGCAGTATCACCGTTTACACTAGTGTTTGACCGCCTAGGTATCGCCTTTGCTGCTTCATTAATGAATGCCATTATTTTAACGGCTATGCTTTCAGCAGGAAATTCAGGACTATATGCATCTTCTCGTATGTTATGGCAATTAGCTATGGATGGACATGCACCTAAATTTTTTGCAAAGCTAAGTCGTAGAGGTATTCCGATTTATGCACTTATGGCAACATTAGCTGTAGGCTGTTTAGCATTTTTGGCATCCTTCTTTGGCGATGGAGTGGTTTATATCTGGTTATTAAATGCTTCTGGAATGTCTGGGTTTATTGCATGGCTAGGTATTGCGTTTAGTCATTATCGTTTCCGCCGAGCGTTTGATGCACAGGGCTTAGATCCAAAGTTATTACCTTATAAAGCCAAATTATTTCCGTTTGGACCATTATTTGCTTTTACAGTTTGTATGATTGTAGTCATTGGACAAAATTACACAGCCTTTACAGGCGATAAGATTGATTGGTACGGTATCCTTGTTTCGTATATTGGGATTCCATTATTTTTAGCATTATGGTTTGGCTATAAAATAAAGCACAAAACAAAAATGCTTCCACTTAAAGATTGTGATTTAAAAGTTGAAGATTAGATAATAGAGCTGTTCTATAAACCAAAGAGTGATGGTTTATGGAGCAGCTCTTTTTTCAACACTCATAAACAAATCACTAATCAAACATCATAAATATGGTAATGTAATATACATATGGAAATTGGGTTTTGATAGGAGAGGTGCATCATAGTGCAAAAGCATATTTTACTTGTAGAAGACGATGAAGCCATTCGTGAAATGGTTTCTAATTACTTAACGATGGAAGGTTTCCATGTCACAACAGTGACTAATGGCGAAGAGGCATTACAAAATTGTTTGCAAAAAACCTTTGACTTAGTCATCTTAGATATTATGATTCCTAAATTAAATGGATTGGAAGTATTAAAGATTATTAGAGAGCAGGCAGCACTTCCTATCATTATTATGTCTGCAAAAGACAGTGATGTTGATAAAGCATTGGGCTTAGGATTAGGGGCAGATGATTATATTGCTAAACCCTTTTCTATGCTGGAATTTTCAGCACGTGTAAAGGCTGTTATCAGAAGAGCTACGAAATACTCTAGTCAAGCTGAACAAAAGCAAGAAGTCCTAGAAATTGATAATTTAAAGATAGATATCGTTAATTTTTCAATAACAAAGAGCGGACAAGAGATAAAGCTGACATCAAAGGAATTTTCCATTTTAAAATTGTTTGTGACAAATCGCCACAGAGTTTTTACCAAAGAGCAAATTTATCAGACGATATGGAAAGATGCCTATTACGGAGATGAAAATATTATAAATGTACATATCAGAAGACTACGTGAAAAAATAGAAGATGATCCGTCACATCCTCAATATATTAAAACCCTATGGGGAATCGGCTATAAATTTGAAGGGTAAAACTATATGATATTTCTATTATTATTAATCATTGTATTGCTAATCGGCATTCTTATTTTTCAATGGAAAATCAAGAAGGAACAAGAACGTGCTATCCAATATATTCATCGAAAACTACACGTAATTGTGAATGAACAGACGTATGAAAAGATTCTAGTAACAACTACAAATTCAGAAATTCAACAGTTACTTATTACACTGAATACTTTGCTAGATCAACATCAAAAAATTCAGGCTACGCATCGTAAAATGGAAAATTCCATGAAAAAGATGTTGGCCTATATTTCACATGATCTTAAAACGCCTTTAACCGTTGTACTTGGCTATATTGAAATGCTTCAACTTCAAAATGGGATTAGTGACGAGGAACAGCAACGTTTACTTAAGGGTGTACATGCTAAAACATTAGAAGTATTAAAAATTATTCATACATTTTTTGACTTGGCAAAATTAGAGGCTGGGGACACAGATTATCCAATCACTAAAATCAATGTCAGTGAAATATGCCGAAAAAATGTTTTGTCTTTTTACGATTTGGTTACTTCACTGGGATTAGATATTAAAATTGATATCCCAGAAAGCTCCATATATGCACTTGGTAATGAAGAAGCATTAAATAGAGTGTTAAACAATCTACTGTCTAATGCTATTGCATATGGAGCAGATGGCAATGTAATTGGAATTACCATAAGAAATGACGAAGTCAATATTGATATTGATGTGTGGGATTGTGGCAGGGGCATTGATGAATATCATATCGATCGCGTTTTTGAAAGAATGTATACGCTTGAGGATTCTCGAAATAAATCTTTCCAAGGTAGCGGTTTGGGACTAACGATTACAAAGAGACTAGTAGAAATAATGAATGGCTCCATCCGTTTATCGAGTATTCCCTATGAAAGAACTATTTTTACGATTTCGTTAAAGCGAATGATGTATTAAATCGATTATGCTTGTAGAGCTTTAATGCTTTGCAGGCTTTTTTACTTAAGAAATATGTAAGAATGCAGTAATAAAATAGAGAGTTTCATTTTTTATAATGAAGCTAGTCACAATTGAGGGAGAGAATTACATGACATACATTGTAAAAACAAATCAGCTTACGAAAGTGTACGATGGAAAGGAAGTTGTTTCTGCTGTCAATATGAACGTTAAGAAGGGAGAAATTTATGGATTTTTAGGTCCAAATGGTGCGGGTAAAACGACTGTTATGAAGATGCTAACTAATCTTACGAAGCCTACAAGTGGGGATGTAGAAATTTTGGGGACGAAATTGACGGATAAATCCTATGAAATACTAAAAAGAATGGGGACAATTATTGAATATCCTATTTTTTATGAAAAATTAACGGCTAGTGAGACCCTGGAATTACATTGTGAATACATGGGTTATTATGATAAGAAAGAAATTGCACATGTTCTTAATTTAGTAAAGTTATCGAATACAGAGAATAAGCAGGTTAAAGATTTTTCTCTGGGAATGAAGCAGAGATTAGGTATCGCAAGGGCCATTATTACAAAGCCAGAGTTACTTATATTAGACGAACCAATTAATGGATTAGACCCAGTAGGGATAAAGGAGTTAAGAGAGCTTTTCAAGATGCTTTGTAAAGAGTACGGTATAACCATTATTATCTCTAGTCATATTCTGGCTGAAATAGAACAATTGGTCGATACAATAGGTGTTATTAAGAATGGAAGGCTCATCACGGAGGTAGCAATGGATACTATTAATCGTGATCAGGTCAATTATACCGAAGTGATTGTAAGTGATGGGAAAAAGGCAGCGTTTATTATTGAAAGCGAATTGAACATTACTAATTTTAAGCTAATGGATGATAAAACGATACGTATATACGACTCAACTGTATCCCAAAAAAGCCTATCTAGAGCATTAATTGAACATAACGTTGAGATTGAAGAGATTAGTAAAAAAACAAGTTCATTAGAGGATTATTTCTTAAAGCTAATCAATGGAGGTGTTGTCCATGCTTAATTTAATGCGTTTAGAAATGAAAAAATTTCATTTAGGTTCATATGTTAAAGGAGCCATTATCGCTAATTTTGTTATTCTTGGTTTCTTGTTTATGATTTTATTTATTTCTAAAGTTGAAGGAGACCCAGGGCTTGAAAATTATGAGGTTGCATTCAGTGTTATTGATTCATTTGTAAGAGCAGTTTTTATGATTTTTGCTTCTACGTTAATAGCTAAGTTAATCATCGGAGAATATAAATTTAAAACCATTACATTAGCCTTTATGTATCCTATAAGTAGAAAGAAATTAATGGTCGCAAAGCTTGCTATTGTCATGCTATTTACTTTCAGTATGATCATTATCTCCAATGCTCTTATTACAACCATTTTTTGTATCATAAGCGATCGATATGAATTAATTCCTGATGTACTATCAAGTTCTTTAATTATCCAGCAAATACCTTCTGTATTGATGAATGCGATTGCTGCCTCAGGTATAGCTTTAATCCCATTGTATTTCGGGATGAGAAAATACTCTATACCGACAACTATCATTTCATCTATTATAATTGTGTCTGTAACTTCATCAAATTCAGGTAACTTTACTTTAAACGATATTATTATTATTCCAATTACTTTAGCAATCGTGGGTCTTGGTATTGCTTATTTAGCCATTAGAAATATCGAAAAGGTGGACGTTTAATCAAAAAGATACCAGGTGCTCATTACTATAGAGTACCTGGCTTTTTGTTATCCAAAAATTGTTTCCCACAGTAAGTAAATATTTAACGTAACAACAATGACTACGACAAACCAACCTAAAACAGTTGTAATACGGTGATTAACTAAGCTTCCCATGATGTCTCGTTTACTTGTAAACATAACCAGAGGGACAAGTGCAAAGGCAATACCAAATGATAAAACAACCTGACTAAGAACGAGAGCATAGGTAGCATTCACACCAGAGGCAATGATTGCAAGTGGTGGCACCATGGTAATCGCTCTACGTAAATAAAGAGGTATTTTTCTTTGAATGAAGCCCTGCATGACAACATCACCTGCTAAAGTCCCTACAGAGGAGCTAGCAAGCCCTGCAATAAGTAAACCAAGACCAAAGGAAATGGCAGCCATTGGGCCGAGCGCCTCTTTTAAGCCATTGTAGGCAACATCTAAATCTTCAACTACAACGCCTTGGGTATGGAATACTGCTGCGGCAATTATGAGCATGCTCATATTGATGGCACCAGCAATAATCATAGCGATGATAATATCGATAAATTCAAATCGAAAAATGCGTCTTTTTTCTTCTTCATTACGACCAATAATACGGCTTTGTGTTAAAGAGGAATGTAAGTAAATAGCATGAGGCATAACGGTTGCACCTAAAATACCTGTTGCTAATAATAGTGAATCTACACCTTCAAAGTGTGGCGTGAACATGCCAATCGCTACATCACCCCATGCTGGCTGCGCTAAAAATGTTTGGAAGGCAAACGCCAATACAACAATTAAAACCATGCCAGAAATACCTGCTTCAAAGGCTCTAAATCCTCTTCTTTGCAACTCTAAAATAGCGAATGAACCCACTGCTGTAATCAATGCGGCGGGAAGCATTGGGATATTAAAAAGTAAATAAAGCCCTAGTGCTGCTCCGATAAATTCCGCGAGGTCTGTGGCAATGATGACCAATTCCGCCTGTATCCATAAAAAGATAGATGTTTTTTTAGAAAAATGCTCGCGTGCGACTTCAGGTAAATTTTTTCCTGTGGCAATCCCAAGTTTGGCAGACAGGGACTGAATTAACACGGCCATTAAATTAGAAAAGGCTATAACCCAAAGTAGCAGGTAGCCGTATTGAGAGCCTGCTGTAATATTTGTAGCAAAATTGCCAGGATCAATATAGGCGACTGCTGCAATGAAAGCAGGTCCTAAAAATGGCAAAAATCTTCGCCAACCTTTTATATCTCCATCTAAAACCGCCTCTGCAGACGATTTTGTGACTCGTTTGTAAACCATATTGTTCCCTCGTTTCAAAAAGTATCATTAGTGAAATAAAGTTTCCTATAGGAAAATAAGATATTAGTATTCTAACGCTAGGAATAAAAAAAGTGAAGTAGTTTGCTTTATCCTTCTAAAATAAGTATGCTCTTTTGGATGAAGTGAATGAGTAGAAAAATTAAATTGCAGGAAAAATTCGAAATTTATAGAACTAATGAAATGAAGAAGGGAGACAGGGTGATGGATATGGTATGGGTAAAATCAAAAGTAACAATTCCACGTACAGTGCCAAATGTATTAGAGAGGAAGAAATTATTTTCTATTTTATCTAACAATCGAATGAAGAAACTAACCATTATACGGTCAGCCGCAGGATACGGAAAGACGACTCTTTTAAGTCTGTGGTTGAAGCATATTGATGAATCGGTAGCATGGTTTACTATCGATCAGAATGACAATGATCCTGTGAAATTTTTAAAGTACTTAATACATACATTATCTTTTAGCATATTGAATGTAGAACAAAAGTTAAACAATATATTAGATGAAACACCACCTTTTGAAATAATTATAGATACAGTGTTAAACGATTTGAATACATATAAAGAAAATATTCATATTGTTTTTGATAATTTTCAAGAAATCCACAACCCTCAAATTCATCAAATTATCAATCGACTTATTGAATATTTACCAGCCAATGCACGGATCTATATAACCACACGAACTAATTTAGAACTTTCACTAGCAAAATGGCGTGTAAAAGGTTGGATACTAGAAATCGGGACGGGTCAATTATGTTTTGATTTAGAAGAGCTACAATCTTTCTTTAATTCTGTTACTAATGATGAACAGAAGGATGCGCTGAAGCCTTTATTAAAGACTACAGGGGGCTGGATAGCAGGTATCCAACTGATAAAGCTATCAACAGGTGGAATGATAGGTAATCTTAGTAGTGAAGAAATTTTAGGCAAAGCTAGTTCATATATACATGAGTACTTCATGCAAGAAATTCTTTTAATATTACCTCAAGAATTGCAAGATTTTCTACTAAGAACTTCCATTTTAAACTACTTAGATCCGAGTGTTTGTGCATCCATCACGAACGGATTAGATAGTTTAACTACATTCTCAGAGCTGGAGAAAAATTGTTTGTTTATCGAACAAGTACAAGCTCATCCACCCGTTTATCGTTACCAAACTTTATTTAGGCATGCCCTACAGGTAGAATTTCAAAGGCAATATTCCTATGAAATGATTACCTCTATTTATTACGAAGCAGCCACTAATTTATGCCAAGGAGAAGACTATGTAGCGGCAATTGAGCTTGCTTTAAATGGCGAATTATACAAGCTTGCACATGAATGGATTCAAAAATATTTAGTCGAAATATTTGCCGAGGGACATACTCTATTATTCGGGCAGTGGATACAGAAATTAAGGAATGCGCAGTTTCCAGTAGATATTAATATGCTTGTCTTATATATTACTACTCTGTTTTCAACCCATGAAATTGATCAGGCGAATAAAATCATAGAGGAACTACTTTTAAAACAAAATAAATTGAAATGGATGGATGGTTTTCAATTTATTGCTGTCTCAAAAATCTTTGAAATTTTGAATGCTTATATTGGTTATATGGAAGATGGGGATATTGAAAGGGCAAAAGTAGGCTTACAAACACGTGTAAATGTAAGAAAGAATAAGTCATCTTTATATGATATTTCATTAAAATATAATCAATTTGAACCTAGAATTTTACGTACTTTTATAGGTGCAAAAGGAAAATTCTTACCAGTAGAAAAAATGGATGAACTGATTAGCGTGTTGAATGAAAGTGAAATAAGGGAGCGAAATATTACAGGCGTTACCTATGGATTACTAGCTGAAATTTTGTATGAAATAAATGATTTAGATAGGGCAAGTAAAGAGTTAGAAATCGGTTTACAATATGGTTTGCATTTTCAAGATCCAGGATTATTTATACCAATGTACTTATTAAAGGCACGTATTTATATGACTAAAAAACAATTCGAAGAAGCACATCTGTTATTGATTGAAGCTATGAAGGAAACCGATAAACCTTATTGGATCGGAATGCTCTATATTATGAAAGCACAATCTTATTTATTGGAAGGAAATATTTCATATGCGCAACAGGAATTTTTTAGAGTGACGGATTTTATCAATTATAGAATTGCATCAAAAAATCCCTTTTATTTATTAGTTGAGGGTAAAATTCTGTATGCTAAAAACCAACTGGAGGAAGCATTGCAAATTGCTATTCGTTTAAAAGAAGGAGCAATTCAGGAAAAGCAAATCGTTACGCTTATTGAAGCGGGTCTGCTAGAAGCCATTTGTCATTTTTCACTTGGTAAAGAGGATTGGGCTTTAATAGTATTACACGATGCTCTTGAACATGGACTGTCATATGGGTATTACCGTACATTTATAGAAGAGGATTCTATCTGGCCATTACTTAATAAATACTGGCGTCTACGTCAGCATAGTAAGGGAGATACATTTATGTCAGTGCCGTTAGCCTATGTAAATAAACTATTACAGAATGACAGCAAAGAAGATGAGTTTTTCGCTAACTTTACTGCAAGAGAAAAAGATGTTCTACAATTACTTGCAGAAGGTGCTTCTAATAAGGAGATTGCACAACAATTGCAGTTGACAGAGGGAACTATTCGTATATATTTAACAGGAATTTACAGTAAACTAGGTGTGAAATCTCGCACGAAGGCCATATTATGGGCAAAAGAATGGCTAGGCTTTTAAAGTTGTTAAAGAGAAAGGAGGTTTACATGATGCCAAATATTTTAGTAGCCTCAAAAACAACAGTCCCTCAAACGGGCAAGCAAATTATAGAAAGAGAACGATTAAATGCTATTCTACATCAGTCAACAGCAAAACTTATAGTAGTACAAGCACCAGCAGGGTATGGTAAAACCACTTTTCTAAGTAGTTGGTTTCAGCAACTTGAGACGGCAGTTGCATGGTATACGGTGGACCAAACAGACAATGATCTAAACCGCTATTGGAAGTATTTAATTCATGCTATTGGTCACTCCTTACAGCCAGAAGCTGCCTCTCGGATTAATTCTATACTCCATGCTCAACCACAGTTACCATTAGAATTTTTAGTGGACTCTCTTTTAAATGAATTATCGCTATCTACTAAAAAGATTCATATAATGATTGATGATTATCATCATATTCATAATGTTACTATCCATCAAGCGATGATTCGACTAATTGATTTCTTACCTGAACATTGCTTTATTTATTTGACTAGTAGATCATCTATTTCATTACCGATTGCAAGGTGGAGATTAAACCATTGCTTGCTTGAAATTGGTTTAGAGCATCTACTTTTTACGTATGAAGAGACAAAAGAATTTTATAAAAATTTAAATAAAAAGCTGGATGTAAAGGTACTTCAAAAGGTTTTTGAGATAACAGAGGGCTGGCCAACAGGGTTGCAATTGACTAATTTAGCAGGTTTCCACAATGTAGACAAAGAGTTTAGAGAAAGTAATTTATATGTGTTCCAATATTTAATGAGTGAGGTTTTTTCCAAACTAGCACCACCCCTACAAATCTTTCTTCTTTATACTTCACTTTTAGAACAATTAACCGCTGATACGTGTAATGTCCTAACAAACCGTACCGATGCTCACCTAGTCTTATTAGAGCTTGATCAACAAGGTTTATTTATTAGCAGAGTAGAAGCAAAAGAACAGGTTTTTCGATATCACAATTTATTTAGAGAAGCATTGCGCCAAGAGTTGAGCAATCGTTTTACTCAGCAGGATATTATTTTTTTATATGAAAAGGCAGCTGTAGCTTTATATAATAATGGGAATTTTTTATCTGCTATAGAGCTTGCTTTAAGCGGCAACGTATTTATGTATGCTGAACAATGGATTCAGGAGCATCTTGTAACATTCCTTTCCTGTGGTCATTCCACATCCTATGTAAAATGGATTGATACATTTTTGTCTAATGGCTATGAGGTACACCCAGAGTTGATGGTAATGTATGCTTATACACTTGCAGCATTACACAATTTAGAAGATGCTTATCAGACGATACTAGAACTAGAACAAAAGCATAGGTCCAATCAATGGATGAATAAAAGTGAGTATGCATCCGCTGTCGATGATTTTCTAGGTGTGAAAGCCTATGTTTTTGTGATGAAAAATGGAGACCTTTCTCAAGCTGGGGAATACATTCGACAAAGACTGGAGAGAAATCCAGTCGGGTCCAAATGGGACGCAATATTTATCCAATATAATCAAACAGAGCCAATGTTGTTTAGAACAAATATTGGATCTCGAGGAAAGTTGCTTTCAGATGAACAGGCTATGTCTTTTTTTGCTAAGTTTAGAACAGGGAAATTTAAAAACTTAAGTATGACGGGCTATAGCTATGGCGTGCGTGCAGAAAAATTATATGAGTGGAACCAATTTGCTGAGCTATCAATAGAATTAGAGGAAGCTATACGTTCTGGACATCAATTTCAAGATGCAGGATTGTTAGTACCGATGTATATTCTTAAAAGTAAAATGGCTGTGTTAGAAGAGCAATATATAGTTGCTCAAGGCGTTTTGGATCATGCAATTGAAGCTGTCAATGAACGCCATTGGATTAATAGTATAAGAGTGATGAAGGCACTTTTATTTTTACGTGAAGACAATATTGTCCAAGCAGAACAGGAGTTAGCTAAGGTCAAAGAAAAAGTAGATAAGGATACGCCATTTTATTTGCTAGTAGAAGCACGTTATTTACTCATGAAAGGACATCCACTAGCAGCACAGCAATTGATTAGACAGGTACAATCGCAGGCACAACAACAAGAACAGCTATCCACTCGTATAGAAGCCACAATATTATTAGCCATATGTTTGGGTGAGCAAGGACAAGCAGATGAGGCGTTAGAAACGTTACACCAAGCATTGAAATTAGCTGAACCTTATAACTATATAAGAACTTTTTTAGATGAGAATAAAATTATTCCCCTTATGAGGGACTATATTGATGTTTGCCAGAAGCATGCTAAAGAAGACTGGGATGAAGTAATCATTAGCTATGTCTATCGATTACTGAATTATGTTCAAGAACTAATACCTGTATTAGAAGTTCTTTCTACTCGTGAACAAGAAATATTTTCACTACTTTCAGAAGGTGCTTCAAATAAGGAAATAGCAGAGCAACTATTTTTATCTGAAGGGACCATACGCGTGTATCTTTCAGGAATTTACAATAAGCTAGGAGTAAAAAATAGAGCCCAAGCATTGTTATTAAAACAATCCAAATAAAACAAACCGCTATCAATTTATTGATAGCGGTTTGTTTTTAATTAGTGAAAAATTAACATTCCTCAATAGTAGAAGTAAATTGATTTTTTTAAGATAAAGAAGAGTGTTTTTCTTTATAAGGATAAATGTATGGAAACAAAGGAAAGGGGCTATTTGAAGCTGAAAATTTACAGAAGGAGAGAGGATGAATGAAGAAAAACATTACCATTATGCTTATTGTATTACTGCTCTTTTTCCAATGGGGACAATCCCTGACCTATGCGAATGAACAAAATGACATAGAAGAAAAAGCTAAAGAAGCAGGGGGAAATGAAGTAGATAATAAGAGTGAGGTTGATGTTCATGAGCAAATAGATAACGATCGTGATTTAACCAATTCCAATACAAGCGAATTTGAGATACAACCAAATAGCGCAGGTGTAACGATTGTAAAATATTTAGGTGCGGGGGGATCAGTGGTTGTTCCTGAAACCATTGAAGGGAAACCCGTAACAATAATAGGAAATCTCGCGTTTTATGAATCTAACCTAACAGAAATAGTGATTCCTGAAAGCGTAATAACGATAGGCGATTGGGCTTTTGCCAAAACTCAACTAAGCACGATTGTGATTCCCGATAGTGTGGAGGATATAGGACGTTGGACATTCCAAAATAGTAAATTAACAAGCGTAACCATTTCAAAAAACCTCACCACCATAGGAGCTCAAGCATTTTATGGTAATCAGTTAGTACATGTGGACATCCCTGATGGTGTTACGGCTATAGATTATCAGGCTTTCTTTGGAAATCGATTAACAACTGTAAATATTCCTGATAGTGTAACAATAATAGGAGCCCAAGCTTTTACAAACAATCGGATAACAAATATAAAGATTCCAAATAGTGTAACAAGCATAGGAGATGAGGCTTTTGGCTATAATCAGTTAATTAATGTCGAACTTCCAAACAGTATAACAAGTATAGGAAATTATGTATTTGATAGTAATAGGTTAACAACTGTAAATATTCCCAATAGTGTTACTAGTATAGGGATAGGAGCATTCCAAGCTAATTACTTAACGAATGTAGAACTTTCAACTAGTCTTCTTAGTATAGGGAATCTCGCGTTTTTTGGTAATAAGTTAAAAACTATAGTCGTTCCTAATAATGTTATAAGTATAGGTGATTGGGGATTTGGTCAAAATCAACTAACATCTATACAACTTCCTAATAGTCTTCTTAGTATAGGAAATCTGGCATTTTATGATAATCAATTATCGACTGTATCGTTCCCAAACAGTTTAACGAGCATTGGGGATAGGGCATTTGAATATAATCGGTTACAATGGGTTCAATTTAATAGCCCATTAATGTTGGGAGTAAATGCATTTAACAGCCAAGGTAGTACTTTTGACGGTTGGTACCAAGATTTATCATGGGTAACAAAATGGGATGTAAATGTAACACAACCCTTGAGAATTTATGCCAAGGGGAATGTCCAACAGTACACAGTTACATTTGAAACAAATAGTGATGGTACTACCATAGAAGAACAGAAAGTATTGTCTGGGGAAAAGGTGGTAGAACCCGATGTTCCAGTGAAAGCAGGTTTTACATTTGATGGTTGGTATAAGGATGAAGAATTGAATAAACCCTGGAATTTTAATACAGATGTGATAACAGAAAATAAAATCTTGTATGCAAAATGGTTAAAGAATTCGCATACTGTCACATTTCACTCTGATACAGACATTACAACTGTCGAAGTACCAGAAGGAGCGCTACTCAGCAAACCGAGTATTCCAATAAAAGAAGGACATAAATTTATTGGCTGGTTTAATGAAGAACGTACTACAGAATGGAACTTCGACACATTTAGGGTAACGTTTGATATAGATTTATATGCTGTGTGGTTGAAAAATGTATATGGTGTCAGATTTGAAGCAGGAAATAGTACTACCCCTATAATAATTGTCGCAGAATATGGAGATAAGTTGGAAGAGCCAGAACCGCCAATCTTAGCAGGACAAATATTTGCGGGCTGGTATAAAAACCCTGCTTTAACTAAACTATGGGACTTCGCAACAGATGTGGTCACAGAGCACACAACTTTATATGCAAAATGGGATATAGTGCAACAACAGTATGTGGTTCAATTTGAGTCAAATGGTGGAAGTCCGTTACCTAGCCAAACTATAAATTCTTATATGACGGCTACTAAACCAGAAAATCCCGTAAAAGTTGGATATACATTTGCAGGCTGGTATAAGGATAAAAAATTCACAACCCTATGGGAATTTGAAATAGATAAAGTGACAGAAAATATAACCTTATATGCGAAATGGGATTTAGTACAGCAATATGAGCTTAAATTTGAGTCAAATGGTGGAAGTTCAGTTCCAAGTCAAACTTTTACTTCTCCTATGAAGGCTACTAAACCAATTAATCCAACAAAAACGGGGCATCTATTTGTAGATTGGTATAAAGACGCAGAACTCCATAGTCTATGGAATTTTGAGATAGATAGGGTGACGGAGGATACAACTTTATATGCAAAATGGGAAAAGGTCATCACACAATATACGGTGGATTTCGAAACAAATGGAGGTAGCACAGTAGTATCACAGAAGGTAACTGAAGACACCTTAGCAATAAAGCCAGCAGACCCAACAAAAGCTGGATATGAGTTTGCAGGTTGGTATACAGATGCTGTATTCAGTACACCATGGAATTTTACAACGGATAAGGTAACCGAAAATACAACTTTATATGCAAAATGGGAAAAGGTCATCACACAATATACGGTGGATTTCGAAACAAATGGAGGTAGCACAGTAGTATCACAGAAGGTAACTGAAGACACCTTAGCAATAAAGCCAGCAGACCCAACAAAAGCTGGATATGAGTTTGCAGGTTGGTATACAGATGCTGTATTCAGTACACCATGGAATTTTACAACGGATAAGGTAACCGAAAATACAACCTTATATGCTAAATGGAAAAAGGTAGTCGTACAGTATACGGTGAATTTTGAAACGAACGGCGGAAGTGCGATTCCGTCTCAAAAAGTTACTGACAAAGCTAAAGTGACTAAGCCAGCAGATACTACAAAGGCAGGTCATATATTGATAGGGTGGTATAAAGATAAAACGTTGAGTATCCCATGGGAATTTGATATAGACGTGGTAACCGAAAATACAACTTTATATGCAAAATGGGAAAAGGTCATCACACAATATACGGTGGTTTTCGAAACAAATGGAGGTAGCACAGTAGTATCACAGAAGGTAACTGAAGACACCTTAGCAATAAAGCCAGCAGACCCAACAAAAGCTGGATATGAGTTTGCAGGTTGGTATACAGATGCTGTATTCAGTACACCATGGAATTTTACAACGGATAAGGTAACCGAAAATACAACTTTATATGCAAAATGGGAAAAGGTCATCCCACAATATACGGTGGATTTCGAAACAAATGGAGGAAGTGCAGTAACATCACAGAAGGTGATTAAAGATACCTTAGCAACAAAGCCAGTAGATCCAACAAAGGCAGGTTATTTATTTACAGGCTGGTATAAGGATATTGAACTGACGATACCATGGAATTTTTCTAAAGATGTAGTGAAGTCCAATATCACATTATATGCTCATTGGGTAACAGACGGTTCATCGGGTGGTGGAGGAAGTATATCTCCGAATCCAACCCCGATACCAGAGCCAGCCATACCTGAAAAACAAGAACCTAGACCTGAAGAACCAATTGATCCACAACCAACAGAGACAACACCCCAACCAGAGCCAGATATCATCTTCTCAGATATTTCTAAAGGACATTGGGGCTGGGCGATGATTCAGGAGATGGCAAAGCAGGGCATTATTACAGGCTATCAAGATGGCACCTTCAAGCCAAATGCACCAATTCAGCGCCAGCATGCTGCCCTGATATTAACAAGAGCGTTAGCGCTAGAACCGAAAAAAGACGCACGAGAATTTGACGATATACCTAAAAACCATCTCTATTTTGGGGTAATCGATCAGGTGCAACAAGCAGGTCTGTTTGAAGGCATAGATGGGGATTTCCAGCCAACTACTAATATGACACGTGCCCAGATGGCAAAAGTATTAGTCCTTGCCTTTAATTTAACTTCATCGAATAAAGATACTTTCAAGGATGTGCCAAAAACACACTGGGCACATAACTTTATAGCTATACTCGCAGGAAATGGGATCACAATTGGAAATAATGGCAACTTTAGACCAAATGATCCTGTAACACGTGCGGAGTTTGTAGCATTTTTGTATAGAGCTTTGCATCAATAATTAAAAACCTCACCAATCGCTATCCATAAAGCTTTTGGTGAGATTTTTTTGTTCAAATTATTAACATTACTCAATAGTGCGTAAGGATGTAAATTATTATGCTAATAGAAAAGGAAGTGTTTCTATTGAAAATTGCTCGTCTTATCTTCTTCATATTATTCTTAAGTTTAGCTTTTGTATCGATTAAACTTTCAATCAAAACAGATGAAAGGAATTATGATTGGCGTAATAACTCTGATGGTACAGTGACCATTATTCATTACAATGGTCCACATATGGAATTTCCCTTTCCAAGCCGTTTAAATGGCAAAAAAGTTGCTAAAGTAAGCTCAGGGATTTTTCAGAAAAGGGATATATACAGCTTTTTACCAAATGTTTATTAGTTAAAGACATACTCTGTGTCAAAAAAAGAAATGTATTGTATTTCTCATCATTTTCTAATTAGACTTTCACCACTTGTATCGTATACGATGAAAAGAAAAGGCGAAGGACGGATTCGACATGACACATCGAATTTTAATTATAGAAGATGAAGAAAATATTGCGAGAGTGCTACAACTGGAGCTTCAATTTGAAGGATATGAGGCAGCGATGGCCCATACAGGAGCAGAAGGCTTACTACAATACCGTGAGCAGCAATGGGATTTAATTTTACTTGATATCATGCTACCTGAGATGAGTGGTATTGATGTGCTAAAGCGTATTCGTGCAACAGAATCCCAAACACCTGTTATCATGCTAACTGCCAAAAGTGAAGTAGAGGATAAGGTAAAGGGCTTGGATTTAGGAGCCAATGATTACGTGACAAAGCCTTTTGAAATTGAGGAGCTACTGGCACGAATTCGCAATGCATTACGGTTTTCGCAGAAGGTGAGTCCAAAGCAAGTTGCACTTACATTTGGCCATTTATCGATAAACGAGCAAACAAGGGAAGTTGTATATTTTGATAAGGAAATTCAGCTGACACCTCGTGAGTATGATTTGTTGTTCTATTTACTAAAGCATCCTAAACAAGTACTGACAAGGGAGCAAATATTAGAGGCTGTGTGGGGCTATGATTATTATGGGGATACAAATGTTGTGGATGTTTATATACGTTATGTCCGACAAAAGCTTGAGGCTGCTAATCCAACACCTCTTATTCAGACAATTCGAGGTGTTGGATATGTGCTAAAGGAACATCGTTATGAGACTTAAAACAAAAATTCATCTACTAACAACATTGCTTATGCTAGTTATTGTAGTGGCAACAAATAGTGGAATTTATTTGTTGTATGAGAAATTTGCCTATGATACGGAATATAATCAGCTCCAGTCACGGGCAAATGATTTAAGCTCTACACTGAGTCAGTTAAATGCACAAACCAACCTACAGCAAGTATTAAGAGCTTATATGCCCACAGAGGGTGCTGTTTATATTTATGATGGTGAACGCTTGAAAACAAAGGTTCAAGCTACCCTTGAAATGCAAGAAGTCCCTGCCATTACCTACACTATGCCTGCTATTTGGATCGACGGAACGGTAGTGGATATAACATTACAGCAATCTATGGAAGAAGTAGAACGGACATTAGATTTGTTAAAGGTCATCTTAGTTGTTGTATCTGTCGTGGCAACGATTCCAATTTTCCTAGCGAGCTTGGTACTTGGGCGACTTATTTTATTACCGCTAGAACGTTTAAATGAGACCATGCGCAAAAGTGCATCTACTGGGAAATATGAAAAAATAGATACTACAGAAAAAGGTGGCGACGAGTTAACAAACATTAACCGTACTTTTAATATGATGATGGAGAAGCTTGAACAACATTATCAAAAGCAACAAGAATTCGTATCAAATGCCTCCCATGAGTTAAAAACCCCTATAACTGTCATTGAAAGTTATGCAAAACTCCTCCTAAGAAGGGGTTTTGATAATCGGGAGGTTGCTCAGGAATCCTTACAAGCCATTGCCAATGAATCATCTCGTATGCATGAAATGGTGTTGCAATTGCTAGAACTAGCTAAAAACAAAGAGCAATTGGACGTTCATTTCGAACAACTAGAGCTTGCCCCTTTCTTAAATAAAGTAGCTTCACAAATGGAACAGGCTTATCATCGAACATTTAGAATTGATGCGCAGATTCCAAAATTTATTTATAGTGATGAAAAAATATTGAAGCAACTACTTTTTATTTTGCTGGATAATGCTAGGAAATATAGTAAGGATGAAGTACGTATTCAAGTCACCGAAACAACCAATCAAGTACGTATTACCATCCAAGATTTTGGTATGGGTATTCCAGTCGAGCATATTCCTCATTTGTTTGAGCGTTTTTATCGTGTAACAGAGGATCGTAATCGTAAAACAGGAGGTTCAGGGCTAGGGCTAGCAATAGCGCATGAACTGGCACAACAATTAGGTATAACGATAGATGTGAAAAGTAAGCTTGGGGAAGGCTCAAGCTTTACTTTATGTATACCAAAGGAGGAACAGCAATGAAAAAGTGGATGTTAGTAATTGTTGTTATTATCCTTTTTTGTAGTGGAGTAATTTGGTTTGTTCAACATCGTTATTTTTACGTTCAACCTCTTAGTGAAGCGCAGGCTATTCGGCATATTGAGACTATCTACAATGGTCATGTTACACAGGTTGAAAAACAAGGAAATACCTTTGAAATGCTTTTTACGCGTGACGATGTCAAGTATGCAGCTATACTCGATGTTACGACACAACAGGTGACTGATCTTATCCTGAAAGAAGGACATAGTAAATTACTATTAACAGAAAAGCAGATCAGACAAATGGTTAAAAAGGAGTATGGAGATGTAGAAAGCGTTATGCTTACAGACTCCATTTACACTGTACGTGTTGAAAATGAGGAAATTCAAAAGGATTTAACGTTTGATGGTTATACTGGCGAACTACTGGCTGAGAAAAAGGTTGAGCCACAAGAACAACCTATCGAAGAGCCTATTATAACTGAGCAACAGGCCATTCAAATAGCTCTTAAGCAATTAAAGGGTGAAGTGGATTCAGTTGATTTTGAAGAAACCTCAGAGGGTGGTTATTATTTAGTTGAGATTGAAACGCAGGAGGACGAAGCTACATTTCAAATTCATGCTGTTTCAGGAAAAGTACTGTCTGTAACATGGGATGACGATCATTAAATCATTCTCATGAAATTCTAATGTTCCTCTTATAGTTCTATCATCTTCACTTGGTAAGCTAAGTTTAGATAAAACAAAGGAGAGATGAACATGAAAAAAATGATCATGATTCCCGCACTAGTAATGACACTTGGAGTGGGTGCAGCGATTGGCTCGACGACTTTATTATCAGGAAATGCCCAAGAAAAAAAGGTCTTATCCATGCAGGAAATTGAGAAGAAAGCTCTAGCGGTAGTGGATGGTACAGTTGCCAATATCGAATTTGACCAAAATCAGTTTAGCTCTATTTATGAAGTAGAGGTGTATAAAGATACAGTAGAATATGATTTAAAATTTGATGCGTATAGTGGAAAATTACTCAAGCAGAAAAAGGAACGTCTAGATGACGATGAATGGGATGATATTCCTGCTACGACTGCTACAACAAAAATAATTACAAAAGAGCAGGCTATCAAGACAGCCCAAACAAAAGCAAAGGGTAAAGTGACAAAAGTTAAGCTTGATGATGGTGTATATGAAATTGAACTGAAAGACGGTCAATATGAATACGAAGTAGATGTGGATGCGGTCTCTGGGAACATTATCGACTTTGAACAAGGCTTTGATGACTAATTTAATGAGCTGTCTTAAAGGTAAAATATACCTTTAAGGCAGTTTTATTGTTTATATTGTGGGTATTGACTAGGTATTCAGGAAATTTTCTTTAAGAAGCGGTTATTTATATGTTCAAAAAAGCCTATGCTTTTACTCAAAAAAGAGAAAAATTTTCTTCTTTACTTTTTTAATTAGCAGGCGTAATATGACATCATTATAAAAGTTTCAAATTTCTAAATCGCTGAAGCAACTAAACGCGGGGGAACCAATTTTGATGGATGGCATAGCCATTCTTGGGGTGAATCTCTTCCTTGTGGAGGAGTAGGGCTACTCAGGCCCGAATCCGACAGCTAACCTCGTAAGCGTTAAGAGCAGAAAAGTGGAGCTTGGCAGACGGATGAGCGTCTACAAGTCTTATTTAGTGATGACTTGTAGGCGTTTTTTGATGTAATTTAGAAAGGCGAAACACATTCTATGAAACTAGAAGGTGTTTATCAATGAAGTCCTCATTCAAACGTTATGTAATCGGCAAACCATTAAGATCCGATGCGTTAGGGGAACAAAAGCTCAGTAAAACAAAGGCACTGGCCATATTATCGTCAGATGCATTGTCATCAGTAGCCTATGGACCAGAACAAATTTTAATTGTCCTAATGACGGTAGGTACAATGGCATTTTGGTATTCTTTACCTATTGCCGCTGGAGTGGTTATTCTACTCGTGGCACTGATTTTATCCTATCGTCAAGTTATCTTCGCCTATCCACATGGGGGAGGCGCCTATGTCGTATCACGAGAAAATTTAGGCGTGAATGCAGGTCTTGTTGCAGGGGGTTCTTTGCTTGTTGATTATATTTTAACGGTAGCAGTAAGTGTGTCGGCCGGGACAGATGCCATTACATCTGCATTTCCAAGTCTTCATGCTTATAATGTACCCATTGCTATTATATTTGTGATTTTCTTAACGATTTTAAACTTGCGAGGTGTAACAGAGTCAGCTTCTATCTTGGCGTACCCAGTTTATCTATTTGTAGGCGTTATGCTGTTGCTAATCGGGATTGGGCTCTATAATGTGGCAACTGGACAGGTGCCTGCAGAGCTACATCCAAAGATTGGCACACCAGTGGCAGGGATTAGCCTATTTATTTTATTAAAGGCATTTGCTTCAGGAAGCTCAGCGTTAACTGGAGTAGAGGCTATTTCTAACGCCATACCTAATTTTAGAAATCCTGCTCCAAATAATGCTGCTAAAACGCTTTTAGCAATGGGTGCCATTTTAGCCGTTTTATTCATCGGGATTGTTAGTCTAGCTTATTTTTATGGCGTTGCACCAACAGCAGAAGCAACAGTCGTTTCCCAACTAGCAGAAGCTAGTGTTGGTCGGAATTTCCTTTATTATATTGTACAGGGGACTACGGCAATGATTTTAGTACTTGCCGCAAACACAGGATACTCAGCTTTTCCCTTGCTTGCTGTGAATTTATCGAAGGATGGTTTTATCCCACGAATTTTCCAAATTCGTGGGGACCGTCTTGGCTATTCAAATGGTATTTTAATGCTAGGTATTGCAGCCATTTTTTTAATTATCCTTTTTGACGGGGCCACAGAGCATTTAATTCCGCTCTATGCAGTAGGCGTATTTATTCCCTTTACATTAGCGCAAACGGGAATGATGAGAAAATGGTGGCACGAAAAACCTAAAGGCTGGGTAGCAAGATTTACAATCAATACAATTGGGGCTGCTATCTCTTTCATCGTGGCAATGATGTTTTTTGTGACAAAAATGCCTCAAGTATGGCCAGTGTTTATCTTTTTACCAATTATTATTTTTGTATTCCATCGCATTAAGCAACATTATCAAGCTGTTGGAGAACAGTTAAGATTAAATCATGAGGAACTGGCTACTATTGAGGGGAATGTTTTCATTGTGCCAGTAGCTGGTATAACAAAGGTGGTTGAAAACTCCCTACATTATGCCAAATCACTTAAGGTTGATAAAGTGATAGCCTTTTACGTAGCTTTCGATCAAGCAGATGCAAAAGCTTTTGAAGAGAAGTGGAACGCCTGGCAACCTGATGTACGATTAGTTACCTACTATTCACCATATCGCAGCATTACACAGCCATTAATTAAATTTATTGATAAAGTAGAACATCAATGTACGAAGACAGGTCATAAAGTTACAGTTGTTATCCCTCAATTCTTACCGAAAAAAGGGTGGCATCATATGCTACACAACCAATCGAGTCTTCTCATTCGTACATCACTGTTATTTCACAGAAATGTCGTCATTATGACAGTACCGTTCCATTTATCAAAATAATGCTAGCAAGCTAGAAAATAGTCTGTTATAATCAGTACGTTGATTGAAAACACGAACGTTTACAATTAAAAAGTTCCAGAATGCCATTAAATTCCGAAAAATCAAACTTTTTTTGGTGAGAGATAGTAGCCCTTACCGAATAAAGTGATAAATTGGTTATTCTGATAGTTTCATACAAATCCACTCATATAATAGCGAGAATAGGGCTCGCAAGTTTCTACCGATTTACCGTAAATGAATCGACTATGGGTAGCAATGCTTTTAGAGAACTTCAATTTAATGATGTTTTCTATTCATTTCGACGTTTTTGCGCTGAATGCTTTGCTCCACTCGTAGCAGAATGGAATCAAAGTATTCAGCGTTTTTTTATAATTTTTTACGAAAGAAGGATATGAAAGAAATGAAGTTATTACAAGACAAAATTATGCAAGAGGGTAAAGTATTATCTTCATCCGTATTAAAGGTTGATTCATTTTTAAACCATCAAATTGATCCGATGCTAATGAAGGAAATTGGTCATGAATTTGCAAATCGTTTCTCTGATCAAGTGATTACAAAGATTTTAACAATAGAATCTTCAGGTATTGCCCCATCCGTGATGTTAGGCTTAGAAATTGGCGCGCCTGTCGTGTTTGCTCGTAAACGTAAATCATTAACTCTTTCAGATAACCTTTATTCTTCAAAGGTACATTCATTCACAAAAAATGAAACAAATGAGATCTCTGTCTCACGTAATTTCTTAAGCGAAGATGACAATATTTTAATCGTAGATGATTTCTTAGCTAATGGTGAGGCTGTCAAAGGCTTACTTGATATTGCTGCACAAGCGGGTGCGAATGTTGTAGGAGTTGGAATTGTTATTGAAAAGGGCTTCCAAGATGGCGGAAAACTATTGCGTGAGCAAGGTGTTCGCGTTGAGTCATTAGCAATAGTAGATTCTCTTGAAGATGGCAAAGTAACATTTGCTACGGAGGCTCGCGCGTAATGAATACCTTTAAATCGACTGCGCTAGCGATTCAACATTTACTTGCAATGTATGCTGGAGCCATCTTAGTGCCACTGATTATCGGTGGGGCAATTGGCTTCGATTCAACACAAATGACGTATTTAGTAGCGATTGATATTATGATGTGCGGGATCGCTACACTTTTACAGGTTTATTCAGGTAAATTCATTGGTATTGGCTTACCTGTAGTACTTGGCTGTACATTCACAGCGGTAAGTCCAATTATTGCGATTGGTACAAACCCAGAGCAGGGTATTACGGACATTTATGGTTCTATTATTGCCTCTGGTGTAATTGTAATGATAATTGCGGGCTTCTTCGGCAAGCTTGTGAAATTCTTCCCACCAGTCGTAACAGGGTCAGTTGTTTCAATTATCGGTATTTCCTTATTACCAGTAGCATTAAACAATATGGCAGGTGGACAAGGTGCTGAGGATTTTGCCTCTGCTTCTAATGTAGCCTTAGCCTTTATTACATTGGTTATCATTTTAGTCGTTTATCGCTTTTCTACAGGCTTTGTTCGCGCTATTTCTATTCTGATCGGATTAGTAGTAGGTACTGTTTTAGGTGCCTTCATGGACAAGGTGGATTTCACCCCAGTTGCAGATGCTAATGTATTTCACATGGTACAACCTTTCTACTTTGGCATGCCAACATTTGATGTAACGGCGATTATTACCATGACACTTGTAGCAATGGTATCTTTAGTAGAATCATCTGGTGTCTATTTTGCGCTAAGTGATATTTGTAATAAAAAATTAGATTCAAAAGATTTGGCTCGTGGCTACCGTTCAGAAGGTCTAGCTTCAGTAATCGGTGGTATTTTCAATGCCTTCCCATACACAACATTCTCACAAAACGTGGGACTAACTCGTATGTCAGGCGTTAAGGACCGTAAAGTCATTTACATCACAGGTGGTCTACTTGTAGCATTAGGCTTCCTACCAAAAATCGCAGCATTAACAACGATTATTCCAACATCTGTACTAGGTGCGGCAATGCTTGCGATGTTCGGTATGGTGATTACACAAGGTATGGGCATGCTTGTACCTGTTATGAATGAATCAGCAGAAAACGCAATGATTGCAGCGATTGCAGTAAGTTTAGGTGTCGGTGTATCCGTTGTTCCTGGCATTTTTGATGCACTGCCAACAAGCGTTTCAATCTTAACGTCAAATGGTATTGTTTGTGGTTCAGTCACAGCGATTATCCTAAATATTTTATTCAACATGATTGGGCCGAAGCATAAAAAAGACCCGATGCATGGGGAAGTTTAAAAAGATAATTAAATAACATTCATCTAAATATTTTACATATTTTGATGAAAAGAATAGTGTCATCTACTTTTATCTATTGATATAGATTTAAGGAGGTGGCATTTTTTTGTCGTAATAGATTAAACTATTGATTATGATTTTAGATTAAAATTTGTTCCGTTAAAATAACTTTAGACAGTCATCTTGAATGTTTAACATTAGACTAAAAGGGAATGTAAAATAGAGTTGTTGAAATCACATGTAACTCTCTCTTTCAACATATACTTATATAAAAACTACTCTCAGAAAGGTCTAGCATAAATGCAAAGTATTGTTTTAATTTTAATTCTACAATTAGTATATGTACCTTTTTTAACATTACGAACTATATTTTTAGTAAAGAATATCACGTTCCTTGCTGCGATATTTGGGATGCTGGAGATGTTGGTGTATGTATTTGGCCTTTCACTCGTTTTTAGTGGGAAGCAAAGTATGTTATCTATGGTTGTCTATGCAGTTGGGTTTGGATTAGGTATATTTTTAGGAGCAAAAATAGAACGAAAGCTAGCGATAGGCTATGTTTATACAACCATTAATACGCAAAATAAAAATGAAGAGCTTGTGAAATTTCTTCGCCACGAAGGGTTTGCAGTCACGATTTATATAGGAGAAGGGCGAGATAGTAACCGCTATAAATATGAGATCTTAACGAAGAGGAATCGTGAAGGAGAGCTCTTTCAAATAGTAGAGCAATTTGAGCCGAATGCGTTTATTATCTCGTATGAGCCTAAATCATTTAAGGGCGGCTTTTTACTTGCTCGTATGAAGGCCAAGCAAAAATAATAGTCAATATGAGAGGACCTTCGCTAAAAGCGAAGGTCCCTTTTTACATTTTTGTTTCAACCCAGTTTTTGAATAAGTCATAATCTGTATAGACGGTTTCTTTGTAACTCATTGCTTGTAAAATTGTATGTTCTATAAATACATTTCGTTCTTTACCGATCGCTTTTAAAATCTCCTCCTCGCTGTGATAGGTAAAAACATAAGAATAATCGATGTCAGCTCGTGCATGTATTTTAGCGGCGATTTTCCCCATAAGTGATGTTGTTGTAAAGTAATCCTCTACATCCTTATAGTTTTTAGGCTTAATCTTCTTTTTATAAGGAGAACGTTCTCGAATATAAAATTCCTGACCATTCATTGTAATAAAGGCTAAATGTGGATCCTCTAAGTGGTGCATGGCTTTTTGAGTTCCAACTACTCGTGCTCCTTGGTGCTCATAATGAGCCCAAAACAGATCCTGATAGGGAAGAAAGTAGGCAGGAATGGCTGTGCGTACTTCTTTCATTTCTAACACTAAATTTTCAACCCCTGATGCACCCTTTTCATCTTCCACTAAAATATAGTAACGTTTTAAACCGATAGAAGCTGTCCCAGAGCCATACTTATAAGCTATGTCCCTAATTTTATAAGTAGAAAGTGCGTTTGAAATGGCACTGTATTCCTCAACAGTGACTGGTTGAATTTCTTCACTCCATAAGAAAGCACGTTCGCCATCTTCATTGAGATACGTAATATCTTGTAAAAAGTAAGATCTTTGGCGTTTTTCAAGCTTTTTCAATAACCTCTTTGCGGGTCCCTTTGTATTATCTTTTGTGAAAATGAGTGTTAGAGGATCATCCTGTTTACGCTCAAATCGTTTTAGTTGATTGATATAACTATTAAGAAAATGTTGAATAGCCTTTTCTTGAGTTGTTTTATGTAAGTCTTGTTCTTCTAAATAAAGTGCAATACTAATACTCATACGAATAATATCGTATAAATAAGAACCGACATAGCCCTCATCGAAATCATTGACATCAAAAACAATGGAGCCTGCTTCATTTTGAAAAGCACCGAAGTTATCCATATGCATGTCACCTTGAATCCAAGTCGGTTTTCTATCAGGAGTATGGAAGATTGAAGCGGATTTTGTCATATCAAAATAAAAGAGATAGGCACTCCCACGGAAAAAGCGAAAAGGACTTTCAAGCATTTTACGGTATTTCTCCAAGCGCTGTACCTCTGTTAAGCGCATTCGTTGACCATCAAACTCTTCAAAGATTGTTTCCAATTGTTCTTGTCTTAAAAAAGTTCTAGTATGTTTAACTTGTTCCAATAATGCATGCTCCATATCATAATCCCCTTTGTTAATTTAAAATTTATCTGTATATACGGAAATAAATTGAATAAGTTTCGAAGAAATTTAGCAAATACACTCGATAAAAATGGCTAATCATCTAAGGTTATTTCATAACATGTTCAATAACCTATTTTCATACTATAAGACATGCATAGACACGGAGGGGGGTTGTATGTATTTCTTTACAAAAAGTCTAGTTATTATAATAGGAAGTATTTCATTGTCGTTAGGAATAAACTTATTTTTAACGCCCTATGAAATTTTAGATGGGGGAGTAGTAGGGTTAGCGCTAATATTACATTATTTATATAAGCTCCAAATTGGTTTAATGATTATTATCATTAGTATTCCAATTTTTATTATTGCGTGGTTTAAATATAAAACCTATTTTTACAATAGTATACATGGCTTACTAACGTCTTCCTTCATTATCGATTTTTTAAAGCCTGTCCGCAATCTTGTGCAAATTGATGCGCTCTATAGTGCCATTCTTGGAGGAATACTTGTAGGCTTTGGTATTGGTCTAATGCTGCGATTTCAGACAAGCACAGGGGGGACTGACTTGATAGCACAATTTATCTGTGATAAAACGGGTATCAATGTTGGGATATTAATATTTTTTATTGATTCCATCGTGATTGTTATAGGTGGCTTTCTCCTATCCACCTCGACCTTGCTATTATCTATAATTACAGTGCTAGTTGTGGGGATTACGACAAGCATTATTACTAGTCGAGTTTAATAAACATAAAAAAAGTTCCAGTATAAACTGAAACTATTTTGGGGTCTGATTATCGAGTGCTTTCATTAGCTTCTTTTTTGGATGTGCGGGTTTCACTTCGGCAATTAGTATAGCTAGTAAAATAAGGACAGCACCAACGACCATACGGTTTGTTAGCATTTCATGCAAGAAGATAACGGATAAAACCATGCCGAAAAAAGATTCCGTTGATAGTATAATCGCAGCCTTTGTGGCAGTTGTATATTGATTGGCCACATTTTGGAAAAGATAAGCTATTGTTGTAGAAAAAATCCCTAAATAAACAAGCGAGTAAATTGCCTCTTTTTCAAGTGACGTAGGAATTTCACCCTGACTAATGACAACGAGAACACCTATGAAGGATGCTGTGAGAAACTGAATAATAGTTAGAGCAATGGCATCTTCTTTTTGAACAAAAAGGTTTGTACAAAAGATATCAAAGGCAAAAGCAACAGCACAAGCTAATGATAGGGCATCACCTATATTCATTGTCAATGAGCCTTGTAATGATAAAAAGCCAATGCCCACAATTGCCATTATCGAACCAATGATTTCGTAGCCATCGATACGCCGTTTATAAACGGCATATGCTATTAAAGGAACAATAATGACATTAACTGCGGTTAAAAAGGCATTTTTAGATGGTGTTGTATATTGCAGTCCGACTGTTTGAAGGGCAAACGCTATATACAAAATCGTACCTAATAAAGCTCCCTTCCAAATTACTGATCTCGAAGCCTTTTTTAAGCGGGCGCCAAATAAAACGCTTAATATGATTGAAGCTAATAAAAATCTGCCAGCCATTACTTGATATGCTGTTAAATATTCTAGAGCAATGGCCGTTACAACAAATCCACTACCCCACACGATTGCAGTAACTAATAACATGCCATCAGCTATGTAAGTTTTCATGTGTTCTTCCTCCTAACTTCAATAGAATAGCATAAGAGAGAAGAAAAGAATTTGATTTTATTTCTAAATATTCAGGCGTTTTTTTGTACTTATTCCAAAGCGATTAGTCACTGGTCATTTTGCTATGTAATAAGTACAATTTAACGGCTGCAGCTAGGCGTTCATAAAAAACATAATCATTATCTATGGGGGCTACTAGCTGACGTATTTTAGCCATACGATAGCGAATTGTATTTGGATGACAGAATTGTGCTACAGCAACTTCCTTAATATTTCCTTTTTTAATGATATAAGTTATGGCAGTCTCCATTAAATCTGGATCAGCCTTATCATCAAATAGAGGGGCTAAAAAGGAGGTAACATAGTCCATAGCGAATGCTGCATCTTTACGGTATAACTCGATTAATAAACAATCAGACGCGAGATTCTTATAATGACAGCTAGGGAGCATATCGATTTCAGCGAAAATACTGGCAAAAAAGGCTTCGCGTAATGCCAATGGGAATCCTGTCTGGGCATCATTACAACTGCTATAGCCGAAAGTGATTGTATCAGTGGGTATGGCGTATAATGTTAGCCATTCATGTAAAACCCTTTCAAATTGGAATTGCTGAGATGGATGTGTCATGATGATAAATAGACTTTTTTTATAAGAACAAATCATACCCGATTTTAATAGTGGCTCCAACGAGTAAAAGGGCTGCATCCAGTTCGGATGGATTGTGTCACCAGCTCGTAGATTTGCTATAAATACATATTTTTCAAAGGGCTTATTGAGCTGTTGTAAAATGGATTTGATTTGCTCCTGTGTTACATCTTCCTCCACTAACCTTCGTAAAATCGTTTCTATAAAATAGGAATAATCCTGTGTCTTAGCATAAGCCATCGTTTCTAAAATGATTTTTTCAAAAAACTCATCCCCACCAAAGCGCAATATAGGGAAATTATGCTGCTCTGCATACGACAAAACTTCTTCAGGTAATTCCTTAAAAATAACAGGCTTATAAGCTAAAGCACTAGCCCCAAGCTCAATTAGATTTTTAACAGCATTGAATAAATACTCAGGCTTTTGCTTAGCAAATAATAAACTACTTAACACAACACTGTTGGGTGTAAAGATAGTATCTCTGACATGGTGGATGTCAGGTGAAAATTCAAAGTCTAATATTTCTACATTTTGAACAGCTTTATTTAAGCCGTTGTGACCCGCTATAACAGTGAAGTCTTTGGTAATAGGTAATTGTAAAAATTTCTCTACATTCATGAGTGGATCATTGCCTTTCCTGTAGTAAGCTTCTAGCTTCTATTATAAAATTACTTGTTCATAAAAAACCATTAGTATGAATGCTAACAGGTTTCCCCCATAAAAAAATCTGCTCATTCAGTGGTATACCGTGAAGTGAGCAGATTTCTAGTGCTTATCGTTTAGATATTAGCAAAAATATTTGGTTTTCTATTTCTCTGTGGATTTGCTTGCTCAACAGCATAGCCTACATTTAAAATGCGTCCTTCTTTAAAGGCTGGGCCAATAATTTGTAGACCTATTGGTAAGTTTCCTTTAAAGCCACAAGGAACCGAGAGGGCAGGTAAGCCTGTTAAGTTACTAGGGCCTGTAAAGCGGATAATATTATCAATTAAATCTACTTTTTGACCGTTTAACTCTGCAAAATCATCCCCAATTGTACTGGCTACAACAGGTAGGGTAGGGGAAATGAGCACATCTACCTTATTAAAAATCTCTGTAAACTCCTGCTTGATTTGACGACGTACCTGTTGAGCCTGCAAGTAATCGACTGCAGAAGGTAACTCACCAAGCTCAAATAGCAGACGAATATCGTCACCAAAATCTTGTGGTCTCTTTTGTAAATCTGAATGGTGTATAGCTGCTGCCTCTGAAAGAGACGTCACAAGCTCTGCCCATTCTGCATAATGTAGGGAAGGAATACGCACCACTTCTACTTTAGCGCCTGAATCCACTAAGCTTTGAATACTTGCTCTAACAGCCTTCTCTACATCAGCATCAACATTATTAAAGAAATATTCTTCATTGATACCAATCACTAGATCTTTGATATTGCCAGTAAGCTGCTTCTCATAGTTGTCTACTGGAACATTCACGCAAGTAGGGTCTCGATGATCAAAACCAGCAATGACTTCGAGCAAGCCCGCTGCATCCTTAACTGTCTTTGTCATCGGACCAATATGGTCTAAGCTCCATGCTAGCGGGTAGCAGCCGTATTTACTTACACGACCGTGTGTAGGTTTTAAACCTACAATGCCGCAAGCAGAAGATGGAATTCGAATAGAGCCTGCTGTATCTGTCCCTAGTGAAGCAACACTTGCTCCAGCTGCAACAGCCGCACCAGAGCCTCCACTTGAACCACCAGGAATTTTATCTAAGTCCCATGGGTTACGAACAGGGCCGTAATGAGGGTTGTTATTGGTAATTCCCCATGCATATTCATGCATACTTAATTTCCCAGTGAAAATAACACCAGCATCACGTAGCTTTTCAACCACTGTCGCATCATAATCAGAAACGAAGTCCTTATGAATTTTTGAGGACATCGTTGTTATTTTATCTTTAAAATACAAGTTGTCCTTTAAGGCCATAGGTATCCCATGATACATACCCTTATAATGACCTTGGAGAATCTCCTGTTCAACTTCTTTTGCCCTTGCTAAGGCTTCTTCCCGATAAAAAGCCATATAGGAATTAATTTTAGGCTGACTTTCCTCAGCAAAATCTAAAATAGCTTTCGTTAATTCCACGGGAGATAGCGACTTTGATGCAAGTAAAGGTGCCAACTCTTCAACAGATTTTAAATGTAAATCAGTTGTCAATGTGATCACCTCCAGGAATACTACGTACAGCGATGTCTGCATCATCAATCGCAATACCTTCTAAATTGCTGCGAAGTGACTGCATACCTTCCCAGCGTGTTTTTAATAGTTCAAGGTGTTCAGGTTTCGGTGTAATTCCTTTGTTCTCCAATAATTGTTGAATAGACAAGCTCATTAACAGGATCCTCCCTTGAATAATTTTTATCTAAATAGGTTTCCCTATTAAGACCAATACAGTAAAAACACAAAAAAATATAATAGGTAATATAAACCTATTATTACAATCATACACTAATATCATTTTATATCAAATAAATTATTTGTAATAGTTTTAATATTGTGAAATATTAACTAGAAAAGAGTTTTGTTAAAACCTATTGCTGGAGCTTGCTCTTTTTACATTCGATTCACAGTCTGTTTACAATCAAAGCGTACAATGAACCATAATAACCAATTGAAGAGGTGCAGGGATGGAGTCTGTAGTGGGACAAAGTATAAAAACAAGTAATATAGTTTCTTTTTTTAAATATTTATATGGTCAGCATCAAAGTAGTTCGTTATATATGAAACGTTTAAAGGCATTGAAACAAATTATTCAACATAACGATTTACATACATACTTTCAGCCTATTGTAGATTTACAGTCACAGCAAACAATAGGATTTGAAGCCTTAAATCGACCATTGCCCTCCACATTATTTAACAGTGTGGATCAGTTTTATGAGTTTGTAGGGCAAACAGATTGTGTTTTTTTATTTGAATGTTTTTGTAGAAATCTTTCCTTGCAACGTTTTAAGGAACGTTTACACAAAGACTTGGTGAATAAAAACTTTTTAGTGTTCCTTAATATACATCCCAATGTTTTATTAGATAAAAAATATCACAGTGGTGAAACGCTACAATTATTGAAGGAGCTTGGAATTAAACCTCAGCAAGTGGTTTTTGAATTAACTGAGCGGAGTGCAGTAATAGATTTTGTGGAGTTTGAACGTGTATTATCACATTATCGATCACAGGGCTATCGTATTGCCGTAGATGATGTAGGATCAGGCTATAATAGTTTAAAAACGCTCATCTATTTAAAGCCAGAATTTATTAAGCTAGACCGTTCGTTAATTCAATTCATAGACCAAAATAGTGAACAACAGCAACTCGTCACATTGTTAATGAAATATGCTGAACAAGCCAATACTAAAATCATCGCTGAAGGGATTGAACGACAAGAGGAGCTTGATTATCTCCATCGTATTGGCATTCATTATGCACAGGGCTATGCGATAGGAAAGCCTGCAAAGGAAATATATATGGGGAAAATAAGGGTGGGTGACCATGAAGATAGGGGAAGTCATTGAGAAAGTTCCATGTATTGATGAATTTGTGAAAAATAAAGAAGTAGATGTACTTTTTACAAGTAATCCATCGTTGCGTAGCGTTGTTGTTGTGCGTGATGAAAAACCAATTGGACATATTACACGCACACATTTCTATCAAAAAATCGGTACTCGGTATGGCTATCATTTATTAATGGAACGTCAAAATCAGCTGATGATAAAGAAAAACCCTTTAATCGTTGATCGTAATACACCGATCACAGAGGTTAGTACATTAGCCATGGCTAGACCTCCTGAGGATTTATATGATGATGTCATCGTCACGAAAAACAATCTTTATTATGGCATGGTTAGTATTCGAGAGTTATTGTTAAAGCTTGTTGATACACAAGTAGCCATTGCAAGCTTCCTGAATCCATTAAGTAGTCTTCCAGGCAATAAATTAATCGATGAAAAGTTAGAGGAAGCACTTCAGCTATCGCAATATAGTTTAATCTATTTTGATTTAGATCACTTTAAAACCTACAATGACACTTATGGCTTTAATAAAGGCGATAAAATTTTACGGTATTTAACAGAAATACTAAAAAGACATATCTGCGGCGTAGAGGATTTTTTAGGACATATTGGTGGAGATGATTTTGTAGCCATTCTACCTTATTACGAGGTAGAAAAGATGTGTCAAAAAATTATTGATGACTTTGATGCCAACATACTTAGTTTTTACGAGTTAGAGGATCTAGCATATGTTCAGGTGGCTAATAGATCTGGAGAACTGGAGCCTTTAACATGTACATCCTTATCCATTGCCATAATTACGAATGAATATCAGTATTTTGACTCTGTCGAACAATTATCCAATGCGGTAACACATGTAAAAAAGCAGTGTAAAAAAATAGCGGGTAGTTGTTACCTCATTAATAAACAACAAAAATATTTTGTTCATTAGCAAACTATGCTAGAATTATGGAACCGATATGTAAAATATATGAAAATTTAAATAAAATTGATAGATATTTTGGTTACAGGAGGTTTAGATGGATTCAAGAAGACTGCACATTTGGCAACCCGTCACTTGCTTAGAAAGAGCCCAAATCATTAATGCCACATTGAATTATACAGATCGAGGGCTCTGCTTAACATTAATAGATCGAAACAATACAGAAGTTGATATTATTTATGATAAGATGTCTCCTATTCAAGATTATGTTTGGTCTTTTCGCTATACTGGAGAAATCCCACGATCTGATTTAGTAGACATGGTCACTGAAGCCATGACCCAAGAACAATCTAAAAATTCTTCAGCAGAATGGTTTTATAAAATGAGCAATTCAGATTATATAGAATGGTTTGATCAACTTCCGTGGATTGGAAGCAAAGAAATTCCTACCGTAGAACATCATATCTATTGCTATAATGACGGTGTGTTTGACATCATTAGTGACTACGAACCAAGATTTGTAATTAGAAATAATGCTTAAAAGGCTGCCCCTGCACTGTTAAAAACTAACAGTATAGGGGCAGTTACTCATTTGTCACCAAATGTAGTGGCATTGATTAAACTAGCTATACATTTACAAACATTCTTTATGACTTTTCCATGATTAATCCTTTGCCAGAGGATGATTGTTACGCCATTTTTCGGGGTATAATTCTTAGCAAGAAAGCTTTTTGTTATAGGAATTTATTAATCTTAATAAAACATACTTGAATTATAGGGATTATGGGTATATAATTCGATTACATTATTATAAAACATCTTAGGAGGCATTCCATTGTCGAATTTACAAATCATTCTTAACGTAGCAGTGTTACTTGTGTTCGTTGGAATTTTATATGTTATGAATAAAAAGCACGTTAAGTTTTCTAATCGTGTTTTTGCCGGTTTAGGCTTAGGGATTGTACTTGGTCTTGGACTTCATTTTATTTATGGTCTCGATTCTGAAGTATTAGCCAAAACAACATCTTGGTACAATATTATCGGTACTGGGTATGTGAAACTGCTCCAAATGGTAGCAATGCCATTAGTGTTTATCTCCATTTTAATTGCATTTACTAAAATGAAGATTGGTAAAAATTTCGGAAAAATGGCAGCACTTATTTTAGCCATTTTAATCGGTACAACAGCCGTTTCGGCAGCTGTAGGTATTCTTTCTGCAACAGTCTTTGATTTAGATGCAACACAAATTTTACAAGGTGACGCAGAAACTGCACGTGGTCAATACCTTGAAGAAAAAACAACGGGCTTAGCAGCTCCTGATTTACCAACACAAATTATTGAGTTATTCCCAGCAAATCCGTTCCTTGATTTAACGGGTGCTCGTTCTACTTCAACGATTGCGGTTGTAATTTTCTCAGCATTCCTTGGTTTTGCTTATTTACGTGTGGCACGTAAGGATGAGGGAACAGCAGCTACAATTAAAAAAGGATTGGATGCCATCTATGCCCTTGTTATGGGTGTTGTAACAATTGTATTACGCTTAACGCCATATGGAATTCTAGCGATTATGGCTCGTACGGTAGCAACATCTGATTTTGGAGCTATCTATAATTTAGGTAAGTTTGTTATTGCTTCTTATGCAGCTCTATTTATTGTTCTAATCGTACACTTATTAATCATTACATTAAGTGGTTTAAATCCATTTACGTATTTGAAAAAATCGGCAGAAACATTATTATTCGCCTTTACATCTCGTTCTAGTGCTGGTACTTTACCGATGAATATTAAAACGCAAACAGGTCGTCTTGGGGTATCTGAGGGGATTGCAAACTTCTCAGGCTCATTTGGATTATCAATCGGTCAAAATGGTTGTGCAGGTGTATATCCTGCGATGTTAGCCATTATGATTGCACCGACAGTCGGCATTAATCCACTTGACCCTGTGTTCATTATTACAGTTATTGCAGTAGTAGCAGTTAGCTCATTTGGTGTAGCAGGTGTTGGTGGTGGTGCAACATTTGCAGCTATCCTTGTATTATCAGCACTTGATTTACCAATTGCTTTAGCAGGTGTATTAATCTCTGTTGAGCCTTTAATTGATATGGGTCGTACAGCGTTAAATGTAAGTGGTTCAATGACTGCTGGTGTTACAACAGCGCGTATTACTAAAGAATTAGATACAGAAATGTATAATAATAAAGAATTAGGTGCTCAAGTAGCAGACCTATAAGGTCAAAGAAGCCCCGTTAAAGGTAAAACTTTAACGGGGCTTCAGCTTTATACGATTTTTACATAAAAATCTTTACCGTTGATTAATTCAGATATCTCAATCTTATAATTTTGTTTATAGTAATCATAAATATTGTAGGCTAAACCGGAGTGTCCATTCAAATAGGTTCCCTTTTTAATCTCTTTACGTGGATTATGGAAATCAAAATATAAGCGTGAATCATGATTCATTGTATTTAAAATAGCAAGAAATTCTTGTTCTTCAATATGAATTCCCCGTGTATACCGACATTCTCTACGATACGTATCATGTGACACATTTACGGGAGAAGCTTCAAGAATCATTTCAATATGTTTATTCAAATGATGACAGCTCCTTTCAAATTATAGGTAAAAACCATAAGAACAATCAGCTTTTATTACTTCTAGTATATAATTGTCAGAAAATTATATCAATATTTTTCTACCAGTTTTGCTGTTGAATTTCTTCAGCTATTAATTGTAAGTCATAGGCAGTTACTGATAAAAGATTATAATCATGGGACTCCATATATTTTTCTGCAAGCCTTTTGATATATTTGGGTGAACCCTCATTTTCTTCATCATAAATTAATAAAAGTCCATCTGTATTTTGGATAATAAATTTGTCCTTCTCAATAAATTGCCAAGGAGCTTCATATGGTTTTTTGGTCACGCTTGTGACAAAATCAGCTTGGGCAATTAAAGCTTGATACTTTTCTTTTTTATGATCTTGCCAATTTTTCTCTTGCTCTAAAAAAGGTGTGATCACAGCGTATTTTAAAAATGGAAATTCTTTTTTTAACATTAAAACAACTTCAGCACTCCAAGTTTCTACGCCCTGCTGGCCGCTGATAATCACCCATTCGAGACCTTCATCAAGCAGTGTACGTAGTTGAGCTTCCAATGCTTTTTTTATGATGACAATACCGGGATGTTTATCATTAAAGATACCAAGCTCATGTGGTTTATAGCCAGTAATCATAATCCGATGTAACAACGAAATACCCCCTAGGCTGTATAGTTGTAATCCTAGTATACAGCAAGGAGGCAAATGAAATCGATATTGTCTATGAAAAGGCAAATAGTGTTAAAATTACTGCTACAGCTGCACAAATACCTAAAAACCACCATGAGTCTGTAAAGTCTTCTTTTGTGTCACTATTCATAAAAAATATTCCTTTCTAATTTGCTTGTTTGAGGGGTTTACTTTACTTGACCAGTCCAAGACCAATTTGTCCATATTCGTAAGATTGTTTCAAACGGACCACGTTTAAATTTCTTTAAATAGGCAAGGCTGAAAACACATTGCAGGCTATAAACAACGATTCCGAAAAGGATTCCGCCAAAGACCCCTAATTTGCCATATAAGCCAAGGCCATAGCCATAAAAAACAGTTGTACAAATGATGGTTTGTAGTAAATAATTGGTTAGTGATAGTTTGCCAACGCTCTCAAATGCAGGAGCTAGTAGTTGAACTGGACGGGTGTTATAAATGTATGCTGCGAGGCAAACATAGCCAATCGCTAATAACTGGGAGCCACCCATTAATAAGATAGAAGAAAATGCACTTTTACTTTCTATAAAACTTACACTTTTACATACGAGCCCTATGGGTACAAGGAGAGCACCTAGCTTATACCATTTCATTTCCTTGTTCATCTCCACGAAGGCCTGCTTCTTAGCAAGTGCCATCCCAAACAGGAATAGTGGTGCGTAGAACATAGGTGCAAAAATTAATATAATGAAAATAAATGAAGAATCCTCCATTCCTGGTACTTCGGCATTAGCTCTAAAATCAAAAATTTCTAAGTAGCTGCCGTTAGCGTAAACATCATCCGCTTGCTCGATGTATGTGTCTATTTCTTTTTGTTCTTTTTTAGACGTTTCCATAGAGCCGTATGTTAACGCTGTAGTTAGTACAAATAGGATACCAGCCCAAATAAATAAAGTTTTTGGTTTACGATTAATAAATGGGATTAAAAATAACATCATACAGCCATAAGAAAATAGAATATCGCCTTCCCACAATAAAATAGAATGTAATAAGCCAAGGGCAATTAATCCTGTTGCACGACGTAAAATAGACCAACGGCTTTTATTCTTTTTTCTGCGGATGGATTCAATTAATTTAATAAGTGAGAAGCCGAATAAAATAGTGAAGATGGGCATAAACGAGCCTTCAATCACAACTTTTACAAAATATAAAGCCCCGTTATCTAAGGTAGAAAGATTTTTTAATTCATCTTTGCCGTACATCCCGAATTGGAAGATTAGCAAATTTGCCATTAAGATGCCAAATAAACTAAATCCACGCATTGTATCAATGAAAGTAACACGATTAGTTGTCATTGCGTTTTATCTCCTTAATTGGTTATCTTATACATATAATAAATAGGGAAGCTTATGGTGAAATAATGACTACCTTAAAGTAATCTTAAAAGTAGGTGAGGAAATGCAGGAAGCATCAATTTTAGTGTTAGAGGATGAACGTGCCATTGCTGAAATGATTGAAATCATTTTAAGAAAAGAAGGAATTAACAATATTACCTTATGTAATACAATTGAAGAAGCGAAAGATGAAATGAATACTAAAACATTTGACTTTTATCTATTAGATATCATGTTACCAGATGGAAGTGGGCTGGATATTGCGAATAGTATTCGAGAAAAAACGGACGCTCCTATTTTTTATTTAACCGCAAAAAGTAGTGATGCAGATAAGCTTCGTGGTTTTATGAATGGTGCAGATGATTATATTACAAAACCATTTAACCCCTTAGAGCTTGTAGCACGAGTAAAGGTGCAGCTAGTCCGTTATATGAAGAAAAAAGGCGTATCAGAAAATCACATATTTACTTGCAGCCGTTTTACATTTGACATTGATGCAGCAGAAATTGAGGTAGACGGTGTAAAGGAAATAATCAGTGGTCGCTTGTTTCATTTATTAAAATATTTATGTGACAATGCAGGGCAAGTGTTATCAAAAGAGCAAATATACGAACGTGTATGGGGTGATTGTTTATTTGATGATAATACAGTGATGGTACATATTAGAAAGCTACGAGAAAAAATAGAAAAAAATCCTGGAAAACCGACATGCATTATCACTGTCAGAGGCATTGGCTATAAGCTTGTTGGGGACATTTCTTCATGAAGCCTGCTGGAAAATTAACACTCCGCTTTGTTTCGTATTTCATCATATTCTATCTATTGATCATTTCAGGTTTTATTATGAGTTTGGTGTTTTTTGCTATTTTTATCAATGACCGTGTTGGTGACAACATTCATGTGATGAGCTCCTTTGAAATCGAAGATGATGCAGTTGTAGAGCAAGGGAAGACAGTTAAAATTGCTGATTATTTAGTGAAGAGAGCTGAAGAAAATGTTGGACAGCTTTATTTATTTGATCCAACCATGACGATTGTTGATTATACAGGAGATACATGTGGTCTATGTGGAAAGTCAGATAGTGAAATATTGGCATTGCAGCAACCAGGCATGCATACATGGGAATTGCCGAATTACTACTTATTATTTCTTCCAACTACTCCTGTGCAACCACTTTTTGAGGATGCGCTTGAAAACTGGACAGCGACAGGGGACATTTCAGCTTTAACACAGCAACGTCTAAAAGAAAATAAAGCTAGTGTTGAAATTTATGACGAGCAATGGAATCGAATTGAGGTCATAGGCGAACGTTATGAGAAGCTAAATAAGCCACAATTACTAGAGGAAAAATACGATATTTTCGAGCATGCGGAGCTGAAGCAAAGTACAGCCTTAGCCAACGATAAGACATTTGTTGTAAGAATGCCTAATCCATCGTATAAGCCATTTGAAGAGCCTTTTAATAAGGCAATGGTACTGTTTGTTTCTATCTTCTTTGGGGGACATATTATTTTGCTGTTGGGGGTTATTTTCTTATCTATTAGTATTTCACGTCAATTCGTGCGACCACTTGTCTATGTGATATCGCGCATTGAGCGACTTACCCAATTCGATTACAGTGAGATTAGTGACAAAAAAATTCATCATAAAAAGACAGGGAAGTTGAAAAGAAAATTTAAACTGTTCCAACCTGTAGAAGAGTCACTCAATCACTTATCGGAGCGACTTGATTCAAATGAAAGGCAAATCAAGCATGCAGAGCAATTACGGGAGGAGTGGATAACCGGTTTATCGCATGATTTAAAGACCCCGTTAAGCTCAATTTACGGTTATTCAACGATGCTGGCATCGGAGGATTATGAGTGGACAAAGGAAGAGATGCGTATTTTTGCACAGACCATGCAGGAAAAGGCAACCTATATGGATGCACTTATTCAGGATTTGACGTATACGTATCAATTAAAAAATAAAGCCATACAGCTAGATAAAGTGGTACTGCCGCTAGCAACATGGCTACCACAATTTGCAGACGAACAGGTGTGTGTGAAGGTGGATGGTGATGTGTTGTTACAAGCGGATGAGCTTTTACTCAAGCGAATAATGGATAATTTAATTACCAATGCGAAAAAATATACCCCTGAAGGCACGAAGGTAATTGTGGAAGCACAACATACTGGTAAAGAAGTAATGCTTACCATTGCTGATCAAGGACCTGGTATTCCACAGGAGGAGCTCGATAATCTATTCGAACGCTATTATCGAGGTACGAATACAACAGACGATATAACAGGAACAGGGCTAGGACTAGCCATAACGAAGCAGCTCATTGATTTACACAATGGCACAATTAGTGTCCGTTCAGGTCAGGATGGGACAATCTTTGTGCTAAAATTTCAATGTCATTAAGGTGAATCTCTGAGCTTTCTTAAGACTGTACAAAGGTCTGTCATAGAACTTAATTTCATTCAACAGAGTAAAGAGGTATCAAAGTGTTCATTTGATACCTCTTTTTTTATTTATTTTTCGTACATCGTTCAGCGGGCTGTTCAATTTTTACGTAACGCCATAAGTTATTGGCGATGTCACGGGCTTCTGCGATATGTTCTGTGCCGACGAAGGCCTTACGGAAAGGTGTAAGAAGTGATTCGATGATAAAAAGCTTCGGTTTTTCTTTCTGCAATTCTTCTAATAAGAATTGTGCATACTCCGAACCTTCCATTGTTTCATTATTCGATAATCCCTTTGTAAATCCTTCTAGTTGTTCAATAACCATTTCTTTTGTAACGGTTTTATAGTTCACGACATTTTGAATGGTATTGATCATTTCAACACTTACGATAATCTCTTTCGACTCAAGCATAGTGGGTATAATTACGCTAATATTGCGCAATGCTACACGTACAATAGCTTCTCGATTGATATATTTATAATCGGCAATAAAGACAGCGCGTAGAGTGAGGTTAATCATTCCGAGTGTTTGAACAGCACATTCATAGCTAATAGGGCTAATCTCTTCTCCAAAGACTTGTACTAGACGATTGGCGAGCCATTCTAATTCTTGTAAATGGTAATTAATAATAATTTTTTTTAGTTCTTTATCTCTTGATTGGAAGATGGATTCGAATATCTGTACTAAATTATGTTCACGATTGACATACATGAGAACAGCGACTTGCTGCGTCAATACCTCTAAATCTGTAGGGTCCTTGCCATAAATGAGTTCATGGCGACGATTACTAGCTTCTTCGCGACCTTCATCTAAGATGGCGATTAAGCATTCATTTTTCGAAGTAAAATGATTATAAAATGTACCTTTAGAGATTTTAGCCGCATTGATGATGTCATTAATCGATGTATCTAGAAAGCCTTTTTCAATAAAAAGTTCGCGTGCTGCTGTTATAATTTGTCTTTTTCTTTTGTTCATAACCTCACCTTTTTTATAATATTATACTCTTATTCTACACTTGAAACGCTTTTATATCAACGTTTATAAAAAATATAAACTTATATGTTGAAAAAAGTAGACTACGAGTATAAAATAAGTTTTATCGTAAAACACAAGAAAGAATTGAGGGATATAAATGAATAGTGAGCAAACAATGAAAAAGCCCCCTTATGGCATGATAGCTATTCTATTTGTGGGTGCTTTTGTTGCTTTTCTAAATAACACATTGTTGAATGTGGCATTACCAACAATCATGAAAGATTTTGGGATCACCTATTCAAAAGTACAATGGTTAGCAACAGGGTATATGCTTGTGAGCGGTATTTTAGTGCCTGCTTCAGCATTCTTTGTGACACGCTTTAAAAACAGACATTTATTTATTACAGCGATGTCTATCTTTACAATTGGTACAATTATGGCAGGTTTCGCTCCTAATTTTGGCATGCTACTAGCAGGTCGAATGGTGCAAGCAGCCGGAGCTTCTAGTATGTCACCACTTTTAATGAACGTTATGCTAACAAGCTTCCCGAAAGAAAAGCGTGGGGCAGCAATGGGGATCTTTGGTTTAGTTATGATTATGGCGCCAGCAATTGGTCCTACATTATCAGGGTATATTGTGGAACATCATGATTGGCGTATGCTTTTCCAAATGATTATTCCATTTGCTTTAATTAGTTTATTATTTGGTGTTTGGAAACTAAGAAACGTGATGGAGACACGTGAAGTTCACTTAGATTTCCCTTCAGTACTTTTATCAACAGTTGCATTTGGTGGTATTTTATACGGCTTTAGTACAGCAGGAGATAAAGGTTGGTCAAGTCCATGGGTATATGGCACAATTACGATTGGCTTCATTGCTTTAATTATTTTCGTTGTTAAACAGCTGAAAATGGATGAGCCATTACTGGAATTACGTATTTATAAATATCCAATGTTTGCTTTAGGGTCTGTAATCTCAGTTATTATCTCTATGGCAATGTTCTCAGGGATGATTTTAACACCAGCATATGTACAGTCTATCCGCGGTATCGAACCATTTGAAGCTGGCTTGATGATGCTTCCAGGAGCTCTTGTCATGGGGATTATGTCACCAATCACTGGTAAGCTTTTCGATAAATTTGGTCCACGTGTGTTGGCTATTGTTGGATTAACGATTACAACAATCGCAACTTTCGGTTTAACAAAGTTAGAAATTGATTCAAGCTACACATATATCGTATCGATGTATACAATTCGTATGTTCGGTATGTCGATGGTCATGATGCCTATTATGACAAACGGTTTAAATCAACTACCACAAATGATGAATCCACATGGTACAGCCATTAATAATACATTACAGCAGGTATCAGGAGCAATCGGTAGTGCGATCCTTGTAACATTTATGAATAATCGTACAAAAGTTAAAGCGGAAGAATTAATTGCAGAAGCGAAAGCAAATGCTGCACAATCAGGAGCAGCGCCTACAGCAGAGCAAATGCAACAAATGCAAGATCAAATTATGCAAACTGCCTTATTAGATGGTATTACGCATTCCTTCTTAATTGCAGCTGGTATAACAGTGATTGCAGTGGTACTTGCCTTCTTCTTGAAACGCGTAAAAGTTGAAAGCGCAGCAGCGTCAATGGATTTAAAAAAACCAACTAAATAATCAAGAGTATCCCTAGCCAGTAAATAGTTACTAGCTAGGGATTTTTTATTGAGGACATATGAAAAAAAATTTTAGGATTGGTGTTATTTTTCATCATTTTATTTTATATGATAATACTAATTTACAGAAAATTTAGACATTTAATAGTGGGGTGCTTGCTTGGTAGATGCATATATGACTGGCTTAGTGAAAGAACGAAAAATTCCAGGTGCTGTATTAATTGTTCAACAGCAAGAAAGAAGGCTATTTTCAGGCAATTATGGAGCCTATACAGCTGAGGATGGCAGCGAGCAAGTTATTTTAAGTAATACGTTGTTTGATTTAGCCTCCTTAACAAAAGTTGTCGCAACACTCCCAGCTATTTTACTCCTGATGAGTCGAAATCAAGTTTATATAACAGATCCAGTTCAAACCTATTTGCCTGATTTTAAATATCCTCTTATTACAATCCAGCATTTATTGCAGCATTGCTCAGGATTGCCAGCAGATTTAACACCTGTAGTCAAGAGACAGCAGCATAAGCGTGACATCCTGCAGGAGGTACTGACAAGTGATGTAGTTTGGCAGCCAAATGAACAAGTGCAATATAGTGATTTAGGTATGATTATTCTAGGAAAGGTGATTGAGAAAGTTACTGGCATTTCATTAAAAAGTTTTGTAGAGCAAGAGATTTTTAAGCCATGGGGCATGCATCATACATGTTTTCAACTGCCTGTGCATAGAAGGATGCTTGCAGCATCTACAGAAATGGTGGCAGGTCAATTTGTGCAGGGAATAGTCCATGATGAGAAAGCTTTTTTACTAGATGGTATTGCTGGTAGCGCAGGTTTATTTTCATGTGTAGAGGATTTAGCAAAGTATGCGGAAATTTGGTTGGGGATCAAGCAACAAAGTGTAATTCCATATGAATGGTTAGAGCTTGCCTATACGAAAACTTTTAAAACGAGGGGACTTGGCTTTGAAGTATGGGGAGGAGATGAAGCATCATTTTGTTTTGGTAGGAGGTGGAGCAAGGGCTCATTTGGTCATACAGGATTTACAGGCACGAGTATTTGGATGGACCCTGTAAAAAAGGCATTTGTCATTTTACTAACGAATGCTGTGCATTATGGGAGAAATACAAACATGGGAAGGATTAGAGAGAAGCTTCATACGATGATTTATGAAAAATTACTGATATGAAGGGTGGATCTGCTGGTATGAGACAAAAGAGTAAATGGTTATTGCTGCTTCTTTTATTACTCATTGTGGGTTTAGTAGGCTGTAACAAGAATGAGAAAATAACGACCTCAACAACACCTGATAATGAAGAGAAACCGAAAACGGAAGAGGTCTCCCTAACAATAGGGAGTTGGCGCACAGAAGATGTTGCCAAGTATGAAAAAGTGATTGCTTTATTCAATGAACAACATCCTGAGATACATGTTTCATTTAATCCAACTAAAAATACTGAATATAATACAGTCCTCAATACGTCATTACAGGCTGGAGAGGGTCCAGATATTTTCCACTTACGTCCCTATGCAGCTGGATTGAAGCTTGCGGAGGCAGGTTATGTTGAGAAAATAAACGACTTAAATGGATTGAATGTATTTCCTGAAGAAGCATTAAAGGCTTCTCGCGATGACCAAGGGAATCAGTACGGTGTACCAATTAACTTAAGCTCTACACAATTTTTTTATAATAAGAAGATTTTTAAAGATAATAATCTTGAAATTCCTACTACATGGGATGAATTCATGGCATTAAATGACCAATTATTAGAAAAGGGTATTACACCAATTGCAATGGGTACAAAAGAAGGCTGGCTATTATCGTTGCTACATGGTATTGTCGGTCCTGCTGTTTATGAGGGCAATGACTTTTACACAGCAGTGCTCGCAGGAGAAAAGGATTTTACAGATCCGAAGTTTATTGAATCAATTCAAGTAATGAATGACTTGAAAAAGTATTTTCCTGTCAATTCAGAAGGCTTAGGAATGGATGATATCCGTACTTTGTTTGCACTAGAAGACGCGGCTATGTTCCCGTTAGGTAGCTGGGAAATTCCTGTTGTATTAGAAATGAACCCAGATTTAGATTTAGGTTATTTCCCTATTCCATCTAAAGAGGGTAATACAACGGTGACGACTTGGGTAGACGGCTCATTTGCGATCAATGCTAATTCGAAAAATAAAGAAGCGGCTAAAGTATTTTTAGAATTTTTAACAACTAAGGAGTTTGGTGAGTTGTTTGTAAAAGAGTTTTCGATGATCAGTGCTATTCCAGGTATTACCTCTGATGATGCATTGTTAAATGCTATTAGTCATTCGACTGCCAATGAAGCAACGCCATATATGTGGGTAACTAATTTTACTGGTGGGGACCCAACAACAAAGAGCTTGCTTGAAAGTGAGCTACAAGGCATGTATTTAGGTCAAGTTACGCCTGAAGAGGTTGCCAAAAAAATACAGGAAAACGCTAAAACTTGGTTTACGCCATTTCAAAAATAATGAAAGCATCAAGTCAGCAGACCCCTGAAGTGCTATAAGGAGTTTAGGGGTCTCGTTGTTTCATGATTAGTAAAAGGAGGCTACTCATGATAAGAGAATATACAGCTCCATCAGTAAGAAGGAGGAAATCGAGAGTAAGGTGGACTATCCATCTTTTCCCTATTCCAGCACTGATAATCTATGGGTTGTTTGTGCTTTATCCGATATTAGCGGCATTATCCTATAGTTTTTTTGAATGGAAAGGGATGGCTCGTGGTGATTTTATCGGTTTCCAAAATTTTGTGACGCTTTTTACGACAGAACCCTATGGCTCCATGTTTTGGAATGCCTTTAAACATAATGTCCTCTATTTTGTTGTGCAAATGATTGTGATGAATGGATTTGCCTTCTTTATTGCCTTTATTATTTATCAAAAAATTAAAGGTGCAGAGTTTTTTAAGGCTGCTTTCTTTCTACCGCGATTATTATCAGTGATTGTTGTAGGTTTCTTATGGAAGCTCATTCTAAATCCAAATTTCGGTACTTTAAATGTCATTTTGGAGAAATTAGGTCTTGAAACCTTGCAAAAGGCTTGGCTGGGTGATCCCAAAACGGCGTTAATCGCCATTATTTTAGTCAATTGTTGGTTTGGATTAGGTTTTGGTGTCTTAATTTTTCTTGCTGGCTTTCAAGGGATCCCAAGCGAGTTAGTCGAAGCTGCAAAGTTAGATGGCGCTAAGGGCTTTACTTTATTGCGTACGATTTACTTGCCTTTAATGGTGCCATCAATTATGATCATGGGCATTTTAACATTTATCCAATCGTTTGAAGCATTTGAATTAGTATATGCAATGCAGGGCTCCATGGGAGAGCCGTACTATTCTACAGATACGTTAGCCGTGTTTTTCTATCGCTTAGCATTTGGTAGCTCTACGGCTTCTGGCACAACAGCTATTGGGTTGGGTTCGGCGTTGGCTACAGTACTATTCTTATTTATATTAGTTTGTACGACGCTATTTTTACGCTTTGCCAATAAAAAGAATGTTCAAATGTAAGGGGTGAGTATAGTGAAGCAAGGCGCTATTTGGGTTCGACCATTTTATTATCTCGTGGTGTTTACAGTAGCGACCATTAGTTTATATCCAATTTTGTTAATGATTTTATCTTCATTTAAACAGAGCGTGGATATCTATAAAAATCCATTGGGTTTACCGACTAGCTTTAGCTTAGATACGTACCGTACATTATTAGCAAAAATTCCATTTACCACATACTTTCTAAACAGTCTATTTGTCAGTATTGTATCTGTGATACTAATAGTGGTTGTTTGTTCACTGGCTGCATTTTATATTGCTCGCTTTAAATTTTCTTGGAATCATGCATTGTTCTTTATTTTTTTATTAGGCATGATGATTCCTATAAAATTGGGGATTGTCCCGCTCTTTATATTAATGCGTGATTTAGGACTGATCAATTCCTTATGGTCTTTAATTTTGATGAACATGGCGACAGGTATTCCATTATCCATGCTGATCTTAACTGGCTTTTTTAAAACAATGCCTTATGAATTAGAGGAAGCAGCCCGTATAGATGGGGCGGGGAACTTAAGAGTTCTTTGGCATGTAATGTTACCGTTAATGAGACCTGCCCTTGGAACAGTGGTGATTATAAATTTTATTGCTTCATGGAATGATTTCTTTTTCCCACTTATTTTTATTACAGAAAAAATGAAACGGACGATACCTGTTGGAATGATGTCACTTTTTGGGGAGCATTCGGCAGATTGGGGCTCTCTTTTTGCAGGTTTAACATTAGCTTCATTACCAATGATCCTATTATTCTTTATTGCCTCAAAGCAATTTATGGAGGGGCTGACGGCTGGTGCCATTAAATAGGGAATACATTATTGGGGTCGATGGTGGTGGGACGAGAACTCGTGCAGTGATTGGGACAAGAAAAGGGGAAGTGCTGGCTTTTGTTGAAGGAGCTGGAACGAATATAAAATCAACGCCACCTGACGAGGTAAGGCTACATATTATCAAGCTCCTTGCCACGTTACTACAAAAGATAGATGCAACAAATAATGATATTGCTGCGGTGTTCTTATGTGTGGCAGGGGGCGATCGCCTGTTAGATAAAGAACGCTGGGAGCAATGGATTAGCTTCCTTTTCCCTGCTAGCTCCTGTAAGATAACCATCACCAATGATGCGGTAGCGGCACTTACTAGCGGCACATTTACACAGCAAGGGATCGTTGTGATAGCAGGGACGGGTTCCATCGTATATGCAGTTGGAAAAAATCATCAAGTTAGTCGTGTTGGAGGATGGGGTTATTTATTAGGAGATGAGGGCAGTGGCTACTATATAGGGCAAGAGGCATTGCGATTGATTACGCGACATTACGATGTTATTGGCGTGAATGAGGATCTGTTTACAGCGACTATTATGGAGCAGCTAGCATTAAAGAATCCTACTGAAATTATTACGCATGTTTATGAGCATCCACAGCCACGTGTACTCATAGCCTCCGTAGCTCGTGTGGTGTTGCGTTTAGCAGAGCAAAATAATGATAGGGCACAAAAAATTATTGAACACGCTGCTCATCATTTAACTCATTTCATCCAAATAATGTTGAAAAAAGAGCCTCAGCTAAAAGGTGACTCTATTGTCCTATGTGGAGGTTTATTCGAAAATTTTTATTTTGTTCAATGCTTTCGAGAAAAATTACAGCTTGCTAAAATACCTAATCAACTAATACAACCAGAGGTGCCACCTGTTATAGGAGCTTTCGTTAATGGACTTCTCAGTGAAGGAATTCCAATCACAGAGGCTTTACAACAAAAGGTAAAAGGAACTTGGATGAGTATCCATGAAAACTAGTGTGGAGGGATTTGATTTCAATGGAACGAATGACAAAACTGACGACTGAAGGCTATCATCCAGATACGACAAATCTAGATTTAATGTCCACTATTGAAATTATAAAGCTGATGAATGAAGAGGATAAAAAAGTACCATTAGCCATAGCAAAGGTTTTACCTGAAATCGAGCAGGCTGTCACAGCTGTTGTGGATGCACTAAAGAATGGCGGTAGATTATTTTATGTTGGTGCAGGAACAAGTGGGCGAATTGGTTTGCTAGATGCCGTAGAGTGTCCACCTACATTTAGTACATCACCAAAGCTTGTGCAGGCAATATTGGCTGGAGGAGCAGATGCAGTAATGATTGCCATAGAAGGTGCAGAAGATGATCTTTCATTAGGAGAGCTTGAACTACAGAAACAACAGCTAACAAACCGAGATGTAGTGATAGGGATTGCAGCAAGCGGTCGAACGCCTTTTGTCAAAGGAGCATTAAACTATGCTCAACAACTAGGGGCAAAAACAATCAGCTTAGTGAGCAACGCTCATTCTATTATTAGTAAGCATGCAGATATTGCAATAGAGGTGATTACAGGACCAGAAATTTTAACAGGTTCTACAAGACTAAAGGCTGCAACAGCTCATAAACAAATATTAAATATGATTACAACGACAACCATGATTAAACTTGGAAAGGTCTATAAAAATTTAATGGTGGACGTTCATGCTAGTAATTTTAAATTGCGAGAGAGAGCCAAACAAATCGTCTGTGAGGTAACGGGAGTTTCTTATAGTCAGGCTGAAAGTGTTCTGGAGCAAAACAATTATCAAGTAAAGCTCGCGATTGTGGTGCTACTGACGAATACAACGATTGAAGAGGCGACGGAATTACTTGCTCAATCAGAAGGGCATGTGCGGAGAGCGGTGGCACTAAAGAAATATTGATGAAGGAGGTACATGGATAACTTCCTTTTATCTAGAGATGGAGCTGGAAAAATGGAAAAAATAAATGCGGGTTTAATTATGCTTGCTGAAATGTGCGAAAAGCTTCCACTCTCCGAAAAAAAGGTGGCAAGCTATATATTAGCACACCCAACACAGGCTATAAAAATGACAGCGGTTGAACTAGGAGAGGCAAGTCAAACAAGTAGTGCCGCAGTTATTCGTCTATGTAAATCGTTAAATATTAGTGGTGTTCAAGAGCTGAAATTGCGCATTGCTGGTGATTTACAACATGCTAAAATTGAAGATCGAGATATTGAGGCGAATGAAGTGTTGCCATCGATTGTAGAGAAGGTAACGACGCAAAGTAGTGAAATTTTGACACAAACAGCTAATTTAATAAATATTGCTGAATTAGAGCGTGCCATAACGGCCTTATCACAAGCTGATAAAATTATATTTTTTGGAGTGGGTGCATCAGGTATAGCAGCAATGGATGCAGACCAAAAATTTTTACGAATCAATAAAAATAGTAGGGCATTTGTGGATTTGCATTTAGGCGCTACAGCCGTTGTTAATACACAGAAGGGGGATGTAGTAGTAGGTATCTCCTTCTCCGGAGAAACGCACGAAGTGGCTAAAATCCTTGAAATAGCTAGCCAAACACCAGCCACTACAATCAGTTTAACGCGCTACGGTAGTTCACTAGTGTCTAGCCTAGCAGACATTTGTTTATATGTCTCTCCAAATGTTGAAGCAACTTTTAGAAGTGGTGCCACTTCCTCACGTCTAGCGCAGTTACTTGTCGTTGATATTTTATTTATGGGGGTAGTGACGAGTGCCTATGAGCAAACAGTGGATCATTTAGATGAAACACGTTCAGTTATTCAGAGGTTGCATAAAAAAGTGGCTAAAAGAAAAAATAAAATAAAAACATATTAAAGTTTGTATGTTTAGACTGTAGACAAAAGCTATCGAGAAGTTTTCTCTCGATAGCTTTTGATATTTTTCTTTCCCGGAAATAAAACGAATTCTGGTTTGGAGGTAGATAGCTAGATGTAATGCCATTACCCACTTTTCTTAAATCTTTCTTATAAGCAAAAACATTGTAATGATATTGGATTAAATGGTAGGTGAGTTAGTCTGTTTGGGAAAAAATACATTTTTTAACCTAATTTTAACCTTGTTATTGTAATGTGCTAGGTAAAGCAATATTTTGTAAGGAGGTTTTAAGGATGGAACAATATGTCGGAGAAATTCGATTATTTGCTGGTGATTATGCCCCAGATGGCTGGGCTCTTTGTAATGGTCAACTATTATCTATTTCCGAAAATGAAATACTTTTTTCTTTGATTGGCACAACCTACGGGGGAAATGGTCAATCAACCTTTGCATTACCAAATTTTCAAGGCAGGGTTATAGTACATCAAGGACAGAATCCAACTACTGGTACTACCTTTGTCAATGGTCAAATGGGAGGGGCGGAAACCGTCACTTTAATCTCTTCACAGCTTCCCGCACATACACATCAGGTAAAAGCTTCTTCTCTTGATGGCACAACACCTAGTCCAGAAAATGCAGTTTGGGCAAAAAATATACAATATTCGACACAACCACCAAATGGCACAATGAATGCCGCCATTGTTTCAAGTGTGGGAGGAAACGCTCCTCATAACAATGTAATGCCGTTTTTAACAATTAGTTACATTATTGCCCTTTACGGTATGTATCCAACAGAATAGGAGGTATGAAGGATGAGTGAACAATATGTAGGTGAAATACGATTATTTAGCTTTGGGACAGTTCCAAGCGGATGGGCAAGATGCGATGGGCAAATATTGCAAATTAATACAAACCAAGCGCTGTATTCAATTTTAGGAGCAACTTATGGTGGAAATGGCTCTACGACATTTGCATTACCTGATTTAAGGGGAAGAGTCCCAGTTCATGTAAGCAGTAGCATCACACGTGGACAAAAAGCAGGAGAAGAAGCACATGTATTAACAACTAATGAGATGCCGACTCATACACATATTGTTAATGGTAGTTCAGAAAGTGCTACGTTGAAAGTGGCTGCTGGAAATGTATGGGGTACATCTGCTAATAATATTTATTCTGTCAATCAACCAAATACTATTATGAACATGCAAGCATTGTCAACATCAGGAAATTCGCAGTCACATCAAAATATGCAGCCATACAGTGTCGCTAATTACTGCATAGCTTTAGTAGGAATTTATCCATCAAGAAATTAGAAAAAAGGAGGTGGGCAAAGTGTCAGAAGCATATATTGGAGAAATTAGAATATTTGGCGGTAATTTTGCACCAAAAGACTGGGCTTTGTGTGATGGTCAGATAATAAACATTGCCTCGAATAGTGCATTATATGCTATTTTGGGTAACAGATATGGAGGAGATGGTAAAACAACCTTTGCATTACCAAATTTAAATGGTAGAGCAGCTATTCATCAAGGAACAGGTGTAGGTTTAACGCCTAGAATTATAGGGAGTAGTGGTGGTGCACCCTCTGTAACGCTGTTGGAAAATGAGATGCCTAGTCATAATCATCTAGCAAATTGTAACAATCTTCAAACCACTAATAATGATCCAACGGGTGCAATATGGACAGATCAGCAAGGGAAAGGAACTGTCCCAGTTTATACGTCACAAGTAAATAAACAAATGAATCTAATGACGGTTAATGCTGTTGGAGGAAGTCAACCACATAACAATATGCAGCCATATTTAGGACTGAACTTTATTATTTGTTTATATGGGGAATGGCCTCCTAAGAGTTAACGATTCATTAAATGAAGGGTGTGAAACCAAGAAGGAGAATATAGAATGGGAAAAAAGATATTAACCATAACCCTGTGTTTGGTGTTGGTCGCTTATAGTCAATTGATGGGATTAGGGTTCGTTTCACCTTTAAAAGTGGAGGCGGCTGCTTGCGATTCGCCAGATTTTCCAAGTTGTATACAGGATTTAACTCAAGCTTCGTGGAAAGATGACACAAATAATGGCTTTGTAGTAAGCGGTATTCCTGGTGATAATGGTATTAATTTATTCACATATAGCAATGGATCACAATTTCCAGCTGGTTATTATTTTGATGCAGATGAATATTCACCACCAAAATCAATTAGAATTTCTGCTGGGGAAAGCTTTGCAGGTGGGATCTTCGATTTAAAATCATTAAAAATTAATACGATTAATAAACATCTTGAAAACGATGCATTGTCCATAACAATTCAAGGGTATGATGGGGCAGGAAACCCAAAAGGAAATCCTGTAATTTTTAAGACAGTTGCAAATCATGAGCCTATTTATGATATTCCTATTAATATAGAAGGAATCAACTCATTTGTCATTACTGCGAGTGTAAATTTTATACCTACTGTACAGGCGGGACTATGGGATTTAACGTTTACCCAATTTACGATTGATATCCCAAATAATAGTCCACCAACAATTACAAATGGTGCTATAACTCCTTCAAATATTACTACCTCAGGCGTACAGTTGGACTGGGCTAAAGCATCTGATGATATAACAGCTCAAGAGGATTTAGAATATCAAGTCTATCAATCTAGTAGTAACAATATTGATACGGTTAGTACCATAGAATTGAATGGGACACCGTTAGGCGGTTATACCAAAGATAGTAACTCCTTTAATGTTACAGGTCTTGTAGCTAATACAACCTATTATTTTAATGTCATTGTCAAAGATATTGATGGCAATAAGAGTGCCTATATGATGCAGGAGGTAACAATCACTGCATTAAATAAACCACCGACATCCAGTAATGGAACCGAAAATGTAAACGAGGGTCAAGTGTATACATTTACTAGTACTTCTTTTGCTTTTTCTGATGAAGATGCTGGAGATACTTTGCAACAGATTCAAATCTCTACTATCCCAAATAGCGGACAGCTCTTTCTTGATAACAACAATAATCAGCAATTTGATGGTGGGGAAGCTATTACAAATGGTATGACAATTAGTAAGGCTAATTTAGATGCAGGTAATTTAAGATATATTACGGAAAATGGCACATCTTCATCTTTTACATTTAAGGTAAGTGATGGTATCGATTTTAGTACTGACTATACAATGGAGCTAGTCGTCAATGCACGTCCAGCAGTGATAATTATACCAAATGATTCTAGTCCAACAAATAGCAATTCAATTCTTATAACTTTGGTATTCAGTGAGTCAGTGACAGGCTTTATGATTGGGGATATCGAAGTTACAAATGGAAATGTGGCAATTCTGTCAGGGAGTGGTACCACATATACAGCTCTTATATCACCTATTGCTGATGGAGCTGTGAAAATCAAAATTCCTGAAAAGATAGTTGCAAATAGTGGAGGTGCATTGAATAAAGCATCAAATGAATTACAAATAATTTATGATGGTACACCACCTACCGAAATAGGTCTTAGTAATACTACTGTACAAGAAATGAAGCCTATTGGTACAACTGTTGGGACATTGACAGCAACAGATTCAGGAAGCTCGCAAACATTCACGTATTCATTACAGTCTGGGGATACAAGCTTCTTTACGATTGATGGAAATGTATTAAAGACAAATATGTCGTTTGAATATGATACGAAAAATAGTTATAAGATTACGATAAGAGTAACAGATGAGGCTGGCAATACGTTTGACAAGAAGTTTACAATCCAGATTACTAAAAATAATGCACCAACAGGCTCTATTATGATTAATAATGGGGAAGCATATACAAATTCTACTAATGTTAACTTAACAATGACGGCAACTGATTTAGAAGGAGAAGCGATAGAAATGCGCTTTTCGAATGATGGTACTACTTGGTCCAGTTGGGAGTCAAAAATATCTACGAAAAGTTGGACTTTATCCTATGGAGAAGGTAGTAAAACAGTTTATATGCAACTAAGGGATACTGCTGGCAATATATCAAATACATTTTCAGATACAATTGTTCTAGATACAACACCACCAGTCATAATAGGGGTTACAAATAACGGTGTTTATAACACGGATGTAACGATTAGTTTTAGTGAAGGAACTGCTACCCTGAATGGAGCAACCTTTTCAAGTGGAGCCACTGTAAGTACATCTGGAAATTATAATTTGGTAGTAACAGATAGTGCAAGGAATACCACAACCATTTCATTTGTGATTGATAAAGCTCTGCCAAAAGCTGTAGAGGTAAAGATCAAATCGAATAATCTGGATCCTACAAAGGCTAAAGTAGGAGATACGATCACCTTAACAATGAAAACAAATAAAGATATACAAGCACCTATAATTACCATTTTGGGGAAAGCTGCTATTGTAACAGGAGCATCCACAAACTGGCAGGCAACATATGTTATAGTCAATGGTGATTTAGAGGGAACAGCACCTATTACAATTAACTTTAAAGATCTGTTAGGTAATTCGGCAATAGAGGTAACGGACGTAACTGATGGAAGCTATGTCATTGTCGATAGCGTAAAGCCAACAGTAAAAAAGGTGACAATGGCTTCAAATAATGCTAATCCAACAGTTGCTAAGGTAGACGATGTAATCACAATCGACTTTGAGACAAGTGAGGACATTCAATCACCGAATGTATCAATCCTAGGACAAACAGCAAATGTAAATGATAAAGGTGATGGGGATGCTAAAACATGGCAAGCAAGCTATACGTTAAAGTCCATAGACTTAGAGGGACCTATCAGTTTTACAATTGATTTTCAAGATATTGCAGGGAATGAGGGCTTACAGGTAACCGAGATTTCATCAGGGACAATTGTGATATTTGATAAAATTTCTCCTGAAATAACAACCTATTTCCCAGCGCATCAGGCAATTGCTGTACAGCCTGCAGATAATCTTGTATTAACATTTGATGAAAGGGTCTTACCTGTAACTAGTAAAAATATTGTCATAAGAAATGCTACAGACAACCAAATTGTCGAAACAATTGCTGTTACACAAGCAAATGTTTCTGTTACTAATGAAACTGTGACAGTAAATCCTACATTGGATTTATCCCATAACACCACTTACAGCATTCAAATTGACGCAGGTGCATTTACGGATGTAGCAGGTAATGCGTATAAAGGTATTACTAATAATACTTCCTGGAATTTTACGACTAGTGCACTGCAAATATATACGGTTACGTATGACAGTAACGGGGCTGATGGGGGGATAGTACCAATAGATTCAAAGCAGTATAAACATCAGGACCCTATCACAATACTGGGTAATACAGGTAATTTAATAAAAGCAGGCTATACATTTGTCGGATGGAATACGAAGGCTGATGGAAAAGGTGCTACTTATAAAATTGGGCAAACGATTCAAATGGGGAAAGGGAATTTGATCTTGTATGCTTTGTGGTCTAAAAACAATGTACCAGGAGATGGAGGATCATCAACACCTGATCCTGTTGCAACGGTTACGTATGACAGTAACGGGGCTGATGGGGGGATAGTACCAACAGATTCAAAGGAGTATAAACATCAGGACCCTATCATAATACTGGGTAATACAGGTAATTTAATAAAAGCAGGCTATACATTTGTCGGATGGAATACGAAGGCTGATGGAAAAGGTGTTACTTATAAAATTGGGCAAACGATCCAAATGGGAAAAGGGAATTTGATCTTGTATGCTTTGTGGTCTAAAAACAATGTACCAGGAGATGGAGAATCATCAACACCTGATCCTGTTGCAACGGTTACGTATGACAGTAACGGGGCTGATGGGGGGATAGTACCAACAGATTCAAAGGAGTATAAACATCAGGACCCTATCATAATACTGGGTAATACAGGTAATTTAATAAAAGCAGGCTATACATTTGTCGGATGGAATACGAAGGCTGATGGAAAAGGTGTTACTTATAAAATTGGGCAAACGATTCAAATGGGGAAAGGGAATTTGATCTTGTATGCTTTGTGGTCTAAAAACAATGTACCAGGAGATGGAGGATCATCAACGCCTAGTCCTACACCAACACCTGATCCTGTTGCACCAAGTAATCAGTTAAAAATAAATGTTGTAGATCAAAGTATGCCAGATGATGTGCTCCTCCAAACCGTGTTAACACGTGTATTGAGTAACGGTAGCTTTCAAGATACAGTAAACTTTACAGTTGCAAATGCAAACGAATTTCTTCGGATCATAGGGAATAAGGAAGATAAAAGATCTCGACTTGTGATCCCTAATATGGAACCACCAGCAAGTGAAACAAAGGTGATACTTGATAGAGATGCTGCTAAACGACTAATAGAGGGCAAATCACATTTTAGTATAGCTATGGGAATGGTCAAAATAGATGTTCCTTTTACTTCAATGAATGATTTCAATGAAGATATTTTCTTCCGAATTGTACCGATTAGGGATGCATTGCGGCAAAAAGCTATCGAGGATCGGGCTAAACAAGCTGAACTAGTTTTACAACAGGGTAATGGCGCTAATGTAAAACTCGTTGGTCAGCCAATATCTATCGACACAAATCTACAAAACCGTCAAGTAACATTGCTACTACCATTACCAGCGAATCTCACATCAGCTCAACGAGAAAATATGATGGTCTATGTAGAACATAGTAATGGAACAGCTGAAATAATACGTGGGCGTTTTGCAGAATTTACGAGAGGGCAAACAGGTATAGTCTTTGATGTAGAGCACTTTTCTACATTTTCTCTCCTTTATGTAGAACAACCGCAGGAAGAAGTGCAACCAGAGAAAGAATCAATAGAGGTAGACAGCACATTTGCTTCCTATATTCATGGCTATACAGATGGCACTTTCCGTCCGAATACAAATGTCACTCGTGCCCAAATGGCAGCAATGTTGGCAAGAAACCTAAGTGGCAATCATGTACCTGAAGCGTCTAACCTATTTTATGCAGATACAGCTACTTCATGGGCAAAAAACGATATTGAATATATTCGTACAGAAGGAATTATGCAAGGACGTCATGATCGTTCATTCGGGCCGAATGAAATGATTACTAGAGCCGAAATGGCGGTTATTGCTGTGAGATGGATTGATAAGCAATGTGTAGAAGGGTCTACAGATACCCCGTATTGTGAAATAACCGCAAGTGGAGAAACATATCGTGATGTGGCGTTCTCGCATTGGGCAGCAAAAGAAATCAGTCGCATAAGTGCGATAGGTATAATGGTTGGCTCAGGCAATGGTGAATTTAGACCTGAAGAGAAACTAACACGTGCACAGGCAGTAAAGGTACTGAATCGAATCTTTAATCGTCCAATACCAACTGAGGACACAGAACAAATCTTCAAGGATATACCTAAAGAGCATTGGGCTTACTTTGAGATTCAAGCCGCAGCAAAATAAGATTAATAGAATAAGCACGCTAGGTGATAATGCCTAGCGTGCTTTTAATTCGTTTGAAGAAATCAATTAATTTTTTATTTAAATGTACCAGGTGTAAGTTTGAATATAAATTTGATTGCTATCAATGAGATATACAGCTGGCTTTCTCTTCTCGAACTCGTGGATTCGAAGCATGCATGCTTCAAAGACGTTCCTCTGTTTGAGGATCAAAGAAATGGATCTTTTCTTCCTTCATAAATAGGAAAACCTTGTCGGATGGATAAAAATTGTTATCAGCCTGTACTCGAGCTATAAAATTCTGATTTACTAAAGAACAATAGAGATAAGTTTCTGCTCCTAGTAATTCTGCAACATCAATTGTTGCAGTGAAAGTGTAAGGGGAAATAACATCAGTCATTTGTAAATCCTCAGGTCGTATACCCATAATAATCTCTTTCCCTAAATAATTTTTTTCCTTTAACAATGGTAAATGCATGGATGGGATAGGGAAGCTTTGCTCGCCTAAAAGAATCTCGGTATCTGTTAGACGACAGTGGAAAAGGTTCATGGATGGTGAGCCAATAAAGCCTGCTACAAACATGTTAAGTGGTGTATTATATACTTCTTTAGGTGTCCCAATTTGTTGTATAAGGCCATCCTTCATCACGACCAGACGGGTAGCCATCGTCATAGCCTCTGTTTGGTCATGTGTAACATAGATCGTTGTCGTTTGAATTCGTTGATGGAGCTTCTGGATTTCTGCTCGCATTTGTACACGTAATTTGGCATCCAAATTAGAAAGAGGCTCATCCATTAAAAATACCTTAGCATCTCTGACAATTGCTCTTCCCAGTGCTACACGCTGACGTTGTCCACCAGATAGAGCCTTTGGTTTTCTTTTTAAATAATCCTCTAATCCTAAAATCTTAGCAGCTTCTTTAACACGACGATCTATTTCCTTTTTATCGACCTTTCGTAGCTTTAAGCTAAATGCCATATTATCATAGACTGTCATATGTGGATATAAAGCATAGCTTTGAAATACCATTGCAATGCTACGATCTTTTGATTCCACATCATTCATGAAAACATCGTCAATGTATAGTTCTCCCTTTGATATATCCTCTAAGCCAGCAATCATACGTAAAGTTGTGGTCTTACCACAGCCAGAAGGGCCTACAAACACAATGAATTCTTTATCATGGATATGCAAATTAAAATCAGTTACGGCCTGGATATTTTTATCGTAAATCTTATAGATATGCTCTAACCGTAATTCCGCCATACATACTGCACCCCTTTACAAGTCATATTTTCATTGTAAATGACTTTAGAATAGAGTGATATGGAAAGCTTGCACAGTGTTGAAGGCATAATTTGTGCAGTTGGTCTTAAAGTGATTCTAAGAAAATAATTGCGAGATAAACTTCTAGTCGATGGGAAAATTGCCGAATATCCTTTTGCGTCATTTGTTGAAATTTTTCTAAGCGATTTTGTAAGGTATTACGGTGCATATACATCTTTTTAGATGCTAATGTAATGTTTCCATCGCATTCAATCAATTTCTTGATTGTATGGAGTAATTCTGGCTGAGAAGTGGCTCTTTTTAGGATAGAGGAGATAAAAATCTCTTTCTCTTGATAGGCTAGATGCTGCGTTACATATGGTACTAAAAGCTCTTGCTGTGTGAGTACATGCTTTGGTGTATAAGTCCAAATGGATGGTAGAAGGTGAACATACCAGCTAAATCGTTCCTTGGTCGTGGTGATGTTGTGTATAATATCAGAAACAAAAATCTTAAAATGAGTCTCTAAGTCTGCCATTAGGGGATTAACATAATGAGCCAAATCTAAAAGCTCATTGCAGTCGATACATTCGATTATGACAAATAATTGTGGTTGAAGCGATAGCAGTATAATATCCTTCCCAAGTAAAGCTTCAAAGACTGAACGCAATAATGTAGATGTGGTAAAGTCTTTATCAAAATGAAGAAATAACAAACGATGCATAGGAAGATTAGTTGGAGCAATATCTGTTTTATCTGTAAAATAATCAAGCCAAATCATATCATAGTTATCGTATAAGACAGTGGGGCCTGAGAATATTCGCAATAGCTCATATTCATTTTGTGTCATTGTGTGTATGGGAATTTCGTATAGCTGATTGTCGAAATTAAATACATAATTTTTATCAGTTTTACCTGAGAAGGGGCTTAATAATGGGAAACGTTGCTGTAATTTTTGTAGATCCATGCATGCCACTCCTTATTTAAATAGAATGTCATAAGGTTAATTTACTATAATTATATGATGAAATGCTTATAGTATTAATAGAAAAAACACGGACATGAGCATGTATGACAATCACACCTAGCTAATGTCCGTGTTATCTATTTAGGCATCTTTTTTAAATAACTTACCTGGCCAAAAAGCATATTTACCTAGTACTGTTGTGATGGCTGGTACAAGTAATGGTCTTACAATAAATGTATCGAGCAATACACCAATGGCTGTCACAACACCAAATTGAACAAGCACTTGAATCGGTAATGTTGCCAGCACCGCAAATGTACCTGCTAGGATGAGTCCAGCAGATGTAATAACGCTTCCTGTTCGGACAACACCTTCTTCTACAGCTGTTAAATGGTCAGTGGTTTTACGCTTTTTCCAAATTTCTGAGATCATAAAGATATTATAATCCTCTCCGAGAGCTACTAAGAACACGAAAGCATACAATGGAATTGCTCCAGAAATTGCTTCGGCCCCCATGATATGATGTAAGATTAACCATCCAGCACCTAATGCCCCAAAATAGGAAATAATAACAGTCGCTAATAGATAAACCGTTGCTGTAATAGAACGTAAATAGACAAATAATAATAACGCGATTAAGGCAATCATGGTTGGCATGATTACTGTTTCATCTCGCTTGGTTATTTGTTGTGTATCATATTGACTAGCTGTTTCTCCACCAAGCCAAACATGCTTCTCAGCGTTGTTGAGACCTTGTGCCTCTAGTATTTTAATAACCTCTTTTTGTAGTTCAGGAATATGAGCTAATGACTCCTGTGCATATGGGTTGGCATTGAAATTGAGTTCATACAAGTGTATGTTCTTATTTTTTTCGCCAATTTGTACATCTGCCACACTATCAATATAAGAGATAGCTTCAAGTTGTTGCTGGATATTAATATCAGTACCTTCTGTATCTATTACTAATTGAACAGGTGCTAACTCTCCAGGCGAAAAATTCTCTTCTATTAATGTAAATCCTTCTCTAGACGGCATATCTTTTGGGAAGGATGAAAGCAAATCAAATGTATATTGAATTCGTGGAACAAATGCGGCTAACCCTCCAAGTAAGATTACAGTTACAGCGATAACGACCCAAGGTTTATGGGTAACAAAATGACCAATTTTATGACTGATCTTATGTGAAGGCTTATGCTGTTTCTTGCCCTTTTTATTGGCCATTTCCTCCGTTCGAGGAGTGAAGGGGAAGAACGCTACTCGCCCAATTAGGACAAGAATTGCAGGTAGGACAACAAGTGCTGCGATCCCCATGACAAGCACACCAAAACTAAATGGTACGGCAAAGCGTTGAAATGCGCCATAATGGGCAAGACTAAGGGTCGCTAAACCTATAACCACTGTTAGGGCACTCATTAAAATAGCACCACCCGATTCTTTAACAGCTAGCTTCATTGCGACCGTCTTATCCTCAACATCAAAGAGTATTTCTCTATATTTTGAAATTAAAAATAAACAATAGTCAGTACCTGCACCAAAAAGTAAAACAGTCATAATGGAAACTGCCTGTGAATCTTTATCTATCCATCCCTGTTCAGCAAAAAAACCAAGTGTCGGGCTAATTACACCATAGGCAAGCCCTACAACAATTAAAGGAATAATAGCTAGCAATGGAGAACGATAAATAATAATAAGTAATACTAAAACGAGTAATACAGTTGCGATCAATAGCTTCACATCTGCTTGTGAAAATAAACTGACAGCATCAGTGGCAATACCCACTGGTCCAGAATAGCGCACATGGAGTGCATCGCTTGATAATTTATCATCTAATTGGACTTGATAGCCTTCCATAATTTTTGTCAGCTTATCTAAACTATCCTGTAGCATATCTGTTGCGACACCTTTTTCAAAAAACACAGGTGTAACAATTGTTGTACCATTTTCGGAAGCGGAAGCCATTAAAGCCTGAGGCGGCATTTGATTAAATGGTGGAACCATTGTTTGATGGGCTAAGGGCTTTGCTTGCAGCTCGTTGTATACACCTTGTATAGCCGAAAAATCATCAGGTGTTAAGCCATTTTCGCGATGCCACACCAACAATAGAGGTGTGCCAGCATCATTAGGAAATTGCTCTGCAATGATGGACGCAGCTTGCTCAGACATTTCCGTATCAGGTAAATTTTTGCCTGACTCACTTTCTATACTATTGATTTGTGGCCAAGCAAATGACAATACAACTACTAGTAGCACCCAAAAAGCTAGTGCTAATAATCTTCCCTTTTTACTTGCAACCATTGAGCCCCATTGCTCAAGTGGATGTTTTTTCATCAAAAGACCCCCATTTCATGTAAGTGATTTAATTATATATACTAGAAGGTTAATTAATCAATCCATAAATATTAATATGTTATAATATGCGTAAAAAGAATGCTTAATTAAGGAGGCGAACTTGTTGAAACAATCACCGCGTGTTCTCGGGAGACCTCGCCATGATGAAAATGCGAAACCTACAAAAGATATTGTCCTTGAAACAGCCACAGGACTTTTTATTAAAGAGGGCTACAAAAATATTTCAATGGAGGATGTAGCAAAGGCTTGTAACGTAACAAAGGCGACTGTCTATTACTACTACCCAACTAAAGGGGATTTATATACATCTGCTTTAATCGCTATGATGGATCGTATCAAACTATCTATTCTACAAATTTTAGAGCAGCCTAAACCATTTAAAGAACGACTTGAACAGCTCGTTGAGGTTCATTTATCAGCCACTATCGATATTGATATGAAAAATTTTATGAAAGAGGCTACCATCAATCTATCCGAATCGCAGCTGAGACAAGTTCAAGCATCCGAAAATGGTATGTATCAAACAATAGAGCATGCTATGCAGGAAGAGATGGAAAAGGGCACAATTCGAAAAGGAAATGCAAAGTTTTTCGCTCATAACTTTATGGCATTAATGACTGTAGGGTATTTTAAAGATGGCGATGGTAAAACTTTGCTAGGCTCAGTAGATGTGACGGCAAAGGAAGTAACAAATTTCTTCTGGCTTTCTGTTGAAAAACGTTAACACAAAATAGGTTTATAAAAGGAGTTATCTCATTCATTTGGGATACTTCTTTTTTAGTGATGCAAGTCACAGACAATCAGAGCGATTCTTCATTATAGTGGGGGTGTGGCCTAGAAAGTAGTGGAACATCGTAAATCAAAAAGAAACCTAAAACTATGGACAACAGTGTAATGGAGGAATGACAATGACAATTATACCAATCCAAGCAATGCTAGAAGAAAAGACAAAACATATTGGTAAATTAGGGAGTATCGCTGGTGCAGATATTTTAAACATTCAACTGCGTGCAGGTGAAAAAATTCCTGAGCATCATGCGGACAATGAAGTGCTAATTATTGTTCAATTTGGTGAAGTTCGCTTTCTTGTTGAAGGGGTGGAGGAAATTTTAACACAAGATACAATTTTAACTTTAAAACCATCTGAAAAGCACAGCTTAGAAGCAATTACAGACGTTCGTGTTATTATCATTAAATTAAAATAAAGAAAAGCTCCTGTATTCTAAAATCTGCTTTGTTAGCCAAGAGTGACACATTTTTATTGACACTAACAAAAAAGATTTAGCGTCCCTATTGAATACTACTAGAGAAATCGAAAGCCGTCGTTTATCTGCTTTCCAAAGAGAAAGGGATATAGAGATGATAGGAAAAAGAATGATCATTAAAAATTATGATGCGTTGGAAAATTTATTATGGCAAGACAGTTAATAGTTGATGAAATCAATGAATTTTGAAAAGATTGTCGAAATTGTGATATAGCTCATTGAAATAATGTACAAACAGTCTTATAATGAAGGTTGTAATGTCACCAAGACAAGATAAGGATGGTATTATGATGCGCTTTTTGCGATTTAAAGTAAACATTGTAATAACAAGTCATACGAATCGCTATCCAGCCCTTGTGACTGGTGATTGTGTAAGATATACGCTGTAACGACTGTTAAGTTTTACCTTAATGGTCTTTTTTACATGTAAGTAATAAAAAATAGTACTAGTGATGGCAAAGGAGAGTTCAAAATGTCAGAAACGAATAACCAAACACAGGCTGAACAAGTAACTGTGAGTAAAGAGCAATTAGATGTACTAGATCAATTATTAAAGCCTGAAGTTCAAGAATCACTTACAACTTTAGTTGAGCAATTACCGAAGTTAACTGAAATGATGACATTATTAACGAAATCATATGAGTTTGCTCAAGCTGTTGCAACAGACGAAGTGCTTAAAAACGATACTGTTGGAGCAGTAACAGAAATCGCTGGTCCTGTAGTTGGCTCTGCGAAAAACCTTGCAGCAACTGCAATTGAAGCGAAAGACCGTGCATCTGAAAGCCATGAAGTAATTGGTTTATTCGGTCTTGTGAAAATGTTAAAAGACCCTCAAGTTCAAAATGTTTTCCGTTTTGTTAATGCTTTCTTACAAGTAAGCTCAGAACGCAAAGCCAAATAAGACTCAAGGTAAATTCAATTCGTAAGGACGGAGGATTAATTAATCATGTCAAAAGAAATCGTCATCTTAGGTGCAGGTTACGCTGGCGTTTTAACTGCATTAACAGCACGTAAGTATCTATCAGCTGATGAAGCTAAAATTACTGTAGTAAACCAATTCCCAACACACCAAATTATCACTGAGCTTCACCGTTTAGCTGGTGGTACAATTGCAGAAGGTGCTGTTGCATTACCACTTAAAAAAATCTTTAAAGGTTTAGATATTGACCTGCACATTGCGAAAGTATCCAAATTCAATGTAGATACTAAAAAAGTTGATCTAGATAATGGTTATACATTAACGTACGACACACTTGTAGTATCTTTAGGTAGCCAAACTGGATTCTTTGGTATCCCAGGATTAGAAGAAAACTCTATGGTTCTTAAATCGGTAAATGATGCCAATAAAATCAACAAACATATTGAAGATCGCATTAAAGCATATGCACAATCTAAAAATGAAGCAGATGCAACAATCGTTATTGGTGGTGGCGGTTTAACAGGTGTTGAGCTTGTTGGTGAAATCGTGGACAACTTCCCGAAAATTGCTGCAAAACATGGTGTTAATTTTGCTGATCTTAAAATTAAACTTGTTGAAGCTGGTCCAAAAATCTTGCCAGTTCTTCCAGATACACTTATCCAACGCGCTACTGAAAGCTTAACTAAACGTGGCGTAGAATTTATTACAGGTACACCAGTAACAGGTGTTGACGGCAACGTTATTTCTTTAAAAGACCGTGAACCAATTGTTGCAAATACACTTGTTTGGACGGGTGGGGTAGCTCCACTTCCAATCGTAGGCGAATCAGGTCTAGCTGCTGATCGTGGAAAAGCAACGATTAATGAATTCTTACAATCTACATCTCACGAAGATGTTTTTGTTATTGGTGATGCATCTGTTGCACTACCAGCTGATGGAGGTCGTCCACTATACGCTCCAACAGCACAAGTTGCATGGCAAATGGGTGAATGTGCTGGTTATAATGTATTTGCACAATACAAAAACCAAGATATGAAAGCATTCTCAGCTGTAAACTCTGGCACACTTGCAAGCTTAGGTCGTAAAGATGCTGTTGCTACAATTGGTGCGAGCAACACAGAGCTTAAAGGCCTTCCTGCAACATTAATGAAAGAAGCTTCTAATATTCGTTACTTAACACATATTAAAGCTTTATTTGGTTTAGCCTATTAAAAAAACAAAACACTCCCTACTATCACGCTATGTCGTTGTTAGTAGGGAGTGTTTGTTTTTTTCTAAAGATGTATATTAATTACTTTAAATCCAGTAAAATAAATACATATTTAATATTCTATTTTCTGAGGTGATGGCTGTGTTAACAATGTTTCAATCAAAAAAAGTAGATTTAGAGCAATTTAAGGCTAAAATTGATGAACTGAATGCAAAGCTGGATAAGAAAGATCATGAATTTCAAATTTTTTTAAATGAGTTACATAAGGAAATCATTGAAACTATTGAACAACATAACAAGGTAAATGACCAGCATACTATTTTAGGAGAAATGGTCGCTGATATTGTAGGAGAGTTTAATAAAGTTGAGGATAGCACAATTCAATCCAATAAAATTTCTGAAAATGCCCTAGATAAAGGCAATTTATTAATCTCTTCCTCGGATCAAATGATGACATTATCGGTTGAAAGTAAGCAGGCTGTTCAGGAAGTAGAGCATTTAATTGATGCGTTGGGGGAGCAGTCTCAAAAAACGTCTTTAAGCATGAGTAATTTAAGTGAGCGCTCAAAGCAAATAGCAGAAATTGTAAATGTTATTGGTGAAATATCAAATCAAACCAATTTACTAGCTTTGAATGCGTCTATTGAGGCAGCAAGAGCAGGAGAGCATGGTAAAGGATTTTCGGTTGTTGCCGAGGAAGTTCGCAAATTAGCTGAAAATACGAAAACAAGCACAGAAGATATTGCTAATTTAACCAAGAAAATAGAAGAACAAATTGGACTTGCTTATGAGGATAATAAAAATAACATGCAGCTAGTAACGGAAGGCATTGATAAAAGTGCTAAAACATCAGTAAAAATTGATCAATTGCTGCACATTATGACAAATGTTCAAACAGGAATAAATGAGCTATTAGCATCAATTAAAGATCAAAAACTATCAAACGAAGATGTTATGCATAAATTTAATAGAACGACAGCCTTATTTGATGAAACAAATCGCGTTCTAACAAGCCATATTGATGAATCAGAAATTGTAACAAGAAAATTATTAGAGGCAGTTGATCAAGTAAAGCATTTCCCAACTGAAAGGTAGATAATCTACCTTAAATTCTATGGAAATTTAAAAAGCAAGAACCCTGCATAGCAGCAACTTTTCAACTTCTTAGTGACTACTACAGGGTTCATTTAATTATTTCAAGTCGCCAACCTTTTCTTTTAATGCGGCTAATTGATCTGGATAGTTTTTTTCAGTTATTTCATTCCACAATTCAGCATCTTTAATTCCACATCTTTCGGGAATAAAGACTGGGTCAAGCCCCAACTTCTTTTGCTCTTCATAATCTCTTAATGTAGCTATACCTGGCTTTGTTAATAAGATAATAGCAATTAGGTTTAACCATGCAAGTGTACCTACACCGATATCAGCAAGATTCCAAGCAGTTGATGAGGAACGAATCGTTCCAAAAAAGATAGAAATCACTAGTAGTACTTTTACGATAATAGCAATAGTAGCAAAGTTTTTATTGTTTCTAAATAAGTAAGCAACATTACTTTCCGTGTATACCCCAAAAGCAAGCATAGTAGTTATTGCAAAGAAAAATACTGCGATAGCAACAAAAGGACTTCCTAAACCAGGAATGAATGAGTTAATTGCTTCTTGTGCGAATGCAGTACCTGCTTCAACTCCTGGTAGATTCTCAACCAAAAATCCCCCATTAGGATGGGCAATATTGTAACTGCCTGTGGAGATGATCATAATGGCTGTAGCTGTACAAACAAGTAGTGTATCTACATATACCGAGAATGCTTGGACAAGCCCTTGTTTAGCAGGATGAGATACTTCTGCGGTACCAGCTGCCTGTGCTCCGGTACCTTGACCTGCTTCATTTGAATAAGCCCCTCTTTTTACTCCCCACATAATTGCATTTCCAAAAACAGCACCGAATGCAGCATTTAAATTAAAGGCAGAGCTGAAAATTAAAGCAAATATTGCAGGTACTTCTTTTATATTGATCAATAAAATAATGAATGCAAGAAGTATGTAAGCAGTTGCCATAAATGGTACTGCATATTCTGCAACTTTTCCAACCCTTTTAATACCGCCAAAAATAGCAAATCCAAATATTGCTGAAACAATAATACCTGTAATTATTGGTGAAATCCCGAAGGCATTTTTTGTAGAATCAGCAATATTAAAGGCTTGAACACCTGAGCCAGTGAAACCAGTTGCTATAATTGTAGCGATAGCAAATAATATAGCAAAAGGCTTATTTTTTAACCCTTTCTCAATATAGTATGCTGGCCCTCCACGATACTCTCCTGCGATTTCTTGTTTCCAAACCTGGGCTAACGAGGACTCAATATAGGCAGCACCAGCTCCTAAAAAGGCAATGACCCACATCCAAAAGATAGCACCTGGTCCTCCAAAATAAATTGCAGTAGCTACACCAGCGATATTCCCAATACCGACACGTCCACCCAATGCCATTGCAAAGCTTTGAAAAGATGAAACGCCATTTGCCGAAGTTTTTCTATTAAATAATTGTTTAATCATATCTTTGAAGAGACGCAACTGTGGAAACTTCATAATAAGCGAAAAGTAAACGCCAGCTCCTAAGCAAAGATAAACTAATGCATTACTCCAGATAATCCCTGCTATTTTACCTGTTAAAGCGGCAAAATCCATATAACAACCTCTTTCTATTTTGTACTGTGTCATCTTAGATTATTAGGTAACAATTCAAATGAAAGGATATGAAAGCTTCTTTGAATGAAGTTTCTTTTTACTTAAAATAAACTTTTAATCAATGTATCAATCATAATAGGCATCTCTTTAAACGCACTATCCACATGCAAACGTTCTGTTTTTTGATGGGCATCCTTACCAAATGGCCCGACATTTAAGACAGGACCTTGTAATGCTGCCATCTCTTTGAATGGAATATGGTACGTATCGCCCCATACAGGTGTGTTCCGTTCAAATGCTAGCCACTCATTGGATGCATCTGAATAGTTGACATAGCTTAAATCACAAATTCCGTTAAAGTAGTGGATCTGCTCCACCTCAATATCAAATGTTTGAGCTGTTTGCTTCATTAATTCAATCGACTGTTTCACTAACGGATGGTTGGATGAATTAATGGCTGGATAGTAAGGGGGTGCATATAACAGAACTGTGGCAGGTGCTAATTCCTGACAGCGAATCATGAGCTGATCCACAATGCGAATGGATTTCTCACGATCATCCCATGCACGATGCTGCTGAACCTGCTGCTTAATTGCTTGTACTTCCTCAGCTCCTAGCTTATGGATCGCATGCTCCAATAATGCCTCGTAGCGTAAGACCTTTACCTTGCCCACACCCTGAACATTTTCTCGTGTACAAATGTCCTGATAGTGCGCATTGCATGCAGCCATTGCCTGTAACGCAACTTCCTCAAAAATAGCCATCACCTCAGCCGCTGTACGTTTTAACAAAAAGACATTGTAAAGTGCCGCCGCACGGTATGGTGTTTGTGTAGAATACTCCATTTTTAAATCTTTTAATTGTAGAGAGACGGGTAGTGGTGTGCTTTCGCCTAAATCTGTTTCACGGAAAAGGGGATTCCACTCCATATGCTGTGTCATATAGGAAGCGATAAAGGGAGCCGTCATCCCTTTTAATGGCTCGCCGACATGTGTCTCTTTTCCATAGAACAAAGCAGCAGGCATGATTTTACCAATTGTACCTGAATAAATATATTCATTCGTATCCGATGGCCCTTGTGAAAACGATGGCTCACTATTTAAAAATAATTTATAGGTTAAGCCATGCTGTTCCCGCAGTCTCACCAGCTCCACAACAGCCGCTCTCATACCAGCAGAGTTGACTTCCTCATCAGGGACCGTTGTTAAAATCAAATTAATCGGCCATTGCTCAAAGCTTGCCTTTTCGATCAACTGCATGTGTAAGGCAAGACCCATTTTCATATCCATTGTGCCGCGTCCAAATAAATAATTTCCAGACGCCAAATCAATGCGAGCTGCCTCTGGTAAATCTTTTAGGTATTTAGGTTCCATTAGCTTTTTCGTTAGTTCTTCTGGAGAAAAGGCTAACGGCTCTAGTTCACCATATTCCTCCGTATGCACGGTATCAAAGTGACTGATTAACACAACAGTTTCAGTTGCCGTTGGATGCTTATAGAAGGCTGTCACTGCATTCCTGCCAAGTCCAGCATCATGTAATTCAATCAAGTCTGGGTGCTTTTCAAAATATGGAAGCGTTAACAATTTATCTTTTAAGCGAAAGGCAAATTTATTTTCGCCCTCCGTTAATGTTCGGCTTTCCCAGCTCACAAGCTCACATAATAGGGCACGTAGTTTTTCGGGTGTATCCCACATAAAAGTATTCATAATTTTTGCTCCTTTTTTATAGTAAAGTATTTTATTTTCAAGATGATACAAATAGATAATTAGAATAGAAATGCATTTTTACTATCATTTATATTCCGCTATGTGAAATTAAATCTACATAGTGGAATATAAATTCATCGTAAATGCAAAACAACAAATTGTCAATTTGAATTTTTGTGAATACTCGTAATTTTCTGCGCTAATTGAGTGGAACTATGTATATATTTCATGTAGCATCTATTTATATGCATAAAAATTAGTTAAAATAAAATGAAACTACATTTAAAAGCAGGGCTACATGTAAAAAATTGAAGGTACATAAAAATTTGATAATTTGCATGAATTTTAATTTCATAATGATCCTAGTTAAAGCTAAATGGATCTATAAAAACCTTAAGATAGTGATCATATGGGGAAATGAAAGGGAGTAATTGTAATGATTCAATCAATCGAAAGAGCTATGTTAGTTATAAATATACTGGCGAAGCATCCGAAGCGTTTTTTTACTGTGCAAGAAATTTTTAATGAAACAGACTTGCCTACTAGCACAATTTACAGATTATTATATACATTAGAAAGTTTTGATTTAGTAGAGAGAAATGAGAATAAAAAAGAATTTCGATTAGGGTATACATGGCTCCAACTTGGAATGAAAATGTATCATGAGACGGATATTAGAGAAAAAGCACATCCTTTATTAGAAAACCTTGCATATAATGTGCGCGAAACAATCTACTTAAGTATTGCTAAACAGTTTGCATCCATTATTATTGATCGAATTGATAGTCCTAAAAATGTCCGTATTATTGATATGATTGGTGAAAAAATTGCATATCCTATAGGAGCTCCAAATAAAGTATTACTTGCGTTTTCTAAAAGCGATGTACAGCAACAATTTTTCCAACAACTTGAGGAGCCTGAGAAAGAAAAATTGATAGAGAGCCTCAATGATGTAAGAGAAAAAGGCTTTGCCATAAGCGTTGGAGAAAAAACAAAGGGGACAGTATCCATAGCAGCACCTATATTTGATTCAAATAAACAAATAATTGCAGCCATTAGTGCAGAGTGCTTTGAATATGATACAGATGCTGGAAAATTAGAAAGTATAACACAGGAAGTTATTAAAACTGCACAGCAGCTATCTTTTGAATTAGGGTATATATAAGATTGCTTATTACGATAAAAACCATCTGATGTCAGTAATTAGTAGACATTAGATGGTTAATTTTTATATGAAAAGTGAGATTACTGTTGCTTGCTACTTATCAACCTTTTATAATAGTGGCTTTTCGAAGGTTTTATATTTAGCCATAGTAGAATGACAGCTACAAATGCCATCATAAAGGATGCGCTAACGACAACTGAGCGGATGGTTATCCATTCAGCAAAAATCCCAAAAATAGCAGTAAAAATAATAATAAAAAGAGCTTCAAAGAATCCATAAATACTTCCTATTCTACCCATGCTCTCAGAAGGAATATTATTTTGATAAAATGTATAAAATCCTGTATTCGCAAAGGCAGTAGCAAAGGATAATACAAAGCAACCTAAAGCGGCTATAAGAAAGGAAAAGGATGATGTAAATATTAAATAGCCCAATGCTGTTACGAGAGACCCCATACCTATTAACCAAGAAGTTGGTATTTTTTCAACAATAACAGAGTTGGTTAGCGAGCCAATTAAAACACCTACCCCTGCGATACTGACTAAAATACCATATTCTCCTTCGGATAAAGCTAATATTTGTGTTGCAAAGGCAGCCTCCAAAGAATCAGTAGCTGTCATCAAGATGATGATAGCACTAAACAACAAATAGACTACCATCACATAGGAATTTTTTAAGCTAAAGCGTATGACCATTTGCCAATCCTGAAGCAATACGCGATAAAGAGATGTTTTTTCTGTGTGATTAATAAATTTTTCAAGCGCTTCAATATTCGGCATTTTGAACGTTATACAGGCTGATAGAAATAAAGCAATCGCGTTTAAATATATGGCCATATAGGGTGTTCCGACTGTGAACAAGAAACCTGCGATTGCTGGCCCAGTTAGAAATGCACCAGAGTCGAGTAAACTGCGTAATGCATTAAAACGTTTCCTTTGTTCGATAGGAATTAACTTAGTGATATAAGTCATAGATGTCGGCTGATACATAGAGCTAGCTACTGTAATGAGAAAAACAAGGACATACATCCACAAGAGGCTTGAAAAGCAGGGGAGTATGACAATGAGTATAGATTGAAACATATTTAGAATAATCATTAGCTTTTTCTTATTAAAACGATCGATTAGGCTGCCTGACCAAAAATTAGTGAACAAGGAAGAGATCGCTCTTACAATATACAATCCAGAGACAGCCAGAGCAGATTCTGTGAGGTTTAACACAATTAAATTTAAGGCGATAAAATAAATCCATTCGCCAACACTGGAAACACCAATACTACATAATAGGATGGCAGGATAGCGCCAACTTTCCAAAGCTTTTCTCATATAAATTCCTCCTTAAGCAAAGTGACGATTTGCAAAATAAAAAACCCCACCCCCAAGACGATTAGTCTTAGGGACGAGGTTGTAGAATTTATATACTCACGTGGTGCCACCCTAGTTTACTATTATGTCACCATAATAGCCTTTTCAGTACGGCATAGAGCCTATGCTTATACTGTAACTCTATAACGGGAGTTCCCGTCGCACCATCATTCAAACAAAATCCAATGCGCTACTCCGAGGCTTGTTTCAATAATTCGTTCTTACTCGTTTTCAGCAATCCGAGCTCTCTGGGAAGAACTTCATTATTTACTCTTCTCTTCAATGTATTTTCGCTAGTGTAGCATATGTACATCATTTTGGTAAATAGTACTATAAAAAAATAACTAATTATTTTGTAGAAAGCTTTTTAATTGTGTTATAAGCGACTGGCAAAGCTGTATGGATAAAACAGCATTCAAAGGAATTTCAAGTGAATGATTAAGGTCCTCCAAAACTGCAAGCTGAAGGGTAGCAAGTTGCGCTAGCTTTTCCTGTGAATAGTGAGGGTCCGCTGTACCAATTGCCAAAAATGCATGTTTGTCTAATAGATTTGTCATTGTATGTTGAAGAGAAAGTAATGGGGTGAAAAGTACATAACGAGCAGGAATAGAAGGAGTCTGCTGCATATAATAATCGACAATCGGCATAGTACCTAAAGATTTTCCTAGATAAACGACTTCTCGATAAGGCTTTGATTGCAAGCTATTTTCTACTATAGGGTTGGCAACACGATAGACCATTTTTGATATGGCTTGGGAGTCCTGTTCGAATTGCTGTTGCTCAAATGTATAATTGATTTGGACGACATCATAGCCAAGTTCTAGCATTAATGCCGTAGAATAATAAAGTACAGGTTTATCATAGGTATATCCCGTACCAGAGAGCATAAAACATATTTTATCGCTTTTTCTGTCAAAAAAGTTATAGGATATACCATTGTACATGGAATGCTTAGGTTTGATTTTCATGAAGATTCCTCCATTTATAGTAATAATAGTTTATAATTGTACTATAACAAAGGGGGAGAAATTTATGAAGGCTATTATTATCAATGAGTTTGGAGCACCTAATGTTTTAACATCTATTGATTGTCCAAAACCGACTATTTCTGAGGGTGAAGTCTTAATACGGACAACCTATACAAGCGTGAACTTCGCAGATATTAAAAACCGTACAGGTAATAAAGCTAAAGCAAATTTTCCGATGGTTCTTGGTTTAGATGTTGCAGGGGTGATTGAAGAAGTTTTTAATGATAACAGTGGTTTTCAAAAGGGTGACCAAGTTATCGCATTCCCGAAAAACGGTGCTTATGCAGAATTTGTTGTAGCAAAGGAACAACTAGTTTTTAAAATTCCTAGGGGTGTATCAATAGAGAAGGTAGCAGCTGTACCGACAGTTTTATTTTTATCGTATATGTTAACACATCAAATAGCGGCCATTGGTCAGCAGGATGCTGTCTTAATTCATGCTGCTTCTGGTGGGGTAGGGACAATGCTTGTCCAAATGGTAAAAAGGCTCGGAGCTAAGCAGATTATAGGTACGGTAAGTAATTTAGAAAAAGCCCCAATCGTTTATCAGCTTGGTGCAGATCATGTACTTACATATGATCAATTTAGTACAAATGTCAATGAACTTACAAAGGGTCGGGGTGTTGATATTGTATACGATTCTATTGCAGGAGCTATCACCGAGGAGAGTTTAACTTGTTTAGCCCCTTACGGCACTCTTGTCCAATTCGGGAATAGTGGAGGCAGAGCAGGAAATATAAAAACAGCAGATTTACACAGTAGCTGCCGCAATATAAAAGGATTTAGCTTAGGTACGACAAGAGCTTTGAAGCCAGAACTGTTACAACAGGTAGCACAGGATATTTTCTCTTTAGTAAACGAAGACAGTTTTCAGGTGCCAATTGCTAAAATATTCCCACTAGAGGAAATGAAAGAGGCTCATGAATTTATGGAAAGTCGTCAGCATCAAGGAAAAATACTAATTAAAATATAAAAGCACAAAAAAGATGACACTCCAAATATGGGTGTCATCTTTTGTCCATCAACCATCTAGTTCAGTAAGTTTTTCATAAATACGTCTTTTACGATAAAGCATAATACCAGTTTCGGCTACATCCTGAATCATGCCTTTATTAGCATAGGCTCCAAAAACCATCCCTGCAATAGGGATCATTTGAAACAGCTTTTTCCAGCCTAGCTGATCACGATATGTGTAAAATACTTCCTGCCATCCTTGAAGCTGAGAAATCATGTTATCTGAAGCCTTTTTTGAGCTATTCATAGTAGAAAGCTCCTGTAAGATTGCTTCTTTACCAACAATATCAGCAGAGGTAAATTGTAAACATTTCACAATAAAAATACGTTCCATTTTATCGTTCGGATCATAGCCATGTATAATTGCTATTTCTTGCAAAGTTTTTAGTGCAGTCCCTAAAATCATAGGAATATCAATGGCTAAAGTAAAGATGCCACCAAAGCCAGTAGAGGCTCCTTGTACAGTAGCAAATTTCACACGTTCATTTTGTAATTTGTCACTGAGGGAGATCATGTCCTCTAAAGGAATCTGACCAATATCAGCTATAGTTATAATATGCTGTGTGGAAGAAAGGTCACGAATTTTTTGTATCATGGCTTGTTCATTGATTAAATACTTTCCACCTGACTGAATATAATTGCCTAGTTCATCTACCAATAAAGCAATTTTATTTTGAAGAAAGGTAGGTGTCATTTTATCTAATAATTTAAATGGTATTCTTCCTAATTTCTCCCAAAACCATAAATCTTTTTGATCTTTTTCCCACACTTGAATTTCTTGTAAATGCTGCTCTAATAACTCTCGATTCTCCATTATTGTCTTATCCCCTTATGTGTCCATTTAACTTTAAATACGAAAAAAAATATATAAAGTTTCGCTTTATTTAAATGAGATTTCAACAAACTAATGAATCACATGCTATTGCCAAACGGACGCAAGAAGTGCAATTCCTTCCTTTATTTGCTGAAGCGTCAATCCACCATACCCAATAATGATCATTGCTTCATTTGTTCCATTCTGATAGGAGGTAGAGCATGGATAGACTTGAACCCCTACCTCTTGAGCAAGATGGATCGCTCTACTCTCGGAGAGATGTTGTGGTAGCTTGATGACTATATGAAGCCCGGATTTTTCACCGATTACTTGAAATTCATTAGAAAAATGTGTAGAGATGGCAGTCAATAATGCTTGCTGCTTTTTACGATAGATTGTTCGCATTTTTGCCAAATGCTTATCGAATAGACCTTGTGCAAGAAAGTCTGCTAAGACAAGCTGGTCTACTTTGGAGACAACCGATTTTTGCTCAGAATGAAAAGTCATAAACGGCATAACTAGAGACTTTGGAAGGATCATATAACTAATGCGTAATGATGGAAGCAATGTTTTCGAAAATGTTCCGAAATAAATGACACGCTCAAGCTGATCCATTTTTGCTAAAGAAGGGATTGGTAGCCCCTTATAACGAAATTCAGAATCATAATCATCTTCAATAATAAGAGCCGCGTTCGAGTTAGCCCATTGTAACAATGCTACTCTTCTTTCTATGGTCATAATCATGCCTAATGGAAATTGATGAGCAGGTGTTGTGTATAACATGTGAACTGGTGTTGAAGGGAGTGTAATCCCTGAATAGTCCACAGGAATCGCCTTTGTGGACAATCCACATTGCTGTAAAACGGCACACACTCTTTTAAATCCTGGCTCCTCTAACCCAACGCGTGTCGCAGACCCAAGAAAATGACAAAGAGCCTGAAGCTGGCTTTGTGTACCACTATAAATAAATACCTGTGAAGCCTCACAGCTAACCCCACGAGAACGCTCTACATAGCGGGCAATCTCTGTGCGTAAAGTTGTCTCTCCCTCCCAAGGGCTTGTTGATAAGTTGTTACTATTAAAATGCTTTTTAATAAGCTTGTGCCAAGCAGTATAGGGAAAAGCCTCGTTGTCCACATGTCCATTTGTAAAATCAAATTGAATATTGTTAGGGATATTGATACTTGGAACAGATACATGCCGGGGTACTTGCTGTAGCCAATCCAATTCAAAGGGCGCAATAAAATAACCAGAACGCTCTTTACTATAAATATAGCCTTCTGCAAGTAACTGCTCATAGGCTTCCTTTATGGTGTGCACACTCACATTCAATGTTAGGGCGAGAGCTCGCTTAGAAGGCAGTTGTTCATGAGCAAGTAATTTTTTAGTGATAATAGCACGCTTTATTTCTTCATAGATCTGAATGTATTTTGCTTGATTGCCTGTAAATATAATGGAGAGCTCCACAAAATTGCCTCCCTTCTCTGGTATGGTTGATTTTTTAGTAATTGGTTATATATATCATATCAATTTTACCGTTAAATAAGTAAAAAAGGAGTGAAGTGTAATGGAGTTTATAACATTAGAAAATAAAGTAGTTAAACTAAAGCCTTTAGAATTAAGCGATTTACCAGGGATTTTAGAGACAGGAAGTTATCCAGAAATTTGGTCACATATGTCCATAACGATAGAAAAAAAGGAGGATGTGAATAAATTTGTGGAAAACGCCTTAAAGGCAAAAAACGAAAAAACAGAATTTCCATTTGTGATTGTGGATATACAATCAGGGGACATTATCGGGTCTACACGTTTTATGGATATTGATGACAAGCATAAGCGATTAGAAATTGGCTATACTTGGCTAACACCCACATACTGGCGTACAGCTATTAATACTAATTGTAAGTATTTGCTATTACGATACTCATTTGAGCATCTTCAATTACAACGTGTACAAATAAAAACGGATCATGATAATATCCGTTCTCAAAAGGCAATTGAGCGGATCGGTGCTACAAAAGAGGGAATATTGCGTAACCATATGATTCGTAAGGATGGGACGACTAGGCATACCGTTATGTATAGCATCACAATAGAAGAATGGCCACAGGTGAAAGAGCATTTAGAAAAGCTATTAGTTCCATTAGAATAGCCATAGGTATAAAAAGGAATTTGAATAATCCATAAAACCCTTTTTTCTTATAAAAAGTGTCAAAAAATAAAGGGGAGGGTAGAGTAGAGTACTGAAAAATTGAAAGAGGGTAATCTACTTGAAACCTAAATACACGTTAAGACAAATTTATGGTGATAATGCTGTGTATACACCAAGAACACCGTATAGTGATAATCCGTGGATGATGGATGATCCTCATAAGCTAGATGCTTTAACCTCAAGAGAAGTTGCTATTGCTGATATTCCCGTGCTAGTACATCGAGCAACACAAACAGAAAAGGCGCAAGAGCTTCATCAATTAGCAGGATTACCATGGGTCGAACAGCCTTATAGTTATGAGACTCAAGAGGAATATCTTTCACAGATCCAAACTTGGTGTAAGGAAGGGAAGACCATTGTATGCCAATATATACATGACCTGGAGCATATGGATCGTCAATGTTATTGGATGGATGCTGAGAAATTTAATGAGTTGAATACAAAAGCTTATATTGATCATTTAATCGATAGTAAATATGTGCCAAGTCGTCTTAATGTGGAGACGTATAGACTTTCAGATGCCATTAAAAATTGGCAGCCTCCTGTAGTATTAAAGCCTGGTGATGATTCGCCAACCTCGGGAGGATATGGCGTTACCATTTGTCATAATAAAGATGAATTGACGGAAGGTTTACGACAATTTCGCATGACGGGAACTGAAAGTATAATTATTGAGGAGCTTTTACAGACAAAGGACAACTATAGCTGTCAATTTGTTTACTCAGAGGAGCTAGGTATTCAATACTTGGGAGCTTCCCAGCAAATTACGGATGATAACGGCATTTACGAAGGGAATATCATTGTAGATAAAGTACCCGAAAAAGTAATTGAAGTAGGAAAGCATATTATGGAACGTGGCGTTGAGGAAGGCTTTGTAGGTGTGGCAGGCTTTGATTTAATTGTCACGGAAGCTGGTGATGTTCAAGCAATAGACTTAAATTTCCGCCAAAATGGTTCAACCTCAATGCTGATGTTTCATGATGCTTTAGGAAAGCCCATCAATAAATTTAGCTCCTATTCATCACAAAGCCCACAACAGAATGATCACTTCTATCAAACAATTAAGAAATATATAGAAAAAGGTATGTTATTTCCTTTATCTTTCTATGATGGTGATTATTTCGAGGAGTCCGTCCCTTCAAGATTTGTCGGTGTATGGTATGCAGATACGCTAGATGAAATTGAAAAACGGGAGAAGGAATTATTACCTGAAGAAAAGAATGGTCTTTAATCGACCATTCTTTTTTTATAGATAATTGCTGCGAAAATCCAAGAAAGAAGAGACCATACAATTATCGTAATCATAGGAATGAGAACATCTGCCATAGAATACTTACCTTCTAACGCCTCTGCTAAAAGTAATAACTGTGAGCTTGGTAGCCATTCAGCTAATTTTAAGATTGGGTAGGCCGAAGATAGAGCTAAGGCCAGAGGACCAAATGAGAAGATAACCATTACAGGCAACACAATAATAGATGCTTCCATAATAGATTTAGCAAATAAACCACATATTGTACCTAGAGCAATATAAAACACAGCAGAAAGCAATAATGCAATTGCTAAGATAAAAAGGTTTGCAGGTTCGTAGCCAACTAGAAAAATAGCCATTGTTACAGATACAATTGTAATAATTAGAACAAACAGGCTTTTACCAATTAAAATATCTCCAAGTGTGGCAGGGGAGAGCATAAGACTGCGAAGCGTGTTTTTTTCTTTTTCTTCTGCAATTAAACTACATTGTACGTAAGTAGTCACTATGGAAAATGTCATGTTAATTGGTAGAAAATACATGCTAATAGTATTTGCACCTAATTGATTATATAAAAACGCCATTATAAGTGGTAGTAATACCATAGATGATACGGCATAGTTACGTGAGAATTCCTTATAATCCTTCATCAATATAGCTTGAATACGTGCCATTGAAATGTTCATATTAAATCACTCCCTGTTATTTGCATAAAAATATCACCTAGTGTTGGCTCGTTTGTATAGATACGTGTAACTTGATCGGATTGCATCCATTGAAATAACTTCTCTGCATCTTGAGAACCATTTTCTATAATATCCTGTTCACCATTTTTAAGCTCTACTGTAATAGTGTCAGAGCCAAATTCTTTTTTTAGATCTTTTGGAGCGCCGATTGCTCGGATTTTTCCCCTATGAAGGAATGCTACACGGTCACAAAGTATCTCTGCTTCGCTCATATCATGCGTAGTTAAAAATATCGTTGTACCCAAGTCATTTAATCTTCGTAAGCCGTTATATATATGCTGTGTATTTACTGGGTCCAAAGCAGAAGTAGGCTCATCTAAAAATAACAATTCGGGCTTGTGCATAATGGCACGTGCAAGTGTAACACGTTGAATCATTCCTTTGGAAAGCTGACTGATCTTCTTTTTACGTTCAGCATATAAATTGACAAAGTCCAAAGCTTCTTTTACAGCAGATTGAGATAGCTGATATAAATTACTATAAAGTATTAAATTTTCTTCAATTGATAGTCTCGTATACAAGCCACTATTATCTGTTAAAATACCAAAACGTTTACGATTTTGACTTTGCTTCATTTCAGATGCATGCTGCCCAAATAATAGAACATTACCAGCCGATTTATCTGTTTGTGCTGTTAATATTTTAATTGTAGTAGTTTTACCAGAACCACTTGGGCCAAGAAAGCCGAATATTTCCCCTTTTTTAATGGTAAAGGAAACATCCTGTAATGCTGTTTCATTATTAAATGTTTTTTTCAAGTTTTGTACTTCAATCACTGCATTCATGTATAAACCTCCTGTTTGTTGTTGATGTCTACACTATAAACAACAAGTAAAAGGGGTACAGTAAAAATGGGGTGAATGGCAGAAAAAAAAGCATGGGAAGAACATTATTGAAGGTGACAGGAGTCGATTATTTCCTGGGAAATCTACTAAATTCCGAGTATTTCCTTTAAAGTTGCCAATTTATTTTTCGACAGTGGAACAACTGTCTTTTCTGTACTGTTGAGTGCTAAGCTATAGCTATTGCGTGTCCAAGTAATAATCTCTCGAACCTTTTGTAGGTTCACAATATAAGAACGATGGCTTCTAAAAAAGCCGAATGGTGTCAATTTTTGCTCTAACTCATTTAGCGATAGAGTACATGGATAAGCTTCACCTGCTACATAAATAGATACTTCTCCTTCAACACTTTCAATATAATCAATTTCGGGTGGATTAAATAAAATAATCTTTTCATTTTTCTTTGTTGGGATTTTATCTAGTCGAATGGGTGCATCTTCAAGAGGCTTTGGAGCTTGCTCAAGGCTACCCTCTTTTACGTCTAAAGGATGTAAGTCTGCCCCATCTAATCGATGTATAGTTGTACTTGCAACCATTAAGTCTTCTAGATTATTTGATAACAAAATGATAATTTTATGCTCTTTTGCGAGATTTTTTAGTAACTGTTGGATAGTTTGCTTTGAAAATTCATCTATATTTTGAAACGGTTCTTCTAAAATTTGAATAGATGCCGGATGTAGGTACATATTCAATAGTTTTAATCGCTGTTTTTCACTATTAGAAAGCTTACTAATTCTATTGTTTTTTTGTTCAGTAAGTTTAAAAAGCTTCAATATGTTCTCTGTTTCATTAGTTGGGCGGTTAAAAAGCTTTAAAATGAACTGGATATACTCGCGCGCTGTGAGTCGCTCATATAACGAGCTTTCACGAAAAGAAGTACACGTATCATCTCGTTTCATAAACCATTGCATTAATGTATGTATTTTGGAAACATCTGTATAGATGCCTATAATCGTGCCAGGTTGTAGAGAAAGATGGAAGCTTGGATAAATAACATTACCTGCTTCAATATATGGATCAACCTGAATATCAATATTTTGTTCCATGTTTATTCCTCCTATAGCTTGCTAGCTTGTAAAAAGTATTGAATATCGTTGAGTGCTTGCGAGTGGCTCAACTGACAGTAGTTTGAGTTAGAGGCATCCATAAAGCCATGTAAGCCTTGAAATTGTTTGATTTGAACATTCGGTATGCTTACAAGAGTATCCTTCAATGATTGAATATCAAAGCTATCTTCATGGCTAGGTAAGACAACCAAAGTTGGACAAGATGGAATGTTATCAAGGTATTGGCGGATCCGTGAGCCATATACACAAATGACACGGTGTAGGGGGAGTGTAGTTAATCTCCAGGCTAAAGTTGCACCTACACTATATCCAATTAATATTACCTCGTTGTAGTTATCACAAGCCTCCAATATTTTTGGTGAAAGCAACTCAAGAGGAGCATCAAAGCCAACTGTCTGTAAGAAAAAGTCATAGGCTTGTTTTTCCTGGTCATATGGAAATGAAAGCCCTTTTGGATAAAGTGAAATAAGGGAAACGGCAGTGTCCTCATCACTGTATATTTGTATTTGTTCTTCAATAAAAGGATTAACTCCATAGATTTCATGTAATATAAAAATTTTTCTTTTCATTGTGCCCTCGATCTTTTTTCCAATAGTGTATCAAAAAGTAAGTAAAACGTATAATCTGCTTTTAGAATGAATAGTGCAAAAGCATAATGATGAAAATTTTTATGGACAAATACATAAATTTAATATCATGATTTGTTATAATTTTATTTGATAATGATTATCATTATCGTATAATGGGATTAAGGAGGATTTTCCAAAGCAATATTTACATTTAGACATTTACGATTGAGCTGTATGCAGTTGAGCTAGTCCAATTGTTGAGATAGTAATGACCAAATGAAAGGTGTGTTAGGAATTGTTAGAACAAGAATTGTATGATGTAACCATTATTGGTGGTGGGCCAGCGGGTTTATATTCAAGCTTTTATTGTGGTTTACGTGAAATGAAAACCAAGCTAATTGAATCACAACCACAGCTAGGCGGTAAAATTCATGTTTATCCAGAGAAAATGATTTGGGATGTGGGAGGTGTAACGCCTATATCAGGGGGGCTACTTATTAAACAATTAGTTGAGCAAGCCTTAACCTTTAATCCTTCTATTTATACAAATGAAAAAGTGCTGACCATTGCTAAAAATGAAGATGGTATATTTGTCATCGCAGCAGAGTCAGGGAACATTCATTATTCCAAAACAGTTATCGTTGCTATTGGTGGTGGCATCCTAAATCCTCAAAAAATTGAAATTGAGGGGGCTGAACGCTTTGAAGTATCTAATTTAAATTACACAATTAAATCCTATGAAAAATTTAAAGATAAGGCAGTTATTATTTCTGGTGGTGGTAACACAGCGGTAGACTGGGCATTAGAATTAACGGAGGTAGCATCCAAGGTCTATTTAACTTATCGAAAAGATACATTGTCTGCACATGAGGCTCAAATTACAGAGCTTGCAAATAGTTCGATCGAATGCCATTTCAATTCTGAAATTACTAGGCTGATTGCAGACGATCAAGCAGGAATGATTAAAGCTATTGCTTTAACAAATCATGAAACTGGGACTGTAACAGAAATTCCTATTGATGAAGTTGTTATTAGTCATGGGTATGTGCGTGATAAAGAATTGTTAGATAATAGTCCATTAGCCATTGAGCGCAAAAATGATTATTTTATCGCTGGTACGATTAATAGTGAATCATCGATCCCAGGCCTTTATGCTGCGGGTGATATTTTGAGCCATGATGGTAAAATTCATTTAATTGCAGCAGCCTTTCATGATGCACTTCATGCAGTGAATAGTGCGAAGAAGTATATTCAACCTGATGCTTCTGAGGGAGGTATTGTTTCCTCACATAATGACATTTTCAAACATCGTAATCGTAAGCTATTACAGGAAAGTTTAAAATAATCGACTTTAGGAGCACTAATATATCGTTGGTGTTCCTTTCTTTTTGTCTTGATGTATATTTTAGAGGAAATACTTCTGGTGGACTATCAATATAACGCTGATTATAGAGTATATTTAAGAAAACTATACAAAGAATATGATTGTCATGGATATCGCGAAACATTTTAATAAAGAACCTATCTATTTGAGAAAAAAATGAGTGTTCGACAAATACTTATCTCGCGGATGTGTTGTATTTAAAAATCTAAAATGTACCTGACAAACTTTCATTTATCATTAAAGAATTTGCTGAAAAATCTCCAAGACAATTCCGTAAATAGATGAATTAACAAATACCTAATGAAAAAATAACTTTCATTAGGTGTTTTTCATCTAGAAAGAACATAGCTTTTCCTTTTTGGGACACCCTAAACTAGAAAAAATGACATGGGGTGATGATCATGAAAATAGAAAGGTCGTCCGAGTGGGAAGAGGGCTTTATCGATCGATTAAATCATCTTGAAAAATGGGATAGCTGGACATTGTACAAGATGAACTATGATATTGTGAAAATGAAACTAATTCCTGATTTTACAGGATTGCAGGCTACAAAGTATTTACCTAATTTACAACCTTTGAAACACCAGTTAGAAGCAGCCGAAACAGTGATTGAACGTATGAATGGGAAAGCTATTTTAGCTGATGAGGTGGGGCTAGGTAAAACAATTGAAGCGGGCTTAATCTTAAAGGAATACCTTATTCGAGGGCTTGTGAAAAGAGCTTTAATTTTAGCACCTGCTTCTTTAATTAATCAGTGGATTGAAGAGTTAAATATAAAATTTCATATTCCTGCCGTCGCATATAAAAAAAATTGCCCGATAGAGCGCTATGATGTCCTCATTATGAGTATGGATACGGCAAAAAAGAGTCCACATAGAGAGCGCATTTATGAGCAGGATTATGACATGATAATTATTGATGAGGCACATAAATTAAAAAATAATAAAACACAAATTTACGAGTTTGTACAAGGCTTAAAGAAAAAATTCTGCTTATTATTAACTGCCACACCTATTCAAAATGATATCTTTGAATTGTATTATTTAATCTCCTTATTAAAGCCTGGGCATCTTGGTAACTATGATGCCTTCCAATCGGCTTTCTCTGCTAGCAAGCATGATTTAGAACATGATGATTATTTAAAAGAGTTGGTTAATCAGGTAATGGTAAGAAATCGTAGGGAAGATACGGGGATTGATTGGACAAATCGTCGTGTTCAAATTGTACCGATTACATTTACGGACGAAGAAAGAGAAGTTTACGAAATGCTTGGCAACCTTCAAAACACAGGGTCATTTTCATTAATTACCTTGCAAAAAGAAATGTGTAGTAGCAAGGAAGCTACGGCATTAACATTAACGAATATGCTAGATGATCATGTACAACCACAAGAAATTGAAGCGATTATTACTAAATTAATGACCTTGGAAGTGAATTCAAAGGCGGAAAAGACATTGGAAATTGTTAAACAAGCAAATGACAAGGTTATTATTTTTACAGAATATCGTGCTACGCAAATTTATTTGCAATGGTACTTACATTCTAATGGCATATCAAGTGTGTTGTTTAATGGTAAATTTAATAAAAGTAAACGAGATTATATGAAGCACCTATTTAAAGAAAGAGCCCAGGTGCTCATCGCTACTGAGGCAGGAGGAGAGGGGATAAACCTTCAATTTTGTCATCATGTGATCAACTATGATCTACCTTGGAATCCAATGAAGCTAGAGCAACGTATTGGTCGTGTCCATCGTTTGGGGCAGGAGCATGATGTCCATATTTATAATCTCGCCATTGAACATACAATTGAAGAGAAAATCTTGGAATTGCTTCATACAAAAATTGATGTGTTTGAGAAGGTGGTTGGCGATTTAGATGCCATATTAACAAACTTTAAAGAATCTGTATAAGGTAGGGAGGTGCAGCTATGTATCCACAGCAAGTTCACCACTATTTAAAGGAATTTTTTATGGAGAATAACTGTGCAATTATAGGAGAAGAGAATCATTATCTAACCGTTCAATTAACGATAGACATCGATAAAAGAATTATGAATAGGCCATTTTATTGGCAATATGTTGAAGCAACGAATAGTGAACCAAACCCAGCGCAAGTAACCTTTATTACAAATCAAACAGCAATGGCTGGTAATTTATTTGGAGAAGCTATTCATTACGGCTCTCCACGTTTAAATCAGATATTTTTAGCTACAAGGGAACTAGGAGCTTATGTTCAGTTGTTTGAAAAAGTGGATCGTGAGATGGGGCAGGTTATTTTAACGCCCTGGTTAGGTGTTAACTTTAAAGTTTCGTATTGCTGTGATCGTACAAAAGAAATGCTTTACTCATTTGGCATTAATTTATTGACGGGCGTCATCAAGGAGGGTTTTCATGAAAGGATTTGTTCTTCGGACTTTAACATAGAACCTGAAGAAAATGTATTTCATGTGCAATATATTATTAAGCCTGCCAGAGCACTGGAAAGATTGAAAGCTACAATTGAGTCAATTATTGAGCAGGATGACCATTCCTGGGCAACGGAAGCACAAAAACGATGGCAACGTGATCAACGTGTATTAGATTATTTTTATGAGGATATAGATGATAAACCAGAGTGTTATGAAATTGAAAGAAAAGCATTAGAGGAGCAATATGAAGCAAAAATTAAAATAGAAGTCATTAATGGGGGATTATTTTATCTCTTTTAAATGAGGAGCTGTCTGACAAAAAGACAGCTCTTTTTCTGCTTTAATGATCTTCAACCATGCTTTGAAGCTGAGCCAATTTATTATCCCAAAATAAATGAAAGTATTGGAGCCAATCTTCAATCTCCTTTAAACGCTCACTATGCAAGGTATAGATTTTTTCACGACCTTTTTTTTGAGCAGAGATTAGCTCCGCCTGTTCCAATATTTTTAAATGCTTTACGACAGCCGTTCGACTAATCGTAAAATGCTCAGTAATATTGGAAATAGGTCTGTCGCTTGCTGCAAGGAGCTGTAAAACACTTCTTCTTGTGGGATCAGCGATTGCTTGAAAAATATCATACTTTACGGCTGCTTCAGTCATTAGAATTCAGCAGCCTCTTTTAATTTATGATTAATAATCATTGTCCATCCGTTATCCATATTAGTACGTACGGCTTCAGTAGCAGTGTTTGCTTTCGGAATAATATGTGAAGCTTCCTTCCAGCCACCATGTGTTAAAGTAAATTCAGTATGCTCGCCTACTTCTTTTAACTCAAAAGTTACGAACCAGCCATCTTGATCCCAAGCAAATCGTAGAAAGTGCGGTGCATCTACACGTTCTACTTTACAGGGTGATGGGCCGAACGGTGATTGAATAGTGAATTCGTATCCTTCGATAGGTTGAAAATCATTTGGCATAAACCAAGAAGCTATTTTGTCAGCTGTTGCCACAGTCTCCCAAACTTTTTCGATAGGGGCATTTAATGTAATTGTTTTGACAATATCCTGTAATTTTTCAGTCATGTTCTATTACTCCTTTTTCAACGTTATTAAGTCCACTAGCAGAGGAATCTGTATAAAATATAACCATAAGGTGTTATGAATATATAACACCCTACGGTTATATGTCAACGGAAAAATTTTGTATCTTTCTGTTGGTCTTGGCGTATGTTACAATTACTTTTATAATTTTCTGACAGAAAGGGTGGGCGTAATATGGTCAATATATCTGTATTCTTAGTTATGTGCATTTTACTTATTATTTTACCTGGCCCTGATACAGCGATTGCAACAAAAAACACACTGACTGTAAGTAGAAAGGGTGGTTTACAAACAATCATAGGTTCTTGTTGCGGTTTATTAATTCATACTTGTGCGGCTGTTATAGGACTTTCGGCGATTATTGTAAAATCTGCCTATATATTTGCTGTTTTAAAATATGTTGGTGCGGTTTATTTATGTTATTTAGGAATCAAGACCTTGTGGACACTTCGAACAATTCGAACACAATCTCCAGTTGTAGACGATGAAGGAAGTATAGAACACAAATATTCTCACCAATCTTGCTTTAAACAAGGGTTTCTCACAAATGTGACAAATCCAAAGGTCGCCGTATTTTTCCTAACATTTCTCCCTCAATTTGTAGATGGAAATAGTGGAACATTTTTTCCTTTTTTAATAATGGGTCTAATTTACACAGCATTAACAATGCTATGGTTTATCTTCTACGTGTACCTTTTAGATCGAATTAGTGCATTTATGAAAAAGCCATCAACTAAGGCAGTAATTGAAGGATTAACAGGTGCAATATTAATTGCATTTGGTATTAAATTAGCATTAGAAAAAGCACACTAAAAAATACACCACCTTATTAGATTATTTTTTACTATAGGGTGGTGTATTTTTTGTTGGCACTTATTAAGATAGAGTCATTCCTCACAGTTCTTTAATTCATAAACATGTTGCTTAATGTAAGACCTAAATAATGCCTATTAACTATTCGATTTTCAAGCAATTGCTTCAACATCTGTTACATCTCCAATCTTTGATAAATTATGACAATATTTATAAATGATTGTAGGTCATATCACTCTTAAAAAACTCTCCAAAAGTCGAAAAGACACGTATAATGGCAGGGGTGAAAATATCTAAAATTTATAGTTCAACACATTGCAAAGGATTAAAAAGAAAGGATGGAGAATTTATTGCTAAAGGGCAGTAATTGAAGATGCTTTTATAACAAATACGAATAAATGGAGAAGATAGTGATGGAATTAAGAGATTTAAAAGCCTTTATGGCTGTTGTTGAGCATAGGAGTTTTACTAAGGCTGCACATGATTCCTTTGTATCTCAGCCTTCATTAAGCAAAAGTATCAAAAAATTAGAAGCATCATTACAAGTTGAATTGTTGAACAGATCAACGCGTAATGTAGAACTTACTGATGCAGGTAGTATTGTTTATCATCAAGGACAAAAAATAATGCAGGCTGTCCAAGAACTACATATTTTGCTAGACGATTTATTAAATATTAAGACAGGTGCTATCAAATTAGGGATTCCACCTTTAATTGGAACTTTATTTTTCCCTGAAATCGCTAGGAGATTTCATCAACTATATCCTGAAGTGCATTTAGCGCTTATCGAACGTGGTGCAAAAATGGTAGAAATGCTAGTTGAAAATGGTGATGTTGATATGGGCATCGTTGTATTACCAGTAGACGAAAGGAAGTTTGCTGTTCAACCCTTTATAGAAGACCAGTTTTATGTCTTTATGAATGAATCTCACCCCTATGCACACCAGGAATCCATAGCTTTAAAAGATTTAGAAAATGAAACGTTCATTATCTTTGCAGAGGAGTTCACGCTTCACGACTATATAATTAAATCCTGTGAAAGTGTTGGTTTTACACCTACAATCGGCTATAAAAGTTCACAGTGGGACTTGATTGTAGAGTTAGTATCCTCCAATTTAGGGGTTACATTGTTACCCCATTCCATTGCAGCTAAGCAAACAAATACCAATGTGAAAATAATTCCATTAGATGATTTTGAAATGCCGTGGCGTTTAGGGATTATTACGAAGAAAAATGCCTACCAATCTTATGCATTAAAACAGTTACTTGAAATGATAGGTAAGAATGGGGAAAATAGATTTATTCCATATAGGAATAAATAGTATTCTAATTAATTCCTTTACTTGTAAAATAGCAATGATGTAGAATTTTTCTTAATAAACGAGCAATTCAGGGAGGTTTCGAGATGGGTAATGGGAAGGTATGGAGTTCGTTTGAAGAGGTGATTGCGGATATTAAGGATGGAGATACATTAGCTGTAGGTGGCTTTGGGCTATGTGGTATACCCGAAAAATCAATCGCAGCATTAGTGCAAAAGGGAACAAAGGATTTAACGGTTGTCAGTAATAACTGTGGTGTAGATGACTGGGGATTGGGTTTACTATTAGCAAACAAGCAAATAAAAAAAATGGTTGCTTCATATGTAGGAGAAAATAAGATTTTTGAACAACAATTTTTAAGTGGTGAGCTAGAAGTAGAGTTGACACCGCAAGGAACTCTTGCAGAACGTTTGCGTGCAGGTGGAGCGGGTATTCCTGGTTTTTACACAGCTACAGGGGTTGGAACGCCAATTGCTGAAGGAAAAGAAGTGAAGGTTTTTGATGGCAAAGAATATATTTTGGAAGAAGGTATTGTTGCTGACTTTGCGCTGGTCAAAGCATGGAAAGCCGATAAGCTAGGAAATTTAGTTTACAGAAAAACATCACGCAATTTTAATCCATTAGCTGCTATGTCAGGGAAAATTACAATAGCTGAAGTGGAGGAAATTGTAGAAGTAGGTGAGCTAGATCCTGATCATATTCATACACCAGGGGTTTTTGTACAACGTGTAGTATTAGGTGAAAATTATGAGAAGCGTATTGAGCGTTTAACGGTGAAGAAGGGGGAAGCATAATGGATACAAGACAAAAAATTGTTAACCGAGCAGTAAAAGAAATAGCCAACGGTATGAATGTCAATTTAGGCATAGGTATTCCAACACTTGTTGCGAACGCAATCCCAATCGATTATGACGTACTCTTACAATCCGAAAACGGACTTCTCGGTATTGGTCCTTATCCAGTAGAAGATGCAGTAGATCCGGATTTAATCAATGCAGGTAAAGAAACAGTTACGGCAGTTCCGGGGGCATCCTTCTTTGACAGTGCAGAATCATTTGCGATGATTCGAGGTGGACATATTGACCTTGCCATCTTAGGAGGGATGGAGGTATCTGAAACAGGAGACCTTGCTAACTGGATGATTCCGGGGAAAATGGTAAAGGGCATGGGTGGCGCAATGGACCTCGTCGTTGGTGCAAAGAGAGTGATTGTCGTCATGGAGCATGTGAATAAAAATGGTGAATCTAAAATTAAAAAACAATGTGAACTGCCACTAACGGGTAAAGGTGTCGTACATCGATTAATTACAGATTTGGCTGTATTTGATTTTACAAAAGATGGTATGCAACTAATAGAATTAGCAGATGGTGTTTCTTTAGAGGAAGTAAAAGAGAAAACAGCTGCTTCTTTTAGCGTTGCTCTTATACAATAACTTCAGACCTAGGACTGTTTCCAGCGTTATGGTCTCATTTTACAATAGTCTAAAAGGGGATTTCATAACAATGGAACAGCAATGGACAAATGAATTAGCAGTCGCACAGGTGCGTGTGGCAAGACCAACCGATCAGCTAAAGGAAGTAGAACGATTTTACTGTGAAGGTGTCGGATTAAAGAAAATTGGTTCGTTTACAGAACATCGTGGCTACAATGGTTTAATGATTGGTCTTCCAGATGTAGGTTATCACTTAGAATTTACTGAGCATAGTGACGGTAGCCCTTGTCCAGCACCAAGTAAGGACAATCTTCTCGTACTTTATATCCCAAACAGAGATACGATTCGTCATATTGCCGAACGTCTTGCGCTCATGGGATATCCCGAAGTTGAGCCTGAAAATCCATATTGGGCTGAGAAAGGGGTAACCATTGCAGACCCTGATGGCTGGCGTCTAGTATTCATGAATACGGAAGGCATTTAAATAGAAAATTTTAAGCACGAGCACGTAAGTAGTCTCGTGTTTTTTTGTAACCTAAAATACCCCTTGTAGTATATAATCTGTTTAGGGGGTTACTAAATGCAACGAATAAAGACATTAAACAAATGGTGCGAGGTTTTAGAGCAATCGAAGTTCAAACCTTGTCTTGTGTTAAAAATTAGCATGACATGTATAAGTAGTATTTCAGCATTAAAGGAATATAAAGAATTACAAACGGAATTGCCTAAATATCTTGTCATTGTACAAATGGATCGGGTAATTTCAAATGCTATTGCCTGTGATCTTCAAGTGAAACACGAATCTCCTCAACTAATAATCCTGCAGGGTGGGAAAGGAATTTGGCAAGCAACTCACTACAAAATAAAGCACGCTCTTTTAGAAAACGCTATAGAACAATATGTAAAAAAAGATACGCCACAATAGGCTGTGGGGTATCTTTATGTGATTAATCTTCTAAAGCCTCATCTTCATGATAATTTGTAGCGCTAGACTCGATATCGACCTGTAGATAATTGGCCCAGTCTATTTTGTGAAAATCCTCTTCACTAAAATAAATATTCAAAACCTCGGTCATTGTTTTGTCCCCATCAGGTTCAGTGAGAGGAGCATACCAAGTAATAGCTGGTGTCTTCACATTTTTTAATTTGGACAAATCAGCGAAAATTTTAGTAGAATCCTTTAGCATCTGGCTTTTCGATCCTTCTGTTACATCTGTATCTTGAATGGAAATTGTGACAACACCGTCTTTTGATTCATCCACAGAGAATTCATTTTTCACAATCGCGCCTACAATATCTTCAACATTCGTATTTTGATCGACTGCTACTTCCTTTGGCTCGGCGTTCTTTCCACAAGCTACTAATAGTAGTGAAGTAAAAACCAATAGATAAATTAATTTCTTCAATGTCATAACCTCCCTTGTTACTCCATCTATGTGCAAAATGGGAGGGAATTATACAAAATACAAGAAGGTTGTCCTTACTTTTTATGAATGGTTAGGAAGTGATTGAATAAGGAGAAGAGGAGAATAAGTTGAATATAAAAAGCACCTTAACCTAAATAGCTAAGGTGCTGTATCAATCATGTATAAAAAGCCGCGTATGCCGTAGTTATTATAGAAAGTTTTAAACCACCACTCCTCAAAGTGGGTGTTCGCAGAAGTTTTCCTGCTTATCCTCATGCACCGTAGTGTGAGGCCCGTCATTCCAACTCCAATAATAAAACTCCCTTTTACAGCTTAAAGGTTAAAACTTAATATTATACGAACAATGCAGCCTTTATGGATATAATAAAGCATGATCGATAAACATGCAAGTAAGATGATAATGGCAAATTAGTCAATGGGCAAGTGTTCCAAATAGCGTTATAAACATCTTGCACTACCTTCAAAAAGATGCTGATGTTTCATATTTTTTTCACAAATGCGAACGAAAAATACGAACAACCTTTGCTAATTAAGGTTGACTATGTAAAGATAGGAGCATAAAGAGGATTTTCCTAGTAAAAATGTAAAAGGAGGAAGCAGAAATGGCAGCTTATCCAAATTGTCCAAAATGTCATTCAGAATATACATACGAGGATGGAGCAAACTATGTATGTCCAGAATGTGCGCATGAATGGAGCATGGACGCAACTGAACAGGAATCAGATGCACTTATTGTAAAAGATGCAAATGGTAATCTGTTAGCTGACGGCGATTCAGTTACTGTTATTAAGGATTTAAAGGTGAAGGGCAGTTCTTCCACTTTAAAAATTGGTACAAAGGTTAAAAGTATAAGACTAGTGGAAGGCGATCATAACATCGACTGTAAAATTGATGGCTTTGGTGCCATGAAATTAAAATCAGAATTTGTCAAAAAGGCCTAACAAACAAAAAAAGCACCTCAACTTTGGTAAAAAAGTTCAAGGTGCTTTTTTGTTTATTGAAAAATCCTACGTAATAGAATGGCAAAAGCTGCGCCAATTAAGGCGAAAATGGTATGTAAAAGTGCGATGTAGCCAGCTCCAATCGCAAGCGTTCCTATTTCTGTTAAAGAAAAGGTTGTAATATAGAGCTCATTATTAAGATTATTAATGATAGCCCAAACGAATACAGGCACAGAGCTTATGATAAAAACAATCCAGATGTTTTTATAGAAAAGGTAAGAAAGACAGCCGAAAAGAGCATATGAGATGACAAAGCCCTTTTGATTGCCGAGTAAGGACGAGTTAATAGCAAACATAAAGGATAATACAATAAATATGATATGAAAAAAGGATACTGTTCTTTTCATGGGTAAGTATGCGTTCTGAGTCGATGAATAGGCTACAAGCTGCTGACATTGCTGACAAGTTGTTAGATGCCGTTCGACAAATTCTATTGTTGATGGTTGAAGCAGTTGTTTTTTATAAAGAGGTATTAAATCTTCTATAATAGAGCATTCCTGTGACAATACTTTCCCTCCATTCAATCTCTCCTTATTATACGACTTTTTGTGGAAAATAAAAAAAGCCTTCCGTGAATTTTTCAATCGGAAAACTTGTACATGCACCCTATTAGTTTGATGTTAATACTTCATTTGTTAATGCTTGAATATCGATATGTGTTTTTTCCTTTACTGCATCCTTTAAAATTTCTGTGCGGAAATATTGGACGGTCGCTTCAAGCGGAATAGCCAAGAGTTTTGAAAGGGCTGATTGGTACATATAGACAAATTCTTTGTCAGTATTACCACGCTTTAATTCTGCGAAAGCCTCATAAAACTGATCGAGTTTATCCGCAAATTCAAGTAGCCGACCCTCTAAAGTATGATCCTTACCTTCTTTCATCCGTTCAAAGAAAATAGCCTGAAATTCTTGTGGAATTTCATTGATAATGAATTTTTCCATCATCTTTTCTTCCACGTGTGCTAGCATTTGCTTTAACTCTGGGCTAGCATGTTTTACTGGTGTCTTAATGTCACCAATAAACACTTCCGCAAAGTCATGATTGATTGTCTTTTCATATAAAGACTTCCAATCAACTGTCGCACCGTGCATTTCTTCTAACGTTGCGAAAAACATGGCATATTGTGACACTTTCCAAGAATGGGCTGCCACATTGTGCTCTTCAAATTTGAAGCGACCAGGGCAACGAATAATACGCTCTAAATCATTAAGGCTTGTGAAAAATTGATGAATTCCTATAAAAATCACTCCTTTTTGTTCTATAAGTGCATGTTACTATAAACAATACCCTCTTTATACGGTTTTCAAACAATTTAACAATGATTCAAGCTATGTTTACAAAGGATTCACAATTGCTGATAAAGTCAATTCAGCTTGAATGCTATAATGAAGGGGACTGATGAAAAGGGGAGTACAGAGCATGTTTTCCATTTATACACTTCTTCTTTATATACATATTTTAAGTGCTATTCTTTCGATTGGGCCTTTGTTCGTTGTGCTAACCATTGTAAAAAAAATGCACACAGCTTCAATGGATGACATGCCACCATATATAGAAGCCTTTAAGGGGGCCATTACGCTCGTCAAACATTCAGGGCATGTACTAGTAGCTTCGGGTATTTTGTTAATGTGGCATGCGGGCTATCAATGGAATACCTCATGGATTGTATTAACTTTCCTCGTGATGTTTGCATCAATCGTATTTCTCGCAAGAGCGTTTAAACCGACGTTGCGTACTTTTAATACACCAGCATTTAATCAGCAACAATTTGTTTCACTTTTGCATCGTAAAACATGGATGTATATAGTATTATTGCTTATTATGCTATGGCTGATGGTAGCAAAGCCCGTTCTTTGGTAAAAAAGATAATGTCATCCGCAGAAAAAGGCTTTTTCACAAGGCGAGAGATTGGTTCCGCCAGTGTCCTTTCCAGAGGGCGTCCAATAAGCCGCTAAATCCCCTAGGAGTGACGCTGGCTCCTCTCAAAATCAACCATTCTGCAGAAGTGTCTTTTCCTTATCAGCAGTAACGATCAAATAATCCATTATTTGAATTGGGCGTTTATTTTCAATGTAGAGAAGTGATGGTTGATGACACTCCTCACTAAAATGAGTAGTTAACACCTTCACTTTATTTGGGAAACTTTGCTAAAAGGAAACATTTTCACCTTTCATATGTTTCAACACTATGAAAAAATCGCACCCCTTAAGGAGTGCGATTTTTTAGCTTACTAAGCGTTTAAAATAACTTTTTCGAATTAATACATAGCTAATGAGGAAAAGCACAAAGAAACAACAAGAGCTAGCTATGGAAACTTGTAAAAATGCTGTAGAAACCATTGTTCGCATAGCTAAAAGTGTAATTAGCAAGAGTGTAATAGCTATGGTGAACGGTACAAAAATAAGAATTGCCAATTCTTTAGTGATAATAGTAGCTAATTCATTTCTAGAAAGTCCTAGCTTACGGATACCAATATACTTTTCCTTCTCTTGTTGTAAAGTTGTTTGTAAATAGAAGTACAATATACTCATGGCTGCACTTAAGAAAATGAGACTTAGCATGGAGCCGATAAAGAACATCACACTCTTAACAAACATCTCTGTGTTATATAAATCAATTTTGGATGTTACATAACGTTCTCCAGGTAAAGAGGGTAAGTTACTTGTAATAGCTTTTGCCAAATCTGTATGGGCTGTCCAATCTTCCAGTTCATAAATATATGTTTTATAAACAGGGTAGTCAATAGTTTTGTAAATGTCATCAGGTACAATGAAATAACTTTGCTGGAAGCCAGTAGATAGCAGATTTTGCTCATGGGTGCTGGCTAGTTTGAAAGACTTTATATACAAATCGCTGGCATTATTTGTTGTAGGTGCTACATCACGACTGCCAGCGACGGCAATAAATTCATCTTTACTTAGCTTGTTGTCCTGATGCTGGATCTGGTTATAATCCGATAAAGACATATAGCCAATGCGTTGATCTTCATTTGATTTAAATTCAATAAAATACTTGTGAGCTTGAACCGTTGATAAAGTATTTTCAAGATAATCAAGATCAGTCTTTACCATATTGTCATCAGCTTTTGGATCAGCAATATATTGAAAGCTATATGGATAATTTTCTTCACTAGCCTTTTTTACATTGTAATAAGAGCTAAATAAAATACTTGTACATAGAAAGACACCGCTTAATAGGATAGTAATTAGAAACAGCATATTTGCATGTGATTTCATTTTTGCATTTAAATTGGATGCCAAAAGCATATTGGTTTTTTGAAGATAGGCAGGAGACTTTTCATATATTTTCAAAAACAAACGAAATCCTTGTGTAATAACTAAATAAATCGTACTAAGAATGCTAATAAAAAATAACAGATAATAAAGAACACTTAAAGTGTCTACAATGGAATGCTCGATTTTTAGTAAGTAAACTAAAGTGGCTGATATCAAAATACTTAGTATTAATAAGACATAATGAGGCTTAATAGATTTCTCGATAACTGTATCACTTTTTAAGAGTTGGATAGACGTTTCTTTATTAATGAACCTCGTAACGACTGTAGATATCACAACAAATAAAATCAGAAATAATCCTATGGTTATGCTGATTGCTTGAAGAGGTAGGTACATGCCAAATGTTTCTGCCTCTAAAATAACTCTTGCACCCATTAAGAAAAGAGGTGTAATAACAAGTCCGAGAACGATAGCTGCCAGAATAGCTAAAACGCCAATCAACAGATTTTCTCGGAAGACCAGTTTACGAATTTGCTTCATGGAAGCCCCAGTAATCATAAATATTCCTAAGGTCTTGGTCTTTTTACGTAAAAATGCTGTGATTGAATAGGTAATGTAGATAAAAGAGAATAAATAAACGAGCATACTAGCTAACATTAAAGAAATTCCAAGTGTAGAGTCTGGATCTAGGCTTTTCAGATTTGGATGAAAGACGATAACAGAAAAGAGAAAGAAAATTATAATAGAAAACATACTACTCAAGAAGTAAGAAACATACGTCCATTTGTCACGTAAGATATTTTGGATCACAATATGATTAAAGCTCATGCTGTCCACCACCTAGAAAAGCAAGCGTGTCCATAATTTCCTGATAAAATTGCTTGCGGTTGTTGCCTCGATGTATTTCGTTATATAATTTCCCATCTTTAATAAAAATAATGCGATTGGCAAAGCTTGCTACATAAGGATCATGTGTCACCATGAGAATAGCTGTATTAAGCTTTTGATTAATCGAGGAAAATAAGTTCATGACATCATTGACAGCCTTGGAATCCAAGTTTCCTGTAGGCTCGTCTGCTAACAATAAACTTGGCGCATGAATAACGGCACGAGCGATGGCTACTCGTTGTTTTTGTCCTCCTGAAATTTCATAAATACGTTTAGGCAACAGTTCCTCGATACCAAGAAATTGAGCGACATCCTTTAAACGCTGAAGCATTTTTGAAGCAGGTATGCTATCTAATGTTAATGGTAATAAAATATTTTCTTTCACTGTTAATGTATGCACAAGATTAAAATCCTGAAATACAAAGCCTAGTTCAGAGCGTCTAAATTTGGCGAGCTCCTCATCATTTAATGCGTAAGGATTATGATTGTTTATGAGGATATCGCCAGCGGTAGGACGATCAATAGTGGATACACTATTTAAAAATGTTGTTTTCCCACTACCTGAAGGTCCCATGACAGCTACAAATTCCTGTTGCTGTAGCTGAAAATCGATACCGTTTAACGCTTTATAGGTGATCTCACCGATGTATTCCTTGTGCAAATTGGTTACTTGTAGTATTGCGTTACCCAATTTAAAACAACTCCTTTATGCTCATTAGATAACTTTAGTATAGAAAAGGAGCGGCACATAACCTATTTCTCTTGATGACGTGAAGATGACAATTTTGTCATCTTCATTTTTTAAGACTGTTTGAAAAATTAATGGAAAAAGTAGTGACATGCTCAGAAGATTGTAAAGTGAAGGGGTGCTCTAGTGTAGTTAAAATCTTTTTCACTAAATATAAGCCTATACCTGTTGCTTCACCACTCGTTCGCCCCTTCAAACCTGTATAAAATAAATCAAAGACTCGTGTTATTTCATTAGAAGGGATCGTCTCACCAAGATTTTTTATGTGCAAAGCCGTGTTGTCATAATGGATATGAATGGTGCTTGCCATTTCACTATATTTAATGGCGTTATTTAATACTTGATAAAGTACAATTTTTAACCACTTTCGATCTGAATAAATGATTTGGTCTTCAGCGAACGTCAGCTTTGGAAAAACTTCTCTTATGATAAAGAAATCCTTCAAATCATTGATGACTTCTTGCACGAGTCCTTTTAAAATAATAGGTTCAATTTTTAAATCAGCTACTAAATGAGATGTGCGCTCATACGTTAATAACTGATTGAGGGTAAATGTCAATTTATTGCACTCTTTATTGATGGTATACCATTGCTGCAATTCATCAGTGGTCTTGTTGGGTGTAGCTTGAACGATTAATTGAATAACAGATAAAGGTGTCTTCATTTGATGTGCAAAATGTGATAGAACTAGTTGCTTCTCATGTGCTTGTTCTTCCAATCTTTGCTGTTGGGTTAAAAATAAATACTGTATTTGCCTTAGTTTTTCACTATAGTATTGCTCAATAGCTGCATGTGGTTCAAATAAATGAAGATCATCCTGCGTTTTGATATTTTTTTGTAAATGATGATAAAACTTTCTTCTTCGATAATAACGACCAAGTAGCCATAGAATAAATAGAAAGCTGACAAGAAAAATAAAGTAGGCATAGTGTGAGGATAGGTCATCTAATACATGAATTATCCAAGGTAATAGGAGGAAGCTTATGCAATAGAGAATAATGATACTAAGATGATCTCGAAAGAATAGCTTCATTCACTTTCCTCCACCAATTGATATCCAAGACCACGGATCGTTTTAATCTCAAGTTTAGAGTGTACGGCTTCCAATTTTCTACGTAATCGACCAATATTCACAGACAAAGTATTTTCCTCAACAAAGGTTTCATCATCCCAAATAGCACTTAAAAGCTTTTGACGCGGCACTACATTAGGGTAAGCTTCGAATAATAACTTACTAAGCTGCATTTCTTTTAGCGTTAACAGGCTCTCTTTGGCTTTTGTTTGAAGACGAACTGTATCTGGATTTAATGTAGTATTGGCTATAGTTATGGTTGTTGTCTCGGCTAAAGCATATTCACCATAGGTACGCCGAAGTAGTCCATTTACTTTTGCCATGAGGACATCCAATGAAAAGGGCTTTGTGATAAAATCATCGGCACCATTTTCAATTCCATATACTTGATCAATATCATTTACTCTGGCAGAGACAATGATGATGGGACATGTTGAGAGTTGACGGATTTTCCGTGACCAAAAATAGCCATCGTAAGTCGGGAGATTGATATCCATAATGACCAGGTGTGGTTGTATAGTATTAAATTCTTCAATAATGTGTGGAAATTGTTGTACAGTAAAGCATTCAAACTGATATTTAGCTAAATGCTCGACAATCAGTGAAGCTATATTTGCATCGTCTTCTATTATGTATATTTTGTACATACCTATCGATCCTTCCTTTATTCTATATGTATACTGTACCCTCATTTCGAAAAATCTATATGTAATTGGAAACTTGAGAAAAGAGTCACTACAAAAATGGCGTTGTAATGACTCCGGTTTTTAATCTTTAGGTATATGGAAAGTAACATTTGTACCTTGGTTTATAGTACTTTGAATTTGTAATTGTTGGCCATAAATTCTTTTAAGTCGTAGATTTGTATTTCTTATCCCTATACCAGAGCTTGTCCCTTTGTAATCTTCTTGCAATTCCTTTAATAGAGTGGGGCTAATTCCCACACCATCATCTATTACGCTAATGGATACATAAGTTGTGAAATCTTTAATACGAATACAAACAGTACCGCCTTCTTCTTTCTTTAATATACCGTGCCGAATGGCATTTTCAACTAACGTTTGTAAAGAAATTGGAGGAATTTCAATTTGTATCGTTTCATCAATATCCCATTCAATCTGAATTAATTCTCCAAATCGCTGCTGTTTAATGTAAAGATACGAACGAACTAAATCGAGCTCATGCTGTAGTGGTACTACTCTTTGAAGATTTCTGACATCGAAGCTGGCATGTAAATATTCACCAAAGTAATGCATTAAATCGATCATTCTATCTGTATCAATAGTACTAAGTGAGGCAATGGTATTAAGTGTATTAAATAAGAAGTGTGGTTGGATTTGAGATTGCAGCCAAGCACTTTCTAAATGTAGACGTTGTTGAATACTATATTTTAAATCAATTAAAGCTCGACTTCTTACTTTTAGCTCTAATGCATTAATAGGTTTTGTTACATAATCATTAGCACCATAGGCAAAGCCTGTATAAACATCTTCAGGGTGCTTTCTTATCGTCAATAATAAGATAGGTAATTCCAGCAATGAGTATTGTTTTCGTATTTTTTGAATTACAGCATAGCCTGAAATATACGGAAGCATTGCATCAACAATTACTAAATCCCATGATTCTTGCTGAATCAGAGCTAGAGCTTTCTCACTGGTTGTAACAGTAGTAATTTCGTATTCAGAGATCGAAAATATACTTTTCATCGTTGCTAAATTCATAGGGTCATCATCAATCATTAAGATCCTGAAATGCTTATCTGACACCATGGATAACTCTTGTTCATTTGTGGATAGCTGAGTTTTAGCTTGTGCATTAAAGGTTGCGTATTCCTTATTTTGTCTACCTTCATCTGCAAGAGGTAATGTAAAATAAACATTCGATCCTTTGTTAGGAATAGATTGTATATTTAATGTACCTCCATGTAATTCAATCAGTTTTTTTGAAATAAGTAGGCCAATACCAATGCCTTCATCATATTCTTGGCCCTGTTCATAGGGCGAATACAAAAGACTTTGTACAAAATTGTCCATGCCTTGTCCAGTATCACGAATGTGGATAATAGCCATATGCTGTTCTTCACGAGCAATAATTTCTATAGAGCCTTCACCTGTATACTTTAGGGCATTATGCAAAATGTTAAATAGGATTTGAATAAGGCGATTTTCGTCGGCTAATACATTTGGGAAACTTGGAGGTACTAAAGATACCATATGTATTTGTTTACCATTTGCAATAAAGCGGAGGATATCGAAAACTCCATAAACAGCACCTTGAAGATTTACACTTTGTGTATGGAGATGTAAATCTCCTTCTTTTAAACGAGTAAAATCCAGTATGTTGTTTAACGTAAAGGACATACTTCTACCTATATCGATAAGGTGTTTAAGATTTTTTTCATCTTCAGTAACAAGTTTGTTATGTGGGTTGTCATAAATGGATTGACCTAGGGTAATCATCCTATTCATTGGACTCCAAAGTTTTTCTGCATTACTTGTAAGGAATTCATCTTTTAAAGCATCCTCGTGTTGTAGTTTAGTCACTAATTTTTGAATTTGCTGAGAGTTCTCATGAAAACGTTTGAACCAATAGCTAGAAAAACCAAGCATGATAAATAAATAATCGAATGGATAAACAGGAATATCGAATACGTAAACAGATTTAATGAAACCCCATATAATACCATTTGTGGTGCCGATAGCTGTTAGTGCAATAAAAGCAGAGCTCCTTTTTTGGTTTTCTAAATACTCTCTAAGAGCCAGTACCACTACGTAAAGAAAGGATACTAGATAAAGTACGAAGAAAATATTCTTCGTAGGTATCAGCCATGTCATTGGTAAAACAATCGTGAGTATTGCATTTAAAACATAACAAGCAAAAATCCATTGAAAGGTTTTAGTGTTGTGATATTTGACTAAGAGGACTCTCATAAACTGAACAAAGAAAAAGGAGGCTCCTAGAAAAATAATAGAAGAAAGCTTATAGGACCATACATAATTCAGATGCAACCAATCTAGTAGGGAGCGATCAAACGTAATTAATTCATCTGCTAAAGGCAAAAGAAAGCCAAATGTGAAAAGTAAAACAATAGATTTTCGATAGATGAACAAATATACAAGTATGCTAAAAAGAGAGAATATGATTAGCATAACTACAATAGTTGAAAGAGATAGCCCTACAATTAATTGATGATGCGTCATCGCTGACGCAGTGCCAAATAAAATCCTTTTATTAATAATAGGACTTGTGAGTGTATCAAAATTAGATACATGAAGTATGAGATTAATTTCAGACTGTGTATTAGTAAAATAAACAGTATAAGGTGCAGCTTGACCTTCATGGTCTTCTGCATTATCTGCTACTTTGCCTGATTTTCCTACTAGCTTTCCATTTATATATAAGGTTGATGCAGTTGAAATAGCAGGTATACGAATGGCATATCGATCATTATCTAAAGTGTTTGGTAGCAGAATTTTTAACTGATAAGTGCCATAGGGTTGAGTCGTTGGCTCATTTTTTAACGCAGGAATATTTTGGGTATTATAGGTATTGCTATGACTCTCTTTGTTACCCCCCTTATTTTCAAAATTCACAAATTGTCCAGGATAATAGATCCATCCTCCATCCAAGGAAATAACTTCTTTTTCCGATGTAGCCAAATTGTTTATGTGGACCACACCATCTTTGGCACTAGGTTGATGTGTAGAGGGGAGGAAATAGTTTAACCATAATAACCTTAGAAAAGTAAGGACTATAAAAATGGCAATTATAATAAGTAGATGTTGGGTAGAAGCTTTTCTCAACACAGCAATTTTTCCCTCCTAATGAATCTCTATCTACCATGCCACGAAATTGGAAAAAAGGAAATATAATGGATAATAAAAGAATGATTTAAGCCTATAAGAATAGACCAATTTGGAGTTAGTAGTACTATCGATTTTTTCCTTTTAAATTGAAGGAGGAAAAAATTATTAGTGTTTAAGTTTTCTTTAAGAGGTTTGACGTATGATGATTGAATAAGTATATCAAAATTTAAACATAGATAAGATTAACGAAAAAACATCTCAATGGGAGAAATGATCTATTGTGGGTAAATTCAAGTTAAAGTTATCGTTTCTTATTATTAGTATGACAACTATTGTTGTCCTCATGACATCTAGTATTAGTATTTGGAGTAGCTATCGTAATTTCAATGAAATTTTGAAGGAACATAAAACAAATATACAAGAAACTTATGTAATGGAAGTCTCGACAATTACGGAAAGCTATTTACAAGATGCTAAGACAGATGACCATTCATTAAAGCTGTATACGCAACAAATGGTTGATACTTTACTTGATGAAAGAATAGTGTCCTTCAATTTGTTTTTTAAAAAAGTCCTAGGCCCAATCATAATAGTTATAGCGACTATAATGGGATTTGCTATTTGGTTTGCTATTAAAATTACACAGCCTCTCAAAGAGCTATCGAAAAGAATTGAAGTAGATGAAGGAGCACAAGGGATTGAGGAAATTGCTGATTGGTATGATGAGGTGAAATTATTAAAAAAGAATATTCAAAATATGATGATCTGTTCGGAAAGTAAAATCCATGACTTAACAGAGCAGTTGAACTTAGATTCATTAACAGGGATTCTTAATCGCAGAAGAATGGATCAAATTTTACACAAATTAATTATTGATAAGGTTCCTCATGCCATTATCTTAATAGATCTAGATGATTTTAAAAGTATAAATGATACATATGGTCATACTGTAGGAGATGAAGTTTTAAAAGCCTTTGCGATTACTATGCAGAGCAGAGTTGGGGAACAGGGGTTATGCTTTAGATTTGGCGGCGAAGAATTTATGGTCATCTTACCTTCGATGAATATAGAGGATGCAGTCCAATTAGCGGAAAGTCTCCGAATTAAACAAGCTTTACAAGAAACTGTGTGTGGAAGACCTGTGACAATGTCTGCTGGAATTACGGCTTTTACACCAAATGTCCAAAGTCCCAATCAACTGATAGAAATTGCAGATCATGCTTTGTATAAGGCTAAAAAATCTGGAAGAAACTGTTTATGTGTTGTAAGTAATATGAGACAAATGATTGTTAAATAATTAAACTATATAAGCATGCTAGCACTGGACGCTAGCATGTTTTTTCATGTCCTTAGGGGTAAACGCTTGTTTCATGCTCTTTTTCATGTGCATGTAAGACGTTTTGAAAAAGTTCTGTGGTTTCCTGAGATGGTGACACATTTAATTCTGTTAATAGAAGGCTATTAAAAGAATGGTATATTTTTATAGCTTCTGCACGATTTCCAATTTCAGTATAATGTTGGATTAATTGTTGCACGATTTTGTCGGAATACGGATTAAACTCTAAAGCAAATAACAATGAACGCTCTCTGTTTTTAAGGTTCTTATTTTTAGAGTAATAAAGTATCAATTCATCAAGTAGTTGACTAAATTGTTTATTCATCAAATTTGCTTTACTAGTAGTCCATGCATAGTCCATTGTTGCCATAAATTCATCATGGTAATTTTGGATGAGCTCCTCAGCTTTTTCAATATTTAATCGTCCTGTTTCAGCTTTGGTATTTAAGATATCCTCCAAATCAAAGGCATCACATTGAAAATCGTTTAGTTTCAAAATATAGCAGCCATTTGCATATTCAATGACATCCGTGTAGCCATAAAATGAAAGAGTTGTACGTAAGTAGGAGACAGTAGTATGCAATTGTACTCTGGCTTTTTTTACATCCGTATCACTCCAAAGTGAATCTAAAATGTTATCACGAGGTACGGGCATATGAAGCTGTAAAAATAGAAAGGCAAACAATTCTTTGCTTTTAATTGTTCTCCAATGAATTACTTTATCATCAAAAGAAACGACAAACTCTCCAAAGCATCTGATTTGAAGCATAGGCTTTTGATGCGTTCGAGTTTTCTCCGATGATAGATTTTTTTGGAATAGCTTTTGTATTCTGTTAATGGTTATCTCTAAACGAGATTTTGAAACTGGCTTTAATAAATAATCAAGTGATTGTACATCAAATGCCTGAACAGCATAGTCTCGATAGGCAGTTACAAAAATGATACAGATATTTTTATCCCATGTTTTTAACAGTTGTGCTACTTCTAATCCGCTCATACCTGGCATTTCAACGTCTAAAAATGCTACTTGAAAGTCTAAGGTAGGTCCTTCTTTCAATACATCCTTTGCAGTAGTAAAAGTTCGAATGACCTCTATGTTATCAAATTCATTTAAATGTTTTTTCATACTAACCAGAGCTAATGGCTCATCGTCCACGATAATTACCCGAATCACATAAGGAACCTCCTTTCGATAAATATGGCTGTATGATCAGATTGAGATATCTATTATGGATCCTTTATATGGGTGAGTAGGAGCTGTTTGTTGCTGAGGTAGTTCATTCAGTAATTCAATTGCAGTAGTTGTGTTTAAATTAAGAGCATTTTGCATGACACTCATCTGTACTGTTTGTTGGAGTTCCATCAGCTGGGATGACATAAGTGAATTAACTTCCATTTTTATTCCCTCCTTTTCTTTTTTTTATCGGCTAAATATAGCAAATATCTAATATAAAAAAGTCCTAAACAGACCTACTAAATTATAGTTTATAAGCAATAAATTGATTAAATTACTAAAAAATTAATTGAAATTGTATATTTTTCCGTTTTTATAGTAATAATTCCTAATATCAGGCAGCTAGTCCTGAGTTATTAATTTGCAAACTTATGGTTGCTTACATAATAGAGCTTTTAACTCTAGTGTGCTAGCAACAGATTTGCAACAAATAATAAAATGATGGAGGTATTACTAAACATGAAGAAAAGAGCATTAGCTTTAGCGGTAGTATTGACATTTGGTGTGAGTCTCTATGCTAGTCCTTCCTTTGCTAAGGACAAATCGCCAGGCAATATACTATGGGCACTCCCGCAAATTTATAATTTAACAGTAGGTGAGTTCCAGCAATTAAATGAAAAGGATTCATTATGGTTTTACCCAGAGCAAGACTTAGTGAAAGACACGTCAAAAGCAGAAGAACCATTGGGGGATGAATATGTCATCAAAGGTGGGGATACTTTATTTTCAATAGCTCGTATTAATAATGTAACTGTAGATGATTTGAAGAAATGGAATCACCTTGCGTCAGATTTGATTTTAGCTGGTGAATCGATAGCTATTAAAGCTTCAGCTGCAAAACCAAAACCAAAAACTTCCGAGGGGATTGCAACAGCTACTAAGCCTGCTGCACCAGCCAAAACAAAACCAGCAAGTGCTCCAGCAACTGTCTCTGGTAAAACATTAACAATGCGTGCTACTGCCTATACAGCCTATTGTGAAGGCTGTTCAGGAATTACAGCAAATGGAACAGATATAAGGTCTAATCCTAATTTAAAGGTAATCGCTGTAGATCCACGGGTTATTCCACTCGGTACGAAGGTTTGGGTGGAAGGTTATGGCGAAGCAATTGCTGCTGATACAGGGGGAGCTATTAAAGGAAATAAAATCGATGTATTTATTCCTACTGAAGGACAAGCACTTCAGTGGGGTGTCAAAACAGTAACGGTAAAAATCTTAAATTAATTATGGAAGGGGTTTCTCGACCTTTGAGAAATCCCTTTTATTTTGTTGAGTTTCCTATTCAAGCTCAAATGAAATAGGAGCCATTATAGAATCGTAAATGATTAATTGTGCATAAGTACTGAAGAAATTGGAAATCATCAGAAAGAGAGGAGGTATTTTTATGAAAAAAATAAGCTTAATGAGTCTTTCTTTACTAATTTTTGTTGCGGGTTGCAGTTTTTTTGATAAGAAAGAGGAGAAAGTAGCTGTCAATGCATCTACCCCTTTAACAGCTACTGCAAAAGTAATTGGTGCAAATAATGAAAGCTATGGCAATGCATATCTTCAAGAGGAAGATAATGGGGTTATGATGACGCTCGCATTAACAGGCTTACCACCAGGCACACATGGTATCCATATTCATGAAGTAGGCAAGTGTGAACCACCTAAATTTGAATCAGCTGGTGCCCACTTTAATCCAACAAACAAGGAACATGGTAAATTAAATCCTAATGGTTATCATTTAGGGGACTTACCAAATTTGGAAATTGGTGAAGATGGCAATGTGGATCTTAATTTTTTAGCTGAGGGGTTAACTTTACAAAAAGATCAACCAAATTCGCTATTAGATAGTGATGGAAGTGCTATTGTCATTCATGAATCAGCGGATGATTATAAAACAGATCCTGCTGGTAATTCAGGAGCTAGAATAGCCTGTGGAGCCATTCAATAGAATAAAATGCATGACTGTATCTGTTTATTTCAGATGCAGTTTTTTTATATTCTATTCATTATTTATACAGTTAGAATGTTTAGTTTATTTTTTTTAGAAAAGTAAATTAGGAGTTTATTTCAAATATAAAAGGGGTAATTAAATAAAGCTATAGTAATGTAAATTAATGGATTTAAAGTGGTTTTGTATAATTATAAAAGTCTGAATTTACTATAAACTAATTGACATTATTATACTAAGTTTGATAATTTTAAATAGATTCTTAAAAATAACCAAAGGGGGAAGGTTACTATGAGGAAGAAACAATTTAATTTATTAATGCTATTAAGTATCCTTGCGCTTATGATTTTAGCTGCATGTGGATCAGATAGTGGAAGTGGTTCGAAGGACACTGGAGATGACTCCGAATCAACTGAAAAACCTAAGTTTTTAAGTTTACTAACAGGTGGCACACAAGGTACTTACTATGCTCTTGGAGGTACATTCGCTGATTTAATAACTACTGATACAGGCATTAAAACAACTGCTGAAGTATCTCAGGCATCTGCTGCCAATATGACTGCTTTACAAGAAGGAAAAGGTGAAATTGCATTTGTTCAAACAGATATTGCTTATTATGCTACTGAAGGTAAGCTGATGTTTGATGGCAATAAAATTGATACAATTTCAGCTTTAGGTGCGCTTTATCCAGAAACAGTTCAACTCGTTACAACTGAAGCTTCGGGTATTAAAACGTATGCAGATTTAAAAGGTAAAAAAGTATCAGTGGGTGCTCCAGGCTCGGGTACTTACGCAAATGCTGAACAATTACTTGAAATCAATGGCTTAACGATGGATGATATCAAGGCACAAAACCTTGATTTTGGTGAATCAACAGATGGTCTTCAATCAGGTCAAATTGATGCAGCATTTATTACAGCAGGTACGCCAACAGCTGCTGTTGAAGCATTAAATGCTACAACGAAAGTGAATATTATCGGTTTAGATGCGGGTAAAGCAGATGAAATAATTGCTAAATACCCTTACTATGCAAAAGACACAGTAAAAGCTGGTACTTATGGTATTGCAAACGATGTGGAGACAATTTCAGTTCTAGCTATGCTAGCGGTGAAAAAGGATCTTCCGGAAGATGTTGTTTATTCAATGACAAAAGCTATTTATGATAACACGGGTAAAATTTCCCATCCAAAAGGGGAATTCATAAAAGCAGAAACAGGTTTAGATGGTATTAGTATTGACGTTCATCCAGGTGCACAAAAATACTTTAATGAAAAGAAATAGTGTGAATAGTGCTTGAAACTTTCTAAAAAATACGAAGGGGCTCGTTGCATAAAGCTTCGAGTCTCTTTCTTACTGTAGGATATAGGTTTAGGCGAATAGCTTTTAAAGTGGGGGAATAGGTCGAATGCAACAGAGAAAATTCATCATAACAGTTCTTTTAAGTATCTGTATATGTATTGTCATATTTCTTCCTCTTCAAAAGGTGTTCACCTTTACAGAGACGCGTATAGCCCATCCTAAAGTGCACTACATACCCATTTCAGTTGAGCAAACCTTTCAAATAAGATACACCCACTCCATACATAAGTCAGATGTATTGGAATCCTATCAATATATAAAAGGTAATCGTATTGAAATGCTTGAAATGGAATATGAAGATTTAGCTATTGGCATGCCAAGCTATGCAGAGGAACATCAAACACTTATTCAACGGAACGGTAAATATGTTCTCCAATTTAACAATAGTGCCATACTTGATAATTTTACGATCTATATAGGTGATTTAGATTTAGATTTGGTATTCAATTATGCAGATGAAGAATATGATTTAAAAAAAGATTTACAGAGGGGTAAATCCTATTTATTTGAAATTAAGCGATTGTCACTTTACGAACAGTGGAAAGGAGTAAGGATGAAATGACAACACAGGAAAAATCAAGGAAAGAAGAAAAAGTAGAAGAATTTGAGCAAATCTCTGCTGAAGAGCAACAAGCCATACTTGAAAAATATGATATAGAATCCAATGTAAGAACAATCTCAGGTGTAATGAAGCATGTTATTTTCTTTGGCCTTTTAGCATTTTCGCTATTCCAACTTTACACAGCTATTTTTGGGCAATTTCCTGCTCAAATTCAACGTACCATCCACTTAGGCTTTGGTTTAACATTAATTTTCTTATTATTCCCAGCAAGAAAAAAAGCACCCAAGCATAAAATAGCCTGGTTCGATTATATTTTAGCATTACTAGCTATTGCAGTAGGTTCATATTGGTCTATGAACTATACAGAACTTGTGAATCGCAATGGCTCCATTACGCAGTTAGACTTTATTGTTGGGCTAATAGCTGTTGTACTAGTACTTGAGGCTGCTCGACGTGCTGTAGGGTTGCCTATTACAATTATTGCAATCGCTTTCTTGATTTACGCTTACTATGGTCCGTATTTCCCGGCATTTATGGCACATAGAGGACAGGATTTGGAGAGTATCGTCAACCTCATGTACTTTACAACTGATGGGATATTCGGCACACCAATTAGTGTATCAGCCACATTTATTTTTGTATTTTTACTATTCGGGGCATTTCTTGTGAAAACAGGGGTTGGCCAGTATTTTAACGATCTAGCAGTTGCACTAGCTGGAAAATTAATTGGCGGTCCTGCGAAGGTAGCTGTATTCTCAAGTGCACTTCAAGGTACAATTTCTGGAAGCTCTGTAGCTAACGTAGTAACGTCCGGCTCTTATACAATTCCAATGATGAAAAAACTAGGCTATCGAAAAGAGTTTGCTGGTGCAGTGGAAGCAGCTGCATCGACAGGTGGTCAACTTATGCCACCGATTATGGGTGCTGCTGCCTTCCTAATGGTTGAATTTATTGGTCGAGGAATTACGTATTGGGATATAGCAAAAGCGGCAGCTATCCCTGCTCTTTTATATTTTACAGGTATTTGGATTATGACACATTTCGAAGCAAAAAGAGTTGGTCTAAAAGGTCTGCGAGACGATCAAATGCCAAATCGTCAAGAGGTATTTAAGAAGATTTACCTTCTCTTACCGATTGTGGCGATTATCATATTAATGCTAACAGGTACACCAGTTATGCATGCGGCATTATATGGAATTATTATATCAATTGGTGTGGCTATGTTTAATAAAGAAACGCGTCTTAAACCAAAAGATGTGATTGATGCATTGGTGGAAGGTGCTCGAACTGCATTAGGTGTAGTTGCAGCTACTGCTTGTGCTGGGATTATTGTGGGTGTCGTTGTAAAAACAGGATTAGGTTTAAGTTTAGCAAATAGCTTAGTAGCTTTAGCTGGTGGTAGTATTATTTTGACACTTATTTTTGTTATGATAGCTTCGCTTATTCTTGGAATGGGTGCACCAACAACAGCAAACTATGTGATAACATCGACAATTGCTGCACCAGCAATTGTGGCTTTATTATCTCCAAATACACCACAAGAATTAGTGCCAGTAGTTGTATTACTATCTGCTCATTTCTTTGTGTTCTATTTCGGTATTATTGCTGATATTACACCACCTGTAGCACTGGCGGCGTTTGCGGCATCAGGTATTTCTGGTGGTGACCCTATCAAAACGGGTGTGAATTCAGCAAAACTTGCGATTGCGGCATTTATTATACCGTATATGATTGTTTTCTCTCCAGCATTATTAATGATTGATACAACCATTCCGCAAATTATTTGGGTAGTATTCACTGCTATCACTGGAATGGTGGCAATTGGTGCTGGTGTGATCGGCTACTGGTATCGTAAACTTTTCTGGTATGAAAGAATTATTATGATTGCTGCGGGGCTATTACTTATCTATCCTGAAAAATTCTCGGATTGGACTGGTTTAGGAATATTTATTGTGATGTTTGTGATCCAATTTTTGTCCCATAAAAAAGGAAATCATCACGATAATACGAAGGACAAAATGGGAGCTTCAGTATCTTAAATACTTGACTTGCATATAAATCTGCTCAATTAATAACTGGCTAAATATTAGTACAGATGTTAATGAGCAGCTTTTTGTTTTTTAAAGGTAAAATTTTTTAGTAATCATAAGAATCAATGGTATTTTTAATCTGATTTTGAGATAGGTTTTATAGTTATAATGCATAATGTATATAATTTATTGCAATTTACTAAAAATCTATTGTATAATTCTTTTATCAGAAAATTCAATTAATAAGGAGTGGTACAATGGGGAAGTTGTTAAATTCAAAGTTTGAAACGTATTTAATGGATCAAGAATTCGATTTACGTGAAGAAGAAGAGAAAAATGAGGAGCAAATGGTGAATATTCAGTATGAAGAGTATCCAGAAGGGTTTTTTACAAGTTTATAATGAAAATTTGATGGGCTATGTTGAAAGTATACTAACTTTTAGCATAGCCCATTGTATATTATACCTCTATTGATAAATGGCTTTTCCAGTGCATATGAATGTAATATAGGATTAAAATAAGTGTATTAGGTCTGAAGACATATGTACTTTTGTGAAAAAGATTCATGTATAATGGGAAACAAAAATGCGTATAGAGGTGTAGTTATGTCGAAAGCTTTAACAGTAGAAGAAACGATTTATCAATGGTTTGATCATTTTCATCAATATCCCGAAGTAAGTTGGAAAGAGTTTGAGACTACTAAAAAAATTGCTTCCATACTGGATGAATTGCATGTTAGTTATCGTTTATTAGGTGATATACCAGGATTAATAGCTGAAATTGGGACTGGTAATGAAATTGTTGCAGTACGTGCTGATATTGATGCCTTATGGCAGGAAGTTGATGGGAAGTGGCAAGCAAATCATTCGTGTGGACATGATGCGAATATCTCCATGGTTCTTGGTGCATTATTACTACTGAAAGATCGCACCTTACAACATCGTATTCGTTTCATCTTCCAACCTGCTGAAGAACTAGGAAATGGCGCATGTGCAACGTTTGATAGAGGCGCGGTTGATGGAGTATCACATTTATTTGGTGTTCATTTAAGACCAATAGAAGAATTACCACTTGGCAAAGTTTCGCCTGCGATTCATCATGGCGCTGCTTATTTTTTAGAGGGATCTATTCAAGGAATAGATGCACATGGTGCTAGACCACATCAAGGTAAAAATGCCATCGATGTTATTATGGCCGTGCAACAAATGCTACACAGCATTCATTTATCACCATTTGAACCACATTCGGCTAAGTTAACAAAAATCATTGCGGATGGTGGTAGTACCAATATTATTCCAGGTAATGCTAGTTTCTCAATGGATGTTCGCGCACAGCATAATCAACAACTTGAATTGCTGCGCAGTAAAATTGAATCTGGCCTGAAATCAATACAGCAACAATTTGAAATTGATATGAGTTGGAAGTGGATAGATTTCACACCAGGTGCTGAAGTTTCCCCAACTGCTGCGAACATGGCAAAGAATGCCATCATTGAGGCTTTGGGAGAAGGGCATTTAGCAGATGAAATAACTACACCAGGTAGTGATGATTTCCATTTCTATACAGTTAAAAAGCCGGAATTAAAAGCGGCAATGATTGGAATTGGTGCGAATTTAACACCAGGATTACACCACCCTAAAATGACATTTGATCGCAGTGCCTTAATTGATGCTGCGAAAGTACTTGCATGTGTATTAGAAAAAAAGCCTGAATAAAAAAATATTAAAAGCTATATGAAAAAATGTAACTTTTTTTTCATATAGCTTTTTTGCATGAACATTTTTAATGATGCATGGATATTCAAGGGTTTGCATTGTTTTTTATTGCTACTTGAAAGCGTTTTATTACGCTAAAATAAAGGGATTTGCTAGGGAAGCATAAATTTTTTGCGTTGACTTTTAATTTTTTGAATATTAAGCTAAAAAACGTAAAAAATTATTTGCGTCTTGAAAAAACCGAAAAGGGATTTGGTGCAAAAAAAGGGGATGGAAAAATGAAAAAGGATATTAATGCGGGCTGGGCACTACTAACTTTTGCAATTATGATTATTACTATGTTGATTACAGTAGTTGTTTTAGAGCAAAGTCCTCACGTACCTCTTCTTGTTGGCACAACTGTAGCAGCAATTGTTGCCAAAATGCATGGATATAAATGGGCAGAAATTGAAGAGATGATGTATAAAGGGATACGTCTGGCATTACCTGCCATTGTTATAATTATTTTAGTAGGTTTGACAATTGGGGCATGGATTGGCGGCGGTGTCGTAGCAACAATGATTTTCTACGGTCTAAAGTTAATTTCTCCAGCGTGGTTCCTTGTGACAATCATGTTGTTATGTTCAATTGTGTCATTAGCTATTGGTAGTTCATGGTCTACAATGGCTACAATTGGTGTCGCGGGTATGGGTATTGGTTTAAGTATGGGTATTCCAGCGGCTATGATTGCTGGTGCTGTTATTTCGGGTTCATACTTTGGAGATAAGATGTCACCATTATCAGATACAACAAATCTAGCAGCAGGATTAACAGGGACTAATTTATTTGATCATATAAAGCATATGCTTTATACAACAATTCCAGCTTTGATTATTTCTCTTGTTGTTTTTGGATTTTTGGGTAGAAAATTTGCAGAAGTTTCAATGCAATCTGAGGAAATTTTAACAACTTTAAAAGTGATGGAAGAAAGCTTTGTTATTTCTCCTTTATTATTACTAGTTCCAGTGGGAGTTATTGTATTAGTAGCTAAGAAAGTACCAGCAATTCCAGCTTTAATTATAGGAATTGTTTCAGGTTTCTTACTACAGATTTTTGTACAAGGTGGTTCAGCTGCAAGTGCTGTACAAGCATTACAAGCAGGCTTTGAAATCTCAACAGGTAATCACATGGTGGATGATTTATTTAACCGTGGTGGTCTAGACTCGATGATGAATACGGTTTCAATGACGATTGTAGCGATGACATTTGGTGGTATTTTAGAGTATTCAGGAATGTTAAAGGCATTGATGAATGTAATTGTGAAGTTTGCTAAATCTACAGGAAGTCTTATTGCTTCAACGATTGCAGCTTGTGTAACAACCAACGCAACATGTTCTGAGCAATATATCTCAATTGTTGTTCCTTCACGTATGTTCGCGGGTGTCTATCAACAACGTGGTTTACATTCTAAAAACCTCTCTCGTGCATTAGAGGATGGGGGAACCTTAACATCTGTTTTCTTCCCTTGGAATACTTGTGGTGTGTTTATTTTAGCAACTTTAGGTGTAAGTGCAATGGAGTATGCACCATATGCAATTCTTAACTTCGCTGTACCAATTATTTCTATTATTTATGGATATATTGGATTTGCTATTGTTAAATTAACGCCAGAAGAAATAGCAGAAGCTGAGAAGCGTAAAAAGGCGATAGAAGCAGAAAATGCGGATAATATGGTAATGGCTGACTAAAATAAAAATTCTCGTAGATCCACGTGTATCTACGAGAATTCTTTTATAGAGCAGTTTAGTAAGTTGCAAAATTCAATTGGTAAATTTTGCGAGGACGTCCTTGCTGATGGGTCATTTCTTCACCAACAATATTTACATAACCATTATCAACTAATTTTTTGATAATACGCTCTGTAGTACGTCGTGTTACTTGGAGGTATTCAGAAAGATTTTGAGATGTAAATTGAGCTGACTGTCGTTCGTTACTGAAATTGATTATTTTGGAAATATTTAATGGACTTAAACTTGTAAGCTTAGCCATTTGCAAAACATAAGGATCATCGGTTTTTAAAGAAATTTTACCTTCTGTATTAGGGAAAGGCCCTAATAAGTTTTTATGTTCATCAAGAATATAAATCTCAAAAGGTTTAGTAAATGTTAAAGCATGCTGAGCATTTTGTGTGGCCTCCAAAATGGAATAGCCATAGCCAAATGCTAGCTTAAATGGTTGTTCAACTTGCTGTATGAGCTGCTCTAAGTTTTCCTTTTCTAGAGCATTTTGAAGATGTCCAGCAGTTGTGTATAGCTCAAAGGAATGCGTTGAAATTTGCTTAAAAGTTGAAAAGGTAGCTTTCGCAATTTGACTTAAAACAGTTGATTCAATGGCAGAATTTTTAGGGATTTCTAAGAGACCCACTACAGCCTTGAAAGCTTCTGACTTGGTTAATAGTGATTTTGATTTTGTTTCTTCAAGGCATTGAATAATAGATTTGGTAGCATCTAACATACGCATTGACGGTATTTGTAGTGCTTGTAATTCATCAAATACACTATGAATACTGGTAATGACAAAATCAATACTTTTTGAATTCCACAGGGCGATATGGCGTTTTAAAATATTCTCAGTTGGTTCAGTAATCGAAATATGCTGAACATGTGGCTTTTGACCATGAAATTCTATTTCTGCTAAAACATTATCAACGAATGCAGGGTTCATTACATCAATGGATATCCTGTCGATAGCTACAGCATGTTTGGCTACTAATGATAATAATGTTGTAGAAATGGTTGTTTCATCTTGCTTAATATAATTCCAAGGTATTGGAACTTCTGAAAGTAATGATTGAGTGTGTAGATAAGGTAACGTTCCTCCGAATAATATTGCATCACACGGTTTTATTTGCTTCATTAAGGTAGGTGCTTCAGAAGGGTGGCTGTAAAGATAAAATTCTAATTGAATATCGGTTATGTTTTGTGCGATACTAATAATACGTTTCATAAATGCTTTTGAACATATAATCGCTATTTTGGTAGACATGGACATCACTCCTTTTCTATTTTTTTAAACATTTAGCGACGTATTAGCGACAACTTTAACGACAGAGGAGACTGATTACGATGAAAATTAAACAAGTAGAAATTTTTGCTATACATTTACCGCTAATTGATCCATTCATTATTAGTTATGCTACATATGATACAATGCCTTCCATTATTTTAAAAGTAACTACCGATACAGGTGTGGTAGGGTATGGTGAAGCTGTTCCTGATGAACATGTAACAGGTGAATCATGGGAAAGTACATATGCTGTGCTAAAACATCAGCTTGTCCCAGCAATTATTGGGGAAAGTCCAATGGCCTTTGAAAAGCTTCACGATAAAATGAATAAAGTTGTGAAAGATGTACCAGCAGCAAAAGCAGCGATCGATATTGCTTGCTTCGATATTGCTGGGAAAGCCTTAGGGGTGCCAGTATACCAACTTTTAGGTGGACGTTATCATGAAAAATTCCCAATCACACATGTACTAAGTATTGGAACACCTGAAGCAATGGCAGAAGAGGCAGCTAATCGAGTAGAAATGGGCTATCGCTCTTTTAAAATGAAGGTAGGTACAGAGGTACTTCGTGATGTAGCCCGTATTAAAGCGGTACGAGAACGAGTAGGCGAAGACATTGCTATTCGAGTGGATGTAAATCAAGGTTGGGGTAATGCAGCCACTACATTACAGGGTTTACGTGCTATGAAAGATTTAAATATCGATTGGCTAGAGCAACCTGTCGATAGCGAAGACATTGATGGAATGGTAGAAATTAAATCAAAGTCTGATGTGACATTAATGATTGATGAAGGACTACGAGGCGTACGTGAAATGCGTGAAATTATAGCCAAGCGTGCAGCAGATAAAGTAAATATTAAATTAATGAAGTGTGGAGGCATCTATCCTGCTATGAAGCTTGCTGTTATGGCGGAAATGGTAGGAATTGAATGTCAAGTTGGTTCCATGGTAGAGTCGTCAGTTGGTTCTGCTGCAGGCTTCCATGTAGCATTTTCTAAGAAGATTATGACGAGTGTAGAACTAACGGGTCCATTAAAATTCTCAAAGGATGTTGGGAACTTACATTATGATGTACCATTTATTTGCTTAAATGAAAAACCAGGATTAGGTGTAGATGTAGATGAAGCTGTCATCCAGGAATTATGTAAGTTTTCAACTGTTGTCACAGCCTAAGGAGGCGTAATATGGAAATTATCTATGATGGTATGCTTGGTGAGACACCATTTTTTGTTATAAAATTAACGCTCCAACATTTACAACAAATTGAAGAGCTACAAGTTGAGGTTTATGAAGCCTTAGCAGATCAAAGTATCCTCCAACCCTTAAGCACAGAGGAATTTGAGTATATTTTAAATGGTCATGGAATGATGATAGGTGCTTATGTAGGGGAAGCGTTGATTGCCTTTCGTGCACTGTTAAATCCTCCTATTGATGATGAGCATCTTGGGTATGATTGTGGAATTGCAGAAAACGAATTTCAACGTGTTTTATATCAGGAAATATCGAATGTTTCACCAAAATATCGAGGTTACGGATTACAGAGAACATTAGCTACAGTAGTGATGGAAAATATCGATTTAGAAAAATACGATTATGTTTGCTCCACTGTAAAGCCATATAATATTCCGAGCTTAAAGGATAAATTCTCGCAAGACCTCGTTATTAAAGGATTGAAAATTAAATATGTAGATAAGCTTCGTTATATTTTTTATAAAGACCTAAGACAAGCAATGTCACCGAACTTTACTGAAAAGCAAGTGATATCGATGGGAGACACAACTGGGCAACAGCAACTTTTAAAACAAGGTTTCCTTGGCACGTCTATGTTTGAAGAAAACAACGATTGGTTTGTAGTATACGAAAAATAAAGCACAAAGCCTTACCTTTCACATAAGATTGTGGAGGGTAAGGCTTTTTTATTTTTTAAACGGCTCTATTATTTTTTCATTGGGCAAAAACCACAAGCCATTAAACCTGGGATATCTTTTGAAAAACAGCATGATTTTCTTACAGGAACGTTGACTAAATTAGTCGGGCTCAGACCACCTGTATATTGTGCCCACCAAGATTTATTGGAGAAGCGAGCCCATGTTTTTGGGTTCTCTAAAGCCTCAATATCCTCCATGGCTTGATCGGCTAGGCCAGGGTTCGATAATAATATATGATAATGCCATAGCAAATAGCCAAAGAAATTTTCCCAAATGGTAAGAGGGGAGATGGAGGTTACTTTACGAAGCTGCTGGACAATGACGTGTCCATCGTAAAGAATTTTCTCAATAACAGCTTGGCGTTCATCTTCATCAACGTAGCGCCAATCATTTGGATTGGCAAACATGGCAACAGTAAAGCTATTAAATTCTTTTGCAGCATCAAAACGCAATTCAAGTGGCTTACCATCCCATACTTCGTCATAAGCGGCAAGCATATATAATTGCATAGCAAAAAACATACCATAGCGGCGTGCAAAGTGAGAAATAGCTGCTGTTTCTGTTGCTGCATCTGTTATACCCATCATAAGGTTTAAAAAATCAGGATGATAAAAGTCTTTATGTATATCAGCTAAAGTAAATAAAGTCCGCTTAGGTTCAGTTGTATAAATACTGTACGAATTTAATTGTTGAACTTGATCCATTGTTAAAGCTGGCATAGTTATCCTCTTTTCCTTTGAACATCTGTTAACTTCATTATAAAGTAATCATTTTTGCTTCACAAATGGAATATCATGTAGTAAAATACATTAAACATATAAGAAAGGTGGGTTTTTTGATGTCGCACCTTCATACAATTCCAAGACCACTAGTTAGACTGAACCAGTGGACTATTCTTTTGAGTGTCATTTTATCATGGATAACAGGAATTACCTGGATATTAGTAATTCCACTAGCTGCAAATTTACTAGGTATTTTATGCAACTATAACCCGATACTTCGTGTAGGGAAGCTCTTTTTAACAAAGGCTCCATCTACATATATACCAGAGGATGCTCAGCAGCAAAAATTTAATTCAAGTATTGCTAGCCTTTGTTTATCAGCTGGTTTATTAGGTTATCTGTTACATTGGCAGGTTGTTGGTCATATCTTTACTGGCCTGGTTGCAATTGCATCATCCATTGCAATAGCAGGCTTTTGTATAGGCTGTTTTTTACATTTTCAGTTGAAGCAATGGCAGTACCGACGCTCATTAAAAAAATCTTTTTGAAAAGGTAAAAAAATTATAAGATTATGATTGACATTTTAATTGATAATGATTATCATTATCGTATAAAGATTATTCCTCGTCTACAATACAGTGTAGAGAGGATGAACTTTAGCTACTTTTCTCCAGAAGTTTGCTAGTTCATGATTACGCTCCTAAAACCCCCCTCATTTTTTGGGAACGTGAAAATCTCAGACGACTTATTCTAAATTTAGAATAGAGTCGTCTTTTTTTGTAAAAAACAGCCCATAAAATGGACTGCTAGGAAGTTGTGTTTTGTTGCACAGCATTCTTTTTCCCGATAATCATTGTATAGTAACTATGTAATAGCATACCAACAATGATGACTCCGAGACCTGCAAGTGCAAGAGGGCTAGGGAAGGCAATTCCTAATAGTAATACCTCACCTATAATAACAAAAAGAATTTCTGTTGACTGAGTTGCTTCCACAGCGGCTAGCTTGCCTTGATGGTCTCTTACGCGATCCGTTGCTATGAAAAATAAAACTGTTGCTATAACGCCTGAGCTAATTCCAACAAGCAATGATTGAAACATTTGACTTGCTGAGGGAAGTCCTACTGTAAGAATGGCATAAATAGCCATGATAATCCATGCTGGCATCGAAGCAATGGTCATTCCTAACACCCGCTGAAAAGTATCGATTCGGCCCCCGCAAACTTCCATCATTTTACGATTGCCGAGGGGGTAAGCAAAAGCTGCAACGATGACAGGTAAAATACCAAGCATTAAACTTCTAAGCGATACTGATTGTGCATGAGGTATTTGTATAAGCAAAATACCTACTAAAATGACACATGAAATAAGCAAGGATATGAAAGGTATTTTTTGTCGCACTGTTTTACCAGCAATGATCGATACAAAAAGAGGAGCTAATAATACACCAGCAACGATTGTAAACTGCCATGTACCTGAAACCAACCAACCTGGACCAAAAGCAGCAGCAAATGTTAATGGCGCGTAAAATAAAACAAATCCAACAAAGCTCCAAAGTAGCCATGCTATAGGCTGTGCTTTTATTTCACCAGAAAGCTGTGAAAAGCCCTTACGATAAAAGACAATGATAAGCAAGAAAGGGAGCATAAAAAAATAGCGTAATGATGCACTCCATAGCCAACTACCACCTTGCATTTCCATGGCGTGATTTAAAATAAATGTCACGGCAAAGAAAAGGGAAGCTAAAATACCTAATGCAATTTCTTTCATAAACATCACCTCAATTTGAGTTTATAACCTCAAACCCTTTATGTAATTTGAAAATTCAGTAATTATGGCTGAAAAAATTACGAAGAGAGGAAAAACCCCTCTTCGTAGCTATGAAAATTTTTCATGATTTCTTAGGTAAATGCGTATAGAAATAAGTTCATTCAAAATTAAAACTATTATTTTGCTTGCTGTTCAAAAAGCTGAACGATTTCTATGATAACTTGAGTTGCTTTTTCCATTGTTTCAGCGGATACATATTCGAATTTACCATGCATGTTTTCGCCACCAGCGAAAATATTTGGTGTTGGTAGGCCCATATAGGATAATTGTGAGCCATCTGTACCACCACGAATTGGCAGGGTATTCGGTGTAATATCTAATTTTTCCATTGCAGTACGTGCAATGTCAACAATTTCTTTTACAGGCTCAATTTTTTCACCCATATTGTAGTATTGATCTTCAATGGTAATGCTCAGTGCATGCTCACCAAATTGTGCTTGAATTTTAGCTGCAGCATCACGCATTAATTGTTTTTTCTCTTCAAACTTTTGGCGATCATGGTCGCGCACGATATAAGATAGCTCAGTATGCTCAAGAGCCCCTTTAAAGCTCATTAAATGAATGAAACCTTCATAACCTTCTGTCTTTTCAGGAACTGCGTCAGCAGGCATTTCATTTTGGAAGGCAATGGCCATTGTAATAGCATTCACCATTTTATTTTTTGCTGAACCAGGATGGACGCTAGTGCCTTTTGTAATTACTTTAACGCCAGCGGCATTGAAGCTCTCGAATTGTAGTTCGCCAAGTGGTCCGCCATCCATCGTATAGGCATAGTCTGCGCCGAAAGTAGCTACATCAAATTTATGTGGCCCACGACCAATTTCTTCATCTGGCGTGAAGGCTACACGAATTTTACCATGCTTGATAGTAGGATTTTTAATGAGGTACTCCATTGCCGTCATAATTTCAGCAATCCCTGCCTTATCGTCAGCGCCTAATAATGTAGTACCATCTGTTGTGATAAGTGTTTGGCCTACATAGTTTTTAAGCTCTGGGAAGTCAGTCGGAGACATAACCAAGTTTTCGTTTAGCTGAATATCTCCACCATCATAATTATCTACACGCTGTGGCTTCACATTTGTACCTGTATAGTCAGTAGCGGTATCAACATGGGCTAAAAAGCCGATAGTTGGTACTTCTTTATCTGTATTAGCTTCTAATGAGGCAAATAAATAGCCATTTTCATCTAATGTAATGTCTGTTAAACCAATTTCAGCAAGTTCGTCTTTTAAAACATGTAATAGGTCAAATTGTTTTTGTGTAGAAGGAGTTGTTTCGCTTGTGAAGTCTGATTGTGTATCAATTTTTGCATAGCGTATTAATCGCTCAATTACTTGTTCTTTCATAAGTATGGCCTCCTAATGTGTATATGTTAAAATTCTTTGTGCATTCACAAAGCCGATTCCAGACGTAATTATGCCTTGACATAATTGATATTATTGTAACACTTTACTTCGGATTTCGGAATATTGAAGGATACTTAAAGCAATAAGTAATTGGGCGCTATAATAAGTCAGCATGATAATTTCATGAGAAAATGCTAGTGGCATGACAAATTTGTTAATAGCTAAATAAGAATCAGATGCAATAAATAATATTGCACCAATTGTTGCCAGAGTAGATCCAGTTTTAATAGCTGTCCATCCCATTGTGAGTATCACAGAAATGTAGGCGATTACGGCAATACCAAGTATGGTTTCACCTGTTTTAAAGACAGATCCCGCAATCCATATAGCCATACTTGTTCCATAGAGTAATAAAAGTATCTTTGCCCAAGTTGGTACATGCCGCTCATTTGCAGTAGAGAAAGCAAAAATATAAAAGATATGCCCGATAAGAAAGCTAGTTAGACCGATTAAAAACCACTGCAATGTATAGTCTCCAATCATGCAGAATACAAGCCCAGCAATAATCAAAAGTTGGTATTTTTTAATATGTAATGGCTTCTGAATCGCAGCTAAAATAATGATGAGCAACATAGGAATCACTTTAAAGATGAGTTTTAAACTTTCAGCAATATGGGAAAAGAGAAAAATATAATAAAGACCCAATAAAATAATGACACTGATTAATAATTTTTTTAACAAATTTTTCAGCTCCTTTCCTTTTGAAATTCAATATTTATGGTAGAATTCCTTTCTGTACAACGTATGTATGAAACTTTTTTAGTATGTAACCGTAAAGTAAGTAGTGAGAAAGAAGAAGAGAGGATGAACCAAATGACTAAGCTACTGATAGCTTCTGCAGTCATTGCATTGATCGCAAGTGTGTTAGTGACACCGCTTATTACGAAGAAGCGAGAAGATGGACAATCGAAAAAAGTAATAGGATATTTTTTTATAGGAGTCTTTATACTAGGGTTTTTAGCCACAGGGATTACGTTATATGTAACAAAAATTGATGTAAATTGGCTTGTTTTTTGGCCGGCTATTATTTTATTAACGTTAGCGGGTGCTCTGCTAGCAAGTGGTATCGAACGGAAAATAAAAGGTGTTTTATTTTTAGCAAGTTTAGGGGTAGCTGTGTATGTTTTATCAGCACCCTTATGGAATGCTAATGAAAAATTTAAGTCATCCGAAATGAAGGAAGAAGTTGAAATAAAACCATTCGATGAGACACAAACACCTGCAAGTGTACCACCGAAATTTGCTCGTAATAAAATGAAAAAGGCTTTCGGACAAGTGCCAAATACGAGCTACTATGAATTAGGACGCTTACAAATTCAAAAGGTGAAGGGCGAATATGTTTATATTGCACCAGTTGAATTTTCTGGATTCTTTAAATGGATGAACGGTGGTACAACACCTGGTTACTTCATAATGAGTGCTACAGATTCTGCGGATAATCCTAAATTTATTAAAGAGGAAATGAAATATGTGCCTTCTGCATATTTAAATGCTAATTTAGAACGTCATATTCGTTTACAACATCCATTCCTAATTTTTTACGGTGACGTACAGCTGGAAGTAGATGATGAAGGAAAGCCATACTATATTCGCTCATATGGGGAATTTATTTCTGCGCGTAATGGCTTTGATGTAAAAGGAATTGTCTTGGTTGATGCGCTGACGGGGAAATCAGAGGTCATTAAACTGGATCAAATACCTGAATTTATTGATGGTGCTGTATCACCAGAGACAGTAAGTTTACAAAACAGTTATTTCGGTAATTATGTACATGGTTTTTGGAATAGTATGTTTGGTAAAAAGGATGTAAAGATTCCTTCTGATGAAGGAACAGAATCGAATGTTAGCCCGATTTTCGATGAGAAGGGTGATATGTATTACTTTACAGATTTTACAAGTCCTAAAGAAGGTGTAGATTCAATGTTAGGCTATTCACTAACTAACGCACGAACAGGGGATGCAACATACTATACAGGGAATCAAGACTCAAGTTATATGGATTCACAAGGTAATTTACAAATAATAGAGAAGAAATTTATCGAGAAAAAATGGAGTGGCGAAATGCCAGTGTTGTATAACTTTTATGGAGAAGCGAGCTGGCTGACAGCGGTGCTAGATTCCAATGGTTTCTTACAAAACTATTTTATTGTTTCTGCAGCCAATCCTGAAATTTCCGTTTACGCTACTACTCCTAAGGAGGCATTGAAATTATATAAAACAGCCTTAAGTCGAGGAGGAAATACTGTAGATGGTAGCTCAAGTGCTGAGGAAAAACAAATAAGTGGTAAGGTATTACGTGTATATAAAGAACGTCTAGGCGATTTTACAACTGTATCTTTCTTATTAAACAATGGTGAAAATTATTTAGTGAGTGCCGAAACAGAACCTTTAGCAATTTATTTACAGGAGGGTGATGAGGTAATACTCACTTATGGAGATACAGGAGAGCAGTTCCTACCAGTTCGCTCTCTTATAATTAGAGGACTACAATAAAAGAACAAAAGACGATCTTGATATTACGAAGATCGTCTTTTTTATGTAGCTTGCCCTTGAACATAGGTAAGCATCTTTTCTCTATGGTTCATAAATAGTCTTTTTGCATGATCATTTAGTGTAAAGATTTCTTGTATATACCCCTGTAACAATTTATCTTCATATTCAAAAGCATGGCTTTGAGTGTTTTCTAAAATATAGGATAATAAAAGAGCATGCAAGACAACTACTTCTAAATTCTGTGTATTCGTAACGAATTTTAAATTGAGTATAGTAGTGTGAGAAACGAACTGATTGACATAATCAATGGGTTTTTTATATACATTCAAATCAATATGTGGCTCCAGTCTTTTTCTTAATTGGGTGCATTCATTATTTAAGTCTTCAATTTTTAAGAATAAACCTCTTACACTTCTCTTATGCTGTTGTTCTAAGGTGCGAGCAAGATGTTTATTGATATTGGACATTGTTTCTATAACTCCTTTCTTTAATAGGTATCATTTATTAATATGAATGGAATAGCTGGAAAAGGAAAGAGTCTTTTCGTTTAATTTAAGGTTAGATTTATAGAAGTAATTGTGGCAATATCCCTAGATTGAATATATATGGGTAATATTTTTATGTAAAAAATGGAATTATTATCATACGATAGTAACTCCATTTTCGTTCGTTTATTTCCAATTAAACCCTTTAGTTGCTAAAAACTCTTTGATATGTGGACGTCGTTGTTCAATTAAAAAATCAGCCATCTGTTTTGTCCAGTTATCAATTTTTCTGTTAGACGAGCGGCTGTTATAATATATTTCCATTTCCTCGTTGTAGGCTGGTAAGAGTTCTTCATATTTTTCAACATTGTATTCATTTTCATGTAATACAGCAGATACAGGTAAACGAGGTTTTACCTCATTGCGACGTGCAGGAACGCCGATTGTTAGCCCGAATAATGGGAAAACGTGATCAGGCAGATTAAATAATTCACTGATTTCAGAAGGTTTATTGCGTACACCTCCAATATAGCAAATGCCATAACCCATTGATTCAGCCGCAATAACAAAATTCTGTGCAAACAATGATACATCTGCTACCCCAACAAGGACATTTTCAGCAGAATCAGCTACAATATCCACTCCCTCTAGTTTCCCAGCCATTTGAAGTCGCTTGAAATCTACGCAAAAAACAAATGCCCCACCTGAAGTTTCATATTGACGTGGATTACCAGAGAGTAAGCCTAATTTTTCCTTTTTATCTGCATCTGTTACCCATATTACACTATAGGCTTGCACAAAATGTGATGTTGCAGCCATTTGTGCTGTTCCAATTAAATCTTCAATGATTTCTTTTGAAATCGGTTCTCCATCATAGATGCGTACCGAGGAATGGCTACGTAATAGTTCTTTAACCATTAAAAACTCTCTCCTTTGTGTCTGTTCTATACCTTGAGCATAGCATGCTTTTCTAGCAAAATCGAATAATGAGGAACAAAAAGTTATTTATAAATAATTTATAAATGTCGAAATTATCTCGTAAAGTAAAATATTTCATTTGATATAGATTAAATATTCTAAATAGTATAAAATTATAGAAGCGACTGTTTATTTGGTTGTGCTACCAAAAATTACATGATCTTTATTCACAAATGTTTAGACAGCATTAGCTATTAGGTGATGAGATCCTCCTGGAATAAAGATACACTCTCTGACGGATGTCACAGATTTACTGGAACCAAATATGCAAGTTGAACAAAAATAAAGTGGAATGGAGGAATAGGGAATGGAAGAAAAGTTAGCGAAAAAGCTTCGTCATGAACAATTACGAAGCAAGGTTGTAACAGCAGAAGAAGCAGCTTCTTGGATTAAGGATGGCATGGTATTAGGGATGAGCGGATTCACACGTGCTGGCGATGTTAAGGTTGTACCTCTTGCACTTGTAGAAAAAGCAAAAAAAGAGGATTTTCAAGTAGATGTCTTTACAGGTGCATCACTTGGACCTGAGGTAGACCAATATTTAGCGGAAGCAGGGGTCATTCGTAAGCGCGGTCCTTTCCAAGCAGATTCTGGTATTCGTAATAAAATCAATAGTGGTGATATCACATTTGTCGATGCCCATCTTTCCCATAATGCTGAGCTTGTTCGTCAAGGTATTATTGGACCAATTGATTTTGCGATCATTGAAGCTGCTGCTATTACAGAAGAAGGCTTATTAATTCCTACAACATCAGTTGGTAACTCTCCTATTTTTGTGCAAGAAGCAGACCAAGTCATCATTGAATTAAACGTAGCACAGCTTGATGCATTAGAGGGTATACATGATATTTATGTACCTGCACAACAAGGAAAACGTGATCCAATTCCTTTACAGAATGTTTCTGATCGTCTTGGTATAATTGGAATTCCACTAGATTTAGATAAAGTAAAAGGCATCGTCATTTCGGATATATTAGATGCGCCATCAACAATTGTCCCTGCGGATGAAGAGACAGATGTTATGGCTAATCACTTATTAAATTTCCTACGTGAAGAGATTAAAGTAGGTCGCTTAACTACAAGTTTGCGACCAATTCAATCTGGTGTAGGTTCAGTAGCAAATGCTGTATTGCTAGGCTTTAAAGACTCTGAGTTTGAGAACTTAGAAGTTTATTCTGAAGTTCTCCAGGATGCAGTATTTGAATTAATGGATGCAGGGAAAGTGAATTTTGCATCTGCAACTTCTATTACCCTTTCTGAGCAAGTAGGAAACCGTGTTTATGGGAATTTTGAAAAATATGCTGATAAATTGGTGCTGCGCCCTCAAGAAATTTCAAATCAGCCTGAAATTATTCGTCGACTCGGATTAATTTCAGTGAATACGGCATTGGAATTAGATATTTACGGCAATGTGAATTCCACACACGTTTCTGGTACAAAGATGATGAATGGTATCGGAGGGTCTGGTGACTTTGCTCGTAATGCACGTTTAGGAATTTTCGTGACAAAGTCTTATGCTAAGGGTGGAGATATTTCGAGTATTGTCCCAATGGTCTCACATGTGGATCATACGGAGCATGATGTTGATGTCATTGTAACTGAACAGGGCGTAGCAGATTTACGAGGACTTGCTCCAAAAGAACGAGTGGGACTTATCATTGATAATTGTGCACATCCTGATTACAAGGAGCAACTGTGGCAGTACTTTAATGATGCCAATGAGGCAACGGGTGGACATCACACTCCACATGACCTAGAAAAAGCACTATCATGGCACGTTAATTATGCGAAAAACGGTACGATGAAGGACCCTGCTTTTACGAAACAATAGTATTAAATTAAAAGCCTTGAAGGACAGATAGTCTGTTTCTTCAAGGCTTTTACGTTTTAATTTAATGAAAGTCTTATAATAATCCAATCCATTTCCAATAAGTTGCAGAGAACAAAAGTATGAGAAGGAAACCGATAATGGTTAATGGAATCCCAGATTTCAAGAAATCCTTTGTTGTAAAGGAACCTGTACCATAGGCAAGCATGTTTTGTGGTGCACTAATTGGTAATAGGAAGCCAAAGCTTATGACGAATTGTTGCACAATAACAAAACCAACTTGATCAACATTAGCTGTTAATGTGGAGGCTAAAACGATAAACACAGGTATAAGTGCTGAGGCTAAGCTAGTTGCGCTTGCAAAGCCTAAATGAATCAAAATGTTAAATAAAGTTACGAGTGCAATGGTTGCTAGTAAAGGCATAGTATCTAGCCCAAGTGAACCGAAAACTTTATCTGATAACCATGCAGCACCTTGCGTATTCAGTAAAATGGTTCCTAACATAATACCTACCGCAAAGACGATAATTGTCCCCCATGGAATATGGGGCTCAACTTCCTTCCATGAATACACACCGATTTTGGGCATTAATAGAATAGCGATAGCAATAATTGTGACTGTTGTCGTATCGAATGGATGTAGCTTTCCTTCAGTTGCCCAGAAAAATAGTAAAACTACGGATGTAATGATTAAACGAATTTCAGGAGCCTTTAATGGGCCCAGCTCTGCAAGCTGTTTTTTGATGACCTCTTTACCACCTTCGATATTGCTAGTCTCAGGTTTAATTAAAGCAATCATAATGAAAAATAAAAAGATAGACATAATAATTGAGAAGGGGGCGGCATAAAGTAGCCAAGCACCCCATGAAATATCCACGTTAAATTGCTCTTGGATAAAGTTTAAGGCCACCATATTTTGAGCTGCTGCAGTCTTAATACCGATATTCCAAATGGAAACGGCTTGTACCGAAGTAATAACTAACAAGGCAGCAAGCCGACTATCACGTGGTAAACCAAACGCTGCAACCATTCCAAGCAATATCGGTACTACCGCGCCAGCTCGTGCTGTAGCAGAGGGTACAAAAAATGCGAGGACGATAGAGACTAAAATAGCGCCAAATACGATAGCTTTTGTTTTCGTTCCCACCAGTGAAAGAATCCAAAGAGCAAGTCGTTTATGTAGATTAGTAATTTGCATTGCTGCCGCTAGAAAAAGAGCTGCTGCTACTAAAGCAACGGCAGAATTACTAAAGCCACTTAAAGATAATTTTAATGCGCTAGCTGTTCCTAGCTCTGTAGTTGGATCATCCATTGACGGAGCGAGTCCTAGTAATACAGTTACTAGTGCAATGATCATGGCCGAGCTTACAGGATATGAAACGGCCTCTGTAACCCAAAGGATGACTGCAAAAGCTAAAATGGCTAAAGCTCGTTGTCCAGCTATAGGTAAATCACCATTATTAGGTAAAAAGGTAATAATGATAAGTAACGCGAATGCCAAGCCAATCCATAGTGGCTTTAAATTAAGTTTTGTAGCTGCTTGCTTTGGTGAAGACATATTTCCTCATCCTTTCTACGATAAAAATGACGATTATTATCCATAACATCGGCCTGTATAATGTTTTATTAAGATAAGAATATATGTATTTTATTGTAGATAAAAATCTATGTGAAAATGGTGTTTTTTACAGCAATATGAGTAGATAAAGAGAAAATACATGGTCACAAAAAATACAAAAATATCCATAAAATATTATTTCTTTTTCTTAAAGGCAGAAGTTACTTTAGGCTCTGTGCCATTGACTAATCGTTTAATATTTTCAAGATGCAGGATGATGGCTATGCCAAAAAGAAAAAGAGCTATAATGGTTGGACCAATGCCAGGAATCCATAAATAAGTTGCTGTACAAAACACGAGATAAAATTCTAGCACACCAACAATTAAATAATTTGTTGCAAAGGATAAAATAACAAATAAAATAAGTGCAAATAAACCAATCTTCCAATCAACGGCAAGTAAAATACCAATGATGGAGGCCGTTCCTTTCCCGCCGTTGAAGCCCATGTAGAATGGGAAATTATGACCTAAAATAACCCCAGCAGCCATAATATAAGTAAGCAGCCAAATCTGTTCTTCTGTTAAATGAATGGCGTCCGCTAGATAAAAATGTGCACCTATAATAGCCACAACGCCTTTCCCTATATCGATGAGGGCTACTAAAACGCCATATTTCCAGCCGAGGGAAAGAGTAGCATTAGAGGCACCAGCATTACCGTGGCCAGCCTTTTTTAAATCAACCCCCGATAAAAATTGGGCTACTTTAGAGCCGTGAATACAGCCTATTAAATAGCCAATCATAAGAAAAATGATCACGGCTTTTACCATAAAAATACTCCTCTCAAAATTTTTTCTAAAATAGTGTATGCGTTCATATTACGTATAAGAGCAGACAGAAGTTTCGGAAAAAATAAAATTTACATGTTGACAGAAAAAAACTCTATGTTTATACTGTGTAACAACGATGGAAATTGAATCTCATACTCTTATCAAGAGCGGCGGAGGGATAGGCCCTATGATGCCCGGCAACCAGTAAGCAATGAGCTTACTAAGGTGCTAATTCCTACAGATTCTTACTTGGATCTGGCAGATAAGGGGAGGAAAACTTGCAACCGCAACCCTCTTCTTAGCTGAAGAGGGTTTTTGTTTTCTACAGAAAAATCCTCCTCATCTCCGGTACCATCGTAAAAAAATAACCATTTGGAGGTACACAATGACAAATTTTAAACCAGAAACATTGCTGTTGCATGGTGGTCAAGAGCCAGACCCAGTGACGGGTTCTCGCACAGTTCCAGTCTATCGCTCAACTGCTTTTGTATTTAAAGACACTGCTCATGCGCAACGTCTTTTTGCCTTAGAGGAAGCAGGGAACATTTACACACGAATTACCAATCCAACAGTTGATGTGTTTGAAAAACGTGTGGCTTTATTGGAAGGTGGAACAGCAGCAGTAGCACTTTCATCTGGTGCAGCAGCTATCGCATTTTCCATTTTAAATCTAGCTGGAGCTGGTGATGAGATAGTAGCAGCTAGTTCTTTATATGGTGGTACGTATAATTTATTTGCTAACACATTACCAAACTATGGTATTAAAACGATTTTTGTAGATGAAACAAACCCAGAGAATTTTAATGCGGCGATTACTGATAAAACAAAAGCTGTCTTTGCAGAGGTTTATGGTAATCCAAGCTTAAAGGTTTTAGATATTGAAGCAGTAGCTAAAATTGCACATGATAATGGTCTACCATTAATTATTGACAGCACGTTCGCTTCTCCTTACGGTTCTACACCTATTGAATACGGTGCAGATGTTGTGGTTCATTCAGCAACTAAATGGATAGGAGGTCATGGCACAACTTTAGGGGGCGTTGTTGTAGACGCTGGTAAGTTTGATTGGACTAGCGGTCGATTCCCTGGTTTTACTGAACCAGATGCCTCTTACCATGGTCTACGTTATGGAATTGATACAGCTTCTGCTGCCTTTGCTACAAAGCTACGTGTACAATTATTACGTGATTTTGGTCCAACATTAAGTGCTGATGCTGCCTTTAATTTATTGCAAGGGTTAGAAACGCTTCATCTGCGTATCCCTAAACACAATGAAAATGCATTGGCAGTGGCTGAGTATTTACAAAACCACCCATCTGTGGAGTATGTAAATTATAATGGCCTAGAAGATTTTCCGACACATGGGTTAGCAAAAAAATATTTAAGAAATGGCTTCGGTTCAGTGCTTACATTTGGCATAAAGGGTGGACGAGAAGCTGGGCGAAAGCTTATTGATAGCGTGAAATTATTCTCACATGTAGCAAATGTAGGTGATGCAAAGTCATTAATTATTCATCCAGCTTCCACTACTCATCAGCAACTATCAGCAGACGAATTAGTTCAAGCTGGTGTAACCGAGTCGCTCATTCGCTTATCCATCGGTTTAGAGGCAGTAGAGGATATTATTGCTGATTTAGATCAAGCCATTACACAGGCAACAACAGCTGAACAAACAGTAGAAGCTTAAAATTTAAAACAAATGGTAGAATGTTGTGGCGTTTACGTATTTTCTCATTCGATTAGCCTCATTTGGTAATGCGTTAAACGCTGCTACATCAACCTATTACTGCACCCGTTAATTATCAGAACCTTATAAAAAATAATACCAAGTAATTATATATGTATTGTTGACTTATTTAAATCCATGTTCTATACTAGGAAATAAGTTAATGGTACGAAAATTCTTTTTAAAAAAGGTAAATGTTTTCATAAGTGCTCCCCCACTTTTGAATATATAGAAGGGTAGTTGCCTAGCCAGTGACTACTCTTCCCAAAAACTGATGATAAAGGAGTGTTTAAAATGGGTAACATCTATAGTGCGCAAAACATTGTATCCTATCTAATATATGAGCTAAATGAAGGGCATGTATTTGTCAACAATAAATCCATTCAACACCTTCTTACATCAGTCGAAAGAAAATGGCAGGAAGTTTTTGGTCATACAGCATTTCAAGAACATGTTTTTACAGAAGAAAACTTTACTGTTAAGGAAGTATTTGAGACTTATGAACAGTACGGTGTGAGCCATATCTCACTTCCTGCGACAGAGTTTTACTTGAAGTATGGTACATTTCAATTAGTGGAACGTACGTATGCAATACCAAATTTTACAGAAGAAGAGATTAGTCTTGTTCAACAAGCTTTAGCACAATATCGTTATCAATTGCTTTCAAAAGCAAGTTAAAACCCCCTCATATTTTTAAGCTCATTCTCTGCTGCTACAGGGAATGAGTTTTTTCTTTAAAAGGATTGTTATGAGTGTCTGAGCATACATATATATAATAGAAGAAAGACATTCATATATTGAAATGTAAATAGTCAATATTTGTTCAAATCTTATAGATTGATTAATAAAACGTATAATAAAGGGAATGAAACCGATTTCTTTTGCACATCTAGAGAAAACAAATGTCCTTCCTAGAAAGATTTTTCTTGTGCAAAGTGTGTATTTGCGTTACAATTTTCTTTAAGTTAAATTTTGAATTATTTGAATTTGTATGTGTCCTAACACATATAGAAATAGCGAAACTCATACAAAGAGAGTTGTTGGCTAAAGGCTGCGGTGGGTGTCAAATTGTTATGACACAACCCCATAGAGAGTTAGCTTTAATGAAACTGCGGAATGTAAGTTGGAGGGAATAATAAGAATGGCAACTATAAAGGCAGCGATTTTAGGATTTGGAACGGTAGGTCAGGGGATTTACCATATTTTAAATGAAAAACGAGAAGAGCTAAAAAATAAATTAGGTATTGAATTAGAGGTAGCGAAGATTTTAGTGACAGATGCTAGTCGTGAACGTGTCCCAGGCACAGCACATTTAATGACAACAAGTATGGATGAAGTCTTAGCAGAGCCAGGTATGCAGGTTGTGTTTGAAGCAATTGTGAACGAAGAACCTGCATACAGTTATTTAAAGCGAGCGGTGGAACATAAGTGTCATGTTATTACTGCCAATAAAGTGATGTTTGCCAAACGAGGTTTGGAGTTGCAGGATCTTGCAAAAGCTAATGGCGTTTTTGTAGGCTATGAGGCTACTACTGCTGGTGGCGTACCTGTTATAAAAACAATGAAAAATATCTTACTTGTAAATGATGTAAGTCGTATTCAAGGTGTCTTAAACGGCACATGTAATTATATTTTAACAAAAATGCGTGCACAGGGCTGGTCGTTCGAAACAGCTTTAAAAGAGGCACAAGGCTTAGGTTATGCCGAAGCAGATCCATATAATGATATATCTGGACAGGATGCATTTAAAAAATTAATGATATTAAGTGCCTTAGCTTTTGGTGAGCAGCCTGACTGGTCAGATGTAGAGGTAATTGGGATCGATAGTATCTCTGCAGAACAAGTTCATGAAGCATGTGAAAAGGGTCTACGTTACCGCCATGTAGCTGAAGTGGAAAAACTAGCTGACGGTAAGATTATTGCAAAAGTAGGCCCTCAACTAGTTGATAAAGAGCATCCACTTTATCCAGTCGATGATGTGTTCAATGCGGTGGCATTAGAGACTAACTATATTGGTACATTAACATTAATCGGTCCTGGAGCAGGAATGTATCCAACAGCGAGTGTCATGGTAGAAGATTATGCTGAAATCATTGGGAAAAGAGCAGGATTTGTTGTGACAATCTAATAAAAGCTTTAAAAAAGGCCCGCCATTCAACAATGTTCAATTGTATGAATGGTGGGCTTTTAGTCTTCATCTTTGACGTCTATGTCCTCTGGAATAGGGGTAGCACGCCAAATTTCAATTTCCTCTTTTATACGTTCCAATTGTTTAAAATAAGTGCTGAATTGTCCACTATTGATTAAAATTTGTTGGCCATCGTAAACAGAACGGATGCGTCCTTCGTAAACTAGACGCATTACTTGATCCTCAGGCATACCAAGATCAATAGCTGTCTCTTCAATTGATTTGTACATACGATTCGCTCCTTTTACTGTTTTTATTATAACGTCCAATCATGAGAAAACATACTATTGGAATTAAAAGAAAAGTAAAAATGATAATTGTTTGATTTTGGATAAATATGTATGATTAGTATGGATAAAGATGTGGAGTGGGGATGAGTTGATAAATGTTAAATTCATTGTTTGTATTACTAGCAGCTATTCTATGGGGAATGACAGGTACTGCCCAAACCTATTTGGATCAAGGGGTATCTCCAATAGCAGTGGCCATGATTCGTTCTGCAATTGGTGGCAGTTTATTATTAGCTATTACGATTATAATGAGGAAAATTAATTTTTTAAGGTGGTCATGGAAATGGACAATTTTAGCTGCGGCTAGTATTGCACTTTTCCAAGGTCTTTTCTTCTCATCCATTCGTCTAACAGGTATAGCCATTGGAACTGTTGCTACTATTGGTAGTGCACCAGTGTTTTCTGGTGTTTTGGAGTGGCTAGTATGGAAAACACGTCCCACAGCGGTATGGGGACTTGCGACATTAATGGCCATTGTCGGATGTCTTTTATTGTTTATGAATAATGGAGAGGAGTCTGTTCACGTTGGCGGATTCACATTAGCGCTTTGTGCAGGTTTATCCTTTGCATTTTACACAAACATAAGTAAAAAATTAATGGCACAAGAAGAGGCATTACCCGCAGTTGCTATGACTTTCTCCATTTGCGCTTTGTTTTTACTGCCGTTTTCTTTACAAGGTGGATTTTCCTGGTTAGTAAATGTACACAACTTATGGACAATGTTATTTATGGGGATTATGTGTACAAGCGTAGCGTATTTCCTGTTTTTAAGTGGACTACAAAAAATTAGTTCATCCTCAGCTGTAACACTTTCATTAGCAGAACCATTGACTGCTGCAATTCTTGGTGTGTTTTTAATTGGAGAACACTTAAGTATAGTTTCCTGGCTTGGAGTAGCGATGCTTTTAGGTGGCATTGTTGTTTTAACATTGGGTGGGAGAAAAAAGCTAAAACCTTAAGAAATTCTTCATTTTTATAATAGCTGGTTTTTAAGATTTAGAAGATACACTTATATTTGAGAGCGAGGTGTATATCATGACGAAATTAACAGTTCTTGTTACAGATGACGATCAAGATATTCGTGATGGTATTGAAATCTATTTAAAAAATGAAGGCTATCATGTCATTAAAGCAGCAGATGGCTTAGACGCATTAAAAAAGCTAGAGAACAATGAAGTACATTTAATCATTTTAGATATCATGATGCCAAATATGGATGGAATTACAGCAACCTTTAAAATTAGAGAAGAGCGCAATATTCCCATTATCATGCTAAGTGCTAAGGCGGAGGATGGCGATAAGATTCATGGATTATCAGTTGGAGCAGATGATTATGTGACAAAGCCATTCCATCCATTAGAGCTATTGGCACGTGTAAAATCTCAGCTGCGCCGTTATGTTCAGCTAGGAACATATAGTGAGGGAGCTACAAAGGTGGAAATAGACGGACTTGTACTTGATGAAGAGGCAAAAGAGGTTGTACTAGAAGGAGAACCAGTTCGACTAACCCCGATAGAATATAAAATTACAGAACTATTAATGAAAAATGCAGGGCGTGTGTTTTCGATTCGTGAAATTTATGAACGTGTTTGGAATGAGGAAGCTTATAATGCTGAAAATATTGTAGCTGTTCACATTCGGAAAATACGTGAAAAAATTGAAGCTGATCCGAAAAATCCGCGCTATCTAAAGGTGGTATGGGGCGTTGGTTATAAAATGGAAAAATAAACTAGAGAAGTATATGACAATTGCAGGGTTTGTTGCAGGCGTTGTTGGACTCATTTATTTTGGTGTTTATGCCTACCAAATTGTCAATTCTCGCTCCTCAGAGGTTTTACAATTGTTAGAAAGAATTTTTTAGAGGAGTGTAAAAAGGGATGGTAAAAAAGTGGAAATCTCTTCTCGTATTAATGTGTTTAATTTGGACAATTTTCGGTGTCTTTACTTTTTATAATGTGGGCTATCAGTATATTGGTAAATCATATTTTGATTCGGAAAATTTCCAACATGAAATCGATAATTTCACGGCAGAACTAGGACCGTTAGTAATTAATGTACCAAATGCAGAGGAATTGAAAAATAAAATTGAGATTACTCAAACTGAAATAGAAGATCATCGTAATTATTATGGTACATTAGGACAGCAAATCGATAATATTAAGGCACAATACGAACAACGTATTCAGGAAGCTATAGATGCCAATGCTACAGAATTAAAGACAAAGCTAGTGTCTGAACGTGATAATAAAATTAAAGATATTACAGCAAATTTTGAAGATGATGAGCATGTAAGAAAAAAGATTCTTGCTGAAAAGGAAGCCCTCATTGATAAATATATTAAAGCCGCAAAAGGTGAATCCAAAAACTTTGGAAAAAACTATGACTATTGGTCTTATGAGTTGACCAATACAGAAACTGGTAAAACGTACCGTGCAGGTGATGTTACCGAAAGTAGTGCCTATAAAATTAAGTATACTGATCGAAAACCGCTATATGCATGGAATATCAGTGAGAATTTAAGAGATATTTTTTACAATACCGAAACATACGTGAATGTAGATGATCTTTACGAAACAGCTGAATATACAGGTGTAATAGCTATTTCAAAAAAAGCAGCTATGTCAGAAGATGTTATACGGGGAGGATATCAACAATTTCAACAGTTTCAACGCAATCAATATACTCATTACTTTATTTGGCTCACAAGTATTTTAATGGCCGTCTTTGTATGGAGGGGGCGTAAAGACTTATTACAGATAGTTACGAGTATGAAGGAAAAAGATCTTTTAACAAAGTATAAAATCGATGTACAAATTATTCTTTTGTTAATAACGAGCCTTATGTATTTCATTTCAGCCCAGGTTGTTTTTGAATCTATTGAATATAATTCTGTTTATAATTATAATTATGTCCGTTTTATACTCGATATTGGCTTTAAAATAGTTGTTTTAATGGTAATTGGTAGTGTTTTCTTCGTGCAATTAATTTGGTTGTATACAAGAGTAAATACTTTGAATAAGCTAGAGGAAAATGTGAAATCGAGCTATTTATGGTCACTTGGGGATTCGTTGACTGACTTATTTATTAATCGTTCGATCGCATTACATTCAATTGTAATGCTAGCCGCAGCCTTCTTTGGAGGTGGTAGCCTTGTTGCTACCATGATAGGAGGCGGAGCTTTTCCAGTCCTTGTACTTGGCATTTGTATGTTTATAGGATTTCCTGCTATGATTGTTTTCCTATCAAGAATGGGTTATTTAAACCGTATTATGAAAGATACGAAGGACATGGCTGAAGGACGTTTAAATCGTGATGTAAAGGTAAAAGGTAAATCTCCGCTTGCAGGTCATGCAGAAAACCTCAATCATTTACGAGAAGGTGTGCGTACGTCCATGCATGAGCAGGCGAAAAGTGAGCGGTTAAAAACAGAGCTGATTACAAATGTGAGTCATGATTTACGTACTCCTTTAACCTCTATAATTACGTATACCGATTTACTGAAGAAGCCAAATATTACAGAGGAAGAACGGAAACAATACATCCATATACTGGATAAAAAATCTGAACGTTTAAAAGTGCTGATTGAAGACCTTTTTGAAGTATCGAAAATGGCTAGTGGTAATATTGAACTTCACCGCAGTCGAGTAGATTTAACACAGCTTATCCAACAAGCTGTAGGGGAGCATAAAGAGGATTTAACACAGTCACAACTAGATTTACGAATGACCATGCCTCATGATCCAATCTTTGCATATGTGGATGGTCAAAAATGGTGGAGACTTATTGATAATTTAATTGTCAATGTGTTGAAGTATGCGCTAGAGGGAACGCGTGTTTATGTGACATTTAAGCGTACGGCAGATGGCGATGCTGAATTTACGGTGAAAAATGTAGCAAAGTATGAAATTAGTGAAGATGCTGAGGAGTTATTTGAACGCTTTAAACGTGCAGATGCCTCACGTCATACAGAGGGCTCAGGGCTTGGATTAGCCATTGCACAATCCATTGTCGATTTACATGGAGCAAGAATGAGCATTGATGTAGATGGCGATTTATTTAAAGTAATCGTTCGAATTCCAGCAGTTTAATGGTAAAAGGGCGGCAAACTTCTGCCGCCTTTTTTATTATAGGCCTAAATTTTTGGCGATAATAACCTTCATGACTTCATTAGTACCAGCATAGATCGACATAACAGGTATATCTCTATATCTTCTAGCAATCTTATATTCCTCCATATAGCCATAGCCACCATGCAATTGCATACATTGCGTAGCGAGGTCACGTGCATTTTCGGTAATCCAGTATTTTGCCATAGAAACTTTTGTCACAACATCATTGCCTGCAATATGCTCTTCAATCAATGATTCCAAAAATGATTTACCAAGCTCGATTTTAGTAGCCATTTCAGCTATTTTAAATTGTGTATTTTGGAAGTCACCAATTGTTTTGCCAAAAGCCTGACGTGATTTCACATAGTCTAGTGTTAGCGTAAGCATATCCTCAGCGGCTGTTTGTGCGGCAATCGCTACTGCTAATCGCTCTTGCTGCAGTTTTTCCATCATATAATGAAAGCCCTTGCCTTCTTCGCCAAGTAGGTTTTGAACAGGTACTCGACAATCTTCAAAATAGAGTTCAGCTGTATCTTGGGCATGCATACCAACTTTTTCGAGCTGTCTTCCTTTTGTAAAGCCAGGTGTGCCTTCTTCAATAACAAGTAGGCTAATACCACGATGTTTTTTCTCAGCCTGAGGATTTGTTTTTACTGCGACAACTGCTAAGTTTGTATGGATGCCATTTGTTATAAAGGTTTTTTGACCATTTACAATATAATGGTCCCCATCACGAATGGCTGACGTTTTGATATTTGCCAAGTCTGATCCTGTACCTGGCTCCGTCATTGCAATAGCTGTTATATAGTCGCCTGTAACACATTTTGGCAGCCAACGAGATTTTTGTTCGTGTGTACCATATGCTTCGATATACGGGACAACAATATCATTATGCAGGCCAACCCCGATAAGACTTGAGCCTATACGTTCAAGTTCTTCTTGTATGATGACGCCAAAGCTGAAATCCAAGCCTAGTCCGCCATATTGTTCTTCTACTTGTGGACAAAGATAACCCATATCACCAAGCTTACGCCAAAAAGAAAGCGGAATAAGATGATCCTTTTCCCACTGTGCATAATGCGGTTCAGCTTCTTCAGCTAAAAACTTACGAAAGGTTTTGCGAAATAGCTCATGCTCTGTTGTTTCAAATTTATATCGTGTCATTTGAAATAGCACCCCTTTTTCTTCGTAAATACGCGAATTTGCTCGTTCACCTACTATGTTACTGGAAGAAATGAGAAAATAAAAGTGGCGTTTAGTATGTAAATGACGAAAATGTCATCTATATACAGTGTAATGTCATGTAAAACGAGAGTAACGAATGAAATGAAAAGGTAAACTTAAATTTGTCATAGAATAAATGGACAAGTTCCCACTTTCTCTAGAAGATTATTCAAGTGCTATAAGCAATATGATTGATAAGTATAATGGTATAATCAATTAAATTATAGAAAGAAAGTAGAGGACTTGGTTATGCCAAAAGTAATCGGCGCTGTTCTTTTAATTAGTATTTATAGTGCTTTGACTTTCTATTTAGGGTGGGGAGTAAAGCAGTGGCTTGTAGCAATGGGGTGGTTTCGTTTTCCAGTATTATTTTGGATATTGCTGTATATTGTTGCTTTTAGTATTATAATCGGAAGATTACACGAGTCATTACGAGTGTTTTCTGTAATCAGTAATTATTGGATGTTTATCTTTGAATATGGCTTATTGCTATGTTTAGTTGCACAATTCATTATTTGGCTCACGCCTTTTAAAAATGTGCAAATAATAGGTAGTATAGCAGTAGCAATCCTATTCTTGTTAAGTATCATTGGCTCCTATTTAGCCTACTCTCCAGTCGTTCGTCATTTAGAAATAACTGTTGATAAACAAGATAGTGAGTTAAACACACTAAGAGCTGTTGTAGCATCTGATTTTCACTTAGGTGTTTTATCACATAAACGACATTTACAACGTTTTGTAAGTTTAGCTAATGAAGCACAACCAGATATCGTGTTGTTAGCTGGGGATATTGTGGACGATGACCCTAAATGGTTTGTTCAAGAGGGTATGGCAGATGTCATGAAGCAATTAACATCTACATATGGAACATATGGTATAGTAGGTAACCATGAATATTATGGCAAAAAAATTCCTGAATTTATTAAGGAAATGGAAAATGCCAATGTGAAAATGCTCCTAGATGAAACAATTTTTATAGAAGATGCGTTTATATTAACAGGGCAAGAGGACAGAACGAATAAAGAAAGAAAACCACTTGAGGTACTAAAGCCTTCTGCTAATTTACCATGGCTTGTAATGAATCATACACCTGACGACTTGATCACGCCTTCTGAAATGGGCGTTGATTTACATATGTCTGGTCATACACACAAGGGACAACTGTGGCCGAATCAATTTATAACAGCTCGTGTATTTGAACTGGATTATGGTTATAAGTTGAAGGAACAGATGCATACACTTGTTTCATCAGGCTATGGCTTCTGGGGCCCACCGATGCGAATTGGCAGTAGATCAGAGCTTTGGGTAGTAGATATAACATTTAAATAGTATGTGATAATCTAACAATCGGCTTCTTAGGTGAAATGGCAGTAGTATATAAAAACGTAGTATTTTATAATAAGTGGGTATTTGATTAAAAAAGGTAAGGTGACATGGTGGAAATTATAGAGTTATTAAAAGCATTAATATTAGGCTTTGTCGAGGGTATGACAGAATTTGCACCAGTATCTTCTACGGGGCATATGATTATCGTGGATGATATGTGGTTAAAGACTGAGGAGTTTTTAGGGAAATATCCTGCCAACACATTTAAAATTGTTGTACAACTTGGTTCCATATTAGCGGTTATTGTAGTTATGTGGAAACGTATGTTAAGCTTAGTTGGTTTATATAAAATTGAAGGTCAAGCTAAGTCCATAAATGGCCGCTTTAACTTATTGCATGTTATTGTTGGTATGCTACCAGCAGTTGTCTTAGGTTTTGCATTCAAGGATTTTATTGACGACCATCTTTTTAAAGTAGAGCATGTTGTTTATGCACTCGTGGCAGGAGCAATTCTCATGATTGCTGCAGATAAGTTGGCACCGAGAAAACCAAAAGTAGATTCTTTAGATAAGATTTCTTATGGTTTAGCATTTAAGGTAGGACTTGTACAATGCCTATCTCTATGGCCAGGTTTTTCTCGTTCAGGTGCAACGATTTCAGGTGGGGTACTATTTGGTATGAGTCACCGTGTTGCAGCCGATTTTACATTCATTATGGCTGTGCCAATCATGGCAGGAGCTAGCCTCGTATCCGTTTTGAAAAACTGGGATACTTTATCAATGGACTATTTTGGCTTTTATGCTGTAGGATTTATTAGTTCGTTCGTATTTGCATTACTGTCCATTAAGTTTTTCTTAGCGCTTATTTCAAAGGTAAAATTAATGCCTTTTGCCATTTATCGTTTAGTTTTAGCCGCAGTTCTTTGCGTTATCATTTTCATGTAAACAATAAGTCACGCTTCTTCTTCAAGAAGCAGTGGCTTTTTTTGCGTTAAAATTATTGAATCATCCATCCGTTTTTTCAATAAAGTGAGAAATAATGAGTATAAAGAATCATGTTGCGGCATAAATTAATAGCAAATTATAATAATATTAGACAACATTTACCTACATATTGTTCATTTAGATGTTTTGAGATTATAATTGATACATAAAGTGTCTAATTATTTGTTGTTTTTTTATAAAAAGTAGGAATATAGACTTAGTAAGGTATATGATTAAATATATGAGGTGGAGAAAATGTTTCAACTTATCAATAGATCTAAGAAAAGTACAATTGAAATAAGCAATGAAACAACAATCGGTATTTTTATAGAAGATCCAGACCGTTTACTACAATTAAATCTTGTAGGGTTAAGTGTGCATGATCTTCAGCTGATTAATAGTTTAAAACCATATGTAGAAAGAAATGTAGTAGAAGTGGTAGTGGCATTTTATCATGCAATAGAAAGTGTTCCTACCTTACAAAAGGTCATTCAATCACATAGCTCCAGCGAACGTTTACGTCAGACATTACGTCATCATATTATTGAAATGTTTGAGGGGCGAATAGATGAAGCCTTTTTAGAGAAGCGAAGACGTGTGGCAAAAATGCATGTAAAGATTAATTTATATCCGAAATGGTATTTAGCTGCATTTCAAATACTTGAGAAATCACTTCGCAAAATAGTCTATGAACTACGATTACCAAAGGGCGAAGAAGAGAAGTTTTGTGATGCTATCAGTAAAATATGTAATTTTGAACAACAAATCGTTTTAGAAGAATATGATAGCTATGCAAGTATACTAATTGAAACACAACGCAATAATGTTAGGGACCATGTAAAGGATGTTATAGGCGGAATTTCTACACAATTAGAGGTTCAATCACAAACTACGACTGAAACAGTAACAGAACTTGTATATAGCGCAAAGCGTGTCAACGTTTCTTTGAAGGAAAGTATGTATGAAGCAGAATCAATGCAAAAAGTGTCTAGTGAAGGTTATACTAAAATAATATCTATTAATGAGCAAACAGGGAAGATTCATCATAAGACCGTAGAAATGGCAAATATGGTGGAGCAATTAGATGCATCCTCTTCGAAAATAAATGCCGTTGTAGAAATTGTGAAAAGTATTTCTGGGCAAACAAATTTACTTGCGTTAAACTCTGCAATTGAGGCGGCACGTGCTGGTGAGCATGGTAAAGGCTTTGCAGTTGTTGCAAACGAAGTACGCAAACTTGCGGATCAAACGAAAAGTTCTGTTGAACAGATTGCTGAGTTAATCATGACGTCAAATGGTATCACAACACAAGTTGTACAAGCTATTCAGGACATACAGGAGCTTGTAAATAGTAGTATCGAACGTAATGCTGAATCTCTAAAAGCTTTTGATGCGATTTCTGGCTCTGTAGAAAATTCAATCTCAAATTTCCAAAAAGTCGATAATCAAGTATCTGAATTAGCTACTATCATTGAATCGATTGGTGAATCTTCGGAAGAATTAGCGGGGGTGGCTAATCGCTTAAATACAACAATAAGAGAGTTTTAAAAGAAACATAGCTATGCATACTATCTATGCATAGTTTTTTAGTATGTGAATTAGGATAAAAGGTCTTATTTTATGGATAAATCAACTAATAGGCTGATGAATTAGCTAATAACAAATTTTATAGAAAGAGGAAGATTACAAAACCCCTAGAAAATGCTTGTTTTAAGTGTTACGCTATAGGCGAATTAGGGAATTGAGTAGAGGGGTGTTTGGAGCATGAAAAAGAAATTATTTATAACACGTAAGTTTCCTACACATATTGTTGAACTGCTACAGGAGTTTTATGAAATCTCACAATGGGATGAGGAAGAAATTGTGATTCCACGTGAAAAATTGCTCACAGCTGTCGCTGACTGTGAGGTACTGTGGGTAACGATAGCTGACCAAGTAGATGAAGAATTACTTTCGCATGCCCCCAACTTAAAATTAGTGACGAATTTAGCAGTTGGATATAATAATATCGATGTGAAGGCTTTAAAAAAACGAGGCATTATGGCGACAAATACGCCTGGAGTTCTAACTAATACAACTGCGGATTTAGTATTTGGCTTACTGCTTGCAACTGCTCGTAGAATTCCAGAAAGTGAAAGATATTTACGTGAGGGCAAATGGAAAAGCTGGTATCCAATGCAACTGGTTGGCAAGGATGTTTCAGGAGCCACAATTGGCATTATTGGCATGGGAAGAATTGGCCAAGCTGTTGCTAGAAGAGCAAAAGGGTTTGATATGAAAATTTTGTATAATAATCGCAGACGTCGTCATGAAGCAGAAGAAATGTATGGCTTTCAGTATGTTTCGCTGGAGGATCTATTAAAGCAATCTGATTTTGTTGTGATTATGACACCTTATAATAGTGATACGGAAGGGCTCATTGGTGCAAAGGAACTTGCTTTGATGAAAGAAGATGCGGTATTAATTAATGCCTCACGGGGTGGAATTATTGATGAGGATGCGCTGTACGATGTTCTTAAAAATGGGAAGCTTTGGGCTGCAGGACTAGATGTGTTTGAACAAGAGCCAATTGCGATGGATCATCCTTTATTAACACTTCCAAATGTAGTAGCTCTGCCACATATCGGTAGCGCGTCATTAGAAACGAGAACGGCTATGCTCATGTTAAATGTAAAAGCTTTGACTGCTTATGGACAAGGAAAGGCAATATCCAATCGAATTGATTAAAAAGAGGAGCATATCGGTGAAAGATATGCTCCATTTTTTTATCTATTGAATAAATCGAATAAGCCACCGATACCGCCTTCACCTTTAGATTGACCGCCGCCACCTTGCGAAATAGGTGCAGCTGCAAAGACACGACTGGCTAAACGGCTAAATGGTAATGATTGTACCCACACTGTTCCAGGACCACGTAATGTAGCAAAGAAGATTCCTTCGCCTCCAAACAGGGCTGTTTTTACGCCTCCAACCATTTCAATATCGTAATCTACATTGGATGTCATTGCTACAAGACATCCTGTATCCACACGTAAAACTTCACCTGGTTGTAATGTTTTTTCATGAATGGCTCCTCCTGCATGAACAAACGCCATGCCGTCACCTTCTAGCTTTTGCATAATGAAGCCTTCACCACCGAAGAAGCCTACTCCAATTTTTTTCTGAAATTCAACGCCTACAGAGACCCCTTTAGCAGCAGCTAAGAATGCATCTTTTTGACAGATAATTTTACCATTTAATTGGCTTAAATCCATCGGAATAATCTTCCCAGGGTATGGTGATGCGAAATAAACATGCTTCTTACCTGAGCCAACGTTTGTGAATGTTGTCATGAATAAGCTCTCGCCTGTTATTAGGCGTTTTCCGGCACCTAATAATTTACCCATTAGACCACTTTGTGAGCCACCTCGTGAGCCGTCACCAAAAATAGTTTCCATATGGATCGAATCATCCATCATCATTAACGCTCCTGCTTCTGCAACAACTGTTTCCTGAGGGTCAAGCTCAACTTGCACATATTGCATGTCGTCACCAAATAACTTGTAGTCAATTTCATGATTATTCATAAAGGGATTCCTCCAAAAATAAATTTAATGATATTGTATACGATTATAAGCTACATTGGTTTCAATAGAAAATTAAATATTTTAGAAAAAAAGGGAATTAGTTAGAAAATGTCGAATATAAAAAACTAGAATGTGTATTATTTATTTTCATTTAACTAAGGGTATTGTGAATATACATAACCTTAAGAGGCTTCTAAATTCAGAAGTCATCCTCTATATTGAGGTAAGGAAGTTAAGTGGAAATAAAGCCTCTGGCAGTTGTCACCGATTATTATTGAAATGCTAGTATTACAAGGTGTGGTGTATATTGAAAATTCGGAATTTTGACATATTTTATCTCCGTTCATCCAAGATTCCTAATGAGATATTTATTGTTTTGGTGGGGATCACCTATTGATTGTATGGAGATAAAGCCACTGGTAGCTGTCACGAATAGTGAAACGTGCAAGCACACTCCACTACTCGGACACAATTATCCTAAGGCGAAAAGGATTCTGGTTAAATTCATAGACTTATACCTATGGAATACGACTGGTACAACAGCTGAGGCATCATAGAGTATTTCAGGGGGTGTATGTAGTGGAGATTAAAAACTATATCGGTGGTAAATGGATCACACATTCACATTTACAAAGTATAGCAGTGACGAACCCTGCAAACGGTGAGCAGCTTGCTACCATTCCGCGCTCTACTTCGAACGAGGTAGGTGAGGCTGTAGCTGTTGCTAAACAAGCACAAAAGAGCTGGGCACTTATACCAGCACCAAAACGTGCAGATTATTTATATGCCATCGGTCAAAAAATGAAAGAGAAAAAAGAACATTTGGCGACCGTTTTAACAAAAGAGATGGGCAAGGTCATTGAAGAGGCTAGAGGAGAAGTTCAAGAAGGAATTGATATGGCATACTATATGGCTGGTGAAGGACGTAGATTGTTTGGTGAAACAACACCGTCTGAGCTTGCCAATAAATTTGCTATGAGTGTAAGGGCACCTATAGGCGTTGTAGCACTCATTACACCTTGGAATTTCCCTGTTGCTATCGCCACGTGGAAGTCATTTCCTGCCATTGTTGCAGGGAATACATTCATTTGGAAACCGTCTAATGAGACTCCAATGATGGCCTATGAAATGGGTAAAATCTTTGAGGAAGTAGGCTTACCAGATGGTGTCGCTAATATCGTATTTGGTACAGGACCTACAGTAGGCACAGCATTAATTGAACATCCTGACGTCAAGGTTATTTCGTTTACGGGTTCTACAACAACAGGCAGTAAAGTAGCTGAGCTTGGCGGGAAGCATTTGAAAAAGGTTTCTTTAGAGATGGGTGGAAAAAATGCTGTTATTGTCATGAATGATGCTGATTTACAGCTAGCTACAGAAGGGATTTTATGGAGCGCATTTGGTACTGCTGGGCAAAGGTGTACAGCATGTAGCCGAGTCATTGTGCATAAAGATGTAAAAGAACAATTAGAGAAACGTCTCTTAGATGAAATGCAAAAGCTCACAATTGGGGATGGTCTAGATGAGGGAGTAAAAATCGGGCCAGTGATTAATAAAGCAGCATTGGAAAAAATTAATCACTATGTACAGATAGGTAAACAAGAGGGTGCTACATTATTAGCAGGTGGCAGGATACTAAATGAACCACCTTATGATAAGGGGTTCTATTATGAGCCAACATTGTTTACAAATGTGAAGCCTGACATGATTATTGCTCAAGAAGAAATCTTTGGTCCAGTCGTATCTCTAATTGAAGTGGCAAGTTTGGAAGAAGCAATTGAAGTAAATAATGGTGTGAAATTTGGCTTATCTAGCTCAATATTCTCACAAGATGTCAATACAATTTTTCGCGCACAACGTGATTTAGATACAGGTATTGTTTATGTAAATGCTGGCACAACAGGTGCTGAAATTCATTTGCCATTCGGAGGTACTAAAGGGACAGGAAATGGACACCGTGATTCAGGTGTAGCAGCCCTAGATGTATACACAGAGTGGAAGAGTATTTATGTAGACTACAGCGGTAAATTACAAAGAGCACAAATCGATACAGAGTAACAGATCAACGAAAGGGGATGTTCTTGATGAAAGTTGTTGTATTAGGTGCAGGTTTAATGGGGAAAGAGGTAGCTCGTGATTTAATAAAAAACGATAAAGTGGAGCGCGTGTATTTAGGTGATATCGATGTAAAAGTTGCACAGGACTTTGTAGATACGCTAGATACAGATAAGGTAGAAGTGGTAGAACTACACGCAGAACGTGACGATTCATTAATGAACGTTATTTCGAAGGGGGATGTTGCCGTCAATGCATTGTTTTATTCGTTCAATGAACGAGTAGCAAGAGCAGCTATTGAGGCAGGCGTTCATTCCGTTGATTTAGGTGGTCATATCGGTGGCGTTACAGAGAAGATATTAGATTTACATGAGGAAGCAAAGGCAAAAGGTGTTACAATCATTCCTGACCTAGGTGTTGCTCCTGGCATGATCAATATTCTAGCGGGCTATGGTGCTTCAAAATTAGACGAAGTAGAATCTATTAAACTATTTGTTGGTGGTATTCCAACTGAGCCAAAGCCTCCGCTTCATTATACACGCGTATTTTCTTTAGATGGCGTTTTCGATCATTATACTGAGCCTTCAAAAACGATACAGAAGGGCAAGCTTGAAGAAGTTCCATCCCTATCAGGCGTTGAACCTATTTATTTTGATGATTTCGGTGTGCTTGAGGCATTTTATACATCTGGTGGTATCTCCACATTGTATAAGACATTCCCAAATGTCCGCACATTAGAATATAAAACCATCCGTTATAAAGGCCATGCTGAGAAATTTAAACTTTTAGCAGACTTGGGCTTCCTTGATTCTGCGAATAAGGTAGAAGTGGATAATCAAGAAGTGCCTGTTCGTGCAGTCGTACGAGAGGCTCTCAAAAAGAAGCTTGAATTGGGCTCAAAACCTGATGCTGTATTGTTACGTGTTATTGTAGCAGGTGAAAAGGCCCAACAGCAGGTGACATATGAATATGAAATGGTTGTACGTAAAGATATGACTATTAATGAAACAGCTATGGCACGTGCTACGGCAAATACGATTTCAGTTGTTGCTCAGATGATTGGTGCCGGTGCTATTACAGAGCATGGTGTATTCCCGCCTGAAGCAATCGTGCCAGGTGATACGTATATTGAAGAGATGGCTAAACGAGGTGTGGTCATTAAAGAGACATCACATAAGTCTGCTATGATTGTGAAATGGTAGGTGCTGACCATGAACTTTGAAATGTCCACTGAACAGGAAATGCTAAGAAAAACAGTAAGACAGTTTGTTGATGAGGAAATCATTCCCTATATTGCAAAATGGGATGCTGAAGGTGGCTTTGATGCTAAAATTTGGTCCAGACTTGCTGAGCTTGGCTTAATGGGGGTTTGTGTTCCTGAACAATACGGAGGTAGTGGCATGGATTATAATGCACTTGCTATCGTATGTGAGGAGCTTGAACGGGGAGATACGGCATTTCGTACAGCCGTATCTGTCCATACAGGTTTAAATAGCATGACCTTAATGCAGTGGGGGACTGAAGAGCAAAAGCAGCGATACCTTGTTCCGCAAGCTAAAGGTGTACGGATTGGAGCTTTTGGTCTCACAGAACCTGGGGCTGGGTCTGATGTAGCTGCTATGTCAACAACTGCTGTCCGTGATGGAGATCATTATATCCTCAATGGGCAAAAAACGTGGATCTCCTTATGTGATATTGCAGACAACTTTATCGTATTTGCCTATACAGACAAATCGAAGAAACATCATGGAATTAGTGCGTTTATTGTAGAACGTTCCATGGCTGGTTTTACATCTAAAGCGATTAAAGGAAAATATGGTATTCGTGCTGGTAATACAGGTGAGCTCTTTTTTGAAGATTTACGCGTGCCAATTGAAAACCGACTTGGTGAAGAGGGCGAGGGTTTCAAAATTGCCATGTCTGCGCTAGATAATGGTCGATTTACAGTAGCAGCAGGTGCTGTTGGTTTGATCCAAGCTTGCATAGAGGCTAGTGTGAAATACTGCCATGAACGGGAGACATTTGGTAAACCTATTGGTGAGCATCAGCTTGTTGGACAAATGATTGCTAATATGGAAGCAGGCTATCAAATGAGTCGTCTCCTTGTCTATCGAGTTGGAGAATTGAAAAATAAAGGTGTTCGAAATACTCGAGAGACATCATTGGCAAAATGGCAGTCTTGTGATTTTGCGAATAAGGCTGCGGATGATGCGGTACAGATTCATGGAGCCTATGGCTATTCAGACGAGTATCCAGTTGCCCGTTATTTAAGAAACTCCAAAGCACCAGTCATTTATGAAGGGACTCGCGAAATTCATACTATTATGCAAGCAGATTATGTATTGGGAAGACGACAAGATAAGCCATTAAAAAATATGTTGCCTAAATGGCCATTTGAAGAATAAACGAGAGGGAAGTGTTTCCCTCTCGTTTTTTTGGTAGTGCCTTAACTTGAAAATTTCAGAAAAATGTAACTTTCCTCTTTTTTACTAGTCTAATTAATAAACAAGTATATGAAGGAGAGGAAAAATGATGAAAAGTAAATGGTTCGCAATTATGCTGATAATCGTTCTAGCTATCGTGCCTGGAATTTTTACATGGATAGTGAATACAGATGTGACGGCAAAGGCGGCTAGCGCAAGTATGGCAACACAAAACTGGCAAGCATCTTTTTCAGTTGCTTTAAAGAAAAACAAAATAACTGAGGAATATGTCTATATCACTACGGAAAAAGGACGCAAAGTACCTGCAACGATTGAATTGTTGGAAGATCAAAAAACGATAGTGGTCAATAAGTTAGCACCAGGTAATTATCAATTGCATGTAAAAAAGGAGGCCTTTGCACAAGGCGGACTGAATGTAGCTTCGCAGACAATCCCGTTTACAATTATCGAGACATTAACAGCCGTTAAATCGGAGAAAGAGTTACAGCAGTATTTTAAAAAGTTGTTAACAACTCAAAGAGTAGAAGTTAGAGAAGAAGAGAGCTTACAAAGTACAGCAAGTGAAGATAAAGCAACCGCTAATAATGAGTCTACAACTAATAATCAAGTAGAAGGGGTAGAAGAGGGAGACATTGTAGTTGTCAAAGATGGCTTTATTTACACTGCAAAAGATCAGAGCATTACAGTTGTGAATGCTAAAGATCCTAAGAATTTAAAGGTGGCTACAAGTATCAAATTAAAAGATTCCCAATATATTTCTAAGCTTGCCCTATATGACAATCTATTAATTGCTATCGGGGATCAATATATTGAAAAAGCTGGCACAGCTATGGTAACAGCCTCAATTTATGATATTTCAAATCCAAGCAATCCAAAGCATGTACGTGATGTTGGGCAAGAAGGCTTCTTGCAGGATATTCGCATAACGAATGATACATTATATTTAATCGGAAATATGTATCCAAATTACTGGATGCTACAAGAAAACAATAAAACCGATTTAAAGCCTAAAACATTTGATAGTATGGCAGGGCCAGAGTACAAAAGTCTGCCTTTAGAAAAAATCTCAATCTTACCAAATACGATGGATGGTACCTATAGTTTAATTACAGCTGTCGATTTAAAAAATGGAGCTAAGACAACGGCCAATACGAAAGGGTATTTAGGTGGAAGTAGTGGTCTTTATATGTCAGAGAACGCCCTGTATTTAACGACACCAATGTATGAAAGTAATATTGATGTTTCATCTGAAAAGCGCGTCATGGATATGATTTGGTTACCGAGGTCAGCCGACACTCAAATTTTCAAGTGGAATGTAGATGGAACGACTTTGAACTTTGTCGGAAGTACGGAAGTAAAGGGAACTGTGTTAAATCAGTATTCAATGGATGAATATAAGGGGAACTTCCGAATCTTTACAACAGAAGGTAATACGTGGAATGAGAAAAGTACTTCCTATAACCATCTCTTTATTTTGGATGAACATTTAAAACCGCTTGGTTCAGTAAAAGATATGGCGCCTGGAGAAAAGATATATTCAGCTAGATTTATGGGAGAAAAAGCATATGTGGTGACATTTAAACAAGTGGATCCACTATTTGTCATTGATGTAGCGAATCCGAAAAAGCCTGCAGTACTAGGGGAATTGAAGATTCCTGGCTTCAGTAATTACCTACATCCATTAGATGATAAGCATTTAATTGGTATTGGTTATGATACGGAGCAACGCTATGATTCGTATACAAAACGTAATTTTACTGTGACAACCAATATGAAGATGTCCCTATTTGATGTATCAGATTTCCGAAATCCGAAAGAGCAATCAACCGTAAAAATTGGTGGAAAAGGTTCTTCCTCTGAAGTGCAATACAATCCTAAAGCGCTATTCCGCAATAAGGAATTCAACTATTTTGGCTTCCCTGTAGTACTGTATGAGGCAGGTAAGGGAGACGAGGTTGTCTATCAAGGTCATGGTGCTCAAATTTATGAGATTACTGCAGAGAAAGGGATTGTATTGAAAGGAAATATAATCAATCGTAATAATAATGAGGCCTATGAAAATTGGGAGCAGGTTGTACAACGTGTTGTCTATATAGATGATACGCTGTATACAATAGCGCGTAACGAAGTGAAGAGCTATCAGTTAAATGACTTCAAGCCTTTAGATACTTTAACAATAAAATAATTGCAAAAGTCCAATGAATATCGAAATTCATTGGACTTTTTCTTTGTAAATACTATTGGCGATATGGCAGTATCTCGGACACAGTCACAAATTCATAGCCCTGCTCTTGTAAATAGGCAAGAACAGCATCAAGTCCGTCTGCAGTGGATTGATGAATATCATGCATTAAGACAATGGCATTATTGTGTAAATTATTTTTTACGTGTGGCAATAGCTGCTGTGCATTTCGATGTTTCCAATCCAATGTGTCAATTGTCCATAGCACAACAGGGATAGGAATCTCAGCATTAATTGTGTCATTAGTTGCACCGTATGGTGGTCTAAAAACTGTAGCACCTTGATTGATTGCCTTCTCAATTTCAGTGGCAGTAGTGTTATATTCTTTCATCACTTGTTCCTGCGTAAGCTTTGTTAAGACAGGGTGGTTCCACGAATGGTTTCCAATTTCATGACCGCGCGCAAGAACATCTTTTACGATGTCAGGATAGTATTGTACACGACTACCGAGCATGAAGAAAGTAGCCTTTGCGTGATACTTATCGAGAATATTTAAAATTTGCTCCGTCACTTTTGGATGTGGACCATCATCAAATGTTAAAGCAATACGTTTTTTATTCGGATCACCAGTTGGTGGTGGATTAATTGGTTTTACATTTTCCATTGCGATCTGAAATTCAGAGGCTAACAATGGGTTAATAAGCGAAAGGGGTAGTTTCACTATTGGGGTACCTGCTGCTCCACTAGCAATCTCATATTCATCGAAATAGATTTGTAATGAATCGTCAACAATAGCAAAGCGATTGAAGTTAGACCATTTGGGTTCTGTAGCTTTTAATAGTTCATCGTTGAAAAGCTCATCCTTTAATTGGAGGTTTTTTTGCAAATCCTTTCGAACATTTACAGCCAACGTAGATAAGTTATTCTCATCATTTTGTAAGAGCGTTTGAATCGTAATTTGTTCGCCCGTTTCGTTGTTAATGAAGTATGTTTTTGTGGAGACTTCGTGATTGGCTCCACCTACATATAGCATTTTTGTAAGCACAAAGGAATAGTAATGCTCTCGGTATGGAAAAGTTTCAAGACTAATATTTAATTCACCCATAGCTTCTTTATCTTTATTTTTCTTCATCGATGTTAGATAGTTTTCTTTTGAATCCGATATGTATTGTAATACGGCATCATTAAAAACCTCGTTATCTGTTTGCGGGTAATGAATAGCAAATGGTGTTCGTTTGTCATTTGAAACGTCCGTAACAATACGTATGCCTGGAAACGCAGAACTTTCGGTCGATAAATGACTATTCACCGATTCCGTCTCGGATTCTTTTGAAGCACTAATCTTTTGAAACTTAAAGTCATCCTTTGAAAGGATAATAAAAAGTATAATAGTTGTTAAGGTCACAATAAGGCTAAGTAATAAGAAATCAATTATTGGACCGCGTCTTTTTCTGCGTTCCTGCATGGTTTTGGATACGCTCCCCTCTTTTTTTATTTTCTATACAATCAGACGTGCCAGTCATTAAAAAAGTTATACAAATCTAGAATCTTTTTATGTAATTTTATGGAAATTTATTAAGGTCACTTTTTCTTCAAGAATCAGCGAATTAATTGTAGTTGTACTTCTATTTAAGAGGTTGTAAAATACCTACTAAAATAGAAAAAACACATGCGTAATATTAGTGTAACTGTAAAAATAAATTGAAAGATAATCCATTGCTTATGAAAAATTTTCAGTTGAGTTTTTATTGGCAGTTCGTTAATATTGGCAAGGAACCTTTTTGAAGGAGGCAGATAGCTGCAATGGTCTTACAAGATGCGGATAATGAACTTACGATTGACTGTTTGTTGCTTGCAGGACGCATTATGATTGAAAGTGGTGCAGAAACATACCGCGTAGAGGATACGATGCTACGTATGGCACATTCTCAAAATATGCCGAATGCTCAATGTTATGCCACACCAACTGGCATCATTTTTTCGTTAGGCAAGACACAGCCAACAAGAATTACATCAATTCCCAGTAGGGTTACAGATTTGCAAAAAATCGCCTTGGTAAATTCAGTATCTCGTAGACTCACATCTCAAATCATAACATTAGAAGAAGCTTATGACGAGTTAAAGTCGATACAAAAAACAAATTATTTTTTACCAACTTATTTGCAAGTTTTGGCAGCTGCGCTTGCTAGTGGTTGTTTCCTTATTATGTTTAAGGGTGGATGGTCAGATTTTCCGGTAGCTTTTTTAGCAGGTGGGCTAGGTTTCCTAGTACTTATAATCATTAATCATTTAACAAGGGTAAAGTTTTTTTCTGAATTTACAGCATCACTCGTCCTCGGCTTTGTTGCCTTCTTTGCAGTAAAGTATGGTTATGGTACTGAACTTGATAAAATTATTATTAGTTCCGTCATGCCACTCGTACCAGGTATTTTGATTACAAATGCTGTTCGTGATTTAATGGCAGGTCATTTTATGTCAGGGATGGCAAAGGGAGCAGAGGCCTTTTTAACAGCCTTTGCTATTGGTGCAGCAATTGCCGTCACACTAGGATTTTAGGAGGCGGACAATATGCATATGATGGATATTATTATACAATTAATAGTTAGTTTTTTTGCGACAGCGGGGATTGCCATTATTTTTAATGTTCCTAGAAAAACACTACTTCATTGCGGACTCGTTGGGGTAATTGGCTGGATTATATACTACGTTCTAACAGAGCAAGGCATGGATGTTGTCAAAGCTTCTTTCTTTGGCTCATTTGTCATTGCCATTGTGGCTCATTTATATGCCAGACGTTTTAAAATACCCATGATTATTTTCATTGTTGGGGGAATTATACCATTAGTGCCAGGGGGCATGGCCTATAATGCAATGAGAAATGTGGTAGAGGATGATTACTTACAAGGCTTGCAATATGGCTTAAAGGCATTTTTAATTACAGGTGCTATTGTTATTGGACTAGTTTTTGCAGAAGTAATTATTCAACTCATATTCCGCTCAGTTCGTTCAAGTAAAGTAAAATTACAAAAGGTTTATAAAAAATAGAAGGAGGCTGCGTGCAAAATGGACGCAGTCTCCTTCTTCTTTAATTATTGTTTAGTCAATAATAGTTCAATCTCTTCAGGTGTAACAGGCTTGCTAATATAATAGCCCTGAATGGCATCACAGCCATAAGTAATTAATAGATCTGCTTGTTCAGCTGTTTCTACACCTTCAGCGACCACTTTCAATTCCATGGATTTACCTAGTTGAACCATACCATTCATAAGCTTTTGGCTCTTTTCGGATTTCAAGAGTGAATTTGTAAACGTTTGATCGATTTTTAATGTACTTATTGGTAAAATTTGCATATACCTAAATGAGCCGTAGCCAGTACCGAAATCATCTAATACAAAGGAAATGCCTTCGTTTTCAAGCTTACGCATTTGCTGTGCAATAGACGTTGCGGCTTCAGCTTCTAAAGCAAATTTTTCAGTAATCTCAATTTGTAATAGGTTCGCTGGACAACCTGTTTTTGTAATCATTTCAAGTATAGATTTTGCCATATTCTTATCACGGAATTCGCGTACAGAAGAGTTAATAGATACTTTTAAATCATAGCCAGCCTTTTTCCAAAGTAATGCTTGTTCACAAGCCCTTTCCAGCATGAAGGACCCAATATTATTAATTAGACCTGTTTCTTCAGCGATAGGAATTAACTCATCAGGCGTTACGACACCTATTACCTCATCTTCCCAACGTACCAGTGCTTCCACAGCAGTAACTTTTCCAGCATACACATCGATTTGTGGCTGATAGAGTACCTTCAAGTTTTTTTGGTCAAGTGCTTGGAGTAAGCGCTTTTCAATTAATGCTTTACGATTTAAAGCTTTATGTGTTGCTGTTGATAAAGAAACAATTTTATCTCCGCCAGCCTCACGGACTGTTGAAATAGTAGCAATGGATGCCTTCATAAGCTGAGAGAATGTTGTTTGATCCTCAGGATATCTAGTTATGCCGCCACTTATAGAAATTGGTACAGCAATATTGCCGCTGTAAATCGGATGTTGTTGTAAGTAAGATAAAAAGCCTTGAATAAACCATTCACTTAAAGGCGTGATGACAACAAAATCATTTTCATTTATACGAGCCATCGTGCTATCTTGGAAATACATTTTTATACGATTTGTAAATTCAACAATCAGGCTTTGATCGATTTGTTGATCATGTAATTCTTTAAGTGTATAAAATTTATCAATACTTAGATAAACAAATGAAAAGTGTCTCTCATCGTCAATCATATTGGTGATTACTTTTTCAAGTCGATGTGCATTCATCAAACCAGTTTCTGTATCGATGTAAGCAATTTTTTCGAGTTGGTGTTGAATCGTTTTTGATTTTGTTACATCCTTTTCAATTAGGATAAATTGTTGTTCATTTGTTTCAAGATTAAAGAGAGGGATAGCCGTTAGTAGCACCCAATAGGATTGCCCCGTTTTTGTGATTTTTTCAACTTCTCCCTGCCATGTATGACCATTATTTAAATTACGCCAGATCGTATGTGTTATTTTTTCACTCACTTCATTATCAGGGAACAGTTGCCAAAAGGTTTTGCCGATAACACGCTTTGGTGTCCATTGGCTTGTTTTTAGAAATTCATTATTACATTCCAAGATAAATCCATCGTGATCGAGTGTAACAGTCATAAAGGTCGCATCTAAACCTTGCTTAAGATTTACAAAGGTATTGCATTGAGAGATAGCCTGCGTCATTAATTCTGGTAGCATAAAAATCAATAGAATAAAACGCTCTCCCTCATCTGTAAAAGGTTTAGCTAGCAGAGCTGTTGTTATTTCTGCATTTGAAGTTGTGTGTACTTGAATTTTTTCTAGATACGTACTGTCCTCATTTTGTAAAATAGATTGAAATGTTTCAACAGGAAGCTGACGCAGTAGATTTTCGTGTATAGATGGAGTAGTATTTCCTTTAATATCATTAGCTGATAAGCCAATCAGATGTTCAGCACTCTTTCCCCAGACTGTTGCTTGTCCATCTTGATTAATGATAATTGCAGGAAAAGGAAGTGAATTTAAATAATGTTCATCAATCGTAAATGATTTATGCATATGACTCATGATTATTCGATCTCCTTGGGTAATCAATATATACTAATATTATAGATAATAATCGGGAATTAGTCATTATGAATATATTTGTAAATATTTGATAGTAAAAAATAATAGGACTTTTCTAGTGAAGTACAAGAAATGTTTTGAAGAAAAGTAACAATTTTTAGTACGTATATAGGAAGCAGGATTGGTATGAAACGTTTAAAAGGAATAATATTTATCGTCTCAGGTGCTATGTTATGGGGAGCAACTGGCCCTTTAATGGAGTGGTTGCTGAATCATACACCTTTGACTGTATCCTTTATGTTAACAATCCGTTTATCGGTTGCAGGTATATTACTACTTACATATTTATTGTTAACAGGAAAAAATATTTTTGGAATTTGGCAGCACAAGCTATGGGGGAGGCAACTCATAGTTTTTGGTATTGCAGGTATGCTTGGTGTCCAATTTACATTTGTTGCTGCAATTAATGAAAGTAATGCTGTGCTTGCTACCTTACTACAGTTTTTAGCGCCAATATTTGTTGTCGCGTATGTCTCTCTTAGTTTAAAGAAATGGCCACCAAAATATCAAGTGTTAGGTATTATTGGTACCCTTATAGGGTTATTTCTGTTACTAACGAATGCATCATTTGAAAGTTTACTTATTAGTCCAAAAGCCTTGTTGTGGGGAGTAGGAGTAGGCTTAACATTTGCATTTTACACCTTGTATCCTGCACGCTTAATGAAGGAGTGGAGTGTGCTTTTAGTAGTGGGCTGGGGGATGTTGGTGGGTGGCTTCACTTTAGGCTTAGTAAGCCGTGTTTGGCAGCAGTCCAGTCAATGGGTTGTTCTAGTAGATTTTAAAATTTTAATGTTATTAGTTACTTTAATATTTTTTGGAACAGTAGCTTTTATATTGTTTTTAAGTAGTATGAAATACATCACAGCAGTTGAAACGAGCATTCTTTCTAGTATTGAGCCATTAACTGCGATGGTTATTTCTGTTATTGTTTTTGGTACTTCATTAGGTTTTTGGCAATTAATAGGAGTATTCGTTATGCTTGTTTGTGTAACGTGGCTTTCAATAGCGGGAGAGAAAGCATAAATATACTATAGTGTTAGTAGTTTTTGACTGCCTTTAAATTTTATCTACCAACAAGGGGGAAAGAATATGAAAGAGGTTTTTTCCTATGTAAAGCCATATAAATGGACAGCTATTTTTGCTTTATGTTTAATGCTTTTAGAGTTATTTGTTGAGCTTGTGCAGCCACTCATTATGGCAAAAATAATCGACGAGGGAGTAAGGGCACAAGATCAAGGAATGGTTTTGCAATGGGGGGCTGTTTTACTTGGGCTATCTTTCGTTGCCTTTCTGGCGGGCGTTATTAATTCTTATTTTTCTTCACATACAGCTCAAAGCTTTTCGTATGATCTTCGAAATGCCATGTTTGATAGGATTCAATCCTTTACGCTAGCAACCTATCAAAAATTCTCCACTGCATCGCTTATTACTCGATTAACAAATGATGTCACACAAGTACAAACTGTGCTGTTTATGAGCTTGCGTATTATGCTTCGAGCGCCACTTGCTGTGATAGGAAGCATTATTATGGCTTTTGTCGTAAATCCGAAATTAGCTTTATTTTTAGTTATTGGTGCACCGATCATTTTTATTTTTCTTATTTTTATGGTGGCAAAAGGTGTGACTTATTTTGGGCGTGTACAAAAGAGGGTGGATCGTTTAAACAGAGTTTTACAGGAGAATTTACAGGCGATACGGTTAGTAAAGGCTTACTTAAGAGGGGCATATGAGGCTACACGCTTTGATGAAGTTGCAGTACGGTTAAAGGTTGATACTGTGAAGGCATTACGCATAATGGAATATATTATGCCGGTTCTTTTGTTTATTATGAATATGAGTCTGCTCGCAGTTTTATGGTTTGGTACAAAACAAATTGCTACAGGAACAACGCCACTTGGTGATATTGTGGCTATTGTGAATTATGCAATGCGTATGACAGGCTCATTTTCAATGTTCGCTTTTATTATTATCTTCTACGCACGTGCGAAGGCATCTGCAGAACGTATGGCAGAAATCCTTTCCATTGAAAATGAGGTTGAAGATACGTCCCTTTTAGAAGAAGTAGGTCATGCAACACAGTATGGAGAATTAACCTTTGACCATGTTAGTTTTACTTATCCAGGAGGGGATGTTCCTGTTCTGTCAGATGTGAGCTTTCAAGTTAAGTCTGGCGAGAAACTAGCGATTATGGGGGCAACTGGTGCAGGGAAATCAACATTATTACAACTCATTCCCCGGTTCTATGAAGTAACGCAAGGCAGAATACTTGTGGAAGGTCAGGATGTTCAACATTGGGATTTACAAGAGTTGCGGGAAGTGATTGGCTATGTCCCTCAGCAGTCATTGTTATTTACAGGAAGTATTGCAGATAATGTGCGTTGGGGAGATACACAGGCTGAAATGGATGCTGTATTACAGGCTACAATGCAGGCGCAAATTCATGCATCTGTTGAAGATTTTCCAAATGGTTATGATACCAAGGTTGGGCAAAAAGGTGTTAATTTATCGGGGGGGCAAAAGCAGAGGTTATCTATAGCTAGAGCCCTTTTGAGAAAAGGACATATTTTAATGCTTGATGATAGTACAAGTGCTTTAGATGTTAAAACTGAACAGTCTTTGTGGGCGGCACTGAGTGAAGAAAAAGCAACGATGCTTGTTGTTACGCAAAAAATACGTACAGCTAAAGGTGCAGATCGCATTTTACTGATTGATGCTGGAAAAGTAGTTGCTTATGGCACACATGAAGAGCTTTTAGAGACTTCCTCGCTTTATAAAAAAATAGCTATCTCTCAACAGGAGGTGGAGGATTAATGGGATTTTTCCAGAAACCTTTTGGCTATGAACCGCTTTTGACAAAAGATGATCTCAAACAGGTTGTGAAGAAAAAGAAGGGGCCACGTGCAGCTGATTGGCGAAGCACATTGCTGCGGTTATGGAAAATTGTCGACGAACAACGTGCACTGCTCATTGTCGTGCTCTTATTAGTGATGATTAGCTCCATATTAGCTTTGGTTGGTCCTTATGTAATCGGTCAAATGATTGATCACTATGTTATGCATGGCGAGCTTTCAGGCTTAGGTAAGGGGATTGGCTTATTAATTGGTATTTATGTGTTATTAGCCGTTTCACTTTTCCTACAAAACTATTGGATGATTGGCATCGCCCAGCAAACGATCTATAGATTAAGGACAAGTGTATTTACTCATTTTCAACGACTGCCAGTGGCATTCTTTGATCGTCGTCAGCATGGCGAATTGATGAGTAGAATGACGAATGATATTGAAGCTGTCAGCTCAACATTGAACAGTTCCTTTATTCAGGTATTTTCAAGTGTACTTACGCTTGGAGGAACCGTCATTATTATGCTCAGTTTAAGCCCATTGCTGACAGTTCTGACGATGATCATTATTCCACTGATGTTTTGGGCGATGCGATGGATTACACGTCGTACAGCACCACTGTTTAAAGAACAGCAGGTAGCTATTGGCGCCTTAAATGGGATGATAGAAGAAACCATTTCAGGACAGCGGATTGTAAAGGCATTTTCACAAGAGGAGCGAATGAAAGCAGAATTTCGTGAAAAAAGTTTGCGCTTAAAAAGAACTGGTTTTTGGGCACAGACATATTCAGGTTATATTCCTAAGGTTATGAACTTCTTAAATAACATAAGCTTTACCATTGTAGCAGGCGTAGGAGGAGTCCTTGCGTTATATGGACATGTATCGATAGGGGTAATTGTTATATTCACTGAATATGCACGACAATTTACACGTCCTTTAAATGATTTAGCAAACCAGTTTAATACGGTACTGTCAGCCATTGCTGGTGCAGAACGTGTATTTGCCTTACTTGATGAACAACCAGAGGCAGAAAATGTGTCAGCACAAAAGCATCAGCTGTTGGGACATGTATCGTTTAAGCAGGTGTACTTTAAATATGAACTAGAAGAAGAAGGATACACACTAAAAAATGTAGACTTTAAAGTGGAACCTGGTCAAACGGTAGCGCTTGTTGGTGCAACTGGGGCTGGTAAAACGACAATCCTTCAACTTATTGCAAGATTTTATGAGGTCTCAAAGGGAGAGGTATTATTTGATGGTATAAATGTACAGCAAATTGATCGACAATCCCTTCGTTCACAGATGGCTTTTGTTTTACAGGATCCATTTTTGTTTGAGGCTTCTGTTCGCGAGAATATCCGATATGGTAGACTGGATGCGAGTGATGCAGAGATTGAAGAGGCGGCCAAGCAAGCTAATGCACATGATTTCATAATGAAACTAAAGGATGGATATGATACTATTCTTGCTGCGGATGGACGCGAGATTTCCCAAGGCCAAAAGCAATTACTTTCTATAGCAAGGGCTCTTATTGCTGATCCAAAAATTTTACTATTGGATGAAGCAACAAGCAGTATCGATACTGTGACAGAGCTGGCGATACAAGAGGCTCTCGATACGTTAATGCAAGGGCGCACCAGCTTTGTGATCGCACATCGTTTAAATACTGTCCATAATGCCGATATAGTCTTAGTTATGCATAAAGGGGAATTAGTGGAGGCTGGACCTCAGCAAAAGCTAATCGAATCAGGCGGTCTTTATGCACAAATGCTGCATTCATCCTCACACCATCTTGAGGAATAGATGGAAAAAGAGCAATTTCATTTGAAGTTGCTCTTTTTATCGAATTAAAAATGTTCTTAATTTGAATAAATGGTACAATTATTATAAAAAAATACTAAAATAGGAAGCGATATATAGTTTAAAAGTAATAGTTTGTAACAGAATAAATATCTCTATTTTTGGAAAATTAGTATATTATATTATAGCTATTATTTCTAGTAAATTTCAGTCATTTTACTGACTTTTTATAGTATAAATCCTTTTATTTTTCTATTATTTGAAGTAAAATTTTGATTAATAGCAGGTAATAATATATTTTGTTGCCAGCTTATTTTCATTCTTGCTACAATAGGGCAATAGTCTGTTACAGGAACGGAGTAAATGATGAATATTTCAGTGATGACAGTGTCTTTTCCATTAGATGGAGAAACATTGAAAGAAGTAAAGTTATTATGTGAAGAAGCAACAGTTCAAGATTATCGAGTATATGAAACCATTATGAACGTACCAATGGCAGGATCTTTCGAGAATAAAGGCTTTATGGTACTAGCGTATGAGGATGATAAGGATTTACTAGTTGGTGCTGCTAGTGCTATCGACTTAATGGGGCTTCATACATATGAGTGGTCATTAGTGGTGACACCTGCATATCGACAAAAGGGTATTGGAACTGCGTTAGTTGATGGTATACAAGTTGGGCTAAAAGAAAGAGGGGCAGAGGGTCAATTAGCTGTAGTAATTGATGGTTCTCCTTATGGGCATACATTTATTGAAAACAAAGGTTTTACCTATAGTTTTTCAGAAACGACTTTAGAAACAAAAGCAGAGCCTGTTACGTTACGAGGTGATATAAATATACAAGCCTATAACGGAGAGCAAGCTGAATTGATTACTATTTATTGTGAGGCTTTTGGAGATCTACCCGAAGAATCAGAAGAGCTTATTGCTTTTAATACATCAACAAATGGAAGAGAGCTTTGGGTTGCTTACAGAGATGGTGCAGTTGTTGGCACAGTGACTACAGCGAAGGAAAATGAAATCCAGTGGGTCACAGCACTTGCTGTACATCCAAATTGTGAAGGACAAGGTATTGGGACAGCCCTTCTTTCCTTTTCAAAGGATTATGCGAGTAAGGTTGGTGCAGCATTTGTCATGCTAGATGTAGAAGTAGACAATAAAAAAGCACTTTCTGTCTATGAAAAAGCAGGCTTTATGAAAGCACAGCAAATTGATTATTATGTAAAACAATAGAAAAAAGGGTGATGAGAGGTATTTAATATTAACTCATCACCCTTTTTTATCATAATCACCTACTATCTTCATATAATATTAATAAGCTTTAAGAAAGGAGTCGTGATCATGCGCATGCCAGCATTGCCAAAGAAGAAGTCTCCTCCGAAGGAAGCCCCTAGTTCATGGTGGAAAGTTGTGAAAGCTTATTTATCCAAAGGGAAGTTTTATAAATTACCCCCAAGAAATTAACGATGCAAAGAAAAAAGTCGCCTTTTAGCGACTTTTTAATTTTCTAATAAAAATGTCTTTTTGGATGGCCCGATTAAGTATAGCTCGTGCATAGCTCGTGTAAGAGCTACATAAAGTAGCTTTCGATCAATTGGTGTATCGTAAAATGGTGTATCGTAGGCAGCTACAATGACGGCATCAAATTCAAGTCCCTTAGCTAAGTGACTTGGGACAACAAGTAACATTTCTTGATTAATAGATTCATTTTCTGTTAGTAGTTGTGAAGCAATGTCATTATCTTTTAATGCCTGTTGCATAGTAATGGCTTCTGCAGTAGTTTTGCAAATTAAAGCGATGGATCGGTGACCATTTTGACGAATGGCTTCAAAGATCTCTTTAATTTTGAAGGCATCGAATTGCTCCTCTTGAATAAAACTTGGTACGTTACCGTGACGCACAACGGGTTCTACTAAAGGTAGCTGTTCATTCATTTGCGCTAGAATTTGATTCGCGACTTCCATAATTTCAATTGTTGTTCGATAGCTTTTTTGCAAAGTGCGGAAGCTTGCACGAGGAAATAAGCTTTGGACAGGCTCCCAGGCTGTTAATGAGCGATAGCTATGGATACCTTGTGCTAAATCACCGACCATAGTAAACATATCTGTATCAAGACCTGCTTTTAAAGCAGCAAGCTGAAATAAACTGTAATCTTGGACCTCATCGATAAAGACAACACGCATCTTCCATTCATCTGCAATGCCTTTTAAACGTGCTTGTAAATAGTATAGTGCAGCTAAATCTTCGAGTGCCCATTGTTCTTTACGATGTGCCTGCAAAAATTGTTGCTGTTCAAGGTAATGCCATTCAGGGGCGAGTTCTGCTAATAGTTCTGCATCGGTGAGAAGGGTACGATAGAGTGTTTTAATATTATGTTTGGGAAAGCGACGCATATAAGCTGATGCCGTTGTCTTCGTTTCTTTTTCAATGGCAGGAATTCGTTCATCACGCTCATCAATGAATTTTGTGACAACACGTCGCCGTTTTTCATCATCTCGAATTCCATTTAAGGCTTTACCCAATGCTTCATCATACTTTTTATGGAGTGTAGCTAAAACAGCCTGTTTTTTTTGACGTACATGGCTTGCTAAGACCTTTTTAATATGTTCAAGTCGCTTTTCGATAGGCATATATGAGAATTCATATAAAAACAGCTTCTTCAGGTGGGAAGCACGCATGATACAGTATTTTTCAATATAGACATCTTCGAATTGCTCTGCGATCCTTTGTTCCAGCTTTTGTACGTAGCGTTCGATGACATCACGATAGTAAAGTGAGCCTTTCATTTCAGCAATCCAGTCAGTAGGCTGACTTCCTCCAGCAACGAGCAATTCTAATTGCTCATTTGGATTTTGAAGCTTAAGCTTTAATTTAGTGGCAGAAAGAACGTAGTCTGTAAAAGTAGTTTGGCATATTTTATCGACGCCAAGCTCTGGTAAAACATCGCCTATATAATCAATAAATAATTTATTCGGTGCTAAAATCATGAGCTGCTCAGGATTAAAATGTTCACCCATTGTATAAAGGAAATAGGATATTCTGTGTAGAGCAATGGTTGTTTTTCCACTACCAGCAGCACCTTGTACAATAATTGGTTGACGAAGATGTGCTCGAATAATTTCATTTTGTTCCTTTTGAATTGTTGAAACAATTTCAGTTAGACGGACATCAGCTTTTCCAGCTAATGCTTCTTGTAGTAGTTCATCATTTGTTGTTAGATCAATATCTCGTATATCGAGTAATTCGCCATTTTCGATCTTGTATTGCCTTTTAGCAAAGAGATGTCCTTTATGAACTTCACCACGGACATCGTATTCCATGTCACCAAGACGTCCATCATAATAAACATTAGCTACGGGTGAGCGCCAGTCAACAATAATGGGCTCATGGGTTTCACGATGAAATAGTGATGTTTTCCCAATATAAAGGAATTCTTCTGGGTCACCGGTTTTTTGGAAATGGATTCTAGCGAAATAGGGCTTCTTGCGAACGGCCTCTAGACCTTCTTTTTGATTACGTGCCATTTCAAAAAATCTGGCATTTGTTAAGATATTTAAATAACTTAAACTCGAATCTAAGTAATCAAGATCTGCCATAGATTTGCGGATATTTTCTTGAGCAGATTTTAAATCTCGTTGTGATTCGTCTAATATTTGTTGCATATAGCCTTGGGTATACGCTAACCGCTCTACTTCAGCCTGAAAATCTGGATGTTGTACAGTCATTTTTTAGCACCTCCTAGGTACTTACAATTTCAAAGTAGATTATCATACTACTATATATAATATTTACCAGCAAGTGAAAGCTAAAAAGTCAATTATGCTATTATTACATGGGGCTGGAAGGTTTTTCTTTGAATAATAATAGAGGAGGTTATTGAATTTGGACATATTTGCACATAGAGGCGTTTCGATAAACTATCCAGAAAATACGATGGCTGCCTTTCAAGCAGCATCAAAGCTTCCTATAGCAGGGGTAGAGCTAGACGTTCATTTAACCGCAGATAAAGAGGTAGTGGTGATTCATGATGAGACCATTGATCGTACCTCCAATGGCTCAGGCTATGTAAAAGATTTTACATTACAGCAATTACGTACTTTTGATTTTGGCTCCTGGTTTTCACGGGAGTTCGGAGATGAAGTAATTCCTACGCTAGGGGAAGTGTTGGAGTTATTTGCAGGTACCAATCACCGTATCAACATTGAACTGAAAACAGACATTATTGCATATGAAGGAATCGAAGCGCTCGTGCTCAAAGAAGTAGCAGCACAGCAAATGACAGAGCGGGTGATCATTTCATCTTTCAATCATGAATCATTGCAAACAATATCAAAAATAGCGCCTTATATAGAAAGTGCAGCATTGTTTGCAGAGGTGCTGGTGGATTTCCCAACTTACATTGCTCTTATACCAGCTAAGGCGTTGCATGTAAGTTTACCAACTTCCTTCCGTAAATCAGTTAAACTAGCTCTCGCTGAAGGTGCAACTGTACGTGTGTATACCGTCAATGAACAACGAGATGCTCGAAGTTTACAACAGCTCGGTGTACAGGCGATATTTACAGATGATCCAGAAAAAATATTAAGAGCCCTTAGTTAGAGCAAAAGTGGACAGTTAGGAGACAAAAGCTTCCGTGGAATCATTTGCATTTTCAAAATACCCACGGAAAGCAACGTCTTCTAGAGGATTTTTACCATTTTGCACGATGTTCCTCAATACATCCGAGCATTTGTTGAATAACCAGTGTTTCACCATTGTCGAGTAAAATAGAACCGTCGTAATAGCCAAATAGTTGATGTACCTCTGATTTAACTAGTTTGGCATTCGTTTGGGCTATACGTTCAAAAAAGGGTGAAAAGGTTAAGGAGACCTGATTAGAAAATTTTGTTTTTACTTTCCAACGCTGCATATAATCTTCGGAATCATATTGAAATAATAAATCCTCATGTATTTTTGTCATTTTACCATCAACAAAAACAGCATTTTCGGTCATGCCTGTGCCATCTGTCCATTTACCTCCTAAATTAAGTCCGATGCGTCGTCCACGTACTCGTTGAGAGGCCATTCCCCAGTTCCATAATGCTTCACGTGGCCATACACCTCGTCCATAATCCAACACAGCAAAATTCTCCTCAGCTGAGAAATTAAAACGTCGAGTACCAATTGTGACAACACCTGATGTTGGCAATATGTGATGCTTGCCTGTGAACTGAAATGTTTTGCGATTCCAAGGAATGACTACATTTAGGGTTTCGTCCGCTGGTGGGTGCTGAATGATAAGCTTCGCTCGTAAAACATCTCCGTCAAAGTTTGGTATGGAAACAGATAGATGTGTTTCATTTTGTATATATAATAAATCAATCATCATTTCACTATTTTTAAATGAAACAGATTCTAAAACCTGTGAAGGCATTTTTAGTTTACCACCGAAGGGGATTGTGATCGTTTTTTCAAAATAGCGCTGTGTTTCATATTCAAGGAAATAAACGAAGCAGACTGCTGCGTAATCTAGATGACTAATCGTAGCTGAAAACAAGATTTCATCACCGTAGACACACCAATAGTTCCATTTCTTTTTGCGCATGAGATGGCCGCTTAAATTGCTATTAATAAGTGGTTTGCGTGCAAATCCGATGGCTGCTGGATTTAAATTACCTTTTTTATCGCATAAAAGAGTTGGCTGTAAAATCTCTTTTTCAGCATGCTGCCTCACATTCAACATCCCTTCTGGTCATAAAATAAAATTGACATATCTTTAATCCTTATTGTAGCAAAAATGTTCTTGAAATTGGAAAGGAACATGCTGAATATAATGGATTTCAATAAGAATTATGAGGAAGGACCTAACTAATAGAAATGCTTAAATAGACATATGATGGCATGAGGAGGTTATGTATGGCAAAAATGTATAATAGGCAGGCTGCAGTTCAATATGCTAATTTGTGGTGGAACAGACGCAATCCTGCTTTTCCAAATTTTGATGTAGATTGCACGAACTATATATCTCAGTGTTTACTTGCAGGAGGTGCACCGATGCGAGGTGCACCAAGTAGAGAGAAAGGCTGGTGGATTCAGCAAGGGAATTGGAGCTTTAGCTGGTCTGTTGCCCATTCATTACGATGGTATTTAGAAGGATCTACAACAGGATTGAAGGGTAGACGTGTTCAATATGCAGAGGAACTAGAGCTTGGAGATGTCATTTTTTATGATTTTCAAGGGAATGGTAGAATTGACCACTCCGTTATTGTTACAAGTATTCAAAATGGTATTCCTTATGTGAATGCCCACACCTCAGATAGTCTTAATCGACCTTATTTTTACGAGGATTCCACCGCCTATACGCCAAGCATGACCTACTTTTTCTATCATATAGATGACAGCTTTGCTTAGGAACAGGTAGTTTTAAAGCATACAAATATATGATAATGTGAAAGATAGAAGAGATAAACTCTAATATGTTGTCTTATGGTAGAAGGAGAATTGATATATGAGCGAACAAATTTTATCTGTTAGAGATGCAATTATTCAACGTCGTTCCATTAAAAAGTTTAATGGCCAGCCTGTAGAGCGTGAGGATTTAATGGCTATTATTGACGATGCAGTATGGGCTCCCAATCATGGTAATCGTGAGCCGTGGCAATTAGTTGTTGCCTGTGGAAAGGAATTAACAAATCTTCACCAGCTATTACGTGACTTAACAATTCCTAAATGGCAGGAGCTTTCAAGCGAAGATTTAGCGAAGCAGATGTTGAAATTTACATTACCAGGTGGCTATGCCTTTGTTATCGTTCCAGAGGATGCGCGTCAAAAAGAACGTTTAGAAGATTATGCAGCAGCAAGTACATTTATTCAAAACATGCAGTTACTGGCATGGGATAGAGGCATAGGCTCTTGCTGGAAAACACCAGGCTTCCTAGATAATCCAAAATTCCGTGAAGCTTTAAAGGTACAGCCAGGTGAACGTGTCATTGCTATGCTACAAGTTGGTTATTTTGATGAAGTGCCAAAAGGCAAAGAGCGCAAACAAGCAGCTGATATCGTTACGATTTTTGGTGAGTAATCAAATAAAAAAATCCCTTCACTTTGACAGTGAGGGGATTTTTTAATTAATCGATATTTACTTTTGTAATCCTGAAACCTCATATAAATAATCACTAAGAACACGCAAGCCTTTATCAAAGTTTTCTAAATGGAAGTGTTCATTTGGTGCATGGAAGTTTTCACTTGATAGACCGAAGCCCATTAGCACTACAGGTAAATCTAAAATTTCATCAAACGCAGCGACGATAGGGATGGATCCACCGCCACGTGTGTATGCTGTTGGTACATTATACACTTTTTCATAGGAGCGTCCAGCAGCCTGAATAAATGGATGATCGAAAGGCGTTAGGAATGGACGGCCTTTATCAAATTCAGAAATGTTGATTTCCACACCAGCAGGTTTGTGCTTTTCAACATGTGCTTTTAAAAGTGCTACAATTTCATCGGGCTCTTGATTTGGTACAAGACGACATGTGATTTTAGCGCCAGCTTCAGCGGGCAGCACTGTTTTGATGCCTTCACCTGAGAAACCACCAAATACACCGTTAACCTCTAGGGTTGGGCGGGCCCAAGTACGTTCTAAATAAGAATACCCTTGTTCACCGAATAATTCTTTTACGCCAACTTCCTGTTTAACAGACTCTTCATCGAAGCCAAGCGCAAGATAAGCCTCACGTTCCTCTTCTGTTAATGGCAACACTTTGTCGTAGAAACCTTCAACTTGAATCGTACCATGCTCATCACGGAAGGATGCTAAAATTTCAGCTAATGCGTGAATAGCATTTTGTACGCCACCACCATAAAGACCGGAGTGTAAATCTCCCTTAGCTCCACGCACATCAATTTGAATGCCCGTTAAGCCCCGTAAACCATAGCATACCGCAGGCTTCCCAGGACCATAAAGACCTGTATCGGAAATTAAAATTAAATCTGCCGCTAGTTTTTCTTTATATTGTTCAACATAGGCAGGTAGATGTGGACTACCAATTTCTTCTTCACCTTCATAAATGAACTTAACATTGACAGGTAATGTCCCTGTTGTAGCAAACAATGCCTCAATCATTTTTAAGTGCATAAAGACTTGTCCTTTATCATCACTCGCACCACGAGCAAATAATTTATTGTCTCGAATTGTAGGATTAAAAGGCTCACTGTCCCATAAATTTAATGGATCAACAGGTTGAACATCATAATGACCATAAAATAAAATAGTTGGTTTACCCTCTGCATGTAGCCAGTCTGCATAAACAACAGGGTGCCCAGCTGTTTGTGTAATGGAGATATTTTCAAGATTTAGTTTTTCAAACGCACTGGCTAGCCACTCAGCTGCATGTTGAATATCCTCTTTATGCTCGGATAAAGAACTGATACTTGGAATTCGTAAAAATTCATTCAATTCATTTAAATGTGCCTCACGGTGTTCTGCAAAATAAGCATCAATTTGCTGTAAATTAGTCATTAAGCATCCCTCTTTCTACTATTTCGATAATAGAAATAGTATAGCACAATTTGCTTTTAGGAATCTTAAATTGTCTTGAAAGATTACACATAGCACCTACAAAATAAACCACAAGAGCTAAATAGCAATTGTGGTTGAGTCTTACTTGAGTGGATTATAAATTTGTCATTTTTCAGTGAAGGGTTCAGATACAACAGCCAGATCGCTTCACACTTTTAACGGCTAGAATGGCATCATTAAATGCACTAGCTTTCAGGCAAGTCTATTCAAAGCCCCATTAGTGAGCAGTATAACCACCATCAACAAGAAGCGTTGTACCATTAACAAAGCTTGCGTCATCGCTTGCTAAGAAGAGAACAGCTTTAGCGATTTCTTCTGGTTTACCAAGTCGACCTTGTGGGTGAAGGGATGCTAAATATTCTTTCTTCTGAGCATCGACCTCAGCTAATAGAGGAGTGTCGATATAGCCAGGACACACCGCATTTACACGAATACCCTGTTTAGCGTAAGCAGTACATAGGTTTTGTGTTAATAATTTAACGCCACCTTTTGCAGATGAGTAGGCTGTAGGGTTTGGTAAGGCAACGAAGCTATGAATTGAACCAGCGTTAACAATGACACCACCTGTCCCTTGAGCAAGGAATTGTTCAATGGCATATTTATCCGAAAGAAATACACCTGATAAATTAATATCAATTGTTCTTTTCCATTTTTCAAAAGAAAGCTCGTGTGCTGGTGCATCGTCAGCTACACCTGCATTTGCATACATAATATCAAGTTTACCGTATTTAGCAACGGTCTCCTTTATCATGTTTTGAATGTCCGTTTCATTAGTTACGTCTGTTTTTACGAAGAGTGTATCAAAACCATTGTTATTTAATTCTTCAGAAACGCTTTGTCCACGATCAGAAAAATCGGCAATAACGACTTTAGCGCCTTCTTCTACAAAGAGACGAACTGTGGCTTCACCGATACCACTAGCCCCACCTGTAACAATTGCTACTTTATCTTTTAGTTTCATATAAATGACCACCTTTAATGTTATTTTGCGGTTGCTCCGCCATCAATAACGAATTCTGCACCTGTTGAAAAGGAAGATTCATCAGAAGCTAAAAACAATACAGTTTGCGCTACTTCCTTTACAGAGCCTAAACGTCCTAATGGGAATAAGTTTTTGCCTAATTCATCTTTTGAGCTTCCTGTTGTTGCTGATGCATAGTCTGCCATACCTGTATCAATGTAGCCAGGATGAATGGAGTTGACACGTACGCCGTATGGAGCATACTCCATAGCAGCATCTTTTGTCATAATGCGAACAGCCCCTTTACTAGCGCCGTATAATACGTGACCAGCAGCACCTGTTAAGCCTGCAATAGAGGAAGCATTAATAACAGAACCATTATGTTGTTTAGCCATAAGCGGCATAATATGTTTCATGCCTAAGAACACACCTGTCACATTGATGGACATTAAGCGGTTCCAGTCAGAAAGCTCGATTTCTGCAAGGGGTTTTATGATATAGATACCTGCATTATTGAAAAGAATATCCACTTTCTTAAATGTTTTTATTGATTCATCTGCAACCTTTTTCCAGTCTTCTTCATTACTAACATCGTGGCGGATAAATACTGCCTCACCGCCGATAGTTTGAATATCACGGACTGTATCGTTCCCAGATTGTTCATTTATATCAGTAATAACTATTTTTGCTCCCTCTTTAGCAAATAATAGTGCAGTTTCTTTCCCGATTCCTGTACCTCCACCTGTAATAATGGCCACTTTGTTTTCTAATCTCATTTCAAGCACGCACCTTTCATTATTTCTGGTTATATGGTTGCCTTAGGATTCAAAAGTATTCGCATTGTTTAGCGATACCTTCATCTTACTCCTTTCAATTTGAAATACTATCCTATAAGATGCTGTATAATATAGTGAGTGAATATCCTCCATTTATAGGGGTATTTTTAGTGTGAAGGAGAAGAATTTCCTATGACGCATCCATTTCAATCAATTGAAGAAGTAACACTTCAAGAGTTTGTGTTGTTTATTAAAATCCATCATCAGCAAATTGAAGAGAATACAATTATTTACCTTAATCTAGAACCTTCTATAACTGGGGCAGATCGAAATAGAACAGCAATGCTATTAGATTCATTTTTGCGTTTAATGACACATGCAAATATCGAGGAATTAAATAATGATGATAAGTATTTTTTTAACACATGGGTTCAATCACAGTTGTCCATTATTGATAGGAAGAGCTTTAATTTATTCCAATTAATTTTCGAGAAATCATTGATTACTTTTATGATTCAACAGAAGAGTAGTCGAACGAATGCCATCTTCATGTATGTATTATCGACATTTACGTTACTTGTAGAGCTTTATTATTATGACTGTGAGGGAGATAACCAAACTAGTAACATCGCTAGCGAAAATCAGAAAATTAGGCATCTACAGCTATTAGATAGGCTTGATAAATTGCTTATTAGTTCCTCAGGTTATCAGGATTTAGCGCTGATTTTAAAAAAATGTGAAGAGTATTTTAGTTATAAAAGATGTGTATTTTACGCATATGTCCCATGGTCCAATCAATTTTATGGAGTTATTGGCGCAGAGCTTCCTAAGGTGCAAAGCATGAAAGGGGAGTTGACTGGGGAAAACATAATACTTAGTTCAAGAAAACCCATTTATTTAAAAAATCCTAAAAATTACTTGAAAGACGAGCATATCCAATTATTTAATTTATCCTCGATTATTTTTATTCCCATTTTGCGTCAAGATCAATTATTTGGATGGTTAACATTTGATCAGCTAGGGGAGGAGTTTGATTGTACAAAGGAAGAATTAACACTCCTTGAGGAAGTAGGGAAGCGTTTAGGTTTATTTTTATCACGTAAGGGCGAGAAGGTAGAAAAGAATACAGTGCTTCATTTAACTGAAAGGGAATCGATGATACTTGGCCTGCTTGCCGAAGGATATGATAATAAAAAAATTGCTGGTTTATTATTTTTAAGTGAGCATACTGTCAGGGATTATGTAAGCAGTCTTATGACAAAGCTCAAAGCAAAGAATCGAACACAGGTCGTTGCCTCAGCCTTTCGTCTAGGACTGTTAAGCTAAAACACCCAATGCACTTCTATTAGGAGTGCATTTTTTGTTTCTTCAAATGCTAATTAATATTCTGACAATAAATACTATTGAAAATATAGTTTAATTAATAGGTAACTATTGTCATCAAAAGCTTTTTTGGAGGGAAAGCAGTATAGTAGTAAAACAATTTTTACGAATATTACAAGTGAAAGCGATTAAGCTTACACGATTGTAATGAAATTGAAAGCCAATGCGATAGAGTGTAATACATTATTTTGCGAGAATGTGTATAGAAGCAAGAACAAGAAGCGGAGGCATACACAATGAATGAAAAATTAGAAGGCGTATACGAGGAATACAATCGTTATATATATCATTTATGTTTAAAACTAACTCGCAATAATATAGAAGCTGAAGATTTAATGCAAGAAGTTTGGGTTAAGGTTGTACGCTATGAAGATAGCGTGGCCGAAGTAGAGCATATTAAAGCTTGGCTGACAACTATTACAATGAATACATTTAGAGATCGCTATCGTAAAAAAGTACGACGTAGCAAATATATGATGAACCAACCTGAAACATTAGACGTACCGATTTTAGATTTGGTTCCCAATAACGATATTTCTACAGAAGAAAAAATTGAAAAGGACATTGTAACAAAACTAGTCCAGGATAAAATGGAGCAATTAGATGCGATTTATAGAAAGACTTTATGGTATTTCTACATAGACCAATACTCACTTGCAGAAATCTCTACAATTATGAAAGTTTCCATTGGTACTGTGAAATCTCGTTTATTCCGTGCAAAGGCTCGATTAAAAGAAATGCTCATGTCAGATACAGCTATTGTGGAATCTGTGCTACCAGCGTAATAAAGCAGATTGGTCGCACATCACAGTACTTAGACGGAAGTATTTGGTCGACTAATCAAAAAAGATGCATTCGCAAATAGTTGCAAATGCATCTTTTTATTGTGCTTTAATCTGGTCGATTTGTCTCCACATCCAATAAACATTTAGAAAAAATAGATCGTAAGGTTTGCAGTTCCTCCGCTGTTAGCATACCAAACATATTATTAATGATTTCACTCACTTGTTGACGAGATTCTTTTAATATGTTTTCACCGTCAGCCGTAATGACTAGTTGAGAAGCACGGCGGTCTGTGGCATGCTGTGTTTTTTCAATAAAGCCACCATTTATCAGCTTGGTTGTTAAAACGGTGACACCACCAGTAGTTACTTTTAACCGCTCAGCAATAGCAGAAGGGCGTTTTGGGCCCTCCTGCGATAAGTAGTCTAAAATTAAAATATGGGATTTTGAAAAGCCGAGTACATTATGATTATTCCACTCGTTTGCCCACTTACGCTCAATAGATGAAACGACTTCAAACAACGAGGTAATGGCTTTTTGTTTTTCTTGGTCCATAGAAGGTCATCTCCAAAACTGTTTTAACTTTCTTGTGCCAATCTTGTCATCGCATTTAATTCATAAGCACGTACTTTACGTGGGATAAAACGACGGATGTCCATCTCATTGTAACCAACTTGAATACGTTTTTCATCTATTATAATAGGACTACGCAACATTCTTGGATGTGCCTGAATAATAGCAAATAGCTCTTGAATAGAAAGTTGGTCGATGTCGATATTTAAATTTTTAAAGTCATTTGAGTTTGTTGCGATGATTTCATCCGTGCCATCTTCAGTCATACTTAAAATTTCTTTGAATTCTGCAAGTGTAAGTGGGTGAGATGTAATACGTTTTTCTTTATATTCTATGTTGTGATCTTTTAACCATTTAAGTGCTTTTCTGGATGAAGAACAGCTCGCTTGTGAGTAAATTGTAACTGTCATTCTTCATTCCTCGCTTTCTTTTTTAGATTATATTTTACAAATAGCTTATTAGTAAGTTAATAGTTTATATATATATATCTTACTAGTAAGCTATATATAAATCAATAGTTAATTGAAAAAATTTCTCAATCGAATTATTATTTTTTCAGTTATATTAAAATATACGAAGATAAGCGTAAAAAGTTTCGTTTATTCAGCTTACAATGATGTAAGTTTATGTTAACTCTATAGAAAATGTCTTTTTAAGCTATAAAATCGATGTTGAATGAATAGGGACTACTAGAATTCTATGTTGTCTCGTAGGAGAGAGTTAGTTGGAAGTAGGAGTAAAATTGTTAGTCCACTGATTATAGTATGTTTAAATGAGGCTATTTATACATAGAAGTTAAAAAAATTTAAAAGAGCAGCCCCATAACATGTTGGAGCTGCCCTTGAAATAATTAGTCTTGGCCTTGTTGTCCAGAAGTAAACCAATCTTGAACATTCCAGACTTTTGTTACGAGTCCTTCATAGAAATCAGGTTCGTGACTTACTAGCACAATGGTACCTTTAAATTCTTTCATGGCACGTTTTAATTCATTTTTTGCATCTACATCTAAATGGTTTGTCGGTTCGTCGAAGAGAAGCCAGTTAGCTTCCTCCATCATTAATTTACATAAACGCACTTTAGCTTGCTCGCCACCAGATAATGAATTAAGCGGACGTGTAATATGGTCAGTTTTTAGGCCTGCTCTTGCTAAAGCTGCACGTACTTGGGCTTGTTCCATAGAAGGGAATGCATTCCAAACATCATCAATTGGCGTGATTTTCTCAGCTTTTACTTCCTGTTCAAAATAGGAAGGATATAGGTAGTCACCACGGACTACTTTCCCACCAAGCGCATTAATTTTACCTAACATTGTTTTTAATAATGTGGATTTACCAACACCATTCATACCGACTAAAGCAATTTTTTCTCCTCGTTCAATCGCAAAAGAAAGTGGAGGAAGTAATGGCTTGTCTTTATCGTAACCAATCACTAAGTTCTCAGCCTCTACAACATAGCGGCTAGATGAACGGGCTTCTTTAAAACCGAATTCTGGTTTTACAGCTGTTTCTGGGCGATCAATTCGCTCTAAACGATCAAGTTGCTTAGCGCGTGATTTTGCACGACCAGTAGTGGAGTAACGAGCCTTGTTTTTGGCTATAAAATCTTCTTGCTTCTTGATGAACTCCTGTTGCTTTTCATAGGCTTCAATATGCTGACGTTTATTGATTTCAGCAAGTTCAAGGAATTTTTCGTATGTTGCAGTATAACGAGTTAATTTAGAAAATTCCAATTGGAAGATGACATCCACTGTTTCGTTCATAAATTCTGTATCATGTGAGATTAGAAGGAAAGCATATGGATAGTTCTTTAAATAAATTTTCAACCAAGTAATATGTTCCTCATCAAGATAGTTCGTCGGCTCATCTAATAAAAGTACTTTTGGCTTTTCTAATAAAAGCTTAGCGAGGAGTACCTTTGTACGTTGTCCACCAGAAAGGGCAGCTACATCACGCTCTAAGCCAATGGCATCAAGTCCAAGTCCACGTGCCACCTCTTCAATTTTCATATCTAATGAATAAAAATCTCCTGCATCTAATGCATCTTGTACTTCTGCCATTTGTTCTAAAAGTACTTCTAATTCTTCAGGCGTTGCGTCTGCCATCTTGCCTGTAATTTCATTCAGATCTTCTTCTTTTTTATATAATGGTAAAAAGGCATCGCGTAACACTTCACGCATTGTTCTACCAGCCGTTAGTACGGTATGTTGGTCTAGATAACCATAGTGTGTACCAGGCAGCCACTCAACTTTTCCTGTATCGTGGATCGTTTGACCTGTAATGATACCCATTAATGTAGACTTACCGACACCATTAGCCCCTACAAGTCCAATATGATCACCTTCCACTAAGCGAAACGATACATCTTTAAAGAGTGTACGATCACCGAAAGAATGACCTAAATTTTCTACTGTTAATATTGCCATATCTGTTCCTCCAACTATCTTTCTTGTTTACATTTTATAGTTCTGCAAGCTGCTTGTTAAGTTCTGCTAATTGAGCTTCCATATTCGCAAGACGTTGCTCTGCCTTAGCTACCTGATCGTTGTGTCCAGTAGACTCCAACTTTTCTATATCACCTTGTAAATTCATATAGTCCATTTTTAACTCTCTAATTTGGTATTCAATATCACTTTTTGTTGGCATGAAGACTACTCCTTTTGAGAATATTTTTATAGTGAATGCGTGTAAAAGCGATGGAGGTTTTAAGAATCCCCCACCGCTTATTCTTTAAAATCAATCGGGTACTTGTTGAATTTACTTATGTCCCAACTACTGTAAGAGCTGTTGGAGTGAAAAATTCTTATATATTGTATCATAATCATCTTCGAAGTAGCACTAAGTAGAAGCGATATTATGACGATCGTAAGCAAAATCTAAGAGTAAAGCTTGAAGTGTTTCATTATTACCAGCAAGATTGAGTTGTCGCTGTTTTCTCACTGCTCGTTCACTGCGAGCTTCGTGTAAAAGAAATTCCATGACAGCATTTTGGATTTGTGATTGCTTCATTTTACGACCAAGTCCTAGATGGATAAAGCCATTATGCTCACGAGGAAAAGCATGTAAAAGCTCAGCTTCAGTTTGCGCAAGTGTAATGCATGGCACGCCATAAGAGGCAATTTTATAAGGTGTATAGTTAGCATTACAAATAATGACATCTGCTTTAGGTAGTAGTTTGAGGAGTGCATCTTTATCTCGAAGAATAGCAGTATTGCGACGACTAAGTACCATCATTTGCAAGTCATCCGTTGCATGGCGATAGCTGTCGTCAATCATAACTGTAATTTGTAGTGGTATTTGTAGCTGAGTTAGGTGTCGAAGTGTTCGATACGTTAAATTATGCTCGTCCCCATCCTCGAAAGCAACAACGATATGAGGCGGATTTTCAGGTGTTTTACTATCAGGTATATTATCGAAATGCTGATATGCATCTGGCAGGGCAAAAACAAAGCTTCCACCAATATAATGCGCTGGTAAATAATCTTTCACTTCTTGATAGAGTGCTAGTAGTACACAATCACAGGCTTGGCCACCTTCACCAAAATCATCAAAATGAATAATTGTTTTGCAGAATGGTCGTAATTCCTCTACTTGCCAGCCTTCAGAATTTCGCCCATCTCTAACAATTAAATCAGGTTGAAGTCCTTTGATTTGCTTAGGTAATTCGTTAAAGTGATCAAATAGAATAGGCGTAACTCCTTCATTCATTAAAATTTGAATTCCGTCATTTGAAGGAGTCTTTACAAAGATAAAAACCTTCTCATTCGAAAGTAGTTTAGCTAATGTTGAAACCCGTTCAAAAGGATACAGCCCTTTATCAATACAGCTTTCAATAATGAAAACAATCGTTTTTTTTGGTTCAATTGCGTGTGTTTCGTTTTGCAAATGTATCCCATCCTTTCCTCTGTCTCTTTAAATTATGGCGAAGAAAGGGCAAGTATGTGTAAAATTTAGGATTTGATCATGATTGTCTCTAGCGGAATCTTCTAAAATAGCTATCTTTAATCAGTTTTAATCATCAAAAAAATGGTCGATATATATAGTAAGGCGAATTGTAGGAATATACATAACAATTGGAAGTTCTTTATCTTGGTTCGAAAAATCCCTCTACAAATGGAGATGATGGGATGCTTTGTTTAACTCCGATGTGTCAAGATAAGCGTAATTGATATACTATCAATAAGTAGAAGGACGGGAGAAAAAATGAGTATGCGTGCAGCGATTGTTGTAGGGGCGACTGGTTTAACCGGCTCCGCTCTAGTTGAACAATTATGTGAAAATGATGAGTATATTTCAGTAACAGTTATTGCACGAAGAAAGCTAACTTATACGCATCCAAAGTTAGAAGTGAAAATTCGTGATTTTGATAGAATAGAAGAAAACGATATAGGATTTGCTCATGAATTGTATTGTTGCTTAGGTACAACCATTAAAAAGGCAGGCTCTCGTGAAATGTTTGAAAAGGTAGATTTTGAATACCCGTTAGCAATTGCCTCTTTAGCAAAAAAACGGGGAATCCCTCATTTTCTTGTGATTACGGCAATGGGAGCTAATGAAAATTCTCCATTTTACTATAATCGAGTTAAAGGTAAACTTGAGCGTGATTTAGAGGAACTAGGTTTACAAAGGCTTTCCATTATTCGCCCATCACTCTTAGTAGGGAACCGTGATGAATTTCGATTAGGAGAAAAGGCAGGAGAAAAATTATTAAAGCTTGCACAGCCTTTATTGATTGGACCTTTAAAACGTTCTAGAGCAATTGAAGCTACACAAGTGGCAAAGGCTATGATTATCATTGCCTTATATGGTAAACAACAGCCAGTCACTATTTATCCTTCAGATGAGTTAGCTACATTAGAGTATCCGGAAATACCAGAAGAGGACATTTCAAGAGAGACATTATTTAATTGGGATAAGCTGAATGAAGGCGAGAAAGTTAATCGTGAGGTTGTCATTAATCGAGATAAATATAAGCTTGAGGAAACGGTCATTGATAAGGAAGTCCATTTCCGACAACGTGATCAGGATAATTAATTTTAGGATTAAATTCGTCGTTCCGTCTAAAGACTGAATTTATATCAATTGTCATGACAATCCTTTCCGAGCCACTTTTCATTTGTTACAATATTATTGTAGAAGATGAATGTGGAGGCAAAGTAAAGATGAAAATTTTACTCGTAGATGGCACGATGTTTGGTCGTAAAACTAGTGCTATTTTAGAGCAAGTGGAGCAATATATTAAAGAATTAGATGCTAGTTTCGAGTTAGAAATGATGCATTTTAGTCAATATAAGCATCAAATTGTGGATGGTTCTCCATTAAATGATGATATGAAAAAAATGATTCAACAATTTGAAGAGGCAGACGCTTACATTATTGCAACGCCTATTTTCCAAGCATCCATTCCAGGTGTTTTGAAAAATGCCTTTGATTTCTTACACCCTAAAACAATGCGCTATAAGCCCGTATCTATTGTTGCAAATGGAGGCACATACCAGCATCACCTTGTAGTCGAAAATCAGCTAAAACCTATTTTAGACTACTTCCGAGCGCTTGTTACGCCAAACTATGTGTATACACATACATCACATTTCGATGCAAATAATACTATTGTAGATGAAGACGTTCATAGTCGTTTACGTGAATTAGCTCGAGTATTTGTTCAATACTGTGAAATGAGCAAGAACTTGCCGAAGGAAACAATTGACCAACATTAAGATAGCCCTTGTACGGTGGTAAGAAATCACTGTGCAGGGGATTTTTCTTTGTAAGTATTGTTTTAGGATGTGATAAAATAAAACTTTAGTGACACAGGAAGGAGGGCTGCTCATGCAGGACATCGCTTTACTAGAAAAACAACGCTGTAATCTTATTTTGACCAATAAGGCGAAGGAAGCGGTAGAGGAATGCTCAGCAAACGAGCATGCCTTTTTTGCGTTACAAAGATCTTTTACTGTCTATATTGAAAAACGAAAAGCAAAAACAGTTGGTGAAACCTTTTTATCCATCTATTTTAATGCGGAGGACAATGAAAAATTAAGCGATATTCTTACTGAGAAAACGGTTATTATGGATTGTGTGCTAAAGGTGGAAGGATTGCTGGCAACCAATATTCGATTTGTCCATATGCGTGGACCTATTAACACAAATCGTCGCTTAGCAGCCGCATTACAATTTGTGACGAAGCCTAATAATGGAGCAGGTATTCCACTTGAGCTTCACACCAAAATAAGACAGCTACCGATTGCAGAGGAACGTACAGAGTATGTAAAAAAACGTATAGCCAGCTGGGAAGGCTATTTAAAAATACAAGAACGAGATGCAACCATTGATGATATTCATACAGAATTTAAACAAAGCTATTTCAATGAAGACTTTACACGCTTAACCATTGTATGTCCCTACATAAAGAGTAAAGAATGGAAAAAGCTAGAGGGGTTAAGTGTTAGCATTCAAGGAATTCGAGGCGAGATAGGACAGGTTATTAAGGCTAATGCAGGAAAGCAAACGGTAGAAATTGATGTAAAGCCTTTTATACAGGATTTGGCTCGCAAGGACCAGCTGAATCTTCGTTCCAAAAAAGCGAGCTTTAGTAATTTTGCAACATTAAGCCAAATTCGACGACTACGTAATGGTTTTACAAAGCTAGAAAAGGGTGAGGCAGTAAACCCTAATTTAGAAACCATACTGTTTGAGCGGCGTCCTGTAGTTCGGGCATCTAAGCTACGCGAAGATATTGAGTTTCATAATAATTTAAATGAATATCAACGACGAGCCGTTTTAGGTGCACTATCTGTTGAGGATTTGTATGTCATTCAGGGTCCACCTGGTACGGGGAAAACAACTGTCATTTCAGAGATTTGTCAGCAAAATGTTAAAGCAGGCTTAAAAACACTTGTTGCCTCACAGTCTAATTTAGCTGTAGATAATGCATTAGGACGCTTACTGTCCAATCAAGAAATTCGAATTTTACGCTATGGTAGAACGGAAAGTATTGAGGAAGAGGGTAAAAAATTCATTGAGGAAAATGTTGCGCTTCAATGGCGTGAGCAGACACTTGCTGCGATTGAAGAAGCAATTACAATATTTCCAGAACGTCAGCAAGAGCTAGAAGCAAACCTTGTAAAAGCAAAAGATGAGCTAGAGAAATTAGAGCAATGGCTAGAGCAATTAACACAGGAAATTGCTGCAAAAGAGCAGGCAGCTATGGAAGAACCCATTTTACAGCAAGAGATTCAAGCATTAAAAAAAGAATTGAAGGCTGCTAAAACAGAGCAACAAACATGTGAGACTCAAAAAGAGCATTATGAAAAACAGCTCGCACAAATTGAGCCAATTGTACAGCAGCTTGAACAGACCCTTGCTGATTACCCTTCAGTCGAGCAACTACAGGGAACGATTCAGGAAACTACTGAAAAAGTGAATCATCTAGAGGCTGCTGCTCAATATAAAGAACTACAAGAACAAAAGCACCAGTTAACACAGCAATTTGAAGAGATACAGCAGAAATATGAAATCGAAAGTAATCGTCTAGTAATCATGAAGGAAGCGCAAAAATATATATACACCTTAACCTCATTTGAGCTTATCCAGCGTTTTTTACAGCATTATCAAATTCGCCCTTCTCATGTACTTTCGCAACAAATTGATCGCTTGCAGCATTTAGAGGATGCGAAAGATTTAGAGGCATGGTCAACGATTAATGCGCGTTTACAAAAAGCAATTGTGAAGCTTGAGGCTTTGGTTACGCATGAAGGCAAGGAGCGTGCCCTTGCTAAAAGTAGACTACAACCGGTACAATCGTTTTCTTTGCAAAACCTTACTGGTGTATTCGCACAATTAAACACGGCTTTTCAAGATGGTCAAGCACCAGCAAGTGATGTTATTGAAAGTTATTTGCTCGGGCTATATATGCGTCGTGATTTTGTTTGGCAAAAGGGTATAGCACTAAAGCAACAGCAAGAGCATAAAGATCAGGAATACGAAACTTTTCGTAAAAATCTTGGAACTTTAATTCATCAGGAATGTGCAATAACTAGCTTTGATGTGCAAAGTTACCAGCGGCAGCTCCAACCATTTATCCAGCATACTGAGCGGTTACAACAATTAGCAAACGCCTTTCAAATTACTGAAGAACCAGAAGAATCTGTAGACTATTTAAAAATTCTTGCCTCACAAGCTAGAGAGTCTCTTCTACAAGCAAAGCAGCAACTGGAGGCAGTGGAACAGGCTAAAGTACAACTCGTTCCTAAACAAGCCTCTTTACAGACTGTCCAAACAAACTTGCAGGAAGTAGAACAGCAGCTAACGCTTATAGAAGAACAAATAAAAGATATTAATATAGCAGGATTGAAGAAAGAAAAGCAACTAGCTACCTATACAAAGCTTTTACAATCTATGCCAGAACGAACGGCTGAAGAGGTGAAGGAAGCTATTCAAACTGCAAAGCAAGCAATCGAAGCATTCCAACATCAGGAAAAACAGCTACCTCTTCACAAAAAACTACAAGAACAATGGCGTGAAAAATTACAAAACGCAACAGAGTATGATTTAGATGAAATTCGAAAATTGTATGTGCGTCATGCGAACGTTATTGGTACAACATGCGTAGCTTCTGCCAGTAAGGAGTTTATGGAAAATTATCCGACCTTTGATGTGGTTATTATTGATGAAGTTTCAAAGGCAACACCACCAGAATTGCTCTTACCAATGCTAAAGGGGAAGAAAGTAATTTTAGTAGGTGATCATCATCAGCTACCACCATTACTTGGGGATGATACGCTGGAGGAAACATTAAAGGCAATGCTAGAAGAAAATCCAAACTTTGAAGGCGCACAGGAATTAAAAAATCTGTTGCGTGAATCATTATTTGAGCGTTTATTTAATAATTTGCCACCAACACATAAGCAAATGCTAGCATTGCAATACCGCATGCATGAGAAAATCATGCAAAGTATCACACCGTTTTATGCGGAAGAAGAAAATGGCTTGCAATGTGGCTTACCAGATTCAGATGCAGCAAGAGATCATGGCTTAGAAGGGCAGTTTATAAAACGTGATGACCATTTACTGTGGATTGATATTCCAACAGAAAAACCTTATTTAGAGGAGCAAGTAAAAGGGGGAACGAGTCGTTTTAATGAAGGAGAATTGCTCACAATTAGACGTATTTTACTAGATCTCAATGAAGCTGTGAAGGCAGCAAAAGAAGCAGGGCGTATGCCGCAGGATGCTCAAAAAAGCGTTGGTGTCATCAGTTTCTACGGTGAGCAGGTAAAGAAAATTAATCGTCTTCTTCAGCAAGAATTACAGCTACCACATCTGCAATTTAGAACAGGGACTGTTGATAAATTCCAAGGGATGGAAATGGATGTCATTTTAGTGAGCATGGTTCGTAATACACCTAAAGGCGGGGATATTGGCTTTGCCAGAGATTATCGTCGATTAAATGTCGCGCTATCTCGTGCCCGTGAGTTACTACTGCTTGTTGGAAGTGCAGAAATGTTTGCAAAACGTGCAAAACATCAAGAGACAAGAGAGATGTATGCGAATTTGTTAAAAACAGTAAAATCCTACGATGGCTTGCGTAATCATGAAGGATTGGTGATGTAGATTGTCAAAATTACAACAACGACTAATGCGTGAGCTTCAGCAGAATCGTAATATTAAAATTGTCAAAACGGCTGAATGGTGTATTCCCATTCGAACAGTTGATGTGACCTATGAGCCTGTTCGTCGTTCAACAATGGATGTCTTAATGACAATGCTTCTGCTTAGTATCCAAGAGGCGGATTTTAGCAACGCACAGGAATTGAGCGAGTTATTGCTTGTAGACCCGTTATTTATTGAAGACTTGGTTTCTTTAATGATTCGAGTAAACCTTGTGAGGAATGAAGATGATTTCTATAGGCTAACTGAAAAAGGTCAGAGGCAGCTAGAACGAGGTATTTTTGAAGAAGAACTAGAGGAAGAAACCTCCACGCTTTACTTTAGTCCTTGCCATCAATCGTTTCTCACTATTGATACAAGTAATGATGAATATGATGAATTGCCAGAGCTTTATCGTTATATTGACAAAGAGGCAGAACAACAGGAACAATTTGAGGAGTCCATGGTGATTGCAGCTTTACAGGAAGCGGATGAAGAAGAGGAAGGTAGCTCTCAGAAAGTCATCGCAAAAATTGTTCAAACAGAGGCGCAACAAATTAATGATAGCCCATGTTTAGAGTTTGTTCTTTATGATAAGGAACAGGATATCGTATTTGTACGAGTATGGAATACATTACTCAATCAATGGGATCATCATTTAGAGCAACAGCTTACAGAAGAAGAACAATTAACATGGCGTGAGCAATATTTATCTTGATTCAATAGGATTTCAATTGCTAAAAAAACGAACGTAAATCGCGTTCGTTTTTTTGTTTTACATTATAAATTTACAAAGTTAGGTGATAATCGAAAAATTTTTTCGATAAAATACTGCATTAGCATAAATTAAACCATTGCTAAGGAGGGGACAGATGTTAACGATTAGTTTATGTATGATTGTTAGAAATGCACAATGTACGATTGAAAGATGCTTAGATTCTGTTCAGCACCTCGTGGATGAGATTAATATTATTGATACTGGCTCAACTGATCGTACAAAAGAGATTGTACAAAATTTTACCTCTCGAATTTATGACTTTTCCTGGTGTAATCATTTTGCCAAAGCACGAAATTTTTCCTTTCAGCAGGCAACAAAAGACTATATTTTATGGCTTGATGCAGATGATGTTATGACAAAGGAAAATCAGCACAAATTCAGCCAGCTAAAGCAAACGTTATTTCCTTCTATTGATGCTGTAACAATGGATTATTATTTGACGCTTGATTGTGATGGGGAAGTGGAGTGTAGTGAACGAAAGTTTCGTTTAGTAAAAAGGGCGAATCATTTTCAATGGGAGGGTGCTGTTCATGAGAATTTAAGGGTGTCAGGGCAGCTCTATCATAGTGATATCGCTGTCACACATTTACCGTTAACGAAAGATATTCATCGCAATATAAATATTTATGAGGCATTAGTAAAGAATGGACATTCTCTTTCAGCAATTGAGACATTTCATTATGCGAATGAACTAAAATTACATCACCGTTATCTAGAAGCTATTAATCAATACAATCTATTTTTGGATAGCAACTTAGGCACTACAGATAATCGCATTGAGGCTTGTTTACAAGTAGGGGAATGCTATCGATGTTTACATGATGATCAACAAGCACAGCAAGCTGTTTTGCAATCTTTCCTATATGATCGACCAAAGCCAGAAGCATGTTGCCGAATGGGCCAATTTTTTATGGAGCAATTAAAACATAAAGAGGCTATTTACTGGTACTCTCAAGCCTTGCAACAAGCTCCTGCCGATACAATGACTATCCAAAAGCATGCTTATTCAACATGGATTCCTCATTTACAATTAAGCCTTTTATACAGGGGGTTACGGTTATTTGAAAATGCCTATCAGCATAATCTAGAGGCACAAAAATGGAAACCGAATCATCAGGAAATAATCAATAATGGGAAATATTTACTTAGTCAATTAAAGATATAAATCTTTCTTATGGAAAAGGTACATCAATAAACAAGACATAAATAGCTTGGCCAATTAACACAGAGACACCTACAACAACCGTCATAAAAATTACATTACGTGGCCTAAAATCTTTTGCTTCCATTAAAAACCTCCCTCGATATAGAATATTCAGTCAATTCAAGATATGTTTAGAAGGGATGAGTATGCATAATAAAAGAGCAAATTCACATATAGAGTGAATTTGCTCTTTTTAATTAATCGAACTTTAACCCCTTCAATGCTTCAGCAAGTGCATTGTTCACAGGCTCCTCGTTGTTTTGCTGCTTTAAGTACTTTTGTACGGAGCGCTTGTCGACCTTGCCTCCGCCTTCTTTTTTGCGTCTTGCTTCAAAGGCTGATAATTTTTCGCGATAGCCACATTTACAAACGAAAATTTGACCATCGCCTTCTCCACGAAGCTCTAATTTTTTATGACATTGTGGACAACGTGCATTTGTGGTACGTGAGACATTTTTACGATGACCACATTCGCGATCTTGACAGACAAGCATTTTTCCTTTCTTGCCATTCACTTCAAGCATCGGTTTACCGCAATCAGGACAGGATTTGGTAGAGATATTATCATGCTTATACTTTTTGTCACTACCCTTAATCTCTGTAACAATTTCCTTTGTGTAATTTTTCATCTCGCTAATAAATACATCTTTTTTTAGCTTACCCTTTGCAATAAGCTCAAGCTTTTGCTCCCATTCTGCTGTCAGGGCAGGGGATTTCAATTCCTCTGGCACTAGGTCGAGTAGTTGACGACCTTTAGAGGTAATGTAAATATCTTTGCCACCACGCTTTTCTATTAAGAAGGAATTGAAAAGCTTTTCAATAATATCTGCACGTGTTGCGACTGTGCCAAGACCACCCGTAGATTTTAATGTGTCGGCTAATTTTTTATTATTCGTTGCCATGTATTTTGTTGGGTTTTCCATGGCTGATAAAAGTGTAGCTTCGTTAAATCGAGCAGGTGGCTTTGTTTGACCAGAAGTTTGGGCAAGAAGCTTTACTTTTAACATATCGCCCTTCTCAATGCGTGGTAGTATTTGTTCCTTTACGTCATCTGCTGTGTCCTCATCATCAAAGCGATGCTCATAAACTTCCTTCCAGCCAGATGATAAAATCGTTTTTCCACGAGCAATAAAGCTTTCATCGCCAATTTTTGCACGAAGTGTTAGTTGCTCATATTCAAAAGCAGGGAGTAGAACAGCTAGGAAACGCTTTACAACAAGATCATAAATTTTACGTTCCTTATCTGTGAAAGCTGAATAATTTACATAGCCCTCTGTTGGAATAATTGCATGATGATCTGATACTTTACTATCGTCGACAAAGGCCTTTGTTGGCTTGATTGGTTTAGTAAGCAGTTTATTGGCGATGGAGCGATATTCACCAATACCACAGGCCTTTAAGCGTTCTGGTAGTGTGGCAACGATATCCTGTGAAATAAAGCGAGAATCCGTACGTGGATAAGTTAACACTTTATGTTGCTCATAGAGTTTTTGCATGAGATTCAATGTTTCTTTCGCTGAGTAGCCGAAGATTTTATTGGCATCCCGCTGCAATTCAGTTAAATCATAAAGTCCAGGTGCAAATGATTTTTTAGGTTTCTTTTCAATGTCCGCAACAATAGCATTGCTATTTCCTATTTTTTTCACCAGTGTATCGATTTTATCTTTATCAAAGCTACGACTATTACCATTTTGGTCTTGCCATGTGAGCTTTAAGTTGTCAGTTGTTTGCGCTTCAATACCATAATAAGTTTGTGCCTTAAAGTTTTTAATTTCATCTTCACGTGCAGCAATTATTGCTACTGTTGGTGTTTGTACACGTCCGCAATTCAACTGTGCGTTAAAGCGGGTAGTTAGAGCACGAGTAGCATTAAGCCCGATATACCAATCTGCCTCTGAGCGAGCTACAGCAGAGGCATATAGATTATCATATGCATTACCTGGCTTTAGATTGGCAAACCCATCTTTAATTGCCTTATCTGTAACAGAGGAAATCCATAAGCGTTTCAAAGGCTTTTTAATTTTCACTTTATCCAGTATCCAGCGTGCTACTAATTCACCTTCACGTCCAGCATCTGTAGCAATGATAATTTCATTAACATCATTACGTGAAAGCTGACTTTTGACTGCATTAAATTGCTTTCCAGTTTGCTTTATAACCGTTAATTTTAAACGTTCTGGTAGCATGGGTAGATCTTCTAGATTCCATGTTTTATATTTCACATCATAGCTTTCAGGGTCAGCCAGAGTTACAAGATGTCCAAGCGCCCAAGTAACAATATATTTATCTCCCTCAAGGAAACCATTTCCTTTTTTATTACACTTCAGTACACGTGCGATATCACGTGCTACAGAAGGTTTTTCAGCAATTACTACGCTCTTTGCCATTGTTAACACCCTTTCATAGTTCCATGGTTTTAAATATAGCATAGGTTGAGTGGGTTCGCAGTTTTACTGCAATGTAAAATGCATTTAGTAAACAAAGAAAAGAAAGGGAAGAAAATTTGTCATGAAAAGCAAAGAAGCTTCATATGGTGTATATGTGATTTTAGCTTTTTAATTTCTGTTCTATGTAAAATTTTTGCTCGTAATTTTGCGAAAAATCTATTTTGTTGCTAGACACCAAATTTTGAGAATGCTATATTTATGTTGTCATAGTATTTTTATAATTAGGAAAAAATAGAATACTTTATGGGTTTGAATGATTTTTCCTGATTATAAGGAGTGATGAAGTATAGAGCTAGATGAAGGATGATAGGGCCTATGGTAAAGAAAACGTTAAAACAAAGAATTGTAGACGCTTCAGTTGAATTGTTTCAACAAGATGGTTATCACAATGTAACAGTGGATCGTATTGTGGAATACATTGGGGCATCAAAGGGTGGATTTTATCATAATTTTAAATCAAAAGATGAACTGTTGTATGAAATTCATGATGTCTTTATTTCATATGTCATTCAACAATCGCAAGCTGCATATGACAAATTCGATACACCCATCACACGTTTGTGTGCCATGCTGCAAACACTGACACAAGTATTTGATATGTATCAAGCACATATTACGATTTTTTATGAAGAAAGTCGTTCACTCTCAGATGAATATAGTGACATCATCCATAAAAAGCGAGATCACTATCGTGATATTTTACAAAGAGTGATAGCAGAGGGTCAGGAAGCAAAGGTTTTTCGTACCGAATTACCTTGTACAATTGTGACAATGGCAATTGTCGGGATGATTAACTGGACATACAAATGGTTTAAGCAATCAGGACCATTAACGATGGAGCAAATCACAGATGTTTTTACCGATATGGTATTACGGGCAATTGTGACAGAACAAGCCATGGAAGAAGCGAAGCAATTTATAATAAAGGGGTAGCCAGTAGGAAACACTGGTTTTATTATTTGTTTTTACAAACCGACTAGTCGGTATTAACTGTAAGCAATTGTTCTTAAGCTACATTACTATGGCAAATTCGACATTAGGGGGATTAGGGATGAATTTTGAATTAACAAAAGAGCAAGAGATGATTCGAGACATGGTGCGTGATTTTGCTGAGAAGGAGATTAAACCGTATGCTCGTGAGGTTGATGAGACATCAACAATGAGAATAGAGAGCTTTAAGAAGATGGCAGAACTAGGCTTATTGGGTATCCCGTTTCCTGAGGAATATGGTGGATCAGGTGGTGATACGGTGTCCTACGCTTTAGCTGTAGAGGAGATTGGTCGAGCATGTGGGGGCACAGGGTTAAGCTATGCAGCTGCTGTTAGCTTAGGAGCCTCTCCAATTTACAACTTCGGCACAGAGGAACAAAAGCAAGAGTGGCTAGTTCCATTAGCTAAGGGTGAGACATTAGGATCATTCGGTTTAACAGAGCCAAATGCAGGTTCAGATGCAGGGGGCACACGTACTACAGCTGTTATCGATGGTGATGACTACATTATTAACGGAGAGAAATGCTGGATCACCAATGCAGGATATGCTCGACAAATTATTGTAACGGCGGTAACAGGTAAACGTGAAGATGGTAAAAAGATTATTTCTTCTATTATTGTGCCAACAAACACACCAGGCGTAACAATCAACTGTAATTATGACAAAATGGGTGTACGTGGCTCCAATACATGTGAAATTGTGTTAGAAAATGTCCGTGTCCCAAGAACGAATCTATTAGGGGATGAAAAACGTGGCTTTAGCCAGTTTTTAAATACATTGGATGGTGGTCGTATTTCCATCGCTGCTCTTTCTGTTGGAATTGCCCAGGCTGCTTATGAAAAGGCACTAAAATTCGCGAAGGAACGTGAGCAATTTGGTGCACCTATTTCGAAGCTACAGGCGATCCAATTTAAGTTAGCTGATATGGCAATGGAAATAGAGCTTGCTCGTACGTTAGTACATAAAGCAGCATGGTTAAAAGATCAAAAGAAACCATTTGGCAAAGAAGCTGCGATGGCTAAACTATTTGCTTCTGAAATGGGCTTCCGTACATGTAATCAGGCAATCCAAATTCATGGTGGTTCTGGATATATGAAAGAATACGATGTAGAACGTCATTTACGTGATATTAAATTAATGGAAATCGGTGAAGGAACATCTGAAATTCAACGTCTTGTTATTTCTCGTCTAATTGGCTGTTAATCATCATCAGTTAAATTAAATAGCATAAATAAGGGGGATCTTCATGGCAGAACTTGTGTATCAAACAATTGGTCAATTGCTAGATGAACAATCAAAAAAGTACCCGCAGAATGAAGCATTGGTCTATGCTGACAGAAATTTACGCATGACTTATGAGCAGCTAAATCGTCAAGCTCGATACGTAGCAAGAGGTTTAATGGCTCTTGGAATTGAAAAGGGAGACCATATCGCAGTATGGACGACAAATGTTCCAGAGTGGGTACAGCTTCAATTTGGTACAGGGAAGATGGGTGCTCCAATTGTAACGGTAAATACGAATTACCGTGCAAGTGAGTTGGAGTACTTATTGAAGCAATCTGATGCTAAAACGATTTTTTTAATTGAAAATTATCGAGACCATTCTTTTATTAATACACTGCAAGAGTTATGTCCAGAGCTTGAACATTGTGAACCAGGTAATTTGCAATCAAAGCGACTACCTTTATTAAAAAATGTTATTTTAATCGGTGAAACCAAATACCCCGGCGTACTTAATTGGTCAGACGTTTTAACTGCTGCCGAGCAAGTAACAGAAGAACAGCTAGATCGAAGAGAGCAATCTCTCCATTATGATGATGTCATTAATATTCAATATACTTCTGGTACAACAGGCTTTCCTAAGGGAGTAATGCTAACGCACTTTAACTTGGTCAATAATGCTGTCAATATTGCTGAATGTATGCGTTTAACGGCAGAGGATCGTCTATGTATCCCAGTCCCATTCTTCCATTGCTTTGGTTGTGTCATAGGAACATTAGCCATTACAACGAGTGGTGGAACCATGGTACCAGTACAGGAGTTCTCACCTGAAGAGGTACTAAGAACCGTTCAACAAGAGAAATGCACTGCATTACATGGCGTGCCAACGATGTTCATTAGTGAACTGAATTTATCGAATTTTGCATCTTTCGATCTTTCAACTTTACGTACAGGAGTCATGGCAGGATCAAACTGTCCAATTGAAGTTATGAAAGCGGTCATTGAGAAGATGGGCATGAAAGATATAACAATATGCTACGGTCAAACAGAATCATCACCTGTTATTACACAGACAAGAACGGATGACCCGCTAGTGTTAAAGGTGGAGACAGTTGGCCGCGCTTTACCTAACCTAGAAGTAAAGATTGTTGTTCCAGGAACTACCGAGGAAGCTCCGACAAATGAACAGGGAGAGCTATGTACGAGGGGCTATCATGTGATGAAGGGCTATTATAAAAACCAGGAGGAAACAGATCTTGCGATTGACGAGGATGGTTGGTTGCACACAGGTGATTTAGCAACAATGGATGAAGCAGGTTATGTCCGTGTAACAGGTCGTTTAAAGGATATGATTATCCGTGGTGGCGAAAACCTATATCCTCGTGAAATTGAGGAGTTCCTTTATACACATCCGAAAATTTCAGATGTTCAGGTTGCAGGTGTCCCTGACCCTGTTTATGGCGAGGAGGCGGCAGCTTGGATTGTTTTAAAAGAAGGGGAGCAGGCTACAGCGGATGAAATCCGAGATTATTGTCGGGATAAAATTTCTAGACATAAAATTCCGCGACATATTTTCTTTATTGATAACTATCCAATGACTGCATCTGGAAAAGTTCAAAAATATAAATTACGAGAAGATTTCGTTATGACCGTAAAGTAAGGAGGGGCAGTGACTATGTTCAATAAGGTATTAATTGCAAATCGTGGGGAGATTGCTAGACGAGTGATCAGAACATGCAAGCGCCTAAATATTCATACGGTTGCAATCTATTCAGAGGCAGATGCTAAAAGCTTACATGTGAAAGATGCAGATGAGGCTTTCTGTGTTGGGAAGCCACCGGTTGCACAGAGCTATTTAAATATCGACCGCATTCTTGAAATTGCACTAGAAAGTGGTGCAGAGGCTGTTCATCCTGGCTATGGTTTACTATCAGAGAATGCAAATTTTGCAAAACGTTGTACAGAGGCAGGTTTAGTGTTTATCGGGCCAAGTGCTGATGTGATAGCTTCAATGGGCAGTAAATTAGAGGCACGTAAAACAATGAAAGCTGCTGGTGTACCGATTGTAGAGGGTGTAGAAGCGCCTGTGAAGGATGTAGAAGAAGCCACTGACATAGCGGAACGTTTAGGCTATCCGATTATGTTAAAGGCATCAGCAGGTGGTGGCGGTATCGGTATGCAACTAGTTGAAAATGCCAAGGAACTAGCTAAAGCTTTTGAGGGAAATCAAAAGCGTGCACAATCATTCTTTGGTGATGGCACGATGTATATGGAGCGATTCATTGCTAACCCTCACCATGTCGAGGTGCAAATTATTGCTGATCATCAAGGTAATGTCGTTCCATTATTTGAACGAGAATGCTCTATTCAACGAAGAAATCAAAAAGTAGTAGAAGAAGCACCATCACCGTTTATCTCACAAGAGACAAGAGAAAAAATGCTAGAAGCGTCAGTTAAGGCGGCGAAGCATATTGGTTATGTCAATGCTGGAACAATCGAATACTTGGTTGATGAAGATCAAAACTTTTATTTTTTAGAAATGAATACAAGACTACAGGTAGAGCATCCCGTTACGGAGGAAATTACGAAGCTTGATTTAGTAGAGGAGCAATTAAAAATTGCTGCAAAACAACCTCTTACGTTCACTAGAGAAAGTATGACTAAAGAAGGGCACGCGATTGAAGTGCGCATATACGCTGAAAATCCTTCGACGTTTTTCCCGTCTCCAGGTACCATTACGACTCTTGAATTACCGACAGGTGAAGGAATTCGACATGAGTGTGGTGTAGAGTCTGGTTCAGTGGTAACACCATTCTATGATCCAATGATTAGTAAATTGGTGGTGTGGGGGGAAACAAGAGAAATTGCCTGTGAAAGATTAGCACAAGCGCTAAAGACGTATAAAGTGGAGGGGATTCAAACGAATATCCCGATGCTGTTAAAAACCGTCACACATGAACAATTTTTAAAAGGCTATACGACAACAAAATTTGTAGAGCAATATTATTTACCGCAATTAGCAGAAACAAAATAACAATTATCATGTATTCGTGCTTCCATAGAGGGACGAATACATGATTAAAAAATTAGGAGTGAATGATTATGGCAACAGTAAAAGCAAGCATGGCAGGAACAGTATGGAAAATCGTCGTAACAGAGGGCGAGAAAGTGACAGCAGGTCAAGATGTAGCCATTTTAGAATCGATGAAAATGGAAATTCCAATTGCAGCAGAAGAGGATGGCGTAGTGACGAAAATCATTGCCAATGAGGGAGACTTTATTAACGTTGATGATGATATTTTAGAAATTGAATAAGAGGAGGCTTGTTTATGCAGCTACCTAAGCAAGTCGCAATCAAAGAAGTTGGTCCCCGTGATGGCTTACAAAATGAAAAAACGCATATTTCAACAGCTGATAAAGTGCAATTAGTAAATTTATTAGGTCAAACAGGATTAAATTATATTGAAGTGACATCTTTTGTGCATCCCAAATGGATTCCTCAATTGGCAGATGCAGTTGAGGTTCTGCAAGCCATTAAAAGACATAAGGATATTACCTATGCGGCACTTGTACCCAATATGCGGGGCTTAGAACGTGCATTGCAGGCTGAAGTAGATGAAGTAAGTATTTTTATGTCTGCTAGTGAAAGCCATAACCAAAGTAATATTAATAAAACCATAGAAGATACATTTCCCATATTAGAGGAAGTTGTAGTAGGAGCTCAGGCTGTAAAGAAACAGGTTCGAGGTTATATCTCAACGGTTATTGGTTGTCCTTATGAGGGATATATACACCCTGACAAGGTATTACGAGTAACGGAAAAATTATTGGAGATGGGTGTGACGGAAATATCGCTTGGTGACACAATTGGTGTTGGTGTACCGACACAGGTTGAGTTTCTTTTAGAGGAATTGCTAAAAAGGTATCCTGCTAAAAAATTTGCCATGCATTTTCATGATACACGTGGGACAGCATTAGCCAATATTATGAAATCCTTAGAGATGGGTATTACCAAGTTTGATAGTGCGCTTGGTGGGCTAGGGGGCTGCCCATATGCAAAGGGTGCCTCAGGTAATGTAGCCACAGAAGATTTATTGTATTTATTCGATGAGATGGGCATTGAAACAGGCGTAGATCGACAAAAGGTGCTAGAGGCAGCACTCTTTATTGAAGAGAAGTTAGGCAAAGCGGTTGCATCAAAGCAAATGGCTATTGTCCGCAATGAAAGGAGTGCAAATCAAGGATGACACAACTCGTTCGATTTGAATTACTAGAGGGTAGTATTGGACTTATTACTCTTTCAAGACCAGAAGCTGCTAACGCTATGTCGGTTCAATTACTGCATGAGCTGTCTGACACACTTGATCAAATCAATGGAGATCCAGCAGTGCGTGTAGTCCTTCTAACAGGTGCAGGAGAAAAGGCATTTTGTGCAGGTGCTGATTTAAAGGAACGTAAAGGAATGTCTGATCGACAAGTGAAGCAGATCGTGCAGCTGATTGGTGCCACTGTGGCAAAAGTTGAAACGCTTGCACAGCCTGTCATTGCTGTCCTAAATGGTGTAGCCTTTGGTGGGGGCTTAGAGCTGGCACTAGCTTGTGATTTACGAATTGCGGCTACACATGTAAAGCTTGGCTTAACAGAAACATCGCTCGGAATTATTCCAGGAGCTGGGGGAACACAGCGGCTTCCACGTCTAATTGGTCTTGGTAAAGCAAAGGAATTAATTTATACAGCACGTAGGCTGAATGCCGAAGAAGCTGAAAATTATGGCATTATTGAGTATGTTTATGAAGGACATGAGGTATTAGATAAGGCACAACAGCTTGCACTGGAAATGGCAAAAAATGCACCACTCTCTTTAGTGCAAGCCAAAGTTGCGATCAATCAAGGTGTTGAGGTAGATTTAGCTACCGGGTTAAAAATTGAATCACTTGCATATAGTGCATTGATCCCAACAGAAGACCGGTTAGAGGGCTTACTTGCCTTCCAAGAGAAGCGAGCGCCACAATATTCAGGGAAATAAAACGCAAAGAAATAACTTTGGTGTAATCGATTGGGCAAAGGGAGGAAATAAACATGAGCAATATCTCGACAGAAAATACACCACCTACAATGAAAGATAAAATTTTAGCAGGTGGATTACCAAAATATCATGACAAAAATGCACAGCAAGGCAAGCTATTTGTACGTGAGCGTCTTGAACTATTACTCGATGATGGTCTTCAATCAGAGGATGGGCTCTATGCGAACTGTTTAGCAGGGGATTTACCAGCAGATGGCGTCATCACTGGTATTGGCAAAATCCATGGTCGTACGGTTTGTGTGCTAGCTAACGATTCAACGATTAAAGCTGGTTCTTGGGGAAAACGTACAGTTGAAAAAATGATTCGCATTCAAGAAACCGCTGAAAAGTTGAATTGTCCATTACTTTATTTAGTGGATTCAGCGGGTGCGCGTATTACAGATCAGCTTGAAATGTTCCCAGGACGCCGAGGCGCAGGACGCATTTTCTACAATCAAGTCAAACTGTCAGGAAAAGTTCCGCAAATTTGTTTATTATTTGGTCCTTCCGCAGCGGGTGGTGCCTATATTCCTGCATTTTGCGATATCGTGGTGATGGTAGAAGGGAATGCTTCTATGTATTTAGGTTCTCCTCGTATGGCTGAAATGGTTATCGGTGAGAAAGTAGATTTAGAAACAATGGGTGGCGCAAAAATGCACTGTTCCGTTTCGGGTTGTGGAGATGTGCTTGTTAAATCCGAACAGGAGGCTATTACTTATGCGCGCAAATATTTAGGATACTTCCCGAATAATTATGCAGAGCGTAGCGAGGTAGAGGCTCCTAAACCACCAGCTTCATTTGATAAATCTATTGAAGAATTAATTCCTCAAAATCAAAATGTACCATTTGATATGTATAAGCTAATTGATCGTATTATTGATGAAGATTCGTTTTGTGAGGTGAAGAAATTATTTGCACCAGAATTAATTACAGGCCTTGCACGAATTAATGGACAATCCGTTGGGATTATCGCTAACCAACCACGCGTTAAGGGAGGCGTGCTATTCCATGATTCTGCTGATAAAGCGGCGAAATTTATTTCACTTTGTGATGCATTCAATATCCCACTGTTATTCCTAGCAGACGTTCCAGGCTTTATGATTGGTACTCAGGTAGAAAAAGCAGGAATCATCCGTCATGGTGCTAAAATGATTTTTGCCATGAGTGAGGCCACTGTTCCTAAGCTAACGGTCATTGTGCGTAAAGCGTATGGTGCAGGATTATATGCAATGGCTGGCCCTGCGTTTGAACCAGACTGCTGTATTGCTTTATCAAATGCACAAATTGCCGTAATGGGACCAGAGGCTGCTGTCAATGCCGTCTATGCCAATAAAATTGCAGAACTTCCAAAGGAAGAGCAAGCAAGCTTCATTGCTGAGAAACGTAAAGAATATCAAGAGGAAATTGATGTGTATCGCTTAGCTTCAGAGCTTATCATTGATGATGTGATTGAGCCTAATGAGCTGCGTAAGGTACTAGAAAATCGCTTAGAACTTTATATGTCAAAATACTTATTATTCTCACAACGTAAGCATGGGGTAAATCCAGTTTAAACATACTTATTAGAAGGCTGTCTCTGCTGGTAGGAGACAGCCTTTTTGGATGATAATTTTTTCAGCTACTTGCAAGCTATAGTTGAGCATATTAAAATATGGGAAGGAATAAAAGGGAAGTGGGTGTTAAGCTTGTCTAAAAACAACATAGCGGATGTTCAAAATAATGCCAAGCTCCCATTACCATATCGGGATGTCATTGATACATATTATTTACCGCTAAAGGTTGCAGGTTGGATTTTATTTAGTATCTATTCATTTATGGCTTTTTATAAATTGGTTATTGATCGCTTAGTAGATGTAGTCGTCATTTTATTTAAGGGAGATTACTCTATAGGTGACTTAGGATTGTTTGATTATAGTAGCTGGCGATTAACTACTAATTTTATTCCCTTCGAAACGATTCTCCGTTATATAAACTACTCTCAATATTTTAATTGGGAAATTATAATCGTTAACTTACTTGGCAACTTATTAATTTTTACTCCAATGGGCTTTTTACTGCCATTACTATCGAAGAAATTCCGAAAAGCGTGGGTTATTATTTGTTTAGGCTTTATTTCTAGTCTTGCTGTCGAAACCGTACAATTTATTTTTACCGTTGGTTCTGCGGATATTGATGATTTAATTTTAAATACGATTGGTGCATGGCTTGGTTACTTAGCCTATAAAGGTATATTGATTAGACCCAAAAAATGAGAAAAGCAGTCCAGTATGAAGGGGCTGTTTTTTTATGTTGATTAACACCATTTATTTAGTGTATATAGTAATAAATTTATTGAAAAGGGCATGTAGCTAATAAATGAATATGAAAATATTAGATAGATAAGGTTCTTTATACCTATTTTCGGAAATGATTAGTATCTCTTTAGGAGGTTAGTAGTAATTAGTGCTTGAATTTAATAGTGAAAATTCCGATAATGAGTGTACAGAAACTATTTAAATGGTATAGATAGAGTGTGAGAAAGAATGTTCATATCTATTAACTTATTCGCATATGAAGATAGAAGGGTGAGGTGAAAACTATGAAAATATCAAATTTAATGGAACAAGAAAGAATTTCATCCCAGCATAATCGTAAAAAAATACTTCAGCGTAAAGAGGCAGGAGATGCCTATAGAAAAAATGCGATGTATTTTCAGCCAAAGAAAAATCCATTATTGATTGAACTTGAAAATTTATTATTAGGGCGTACTGACCAAGATTTGTATGACCAGCAGCAAGAAGAGTCAAAAGAAGTAACTCCTCAGCAGAAAGCCATAATGGAAGGTTTACAGCAAACAGAAAAGAATGTAAGGGCCCATGAGCAAAGCTATAAAGTAGGAATGAATGATAACGCTGATCTCTCGCATATATCCGATTCAGAACTAGGTAACACAATGCACATTTTAGAGCAGGTACGTAATGCAGCATTGTCATCAGCAGAGCCTTCTACTCAAGATTTACGTGTGGCGCAAAGCATTGATGCTCAAATACAGCATATGTTAAATAATTCAAATTTTGATGAGGTTGCCACAAATGAAAGTGAACCATCTTTTGTGCGTGACATCATTGAAGTGAAGGTTCCTGAACGTTACTCGAAGGAATTGAAATTGGACCCATTTGCAGATACAATTTTCGGTAAGAACTATGAGACTGCATTCAAGTTAAGAGCATTTAAACAGGTATCAGAAAGATATGCGGCTCACGTTCAAATGGCGAAAAATGGCTATCGTCCAGACAAAGATTCTATGTTCTCTTTGATAGCCTGATGCTGTAGATAGGAGATTGTTGACATGGCAAAGGCAAAGCATGCGAAAACGAATGCGATTCGTTTATTAGAACAACAAAAAATTCATTTTGATGTGATGGAATATGAAACAGGGGACGGTCAAGTAGATGGTGTTTCTGTAGCTGAGAAGATAGGACAGCCTGTTGCTCGGGTATTTAAAACATTAGTAGCAAAAGCAAGTGCCCAAAAGTTATTTGTATTTGTTATTCCAGTAGCTGATGAGCTTGACTTAAAAGCAGCCGCGAAGGTAGTTGGGGAAAAGAAAATTGAAATGTTAGCGGTAAAAGATCTACTTAGCCATACTGGTTATGTTCGTGGTGGATGTTCACCAGTAGGGATGAAGAAGTTATATCCAACGGTCATCGATGCATCTGCTCAAGAACAAGGTAGTATAATCGTTAGTGCAGGGAAAATTGGTATGCAAATTCATGTACAATTAGAAGATCTGAAGAATATAACAAAGGCACAACTTGCCTCAATTACAACTACCCATGAGTGAGAGAATGGGTAGTTTTTTTACGCGGTAAGATAAACGGTTTAGTTCAAGCACTATAGCTTAATTTTGGTTGAAAGTATGATACAGTAATAGCAATATTATTCATAGAGAGAAGGATAAGGAATGCGTAGAATAATGGGGTGGCGTTGGACCTTTTTTATTGGTGGCTTAGTGGTGATGTCACTTGGCATCACGATGTCGATAAAGGGGAAAATTGTTGGCACAAGCCCATGGGATGTTTTACATGTAGGTCTATTTCAAAATTTTGGGTTAAGTATTGGCACATGGTCTATTGTAACAGGACTCTTTATAGTTGCTTCAACATCCATTGTTTTGCGTCAATGGCCAAAGATAGGTACTTGGCTCAATATGCTGTTAATTGGCTCGTTCATTGATGTATTTAACTGGATGTTGCCCTCAACGGATGTATTTGGCTTACAAATTACATATTTTATTATTGGCTTATTTGTTTTGAGCTTTGGCTGTGGAATGTATATCGCACCGAATATGGGCGCAGGACCGAGGGATACCTTAATGATGATACTTGTCGAAAAGTTTGGTGGATCTATTAAAACAGCAAGAATGGGAATTGAAGTACTTGTAACCATTATTGGCTGGCTTCTAGGAGGACCAGTTGGAGTAGGGACGGTATTGATTGCCTTAACTTCAGGCTATATTGTGCAATATTCATTACCGTATTGTCGTAAAATATTGATGAAATGTATTGGAAATATGGAGGGCATGAAGCCATTCTATTAAACCATGAAGCTACTTAGATCTGTAAAGGATAGAAGTAGCTTCTCATTTTTTTTAGGGTTCTTTCATATAATGCATGGCATAAGCTAAAGGAGGAACGACATTTGAACGGAAATGTAACGTATTATTTTGGACACGCATTGACTGGCCAAGGTGTGAAGCATTTATATAAAGAAATGATGGAAGAGGCGTCTCTCGTTTATTTTTTGCAAGGGCCTGCCACATTTAAAGGTTCAGAACTGTTAAAAGAACTAGGATACTTCTATGTGAAACAGGGCTTTGCTGTCGAGTGGTTTAAGCATGCTTTATTAGAGGAGGTTGTTGAGGCCGTTTATATAAAAGGCTGTAACAGACTTTTTGTATGGGCATCTGAGTGGAATATCGAGCCAACTTTACTCGGTACAAAGCATCGTGTCATGTCTTTCTATGAATGCTTAGAAGACATACAGCTTAAAAAGGTTGGAGAACAGCTTGCAGAGGCGATGCAAGAGCGTGCAACATGGCGTGAAAAATGCATAGCGAAACTGGATCGAGCAATCAAGCTACATGATGACTGGGAGGTTGTCACACAAAGCTGTATGAACTGGCAGGCATTAAATGAACAGGTGGAAAATTTAAAGTCGGAAGTGTTCCAATCTATTATTCTGAATAAAACAGGTATGCGGACACATCGTTTACTGGGAACGCTAACTCCTAGAGGTGCGGAAAATACAGTGGATAGTATCACCAAAAGTATCACGACTCGCTTCATGATTAAAGGTAAGCCAGGTACAGGCAAATCTTCACTAATGAAAAGCTTAGCCGATGAAGCAAATGCAAGAGGGCTTGATGCACAAATTGTTTGGTGTGGCTTAGATGCGGGATCTGTAGATATGGTCATTATCCCAGAGCTTAATTTCTGTATTTTTGATAGCACAGAGCCTCATATCTTTGATCCAGAGGATGGTAGGTTAGGGGATAAGATATTTGATATTGGTCAACATTGTGCGCTGTCAGAGGAAGCAGAAACGGCGATCGAGGCAGTGCGAGCACAATACAAAGAAGCTATACAGGATGCGATGGGCCATTCCAAACGATATGCAGAAGCTGAATATACCGTTCGTCGTTTATTAGATAATTGTCTATCGGCTTCTTTATGGCGCGAAAAAACAGCGCCACTATTCGAAAGATTAACAAAGTAATGTAGCTAATGGCTTGCATGTGCTAAACTAGGAGCGAGAACAGTTTTCCTAGGAAAGGATGATACGCTTGTCAAAAGTATTGAATGCATTTTTAGATGAAAACCTACAAGCCCTACATGAACAAGGCTTATACAATGAAATCGATCCAGTAGAGGGAGCAAATGGCCCAATTATTCAGGTCCGTGGCAAAAATCTTGTTAACTTATCCTCTAACAACTATCTTGGTTTAGCAACAAATGAAGAATTAAAGCGTATTGCCAAAGAGACAATTGATAAATACGGTGTTGGAGCAGGTGCTGTTCGTACAATCAACGGGACACTTGACTTGCACGTAAAATTAGAAGAAAAGCTTGCTGAATTTAAAGGAACAGAAGCGGCTATTTCTTATCAATCTGGATTTAATTGTAATATGGCAGCTATTTCAGCTGTAATGGATAAAAATGATGCCATTCTATCAGATCAATTAAACCATGCATCTATTATTGATGGATGTCGCTTATCGAAGGCAAAAATCATCGCGTTTAATCACTCTGATATGGGGGATTTACGTGCAAAGGCAAAAGCGGCAAAGGAATCAGGTTTATACAATAAAATCATGGTTATCACAGATGGTGTCTTCTCAATGGATGGTGATATTGCTAAATTACCTGAAATTGTGGAAATAGCTAAAGAGTTTGATTTAATCACGTATGTGGATGATGCACATGGTTCGGGTGTAACAGGTAAAGGAAAAGGAACTGTGAAGCATTTTGGATTAGAAAAAGAAATTGATTTCCAAATTGGTACATTATCAAAAGCCATTGGTGTAGTAGGTGGCTATGTAGCAGGTAAGAAAAATTTAATTGATTGGCTAAAAGTTCGCTCACGCCCATTTCTATTCTCAACAGCATTACCACCAGGTGATGTAGCCGCTATTACAGCAGCCGTGCAAATGCTGATTGATTCAACAGAGCTACACGATAAACTGTGGGATAATGGTAATTATTTAAAAGCGGGGCTTGAGAAGCTTGGCTTTAATATTGGTGCGTCTGAGACACCAATTACACCATGCATCATTGGGGATGAAAAATTAACACAGGAATTTTCAAAACGTTTATTTGAAGAAGGCGTTTATGCAAAATCAATTGTCTTCCCAACAGTTCCAAAAGGTACAGGACGCGTTCGAAATATGCCAACAGCAGCACATACAAAAGAAATGCTTGATGATGCAATTGCGATTTACGAGAAGGTTGGTCGTGAATTAGGCGTTATTCAATAAGAAAAAGGCTTCCTCATGGATGGGGAAGCCTTTTTTGCATGATAGAAAGAAAAAAGTGAAGGATAGAATCAAAAAAGTGACCGATAGAAGCCTAAATCTAATGGATAGCGATCTAAAAATAGGTAATCTCTTTATTTTGCCCCAATTATTTTGCCTGCCTTGAGCTGTTGAATAGCTTGATCAGAAATATTTAATGCCTGTAAAACTTCTTCATTATGTTGTCCTAATGTAGGTGCTGCACTTGTTAGTTGTCCAGGTGTTTGTGAAAACTTTGCTGGGAATCCCAATGTTCTCATTGGTCCGGCAGTAGGGTGTTCATAGGACAGTACCATGCCACGCTCTAGTATATGGGGGTCATTTAATGTTTGGTCATAAGAATAGATTGGACTAGATGGTACACCGTGCTTATCCAACAGTTCGAGCCAGTAGATAGCCTTATGCTTGATTAGCTCGCTTTCAATTTCTGCTTCTAGCTCCCTCACATGTTGGGCACGTGAATAGTTGGTAGTAAAGAGAGGATTGTCTAACCAATCAGGTCGATTGACAACCTTTACCGCAAAAATCTCCCATAGCTTTTGATTGCCAGCACCTACTAGAATATAGTCATCCTGTGTTTTGAAACCTTGATAGGGCGCAGACACACGATGGGCGGTTCCTGTTCGATCAGGTAACTCACCCCTTCCGAAGTAAGCAGCGGCCTCCCAAACAGTCCACGCAAGACCTGACTCCACTAAGGACACATCAATATATTGACCTTCACCACTACGAAGCTTATAAATATAGGCCATTAAAATCGATTGTAAGGCTGTTTGTGCAGCAGCAATATCATTCACCGCAAAGCCAACTTTTACAGGTCGTCCATCTGCTTCACCTGTCATATGCATTAAGCCACTCAGACCCTGAGCCATAATATCATAGCCACCCTTTTGACTATAAGGACCTGTTTGACCATAACCGGAAATAGAGCAGTAAATTAGGCCAGGATTGATGGCTTTTAATGTATCATAATCAATACCAAGCTTTTTCGTGACACCTGGTCGATAATTTTCCACAAGTACATCAACAGATTGGATCAATTCTTTAAATAAAGCCAGTCCCTCAGTCGTTTTTAAATTGATGCAGACACCCTTTTTATTACGATTAACCATCATATACATATGACTTTCTTCATTAACGAATGGACCCATTGTACGGGTATCGTCTCCATTTGGGTATTTTTCAATTTTGATAACTTCTGCACCCATATCTGCTAATACCATGGTGCAATAAGGACCTGCTAAGACTTGTGATAAATCGATAACCTTTAATCCTTGTAATGCTTGTTTCATTTAACCTCAGTCCCATCCTGTTTGACTAATGTGATATTACGTAATCCTTTGACAGAGGTGGAACCTGCTAATGCGATGGAAACCTTTAATTCATCATAAAGATTGGTCATCACCTTTTCGACGCCTTGTTGTCCTTCAAGGGCTAACCCATAGACGAAAGGACGTCCAATTGCAATGGCATCTGCTCCTAAAGCAAGTGCTTTTAAGGCATCCATACCACGATACACACCACTATCTAATATAATAGGAATTTGTCCATTCACAACTTTCGCAATAGCAGGAAGGGCATCAAGTGAACCAATTACGCCATCTAATTGACGGCCACCATGGTTTGATACAATAATGCCATCAATACCATTGTCGATAGCAAGCTTTGCATCTTCAGGATGTAGAATTCCCTTCAATAAAATAGGAAGGTTAGTACGTTTTTTTAACGCTCGAACATGCTCCCAATTAAGCGTTGGGTGGAAGACATTTTGCAAGACACCTTGTACATAGGACTCGAATGAATCATCAGGTAAAGCGGTTGTAAAAACAGGATCATTCATATAATTACCTCTTGCATAGCCTAGCTTCAATGGTGAAAATTGATTGCGTACATCTTCTTCACGCCAGCCAAGCATTACGGTATCGACAGTTAAAACGATCGCTTCAAATCCAGCTTTCTCCGCACGTGCAGCCATACTAAAAGCAATTTCTTCATTAGTAGACCAATATAATTGAAACCATTTTGTTGCGGAAGGGGCAGCTTGAGCAACTTCTTCAAGAGCAAAAGTGGAAACAGTGCTTTGTATATAAGGGATATTTAAAAACTGGGCAGCACGTGCAACGGCAAGCTCACCTTCATCGTGAACCATTCCATTCATGCCTACAGGAGCAAAAAGCAAAGGAGTTGGATATGTTTTACCAAACAAATGAACCGATGTATCAACGTTTGACACATCATTTAAAAATCGGGGAACAATGGAATACTTCTCAAAAGCTGCACGATTATTGCGCAGTGTTTGTTCACCGCCAGCACCTGAACGGATGTAGCCAAAAGGGCCAGCTTCGATTTTTTTCGCTACGGCCTTTTCTAAATCTGCAAAGCAAATGGGAAAGGGGGCTTGTGCAGTGATATTTTTTAAGAGTAGATCGCCATCAGTTATGTTTGTCATCATTACTACCTCACTTATTTATTGAAAATAGGCTTTCTTTTATTTAAAAAGGCTTGTATACCTTCGTTATAATCGTCTGAACTAAATGAATCCAAAACTAACTGTGCCAGCTCATCGTTTTCTTCATTTTCACCATCAACAATTGCTTGGATAATTTTTTTGATGCCTGCGTTTGCAATGGATGATTTACTTAATAAATGTTCAGCGAATTGCAATGTCGCTTCATTAATATCCTCTGGTTCGTGGAGGGCCGTGATTAAACCAATATTTTTTCCTTCTTTAGCTGTAAAAATAGTAGCTGTGTACAAAATTTCCTTTGCCTTAGCAACACCAACAATATTGATGAGACGTTTCGTGCTTTCTAAATTATAGACAATACCTATGTTTGCAGCGGTGATGCCTAGCTTACTCTTAGGTGTTGCTATTCTAAAATCACAAGCGTTTGCTAACTCTAAGCCACCACCAATTGCTAAGCCCTGAATCATAGCAATTGTCGGGTGCGGAAATTTATAGAGAGCATCGATCGCCTTTAGAGCCAATTCATTATAGGCTTTGGCATTGTCTGTAGCATAACGAACATCTAAAAATTCGCTAATATCTGCCCCGGATGAAAAGGCTACTTCATTGACACCGCGAACAATTAAAAGTTTGATGGAAGAATCTACACGGAGTAGCTCTAGTTGGTCTACTATGGCTTGAAACATTGCCCTTGATAAAGAATTTCGTTTATCTGGGCGGTTTAATACTAACGTTGCAATATAGCCATTTTTCTCTACATAAATTTCCTTTGTCATCTTCATTCTCCTCTTAATCTTTTTTCAACTTCGCGGCGAAGCGGTTACCAATGGATTGAATGCTCTGTACAAGGATGATTAAGATAAAGACAGTTGCATACATCACATCAACCTCATAGCGTAAATGACCATAACGATAGGCAAGGTCACCTAAACCACCAGCACCAACCATTCCTGCCATTGCTGTTGCACCAATTAATCCTATTGTGGCAATTGTTAAGCCTAAAATAATAGATGGTCGAGCTTCACGTAATAGGACATGCCAAATGATATGGCGACGTTTAATACCCATGGCTGTGTAGGCTTCTACCACTCCTGAATCCACTTCTAAAAGCGCAGATTCCATCAGTCGTGCAATATAAGGAGCTGTGTAAACAACTAGCGGAACGATTACACCTTTAACACCAATTGTTGTACCTACAATTAACTTAGTAAAAGGTAAGATGAAGAATAATAAAATGATAAATGGAACAGAGCGAACAATATTGATAAATAGATTAAAAAACTGATAGAAAAATTTATTTTCAAAGGATTGTCCTGGTCGTGTTAAAACGATTAATAGCCCTAATGGAATGCCAATCAGAATGGAGAACAATAATGAAATTCCGACCATTTGAAATGTTTCGATAATTGCTTTGCCAATAACATCTGACCAATCTGTAAAGAAACTTTGGATACTACTCATTGAACGCACCTCCTAATTCTTCCACTGCCACGCCATTTTCTGAAAAATACGTTAACGCTTTTTGGACAATCTGCGTCTCGCCATGTAAATGCACCACAATATTGCCGACAATACCGTTTTTTAATTCAATAATATTAGCTGTTAAAATATTTGGTTGCACATCGTATACCTTAGTGACTTCTGCTAATAATGGCTTACCAGTACTTTCACCAAGGAATGTTAAACGGATTACACTTCCTGAAACATTTAATTGCTCAATAAGAGAAGGGGATAAATTACGTTGTGAAATTGTATTCAAAAACTTTCGCGTTGTAGGGTGCTTTGGTTTTGCAAAAAGTTCAATCGCTGTGCCGAATTCTACAACTTTCCCAGATTCTAGAACAGAAACCTCATCACAAATTTTTTGAATGACATTCATTTCATGTGTAATGAGCAGAATTGTAATTCCTAATTCACGGTTAATCTTTAACAACAATTCAAGAATGGCTTCCGTTGTTTCAGGATCAAGTGCACTTGTTGCTTCGTCACTAAGTAAAATTTCTGGTTCCTGTGCTAAGGCACGCGCAATAGCCACACGCTGTTTTTGACCACCTGAAAGTTGATTGGGGTAACTGTCTAGTTTATCTGTTAAACCGACAATTTCAGCATACTTAGCTACTCGGCTTTTTACTTCCGCCTCTTTATAGCCTAGTAGCTTTAAGGGAACTGCAATATTATTGTAAACTGTTGCTGTTTTTAATAGATTAAAGTGCTGGAAGATCATCCCGATTTTTTGGCGTGTTTGACGTAATTCGTGAAGAGAAAGGGTCGTAATGTCTACATTGTCTATCACTACTTTTCCTGCTGTAGGACGTTCTAGTAGATTAACGCAACGAATGAGTGTACTTTTACCAGCACCACTATAGCCGATTACACCATGAATTTGTCCCTTTTTTACGTGAAGATTGATGCCATCCACAGCTTTTATGATGCCTTTTTTCGACTTGAATTCTTTTGAGATATTTTGTAATTGAATCATGCGATTGTATGCTCCTTTCTCTACCTTCTAAAAAGCAAGAATCTGCTCGTTTTCCTATAGAGGAATTTCGGCAGATTCTTCGGCTTATAGAAGCTTCCTGAATGTATTACCAACTAGGGATTACTGAACCTTTGAATTCCTCTTCGATGAATTGACGTACTTCATCAGATTGGTAGGCCTCAACGAACTTTTTAATTGTTGGATCATTTTCATTTTCAGCACGCACGACAATATAGTTTACGTATGGAGAATCAGTAGATTCCAATAAAATAGAGTCATCTTTAGGGTTAATGCCAGCTTCTAATGCAAAGTTTGTATTAATAGCTGCTACATCTACTTCACTAAGTTGTTTAGGAATTTGAGCGGCCTCTAATTCAATGAATTTTAAATTCTTTTTGTTTTCTTCTACATCACGGATCGAGGCTGTTAAGTCTGCGCCCTCTTTTAACTTAATATAGCCAGCTTCCTGTAAAACAAAGAGGGCACGGGCTCCATTCGTTGGATCATTTGGTAAGCCAAACGTTGCTCCGTCAGGAATGTCATCAAAGGATTTATATTTTTCTGAGTAGATACCCATTGGATTTAAAATCGTTTTGCCCACTGGTACTAACTCTGTATCATGATCTTTATTAAATGTATCCAGGAAAGGCTCGTGTTGATAGCTGTTCGCATCAAGATCACCTTCAGCTAAGGATGTATTAGGTAAAACATAGTCAGAAAATGATTTTAGCTCTACTTCTAGCCCGTTTTCTTTTGCTACTTTAGCAGCTACTTCTGCAATTTGTTCGTGTGGACCAGAAGTGACGCCTACAACGATTTTCTTTTCATCAATTCCTTCAGCTTGGCTTTTACTATCTTCTTTAGAGCCACAGCCTGCTAAAGCTGCTACTAATGTTAAACTTGCTAAACCTACTAAAAATTTATTTTTCTTTTTCATGAAAATACCTCCAAGATTGTTTTTATCGGTTTTTTGAAAATAAAAAAACTCTCTTACAAATTAAGAGAGGCTCATGAAAAGATGTCCTCTCTTATCTATCAAACGAAGATCGTTTGCAGGATTTAGCACCTTCCTTTAAAAAGGAGGTTGCCGAGCTTCATAGGGCCAGTCCCTCAGCTACTCTTGATAAGAGATTTATAATATTTTTTTGTAATTCCGATAGAACTAATATAATTTATAGGGTATAGTAAGTCAATAAATAATTTTTAAATTTTTTATATAATTATAATATTTCGACACAAAAGAGGGATAACAATGTCTGTAAGAGTTAATTATGGTATAGGTTCATTTGGTAAGGTTATTAGTGCTCGTTTTCTAACGGGAACAGATATCATTGAAGGGATTGAAGCGCTTTGCGAAGAGAATAATATAGAGTCAGCAACAATTGTAAGCTGTATTGGCAGCTTTCAAAAAAGTAGCTTTGTTTATTTAGTGCCAGATGCAACAGCTCAAATTCATGTTCGTTTTAGTAATGTGATTGAAAAAGAGGGACCACTAGAATTTATTCAAGGTTCAGGTGTGGTGTGTAAGCGAGATGGTGGATATGAGACACATTTCCATGGTTCTATGAGTGATCAATGTGGTGTAGTATCGGGTGGGCATTTAATAAAAGGGGGAAATCCTGTTATAACTGCTGACATCGTGTTGGCAGAGGTACAAGGTATTCAACATATTCGAAAATGGGATGATGAAACAGGTCATGTTCAATTTTATCCATTAGAAGATGGTTTAGGGCAACCAAGGAAAATTGAAAAATAGTAATAATCCTGTAGCTAGAGATAGCTACAGGATAAGGCACATTATCTATTAAACAATTGTAATTGCTCGATTCTATGGATTGCTTCACGTAAGCGCTCCTCACTAACCAGCAACCCTACGCGCACATAGCCTTCACCATATTGACCGAAGCCATTACCCGCTGCTACAGCGATATCAGCTTTTTCGAGCAATAGATCAGCAAACTGTTCACTTGTATAGCCTAGTGGTACAGGGAGCCATGCGAAGAAGGAGCCTTTTGGAGCCGTAACATGCCAGCCAATTCTTCTAGCTTCTTCAATGAGTACATTTCGGCGACGCTCATAAGTAGCTCGTAGTTCATCCGCACATTGCTGGGAAGCTGTCAGTGCTACTGCTGCAGCTTGTTGAATGGCAGGGAACTGACTACAAAACAGATGATCCTGAATAAGATTAATAGCAGCAATAATCTCGGCATTCCCTACAGCGAAGCCTATACGCCAGCCAGCCATATTATAGGTTTTCGATAATGTATACATTTCAACTCCTACTTCTTTTGCACCATTTGCTTGAAGGAAGCTAACTGGTTTATTACCGTCAAATCCTATTGCCCCATAAGCAAAATCATGTGATACGATAATATTGTGTTCCTTCGCAAAGCGAACGGTCTCTTCAAAAAACGCAAGTGATGCTGTACCACCTGTAGGGTTGTTTGGGTAATTTAAGTAAAGAAGCTTTGCCTTTTCTTTCACTTCATCAGGTAATGCATGATAATCAGGTAAGAAATCATTTTCAGCAAAAAGGGGCATTACTTCAAAATTGACGTCTCCTAGTACGACACCTGATAGGTAATCTGGATAGCCAGGGTCTGGTAAGAGCATCGTGTCACCAGGGTTTAACACAGCTAAAGGTAGCTCTACTAGACCAATTTTTGTTCCACCAAGAATCGCTACCTCTGTATCAGGATCTAGTTCTACCTGATATTCACGTTGATAAAAGTCGGCCGCCGCTTGGCGTAATTCAGCGAGACCTCTAAATGGTGAATATTTGTGGTTTTGAGGATTTTCAGCCGCTTCCTGTAATGCTTGAATGATGTGAGTAGGCGTTGGCTGATCGGGATTTCCTTGCCCAAGGTTAATGACATCACGCCCTTCTTCTAGGGCCAAGTTTACTTTTTGAACGAGTGCTGCAAAAAATTGAGTGGGTAGTTGCTGTAGTTTTTTAGAGAATTCCATGCATAATCACCTTTTTCAGAATATAATAATTATTATTGAAGAATATGAAGCAAATAGTATTACTTTTTCTGTTAATTGTCTAGAGGAGGAATAGAGATGAAAATCGGTTGTATTCAATTAAATGTTGGCTTTGGCAAAGTGGAAGAAAATTTTGCACGTGCTGAAGAGAAGATTCGAGAAGCTGCAAAACAAGGGGCAGAAATTATTGTGTTACCTGAAATGTGGAATACAGGCTATGCTTTGGAAAAACTACCTGAGCTAGCAGATATCGATGGTGAGCGGACAAAAGCCTTTTTAGCTAAACTAGCTAAGGAACTAGATGTACATATTGTAGGTGGCTCTGTTTCAACAAAGAAAGGCGACAAATTTTATAATACGATGTATACCTTTGATCGTAATGGAGAGCTTGTAGGGGAATATAGCAAGGCACATCTTTTCCGTTTAATGGACGAGCATCTTTACTTAGAGGCAGGGAATGAAATGAATCGTTTTGCTCTAGGTGACATTGAAGCTGCTGGTGTTATTTGCTATGATATTCGCTTCCCAGAATGGTTACGAGCCCATGCATTACAAGGAGCAAAGGTATTATTTGTACCAGCGCAGTGGCCAACTCCAAGGATTGACCATTGGAAAACATTGCTACAGGCTCGGGCAATTGAAAATCAATGTTTTGTCATAGCCGTTAATCGTATTGCAAAAAAGATAGAAAACTTTAATGGGCAATCCATGATTATTCAGCCTTGGGGAGAGGTACTTTGGGTTGGTGCTGAGGACGAGGAAGTAGCGGTGATCGATGTAGACTTTTCTATTGTTGATGAAGTACGTGGAAGAATCCCTGTTTACGATGATCGCAGACCTGGACTGTATCAGGATGTAGTTGTGAAAGGGTAATAAAGGGCACGCTTATGAGGGGAGATAGCCTTTTAAGCGTGCCAACTTTTTTCTAGCTCTTATCCTCGATCAATGAATTGGCTAGTAGCATAAATTCAAGTGTAATGCGGTTATGCCCATTCATAAAATTTTTGCCTAGTAAACTTTCAAGCTTTTTTAAGCGGTGATAGAGTGTTTGACGAACAATAAATAATTGATTCGCTGTTTGCTGTTTAGAGCCATTTGTTTGTAAATACACCTGCAATGTTTCGAGAAGCTTACTATTATATTTTTTATCGTATTCAATAACGGGCTGTAAATAGTCGTAAATCACTTCCTGTAAATCCACCTGCATTTGTAATTTATAGATTAAATGATATAAATGCAGATCATCATAAAAGAACGAGGACGTTTGTACTTTTCGACAAATATATAAGGTTTCTAGTGCAGTTTGATAGCTTTTAGGAATTTCATCTACATCACAAACGACCTTCCCAATAGCTATCTGATAACCTTGTGCCTGCTGCTTTTTATAGAATTCAGTTTTGACCAAAGAGGAAAACATGTTGTTTAGCATATCACGAATGGCTTTACTATCTTTTGTATGCAGTAAAATAAAAATAACATAGCTTTTTCTTTCAAATAAAAATGGAATAAAGCCATGTTGCTCAAAGAGATTACGATAATAAAGCTTACTATAGACTACATCCTCCTGTGCCTTTGTCAACGTATTAGGAGAAGCCAAAATAAAGACAGTGCCACTAGAATGTGTATAGTTAGCATAATGGGTAACGATAAATTTATAAATTTCCTCTTTAGACAGTTTTTGATCAATCCAATCAGCTAAAATCGAAGCATCCTCAATATTCTTTTTTTCCTCAATATAAAACTCTCGCATTAAAAGCTGTGCCAATGCTGTTGCCGTGCGATCTAATATTAATAATTCAAATTCGGAGAAAAGCCCATCTTCTCGATAAATTGATAAATCGGCATAATGTTGATCAAATAGAAAAATAGGCTCATGTTTAAACTGCTGAGTCGATGTATTCAATGTTAGGAATTGCTGCCGCTTTTTATGAGCCATATTTGGGAAAAAGACAGGTTCTCTTCCCTTAATGGAGAACATAATTTGTATTTTTAATTCATTATACATATTTTGTAAAATGTCATCCGTGTTTTGTCCCAATACTGCATTTTTGTTCAATGTTTGTGAGTAAGCTTCTAGTGAAGAAATTAATAGATATTGCTGATTGATAATTTGGCTATGTAAATCCTGTGTAATACGAACAAAAGGAACTGCTTCATGGAAAACAATAATAGGAAACTGGTGACGGTTGGCAAGTGTTAAAATCGCCTCAGGTACTGCTTGAATAGAGGTGCCATATTCAATACAAAGGGCAGCACAATTTTTTTGAATGATGGCTTCTATAAAGGATACAAAGTCCTCAATACTATGTTGGAGACTAAGCCCTGTAGTTAATACTAACTCTTCACCAACTAAAAAATTATCAACATGTATGATTTCTAGTACATGTGCCCATTTAACGCTCCTTGTTAATCCCTCATGACCTGCAACTACCTCTGCATTTTGAAAATATTTATTCTGTAAAACGTCTAGTACTTTTAGTTGAAATGGGCTCATTTTTGCCCCTCCTTTTGACATGCGTGTCTGTGGTTAGAATTCAATAATTTCTGCTTGGTGCTAAAAATTTACTCATAAAATCGTTTAAAAATTATTTTAAGAATATTTAGTCTATTTTACATTATGTATAAAACAAAAGTATAGAATTTTACAGTTTGTCTATTACTTCAACGTTATGAAAGATGTAAGATTTTTGTAAGCGATCAAGCAATCTACTAAAAGAGGTGACAGATATGGGGCAACAAACGCATTTACAAAGAGGATTAAAGAAGCGGCATATGACGATGATTGCGATTGCCGGTGTAATCGGTGCTGGACTATTTATGGGGAGTGGCTCGGTCATTAACCTAGCTGGTCCAGGGGCAATTTTATCGTATATATTTGCAGGAATTATCGTTGTATTAGTTATGCGTATGCTAGGTGAGATGGCGGCAGTCAATCCAACGAGTGGCTCGTTTGCTCACTATGCACATGAAGCCATTGGTCCGTGGGCAGGTTTTATGATTGGATGGTTGTACTGGTTTTTCTGGGTGATTGCCATTGCTTTAGAGGCAACAGCAGCAGCTGCCATTATTCAATATTGGTATGATGGGATTCCTTTATGGCTATTAAGTCTGTTATTAACTGTAGCACTTACATTAACAAATGTTCTTTCTGTCAAAGCTTTTGGTGAGTTTGAGTATTGGTTCTCTCTTATTAAGGTTGCAAGTATAGTCGTTTTTCTAGGTCTTGGTGCATTTATTATCTTTGGTATTGCTCCAAACTTTACTGCTGTTGGTATGACCAACTTAGTTGAGCAGGGTGGTTTTTTACCAAATGGTTTTGGTGCTGTTCTAATGGGTGTCGTTATCGTTATTTTTTCATTTATGGGGACAGAAATCGTTGCGATTGCTGCTGGTGAATCGGATGAACCGTTAGCCGCTGTCACAAAAGCTACCAATTCTATTACTTGGCGTATTTTAATTTTCTATGTAGGCTCTATTGCAGTTGTAGTGACGCTATTGCCTTGGCATTCCTCAGATATTTTAACAAGTCCTTATGTAGCGGTACTTGATTATATTGGTATTCCTGCAGCTGCACAAATTATGAATTTTGTTGTTTTAACTGCTGTATTATCGTGCCTAAATTCTGCACTTTATGCTACATCAAGAATGGTATTTTCTTTAGCGGAAAAAGGAGAAGCACCAAAAGCATTTTTAAAATTAAACAAAAATGGTGCACCTGTCAATGCCATACTTGCCGCAACATTTTTCTCATATATTGCGGTCATTATGAACTATGTGTCGCCAGATAAAGTATTTATGTTTTTATTAAGTTCTTGTAGTGCTATTACGTTGATTCTTTATTTAATCATTGCCTTTTCACAATTAAGAATGCGACGGAAGATTGAGCAAGAAAATCCAGAGCTATTAAAGGTGAAAATGTGGCTATTTCCATATTTAACATATTTAACAATAGTAGCAACAACAGCATTACTCATTGCGATGTTCTTTATAGAGTCTATGCGCTCACAAATATTATTTACATGCGTTATTGTGGCCATTGTGATGATTTTCTATATGCTGACTCAAAAGAAAAAGGTGATCAAACAAGCCGAAGAATCAAGTTCTCTTTTCACAAAAGACGAGTTTGATTTTGAACAATAAGACGAAAAAAGGAGTGGTCCATTATGACAGTTCAACAAGAAATGAAAACGCTAACACATTTTATCCAAGGAGAAGAGGTCACAGGCACAAGTAACAGATTCTCTGAAGTATATAATCCGTCAACAGGTGAGGTTATTGCAAGAGTACCCCTTGCTTCAAGAGCCGAGGTAAAGCATGCTATTCAGTTAGCTAAGGAAGCCTTTCCAACATGGAAAAAAACATCAATTGGGAAGCGGGTAGAAGTGCTACATCGTTTCCGTCAGCTGTTAGTAGAAAGACAGGAAGAACTTATCAATGTGATTTGCCAGGAAAGTGGAAAAACTAAGGAAGATGCGAAAGGTGAAATTGTCCGTGGGATTGAATCTGTGGATATGGCGATCAGTGCCCCACAACTGCTAAAAGGAGAGTATTCCGTCAATGTAGGTGGAAATATTAATGCTTTTTCTGCCAAATCGCCTCTTGGTGTAGTAGCAACCATTGCACCATTTAATTTCCCTGTTATGGTACCTCTGGCTATTACAAGTATGGCTGTTGCGGTAGGAAATGCCGTTATTCTAAAGCCATCTGAACGTGTACCTATTTCAGCATTATATTTGAGCCAATTATGGAAAGAGGCAGGTCTACCAGACGGTATTTGGACAGTGGTTAATGGAGATAAAGAGGCAGTCGATGAACTATTAGAAAATAAAGAGATTCAAGCCATTTCATTTGTTGGCTCAACGCCTGTTGCTGAATATATCTATCAAACTGGGACAAAGCACAATAAACGTGTCGCTGCATTTGGTGGTGGAAAGAACTTTATGATTGTTATGCCTGATGCCAATTTAGAACAGACAGCAAATGCCTTTTTAGGAGCAGCATATGGCGCAGCATCTCAGCGTTGCATGGCTATTTCTGGTGCACTCGTTGTAGGGAAGGATACGGAGCAACGATTTACAGAAATATTGAAAAATAAAATTTCCCAACTAAAGGTAGGGCCTTATACAGAGCAAGACGTCGATTTTGGTCCTGTTATCACTAAACAATCAAAGGAAACGATTATACGTTATATCGATGGGGCAGTCAGTGAAGGAGCGAATCTTGTCATCGACGGAAGAAATCCAAAAGTATGTGAATCGTCAAATGGTTTTTATCTTGGTCCTACATTACTTAATCATGTCGCACCAGAAATGACGATCTTCAAAGAGGAGGTCTTTGGTCCAGCACGTATTGTAGTAGGGGTTGATTCACTACAAGAGGCTATTGATTTAATAAATGATCATGAGCTTGGCAATGGTGTCACAATGTTTACAAGCAGTGGTGCGGCAGCGCGTAAATTCCAAGAAGAAATTGAGGTGGGCATGGTAGGGGTAAATGTGCCAATCCCAATCCCCGTTGGCTATCATAACTTTGGTGGGTGGAAACGCTCTAAGTTTGGTGAAGGGCATATGTTTGGTCCAGATCAGGCGAGGTTCTTTACAAAGGCAAAAACGATTTCTGAACGTTGGCCCGACGAGACAGAGGATACAACAAGCTCCTTTGCGTTCCCAAGTAATAACGATGCGAAAAACTAAAATAATAATGAGGGGTGTTTGGCGATGACGCAGATCAATCTTAAAAGTGATGTATTAGCAAAGGATGAGCAATATGTATGGCATTCGATGAAACCCTATAATCCACAAGCCACATATGTAGTAGAGAAATCTGATGGCGCAAGAATCACTGATACAAATGGTACGGAATATATTGATGCGATGGCTGGGCTATGGTGTGTCAATGTTGGCTATGGTCGTAAAGAATTAGCGGATGCAGCACATGAACAAATGATGAAAAATGCTTATGCACCTTTATCTCAGGGACATTTACCAGCAGTCGAATTAGCCGAAAAACTTAATGAAATGCTTGGTGGAGATTATGTTATTTTCTTCTCTAACAGTGGTTCAGAGGCGAATGAAACAGCTTTTAAAATAGCTCGACAATACCACCAGCAAAAAGGACAAAGCTCGCGCTATAAAATCGTCTCTCGCTACCGTGCTTATCATGGGAACTCATTCGGTGCATTAGCGGCAACAGGGCAGGCGGAGCGTAAATATAAATATGAGCCTCTATCACCTGGCTTTATCCATGTTGCACCACCTGATCAATATCGTGAGCATGAAAGTGAGACTATTGCGCCATTAGATTTAGCGAGTGTAAAGGCCGTAGACAAAACGATGACCTGGGAGCTGGGCGATACAATTGCAGCAATGATCTTAGAGCCTATTATTACAGGTGGTGGTGTCATTATGCCTCCAGAAAACTATTTAAAAGGTATTGAAGAAGTATGCAAAAAACACGGCGCTTTAATGATTGTGGATGAGGTTATTTGTGGCTTTGGTCGTACAGGGAAGCCATTTGGATTTATGAATTATGGTGTAAAGCCTGATATTATTACAATGGCCAAAGGAATTACAAGTGCCTATTTACCATTATCAGCTACAGCGGTAAAGCGTGAAATATATGAGGCGTTTACTGGATCAGATGCATACGGCTATTTCCGCCATGTAAATACATTCGGTGGCTCACCGGTGGCATGTGCAGTCGCATTAAAAAATATTGAGATTCTTGAGCAAGAGGCTTTATTTGACCGTTCCAAGGAAATTGGTGCAGCAGCACTAAAAACACTGCAACAAGAATTACAGCATCACCCAAATGTAGGAGATGTACGAGGCAAAGGCTTATTGATTGGAATTGAATTAGTGGTAGATAAAGTTTCGAAAGAACCTTTACCTGTAGAGAAAGTGAATGCTGTCATTGCAGCATGTAAAGGGCAAGGGGTCATCATTGGGAAAAATGGAGCTACTGTAGCAGGATTTAATAACGTCTTAACGTTATCACCACCACTTAATATTGCACAAGAAGATCTTGACCGCATACTAAATGTGGTTGTGAATAGTATAAATACGCTATAGCAACTATTCATGTAGGTTCTAAAAGCCATGTAATAAGGGCTTTTAGAACTTTTATATGGGACTTTGGGGCAAGAAAAAATTCTAGGGATAATTATTATAGTTCTATAAAAATAATTATAAAATTCTGAAATTTATTTAAAAAATAGTGGAAATATTAGATTTCGTAGTTTATAGTTGTTAAAAAATAATTAATTTTCTGATAACAAGAAATATCCTAAGAGGGAATATTTTTTTAATCATTTATTTTCAGCAGTGGAATAAATATACCTTGTATGTTGAACTATACTTTCTGATTAAATGCAATTGTGATAGTTGAGGGAGCAGTTTTTCCTGAAATGAATTGTCTAATCGTAAGAAAATATAGTTTATTTTTTGCCTACTTATTTTCAGCAGTGGAGAAAATAACTGTTTTTTGGTAATTATATTTCTTAATTTAAGTTATAAGAAATATTTTTATATATTTTTACAAAGGGAGTAGATGAGATGAATTATGTTAAAAAATTGGTTTTTGTAATTCTATGTACGTTGCTTTTAGCGGCATGCGCAGAGAAAGACAATTCTAACGCATCAAATACTGGGGACAAGTCTACTACAGATTCAGGTACAGCTAGTTCAAAAAATGAACTTGTTATCGCTGTAAATGAAAACTTTATTTCAATGGATCCGCATAACACAGGGGATACGAATTCGAGTTCTGTACAGGAGACAATGCTAGAAGGATTGTTAGGCTTTAATGCAGATGGTCAAATTATTAAGGTTTTAGCAGATGACTACTCAATTAGTGAAGACGCGCTAGTCTATACGTTCAAACTTAAAGAAGGGGTTACTTTCCATGACGGGGAGCAGTTTAATGCTGAAGCTGTAAAGGTCAACATTGAACGAATCATGAATGATGAAAGCTTACGTTTATATTCTCGTGGTTTTAGCTTAATCAGCAATGTTGAAATTCTAGGTGACTATGAAATTAAAGTTACTTTAAAAGAACCATATGGACCAATGATTACGCGATTCGGCGTTGCCAAAATGATTAGTCCAAAAATGATTAAAGAAAATTCAGCAGACATACCTAAAAAACCTGTTGGTACAGGACCATATAAATTTGTTGAATGGGTACAAGGAGACCATTTAACAATTGAAAACTTTGATGGCTATTGGGATGGGGGAGAACGTGTTGCTAAAATCACCTATAAACCAGTGCCAGAAAACGGCTCGCGCGTAGCGATGCTAAAAGCGGGCGATGCTCAGGTTATCTATCCAGTGCCAGCACAAAATATTGATGAGCTTTCTAATAGTAAAGATGTAGAGGTAAATAAGGTTCCTTCTACAATTGCACATTACGTTTCATTAAATACCTATAAAAAACCTTTGGATGATATTAAAGTTCGACAAGCCTTTAACTACGCAGTGGACAAGGATGCTTATTTAAAAGTGGTGAATGCAGGGCTGGGTTTACCATTAGACTCAATTATTCCTTCCAAAACCGTTTATTATAAGCAGCAAAAAATGTATGAACACAATATTGAAAAGGCAAAAGAATTATTGGCTGAGGCAGGCTATCCAGATGGCTTCGATATTGAAATCTGGGGGAACACAAACTCGGATACGATGAAGGGTATGCAGTTTATTCAACAACAGTTAGGTCAAATCGGTGTAAAAGTAGAAATTAAATCAATGGAAGAAGGAACTTTATCAGACGAAATCTATGGTGCACAAACACCAGATGATGCGAAATTACAAATGTGGTATGTGAGTTGGTCAGCGTATGCTTCGGATATAACGAATGCAACAAAGCCTCTTTTCCATAGCGTATCATTCCCACCGAATGGTGCAAATACAGCTTACTATCATAACACGGAGGCAGATCAATTAATGGATGAAGCTAACTCCATTTCAGATGTAGATCGCCAAGCTGAACTATATGAAAAATTACAGGAAATCGTTTATCAAGATACACCTTGGATTTTCTTAGGGGTAGATGAGGTTGTTTACGGTGTACGTTCAAATGTGAGCGGTGTGCTAGTAAACCCTACAGGTGGACTTGATGTGAAGAATGCCAAAGTGGAGTAATGAACAGTTAAAGGAATTGATGCTCGTCAATTCCTTTTCTACAAAAATAGAAAGGAGGAAGGCCACATGTGGAAGTATATAGCAAGAAGAACGATTGAAATGATACCGATATTAATTGTCATTTCCATATTAACATTCTTATTTATTCATTTCATACCAGGTGACCCTGCAAGATTAGTAGCTGGTAAGGATGCCACGCTAGAAGATGTTGAAAATGTACGCCATGAGTTAGGTTTAGATAAACCCATTCTTAAACAATACATGGATTATATGAAAAATCTTGTGACGGGTGAGCTAGGAACATCTTTAACAACAGGACTACCTGTCATAGATATGTTTAAAACAAGGTTTATGCCTTCTCTTCATCTTACTTTCCTTTCCATGTTTTGGGCTACATTAATGGGTTTGGTGATTGGTGTTTTTTCTGCCATCAATAAAAACAAATGGCCTGATTATTTTGGTATGGTAACGGCTGTTTCTGGCATCTCAATTCCAGGATTTTGGTTGGGCTTATTATTAATTCAATTATTTTCAGTGCAGCTAGGGTTATTTCCGACGGGTGGATTAGATGGCTTTTCTAGTTATATTTTGCCCTCCTTGACCTTAGGGGCTGGCATTATGTCAATGATTGCGCGATTTACTCGTTCTTCCATGCTTGAAACGTTACAAGCTGATTTTATAAGAACAGGGAGAGCAAAAGGATTGAAAGAACACACCGTTATTGTGACCCATGCTTTAAGAAATTCCTTGATTTCTGTGGTAACAGTAGCAGGTCTGCAATTCGGATTTCTCTTAGGAGGATCGGTGGTAGTGGAGACAGTCTTTAGTTTTCCAGGAATGGGACGACTTTTAATTGATTCGATTGCCTTTCGAGATTATCCCGTCATTCAGTCTGCACTGCTGTTATTTGCATTTGAATTTATTTTAGTCAATTTAATAGTTGATGTGCTTTATACCGTGTTAAATCCAAAAATCCAATTAAATTCTTAAGGGAGGGAACAAAATGACTTCACCAACTACTGTGCAAAATAGCCAAGTGCAAAATACACAAAGAAAATACTCTCCTCTTAAAGAATTTTGGAAGTCTTTTAAAAAACAAAAGGCTGCTTTGGTAGCAAGTATCTTTATAGGATTGTTAATTGTAGTCGCTATTATTGGCCCTTATATCGCACCTTACGATCCTTTTGAACCGAATTATAATGCTTTATTAGAGGGACCAAGTGCAAGTCATTTGGCAGGAACGGACGAGTATGGTCGAGATATTTTTAGTCGTTTAATAGTAGGCGCAAAAATATCCTTAATGGTGAGTTTCAGTGCCGTATTTTTAGGCTTAATACTAGGAACTATTTTAGGTTTAATTAGCGGTTACTTCGGTGGGTGGGTTGACAAAATCATCATGCGTAGCTGTGATGTGTTGTTTTCATTCCCTGATTTATTATTAGCGATTGCCATTGTAGCCTTATTGGGCCCTGGTATTAATAATGTCATCATTGCTGTGATGATCTTTAGTGTGCCATCTTTTGCTCGTTTAGTCAGAGGTGCTACATTGAATGCGAAGGAGAATGTCTATGTAGAAGCAGCACAATCTATGGGAGCATCGCATGTTAGAGTGCTGTGGAAACATATTTTCCCTGAAACAATTAGTGAGTTAATCATTTTTGTCACAATGCGTATAGGGACAGCCATTTTAGCTGCTTCTGGTTTAAGTTTTTTAGGCTTAGGTGCAAGCCCTGAAATGCCTGAGTGGGGAGTAATGCTAAGTAGTGGGCGCGACTATTTAGGGACATCTTCGCATGTAGTCATCATGCCAGGTATTGCCATATTTTTAACCGTACTAGCATTTAACTTAATAGGTGATGGATTACGAGATGTGTTAGATCCAAAAATAAAAAATAATTAAGGAGAATGCCTATGCCAGAACATGTATTGCGAGTAAGTGACTTAGAAACGTCCTTTACGCGTGATAATAAGGAAATCAAAATTTTAAGAGGTGTCAATTTTTCCATCCGTAAAGGGGAGATTTTAGGCTTAGTGGGAGAATCGGGGAGTGGAAAAAGCTTAACATCGTTATCCATCATGCAATTATTTCACGGTACTACAGGCAAAATCGTCAATGGCTCTATACATTTTAATGGACATGACTTGACGAAAATGTCCGAATCAGAAATTCGGAAGATTCGTGGCAAGCAAATGGCCATGATTTTTCAAGAGCCCATGACTTCTTTAAATCCTGTCTTAAAAATAGGCAAGCAGTTAATGGAAGCAATTGAGATGCATTTGAAGCTGCCGAAAAACGAAAGTAAGCATCATGCAATCCAAATGTTAAAAAGCGTGGGCATAGGAAGAGCCGAGGAAATCATTTATGAATATCCACATCAGCTCTCAGGAGGAATGCGCCAACGGGTAATGATTGCAATGGCTATGGCCTGCCACCCTAATTTACTTATTGCCGACGAACCAACCACTGCGCTTGATGTCACGATACAAGCTCAAATTTTAGAGCTAATGAAAAAGCTAAAGGAAGAAAATGAGACAGCTATTTTATTAATTACACATGATTTAGGTGTTGTGGCGGAAATGTGCGATAGGGTAGTGGTCATGTATGCAGGGCAGGTTGTAGAGGAAGCAGATGTCTTTGAATTATTTGCTAGCCCCAAGCATCCCTATACAAAAGGTTTAATTGCATCTGTACCGAAAATTGGTGATAACAAAGAAGTATTAGATTCTATCAATGGTCAAGTACCATCCCCACAAAATATGCCGAATGGTTGTAAATTTGCTCCACGTTGTAATCAAGCGATGTCTATATGCCATCAGGAGAGTCCACCGACAGTAAAAATTTCGGCTACACGCCAATGTAGCTGCTGGCTATATGTGAAAAAGGATGTGGAAGTAAATGCCTAACAGTATATTAAAAGTGGAGAATTTAAAAAAGAGCTTTCAAATAGCCGGAGGGTTATTTCAAAAAAAGCAATATGTTAACGCAGTTATAGATGTCTCCTTTGAAATAGAAGAAGGTACGACATTTAGTTTAGTTGGGGAAAGTGGTTGTGGGAAATCTACTACGGGCAGATTAATTACTAGATTACTAGCACCAACGAATGGAAGTATCGAGGTGGATGGGAAGGAAGTAGCTACTGCAAAGCCGTCCGAATTAAGGCACTTAAGGCAAACTGTTCAAATGATTTTTCAAGACCCATATGCCTCATTGAATCCAAGAATGAAGGTCAAGGAGCTTGTTGGAGAGCCTTTAGAAATTCATACAAAGCTTTCGAAAGCAGAGCGTGAAAAACTAGTGCTTGAAATGCTGGAAGTCGTTGGATTAAATGCTGAACATGCTGATCGCTATGCACATGAGTTCAGTGGTGGACAAAGACAGCGTTTGGGTATTGCTCGTGCTTTAATTACAAAGCCAAAATTAATCATTGCTGATGAGCCTGTGTCTGCGTTGGATGTATCTATACAATCGCAAATATTGAATCTATTAAAGCAATTGCAGCAAGAATATAAAATATCTTATCTCTTTATTTCTCACGATTTAAGTGTTGTAGAACATATTAGCCATTATATTGGGGTTATGTATTTAGGATCCATTGTAGAAATTGGGCGTAAAGAAACCATATTTAATGAACCAAAGCATCCCTATACACAAGCGCTCATTGCTTCCGTACCGATTGCAGACCCAACATTACGAAAAAAGAAGATCGTTTTAACTGGTGATATTCCAAATCCTAAAAATCCGCCGAGTGGTTGTACCTTCCACACAAGGTGCCCCTTTGCATCAGATATATGTAAGCAAGCTATACCAGAAATGAGGAAAATTAACGAAGAGCAAAGTGTTGCATGTCACTTTGTTAACTAATGGAGAGGATGTTTATAAATGAAAATAGGGTTAAGCACATACAGTATGGTTAAAAAAATGAGACAGGGAGAGATGGATGTTCTAGATGTTTTACAATGGGTAGCAGACAACGGTGGTCAGCATGTAGAATTAGTGCCCTATGAATTTACGGTTGTAGATAACTATGAACTTGCAACTGAAATTAAAGATAAAGCAGCAGAGCTAGGATTAGAGTTATCCGCCTATTCGTTACCAGCTAACTTTATTCAGGATACGGAGGAAGCTTTTTTAGAAGAAGTTGAACGTTTAAAGAAACATATTGATGTAGTACATCATATGGGTATTCACATTATGCGCCATGACGTTACTCTCTTTACCTTACCAAAGGAGCAAACATCCATTCATTATTACAACGAGCATTTTGAAGAAATGGTTAGAGGCTGTCAGTTAATTGCAGATTACGCGAAACAATTTAATATTACGACAACGATTGAAAATCATGGCTTTAATGTTCAAACAAGTGATCGTGTACAACAATTAATTCATGCGGTAAACAGAGACAACTTTAAAACAACTTTAGATATCGGTAATTTTTTATGTATTGATGAAGAGCCTCTCATTGGTGTTATGAAAAACATTCCTTATGCTGCTACAGTGCATTTCAAAGATTTTTATATTCGTCCTTATTATGAAAATCCAGGTGAGGGCGAGTGGTTCCGTACAGTTCATAACAACTACATCAGAGGTGCTATTGTCGGGCATGGTGATATAAATATTCGAGAAATTATTAAACTCGTAAAAGGCAGTGGATATGATGGCTATCTTACTATTGAGTTTGAAGGAATGGAAGATTGCCAAGTAGGTTCAAAAATAGGGATGGATAATGTACGTCGTTTATGGAATGAATGCAAGCTCTAAAGGAGGAAAGCACATGGATAAATTAAAAGTTTGTGTCATTGGCACAGGTTCTATTTCAGATTTTCACTTAGGTTCCTATACGAATAATCCATACGTTGAATTATATGGCGTGTATGATGCTTCCATTGAACGAGGCAAAGCAAAAGCAGCCCAATTTGGAGCAACACATGTTTTTTCTTCAAAAGAAGAGCTATTCGCAGATAAAAATGTGGATGCTGTCAGTATTTGTACATGGAATAATACGCATGCTGAATTGGCGATTCTTGCTTTGGAAAATGACTTACATGTTCTAATAGAAAAGCCGCTATCTATGACTTATGCAGAGGCTCTAAATATCCAAAAGGTTGCAGAAAAGCATCAGAAAGTATTTCAAGTGGGCTATGTAAGACGATTTGCAACAAATACCAAAGTACTGAAAAGCTTCATCGACGATAACAAATTGGGCGATATTTATTATGCCAAAGCTTCCTGCCTAAGAAGATTAGGGAATCCAGGAGGCTGGTTTGCCGAAATTGATAAGTCTGGCGGCGGACCTTTAATTGATCTAGGGGTACATGTAATTGATATATGCTGGTACTTAATGGGTAGACCAAAAGTGAAACGTATAACAGGTCATACTTACAATCAATTAGGAAATCGAAATCATATAGAAAATTTATCCTTCTACAAGGCTGCAGACTATGATGCAACTAAAAACACAGTAGAAGACTTAGCAAATGCCCTCATTACATTTGAGAATGGAGCATCGCTAATGGTAGACGTTTCCTATACACTACATGCTTTAAAAGATGAAATAAGTATTAAGCTATATGGCACGAACGGTGGAGCAGAGCTAGAGCCTGAATTAAAAATTGTAAGTGAAGAGCATAATACAATTTTAAATATTCATCCTCAAATTAACGATCTAACTTTTGATTTTGCGACAGCCTTTCAAAATGAAATTAATTCATTTGTTGATTGTTGCCTTCATCATTATGATTCAGTTGCACCTGTGGAGGATGGGGTAGAAATTATGAAAATCTTAGAAGGTATTTATATTTCTGCAACTGAAGGAAAGGAGGTTGTTTATTAAAATGGTAAAATTGGATAATAAAATCGGTGTGATAGTAGACAGCTTTCGTTTACCTATTCGTGAAGGTTTATTAAAGGCGAAAGAAGTTGGGGCACAGGGGGTACAAATGTATGCCGTTTCAGGTGAGCTGGACCCCGATAACCTAAATGCTGAACAAAGAGCAGAATTGAAGGCGTATATTTTAGGGTTAGGTCTAGAAATCTCCGCCTTATGTGGAGATTTAGGAGGACATGGCTTCCAAGATAAAGCAGAAAATGCCTGGAAAATCAAGAAATCGAAAGAAATACTGCAATTAGCCAAGGACCTAGGAACATCCATTGTTACAACCCATATCGGTATTATTCCTGAAGATGAAAATGACCCAATCTATCAAACAATGCTGGAAGCTTGTGAAGAATTAGGACAATATGCTACATCATTAGATGCTTATTTTGCGATTGAAACAGGGCCAGAAACGAGTAAAACATTAAAAGAGTTTTTAGATAAGCTATCAACGAACGGTGTATCGGTTAATTTTGATCCAGCCAATATGGTGATGGTAACAAAAGATGATCCTGTAGCTGGAGTCAAACTATTAAAGAAATATATTGTACATACACATGTAAAGGATGGTATTCAACTGCAGTCAACGAATCCTAAAGATGTGTACGGGTACTTAGGATACGATTCTGGAACATCTCATGATAAAATAGAAGAAATGGTGGAAAATGGGGAGTTTTTTAGAGAACTTCCATTAGGTCATGGAGATGTCAATTTCGAGCTTTATTTTTCAGCTTTACAAGAAATCGGATACAATGGCTATTTAACTATTGAACGAGAAGTGAGATCAAATCCCGAAAAAGACATCAAAGAAGCTGTACAATTCATAGAAAAGTTTAAATAGGGGTTGAATCTAATTTGAAAAAGCAAGATCAAGTACAAATGCGAAGACAAAATAAATATATTGTGCTTGACGCAATAAGGCAGATGGCGCCAATTTCAAGAATTCAATTATCAAAATATACAAAAATGAGCCCTACGACCATTACTCGTATTGTGCAGGAGCTAGAAGCGGAAGGCTTTATTCTTGAAGGGGTATCGGAAGAAACAGCCATTGGTAGACGTCCTACGTTAATTCATATGCGAGAAGATGCTTTATATACGATTGGGATAGAAATTGACTGTTTTTCTATTCGGATAGGTATACTAGATTTCTTAGGGAAGCTTATTGCCTTTCAGGAAGTCAAATGTAGCATCAAGCATCAATACGAAGAAGCTATATATCTACTTAAACGATCTATAGAAAATATCATGACAGAATATCAGATTGCTCAGGATAAATTACTAGGCATTGGGATAGGAATTCCAGGAGTAATCAATAACGAGGAAGGAATTATCGTTTCCTCTGAGCAATTGAAGTGGGAAAACTGCCCTATAAGAGAAGATTTGAATGGTGTTTTTGGTTGTGAAGTCATCGTAGATAATGAATTAAAAATGCAAATCATTGCTGAAATTGGTGATATCTATACGCCACAGTATTCAAATTGTATTTTAGTCGGAATTGGAACGGGAATAGGAGCATCCATATTATTAAATGGAGAAGTGTATCGTGGCATTCAAAATAAAGCTGGAGAAATAAGTCATATAACGATTAATCCCTTTGGTGAAATGTGTCACTGTGGTAAAAGAGGATGCTTATCGATGTATGTTTCTGAAGTTACGCTGTTAAAAAGAACACCTAAAAATCTTAATATTCAATCAATAGAAGAGATTTTGCAGTGTGTTGATCAAGGTGAGCAATGGGCGATCGATATTCAACAAGATGTAGCTACTTTTCTAGCTATAGCCATCAATAATCTAGTTTGTTTATACGAACCAGAGGCTGTCATCGTCAGTGGAGAAATTATTGAGCACAATGTGACATTTCAAAAACTACTTAGTGAAAAGTGTAAACAGTATATATGGAAGGAATTACAACCCTACTTTGATTTACAGTTTTCCAATCAATTAAAAGAAGGGGTTGTTAAAGGAGCGGCATTACAAGCACAAAAGCAGTTGCTGTCTGTTTAAAGAAAGGTTGGTTGATTCGTGGCTTACTCAGAATTTTTAAAGGAGTATCGTTCAGGATTAATGGAAAATGTGCATTATGGACAAATGAGTGCTGTGAATCTAACGAAGGAAGAATTCGTCTCTGTAGGTCAAGACTATGAGCCTGTGTATTTTCGTTCTGCAGCAAAACCATTTCAAGCCATTCCCATTTTTATGACTGATTTTATAGAAAAATACGGAATTACTTCAAATGAAAGTGCATTATTTCTGGCTTCACAAAGAGGCGAAATTTATCATCAAGAGGCATTAATCTCTTTGCTGGAAAAACTCCCTATGAATGAAAGTGATTTAATTTGTGCAGCATCCTATCCATTAAATGAGGAACCTAAAACACAGTATATTCAACAGGGATTTGAAAAGAGGAAACTCTTTCATAATTGCGCGGGCAAGCATTTAGGATTTTTAACTGCATGTTTAGCAAATGGCTATGATGTCAAGCAATATTGTCATCCAGAACATCCACTGCAACAGATGATAAAAAAATATATTGCCTATTTAAGTGAATATGAGATAGAGAGAATTCGTACAGGGATTGATGGCTGTGGTGCACCTGTCTTTGCAATTCCGCTAAAAAACATGGCCATTGCCTATTTAAAGTTAGCACGACCAGAATTGATTGATGATGAACTAATTCGTGAAGCAGTAATAAAGCTTACAGCAGTAATGAATCAAGAGAATCATATCATTGCAGCACAAAACTTTATTTGTACAGCATTATTAAAGGATTCTAATATTGTGGCGAAGGGCGGAGCACAGGGCGTATACTGTTTTGCTCTTAGAAATGAAGGAGTAAGTTTCGCCTTGAAAATTATGAATGGTTCAGAAAGTCCATGGCCGAATGTAATTGCTTCTGTATTGGAACAAATGCAGTATAAAAATCAAGAAACAATTGAGCGTATTAAAGCATTGTCTCCTGCATTTGTGCATAATGATGCAGGGATAGAGGTAGGAGAAATTGTATCTACAATTAAAATTGTATAGAGGTGAAGGCACTTGCATGTTTTGGCAATAGATGGTGGTGGAACGAAAACGATTGCAACAATCTCAACATGTCATGGGCAAATTATGGCGCTAGCTGAAACAGGCAAAAGTAATCCCACATCCATGAGCTTCGAGCATTTTACAGAGACGATAACAGAATTAATAAATGATTTAAAAAGACAACAGCCTCACGAATTTCAACACATTACAAAGTGCCATGCGGGCCTGTCTGGTGTAACAGAAAATAATAATGAGAAAATTACCTATGCATTATTAACCTCGCTTTTACCGAAAGGCTGTCAACTATCACTATCGAATGATGGAATGAACGCGCTGTATGCAGGAACCTTGGGGCAGCCAGGCATTGTACAAATTTCTGGTACGGGTGCGATTACACTCAGTATAGATGCATCTGGAAGAATTGAACGTACAGCAGGATGGGGTTATATTTTTGATGATGAGGGCAGTGGCTATGATATTGGCATTCGCACATTAAAAGCGGTATTTAAAGCATTCGATAAAAGAGGTCCTGAAACGCTTCTAACAGCAGCGGTATTAGAATATTTTCGATTACAATCCGTTCCGCAGATAATTGAAGTGGTATATGGTGAAGGACATCCGAGGGATACCATATCTCCTTTAAGTAAGGTTGCAATTGAATGTGCTAAACGTGGTGATGGAGAAGCCAATACGATTATTGATCAAGTGTGCCATGTTTTTTATCAAAGTATAGACGCTTGTTATAATAAAAACCCGTTTGCACATAAGCAAGTCAAAGTAGTGCTAGCTGGTGGCGTTTTTAATGAATTGGAGCTATTTACTAAAAAATTAATCGCTATAGATAAAAAGAGTAGTAATCAGTATCACTTCGTGGGTGCTTATAGCTTACCGGTAGGTGGTGCCGCTTTAGCTGCTTTAAAATTACCATATAATGAAGCAAAGCTATTTATTGATCAATATAATGCAAGTATGAAGAAGTTTTTAACGAGTTAATACCCCTTAACTTTGCAAGTAGAGAAAAGCATGTACATGTCTCTACTTGCATTTTGTCAGTCTCCTACTTTAAACATATACCCCTTATATGAATTATGAATGATCATGACGATTCCGATAAGCATAAAATTGGATAATAACGAACTTCCGCCATAGCTTAAAAAGGGTAGGGTGACACCTGTGACAGGTAAAAGTCCAATGGTCATGCCTATATTTTGAGTAATTTGAAAGGCTAGTAAGCTTGAAATACCTGCCCCCATTAAAGTCATAAAGGGGTCTCGCGCTACTACCGTAATAACAACAATACGATAGATAACAAAAAATAGTAGTGCTATTACAAATGCTCCTCCAATAAAACCTAGCTCTTCCGCAATAGTAGAGAATATAAAATCGGTATGTTTTTCTGGTACATAGACATTGTTATGTAGATAGCCCTTGCCCACAAATTCTCCTGATCCGATAGCCATAAAGCCTTGGCGTACTTGAAAAGAAGAATCTGTATATTCATAAGGCTGAAGCCATCCATAAATTCTAGAAATCTGATGTCCTGAGAGAGCACCTAAAACCTTCTCTGTAAAAAATTCATTAAATCTGACATAGAGCACTACCATCGTACTGATGATAACTAGAGGAACGGCCGTAAATATGGCAAGAAGCTTTCTATGAATACCTGAAAAGAAAATCATTGGTAAAATCATTGCCATATACAGCATGACCATACCTGTATCGGGTTGTCTATAAACAAGTAGCGTAGGAGGAAGGACAATTAGCCCGATTTTTATAAGTAACCAAAAATCTGCTAGATAAGAGGGGCGAACATTTTTCTCTTGATGAGCAATAATGACCTTACTCACAACTATTAAAAAAGCGAATTTTAAAAATTCCGATGGTTGGAGAGAACCTAAAAACGGGATCTGATACCATGATTTTGCCTGATTGATCGTTCGAGCAATGCTTTCAGGTGCAACAATAAGACCAGCCGTTAAAGCAACTATTAGGAAGTAAAATGGCCATCCAATCTTTTTCAATTGTTCAATATCAAGCAAGGAAATTCCAAACATGATGGTGAATCCGATGACATAAAATAAAAACTGTTTGATAATAAAGGAACTTGAATACTGTTCAAAATTTACACTACTAGAATGGACAAAAAGGCAACTAATAGCGCCGAGTAAAAGAAGACTTATTACTAAACTCCAATCTAACTTCTTGAATTGCGTCAAATGTAACACCTCCATTCTCTATTAGGAACGCTGACAATGTATGGAAGGTTGCGAATGTTTTCCTAAAAGTAGTATGAATAAGTAGCAACAATCTGGCTAATTTAGCGAGTTAAATTACCTAAATAAAACTAAATGATGGGTATAAATTCTTAATATTTCGATTAAAATTTACAAAAATATAACACTGGCTTTATATCTCTATACTATCATTATTGGTAAGAGTTGGAGGAGGAGCCAAGGATCATGCATTTTTTCCGTTTCATTAAGGTGAAGGACAAGTTACTTGTACTCATGATTGTTTGTGTATTATCGAATGTATTGCTAGGTGTATTCAGTGTAGATTATTTAAGGAAAATGTCGTGGCATGCAAGTGAGAGTTACACACAGGGACTTGTCCCAATTGGATGGCTAAATGAGCTAGAAGAATCACAGCGTCGATTGGATTTTATAGTAGATTCGAAGGGTGACGATAAAGAAATGACAGCCATTTTACAAAACATGGCCCAGCCTTTAGAGCATCTAGATAGCCAAGAAATTGATAAAAAGATGAGTCATCAAATTAAGAAGTATAAGTCATTGCTTAAGAAGCAGGAAGAAGCCATTGAGAATTTTAAGCAATTGAACCATGGTGAGCTAGATCAGTTTTATGTGCAAACATTTTTACCAATTAGTCAGGAGAGTCATGCATTATTAGAAGATACGCAAAATTATTTGGTTCAACGAGCAAAAGATCAACAGCAGGCTTATCAGAAAGATGTGCAATTTGGCTACTTGTTACTAGGTGGTGTATGCTTAGCGGTTGTCTTGCTTGTTATCCTTATCGGTTTTATCGCAACGAAGGCAGTCAATGTGCCAACCCGTCAACTAAAGTCGTTATTAAAACGTGCAGAACAAGGTGATTTCACTGCCAATGCAAGCTATGTAGCTCATGATGAGCTTGGTGAAGTAGTTCTGTCTTACAATCAAATGGTAACAGAGGTGAAACGACTACTCCATACTGTGACAGACAGTGCCTATGAAGTAGAAGAAATGACTGGGAAATTGCAGAAATCCTCTGAGCAATCATCAACAACGACATTAAAAATAGCGAAGGATGTACAATCTATTTCAGAGTCAACGTCTGCTTCTTCTAGTAAATTAGCTTCGAATACGGCTTCCTTAGAGGAAGTTTTAAATGATGTACAGGTTATTTTAGAAAAGGTTCAGGTTGTAGAAAGTTTTGCACAAAAAACGGCCAGAGATGCAGAAAGCGGAACTGAAATTGTACAGGCTAATTTAACGCAAATGCAAGCTATTAAGCAGGCGGTTGAAAAATCTAATACAGCTATCTTTAATTTAGTAGAGCGAGCTGCATCGATAGATCAAATGATTGAAGTAATAGAAAGAATAACAGCGCAAACAAATTTATTAGCTTTAAACGCGTCAATTGAAGCCGCTAGAGCAGGAGAGCATGGTAAAGGCTTTGCAGTAGTGGCTAATGAGGTTCGTAAGCTTGCAGAGCAAACTGTTCAATCGACACAAACGATTACATCCATTGTACAGAACATCCATTTAGATTCGAGTTATGCGGTACAAATGATGGAAGGCGTTTTAGTGGCGACTGAAAAAGGTGTAGCTGTTACAGGACAAACTGCGTCAAGTTTTGATCAAATTTTAGAAAAAGTACATACTATTAAGCCTTATATTATGGAAGTATCTGCTACGGTTCAAGAGATTGCCAATCACACGAAGAAGGTAAGTGAGGATGCAGGTATGCTGACAGCCTTATCTGATACGAATGCCGTGTCTACTAAGCATGTAGCTACGTTAACAGCTGATCAATTAACAGCTCAGCAACAGTTCCATAATTATATTAAGGAATTGCGCAAAGTATCAAAAGTTTTGCAAATAGCTGTCAAACGTTTTTCGATATAATTTAATATTAAAGAATAATATTCGAAAAGGGTCTTCTTTGCAAAAAATAGCAAAGAAGATTCTTTTTTTGCATGGTTACAAAACTAGCTTATGAAAGTGCAAAAGTTTTGTGTTTTTGAGGTGTACAAATGTGTTTTGTATATTTTTGTAGCACAATATTTTTCATGACCTCATATACTGTGAATAAGGGATTGTATGTTCTTTGTAAGGAATATTGTTAATATAATTGTTGTATTTTCAAAACGAACACATTATAATGAATTTCATTGAAAGTGTTATTAAATCAATGTTTATTAATATATTTTTGTACTTTCAGAAAGTACAATTGTTCACATGTGGAGGTTTTGGGAAATGAAAAAGATTATTGTTACTGGAGCACTTGGTCAAATTGGTTCTGAGCTAGTAGAAAAACTTCGTGGTATTTATGGAGAGGACAATATACTTGCTACAGACATTAGAAAGCTTGAACATACTAAGGGCCCATTTGAAATATTGGACGTGACAGATGGACAAAGAATGCATGATTTAGCAAAGGACTTCGGTGCAGATACGATGATGCATTTAGCAGCATTATTATCAGCTACAGCAGAGAGAAATCCATTGTTAGCTTGGAATTTAAATATGGGTGGATTAATGAATGCGTTAGAAGTTTCACGTGAGTTAAATATGCAATTTTTCACGCCAAGCTCAATTGGTGCGTTTGGTCCGTCTACACCTAAGGAAGATACACCACAGGATACTTTGCAAAGACCAACAACTATGTATGGGGTAAATAAGGTAGCGGGTGAGTTATTATGCGATTATTACTTCAATCGTTTTGGTGTTGATACACGCGGAGTACGCTTCCCAGGGCTAATTTCTTATGTAACACCTCCAGGTGGTGGTACAACAGATTATGCAGTAGAAATTTTCTATGAAGCCATCGAACAAGGCAAATATACATCGTATATTCAGGAAGGTACATTTATGGATATGATGTACATGCCAGATGCCTTACAAGCTATTGTAGATTTAATGGAAGCAGACGGTAGTAAGCTTGTTCATCGCAATGCTTTTAATATTACAGCCATGAGCTTCGAACCTTCGCAAATCGCGGCTGAAATCAAGAAACACTTACCAAATTTTACAATGAGCTATCAGGTAGATCCTGTTCGTCAGGCCATTGCAGATAGCTGGCCAAACTCTTTAAATATTGAAGCGGCTCAAAAAGAATGGGGCTTCAAAGCAGAATATGATTTAGCTAAAATGACGGTAGATATGTTAGAAAAATTGAAAATTAAACTGCATAAAAAAGCAATTTCATAATAGATAGGCAACGGGTGAAGACTAGACTTCATCCGTTTTTTTATATTTAAAAGAAAATTATTGGAATATATAGATTAAATTATGAAATTAAAATATAATAATATTCGGAATATTAATAGTATTCAGTTAAATTGATACTATGATAATTTCACAAGGGGAAATTCACAAATGAAGGGATGATGGGTTTTATGATGCAAGCACCATTAGTTTTAACTAGTTTTTTTAAACGAGCAGAGAGCTATTTTGCAAGAAAATCAATTATTTCACGGACAAGCCCACACAAAATACATCGTTTAACATATGGGCAGTGGGCAAAAAGAACGCGTCGTTTAGCAGATGCCCTTACGAAGCTTGGGATGACAAGAGGAACAAAAGTCGGCTCCTTTGCGTGGAATCAGCATCGACATTTAGAAGCTTATTTTGCTGTGCCTTGCTCAGGGGCAATCTTACACATGGTAAATATTCGTTTATCAGAAGAGCATTTGATCTATATTATTAATCATGCAGAAGATGAGATTTTAATGGTAGATGTAGATTTATTACCGATCATTGAAAATATTGCGCCAAAACTTGATACAGTGAAACATTATATCATTATGACGGATGAACCAGCTTTGCCAAAGACTACATTACAAAATGTTTTATCCTATGAGGACATATTAGCTACTGCTGATGAAGAATTTCAATTTCCAGAGGATATTGATGAAGAAGCACCTGCCGGTATGTGCTATACAAGCGCCACAACAGGGAATCCAAAGGGGGTTGTCTATTCCCATCGGGGTTTAGTATTACACAGTATCATGCTGAGTATGTCTGACTCTATGGGAATTGCGGAAAGAGATGTCGTGATGCCGATTGTACCCATGTTTCATGCAAATGCATGGGGCTTGCCTTTTGCTAGTGTCAATGTGGGTGCTACACAAGTTCTACCAGGTCCACAATTTACTTCAGCATTAATAATGGATTTAATCGAACAAGAAAAGGTTACATTAACTGCTGGTGTTCCAACCATTTGGATAGGTGCCCTACAGGAGCAGGAAAAGAAAGAACGAGATATTAGTTCTTTAAGAGCGATATGCTGTGGTGGATCGGCTTCACCAACTCGACTCATTCGGACATTTGAAGAAAAATATGGGATTCCTTATATTGTTGTCTACGGCATGACGGAAACTACACCAATCGTGGCATTGTCTAATTATATGTCATGGATGGAAGATTGGCCGATTGAAAAGCGTATTGAAGCTCGAGCGATGCAAGGGATGACAATGGCAGGTATCGAATCTAGTATTATTAATGAGGCGGGGGAGGTACCTTGGGATGGCGAAACAATGGGGGAATTACGTTTAAAAGGCCCATGGATTTCCAACGAATACTATCGTGATGAGCGAACAGCAGATGCCTATCGAGATGGTTGGTTATATACTGGTGATATTGCTGTACGAACAGCAGATGGCTTTATTAAAATTACGGACCGTACGAAGGATCTTATTAAATCAGGTGGGGAATGGATTTCCTCTGTTGATTTGGAAAATGCGCTGATGACTCATGATGCCGTTTTAGAAGCGGCTGTCATTGCCATGCCCCATGCTAAATGGCAGGAGCGTCCATTAGCTTGCGTTGTATTGAAAGAGGGACAATCAGTAACTGAACCAGAGCTTCTTGCTTTTTTAGAAAATCAATTTGCCAAGTGGTGGGTACCAGATGCAGTCGTCTTTCTAGAAGAAATTCCAAAGACATCTGTCGGAAAATTCCTGAAAGCGAAGCTGCGAGATAATGTAGCAGAAATTTATCCTAAATCATTGGTATAGGTAAAAGAGCGATTTCCGTAAATGGAAGTCGCTCTTTTTTGAGTTATTTAGTTAGCATATGGAAGACTTGTTCAACGTCTTTATCGCCACGACCAGAGATATTAATAATAATGCTTTCCCCAGATGATAAAGTTGGTGCTAATTTTAGAGCATGTGCGACTGCATGTGAGCTTTCAAGAGCAGGAATAATACCTTCAACCTTAGAAAGTACTTGGAAGGCATCTAAAACCTCTTCATTTGTCACGGTCACATACTCAGCACGGCCGATTGTTTTCAAATGGCTATGCTCAGGTCCCGCACCTGGATAATCTAAACCAGCTGCTATTGAATAGGTAGGGAGTGGGTTACCTTCTGCGTCCTGAAGTACTAAACATTTGAAGCCGTGTAGCTCTCCTGGTGTTCCTTCGTTTAAGGTAGCAGCTTTGTCTGGCTCTATTCCAATAAGACGAACATCTTCGTCTGCAATATAATCAGCAAATGCCCCAATGGCATTACTACCGCCTCCTACACAGGCAAGAACAGCTGTCGGCAGCTTTCCTTCCTTTTCTAATATCTGTTCACGACTTTCGCGGCTAATCACTGATTGAAAATGTTTAACCATTGATGGGAAGGGATGTGGTCCAACTGCTGAGCCTAATAAATAGAAGGTTGTTTCATAGTTTTCTACTAAGTCAGCGAATGCCTCATCTACTGCATCCTTTAAGCGGCCTTGCCCTTTATCGACAGCTACAACTTTCGCGCCGAGAAGTTCCATGCGAAATACGTTCAATGCCTGACGTTTTGTATCTTCCAAGCCCATATAAATCGTGCAATCCATTCCAAACATGGCACACGCTGTAGCTGTTGCTACACCATGTTGACCTGCCCCTGTTTCGGCAATCACGCGATTTGCTCCCATACGTTTAGCTAGTAAAATTTGTCCTAATACATTATTGATTTTATGGGAGCCTGTGTGGTTAAGGTCTTCACGTTTTAAATAGATTTTTGCGCCACCTAATTGCTTTGTTAAATTCTCTGCAAAATAAAGAGGGGATTTACGACCGACATATTCACGGAAATAGTAATCTAATTCTTGCTTAAAATCATCATCCTCTTTATACTTTTGAAAATTCTCATCTAGTCTATTTAAAACATTTTGAAGCTCCTTTGGAACAAAGCTTCCACCAAATTCACCGAAATATCCCTTTTTTTCTACTACTGTACTCATCTTAACTCGACTCCTCTATGCTAATTTTTCCAAAAAAAAAGCCACTCCAATCCCTCATAAAAAGGACGAGTAACCGTGGTGCCACCTTCATTCGCAATTTTTGCGCGCTTTCCTGCTCCGGTAACGGGGAGCGAAACGGCCTTACATTTGATAAGGCTGCTCTGAAGTCCATTCACAAGTCTGTACTACTGGTTTGCACCAACCACCAGCTCTCTAAAAGTAACAATGCTTGCTACTACTCTTCTTCCTTGCATTTATTAGAAAGAATTGTAGAGTATTTTCAGAATAGTGTCAAGAAAAAAGACGAATCTAAAAAGATCCGTCAGTTAAATCAAATTTTTAAAGTCAAGGCGTTTGTTTAATACATACATAATCGGTGCACCTACAGCTAATACAACAAATTCACCCGCCGCGACGGTTAGCCAAGTCCAGAAAAATGGCAACTCTAAAGCCAAGTTCAGCTCAAAGGCAATGATAAACATAGTACATGTAAAGAGCAATGTATTAATAATTAAACGTGCCCAAATATTTTTGACAAATTTACAGATTAAAATAAACAGGCCAAGAGTAATCATTGAATGACCTACACCAAACACTAAATCGTAAATGCCAAGTGGTGAAAAGAGATTAGAAATCAATACACCAATAATAATCCCTACGGCAAAGCGTGGATTAAAGGCCACTAAATGGTTAAACATCTCAGATACTCGGAACTGTACCTCTGTAAAACCAAATGGGGCAACAAGCATGGTTACAGCTATATATAGAGCTGCAATGATACCACTTGCTGCTAAAAATTTTATTTTCATATTCATTTCTCCTTAGTTTTTTTTCGTGGGATGGTTACGAACCACGGTGCTTTCACACAAGTAAATATTCTATTATAGATATCTAGTAGAAGTCAAATGTCAGACTTTGTCTATAATGTCCTATCGTCGCAAAATTGTCATAAATATTTTTTACTATGTTGAAAAAAGAAATCGATTAACTAAAACAGCGTAGTTTAGCGGTTTAAAGCGCCAAATTAAATGAAAAACTAAAATATTTTGTCACTTTTAAAAGTCAGAACATTCATAATGTTGTTGACGGAGCTCGATAATAACGATAATATAGCGATACATTCACACTTTGTTTGGATAAAGTGCGATAGATATTCGAGAATATAATCGGGGGGATTATTTGTGAAAAGCAATGTAAAGAAGTTGTCATTCCTTCTTTTTGGATTAGTGTTGCTTCTTGCTGCTTGTGGTAGCGGTGGCTCAGGTACAGCAGATTCAAAAGGAAATGAAAAAAACAATGCAAGTGAGAGCGGAAATGCAGACGATAAAACATATAAAATCGGGATTACTCAAATTGTTGAGCATCCATCGTTAAACGCAGCAACGGAAGGCTTTAAAAAAGCAATTGAAGATGCTGGCTTAAAAGTTGAATACGATCCACAAATTGCACAGGGAGATAACAGCCTTAACACAACGATTGCTAACAATCTAGTGAGTGCAAACGTAGATTTAATTTTTGCTAACTCTACACCTTCTGCACAAGCAGCTGCAACAGCAACAAGTGATATTCCAATTATTTTTACATCGGTTACAGATGCTGTTGGTGCACAGCTAATCGACTCAATGGAGAAGCCAGGGAAAAATATTACAGGCACAATTGATCTACATCCTGAAACGATTTCTAAAACAGTAGCATTCTTAAAAGACCTTGGTGCGAAAAAAGTAGGGATGGTCTACAATGCGGGTGAGCAAAACTCAGTTGCCCAAGTTTCAGAAGTGAAAAAGGTTATGGATGAACAAGGTTTAACGGTGGTAGAAGCATCAGCATCCACTTCAGCAGATGTAAAGCAAGCGACAGAATCTCTAATTGGTAAAGTAGATGCTTTCTATATTATTACTGATAACACAGTAGTTTCTGCTTTAGAATCGGTAATTGATGTTGCCAATACGAATAAATTACCATTAATCGTAGGAGAATTAGATTCTGTGGCACGTGGTGGTTTAGCGGCTTATGGATTTGAATATTTCGATATCGGTTATGAAGCAGGTCAAATGGCTGTGAAAATTTTAAAAGGTGAAGCAACACCTGCTGATACACCAGCACAATATCCTCAAAATCTGAAACTATTAATCAATAAAAAAGTAGCGGATGATTTAGGCATCGAAATGAAAGATTCTTGGGGTGCAGAAATTCTAGAACAGTAAAACGAAGCGGGGGAGAACTATCCCCGCTTTATCTTCATTTTACAAGCGATATAAATAATAAAGAGATTTAGGAGATGATTCAACGATGTTTTTAGCATTATTTGGCGCAGTGGAGCAAGGAATCATCTATGCAATTATGGCACTTGGTGTATATTTAACATTTCGGGTGTTAGATTTTCCGGATTTAACGGTTGATGGAAGCTTTGTAACAGGGGCGGCAACTGCAGCAACAATGGTTTTGCTTGGCTACCACCCAATCTTAGCGACTTTAGTGGCAATTGTTGCTGGATTTATTGCTGGATGTATGACAGGAATTCTTCACACGAAAGGAAAGATTAACCCGCTTTTATCAGGAATTTTAATGATGATTGCTTTATATTCAATTAATCTACGTATCATGGGGTTAACTGCAGAAAATACGATAGGTCGCCCGAATATTCCACTACTAAACTCTGAAACAATCTTTTCAAAGTTTCAATCTTTTTGGAGTAATTTAGGGATCGATGATGCTATCAATAACCTATTAAAAAGCATAGGCTTTCAGCATGTACCAGGTACATGGAGTGTGCTGATTGTTGTATTAATCATCACGATTTTAATTAAGTTAATAGCAGACTGGTTCTTAAAGACAGAAGTTGGGCTAGCTATCCGAGCAACTGGTGATAATAAACGAATGATTCGCAGCTTCTCTGCAAATACAGATACACTTATCATTTTGGGGCTAGGTCTTTCCAATGCGCTTGTCGCATTTTCTGGAGCTTTAATCGCACAATATTCGAAGTTCTCTGATGTTAGTATGGGGATTGGTATGATTGTGATCGGTCTCGCATCCGTTATTATTGGTGAAGCTATTTTTGGGACTAAAACTATTATCCGTACAACGTTTGCAGTTATTGCAGGAGCCATCATTTATCGTATTATATTAGCTTTAGCATTACGTGTAGATTTCCTTGATTCAGGAGACATGAAATTAATTACAGCGATCATCGTTATTTTGGCGCTGATCTTACCGCAATTTATTAATAAGAGTAAAGAACGTAAACGTAAAGCTAAACGTGCTGCAGAACTTTCACAAGTAAAAAAAGTAGAGCAGGGAGGTAACGGCCTTGCTTAAATTACATGGTATTAATAAGGTATTTAATGAAGGAACACCTGATGAGAAGATTGCACTTGCGGAGATCAACCTACATTTAAAGCCCGGTGATTTTGTGACAATTATAGGTAGTAATGGTGCAGGTAAATCAACGATGATGAATATGATTTCAGGTGCTTTAACACCCGATTTCGGTACAGTATTGATTGATGGTAATGATGTGACAAGTTTGCCTGAATATAAACGCTCTCAATACATTGGGCGTGTCTTCCAGGACCCAATGGCAGGAACTGCACCTACGATGACAATTGAAGAAAATCTAGCATTAGCATACTCTCGAAATAAACATAGAGGGCTACGCAATGGTGTGGACAAAAAGCGTCGTGAATTTTTTAAAGAATCGCTAGCGATGCTTGGTTTGAATCTTGAGAATCGTCTTTCTGCTAAGGTAGGTTTACTTTCAGGTGGGGAACGTCAAGCTTTGTCGCTCTTAATGGCTACCTTCACAAAGCCATCTATTTTATTGCTAGATGAGCATACAGCTGCACTTGATCCATCACGTGCAGAATTAATTACCCGTATTACGAAATACTTAGTGGAAAAAGATAATTTAACCACATTAATGGTAACGCACAATATGCAGCAAGCATTAGACTTAGGGAATCGTCTTATTATGATGGATAAAGGCCAAATCATTTTAGAAGTTGGTGAAGATCGCAAACATGAATTAACAATCCCTGATTTAATGTCCGAGTTTGAACGTATTCGTGGGGAAAAAATGAATTCAGACCGTGCTCTATTAGGTTAATATCGAAACGCTCATACACTTGTATGGGCGTTTTTTTATAGTGTTAGAAAAGTATTTTTATGAATGGTGAAAATACTTGATTTCTTAAGTGGGATTCCGTTCTATCTCATGGGAGTCAAGTAGCCCTCCAATCCAGCTCATCAATTTAGCAAAGGTCCTCACTACTCTTTATGGAGGGGCGTTGTCACACATCGTTTTTCCACAGTGTTAGTATGATAGAAAATGAAAGGACACAGTTTCAAATGGGTTGATTGGAGAGGAGTCAGCTCTTAGGGGATTTAGCGGCTCATCAGATGCCACCTGGACGCTGGCGGAACAGATATCGATCCCTCGCCTTGCCAGAATGTCTCTTTCCGCAGACGATATTGTTTTTTCAACATCAACTAGTTTTAATAATTTTTATTTAGGGAAATAAAACGATTGATAAATTTTATCACATAAAAAAGCCTCACTTTCAGAGAAGTGAGGCTCTTGATTTTAAACGAGTAAGCCAAATAGTTGAATATCGTTGTTTACTTCTTTGTATTTGAAGCCGAATTCATCCATTCGGGCAAGTAGTCCTTCATATTCAGCACGATCACCTAACTCAATGCCGACTAGTGCAGGGCCACTTTCTTTATTATTTTTCTTGGTATATTCAAAGGTAGTAATGTCATCGTTTGGTCCAAGTACACTAGTGAGGAATTGACGTAATGCTCCGGCACGCTGAGGGAAGCTGACGATGAAGTAGTAAAGTAAGCCTTCGTGTATAAGTGACTTTTCTTTAATCTCCTGCATTCGTCCAATGTCATTATTCCCACCACTGATGATGACAACGACTGACTTACCTTTAATTTCTTCTTTATAAAAATCAAGAGCTGCCACTGATAATGCTCCTGCAGGCTCAGCGATAATCGCATGTTTATTATATAGATCTAGAATGGTCGTACATACCTTGCCTTCAGGTACAAGAACAATATCATCTAAATAGCGACGGCAAACATCATAAGTATGATGACCGACGCATTTTACTGCAGCACCATCAACGAATTTATCAATCCAATCAAGAGCAACTGCGCCACCTTCAGCAAAGGCAGCCTTCATACTACCAGCACCAGCAGGCTCCACACCAATAATTTTACTAGTAGGAGAGAGATTTTTAATGTAGGCAGACACGCCTGACATTAAGCCACCACCGCCAATACTTCCGAATACGTAGTCGATTGGCTCCTCCATATCATTCATAATTTCTACCGCTACCGTTCCTTGACCAGCAATGACATCAAAATCATCAAATGGATGAATGAAGATTTTACCATGCTCTTCACAATAGCTCAACGCGCTTTCAGCAGAATCATCGAATGTATCTCCTGCTAAAATAATTTCCACATATTCACGACCAAACATACGTACTTGGTCTATTTTTTGCTTCGGCGTTGTTTGTGGCATAAAAATGCTTGCTTGAATTTTTAATTGGGCACAGGCATAAGCTACACCTTGTGCATGATTGCCTGCACTTGCACAGACAACCCCAGCATTGCGCGCTTCATCCTCGATTTTTTTAATTTTATAATAGGCACCACGAAGCTTGAATGAGCGTACATGCTGTAAATCTTCGCGTTTAATATAAATATTAGCTCCGTATTTCTCGGATAAATAGTCGTTTTTTTGTAGTGGTGTGTGCACAACTACATCTTTTAAAAAATGATGTGCAATCAGGACATTCTCCACTTGCACGGTTCTAGTATCAGCAACTTCCATAGTATTCATCCTCCGTTATACGTTTAAAACATTTATCTATGATAGCACACTTTATTTGCTTTTTGTGATTAATTTTTAGTAAATTCTAAATTTTCCGTGTCTATTTTATGATGTAAGCGTTTTATCTTGATATAGCTAATTATTTTATAAAGAAGCAATGTCTCAGACCTAGAATTAGCTCAATTTAAGGGGAGAAAATCTGTTGTTTCAAATCTAAAAAATACGACTCTCATAACAAAAATGGTCAAGCATATACTAGATTAGCTTAGGACAAGTAGGAGGGTATGTAGTGGAAATCATTCAAGGGATTTTATCAACATATTGGAAGTTTTTTGATTTGGCGATGTGGCAAGAAGTACTAATGGACCCTGTCTCCTGGGGACTAATATCCTCATTAATTATTATAGAAGGTTTGCTGTCGGCAGATAATGCACTGGTATTAGCGGTACTAGTGAAACATTTACCAGATAAACAGCGAAAACGGGCATTAATGTATGGTATGCTAGGTGCCTATTTTTTTAGATTTTTATTTATTGGCATAGGTGTTTATCTAGTAGAATTTTGGTTTATTAAAGTATTAGGTGCTTTGTATTTAGGTTGGCTTTGTGTAGCTCATTTCCTTCACATAGGGAATGAGGATAGTGTAAAAGAGGTAAAGAGGTCAGGATGGATGGTGCGTCTTTTCGGCACGTTTTGGGCAACTGTCATTTCTGTTGAGCTAATGGATATTGCTTTTTCAATTGACTCAATCTTTGCTGCGTTTGCGATATCAGATCAGGTCTGGGTGCTTTTAATTGGAGGGATGTTAGGCATATTAATGATGAGGACGATTGCAGGTGTTTTTTTAATCATCATTGAAAAAATACCAGAGCTTGAAGCAACAGCCTTCATAATTATAGGTGTCATCGGCTTAAAAATGTTAGTAAGTGTTTTCAATATCCACATCCCTCATTATTTATTCTTTCTTTTCTTAGTGATTGCTTTTTTCATCACGATCATTGTGCATATGATGAAGAGGGTAAGAGCTGCCTAATTAAAAAGTACTGTTCTCCAAAATGAGAACAGTACTTTACTTATTTTACATATTTATCTGGGTCAACAATATAGAACTTTTCAACATTAAGCCAGCTCTCGCTCATTGGTTCGCCGTCATCAATACGCTTTTCAGTCTCCTGCATCATCCAACCAGTCTGAGACGCATGGGCTTGTAATGCTTTTAATTTGTCCATTCGCATTTCCCGAATATCATAGACCACATGTGGTTCACCATTTTTTTCAATCGTATCATTGGCGAAGGCACAACCGAATATTTGTGGACGAGCAGCCTTTGGCATACGACGTACAGCTTCAACTACAGCCCGTGCTGTTGCTTCATGGTCTGGGTGAACAGCAAAGCCAGGTAAAAATGTGAAAATTAAAGAAGGCATTAGTTCTTCGATTAGCCCTTCCATTAATTTTACCATTTTCTCATCATCTTCAAATTCTATTGTTTTATCACGTAGACCAAGCATGCGTAAATCTTGAATACCCATTGCCTCTGCCGCTGCAACCAATTCCTTACGACGGATTTCAGGTAAAGACTCGCGTGTAGCAAAGGGTGGATTGCCTAAATTACGTCCCATTTCGCCTAATGTTAAACAGGCATATGTAACAGGTGTATTCATTTTCTTTGTATAGTAGGCGATGGTTCCCGCAACTGAGAAAGCCTCATCATCTGGGTGAGGGTACACAATTAAAATATGACGTTGTGGTTGTAAATTCAAATAGTCGTCCCCCTTAGTAAGTAAATGGCGTTTCACTAATTTCAAGCGCAATCGCCAATTTTCCAGAGTAGTCTAGTCCAGCCATTAATAAACGGCCTAAATCATCTAATTCAAAATGTGTAATGCCTTGAGCATAAACCCAGCCATGAGGTAATTTTAAACCCACACGATGAGGTGCATTATCTACAACCTTAGCAAGCTCATAGTTAATTTTAGCATTGCGAATAAAAGCACCTGCATTAAAAAACTGTTCATCATAGTGTGCTGCATAAGATCCGTTTGTCGTCTCAAGATGAATATAAACGTCTTTGTTGGCGAAAGAATTCAGCAATTTTTGCAACGTCTCTACTTGTACTTCTTGCATCTTAACACTCCTCTCGATCATTTCTCCTTTAAGTATAGTAAAAAAAATTCGCAAAGGGAAATTGATTGCTTTGATAAAAAAATTGATGATTTATATTTACAAACCTTAGCGCCATTTGGTCCAAATTTTTTGAAAGTGTTAGCATCCAGGGAAATAAATCATCATCTCTAAATCTATGACAAGTCCTTAAGCAATATTCTTGAAAAAATTATTGTAATGTATCAATATAGGGAGTGTGAAAATAAATATGTACAAACTGTGTCGTTTCGCATTGTATCCGTTTTCACATATAAAAAGATATTGCAACCATGACTTCTTCCTAATTCGTGTGTGTAAACAGCTCCACCTGTTGAAGTAGTATTATTTCGGAAATAATGAATTCTATCTTGGTACAATAGATGACGTTCCTTGAACAGGTGATGCAAGGTAGCTGTGAAAAAGGGAAGAAAAATGAAGCTCATTATCATAGTATAATAAAAACCGCGACTCTCTTTATGACGGAGAGTCGCGGTTTTTTATTGAAAATTAATGTAGGCTATGTATTTGTTAGTATCGATTGAGCTTTCGTTCTATTGTATCTAAACGATTATTAACATTTTGTAATTGTTTAAACATTTGCTTCATATAAAGATTTTGATCTTGGGTTTCAGTAGTTTTGGCTTGTGCCAATTCTTCCTCCTCCTGCAGAGCCAATATTGTGGCAAGGGTGGATAATGAGTAACCAAGTGTTAATATGATGGAGGCAATTACTTCAACTTTTGAAGAGGTGATTTCTCCAGCTAGTAAACCTGATTCTTCCGTTAAGTCTTCTACCTTGTTTTTTTTCATTTTTTCCCCTCCCATACAGCTAATATATGGGGTATGAGGCATTAACGTATCTTGTCCAATTTTAATCTTTATCGGATAAATACTCATCATTAAATAATTGTTTAGTATTTGTAATTTTCTAATAATTACATTGATTTTTCCATTTAAATATAGCATTATAGTAGGAATAAACAAGATGTTTAGAGGGGGAACTGGAGTGAATAAGGACTTTAAATATTGTAAGGAATCAAGAGTGATGCGTACAAGTCGTGTATTTCCAAACGATGTGAATAATCATAATACATTATTTGGCGGACGGTTGATGAGCGATATTGATCAAGTTGCTTCCATTTCAGCTGCAAAGCATAGCAGAAGAGATTGTGTTACAGCCTCAACTGATTCAGTCGATTTCCTACATCCCATTCGCCCAACAGATTCGGTTTATTTCGAATCCTATGTAGCTTGGACGGGAAGATCTTCTATGGAGGTTTTTGTCAAAGTCATTTCTGAAAACTTGAAAACTGGGGAGAGAAAGGTGGCAGCGACTGCATTATTAACTTTCGTGGCATTGGATGAAAATAACAAACCAGCACTGGTCCCACGAGTAATTCCTGAAACAGTAGAAGAGACAAAATTGCATGAAACAGCTTCAGAACGAGCGAAGGCCCGTGCAGAACGTAAAAAGGAAAGTAAAGCGTTAGCGCAATTTATATCTATGAATGATCCATGGGATTATCGGCTAGAAATGATGGAGAATTATATGTAAAAAAAGGGATGTCTCAAATGACTTTGAGACATCCCTTTCATCCTTATATTTCTGTTACTGTTACGTGTGGAGCACCAAAGCGAGATTTCGCACCATGCATGACAGGACCTACATATTCATTTAGCGCCCAGCCATGTGCAATAGCTGCGGATACAAACTCTTTTGCTTCAATAACAGAATCTTTAATAGTAAGACCATTCGCAAGGTTCGCTGTGACAGAGGCAGCAAAAGTACAGCCTGCACCGTGGTTATTTGTAGATGGAACTTTTTCAGATTCTAATAAGTAGAATGTTTCACCATCAAAGAATAAGTCTATTGCTTTTTCAGTAGCTAGAGCTTTTCCACCTTTAATGACAACAGCTTTAGCCCCTAGTTCATGGATTTTACGAGCGGCAATCTTCATGTCGTCAATGTTTTTGGGTGTACCTGTGCCAGCTAATTGTCCAGCTTCAAAAAGGTTTGGTGTTGTTACTGCTGCTAGTGGTAAAAGATGCTGAATCATGGCATCTGTGTTACCTGGATTCAGTACTTCATCGTCACCTTTACATACCATAACAGGATCGATGACAATATTTGAAGTCCCTGAATTTGCAATAGCCTTTCCAGCAATACGAATAATTTCTTCTGTGGAGAGCATCCCTGTCTTAATGGCATCAATTCCTGTGGAAAGAGCTGTGTCAATTTGTTTTTGTAGTAAATCGGTTGGCAAAGGTGTGACGTTATGTGTCCAGCCATTAGGGTCCATTGTTACGACAACTGTTAATGCCACCATCCCATATGTACCGTGCTCTTGGAATGTTTTAAGGTCAGCTTGCATTCCTGCACCGCCTGATGTATCTGAACCTGCAATTGTTAATGTTTTTTTTAGAGTCATGTAAAGGATCTCCTTTATCGTTAAGAGTTATAAAATTAACATCTAGTATAGTCCGATTCTGATTCTATAAAAATAGCCAGAATACTATATTTTTATATGGTCAGTTTCAACTGATGCTTGAATTCATCTTTCATTTTTTGTACCGTTGTAAGAAGAGAAAGGGGCTTAAAGAACGATGAAACAAGTATTCCCGAATGATTGGCAAGAAGTACTCAAAGAAGAATTAGAAAAACCATATTATCAAAAACTACGTCAATTTGTCGCAAATGAATATTCGACACAAACTATTTATCCACCAATGAATGATGTGATGAACGCATTTTATACAACAGCATATCATGATGTGAAGGTTGTTATTTTGGGACAAGACCCTTATCATGGGCCTAATCAAGCGCATGGGCTAAGCTTTTCTGTTAAACCAGGTATTCCACATCCTCCTAGCTTACGGAATATGTTTCAAGAGCTACAGGATGATTTAGGCTGTCCAATTCCTCAAAATGGAACGCTAACAAAGTGGGCTGAACAGGGTGTTATGCTATTAAATACGGTTCTTACAGTTCGAGCAGGACAAGCGAATTCCCATAAAGAACAAGGGTGGGAGCAATTTACCGATGCTGTTATCGATCTATTAGCTGCAAGGGAAGAACCACTAATTTTTGTATTGTGGGGCAAACCAGCGCAACGCAAAAAGCAATTAATCCGAAAATATAAAACACCACATGTCATACTCGAAGCGCCACACCCAAGTCCATTAAGTGCTTATCGAGGATTCTTTGGTAGTAAACCTTATTCAAAGATTAACCAACAATTAGTGGAGTGGGGCAAGCAGCCGATTGATTGGTGTTTAGAATAGATTGGCACAAATCGTTTGCTTTATACGCTTTAGCAATCATGTTACATTTAATATAGAAGAAAGTGAGGGACATTGATGAAGGTGAATTGTTTTAAGTGTCAATTTTTTAAAGTAACCTGGGACCCTCAAAACCCACGCGCATGTGCAGCTTATGGCTTTAAAACAAAGCAAATACCATCCGTTGTTGTGAAGCAATCCTCGGGTGTAGATTGTTTAAAATTCGTACCAAAAGTAGAAAGCGGGAGAATGTAATGATTTCTTATCAGGCCGTTATACAGCAACTTGAAAAACAATTATCTAACGCAACAAATGCGGGGAATGATCAGCAAATTCGTGAGGCACTTACAGCCATTCGAGCATTATGTGATGTGGTGTTAGATTCTTCAAGTGATGCACCATCTATCACTCCTCATAAGCATGTACCGCAAATGCTTGTGTCAGAGTCAAAACCATCCACTTTATATACAACAAAGATTGAAGAAGATGGAGCAAATGGTGATTCCATTTTTGATTTTTAATCCATTTTAAAGGTAGGGTAACGAAAATGAAAAGATTTATCGTGACAGGTGCTCTTCATGGCCTATTAGCAGTAGCATTCGGTGCATTTGGTGCACATGCTTTAAAGGAAATTTTAGATGAATATAGTCGAGGTATTTGGGAAACGGCTGTTCAATATCAAATGTTTCACGCTACAGGATTACTAATCATTGGTCTGTTAATGAGCTCTAAACTATTAGGTGAAGTGAAACAATTAAATCTAGCAGGTATTTTCTTTAACCTTGGTATTGTTTTCTTTTCTGGGAGCTTATATGTTCTGGCGATAAGTGGTATTAAAGTATTAGGAGCTATTACACCAATTGGTGGCGTACTATTTTTAGCGGGATGGCTACTTATTATTTTAACTGCTCTCAAGCATGCTCGCTAATTTTAAGCTGACTCTCTTACATTATTTGTAGGGGGGTTTTTCTTTGTTATGAGTCATCTTTCAAAGATAGGGATTTAAATCCTATCCATTTTGTAAGAATTTATAGTACACTACTAATATTACTTGCAATATTTCGAAAATACCAAAAGTGAGGTTACGTAGTATGGAAAAACTATTTACATTACTGGATGCTAACTATAATGAGATGGTAGGGATTCGTCGCCATTTACATGAATACCCTGAATTATCCTTTGAAGAAGTCGAAACGCCATCCTATATAGCTACTTTTCATAGAGAATTGGGTCATGTGGTTCGAGAAGGAGTGGGAGGACGTGGCGTCGTAGCGATATTACGTGGCAGAAAGCCTGGCAAAACGGTGGCATTACGAGCTGACTTTGATGCATTAGCGATACATGAAGAAAATGATGTACCTTACAAATCTAAAATAGCTGGAAAAATGCATGCATGTGGACATGATGGACATACAGCTACATTGCTTGGGCTAGCTAAGGCATTGAATGCGATGAGGGACCAAATTGAAGGCACTATCGTATTTATTCATCAGCATGCAGAGGAAGTGGCGCCAGGTGGAGCTAAGCCAATGATTGAGGATGGTTGTTTAGAAGGAGTAGATGTTATTTTTGGTACACATTTATGGGCACCTACACCATTAGGAGAAATATTAGTGAAAGATGGAGCCATCATGGCTGCCGCGGATAAAGTAGAAATAACGGTTCAAGGAAAGGGTGGTCATGGCGCAGAGCCTCATCATTCTATTGATGCAGTTACCCTAGCCTCCCAATTTGTCGTCAATGCTCAACAGCTTGTTTCAAGACGAATTGACCCATTGAAATCAGCTGTTTTAACAATCGGTCATTTTGAGGCAATTAATCCGTTTAACGTTATAGCTGATCGGGTAGTTTTAGCGGGGACAATTCGTACATTTGAAGAAGAAGTACGCATACAAATGGAGCAAGAGCTAGAAGCAGTATTAAATGCGACTTGTCTGGCATTTGGGGCAAGTTACGAATATCGCTACACAAGGGGTTATCCACCTGTTTATAACCATCAGAGAGAAACTGAGTTTTTGGCACAATTGGCGTCGACTGTACCAGGGGTAGATCAAGTAATAACATGTCCGCCATTTATGATTGGGGAAGATTTTGCGTATTATTTAGAAAAAGTACCAGGCACATTTTTCTTCACAGGAGCTAAAAAGCCAGAATGGGAAACGGCCTATCCGCATCATCATGCACGCTTTGATTTTGATGAACGTGCTATGCTAATTGCAGCAAAAACCTTAGGTAAAGCAACCTTAACGTATTTAAATGAAAATTGAACATAGCGAAGGATAAAAATCCGCATACGCCCATCGACTTTTGGTCAGTGAGTGTATTGCGGATTTTTACTTAGAGATAGAATTATGGATTTTGATTAAAGTAAGCCATTTCCTCATCATACTCTGCAAAATCGAAATAAATCATAGGGAAAAGAAAACGATGATTAGACTTAAGCTCACGAATAATGACATGATCTCGACCAGCTGCTTCTACCACACCCCGAACAGTTTTTGTGTTTTTTCCCTGCTCTACTGCGTGCTCAAAAGAAAAATGGAAGGTAGCTGGTTTTCCACGGTTCAAACGTAAAATATTTTCTATATAGGACTCCTCACGGCCGGGTGGTCGTCCGCTCGGAAGTGTGACTGGGGGAGGAGTCATTTGTTGTTGCGTTGTTGGTGTCCAATAATAAGGCATCATCAATTATCAACCTACTTTCTTTTTAAATTTGAGGACAATCTTGTTCAGTTGGCGAGAAAAAACAATGGGATTTGAACCTGCCAGTATTCCATTGGCCATACCATTGTGCAGGACAATCACCTGCTGGCATGAAAAACCACAAAGAGCGGGTAGCTGGATGAAATCTTTCACCCTGAATCACCCTTTTAGCTAGTCGAATATCTTGATCACGTGCTCGTTGATAAAAATAACCCTTTTGTGTTGCCTCAAAGCCTCCCGGACGCTGATAAACCATTTGTTCAATTGTTCGAATATCACCAAAATCTAAACAATCACCTCTTACACGATTAACGCCAACATTCCCAACCATCAGCATGCCTAACTCTCCTTCGCCTTCTGCTTCGGCACGCATTAGTCTTGCGAGTAGGGCTGTCTGTGCATCATTCGTCTTAATAACAGCGATTTTCATACCTCCTCGCAGACAGTATATGCATGAAGGTATAGTAGTCATGTTCAATTTTGTTAAGAAAGACAATCACATATTAAAGTTACTATGCATATAGTAGTAATAACGACAAGTACGTAGAAAATACTTCAAATCCTGCAAGTCCCGATAGTTTTTATAGCAAAAAGGGTAAATAGAAAAAAATAGATTTAGGGGAACGTGAGATCAATGAATTGCATGTGTATCTAATACATGTGAGGTGATGGCTTATGGAAATTGGCGTTTGGTTTGGGATCTTATTAAGTGCAGTGCTGGCATTTTTATTAGGGGAGTTTTATGGACAGCCGCTCCATTGGTATCTCTTTATTGTTATAATAGTGATTGGTTTTTTTATTCAAACGGTCATCTTAATTTTAAAAGTAAAGAACGAGAGCTCTTAATGAAGTATGTAGAAGAAACGTGTTAGGGGGGAAGAAAGTGTCATCGCTAAAAGATGGCACTTTTTTATATTGTGAGTATAAATTTGCTAGTATGGAAAGCAAAGCATTAGCAAAAATGACTTTACAATGCTTGTTTTAGCTGCTATTCAATAAGACATAATTATTCTTACCTAGTAAGTATATTAAAAATATAGCGTGACATACTAAAAATGACTTTATTTTTGCTTTTATGAAGGAGCGTTTCCATGCGTATTTTTAGTATGTTTGTAGCAATCATCATCAGCGCTTTTCTGGCAGTTGGAATAGCAGAATATTATCATCAACCATATAATTGGTATTTAGTTTTTCTTATGATTCTAACTGGGATTTTTATTCATATTATTATTTTAATATTCGAATCCGAGAATGCAGAAGAAAACGAAATTTAAAAATGCGAGTCCGTCAATATGGACTCGCATTTTTAATTAGATTTTAAACAGTTAAGAATTTAACCAATTTATCTTTATCCAGAAGGTTTCCGACGAAAAATTCCCCGAACTCGCCATAGCGTGCTGACACTTCGTCAAAGCGCATTTCATATACTAATTTTTTGAATTGCAGTACGTCATCAGCAAATAAAGTTACGCCCCATTCGTGATCATCGAAGCCTACAGAGCCAGTGATAATTTGTTTTACTTTACCAGCATAGCCGCGACCAATCATTCCATGTGAACGCATTAATGATTTACGCTCATCCATTGATAGCATGTACCAGTTGTCGTTTCCTTGACGGCGTTTATCCATTGGATAGAAGCATACATATTTAGCGCGCGGAAGTTCAGGATATAGACGCGCACGTACATGCGGATTTTGGTAAGGATCTTCATTTGACTCGCCAGCTAAATAGTTTGAAAGCTCTACAACAGATACATAAGAATATGTAGGAATTGTAAAATCTGCAATAGCTAATTTATTGAATTCTGCTTCAAGCTCTTGTAACTCATCCATTGTTTCACGCAATGTCATAATCATAAAGTCAGCTTTTTGACCAACAATTGCATAGAAAGCATGAGCACCTGTTTTAGCTACGTCTGCTTCGTTCAGTTTTTCTAAATAAGCAATAAATTCCTCTACTGCTGCTTGACGTTCCTCAGCAGAAACAAGTTTCCAAGATGCCCAATCAATTGAGCGGAAATCATGTAAAGCGTACCAACCATCTAACGTAATTGCTGCTTCATTCATTATTGAAAACACTCCTTTATAAGTGAATACCATTCAAAAATAGTTTATCATAGTTTGTACAAAATCCCTAAGTTCATGATAGTAATTCACGAATTTGACACCATCTTAAGATCATGTATTCTAAAGAGAAGAGATGTAATAAGAGGAGTACCAATATGAAACATATTTTACAACAGCCAATTTGGCGTTATTATGATCAATCCATTAGTGCGAAGCAAAGATCACCGCTTGAATCTTTTGCGACGGACGATACATTGTGCCAATTAGTCGGCCAATTGATGTCCCCGCCAACAATTCGTACATGGGTTCATGAGGCATCTGTTGTGCTAGGTATTCAAGACCATCGTTTACCTTATGTTCAGCAAGGTATGGAATTACTAGAATCTAGAGGCTATCATCCTATTGTTCGTAATTCTGGTGGACTAGCGGTTGTGCTAGATGAAGGGATTCTTAATATTTCCATTGTATTGTCTGAACAAAAAGAGTCGCTCAGTATAAATGATGGCTATGATGTAATGGTGGACCTTGTGAAGGGGTTGTTCCCAGAAATAGCTGAAAAAATTGAGGCTTATGAAATAGTGGGCTCTTATTGCCCAGGTTCGTATGATTTAAGTATTGATGGGAAAAAATTTGCAGGTATTTCACAAAGACGCTTACGTCAAGGGGTAGCAGTGCAAATTTATTTATGTATTGAGGGGAGTGGCTCGCAACGCGCGGCACTTATCCGTGACTTTTATGAAGCAAGCTTGCAACAAGAGGAAACAAAATTCGCTTACCCTCAAATCGTGCCTGAAGTCATGGCTTCGCTATCAGAGCTTATAGACCCTCATTTAACAGTAGAAGCAGTTGTTATTCGTCTACAGCAACTACTTAATCAGTGGGCCGAGGAAGTACGTCCACAGTCCTTTTATGACGAAGAATTAACGTTGTATGGTTTTTATTTACAGCGCGTTTTTGAGCGCAACACCAAAATGCTTGAACGTAAGTAAGTTGGTTGATTATATGAAACAGAAAAAGCGATGCGGCTAATTTAGCGCATCGCCATTTTCTGGTTGATAAATAGAACTGCTAGTGACAAGATTTCCGTTCTTCTCCATTTTAAAAACAGGTGCAATTCGCTCTTCCTCTTCATCAAGCGTAACAAGACGTCTAGCACGATTCATAATTTGAACAAATTGCTCGTAATCTTTGCGAATCGCTCGATTTTCCTCTTCTAGTTTTGTAATGGTTTTCTCTAGTTTTTTATTTTTCTCAGATGTTACATGTACAAGTTGTCGCCATTTTGAAGATTCATTTCCTACTTCACCAGAATGCTGTAAACGTAGTAAATAAGCTATGACAATATCAAGAGAAAGGGCAGATAGCGGAATTGATTTTCCTTCTGCAGCACTATTATTTACGGTAAACATACTAGAAGCACGGCGTCTTGCTGGCGCTCCTAACACTCGCATTCTCTCTTTTCTTTCCTTTTTAGCTTCTGCTAATTGTTCCTCGTATTCTTTACGAACAACGGCATTCCAACGAAAACCGCATGCTGCCGCAGTACGATTTAATGCATCGCCCGCTTCCTCAAAGGCATTAAGCTGTGTGCTTCCTTCTGTTACATGACGGATTACAGCCTCTGCTAGTAATTCATCGTTTTCTTTTAACCAAGCATCTTGTCTTACTTTACTCATATTAAAATCCTCCCACCTTTATCTGGAACTTGTTATTTAAGACTAGCATGACCAATCTTTTAACCTTTTATTCATCTATGTAGAAGGAATTATGCTTGAATAGAAGGGGAAAAGTACGATACAATACCCGATGTAGGTTTGTGCACATGCTGCATACTTAAATATGTGAAGGTCATGTGTGCAATAGAGCGAGATTATGTTTGAAAAATACTATATAGAAAGGGTTGTTGACAAAATGGCAAACGAATTTAAAGTTTGCGATGAATGTCAGGCCGTTAACTTAAAGACGTTAATTCCAAAATTAAAGGAAATCGATCCTGATGCAACCATCGAAATTGGCTGTCATTCTTACTGTGGTCCAGGACGCAAAAAGACTTTTACCTTTGTAAATAGCCGACCTGTTGCTGCATTAACAGAAGATGAACTAATGGAAAAGGTTTTAGCAAAATTAAAAAAGTAAAACTAAAAGCTATCTCTACTTGGGGGATAGTTTTTGTTTTGCTTTTTTATATGTTGAGAAATTAGACCAATATAAATATAAAAATAATGATTAAGGTAATTGAAATAGGTTGTTAATATCTATAGAAAAATGGCAATAAGTATGCTAGTCCAAGATTTATCGCATATAATAGAACTATAACAAAATGGGGGTGCTATCAAAATGACATATGCAAACGCTAAATTAGAAGAAGAAAAGGTATTTAAAGATCCAGTACACCGTTATGTGCATGTTCGAGATCAAGTGATATGGGATTTAGTGGGTACAAGAGAATTTCAGCGTTTACGTAGAATTCGTCAACTAGGTACCACATTTTTAGTATTTCATGGAGCAGAACATAGCCGCTTTAGTCATTCTTTGGGGGTTTACGAAATTGTACGTCGCATAGTAGATGATATCTTTGTAGGGCGTCCAGATTGGGATGAAAGTGAAAGATTATTAGTGTTATGTGCAGCCCTTTTACATGATTTAGGTCATGGCCCATTTTCCCATGCCTTTGAAAATGTATTTGAGCTTGATCATGAATATTTTACAAGGCAAATTTTGCTGGGAGATACGGAAGTAAATGCGATCTTAAAAAAAGTGGCAGCTGATTTTCCTGAAAAGGTATCCCAAGTAATTGAAAAGACATATCCAAATAAGCAAGTAATTAGTTTAATTTCGAGCCAAATTGATGCAGATCGTATGGATTACTTACAACGTGATGCTTATTTTACAGGTGTAAGCTACGGTCATTTTGATATGGAACGGATTTTAAGAGTAATGCGTCCAAGAAAAAACCAAGTAGTCATCAAAGCAACAGGCATGCATGCGGTGGAAGACTATATAATGAGTCGCTATCAAATGTACTTACAAATTTATTTCCATCCTGTTTCACGAAGTGCAGAGGTAATTTTAAATAATATATTAAAAAGAGTAAAACAATTAAGCTTAGCGGGCTATACATTTAAGCATGAGCCTACTCATTTCCTAGCATTTTTCCGAAATGTTATTACATTAGAGGATTATCTTGCGTTAGACGAGAGTATACTTTTTACATATTTTCAGTTATGGATGCAAGAGGAGGATGCCATTCTAAGTGATCTAAGCCGTCGCTTTGTGAATCGTAAGCTATTTCAATACATTGATTTAGACCCGGGAGTAGAGCTCAATAAATATCAAAAACTCCAAGAGCTTTTCAAAAAGGCAGGATTAGACCCCGATTATTATCTTATACATGATACAACAGCAGATCTGCCATATGATTTTTACAGACCAGGAGAGGAAGAAGTGCGTGTACCAATTTTTTTAGAAATGAAAAATGGTGAGCTACGGGAGCTTTCACGTGAATCCATTATTGTGGATGCTATCTCAGGGCGTATGAAACGAGATCATAAAATCTATTTCCCATTAGATTTCTTAGAGGACGATTCTTCACATCCAACGATCAAACAGCAAATACTAATGATGTTAGGTAAAGATGAAAAATAAGTTGTGTCTGACAATATTACTCCCATGAAATCTTATAAAATAGGGTAGAGCGCTCTCTTGTGCTCTACCCATCTTACTATTATTTGTCGCTAAAACGAACGCCTGCAACGCCGTAATGGTTTTTAGACATTTCTTCAATAAAAACTGTTACATTTTCTGCAGGTGCATTAACGGTGCGAGATACTGCTTCTGTTACTTCTTTTACAAGAGCACGTTTTTGTTCCTCTGTACGACCTTCAAGCATTTTCACTGTTACGTATGGCATAATATTGCCTCCTTTATAGAATAATGTTGTATAGTTAGTTTATAAGAAAGTATAAACTTCTTACTTGCGTTGAGGCATATACGCAATGGTGAAAATAGTGATTGTTTCGACAAAATATGCGTGGATATGCTTTCCTTTATAATAGCAGAATGGAGGATATTTAAGTATGACAAATGAAGAAAAACCAAAACAAAAAATGGGTTTTACCATTATAAAAAATGATCCAACAGATGGACATAAAGGATTTGGTATCGGTTCACTTTCATTAGAGAATGTATCGCCTGTAATAGTGGATGTAGAAGAGGGGACAGCTTCTGTTGAAATTGGTGCCATGCATGCAAGAAGTGACGTAGAGCGTGGTATTAAATTTACAATGGACCGTGCTGATTCAGAGGGTGGAAAACCGTATTGGCTAGTATGGGTGACTATCGATCATAAAGAGGATGGGCCATATTATGCAGGTGTAACGGCTTGTGAAATGGTCGTTAATCGCGAAAAGCGTCGTGGTTATAAAATTTTAGCTGACCATGTAAACAAAATGGATAAATCTATGAAACGTCATATTATTGTAGAGCATATGGATGCACCCTCTAAAAAAGTGTTAGCTTCTTTCCTTAAGCAACTTAATCCAGAATTGTGGGAACGTAGTGAGGAGCAATTGCGTCAAGACTTATTTGTCGAATAGACTCGTAATGATTGAACAATCTGTGACATTTTGCAATCGCTTTCGATATTAGGTTGAAAGTGTGTTTGAAACAAAGTACACTTGAGGCAGAGCTTACATTTTAGTAAGCTAGGACACTTGGTATCGCGAATGTGATGAGCGCTATGCGGCATTTGAACAACCCAAACCCAAGCCAAATGCCCCATGATGCTCATACTTCGCGGACCATAAAAAAGAAAAGCTTTCTGTTCCCACGGACACGTCTCCGGGGAAGAGAAAGCTTTTCTTATTTTTCGTATATCAGTTACTTTGTCGAGAGCCTTCATTGCTTAAAACGTATTAGGTTTAAAAAGGTTTCCGACATTACTTTGTTTTTTAGTCCTTAAATATAGAGAACGGTAGCATATTCCAAAATTCTCCCCATGTATTACTGTCGAGAATATCGAAGTTTGTACATTTTTCAGTTGGTACATCCTTCGACTCTACATAGACTAGACGCTGTTTAGGACAAGCGTCAGTCGCTAATTTACCTGTTTCAATATCAATGACAACGCCCTCTACACCTTTAGGTTTTTTGAAATCCTCATTTTTTGTACCTTTGTTGACAGTTTCCATAAAGTCAATCCAGATTTGCTTTGTGGCAGCAGTATCTTCCTTCGTGGTAAGGTTTTTACCCTGATCATAGCCATTCCATACACCAGCAGTTAGTTTTGGTGTAAAACCAATTAACCATTGATCACTATTCGTAGAACCTGATTTAGCAGCATATGTGTGTGTCATACGTGAACGAATACTGATTCCTGTAGCGGGTGAATAGTCACTGAAAACCGGATCAAAAATACCTGTCATCATTTCTGTTAAGATGTATGCATTTTCTTTAGAAATGGCTGTTTCAGCTTTGCTTGCTACATCTTTGTTTTCATAGATAACATCTCCATGTGCATTTTTAATGGATACAATGGTTGTTGGTGTTGTTTGCTGTCCTTGCGACGCCAAAATATTATATGCATTTGTCATCTCGTATAATGTCGTTTCAATCGTTCCCAGTGCAATGGATAAATTATCCTTCGCGCCAATTCCTACATTAAAACGGTTTGCCATATCATGAAACTCTTTGAAGCCAATGTCCTCTAAGGTTTTTACTGCGTAAATATTATCTGAGATAGCAATAGCTTGTGCCATCGTCATATCATGATCTGCAAATTGACCGTTGACGTTTTTAGGTGCATAAGTGCCACGTCCATTATCATAAGTAAAAGTTGTTTCACCAACATCTAAAAAAGTTAGTGGCGTGTAACCATTTTCTAGCGCCGCTGCATATAAGATCGGCTTAATTGTAGAGCCTGGTTGACGTTTAGCTTGTGTAACTCGGTTAAATGAGCTTACTGAATAATCACGACCACCGACTAGCGCGGTGACAGCTCCTGTTTTAGATTCCATACTTACAAACGCAGATTGCAGATCATTGGCAGGCATATTTTTGGCTACTGCTTCTTCAGCTGCTTTTTGATGCTCCAGATTAAGCGTTGTTTGAATCGTCCAGCCACCTTCACTAATATCAAGGTTTTTGGATTTTAAGATTTCACTGGCTTCTTGCCAAGCCACATCCAGGAAATAAGGGGCAACAGATTTGGTTGCAACCCAGCTATCATTTTTTAAGACGAGCTGTTCATTTTCAGCGCGCGTTTTTTCTTCTTGTGTAATGGCTCCTTGGTCAGCCATAAGTTTTAAAATAACATGTTGACGATTGGTAGCCTTATCTAAATTGGCAATTGGTGAGTAAATACTTGGTCCTTTTGGTACGCCTGTTAGCATTGCTGCTTCAGCAAGCGTTAAATCACTGGCAGATTTTCCGAAATAAAAACGACTGGCAGCTTCTACTCCATACATGCCATGACCGTAATACACAGTATTTAAATAGCCCTCTAGTATTTCGTCCTTGTCATAAAAAACTTCTAATCTATAAGCATATAGGGCTTCGTTTAATTTACGTGTCCAAGACTTTTCATGGGAAAGATAAAGGTTACGAGCATATTGTTGCGTAATGGTACTAGCGCCTTGAACCTTGCCGCCAGCCTTAATGTCCACTAAAATGGCACCAGCAATACGTGAATAGTCGAAACCGCCATGTTGATAGAAATCTTTATCTTCAACAGCAACAACTGCTTCCTTTAAGTAAGGTGACATCTCATCGAGACCGACCCAATATCGTCGTTGATTTGTAAAGTGATCCCCAATTTGGTTCTCATTTTCATCTAAGAAAATAGAAGCCTTTGGTACGGTTAAAGGCGGTGCACCAGCCACTTGAACATAGATGCGGAGTGCGACAAACGCTACGACAATTGCAGATGTAAAGGCCACAAATAACGTAAGGCTTTTGCGTGTGCGCTTTACACGTTGTTGCTTTCGATGATAGCTTTTTCGTTTCATCCGACTTCACCTCGTTTTCTCACAACTTCGAACTTAGCTTTAGTATGTGTTCGAACATTCATCTTTAATCGAAATTCTAACTAAAAACTATTGCACTTTATTCAAAAACATCTATACTTTTTTTGTACTACTTGAAATGCTGGCATTCGACAAAAAATCGCACCTTGTAGATTTTAATCGAAATTTGCTAGACGTTCCAATAATGTATACGAGGATAAAAGGATACAGGTTTCATTACAATCCTGTAAGCCATAATAGAAGAAGACGAAAAATGATGATTAATTATATGGAGGGCTAGCAATGAGATTTGATGAAGCTTATTCAGGAAATGTTTTTATAAAAAGTCATCCTACATATGACGATGCACAGGCAGTAATTTATGGCATGCCAATGGATTGGACAGTAAGTTACCGTCCAGGATCACGTTTCGGTCCACAGCGCATCCGTGAGGTATCCATTGGTCTTGAAGAGTACAGTCCCTATCTAGATCGTGAGCTTGAGGAAGTAAAGTACTTTGATGCAGGAGATATTCCACTACCATTCGGTAATGCACAGCGTTCTTTAGATGAAATTGAGAAATTTATAGAGAAATTATTAGCGGATGGCAAGATTCCTGTCGGCATGGGTGGCGAGCATCTAGTGTCTTGGCCAGTAATGAAGGCTGTATCAGCTAAATATGATGACCTTGCTATTATTCACTTTGATGCACATACGGATTTACGTGTGGAATATGAGGGAGAGCCACTTTCGCACTCTACCCCAATCCGTAAAATTGCGGAACATATAGGACCTAAAAATGTCTATTCATTTGGAATTCGTTCCGGTATGAAAGAGGAATTTGAATGGGCAAAGGAAAACGGCATGCACATTTCAAAATTTGAAGTACTTGAACCGTTAAAAGAGGTCCTACCAACACTAGCTGGACGCAATGTGTATGTAACAATTGATATCGATGTTTTAGATCCAGCACACGCACCAGGCACTGGTACAGTAGACTGTGGTGGTATTACTTCGAAAGAATTACTCGCTTCCATCCATGCTATTGCAGCAAGTGGTGTAAATGTAGTAGGTTTCGACCTAGTTGAAGTAGCACCGATCTACGATTCTTCAGAAATGACAGCAAACACAGCTTCAAAATTATTACGTGAAATGATTTTAGGCTGGGTAAAATAAATAAGATTGGTTGAATGGGGTTTAGCTATGAGCTAGCCCCATTTTATATTTTTGAAATGAAGAATGAACCTTAGCATAAAATTGAAACTTATTTTACTTTGAAGCGTAAATAAGTTAGGTAAAATGTATGTTTCTTCAATTTTAATAAAGGGAGGAGGAGTATTATGATTTGGTCACTTCTCATGAATGATTTATTTATTTTTGTCAGTACAATGGAATACTTTTGGCTATTAGCATCTTTGGTTTTAACTGTATTAAGTGTTCATTTGCATCTGTATCTCGTCAATAAAATAACCGTTCAAGATGTGAAGGACGAGGAGTTTGAAGTTGACTATACTATCACGAATACTTGGACTCCACCTATGCTAACGTGGTTTGTACTGTGTATTAGAATGTCCGAAGACAATGAGGAAGAAAGTGTATCTCCTAGTTTGATTTAAACTTTAAAACTAGGAGGACAACCATTGTTAACATTTTTAGCACAACCTATTATTAACCTCATTCATTTCATCCATTCTTTTACAGGTAGCTACGCACTTAGTGTCATTGGCATTACGATTGCAGTCAGATTAATTCTTATGCCGTTATTTATTCGTTCAGCAAAGCACCAAAAGCACTCAAAAGAATTAATGACGACCATTAAGCCTGAATTAGATGTGCTTACAGACAAATATAAGAAAAGTCAAAGCGAATCTGAAAAAAGAATGGTACAGCAACAAATCCAAGAGCTAACTTCAGATTCATTGAAAAGCTCTTTACTAGGTTGTTTACCAATCATTATTCAATTACCGATATTATTTTCACTGTACTACGCAATTAAGCTAGATTCAGTGATTGCCAGTGAAAATTTCCTTTGGATGAATTTAGGGACGATTGATATTGGGATTTCGATGATTGCTTGTTTGATTTATTTCATTCAAAGTTGTATAGCCCTAGAGAAAAGTCAACCTTTAAATATGAAGATAATGGTATTTATTAATCCAATCATGATCCTCATTTTTAGTCTGTTCAACCCAGCGATTATCCCGATCTATTGGACTGTCAGTGCTTTATTGTTAATAGTTCAACAATTGATTATAAAAAAATGGTATAGATAAAATAAAAACCTTTCTTTCCGTTATTGGGAGGAGAGGGTTTTTATTTTCTCGAATAAACTTGTTGAGGCGCTTTACATCACTTCTATCTTGAAAAACCATAAGTATTCATCCTATAATAAAAAGGTTATAGTAAAAGACTAAAAAGGGGCATCCGTTATGGCGAACGAAGTAAGATCGCAAGTGAACATAAAGCTCATTTCTACTATTCGTCCAAGTGATGGGGAGTCCGAAAGTTATGAAATGTGGCTCAAAGGGCAGCTACTTGAAAAGGCAGGAAGCTTGTATTTGAAATATGATGAGGTGCAGGAGGATAAAACCGTCCGCACAACGATGAAGTTAGGTCATGAGAAGGCACTAATTATGCGTGCTGGAGCGGTTAATATGCGATTACCGCTGAACATAATCGAACAACAAAAAGGGCATTATGAAAGTGAGTTCGGTTCTATGCCCCTCGTGATTGATACGAAAAATATGACGTTTACAAAACTGGCAACAAGCGGAGATTTCCATGTACAGTACGATTTACTAATGGGTGGGCAATCCGTTGGCAACTATACATTAGATATTACATTTACGGAGGTACAATGATGAACGCAGTAGAACAAGTACAACAGGCTATTAAAACAGCGATCGTGCAGGCTGTTGAAAAAGCTGGTCTCGTTGAGGCTGGCACAGAATTATCGATTCACCTAGAAACACCAAAGGATAAAGCAAATGGTGACTATGCAACAAACATTGCGATGCAATTAACGAAGTTAGCTAAAAAGCCACCACGTGCTATCGCCGAAGCTATTTTAGAAAATCTTGATACAACAGGCACAGATATTGAAAAGATTGATATTGCTGGCCCAGGCTTCATGAATATCACAGTGCGTAAAGATTTCCTAACAGAGGTAGTGACACAGGTGCTTGAGCAAGGTAAGGACTATGGCCGCTCAAATGCTGGCGCTGGGGAAAAGATTCAAGTAGAGTTCGTTTCAGCAAATCCTACTGGAGATCTTCACCTAGGACATGCTCGTGGCGCTTCTGTTGGTGATTCCTTATGTAATGTGTTGGATATGGCTGGTTACAGTGTCTCTCGTGAATATTATATTAATGATGCAGGCAATCAAATTAATAACTTAGCTTATTCATTAGAAGCGCGTTATAAACAAGCATTAGGAATGGAAGCTGAAATGCCAGAAGACGGCTATCATGGGCAAGATATTATTGATATTGCAGGTAAATTAGCAAAAGAGCATGGTGATGCAATTTTAGCAAAATCAGATGATGAGCGTTTTGCCTTCTTCCGTCAGCACGGTTTAGCTTTAGAATTAGATAAATTAAAAACAGACCTAGCAAACTTCCGTGTAAATTTTGATGTCTGGTATTCTGAAACGTCACTATATGAAAACGGGAAAATCGAAGTAGCTTTAGATAAATTAAAAGCTAATGGACATGTGTTTGAAGAGGATGGTGCTACTTGGTTCCGCTCTACAACATTTGGTGATGATAAAGATCGTGTGCTAATTAAAAATGATGGGTCATTCACATATTTAACACCAGATATTGCTTACCACGAAGACAAAATTGTCCGTGGCTTCGATAAATTAATCAATATTTGGGGAGCTGATCATCACGGATATATTCCACGTATGAAAGCAGCGATTCAAGCACTTGGTTATGATCGAGATACGTTAGAAGTGGAAGTTATTCAAATGGTTCAGCTTTACAAAAACGGTGAAAAATTTAAGATGTCTAAGCGTACAGGGAATGCAGTAACAATGCGTGAGCTTGTAGAAGAGGTTGGCCTTGACGCAGTTCGTTACTTCTTTGTAAAAACAGCTGGCGATTCTCATATGGACTTTGATCTTGACCTTGCAGTATCACAATCTAATGAAAACCCTGTGTACTATGCACAATATGCACATGCACGTATTTCATCTATTTTACGTTCAGCAAATGAACAAGGCTTTGCTGCTACAACAGAACATCTCAATTTGTTAACAGCAGAAAAGGAAATTGATTTACTGAAAAAGATTGGTGATTTTCCGAAAGTGGTAGCGGAAGCAGCGAAACACCGCACACCGCACCGTATTGCAAACTATATTCAAGAAACAGCAGCTGCATTCCACAGCTTCTACAATGCAGAAAAAGTATTAGATGCTTCAAACAAAGAGTTAACAGAGGCTCGTTTAGCATTAATTACGGCTGTCCGCACAACAATTGCGAACGCACTACGCTTAATCGGCGTATCTGCACCTGAAAAAATGTAATTAAACTTTAGGCTCCTAACATGAAAAGTGTTAGGGGCTTTTTTTAATGGATAGAAGGCTGAAGATGAGAGATAAAGTTCCGAATGTGTTGGATAGAAGGTCAAAAGAAACGAATAAACCGTGGGAAATTAGCTGTCCCAAACTTTATTTTTCTGTTAATTCCGAAAATTTTGTTGAAGTTTACGTTAACGTCAATGGTATACTGTTGCCAATTAGGAAAGGGGAGATGGTTTTGAAGACGATTCAGGAGGTAGCAAAGGAGTTTAATGTGTCTACGCGGACAATTCGTTATTATGAGGAACTTGGACTTCTTTGCCCCCATCGTTCATCTACCAACCAACGAATCTTTTCAAAAAAAGAATTAGCGAAACTCAAGCTTATTTTCAGAGGCAAGCGGTACGGATTTTCGTTGGAGGAAATCAAAGAGATGGTTTTACTATTTGATTTTGATCGCTCAGGAATTCAGCAATTAGAGCGAACGGTTGAATACGGGGAACAAAAAATTCAAGAGATTGACAGTAAAATAGCTGAGCTGACGCAGATGAAGCGTGAGTTACAACAAATGCATGGCATGTTTAGCGAAAAATTAGCGACTTTAAAGGGAGAGATGCAAGATGAATAGTTCCAATTTATTAGCACGTAATGCCCGTAAGTATTCGAAAAATGAAGCCGTTATTTGTCATGGCAGAAGAGTAACCTACCAAGATTTAGATAGGCAGGTGACACGTTTTAGTCATGCTTTACTAGAGCAGGGAGTAAAGCAGGGGGATAAGGTTTTAATTTTTATGCCAAACGTTTTAGAGTTTGTTGTCTGTTACTTTGCTATTCAGCGTATTGGAGCGATCGTTGTGCCAGTCAATGCAAAGTTTACATTGCAAGAAGTAGAGTACGTGGCGCAGCATGCCGAAGCGAAGGCAATTGTCGTACATGAGGTTATTTTTGCAGTAGTTGAACAGCTAGCTGGTATTCCGTTGAAAATTAAAACAGGTCAAGAAAAAGTGGGATGGTATCAGTATGAATCAATGCTTCAAAATGCAAGTACACAAACGATTGATTGTCAGTTACAAGAGGATGACCCTTCCACGATTTTATATACATCTGGCACGACAGGAAAACCAAAGGGTGTGTTATTTAGCTACCGTAATATTTTAACAGTGGCGCAAATGATAGCTGTTGAAATGGAGGTAAAGCCTGAGAGCCGTATTTTGCTTATGATGCCATTAACACACTCTGCACCATTACATTTATTTTTAATGGCGGGTGTATTGGTAGGCTCAACAAATGTATTAACACCAACTTTTACACCCGATTTATTCATTGATTCCATTGAAAAGGAGAAAACAACACATTTCTTTGGAGCACCTGTTGCTTATTTATTAACGGCACAGCTGCCAAGGCTACATTCGGCAGATTTGTCTTCTATGAAATGGTGGGTCTATGGTGGAGCACCGTTATCTCAAAGTGAGGTTCGATTCATTCAGCAGGCATTCCGCACAAATAATTTGACTTGTGTATATGGATTAACAGAGGCAGGTCCAAGTGGTTCATTATTATTTGGCAAGGAGCATGAAGCAAAGGCAGGAAGTATTGGCCAGCGGGCGCCACTTGGTACAGAGTTGCGTATTGTGAATGACAGTGGAGAAGATGTAAATGTAGGCGAAGTGGGGGAAATTGTCTTATTAGGTGAGGGTAACATGCTTGGCTACTATAAGGATGAAGTAGCAACTAATGAAGCCTTTATTGACGGTTGGTTAAAAACAGGGGATCTAGCTCGCAAGGATAAAGATGGTTTTATTTGGATTGTAGATCGTAAAAAGGATGTCATTATTTCGGGTGGTGTCAATATTTATCCGAAAGAAATTGAAGATTGTTTATTGAGTTTTGAAGGGATATTCGAGGTTGCAGTAATTGGTGTACCACATCCGCAATGGGGGGAAACTGTAAAGGCTGTGTATTGTGCTAAACAAGATATTGATGAGGAAGCTTTGAAAGCTTATTTAGAGGAACATCTTGCAAAGTTTAAAATACCACGTATTTTTGAAAAAGTGGAAGCGCTCCCACGCAATGCATCAGGCAAAATATTAAAACAAAATTTGAAGGGGCAAGAGGTGAGATAGCATGAAAGTATTACAACAAGAAGCAATGCGTACTACGAACTTTTTTACGGAAGATGACACGCTTCAAAAAATAGTAGAAATGATGTTAGATAAAGAGTTTTTATCCTATGCCCAACGAGAGTTAACAGATTTTGGTGAGCTATGTGCAGGTGATATTGATGCGAGGGCAAAACATACAGATCGACAGGGTGAGCCTCGCCTTCAAAGATATGATGCCTATGGTGAAGAGATATCGGAGGTTTGGGTTAATGATGGCTATAAAAAAACGATTGAAGAGACATATAATACTGGGATTGTAGGCTATGTACACAAGCATATTCCGCAGCTAGGCCACAAGGGGAATTATGTTTATAGCTTTGCACAAGGTTATTTGCTATCCCATGCAGAACCTGGTTTTTATTGTCCCGTAACATTGACGATGGCTACTGCCTATCTATTAGATCATTATGCAGATGAAGAGGTAAAGCAGCGTTTTTTACCACATGTTTGTGCAACAGGTGACACAGATTTATATGAAGGTGCGACCTTTTTAACAGAACGTCAAGGAGGCTCTGACGTCGGTGCAAATGTGGTGGAGGCGAGAAAGGATGGCACTGCGTATCGTCTATATGGTGAAAAATACTTTGCATCCAATGCGGGCATGTGTGGTGTAGCGATGGTATTGGCACGACTAGAAAGTGCACCAGCAGGTTCCAAAGGCTTAACGTTGTTTGCAGTTCCTTGGCGTAAAGAAGATGGAACAACAAATCATCTACGTATTCGCCGACTGAAAGATAAGCTAGGCGTTCGGGCAGTTCCCTCTGGTGAGGTAGAATTTGATGGTGCTCTTGCCTACGTTGTAGGGGAGCAAAATAAAGGGATTTATTATATGCTAGAAGCACTAAATCTCTCCAGAATTTGTAATGCAGTCGCTTCAATTGGTATTATGCGTCGCGGCTTCTTAGAGGCGAAACATTATGTAAGCAATCGACATGCATTTGGCAAGCCCTTAACACAATACCCTATGATTCAGGATACTTTAGGGAAATTTGCAGCTAAGTTGCACGTGGAAGTAGCGACAGTTTTTGATCTTATTCAATTATACGATAAAGTGACAAGTGGACAGGGCACACAGCAAGATCTTATTATGAATCGTTTATATATTGCCATTATGAAAAAGGAAACGGCAGAGCAAGCTGTTCACTATGCTAGTGAGGCAATTGAATTACATGGAGGTAATGGCTATATAGAAGACTTTGTAACGCCTCGCTTATTAAGAGATGCGCAAGTATTGACGGTGTGGGAGGGGACGGCTAATATTTTGGCCTTGGAACTCATTCGTTTAGTAGATAAGTTTCATGCCCATGAACTGTTTGTACAGGAGATGGAGGAACGATTAGACAAATTAGCTAACAGTTCATTAGTACAAATTGTTAAAGAACAATTGGCGAATATGTCTGTGAAACTCCAAATTTTTAGCGCTTTAGACGAAGCAACGAAAACTTTTGAAGCAAAAGGTGTGGCGGAAAAAATGGCGCACCTTTATGAAAGTGTCATAGCGGTTGAGTGGGCACATAAATTTGGTGGGAAATATGAAAAACTAGCGGACATTTATTTAGAGCAGACATGGTCATTAAGAGAAATGGGTGCACAAATGAAAACAGTTCAATACTTTTCTGAAATTGTATAATGGCCGGGGAGTCGTCTTGAATGGAGGCGACTTCTTTCATTTTCATGTATAATGAAATCAACTGAATATTATAAAGGTTCTTTACTTAAGTAAAGTGAAAAGGGAAATCGGTGTAATTCCGATGCGGTCCCGCCACTGTAAGTGTGAGTTTTTTCAAATGATGCCACTGAAGATTTCGGGAAGGCTTGAAAAATCGCAAGTAGCACTAGCCAGGAGACCTGCCTTTATAACGACATGACAACCTACGAGGATAGGGTGGTGGATTTTGTATCAGTTTTTTTGGTGCGATTTTGCCCCCTCATCGATCAAAGATGAGGGGTTTTATTTTGATGTAGAATAAAGCGAAATGTCGCACGGATCAACGAAGGAGGATTCACATGAAGAAATTTTGGAAAATAGGATTATCAGCATTTTTAGCAGTAGGCTTGCTAGCTGCTTGTGGGCAGGAAGCAAAAGATAACAAGCCATCTAACGAGCAGCAAACACAGCAAGAAACAGCCCAGGTGGATGAAGCAACATTCCCAATGACGATAACAGATGCCCTTGGTAAGGACATTACACTTGAAGCACCTCCTGAGAAAATTATTTCACTTATTCCGAGTAATACGGAAATCCTTTTTGGACTAGGTTTAAATGATGAAATAGTTGGTGTTACGGACAACGACGATTATCCGCCAGAGGCAGCTGAGAAGGATAAGGTTGGCGGTATGGAATACGATATTGAAAAAATTATTGCTTTAAAACCAGATATCGTTTTTTCACACGAATCTAGCATGTCTCTTTCAGAAGAGGCTATTGCACAGCTTGAATCAGCAGGTTTGAAAGTATTTGTTGTAAAAAATGCACAAGACTTTAATGAAACATATACAACAATTGAGCAACTGGGACGTGCTACAGGGAAATTACCAGAGGCAGAAAAAATTGTCGCGAATATGAAGGCAAAAGTAGAAGAAGTTTTGTCTAAAGTCAAGGATGTTGAACCCAAAAAAGTGTTAGTTGAAGCATCAGATGAGCCAGATATTTATACAGCTGGCAATGGTACATTTATGAACGCGATGCTTGAAATGATTAATGCAGAGAATGTAGCTGTAGATGGCGATAATTGGTATAAAATTGATGCAGAACAAATTATCGCAAAAAATCCAGATGTCATCGTGGTGACATATCATTATGTACCAGATATTTTAACGAAAATACCAAAACGTGCGGGCTTTGATACGATTAATGCCGTAAAAAATAATGCGATTGTGCAGGTAGATGAAAGTACGACAAGTCGTCAAGGGCCACGTTTAGCTGAAGGTCTAGAAGAATTAGCAAAAGCAATCTATCCTGAGGTATTTAAGTGAAAAACATAGCACTAGCCTATACATTAACATGTACGCTTCTTCTTATTAGCATCTGGTGTGGCGTAGCGATAGGCTCGGTTCATATTCCATTAGAAGTATTGTGGAATAAGGCGGTTGATGAAACAGCCGCCAATATCTTTTGGAAAATTCGTTTGCCTCGCGTGTTATTAGCGGGACTAGTAGGCGCATCTCTAGCTATTGCTGGAGCAGCTTTCCAAGGTTTATTAAAAAATCCATTAGCAGATCCATATACACTAGGGGTTTCATCAGGGGCTTCTGTTGGTGCTGTTTTAACGATCTTTTTTAGTATTTCTATACCTGTTGTCGGTTTGTATGCGCTGCCAACCTTTAGTATGATTGGTGCTATCATTACGATGGTAGTTGTTATGAGCTTTGCTAGACTCGTAGACCGCTCATTAAAAATGGAAACGTTGATATTAACAGGTGTTATTTTTAGTTCATTTTTAGGTTCCCTCATTTCATTAATGATTGCCTTATCTGGTGAAGAATTACGTCAGGTAATAGGCTGGCTACTTGGTTCTGTTTCGATGCGTGGTTGGCCATATGTCCAAATGATCATTCCATTTGTGATTGTAGGTTCAATAATGCTATGGACACAAAGACGAGAATTAAATGTCTTGTTGTATGGTGAAGAGCGAGCAAAACATTTAGGTGTTAATGTAAAGCGTAGTAAATATTTGATATTAGCAGGTGGCTCCATGCTAACTGGAGCAGCTGTAGCAGTTTCTGGCACAATTGGCTTTGTAGGATTAGTGGTGCCGCATATGACAAGGATGATTTGGGGTTCTGATCATCGCCACTTATTACCATTATCTTTTTTCAATGGTGCAACATTACTCATTATTTGCGACTTAGTAGCACGAACAATCATTGTGCCAAGAGAGCTACCAATTGGTGTCATTACGGCATTTATTGGAGCACCTGTTTTCTCCTATATTTTTTATAAGCAGCGAAGAAGCAAGGGGGTACGGGCATGATTGTTGTTGAACATCTATCAGGTGGCTATGAAGATGTACCAATCGTCAGGGACATTAGTTTTACTGTTGAAAAAGGAAAAATTCTTGGCATTCTAGGGCCGAATGGTAGCGGGAAATCCACATTATTAAAAGTAATGAGTGGTATTTTACCAGCTACTGCTGGAACCGTTTCGATTGATGGACAAAATATTCTTTCTTATCATGCTCGTGCTTTGGCAAAAAAAATGGCTGTATTACCACAGCTTCATGCAAATGCTTTCTCGAACAGTGTGAGAGAGGCAGTTTCACTGGGGCGCTACCCGCATCAAACAGGCTTTTTCTCGAGTTGGTCTGCACAAGATGAGAAGGCAGTTCAACATGCAATGCTTCAAACAGGTGTAAAGCGATATGAGCATACACCGATGGAATTTTTATCTGGCGGTGAACAACAAAGAGTTTTTGTTGCACAGGCATTAGCTCAAACAGCTGAAATCTTACTGCTGGATGAACCAACGAACCATCTTGATATTGCACACCAACGTCAAATTTTAGATATGGTTCGGAAGGAAGCCATGGAGTGTGGTTTAACAGTCGTTATGGTACTACACGATATGAATTTAGCCTCTCTTTATTGTGATGAATTATTGCTGATGGAAAGCGGACAAATGAGAGCACTTGGTGCACCACATGAAGTATTAATTGCCTCCCAAATTGAAGAAGTTTATCAAGCACGGGTGACTACATATGCTCACCCTGAAATACCAAAACCTCAAATTACAATGATGCCCGCAGCTACAGACTATCAGCAGCGAGCTGTCATCAAAAAAGAGCACTTTACGATAACTGAACAATATATCCAACTTCAATCAGAGCTTCCTCTGAAGACCGTATCTTCTGCAGTTCATAACCCAGGTATTGGCTGGCATAATTGCTTATTAAATCGCTCAGTTCCTGGTGATTATGTCATTAGCGATGTGAAACGAGAAGTTAAAGAATTTTTGAAAAGGGAAAATTTTTCATCTACAAATACTGTTGTTATGCTAACAGCAGTACCAACAGCTCTAGTGGCCATCAATGAATTTTCTGCACCTTTTGGCAGTATAATCGTAGCTGTAACAGCTGGCGTAGGCAATGCAGTTGATGTATCTCGAGTACACGAAAGACAAGATGAACCATATATTGGTACTATTAATACATGGGTTATCGTTAATGGTTGTTTATCGGAAGAGGCATTTTTTCAGGCATTGATGACAGCAACTGAGGCAAAAACAAAGGCGTTGCAATCAGAAAATATTCGTGATGAGCGGAGTGGAACAATTGCAACAGGTACTGCTACAGATAGTCTGTTAATTGCTGCAACTCAAAAAGGAGTAGAAATGCTGTATGGTGGCCCAATTACGGAAGTTGGTAAAATGATTGCAAAGGGTGTCTATGAAACAACAGTTCAGGCGATTAGGAATTATAAAAACCATTTTTAGGAGATGAGAGAAATGAAGCTTTACACGAAAACAGGCGATACGGGGAAAACAAGTCTAATTGGAGGACGGGTTGATAAAGATAGTTTACGTGTGGAAACATATGGGGCAATTGATGAATTAAATTCCTTTATTGGAAAGGCTGTAAGTGAATTAGATCAAGCGCTTTTCAAGGATATTTTAACAGACCTAGAGACAATTCAGCATGAGTTGTTCGATGCTGGTGGAGACCTTGCTAATGTGATGAAAGAACGTCATTATAAATTAACAGAACAACCGATTGAAGTACTTGAAGCTCGTATAGATGCTTTATCAGACGAAGCGCCACCTTTACAACGTTTTATTTTACCAGGAGGTGCACCAGCAGCGGCAACTTTACACATTGCACGCACGGTTGCACGTCGAGCAGAACGTGAAATGGTGACACTTATGAAAGAAGTTGAAGATGTACCAAAGGTTGTACAAAAATATTTAAATCGCTTATCGGATTATTTATTTGCAGCTGCACGTGTTGTAAATGCTCGCTTAAACGTAGCAGATGTTGAATATATTCGCAGTGGGAATGTTTTTAAAAAATAAAGTTTGATTTAAAAAATGTTTTTGTACAAAAAGTAAATTGCCAGGTATTAAGCTACGGGGTGGTATAGTTTGTGTGCAATTTTAGCAGATGTTCAAATGTCTACTGAATATGCGACATCCTACTAAGTAAAATAGTTAAGGAAAGTAAAAAAATGCTACTTTGAAAAAATTCAGGGTGGCTTTTTTTCTTGTAAAATGTAAGAATATAAAATTATCAGAAATATTTCCGTTTTATGTTGACTGAATGCTCACTCATTTATTAGAATAGGAATATAATGATAAAGTGAAGTACATTTCTGTATGAACTAGCAAATTCGTCACAAAGAGAGAAAATTACGACAAACTAAAGGGGGGACCAACCATGAGTCCATTATTAATTGCTAACATTGTCTTAACAGTCGTGGTTGTGCTTTATGCAGTAGGATTGTTCTTCTACCTGTTGAAAACACGCTATAAGTATGTGCAATTGGGGAAAAAGGTTGAGTTTGATGAAAGTGTTAAAGAACGACTTCGTTATATTATGGTCAATGTATTTGGTCAAAATAAGCTATTAAAGGATCCAAAGAGTGGTTTAATACATGTTATGTTTTTCTATGGATTTTTGATGGTACAGTTAGGGGCCATTGATTTAATTTGGAAAGGACTAGCACCTGAGTCACATCTGCCACTAGGCATTTTCTATGGTGTCTTTACATTCTTCCAAGAGCTAGTAGTTTTAATGATTTTAATCGCGGTAGTGTGGGCATTTTACCGCCGCTATGTTGAAAAGCTAGTACGTCTAAAACGAGGATGGAAAAACGGCCTTGTATTAATTTTCATTGGTGGCTTAATGGTATCTACATTAATCGCTAATGGTATGGGATTAATTTGGCATGGTGAGGGATTAACTTATACGGAGCCAGTTGCTTCAAGTATAGCTGCCATTTTTGGCTTCCTACCTACATCTGTGGCCGCTGTTGTGTTTTATGTAATGTGGTGGGCACATCTTTTAATTCTATTAACATTCCTGGTATACGTACCGCAGTCTAAACATTTCCACTTAATTGTCAGTCCACTTAATGTTTACATGAATCGTTTAGATCGTACGGGTACATTAACACCAATTGATTTTGAAGCCTTAGAAGAAGCTGGAGAAAATGCTGAAAGCGAAGAGGATATGCCTTCTATTGGGGTAGGACGCATACAGGACTTCACACAAAAGCAAATGCTCGATCTCTATTCTTGTGTAGAATGTGGACGTTGTACAAACATGTGTCCAGCAACAGGAACAGGAAAAATGCTGTCTCCTATGGATTTAATCGTAAAATTGCGTGATCATTTAACATTTACGGGCGCAGTTGTAACAAAACAAAAACCATGGGTGCCTTATCAATTCTTTGCCAATACAAAGGGTAACCAGCTTGCAATGGCAGCTGGTGCTGAAGGTGCTGTAATTGACGATATCTACAGCCCATCTTTAATTGGCGATGTCATTACAGAAGAGGAAATTTGGGCTTGTACGACATGTCGTAACTGTGAGGATCAATGCCCTGTAATGAATGAGCATGTTGATAAAATTATTGATCTACGTCGTTATCTAACAATGACTGAAGGGAAAGTAAATCCCGATGCTCAACGTGCAATGACGAATATCGAACGACAAGGTAATCCTTGGGGCTTGAACCGCAAAGAAAAAGAAAATTGGCGTGATCTAGATCCAACAATCCAAATTCCAACTGTAAAAGAGCTGAAAAAATCTGGCGAGGAAATGGAGTATTTATTCTGGGTTGGTTCGATGGGAGCTTTCGACAACCGCTCTCAAAAAATCGCTTTAGCATTCTGTCGTCTATTAAACGAAGCTGGTGTGAAGTTTGCAATCTTAGGTAATAAAGAGAAAAACTCTGGGGATACACCTCGCCGTTTAGGGAATGAATTCTTATTCCAAGAGCTAGCTACAGCCAATATTGATGAGTTTGAGAAAAATGACGTGAAGAAAATTGTAACAATCGATCCTCACGCCTACAATATCTTTAAAAATGAATATCAAGACTTTGGCTGGAAAGGTGAAGTGTATCATCACACTGAGTTATTAAATCAGTTGATTGAGGAAAATCGTCTAGCGCTAAACTATGAGGTTCATGAAACAATTGTCTTCCATGATTCCTGTTATTTAGGCCGCTACAATGATGTGTACGATGCCCCACGTGAAATTCTTCGAGGAATCCCTGGCGTGAAGCTTGTTGAAATGGAACGTAACCGTGAAACTGCGATGTGCTGTGGAGCTGGTGGTGGATTAATGTGGATGGAAGAACATGTAGGAAATCGCATTAACGTAGCGCGAACAGAACAGGCTCTTGCAACAAATGCATCAGTTATTTCATCAGGCTGTCCTTACTGCCTAACAATGCTAGAGGATGGTACAAAGGCTAAAGAGGTTGAAGACTCTATTGGAACATTTGATGTTGCAGAATTACTAGAACGTTCGGTGTTTGGTGAAAAAGTAAAGGCAGTTAATCCTTCTTCCGAAGAAACAGAAGAAACATACGAAGAAGTGGTGGCGTCTATAGAAAATGTTCAACAAGACGAGAATACGGAAGCGAACGCAGGAAAATGATTGCTATTGCAGAAATATTTTAGTTATCTGAAAAATATAAATTGCACAATAAAAAATTGTTTTGTAGAATAAGATTAAATGGGAATGGGAGTTGAGATAGTAAACTCCCATTTTTCCTCGATAGAAGTCGAGCGAGCGTTCAGTCAATAATGCTTTGCAGCTTCATCGAGAACGTAAAACAAAAGGGGTGTTTTACTTGAATAGAGCTGTAATTTTAGCAGGAGCAAGAACTGCGTTTGGTAAATTTGGCGGTTCATTATCAGCATTACATGCAAGTGATTTAGGTGCGATTGCCATTAAAGGGGCATTAGAGAAGGCAAATCTTGCTCCTGAGCAAGTGGATGAGGTAATTTTAGGTTCTGTTTTACAAGGGGGACAGGGGCAAATTCCTTCTCGACAGGCTGCGCTGAAGGCAAATTTACCAACAGCAGTAAAAACAGAAACAATCAATAAAGTTTGTGCTTCAGGGATGCGTGCGGTGACATTAGCAGATCAATTGATTCGTTTAGGGGACGAAGAAGTGATTATTGCGGGTGGCATGGAATCTATGTCCAATGCACCATATTATCTTCTGAATGGTCGAAATGGGTTGCGTATGGGAGATTCTACAATGGTAGATGGCATGCTATATGACGGCTTAACATGTGCTTTCGATAAAGCAAGACCGCATATGGGTAGCTATGGTAATGCAACAGCTAAAGAGTTCTCGCTAAGTCGAGAAGAACAGGACACTTGGTCAGTACGCAGTCATGAACGCGCGCTAGCCGCAATTGAAGAAGGTTACTTTGCTGAAGAAATCGTACCAGTGGAGATTCCTCAACGAAAAGGTGCACCACTTATTGTTGATACAGATGAGGCACCAAGAGCAGGAACTTCTTTGGAAGTACTGGCGAAGCTAAAACCAGCCTTTGACAAGGATGGCACGATTACAGCAGGTAATGCACCTGGGGTTAACGACGGTGCATGTGCACTTGTCGTCATGAGTGAAGAACGTGCAAAACGTGAAGGTAGAGAACCATTGGCAGTAATCATTGGTCACGAAGAACTTGCGATTGAGCCAGAAAACTTCCCGCAAACACCTGGTCTTGTTATTAATAAATTACTGAAAAAGACTAACAAATCATTAGCAGATGTTGATTTAATTGAAATCAATGAAGCCTTTGCAGCGGTAGCTTTAGTCAGCAAGCAGTTGGCAGATTTAGATGCAGAAAAAGTGAATGTTAATGGCGGTGCAGTTGCATTAGGTCATCCTATTGGGGCATCTGGTGCACGTATAATATTAACACTTGCACAGGAATTGAAGCGTCGTGGCGGTGGCATTGGCATTGCCGCAATTTGTTCAGGTGGCGGCCAAGGTGATGCAATTATGATTGAAGTACCAAAAACAGGGGGACTGAACTAATGGGAATTCAAAAGGTAATGGTCATTGGTGCAGGGCAGATGGGCTCTGGTATTGCCCAAGTTTGTGCACAAGCAGGCTTTGATGTGAAATTGAACGATATCAAACAAGAATTTTTCGAGCGTGGATTAGGGGTTATTACGAAAAATTTATCACGTGATGTAGAAAAGGGTCGTAAAACAGAAGATGAGAAGGCTGCTGTTCTAAGTCGAATTAGTATGTCACTAGATTTACAGGATGCTAGTGATGTAGATATTATCATTGAAGCAGCTGTGGAAAATATGGAAATTAAGCAATCCATCTTTAAGCAACTTGATGGCATTGCGCCAGCACATGCTATTTTAGCTACGAATACATCTTCACTGCCTATTACAGAAATTGCAGCAGTAACAAAGCGTCCAGAGCAAGTAATTGGTATGCATTTTATGAATCCTGTACCAGTTATGAAACTTGTTGAAATCATTCGAGGCCTAGCAACAACAGATGAAGTGTACAAAGCTGTTGAAGAGATGACGGTTAAATTATCGAAAACACCAGTAGAAGTGAATGATTTCCCAGGATTTATTTCAAACCGAATCCTACTACCGATGATTAATGAAGCGATTTATGCACTTTACGAAGGTGTGGCGACAAAAGAAGCAATTGATGATGTGATGAAGCTTGGTATGAATCATCCGATGGGGCCATTAACATTGGCAGACTTCATTGGTTTAGATACTTGTCTTTACATCATGGAAATTTTACATGAGGGTCTTGGAGACAGTAAATATCGCCCTTGCCCACTGCTACGTAAATACGTTGCAGCTGGCTGGCTAGGTAAGAAATCAGGAAGAGGTTTTTACGTTTACGAATAATCCTATGGGGATGGGGTTATTTAGATGTTTCGGGACAACTTAGAGGGGTGACATTATAGATGCATTTGCAATTTACAGATGAGCAAATTATGATGCGCGATATGGTTCGTCAATTTGCTCAGGAAAAAATTCAACCATGGGTGGAGCGAATGGAAGCAGGAGAATTTCCACGTGAGCTTCTACAGCAAATGGGTGAACTTGGCTTAATGGGGATTACGACTCCAGAAGACTTAGGTGGCTCTGGCATGGATTTTACATCTTATATTATTGCGATTAATGAACTATCAAAAGTAAGCGCTGTAATGGGTGTTATTTTATCCGTCCATACTTCAGTTGGAACGAATCCAATTATTTACTTTGGGAATGACGAACAAAAGAAACGTTATGTACCAAAGCTTGCAACAGGCGAATATTTAGGCGCATTTTGTTTAACAGAACCAAGTGCAGGCTCAGACGCTGGCTCTTTACAGTCAAAGGCAGTGCGTGATGGCGATGAATATGTGATTAACGGCTCCAAAGTATTTATTACAAATGGTGGAGAAGCTGATGTGTATATTGTATTCGCATCTACTAACCCAGCTGAAAAAACAAAGGGTATCTCAGCATTTATTGTTGAAAAGGGAACATCTGGTTTAATCATCGGAAAAGATGAGCATAAGATGGGCTTGCACGGCTCACGTACAGTTCAGCTGACATTCGATAATTGTCGCATTCCAGCCGACAACCTACTTGGGGAAGAGGGAGAAGGCTTTAAAATTGCGATGGCCAATTTAGATGTTGGACGAATCGGCATTGCTGCACAGGCGTTAGGAATTGCTGAGGCGGCACTAGAGGCGTCTGCTGCTTATGCTAAAGAACGCATTCAATTTGGCAAGCCGATTGCCGCACAACAAGGTATTGGCTTTAAGCTTGCGGATATGGCAACGGCTGTTGAATCTGCAAAACTGTTAGTCTATCGTGCAGCTGATTTACGTGCAAAAGGTTTACCATGTGGAGCAGAAGCTTCAATGGCTAAACTTTTCTCATCACGAACAGCGGTACAAACGGCAATAGAGGCTGTTCAAATATTTGGCGGCTACGGCTATACGGAGGATTATCCAGTAGAGCGCTATTTCCGCGATGCAAAGGTGACAGAAATCTATGAAGGTACAAGTGAAATTCAACGACTAGTCATTAGTAAACATTTACTGAAATAAAGCCTGATATAAAGCGATGGGAACCGTTCCAGAGTGAGGGGAAAACGTTTCTAGAGGGTGTAGAACTGCTCTGAAATAAGGCAAATCTTCCTAATCCAAACTAACAATAATCAGGTAACACAAAACAGAGTCTAACTAAAAAGGGGAAATGGACAATGAACTTTCAGTTAACAGAAGAGCATGAACAATTACGTGAAATGATTCGTGATTTTGCTATAAATGAAGTGGCGCCAACAGCTGCTGAACGTGACGAAAATGAAGAATTTGACCGTGCGATTTTCGACAAAATGGCGGAGCTTGGGCTTACTGGTATTCCATGGCCTGAGGAATATGGTGGTGCAGGATTTGATTACCTTGCATATGTCATAGCTGTTGAGGAACTTTCACGTGTTTGTGCTTCGACTGGGGTAACTTTATCTGCACATACTTCACTGGCAGGTTGGCCACTCTACAAGTTCGGTACAGAAGAGCAAAAACAAAAATACCTTCGTCCAATGGCTGAAGGCAAACATATTGGTGCATATGGTTTAACAGAACCAGGCTCTGGCTCTGATGCGGGTGGCATGAAAACTTATGCAAAACGTGATGGCGATGATTATATTTTAAATGGCTCAAAAATCTTTATTACGAACGGTGGAGTAGCAGATACATATATTGTATTTGCAGTAACAGATCCAGAAGCAAAACATGGCACATCCGCATTTATCGTGGAAGCTGGATTTGAAGGTTTCTCTGTAGGGAAGAAAGAAAAGAAATTAGGAATTCGTTCATCTCCAACAACAGAGATTATTTTTGATAACTGTCGTGTTCCAAAGGAAAATCTATTAGGGGCTGAAGGAGAAGGCTTTAAGATTGCCATGACGACACTAGATGGTGGACGTAATGGTATTGCGGCTCAAGCAGTAGGAATTGCACAAGGAGCACTCGATGCAGCAGTTGACTATGCCAAAGAACGTGTGCAATTTGGTAAACCGATCACTGCAAATCAAGGCATCTCCTTTAAATTAGCCGATATGGCAACTCAAATTGAGGCTTCTCGACTACTTACATACCAAGCGGCATGGTTAGAATCTAATAACCTACCATATGGTAAGGCATCTGCAATGGCGAAATTAATGGCTGGCGATACAGCGATGAGTGTGACGACAGAGGCGGTTCAAGTATTTGGTGGCTATGGTTATACAAAAGATTACCCTGTAGAGCGCTTTATGCGTGATGCTAAAATTACACAAATTTACGAAGGTACGCAGGAGATTCAACGTCTTGTTATCTCGCGTATGCTAACGAAATAATTGATGACTGATAAAGATAAAAGGCCCCAAGTACAGTCAACCGTAAAAGATGAAAATCTAATCGCCATTCGTCGTGAACAAATGATCCAAGGAGCTATTAAGCTATTTAAAGAAAAGGGCTTTCACCGTGCCACGACGAGAGAGATTGCAAAAGCTGCTGGCTTTAGTATCGGTACTTTGTATGAATACATCCGAACGAAAGAAGATGTTTTATACCTTGTTTGTGACAGTATCTATCACCATGCAATGGAGCGTCTTTCAAGTTATGAGGTTAAAGCAGGAACAATTGATGAGTTAAAAGAAATGATTCGGGAATACTTCCTGCAAATCGATAGTATGGTTGATGAGCTAACAATCATGTATCAAGAAACAAAATCATTGTCAAAAGAAGCACAACGCTATGTTTTTAGTAAAGAGTTTGAAATGGTTGCCACATTTGAACGCTTGTTACAGCGATGTGTGCAGTCTGGCGAACTAACTATGACAGATAAGCAAATCCATTTAGCAGCCAATAACTTAGTTGTTTCAGGACAAAGCTGGGCGTTTCGCAAATGGGCTTTACATCGTCAGCATTCTATTGACGAATTCATTGACATGCAAATCACCTTGTTCATTTCAGGCATAAAGGGGTTTTAATATTTTGTAAGGGGTTTGTCGGCAATTGCATATAGCGATATTGCAATTGCTGGCTTTTTTTATTCAAAAAGGGGAGAAAGTGGGGATTTCATATGACAAAGGTAGAAGTATATCGTCCAAAAAATCACGTACGTTTTGTGACAGCATCGAGTCTTTTTGATGGACATGATGCTTCAGTCAATATTATGCGACGCATTTTACAATCGAGCGGTGTAGAAGTAATACATCTAGGTCATAACCGCTCTGTTGAAGAAGTCGTGAATGCTGCGATACAAGAAGATGCACAAGGGATTGCTGTTTCTTCCTATCAAGGCGGACATATGGAATACTTTAAATATATGTATGATTTACTGCGTGAAAAAGGAGCACCACATATTAAAATTTATGGCGGTGGTGGAGGAGTCATTTTACCTCGTGAAATTAAAGAGCTTCATACGTATGGCATTGCAGGGATATTCTCACCAGAGGATGGCCGTGTTTTAGGGCTACAGGGAATGATTAATGAGCAAATTAAAGGAACAGATTTCCCGACTGCAACAGGTAATTATTTAGAGAAATTAAAGGCTTTAACGACAGAGACACCTGAAATTTTAGCCAATCTAATAACAGCAGCTGAGTCAAATGACGATGAAGCTACGAAAGAAATGCTAGCAGAGGCAAGAAAGCTTTCAAAAGGTACGCCTGTAATGGGGATTACGGGAACAGGTGGTGCAGGGAAATCATCCTTAACGGATGAACTGATTCGCCGCTTCCTAAAAGAATTCCCAGATAAACGTGTAGCCATTCTATCAGTCGATCCAACAAAGCAAAAAACGGGTGGAGCATTGCTTGGGGATCGTATTCGCATGAACGCTATTTTTAATAACCGTGTTTATATGCGTAGTTTAGCAACACGTGGCTCACGTACAGAATTATCTGCATCAATTGGTGATGTGCTAGATGTAGTACGTGTAGCAGGTTATGACTTAATCATCGTAGAAACAAGTGGAATCGGTCAAGGTGATGCCGAAATTACAAAATACACGGATCTATCTATGTATGTCATGACAAGCGAATTCGGTGCACCTACACAACTTGAGAAAATTGATATGATTGACTTTGCAGATGTTATTGCGATCAATAAATTTGAGCGAAAAGGCTCAGAGGACGCCCTTCGACAAGTACAAAAACAATATCAACGTTCCCGCGAGCTTTGGGATGAATCACTTGATAACATGCCAGTCTACGGTACAATAGCTAGCCAATTTAATGACAAAGGCACAAATGCGTTATTCGCCGCCCTCGTTAAAATAATTAACGAAAAAACAGGTTTTAATTGGGAAACAAGCTATGAGCAATTTGCGAAAACGCAAAAGCAAGATGTTATCATTCCAAACGATCGCCGTTATTATTTACGTGAGATTACGGACACTGTCCGTGGCTATCATAAAAAAACTGAGCAGCAGGTGGCATTTGCGCGTCGACTATTCCAATTAGAAGGTGCTATTGCAGCTGTCCAAGAAAAAGCGCCAGATGATGTGCTTGTGGCATCGCTTACTTCTTTAGCAGAAGGTGTTAGAGATGAATTAACAGCAGAATCCAAGCGTATATTGGATAATTGGCAGGCATTAAAAGAAGCGTATGCTGGCGATGAGTTTGTGACTAAAGTTCGCGATAAAGAAATTCGTACCATCTTAAAAACAACTAGTCTTTCTGGCACGAAAATTCCAAAAGTAGCATTACCGAAGTTTGAAGACTATGGGGAAATCTTGCGTTGGGTTTATAAAGAAAATGTTCCTGGCGAATTCCCATATACGGCGGGTGTATTCCAATTCAAACGTGAGGGTGAAGATCCGAAGCGTCAATTTGCTGGCGAAGGCACACCAGAACGTACAAATAAACGCTTCCATTATTTATCCAAAGATGATGATGCAAAACGTTTATCTACAGCATTTGATTCTGTAACCTTGTATGGGGAAGACCCAGATTACCGTCCAGATATTTACGGTAAGGTTGGAGAATCAGGTGTATCGATCTGTACACTAGAAGATATGAAAAAACTTTACGCAGGCTTTGATTTATGTGCACCGTCTACATCTGTATCAATGACTATTAATGGACCAGCACCTATTATTTTAGCAATGTTTATGAATACAGCAATCGATCAACAAGTCCAATTACGTGAGCAAGAGCTAGGACGAACTTTGACAGTTGAAGAGTTTACCGAGACACGTGAAAAAACATTGCAAGTCGTACGTGGAACAGTACAAGCTGATATTTTAAAAGAAGATCAGGGCCAGAATACATGCATTTTCTCAACAGAGTTTGCTTTGCGTATGATGGGCGATATTCAGCAATACTTTATAGACCATAAAGTACGTAACTATTATTCTGTTTCCATTTCTGGTTATCATATTGCGGAAGCTGGAGCAAACCCTATTTCCCAATTAGCCTTCACCTTAGCTAATGGCTTTACGTATGTAGAGTATTATTTAAGTCGTGGCATGAATATTAATGACTTTGCACCAAATTTATCATTCTTCTTCTCAAATGGACTAGATCCAGAGTATACAGTAATCGGCCGTGTGGCACGACGTATTTGGGCTATTGTAATGCGTGATAAATACGGTGCTAATGAGCGCGCTCAAAAGCTAAAGTATCATATTCAAACGTCTGGGCGTAGTTTACATGCACAAGAGATTGATTTTAATGATATTCGTACAACATTACAGGCTTTAATGGCATTACAAGATAACTGTAACTCATTGCATACAAATGCCTACGATGAGGCCATTACTACACCTACGGAGGAATCTGTAAGACGTGCTATGGCAATTCAAATGATTATTACAAAAGAGCATGGTCTAGCAAAAAATGAAAACCCACTACAAGGTGCGTTTATTGTTGAAGAATTAACAGATCTTGTGGAAGAAGCGGTTCTTGAAGAGTTTGATCGTATCAATGATCGTGGCGGTGTGTTAGGTGCTATGGAAACACAATACCAACGTGGTAAAATTCAAGAAGAATCTATGTACTACGAAATGTTAAAACATTCAGGGGAGTTACCAATCATTGGTGTTAATACTTACTTGAACCCAAATCCACCTTCAGATGCTGATATAGATAATATGGAAATTGCACGTGCATCTACAGAAGAAAAAGAGACGCAAATTCAAAATTTACAAGCTTTTTGGAAAGCACATGAAGAGGAAAGTGAAGCTGCAATTGCACGTCTACAAGAAGTGGCTGTCAATAATGGTAATATTTTTGCTGAGCTGATGGAGTCAGTAAAAGTAGCAAGTTTAGGGCAAATTACAAAAGCTTTATATGAAGTTGGCGGACAATATCGACGTAATATGTAAGCAAGGTTGATCAAAACTTCTTGTTTTCTATTTCAAGTATCCTGCTTCTCTAATTTCTAGTGTCTAGTCTTAAGATTAGGCACTTCTTTTTATTTTCGTTATAATAGAAATGTAAAAAAAGGGGAGGCGCAGTAGAGGATGAAATCAGCTATTCACTACATAATTATATTAGCTTTAGTATTGGGAGCCTTTTTCCTGTATAATAAGCAAATTGGCGCTATTCCTTTACTACTATTATCTGTCTATTTGTTTTATCTTGGAATAAAAAAAATGCGTAATATAAAAAACAGTAATTGAAGCTAGCAAAGGGGCTAAAACTTTGTATATAATGGGTATTATGCTTATTGTATGGAAAGAACCTTTTGCGTGGCCTTTTTTGCTGCGCTTGGAGAATAAAGCACCATGTAATTTTAAAACGTCCATTGTGATGAGGGAAAGGAAGTGCACGAATTGAATTTTCGTGAAATGACAAAGGAACAATTAACAGAAGAATCGTTAATTAACTTAGCTTATGCAATTTTAAATGAAAAACGTGCCTCAGTGTCTTTTAATGATTTATTAAAATTAATTCAAGAGCTTGTGGGCTATAGTGATGCAGAAATGAAATCCCGTCTGTTACAATTTTATACAGATATCAATATTGATGGTCGCTTCTTATATAATCAAGAAGCAGGCTGGGGCTTACGTGAATGGTTTAAAGTAGAGCAAATCGAAGAAGAAACAGCTCCTTCTGTTAAGACTCAAAAGAAAAAATCTAAAGCTGCCTTTGATGATGAAGATCTTGATGAAGAGGTAGACTTAGATGAAGAAGATATCGACTTTGATGAAGACTTTGAAGAGTTCATTGATGAAGAAGAACTTGATGAAGAAGAAGATGATAAAGAAGATATTGACTTTGACGATGAAGATTTAGAAGAAATTGATGAAGAAATCGATGAAGAGTTTATTGATGAAGAGGAAGAAGAATTTGAAGAAGAAGAGGAAGAGATTTAATACAGTACTCTTAGAATTTTCTTTCTTTTAAGCTAGAAGCAAAAAATCTTGACTTCTATCACGGTTACGTTTAATCTTTTACTTGGGCTCCTTAAAAGAAGGAGAAAGACCGTGTATATAATACGCTCCCCCTGCAAACCTATGCAGGAGGAGCGTTTTTTTGTTTTTAACTTTAATCATTTTAGTTCTCCCATACTTTTAATATCGATATGAATATAAATGTTTTTAATTATTCATGATGTATAGTAAAAGGTGACTGAATAGTTATTAGAGTTTTATGGTTTAAAGGAAAGTGGAAAAGAGATAGAACCGATTACAGCTTCGAATCGACTACATTGTGTAGACATTCTCGGCTTTTCTTTTTTTAGGGTATTAGAATGTAAATGGTTCTGATCCCCCCTAAACGCACTAATATTTTAGAACATCATAAGGAGGAATTTATTCATGACGAAGTATATTTTTGTAACAGGTGGGGTTGTATCATCACTTGGAAAAGGGATTGTTGCAGCATCTTTAGGCCGTTTATTAAAAAATCGTGGGTTAGAAGTGACGATTCAAAAATTTGACCCATATATCAATATTGACCCAGGTACGATGAGTCCTTATCAACATGGTGAGGTTTTTGTAACAGATGATGGTGCTGAGGCTGATTTAGACTTAGGACACTATGAACGTTTTATTGATATTAACCTAGGGAAACATTCTACAGTAACTTCAGGTCGTGTTTACCAATCTGTATTACAGAAAGAACGTCGTGGAGATTATAATGGTGGAACAGTCCAAGTAATTCCTCATATTACAAACGAAATCAAAGATCGTATCCAACGTGCTGGTCGTGAAACAAATGCAGACGTTGTAATCACAGAAGTTGGTGGAACAGTAGGTGATATTGAATCATTACCATTCCTAGAAGCCATTCGCCAAATGAAAACAAATTTAGGGCATAACAATGTAATGTATATTCACTGTACACTTATTCCCTATATTAAAGCAGCTGGTGAACTTAAAACAAAACCTACACAGCATTCTGTTAAAGAATTACGCTCTTTAGGTATTCAGCCAAATATTATCGTAGTTCGTACTGAACAAGAAGTACCACAAGAGATGAAAGAGAAATTAGCATTATTCTGTGATGTTCAACCACATGAAATTATTGAATCTCGTGATGCTGAGCATTTATATGAAGTACCATTAAACCTACATGCGCAAGATATCGATGATATCGTTTTGGATCATTTTGGTATGGAAGCTCCAGAAGCAGATATGGAAGAATGGCGTGACCTTGTAGAAAAAGTGAAAAACTTACCAAATAAAAGAAAGGTAGCATTAGTAGGGAAATACGTAGAACTACAAGATGCTTACATTTCTGTAGTTGAGGCATTAAAGCATGCTGGATATGCATTTAATTCTGATATTGAAATTGACTGGATTAATGCAGAACACGTTGATGCTAACAATGTGGCCTCTCTATTAAAAGGTGCTGACGCTATTTTAGTACCAGGCGGCTTTGGTGATCGTGGTGTTGAAGGTAAAATCTTAGCAACACAATATGCACGTGAAAATAATGTTCCTTTCCTAGGCATTTGTTTAGGTATGCAATTAGCAACAGTAGAATTTGCACGTAATGTACTTGGCCTAAAAGGTGCTCATTCTACAGAGCTTGATGCAAATACGGAGTATCCAATTATCGACTTCCTACCAGATCAAAATGATACTGTAGATATCGGTGGTACTTTACGTTTAGGTTTATACCCATGTAAATTAAAGGATGGTTCAAAAGCTAGCCAAGCCTATGGTAAAGAGCTTGTTTATGAGCGTCATCGTCACCGCTATGAATTTAACAATGAATATCGTGAGGCAATGGAAGCAGCTGGCCTTGTCTTCTCAGGTACAAGTCCTGATGGCAAATTGGTTGAAATTATTGAGCTACCAGAAAACAATTTCTTTGTAGCATGTCAATTCCACCCAGAGCTAGTGTCACGTCCAAATCGTCCACAACCATTGTTCCGCGATTTTATCGGCTCAACATTTAAATAATTAAAAAGAGTTGTCTCGTTATATACGAGACAACTCTTTTTAATTTGATGACTACAATTCTTCTTCATCCAACCCAAGCATTTCATCATAAGCAATTTTGACAGCTTCATATACAAAGAGTCCTGCAAGTGCATGTGGTACAACAATACGTTGACCTAGATCATTTGGTATTAAACCGCCTTTAATGCGTGTAGAAACATACGTATAGGCTAAATCTGCAAGAGGGTTCTCTACATTAGCTGCTTCACTAGCTATAGCAGCAAAGGGAATAAATTGAGTATTTAATTTTTGTGCTAAGACGAGTGCTTCCTCATCATATGCACTACGAGTAAAAATGCAAACCCGATCAGCTTCTGTTAAGCTTGTGTCTGTAGTCCAAGGTGCTAACTTGCTAAAGGGTTCGATTGCTTGAAGTGCATTTAATGCCACAACCTGCATTTCTCCAAAGCAAGCAAAATAGACATTTCCTTCGCCGATTGCGGCTTGTGCTAATAACCTTGCTGTTTCCTCGATAGCATCTTCTTCATTTTGTATAATTCTTTGTAATAATCCACTTAATTGTGTTGTTAGAATTTTTGACATGTTCCCACCTCTATTCATATTATAGGGGGGTAAAAGGTAGAAAGCAAAAGCAGATAATTTATAATACTAGAAGGTATTAAGCTGAAAAAGGAGAATTATACATAATAAAGAAAGTTTTTGTGTAAGAATAAAACAAAAAAAGGGCGGAATGCGATGTGAAACGATTACTAATTGTCGATGATCAGCAGGGAATTCGTTTACTTTTAAATGAAGTGCTGAAAAAGGAAGGATATATTACATATTTAGCAGCGAATGGTTCAGAAGCATTAAAGTATGCAGACGAACAAGAGATGGATTGTGTTTTACTGGACATGAAAATTCCAGGAATGGATGGTATTGAAATTTTGAGACGTTTAAAAAAGAAGTTTCCGAAGCTGCCTGTTTTTATGATGACAGCATACGGAGAATTGGATGTTGTGCAAGAAGCGTTAGAATTAGGAGCCATTCGTTACTTTACAAAACCGTTTGATATTTTCGAAGTGCGTGATGAAGTAAATAAAGCTTTACAAGTTTAAAAAGCAGGCAGTGGACACACGGCCTGTTTTTTTATGTAGATCAATTTTCAAGTGAGAGGACTTCGTTGCGTTATACTTCACTTCTCGCCCCTGCCGCTACGTTCCACTCCGCTTTCGGGTAGAAAATAATAGCCCCTGCTTTTCAGGAGAGAGGACTTCGTTGCGTTATACTTCACTTCGTCAGCCCCTGCCGCTACGTTCCACTCCGCTTTCGGGTAGAAAATAATAGCCCCTGCTTTTCAGGGGAGAGGACTTCGTTGCGTTCCACTTCACTTCGTCAGCCCCTGCCGCTACGTTCCACTCCGCTTTCGGGTAGAAAATAATAGCCCCTGCTTTTCAGGGGAGAGGACTGCGTTGCGTTCCACTTCACTTCGTCAGCCCCTGCCGCTACGTTCCACTCCGCTTTCGGGTAGAAAATAATAGCCCCTGCTTTTCAGGGGCTATTATTTTTGCTATGATTGAGGAGCATGTTTATGTAGAAAGAATAGTCCTATGAGGAGGATTTTTAGTATGGCATTAGTATCTATGAAAGAGATGTTAATTAAAGCAAAAGCAGAAGGTTATGCTGTTGGTCAATTCAACATTAATAACCTTGAATGGACTCAAGCAATTTTACAAGCAGCTGAAGAAGAAAAGTCTCCAGTGATTCTTGGTGTTTCTGAAGGTGCAGGTAAATATATGGGCGGATTTATTTCTGTTGTTCATATGGTAAAAGGTTTAATGGAATCTTACGGTACGACAGTTCCTGTAGCAATTCACCTTGACCATGGTTCTAGCTTTGCAAAATGTAAAGAAGCAATTGATGCAGGCTTTACTTCCGTGATGATTGATGCATCACATCACCCATTTGAGGAAAATGTGAAAATTACTTCAGAAGTAGTAGAATACGCACATGCTAAAGGCGTTTCTGTGGAAGCAGAATTAGGAACTGTTGGTGGAGATGAAGATGGCGTAATCGGTGGTATTATTTACGCTGATCCAGAAGAGTGTCGCAAAATGGTTGAACTAACTGACATTGACTGCTTAGCGCCAGCACTTGGCTCTGTACACGGTCCTTACAAAGGAGAGCCAAACTTAGGCTTTAAAGAAATGGAGGAAATCTCTAAATTGGCAGACCTTCCACTTGTTTTACATGGTGGTACTGGTATCCCAACAAAAGATATCCAACGTTCTATTTCATTAGGTACGGCTAAAATCAACGTCAATACTGAAAATCAAATTGAAGCAACAAAAGTAATTCGTGAAATTCTGGACAACGATAAAGTAGTTTACGACCCACGTAAATTCCTTGGTCCAGCACGTGAAGCCATCAAAGCTACGGTTATTGGTAAAATTCGTGAATTTGGAAGTGCACAAAAAGCATAATTTTTGCATTTAATATGTTACAAAAGCATAGATAAATACACATAATAAGAGAAGTGTTGATGCTTTCAATCGACCTTCTCTTGTTTTTGACATAAAGAAATTTTGGAAAATATTTAATAATATAAGAAAAATGATCAGGAGGAAATAATATGAAATTTTTCATTGATACAGCAAACTTTGAAGAGATTAAAGAGGCACATGCATGGGGTATTTTATCAGGAGTGACAACAAACCCATCGTTAGTGGCTAAAGAAGAGAATGTTTCTTTCCATGATCGTCTTCGCGAAATCGCTGAGCTTGTTGATGGCTCTGTAAGTGGGGAAGTTATTGCACTTGATGCAGAAGGTATGATTAAAGAAGGTTTGGAATTAGCTGCGATTGCACCAAACATCACCGTAAAGCTTCCTATGACACCAGCTGGATTAGAGGCATGTCGTTTCTTTGCAAACAAAGGTATTAAAACAAACGTGACATTAATTTTTAGTGCTAACCAAGCATTAATGGCTGCGCGTGCAGGTGCTACATACGTATCACCATTTATCGGCCGTTTAGATGACATTGGTCAAAATGGTGTTGAGTTAATTGAAACAATTGCAGATATTTTTACAATCCATAATATCGATACTCAAATTATTGCTGCCTCTGTCCGTCACCCGCAACACGTTACAGCAGCAGCTTTAGCAGGTGCACATATCTCAACTACTCCGTTTAAAGTATTAAAGCAGCTTTTCCACCATCCATTAACTGAAAAAGGAATTGAAGGATTTTTAGCGGATTGGAATAAGAGAAAAGGCGAATAATAAGATTATAAAGTGTGCAAATTGCAAAAATACTACTTTCCAATCATGAGGGAGAACGCAAAATGGATGTTTATAAAATTACTGGCGAAAATCGTCTACAAGGTACAATTAAAGTTAGTGGTGCAAAAAATAGTGCAGTCGCCTTAATTCCTGCATCAATTTTGGCGAACTCTCCAGTGACTATTGGAGGGATACCCGAAATTTCAGATGCTTGGACGTTAAAGGCTCTACTAGAGGAAATTGGTGGGGAAGTTTCATTTGAGAATGGGAAAATGACAATCGATCCAACAGAGATGATTGCATTGCCCTTACCAAACGGCAACGTTAAAAAGTTACGCGCTTCCTATTATTTAATGGGTGCTATGCTTGGACGTTTCAAAAAAGCAGTTATTGGTTTACCTGGAGGCTGTTTTTTAGGACCTCGACCTATTGATCAACATATAAAGGGCTTTGAGGCTTTAGGAGCCAAAATTACTAATGAACATGGAGCCATTTATTTACGTGCAGATGAGTTGATTGGGGCAAAAATTTATTTAGATGTGGCAAGTGTTGGGGCTACTATTAATATCATGCTTGCTGCTGTCCTTGCTAAGGGACGTACTGTCATTGAAAATGCTGCAAAAGAACCTGAGATTATTGATGTGGCGACACTTCTAACAAATATGGGTGCCAATATTAAAGGTGCAGGTACAAGTGTTATTCGTATCGAAGGAGTAGAAGAGCTACATGGTACTGAACATACGATTATACCTGATCGCATTGAGGCTTCCACATTTTTGATTATGGCTGCAGCAGTCGGTGATGGTATAACAATTGATAACGTTATTCCACTGCATTTAGAAGCAGTTATTGCCAAGCTTCGTGAAATGGGTGTGAAAATTGAGATTGGTGAAGAAAGTATTTATGTACCAAAAACAGACCTCTCAACATTACAGGCAGTGGATGTCAAAACATTGGTATACCCTGGATTCCCAACGGATATTCAACAACCACTTGCTGTGTTAATGTCACAAGCATTCGGTTCCTCAAAAGTAACAGATACTATTTACACAGCTCGTTTCAAGCATATTGATGAGCTTCGTCGTATGAATGCAGATGCTCGTGTAGAAGGAAACACAGCAATTATTAAAGGGCCGAGTAGATTACATGGCTCAACTGTAACAGCTACAGATCTTCGTGCTGGAGCAGCTTTAGTGTTAGCTGGACTCTTAGCAGAAGGAGAAACTGAGATTCAGGATATCTATCATATCGAACGTGGCTATAGCTCACTTATTGAGAAATTACGTGATTTAGGCGCTGATATTCGACGTGAAACAATTGTGGCACGTGTAGCTGAGACAAAGGAATAATGAGAGCTAAAAGTTTTCAACCAATTATGTTACAATAGAGGTAATTTGAATGTTTTGGCACGAAAAGGTGCCGATAACGGGAGGCAAAGCAACAATGGAACGTAGTTTATCGATGGAAGTAGTACGAGTAACAGAAGCAGCAGCAATCGCATCCGGGAAATGGATGGGGCGCGGTTTGAAAATTGAGGCAGATGATGCAGCAACAACAGCGATGCGCAAAATGTTCGATACAATTCCAATGCATGCTACAGTAGTAATTGGTGAAGGCGAAATGGATGAAGCACCAATGCTTTATATTGGTGAAGAACTTGGTTTACGAAATGGTGGTCCTAAAGTAGATATTGCAGTGGATCCTTTAGAAGGTACAAATATTGTAGCCAAAGGTACAAATGGTGCTATGACAGTTCTTGCTATTGCAGATAAAGGGAATCTGTTAAATGCACCAGATATGTACATGGAGAAAATTGCTGTAGGACCGGAAGCGGCGGGCAAAGTGGATATCAATGCTTCCGTCACTTATAACTTATTACAAGTAGCAAAAGCTAAAAATAAAGATATTTCTGATGTTGTAGCTACTCTTTTAGATCGACCACGTCACCAAGCGATTGTTGATGAAATTCGTGAGGCTGGTGCACGTATTAAGTTTATCCAAGATGGCGATGTTGGTGCAGCAATCAATACGGCCTTTGATGAAACAGGCATTGATATTATGTTTGGAACAGGCGGTGCACCTGAGGGTGTTATTGCAGCAGTAGCTTTAAAATGCCTTGGTGGTGACTTCCAAGCAAAACTAGTACCAGAAGATGAAGAGCAATTAGAACGCTGCACAAAAATGGGTGTGGATGTTGAAAAAGTTCTTTATTTAGATGACCTAGTAAAAGGTGACGATGCTATTTTTGCAGCGACAGCTGTAACAGATTGTGAGCTTTTAAAGGGTGTTCAATATAAAGGTGCTTATGCCTTAACTCATTCAGTAGTTATGCGTGCTAAATCTGGTACGGTTCGCTTTGTTGAAGGCCGTCACGCTCTTGAGAAAAAACCTAGATATTAATGTTATTTTCTTCTAAAATATACCTAGTACATCTATTGTGCTAGGTACCTTCTTCTTTAAATAACCATCCCATATTTTTAAGGCAATGTTTAGTTATATGGTGGAAGTATTTCAATAGATATTATTAAAGGCAACCATATAAGCGTTAGCAGAGCCAAGCGTAAACTTCAATGATAACCCCTTTAAATTGAATTATATTTTGAAAAAGACTGGAGTTGTGCATATGTCTGCATTGACAATCGCTCAATTAGAAAACATGACGTTAAAAGAGCTTTACGCCCTTGCACGCCAATATAAAATTTCTTATTATAGCAAGCTAACGAAAAAAGAATTGATATTTGCTATTTTGAAAACGCGTTCAGAGCAAGAGGGCTATTTCTTTATGGAAGGCGTACTAGAAATTGTTTCGCAAGAGGGCTTCGGCTTCCTTCGACCAATCAACTACTCACCAAGTAAAGAAGATATTTATATTTCTGCATCCCAAATCCGTCGCTTTGATTTGCGTAACGGGGACAAGGTGTCAGGAAAGGTGCGTCCACCGAAGGAAAATGAGCGCTATTATGGCCTATTACAAGTAGATGCTGTCAATGGCGAAGATCCTGAAGTAGCGAAAGAACGAGTTCATTTCCCAGCACTAACACCTTTATATCCAAATAGACAAATTAAACTAGAAACAACACAACGCAATTTATCTACACGTATAATGGATTTAGTGGCACCAGTAGGCTTTGGACAACGTGGATTAATTGTAGCTCCGCCAAAGGCAGGGAAAACGTCTTTATTAAAAGAGATTGCGAACGCTATTACAACCAATCATCCGCAAGCGGAGTTAATTGTCCTACTGATTGATGAACGACCTGAGGAAGTGACAGATATTGAACGTTCTGTCAATGCAGATGTTGTCAGCTCCACATTTGATGAAGTACCTGAAAACCACGTAAAAGTGGCTGAAATAGTATTAGAACGCGCACGACGTTTAGTTGAACATAAGCGTGATGTAATTATTTTAATGGACTCTATTACACGTTTAGCTCGTGCTTATAACTTAGTAATTCCACCAAGTGGACGTACACTATCAGGTGGTATTGATCCTGCTGCATTCCATAGACCGAAACGTTTCTTTGGTTCGGCTCGTAATATTGAAGAAGGCGGTAGTTTAACAATTTTAGCGACGGCTTTAGTAGATACAGGTTCTCGTATGGATGAAGTTATCTATGAAGAATTTAAGGGAACAGGGAATCTAGAGCTTCATCTTGATCGTCAGTTAGCAGAACGCCGTATATTCCCTGCGCTTGACATTCGACGTTCGGGTACACGTAAAGAAGAGCTTCTTTTGGAGCCAGAACAACTTGAAAAGCTATGGGCAATTCGTAAAACGTTTTCTGATGCACCGGATTTTGCAGAGCGCTTCCTGAAAAAAATACGTACAACAAAATCAAATGAAGAATTTTTTGAAAAGCTAAACGAAGATATGAAAAAAGCAACAAAGGGTAAGGGGCTTTTATAAATGGCATCACCATTGACAAACAAATTGTCAGTGGTGATTTTTTTTTGTATATGTTTATTTTATAAATGTGTATTGAAATTGATAATCATTATCAATATAATGGTAAGTAAATATATTCTGAAGGAGACGAAGATGAATTATGATGCCTATATGCTTCTTTGGCAAAATGCATTTATCCAGTTGAAGCAAATCGATTACATAAATAAATCAGACATTCATGTGTCAAAGGTTTTAACATATAGCTCGTTACTTATTGTCACAGCAGGCGGTGCACAGATTGTCATTGACGATCAATCTTATCATGTGCAGCGCTTCAGTATTTTTCATATAGGTAAATCTCAATGTCTTCACATTAGGGCGCAGCAGAGTGTAAGCTATTTTCTTATTAGCTATAAGGGAGATGTCATATACAAAGACGCCTTTATGCAGCATTTGCACATGCACTATCAACCATTCCAAACACATTTCTCTTGTGTACCCGCAAATCCGATAGTCATTCATAACATCCTTCAAGATATGTTTGGCAAATGGCAATCTGGCTCTATACAAGAGCATTTATCTGTAAGGGCATCCTTCTATGAGCTTATCTATCATGTCTTTCGAGAATTAGCAGAAGGACAAGGGAAACCACATGAAATGGATAAGGCAGAAGCCGCACGATTATTTATAAAGCAACACATTCATCAACCATTATCTATCCAGACATTAGCAGATATGCTTCAGATTAGTACACGACATTTATTACGCATCTTTAAAGCTCGCTATGAAATAGGTCCACAAATATATTTACAACAATTGAGAATAGAGCAGGCTAAGCAGTATTTATTAACCAATCAATATGGCATAAAAGAAATTGCCATATCTCTTGGATTTGAAGATGAATATTATTTTAGTCGTGCTTTTAAAAAAGCAACAAAACTGGCTCCAAGTAGCTTTAGGCTGAAATATGCATCTAATATGTCCGAAATTGCCATTACAAATGAGAATCATTTTCAATACAATAATAATCAGCTCGCGCAAGCAAAACGATTTGAGAATGGAGAAAATGAAATCATGATGAAGAAGAGGATTCACCATATAAAGCTACCTTTTTTATTAAGCCTGTTCGTTTTACTGGCAGCGTGTAATGAAGAGACAAGCCAATCTAAGGTTGATGAACCAACTTCGCCCGAGAAGGCAGAGACTAGAACCGTAACAGATGATAGTGGACGCGAAGTAGAAATTCCAATGCAGGCAGAGAGAGTCGTAACTGATTGGTATCTGGGGCAAATTTTAGCGTTAGATGTTGTACCAGTTGGAGGCGTAACGGCTAACCTTGATTATGCTGCTTTCTTAAAGCAACACTATAAGGATGGTGAAATTACGAATATTGGTACAGATGGTAAGGTGTCATTAGAAAAAGTTTTAGAGTTAAAGCCAGACTTGATTATTACTTGGAATATTGAGGATGTAGCGAAATATGAAAAAATTGCCCCGACAATTGTCTTCGCTGAAGATGCACATCAATCAGCGATTGAGGAGATTAAGGCAATGGGGAATTACTTAGGAAGACAAGAAGAGGCTAAGGCCTTTACAAAAGAATTTGAAGATCGGATCGCAAAAGCTAAAGAAAAAATCATGGATGTGATTCCAGAGGGAGCCACATTTACTATTTATGAAATGTTTGAAAAAAATGCAACGATTGTAGGGCAATCAAGTGTATCGGGCGGTAGAGCGCTCTATCAAATTTTGGGCATGAAACCTCAAGAAAAGGTGCAGGAGATTTTTGATACAAAGGAAGCAAGTAATGGACGCTATGAGATTTCCTATGAGGTAGTAGGTAACTATGTAGGTGACTATAACTTCATGATTAATTTCTTTAACAAAGATGGCCAGTTGCCAGCAACATGGACAAACTTAGATGTCGTTAAAAGTAATCAAGTATTAGTGCTTCCATCTGAATATTATTTTGCTTCTGATCCGCTCTCTGGCTTACACCAAGCTGAAGAACTAGCTGACAAAATAGTTGAATTTACAAAGGCTCATCAACAATAACTGAGATAACAGGAGAGCTATTGTAGATAGCTCATTTATAGATACGTAAAACGAGTTCACGATAGGAGGCTACACCATGTTATTACGGCGATTTTTTTCATATTATAAGCCCTATAAAGGCTTATTTATTTTAGATTTTAGCTGTGCCATATTAGTGGCACTAATAGAGCTTGCGTTTCCGATTGTTTTAAATAAAGTAATTGATGATATTCTGCCAGATGGGGAATTGAAGTGGATTATTATGGCGAGTTTATTGCTGTTTGGATTATATATTTTTAACTCCATTCTTCATTTTATTGTTTCGTATTGGGGACATATGCTGGGCATTAATATTGAGACGGATATGAGAAAAGAATCCTTCAGCCATGTACAAAAGCTATCCTTTAGATATTTTGATAACAACAAAACAGGGCATCTTGTTTCTCGTTTAACAAATGATTTGATGGATATTGGTGAACTTGCTCACCATGGTCCAGAGGATATCTTTATTGCAGCGATGACGATTATTGGAACATTTGGTGTCATGTACTATATTGATCCAACCTTTACGATTCTTATTTTCTTGCTTGTACCGATTATCTTATTCTTAACTATTATTTTCGGGAAATTAATGTCCAAGGCATTCCGTCAAATGTTTGGAGATATTGCAGATTTCAATGCACGTGTTGAAAACAATGTAAGTGGTATTCGTGTTGTACAAGCTTTTACAAATGAAGATCATGAGATTAAACGCTTTAAAGTAAATAATGAAAGATTCCGTATGACAAAGCTGTTTTCCTATAAAGTAATGGCTTGGAATGAAGCTATTTCAGGCATACTCACGAAGGTATTATCACTCTTTACTTTATTTGTTGGGGCTTATTTTGTATTAAATGGGCATTTAACAAATGGCGATTTTATCGCATTTATTTTACTTTCAGGTATTCTCTTAGGTCCAATTAACAAAATCAATATGTTTATAGAAAGCTATCCAAAGGGCATGGCAGGTTTTAGACGCTATATCGAATTCCTCGAAACAGAGCCCGAAATTGCGGACCGTCCAGAAGCGAAAACAATCGATGAAATTGATGGTGAAATTACTTTTTCTAATGTATCGTTTGGCTACGCTGCCAATAATCGTGCCTTACACCAAATTAATTTAAAGGTACGTCCTGGTGAAACGGTTGCCTTAGTAGGACCTTCTGGTGCAGGGAAATCTACGATCTGTAGCCTATTGCCCCGTTTTTATGAGGTAAATGAGGGTTCCATTAAGATTGATGGTGTTGATATACGAGATTTTAAACTGCAATCTTTACGTTCACATATTGGGATTGTCCAGCAAGATGTCTTTTTATTCGATGGTACCATTCGTGAAAACATAGCCTATGGTGATTTAAATGCCAGTGAAGAAGATATTTGGTATGCCGCACAACGAGCACAACTGACGGATGTAATCAATGCTTTACCAGAGGGCATGGATACACGCATTGGTGAACGTGGTGTCAAATTATCAGGTGGACAAAAACAAAGATTATCAATTGCACGTATTTTCTTGAAAAATCCAAAAATCTTAATACTAGATGAAGCAACATCTGCATTGGATACAGAAACAGAACAAGCTATCCAGCAAGCCTTAAACGAGCTTTCTATCGGTCGTACTACATTAGTAATTGCCCACCGTTTAGCAACGATTAAGGATGCAGACAGAATTGTTGTGGTATCGAAAAAGGGCATTATTGAAGAAGGCACACATGAGCAATTAATGGAACGCCAAAATGCTTACTATGGCTTGTATACAGCCCAATTTGGTTTACAAATTTAAAAGTAATAGCATTCTCAAAAGTGAAAGGAAGTTAAAGATGTCAGTACTTGAAATAGATCATGTTGCGATTGGTTATTCTTCAGCGCTCATCGTCAATGATTTAAGTGTGGAGATTCCAAAAGGGGAGATCTCCACGATTATCGGTCCAAATGGTTGTGGCAAGTCTACTTTATTAAAGGCTGTAGCACGTGTATTACGCACACAAAATGGAGCTGTCTATTTAGATGGCAAAGCTATACATCAATTAAAAACAAAAGAAGTGGCCAAAAGAATGGCTATTTTACCTCAAACAGCAACAGCACCAGGAGGATTAACGGTTTTTGAACTGGTATCCTATGGTCGTTTTCCTCATCAAGTAGGGTTTGGTTCATTGCAAAAGGAAGACTATGAATATATCCATTGGGCTATTGATGTTACGGGGCTAAGAGAATTTAGTGATCGACCAATCGAAGCATTATCAGGTGGGCAGCGTCAGAGAGTATGGATTGCCATGGCATTGGCGCAAGGCACGGATATTTTAGTACTGGATGAACCAACAACTTATTTAGATTTAGCACATCAGCTCGATATTTTATTGTTGCTACAAAAGCTAAATAAGGAAGAAGGACGAACAATTATCATGGTATTACATGATTTAAATCATGCATCACGCTTCTCTCATTTTATGATGGCCATGAGAGACGGCAATTTAATGGTGAATGGCAGTCCAAAAGAAGTGATGACAAAAGAAAATTTACAAAGGGTATTTAATATCGATGCAGAAATGGCTGTATGTCCCTATAGTGAAAATCCAATCTGCCTATCTTATCAGTTGTACGATATGAAAAAATAAAAGCTAGTTGGAAGTTATGAGGAGGAAATAAAATGACTACGTCGACAGGAGTAGGAGAGCTCCACGATTTAGAAGAGCTACAGAAGCGATCTCATCCGATCCGTGGAGTAGTGGCTTTAATCGTAGGAGTAATTGGATTAATAGTTGCCATTGGCTTATCAATTTCTTTTGGTGCAGCAGATATTTCATTGGGTACTGTTTGGACAGCGGTTACCCATTTTTCACCAGAATTAACAACACATCAAATTATCCATGATATTCGCTTACCACGGGTACTTGGAGCAGCATTAGTCGGTGCAAGCTTTGCGGTAGCGGGTGCGATTATGCAGGGGATGACGCGTAACCCTTTAGCAGACTCAGGGTTATTAGGCTTGAACTCAGGAGCTGCCTTTATGTTAGCCGTATGTTTTGCCTTTTTCCCTGGGTTGCCTTATATGTATTTAATTTTATGGTCCTTTGTAGGTGCAGGGCTTGGTGTGGCCATCGTTTATGGTATTGGCTCGCTTTCTAAAGGTGGCTTAACACCTATGCGACTAGTTTTAGCAGGAGCTGCTGTTAGTGCGTTACTTGGGGCGCTCGGAGAAGGAATTGCTCTTTATTTTCGGATCGGACAAGACCTCGCATTTTGGTATGCGGGAGGGGTTTCAGGCACAAAATGGAGCCATCTACAAATCTTATCTCCATGGATACTTGTTGCGATGATAGGAGCTCTTATCCTATCGCGTTCCATCACCGTACTAAGCTTAGGTGAAGAAATTGCAGTTGGGCTAGGGCAACGTACTGCTGTGGTAAAAGTATGGGGAATGATCATTGTTTTAGTTCTAGCGGGTGCAGCAGTTTCTGTTGTCGGTGCGGTTGGTTTTGTAGGGTTAATTATCCCTCATTTAACCAGATACATAGTTGGTCATGATTATCGCTGGATCATCGCTTGTTCCTTGGTATATGGAGCATTGCTTGTTGTGTTAGCTGATTTAGTAGCACGTGTTATTAATCCACCTTATGAAACACCCATTGGTGCGCTCATAGCCTTTATTGGAGTACCATTCTTCCTTTATTTAGCGCGAAAAGGAGGGAAAGAACTATGAGTAACAGCTATTTAACACCAAGTCAGCTAAAGGCGAAAAGGAAACATTTTTCCATTCTTGCTACGCTCATTGTGTTAATCGTTATTACCTTTGTCATAAGTATGAATACAGGTGTCATTAAACTGACACCAATGGAGGTTCTTCGGACTCTTTTTGGTCAAGGTGATGCACAACAGCAGCTTATCTTATATGAATTCAGACTTCCAAGAATTGTGATTGCTGTATTAGTAGGTATGGGGTTAGCTATATCAGGCGCTATTTTACAGGGCATTTCTAAAAATGCCTTAGCAGACCCAGGAATCTTAGGGATTAATGCGGGAGCAGGACTAGCGGTTATGCTCTATGTGTCATTTTTTCCAACTACGAAAGCAGCACCTGTTTATTTACTGCCTATACTGGCTTTTGTAGGAGCAGGTTTGACAGCTGTACTGATTTATTCACTTTCTTATCGACGCCATGAGGGGATTACACCAATGCGTTTAATCTTAACTGGGGTAGCTGTGGCAGCAGGGATTAGCTCGGCTATGATTGTGCTAACACTACGTCTATCGCCAGAGAATTATCAATTTGTAGCAACATGGCTAGCAGGTAGCATTTGGGGCTCAAATTGGAGATTTGTTCTGTCGTTATTACCATGGTTAGTTATCTTATTGCCATTCGTCTATTCAAAATCACGTGTATTAAACATATTGAATTTAGGTGAATTAACAGCAGTAGGACTAGGTGCCTCGATAGAAAAAGAGCGACGCTGGTTGTTGGCTGCTGCTGTTGGATTGGCTGGAGCTAGTGTTTCAGTAAGTGGTGGAATTGGTTTCGTTGGCCTTGTTGCGCCACACTTAGCTCGACAGCTTGTTGGGGCTAAACACCAGTTTTTATTGCCAACCGCAGCATTATTAGGAGGTTTTTTAGTGTTAATGGCTGATACAATCGGTCGTTCCATTTTAGAACCTTCAGAAATTCCAGCAGGGATTGTGGTAGCAGTTTTAGGAGCACCTTATTTCTTGTATTTACTAGCACGATTAAAAGAGTAAATGGCACTTTTTCCTTTGTGTGTGAATAGTATTGCCATGAGAGGAAAGAATAGACGGTTATTAGATTAATTCTTGTCAAACAATTTACGTTTGAATAGATTAGAAGGGGATGGAGAAGAGGAAATGTCAGAGGAACTATATGATGTAACAATTGTTGGTGGTGGTCCAGCAGGGCTTTATACTGCCTTTTATAGTGGAATGCGAGATTTAAAAACGAAAATTATCGAGTATAGCTCACAGCTAGGTGGTCGTATGCTAATATATCCTGAAAAAATGATATGGGATGTAGGTGGAGTAACACCTATTTTAGGTGGTCAGCTTATTAAACAACTTGTGGAGCAAGCTGAAACCTTTGATCCAACGATTGTCTTAAATCAAAAAGTGGAAAAATTAGATAAGCAACAGGATGGAACATTTATTTTAACATCCTCTACAGGAGAAAAACATTATTCCAAAACGGTTATTTTAGCAGTAGGCTATGGCGTCCTTTCTATGCAAAAGCTTGAAATTGAAGGAGCGGATCGCTACGAAGTAACGAATTTACATTATACAGTTCAGGAATTAGAAATCTTCCGAGACAAGCATGTGTTGATTTCAGGTGGTGGTAATTCTGCGGTTGATTGGGCAAACGAGCTAGAGGCAATTGCCGCAAGTGTCACGATTGTTCATCGTCGAGATGATTTTGGTGGACATGAAAAAAATGTCTTACGTATGAAAGAATCCTCAGTTCATGTAAAAACACCCTATGAAGTCGTTCAATTGCATGGGGACGGAGATTTAATTCAATATGTATCTATTGTCAATAAAGATACCGATGAAATGGAACGAGTGAAGGTAGATGCTGTCATTGTAAATCATGGTTTAAAATGTGATTACGGTGCGCTTGAAGAATGGGGATTAAACATTCAGAATGGCGTAGCGATTGTTAATGAGAATCGGGAAACGAACGTAGCAGGTATCTATGGAGCTGGTGATTTTATTGATCATCCTAGTAAAGTTAGATTAATAGCTGGTGCATTTACCGATGGAATACTAGCATTAAATAGTGCAAAACTATACTTGGAGCCAGATGCACCGAAAGTAGCCTATGTATCTTCACATAATATTCGCTTTAAAGAGCGAAATGAGAAAATTGGGTTAGTAGACAATGATTATCGTGAAGTTCGCGGTTAGGTATTAGGGATGGTTTACTTTTAATATTTTTTACTTGAAAATGATAAAATATCTATGCTATACTTCAAAAGTATGCAACGTGTACATATGTAGCTGACGTTCCACTTCGACACAAATTTTGTAGTCGACATATTCGGGCTATGTAAGGTACAGTTCGATAATACTCTGTTCCAGATGGTTCAGGGCGAGAGGAGAAAACGAATATGAAACAAGGAATTCATCCAGACTACAAAGAAGCAACAGTAACTTGCTCTTGTGGGAACACTTTCAAAACTGGTTCAGTAAAAGAAAACATCGTTGTCGAGTTCTGCAACGAATGTCACCCATTCTACACTGGCCGTCAAAAATTCGCGTCTGCTGATGGTCGCGTGGATCGTTTCAACAAAAAATACGGTCTTAAAAACTAATGTTAGTTTAATACCTGCCAAGCATGCGCTTGGCAGGTATTTTTTTCAGTAAATAATACACGTTGATGCAAGTCTTTTCAAAATCCAGATTGACACAAAGAAAGGGAGAAGACAAAATGGCACAGCTATATTTTAAACATGGTGCAATGAATAGTGGGAAGTCAATAGAAATTCTAAAAGTTGCCCATAATTATGAAGAACAACAAAAACCTGTAATGATGTTTACTTCAGGTCTAGATACGCGTGATGAGGTGGGCTTTGTTTCCAGTCGAGTAGGTTTACGACAACAAGCCATTCCTGTTTATGAAGATACAAATATTTTTGAAATAGTGAAAACTAATGCTGTCAAACCTTATTGTGTGCTTGTGGATGAAGTTCAATTTTTAAAAAAAGCACATGTTTTACAGCTAGCTAACATTGTGGATAAATTGGACATTCCCGTAATGGGCTTTGGTTTAAAAAATGATTTTCAAAATGAGCTATTTGAAGGTAGCCAGTACATGCTTACATATGCAGATAAAATTGAGGAAATGAAAACAATTTGCTGGTTCTGTCATAAAAAAGCAACCATGAATTTGCGCGTAGATGAAAGTGGAAAGCCAGTTTACACAGGAGATCAAATTCAAATCGGTGGCAATGATTCGTATTATCCTGTTTGCCGAAAATGTCATGCAAATCCACCGCTATAAAGCTAAGTAGCTTTGTTACAGCGCTAAGAAAAAGTAGCATACATGTGAAAATTTCCTTATACTAAGTAGTGGAATAAGAAATGAAAAAACCATTACGCCTTAGCGTAATTTTGATGAAAGCGGCTTCTCTGTAAAAAAGGAGCAATTTAAAAAACTAAATAGAGGTGAAATCCATGTTTGATCGATTACAGGCAGTGGAAGATCGTTATGAAAGGCTTACTGAGCTTTTGAGCGATCCGGATATTGTTAATGATAGTAAGAAATTACGCGAATATTCTAAGGAACAATCAGATATCCAAGAGACAGTAGATACTTATCGTGAATATAAAAGTGTGAAAGAACAGCTAGTAGATACACGAGAAATGTTAGATAGCGAAAAAGACCCTGATATGCACGAAATGGTAAAGGAAGAATTTAACCTTTTAAAAGCACAGCAGGAAGAGCTAGAAGAGCGATTACGTATTTTATTAATTCCAAAAGATCCGAATGATAATAAAAACGTTATTATGGAAATCCGTGGGGCAGCTGGTGGTGACGAGGCTAATATTTTTGCAGGTGACTTGTTCCGTATGTATTCTCGCTATGCAGAAACGCAAGGCTGGAAAATTGATATTATGGAAGCTACACCAAACCCAATGGGCGGCTATAAAGAGGTAATCTTTATGATTAATGGACAAGGAGCCTATTCAAAATTCAAATTTGAAAATGGCGCACACCGTGTACAACGTGTCCCTGCTACAGAATCACAAGGTCGAATTCATACATCAACAGCAACAGTTGCTTGCTTACCTGAGGTTGAGGAAGTAGATGTTGAAATCCATGAAAAAGATATCCGTGTAGATACATTTGCATCATCTGGTGCAGGTGGTCAATCTGTAAATACAACGATGTCTGCTGTTCGTATGACCCATTTACCGACAGGTGTTGTGGTTTCGATGCAGGATGAACGTTCACAAATTAAAAACCGTGAAAAAGCAATGAAAATTCTTCGTGCTCGTGTTGCAGATATGTATATGCAGGAAGCACAAAAGGAGATTGATGCTACGCGTAAATCAGCTGTTGGATCTGGTGATCGCTCTGAGCGAATTCGTACTTACAATTATCCACAAAACCGCGTAACCGACCACCGTATCGGTTTAACGATTCAAAAGCTAGATCAAATCGTTGAAGGCAGACTAGACGAGATTATCGATGCTCTTATTTTAGAAGAACAAGCATCGAAGTTAGAGCGTTTAAATGATGACTTATAAAAATGTGATGGAGGCCCTTGAGTGGGCTTCTTCTTTTTTAGTGGATAATGGTTGTGAACAAACAGCAGCGCGGATTGTTATGCAACATGTGCTTGGTACTAGTTATGGAGAAGTTATGTTGCATTTGCAAGATGAATTAACAGCAGCGCAGCAAATGAAATTTAATGAGCTCATAGAAGAACATGCCAATGGTCGACCTGTCCAATATTGTGTTGGGTATGAGGAGTTTTATGGTCGTTCATTCTTAGTCGATGAATCTGTCTTAATTCCACGACCTGAAACAGAGGAATTGGTGCTTGGAACAATTAATCGACTACCTAAAATATTTACAAAGCAAACATTGAAGCTGGCTGATATCGGTACAGGTAGTGGAGCCATTGCTATTTCAATGAAGCTGGAATGTCCAGCATTAACGGTCATAGCTACCGATTTATCAGAAGCTGCACTAGCAACTGCTCAAAAAAATGCAAAGCAATTAGAGGCAGATATTGATTTTAGATTGGGAGATTTAGCTGCTCCACTTGCAGGAGAAAAATTTGATATTGTTTTATCGAACCCGCCGTATATTGCATTTGATGAGGCACAAGCAATGTCAAGCGTTGTGCTAGAGCATGAGCCGCATAGTGCCCTCTTTGCCGAGGAAGATGGTCTTATTTTATATAGAAAATTAGCCGAACAATTACCAGCTTATATGAATAGGCCAGCGTTGATTGGATTAGAAATCGGTTATACACAGGGGGAGAAAGTAGCTAAATTCTTCCAAGATAGTTTTCCACAGGCAACAGTTTCAGTAGAAAAAGATATTAATGGTAAACCTCGAATGATTTTTTGTGAGCTACATGTATAAAGTTTCTTGATCTTGCCAACAATGTTGAGCAAGGAGGGATTTTTATGTTAAACGAATACAAGATTATTAGATTACCTAAACAAAATATCTTTCTAGCTTTTGCTAGACTAGTATTAATTGCGATTGTTTTACAGTTATGTGTTTTATATATTCCAACATTAGTAGGTTTGGCGAAGGAATCTTCCAATGATGTGCAAGAAAAAGATTTTCGTATACGTGTTATTGCAAACAGTAATACAGCACAAGATCAGCTAGAGAAACAGCAGCTTGTTCAAGATTTGAAGCCATACTTTTTACAAGTTGGTACCGCTGGATTTGCTGGGAATGAGCAAATTCTTTTGTTAAAACAACAAATTGAAGCTGAACTGAGCGAAAATTATCCACAATTGGATACACAGGTTGTTGTTGGGGATAATTTATTCCCACCAAAAAGACAAGATGCTGTACTTTATCCTCAAAATGTCTATCAATCAATTGTTGTAAAAATTGGTGATGCACGCGGAGATAACTGGTGGTGCAGTATCTTCCCATCGATCTGTGAACCTGATAAAGAAGAGGTAAAAGAAGAAGTAGAAGTAGAAGAAAAAGAACAAGTTACATTCTTTATATGGGAATGGATTAAAGGACTTTTTGAATGAATTGTGCACAAATTCAGACAACTTATACACATTTTTTAATAAGTTATAAACAATATGTGGATAATTCAGTGAAAACGAATAATTGAAGGTAGGTATTAATCATGAAAACTGTTTGTAAGGTTGTGGACAGTAATGTGAATAGTCAGATTAATTATACACAAGCTGTGGATATCTTAAATGCAGGAGAGGTAGTGGCATTTCCCACAGAGACGGTTTATGGCTTAGGAGCGATTGCCACAAATGATCTGGCTGTTAAAAAGATATTTGAAGCAAAAGGTCGACCTTCAGATAATCCTTTAATTGTCCACGTTGGTACAAAAGAGGAAGTAGCGATCTATATCGACCATATTTCTGACATAGCTAAACAATGCATGGATTTATTTTGGCCAGGACCATTAACACTGGTGATGCCAGCGAAGCCAAATGTATTAGCTAAAAGTGTCACAGCTGGGTTATCAACAGTAGGCATTCGAATGCCTGATCATCCAGTAGCGCTTGCCTTACTACAACAGCTCCAAAAACCGCTTGCTGCACCGAGCGCTAATCGTAGTGGAAAGCCCAGTCCTACAGAAGCCGTTCATGTTTTAGATGATTTAGAAGGGTACATACCTTATATTTTAGATGGAGGTTCTACAGGCATTGGGCTTGAGTCTACTGTACTAGATGTGACACATGAACCTCCAGTAATTTTACGTCCAGGTGGCATTACGAAGGAAATGCTTGAGGCTAAGATTGGCCCCGTGATTCAACCAACTAAAATAGAACAGAAGCTAGACGCAACGCCTAAGGCACCGGGAATGAAATATACGCATTATGCACCAAATGCTCCCGTGTATTTAATAGACTGTGATGTTGAGAAAGTCAACGAAGCTGTTCTACATCTACAAAGACAAGGGCATAGTGTAGCACTACTGGCACCTGAGAACTTTGAGGGAATTAAAGTGGATTTTTACTTCTCTATTGGTGAAGCGGGAAGTAAAGAAGAAATGGGTGCGGCCTTATATAATGCACTTAGAGCATGTGATAAAACTACCGCTACCGTAATATTAGCAACAACTACTTCAATAGAAGGAGTAGGTGCAGCTATTATGAATAGACTTGAAAAAGCCTCTGGAGGTAAATGGTATTCATTATAATAGAATAATTATAGGCAAAAGACATTGAAGAACCACATGTTTTTTGTCTTTTTTTGTCTAATTATTATATGTTAAAAACGAAAAACAAATAGTAAACAGTTATGATAATAATGTATTTTCGAGCATAAAATGATAAAATATTAGGGAGTGAAGGAGTGCGTTCTTGCAGGGAATTCTTGCAGGTATATTAACGTCTGTTGATGTGATTGGTCTATATGTTTTGCTGCCAAATGTTAGATATCGATTATTTTTATCATTATGGACGGCTGCATTACATATGCTTTTTCCTTTATTAGGGTTTGAATTAGGAAGCTATTTAGTTCGATTTCTATTAGAATGGGGACAATGGATTTCAAGTATTTTATTATTTTGTATCGGTATGCATTTATTATTATTTTCTCACAGAGATGAAAAAGTAACGATTTCACCTGTACTTTTAGCAGTGACTGCAAGCCTAGACACCTTTTCAGTTAGTGTTTCTTTTGGTATGCTTAACTTAGAAAAAACGATTTTTATTATGAGTGCAGGCTTAAGTGCATTAATTTGTGCTTATGGGTCATTAGTTATAGCACGTAGGAGCCAAGTCTTTTTTGGCAATAAAATTCAAATCGTTGCCGGCATTATATTTATAATCATGAGTATTCTAGCTATTCAACAATAGATAAAATTGGAGAGTGATAAGTGTGAAAATATTATTTGTTTGTACAGGCAATACTTGTCGCAGTCCGATGGCAGAAGCTATTTTAAAACATAAACAAATAAACAATGTAGAAGTGCGTTCAGCTGGTATTTATGCGATGCCTAATGCACAAATGTCAGCACTTGCACAACAAGTGTTGAATGAAGCCCAAATGTCCCATCAACATTTTGCGACGCAATTATCCCAAGCTGAAATGGCATGGGCAGACTTAATTTTAACAATGACGACTGCTCACAAAGATACCGTCATTTCCAATTATCCAGAAGCTGAGCATAAGGTATTTACCTTGAAAGAGTATACAAATGAGGGCAGTTTAGAAAATGTAGTGGATCCTTATGGTGGTAATAGAGCAATTTATGAAGCAACATTTGCAGAATTAAAAGAACTGGTCAATCAATTAATACAAAAACTCGAAAAGAATTGAGGGGTCCTATGAAAAAACAATTTGGTTTACGCCTAAAGTTGGTGTTATTTGTTAGTGTTCTTGCACTAATCACCTACAGTGTCAGTTTTATATTCATTGAGTTTTTACAACCTACCTTCTTCCCTGACACAAATCGAAAAGTTTTTGAAGTGATTACGTATGCGTTAGGGATAACTTGGTCAGGGATATTAGCTGCCTTTTTAAGTGTAATCCTCATCAAGCCTTTACAGCAGCTTGAGCATTCAGCAACACTTGTGGCGGAAGGAAAAATAGGACAGGATGTACAAATGCCTAATACAAATGATGAGATTCGATCTGTGGCAGAGGCATTCCAACAAATGGTGTTAAATTTACGTCAAATGGTGGAAAGTATTGATCACAACTTCCAACAAACAAATCAATCGATTATCCAGCTTTCAGATGAAGCAGGAGTGGCAACTAGAAAGGCAGAAGGCATTGCGTCTACTGTAAAGCATATTTCTACAGGAGCAGAAGCATCTGCAACAGCTGTACAAGATACTGCTGAAGCGATTGAAGATGTAAGAACGCTTGCAACAGAGGTAAATAGTAGGGCAGAGGCATCAGCATCACAAACTAAAGAGATTCTACATAATTTATCGACAACAACAAAAGCCATTGAAACATTAGTGAATAGTATTCAACAAATTGCGACAGGTAATAATGAGGCATTAAAAAGCATTCATGCGCTAGAAGAGAATGCTGGACAGGTAGAACGAATAATTAGCTTAGTTGGTGACATTGCAGCACAAACCAATCTGTTGGCACTAAACGCCTCTATAGAAGCTGCTCGTGCTGGAGAACATGGAAAGGGCTTTGCAGTAGTAGCTGAAGAAGTTCGTGGTTTGGCTGATGAAAGTGCAAAAGCAGTGCAAGGAATTACTGCTTTAATTCAAACTATGCAGCAAAACGTAGAAGTAGTTGTGAAACAAATGAACGAACAAGTTGCCTTTGCAACAAAGGAGGCCGATCGAGTTTCTGAAACAACGACAGCAGTAGAAAATATGGCTTCTAATGTACATGAAATGGCAACATCAATTGTTGAGATTTCTTCTTTAATCGAACAGCAAATGCATAATATTGAAACGACAGCTCGACAGTCACAGGAAGTTGCTGCCATTGCGGAACAAACGTCAGCAGGTGCACAGGAAGTTCGTAGTGCAGCTGAAGAGCAAGCCTATGCAATTGAACAAGTCGAGCATCTAGCTCAAAGTTTGAAAAAGCAATCGGAAGCATTGCATAAAATGATCCAACAATTTGATAGACAAGCATAGTCCTGAAGGTTATACATAAATCCCATGAAAAATCGGATTTATGTATAACCTTTTTTATTAAAGGACAATTTATGTCCACTGTAAGTAAAAAGCTAAAAAAACTTCAGTAGATGGAATATTACAACAAAAGACCATTATCCGAACTTATTAACATGATATTCACATTATCCACAAAAAATAAGTTTAAAAGTGAATAATTTTGTGTTAACATACAATTAATGTTCGTCTTTCAGGAAAAATCAACGTAAAAACATAAGAAAAATCGTGTTATTCTTCAGAAAGAAGTGGTACACTAAGGTTGACTATAATTCGAAAAGAGGGAACCCAGTGAGAATAGCAATTTCTTCTGATCACGGAGGCAATAACTTACGTCGTGAGATTATGCAGCTATTAGATGAACTTCAAATTAGCTACGAAGATTTTGGTCCACAATCTTCGGATTCAGTAGACTATCCAGACTATGCAAAACCTGTATCTGAGGGTGTTGCTAACGGAGAATTTGATAAAGGCATTTTAATTTGTGGCACAGGAATTGGTATGTCCATTGCCGCTAATAAGGTCAAGGGCATACGTTGTGCATTAGTACATGATGTATTTAGTGCCAAGGCAACGCGTTGCCATAATGATTCAAATATTTTAGCAATGGGCGAACGTGTAATTGGCCCTGGCCTTGCACGTGAAATCGTACAAGCATGGCTAGAAACCGATTTTGAAGGTGGCCGCCATGTACGCCGTATTGAAAAAATTACTGAACTAGAGCAATAATAGTTTTGTTATTCCATATATGGCATTCGTATAGGATGTCATATATGGCATGATTTTAATGGATATAGATGAAGGAGCTGAGCTTAATGGTTGTAAAACAAATACGAACACATTTGACTCAGTTACTCAGTGAATTTGAAGAGCAAGTAACATTACGACCCCATACAATTTTTGTAGTAGGGTGCTCTACATCTGAAGTGATTGGTCAGAAAATTGGCACAGCGGGAGCATTGGAGATAGCAGAAGCCATTTTTGAGCCGTTACAAGAATTTGCAGCAAAGCATCATTTGCTTTTAGCATTCCAAGGTTGTGAGCATATAAATCGCGCCATTACTATGGAAGCATCAACAGCTGAAAAATTTGGCTATGATCCAGTAGCGGTTGTCCCAGTACGTACGGCAGGCGGCTCAATGTCAGCATATGCCTATACGCAATTTGATAATCCAGTGATTGTTGAAACAATACAGGCACATGCAGGTATTGATATTGGACAAACATTAATCGGTATGCATTTGAAAGCAGTAGCTGTACCTGTTCGAACATCGGTAAAAATGGTAGGAGAAGCTGTTGTGACGATTGCAACAACACGTCCTAAGCTAATTGGCGGAGAACGTGCAGTATATAAATAATTACCACCCTATTTAGTGGTAGAGATGAATAACGATACTTTAGGAGGCTTTTTCAAACATGGCATATGAAAAATTAGCAGTACAAGACAAAGCAGTACTAGATGGAATTCTTGCAGAAAAAACACGTCAGCAAGCAAATATTGAATTGATTGCATCAGAAAACTTTGTATCCGAAGCAGTGATGGAAGCGCAAGGATCAGTACTGACAAATAAATACGCTGAAGGTTATCCTGGTAAACGCTATTATGGTGGCTGTGAGCATGTAGACGTAGTAGAGGATATTGCACGTGATCGTGTAAAAGAACTCTTCGGAGCAGAATATGCAAATGTGCAACCACACTCAGGTGCACAAGCAAACATGGCTGTTTACCATACGATTCTAGAACCAGGTGACACAGTTCTGGGTATGAACCTTTCACATGGTGGTCACTTAACACATGGTTCTCCAGTAAACTTCTCTGGTATTCTATATAATTTTGTAGAGTATGGTGTAACACAAGATACACAAGTGATTGATTATGAAGATGTACGACAAAAGGCTTTAGAGCATAAACCGAAACTGATTGTTGCTGGTGCATCTGCTTATCCACGTGAAATTGACTTCTCTAAATTCCGTGAAATTGCAGACGAAGTCGGAGCCTATTTCATGGTGGATATGGCACACATTGCTGGACTTGTAGCTGCTGGCGAACATCAATCACCAGTGCCATATGCTGATTTTGTTACATCAACTACACATAAAACATTACGTGGACCACGTGGTGGATTAATTCTTGCTTCAAAAGAATGGGAGCAAAAACTAAATAAATCTGTATTCCCAGGCATTCAAGGTGGCCCATTAATGCATGTTATCGCTGCAAAAGCTGTAGCATTTGGAGAAGCTTTACAACCAGAATTTAAAGACTATGCAAAACAAATTAAAGCCAATGCAAAGGCTTTAGCAGAAGTATTAATTGCTGAGGGAGTTGAAATTGTTTCTGGTGGTACAGATAATCATTTATTACTGCTAAATGTTAAATCTCTTGGTTTAACTGGTAAAGTAGCAGAGCACGCACTAGATGAAGTGGGTATTACAACAAATAAAAATACAATCCCTTACGATACTGAATCTCCATTTGTCACTTCTGGAATTCGTATTGGTACTCCAGCGGTCACTTCTCGTGGCTTTAAGGAGGAAGATATGAAAGAAGTAGGAGCGATTATAGCAGCTGTTCTTAAAAACCCTGAAGATGAAACAGTTAAAGCAGATGCAAAAGATCGTGTGAAGGCATTAACTGATAAGCATCCACTATATGTATAATCAATAGAATAATAGCTGTGTTTAAAGTACAAAATTTACTTTAAATACAGCTTTTTATTTTGGAAATCGAGGATTAAACTGTAAAAAACATCTTTTTTCTAACAAAGTAGAATAATCCTCTTATTTTTGAATAAATTTACATAAAAACGGTATAAAGGGATATATTATAGAAGGCAGAGGACAGATAGTGTCCTAGAAAAGAAGTTTTTTTAATAAAAGTGAAAATTTAATTAAATTTTATGTACAATGGAAATGAGATGAATTGATAGAAAAGGAGGGGTTGGATGGTCACTAAATCGTTAAACACAGATTATGATGTATTATTAAACAGCATTCGCAAATTAGGGAATAATTCGAAAGAAAGCTACGTTATTTTTGATGCAACGAAGCATCATTACATAGTAGAGTGTAATGATTCATTTTGTATGCTTACTAATGCTGCACGTTCACAAATCTTAAATACTGAGTATTTTTCATGGCTATCAATGGACGAAAAAAAGACAACCATTGAAATGATGAAAGAAAAAATACATAACGGCATAATGGTGCAGGCGAAGCTATATCATAATGGCATCGATAAACCTCCCTTTTGGGCAGAAATACAAGCATTACCTTTTTGCAATGAGGCAAATATAACGCAATTTGTTTTAGTATTTGTGAAGGATGTTACATATTATCATACGGAAGACTTCTTAATGCGTTTAGAAAATGATATGTATAGGGCGATTGAGAAGGAGTTTTCTTTTGAGCAAAAGATGAAGCTTATTTGTCAAGGACTCGATGAATTTTTTATGCCAAATATTGCAAGTATGGTGCTCATAAAAACAGAAGTAAACCAATTACAAGTTTTCATAGGAGGTAATCAAACAGAGAGCGTACCAAGATGTTGTGCAAACAATGATTTCTTTAAGAAGGTCATGGAATCAGAAACGTCTACTTTCATAGAGAATTTAGATGAAGTGAATATTCCGAAAGAACATAAGCAATATGCTTCGCTAGCTAAAAAGTCACATGGATGGTTTATCCCTATACGTAATCAACAGCGGCAAGTAATAGGTGTTTTTTCAATATTTAGCCAAAAAACACAAAGTGACCAAATGCTTAAAAATATGTTTCGAAAAATGGGTGCTCTTGTTGCATTGGCTTATTCATATGCAAGGACGCAGAAAAAAATTTGGGATTTAGCCTATACAGACATTACAACAGGTCTACCTAATCGTCACAGCTTTGTTAATACGATTGAAAGGGAAGTCCAGCAGGGGCAAAGCGGCTTTATTAAAATATTAAAACCTAGTGAATTTCATCAAGTAGTTGAATTGTACGGTCGTGAAATTGGTGATGAACTTTTAAGACAACTTGCCAAACGTCTTGAGCAAGACAAGTCAGAAAGTAATGAATATGTTGCTAGATTTACTAGCTCTAGTTTGATTATGACTACAATGTCACTTCATGAAGATTTGAATGATTATGAGATGAGAATAAAAGAAACGATTCGCCAGCCTTTTATCATAGGAGGAAAGCAAATCTATATTACATTAAAAACAGGAATTGCTTCATATAATGAAGACATAAATATTAATGATGCGATTCGTTTTGCAGATAATGCGTTATCCTTTGCAATCGATAGGCCAGGCACACATACAGAAATATTTACAACAGAGAAAAACGATGTGCTGGTACAGAAGATGACGATCTTAAATCATTTGTCAGAAGCCATCAAAAATAAAGAAATAACAGTCCACTTACAGCCTAAAGTAGATTTACGCAATGGGGAAATTCAAAGTATTGAAGCACTTGCAAGGTGGATTTCTCCAAAATTGGGCTTTGTTTCACCAGCACTCTTTATTCCAGTAGCAGAGAGTGCTGGTAAGGTGCGAGAAATTGATGTGCTTATTTTAGAGACGGTACTCTCATGGCTTTCAGAACGACAACGCCTGGGAAAGAAATTAGTGAAAATTGCTGTCAATATTTCGCCTGATCATTTTTACTACACGCATTTTGTTCAAGATACACTGAAACTTGTACGGAAGTATAATATTGACCCTAGCTATATTATCTTAGAGGTGACAGAAAATATTGGTTTAGTAGATTTTCAATCAGCCTATAAGATCATTCAAGAGCTAAAGAGCTATGGCTTTAAAACATCCGTAGATGATTTTGGAACAGGTTTTTCTTCATTAAGCTATTTGCAACAGCTACCGTTTGCTGAACTAAAGATTGATCGAAGCTTCATCAATGCTATTGAAGATCCAGCAACTCTGGCTATTGTTCGCTCTATTATTCAGTTAGCATTAAATTTAGGAATGATTTCAGTGGCAGAGGGCATAGAGACAGAGGAACAGGTTGAGATTCTACGTGCGCTAGGATGCACAGTAGGACAAGGATATTTCTATTTCAAGCCAATGCCAATTGAACAATTAGATATAATTCTTGATCAATAACTTAGTTTTGACAAAAGAATAGATGATAAAGGGAGTTGTCCTAAATTTATTTTTGAGGCAACTCCTTTTTTCTGTTATACTAGTTGAGATAAAAATGAATCCGAACGGTGAGGAGAGAATCCCTTTGAGCAAAGTCTATGTATTTGATCATCCACTAATCCAACACAAATTAACTTATATTCGCGACAAGAATACAGGAACAAAAGAATTTCGTGAGCTAGTAGACGAAGTGGCAACACTCATGGCATTTGAAATTACACGTGATATGCCAGTAGAGGAAATTGAAATTGAAACACCTGTAACAATTGCAAAAACAAAAGTACTTTCTGGTAAAAAACTTGCAATCGTACCGATTTTACGTGCAGGTATCGGTATGGTAGATGGCGTATTAAAGCTTATCCCTGCTGCAAAAGTTGGTCATATTGGTCTTTACCGTGATCCAGAAACATTAAAACCAGTTGAATATTACGCAAAACTTCCTGCAGATGTTGAAGAACGTGATTTCATCATTGTAGATCCAATGCTTGCAACTGGTGGTTCTGCAGTGGAGGCAATTCTTTCACTGAAAAAACGTGGAGCTAAAAACATTAAATTCATGTGCTTAATCGCTGCACCAGAGGGTGTGAAAGCTATTCAAGAAGAACATTCGGATGTAGATATTTATATTGCTGCTCTTGATGAAAAATTAAATGACCATGGTTATATTGTACCGGGCTTAGGTGATGCTGGAGACCGTCTATTCGGTACAAAATAAAAATCCATACATGAAATTTCCTCATTTAGGAAACTAATAACTTGTGAAAGCGTCCTTCAAATTGAAGGGCGTTTCATAGTATGTGTAGGTAAGTAATCCTTCATCAACAGGAGATTGGTCTTACCCTACAATAACAAAAAGGACGGTGCAGATCGTTTTGACAAAAAAATGGAAAGTAATGACGATTTTTGGTACAAGACCAGAAGCAATTAAAATGGCTCCTCTTGTTTTGGAGTTACAAAAGTATCCTAAGCAAATAGAATCTATTGTAACTGTAACAGCACAGCATCGCCAAATGCTCGATCAAGTATTAGAAACGTTTAGTATTACACCAAACTATGACTTAAATATAATGAAGGATCGCCAAACATTAATTGATGTAACGACAAACGCATTACAGGGTTTAGATCAAGTAATGAAGGAAGCACAACCAGATATCGTTTTGGTACATGGTGATACAGCAACGACTTTCATTGCAAGTCTCGCTGCGTTCTATAACCAAATCGCTATAGGCCATGTAGAAGCTGGACTTCGAACATGGAACAAATATTCACCATATCCAGAGGAAATGAATCGCCAACTAACAGGTGTGATGGCAGATTTACATTTTGCGCCAACTGAAGTATCTAAAAAGAATCTTTTAGATGAGAATAAAAATCCAGCGACGATTTTTGTTACAGGTAATACAGCAATAGACGCATTAGCAACAACAGTCAGTGAACACTACTCACATCCTGTTTTAGATAAAATCGGGAAAGATCGCATGATTTTATTAACAGCACATCGTCGCGAAAATCTTGGTGAACCAATGCGCCATATGTTTAAAGCGATTACTAGAATACTCGCAGAACATGAGGATGTTCAAGTTGTTTATCCTGTTCATATGAACCCGGCTGTAAGAGAAATTGCTAATGAAATTTTAGGGAATAATAAACGAGTACATTTAATTGAACCGCTTGAAGTATTTGATTTCCATAACTTTGCGGCTAATTCCTATATGATCTTAACGGATTCAGGCGGTGTACAAGAAGAGGCACCTTCATTAGGAAAGCCAGTGCTTGTTCTTAGAGATACGACAGAACGTCCAGAGGGAATTGCAGCAGGAACATTAAAGCTAGCAGGAACAGAAGAGGAAACAATTTACGCCTTAGCAAAGGAATTACTAACAGATAATAATGCCTATGAAGCAATGGCTAAAGCATCAAATCCATATGGGGATGGACATGCATCTAAGCGTATTGTTGAAGCATTGCTAGGATTTTTACAAAAAACTAATTAATATACTATATTTTATATTAAAAATAAGTCTAATGTACCTGTTGAAATGGGTAAGCTAATTTACGAGCATAATCTTGTCGTAAATTAGCTTTTTTAATGCGTGAGAAGGTTGAGAAATTTTGAAACTATGAAATTTCATACACAAATTTGTCAACAATTTGACAAGAGTATAGAGGCTGTGAAGTTTTTCTCCTTTACCAATTGACTTCAAATATCACCTATTGTATGCTTACAAAGGGTAAGAATGATAAGGGTTTCTGTTCATAAATAGGACGTTGAAACACTTGTTATATCAACTTTCTACTAAATTGACAGTTCAAAATAAGACTGTCGATTTGCAACGTTTTGTGCGTTTCGGTTTTTACCGAGTCGGTAAGGGGTGTAAGTTATTTTTTGGGCATTTACACCTGTAATTGAAATGACTCTCCCATTACTATTCCGCTGTGAGTAGTGCTTTTCACTGCTCTTTTCTGATTTCACATAGTGGTCAGCAAACGTTTTCATTACTCGAAAAAATGATTCAGGAGATTACAACCAATGCTAGATTTGCATCACATTTTTGCTGTGCAGAAGAGGGCGTTATTTTTTTTGCTTGCACTCTGCGCATTAGGCTGGGGATTTACCCCCTATCAAACTGTTTTTGCGGGCATCGCAGTCGGTGCATTCTTTGGTACGTATAATTTTTGGATTTTAGTTCGACGTATGGAGAAGTTTGACAGATCCATTAGTGAAGGGAAGAAAATAGGCTCACTTGGTACAGCGCTTCGCTTTGGATCAGGTGTTGCGGCAGTCGCAATAGCCATTTCGTTGCCAAACTATTTTCACTTAATTAGCACGGTTATAGGGCTAATGATTCCGTACGTTTTTCTCTTTGTCGAGAGAATTGTGTCACATGTAAGGAACCGCTAATGTGCTTTAAATTAGAAAGAGAGGTGAAAAATAACAATGAATCATGAAGCTCCGTTACTAGAAGTCGGTTTTTTAACATTTAACTTATCAACAGTTATGATGTTACTAGTTGCAGCAATTATCGTATTTTTAATTGCCTTTATTTCAACTAGAAGCCTAAAGTTAAAACCTACTGGTATGCAAAACTTTATGGAATGGATTATGGATTTCGTTAAGAATATCATTAAAAGCAACATGGATTGGAAAACTGGTGGTCGATTCCACGTTCTAGGCATCACACTAATTATGTTTATCGCAGTATCTAACTTACTAGGTCTTCCTTTCTCAATTGTCTATGGGCATGAGCTATGGTGGAAATCACCAACAGCTGACCCTACAGTAACGATGACATTAGCAGCAATGATATTAGTCTTAACGCATTTCTATGGTGTAAAAATGAAGGGTACAGGTCATTATGTTGGTACATTCTTCAAACCAATGTCATTCATGTTCCCACTTAAAATAGTAGAAGAATTTGCAAACACATTAACATTAGGTTTACGTCTTTACGGTAACATTTATGCGGGTGAGATTTTACTTGGCTTACTTGCAGGTTTAGCATCATCAGGTGCTGTGGGATTCATCGGGGCAATCGTTCCAATGATGGCATGGCAAGGTTTCTCAATTTTCATCGGCTTTATCCAAGCCTTTATCTTCACAATGTTAACAATGGTTTACATGGCTCATAAAGTGAGCGATGACCATTAATATAAAGCATATACCCTATGCTTGAACAACAAAAACAAACAATTCCAAGGAGGAAATTTTCAAATGACAGGTTCATTAGGTTTATTAGCAGCAGCAATCGCAATCGGTTTAGGTGCACTTGGTGCAGGTATTGGTAACGGTCTTATCGTATCAAAAACAGTAGAAGGTATCGCTCGTCAACCAGAAGCTCGTGGCGTTCTTCAAACTACAATGTTCATCGGGGTTGCATTAGTTGAGGCCCTACCGATCATCGCAGTAGTAGTAGCATTCATCGTAATGAACAAATAATTCAGTTGAACACTGAATTTTACTAGTGGCGAAGCAGGATTCTCCAGATGAAACTTCGCCCTTCATTTTGGAACTGATAAAAGCTATGTGTAAATATAGCTTTTTAAAATAGGTAGTTTTTTAGTCACTAAATTATGTTGAAGTTAAAGCTCTTGAAGGGAGTGAAACAATCGTGTTTTTAGATAATCTTGTACTAGGTGCAGGCGGTGCTTCGTTAAATAGTGGAGATATCATCGCAACATTAGTTATTTTCATCGTATTAATGTTACTACTTAAGAAATTCGCTTGGGGTCCACTTATGGGCATTATGCAACAACGTGAAGAATTAGTAGCGAGTGAAATCGAAGCAGCTGAAAAAGCGCGCAAAGAATCGCACCAATTTTTAGAAGAACAAAAGAGCCTTCTTAAGGAAGCTCGTACAGAAGCACAATCGATTGTTGAGGGCGCTAAGAAGCAAGGCGAATTACAAAAAGAAGAAATTCTTACTGTAGCTCGTAATGAAGCAAATCGCTTAAAAGAATCGGCTTTACGTGAAATTGAGTCTGAAAAAGAAAAAGCTATTGCAGCTGTACGTGATGAAGTCGTTTCATTATCTGTACTTGCAGCATCTAAAGTCCTTAGCAAAGAGATTTCTGAGGCAGACAACCGTGCTCTAATTGAAGAGACGATTGCGAAGGCAGGGGAAGCTCGATGAGTAATTCAACTGTAGCAAAACGTTACGCTCAAGCGCTTTTTGAATTGGCGCAACAAAAAAATATTCTTACTGAAGTTGGAGCAGACTTAAGTGAACTAACAAAAGTAGTAAAAGAATCTCCTGATTTTTTAACGCTTTTAAATGCACCTAAGTTCTCCGTTGAACGAAAAAAACAAATGGTAGCTGATATCTTTAACGGTGCAACACCAGAAGTTTTACACACTGTTCAACTTCTAGTTGAGAAAAAACGTGTAAACGAGATGACACAAATTGCTAAGGCATATGCTGAACTTGCTGCGCAAGCACAAGGCACTGCAGATGCAACAGTATTTTCAACACGTGCACTTTCTGCAGAAGAAAGCGCTAATATTTCAGCAGCGTTCGCGAAACTTGTTGGAAAACAATCATTAAATATTACAAACGAAGTTGATCCATCTTTACTTGGTGGTATTCGTGTTCAAATCGGTAACCATATTTATGATAGCTCAGTAGCAAACAAACTAGAGCGTCTAAAACGTGAATTAATCGGTTAATAATTTAGAAATGTGAGAGGTGACATACATGGGCATCAAGGCTGAAGAAATCAGCAGTCTGATTAAACAACAGATTGAGAATTATGAATCTGAACTTAAAGTAAGCGAAGTTGGTACAGTTATCCGTATTGGTGACGGTATTGCTCTTGCTCATGGCCTCGACAACGCCATGGCTGGAGAACTACTAGAGTTCTCTAATGGTGTTATGGGTATGGCTCAAAACCTAGAAGAAGGTAACGTTGGTATCGTAATCTTAGGTCCATACACTGACATCAAAGAAGGCGATGAAGTTCGTCGTACAGGTCGTATCATGGAAGTACCAGTTGGTGAAGAACTAATTGGTCGTGTTGTAAACCCACTTGGACAACCAGTGGATGGACAAGGTCCAATCAACACTACAAAATCTCGTCCAATCGAAAGTCCAGCTTTCGGTGTAATGGCTCGTAAATCAGTACACGAACCACTACAAACTGGTATTAAAGCGATTGACGCATTAGTGCCAATCGGTCGTGGTCAACGTGAGTTAATCATCGGTGACCGTCAAACTGGTAAAACATCTGTAGCTATCGATACAATTCTTAACCAAAATGACCAAAACATGATTTGTATCTACGTAGCAATCGGTCAAAAAGAATCTACTGTACGTGGTGTTGTAGAAACTCTTCGTAAACATGGCGCTTTAGATTACACAATCGTTGTGACAGCTTCTGCTTCTCAACCAGCTCCATTATTATTCTTAGCACCATTTGCAGGTGTATCTATGGCTGAAGAATTCATGTTACAAGGTAAACACGTATTAATCGTGTATGATGATCTTTCTAAACAAGCATCAGCTTACCGTGAACTTTCACTTCTTCTTCGCCGTCCTCCAGGTCGTGAAGCATATCCTGGTGACGTTTTCTACTTACACAGCCGCTTACTTGAACGTGCTGCGAAGTTAAATGAAACATATCAAAATGGTTCAATTACAGCTCTTCCATTCGTTGAGACACAAGCTGGGGATATCTCTGCATACATCCCAACTAACGTAATCTCAATCACTGATGGACAAATCTTCTTACAATCTGACTTATTCAACTCAGGTGTACGTCCAGCGATTAACGCCGGTCTTTCTGTATCACGTGTAGGTGGATCTGCTCAAATTAAAGCGATGAAAAAAGTTGCGGGTACACTACGTCTTGACTTAGCTGCATTCCGTGAGCTTGAATCATTTGCTCAATTTGGTTCAGATTTAGATAAAGTAACACTTGCTAAACTTGAGCGTGGTAAACGTACGGTTGAAGTTCTTAAACAAGACCTTAACAAACCACTAAAAGTTGAAAAACAAGTTGCAATCCTTTACGCATTAACTAAAGGTCACTTAGATGATATTCCAGTACAAGATATCGTTCGCTTCGAATCAGAATTCTTAAGCTGGTTAGATTCAAACCACACAAACGTTTTAGATCATGTTCGTACTACTAAAGAGCTTGCTCCTGATGCGGATTATGAAGCAGCAATCAATGCATTCAAAAAAACTTTCGCTAAATCAGAATAAGTCTTAGCTAGTCACTTGATTAAAAAACAGAAGGTGGTGAAATACCAGTGGTAAACTTACGCGAAATTAAAGGTCGTATTACTTCAACAAAGAGTACGAAGCAAATTACAAAAGCAATGCAGATGGTTTCTTCTTCTAAGTTACGTCGTGCAGAGCAAAATGCTAAAGCTTACGTTCCTTACATGGAAAAAATTCAGGACGTAGTAGGCGCGATCGCTTCAGGGACAAAAGACAGCGGACATCCAATGTTAACTGCTCGTCCTGTTAAGAAAACGGCTTACTTAGTCATTGGTTCTGACCGTGGTCTTGCAGGTGCTTACAATTCAAGTATCCTGCGTCAAGTACAACGTACGATTAACGAGCGTCATAAATCAAAAGACGAATACGTTATCTTAGCAGTAGGTCGTGTAGTTCGTGACTACTTTGTGAAACGTGATCATAATGTCATCAGTAATGTTGTCGGTCTACCTGACCAACCAACTTTTGCTGATATTAAAGAAATCGCTCGTAATGCTGTTGGTATGTTCATTGATGGTACGTATGACGAACTTTATATGTACTATAATCACTTTGTCAGCGCTATTGCTAGCGAAGTGACAGAGAAAAAACTTCTTCCATTAACAGATATTGCCCCTGCAAGCGGTACTGCTTCTTATGAATTCGAGCCATCTGGCGAAGCAATTCTAGAAGTGTTACTTCCACAATATGCGGAAAGCTTAGTTTATGGCGCATTATTAGATGGAAAAGCAAGTGAACATGCTTCTCGTATGACGGCTATGAAAAATGCAACAGATAACGCAACTGATCTTATTTCAGACCTTTCTTTGCAATATAACCGTGCACGTCAAGCGGCGATTACACAAGAAATTACAGAAATCGTTGGTGGAGCTGCAGCCTTAGAATAGGCAAGCAGCTTCCCAATGTCGTATAAGAATACGATAGGAGGGTACACAGTAATGAATAAAGGACATGTTATTCAAGTAATGGGTCCAGTTGTTGACGTTAAATTCGACAATGGCCAATTACCAGCAATCTATAACGCTTTAACAGTTAAGATTGAACGTCCTAATGAAGAACCAACAATTCTTGCATTAGAAGTTGCGCTTCATTTAGGTGATGATTCTGTTCGTACAATTGCGATGTCATCTACTGATGGCTTACAACGTGGAGCAGAAGTAACAGACTTAGGAAAAGCTATCTCAGTACCAGTTGGTGAAGTTACACTAGGTCGTGTATTCAACGTACTTGGAGAAGTAATTGACTTAGGTGAAGAAATTCCAGCAGACGCACGTCGTGATTCAATTCACCGTGAAGCACCAACTTTCGAGAATCTTTCAACTACAGTTGAAATTCTTGAAACAGGTATCAAAGTAGTAGACTTACTTGCACCATATATCAAAGGTGGTAAAATCGGTCTATTCGGTGGTGCCGGTGTAGGTAAAACTGTATTAATCCAAGAATTAATCAACAATATCGCACAAGAGCACTCTGGTATCTCTGTATTCGCTGGTGTAGGTGAGCGTACTCGTGAAGGGAACGACTTATTCTTCGAAATGAGCGATTCAGGCGTTATCAAGCAAACAGCGATGGTATTCGGTCAAATGAACGAGCCACCTGGTGCACGTATGCGTGTTGCTTTAACTGGTCTTACAATGGCGGAATACTTCCGTGATGAGCAAGGTCAAGACGTACTTTTATTCATCGACAATATCTTCCGTTTCACACAAGCAGGTTCTGAGGTTTCTGCCCTATTAGGTCGTATGCCTTCTGCGGTAGGTTACCAACCAACACTTGCAACTGAAATGGGTAAACTACAAGAGCGTATCACATCTACGAACAAAGGATCTGTAACTTCTATTCAAGCGATTTATGTACCAGCCGATGACTATACTGACCCGGCTCCAGCTACAACTTTCGCCCACTTAGATGCAACAACTAACCTTGAGCGTAAATTATCTGAAATGGGTATCTACCCTGCGGTTGACCCATTAGCTTCGACTTCTCGTGCATTATCACCTGAAATCGTAGGCGCTGAGCACTACGCAATTGCTACTGGTGTACAACGTACAATCCAACGTTACCGTGAATTACAAGATATCATTGCAATCTTAGGTATGGATGAATTATCTGATGAAGATAAACAAACAGTAGAACGTGCTCGTCGTATTCAATTCTTCTTATCACAAAACTTCCACGTAGCGGAACAATTCACTGGTCAAAAAGGTTCTTATGTACCTGTAAAAGAAACTGTTCGTTCATTCAAGGAAATCCTTGATGGCAAATGGGATCACCTACCAGAAGATGCTTTCCGTCTAGTTGGTTCAATTGATGAAGTAGTTGAAAAAGCGAAAAGCATGGGCGTAGAGGTTTAATACTAGGGACGAGGAGGAAAAAATATGAAGACAGTTCTAGTCAATATTGTCACTCCCGACGGCCCAGTATACGATTCTGAAGTATCAATGGTAATCGCTAAAACAACTTCAGGAGAAATCGGTGTTCTTGCAGGCCATATTCCAATGGTGGCTCCACTTGCAATTGGTGCAGTGAAGCTTAAAAAAGAAAACGGTTCGACTGATATTGTTGCTGTAAGCGGTGGTTTCATTGAAGTTCGTCCAGAAAAAATCTCAATTTTAGCGCCGTCTGCTGAAATTGCTGAAAACATCGATGTTCAACGTGCTAAAGAAGCCGTTAAACGTGCTGAAGGACGTCTTCAAAGTAAACAAGACAACATTGATTTCAAACGTGCTGACCTAGCATTAAAACGTGCGTTGAATCGTATCAACGTTCATGAGGGTAATATCTAATTCATTTTTAACGGGCAGATATCGCATCTGCCCGTTTTTTAAGGTGAACAAACATATTGAAGGAGAAATGGAGGATGCTATATGGAGATATATGAAGCAATTGGACAAGAAGCTTTATTGGGTATTTTATCCCACCTATTTTTTATTGCTATTACTTTTTATGCTTTACAAGCTTTTATGATCGAAAAACTCTTTAAAAAGAATCGAGTTTTTCAAATTCAACTCATTTATATTTTACTTAGTATTGCGATAGGCTCAGCAGTATCTAATTTCTTTCTTCAAATATCTAGTTGGTCAGGTAAACTTCCTTATTTATTTTAAAAGAATTCGTTTCTTTCTTTCATAAATTTATAGGTCTACATACTTCAAAGGACTTTATAATACCATTTGTGTGGCCCTTTGAACTATGTAAAAAGACGCTAATACATTAAATTCTTATGAATTTTACGCTATTAGCTATCAAGATACCCATTGATAAATGTACGATAATAGGTACCTTCCACTTCATTTTTTATAGAAAAAAGTGAAAAGTTGTTTTTTATTCATATATCTTTGGGTATGTATTAGAAGCGAACGGGTTATTGGTCATTCACAAAAAAAATTTAGCAGCGTACAATAAATAAATAGCAAAAAATCTAATAATGGCTTAAAATAGTGATTTGGACGCTTGAACGAGCGTTAGAAAAGTTGTACTATAGAGTTGTTTGTTTACTGATTATGACATTATACTTCTTTATTAAAATAAAAATTTGGTAGGTTAATAGATTGAATTCGGAGGGACATAGGGTGGATAAAATAATAGTGACTGGCGGCCAAAAACTACAGGGAAAAGTACGTGTAGAGGGCGCAAAAAATGCAGTGTTACCAATCCTTGCAGCAGCTTTACTTGCTTCAAAAGGAGAAAATGTAATTAAAGAAGTCCCTAATTTAGCAGACGTCTTTACAATAAATGAAGTACTTAAAAGTTTAAACGCAGCAGTTACATATATACCTGAAGATAATGCCGTATATATAGATGCAACAAAAGAACTTTCAAGTGAAGCTCAATTTGAATTTGTTAGTAAAATGCGTGCATCTATTTTAGTAATGGGATCTCTACTTGCTCGTAATGGCTATGCTCGTGTAGCACTTCCTGGAGGCTGTGCAATTGGATCACGTCCGATTGAATTACACTTAAAAGGCTTTGAAGCAATGGGTGCAAAAATTTCATTTGGCCATGGCTATGTTGAGGCGAAGACAGAGGGTCGCTTAAAAGGGGCTAATGTGTATTTGGATTTCCCAAGTGTTGGGGCAACTGAGAATATTATGACAGCGGCATCTTTAGCTGAGGGGACAACTGTAATTGAAAATGCCGCGAAAGAGCCTGAAATCGTGGATCTTGCAAACTTTATTAATAGTATGGGTGGCCGTGTAATCGGTGCGGGTACAAATACGATTCGTATCGAAGGAGTCGATACATTATATGGTGTAGAGCATCATATAATTCCTGACCGTATTGAAGCTGGTACATTTATGGTAGCAGCAGCTATTACGAGAGGAGATGTGGTGATTGAAAACGCAGTTCCTGAGCATATGACTGCTTTAATAGCTAAAATGCGTGAGATGGGCGTAGAAATTACTGAGTTGGATGAAGGAATCCGTGTACGAGTTCCTCAAACACTAAAAGCAGTTGATATCAAAACAATGCCACATCCTGGTTTCCCAACAGATATGCAATCACAAATGATGGCGTTAATGCTTACTGCTGAAGGTACGAGTATTATTACAGAAACGGTATTCGAAAACCGTTTTATGCATGTTGAGGAGTTCCGTCGCATGAATGCTGGTGCTAAAATAGAGGGACGTTCTGTGTTTATCGAGGGGCCTGTGGATCTTCAGGGAGCTGAGGTAATGGCAACGGATTTACGAGCTGCGGCTGCATTAATTTTAGCGGGTCTTGTATCAGAAGGAATGACACGTGTCACAAAACTTCATCATTTAGATCGTGGTTATGTTGATTTCCATGGAAAATTAGCATCTCTTGGTGCTAATATTGAACGTATTACAGAAGAAGTAGTGACAATTGAAGATGTAACAGTTGAATTGCCTACAAACTAAATAGATTGTAAAACCCTTTGCTTTTTGTGCAGAGGGTTTTTGTTTTCTCATAACTACAAGAAATCTAGCATATTATTTCTTATGAAAAAATGGATGATTAGTATAGGTGTCATTTGCTTGATTGGGGCATTATATATGCTTCCTATAGTAGGGTTCAGTGAAAGACAAGAGGCTATCATACCTCAAGCTAGTGATAAGAATGCTTGTGAAATATTTATAGAAGTGGAGGGGCAAGAAGAAAAAATCCCTTTGGAAACGTATATTACAGGGGTAGTTGCTGCAGAAATGCCCGTTTCTTTTAAAAAAGAGGCACTGAAGGCACAAGCTATTGCAGCCCGCACATATGCGTTGAAAACGACAAATTACGGTAAAATTGCGATTGCTCCAACTGTGGCAAAGCAAGTCTTCTATGATGAAGAACAAAGAAAGGCGAATTGGGCTAGCAATTTCCTGGGAAATGAAAAGAAAATTGTCGAAGCTATCAATGAAACAAAAGGACAAGTTATTCTTTATAATAATGAATTGATTACAGCCATGTTTCATTCAACAAGCAATGGTAAAACAGAAAGTGCTTATGGATATGGTGGAAATGATATTCCATATTTGCAAAGTGTTACAAGTATATCTGATCAAACATCTCCTAAGTTTGAGGCTGAGCAAGAATGGACATTATCTCAATGGAATAAGCTCTGGCCTATACAATGGCAACCTAGTGATTTTAACCGTATCCAGTTATTTTATAATGATTCTGGGCGAGTAGAACGTTTACAGCTAGGGAATAACGTCTGGACAGGGAGAGAGGTAAGAACGCTCCTTGGTATTCCATCAACTGATTTCACAATCATCTTTAATGCCAATAAAAGAAAGGTTCATGTGAAAACCCAAGGCTATGGGCATGGAGTGGGCATGAGTCAGTATGGAGCTGAGGCAATGGCAAATGAAGGGAAAACAGCTGCCGAAATTTTACACTATTATTATCAAGATATTGAAATAAAAAAAATAGATGCATGTTTAAAATAACTTCTAGTTGTTCACACTGCAACTAGAGGTGATGAAAATGAGAGAGGATAAAAATAATAAAGCTTCTCAAAACCAAGATCCAAATCAAAAGGAAAATGGCCAATTACAAAAGAAACCGTGGTTTTGGCCAGTAGTTTACACAGGTGGTGCACTTGTTCTAGCAGGATTGTTATTTGGTTACAATAGTCTCGTATCAAAAGTAGAAGAGGCTCCTTTACCAGATTTAGCTGAAGTAGATCCAGGTCCTGTAGTGGAAACTAATGCACGAACTGAAAACATGAAGTATCCATTCAAAGAAGAGAATTTTAGTAAAGTACAAGTCTTACAAGAATTTTACGAGTTAGAGGCAAATGAAGAGTCTCGTGAAAATGCACTAATGGTATTTAATCAAACATTTACTACATCTTCTGGAATCTCTATTGCTATGAATGGTGAAGAGTTTGAAGTACTAGCTGCTATGAGTGGTAAAGTACTAGAGGTAAAACTAGACGCATTTACAGGCAATAAGATCGTGATCGAGCATCCAAATGGTATGCAGACACATTATAGCTCTGTGAAGGATATCGCTGTTAAAGAAGGCGATGAGGTTACACAAGGTCAAGCATTAGGAAAAGCGACAGACAACGAGTGGAATCAAGCGGCTGGCGTCCACATGCATTTCGAAATTCTTGAAAACGGAAAATATATCAATCCGAAAAAATTACTAGCTTTTTAATGAGAAAAGCTAGTAACGCATAAAAAGTCAGCATTTTATCAAGAAAATGCAAAACGTGTTCTGAATAGCTTTGTCCTCACATAAGGTGAAGAAATGCGCAAATGTGCATCTGATTGCCAAAGCATTTTGTGAAATTGTGTGGAAAGGACGAAGAACGTGCATGAGCACATTCGGAAGCGCTGCATACGCCTCGGTGAATTACTGATTGAGACGCGTGAGACTGTGCGTGTCCTCGCGAAAATGACTGGTTATTCAAAAAGTACGGTGCACAAGGATTTAACAGAGCGATTACCAACAATTCATGAAGGATTAGCTGACCAAGTGAAAGAAATACTCGCCTACCATAAGGCCGTACGTCATATTCGCGGAGGAGAAGCAACGAAAAACAAGTGGAAAGAAAGAGCGAGTCAAGAATGATTCGTTCTTTTTTGTTGTGTTGGACAAGCATAAGTGGTGATTTTCTAAGGAATAGTAATTCTATATTATAGCCGTTCACTGCCTAAAAAGAAAACAGTCTTATTCACTAAATTTAGGTGAAATTACCAATAGAATATGATAAAATATTCTAGATAAAGAGATAAAATGAACGTTATGTAGTTGGAACTGGCGGGAAGGAGAAATTATAAAATGTTTTCGAAAGATATTGGCATTGACTTAGGGACTGCGAACGTATTAATCCACGTTAAAGGAAAAGGGATTGTCCTCAATGAACCATCTGTTGTGGCGATCGATAAAAAGACAAATAAAGTATTAGCGGTAGGGGAAGAAGCCCGCCAAATGGTAGGGAGAACGCCAGGTAATATCACAGCTATTCGTCCACTAAGAGACGGAGTCATTGCAGATTTTGATGTGACAGAGGCGATGTTAAGACATTTCATCAATAAATTAAACGTAAAAGGATTTTTGGCGAAGCCACGCATATTAATTTGTTGTCCAACGAATATTACGAGTGTTGAACAAAAGGCAATTCGTGAAGCTGCTGAAAAATCCGGCGGTAAAAAGGTATATTTAGAGGAAGAGCCAAAAGTAGCAGCAATAGGTGCTGGAATGGATATCTTCCAACCAAGTGGAAATATGGTAGTCGATATCGGGGGCGGAACAACAGATATCGCAGTTTTATCAATGGGTGATATCGTAACAAGTGAATCCATTAAAGTAGCAGGCGATGTGTTTGATAACGATATTTTGCAATATATTAAAAAAGAATATAAATTGCTGATTGGTGAACGTACTGCAGAGGCAATCAAAATGACAATAGGTACAGTTTTCAAAGGTAGTCGCAATGATACAATGGATATTCGTGGCCGTGATATGGTAACAGGTTTACCACGTACAATTACAATTGAGTCTGAAGAAATTGAACGTGCACTACATGAATCAGTAGCCATGATAGTCCAGTCAGCTAAAAATGTCTTAGAAAAAACACCACCTGAACTATCAGCCGATATCATTGATCGTGGAGTGATTATAACTGGTGGCGGGGCATTGTTACATGGAATGGACCAGCTATTAATAGAAGAGTTAAAGGTACCGGTTTTCATTGCAGAGAGACCTATGGATTGTGTAGCCATTGGTACAGGTATCATGCTTGAAAATATTGATCGTGTGCCAGCATCCTTATAAAAATAAAATGAGGTGATTTCTTTGTTTAAAGGATTTTATACAGTTGCAACAGGTATGATCACGCAACAAAGAAGAACAGAATTACTTACCAATAATTTATCAAATGCAAATACACCAGGATTTAAGGCAGATCAATCTACGATTCGCTCATTTCCAGATATGCTAATGTCTAGCATTGGAAAAACAAATGCTCCTGCTCACCAACAAGCTGGCGCTGAATATATGAGTCAAGTAGGAGCTTTAAATACAGGGACATATTTACAAGAAACATTGCCAAATTACATACAAGGCCAAATCTATAACACTGATTTTACAACAGATATGGCATTGATTAATGGAAACTTACCACAAAATGAAGATGGGGTTATGGGTTCAATTTTCTTCCGACTAGAACATCCTGCTGGTGGTGAGGCTTACACACGTAATGGTAATTTCACGTTAGATGGGCAAGGCTATTTAGTTAACGGTCAAGGATTATATGTACTAAATGATGCTGGGCAACGTATCCAGCTACCAAATGATGATTTCCGATTAGATGAAAGTGGCGCTATCTTTGTAAATAATCAGCAAGTGGCTCGTGTTGGTGTATCATTTGCCGCAAACCCGAACATGCTACAAAAACAAGATAATGGTCTTATTCGTACAGAAAATGGTGAGAACTTGCCAACAGCTTATGGAGCGAATGGAGTTTCCTTTACACTACGCCAAAACTTTTTAGAAGGGTCAAACGTAGATTCTAGTCGCACCATGACAGATTTAATGACGGCCTACCGTGCATTTGAAGCAAATCAAAAAGTATTACAAGCTTATGATCGTAGCATGGAAAAGGCTGTGAATGAAATCGGAAAAATTTAATGGGCGAACAGGAGGCTTTTATCAATGCTACGTACAATGATTACAGCTACAAACACAATGGGGCAATTGCAAAACAAATTGGATACAATTAGTAATAACATTGCTAACAGTAATACAACGGGCTATAAAACAAAGGAAGCATCCTTTAATGAATTACTTTATCAGCAATTTAATAATGATAAGCAGGATCGAGCAGAACGTCAAACACCTGTTGGTATTCGCTATGGATCTGGTGCAATGGTTGGGCAAATTAAATCCAATGAAAAGCAAGGTTCATTACAAACAACTAATCGTGATTTAGACTTAGCTTTCACAAAAGCAAAACAATATTTCAATATTTTGATGCCAGATGGTGAAAATGGAACTAAAACAGTGTATACTCGACAAGGTGACTTTTATTTATCTCCATTGAATAATGGAACAGCTATGCTTGTAACAGCAGAGGGTTATCCAGTAGCGAACGCTGCAGGACAAGCTATTACATTACCAGACACGGTTCAAAAGTTTGCTGTTCGAGATGGTGGCGTATTAGAAGCATCTTATCCAAATGGGGATATTATTCGTACGGATTTAGCTGTAACAGAATTCCAAAAACCGCAATTAATGGAACATGTTGCTGGTTCTTATATGGAATTACCAAATAATTTAGCTGAACTTGGCTATACGCAGGCAGAAGTTTTGACAGAGCTTGTGGGAGCCAACCGTCAGCAAATTGGCATGCAAAGTGGTACACTAGAAATGTCCAATGTTAACCTCTCAAAAGAAATGACAGAACTCATTCAAACACAACGTTCTTATCAATTCAACGCAAGAGCGGTGACATTAGCAGATCAAATGCTTGGACTAATTAATGGCATTCGATAGGAAGTTATCCAAAAACGCATAGTTAGGAATGAAGAGGAGTACAATCTATGACAAACGATTCACGTCGACGTTCTGTGCCGACACAAGAAACCGATACGCAACCGCAACCAGAAAAGAAAGAACGCCGCTCTACTGGAGAGCAACGCGAGGTTCGATGGGTGCAAATCCGACTGATTCCGATTTGGTTACGCATTGTAATTGTTCTCATTTTAGTCGTTGTTGCCGCAGCATTAGGCGCAATGTTTGGCTTTAGCGTTATTGGAGAAGGCAATGCTATGGATATTTTTAAACGAGAAACATGGCAGCATATATTTGATATTATGAATGGTAAAGAATAACATTATTCTTTACCTTACTTTGTGTATACATACTTAATTTTTGAGGGGGAAATGACATGTTAACAGCAGAACAAATTCAAGCAATTTTACCACACCGCTATCCTTTTTTATTCGTAGATCGCATCATTGAATTAGAAGACGGGAAACGTGCAGTAGGATTAAAAAACGTTTCAATTAACGAAGATTTTTTTAATGGGCACTTCCCAGGTTATCCAGTTATGCCAGGTGTATTAATTGTGGAAGCTTTAGCTCAAGTAGGTGGAGTGGCTTTATTAAATGCTGAAGAATTTAAGGGTCGTTTAGCGTTTTTAACGGGTGTTGATAATTGTCGTTTCAAGCGTCAAGTTGTACCTGGCGACCAACTTAAATTGGAAGTAGAATTTGTAAAACTTCGTGGTGCAATGGGGAAAGGTCATGGTGTAGCAACTGTAGATGGAGAACTTGTATGTGAAGCCGATATTCTATTTGCAATTGGGCCTGAACAGCCTAAACAAGCTTAATTTGCATTTGTAGACCAAAAGATATAAAATAGATAAAGTCAAGTCAAAAATTGATTAGTAGGTTCTTAAATTGCGATGGTAAATAAGCGATTGTGAATTGAAATAGATGTAATTTTTAGGTTTTACAAACGTAGGAGGATTATTAAGATGTATAAGGAATTGTCTTCAGGTATTAAAATTAGCATTACTCGTTCGATTTCAACATCTTTTGAAACATACTTAGCAAGTATTGGTTGGGATGAAGAGCGCTTTTCCATGGAAGACTTCATTGCAAGCTGGCAGACTTATTTTCAGGAGAATGCCGCATGGATCGAAAAAATCCCTGCTGATACATTGATGAGTGCACAGTTTCATGAAGAAATGGCACAAAAAATCGATGAGGTTATTGCCAAAATTTTAAATGAAGAACCAACAGCACAGCAAGTCGAAACAATCGAGGCATTGCAAAAAGAGCTAGGCACAAACTATAGCTACGACTGTAAAGCAGAGGCAGCATATATTGAACAGTTATTAAAAGAAAAACAAAAATAGTTTGTACAAAAATCGGATAGTTCCCTCCTTTCTCGGGCAATCTATGTAGGATCACAAATACAGTAGATGTATTTGATGACATAGTACCCAAGAAAGGAGGTTTTTTACTATGTGGAAAATGTCATTTTTAACCATCATTCTTGCAACTGCATTCCTTGGAGGTTGTAACTGGGGAAATAATGCAGTAGAAGATCACCCTGTTCGAGAAGTCGAGAATGACGTACGTCGAGGAGTCGACGATGTCGAGGACGCATTAGATCCGAATAATCGTGACGATGCATACGATCGCAATAATGTAAATGGGAATGGTGTAGATCGAGGTACTGTTAACGATAATACAACATTACCTGAAGCAACAACACCTGGTTCAAATGCCGATATCAACAGCACAAACGGCTATGACAACACACCAAATGCAAACGGTGTAAATGGTGTTGAACGTAATGACAACATGAACGGTAACAATAATAATGATGTTGTCGACGATAAAGTAAACAACACTGAAAAATACCGTGATGGTATGAATAACCGATAACATAAAAAGAGTGTTTCCTCTGCGGAAAACACTCTTTTTTATACCCATGGAAGCGGGAAATGCCAGAAGCAGAATACTCATGAAGGGTAACTAATCACTAATCAAGCATGGCCCTGAGAAAATTCCTATACTCCTATAATGACAAAACGAACATCTCCAACAGCCTTAAAGGCCTCCCCCTCATAGCAATAACCAAATGTAACCCAGCATCTTTAATTGTATTGTCCAGTAAACATAACAGTTGTCCAACAAAAAAACGATGCAAAAATTCGCATCGCTAGTCATTTTTTAATTTGGGCCGCTTTTTCATATCTTGTGTAAAGCGATCCAGTAAATCCTCTAAAGAAACACCCTCAGCAAGTAGCTCGGAAAGTAATTGTTCTGCATATTTTGATCGTTTAATTTTAAGCGTACCTTTTAATAGGACTGAAACATGATCACCGATTTCTTCAACCGTATGTACGATTACCTGAAAAGGAGCGGGTTCATTATCTGGAAATGAAATAACTGCACGTACATTGAAGACGGTAGCATTCGCTAAGAGCTCATCAAAGGTTGAGCGATATTGTTTTTCCATAAACAATTCAAGTACCCATGATTGATGGCTATTTTCCTGATTAATAATGATGCCATCGATTAAAGGGAATGGTTGCACGCCATCTTTCGTGACAAGGTCAAAGGAAAGCATTTTAAAAGTTTTCAATATGTATATTCCTCCTAAGTCTGTCATTCTTTTAGTATAACACATGAGGCAGCAGTTGTTTGTGATGCGCACCTGTGACGGTTTTTCAAAAACTGCGAAATTGCAGATTTCATGAAATAGCATTTGCCATTACAGCCTAAAGCATTCAGCTAAAAAATGAATAAAAAATAGAAAAATAAAAATGCTAATTTACCCAATTTATGCACAAAAACTGAAGGAAATTAACAATACTGATTTTTGCGAATGCTGGAATCATTTTGTAAGATGAGAGCAATCAAAAGCAAAGGAGGTGAATGAATGAATCAAGTCGGATTGGTTGGAAGGTTTACAAAAGATCCGGTGTTACGTTACTTATCTGGAAATCGTGTGCAAACTCATTTCTCACTAGCCATTAATCGTAATTTTAAGAACAATCAAGGAGAAGTAGATACAGATTTTGTTTTCTGTACAGCTTGGGGAAGGCTTGCAGAGAATATCGTTAAATATTGCGGTAAAGGTTCATTAGTCGGTGCCACTGGCCGTATTCAAACAAGGTCATTTGTAAATGAGGAAAGCACTAAGATTTTTATGACAGAGATAGTGGTTGAAGATGTTAGATTTTATCAACTTAAACAAAGAGATAGTGACGAAGCAGTTACGGTACCGCCGCAGCCACCGAATGAACAGGAACACTTAAAGGATTTTGTTTTACCTTAGCAAGTATAGTTTACATACGGGGCAAGAGAACATTCATTGTCTGATCCGCCATTCTCCTTATATTTCTTGCACCGTAACAAACAGAAAGGAGTGATGTGTAACCCTAATAAAAATTGCTGAAGACCGCACAGCAATGAAATTTTCAACACAACTAAATACGAATAATGAAGTAAGTAGGGAAAAGAAGTAGCAAGTTCCACTAAAAGAGCGCCAAGAACTATTTGCTCTTGGCGCATCTCATTTATTATAGATCTAATGTTATTAAATCGCGGAGTTCTTGATCTTCTAACTCGGTCAACCATTGGCTTGATTGAATAAGCTCCTCAGATAATGCAGATTTCTGCACCAGCATTTTATCAATTTTTTCCTCGATCGTGCCAATTGTCACAAACTTATGGACCTGCACAAATTGTGTCTGTCCTATTCGATATGCTCGATCTGTCGCTTGGTTTTCAACAGCAGGATTCCACCAGCGATCTGCATGTAAAACATGATTAGCTGCTGTTAAATTAAGTCCTGTTCCACCAGCTTTCAAAGAAAGGATAAATATAGGGAAATCTCCTGCCTGGAAAGCCTCTACTAAGCGGTCTCGCTGCTGCTTAGGCATGGCACCAGTTAAAAACGGTGCATCTACATTATATATTTCACTAAAGCAATGTTGTAGCAATTGTCCCATTCCAATATATTGTGTAAAGATGAGGCATTGCTCTCCATTGTCCACAATCTCAGCTGCCATTTGTACAATGCGCTCTAGTTTAGTCGAACGCGCAAGCATTGTTTCGGCATCCTCGAAAGGTTCCTTTAAATATAAGGCAGGATGATTACATAGTTGCTTTAATTTACTGAGCATCTTTAAGACGCGACCCTTTTTTTGAAAGCCTGTTAACTGCTCCAGCTGATCAAGCGTCTCTAAAATATAGCCCTCATAGAGTGAGGCTTGCTCTGTTGTTAATGGACAATATTCATTTGATTCTAGCTTATCTGGTAAGTTCAGCTGTAAATGTGGATCTCGCTTTGTACGACGCAATAAGAATGGCTGAATTTTAGCTCGAAGCTTCTGCTTATGCGACTCTGATTCATCCCGTTCAATAGGCAAAATAAATTCTTCATTAAAGCGACCAAAGCTACCTAGATAGCCCTTATGAATGAAATCAAAAATAGCCCATAACTCAGATAAACGATTTTCTACAGGAGTCCCAGTAAGAGCAATGTGATGGTCACCTAGCAATTTACGAATGGCTTTCGATTGTAAAGTTTGCATATTTTTTATGTTTTGTGCTTCATCAAGTACTACCGTTGCCCATTCGATATCCTGTAAAAATTCAGTATCCTGTGACACAGTACCATAGGTTGATAAAATGACATGTGGCCTTTCTGCAGTCACTAGCTTTTTAAACTCTTCATCCTTTGCTCGATTTGCTTGATAATGTGTATGCACAATCAGGGACGGGGCAAATCGAGCAAGTTCTTTTTGCCAGTTCCCAAGTACTGAAGTGGGACAAATAATGATGGATGGCTTTGTGTAAGTGGATGACTCATAAATATGAAGCAAATAGGTAATCAATTGAACCGTTTTTCCAAGGCCCATATCATCAGCTAGACATGCACCGAAACCTTGTTGGCGCATAAAGACTAACCATTCAAAGCCCTCTAATTGATAAGGGCGTAATTCGGTTTGTAGGGACAATGGAATCGAGACGGCAGGCAAGCCTTTCTTCTCCAAAAGTTGCTCCATGTATGATTTTAATGATTGTTGTATTTCCAATGCAAAGATTGGATCATCTCTCAGTGCATCATCTGCATCTTCTTCCTCAAGAGGGGCAGACAGGTCTTCTGGTAACTCCCTAAATAATAATTCTCGAACAGTCCAACTTTCGTCTTCTGCCTGTTGCATCAATTCACGCATTTCTTGCATCCAATTAGCATCTACTCGGAACCATTCAGTGCCAATACGAATAAATTCACGTTTCTCATCCACAAGTTTTTTAAATTGCTCAGCTGAAATCGTTTGTCCGTTCATAGAAAACTGCCATTTAAACGTTAAAATATCATCTAAACCTGCTACCTTCCTTGTAGAAACATTGCTAGTTGTAACGCGTACTCGAATTTTGGATTGTTTTAAATCCTTTAGCCATGCTGGCAGTACAACATCAAAACCAAGTGCCTGCAATCTAGCAAGATCCTCACGTAAAAAAGAGCGAACTTCTAAATCTTCCAGTGTCGCACGAATAAAGATATCACTATTGATTGTATCGGTGGATAGAAGTTCTACAATTTGCTGTTGTTGCTGCGTAATTTCAGTTGCAAACATTCGCCACTTTGTAGGTAGTGCTTCTTCTATAGGTAAGGATTGTTTACGAATAGCAGGTGTCCAGTAGTTTTTTGTTGTAGCAGTGCTTAGGACAGTTTCTAATAACCATACATCGGCATCTTCTTCTGGCTCACTTAACCGTAAAGAAACGGAAACGGCTCCCGCTTGACGAGCTTGATCCAATGGCCAGCCTCCACGTAGGAAAAAGGGAAGTAACTTTGGTAAATCAGCTAGTATTAGCCCAACCTGTGAAAGCTTCTGCTGTACAGCTGTTTCCAATAATGCTGAATCTACATGATCAATAGGGAAAGTTAATGATGAAAAATCATCTGCAATCACAGCATGTGACCAAAGTGATGGCTCTTGCCAGTATGCTTGTAATGCGTAAACTTTTTTTAACCATTCTATACTTTCTTCATTTGCACCACTCCAATTGATGAAAGGGTGCTGGAAGCTTGTTGAAAAAATATCGAGTAACTCAGCTGTAGAAACTTCAATTGTAAAATCAGCTCGATTTGTTAATAATCCATAAACATTTGCCTCATAAGTAAAGAATAGCGAAGAAATTAATGTATCAACATCGATTGTTGTACCATTTGCAGTAAAACCCTGCAACGTAAAATATCCTTCCCGAGCTACTTCAATACGGAGCTGTTGTGTTTTGGAAAAAGGGGAAGGAGCATTTATTGTCATCATACTAAGTTTCCTTTCTCAATTTCTTCTTGTAACGCACGCAGTCGTTTATATTCTGCACGAATGGTTTGCATATATGTTTCAAAATAAGCTGCTTTACCAGCTCGCTTTGCAGCACTACGCATACTTTTCCAAATACGCACAGCCTGTTTATAATTTAAGCGTGATTTTTGCGCAATTTCAGCCATTGCATAGACATGATATAAAGGTAAAACAGTTGCAGGTTCAACCTGTAATACATCCTTTAATCCACACATTTCTAAGTAGGAGAGGGATGATGGGTTTAGTTGATGTAGAGCTGCCCATTCCCGATAGCGACCTTTTTTAATTAAAAAACTTGAGAACGGCTGTAGTCCATACACACCAAAGGCACTATACAGCATTGCTTCCTCTTCCTCCGAAAGCTGAATCTCGTCAAATAAAAGTTGAAATTGCCTTACGTATTGGGCACGCTGAACGACTGGAACGACCTCCTGTAGAAATACTTCAGTCAAAGGTAAGATTGCTCGTAAAATGACTGCTAATGAATAGAACTCTCCGGCACGCTGAGCAAAAGTAGCTAGTTCAAACAAATCCTGCATTTGTGGTAAATCAATCTGTGCCAAACTTTCAAGCAATAAATCCTCTTTCTGTAATAGCACATAAAATAATAATTTTAGTGATTGTAGAGAAATTTCTGCTGAAGAGTGAACAAGATTATTTATAAATGCCAATTCCTGTTCACGTCGAGGCTTCTCATAAAAAAGCACTGCCCATAGTAGCATGTATAGACGAAGGCGATTCGCGAAAAGCCCTTGTCTTTCTAATAAAAATTCTCTTACTAGCTCTTGGATGGCATCATAAAATGGATCTGTCGCAAATAGTCGTGATCGATTAGAAAGCTCTGTAAGAATGCTCTCAAAAGATTGTGTGCTTTGCTCGATAAAATATTTCATATAAGGTGAATCTAACGAATGTCCAGGTGTTTCATTTAAATGCCGCCATATCGAATTAAAAATGGCTAGCTCCATATAGAGCTTATAAAGAGGTTGCCATTCACGCTCAAAGGGCATATGTCGACGAAGACGCTCCAAAGCATCGGTTCTTACAGCGGAAAGCCCATAGCCTTCTAGTATGCGCCCAGGTGGTAATAATCGTTTCATCACCTCATCCACCATCATTGACCAGCTTTGCGGGCTGCGTTCATCTGCTAAAGATTTTAATTGAACTGATTTTTGTGCACGCCAAGCACTCGACCAATTTTGAACCGAGTCAAAATATTGGTAGAGAGCGAGTAAAGCACCTACTTGATGTCGACACCATTTTGCTTGAGGACAGCTACAATGTAGCTCTTCCTTTGAAAAATCAATTTCAACAGAAGCGGGTCTGACATCTTGAACACTTGCATATAATATAGAACTTGCTCCATTAAATCGTTCAAAAACAATGGATTTATTTCTTACTGAAAAGACAGCACGGCGCACTAGTTCCTCATCTTCGGTAGAGGAAGGATGTAACCCTTGTTCAGCTTCTTTTAATTTTGTCAGCACAAATGCTTGATGCTCCTTAGCTAATTGCGATATAGACAATGCCATAACCTCACTCCTTTCATCATGTATGGCTATAGTTAACATTGTTAAATGTAAAAAGGAAAAAAAGACTGTCCTTCCATTATACGATTAAAATGCAGTAATGATAAGCTGAATGATCAGAAAGAAAAAAATGAGGTAAAGATAGTTAACAAGACTTTTAATTTGTGTTAAAATCTGAATAATCAGATAACTAAGGAGGGATGAAGGATGATGCAAGTTCAATACATGAAGCCGTTTTACACAAAAGTTACGGGAGATAAATTACGTCTCGTATTTGCTTATCAATATTTCTCTATTTTAAAAGAGAATGAGATTTTCCATTTCATTCCCATAGAAGGTAAAGAGATGATCATCAACATGAAGACACAGCAGATTGAAAATTTATCTGAGGTTTTTGTTTTCCAAAAAGGAAATCGCTTTATTCGGTTACCACTTTATCAACTATTGCTTATTACCAATGTTCATGAGCATTTAGCACCAATACTTGAAAGCGCTACACCAAAGCAACAAATTCCGATGGTTTCTACTGTGACAGTCGGTGAAATCGATCAGCTTATTGCAGAGCTAGAGGAGAAAAATTTGGATCATTTGATTGATCAGGCATTACTAGAGAATGATAAAGAACTCTTTTTCGAATTGCTACAGCAAAAGAGCCATCAACTTGGGGGTTTCAAAATTGAATAGATGGAATGTCCAGTAAGCACCTACTTATCATAAATGACAAGCAGGTGCTTTTATTTTGTATACGCTGATGTGATTAATCTTACTATAGCTATTAATAGTGAATTGCCAAACAGGACTGGCTAACAGTGTTGAATGCGCCACTTCAGGATGTTTCTTGAGCGAAATGTAAGCAATATATGACGTAATTATCAATGTTCTTGTTAAAACTCAATAATTTTTACTATGGAAATACAATTGTCACAATACAAAAGTTAGTCGCAAAAAAAGATGAAGTATATTGTAAAGCATGTTAACCATTAGGTCTTAACTTTAATAAAAGAAACGAATTAAATTCCCCTTATTATGTTGTTTTACATATTAATACGCTCATTTATTGACTAAGATGTTCCATTTTATAGCGCATAATAAATTAATATTATAATACATATATATATTAATATTAATTAACATATGTATTAATATATGATAGTATTGAGGTATAAAATGATATAGGGGGCTTTAATATGGTTAATTCACTCCAAGAAAGTATAAGAAGGAAATTGAGTGCAGGAAAAGAAGAAGGTGCTAATAAGCAAATTTCTCTTACACTTAATGAACACACACTGCAAAAGGCAGATGCTATTGTGGAACAATTTAAAATATTAACAGACGGTAATGGAGATTTACCTTCTTCTCGTAATCAACTAATTGAAGATGCTATTGAAGAATATGTAAATGCTGCATCAGATGTATTATTAAAAGATTATATGATCAACATAGAGGAAACTATGGATAAAGATGCCGATGATAATGAAGATTCAGCTGTAAGTACAGATTGGGATTTATTCTTTTGCCCAGCAAGAAATGAGGGATTTGAAGAAGTATTTTTAGGAAAAAATCAGTGGTATTCGGTTCGTATTGCATCTTGGCGCATTCCTCAAATAAAATATATTGCTTGTTATCGAGGGGCTCCTTATAGTGCAATCACCCACTATGCGAAAGTAAAAGAGATCAAACTATACGATGATGGAAAGTATATTATTTATTTTGATGGAGAAGCAATCCCTTTGGAAAACCATGTTATTCTTGGGAATAGTAATGTTATGACAGTAAGAAAAACACGATATACAAGTTTGGAAAAACTGAGAAGTGCTACAGAAGTATCTGAACTTTGGTTAGACTAATAAAAACGGTTTAATAATTCAATTGACGAAAAGGCTATCAAAAATTAAGTGATAGTCTTTTTTGACTTCTAAGAAATATTTAAGGATTTATATAAAATAATTCATTTCAAATTTCCAATTGCCTTAGATTAAAATTCATTTAGTTATATTTTCACTTTCGATTATACCAATTACTCTTTTTTAGAAAAAAATTACAGTCCATTGATTAGTAGAGTAAAGAATAGAATGATATATAAGTCAAGAAGGTGGTGAAATCATGCTTGGTAAGTGGTCGGCAACAGGGATGGCAATCCTGAATAATATGAATCGTCATTATGGGGCGATGAGTAAAGCTATGCTCCGAATTTCTTCTGGATATCGAATTAATAGTGCCGCGGACGATCCAGCTGGACTGGCGATTTCTGAAAAAATGCGTGCTCAAATTCGTGGCTTGAATATGGCAGCTAAGAATATACAGGATGGTATTTCGCTTGTGCAGACGGCACAGGGGGCACTGAATGAGACACATGCCATGATTCAGCGAATGCGTGAGTTAGCAGTGGAGGCAGCCAATGATACATTAACAGATGATGATCGTAAAAAATTAGATTTGGAATTTCAGGAATTAAAAAAGGAAATCCAGCGCACATCGACCGATACCGAATTTAATACGAAGACATTACTCAATGGGAATTATGAAACAACTGGCATCAAGATCCAAGCAGACGCCAATGCAGGGCAGAGTATCGAATTACTTATCAACGGGATGGGGTCCGAGTCACTTGGGTTGAAGGATGCTTCCATTACTACTCGTGAGGAAGCGGAAAAAGCCATGTCTTCGATGGATGAAGCCTTAAAACGTGTTTCTAATGAGCGCTCACGTCTTGGGGCCTATCAGAACCGCTTGGAACTATGCCTATAATGCCAATGTGAACACGGCTGAGAATTTACAAGCAGCAGAGTCTCGTATTCGAGATGCAGATATCGTAAAAGAGATGATGAATATGGTGAAGGCGCAAATTTTAATGCAAGCAGGTCAATATGTTTTAGCCATGCATATGCAACAGGCCCAGTCCATTTTAAAAAGAAGTAGGAAAAAAATGATGAATTTCAATTAACATTGAAATTCATCATTTTTTAATATTTATTTTGACAAAGCATCAATTGCTAATTTAGCAGTTGCAGTTGCTTCATCTTGCAATGGGATGACGGCCTGGCGCATTTTTTCTTGAACTGTTGTATAGGATTCAAGAATTGCTACAGCTTGTTCAAACAATGTTACACCATTCCAATCATCAACCTCGACATGACCGATGACAGGCTGATCAACGATATCAGCAAAAGCATCAATTTTCGGATCATACGAAATGGCAATAAACGGTGTTGCATAGATTGCCGAGAAAATTAAGGAATGTAGTCGCATACCTATTAATAGTTGAGATTGACCAATCACTGCGATTTTTTCCTCAATAGATAAATCAGCAGGAGCAATCAAGCTCTTTTCCTTCATAAGTGCTGCTACTTCCTGTGAAGTCACTAAATCATGCTCACCATGCATAGGCAGGAAAACGATTTGCTCACCCTGACGTACTAATTCATCTAGGCTGTGTGCAATTTTTTCCTTGTAGGCAACAGCGGAAGGCCAATCTCGAACGCTTACAGAGATATAGCTATCGGCTGACAAAGATACATTTTCTAGCCAATCACAATGAAAGTCATTACCGTTAAGTCCCATAACAGGATCTGGTACGATCTTGGTTTCTTTTCGTACACCGATCTCTGTTAAAAGAGCTAGAGAGGCTCTATCTCTAACCGTAATTTGCTCGACCTTATTAAAGACTGTACGAACAATGAATTTACTAAGCGGGTGATTGATTGGACCCATGCCTTGGGCGTAAACAAATACTGGCTTCTTCAACCATTTTGCGATTTGAATAACGCCCGCATAGTAAGGAATTGTTTTCATGCCTGTTTGATCCTGCATGAGACTACCACCACCACTAATCAGTCCATCAGCTGTTTTAAGTAATTGACGAATTTCTTTCATTTTCCATCGGTTGATGGCTTTGACACCATATGTTTGCTCAGTAGCTGCTGGGTTATTAGATAGTACCGTGATTTCTATATCACTTTGCCACTTTTTTAAAGATTGGATAATGGACAGTAAAATGGCATCATCTCCGACATTATCAAATCCATAATAGCCAGATAAAACAACGTGCATTATGACCACCTCGCGATTGCCTTAGAAACCCAACGATAACCGATTTTGAAGATTAGGATAAACACAAGTCCTACTACAAGACCTAGAGATACACTGTATAGTGTACGTAATACAGAAACAGCTACTGGGATGTGTAGGTGAGTAAATGTATTCATGATGGATAAGAAACCGATAACACCTGGTACTAGGAGAATACTTCCCCATTTGCGATTAATACCCATTACATATAACGCTAAAATGAAGAATGGGAAACCAATTAAAAATTCCTTTGTTCTTGGTCGAACATACAATGTATTTTCTAGCCATTGTCTAAAGGCTAATTCCATATCACTTACAGAGCCAGAGTTCCCTGTTCGGCTAATGTAAAACAATCCGACACCTGCCAACACAACGAGTAGTAGCACATGCCAATATTTTAACTCTTTATTTAACAATGTTACCGTATTCGATAAAGAGTTCTTAATGTTTTGTTCAGCTAGTCGGTTTACCTCAATCACTGTAAATAGTAAAACACCCATAATTGGAATAAGATAAACAAGCTTAACCCCTTTAAATACAGCAAAGCCTGTCATAAAGGCATTACCATTCAATAAGCCAATGACAATAACAATGCCAATTACACTAATTGCTACTGCCTTTAAGTATTGGACCAATATGTTAGACACCTTCGTAGAACCTTGCGCTGATTTGATAACTGCATAGGTTGGTGCAAGGACTGCAATAATGAGTGCAAATGCTTGTAAGAATAGAGTACTTTTCAGAATAAAGTACGCAATTGCTAGTACAGCCATAAAGCCAGCTGCCGCGATACGAAGAGGCATCCATTTTACTAATTCTGAAATGATAAAGGTAAATAAAATACCTGCTACTAATACGGCTGCTGTGACCCAAGCTGGCACTACTACTTTATCAAATAGCTTTGGTTCACCTGCTTTGAAATGATCTGGCATTGTGTCATGCACACCATTTAAATAATCAATCGTCTCTTCTACATTTTCTTTGGCATTACCTGTTGTTTTAATATGATAGAAGATGGAGCGAATATTACGCTCTTTGACAGCTCGTGTTGTACGATCAATACTTGCATTTAGCTTTAATTTAGTCTCTCTGTTGACATTGATACTATGCAAACGAATCATATTGTAATCCGTCATTTGAGCGATTTTACTTTCACCCTTAAGTGGGTTACTTTCAATTGTGTAGAAGTAATAGCCAGCCTCATTTAATTTTTCAACTAATTGATGGCCGTCTTCTTGTCCAAAACCAATAGCTTCATCACCTTGACCAAGTAAGCGGCCTGCCGAAGCCTCTTTTAAAGCGACTAATTGATTAACTAACTTTTCATTAGCTACTTCATTATCTGCATTTTCCACCTTAAAGATGTGGGCTAGTCCATGCTTACTAATCATGTCAATAGCAGGCTGATCATAGCCAATTGGTGTTTTTAAATCAAAATTGTGGTTAGAAGTAGGGAGGAAATAAAAAGGCTCTTCTCCTATTTGTACTTCCTCTGGTTCAACGCTCTCCATGATCAGCTTTTGGTAGCTTTCATTTTCAGGCACTCGAATATAATAGCCGCTATTAGAGATATCAACAGCATCTTTATAGGGTGTAAACAATAATTGGGCTGCTAACTCACTTTCTTTATAAACAGTAATTAAGTTTTGCTTTTCCATTTCCTTTAATGTTAAGGGCTCTAGACTCACAGTATTCAGCCCAGCATCCTTTAAGGAGGAAAGAATTTCATCCATTGTTAGGTCGCTATTTTTTTCTGCGGTTTGTATTTCATCATAGGGAATAACAATCTCATAAGCATCATTCGATTGCTCCGCATTCCACCTCTTCATGATACCTGTAGAGGAAACGACGAGTAAAAGAACAATGATTCCCCAAAGCCATTTCTGTTTTGACATAAGTGTCCTACCTCTCTTATTTATGAAAATCTTTTTCCGATAACAGGGATTTTCTTTAAATCTTGTTTATGAATAGCTTTCATCAGCCATAGTAGAAGGAAGTAAAGAGCGCCACCAACTACGATTGCGACAGTAAGATAGCCCATTGCCGACATTCTTGACCAATGTGTAAAGTCAAGCCAAAGTGTTGGTAATCCAACTGCTGCTCCCATTACAATGGAAGACACAATCATTTTCACCGTATCCTTTCCAAGGACAGTAAAGCGAATCGTACGATAAATGAAGACAGAATTCACAATAAATAACACAAAATACACTAGTAAGGTTGCATAGGCAGCACCATCTAAACCAAATGCTTGAATAAGGAAGATGTTAGAAAACACCTTAAGGACAACACCGCTCAAAATAATGAGAGCCCCTGTTTTGGCAGCATTCATACCCTGTAGAATACCTGTTCCAAGCAAGGTCAGTGATGTAAAGACAGAGCTTAGATTGATGATGGCTAACATTAAGCTTCCCTCTAAGTCTTTAAAAAGAGCTAGATTTAAAGGCAAGGTTAAGGCTAGTAGCCCAATCGCAGCTGGCCATGAAATAAGGTGTGTCATACGATGAGTTTGCTCAATAATAGTGCGTGTTTCATCCAATTTACGCTCAGCTAGCTTCGTTGTAATCAACGGCACAAGCGGCAAGATAATTGAAGAAGCAAAAACAGTCGTAATTTGAACTAATGTTAGTCCTCGACCATAAATACCATAAAGGTAGCTAATTTCACTCGCATCTGCACCAGCACTTCTTAAGCCATATGTAACCGTAAAGGAATCAACAAAGTTAAAGAGTGCCATTGTCACAGAACCGATCGCAATGGGAATCGAAATTTTTAAAATGGTTTTACTGTATTGAGAGAAATCTTTACCAGAATATTTCTCCTTACTCGTCACTTTTACAGAAGAACGGAAATATTTAAAGAGTAAATAGAAAAGTGATCCGAGGGCTCCTAATACAGAGCCTGCCATAATTCCACCAGCTACGATATCATTTGAATAATCCATTGCTACGAGGAAATACGCTACAATTAAAATTAACGCAACACGTACTAACTGCTCAATCACTTGAGAGATGGCAGTAGGGCGCATATCCCCAAAGCCTTGGAAAAATCCACGATAGACAGCCATATAAGGAGCTACCAGTAATGTAAGGGCAACAATAATTAAGGCAATCTCTGTTGAGGGCCCACCAAGTGCATTCGCTATCTGCTCTGAAAAGCCGTAAATGATTGTAAAACTAATGACGCCAAAGGATAATGCAAGGATTCTTGCAGTCACATAAATTTTCTTAATTTTGGCAGTATCATGACTCGTCCTAGCTTCCGCAATCAGCTTAGAAATAGCGATAGGGATACCCGCAACGGATAAATATAGTGCTACCATATAAACAGGATAGACAAGACTAAAAATACCAAGTACTTCATCACCAGCAATATTTTGAAGTGGTATACGGAAGATACTACCGATTACTTTTGAAAGTAAAGTGGCAATCGTTAGGATAAGTGTGCTTTTAACAAATGTTGACTGACTCATTTTGTTTTGCCCTGACCTTTAAGCTTTAATGCAAATACTTTTAAAGCAAAGCGAGGGAGTACAAGCATTCTGCCAAATCGACTTGGCTGGCGTAACAGTCGATAGAGCCATTCAAGATTTAACTTTTGCCAAAGTACTGGTGCACGTTTTACAGTACCAGCGATGACATCGAAGGAGCCACCTACGCCGATAAATACACCCTTTGAAAATTTTTCAAGGTTTTCGGTTATCCATTTTTCCTGTCTTGGTACACCTAATGCCACAAATACAAGATCAGGCTGTAAAGTTGCAATTTCATTTGCAAAATCATTATTATGCCAGTCGAAGTAGCCATCATGATAGCCAACAACATCAACGTTTGGATAGTTCTTATGAATATTGGCAACCGTCTTTTCGATAGTTTCCTTTTGCGCACCTAATAAATAGATTTTAAAGTGCTTTTGCTGACCAACTTCCAACAGACGTACCATCGTATCATAGCCAGTTACACGCTCAGGAAGTGAATCACCAAGGATTTGTGCAGCCTTAACGACACCAATGCCATCTGCACAAATGTAAGTTGCCTGCTTTAAGTAATTCATGACAGCTGGATTTTCATTTGCCTGCATGACAACTTCAGGATTGGCTGTCACAACGAAAGTTTTTTCTTGCTGTTCAATACGATTAACGAGTAAATCAACAAACCCTTGCTGACCAATATGTAAAAAGGGTACGCCCATAATCGTTACATGCCTCATATAGTGTTCAAACCTTTCTGTAATTCCATTTTCACTGCAATCTATCATACCACAAAAGCAATATTGACAGGAAATTTTCGATAATGGGTTTAACGATGATTACCTAAAGTATAGCTCTGTTCAGTAACGATTTTTACATGGTATAGCAATTGTCCTATTAAGCTTTTTTAGGACACTATTTCGACGTAGAATTTACTAAATTTTAGGGGGATAGTTTGAAAATTATATCCTAAAATTTCGAGTTTCTTCTATTATATAGCGCTTTCATCTCGGTGATAAAAAGAGATGAACAAAAAGAGTGCGAATCATCATCGCACTCTTCTTTTGCGCATCCTATTAAAATCATTTTTTTACAATATAATCGCCATGTACCCAGCCTGTTTTTCCGTTGTAAAGCACCTGATACCAGGCACCATTTTTTATGAATTCACCTTTATCGTCTACAGCCCCGATAATAAAGCCATTTGGTTTAACAGTACCTAAAATAGCACTTGTCGTAGATGGTTCGCTTCGAACATTAAGTGTAATATTCATATTAACAATTTGTAAGCCATTTTCAAGACTTACATAATCATCAATCACCCAGCCCTCTTGTCCATTGACACTTACTTTCAACCAACCACCATTTTCACCAAGAACTTTAAAGGAGGTATCCTTTGGCAAATTCGTCATAATCGAAGCATTATCTGCTGTATTCGGATACGTTCTCATATTGAGATTAATCGTCGTCTTCCCAGTTGCTCCAGCTAACCCTAAATCCAATGCGTATTGCTTCGATGGACTCGGTAATGAAGGAGCGGAAGATTGGCTTTGATAGGCAGGCACATCAAACACTAGATTTGTTGTCGTATGAGCACCAATTAATTCATAAATATCATAGATCTTTTTCGCTTGAATGACAGCCCACATCACATGTGTTGCATACTGGTGAACTGTCGGATTATCAGGATTCCAACGCATTTTATAGAGCGTATCCTGACCCCTGCTAATATACTGATCCTTGACAAATTGGGCACCTCCGATAATGGCATCCTGAACAGTAAACCAGCCATTTGTATAAGCGCGCTCCGCACCATACTTATTAGCATCTGCATCAATAGCGCCAATACCGTAAGCATTGTAGGTTGTCTTAATAGCAGTTAATTTATCACGATTTTCTGGTGTTGCTACCATCGGCTTGCCATTTGTATCTAAGCCAACCTCGATCCCTTTAATTAGTGCAGAACCACCATTCGCTGTTTCATGTAAGGCATGGGAGACTAAATAAATAGCATTGATCTTATTGTCTACACCAGCTTGAATGAAGGCATCCGCTGTACCTGCTAAGCTTCCTTTATTGGCAAGTACTTTATCATTTAGCTCTTTAGCACTCAGATTATTGACGACAGTAGATAATTTTAGGAATTGATAATAAGATGGGCTATCCTGCATAAAGCTTTTTGGGTGTACATAGTATGACACTAGTGCCTCGCTAGCCGTGAAATTGCCCGCACCATCGACCTTTGGATTATTCATTGTTTGTTTACTCACTACAGAGGAGTAATCATGTGAGTAATTCGTCGTCATATATTGCTTACCACCTGTCCCAGGCGCCTCTAAATGGATTAAACGATAGAGCACGGTAGCTGCCTCAGCGCGAGTTGTTTGAGCAAGAGGTGCAAATTGATTATTTGGCTTCCCAACAAGTAGTCCTGTTGTGACGACAGCTTGTACATCTGCATAGGCCCATTTGGCAATACGCGCATTATCACTAAAAGCAATAGGGGAGGAAGAAGTATTGATGTTTTGATAAGTAAGAGCTCTTTTTAACATAGCCGCCATTTCCTGACGATTAATGTGGTTATTCGGATGGAACTTGCCTTGCTCGTCACCTTTAATTAGCCCGTGATAGCTTGCTTGTTCAACTACCCCATAATACCAGTCACCTTTTTTTACATCTGTAAAGGTTGCCTGACTAGAAGCTGCTGGCAAGTTCAGTGTTCTAACAAGAAAGGCTGCAAATTCAGCACGAGTGACAGCATCATTCGGACGATAATGGCCGAATTCGTCACCCTTCATTAAATCGTTGGTAATAAGATAGTTCATTTCATGGTAGGCCCAGTGCTTCGAAATATCTTCTGCTGAAGCAGAAGTTGGCGCAAGATATAACATGCCTGCTAGCACGGCCCCGTAAAGAGGAAATTTACGTTTCATTTTTTAAGCTCCCTTCCATAGCTGATATGTTCTATCAAACTATCAAAAGTGTAGCATAAAAAGTGGCAATCTATTATTACAACATGGGGACATTATTTACTTAATAAAGAAGAAACTCATAAAGTTGGTGAGGAAGAGACAGAATTCGCTAAGAAACGCCTTCTATATTTCTGTTTCTTTACAATTATAACTAAAATATTACGGGAGTCTTTAATTTTTGACAATTTAGTAACCATTCCAGAAAATGCTTGGTTATTATTGAGAGTAAGGTATAATAGGTAACGGAACTATATGTTACCAATACATTTTAGACAATAAATAGATGGTAGCTTATTGGTATCTATTATATACCATAATAGGTATGGTAAAATAAGCTTTCATAACTAAATTTATGTCCCAGTGCTTGAATTTAGGAAAAGTTAGTGTTATATTATTGTAGAAAGTGAATAAACTTACTAGAATGGTATTCTACTACTCTTTTTCTAGTAAATTTACTAACAAATTTGCTTTAGTTTTGTATTATTCAAGAAAGCTATAATACATACATTTAGGTAACTAATAAGGCGGTACTATAGTTTTCGTTGGATTAATATCAATTTAAGGAATTTTAGGGAGGAATACATTAATGGCAAAGCAAAACAAAGGCCGTAAGTTTTTCGCGGCATCAGCAACAGCTGCATTAGTTGCATCAGCAATCGTTCCTGTAGCATCTGCTGCTCAATTAAATGACTACAACAAAATCTCAGGTTACGCGAAAGAAGCGGTTCAATCACTAGTTGACAACGGCGTAATCGAAGGTGATGCTAACGGAAACTTTAACCCACTAAAAACTATTTCTCGTGCAGAAGCTGCAACAATCTTCACAAAAGCATTAGAATTAGAAGCTGATGGATCTGTAGATTTCAAAGACGTTAAAACTGGCGCTTGGTACTACGATGCAATCGCAGCAGCTGTATCAAACGGAATTTTTGAAGGTGTTAGTGCAACTGAATTCGCACCTAACAAATCATTAACTCGTTCAGAAGCAGCTAAAATCCTAGTTGACGCTTTCGGTTTAGAAGGTAGCGAAAGCCTAAGCCAATTCGCTGATGCTTCTTCAGTAAAACCATGGGCTAAATCTTACCTAGAAACAGCTGTAGCTAACGGAATCTTCACTGGTTCTGAAACAAACGGTAAATTAAACCTTAACCCTAACGCATCAATCACTCGTCAAGACTTCGCAGTAGTATTCGCTCGTACGCTTGATCTAGCTGTTGAAACAGTTGACGCTTCAATCAAAGCTATCAACAACACAACTGTTGAAGTAACATTCGACGAAGAAGTGAATGTTGATGACGTAAAAGCTTCAAACTTCAAAATTGATGGTTTAGAAGTTAAAAACGCTTCTGTTAAACAAACAAACAAAAAAGTTGTTGTTTTAACTACTGAAGCTCAAACTGCTGATAAAGACTACGTTTTATCTTACAAAGATGAAGAAATCGGTAAATTCAAAGGTATTGCAGCTGTAATCCCTACGAAAATCGATGTAACAACTGCATCAGTACAAGGAGTTATTGGTAAAGAAGTAACTCTTAAAGCTCAAGTTACTGTAGCTGACGGTCAATCTAAAGCTGGTATCCCAGTAACATTCAACATCGTAAGCGATAACGCTAACGTTAACGCTAAAATCGAAGTTGAAGCTTTAACTGATGAAAATGGTGTAGCTACTTACTCTTACACTCGTTACTACGAGCACAACGATAACGTAGCAGCTTACGCTACTAGCAAATCTTCAGTTTCTTCTACTGGTAAAGTATACTGGGCTAACAAAATTCAATTAGCAGTTTCTGAAATCACAACTGGTAATGAATTAGCTAACAATACTAAAAAATCATACAAAGTAGTTGGCGCTAAAAACACAACTTACTATGTAGCAGTTAAAGAAAACATTGATGTAAACCCAGATAAAATCACAAACCTTTATGTACAAGATCATGCAAACTCAAACAACTTTGTAATTCCTTACGAATTAACAACTGGTTCTGAGAAATTTGCAAAAGTTCAAACAAACGCTAACGGTGAAGCAACATTTACTGTTTACGGTTCTGACTTAACTGCAACACCAATCGTTTACTTACCATCATCAGTAAACAAAACTGCAACTGATTTCTCTTACTCTAAGCTTGCATTACAAGCTGAAGCACCAGCAGTTAAATTCTCAAAAATCGATAAATTAGCGATTACTGTTGCTGCTGAAGGTAAAGCAGATTCTGCAGAATTCTTAAATACACCAGTAGCTTATGACCAAAACTCTGTTGGTGGACGTAACTATACTGTTACTGTAACTGACAAAGACGGTAAATTAGCTCCAGAAGGTACAGCTGCTTATGTAACATTTGATAAAGAAAACCTTTCTTCTATCACTACTGATGCAGTTTACTTCTCAACAGCTAAAGAAAACTTTGTTAAAGTAACAGCTGGTACAGTTTACAAAGTAACTGTAGGTAAAGAAGGTAAAGCTCAATTCCGCGTAGCTGGTAAAGGTTCTACTGCTTTCGCAAAACCAACAGTATTCTTAAACACAGCTGGTAAAACTGCTCCTGTAGAGCTTGACAAAGCTGACGTTCAAGCTGTAGCTGAAGTAACTTACTTCAAAGCTCCAGAAGTAACAAACGCAACATTAAAAGTTACTGATGAGTATGGCCGTACAATTACATCTACAACTGCTGGTAAAGATGCAATCTTCACTTACCAATCTGTAGATCAAAACGGATTCGACTACCGTCCAAATGGTTACAACTCAACTGGTCAAACAACTCAAATCGTTTGGAAACCAGTTACTCAACCAGATGGTACAATCGTATGGGTACAAGAAGTTATCACTAACCCAGGTAACACTGTTTACGAATATGCTTTAGCATTCGATGTAACTTCTACATTCGGTAATGCAAAAGTAACAAATGCTGCTGGTACAGTATTAAACCCATCTCAAAACTTAGGTAACACTAAAACTTACCAAGTGAAATCAGATGCATATGGTAAAGCAATTGTACGTGTTACATCTGACACTGCTGATACAGTAAGTGTAAACGTAACAGGTGCTAGCAACATCCTACCAACTCAAACTGCTTCTGTTTCATTCACAAATTCAACAGTTGTTCCTGCACTTTACACTGGTGTAGTAGAATCATTTGATTCTATCAAACAAACTCTTAAATTTGTTGGTAAAGATTCAGTATCTTATGTTGGTGAGAAAGTATACTACCGCGGTCTTAACAACACACCAATCGCAACTGCTGATGACTTCGTAAAAGCATTAGAAAACGCTACTGGTACTGTTCAAGTTACTTATGAAGTAAAAGACGGCGTAACTACATTCTACATCTACAGCATTGCTGCAACAGGTAACAAACCAGTTGAAACTGGTGCTACAGCAACTTCAGAATTAGCAAAAGCTATCCAAGCTGCTGACGCTGTAACAAACACTGGATACACTCAAGCTTCTTGGGATGCATTCCAAGCTGCATTAACTAATGCTAAAGCAATCGCTAGCAACAGTGCTTCAACTGATGCACAAAAACTTGCTGCTAAAGATGCTTTAAACACTGCACGTGCTAACTTAACTGTACAAACAGGTGAATTAACATCAGTAGTAATTACTTCATTCGAAGCAAAAGCTGCTAACTCAGTTGCTGCTGCATTAGGTATCTACTCTGAGTACGCTGTAGCAGGTACTGTAGCTGACACTGCTATCACTTCTGTGGAACTTGTTTACACATTAGAAGATGGTACTACTGTTCCAGCTCGTACAGTAACAGTAACAAACGGTGCATTCACTGATGCATTACCAGTATCAACTGGTACTGTTAAATCAGTTAAAGCTCAAGTTGGTGGCAAAGCTACTGCTGACAAAGCTGTTACAGTAAAAGTACAACCTTAATTATCATAATTGAATAAAGATATAAACCATTTTAGGTTTATATCTTTATTTTTAATAAAAATTGCCTAATTATAGGAGGACATAGTAATGAAAAAAGGATTTAAAGCGGTAACAGCTGCAGCATTAGCTATCTCGGCATTAACGCCAGTTGCAGCATTTGCAGCAGAAAACACTGTAGAAAACGGTGTTTATACAACTACAAACTTCTACTCACTTGACGCTTTCAAAAAACTTTCAGGCTCAGCTAAAGCAGCAGCTTTAACATCTGAAGGTGCTGTAATCGTTGTGGCTGGTAAAGTTTACACTGGTGCTAACGTACTTAGCCTAAATGATACACAATTAGATGCTTCTGCAGTTACTGTTGATGCTTATAATGCAGCTAATGATAACAAATTAGTTTCAGGTAAACCAATTGGTGGAGGGGATCAAACTGCTGATTTCAAAGTATCATCAGTAAGTGCGATTAATCCAACTACTGTTGAAATTAATTTTAACACAGCAGTTGTTGCTAGCGATGCTGAAGGTGCAACGCCAAGTAATACAACTAACTTATCTAAATTTAGCATTGGTAGTAACAACCCGACTGATGTAAAACTTTCTGAAGATGGCAAAAAAGCAACTCTTACATTTGCAGCATCTGTTGAAGGTGAAAACTTAGCAGTTGTAGTAGAGCCAATCACTACAAAAGCAAATGATAACGTAAAAACTGAACGTTATGCAAATACTTTAACATATAAAGATACTGTAAAACCAACAGTAACAAAAGTTGAGTCAGTTACAGGTGGGGACCAAGCAACTACAGCTACATTAACATTCTCAGAACCTGTGGCATCTGTAGGCGCAATTAAGTTAAATGGTGTGGCGCTAGTATCAGGTACTAATTATACTTTAAATGCTGGTGACACGGAACTAACGCTTACTGGTTTAAATTTAGACTCTTCTAAAGAACATACATTAGAATTAGTAACTTTAGAGGATCAAGCAACAAAAGCTAACGTTACAGATTACATTAAGCAAACTTTCAAACCTGTTGTAGATAAAGTAACTCCTGTAGTAACAGCAGTAGAGGCAAAAAGTGATACTGCATTAGTATTTACTTTCTCTAAGAAAGTTGCTATTGATACAACTGCTAATGCATCAACTTATATTAACTTATATGATGCAAATTTAGCTGATCAAACTGCATTATTAGGAACTGAAAAGTTCTCTGAAGTAGCTGGTTCTAACGGTACAAAGTGGGAAGTTACTATTGGAAACCCATTCACTGGATCTGCCAAATCAGCTGACTTAACAGTAAAAGTTTTAGATAAAGTAATTAGTGATCCACAAGGAAATAAAATCGCACAAGTTCTTAAAAATGTAAAAGTAAGTAAAGATGAAGTAGCACCAAAAATTACAGATGCTAAATATCGTACAGCAGCTGATGGAAAAGTTAAAGAACTAGTATTTACATTTGATGAAGATGTAACTTTAACTACATCAGCAGCCCTTACAGATTTACTATCTGATAAATCTGTAAATGTTGAAAACAGTGTATCAGGTGATTTAGCGGACGCATTAGGTGGATCACTACCAGCAGGAACATTCACTGTAAAAGATAATACAATTACATTTACACTAACAACTCCAATAGCACTTTCAGGTAAATATAGTCTTGAAGTAGCAGCTGGAAAAGTTGCTGATAAATCATTATCAACTAATGCTAACAAAGCGCATGCCTTTACATTAGATTTTGGTGCTGAAAAACAAGAAGAAACGTTTAAAGTTAATACAGCATCAGCAACATCAAATGTAATCACTGTTGCATTTGATGAAGCTGTAAAAGGTGGAACAGGTGCAGGTTCAGCTACTCTTCTTAGCGCATACAAGTTAAACGGTCAAGCGTTACCAGCTGGCACAACAATTACACTTGATAGTACACAAACAACAGCAACAATTACATTACCTGAAGGAACAATTAAAGATTCAGATACAGCAGCAATCTTTGTTGCTGATAATATTGCTTCAAAAGACGGTAAGAAAAACCTTGAGAAATATACTGGTACAATTTCAATTGTTGATAATGTAGCACCAGAATTAACGGGTGTCACATTAACTACAGATAATAACTTAATTGTTACATTCTCAGAAGCATTAAATGGTAATCCAGATATTGATGATCTTGAAATCAGCATTAATGGGACTGTAGTAGACAATACAACAGATGGTCTTACTATAACGACTGGAACTGGTTCAGATTCAGGTAAATATATCATTAATTTAGCTGATCTTATTAAATATGATAATGCATCATCAGGATTAACTGAAGTTGTATTAACTAATGGTAATATCGAAATTGCAAATTCAGATGTAACTTCAACATTCAAATATGCAACTTCTTCTGTTATTGATAGTATCAAAGTTAAAGTTGTAGGAAATGCAACTGAAGACAAAGCTACTAACAAACTTGTAAAAGATACAGAAATTACTGTGAAATAAGATTTAATTCAATATAAGTTCCTAACCAGAGGAATTAAATTAAAAAGTTTATTGGGGAGAAATCTTTGTTAGACTTTCCGTCTTAATAACTAGATTATTAGGCAATTTATAATTTTTTTGATTGAGTACAACTACCATTTATGGTGGTTGTACTTTTTTATTTTTATTGATACTCTAATCTGACTTACATAACTAGTAATAAAAACTTTAAATAGGAGATACAAAAATGGTTCTTCTTCAAAGTGTTTCTAGAATAATATTTACGTTTATTAAATCATCCGAATTCTTTATGCTTATTTTAATATAATTTTTTAGAGTTGTAACTGCTTAATTGTTGGTCTATTAGGATAAAATTTCATATATTGGAATCATTATTAAAATGTTATTTCACAATAAATAAAGTATATTGATTATCCAAGGAATTAAATGGTGCTTTTTTGATTTTAGTTTTTGATTTAGCTTAAATGACCTTTTATAAAACTGCAACATTTTATTAAGAATAAATGTATTATAATTTTATTAAATTTATAAGGTATCTCAATGTCTAAATTTACTTGCGATACACTATAATCCGTTAATTAATGGATGTTATAACCACTACTTTTACTAAAAGTTAGTTGGTTTTTTTCTTTGTTTTGGTTTTTGGAAAATAAGAAAGAGTCACTAATAGATTGTCAGCTATGGTGAATTTATTGTGAATGATTTATTTTGTGGATTTGAGTGGAATCATATTGAACGAGGAGATATTTCTCTTAGCTTGGTAGTTTGTTTTTTTCTATGCTAAGCATGAAGAAGCTTCATACATTAAATCAACAGATAAAACGCTGCAAAATCAGCGAAAGAATAAATTGGAGTATTGAAGGGTCTAATAACATAGTGATAGACTTTAAGGTCTGAGCAAAAGAAGGAAGACTGATAGGATGTTTAGGATGTTATTGAATAATAAGCATTGAATTAACTTAAATGACTTACTGATGGTAGTCAAATGGGGTTTTAAATATGATGTGGTTTAACATTCAATCAAGGAGTAACCCTTAATGTCTAAACATTCAATAAGTGTATAAATTGAAGGAAGTCCATTGAAAAAGGAGAGATTGTGGATAGACAATAAACGATATCACTTATAAGTTTCTTCTATATAATATATAAAATTCTTTCAATTACTCATCTCTAAATTGCTAGATTGAAAAGTATAATAGTGATTTAATTTACTATATATTACATGGAACCGATTGTATTTTAATTATAATTATGTAAAAATTACATATAATGTTGTCAAATTGAAATGATCAATGAGGTGAGTTTTTGAGGAAATTAGTGTTATTAAGTTGCTTGTTCTTATTCTTTGTAATAAATCCACATACTATTTTTGCAAGTGAACCGACCTTTATAAAAGAGAATGTTCCATTAGATAAAGTGTGGACCATTACGTTTAATCAAGAGGTTGATTTTTCGACAGTCAACAACGAAAACATTTATGTAACGGATCGTTACGGGAATAAAATCAGTACTTTTTTCGGAAATGAAATGAATCCACCTAAAAATCAAGTGAAGATATCTAGTACCAGTGGATATGCCTATTCCACTGAATATCAATTGCATCTCACACAGAATCTAAAAGACAAGAACGGAAATAGTCTGAATAAACCTACCGTCCTAAAATTTAAAACGGTCGACAATCCAACCATAGGTGATATAAGTAATATACATACAGCTGAAGAATTGTCTAATTATCTAAATGCTCATTATTCAGTGCTCGATACTGCGGTAGGAAAATGGGGAATGAAATTTACATCATCAGGATCACCGAACAGTAAATTAAGGATTGTTACGAGTTGGCAAGGTGGTTCACCTTATACCTTGCATTATGATGATGATGAGCTAGAAGCTTTGGAGTATGGTAGACCGATCACTAATGAAGAAGCTACCTTGGTGAAGAAGCAGTTGCGAGACTTCCAACGAGAAGTTGCGACAATTGCGATGGCTGTTTTTCCAAATGCAGCCATCGAGGGTGGCTATTATCAGGGTGGTTATAAATATCCTAACTTACAAGTTGGCTATTGGAGTGTACCTTTTCTAAGTTGGAAAAATTTTTATGGTGATGGTTATGATACTACCAATACCTCCAGGGATTTTCATTGGTATCCTAAAAATGATGATTACAACTTTGTAACGAATCAGCCCATAAAGAAAGTTTATGTGATTGATCCAACTACAGGTAAATATATCGCATATGAAGATACCAACAAAGTTATCAAGATAAAAAAGGGTGAACAAGTTCAATTTGCCTTTGACATTCCAATAGATTCCAATTTAACGTATTCCGAAATTGGCTTAAGTTATACCTATTCCGATTACGCTAAGAAAAATATCATTTCTATCGATGAAATGGGCAATATCACTGGTAATAAGGCAGGAGAGCAAAGTATAAGTGTATCTTACTATTGGGACCCTTACGTCTACCATTACTTTACGATTAAAGTAGAAGAATAAGGTTGCTTGTTAATCTCTCAATCATTCCATTTTGAAATGGTATATTTTTTACACTAATATACCAACCATAAATTAATGTAATTTCATTATTTAGCCAATACTGTTCTTGTGGAGAGAGAGAATATCGTTTAAAATATACAATATCAGTAAGAAATAAATTAGCAGGAGGATACGTATGAAGAAAAATATAGGTGTACTATTTTTAGCGATTTTCATGCTTACTACGATTCTTTTACCTACTAGTAATACCGCTTCTGCTGCAAGTGATACGTTAGAGGTTGGTATTTACGTTGATGGGAAGTATCATATTAAATTTGCAGACTTTAAAAAGTTAAAGACTGCTGATAAAGCTAAGTTACTTATGAAGAATGGGGTTTACGTTTCTTTAGGAAAACAACTTGTTGAAGCCAAAAATATTTTTACAATGAATGATAAGCAGTTAGAAAGTTCTAAAATTACTGTAGCCGAATATTTAAACATAATTGGGGGAGGGCAGACCTCAGAATTTAAAGTAGAATCAATTGAGTAATAATTTGAGACCAGTTGAGGAGAAAATCTTCAACTGGTTATTTCATCTTGGTGAAATGAATTGATGTAGACCATATAGAGATAGGAAGTTTTAAAAGTGAAATTGAAATGGATGAGTGCCCTCATGATGGTATTCCTATTAACAACAGGATGTACAGATGATAAAACACCACAGAAGCAGGAAAAGGAAGCTGAAGAATTTCTAGAGCAATTAGAAACTACTAAAAATGAAACACTTGAATCGCAAGTGGAAAATGAAAAGGCGATTATAGAGCATCAACTATTTATTATGGAAAAATTAGATATTGCAGGTGGGAAATTTGTTGTAGGGAAAGAAGTAAAAGACGACGAGGCAAAACATCTTGCAGAAAAATATGCGGAACAAATGAAAAAAGAATATCCCAATCTCTCAGTAGTTATTACCATTATCCGTGATGGAAAAGAAATCACGAGTGTAGAGTTAGATTAATTGGCAGAATAGTGTAAAGTCAATGAAGGGTGTGCGTATTTAAATCGCCGCCCTTTTAGTAGTTTGTTATGAGTACCTTAATATTACTTCTCATACACCGTTGATTAAATAAGCTGGTGAATCATTTTAATTACTTAATCGATTTACCGATAATAAAAGTATTAATAGATAGATTAATCATTTAATAAATTCAGAAAATTTAGTTTTATAAATTAAGGGAGGATCTTCCATTGAACAAACGAAAATTAGCACTGTCTGCCTTTATGACTGTCCCAATCGTAGCAGTATCAGTTGTTCATCCAATAGAGAGTCTTGCGGAAAATCAGGATTGGGTTAATGAAGAAAGTGAAGTAATCGCGAACCCCGACATGAATGGCGTGAATGCTTATAGCGATATACAAGTATTAGCTGAAAGTGTACCGACTTTAACAGCTTCGACAGTTCAGGAACTTAGCGCACTTATTGAGAGTGGAATGAATCAATTTCAGACAAATGTGTCTATCCAATACACAGGCGATAGCTCAATCATTATGGAACAAATTAATGGCATCATAAAAAACAACCTACGCAACAATGATTATTTAAATGGAACAGTTGCAAGTTGGAAATATGGCTATAAGGGTACTGCTAATAATGTTGTCATTAGTATAAATTTCAACTATCATACGACAGCAGATCAGGAGGCCTTTATTCAGTCAGAGGTGAGACGGATTGTACAAAAAGAAATTAATCCATCAATGTCTGATTTTGAAAAAGTAAAGGCTATCAATGATTATATTGTATTAAATTCAACATACTCCTATAATTCATCGACAACACCCCATGCAGCCTATGCCATTCTTAATGAAGGGAAAGGGGTATGTCAGGCATACGCACTACTAGCCTATCGTTTATTGCAAGAGGCTGGAATGGAAGTACGCTATGTTACTGGCTGGGCTGGTGAGGCACATGCATGGAATATCGTAAAGGTAGATGGTCAATGGTATCATCTAGATACAACTTGGAATGATCCAGTATTCTCCGCAAGTGCGGGAGATATGTCTGATTATGTTAGCTATAAATACTTTTTAATCTCGGATAATGCTATTTTCCAAGACCATCAGATTGATGATTTAGGCTATCCAAGTGCAACAAGTGAGCGTTTTGTGGCAATGAGAAATGTAGAAAGCCCAATACAAATTAATAAAGTTTTATATTATCCAAATGGCGCTGACAATCAAAAATTATATAAGATCGATTTAGGGAATATGAATTTACAAGAAGAGAAGGTATCTGATACCCGTGTACAACATTTGTTTTATGCAAATGATTGGTTATATTTTAGTAACTATTCAAATGGTGGATATCTCTATAAAATGAAGGCTAATGGCTTAAATAGTACGATGCTTGCAAACAAACGAGTGACAAAGATAACACGTGAGGATAGCGATTTAGTAGCTTATAATAACAATGTTGAAATCTATCGTGAAAGTTTACAAGAGAATCCTATTGATGATACGAAAATTAACCAAGTTACAGAATTGACGAATCAAATCGTATTTCTCAGCAAAAATTTTAAAATGAAGGCAGAGCAATTAGTTTCATTATTTGGTGATCTCTCGCAATCTGAGCAATCCCGACTTTCAGATGGAGTACAGCAGCGCATTAAGCTCATACAAGAGAAGTATCAAAAAATGGAGTCACTTACCTTTAATGATACAACAGCTTGGATATCTGTGCCGAAGGTGAATGATGCAAAGAAGCCTTGGACAATTCAGTTAAGCCAAGAAGTGTTAAACACACCTGAAAACTTAAAGCACATTGTATTACTTGATATGTTTGGCGACCCAATAGATATTTCTGTTCGAATAGATGGCAAAAAAATTACGGTGACGCCAACTAACAATTATATAGAAGGTATCCCCTACACGCTTGTCATCAATTCCAAATTGAAAAACGCAAATAATCAAACGTTAGATAAAGGCATCCATTTACAATTTAACTATCAAAAATGATTGAATTAAGAGAGAAGAAAATAAGAGTTTCGTGGCCAAATGCGTCACGAAGCTCTTATTTTTTATGGTACAAGCTTGTAGTTTACATTCGTTTGAAGTATTCAGAAGATGGTATTTCAAACACTGCAATACGTCGCAATTGTTCAATTTCTTAAAAGGAAATTAATAATTATGTAACTTTTTGCGGCTATGACAAGTCTACTTTAAAGGGATGTACTAATAGTGTGAAAGCAACCAAAATAAGTTTTATAGAAAATATTCATGGTATTTTAGAATATCATTTGTTCTACATGAAGCTTTTGAAGGAGAAAGGCTAGCACTCTAGTACCGAATTCTACTTTATTCGATAAAAATCCCACATTTTGGGCTTTGTTCATGTTAAGATGGTAGAGACGATTTTAAGAGGAAAAAAGGAGATTGAGATGTTTAGAAAACTAAAGACTACATGTATTGTATCAGCAGTTGCATTGGCTACGATTTTGCCAGGACAAGCGTCTGCATCAGCTACTAGTAACAATGGAATTCAGATAAAAAATAATGTTTCGATTACGATTAATGGAGAGACGATTCAAGTCAATGATCCTATTTTAAATAAATCGGATTTCTTATTATTACCAATGCGTGCATTGTATGAAGCGGTTGGTGCAAGTGTGGATTGGGATAAGGAAACGTTGACGGCATCGGCGATTCGCAATGGTAAGATGGTTGATTTAACGATTGATTCGAATACGGCTTTAGTAGATGGTCAAGAGGTTGCAATGGATGTTGCGCCATTTATGTATAAGGATCGTACCTACATGCCATTACGTTTCGTCAGCGAAAACTTTGATGGTGTTGTTAATTGGGATGAGACTACTCAATCGGTAGATATTACATTATCAGATGAAACAACAGCACCACCGCAGGAAGACCCATATATCTTACATATCAATAACAAACGTATTGTCATGAAAGATCCGATTGTTACAAAGGATGGAAGAACATATCTACCTGCTAGCTATATTTATGATTATTTAGATGATTCATCTGGCACTTGGCAACCTGATGGTTCCTTTGAATTGCTAATTGGTGGTATGAGTTTTATTTTCAATGATAACAGCAATCAGGCTTTGATTAACAATGAGGCAGTGACAATGATCGAAAAGCCATTTATACAAAAAGGCAAAATGTATGTTCCTGCTAAGTTTCTAGTGGATGCATTAGGCGGGAATTTGCGTTATATCACAGAAAAAAAAGAAATGTATATTTATGTATATCGTTATATGTATACAAGCTCTTTCCTTGAAAAATCATACGGCACTACGTCATCGCCAGAGGTTATTCCTTCTGCTCGTTTAGAAGGGGATCGTGATCTATTTATTAGTGATAATCCAGAAACATTAACACGCAAGCTTGTACCAATAAATAATGTAACACTTGCACAATACGACGTGAAGCCAACGAAAGCAATGAACAAGCACCGTGTCTTTGGCTGGCACTATAACACGCTAGGAACAGATGTCAATATTGGTATTACTGTTCAAAACAAGTCTATGATAGAGAGCATTAAAGTGACTGATTCGAAAGGCATTAACCAAAAAACAGGTAACAGCTGGGTAGGTCATGATATTGGTTTAACAATTGCTGATGCTGAATTAAATAATAAGCTAAAAAAATCAGAGAGTAGTGGCATTGTTATCGCACCAGGTGAAACGAAGCTAATTGAAACATATGACCTACACTATGATTATATTATTGGTTTTTTACATGATTTAGATATTCAAGCAGTCAATGGTGGAAAGCCAGAATATACAATACGTACAGTGCTTTCAAAGGATAATACGGATTTAACAACCATCCATTCGGACCAGGTTGCGGTTGATGAGTATGCGAAACACCCAAGAGGTGCGTGGCCAAGTGCTTCAATTCTAGCAGAGCTACCAGCCTATACTGTAGATTCGCCTGAAGTAGGCTATAACATTTCCAATGGCCGTACAGACCATCTTCAAACGGCTGAAAATTCACTTTCTCAAATCAATGGAGCGGTTGGGAACCCAGGTCACTTCGGTATGAACTATAAAGTATCTATTCCTGTTGTCAATCCAACAGGCTCTACAAAAACGATTAAGCTGAAGTTGGCTGGTCGAGGAGGTTTATACAGCGGAGCGATTAAGGTGAATGGCAAAGTGTATTTAGTGCCTTCTTTAAGAGTCGGGGCAGAGTATGTTGAATTACCAGATTTTAAGATGAAGGGCTCGAAAGACACGATTGAATTAGAGCTAATGCATGCTGGTGGTGTCAACCTTCCAGTAGCAATCTATGTAGAAACAAAATAAAAAAGTCACTGGCACGGGCCATGTGACTTGGTACGTGCCATACTTTGAATTAATTCGGAGTGAAAAATGGCAAGAAAACTAATAACGATTATTGTAGTCCTTTTCATGCTTACACTAACAGTTAGCCCCATCAATGGACAAGCTGCTGGTTTAGGCAATAAAGTCAGTGAAGTTAAAACAGAGGTTTCACCACAGGTAATACATTCACAGCAAAACTATACGTCAGGTTCAATACGTCAGTTTGTAAATGTTTTAGATGTTAATTTAAATAATACATATACAAAACTAGAAATTGGTATGCCAAATCCTATTAATTCATTAAAAACAACATCAGCGATGGCTAAGCAAAACACAGTTGATGGGCATCGTGTTGTTGGGGCTGTCAATGCCTCTTACTTTTTAGGAAATGGTATGCCTGCGAACTTGTTAGCAGAAAACAATGAAATTGTGAACTATGGTATTTTGGGAGATACATATGATAGTCCAACACAAAAGCCAGTTGCATTTGGTTTATCGAAATCAGGGAAAGCGATTGCAGATTATTATTCTACAAATCTAACTTTCCAAGTGAATGGCAAAAGCTATCCTATTGATCTTATTAATAGTGAACGAGGAACAAATAAAAACGTTTTATATACACCAGAAAAAAGATCAACAGGGACAAATACATGGGGTGTAGAACTTGTTGTGTCAGGCGCTAGCCAAGATACAAGCACCCTGCATTTTGGTGATCAGTTCTCAGGTACAGTATCTCATGTAACAGCCTATGGAGCAGAAGGTAACTCTTCTGTACCAGCAGATGGCTTTGTTATCTCTGTACAAAATAAAGAGTTAGCCGCTGAATTAAGTAGCATTACAGCAGGTACAAGCGTGGATGTCAGCTTATCGATCGATCAAAAATGGATGGATGCACAGTTCATTTTAGCTGCTGGACCAATGCTTGTGCGTAACGGCAAAGTGGATATTTCTATGCCAACGAATTCAGGGTTTGCTTCTACACGTAGTCCGCGTACAGCAGTAGCTATAGATGCTACAGGTACAAAGGTATCTCTTGTGACGATTGATGGTCGCATAAGTGGTCATAGTAATGGTGTTAATTTATCGGATTTAGCTGCTCATTTAATTTCAGTGGGTGCTGCTTCGGCTATTAACCTAGATGGGGGCGGCTCTACAGCAATGGTGGTGCGTAATCCAGGAGGTTATTTCGCTAATTTAGTGAATAGACCGTCAGAAGGTAGTGAACGTCGTGTATCTGCCATTTTACAGGTAGTGAATACAGCGCCACCAGGGAAAGTAAAATCAATTACGTTAAGTAGTGTTGGTCAAGTAATGAAAGGATCTTCTGTAGATATGCAAGTTGCAAGGGCTTATGATCAATACTTGAATCCAATGACCATCAACCCAGCAAATATGAACTGGACAGTTGAAGGAAATATCGGCAAAATGGACGGTGCAACCTTCACAGCAACACAAAAGGGTGAAGGGAAAATTATTGGGGAGTATGATGGAATTCGTACGTCTGCGGCTGTGAAAGTAGTAGATTTAGCAGAGAAACCAATTGTACTAGATAGCTTTGATAATACTTCTTCTTGGACAACAGAAACAGCGAAAGCCAATGCTTCATTAGCAAGCTCTAAAGAGTATGCTAGACAGGGAACTGCTAGCTTACAAGTAAACTATGATTTTACAACAGCAGGTACAGGCACAAAAGCAGCCTATATGGTTGCGAAAACACCAATTGCTATTTCAGGGCAGCCTAAAAATATCGGTCTTTGGGTATTTGGCGATGCTGGTAAACATTGGCTAAGAGGCGTTGTGATTGATGGTGCTGGAGCTAAGCATACAATTGATTTCACAAGTCAGGGCGGTTTAGACTGGAGTGGCTGGAAGTACGTGACGGCAGATATTCCAAGTGATCTACCACAGCCACTAAAATTCGAACGTTTGTATGTTGCTCAGCCAACAGCTTCTCTTCAAAAGAAAGGTCAGCTGTATTTCGATCAATTACAAGCAGTATATAAAGACAATCATGTGGAATTAGTTTATACAGATGTAACAAAAGGGCATTGGGCATTTTCCGAAATCCAAAGCTTATACGATCAATCTCTTATTAAAGGATACTCAAATGGAACGTTCAAACCTGAGGCATCCATTACACGTGCTGAGGCAGCTACGATCATCGCTAGGGCTTTAAATCTAACTACAACGAAGGATTCCAGCTTTAAAGATGTGAGTAAGAGCCATTATGCATACAGTGCCATTGCCGCAGTTGAGCAGGCTGGCATTATTAAAGGGCAAGAGGCAGGGAAGTTTAATCCAAACGGACAGCTTTCACGTGCTGAAATGTCTGCCATTTTAACAAGGGCCTATAAATTAACAGGTACAAGCAAAGTAAGCTTCTCAGATGTGAAATCAACACATTGGGCGTACAGCCATATCCAAGCACTTGTCGCAAATGATTTAACTGGCGGCTTCCCAGATAACACATTTAGACCAGATGCACAAATTACACGTGCTCAATTTGCAAGCTTCTTAAATAGATGTTTATCATTAAAATAAAGAAGACAAATCCTCTGTAACAGCTACAGAGGATTCTTTATGTTGTCTTGAAAAACAAAACAATTAACAGAATTTTTGTGAAAGGTGAAGTGGATATCCGTTGCTTGCTTACCTGTGGGCTAGCGAAAAGCACAACAACCCACAACTTTTTATAAAGGTTTTCAAATCATTTTATTGAGGAGTGCTGTCACTCAACATTTCTCCACATTTTTCACTACTGTTAGTATGAAAGAAAAGGAAAGACACATTTTCAGAGAGGTTGATTGGAGTGGAGTCAGCGACACTCCTAGGGAATTGAGCGTCATAGATGAGACCCTGGAGCGAACGTAAGTGAGTGAAGCGGCTCATCGGACGCCCCCTGGAAAGGACGCTGGCGGCACGGAAATCAACCCATCGCTCGCTTTGCTAAATGTTTTTTTTAGTGTTATCTTCTTTTCTAACAAAAAAACCGCCTTGTCCATAAAAGGACGAGGCGGTTTTAGATTAGAAAACGATATATTTCACATATTGCTTCCAAGTTAGCTCTTTAAAATGGCTCCAATGTATTTTCTCAACAGGTAATGTTCTGAAGGTATAGGCTTCGAGATTACGTTTCTCATTCGAGAGCATTGGCGTACCTTCATCAAGATAATCCATAAAGATAGCTGACTTAGCCGTTTTAAATTGCACATTGACATCAATTAGCTGTATTTTACCGTCCTGATTGATGATATACAATTTTTTGTTCCCTTTTTTAGCTGTAGCTAGCCACGATTTATCGACTTTATAAGAATCGAATGCTTCGTTAACAATAATAGAGGCTTTGCCAGTTGTTGAAAATGGAATGTCCTCAAGTGGGGCATCCTGCTGTAAGGTCACTTCATAATTAGTTGGTTGTGGCAAGGCAGCCGTTTTAGCTAGCTCATTTGCCCAAACTGTCTGATCGTCAGTAGCAATCGTTTGTTTTTCTAATACGATGCCAGATAGATCATCCTTGACATGCTTCACCTTGAAATCTACAGTTTGTCCTTCCTCCACCTTTTGCCATTCCTTTTCTGATAAATAGGCATACATTGCTTTTTCATTCGAATAGATTTCAAAAGTTAGCGCACCAGCTTCTTCCTTAATCGCTGCCACCACACCATCAATAGGGCTGATAATACCCTGACGAGATTGAATTTGTGTAATTTGGGCTTCAAGTAACGCAATTTGACGATTTGTTTCAGCAATATGTCGATTTAACAGGGCAACTGCTGTAGATGCTGAATTTTGTTGAGCAAGCTCTAATTTTAGCGTTACAGATAGCTTGTCATTGATTTGATCCGTATTAATGGAGCTTTTTGGATTTGAATCGTCTCCATATTCATCCTCAATTTGATCAAGTGCATCCTGTAAATCTTGTAATTCTGTTTCATAGGCAGTGCGTTCAGATTCAAGCTTTGTTAACGCCTCATCCACCTCATCCGTTTTATAGGTAGCAAGTACATCATTCATCATCACTTCTTGGCCACGCTTTACATTCACAGCTGATAAGTTAGTTGCATCAGCAGTAATCGTGTATGTCTCAGCAGGTGCTACAATCGTTTCCTTATGAAGACGCTCTGTATTCGTGCCGATATAAGCTTTTTGAAATTCATCGATAAAGTAGGATCGTGTCACGTTGCTATTATCTTTAAAGACAAAATAAGCATTTATGCCGATTACTAGCATTGCTAACACGATGGTCGTAGTTGTCCATGGTCTTGTTTTGAGAAATGTCATCATCCTAACCCCCTAGCAATCCATTCTTTAATTGGTAGTACACTAATCAAACCAACAAATATGGCCATAAATAGCTGTACTCCAATCAATTTGACTACTAACATTTTTCTACTAGCTTCTTCCTCCCATTTTGATAAGAAGAGAAACTGTACAATAGTGATTAAAACCGTTGTTACCGTCAATTGATTGAGGGTAAATAACACGAAATCTGTTTCAATCACCTGTAGGGCAGCAGGAGCTAAGGAGAAGAAAGAAAACATGGTTGTATAGCCTACTGCATAGAAAACAGCAAAGAGGATTGCTTTTTCAATTAATAGAAAGGCTACAACATAAAGCTGGACTTTTTTTATCCAAGTATAAGGAATGTCCGTTAATAGATGTAATAGATAGGTAACACCATAATAGTGGAAGCAAAAATAGACGATTGCCCATAAAACGGCACCAAGCATCGAAAGGATACGTGCTACATAGTATTCATTTTGTAAATCCATTGCGAATAAGGATGTTAAATTTTCTGTCCCCATTCCCCAATATTCGCGAGCAGCAAACAACAGGATGAAAAGAATGAACACCGTTAGTACTCGTTTTTTATATCCGATGACCTCGCCTTCCTCTACGATGCTAGTAAAGTAGGTAGGATTTTTTAAGCTATGCCAGAACTTATAATGGTAAAACATAAAACAGCGTCCTTTCTTCCAAAATAGGATATCAAAGTTGTAGTATACACCTTGTAAAGATATTATGACATATGAAAAAAGCTGTTTTTTTCCAATAAATTCGAAAAAACATATTTTCTTATTATATGTCGATTGGTGAAAACCTCATATAACACCATTGTATAGTATAATTGAAATAACTTCCTGTTTTTCTAGCTAGTAATTTAGAAAAATTACTTTTGATATGTCTCATTTTGTAAATATATTAGAATGGCTTGAAATCAAGCAATTTACACCGATACTAAAGTCATAAATTCTAAATGAAAATGAATACAATCATTTTCCTATACATAAACGATGAAAGGGTGGTTCGATTGAATCGAAAATTGACAGCAGGGGTCATAACGGGTCTTTTATTGGCACCTACGGCTATAGCGAACGCACAGGAAAATGATGCACAATCTCGCGTCACAACACATACAGAGCAAGTTGCCTATATGAATGAGGTAGCGGCTGCCACGACAAGAGAGCAGCTTATTGCTCAATTTGGTAAGCTGTCAGAGAACTCATCGGCTGATGACATGGTCATTGCAAAAGGAGATCTTCAAGTTTTAAGTGCAGCAGGTTTTAATGAACACGAAGTTGCATTTATTGAAGCGAAGTATCGCTATGTGGAGGAGCAGCGTAGCTTATTAAGTGAGCTACAAAAATTAGGAAAAGAAATGACGGGAATCTCGTTTACAAGTAAAACATTTATTGCAGAGGTAGCCGCTTACGATAAGAAATATGATAACTTTTTAAATATCGGCACGGATAATCTAAAAGCGTATGTAACTGTTCAAAAGGAATTTGAAGCAGCTGTCAATGAGGCGCTAGTGAATAATGCAAAAGACATTGCCAATACAATTCGCGGCACATCTTTACAATACGGCTATACTGATGCAGAACGCAATGCCTACTTTAAAGGCAAGGGAATGGATGTTGACAAATTAAATAAGTTAAAAGTGGATGCGACTAAAGCAGAAGGAGTAGCTACAGAATTAGTTCTGTTAGTTGAGTTATTGGAAAAATCCTCAGATTACTCAGCTGTTTTGCCTAAAATAAATAGTTTTACCGCGAATTATAATGGGTTGACAACAGAGCAAAAGAAAGTAATTGAAGCGTACAATCCAAATGATGATAAGGTTACACCTTTTAAAAAGTATAAGGATGCATTAGCAGGTTTGTCTGCTCTAGAAAAAGTGACTTCTAGTATTGCCGAGCTAAAAGGCAAACAGCCAGCAGATTTCACTTCAGCATCAAGCTTAATTAATGCGGTAGCAGCAATTGATAAAGCCTACAATAATCTGGATGCAGCGTCTAAAAATTTAGTAGAAACAGAATATAAGAGCATTGAACAATATCGTCAGGCGGCCAATATTTCGAAAAGCATTTCTACATTACGTGTATCCAAAGATGACGCTTATCGTATTGCAGTTAATGAGCTAAAAACAAAATACGACGGCCTAACAATTAATAAAGAATTTGTTAAAAATGCGAGTGAATTACAATCATCAATTGACAATATTACTGTGGCTGAAAGTATCGAAGCCCTTATAAAATTGATTGAGCCTAAAGCAGACAGTGAAAAAGTAGCTGCCATTAAAGCAGCACGTGCAGCTTATGATAATCCACCTGCTCCAACTGGAATAACAATCAATCCAAGCAATGTAAAAAAAATCGTCAGTAATTTAGCCGAGCTGACATCTTGGGAGAAAAATTTAGGTGCTGCGTTAAAGGTAGATAAGTTAATTGATAGCTTAAATCCAGCTGAAAAAACTTTTGAAAGTAAGACACTCTCTGCCTGGACTGCCTTTAACAAGTTAAATGAAAATGATAAAGCGTTAGTGCAAGGAGCTGCAAAACTAACACTGTTTCAAAAATACGCTGATCTATCAAAAACAATCAATACATTAAAACCTTCAGCAGATTACAGCGCACAGCTTGCCGCAATAAGAAACCAAGTAGATAAATTAGATGCACAAGGTAGTGGCTATGAAGAAGCTCTTAATAATTTAAAAACACAGCTGATTGTAAAAATAGATGCTTTAATTGATGAAGAAAAAGCGGTAAAAGAAGTTATAGTGGAAATTGATCTGCTAGATAAAAATATAGCTATTGAAAAAATATTAACCGCACGAGCAAACTATAATGCGTTATCACCAACAGCTAAAAAGCGCGTAACGAATATTAAAGAGCTAACAGATTTAGAGAAATCCTATAAATCGGTTGTTAATGTCATCTCTCAATTTGAAAAATTGGATCCTTCCTCTAAAAGCTATATTTCTAAAGCAAAATCAGCTTATACGGCTTACTCCAAACTAGATAATGCTAATCAGGAGTTTGTTTTAAATTATAAGGGCTTGAGTAAAAAAGTACCTGTTATAGATGTTATTGTTCAAATTGATGCTTTAAATACTTCAAAAAAGACCTATAAAGATGATGTGCAAAAGGCAACGGGTGCTTATAACGCATTGAATAATATAGAGCCAAAACTTCAAGACGAGGTCATCAATTATGTACACCTAACAAACGCACAAGGCTATATCAATACGGCCAAAGCATTTGATGACCGTATTATAGCCTTAGCAAATGAAGGCCCTGACACATTTGTCAAAAAGGTAGCCGAACTTACATTAGAATATAAAGCAATGGATAAGAACGCACAGAAGCTAGTGGAGCAAGCCAAAATGTTAAGCTCCTATGAAAAGGATAACAAGGCAGTAATCAAGGTGATTCAAATGATTGATGCCTTAAATCCAACAAATAAGGATTATACAAAAAGGGTTCTTGATGCACGTAAAGCCTATAATGCACTTGATCAAGTTTCCCAAAAGCGTGTAACAAACTATGCTAATCTCACTGCTGTAGAGGATGTTGCTTCCTTGATTGGTCTTATTGCGTCGTTAAAACCAACGAGTAAAACTTTCTATCAAGATATGAAAACAGCGCGCGAGCTTTATGATTCCTTGCCAGCAGAGAAGCAGCAAGCGATCGTAAACTATGATGCACTGGTAGCAGCAGAGAATGAACAGGGGTTAGCACAGAGTGTAGTCGAGCTAATTAACTTAACCGAAGTGCAAGATGCAGACTACTTAACGAAGCTGATGAATGCTCGTGTAGCATATGATAAGCTATCATCTAACCAAAAGAAATTAGTGACAAATATTAAAGATTTAACAACTCGTGAAAAAGCAGTTAAACCAATTTTAAGTGTGATGGTTCAAATTAATGAATTAGATCCAGAATCAACAAGCTTTGTTAGTAAGGTAAACTCAGCACGTAAAGCGTATGATAAACTATCGAAGGAGCAAAAAAAATACATCGATAATATTGATATTCTCTTAAAATTTGAGCCTGTCTCTAGTATAATGGAATTAATTGGTAAATTAAAATCTTCAAGTAACACATTCCTTCAAGATACATCACGAGCACGCTCACTTTACGATGCACTACCTGACGATATGAAGCAATACGTGACCAACTACTACTTATTGCAAGCAGCTGAGTCTAGTATTTTAGGTGCTGGAAATGTTATGCAAATGATTAATGACTTACCGTCCATTGATCCAAAGCAGTATGTGAAACGTATTCAAGAAATCCGTGCTGCATACAATGCTTTACCAAAAGATCAGCAACGGGCTGTTCAAAATTATAAAGTGCTACAAGATCAGGAAAAGCTAATAAAGCCTGTAATGAGTATTGTAGAAGATATCGATCGATTACTAACGGCAAAAGATATGAATAGCCAATACCAAAAGATTTTAAAAGCCTATGATAAGCTTAATGCGGATCAACGTCGCTATGTTTATAACGACCAGCTATTGCTTTCGCTAGATAATGTTATCAAGGTTTATAATAATATTGCTAAATTGAATCCAAAGGATAAATATTACTTTGGCATGGTGGAAGCGGCGCGTAAAGAATATGATAGTTTGAATACGACAGATAAACAACGTATCTCCAATTATTCTCTTTTACTCGAAGCAGAGAAAAGTTTAGCTGATGTGAAGAAGGTTGTGGAGATCATAGCGGGACTGTCTCCAAGCTCGTCGACGTATATTGAAGATGTGGCAAATGCCGTTGCTGCCTATAAGGCATTGGACTCTAAAATTAAAGGACAGGTCATTAATGAGGATGTCTTAAAGCAGGCTGAAAAAGATGTGGCTGCCGTTCTCAAAGTTGTTCAAGCAATCGGCAATATTGATCCAGATAGCTCATCATTCGAGAAAAAAGTGCTAGCAGCTCAAAAAGATTATAGTAATTTGTCCATTGAGCAACAGGGCTTAGTATATAATTACCGCATTCTAGAAGACTATCTTAAAATGATTCAATAGTATGATAAAAAAGGAGTTTTCCCAATGAATATAACGGGAAAACTCCTTTTATAAGTAAGAAAAAATGAATCCTAATATTAATTTCCAAAAAAGTGAAACTATATCATCTGAAATTCGTATCTTATAGTATAAATGGTCGCTTTGATGGGGAGGTACCATTCATACATTTTTATTTTGCCAACGTGAGGAGGTCGCCCTGTTGAAAAAATTATTGAGTATAATGGTACTTTCAATAGCTGCAACCGTAGGAAGTTTAACTAGTTTTAGTCAAGTAGAAGCAGCGTCTGCTAAGGCAGTAGATGTGACAAATTCATACTGGGCAAATGCTTCGATTCAACATATGCTCACAAAACAATATATGACTACATATAACGACAACACTTTTAAGCCAGAGCAAGCTATTACAAGGGCAGAGGCTGCTGCTGCCATTGCTCGATCCCTTCAAACAAACATTGACATTGAGAACCCTGTAAAATTCAAGGACGTTCCTACAACGCATCCATATTACAAGGAAATTTGCCAGCTTGTTAAACTGGGAGTTATTCAAAAAAGTGATGCCTTTCATCCAGAAGAGCCTTTAAAGCGTATGCAGGTGGCAAAAATGCTAGCTCTTGCGTATCAACTTAGGGTAGATAGCAAAAATAACAGTCAATTTGCGGATATTACACGTACGCATTGGGCAAAAGATTATATCGAATCCTTAGCAGATATCGGCATTATTAGTGGGGTAGATGCTAAGCATTTTGCTCCTGACCAATTGGTAACACGTGCGCAGTTTGCTGTATTTGTTGAGCGTAGCATGGCTTTTCAACAAAAAATTAAGGCATTGGAAGTAGCCTATGACTATCTAGCAAAGGATTATATCCCAACTGTAAACCTTTCTTCTGAGTGGTCAAAAAAGGTGATTGAATTAATAAATGTTGAAAGACAGAAGAATAAGCTAGAACCTGTTGCTTATGATTCGGAACTGACACAAATTGCCATTATCAAAGCACAGGACATGGTAAATCGCCATTATTTTGAACACGTTTCTCCATTTTATGGAGCACCTTGGGATTTAGCGACATTATTTGATTACAACTATACAAGTTTTGGAGAGAATATTGCTAGAAATATTAAAACTCCTGAAATTGCTGTTAAGGCATGGATGGCTTCACCTAGCCATCGAGATAATATTTTAAAAGAGCACTATACGAACACAGGTGTTGCAATAGCACAGGATAGCAAAGGAAATTACTATTGGGTCCAAATGTTCTCTAGTCAATAAGTTGTTGTGTAACAAAGAATCGCTAATATTACAGAAATGTTACGAAAGTTCCAAATTACGATAAAAAAATCCCCTTTTTAACGCTGGAAATACCGCCAAACGTTGGTATTACAGCGTTTTTTTGCTGTCTAAAACCGTTACACAATTGAAAAATAACATTCGCCTCTTTTGTGATAGTCTATGTATAGGCAAAAAAGTTTTGAGAGGGGTATAACAAAAGTATGAATAAGAAATGGTTATTACCGATTTTTGCATCATTTATGTTATTTTCAACTACTAATATTAATACTGCTGAAGCAGCGTCTAAAGCAGATTTAACTGATACAGCTTCTAAATATTTAGGTGTTCCATATAAATATGGCGGTACTACAACTAGCGGTTTTGATTGCTCTGGCTTTACTTCTAAAGTATTTTCAGACTTAGGCATTCAATTAAACCGTACGTCAGGATCTCAATATCAACAAGGTACTGCAGTTGCCAAAAGTGATCTTCAAGTTGGCGATTTAGTATTTTTCAATACAAGTGGTAGTGGTATTTCACATGTGGGGATATACATAGGTGATGGTAAAATGATCCACTCTCAAACTGGTCAAGGTGTAAGCTACTCAAATGTTAATGACCCATATTATTGGGGCGATCGTTATGTAGGTGCTAAACGTGTGGCAACATTTGATGCTCAACAACAAGCTGAAGTAAAACAAGCAGCTATTGACTTTTCCGTATATGCTTCTCGTGCAGAGGTAGCAGTACAAATTGCAAAAGCTTTAAACTTAGATACATCTGATACTACTACTAGTTTCGTAGATGTAAAACCTACATATGCGCATGCAGGTGCTATTGCAGCTGTAGCAAAATTAGGTATCTTTGAAGGCGATGCAAATGGTAAATTCAACCCGTCTTCACCGATTACGCGTGCCCAAATTGCTAAAGTATTAGTGTTAGCGTTTGGTCTTGAAAATAATGGTGGAAGTGTAGCATTTAGTGATGTGCCTCAAAAGAGCTGGGCTAATGAATATGTTTCTACTCTAGCGTCAAATGGCATTACAAATGGTGACGGAGACGGTAGCTTCGGTTCCGATGAATTACTAAAAATCGAACAATTAAAAGTTTTTATTGAAAGAATCCAACAATAAGTTCATAAAGTTAACACTTTAATTGTGTCATAGATTGCAAGAAATGATCTTTTGAATAGCGTATAATGGAAGAAGGGTTTGCAATAGCAGACTCTTCTATTTTTATGATAATTTTGTAGGAAAGGATGTGAATTGGAAAATTAAATTTTAACAGTTCTATTGTATGATGCTTTATTTAGCTAATTTTGTTAAAATGGACACGTTAAGAGAACAAGAAGGGAGGAAATAAGACATTGAACATCAAAAAAATTAGTCTTATCTTGTGCGTCTTATTCATTTCGGCTTCTATGTTTACGATACATAGTGCAAGTGTCAGTGCAGCTAACAATTCGAATATAACATTTGAAGATGTTACTAAAAATCACCCAGCCTATGAAGAAATCAATTATTTAGTAAATTTGGGGGTAATTCAAGGTTACTTTGTGAATGGTAAGAGAGTCTTTGGCCCAAATAATAGTGTAACAAGAGGACAAGCAGCCAAAATGGTTGTTGTTGCCTCTGGTAATAAACCATTAGTGGTAAATAAATCTAGCTTTTCAGATGTGACAGTCGGCACTGAAATGTCAGGTTATATAGAACGTGCTGTACAGCTAGGATTTTTCGACAAAAATATAAAAGGTCAATTCTTACCAAATAAGCCTCTAACTCGTGGAGAAATGAGTTATGTATTAACAAAGGCTTTTAATTTAGATACTAGTGAGTATGAGGGGATCGACTCACCTTTTACTGATGTAGGAATCACACATGAATATGTGAAATACATCAATACAATCTATTATAATGGCATTACCAACGGAACAGGTAATACGTATTTACCGAATGGCACTGTAACACGTTCCCAATTCTCACTATTCGTTGCACGTGCAAACAGTGAAAAATATCGCTTAGAGCTTCCTGTAAAAGGTGTACAAGTTCCAGATACATCACAAGTCATTGGCTTAGTGAAGGTCACTACAGATGGGTTAAACATCCGTAAGACAAAAGATTCTACTTCAAGCACGAACATTGTGGGCAAAGTCAATACAGGCGGTAAATTATCAGTCTACGCTGTTGAAAGTAATTGGCTAAAGGTTACTTATAAAGGCGCATATGCCTATATCTATAAGCAATATGCAGAATTTGTAGATGCAGATGGCAATGCGTTAGGAACAGTCGAAAAAGAAGTAACGACAAAAAATGCTGTCAATTTATATGTGAAGCCTACATCTTCAGCAAAAGTCATTTCATCGATTAAAGCGAACGAAAAGCTTCCTGTTTACAAAACAATTGGTGGCTACTATTTAACACAAGTAAATGGTTTACCAGGTTATATTGTAGCGAATAGCACTACGGATATTGTGGAAGAAGAAAAGCCAAATCCAAATCCAAATCCGAATCCAAATCCAGATCCAACGCCACCAGCTTCTGGTGATGTGCTAGGTAGAGTCACAGTGGCTAATTTAAATGTTCGCAGTCAAAGTAACTCTACATCAGCCGTGTTATTTAAGCTGAATAAAGGGGAGTATGTCCAAGTTAATAACATCAATGGTTACTGGGCAGAAATCACCTATAATGGCCAAACAGGCTATGTTCACAAGTCTTATTTGAAACTATTAAATCAAACAGCTAAACCTTTACAAAATCGTATTATCATCCTAGACCCAGGTCATGGTGGTAAAGATCCAGGTACAGTAAAGGGCTCTGCTTCTGAAAAGAACATTACATTAAAAGTCAGCACACAAGTGAAACAATTACTAGAGAATGCTGGTGCAAAAGTTTATATGACACGTACTGGTGATACGTATCCATCCTTACAAGATCGTGTAGACTTTACTCAAGCAAACTATGGTGAAATTTTTGTAAGTGTTCATGTCAACTCTGCTGCTAATACGTCAGCGTCTGGTACTGAAACATATTATGCAATATCTACAGGAGATATGTATCAGGAAGACATTGATTTAGCGACATATGTTAATAATCAAATTGTCAACAATTTAAATATGAAAAATCGTGGTGTCAAGCAAGAGCAATACTACGTAATTCGTAATATGGTGATCCCGTCTATTCTAGTAGAACTTGGTTTCTTAACGAATGCAGAGGATAACAGTAAAATGACAAATGATCAATACGTTAAATTATTTGCAGAATCTATTTATAATGGTATTTTGCAATACTATAAAAAACAATAATTGATTAAAGAGACGATTCCAAAGGTGTACGAGCCTTTGGGATCGTTTTTCTTATTCTCTATATACCCACATAAGAGAAAGACAAACTAATTGATAAAATTAGCTATAAAATTTTTCTAATCATACAAATAATGGGCTAAATTGATCGCTACGGCAAAGATAAGGAAAAGACACATTTGCACATATGATTGGAGTGGAGCCAGCGTCACAGATGAGTACCTGGCGGAACGGAAATCAACCTCCTGCCTTATGAAACGGCCTTTTTCCGCTAGTGACTTTATCAAAAAAAGTAAATGACTGCCTCCTTTATAAGAGGCAGCCATTTACGCTATTTCACGGTATTGATGAATTTAATATAATCCTTACTTATATATCCAGGTTCAGTGTTTAGTTTATCGGAAACAACTTGATACCAACCATTTGAGCTTGTATCTGTAACGATGACAGGCATATTACTTTTACTAAATGTGAAAAGTGGACTTTGACTTGTTGATGCATCTGCACGAACATTTAGTCCAGCTGTTGTTGTGAGAGCAATTTTATAAGGATTATTCGCATCTTTAAAGCCTAAAGCTTTTTCTGCACGATAGTAATGTCCTGCAATTTTTGCGCCCCAGAATGGATCTGAAGCGTATTTTACGTTAAAGCCGATAGCCTTAGAACCAACAACTGCACCATTCGTATAGCGTCCACCTGGCGTAATATAATTTGGCTGAAGGAATTTTTCAACTAGCTCATTAATATTGGCTTCCACACTATCAAACTTCTTGTTTAATGGATTTGTATCATAGACATATAATCCAAATAGATTGTTTAGATTTTGAGCGTGATCACTCATACCATAGGCACTCTCATGCTGTGCTAAGGATAAAATAAGCATAGCATTGATATGAGAATTGGCTTCCACTTCTTTTAATACAGAACCTAAACCAAGTAGTTTACTTTTAGTTGTGGCATTTTTATAAATCGTAGCACCTGAGCTTTCAACCTCTGCTAATTTTCCCACAATATATTGATCTAGCTCTTCTACAGTATATTGAGTTGTTGCACGAGCTGGTAAGAATTGATAGTAGTTATAGGCTTCTCCCTTTGAAGAACCATCAGCATTGGTAAAGTTGATGCCATCCCAGCTAAAGTATTTCTCACCCTGCTTCATAAAGCTAGGTGCCTTTCCATACACGTAACTAGCAGAATATTTATTAGTTTTATAATCATACAAAGTATGTTTTATTTCACCGTACTCATTTGTGTAATAAGAACGGCCTTTCACTAAAGCAGAAGGAATTAAGGTAACGTCAGCCTGCTTTAAATAGCCAGTATGACCAGCTAAGCGTACTTTTACTTGTGTGGCATCGCTACCTAGATATTCCATTTCTGTATTACCAGCAACTGCAATTTGATCCTTAATCGTTTCAGAATTTAGAGCAACATAATTATTCGTTACAACATAACCTGAAGTCATTTTAATAATTTTATCATTTTGAGTAATCACTAAGGAACTAGTCGTCATCGCCTTTTCTGCTGCTTCAAAGCTAGTAAAGGTTTGTTTGTCTACCAAGTTACCATTGGAAACTTCTTTGACGATATAGGCGGTAGTATGACCGTTATTACCAGTATTATTGTTGTTCCCATTATTATTGGTATTACCGTTATTTTCGGAGTTACCATTGTTTTCATTTTTACCAGCGTCAACCTGATCAGCAAGAAGAATTAACCGTAGAATAAATGTCGATGCCTCACCAATTGTGGCATTGTCTCTAGGTAAAAACATGCCGTTGGAGCTTCCTTTAATAAGTCCTAATTGCGCACCGATTGCAACATCCTGTCGGAAATCTTTAAAAATAGTTGCATTGTCTTTGAAGGTAATAGAAGAAGTACCTTTTGGTATTTTTAAATAATCAACTGCTCTAATTAGCATAACTGCCATATGCTCTCTTGAAATACGGTCATCTGGTTTAAATGAGCCATCCGTATAGCCAGTAATAATTCCAGCAGTAGCAGCAAGCTTAATTTCATTTGCAAATAAATATGTGTCTGACACATCTGTAAACGTTATCTCGTTCTTTGTGTCCAAATTTAATGCTTTTGCTATGTATGTGGCGAATTCACCGCGTGTAACCGTAGCATTTGGACGATAGCTTCCATTTGCATCCTTCAGTAATGCATTTTTCTGAATTAAATAGCGTAGACCACTTTCATGCATATGTCCTGATAGCTCGTCTGCATAGGCAGATTGAGGCTGCCAAATGACTAGACTAACAAGCATCATGAGTAACATAAAAATTGATAGTTTTTTCATAGTTTTACCCTCCTAAACTGATATCATTTTAACAAAGTTACACAATCAAGATAAGGGTCAAATGTTAGAAATGCCATAAAATATACCAGCGTTTTATAGGCAATAAGTATGCTTTTATAATTTGATGTGACGGTTAGTTTTAAAGAGGGGAAGAAAAGTGAACCGAAATTCACATGAGTTTCTTCTATTATATATGTCGTTTGTGTTACCCCCAAAAAAATAATGCCGTACATTGCTTACTAAGAAACAATGTACGGCATTTTATTGAAATAATTATTAAAGCATTTCTGAAGTTGTTTTTGCTTGCATATGCAGTTGTAGGTAGTCTGGGCCACCTGCTTTTGAATCTGTACCTGACATGTTGAAGCCACCAAATGGTTGATAACCAACGATTGCACCTGTACAGCCACGGTTGAAGTAAAGGTTTCCTACATGGAATTCTTCACGCGCTTTTTCTAGGTTCATGCGGTTTGTTGTGATAACAGCGCCTGTTAAACCGTATTCTGTATCGTTTGCAATTTCAATCGCATGGTCGAAATCTTTTGCTTTTGCAATGGCTACCACTGGTCCGAAGATTTCTTCCTTCATAATACGAGCAGAAGGATCTACGTCCGCGAACACAGTTGGTTGTACGAAGTAGCCAACTGAATCGTCTGCTGTACCACCAGCTACTAAACGACCTTCGCCTTTACCGATTTCAATGTACTCTGTAATTTTATTGAATGCTGCTTGGTCAATTACTGTTGCCATGAAGTTGCTGTAATCAGTTGGGTCACCCACTGTTAAAGCGTTTGTTAACTCTTCTACGCGATTTACCACTTGCTCATACACATCTTCTACGATGACAGCACGCGAACATGCTGAACATTTTTGACCTGAGAAACCAAATGCTGATTTCACGATGGATTGGGCAGCTAATTCTAAATCTGCTTCTTTATCCACTACGATTGTATCTTTACCGCCCATTTCAGCGATGACACGTTTAATCCAAATTTGGCCTTCGTTTAATACAGATGCACGTTGGTTGATACGTAAGCCAACATCACGTGAACCTGTGAAGCTGATGAAGCGTGTTTTTGGATGATCGACTAAGTAGTCACCTACTTCAGCACCAGAACCTGGTACGAAGTTCACCGCACCTGCTGGAAGACCAGCCTCTTCTAATACTTCGATAAATTTATACGCTACAACTGGCGTTGTAGAAGCTGGTTTTAATAACACTGTATTCCCTGTTACTAAAGCAGCTACTGTTGTACCAGCCATGATTGCAAATGGGAAGTTCCAAGGAGAAATGACAATACCGATTCCTAATGGAATGTAGTCATAACGGTTGTATTCACCTGGACGGCTTTCGACTGGCTGACCGTTTTTAATGCGTAGCATTTGGCGGCCATAGTATTCTAGGAAGTCGATTGCTTCCGCTGTATCTGCATCAGCCTCTGCCCATGGTTTCCCCGCTTCTTTTGTTAATAATGCAGAGAATTCATGTTTGCGACGACGGATAATCGCTGCCGCTTTGAAAAGAACGTCCGCACGAATGGCTGGATCAACTTTTTTCCACGTTTTGAATGTTTCATCTGCCGCTTGCATCGCTTTTTCAGCTAAATCTTTGCTTGCTTTCGAAACGCGACCAATGACTTCTGTTTTCTTTGCAGGATTGTACGAAACGATTTTATCTTCTGTTGTAATGCGCTCGCCACCAATAATTAGTGGGTAGTCTTGACCTAAATAACCTTCAACTTTATTTAAAGCCTCTACATAAGCATTGTAGTTTGCCTCTTGTGAAAAATCTGTGAATGGTTCGTGTTTGTATGGAATCATGTCAGTTTCCTCCCAGGTATAAGTAGTGCCAAATGATTATGCACCTTTTTAGATTGTGTTAATTATATAATGCAATATAATTTGGCATTAATCAACTCAAACTTTTAAAACTTTTTTAATTTTTGCATCTGCTTTTCATATTGGTGTTAGAATAAGCTTAATGGAATACAGGAGGACAAAATGGATAACAATGTACTACTAAGTATTTATAAATACGTCATTGAAAAAGGCGATATGGGAATTTGTGTGGTAGACACAGAGGGCAAATTGCTTATATACAATAAAAAAATGAGAGAATTAGAAGGCGTTAATGAGGATGAATTTGAGGAGAGGCGAGCCTTAGAGATTATTGATTTTGAAATCGAAAAAAGCGATATTTATAAGGTCCTCAGCTCTGAAACGCCAGTGCACAATATAAAAAAAACGTATTGGAATAAAAAAAATCAAGAAGTGACCTACATAAGCAATATTTATCCGTTGCACTATGAAGGCTCTTTAATAGGCGCTGTGGAATTTGCCCGAGATATTACACAGCTTGAATACATGATGTATCAGCCATTGAGAAGGTATGGCGCTCCATTGACATTTGACATCATCACGGCTGTATCACCAGTCATGAAGGATGTCATTGAAAAAGCAAAAATTGTGGCACTAAGTAGAATGCCTGTTGTGTTAATAGGGGAATCAGGTACTGGGATTGATATGGTTGCAGAGGGAATACATCATGATCTAAAGGTACAAAATGATATGTTTATTGCTTTAATTTGCCGTCGAGATGAGAAAACGGTATTAAAGCAATTTGAAAAATATATTGTGGAAAAGGAGAAAATAACCTTCTTTGCTGAGCGCATTGAATATTTATCTCTAGAAGCACAAGAAAAGATTGTTGAACTTTTTAATAATCATCCTAATCATCAGCATGTTTTAATTGCTAGTGTTGGCAAAGATCCAATTGATTTGATTCAAAAGCATGAGCTATCCAAAAAGCTTTACAGACTTTTTTCGGGTATTACGATTTATGTACCTCCTTTACGAGAAAGAAAAGAAGATATTATGCCTTTTATCGATGATTATTTCAAAAGACATCGTGATAGCTTTGGCTCATCTATTCACGGGCTTTCAGAAGAAGTGCGAGATACCTTTTTAAAATATGATTGGCCAGGAAATTTAAAGGAATTAGAAGTACTGCTGGATGAAATAACCTCATTGATCACCAATGAGACGATAGTTGAATCACATATGCTGCCAGTGCATTTCAAATGGAAAATCCAAAGCTCTTGTGAGGAGACGAAAAAAGAGGTTTCTACGAGTGACTTGTTTGTCATTAAAAATCAACAGGATATTCGACCATTAGATGTCTATATGAAAGAGGTAGAGGAGTACTATATTTCAAAGGCATTGGATTTTCATCAAGGCAATATCTCCAAAACAGCTGCTGCCTTGGGGATTCGTCGACAAAGTTTACAGTATCGAGTTAAAAACTATAAGCTCAATAAAAAAAGCGAAAACAATGATTAACAATGTTTTCGCTTTTTGGATAGGTTCCTGAAACTGATGGATAGCTTCATGCTTGTATAATTATTTTCCTTTTTTCGAAAGGCGACCAAGCGCAAATGCTGCTGCTCCTAAGCCGATTGCCATGTTCGTTTTTTTGTTAAACACTTGTTTTGTCACAAGTGCTACATTTTGTGGACGCTCAGCTAAACGGCGCATAAAGTAACCGTACCAATCATTACCGAATGGTAGGTATGTGCAGAAATTATAGCCCTCACGAGCAAGGTCTAGCTGCATTTCTTTACGGAAACCATATAGCATTTGGAATTCGAATTTTTCATTTGGAATATTGTGTTGTTTCACAAATTGTTTTACATGGTTGATCACATTATGGTCGTGTGTTGCAATCGAAGTAAATTTACCATGTAGCAAATGATATTCAATTAGTTTTAAGTAATTATGGTCAATATCAGTTTTAGATTGATAAGCCACATTCTCAGGTTCTTTATAAGCGCCTTTTACAATACGTAAGCGGAAGTTTTTATATTTCTCAATATTTTCCTCTGATTCGAAGAAGTAAGCTTGAATAACTGTCCCTACGTTATCATACTCTTTGTGTAATTCCTCTAATAACTCAAAAGAGCTATGTAAACGCTCGTAGTTTTCCATATCAAAATTCACGAAAATATTATATTGATGTGCAAGAGCTACGATTTCTTTTAAGTTTTCATAGCAAAATGCGTAATCAATATCTAAACCCAGTTGTGAAGGTTTAAGAGAGATGTGTGCATCAAGCTGTTCATCATGAATTGCTTGTACAACAGCTAAAATATTATTTTTGGCAGCAGTTGCCTCTGATTTTTCGTAGACGAACTCGCCTAGATTATCGACTGTACAAGAAATATTGGCCTTGTTTAATTCTTTAATCGATTGCACAACTTCTGGTAGACTTGTGCCAGCAACAACACTTTGCGCACCCATTTTTAAACCATATTTTTGTGCAGCGCTGTTTAATAATTTGTTCTCTGATAAGTAAATGAAAAAGTCACGTAATACCATCATATGCCTCCAAAAATGAAAAATTTAAATTCTTGGCGATTATAACACTTTTTTTGAAAAGTAAAATAGTTTGATTTTCAGAAAAAATATTTTTCAAAGTCAGTTAGTGAGATAAACTATTGCAGTCATTGACTTTTTCATAAAAAAATTTTTCATAAAAAAATTTTTTTCAAAAAAAAAGGACTTTTCAAAATAGTAGATTTGCTTTATGTTGATTAGTATATGTCTAAATTTGCGCATATGTATAATATAGGGCTTTTTGATAGTGGGTTACTTGAATGGCAAGAGAGTATTTAGACTTAAAATATAGAACTATTAGTTTTTTAATATAATTTATTGGTGGGTATTCTTAGAAGTGATTCTTAGATATCCACTTTTTCGTTTTTCAATTTAAATATCATATTAATAGTAGTTTATAGTAAAAAAGGACAGGGTGTATTATAATAAAATGGTATATAATCAAGATTAAATTATGTACGTTTTGTGAATTTATAGTTACTTTTGATTTAGAATAGTGTGTCTATATAAGCAATACAAAAGGGAAAATGACTACTCTAAACTAAGATAAGGTGGAAAGTATGGCAAGAGGCAGAAAAGTTAATTCAAATGGCGAACAAAGTAAACAACTATTACTTGAAAAAGCGATAGAGCTATTTTCTGATAAAGGTTATCATCACACAAAAATTAGTGACATTGTAAAGGCTGCCAATGTAACTCAGCCTACCTTTTATCTCTATTTTAAAAGCAAGGATGCCCTTTATAACGATTTGAATGCGCAATTTCAAAGCGGATTCTTGGCAGTAATGAATAGTAAGTCAACTGACATTATTGAATATGGATTACAGGGTTTTATCACGCTCTTAGAGCAAAAGTTATTGAACTTGTTCGTATACATAATTGAAAATCCTGAATTAACAAAAATAGGTTTTATTGAATCCAAGCAAGCACATTTGGTAAAAAACCAAATGACACAGCAATTGATCCACCTTATTTATCTGCATGATTGTGACAAAGATCTACAATTGTATAGTGTGGATATAAAAATCATGATCGATAGTTTAGTAGGCTCAGTAGAAAGACTCATCATCACGAATTTATTAGAAGAAAAAAGGTTACCTGCAGAACTTGCGAATGATATTGTACAATTATATTTTTGGAAAACCAAAAAAGTGATATAAAAAACTGTCATCGATACTTATTATCGATGACAGTTTTTTTAATTGCTTATTTTTATATGCTGATAGTAGCCCTTCTGATCTTTGCTCTTTGGGTGAATAAGTAGCATATATTCCTGATTCGCTAATAAAGCACTCTTAGGTGTAACAGTTATTGAACGCCCTTCAATTTTAACTGCTACGGGTACTTCCTTAGCTCCTAGAGCAGCCAGTTGAATGTTGCTCTTAGCGATTTGTGAAGTAAGCCCAGCAGGAATTTTTACTGTAAATTTTTGTGTATCAGCTATATTTTTTACCGTGGATAGTTGTTTATATTTAGGATATTTCTCCTTCAATGCATCATAATGTGCCTGGAAAATAGGTGCTGTTGTGGTTTGAACATTTGGCTTAACGCCTACTTCATGAATAGTATGACCCGCAGGACCTGTAAATTTACCAACTGTAAGCTTTAAATAGCTTCCATCCTGTAATGTGTAAAAGCCTTGCATAGCACCTTTCCCATAGGTTGTTTCTCCGTATAAAATAGCAGCCTTTTGGTCTTTCAATGATGCGGAAAGCATTTCAGAAGCACTGGCACTATAGCGGTTTACAAGGATACGGGTATCTTTAGGAAACTTTGTATCTTGTTGAACTGCTGGGATGGTATAAGAGTTATGCGCTTCTTCTAATAAATACGCCACTTTAGCAGATTGGAATAATCCTGTTAGTTCTTCAGCTGTTGTCACATAACCTCCACCATTATTTTGTAAATCTAAGATAAACGATGTTGCACCCCGTTTTTTTAAATCTATCAGTGCATTTTTAACAAGCTGTGCACCATCCTCTGAAAAGGAAGCCAACGAAATATAGCCCACATTCCCAAATAGCAGGTCAGTTTGTACATTCGGTAATGTGAATGTTTTACGTGTAATAGTTTTGGTAGTGTTTGAACCGTCACTATTCTTTAATGTAATTTCCACCTTAGTCCCTTCATTACCGATTAAAAGGGAAGAGGCCTCTTGTGTAGAACGCCCGATAATGGATTCACCATTAACGCCAATTATGATATCTCCAGCCTGAACACCAGCCTCAAATGCGCCACTGCCTTCGATTACTTGTAAAATATGAATTCCATCTTCGCGTTCTTCAATCACCACACCTATACCTATAGTAGCTAGGTTGATGCTATTCATATAATTTTCAAATTCTTGTTTAGTGAAGTAGGTTGAGTAAGGATCAAGCATACTCATGATTTCAGAGATGGATGTAGCCTTCTCTAAGTTTCCATTAATTGTTCCAACGTAAGTATCTTTCACAATCTCCTTAATTTCCTTGATAAGCTGTTGATCATTTTCAGCAGCGTGAGTAGTTGTAAAAGGGAGAAGGAAGAAGCCTAGAACAAATACGAATGACCATAATAACTTTTTCATTGGACACCTCTTTTCTAGAACTCAAAATAGAATGTATCCTTATTAGGTATTAAATGGATGGTTACATTATGCAATTGAGTATCTATTTTTTATTATACATGAAGCCATAGCTATAGTGGTGGACTTATATGAGATAGAAAAAGATCTACTTGTCGCTATGGGCAAGTAGATTCTTGTAAATTATTTTTTTATCAATTTATGAATAATAATACCAATTGATGCACCAACAATAGCTGGTAAAAGCCAGCCTAAATTTTGTTCATACATTGGCAATGCTTTTAGGATAGTTTCATAAGGTGTAATTTCAACTTTCATTTGTTTTAAGCCATCATATAGACTGACAAGGAAAGTTGGAACGAGCGCTAAAATATAAACAATTTGTCCACCTTTAAAGAAATGATCTGCTAGTGACAAGACCATCAATACCATAGCTAAAGGATAAATAATTAATAGTACAGGTAGTGATGCACTAATTATTGTTGAAAGTCCCACATTTGTAATAGCTGTACTAAAAATAGTGAAGACAACTAAAAACGTTTTATATGAAATTTGAGGGAATAGCTTATGGAAAAATTGTGCATTAGCAGTTAATAAACCAACAGCTGTGGATATACAAGCTAGTAAAATAGTCGCAGACAAAATAATACTTCCAAGATTTCCAAAGAGCACCTCAGCTGATTTTGCAATAATATTTCCGCCATTATCAGAAATACCGATTGCATTGATACTTGTATTACCAATATGCCCTAGAGAGATATAGACAAAGGATAAACCTATTGCAGCAACGACCCCCGCAAAAATCGTTGTTTTAACTTGTTTTCTTGTATCTTTCATACCCATATCACGCAAGGCCTGTAAAATGACGATACCAAAAACAAGAGCACTTAGAACGTCCATCGTTAAGTAACCTTGTACAAATCCTTCAGCTAAAGGTGACACTTTATAGTTTCCTACAGCTTCTCCTGGTTCTCCCATAGGAGAAATAAAACTTTTAACAGCAAGCAATAAAATAACGAAAAGTAGGGCAGGTGTCAAAATTTTTCCTACTCGATCAACGAGCTTCGAAGGATTAATAGATAAATAGAGAATTAACGTGAAAAACAAAATAGATGTGATAAAAAGTGGTGCCCAATGATCCCTCATACCTTCAGAGAGAAACGGAGCAATGCCTATTTCGTAGGACACAGATCCTGTTCGTGGTACAGCAAAGAACGGTCCAATTGCTAAGTAAACAATGGAGGTGAAAATCACCCCAAAAGCAGGACTAACACGGTTAGCAAGCAGTTGTAAATCGCCTCCTGCTTTGGCAACAGCAACAATCGCTAACAGTGGTAGACCAACACCTGTTATCAGGAAACCAATCATGGCTACAGTGACGTTTTCACCTGCTTGTTGGCCTAATAATGGTGGGAAAATAATATTACCAGCACCCAAGAACAAGGCAAATAGTAGTAATCCTACTGCTAAATTTCCTTTGATGAAATGCAAGATGTTTTTCATAAGTATATTAACTCCTTTAAGATTGAAAAGATAAAACTTTCTAAAAATTTTAAATACAGAAATGTATGTTATCATAGGAACACTAATCTTGCAATGAAAACAGTATTTCAATATAGTCGGATTTCGTCGTATTCTATAAGTTTCCTATAATGTTTGAAAAATAGTCAGTTTTTCCGATTTTTCATGCAATAATTATCTAGTATGATAGACACACAAGAGAATATTCTAGCACGAACGGAGGCACTTTGGTATGCAAAAGACAAAAAAATGGAGAATTCTTGTTCTAAGTACTTTAGCAACTTCATTTTTAGCATTACAAACAGCAGAAGCAGCAACATATACTGTACAAAAAGGAGATACTTTAACGAAAATCGCTCAAAATCATCAAGTCACGATTGGGGATATTATGAAGTGGAATAATCTATCGAAAGATACGATTTATGTAGCTCAAAAGCTTGAGATTCCAAAACAATCATCGAATGAGGAAGTAAAGCCTTCCACTCCATCAACATCTGGAAAACCAGCAGCAAGTTCTCATACAGTAGCTAAAGGTGACACATTATCAAAAATCGCAAAGCTATATAATGTGACAATTAAGGAGATAATGGATTGGAATAAGCTTGAAAAAGACACAATTTTTGTTGGGCAAGTGTTGAAGCTTTCTCCAGGCGCAGTAATACCCGATGGCGGTACTATACATAATAATGTGACTTCAGGTACGGGCACTCCGTCAAAAGTAACTGCGAAAGACCCTACAGCTAATGGACAAGCGATTTATAACAAAACAGTGGAAGTTGCCAATACATTGGTTGGAACACCCTATCTATATGGTGGAAATACACCTGTAGGGCTTGATTGCAGTGGTTTTATTTTTTATGCCTTTAATCAAGGCGGTTTAAAAATAGGAAGAGCAAGCAGTGAGGGCTATTTTTACGGGAATACTACCCATGTAGAAAATCCAGTACCTGGCGATTTAGTATTCTTTGAGAATACGTATAAAGAAGGTATTTCTCATATGGGAATATATCTCGGTGATAATAAATTCATTCATGCAGGTACAGATGGTGTAGAAGTTTCGGATGTTACGTACTCTTACTGGTCTTCTAAATTAGTAGCATACAAACGTTTTGATAGCGTGAAATAAAAAGTAGCGATTTTTGTCTAGGCAAAAATCGCTTTTAATTTTAGTAAAACCCCCTTCTCTTTTTTAGGAGAAGGGGGTTTTAGGTTATTGTGTTACACGTGCTGTCCAACGAGAGAGGTCAGCGTCTTTAGCATTCACAAGTTCTGCTGGGAAAATAAACGTCCAAGGCTTTGTAGAGTTTGGTTGAACAGTTAAAATTGGATTCATTTTAAATGAACCTTTTGCAATTTGTTTTCCTGTTGCATCAATAATTTCTAACGGTAATTGCTCTAAATTGATTGCTTTCTTATGCCCATTGCGGATAAAAATGGTTGCATTTAAATTACCATTTTCAGCTAGTTTTGCCTGTAAACCAGTGAAGTTTACCTCTGTTTCGCCTAACTCTGGTAAAGTTTTGACGATTTTCGCAAGCTCTTCTTTTTGTGCTTCTGGTAATTGTTCTTCCCATGATGGATCTAATTCTAATTGATGACCACGAAGGGAAACTAGGTTAAAGGCAATTTTCCAACCATCTTCTGGCACTTCATCTGCCTTAATTGTAGCATTTTCAAACTCAAACACCCATGGACGGGCACTTTCTGCTGGAATTGTACCTAGTGCTTTAAAATCGAATTTTTTAGATGCTACAAGCTCATCGTTTTTATCCAAGATGAAAAGCTCAATTTCACCTAGTTCAATTGCTTGGGGTAAGGATGAACGGAAAAATGCACGAACAAGCCATTTACGAGTGAGTATGTCTTCTTCAATACTAATAGAAGATAGTGATAATTGATTTGGTTTCAATGGTTCTAGCTCATTCGCTAGGAAGTTAAAAATGTATTTTTGTTCTTGTGGCACATCCCACTCAGGATGGAATGATAATTTTGTTTCTACATCACGATTATCACCCGTGTTTTTTGCAGTATTTCCTAATAAATCTTTTGAATCAATTGTGTTTTCCTGAACAACTTTATCAGATTTTTTAAAGAATGAAAATAAGCCCATTATTGTGCCTCCTGTTGTGCCTCAACTGTTTTCATGAAGCCTGTAATTTCAATGATTATTGAACGACGTAATTCCTGGAAGTTTTTACCGAATAATTCAAGTCCTTCACGTTGGTAAATACGCATTGGATCTTCTTGCTGATAGTGACGTAAACCGATTCCTTCTTTTAAATGACTCATTGCCTCTAGATGCTTTACCCAACCACTATCAATATGGCTAAGCATGATTTGAGGAAGTACTTCCATTACTCTTTCGTTTTCAGCAAATTTCTCCATATGACTTAACAGTTCTTGTTCAGAAGGCTGAACATCCATTAAAATTTGCTTTACTTTTCCAACTTCGCGATCGATTGTAACGGGTGTGATGAACAGGGAGTTAAGTGCGTACTCCATTTGATCATAATCCCAATCAATAGAAGATACATCTTCAGGTGCAGCGTCATGAACAGCAAATTCAACGGTTTCACGAAGCATTTTTTTTAGCTCACCCATCAAGTCTTCACCAGCTAAAATTTTGTCGCGTAAGCCATAAAGAACCGCACGCTGGTCATTAATGACATCGTCTAGCTTTAAGTTGTATTCACGCATGCTGTACTGTGAACCTTCAACAATACGCTGTGTACGGTCTATAAGCTCTTGTACCTCTTTATTTTGAATAATGCCCTTATCATCTACAATCATTTTTGCAGAGAATTTTTCTACTTCTTCTTTTGCGTAGCGTCGGAACATATCATCTTCAATAGAGAGAATGAAGCGGCTTTCACCTATATCACCTTGACGACCTGAACGTCCACGTAACTGATTGTCTACACGGCGACTTTCATGTTTTTCAGTCCCGATTACATATAAACCTCCAAGTTCATGGACATCATCACCTAGCATGATATCTGTACCACGACCAGCCATGTTTGTCGCTACAGTAATACGACCCTTTTGACCTGCCTGTGAAATAAGTTCAACTTCTTGTTCAACTGTTTTTGCATTAAGTAATTGGAATGTTAATTTTTCCTTTTTCAGATAGTCAGCTACAGTTTCAGACTGTAATATCGATGTTGTTCCAATAAGAATTGGCTGGCCTTTTTCGTGGCGCTTTTTCACCTCAGCTGCAACATACTTATATTTTGCTTCTTGTGTGCTAAAAATAATATCAGGCTGATCAACACGTTGACGTGGACGGTTTGTTGGAATTTGGATAACTTCCATGCCGTACACTTCGCGAATTTCCTTTTCCTGAGTTTTCGCTGTACCTGTCATCCCAGAAAGCTTAGGATACATACGGAAATAGTTTTGAATAGTAATTTGCGCTTGGGATTTATTTTCATCCGTAATGACTACGCCTTCTTTAGCTTCAATTGCTTGATGTAAGCCATCAGAAAGTGAACGACCTTCTAAAATACGACCAGTAAACATGTCAACAAGCTCAATTTTGTCTTCTTTTACAATGTAATCAACATCGCGCTTAAACATAACATGTGCACGCACAGCTTGGATTACATAATGGAAAAGTGTTTGATGCTCTAAGTCATACAGATTGTCTACATTGAAGGCTGCTTCAACCTTTTCTATTCCTTTATCTGTAAGAGAAGTAGCCTTTGTTTCTTCATCGAAATCATAATCTTCGTCTGCTTTAAAGCGTTTCGCTAACATAGCAGCAATACGATGCAATTCATCGTTAGAGGGCATTTTACCTGCGATAATTAACGGTGTTTTTGCTTCATCGATTAATACACTATCCACTTCATCAATAATAGCAAAGTGATAAGGACGCTGTACTTTATCTGCTAAGCTATAAGCCATATTGTCACGTAAATAGTCGAAGCCAAACTCAGTACCCACACCGTATGTAATATCTGCATTGTAGGCTTCTTTCTTTTCACCAGGTTCCATCATCGGTACATTTAAACCGACAGTTAAGCCAAGGAAACGATGGATTTGACCGACTAGCTCATAGTCACGTTTCGCTAGGTAATCATTAACTGTAATGACATGAACACCTTTACCTTCTAATGCACGCACATAAGAGGGGAGAGAAGCAACAAGTGTTTTACCTTCACCAGTAGGCATTTCAGCAATATTACCTTCTGTTAATACTAGACCACCGATAAGCTGCACATCAAAATGACGCATTCCTAATACACGCTTTGAGGCTTCGCGTACTACAGCAAATGCGTCTGGGATGATTGATGTAATAGGCTCACCTTGTTCTAATTGATCTTTGAAAATAAAAGTCATTTCTCGTAATTCGGCATCTGACTTGTTAACATATTTTTCTTCAAGATTGTTAATTTGATCTACTATTTTGTAGTAGCGTTTTAATTGACGAGCACTAGTTTGCTCTTTATTACTTTTGAAAATTGAGAACATGAAATATACGCTCCTTTAAAGTTGTCTACATGCTAGACACTCCATTATTCTATCAAATTTTGCGAATGGTGACTACATTTGACTGTATAGGAATCTATTAATGCTAAAATGTACAAAATATTTGTGAAATCGTGGAAAATGTTTAGAAAAAGTATATTTCAATGCTTGTTCATGCTATAATCAATTTGGATTTCAATGTAGATTATTTATTTGAGGAGGAGAGACATGCTTTACGTGTCTTTAATAGCAGCATTTGTTGCATCCATTTTGTTAACTCCATTAGTGAAACGTTTAGCGTTTAGAATAGGTGCAGTCGACGCACCAAACTATCGAAAAGTACATGCTCGAATTATGCCAAGACTTGGTGGTTTAGCCATTTTCCTTGCCTTTATTATTGGCGTGACGATTTTATACTCATTTTTAGTTCATACAAAACATGGTAGTAACGAGGCTTTATTAGCTATCATTATTGGTGCTTGTATAATCGTTATCACGGGTGTTATTGATGATATGCGTGAGATTTCTGCGAAAGCAAAAATGCTTGGTCAACTAGTTGCAGCACTGATTGTTGTTTTTGTAGGCGGTATTGAAATTGAAATGGTTAATCTACCGTTCTTAGGTACATTAGACTTTGGGTTACTGAGTATTCCATTAACGATTATCTGGATCATCGGTATTACAAATGCCATTAATTTAATTGATGGCTTAGATGGTTTAGCGGCAGGTGTTTCTACGATTGCGCTGATAACAATAGCTGTCATGGCGTTTATTTTGAGCAATGTGTTTGTTTTAGCGTTAGCAGCCATTTTAGCTGTAGCTTCACTTGGTTTCTTATTTTATAATTTCCACCCTGCCAAAATTTTCATGGGTGATACAGGAGCATTGTTCCTTGGATTTATGATTTCCGTGTTAGCGTTACTTGGTTTCAAAAATATTACATTCGTAGCTTTAATCATCCCAATTATTATTCTTGGTGTTCCGATTTCTGATACATTCTTTGCGATTGTTCGTCGTGTTCGCATGAAGAAGAAATGGTCTGACCCAGATAAATCCCATTTACACCATCGATTACTCGATATGGGCTTTACACATCGACAAACAGTTCTAATTATTTACGGAATTGCAGTAATGTTTGGATTAGCAGCTATCATTTTCTCTATGGCAAAGGTTTGGGGAGCTATATTACTTGTAGCGGTCATCCTAACAGCTATTGAAATCTTTGTAGAGGTCATCGGATTGGCTGGTAAAAACTATAAACCATTATTAAATTTTGTACGGATATTTAGTAAATAAAATATAAGCAATCATACAATTTGTATGATTGCTTTTTTGTATTTATAAATAGCGTGGATATAAGGATTTTATCAAATTGAAAACCCTGAACTATATATGAAATGTTCATTTATCGTTTCGTTAGAGTTAGAGATTCTTATTAATATTGCTTAGTTAATGTTATTTATCCATATTCAATAATAGACAAGTTACTAAAACCCAGTTAATAATAAGTACAAAAATACTTATATATGTTTAAAACTAGTAATATGATAATTTCAAATTTCTTTAAAGTGTTTTTCATTCATAATGAATGCGGATAGGATTAAAAAAATCGCAGTTAAGAGAAGAACACCCTTTTTTTTCTATAAATGTTAAAATATTTTTAGTTCTATAATGTTATAGGATGAATGAAAAAATGAAATTGAGAGAAAAGAAAGGAAGATTAGAATGAAGAAAAAAAGTATTTTACGTAGCATGGCAGCTAGCATGGCAGTTGCGGGAATGATGTTTGCTAGTATTCCAGCTTTGGCTGCTGAATCGCCAGAATCGCCAGAATTGCCAAAGTCAATTACTATTGATGGCAAAGAGTATGTCATGGATGAGACAGCAGGTGGTGGAAGCGATACGGCAACACATGACAATAGTATGAGTAAGGTTCAAACTTTTGCTTCTTATAAACTTTTGGGTAGTGACGTTGGGTTATACATTAATCAAAATAACCATGGTGGTGATCATTATGCGTATGGCTGGGTAAGAACAACAGCGCCAACTTTCACAGCTCGAGCTGAAATTTGGTCCAATGGGAAGGTTAACACTACAGGTCCAAATAAGTTAAATTCAGGTGATATCGCCTATGCATTTTCTAATCAAGCTATAGGTCTGGTTCCAAATGCGACACCTCGTATTTTTTATGCTTGGTAATAAATGGTAAATTTATTGTTGCGCTTAGTAAAACCTATTTATTTCATTATAGGAATGATGCTACTTGTTATGTTGATAGCATGTAGCAAAACAGATGAAGTTAGTGTATCAGATATACAACAAACTCAGACCGAAACAGTTGTACCGGAAGAATCCCAAACTATGACACTTGAACCTCCGACATTTGAAGATTACAAGGATTACATAAATTATATCTCTGGCATACCTGCATTTGAACCGTACTATAAAACCGTTTTTGCTTTTGAAGAGGTTTCCGGTGGTATAACAAATGTTCCAATTGATGAGGTAAAGGCTATGTATGAGGAAATGAAATCAACTTTTGATTATATTCATGTGGCCGAATATCCCTTAATTTATAGGGGGTATTATGGACGCAATAAAAGTTTTGTGGATGGATATGATCAGAATCAAACTTCTAATGCTGAGATGGTGACTTCAAACCTAATTAATGTTGTGAAGCAAGATAGGGAAGGCAATGAAATTTTAACGACACCACTAAAGACGGTTTTATTAAGTGAAAGCATTTTCGATCGCTTCGATGACAGTATTGATGAGGGAAGAAACCTTCGGACGTCTGATTTTACGCTTACGGCACCGAGTGAGCCAATTAGTGTTGTATTGGGAAGTGCATATAAGGATATTTATGAACTCGGCGATACGTTTTCCTTGGAAATGATTTCTGAAGTAATGAATTTTCAAGTCGTTGGTTTTTATAAGGCAGGCGTTGGTTTTTCAAATGATGTTGGGGCATTCCATCATGTGAATTTTGATCATACTATAGTTATGCCACATTTTATACCAGAGTACGAACCTGTTGGTGAAGCAGCTGTATTTCAACATGCATTCCACCTCGGTGAATTGCTATCAGGTTATATTCGAATTCCAGAATCAATTGATAAAATTAATGATGTTACCTATGATCATACAGTTGATTTAATGGAAGAGATAGCGGAGAGGAATAATCTCTCTGGTCACTATAAAATTGCAAATTGGCCGGTGGGATTTGTTTGGTAAGACAGAAAAAATGGCTATATCAGTATTAAAAAATTATTTGTAACTGGACTGAAAAAAACGAAGGTTAATGGTATAACTGTATTTGTTATAGCTAGTTCCGAATCAAATTCATTTTTATGTAACCCATAAAAAACTGCGAATAAATTTGGGACTAATCCCTTTATATAAGACAGGATGAACCGGCAACTGGTTGTTTAATTTCGTTTATATTCGAATATAGTTATAATAATTTATATAATCTTTGACGTTTTGTTCTACGATGGCTATTGTAGTACGCTTTCAATTTTCTAAGTAGAACGTTTCAGACATTAATGCAGAAATGAAACGATTTGATTGAGGCATTATCAGCCGGTGTACCTTTACAGGACATGCTGATAATGCCTTTCCCTTTTAGGCTTATTGGTAACGATAGATGTGTATACCGAGCATTAATACTAGGCTACGTACAACCTTCAGGCAAATGATTTAGTTGGGTTAATGTATGCAACACGAAAATCGTATCATGGTGCTCACCAATTGAATAAGCGTTAATCTCACCATTATATAAATCTTGAATACTTGAAAGGTCCGTTGTCGCAAAGTCACGATTGAATAAATTCATGGCGATATAGTAGGGTTGTCTTGTTTGTTTATGTTTTTTCACTTTCTCATAAAAAAGCACCTCCTAATTGAAGTTTAAGTTTTTAATCCCAAATTCAATCCAAGATGCTTTTTTATTTGTATTATTTTATTGGGATCAGTCCCGTTACTATTTAAAGGTTTTTTATAGGACGCGTATATGAGTATTTCTTTTTATGTTTTTTGAATACCTATATGAAACTAAACATTCATGTCCATTATTCATTAGTAGAGATCCACTTTTAGGAGTAAATTCTTTTACATATTCAATATTAATTAAATAGCTATTATGACATCTACAGAATCTACTATCAAGTTTTTCCAATTCCTTTAATTTACCATAGAATTCATAAATTCCGTTTTTTGTATGTAATTTTATTTTATGGGCTACTGAAGCTGTTTCGAAATAATAAATATCTTCAAACTTAATATTTTTAATGCTATCACCAATCTTGATTTGTATGATGTTAGCAGTTTGGGTTTTACCTAAACTTAGGTACCGTTTATAAGCAGTATCTAGAGCTTCAGTAATATTTTTAGATAGAATAGCCTTATCTATTGATTTAACAATATAATCCATAGCAGCTATTTTATATTTAAAGGTCAGTTTTAGTTTATTGGCAAATGCAGTAATAAAAATAATATTAGCAAGTGGATTTTTTTCTCTAATTAATCTAGCTAACTCTAAACCATTCATATCACCTTCTAACTCGATGTCTAAGAAGTAACAATCTCCTTGAGTATGACTAGTATAATTAACAACATCTTCTGCGTTGGAAGCTATTAAGGCAATTTCAATACTAGGTAAATGAAAACTTGCATACGTTTTTATCTCATTTTGAATAAATTGACGCTGAGAATAGTCGTCTTCACAAATGATAACTCTCATTAAATCACTTCCTATTTGTTAATTCGAGTTCCTGAATAAATCTATTATTTTCTAATCTTGTATTTAAAAAAAGGTTCGGATAACCTTTTTTTATATCTAAAACATTTTTTAAACCGTAGCCCCGATTACCACCTTTTGTGGAAAAGCCTTCTTGGAAAATTTTACTAATATCAACTTCTCCATTGAAGGAGTTTTCAAGGACAAATATACAACTATTTGGTGTTTGTAAAAATACGATATTAATTTCTGGTTCATTGGATTTTTCACTAGCTTCTATTGCATTATCAATTAAAATACCTAAAATTCTAGAAAAATCTATTATATCCATTGAAATATCTTTGATTTTATCCGGAATTTCAATCTGGACATTGATATCCTTTTCTGTCGATAAAATAAGTTTTGTCGTTAGTAGCCCTTTTAGCTCAATGATTTCTAAATTGCTAAAGTCTTTCATCATCAAGTTTTTTTTAAATGTTTCTTTTTCCACTTTTATAATTTTATGATTAAAGTAATTTTTTAGTTGTTCCATATCTTCGTTTGCAATATAACTAGATATCGTTGTTAGAATGTTTAAATAATCATGTCTAAACATTTGCATATCACTATTAACTTTTTCTAAAGATTTCATGTAATCGTTGAATTGGGAATGTTTTATTTTTTGGTATTTTAATCGTCTTTTTTCTTTATTATTTTTAATTAGAAACATTGATACTACGAAAATGATAAATAAATAACTTAATTGAATAATTAAATTAATTTTGGTTAATTGCTGTTCTTCAAATGTACTAGGTACAAAAATATTTAAGTAAAGGACAATAATAGTTATACAAGATAATAAGGAAAGGAATACCTTCGAAATAGTTGCTAGAGATGTATATTGATTATTTGTATAAAATTTATGTACAAAAAATTGTAATAGATAAAACAGAATTAGATAAAAGCAAATGAAAATTAATAATTGCAAGTAGTCATTATTTATAGCACTTGTACCTGATATAATTTGGGCTAAATGGTCTGATACCATCCCAATAAATATAATTTCAGTAAAGTCTAAACAAATTTTAAAAAAGCTAGAATTGAGTAATAAAGCAATGAAACTTGTACAAAAAAACACGATTATAGCCATCCAGGGTACAAGAAATACGTAGGTTATCACAGTCAATATACAAATACTTACACTAATTAAAAATGTAATTCTGCTAGGTTTTAATTTTTGCAAATAGAAAAGTGATATTCCAATAGTAAGAAACTCCAATAAAATTGTAAAAACAAGCTTTTCTTCGATTGGTCTTCCTCCTACTATTTGTTAAATTCATGTTGATTTCGTAAAGACTCAGGAACATCTAACTCATTAAATAAAAAAGTACAGCCAAGGACTGTTGCTGAACTTGCAAATAAAATTACCAGACCTGATATTTTATTAAGAATTGTTTTTTTTATTTTCATTTTAGTTTACCTCCTGCTAGTTTTTGAAAAAGAACGAATACTGCTATTAAAGTAACGCCAAATGAAATAAAGTTCGTAATGACATTATTATAGAGTACAAAAATTATTGCCCAAATAATTAATAAACGAATAAGTAACTTCTTTCTTAAAAAAGTTTTATGGCGCTGATTATATACAGGCCTTTTCTTAGTTTCGGCCGGAGCAAATATAGCTAGAATTAGCGATGAGATTGCAGATACTATTGTCATATATTCTTGAAAATAATTCATATTCTTGATGATGTAAACGCTAATTGGTAAAGTTGTGATACTTGCAATTAAGCAAACGAGATTATTTTGAAAGTGAAATCCAAAACAAACTTGCCTTAAGAAATAAAAGACTAAATGTGCTACCAAAGTTGCTAAGAAACAATCTAACAGCATAGCGATTATATATACGATAATAAATTTCCAAAAATCATTCAGTATCATCCTGACACCGAATAAAATTTTCTCCCGTTCAACTTCAAAATGACTTTCTTGAATAAGTATATTTGTAATTCGTTTCTCTAAACTAGAAAAAATACATGCAGCCCCCTTTATAAATAACAAATAATTCAAATTATGACAATTTTTATATTACTAAATAAACTTCTAACAATCAATCTTATTTATAGTAATAAGTGGTAAAACTTTATAATGTTATTTAGTATAGTTTCACAATACGTTTGAAGAGTAGAGCTCTCTTATGGTTATTAGACAAGACAGAACAGTAAGGTTAATTTTAAGATTGGAAAATTAGCGGATAGTGAATATCACTAAACTTTCTTGTAGATGATAAGAAATTATAAATTATTTTGTTTGTTTAATAATGTATCCACTTAGCTGTTGGGCTTTGATCAGCAGTTAATTATGGGGCTATAAAAACTGTCAAGAGGTGAGTATAAGAGGCAAATAGACGGATAGCACTATCTTGATGATGAAATAAGCGTTCTTAGAGTGACTGTTGTTAATACATTGGAGTAGTGTCTAATAAGAGTTCATATAAAAAAGCCTTTCCATGAATTAAAATGGAAAGGCTTTTTAGATTTATTGAGGTTGCTCATTCGTCGAAGATTCTTCGCTTATGGCATTTCTTTCAGTACGGTTACTAGTAAGACTTGATGAAGATTCATTTAATCCAAGATGATTTTTTAATGTTTCTTTCACTTCATTAACAGATTCTTGATTTAATTGATAATAATATATCCCAGTTGATGTATCATTAGTACCATCTAATGTTAAAGTATCGATTCGTGGTACACCCTCTGATAAATAGGACAAGAAAGATTTCATTTCAGTAAATGTCATATTAGTCTTCATGTTATCACCAAGTGCCTTAATAACATCATCGTATTTTGTTATTGTCTTAACAGAGGCAACTTTTTTGATAATAGCTGAAAGAATCTCTTGTTGACGTTTACCGCGCTCAATATCATTATCTTGTTTACGTGTTCTTGCAAGTGCAAGTGCTTGGCTACCGTTTAACTGTTGTAAACCTGGTTGTAGGTTGATTGTATACTTGTCGAATTCATCTAATTCATGTAAAGCATAAGGTACTTCAGCTTCAATACCGCCTAATGCATCAACTACATCAATAAAAGCATTGAAATTCATACGTACATAATAGTCAATTGGAATATCTAATAATTTTTCAACAGTATCAATTGATGCCAGTGTGCCACCATATGCATGAGCATGGGTAATTTTATCTTTATAGCCTACTTCAGGAATATAAACGTATGAATCACGGGGTATGCTTAGCATTTTAATAGTCTGTGTTTTATTATTTAATGTAGCTAAAACGAGTGCATCGGAACGTGAATGGTCCGAACCCTGTCCTCGATTATCACTATCATCAACCCCGACAAATAAAATGGATACATTATCATGTACTGGCTCTACTTTTTCTTCGCGAAGTGTAGAAACTTCTCGGCCTTCTAATTCTTCATGTGCAGAATCGGCAGCATGCTCTACCTGTTTAGTCAGGTAAACAGCATAAGCCGTTACACAAATTACCAAGCTGGCAACTAATAGAAGTGTAACTTTTATAATTAATGAAGCTTTAGAAGACCTCTTTTTAGTCGGACTAACAGATCTTTTTTTCATAATAGATATATTCTCCTCTAATTATTGGGAATAATAATGCGATAAAGCTAACTTTTATTCAATTTTAACTAAGTAATTGTGTGGACAATAAAATAGCTTAACAAAAAAATTATACTATGCATATTTAGTTTCGACAATTAAAACTATTTAATTGACAATAAATTCTACAAATTGAGCATCTTCGAAAGTGATGGAAGCTTGTCCATTAGTCATTTCTGTTATCCAACTTCGGAACTGTTCCTCGTCCTCTTTTAGCACAGAAACAATGATTTCAACACCCTCCAAATAACGTATTTCCTCTAAAGAATATGATGAACTTCTTATTTCATTTTCGACTTTTCCTAGCCATGTATAATCAATAGCTACTTTCATGAAATGATGCAATTTACGTTCAACTATCTGTGCAGCAATTAATCCCTCTGTAGTTGCTTTTCCATAAGCACGAATAAGGCCACCACCGCCGAGCTTAATGCCTCCAAAATAGCGGGTCACAACAACGACCGTATCTTTTAACCCTTGTTTTTTTAAGACCTCTAACATAGGGACGCCAGCAGTACCACTAGGTTCCCCATCATCATTTGCCTTTTGAATATGATCATGCTCTCCAATAATATATGCGGAGCAGTTGTGTGTTGCATTATGATGCAATTTTTTTATACCATCTATAAAAGAAATTGCATCCTCTTCCGTTTCTGCACGTTCTATATAAGTGAGAAAGCGAGATTTGGAAATGACAATTTCGCTTTCACCATATCCTTTTACTGTTAAATAGTTTTCTCTCATTCGTATCAATCTCCTTTTAACTAGAGTTCTATTCTATAATTTTCATGAAGAAAAAGCATTAAATTTTAGCATGGTAATGCTATAATAGGTGTAGACTATGGAATATGTGATTTTAGTCTATTAAATTAGTAAGTAATCATAAGACATTAGACTGGGGAGTATACTATGTTTTCAAATGATACCTTCGATTTAAAGTCGCTTGATGACATTTTTAATCGAATGTTAGATACAATCATGAGCTCAAAGGATGATATCTTTATTATAAGTGAACAAAGCCGCAGAAGCTTTGAAGATATGCAAAAAGAGCTGGAAATTGTTCGAAAACAAATATCAATCGTAATTGATGATGGCGATGCATTGGAAAAAAGTACGCAGCTTGCTAAGCAACGACTTGTGCTAGTGAGTAAAGCTTTTGATAATTATACCGAAGAACAAGTTAGAGAAGCCTATGAAACTGCACATGATTTTCAAGTAAAGCTCTCCGTTATTAGAACACAAGAAAAACAGCTACGGGATAAAAGAGATGATCTAGAGAGAAGATTAAGAGGATTACTCGATACAATTGAACGTGCTGATCATATTGTTAATCAGGTAAATGTCGTTTTGAATTACTTAACTTCAGATTTAAGAAATGTTGGTTTAGCCCTTGAACAAGCAAAAATGAAGCAGGATTTTGGGATACGTATTATTGCAGCTCAAGAGGAAGAGCGTAAGCGTTTATCGAGAGAGATTCACGATGGACCTGCTCAAATGCTTGCAAATGTCCTTATGCGCACTGATTTAATAGATAGAACGTATCGTGAAAAAGGTATTGAAAAGGCTTTGGCTGAAATTGCCGATTTAAAGAAAACGGTACGTAATGCTTTATCTGAAGTGCGACGTATTATTTATGATCTACGACCAATGGCACTTGATGATTTGGGAATTATTCCGACATTAAAGAAGTATTTATCGACAGTGACTGAATATAATCCAGGTGTTGAAATTCATTTCCAATCGAGAAGTACAGAAAAACGTATACCTTCAAATTATGAAGTATCCATTTTCCGATTAGTACAAGAATGTGTAACCAATGCCATGAAGCATGGAAAGTGTAAAGACATTTGGGTAAAGCTTGAATGGTTAAAAGATGCCGTCAACATTGTTGTAAAAGATGATGGCATAGGCTTTGACCCACAAGTAGTAAAAGATCATTCCTTTGGGATTTTAGGAATGAAAGAACGTATTGAAATTTTAAATGGTACAATCACCATTACGAGTGAAATCAATCGAGGGACAACGGTGTTATTTAAAATACCGTTTGAAGTAGAATGATGTAACTGTCGCAGAAATCTAGGGGGTAAAGACAAATGACAAAGATTATTATTGTAGACGATCACCAGCTATTCCGCGAAGGAGTAAAACGCATTTTAGATTTTGAAGATACGTTTGATGTAGTAGCAGAAGGTGATGATGGTACAGATGTGGTTACGTTATATGCTGAAAATGAACCAGATGTTGTACTTATGGATATTAACATGCCAGGTAAAAATGGAGTGGAAGCAACGTCAGAGTTAATTACTGAATTTCCAGATGCAAAAGTGATTATGTTGTCTATACATGACGATGAAACATATGTTACGCATGCATTAAAATCAGGTGCTCTTGGTTATATGTTAAAAGAGATGGATGCAGATGAAATCGTTGAGGCGATTAAAGTTGTTGCCAACGGCGGTTCTTATTTACATCCAAAAGTAACGAAAAACCTAGTAGCAGAATTTAAGCGACTTTCAGAACATGAAAATAAAGGAAACTTCCATCAAACTGAAATTCGTCGTCCATTCCATTTGCTAACTAAGCGTGAATGTGAAGTATTACAATTATTAACAGATGGTCAATCCAACCGTACAATCGGTGAGACACTGTTTATCTCTGAGAAAACGGTTAAAAACCACGTATCAAGTATTCTACAAAAAATGAATGTGAATGACCGTACACAAGCAGTTGTAACAGCCATTAAAAATGGTTGGGTTGAAGTACGCTAATTGCTAAAACTGTTTTTAAAAGCTACTTTTTATTGAAGTAGTTTTTAAAACAGTTTTTTATTGTTTTTTGGTAATAATTTGTATTGGGCTAACTTGATGAAGAATAGGTCATTCACAATTTTGTAACATTACTATTCATTAGTATTAATATGATAACTAGCAATTCGTGCAACATTTTACAGCCTAATGCGTCATAAGGAAGATGTAGCACCTAAATGTTGAAAATGCACAACAAAATTCCTACGAAAGCATTTATATGCTACAATATGCGCGGGAGGTTTTTTGATGTTAAAGAAAAGTTTTCTAGCAGTTCTAATCTTATTAGTATTGACTGCCTGTGGTAATAAAGATGAGAAGATGAGTGATGAAGAACGAGATAAAGTAATAGAGGATGGTACAGTTGGCTTTGAAATGATGGGTGGAAACGTAGAAAAGGCTGATAATGTACCAGCGGAAGATGAAAAGGCGATTTTAGCATCTTTTGATGAGTATATTGCTGCATTAAATGCTGAAGAAATTGATCGTTATATGAATACAATCTCGAAAAACCCAAAAGGTTTTAAATACGATGAAGAAAAAACATATGCATCAGAAGTATTTGATCAATTTGATATTAAGCGTGAAGTAGAAAATGTAACAATTGCAAAGTATGAATCAGAAGAGGCGCAAGTTTTTGCCAACATGAAAATGCACTCACTTCAGCTTGAGACAAATGTCGAACATGAAAGTGCAGGACGTCAGGTAACAGTCTTTGTGAAAGAGGACAATGATTGGAAAGTGACGAGTGTCTTTTATATTGGCGATGACTCACAGTCAAGTACAGGAAATTAACAGAAGCTATCTTCATTCAACATAACAATTGAGTGAAGATATGCCTATTATACATAGACAATGAATGTGAAATGAAAGCTGCTTACTAGCACAACTCAAGAAGGGCGAGAACGGGAATCCGGCGTTCGTCATTCATTTCACATTCATTTCTTTTTGTTTTCCGTAATTTATGCAAAAGCGCCAGCAACAACAGGTTTTGTCTGTGCGAAAGCAAAGCGCCAGCAACAACAAGATTTTGTCTGTGCGAAAGCGAAGCGCCAGCAACAACAGGTTTGTCTGTGCGAAAGCGAAGCGCCAGCAACAACAGGTTTGTCTGTGCGAAAGCGAAGCGCCAGCAACAACAGGTTTGTCTGTGCGAAAGCGAAGCGCCAGCAACAACAGGTTTGTCTGTGCGAAAGCGAAGCGCCAGCAACAACAGGTTTGTCTGTGCGAAAGCGAAGCGCCAGCAACAACAGGTTTGTCTGTGCGAAAGCGAAGCGCCAGCAACAACAAGATTTTGTCTGTGCGAAAGCAAAGCGCCAGCAACAACAGGTTTGTCTGTGCGAAAGCGAAGCGCCAGCAACAACAAGATTTTGTCTGTGCGAAAGCGAAGCGCCAGCAACAACAGGTTTGTCTGTGCGAAAGCGAAGCGCCAGCAACAACAAGATTTTGTCTGTGCGAAAGCGAAGCGCCAGCAACAACAACGAACAACAATTGCACCAAGTAGAAATAGATTGTAAACTAAGAATTATAGGAGAGTGGACATGGATGAGGACGGCAATCGTAACAGATAGTACTGCATATATTACAGCTGAGGAACGTGCACGCTTAAACATTCATATGATACCTTTAAGTGTTAATATCTCAGGTCAATTATTTGCAGAAGAAGTAGATATCACAGCATCTGAATTTTATGATAAGGTGCGTGGAGCTAAAGAATTTCCTAAAACAACACAGCCTCCAATTGGAGAATTTGTGGCTCTTTTTGAAGAGCTAGCAAAGGATTACGATGAGATAATTTCCATCCATTTATCGAGTGGTATTAGTGGAACATACCAAGGTGCAGTACAGGCTGGTGAAATGGTGGAAGGCATTAATGTTCATGCCTTTGACAGTGAAATATCCTGTGCGGTTCAGGGCTTTTACGTATTAAGAGCAGCGGAAATGGCGAAAGAGGGCCATTCAGCAAAAGACATACTTGCAGCATTAGCGGACATGCAGCAGTCTATTCGTGCTTACTTCATTGTAGACGACTTAGCACATTTACAGCGTGGTGGGCGTTTATCTTCTGCAGCTGCATTAATCGGTGGCTTATTACAAGTAAAGCCTGTTTTACATTTTGTGGATAAGGTAATTGTACCTTTCGAAAAAATCCGAACACGTAAAAAGGCATTAAAGCGTGCAGAAGAATTGCTAGCAGTGGATGCAAAAAAGTATGCAGCGATGGACGCTGTTGTCATTCACGGCAATTGCCCTGCTGAAGCCCAAGAATGGCTAGAGCAATTAGCCGAAACGTACCCAAACGTAAACTTTAAATTGAGCTATTTTGGTCCTGTTATTGGTACTCATTTAGGTGAAGGGTCGATGGGATTAGGATGGACAAAAAAATAACGAATTGTGAGAAGTCTCTACAGCAAAAGTAGAGGCTTTTTTCTATGAAAGGGGAGATTTTGATGAGATATAGGGGTTGGTTGTTGCCCCCAGCATTACGTGATTTTCATGAAGGTCGCATTTGGTTAAAAGAACATTCGCCATTTTCATCTGAAGATATTGAGAAAGCAATACAGCGAAAATACGTCTGTATAATAGAAGGAATTCAAATGAAGCCAGTTATAAAATGCAATCGATGCCACAATACAGATCCGCACCTATTCATAAAATTCGATTGCTCAAAATGTCAGCAACAATGTGTGTACTGCCGACACTGTATTAAGATGGGGAGAGTCAGTAGTTGTACACGATTGATGATTTGGACAGGTCCCAAGACGATAAAAATTAACAAGCATTCATTAAAATGGACCGGGCAATACACTGAACTCCAGCAACGGGCAGCTAATGAAACCTTGGCAAGTGTGAAAGTAAAACGATCCCATTTAATTCATGCAGTTTGCGGTGCAGGCAAAACAGAGATACTTTTCCCATCTGTGTATGATGCATTAAAGCGGGGGCTACGTGTTTGTATTGCTACACCACGAACAGATGTAGTGTTAGAACTGTATCCACGCTTTCAACAGGCTTTTCCTGAAACAGTTATTCATGCTTTATACGGTGGAGCTCCTTACCAAAATGGCTATGCCCAGCTTGTTATAGCAACGACCCATCAGCTCTACCGATTTGACAAGGCATTTGATGTCATTATTGTAGATGAGGCAGATGCTTTTCCTTATACATTTGATGAAACTCTACAAAGAGCAGTAGAAAAGGCTAAAAAGGAAAAGGCTCCTCTGGTATTTGTGACAGCAACCCCATCAGCAGCATTACGCCATACTTTCCAGCAAGAAAGCTACTCTTTTATTCCAAAACGCTATCATAATCATCCATTACCAGTCCCACAAGTGCGTTCTTTATGGGGCTATGAAAAATGCTTCAAGCGAGGTAAAATCCCTAAAAGGTTAAAAAAGTGGGTGGAGGAGCGCTTACATCAAAAGGACCCCTTTTTACTATTTTTCCCGACAATTGATTTAATGAAACGTGCAACACCTCTTGTTCAAGAGTTAAATGAAGACATATTAGCTGTACATGCAGCTGACCCTGAGCGGAAGGAGAAGGTGTTAAAGCTACGAAATAAAGAAGTTCCGGGCTTATTAACCACTACGATATTAGAAAGAGGCATTACAATCAGCAAAGTACAGGTGGCTGTTATTGGGGCAGAATCATTGATATTTACCGCCAATGCCCTCATTCAGATTGCAGGCCGAGTTGGACGAGATGTTCAATTTCCAGATGGGGAGGTCTTATTCTTTCATCACGGCATCACGGCAGAGATGGATGAGGCATGCGCAAAAATTCAATTTTATAATAAGAAGGGATTTTCTGAATGAATAAAATAGAATCTCATTGTTTAATGTGCACCCAGCCGTTAAAAATAACTATTTCCTGGAAAATGATTCTAACCAAGCAATTCTCGCCGACTATATGTGAAAGATGTGCTGCTCGTTTTGTGCCTTCTCAATCTGCTACATCCCTTTATCAATATAATGAGGCGATGAAGGATTACTTACACCAGTTAAAGTTTCTTCAAGATGTGGCTCTTGCAAAGGTATTTCGGCAGGAGCTTCATAATCGTCTCACCAAAGAAAAAGCGATAATTCTACCCATTCCAATGCACCCTCTCAAACAACAGGAGCGTACATTCTCGCATACGGATGAACTATTAAAGGCAGCGCATATTCCTTTTATACAATTATTAGAAAAGACAACGACAGAAACCCAAAGCTCCAAAAATAGAGAGCAACGTATACAAGCAGCTCCACTTTTTCGCTTAAAGGAGGGTGCAGAAGTCGAACATAAAAATTATCTTCTTTTTGACGATATAAAAACTACGGGGACAACTTTACAGCATGCTGAACAGGTTTTAATGCAATCGGGTGCTAAAAATGTCCAATACTTCACATTAATTGAAGGATGAAAATACCAATACATTATGTATAATAGTTAATGAGACAGCATTCGTAGATAAGTTTTCTAGAAAGAGGAGGAAGGCCAATGGCAGAGGTTCGTAATTGTCCGAAATGTAATGAATTTTTTAATTATACGGGAGTCCGAGAAGTGTGTCATAAGTGTGCACAATCAGAGGAGGAGCTTTATCAAATCGTTTATCGTTTCTTACGTAAACGTGAAAACCGTGCGGCAACAGTAGAACGAATTGTGGAAGCAACGGGGGCAGATAAAGACTTACTGTTTAAATGGGTTCGTAAAGGCCGTTTACAGCCAGCTATGTTTCCAAACCTAGGTTATCCATGTGATAACTGTGGTCATCTAACGACTACAGGAAAGCTCTGCTCGAAATGTCAAGATGAATTAAAAGCAGACTTACGGACATTTGAAGCTGCCAAAGAGTTTCGCCAAAGTGTTGAAGAACGTGACCGTGTAACCTATCACTCAGATCGTAAACGTTAATTACGCTAAGTGTGTTAATTTTAAACAAAATTAGCACACTTTTTTCTATGTGAAAACTTAACATTATGTGAGACAATCCGAAATAATAGTAAGATAGGATTTAGAGATGGGGGGTATTGAAATGAAAATTACATCTTATGGAGTTAATGCAGTAAACGCCTATAAAAACCAAGTACGCAATGCAAAATCAAATACAAACAAGGCATCTTTCGCCGATAAAATTGAAATTTCAAAGGCTGCGCAGGAAATGCAAGGGGTTTCAACATACAGTACAGAGCGAGCAAACCATGTTCAACAATTGAAAAAGGATATCGCTTCTGGTGAATACAAAGTAGACGCTCGTAAAGTGGCAGAGGATATGCTGAAATATTATCGTTTCTAGGGAATAGCAGAAAGGGTGTATAACGATATGTCTGTAGAAGCAATTAGTTCTACACTAACAATGCTAGAGAGAATGCATAAAAGCTTACTCGAACTAGCCTTTAAAAAAACAGAAATTATTAAAAGTGGCGATATCGAAGCTTTAGACCAATTGCTCAAGGACGAGCAGGCACATGTAGCGGCCATCGATAAGCTCGAGCAACAGCGTCAGAAACAGGTAACGGACTACCTTGAAGCAAAGGGACTTGCTTCATCTGACAAAACAACTGTCGCGGATGTCATCGAGGCTGCTGAACAACAAGCTGACAAAGCAACACTATCAGCAGTTCGCGAACGTTTAATGCAAATTATCAATGACCTACGAAAACAAAATGATCTAAATCAAAAACTTGTTTTCCAATCCTTACAAGTCGTCAACCTAACATTAGATGCAGTAAGACCCCGTACAGAGCAAATGAACTATTCCAGCAACGAAGTACGTGGAACTAATACCATAGCTAAAAAATCATATTTCGATTCACAAGCATAACAAGGGAGGAAGAAAAATGCGCTCAACATTTATGGGCTTAGAAGCTAGTAAACGTGGCCTCTTCACACAGCAAACTGCTTTATATACAACAGGTCACAATATTTCCAACGCCAACACATTAGGCTACTCTCGTCAACGAGTAAATATGCAAGCTACACCAGGTTTCCCAACGGCTGGTTTAAATTCACCTTACTATCCTGGCCATCTAGGGACTGGTGTCGAAGCAACATCTATCCAACGTATTCGCGATGAGTTTATTGATCGCCAGTATCGTCAGGAAACAAATCGACTAGGTTATTGGGAATCCACAGTAAAATCTATCTCGCAAATAGAAGATGTAATGAATGAACCCTCTCAATATGGAATTAACCAGGCATTCACTAATTTCTGGAAATCTATGGAAGATATTACTAAAGATCCACAATTAATGGCTGGGCGTCAGGTGTTGCTTGCTGAAGGAAGAACTCTTGCAGACTCCTTCAATTATATGGATCGGCAATTAAAGAAGATTCAAGGGAATATCGGGAATGAAATAAAGGTTACAACAGACGTCGTCAACTCGCTTCTTAAACAAATTGCTCATATTAATAAGCAAATTGAAGAGGTTGAACCGAATGGCAATGTGCCGAATGATTTATATGATGCACGGGACTTGTTGGTAGATGAATTAAATAAAAAATTGCCTGTGTCCATCCAACGAGAAAAATCTGGTGGGTTAGCAAACGATGTAGCAGAAGGTACTATTACAATTACCTATGAACCATCAGATGGTAGTCCACCAATCACCTTAGTAAACGGCAGGGAATATGCAACACTTGCTGCTGTGGATAGAAACGGTAATCGTATAGATGGTGAAGAAGACGATCCAGCAACAGGAAGTTTTGCAGAGTTTTTGGAGTTTAGAATTTCTGATATTGGGGAACCACCAACTGATCCGATGGTAGGTCCTTCTACTATTAGCTTTGGTCAACTGCATAAAGAAGGTGGGGGTTTTCGAGCGTTAATCGAAGCTTATGGTCACAGTTATAATAATGGCACAGGACAAGGACTCTATTCCGAAATGATAGCTAATCTGGATAAGTTAGCTAATGAATTTATTACCGAATTTAATGCGATTCATCGAGCAGGTTTTGGACTAAACGACACTGTTGGCAATCGTGATTTTTTCAGTGGTACAACAGCCCGTGATTTTAAAATAGTAATTACAAAACCAGAAGAAGTGGCTGCGTCTGATACAGCAGGTGAATCTGGTAATAATAAAAATATGCTTAAATTAGCAGAGTTACAGTCAAAGACAAATGCCAATTTAGGCCAAGCCACATTCCAAAACTTCTATAGAGGAATAACAGGGGACTTAGCTGTCAAAGGAAAAGAGGCAGAAACTAATTTTAAGAACTCACAGGCATTACATTTACAAATCGCTAATAATCGAGCTGCGATGAGTTCAGTTTCTTTAGATGAAGAGATGACCAATATGATTACATTTCAACAAGCATACAATGCTAATGCACGTATGATTACCGTAGTGGATGAAACACTAGACAGAATTATTAATGGAATGGGACGAGTAGGACTATAATCGCTACCTGAAAGGAGAGTTATCGATGCGTGTTACACAATCCATGTTATCTAATAACATGTTACGGAATTTAAATAACAGCTATGGAAAAATGTCCAACTATCAAAATATGTTGACTTCTGGTAGGAAATTCAACAAACCATCTGAGGATCCTGTTGCAGCAGTGGTGGGCATGGGATACCGTGTAGATCTCGGTAAAAACGAACAATACCAACGTAATCTAAGTACAGCGAATTCATGGTTGGATTCAACGGATTCAGCATTTAATGAAGTTGGTTCTGCATTAACCCGTGTCAAGGAACTGATTGTCCAGGCTGCAAATGATACAAATGGGAAGGAACGTCAAAAAATTAATGCAGAAATGAAACAAATTAAGGAGTCTCTCCGAGATGTTGGTAACACACAAATTGCTGGGAATTATATTTTTTCAGGTACACATGTAGATCAGCCGCTCTATACGGATAAAATAAGTCCACAAAATCCAGCTATTACAACATTGGGAAAAGAGAAAAATATTGAGATTGATGTGTTTGACGGAATTAGAATGTCAGTGAATACACCAGGTGCTGAGTTATTCGGGGAACTCGATGACTTTATGGCTCATGTGATAGCTACTTTAGATGATGATACTAAAACAAGTGATGAAGTGAGCGCAGCACTTGGCTTACAAGTAACAGATGGTGGTGGGGCAACAATCCCGGCACTAGATAGTGTTCATGAAAAGACATTGAAACTACAAGCTGATGTTGGAGCACGTCAAAATCGAGTTGAACTGATGGGAAATCGTTTGAAAATTGGTGAAGAACATGCCACAAAGCAAATGTCGCTAAACGAGGATACAGAATACCCTGAAACGATTACCAATATGGTAACACAAGAATCTATTCACCAGGCAGCTCTATCCGTAGGAGCAAAAATTATTCAGCAGACTTTAGTCGATTTTATTAGATAAAATCGACTAAAGCTCTTTTAAAAAGTAATATAGGATGAATTAATCGATTATCCAAATGATGAATTTAGATATTTTAAGAAAGATGTGATGCGTATGAAATTGCCACAAATTCAAATTCGCACAACAGATATTCAAATGGATTGGCAAAAACAGGATCCTATCCAATACATTAAACAACCTTCAGCTGAATTATCTATTTCTCAGCCAGCTGCAATTCTTGAAATGAGTACAACACCAGGTAAATTGACAATTGACTCTTCGGATGCAAGAAGAGATTTAGGATTTTTTCCAACTGGTGAAATGATAGAGCGCTATGCACAGGAGGGGAAGAACGAAGCTGCAAAAGGTCTTGTGCGCCGAATGCAAGAAGGACGACAAATGAGAGAAAGTGCTGGTAAAGGTCAAGAAGGCGCTGTTATTCAACAAATCGCTAAACAAAATCATGGTCCAAAAAGAGCAGGTCCATATAATATTGAATTTGTTCCTTCTGTCGGTTCAGTGAAAACGAATTATCACCCTGGCAAACTAGACATAAATATTACACGTCGTTATCCACAAATTAATGTACAAGTAAACAAAGTAATACATGCTTACACACCTGGTAAAATAACAGGAACAATGATACAAAGACCACGTGTTGATATCGATGTTCTTCGTTAAAGAGAAAATACACAAAAGAAGGGTTTCTATAATGAAAATAAATTCGATTTTTTTGGGGGAAATAGAAATTGCGGAACAAGATATATTAGTTTTTGAACATGGCTTAATGGGCTTAGAGGAGTATAAGAAATTTGTTCTTCTCCCTCTGGATGTTGATTTACCATTAATCCTATTGCAATCAATAGAGTGTGCAGAAATTAGTTTTATTCTTGCGTTTCCTTATGCTTTTAAAATAGATTATCATTTTGATATAAGTGAAGAGGATAAAAAGGAGCTACAAATTGAAAAAGAAGAGGATGTAGTTGCTTATGTAATCATTACATTCAAAGAACCCTTTGAACAATCTACATTGAATTTATTAGCACCAATCGTTATGAATAATAACAAAAAGCTTGGTAAACAAATAGTACTACACGATAAAGATTATCCGCTGCGCTATCCAATCCCAGTGTTAAAAGGTAGGGATAAATAATGCTCGTATTATCAAGGAAAAAAGATGAATCTATTATGATTGGTGATCAAATTGAAATAAAAATATTAGCTGTTGAAGGAGAACAAATAAAGCTTGGGATTATCGCTCCAAAAGCAGTAACCATCCATCGTAAAGAAATATTCGAAGATATTCAAAGACAAAACAAAGAGGCATTAGTATTAAATGTTGATTTATTAGATCAATTAAAAAAATATAAATAATATGGACAAAGGAAGCCTGAAAGATTTCTTTCGGGTGTTTCTTTGTGTGGTAAATACTAAATGAAAGAGGATTAACAATGAAGAAACAAGTATTGCAGCCTACTTATTTTGAAAAATTCTCTTGTATAGGTCCAGCGTGTGAGGATACTTGCTGTGCGGGATGGAAGTTAAGTGTTGATAAACGCACTTTCCAAATGTATCGAAAAGTAACAAGTGGATCGATTGCTAAAGATTTACGCACGAACGTAACAAGAGAGCGCGCAAACCCATCAGATAGTAACTACGCTAAAATAAAATTAGACGAAAATATGAACTGTTCATTTTTAAATGAAGATAAATTATGTAACATTTTTATTGAGCTCGGAGAAAATTTTTTGTGTGATACATGTACATTTTTTCCAAGACAAATTTCAGCTATCGAGCAGCGTGTAGAAAGAGATTTGAGTGTAGCATGCCCTGAAGCTGCGAGATTAATATTGTTAAATCCAGATGGCATTGACTTTGTGATGATGGAAGATGAATTTGCTAAACATACACTATTTGCATACCCGGATGTGACGAGTCGTTTTTGGGATATGCGTATATTTGTTATTCAAATACTTCAAAATCGCCAAGCTTCCATTGAATCTCGTTTACTAGTATTAGGAATATTCATGAGAAAAATGCAAACTACTGAAGAGGGTGACTGGGAACAGCGGCTACCTCTTTATATAAGCGAATGTAACGATATTTTAAATCGTGCAGCGTCTTTTGGTATACACAAATATTTACCAAGCGATGAAGAAATGATTAATATTATATACCGCCTTCTAGAATTCCAAAAAGAATATGAGCTATTTAATCGCCGTTTCGATGAATGTATCGCACAGTTAGAAGAAGGTTTACAATTAAATGGTGGGGATACAGTAGAGCAGTCAGTTGCTTTGTACAAACAGTCCGTACAAAACTATTACAAACCTTTCTTTGAAGAAAAAGACTATATTTTAGAAAATTATTTAGTGAATTATGTGTTTAAAAATAGCTTACCACAAAGTCAAATGAGCTTTGTGAAGGAATATGAGCAATTGTTTATGTGGTTTTTATTTATTAAAGGTACGTTAATAGGTTTGGGAAGTTATCATCAAGGCTTATCGGAGGAAATCGTATTAAAATTCATCCAATCTTTTACGAAGACATTAGAAAATAATAAGGATTTTAGAAAACTAATGAAAAGTATATTGGAGAGAGAAAATGACTAGCATTCGATCACCATATAAATGAATGTCTATGTTTGACGAAGTAGTGAAGTTTGAAATAAATTAATAAAATAATTTATTAAATATATTAAACATTTTAAAAGCATGTCGATATAGAAATTGTGGGAAATAAAAAGTTGAAAAACGCTTTGTTTCCAAACAACCACAAGGACGTGGAAATAAAAAACATTCAAGGAGGAATTCCAAATGAGAATTCAAAATAACATTGCAGCGTTTAACGCACACCGTAACTTAGCAAACAATACTACAAATACGAGTAAACACCTTGAGAAATTATCTTCAGGTTTCCGTATTAACCGTGCTGGAGACGATGCAGCAGGTTTAGCGATTTCAGAAAAAATGCGTGGACAAATCCGTGGTCTACAAATGGCTTCTAAAAACGCACAAGATGGTATTTCATTAATCAAAACTGCTGAGGGTGCGTTAGAAGAAACACACGCAATTTTACAACGTATGCGTGAGTTAGCTGTTCAAGCATCTACTCAAACGAATGAGCGCGGTGATGATGCTACTAAAGCAGCATCAGCAGCAGCAAAAACAGCATCAGCAGCATCAAAAACAGCATCAGCAGCAAGTAAGGGAGCGTCAGCAGCTACTAAATCACAATCTGCTTCAAAAAAAGCAGCATCAGCAGCATCAAAAACAGCATCAGCAACAGTTAAAAAAGCATCAGCTGACGCAATGAAAGCAGCGGGAAGCCTTGCATCAGCAGCAGCTTTAGAAGCATCAGCAGCAACACTTAACGGTTCAGCATCGACAATTAATGGTTCAGCAGCTGTACTTCAACAGTCAGCAGCAGAACTTAAAGGCTCAGCTGATAACATCAATGCATCAGCAGCTGTACTTAAAGCATCAGCAACACTTATTTCAGGTAAAGGTGCTGGGAATAAAGATACTGTAGCAAATAAAGACGTAGGTAAAATTCAAGAAGAATTATCAGCATTACGTAATGAAGTAGATCGTATCGCTGAACAAACTGAGTTCAATAACATGAAGTTATTAGATGGTACGTACCAAGGTAAGAAATTCCACATCGGTGCAAACACAGGTCAAAACATTGAAGTAAATATTGCTGAAATGGGTCTTAAAGGTCTTAATTTAACAGATGATCAAGGTAAAAATTTAATGGAAATTACTTCTCGTGCAGATGCGGATGCAGCAATCAAGAAAATCGATGATGCTGTGACAAAAGTATCTGTTGAGCGTTCTCGCTTAGGGGCAGTACAAAACCGTTTAGAACATACAGTGAAAAACTTAGGTACATCAGCTGAAAACTTACAAGATGCTGAATCTCGTATCCGTGATGCTGATATGGCAAAAGAGATGATGGGCTTCACGAAGAACAACATCTTAATGCAAGCAGCACAATCTATGCTTGCACAAGCAAACCAACAACCTCAAGGTGTTCTTCAATTATTACAATAAGAAATTTAGAAAAAGCCTTCTTTTTGAAGGCTTTTTCTTTATATTTATAAGAAATAACCGATATACATAGGGTAGTAAGGTGAATTTAATTCATTAATACATAAAAAATTAGGAACGTGAAGGAGAAGAGAAAAGGTGGCACATTTAGAATCAATCATTATTCCTGCACACCATACAATATGGAATGGCTATAATAAAAGAGAGTTAAGAATCGAATTTGCGCTACCTGAAAAAGGGACGAACGAGGAAACCGGATTCTTTATTTTTGCTCCTGGTTTTGGTGGACATATCGACTCTAACGTTTATAAAAAAATGCGGAGTCAATTTTCAGATTTATATAATGTAGTGACAATACAATGTGATTATTTTGGGAATCGTTTTATGCAAGGCGTTGACAGATTTACATTTAACGATGAAACTGCTTTTTTAGCTAAAATATTTTTAGATCATGAAATTGCACAAATCCAAAATGATTCATCAAATTTAATACCATTATTGCAAAATAAAGATGCAGAATTTCCTGTCTATGCAAAATTAGACGAAACTTTAGATGAATTTGCGGATATGAGTTATATGCAGGCAATCGACATTATAACCGCTATTGAAGCTGTTAAAGTTGTTTTAACTAAAAATGGTTTTCAATATAATGAACAGCGAATTATCGGATTTGGACAATCGCAAGGGGCCTATTTACTGCATCTTAGCAACCGCTTAGTGCCGCATTTGTTTTCTCATATTGTTGATCTAGCAGCGTGGGTCTCCCCAGTGTATTTAAAGTATGAGAGATGCCTATATACACAAAAATTATGTGTTTCCTTCAATTACTTAGCAAAGGATATTATTCAAGATCAAGAGGCATTAACGTTACACCAACTTTATAAAAATTTTGAAAATGGGGCATTTATTTATTCAGCTAACGGCACAACAGATAATTTAGTGAATCTGGCGGATAAGAAAAAAAGTTTAAGCGAGTTACAACACGTTCAATTTGAAATTATTGACAATACAAAAGTAGATAATGTAATTTTTAAATCGACAAATCACGGTATGGATGCTGATTTCCTTGAACTTGTAAAGTATGTATTAAAAAAGAAACCCCAACATCATAATATAAATGAACGCCAACTATGCTATACAGTTACGAGTGCTAATACGAAAATCCATGTAGATTATCGTTATGGGTTACCACTCTTTCAGTTAGAAGATGGATATGTGAATATAGATGTAGCACTAGATGAGTTGGCAAAACAAACGAAGCGAAATACAAAGGCTTTGGAAGACTATACATTGAAATCGAAAAATATTATTGCAGAAATAAAACAACAACAACCGACAATAGAATATATCGATACAAAAATTGGTTCTCCAACGATTGCATTAGGTGGTTATTTATTACATAGTAAATATGACCCTATAAAAGAGGCAGAAAAAATAGCTGAAAAGGAAATCGAAGAAGATTATTTACATGTATTATTCGGCTATGGCTATGGCTATGTTGCACAAGCGTTAAAAGCGAAATTAAAGGATGCCCCATTACTCGTTTACGAGCCTGCCATGAGTGGCATTGAAAAAACAATGACTGTTGAAGGTGTGACAGTCATTTCTAATAAAAAACTGTTCCAAGAGCAGGTTAGAGCTTATCACAATGAATATGATACAAATATGAAATTAATTTGTTCTCCTAACTATGATAAATTGTTTCCGATGGAGCAGCGCAATATAAATTTAATTGTGAAAGAAAGCTACTTAGCAGATCGAATGAGAAGAAATACGATTAGTTTCTTTAGTGATATTTGGCAACAAAATGTTCGCCGTAATCTTCAATACTTGAATGGTGCAGAAAGCTTGAATCGTTTATATAAACGCTATACACAGCCTGTTATTGTCGCTTCAGGTGGGCCATCATTAACAAAGCAGCTTCCTTTACTAAAGAAAATTGCAGATCAAGTTGTCATTATCGCAGCAGGTTCTACGACTAAATCCTTACTTGCAGCAGGCATTGAACCAGATTATGTCTTGACAATTGACGGTGCACAAATTAACTATGATTTGCATTTTAAAAACCTAGAAATAGGAAAATCAAAATTAATTACGGCGCTTAGTAGCCATTACAAAATAACTGAGAAGTATCAAAATAATTTGTATTTTTATGGTATGGGGATAGAAGATACAATTTTAGATTATTGCGAGGAAAAGTTAGGGATTAAAATACCGATTATGCTCAATGGGGGGAGCTGTGCACATACAGCGCTCCATGTTGCTACGTTTATCTCAAGTGGTCCTGTCGCATTAATTGGACAAGATTTAGCATTTACAAATAATCAAACACATGCAGCAGACAATGCTGGGTATGTAGAAATTGATGAAAATTGGCTAATTAGAAATCATGCTTATGAAGTAGAAGGGTATAATGGAGATAAAGTTTATACAGATTTAACGTTTAATTCAATGCGCCAGCAATTCGAGGAAATTTATGAAGTGTTAAAAAACAACCATGTCATTTATAACTGTACAGAGGGTGGCAGTAAAATTGAAGGAATGCCGCAAAAAACATTCCAAGATTTTTGTCAGGAGTATGCGGACCTTTTACAAACGAAAGAATTGCAAGATGCCAGCTATGAGAAACAAACAGTCTCTTTAACGCAATTAAAAAAATTCTTTGAAGATGAAATGGATGTATATCGTCAATTGGAACATCAACTTCAAAGAGCACTTTCGATATTAAGGGAAAAGAAATCTAACATTCAATTTACAAAACCTGTTCTCAAAAAGCTAGATAAAATTGACGAGAAATTAATTGAATTGTATGATCAAGTACTTCTAGATAGTGTCATATACCTTATTATTTTAGAAACGCGTAAAGATTATAAGAAAGGAAAAAATGAAACACTAGAACAGACATATGAGCGTGTTTATAATCAAAGTAAAGCATTATATGAAAAATTATTAGTGGTATTCCAGAAAGCTAGACGTTATACACAAGAAGTATTATTAGAAATCGAAGAGAGAGGTACACGTTCATGACAGACTTACAAGAAGTGATTGCAAGTTATAATGAGTATATTTACAATATCCCCCACGGTGCACAGTATATAGCAGAACAATTAGCAGCTGGGAAGCATGATGAAGCACTATTAGCTATTCAAGATTTTTCTGAAGGTATGTTATGGTTGATGGAGTTAAAACCATTGTTGAAGGAACATAATATTGAACTTAATTTTCCTATAGAGCAAATTCAAATGTTTTTAACGGAAATTAATGAAGGATTGAGTAAAAAAGATTGGGTGTTAGTAGCAGATTTATTTGAATATGAAATCACACCATTCTTTGAAGAAGAAGTGCAAATAATACAATAATAAGCAGGGGATTTTTTATGGCGAAAATATTAATCACTGGCGCCGACGGGTTCATCGGCTCACATCTAACAGAGCAGCTTGTACGTGAAGGTCACGAAGTACGAGCATTTGTTTACTACAATTCATTTAACTCTTGGGGATGGCTTGACCAAGCGCCGCAAGATATTAAATCACAACTTAACGTATTCTCTGGAGATATTCGCGATCCTTACGGTGTGAAAGAAGCGATGAAAGGCTGTACACATGTGCTAAATTTAGCGGCACTTATTGCAATACCTTATTCATATCACTCACCAGCGACGTATGTTGATACTAATGTAACTGGGACGTTGAATATCGTGCAAGCGGCAAAAGAATTAAATGTAGAAAAGGTTGTCCACACATCTACGAGTGAAGTATATGGTACAGCTATGTACGTGCCAATTGACGAGAATCATCCACTACAAGGACAGTCGCCGTATTCAGCATCGAAAATTGGGGCAGATCAAATGGCGTTATCATTTTATCGCTCATTTGACACACCTGTTTCTATTATTCGTCCCTTCAATACGTATGGCCCACGTCAATCAGCACGCGCGGTAATACCGACAATTATTAGCCAGCTCGCGAGTGGTCAAACGACAATTAAGCTTGGTGCAGTGAGTCCGACTCGTGATTTTAACTATGTGAAAGATACTGTGCAAGGCTTTATTTCTGTTATGCAATCTGAAAAGTCGATTGGGCAAGTTATTAATATCGGTTCGAACTATGAAGTATCGATTGGTGAGACAGCTGAAATGATTGCTGACATTATGGATGTAGATTTGACGATTGAGACAGATGAACAACGCCTACGTCCCGAAAAGAGCGAGGTTGAGCGTCTTTGGGCCGATAATCAAAAAGCGCGAGAGCTATTAAATTGGACACCACAATACGGTGGGAAAAAAGGCTTCCGACAAGGACTAGAAGAAACGATTGAATGGTTTACGAATCCTAAAAATTTAGCACAATATAAGGCGGATGTGTATAACATATGACGAAACAATGGATAGAATTTGCTCATAACATTAAACAGTTATACGGGAAAGAATTTGTTCCATTACACGAACCAACATTCAATGAAAAAGAAGTCGAATACGTAACAGACTGTATAGAAACTGGCTGGGTGTCGTCTGTGGGGGCATATGTCACACGCTTTGAGGAAGACTTGGCGAAATTTGTCGGTGTGAAACGTGCGGTAGCTGTCGTGAACGGTACGGCGTCACTGCATATCGCCCTAAAGGCAGTTGGAGTTGAGGCTCAAGATGAAGTACTCATGCCTTCTTTAACATTTATTGCGACAGCGAATGCAGTGAGTTACTTGCAAGCTGTGCCGCACTTTGTGGATGTGAATGAAGAGACACTTGGTGTAGACCCTGTGAAGCTTGAGCAGTACTTAGTACAAATTGGCGAAATGCGCGGTGGTGTGCTTTTTAATAAACAGACGAACCGTCGTATAAAAGCACTTGTGCCAATGCACACGTTCGGTCACCCTTGTATGATGGACGAGCTCGTCGCTATTTGTGAAAAGTATCATATTGTTCTCGTAGAAGATGCGGCAGAATCACTTGGTAGCTATTATAAAGGGAAGCATACAGGGACATTTGGTAAAGTAAGTGCGATGAGCTTTAATGGCAATAAAATTATGACGACAGGTGGCGGCGGTGCAATTTTGACAGATGACGAGGAGCTCGCTAATTATATGAAGCACATCACAACAACTGCCAAAGTGCCACACAAGTGGGAATTTGTCCACGATGAAATCGGCTATAACTATCGTATGCCAAATATTAATGCTGCGCTGGGGTGTGCACAGTTAGAAAAGCTCCGAATATTTATTGAGCAAAAGCGTTCGCTCACAAACTTCTATGATGAGCTTGTCGCAACTATAGATGGCGTGCGCTTAATGAAAGAACCGGTTCATACGTCAAGCAATTACTGGTTACAGACGATAGTGCTTGATGAAACGTATAAGCGAGATGAAGTTTTACAGTTATTAAATGATGAAGGTATCATGAGTCGACCTATTTGGACGCCGATGCATGAGTTAGGGATGTATAAAGGTTGTCCGAGGATGGATTTGATGGTGACGGAGAAATTAAAGAGAAAGGTTATCAATATACCTAGCACAGCAATTGAGGTGAAATTATGAATAAATTTGATGAAACAAGTCAATGTAACTGAAATTAAAAATAAGAGTGATATTTATTCATATGAGATGAATGAATATAGACGTTATGTCAAATATTTATTTAATTTTTATTGGTCAGAAGCAAAGTCGTCCTTATTTAGAGAGGAAAGTAACTTCTATTTATCACACACTTGAAAACTTTATAGAAGAATTTTATTTATCAGAGAGAGAAATTCTTGAGATGGATGCTAGTGGTATGTCTATAGGTGTTCATAGTGTGAATCACTTACCATATGAAGGGAATCCACAGGGTTTTTATGATAAAGAAATACGTGGTTGTAAAAACTACTTAGAAAAATTATTGAATAAAGAGGTGAAACTGTATACACCGTCTTTTGGTGGTGGTGAGCAGTCAATTCAAATGCAAGTGGAATTGTTGCCGATTTTAATTGAGAATGGTTTTATTTTAGGATTCACTACAGAAAAGGGTTTTACAGATATGAGAAATGGATTTTGGCATAAGCGAATTGATTGTAATCAATTAATTCTAAATGGAGTTGTTTGATATGAAAATATGCGTTATGACAGGTACAAGAGCAGAGTACGGTTTATTATATCCATTGATGAAGAAGATAAAAGAAGATGATGCATTCCAGTTGCAGTTAGTCGTAACTGGGATGCATTTATCTCCTGAATTTGGCAATACATACGAACAAATTGAACGTGATGGCTTTGTGATTGATGAGAAAGTAGAGATGCTGCTGTCGGGGGATAGTGCGAATAGCGTGGTAAAGTCAATAGGGCTTGCGACGATTGGCTTTGCGGATGCCTTCACTCGATTACGACCAGATTTACTCATTATATTAGGTGATCGCTTTGAAATGTTAGCTGCTGCACAGGCCGCTCTCATTATGCAAATCCCAATTGCACATCTGCACGGGGGAGAGTGTACGTACGGCGCATATGATGATGCGATACGGCATTCAATTACGAAAATGGCAACATGGCACTTTACGAGCACAGCATCTCATCGCAAGCGTGTTATCCAACTTGGTGAGAATCCAGAGCGTGTGTTTAATGTTGGAGCGATTGGCATAGAAAATGTTATGACTATTGACTTATTAACAAAAGCTTCGTTATATGAGCAGCTTTCTGTAGATGAAAATAAACCATTGTTTTTAATTACATATCATCCAGAAACGAACGGGGAAACGGGAGGAATCTTTAAGCTTTTAGCAGCATTAGAAAATTATCCAGAAGTTAACTTATTATTTACAAAATCAAATGCAGATAATGGTGGCAGAGCGATCAATGAAGCGATTCAGCAATTCGTTAATGACCACCCAAATGCGCAATTATATGATTCATTAGGGCAATTGCGCTATTTAAGCGCTGTAAAACATGCACAAGTTGTCATTGGTAATTCTTCAAGCGCATTAATCGAGGTTCCATACTTGGAAACACCGACAGTTAATTGTGGGACAAGACAAAAGGGACGAGAGCGACCAAGTTCCGTGTTCGATGTGGCTTTAAGAACGGAAGATATCGTGGATGCGATTGAACAAGCCCTATCATTTAATGAGCCGTATGAACAAATATTTGGAGATGGTCAGGTGTCTAAAAAAATTATAAAAATTTTAAAAGAGTTACCGTCATTTACAGTAGTAAAGGAGTTTTATGATCTATGACTAAAACATACATCATCGCAGAAGCCGGTGTAAATCATAATGGTTCGCTAGAGTTAGCAAAGGAGCTCGTCCTTGTCGCAAAAGATGCAGGCGCGGATGCTGTAAAGTTTCAGACATTCAAGGCTGAAACTTTAGTGACGAAAGAAGCACAACAAGCAGACTATCAAGTTGAAAATCTAGGTGAAGCTACATCACAATATGCGATGCTCAAAAAACTTGAGCTAACATTTGACGAATTTGTAGAACTTCATGCATTTTGTGATGAGCAAAACATCGCTTTTTTATCGACACCTTTTGATTTTGAAAGTGTCGATTTTTTATTAGACCAATTAGCGATGCAGACTGTGAAAATTCCATCTGGTGAGCTAACGAATTCGCCCTTCATCCATTACATTGCGACAAAGCAACGTCCAATTATTTTATCTACAGGTATGGCGACGGTGGATGAGATACATGAAGCACTAGCGTTTATTGCATATGGTCTAGCTTATCCACAGCAGAGTGTTGATACTACTGAAGTTGAAGCGTTTTATAAAACATTGATAGCGAAAGAACTGCTACAAAAATATGTAACAGTGCTACACTGCACAACACAATACCCAGCACCTGTACATTCTATTAACTTAAAGGCTATGGATGCAATACGTACAACATTCCAAGTGCCTATTGGTTTTTCTGATCATTCGGAAGGCATTATTATACCCATCGGAGCTGTAGTTATGGGTGCAACAGTTATTGAAAAACATTTTACTTTAGATAAGAAAATGGAAGGACCTGACCATGTCGCATCATTAAATCCACAAGAATTGAAAACGATGGTACAGGGAATACGTGAAATTGAAGAGGCACTCGGCGATGGTGTAAAAGAGCCGACAGCAGTTGAGCTGCAAAATCGCCAGCCAGCCCGTAAAAGCTTAGTCGCGAAAAAGGCGATACAAGTAGGAGAAGTATTCTCAGAAATGAACTTAACCGTGAAACGTCCCGGTAATGGGATCGCGCCATCAAAGTACTGGGGATATATTGGTAAAACTGCTACTAAAAATTATGCAGAGGATGCGATGATTGATGAATAAACCGCTTATTATTATTGGCAACGGTGGACATGCATCGGTTTTAACAGAAACATTACTAGCGCAAGATGAGAAAATTATTGGCTTTACCGCACTGAATGAAGAAGATAATTCTTTTAACCTTCGTTATTTAGGGCAAGACGATATTGTGCTGCAATATAATCCAAAAGAGATTGATTTAGTGTTAGGAATTGGTATGGTGGGACCTAACAGTTTACGCACTAAAATTTATCAACATTTTACACAGTTAGGTTACAGTTTTAAATCTGTCATCCACCAGACTGCCATTATCGCCTCTTCTGTTACTTTAGGCGAAGGTGTACAAATGATGGCAGGTACAATTGCTCAAACAAACGTCAAAATTGCCGATAATACTATTATTAATACAGGTGCTCAAATTGATCATGATTGCATGATTAGAGAGCACATACATATCGCACCAGGGGCTGTATTATCTGGTGCAGTGACTATAGGTGAAGGGACGCATATCGGTACAGGCGTTACTGTTATTCAAAATATAACGATTGGAAAAGGCTGTTTAATAGGAGCTGGAGCAGTCGTTTTGAAAAATATAGAAGATAATAAGACGGCGTATGGTGTGCCAGCGAAGGAAGTGTAAATAATGAAACAGTGGCAACAAATTATTGTGAAAAAAAATTATACACTACTAGAAACAATGCAAGTTATTGATGCATCTTCACTTCAGTTTGCAGTTGTTGTAGACGACGAACAGCATTTGCTTGGTACTGTGACGGACGGGGATATTCGGCGTGGTATTTTGCGCGGTGAAGGGCTAGATGTATCGATTGATGAAGTGATGAATACAACACCTATTACCGCTCTAGCTGGGCAAAAACCTTATAAGTATAAACAGTTGATGCAAAAAAAGAAGCTGAAGCAGCTACCGATTGTAGATAGTGCAAAACAATTAATCGATATTGTATTTTTTGATAAGTGGCAAAATATTGGTGAAAATAAAAATAGTGTTATTTTAATGTTGGGTGGTTTAGGCACACGTCTACGTCCATTAACGAATGACGTACCGAAACCGATGTTGAAAGTGGGGAATAAGCCAATTGTCGAAACAATCGTTGATAGCTTCAAGCAACATGGCTACACGAACTTTATTTTTTCGGTTAATTATAAAAAAGAGATGATTCAAGAGTATTTCCAAGATGGTGAGCCTTTTGGAATTTCGATTGAATATATAGAAGAACAAAAGAGGATGGGGACAGCCGGGGCATTGTCGTTATTAAAAGAGCGCCCGGTAGCACCTTTTTTTGTCATGAATGGCGATTTGCTGACACAAATTAATTTTGATCAACTCATGCAGTTTCATAAAGAGCACGAAGCGATTGCGACGATGTGTGTGCGGGAGTATGAGTTTCAAATTCCGTACGGTGTGATTGAAACGAACGGCGCGAATCTTGTCAATATAAAAGAGAAACCTATACATCGTAGTTTTATAAACGCAGGTATTTATGTTTTAAGTCCTGAGGTATTAGATTTTATACCACAATATGAGTTTTATGATATGCCGACATTGTTTGAGCAATTGATGGCAAGAGGTAAAAAAACAGCAGCATTTCCAATTCATGAATACTGGTTGGATATTGGGCAGATGGATGATTTTTATCGGGCGAATGAAGAGTTTGGGAGGTTGGATATATGACTGCAAGATGTTTAGCTGTAATTCCTGCGCGTGGAGGATCAAAAGGAGTACCGGGTAAAAATATAAGACTACTAGCAGGAAAGCCACTCATTGCTTGGACAATTGAAGCGGCTAAAAGATCGAAATATATTACGACAACAATTGTTTCGACGGATGATGAAGAAATTAGTACAGTCGCTATTGAATACGGTGCAGAAGTTCCTTTCATTAGACCCGCCCATTTAGCTGAGGATGATACACCAGGTGTAGCGCCCATTTTGCATGCGTTAGAACAATGTCCAGATTACGATTATGTAGTAGTGCTCCAACCAACTTCACCATTAAGAACAGCTGAAGATATTGATGGGACTATCGAAAAAATGTTTAAAAATGATGGGGATTTTTGTGTTTCTGTTGCAGAGGCGTCACAATCGCCATATTGGATGTACACATTAAATAAAGATGATGTTATGCAACCATTAATAGATTCGCCATTAGTAGTAAGAAGGCAAGAATTACCGAAAGCATATATTTTAAATGGCGCTGTATATGTGGCGAAAGTGGAAGAATTAAAGAAAACGGAAAGCTTTATTACCTCAGAAACAGTTGCATATGAAATGCCAGAAGAACGATCTTTTGATATTGATGTGGAGAAAGATTTTTTGGTTTGTGAGAATATCATGCAACCGCTCGTTGAATAAAATATAATTCCTGTGGCGCTTCCTGAAAATTGTGGGGAATTTAGCCGTTTCGCAAAAAAACATGAAACTTATAGAAATTACTTCCGATAATAGAAGCAAGTAAAAAAATATATATGTGAGGTGAATTCAATGCGTATTACATCGCAAGGGCAGCCTACAGAAGGAGGCAACGTAACTCCAACCAAAGCATCAGAGAAAATAACATCTACCGATTATACTCATATAAGTTCAACACCAAGTGGAGAAACAGCGTTAGTTACTGTAGAAGAAAAAGAAATTTCAAAAGAAAAACTACAACAAGCAGTTGATACGATGAATAATGTGTTGGAGGCAAACAGCAATACGGCAAAATTTGTTTATCATGAAGGGTTAGATCGCTTTTATGTAACGGTTGTAAATAAGGAAACGGATCAGGTTGTAAAAGAGATTCCACCTAAAAAGTTATTAGATGCCTTTTATGAAATGCAAAAGATGCTTGGGTTGATAGTAGACGAAAAAATCTAAACGTATTCAATATTAAGGAGGAAAATGATTATGGTAAATCGAATTGGCGGTTTGGTCTCGGGAATGGATATTGATGGACTTGTACAAAAAATGATGAGAACACAACGAGCACCATTAGACAGACTATTTCAAAATAAGCAAATAGGGGAATGGCAACGTGATGCTTACCGAGCTGTTAATACAAAAATCAGAGCATTTGATACGTATATGGCTGACAATTTAGTGTTAAAGGAACTTAATAGCAAGACGGCTTCTAGTTCTAACTCTAATTTAGTCGATGCTAAAGCAACTGGAAGTGCGTCAGGTACAATAAGTATTGAAGAAGTAAAACAATTAGCAACTGCAGGTCGTCTAGTAGGAGCAAAAACAGTAAAAACTGAAACAGCAACTGGCTCAACAAAATTAAGCGATTTGGGTGTAACTAGTTCAACGATTGATATTAAAGCGATTCAAAATAATGGGACACTTGCAAAAGAAGCTACAAAAATTAGCATTATAGAAGATATGACAGTGGATCAGTTTATTAATAAAGTTAATACTAGTAATGCTGGTGTGACAGCCATTTTTGAAAATGGCCGATTCTCCTTTACCGCTAAAAATACAGGTGATGTAATAAATGGGGAGGAAATCGAGCTTGTCGGTGCAGATGCTCTAGGATTTTCAGCAGCTGATTTTGCTAATCCAGATATAAGTAAAAAAGCTAGTGCAACAGCGGGACAAAATGCTGTTTTCACAGTTAATGGTATCGAAACGGAACGTACATCCAACACCTTCTCCATTTCTGGTTATAACATTACATTAAAGGAGAAATTTGACCAAGGTCCTGCTGTTACAATCACTGCGACAAGCAATGTAGATGAGATGGTAGATAAGGTGAAAGATTTTGTGAAAACCTATAACGGGTTTGTCAAAGACTTAATGGATCAAACAAATGAAACAAGATACCGAGATTATCCACCACTAACAGATGAACAAAGGAAAGAGCTGTCTGAGAGTGAAGTAAAACTTTGGGATGAAAAAGCGAAAAGTGGTTTACTAAGTAGAGATAGTATTTTGCGCGATGGTTTATCTAATATGCGTTCTTTACTCTACCAGTCTAATCCTGCAGTAGAGGATACAAACTATAACACCCTTTATAAAATTGGGATTACTACAACTCAAAATTATAACGATGGTGGTATGATTGAGATTAATGAGGAGAAATTGCGTCAAGCCTTAACAGAAAATCCAGATGCTGTTGAGCAGCTCCTTACAAGTACTGGAAATAAAAATGGTACTGTGACAAAAGTGAACCCAGATACTGGTGTAGAGGAGACCATTACAACAGATACACGTGGCTTTGTTAAAAAACTACGTGATTCATTGGAAGGTTTTAAACTTGCTATTGAGGATAAAGCTGGACGAGCAAACATGGCCGATGAAAAATTTAGTATTGGTCGAGATTTGAAAGCAACAACTGAGCGAATGGATAATTTAAAAAGAAGATTAGAAACGATTGAACAAATGTATTGGAAACAATTCACAGCTATGGAGCAAGCAATGAACAAAGCCAGTGAACAATCAAGTATTTTTATGCAAAGGTAAATAAGAGTCGTCATTAAGTGAAATAGAGGTGTACTATGCAACTAGTAGAACAACTATTACAAGTATCGACGAACTTATATAAAGTTTTAGACGATACACTAATTAGTGAAGAACGTGATGAATATATTGCCCATATACATGAGCTTCTGGATCAACGTAAAATTATTATAGAAATGTTAGTACAACAAGAAGGTGGTTTTCGCTTTGACAAGCAAAATCGTATTCACTGTAAATTACTAGAATTAGATAATGGAATTAAAGAAAGATTGGAGATTGTAATAAATTCTATTAAGAAGGATTTAACAAATCTACAAAAAGCTAAAAAAAATGAATCACAATATTATAATCCTTTTGCAAGTGTGCGAGTAATGGATGGGATGTATTATGATAAAAAAAATTAGTAAATTTAAAGATGTGATGTGACTTACTTTTGAATAATCACACATAACATTTAGATAACCAAAATCATATAATCACTGAATTTAGATAAGGAAATTGATGAAGTATAGATAGGGATAAGTGCAAGTTGTACAAATCAATGTTTAATGAATTTATATCTTACAGTCATTTCATTATTCTCAAAAAAGTAAAGACTTAATGGGAGAGTTTTGTGATATATTATGATAATATTCGTAAAAATAAATGTGAATATATTCTAAAAAAGGGGTTGACCTTGTATGTCAGCTAATTTATCGGCGCAAAATGCCTATAAACAAAATACGGTTTCTACTGCTTCTCCAGGAGAACTAACACTGATGCTTTATAATGGTTGCTTGAAGTTTTTACATCTGGCTAAGATAGCTACTCAAGAAAAAAAGATTCAAGCTAAAAATACCAATATTCAAAAAGCGCAAGCTATTATTCAAGAGTTAATAGTGACATTAAACATGGATTATGCTATTTCAAAAAATATGTTAGCATTATATGAATATATGAACCAACGTTTAATGGAAGCTAATATGCTAGATGATGTAGCCATTATTGAAGAAGTGGAAGGATTTGTGACAGAATTTCGCGATACGTGGAAGGAAGTTATTCGCATTAATCGACAACAGCAATTTGGTCAGGGAAACAGCGGACAAATTTAGACACAATTAGAGACCATCGAAAGTGATGGTCTCTTTTTTGTTAATCGCTATTATCATGAAATAGTCATAAATTAGGCTATTCAAAGGTAAAATATGTTACTTATTCCCTGTGGCTGTTAGTTGGGTATCATGGCATAATCAAAGCAATAAACATGTTTAAAAGAGTACTGGGGTGGGAATATGATCTTTAAGCGTCAAGAAGGTTTCCGATTTAAATTTAAGGAGCCTATTCAAATAACTTTTGCTATTTATGAGAATGGAAAGGTCAATCATGGACAAACGGCTATGGCTGACTTGTTGGATATAAGTCCACGTGGATTAAAGATGTTTACGGAAGTGGATTTAGGTATAAATCCTCCTCCACTAGATATCCATTTTGTGCTTGATACACAAGAAGTACGAGCGTATGGAGAAGTGATTTGGAGTCGTCCATTTGGGAGTGGCAAGCAATATGGCATCTATTTCAATAATCAAGGACCCGTGGAAGATTTGATTGTTGAAGAACTAAAGCTTCGACGAAAAAAGGAAGCAGCAGAAGCGAAAAAACAAAATAATAATTTATAAAAATTTTTGTAAAAAAAAGAATGATTTTAGAGGAATTTCACACACTTGTGTAGAAATAGATAGTATAGCAGTTATAAAGGAGGAGTTTACATGTTAAACTTTAACATTCGTGGTGAAAATATTGAGGTAACTCCAGCTATTCGAGAGTATGTTGAGAACAAAATCGATAAAGTTGAACGCTATTTTAACGAAGATGTTAATGCCAACGCTAATGTCAATTTAAAGGTTTACAATGACAAACAAACGAAAGTGGAAGTCACTATTCCAATGAAGAACCTAACTCTTCGTGCTGAAGAGCGTCATAATGATATGTATGCTGCTGTTGATCTAATTGTTGATAAATTAGAGCGTCAGATCCGCAAGCATAAAACAAAAGTAAACCGTAAATTCCGCGAGCGTGAAGGTGCAGGCCTTTATTTTGCTACTACTCAAGCAGCCGCTGATGCTGTGACAGAGGAAGAAGAATACTCAATTGTTCGTACAAAGCAATTTGATTTAAAACCGATGGATCAAGAAGAGGCAGTTCTACAAATGAATATGCTTGGACATGATTTCTATGTCTTTACCGATGCTGAATCGAACGGCACAAATATTGTATATAAACGTAAAGATGGAAAATATGGCTTAATTGAAACAACTTAAAACTTCATGATGACGAAGGCTCTCGCGATGGCGAGGGCCTTTTTTTGGTATGACAATCATATGTAGCTGGGGTGACAGTTTGCATGAAACTGTTACACAATGGTAAAATGAAAGTTGAATCTATATAGGAAGTGAAAAACATTCATGGCAAACCTATTAAATAAATTATTTGATTTCAATAAACGTGAGCTAAAAAAATTAGAAAAAATCGCTGACCAAGTTGAGCGTTTCGCTTCTCAAATGGAACAGCTTTCAGATGATCAATTACAAGCGAAAACAGATGAATTTAAAAAGCGTTATGCTGAGGGTGAGCATTTAGAGTCGATTCGGGCTGAAGCTTTTGCTGTTTGTCGAGAAGCGGCAAAACGTGTATTAGAGATGTACCCATTCCGCGTTCAAATCATGGGGGCTGCTGCTCTTGATGAGGGGAATATCGCAGAGATGAAAACCGGGGAAGGTAAAACTTTAACAGCGACAATGGCTGTTTATTTAAATGCCATCACTGGTAAAGGTGTACATGTTGTAACAGTCAACGAATACCTAGCGAGTCGTGATGCTGCTGAAATGGGACAACTTTATAATTTCTTAGGCTTATCTGTTGGGCTTAATCTGAATAGCCTTTCAAAAGATGAAAAACGAACTGCTTATGAGGCTGATATTACGTATAGTACAAACAATGAGCTAGGATTTGACTACTTACGTGATAACATGGTGCTTTACAAAGAGGAACGTGTCCAACGTCCATTGCACTATGCTGTCATTGATGAGGTGGATTCGATCTTAATTGATGAAGCGCGTACGCCATTAATTATTTCGGGTCAAGCTGGGAAATCAGCACAGCTTTATAAACAGTCGAATGCGTTTGTACGTATGTTAAATGCAGAGACAGACTATACGTATGAAGAGTCAACAAAAGGTGTTACGTTAACAGATGCAGGTGTGGAAAAAGCAGAAAAAGCATTCGGCATTGATAATCTATTTGATTTGACACATGTTCGTTTAAATCATGCGATCAATCAATCATTAAAGGCGCATGTTAGTATGCATAATGATGTCGATTATGTTGTGCAGGATGGCGAAATTGTGATTGTTGATGGCTTTACTGGTCGTTTAATGAAGGGTCGTCGTTATTCTGATGGCTTACACCAAGCAATTGAAGCTAAAGAAGGCGTTGAGATTCAAAATGAATCGATGACTATGGCGACAATTACCTTCCAAAACTACTTCCGTATGTATCAAAAGCTTGCAGGGATGACAGGTACAGCGAAAACAGAGGAAGAGGAATTCCGTAATATTTACAATATGAATGTTGTCGCTATTCCGACGAATAAACCGATTGCTCGTGATGATCGTGCTGACTTGATTTTTGCAACGATGGAAGGGAAATATAAAGCAGTTGCTGCTGATATCGCAGAGCGTCATAGAGCTGGTCAACCTGTTCTTGTTGGTACAGTTGCTATTGAAACGTCTGAGATTATTTCTAAACTATTGGATAAACATAAAATTCCTCATAATGTATTAAATGCGAAAAATCATGAACGTGAAGCTGAAATCATTGCGAACGCTGGTACAAAGGGTGCAGTGACAATTGCAACAAACATGGCTGGACGTGGTACAGATATTAAACCTGGCGAAGGAGTACTTGAAATTGGCGGTTTAGCGGTAATCGGTACAGAGCGACATGAATCACGTCGTATTGATAATCAGCTTCGTGGACGTTCTGGTCGTCAAGGGAATCCAGGGGTTACACAATTCTACCTATCCCTAGAGGATGATTTAATGCGTCGTTTTGGCTCTGATAATATGAAGTCGATGATGATGCGGTTAGGTATGGATGATTCCCAGCCATTGCAATCTAAAGTTGTGTCGAGAGCTGTAGAATCAGCGCAGAAACGTGTCGAAGGTAATAACTTTGATGCGCGTAAACGATTATTACAATATGACGATGTATTACGTCAGCAACGTGAGATTATATATAAAGAGCGTTATGATGTGCTTGAAACAGAAAATATGCGGGTGCTTGTTGAGTCTATGATTCAAGAAACAATCGATAATGTTGTTAGCCTGTATACTCAAGGTGAACAGAAGGATTGGAACCTAAAGGCTATTGAAGACTTTGTAGCGGCTAATCTTTTAGAGGAAGGTCAACTTAAAGTATCTGATTTCCAAGGCAAGTCTGCTGAAGATATTAATCAGTTAATCTCTGATGCTGTTCATGTTCGTTATGATGAAAAAGAGGCAGAACTGACACCAGAACGTATGCGTGAGTTTGAAAAGGTTATTTTATTACGATCAATCGATACAAAATGGATTGATCATATTGATGCAATGGATCAACTACGTCAAGGTATCCATCTGCGTGCTTATGGTCAAAACGATCCTCTTCGCGAATATCAACAAGAGGGCTTTGCAATGTTTGAGGATATGGTAGCCTCTATTCGTGAGGATGTTGCGAAATATGCGATGAAAGCAGAAATCCGCAATAATCTGGAGCGTGAAGAGGTGGCGAAGGGGCAGGCTGTTAATCCAAAAGAAGAAGGTGGCTCTGCGCCGAAAAAGCAACCAGTACGTAAAGCTGAAAACATTGGCCGTAATGATTTATGTCCATGTGGTAGCGGCAAGAAATTTAAAAACTGTCATGGCACAGCTCAATAATATCTAGGTGAAAAAATCATTTTAACTACGTGTTGAAATGATTTTTTCTTTTTTAAAATAACTCAAAAATGAAGAAATTTTAGTAAAAAAAGTCAGAATTTATAGACAATTGAAAAATATGGGTATACAATAGCTGTAATAATAGGTATTTAGTACAAGTTATTTATCCTATTATTATCCTGAATTATTGATTGTGAGACTAAGTCTTAAGAGAGATTGGAATTTTTAAGCAATCTTACTCATTGAAAATAGCGGGAATGTAGAGTAGTATATTCCTTTTTATTTTGACTGGAAGCAACATAAAATGTATGAAGGGGGACTATAGATGCATAAAAAAGATATTATGAATAGTGAAACAATGATGTATATGCCTGTGTATGATTCCTTTGGAAATTTATGTACGCAGGTGTTTGAGAAAAATAATGAGTATATATCTACGCTACCACCAACGAAATTATTGGACTTTAATCTGCGTTATTTTGGTTCTAGTTTAAGAGGAGCGTTCGATGGTTCAAAAATGATCCTAGGCAAGCTTAATAAAAATCCTATTGTCGTGCACGAACGTTGTAATATTTTATGGTTCCCTAGTAGGTCTCCTCTACATCCTGACTGTATCTGGTTCGCTGTCCATCATATAGATGACTATGTCGCTGTGGATAAAAAGATGACAAAGGTTACTTTTATGAATGGCAAGGAATTTATTGTGGATGTCAGTGTGAATGCGTTAGAGTCTCGGATTCAAAGAGCTTTTTTATTAAAATATAGACTAGAGAAACGAACAAAATATTTACTTGTTCAGTATGACCGTGTGAAAGTATTTCAACGTCTTGCCAAAAATATGTTTGAGGACGAGACGCAGGATAGTTGACTTAATTGCACAAAACATCTGCTATATAGTATGTTTTCGTTTCTAAAAACGTTATAATAAAAAGATACGGGGCTTTATGAATAAACTGTTAGCTCCATGACTAACGTTCGGAGGATTTAACGATGATTGAATTAGCAGATGTACGCAATGTGTTAGACACTACAGCCAAAAAATTGGCGGACTTTAGGGGGTCTCTTTGACTTAGAGAACAAAGAGGCACGTATTCAGGAGCTAGATGAAATGATGCTAGAGCCAGGCTTTTGGGATGATCAGCAGGGTGCTCAGGTGATTATCAATGAAGGAAATGGCTTGAAAGCTATTGTCAATGAATATAAAGATTTAGTGGAAACACATGAAAATTTAGATATGACACTGGAACTTTTACGTGAAGAACCAGACGAAGAATTACAAGAAGAACTAGGCAAAGAACTAGCAGAATTCCAACAAAAGATGGCTGATTTTGAGCTTCAATTACTGCTAAGTGGCCCATACGATCAAAACAATGCCATTTTAGAGCTGCATCCTGGTGCTGGTGGTACGGAATCACAGGACTGGGGTTCAATGCTATTGCGTATGTATACACGATGGGCTGAGAAGCGTGGATTTAAAGTGGAAACAGTGGACTATCTACCAGGAGATGAAGCCGGAATTAAATCTGTAACATTGTCGATTAAAGGTCACAATGCTTTCGGTTATTTACAAGCGGAAAAGGGTGTGCATCGTCTAGTACGTATTTCTCCATTCGATTCGTCTGGTCGCCGTCATACGTCTTTTGTTTCCTGTGATGTTATGCCAGAGTTTGACGACAATATTGAAATCGATATTCGTACAGAGGATTTAAAAATTGATACGTATCGTGCTACAGGTGCAGGTGGTCAGCATATTAATACGACAGATTCTGCCGTTCGTATTACGCATATTCCTACTGGTACGATCGTACAATGTCAAGCTGAGCGCTCCCAGATTAAAAACCGTGAAAAAGCGATGACGATGTTAAAAGGGAAGCTATATCAATTAGAACTTGATAAACAGCAGGCACAATTAGATGAAATACGTGGTGAACAAAAAGAAATAGGCTGGGGCTCCCAAATTCGTTCGTATGTCTTCCACCCATACTCAATGGTGAAAGATCATCGTACAAATGAAGAAACAGGTAATGTGGGTGCAGTGATGGATGGCGATTTAGATCCATTTATTAATGCCTATTTACGTTCAAAAATAAATTAATACCCAAATTCCCCAAGAGTGAGATGCTCTTGGGGAATTTTTGTTAAAAGGGTGGGTGATAGGGTGCATCTTGGCTAAGCTGTTTTCGTTCATTCATGTAATATTTATACAGCATAGAAGCGTTAAGAAATTGTTTACTAATAGAAGCATATCGAATAGGTAGTTCGATTTGTTTATTATTTTTTAACGTTACAATACACCCCATTTCACTAGGTGTAATATTAATAATTGCATGAAGCCCTATCCATATATTATGAATGGAGCTGGGAGAATAAGTTGGCAGAAAAATACAGGGATAACCATAATCAAAGGCCACGACGATTGGTAGCTTGTGTTGATTGCCGAAAAAACGTTTAGCCGATTGTTTTGCGGCTTCATAGGTAGATCCTAATGAGAGACAGGATTTTCGAAGGACATGCATCGGTTTGCGTGTAACAATCAGCTCATTATGCTTATCAATCACATGCGTGAAGACTTTGGAGTCATGCTGAATAGGTTGCAGCAAATAAGTATTGAATGACATTAAGTAGCCGTTTACAAAGTTAGTTGTCATATAGGGAGTGCCTCCTTTTTTCTAGTGATAACGGTAGTGTAAAACAAAATATGACTTTCTTAAATTGGATGAAATAGTTGAAAATCGTTCATAAAAGCACGAAATGCCTAGAGAATTTGCTCTAAATATCAATTGATTAATAGCTAATCTAAGATATTTTCGAATCGTAAGCATTGCTTTTTAATTTCAATTTTCATATAATTTAGAAAAGGATCGAGGTGAGATCGTTGGATAAATATTATTCGTATACCGATTTTCTGAAAGCCGTTGGTCAGTCGAAAAAAGTTGATGAGGCAGAGAAATTATTAAACGAGATTTATTTAGATTTATTTTTAAATCGTATCCAGCGTATGCATCGGCAAGAGCAGCTCATGGTTCTGATAGATAGAGCACTCGATGAAAAAGATGAAAACGCATTTTATCAATACGCATCCGAACTAACTTCCTTACTCCAAACAGAAGAAGAATCATATTGACGAACCCGCTCTCCATATCTATTGGAGAGTGGGGTTTTTTTGCTTTTGAAAATAGTTGCAGTGGAAGTAAAGAGTGTATGTGTTGGCTAGAAGAAGTGGTTTTGCTTATAGAATGAGGAAAGTCATTCAAAAAGTTTGAGCCTCTGTTTATAAAAAAGTGAGAGCGCTCCGATAAAGTAGAATCCGCTCATAAAAGGAGGAGAGCCAGGCTCCTGAGAGAGTATGAGCTACACATGAAGCAAAAAGGAAATCCCATCCATCGATGAAGCTTGAAAATCTAATAAAACGGCTATTATAAGAGTAACAAGTTAAATGGACCTTATTATTATGTAATAAAAATTTTAGAGATGAAAAAAAATTTTACAAACATTCGTTCGTTAAATGTTCGAAATTTTAATATTGCTATGCTAAAATATATGTACAAATTGGAAGGAAAGGACGTGGACATGAGTGCAATCATTTGATTTACAAGCGCCATATCAGCCTAACGGGGATCAGCCACAGGCCATTGCGGAATTAGTGGAGGGTGTGAAAGCAGGCAAACGTCATCAAACATTGCTTGGTGCTACTGGAACAGGTAAGACATTTACCATCTCGAATGTCATCCAGCAAGTTAAAAAACCAACACTAATCATGGCACACAATAAAACACTAGCTGGCCAGTTATATAGTGAATTTAAAGAGTTCTTCCCGAATAACGCCGTAGAATATTTTGTCAGCTACTATGATTACTACCAACCAGAAGCTTATGTACCGCAAACAGATACCTATATAGAAAAAGACTCTAGTATTAACGATGAAATTGATAAGCTGCGTCACTCTGCTACCTCTGCATTGTTTGAGCGTGAGGATGTCATTATTATTGCATCTGTGTCCTGCATTTATGGTTTAGGTTCTCCCGAAGAATATCGAGAAATGGTTGTTTCCATTCGTACAGGTATGGAAATTGAACGTAATCAGCTATTACGCAAGCTTGTAGACGTTCAGTATGAGCGAAATGATGTTAGTTTTACACGCGGAACATTTCGGGTACGTGGAGATGTAGTGGAAATCTTCCCAGCCTCTCGTGATGAGCATTGTATTCGTGTGGAATTTTTTGGGGATGAAATCGATCGTATCCGTGAGGTAGATGCACTAACGGGAGAGATTTTATCGGATCGAGAGCATGTTGCTATTTTCCCTGCATCCCACTTCGTTACACGAGAAGAGAAAATGCGTAAAGCGATTGAAAACATTGAAAAAGAATTAGAGGAACGACTTGCTTTATTACGTGCAGAAGATAAATTACTAGAGGCACAACGTTTAGAACAACGTACACGGTATGATTTAGAGATGATGCGTGAAATGGGCTTTTGCTCTGGGATTGAAAACTATTCACGTCATTTAACATTGCGTGAAGCAGGTGCCACTCCATATACGTTGCTAGATTATTTCCCCGAAGACTTTTTACTTGTGGTTGATGAAAGTCATGTAACACTCCCACAGGTTCGAGGAATGTACAATGGTGACCAAGCGCGTAAAGGTGTGCTCGTAGAACACGGCTTTCGCTTGCCATCAGCACTTGATAACCGTCCTTTGCGTTTTGAAGAGTATGAAAATCGTGTACATCAAGCAATTTATGTATCAGCCACACCTGGTCCATATGAGCTGGAGCATACACCAGAAATGGTAGAGCAAATTATCCGACCAACTGGATTATTAGATCCATTAATTAATGTACGTCCTATCGAAGGGCAAATCGATAATTTAATTGATGAAATACAAGATCGAATTGCGCGAGATGAGCGAGTTTTAGTGACAACGCTAACGAAGAAAATGTCTGAGGATTTATCGGCCTACTTGAAGGAAATGGGCTTAAAAGTAGAATACCTACATTCAGAAATTAAGACACTAGAGCGTATTGAAATTATCCGTGAGCTACGCAAAGGAACGTATGATGTGCTAATTGGTATTAATTTATTGCGTGAAGGTCTTGATATTCCTGAAGTGTCCCTTGTGGCCATTTTAGATGCTGATAAAGAAGGATTTTTACGTTCAGAGCGTTCATTGATTCAAACCATTGGTCGTGCTGCTCGTAACGCGAATGGTCATGTCATTATGTATGCAGACCATGTAACAGACTCGATGAAAAAGGCAATTGATGAAACGAAACGTCGTCGTGCGTTACAAATGGCTTATAACGAGGAGCATGGCATAACACCTCAAACGATCATTAAGAAAATCCCAGATGTGATTCGCGCAACACAAGTAGCAGAAGAAGAGGAATCCTATGTAACAAAGGCCACGAAAGGCAAAAAGCTGACAAAGGCGGAAAGAGAACAGCTCTTGGCTTCTCTAGAAGTCGAAATGAAGGAAGCAGCAAAAGCGCTTGACTTTGAACGTGCGGCTGAGTTACGAGATACAATATTTGAATTGAAGGTAGAAGGGTGAATGACTTGTGAAAAATACTGAAATCGTCGTGCAAGGTGCACGTGCTCATAATTTAAAAAATATTAATGTCACAATTCCGCGTGACCAATTAGTCGTTTTAACAGGATTATCGGGCTCCGGAAAGTCTTCTTTAGCATTTGACACAATTTATGCGGAGGGCCAGCGTCGTTACGTTGAGTCCCTTTCCGCCTATGCCCGTCAATTTCTTGGACAAATGGATAAGCCAGATGTCGATGCGATAGAAGGTTTATCGCCTGCTATTTCCATTGATCAAAAAACGACAAGTCGTAACCCACGATCTACTGTCGGTACGGTAACGGAAATCTATGATTACCTACGTTTACTTTATGCCCGCATTGGTAAACCTATCTGTCCAAATCATGGTATAGAAATCACTTCCCAAACAATTGAGCAAATGGTGGATCGTTTATTAACCTATCCTGAGAGAACTAAGATGCAGCTCCTTGCACCAATGGTTTCTGGACGTAAGGGTACCCATGTTAAACTGCTAGAAGATTTAAAAAAGCAGGGGTTTGTTCGTGTACGAATTGATGGAGAATTGCGTGATTTAGATGATGCTATCGAACTTGATAAAAATAAAAAGCATTCCATCGAAGTAGTAGTGGATCGTGTTGTTATGAAGGAAGGGATTGCTGCTCGTCTGAGTGATTCTTTAGAAACGGCTTTACGTCTAGCAGATGGACGTGTGCTTGTCGATGTGATGGAACATGAAGAGTTACTATTTAGTGAGCATCATGCCTGCCCATTATGTGGTTTTTCTATTGGTGAGTTAGAGCCTCGTATGTTTTCATTTAATAGTCCGTTTGGTGCTTGTCCAAGTTGTGATGGCTTAGGTTCAACACAAGAGGTGGATTTAGATTTAGTGGTGCCTGATTGGGATCGTTCCTTGTTAGAGCATGCCATTGCACCATGGGAGCCAACTAGTTCGCAGTACTACCCACAATTACTAAAAGCTGTATGTGATCATTACGATATTCCAATGGACGTGCCTGTGAAGGATTTGCCAAAGGAAAAGATGGATAAGGTTTTATATGGCTCTGGAAAAGACAAGATACACTTCCATTATGAAAATGAGTTTGGCAATGTGCGAGATCAAATGATTGAATTTGAAGGTGTAGTGCGCAATGTTGAGCGTCGTTTTAAAGAGACGACATCCGATTATGTTCGTGAGCAGATGGAAAAATATATGGCACAGCAGGCTTGTCCTTCATGTAAAGGGTATCGTTTAAAGCCTGAAACGCTAGCAGTGAAAGTAGCAGATAAACATATCGGTGAGGTTACACAATATTCGATTCAGGAAGCAGACACATTCTTCAAAGAGCTTGACCTCACTGAAAAGGATATGCAAATTGCTCGATTAGTTTTACGAGAAATCGAAGAACGATTGGGCTTCCTTGTGAATGTTGGTTTAGACTATTTAACATTGAGTCGTGCAGCAGGTACATTATCTGGTGGAGAGGCACAACGTATTCGCCTTGCTACGCAAATTGGTTCACGATTAACAGGAGTCCTCTATATTTTAGATGAGCCTTCGATTGGTTTGCATCAGCGAGATAATGATCGGCTGATTAGCACGTTACAAAATATGCGTGACATTGGGAATACGCTGATTGTGGTAGAGCATGATGAAGATACGATGCTTGCAGCAGATTATCTCATCGATGTAGGACCTGGAGCAGGCGTCCATGGCGGTCAAATTGTGGCAGCAGGAACACCGCAGGAAGTTATGAATAATGCAAAATCCTTAACTGGACAATATTTAAGCGGTAGAAAGTTTATTCCTTTACCAATAGAAAGACGCCAACCAAATGGTCGAAAGCTGTCTATTAAAGGTGCCAAGGAAAATAACTTACGCAATGTTAAAGTAGACGTTCCACTAGGCTTATTTGTAGCAGTGACAGGCGTGTCTGGTTCAGGGAAATCTACACTGATAAATGAAATTTTATATAAATCTTTGGCACAGAAGCTCAATCGTTCAAAGGTTAAGCCTGGCGAGCATAAAGAAGTGACAGGTATCGATGAGCTTGAAAAAGTAATCGATATTGACCAATCGCCAATTGGGCGTACACCTCGTTCAAATCCAGCAACTTATACAGGTGTTTTTGACGATATTCGCGATGTTTTTGCAGCAACAAATGAAGCAAAGGTACGAGGCTATAAAAAAGGACGCTTTAGCTTTAATGTCAAGGGCGGTCGCTGTGAAGCATGTCGTGGTGACGGCATTATTAAAATTGAGATGCATTTCCTTCCTGATGTTTATGTACCATGTGAAGTATGTCACGGCAAACGTTATAACCGTGAAACACTTGAAGTGAAGTATAAAGATAAGAGTATTGCAGATATTCTCGATATGACGATTGAGAATGCAGTAGTGTTTTTTGAAAATATTCCAAAGATCCAGCGTAAGCTACAAACGATTGTTGATGTTGGGTTGGGCTATATGAAATTAGGGCAACCAGCCACAACCTTATCGGGTGGTGAGGCACAGCGTGTAAAACTAGCCTCTGAATTACACCGACGCTCAACAGGGAAATCCTTTTATATTTTAGATGAACCAACAACAGGATTACATGCCGATGATATTGCTCGTTTACTTGTCGTGTTGCAGCGACTTGTTGAAAACGGTGATTCGGTATTAGTTATTGAGCATAACTTAGATGTGATTAAAACAGCTGATTATATCATTGACTTAGGTCCAGAAGGTGGAGACAAAGGTGGTACGATTGTTGCAACTGGTACACCTGAAGAGGTAGTAGAAGTAGCTGGCTCCTATACAGGCAAATACTTAAAACCAATTCTGGAACGTGATCGTATGAGAATGGATGCATTGCTAGCAGAAGCTTCTAAATCTTAAGGATTTTACATTCGAACTGAAATGATTAATCTGGATTGAAAGGTGATCGGAAATTGGAGAAAGTCGCTCAATCCAGATTGAAAATAATCCAAAATGGGAAGAACCCGCTCAAATAAAGGTTAGAAGTGATCCAACTAATCTAAAAAACGAGCAATAAAATCTTCATAGGTAAAAGCCTGACGATGTTGGAATGAAAAGACCCCATTTATTCAATTTTGCAGTGAAACTTTTCACATGATGAATCGTATAAATAGTATAACGAACTGAGGGAGGCTATTTATTTATGCAAAATGAACGTCAACGAATTTTAGAACTTGTAGAAAAAGGAACAATTTCGGCACAAGAGGCGATTACATTATTAGAAGCATTAGAGCAACCTGGCAAGTCTACTCAACATGTTATGAATGATGTGTCGAAAGAGACGCAATCCTTTTCAAGTGAAAAAGAGCCATTATTTGAAGAAAAATCAAAAGATGGTGACAAGAAAAAAGATGATTTTATGAAATACTTCCAAGATGAAATGCAAGATTTTCGTAAAGATTTAACACAAATCGGTTCTCTTTTTATGGATATGATGAATACGGCTGTTAAGAAGGTAAAGGAATTTGATGTAGCTTCTCCATTTGGAGATAAAATTGAATTTACCCATACAGAAGAAGTGGCTGCTGCCAAAGTGGACAATATTATCGCTGAATTACCTAATGGTAACTTCTCATTGGAATCCAGTGAAGGAGAAACGATTCAGGTGATTTGCAAGGTAAAGGCACCTTTGATGAACGAAAGTGAAGAAGAAACTCGTAATCACTTCTTAGAGCAATTTGTTGTGAAAGAGGAAGAGCAATCACTTCGTATTTTGAGCCAATTAAAGCTTGTTCAAGTGAATGTGAAGGTGCTAGTACCAAAGGATAAACTTGAAAAATTATCTGTTCGTCTAATGAATGGTAGTGTTTCATTACAGGATACAGAATTTGAAGAATTAAAAGTGAAAACGTTAAACGGTGCCATTAAAGGAACGAAGTTTAATTTTGGAAAAGCTGAAGTGGATTCTTCTAATGGTTCCATTGAATTAACGAATGTTCGAGGTAAGGATTTAGAGGCTGAAACATTGAATGGACGTGTTTATTTGGATGGTGCATTGGATGAAGTTGAAGCTAAGTCTGTCAATGGACATGTAGTCGTCACAACATGCTCGACAAATTCTTCAAAAATTAAAGCGCAAACAGTTGCTGGGGCAGTAGAATTGTATGTCCCACGAACAATTTCATTGAGCGGTAAAGTCGTAACGAATTTCGGTAAAGTGGATGTGGGGATCCAGGATGTTTCTAAAATAGAGTCGCAAGATCAATTCTTATCCAAAGTAGTCCGTTTCGACAAAGAAGTTGAAAATGCGAATCGCCTATTTATCGAAGGTGAATCGAAAACTGGTGCTGTTTTAGTGCGCTACACAACAACAGATGAACAACAAATTTAACAGTAGGAGCATTCAAGTTAAAGCTTGAATGCTTTTTCTTTTCAAACAGGATTCGGCCTAGCATATAGAGGCGAATCTTGTTTTATTTTTGTCATATTCTTAAGGATAATGGCAAGGAAAGAATGAAATAGAAGGAACTGCCACGGATTGAAATGAAACTGTAATAAAAAAACAGAAATAGAGTGCTATAATAGTAAAAGAAATACCTCTTACATAGATGAGAGTTTTAGGTGGTTTAATCATGATAGAAATGAAAAATGTGACAAAGAAATACCCAAACGGTGTTGTTGCGACAAATGGTATTTCCGTTAATATAAAGCAAGGCGAATTTGTGTATGTAGTTGGCCCAAGTGGGGCAGGGAAATCCACATTTATTAAATTGATGTACCGTGAAGAAAAAGCAACATCAGGACAAATAATTGTAAATGGTATTGATTTAGCAACTTTAAAGAATAAGAAGGTCCCTTTTTTGCGCCGTCAACTTGGTGTAGTTTTCCAAGATTTCAAATTGCTACCTCGTTTAAATGTTTATGAGAATGTAGCGTTTGCGCTTGAAGTAATAGAGGAAAAGCCTGATGAAATCCGACGTCGGGTTATGGAAGTTCTAGAACTAGTTGGATTGAAGCATAAAGCGAGAATGTTTCCAAATGAACTTTCAGGTGGAGAGCAGCAACGTGTATCGATTGCTCGTTCAATCGTCAATGTTCCAAAAGTTGTGATTGCAGATGAACCTACAGGGAACCTTGACCCTGAAACATCATGGGAAATTATGAATTTATTTGAGGAAATTAATGCACGTGGGACAACGATTGTAATGGCAACCCACAACCGTGAAATTGTAAATACGATTCGTCGTCGTGTTATTGCAATTGAAGGCGGCTTAATTGTCCGTGATGAACACGGAGGTGAATACGGCTATGAAATTTAGTACAGTAAAGCGCCACTTCCGGGAAAGTATCAAATCACTTGGTCGAAATAGCTGGATGACCATTGCCTCTGTCAGTGCCGTTACCGTTACGCTCATTCTAGTAGGTGTTTTTGCGCTTATTATGATGAATTTAAATAAAGTAGCAACGGATTTAGAAAACGATGTCGAAATTAAAGTGTTAATTGATGAAACAGCAGATGAAGCTGCGGAAAAAGCACTCATCGAAAAAGTCAAAAAATTGCCTGGTGTCTCCGAGATGACGTATTCCACTAAGGAAGATGAGTTAACCAAGCTAGTAAAAGACTTCGGTGATGATTTTAAACTATTTGAACAGAGTAACCCTTTACGTAACGTTATTTATGTAAAAGCCGCTGATCCACAGCAAACAGCAAAAGTTGCGAAAACCATTGATAAATATGAGTATACATATGATGTAATGTATGGCGAAGGAAAAGTTGAAAAACTATTTAACTTCTTAAATATTAGTCGTAATGTAGGAATCGTACTTATTTTAGGGTTATTATTTACAGCAATTTTCTTAATTTCGAATACAATTCGTATAACGATTATAGCTCGTCGTGATGAAATAGAAATTATGAAACTTGTAGGGGCTACAAATTCATTCGTGCGTATCCCATTCTTATTAGAAGGTATGTGGCTTGGAATTTTAGGTTCAATTATTCCGATTGCAGTTGTCACAACCCTTTACCACAATATATATAAAATTATTGCACCACGTTTACAAGGAGAGCTTGTTCAATTACTAGATTTTTCTCCACTTGTGTATCAGGTAAGCGGTCTTCTGTTACTCATTGGTGTACTGATCGGTATTTGGGGAAGTTTCATGTCAGTACGTAAGTTTTTAAAAATTTAGGGACAACGGATATTTGTGAAAAAGAAAAGAATAGTCGAAGGGGAGTTCAATCGGTGAAAAGTAAGGCGAAAAACACATTAAAAACACTTGCAGTAGCATCTGCTCTAATTCTTTTTATCCAAACTCCATCAGCATATGCAACAAGTCTATCGGATTTAAAAGAAGAAAAGAAACAAGTTGAGACAAAGAAGAATCAGTTAAATTCATCTATCAGCAATAAATCAAATGCAATTACAGCTAATCAAGAAAAGCAACAACAAATCTTAGATCAAATTCAGGCATTGAACGCTGAAATCGACAAAACTAATAGTAATATTAAAAAAGTACAAGCAGATATTCGGGCAACAAATGAGGAAATTAAAAAGTTAGAAGCTTCTATTGAAGAGCTTTTGCATAAAATTGAAGAGCGCGATTTATTGTTACAAGAACGTGCACGTGCCATTCAAGCTGGGGGCTCTGTTAGTTATTTAGATGTATTGCTAGGCTCTAATAGTTTTGTAGACTTTATTGATCGTTTCTCTGCAGTTAATGCATTATTGGAAGCGGATCGTCAAATTATTCAAGATCAAAAAGATGATAAACAAAAATTAGAAGAGCAAAAGCAAATTGTAGAAGAGAAACGTAAAAACTTAGAGGGTAAAAAAGCTGAGCTTGAACGATTAAAAGCATCATTAGATAGTCAAAAAACTGAGAAAAATAAACTAGTCGACCAATTAGAAAAAGAGCAAGAAAAGCTGAAATCAGAAAAGGTATTACTTGAAAAAGAATACTCAGAGGCTTTGGAAGTAAGTCAGGAATTGCAAGATCAAATTATTGCTGAACAAAATCGTTTGGCTGAAATTGCGCGTCAGCAAGAGGCGAAACGTAAAGCAGCTGCAGCGGCCGCGGCAGCAGCTGCTGCTAACAATGGTGGCGGATCATCTGGTGGTACAGTCCATGCGCCTCAATCAAACGGAACTTGGATTAAACCAACAAATGGTCGCTTAACATCACCATATGGTTGGCGAAATCTTGGAGCAGGTCCTGAATTCCATTATGGTGTCGACCTTGCAAATGCAACAGGAACACCAATATGGGCAGCAGCAGATGGCGTAGTTTCTTACGCAGCACCACTTAGTTCGTATGGTAATGTTGTCATTCTGACGCACTCTATCGACGGACAAATTTACACAACTGTTTATGCACATTTAAGTGCATTTAATGTTAGTGTAGGACAAGAAGTAACACAAGGTCAGCAAATTGCAGCCATGGGTAGTACAGGTCGCTCTACTGGCCCACACTTACACTTTGAAGTGCATATCGGTCCTTGGAAAGGACAAGCAGTCGGCAGTGTAAATCCACTGAAATATATTCCGTTGTAAGCATAAAAGCTATACACTAGCATTTTCTAGTGTATAGCTTTTAATATTTCATCGAATGTTTCACCATTCACACTTATAGGTCTACCCATTAATAAGCAATAAACCCTTTTTGCCCTTTTTGAATATGTAATAGCCAATTAATAGGCAACATCAGCTTATTTGTTATTTAATAAGGTTCTTTTTACTCCCCAAGTAATTAAGTCGCTTTGAAAGTATAACTCCTCCCTTTTCTCATTTTGCGAAATATTCGATTGAAAGTTTCATCGCTATTATAAGATTCTAAATAATGTTATGATGAATATATACTTAGTGGGGTATTTTTATTATTGTTATTTCTGAAGATTTTCTTAAAACAGTGTGAAATAGTCTTTTTTTAAAAAGGTTCTATGCTATGCTTTCGGAGGAGGATTCGTTGAATTGATAAATACAGAGTGGTACTCAATCCGAACATTAACTTTACCAGCTACTGCAGTCGCTTTACTAATTACTTTTTTCATTGTGTGGCTTATCTTGCGCTTACAATTTTCTAAAAAGTGGTCTGAGCTATATAGTGATGCCATTTTCACCTTTATTATTGTTTGGAAGTTAAGTTTGCTTGTGACAGATTTCAAAACAGTAGTAAACAATCCAATTACATTGCTTTATTTTAATGGCGGAACAATGGGTGTTCTTCTCGGTGTCATCGTAGCATCTTTGCAAATATTGAGAAAGCGACAGAGTATACAGCTTGAGGAACAAGAGATGATAGCTGGTAGCTGGGCTATTATTCTAACACAATCCATTTATCAAATGCTTGCTGTGCTACTTAATGACAACAACACATCGAGTGAAGTTATAACATTAGCTGTGCTAAGTGTAGTCACGCTCGTCATATTATGGAGATTAGTAGCGGTGAAACAAGCTCTCATACTCTATACAATTAGCTATTTGATCGTGGCTATCTTACAGCCGCTTGGTATAGGGCAAACAGCTGTAGGTGTCAGTGTCATACTACTTTGTTTGGGCTTAACTATACAGCATGAACGAATCAATGTGGGAGGTAAGAAATGAAAAAAAATATTGGACTGCTGGTCGTTGTGCTATTAGTGGTTGCGATGATTGGTACATATGTAAAACAACAAATTGACGAAGAACGTGCCATAGATAAATCGGCTCTAGGTAAGGATATGGAGGAGCTAGAAACCGGCTTAAGCAAAGGCGATATACCGCCTGATTTCACCTTAACAAGCTTAGATGGGGAAGATATCACGTTAAGTGATCTTCGTGGAAAAAAAGTCGTTTTAAATTTCTGGGCGACATGGTGCCCACCTTGTAAGGCGGAAATGCCGCATATGCAAAGCTTCTATGATGAGTATGCAAAAGAGAAAAACGTTGAAATTATAGCGGTCAATTTAACAGAAGCTGAACGTGATGTGACTGCTGATGCCAAAGTGGACACAGTGATGACATTTAGAGATAGCTTCGAGCTAACGTTCCCTATTTTATTGGACCCAGACAATGAAGCTGGCTTGAATTATCAAGTCATCACGATTCCAACCACTTATTTTATTGATTCCAAGGGTCTCATTCAACGCGCCATCAGAGGACCAATGGACGTGGATATGTTAAATGATTATGTAGATGCACTAGATTGATTGATAAAAAATCTGTTCGTTTTCTATAGTGGAAACGAGCAGATTTTTTTTATTTTTCATGAACAAGGTATATCCATGCGAATCAACAACCAACGTGCATGTGTAAAGTGAAATATTCTCTCTTAACAAATTTGAAAGGTAATTTTGTATGTTTGAAAAAATAGAGTCATACAGTAAAAGAGACGGAGGAGGGAAGATTTGCGCAAATTAACAGCCGGTGTCGGAGTCCTACTTAGTAGTTTGGTGGTGGGCAGTGGTATTTACTTTGATTGGTTTAATATTGGCGATAAAAAGGAGCCTGTTACGGAGGTTGATACTATTGGTGAGGCTATGACAATCATTGAAGAAAAATCAGTATACAGTACAAAAAAGGATGCATTGGTGGAGGGGGCTCTTCGTGGGATGGCTGATGCCATTAAAGATCCTTATAGCACGTATTACTCCAAGGAAGAGGCTGAGCAACATCGGCAAATGCTAGCGGAGGAACGGGTAGGCATCGGTATTGAACTAACAGAAAATAAAGGGAAGTTTATCGTTGTGTCACCTGTTCGTTCGTCACCAGCAGAGAAAGCGGGCATGCGTTCACTCGATGAAATTGTACAAGTTGATGGGGTACGGATAGATGGGAAAACAATGAGTGAATTAATGCATTTAATTCAAGGTGAAAAGGGAACGAAAGTAACCATTGTTGTCTATCGTCCAAGTGAAGATAAGCATATTAAGATGACGATGGAGCGCGCAGCAATATCTAATAAAACGGTAACTAGTGAGGTAGTGAAGGTAGAAGATACAGCTATTGGCTATGTAGTGATCTCATTATTCGGTGAAAAAACCGCCAATGAATGGGTGGCAGAAACGAGTAAATTACTTCGTAAAGATGTGGAAGGAATTGTCATCGATGTACGGGATAATCCAGGTGGTTATTTACATAGCGTCGCAGCGCTACTGAGCACAGTATTGGACAATGGCAAAGTATTTGCATATATGCAAAATGCGGAAGGTGCTATGGAACCATTAAAAACGCAAACAAAAGGCTTTGATGAAAAATATATAGAAACGATGAATAAAATTCCAATTGTTGTTTTGCAAAATCAAGGGAGTGCATCTGCTAGTGAAGTATTGAGCGGTGCTTTAAAAGGCTGGGGACGCGCTTCACTTGTTGGAGTTAAGAGCTTTGGAAAAGGGACTGTACAAGAATCTTGGGAGCTTTCCAATGGCGGGGAGCTTAAATTATCAACCAACAAATGGCTAACACCAAAACGTGAATGGATTCATGGGCAGGGCATTGAAGCCAGTTTAATGATCGAGCAAAATGAATTATTTGCTTTTCAACTTCATCCACTAACAGGTAAGTTTAAAGTGGGCGATATGAGTGAAGAGATTTCCTATTCACAAAACGCCTTGCAGAAACTAGGCTATCAAATCGATCGTTTAGATGGCTATCTGGATGAAACAACCGCAGAAGCCGTTAATCTTTATCGTAAACAGAAAAAATTAAAGCTAGCAGAGGACGAATTTTATATGGACACGACTTTCTTTAATAGTTTAAACGAAACGTTAAAGGATTTTAAAGCCGATCGTCAAAATGATCAACAATTCCAAATGGCCACTAGTTTTTTACTGCATACGATTGACCAATAAAACTTGCTGACAGAACAAAAATACTATAATACAAAGCTTTCTATGAGTTTGTACTACGCAAGCGTGTAGTCCTTTGATACAATAAATTCATAGTATTCAAGATAGAAATGGCGGGTGTTCGTATGGTTAGTGAGATATTAATAGAAATTGTAACAGCGATTGGCCGCTTTTTGCTCAACCCATTACTGTATATAGTCATAATATTTGCTATTATTTTAGGTTATCGTCGAGTAAAACAGGAGCGTAAATATTTTAATAGACGTATTATTTGGGGCTGGACGGAGCTAATCGGACAATGGAAAGATGGGTGGCTCTATGCACTAATTATTTCTATCATTAGTATTGGAGCAGGTCTAACTGTCCCAAAGGAATTTTTAATCATTTTAACGGCAGTTTCTATAGTAGCACTTATCTTGTTTGTCATGAATGCAATGTCGCCTATTTTGACAATGGGGATTGCCACACTTGCCATATGGGGTATGTCCTATTACAATTGGTCATTTTCCTGGTGGAAAATTTCGGTAGAGGCTGTCCATTTAGAGAGTGGCGCAATTGTGACAATTACCATTCTTGCGGGCCTTTGTGTTATTGCAGAAGGGCTATTAATTCGACGTATGGCGATGAAGGTTACAACACCTTGTATTGAGAAAACGAAGCGGGGTATGCAGGCAATTGTCTATCGGTCAAAAAATGTATGGGTATTACCTATTTTCTTTGTTATTCCTGGTGATGCGATTTCGGCTATATTCCCATATTGGCCACAGTTTACGATAGGTCATAATAGCTTTGCACTTGTGTTATTTCCACTTGTCATTGGCTTTACTAAACTGACAAGAAAGGAATTACCAGCTTACATGTATCCAAAAATTGGCCGACCTGTCTTTTTACTTGGACAGCTTATTTTAATAGGAGGATTGGCTGCATATTTTGAGCCAGTGATTGGCTTCATTACACTTGCTGTTGGTGTAGTTATCCGGATTATAATTGCTATCTACTTTGCACAACAGGAAAAAACAGATCATTATGCAGTTGCGCCAAGTACGAAGGGTGCTATTATTGCAGCCGTTCTTCCTGATTCACCTGCTGAGAAGATGGGCTTACTTGCAGGAGAATGTATCCGCAAAGTAAATGGTGTGTCAATTTTTACAGAAAATGAGTTATACGAAGCACTGCAATTAAATGCAGCTCATTGTCGTCTAGAGGTTTTAGACAGAAACAATGAATTACGTTTAACACAACATGTGATTTATAGCAATGATCATTACCGTATTGGCTTATTATTAGCTGAGCCGAGGGAAGTATAATGGACGTTTTTGGGAAAATGCTGCTAGCATTATTCATACCAGCTTTATTGGTATTACTATTCACTAGAATTACCTATAACCGCTATGTTGCATTATTATTAGCCATTGCACTTATTGCTGCCTCTGTATATGCAGGCTATACATCCCCACCTATTATTTTCGTTATCGATGCATTTTCATTAACAGTAGGCTTTTGGCTAGCAAGTAAAATGAATAAATAAGGAAAGGTCAGTCCAGGCAATAGGACTGACCTTTTTACATGAAAAATCGCACGGCTGCCATAATGATTACTCCTGCAACTACTGTAATCGATAAGCTTTTTGTGACAAGGGCAATAATAAGAGTAGGAACAAATGTAATAAAGACTGGCCAATCAAGTGTCACTACTTTGCCGCTTTCAGTATCTATTAAATTTTCAATGACAAGAGCACTTAATATACAAACAGGAATAAAACTAAGCCATTTTAGCACAACATCAGGTAGTGTTACACTACGCACAAAAATAAATGGAATGACACGCGGTAGCCATGTTACAAGTGCGCAGCCGATAATAAGCCAGACCATATAAGAAGTTGTTGTCATTTATCTGTCACCACCCCAATTGTTGCGACAATCACAGTTGCCAGTAGTACAGCAACATGTGAAGGGACTACATAAGAAAGACCGTACATAATAACCGCCATATAGCCAATTAACTTGATATAATGCATGATTCTACTTTTACCAACACTGCTCAATTGCAAAACTAAAAGTGCAACAAACATGGCAACCAAGGCAAAATCTAAACCCCATTTTTCAGGATTTGCTACCCACTGTCCTAAAAAGGCACCCGTAACACAGGAAAGAATCCAAAAGATATAGGCTGTTATATTTAACCCATCCATCCATTTACCATATAATTTACCTGTTTGCATTTGCTTTGTTACGGCTACACCAAAGGTTTCATCCGTTAATAATGTACCAAAGCCAACATTTCTAAGCATGGAGTAGCGCGTAAAGTGAGGTGCTAATGTTAAACTCATTAATAAATGGCGTAGATTCACTACGAAAATGGTTACAATGATAGCAGAGGCAGGGCTACTTGTTAAAAGTAGTGCACAAAAAATAAATTGTGCAGAACCTGCGTAAATCAGTATCGTTAATAGCGCGATTTCAAGGACAGATAACCCTGAAGCGGAACCTACAACCCCAAATGCAAGTCCTATACTAATATAACCGAGTAATGTAGGCACGCAATCTTTCACGCCTTGTAAAAAACTGTCATTGGAAGAGCTTGTTGTGTCATCATGTTGAAGCTCTGTTGTACTTGTCATAAATAGGTCATCCTTTCTTGATAATTTCCATGTATACTATTGATGGAATTGTTTGATAGTTCTTGATGTTTATTAAAGTATACATATGTCTGATAAAATAAACAATAGAAATTGGTGAGTAAAGATGGAACAAATGAGTCGAAATTTAGCATTTCAATTAAAGAAAATTAGACAGCAACGTCATTTAAGTCTCGATGATGTGGCCAAAGCGACAGGTGTCAGTAAAGCACAGCTTGCACAAATCGAAAAAGGGGAGGCCAATCCGACTGTTTCAACAATTTGGAAAATTGCAGCGGGTATGCGTATGTCATTCTCTTCATTATTACAGCCGCCAACTGCCCATTACATGCGTTATAGCAGTAAAGATGTACCACATGTCGATGAGGATGAGGGACGCTATCGTGTTTACTCTATAATTCCGTATAATCCAGAGCGAGGCTGGGAGTTTTATAAGGTTGAAATGGAGCCAGGGGCAGTTAGTAGGAGTGAAGCCCATACAGAAGGGGTAGAGGAAACTGTAATGGTTATTAAAGGACAAGCAGTTATTTCTGCTGGAGACATGCATGAATTACTAGATGAAGGGGATACACTAGTATTCTCAGGGCATCAACCCCATGAATATCGCAATACTTCAGAAGGGTTAACAATTTTTCATTTAATTTTACAGTATAAATAGAGGTGTCGATATTGAATGAATGGTTTACTGTAGAAAATATTGAACAGGTTGCGGCACAGTATCGAACGTTCGGCCCAATCATTGGTTTACTGCTCCCGTTTTTAGAGGCGTTTTTACCATTCCTACCATTAGTCGTATTCGTTGTGGCGAATGCCAGTGCATTCGGCTTATGGCTAGGATTTCTATTATCTTGGCTAGGCTCTGTAGCTGGCTCCTATGCAGTTTTCTTACTTGTGCGTCATTTTGGCAAACATCCAAGATTACAATTTTTAACAGGTAGTAAAAAAGTACAGAAGCTTATTAAATGGGTGGATATGAATGGCATCAGCCCTCTTTTTGTCCTCCTCTGCTTCCCTTTTACACCATCTGTGATTGTCAATATTGTAGCGGGATTGTCACATATCCATAAAAAATTTTACTTAATCGTTTTGCTTGCAGGAAAGTTTGTTATGATTTTAGGTATGAGTGTATTGGGCTATGATTTAAAATCGCTTTTGACAAGCCCAGTGAGATTGATAATTGCAGCTGTGGCCATTGTTATTTTATGGTGGGTTGGGAAGTTGATAGAGAAGCGTTTGAATGCCCGTGTAGAAAGAGATTTAAAGCAAGCGCGAAATTTGACGAAAAAGCAGGATCACCATGCCAGTTAGTAAAAATTTGTAGCCTCTTTCATTATCTGAAGAGGCTGCTTTTTTGTGTAATAAATTAACCTTTTTATAGGTAGGTGAAGGTTGATAGATAGTATTTACTAGTTTTTTTCGATAGAATTTAAGATAGATGATTTATGTTGTTTTTAGTAGGCTGGGAAAACTGCTTCACCATAGATGAGAAGCGATCAATAGTCTGGAGAAGCCGCTCCAAAATAGATGAGAAGTAATCAATTCAGTGAAAGAATCGCTCAAATAAAAGTATAAATCTTTATTTCATTAAAAGAGACACTCGCAACAGCAAGTTAATGAGGAGGGGGAAAGCAAATGACATTGCGTATTGTTTCAGGACGTTCGGGAACAGGGAAATCGGCATTTATTCATCAGGAAATTGTTGAGCAATTAAAGACGGATCCATTGGGGCATCCGATTTTCATGATAGTGCCTGACCAAATGTCTTATTCTACGGAATATGAGCTGACAAATAAGCATGGTTTACAAGGCTTGATTCGAGCACAGGTGATGACGTTTAAACGTTTAGCATGGTTGGTTTTACAGGAAACAGGAGGTATTGCTCGTAAAGAAGTAAATGGCTATGGCTATCGAATGCTTATTCGTAAGCTTTTGGAGGAACAAAAAAGCGAGTTTTCCTTATTTCGACAAGCAGCAGGAAAACGTGGCTTTACGGAGGAAATTGAAACCCTTTTAAGAGAATTTAGTCGCTATAGCGTCAATAGCTCAGTCTTGGCAGAGGTAACGGAATCGTTAAAGGCTATAGATGCACCAAATACATTGCAGGCGAAAGCGAATGATTTACATGTTGTTTTGCAGGCACTAGAGGAACGACTTGGTACGACGTATGTTGACAGCGAGGGCTATTATCCGATTTTAACGGAGCACCTGAAATATGCAGAAACGATGAAGCAAGCGACCATTTATATTGATGGTTTCACCGCTTTCACTGTGCGAGAGTTAGAACTGGTTCGTGAATTGTTGAAGGTAACGAAGCAAGTAACGGTCGTCCTTCCCTTTGATCATATGGATGAAGCCTTTGATGAACAAGCTTTATTCCATGAAGCAGCCTTAACGAATCAACGTCTTCATGATATGGCAAAAGAAGAGGGCATTGATGTTGAATTACCATTACATTTTTATAACACTCAAAGATTTCATTCTAAAGATTTACAGCATGTGGAGGCAAAATTTGCTGATTTGGAGCCCCAAACGAAAAAAACTTCAGGAGATGTAACCGTGCTTGAAGCATCCAATCGTCGAGCAGAGATACATGCGATTGCCCGGGAAATAACAAAACTGACAAGAGAAGACGGTTTTCGCTATCAGGATATCGTACTTTTGTATAGACAAGCAGATCTCTATGATCCACTTATTACAAGTATTTTCCAACAATATGAAATTCCTATTTTTACAAATACAAAAAAGACAATGCTACATCATCCATTAATAGAGCTAAGTCGTTCAGCCTTGGAGGTTATGACCTCGAATTGGAAATATGAGCCAGTTTTCCGTAGTGTTAAAACCGATTTGTTTTTCCCATTACAAGCGGAGCTAACAATTTGGCGTGAGCGAGCAGATCGATTAGAAAATTATTGCTTGGCACAAGGCATCTATGGTGAACGATGGTTTGAGGAGGCACGTTGGTTTTATAAAAAATATCGAGGTCTAGAATTCCATTCGCGTGTACAAACAGATGAAGAGCGTGCAATGCAGGCAGAAATCGAGGCCATTCGAGATGAAATTCGCCAACCTCTAAAACTTTTACAAGACAAACTTGATAGCGCCAAGAATGGCAGGGATATTGCGACTGCTTTATTTGAACTTATAGAGTCATTACAGGTATATGATAAACTACAAGCCATGAAAGACCGTGAGCTAGAGCGAGGTGACGCATTAGCTGCAAGTGAACATGAACAAGCTTGGAATGAATGGATTGCTGTTCTGGACCAATTCGTTTATATGTTTGGTGAGCAGGAGATGTCTGTAGAGCAAGCAGCCAAAATTCTTGATGAAGGCTTTGATACATTAGAATTTTCAAGAATTCCGCCAACCCTTGATGAAGTAATGGTGGCTACTGTTGATTTAGCTCGTTTATCCAATATCAAAGTCGCTTTTGTAATAGGAATGAATGATGGTGTTTATCCAACTCGGATGGAGTATGAGGGCTTGTTGTCAGATATCGAACGTGAATGGTTTAGTCAAATTGGCTATGAACTTGCCCCTACCTCTACTAATCGTTTATTACAGGAAAATTTCTTGTTCTATCGTGCTATTACAACGCCATCTAACAAATTGTATATGACCTATCCCACGGCGGATGAGGAAGGTAAGGCACTCCTAGCCTCACTTTATATGAAGAAAATAATAGGAAATGACAAAAAGGCTGGGTTATTAAGTGGTGTATCAATAGAACGAGTGGTAATCGACCCGATTGAATTACTAGATGGAGATGTTTTACCATATTTACGCCATCCAAGGACTGCATTGGCACATCTAATGGTACAGCTACGTCAAGCTGAACATAGCCGTGAACTAGCTCCAGAATGGCTAGCTTTACAAAGATTTTATAAACAAGATCCTTATTGGGCACTCATTTTCGACCGCGTACTTTATCCAATTACCCATAAAAATGAGGCTGAGCCACTTGAAACCTATATTACACAGGAATTATATGGTCAGAAGCTAACATCCAGTGTGTCGCGAATTGAGAAATACTTCAGATGTCCTTTTTCTCATTTCACTACGTATGGCCTACGTCTAGAAGAGCGAGCTGAGTATCGTCTAGAAACGTTTGCAATGGGTGACTTATTCCATGAGGCATTAAAGTGGATTACAGAGGAAACACATCGTCAGCAATTATCTTGGATTCGTTTAACAACAAAGCAAATTAAACAATTAGCACGTCAAGCAGTAGAACAAATTGTTCCAGTCTTTTCCCATCAAATCCTATTATCCAGTGCCCGCTATCGCTATATTCAGCGTAAGCTAATTCGAATTGTTGAGCGTACAATGACAGCACTGACACAGCATGCAAATGTATCACACTTCAAACCAATTGCAATTGAGGCGTCGTTTGGTCCTGGACAACATGAACAGCTACCACCACTAGAGATTGATTTGACTGGTGGCAAGAAAATGTTTATGCGTGGACGTATTGATAGAGTGGATAGTGCAACGATAGATGACCGCTCTTATTTGCGGATTGTCGACTATAAATCCTCAGCTCGTGACCTTGATTTAAATGAGGTTTATTACGGATTATCCTTACAGGTCCTAACGTATTTAGATGTGGCAATGGAAAATAGTTCATACTGGCTATCAGGTGAAGCAGAACCAGCAGGGGTACTGTATGTCCATGTCCATAATCCGATGCTGAAGCTGGATAAAGATTTGACGGACAGTGAAGTAGAAGAGGATCGTTTAAAGCAGTATAAAATGAAAGGTTTGCTATCTGAAAATGCTGAAGCGATTTTATCGATGGACGAGCAATTGGAAGAAAGTAGCGGACATTCAAAAATCATTCCTGTCTATATGAAAAAAGATGGGACACCGTCTGAGTCACAATCGCGTATAGTTCCTGTCAATGATATGAAAAAGTTGCAGCATTTTGTTCGTCGTAAACATCAGGAGGCAGGGAATGGTATCTTATCTGGTGATACGGCCATTAGCCCCTATAAATTAAAAGCCAAAACGGCATGTGATTATTGTCAATTTGCTGCGGTTTGCCAGTTTGATCCATCAGATGGTAAACAAAACTATCGTCAATTAATGCAAGCAAAGCCGAATGATATTGTCGATAAAATTCGGAAGGAGATAGAATAGCATGGTACAAACAATTCCTGTTAAGCCAGTAGATGTCACATGGACAGACGATCAGTGGAAGGCTATTTATGCTAGCGGTCAAGATACACTCGTTTCGGCTGCAGCAGGGTCGGGGAAAACAGCGGTTCTGATCAATCGTATGATTGAAAAAGTCATTGCTACTGAAAACCCGATCAATGTAGATGAACTATTGGTAGTGACCTTTACAAATGCCTCAGCCGCTGAAATGCGCCATCGTATGTCTGAGGCATTAGAAAAGGCGATAGCAGAAAATCCAACATCTAATCATTTAAGACGGCAGCTAAGTCTTGTGAATAAAGCACAAATTTCTACGCTACATTCCTTCTGTTTAGCAATTGTGAAGCAATATGCGTACTTACTTGATATAGACCCAGGCTTCCGTATTGCCAATGAAGCAGAAATAGCATTATTGCGAGATGATGTTTTAGCAGAAGTTTTAGAAGATGCCTACGATGCTGAGGATGAGGCTCACGTACAAGCCATCTATCGTCTTGTCGATAGCTTTACCTCAGATCGTGATGATCAAGCCATCGAAACGCTGATTAGTAAACTTTATGATACGTCTCGTGTCCATGCAGAGCCTCAAAAATGGCTTTGGAGCCTGCCGAAAGCATATGAATTAGCTGAGGAAGTGACAATCGATGATTTAGAGCTATCTCAATATGTCAAATTAACCGTACGTCATAGCCTGGAAGAGGCGTTTATGTTAATTTCTGAAATGCGCGCAATTACATTACAGCCAGATGGACCTGCACCCTATGCAGAAACGGCAGAGGTAGATTTTGCTATGATTCAGGAAGGTATTCGCATTAGTCAAAGTGGGACATGGCAGGCGCTATATGATTATTTTGCTACGGTAAAATGGTCTACCTTAAAGCGGGTATCGAAGGATGCACTAGTTAATGTAGAGCTACAGGAGCTCGCGAAGAAAAAACGAGAAGCAGCCAAAAAAATGATGAATAAAATCAAGGAGACATATTTTGTTCGTACGCCTGCACGGCTACTTGAGGAAATAAGGTTAATGGCACCGACCATTACTACGCTAGTTGGATTGACCACTACATTTAGTGAACAATTTCGACTAGCCAAGTTAGAACGGGGAATCATTGACTTTTCAGATTTAGAGCATTATGCACTTCAAATTTTAACGGTAGAGATAGATGGTGCACTTCATCCATCACCGGTTGCGCTAGATATGAAAAAGCGTTTTAAAGAAGTACTTGTGGATGAATATCAGGATACCAATATGCTACAGGAAACCATCTTACAGCTTGTCAAAACGGGTGAAGAACAAGATGGCAACCTTTTTATGGTTGGGGATGTTAAACAAAGTATTTACCGTTTCCGATTAGCTGAGCCAAAGCTTTTTATGAGAAAATATAGTGAATACTTGGAGTCACCTAGTGTAACGGGGATGCGTATAGATTTAAACGCTAATTTCCGTAGTCGAAAAGAAGTATTAAATGCTACAAACTACGTTTTTGCACAAATTATGGGTGAGCGTGTTGGTGAGATTTCGTATGATGACAATGCGTCACTAAAGCCTGCTGCGCCCTATGATGATAAAGAAATACCTGTTGAGCTGGTCATATTGCATCCACCACAGGAAGAGGAAACACCAGAAGAACTGGAAGAACAAGGTAATGAGGAAACGGAGCTAGAGGAATTAAAAAAATCACAATACGAGGCACGATTTATTATCGATCGTATACGTCAGATGATGGAAGATGGAACAACCGTATACGATACGAAAACAAAAACAGAGCGCCCATTAAAGTATAGTGATATTGTGATTTTAATGCGTTCGATGACATGGTCAACAGACTTAGTGGAGGAATTTAAGCTGGCAGGGATCCCACTCTATGCAGAATCCTCTAAAGGCTATTTTGACGCACTTGAAGTAATGATTATGTTAAATGTCCTGAAGGTAGTCGATAATCCCTATCAGGATATCCCCTTAGCCTCTGTACTGCGCGCACCGTTTGTTGGTTTAACGGAAAATGAGCTGGCGAAAATCCGTTTAGCCGATCAAAAGGTACCTTTTTATGATGCTTTACGACAATTTATTCGTAGTGAAGGACATGGTGTGCAAACCACTACATTTGAGAAGTTGCAACGCTTTATGCTGGCCTTTGAAAATTGGCGTGATTTAGCACGTCGTGGATCATTATCAGATTTAATTTGGAAAATTTATTTAGATACACATTATTATGAAATGGTTGGGGCAATGCCGAATGGCAAACAGCGTCAAGCAAATCTACGCGTATTACATGATCGTGCGTTAATGTATGAAAAAACGGCATTTCGTGGACTATTCCGTTTTTTACGCTTTATTGATCGTATGCGTACGCGTGGCGATGATTTAGGTACTGCCAAATCAATTGGCGAAAAGGACGATGTAGTACGTCTGGTGACAATCCACTCTTCCAAGGGTTTAGAATATCCAGTCGTCTTTGTTGCAGGAATGGGACGTCCGTTTAATAAAATGGATTTTCATCAGCCCTATTTGTTTGATCAAGATTTTGGACTAGCTGTTAAGGCCATTGATCCCGAAAATCGTATCACCTATACATCGTTACCGTTTTTAGCATTGAAGGAGAAAAAAGAACTGGAGATGCGTGCAGAAGAAATGCGTGTCTTATATGTTGCGATGACTCGTGCGAAGGAGCGTTTGATTTTAGTAGGCTCAGTGAAGAACTGGGAGAAAACACGCGACAACTGGCAGGACGCCCAAAGTTTACCAATGGATGCACCGCTTCAAGAATATTTACGTGCAAGAGCTAATAGCTATTTGGACTGGGTTGGCCCAGCAGTAGCAAGACATGGAGATTTTGCAGCAGTAGCAAGCACATCTTATAAAGAAGTGGAGGATCAATCACATTGGTGGGTTCAAGCCATCGATACAAAGCATTATTCATATGAGATAGAGGCGATGGGCGATGAAGTACAGCAAGTGCTTGCGATGCAAGAGGATGAGGACTTGCTGGCTGAAATCACTACCCGCTTTCAAGCGCAGTATGTCTATCAAAAATCTACAAGAAAGCGCTCCAAAACATCTGTTAGTGAAATAAAGCGATTAGAAAATTTACAGCGCCAGGAGGAACCTGAATTTTATTTTGCCTCTCCTATCAAGCAAAAGGCTTCGTCCATTGCACCTCGACCCGCTTTTTTACAGGAGCAACAGCTAACTGGTGCTGAAATTGGTACAGCTGTGCACACAGTGATGCAGCATGTTCCTCAATATGGCTTTAGTCATATCGATGCTGTAAGGGACTTTGTGGAGGATTTAGTGGCAAGACAGCTTTTAACAGAGGCGGAGGGCAAAGTAGTTCCGCAAGCGAAAATTTATCGTTTTTTTGAGACAGAAATAGGGCAACGCTTTCAACGCGCAAGGCAGATACGTAGAGAAATGCCGTTTACAATTAGTAGAATCGATGAAGATGGTGATGCTCAAATTGTGCAAGGGATCATTGACTGCCTATTTGAGGATGAATACGGTAATTGGGTCTTGTTGGATTATAAAACGGATCATATACAATCTCATTTTGCGCAGGAGCCAGCCCTGTCAAAGGAAATACTAGGTCGTTATGCCGTACAGCTTCGTGTTTATAGCGAAGCCATTGAATCTATTTTACACATCAAGGTGAGCGATAAAGTATTATTTTTATTCGATAATGAACAGACAATACATGCATAAAGAACTTGTTACGGGCAAAGTAGGGCAAAGTTTTTTCTTGCCCTGCTTTCACCATAGCTGCTAGTTAAGAGGAGGCTATTTTGTGGAGTTAAAACCAACAATGTTGCAGGAACGAATAGCAACATTAGATATTTTACGAGGTATTAGTTTAGTAGGTATCTTACTTGTAAATATGTATACCTTTTATTTGCCAATGCCGCATATTGATTTGGCATCATGGTTTACAACCCCATCGGATATTGTTTGGCAGAAAAATATTGATATTTATGTGCAAGGTAGCTTTTACCCGCTTTTTGCCATGCTATTTGGTTATGGGCTAGCCATGCAGTGGCAAAAGGCACAAAGTCGTGACCAAAACTTTTATACGCTGGGGCTTCGTAGACTGTCCATCCTGTTTGCCTTTGGCTTTATCCATGCTGTGCTAATTTGGTGGGGCGATATATTAATGATGTATGCATTTTGTGGCGTTTTCTTAGTGCTTTTACTACGTTTGAGTCCTATCTGGCTATTAGCGAGTGCTTTGATTATTAATGGCTTGATGCAAGCTTTTATGCTCTTTGTAGTAGGGATTGTAAATTTTAATACAAAAGTAGATGATTACTTAGATATCGTATCAGTAGAGAAGGCCATCACGGCTTATGGGACAGGGAACTGGGTAGATGCCTTTATGCAACGCTTAACAGATTTATCGACGCAGGCAGGCATCGAGATGTGGTTTGTTGCACTGTTCACGATTTTACCGTATATGTTAATAGGTGCTGCTGCCTCTAAATGGCGTTTAGTAGAACGGGCTAAAGAATTGAAGTGGCTCTGGCTGACGTTTGCAATTGCTGGATTGGTCATCGGTATTGGTATAAAAAGCTTATCTATAATGTTTACAAGAACATATTTACTAGATTATTTAAAAGTATACATAGGGGGACCAGTTCTATCGGTGGGCTATATTGGGGTTATTGTGTTACTTTGCTTAGTGCCAATAATGCCAAAACTACTTAGTCCTTTTGCTAAAATTGGACGCATGTCATTAACGATGTATATTCTTCAATCTATTATAGGTACTTGTTTATTCTACCAATTTGGCTTTGGTTGGTATGGTAAAGTAAGTGTAGAAACAGGGGTATTAATTGCTGTCGGCATTATTGTTGTGCAAATGATCATAGCAGAAATTTGGTTATCTAAGTGGAAACAAGGGCCGTTAGAGACAATATGGCGTAAATTAACATATAAGCAAAAAATAGAAGTGCGTTAATATATTCCTCTTTACATGCATATTTTATGAAGATATAACAACTTATAAAAATGTTGTCGCAAAAATGAGGTAATTTCTATCATATTGTTGTATTATGTAGAAAAAAGAAGGAGCTCTTTCAATCATGAAAATTTTATCATTCAAATTAGGTGGACATGTAAGCTTTGGACCAAAAGTAAAAAAAGAAGAAGCGGTATGGGATGTACTCGCTATTCAAAGTGAACTTCAAGTTCTCCCTTCTTTTTCAAGTTCAATCGTGGATGGCATTGCTTTAGGCTTTGATTTTGTGGAACAGATTCGTAAATTAGTAGAAGCAGCAGAAAAATCAGATAATGCTAATAGTTTTAAACGTGAATTTACAGAGATCGAATGGCTTTCACCAATTCCACGTACCCCTAAAAATATTATGTGTATTGGTAAAAACTATGATGAACATGCAAAGGAAATGGGCGCAGAGGCAGCACCAACGGATTTAATGGTATTCACAAAATCACCAACTGCAATTGCTGCAGATGGACAAACAATTTCCATTCATGCAGATCTTTCTTCAAAAATGGATTATGAAGGTGAGCTAGCTATCGTTATTGGTAAACGTGGCAAAAACATTCCTAAAAACTTAGCGTTTGATTACGTATTTGGTTATACAATTGCCAATGATGTAACAGCTCGTGATTTACAAGAGAAACATAAACAATTCTTCTTGGGTAAAAGCTTGGATGGTACTTGCCCTCTTGGACCATACCTTGTGACAAAGGATGAGATCCCAAATCCACAAGACTTAACAGTAGTGACAAAGGTCAATGATGAAGTACGTCAAAATGGCTCTACGAAAGATATGATGTTCTCTGTTGAAACGTTAGTATCCATCCTATCTCAGCATGTAACATTAGAGCCAGGAGATGTGATTTTAACAGGTACGCCAGCTGGTGTTGGCAAAGGGATGAACCCGCCGCAATTCTTAAAAGCTGGAGATACAGTAAAAGTATCTATTCAAGGAATTGGTACTTTAGTCAACCATTTTGAATAATGATGATATCAATCCGCGAGAGTCTATACTCCGCGGGTTTTTTTACTGCTTTAAGGCATAGTAACAGAAGTAAAAACTATGAGATGCAAGGATTCCAAGTTTTAAATGATGTAAATTGTGTGAACACTATTGTAATATTTGAAACCCTTTCCATCGCATGGTAGGATAGAGTTTGATAGAAAAAGAATGAGGGGGACAAACATGAGTTTTTTAACTAGCCAAACGCATTTGCATATTACTACGTGGGTAGTAGGTATTGTCATCTTTTTAATTGCGGCACTAATGGGCAAGCAATCAAAAGGCTTACATATGACATTACGTCTGTTTTATGTACTAATAATCATCACAGGTGGGGCATTATTTATCGAGGCAATGGACTATGGTAAAGGTATGCTTTACGGATTTAAGTTCTTAGGTGGCATACTTGTAATTGGCATGATGGAAATGGTCTTAGTGCGTCAAAAGAAAAATAAACCAACAGCTATGTTTTGGATTTTATTTGCAGTATTCCTATTAATCACTTTGTTCCTAGGATTCAAACTGCCAATGGGTCAAGATTTCTTAGCATAATGATTTAAAAGTCGTGAAGTAGTTGCTTCACGGCTTTTATTTTGTAAACGAAAACGGAAGACGGAATTGACACCTTTTTGTCGTAATTTATTCGCTTTTACGCAAAATCTTTGGAAAAGATAGCGACGTGACAGAGTTATTTGGTAAAATGACGTTGATTGGTTTGAAAGAGAGGGAATAACAGTGAAATTTAAGAAGTGGATAAGTGCGACGGCTGCATCACTTTTATTAGCAACTTCATTCGTAAGTACTATACCAGTAGCACATGCGGATGAATCAGCGACTAGAACAATAGCAGAAGAAAGCATCTATGATTTACTCGTTGACCGTTTCTTTAATGGCTCGGGCACAAACGATTTTGATACAAATACGCAGGATCCTTCGAAATTTGCGGGGGGCGATTTTACAGGTTTACAGGATAAACTGAAATTTATCGGTGAGATGGGCTATACAATTGTTTCCATTGGGCCTATTTTTTCTACAGAGAAGTATGATGGATCAATGCCCACAAGTTATACTACAATTGAACGTCATTTTGGAACAACGGAAGAATTCCAAAGTATTGTAGAGGCCTACAAAGCTAAAAATATGTCCATTATGGTGGATTTTCCACTTACAAATGTGAGTCCAAATCATGAGTGGGCAAAGGATGCATCGAAAGCGGATTGGATTGCATCTACCAATGATGGACAAGTACAGTGGGATTTATCGAATAAGGATGTGCAAGAAGCACTTATTCAAGCAGTAACTGAATTTGTTTCTACATATGACATCGGTGGTATTCGTTTAACAAATATCGCAGGGGCTGATACAGCGTTTATCAATGCAGTAATAGCTGCATTAAAAGAGACAAAAACATCACTTTATGTGATAGCAAATGAAGAAAGCGATGCTGATTTTGATGCAACTTTCTCACCTGTAACGGCAGATATCTATCGTAATATATTTAAAAACGTGGATATGGATTCTTCAAAATTAATGGAACCTTTCACAGGAGAAAAACCGACACAAATTATGGTGGATTCACTTGAAACCCATCGTTTTACATTTGACTCTGCTAATGAAAATATGTTCCCACCTACCCGCTTAAAAATGGCGATGGGTGCTTTATTTATGCTACCAGGAATTCCTGTCGTACAATACGGGACAGAAATTGCTATGAATGGGGAAGCAAAACCAGATACACACCAGCTTTATAACTTTAAAACAGACGAAGAACTGATTGATTATATTAAAAATGTTCAATCTTTACGTAATCAATCAGCTACTTTACGTAATGGTGATTTTGAAGTCATTACAAATGAAAATGGCCTTCTTGTCTTTACACGTTCTTCTGACGAAGAAAAGTGGGTAATCATGGTTAATAATACTGGTAAAACACAACGCGTCGACTTAACACCTGAACAACTTGGTGAAGGGAAGATGCTGAACGGTATTTTACATGAGGAAAAAGTTCGCATAAATGAAAAAGAAGTCTATCCTGTTATTTTAGACCGAGAAATGGTTGAAATTTATCAAGTTCGCAATGATGAAGGCTTAAACACGCCTTATATGGTGGCTCTTGGCTTAGTATGGGTGATCTTTATTGGCTTTGTTGTCATCATCATTAAACGAGGGAAAGTTCGTCGTCAGGAGCAAGACGTCCACTAATAATAACACGATAAAAAAGCATGCCAGGAGACATCCTAGCATGCTTTTTATTAGCCTTCAAAGCTTTTATTTGTGAAGAAAATCGCAATAGTGCCAGGTCCGACATGTGAGCCGATCGCGGAACCTATCATGGTAATTTGCACAGCTTGGGGTGAAAAACGCTCCTGTATAGAGGCTTTTGCTTCATTCGCAAAGGCAGCGTCGTCACTATGGCTAATACCTACAATTTTATTTGTAAAGCTGCCACCACGCTCCTGCATTAAATCTAACATACGATTAAGTGCTTTTTTTCGACCGCGCGACTTCTCAATCGGTACAAGTTTGCCATCTTCTACATTTAAAATAGGCTTAATGCTAAGAAGACCGCCTAAAAATGCACTTGCTTTTGATACACGACCACCTTTTGCAAGGTAATCTAAGTCTTCTACTGTAAATAAATGCTCAACCTGAGGTGCAAGGGTATTTATTTTAGAGGCCATATCTTCTAGAGATACTCCTATATTTCGCAGTCGAACAGCTTCTTCCACGACAAGGCCATGTCCTAGTGATGCGCATTTAGAGTCGATAATGACTAATTTTAAGGAAGGATACTGCTCAAGTACCTGATTGCGAATCATTTGAGCAGTACTATATGTGCCTGATAATTCTGATGAAAACGCGATATAAATACCTTCTTCATCATTTTTGGCTAACTCCTCAAAATGCTTCAAAAAGAGCTCAGGTGACACTTGTGATGTTTTTGGCTGAGCACCTTGGCGTATTGCATCATAGATCTCTTTGGAATCAATTGAAATCACATCTTCATATTCTTTGTTGTTCAATTGCACTCGTAAAGGGAGTAGCACGACATCATTTTCTTCATAGTAAGATTTTGGTAGATCACATCCACTATCCGTAAAAATCTTCATTCTCTTGTCCCCCTAATTTCAACTTACTTTTAAAGCTTTTTAACTTTCTTCAGTAGATACTCACTTTAGATAAATAGAAGGGGTACCACTGAATAAAGTTAAACTGGTAAAAATGGAATGTTAACTTGAACTTACTACTTAACTATGATAATTTCAAGCGTTCAATGAGTATTTTTGCAATTCCATCATCATTATTCGTTGTCGTAATTTCATTGGCAATGTTTTTAAGACTTGAAATACCGTTCCCCATCGCTACACCAAGTCCAGCATATTCAATCATTTCTAAATCATTGTCTTCATCACCAAATGCGATGATGCGCTCACGAGGAATACCTAAATCTTTTGCCACATGTGCAATACCCACAGCTTTATTTAAGCCGCGACGCACAATTTCAATAATATGAAGTGGCGCGCCCCATCGACGATGTTCAATGACTTCTGCGTGCACAGCCTGCAAATGATCACGTATAATAACTGAATTCGCTTCATTTGCCTGAATTAATAAACTTGTGGGATTATCCAGGAGGTGTGTGTATAAATCCCCAAGTGTAATTTTTGGATTACCCATATTAAAAATATTTAAAATACGATCGTCTTCTGTGTGGACATAAATATCATCTTTTACCTCAGCGATAATATTTTCGTATTCATAACTGTTAATAGAATCAACGACATCATGTACGACACTTAAATCAATTGGTGTGTGCATATGTTGCCAAGAGACATTTTTAGGATGATGCACATATGCGCCATTAAAATTAACAATGGGTGTAGTGAGCCCAAGTTCATGATAATAAAGATCGCTTGCACGGTATGGACGTCCCGTCGCAATCATCACTTGATGCCCTTGTTCCTTAGCCTGCAATAATGTTTTTTTCGTTTTTGCAGAAATTTGCTGTTGATCTGTTAATAAAGTTCCATCTAAGTCTAATACGATTAAATGCGGTTTCATAGCTCGTTGCCCCTTTCCTATAGTTTGAATAGTATCTCTTTGTCTTACATTCGTCAAAATTTTGTCACAGTGAAAAAAGTTTGCTAACATAAAGATGAGAGAATAGTTGGGAGTGACAATAATGTTTGTAGAAAAAGAAGTGTGGGGAAATATTCCTTTATTACATATACATACAGACAATATGAATGAAGAAACCCCGGTAGTCATTTTTTTACATGGCTTTATGAGTGCAAAAGAACATAACTTACACTATGCATACCAATTGGTGCATGAAGGGGTGCGTGTCCTATTGCCAGATGCAAAATTTCATGGTGAACGTAGCGAAGGCCTAACGGAAATGCAAATGAATTTAAATTTTTGGGACATTGTTTTAAATTCTATTCATGAAGTACAACAATTATATGATGAATTAAAGAATAAAAATTTATTAGCTAGTCATAAAATTGGCATAGGAGGCACTTCAATGGGTGGCATCGTGACATCAGGCTGTCTGAAACTTTATGATTGGATACAAACTGCTGCAATATGCATGGGTGCACCTGGTTTTATTAAACTGGGTGAATACCAATTGCAACAATTTTCTAAAAGTGGAGTTAATTGGCCAATGTCAGAGAAAGACGTTGAAAAAATTAATGAAGCCCTTGCTAAATATGATGTCAGTTTAACACCAGAAAAATTCGCGGGTCGCCCTGTGTTCTTTTGGCATGGAGAATTAGATAAAACAGTTCCGTTTCACGAAACGTATAAATTTTATGAAACATTACGGGAATACTATGAAGCAAACCCTGAATATTTAAAGTTTATGGTGAACAAAAGGGCTGGACATGCTGTACCGCGTGACGGTATGCTAGCAGCTACAGCATGGCTTGCACAGCATTTGGCATAACAGGATGCATCTGCTATGATAAGGTTAACACTATGATGGAAGGAGAAATACAAATGGATCAGGATATGAAAGATAGCATGTTAGGTGCTTTAGAAAACGTAATTGATCCTGAGCTTGGCATTGATATCGTCAACTTAGGTTTAGTATATGATGTGGAATTAGATGATGAAGGTGTTGCAACTGTTACGATGACACTAACTTCTATGGGCTGCCCACTTGGTCCAGTCATTGTGGATCAAGTGAATACAGCGTTAGGTGAACTTCCTGAAGTAAAAAGTACAAATGTTAATATTGTATGGAATCCACCGTGGTCGAAAGATAAAATGTCACGCTATGCCAAAATGGCATTGGGCGTACGTTAAAATGGCTTATTTAAAACCCTGCTTATTGAAAAATAAGCAGGGTTTTTGCTTGTAACGAAACTAATCGATACGGCATATTTGTAATGGACAATTTTCACAGGCAATTTCATTTTTTAAAAATTGTAAATCATGAATGGTAATAAATCCTTTATCAAAAGTGATAATCTCATGTTTTTTTAAATCATTCAGCATACGATTAATCATTTCCCGACTTGTCGCACACAAATTTGCAATTTCTGTATTTGTTAGCTGAAAATCAATAAAAATCGAGTCATTTTCTACAGGTTTACCATACGTATTGGACAGCCGAATGAGCGTTGAAAATAGAGCACCTTTTTTACCGTTTAACACTAAATCGCGCAAACGACTCTGATGCTTTAAGTTTTCTGTTTGTAGCCACTTCATGTATTCCACCATAACTGTCGGCTGCTCTTCTAATAAATGCTCCAAAGATTTACGACTCAAAACATACAACGTAGAGGGTTCTAAAACTTTGGCAGTCATCGAATTATAGACGAGATTACAAAATAACGAACCTTCTCCTATTATGCTGTCAGGGCCACAAATACGAATGGTTAATTCCTTACCCGTCTCGGATTCTTGGCTAATCGAAATAACTCCTGATTGGATGTAATAAATTTCTTTTGCCCGTTCACCCTCTAGAAAAATTTTATTTCCTTTATTCACTTTGATAAAAACACCGTGGTTTTGAAAAAGATCTTTAATTTTTTCAAACATATTATCCATTAAAACCATATCTCCAACACATCGCTTTCTTTTTGTAATAAATGGCGATTATTACAAAAGGATAGTGGATTTCGATACTAAAACATAGAAACATACCATTATTATAACGTAAACTTCCATAATAAGTGAAAAAATTTTAGGGCGATTTCTTTGCTAAGCATTGTCGAGTGATGTAAAATAAAGTTAGTCAAAAAAGGTCAAACTTTTTTTCTAATGAATAAGAATGGGTATATAAATAATGAGAAATATGAAAAAAAGGAGTGCTAGCTATGCAATTTCAACAAACAGACAATAAAAAACCATTAGAACAATTTGGACGCAATTTAATTGAAGAAGTAAAAAACGGCAAGATGGATCCTGTTATCGGGCGTGATGAAGAAATTCGAAATGTAATTCGTATTCTAACACGTAAAACAAAAAATAATCCTGTATTAATCGGTGAACCAGGAGTTGGTAAAACGGCAATTGTGGAAGGTTTAGCACAGCGTATTGTTAAAGGTGATGTACCAGAAGGCTTGAAGGAATGTGTATTATATGAATTAGATATGAGTGCGTTAATCGCTGGTGCAAGTTATCGTGGACAATTTGAAGAACGCTTAAAAGGTGTGCTAAAAGAAGTAAAAGAATCAGAAGGACAAATCATTCTATTTATTGATGAAATTCATACGATCGTAGGCGCAGGAAAAACAGATGGCGCTATGGATGCAGGAAATATGCTAAAACCTATGCTAGCACGTGGTGAATTACACTGTATTGGTGCTACTACCTTAGACGAATATCGTATGTATATTGAAAAGGATCCTGCCTTAGAACGTCGATTCCAGCAAGTACTAGTGCGTGAGCCATCTATAGAGGATACGGTATCCATTTTACGTGGTTTAAAGGAACGCTTTGAATTACATCACGCAGTACGTATTCATGACAGAGCAATTGTTGCGGCAGCAGAGCTATCCAATCGCTATATTACAGAACGATTTTTACCTGATAAGGCCATTGATTTAATTGATGAGGCTTGTGCAATGATTCGTACAGAAATTGATTCAATGCCACAGGAATTAGACGCAGTCACACGTCGTATTATGCAGCTTGAAATTGAGGAACAGGCATTGCGTAAGGAAAAGGACGAGGCAAGTAAAAAACGTCTGGAGCAATTACGCGAAGAATTAACAAAGTTAAAAGAGTCATCTAAGGGCATGCGACAACAATGGGAAGCAGAAAAAGAAAAACTACACGATATTCAGAAAAAACGTGAAACATTGGATAAATATCGTCGTGATCTAGATGAGGCAGAAAGTAAATATGATTTAAATAAAGCTGCTGAATTACGTCATGGTAAAATTCCCACACTTGAAAAAGACATTCAGGTACTTGAAAAGGAATTAGAGAACGGTGCAGAATCGCGTATTTTACGTGAAGAGGTAACAGCAGATGAAATCGCAGCAATTGTTTCACGTTGGACAGGAATCCCTGTAACAAAATTAGTAGAGGGTGAGCGTGAAAAATTATTACGTTTAAAGGATACATTACATGAACGTGTGGTTGGACAAGATACAGCAGTTCAATTAGTGACTGAAGCGGTATGGCGTGCACGTGCAGGTATCAAAGATCCACATCGACCTATTGGTAGCTTTTTATTTTTAGGTCCAACTGGTGTAGGTAAAACAGAACTTGCCAAGGCACTTGCTGCACAGTTATTTGATTCAGAAGATCACTTTATACGTATTGATATGAGTGAATACATGGAGAAACATAGTGTGTCTCGACTTGTTGGGGCTCCTCCAGGCTATGTGGGCTATGAGGAGGGTGGACAACTAACGGAAGCAGTTCGCCGAAATCCTTATTCGGTGGTGCTACTAGACGAGATTGAAAAAGCTCATCCTGATGTGGCGAACATTTTATTGCAAATTTTAGATGATGGGCGCATTACAGATAGTCAGGGACGAATGGTGAATTTTACAAATACAGTAGTCATTTTAACTTCGAATATCGGATCGAGTTATTTAATGGAGGCAAAGGAAAATGATGCGGCTGTGGAGGACTTAGTCATGTCAGCCCTACGACAACATTTTAAACCTGAGCTATTAAACAGAATGGATGATATCATCTTCTTCCATGCATTATCTACTAAACATTTTACTGCGATTGCCTGGAAGTATGTGGAGCAATTGATTAAACGTGTCGCAGAGCAAGAAATTACTTTATCTGTCGAGCAAGAAGTCATTGATTGGGTAGTAGAGCAAGGTGCAGATGCCCAATTTGGAGCAAGACCACTAAAACGCTTTGTACAGCGACATATCGAAACAGCCGTTGCTAAAGAACTATTACGCGGAGAAGTTTTACCAGGGGAGACGTTGCATGTGAAAATGCATGAGGGTCAATGTGTTGTGGAAAAATAACAGAAAAAACCTGTTCGGCATGAAGCTGAACAGGTTTTTTCTAGCTGAATTAATGATGGTCTGCAGCTTCTGGTGTAGGGTCGTTTGGAATGATTGCTCCAATAATAAAGATAAGGATGGAGAATACAACAGAAACGATTGCCCCAGTTTTGAAATCAAATGGTACACCAAGTACAGAGCTGACTACGTAGTTTAACATAGAAACTAGTAGGAATGACCATATGAACGTTACGATATATTGCATTAATTTCACCTCAACCGAACTTTTTTCATCATAAGGTTTTACTCATATTCATTATCATATCATAACATAAATCAAAAAAAAATGAACCATTTATGTGAAACATGGCGATTTTGTCACAACAAATATGAGATTTAGTATTTTATGTTTAGTAATGTAAAGTATTTAGGAACAGCTGAGAAATAGGGGAATGCGCTCCTACGCTGGTGAAAAGCGCTCCAAAAGGGAAGAACACCGCTCATATATGATGCAAGGTGCTTTGAAAAATAATGAACAAGCTCAACAAAGTACGATAGATAAAGCTCTAAACAGAATAACCTCATTCCATAAAATTCTTCACTTCTATATGCAAAGAACACTACCCTCAGCCGCATAAATTTTAAATCATCTTGCGTCATTCCTTTTATATGCGTTATAATTATGACCAGTTACTAATAATTGATAGTAAGAAAGCTGAGGGGTTGCTATATGAACGCTGGTATTATAGGAATAGGCAAATATGTTCCTGAGAAGGTCGTTACAAATTTTGATTTGGAAAAAATCATGGATACTTCTGATGAATGGATTCGTACTCGAACAGGCATTGAAGAACGTCATTTTGCGGCAGATGATCAGGAAACTTCAGATTTGGCAGTAGCTGCTGCAAAAGAAGCTATTGCAAATGCGGGGATTACGCCTGAGGAAATTGGTTTAATTCTTGTAGCAACTGTCACGCAGGATCAAACTTTTCCAAGTGTAGCTTGTATGATTCAGGAACAAATCGGAGCAGTTAATGCTGCAGCAATGGATCAAGCAGCAGCATGTGCAGGATTTATATATAGTTTAGTGACAGCAAAGCACTTTGTTGAGGCAAATGCTTATAAATATGTCTTAGTAGTAGGTGTTGAAAAGCTGTCGAAAGTCGTTGATTGGGAAGATCGCAATACAGCTGTATTATTTGGCGATGGTGCCAGTGCAGCTATCATTGGGCAAGTCTCTGAAGGTAGAGGTATTCTATCCTTCGAACTTGGTGCAGATGGTACAGGCGGAAAGAATCTTTATTTAACGAAGCAAGATACAATTGCGATGAATGGTCGTGAAGTGTTTAAATTTGCTGTTCGACAAATGGGTGAATCGGCTGTTAATGTATTAGAGAAAGCTGGTTTAACAAAAGAAGACGTTGATTTCCTAGTGCCACATCAGGCAAATATACGTATTATGGAATCTGCACGTGAGCGGTTAGAGCTACCACCAGAAAAAATGTCAAAAACGATTCATAAATATGGAAATACTTCAGCAGCATCTATTGGTATTTCCTTGGTAGATGAGCTCGAAGCAGGTAAGATTAAAGAGGATGATTTATTAGTCCTTGTAGGTTTTGGTGGCGGCTTAACATGGGGTGCCGTAGCCATGAGATGGGGAAAATAAGTAGGAAAAATGCTTGAGGGGAGTAAGACAATGAGTAAAAGACGAGTAGTAATTACAGGAATTGGCGCAGTTACACCACTAGGAAATAGCATCGAAGAAACATGGGCAAACATTAAAGCTGGTAAATCTGGCATTGGTGAGCTGACACGTTTAAATAAAGATCTTTTTGCCGCAAAAATCGCCGCAGAAGTAAAGGACTTTGATATTGAAAAATACATTGATCGTAAGGAAGCACGTAAAATGGATCGTTTCACACAATACGCATTAGCGGCTTCTATTATGGCAATGGAAGATGCACAGCTAACAATTGATGAAGAGCTAGCTCCACGTGCAGGTGTATGGATTGGTTCTGGTATCGGTGGAATGGAAACATATGAACAACAATTTTTAACATTCCAAGAGCGTGGCGCAAGACGTGTTAGTCCTTTCTTTATCCCAATGATGATTCCTGATATGGCATCAGGCCAAGTCTCTATTCACTTTGGTGCAAAGGGGATTAATTCTTGTTCTGTAACGGCATGTGCTTCAGGCACAAACTCTATTGGTGATGCCTTTAAAGTAATTGAGCGTGGAGATGCTGATGTTATGATTTCTGGTGGTGCTGAATCACCAATCGTAACAATGGCGGTTGCAGGTTTTTGTGCCAATACAGCATTATCATTAAATCAAGATCCACAAGCAGCATGTCGCCCATTCGATAAAAACCGAGATGGCTTTATTATCGGAGAAGGAGCGGGTATCGTCATTTTAGAAGAATATGAACATGCAAAAGCTCGTGGTGCCAAAATCTATGCGGAAGTTTTAGGTTATGGTGCAACTGGGGATGCGCATCACATTACGGCTCCAGCTCCAGAGGGTGAAGGTGCAGCACGTGCGATGACGCAAGCGTTAACAGATGGTGGCGTAGAGCCTTCACAAGTTGACTATATCAATGCCCATGGTACAAGTACGCCATATAACGATTTATTCGAAACACAAGCTGTGAAAACTGCTTTTGGTGATCATGCGTATAACCTTGCGATGAGCTCAACTAAATCTATGACGGGTCACTTATTAGGAGCAGCGGGTGGTGTGGAAGCTATTTTCACAGCATTAGCCCTTAAAGAAGGGATTTTACCACCTACAATCAATTTAAAAGATCCTGATCCTGAATGTGATTTAGACTATGTTCCAAACGAAGCAAGAGAAGCAAATATTCAATATGCAATGAGTAATTCTCTTGGTTTTGGTGGTCATAATGCAAGTCTTCTATTCAAAAAATATGAAGCATAATAGATAAACATAAAAAAACGTCAGCCAAATTTAAATGGCTGACGTCTTTTTTTATAGTTTTGTGAATAAATGATAAGTAAGAAGAAATAGAAAGGATGCCATTACTATGTTTCGTCTCTTTTTATTTTTAGTAAGTTATGGCTTAATGATCCTCTCTGTAGGGAATCTCATATTGTATTTAAATTACCGCACACTAGGTTATTCATGGAAGGTTGTTTTCAAATTTATTTTTCAAACAACAGAATTTTATATGGCGGTAGGAGCCTGTATCATCATCTGCGCAGTTGTGCTTGATTTGGGCTTTGATCGATCCTCAGACAAGCCGTAAGTTTAGCGACGTGCGCGACCAAGACCCATAGCATCTTCCATACGTTTTAATGTAGCACTAGCAATCGCATTCGCCTTTTCAGCACCTTCATCTAGAATGACATCTAATTCTGATGATTCTACTAGATGATAGAATTTCTCTTGAATAGGTGTTAGGTGTTCAATTACTGCTGTTGCTACACCCTGCTTGAATCCACCATAACCAATTCCCTCATATTTTTTGACTAAATCTTCAACGGCTACCCCTGAAATAGCTGATTCGATTGTCAATAAATTTGAAACACCTGGTTTATTTTCCACATCAAATGCAACGATGCCATCAGAGTCAGTTACAGCTGATTTAATTTTTTTCTCAATATCTTTCGCAGTATCTAATAAACGGATTGTCGCTTTCGTATTTGGATCTGATTTACTCATTTTCTTTGTTGGCTCTTGTAAGGATTTAATGCGTGCGCCTGCTTTAGGTAATTGAATTTCTGGAATTGTTAAAACATCGCCAAAGCGTTTGTTAAAGCGTTCTGCAAGGTCACGAGTTAGCTCAATATGCTGCTTTTGATCATCGCCGACAGGGACAATATTTGTGTTATAAAGTAGAATGTCTGCAGCCATTAGCGGTGGATATGTTAACAGAGCAGCAGATACGCTTTCCTTACCATGTGATTTATCTTTGAATTGTGTCATACGTTCTAGCTCACCGATAGACGCAACACATTGTAACATCCATCCTGCCTGAGCATGCGCTGGCACCTCTGATTGGATAAATAATGTCGATTTTTTAGGGTCAATGCCAGTAGCAATATAGGTAGCAGCAAGCTTACGAATACTTTCTCGTAATTCTTTCGGATCTTGTGCAACAGTGATGGCATGTTGATCAACGATACAATAAATAGCGTTTCCTTCATCTTGTAGTGCCGGGAACTGCTTGAATGCTCCTAAATAGTTCCCTAATGTTACGATACCTGTAGGCTGTACGCCAGAAAAAATAGTTGTCATTAAAAATTCCTCCTCGAATTCAATTGCTGTAACTTGTGTCACAGCGTTGTTTTCACCTTTCCACTTGGTGATGAAGACAAAAAAACATCATGCGTCCTCATTAGATTTTTTCTAATGAAGGGACGAATGATGTTTGAATCCGCGGTACCACCCAGCTTGCCTAAAAAGGCCACTCAGCTTCGTAACGTGAAGGGACGAGCTTTGCTAATAGCTTCAAGTAGCGTTCACAAAGCTAACTCGGAAGTCCATTCCACATGCATCCACGATCTGTTTACAGCAACCACAGACTCTCTATACGTGAATTAGCATATGTACTACTCTTCGTCAGCGTTTTTCTCAATTTAAATTGTTCAAATTGATTTGATTGCAAAGAATTATATTATAAAGATTCCTTTGTGTAAAGTCAGACTTTTGACGGTGTTTTTTTTCTAGAAAAAATTATATGCTTTTTTTGTTATGTAATTTTGTTATAAATTTATAATTTTTTATTAAAAAATTGTTTAGATGTACACGTGGGATTGACAATTTTCTCGATTATTTTTCTTAAATGAGAACAACTGAGCTATCTGTTTAGATGTTTAAAATGCTTTAAAAATGGGAATGGTAGTAGTAGCACATAAGTTTGAAGAAAATACACCATATTTGAAAGCTGTATAAATAGACAGAATTTTTATGGATAGTTTCAGATTTTTTTTATTGGAACTATATTCAAATACAGCGGAGTACTGTATAATGGTACTGTGTATTTTACATTACATTAATTCTAATTTAACACATTGGTTCTGGTTTATAGATAATAATTTTGAAATGAAAGGATGTGTCAGAATGATCGTAACCCTATTTACATCACCAAGTTGTACCTCTTGTCGTAAAGCGAAAGCTTGGTTAGAGGAGCACGAAATTCCATATACAGAACGTAATATATTTTCTGAACCGCTTAGCATAAGTGAAATAAAAAAAATTTTACGTATGACAGAAGACGGAACTGATGAAATTATTTCCACTCGTTCCAAAATATTCCAAAAATTAAATGTGGACGTTGAAAGCTTACCATTACAACGTTTATATGAGTTAATTCAGGAATATCCTGGCTTACTACGTAGACCAATCATTTTAGATGAAAAACGTCTGCAGGTTGGCTACAATGAAGATGAAATTCGTCGTTTCTTACCTCGAAAAGTTCGAGCATATCAATTACAAGAAGCGCAACGAATGGTGAATTAAACCTTTCTATTCTGAATAATATATGTAATAGATGTTACAGATGTGGAATACATGTTGTGACATCTTTTTTTTATGTTTTACTTCTGTAAAACCTTCTATATGAAGTATAATAATTAATAGGGAAAAGTCATATATTTCCGTAAAAGTATGTTAAACTTGATTTAAGTTAAATAGTTTACTACAATTTCAATAATTCAAATATCTTCTGTGAAACGGTGTATATCCTTTTCATTTTATGACAGAACAGCATACAATAGAGTTAGAGACAACTGTGAACACAAAAATTCATGTTGACAGTTACTCGATGGTTTTACTGTAGTGTGGTCAAAGGTTGAAAAACAAATGCAGTATGAAGGTTAAAAACAAAGAATAAAAGCATACTAATGAAACAAACTGTTTTTCGACATATGACAGTGAAGGGAGATGAGGTCTAGTGGACATCGAACGTGTAAATGAAAATACACTCAAGCTCTTTATTACGTACAATGATATAGAGGATCGCGGCTATAGTCGTGAAGAAATTTGGTACAATCGAGCAAAGGGTGAACAACTTTTTTGGGATATGATTGATGAAGTAAACACGGAGGATTATTTTGATGTAGAGGGTCCGATTTGGATTCATATCAATGCATCTGAAGTAGGCTTAGAAATCATTGTCACACGTGCACATATTTTAAAAGACGGTGAAACATTAGATGGTCATTCGAATTTTGATGAACACAAAGATATGTTTGCACCATTCGATGAAGTTGGAGAGGATCTTCTTAGCCAACTAACTCAATTTGGTGACATGGATGAGTCAGAATTATTTATGGATACAGACATTTATGTTTATAAATTTAAAGATATTGATGAGTTAATCCCTGTCGCAAAACGAATGACAGACGAATTAGTGGATTCCTCATTATTCAAATATGAAAATTGGTACTATCTAGTTGTTGATTTCGGAAACGCAGATGAGGATTTAAATCGTCATGATAGAAATGCAGTTATCAAGGAATTTTTAACACCATCCAATTTTACAATTCATCGTCTAGAGGAGTACGGTGAAAAGATTATGGAATTCAATTGCTTTGAAACAGTTCGAAAATACTTTGCATAGGCAATGAAACACTAATTATTTTAGACTGTAGTGAAACTCGTAAATGAATCGAGTTTCGCTACAGTCCTTTTTTATGTTTTCAGCATCAAAGAGCTTGAATAAGAGCGCATTTTTAAAATTTCAAGAAAAAGGTGCTTTATTTTTGTTAGTGAAAATCCATTCTATTATAGTTGGCTAAAAAGGAGCTGATACTATGCTGATTGCCTATAACAATCAACAGCAACTATTTCTCCCATATCAATATACGAGGAAAGCTTTACAGCGATATAGGCGGCAAATGAAATTTTATTGCCCTCAATGTTTAGAACAAGTTCAATTGAAAATAGGTAACTATAATATTCCCCACTTTGCTCACTTCACAAAAAATCAATGTTCACAGCTGTTCGCAGAAGGTGAATCTAAAATACATTTACAAGGTAAAGTGCAATTATATGAGTGGCTCCAAAAGCATGGACATCAGGTGAAACTAGAACCATATTTACAGGAGCTTTCTCAGCGCCCAGATTTGCTTGTTACACTCGATAAGGAGCAGTTTGCAGTTGAATTTCAATGTAGTACTATCTCTCATGAAAAATGGCACCAACGAACAATGGGCTATGAAAGAAACGATATACAAGCAATTTGGCTTTTTCAAACTCCGCAAGGCAAAGAAGCTGTCAACGGCATCAGAAAAATTAGAATCTCTCCACTCTTGCAAAAAGCGTTTATAACGACAACGGATTTACCCTATTTATTGACGTACAACCCGGTGACAGCCCAGTTTGTTTATTGGACGAATCTTCTTCATGTTCATGGGCATACTTTCATAGGTAAAGTACAGAAAATTTCGGTCGATCTACAACATTTCCCTTTTTATAGACCTCAACGTATTACCCCAGAAGAATTTCAACGCTATTGGCAGCTCTATAAACAGACTTGTAGGCAATTTGCGCATAGTCGTCTTTTACATAGCAAGAAGGGGACACAAGATCCATTTTTACGTAATTGCTATGAATTAAATCTTTCTCTTACTGCTCTGCCACCATACATTGGTATTCCAGTGAAAGAAGGAGCAGCTATCCCTTTGTTTACGAGCGAGTGGCAAATAATGCTGTTTTATTTTAGTAAACAATTAGGACGTCTTCCATTTGAATTAACAAAGGGGCAGATGGAAAACTTTTTATGTAAGCATCAGCTCGAAGTAACCGAACAAGCACTCAGGGCTATTCAAAATTATGGGTATCTTCTTAAGGGTATGCATCATGAGGATGGTTTACTAGATAATTGTGAGCAAGTCTATGTACATTTATTTGCAATTGCCACAATATACTGAGAAAATATGAGAGTAAAAGGAAAAAAGCACATATAAAGGGGGCTGGCATATATGGCTAGTAACAGTAATCAGGTTTTGGTTCGAAAAGAAGTACCAGAAGAATTAACATGGCGCTTAGAAGACATCTTTGCAACAGATGCAGCTTGGGAAGAGGAATTGAAGGAGGTTGCAGAGCTTGCTAAACAAGCACCTAGCTATGCAGGTACTTTAAATAATGGGGCAGAGGCATTATTAGCAGCTTTACAGTATCATGATCATATATATGAACGTGCAATGAAGCTCTACACATATGCTCATATGCGCTATGATCAAGATACGACAAATAGCTTTTATCAAGATATGAACAGCCGTATTCAAACATTGGCAACGAGTATCTCAGCTGGCCTTTCCTATTTAACGCCAGAAATTCTGTCATTAAGTGAAGAAACGATTGAACGCTACTTAACAGAAAATCAAGACCTACAACTATATAAGCAATCTTTAAAAGAAATTACAATGGCACGTCCACATGTATTACCAGCAGAACAGGAGGCATTGCTAGCGCAAATGTCTGAGGTGACAGGTACAGCTTCGAATACATTCAGCATGTTAAACAATGCCGATATGGTATTCCCTCATGTGAAAAATGAAGAGGGAGAAGAAGTACAACTTACGCATGGTAATTATATCAAGTTTTTAGAGAGCAAGGATCGCTCTGTACGTGAAGGCGCATTTAAGGCTATGTACGAAACATATGGCAAGTTTAAAAATACGTTCTCAGCTACGCTAACTGGTAATGTAAAGAAGCATAATGTAAGTGCTCGAATTCGTCATTATGAATCTGCACGCCACGCTGCCATGTCTAATAACTTCATTCCTGAAAATGTCTATGATCAGCTGGTGGAAACAATTCATAAGCATTTACCAGCTATGCAACGTTATATTTCGTTGCGTAAGAAATTATTGGGTGTAGACGAATTGCATATGTGGGATTTATTTGCGCCACTAGTTAAAGAGGTGGAAATGAAGGTCTCTTATGATGAAGCGAAAGATATTTTAGTAAAGGCTTTAGCTCCATTAGGGGAGGAATATCAAAGCATCGTTCAAAATGGACTGGATAATCGCTGGGTCGATGTTTTAGAGAATAAAGGAAAGCGTAGTGGAGCCTATTCTTCAGGCGCCTATGGTACGAATCCGTATATTTTAATGAATTGGCAGGATAATGTGAACAATCTATTTACATTAGCACATGAATTTGGCCATAGTGTTCATAGTTATTATTCACGCAACAACCAGCCATTTGTTTATGGAGACTACTCTATTTTTGTGGCAGAGGTCGCTTCTACTTGCAATGAAGAGCTATTAAATGACTATTTACTGAAAACAATTGATGATCCACAACAAAAAATATACTTATTAAACCATTGGTTAGATGGCTTCAGAAGTACGGTATTCAGACAAACAATGTTTGCAGAGTTCGAACACCTTATTCATCAGATGGATAAGAACGGTGAATCCTTGACAGCAGATCGTTTAACAGAAGTTTACTATGAATTAAACAAAAAGTACTTCGGTGATGATATGGTGGTAGATGAGGAAATAGGCTTAGAATGGGCTCGTATTCCACACTTCTACTATAATTACTATGTTTATCAGTATGCGACTGGTAAATCAGCCGCTACAGCATTGAGTAAACAAATTTTAGAGGAGGGTGCACCAGCTGTAGAACGTTATATTAATAACTTCTTAAAAGCGGGATGCTCTGATTTCCCTATTGAGGTATTAAAGGCAGCAGGCGTTGATATGAACGTAGCTAAGCCAATTGAAGATGCATGTAAAGTATTTGAAGAACGTTTAAATGAATTAGAAAAATTATTGTTAAATAACTAATTGATTGGGCTATAGGAACATTCCTATAGCCCAATTCTTTTTATTAACCGCATAAATTAGAAGGAAAGAATAATGTTTTTTTTTGATTTCTAAATAGTTTAAAAGTGTGCATCTTGGAAAAATACTGTTTGTAATCGCTTTCTATTTGACAAATTTGTGAATCTAGTATTGGTTTCATTGCTAAATATATTATTCCATGATAGAGTAATTCTTGTGAAATAAATCACAAAACAAACATACACCCCTTTGTTTGAACGTGAACATTTCTCCCATCCCCTTTGTGAAAAAGAAGCGTCTCTATCGGTCGAGGATAGAGGCGCTTCTTTGTATTTTGCGTTAGCTTGAAAAAGGGACTCCATCATGATGATTGGAGTCCCTTTTGTTTATTTTATTATTTAAGACGCCATAACGTAGCGTGAGTAGTCTGGATTCGTTCGATCTTTTGTTGCAGCATGCGTTTCTTTAATTCACGCTCTGCTGCTTGCTCTGTTAATGAATAGATAAAAGCTATTTCATTTGTAGAAAGAGTATGGAATTTAGAAAATAAGTCCTCTATTGATGGTAAAGGCTGACGGACAAGCTGTTCGTTCAGCATTTCTTGTAAAATATGTTCATAAACTTCATAGGAATAGCTACCACTAACTTTTAGTCCCTCATCTTCAATACATTCATTGAAAAATACGATACTTGGTACTTCATCTACTTCCATTTCGCGTTTAATATATAAATCGCATTGGAAAGCACGTGCTGCCTCTTTTGAACCAAAGTCAACAGTAAACTCATTCATATCGAGTTGAACATCCTCAGCTATTTTTAAAAGCGTTGCATAGGAGTTTACATCTTGATGACTTAATAATACGTATTCTTGTAGTTTCGATAAATAACGTGCACCTGCACGTTTCCCCTGCAATTCAGCTGCTTTAATAGCGATAGAAGGTAAAACAGGGTGATTAATATCAAGTTCGATTCCTGAAATACAGCCTTTGACACGTTTACTTAAGCAATTTAAAGAAGTAAGTTCTGTACTTAAAACAAAGCGCCATGTGAAGTAATGGTTGTATTCAAGCTGTAATTTACGAAGAGTTGCTTGCATACTGAAAGCTTCAGGGCAGAGTGGATCTACGAAAATATACAATTCAATTGGCTTGTTTGCAGTAGAAATCGTTGGCGTTGGCTCTTGCAACATTTGAATATTATTCACGTAACAATTCCCCCTCATCGTCATTTGGCGTATTAACCATGTGATGAGCTGTTAATACTAAACGTTGATAATAAGTTTCACGGAACTTCCCTTCCAAACCTACCTCATCCATTGCTTCTGACATACACTCTAGCCAAGCTTGAGCGCGGTCAGGTGTAATAGGAAAATTCATGTGACGTGCACGCATCATCGGATGACCATGCTCCTCAGTAAAAAGATTTGGTCCCCCTAAATACTGTGTTTGAAATTGAATTTGTTTACGGGCTGTTTCTGTTAAATCCTTTGGAAAGATTGGAATAAGATCAGGATGCTGAGCAACTCTTTTATAGAACGCATGAATGAGTTCTGACAGTTTTTCAGCTCCCAGCTCCTCATAAGGAACAGTGTATTTTCGACTCATAAGTTATATGCTCCTTTAATTCTTTATATCGTAAAGTACCATTTTGTATACTTCATCCTCATCAAATTGTGAAATTCTTGTGACTACCTTCATTCTATCAACGTCTTTTCGTTAACACAAACAAAGAGCTCTTTCGAATTGCTGTTCGCTACAAAAGCACAAATTTCACCACTATGGGTGAAATTTGTTGGAAATGACATAGATAACGGGAAAGATGCGATTACACTGTAAAGTAATTCATCACTTTTTTGACATAATTCTGTGTTTCTTTGAAAGGAGGGATTCCTCCATATTTCGTAACACGAGATGCGCCAGCATTATAAGCTGCTAATGCTAGTGAAGGGTCATTATTAAACTTATCTAGCATTTGCCGCAAATATTTTGCACCAGCCATAATATTCTGCTCTGGATCAAAAGCGTCAGTCACACCCAAATATTGTGCTGTTTTGGGCATGAGTTGCATTAAACCTTGCGCCCCCGCATGGCTTACTACAGTTGGATTAAAATTAGATTCTTGTTTAATAACCGCCGCAATAAGCTTCGCGGGTATCTGATAAGTAGCTGCTGCTTTTTCAATAATGGCAGTATACTCATTTGATCCTGCTAGTGAATTGGCATATGCTGTAGAGCCTATTACATCGTCTGAAACATAGGAATCAAGTTTGTTATTAGCATATGTGTTTGCTAAAGCTTGTTTGACTGATTCAGGTATAAACACAGCATTAGAGCCTTTGTAAAGTAATGATTCTACTGGATTTTGCTCCAAAGTAGTCAATTTGTTGACGAAATTTGAATTATTTGCTGTTCCTGTAGCAAGCAAGCTTGATAATTTAGCATTACTTGCTGTCGAAGTTTCTCCTAATAATTCGTTAATCATGTCAGAAAAAATAGACTCATTGTCTGTGGGTGAACTTTCGCTAGATCCAAGTGTTTGCAATGCCCGAATTTCTAATAAAGATTTGAATGATTGAATATCCAAGGAGTCAGACACCTTCCTTTTTCTACTTTTATAAATTTTGTGCTTTTAGTGCCTTCATAAAACGGGCAATTTTTTTATCAGTTGGTTGCTTATCAATACCATATTGTTGTAAAAATTCGTCGAAAATTATATTTCCTTTTATTGCATCTTTTGCTTCATATTCTACCTCATAATCGTCGCACTGCAAATAGAAAGAATGATCAAAAACGAGAAGTCCCTCTTTGTAGGGGATTTCGACACGATCTGTAGTGAGAGAACCAAATACATGCAATTGTTCTAAAGGAATGTTATAAAGAGCTAATCTTTTAGTTACCTCTTGAGCATAAAATCCATTGCCATCTAACATTTGTTGCGCCTCTCTTGCTGTTATTTCATCCGTCGTTTCAAGGTGAGCATGCTCGGCGTTTTTTTCTTTGAGCGTGCATTCGAAATAATCACCAATTTGTCTAATACGAAGACCACTTTGTAGGTTGCGAATTGCTTGATTAGGTGTGTCAAAATAATGATTTGTTTGACGATGAATAGCATTTTGACTAATGTGGAACTCTTGTAATAATTGCTCGTATTGTTGTTTTGTTAATAGATTTTTAAATTCAATTTCAATTTCTTGTGTCATTTATAGTCACCTATTTATTTTTTATTTTTCATCCGTTGTTTCGCTCGAATTAATATTTACACACTGCAACTATTTACCCTGTGTGCTAAAATAAGAGGAAGAGTACAACGAAAAGGGGAACCGCATGTGCGTAAAATTTATACAATAGATACATCGAATTTTGAACAAGATCAACTTCATTTTAGTTTAAACGACAATGAAGTAAATTTACAGTTAAAACCTGCTGGACAACTCATTGCAGATTCAGATGATTTTGCATTCATTTATTTACTTGATGCAGGTGAAGACTATCATTACTTGCGTTTTCCACCGAGTAGTTGGGAGAATCTTGTACATATTTTACAAAAAGGGAAAAATCCATTGCTACGAATAGGTGAAGAAGTGATCGAACTGACAAATTTCTACGAGGAATTAGAAATGCTCGTGTATAATATTGAAGGAAATTACAATTATGGGGCAGAATTTGTCCAAGCAGTGGAACAACACTTCAAGGCTATTCTCGCTGAATAGAAAGACAAAACGAACAGACGGTGGTGTTCGATACCGATTGTCGGGAGGTTTTTACAATGGGACAATGGGAAATTTTTTTAAGTCCTTATAAACAAGCAGTAGACGAATTAAAAGTAAAATTAAAGGGCATGCGTTCGCAATTTGGTATTGTTAATGCCAATTCGCCAATTGAATTTGTCACAGGACGTGTCAAGCCTTTAGCAAGTATATATGACAAAACGTTAGAAAAAGGACTAGCTTTTGAGCCTTCTAAACAACTTGGTGATGAACTTGGTGATATTGCTGGCCTTCGGATTATGTGTCAATTTGTTGATGATATTTCAACGGTAACTGAGCTAATTCGTCAGCGAAAAGATATGCGTGTAGTGGAAGAACGCGATTATATTACACATAATAAGCCTAGTGGTTATCGCTCCTACCATATGATAGTGGAGTATCCTGTTGAAACAATTCAAGGAAAAAAAGTAGTATTAGCGGAAATACAAATTCGAACACTAGCCATGAATTTCTGGGCTTCAATAGAGCATTCTTTAAATTATAAATATAAGGGCATGTTCCCAGAAGAAATTAAGAATCGCTTGCAAAGTGCTGCAGAGGCAGCATTTCGGTTGGATGAAGAAATGTCATCCATTCGTAGTGAAATTCAAGAGGCACAGGCCTACTTTAGCGAATATAAAGAAGCATCGAATCCTAATTTACTAACGGAGAAGGAGCGTGACGCACAATGAAATTTTCGATTCAATCACGTAGAGATGCACAATCCAACGAGCTGATGGAACTTGCTAAAACCTATTTACAGGATTTTGGCTTGACCTATGATGAAGAGACGCCAGAAATTGTTGTTTCGATTGGAGGAGATGGCACACTATTGCATGCCTTTCATCGATACTCCCATTTATTAGATCAGGTAGCCTTCGTTGGTATCCATACAGGGCATTTAGGATTTTATGCGGATTGGAAACCATCTGAATTAGAAAAATTAGTTTTGTCCATTGCTAAGAAGGATTTTAATGTTGTGGAATATCCACTGCTGGAAGTAAGGGTAGAGCATCATAATGCCGAATCAAATACGTATCTGGCTTTAAACGAAGCAACCGTCAAATCGCCAGATGTTACACTTGTGATGGATGTAGAGTTAAATGGCAATCAATTTGAGCGTTTCCGTGGTGATGGTCTTTGTGTATCCACTCCCTCGGGTAGTACGGCTTATAATAAAGCTCTAGGTGGAGCCATCATACATCCTACACTAGCGGCACTCCAAGTCACTGAAATTGCCTCAATTAATAACCGGGTTTTCAGGACAGTAGGATCGCCATTAATCTTACCAGCACACCATCATTGTGTATTGCGTCCTGTAAATGAACAAAATTTTAATATGACTGTTGATCACTTGCAAATTACGCAAGGTGATGTCAAAGCCATTGCGTTTAATGTAGCAAATGAAAGAGTACGTTTTGCCCGTTTCCGACCATTCCCATTTTGGGAGCGAGTGCATGAATCATTTGTTGCAAATGAATAACGTGGATACAAGATTTACATTACAATTTGAGGCGAAGAAAAATGGCCAATTATTACGAGAGGCTCTTCAAGAGTGGCGTATTTCTAAGCGAGCTCTAACAGCTATTAAGTTTGATGGTGGCATGTTGACTGTAAATGATGTCGAACGTAATGTAAGACATATCCTGCAAGTTGGAGATTGTGTGAGAGTAACGTTTCCTCCTGAAGAAAAAAGTGAAGGGCTTGCTATCGAGCATGGAGATTTGTCCATTGTATACGAGGATGATGCCATCATAGTGATCAACAAACCAGCTCATCAAAGTACGATACCCTCACGAGAGCATCCAACCAACAGCATTGCAAATTTAGTTTGTGGCTATTTTCAGCAACAAGGATTGGCCTCTACGGCTCATATTGTTACAAGGCTAGACCGAGATACATCAGGTTTACTATGCATAGCTAAGCATGCTCATATTCATCATTTAACAGGGCTTGCTCAGCGTAAGAGAGAGATTTCAAGACAATATGAAGCCATTGTACATGGACATATCGAACAAAACTTTCAATCGATTATAGCTCCGATTGGTCGTAAAGAAGCTAGTATTATTGAAAGAGAAGTACGAGAAGATGGGCAATATGCACATACGGATGTAAAGGTTCTGAAGCGTTTTTCACTGGGTGCTGAACCAATGACATATGTACGACTTCAACTGCATACAGGGCGTACACATCAAATTCGCGTGCACATGTCGCATCTTGGACATCCACTTGTGGGGGATGACCTTTATGGTGGTAGTCGTCTTCAAATTGATCGACAAGCATTACATTGTGTATCTTTAAGTATGGAACATCCTTTAACAAGTGTGCCATTACACTTTACAAGTATGCTAAATGAAGACATGCAAAGATTACTGAAGGAATCTTCAGCATAAATTTTTGATAAAAGGAGGTGTTCGCGCAATCGAGCATCTCCTTATCATTTTTTGATTTAGGTTAAACTGCGTATTTCTTCACGAGGGAAATTCTTAACATCACAGGTCGTATGGTCGACACATTGGGGAAAATAGGACGTATCGTTTATCTGCGTGTCAACGAAAATTATCCTGGGGTTTGCTAGAGAAGTAGATTATTTACACCTTTTTCATAACAACGTGACAAAGGTAAGGTATAGTAAAATAGAATCGTCATGATTTTAGGCGTAATATTGAATTTTATAAAAATCTGCCCAATTGCTCATAAATATAACTTAAAAAAGAGTTTGCAGAAAAGGTACATTACACTCTATTATATAGAAGGTAGATTTACGGCAGGTATTGCCCGTAAAATGATTGAAAGCTCGGAAGGAGGGGACAAGCATGATAGAGGAAAGAAATGAAAAGGATGATGTGCAATTTGATGAGGCACATCTACGAGAAATGCTAGAAGCACATAATATTGACGCATTCCGTGATGAGTTTTTAGAACTTCATCCATATGATCAGGCAACGTTTTATGAAAAGGTGGAACCTGATATAAGGAAAATCATCTATTCGTTCTTGTCTCCAACAGAAATGGCTGATATTTTTGAGGCAATCGATATTGAAGATGATGAGTATAAAGCATATCTTGCTGAAATGGATCCATCATACGGTGCAGAAATGCTATCTCATATGTACGCGGATGATGCGGCAGATGTCTTAAATGAACTGGATACAGCACAGCGCGAAAGCTATTTAGAAATGATGGATGAAGAAGCGGCAGAAGATATTAATGAGCTACTAAGCTACGATGAATATACTGCTGGCTCTATCATGACCACTGAATATGTCGCTATACCAGAAAATTCAACAGTTCGTTCAGCTATGGCCATTTTGCGTAAAGAGGCACCAGATGCTGAAACTGTTTATTATATTTTTGTAGTGGATGAAGAACATCGTCTGACGGGTGTGATATCGTTACGAGATTTAATCATTGCTGATGAGGATACACTTATTCGTTCCATTATGAATGAACGTGTCGTGATGGTACATGTAGGCGATGACCAAGAAGAAGTCGCGCAAATTATGAAGGATTATAATTTCTTAGCGACACCTGTTATTGATGATAAAGGAGAATTACTTGGTATTATCACAGTTGATGATATTATTGATGTTATTGATGAAGAGGCTTCTGAGGATTACTCTAAATTAGCCGGTATTTCGGATATGGATAAATTTGATGTAACACCATTCCAAGCGGCTAAAAAACGTTTGCCTTGGCTAGTAGTTCTACTGTTTCTAGGTATGTTAACAGCTAACCTAATGGGGCAATTTGAGGATACTTTAGATAAGGTTGCCTTACTAGCTGTCTTTATTCCATTAATCTCAGGAACTTCAGGTAATAGTGGAACACAGGCATTGGCCGTGGCCATTAGAGGGATTGCAACAGGTGATGTAGAAGAACATAGTAAATTGAAGTTACTATTACGTGAAGCAGGTACTGGCTTAATGTCAGGCATTGTTTGTGGATTAATTGTTATTGGGATCGTTTATTTTTGGAAACATGAACTTGTCCTAGGTATGTTAGTAGGGGCAGCGCTTTGTGGTTCTATTTTAGTGGCAACATTAGCTGGTTCATTTATTCCATTGTTAATGCATCGACTAAAAATTGACCCTGCTGTTGCATCAGGACCCTTTATTACTACATTAAATGATATTACAAGTATTTTAATTTACTTGGGCTTAGCGACAGTTTTCTTAAGCCAAATAGGCTAAGAACCAATTTGCTTACTTTCGCATATTGTATGGAAAAAAGGGAAGTGAGTAAAGTGGATCAAGAACCACGCTTGTTTATAAAATCACCATCATATTTTTTAAATATTTCTAAGGTGTTACATGAACTTGATTTGGATGAAAGTACATCTGTCTATGTAAAGGACACTATGTTCGATGAGCAAATAGCTGAAGAAAAAAATGAGGCAGTGGATGAAGTACAAATAGATCCTTATTTACTGAAACAGCTCCAGTTTTTAGAAAAACCATTTCGTCAGAGAGCCTATCAGCCATTATTAGTTTGTTTAAAGGATGGTAGAAAATTAACTGGGACAGCTTCAGATGTACAGAATGATTCTTTAATGCTCACATCATTAGAATTAAAAATACAGGAAATCATTCATTTTGAAGATATACAGCAAATACTTTGGCGCGGAAGAAAATTGCCAACTTTATAAAAAAAGTGTACAGCAGAGGATGCTGTACACTTTTTTATGTGTGTGTGTCAAAGGTGAAAGAATTAGTCACAAATCCCTAAGTCAACATCAGCGATACATTGTACAGCGCAGAAGCAAGATAAATCCACAGTAATACAGCTATCTGTTGAGCTCCAGTCATCTACTTTACAGATTTTCTTCATGTTGATACAACAACCATCTTTGCTTAGTAAGTCTACTGTACTTTCACTAGAGTCAAATGTACATAAAGGCTCTAAAACACGTAAAGTAGCACAGCATTCATCAAACATATCTTCTACGCGGAAGAATACGGATGTACAAATACAAGGATCTGCTGTTGGAGAGTTAAAGAATGCTTTGAAAGGAGTACCATCTTTTGTAATTAACATGAAAACACGTGTATCTGCTTGTGAGCGAGCAGGACTAACAATCCCGCCTAGTGGCTCTAAGAAACAGTTTGCTGTACATGGAGAACACTCATCTCGCACCGCTTGATTTTGAATATCTAAAATAGCGCGAACTACGTCACAAACGCAGCCTGCTGAATGGATTGGTCCAATAGGATTTGTTGGCTTACCACAACCCATATTGTCACCCCCTTTCCTTGTTACTACTTCTACAATATGTACTTTTGAAAACTGGACTCGGGCTTTTGTGTATTTCTTTGAATGAATAGTTTTTTTATGTGTGGAGAAACTGTAAAGAAAAGGAGGGTAAAACTTGAGGCTACTAGGAATGACGTTACCTCTCTTAGTTGTTTTATCGCTGTTAAATGGTTGTGCTGAAAAGGAAAAATTTATCGTCTATGGGTCTCCACAAAATGAAAGTGAAGTCGAAACCCTTATAAAAGAAGAAGACTATGTTGATCGCTCAACGGTTATCCAATATGACGATAGTATGCTTATTGCAGTACAAATTAAACCATGGGAAAAGTGGAAAAAAACTAAGTTAGAGAAAAAATTGCAAAAGAAATTTGAAGAGAAATATCCAAACAAAGATGTGTTTGTCTCCGCTGATTACAAAATTTTTTATGAAGCCAATAAAATAAAAAAGGATCAGATGGAAGATAATAAATTAAGCGATAAAATTACAGAACTAAAAGAGCTTGCAAAGGAGGAGACATAAATGGAAAAAGAGCAATATCAACAGTTAGAGCAAAATGTTACACCAAAGCCCCCTTATTTAAAGAATGTAGCAAAAGCCTTTTTCGTTGGCGGTTTTATTTGTGCAATTGGTCAAGCTGTGTCTCTTTTTTATATTATTTTCTTCAATTTTACAGAGGCAACAGCAGGAAATCCAACTGTTGCAACGATGGTATTTTTCGCCATGATATTAACAGGTCTTGGCCTTTATAAAAGAATTGGTCAATTTGCTGGGGCTGGATCGGCAGTTCCAGTAACAGGCTTTGGGAATGCTGTTATTTCGGCAGCTATCGAGCATCGTTCTGAAGGGCTAGTCTTGGGAGTTGGCGGAAATTTATTTAAATTAGCAGGATCAGTTGTTTTATTTGGCGTAGTGTCAGCATTTTTTGTAGCGCTCATTAAATATATCCTCGTAACGATAGGAGTGGTTTCATGGTAATTGTATTTCAATCGAAACCCTCTCTTTTAGCTGGTGGAGTGGTAGCGGGTCCTTTAGAAAATCGGAGTGTTTTTAGTCAGTATTTTGACTCCGTTTATGATGATGAACGTTGGCAAATGAAAACAAATGAACAGGGTCATCGCAAAATGATTGAAGAAGCTTGTGAATACGCTATGAAAAAAATGGGCGTGCAAAAAGGTGATATCAATTATTTAATGGGCGGAGATTTAGTCAATCAAATGACACCAACTAATTTTGCCGCTAGGGATTTAGAAATCCCTTTTATTGGACTATTCTCTGCATGTGCCACTTCCGTATCTTCAGTCATTATTGCATGTCTGTTAACTGAGTTAGGTGCTGCTAATTTTTCATTAGCAGGTGCCTCTAGTCAACATAATGCAATTGAACGCCAATTTCGTTACCCCATCAATTATGGCGCTCAAAAACCGCAAACAGCCCAGTGGACTGTAACTGCTGCTGGTTATGCGTTAATTGGGAAGCATCGCGAGGAATATCCTTCTATAGAAGCGGCAACAATTGGCAAGTCTGTTGACTATGGTATGGATGATCCTTTCCATATGGGTGCTGCAATGGCACCTGCTGCTTTCCAGACGATTCAATCTCATTTACAACAGAGAAATCAAAAAATTTATCATTACGATTTAATTTTAACAGGCGATTTGGGACAGCTTGGCTTAAAGCTATTGAAAGGTATGCTTGTGGAAAATGGCGTAAAAAATGAAGAGCTCTCATTATTACGTGATGCAGGTGCTGAATTTTATGGACAGGATGAAGCATTCCAATCTGGTGCAAGTGGAGCAGGCTGTTCGGCAGCTGTTTTTTTTAGTTATGTTATTCAACAAATGCGTGCAGGGAGCTATAAGCGAGTTTTACTAGTAGCAACGGGGGCGTTATTATCTCCGCTATCCTATCAGCAAGGCGAGACGATTCCATGTACAGCACATGCGATAGAAATTACGATGAAATGAGGCAAAAAACATGGTTATGACTTTTGTATTTGCATTTATTGTTGGAGGCATTATTTGTGTCATAGGCCAATTATTAATGGATGTTGGTAATTTAACACCGGGCCATACACTAAGTACGTTAGTGGTTGTAGGTGCGATTTTGGATGGTATGGGCTTATACGAGCCATTAATTAATTTTGCTGGAGCAGGGGCGACAGTGCCCATTACATCCTTCGGGAATTCATTAACACATGGTGCTTTGGCAGAGGCGGAAAAACATGGACTTGTTGGCGTATTAACAGGCATGTTCGAAGTAACAAGCTCAGGAATCAGTGCTGCTATTGTGTTCGGCTTTATTGGTGCCTTAATATTTAGACCAAAAGGGAATATTGACTAGACGAATACCCCTCCCATTTTTACGACCGAAACATATTATAGGTTGTAGAAGGGAGGGGTGCTTTTATGGGATACCAAGGCTGGGGCTCACAACCGTACGGAAATAACGTTGGTGGGTGGAACAATAGCTACTGCGGAGGATACTCTGGAGGCAACAACAACTATGGTTATGGTTCTACATTTGTTCTAATTGTTGTACTATTCATTCTATTAATTATTGTTGGCGCTACTTACATCTAATTTGATGAACATAATAAAGGCTTTAGCTTTTATTTAGGAAATTCTAAATAAAGTTAAGGCCTCCACCATTTGCGAAATGTTTCGTGCAAGACGCAAGGTCATTTTGAGTTTTAATGATAGGAGGGAAAACATGCATCGCTCGTTTTTTAATTCGATTGAGCAAAAAACAGGTGTATCGATGGATGAAATCTTCGCATTAGCCAATGCCATTCAACATGCGGATTTTACCAGTGAAAAACAAGTAAGAAAAATTGTACGACGTGTTGCTAAAATATCTAACAGATCGATTACGCAAGAGTTAGAAGATAAATTAGTACAATCTATTATTCAAGATGGAGCATCACTAGATTTCGATAAAATCACTAGAATGATGAAGTAGCGCATGGCATATCTACTTGGCAATGCAGCTTGTTACGATAGAGTAGATGAATGGTGGCAAGCGAATTCGTCTCATAAAAAAGGGGTGTTACGACATTATAAATATCGTAACACCCTTTCATTAAATATTTTTCTCCATAGCACGGTGGGGAATACCTGCATCCATAAACTCAGGTGAGGTAACTGTAAAGCCTAGCTTTTCGTAAAAGGGAATTGCATAGCTTTGTGCATGAAGTTTTAAGGTTTTTTTATTGATGGAAATGGCATGCTTCTCCATTTCCTTCATGATTAACGCGCCTAATTTTTTGCCGCGTTGAGATTGTAAAATACAAACACGCTCAATTTTAGCTGTATTGTTGTCAATACTGCGTAAACGTGCTGCACCTACAGGCTCATCGTTATCATACATAATGAAATGTGTTGCAGTTGCATCCTCAGCATCACATTCTAGATGAAGCGGAACACCTTGCTCTTCAACAAATACTTTTTTGCGAATAGCAAAGGCATCATCGTGTTCTTGCTTTGTTTCAACAATTTTAACGTTATACAACAATCACTCAGCTCCAGACAAACGGAATGTTTCGTAAGTTGTCCATGAACCATCTTCTAATTGATATAAAAGATGAATGCGATCAATTGTATCTTTTTCATCAACGCCTGTCATGCGTAATTGACCAAAAATATCATCATGCTCTGAATCTGACATTTTTTGAGCGATTGTAATGTGTGGAACAAATACATGCTTCATTTCCCCATAAGGGATTTTTTCTTGAAGTTCATGTTGAAATGCTGCTAATTGTTCTGTTGGTTCAATGCGGAAGTAAATCGCATTTGTTGTAGGGAAAAACGAACTAATGCGAGATGCATGAATGTTTAAAGGTGCATATTTAGCAGCAAATTCATCTAATTGCTTGACGATGGTTTGAATCTCTTCTTCAGACGCATCGAAGCTGTCTTTTAATGTCATATGCGGTGTAATCTTTGCATAATGAGGATCGTATCGTTTGCGATAAGTATTCGCTAAATCTTGCAATTTTTTTGATGGAAATGCCACAATACCGTACTTCATAGTCCATTACCTCCCGAAAATAAACAATTTTTCTCATTAAGTATAACAGAAATTTCAGTTTTCGTAATTTGAATCGCCTAATATTAATTGAAATTTTCAATTAATGCACGACGAAGGTCTGGTTTCCAATATTTCCATGTATGATTGCCATCAAACTCGTCATAAAATGTAGTAAACCCTTTATTTATCATGAGATCATGCAATTGACGATTAGGTGTTAAAAAATCTTTGATGGTTTTATCCATTGTCACAACCTGATCTTCGCCTTTACCGACGATATGGTAGATAGAAATAGATCCTGGATCTTTAAAATTTTCCACAGCCTTTAATACATCCTCATCTACATAAGGGGATTGTAGTATGACTTTGCCAAAGATACTTGGATATTTTAAAGCAGCCATTAAGGAAGCAGTAGCAGCCATAGAGTCACCAATCACTCCACGACTCATACCCATTTGGTAAGTGGCATACTCCTGATCTAAATACGGCACTAGCTCATGTGCTAAAAAGCGAAGATAGGCTTCATGTTGCTCACCGCTCGGGATATATTTATGACGTCGATCTTTTATGTCTTTGTAAGGAACAAATGCAATAATTAAATTTTCGATTTCATAGTCATCAATCAGTTCATCAGCTAGCTTGGTAATACCACCAAGCTGGAAATAATCTTTACCGTCTGATGCGATTAAAATATTGTATTTATATAGTGGAGAATAATTTGCAGGAACATAAATATAGAGCTGTAATTCTTCCTGTAATGACTCACTGTAAAATGTTAAATCCTGTACTGTTCCCTTATCCAATGATGACACTCCTTCTTGTGTTTGTAACAAAATTGTACCATATTACGTAAGTAAAGGTATAATAGGTTGGGCTAGCATTATACTAGCAATAAAAATCGAAATGAGGGTTAATTATGCATAATAAAAGTATTCGTGTGCACTCTGACGAAGTAGCAAAGGCAGCTCAAGCCGCGTTAATTCGTAGAGGTGTAGCGATAGAGGATATCGCTGAAATTGTTTACGAAATGCAAAAAACCTATAATGAAGGTTTAACACTAGAGCATTGTGTTCATTCTGTTGAACGTGTATTACGTAAGCGAGAAGTGCAACATGCTTTATTAGTAGGAATTGAATTAGATGAATTAGCAGAGAAGAAGTTATTATCTTCACCACTACAACAAATTATCGAATCAGATGAAGGTTTATTTGGTGTAGACGAAACAATTGCACTAGGATCTGTATTTACATATGGCAGCATTGCCGTTACCACTTTTGGTCACTTAGACAAGCAAAAAATAGGGATTATCAAAAAACTAGATACAGAACCTGGACATCATGTCAACACGTTCTTAGATGATTTGGTTGCTAGTATAGCAGCTTCAGCGGCTTCACGTATTGCACATCGTATGCGTGATTTAGAAGAGGAAGGCGAAACATTTGCTGATATCGAACCTGAAGAGCTAGGGCCAAAGCCAAAATCACATAATGAAATATAAAATGAGTTTCTTCCATTAAAAAAGAGCCTTCTCAAATTTTTTGAGAAGGCTCTTTTTTGTATTACTTATGATCATTATATGCTTTTACAAATTCTTTTACTTTTTCGCTGTCTGCTTCAAGTTTTAAACCTGTATCAATTAATGGAGAAACTGTGGATACAGCTGGTTTTTTATTGCCTTGATAATAGCTAATGAATTCATCTTGGTTAATAGAGTATAGAATTGCTTTACGTAAATCTGCTGAATCAGACACCGCACGGCCAGATGTATTCATTTGTAGGTACGACACAGCATTACTATCTGCCGTGTTTAATGTTAGTTTAGCATCTGATTTAACAATATCCAGTTTTGTTTCTGGTACTGTTTGTAGAACATGAATTTCACCATTACGTAATGCAGATAGGGCGCTATCGACATCAGAGATAAAACGGACATTGATTTTAGCAATTTTTGGCTCATATTCGCTGCCAGCTCGATAAGCAGGATTTTTCACAAACTGTGCTTCATAATCATTTTTATTCACTAAAATGTAAGGACCACTTGCATATAATTGGTTATTGAATGTAGCTGAACCTTCCGTTACAGTAGCTTGATCACCATAGGCAATGTCCTTGTCAGGGTTGTAGTTAGCCACATCATACGTATTAATACTTGTTACTTGTTTTTCAGATACGATACCACCAGATTGGTGGGCTAAATAGTTTAATACTTGTGGGAAAGGTGTAGGTGTTGTAATTTTAATAACTTGGTATGCACCTGCTGCATTATTAACAGCACCTTTATCTTTTGCTAATTGCGCTACAGAAGCAGGTAGATTTTGTGATAATGCTTCTAAAACGGATTGCTCAGAGCCTGCTACTTTTTTATTTTGTAATTCAGTTAAATCAGAAACGATTTCGACTGTTTCAATGTTTTCATGAATGCTGTAAGTACGATGATCTGGTACTGAATTAGCGTCTTTCGCACGGTTTAATGAGAAGACTACATCTTCAGCTGACACTAATTCACCTGTATCAACAGCTGCACCATCTTTCACTGCTGCAAAATTAATATCATCGCGTAAAAGGAAGTAATATTCTTGATTACCTTCAGCCATTACATGGTTATAAGATAATGAACCATCTGACACAACTTCATCAGTGTCTGTTAAGTTAACAAGACGAACATACATATTTGTGTTTAATGTGTTGATTGAACCATCATTCCCTTTGATCGGGTCTAGTGAAGTAAGAGAATTGATTGTTTGGTGTAAAATTAAAGGTTCTGTTGCATTTTTAGATGTATCATTAAATTCGATTTTTTCCCAAACTTGTGCACGAGATTTTGGTAAAAGAACTGTTTTAGGGTTTACTAGTTCAGAGTAGATCCCTTGATACTTATTGGAAATATATAAAGGCGCAATATAAGCCTGATCAAATACTAATAATTGTTCTAAATCTTTATATTTGGCTGCTGCTTCTTCACCAGTCAATGTGCTCGCTTCATCAATTAATGCATCTAATTTTGAATCTGCCACCACACTGTAGTCACCGCCAGTTTTAAATAAACCACGAACAGCATAATCAGGGTTCCCTGTAACTGTCGTCCAGCTTGATAGGGCAAGGTCATAGTTACCTGCTTCTTTTTGAGCAGAGAAAGAACCGTAATCTGGTTGAATATTTAGCTTTACCTCAAAACCATTTTTTACTAATTGGTCTCGTACAATATTCATATCTTCTTCAGAAGCTGCCATTCCTAATACTTCAATGGCAATTTTGTCATTGCTCTTGTCACTATCTTTTGAATCTTTACCGCCTTCTACGTCAGTTTTTGTTTGTACACAGCCAGCCAAAGCTAGTACTGCAACGAATAAAAATACAAGTAATTTCTTCATAGTTACCTCCGATTAATTTGTTTTTGGATCTAAAGCATCTCGTAAACCATCTCCTAAGAAATTAAAGGAGAGGACAAGAAGCATAATACAAAGACCTGGGAAAATAGCGACATATGAATGTGTTTCCAGGTACGTACTACCAACTTTTAAAATATTGCCCCATTCGGGAATATGTGGCTCAATACCAAGCCCTAAAAAACTCAAGCTACTTGTTGAAATAACAGCTCCGCCAATCGTTAATGTTGCTTTCACAATCATTGGTGCTAAAGAATTGGGGACAATGTGCTTGAAAATAATAGCTGCATCAGATGCACCTAAAGCTCTAGCCGATTCTACAAACTCATAATTAGCAAGCTGCATAACATTTGCCCGCATTGTACGGGCATAGGTTGGAATGGCTCCAACACTAAGTGCAATAATTAGATTTACCGTATTAGCACCAAATGCAGCAATAATAGCAATGGCTAACAATATCCCAGGAATGGCATATAAAATATCGAGACTTCGCATGATGATATTATCAGTGGATTTACCATAATAGCCTGAAAATGCTCCTAATGCGCCCCCAATAACTGCGGGGATAATCGTGGAGAAAAATCCGACGATTAATGATATTTGTGCCCCAAACACAATACGAGAAAATAAATCTCGACCATAATTATCTGTGCCTAGTGGATATTCTAATGTCGGTATTTGTAGCAATGCTCCATAATTATTTTCAGTAGCGAAATCATAGTCGAAAGTCCAAGAGCTTGTCACGGATAACGAGAACATGAAAATAATGAAGAATAAGCCGAAAACAGCCATTGTATTGCGTAAAATCTTCTCCCATATTTTTTGCCATTTCTCAATAGAAGATGGATTTGCTTTTCGAGCCTTTTGGATGAGGCTATATCCTAGTAAAGTCGCAAATAGATTACCAGTGAAAGTCGCCAATAGGAGGACAATACCTGGAATAAGCATCCATTTAGGTGCCTCAGTTGCTGTAACATACTTTGTACATAAAATGGCCATCACGATATAAAGAAGCGAGAGTACTAGGAAAACGCTCATTGCTAGTAAAAACGTATCTGTTACATATGGCTTAAATAAATTCAATGCTGCAATACCTAAGATAAATAGCTGTGTTATAAAGGCATAGGCAGCAAAAGTATATTCTGCAGTCTTTCTTTTTGACACAAGCATAAATGCAAAGGATGTCGAAAAAATATTGCCTGACAGTATCGTTATTAAAAGGGGATAGCCAAACATTCGAGTATTATTTTGAATGGCACCATGCGTTGCTAAATCCCTTTTAATTCGTAAATTGACGAAGGCAACATATGCCGTAATAATGGCATAAATAACAAAAAGAAGCAGAACCACTGGTCGCCAGCTATTGCTGGAAAAATTATAGCTATAGGCTAGAAATAGTAAAGAAAACAGTAAGGAAAAGACAAAAGTAAAATGAGAATTGACATATTCCTGTGTAATCTTCAAGAGTAGTTTGACATGTAAGATGTTTTTCACAGGTGATCCTCCTTTAAGACTTCTTCATTTTCGAGCGAATGCGTGGATCAAAAAAGGCATACATGATATCAATGAATAAATTGACAATCGAAATGGTGATGGCGATATAAACAACGCCGCCAAGAATGGCCGGAATATCAGGGATAAATTGTTTATCGACGATATAGCTACCAATCCCACTAATGTTGAATACCTTTTCTGTTACAGATGCGCCTCCCAACATACCTCCAAAAAGAAGTCCAATCACCGTAATAATCGGAATCATAGCATTACGAATGGCATGTTTTGAAATCACTTTGAATTCATTTAAGCCCTTAGCTTTTGCTGTAATAATGTAATCCTCATGAATCACCTCAAGCATACTTGACCTTGTCATCCTAGCAATAGATGCCGTAATGGATGTTCCTAAGACGACAATTGGCATGATGAGCGATAGCCAATTATGAGGATTATAGGTAGCTGGAAACCATTGTAGCTTTAGAGCAAATGTCAAAATAAAAATTAAACCTTGCCAAAAGCTTGGGATGGATAAGCCAATTAAAGCAATGAACATAAATGTGTAATCCAAATATGAGTTTGGACGAACAGCTGAAATAATCCCGACTGGAATGGCAATAGCAATAGCCATTAGCAACGACAATACGGCAATTTCAAGAGTGACAGGAAATTTTGTAGCAATGCTATGTGTGATATCTTCTTTACCTGCAAAGGATGTACCTAAATCAAATGTAAATAGACCGGATAATGCGTTCCATAGCTGTGATAAATAAGGTTGATCCAAACCATGAATGCGATTAAAGTTTTCTATTTGCACAGGTGTTGCTTCAACTCCGAGTATGTTTCTTGCTGGATCAAAAGGTGATAAATATAAAATGGTAAACACTAATGTAGCCACACCAACAATCACAATGAAGCTTTGTAAAATACGTTCAATGATAAATTGCAGAAATGGATTCGCAAATAAGATAAGTACTACATAAAATAAAACAGCTGGTAGAAAGGTAAGAGCCACAAAACGTTTGTTAGTTAGTTGCTGATTAAAAAATTGGGCATAGGATAGTTGTTGTATGTCCTCTTTTTGTAAATCCTGATCCACTTGCTGCTGAAGCTTTCTTTGAGCTAAGTGTTTGGCTGTGAGCTGAATTTGTGATTCCAATACAGCCTCTTTAAAAAATGTAGCTTTTGCTATTTCTTGTTGCTCAAATTCCTTTTGCCACTGGGCAACCAATCCATGCTCTATATAGTACTGACTACGCAATGCAAAAGCCTGATCATAAGTGTTTGAAAGTTTCCTTTTCCGATAGATAAAGTATGTAAAAGGGTGAACTAAAATACTAAAAAGAAAAAGAAGTAGATGATAAGGCTTTTGATGCATTAGTTTTTGATAAACCGTAGAAAAGAAAATAAATTTCTCGGGTTTTAAATGATTTTTTGAAGTAACCATGCATTTCCTCCAAACGTAAATAAAATATTCAGCATTATATTGTATAATTCCTATCAGTATTGTAAAGTATGGATTATACTTGAAAGTAAGTCAATCACAAATTTTAAAAAGGATGGGTCGAATGAGTGAAAAGCTTTTAGAAATCAATAATCTTCGCGTATCCTTTATCACAGGGGAGACAGAATTTGAAGCAGTTAAGGACGTTAGCTTCCATTTAAATAAAGGTGAAACACTAGGAATTGTGGGAGAGTCTGGAAGCGGGAAAAGTGTAACGGCTCGCTCCATTATGCGTTTATTACCATCGCCACCTTCATTTTTGAAATCTGGCTCAATTGTGTTTAAGGGGCAAGAACTCACTGAATTTAATGAAAAACAAATGGAAGGGATACGTGGACAAGATATTAGTATGATTTTCCAAGATCCGATGACATCCACAAACCCTACTATTCGAATAGGTGATCAAGTGGCTGAAAGTTTAATCAAGCATCAGTCAATGTCAAAAACCGAAGCCTATCAACAAACAATAGAATTATTAAAACTGGTTGGTATTAGAGATGCAGAAGAACGGTATCGACAATACCCTCATGAATTTTCAGGTGGTATGCGTCAACGCGTAATGATTGCTATGGCGCTTGCTTGTAATCCCTCACTGCTTATTGCAGATGAGCCAACAACAGCACTGGACGTTACTATTCAAGCTCAAATCCTAAAATTGATGCGCGATATGCAAAAGAAAATGGGAACGTCTATTATTTTAATTACACACGATTTAGGCGTTGTTGCAGGTATGTGTGATCGCATCATAGTGATGAAAGAAGGAGAAATAGTTGAACAGGGCACAACAGAAGAAATTTTTGCAAATGCCCAACATCCGTATACCCAGAAATTATTGAATGCCTTACCAAAACTGCATGAGAAAAAGCAGCCAAAAGAGATTGCTACTATTCAGCCAGGTATCGATCGACATAAGCCGTTAATAGAAGTGACCCATCTATCCAAAGAATTTCCATTAGGTCGTGGTCAAGCGTTGAAAGCAGTGAATGATTTATCGTTCTATATATATCCTGGTGAAACATTGGGCTTGGTTGGTGAATCTGGTTCAGGTAAATCGACTACAGGTAGGACGATTCTTCAACTTCATCAACCTACAAATGGAGAGGTTCTCTATCAAGGGATACCTGTAACAAGGCTATCGAAAAAACAGCTAAAGGCAATGCGTCGCCATATGCAAATTATTTTCCAAGACCCCTATTCATCGTTAAATCCTCGCAAAAAAATCTTAGACATTATTGGCGAGGCTCTAGATATTCATGGTCTGGTGAAGACACATGAGGAGAGGCGACAACGGGTAGAGGAATTGCTTGAACTTGTTGGTTTGAAAAAAGAGCATGCCATGCGTTATCCTCATGAATTTTCAGGAGGTCAGCGTCAACGAATTGGTATTGCGAGAGCATTGGCGGTTGAGCCAAACTTTATTGTTTGTGATGAACCCTTATCGGCACTGGATGTTTCCATTCAAAGGCAGATTGTTGATTTATTAAAAGAATTACAACAAAAGCTTGGATTGACGTATTTATTTATTGCCCATGATTTATCCATGGTAAAGCATATCAGCGATCGTGTAGCCGTCATGTATGGTGGAAAGATTGTAGAACTGGCAGAAAGTGAAGAGCTATACGCTAACCCACAACATCCATATACACGTGCATTATTACGTTCTATTCCTATTCCAGATCCTGCAATAGAGAAGCAGAAATATAATGAAGCTGAACATGCAGAAGATGTGAAAATACGTTATGAGGTAGAAAATAGTCAACTAGTAGAGGTTACTCCTAATCATTGGGTAGCTGTGAATAGATGATAGCTTGAATGTAGTAGCTTGATATTTTACAATAGAAACATCGTGTAACTTGTCATCTTCTTGATGATGAGGTGCACAACTTATACGAATCGTAAGTATAAGAAATGATGATTAGTTGTGAGGGGCCTACTACATGAAAATGCAAGACATAAAAACATTAATAACAAGTGGTACGATTATTTTGGCTGTAGCATTGTACATGATATTTGGCAGATCACCTGCGGAAGATCAAGATACTAAATCAGTTACAGATCAGCAAGGTACTATTACCATTGAACAAGTGGAAGAAAAAACAGGTAATAAACGCTTTGAGATAGACTATATTAAAGCATATGATGGGGATACGATTCAGGCGACAATTAATGGTGAGAAACGAAAAATTCGTCTATTAATGGTGGATACTCCTGAAATGAATTACAACAAAGGTGGCGCTCAGCCATATGCGGAAGAAGCAAAAGAGTATACGATCAATTTATTGGAAAGGGCTAATAAAATTGAAGCTGTCTATGATGTTGGACCAGAAACAGACAATTATGATCGCCTTCTAGCCTACGTGTTTGTAGATGATGTCTTATTACAGGAATCTTTATTAAACGAAGGGCTTGCAGTTGTACGTTATATTCATAAGCCAAACAATACATTTGAAGATGCATTTGGAGCTATTCAACAAAAAGCTCAGAATGCAAAATTAAATATTTGGTCACATAAGGATTACTTCCAAAAAGATGGTTTTCACCCTGAAGTAGTTCAATAATCTATAAATTCTTTACTATATGCTTTTAATTTTAGCTAGGAAGCTGCTGCCAGTATCTTATAGGTAGCAGCTTCCTATTTTAAATTTCCTATTCAAAAGCTTTTGGCATGGTGAGAGGTCAAGGTCGTCTCTCTGTATGTAATGCATGATATTGGTCGTAAAAATCTACTGTAGAGGTTCAGTACACGGTTGCGGAGAAGGCGATCTCACAAAGGAAAGCAAGCAGCCAACCAGGAATGTTTTATTTTCCGAAAAACGGAAGATAGCTACTGATAAATGAAAAAATCATTTTTATGAATGTTGACAATCAATATGATAATGATTATCATTATCATATAAAGAATATTCCTTGTTCTACAATACAGTGTAGAGAGGATGAACTTTAGCTACTTTTCTCCAGAAGTTTGCTAGTTCATGATTACGCTCCTGAAACCCCCCTCATTTTTGGGAACGTTAAAAAATGTAGACGGCTCATTCTATTATAGAATGAGCCGTCTACAATCTGAATCTATTTACTAATGAGTAGTAAATGGGTTCTCTTTTTATGCTTGTACATCTTTCGTCCATTCGGCTACTTTATCTTGATTGTTAGCAATCCATTTTTTCGCAGCATCTGTGGCACTCATGCCTTCCATTATATCAAACATTACACTTTCTATATCTTCAGCACTCCAGTTGAAACGGTCAAGGACACTATAGGCTTCAGGGGCATCCTCTTTGAAACCATTCCGCGTAAAAGTGCCAATATATTCTTCTGTTCCATACAAACCTTTGGGGTCATCTAAGTATTTTAAATCATAGGCATTAAAGATCCAGTGTGGTGACCAGCCCGTGATGATGATTTCTTCATTATTAGAGATAGCTTGACTGAGGGCTGCGGTCATTGCACCAGCAGACGAGGTCAATACATTCCAACCTTCCAGATTCTTATATTCCTTATAGGCATTTTCTGTCGTAGCCATCATATTAGCTCCTGGTTCAATGCCTGTAATGGTTTGATTAGCTTGGGTTGTTAAATCTTCAATAGAATCGACATCCATATAACTTGGTACAACCAAACCAATCTTAGCACCAGTTAGGTTTTCTCCTAAGTTCTCTATCTTATTGTTGTATTTTTCTACTTGTGGGGCATGTGTTTGTGGCAACCAAGCAGATACCATACCATCGACCTCTCCGTTTGCAAGTGCTTCCCACATGATCCCATTGTCTAAAGGTGTCAGTGTTACCTTATATCCTAAATCTTCTAGTACTTGTCCTACTACATGTGTAGATGCAACCTCAGTATCCCATTCAACATATGCTAAATTGATTTCACCTTTATCCGTATTCTTTGTGTCCTCATTTTCCGAACCACATGCAGTTAACACAATAAGGCATATAAATGCTATGCCTATTTTCAATAACTTGATGAGTTTCATAGTACATCTCCTTTCTATTATTTCTTACATAAACGTATAAATATTAACAAGTAACAACTTAATTCTATAAACAAGTTGTCACTTTTGTCAAATTGATGGTTTAGTCATACCGTGTTAAAAAGATGGAACATAATCAACTAAACTTCGTTGTGCCCATTAATTTTTTTATTGTTGTCATACGATAGGTGAAAATGGAGTCGGAGATTTGAGGAGGCTTAGTATGCATTGGATTACAATTATCTTAATAGGAATCGCTGCGAATTTAGATAACTTGGGGATTGGTCTAGCCTATGGAGTTAAACAAGTTAAAATTCCAATTTTATCAAATGCTGTGATTGCTATTATGTCGATGATTGTCACATATGTCGCAGTAACAGCTGGTAGCACAGTTGTTGAGTATATTTCACCGCATACTGCCAATTTACTAGGGAGTTTACTACTGTGTGTGATTGGTCTATGGACTTTGATGTCCAATAATTTTTCTAATCAGCGGATAGCAGGAAATCCCGAATTATTTGATGAAGATAAAAATCTAGTAATCTCAACAAGAGAAGCAATGGCACTTGGCTTTGTCTTGTCAGCGAACTGTTTAGCAGGAGGTATTGCAATAGGCGCAAATGGCATCTCAGCCCTTTGGACAGTCATTTCCATCGGCGTATTTTCCTTTATCACAGTTGGAGTGGGAAGTAGATGTGGCTCTTTACTAGCAAAAACGTTTATTGGCAAGCATTCTACAGCAATCTCAGGATGGCTACTTATCATGATTGGTATTTTTGAGGTTTTTGCAAAATAATATATTGCTGCGGCTAAATATCACCAAATATTGGTGATATTCTTTTTATTACATAGAGAGGGATGTACCGATGACTCGACTTTTTTTTATGTTTAAAAAAATTTATTTTTAATTACTTGACGTAACTAAATTATTAATATATAGTAGGTTACAGAAAGTAATTAAAAACTTTTCATAAGCTAAGATGTAAACAAATAAGTAACTACAAATGTTTATCCTATCCAATTTTGGGTAACATAAAAGATGTAGTTGCTTCATATTTTAAAATATATCTCGAAATCGAGATAAAATCAACCAATTGGAGGAATTTATAATGGCAAAATGGAACATTGATTTAGGACACTCAGCAATTAACTTTCAAGTAAAACACATGATGGTATCAAAAGTTAAGGGTGTATTTGACAATTACTCAGCAGATATCGAAGCAGCAGATCTTGCAGATTTAACAACTGCTACTATTAGTTTTACAATTGATCCAGCGAGCATAAATACACGTAGTGAAGATCGCGATAATCATTTAAAAGCAGCAGATTTCTTTGATGCCGAAAAATATCCAACGATTACGTTTAAATCTACAAACATTGCTAAAAAAGCAGGCGATGAATATGCAGTAACTGGTGATTTAACAATTAAAGACGTTACAAAATCAGTAACATTTGATACAGAATTTAATGGGAAAGGCACAAATCCATGGGGTCAAGAAGTATACGGCTTTGAAGCTGAAACAACAATTAATCGTGAAGACTTTGGTCTAACTTGGAATGCAGCATTAGAAACTGGTGGAGTCCTTGTTGGGAAAGATATTAAAGTAACGGTTGAATTAGAAATTAATCCAGCTTAAAAATAGATAGCTAGGGCATGTTTGAAGTAACCTTCAAACATGCTTTTTATGTAGCTCAAAATAGATCCTTATGGAATGAAGCAATCTAGCAAAAAGAATTTGAGAAAAATTACCAGTAAATAAGTTTCTTGCATATTTTTAGTAATTACTGCATATAAATCATCATATTGTTTTTGGGGGCGATAGGATGAATGTATTAGTGACAGGCGGCTATGGTTTTATTGGCAGTGCAGTAGGTAGGCGTTTTTTTGAAGAAGGTGCAACGGTTTATATTATTGATAATTTAAGTACAGGGCATCTACGGAATGTTGACTTTGAGCATAAATCCTATCTTTTAAATGTTGAGGATGAGGTTTGCGAGCATCTCTTTAAGGAAATAAACTTTGATGTGGTCGTCCATTGTGCAGCGCAAACGAGCGTGCAGCAATCTATCCAGGAGCCAGTAAAGGATATTTTGACAAATATAGTTGGACTTAGCCAAATGCTTTTTTTATCATCGAAGTATAAGGTACAGCACTTTGTCTTTGCCTCCTCAGCAGCTGTTTACGGGGATAGTCACTATCCTCCATTAGAGGAATCAGATGTCTGTGAACCAATATCTATGTACGGATTAAACAAGAGCATTGGCGAAACCTACTGTGAGAAATGGCAAAAAGATTATCGTTTGCCCGTTCTTATTTATAGATTTGCCAATGTTTTCGGGCCAAGACAGCAAATGCAAGGTGAAGCAGCTGTGATTCCAAGTATGTTAAAAAGTAGTATGGCAGGTAAACCATTTACAATTTATGGTGATGGTGAACAAACGCGAGATTTTATTTATGTAGACGATATTGCTGATGCTATATACGCAGGTGTATCTGCACGTTTACAAGGCACGTATAATGTATCCACTAATGAGGCTTGGTCTATTCACCAGGTCATCTTACTGCTCCAACACTTAAACCATCCACTTGAAATTCAATATGCTCCAGCACGAGAAGGGGATATTGAGCATTCGTTTTTAAATAATAATAAGTTAGCCAATGCAATTGGTTGGAAGCCTAAAATTTCTTTTGCAGAAGGCATTGAACGTACATTGCATGCGCTACAAAATGAATCATTAGCAGAAATTCAACAAAAAAGTGGATAAAGGGACAATAAAGTAATAAGACATATTACATTGCGTAATATGTCTTTTTCTATGTCTATAGTATAATAATTCATTAAAGAAATGGTTGTGGACGGAGGCTTACATATGCTTGTAGATTTTAGAGTAAAGAATTGTTTAAGTTATAAAGATGATACGTTGTTTTCAATGGTAGCTGGAAGTCGCCTACGAAAATGGAAGGATACCCATACAATTCAGTTTGATACACTTCGTCTTGTAAAAAGCGCATTTATTTTTGGTCCAAATGGAAGCGGAAAATCTAATCTGTTTACGGCTATTAAAGTATTACGTTCCTTGCTTTTTAATTTTGAAAACTTAAATAATGTAAAGCAGTTACGTCTACCCTATCAACCGTTTAAGTTAGGAAGTCAGCAAGACAAACCAACAGAGTTTATGATATCGCTTTTTTTGGACGGAGCTTTCTATGATTATGAAATACAGTATAATGCTTCTCAAGTTCTCTATGAACGTCTTGTGAAAACGAACAAGTCACTGAAGGAAGAGCTATTTGTCAGACAATGGGATGGTACAGAATATTCTTATGAGACATTTCAAACAGCTTCACAGGAATTGACAAAATATACACGTAATAATACAGCCTTTCTATCCGTATTACATGTTTTTAATGATCCAGACGCTTTAAAGATATTCGATTGGTTTTTACATAAAATTCTTTTCCTAGATGAAGCAAATCGGTTATCAAGTCATCCCCTTATTCGTAAACTTGAAGAGGAGCCCTTTAAAAAGGAAGTGATCAAACTGCTAAAAATTGCAGACCTCTCTATTCAAGATGTCACGGCTAGACGTGTGGAACGCAGAGAGAAAAATACAATTGGCTATGAATTTGATTCGCCTGAGGTGATTCAAGAAGTAGATATTGATCTACATTATTTATCATTTGATGAAGCAGGTGCACCGATAGGGACAAAAACAATTAATTGGACAATGGATTCTAAGGGCACCGTGCGAATGCTACATTTAGCCTGTGTGATGGTGGATGCTTATAATAAAGGAAAAACCATTTTTATAGACGAATTCGACACAGCCTTCCATGTATCGATTTGTGAGTTTTTAATGGCCATTATGAATAGCAAACGCAATAGCAGTAATCAATTTGTCGTGACAAGTCATGAAATAGAATTACTTGATCAGCCACTACGCGCCGATCAAATTTGGTTTGTTAATAAAAGCTTTAAAAATGAATCGGAACTATATTCCTTATTTGATTTTGCAGATTTACAAAAGAAACGTGGAGATCTTTCTTATGCGAAACGCTATATGAAAGGGGAATTTGGTGCAACGCCTGTCATTAATGAGTATTTATCTGAACAATACTTAGAAGAAGCGGAGGTATCTGAGCAGTGAGAGTACGTCAACAAGGGAGCCGAACACTGCGTAAAACTATTTTAATTTATTGTGAAGGTGAAACAGAACGCATCTATTTTGAACAAATGCGTATTTTAAAGCGCTCTAAGATGGTTAGCGTCAAAATAAAAAACGTTAAACGTTCAGCGATCAAGCTTGCCCAACATGCTTATCGAGATTCCAGCTACCAATACTTTGATGAAGTTTGGATTGTATTTGATAAGGATGATCTAACTGAAAAGCAACTAGAGGAAGTAAATCAATTTTGTGAGGAAAAAAGTATTCATATTGCGTATACAAATGAAGCATTTGAATTGTGGTTACTCTTGCATTTTGAGGAAGTTGATAGTACAGAAAAATATCCCCGTGCTGTCCTCAATGACAAAATGGAACAGCACCTTGGTGTGAGTCGTTATTTCCGGCATAAGGCTGATGAATCCATCATAGCCCCTATTGCATTACGACATGAGGTAGCAATTAAAAATTGCACAGATATGATGGCACTCCGAGAGACAGAGAGCCGTGACAACCCATACTGTAACATACATGAAATGATACGATACATATTTTAAGATTGAGCAGGTTTTCTATTAACAAATAGAAGCCTGTTTTTATCTTTCCATAATGCTTCGTCGAAAGGAAGGCATGTTTCTTTTTCCAAAACATATAGTGTATATGGAGCGAAATTAGTACATGTATGAAAGGGGATTGCGTGGATAACTCAAAGTCGAATCAATCCAAAAATGTAGAAGGAAACCCAAAGGATCATCAATTAGAGCAGTTTCGTGTCGAGAATGAGGGTACGAAAATGACAACGAATCAGGGACTAAGGGTGTCCAATGATGAGGATTCGTTAAAGGCAGGTGTTCGTGGTCCGACAATTATGGAGGATTTTCATCTTAGAGAAAAAATTACCCATTTTGATCATGAGCGTATTCCAGAGCGTGTTGTACATGCCAGAGGTTTTGCAGCACATGGCGAGTTTGAATTATATGAATCCATGTCGGAATATACGAAGGCAAAATTTTTGCAGGATCCGAAAAAGAAGACACCTGTTTTTGTCAGATTTTCGACAGTGGTAGGGAGCTTAGGTTCAATGGACACAGCTCGTGATGTACGTGGGTTTGCCACAAAATTTTATACGGATGAGGGGAATTATGATTTAGTTGGTAATAACATCCCTGTATTTTTTATTCAGGATGCCATTAAGTTTCCCGATTTAATTCATGCCGTAAAGCCTGAGCCTCATAATGAAATGCCACAAGCAGCCTCCGCACACGATACTTTTTGGGATTTTGTAGCCAGTAATCAGGAAATTGCACATATGGTAATGTGGGTAATGTCTGACCGTGCCATTCCTCGAAGCTTTCGTATGATGGAAGGTTTCGGTGTGCATACATTCCGTTTCGTCAATGATAAGGGAAGATCAAGATTTGTGAAATTTCATTGGAAGCCTGTGCTAGGAGTGCATTCTCTTGTTTGGGATGAAGCCCAAATAATTGCAGGGAAGGATCCAGATTTTCAACGAAGAGATTTATGGGAAGCCATCGAAATTGGAGATTATCCAGAGTTTGAGTTAGGCATACAGATACTAGAGCCTGAGGATGAATTTAAATTTGATTTTGATATTTTAGATGCGACTAAGCTTTGGCCGGAGGAACTAGTACCTGTGAAGAAAATTGGAAAGATGACCTTAAATCGCAATGTGGATAATGTCTTTGCTGAAACAGAGCAAGTTGCCTTTCATCCAGGTAATGTTGTGCCTGGCATAGATTTTACCAATGATCCTCTACTACAAGGTCGATTGTTCTCCTATTTAGATACACAATTGATTCGATTAGGTGGACCGAATTTTGCTGAAATTCCTATTAATCGCCCGATTTGCCCCGTGCATAACAATCAACGTAATGGCTTTAGTCGACAGACCATTAATTTAGGCAGGGTAAGCTATCATAAAAATTCATTAGCAAATAATACACCAGCCACCTCTACTGCAAGAGAAGGCGGATATGTTCATTACGAGGAAAAGGTTGAGGGAAGAATTACGAGAGCGCGGAGTAAATCCTTTGACGATCACTTTTCACAAGCAAGGCTATTTTGGAACAGCATGTCTCCACCTGAAAAACAACACATTATCGATGCCTTTAGCTTCGAAGTAGGAAAAGTGAAAAGTAAATCTGTTCGACAGCAAGTAGTGGATATGTTTGTTCATGTGGATAAAGTAATGGCTACCACAGTAGCAGACAACGTTGGTGTTAATCGACCTAATGGTGAGCAGTCTAAGGTAACGGCCTCTTCACCTGCACTGAGCCAAGCCAATACCGTTAAATTGCCTTATACGCTGAAAGTAGGCGTTTTAATTGGTGATGGCTTTGATGCAAATGAAGTCGGGGAAGTATTGAAATATTTAACAAGACAAGGTGTGCGCTATAGCATAATCTCTGATCGACTAGGTGTGGTAATAGGGAATAATGGTGTGCAATTAACGGCTACTGACACATTTATTACAACCGATGCTGTATTATTTGACTCGTTATATGTTGTTGGAGTAAAGGCAAGTAATCAGGCGAAATTCAATACTTATATCGTCAATTATATAAATGAAGCATATCGTCACTTTAAGCCTATAGGATTTGCTGCATCTGGCACAACCTTCTTTAATATGTCGAATGCCAATGTAGGGCCGGGAATCATTTTGGCTACAGGTAATAAAGATTTTCCGAAAAAGTTTGTAGCTGCCATTGCTCAGCAACGATTTTGGCAGCGAAATATTTATTAAATCAATGAGCGTCGAATACTCACGAAAGAGAAGCGAATACCCACGGAGAGTAAGCCTCATACCTGCGAAAGAGAAACGAATGCTCATAAACGTTAACAAATAAGTCAAAAGGCCTTTCGTTGTAATGAAAGGCTTTTACTATGTCTGTCATTGCATTCAAAATTTGCAAATGATATGGTGGTACATGAGGTGAAAATTATGGAAAATTTTGATATTGCTATTATTGGTGCGGGACCAGGTGGCTATGTGGCTGCCATACATGCCGCCAAGAATGGCAAAAAAGTAGCACTTATCGAACGAGATAAATTGGGAGGAGCCTGCTATAATGTTGGCTGCATCCCATCAAAGATTTTATTGGAGCATAGTAAACTTGTGCAGGAAATAAAAAGAGGGAATAGCTGGGGAATAGAAGTGCCTAAAGTGAAAATTAATTTTCCTCGACTAATGCAACGGAAAGATACAATTATTCATGAACTACTAACAAACATTGAGCAATACATTATCGATAATCATATAACTTTATATCGTGGTGAAGCTTCAATCGTAAAGGACTTAACGATAACTATCGGGAATGAGACGATAATGGCATCAGATATAATTTTAGCGACAGGTAGTAAACCCTTTGTTCCACGATTCGAAGGGTTAGAGACATCCACCTACTATACGACGGACACATTTTTTGAGATAGACAAGCTTCCAGCCCAGCTAACAATCATTGGCGGGGGCGTAATTGCCATTGAAATGGCGTTTAGTTTAGCACCACTTGGTACAAAGGTAACAGTGCTTAATCATAGCGAGGATATTTTACAAACGGAAGAGGCGGATGCAAGACCGCTGATTCGAGAAAAGATGAAGAAACTTGGTATTGAACTTGTGACAGATTTTCAATTTGAAAAATTTGAAGGTAATAGCATTCATACATCTAAAGGATCTTATACATATGAAAACCTTTTATTTGCAACTGGACGTCGTCCCAATATAGAAATTGCTGAGCAACTAGGATTAGCTTTTGATGGTCGATTAATCGCTGTCAATGAGCATTTTGAAACAAGCCTGCCGAATATTTATGCGATTGGTGACTTAGTGGGTGGTTATCAACTTGCACATTCTGCCAGTGCTGAAGGAATTTACGTTGTCGATTATATTGTAGGAAATCAACCAATACCAATTGATCAAACAAGCATTCCACGTTGTGTTTATACAAACCCTGAAATTGCTACATTTGGTTTACTAGAAGAGCAAGTCAAAGCACCGTACATTGTAACCAAAATGCCACTACAAACAAATCCAAAGGCATTAATGGAGGGGAATACGGAAGGCTTTGTGAAGCTAATTTCATCGAAGGATAATGGGGAAATTTTAGGGGCTTGCGTAGTAGCTGATGGTGCAACAGAAATGCTTAATGCCCTATTAGCAACAAAAAATGCTGGTGGTACAGCTCGATCACTTGCGCATATGATTTTTCCACATCCTACTGTATCAGAGCATATTGGAGATGTAGCTAAAGCTGTGTTTGGGAAAGCAATACACCAATAAAAAGCTGTTGACATTCTAGAAATTCATGATAAATTAATTTTATAAGAATACTAGGGATTTTAAGTTAACTAGACATCTAGAGGCTTCTATTTTACAAAATGATGTTTCATCAATTTGTAGAGTAGGGGCCTTTTTTATAATATTGATAAAAGGAGTGGGCAAGATGACAAAAGCAGTCATTATTAATGGAAGTAATTCGAAAAATTCTAGAGTTACCGCCATTCATGAAAAGGTGGAGAATCATTTCATTGCACAAGGAGTAGAGGTTCACTCAAATTATATACATGAGCTCCCAGCTACAGATTTAGTAACAGCGAATTTTTCTAGTAAGCAAATACAGTCTGAAAATGAGCATGTTAAGGAAGCAGATTTTATAGTTATCCTTACACCAATTTATAAAGCATCCTATACAGGGATTTTGAAGACTTACTTGGATCTACTGCCGCAAAAAGCCTTGCTCGAAAAGGCTATACTCCCCATTGCTGTAGGCGGTTCGATCAGTCATTTGTTAGCATTGGAATATGCATTAAAGCCAGTGTTAGCTATATTAGGAGCCACATCCATTACTAATTCTGTTTACATTGTAGATAAACAAATTATACGTTTGGAAGAGGGCGGCTTTGCGATTGAAGAAGAGGCCATCAGTAGACTTAAAGCACAATTAGATCAGTTGCAACAAGTATGCATTGTTAATTAGAATAAATGAAAACGCATTATAGGGGCATCCTATAATGCGTTATTTTTTAATTTCCTTCTGGAATTTCTTCATTCTCCACAGGTATTGTAGAGAGATATAAGAAAGCCTCATCTTGCAATAGCAATATTTTTTCTTCACAAATTCCATGCGATAATGGTCCAGAAAAAATGGACTCCCACCATGTTCCTGTTGTTGTTGTCATTCATCTACGCCCCCGTTTCGGTTTTAATATGTAGTTGTATATTTCCCGAGATGAAAAAACTAAAACATTTCATTTCACATATTGCTATTTCACCCCCTCGATGTAGAAAGAGGATTTTTGCCTCTCGATGTTGTATCGTATAGACAAAGATAGTTTGTTTCAAAATGAAAAAACTATGTATGCCATTTTAAAAAAGGGGTGCTTTATTGATGAATTTTACGTCACAAGATGTGGAAAATATGATTACAGAGCAACGTCAATTTTATTTTTCCCGTGCTACAAAAAGTGTGAAATTTAGAAAAGAGCAATTAAAGAAATTAAAAACATCAATTTTAAAATATGAGAAGGAAATATTGAATGCGCTTTACTTAGACCTTCGTAAAAGTGAATTTGAAGCGTATGCAACAGAAATTGGCATTGTATTAGATAGTATTTCATATATGGTAAAACATGTAGAAGAATGGATGGAACCAGAAGCAGTCAAAACACCGATACAATATCAAATGGGCAAGAGCTTTATTGTTCGTGAGCCCTATGGCGTAACATTAATTATCGGGCCATTTAATTATCCATTCCAACTTGTAATGGAGCCACTAATTGGTGCTATAGTTGGAGGAAACACAGCAATCGTCAAACCATCAGAAACCTCTGTACACACAGCAGCCATTGTGAAAAAAATCATTGAGGAAACATTCCCGTCTTCATATGTACGTGTTGTGGAAGGTGAAAAGGAAGAGGTTACGGCTCTTATTCATGCTTCTTTCGATTATATCTTTTTTACAGGTAGTGTAGCCGTTGGTAAAGTAGTAGCAAAAGCTGCTGCAGAACGTTTGACACCAGTTGCTTTAGAGCTTGGTGGCAAAAGTCCAGCAATTGTCGATCAAACAGCAAATCTAGAGGTAGCGGCAAAGCGGATTGTATGGGGTAAATTTACTAATACTGGACAGACATGTGTGGCCCCTGATTATCTGCTTGTACACAAAGATGTTTATGATCGTTTTATGAAAATATTAAAAGAAACAATCCGTTCATTTTATGGCAAAAATCCTTTAAAAAGCCCTGATTATGGACGTATCGTCAATTTAAAACAATTTGATCGTTTACAGCAAATAATTGTGGAAGAACGTGATGCCATTACATATGGTGGACGAATAGATCGGGATGATTTATATATTGAACCTACAATCGTTGAATATGTAAAATGGACAAGTCCATCCATGCAGGAAGAACTATTTGGTCCTATCTTACCTGTTATGATGTATAATGATTTGCCACTTGCTATTCATCAAATCCGGCAATTACCGAAGCCTTTAGCGGCATATTTCTTCTCAGAACATGAAAAAGCCATGCAATACTTTTTAGAAGAATTACCATTTGGTGGGGGATGTATTAACGACACTATCACACATGTTGGGAATTTACATTTACCATTTGGTGGTGTAGGTCCATCAGGTGTGAAAGCATACCATGGCAAAGCAAGCTTTGAAAACTTTACTCATCCGAAATCTATCTTGAAAAAATCTTCCAAGCTGGAGACAAATGTGCTATTCCCGCCATATAAACAGAAAGTGAAAATTGTGCGCTCAATTATGAAATAGCTTAGCAATGGAGGTATCAGAAGATACCTCCATTGTAACTATAAGCTTAAGATGCATAGACAATTGTTCTCTAAATAACCCTTTCTCGTTATGTCGAAAAATGCCGATTGGTGATTATAATTAAAAATTTAAAGAAAACATGATTTTTTCTTCAAAATGAAAGCGTTTTCGTTGAAAAAATACAAGAGAGGCATTTTATTTATTATGAAATAAGTAGTAAAATAAGTTCAATAGAACGTGGGGGATTTCATATTGTCGTTTTTTGTCGATTATTAAAAATGATGACATGAGTGTAGAGATTGATTGGAGGACTATGAAATGTATGCAGAGGAATTGTTAAGCGCATTACCTTTGAAAAAAATAATTGGCGTGCTGCCTGATCAGGTTAGCGATATCGTAGTAGATTCAAGAAGTGTGCAACCAAATAGCATGTTTGTTTGTATCAAAGGTTATACAGTAGATGGGCATGATTATGCACAAAAGGCTGTAGATGGTGGCGCAACAATTGTTGTGACGGAGCGAGAATTACCGCTAGGAGAGACGATTGCACAAGTCATTGTGAAAGATACAGATCGTGCAGTAGGTTTACTAGCTGCGAAGTTCTTTGATTATCCTTCTAAGGACATAACAATGATTGGTGTAACAGGAACGAATGGTAAAACATCCGTAACAGGAATTATTCAAAATATCATGCATGGTATGGGCGAGAAATCAGCTTTAACCGGCACAATTGGCTTTAATTTAAATGGAATTTTATATGAATCAGCTAATACAACGAGTGATGCGTTATCGACACAACAAATGATTTTCCGTGCAAAAATGGAAGGCTGTCGATTAATGACAATGGAAGTTTCATCACACGGGTTAGCACTTGGACGTTTAGCAGGTGTTGATTATGATATCGCTATTTTTACGAATCTAACGCACGATCATCTTGATTTCCATGGTACGATGGAGGAATATGGGCATGCAAAAGGTTTATTATTTTCCCAACTTGGACAAGATTTAGAAAAAAATAAATTTGTTGTATTGAATGCTGACGATGCTTGGGCAGAGCGATATGCTGCAATGACACCATTTCCAGTGTGGACATATGGTTTAAAAAATGAAAATGCTGATTTCCGCGCCATTAACTGTGAATATCACGACTATATGACATCATTTGATGTGGAAATGCCTGAAGGAATTTATCGTGTAAAAATGAATCTGCTTGGGGAATTTAATATTTATAATGTATTGGCAGCCATGATTGCGTTTTATGGTAGGGGCTATTCAATGGAGTCCATTATTGAACAAATTGAGCAACTACCGCCAGTCAAGGGTCGTATGGAGAAAGTATGTTCAGATCTACCTGTGCAAATTTTTATTGATTATGCCCATACTCCAGATGCAATTGAAAAGGCAATTGAAGCAGCGCAACCTTATAAAAAGGGCAAGTTGATTTTCTTAGTTGGAACAGGTGGCAATCGTGATAAATCGAAGCGTCCTGCCATGGCTGAAAAAGCGTCTGCTGCGGAATATGTCATTTTAACGACAGATGATCCACGCTATGAAGACTACGATAGTATTACAGGCGATCTTGCTAAAGGTATGCTTCATGATAATTATGCTTGTATTGGAGATCGTGCAGAGGCAGTGCGCCATGCGATTGAAATTGCTGAACCGGGTGACATGATTATTTTTGCTGGTAAAGGCCATGAGGATTATCAAATTATCGAAAATACCAAATTTCCACATAGTGATGCAGAAATTGCGATAGAAGCAGGCCGATTAAAATTCGTATGATGAAAGCTAAATTCTTAGGAAACCCTTTTAGTTGTAACTAAAGGGTTTTCTTTTTTGAGATTTCATGTAAAAAGGTTGTACGAAAGGCAAGTCTTCTTTTATTATTATTAAGTATGAAAAAAGGAGAATGACGAGATGAATTCAAATTTAGAACAAGATATACTATCGCGTCGTACTTTTGCCATTATCAGTCACCCTGATGCTGGGAAAACGACGATTACAGAAAAGCTTTTACTTTTTGGTGGTGCCATTCGAGATGCAGGTACAGTAAAAGGGAAAAAAACAGGTAAATTTGCAACATCAGACTGGATGGAGATCGAAAAACAACGTGGGATTTCGGTTACTTCATCTGTCATGCAATTCGATTATAACGGCTCTCGTGTGAATATTTTGGATACCCCTGGTCACCAAGATTTCTCGGAAGACACATATCGTACATTGATGGCTGTAGATAGTGCCGTCATGGTAGTGGATGCTGCGAAAGGGATCGAGGCACAGACTTTAAAGCTATTTAAGGTTTGTAAAATGCGTGGTATACCTATTTTTACATTTATTAATAAGTTAGACCGTCAAGGGAAAGAGCCGCTTGAATTGATCGAAGAGCTTGAAGAGGTATTAGGTATCAATGCATATCCTATGAACTGGCCAATCGGTATGGGTAAAGAGTTCCTTGGTATTTATGATCGTTACAATAAACGCATTGAACAATTCCGTACAGATGAAGCGGAACGTTTCTTACCAATAGACGACAATGGGGAGCTTGCTGTAGAGCATCCAATGAAGGTGACTTCTTATTATTCACAGGCAATGGACGATATTTTACTTTTAGATGAAGCGGGGAATGCCTATTCTGAGGAAAAAATACGTCGTGGGGAATTAACACCTGTATTCTTTGGTTCAGCATTAACGAACTTTGGTGTTCAAACTTTCCTGGAAACCTATTTACAATTTGCACCGACGCCGCAGCCAAGAATTACTGAAGATGAGCAGTTTATTGATCCTGTGGAGCATGATGAGTTTTCAGGTTTTATTTTCAAGATCCAGGCCAATATGAATCCAGCACACCGTGATCGTATTGCCTTTGTACGTATTGTTTCTGGTAAATTTGAACGTGGAATGAATATGACGTTATCTCGTACAGGAAAGTCATTTAAAGTCACACAATCTACACAGTTCCTTGCAGACGATCGTGAGACAGTAGATGAAGCAGTTGCTGGCGACATTATTGGTTTGTACGATACAGGAACATACCAAATTGGTGACACAGTTGTAGGTGGTAAGAAAACTTTCCAATTTGAAAAATTACCACAGTTTACACCAGAATTATTCGTCCGTGTCACGGCAAAGAACGTTATGAAATCAAAGCAATTCCATAAAGGGATTTTACAATTAGTGCAAGAGGGTGCTATTCAATACTATAAAACGCTGCATACAGAGGAAGTTATACTTGGAGCAGTTGGTCAATTACAATTTGAAGTATTTGAACATCGTATGAAAAATGAATACAATGTGGAAGTAAAAATGGAGCCAATTGGTTCGAAAATCGCACGCTGGATTGAAAATGAAGAGGAAGTCAAAGAATCAATGTCATCAGGTCGATCAATGCTTGTAAAAGACCGTTTTGACAATCTTGTTTTCCTATTTGAAAATGAGTTCGCTATGCGTTGGTTTGCAGATAAAAACGAAAGCATTAAACTTTATAGCCTTTTATAATTATAAAACACGAATCGACAATTTTGCGATTCGTGTTTTTTTGCAAGGAAAAATGACACTGTTTGTAGAATATATACATTATTAGGAAATATAAGTTTCCTTAGAGATAGTATCTCAATAACGGGAGCTTATTTATAAAATAATCTCCTTTTCGGCTATCATAGAAAGGAAGAGGTAGAAAAGGAGTTTGTTTATATGAATATTAGTCATTTTTCTATTAAAAGACCTGTCTTTACGATTGTTACTATGCTTTTTGTCATCATACTAGGCGGTGTATCTTTATTAAAAATACCGATTACGTTAATTCCAGAGTTAAATCCACCTATTGGAGTGGTTGTCACCTCTTATCCTGGGGCAAGCCCGACGGAGGTAAATGAAAAGATAACGAAGCCATTAGAGGCTACACTTGCCACCTTACCTGGTATCAAAAAAATCCAGTCAACCTCCCAGGAAGGCTCCAATTTAATTGTGCTTGAGTTCAACTGGTCCACAAATATGGATGTTGTCCAACTTGATATTTTACAGCGAATTGATATGACCCCATTGCCTAATGATGCTGGCAAGCCTAGTTTCCTAAAATTTGATCCGTCTCAATTTCCTATTATTCAGCTGTCTTTACGTGCGGAAAATAATCAAGTAGATGTACGTGTATTAGCAGAGCACTTAGAGAAGGAACTGCTACGGACAGAGGGTGTTGCCAGTGTGAATGTTTCTGGCAAATTGATTGATGAAATCCAAATAGAATTGGATGAAGCAAAGCTAGTTGAAAAAGGCTTGACTCAGACAGACGTGATGCAAATAGTTCAAGCGAATAATGTGTCTCTTCCTGGTGAGCCTGTTTCAACAGATGCTGGCAAAATGCTAACAACACGTATAGTTAGCACATTATCTTCTCCGGAGAGCATTGCCAATTTAATTGTTTCGGTGGACCCTTTAACGGGCAAATCATTAACCATTGGTGATCTTGCAACCGTTAAGAGGACAGAACAACAATCTATTACCACAACACGAGCAAATGAGCTTCCAGCAGTTCTTATGTCTGTATTACAGGAATCTGGTGCAAATACGGCAGAGGTTTCTAAGGATTTCCAGAAGGCCTTAGAGACATTACTAAAGAAAGATCAGTATAAAGGTATCACAGCAGATATTTTAATTGATCAAGGTAATTATGTGGATTTAGCGATTAGTAATATTGGCTCTTCCTTACTTTTAGGTGGATTATTTGCGATGTTCATCCTATTTGTTTTTTTACGTAGTGTAAAGAGTCCAATCATTATTGGTATTGCGATTCCTTACTCCGTTATTGTCACATTTGTTTTGATGTTTTTTGCGGATTTTTCCCTCAATATTATGACATTAGGTGCTCTGGCACTTGGAATTGGTATGCTTGTGGATAATGCCATAGTCGTTATTGAGAATATAGAAAGACATCTAGGACTAGAAAAAGACCCGATAACTGCAGCAAAGGAAGGAACAAAGGAAGTAGCCCTTGCCATTACAGCTTCTACTTTAACCACAATAGCAGTATTCATTCCTGTTATGTTCATCGAAGGATTGATTGGTCAAATATTTACAGAGTTTGCCTTAACAATCTCATTCAGCTTAATTGCATCTTTAGTAGTTGCGCTTACAGTCGTTCCGATGCTAGCAAGTCGACTTTTAAAAATGAAAAACAATAATTTTTATGTACAACGCAGTAAATCACGTTTTTATAGGCATTACAAGGCGTCAATTGTATGGGTACTAAAGCATCGAATGCTTATACTGTTTTTTACAGTGGTTTGCTTTAGTCTTTCTTTGTTTGGACTGACTAGAATAGGTACTGAATTTTTACCGCCTACAGATGAGGGGTTCACCTCTATAAGTGTCAATCTTGAAAAAGGTGTCGCTGTATCAGAAACAGAAAAGATTGTTAAGCAAATTGAGGAACGTTTAAAGCAGGAAAAGGATGTAGATGTGTATGTTAGTTTAATTGGCGGTACACAACAATCCCAAGCACGTGGACAAACTAGCGCCAACCAAGCTGAGATATATGTAAAGCTTGTCCCATTAGCAGAAAGGCAACGTTCCATTTTTAAATTTGTAGAAGAGCTAGAACAAGATATACAGGGAGAGCTTGAAGAGCAAGCTGAAATTACATTTAATGTATCGACAGCTACAGGATCGTCACCACACACCTTAACATTCCGTTTAACAGATTCCGATGAACAGAGGCTACAGCAAACTGTTAAGAAAGTGCAGCAGGAACTACTAGCGATTCAGCAAGTGACAAATGTCTCTACGGATTTAGATAATACTGTTCAAGAGATTCAAATTGAGGTTAATCGTGAAAAAGCAAAAGACTATGGTTTTGCTCCAGCACAAATCGCTCAAACTGTAAATCAAATGACAAAAGGTCAATTAACGTCCCAATTGATTACTGATGACGGCGCAGTATTACCCGTTTATACAGGTTTTGGGCAGTCATTTAATACGAGTATAGATGCTTTAAAAGCCATGCAGCTGCGTTCGCCAGCAGGATTATTTGTAAAATTAGAGGAAGTGGCTACTGTTTCTATACAAGAGGGGCCGGTATCCATTCGTCGTTCTGATCAAGCAGCAGCAGTGGCCTTTTTTGTAGATTATGAAACAAAGGAATCGTTGGGAGGAATCTCTGCAAAAGTAGATAAAGCATTAGAACAAGTTAATTTACCATCTACTACTCAAGTTGTGTTCAGTGGGGACAGAGAGCTCTATGATAGTGCAATTGATGATATGTTACTAGCTGTGATGCTAGCCATCGTGCTTGTATATATTGTGATGGCAGCTCAATTTGAGTCATTTAAATATCCGTTTGTTATCATGTTTACTGTTCCATTAATGATCATTGGTGTGGCGATAGCTATGTTCCTAACAAATACTTTAATTGGTGTAACCTCAGTTATCGGTATCCTAGTACTAGTAGGAATAGTCGTAAATAACGGTATTGTGCTGGTAGATTATATTAATCAGCAAAAGGCAATGGGCATGCCAGCTTATGAGGCAATTTTACTTGCTACCCAAGATCGGCTTCGTCCAATTTTAATGACAGCCTTAACAACTATTTTAGGGCTTTTACCACTCGCACTGGGCATTGGAGAAGGGACCGAGATGAATCAGCCAATGGGGATTGCTGTTATCGGAGGGCTTGTGACCTCAACTTTACTGACGCTGTATATTGTACCGATCATTTACAGTTTAATGGATAAAGATACAAGAAAGATGCACTAGGTTCAAGGGGGAATGGGAGATGAAGGTTCATTTTTTTACAGGTTTTCCTGGTTTCATTTCGAGTCAACTAATTCGAGCATTATTTCAAAAGAAACAAGCACAACAAGTAATTACCATCGTATTGGCTGGTGAAACCATAAAGGCACATAAAGAAAAAAACAAAATATTAGAGGATTTTCCTGACTGTTCGATTCGAATTGTGGAAGGCGATATTACACTACCAAACCTTGGATTAGAAAATCAAATCATCAAAGAAATTGTACCGCAAATTGAAGTGCTTTGGCATTTAGCTGCTATCTATGATTTAGCTGTACCACGTGATATTGCCTGGAAGGTAAATGTTCATGGTACAACAATGGTTAATGATTTTGTTCGCACCTTACCAAATTTACAGCGCTATATGTATTTCAGCACTGCCTATGTGGCTGGTACACGTGAGGGCATACTGCGTGAAAATGAATTAATTCGACCAAGAGCATTTAAAAACCACTATGAGGAAACAAAATATGAGGCTGAGCACCGAGTAGAAGATTTAAAATCGGAAATACCATTGACAATAATTAGACCTGGAATTGTTCGTGGCCATTCCCAAACTGGTGAAACCATTAAATTTGATGGTCCTTATTTCTTCTTAAACTTAGTTGAACGTTTAAAGGGTTTACCTTTTATTCCGTACATTGGTCAAACTTCATCGACAATTAATGTAGTGCCAGTTGATTATATTATAAATGCTTCTACTTTTCTGGTTAGTGAACAGAGTGCAGAAGGGAAGACACTTCATTTAACTGATCCTAATCCTCACCCTGTACAGGAGGTATACCGTACAATGGTGAAACTAGTTACAAATTCTTATCCAAAAGGACGTTTACCATTTACATTGGCTAAGCTTTCATTGCAGATTCCATTTATTCGAAAAAAATTAGGTGTCGAACAAGAAACATTAGATTATTTAACATGGAATGCCTCATTTGATACGACTGAAGCACATCATATCTTACAAAAAGGTGGTATTACATGCCCTGATTTTTTACAGACGATGCCAAAAATGATTGAGTTTTATTTAGCACATAAGGAAGAGAAGAGCTATCAAATTCAGATTAAGTAACGAAAAAAACATATAGATATTTTTGTCAGTTGTAAATGATAGTGCTATAATATTTGAAAGAAGATACCTTCGACAATTTGTCAAAGGGGAGTAGCTAACAGGTAATTAACTTTCCCTGGTTTCACATTCGTCAAGACATGGTACAACCATCGGGTGTGATAGTGAATGGCTCTATACGTATGACGTGTAGATTGAAGTACCATAAATAGAAAGGGTACGAATTTACTTAGCGAGACCTTTGCCTGAATTAGGGCAGGGGTTTTTTTCTTTTATACTTGAATGACAGGGTCATTGAGGGTATAGAGAGCTTAGAGGAGGCACTAGAATGGAAGCGATTTTATTACAATATGGCTGGGTGTTAATTGTCCTTGTTGTATTAGAGGGATTACTTGCAGCTGATAACGCGGTAGTAATGGCTGTTATGGTGAAGCATTTACCACAAGAGCAGCAAAAAAAGGCGTTATTTTATGGACTATTTGGAGCATTGATATTCCGATTCTCCGCATTATTTGTTATTACAGTTTTAGTAAATTATTGGCAAATCCAAGCAGTCGGTGCAGCTTATCTATTGTTTATGTCTGCAAAAAATATATATGATTTACGAAAACATAAAGATGAAGAAGAAGCAGCAACCGAAAATGGTGGAAAAAAGGGTTCTGGTTTCTGGTTAACAGTACTAAAGGTAGAGGCGGCCGATATAGCATTTGCTATTGATTCGATGCTAGCAGCCGTTGCAATTGCCGTCACTTTGCCACACTTAGGTGAATTTGATATTGGTGGCATCAATGGCGGTCAGTTCATTGTGATGCTCCTTGGCGGATTTATTGGTGTCATTATGATGCGGTTTGCGGCCCAATGGTTTGTAAAAATATTAAATGATTACCCCTCACTTGAAACAGCGGCATTTCTAATTGTTGGCTGGGTAGGTGTGAAGCTAGTTGTCTTAACATTAGCACATGAGAAGGTGGGAATATTGCCTAAAGAATTTCCACATTCCACGGCATGGGAGTTAACATTCTGGATTGTCCTAATAGGTATTGCTTTTGTCGGCTATTTAGTCGGTGTAAGAAAGAAAAAATAAGTAGATGAACGTTGGAGGAATAGTGACCACTATTCCTCTTTCTTTTTTTATGTATTTTTTCTATACTATAATTTATCTAGTTGGGCATCATATGTGGGGGGAGTTGTTAAAGTGCCTTGGAAAAAATCATCAAATAAACTAGTAACACCATTTCAGGTACTTGTTTCTTATTATTTTATAGCGATAGCGATTTCCTTCCTGTTACTACGGCTTCCAGGCGTTCATCAAGAAGGTGTAAAAGTCTCTTTTTTAGATAGCTTGTTTACGGCAGTGAGTGCAGTAAGTGTTACTGGGTTAACAACGATTAATATTTCGGAAACCTATACTACCTTTGGGCTTGTAATGATTCTTGTTATTTTACAGTTAGGAGCCATTGGTATTATGTCACTTGGTACCTTTGTGTGGTTGCTTGTTGGGAAAAAAATAGGCATGCGTGAGCGCCAGTTAATCATGATTGATCATAACCAGTACAGTGTCTCGGGTGTTGTTAAATTAATCCGAGAAATTTTAAAAATTTTATTTGGCATTGAATTAACGGGTACCATTATTTTAACGCTACATTTTACCAATTATTTTGATACTTTAGAAGAAGCCTTTTTACATGGAATTTTTGCCTCTATTTCTGCTACGACAAATGGTGGATTCGATATAACGGGAATGAGCTTACTCCCATTCCATGATGATTATTTTGTACAGATGGTTACCATGGTACTCATTGTATTAGGTGCTATTGGATTTCCGGTGTTAATTGAATTGAAAACTTTTTTGCTTAATCGACGCGAGAATTTCCGTTTTAGTTTATTTACTAAAATCACTACTTCAACATACGCTATTTTATTCATAGTTGGTGCGCTTGTCATTTTACTACTTGAATCATTCCATTCTTTTAAGGAAATGTCTTGGCATGAGGCATTATTTTCAGCAATGTTCCATTCCGTATCAACGAGATCAGCTGGACTGACTACTTACGATGTCACGACTTTTAGTGAAGCTACAGATATATTCATGAGCTTCCTGATGTTCATTGGCTCTTCCCCAAGCTCAGTTGGTGGAGGTATTCGTACCACAACTTTTGCCTTGGCCATTTTATTCTTAATTACCTTTGCTAGAGGTAGAGAGGATATTCAAGTATTTGGACGAGAAATTCATTTGATTGATGTCTTCCGATCATTTGTTGTAATTTTATTAGCCTTTTTCATGGTATTAGTTGCAACCCTTATCTTGCTTATAACAGAGCCACAAGCATCTCTTATTCAAATTATTTTTGAAATTACTTCAGCGTTCGGTACATGTGGTATGTCATTAGGCATAACATCTGATTTATCAGTGGTTGGTAAAATCATTATCATTATTTTAATGTTTATTGGTCGAGTTGGATTAATATCATTCCTTTATACTCTTGGGGGTGGCGGAAGAGGAAAGAAATCAGGCTTCCACTATCCGAAGGAACGAGTAATCATTGGTTAAATTTTTAAAGTATGTGAGGCATTAAGTAAGGAATAATTCCATCGTAAACCTCATATAAAAGTAAAAATTAATATCTTGTCATAAAATATTCAAAAAATTTAAACTTTTATTTCCTGATTGGATAGATTGTTTTTTGGGCATTTTTTACAAAGTTTTATCAATCTTTGTTTAAGGAATTTGACCTAGATTTGTAAGAAAGGCTATGAGTACTTAACTAACCAAAAGAATGAAGCGCAGAAGGAATAAATTTAGTAGTAGTTACTGTTACTATGAGGATTTAAGAATCGTTTAAGTAATAAAAAAAGCTAGTCCTGATAGTTATAACAGGACTAGCGTTTCTTATTAGTTTGAGTAGATTGTTGCAAAGTAAGGTGCTTGACCATGTCGGAAATAGGTTAACAGATAGCCATTTTTTTGTACAATTTTGCCATTTGCGAACTCTTGGTAGTCAAGAGCATGAGGGATAATCAAGGTATGCTTAAACAATTCTTTTTCTGTTAACTTAAAGTTAGCAAATTCCTCGCCTGCGATAGCTGGATCTTCTCGTAAAGCGTGATAAAGGGCTTTTTGTTGCTCTTCTGTAGGACGCTCATTCCACCATAGCTTCCGTGGTTGGAACTGCTGAGCCATTAAATAATCAAGTTGCATTAAACTCTGGACAATGTTTAAATTCACATCATCAATCGTTTCTAAAAACATTAATAAACGACGGAATAAATCCTCTAGCTGATGGCCAATACGAGACCAACCTTTTGTTTCCCAATATGTTCCGAAGTTTTGGAAGAAATCAAATGGTGTATCAAAGACCTCTGTAACCAAGTATTCAATCGTATGATCCATACGGTGATCATTCCAATACTTTTCAAGAACATCCTCTGCATGTTTAATGCGAACGATATCATCAAATGTTAGAACATTATTTGAGAAGATTTCGTAAGGAGATAGATCCACATAGGTATAGCCAAACTTTTCGGCTTCTAATCGAAGTCCAGTGCCGCGTAAAAGTTTCAAAAATCCAAGCTGTAATTCCTCTGGCCGCATTGCAAAAACGTCATTAAATGTTTGACGAAAACTAGCGTAATCTTCCTCTGGTAAACCAGCAATTAAATCTAAATGTTGATCTATTTTTCCGCCATCTTTTACCATAGTTACTGTTCGCTTTAGTTTTTCAAAGTTTTGACGGCGTTTTACAAGGGTATTTGTTAAATCGTTCGTAGATTGAACACCTATTTCGAATCGGAACAAACCTTTTGGTGCATTATCATTTAAGAATTGGATGACTTCAGGGCGCATTATATCAGCCGTGATTTCAAACTGGAATACAACACCTGGTTTGTGTTCATCAATTAAAAATTGGAACATTTCCATTGCATAGCTACGACTGATGTTGAAGGTGCGATCCACAAATTTAATTGTACGAGCCCCATTATCCATTAAGAAACGAATATCCTCTTTTATTTTTTCACGGTTAAAGTATCGGACGCCAACTTCAATAGAAGATAAACAGAATTGGCAGCTAAATGGGCAGCCTCGGCTCGTTTCAATATATTGAATTCGCTTTCCTAGATAGGGAAGATCCTCCTCAAAACGAAAAGGACTTGGTAATTCGCGTAAATCAATTTTAGGAGGCATAGCGTGAATCTTAACTTTCTCGTCCTCTAAATAACAAATACCAGGAACATCTTCTAACAATATTTCACCATGGAAGTAGCGCAGTAATTGTTTAAATGAGGTTTCACCTTCACCCATTACAATGAAGTCTACCTCAGGTATTCGACGTAACCAATGGTGGCAATCATAAGATACCTCAGGCCCCCCGAGCAGAATTTTAACATTTGGACAGACAGTTTTTAACATCTTGATAACGTGTATGGTTTCTTCGATGTTCCAGATATAGCAACTAAATCCAACAATATCAGGTTTTTTTTGGAATAAATCTGATACAATATTAAAAGCAGGGTCTTTAATAGTATACTCTGCTATAATTGGATTAAACTCCGGTAAAGCTGCACCTTTTAAATAACGCAATGCTAAATTTGTGTGAATATACTTTGCATTCAAAGTAGTTAAAATAGTATTCATGCGATAATCTTCCTTTCAACATCCTATTGTATCAGTCAAGTATCTGACATACAATATAATTCTTTTTACCTATTTATTTTGTGAACGGTTCGTGAAATAATTTAAAATACTTAAATTTACTAAATTTTGTAATAATAGAATCGTGCTGTCATAAAGTATAGTAAAGGCTCAAAATTCGATTTTAGAGGTTTTTTACTCTTTTGAAAGGTTCGGTGAGAAAGTTGAAGCAAAATGATATTAATCAATGTTTTGGAAATCTTATGAAAAGTACTTCGTCACCAACACTTATACTCAATAAAGCAGGGAAAATTTTGAACGTCAATGAGGCTGCTATCAAACTTTTCAATCTTAATTTAACCTATATTGGCTATTTAGCTATGGACGAGCCATCTAATTTTAAATGGACTAAGTTCGTCAAACAGTTACAGAATGATTTACGTTCAGAGGAAATTTTCAATATTCGCACAGTTGGAAATGAATACGAAATGTTATCTTTCAAATGTTTTTACGATCCCAATACAGAGGAAATTGTTGCGCAAATTTCAACATTAAATGATGATGTTGCCCATAAATTATATGTTAGCCAAGCACATGAAAGAGCGCAATCTTTTAATGCCTACGATTACTTACCTTATGCTGTTATTGTTAGTGACGCTAGCGGTATTATTCTTGGGCTTAATAAATATGCCGAAATGTTTCTGAAAGTTGAAAATTCACAGCTCCTTCATAAAGCACATCAGCATATATTTGATTCATTTACATTAAAAAAAGGGCAAATTACATCCTACCTTTCTAAGTTAATGGGTGAAAAACATGCAAGCATTCATGTAGTCGATGAAACACAAGTGAGCAGAACTTGCTATTATGAAATTTCAAGTATTTTTGACGAATACAATAATATTATTGTCACTGTAATTAATGATGAAACAGAGAAAAAGCAACTTCAGCATAAAGTTGAGCATCAGCAAGCATTAAACGTGGTTGGACAGATGGCTGCGAGCATTGCACATGAAATACGTAACCCATTAACCTCTTTAAAGGGTTTTACTGAATTACTAAAGTTAAATGCTGATGATGAATCACGCATGTATCTCTCTGTTATTGACAGTGAGCTTCAACGGATGGAGCAAATTTTATCCGAATTATTAGTATTATCTAAGCCAACAACGATGAAAGTGGAATTATTAGAACTGGATCATATTGTAAAGCAAGTCATTGAGTTTATGCTACCAGATGCACTCATGAAAAATATTATGATTCAGTATATTTCAACCTCTACTCAAGTCTATATTGGTGGCAACGAGAATCGACTAAAGCAAGTGCTGATGAATTTAATTAAAAATGCAATGGAATCCATGAATAATGGTGGTACGATTACCGTCGAAATGGCAACAAATGACTGTGCGATTGTCGAACTGATGATAAAAGATGAAGGTGTTGGTATGGACAGCACGACACTTCAAAACCTATTCCAGCCTTTTTACACGACAAAATCAACAGGGACAGGACTGGGCCTTGCTTTCGTGAAAAAGGTAATTGAAGAACATGAAGGTGTAATTGGCGTTAGTAGTGAACTACAGAAGGGGACATGCTTCCATCTGCAGTTTCCAATTTACACATTTAATCAGATGGATACAATGGAAGTATCCACAAAGGATTCTGCTTATTTAGTAACATAAAGAAAGTAAAAATGGTTCCATAATGGACAACAAAACCTTCTAAATCATATATTGCTTTTGACAATGCTTTTCTAATGTCGCTATAATGTCATGTATAAAGAGCGAAGTGAGAGGAAAAGAATATGCCGTCAGAAGATCTAAAACAATCTTTAAAATTATATATTGTATTATCACGTGCACTAAAAGCAATTAATGAAACAACACATCAATTATTTCAGGATAATGGTTTAAACCCAACTGAATTTGCTGTTCTAGAACTTCTCTATCATAAAGGAAGACAGCCATTACAGCAAATTGGCAATAAAATTTTGTTAGCCAGTGGGTCTATTACGTATGTCATCGATAAGCTGGAGAAGAGAGGTTACTTATTAAGAGTATCTTGTCCTGCTGATCGTCGTGTTACGTATGCAGAAATCACCCCTGAAGGTGAAGCTTTTATGGGAGAGCTGTTCCCAAAACATGAACAGCATTTGCATGAATTAATGAGTGTACTATCCCCAGAAGAAAAAGAACAAGCGATTACGTTATTGAAGAAAATTGGTCTTTCTATAAAGGACCTATCTTATTAAAAAAGTTGTCTCATTGATTTGAGACAACTTTTTTATGATCAAATAGAAGGACGATAGACTTTGTCTATCGTCCTTAGCATTTTATTATTTTTTAGATATAGTCGCTGCCATATTAAGCATAGCATCTGTTAAATCCTGTTCATCATTATCATGAATAGTTAATTTTGTAATGAGACCATCTTTCTCAAGGACGACTCCAATTACTTTCTCAGTGTCGAAGTCCACAACATAACCCTCGATATTTTGAACATCTTTGAATGCTGCTAATTCCTCAGCAGTTAGAGCTACTGTTTCACCTACTGCGTTCATATAATCTTGCATAGTTGTTTTTACTTCTTCAAAGCTTGATTGTGAAGCTTCAATTGTTTCAATACGCATAAACACTTCGTCATCATCATTGGACACTAACATGTCTTTACCAGGCTCTTCTTGTGTCAGTGTAAATCCAGGAAGCTGTTGTAGTTTATAGCTTTGATCAACACTTGCTGATTCAGTTGCCTTTTCTGTTTTATCTACACCATTTTGGACGTATTTTACATCTTGTTGAGGCTGTTTAGAAGCATCCTCTGTATTTGTTTCATTGGATGCAGGTGTCTCTTCTTCTTCCTCGTTTGATTCACCTGCTGTATCATCTCCAGATGGTTTTTGATCGGCAGCAGTATTTGATGGCTCATTTTGTTGAGCATCTGAATCCCCTGTTTTATCAGATGTATTACAACCTACAACTAATACGGCTGTTAGTAATAATGCAAGAATAGAAATTAATTTTTTTTGCATAAAAAACCCTCCTTTTCTAAATTAAACGTTAGTAAAGATAAAATGTTTCCAAATATTAATGTTATGATGTTAAAGGCAACACTAAAAATAATAATAGTACAAAAACGACATGAGCTACAATAACAAGTGGCATACTTTTACGCCATTCATATAAGAAGCCCCAAACAATGCTTGTTACCAATGCAGCAATGACACCAAGCATAAATCCGCTAAGGGCAATTGATACAGCACATAATACTGCGGTAACTATGACAGCCAGCGGAGGACGCATAAAACGTTTTAACTGTTGTTGGATATAACCACGCCAAAATAATTCTTCACCTATGGCGACGATAAATACGAGTAAAACATAGTGCCAAATATTTTGTGGTCCGTAGCTTGCTAAAAATTTTTGAACGGATTGTACTAAGTTATTATTAATATATGGAGCGAGCCAGTAACCAAAGCGAATAATACCATATGTGATGGTACCGTATCCAATACCGAAGAGTAAAAATTGCCATGTAGGTAATTGATCTTCAATGGAGCCAGCTAAAATGGCAATGGCAATACATACTAGTAAAGTGAATGCATACATGTACCAAAATACAGCTTGGTTAGCAAAGGTAAAAGCAAGCATGCCATAAACGAATAATAAAGAAAGGAGAAATAGTATTGTTTGTTTCGAATTTGTTAGCATATTCGACCTCCATACCTTAATCTTATCAAAAAAATAGTCCCTTATCATCTATTAAGACAAATAGGGACTATTCAGACTATTAAGCTTCATTAGTATATAAAATTTTATATCGTTTATGATTGACGACCGTTTTTTCTTCAATTTCAAGGGAATCAAAATTCTCCATATATGTTAAATTAACGATCACCGAATTTTCATTTACCTTTTCTACAATACCTTGGAGACCATTTTTAAACTCGATAATATTTCCAACTTCAGCTATTTTCACAGACAGTCAGCTCCTTCATCGACTAATAATATACAGTTTGCATGAAAAATTGGTAAACGTAAAGCTTTTTTTAAATAATTCATAATTTATTACACAAATGAGGCAAAGAGAGGAATAAAGTTCATGGAAAAATACGAAAATATGCTTAAACAATTACAAAATGGGGAAAGGGAAAGTATTGAAATTCAAAAGGAAGAATTTTACGAATTTCGTGAAATTCTTGTAAAACACCCATTATTTAAACATTTCAGAGGTGAGGCCAAGCAAAATGGGCGAATTATCTATACTTATACTGAAACACCTAGAAGTTAATTTGTCGAACATTGTCGTAAGTTAATGCTGTAAGAAATGAAATATAAATGTATAATAATGGTATGATTATTTGTGTGTGGAGGGTTGTATGAATGGTCAATCTACTCTTGAAACAAATGGAACAAACTCGTGAGATGATGATTCGCTCAGGTGTAGAAAACGGGTTACAAAATGCAAAAACCATTCAACTGAGTCGCAGATTAGATCAGTTAATGAATACTTATTATAGACAGATGGCATTTGAAGAAGAAAAAGACCAAGAAAACTAAAAAAGATTGTTCCAGTATTCAGAGTAAAAAACATTTTAACATATATGTTTAAAATGCATTTCAATGGGGAATAACTTACTATGAACACAGCAACATTCTCATTTCCCCCTTTAGAGCAGTGATCCCCCAATCACTTGCTCTCTTTTTTTGCTTATTCGGTATATATGCCCTACATATAAATTTTAGTACAAGTTGTGGGAAGAGTTTGAATTATTCCATTCATTCACCTAAACTGAAAAGATAGAGAGTTGGACTCCCACGGAGAGTACACACATTCTAAAACAAAGGAGCATGTACATATGACAAAGAAACGTATTGCATTTATTGGAACTGGAGTAATGGGTGCTAGTATTATTAAGCATTTATTAAAAAATGGTCATGAAGTAACCGTCTATACTCGTACGCAAGAAAAAGCAGAGCCTCTTGTTGCTCTAGGGGCTTCATGGGCAAGCTCACCTGCTGAAGCATTTAAAAATCATGAAATTGCCTTTACAATGGTTGGTTATCCTTCAGATGTAGAGGAAGTATATTTTGGGGGAAATGGCCTCTTCCAAACAGCAGAACAAGGCAACATTGTCATTGATATGACGACTTCAGAGCCATCTTTAGCAAAGAAAATTTATATGCATGCTCAATCCATTGGTGTAGAGGCTTTAGACGCCCCTGTTTCAGGTGGGGATATTGGTGCACAAAATGGCACTTTGTCTATCATGATGGGTGGCGATCAGGACACATACGACAAGGTATTGCCCATTATGAAGCAATTTGGTGAAAATATAATTTATCAGGGTGAAGCAGGAGCTGGGCAGCATGCAAAGATGTGCAATCAAATTGTCATTGCCTCTGGTATGATTGGCGTGTGTGAATCACTAGCTTATGGACTAAAGGCAGGATTAGATTTACCGACCGTATTACAATCGATCTCTTCAGGTGCAGCAGGTTCATGGTCTTTAAGCAATTTAGCCCCACGTATGATAAAAGAAGATTTTGCACCAGGCTTTTATATTAAACATTTTGTAAAGGATATGAAAATAGCTTTAGATGAGTCAAACAAAATGGGCATCACATTACCAGGACTTGCATTAGCCTATGAAATGTATGAGAAATTAATCGCAGCAGGCTATGGTGATAATGGTACACAAGCACTCTTAAAGTATTATAAATAATTCTCGATGCGAATATGAATAGGAAACCTGAAGACTCCTTAAATGGAAGACCTTCAGGTTTTTTTGTTTTACTCTTTCCCGAAAAGTTGAGAATCCAGTGAGAAGTTTGATGCGCCTGCGAGAGCAAAGTAAAGAGCTATTGCACCTAAAGCTAAATCTAATTCATAACCAGCCAATCCATCTGCCCCGATAAAGCCGATGCTAAGTTTTGCTGTAAAGATCGCCACAATCATTGTAATGGTTAATAAAGCACCAAATATTCTTGTTGCTAAACCTAAAATAATTGCAATTCCACCTACTAATTCAATAATTGCCACGATATACGCCATAAATCCTGGTATACCTAGGCTTTCAAAGAAGTCAGCTGTATAGCTAATACCACCTTGAAATTTTTGGAAACCATGCACTGCAAAAATAACGCCTAGAACGATACGTAAAATTGTTGAACCAATATTTTGCATAATAAAGTAACTCCTTTTCTTTTTTTGCTTACAATTCGTAACTTAGTTTATTTTTAAAAACAACTTTTGTCAAGTAACTTAATGTATTTTTAGAACAGGCTTTTTAAAAAAGTGATATACTGTTAAATAGGAACTAATATACAAAGGGGGTAAGTGATTTGGATCAAAAAAATATTTGTCCACGATTTGAAAAAGCACTCATGATATTAAATCATCGTTGGAATACACTACTTATTTATCAGCTACTAGATGGTCCGCAAAGGTATTCGACTATTAAAAATCAGCTGAATATTAGTAGTCGTGTATTAACAGAACGTTTAAAGGAGTTAGAGACTGAGCAAATAGTGCTACGTACAGTAATTCCATCAACACCAGTTGTCATTGAGTATGAACTGACGGAAAAGGGGTATGCTATTGCACCCGTGTTAAAAGCGATTGAGCAATGGTCCTCTGAATGGGTGACAATAGATATAGAATGATAAAAAGGTATTCAAGCGAGGGGCTTGAATACCTTTTTTGATTTTACACAGAAAACAAGTGTTCAATTATCGACCATTTGGCAGTTATTTTTCAGTGAATTTACTGTTATATTGTAAATAATATTAATTTTCTTTAAAAAAAGGTATTTTTTATTTCAGAGAGAAATTAATTGTTTATTATAGAGAATGGAGAGGAGGGTTTTATGAAGAAGAGTACAGCTATAGACGTACAACATCGAAGTCAATTAGCCATTTATTTATCATTACCGATACTTTCATGGGCATTTTATGATTTTGCGAATACAATTTTTTCTTCAAATATAAATACAATATTTTTTCCCTTTTACATGGATGAGGTTTTAGGAACAAATGAAGTCATGCAACAAGTTGCGAGCACCTTTATATCTTATGCAAATGCCATTGCAAGCTTGTTGCTCGTTATCTTTTCACCACTTTTCGGTGTGTGGATTGATAACACAGGTTATAAAAAGAGATTTATTGTATGGTTTGCTTCCATATCTATTGTGTTTACGTTTATGATGGGAATATTTGCGAATGTACAAACCACTGTCAATTACTCTGGTGTGCCTCTTAGTTTATTTTTGGTAGTTGCAAGTTTTGTCATAGCAAAATTTTTCTTTAATTCAAGTTTAGTATTTTATGATTCTATGATGGGCGATCTAGGAACAAAAGAAGAGATGCCACTCATTTCAGGGTATGGTGTTGCAATTGGGTATCTTGGTACACTTTTTGGATTACTTGTTTACTTGTATGTTGGTAACAGCGATTTTCATCGGGCGTTTATTCCAACAGCCATTCTGTATTTACTCTTTTCATTGCCATTATTCTTAATTAATAAAGATACACCGATCCCAAAGTCACAACGGAAGTCCTTAAAGTTTTTAGATGGTTATAAAGAAATCATTCAAACATTTAAAGATATGAAGCAATATAAAGCAATCTTTACCTTTATGATTGCTTATTTCTTTCTAAATGATGCCATTGCTACAACGATTGCTATGATGGCTGTTTATGCGACAACAATTGTTGGCTTTAGTTCTGGCCAATTTATCGTTCTTTATTTGGTCTCTACTGTCTCAACAATCATTGGGTCACTTGCCTTTGGGTATATTACGAAATCAATAGGCGCTAAACGTGCCATTACAATTGTTGCCCTTATTATGATTGTTGCTTTGATATTCGCTGTTTTTGCTTCAGCACAATGGATGTTCTGGCTTGCTGGTAGTCTATTTGGTATATCACTTGGCTCAATGTGGGTGACATCTCGGACCTATATTATTGAATTATCACCGAATGAGAAACGTGGACAATTTTTTGGGTTGTTTGCTTTTTCAGGTAAAGTTTCATCCATTATTGGTCCAGCCATATATGGAACGGTTACATTGTGGATGAAGGATTATGGTACTATTGCTAGTCGTGTAGCATTATCAACGTTGATCGTTATGACTGTCGTTGGTCTATTGGTACATCTAAAAGTTAATGATAAAAATGGAAATAGCAAGTAGGAGAAATGTATTGCCTATGATACAATTGAATTATAAACAGATGTAGAGAAAGGAGCGGGGTTGCATTGGAACATAAAGGAATATTATTAGAAAGTGGCACAAATGAGCTAGAGATTGTTGAATTTGAAGTAGCAAACAATAAATTCGGCATCAATGTTATTAAAGTAAAAGAAATTATTCAACCGATCCCAGTAACGTTTATCCCACACGCGCACCCGCATGTAGAAGGAATCATTCAATTACGAGGTGAGGTATTACCTGTTGTAGATATGCTACGAGTATTAGGGATTCAAGGTGCTGAGCGTAATCCACAACAAAAATATATTGTAGCAGAATTTAATAAACAACGTGTCGTTTTCCATGTAGATAATGTAACACAAATTCATCGTATTTCTTGGAATCAAATTGAAAAGCCTTCAGATATGTATCAGGGAGGTACATCGCAAGTAATCGGAGTGATTAAACAGAATGAGCAAATGATTCTATTACTAGATTTCGAAAGAATTATGGTGGATATCAATCCTGCATCAGGAATTAGTGTGGAATCTGTTAAAAAGCTCGGTAAACGTGAGCGATCTGGAAAGCGAATTTTAATTGCAGAAGATTCACCGTTATTACGTAAATTACTGTTCGATACAATGAGTGAAGCTGGTTATGACAATGTTGAATTCTTTGAAAATGGCCGCGATGCTTATGAATATTTAGAGGGAATTGCAAAGAGTGGTAGTGACATAGCTGAGCATATTCAATTGGTGGTAACGGATATTGAAATGCCACAAATGGATGGCCATCATTTAACACGAAAAATCAAAGAGCATCCCGATCTTCAAAAGCTTCCTGTTATCATTTTTTCAAGTCTAATTACAGATGACCTTCGTCATAAAGGTGATCAAGTAGGGGCTGAGGATCAAATAAGTAAGCCAGAAATTGCAGAGCTCATTTTACGTGTTGACCAACTTATTCTGTAATCACCATGGCTTGATACTTCTCAATTTTAATAATGGGTATCCTGCAAGTATAAATAAATGAAAGTAAAGTCGGATGCCTGAATTAAGAGGGTCCGATTTTTTGTATATGTCCAAATAATATGAACAAAATAAATGGTAGATGCTTGAAGGATGTGATTATTTGAATGAATTAAAAACAGCTATTATTGATATCGGCTCCAATACGATCCGATTAGTATTATATCAATATGCTAATGAAGAGGGACTTCGTGAGCTTGGAAATATTAAAACGGTAGCACGATTGCGTACATATTTACAGCCCTCAGGAGAGATGTCTGATGAAGGTATTCAAGTGTTATCAGAAACTTTATTAACATTTAAAGCCATGCTTGAGGATTTTGAAGTAACAGATGTAAAAGCTGCGGCGACTGCGGCTATTCGACAAGCCACTAATCGAGACAAAATTATAGAGGAAATGAAAGAACGGACTGGTATCCAAATAGAGCTTTTATCAGAAGAGGAAGAAGCCTATTTTGGCTACGTTGCTGTTGCCTACTCCATGGGTACGAAATCGGCCGTAACGATCGATATCGGTGGGGGTAGTACCGAAATTACGCTGTTTGAAAATAAAGAAATTCAGCAATCACATAGTTTTCCTTTTGGGACAGTTTCTTTAAAGCAACGTTTTGTAAAAGGTGACATTATCAATAGTAGTGAGAAAAAAGAGCTTCTTACCTTTGTCAAAGAGCAGTTCCAAACACTCCCTTGGATAAAAAATGTTGCGCTACCTATTATCGCAATTGGTGGTAGTGCGCGGAATATTGCTCAAATACATCAGCAAAAGCATGATTACCCTATTGCCAGCGTTCATGGTTATGAAATGACAAAGGAAAATTTGGATGATTTAAGCTTATTTTTAGGGCAATTAAGCTTTCAGGAATTGAAACAATTGGATGGTCTCTCATCGGACCGTGCAGATATCATTGTTCCCGCATTAGAGGTATTTAGAGTGTTGATGGAGGTAGTTGGTAGTGAGACTTTCCAACTGACAAAGCGAGGTTTACGTGAGGGACTCATTATTGAACGGATTTTGCAAACAGATACGCAGGCATTTGATAAATATAATGTCTTTGAAGGAAATGCTAGAAGCTTAGCACGGCAGTATGGTCGGAGTGAAATGGAAGTAGATTATTTAATGCATTTAGCAGACCAATTGTATCGTGAATGTTGTCATTTAGGCTATTTGCAATATCATCCAGATGATTTGCATTTATTGGCAAAAGCGGCGAAGGTTTTTAATATAGGAGAGTATATCGAATTAAGCTCTTCAAGCCAACATACTTTTTATTTAATTGCGAATCAATCTATTGATGGTTTAAATCATTTAGAACGAGTAAAACTAGCACTTCTTGCCTCTTATAAAAATAAAGATTATTTCGAACGATTTGCTGCTCCATTTGCTACATGGATGAGTCGGGAGGAACTTCGTAAAATAAGAGATTTCGGAGCGCTATTAAAATTTGTCTATGCATTAAATGTTTCAAAACGCAACATAGTACATGCTATTGAAATGCACACCGAAGAAGATCATGTTCAGCTTAATATTTATGTAAAAAAGAATGCCGCGGCTGAAAAGTATCAAGCCAATCGACATAGAAAGCATTTAGAACGTGCATTAAAAATCCCAATGAAGATCAATTTTATTGAAGAAGGGTGGAACAATGGATGACAACTGAAGTAACGAAAAACGAGCTACATGGGGAAGAATTTTCCGAAAACTACAATCTATTGTTAGAGGAAATTGCAAAGCCTCAATATTATAATAATCGTGAATTAAGCTGGCTTGCCTTTAATGAGCGAGTGCTAGAGGAAGCAGAGGATATTAATAATCCTCTGCTCGAGCGTTTAAAATTTTTAGCTATATTTAGTTCCAATCTAGATGAATTTTTTATGGTACGTGTGGCAGGCTTACAGGATCAGGTACGTGCTGGTTTTCATAAGCCTGAAAACAAATCTGGCTTAACGCCGAAGGAACAGTTGGCCAAAATAGCAGAACGCACACAAGCATTAGTGCGACGACAAACTGAGGTATATAGACATTTAATCTATGATTTACTACCTCAACAAAATGTACATATTGCGGATATGAAAGATTTAAATAGCAAGCAAAAATCATTTATCAATGAAATGTTTGCAGAAACTATCTTCCCTGTTTTAACACCTGTTGCAGTGGATGCCTATCGTCCTTTCCCAACTTTACTTGGTAAAACTTTGAATTTACTAGTGCTGTTAGAGCAGGATGAGTCAGATCTTGAAAGTCGTGAAAAAGTGGCGATTGTCCAGGTTCCATCTGTGTTAGATCGCTATATAAAAGTACCGTCCGAAGAAGGAAAGACAGTTGTAGTTTTATTGGAGGATGTGATAGTAGCGCATATTGAAAAGCTGTTTTATGGCTATAGCGTAAAATCAGCACAAGCCTTCCGCTTAACAAGAAATGCAGATTTAACTATCCATGAAGAAGGGGCTCGAGATCTTCTTGTGGAGATCGAAAAAGAACTGAAAAAGCGAAAATGGGGTCTAGGAAGCCGTTTAGAAGTTCGAGTTGGAGAAATGAACGAGGAAGTGCTGCAATACTTACTAGATGAATTCGAAATAGAAGAATCTGATGTATTCCATATTGATGGTCCTTTGGATTTAACGTTTATGTTCTCTTTTGTGAAAGGTATTTCAGTAGGTCGTGAGCATTTAGAATATGAAAGCTTTATCCCACAGCCACCTTTAGATTTACAGTCTGACGAAAATATTTTTGAGAAAGCACTTCAACAGGATATATTTTTCCATCATCCATATGAATCTTTTGCCCCTATTGTTGATTTTATTTCTGAGGCCGCTGTCAACCCGAATGTGCTGGCTATAAAACAGACATTATATCGAGTAAGTGGGAATTCACCGATTATTCAAGCGTTAAAGCTTGCCGCTGAAAACGGTAAACAAGTAACGGTATTAGTGGAGCTAAAGGCTCGCTTCGATGAAGAAAACAATGTGCACTGGGCAAAACAATTAGAACAAGCAGGTTGTCTTGTGATTTATGGGATGAATAATTTAAAAACACACTCAAAAATCACGCTAGTCGTTAGTCGTCGTAACGGCAAAATTGAACGTTTTGTCCACTTGGGTACAGGAAATTATAATGATGCTACTGCAAAAATCTATACGGATATGGGCATAATAACGACAGATAAAGAGTTTGGCATTGATGCGACAAATTTCTTTAACTACTTAAGTGGCTATACAGAAAAGCCAACCTTTAATCATTTAGTCGTTGCTCCATTTGATATACGAGATGAATTTATTCGTTTAATGGATGAGGAAATTGCCTGTCATAAAAAATATGGAAATGGTTTTATTCGTGCAAAAATGAATTCATTGACAGACAAAGATTTAATGATGAAGCTTTATGAGGCATCAATTGCTGGTGTAAAGGTCGAACTTATTATTCGTGGTATATGCTGTATTAGACCAGGAATCCCAGGTATTAGTGAAAACATTACCGTAACAAGTATTGTTGGTCGTTTCCTTGAGCACTCTCGTATTTATTGGTTCCATCATAATGGGGAAAATAAAGTATATTTATCCTCTGCGGATATGATGACACGCAATATGATTAAACGTGTAGAAATTTTATTCCCTGTATATGCAAGTGAAGCAAAAACTCGTATTATTGACATAATGAATGCACAATTAATGGATACTGCCAAAGCCCGTATTCAAGACTCTAATGGTAAGTATCATTATAAAGAGTTTGATCGTAGCGAAGATCCATTAAATAGCCAGGAAATTTTCTTGAAGGATGCATTAAAGCCTACGCTAGACGAAGAATAGAGCAAACACGCTACTTAGTGAGGGATAGAATGAAAAAATGTAGAGAAAATGTAGCGCCATTTGCAGAATATCAACAGCTCATGCAACTAAATCCATTTGATGCAATCATTTGTTTGAGACAAGTTGATAAGACAGTGTTTGAGGTCGTTGAATTTAATGAAAAGCTATCGTCAATGATTGAGTTGGAGGATATAACAGCCAAAAACGCTGAGAACTTTTTTACTAAGCAATGCTGGCTGCAATTGTCGGGATTTCTAATTGAAGAAATCAATAAACAGCATACTCTAAAATTAGGTAACGGTCATCAAGAGAAAACATTTATGCTTCATGTTCAGCACTTTTCTGAATCAATAGTTGCCATTATTCTTCGAGCGACACCATTTGAAGAAAATCCCTATTTACAGTTCATTGAACAACATATAAGTCCAGTGTTAACGACAGATTTACAAGGTCGAATAATTCATCAAAATATTGCTGCTACTGCTACACTATCGAGAGAGCAGCACAGTCTAATTGGACTAGATATTTTTTCATTACTCGAAAGTAAATATCTCAATGAGTTTAAACTATTATTTACCAAAACAATCGAAGGTTCAGCGTTTGGCATGCCTAAATGCTTATTGAAAGGTGATTTACTAAGCAAAGAGCCCTTTTATTTAAGAACGCATCCAACCTATTATAATGGTGAAGTTGTGGGTGTCCACCTATTTGTTAAAGATGCTAATTCATTTATGAATGATCATGAAGCATTCTATTACCTAGCACTAATGGATGAATTAACAGGTATTTGGAATCGAAAAGCTTTTAAGGAGCATTGGCTACAGCATTTAAATGATAAAAAGCAAGAGCATAAGCAAGCCGCTCTTATTTTAGTTGACATTGACCGTTTTAAAAAGTTTAATGAATCCCTTGGCGAGAGCAAGGGAGATGATTTGATGCGTATGTTTAGTCATAGGTTACGGGAGCTTTGCTACTCAAAGTGTTCGCTATATCGATATAATAGTGATGAGTTTATTTTTGTGCTAAAAGATGCAACCATCCAAAAAATTGAACGAACTGCAAACTTGATTATGGACGTATTAAAACAGCCATTTATGATAGATGGACAGGAATATTTTATTAGCGTATCGATTGGGATTTCACTTAGCCCAGCAGATGGTAAAGATATCGAGACACTTGTACGGAAAGCAGATAAAGCTTTATTTTCTGTTAAAGAACATGGTCGTTCACATTATCGCTACTACCGTGAAGATATGACGGCCATTTTTCCAAACGAAGCATTAATGGAGGCACATTTACGTCGAGCAATTGAATTTAATGAGCTAAGTCTTCATCTACAACCGCAAATGGATTTAGCAAATAATAGCATCAATAGCTTTGAAGCATTATTACGATGGAATAACCGTAAATTTGGTTTTGTATCACCAGCACAATTTATACCTATTGCGGAAGCCTCAGGGTTGATTATTGAAATTGGTGATTGGATTATTGATGAGGTATGTCGTTACCAAAAAGAATGGCAATCGAAAGGATATCGTCCTGTACGGATTGCAGTCAATATATCCCCAAAACAGTTTAGAAAAGAAAATTTTGCCCGAAAAATTAAAACAGCTTTAAAGACATATGGTGTACCACCTGAATTGTTAGAAGTAGAAATTACTGAAAGTTCTATGACAAATGTTCATGAAACATTTTCGATTCTTACAGAACTGAAGCAATTAGGTGTTTATGTGTCTGTGGATGATTTTGGGACAGGCTATTCCTCATTAAGTTATCTCAAGCGTTATCCGATTGATATTATTAAAATTGATCAGTCATTTATTGCAGATATAGCAAAGGATGACAAAAATGAAGCCATCATAAAAGCCATTATTTCGATGTCTCATAATTTAGGATTAGAGGTCATTGCTGAGGGAATTGAAGAACCAATACAAGTTGATTTTCTCAAACGCCATCGTTGTCAAAAAGGGCAAGGCTATTTGTATAATAAACCATTACCAGTTGAAACGATTGTACAACAATATTTTGTAAGCTAGAAAACGGGTAGCACTTTCATCACAAAATAGATGAAGTGCTACTTTTTTATTTGCCGTTTTTAAGACCGTTTAAGACAATTGCTGTGAATTGCGACATTTCAGAGGCTAGGTCAAAGTCTTCACTATGTATCAACCAATCATAGACATTCGCACGCATACAGCGCTGAATAAGTGTTTGTATGGTAGCAGCAGAAACATCTTGTCTAAATTCCCCATGTTGAATTCCTTCCTCGATATATGTATTCATTATCTGAAAAATCTTACGTTGTGGATTGATTAAATAATGATCCTGTTCTACTTGGTTTGTCATAGCAGCCGTATATACTGTACGTAATAAATCCTTTCCCACAATATTGGTTAAATATCTCATTTGCTCTTGATACACTAAGAGTATTTTTTCACTTGCTGGTAATGTGGGATCAATATTTTTTTCAACTGTACGATAAAAATTATCAAGCTCCTTAAATTTTTCTAAAATAACATCATATTTAGATGGGAAATGTGTATAAAATGTACCCTTTGAAACATTACATGCCTTTGTAATTTGTTCAACAGAAACATGTTCATAACCATGCTTGTTAAATAAATCTAAAGAAGTTTTCAATAATTTTTCACGTGTTTCTAATGCCTTTTTCTGTCTGCTTGTGAGTGTTTCCATTGGTAGCTAATACCTCCTATATTAAATATTGTAAAATATCTTTTGTAAAAAAATATTCTGAAAATATTAATTTTTTAATTGACGAGATGGATTTCGATTGATTATGATTTAAATGACCGAAGTCAATGACTGCGGTCAATGATGTTATCTCGTTACTAATGTTACTTTAAAAAATGAAAGTTGGCTAGTAGATCATCAAGTTTTCTGTTGTATTTTCAAGGAATGGGGAGGTCACAATGAAGGAAAAATTAGGCTTTATTGGCTTAGGAAATATGGGTTTACCGATGGCTATTAACTTATTAAAAGCAGATTATCAGGTATATGGTTTCGATACGAATACGAAAGCAATGGAACAATTCACAGCTGCAGGTGGTTTCGCCCTTGAGACAGCTCTGGATATCGCGAAGCAATGTGATGTTATTATGACAAGCTTGCCTACCCCTCAGGTTGTAGAATGGGTTTATCAGTCAGAGCAAGGAATTTTACAACATGCAAAGAAAGGGTGCCTACTGATTGATTTTAGTACTGTTAATCCCGAATTGAATGATACGTTACATACAGAAGCTATAGCTTCGGGATTACGTTATTTGGGAGCACCTGTCAGTGGGGGTGTCATAGGGGCTATCAATGCGACATTAACTATTATGGTTGGTGGTGACACAGATGATTATATAAGTGCTAGCGAAATATTCAGAATAGTCGGTAAAAATATTTATCATTTGGGCACATCTTCAAGTATAGGAACGCGAATTAAATTACTCAATAACTTAATGATTGGCTTTTACACAGAGGCAGTCGCTGAAACGATTGTACTTGGCGAAAAAATGGGTATTCAGGCAGACACGCTCTATGAAGTATTAAACAATAGTTATGGGCAAAGCCGTATTTATGAACGTAATTATTTGGAATATATGAAAAATGATAATTATGAGCCAGGCTTTTCGACAAATCTACTATTAAAGGATTTGAAGTTAGCTAAGGAAATGGCGGATGAAGCAGGCGTATCGCTGCGAATCGGCGAAAAGTTAGTGGATCTTTATAGTGAAATTGCTCAGCAGGGCTATGGAGAAAAAGATATGTCTGCAGCTTATTTAAGCTTAAAGGAAACATGTAAACTAGAACAATTTTAAGAGGAGGAAATGGATATGACAACAGCACAAGAGGTTAAAACATTAACACATTTTATTGGTGGCAAATTGGTTGAAGGAAAAAGTGGCCGATTCGGTTCGGTATTTAACCCAACAACAGGTGAAGTCATTGCTAAGGTACCCCTTGCAACAATAGAAGAAACACAAGATGCAATCGAGCAAGCTCAAGCAGCATTTCCAGCTTGGCGTGATACTTCAGTGGCTAAGCGTGCAGAAATTGTACTAAAGTTCCGTAACCTTATCACTGAAAATATGGAGGAACTATTAAAAATCATTTGTACTGAAAGCGGTAAAACGATTGAAGATGCTAAAGGTGAAATTACACGAGGACTTGAATCTGTTGACTTAGCCATTGGTGCACCACACTTAATGAAGGGAGAATACTCTGTAAATGTTGGAGGTCAAATAAATGCTTATTCTGCAAAATATCCATTAGGGGTTGTGGCAGCAATTTCTCCATTTAACTTCCCTATCATGGTGCCTCTAGCACAAACGAGTATGGCCATTGCTGTAGGAAATGCGGTTGTTTTAAAGGCATCAGAGCGTGTGCCAATGACAGCATTGTATGTTAGTGAGCTTTGGAAGAAGGCGGGATTGCCTGATGGTATTTGGACAGTAATCAATGGTGATAAAGATGCGGTCAATGAACTTTTAGAAAACCCAGCTGTGCAAGCGATTTCATTTGTTGGATCAACACCAGTTGCAAAATATATTTATGAAACTGGATCAAAATATGGAAAGCGTGTTACAGCGCTTGGTGGGGGTAAAAATAATATGGTTGTAATGCCTGATGCCGACCTTGAACAGGTAGCCAATGCCTTTATTGGAGCAGCATATGGGGCAGCCTCACAACGTTGTATGGCGATATCTACCATTATGCCTGTAGGAAAGGATACTGCAGATCGTCTCGTGGAGATTCTGAAGGAAAAAATCGCGAATCTGAAGGTTGGCCCTTATACAAATCCTGATTCAGATTTTGGCCCTGTTATTTCTCAACAATCAAAAGAAGCAATTCTTACTGCAATTGATCGAGGGGAAGCCGAAGGAGCTTCAGTAATTTGTGACGGACGAGAACTTGATATTGTCAAAGAGTCTAAAGGGTTTTATGTAGGGCCTACATTATTAGATCATGTAAAACCAGGCATGGAAGTTTACGAGCAAGAAATATTTGGTCCAGCTCGCAATGTTGTTCGTGTAGATTCCTTAGAGGAAGCTATTACACTAATAAATAAGCATGAGCTAGGTAATGGTGTCACAATCTTTACGAATGATGGATTAGCAGCTCGAAAATTTACAACAGAAATTGATGTTGGCATGGTTGGTGTCAATGTACCAATTCCAATTCCTGTTGGCTACCATAACTTTGCAGGCTTTAAAGGCTCTCGCTTTGGTGAGGGGCATATGTTTGGTCCAGACCAAGCACGATTCTTCACAAAAACTAAAACAATTTCAGAGCGTTGGATGGCTGGTAATGCCTCCTCAGCATCCACATTTGCATTCCCAAGCAATAACGACTAATAAAACCTAGAGCTGTAGAGTTATACAGCTCTTTTTCTAAAAAAGGGGATGGGTGGGGTGTAAATGTTAGCGTATATTGGTCTTTTTGGTAGTTTAGCATTATTAGTTTATTTAACAATGAAGGGTGTAAATCTACTTATTTCAGCACCGTTAACTGCGCTGTTAGCAGCCTTAACAAACGGTCTTGCATTTTTTCCTCAAACAGCTGATAAAGATCAGGCAAACTTTCTAACGAGCTATATGGATGGGTTCACCGGATTTGTTGGTTCATGGTATTTAATGTTCATGGCGGGTGCCATTTTCGGTAAAGTCATGGAGGATACAGGCGCTGCAGATAGTGTCTCAAAATGGATTGTAGAAAAAATAGGGGTGAAATATGCCACATATGCTGTAGTTTTAGCTGCAGCAGTACTCACATATGGTGGTGTTTCAGTTTTTATCGTAGCCTTTTCTGTTTATCCAATGGCTATTAGTTTATTTAAACAAGCAAACTTTCCACGACGTTTTATTCCTGCTGCACTGGGCCTAGGTTCTGTCACATTTACGATGACATCAGCAGGCTCACCTGAGATTCAAAATTGGATACCAATTCCATACCTTGGTACAACTCCATATGCAGGTTGGCAAGTTAGTATTGTCGTGGCTATTTTTATGGCCGTTGGTGGCTCGCTTTGGCTGAATTGGATGATTAAACGCGCTGTTAACAAGGGGGAAGTTTTTATTGAGCGCTCTACCGATCCAGTAGCTGATGCAACACGTAAGCTACCGAGTCCCCTTTTGAGTCTTGTACCATTATTAGTTGTTTTAGTCATTTCTTATATTTTCCATGATTCACTTGGAACCTCTGCTTTAATTGTAGCCTTAACTAGTGGCTGTATCGTGGCTTATTTAGTGAGTTACAAATATGCAAAGTCAGTTGGTGCAACATTAGCAGCAGGTGCAATGGGTGCTATTATTGCCATTGCAAATACGGCGGCTGTTGTCGGTTTTGGCGGGGTAGTAAAAGCAACACCATCCTTTGTTGCAACTGTTGATGTAATGACCAATATCCCTGGCAGTCCGCTAATTGGAGGAGCCTTAGCCATTGCGGTTATTGCTGGTTTAACAGGTTCAGCATCAGGGGGACAAACAATTGCTATGCCCTTACTAGCACCGCATTATATCGAGATGGGTGTAGATACAGAAGCGTTGCATCGGACAATCGCTATAGCATCTGGTTCGCTAGATTCATTGCCACACGGAGGATATGTGGTGACAACCATCAATTCAGTATGTAATGAAAAGCATAAGGATGCATATATGCCATTTGGAGCTTTGACGGTTATTATCCCTATTATAGGTACAATACTTGCAATCATATTATTCTCATTAGGGATGTAGGAGGGATGAAGTATGCAAGGAAAAACGGTTTTTATTACAGGGGCAGCTCGTGGTATTGGTCTTGCTATGGCACAAGCATTTGCTGAGCAAGGGGCTAATGTTGTAATAACAGATAAAAATGAACAGCTTCTTGAGGAAGCCGTCGCACAATACCCCTCTTTAACTTCCTATATATGTGATGTGACAGAAGAACAAGCCATAAGAGAAGCCATTGATTTTACGATTCATAAATTCTCAACCTTAGATATTTTAATCAATAATGCAGGATTTCAACATGTGTCGCTTATTGAGGATTTTAAGACAGAAATTTTTGAGTCAATGCAAAAAGTGATGGTCGTTGCTCCCTTTGTGGCGATGAAGTATGCGTTACCACATATGAAAAAGAATCAATTTGGTCGTATTATCAATATGGCCTCCATCAATGGCGTCATTGGGTTTGCTGGGAAGGCAGGATATAATGCAGCAAAGCATGGTGTGATTGGGCTTACTAAGGTAACGGCACTAGAGGTGGCGACAGAGGGAATTACGGTAAATGCTATTTGTCCAGGGTATGTTGACACGGAATTAGTACGTAATCAGTTTATGGATTTAGCACAAACACGGGGAATTCAAGTGGAAGAAGTTCTTGAACAAGTGTTATATCCACTTGTACCGCAAAAACGTTTACTTGATGTCTCAGAAATTACAGGACTTGCATTATATTTAGCAAGTGATGTAGCAAAGGGGTTAACCGGCCAGGCCATTCTATTAGATGGTGGCTATACAGCTCAATAGCTTAGGAGGGAAAATATGATTCAAACAAAAACCATCTTTACTGTTCATTCACCAGGTACGATTGTATATGGTCGAGATTCATTTGAAGAAGTAGGAGCGTATGCGAAAAAACTAGGTTCAAAGGCATTAATCATTAGTGATCCAATTATGGACAGTTTAGGCTTTATCAAGAAATGCCATACACTGTTAAAGACCCAAGGGATAGACGTCGTTTCATATATAGGGGTGACAACTGAGCCAGATGATACGTATGTAGCAGAGGGATTGCAGCTTTTTCAGAAAGAAAACTGTGATGTCATTATTTCTGTTGGTGGTGGTAGCTGTATTGATACGGCGAAGGCGATTGCAGTAGTGGCTACAAATGGCGGCTACATAGGAGATTATATGAAAATGGCAAAGGTTGCAGCTAATGCACCAATTCCACACATTGCGATACCAACAACAGCAGGTACAGGCTCTGAAGCAACAGATGCCACTGTTATTACCAATACAAAAAGTGATGTGAAAATGATGATTAAGCAACCAGCTTTTATGCCCACTATAGCGATTGTTGATCCTATATTAACCATTACTTCACCTCCAGCAATTACCGCAGCAACTGGAATAGATGCATTGAGCCATGCCATTGAGAGCTATTTATCGCGTTTAGCTCACCCTTATTCGAATGTGCTCGCCTTATCTGCTATGGAATTAATTGTGAATAACATCATAAGGGTTTATGAATATGGAGATGATGTTGATGCTAGGGAAGCGATGTCATTGGGTTCGATGCAGGCAGGGCTGTCATTTTCTAATGCTTCTGTTGCCCTTGTACATGGAATGTCCCGTCCGATTGGGGCACTTTTCCACGTACCGCATGGCATCTCCAATGCGATGCTTTTACCAGCTGTACTAGATTATTCAAAAGACGCTTGTATAGATCGATTGGCAGATTTAGGACAATTTTTTAATAAAACAAAAGAACGTTTATCGCAAGAGGAACTTGCTCAGCTTGCTATTACGTCCATTAAAGATATGTGTAAGTATATGAAAATTGGCAATTTAAAGCAGTGGGGAATCGAGGAGCATGCTTATTATCAGGCCATTCCTAAAATGGCCGAGGATGCACTTGCAAGTGGGAGTCCTGGTAACAATCCGAAGATACCAACTTTAGAAGAGTTAATGGAGCTATATAAAATTGCCTATACGTATGAGTTTTAATGATATTGGAGAGCTATTCATTGAATGAATGGCTCTTTTATATTTTTTCAGAAAATAAACTCGCATTCTATAGAATTAATATGACATATTCGAGAATATATAGTAAACTTTTAGTGAATCACCATTCATTTTTAACAAAGGGGGAAATGGAATGTTGCAAGGGAAGACAATTATTATTACGGGTGGATCAAGTGGTATGGGGCTGTATATGGCAAAGCAGTTCGTAACTGAGGGAGCTAATGTTGTCATAACAGGTCGTAACGAAGAACGATTAGCAGAGGCAAAGAAATTTATAGCGGAGGCTGGTCCCTCTATTGAGACATTCCAAATGGATGTACGTGTACCTGAGCATGCTGAGGCTATGCTCGCATTTGCTATTGAAAAATTTGGTCAAGTGGATGGGCTTGTGAATAATGCAGCAGGTAACTTTATTGTACGTGCAGAGGATTTATCACCGAATGGCTGGAAGGCTGTTGTAGATATTGTATTAAATGGTACATTCTATTGCTCTTCAGCAGTAGGCAAGTATTGGATTGAGAATAAGACCAAAGGGTCTATATTAAATATGGTAGCGACGTATGCTTGGAATGCAGGAGCAGGTGTGATCCATTCAGCTGCAGCAAAAGCAGGGGTACTATCATTGACGAGAACGCTAGCTGTTGAGTGGGGGAAACAGTATGGGATTCGGGTTAATGCTATTGCACCAGGCCCGATCGAGCGTACTGGTGGAGCCGATAAGCTTTGGGAATCAGAAGCAGCGGCAGCTCGTACACTAGATTCTGTTCCACTAGGCCGTATAGGAACACCAGAAGAAATTGCTGATTTAGCTACATTTATGATGTCTAACAAAGCAAGTTATATGAATGGAGAATGTGTAACTTTGGATGGTGGGCAGTGGCTCAATCAATATCCATTCTAAAAATCTTTGCATAACGAATAGCTGGGTTGACGCATACTAAGGGTAAAGAAAGGAGTTTTGCCGATGGGTATGTGGTTAATACCAGCAATTATTGCCATTGTGATCATTTCTGCTATTTCGTTTGTTTATACGTTAAAAATAGCTAAAATGACTTCTGAACGGAAATCTGAAAATGATACCCCTATTTCAGAAACAGTTGAAGAATATGCAACGATGTTGAACCCAATTGTTTGGGTCTATGCAATTTTTTTACTTTTTTTAGGGATCATGATTTTTTACTACTGGAGTAAGGCTGGCTATTAGTTAAGAACCATCTTCATTCGGTCACGAAAAACTTGACTGGATGAAGATATTCTAAGTTTTTGCTGTAAAGGCTAAAATAATTCATTGTTCATGAAAACTCTTCTCGGCCTGGTCATGGTCATACATAGAAAAGTTGTGATATGATGAAAGGGAAGGACTGTTCTACACAGTGAGGACAGAAAAGGAGAAGAAGTTCATGATTTCAACTAACAGCAAAGACTTATTAGCAATGCCAATTAGTGATTTTATCATTTCCTCTGAAAAAGTTGCGCATGTACAAAGTGGAAATAGTGCGGAACATGCACTCCTTGTACTAACACGTACAGGGTACTCGTCCATACCTGTATTAGATTTGAAATATCGACTTCAAGGTTTACTTAGCATGAAAATGATTACCGAATCGATTCTTGGACTTGAGCATATTGAATATGAAAAGCTACCTGATATTAAGGTTGACTCTATTATGGAAAAAGAGATCGCTGTATTGAAGCTGACGGATAGTTTCCAGCGTGCTTTGGATTTAGTTATTAACCACGCCTTTTTATGTGTAGTGGACGAAGATGGTACATTCGCAGGGATATTAACAAGACGTGTTATTTTAAAGCAATTGAAAAAATATATTTATCAAAAAGAGTAGTAGCTTAAGAGGGAACTCAGATGAAAATCATGAGGCCCTCTTTGCTTGTATTGGAGGTTTACAGATTGATGGCAACAGAGGCAGAAATTTTAAAAATCTTAGCTGAAGAACGCAATATGCGGAAAGCAGCAGAACGTCTATTTTTATCCCAACCAGCCCTTTCACAACGATTGCAAACGATTGAGAAAGACTGGGGTGCACAATTATTTATTCGTTCACAAAAAGGTTTAACAGCAACACCTGCTGGTGAACAAGTTATTGCTTATGCAAAGGAAATGCTAGCCAAAAAGGAAGAAATATTTGAAACGATTCAATCCTTAACGACAAAGGTAAACGGGACATTGAAAATTGCTTGTGCTTCCATTGTTGGTCAGAACTGGCTACCAAAAATCTTGCAGGATTTTGTGTCAAAATATCCAGAGGCTAAAATATCACTGATGACGGGCTGGAGTTCTGAAATTGTGAAGGCTCTTTACGAGGGCGAGGCCCATGTAGGCATTGTACGAGGCCAAGTTGACTGGAAAGGAGAAAAGATCCACCTTTTCAGAGATACTCTTTATTTAGTGGACAAAGAGGTTAAAACAATTGAAGATGTGTTAAAAACAGACCGTCCATTTATTCAATATAAGAGTGATTCCAACTATTATCAAGAAATTCAGCAATGGTGGCAGCAGCATTTTGCCTCGAATCCAAGAAAACAAATTTTAGTGGATCAAATTGAAATTTGCAAGCAAATGGCATTAAATGGTATCGGTTATGCAATCTTGCCTTCTATTACATTAAATGACCACGATGCCATTCATAAAATTCCTCTATCAAATGATGAAAAAGAGTTTGGTCTTACACGCGATACTTGGCTAATTGGTTATGAATCCTCTTTTGAATTAAGACAAGTAGAGGCATTTGTTGAAGTAGTGCAGGATCATGCACGATGTTTGTTTGATTATACTAAATAGAATATCAGGCAGCTCTAGGTTGTTTTGGAGTTGCCTTTTTGCATTGTAGAATTCTTAAGAGTTTATGAATATTAATGAAGATAACATAAGAAATGGAACAAAATGCAATATAAATCGTATAATTATGTAACCATCTATTTACATAAAAAGGGGTTGAGCTTTTGAAAAAGACAAAATGGACGGCACTGACCTTACTAGTCATGCTTGTAATGAGCTTTATCTTGCCTACAACTCAGGCGAGTGCTGCTGCTACACTAGAGGTGAAAGCAACAGCTGGTGTTTCTGGTAAAGCGAAATATCAATCAGTAGTACCACTCCAAGTTACAGTGAAAAATAATGGAGCTGACTTCTCAGGAGATATGGCGATTAATTCATCAAATTCTTATGAGGCAGCTTCAGCCCTTGTCGTTCCAATAGATATAGCAGCAGGAGAGGAAAAGACATTTACTTTCTATCTTGATGGTTTAGCTGACTATAGTTACTCGGACACAGATTTATTTGCCTTTTATGAGGGAAACATTGAAAAAGGAAAAAAGATTGCCTATAAGGGAACTAAACGTCTGCAATCAAATTTTTTAGATCCCTCATCAACATTCATTTATACATTAACAGATAAAAGTGATCGACTTTCAGCACTATTACGTTTATCAACATTTGTAGCTCAAAGTAATGTGGAAGTATTTAATATCAATCAATTAAAAGATTATACACTTCCAGAAGACTCGCAGGGACTTGCGATGGCCAATGTCATTGTTGTAGATGAAGTGGCTATTGCTGATTTAACACCGAAACAACAAGAAGCATTACTAAAATGGGTACAGGATGGTGGTACCTTACTTCTAGGTGCTGCTGACCAAATCAATGCTACAGCAGGGATTTTTAAAGAGTATTTACCTTTGTCATTATCACAAGAAACGACTGCGATTTCTGCAGAAGCTTTAACTAAATTGTCAGGTGGCGGCATTTTTACACAGCCGATTTCAGTTTATGCAGCTACTAGTAGTGAAGGAAGTTTACCTGTACTAACAGAAAATAATGCAGTGTTAGCAGCAAAGAAAAAAGTGGGTAGCGGGGAAGTGATTCAAACAACCTTCTCTTTAGGTGATCAACCACTTGCTTCTATGGACGGCTACGGAGCACTTTTAGCCAAAGTGATGAATATTCAAAGTATTTCACAGCAAGGAATGATGAGACAGGGACAATCTCCTCTCGATCAAATATCTTATGAGCTTCGTAACATTAATGAACTATTTCCATCTTTCGAAGTATCAGTGAGCTATATGCTAATTGTCATTATTCTTTATATTTTAATAATCGGGCCAATCCTTTATTTTATCTTGAAAAAAGCGGACAAGCGTGAGCATGCATGGTGGATAATACCGTCCATCTCTGTTGTTCTTTCCATTGTTCTCTTTATTGTCGGAGCGAAGGATCGTATTGTACAGCCACAAGTTCAACAATCTGCATTCTATAAAGTAAATGAAGACAATAGTGTAAATGGCTATTATGTAGAGTCCATTCTAACGAATCGCAGTGGGGATTTTGTGGTCAATGCTGACCAAAATACAACTGCCGTTGCATTAAGAAATTATAATAACTTCACAGGCACGATGGGGCCATTACATGAATCTTCTTATATAAAAGAAAATGCTAGCGGTTCAACACTAACATTACGTGATTTAAGCTACTGGTCTGTGCAATCCTTTGGTGGAAAAACATCAGCACAAAATATCGGGAAGATGGATATAGATATAACACTGAAAAATGAAAAACTAACAGGAACAGTTAAAAATAATTTCCCGTTTGCATTAAAAGATGTCACATTAATCTCGGGTGTGAAAGAAGTAAAACTAGGTGATATTGAAGCAAACGGAACATTACAGGTAAATAAGGGACTGAAAACAACGGTTCTTCAAAAACCATCTATTTTCAATAATTATAATTATAGTTACCCATCGAAAAAGGATGAGGTAGACCCAATGCGGATTGAACGAATGAAAACTTTAGCATTGCCGCTTGTCGAAAAGGATAACCAACCAATACTTACAGCTTGGACAGATCAAGCGGTGGTAGGAGTTGAATTAGAAACAAGTGCCAATATGTCACCAATTACGATGCTTGTTCAACCATTTAAAGGAAAAGTTGAGCTAACAGGTCCATTTACAATGAAGCGTAATAACTTCTCGTATTCAGTAGAGCCACTATCAGCAAATGGCTATTATGAAAAGATCGAGGAAGAATTGAATAAATGGTACCTATCTGAAGGGTTGTACGAAGTAACGATGACCATGCCAGATCAATTTATGGATGCCGTTGAATCACTTAATGAGCTGACAATTTCTAATAAGGATGTCTCACGTATGCAGCTATCCATTTGGAATAATGAAACGAATATATATGAGCCTTTAGTCGATACAAAGCAAGTGTTTACAGACAAAGTTTCAACATACTTTAATCAAGATGGAGAGCTTCGAATTGAAATCAAATATGGTCCCGATCCATCAGGAGAACAAACGAAATTACCAGACATAGAGCTGAAAGGAGTGGCAAAATAATGATTGAAATTCGTGATTTAACGAAACGATATGGCTCCTTTACAGCATTAGATCATTTAAACTTATCTTTAGAAGAAGGCGTTGTATTTGGATTTGTTGGCGCAAATGGAGCAGGGAAATCAACGACATTCTCTATTTTAGCGACCCTATTGTCACCGACTTCAGGAGATGCTCTGATAAATGGCAAAAGTGTTGTGAAGGAACCTAAAGAAGTTCGAAAGCAAATTGGTTATATGCCCGATTTCTTTGGTGTATATGATCAGTTAAAAGTAGATGAATATTTAGATTTTTATGGAGCGAGCTACGGTATCCAATTAGCAGAGCGTCAAGTGTTAATTCCACAATTATTAGAACTAGTGAATTTATCAAGTAAACGCTATGAATATGTTGATTTATTATCACGTGGTATGAAGCAACGCTTATGTTTAGCTCGTGCACTTATCCATGATCCAAAGGTACTGATTCTAGATGAACCTGCTTCAGGACTAGATCCACGTGCTCGTGTGGAAATGCGAGATATTTTACGAAATTTAAAGTCTATGGGAAAAACAATTTTAATTTCGTCGCATATTTTGCCTGAACTTGCTGAGATGTGTGATGAAATCGGTGTTATTGATAATGGTAAATTAATTGCACATGGAAATGTAGCCGCGATTCAGGCCCAGCTACAAGGAGAAAAGCGTATTGTATTAAAAGTGACAGATCAATTGGATGCAGTACGAGCGTTTTTAGAGGAAGATCCGCATATTTCATCAATTGATGTCATTGAAAGTCGTTTAGAAATAGCCTTTAACTATCGAGGAACAGATGCTGAGCAGGTGGCATTGCTAAAAAAAGCTATGCTTACAGATTTACCAATCTATGCATTAAGTGAAGAAGAGAAGGATTTAGAGGATGTCTTTATGGCGATTACGAAGGGAGCGGACAATCAATGATGGAAAGATTTTATAATCCAGTACTTGTTAAAGAATTGAAGTTACGCTTCCGTTCTTTTAAAAGCTTTTCAGGTTTAATGTTTTATTTAGCTGTACTGTGTATTTTCATTGCAGGGTTTTTATTGCTTACAACTGAATTTACTGGCAGAGGCTTCTTTAGACCAGAGACAAGCTTTATGATGTTTGCTGTGCTAACCATCTTGCAAATGGCATTAGTTCTTTTCATTACACCAAGTTTGACTGCAGGTGCTATCAGTAGTGAGCGCGAAAAGCAAACATTAAATATTTTATTAACAACGACACAAAGTTCTACACAAATTGTTATTGGAAAATTACTATCCTCCGTAGCATTTCTAGTATTGATGCTGGTAGCAGGATTACCACTATACAGTCTAGTGTTTCTATTCGGTGGTGTGTCGCCTTCACAGCTTATTTCTATATTTTTATTTTATTTAGTCACTGTAGTAGCAATAGGTAGTATAGGCGTGATGTTTTCTACGATTACTAAGAGGACTATTGTTGCCATGATTGCCACATACGGCTCAATCATTTTCTTAGGAGGTATTACAGCATTCTTCTTCTTTTTAACAATGGCCTTCCATCAAATGGGCAATGCCATTGGAACAGGTGCCTCCTTTATGACCTATTTCTGGGCATCTATTAATCCAGGTGCCTTGATGCTGACACTTATTTCTCCAGAGATGGGGGATGCATTAGCAGAGCTTTCGGGTGTAGAACTACCTGTATGGATTACTTATTTAATTGCTTATGTATTCATCATTGTGCTTTGTTTAACGATTGCGATTAAAAAATTGCGTGCCAACATGAAAAGTAACCGATGAGGAGGAATTGGTATGGAGCGTCGTAAGCAATTACGAAAATATATTCAGCGTGCAAAATCGAGATTAACTCTTGAAAGAAGCATTCCCATTGCACAATACGGTTTGTTTTTGGCATTGCTTTCGAGTGCTTCTCTCGTACTTATTTCCCGACTATTTGTCTGGCCATATTATCGCCAAATAGCATTAGGAGCCTTTATTACCGTTATTATTGCAACCATTGCTTATATTTGGTGGAAACGGGTCAAAGAGAAAGAGGCATTGCATAAACTGGATCATTATTTCTCACATAATGAATTAGTGACAGCTTTATCATTTAAAGATGATCAGGATCCTCTTGTTCAATCATTATTATCGAAAGCTATCCAAAATGCTGAAAAAGCTTTCGCAGACTTTAAGGCTCGAAAGAAAAATTTATTTCGTCCAAAGGCGTTTATCGGATTATTTATTACAACAGTTGTACTAGCCATTCTTTATATGTTCCCAGCAGCTACGCAAATTGAAGCGATAGAGGTTGAAAAGGAGCAAGCAGTTATCGAAGATATGAAGAAGGAAGTTGCTGAATTAGAGAAGAAGGCGGAAACAAAAGAAGTAAAGGAGCAATTGCAAGAACTTCAAAATACTTTAAAAGAGGCTGAAACAGCAGAAGAAGCTTTACGAGAAGTTGTCAAAAAGCAAAAGGAGCTAGCATTAAAGGAGCAGCAATTAAAGGATAAACAAACGGCTAGTCAAGATGGCACAACAGAAGGCCAAGGATTATCGAAGGAAGAGGTTGAGCAGCTAAAAGAGCTTGCCCAAATGCAGCAAGGGCTGACAGAAAATGCAAATGCCACACAAACTGCTATGAGTAAACTTGGTAAACCAGCAAGTAACTCCTTACAAAATGCAATTGCGAGTGCCAATAATGCCAGCAGCCACAATCAAAACAGTCAACAGTCATCTGGTAATTCCCAACCTAGTAATCAACAAAGCCAGTCTAGTCAAAATAATGCTCAAAGTGGTTCTCAACAGCAAAATGGTAGTAGCCAGAGCAATGGTCAAGGGCAGGGACAAGGTCAAGGACAGGGCCAAGGCCAAGGTCAAGGACAAGGACAAGGCCAAGGACAGGGACAGGGACAGGGACAGGGTCAAGGACAGGGCCAAGGCCAAGGTCAGGGACAAGGTGGTCAAGGAGCAGGTAGTGGCCAAGGCGGTCGGAATTTGCTAACGACACCGAATCGAATAGGTGGGGCAAGTGAGACATCAGTAGATGGTGGCGCATTAGGAGATGGTTCCCATGTATCTGAGCAACAAGGAAATGGTCCGATAACAAAAGGTTCTATTCGACCTTATGAAGAAGTAATTGGCTCATATAAAGACAGCTACTTAGAGAGTTCAGAGCGCTTACAATTACCGAAGGATTTACAAAATGTCGTGCAATCTTATTTCACGTCAATTGAGTCGCAGTAGGAGGAAAAGAAATGGCCTTTACAGAGCAACAGTATGTAGATATGAGTACGAAATTACAGCAAGTTAAAGAAGAAATTCATCGCTTCATTGTTGGACAGGAAGAAGCAATTGATTATACCCTGTATGCAGTATTAGCGGATGGTCATGCATTGTTAGAAGGTTTACCTGGTTTAGGAAAAACGATGTTAATTCGTACCATTTCAGAGGTACTGGATCTGTCGTTTTCACGTATTCAATTTACACCAGATCTTATGCCAGCAGATATAACAGGTACGAGCATGATTGAACGTACACCCGATGGGAAGCAGCAATTTACCTTTCAACCTGGGCCAATCTTTAGTCAAATGGTATTGGCTGATGAGATAAATCGCGCAACACCCAAAACCCAAAGTGCCTTGTTGGAAGCAATGGGAGAAAAAACGGTAACCATATTAGGGGATACAAAAAAAATGGCGAGACCATTTTTCGTGTTGGCAACTCAAAACCCTATTGAAATGGAAGGAACATACCCATTACCAGAAGCACAGATGGACCGTTTCCTTTGTAAAATTCTTGTACCCTATCCAGAAAAAAGCGAACTTATGGAAATTATGAAGCGAACGACAGGTGCCCAGGAGATTGGTTTACAGAAACAGATGGATACAGATGCTCTCATTCAAGCTCAGCAAATGGTAAAGGAAGTGATGGTTGCTGATGAAATGCTAGAGTATGCAACTGATCTAGTAGTGGCTACGCATCCTGAGAGAACAGATGCGCTTGATGAGGTTAAACAATATGCAATGTATGGCAGTGGTCCACGTGGTTTGCAGAGCTTAATCAAATTGGCAAAGGCAAGAGCTTTAATGAATGGTCGTTTTCATGTTTCTGTAGCGGATATTAAATCTGTTGCTAAGCCTGTTTTACGTCATCGCATGCTGTTGAATTATGAAGGGGAGGCTTCAGGAAAAACAGCAGACGATGTGATTGATGTTATTTTAGAAAAAGTTCAGCAAGGTATTAGCAAGTGACAGCAAAATACTTATTGCCCGAAGACTGGTTAGCGAAAATCAGTCGCTTTCAAGTAGCGACGGCCTCCAAACTACGCGGGCAACATAAGGGCTCGCACCGTTCTCAACGCTTCGGGGCATCCCTTGATTTCTCGGATTTTCGAGAATACCATTTAGGAGATGATGTACGCCAAGTGGATTGGAACGTCTTTGCTCGTACAGATAAATACTTTATAAAAAGGTTTTTAGATGAGCAAGAGATGCGTGTACATATTCTACTAGATGCTACCAAATCGATGGGGCAACATGCTAAGTGGTTATTTGCTCGCCAAATTGTGGCCTCCCTCGGTCTAATGGTATTAGGTCGAGATGATCGTCTATCTTTTTCTTTTGTCCAAGATGAAGTGAAGCCACCATTTCGACGGAAGGGTACCATGTATCGCCGAGCTTTTTTACAGCTAGTAACAGATATAGAGGAAGCTAATTACTCTAATCGTTTTGCCAAGGATGCACTTAAAGCTTTACCTAAAGATAGTACCGTATTATTCATTGTTACAGATGGATTAGAGCCAATTGAGGAATGGGAACAGCTATTAAAAAGGCTACCACGCTATGCTGGAGATGTTCGCATTTTGCAAATTGTAACGCAAGAAGAACTGTCACCAAATTATTCGGGTGATGTACGTCTCCTTGATCGTGAAACAGGTAATGATGTGAATGTGACGATGTCCTCTAAAGTATTAGAGTCCTACCATGCAAGACGCATACTACATGAAGAAGAATTTGAAGCCATTTGCCGTCGCTTTGGTGTTCGAAAATTACAATTGAAAGTGGAAGATGGATTGCAACATGCGATTTTCCAGCAATTATTAAAATCACATTGGATTAGGTGAGGTGAGCCGTATTGGGCTTTAGTCAAATTATATTTAGCTGGACGGCCATCATCCCGGTCATTGTCCTACTTTATTATTTCTTTCGAAAAAAATATACAGATCAAACAGTTTCTTCGACGCTTTTTTGGTCGGAGATTATGCAGGAAACGCGAGTATCGCCTTATTTAAAGCATCTACAAAAAAATGCCCTACTATATTTACAGCTTCTTGCTTTAGTGCTACTTGTTTTGGCATTGATGAATCCTTATATAAAAAAATCAACCATTGTTGGTGCACAAACCATATTTATTGTAGATACTTCAGCCACAATGCTGGCAGGTAAAGAGCAATCAACCTTTGACGCTCATAAACAGGAAATGCTGAACTTGATGAATGAATTGAATGGTCGACCTGTCACATTAATTACAACTGGTGCTGCACCAAAAGCTGTTTTACAGCAAGAAACAAACACGAGTGAAATAAAAAAAGCTATTCAAGATTTACAAATAACCTATGAAACTGCTGAAATGAATAAGGCGCTGGATGTAGCACAGGCATTTGTGGGCGATACACCAACTTCTATCTATGTTTTTACAGATACACTTGATAAAAAGCAATTACCGATGGACAAGGATTCTGTGAAATGGCTAGTAAGAGGTGCTACAAAAGACTTAACAAATATCGCTATCACCCGCTTTGCTGCTACGACAGATGGACAAGCTACGCTGGCACTTGTACAACTCCATAATGATACAAATACCGAGCAAAAGGTAACACTCGCATTGAATAATGCAGAGGGTGAGGAGCTGGTAGCAGAAAGTGTCGTTGTGCCTCCAAATGAAGCCATTACGAAAACATTTAAAGATTTGCCTTTAGCAAAATCCATGACAGCTATTATTGATGCAAATGATGATTATGACATAGACAATCAACAAACAGTTTTACTACAAACGACTACGTCAAAAATTATTGTTGATCAAGGCTTGCATCAACTGATACAGAAAGGTTTTCAAACAGTTAGTAGTGGCGTAAAAATCGTCCCTTCCTTGCAAGTAGCTGACAATCAAGATGCTACCATAATCACAAACCAATCAGCCTTATTGGAAAAGATGGACAATCCCCTCGTATTATTTGGTCGTGATGATGCAGAAAAAGTAGATGCGAATGGGACGGTAAGCACTAGAAGTGATGCATTATTTGCCTTTAGTGAACTAAAGGATGTTTATGTTAGTGCTGTTTATCCTGGCTTTGCGGACTATGAAACGATTGCTTCTGTTGGAGAAGAGCCGTTCATCCAACGCTCCCCAAAAGGAGATATCGTTGTTTTAGCCGATATTGCTGATACAGATTGGCCTTTACATCCATCATTCCCACTATTTCTATGGAGTACAGAGCAGCAGCTAACAGAATCAGTTGGGTCACTTGGGATTTTTTCACCCAATGAACAACGTGCAGTTGCTTTAGCGCAAGGAGACTGGAATGTTTATTCGCAAGAAGACGAGTTTCTTTCGTCTGTTACGAAGGGGATGCTAACTGCGCCCAAACAGCCAGGCATTTATATGGTACGCTCAAATAATGAGGAAAAACAATTGATTGTCCAATTGCAAGCACAAGAACGTGTCATTGAACAAGGAACAAGTTTTACATTAGGTGATATTTCAGACAATGGAAAGGAAGAAGTGTCGATGACCTCTTTCGTGCCTTGGCTAATTGTAATTATTTTACTATTGCTTGTTTCAGAGTGGGAGGTGCAACGACGTCGTGGATTTACGAATTGATATGCCGTTAGTATTGTTGTTACTCCTTCCATTATTCTTGTATTTTGGATGGACATACTTTCATGAGCGACAGCGACTTAAAAGAAGTCATATTGTTGTACTTACTATTCGCATAGTGGCAGCAGGCTGTTTAGTTTTTGCACTCGCAGGTCCATATCTATTATTACCAATCAAAGAAGAACAAATTATTTATTTAGTAGACCGTTCTGCTTCTATGAATGGTACGGAAGATGAGATGGTTCAGTTTATACAGGAGAGCCTCCAATCAAAAAAAGAACCACAGCTTGCGGGCATTTATTCATTTTCCTCTACTTTACAAACAGAGGCCATTTTATCTAAAACATTAAAGGAAGTACCGAAACTAACTGAAATTAAAGCTACCGATCAAACAAATATAGAACAAAGTCTACAGCTTGCTTCAGGGATTATAGATCCTAAAAAAGCAACTCGTCTTGTGCTATTAACAGATGGTAATGAGACAAAGGGCGATGCTTTAGAATTTGCTACGAAGTTGAAAGGCTCTAATATTAGTGTGGATATTAAGCCTTTTAGTCAACCAGTTGTCAATGATGTATCACTAAAAAGCTTTGTATCCCCTCAGGTTGCTTACGTTGGAGAGCAACAACAATTAGTGACAGACATACATGCAACATCAGCAGGCCAAGGCGAGCTATTACTATATGAAAATGATGAGCTTATTCATAAAGAGGCAGTTGAGCTGACTGAAGGCACGAATGTGTTTACCTATAAACATGCAGCAACAGCTGAAGGACTTGTAAAATATGAAGCCGTTGTTCAAGTTGGTCAGGATGCCATTTTTGAAAACAATAAGTTAACTAGTGTCACAATGGTTCAAAGTGAACCACATTTATTAATCGTTAATGGTTATGAAACAGCTTCACCCATCGCAGCAGCACTTGGTAGTCAATCCATTGCCTATGATGTTGTAGCGCCCGACAGTCTACCAAATGAACTGTCCAGCTATTTGCAATATAATGCTATTATTTTCGACAATGTGCCAGGTCATTTAGTGGGTGAAGCAAAAATGAGTGTTATTGAGCAAGCAGTCAAAAACTTTGGGGTTGGTTTTACAATGGTGGGTGGAGAAAATAGTTTTGGTCTAGGCGGCTATTTTAAAACACCGATTGAAACCTTATTGCCAGTGGAAATGGAAATTAAGGGCAAAGAGCAATTACCTTCCTTAGGGTTAGTGATTGTACTTGACCGTTCTGGCAGTATGCAAGGCTCGAAGCTTGAGCTTGCTAAGGAAGCAGCGGCACGTTCTGTTGAGATGTTGCGAGACGAGGATACATTAGGATTCATTGCCTTTGATGATCGTCCTTGGGAGATTATAGAGACAGGGCCTCTTAGCAGTAAAGAAGAGGCTGTGGATACTATTTTATCAGTAACACCTGGTGGGGGAACAGAAATCTATAGTTCATTAGCTAAAGCCTACGAGAACCTTGCTGATTTAAAGCTCCAACGTAAGCATATTATTCTCTTAACAGATGGGCAATCACAGGCAGGGAATTATGAGGATTTAATTACTGAAGGAAAAGAAAATGGTATAACCTTATCGACAGTAGCGATTGGACAAGATGCTGATGCGAACTTATTAGAAGCGCTTAGTGACATGGGTAGTGGACGTTTCTATGATGTCATAGATGAGCAAACCATTCCGTCTATTTTATCTCGTGAAACAGCTATGATTTCCCGCACCTATATTGAGGACAATCCATTCTATCCAGCAATTTATAATGCAGCAGGATGGAACTCGCTGTTTGCAAATGGGGTCCCACAAATGAATGCATATATTGGGACAACGGCAAAACAGGGGGCTACTGTTGTAGCAGAAAGCGAGAAGGAAGATCCTGTGTTAGCGCAGTGGCAATATGGTCTTGGTAAAACATTTGCCTTTACATCTGATTCAACGGGTAAATGGACAGGAGATTGGGCAAGATGGCAGAATTGGGGAGCATTTTGGCAAACACTTATTTCTCAGATGCTACCAAGCTACAATGATGTAGCCTATGATGTAAGATTGGAAGCAGATGGTTCCTTTATGATTACAGACCCTACAAATGAAGCTGCATTTTTAGATATTGTAGCGGTAAATGAGGCAGGGGAGGAGCTAGAAACACAACTTGAAACCATTTCCGCAACCCAAGTTCGAGCTGTAGTACAAGCTGAACCTGGATTAATTTTCTTCCGTGTAGCAGATGAAAAGAAGGCCATTTATCAGGCAGGGCTAAGTGTTCCTTATAGTGCTGAATACGAACTACTCCCTGTAAATAACCAACTGATAGAAGAGTTAACTAAACGAACAGGAGGCACTGTTTTAAAGGAACCACAAGATGTTTTCCGTGACTTTACGACAAAAGGAGCAGATCGGCAAAATATTGCCACATGGCTACTCTTAGCAAGTATGCTTCTTTTCTTTATTGATATTACCATAAGACGCTTTGGTTGGAATTTCCTAACGAATGTGAAGAGAAAAGAGCCGCTGGTTGAGGAAAAAACTATACAAGCAGAAGATACAAATGTAGCACAGTTGTTAAAAGGCATGAAAAAACGATCTTAAATAGAGGAAGCAGTGCAAACTCGAATAGTTTTGCACTGCTTTTTTTATGTTGCTTGAAATAGAGAGTTATCCCCTTTGTAGAGAGGGGAAGATGATCTACAAAGTGGACTCTTTGCTCATAAGGAGGAGAAAGGCGCTCCAAATTGGACTGCCCGCAGCTCAATGAATGCTCATAATCCAATACCTCTTAATAAAGAGAAGAATTAAATCTCTTTACGAGCTCTGTTTTACGCAAGCTACTCGCAACCATTACACCTAAAATAGCACCGATCGTACTTGATGTTAAAAAGGCTGGTAGGAAGAAGAATGCTGCTACAGATGTTCCCATGAATAATTTTGCATAAGGGACGGCAATAAGTGAAGCCAGAATGCCCGTTCCGATAACCTCTCCGATACCAGCTAACCACATTTTATTGCTATTTTTATAGGCAAGAGCAGCACAGACCGCACCGATGATACTACCAGGGATAGCTAGTAGAGAGCCTGTTCCAGTAAGGATACGAATGATGGCAGTGACAAAGGCAACTATAACAGTTGGTACAGGCCCAAGTATAATGGCTCCTATCACATTAATCGCATGCTGAACGGGGTAAGCACGTGCGATGCCTGTTGGGATGGATACGAAAGTAGAGCCTGCAACAGCAACGGCTACTAATAAAGCCATGACTGTTAATTTACGAATTGACATAAAGTTCACTCCTTTTGGTAAAGTTCGTGAGGAAAAATAAAAAGGCCACCCCCTTTAAACAATAGGAAGCGGCCTTGCGTGTATATAGTGACAACAGCAAGTAGCGCCACTTCCCTCCGCTAGTGTGAACTAGATCAGGTTCAAAGGGTCCGTATATTACCATATACGTCTCAGCCTTTTAAAGACTCCCCTAGTGGTTAAAATCATTCAATTTTGTGAATCAACAATAATGTACCATACTGCTAAAAATAGTCAATGATTTTTCAGACTATTTTGTATCGGGATGCATTAAATGAGGTGCTTTTTTCACTGTCCAGATGAGCGCAAGGAAGAAACAGGCTAATAATATGATAGAACCGAAAATATATGGGCTATTCATATTCCAGTCAAATAATAAACCTGCCAAAGCGGGTCCAATCATATTTCCGAGGCTCATATAGGCATTATTCAAGCCCGCAGCAAATCCCTGCTCTTTCTCTGCAAGCTTTGAGATGAGTGTATTAACAGCTGGACGAATTAATGTCGTTGCTGTAGAGAAAATTGTTGCTACAACTAAAATAAGGGCAAAGCCAGAAACAAATAATATTAAGAAAATAGCAACGGATGCAATAAATAAATTTACTAGTACTACTTTCATTTCACCATAACGATTGAACAGTGGTGTAATAATAAACATTTGTACTACTACTCCAAAAGCACCACCAACAACTAATATAATCGCTATATCTACAGGTGTGTAATTAAACTTTTCTGTCACAAATAATGACAATGTCGTTTGGAAATTTGCAATTCCAAACGAGAACACCAGCATAATTATGAGCATAACAAAATAAGGCATATGTATGGAACGAGCCATTTGCTTCGCCAGATTGTCTTGCTTTTGTTTCTGTTGCGCAGTGTTTGGTTTGGTAGAAGGTAATAAAAAGTAAGATAAAATAGATGCTACAATGGCTGCAGCTCCAGCTGTGAAAAATGGGAAATGTAAGCTTACCTTTGCTAAAAAGCCACCAATACCAGGTCCAATCATAAAGCCAAGAGACATAGCGGCACCCAACATCCCCATACCTTTCCCACGTTCTTCATAGGTTGTGACGTCAGCGACAAAAGCCATAATAGGAGGTGCAACAAATGCGGAACCTAGACCACCTAAAAATCGTGCTAAAAAGAGCATCCATACATCTGTAGCAAGGCCAAATCCGATTTGTGCAAGACCTGTTACGATAAGACCGAAAATAATTAAATTTTTTCGTCCGTACTGATCTGAAAGATTCCCAGCAATAGGAGAAAATACGAATTGAGCTAAGGCGAACGTTGCGATTAGCATACCTAGAACTTGTCCTGCTGCACCAAATATTTTTAAATACTCTGGCATGACAGGAATAATAATGCCAATACTTCCCATTGCGATAAACATATTAAACATTAAAATATACAAAGCCGCCTTATTGGACTTCTGCTGGGTCATCGAATGAACCCCCTTTTTGTAATCAAATATAGTACAGTCTATCATAAAGAATTATTGCTTGGCTAATAGTTAAGATTATCGTACTGGTTCTATATTTAGAATGGTTTTCCACAAAAGTTTTCATCCGCGCACCTATGCATGAAGAAATAATAGATGTTAGTCATAAAAATTGAGGGGAAAAGAAGCTATGGGGATAAATTAGTAAAGCAACAACAATCTATGGACTTCTCTTATAAAGTGAGAATTAAAAAATGTGAGAGTCTGTCTGTAATGGCATAAAGCATGGCTATAAATTGTAGCGATGTTATAGCGCATCAGAAGGAATATCACAAGAATACTGATGTGAAAATCTATTAAAATTCAGACAAAATATTTTCTAAATATAATAATGCAAATAGTCAATTGAAAATGTTCTTATTTAATAGTCAGTTAAATAAGAAGAGAAAAAAAACTAGCGAATTGATGTAAAAGTCAATTCGCTAGTTGAATTATCGGATACCCATTTTAAATTCTAAAAATAATTCGTTGTATTTCCCTAAATAATCAGGTCCTAAGTTTTTGTAGACCTCTAATGTATCGCGTTGTTCTTCAGAAGGATAGTAGCGTTCGTCAGAAACAACTTCTTCGTCCATTAAGTCCATAGCTGCAAGATTAGGCGTAGAATAGCCTACAAAATCGGCATTTTGAGCACCTGATTCAGCACTTAGCATGAAGTTTATAAAGGCGTGGGCACCATCAATATTCTTCGATGTCTTTGGGATGACCATATTATCAAACCATAAGTTTGAGCCTTCCTCAGGTACAGCAAAGTCTAACTCTTCATTTTCATACATCATGTCAGCTGCTTGGCCAGACCACGTAAGGGCAACGGTTGCTTCATTATTGATCATTAATGGTGTAATTTCATCTCCAATGATTGCTTTTACATTTGGTGCAAGGGTGATTAGTTTGTCAGTAGCTTCACGAAGTTCCTGATCATCTAGTGAATTCAGAGAATAGCCAAGACTGTTTAAGCCCATCCCAATGACTTCGCGCGCACCATCTACTAAAAAGACTTTTCGCTTTAAAGAAGGGTCCCATAAATCATCCCAAGAGGAGAAGTCTAAGTCTCCAACAAGGCTTGGATTGTAGACAATACCTACTGTTCCCCAAAAATAAGGGACAGAATATTTATTGTTAGCATCGAATGGTAAATCTAAAAAGTAAGGATCAATATTTTTAAAATTAGGGATTTTCGTTTTATCTAAAGGAATCAATAATTCTTCTTCCTTCATCTTCTCAATCATATATTCAGAAGGGACAGCAATATCGTAGGCTGTTCCGCCTTGCTGAATCTTTGTCATCATAGCTTCATTGGAATCGAATGTTTCATAGATGACATGAATGCCTGTTTCTTTTTCAAATTCTTTTAACAAATCAGGATCAATATATTCTCCCCAGTTAAAGATGGTTAACGTGTCTTTTCCACTTTTACCGCCACCCGCACTTAAGGCATCAGCCGCATAGAATAAAAGGGCTGAAACGACAAGGATGGCGATGGTAGCTTGAATTAGTGACTTCATCGTTGCCCCTCCATTCTTTTACTCGTACGACTTGTCATGAAATAATAACCAACAACAACTAAAACCGTAACGAAGAATACTAAACCTGAAATTGCATTCACTGTTAGAGAAATTCCTGCGCGGGCCATTGAATAAATTTCTACGGATAAAGTACTAAAGCCATTACCTGTTACAAAGAATGTCACGGCAAAATCATCTAATGAATACGTAAGGGCAAGGAAGAAGCCTGCAAAAATCCCTGGCTGAATATAAGGAAGAATGACACGCATCATAACGTCCTTTTTCGTTGCCCCTAAATCTAATGCTGCATCGATTAATGAGTTATTCATTTCTAGTAGCTTTGGTAAAACCATTAATACAACAATCGGTACACTAAATGCAACATGTGCTAATAAAACAGATGCAAAGCCCAGTTTAATACCTACCATTGTAAATAAAATTAAAAAGCTAGCCCCGATAATTACGTCTGGGCTGACGATTAAGACATTGTTTAAGGATAATAAAGTATTACGCATTTTAGAATCCTTAACCGTCACAATTCCAATTGCTCCTAGCGTACCAATAATAGTAGAAATGAGAGCAGAAAGTAATGCCACGATGACCGTATTTATTAATATAACAAGAAGACGCGAATCTTCAAAAACAGCTTGATAATGCTCCAAAGTAAAGGATTCAAAATTATTCATGGAGCCGCCACTATTAAACGAGTAAAAGATTAAATAGAAAATTGGAGCATAGAGAACGATAAAAACAATTGTTAAATAGACTTTGGCTGAAGCAGATAGTTTGTTCATCGTACGCGACCTCCTTTATCCTTTTGTCCCGTAATTAGCATGATAATCACCATGAATAAAATTAAGAATACAGCAATAGTGGAACCCATACCCCAGTTTTGCGTCACAAGGAATTGCTGTTCAATCGCTGTGCCTAGAGTAATGACACGGTTCCCTGCAATTAAGCGAGTAATCATGAACAGGGATAGGGCAGGGATAAAGACAACTTGAATACCAGATTTAACGCCATCCATTGTCAATGGTAAAACAACACGGCGGAAGGTTGTAAAAGCCGAAGCACCCAAATCCCGTGCTGCATAAATGAGCGTTGGGTTTAAACGATCTAAAGAATTGAAGATCGGTAAAATCATAAATGGAATAAAAATATAGACCGACACAAAGACAAAGCTAATATCAGTAAAGAGCATTTGCTTTGGATCGAAGCCAAATACTTCGATAAATGCATTAATAGGCCCGTATAACCCAAAGATGCCGATAAAGGCATATGTTTTTAACAAAAGATTAATCCATGAAGGAATAATAATAAGTAGAAGCCAAAGTTGTTTATGCTTGGTCTTCGTTAAAAAATAGGCAGTTGGGTATGAAATTAATAGTGTAAAGAATGTAATTAAAAATGCATACCAAAACGAGCTCAAAGTCATCTTTAAGTAAACAGAAGAGAAGAACGCTTTGTAGTTATCGAGCGTAAAGTTGCCATGTAAATCAAGCAGGGAATAATAAACAACGAGTGCAATTGGCGCGATAACGAAAAAGGCAATCCATAACACATATGGAAATAACGCTGATTTCGATGTTTTAGTTTGCATCTTCATCGTCTCCATACGATTCTAATCGTTTATCAAACTCTTCCTCTGTTTCGTTTAAGCGCATTACGTGAATTGCCTCAGGATCAAAGTCTAAGCCAATCTCAGTCCCTACTTCTGCTTTCTTCAATGAATGGACTAGCCACTCATTACCATCTTTATCGTATGTGGATAATTCATAATGTACCCCTCGGAATAATTGTGTATCCACTTTTACCACAAGTTTGCCTTTATCAATTGTTGTCATTTCTAAATCTTCTGGACGAATGACAATATCTATTTTTTCATTTTGCTTCATCCCTTGGTCGACACATTCGAAAACTTTGCCAGCAAATTCAACCTTGAAATCCTCAATCATCACGCCAGGTACAATATTGGATTCACCTATAAAGTCAGCAACGAAGCGGTTAATCGGTTCATCATAAATATCCACGGGTGTACCTGACTGCTGAATTTGGCCTTCACTTAAGACAAAAATTTCATCACTCATAGCAAGTGCTTCTTCTTGATCATGTGTAACAAAAACAAATGTTTTGCCAAGACGTTGCTGTAATTCACGTAGCTCATATTGCATTTCTGTACGTAGCTTTAAGTCTAAAGCTGAAAGTGGCTCATCCAGTAAAATTACTTCAGGGTCATTGACAATGGCACGTGCAATCGCGACACGTTGTCGTTGTCCACCAGACATTTCAGATATTTCGCGGTTACCATAGCCTGCTAAATTGACAAACTTTAAGGCTTCAGCTACACGCTCTTTTATGTCCTTTTCAGGAAGCTTTTTAATACGTAGGCCAAATGCGACATTTTCAAACACATTTAAATGAGGGAACAGCGCATAATCCTGAAAAACAGTATTTACTTGACGTTCATTGGCAGGAACTGCATTAATCTTTTTATCATGGAAAAATACATTTCCTGTTGTAGGTTCTGTAAATCCTGCAATAATTCGTAAAATGGTTGTTTTACCACAACCTGATGGACCAAGGAGTGTATAAAACTTCCCTTTTTCAAGCTCCAAATTGATATTTTTTAAAACGACGGTACCGTCGCTATATGACTTTGAAACATTTTCAAAGCGGATAATTGAATTGGTTGTCATGGATGCGCCTCCTTAAGCTATAAATAAGAATCTGTTGCGACAAGTAAAATTTTTGTTTCATCATCATGTGCATTAAAAATCTGATGATGGTCTGTCGCGTCATAGTAAAGTGCATTGCCTTCACTTGCGATATACTGTTCATTCCCTAATACGAGACGAATACGCCCTTTAACCACATAAATAAATGTTTCAGAGAGCGAAGGCTCAAACTGTTTGAACTCGCCATCTGCAGCAAAGGTTAAGAAAATGGGTTCCATTTCTTTTTCATTTGAAGTAGGAATCAGCCATTGAATTTCATATTTTTTTTCTTCATCTGTATAGGTAGATTGATCTTCCTCTGTATAAACAACCTTCTGTTCAGGTGATTCATCATCAAAAAAGTCTTTGGGTCTCGACCCTAAAACTTCTAATATTGAAAATAATGTTTCAATTGAAGGTGAGTTTAGATCACGTTCTAATTGGGAAATATAACCTTTACTTAAATCTGTACGTTCTCCAAGTTCCTCTTGGGTAAGACCTTTTTTTAAACGAAGCGCTTTAATTTTTGCTCCTATTTGCATCTTTTCCCTCCTAAGAGAAGTTTAGCAATGATAAACTTTTGAAATATGAAGTTTACTTTAACGAAACTTTTAGTTTACTAAAACCATTACAATTATACATAATAATAAAAAATTTGCAATCGTTTTTCGTGAAAAAAATAGCTATAAAAAGTTGAAAAATGGGGTATAAATGAAAGTGAGAAAAATTTTGAATAGTGTAGAATATTATTGTCAAAAATAGCTTGTAGATAGACAGTAGCAATAATTCCAGTTATGGATTTGACGAATTTTTGTCAATCCATTTCAATCATCCAAACGGGCGGAGTTTACTTGTTTGAAAAACTGCGGTTACTCTGCTATCGTAGAAGACGAGTTCGCTAGTGCGAATGGAATATATAAACTACATATTTATTCGGAGGGATTTATTATGGCAGAACGCATGGTAGGTAAACAAGCACCTGACTTTACAATGGAAGCAGTACTTTCAGACAAATCATTTGGTAAAGTATCACTAGAAGATATTAAAGCACAAGATAAATGGACAGTTCTTTTCTTCTACCCAATGGACTTTACATTTGTATGTCCAACTGAAATCACTGCAATGAGCGATCGTTATGACGAGTTCGAAGACTTAGATGCAGAAGTAATCGGTGTTTCTACTGACACAATCCATACACACTTAGCATGGATTAACACAGACCGTACGCAAAATGGTCTTGGTGAATTAAAATACCCATTAGCAGCTGATACAAACCATCAAGTATCTAAAGAATATGGTGTATTAATTGAAGAAGAAGGTATCGCGTTACGTGGTTTATTCATCATCAACCCAGAAGGCGAATTAAAATACCAAACAGTATTTGATAACAACATCGGCCGTGATGTTGATGAAACACTACGTGTACTTCAAGCACTACAAACTGGTGGTCTTTGCCCAGCTAACTGGCGTCCAGGCCAAGCAACTCTATAATTTAAATAGAGGATTATGCGAAAAATTAAAAGTCCCCACGACAAGTTTGTGGGGACTTTTAACTGAATTTTTGTTTTGGGAAAGAGTTTTTATACCGTTATCTAAATATTTGAAGACAAACGATCTTTTAGAGGAGGATTTTTATGAAACTTCGTGAACAAATGCCTGAATTAGTTGGCGCAACGACTTGGTTAAATGGTGAAGTAACGAAAGCAGAATTAGTAGGCAAAAAACCAACATTAATCCACTTCTGGTCAGTAAGCTGTCATTTATGTAAAGAAGCAATGCCAGATGTGAACAATTTCCGCGATCAATATAAAGATGAATTAAACGTTGTAGCAGTACATATGCCACGTTCTGAGGCAGATACTGATTTAGACACAATTAAAGCAGTAGCAGCAGAGCATGATATTGTGCAACCAATCTTTGTAGATAGTGAAATGAAGCTAACAGATGCTTTTGAAAACCAATATGTTCCAGCATATTTTGTGTTCGATAAAGATGGTCAGCTGCGTCATATGCAAGCTGGTGGTAGTGGTATGAAAATGCTAGAAAAGCGTGTAAACCGTGTGCTAGATGAGATGCGTAACGCAGAATAATAATATGTTGAAGACGGGGATTAAGGTCCTCGTCTTTTTTGTTGTCCACCATTGACGAATTGGCTCTTGTTTTGACAATACATATCGCAGAGAATAGGCTACAATGGTGGTATAGTAGTTTTCGGAGGGATTTTTATGATGAAAAAAGAGTTTGCAGTCATAGGGCTTGGACGTTTTGGAGGCAGTATTGTTCGTGAATTAATGAGTCAGGGCGCACAGGTAATGGCCATTGATCATTCTTCAGAGCGTGTAGATGAGTTTGCTTCCATTGCTACACAAGCTGTTATTGCAGATTCAACCGATGAATCGGTGTTGAATTCATTAGGTATTCGTAATTTTGAGCACGTGATTGTAGCAATTGGGGAAGATATTCAAGCAAGTATATTAACAACAATCATTTTAAAGGAAATTGGTGTTGAGCAAATTACAGTAAAAGCTCAAAACGATTACCATGAAAAGGTTTTACGTAAAATTGGCGCAGATTTTGTCGTCCATCCTGAGCGAGATATGGGTATTCGTATTGCTAATAATATGTTGTCGAATACTGTTCTAGATTATTTAGAGCTATCAGATGAACACTCCATTATGGAATTAAAGGCTAATGATGCGATTGCTGGCTATTCCATTATGGATTTAGATATTCGCGCTAAATATGGCATCAATATTGTAGGAATTAAGCGTGGGGCTGATATTATCGTATCTCCACAGGCGAGTGACAAGATTTTATTAGGAGATATTATGCTTGTTATAGGCGCTGATGTTGATATAAATCGCTTTGTTAAAAAGGCCTTGAACGGGTAAGAGCAAATGACGAAACGCAGATGGAGACTTATTATATTCGCTGGTATTTTATTAATTGGTGCTTTTATTATGCAAAATAGAGAAAAAAGTGAAGATGAAGCAATTTCTTTTGTTCTAGATCATGCCACAGAAATTGACGACATTGAATTATTCCAAGGAGATCAATCACTATTTCATACTACAGGCGATGAAGCACAAGACTTTATTGAGAAATATCCTTTAAGTCATGTAAGGAAGCTTTCCAAAAAGGAAAGAACTATTTTTGAAGAAAAGCCTGTATATCATATCGTTTATAAAATGAAGGATAAGCCTCTTTATGAGGTAGAAATATTAAAAGTGGCTATTAGTTCTGAACTTGATGAAGAGTTACAGCAAATGGTTTTTCGTGTGGATGATGCACAATATTTGGTTTATTGGGCAAAAGAGAAAAAGGTACTCGAACAATCGACCAACACGCAACGATTACTTGAACAATACGGGCAATAATGCAGGTAGTGATACAGCAATTCATGCTGGTCACTACTTTTTATTCTATTTTTAATAAAAATTGGAAAAAATATTTGATTTCATCGAGAGAGTTCGATTAAACTTTGACATAAAGAAGGGGGCTAGATGTAATGAAAATCATGTCAACTAATTGTGTAATCGAACAATTACAACCAGAGCATTTTACAGATATACAAAAACTCTACTCTAATAAACAAGTTCGAACTTATCTCGGTGGTGTTCCATCAAACAGCTATATAGAAGCATCTTTTAAAGGCATGCTAGAAGCGCCATTCCCTAATACATATTTATATATTACTTTAAAGGAGACAGGTGAATTTATAGGTCTTGTCTCGATCGATGAATACCATGATAAGGAGTTATATGAGCTTTCCTATCAATTTTTACCTCAGTTTTGGGGGAAGGGGTTAGCTTTTGAAGTGCTCACGCAGGTAATTCAGGATGGTTTGAATTATCTGAATATAGAATCTATTGTGGCAGAAACACAAACAGCGAACAAGGCATCATGTCGCTTGCTCGAAAAATTAGGAATGAAGAATGTACAGATGTTAGAAAGATTTGGGCAGGAACAAGCTGTCTATGAATTAAGTAAAAATAATGAATCGATAAGACAAATCATCGCCCTATCAGGTGGTGGGTTTTCTCAGCAGAACCCTTCATTTATCGATGAGTACATTTTACGACAAACGCAGAAAAATGAACGAGTTAAAATTTGTTTTATTCCCACAGCAAGTAATGATGCACAAGGGTATATCGAGAAGTTTTATGCAGCATTCCATCATTGTGATGCAACCCATATCTTGCAAAAAGATATGCATGATAGAAGCATTCGAGAAAAAGTACTAGCGCAGCATATTATCTATGTGGGTGGAGGGAATACAGGATATCTTCTTGAAAAGTGGCGAGAATATGGTTTTGATGAATTGTTAAAGGAAGCTTATCAAAAAGGAATTATATTAGCTGGCATCAGTGCTGGGGCAATGTGTTGGTTTGAAAAATGCTATAGTGAAAATACATATGATGGTTTTGAGGAATGGAATGGCTTAGGGTTATTATCAGGTACCTATTGTCCCCATTATAATAATCAAGAGAGAAGGTGGGCATTTGATCGCTGGATAGAAAATCATCCCACATTACAAGCATACACACTCATAGATACTGAGACACTCCATTTTAGAGATGAAAAACTAGTAGCTAAAATTCAAACCTACTAGAAGGGACGAAGAAAAGTATGAGAATTCCAGCAAAACTAACACTGGGTGATGAGATACGTGTAATTGCTCCAAGTAGTAGTGTACAAGTTTTAAAAGTAGAGTTGGTTGAACAAACAATACAAAAGAATTGAGCATTGAAGTGACTATATTTTAGAAGGAGAGCGTGTTCAACATGATCATACGAGAAGCAACCCGACATGACAGTGAACGAATTATAGCTGTTATGGCAAATGCAGAGGCATCAAATTTTATGTTATTTGGACCAGGTGAGCGCAATTTAGCACCTAAGCCATTTGGAGAGTATATAGACAAGTTATATCATAGTCACCACTCAGCTTTGTTCATAGCTGAAATGGATGAGCAGGTTGTGGCGTACTTAATTGTACAAGGCAATGAGCCGTCAAGAATTGCTCACCGTGCTTATCTTGTCATAGGCATACATAGTGACTATAGAGGAAGAAAAATTGGAACAGCTTTATTTCAACACGTAGAAAATTGGGCAATAGTGAATGGTGTACATCGTCTAGAATTAACCGTCATGGAAAATAATGAGGCTGGTGTTGCTTTGTATAAGAAAATGGGCTTTGATATCGAAGGAACGAAGCGGGCTTCGCTGTATGTAGATGGACAATATATTAATGAATACTACATGTCAAAACTATTGATTGGGAAAGGAACTACCGTATGACTTCAAAAATAAACATCGGCATTTATTCCCCGTCCTCCCCAGCAACGGTGACGGCTTTGGAACGATATGAACGTGCTAAAGCATTTCTCGAGAATAAAAATTTTCAAATAGTGACAGGTTCTTTAACTGGTAAAACTGATTATTATCGTTCAGGTTCGCCAAAAGAAAGAGCAGAAGAATTGAATGAGTTATTACGTAATCCAAATGTGGATATGATTATGTCTACGATAGGGGGCACCAATGCTAATAGCATGCTACCTTATATTGATTATGAGGCTTTTCGTCAACATCCCAAAATGGTCGTAGGTTATTCGGATGCAACGGCCGTTCTACTGGCACTTTATGCAAAGACGGGAATCTCAACTTTTTATGGTCCAGCCCTCGTACCTTCCTTTGGTGAGTTTGAACCATTAGTAAATGATACCTTCAAATTTTTTGAGCATTATTTCTTTAAGCCTCAAGCATTACCATACGAAATTCCAATGCCTTCTTATTGGTCGGATGAACCTGTTAATTGGCTAGAGAAGACAGTGGATAAAAAACTCAAGAAGAATGAATGGTTAGCGATTCAGGATGGGGTTGCTGAAGGAAGGTTAATTGGCGGGAATGCCAATGCCATGTATGGATTTATTGGTACGCCGTATTTCCCTAAAATTGTGGAAGGTGATATTTTATTAGTGGAGGACTGCTTAAAAAATGCTGCTGTTGTTGAAAAGAATTTTGCAATGCTAAAATTGCATGGTGTCTTTAACAAAGTTAGTGGGATTATTTTGGGGAAACATGAATGCTACGATGATTTAGGAACGGGTCGACAGCCATATCATATTCTACTTGAACAGTTGGATGGAATAAAGATTCCTATATTAGCAGAGGTGGATATTTGTCATACACATCCTATGCATCCAATTGCGATAGGCAAACGAGTAAGGATAGATGCCACAGCTAAGAAGATATACTGTTTGGAAAGATGGTTGTAATGATAAAGCCTTGCAAATCGTAGCAAGGCTTTATTTTCTAGAGGTTCCTATAATCATCATCAGTGATAGCGTACATTTTTACATGTTGGTATTGTCCCTTAACAAGCATACTTTTCCGTAATAACCCTTCAAACTGCATACCTGACTTCTCCATAACCTTTTGTGAGCCAATGTTTTCTTCAAAGCATCGTGCTTGGATACGTACTAAATCTAATTCATTAAAACCGAAGTCAATGAGTTTTTTTGTTGCTTCTGTTGTGAACCCCTTATTCCAAAAATCCTCAGAAAGCACATAGCCAATTTCCGCGTATTTATGGGTGTCATTAATCGTCACAAAATCAATCGTTCCAATAATTGTGCCTGCATATTCAATACCCCATAACATCAAATTACCTTGCTGATAGCCATTAAAAATTAATGCCATAAAAGCCTTTGTATCCTCTAAGCTCGTGTGTGCTTGCCATGTCACATAACGCGCCACATTTTCACTGGAAGAGTAGTCATACATTGCTTCTAAATCCCCATGTGTAATAGGTCTCAATAGTAACCTTTCCGTTTTCATAATTGGTATTTTACTCATGATTTACCCCCTTTAACAAATAGTATATAAAAAAGTCGACCCATAATTATGAATTAGGTCGACTTTTTATATTTATTCATTTTTGCAGCGTTGACATTATGGATAGCGCTTATCTGTTGCAGAGGAATCCTTCGTTTTGGTTTTATGTTGTTCATCTTTCACTTTTTCATTCAATTCTTCGACAGGTATTGGATCTACTGTTTTCATGTCCTCGTGTTTATCAAAAATGCTTTCTTTATCTGTATCCAATACATCAGGGTTATTCGTATTACGTGTTTTTGCCTGTTTTTTATCATTCATTCACTATCACCTCTTACTATTAACTTTCACTTTTTTACTAGAGTGTAAACATTTTATTTTGGGTGATAGTGTAAGCTAATTGTTTGTTGTCAGCATCAATCCATAAGGACATAGCTTTTACTCGAATGATAATGAGTATAGTGAAACAGAGATGGCTATCATTTCTACCATTTTTCTTAGGAAGATATAGTGGTCTTTCCCTGAAGTGCACGTTCTTCCATAGCTGTGTCAAACTCTTTTTCAGATTTTGACACGACAACACAAGCTACGCCATTACCAATTAAATTTGTAACAGCTCGAGCCTCAGACATAAAGCGATCTACACCGATTAACAGCGCTATTCCTTCCACTGGTATCATTGGGAAGGCAGCCAAAGTTGCTGCTAATGTAATAAATCCTGAGCCTGTTACACCTGCTGCACCTTTAGAAGTAATCATTAAAATTCCGAGCAGTGTAATGATTTGAATCCAAGTTAGTTCCATTCCATATGCTTGTGCGATAAACAATGCAGCCATGGACAGGTAGATGGAAGTCCCATCTAGATTGAAGGAGTACCCGGTAGGAACGACTAAACCTACAACCTGCTTCGAGCAACCATAGTTCTCAAGCTTTCGCATCATAGATGGCAGTGCTGATTCAGAAGAGGAAGTCCCAATTACTAAGAAAATCTCATCTTTGATATAAGCGATAAATTTAAAAATGTTGAATCCAAAGAACTTTGCAATGGCACCTAAAATAAAGACAACAAATAAAAACATTGTTATATATACGGCAGCCATTAATAAACCTAGATTACCTAAAGATTTTAAACCAAAATTTCCAATTGTATAGGCCATTGCACCAAAAGCTCCGATTGGTGATATTTTCATAACCATACTTACGATCTTGAAGAATATCTCTGCTACTTGCTCAAAGAATGTGATGACTGGTTTTGCGGGTGCACCGATTGAGGCAGCTGCTAAGCCAAATAAAACAGCAGAGAATAGGACTGGTAATAATTGACCAGTTGCCAATGCACCAACTACATTTTCTGGAATAATACTAGAAATGAAGGCACCCAAGCCTTGCTCAGATTCAGCTGCAGCAGTTGTATATTTTGAAATATCAGCATCAGATGCACCTGATGTATCCAAGCCTGTACCAGGACTTACGATTAAAGCAACAGCAATTCCGATTGCTAATGCAATTGTGGAAACTATTTCGAAGTAAAGCAATGCCTTACCTCCGATTTTCCCGACCTTTTTCATATCTCCCATACTGCCGATTCCAATAACAACTGTTAGGAAAATAATAGGAGCAATTAACATTTTAATTAATTTGATGAATAAATCTGCTAAGATTTTCAAGCTGGCACCGAACTCGGGGAAAATGGCTCCGACAATAATCCCAAGTATGATAGCCACTATAACCTGAACAGTCAAATTTTTCAGTAACTTCATTTTTTGCTACCTCTTTTCTAAATTTTCTCTTTGATATCGCTTTCACTAAAAGTATCATAGCGAATATTTCTTTAAAAAAGAGATTTAGAAAATAAGAAACATATCGTTCATTAAGTACATTTACTTACATTTACATATAAATATAGTAATATCAATAACTATCTCTGTTATGGTACGCTATAGTTAATTAATTATTGTTATAATACAAAAACATAGAGTGATAATTAAGTTCTTTTTAAATTATCAGTTTATAATATTGTTCATTAAATTCAATATTTTCTGCTACTTAGATAGACTAAATATGTTGTCAAAAGATTTTTTTGCAGATAATCTTAAAACTAAATATGTGTGCCACTGATTACGAGAATGCAAATTTGAAAGGAAGGAATTTTTTAATGATGAAAATGCCTGTGAACGGCAAAATACTGTTAGTGACATTTTTAATCATTGCACTCTCCTTTTTACTAGGTGGTATTTTTTTACTCGGTAACCTATTATCTGAACAGGAAAAAGATTTTGGACAGCGAGCAATGCTTGTGGCAAGAACTGTATCAAATGTACCAGAGCTTAGTGTACATCTGGAAAATGCCAATATAAAAGAATCAGCAAAAAATATTAATAAAATTGTAGATGGCATTAGAGTGATTCATAAGGCCGAGTATATTGTTGTAATGAATATGGAGCGTATTAAACTATCACACCCAGTAAGTAAGGAAATAGGAAAACGCAGTGAGTCCCAGGATTTAAACGCCGCATTTAGTGAACATTATTATGTATCAAAGGCACGTGGAGAATCGGGTGTTATGATACGGGCTTTCGTGCCAATTATTAATGATAAAAGGGAACAAGTGGGCATTGTAGTCGTTGGCTATTCATTACCAGATTTTCTGGAAATGTTACAAAGTTATGAGCGAGAAATTATGATAACTATTGTTATATCACTGATTTTCAGTATTTTCGGTGCCTATACACTAGGACGACATATAAAAAAACAAATGTTTGGGCTTGAACCCCATGAAATTGCAAAAATGTATGTGGAAAGAACAGAAACCTTTAATGCTATGCATGAGGGAATAATAGCGGTAGATAAGGAAATGAATATCACCATTTTTAATGAAAAAGCGGCCGATATTTTAGGTGTTACTAGGAAAATAGAGGACTGTATTGGACAAAAGATTTATGACGTTTTGCCTGATACCCGTCTGCCTGAAATTGTTGAAACAGCAACACCTGTTTATGATCAAGAGCTTTACATTAATCATCATAGTATCTTAAGTAATCGTGTACCTATTATTGTGAATGGAGAGCTAGTTGGTGCAGTTGCTATGTTTAAAGATTTAACAGCTGTGAAAAAGCTTGCGGAGGAAGTAACAGGTGTAAAGGCCTTTGTTCAAGCATTACGTGTACAAACCCATGAGCATAAAAATAAGATTCATACGATTGCGGGACTACTGCAATTGGGACATACAAAGCAAGCACTTGAATATGTTACTGTTACTACTGAAAATGAAGCCTCATTGACGAAGTTTTTAAATGAACGCTTTCATAATGAAAATATTTCAGGTTTGTTATTAAGTAAAGTAAGTTATGGAAAAGAACTGGGTATCGAGGTTGAAATTGATCGGAAAAGTCATTTTAAACGCTTTCCACCTCTATTAGATCATCATGATTTTGTTGTGTTGTTTGGCAATTTAATTGAAAATGCTTTTGAGGCTTTAAATGTACTTTCTAAGGAAGATAAATATGTAGCCATCTCTGTAGACGAGCATGATGGCGTCTTAGCGATTGCAGTTACCGATAACGGGATTGGCATGACCAAAGAGGTGCAGGAGCGTATGTTTGAAAATGGATTTTCGTCAAAGGCTAGTGAAAATCGAGGCATTGGCTTGCATTTAGTCTATGAAATTGTAAGAAAAGGCAATGGAGATATTGAAGTAACAAGTGAATTTATGAAAGGAACCAGTTTCTTAATTTTATTTGAGTTAGGAGAAGTATAGATGGATGTAATAAATGTCTTATTGATTGAAGATGATCCAATGGTACGAGAAGTGAACAGACAATTTATTGAACAAATCAAAGGTTTTTCATTAGTTGGCTATGCTAGCAATGGAATTGAGGGAATTCAAAAAATTAAACAATTAACCCCAGAGCTTGTCTTTATGGACATTTTTATGCCAGAGCAGGATGGCATTATTACGTTAGGGAAAATACGAGAAGAGCATCTTCATGTTGATGTTATTGCTGTAACAGCTGCGAATGATATGCCCACTGTGCAGCGAATATTACACTTAGGTGTCTATGATTATATTATGAAGCCCTTTACGTTTGAGCGGATTGAGCAGACTTTAAAAAATTATCAAAGCTATAGAAGGAAAATAAGCGGCATGCAAGATTTAACTCAGCATGATGTCGATCATTTAATGCAACAACGTCTTCCTGAACAAATTGTAGTAGAAACAACAGGAATGGATGCCATTCTTATAGAAGAACTCCCCAAAGGGTTTAATCGAGCTACCTTAGATAAGGTACTTGCATATATAAAAAAAAGTGGCGAGGCAGTATCAGCGGAGGAGGTATCAGCTTATATAGGTACAGCACGTGTTACAGCTAGACGCTATCTAGACTTTTTAGAAAAGCAGAAACTATTAAAAGTAGATATACAATATGGAAACGTAGGACGTCCTATTCATCGTTATTATATTTAGTTCAATTAGATTAAAGTGCGTATTTTAAATAAGTTATGGTGAAAAATGTACAGATAAATTCTAAGCGTCCTATTTCCTAATACATATCTTTAAATTCCTTTAAGGGCAACATCTAAAATTTTTGGATACCGAAGTTGTTGCGTATTGGAAGAGATCTTCATGACCATTTAAATTTTAAAGCAAATAATTATAATTCAGATATTGTGGGAAGCAAGATGCTAAAGCACAAAAAATTCCCAAGACATAAATAAAGACGAAAAAAGCCCTGCATAAAGCAAGGCTTTTTTAGCGTCAACGTTGTTTGAGATTGTGGATAGGCTAAATTTAAATGTTATTTTTTATTAACAATTTTCTTGAAATAAAATCTTCACTTTTTTTCTAGCGAGTCAACATGCTCAGCAGTAGGTTTACCAGCTTTTAATAAGACTTTACTGCCCAGAAGGAAAAATCCTTGGATGAAGAGTAATAATCCTGTACCGATGAGTAGCCACTCAATAGCAATAATATCAGCTATTGGCCCGAAAATTAGCATTCCTAAAGGCATCATAGAGGTAGATATCATACTAAGAATGCCAAATACTCTTCCCATATAGTCACTTTCCACTTTTTCTTGTAATAACACCGTTGCAGGTGTATTAAAGATTGGCATGGCTATGCCAGTAATGGCCATGATTCCGAGGTACAACCAAAAAATAGGAATGACGCCGAGAGCTATTGTACAAAGACCAAATAACAAAGCGGATAATGTCATTGTATGCACTTTATTTTTAAAGCCACCCCATGTTGCGATTGCGATACCACCGATTAACATCCCAATGGCAAAGGCCATTTCGATGGCAGTCAAACGCCATACATCATTGCCAAAAGTTCGTGTAACTTGTAAAGGCGTTAAAAAGGCAGCAGGTGCAGCAAGCAGCATGAAAAAGGCAAAGAACAAGAATAATTGTTTCAAGAAAGCATGCTCTTTAATATAGATGAAGCCTTGTTTCATATCACTAAAATAGCCTGTTGTTTGTGGCTGATTAGCTTTTGCATGTGCAGGGATATGCAGAAATAATAAGAAGATAGCGATGGCAATAGCCGCTGTTGTCACATCAATAAAGAAAATGGATTCAATAGAAGCCATCGTTAATAATGCACCACTTGCCATAGGTGCAAGAATCATGATGAAGGCTTGAATACTACTATTTGCACCATTAACCTTCATTAAATGCTCTTCAGGCACAAATTGTGGCAAAATTGCGCCCACTGCTGGTGTTTGAATACCTGCACCAACTGCGCGTACGGCTGATATAACAAATAGTAGCCAGAGCTCATCATAGCCGATTAAAAATAAAATAGCTAGAATTAGCGTAGATAAGGCAATCATTCCATCTGCTAAAATAATAAGCCATTTACGGTTATAGCGATCTGCCCAGACACCAGCAATAGGTGCTAAGAAGAAGGTTGGTAAAAAGCCACAAATGATCGCGATGGTCATCATGCTGCCTGATTGTGTTGTAAGTGTGATATACCATGTAATGGCATATTGCACAAGAGCAGAGCCAAAAAGTGAAATCGTTTGACTACTTAAAAAAAGTATTGTGTTACGTTTCCAATGTTCCAATTTCGTCATCCCTTTCTAACAGTAGTGCCTGTGTGGAAAGTAAAAGACAACACAAAAAAAGAGGGGAGTAGAAGCCCCCTCTTTTCAAGTATTCCTAAAACAGACTAGACCTAATTCCATTTCCCTTGCACAGCAGGCAAAGCGTACACATATTTAATTAGTAAGATGAAATCGTAGTCTAATTGATGCTGTCATTGGGAATACCCTCCGTTCTATATAAGTTGTGTTGATTGTAGCATAAAGTTCATCTTTGCGTAAAGAAGGAATGAAGCAAAAACTAGGTTGAATTTTAAAAATATGGAAATTGTGAAATTCATCTAATAAAATGACATATTTATCGATTTCTTTAAAGGAAAAGTACGATTCATCGCCTTTTCAGTAGTTTTTAATGGTTAGTATACATATTTTGAATCTATCGGGAACGTTTGTTAGAGTTGAAACTAATTATCTGCTTCATTGATTCCGATAAAGTTGCTTTGGAGACGTGCATATAGCGAGTACTTGTCATATACTAAAATAGAAAAATAGCAAATGGAGGAAATATGAGAAAGAAAAATAGTAAATGGAGAATATTAACTTTAGTCGCGATGATTTTTGTGTTATGTCTATCGACAATCCCTACAAAGACTGCTTTGGCAAGCACGACACAGCCAAAAAGGGAAATGAGGGCTGTCTGGATTTCAACCGTTCTTAATCTTGATATGAAAGCAGGTATGACGAAGGAGCAGTACACGACTTGGACACGCCAAACATTGGATCAACTAAAAGCCAATAAATTCAATACTGTTATTTATCAAGTAAGACCAACAAATGATGCAATGTATGCCTCTGATCTAGCGCCATGGTCATCTTACATAACAGGCAAAAAGCAAGGCACAAATCCAGGCTACGATCCTCTTGCGATCATGATAGAGGAAAGTCATAAACGGGGTATGGAGCTGCATGCTTGGATGAATCCTTATCGTGTAACAATGTCTGGACAAAAACTGACAGACCTTGCTGCTGATAATGTGGCTAGAACACATCCAAACTGGGTTATCAAATATGGTAAGCAATATTATTTAAATCCTAGTTTACCAGAAGTTCAAGACTATTTAGTTGAAGTAGTAAGAGAGCTAGTAGGTAATTATGATATTGACGCAGTGCATATGGATGATTATTTTTATCCATATAAAATTGCTAATGAAGTTTTTCCAGATCAAGCAGCTTTTAAAAACTATGGTGCTTCCTTTAAAAAGGTGGAGGATTGGCGACGAGATAATGTCAACCGTCTTGTAGAAAATCTTTACACGGCCATTAAAGACACAAAACCATATGTTCAATTTGGTATTTCACCATTTGGTGTATGGCGCAATAAATCGCTAGATAAAACAGGAAGCGATACAAGGGCTGGTGTTAATAATTACGATGATTTATATGCAGACGTAAGAACATGGATTCAAAATGGCACAATTGATTACATTACACCACAGATTTATTGGTCAAGAACATTATCTGTTGCGAAATATGGAACGCTGCTAGATTGGTGGAGCCATGAAGTGCAAACCTACGCAACAACACACCCTGTGCATCTATACATTGGGCTTGCTGATTACAAAGTTGGCAATGATAGTGATGCAGCATGGAAAAATAAAATGGAGTTACCAAGTCAAATACTAGCGAATCGTTCGGAAAAGGTAGCTGCTGAGGGGCAAATGCATTTCTCCTTAAGAAGCTTTCAAAACAATAAACTAGGCTATGCAACGATTGTTAGTCAACAATTGTATAATTACACAGCACTGACACCCGAAACAACTTGGGATGATGACACAGTGCCGAACGTACCGACTTTTGTGCAAGTGACGAAGGAAGCGGCAGGTCGCAAGATAGAGATTATAGACGAAAATGAACCACAGCCACGCAAGTATGTCATTTATCGTTTTACAGGAAACAAAGAAGGTTCTTATGATGACCCTCGAAATATCGTGGATGTTGTTTATAATATGGATGGCCTCACTAAATTTGTGGACAAGTCAGCTCTTACTAAACATAGCTATACATACGGCATTAAGGCTGTATCAAATACAGGTGTGGAAAGCAAGGAAGTTTTTGTAGTAATAGAAAATCAATAAAAAGATTAGGATAAAAACAACCACTCACGCAAAGATTGCATGAGTGGTTGTTTTTTTTATTAATTTTCTTCAATATCTTTACGGTTTTTCTTTAACATTTTAGATAGCATTTCATAAACAATTGGTACAACAACAAGTGTTAATAGGGTAGAAGATAATAAACCGCCAATTACAGTAATAGCTAAGTCTTTGGAAATTAATCCACTACCGCCAGTACCAAGTGCCATTGGAATCATAGCACCAATTGTAGCGATGGCTGTCATCAGGATAGGACGTAAACGTGTTGCTCCTGCTTCAAGGATCGCCTCACGCATGGAAAGACCATCATGTTCCATATGAATGATACGGTCAACTAATACGATGGCATTTGTGACGACGATACCAATCAACATCAATAGACCCATCATGACAGATACAGAAATAGTTTGCCCTGTAACGAATAATCCAATGAATGCACCAATTACTGTGAATGGTAGTGAGAAAAGAATAGCGAATGGAGCTAAACCTTCTCCGAATGTTACCACTAGAATGAAGTAAACAATGGCAATGGCTGCTAACATCGCAATACCAAGCTTAGTGAATGTTTCTTGCATATCAGCAGCAACACCAGCAACACCAAGTGTTACACCTTTTTGTAAATCTAATTTATCAATTTTTTTATCAGCAGCAGTAGTGGCTTTTGAAATATCGTCACCGATAATCGTTCCAGATACTGTTGCGAAATATTCACCTTTTGAACGAGATAATGAGTTAAGTGTTGTACCTTCCTCAACATCTATTAGTTCTCCGATAGTCATTGTTGTACCCAATGCTGTTTTAATTTCAGTGGCTAAGACATCATCAAGTGAAGTCGCAGCTGCTTTAGCATCTCGTTGAACGATGACATCGATATCTTTACCATCGTTTTTCACGGTAGTTAATACTTCTTGTGATGTATTTGAATTTAATGCCATCACGATTTGAGCTGTCGTTAGCCCGTATTGAAGGACATTTTTTTGTTCAACTTTTAGCACATGCTCTACATATGGATCTTCATTATCAGATTTAATATCTTCTAAGCCATCCACTTCTTTTAGAGCGCCTTCTACTTGTTTCACAGCATCTCGAAGTTTATCTAAATCATCACTATACAGTGTATAGCTGACTTCGTTTGATGACATCGACATAGAAGAGAAGTTTTGAGACTTCCATTCTCCTGATTGCCCGATGTTAAATACATAGTCTTCAACCTCTTCACGAGCTTTAGGGAAGTCTTCCATATCCGGATCAAAGATAAGGTACATTAAGGCACCGCCAGCACCTCCACCCATCATCATTGCTGATGGATCGACATTGTTCGCATCTGTAATGGAAACTTGTAAAATATCAACATCTTTACGTTTCATTAATTCTTTTTCTACTTTTTCAACATTAGCTGCCGTTTCGTCAGCCAGTTCTCCCGTTGCAGGCGTATACGTTAAGTACATAACTTTTTCTTCTTGTGAGCCCATAAAACTAAAACCAATAAGTGGTGTTAATGCAAGAGAGCCAACAAGTAAAAGAATCGCAAGGACAGATGTAATAATTTTGTGATTTAATACTTTTTCTAAGACACCTTTGTACCAGATAGCAAGTTTACCAACTTCTTTATGTTGGCTTTCAGTCTTCTCACCGTATAACTTTTTACGGAATAAGAAGTGAGATAAAGCAGGTACGATTGTGATCGCAACTAATAATGATGCACCTAATGCAAATGTCATTGTAAGGGCAAATGGCATGAATAATTCGCCTACCATACCACCTACGAAAATAAGAGGAGCGAATACAGCGACCGTTACCAATGTTGAAGAAAGAATTGGTTTGAACATTTCAATTGTTGCTTCACGAATTAGGGCACGACCTGTAAGTTTTTCTTGTTTTAAGTGAATTCGTCGGTAAATATTTTCTACAACTACGATTGAGTCATCGATAACACGACCGATTGCGACGGTAATCGCGCCGAGGGTCATGATGTTTAATGTGATATCCATCCAGTTTAATAGGAGTAATGCCATGAAGATAGAAACTGGGATAGAAATAATTGAAATAATCGTTGATTTGAAATCACGTAAGAATAGTAAAATGATTAATACGGCAATTGCGCCACCAAAGACTGCTTTTTCGATCATTGTAAATACAGAATCTTCTATTGGGGCACCTTGGTCAAGAGAGATCTCTACGTTTAAGCCGTCTAATCGTTTTTCCTCATCCTTCATAAGGTCTTTTACTGCATTAACAACTGTTACGGTATTCGCATCTTGGCCTTTAACGATTTGAATAGCAATGGCATCTTGACCATTTGTACGTGAAACAGATTGCACTTTACCTTCTACTTCAATTTTTGCAATATCACCTAGACGAACGAAAGGTGAAGGATTCGTAGCTGAAGGTGTAACTGGAATTAATAAGTCTTTCAGTTCATCCACTGATTTTACCTTACCGTCTACTGAAACGGCTTGTTCCCCGACAGTAAATTGATATAAACCAAGTGACAGTGACATATCACTTGCTTGAATCATTTGTTTAACAGTATCCTCTGTTAAACCAAGTGCTGCCATTTTTTCTTCATCATATTTAAACGATACTTGTTCAATATGCTGACCTGTGATGGTAGCGGATGCAACACCATCAATCTTTTCGATTTTAGGCAGTAAAACATCTTCAACTGTTGAAGTTAAATCAACAATATCTTCCTTAGAGCTACTTACAGATAAAGCGACTACAGGCATCATGTTCATGCTGATTGCCATAATAGTAGGCTCTTGAGCACCTTCAGGTAGTTTAAGATTATCTAAAGCTGCTTCTAATTGTCGTTTTTTCTCATCCATATCAATTCCATAGTCGTATTCCACTTGAACTTGTGCTACGTTGGAAGAGGAAGTTGAGTAAACAGCCTTCACATCTTCTAAACTTTCTATGGATTTTTCGAACGGAATGGAAAGATCATTCATGACTTGTTCAGGCGTTGCGCCAGGATATACGCCCATGACAATTAAATACGGGATCGAAATATCGGGTATCGATTCCATTTTCATCCGTGTACCCGAATAAATACCAGAGACAGTGATGATAATTGTTAATAACCACACTGCCAATTTGTTCTTTAATACGAAATTAACTAAACCTTTCACCTTCACACCTACCCTTTATTGACTATCTAAATTCAATTATTTATACTAATGACTAATCGGTCATTTGTCAACGAAATGCATTAGGAGAGAGTTAAAAATATGTTAAAAAAGCAATTAATTATGGAGAAAGCGTTAGAACTGTTTTCTGAACAGGGTTTTGAAGCTACGTCAGTACAACAAATTACAGAACGCTGCGGGATTTCTAAAGGTGCATTTTATTTATCCTTCAAAACCAAAGATGAGCTTGTAATATCAATGGTTGATTACTATTTACAGCAGTTTATTGCAGATGTTGACCAAGTAGTCAGAGGAACGTATAACAAAGAAACTGTTTTGGTTGAATTTTATAAAAGCATTTTTCAAGCATTCAAAGACCATTCCGCATCCGCACGTGTATTCTTTAATGAAAAGGTCTTTTTAACAAAAAAAGAGCTATTTCATAAAATAACAGCGTATGAAGCAGAAATGTCGAAATCAATTCTCTATATGCTTGAGCAGCTTTATCAGGATCAATTACAAGAAACGAAATATGATGTAATGTACTGCATAAAAGGATTTATGAAGAGCTATGCTGAGCTTTTTATTTTTTCAGATATGCCACTTGATTTAGAGCAATTAGCTAAATCTTTAGCAGAAAAGACAGATATTATTGCCCATCATACAACCATTCCATTTATTACAGCAGATCTTGTGCCGTTTATTGCAAAGCCGTGTGAGCAAGACGTGTCAAAAGATGCTTTACTACAATTATTGGAGCAAAATATAAATCATACTGAGGATTCTATAGAAAAAGAATCCATTGAGTTGTTAAAGCAAGAAATAGAAAATCCTACTTATGGTAAAGCAATCATTAAGGGGCTAATTGAAAATCTACGTGTAGACCCAGCGTATCATTGGATTGCATATGTAACTGCAAAATACTTTAATATTTGAACTCTAGGATAGAATTGTTCACGATTGGCGGTGAACAATTCTATTTTTAATGGTTTTTATCTATGAATGGGGGCATAGATTGCAAGGCCTCTAAAGCACTTGCGAAGGGTTCTTGAATCCATAATAAGCGCTCTAGAAAATCTTGGACTTCGATTGGTAATTTTAATTCCTGCTGCCAAGCTTTCTCTTTTTTCTTGCTTGGCTTGTAGTCTGAGTATAGTAAAAATAATAAAAAATGGCCGACAAAATAAAGATCGCTTATATGATTTTCAGCACGTTTTGGATTTTCAATCGTAGAGATATCGATTTGCTTTTGATAAGTGGTAGCTAGACCAAAGTCAATAATATGCAATTGTTGACCCACTAACAATATATTTGGAATACGTAAATCTCGATGTACAATACCATAATTGTGTAACTGTACAATTTGTTCTAATAGTTGCTTTGTAATAGCAAGGGATTGAGCGATTGTAAATTTGGCACCGTTCTGAAAAATAAGCTGCTCAAAAGTTTGCCCATTAACATAGTCCATGATAAAAAATGGGCTGTCTGAAATTGTTCCTGCTGAATGGATGGTAGGAACATAGGACAATGAAAGTTGCTGGAGTATGTGAATTTCTTGTTGAAATTTATGAATGGTTTTCTGGTGGTGACGATGTTTGGGGCGCAAGCATTTTAAAACAAATAGACTTGCTGATGAGCAATCTTCAATTAAATACGTACGACCATATGAGCCATAGCCAAGAAATTTTTTAAAAGAAAAATCGGGATGCTCTGCTATGTAAAGTTCCACAGCCTGGTCAAAACTTTTTTCGGAAAGTCGTTTCCACCACATTAGCTACTAAAGAAACTCATAGAGCTGAAAAAACTGCGTGAGCTTTTACGAGAGCTACGCTTATAATGCTTGTGACCATAATAATTATGTCGCTTTGAATACCTACTACGGCTACTTGATGAAGAATAATGGCGTTTGGATTTACTATTGAATAAGGAATGAAGAATTTTATCTAGCATAAAAACGCTCCTTTTTGATGTTGTTATTACTATATACGCAAAAATAAAAAGGAGGTTTCAAAAATAAAAAAGAAACTATGTAAATTTTACATAGTTTCTTTTTACGAGGTTAAACCTCCATAATAATCGGTAAGATCATTGGACGACGTTTTGTTTTTTCAAATAGATAAGGTCCCAAAACGTCTGTAATTTCATTCTTCAATTCTGTCCATTGAGGAGTTTTGCTTTGAATTGTTTCATTCAGATGACGGTTTAGCATTTTTTGTGCCTCGTTGATCATCGTACCTGATTCACGCATGTAGACAAATCCACGTGAGATGATGTCAGGGCCAGAAACAATTTTTTGGTTTTCCATATCAACACTTACAACTACAATCACTAGACCTTCTTCAGAAAGAATACGACGATCACGTAACACGATATTACCGATATCGCCAATACCATTGCCATCAATGTAAACATCTCCTGAAGGAATACGCCCAGCTACATGTGCTTCATTGGCACTTAGTGCTAGAACATCACCATTTTCCATAACAAATGTATTGTCTAGTGGAACATCGCAATCTTCAGCTAAATGTGTATGCATTTTTAACATACGGAATTCACCATGGATAGGCATAAAGAACTTAGGCTTCATTAAACGAAGCATCAGTTTTTGTTCTTCTTGAGATCCGTGACCAGATGTATGAATGTTGTTTAATGCACCATGAATGACTTCTGCACCTGCACGGAACAATAAATTAATGATTTTATTAACACTCACGGTATTACCTGGTACTGGTGAAGAAGAAAAGATAACTGTATCGCCAGGCTGTATTTGAATTTGACGATGTGTCCCGTTGGCAATACGTGACAAGGCAGCCATTGGTTCACCTTGAGAGCCTGTACATAAAATCATCACTTCGTTTGCAGGAAGTCGATTGATGCTTTGAGCATCAATAAATGTATCCTTTGGAGCAGTAATGTAACCTAGCTCACGACCAATCGTAATAGCATTGTCCATTGAGCGACCAAAGACAGCAATCTTTCTTCCGTATTTTACGGCTGCGTCTGTGGCTTGCTGTAAACGGTGAATATTTGATGCAAAGGTAGCAAATATAATACGGCTATCCACCTTACGGAAAATCTCATCGATACTTTTTCCAACTGTGCGCTCTGACATTGTGAAATTAGGCTTTTCAGCGTTCGTACTATCAGATAGTAAGCAAAGTACGCCATCACGTCCAATTTCAGCCATCTTTGTTAGGTTGGCTGGTTCACCCACTGGTGTAAAGTCAAATTTAAAGTCACCTGTGTGAACGATATTACCAGGTGGTGTTTTAACAACAATTCCATAAGCATCAGGGATACTATGTGTTGTTCTAAAGAAGCTAACAGATGTTTTTCTGAATTTAATAACATCCTCTTCTTTAATTTCAATGAGTTTTGTTGTACGTAGCAAGCCATGTTCTTCTAATTTATTACGTAATAAGCCAAGTGCAAGCTTACCACCGTAGACAGGAATATTTACTTGACGTAAAAGGTATGGAATACCCCCAATATGATCCTCATGTCCATGGGTAATAAAAAGTCCTTTAATTTTATCGACATTACGTACTAAGTACGTGTAATCAGGAATAACATAGTCAATGCCGAGTAAGTCGTCTTCTGGAAATTTAATACCGGCGTCAATTAAGATAATTTCATCTTGAAATTGAACGCCATAAGTGTTTTTGCCGATTTCGCCCAGTCCGCCGAGCGCGAAAACAGCTGCTTGGTCATTTTTAACAAACTTCATGTTTGTTAAATTTCCTCCAAGACGAAGTTCGGGCTTGCTTGTTCGTACTCTAAGTAGTTACCCTCAAGCAGTTGAATGAACTCGATGTTGTAGTTTCGGTCTTTTAGCTTTTCACGTACTTCACGTTCTGAAGTAGCTTCTAGGTATAGACTTTTAGTATTTTCGCGAACTGGAATCTCATTTGCATTTTCTTGATAATAAACTTTGTAAATCATAGTTTGCTCTCCTTTAATTGCGTACAATTTTCTTGCACCTTTGACTACTACCACACACGTGCTACAAGAAAACAACGAATTTCTTTTATTGAAGAAATGTACGTTTGTAATACTTGTATCTCAATGCTTCAGATGTGCACTATGTTATAAAATTGTATAGGAAGTAGTGAGACAGTGGTTGCGTATAGCCAAATAAATGCATTTCCTTTATATTATCACGCACTTCCTCTAAAATAAAGAAAAGCCCTTCAAATAATGAAGGGCAAATGTTAGGCAATTGATTTTTTTCCGAGTACGCCGCGAAGTTGCTTCAACAATTTCCGTTTGAGTTTCTTCAGCATGGCACATCACTCCTTAGGATCATTATAATTAAAATTATTGTCTATGTAAAGTCATTTAGCTTGAAAGGATAATATTTATGGAAAGGGTTAATAGAATGAACAAAATTTTATTTTTTGATGTCGATGGTACTCTCTATAACAGTGAAAAAAAGTTACCTTCATCTGCAAAAGAGGCACTTTTGACAGCACGACGTAATGGTTATGAATTGGCGATTGCTACTGGTCGAGCACCATTTATGATTGAGTCATTGCTAGAAGAATTAGAGATCGATACGTATGTTACCTTCAATGGCCAATATGTTGTCTATAAAGGTGAGGTTGTCTATACAAATGGGATTGCGAAAGATGAACTAGCTAAAATTATTGCCTTTGGTGAGGCGCGTAACGAACCGGTAGTGTTTTTAGATGATAAACGGATGATTGCCTCAGTTGGCGATCATCGTATGGTAGCTGAAAGCTTAGATACTCTTAAATATCCGTATCCAGAATTAGACTCATCTTATTATATGCAGAACAATGTATATCAAACACTTATTTTTATGGAAGAAAAAGATGAACCTTTATATAATGAAACATTCCCAAATGTTCAATTTGTACGTTGGCATCGTTATTCTTGTGATATTTTGCCAAAGGGAGGTTCGAAGGCTGCTGGTATTGAAAAGGTGCTTGAAAAAATGGGCATCACTTTACAAGATGCCTTTGCTTTTGGCGATGGCATAAATGATATTGAGATGCTACAGGCAGTTGGGACAAGTGTGGCTATGGGAAATGGCCATGAGCGAGTGAAGGCAGTCGCTCATCATATTGCAGACCATGTAGACGAGGATGGCCTCTCTAAAATAATGCGTAAGCTATCCATTATTTAAAAATGAAAAACAACTAGTTGTGAAATTTACAACTAGTTGTTTTTTATTGATTAATGGTCTATGCCATATTGACGGCTTTTATTTGAACACCTTTTTCCGAAAAATGTTGAATCGTCTTTTTGGATAGTGCGTCATCTGTGATAATGACATCTACGTCATCCACTGGACAAACTTGAATCGCTACATCTTTACTAAATTTTGAGGAATCTGTAGCTACGTAGACTTTTTGAGAGATAGAAATAATTTGCTTTCTAGTAATCGCTTCATCCAAGCTAAAATCAGATATGCCTTTTTCAATTGAAACGCCACTAGCGCAAATAAAAGCTTTATTGATATTAAGATGCTCGAAGCGAAATAAAAATTCATTTGATGTCACTGATTTTTCAGAATGGCGTACTTTACCCCCAAGCAGTATAACCTCAATGTTAGAGCCGATTAGATCAAATGCTACAGGTAGTGAATTTGTCACCACTGTTAGTTTTTCCTTGTCCAATAAAAATGGTGTCATTTGATAGGTAGTTGTTCCGCTATCAATGAAAATACATTCCCCATCTTGAACGAGCGAAGCACATGCTTTGGCAATGGCGATTTTCTCTGTTAACTGTTCGTGAAGTCGGTGATCCATTAGTCCTTCTACTGGCTCAATATATTTAACGCCCCCATAAAATTTTTCAATTTTTTTGTCTTGCATCAACTGTTGGACATCACGACGGATCGTTTCCATTGAAACGTTAAACTCTTTTGTAAGTGTTACTAATTTTACTACCTTATGTTGACGTATAAACTGCAAAATTTGGTGTTGCCTTTCTATCATATACATTTCATCACCTCTACTAGATATTTACTCAAAACAATCATAACTTTGTCAACAGTTTGTCAGAATTTACTCAACATTTACACGAATAAGCATTTTCCTTTACAAATAGTCTCTATACTGAAGCTAAGAACTGAGTGAGGTGACCCAATTTGTTAGAGCTAAAAAATATCTCAAAAAGCTATAAAAATAAAAAAGTTTTAGTAGATATCAATGTAACCATCGAATCAGGTGAGATTATTTCATTGCTAGGGCCGAGTGGCTGCGGTAAAACTACTTTGCTTAATATCATTTTAGGACTTGTAGATCCAACTGCTGGTCAGCTTGTCTACAATGGACAAGATATTTCCAAGCAATCAATGCAAGAAAGAGGATTTAATATAGTGTTTCAGGATTTTGCGTTATTTCCTCATTTAAATGCATACGACAATATCATTTATGGATTAAAAAATAAAAACGTGAAAATGTCCAAAGAGGAGATACAAGAATACATTGATTTTTTAGAGCTAGCTCCTCATTTGCATAAGAAGATTCATGAATTGTCTGGTGGGCAAAAACAACGCGTTTCCATTGCAAGAACACTCGTGATGCAACCTAAAATTCTATTATTAGACGAACCACTAAGTGCACTAGATGGCGTTATAAAAGAATCTATAAAGGAGCGTATTAAATCTATCGCCAGTGAATTTAATTTGACGACAATTATCGTGACACATGATCCAGAAGAAGCCCTTACCTTATCAGATAAAGTCATCATTATTAATGAAGGTACAGTTGCTCAATTTGGCACACCTCATGAAATTGTTACAGCGCCCAAAAATCAATTTGTAGAGGATTTTATCTTAAGGCAGCTTCATATTAAGCGCCATAACATCTATCAATTATTTGGAGAAACATATGCTTAAAACGAATAAAATAATGAAATTAATTTTTCTACCGATTCTACTATTTTTTCTATTCTTTTTAATTGTGCCATTGCTTTATATGTTTTGGCAGTCATTCAAAATAGGCAATGTCGTGACCACTCAAAATTATATAGAAGCTTTACGGAATATCGAAATTCGTGAAGCTTTTACGAATAGTTTTAAAGTTTCTTTTGTAGCATCAGTGATTACAACCATTTTAGCCTTTTGGTTGGCCTATGCTGTTCATTTTACTACGATGCATCGCCATACAAAAAAGCTAGTTCAAATTGGAATAACCTTGCCGATGCTACTGCCAACCATCACCTATGGCTTTGTATTGATTTATACATTTGGGAATCAAGGAATTCTAACAAAATTAGTGGGGCAGCCTCTTTTTACAATCTATGGGTATAACGGCTTGGTGATCGGTTACGTCTTATACACATTACCAGTTGCTTTTATATTAATGCAAAACTCCATGCAATATATCGATAAGCGGTTTTTACTTGTTTCAATATTAATGCATGATCAGCCAATGCGTCGTTTTTATCATACCGTATACCGCCCTATGGTTGGGACAATTGGCGGGGCATTTATTTTAACATTTGTTTTAAGCTTTACAGATTTTGGAATCCCTGCATCAGTTGGTGGCAATTACAGGGTAATAGCTACTGAGCTCTACCAAGCCATGTTAGGTTCCATTGTACATTTTGAACGTGGAGCAGTCATTTCGGTGTTAATGCTAGTACCTGCTGTATTAGGTGTTGTCATGCTAACGATTTTAGAGCGCTTCAATTTTCAATATAAACAGGTTGGGCAAAGTGAACTTGTAAAGCATCGTTTACGAGACGCGCTATTTACAATTTATTCAATTCTCAGTGTAACAGCTGTATGTATTATTTTTTCACCCATGTTTATTGTGCCTTTTACCAAAGGCTATCCGTACGATTTCAGCTTTACATTAGAGCACGTTCAAAATGTACTTGCAGAAAAAGATTTAACGAAGGTTTATATCAATTCTCTCATCGTAGCGGTTCTAACAGCCATATTCGGTGTGGGCATAACATTTATGTCGGCGCTTCTTAATACAAGGACACCATTAAAGGGAAGAAAAAGCTTAGATGTAACTTCTATGATGACAAATACAGTTCCAGGTATGGTACTTGGATTATCCTACTTATTTTTCTTTAATGGAAGTTCTTTAAAGGGTACTTTTCTGATCATTATCGCATGTAATATCGTGCATTTTTTTACGACACCTTATTTAATGGCGAAAAATTCATTGCAAAAAATGGATCCTACGTGGGAAGTGACAGCTGAGCTGTTAAAGGATTCGTGGTTAAAAACCGTGATACGAATTATTTTACCGAATATTAGGCCAACGATTTATCAAATGTTTAGCTACTATTTTTTAAATGCGATGGTTACAGTAAGCGGTGTTATTTTTCTTGTCAGCACAAAGACAATGCTTGTATCGACAAGGATAAAAGAGCTACAGCATTTCGCAAAGTACACTGATATTTTTGTTTTATCGATATTCATTTTATGTACAAACCTCATTGTGAAATTAGGTTGTGATTATATAGCAGCACATAAAGAAAAAACGGAGGAGATTACAAAATGAAGAAGTCAACAGGCATGATGTTAGGGACAGTAAGTGCAGCAGCAGTCGTTTTAGCTGCATGTGGAGGGGTAGCAGCAGATTCCAAAGAGCAAGTTATCATTTATTCAAATGCTGATGATGAAGCTATTGAAGTGATGGAAACTACATTGGATGACAAGGGCTATAAAGGTAAGTATTTAATCCAGTCGTTTGGTACTTCTGAGTTAGGTGGAAAAATGATGGCGGAAGGGACAGATATTGAAGCAGATGTTGTAACAATGGCTTCTTATTTTATAGAAAGTGCACAAACCTCAAAATCCATGTTTGTGGATATTTCTTCAGACTTAAAGCCTCTTGATGGGAGTGTTACGTATGCATTACCGATTTTAGGCAATGTAGGCTCTATCTTTATTAATACAGAGGTATTACAACAAAAGGGGCTATCTATTCCGAAATCCATTAAAGATTTGACAGACCCTGCTTATAAGGATTTAGTGTCATTCCCAAACATTATGGACTCCTCAACAGGGTGGCTTCTAGTACAAGCTATTATAAAGGAATATGGTGAAGAGGAAGGGAAAAAAGTTCTAGCAGAGTTAATTAAAAATGCAGGACCACATATTGAAAGTTCAGGCTCTGGCCCTATTAAAAAGGTGAAAACAGGAGAAGTTGCTGCAGGCTTTGGTTTACGTATCCAAGCTATTGATGCCAAAAACGAAGGGTTACCGATTGATTATATTGACCCGACAGAAGGAAATTTCACTTTAACGGAATCTGTCGCTGTTGTAGATAAAGAAGGTGAGGAAGCATTAGCAAAAGAAATTGCAAAGGTAATTGCAACAGAGGCTCGTGATGGTCTTCTAGAGCAATATCCTGTAGCTCTATATGAAGGAGAACAAGTAAAGGACGAGCACGTTCCTGCTTATTTGAAAAAATGGGATACAACCTTAACCGTAGATTTATTAGAAAAACACCAAGCCTTCTTTAAAGAAGCGCAGCGATAAGGAGTTATAGCAGATGAGTAACTATAAATTATTGACGCCAGGTCCATTGACAACAACTGAAGCAGTGAAACGAGAAATGTTAAAAGATCGTTGTACATGGGATGATGATTATAAAAATGTGACACAAGTGATTCGTAAGCAACTCTTAAAATTAGCAAAAGTTGATGAAGCTGATTACACTACGGTACTAATGCAAGGAAGTGGAAGCTTTGTAGTAGAGTCTGTACTCACAACAGCAATTGGTGAAAATGATAAGTTGCTGATACTAACAAATGGTGCTTATGGTGAAAGAATTGTTGAAATGGCTAAAGCCTTAAAGTTACAGCATGTTGTTTATAGTGCTCCTTTTGATGAACAGCCCTCCTTGTTAGAAGTTCAATCCTTCCTTGAAAGAGATAGGAGTATTACTCATGTAGCTCTCGTACATTGTGAGACGACTACTGGTATTTTAAATCCTATTAAAGAAATTGGGGAAGTTGTTCATTCGTTCAACAAAACGTTTATTGTAGATGCCATGAGTAGCTTTGGAGGCGTACCAATGGATTTATCAAGCTTGCATATTGATTTTTGTATTAGTAGTGCCAATAAATGTATTCAGGGTGTGCCAGGCTTTGGTTTTGTTATCGCGAATACAAGAGCACTGGAAAAATGTAAGGGACAAGCTCGAAGTGTTGCATTAGATTTGCATAGTCAGTGGGAAGTAATGAAGCAAGATGGGAAATGGCGTTTCACATCGCCTACACATGTAGTGGCAGCTTTTGCTAAGGCGCTTGAAGAGTTGAATGAAGAAGGCGGAATTCATGCCCGCTACAAACGCTATGCGTATAATAATCAACTACTTCGCTCTCGCTTGTCAGTGCTGGGATTTAAAGCGTATATTTCGGAGGAGCTTCAATCACCAATTATCACAACATTTTTATTCCCGTATAAAGAGTTTTCTTTTGAGCATTTTTATCAAGAAATAAAAAATGCAGGTTTCGTTATCTATCCAGGTAAGCTGACGGATGCCGATACATTCCGTATTGGCAATATTGGTGATATTCATGAGGAAGATATTCTTGCATTATGTGAAAGCATTGAAAATTATATGGTGGTGAAAAACAATGAAAATTGAGACGGTTATTTTGGACTGGGCAGGCACAGCAGTTGACTTTGGTTGTTTTGCCCCTGTTAATGTTTTTTTAACAATTTTTGAAGATGCTGGTGTAATAGTTACACTGGAAGAGGCTCGTAAACCAATGGGGATGCTGAAAATTGATCATATCCGCACCATGCTAGAAATGCCAAGAATTAAAGCAGAATGGCATCGTGTACATGGACAATCCTTTACTGAAAAGGATGTACATGTATTGTATAATCATTTTGAAACAAAATTAATGGAGTCTTTGGCGACCTATACAGATCCTATCCAGCACGTGAAAACAACCGTACAGCAATTAAGAGATGCAGGTATTCGAATAGGCTCTACAACTGGCTATACAGATGCAATGATGGAAGTAGTGACAAAGCATGCTACTGACAAGGGCTATCAACCTGATTTTCTTGTAACACCAACACAGGTTGGTGATAAAGGGCGACCATATCCATATATGATTTTTAAAAATATGGAGGCATTAGGTTCGCAAGCGACGAAGCGAGTTGTGAAGGTTGGCGATACAACATCAGATATAAAGGAAGCCTTAAATGCAGGTGTTTGGGCTGTTGGCGTTATTATTGGAAGCTCAGAAATGGGACTATCCGAAGAAGAATTCAATGCCCTATCTTCAGAAGAACAGCGACAAATCATAGAGAAAACAAAATGTGTTTTTGAAGAATCTGGCGCTCATTATACAATTGAAACAATGGCGGAGTTGCCAGCATTAATTGAAACGATCAATGCTCGGTTAAATATGGATAGACAATTAGAATATAAATAATAATTAACCTCGGCAGAAGTAAAAAACTGCCGAGGTTGTTTTTAGTCGCGCTCATATGGGATTGAATCTGGTATTTCTGCAAATGGATTCTTTTCATTAATGCGGTCATAAAACATAACGCCATTTAGATGATCTAATTCATGCTGAAAGGCAATCGCTGGCAAGCCCTTAAGGCGCATTTTTTTCTCTTCACCATCAACTGTTTTAAATTTTACTGTGATACGTGCATGGCGAGGTACATACCCAGGAATATTACGGTCAACAGAAAGACAACCTTCTCCTGATGATAGGTATGTGTTTTCAACAGAATGGCTAACGATCTTTGGATTTATGGCTACAAAGCTTAATTGTTCACCAGCCTCATCTTTTAAATGAAGAGCAAACATACGCTGTAAGCTATTTACCTGATTGGCAGCCAAACCAATGCCACTACGCAAATTATATTTTTCTGCCATTTCAGGATCTTGGCTGTTGATTAAATATTGAAGCATATCCTCAGCAAGCTTTCTTGTTTCTTCAGTTAAAGGGAATTTAACTTCCTCTGCTTTTGTGCGTAAAGTCGGATGACCTTCGCGGATAATATCATCCATTAAAATCATAATAGTAATCTTCCTTTCAACTTTGTAGTGCTTACTAATAAGTATACATCACGTTTTCGTACAATCCCATGAAAAAAGTCCTTATTTGAATATACTCAAAAAATTTTTCTAATGCTATTAGATTTTCGAGAATGGGGTATTCTACTAGGGGAAAACCTGTTGGAAAACGTAAGAGTTGTATGGTGTGAGTAAGGTGTTGTAATACAGAATTTGAATATTAGTAATACAGTATAGGACAGCGGTGTTTGATTGTTATTCTAGAAAAAATCTTTGTATATAGCAGTAATAGATGATTGACCGACAGTATTTTATTCAGTATACTGAGTGTCAAGAATAAGTTGTACTAGTTAAAAAGGTGATTTATTTTAATACAGCTGAAAGGGAGATGTGACAAATGAGCAAGAAAAACAATAATATTTTTGATGCTAAACAAACGCTAACTGAAATCGAAGATAAGTTTGAAATGTTTCAAATTTTGAATGAAGAAGGCGAAATTATAAATAAAGAGGCAGATCCGAAATTATCAGATGAGGAACTAGTTGAGTTAATGACACGTATGGTTTACACACGTATTTTAGATCAACGTTCAATCTCATTAAATCGTCAAGGACGTTTAGGCTTCTATGCACCGACTGCTGGTCAAGAAGCTTCACAACTTGCTTCTCACTTTGCATTAGAACAAGAAGATTGGATTTTACCAGGTTACCGTGATGTACCTCAAATTGTATGGCATGGCTTACCTCTTGAAAAAGCATTTTTATTCTCACGTGGTCACTTCATGGGCAATCAGGTTCCTGAAGGTGTAAACGTTTTAGCTCCACAAATTATTATTGGAGCACAATATATTCAAGCTGCTGGGGTAGCACTTGGTATTAAAAAACGCGGGAAAAAAGCTGTTGCAGTAACTTATACTGGTGACGGTGGTTCTTCTCAGGGAGACTTCTATGAAGGCATTAACTTTGCAGGTGCATTTAAATCTCCAGCAATCTTCATCGTACAAAATAACCAATATGCAATCTCAACACCTCGTGAATTGCAAACAGCTGCTAAAACAATTGCACAAAAAGGTGTAGCAGCAGGCTTACCAAGTATTTTAGTAGATGGAATGGATGCGCTTGCAGTTTATGTAGCAACTCGTGATGCTCGTGAGCGTGCGGTTAATGGTGAAGGCCCAACATTAATTGAAACAATGTGTTACCGTTATGGTCCTCATACAATGGCTGGGGATGACCCAACTCGTTACCGTACTTCTGATACAGATAATGAATGGGCTCAAAAAGATCCTCTCGTTCGCTTCCGTAAATACCTAGAAGCAAAAGGTATATGGGATGAGAAAAAAGAAGAAGCAGTTATTGAGCGAGCAAAAGAAGAAATTAAAGAAGCAATCAAAAAAGCAGATGCTGCTCCAAAACAAAAAGTAACAGAATTAATGGAAAATATGTATAAAGGCGAAATGCCATCTAATCTAAAAGAACAGTATGAAATCTATAAAGAGAAGGAGTCGAAATAACCTATGGCACAAATGACGATGATTCAAGCAATTACAGATGCACTTCGCACAGAATTAAAGAATGATGAAAACGTTCTTGTATTCGGGGAAGATGTAGGTGTCAACGGTGGGGTATTCCGCGCGACAGAAGGCCTACAAAAAGAATTTGGGGTTGACCGCGTATTTGATACACCATTAGCAGAATCAGGTATTGGTGGCTTAGCAGTTGGCCTTTCTCTTCAAGGATTCCGTCCAGTTCCTGAAATTCAATTCTTTGGTTTCGTTTATGAAGTAATGGATTCAATTAGTGGCCAGCTAGCACGTATGAGCTACCGTAGTGGTGGCGTCTACAATGCTCCAGTAACAATCCGTTCACCATTTGGTGGTGGTGTACACACACCTGAAATGCACTCAGATAGCTTAGAAAGCTTAATGACAGCACAACCAGGACTAACAGTTGTTGTTCCATCAACACCATATGATGCAAAAGGTTTACTTATTTCTTCTATTCGTAATGACAACCCAGTTATTTTCTTAGAGCATTTAAAACTATACCGTTCATTCCGTGAAGAAGTGCCTGAGGAAGCATACGAAATTCCACTAGGAAAAGCGGATGTAAAACGTGAAGGTACTGATTTAACAATTGTTGCTTACGGTTTAATGGTTCATGAAAGCTTAAAGGCTGCAGAAGAACTTGAAAAAGAAGGACATTCTGTAGAAGTAATTGACTTACGTACAATTCAACCAATCGATGTGGAAACAATTATCGCATCTGTTGAAAAAACAGGTCGTGCAATCGTTGTCCAAGAAGCTCAAAAACAAGCAGGTATCGCTGCGAACGTAGTAGCAGAAATTACAGAGCGTGCAATTTTAAGCTTAGAGGCTCCTGTTCTTCGTGTGGCTGCACCAGATACTGTGTACCCATTCCCACAAGCTGAAGGTGTTTGGTTACCAAACTACAAAGATGTAATGGAAACAGCGAAAAAAGTTTTAACATTCTAATAAAGCTTCTAAACTTGAACAACAGTAAATAGAAAGGATGGGTACACATGGCATTTGAATTCAGATTACCGGATATTGGCGAGGGTATTCACGAAGGCGAGATTGTGAAATGGTTCGTTAAAGCTGGAGATACAGTAAAAGAAGACGATATTCTTTGTGAAGTACAAAATGATAAAGCAGTAGTAGAAATCCCTTCACCAGTTGAAGGAACAGTAGAGGAAGTTTTAGTAGGAGAAGGAACAGTTGCCGTAGTTGGCGATGTTTTAATCCGATTAGACGCACCTGGCTATGAAGACTTAAAGCTAAAAGGTGACGATCATGCCGAAGCAAAAACAGAGGCACAAGTTCAAGCAACTGCTGAATCTGGTCAAAACGTAGAAAAAGCTCCTGCTAAAGAGGAAAAGGCACCAGAAAAAGCTCCTGAAAATGCTCCAGAAAAAGTGGAGACAGTAGTTGATGAAACAAAACGTGTGATCGCGATGCCTTCTGTACGTAAATTTGCCCGTGATAACGATGTAAATATTCGTGAAGTGAAGGGTACAGGCAAAAATGGTCGAATCCTTAAAGAAGATATTGAAAACTTCTTAAAAGGTGGCGGCACTGTAGAGGCTGAAACTGCAAATATCGAAACATCAGAAGATACAGTTCAACAAGAAACGTCTACACCAGCAGCACCAGTAGTTCTTGAGGGGGATTTCCCAGAGACTCGTGAAAAAATGTCAGGTATTCGAAAAGCGATTGCAAAAGCAATGGTACACTCGAAACAAACGGCTCCTCATGTTACACTAATGGATGAAGTCGATGTAACAGCTCTTGTAGCACATCGTAAAAAATTCAAAGATATCGCTGCCGAAAAAGGTGTTAAATTAACATACTTACCATATGTAGTGAAAGCACTTATTTCAACTTTACGCGAGTTCCCAGAATTTAATCGCTCTTTAGATGATGCAACACAAGAAATTATCCAAAAGCATTACTATAACATTGGTATTGCAGCAGATACTGAAAGAGGCTTACTAGTACCAGTTATTAAGCATGCAGATCGTAAATCTGTATTTGCAGTGTCTAATGAGATTAATGAATTAGCGACAAAAGCCCGTGAAGGTAAGCTAGCACCACATGAAATGAAAGGTGCTTCCATGTCCATTACGAATATTGGCTCTGCAGGAGGACAATGGTTTACACCAGTTATTAACCATCCTGAAGTAGCAATTCTAGGTATTGGTCGAATTTCAGAAAAACCTGTAATAAAAAATGGTGAAATTGTAGCCGCACCTGTGTTAGCATTATCATTGAGCTTTGATCATCGTATGATCGATGGAGCCACTGCGCAAAATGCTTTAAATCATTTAAAGCGTTTGTTAAGTGAGCCAGAATTATTATTAATGGAGGCGTAACAAAAATGGTAGTAGGAGATTTCCCAATCGAAACAGATACTCTTGTCATTGGTTCAGGTCCTGGAGGATATGTAGCAGCAATTCGTGCAGCTCAAACTGGCCAAAAAGTAACAATCGTTGAAAAAAATGTACTTGGTGGAGTGTGCTTAAACGTAGGTTGTATCCCATCAAAAGCATTAATTTCAGTAGGTCACCGTTTTGAGCAAGCTAAACATTCAGATGACATGGGAATCATCGCTTCTGATGTGAAATTAGACTTCTCAAAAGCACAAGCATTTAAAGACAGCGTTGTTAAGAAATTAACTGGCGGTGTTGAAGGCTTACTTAAAGGTAACAAAGTTGAAATTGTACAAGGTGAAGCTTATTTCGTTGACGCTCATTCAGTGCGTATCATCAATGGTGAATCTGCTCAAACTTACACATTTAACAATGTCATTATTGCAACAGGTTCTCGTCCAGTTGAAATTCCAACATTCAAATTCACTGATCGTGTATTAAATTCTACTGGTGCACTTTCTCTACAAGAAGTACCTGGTAAATTAGTTGTTATCGGTGGCGGTTATATTGGTACTGAGCTTGGATCAGCTTATGCGAACCTTGGCTCTCAAGTAACAATTATTGAAGGCGGAAAAGATATTTTAGCTGGCTTCGAAAAACAAATGACGCAAATCGTGAAAAAAGGCCTTAAAAAGAAAGGCGTTGAAATTGAAGTTAACGCATCTGCAAAAGGCGTAGAAGAAACTGAAAACGGCGTAGTAGTAACTTATGAAGTAGGCGGAGAAGAGAAAAAAGTTGAAGCTGATTACGTATTAGTTACTGTAGGACGTCGTCCAAATACAGATGAAATGGGCCTTGCTGAAATCGGAGTTGAATTCGGTGAACGTGGTCTAATCAATGTTGACAAACAATGTCGTACAAATATTCCAAACATCTATGCAATCGGTGATATCGTAGCAGGTCCTCAGCTTGCACATAAAGCATCTTACGAAGGTAAAGTTGCTGCTGAAGCAATTGCGGGTGAAAAATCAGTTGTTGATTATCTTGCAGTGCCAGCTGTATGTTTCACAGATCCAGAAATGGCGACAGTTGGTTACAATGAAGAACAAGCAAAAGCTGAAGGCATTGAATACACTGCAGCGAAATTCCCATTCGCAGCAAATGGTCGTGCTCTTGCATTAAACCAATCAGAAGGTTTCGTGAAACTTGTTGCTCGTAAAGAGGATGGCTTATTAATTGGTGCTCAAATCGTAGGTGCTGGTGCATCTGATATGATCGCTGAAATGGGCTTAGCGATTGAAGGCGGAATGACTGCTGAGGATATCGCATTAACAATTCACGCTCACCCAACATTAGGTGAAATTACAATGGAAACTGCTGAAGTATTACTTGGCAACCCAATCCACATTGTAGCGAAAAAATAATTTGAATAAAGGAGTGTAGATAAAGCGGGATCATTCGCTTATCTACACTCCTTTTTTGATGCCACTGTATTATTAAGAACAGATGGGTGAGTAAGAAAGGGTAACAACTCGAAAATGTGCTCTCCGATTGAAGTGAAAAACGGAAATTTTTATTATAAAAACCGTCATTAGAAATCTAAATCTTTTTATGAACAATTAATTTTTATATTAGCTTGTTCCCATAACAGGCTTTAATGATAATGAAAAGTAATAAGTAGCTCTTCATGAAAAATTCCGTCATTATAGCTTTCAAATCGAATTTCTATCATTTAGAAGCTCCTTTGATTATTCTGAATAATCGATAAATGCTATAATGATAGCATTGTAGAAAGTAAGGGAGGATTTAATAATGGAGCTTAATTTAACGGGGAAAGTAGCAATTATAACAGGATCGAGTAAAGGAATTGGCTATTATACAGCCATGCAGCTTGTTAAAGAGGGTGCACAGGTTGTACTTTGCGCTCGTGGTGAAAAGCAACTGCAAGTGGCTGCAGGATGTATAAAAAACGAAACAGGCGTAGATGTATTAATTGTTCCAACTGACATTACAAAAGAAAAAGATTGTAAGTATCTCATTGAGCGTACTGTAGAGCATTTTGGACGTGTGGATATTCTTATTAATAATGCTGGTACAGCTTCAGCGAATTCCTTTGAAACGGTGAGTAGTGAGCTGTGGCAGGCAGATTTAGATTTAAAGGTATTTGGTGCTATTCATTGTTCAAAATATGCTGCTCCATATATGCGAAAGGCTGGTGGCGGTGCAATCGTTAATGTGACTGCTGTGATGGCTAAAACTCCACCTGCAAGCTCACTTCCTACTACTGTAAGCCGTGCTGCGGGGCTTGCCTTGACGAAAGCGATGAGCAAGGATTTAGGGAAGGATAATATTCGAGTAAATTCTGTATGTATAGGACTTATTCGTAGTGATCAAATCGAAAAGAAATGGAAAAAGGAAGCACCAAATTTATCGTGGGAAGATTATTCTCGTAAAGTGGGACAAGCAATTCCACTTGGTCGAGTAGGAGATACACAAGAAGCAGCAAACGTGATCGCTTTCTTAGCATCTGATGCGGCGAGCTATGTTACAGGAACAGCTGTTAATATTGATGGTGGCTCTGGTCACGCATTATAAAATAGTAAAGATCCACTATACAAATAGAAGTATAGTGGATCTTTAAGAAAAATTACCCTTCTTCATTAATAAGAACATTTTTACCACGTATTTTCATAATCAGTGGTATAAGTACCATGAAATGGAAATCACTAAAAATAGTAATGATAAAGGCATTGTTATAAAAGTAGAAAAGTCTCCATACGAAATGGTTAATGCACGGCGCATATTATTTTCAATCATTGGCCCTAGTACCAGTGCAAGGACTAAGGGAGCTACTGGGTAATCATTTTTAGCAAATAGATAACCAAGAACACCACAAGCTACTAATAAAAATACGTCAAATGTGGCGAATTGCACGGCATAAACACCAAAAATTGAAATGGCAATAATTATAGGCAATAGATATTTTTTAGGTGTTTCGATGATTTTGGCAAAAATGCGGACTAAAGGCATATTTAATACTAGTTACATTAAATTTCTAATGAACATACTGGCAATTAATCCCCAAGCAACTTGAGGATGTTCATCAAATAATAATGGACCTGGCTGAATATTATACATAATAAGTGCACCCATTAAAATATCAGTAGTACCTGAGTCGGGAATTCCTAATGTTAGTAATGGGATCATTGCACCGCCTGAGGCAGCATTGTTCGCTGATTCTGGCCCAGCTACACCCGCAATATGACCTTTTCCGAATTGCTCGGGTGTTTTACTAAATTTTTTTCAGTAATATAAGAAATGAATGAGGCAAGTGTTGCACCTGCACCGGGTAATACGCCAATGAAAAAGCCTCATAAGGAGCCGCAAGCAATAGGAACAGCACTATCCTTTAAATCTTCCTTTGTTGGTAATACACAATTAATTTTGGCTAATTGACCATCCTCTTCTTCTTTTTCAAGAATGGTTTTAAATACTTCGCCTAATGCAAATAAACCAACAACGATAGTTATAAATACAATGCCGGAGAATAACATTGGCTGACCAAATGTAAAACGTTCGATACCTGATACGGCATCAATACCAACTGTCCCGAGCATAAGCCCTAAAACAGTCATAATTAAAGCTTTGGTAATAGAACGTCCTGCTAGGCCACTAACTACTGCAAGTCCTAATAACATCAAAGAAAAATATTCTGCGGGTCCAAATTTAAGTGCTAATTTTGACAATGGATTTGCCAATAATATCAGACCTAGTAGCGCTACAACGCCCGCACAAAATGAGCCAATGGCCGCGATCGAAAGAGCACTTCCTGCACGGCCTTGTTTAGCCATTTGATAGCCATCCAATGTTGTCACAACTGATGACGATTCACCAGGCGTGTTTAATAGAATGGAGGTTGTTGATCCACCATACATGGCCTCGTAGTATACCCCTGCAAGTAAAATAATGGAGCTTGTAGCAGCAGCCTCAGTAGGTAGTCCAGTTGTAATAGTTGCTGTAACAGGTATTAATAATGCAACTCCACTCATTGGACCTATACCTGGAAGTACACCAACTGCTGTACCAATTATGACACCCACAAGAGCGAATAAAAGGTTTTGCCATTGAAGGGCAACTGCAAAATCATCAGCTAAAAATTGCAATGTTGACATATGTTCACTCCTGTACTAAAAAATTGGGAAACTAGGTAATGATCCTCCTAGTAAACTTGTAAATAAATAATAGATGCCGAGTGAAAATCCAGCTGCAATAATAATTGAATAAGTAAGTTTAGTAGTTCCATTGTTTGGAAACTAATACACAAAAATAAAAATGTTGTGATTATATAGCCAATTTTTTCAAGGAAAAATACATACGCAAGAGCGCTACCTAAAATGATTAAGAACTTTTTGAGCTCTGTTGAAGCTATTTTAGAAGAAGTAGTTGATCCTCCTGTGACTCGCTCTCTCACAGCTTTTTTCCATGATTCATAAAATAATTGAAGACTTAATAAACCTAAAATAATACCTAAACCTAATGAAAAAATTTTAGGCCCAACTGTAGACCCATAAGCACTATCAGAAATCTGAGTTGCTTGAAAAATAAACAAAATGCTAAGTGCTAAGAGGATAATGCTAGATGTTATATCAAATGTATAGCTCAACCGTTTTACACCTCCGTTGAAAATAGAATAGAGTTACACAAGTAGTTCTATATTTAATGGAAATACTTGTGTCTTTTTTTAAAAAACGATTCGTTATTTTTGCATACCAAGAGCTGTTAGTAGTTCAATGATTATTTTATTTTGATTGTCCGGTATTCTGCTTGCCAACCATTACGGGTCACCTCAGCTTGCCATTCTTTTGATTCAGACATTGCCTGTAATTTTTCAGACCAATAGGCAATCGCATCTTCACTCATATTTTTGAGTCTTATGAAGTTCTTGTAGAATAGGACTTTTAATACTGTTTTATAGAATTGGTTGGATATTTCTCCATTTGATTGTTATTTTTATAAAATTATAATAGACAGAAAATTCCTACAGATGTAGAATGAACGATATAGGGGGTGAAAAGTGGCGAAATGTTGAACGAAAATTTTGCTGCGTTGTTGTTACGAGTTGTTCGGATTATTGTGCAAATTGGTATACTTACTATTTTCTATTACATGGGGGTTGGCATTGTTTCTTATTTGCACATACCTCTTCCAGGAAGTGTCATTGGCTTACTTTTATTAGCACTTTCACTCAATTTTAAAATTATTAAGGTCGAATATATACAAGATGGAGCAGGTTTTTTAATTGGCATCTTAACGTTGTTTTTCATTCCAGCAACTGTAGGTGTTATTGATTATCCAGAGCTCATGTCAATCACTGGTCTGCTCATAATTCTAGCAGTTATTGCTAGTACATTAATCTCTATTTATGTAACAGGATTGCTGACACAACTCATTGAAAAAAGAGAATTGGCGAAAAAGGAAGGTACGAAAATTACGGGAGAAGAAGGAAAGGGGGAATTGACTGTTGATTGAAGTAACGGTTGTCCTTAGCACCATCATCATGTTTATTTTATTTACAAAGCTCTATCTACGATTTCCCCATCCTATCATGATTCCCTTGGTCACGACTACGATTGTCAGTGCAGTGATTTTACTTGTGTTTGATATTCCATATTCAACTTATATGCAAGGTGGGGAATGGCTTCAGAAAATGCTTGGGCCAGCTGTTGTGGCACTTGCATATCCTCTCTATAATCAACGGGCAATTATTATGAAATATAAGTATTCTATTTTATCAGGACTTGTAATCGGCATGATAACAGGCTTAGTGACAATTTTTGTGTTACTAAAATGGATCGGTGTAGAACCAAGCTGGATGCTGACAGCCTTACCTAAATCATTAACAACGCCTGTTGGAATGCAGGTGAGCGAAACGATTGGGGGCATTCCTCCTTTAACGGCTGTTTTCGTTATGATTGCAGGGTTTGTAGGGGCCATTATCGGACCGTTAGTCATTAAGTATGGTAAAATCGACTCTGCTGTGAGTAGGGGAGTGGCAGTAGGAAGTGCCTCACATGGGGTAGGTCTTGTGAAATTAAGAGAATATGGGGAACAGGAATTATCAGTTGGTTCCTTATCAATGGGCTTAACGGCTGTTATCGGAGCTTTCTTCTGCCCTTTATTTGTGTATTTATTTTTATAATAGAATCGTGCTTTGTGGAAAAAGGAGCTGTCCCAAAAAAGATAGGAACAACCCTTTTATTGTAATAATTGGTTATTTCTAGAAGCGGTTAGTCATTGTGAAAATCAACTAAAAAAATACTTCAGATAATATTCTATTATAGCGATTTTGTAATGAAGAGAATGTTTACTAATCTGTATTTTATAAATATAAAAGCTAGCCCATCTTATTGAAGAGCTAGCTTTTATTTTTTAGAAAATTGGCTTACGTTCTTTGATAACACGAATTGTTTTTAATGTTGTATCCTCTGGTCCTTGAACGGGTAAACCTGCTTCAATATTCATTTGAATATAATGAATATTTTCTTGAGTAATTATTTCCCCGGGAATAAAAATAGGAATCCCAGGAGGATATACCATAATAAATTCTGCACAAATACAGTTATCTGCTTCTGCAAGAGGAACGACTTCTGTATCTGCATAAAAAGCATCACGTGGAGACATGGCGAGAGCTGGAATTTCTGGAACATTTACCAAAGCCTCTGTTATAGCCGCTTCAGAATCAAATGCTTTAGACATACGAGTTAACGCATTTATTAAAAGATTAATTTCCTTTTTTGTATCTCCTAAAGTCACTAAACATAAGATATTATAAAGGTCAGACAATTCGACTTCAATATTGGCATTATAACGCAACCATTCCTCAGCTCGATGACCAGAAATACCTAAATCTTTCACACTAATCAGAAGTTTTAATGGATCCATATCATAAGTTGCAGAAGAATGTAACTTTTCCTTACCTGCACACTTTAAATGTGGGATTTGATTGATACGTTTACGAGCATCCTTTGCTAAACGTAATGCATCGTCAATTAAATCGTATCCATGAATGGCTAGCTGACGTCGAGCTGTGTCAAGTGAAGCAAGTAATGGATAGGATGTCGATGTAGTTGTTAACATAGAAAATACAGCTTGTACACGTTTTGCAGAAACAAGACCCTCACGTACATTTAAAATAGACGTTTGTGTCATGGAGCCACCAAGCTTATGAACGCTTGTTGCTGCCATGTCAGCACCTGCTTCCATAGCTGAATATGGAAGGTCATCATGGAATTTTATGTGTACACCATGCGCTTCATCTACTACTACCGGAATATTACGGTCATGAGCAATCTCCACAATACGCTTTAAATCAGCTGTAAAGCCAAAATATGTTGGATTAATAACAAGTACTGCTTTTGTATCTGGGTAAGCATTTAATGCTTTTTCAACAGCTTCAGGGGATATGCCATGAGAAATCCCATATTCGCTGTCAACTTCAGGATGAATAAAAATTGGAATGGCACCAGCGAATACAATCGCCGACATAATAGATTTATGAACATTCCGTGGCACTAGAATTTTATCACCTGGACCGACGACGGTCAGAATCATCGTCATGATGGCGCCACTAGTACCTTGAACGGAAAAGAATGTATGATCAGCACCAAAGGCTTCAGCTGCTAAGTTTTGCGCTTCTTTTATAGCACCCTTTGGTGAATGTAAATCGTCTAGTGGAGCAATATTAATTAAATCGATTGATAAAACGTTGTCGCCGACGAATTCTCGGAAAGCAGGATCCATCCCTTGCCCTTTCTTATGGCCTGGAATATGGAACTGAATGGGATGTCTGTTCCGATGTTTTAGTAATACGTCGAACAATGGAGTCTCTAATTGTGACAACGCAGGTACCACCTCACTTTATAATATCTAAGAAAACAAATGAATTATAGCACCTAACGACACGAAAAAATAGGCTTTTCCTAAAAAAATAAAAGGATTTTTTTCAGGATACCGAGAAAATAGTATTGTACGAAAGGGGAGGTACTATGAATTGGAATACACGTGTGACGGATCTTTTACAGGTTAAATATCCAATTATTCAAGGGGGATTAGCCTATTTAGCATATGCTGATTTAGCTGCAGCGGTGTCGAATGCTGGTGGTTTAGGGCAAATAACGGCTATGAGTTTACGAGATCCTGAATTATTACGAGCAGAGATCCATAAGGTAAGAACATTAACAGATAAACCATTTGGCGTAAATTTTGCGATTGGTATGCATGGTACAGGCTATGAGGATATGGTGCGTGTGGCAATCGAAGAAGAAGTTCCAGTTGTTACAATGACGGGGGGGAATCCAGCGCCTATATTTAATTTGCTGGCAGGCACAGCGATAAAAAAATTAGTCCTTGTAGCTGCTCGTAGACAAGCTCAAAAGGCTGAACAGCTTGGGGCAGATGCTGTAATGGTAGTGGGTCAAGAAGGTGGCGGTCATCTGGGGCGTGATGATGTCGGTACAATGGTTCTTGTTCCCCAAGTTGTTGATAGTGTAAGTATTCCTGTCATTGCTTCTGGCGGAATTGGCGATGGACGGGGCTGGATGGCTGCTCATGCATTGGGAGCTGAAGGCATTGAAATGGGCACTCGTTTTATAGCAACACGAGAGTGTGTTGATGCTTCAGAGGCTTATAAAGAGGCACTAGTTGCAAGTACTGAGGCAGATACAACCATTATTAAGCGCTCGATTGGTGCACCAGCTCGTGCATTACGCAATGAATTTACTGAAAAGATTTTGGAAATTGAGGAAAAGACACCAACATATGAGGCGTTGAAAGAATTTATAAGTGGTTCAGCAAATAAACGCTTTATTTACGATGGTGATAAGGATCAAGGCTTTGGCTGGGCTGGACAAGTGACTGGAATGATTCACGATATCCCAACCGTTGATGATCTTATTAAGCGAATGGTTGCAGAAGCTGAAAGTATACGGTTAAAATGGGGGCAATAACGTAAAGGTGGTTTTGTCGAATGGAATACTCTTATCCGTTTTCAACTGATTGGTCCACAGAGGAGATTGTGGATGTTGTTCAATTCTTTGAGGGAATTGAGAAAGCTTATGAAAAAGGCATCAAGCGTGAAGTTATGCTAGCTAAATATCGACGCTTTAAAGAGATTGTTCCTTCCCAAGCGGAGGAAAAATCAATTTTTCGCGAATTTGAAGAGGCGAGTGGCTACATTAGCTATCCAGTTGTAAAACAAACAAAGGAAGCCGAAGATGGAATGATTATAAAAGTTACCCCAAGAAATGGCCGTTAAAAAAAGTGGATGTGAGATCAACTCACATCCACTCTTTATTTTTTTGTGTTAAAAAACGACATATTGCATAAACTACATCAATAAAAAACTTTATAAGGTTAGCCTATTTTCCAACAATAATATTGTAAAGAGGAAGTAAGCTGTTAAATGTGTCTTCTGTTAATTGATGTAATTCGCTTACTGTTAGTTTGGTTGCTTGTTCTTTTGGAATATGACGCCCAATTAAGAACTCACCCTTTTTGACATCTCGTAGGCGAATAAGCAGTTCTTCAAGCTTGTCTTCTCTTGCCTCTTCGAGAGAAACAGCCTCAGGGGACATATGGTCTCCTGACACGATAAAATCATCTGGAAGCTGCTCAATTAAAGATTTATGAGCTAGTAAACGCTCAGCCATAACATTTTTTTGAGGCGCTTCATAAATAATAGCTAAGACGATGAATAAATGTGTGTGCCATAGACCAATCTGAAAGTGAGGCAATGATTTATAACCTCTTTTATAAGGGGCGAAGGCAACCCAGCTATCTTTTGGAGGGTTAACGGTTCTTCGAGCATGTTTAGCCACATGCGGGAAGAATTCTTCACCTAATTGGCTAGAGAAATATGCTGAAAAATCTTCACCTAGCTGATTAAACTTTGGACGTACATGTAAATTTAAAGCATCCATTCTCTGTTCTAAACCGTCTATTGTAAAAACTTTAAAGTCTTTGTTTGTCCACTTTATTTTTGGCAATTTTATTTTACTCCTTTCGTTTTATAAGGTTTATTTTACGCTGAATTTGGGAAAAAATCTTATAACAAGAACTTTATCAAATGAGCAAAGTTTTTGTAAAAAAATTTAAAAAAGGAAGTGTTTTTTATGAAACCGTTCGTAAAAATTATACGTAAAGTTGACATTGAAAAGCAATATGAGCACATTTTACAATTAGAATTAGATTATGAATTAGCTTCACTCTTTGCAGCAATGAATGAAAAAAATGACATGGAAATTGAAAAAAGTAAAAAACGTCTGGCAGAAATTCAGATGGAACTTGAAAGTTTGCACGCCTATGCGTAATCAAAATCTAATACCCATTTAAAAAATCACTTGCTGAATATTCCGACAGCAGGTGATTTTTATTGTGACAAAGGGTAAAATAGAAATTATATCATAAGGTAGTACTAGGTTTTATATAGCAAAAGTTGTGATGTAGTGGGAAAAGGTAGCATAAACATACGAGAGCGATTTATATAAAAGGCCTTTTCTTATATTCGAAGGGTGGGTTATGAGTGGATTTACAACAAATTGATAAATTTGCAAAAGATATTATTTTTGAAGCTGGGCGACGTATTCGGGAGGCTTTTTCGTATAATCTAGTAATTGAGACAAAATCAGGTGCAAATGACCTCGTTACTAATATTGATCGAGAGACGGAGTTATTCTTTATTGAGCAAATTAAAGCCTTTGATCCAACCCACAAAATTCTAGGGGAAGAAGGAATGGGCGAACAGGTTAAATCACTAGATGGGGTAGTTTGGATTATTGATCCAATTGATGGAACGATGAATTTTGTTAAACAGCATCGTCATTTTATGATTTCTATCGGTATTTTTGTCAATGGCGTAGGAAAGTTAGGTTACATATTTGATGTCATGCGGGAGGATTTATTTAGTGCCATAGAGGGGCAAGGGGCATGGTATAATGATTCACCATTGCGTAAACTACAGTCTGTTACAATGGAGGAGTCTGTCATTGGCATAAATGCACATTGGGTCGCACCTAATCGACATATTCACCATGAAAAGGTGATTGATATGGTTCGAAAAGTCCGCGGTACTCGGTCCTATGGCTCCGCAGCAATGGAAATTGCATTTGTTGTAAGTGGCAAATTAGATGCCTATGTCTCTATGCGTTTAGCGCCATGGGATATTGCAGGAGGGACCATCATTGCTCAGGAAGTTGGAGCAGTTGCTACAAATCTACATGGTGAAGGCTTTGATTTCCTTCATCAGGATACATTTATTATTGCTAATCCCGCTATTCATAAAGAATTATTAGAAAAATATATAGTGCCATATGAATAAAAAGGAGCCGTCTATTTATTAGACAGCTCCTTTTTATGTTCTTTAAAGTAATCCTTGCGCACGTAGTTTACGCTTCATTTTAAAGGCTGTCATGAAAATGACACAAGTAGCCACAATACCAGCTATTACACCAAATACATTACTAGCTGCAACAGAGTAGCCGATAGAACACATTGCTAATACAGCTGCCAATGCATAGATGGCCATTACGATTTTTGCACGATTCATAGCCTAGCCTCCTATATAAAAAATTTGTCGATCAAATATATTTTTTAGAATGATGGAAATTCTAATAAGGACATTTCTATCCTTCTTGTGCTATAATATCACAGTTAAACATTCGAAAAAAGAATATGGAGTGGAATAATGACAAACTTACGTCAAGATCTTCGCAATATCGCAATTATCGCCCACGTTGACCATGGTAAAACTACTTTAGTCGACCAATTATTAAAACAATCAGGTACATTCCGTTCAAACGAACATGTTGAAGAACGTGCAATGGACTCTAATGATATTGAACGCGAACGTGGTATTACAATTTTAGCAAAAAATACTGCAGTAAACTATAACGGAACTCGTATTAACATCCTTGATACGCCTGGACACGCCGACTTCGGTGGTGAGGTAGAACGTATTTTAAAAATGGTAGATGGCGTTTTACTAGTTGTCGATGCGTATGAGGGTTGTATGCCGCAAACACGCTTTGTACTGAAAAAAGCGTTGGAACAAAAGTTAACACCGATTGTAGTTGTAAACAAAGTTGATAAAGATTCAGCTCGTCCTTTAGAAGTAGTAGATGAAGTATTAGAATTATTCATCGAGCTAGGCGCTGATGATGATCAATTAGATTTCCCTGTTGTGTATGCATCAGGTGTAAACGGTACAGCTTCTCTTGATGCTGATCCAGCAAAACAAGAAGAAAATATGCAATGTCTATTTGAAAAGGTAATTGAAGCAATTCCTGCACCAGTAGACAACTCAGCAGATCCATTACAATTCCAAGTGGCATTACTTGACTACAATGATTATGTTGGTCGTATTGGGATTGGACGCGTATTCCGCGGAACAATTGAAGTAGGGCAACAAGTTGCTTTAATGAAGTTAGATGGGACTGTGAAACAATTCCGTGTAACGAAACTATTTGGTTTCTTTGGTTTAAAACGTGAAGAAATCCAATCAGCTAAAGCTGGTGACTTAATTGCTGTTTCAGGTATGGAAGACATCAACGTTGGGGAAACAGTATGTCCGGTGGAACATCAAGAAGCTTTAACACCATTACGTATAGACGAGCCAACATTACAAATGACTTTCTTAGTGAATAATTCACCGTTTGCAGGTCGTGAAGGGAAATGGGTAACTGCTCGTAAAGTAGAAGAGCGTTTACGTTCGCAACTTCAAACGGACGTATCTCTACGTGTAGAAGATACAGATTCACCAGATGCATGGACGGTTTCTGGACGTGGTGAGCTACATTTATCAATTCTTATTGAAAATATGCGCCGTGAAGGCTTTGAACTACAAGTATCAAAACCTCAAGTTATCATTCGTGAAATTGATGGTGTAAAATGTGAACCATTTGAACGTGTACAAATTGATGTACCAGAAGAAAATGTAGGTTCGGTTATTGAATCGATTGGTACGCGTAAAGGTGAAATGTTGGATATGGTGAACAATGGCAATGGCCAAGTACGTTTAACATTCCTTGTTCCTGCACGTGGTTTAATTGGATATACAACAGAATTCATGTCTATGACGAAAGGTTTTGGTATCATTAACCATACATTCGATTGTTACCAACCATATATTCCAGGCCGTATTGGTGGACGTCACCAAGGTGTTCTTGTATCAATGGAAACTGGTAAATCGACAACTTATGGTATGATGCAGGTAGAGGACCGTGGTACACTATTTGTTGAGCCAGGTACTGAAATTTATGAAGGTATGATTGTTGGTGAAAATACACGTGATAATGATATCACTGTAAACATAACAAAAATGAAGCAAAAAACGAATGTTCGTTCTGCGACAAAAGATGCAACAAACGTTATTAAAAAGCCACGTCTATTAACACTAGAAGAAGCATTAGAGTTCTTAAATGATGATGAGTATTTAGAAATCACTCCAGAATCTATTCGCCTTCGTAAACAAATTCTAGATAAAAATGAACGTGAAAGAATAGCGAAAAAACTAAAAAACGCTGAACAATAATTTTTTGCTTCCACGAAAGGAAGAGGAGTCTTGGATCTGAAGTCCGCTTTATTGGGTGAACTAAATGTTATTCAAGTTGCTGCACAGGCAGGTACAGATGAAACAACACGAGTTTATGGGAGAATGGCTGGTATCACTAGATTTTTATATGAAAATTTACCAAGCTATGAAATAGCAGGTTATGTTGTATTTCTTCTTGTATTTGTACTTTCTGCCATTGTCTATAAACTAGGCTTTGCCAAGAAATTAAAGTTATCTCAAAATATTATTATTTATGCGTTCCTATTTTTAGGTTGTATCATGCTTACATTCTTCGCCCTATTCTTACCAATGATTGAAGGTCTGATTGTAGCGGCCTTAATTCTAATTGTCTATAAAACAAGACTTTGGCGTGAAAAAAGAGAAGAGCAACAAGCTACCAATCAATAACAATTACGTACTTTATAATAAGAACTTTTTATCTGTTATAAACAGTCTTAGCGGTTTTAATGCTAAGGCTGTTTTTTTGTACGTTTTCCCTGTAGTCAAGCTGAAGAAAACACCCACACTCTACACAAATTAAAAAATGATAGGCACCGAAATCTTCTTATGTGAATAAGTTAATGTCGATAGGCTTATTTTCAACACATCAAGGAGGAAAGGGAATGCGTTGGCTTACAAAAGGTTTATTATTAGGTGTCATTGCTTTGTTACTCCTTTCTTTGACGGCATGTAATAAAGCAGAGCTAGAAAAAGTCAAAGTAGGAGAAGTAACTCGTTCAATTTTCTATGCGCCTCAATATGTAGCACTTGAGAAAGGTTTCTTCGAGGAGGAGGGTCTTTCAGTTGAGCTACAAACGATTGCAGGTGGCGATAAAACGATGACGGCGTTACTGTCAGATGGAATTGATATAGCTTTAGTTGGGTCGGAGACGTCTATTTATGTCACATTACAAGGTGCAAATGATCCTATTCAAAATTTTGCACAGTTAACACAAACGGATGGTACCTTTTTAGTGGCAAGAGATAAGATAGATAATTTTTCGTGGGATCAATTGAAGGGCTCAACGTTTTTGGGGCAACGTAAAGGTGGAATGCCACAAATGGCAGGTGAATTCGTGCTGAAAAAACATGGCATCGACCCTGTAAATGATTTAACGCTCATTCAAAATATTGATTTTGCCAACATTGCTACTGCTTTTGCATCAGGTACTGGTGACTATGTTCAATTATTTGAACCTACTGCGAGTGTCTTTGAGAAAGAAGGAAAAGGTTATATTGTAGCTTCGTTTGGAACGGAGTCTGGTAATCTTCCTTACACGTCCTTTATGGCCAAAAGTAGTTATTTAAAGGATGAATCTTCAACTGTTCAAGCTTTTACAGATGCCTTGAAACGAGCACAGGATTTTGTGCAAAATGAGAGTGCTGCTGACGTAGCAAAGATTATTCAACCGTATTTTGAAAATGTGGATATAGAGATAATTGAAACTGTAATTGAGCGATATAAAGCACAAGGCTCTTATGCTACTGACCCAATCCTTGATGAAGGAGAGTGGGATAACTTGCAAACAATTATGGAGGAAGCAGGTGAACTTCCTCAACGAGTGGAGTATGGAAAACTTGTGAACACTACTTTTGCCAAAAAGGCTGCTGAGTAATATGGAATTTTTACAGCTGGAGAATATTCACCATAGTTATTTTTCAAGTACACAGGCAAAGGAAGTATTACGTGATATCAGTTTAGCCATTCATGAAGGAGAGTTTGTTTCGTTTATTGGGCCGAGTGGCTGCGGTAAAACCACATTATTATCAATTATTGCAGGATTATTCCCTGCCACTGAAGGCAATGTTTATATAGATGGTGAAAAGCTATCAGCAAGTAATCAATCAAGCATTGGCTATATGCTTCAGCAGGATTATTTATTTCCTTGGAAGACCATTGAAGAAAATGTCACAATTGGCTTGAAAATAATGGAGAAAAGTCATAAAACACATAAAGTAACGGCCAATGCGTTATTACAGGAAGTAGGATTACCGCATGTGGGGAATAATTATCCTCGAGAATTATCAGGGGGTATGAGGCAACGTGTCGCCCTTGCCCGTACCTTAGCTGTAAACCCGAAAATTTTATTATTAGATGAACCATTTTCTGCATTAGATTATCAGTCGAAATTAAAGCTTGAGGATTTAGTGGTGGAAACATTAAAAACTTATAAGAAGACTGCTATTCTTGTGACACATGATATTGGCGAGGCAATCGCAATGAGTGAGCGTGTAGTTCTATTTTCTGCAAATCCGGGGACAGTTCACAAGGTGTTTGAAATTCCTAAAGCCCTTAATGAACTATCACCTTTTGATGTAAGACAGCATCCAGCCTATGCAGATATTTTCCAAACTATTTGGAAGGAGCTGGAGAGCCTTGGATAATACATTATTTAAGCAATATCAGCAATTGTTAAAAAAAGAAAAACGCTATGTTCGAGTGTATCAGCTTATTATTTTACTGCTATTCTTTGGAGGATGGGAGCTGCTTTCAAGATTAGAATGGATTGATCGGTTAATTTTTAGCTCGCCAACTCATGTATGGCATACATTTATTGAAAAAGTCAGTGATGGTTCTTTAACATTGCATGTGAGTGTTACATTAATGGAGACCGTAATTGGCTTTTTAGCGGGGACTTTATTAGGAACATTGATAGCTGTTGTCTTGTGGTGGTCTCCGTTACTATCAAAAGTACTCGATCCCTATTTAGTAATTTTAAACGCGATGCCAAAAGTTGCACTTGGTCCGATTTTGATTGTGGCACTCGGTCCAGGTTATTTTTCCATCATAGCTATGGGTGCATTAATATCCATCATTATTACAACGATTGTTGTATATACGGCATTTAAAGGTGTCGATCCAAATTATAGTAAGGTTTTACAAACCTTTGGAGCGACAAGATGGCAAATCTTTCGTGAGGTCATTTTGCCTGCCTCATTTCCTACGATCATTTCGACCTTGAAAGTGAATGTTGGTTTATCATGGGTAGGGGTTATTGTAGGGGAATTTTTAGTAGCTTCAAAAGGACTTGGTTATTTAATTATCTATGGCTTCCAAGTATTTAATTTTAACCTTGTCCTTATGTCACTTCTGATCATTGCCTTTTTTGCTACCATTATGTATCAAGTTGTAGAATTAGTTGAAAAGACGATTATTAAAAATAATGCATAGTAGAAAAAAGAGGTGTCCCAAAATAGAGGCACCTCTTTTTAATCTGTTCTTTAGTTAAAATTCTTTATCCATCTGGGGTGAAGTACGATAAAAACGGAAATTGCCTGTTTCCATTCGTGCTACAGTATTTTCCGAAATGCGATCATGACAAATATTGCACATATAAGTATGAATTGGTCGATTACGCAATTTTTTGGCTAAAGGTAAATTATCATCTAAATTATGAATCGTATCGCAAATAACGCATTTAACGCGCATTGCATTCCCTCCTATTCAGCGCGAATGGCTGATACGTTTTTAATAGGATTGTCAATATTTGAACCGTCTCTTAGTAATACATGGATTGGACCGTCTTCTAAAAGAGGCTTACCGTCTTGGCTATATTTTAAAATAAGTGTATAAGCTTCTTCAATTGTGAAAGGATATTCTTGCCCATCTTTGCAAGTTAAGACGATTGTTGTCGCTTCTGGTTTAATTTCAGCATTTTTCAAGAAATGACTTAATTCGATACCAAATGTACCTGTCTCCATTCCTTTACGGTCAAATTTCCTTTCTGATTTTAATGTAGGTGGGAATGTTGCTCCTTCCATAATTTCACGTGACCAGTGTGCTCCTACTTCACGCATATATTTGACGTCAGCATCTTCCTCAACATTTTGAGTAGTGAAGTAAGTGTTTAAATCTAATTTACGATCATCGAAAATCCACACAGTAGGATCTAATGTTAGTTGGTATGTGACTGCACCTGTGATAGGAATTATTGTTTCCATAATAGAAATCCTCCTCAAATCTTGTATATCCATGACATAGTATAACGCTAATGCCTAGAGATAATAAAGAAATATAATTCGAAATCTCTATTTTCCAATGAAGACACTTGCATTTTTATCGACTAAAAGATAAACTTTATTAAGATAGAATCGAAGAAATATCAGATAATGGGGGCGTCCTCATGGATACGAAATCACAAACTTCTTTTCAAGAGAAGGCTTTGGAGCTATTAGTTGCTGATGCAGATAAGATTGCTCGCCTTATTCGAGTACAAATGGATCATTTAACAATGCCACAATGCCCTTTATATGAGGAAGTATTAGATACACAAATGTTCGGTCTATCACGTGAAATTGACTTTGCTGTGAAGCTTGGATTGATTGAACGTGAAAAAGGCAAAGAAATTCTCGATTCACTCGAGAAGGAACTTTCTGTACTACACGACGCGTATACAGACAAATAAAAAGAAAAACTCAAACGCTTCTTTGCGCTTTGAGTTTTTTTACTAGAACGAGGTTTTCCAATGAGACAATACTTAAAACGCTATGCACAAAATTTTGATTACCCCTTATTTTTTACGGTCCTATTATTAAGTTTATTTGGGTTAATAATGATTTACAGTTCAAGTATGATGGTTGCTATTGCACAGAAAGAACAGGCACCTGATTATTTTTATCAAAAACAAGTGACTAATTTAATGGTGGCTTTCCTCGGCTTTATAGTGACCGCCTTTTTCCCATATAAACATTATGCGAATAAGAATATTATGTTGTTACTAACGGTCGTATTGGCGGTGTTATTCACATGGTTAAAATTATTTGGTCATGGGGCAGATGAAGTAGGCTCTCAAAGTTGGATTGCTATCCCAGGATTAGGGAATTTCCAGCCTTCGGAGTATGCGAAACTATTTATAATTTTATATTTTGCAGCTGCTTTTTATCGAAAAGCGCAAAAATATACGTTTGAAAAGCTACAACCTACTGAAATTTTTTATCCAATTTTTCTATGGATTTTAGTAGTTGCTGGGGTAGCCTTTGAAACAGACTTAGGAGCAGTCATTATTCTATGTGGTATTGCTGTTTCAGTGGTAGCTTCAAGTGGTATTCCATTTAAAACATTTTGGAAATTTTTCGGTGTATTAGGTGCATTTGGTACAGCTATTCTTGGTATTCTATGGGTATTTAAGGGAGAGCTACTAACAGGAAATCGAAAAGGACGGATATTATCTTACTTAAATCCGTTTGAATATGAGGATGGTAGTGGTCATCAAGTGGTGAATAGTTATTATGCCATTGGCGGAGGCGGCTTAGAGGGACGTGGTCTAGGTCAATCCATTCAAAAACTAGGTTACTTACCTGAACCACAAACAGATTTTATTATGGCAATTATTATGGAGGAATTAGGAATATGGGGAGTTTTAATTGTCCTAGGTGGTTTAGGATTTATTGTATATAAAGGTTTTTCTATTGCATTGCGAACAAAAGATCCATTGGCACGCATGATTGCGGCTGGTATTGCGAGCTGGATAGGCTGGCAGTCGTTTATTAATCTTGGGGGTGTAACCGGGTTAATCCCGTTAACCGGTGTAACGTTACCTTTTATAAGCTATGGCGGTACATCTATAATCATTCTATCTTTAGCGATGGGAATATTGATCAATGTTTCTATGTTTGAAAAGGTAGAGAGGAAAAAAACACAATCATAAAGGGGGATACCTATGGAATCAATCAACAAAATTCTCGTAGCCAATCGAGGAGAAATTGCAATTCGTATTTTCCGTGCTTGTACGGAGCTGAATATCCAAACTGTTGCCATCTATTCAAGAGAAGATAGTGGTGCTTTTCATCGCTTTAAGGCAGATGAAGCTTATTTAGTGGGAGCTGGCAAGAAACCAATCGATGCTTATTTAGATATTGAAGGTATTATTGCCATCGCAAAAGATGCAGATGTTGATGCGATTCATCCAGGGTATGGTTTTTTATCAGAAAACGTGGAATTTGCACGTCGCTGTGAGGAAGAGGGCATTGTCTTTATCGGACCAACTTCTCAGCATTTAGATATGTTCGGAGATAAGGTCAAAGCACGTTCTCAAGCCATTGCGGCTGAGATTCCTGTTATTCCTGGTACAGATGGCCCAGTAGCCGATCTAGCAGAGGTCGAGACGTTTGCTAGCAATTATGGCTATCCAGTTATGATTAAGGCAGCACTTGGCGGTGGTGGTCGAGGGATGCGTCTAGTCCATACGCCAGAGGATCTTGCTTCCTCCTATGAAAGAGCAAAATCTGAGGCAAAGGCTGCTTTTGGTTCCGATGAAGTATATGTAGAAAAAGCAATCATAAAACCCAAACACATTGAAGTACAAATTATTGGCGATAAACATGGCAATATTGTGCATTTATATGAGCGTGATTGCTCAATTCAGCGTCGTCATCAAAAAGTGGTAGAAATTGCGCCATCTCATTCGATTTCACAAGAGTTAAGAAATCGTATTTGCGATGCTGCTGTGAAATTAATGAAGAATGTCTCGTACATAAATGCAGGGACAGTGGAATTTTTAGTCGCAGGAGACGATTTTTATTTCATCGAGGTAAACCCTCGCATTCAAGTAGAACATACAATTACAGAAATGATTACAGGTGTTGATATCGTCCATGCCCAAATTAAGGTAGCGGCAGGCTATGGACTTCACAGTGAAGAAATTCATATGCCAAAGCAAGAAGATATGCCAATGATTGGCTATGCCATTCAAGCCCGTGTGACAACAGAAGACCCTGCAAATGACTTTATGCCAGATACAGGAAAGTTAATGGTTTACCGTTCAAGTGGTGGTTTTGGCGTGCGATTAGATGCTGGGAATGGGTTCCAGGGTGCTGTCGTAACACCATACTACGACTCTTTGTTGGTGAAAATTTCCACTTCGGGTATGAACTTTAAAGAAGCTGCTGCGAAAATGGATCGTAATTTAAAAGAATTCCGTATTCGTGGCGTTAAAACAAATATTCCGTTTTTAAATAATGTGGTGACACATGAGAAGTTTTTATCAGGTGCCTTTGATACTAGCTTTATTGATACAACACCAGAGCTTTTCGAGTTTCCTGTCCGTAAAGACCGTGGAACAAAGCTGTTAAGCTACATAGGGAATGTGACCTTAAATGGCTTCCCTGGTGTAGAGAAGAAGTCAAAACCTATCTTTGTTCAGCCAAACCAACCTAAAATTGATCCTTTAATTGTACCTCCAGCAGGTACAAAGCAAATTTTAGATACACAGGGAGCAGATGGCTTAGTGCAGTGGATTTTAGCACAGGAAGACGTACTACTTACAGATACTACATTCCGTGATGCACACCAATCTCTACTTGCAACACGTGTTCGTTCTCAGGATATGTATCAAATTGCAGATGCAACAGCTCGCATGATGCATCAGTTATTCTCGCTGGAAATGTGGGGCGGTGCAACATTCGATGTAGCGTATCGCTTCTTAAAAGAAGATCCATGGGAGCGACTAGCGAAACTGCGTGAGCAAGTGCCGAATGTGCTATTCCAGATGTTACTGCGTGGAGCTAATGCTGTTGGTTATACAAACTATCCTGACAATCTAATCCGAGAATTTATCGCTGAATCAGCTTCATCAGGAATTGATGTATTCCGTATTTTCGATAGCTTGAATTGGATTAAAGGCATGGAAGTAGCAATAGATGCTGTGCGTCAATCAGGAAAAATTGCTGAAGCGGCAATCTGTTATACAGGGGATATCCTCGATGACAGCCGTGTGAAATATTCGGTGCAATACTATAAGGATATGGCGAAAGAGCTTGAAGCAGCTGGCGCCCATATTTTAGCTATTAAAGATATGGCTGGTTTATTGAAACCAGAAGCGGCGTACCGTTTAATTTCTGAGTTAAAAGAGACGACAAGTCTGCCAATCCACTTGCATACACATGATACTAGTGGCAATGGAATTTACTTATACGCTAAAGCGATAGAAGCAGGTGTTGATATTATTGATACAGCGCTTGGATCTATGGCAGGCCTAACATCTCAACCGAGTGCAAACTCCTTGTACTATGCAATGAAAGGCGGCAAGCGTGAGGTACGAGCAGATATCGATGCATTAGAAAAATTATCGTACTACTGGGAAGATGTTCGTAAATACTATAAAGATTTTGAAAGTGGCATGATCAGCCCACATTCTGAGATTTATGTGCATGAGATGCCTGGTGGTCAGTATAGTAACTTACAGCAGCAAGCAAAAGCTGTAGGGCTTGGTGATCGATGGGAAGAAGTGAAACGCATGTATTCCCGTGTAAATCTACTATTTGGAGATATTGTTAAAGTTACACCATCTTCAAAAGTGGTAGGTGATATGGCTTTATTTATGGTGCAAAATGATCTAGACGAAAATACGGTCTTAACAAGAGGAAAAACGATTGACTTCCCAGATTCTGTGATTGAATTCTTCCAAGGTTATCTTGGGCAGCCACATGGCGGGTTCCCAGAGGCATTACAACAAGTAGTGTTAAAAGATCGTGAAGCAATTACAGTTCGTCCAGGAGAATTATTAGAGCCTATTCAGTTTGATCAATTAGAGGCTGTACTAGAGGAAAAGTTAAATCGTCCAGTTACGAAAAAAGATGTACTAGCTTATGCACTTTACCCAAAAGTCTTTGAGGAATATGCGAAAACAGCAGAATCCTTTGGCAATATTTCAGTTCTTGACACACCGACATTCTTATATGGCTTAAAGCTTGGAGAAATTATTGAGGTCGAAATTGAAAAAGGCAAAACATTGATTATTAAACTCGTTTCAATCGGGGAACCACAACACAATGGAACACGTGTCCTTTACTTTGAGCTTAATGGACAATCGCGTGAATTGGTGATTCAGGATATGACAGTTGAAGTTGATGGTAATCTAGCATTAAAAGCCGATCCAAGCAATCCAAACCAAATCGGTGCTACAATGCCAGGTACTGTGCTGAAAGTTGTTGTTTCTAAAGGTAGTCCTGTTAAACGTGGTGATCACCTGTTAATTACAGAAGCTATGAAAATGGAAACAACTGTACAAGCACCTAAAGATGGTATTGTTAAAGAGGTATACGCAAGTGCAGGAGATGCCATTTCAACAGGGGATCTATTAATTGAAATTGAATAAATAGTCGTGAAAAAAGGTTATATAGATGCTTTTATTAGCATCTATATAACCTTTGTTATTGTGTGTAAGCGATAAATTATTATTATACCGACTCGTAACGTTAATTTGTCTATATTTTGACATTTCTTTTCCAACATTTTTTTAGGATTATGCACTAGTGTCCATGATTATCTTCATTGTTGGAATTATAGAAGCTATGAAGAAACCAAAATTGTCATAGAAAAAAGATTCGACACATCGTTGGTGGCGAATCTTTTTTAATGGGCTATTTCTTTTTCTCATTATAATTACTTCGAGCAACTAGCATGATCATATAGCATAATAAACCGAATAAAAGGGAAATAAATAATGAATGCAGTAAAGCTACCGTTAAATTCAGTTTAGTAAGGACTACTAACATACCTGCAATAACTTGTAAAACTACTATAGTAAAGGCAATTATCCATCCATAGTATATAACACGTTGATGTTTATATTCCTTTACAGCGTGCCAAGTTATGTATGCAATCCAAATGAAAATAATAAGAACAGCTAATCGATGTCCCATTTGCACCCATTCATACATATTATTCGGGGGTGCTAATGGTGTTTCATTATAGCAAAATGGCCAATCAGGACAAATTAAGCTCGAATCTGTATGACGAACTAGCGCCCCAGTATAAACGACTAAATAAGAATAAATTGTGACAGCAATTGTATGCCAACGTAACTTTTTACCGATAAATACGTTATCGGCATCAAATTTCCGATCGACTTCAAATACAATCATAGAGAGAAGAAGAACCGCAGCAAAGGAAATCAGAGATATCCCAAAATGAAGTGCTAAGATGAAATCACCTTGCCCCCATAATACTTGAGCTGCTCCAATAAGAGCTTGCGCGATTAAGAAAAACATTGCTAAGAAACCTAATAGTTTTACTTCGCGAATATGTCCGAGCTTACGCCATGTCCAAACGGTTAATACAAGAATTGAAATAGATACAACTCCTGTTACGAGACGATGTGAGAATTCAATAAGGACTTCTGGTGTAATCTCCTTTGGAATAAGAGATCCATTACAATCAGGCCAGTTTCGACCACAGCCTAGGCCACTATCTGTTTTGGTAACGAGAGCCCCACCTAGTAATATAAGGAGCATCCCTACTGTAGCGGCAACAGCAAACCACTTCAAATACCTGTTGTGTTGCATAAAATGAGTCACCTACTTTATCTATCAACATTACAAGAACGTAATGTTTCTGCTACTAGATAATATCGAAAATACGTATAAAAAACAACTTGTAAAGAGAAGGGACTACTAGATGTCGATTCCATTTCACAAATTGTTCATAATTTCGTGCTTTAACCTTCACAATTCATTTTAGAAAATGTTTTACTATAGATATGTTGTTTTTAATTATATTTCTAGACAAAACTAATTTTTACAACTTCATCTAAATTTCACTTAATGTCTAGAAATCAATCGCAAATTTCGCTATAGTTATTGTTAGCGGAATATGCTTACAAAAATGAAAGGAGAGGTATTATGTCAAACGGTCGTACACTGGCGGCTACTAGAAATCCTGGTCCAGAAACAACATCTGTTGTAAAAGATTTCTTAGCACTAATAAAAATTGGAATCGTTAACTCGAATCTTGTCACAACGTTTACAGGGATGTGGCTGGCTTTTCAGTTTACTAGTAGACATTTCTTGCAAGAGCTTGATGTCATATTTTACACCATGCTGGGTGCGGCATTAATCATTGGTGGCTCAGGTGCAATGAATAACTTCATTGATCAGGATATAGATCCAATCATGAAAAGAACAAAGGCAAGACCGACAGTGACAGGCAGATTTAAGCCAAACCTTGTGTTGACCATTGCCCTCTCATTTTTAATTGTAGGTGAAATTTTGTTATTTGCGGCATCGTTTGCAGCCGGCATGTGGGGACTAGTAGGAATATTTGCTTATGTCGTTCTGTATTCAATGTGGTCAAAGAGGAAGCATGTTAGTAACACGGTTGTAGGTAGTATTTCGGGGGCTATTCCTCCTGTTATTGGATTCGCAGCGATTGAGCCTGCCTTAGGTCCAGGAGCACTAGCCTTATTCCTTATCATGTTTGCATGGCAACCACCACATTTCTATGCGCTTGCAATGAAACGGACGGAGGAATATCGTGCAGCTAAAATACCAATGCTACCTGTTATAAAGGGATTTAAACGTACAAAGTACTCAATGTTATTCTGGATTCTTTTATTATTACCGTTACCTTTCCTTTTAACAGAGCTTGGAATTGGCTTTTTAACTCTTGCTACTGCATTGAACTTGGGTTGGTTAATACTAGCTCTGAAGGGCTTTACAACAAAAGATGATATGAAATGGGCAAATAAAATGTTTATTTATTCGTTGAATCATATGACCATACTATTTGTATCCATCATAATATTTGCGGTGTTTAGCTAAAGTTAGGGATTCTTTCTTTTTATAAGAATTCATATAGACAGAACTGATGTCCTAGGTACACATGAAAATACAACAAAGAAAGAGGGGTTTAATTAAGCTATGATGAAAGGGCTTAAAAAATGGCGTCTTTTTTCACTTCTAGCAGTGATGATGGTTTTCCTTTCAGGTTGTGGTGAAGATTATCTTTCTACACTAAAACCATCTGGAGAAGTAGGTAAACAACAATTGAATTTATTACTGTTAACTACTGTAATTATGACGCTAGTAGTAGTAATAGTATCCGTTATTTATTTACTTGCATTCCTAAAATACCGTCGCTCACGCGTTGGTGAAAATGTTATCCCTAAGCAAGTAGAGGGTAGTCATACTTTAGAAGTGATTTGGACAGTTATTCCGATTATTTTATTATTAATTATCGCTGTACCAGTTGTTACAACTACTTATAAATTTGCAGATGTAGCTGCAATGGATGAAGTAGATGAAGAAGGGAACAAAACAGCCCTAACGATCAATGTAACGGCAAAATTATACTGGTGGGAATTCGAATATCCTAACCAAGGTATCGTAACGGCTCAAGAGCTAGTGGTACCAACAGGTGAAAAAGTTTACTTTAATTTAAAAGCTGCCGATGTTAAGCACTCATTCTGGATTCCTGCTGTAGGCGGTAAAATGGATACAAACGTAGAAAACTTAAACAAATTCTACTTAGTATTCGATAAAGAATCAAAAGATCTTAAAGATGGCGTATTTTATGGAAAATGTGCTGAATTATGTGGACCTTCACATGCATTAATGGACTTTAAAGTAAAAACGTTAAGCCCAGATGCATTTGACGCATGGGTTGATGCAATGAAAGCGACAGAAGGACAAACAGCTGACAAAGCTTCAACTGATCTTGGTGAAGCAACTTTTGCTAATAGCTGCTTAGGCTGTCATGCTATCTCTGGTTCTGGAGCAGGTGGTACACCAGGTCCAAACTTAACTACGTTTGGTGACCGTAACCGTGTTGCTGGTTTCTTAGAGCATAATGAAGAAAGCTTAAAAGCTTGGATTAAAAACCCTGAGGAATTTAAACCAGGTAACTTAATGATGAATGCTGAAGGCACTGCGCCTATCTACGGTGATTTATCTGATGAAGAAATTGAAGCTCTTGCAACTTACATCATGGGCTTATCAGTAGAAAAATAATTTTCGTTCTATGTAACAAATTTTGAGGGAGGTAAAAGTTGTGAGCTCATACACACAGAAAAAGGGCTTTGGAGCAGCTGTCTGGGATTACATCACTACTGTTGACCATAAAAAGTTAGCAGTGATGTATTTATTAGCCGGTACATTGTTCTTCGCTATCGCTGGTTTTGAAGCATTATTAATGCGTATTCAATTAATGAAACCAAATAATGATTTCATATCAGCTGGTTTTTTCAATGAATTATTAACGATGCACGGAACAACAATGTTATTCCTAGCTGCTACGCCACTACTATTCGCATTTATGAACATGCTTGTACCATTACAAATTGGTGCGCGTGACGTTGCATTCCCGTTCCTTAACTCATTAGGGTTCTGGTTATTCTTCCTAGGTGCAGTATTCCTTCACCTGTCATTCTTTATGGGTGGCGCTCCTGATGCGGGCTGGACTTCTTATGCATCATTATCTTTATACTCTCCAGGACATGGTATTGATTTCTATGTTCTTGGTTTACAAATTTCGGGGGCAGGTACTTTAATTTCAGGTCTTAACTTTATCGTTACGATTATTACAATGCGTGCTCCAGGTATGACATTTATGCGTATGCCATTATTCACTTGGACTGCTCTTGTATCAAGTGCATTAATTTTATTCGCATTCCCTCCATTAACAATTGGTTTATTAATGATGTTATTTGACCGTATGTTCGGTGGTAACTTCTTTGACCATACAATGGGTGGTAACACAGTAATTTGGGAGCACTTATTCTGGATCTTCGGACACCCAGAGGTTTATATCTTAGTATTACCGGCATTCGGTTTATTCTCTGAGATTATTCCAGCGTTCTCTCGTAAGCGTCTATTTGGATACTCTTCAATGGTATTCGCTACAATTTTAATTGGTTTCTTAGGGTTCATGGTTTGGGCTCACCATATGTTTACAGTTGGTCTTGGGCCAACAGCAAACGCAATCTTCGCTGTTGCAACAATGGCAATTGCGGTTCCAACAGGTATGAAAGTATTCAACTGGATCCTAACTATTTGGGGTGGATCAATTAAAGTTACGACACCAATGCTTTATGCACTTGGTTTCATCCCGTCATTCGTTGCGGGTGGTGTTACAGGGGTAATGCAAGCATCTGCACCTCTTGACTACCAATTACATGATTCTTACTTTATCGTTGCTCACTTCCACTACGTAATCGTTGGTGGTATCGTTACAGCATTATTCGGTTCAGCGCACTTCTACTGGCCAATTTTCTTCAACCGTATGTTAAACGAAACGCTTGGTAAGATTACTTTCTGGGTATTCTTTATCGGATTCCATTTAACATTCTTCCTTCAACATTTCTTAGGTTTGATGGGTATGCCACGTCGTGTATTCACTTACATGGATGGTCAAGGTTGGGATCAATTCAACTATATCTCTACAATCGGTGCATTAATGATGGGTGTAGGGGTTATCTTAATGGTAATCAACTGCTTAATGTCTATTAAGGGCAAACCAGCAGGTCGCGACCCATGGGGTGATGGACGTACTTTAGAATGGTCAATTCCACAACCAATTCCATTCTACAATTTCCGTCAAACACCACTTGTTCGTGGTTTAGATCCATGGTGGATTGAAAAACAAGAAGGTAATAAAGAAGTTACATTTGCTGAGCCACTAGGTGATATCCATATGCCAAATAACTCAGCGATTCCATTCGTTATTTCATTAGGTATGTTTATTGCAGCATTCGGTGCACTTTACAATCCAGATGCAGATAAACCATGGTCAATCTATGTATTAATCATTGGTTTAGCGATTACATTTGGTGCGATGATTGCTCGTTCTGTTAAAGACGATCATGGCTTCCATTTACACAAAGAAGAAATTCTTGAAATTGAAGAACATCTTTACGGCAAAGGAGGAAATAAATAATGGATTTCAATACTAAATTTACTCCTCATACTTGGCCAGATCATCCTGAACAAGCTACGATGGAAGGTAAAAATAAAGTCGTTGGTTTCTGGATTTTCCTTGCCTGTGAAGTTGTACTTTTCGCAAGTTTATTCGCTACTTATTTAGCGCTTAAGAACAAAGGGCCAGCTGGCATGGAGTTCACAACTCAAGGTTTATTTGAATTACCATTAGCATTTGCTATGACGATGTTATTATTAACATCATCACTAACATCTGTTTATGCAATTTACCATATGCGTAACTTTAACTTTAAAGGTATGCAAACTTGGTTAGCGATTACATTAGCTTTAGGTCTTGGATTCTTAGCACTTGAAATCTATGAGTTCAACCACTATGTGCACCTTGGTTTTACATTTAATCAATCTGCATTCGCAACAGCGTTTTACTCTTTAGTTGGGACACACGGTTTCCACGTAACTTTAGGTCTTGTATGGATTGGTACTTTAATGATCCGTAATGCTAAACGTGGATTAAACCTGTACAATGCACCTAAATTCTTCGTTGCTGCTTTATATTGGCACTTTATCGACGTAGTTTGGGTATTTATCTTTACAGTAGTATACTTGATGGGAGTGATCGGATAATGTCTTCACACGATACACCTATAGTTGCTAAGTCACAGGCACAGTATGAGTATGATCGTCATCATAATGCCGTTCATATGCGTAAACAAGTAATCAACTTTGCGATTATGATTTTCTTCACTTTTATCGCCTTCGCAGTAGTTGCAGCTGATTTTTCTAAATACTTAATTATGCCATTCGTATTATTATTGGCTGGCGTTCAAGTTGTACTTCAACTTTATTCTTTCATGCACTTAGAAGATAAAAAAACTCACTTTGGTGGCGTTATTGGTTTCTTCATGTGGATGGGAATTTTAATCGCATTTACATTCTTCTTAGCATTTTTAACAATCATTTGGTGGTAATCACCAAAAAAAGCACGTTCGTTATTTTGTACGAACGTGCTTTTCCTATGTTTTGAGGTTATGTAGGTATCGAAAGAGGCAAACACTGTTAAACTTAACATTTGTTCACCTTTCGTTCATTGCAGTATAGCTGTAAGCGTTTTATAATAGGAGTACTGAAGTTTAAAGGAGTGCGTTCTATATGCCACTTAGTATATTTGGTTTCCAAGCATTGTGGAGCCCGTATTTAATAGGGGTTCTTGTTTTTATAACAATCATCTATTTTTTAGTCACAACAAAGTGGCGTAAAGATTTTAAAGTAAGTGAACCTTTGAAAAAAGGCGAAGCTATTTACTTTGTTTTAGCTATGATTACCATCTATATTATCAAAGGATCTCCTATCGATTTAATGGCTCATATTATGTTTACCATGCACATGGTGCAAATGGCTATTCTGTTATTGCTAGTCCCTATTTTCTTAATTAAAGGGATTCCTTGGTGGGTTTGGAAGGTGGCTATTGAAGCACCAGTAGTTAGAACATTGTTTAAAGTGCTAACATTACCAGTTGTTGCTGTCTTTGTATTTATCGGTCTATTTTCTTTCTACCATTTACCGTCCATATTGGATTACATTAAATTAAACGAAACATTACATGGAACCTATACATTTGTATTATTTCTATCTGCGGTGTTTATGTACTGGCCTTTAATTCAAAATATGCCAAATAGTAATCAAATGAAGCCTTTGCATAAATTGGCGTATATTATTGCTAATGCCGTTTTAATTACACCTGCTTGTGGATTAATCATCTTTGCCCCAAATGCAATGTATGAGACATACACAAACGGTGATGCATGGTTAAAGGCAATGGAGCTTTGTGTACCAGCCTCTACATTGTCAGGATTATCTTTATCTGGACCAGAGCTATTTACAGACATGAAACCAGTTGCAGATCAGCAATTAGGTGGCGTATTAATGAAAATCCTACAAGAGCTTATTTTTGGTGTACTAATTGGTACAATCTTCACAAGATGGTATCGATCCGAGCAAAAAGATCCAGATAAAATCACTGCTGACGCTTTAGCTGCCCACCAAAAGAAGTGGGAAAGTCAACAGCAACATTAATTGAAGAATAGAAATTTACTTTGTGTAAGGGGTTTTGACAATGGAATTGCAAATTTTGCCTACTATTAGTACATCGTTTATCGTTATTAGTGCTGTACTAGTAGCGATAGGGTGGGGCTTAATTATAAAAAGAAATGTAGAGGGACATAAGAAAGTGATGCTTGCTGCAGGTGTTGCGGCACTTATTTTCTTTATCATCTATGCGTCCCGTACAATCTTTATTGGAAATACAGCTTTTGGCGGTGGAGAAGATTTAAAACCATATTATACGTTCTTCTTGATTTTCCATATTATTTTAGCGACATCTGGAGCTGTGTTTGGTATCGTTAGTATTATTTCAGGTTTGAAAATGAACATAAAATTACACAGACGAATTGGGCCAATTACAAGTATTATTTGGTTCTTTGTTGCCATAACAGGTGTATTAGTTTATTTATTATTGTATATTTTATTTGAGCCTGGTGAAACAACATCAGTAATTAAAGCCATTTTAGGATTTTAAAAAAATCTCCCTCCTTATTTCTGTGCAGGAGGGAGATTTTTTATCGTTGGTTGGAATAGTGAAAGCACTACGACAACCAGTAATGGACCAATTAATATTCCAATAAATCCAAAGATTTTAAAACCAATAAACATGGCAATAAAGGTATTCAAGGAAGAAAGTCCAATTTTATCGCCAATAATTTTTGGCTCAATCATTCGTCGGACTAGAAATTGTCCAATGGTTAGTAAAATTAAGACAGCTGCATATAAATAATCGCCAGCAAAGACCTGATAGACTGCCCATGGGACTAATAAAATAAATGAATCAAGAAAAGGGATAAAGTCTAAAACAACAAGTAAAAGTGCTAACAGTATAGGAAATGGTGTTTTTAAAAAATAAAATGCAGCGAATGATATAGCAAAGATCCCTATCCCTACAAGTAATTGAGCTTTCAGAAATCCAAATAAGGCTAGCTTAACACGTTGGCCAATAAAGATAATTTTTTGATGGTAGTGAAAAGGAACGGGCGATAATAATTTACGATTAATTGTTGGTAATTCTAAAAGCAACATATACAACACAATCCAATAGACAAATATATCAAAAAGACGTGTGGGAATATATGTCAGTAAAGTTGACCAAACATTGACGTTCGTTAAGGATAAAGAAAATTTTTCGATGGATGCTAATGCTTTTGCAATCATAAATTGAATTTGTGAAACTAGCTCTACAGGTAAATGATAGGTGTAATTGCTGAGCTTAGATTGCATTTGAATCCATAGTGCGGACAATTGATTGAGATAATCAGGTATATCAATAATAAAGGATGAAAATTGTTTCCAGCTTATATAGAGGATAAGTGTACATAATAATAAAGATATACTTAGAAAAAACAAAAAAAAGAAGAAGACAACGATTTTTCGTTTTTTTCTAAACCGTTTACTCATTCGAACGATGATTGGTTCTAACAATAACGCGGTTAAGTAGGCAAGTAAAATTGGTAATGATATGGAGATGGACCAAAGGATCAGTATACCCATTGCGATAACAATAATGGGATGACGAAAAAAAGGACGATTAAAAAATGATAACATTTTTCTCACCTACATCTTGTAATAGATATAGGTAGTATGAGAAAAAAAATATTTTTTACTCAAAATAAAAAAGACTGGACCACCAGTCTTTTTACAACCATGAAGCTATTTACGCTTTCTTGCAGTCACTTCAATGTACGAAAGATTAGCGTGCGTTAACAGGTTCAAAGTTATTTTTATTTGTAGGCTCGATTGAGAATTGATCTAACTCTAATTTAACCTTTTTTAAGATTTCTTCACATTTTTTTACAAGGTGTGCTGGATAAACCTCGTCATCGCCATATTCAACACCATGTGGATAATAGTATTTACCAAGGACTGGTTTCATTAATGTAAGGATGGCATCGTGTGCACCTACGTCACCAGAAATAGCATATGCGAATACGCGTAGGTAATAACGACCTTCACGAGTATCGAATCGTTTATCGAATGTCATACGCTCGTAATCCCAGCCGCCATCACATTCTAAACCATGCTTTTTCATAATGCTGACAAGTAGCTCTTGATCAGCTGTTAAATTTTCAAGGTTAGTATTTTCAAAATACATGTATAGTCCTCCTTTAGGTTCTCGTACAAAGTATACGCTCATTTTTATAATAGAGCATATTCGACATTGTTGCAATGACAACATTGTGTCAACCCAATTACAATTGATATAATAACTTACAATAATGGTGATGAAAAGGAGTCCTCTATGAAAGCTTTATTCCGCATTTTAATGGTTTGTGGTGCAGTTGCATTAATTGGCTTTATGTTTTTTAATACCCCTAAGGAAAATGAGCCACTAGAAGGCCCAAATACCAATTCGAATATCATACCTCAAACACAGCTAAAGCAGGAATCTGCAATAGGAGCAATGACACGTCCACAAACGGGTATATCCACATTGATAGGAAAAGGCACACAAGCTGTTTTAGAACGATATGGGGAGCCTGCAAGAAAGGAGCCGTCTTCATTTGGTTATCAATGGTGGGTCTATAATGAAGATGTTTCAACTTTTTTTATGATTGGTATTGATAATAATATTGTGACACAAATTTACATAGCAGGACAAGAAATTGATGCATTTCCTTTTAAAGTGGGCCAAAAACGTGATGAAATATACAGAATGACAATCATTGATTATGAGGTAGCCGCCACTGTAGGCGAAAATATTTTCATTTTCTCCATGAGTGAAGAAGATATGCAAACAAGGCTACTTATCAAATTTGATGGTCTTTACGCACAGCTTTACATAGATCGGGAAACAAGTGAGTTGCAGGGGATACGATATACAGATAGTGAAACACTTGTCCTTCATCAGCCATATGAAATGAGCTATCAAGGGGAGCTTGTTAGACGTACTCCTCCTTCCTCTTTCTTACAGCAAGAAATTGATGTGGCTAGCGCTAAACAATTAGATGATTTGCTAAATGTAACAAGAGTCCATCATGATTTACTTCCTTTAGAAATGGATGAATCATTGGAGGAAGCAGCAAGAATGCATAGTGAGGACATGAAGGTGCAAAATTTTTTAGCGCATGAATCTCCAACCTATGGCGATCTAAAAAAACGATTACAGACGCAAAAAATCGAGTATAGTGAAGCGAACGAAAACCTGGCAACTGCCTATTTTGATGCGATTGAAGCCATGCATGGCTGGACAAATTCTCCTGAACACAGAAAAGTTCTTTTGAATGATCGATATACCCGCGTTGGTTCTGGCGCCTTTGTAGATTATTATACGCAAATATATCTTGAACCTACTACACAAGGAGTGGGTAGAGAAGAGCAAGATAATGAAGAGACGAAAAATGAAAAACAAGATAGCGAAGAATCTACAGATAAATCAAATCAAACCTTACCATAACAGAAGAATATTCAGATGAAGACAAGCTTTCAACAAACGGGCTTGTCTTCATTTTTTATGTGGAGTTTCTCCTTCTTTTAGGCTTCTACATTTTTCGTCACACCGTTACAAACGCCGTCATATGATAGAGAACTGAAAGGGGGAATGAGGTTTGCAATTAGCAGAGTTATTAAAAGACTGGCCATGTAGCGTGACGGGAGGATCTATACGGACAGAAATTACTGGTGTAGAGGACTATGCGCAGGCGGTACAACCTGGTGATATATTTATTGTGCGAAAAGGTAAAAAAACATCGGGAAGTCGGTTTGTCAAAGAGGCATTGGCACGTGGAGCTGCTGCCATCGTTTCAGAAGAAAGTATCTCTTTGCCAATTATAGATAAAGAAATTCCTTTTGTATGGGTTCCAAATACAGCATTATTTTTATCGTATGCAAGTGCGAAGCTTGCTGCTTTTCCAGCAGAAGCTTTAACTGTTATCGCCATTACAGGTACAAATGGAAAGACGACAGTGAGCCATTTTGTTAGTCAGCTTCTAAATGCACTACATAAACATGCAGCAGTTATTGGAACGGTTGGCTTTTTCATCAATGGTGAGAAACAACAAACGGCTTATGAGCAATTAACAACATTGCAAGCTAAAGAATTACAGCCCATTCTTAAGCAATGTGTGCGAAAAGGTGTGACCCATGTTGTATTAGAAGCTTCTTCAATGGGGTTGCAGCAGCATAGGCTCGATCATTGTGACATTGACTGTGGTGTATTTTTAAATTTATCAGAAGATCATTTAGAAGATCATGGAGGGTTGGAAGCTTATAAACGTGCCAAGAAACGTTTAGCGGATTTATCAAAAAAGCTAGTATTAAATGGAGATGATAATTTTTGCCGTTCTGTTGGCATTTATGATAAGAAAAAATCTTGCTCATTTGGTTTTGATAATCACAATGATTTACATATCCAAATCGTCAGTGAATCAGTTGGAAAAACCGTACTATGTTTACAGACTTCCGCGAGTGAGCATATTGTAGAAATTCCTTTTGTCGGTAAATACCATGTGCAAAATGCTGTTGCCTCCTTAATGGCTGTATGGCGCTTAGGTGTCCCTATGGAAGATATAGTTGGACATATGTGGTCATTAAGGCTACCAGAGGGCAGGCTAGAGAAAATTGAAAATCCATTAGGAATTGATGTTTATGTAGATTATGCCCATACAGCAGAAGCTTTACAAGCGGTATTGCAAACCTTTGATCGCTCTAAAACAATTTACCTTGTCTTCAGTTGTGGAGGAAATCGTGATAAGGCGAAACGCTTTGCAATGGGGGCAGTAGCAAGTAAATACGCTGATGTTATTTATTTAACAACAGATAATCCACGTGATGAAGATCCTATTGTGATTAATGAAAGTATTATTGCTGGTTTTACAGAGCAACAATATTATGAAATTTATTTAGATCGCAAACTTGCTATCCATCAAGCATTAGCAAAGGCAGAAAAGGGTGACATTGTCCTTGTTGCCGGAAAAGGGCATGAACAAACACAGCAAATTAAAAATCAAAAGTTCCCTTTTTCCGATCAACAATGTATTAAAGACTATTTTGCGAGTTTAATTACGGACGACGCTGAATAACGAAGAACGATCCTGTAGCAATGGCAAGCCTGCGACCAGTCTCATCTTCAATATCACATTCCATGACTAGCGTTTGGCGTCCCTTATGAACAAAGCGACCACGTGCAATCAATTCTTTATTTGTAGTGGTAGCAATATACGATACATTCATATTCGTAGTAACTACATTATAGCCCTCGGGTACAGAGCGCGAAGCAAGCCCTCCCATAGCGGCATCAGCAATCGTTGCAACAATACCTCCGTGCGGCACCTTTATCGTATTGTGGATGACCGGTGTAATAGGGATACTGACCTCACTGACCTCAGCCTCAAATTTACCTACCATATGTAAAGTAGCATTAATATAACGACGGTGAATGCCTTGCTGTTTCTCCCGTAGGCCATTTAAAAGATGTAATAAAACTTCTTCATCTTCCTCGGTACTGTCTTGTAAAATCTCAGCCACTAACTGTTCAACCTGCTCCTTAGATGTAGTCATCATTTGGAAAACCTCTTTCATTAAAATTATCATTAATGTAAAATTACCATAAAATCTGTTATGATGGGAAAGAGATTGGGGGAATTAAAGATGATGATGACCTCTGACTGGGTAATCATTTTGGATGAGGCGGAAGCGCTTTGTGAGATGATTCTTTCCTCAGAACCTGCGATGGCGCTACAACAAGCGTATGAAGCTGTATATAGTGATGCACAAATTGTAGAGGCTATATATGCATTTAATCGCATGAAAGAGCAGTACGAAGATGTACAACGTTTCGGAAAATATCATCCGGACTACCATACAATTATGAAGTCGATTCGCCAACAGAAAAGGGCACTTGACTTAAATGAGAAAGTTTCAGCCTTGAAAATTGCTGAAAACGATTTTCAGGATTTATTGGATGAGATTAGCCTATTAATAGGAAAAACGGTCTCTGAAGCGGTAAAAGTTCCTGTTAGTAATCCATTCTTTGCATCTGGTTCATCTTGCGGAGGTGGATGTGGCTCGGGCGGGTCATGCTCTTGCTCAGCGTAAATAGGATGTGTATATAACATATCTCTTCTAGACTGTAGACAACTCGAAGGCAACAACTGAGTTAGTTTACAGTCTTTTTTAATAATTAAATTGAAGGAGGAAACATTAATGAAAACTTATCGAATTGCTGTAATACCTGGAGATGGAATAGGCAAAGAGGTTGTGCCAGCTGCAATAAAAGTTCTTGACCAGGCAGCGTTGTTAGATGGACGCTTTCAATTTGAATGGACAACTTTTCCATGGGGCTGTGAATACTATTTAGAGACAGGGAAAATGATGCCTGATAATGGTATTGAGCTGTTAAAACAGTATGATCAAATATTTTTAGGTGCAGTCGGAATGCCTAACTTGGTTCCGGATCATGTATCATTATGGGGCCTGCTCATTAAAATTCGACGTGAGCTACATCAATCTATTAATGTACGACCTGCAAAGCTACTTCAAGGGTTACCATCACCTTTACGACAACCAAATGATTTTGATTTTATAGTTGTCAGGGAAAATTCTGAAGGGGAGTATGCTGAAAGCGGAGGAAGGATACATAGTGGTCAAGATGAGGTGGCAATCCAAAATGCTGTTTTTACAAGAAAGGGTACAGAACGCGCGATGCGCTATGCATTTGAACTAGCCAAAACACGTAATGGACATGTAACAAGTGCTACCAAATCAAATGGGATTACATATAGCATGCCTTTTTGGGATGAAGTGTTTAATCAAGTAGGAAAAGAGTATGAAGAGGTAGGTCAAGCCTCTAATCATATTGATGCACTAGCGGCATTTTTAGTGATGAAGCCAGAAAATTTTGATGTTATTGTAGCATCCAATCTATTTGGGGATATTTTGACAGATCTAGGAGGTGCCATTATGGGAAGCATAGGTATTGCACCTGCTGCAAATTTAAACATTGAAGGGCTATATCCATCAATGTTTGAGCCTGTCCATGGTTCTGCACCAGATATAGCTGGTCAAGGAATTGCCAATCCTATTGGACAAATTTGGACAGGTAAGATGATGCTCGATTTCCTTGGTTATCAAGATGTGGGAACAAGGATATTAAATGCTATAGAGCAAACATTAGCGCGGGGTATAAAAACGCCTGATTTGGGTGGGGCTGCCACATTACAAGAAGTATCGGATGCAATTATAGATTATTTAACATAAGTATTACTGTAATGGGAAGTAATAATGGGTCTAACATTTACATGAAAGGGAAGCACATCAGTTCAGTGTGCTTCCCTTTCATACCTTGTCTTATTTAGACTCTTGAACTTCTAATAACTCAACAGCTGTATCCGGACGATCGGTAATAATACCCTTTGCCCCATTATTGAGTAATTTTTTCATCGTATCTATGTCATTGATTGTCCAATAGTGGACAGGTATATTGAGGTTGTTTAAAAACTGAATAAATTTAGGAGAATCTAATGCAATAACCCCTGACCTTGGAGGAATTTGAAAAACATCCACTTTAGGGTGATATAAATGTCCAAACTGACTTGAGAAGGAAGCAAATGCTTTTCTGACATCTGATTCACCTGCACCAAGTGCTACTTGATTTTGAGCATATAAATTAAAACGATCTATTTGCTCACCATAAAAGCTTGTCACAACAACACGTTGTTCAGCTTGTAGTTCTTCAATTAAGCGCCAAAGTTTAGAAGGCATGAGACTCCCTTCGTAAGTATCTGGAGCATCTTTGATATCAATGTTGATTAACATGTTTGGATAGGTTTCAAGCAACTCACGTAAAGTTACGACATCTAATTTTTCCTCTCGATATGGGAAATTTCCTTCTAAATCTTCAAATTGGTAGCCATGATTTAAGGCATTGATTTCTGCCAACGTCATATCTGCAACGAGCCCATAGCCATCCGTTGTACGTTCAACTGTCTCGTCATGGAAAACAATAATTTCCTCATCTTTCGTTAGGCGAATGTCGATTTCAAAGCCATCAACACCTAGCTGTGCAGCTTTTTCAAATGCGACCATTGTATGTTCTGGTGCTAAAAGAGCTCCGCCACGATGTGCAAGAATTATGGGGCGTTCGAATTGTAATGCTTGTTTACCTTCACGTTGCTGTGGTTTTGAAATAGCTTTACTGCCTGCCCAAGCTGCTGCACTTGCTGCTGCAATTGCAAGCGCAATTTTTGTTTTCTTACCCATATTCGTCCTCCTTAACAATTATCTCATATAAAAAGTAATAGTGAATTCATTGTTTAATCAATAGTAGTAAATACAGGGTCTACTATTAAAATTAGTTACTAGTATAAGTGAATGATGATTTTTTTATGCCGATTTTTTCCATCATATTGAAAAACAATCATTATGGAGGTGCAAATGTCTTGTAAAGTGTTCATTTGAGGCATGATCATCTTTCAGCATTCTTCTGTTCCTGTAATGATGCTACAATTGAATTTAATTAAAACAACTGATTCATCTTCACGATGTTCAACGTCGTATGCTTTTCCATTATAACGGAAAATTGAGCGTTCTGTCAGCTAAACTCTGTTGCTATCATTTTCTGGTCTATGGTATTCTTTTATGTAAGAAATGAGGGAATCCACTATGAACGAACGACAAGGGCTAATCGTTTACGTCCATCAATTAAAACATGCGAAGTCACTTCGGAAATATGGTCATGTTCTTTATATTTCTAGAAGGCAAAAATACGTAGTGCTTTACTGCGATCGTGAGGATATTGACATGATGACAACAAAACTACAACGCCTTCCATTTGTGAAAGACGTTGTGGCGTCTTATCGTCCTTTTGTAAAAACTGAATATGAAAATGCAAAACCAGATAAAGCAAAGGAATATGACTATAAAGTAGGTCTATAAACTTATGTTAATGCGGGTATATAGTTATTTAGTCTTAATATACCTATTAAGTATTGATAAAATAGTTTTGATTCCGAAAATATAGATGAGTGCTTTATTTCTACAACTACTGCTTTTCGACCGAGTTGTTCTATTTGTGCTTCAAACATTTTTTGTCGCTGTGTTGGCTGTTCTTCATTGTATGGGATGCCCTCTCGACAAATATAAATAGGCATGAACTTACTTTCGCCGACTGGTTTAAGAGCGACAGCTAAAGAAATCACCTTCTTGTCTTCTTTTGTAGATGTTAGTAAAAAGGCTTGATGAAAACGTTCCTGGTTGGTTTTAATAATTTCGAGTAGCTCGTAAACATCACCATAGCCTTCACCTAATTCTATAAATTGTTGTGGCATAATAATTGCACATCCTTTCCACTACTCATAGTATCATGCTGCGGGAGGTCAAGCACATGAAATTTGCATTAAGCTTTTTTTCTATTTTAGCACTAATCATTACAGGAACGGTATTTTTTCAATACCATGCTTATTCATCTGATTTAGAAACAGGCATAGGGGATTTTCATTATTCTCAGGAAATAGAAATTGTCTATCGCGAAAATAGCTTAGATATTCGACAACATTTTAAAAACCTACCAAATCAAAAGGTGAAAATTAAATGGCCTGAAAAAGCAACAAACGCGAGTTGCTTTATTGAAAATGAAAAAAGCTGTGATCGTTTATCAGATGAAGTTTCTTACTTTGCAAAAGGGGAGACAAAATCACAATCTGTATCATACATAATTCCAATTGAGGGTGGCTTAAAAAATAAGATGCTCCTTCAAAATGTTTTTGCTACACTAATAAATGGTGAAGCATCGTATTCAATTGTTTCAATTTCTACAGACAGTAAGGTGAAAGGACAATGGGTTACAGGTTTGCCCCTAGTAGGTCAACAACAACTTGTACTTGTCAATTACACAATGTTTAGAGGAAACGGTACTATTCAAGATTTATATTGGCAAGCCGGGGAGCTTAAAGCGCAAGAACAGACACCTGTGTTATCAATTTATGCCCAGCAAAAAGTCCCTCATGATTTTCTAAAGTCATTAGAAAATTTACAGCTTCTAAGTGATGAGCATATTGCAATTATTCAAGAAAAAAGTCCAGTAGCAGTTCATGACGAAAGATTGTTATTTTTACCAACACTTACTGAACAAGCTGTAGAGCAAGAAGTGATTTTATCACAAATTAAATCACAATATAATTTTGTAGATTCCCCAGAATGGTTGTCTGAGGTTGTGGCATCCTATTTAATAAGCGATCCCATTGGTGGAGAAAAAACAAAGAAAATCATCAAGACATTAAATAATTACATGACGGATACTCAACAACAAGCTTGGCAGGAAACATTAAAAAAGCTTGGAGATGAAACGATTTCACCTGATACAATGGACAAGTACTTATCACAGGTATTAGATGCCAAGACATCTTATTTTGCATTAAATGCAGCTCAGCAAAATGGAACCTATCCACTTTTATTTGAGGATGCACGTGATGTCTATGTGGATGATACATTGAAGGAAGATGTTCATGTAATTCTCTATGAGGGACAGGTGTTGTATACGGCAGATACATTATTGCCTTACCTTGGCTACTCAGCTGAGGAAGGAAAGAATGGCTATTATGTAAATAGCGAGCATCGTACATTCCGCTTCCCTAAAGAGCCTGGATTTTATGTATTCAACCAGCGTAGGTATTCATCAATCTCTGAACCAATCATAAAGATAGCTGATCATTATTATGTAGAAGAAGCTTGGTTACAGCGATTATTCCTAGTGGAACTACAAAAAAAGGAAGAACGCATTCAAATATTAAAACAAGAGCAACAATAACTTTTGCAGCGGAGGGCCAACCTTTCGCTGCAAAATACTTTATATAGACGAAAGTACGGTGAGATGCTGATATGAGAGTTGTAGCAGGAGAGCGCAAAGGAATGCCGCTAAAAGCAATAGCAGGAAATACGACAAGGCCTACAACTGACAAAGTAAAGGAATCCATTTTTAATATAATTGGGCCATTTTTTGATGGAGGTTTGGCGCTAGATCTGTTTGCTGGAAGCGGCGGCTTGGGGATTGAATCATTAAGTAGAGGAGCAGAACGTGCTATTTTTATTGAGAAAGATCCAAAAGCATTCCAGGTGCTACAAGAAAATATAAAAAAATGCCGTTATGAAGAATATACAGAGCTTTTTCGTATAGATGCAAAGCGCGCTGTGAAAGCGCTATTAAAGCGTGATATTACATTTAAACTCGTTTTTTTAGATCCACCTTACCATCAGCAGGAGTATTATGACCTCGTACAGATTTTGGTCGATAACCGTAAAATACAACAAGATGGTATTATTTTATGTGAACATGCAAAAGAGATAGGATTACCTCAAAATTTTGGGGAGTTTGTTTTAACAAGACAAGAAACCTATGGCGGAACAATTATTTCTGTTTATCGCTGTACAGAGGAAGAGGGAGAATAAGTTGTCTGAAAAAATTGCTGTAGTTCCTGGAAGTTTTGACCCTGTAACATTCGGCCATTTAGATATAATTAAACGTGCGGCTGATGTGTTTGATATCGTATATGTAGCAGTATTAAACAATTCAGCAAAGAATCCTTTGTTTTCTGTAGAAGAACGTATGGCTTTGATGGCTGAAGTGACAAAAACCTTACCTAATGTTCGTATAGAGAGTTCTTCAGGCTTATTGATTGATTATGCTAAGGAAAAAAAGGCGAGGGCGATTGTTCGTGGTTTACGAGCAGTTTCGGATTTTGAATATGAGATGCAAATTACATCCATGAACCGTTTCCTAGATGAAACAATCGAAACATTTTTCATCATGACGAAAAATCAATATTCGTTCCTAAGTTCTAGTATAGTAAAAGAGGTTGCGAAATATGGTAGTGATGTTAACGAGCTAGTCCCTACATGTGTCGTAAAGGCTTTAAAAGAAAAATATGGTTTTACACATTAAGGATGCAGAGGATGTCAAAAGATCGATGACATCCTCTTTTTGATATTTAGAGCGATTGTTATTTTAGAAAAAACAGAGCATAAATAGTGGGTACAATGATTATGCTAAGGAGGCGGAATTTAATATAAGGTCGTACAGAAAGTTTTGCAGATTTGGCGATAACAAAAATTTGTAAGTGAATACTTATACTTTGCATCGTTAACAAAATCACAACAAGTAAATGGATATACGGAAGATCTGGAAATGCTGTAACTGTCATTTTAAGACCGTTCGTTACCTCCAGAACAGCTGCTATGGAAAGCTCAATCGTATAGGGAAGCTTTGGTATAAGCTGATCTAAGCCTTGTTGTACAATGGTTTGAATCGTTGTGAAAAAGATGATGGTTGTACCAACTAGCAGAATGGTTGGGGCAGTTTCTTTAATACTTTCCGAAAATGGAGCACTATAGAGTGGTGTGTTGTGTACGGAGATATTAGGTGAATCAGTTTTGCGAAAGAAAAAGTAGCCAGTTACTAGGCAACAAATATTAAACGTATGTAGTAAACATAAAAACAACCATCCAAACGTATTACTGTGTAATAAATCAAGGCTTACAAAACCTAATACAAAAAGTGGACTGGGTGCATGACAAACAGCTAGCAAGAAATTTGCCTCTTTAGGGTGTAATTGACCACTATTTTTCAAATAAACAATAGTAGTTGCGCCAGTTGGATAGCCTCCAAGGGCACTAATAATGTAGGCTTGTACGTATAAAGAAGCCCTTTTTGTTTTGGTACGCATAGGGGCTGTTAAACGCAGAAGCCATTGTGTTAACACAAGATACGGCAATAAGTACGGAAAAAGTGCTTCCATGAAAAGATTTACGCCTAAATCAGTACCACTGTGAGCAGTTTGTGGGAATAACAAGAGTAAGAGAATTAGAATTACGCAGAGCACTATTTGAATTGTAGCAAACATGTTATCATCTCGTTTCAACTTTTTGTCATTCACATAGGCAAATGCTAAAATCAATATATGTGAGAAAGGCAAAAACATGAACGTATGGTTTTGCAAGCGTCCTAGGAGGTGTTTTCAAGTGAAGAAAAAAATTGGTATTTATGCAGTGTTAATAGTCGTGATTTGTTGTATGATGTTATACCGACTAGACGCGTATATTATGAAACCTGGAAGTGCCTACGATGTCAGTAAATTTGTTACTGTGGATAGTAAAGAGGCAGATAGTAAGGGGTCTTTAAGTTTAATGACAGTTGCTATGCAGCAAGCCACACCATTTTCGTATTTGTGGGCAAAAGTTCAAAAATATCAAAAGCTAATGGATATTGAACAAGTACGAAATCCTTTAGAGGATGATGAGGAATATAATATTCGACAGTTAAAGTTAATGTCCGATTCACAATTTAATGCCAAATATGTAGCCTTTCAAAGAGCAGGGCTAGAGACAAAGGTTCTTTTTAATGGTGTATTTATATTAAACGTTTTAGACGGAGGAGCTTCGGACGGTATTTTAAAAGCTGGAGATGAAATTGTTGAGGTTGATGGTCAAAAAATAACTAGCCAGCAAATGCTTGTGGATCTATTAAAACCTAAGCAGCTTGGCGATAAGGTAACCATTCAATTTATACGTAATGAAGAACAACATCAGGAGACTATTACACTACAGGAAATTCCTAACGCCCAAGAACATAGAGCGGGTTTAGGTATTTCCTATACTGAAAGCAAATCGATTGAAACTAATCCGAAGGTAACGATGAAAACAGAGGATATCGGTGGACCTTCTGCTGGACTGATGTTTACACTTGAAATATTAGACCAATTGCTTGATGAAGATTTAACAAAAGGCTATGCAATTGCTGGTACAGGTGAAATGCTAATAGATGGATCCGTTGGCAGGATTGGTGGAATAGACTATAAAGTTATTGCCGCTGATCGTGACGGCATGGAAATCTTTTTTGCACCAGATGATGAAATCTCTCGAGAAATGAAGGCGAAGTATCCAGAGCTAGAATCGAATTATGCAACGGCTGTCAAAACGGCAAAAGAGATTAAAACAAAAATGAAAATCGTTCCAGTGAAGAGCGTTGACGATGCTATCAATTATTTAAAGCAACTTCAACCAAAATAATATAAAGGGATGCTAAGAGGACCTTAGCATCCCTTTTGATGCCTTTAGCAACGAATAGGTGGTGTTTGATAATCCTTCGGCAGCGTAAGATTCTTTGTTCCTTGCTCGATACTTAAATTATAAAGCTCTGCTGCATGTATATCGATAGCTAACATCGCATCATTGGTAGCTGCAACTCGACTGATTAAGGGTAATTCTATATTCTTTTTTTGCTGTCCTAAATAAGCTTGTCCCATCGAACTCATACCCAATAGCCGAATAAAGGAGGGCGCGTTAAAACTTTGAAGCTGCTGTTTGGTAAACCCTGTATAAATATGTGTTATCATCCGTTGAAGGCGGGTCCAGGTATAACGCTTAGATTTTATTTTTTCCATAAAGCTATAAAATGTAGAACTGGTTTTGGCAGCTTTGACAATTGCGTTTTCTATGCCCTCAGTTACTTCTGCATAACGAGTAAGCTCTGAAGGAGCATGTCTTACAATGGTGAACTGTAATAACGGCCAAAATGTTTCCCAGCTTGCAAATTGGTTATACTTTGTATGCCAGTCAGTTAAATATTCAAAAGTAGCAGTAGGAACAACATTTTGTACACTTTGTAAAGAATTTGTAGAGGCAAGGGCTTTACGTATGCCAGTGGCACTGGCGATTGATGCATCTTCCTTTAAAGCATCATGATATCCTGCTGCAACGCGAGGAATTGTTAGTGGTTTAATGTTGCTGTTAAGTGTCCTCGCTGCTTCAAGATAATGAAAGCCCAATATATTATTTGGTTGTGCAAGATCGATGTATGGAGCAGGGTACATCTGAGAAAGCTGTTCATAGGCGTAATGTAGGCTTTTTGGGTAGCTGGCACCTGTTTTAAGGCTGTCTTTAATGAACTGGTCATATTCTGTACGGTGGCTGTCAATCAGCTCAAAAGTGTTTAGAAAGGGCTGAATAGAGCCGTCTTCACTTCCAAAGGCAAAAGAGTTGCAACCAACAGCACTTAATAAGGAAATGGCTCCTTTTGCGAAATCTGTGGCAGGTGCTGTACTATAGACATAAGGCAGTTCAATAACAATATCTACACCGCCAGAAAGCGCCATTTTAGTACGTGTCCATTTATCTACCATGGCAGGTTCTCCACGTTGTAAAAATGTGCCGCTCATAACAGCGATTACGAGATCTGCCTGTGCTGCTTTTTTAGCCTGTTCTAAATGATAAGCATGTCCGTTGTGAAAAGGATTATATTCTACAACAATTCCAACTGCTTGCATGCTTCTCCCCCTTATAATTTGTGTCTTTATTTTAAACTGTTAGGAGTAAATACACTTCTCATAGTATATAATTATAGGTGGGTTTTAAAGTGGTGACAAGAAATTATCTTGACATCTATTTTTACACATTATATAATCAACAGTGTTGTCTCGAGGTGATTAAACGAATGAAATGGTCAATTCATCAATTATCTAAATACCGCCAAAACGGGATGCCAATCGATGCCTTTGTCCAGCTGGACGAAGTGATGGAGCGAAACCAGGATATTCGAGCAATTTCGCCCGTTCATGTAAAAGGGCTATGTACTTTTGGTGCATCGCAAATGACATGTCAGTTAACTGTGACAGCAACGTTAACACTACCATGTGCTCGCACATGGGAGGATGTTGAGTTTCCAATTGAAGTTGAGACAGTTGAAATTTTTAGCTGGATTGACGAAGATAAACGAGGAGACGATGACGGAGACATTCACTATATTGACGGTGAAGTCATCGACATGAAACCGGTTCTTGAGGAATTAGTTTTGCTTGAGGTACCAATGCAAGTGTTCAAGGAAGATTCTGAAGGACAAGTGCATGGTGGTAAAAATTGGTCTTATGCAACAGATGAAGACGTAGAGCTACACAAAAAAGCTGACGAACAAAAAGTGGATCCAAGACTAGCTGCTCTAGCTAAGTATTTTGATCAAACAGACGAATAGACGATCTGTAAGGAGGTGCCATCAATGGCTGTACCATTTAGAAGAACTTCTAAAACTGCAAAAAGAAAGCGTCGTACGCATTTCAAATTATCTGTACCTGGTATGGTAACTTGCCCTAACTGTGGTGAGGCTAAATTATCACACCGTGTTTGCAAAGCTTGCGGACAATACAAAGGTAAAGAAGTAGTAAGCAAATAATACAGTGTTTGCTCACTTAAAAGGCTAGTAGAGAGACCATGGCTCTTTACTAGCCTTTTTGTTTGCTTAAAAAGACGGAATATTTCGTTGATTATGAAGTTCTTTACAATAGTGAAATAATTGTGTGATACAATTTATTCATTGCGACAAAGGGGGTAGTGATATGTCTTATACGATTGACAATCATGATGGCATTATGACGTTTACCATTAACCGTGAAGAGAAACGGAATGCTGTCAATGATGAAGTGATGAACGGTCTTCAAGAAGTCATTACATATATTCGTGGGCATGAAGATGTGCGTTTCTTAGTAGTGACTGGTGCTGGCGATAAATCGTTTTGCTCAGGAGGGGATTTATCTGAGTTTCATTCATTGGAAACAGAGGATGAGGCATTTGGTATGTTAAGTAAAATGGGGAAAATATTATACGACCTTGCTACGCTTCCTGTACCAACTATAGCACTTATAAATGGTACTGCTGTTGGAGGGGGCTGTGAGATTGCAACAGCTTGTGATTTTCGTTTAGTAGCTAGCCATGCGAAATGCGGATTTATTCAAGGGACACTAGCCATTACAAGTGGCTGGGGTGGTGGTACATATTTATTTGAACGAGGTTTGCGTCATGATCGTGCAATGAAGATGCTAGTGGATGCGAAGCCTTACCCTGCGCAATTATTATATGAGATAGGGTGGGCTATGCGTGTTTTTGAAGGCTCAAAAGAAGATGCCTTGAACGATTTTATTGAACATATGCGAAAGATTCATCCTTCTGTTCATAAAGCTTATAAGGAGATTGAGCTTCGAAAGTGGCGTGAACGAAATATGTATGAGCGTGTGATGGAAGAAGTTCGTACCTGTGCAAAGTTGTGGGAAAGCGAAGCGCACCATCAAGCGGTTAATAATTTCTTGACAAAGAAGAATAATAAGTAATGTATAAAGACAGTGATGTGAGTAAAACATCATCACTGTCTTTTTTCATGCAATGATTCTATTTTGCTTGCTTTTGCATATAGTAGTAAAAAATGCGAGGGTGATAGATTATGGAATTGAAAAAAAGAAAAGATCAATGGACAAAGGAAGATGATGAAAGACTAGCAGAAATCGTATTGCATAATGTGCAAAATGGCAAAACACAGCTAGAGGCCTTTGAAATGGCGGCCATAGAACTAGGTCGTACAAAACAAGCGTGTGGTTTCCGTTGGAATAAAACATTGCGTGGTCAATATAGTCAGTCACTATTAGCTGTGCGAAATCAGCCCCAACAATCTATGCGAAGTCATTTGAAATTAGCGTTGACAAGTTTTGACGAATTAACGGAGGCTTATCAAACGCTTGAAATGAAGCATCGTGAATTGCAAAATGAGCATGAGAAGCTAGTGAAATGGCTTCAGCAAGGTTATTCATTAATGAAAGATTAAAAATATGATTACGTGGCTGTAGAACATGAATTACATTGCTTTTCTTTTATGGACATAAAACCCTTTCTGTATATCGTCAATAATCAGTCTATCCTGTATAATAAAAGAACCTGCGTAGAAGGTGCCTTAGATGTATTCTAAGGCACCTTATTCTTATAGTTTTATGAATGTATGCTATTCGGAGGTGAAGCATTATATGGTTGTTTTAAAGTCTGCTGATATAGGAGGCACGCCAAAAAGTGCGTCATCCTCTTTAATGGTGTGAATAATATCGTGTTGCTCTAAAGTATCACAGAGTGTTTCGAGTTTTTTGGACAATCTGGATGTAATGACGCCGAGGTAACAATGATCAGTAAAGATGGAAAGGGTGTAGACAATGAAAGTAGCGATAATTGGGGCAGGGGCAGTTGGTCAATTAACAGCAAGTTTTTTAGCGGAGTCTGGTGTACCAGTAACGTTGGTTGCCAGAAGGCAGGAACAAGTAAATGAACTAAATGCCAAGAAGTTAACACGTATCAACGTTGATGGGACTAAAACTGTGCAAAGGATTGTTGCTACTACAGATTTGGCTAATCTACCAAAGCAAGATTTACTAGTGATTGCTGTTAAATACGGACATTTGCAAAAGCTCTACAATCAATTAGCCTTATTTCCAAGTGATATGCCGTTGCTTTTTATGCAAAACGGCTTAGCGCATTTGGAGGAGGCGCTACTCTTGCCACAACAAAATATCGCCTTTGGTTCAGTGACCTTTGGAGCTCAATTGATGAACCAATCGACGGTTCAGCATAGAGGAGTAGGACTATGTAAAATAGCGATAGAACGAGGAGAACACCAGGCTTTTCAACAGCTACTACAATTACAACATTCCTTATTTCCTATTGAATTGGCTAGTAATGCAGAGCAAATGCTTTTTGCAAAAGCGGTGCTTAATAGCTTAATTAATCCATTGACAGCTGTATTGCAAGTAAAGAACGGAGAGTTAGTGACTAATCAACAAGCATTTTTACTGCTAGAACATATTTATCGAGAGCTTACAGAAGCTTTTGAAGAAATTGAACACACCATATCTTTTAGTGATGTGATAGACTTATGTAGGAAAACAGCCAACAATACTTCATCTATGCTAGCGGATCGTCTGCAGGGTAGAAAAAGTGAAATCGAAACAATTGTTGGTGTCATACTAAATAAAGCTTTAGCAAACGGTCATAATTTACCTACTTTGCGTACTTTATATCATCAAGTGCTTGCAATAGAGGAGAGCGGTGAAAGAAGTTGAAAGACCTTTTACATATAGTTATTAGTATCCTTATTTTTTGTCCAATTGTTCTTTTCGTAATTGTTTATCTGGTTGGCAGGAAAGTTAAAATTCGTGGCACACATGCTTTTGGAGCAGCCTCTGATGTTACGACATTGTGCTTGTTTTTTTCTGTTCCGTTAGCCATCGGCGTACTTTGGCGTGTGAATGTTGGGGCTCTTTTGGTGATACTCGCGATAATGATGGCTATGATTTTTACATATATTGATTGGCGAACTAAAAAGGAAATAGAAGTAAAGCCGTTATTAAAGAAAATTTGGCGTTTTTTATTCTTAATACTTAGTACAGCTTATCTAGTGATATGTATCGTGGGTGTTATTCAATCCATTATGGAATATTTACAGGTTGTCTAAGCATTTTCTTTTCATGTTGAAGCTTTAAGCGTTAAAATAATAGCATTAAAATAGTTATAAAAATCATTCTATGGGATGAGAATATGGATTGCATTCATAAACCTTCGTAACTAGAAGCGTAGTTCAGTGACATGAGGAAGTGAACCAGCACATGTTTTTTGTACCGAAAGCAAAGTTAGGTATAGAAAATCCTTCTCGAGGGAGAGCAATGGCTTTTAAATCGAAATGTCTGCTGCAACATTGTTGCCTAAAAGCCGCTAATAGATGCCGCGGATTTTTTGAGCAATTTGAATGTCAAGGCGACATTGAAAGCCTTATGTGCATAGTATGAATGAAATTCAATTTCTTGTTATGAGTAAGGAAATGATTTAGTGAGTAGAGGAGTTTATGTTAAATGAAACTGGAGTCAATCCAAGTACCTATAAAAAATCATGTACTAGCAGATTACTGGTCGCCAAATACTGCCATTCATCAATTTTTTGAGTATGAATACAATGATCAAGCTTTTGAGAAAAGAGCGGAGCATTTAGCGCGAAATTCCCGTGATCAAAAAGAATTAACTACAATCATCCGTCAATTTATGGAGCCGCTGGGGTTATCAAAAAAAGCGAATGAACATTTAGAACAACTAGAGCAAGGAGCTATGGTAATAGTTGGTGGACAACAGGCAGGTATCTTAACAGGCCCTCTTTACTCCGTTCATAAAGCTATTTCAGTTATTGCATTAGCGAAAGAGCAAAGTACGAAGCTTCAACAGCCTGTTATTCCTGTTTTCTGGATAGCTGGAGAAGATCATGACTTAGAAGAAATCAATCACACCTATACGGTCCATGGGGAATTGCTGAAAAAAAGAGCTTATGGAGAGCGCTCTAGACGTAAAACGATGGCTTCTGCAACAACCCTAAACAAAGAGTCGATGACGCAATTAATTAATACAATTATTCGTGATATTGGAGAAACAGAGTATACAGAAACGTTGATTAAGCAATTAGTTGACGCATTGAACAATAGTGAAACATTTACAGATTTCTTTGCCTGTCTAATGAATCAATTATTCAAAGAAGAAGGCTTATTATTAATCGATGCCGCCAACTTTCAATTCCGTCAATTTGAACATAAATATTTTGCTCAAATCATTCAATCCAATGAAGAAATTGCTAGAGTAGTAACGGAAAAGGAGCAAGAGCTTGAATGTGCTGGCTATGGTAAGCCTATTTTAGCAACATATGAAGCCGCTAATTTATTTTACGTAGAAGATGGGGAGCGACATCTTTTAGAAAGAAAAAATGATCTGTTTGTTAATTTAGCGGCAAACCTTAAATTTACACAAGAAGAGCTATTAGAAGTGGCGCATAATCATCCTGAACGTTTAAGTAATAATGTAGTAACTCGCCCGTTGATGCAGGAGATGACATTGCCAGTATTGGCGTTTGTTGGTGGCCCGGGAGAGCTAGCTTATTGGGCGACACTGAAAAATGCATTTTCAGTGTTAGATTTACAAATGCCGATTTTTGCTCCGCGCCTACATATAACTATTGTCACTCGTCATGTAGAGCAATTATTACGCGAGCATCAACTAACTGTTACTGACGTATGGGAAGGGAAAGCATTACACCTGAAAGAACGTTTTATTGCAGATGTACAGGACAGTGAAGCCAAACGCCAAATTCAAGCTATGCAGCAGTTGTTAGTAGAAAAATATGAAGAGCTAGCCTCCTATTTAGAGAAACAGCATCTGCAATTAGATAAGATTCTTGAAAAAAATCAAGAAAATCATGCGAAGCAATTTGACTATCTACAGCAAAAAATTGAACAAACTGTATTGGGTAAGCATGAAACGACGATTCGTAAATTTATGACACTGCAAAATGAATTATATCCTAATGATGGTTTCCAAGAGAGATCCTTTAATCCGTATCAATATTTCAATGAGTTTGGACCTATGTTAATTACTGAAATGCTGAAGCAAAATTATAGTATCGGTAAACACCACTATTTACTTTATTTATAAAAATAAAAATAGATACTTTTTACCTAATTAGTAATTTGATATCCTGTGAATTTGATGAATAATGTCGAGATAAATAGTATTTAAAGAGCTATCCTACCAGGGGTGGCTCTTTTTTTGTATCATTTAGCACATGTCAAAAAAATTCCTAAAGGTCTAATTGCATATTAAGTGATAAAATGTCAAGTTTTTTTTAAAAAAAGTGGAGGAAAGTGGGGGGATGTGGTACATTATTTAATAAAGTGGGGTGAGTAGTATGTTCATGGGAGAATATCAACACTCCGTTGATGCGAAAGGGCGATTAATCGTACCGGCAAAATTTCGTGAAGCTTTAGGCGAAACGTTTGTTGTCACAAGAGGTCTCGATAACTGTCTATTTGGCTATCCTATGAATGAATGGCGAAAACTCGAAGAGAAATTAAAAGGTTTACCAATGACCAAAAAAGATACACGAGCATTTGCGAGGTTTTTCTTTTCTGGAGCAACAGAGGTAGAGATAGACAAGCAGGGGCGTATCAATATTCCAACTACCCTTATGCAACATGCGCATTTAGTAAAAGAATGTGTGGTGTTGGGTGTTTCAAATCGAATCGAGATTTGGGCTAAGGATGCTTGGGAAGCTTACTTTAGTGAGTCTGAACAATCTTTTAATGAAATTGCAGAAAATATGATTGGCTTTGATTTTTAACTTGTAATAGGCATTACAACGTGATAGTTGAATGAGGTTAAGGCCTGAGAGGAGCGAGTGGTATGTTCGATCATACAACCGTGTTATTAAAAGAAACTGTTGATGGGTTGAACATAGATCCTGATGGTGTATATGTGGACTGTACACTAGGTGGTGCGGGACACAGTGAATATCTAGTACAACAATTATCAGATAAAGGCCGCTTAATTTGTTTTGATCAAGATATGACGGCTATTGAAAATGCGAAAATTCGATTAGCACCTTATATAGAGCGTGTTACATTTATCCATTCGAATTTCCGTTACTTAAAAGAAGAACTATTAGCTCATGGCATTAAGCAGGTTGATGGTATTTTATATGACTTAGGCGTATCTTCTCCACAATTAGATACACCTGAGAGAGGCTTTAGTTATCACCACGATGCACCACTTGATATGCGTATGGACCAAACTGCAACACTGACAGCATCAGATGTTGTTAATCAATGGGCATACGAAGATCTTGTTCGTATATTTTTCCGTTATGGAGAAGAAAAATTTTCTAAACAAGTTGCTCGTAAAATTGAAGAGGCACGAAAAACAGCGCCGATTGAAACAACTGGTCAACTTGTAGAATTAATTAAAGAGGGTATTCCAGCAGCGGCACGCCGAAAAGGTGGACATCCGGCAAAGCGCATTTTCCAAGCAATAAGAATTGCTGTTAATGATGAGCTAGGCGCAGCAGAGGATTCATTAGTCGATGCGATTGATATGATTAACGTAGGGGGGCGCATTAGTGTCATTACGTTCCATTCATTGGAGGACCGCCTATGCAAGACAATCTTTAAGGAAGCGTCATCATTACCGGAATTACCGCCAAATTTACCTGTAATTCCTGATGACATGAAGCCAACTTTAAAGCTTATTACACGAAAGCCTATTATTCCTTCTGATGAAGAATTGGCAGTTAATAATCGTGCGCGTTCAGCGAAGCTTAGAGTGGTGGAGAAAATTAACGACAAAGGGCGTGAGTAAATGGCAGCAGTTCGTGTAAGGCAACAGCACCAACATCAACAAGTGCAACAACCGATAACACCACCTAGTCCACAACCCACTATCATACGTCGTAAAAAAACGAACCAGAAGTTTGAAAAGACAATGCTAATTGTTTTAATTGGCATTATTGCTGTACTAGGAATTCTTGTATTAAATAAACAAGCAGCGATTCAAACAACAAGTATAGACATTCAAAAAATCGAATCAGAAGCAGAAGAGATTGCGAAACAGAATGTTGACTTAACGGTTCGTGTAAGTGAACTTTCTACATACGAAAACATATGGAAAAAAGCCAAAGAACTCGGTTTAACTCAAAATGAGAAAAATGTAAAGGTAGTGCCGGGAGAATGAAAAAAAAGAGATTTCGATTCCAATGGGGAGCCTTTCTATTATTAATTTTTTATGGAGGGCTCTTTTTTCTATTATTCACAAGAATGGTGACATTACAGGCTACAGGTGAAGTGGAAGGACAAGAGCTTGCAGCGAGAGCAGCAGCTAAGTATGGTAAGGAAAGTGTAATTACAGCTAATCGTGGGAAGATTTATGATCAAAATGGACAAGTAATTGCAGAGGATACATTGAGTTATCGCATGATTGCCATTGTAAGCGAAAAGGCTACAACAGATCCAAAGAATCCTCGACATGTAGTAGATTCGGAGAAAACGGCAAAAGTACTAGCGAAATATATTCCAGCGATGAAGGAAAAGGAAGACGAGATTGTTAAAAAATTGAACAATCGATATAGAAGTGATGGTGAACCTTTATATCAAGTTGAGTTTGGTAGCGCAGGCCGTGGCATTAGTCACGAGGTCATGAGTAAAATAAAGGAAGAAAAATTACCAGGAATTCTCTTTGTGAGTGACTTAAAACGGTATTATCCAAATGGTGTATTTGCCTCTCATTTAATTGGCTATGCTCTCAAAAAAGATAATGAAGATGGCACGGTTACAACCAAGGGAGAAATGGGTCTAGAATATACGTATGATAAAGAATTAACAGGCGTTAATGGCAAGGTGGAATATGAGACAGATGCTTTCCGCTATTTGCTTCCAAACAGTGAGAAAATGATTACACCTGCAAAAAATGGGGACGACATTTATTTAACACTTGATAAAACAATCCAAAGCTTCTTAGAGGAAGCAATGACAAAGGTTGAACAGGAATATAATCCTGAGTCCATGACCGCGGTAGTAGCAGATCCGAAGACTGGGAAGATTTTAGCAATGTCACAGCGTCCTACATTTAACCCAGAAACACGTGAAAGTCAAAATATGAAGTGGCTGAATGAGGTGATTGAGGAGACAATTGAGCCTGGCTCAACGATGAAAACTTTCACGCTTGCTTCAGCTATCGATACTGGAAAATGGACACCGAATGATAGGTTTATGTCAGGTTCATATACAGTATTTGACCGTACGATTCGAGATCACAATAGATATGGTTGGGGTCCAATTACTTATTTAGAAGGTTTTCAACGCTCTGCCAATACTGGTATGGCCCATTTATTAACTAAGATTGGCGATGACGTATTTATTGATTATCTGGATCGCTTTGGTTTTGGGCACAAAACGGGAATTGATTTACCGAATGAAGCAGCGGGTACTATTTTATCGAAGTACCCTATTCAACGAGTAACAACAACTTACGGCCAAGGTTCAACAGTAACACCTATTCAGTTAATCCAAGCGATGACTGCTATTGCGAATGATGGCAAGATGATGCAACCGTATGTTATCGACCGTATTGTTGATTCTTCTACAGGGAAAATTATTCAAAATCATGAACCAGTTGAAAAAGGACAGCCGATTAAAGCTGATACAGCGAAACAAGTACGAGAAATCCTAGCTTCAACATTAACATCAAAACATGGGACAGCGAAGGATTTTATATTGGAGGATTATGAGGTTGCAGGGAAAACGGGGACTGCCCAAATTCCGAAAGCTAGTGGTGGATATCTTTCAAACCAATACCTTTATTCATTTTTAGGCTTAGCTCCTGTAGATGATCCACAGCTAATTGTATATGTCTCAGTGAAAAAACCTAAGCTGAACAATGAGCTTGGATCTGTACCAGTATCAAAAGTCTTTAATCCAGTTATGTTAAATAGCTTAAAGCACCTTAATATCAACCCAGACGATGTTCAACATGTCAATAAAGTCAGCATTCAGGACTTTACAGGTCAAAGTGCTGAAGCGGTTGAAGTAGAATTAGCCAATGATGGTTTACAACCAATTGTTGTTGGTAGTGGTGGTAAAATTATTGAACAATATCCATCGAACACTCAAAAACTGGTAAAAGGTAGTTTTGTATTTTTAAAGACAGATGGCGAGGTAACATTGCCAGACTTTACGAATTGGTCATTACGTAATTTACTAGTCTTCAAATCTATGACTGGACTCGAGATGGAAATATTCGGCGAAGGTTTTGTAGCAAGTCAAAGCGTTTCAGCTGGAACCGTCATCACTGATAGTTCCCCGATTGTTGTTAAGCTTAAAACACCTGCCGAAAGCTTTGTACAAGACGTTGAAGCTGCCTCTGAGGGCGAAGTTGAAGAAGTAGAGGATGAATAATACTGAATAGAAGTCCACTTTATTTCATACGTTGTAAAAAACAAGGTGTGATGTCGAATGAAGTGGATTTCTATCCATTCTAAAAAGCGTTTACGTATTTTATATGTGTTGTTTATGTGTGTAGCAGTGGCAATTGTTGTTAGGTTGTTCTTTTTGCAAGTGTTAGATCAAAAAGAATTGACTACCAAGGCAGAGGAGAACTGGGACAGGGAAATTCCATTTGCGAATGAACGAGGGCATATAACAGATCGAGATGGAGAGAGTATTGTAACTAATAAGCTAGCGCCTACTTTATATTTCATGCCTTCACAAAGCAATGATATTGAAGGAGCTGCTGAAAAAATTGCCCAGGTTCTCGAAGTGGATAAGGCGAAGCTATTAGAGAAAATGCAAAAAAAAGCGTACTTAGTGAAACTAGCACCTGAAGGCAAAAATATACCTTATGAAAAAGCAGTAGAATTACAAGGCATGCAAATTGAAGGGTTATATAGTGGTGTTGATTATTCTAGGGATTATCCTTACGGCACGCTATTATCTCGATTTTTAGGTTTTACAGGGTATGATGCCCAAGGATTAGCTGGAATAGAATATGAATATGATAAATTTCTGCAGGCTAATTCTTCTGCGATCCGTCTCTTTACAGATGCAAAAGGTAATAATTTGCCTAATGTTTCAAGTGCTTGGAAAGCAGGAGAGGATGGTGCTACGATCGAGCTAACAATTGACGTTGATGTACAGCAAGTCGTAGAGCGTGAGATGTCGCAAGCAATGAAGCGCTATGAAGCTGACCAAGCACTAGCGATTGCGATGAATCCAAACACTGGCGAAATTTTGGCATTAGCCTCTTATCCTACTTTCCATCCAGCTGAATATCAATTAGTAGAGCCAGCCATCTACAATCGAAATTTACCTGTATGGATGACGTATGAGCCAGGTTCTACTTTTAAAATTATTACCCTTAGTGCTGCGTTGGAAGAAAACCTAGTGGATTTGGAGCATGAAACCTTTTATGATCCAGGTTATACGATGGTGGCGGGTGCAAAGCTTCGCTGTTGGAAACGTGAAGGACATGGGCATGAAACCTTTTTAGAGGTGGTTGAGAACTCCTGTAACCCAGGCTTTATAGAATTAGGTCAGCGCCTAGGCAATGAACGACTACTACAATATATTAAAGACTTTGGTTTTGGAAAAAAGACAGGGTCTAATATAGCTGGTGAAGCATCGGGTATTTTATTTTCTAAGGATGCCTTTGGTCCTGTTGAGCAGGCCACCACTTCATTCGGGCAAGGGGTAGCCGTGACACCTATTCAACAAGTTCAAGCAGTAGCTGCTGCCATAAATGGAGGCAAGCTTTATACGCCATATGTTGTGAAAAAGGTATTTAATCCAAATACAGGAGAAGTCATACAAGAAACACAACCAGTTGTTAAAAATCAGGTAATTCGTGAAGAAACCTCTGCTAAGGTTCGAGGTGCTTTGGAATCAGTAGTAGCGAATGGTTCAGGTCGACAAGCCTTTCGAGATGGACTGCGCATTGGTGGTAAAACTGGTACAGCACAAAAAGTTGAAAATGGCCGTTATAAAAGTGGAGAATACATCGTATCCTTTATTGGCTTTGCACCAGCAGACAATCCGCAAATTGTTGTCTATGTAGCTGTTGACAATCCGAAAAAGACAACCCAGTTTGGTGGTGTTGTAGCAGCACCTATAGTGGGGCAAATTATTGAGGATGTTGCGCCTTTTGTAGGTATTGAAAAATCGAAGGAACAACTGGAAAAGGATTATCGTTATGGTGACCCAATTACTGTGAAGGTACCGAATTTTATTGGTCAAACAAAGGATGATATTGCCAAGCAATTTTATCCATTCCGTATTGAATGGCATGGAGAAGGGACTAAAATTGGTAATCAATTACCTGAAGTGGATAGTGTTATCAAACAAGATGGTACCATTCATTTATATTTGGAGAACTAAAATAACTTTACCTTTAAAAATTGGGAAAGAACCACTATTATTATGAAGGGTAGTAATAATAAAATGAAAGTTAATGCTTTTTTCTTAAAGAAGAAAGTGAAACAAGATTTAAAGGAGATTTTTCAATGAAACTCGCAACAACACTTACCATTTTAGCTCTTGCTTTTATAGTAACAGTTATCCTGGCACCAATTAGTATTCCACTTCTTCGTCGTCTCAAGTTTGGGCAAAGTATTCGAGAAGAGGGACCAAAATCACATATGAAAAAAGCTGGTACACCAACAATGGGGGGAATCATTTTCTTAATATCCATCCTCCTAACAACTGTTGGTGTAGGTAGCTTTTTAGATTTATTAACGACACAGACCGTAGTACTTTTATTAGTATTAGCAGGATTCGGCTTAATAGGTTTATTAGATGATGGTTTAAAGGTTGTATTTAAAAGAAATTTAGGTTTAACCTCTCTTCAAAAATTGATTGGTCAAATTGTTATTGCTATTCTTGCGTATTTCCTTCTACATGTAGGATCGTTTGATACAACGTTAGCTATTCCTTTTACGGAGTGGACAATTGATCTTGACGTATTCTATGTAGCCTTTTTAATTTTCTGGTTAGTAGGCTTCTCCAATGCAGTGAATTTGACAGATGGACTAGACGGGCTAGTGGCGGGTACTGCCTCCATTGCCTTTGCAGCATTCGGTGTTATTGCACTATTCCAAAGTCAGGCAGATATTGCACTATTTTCGTTTGCTGTAACAGGTGCTTTATTAGGCTTTTTATTATTTAATGCAAATCCTGCAAAGGTATTTATGGGGGATACGGGGTCATTAGCATTAGGTGGAGCATTGGCTATGGTATCTGTCTTAGTAAAAGAAGAATTCTTGCTTTTACTAGTTGGTTTAGTGTTTGTGATCGAAACACTTTCCGTTATTTTGCAGGTAGGTAGCTTTAAGCTTCGAAAAAAGCGTATTTTTAAAATGAGCCCTATTCATCATCATTTTGAATTATCGGGTTGGTCAGAATGGAAAGTAGTGCTTGTCTTCTGGTCAACTGCCTTAGCAGTAGCATTAATTGCAGTCTTATCGGAGGCGTTCTAATGAAAAACTATACAGATTTACAACATAAAAAAGTACTTGTGTTAGGTCTAGCAAAAAGTGGTGTGGCCGCTGCGGAAATTTTACATGAGCTTGGTGCATTTGTAACAGTAAATGATTCAAAACCATTTGATGAAAGTCCAGATGCACAAGGGCTATTACAGAAGGGGATTACTGTAATCTGTGGTCGCCATCCTGAAGATTTACTTGATGAAGGCTTTGAGTTAGTGGTAAAAAATCCAGGTATACCTTATAGCAATCGAATTGTGGCTGATGCCCTTAGTCGAGAGATTCCAGTCTGGACAGAGATTGAGCTAGCTTTTTTAATTAGTGATGCACCATTTATTGGTATAACAGGCTCAAATGGCAAAACAACGACGACAACTTTAATATTCGACATGTTAAGTAACGGAAGTAAAAATCCGTTAATTGCTGGAAATATTGGGACAGTTGCTTGTGGCGTTGCAAAAGAAGCTAATCAAGATGACATCATTGTAACAGAATTGTCTTCTTTCCAATTGATGGGGATCAAAACATTTAAGCCTAAAATTGCTATTTTGACAAATCTTTATGATGCGCATCTAGATTATCATGGAACATTTAATAACTATGCTGAAGCGAAGTTTGGCGTAACTCGTAATCAAGATGACAGTGATTATTTTATTTATAATGCCGACCAACCGATAGTGGTTGGATATGCAGCACAATCTCATGCACAGAAGATTCCATTCAGTTCGAAGGGGCGTACTGCAAATGGGATTAGTGCAGATGATACAACAATTTATTGGCAAGGTGAACCATACATGGATCGCGCGAGCATTGCCTTGCCTGGTAAGCATAATTTAGAAAACATCCTAGCAGCTGTGGCAGCCTGTATTTTAGTTGGCTGTGACAAAGAGAAGATGGAAGAGGTTTTAGCGACATTTGGTGGAGTTAGACACCGTACACAATTCGTACGTGAATGGAACGGTCGTAAGATTTACAACGACTCTAAGGCAACGAACTGTTTAGCGACAAAGAGTGCTTTAGATGCTTTCCAAGCTCCTGTCATTTTACTCGCAGGTGGCTTAGATCGTGGACATTCTTTCGAAGAACTTCGCCCTTGTATGAGTCATGTAAAGGGTGTTGTTGCGTTTGGAGAAACTGGCTTACGATTTGTAGAATTTGCAAAATCGTGTGGTGTCGAACATACCGTCATTGCTCAAAATGTAGAAGATGCTGTTCAATATGCAGCACCGATGTCTTCAGAAGGAGATGTTATTTTACTATCTCCAGCATGTGCAAGTTGGGATCAATATGACAGCTTTGAAATACGTGGAGATGTTTTTATTGATGCTGTAATGAAGCTGTAATGAGCCTGTAACTATTTTAGAATATACTTGACTTGGAAGGATGGCATTACTGAGAGGTAAAGAAAGCTACTTATTGCTCGTCACAACTTTGATGCTATCAATAATCGGCATTATTTTCGTCTATTCTGCAGGTACCTATTGGAGTGCCGTTCATTATAGTGGAAAAATGCCGTTTTATGTGAAGCAAAGCGTATACTTTGTGGTAGCCATTATCGTATTTTTAATCACGATTCGATTAAATATTTTGAGAGAGCAGTCCTTTTGGAAAATGGCCTATATATTTTCGTTAATTTTACTCGTTCTTGTACTGATTCCTGGTATAGGATTGGTGCGAAATGGTTCGCAAAGCTGGATTGGTGTAGGTCCATTAACAATACAGCCAGCAGAGCTAACGAAAATTACCGTCATTGTGTACTTGAGCCATATATTAGCCCAACATAAAACGGGCACTCCTGTTGTTAACTGGCGACATGGTTTCATCCTGTTACTTCCTGTTGTTCTTATCATGTTGCAGCCGGATTTTGGCTCAGTATTTATTCTCGTTGTATCTGTGTTTTTATTGTTTTTTGTCGCTGGCTATCCGCTCAAACTATACGCTATGATTATGCTTGCTGGCGTCGCTGGATTAGTAGGTCTCATAGCGACAGCGCCTTATCGTCTAAAGCGTATAGAAGCATTTCTTGATCCATGGGCTGATCCCTTGGTTAGTGGGTTCCAAGCGGTGCAATCTTTAATGGCTATCGGTCCAGCAGGAATTTTTGGGCATGGCTTTGGACAAAGCCGACAAAAGTTTCTGTATTTACCAGAGCCTCAAAATGATTTTATTTACGCCATTATTTTAGAAGAAGTCGGATTGATTGGTGGCCTCGTTATTTTAGCGCTTTTTGTACTAACGATTTATGCAGGCTACAGATTTGCTGTACAGGCTAAAAACCGAACGTCCTATTATGCGATAATCGGGCTAGTCACAATGCTTATGGTGCAGGCTTTTCTAAATATAGCCGTAGTAATAGGTTTAGTGCCAGTAACGGGTGTTACATTACCTTTTATTAGCTATGGTGGAACATCTTTAGTAACAATGTGGTTAATAATAGGTATTATTTATCAATTAGCGAAATAAATATAAAGGAGGAGTACTTTTGTGGAGAAAGTAATTGATATAGAAGAACGCATACCTACGCTAAAAAAGCGACGAAAAAAGCGTACAAACCGGAAATTTATAGTGCTAATATTACTTTTCTTTATTGTGTTAGCAGTACTCCTTTATTTTCAGTCTCCATACAGTAACATCAATAAAATTACAGTCAATGGTGCTAAGCTAGCGAATGACCAATATTATTTGGAGGCAAGTACTCTTGCACCAGGAAAATCAATGTGGAGTTTCAAAGTGGAAGATATTGAGCAGATTTTATTAAAGGATAAATGGGTAAAAGAAGTACAGGTTAACCGTAACTGGCTACAAGGCGTAACAATTGATATTAAAGAATGGAAAAAAGTTGCGTACTTAGCTGGAGATGGGACTTATTATCCTTTGCTAGAAAACGGCAAGCGCTTTGAACAAACGGGAAATGATACACCCATTGATGCACCTGTTTTTATCGGGATAACTGGTGAAAAGACAATTAATAAGCTTGTTGAACAGCTAGCACAATTAAAGCCAGAAGTATTAGCTTTAATTTCTCAGGTTAACACGAATAGTAATGAAGCAAATCCAAATGCAGTCAAGCTTTATATGAATGATGGCTACGAAGTACGTGCTGTTATTCAGACACTAGCGGAAAAGTTAAATTACTACCCCTCTATTGTCGCACAAATTGCTAACTTAGAAAAAGGTGTGATTGATTTAGAGGTCGGTTCATACTATCGTCCCTTTAACGAGGAATACAACAAGATTAGTATTGACATGGAAGTAAATGCAGATGGTGAAATGGTTAACCAGGAAGTGACAGAAGATGAACAACAAGAAGACGAATAGCAAAGGTAGTTTTTTTACTAGAAAACAATTCGAATTACTAATTGTTTGTGTAACAACAGGATTTATCATCGGCTATTCATACAACCAGGCGAAAGATAATCGAGAAGCAGGCACTCTTAATTCTGAGCTTTTTGAGCAAGAAGATTCTTATCGTGAGGAGCTAATCACTCAACAAGAGCGCAATAAAGAACTCACGGAAGAACTAAATAATTTACAAGAACAAATTCGAAAGTATGAAAAATCCTTTGCTTCAAACGAAAAGGACTATAAGAAGCTTGTTGAGCAAGCAGAAGATTTACGGCTTTTACTCGGTGAACTAAAGAGTGAGGGGAAGGGCATACGTATAACCCTTCAAGATGGAGACTATGATCCAAAATCCTTAAATCCAAATGACTATATTGTCCATGAAAGTCATGTATTTAAATTGTTAAATGAACTAAAAATTTCAGGCGCACAAGCTATTGCTATTAATGGACAACGTGTATTAGCGAGTTCTTATATTCGCTGTAATGGCCCAGTAATAACAATTGATGGTACACAACATCCAGCTCCGTTTGTGATCGAAGCGGTTGGTGATTCAGATACATTAATAGCTTCTTTAAACTTAAACGGGGGCGTGGTGGATCAATTATTAAATGACAATATTGTGGTGTCACTTGAAGAAAATCAGAAGCTTACCATGCCAAAAGTAAAAATAGAAAGTTAGGACAAGTTCTATACTTTAAATTTCATGTTTAATTTAGCCTCCAGTTATATAGTCGATTGTAGAAAATTATACAATGCAAAGTCGTATTCTGAGGGGCATACGATACGTCTAGGAGGGGCTATTTTGAAAAGAAATATGTACACCCGAATAACGATCGTGCTATTTATTATCGGTTTGATGATAGCGGTACAATACAATACCATACAAAAACCAGCTGAGCGAGATACACGAGATATTTGGGCAATAAGAGAGGAATTAGCACAAGAAAAACAAAGACATTCCGCACTACTGGCAGAAATTCGCTCACTTCATGAAGTAGTGGATCGCTATGAGCAATCTGAAAAAGTAAATCAGCAAGCAGCCTTAAATGAAACATTAAATCGTTTAAAGCTGCAAGCAGGATTAACAGAAGTTATAGGGCCAGGTGTTGTACTTCGAGTTGAACCTGCACCTGAACTGATAGAAATGGGCTATGAAATTCAAGAGATTTCACCTGATTTGTTAACTCAATTATTGAATACCCTTTTTAAGAACAATGCTACTAATGTCTCAATTGATGGTAATCGTGTAGTACAAACAACAGCCATACGTGATATCAATGGTAAGACAACGGTAAACAGTATACCACTGTCTTCGCCTTCATTTGAGATATTTGTTGGGACAAGCGATTATAAAGCAGCGCAAAAAATGTATAATTCCTTGCTGGCCTCAACATTTATAGACTCATTTTATTTAGACAATTTTAATTTAGTAATTGAAGAACCAATTGAACAGTTACAACTTCCAGCATTTGATCAGCCGTTGACAAATGATTATTTAGCAGAGGTAAAAAAAGGAGATTAATATATGTGGCTACCATTTTTAGGTTTGATATTTGGACTTGCCCTTGGCTTGTTAACAAATATACAAATCCCCTCTATGTATGAAAATTATCTGTCAATAGCTGTTTTAGCAGCTTTAGATACATTATTTGGAGGTATTCGTGCTCAATTACAGCAAGTTTACGATGATAAAGTTTTTGTATCAGGATTCTTTTTTAATATAGTTCTAGCAGCAGGATTAGCTTTTATAGGAGTGAATTTGGGGATAGATTTGTATTTAGCAGCGATTTTCGCTTTCGGAGTACGTTTATTCCAAAATATAGCAATCATTAGGCGTATATTACTAACTCGGTTAGATGAGAAACGTCACAAGCGGAAAAAAACTTCCATAGAATGAGAGAAAAATTGACCAAAATACTCGATTTGCTTAGACATTATGCGAAGTTTACAATAGAATGAAAACAAGAGCATTTTTCAAGGAGGTGCAGCGAATTGAATCAGCAAGATTTATACATTTCCCTTGATATTGGGTCCTCCTCTGTCAAGGTATTAATAGGTGAAATGAGTGACGGGCAATTACATGTAATTGGCGTCGGAAATGTAAAGTCGAATGGAGTTCGAAAAGGTGCGATTGTTGATATTGACGCAACAGTACAATCTATTCGAAAAGCAATAGAACAGGCCGAACGAATGACTGGTTATCAAATCCATGAAGTCGTTTTAGGCGTTCCAGCTAACCAGACGATGTTACAGCTAGTTAAAGGTGTTGTCGCTGTAAATAGTGAAAATAGAGAAATTACAGATGATGATTTAGACAGAGTGGTAGAATCTGCACAAGTCATGTCAATACCTCCTGAACGTGAATTAGTTAACATCATTCCAAGACAGTTTATTGTGGACAACCTTGATGAAATTAAAGATCCTCGTGGTATGATTGGCATCCGTCTTGAAATGGATGCAACAATGATAACGACATCCAAAACGCTTTTACACAATGTTCTTCGCTGTGTTGAGCGAGCGGGTTTAAGTATACGAGAAATATATTTGCAGCCATTAGCATCAGGCTACTTTGCATTAACAGAAGATGAAAAAAACCAAGGAACTGCCTTCATTGACTTAGGTGGCGGATCTACAACAATTGCAGTTTTTGAAGAGGGATTATTAACGCATACGGGTGTCATACCAGTTGGTGGTGATCATATAACGAAAGATATTTCAATCGTTTTAAAAACACCAACAGAACAAGCAGAACAAATTAAACACCAGTTTGGACATGCCTTTTATGATGACGCATCAGATGATGAACTCTTTGAAGTGCCTGTCGTGGGTACAGATTCTACTGATCAGTACAGCCAACGCTATATATCGGAGATTATCGGTGCTAGATTAGAAGAATTACTAGAGTTAGTTATAGATGAATTAGCACGTTTAGGTGTTAGAGATTTACCAGGCGGTGTAGTTTTAACTGGTGGTGTTGCAAAGCTTGAGGGGATTGCCCAATTAGCACGTCAAATTCTACAAACGCGTGTTAGAATCTATACACCCGATTATATCGGTGTTAGAGAGCCTTCATTTGCGACGGCAGTTGGACTTATTCGTTACGCCTATTTAGAAGATGATTTTTACGGTAAAAGTACGAATACGCAGCCTGTTGAATATGCAGTTGTAGGGGCTCAACCAGCTATAAGCAAAAAGCAAGAGTATTCTGCACCTTCAGAACCAAAAGAAAGCGTAATTGGGAGAGCAAAAAAATTATTTGATAAGTTTTTTGATTAACTAGAATGCGTAATGAATGATACAGAGTCGAGTTACCGTGGGAGGAAAAAGAGATGTTAGAATTTGATACAAGTGTTGACGAACTTGCAGTAATAAAGGTCATAGGTGTTGGTGGCGGCGGTAACAACGCTGTCAATCGAATGATAGAACATGGTGTACAGGGTGTTGACTTTATCGCAGTTAACACGGATGCACAGGCATTAAATTTATCCAAAGCGGAAGTAAGGCTACAAATTGGGGCTAAATTAACGCGTGGATTAGGTGCAGGTGCAAATCCAGAAGTAGGAAAAAAAGCTGCTGAAGAGAGCAGAGAACAGTTAGAAGAGGTTTTAAGAGGCGCCGATATGGTATTCGTGACTGCTGGTATGGGCGGCGGAACGGGTACTGGAGCAGCTCCAGTGATTGCACAAATTGCACGTGAATTGGGAGCCCTAACAGTAGGTGTTGTCACTCGTCCATTTACTTTTGAAGGTCGTAAACGTCAAACACAAGCAATCGGTGGAATTGGCGGTATGAAAGAAGCAGTAGATACACTGATTGTGATACCAAACGACAAGCTACTACAAATAGTTGATAAATCAACACCGATGTTAGAAGCCTTTAGAGAAGCCGATAATGTATTACGTCAAGGTGTACAAGGTATTTCAGATTTAATTGCTACACCTGGTCTTATTAACTTAGACTTTGCAGACGTGAAAACGATTATGTCCAACAAAGGTTCAGCTTTAATGGGAATTGGTATTGCAACAGGGGAAAACCGAGCTTCTGAGGCTGCAAAGAAAGCTATTTCAAGTCCATTGCTTGAATCATCCATTGATGGCGCTAAAGGTGTTCTTATGAACATTACAGGTGGTTCAAATCTTAGCTTATTTGAAGTACAAGAAGCAGCAGATATCGTAGCTTCTGCATCAGATGAAGAGGTAAATATGATTTTCGGTTCTGTAATTAATGAAAATCTTAAAGATGAAATTATTGTTACAGTTATTGCGACAGGCTTCACCGAGGAAGCTTTACAGCAACAACGACCTACAGCAAAACCAACACTTAACATGAACAGACAATCTGCTCCACAGCAACAAGCACCTATTCGTGAACAACGACAAGAAATGCATGTTCAACATGAGCAGCCACGTCAAAATCAGCAAAATTATGCACAGGATGACATGCTTGAGGTTCCGGCATTTTTACGTAACCGCAAAAATCGTGGTTAATTAACTTCTAAAAAGCTCGTATTTTACATATGTAAAATACGAGCTTTTTATATTGACTGCCATGATGTTCGAATGTGTAAGGAAACCATGTTTTTTGTCAAAACATTTTTAGGAAATGATGCGATTGTTTGACAATATTTGTGGGAGTAACGTGCTAACTTTGTAAGTAGGAGGCGGCTGTTATGTATGGAGAATGGCTGGTGCTCATTAATACGCTTTTTAATCTAGCGATACTCACGTTTACGGCAAGAGTAACAGGAGTCCTTGTAAAAAATTCAAGATTATTAATGAGTTCTATTTGTAGTAGTTTTGTAGCTGTCATTGGCGGTCAAATGCTGTGGACGACAATTCTGAGTTTTATATTGTTAATTGGTATAGCGTTTCACTTTAAGATTCGAAGCTTTCAGAAGCAAGGACCGATTGTATTAACAGCAACGATCGTCATTGGCGGATTGTTAACAGCGCTACAACCTTTTTTTAAAAATCTTTCTGCCACCCATTTCATTATGATTTGCTTTTTGCTTGCAGTTTTAAATCTTATTGCATTTTATAAGCAATGGGGTTTTGTAAAGCTAGAACGCTTAAGTGGTCAATTTGTATTTGATACAACTTTAACAATCTTTGGGGCAAAAATACCACTTTCTGCCTTTGTAGATACAGGAAATCAAGCCATTGAGCCATTATCAGGAAAGCCGGTTCATTTTGTTTCCTATACTGCTTTGAGACCACATTTACCTTCAGCGTTCCGGGAATCATTAATGAAATGGCAAGAAACAGATCCGTACAATGTATCTATGTTTTCAGAAGATTATCAGCGTTATATACGATTTATTCATGTCAATACAGTACAGCAGCAAACCGTTGTCCTTGGTTTTCGCTTTGATGAGTGGCATATAAAGGGGGAGCCTTCGCAAGTGAAAATGAATGAATATATCGTATTAACCAAAAAAGCTAAAAATTTTCCACATAGCACAGCAGCAATTTTACATTTTTCAGCGCTTTCAAATAACTCATAGAGGGGGAGAACTATTGCTTCTTAGGCTACTTGCTAGCTTGAAAAAATTATGGAGTAAGTTTCGGAGTCGTGAAACGTACTATATAGGGGGAAATGATTCATTGCCAGTGCCATTAAGTCGAGAAGAAGAAGTTACAGTCATTGCATCCTTTATGAATGGTGATTTACGAGCTAGAGACACACTAATTGAACGTAATTTACGTCTTGTTGTTTATATTGCTAGACGTTTTGATAATACGGGAACGCCAATCGAAGACTTAATCAGTATTGGCTCCATTGGTTTAATAAAGGCAATTGAGACGTTCAATACGGATAAAAATATTAAGCTTGCAACATACGCATCACGCTGTATTGAAAATGAAATTTTAATGCATTTACGAAAAACAAGTCGTATGAAGGGTGAAGTATCCTTAGATGAACCATTAAATTCTGATGCAGATGGAAATGAATTATTACTGTCAGATATTTTAGGAACAGAAGAGCATATTATTTTAGATAATGTAGAGAAAAAAATTGAACGTCAGCATATGTTCCACGCTATTAATTTACTAGGTGCGCGTGAACGTTATATTATGGAATGTCGCTTTGGTCTCAATGGAAAAGTTGAAATGACACAAAAAGAAGTTGCAGATCATTTAGGCATATCGCAATCATATATTTCCCGTTTAGAAAAGAAAATTATTCAAGATTTACGTGAAAATTTAAATCAACCAATTTCTTAGAAAGGGAAATTTATCCTACCTAAAATTGGTCGCAGCTTTTGTGCATATTCTTGTTTCTCTCGGACAAACTGATGTCACGGTTTAGTCAGAGAATAACATCCGGAGGAATCGAATATGCGAACAAAAGTAGATCTTTGCGGCTTAGATACATCGACTTTGCCAATTCTAAAGCACGAGGAAATGAAGGAACTCTTCATCCGATTGCAAGCTGGAGAAACAGAGATTAGAGAAGAGCTTGTGATGTGCAATTTAAGGTTAGTGCTTAGTATTGTCGGTAGATTTGCCTATAGAGGTGAACAGGCAGATGATTTATTTCAAGTTGGCTGTATTGGCCTCATGAAAGCCATTGATCATTTTGATTTAAAGCATAATGTACGATTTTCGACATATGCTGTACCAATGATTATTGGTGAAATTCGTCGCCATCTGCGTGATCATCATGCATTACGTGTATCTCGCTCTCTAAGAGATATAGCTTATAAGGCAATGCAGGCAAAAGAGCAATGGATAACCGATAATTTGCGAGAACCAACGATTGAAGAAATTGCCGAGATGATTGACATGAAAAAGGAAGACGTTTTATTTGCTTTAGATGCCATTCAAGATCCAGTTTCATTACAGGAACCCATTTATTCAGATGGCGGAGATGCAGTTTATATGATGGACCAATTACGTGATGATGATGTATCAGAGGATCAATGGGTTGCCTATGTGTCGGTAAAGGAAAGCTTGCAAAAGCTAGATGAACGTCAGCAAATGATCGTTGCCAAACGATTTTATTATGGAGAGACCCAAACTGAGATTGCCAAAGAACTTGGGATTTCTCAAGCACAAATATCACGTCTTGAAAAAAATGCAATTGAAACAATGCAAAAAGATTACAAATAAAAAAATGCGCATCGTATAATTCGGTGCGCATTTTATCTTCATTCAATGAACAAATGATACATAAATATAAAGTAACAGCAAAGTTTGATGGTAGTAGAAATGTTTATACGAAAGTAAACAATAGAGGAGGTATGTCATTGCGTTTTTCGATGTTACAACAAAAAGAAGTCATTGAAGCAGGAAATGGACGATTTATAGGCTTTGTAATAGATGCTGAAGTATCAAAAGAAACAGGCTATGTGACAGCATTTTTGATTGCAGAGCCTCGCAAATATCTTGGTTTTTTTAAAGGTGAAGAGTCTGTGAGAAAAGTGTATATGAAGGATGTGCTTGTTGTTGGTAAGGATGTCATTTTAGTCAAAGCCCTTTCCTAAGACATAGGCACATTAAAATTGTGAGAATTGTATGCTGACATAGGTCAGGCTATTCATTGATAAATCAAGCATTGCTTGTTACAATAAAAGAAACTATTGTTGTAAAGTTGGGAAAAACAGTGACAAAAATCTTAACAAATTTAAACAAACTAAATGATTTAATAACAGCAGCAGAAAAAAAAGGGAATCGTGAGGGCGAAAAAGTCCAAATAATTGCCGTGACGAAGGAAGTTTCTGTTGAAAGAACACAAGAAGCAATTGAAGCAGGGCTCACTCATTTAGGAGAAAACAGACCAGAGGGCTTACATCGTAAAATTACTGAGATACATGCTGATGTTCATTGGCATTACATTGGGTCGCTTCAAACACGTAAAGTAAAACAAGTGATTAACAGCATTGATTATTTACACTCCTTAGATCGTTTGATTTTGGCAGAAGAAATTGAAAAAAGAGCCGAACAACCTGTTAAATGTTTTGTACAAGTAAATATTTCTGGTGAAGAATCAAAACATGGTTTAACTATCGAAGAAGTTTTGCCTTTTGTAGAAGCATTAAAAGGTTTTACGAAGATTCAAGTTGTAGGTTTAATGACTATGGCACCAAACACCGAAAACGAAGCAATTATTCGCTCTGTTTTCAAGCAATTAAAACAATGTCAACAGCAAATAGCCGAGCAAGGATTCGCACACGCACCTTGTACCGAGTTATCAATGGGCATGTCTAATGACTTTGAAATTGCGGTAGAGGAAGGGGCTACTTTTGTTCGAGTCGGAACGGCTCTTGTTGGAAATGAAAGAGGGGAACAGGATGAGCATGAAAAATAAGATTAAAAACTTCTTTTACCTTGAAGAAGAATTAGAAGAAGAAATCACGCAAGCTCCTATTCAGCAACAACAACCCATACAACAACAGCAACCGATTCATTCAGTTAAGCCAAAAAAAATGATGAAAGAACGCAAAGCACCTATTCATGAAATCATGCCACAAAGCACAGCAACTCCTAATAACATTGTCAGTTTGCAGGCAGCTATGAGTTCTAAGGGAGCAAAAGTTGTTTTAATAGAACCGAGAGTTTATGCAGAAGCACAAGATATCGCAGAGCATTTAAAAAATAAACGTGCAACAATTGTCAATTTGCAACGTATCGAAAGAGAGCAAGGCAAACGCATTATTGATTTTTTAAGTGGCACAGTCTATGCTCTTGCTGGAGATATTCAACGTATTGGTAAAGATATCTTCCTTTGTACGCCAGATAATGTAGAAGTGACTGGTGAAATTACAAACTTTATTTTAGACGATAATTAATAGCGAGGATTGTAGTTTATATGACTTTTTTTATTATACTTGGTTATGTATCATTAGCATTTAAGATTTACTCATTCATGCTAATTGCATATATCTTAATGTCTTGGGTGCCTGCCGCTCAAAATTCAGCAATTGGTCGCATGCTTGAAAAAGTTTGTGAGCCATATTTAGGTATTTTTAGGAAATTCATTCCGCCTCTTGGTATGATTGATATTTCGCCAATTGTGGCCATCTTTATGCTGAATTTTATAGAAAGAGGGCTTTATATAGTCATTCAGAAAATATATTTTATGTTCGCTTAGAAATAAATCCTCACGTTTTGGTGGGGATTTTTTATTTATTTTAATTATCCTCGCTACAAAGCGACTAATAAAAAATATTAAAACAATGACGTCCAAACGTTATGAATTGGGAATACTAAGTTTCCAACTAACAAAGCAAAAAGGAACTAGTGAAAGAGGAGACAACAAGATGGAACACTTAATCCAGCATTTTCGAAAAGATGAACAGCCCTTTATTGAACAGGTAATAAGCTGGCAGCGTGAGGTTGAAGATCGTTATGCGCCTAAGCTGACAGATTTTCTTGATCCAAGACAGCGTTTTATTGTGACATCGATTATCGGGCAAGATGATACGCTAAAAACTGCATGCACAGGTTTATTTGAAGAGGCGGAGAGGCAGCGTATGCTTATTTTTCCTACTTACTATGAAGTGATAGAGGAGGACTTTCAGTTAGTGGCATTTACGATTCAATATCCAGTGAAATTTGTCCAATTACGACATCCTGATGTTTTAGGTGCGTTGCTTTCATTAGGTTTAAACCGTGGCAAGTTTGGTGATATTCGGGTAAATGATCAGCAGGTGCAATTCGTTGTAGCCCAAGAGGTAGCAGAATATGTTCGGTTACATTTAACAGGTATTGGTAAAGTTAAGGTGCATATTGAGTCTTTAAAAGAAGCGGATTCCCTTATTGTAAATGAGGAAGAATGGTTGGAGGAATCTCATACAGTATCTTCCATGCGCTTAGATGTAATTATTGCGACTGTATTAAATGTATCACGCCAAAAAGCTCAAGCTTTAATAACTGGAAAAAAAGTTCGTGTAAATTGGACAGAAAGAGATACAGTTGCTTTTGAATTACAGGAGGGAGATATTTTATCGATACGTGGAAGTGGACGGATGAAAATTATTATGACTGAAGGCCGAACTAAAAAAGATAAAATCCGTCTTCAAGTCGGTCGATTGGCCCAAAAAAGCTGAAAGTGAAGTAAATTTCATTAATTTTTACTGCTAAGTTGTCGGAACAATTGTATAATAGAAATTACGAATGTACATGTAAAGGAGAGAAGGATTGTATGCCATTATCACCTATTGATATACATAATAAGGAGTTTACAAAAGCCTTCAGAGGTTATGCTGAAGATGAAGTAAATGAATTTTTAGATCAGATTATTAAAGACTATGAAATTCTGCTTCGTGAAAAAAAAGAGGTTGATAAGCAATTAGAGATGGCTTTAGAACAAGCGAGACATTTCAACTCCTTAGAAGAAACTTTGCAGAAGTCTATTGTCGTTGCACAAGAAGCGGCTGATGAAGTGAGAAGAAATTCTCAAAAAGAGGCAAAACTCATTGTAAAAGAAGCTGAAAAAAATGCTGATCGAATTGTCAATGAAGCTTTGACGAAGGCTCGTAAGGTGACGATTGAAATTGATGAGCTTAAAAAGCAATCTAAGGTATTTCGTAATCGTTTCAAGATGCTTGTAGAAGCACAGCTGGATTTACTTAATGCAGATGACTGGGATCATTTGCTGCAATATGATATCGATTTAACAGAAATTCAAGCATCTGTTGAAGAAGCACAGGATTCTGAGGATATTTAACTTTTCTTTTTAATTGCTGTAATTGACAAATGAAACTTGACGCGATTGTTTGAATTTCATATACTTTGTAATAGTAATTATTTTGAACAGATATGCATAAAAGCAGAGACGAAGACAGTATTTGTTAGGCGTTGTTAAGCGATTTGGGGACAGTGAGAGCCCAAACATACAACTAGCATTGAACATCACTTCTGAGCTAAATAACTGAAAAAAGTAGGTTATTTCGTGATGCACGACGTTAAACGTGCTTTTAAGAGGTAGTGCAATTTTTTGTACTACAATTAGGGTGGTACCGCGAGTAGAAGCTTCTCGTCCCTTAGTGGGATTGAGGGCTTTTTTTGTTTGTTTCCGAATCGTTTTAGATAAGTTTGCCAATAACTGTCTTATGAGAAAAATGTCTACCTGTTTGTGTAAAATAAAGGAGGAATTTTAATGGTTGAATACAAAGATACTTTATTAATGCCAAAAACAGATTTCCCAATGCGTGGAAATTTACCGGCAAATGAGCCAAAAATGCAAGAAAAATGGAATGGCATGGATATTAACAAATTACAGATGGAACGTACGGAAGGTCGACCAGAATTTGTTCTACATGATGGTCCTCCCTATGCAAATGGTGATATCCATATCGGCCATGCTCTAAATAAAGTATTGAAGGATATGATTACACGTCATCGCTCCATGACTGGCTACCATGTCAATTATATTCCAGGTTGGGATACACATGGTTTACCAATTGAGCAAGCATTGACTAACAAAGGTGTAAAACGCAAAGAGATGTCAGTAGCAGCATTCCGCCAACTTTGTGAAGAGTATGCTTATGAGCAAATTGACAATCAACGTGCCCAATTCCGCCGTCTAGGCATTCGAGGTGATTGGGAAAATCCATATATTACATTAAAGCCTGAGTTTGAAGCTCGTCAAATTGAAGTATTCGGTAAAATGGCGGAAAAAGGTTATATCTATAAAGGGTTAAAGCCGGTTTATTGGTCTCCTTCTTCTGAATCTGCTTTGGCGGAAGCTGAAATTGAATATAAGGACATCAAATCTCCATCCATTTATGTAAGCTTTGCAATTAAGGATGCGAAGGGTGTTGTTCCAGCAGATGCTAAATTTATCATTTGGACAACAACACCATGGACATTACCAGCAAACTTAGGGATTTCTTTGAATCCTGAATTTATCTATGTAGTAGTTGCAGTGGCTAATAAAAAATTCATCATTGCCAAAGAGTTATTAGAGTCAGTGGCAACTACGCTTGGATGGGTAGACTATGAGGTTGTCCAAGAGGTAAAAGGAGAGGCATTAGATCGTATTGTAGCACAACATCCATTCTACGATCGTGAATCGCTTATTATGGTAGGTGAACACGTAACTGCTGAAGCGGGTACAGGTTGTGTTCATACAGCCCCAGGGCATGGTGAAGACGATTATCATATTGGTAAACAGTATGGTTTAGGTATTCTTAGCCCTCTTGATAATAGTGGCTGTTATACAGATGAAGCACCTGGTTTTGAAGGCGTGTTTTATAATGATGCAAATAAACTCGTCACAGAAAAACTAAAAGAAGTAGGAGCGTTAGAAAAGCTTGATTTCTTTACGCACTCCTATCCACATGACTGGCGTACGAAAAAGCCTGTTATTTATCGTGCGACACCACAATGGTTTGCATCTGTTGAAGCATTCCGTGGGGAGTTATTAGAGGCTGTAAAAGCAACAGCATTTACACCAGCTTGGGGAGAAACTCGTCTTTATAATATGATTCGTGATCGTGGAGACTGGGTAATTTCACGTCAACGTGCGTGGGGTGTGCCGATTCCGATTTTCTATGCTGAAAATGGTGAACCTATTATTACACCTCAAACAATTAGTCATGTCTCAGCATTATTCCGTGAGAATGGATCAAATATTTGGTTCCAAAAAACAGCAAAAGAGTTATTACCAGAAGGCTTTACACATCCAGGTAGCCCGAACGGCGAATTTACAAAAGAAAATGATATTATGGATGTATGGTTTGATTCCGGTTCATCACACCAAGGTGTACTAGTAGAACGTGGTATGAAATATCCAGCTGATCTCTATTTAGAGGGTTCTGACCAACATCGTGGTTGGTTTAATTCCTCTCTTATTACATCTGTAGCTATTAACGGCTATGCACCATACAAAGGACTTTTAACACATGGTTTTGTACTTGATGGTGAAGGACGTAAAATGAGTAAATCTTTAGGGAATGTGATTATTCCGCAAAAAGTAATGGATCAGTATGGAGCAGACATACTTCGTTTATGGGTTGCTTCTGTTGATTATACAGCAGATGTGCGCATCTCTATGGATATGTTAAAGCAAGTATCTGAGGTGTATCGTAAAATTCGTAATACTTTCCGTTTCTTGCACGGCAATATTGCTGATTTCGATCCTACGAAAGATCGTGTAAGTTATGCTGAGCTTCGTGAAATGGATCAATATGTGTATATGCGCTTACAGGATGTCTTAAAAACTGTACGTGCTGCCTATGATCGCTATGATTTTGCTGCTGTCTATCATGTAGTCAATAATTTCGTTGCTGTAGAGTTATCTTCATTCTATCTTGATATTGCCAAAGACGTAGTCTATATCGAGGGTCATGACAATAAGGATCGTCGTGCGATGCAAACAGTTATTTATGATACATTGATGACATTAGTAAAAATCATGACACCAATTATCCCACATACAACGGATGAAATGTGGTCTTATTTACATGTTCAAGGTATTGTAGAAGAAGTTTCTGTTCAATTAACAGATTTCCCAGAGGTAGATGTTCAAGCGAATTTTGACAGCCTACGTACAAAATGGGAAAAAATTATTGATGTACGCGATGATATTTTAAAAGCATTAGAGGAAGCACGTAATGCGAAAACAATTGGTAAATCACTTGAAGCAAAAGTCACTGTCTACGCGAAAGAAGATGTTGTCGCATTATTGAACGATGCCAACATTGACTTTGCACAACTTTCCATCGTTTCAGCTTTTGAGGTAGCTGCTATCGAGGAGGCACCTGCTGAAGCTTTAGCACTTGAGCATGTTTCCATTGTTGTTGAGAAGGCTACAGGTGAGAAATGTGAGCGTTGCTGGTCAATTTCTGAAACAGTTGGTTCAAATGAAGCACAACCTACAGTATGTGCTCGCTGTGCAGAAGTTGTAGAAAAGTATTACGTTTAATCTATAAATAACAAGAATCTGCATTTAAATGTAGAGGATGTGCAAGTCTCCTTGTTGGAGGCTTGCTTTTTTCATGGAAGTTTTGCAGATTCTTTTCCATTATTTAAATAAAATTTCTGTCGTATTGCGATAGTCTGTTGGAGAGATCCCTACATATTTTTTAAAAGTTAAGCTATAGTAATTTGGTGTATTGAAGCCACAGGTGGAGGAGATTTTTTCTATGGTGTAGTCGTACTTGCGTAAAAAAGGTAAGGTTTTGATAATGCGTGTATAAGCAACATAGTCAACAAAATTGCGACCTGTTTCTTTTTTAAATAGTCTACTAAAATGAGTTGGGCTAAAGTTAATATATTTTGCAACATCACGAATGGTCAGTTGTTCGTCGTAATGTTCTTCAATATACTGAATAGCTTTTTGCAGCTGCTCATGTCTTGTTAAATCTTCGTAATATCGGATGTGTATATTATGGATAGGTGGTTTTCTACGTGCTTTTCTAGCCTGGCTATAGGATTCCTTCACTTGCATAGCATCCTGAAATACACCTCCAACTCCCATAAAAAGATGAATAGAACAATCCCTTTTTAGGGTCTCGATAACCTCTAATAAACAGGCTTCACCCTCAGTCCAATGTTTGAAAGAGTTATAAGCAGTAGGAATTCGCATGAGAAGTAATAAATAGCGTTCAAAATGTAAAAAGGATAATGAGGCCTTCTCCGCAAAGTGCTGACGAAAAACAGTTGTAATACGACTACTTGCATCGTGTGGGACAGCTCTCTTATTATCCCCATCAATATAGCCTTGAATTAAAAATACAATATTAGGAATACAGCTTGTCGATAAAAATGAAGCAGATTGTATTATTTCTTGTTCATTGTCAATTTCTCCACGGATCAGGCGTTTTAAAAATGCTTCCCTAAATGGAGAGGTATGTTGTTGGGACACTTGTTGTGATAGCTCAAGTATTGTAAGCGTACTCGCCTTTTTTTCCTGATAGGACGTATACAGTTTTTTTACGATTCGTAAAAATTTTGATTTTTGTAATGGTTTTATGAGAAGTGCAGGTAAAGCTAATTCAATTGCTATACCAGTCGAGTAGGTAAGGTGTTCTGTAACAAACGGGACAATAATACTATTAGGATAGTTTCTTTTTAATCGATTAATTTTTACCCAGTCAAATAACCGATTGACTTCATAGACAATAATGACCTCATCTTCTGGCTTTGGCACTTTACATTCCTCTAAAGCGTTTGGTAAAACCTCTTTTAACCATTCACTCATCTGCAGCTTGTCAAATGAGCTTTCCATATACCATACCACCTTTAAAATGCTACCAGCCCCCTACGAATAAAAAGATAAAAATATTTTAACTTAAAATAGCAATTTTTTGTACTAATACAGCAATATTTTATATCTATATTGAAGTTGAAATAGAATAGAATAATTGTAGTGAATAATAATTTGAAATTTCAGATAATTATTTACTTATCAGAAAAGGGGGAGTTGGCTTATGGCGGAAGTAGGCAGTCATGATTATGACTATGTAGAAGCAGGAACAATTGATGTGAAAGATCTACCACCTTTAGATGCAACAACAAACAAAATTATGAAAGATGAATTTACAACAGGTTTAGGTTTATCGATATTTTACTTTATTTTGATTTTTAGTATCCCTGTTATGAATTGGTTTGCGCCAGCATTTGCGTTTAAGAAAATCTGGGGTGGTATGACAGTCACATGGTTTGTGACAACGATTGTAATGATGGCTATGGCATTTATTATTGCATATGTTCATACAGCCATGTACGAGAAACGTCTAAAAAAATACGATATAGCAAATAAGTAGTTGGAACAAAGGGGGAAATGTTGAATGATGGAAGCTCTATTAGAACCAAAGATGTTAATGACCATTGCTTTAATGGGGACAATTGTATACATTACGTATTTAACAAAAAGAAATGCAACAGCATCGGATTTCTTTGTAGGTGGCCGAAGCTTCGGATGGTTTACAAATGGTTCTGCCATTGGTGGGGATTACTTAAGTGCAGCAACATTTCTGGGCATCGCAGGGTTAACATTTCAACTTGGATATGATGGTGCTTATTATGCTTTTTGCTTTTCCATTGGGTTAACATTATTAGCGATTTTTGTGGCAGGTCCTTTAAGACGCTTCGGTGCATTTACCGTTGCAGATTTTTTAGGCTATCGTTTTCATAGTAGACGAGCACGGCTTGTAGCGGTAGCGGTGGTTTTAGCAATTTCTGGCTTTTATGCAGCTCCACAATTATTAGGTGCCGCACAAATTTTAAGTATGTTTTTTGGTACTTCTTATGAATTCGGCATTATATTTACTTGTGTTGTTATGATTTTTTATGTAGGTATTGGTGGTATGAAAGGAACAACCATCAACCAAGCATTAGAGTTGTGGATTCGTCTAGGTGCGTTTATCGTGATGTTAATTGCAGCAGTTTATGGCGGTTTACATTATGATAAAATTTTAGCAGCCATCCATTCATTTAGTGGTCCGATCACTGGCACTTCACCGTATGCCCTAGATGGCAATGATATCAATTTTGATGGTGCTGCTTGGACAGGCACAGGCTTCTATTTCCCAACGTTCTGGCAAACAATTAGTATGACGATTGGGTTAGCACTAGGAACAATTGGACTTCCACATATATTATTGCGTTTTTATACAAATCCAAGTGCTAAAGCAGCCCGTAAATCTGCACTCATGGCCATTGGGATTGCAAGCGCGTTCTTCTTGTTAGCTGTTTATTTAGGTGTTGTAGGTCGATCTATTTTCATTTCTGGGACAGCTAGTGAGGAAGTTATGCGTGATTTAGTGCTGGGTGGGAATAATATGGTCATTCCTACTACAGCCCTTGCACTAGGTGGCAAATGGCTACTTGGATTAGTTATAGCAGGAGCATTTGCAGCTATTTTCTCCAATCTTTCAGGATTGTTTATTACAAGCTCGGGTGCACTAGCTCATGATTTATATGCCAATATCATGAAAAAGGATATTACACAAAAACAACGAGTTATTGCTGGGAAAGTGGCTATTGTAATATTAGGTATTTTATATGGAGCATTGGGCTTACTTGTAAAGGATGCATCCATTGGCCATTTAGTGGCGCTCGCCTTTACTGTCGCTGCAAGTACATTTACCCCAATATTTATTTTAGGTATTTGGTGGAGAGGCATGACAGAGAAAGGAGCCATTGCAGGATTATTAATAGGACTTGGCGTGTCTATGTGGATGATCTTTTTACCAGGAACGTTACCAAGCTTCTTGCAGTTTAAAATTCCGGGTATTGTGACAGTGCCTGTGGGCTTCTTATCTGTTATTATCGTGTCTTTAATAGATCGCAAAGTTCCTGCTGATGTTAATGACTTCATGAAGCGAGTACATTCAAAAGAATCTGAAACTGTCTAACCAATAAGTTATGGCTATTTCTATTGCTTAAACGTAATAGGGGTAGCCTTTTTATATTTCTTGAAGAGATTTAGATTAGATAGGATATTAGTTATTGTGAATGGAACTGTTATGGTAGAATAGGTAAGATGTTGAGTGAACGGAGGAATGTCTGTGTATAAATATTATGGATTAGCTGCTTTTGTCGTTTTACTGGATCAATGGACAAAATGGCTGATTGTGAAAAATATGGAATATGCTGAACGCATTGCTGTATGGGACCCTTGGTTTGGTATTTTGTCTCATCGAAATAGAGGGGCAGCATGGGGGATGCTAGAGGGGCAAATGTGGTTGTTTAGTATTGTCACAGTTGCTGTTATCTGTGCGATTGTCTATTTTTATCATAAAGAAGCAAAGGGAAAGCCTGTTTTTCAAGTCGGCTTAATGCTTTTGCTTGGTGGTGCAGTAGGAAACTTTATTGACCGTCTATTTAGAGGAGAAGTGGTCGATTTTGTAGATGTTTTAATTCCGATTATTAATTATGATTTCCCTATTTTTAATGTGGCAGATGCTGCATTAACAATAGCGGTTGTCGTGCTGATGATTGGCTTAATTATGGAAGATAAAAAAGAGAAGAAACAGGTGAAACAATGATGCAAGTAACATATACAATCGAAGAACAGCAGCAAGGAGAGCGCATTGATAAAGCACTTTCCAGCTTACAATCTGAGTGGTCACGCACGCAAATTGGGAACTGGATTAGTGAGGGAGTCATTAAAGTAAACGGTGATGTGGTAAAGGCAAAATATAAGGTTAAAGCTGGTGACATCATCGCTATTGATGTACCAGAAGTGGAAGAATTGGATGTTGTCGCAGAAAATTTAGATTTAGATATTGTTTATGAGGATGCAGATGTTCTTGTTGTGAATAAACCAAAGGGTATGGTGGTACATCCAGCACCGGGCCATATGGGAGGTACACTGGTAAATGGCTTAATGTATCATTGTAAAGACTTATCAGGGATTAATGGTGTACTACGACCAGGGATTGTCCATCGTATCGACAAAGATACATCGGGCTTATTGATGGTTGCTAAAAACGATACGGCTCATGAATCATTAGTCAATCAATTAGTGAATAAAACAGTTACTCGTAAATATATTGCTCTTGTCCACGGGCATATTGCGCATGATAAGGGGACAATTGATGCACCAATTGGTCGTGACCAAAAAGATCGCCAAAAACAAGCAGTTGTCGATAATGGTAAACATGCTGTCACACACTTCCAAGTTGTTGAACGTTTTGGTGACTATACGCTTGTGGAATGTCGTTTAGAAACAGGACGTACACACCAAATTCGTGTGCATATGAATTATATTGGCTTCCCACTTGTTGGAGATCCAAAATATGGTCCGAAAAAGACAATCGACTTTGGGGGACAAGTTTTACATGCAGCGACTTTAGGTTTCGATCATCCTTCATCTGGAGAATATTTGGAGTTTGAAACACCACTTCCAGCTGATTATGAACAATTATTAAATGATTTACGAAATAGGCATTGACGTATACGAAAAGAAAGTCTATACTAACGACAGTGAATGAACAACATAACTAAATATTCACCTTTAATGGCAGTCCAGAGAGGCTGAGAAGGGACATGTGATAGTGTTGTGGAAATTTGTGCTGCAAATTTTTCCAACATGCTTTTTCGACACGTATACAACCCTCTCAGGCTATTCGCCTCGAGAGGTTTTTTTATGGACACATGGCCGATAATAGATTGGAGAGAGGAGGATACGAATATGGCACAAAATGAATTATTAGATGGCCCATCAATGACACGAGCATTAACACGTATTGCCCATGAAATAATTGAACGTAATAAAGGAATCGATGAATGTATTTTAGTTGGCATTAAAACAAGAGGTGCCTTTCTAGCCAGACGTTTGGCGCAGCGAATTGAAAAAATTGAAGGTAAACCGATTCGTACAGGGGAACTTGATATTACACTTTACCGAGATGATTTAACAACGAAACATGAAAACGAACAAGCACATGTAGAACAAGTTGATATCGAGTATCAAGTGAAAAATCAAAAAATCATCTTAGTGGATGATGTACTTTATACAGGTCGAACAGTACGTGCAGCTCTAGATGCTGTAATGGATTTAGGAAGACCGGCACAAATTCAACTAGCTGTTCTAGTAGATAGAGGACATCGAGAGCTACCAATTAGAGCAGACTATGTGGGAAAAAACGTTCCAACTTCTGGCTCTGAGCGCATTGTTGTCAATTTACAAGAGGTAGACGGAGAAGATTGCGTCATTATTTATAAAGAAGACGAACAATAAAGTGAGGAAACAGTATGTCAAATGCAGTTTTAGATATTAAGGATAAACCGACCCCGCTCCAGCTAGTGACATTAAGTTTCCAGCATATGTTTGCGATGTTTGGTTCAACGATTTTAGTACCGCAGTTAGTAGGTCTTAGTCCAGCGATTGCCCTTTTAACAAGCGGAATTGCTACATTATTCTTCCTATTAATTACAAAATTTCAGGTACCAGCTTATTTAGGATCATCCTTCGCCTTTATTGCACCAATCCTACTTGCTGCAGGTGGTTTAAATGAAGACGGTTCAAGTGTAAACCCAGGCAATGCCATGATCGGTGCTATGGCAGTCGGCATTACGTACGGGATTGTATCCTTAATCATTTGGAAAAGTGGTTATAAGTGGATTATGAAAATTTTGCCACCGATTGTGGTAGGCCCAGTAATTATGGTAATTGGGCTTGGACTTTCAGGTACGGCTGTGAATATGGCAATGAACGTCAATGGAGAGTATAGCTTTTTACACTTCTCAGCTGCTTTAGTGACGGTCTTTACAGCTATCATCTTTACGATTTTCTTTAAAGGAATTTTAAGCACTATGCCAATTTTGATGGGCCTAATTGTAGGGTACATTTACTCCATGATGATCGACATAGTAGACTATACACCGATTGCCAAAGCAAAATTCTTCGCAATGCCTGATTTCTTAATACCAGGTGTGCATTATGAGTTTGAAATAACAACAAAAATTCTACTTATCATGGTACCAATCGTAATTGTAACAATTTCGGAACATATAGGACATCAACTGGTATTAGGAAAAGTAGTAGATCGGGATTATATTAAAGAGCCAGGACTACACCGTTCGCTACTAGGTGACGGGCTTGGCACATTTGTGAGTGCTTTAATCGGAGGTCCTCCGAAAACAACATATGGTGAAAATATTGGTGTACTAGCCATTACTCGAGTATACAGTATCTACGTTATTGCAGGTGCAGCAGTGGTTGCTATCTTACTATCATTCTTCGGGAAAGCAATGGCAGTAATTGCAACGATTCCAACCGCAGTACTTGGTGGAGTTTCCATCTTACTCTTTGGAATTATCGCAGCAAGTGGCTTACGTATGCTGGTAGATAATCATATTGATTTTGGTAACAGTCGTAACCTAGTAATTGCTTCAGTGATTTTAGTCATTGGTATTGGCGGTGCCAAGTTTGTTATCTCAGAATCATTGAGTGTAGAAGGAATGGCACTAGCAGCGATTATTGGTGTGCTATTAAATGCGATTCTACCAGGTAAAAAAGAAGCTGATATACCCGTACAATACAATCAAAATAAAGATTCATAGTAGTACCTTTTAATGAATTGTCCAGAGAGGCAAAAAAAGGGAAGTTGTGGACAGGCTGAAGTGGGATGTATGTCTTGCTGTAGTTTGTCACGCCTCCTCATGCCTCGTTGATGACATCAACGGGGCTTTTACTTTATATACAGAGAACGTCATACATAGGCGTTCACGATTCACAACCTAATGGAGGTCACATGATGAAGAACTTATTATCGATGGAACATTTAACAACAGAAGAGATTAACCAAATCCTAGATCTTGCGCAAGCATTTGAAAATGGTGAAACATCATCGTTATCTCGCACACACAAAGTGGCCAATCTATTCTTTGAACCAAGTACTCGTACAAAAACAAGCTTTGAAATGGCAGAATACAAAATTGGCTGTCATGTTATCCCTTTTGATGCAGGGTTTTCGAGTGTTACGAAAGGGGAAACGATGTACGATACGGTCAAAACATTGGAAATGATTGGTTTAGATGCTGTCATCATTCGAGCGTCAGAAGATGAGTATTACAATGAGCTGCTGGATGGTATTAATGTAGCGATTATTAATGCAGGAGATGGTGCTGGGCAACACCCTTCACAATCCTTATTGGATCTTTATACCATCAAAAAGGAGTTTGGCTATTTCGAAGGGTTGAATGTCACAATTGCAGGAGATATCTCTCATAGTCGAGTAGCGAAATCAAATGCAACAGCATTACAAAATTTAGGGGCAAATGTTCATTTCCTTTGCCCAGAAGAATGGTCTGGCGGTTTTGAAGCGCACCATTCATGGGATAATCTGATCGAAATAAGTGATGTCATTATGTTACTACGTGTGCAACATGAACGTCATAAAGTAAATAAAAGCTTCTCAAAGGAAGGTTACCATCAAGAGTTTGGTTTAACAATTGAACGAGAAAAGCAAATGAAAGAATCGGCCATTATTATGCATCCAGCACCCGTTAATCGTGATGTCGAAATTGCTTCTGAGTTAGTCGAGTGTGATCGCTCTCGAATTTTTGAACAGGTGCGGAACGGTGTTTACACAAGGATGGCTATTATGGAAACCATTTTAAAGGGGAGAGAATAACATGACAAAGGTACTTCAAAATGTACAAATGCTAGATGAACAAGGTGAATTAAAGACAGTCAATATTGCAATGGCAGACGGAAAGATTACGGCTATTGGTCAAGATGTGACTGTAGCAGGTGCAGAACTGATTGAAGGACATGGTTTAATCGTAGCACCAGGCTTTATCGATGTTCATACACATTTACGAGAGCCAGGATTTGAGCATAAGGAAACCATTGCAACAGGTTCGGCATCAGCAGCAAAAGGTGGCTTTACGACAATTTGCGCAATGCCTAATACAAAGCCAGTACCTGATTCGGTTGAAAACATGCAACTCATCAATGGGCTCATTCAGGACAGTGCGGTTATTCGAGTACTCCCATACGGTTCCCTAACAAAGGATATATCGGGTGAGGTTCGAACAAATATTGAAGAATTAAAAGCACATGGAGCAGTGGCATTCTCAGATGATGGTGTTGGTATCCAGCTAGCCTCAACGATGTATGAGCAAATGAAAGATGCGGCCCAGCACGATATGGTCGTTGTAGCGCATTGTGAGGACAACTCATTAATCTATGATGGCGTGATGCATGAAGGAAAGCGTAATAAAGAGCTAGGCCTCTCAGGAATACCTTCCATCTGTGAATCCGTACAAATTGCACGAGATGTACTACTTGCAGAAGCAGCAGGCGCTCGTTACCATGTTTGTCATGTATCGACGAAGGAATCAGTGCGTGCGGTAAGAGATGCAAAGGCTGCGGGAATCCGTGTTACAGCAGAAGTTTGTCCACATCATTTATTGCTAGAAGAGATGGATATTCCATCTGATGATGCTAATTGGAAAATGAACCCACCATTACGCGCAGCTGATGATAAAGATTCTCTACATGCAGCACTACTTGATGGTACAATCGACTGCATTGCAACAGATCATGCGCCACACACAGTAGAAGAAAAATGCTGCGGTATGGTTGGCGCACCATTTGGTATTGTAGGTTTCGAAACTGCTTTCCCACTACTTTATACACAGTTTGTAGAAACAGGAAAGTGGACGTTAAAACAATTAATTGATTGGATGACAGTGAAAGCAGCTGAGATTTTTGATCTGCCATATGGCACATTAGAAGTAGGTGCTTCAGCTGATATGATTTTAATTGATATTCAAAAAGAACAAACGATTGATGCAGAAGGCTTTGTATCAAAAGGTCGTAATACACCATTCAACGGCTGGGTGGCAAAGGGTTGGCCAGTACTAACGATTTTTGAAGGCAATATCGTATATCAGGAGGCAGAGTAATGAAAAAACGTTTACTAGTTTTAGAAGATGGCACAGTATTTACAGGTACAGCATTTGGTAGCGAGCGCGCTTCACAAGGTGAGGTTGTATTCACAACAGGGATGACGGGTTATCAGGAAACGATTTCAGATCCTTCATTCTATGGACAAATTGTCACTTTAACTTATCCTTTAGTTGGTAACTACGGCATTAACCGTGATGACTTTGAATCGATTACGCCAGCAATTCGTGGATTTGTTGTACGTGAATTAGCTAAAAATCCTTCGAATTTCCGCTGTGATTTAACTTTAGATGACTATTTGACATCAAAGGATATCCCAGGAATTGAAGGGATTGATACACGAAAATTAACACGTATTATTCGTAGTAAAGGTTCCGTAAAAGCGATTTTGACAGCTGCTGATGAAGAAGTAAATGTGGATGAAATTGTGGCACAATTACAAGCAACGCCAGCCATTACGCACCATGTTCGTGAAGTATCACCAAAAGCAGCCTATCCATCTCCAGGACGTGGTAAACGAGTTGTTCTAATTGATTATGGAATGAAGCATGGAATTTTACGTGAGTTAAACAAACGTGATTGTGATGTGCTAGTCGTACCGTATAATACGTCAGCTGAGGAAATTTTAGCTTGGCATCCAGATGGCATCATGTTGTCGAATGGACCAGGAAATCCTGAAGATGTTCAAGAAGGCATTGAAACAGTACGTAACTTAATTGGAAAAGTGCCAATGTTCGGTATTTGTTTAGGCCATCAAATCTTTTCTTTAGCAAGTGGTGCGAAAGCCTTTAAATTACCATTTGGACACCGTGGTGGTAACCATCCAGTAAAAGATTTACGCACAGGTCGTACAGATTTAACATCTCAGAACCATGGCTATGCCATCGATATCGAATCATTAAAAGATACCGATTTAGAATTAACACATATCGCGTTAAATGATGGAACATGTGAAGGTGTACGTCATAAAAAATATCCAATTTTCACAGTGCAATATCACCCAGAAGCATCACCAGGTCCAGAAGATTCAAACCATTTATTTGATGAATTCATCGAAATGATGGAAGTAGAAGCAGGGAAGGGGAAACAACATGCCTAAACGTACAGATATTGAAACTATTTTAGTAATCGGCTCAGGCCCAATTGTTATCGGACAAGCAGCAGAATTTGACTATGCAGGAACACAAGCATGTCTTTCATTAAAAGAAGAGGGCTACCGCGTTATTTTAATTAACTCAAACCCTGCTACAATCATGACAGATACAGAAATCGCAGACAAAGTCTATATTGAGCCAATTTCTCTTGATTTTGTATCGCGTATATTACGTAAAGAACGCCCAGACGCGATTTTACCAACACTTGGTGGTCAAACAGGCCTAAATATGGCGATCGAATTAGACAAATCAGGTATTCTAGATGAGCTTGGAATTGAAATTCTAGGTACTAAATTAGATGCCATCCATAAAGCGGAGGACCGTGATTTATTCCGTAATTTAATGTATGAGTTAGGAGCTCCAGTTCCTGAATCTGATATTATTCATAACTTAGATGAAGCGAAAAGATTTGTTGCAAAAATTGGCTACCCTGTCATTGTTCGACCTGCCTTTACACTTGGCGGTACAGGTGGCGGTATTTGCTACAACGATCAAGACTTAGAAGAAATTGTGACATCGGGTTTAAAATATTCCCCTGTAACGCAATGTCTATTAGAGAAATCAATCGCAGGCTATAAAGAAATTGAATACGAAGTAATGCGTGATGCAGCTGACAATGCCATCGTTGTATGTAACATGGAAAACGTTGACCCAGTAGGGATTCATACAGGTGACTCAATCGTTGTTGCACCAACGCAAACACTATCTGATCGCGAAAACCAAATGCTACGTAATATTTCACTCGATATTATTCGCGCTTTAAAAATTGAAGGTGGCTGTAACGTACAGCTTGCACTTGATCCATATAGCTTTAATTACTATGTGATTGAAGTAAATCCACGTGTCTCTCGTTCATCTGCGTTAGCATCAAAAGCAACAGGTTATCCAATTGCTAAGCTAGCCGCTAAAATTGCAGTAGGCTTAACGTTAGATGAAATTAAAAATCCTGTAACAGGTTCAACATATGCTTGTTTTGAGCCTGCACTGGACTATATCGTAGCAAAAATTCCTCGTTGGCCATTCGATAAATTCGAATCTGCTAAACGTAATCTTGGTACGCAAATGAAAGCTACTGGTGAAGTAATGGCGTTAGGTCGTACTTTTGAGGAAGCTATGCTAAAAGCGGTTCGTTCTCTTGAGACAGGTCAAGTACACTTAGAGTTAAAACATGCTGAAGAAAATTCAGATTCTTGGATTGAAAAACGTATTCGCAAGGCTGGGGATGAACGTCTATTCTTCATCGGTGAAGCTTTACGTCGAGGTGTAACAATTGAACAAATTCATGAATGGTCAGCAATCGATCTATTCTTCTTAAATAAATTTAAAAATATTGTGGATATGGAACAAACGCTTGCTGACAATAAGAATGACAAAGACGTACTACGAACAGCTAAACGTTTAGGCTTTGCAGATAAGAAAATTGCTGAGCTTTGGGAAACAACACCAGAAGAACTGTATGCTTATCGTAAAGAGCATGGGATTATGCCAGTTTATAAAATGGTGGATACATGTGCAGCAGAATTTGAATCAGAAACACCATATTTCTATGGCACATATGAAGACGAAAATGAATCGATTAAGTCTGAAAAACCTTCTGTGGTGGTACTAGGTTCAGGTCCAATCCGCATTGGCCAAGGTGTAGAATTTGACTACGCCACAGTACACTCAGTTTGGGCGATTCAAGAAGCGGGTTATGAAGCGATCATCATTAACTCAAATCCAGAAACAGTGTCAACAGATTTCTCAATTTCCGATAAATTATACTTTGAACCATTAACAATTGAGGATGTTATGCATATTATCGACTTAGAACAACCAATTGGTGTTGTTGTTCAATTCGGTGGTCAAACGGCTATTAACCTTGCTGATAAATTAGCTGCTAATGGCGTGAAAATCTTAGGTACGTCTCTTGAGGATATTGACCGTGCAGAAAACCGCGATAAATTTGAGCAGGCGCTACGTGAATTAGATATTCCACAACCTCAAGGAGAAACAGCAGTTTCTACAGAGGAGGCTCTTGCCATTGGTGAGCGTCTAGGCTTCCCAGTGCTTGTTCGCCCTTCTTATGTACTTGGTGGACGTGCAATGGAAATTGTTTATAACCAAGAAGAATTACAGCACTATATGGAAAACGCGGTAGAGGCATCTCCAGATCATCCAGTATTAGTAGACCGTTACTTAACAGGACAGGAAATTGAAGTAGATGCTATCTGTGACGGTGAGAATGTGTTAATACCAGGAATTATGGAGCATATCGAGCGTGCAGGAGTTCACTCTGGTGACTCAATCTCTGTTTACCCACCGCAAAAATTAACACAGGCACAAAAAGATACATTAGTTGACTATACAACTCGTCTTGCGAAGGGGCTAGGCATCATCGGCTTAATGAACATCCAATATGTCATTTCACAAAACGAAGTATTTGTTATCGAGGTGAACCCACGTTCATCACGTACAGTACCGTTCCTAAGTAAGATTACAAATATCCCAATGGCTAATATTGCAACAAAAGCAATCCTTGGCAAATCCATTGTAGAGCAAGGCTATCCAACAGGCCTAGCAGCTGAGCAAAGAGGTGTATTTGTAAAAGTACCAGTGTTCTCATTCGCTAAATTACGACGTGTAGACATTACATTAGGACCTGAAATGAAATCTACTGGTGAAGTAATGGGGAAAGATGCAACATTAGAAAAAGCTCTTTATAAAGGCTTAGTTGCAGCAGGTATGGAAATACGAACAGAAGGTACAGTATTATTCACTGTGTCTGATAAAGATAAGGAAGAAGCGATTGCATTAGCAAAACGCTTCTCAACAGTAGGCTATCGCATTGTAGCAACAGAAGGTACAGCAAAAGCATTTGAAGCAGCAGGTGTACGAACTGATGTAGTAGGCAAGATTGGAGCGAAAGGACAAACATTGATTGACCTTATCCAAAATGGGGAAGCTCAGCTTGTTGTCAACACTTTAACAAAAGGCAAGCAACCAGCTCGTGACGGCTTCCGAATTCGTCGTGAGTCTGTAGAAAATGGTGTACCTTGCCTAACATCTTTAGATACAGCAGAAGCAATGGTACGTGTTATCGAATCTATGACATTTACAGCAGAACAAATGCCAAAAGCGGAGGTAGTACACTAATATGATACGTCAAGAGAAAATGACGGTCGTCTCTCAAAAGCAAATTGCGACAAACATTTTCGAACTGACACTTCATGGTGAACTGGTTCAGGAGATGACTCCTGGCCAGTTTGTCCATGTAAAGGTGTCGGATTCACTGGAGCCGCTTTTACGTCGACCAATTAGTATTGCAAATATTGATAAAGACAACAATGAGTTTACAATGATCTATCGTGCTGAGGGGCGTGGTACGAAAGTTCTGGCAACAAATCGAGAAGGTCAGCTGGTCAACATACTTGGACCAATTGGGAATGGTTTCCCAGTAGAAGCGGTGCAGGAGGGAGGTACTGCACTACTAGTTGGTGGTGGCATTGGTGTCCCTCCATTACATGAGCTAGCCAAGCAATTGAATGCTCGTGGTGTGAAAACAATCCACGTCTTAGGCTTCCAAACAAAAGACGTCTGCTTTTATGAGGATGAATTTAGTGCACTTGGTGAAACGCATTATGTTACGGTGGATGGCTCGAAAGGCACAAAAGGCTTTGTAACAACGGTTTTAGAGTCGTATGCTCCTGAATTTGATGTTTTTTATTCCTGTGGCCCCTTACCAATGTTAAGGGCATTAGAAGGCTTTTATCCTGAAAAAGAAGGCTATTTATCATTTGAAGAGCGTATGGGCTGTGGTATTGGAGCTTGCTTTGCATGCGTATGTAAAACAACTGATCAAGTTGAAAAAGACTATGTTAAAGTATGTTCTGATGGTCCAGTTTTCCCGAAAGGAACGGTGGCACTATGAGTCGTTTAACAATTCAAATACCAGGCTTAGATTTAAAAAACCCTATTATGCCAGCTTCAGGTTGCTTTGGCTTTGGTCGTGAATATGCACAGCTTTATGATTTGTCAAAACTAGGTGCTATCATGATTAAGGCAACAACGGTCGAAACGCGTGCAGGTAACCCAACGCCACGTGTTGCCGAAACAGCGGCGGGGATGTTAAATGCCATTGGTCTACAAAATCCAGGCATTGAAAAAGTGATGAATGAGGAATTAAAATTTTTAGAGGATTATGATGTACCTATCATCGCGAATGTTGCTGGAACAGAGACGGCAGACTATGTGGAAGTAGCACGCCGTATTTCAGCAGCACCGAATGTCAAAGCATTGGAGTTAAATATTTCTTGTCCAAACGTGAAATGTGGTGGTATTCAATTTGGAACAGATCCTGCTACAGCACGCGAGCTTGTCAAGGCTGTCAAGGCTGTGTCAGAAGTGCCAGTCTATGTGAAGCTATCACCAAACGTGACGAACATCGTTGATATTGCCCTAGCTGTTGAAGCAGGTGGAGCAGATGGTATTACCATGATTAATACATTGGTTGGTATGCGTTTAGATGAGCGTACAGGTAAGCCAGTCATAGCTAATGGCACAGGTGGACTATCTGGTCCTGCTGTAAAACCTGTAGCAATACGAATGGTTTATGAGGTGTACAAGGCTGTCAATATTCCGATAATTGGTATGGGCGGTGTAACGGAAGCACAGGATGTCATTGATTTTATGTCCGCAGGTGCTTCAGCTGTAGCAGTAGGAACAGCTAACTTTGTTGACCATTTCGTTTGTCCAAACATCATTGAAGAATTACCAGCAAAGCTGGATGCATTAGGTGTAGAACATATAACAGAGATTATTGGAAGGAGCCATCGTTGATGAATACGAAACCTATACTAGCTCTAGATTTTCCAGGAGAAAAAGAAGTATTCGATTTCCTTAAAAAGTTCGATGAGCCTCTTTTCGTGAAAATTGGAATGGAATTATATATGCAAGAGGGACCTGATATCGTACGCAAAGTAAAGGAGTTAGGTCATGATATTTTCCTTGATTTAAAATTACATGATATCCCGAATACAGTAGGCTCTGCGATGAAGGGTCTAGCAAAATTAGGGGTAGATTTAGTCAATGTCCATGCTGCAGGCGGACGTCCTATGATGGAAGCAGCTCTAGAAGGACTTGAAGCAGGAACACCAACAGGCAAACAACGTCCTGCACTAATAGCCGTTACTCAATTAACATCTACAACAGAAGAACAAATGCAAGCTGAACAAAAAATTGCTCTTTCATTGAAAGAGTCTGTCCTACACTACGCAGGGCTGACAAAGGAAGCAGGTTTACAAGGTGTTGTTTGCTCTGTCCATGAGGCTAAGGCGATTGCTGAGGTGTGTGGAGATGAGTTTCTACGTGTCACACCTGGAATTCGTTTAGCTGGTGGTGCTGCACACGATCAAAAACGTATAGCAACACCTGATGGGGCAAAGCGTGATGGTTCATCACTCATCGTTGTTGGCCGTGCTGTAACAGGTGCACAGGATCCAGTAGCAGCATATAAAATCGTAAGTGAATTATGGGAGGCATAAATTATGACATTACAAAATGAAATTGCACACGCTATGTTAAAAGTTGGAGCTGTAGAATTAAATCCTACAGAGCTATTTACATGGGCATCTGGTATTAAATCACCTATATACTGTGATACACGCTTAACAATTTCCGATCCAGTTATTCGTAAACAATTAGCAAATGGTTTAGCCTCTGTCATCAAAGAAAACTTCGGAGCGACAGAAATTGTAGCAGGAACAGCTACAGCAGGTATCCCACATGCGGCGTGGGTAAGTGATATTTTAGAATTACCAATGGTTTATGTACGCTCTAAAGCGAAGGAGCATGGCCGTGGTAATCAAATTGAAGGAAAATACGCAGCAGGACAAAAAGTAGTGGTTGTGGAGGATATCGTCTCTACAGGTGGTTCTTCCATTACAGCAGTAGAAGCATTGCGTGCAGCAGGCTGTGAGGTGCTTGGAGTTGTTTGTGTTTACACATATAATCTTCCACGCGCTGAACAAGCATTTGATGAGGCTGGCATTCAATACGTATCATTAACTAATTTTGATTATCTGATTGAAGCAGCAAATGAATCAGGCGCTATCAAAGAAGAAGATATTCCATTCTTAAAAGAGTGGCATGGAAAATTAAAAGCTGGAGAATTGTAAAAGTAGTAGTAAAACATAGAGTTACTGGAATATAAAAGAGAGCAAATGCATAGAAACAACTATCGATACTTTTGTTGATAGTTGTTTTTTGTGTTTTTTCGACGTAGTCAAAGGAAAATAAACTTTATTAACTTTTAAGAGAAGTATGGCCTGTAGATTAAAGAAATTGTAAAAATAATTTATTTTTTTAATGTAATATAAAACACTTCATTTGTTTAGTGCTTTAGTAAATAAAATTATTCGTTAATAATAATTAGGAAAATTTAGTATCATTCTATGAATTAAATAAACAATAAAAATCCTTTTATAATCATGTTTTCCAAATAAAAGTAAATTTTGACATAGTATGTGTGGATCAAATGAGTAGGTTATTATTATTTTAATAAAATAAAAAAATGATACTTTAGGCAAATAAAGTTGAAAATGAACTAATATTCAGTATGCTAAAATCTAAAGCATCCAATCTGAAATGGTATAGTTGTATGGATTATTTTGTATGTAATATTATAAGAATTGTAAAAATTCACTTGATTAAATGTATTATTTCCAGATAAAATAGCATTACGCCTAATTGTCAGAATATTATATACCGATCCAGTTACTATTACATTTGGAAAATAGGATCAATTTATGTAATGAAGATGTTCTCTTTAAAATTTGATGTTTTTTTTAGGTAATATAATTTTGAAATAGGTTTAACATCTTATGATCTAATTTTTCGGAATATTGAATCTTATGAGGGAAACCAAAAGCTAATTTCTATTTACATCTTTTACTTAAAGAATACATTTTAGACATATGTTTCTGTTGCTTACATAAAGGATGTAGTGATTTTTAGTAAAAAAATTAAAGGTGTGATATTAAATGAGCTTAATGTTAGAAGTGAAAAACCTTAAAACTGGTTTCGATATAGATGGGGATATCTATCATGCTGTTGATGATGTTTCTTTTTCAGTCAAATCAGGTCAAATTATTGGGGTAGTTGGAGAATCTGGATGTGGAAAAAGTGTCATGTCACTTTCAGTTATGCAGCTTCTTCCAAAAGGGATTGGCAAAATCACAGGCGGAGAAATTAAGTTTGAAGGAAAAAACATCGAAAATTATTCTAGCGATGACATGAATAAGATTAGAGGAAAAGATATCAGTATGATTTTCCAAGAACCCATGACATCATTAAATCCCGTTTTTACAATTGGTTCACAAATACAAGAGATTATCTTAAATCACTCTAAAATCTCAAAGGCTGAGGCTAAAAGTAAAGCAATTGACTTATTAAAACAAGTCGGCATACCCAGAGCGGATCAAATTGTAGATGAGTATCCTCACCAATTATCTGGTGGAATGAGACAAAGGGTTATGATTGCCATTGCCATTGCATGTCAACCTAAACTATTAATTGCAGATGAGCCTACTACGGCACTTGATGTGACGGTGCAAGCTCAAATCTTAGAGCTATTAAAGACAATTCAAGCAAAAAATGATATGTCCATCGTACTTATTACACATGATTTAGGCGTCGTAGCCGAAATGTGTGATGAAGTAATTATCATGTACGCGGGGAAAATTGTAGAAAAAACAAATGTAGATAATTTGTTCCACAATCCGCAGCATCCTTATACAAAGCTATTAATGGCTTCTATACCAAGAATCGATGAGGAAGTTGAAAAGTTAACGACCATTCAAGGGATTGTACCTTCATTGAAAAATATGCCCCAAATAGGTTGCCGTTTTGTGGATAGATGTCCTTCAGCTATGCCTGATTGTAGCAAGGTTACGCCGCAACTTTCCTTTATAGATGATGGACATGAGGTATCTTGTTTACTTTATGAAAGTTGCGATACTAGAAAGGGTGTGAGCTGACAGCATGAATGAAACAAGCGTAAAACAAAAAAAGGATAACTTATTAGAAATAATTGATTTGAAAACATATTACCCAATCAAAGGTGGCTTCTTAAGGCATACTGTTGGTCATGTAAAAGCAGTGGATAACATTTCTTTTTCTATTAAAAATGGCGAGACATTAGGGTTAGTTGGAGAATCGGGTTGCGGAAAATCGACAACTGGACGGACAATTTTAAGATTATTAGACTCGACGGATGGAAAAATTATCTTTGATGGTAAAGATATTACAAACTTGAGAGGGAAATCTTTAAGAGATATACGAAAAGATATTCAAATGGTATTTCAGGATCCATACGCATCTTTAAATCCTATGCAAATGGTAGGAAGCATTGTTGCAGAGCCAATTATGAATTTCAGTAACAAATCATTGAAATCATTAAAAGGCGAGGTAATGGAGCTATTAAGAAAAGTCGGCTTACCTGAAGATGCCTATTATAAATATGCTCATGAGTTCTCAGGTGGTCAGCGCCAGCGTATTGGTATTGCTCGGGCACTTGCACTTAGACCAAAGCTTATTATTGCAGACGAGCCTGTTTCAGCCTTAGATGTATCAGTACAATCACAAGTTCTTAATCTATTAAAAGAACTTCAGGATGAGTTTGATTTAACATTCCTGTTTATCGCACATGATTTAAGTGTGGTCAAGCATATGAGCGATCGAATTGGCGTGATGTATCTAGGAAATATTGTAGAAATAGCTGATAAGGAACATATTTACGATGAGCCATTACATCCTTATACACAAGCATTGATCTCTGCAATACCTGTGCCAGATCCGAGAAAGAAAAATAGTCGTATTGTTTTAGAGGGAGATATACCGAGTCCTGCTAATCCACCGTCAGGCTGTCCATTCCATCCAAGATGTCCAAAGGCAATGGCAGAATGTTCATTATCTAAGCCAGCTTTAAAGGAGGTGAAGTCGGGGCATAGTGTTGCTTGTCATTTATATTAAAAACTAAAAACGGAAAATAGTTATTGACAAAAATAAAATTACGGGGGGAAAAAAATGAAAAAATCAGCATTATGGTCATTTATGCTATTGCTAGTTATGGCATTATTTTTAGCTGCATGTAATAATGACTCATCAAAAACAGAGAAGGAAAATGAAAAGGATACAAGCGGGGATACAACGACAACAACAGATGAACCTTCTACAGAGGGTGGCATCGTAACATATGGTACAGATGTTGCACCTGAAGGCGTATATGATCCTGCTTATTCAGGTAGTATTGTAGACAGCTATATTCAAAATTTCACAATGGAAGGTATTTATGATGTAAATGATGACTTAGAATATGTTCCAAACTTAGCTTCATGGGAAATTAGTGAGGATAAATTAACGTATACGTTTACATTCCAGAAGGGTGTAAAATGGCATAATGGTGAGGAATTAACAGCTGATGACTGGGTTTTTGCTTTAGAAACTCTTGCGCATCCTGATTATGCTGGACCTCGCTACAATTATGTTGAGGGAATTAAAGGTGCCAAAGCTAAAAAAGAAGGTAAGGCTGACAAAATCGAAGGTATTGAAGTAGTAGATCCATACACTGTAAAAATCACTTTTGAACAAGTGAAAATTAATAATTTAGAAAATCTATGGTCAAATCCAATGCCGAAGAAACATTATGAAGGTATTGCTGTTAAGGATTTAGAGGAGTCAAAGCAAGTTCGTGAAAATCCTGTTGGCTTAGGGCCATTTAAGGTGAAAAAAGTTGTAGATGGAGAATATTCTGAATTAGAGCGTTTTGATGATTACTGGAAGGGCAAACCACAGCTTGATGGTGTTATTGTAAAAGTAATTGACCCATCATTAGCAACTGGTGCATTCCAAAATGGAGAAATTGACATTATGGATATTAGACCACAATCCGTAAAAGAATTAGAAGCATTAGGCAATGTACGTATTGAAGAAACTAATGGTGTGGGCTATTCATACATCGGACTTCGTTTTGGTCATCGTGATAAAGCTACATTAAAAAATGTGGCAGATTTTGATAAATTTAATGCAAAAGAATTACGTCAAGCATTATTATATGCAATTAACCGTCCAGCAATGATCGATGCTTTCTTAGAAGGAAAAGCAACAGTTGCCAACACTGTGATTCCAACTACTTTCTGGACTGCTGCACCAGAGTCAGAACTAAACCAATATGAATTCAACCCAGAAAAAGCAAAAGAGCTATTAGCATCTGCAGGTTATGTAGATAAAGATGGTGATGGTTTCGTAGAAGATCCAAAGGGACAACCATTTAAAATTTCATTTGGTCACTATGCAGGTTCAGCAGCATTTGAAGGACGTGCACAAGCAATTGTTCAATCTTGGAATGATATTGGTGTGAAAACAGAATTAGCGACAGGTAGTTTAATTGAGTTTAACTTATATAATGATATGAAAGATAATGATGATGCAGCTTTAGAGGCATTCTTCGGTGCGTGGAGTACAGGTGCTGATCCAGATCCATCAGGATTATGGGGTAATGACGCTGAGTGGAACTATGGTCGTTGGGTAGATCCTAAAAACCAAGAATTATTGGATAAAGGCTTAAGTGAAGAAGCATTTGACAAAGACAAACGTATGGCAACATATGTTGAATGGCAAAAATACTTCAACGAAGAATTACCTGCACTTCCTTTATGGGAAAACTTAGATTTATATGGTATTAATAACCGTTTACAAGGTGTTCATGTCAACGCTGTTGGCTTCCAAACGGATGTTTATAAATGGCATATTAAAGAATAAGCTAATTTGTACTTTAATTCTTGCTAACTAAGTCCTTGAAAAGAGGACTTAGTTAGTAAATTTATAGATAAGGAGACGTTACATGCTTCAATATACACTTCGACGACTACTTGGCATGATCCCATTGTTACTCCTTATTTCGTTGGTGGTATTCTTTTTAGCGAAAATGATGCCAGGAGATGCATTTGCTGGTGAAATTGATCCTTCTAATACGAATCCACAATATATCGAAGAAATGAGAGAAAAATTAGGCTATAACGATCCTATTATCCAGCAATACGGTAGATGGATTGTTAATTTTATGCAAGGGGATTTTGGTAAATCAACTGTTTATAAGAAACCAGCAGTAGAAATTATTGCGCAGCGTATACCTAATACCATATTTTTAGCTTTAACATCGTTAATTTTTACCTACATATTTGCATTTATCATGGGCATGTATGCTGGTAGAAAACCCTATACACTTGGGGATAATTTGATTGCAACGTATAATTATCTAGCTTTAGCCATTCCGTCATTTGTTGCGGGAATTGTAGCCATTTACTTTTTCTCGTTCAAGTTAGGTTGGTTCCCATTTAACGGATCTGTTGGTGTAGGGCTAGAGCCTGGAAATTTGGACTACTATATAAGTAGATTCCACCATGTTTTACTACCTGCGCTTATATTAGGATTGATGGGAACAGCATCCTATACACAATTTTTGCGGAATGACATTATTGAAAATAGTAGAAAAGATTTTGTAAGAACTGCGAGAGCAAAGGGAACAAAAGAATCGAAAATTTATAACAAACATATTTTACGAAATTCTATTATTCCTCTTATTACGTTCCTTGGGTTTGATATCGCAACATTAATTAGCGGTGCAGTAATAACAGAAACGATCTTTACGTATCCTGGAATAGGTGCTCTCTTCCTTGAATCAGTTGGAAGAAGGGATTATGCAGTCATGATGTCGATCACAATGTTACTTTCGTTTTTAACACTTTTTGGAAATTTAATAGCGGATTTATTATATGGTGTAGTAGATCCACGTATTAGATTGGATTAAGGAGGGGGAAATATGACATTGGTAACGGATCAAGAAGTTTTAACGCCAAAATCGCCAAAGAAAAGCCCCTCGCCATGGGTAATTGCGAGACGAAAGTTCTTTAAAAATAAACTAGCCTTGATTAGCCTTATATTTCTACTGATCGTTATTATCTTATCGTTTCTAGCACCATATATTACAACTAAAGATATTGTCCGGGTTGATTTTACCCAAATAAGTAAACCACCATCTAGTGAAAATTGGTTAGGAACAGATACAAATGGACGAGATGTGTTTACAAGAATGCTCTATGCTGGTCGATCCTCCTTAACAGTAGGATTAAGCTGTATGTTCTTTATTGTTTTAATTGGAACTACAGTCGGCGCTATTTCAGGGTACTTTGGTGGAAAAATAGATCAAATACTCATGAGATTTACAGATTTTATCTTAATGTTTCCATTTATGATTTTTGTAATTGTTTTAAATCAAATTCTAATTGGAAAAGTATCTGGTCTATGGACTTTGATTTTTGTTATCTCACTATTAATGTGGGGATCAGTTGCAAGGATTGTACGAAGTAGAGTGCTTGCTGAAAAGGAAAATGAGTATATATTAGCAGCTCAATCAATAGGATGTAAATCATCAAAGATTATTATGAAGCATTTACTACCTAATGTTGCTTCGACGATTATTGTACAAGCAACATTGCTGATGGCTGTAACAATCGTCGCTGAATCTGGTTTAAGCTTTTTAGGGTTAGGCGTACCAGCAGATACGCCAAGTTGGGGGAATATGCTGTCCGAAGCTAGAAACTCAGAGGTATTAAAGGAGAAGCTTTGGATGTGGGTGCCTCCTGCAACAGCTATTACGCTAGTAATTTTGTCCATTAATTTTATCGGAGAAGGCTTAAAGGATGCATTAAATCCAAAATCCAGAAGATAATCAAAAAATGGATATTAAATAAGTGACAAGAAAATAGGGCACCTTTAAATGTAAAAGTAATCACATTTAAAGGTGCCGAATTTTATAAAGGATAATAGTTTAATACATAGTAATATTGATTGTCCTTACAGAGACCATAGAGACCTGGAAATAATGTTTTGAGAGCAACTATTATGGTCTAATCACACAAGGCTTTGGACTGTGGCATGGACCAGGATAGGCAGATGCTGTGGTAGAACCAACACTAATTAATACGATTGTAAAACAACATGTAGCAAGAAGAAGTTTCATACTTTTTTTCATTGGACTACACCCCTTTATTCGTGTTAACTCTATCATAATATATTCGGGAAATTATTTAAACTAATTTTACAAAAATGGTATTTATTAACTATTTATTTTGTGTAAAATAAAAGAGTGAAGGGAATTATAGTCTACTAAAAGGTTTTAAGTTTATTTAGGTTTCATTGACGGGGATATTGGGTAACAAAGAAGTAAATAAAAAAACTCCCATCACAGTTTTTGTACTGTCGATAGGAGTTATAGCTTTTAGCGATTACCAACCCAAGTTTTTACTAGATCAGCAGTACCATAAACATAATGCTGGTCACCTACTTCATGGTAGGTTGCACTTTCGTCAACCTCTGTATGCTTGTACTGAATACGTTGACGGCGCTTCTCTGACATTGGATCAGGAAGTGGGATAGCTGATAATAAAGATTTTGTATACGGATGAACAGGGTGATTGTAAATATCATCTGCTTTACCGATTTCCATGATTTTACCACGGTACATTACAGCAATACGGTCACTGATGTATTTTACCATAGATAAGTCATGGGCAATGAAAAGATATGTTAAGCCACGTTCTTTTTGTAATTCTTTTAGTAAGTTTACAACTTGTGCTTGGATCGATACGTCCAGAGCAGAAATTGGCTCATCGGCAATGATGAATTTCGGGTCTAGGCTTAATGCACGTGCAATTCCTATACGTTGACGTTGACCACCAGAGAATTCGTGCGCGTAACGATTCGCGTGCTCTTTGTTTAAACCAACAGCTTCAAGTAACTCTTGGATTTTTGCACGACGTTCTTTTTTATCCTTGTAAAGGCCATGAATATCAAAGGCTTCTCCAATGATCTCACCAGCTGTCATACGAGGGTTTAAAGAAGCATAAGGATCTTGGAAAATCATTTGCATTTGACGGTTAAATTTCTTTAACTCATTTTTAGATTTTTTTCCATGGACATTTTCACCATCGAAAACAATCTCGCCACCTGTAATATCATATAATCGAATGATTGAACGACCAGTTGTTGACTTTCCACAACCTGATTCACCTACAAGACCAAGTGTTTCACCTTCGTAAACATCGAAGCTGATACCATCTACAGCTTTGATAGGATTACTTGGCGAACCAAAATGCTGCTGTAAATTTTTGATTTCAAGAATTTTTTTCGCACCAGTTTTAGTCATTTTCTTGTGCCTCCTTTGCTAAATACCCTTCAATACGTTTAGCAACCGCATCTGGAAGAGGAATCTTTGGTGCATCAGGATGCAACAACCAAGTCTTTGCAAAATGTGTTTCGCTTACTTGGAACATTGGTGGCTCTTGTTCATAATCAATCGCCATAGCATACTCGTTACGAGCTGCAAATGCATCACCCTTAGGTGGATTTGTAAGATCTGGTGGTGAGCCTGGAATGGTACGTAATAGCTCATCAGTATCATTATCTAAATCTGGCATTGAACCAAGTAGACCCCATGTGTAAGGATGCTTTGGATTATAGAAAATATCATTTACAGTACCATATTCAACGATTTGTCCAGCGTACATTACTGCTACACGGTCAGCGATATTCGCCACTACACCTAAATCGTGTGTAATGAAAATGATAGATGTTTTCGAGTTTTTCTGAATTTCTTTCATTAATTCTAAAATTTGCGCTTGAATGGTTACGTCTAGAGCTGTTGTTGGCTCATCTGCAATTAATAGCTTAGGATCAGCTGCAAGGGCAATGGCAATAACAACACGTTGACGCATACCACCTGAAAATTCATGTGGGTATTGGTTATAGCGTTTTTCAGGGAAGGGGATACCTACCTGTGTTAAAAGCTCAATCGCACGTTTTTTCGCTTCATTTTTAGAAACTTTTTTGTGTTGCAAAATTACTTCAGTTATTTGACGTCCGACCTTCATTGTTGGGTTCAAACTTGTCATAGGATCTTGGAAAATCATTGCAATTTCATTTCCGCGTACTTTAGACATTTCTTTATCAGTTAATGGAACTAAATCACGACCATTAAATAAAATTTGTCCTGACTCATAAATACCAGGTGGCTGTGGAATTAGTTTCATTAATGCATTACTCGTAACACTTTTACCAGAGCCTGATTCACCTACTATAGCGAGTGTTTCACCCTCCTTTAAATCAAAGTTAACACCACGCACAGCATGGACAAGTCCTGCATAAGTTTTAAAGTTAATTCTTAAATCTTTTACTTCTAGAACTGTTTTACTCATTTTGGCCACCTCCTTATTTACGTAGTTTTGGATCTAGAGCGTCACGTAAGCCGTCACCAACTGCGTTAAACGCAAAGATTGTTAGTGAAATAAATACCGCAGGGAAAATCAAGCGCCATGGGGCATTCGCAATGGCTTTATTACCATCAGAGGCCATTGTCCCCCAAGAAGCTGTTGGAGCAGGCACCCCAAGACCAAGGTAGCTTAGGAATGATTCGGTGAAAATAGCAGATGGAATTGTTAACGTCATCGTTACTAAGATTGCACCAAGGGCATTCGGTACCAAGTGTTTGATAATTAAATGGCCTGTACTAGCACCTAATGTACGAGCAGCAAGAACATACTCTTGATTTTTAATAGATAATACTTCACCACGAACGATACGAGCCATGTTAATCCATCCAGTGATGGACAGGGCAATAATCATAGGAATTAAACCAGGTTGCATAACAACTAAAAGTACGATTACTACTAAAAGGTAAGGTACTGCTGTTAAAACGTCAGCAATACGCATCATGATGTTATCAACGCGACCACCTGCTAAGCCTGAAATACTTCCCCAAATAACACCGATAATTAAGTCAATAATCGCTGCAGCAATTCCGATAAATAGGGAAATACGAGCACCTTCCCAAATACGAACGAAAATATCACGACCAAGGTCATCCGTCCCGAACCAAAATTGTGCAGATGGTGGTGCATTGAAAACACCCAGTTGATCACTTGATTTATACTGAGAAAACATTGGTACGAATGTAGCCATTAAAATAACAATGATTAAAATGATTACCCCAATGATGGCTAATTTATTATGAGAGAAACGGAGAAATACTTCTTTCCAAAAGGAGACTGATTTGTCAGCTAACTTATCCGTTGCTTCATGATTGCCACCAACAATTTTAAATTTATCTTTTTCAATTTGTTGCTGTGTCATTATTTTTTCGCTCCTTTCAGTTTAATACGCGGGTCAATCACGCTATATAGAATATCAACGATTAATACCGCAAATAAAAGGATGATGGAATAGAACACCGTCGTACCCATAATGACTGTATAGTCACGGTTTGTAATACTTTGAACGAAGTGTTTACCAAGTCCAGGAATAGCGAAGATTTGTTCAACAATGAAACTACCTGTTACAACACCAGCTGTTAATGGACCAAGGTATGTTACGACTGGTAGAAGGGCATTTCGTAATGTATGACGGAATACGATTGTCCATTTTCCAATACCTTTCGCACGAGCCATTTTTACATAATCACTATTGTTTTGTTCAAGCATACTAGAACGTGTTAATTTTGCAATAAAGCCCATGTGAGAGAAAGCGATTGCAAGAGCTGGCAATATACTATAGACGAAGCCCTTCCAGCCACTAATCGGGAACCAACCTAGCTTGAAGGCTAGGAAATACTGCATTAAACCTGCTAAGATAAATGAAGGTACTGATATACCCAGCACCGCAAAGGACGTTGCCAAATAATCCGGGAACCTATTATGATATAGCGCGGAAACTACGCCAATTAATACACCGAATCCAACTGCTAATAGCATAGCTTCAATCCCTAATGTTAATGAAACAGGGAAACTTTCAGAAATCATATCATTTGTAGAACGCGCTTTATATTTCATTGACTCACCGAAATTGAATGTGGCCGTATCGATTAAATAATCTTTATATTGTATATACCAAGGGTTATTTAATCCATACGTTTCGTTTAACTTCTCCTCAATTTGAGGTGGGAAATTACGTTCACTCGCAAAAGGACTACCAGGAGCGAGACGCATTAAGAAAAACGTAACCGTTACGATGACGAAAAGCGCGAGAAGTATATACATCAGCCTTTTCAAAATATATTTAATCACATAAAACTCCTCCTTCTATTTGTCAATTTTCAGACAAATATATGCCTTCGTATTTTAAAAAGAGCTGACTCGTGCCGAAGTGGCTACGAGGCAGCTCTTCGCTGTAGAGCTAAATAAGCGAAAGGTTGTTGATTATTTCTCTACTTTAACCTCTTTAAGAGAGATGTTACCAAGGATGTCTGCCTTCATGTCTTTCACATAATCTTGTACTACAGAAAGGTTCGTGTAGTAGTAAATTGGAACAACTGGGAACTCAGAAACAGCAATTGCTTCAGCTTGTTTTAAAAGCTCAAGACGCTTGGCTGGATCTGCTTCTGTATTAGATTGATCTAATAATTTTTTGTATTCTGCATTTTCCCAACCTGTATCATTGTTACCGTTTGCAGCAGTGTCATACATTTCTAAGAAAGTATAAGCATCGTTGTAGTCACCAACCCAGCCCATACGGCCAACTTGGTAATCTAATTGGTTAAGTTTTTCTAAATATACTTGCCATTCAGAGTTATCAAGACTTACAGTGATACCAAGGTTTTTAGTCCAGCCCTCTTGAACGAATTGTGCGATAGCAGCGTGTGCTTCACTTGTGTTGTAAGAAAGGTTAATTTTAATATCTGCTGGGTTTGTAATTCCAAGTTCTTTCATACCAGCTTCAAGTGCTGCTTTAGCACCTTCGATATCATTATCTTTGTAGTAACCACGGTCTTCTTCAAAGCCATGAACGGCGATAGGAACCATACCTAATGCAGGTTTTTGCTCACCTTTAGTAACATTATCAATTAAAGTTTGACGGTCAACTGCTAATGCTAACGCTTTACGGATGTTAGCGTTTCCAGTGATTTTATCTTTTGTATTTAGCTTGTACCAATAAACAGAAGCTTGGTCTTCAATACGTAATTTCCCATCTGCTTTGAATCCATCGATTGAGTCAAGTGCAACACTTTGGAAAGGTGCACCTACATAATCAAGTTCTCCAGCTTTGAAGCTTGTAGCTACAGTTGTTTCAGATTCAACCATACCAATATTAACAGTCTCTAAAGAAACTTTATCAGCATCCCAGTATTCTGGGTTTTTCTTTAATACGATTGTATCATTGTGTCTCCATTCAGCTAATGTGAAAGGACCGTTTGTAACAAAGTTTTCACCAGCATCTGTGTACCACTCATCATTACCTTCAACTACTTTTTGGTTTAATGGTGCATATGTTTTGAATGCTGTTAATTCTAAGAAGTAAGGTGTTGGATTTTCTAAAGTTACTACTAATGTTTTTTCATCTTGAGCTTTAACGCCTACATCATCAGCAGAACCTTCACCGTTGTTATATGCTGTAGCACCTTTAATTGGGTAAAGGATTGAAGCATATTCAGAAAGATTGTCTGGGTTTAATGCCCATTTCCAAGCGTATTCGAAGTCACCAGCTACTACTGGATCTCCGTTTGACCATTTAGCATCACGTAATTTGAACGTGTATGTTTTTAAATCTTCACTAACTTCCCAGCTTTCAGCAGCAGCAGCAACTGGACGAGCGTCTGCATCAAGTGTTGTTAATCCTTCAAAAGTATTTGTAAGAATAACACCAGAAGTTGTATCTGTTGCTAATGCAGGATGAAGTGATGGTGGCTCAGAAGCTACAGCTACATTTAATTCGCCGCCTGAAGTTGTTTCAGAAGAACCTGAATCTTTTTCATCGTCTTTTGATTTGTCAGACGAATCTCCACCGAAGCCACATGCAGCAAGTACTAAAGAAAATACTGCAAGGACTGTTAGTAATAAAAACTTTTTGTTTTTATTCATGTGAATCCCCCTTATACAATTTTTAAGCCTTTTGTGAAGCTCCTATTTAATATACCAAAAAAATCATTGTGTACAAAATAAAAAAGATTCGAATTTATATAGTATTATCTGACATTTAGGAGAATAATAAATTTTTCCGATTTATCACGCTAAAGAGGCGAAGTGTATATATATTAAAAATTTGATATTTACTTATTCTGAATATCAAAAATAAAGTAAAAATAAAAAAATGATTTACTATACGGAAAATTCCTATTTTTTTGATAATATTATCGATATTTGAAAAATGAATCAAAAGTCATAGATGTAATACCTTGAGGAATTTGTATAGATTTGTAGAAAATCTATGTAAAACTCAGTGAATTAGATTCTTTTACAGGCAATTTCTTGTAATTTATTATCGCAAAACATGAATATTTTTATCTATTAATGATATATAAGAAACTTGTTTTGTATTTTTCTAGGATTATCCATTTGTGGGGAAGGAAAAGAAAAAAATGAGCATTTGTATGAAAAAAGGTACCCATACTAAGAAAAAATTGGATTTAGTGACAAGCTAGTTTACGAGATTAAGTTTTTTTGAAATAATTTTAGAGCTAGTTGTATATACATGCATATATGCAGTTGGTTACTGTTTTATTCATCAGTCAAAAAAGAAAAGAAATGCTTCATTTAGCCTTATATTCTTTCTCAGAGAACCGTTTAAATCGTATTGTTTTTTTGAGGATGTCATTTGTCTTACTGAAGAGGATTGATAATGCAAATAATTACTAAAAATCAGTTTATTCATCGAATGAAAACGTTAACAATAGCTATTCAAAAGGATATTCTTCCGCATTTTAAGTAGTGTACTATGAAAAAAATATAAAAAAACAGTGCATCCCAACTATAAAATGCACTGTTTTCTATTTAAAGTTTAAATTGATTGATTTGATTCTGTAAATCTAAGGACTTTTCACTTAGATCTGCGGCAACTTGGTTTACTTGTTGTACTGTTATAGATTGTTCTCTTGTTGCTGAAGCTACAATTTTTGTATTATCCGCGCTCGTTGAAGCACCATGGGCGATTTCTGCAACGGATGCTGCAACCTGTTCAGCGCTAGCTGAAATTTCTTCAGAGGTAGCTGATATATCTTCTATCTGATCTGTCATCGTATTAATTGCTTTCACAATTCCTTCAAAGGCTTGTCCTGCATGTCCAATGATTTTAACGCCCTCTGTGACAGAATGAAGTCCATCAAAGACAGCTTTTTCTACATTATGTGTATCCTGTTGAATATCTAGGGTTAAGGCAACGATTTGGTTGGCGGATTGTTTTGATTCCTCAGCTAACTTACGAACCTCATCTGCTACTACCGCAAATCCTTTGCCATGCTCTCCAGCTCTAGCCGCTTCAATGGCTGCATTGAGTGCCAATAAATTTGTTTGATCGGTAATGGCTGTAATAACTGCTGTGATCTGACTAATTTCATCTGACTGCTTACTCAATTTTTGAACAAGATTATTAATCGTTTGTGTTGATTCATGGATGACGTTCATTTGTTGCTGAGCTTCTTCTATCGTCTCGTTTCCATTTGTTGCTAATTCAGAAGTTGTTATAGCGTTTTGATGTAGTTGTTGAGTTGCCTCAGCTATTCGTTGAACACCTACAGCCGTTTCATCCATTGCGTGTGCGCTTTCGTTAGCTGCAACTGTAGCTGTCACTGCAGTATCAGCTGTATCATTAATCCGTATTGTAATTTCATCAGCAGTGGCAGTAATTTCTTCAGTTGAGGCAGAAAGTTCCTCTACTGAAGCTGTTAAATGCTCCGCATTGTCCTGTATATGCGTTAATAAATTTTTCAGATTACCCTTCATGGCATTAAAAGATGCTGAAAGCTGACCAATTTCATCTTTTGATTGATGGGTAATATCTGGATGAATTAATTCACCATTAGCTACATGGTTTGCTGCCAGAACGACAGATTTTAAAGGGCGTGAGATTGTTCGTTGTATATAGAAAATAAGGAAAATACCTAGAGCGATACCAATAATGATTGCGATAATGGAAATAAGTTGGGAATTAAACACAGCCTGTTTAGATTCTTTTGTCACAATATCTAGTTGTTCCTTTTGATAGGTTCCAATTTTATCGGATACATCTTGTATACCTTTATTAGCTTGTTGTACTTCACCATTTACCTTCTGCAAAGCACCTTCTAGATTACCAGCTTCAAATAGAGCTATTGCTTCGGTTGCTGCCTTGTTAAAAGTATCATTATAAACTTTTAATTCCTGTGCATATGTTTCCATTTCGGCTGAATTCGATTTTTCAATGATTTCTTCTACATGTGTGTCGAGCATACTTGCATATTTTGAGAAACTCTCTTTGTTAGCAGGTTTGTCTTCGATGATGATGGCACGAATGAAAAGACCTTGCATAGCCATTTCGTATTGAATATCATCTGCTAATTCTACAAGGGCAACATGTCCTTCTAATGCATTTTCAATCTTTTTTTCAATGTTTGAAAATAACAGGAACATAATGAACAAAGAAATGATTAATGTGAGAATAATTGCAAAGAAACCAAAGCTTAATTTTTTACCTACAGACATATAGATACGCCCTTTCCTTAAATGCTCTATAAAATTTTTTATACTTTAATTTAGCGTTTCTCAGTAGTAGAAGTCAATATTCGTTGAAGGAAACAGTGCAGATTATTCATGTGCTTTTATATTGTTATTATAATAAGGAAGATTGTCTGTAAAAATCAATCAAAAGAAGGTTGTTTTCATCGTTTTATAGTACTGATTACGTGTACGCGTTATAAAAAAGAAGAAACCGATACAATTTGTATCGGTTTCTTCCTTTATGACTGTTTCTTTAACTGTAAAATGACTGCCTCATCAGGGTCAATATACAGTGTCTTTTGTTCAAAATAGATGACGAAACCAGGTTTAGCACCATTTGGTTTTTTGACCTGTCGTATTTCGGTATAGTCTACAGGGACAGAAGAGGATTCTCTGGCCTTAGAAAAATAGGCGGCTAATGTGGCAGCTTCTCGCAATGTCGTTTCATCTGGTTCACTTGAATGAATGACAACATGAGATCCAGGAATATCTTTTGTGTGTAACCAAATATCAGTTCGTTTTGCTAGTTTAAATGTCAGCATGTCATTTTGTTTATTGTTTTTCCCAACAGAGATTGTTACACCTGTAGAAGAAACATAGCGTTCTGGTTCAGGTTTTGCTTGTTTTTTCTTTTTCTTCGCATGACGTAGTTTTAAGTAACCTTGCTCTGCTAGCTCTTCACGAATTTCCTCAATATCTCCAGGGGAAGCCTGCTGAACTTGCTGAGCTAGCATTTCGAAGTAAGAAATTTCATCAGTTGTTTTTTCTAGCTGCTCTTGAACCATGACTAAAGCATTTTTTGCCTTTGTATATTTTGTATAATAGCTTTGGGCATTTTCAATCGGTGTTTTACGTTCGCTTACTGGAATCGTTATTTCTTCGCCAGTTTCACTATAGTAATTTGTAACAGTAACTTCCTTAACTCCTTTTTCAAAGGCATAGATGTTAGCCATTAATAGCTCACCATATAGTTGGAATTGATCGAGCTTGGAGGCACGTTCATAATCCTTTGTTAATTTTTTTGTTTTTAAAGCTAGTTTATCAATCTCATTTTGTAGCCAGCGCTCTAAATCGCCTGCTTGTTGTTTTACACGATCTCGCTCTGCACGTGCAAAGAATACACGATCAAGAAGCGCATGGACATTAGGATAGATTGTTATATCCCCATCATGCAAGTGCGTTAATTCGATAGGGGAAAAGTATACTTTCTGATTAAAGAGTACGTACATAGGCTTTATTCCACCGTTCGCAAAGGCGGTCATAAAATCCTTGAAACATGCTAGCGTATTTGAAGTCGTCTTCATTCGATACAATAATTCTTCCGCGTGAAGAGGTGAAAAACCAGCTAATTGTTGCACTAGCTCTTTAGAGGTTTTTCCTTCAGCAAAAAATGCTGTTAGTTCTTCATCTGTCACTGTTAAAGGATTCCATTTGTTTTGTGGGGGTGGCGCAATATACGGTTGCCCTGGTAGTACAGTACGGAAGCTATTGACTGAAGGCGGTAGATGTTTTAGGCTGTCAATAATTTTTCCCTGCTCTTGATCAATCAACAGTAGATTACTATGTCTACCCATAATTTCAGCATGTATTTCTCTTACAATTGGATCTCCAATTTCATTTTTACTTTCAATTTCTACTATTATAATGCGATCAAAATCACGCTGTTTTATAGAAGCAATAAAACCACCCTCTATATGCTTACGCAAAAGCATACAAAACATTGGCGGCTCTGCTGGATTTTCAATCACATGTTCAGTAAGGTGTACACGTGCATAAGAAGAGTGGATGGAAAACAGTAATTTATGATTCTTTCCGTTCGCTCGCACATGTAAAATAACTTCTTGTGCATTAGGTTGATGTATTTTGGTAATCCGACCAGTGACTAGCTGTTGTAGGTCGGCAGTTATTGAATAAGTAAATAAGCCATCAAATGCCATATGAATTCCTCTTTCCAACGATATCAAGCATCTTGGTACTTTCGTATTTTTTTTCTTAATGTATCTGCATTTACTATTTTTAAGCTTCCGCAAATACTCTTTTGGTATGTTTATCATAGCATTTTTTAGGTGAATATTAAAATATAGCTTCAATTGTGGTAGAATTAGCTTTTACTTTATCCAAATTTTTTTGGAGAGTCGTCATAATCGACAAAGCTTATGTTATAATAATCCCAGTATGCAAAGAAAGGTGTGACGAACCTTGGTGCGTAGTATGACTGGTTTTGGCAGAGGTGTCACAACAACTAGAGACTTTCAATTAACCGTGGAAATGCGCTCGGTCAACCATCGTTTTTTAGAAATTAATGCAAAATTTCCGAAAGAATGGCTTGAAGCTGAAATTTTTGCAAAGAAACTAATTACTCAAGCTTTGTCACGCGGCAAAATTGATGTGATGGTATATGTGAAGGACTTAGAGAACGTAGAGCAATCTATTGAGATTAATTGGTCATTAATTGAAGCGTATCGTAAGGCAAAAGAGCAATTAGCAAGTAAAGTACCACTTGAAGAAAAATGGACGATGCAAGAGCTTTTATCGTTAGAGCAGGCACTTGTACAGCAAAAACCCCAGATTACACCAGAGGATTTGCTCAGTGCTGTTGAACAAGCGATTTCACAAGCAATTGAACAGCTCGTTCAAATGCGTGAGCGTGAAGGGCAAGAATTACAAGAGGTTGTTGTACAATATAAGGAACAGTTAATGGAGCAGGTCAATCAGATTCGTTTGTGTTCTTCACTTGCTGTTGAAAAATATCGTACACGATTAATAGAGCGAATTAATGAAGTTGCAAATGGCACATTGCTAGAAGATCGTTTACTGGCGGAAGTAGCAATTTTTGCAGAACGAGTAGACATCTCCGAAGAGTTAGACAGATTAGATAGTCACTTCAATCAACTGGAGGAAACATTACTTGAAAAGATTTCGGTTGGGCGTAAATTGGACTTTTTAATGCAGGAAATACATCGCGAGATTAATACGATTGGTTCAAAAAATCAATCTACAGAAGCAGCGGTTGCTGTTGTTCAGGCGAAAACAATTTTAGAAAAGATGCGTGAGCAAGTGCAAAACATCGAATAACTTGCACGTATCTGTTATAAATTAAGGGAGATATAGAGAATAAATGATAAAAGAACGTGGATTATTAATTGTTCTGTCTGGCCCCTCTGGTGTAGGTAAAGGGACAGTGCGAAAAGAATTATTTTCTCAGCCGAATACGAATTATGAGTATTCCATCTCGATGACAACACGAAATCCTCGCGAAGGTGAAGTAGATGGTGTAGACTATTTTTTCAAGACACGTCATGAATTTGAAGTGTTAATTGAACAAGGTGGCTTATTAGAGCACGCTGAATTTGTCGGTAACTATTATGGAACACCATTAGCTTATGTAAATGAAACACTTGATGCAGGTCGTGATGTATTTTTAGAAATCGAAGTGCAGGGTGCAGCACAAATCCGTAAAAAAGCACCAGATGCCTTATTTATTTTCTTAGCCCCTCCAAGTTTAACGGAATTAAAAGATCGTTTAGTTGGACGTGGGACAGAAACAGAGGATATCATTGCCAAACGAATCGCTACTGCAAGTGAAGAGCTTGAAATGATGAGCTTGTATGATTATGTTGTGGAAAATGATGAAGTGACGAATGCCTGTGATCGTATAAATGCGATTATTAAAGCCGAGCATTGTCGTAGAGAACGTGTTGAAAAAAGATATTTGTCAATGTTGAGAGGAGAATAAAACAATGCTATACCCATCAGTAGACGCTTTAAAAAAAGAAATCGATTCAAAATATTCATTAGTGAGCCTTGCTTCTAAACGTGCTCGCCAAATGCAAGAAGAGCAAGACACAGAACGCTTACACAAGTATGTTTCCCATAAATATGTAGGGAAAGCACTTGAAGAAGTAGCGGCAGGTGTACTTACGAAAGTATCACAGGATGAGTCAACTGTGTATGAGGACGAAATCTAACATCGTGTAAAGTGCTTTACTATGTTTACAAGCATGTTAGTCTAGTTAGCAGTTGATTTTGATTATACAGAATGCCGAAAGCTCCCAGGGAATCCTTCTTTGGGAGCTTATCGTTTGAAAGGACGACACCTAACATGAATAAAAATATTTTACTTTGTGTTTCAGGCGGGATTGCCGTATACAAGGCTGTGGCACTCGTAAGCAAGCTATCACAAGCAGGAGCCAATGTAAAAGTCATCATGACAGCTTCTGCTAGAAAGTTTGTAAATCCATTAAGTTTTCAAGTGATGTCCAAAAATGATGTTTATTTTGACACGTTTGATGAAAAAGATTCAAGTGTGATTGCTCATATAGACTTAGCAGACTGGGCTGATTTAATTTTAGTAGCGCCTGCTACAGCAAATATAATAGGAAAAATGGCCAATGGTATAGCAGATGATATGATCACAACAACCCTGCTTGCTACGACAGCACCCGTATGGATTGCACCAGCCATGAATGTACACATGTACGACCATCCAGCGGTAAAACGTAATTTGGATAGGCTATTAGCTGATGGCTACAAATTTATTGAGCCTTCCGAAGGGTTTTTAGCATGCGGCTATGTCGGGAAGGGACGTCTAGAGGAGCCAGAAAAAATCACTGCACTTGTTCAAGATTTTTTTTCGGGAAAAACTAAACAACTGACAGATAAAACAGTCATAGTGACAGCAGGTGCCCTGCATGTACCATTGGATGAACAGCATGTAATTAGCCCACAGGCAAATGGAGCCATAGGACGAGCTTTAGCACATGAAGCAAGAATGCTAGGCGCACATGTAATTGAAATAGAAAATTCTAATTTGTTTGATGCTATACAGCAACTAGAAGCTTATAAAATCCAATACCCTCAAGCAATATTAATCCATGCGGCAAATGTGCCGACTATAAAGGAAACGCCGATCATTTCGGTAGAAGGCATAAAAGCGATCACTTTCGGACAAAAAGTGCAAGGAACACCAATGCTTAACATACTTTCTGAAAGTTGGATTGATTTTAGTGAAAAAGCGCAGCTTAACGGACAGTTTTTAGCTACAATGAACCCACAACTTTTTGCTCAGACATTATGGTCTTATATTATAAAGGGTGAGGAACAATGAGCTTTTTGATAGCAGAGATCATTGTAGATGTCTCTACTTACCATGTAGACCGTCCATTTGATTATCAAGTACCTGTAGAATGGGTTAGTGTTATCGAATTAGGAAGTCGTGTTAAAGTGCCATTTGGTCCACGAAATGTCCTGGGTTTTGTTGTTGGATTGAAGAAAGAAACAGATGTACCGTTAAATAAACTAAAGGCAATCAATCAAATTTTAGATATGGAGCCAGTCCTGACAGAAGAGATGTTGCGAATGGCGAAGTGGTTGAAGAACGATACGATTTGCTATGAAATAGATGCCTTACAAGTGATGTTACCATCTGCACTTCGAGCCAAGTATGAAAAAATGATTAAGCTACAACAAGGTCAACAATTGCCACTAGAGGTACAGGCTATATTCGGCAAGCGTCAACGGGCAAATTTTAAAGAATTTGAACGAGCAGGTTTACTACCCCTATTAAAACATTTGGTTGCAGAAAACATTGTTACAATCGAAAATGTTGTCAAGCAACAGGGAAATGTGAAAGAAATTCGAATGGTTCAAATAACAGCAGACCAACAACTTATTGAACATGCTTTAGAGCAGTCATCCAGAGCAGTTAAACAACGGCTATTACTGCAATGGATGTGCCAACACTTAGGAGAGGTTTTTTCTCCTCAACAAATTTGTGATGAAGCAGGGGTCTCTATATCAGTATTAGAGGCAGTAATTGACAAGGGAGCTGCTCAATTTATTCAAGAGGAAGTATTTCGTGATCCATTTACGAAGGAAGTTTCACGTACACAAGCCTTACAATTAACGGGAGAGCAACAGGTTGCTCTCAAAGCTATTACTACAGCTATGGATCAGCAAATAGCGCAAACCTTTTTATTACATGGTGTAACAGGGAGTGGCAAAACAGAGGTTTATTTGCAGGCTATTCAAAAGGTATTAGAAGAAGGAAAAGAAGCCATTATGTTGGTACCTGAAATCTCTTTAACTCCACAAATGACCGAACGATTCCGCAGTCGCTTTGGTGAGCTGGTTGCTGTGATGCATAGTGGATTATCTGTAGGGGAGAAATATGATGAATGGCGTAAAATCCAACAAGGCAAAGTGAAGGTCGTAGTTGGAGCTCGTTCAGCTATTTTTGCTCCCTTTACGAATATAGGGCTTATTATATTGGATGAGGAACATGAATCAACTTATAAGCAAGAAGATTCACCGCGTTATCATGCAAGAGATGTAGCCATCTGGCGTAGCGAATTTTATAACTGTCCTATTATTTTAGGGAGTGCAACACCAGCATTAGAATCATTTGCAAGAGCTAAAAAGGGAGTATATAAGCTACTCTCCTTAAAACATCGTGCTTTACATCAGGCTTTGCCGACTGTTTTTATTGCAGATATGCGTGAAGAGCTGAGACAGGGTAATCGTTCGATGTTTTCCCAATCACTGATTGAAGCAATCCGTTTAAGACTTGAGAAAAAAGAGCAAATGGTGCTGTTTTTAAATCGTCGTGGCTATTCATCATTTGTACTCTGTCGAGATTGTGGAACAGTTGTCCAATGTCCAAATTGTGATATTTCATTAACCTATCATCGAACAACTGAAAAATTGAAATGTCATTATTGTGGTTACGAGGAACATGTTCCTCAAATATGTCCGCAATGTCAAAGTGATCATATTCGTTATTTTGGTACAGGTACACAAAAGGTGGAAGAGGAACTGTACAAGTTGTTTCCTGAGGCAAGAGTATTACGTATGGATGTAGATACTACGAAGCATAAAGGGGCACATGAAGAAATATTGGAGACATTTGGGGCAGGGCAAGCAGATATTTTGCTGGGTACTCAAATGATCGCGAAAGGTCTGGATTTTCCAAATATTACACTTGTCGGTGTACTTAGTGCTGATACATCCTTACATTTACCTGATTACCGCGCAGCAGAGCGAACATTTCAGCTATTAACACAGGTAAGCGGCCGGGCTGGGAGACATGACAAGCTAGGGGAAGTCATCATTCAAACGTATACACCTGAGCATTACGCAATTGAATTAGCTAAAACCCAAGAGTATGAACCATTTTATGAACGTGAGATGTTTTTACGTCGCAGATCCAACTATCCACCTTATTATTTTGTAGCTCTTATTCAATTATCCCATGAAGATGTCATGATGGCTGCTGAATATGCTGGTCGAGTGGCTGATTGGTTACGAGGAAACTTATCGAATCAAGTAGCAATAATAGGACCAACAACTGCGAGTATTGCTCGTCTCCAAAATAGATATCGTTATCAATGTTTGATAAAATATAAAATTGAACCAAATCTAATTCCCGTGTTACAACGTTTACTTGCTATGTATAGAGCAGAGTGGATTAAACAAGGAATATTAATGACGGTAGATTTAGATCCGTCTACTATATAGTTAGCGTGTAAGAATAGCACGATTTTTAATAAAAGTATCAATTAGCTAGTGCACTAGCTTTAAAGCAGAAATGAGGAAATAATAATGGCTATAAAAAAAGTAATTGAAAACCCTGCAAAAGTACTATCAACACCGTGTGCTGAAGTGACAGAAATTAATGATGAAATTATTACATTACTGGATGATTTATATGACACTATGGTGGAATATGATGGCGTTGGAATTGCGGCACCACAAATAGACGTAGGGTTACGGGTAGCAATTGTTGAACTAGGTGAAGAACGTGATATTTTAGAAATGATTAATCCAACTGTCGTTGAAACGGACGGAGCAGAAGTAGATATTGAAGGATGCTTGAGCTTTCCAGGGTTATATGGAGAAGTGGAACGTCCTAGTTATGTCAAAATTGAAGCGTGTGATCGTGAAGGACGTGTTTATGAATTAGAGGCAGGTGGCTTTGATGCCCGTGCGATTTTACATGAAATTGATCATTTAGATGGTGTGCTTTTCGATTCAAAAATCAAGCGTATTGTCACAGCAGAAGAATTAGAAGAAATGTACGCTGAAGAGGAGGAATAAAATGACATCTATCGTTTTTATGGGGACACCTGACTTCTCCGCACCTATTTTGCGTATGCTACATGATGAAGGATATGCTATTAAAGCAGTTGTAACACAACCAGATCGTCCAGTTGGGCGTAAGCGAGTATTAACACCGCCGCCAGTAAAGGCAACAGCTTTGGAACTTGGCTTGCCAATTATTCAACCTGAAAAATTGCGTGGCTCCGAGGAGTTACAGCAGATTCTTGCTTTACAGCCTGATCTAGTAATAACAGCAGCATTTGGACAGATACTACCAAAAGAATTATTAGATGCACCAGCTCTAGGCTGCATTAATGTCCATGCCTCACTATTACCAAAATATCGTGGAGGGGCTCCAATTCACCAAGCCGTCATGGATGGTGAAAAAGAAACAGGAGTAACAATCATGTATATGGCAGAAAAGCTTGATGCGGGAGATATTATCTCTCAAAAAGCAATCCCTATTGAAGAGGATGATCATACTGGTGGACTTTTTGATAAGCTAAGTATGGTTGGCTGTGAATTACTTAAGGAAACACTTCCTTCAATTATAAATGGTACAAATAACCGTATAGTTCAAGATGAAGCACAAGTTACCTTTGCGCGTAATATTTCAAGAGAACAAGAACGGATTGATTGGACCAACGATGCTATTACTTTATACAATCAAGTGCGTGGTCTTCATCCGTGGCCTGTTGCTTATACCACTTTTGAGGATGGTAATTTTAAAATTTGGTGGGCAACGATTGGCAAAAGTAAGCATGAAGCTAATCCAGGTACAGTGGTGGCCATTGCTAAAGATCATTTTGAGGTAGCAGCTAGCAACGGGACAACTTTAGCATTATATGATGTGCAACCAGCTGGAAAAAAGCGTATGACCGCAGAGGAATATTTACGTGGGACAGGTTCTAAATTACAGATTGGGGACCAATTTAAATGAGTAAAAAAAGTGTAGTGATTTGGGATGGCAATGTACGAGATGCCGCATTGTCAATTCTATTAGCAGTTGATAAAAATCAGGCTTATAGCAACTTATTGCTAAATGAAACAATTAAACGACATAAAATTGAAGCAAAAGATCGTGCTTTATTGACTGAAATAACGTATGGAACTTTACAGCATAAAATGACACTTGATTATTACTTAGAGCCATTTATTCGTGGTTCAATTGATCATTGGGTTCGCTGGTTATTAAGAATCTCGTTGTATCAAATCCATTATTTAACACGTATTCCTCCACACGCTGCAGTAAACGAAGCAGTAGAAATTGCCAAGCGTCGAGGGCATCGTGGGATCGCTTCTATGGTCAATGGCATATTAAGATCCGTGTTACGCGGTGGAGTCTCTTCAACAGATGACATAGCAGATCCAATTGAGCGTCTTTCTATAGAAACAAGTCATCCAATGTGGTTAGTTCAAAGATTTGTTGATAACTACGGTCTTGAAGTAGCGACTGAAATGTTGCATGAAAATAATAGACCGCCTGTGCAGACTGTGCGTGTTAATACAACAAAAGCAACTGTTCAGCAAGCAATTGCCGAGTTAGAGGCAGAAGGATTAACGGCTAATCAAAGCGATGTTATACCAGAGTGCTTATACATTACAAACGGTCAACCAGCTCGTACAAAAGCCTTCAAAGAAGGTATAATTACTATTCAGGATGAAAGTTCAATGATACCTGCTAATGTGCTAAAACCAGCTCCAGGTATGCGTGTCTTGGATATGTGCGCGGCACCTGGTGGAAAAACAACACATATTGCCGAAATAATGAAAAATGAAGGGTCTATTTTAGCAACAGACCTTCATCCACATAAATTAGATTTAATCGACCATAATACTGAACGTCTAGGGCTTGATATTGTTGAAACAGCCCCAATAGATGGACGGAAAGCACCAGAATTTTTACAAGCAGCGTCTTTTGATGCTATCTTAGTCGATGCACCATGTAGTGGACTAGGAGTTATGCGACGTAAGCCAGATATTAAGTATACAAAGCGAGAAGAAGATTTAGAAAGTCTTCAAAAAATCCAATTAGCTTTACTTGATGCTGCAACGAAAGTTTTGAAAACAGATGGTAAGCTTGTATATAGTACGTGTACAGTAGACATACAAGAAAACGAAGGCACTGTGAAAGCCTTTTTAACAGCACATCCAGAAATGGAAGCTATACAACTAGAATCTTTACCAACAAAATTAGCGGAAAAGCAAGCTAATGGCATGCTTCAAGTCTTTCCACAAGACTTTGGCAGTGACGGTTTCTTTGTCGCCGCCTTTCGTAAAAAAGGAGAATCCAACTAATGGTGGATCAAGAGAAATTTAATGAACGTATTAACGATTTAGTCGAAGAAGCAGAAGAAAAGCCCGTTCGACGTGTAAAAAAAGAAAAGCCAAATTTAAAAGAATCCATTTATTCATTACAACCTCATCAATTAGAAGAATGGCTAAAGGAAAATGGCGAAAAGCCTTTCCGTGCTGCTCAAATTTTTGACTGGCTGTATAATAAACGTGTAAAGACATTTGAAGAAATGTCAAACCTTTCAAAGGGATTACGCGAAAAACTAACTGCAAATTTTGCATTATCCACACTATCAACCATTATTAAACAAGAATCTAAAGATGGTACCATTAAATTTTTATTCCAATTACAAGATGGCTATTCAATAGAAACTGTGTTAATGCGCCATGAATATGGAAATTCTGTCTGTGTAACAACACAAGTAGGTTGCCGAATTGGCTGTACGTTTTGTGCATCCACTTTAGGTGGTTTGAAGCGACATTTATTAGCAGGGGAAATTGTGGAGCAAGTTGTCAAAGTCCAACAAACATTAGATGAATTGGGCGAGCGAGTATCTCATATTGTCATTATGGGTATTGGTGAACCTTTCGATAACTATGATGCAATGATGAACTTCTTAAAAGTGATCAATCATGAAAAAGGTTTAAATATCGGAGCACGTCATATCACGGTTTCAACATCGGGTATTGTACCTAAAATTTACCAGTTCGCAGATGAACAATTACAAATTAACTTTGCTGTTTCTCTGCATGCGCCAAACCAAGAAGCACGTCAAAAGCTAATGCCAATTGCCCGTGCTTATAAATTGGAAGAATTAATGGAAGCAGTGCGATACTATACAAAAAAAACAGGTCGACGAGTGAGTTTCGAGTATGGACTGATGTCGGGTGAAAATGATTCAGTAGAAATAGCAGAGGAACTATCTGCTTTAATTAAAGGAATTAAATGTCATGTCAACTTAATTCCTGTAAACTATGTACCAGAACGTGATTATGTTCGTACATCTCGTAGTCAAATTTTTGCTTTTGAAAAAACATTAAAGAAAAATGGTATTAACGTAACGATCCGCCGAGAGCAAGGTTCAGATATCGCTGCTGCGTGTGGTCAATTACGTGCACAAGAGAGATCTGAAGAAACGAGGTGACCAGTATTGGAATACACAGTCGAAAGTGATATTGGTTTAAAACGATCCATTAATGAGGACCGTGCTGCATTCTTTAAACGTCCAGATGGGCTTGCACTAGCACTTGTAGCGGATGGCATGGGTGGTCATAATGCTGGTGATGTAGCAAGTGATATGGCAATTCAACAAATGGAATCCTTTTTTTTACAGGCAGACACACATCATTTTGTATCCACAACATCAAAAAAAGAATGGTTATTACAAACAGTTAAGCAATTGAATAAAACAATATATGACTATTCTTTATCACATGAAGACTGTAAAGGAATGGGCACGACATTTATTGCAGTGTTAATCGAAGAACAACATTGCTTCATTGCACATGTGGGGGACAGTCGTGTGTATTATTTCTTTGAAGATGGTGCACAACAAATAACAAGAGATCATTCATATGTGAACGTCTTGGTCGAAAATGGTGAGATAAGCGAAGAAGAGGCTTTGACACATCCAAAGAAAAATTTCATCTTAAAAGCGGTTGGGACAGAGGACACAATCGAACCAGACTTTTATGAAGTAGATTTAGCATCAGAATCGTATTTACTCATTTGTTCAGATGGATTAAGCAATAAACTAACTGTTTATGAAATGGCATCGATCATTACGTATCCAGACTCCATTAAGGAAAAGGGACGTAAACTTGTAGAATTAGCAAATGCCAGCGGGGGAGAAGACAATATCTCCCTCGTGCTATTAACAAAAAGGGATGAGGAGGTGTAAGAATGCTTGTAGGTAAAAGAATTAGTGACCGCTATAAAATTATAGAACTCATTGGTGGCGGAGGTATGTCCAATGTTTATTTAGCACACGATATGATCTTAAATCGTGATGTAGCCATTAAAATATTACGCTATGATTTTTCCAATGAGGATGAATTACATCGACGTTTTCAACGTGAGGCACTGTCTGCTACAAGTCTTACACATCCGAATATTGTTAGTGTTTATGATGTAGGTGACGATGGAGATCTACACTATATTGTGATGGAATATGTTCAAGGAAAAACATTAAAGCAGTACATACAAGAATTTGCACCAATTTCTCCTGCAAGAAGTGTGCATATTATGAAGCAATTAACGTCTGCCATTGCTAATGCCCATGAAAACCATATTATCCACCGTGATATTAAACCGCAAAATATTTTAATGGATGCGGAAGGTAATGTGAAAATTACGGATTTTGGTATTGCCATGACGTTAAGTGCTACATCATTTACTCAAACAAATTCTGTGCTTGGCACAGTGCATTATTTATCACCGGAGCAAGCTCGCGGCGGTACAGCTACAAACAAATCAGATATTTACGCACTCGGTATTGTATTATATGAATTATTAACAGGTGAACTTCCATTTTCTGGTGAATCAGCTGTTTCAATAGCACTTAAGCATTTACAAGCCGAAACGCCTTCTGTCCGTGCTTTTGATGCAACGATTCCCCAAAGCTTGGAGAATGTAGTATTAAAGGCTACTGCCAAAGATTCATCCCATCGTTATACGACAGTGGAAGAAATGTATGAAGATTTGGAAACTGTACTATCACCATCTAGAATCAACGATCCCAAATTTGTCATACCTGTAGATAATGATGTAACGAAGGCTATTCCCATCATTAAAGAGCAGATGCATAAAAAAGACGAAGATTTAACTAAAACAAGAGTTATTGAACCAATTATGGAAGCTAAAGCTCCTTCTCAACCACAACCTAAAAAGCCTGTAGAAAAGCCAGTTCCTGTTAAGGCAAAGAAGAAAAATTGGCCCAAATATGTTGCTGGACTATTCATTGCTGTGATTGTCATTTTCTTATTCTTTATTTTTGCAAAAGATTTATTTAGCCCGAAAAAAGTGGCTATACCAGATGTAGCAAATTTAACAATAGAGGAAGCGACAAAAAAATTAGAAGCAGATGGATTTGTTGTTGGTGAAGAGCATCAGGAGCGAAATCATGAGGAAATTGAAAAGGGGAAGGTTATTGAAACGGACCCATCAAAAAATTCATTACGTGAAAAAGGCTCAGAGGTAGATTTAATCGTTAGTTTAGGTGTAGAGATGACGACTGTAGATAATTATGTAGGACAAAATTATAGTCAAGTTGAAGCTTTAATAAAAGGAAAGTATAAAGACGTGGTAAAAGAGGATGTCCCTTCTAATGAGCCAGAAGGAAGTATCATTGAGCAAAGCATCCCTCCAAATTCTGAGGTAGTAGCGAAAGAAGAAACAATCACGTTTAAAGTTAGCCAAGGAGTTAGAATGGTAAGGGTTGAAAACGTTGTAAATTATACGAAAGCGGATATGGATGACTATGTGAAAAGAGTAGGCCTCAATTGGCGTATATCTCGTGAAGAACATCATGAAACCATCCCAGCTGGGAGTGTAATTTCGCAATTGACAAAAGCGGGTACTATGGTAGAGGAAGGTTCTATGATATCGGTTGTAATAAGTAAAGGGCCAGCGAAACAGCCTGATAAACTACGTCTAATACCTGTAGTCATTGAGTATAAACCTACAGAAGAGGGAATAGCTCAAAATATTCGAATTGAAATTCAAGATAAAAATCATACATTGTCTGAACCTGTTGAAGTATTTGAAATTTTAGGTGATACGCCATACAACATTCAGCTTACAATTGAAGATGGCAAAGATGCGAGTTATAGAATAATTCGGGATTCAGAAATAATTTTAGAAGGCAAAGTTCATTATAATGATGTCGATTAAGGAGGAATTGGATGGCGCAAGGCCAAATAAGAAAAGCATTAAGTGGTTATTATTATGTATTTGATGGACATCAACTGATTCAATGTCGAGGACGTGGGGTATTTCGTAATCGTGGCGAATCCCCACTCGTAGGCGATATTGTAGAGTATACAATGGAAACTGAAGGCTCTGATGGGACAATACAAAAGATTTTTGAGCGTCAAAATGAATTAGTACGTCCGCCAATTGCGAATATTGATCAAGGTATTTTGGTGTTTTCCGTAAAGGAACCGAATTTCAATACCATTTTACTGGATCGTTTTTTAGTTGTGTTAGAATCCTTCCATGTACATCCTATTATTTGTTTAACAAAAATGGATTTGCTAGAAAATGATGAACGTGATGAATTACAAAATTATATAGCAGATTATGAAGGCATGGGCTATACAGTTTTGCAAACATATAAAGATGAAGAAGAATTAGTAAAACGATTACGTCCTATTTTAAAGGGAAAAACCACCGTTTTAGCGGGCCAATCGGGCGTTGGCAAATCAACTTTGCTTAATACGCTCATTCCAGAGTTGAACTTAAAAACGGGTATTATCTCCCAAAGCTTAGGACGGGGTAAACATACTACTCGTCATGTTGAACTGATAGAAGTCTGTGATGGTTTATTGGCAGATACTCCTGGATTTAGTTCCTTTGATTTTGACGAAATTGAGAAAGAAGAATTAGGTGTATGTTTTCCTGAAATGGCTAGAGTAGCGGATGATTGTAAATTTAGGGGTTGCTTACACTTGAAAGAGCCAAAATGTGCAGTAAAGGCAGCAGTAGAAGCAGGGGAAATTCGTGACTACCGCTACAAGCATTATGAACAATTTATGCAAGAAATTATGGATCGAAAGCCGAGGTATTAATGATGATACAAATAGCACCATCAATTTTAGCAGCAAATTTTGCAAAGTTAGGTGAAGAAGTAAAGGAAGTAGAGCAAGCAGGTGCACAACTTATTCATATTGATGTAATGGATGGTCACTTTGTACCGAATATCTCATTTGGTTCCATTGTATTGGATGCTATCCGTCCATTAACGAAGTTACCATTAGACGTGCATTTAATGATAGAAAATCCAGACCAGTATATTGAACTGTTCGCAAAAGCTGGAGCAGATTATATTACGGTACATGTAGAAGCATGCCGTCATTTACATCGAACAATTCAATTAATCCGTTCTTTTGGAGTAAAAGCGGGTGTCGTATTAAATCCACATACACCGATAGACTCAATTCAACACATTTTAGAAGATATTGATATGGTATTATTAATGACTGTTAATCCTGGATTCGGTGGACAAAAATTTATCCATTCTGTTATACCTAAAATTGAAGCATTATCAACATTGATTAAGGAGCGTGGCTTAGATATTGCCATTGAAATTGATGGTGGTATTACTGCTGAAACAATTGTGCCATGTGCACAGGCTGGAGCGACAATTTTTGTAGCTGGGTCAGCTATCTATAGTAAAGAAGATCGAACAGCTGCTCTTCAAGAGATTTTACTAGCTGGAGAGGCAGCGATTAAAGGATGACGACAGTCGTTGTTTGTGCAGGTGGTCCAAAAAATGAGCTATGTTCATTTTCATCGTTTCAGCAACAACAGGATGTTGTGTTTATCGGGGCTGATCGTGGTGCTTTATATTTAATTGAGCAGGGAATTACACCTCATGCCATTGTTGGTGATTTTGACTCTTTAACGGATGAAGAATATCGACAAGTGATGGCACAAACCAATGATCAACAACGTTTTCAAGAAGAGAAAAATGAAACAGATACGGATTTAGCTTTGCTTAAAGCCTATACGTTTGCACCACAAGAAATTGTTCTGACAGGTGTGACGGGTGGGCGTTTAGATCATTACGAGGCAGCTGTTCGTTCTATTTATCGGTTACAAAAAGAGCATCCTCAAATTGAGCTAAAGATAATCAATCATACTAATATGTTGCAATTTTTACTACCAGGTACACATACAATTTATGCGGATGATCGATACCGATACTTGTCTTTTTTTGCTCACGAGGAGCCTATTCAAGATGTAACTTTACGACAAGTAAAATATGAAACAACGAATGAGGAAATTTCCTTAGGAACATCTCGATTTACAAGTAATGAAATAATAGGAACTTCAGGGTCTATATCTTTCTCGCATGGCATATGTTTAATGATAAGAAGCATAGATTAGCGTAAGGGGGAGAGAGTCCTGAAAGTATATACGTTCCAATTGCCGAAATTCGTGAGTAGTATCACGCGTACGTGTATTAACCTATTTAAAAAAGATAAGAAAGTAAAAAAATCCGACTAACACTAGTCGGATTTTTTTACTTTCTTCTAGAATACTAATCAAGAAAAAAATCGATTGCGCTCAATGCGAAATCGATTTTTTAGAAGCAGCGATTAAACGCGCTCGATTTTACCTGATTTTAATGCACGAGCAGAAACCCATACACGTTTTGGTTTACCGTCAACTAAGATACGAACTTTTTGAAGGTTAGCACCCCAAGTACGTTTGTTAGCGTTCATAGCGTGGGAACGGTTGTTACCAGTACGAGCTTTACGTCCAGTGATTACACATTGTTTTGGCATGTTGTATTCCCTCCTTACTGTTGATGCTGAAAGATTATTATTTCAGTTCGGTATTTCACATACCATAATAATTTAACATACGATGGCGTTCAGTGCAACAGTTTTCACATAACCTTTCAAGAAAAAAACCTTTACAGACATAAAACGTTTATGAAAAGTAGAGAAGTTTAATGGGGAATAGTTCTCCTAACCTTTTCCTCGATAACCAAGTTTCAGTGATACACGTCTACCAGTATCAACTAATCGCTCAATTAATGTATTAATATGATCTTGAGAGACATTAAAGTTTACAAAACTAATACTGACTGCTCCTATCACTTCACCAAAACCATCTAAAACAGAGACAGCAATAGAGGAAGTACCTGCAGTTCGTTCTCCGTGACTTATTGCATAGCCTTGTTGTCGAATTTGATGAAGCTGTTCCTCTAATTCGGCCATTTCATCTTTAGTTACTAGTTGCTCTAGTATTTCTTTGGATTGAATCACGGACATTGAGGCAAGTATGGCTTTATTGGCCGCTCCGATATGCATAGGTATGCGAATACCCAACTGATCATAAATACGAATCGGATTTGCTGCACTGTCTATTCGTTCTATAATAATCGTATCTAATCCAGCTGGTTTACTTAAATAAACGCTTTCTTCAACCTCTCTGGCTAATCGTTCTAACTCAGGTCTGATTTTGCTAATATAATCCATCGTATCATACACCTGTAAGCCAAGTTCCATCCATATGGTTCCAAGCCGATAATATTTAGTCTGTTCATCTTGCTCAATCATCCCTTGTTTAATCATGGCTTTTAAAATTCTATGTAAAGTACTTAGCGGTAAATCGCATTTTGTAGAAAGCTCTGAAATGGACAAGCTACTGTCATTTGCATCAGCAGCTAAAACCTTGGCAATTGTCATCGCTCGCTCTAATAATTGCATTTGTCCCACCTCCCTTCATCCTATTTTATTTTTATTCTCCATCTACGTCTAGTTTCAATATTCCCAGAAAAATCAGAAGTCTAAACAAAGGCTTTATTTTAATACACGAAAGCGACAAAAGAATCCTTTTAGGCTTATTTAATAAATGTTTTACGGCTCTTTTTCCAAGGGTGAATGCAAGCTAGATTAAAAGAAAAATTAAAAGTTTTCTAAATATATTGACAGTATAGCATAAAACGAATATATTCTTCATATAAACTTTCCTCTTAACGGAAACGTTTTCCACTACACGGAAAAGAGGTGAAAGGAATGCATTATTGTTCATCAATGTATGCGCCTTTGAAACACGTTATTGTAAAAGATCCAAAAGATGCTTTCCAAAGCCAAACACATCTTAGTAAGGAATGGAAAACATTTAACTACTTATCTGAGCCTAATTATGAAGAAGCTCTAAGCGAATACGTTGAATTTATTGGGATTCTTGAAAGGTATGTTGAGACTATTGAATATCTGCCTAAAGCAGATGAAGTAGGATTAGATTCTCTTTATGCACATGATCCAGTTAAATTCACACCAAATGGTGCCATTATACTGAAATCAGGCAAAAAATTAAGACAACCAGAAGCAGCAGTATACAAGGACTTTTTACGGCAAAAAGGTATACCAATAATTGGTGAACTTACTGGAGAGGCAGTTTCAGACGGTGGAGATATTGTTTGGCTAGATAATCGAACGCTCGTTGTGGGTAGAGGTTATCGAACAAACGATGAAGCCATTCGTCAGTTAAAGGAAATGACAGCCGATATGGTAGATGAATTTATAGTTGTACAACTACCACATGATCTTGGTGAAGCTGAATGTTTACATTTAATGTCTTTCATAAGTATGGTAGACCGAGATTTAGCTGTTGTGCATTCGCGTTTAATGCCAGTATTTTTCAGACAACTGCTAATTGAGCGGGGCATCCAGCTAGTAGAAGTACCTAAAGATGAATACGATTCGTTAGGCTGTAATGTGTTAGCGCTTGCACCGAGGGTATGTGTGATTCCTCAAGGCAACAAAGAAACAAAGCAACAGCTACTTGATGCTGGAGCCACTGTGTACGAATATAAAGGCGATGAAATTACTGTTAAAGGAACAGGTGGGCCGACTTGCCTAACTTGCCCAGTAGTAAGAGGATAAAGGAGAAGATGAATATGTTTAAAAATGTTATTGTTAAAAATCCAGGAAATAGTTTTGTAAACGGTTTAACAACTAGTGATTTAGGAAAGCCCATTTTAGAAAAATTATTTGAACAACATGAACACTATGTAGAGGCTTTAAAAAAATGCGGTGTAGAAGTTACACATTTACCAGCAAACGAAGCATTTCCAGATTCAACATTTGTAGAGGATACAGCTGTATTAACGCCTGAATTTGCTATTATATCGAATCCTGGAGCAGCAGCTCGTAACCGCGAAATTGAAGAAATCGAACCAGCTGTAAAGCAATTCTATGAAAAAATTTACTATATTAAAGGTTCAGGAACACTTGATGGCGGAGATGTACTACAAGCAGAGAAAAAGTTTTACGTAGGGATCTCAGATCGCACAAATGAAGAAGGCGCTCAGCAATTTAAAGAGATTGTTGAACAAGAAGGCTATGAAGCAACTATTATTCCATTAAAAGAATTCTTCCACTTAAAAACTGGAATTGCCTATGTTGGGGAAAATCGTATGGTGTTAGCTGGTGAATTTGTCGATCATCCTGCATTTGAATCTTACGAAAAAATCGTGATTCCTAAAGAGGATGAATATTCAGCTAACTGTATTCAAGTAAATGATTATATTATTATCCCAGCTGGCTATCCAGAAACAAATCGTAAATTACTGGACCTTGGCTATCAAATAATTGAACTTGATATGTCTGAATTTAGAAAACATGATGGTGGTTTAAGCTGTTTATCATTACGTTTTTAAGTAAATCTAACAATACCCAATCAATTTAAAAGAGAAAATTGATTGGGTACTTTCATTCTAGAAAAATCAGAATATTTAATATTTTTACATTATATGGGAAGTAGGGATGGATGTTGAATAAAGGGGATCAGCTTCACAATAATCAATTAAAACGTTCGATGAAAAGTCGTCACTTGTTAATGCTTTCACTTGGGGGGGTAATTGGAACAGGTTTATTTTTAAATGTAGGCTATACCATTAACCAGGCAGGACCCGGAGGTGCACTGATTGGTTACTTATTTGGTGGCTTAATTTTGTTTATGGTCATGAATTGCCTTGGGGAATTGGCTGTTTACATGCCTGTTACAGGCTCTTTCCAAACATATGCAACACGTTTCATTAGTCCTTCAGCTGGTTTTTCATTAGGTTGGATGTATTTTGTCGGGTCTGCTGCCACAGCGGGCGTTGAATTTACGGCTGCAGGTATTTTAATGCAGCATTGGTTTCCGAGTGTACCAATTTGGATATGGTGTGCTGTGTTTATGGTTCTTTTATTTGTCTTAAATGCTTTAACAACGAAGGGCTTTGCTGAAGCAGAGTTCTGGTTTGCTAGTATAAAAGTTGTTGCAGTGATTGCATTTATCATTATTGGTGGAGCGGCAATCTTTGGTTTAATTCCATTAGCAGATCGACCTACCCCACATCTCACAAATTTAGCACCTTCTGGTTTATTCCCAGCAGGTATTACGATTATTTTTGTCACAATGATGAATGTAATTTTTTCTTATCAGGGATCAGAGCTGGTGGGGATTGCAGCAGGGGAGACCGAGAACCCTGAAAAAAATATTCCAAGAGCGATTCGTACGATTCTATTTAGAATCATCGTTTTCTATATTGCTTCCATTATTGTATTATCAGCAATATTCCCAGCATCAGAGCTTGGGCTGATGGAAAGTCCATTTGTCACGTTAATGAATTTAGCTGGTGTACCATATGCCGCTGGTATCATGAACTTTGTTATTTTGACAGCTATTTTATCAGTCGGTAATTCATGTTTATATGCATCAACACGTTTATTATTTTCCATGTCACAAGAGGGGATGGCGCCCAAGTTATTTGGTCGATTAACGAAAAATAAAGTACCTTTAAATGCGCTTATTTTTACGATGGTATTCTCACTCTTATCTTTATTAACTAGTGTTATGGAAGCGGATGCTGTATTTGTATTACTAATGTCGGTAGCAGGTATATCTGTCACAATTTCATGGATGGGGATATGTGCTTCTCAGTTAATGTTCCGTTATCGCTATGTGAAGTCGGGAGGAAATGTGGCTGATCTAAAATTTAAAACACCACTATTCCCGTTGATTCCAGTATTTTGTATAATCTTTTGTGTTTTAATTTTAGTATTTTTAGCGTTTGATCCAACGCAAAGGATTGGTTTACTATACGGGATTGGCTTCTTTATTGCCTGTATGATCTTTTATCAATTGAAATTAAAAAAAGCGGCGACTGCTGCTACAGATAGCAAAAATGAAGAAACACTAGAAGTTCGTTAATCGTACCTCTAACGAAGGGGAGTTAAAGGAGAATTTTATGAATACTTTTATGTGGGATATACCCGAAAAACTACGTGCCCTATTATGTGAGCTTGTGAGCTGGGAAAGCCGAACATTAACGGAGGGCGAAAATAAATTTGCCTTTCGCTTAAAAGATAAATTGTTAACGCTTCCATATTTTGAAAAGCACCCAGACTTGATTGAATTACATGATGCTGGACTTGGCAGGAATGCAGTGACAGCCTTCTATAAGCATCCAACGGCAACTGAAACTGTTGTGTTAATTAGTCACTTTGATACCGTGCATACGGAGGAATATGGTGAACTAGAGCCGTTAGCCTTTTCTCCAGAAGAACTAACGAAAAAGCTAATGGAACCTAAATACCTAAAAGATTTACCAGAGGCAGCTCGCATTGATTTGGCGTCTGGAAATTATTTATTTGGACGCGGCACAATGGATATGAAAATGGGTCTTGCCTTACACATGCAGTTGATCGAAAAGGCAAGCTTTGAGCAATGGCCGATTAATTTGATTTTAACAACGGTCCCTGATGAGGAAGTCAACTCTGCTGGTATGAGAGCGGCTGTTGTGGAGCTGGTGAGACTGCGGGAACAGCATGGCTTAACCTATAAATTATTTTTAAATAGTGAGCCATCGTTTTCACAAGGGCCATCGGATACGAATGAATATATTTATTCAGGTACAATTGGTAAAATCATGCCTGCTGCTTTGTTCTATGGAAAAGAGACACATGTCGGCGAGCCATTAAAAGGGATGACGGCTCCCTTTATCGCTTCCTATATGACACAGCATATGGAGTGGAATCCCCTTTTCCGTGAAACAGATTTAGGAGAAAGCACACCACTACCCGTCTCTCTACAATTAAAAGATTTAAAAATGGAGTATTCTACACAAACACCATACCGTGCGGCGGCACTTTACAATGTCTTCTTGTTAAAACGGACAGCGGCAGAGGTAATGGCTATTTTTGAGGAAGTTGCGTTACAGGCAATGGCTGCATGCAATACGCACTATCAGGACATTTGTACACGCGAAAATGTTCAGGGTGTGGGCAAGGTAAAGGTCTTACGCTACGAGGCATTATTGGAGCATGCGATCCATAAGCTAGGGGCTGAGGAAGTACAAGCGATTAAGCAGCAGGTTCAGCAGCATCGTGCATGGGATGATCGTGAAAAATCCATTCGCATTGTGGATCAGCTCATGATTCGCTGTCAGGAATTAGCACCTGCCACAGTTCTGTTATATGCACCACCTTACTATCCAGCCATTAATTCATCCAACCATCCATTAGTGAAACAGTCGATTGAATTAATGAAGCAAACAGCTCAAACATTTGATATTGAGGTGGAGCAGATCCACTACTTTAACGGAATTTGTGATTTAAGCTATGTCAACTATTCAGATGCATCCAATGAGTGGCTAGCATTTGAGCGGAACACACCTGTATGGGGCGATACGTACCATATTCCATTCAAAGAGATGGCAGCATTACAAGGTCCTGTCTTAAATGTCGGTCCATTTGGTAAGGATGCCCATCAAAAAACAGAGCGATTGCATGTGGATAGTGCGTTTAAAGAGATGCCTGTTATGATTGACACGCTTATTAAAAGCCTATTTTAGCCATATAAATTTTTTTAGATTTAATTGAATACAATGTAAAAAGTTGATGCTATAAAGGTATCAACTTTTTTATTTATCAGAAAAATTTAGATTGACTTGTATTTTTTGTTATGATGACGATACATATAGGACATTATAATTATTTGAAAGCGGGCATGAGGAGAGAGCATGATGGAAAATCAAGAAAAATTAGCTTTTTCTATTCGCGAAGAAATGGTTCAGTCGAATTTAAAAGGGATGAGAATAGTTGCTTGGACACTCATGTATGTATCAGCCATTATTTCGTTAATACATTACGGAGAGGTATTTTTTGTGAAGGCGGAAAGAGCCATGGTTCCCGTCTATATTGCCATTCATAACGCCATGTTTTATATAGATGTTGCAGTATTATTGTTTATCCGACAAAAGCGAATTCATATTACTCCTGTTACTATACAGAAGTATGAACGGTTGGTTGTTGTTTATATCTACACAATAATGCTATTGATTACTGCGATATCGATATTGGATGTTTACTTCTTCCGTCATGCAGCACTGTATGAGGTTATTTTAATCATTATTTGTACAGTATTCGCATTACCTTTACGAAAAATTATCTGGATTATTTTGCTTTCTGCATCAGCCATTATTGTGAGTGCATATATGAGTGCTGGAATATCGAGTGAAAATATAAAAATTATATTACCCATGTCCTTATTAATACCTATTGGTGTAATGATTCAATATCAAACCTATAAGGTTCGTAAACAAATCCATACCCAGCATATTTTATTGAATGAGGAAATGACCAAAACGAAGCGACTATCAGAATTGTTGGCTATTAAAAATAATGAATTAGCAGAGCAAGCATTAAAAGATTCTTTAACGAATCTACCTAATCGACGTGCATTTAACCAAAAATTGAATAAGATAGGACAGCAACTTTATCAAACACAACCTTTAACAGTCATAATGATTGATATTGATTGCTTTAAAAAATTTAATGATTATTATGGTCATTTGCAGGGAGATGCAGCAATTGTCAAAGTCGCATCTCTATTGGAGGAAATTGCAGGGAAGTATAATGCATTTGTTGCCCGTTGGGGTGGCGAGGAATTTGTTATGATAAGCCAGCATACTCATAAGGTTGCTGAACCTGTATGTGAAGAAATCTTAGAAGAAATTCGACAACTTAATATACCGCATTTACAATCTACTATTGCCCAACAAGTTACTGTTAGTATTGGAATGTGTCAAGCTAAAATCGCAAAATATGAGCATTTACAAACATGTTGTGAATTAGCTGACCAAGCGCTATATTTGGCAAAGCAAAACGGACGAAATAACTATTTCTGCAAAATGGCAATTTTTGATGAAGAAGCAAATGCGTCTATTTGAAGTCAGAAAACGTTGCTACGAAGCCCTTCAATACCCCCTTAGGTTGCTTAAATTATAACGAAAGTGTTACAATATAGTTTAGTCAAAAAGAGCCAAGGGGGCATTTCTATGTCAATTGAATTAAACAATGAATTCGGCCAAATTGATATTTCAACAGATGTACTTGCACAAATTGCTGGTGGAGCTGCTGTAGAATGCTACGGTATTGTTGGCATGGCATCTAAACATCAAATTCGTGATGGTCTAACTGATATTTTACGTAAAGAAAACTTCGCAAAAGGTGTTGTAATTCGACAACAGGACGACGATTTACATATAGATATGTACATTATTGTTAGTTACGGGACAAAAATTTCGGAAGTGGCTTATCAAGTACAATCGAAAGTGAAATATACAGTAGATAAAACATTAGGTATGAGCGTAAAATCTGTCAATATCTTTGTACAGGGCGTTCGTGTAGCGAATTAAGAGGAGGAACTAAATCGAATGCAGTCTTTAGACGGTATAAAGTTTGCTGAAATGGTACAAATGGGGGCGCATCACCTTTACCAAAATGCAAATTATGTAGATTCATTAAATGTTTTCCCCGTTCCAGATGGTGATACAGGTACAAATATGAACTTATCGATGACATCTGGTGCAAAGGAAACAGAGCATGCTGCCTCAGAGCATATTGGTAAAACAGCACAGGCATTATCAAAAGGCTTGTTAATGGGAGCGCGTGGGAATTCAGGCGTTATTCTATCTCAATTATTCCGTGGTTTTGGGAAGTTTATTGAGAAGGAGTCAACAATTGATGCAAAGGGCTTTGCTGGAGCATTCCAGGCGGGGGTTGATACGGCATATAAAGCTGTTATGAAGCCAGTAGAAGGAACGATATTAACGGTGGCACGTGAAGCTGCAAAAAAAGGTGTAGAAGTAGCAGAAACTGAAAACGATATCATTGCCGTAATGGAAGCTTTTACAGCAGAGGCAAAGGCATCGCTGGATCGTACACCTGAACTACTGCCTGTTTTAAAAGAAGTAGGTGTGGTAGATAGTGGTGGTCAAGGCTTACTATTTGTGTATGAAGGATTTTTAGCTTCCTTGAAGGGGGAGGCTCTTCCAGAGAAAAATGACGCGACGCTAGATGATTTAATCAATGCAGAACATCATAGAGCCCAAGATTTCATGAACACTGCGGATATTGAATTTGGTTACTGTACAGAAGTAATGGTACGCTTAGAAGAAGGAAAAGAACCTTTTAATGAAGAACAATTCCGTAATGAATTAAATCCTTTAGGTGATTCTTTACTTGTTATTTCAGATGAGGAAATTGCGAAGGTTCATATCCATTCCGAGCAACCAGGTTCTGTTTTATCAATTGGCCAAAAATACGGTAGTCTTATAAAAATTAAAGTTGATAATATGCGTGAGCAGCATTCAGCAATCGTTGGCGAGGAACATAAAGCCCCTACGCCTGCTAAAAAAGTAGAAAAACATCCATATGCTATTGTAACGATTGCTATGGGTGAGGGTGTGGCTGAATTATTGCGCTCTATCGGTGCTTCCTATGTCATTGAAGGCGGTCAAACAATGAATCCTTCAACTGAAGATATCGTGAAGGCTGTACAAGAAATCGGTGCAGAGAAAGTATTAATCTTACCGAATAATAAAAATATAGTGATGGCAGCGGAGCAAGCGGTTGAACTATTAGAAATTGATGCAGCAGTAGTTCCTACAAAGACGATTCCTCAAGGAATGGCAGCGATTTTAGCGTTTAACCCAGAGGCGGCTGTTGATGTAAATAAAAAAACAATGTCAGAAGCATTTACAAATGTGAAGACAGGTCAAGTTACCTATGCAGTGCGTGATACATCTATTGATGGTGTTGAAATTCACAAAGATGATTTTATGGCATTGGCAGAAGGGAAAATTGTCCTTTCTACACCAGCACTAAAGGATGCAGCTGAAAAAGTAATTAAGGATTTAGTCGATGAAGATGCTGAGATTGTTACAGTCATTTATGGTGAAGATACAACTGAACAAGCTGCCTCTGAGTTGGTAGCTTTCATTGAAGAGAACTATCCGGATGTGGAAGTTGAATTATTTGATGGTAAACAAGGGTTATATCCATATATTATTTCAGTAGAATAATTACATGCTACTTTGCTATTCCGTAAAGAAAGCAGTGCACAAAACGTGTACTGCTTTTGTTTATGCTACAAAGAGAATATTGGATTAAATTTATTAAAAACGTACTAAATATGAATCATTCAATGTACGTACCCACAGGATATAAAATTTGGAAATATTGGAATGTCAACGCTTTCGTAGTTGTGTATATATGGTACGGACAATAAATAAGCATAAATATTTACTATAAATTATAGTAGTGGTAATTTTCTGAAAGTTGATAAATTAAATGCTTTACTTTTATAGTAACTATCAAGCATGATATAAATAAAAATAAATATTATTATACGGATAGAATAGAGGGGTGTTTGTATGAAGTTTACTTCAGTATTTGATATTATTGGACCAGTCATGATTGGGCCCTCCTCCTCTCATACGGCAGGAGCAGCTCGCATCGGGCGTGTTGCAAGGGATTTATTTGGTAGACAACCTAAATGGGCAAAAATTCATTTATATGGATCGTTTGCAGAAACGTATAGAGGGCATGGTACAGATGTTGCGATTGTAGGAGGCTTATTAAATTACGATACATTTGATGATCGTATTAAAACGGCATTTGAAGATGCTAAAAAAGCAGGATTAGAATACGAATTCATTCCTGAAACAGCTAATACCGAGCATCCAAATACGGCTCGACTTGTCATTGGAGACGATGAAGGGGAAATGTCAGTAGTCGGTATTTCAATTGGTGGCGGAAAAATTGAAGTCAGTGAAGTCAATGGCTTTAAATTACGTTTAACTGGTGGTATGCCAGCTATTCTTGTTGTTCATGATGATCGTGCTGGCTGTATTGCCAATGTAGCCAATTGCTTGGCGATGCATGAAGTCAACATTGGGCATATGGAGGTATCACGTATCGAACGTGGCTTAACTGCTTTAATGGTAATTGAAGTTGATCAAAACATTGAGGATAAGGTGCTACAGCAAATATCTTTAATTCCATATATTACAAAGGTCTCGAAAATTAATAACTAAGGAGGTGTCCTGTGATGGACGTTTTATTTCATAATGTTCGGGAACTTGTTGAACGAGCAGAGAAAGAAGATAAATTAATATCAGAAATTATGATTGAACAAGAAATATTGATAACTGGTAGAACGCGTGAAGAAATCATCCGGCAAATGGATCGAAATCTAACAGTGATGGAAGAAGCAATTGAACGTGGATTACAAGGTGTGCAATCAGTAACAGGTTTAACTGGTGGGGATGCCGTATTACTTCAAAATTATATTGCACAAGGAAAGTCACTTTCAGGTGATTTATTATTAGATGCAGTAAGTAAAGCGGTTGCAACTAATGAAGTAAATGCTGCAATGGGAACAATCTGTGCAACACCAACAGCAGGTTCAGCAGGTGTAGTGCCAGGAACACTGTTTGCAGTAAAAAACAAACTAAATCCAACTCGTGAGCAAATGATTCGTTATTTATTTACGTCAGGAGCATTTGGATTTGTGGTAGCCAATAACGCTTCCATCTCTGGGGCTGCGGGTGGTTGTCAGGCTGAGGTTGGTTCAGCTGCAGGTATGGCTGCCGCTGCTATTGTCGAAATGGCTGGAGGTACACCACAGCAATGTTCAGAAGCGTTTGCCATTACACTAAAAAACATGCTAGGTCTTGTTTGTGATCCAGTGGCTGGCTTGGTTGAAGTGCCTTGTGTCAAACGTAATGCTATGGGTGCATCTAACTCCCTTGTAGCGGCGGATATGGCACTTGCTGGTGTAACAAGTCGTATTCCATGTGATGAAGTAATTGGTGCTATGTATCGCATTGGACAATCTATGAGTCCTAATCTTAAAGAGACGGCACGAGGCGGTCTAGCAGCAACACCAACTGGTAAGGCGATCAGTAAAGCCATTCTTGAAAATGGTGGCTTACAAAGCATTAAAGCACTTCAATAAATATAAGAAACATGCTATCTAAATAGGTAGCATGTTTTTATGTTGGTTGATAACTTACTGGAAAGAAAAAACCTCTTACGTACATAGTCGATTTAAGTATAATTAAATTTTAATAAGGAAATGTATTTATCTTAATTATATAGCAGGGACGTGAATAGAGATGGATTTGCGTAATTTGAAAACATTTCATGTTGTTTCAACTTACCTCAACTTTACAAAAGCGGCTGAAATTCTTAATTATAGCCAGCCTACAATTAGCCAACAGATTAAAGCGTTAGAGGAAGAGTTAGGGCATATCTTAATTAATCGAATGGGTAAGAAGATGTTCCTTTCTCAAGTAGGAAAAATAGTAAAGGAACATACAGATCAATTATTTGGGATTATTGAAGAAATGGAACAGGATTTGAAGAATTTCGAAAAGCCATTTGGTCATTTGACAATCGCTGCACCAGAGTTTTATTGCGGCTATTATTTATCACATATTATCGGCTCGTTTTTAAAACAGTACCCTCAGGTAAACCTAAAACTTCTTTGTGCCAATAGTAAAGAAACAGCCAAACTTGTGAGTTCAAACCAAGCAGATATAGGTTTTGTAGCTGGATCCCCTAGTTACGCTGGTGTAGAGGGGATTTTATTGGAGGAAGAGGATTTAGTATTGGTTGGAAATCCACTTATTATAAAGGATCGTACTGTGCAGGAAATATTTGATGATTATCCCTTTATAACCTATGGAATGGATGAGTGTATTGTCAGTTGCCTGCAAGAAATTAAGTGTAAGCCACAAACAATAGTGGAATTTGGAAGCGAGGAAGCAATTAAGAGAGCAGTAATGGAACAAGTGGGTCTAGCCTTGTTGAGTGATATTATTATTCAAAAAGAGGTAACCAAAGGGAGTCTTCAAGTTCTGTACCGATTCCCTAAAAAGTTACCCACTTATTTAATTTTTCCTCAAAATGCTAAAACATTTAGTAATGTAAGTACATTTATTGATTTAGTTAAAGACACATGGAAAACAATTTAATTGGTTTGTATATCGAAAAGAATGAAAAGAATGTTGCTGCCTGGTGAAATCGCAGGGATGTAACGTTCTTTTTATTTGTAATTTTTTTGATGTATCCCAAAGAATTTATATGTAAATTTATCAATAGTAACTATTCAAAATAGTAATTTTTTATTTATTTTTTTATCAATTACAATAAATAAGACGGAAATTTCAAAAAAAGGGGATGGCTTTTTATGTTGGAGAGATATGTTACGTATTGATAGTGGACATAAAAATTTGTTTTTATTCAATGATTCAACTAAGGAGGATGGCGGATGAGTAAATTTATAGCTAATAAAGAAATAGAGCAACAAAAAGGAATTAATGTTTATGTGTTAATCTTTTGCCTTATTGTTATATCATCCATTTTAACGTATTTTATTCCAGCTGGTTCATTTCAACGGGAAGAAGTTAATGGACGTCAAGTGATTCAACCTGGGACATTTAGTTTTACAGATATGAACCCCATTGGATTTTTGGATATTTTTAGCAGTGTACATTCAGGCATGCTGCAAGGAGCAAGTATTATTTTCTTCGTATTGATTGTAGGAGGTACCTTTGGAATACTATCAGCCACAGGGGCATTAGAATCCTTTATCGCCATGCTATCTGTAAAAATGGCAAAACGCGAAATGTTAATAATACCAGTATTAATGTTGTTTTTCGCCTGTGCTGGGTCATTAATGGGGATGTCTGATGAAACGATTGTATATGTAGGAATTCTTGCACCGCTTGCTGTTGCCCTAGGGTTTGATGCAATTACAGGTTTTGCAATTGTTATTCTTGGTGCATCTGTCGGATTTTCGGCAGCTGTTATGAATCCGTTTACAGTAGGAATAGCGCAAGAGATTGCGGGCTTGCCATTATTTTCAGGAATTGCTTTTCGAATTGTCATTTTTATTGTCTTATACACAGTAGCAACAATATATGTTTATCGCTATGCAAGAAAAGTGAAAAATAATCCTAAACTCGGCTTTTATGGAAATTTTCGCAATGATGAGGGTGATTTCGTACAGGGGAATTCGAAAATGGAAATAAGACATAAGCTTGTTATGGCTACATTTCTTTTGAATTTTATCGTATTAATGTACGGGGTTGTAAAACTAGGTTGGTACATTACTGAAATAGCTGGTTTATTTTTATTGTTTGGTATTTTAATGGGGCTTATTGGCAAATTATCACCTTCGCATATTGCTAATTCATTTATGAAGGGTGCAGGTGATTTAGTAGGTGGCGCTCTTATCATTGGGTTAGCTCAGTCTATTTTAGTGATTTTCAATAACTCAGGATTAATTGATACAATTCTCTTTTACACATCTGCATTGCTTGATTCAGTTCCACCTGCACTAAATGCTGTAGGGATGTTTATCTTCCAGTTATTTTTAAATTTTTTAGTACCATCAGGAAGTGGACAGGCTGCCTTAACGATGCCAATTATGGCACCTTTATCAGATATGATCGGTGTTACAAGACAAACAGCCGTACTTGCCTATCAATTTGGCGATGGTATGTCGAATATTATATTCCCAACAGTAGGTTTTTTAATGGCGGGATTATCAATTGCGGGTATTCCTTGGGGTAAATGGATAAAGTGGATTTTTCCGTTTATGCTTATTCAAGTAACAGTTGCGGTAATATCGCTCATTATTGCACAAGTCATACAATACGGACCTTTCTAAAGGAGTTTAACAATGGAAATAATGAATATAAAAAAATTAGCAGAAAAGGCAATAGAGGATCGCCGTCATCTGCACCAATACCCAGAGCTTTCTGGTGAAGAATACGAAACAAGTGAGTTTATTCGTAAAAGACTAGAGGAGTTAGATATAGAAATTCTAGATTATGAACCTCCAGGTGTAGTGGCGTTTATAAAAGGGACAAAGGGAACAAAAACTATTGCATTACGTGCCGATATAGATGCCTTACCTATAAAAGAAGAGGGAGACAAACCGTACATTTCAGACAGGCAAGGTGTTGCTCATATGTGTGGCCATGATGGTCATACAGCGATTTTATTAGCAGTTGCAACATGGATAAGCTTAAATAGAGAGAAAATCGAGCCGAATATCAAGCTTATATTTCAATCAGCAGAGGAAATCACCCCAAGTGGCGCTGATTTATTAATTCAAAAAGGTGTGTTGGAAGATATAGATGCTATTTTTGGCATTCACTTATGGCAAGGTTTAGAGAAAGGGAAGATAGGTTTAACACATGGACCGATGATGGCTTCTATTGATGATTTTGAAATTATCATTCAAGGGTATGGTGGTCATGGTTCGATGCCACATGAAACAATTGATCCTATTTATATAGCTAGCCATTTAATGCAAGCTTTTCAAAGTATCATAAGTAGAAATGTCAATCCTATCGATGCGGGTGTCATTACAGTTGGTAATATACAAGCGGGAACCACTTATAATATTATTCCTGATACGGCAAAATTAACTGGAACGATCAGAGCATTGACACCGAACACTGTAAAAATCATTAAATCGAAAATGGTAAGTTTAACAGAAGGGATTTGCCGAGCATTTGGAGCAGAAGGAAAAATCGATTTTATTTTAGGAACACCTCCGCTCGTCAATGATCCAACACAATCACGATTTATTGAATCGATTGTACGGGAACAATTCGGAGATACCGCATTTAAGGTAGTCGAACCAGTCATGGGTGGAGAAGATTTTTCTTATTATTTACAACATAAGCCTGGAGCATTTGTTTTTGTAGGTATGGGTGGTGAAAAAAGCCAATATCCACATCATCATCCACGATTTGATCTAGATGAAGATGTTTTCCCTGATGCGATTCAACTATTTATAAATATTATCTTGCAACATAAATAATCAGACTATTTATACGAAAAGGAGTTTTACATCGTGATAAAAAAGATTGAAGTGTTTGCAGCACGTTTACAATTAAAGGAACCCTTCGTTATTTCTTATGTTCATTTAGATGATATGCCAACTATTCTTACCAGAATCGAGACGGATGAGGGTGTAGTTGGCTGGGGTGAAGCTGTGCCTGATCAAAATGTGACGGGTGAAACTTGGGAGAGCACGTATCACGTTATTAAACATGAACTAGCACCATTACTGATTGATGAAGATCCATTTGCAGTAGACCGTATCCATAAAAAGTTTAATGAAAAAATTGATGGAGTCCCTTCAGCAAAAGCCGCATTGGACATTGCACTCTACGATTTGATGGGGAAAATGACTGGTCAACCAGTTTATCAATTAATTGGTGGAAAAGCACATGAGGAATTACAGGTACCAAGAGTGATTAGCATTAAGAGTCCTGAGGAAATGGCTAAAGATGCAAGTGAATTTGTAAAATCGGGTTTCCGTAATATTAAAATAAAGGTTGGTACAAATGCTGATTTAGATATTGCTCGTATTCGTGCGGTAAGAGAAGCAATAGGTGAGGAGGTGCAACTGCGAGTAGATGCCAATCAAGGTTGGAATAGAATGGAGACACTAAAAGTAATAAGAGAAACTACAGCTTGTCATGTAGACTGGTACGAGCAACCTGTAAAAGCACATGATTTAAGAGCGTTAAAAGAAATCAGAGCCCTTTCACCTTGTAGTATTATGGTAGACGAAGGTGTTCATAATATTTATGATTTAGTCGATGTCATAGAAATGCGTGCTGCCGATATGCTAAATATAAAATTAATGAAATCAGGTGGAATCTATCCAGCTTTAGCGCTTGCAAGTCTTGCGGAGGCTGCAGAGATGCCTTGCCAAGTTGGCTCTATGGTTGAATCAGCAATCGGAACAATGGCTGGGGCACACCTAGCCATCAGTAAGTCGATTATCCATACAAACGAGATGGTCGGACCATTAATGTTTGTAAAAGATGTGGCAAATGTTACATACTATAAAGACATCCTGCAGTTAAGTGATAAAGCTGGATTAGGAATAGAAGTTGATGAGCAATATGTGAAAGAAATTACATGTTTCTCCTGTGAAATTAAATAATCAAAAGTTTAACCCTATCAATCATTGGTAGGGTTTTTGCTTATGTGTAGGGTTAGGGAAATAATTTATGGTACATTAGATAGAGAGAGTATAACACTACATAAACAATCAATGAAGGGAGTTGTGGGATAAGATGACTGAATTATATGGACCCGTCAATGAATTAAAAGGCGTCGGGAAAGAAACAGCAGCCCATCTTGAATCACTAGGAATCAATACAATAGCTGATTTATTATGGACGTTCCCACATCGACATGAAGATTTTCGTTTAAAAGATTTAGCGCAAACACCACATAACGAACGGGTTACAGTTGAGTGTAAGGTGGAGCGGGAGCCTACGATTTTATTTTTAGGTCGTAATAAGTCAAGACTCCAAGTAACTGTTTTAGCAGGAAGACATTTAGTAAAAGTCGTATTTTTCAATCAGGGCTATTTAAAGCAAAAGCTTGTACCTGGTTCCATTATTACGGTGACTGGTAAATGGGATCGAGGTAGACAAGTAATCAATGGCACTTCAGTTACATTTGGTCCTAAAACAGATCAAGTTGACTTTGAGCCTGTCTATAGTCTGAAAGGCTTGATCCCCCAAAAAAGATTTCGAAAATATATGCGACAAGTGTTAGACGATTGTGGAGAAGTACTGCCAGAGACCATTCCATATTATTTACAAGAGTCGTATAAGCTTGTTTCAATAAGAGAGGGCTTGGAGGGTATTCATTTTCCACTGGATGCTGGGCATGCTAAACAAGCAAGGAGACGCTTTGCCTATGAGGAGCTATTAAACTTCCAATTGCGTATTCAAGCTTTACGGAAAATAAGGAAGGATAGTGAACACGGTACAGTTATTCAATTTAATGTGCATAAGTTACGAGATTTTATCGCTTCCTTACCCTATGAATTAACGAATGCTCAAAAACGCGTGGTGAATGAAATTTGTAAGGATTTGAAGGAGCCGCATCGAATGAATCGCTTGCTACAAGGGGATGTAGGTTCGGGTAAAACCGTTGTAGCAGCAATAGGGCTATATGCAGCCGTAACAGCAGGTTTTCAAGGAGCCTTAATGGCACCAACTGAAATATTAGCAGAACAGCACTTAGAGAATTTGAAAGAATGGTTCCAACCATTTGGCGTTCGTGTTGCACTCTTATCCGGGTCCACTAAAACAAAAGAGCGACGTGTGATCTTAGCTGATTTGGCAAATGGAGATCTTGATATTGTTATTGGTACACATGCACTAATCCAGCCAGATGTTGTTTTTCATAAACTTGGCTTTGTCATCACGGATGAACAGCACCGCTTTGGTGTGGAGCAACGACGTATTTTGCGTGATAAAGGGGAGAATCCCGATGTGCTTTTTATGACAGCTACCCCGATACCACGAACATTAGCTATTACTGCATTTGGGGAAATGGACGTATCGATGATTGATGAAATGCCAGCAGGGCGTAAGCAGATTGAAACGCATTGGATGAAGAAAGAACAATTCGGCTCCGTTTTATCTAAGCTAGAATTAGAGTTAGCGGCTGGAAGACAAGCCTATGCGATTTGTCCGCTTATCGAGGAATCCGATAAGCTTGATGTTCAGAATGCTGTGGAAATTTATGAGCAGCTAGCGACTTACTTTAAAGATCGTTATCATGTCGGTTTAATGCATGGACGTTTATCAGCTGATGAAAAAGATGCGGTTATGCGTGCTTTTAGTGAAGGGACTATTCAAGTTTTAGTTTCTACAACCGTTGTAGAGGTAGGTGTAAATGTACCAAATGCTACCTTTATGCTTGTCTATGATGCTGAACGCTTTGGCCTAGCGCAGCTGCATCAGCTTCGAGGTCGTGTTGGTCGTGGTGAGCACCAATCATACTGTATTTTACTTGCAGATCCTAAGTCTGATGAGGGGAAAGAACGTATGCAATCGATGACAGAAACAAATGATGGTTTCCGTTTAGCTGAAAAAGATCTTGAATTAAGGGGACCAGGAGACTTTTTTGGTAGAAAACAAAGTGGTTTACCTGATTTTAAAGTAGCTGATTTAGTACATGATTATCGTATATTGGAGACCGCAAGAAAAGATGCCTCAGAGATGCTTGAAACAAAAGCATTTTGGCAGGATGACGACTATCAATACTTGCGTAAAATGCTAGAAGATACTGGTGTTTTACAAGGAGAGCGCTTCGATTAATCTGAGAAGCTTGTTAGCACAGAAAGAATGTAAGTACTTGATTTCAAAACAAGTCTTGCATTCTTTTTTTAACCTCTATATACTGATATTAGTACCAAGTGCTAATAACAACTCAAAAGGTGGCGAATGAAGTTGAGACGAACGAAAAAAGAGCGACAGCGACTACTATCTGAAACGATAGCTGAAAATCCATTCGTCACAGATGAACAGCTAGCAACACAGTTTCAGGTAAGTGTCCAAACAATTCGTTTAGACCGTATGGAATTATCAATACCAGAATTACGCGAGCGAATTAAAGATGTTGCTTCAAAAAACTATGAAAATGAAGTAAAATCTCTCCCGATTGATGAGGTAATTGGGGAGATAGTAGATATTGAATTAGATCATCGAGCACTCTCGATTTTTGATGTACAAGAAGAGCATGTTTTTCAGCGTAATGGCATCGCACGTGGGCATCATTTGTTTGCGCAAGCAAATTCATTAGCGGTTGCAGTAATTGATGACGAACTAGCACTAACCGTACATTCCAATATTACGTTTGTGAAACCTGTACGAGCTGGAAATCGTGTTATTACAAAAGCGATTGTTATCGGACGAGATGAACAAACACATCGAACAAAAGTTGAGGTAACATCTACCGTTAATGGTGAAACCGTTTTTGTTGGTGAGTTTGATATGTACCGCACGAAAGGTAAAGGTGAGTAACAATGAAATTAGCGCTTGATGGAATGGGTGGAGACAATGCACCAAAGTCAGTTGTTGAAGGTGCACTTTTAGCATTAGAGCAAATTCCAAACTTAGAAATTCAACTATATGGTCATCAAGATAAGCTGGAACCATTTTTAAAACAACATGATCGATTAAAGGTTATACATTGTGAGGAAGCAGTAGAAGGAACTGATGATCCTGCCCGTGCTGTTCGTAGAAAAAAGGATTCTTCCATGGCACGTATGATGGATGCAGTAGAAGAGGGTAAAGCAGATGCTTGCCTTTCTGCAGGGAACACAGGGGCCCTGATGGCGGGTGGCCTATTTAAAGTAGGTCGCATTGAGGGAATAGCTAGACCAGCATTAGCTACAACGCTACCAACATTAGACGGTAAAGGGTTTTTGATGCTTGATTTAGGGGCAAATGCAGATGCTCGCCCAGAGCATTTAGTGCAATATGCCATTATGGGTGATATTTATGCTAAAAAGGTTGGAGGTTTGCAAAAACCACGAATTGGCTTATTAAATATCGGTACCGAGGATAAAAAAGGGAATGAATTAACAAAAGCTGCCTTCGAATTATTGAAGGAAGCAGATTTGAATTTTATTGGAAATGTAGAAGCTCGTGATTTACTTGAAGGAGTAGCTGATGTTGTTGTAACAGATGGCTTTACAGGAAATATGGTGTTGAAGTCTATTGAAGGGACAGCAGGTGCTTTATTTTCTATGTTAAAAGAGGCCTTTATGTCTTCAACGAAAACGAAAATTTCAGCAGCGCTCATGAAAAATAATTTACGTGACTTGAAAAATAAAATGGACTATACAGAGTATGGTGGCGCAGGATTGTTTGGCTTACAAGCACCTGTTATTAAGGCACATGGATCATCAAATGCGAAAGCGATTTTCAGTGCCATTCGACAAGCCAATACGATGGTAGAGCATACGGTTATTTCGACGATTACGGAGACAGTACGCCACATAGAAATTGATTAAGCAAAGGGGATTATTCAAATGACAAAAATAGCATTTATTTTTCCAGGACAGGGTTCACAAGTAGTTGGAATGGGTCAAGAGTTTGTTGAAAATGCTGCAGAAAGTAAAGCATTTTATGATCGCGCAGATCAAGCTCTTCAATTTGAATTATCTAAATTAATGTTAGAAGGTCCAGCAGAAGAGTTAACACTGACATATCATGCACAGCCAGCGCTACTTACTACTGGTGTAATGGTGGCTGAAAAGTTACGTGCAGCAGGTATTCAACCACACTACGCAGCGGGTCATTCACTTGGAGAATATGGTGCATTGGTGTTAGCAGGTGTTATGTCATTTGATGATGCTGTGTCAATCGTGCATAAACGAGGTCTTTATATGAATGAAGCTGTGCCAGCAGGTCAAGGCGCAATGGCGGCAATTTTAGGAATGGAACTAGAGGCATTGAACGAGGTAACAGAGCAGGTATCAGCATCAGGTGACTCTGTTCAGGTGGCTAATGTGAATTGTCCAGGACAAATTGTTATTTCGGGCACTAAAGAAGGTGTGGATAAAGCAAGTGTTGCTGCCAAAGAAGCTGGTGCAAAACGAGCAATACCTTTAGTTGTAAGTGGTCCCTTCCACTCTGATTTAATGCGTCCATCTTCAGAGAAACTGCAAGCAGCATTGGCAGAGATTTCTTTATCTGCACCTGAAATTCCTGTAATTGGCAATGTGATGGCGAAGGAATTAAAAGATGTAGCAGCAATACAACAAGAGCTAGTTGAACAGGTATACAGTGCTGTTCAATGGGAAGCTTCTATGCGTGAAATGCTTGCGCAAGGTGTTGACGTCTTTATCGAATGTGGACCTGGTAAAGTATTAAGCGGTCTCTTGAAAAAAATTGATCGCTCTGTTGCAACTTATTGTGTTTATGATGAAGCTTCGTTAGAAGCGGTTTTAGAAGCGTCGAAGGAGTGGTCAATTAATGCGTAAATTAGAAGGAAAAGTAGCTGTTGTAACAGGAGCTTCAAGAGGGATTGGACGTGCTATTGCTTTAAAGCTTGCAGAAGAAGGTGCTAAGGTTGTTGTGAACTATAGTGGCTCTCAGGCAAAAGCAGAGGAAGTAGTAGCGATGATTCAAGAAAACGGTGGCGAAGCAATTGCTGTACAAGCTAGCGTCTCTCAGACAGAAGAAGTGACAGCATTAATGGATGCTGCTGTGAAAACATACGGCTCTCTTGATATTTTAGTGAATAATGCTGGTATTACAAGAGATAACTTGCTCATGCGTATGAAAGAAGACGAATGGGACGATGTATTAAATACGAACCTTAAAGGTGTTTTCCTTTGTACAAAAGCAGTCACACGTCAAATGATGAAGCAACGTGCAGGTCGCATTATTAATATTTCTTCCATCGTTGGTGTAGCGGGTAATGCTGGTCAAGCCAACTATGTTGCGGCTAAAGCAGGTGTTATTGGACTAACGAAAACGACGGCAAAGGAATTAGCTTCTCGTAATATTTTAGTTAATGCTATTGCACCAGGTTTTATCGAAACGGAAATGACAGAACAATTGCCAGAGGATATCAAACAAGGTATGCTAACACAGATTCCTCTTGCGAAACTTGGTCAGCCAGAGGATATCGCAAAAGCAGTAGCTTTCCTTGCATCGGAGGACGCAAATTATATGACTGGACAAACGCTTCATATTGATGGCGGTATGGTTATGTAATTTCAATTAGGCATATAAGCTGATTTTTTGTATAATCATTTGAGGGGAGGTGAATCATTTGTCTACAGTATTAGAACGCGTAACAAAAGTAATCGTGGACCGTTTAGGTGTGGAAGAAAGCGAAGTAACGCTTGAAGCTTCTTTCCGTGATGATTTAGGTGCTGACTCATTAGACGTAGTTGAGCTTGTAATGGAGCTTGAAGACGAATTCGATATGGAAATTTCTGATGAAGATGCTGAAAAAATCTCAACAGTAGGTACTGCAATCTCATACATCGAAAGTAAATTAAACTAATTTCGTTAAAACTTTATTTAGTGAAAATAGATCACCTCTAATGGTGTAATGGTCATCGTAATCATACAATGGTTTTATGGTAGCTTGAATAAAGTAGAAATTACTTTTTCTGCATCCCTTGTTTGAAGGAGCAGATTCAATGAATGAAGATGTATTTAAAGGGGACGAAATGGATCGGTTTTCGATCTATTAACGTCCCTTTTTTATGTTAAAAATCTAATGACCAGTCAGCTTCAGACTTCTCTCTCATGGGAGATGCATGCTGTATGAAGAGGAATTTTCGGAAAAATTTCCAAAACATTGTGTTTAAGCCGAAATACTTTTGCATAAACGCCCTGAAAAAGGTACACTAAAACGGTAGAAACTATTAGGAAGGCAGATTTGTTCAATGGCTATGAAAAGAAAAGGAACTATGCAGAAATCTGGCGTACTTCCTGAAAAAGTACGCAACCAATTTGAGCTGTTACAGCATGAATTAAATATCACATTTATTAATAAAAATTTATTGTATCAAGCATTCACGCATTCATCTTATGTGAATGAGCATCGCCGTAAATTATTTACGGATAATGAGCGTCTTGAATTTTTAGGAGACGCAGTACTTGAACTGTCTGTTTCTAAATATCTTTTTGAGAAATACCCAAATATGAGCGAGGGTGAGTTAACAAAGCTAAGAGCTTCCATTGTATGTGAGCCATCACTAGTGATTTTTGCTAACGAGCTAGGCTTTGGACGCTTTGTATTACTTGGAAAAGGTGAAGAATTAACAGGTGGTCGGGAACGTCCAGCGTTGCTTGCAGATGTCTTTGAGTCATTTGTAGGTGCACTCTATTTAGATCAAGATTTACAGACGGTCGTGTCATTTTTAGAACGAGTCGTGTTCCCAAAAGTAGAAGTAGGTGCTTTTTCGCATGTGATGGATTTTAAAAGTCAATTGCAAGAAATGGTACAGCAAACGAATAATGGACTTCTTCATTATGAGATTATCGATGAAAAGGGCCCAGCACATAATCGTACCTTTGTATCAAGCGTATTATTAAATGGACAAGAGCTTGGTATTGGTCGTGGAAAATCAAAAAAAGAAGCCGAGCAGCAAGCTGCACAATGTGCAATGCGGATGATGCGTGAAGAAGCTGCAAAAGAGGAGGCTTAATAGATGTTCCTAAAACGACTAGAAGTGATTGGCTTTAAATCTTTTGCGGAACGCATTGGAATTGATTTTGTACCTGGTGTTACAGCCGTTGTTGGACCAAATGGCAGTGGAAAAAGTAATGTCACAGATGCGATTCGTTGGGTACTTGGGGAGCAATCGGCAAAGTCGTTACGTGGAGCAAAGATGGAAGATGTTATTTTCGCTGGGAGTGACTCTCGTAAGCCACTCAACTTTGCAGAGGTAACACTTATTTTAGATAATACTGACGAGCAACTTGCTTTTTCTTATACAGAAGTCAGTGTAACAAGACGCGTATACCGTTCAGGTGATAGTGAATATTTATTAAATAACCAACAGTGTCGCCTGAAGGATATTACGGACTTGTTTATGGATTCAGGACTTGGGAAAGAGGCATTTTCAATTATTTCTCAAGGTCGTGTTGATGAAATATTAAATAGTCGACCTGATGACCGTCGTTCTATTTTTGAAGAGGCAGCTGGCGTTTTAAAGTATAAAATAAGAAAGAAAAAAGCTGAACATAAGCTTGTTGAAACAGATGAAAATTTGTATCGTGTATTAGACATTCTCCATGAATTAGACAACCGATTAGAGCCGCTTGAAATGCAGGCATCTAGTGCAAGAGATTATGTACAAATGTCTTCTGAGCTAAAGGATTTTGATATTGCAATTCTTGTGCATGATTTTAGAAATTGTGCACAATCTTTGCATGCGCTTAAAGAGGAATTTACGGAGCTTTCTGCAACAGAGCTAGAACAAGCTCAAAATATTTCAATGATTGATAAACAGACCGCTAATATACGTAAGCTATTAAAAGATCTAGATGATTACTTGGATGTTTCGCAGGCTGAGCTTGTCAATGCCACTATGGAGGTAGAGCGTTGGGATGGTCGTAAGGCATTAATGGCTGAAAAACGCCAAAATGCATCGAATCAACTACTACAACTGAATACAACATTACAAGAGGCTAAGGCAGAAGTAGAATTACTCCTGGTTCAAGAACAGGAGAAAAAAGAAGTGTTCTCTGAGAAGCAACAAGCCGTATCAGTATTAAAGCAGAGCATCAAGCAGTTAGAGCAATCATTAAATCGATCTGTGACAGAAATCGAGGAAGAAATAGAAGACTATAAAAATCGATATATTGATTCATTAAATGAAGAAGCAACAGTCAAGAACGAATTGAAAAATATCGATCAGCAATTAGCTCAACAAAAGGCAATGGCGGCAAAAATGTCCGATCAAACAGATGAAATTGGACAAGAGCTTATGCAAATCATTGCTGAAAAAGAAAAGCTAGTGGTTGAACATGCCTTAACAACCAATGATTTACAGAAAAAAATAGAGCAACATGAAACCTTACAAATACAGTTAAAAAATGTCAATATTTCCTTTGCTGAAAAGCAGGATATGTTGTACAAAGCGTATCAACACCAACAACAACTAAAGGCTAGAAAAGATACATTAGCTGAACTCGAAGCTGATTTTTCTGGGTTCTTCCAAGGTGTTAAAGAAGTTTTGCTTGCTCGAGATAAAGGTGATTTACAAGGTATTGAGGGTGCTGTAGCAGAGTTAATCCAAGTTGAAGGAAAGTATTCGCAAGCGATTGAAACAGCTTTAGGTGCTGCCTCTCAACATATTGTCACAACCAATGAGCGTCATGCGCAACAGGCCATTCACTGGTTAAAACAAAAACGGGCTGGACGTGCTACTTTTTTACCGAAAACAGTCATGAAATCACGCAAAATTAATCCAGGAACTATTCAGCTAGCAACTGAACATCCTGCCTTTATTCAAATGGCAGATGCACTTGTCACTTTTAACGAAGACAATCGAACAATTGTTGAAAATCTTTTAGGTAATGTCATTGTGGCATCAAATTTAGAAGGCGCAAGTCAAATTGCCCGATTATGTGGTTTCCGATACCGAGTTGTCACTCTTGAAGGAGATATTGTTAATGCAGGGGGTTCCTTAACAGGTGGTGCACTGAAACAGCAATCCTCACTCTTTACAAGAAAAGCTGAGTTAGATGATTTAATCATTAAGCTAGAATCGTTACAGGCCTCCATTTATAGTGCAGAACAGGCTGTTGCAGCCGAAAAAGAGAAGCTTGCGGTACTGCGAGATCAAGTAGAGCAATTAAAGCTTGAAGGAGAGCAATTACGAAAAGATGAGATGCAACAGTCAAGTCGTATTCGTGAGCTAGAAGTCGTTGAAAACAGCTTATCAGCCAGAGTAACCTTTGCTTCAACTGAAACAAAGGATGTAAAAACACGTGAGGAAGCATTGTTAACACAAAAACAAGCAGCAGAGGAGCGCTTAAATACCCTTGCCATAGAGCTTGTCGAAATCAATGAAACTGTCGAACAATTAAGTAAGGTAAAGTTACAAGGGGAGACAGAGAAAGACGTCTTACGAGAACAGCTTGCCGAAAAGCGTTCACAGTTAGCGGTTATGCAAGAACAAATGTCCCAAGTTCAAATTACAACTGCTGAACTGGCACTACAATTAAACAAAGCACAACAAAAAGTTAAAAATATTTCTCAGGAAATAATGTGGCTGCAATCTGATGAATCGACAAATCATTTAAGTGATGAAGAGGTTGAGGAACAGGTTGCGACATGGAAAGCAAGAAGAGATGCCTTACAAGAGACTATTTCTGAAAAGAAAGAGCAGAAAATAGGACAACAACAAGAACTCTCTACATTGGAAGAACAACTCAAGGAACTGCAACGTATTCATAAAGGATACCTTGAAGCAATTCGTGCCAATGAGTTAAAACGTAATCGTGTAGAATTTGAAATGGATAATTTTATCGAACAACTCGAAGAAAATTATCAGTTAACATTCGAAGAGGCTGAAAAAGAAGCTCTGGCAATAGAAGATGAAGAGTTTGTGCGAAGACGTGTTAAATTGTTAAAAAGATCCATTGAAGAGCTAGGACCTGTTAATTTAAGTGCGATTGAGGAATATGATAGAGTACTAGAACGTCATACTTTCTTAACTGAACAACGGGAGGACTTGCTTGCTGCACAGGAAACATTACATGAAGCAATCAAAGAAATGGATGAAGAAATGACGTTGCGCTTTAGTGAAACGTTTTATGCTATTAGAGAGCAATTTAAACGTGTTTTCCGTGAATTGTTTGGTGGGGGACAAGCTGATTTGGTTTTAATTGACCCACAAAATTTATTGGAAACAGGTATTGAAATTGTGGCACAGCCTCCAGGAAAAAAATTGCAGAATTTAAGTTTGCTTTCTGGTGGTGAGCGTGCACTTACAGCCATTGCTTTGCTATTCTCCATTTTAAATATTCGACCTGTACCATTTTGTATTCTGGATGAAGTAGAGGCGGCTTTAGATGAGGCGAATGTTGTGCGTTATAGCCAGTATTTGAAAAAGTTTAGTCTCGACACACAATTCATTGTGATTACTCATCGTAAAGGAACAATGGAGGGAGCTGATGTCTTGTATGGTATAACCATGCAAGAATCAGGTGTGTCGAAACTTGTATCAGTAAAACTAGAAGATGAACCCGTACTTGCGGAGCAAAGGAGCGAACAAGCATGAGTTTTTTTAAACGTTTAAAAGATAAATTAATGGGTAATCCAGCAGAGGAAGAGAAGCTAGACGCAACCGACAAAGAACAGGAATCTGACCATTCGGAGCCAGAGCTTAAAGAATCAAACGAACCTGCTGCCATTGAGACCGTTGATCTAAAAGTGTCTGAACAAGATGAAGAATCACCAGAAATGGAGATTGTGAAAGAAGTGGAAGCCGAGGCCTCGCCTGAAATAGAAGAAGCACAGCTAGATGTTCAGGAGCTAGCAGTAGTAGAGGATGAACAACTGGAAGAGAAAAAGCCTTCTGCTTGGTCAATAACACAAAAATTCAAGGCTGGTCTTGAAAAAACACGTAATTCTTTTACATCAAAAGTGAATGACCTTGTGGCACGCTATCGTAAAGTGGATGAGGATTTCTTTGAAGAATTAGAGGACTTACTATTACAGGCTGATGTCGGATTTGAAACAGTCATGGAACTTATGGATAAACTGCGTTATGAAGTGCAACGTAAAAATATTAAAGATACAAATGGCATCCAAGCAGTGATTTCTGAGAAGCTTGTCGAAATTTATGAGCAAGGTGAAGAAGATTTAATTGAACTAACTATGCAGCCAGATGGTGAACTAACTGTTATTCTATTTGTTGGCGTAAATGGTGTTGGGAAAACAACAACGATAGGTAAGCTAGCACACCGTTTAAAATCTCAAGGGAAAACGGTTGTATTAGCTGCGGGTGATACGTTCCGTGCAGGTGCTATTGATCAATTACAAGTATGGGGAGATCGTGTTGGTTGTGAGGTTATTAAACAATCAGAAGGCTCTGACCCGGCGGCAGTCATGTATGATGCGATTCGTGCAGCAAAAAACAGAAAAGCAGATGTGTTGATTTGTGATACAGCGGGACGCTTGCAGAACAAAGTGAACCTAATGAATGAGCTTGAAAAAGTTCATCGTGTTATTTCACGTGAAATTCCAAATGCTCCACATGAAGTATTATTAGCATTAGATGCAACAACTGGTCAAAATGCGCTTGTTCAAGCACAAACATTTAAAGAGGCAACGAATGTGACAGGGATTGTTTTAACAAAGTTAGACGGTACTGCTAAAGGGGGTATTGTTCTTGCTATTCGTAACAAGCTGCACATTCCTGTGAAATTTGTGGGTCTTGGTGAGAAAATGGATGATTTACAGCCATTTGATGCAGAAAGATATGTCTATGGATTATTTGCTGATGGTTTGGATAAGGAACTACAAAATAATGATGAGTAACAGCTAACAGTGGCTGAATAGTTTTAAATTGATTGCCATGTATGTCTTCTATTGAGAAAGCTGGATGCTTAGTTTGCTTCAGTTTTTGAACAAAATTGGATAAAATGACACTGACACATAATAGATAAAAACGCTCGATTGTGTATAGGATAATTGACTTGTTTAAAAGCGTAATACTAGCCAAAGGCAAAAAATGCCTGAAAGCTGCAATTTAGGTTTTTAGACAAGGAGATTACCTTGACACAGACGGGCGCTTTTCGTTATGATACAAATGACTAATAGCGGGAGGAGAAACATTCGATGCTACTTGAAAAAACAACACGCATGAACTTTCTCTTCGACTTTTATCAAGCATTATTAACAGATAAGCAAAGAAGTTATATGGAGCTATACTATTTGGATGATAACTCTCTAGGAGAAATCGCTGAATCGTATGGTGTTTCACGCCAAGCTGTTTACGATAATATTCGTCGAACTGAAGCGATGCTTGAGGAATATGAAGAAAAATTATGTTTACTTGAAAAATTTCAACAACGTACCCAAATGCTGTTACAGCTAACACAGGGGATTACAGAAAAAAGTATGACAGCTGAAGAGCAGCTAGCACTTATTGAGCAGTTGAAAGAATGGGATTAGGAGGCGAAAGCAATGGCTTTTGAAGGATTAGCGGAACGACTCCAAGGAACGATCCAAAAGATTAAAGGCAAAGGGAAAGTATCAGAGCAAGACGTTAAAGAAATGATGCGAGAAGTCCGATTTGCTTTAATCGAGGCGGATGTTAACTTAAAAGTAGTCAAAGAATTCGTGAAAAAGGTAAGTGAACGTGCTGTCGGTGTTGATGTTATGCAAAGTTTAACACCAGGTCAGCAAGTTATTAAAATTGTACAGGATGAACTAACAGAATTAATGGGGGGCGAACAAAGTCCCATTAAGTTTAATACGAAGCCACCCACTGTCATTATGATGGTCGGTCTACAAGGTGCGGGTAAAACGACCACTACAGGTAAATTGGCAAATGTTCTACGAAAAAAATATAATCGTAAACCATTATTAGTTGCCGCTGACGTTTATCGTCCAGCAGCTGTCCAACAATTACAAACATTAGGAAAACAGTTATCACTACCTGTTTTTGCGCTAGGTACTGAGGTATCTCCTGTAGAAATTGCACGTCAGGCAATTGAATTGGCAAAGGAAGAGCATCATGATGTAGTGATTATTGATACAGCTGGTCGACTTCATATCGATGAAGACCTAATGCAAGAGTTAAAGGATATTCGTGCATTAAAAGAGCCAGATGAGGTTTTCCTAGTTGTTGATGCCATGACGGGTCAAGATGCAGTCAATGTAGCAGAAAGCTTTAATGAGGCAATCGGTATTACTGGGGTTGTTTTAACAAAACTTGACGGTGATACGCGTGGTGGTGCTGCATTATCTATCCGTTCTGTGACGCAAAAACCAATTAAATTTGTCGGGATGGGCGAAAAAATGGATGCGCTTGAGCCATTCCATCCAGAGCGTATGGCCTCTCGTATATTAGGTATGGGCGATGTTCTGTCCCTTATCGAGAAAGCTCAGGCAAATGTAGATGAAGCCAAGGCCAAAGAATTAGAGGAAAAGTTTAAATCTCAAACATTCACTTTTGATGATTTTGTCGAGCAATTACAGCAAGTCAAGAAAATGGGCCCTCTTGATGAAATTTTAAAAATGCTACCAGGTGCTAACAAAATCAAAGGCTTAGATAATGTAAAAGTTGATGATAAGCAAATGGGGCGTGTAGAGGCCATTATTTACTCGATGACGCCTGCTGAAAAGACCAACCCAGAAATCATTAATGGTAGCCGTAAAAAGCGTATTGCGAAAGGCTCTGGGACATCTATTCAAGAGGTGAATCGTCTCATTAAACAATTCGATGAAATGAAAAAAATGATGAAACAAATGACTGGAATGGCAAGTGGTAAAGGGAAGAAAAAAATGAAATTACCAGGCTTTGATTCATTGTTTAAATAATAATTTTTAGGTGTTAAGAAAAAACACTTTACAAACAACCTAAACATTGATAATATACTATCTTGTGTGAAACTTATTCGGAGGTGCTATTAAAATGGCAGTTAAAATTCGCTTAAAACGTATGGGAGCTAAAAAATCTCCTTTCTATCGTATCGTAGTTGCAGACGCTCGTTCACCACGTGACGGTCGTCAAATCGAAACAGTTGGAACTTACAACCCACTAACTCAACCAGCTACTGTAAACATTGATGAAGAGAAAGCTCTTAAATGGTTAGCTGACGGTGCAAAACCATCAGATACAGTACGTAACCTGTTCTCAGAACAAGGTATCATGGAAAAATTCCATAACCAAAAATTCAGTAAATAATCGGGGGCGACGTCTTTGAAGCAGCTGATTGAAGCAATCGTTTTACCGTTAGTCGATTATCCAGAAGAAGTTCGTATTGAGACGGATGAAAATGCAAATCGAATTGTTTATAAACTTTTTGTTCATCCAGAGGATAGAGGGAAAGTCATAGGCAAGCAAGGGCGAGTAGCAAAAGCGATTCGTACAATTGTTTATTCAGCGGCAGGTAGTCACCATCAAAAGAAGACCTACGTCGATATATTGGATTAATAGAAAAGATTTTCACGCTCTTGCAACAAGTACTAGTGAGTCCTGATAGGTGTGTTTACATGTCGCTTAGGAGTTCGAAGTGGCCTTTTAGTATAAAGCGTAAAATCTGGACGAAAAAGGAGGGAGCTTGTAGGTTCCTTCCTTTTTTTATCTTTTTTTAACATCAGCATATCGCTATGACTGCTCTTTAAGTGGAAAATAAAGCTTAAATAAGGAGTATAGCTAAAGGATATTGCTTATATTATTGTTGACAAGACAAATGCGTCTTAGCTAAAACTACATTCTTCCAAAGCACATCTGCAAGAACGGAACCTTTTTGGGATGAGCCAGATGCTTTGTGAAGATAAGCATGTTTTTACGAGGTGAAATAGAATGGAATGGTTTAATGTAGGTCGAATTGTCAATACGCACGGTATTCGTGGTGAGGTACGTGTATTATCGACAACAGACTTTGAAGAAGAGCGCTTTACAGTAGGAAATAAGCTTGCTGCCTTTAAAAAGGACGATAAGAAGCCAACCTGGGTAACGATTGAATCTGTGCGTCGTCATAAAAACTTTATTTTATTAACTTTTGAAGGCATGAACAATATCAACTTGGTTGAGCCATTTAAAGAAGGCATGTTGAAAGTGACAAAGGATCAAATGAGTGATGATCTTCTTGAAGAAAATGAGTTCTTTTTCCATGAAATAATAGGCTGCACAGTTATTTCTGAAGAGGGCGAAACAATCGGTGTTGTAGCAGATATCCTGCAAACAGGGGCAAACGATGTATGGGTAGTGAAAGGGACTAAGAAAGAACATTATATCCCTTATATAGAAGATATCGTGAAAGATATTGATGTTATAGACAAAAAAATAGTCATTCATGTTATGGAAGGCTTATTATGATGAATATTCATGTATTGAGCCTGTTCCCTGATATGTTTTCGGGCGTTTTTGGTGCATCTATTTTAAAGAAGGCACAAGAAAAGGGAGCTGTAAATTTAGAGGTAACGGATATTCGTACATTTTCAGGGAACAAGCATAATCAGGTTGACGACTATCCATATGGTGGAGGTGCAGGTATGGTATTAAAGCCTGAACCAATGTTTAGTGCAGTAGAGGCTATAACTGCAGGGAAACAGCCACGTATCATATTAATGTGTCCTCAGGGTGAACGATTTACCCAGAAAAAAGCAGAGGAGCTAGCGCAGGAGACCGAGTTAGTGTTCCTATGTGGTCATTATGAAGGTTATGATGAGCGTATACGGCAGCATCTCGTGACAGACGAGATTTCTATTGGCGATTTTGTCTTAACAGGTGGGGAACTAGGTGCTATGACTGTTATTGATAGCGTAGTGAGATTGTTACCTGGTGTCTTAGGGCAAGAGGATTCTCATATCCAGGATTCTTTTTCAACGGGTCTACTTGAGCATCCACATTATACACGTCCTGCGGAGTTCCGTGGCATGAAGGTACCTGATGTTTTATTATCGGGGAATCATGCTAAAATCGAGCAATGGCGAGAGGAACAGTCGCTGAAGAGAACTTTTGAGCGCCGTCCTGACTTACTGGAGCAATACCCATTAACAGACAAGCAAAAATTGTATCTAGAAAAACTAAAAAACAATCGTCTAGATGCTTGATTGCTGAATCTATTTATGATAACATCTAATCTGTACTTCTATGTAGAGTACTGAATTACGGTGTTCCGCTGTGGCATAGATTGCGTGCATGAGCATCTGTCTAAGGAGAGAAAACAATGTCAAACATTATTGCAGAAATTACAAAATCTCAGCTTCGCTCTGATCTACCAACTTTCCGTCCTGGTGATACTGTTAAGGTACACGTGAAAGTAGTAGAGGGTACTCGTGAACGTATCCAAATTTTCGAAGGTGTAGTAATTAAACGTCGTGGTGGCGGAATTAGCGAAACTTTCACAGTTCGTAAAATTTCTTATGGTGTAGGTGTTGAGCGTACATTCCCTGTACACACACCAAAAATCGCTAACTTAGAAGTTGTACGTCGTGGTAAAGTACGTCGTGCTAAACTTTACTACCTACGTAACCTACGTGGTAAAGCTGCTCGTATTAAAGAAATTCGATAATTATGACTTAAAAGTGAGGGGCTTGTGTTCAAGCCTCTTTTCTTTTTGCTTGTCATCTTTATTGACTATCATCTAAAATGGTGTTAGACAAGGGGGCAATTCTCAATGGAAAAACAAGTGAAAGAAAAAAATGAATTATGGGAATGGACAAAAGCACTATTAATTGCATTTGCGATTGCTGCAGTTATTCGATATTTTTTATTTACACCCATTGCAGTTGATGGAGAGTCCATGATGCCAACCCTTGAAGATGGCGACCGAATGATTGTGAATAAAATTGGTTATAAAATAGGTGAGCCTAAACGTTTTGATATCGTTGTATTTCATGCACCTGAACAAAAAAATTACATAAAGCGTGTAATTGGATTGCCAGGAGATACACTAGAGTATAAGGATGATCAATTGTATATAAATGGTGAACCAATTGAAGAACCCTATTTAGATGCCTATAAAGCGCAAATCACAGAGGGCACTTTAACAGAAGATTTCACCTTAAATGACATTGATGTTTCCTTGGATAGCAATACCATTCCTGAGGGGTATATCTTTGTTATGGGAGATAATCGTCGATATAGTAAAGACAGTCGACATATTGGCCTTGTTAACCAAAAAGAAATTATCGGTAATACCAGTCTGATTTTCTGGCCATTTAGTGATATAAAAATTGTAAAGTAATGTAAGAAAGGGAGAGCATAATCACTCCCTTTTTCTTTTAGTTTAGGAGGTATAGCTGTGACGATACAATGGTTTCCAGGGCATATGGCTAAAGCCCGACGTGAAGTAACTGAAAAATTAAAGCTTGTCGATATTATCTTTGAATTAATAGATGCACGTTTACCGCTATCCTCACGTAATCCGATGATTGACGAAGTCATTAACCAAAAACCTCGTCTTTTGATCTTAAATAAAGCGGATATGGCAGATGAACAAGAAACACGGAAATGGGTAGAGTATTTTGCAAAGCGTGGCCATAAAGCAGTAGCCATTAACTCACTTGAGGGCAAGGGCTTACAGCAAGTCACAAAAGCGGCACAAGATATTTTAAAAGAAAAATTTGATCGCATGAAAGCAAGAGGAATGAAGCCTAGAGCTATTCGTGCCATGATTGTGGGTATTCCAAACGTGGGAAAATCTACATTGATAAATCGATTAGCGAAAAAAAATATCGCTAAAACAGGCAATACACCAGGTGTGACAAAGGCACAGCAATGGATCAAAGTTGGTAAAGAGCTTGAACTATTGGATACACCAGGTATTTTATGGCCGAAGTTTGAGGATCAAGAAGTAGGCTTTAAATTAGCTTTAACTGGTGCTATTAAGGATACTATTACAAATATGGAAGACCTAGCTGTCTATGGGTTACGCTTCTTATCTAATCATTATCCAAAGCGTATGGAGGAGCGTTACGGTCTTGAGTTTATCCATGAGGAGTTAGTGGATACTTTTGACCATATTGGTAAGCTGCGTCGTGTATTTGGTCCTGGTGGAGAAATAGATTATGATCAAGTAGCTCAACTAATTGTTCGAGATATCCGTGGATTACAATTAGGTAAACTTACCTTTGATTTTGTGGATGAGCAGTTAGAAAAGGAAACTGAACAATTATAAGTATTTAAAACTGTCACGCGTTCTTTTGTGACAGTTTTTCTTTTAGGAATACATTTTTTAACCGATAATGACTATAGAGAGGAAAATAGTTTTCAAGTTAAAGAGACTACATAAGAACTGACCATGATATAGTTTGAATGAATAGAAGCAAGAAGGAGTACACAATGAAAACCATTAAGGAAATTACAACTGCATTGAAAGCTGCTGAGGAATGGCAAGATTGGATGAAAGAAGTTGCAGCCGATGAAAGAGCAGGTGTACAAAAGGCTTGGCTAACTTGGCAAAAGAGACAAGATAAAAAACATCAATTACTGCAAGAGCATCAAAAAAAAGTTACATTTGATTTAAGTTATGGGGGAACAGATACATTTATTGCGGGTGTAGATGAAGCAGGAAGAGGACCACTAGCAGGACCAGTCGTAACGGCAGCAGTAATTTTACCGACAAATTGTGAGGCACTTGTTGGTCTGAATGACTCGAAGCAATTATCGAAGGATAAACGAAACGGCTTTGCTACATTAATTAAAGAGCATGCCATAAGCTATTTTATTCATTTTCAATCTGCCCAACAAATTGATGAACTGAATATATATGAGGCAACAAAACAATCTATGAAGGTAAGTGTTGAATCATTGTCAACGAAGCCCGATGTTGTTTTAGTAGATGCAATGACATTGCCTATTACAATTCCTCAAGATTCGATTATAAAAGGAGATGCTAAGAGCTTAGCGATAGCAGCCGCATCCATTTTAGCTAAAACGGCAAGGGATGAGTATATGGAGCAATTAGACGAGGAATTTCCAATGTATGGTTTTGGGCAACATGCAGGGTATGGGACTAAGCAACATTTAAAAGCGTTAGAAGAATTTGGACCAACTATTCACCATCGTAAATCATTTGAACCAATAAAATCTATGTTTTCATAAAGCTAAAAAACGGTAGACAATTACACGAAGGAGTAATTGATGAAAGGAGTATGTATATGACAGCCACATCATTTAATCCAATTCAATTGCAGCAAAATGCAATGACTTCGACAAATCAACCACTTGCTTTAAAACAAGGTCAAGTATTTCACGGAACAATTAAGCAATTATATCCAGATCAAATGGCAGAAATCCAAGTAGGTAATCAAAAATTTATAGCTAAACTCGAAGTGCCGTTAAAAGCTGGGGATGCCCACTTCTTTCAGGTAACAGGGACAAATCCACAAACGGAATTGAAAATAGTGACTGGACCGATGGCGCAGGCATCTACACCAAGTCAGCAAATTAATCAGTTGTTAGATTCCATGAATTTGCCTAAATCACCAGAGATGCAGCAATTATTAGGGCATTTTATGAAAGCGCAGCTACCCATTTCTAAAGAACAAATGCTGCAAGCAGAAATGTGGTTAAAGGCCTTGCCAGAGGGTATATCAAAAGTAGATGCTCTACAAACCATTCAAAAAATGATAGAGCTTAAAATGCCTATGATAAACGATGTGTTTCAAGCATTGATGAGTGGTCAAAAGACATCTGGGATGACCGCTATCATGGATAACTTTGCTCAGCTTTTAGCGAAGGATACAACCCTATCTGAGTCATTGAGGCAAAATTTAATGCAACAAGTACAAGCGATTGCCAAGCCCTTTGAAGTAGAAACAGGCAGTGCAGTGCTTGCAAGGCTTTTACAAAGTTTAACGAATAGTGCTGCGACAATGAATGAAAAAATGCAAGCTTTATCAATGCTAAAAGAGTCGGGAATTCTTCCCCAGCAGGCTACATTACAAAACTGGTCAAAGATGAATGAAGCAAAAGCCTTTCAGCCAATACAGCAAGCTGGTCAAGTTATTCAAACCATTCTTGCTACAAAGCCAGAAAATGCTAGTCAACTGGTGGCACAGCTTAAATCATGGACAGAAAGTCAAAATTTATTAACAAATGAGCAAAAACAGCAAATCAATCAGCTGGTGGAACGCTTTAATCAGTTACCAGTATCAAAACAAACGCTAGATGTTTTTGCTAAACAAATGCAGGATCAGCTATTAAAAGCATTTACTCAAAATACAGCTGATCGTTTGTTTACACAAGATGCCCACACACTTTCGATGAAGGATCATTTGTTATCCCTATTTAAACAAGAGGCCCATTCTCCTTCACAGACTGAGGCACTCATGCGCAATCTGGTGAAAAATAGTATTAATTCTTCGCAACCATTTATACAGCAAATTGTGACACAAGCAGATGCACTAGTACAAAATTCGATGGATAGTAAAGCAATGGAACATGCACTTAAAACGGTGTTGAAAAATTTAGGCATTAGCTATGAGGCTACACTCGGAAACAAGTCGGCTGATTTACACATGATTGCGCATCAGCTAAAGCCACAACTCCATACATTATTGCAGGAAACTAATATACCACCTCAAATGAAGGAAGCGGCAGAGATGCTTATGACGCGTATGAATGGAATGCAGCTATCTTCGGGAGAAAATGGTCACCAACATCAGCTCATCATGCAAGTTCCACTTGAATTTTTTGGCAAGAAGATGGATGCAACCTTACAATGGAATGGTCGCATGAAAGATAATGGCAAAATTGATGCTAACTATGCACGCGTATTATTTTATTTACAAATGGCATCTATGCAAGAAACAGTGATTGATATGCAGGTTCAAAATAGAGTTGTCACAGTAACGGTCTTTAATGAAAATTCGGAAATTCAATCACTTGCTGAGCCGTTGAAGGCTGCTTTAAAAATTGGACTGGCTGAAAAAAATTATCAACTTTCAGGTGTGTTTATTAAACAATTTGATAAAGGGCAAACGGAAAAAGTAGGTCCTGTAGTAGAACAGCGAGAGGAGCAGAGTGGGGTGGATATCCGCGTATGAGCGAAGAAAAACTTACTCGAAAAGAGGCAATTGCGCTTACGTATAAGCTTGGTCAATTTGATAGTCCCACTGTTGTAGCAAAGGGAAAAGGGAAAATTGCCGAGAACATTTTGGCAAGAGCAAATGAGCATAATGTGCCGATTTATGAGGATCCTAACCTTGTGCAGTTACTTGGTCAATTAGATTTAAATGAGTCTATTCCTGAAGAATTATATCAGGCAGTAGCAGAAGTTTTCGCATTTATTTATCGTTTGGATCAGCAACATGCGCAAAAATATAGAAAAAATGAATTATTCTGATTATTTTTACAAGCTGTTTTAGTACACAAAATAGAAAAAAACGTCATAATAAGAGAGAAAATTCGAACTAAAGACAAAGTGTAGACTTTATCAGAATCTTTCGTTAGAATAGTCTATGTTAGTAAAACAATTCTATGCAAATGTTTGATGGGAGGATGTATTATGAATATCCATGAATATCAAGGGAAAGAGATTCTGAGAAAATATGGTGTAGCTGTACCAAACGGAAAAGTTGCTTTTTCCCCTGATGAAGCAGTAAAAGTAGCGAAGGAACTTGGCTCAAACGTAACAGTAGTCAAGGCGCAAATCCATGCAGGTGGACGCGGTAAAGCAGGCGGTGTCAAAATCGCTAAAAACCTTGACGAGGTGCGCACATACGCAAAAGAGTTATTAGGAAAAATTTTAGTGACTCATCAAACAGGTCCAGAAGGAAAAGAAGTAAAACGTTTGTATATTGAAGAGGGTTCTGATATCCAAAAAGAATACTATTTAAGTCTAGTATTAGACCGTGCCACATCTCGTGTAACAGTGATGGGATCTGAAGAAGGCGGTATGGATATTGAAGAAGTAGCAGAAACAAATCCAGAAAAAATCTTCAAAGAAGTTGTGGATCCTGTAGTTGGATTAACAAGCTTCCAAGCACGTCGTATGGCGTTTAATATGAATATTCCAGCAAACCTTGTAGGGAAAGCTGTTAAATTAATGTTAGGCTTATATCAAGCATTTATCGACAAAGATGCATCAATTGTAGAAATTAATCCACTTGTTGTAACTGGACAAGGCGAAGTAGTAGCATTAGATGCTAAATTCAATTTTGATGCCAATGCATTATATCGACATAAGGATATTGTCGAATTACGCGATTTTGACGAAGAAGATGCAAAAGAAATCGAAGCTTCAAAATATGACCTAAGCTATATTTCATTAGATGGAAATATTGGCTGTATGGTTAACGGTGCTGGTCTTGCAATGGCAACGATGGATACAATTAGTTATTATGGCGGAAGCCCTGCTAACTTCCTAGATGTAGGGGGCGGTGCAACAGCTGAAAAAGTAACAGAGGCTTTCAAAATTATCCTTTCTGATCCAAACGTAAAAGGCATTTTCGTAAACATCTTTGGTGGAATTATGAAGTGTAACATTATTGCTGAGGGTGTTGTAACGGCTGCTAAAGAGATTGGTTTAGCTGTGCCATTAGTTGTACGCTTAGAAGGTACAAATGTTGAGCTTGGAAAAGAAATTTTAAATGCATCTGGTTTAAACATCGTTGCAGCGGATTCAATGGCTGACGGTGCACAAAAAATTGTGGGACTAGTAGGCTAAGGAAGGCAGGGAGAACAATGGCTGTATTTATTAACAAAGATACGAAGGTAATTGTACAAGGGATTACGGGCGAAACAGCTCTTTTCCATACGAAGCAAATGCTTGAGTATGGTACTAAAATCGTAGCAGGTGTAACACCAGGTAAAGGTGGACTTGAAATCGAGGGAGTTCCTGTTTTCAATACAGTAGCAGAAGCTGTAGCTGCAACAGGTGCTACAACTTCAGTTATCTATGTACCTGCACCATTTGCGGCAGATGCAATTTTAGAAGCTGTTGATGCTGAATTAGAATTAACAATCTGTATCACAGAGCATATTCCTGTCCTTGATATGGTTAAGGTTAAACGTTATATGGAAGGCAAAAACACTCGACTAGTAGGTCCAAACTGTCCAGGTGTTATTACAGCTGATGAATGTAAAATTGGTATCATGCCTGGTTATATTCATACAAAAGGCCATGTAGGAGTTGTTTCTCGTTCTGGTACATTAACATATGAAGCAGTACACCAATTAACACAAGCTGGAATTGGTCAAACAACTGCAGTAGGTATTGGTGGAGACCCTGTCAACGGTACAAACTTCATTGATGTACTTGAAGCCTTTAATAATGATCCAGAAACATACGCAGTTGTTATGATTGGTGAAATCGGTGGTACAGCTGAGGAAGAAGCAGCGGCATGGATTAAGGCAAATATGACAAAACCTGTTGTAGGCTTTATTGGTGGACAAACTGCACCTCCTGGCAAACGTATGGGTCACGCTGGTGCTATCATTTCTGGTGGTAAAGGAACAGCAGCGGAGAAAATTAAAGCAATGAACGAAGCTGGTATTGAAGTTGCAGAAACACCTTCTGTAATTGGTGAAACATTGATTAAAGTAATTAAAGAAAAAGGGCTATACGAAAAGTGTAAAACCCATTAAAATGGAAGATGTAGCCATTACGGCTACATCTTTTTCATTATTTATACACTGTTTATCATACTTCATTCAACAATTACCTACTTACTGATGAAGAAATCAACAATTTTGTGGCAGATGTTATAAAAAATAATGCAATGTTGTGTTGAAAATTATCATGCGGTCATTTAATTTCTTCTATTATAAAAGGAGGTTTATTGAATGATTCTCGCAGTAGATACGCAGAGATTACTAGCCTTACATTATGTGTACCCATTACCACTACAGAAACTTCAGCAATTGTTGTCCCCTGTGAATATTTTAAGCTCTTTTGAAGACATTCATTATGACGACCTCGCAAAAGTTTTACAAATATCGGCACAAAAAGCACATCAACTTTCTCAGCGCTTTCGACAAATTATGACAACACCACTTGAAGAGGCCTATGCACGGGCTAATATATTCCCCATCCCGTTTTATCATCCTTATTTCCCGGCGCAATTATTTGAAATATCAAGTCCACCTACTGTATTGTATGTGAAAGGTCAATATTCCCTGTTAACAAACAAAAAACAGATAGCTATTATAGGCTCTAGGAAGGCGACAGCGTATTCAAAAAGAGCGATAGACTTAATTGTTCCGCCGCTTATTCAACGTGATTATACGGTTGTTAGTGGGCTTGCAAGAGGTGCAGATACAATGGCACATAGGGCGACTATCGATATGGGCGGTCATACAATAGCTGTGCTTGGACATGGTTTTAATTATCTCTATCCATCAGAAAACCGCATTCTCGCTACGCAAATGGCAGAGCAACAGTTATTAATGACAGAATATCCTCCCTATATGAAGCCTGAAAAATGGCATTTCCCAATGCGTAACCGAATCATTAGTGGTTTATCTCAAGCATTAGTTGTGACAGAAGCGGCATTAAAAAGTGGCACGCTTATTACAACAGAGCTTGCATTAGAGCAAGGAAAAGATGTGTTTGTGGTGCCAGGACCTATAGACGCAACGCAATCAAAAGGGACAAATCAATTGCTTTTTGAAGGAGCAATTCCCATAGTGAATGGTCATCAAATCCTTGAAACATTAGACCTCTTTTCTAACAAAAATTGAAAAAAAGTTGCATTATCTTAAAATCTGTTATACATTTTGCAACAGGTAACTTAAAAAATTAGTAATAGACCTCGCTAAGGGGGAGACATAGATGGCGGATTATTTAGTGATTGTAGAATCACCAGCAAAAGCAAAAACAATTGAACGGTATTTAGGAAAGAAATATAAAGTGAAAGCGTCGGTTGGACACGTACGGGATCTTCCACGTAGTCAGATGGGCGTTAGCGCGGAAAATAATTTCGAGCCTAAATATATTACGATACGTGGTAAAGGACCTGTGTTACAGGAATTAAAGTCTGCAGCTAAAAAAGTAAAGAAAGTTTATCTAGCAGCCGATCCAGACCGCGAGGGAGAAGCAATTGCTTGGCACCTTGCGACTGCATTAAATATTGATATTCACTCAGATTGTCGTGTTGTATTTAATGAAATTACTAAAGATGCAATTATAGAGTCTTTTAAAAATCCACGTCCAATTAACATGGATTTAGTAGATGCGCAGCAAACAAGACGTATATTGGATCGACTTGTTGGTTATAACATTAGCCCGATTCTATGGAAAAAGGTGAAAAAAGGTTTATCGGCAGGTCGAGTACAATCTGTAGCACTACGCATGATCATTGATCGTGAAAATGAAATTAAAAACTTCCAACCTGAAGAATATTGGACAATTGAAGGAACGTTTGAAAAGGGAAAAAAATCATTTGATGCCCTTTACTATGGAAATGGTAAAGACAAAATAAAATTAACAAATGAAGCACAAGTCAAGGCAATCTTAAAAGATGTTAAAGGAACAAACTTTGATGTTGTCAATGTAACGAAAAAAGAACGTAAGCGTAATGCTGCACCAGCCTTTACAACATCATCTTTACAGCAAGAAGCAGCACGAAAATTAAATTTCCGTGCTAAGAAGACCATGATGCTAGCTCAGCAATTATACGAAGGTATAGATATTGGAAAAAAAGAGGGAACAGTCGGGTTAATTACTTATATGCGTACCGATTCCACACGTATTTCTGATACGGCAAAAGCAGAAGCAGTTACTTACATTGAGGGTAAATATGGAAAAGAATACATTGCAACAGATATAAAACAAACAAAGAAAGCTTCAAATGCACAGGATGCGCACGAAGCAATACGCCCAACAAGTACAATGCGCACACCAGATGAATTAAAGGCAGTACTTAGCCGTGATCAGCTACGCTTATATCGTTTAATTTGGGAGCGCTTTATTGCGAGTCAAATGGCACCAGCAGTACTTGATACTGTAGCTGTAGATCTTCAAAATGGTGATGTTTTATTCCGTGCAAACGGCTCACAAGTTAAATTCGCAGGCTTTATGAAACTATATATTGAAGGTACTGATGATCAAACTGAAGAGACGACAAAACTTTTACCTGAGATGGAAATTGGTGATCAAGTAAAATCGCTCGAAATTGAGCCTAAACAACATTTTACACAGCCACCACCACGTTATTCTGAGGCGCGACTTGTTAAAACAATGGAAGAACTAGGAATTGGGCGCCCGTCCACATATGCACCGACCCTCGATACAATTCAGCGCCGTGGCTATGTTGTATTAGATGCTAAACGCTTTATGCCAACAGAGCTAGGAGAGATCGTACACCAACTCGTACTAGAATTTTTCCCAGATATCATAAATATCGAATTCACAGCACAAATGGAACAAGATTTAGATGATATTGAAGAAGGCAATCGACAATGGAAAAAAGTCGTGGAGGAATTTTACAAAGACTTTGAAGTCCATGTAAAACATGCGGATGAAGCTATGGAAAAGGTTGTCATTAAAGATGAGCCTGCAGGGGAAGACTGTGAGCTTTGTGGATCTCCAATGGTCTATAAGCTTGGACGATATGGCAAATTTATGGCTTGTTCTAATTTCCCTGATTGTAGAAATACAAAAGCGATTATGAAGCCTATTGGTGTGAAATGCCCTTCCTGTGAAACGGGCGAGATAGTGGAGCGAAAAAGTAAAACAAAGCGTCTATTCTATGGTTGCAATCAGTATCCTGAATGTGAATTTGTCTCATGGGACAAGCCGATTAATAGACCATGTCCAAAATGTAGTGCATTATTAGTAGAGAAAAAGATAAAAAAAGGTGTGCAAATTCAATGTACGAAGTGTGACTATGAAGAAGCACCAACTCAATGATAGGAAGATGGTAAGAAACATGACTGAACAAGTAGTAAATGTAATTGGAGCAGGGCTGGCAGGTAGTGAGGCAGCTTGGCAAATTGCTAAGCGTGGTATAAAAGTTAAACTTTATGAAATGCGTCCAGTAAAGCAGACACCAGCGCACCATACGGATAAATTTGCAGAACTTGTTTGTTCTAACTCATTGCGAGCAAACGGGTTAACAAATGCTGTAGGCGTTATAAAAGAAGAAATGCGTATGTTAGATTCTGTTATCTTAAAGGCAGCAGACCAATGTTCAGTACCTGCTGGAGGTGCCTTAGCAGTAGATCGTCACGAATTTGCAGGGTATGTAACTGAAACTGTGAAAAACCATCCACTTGTGGAGGTTATTCATGAAGAAGTCACAGAAATTCCAGAAGGTATTACAGTTATTGCAACAGGACCATTAACTTCAAAAGCTTTAGCTGAAAAAATTCAAGGTTTAACGGGTTTAGATTATTTATACTTTTACGATGCAGCAGCTCCTATTATCGAAAAAGATAGTATTGATATGAATAAAGTTTATTTAAAATCTCGTTATGATAAAGGGGAAGCGGCTTATTTAAACTGTCCTATGACAAAGGAAGAATTCGATCGTTTCCGCCAAGCATTAATCGAAGCTGAAGTTGTACCATTGAAGGAATTTGAAAAAGAAATTTACTTTGAAGGTTGTATGCCAATTGAAGTCATGGCAGCCCGTGGAGAGAAAACTATGTTATTTGGTCCGATGAAGCCAGTAGGTCTTGAGGATCCAAAAACAGGAAAACGTCCATATGCAGTTGTTCAACTTCGTCAAGACGATGCAGCAGGCACGCTTTACAACATTGTAGGCTTCCAAACGCATTTAAAATGGGGGCCACAAAAGGAAGTGCTACAGCTCATTCCTGGGTTAGAGAATGTAGAAATTGTTCGCTATGGCGTCATGCACAGAAACACCTTCATTAATTCACCGAAAGTTTTAGAAAAAACATATCAACTTCGTGAGCAAAAGAATATTTTCTTTGCAGGTCAGATGACTGGTGTAGAAGGCTATGTTGAATCAGCAGGTAGTGGATTAATTGCAGGAATAAATGCAGCTCGTTTAGCCTTAGGACAAGAGCCGATTATTTTCCCATTCGAAACGGCATTAGGAAGCATGGCGCGTTATATAACAGAAGCACAGTCGAAAAACTTCCAGCCTATGAATGTAAACTTCGGCATCTTCCCTGACTTACCACCTGGTCGTCGTTCGAAGCCAGAGCGTGCGGAAATGCATGCAACACGCGCAATAAGCACAATTCGAAATTTTGTGAATTCACAAACAATTTAATTGCCAAAAGCCTCTAAAAGTTGTTATACTCTTAGAGGCTTTTTCTTTTTGTAGACAAAATGCTTAATTAGACGTATTTTATTATTTTGTATGAAGTTTTTCTCAAAATATAACTATTTACACTTGCTATATTATGAAGATAGGTTTAGTGTCAATATGTATGTTTATTAATGATCAGGAAAACGATACAAACTTGTAAGAGATGACAAAGGATTGTATATCCGTTATATTACAAGTGTCAGTCATTTAAGAAAATTATTAATAAATTATTGGTGGTGAATCTTTCTGTGTTAGTTTCGTCCCAAGATGCACTCGAACAGTTCATGCTTTACATCCAAGTTGAAAAGAACTTCTCTGTTCATACAGTGCGAGAATATGAATCAGACCTGCTAGATTTTTTAACCTTTTTACAAACGGAGGGAATCGATGATTTAGCAAGTGTTGAATATATACATGCACGTCTTTATGTAACAAAGTTGTACGATGAGAAAAGGGCAAGGGCTTCTATTTCAAGGAAAATTTCCTCAATACGCTCCTTTTTTCGCTTTCTAAATAGACAGTACGGATTAGATGACGGAGCCTTTCGTTCGCTTTATCATCCGAAAAAAGAATCACGTTTACCTAATTTTTTCTACGAAGAGGAATTGAAACAGTTATTTGATGCGAATACTGGTGATGATTTGAAATCATTAAGAAATATAGCTATATTAGAGCTGTTATATGCAACAGGTATTCGTGTGAGTGAACTGACTTCAATTCAAGTAGAGGATGTAGATTTTCATTATTCGATTATACGAGTAATGGGCAAAGGTCGAAAAGAACGAATCATTCCATTTGGTCAATTTGCGAGTTTAGCAATGCAGGACTACATAGAGCAAGCTCGTCCACGATTGATGAAAAAAACGAATCATCTGCAGTTGTTTGTCAATATGCGTGGTGGGGAACTTACTCCTAGAGGGGTACGTCATATTTTAAACGAAATGATTGACAAGGCCTCACTCCATACAAAAATTTACCCACACATGCTTCGCCATACTTTTGCTACTCATTTATTGAATAATGGCGCAGATTTACGGACGGTGCAGGAGTTATTAGGTCACTCACATTTATCTTCTACACAAGTTTACACACATGTAACAAAAGAGCATCTTCGTCAAACATATATGAATGCTCATCCAAGGGCATAATAGAGCTAAGGAGGAAGGCAGATGGGACAAATTCATGCAACAACGATATTTGCGGTTCATCATAACGGAGGCTGTGCTATGGCTGGTGATGGCCAAGTAACATTGGGAAATGCAGTTGTGATGAAGGGTACAGCAAGGAAGGTCAGACGTCTGTTTAATGGGCAGGTCCTCGCTGGTTTTGCAGGTTCAGTTGCGGATGCCTTTACACTTTTTGAAATGTTTGAAGGCAAATTAAATGAATATAATGGTAATTTGCAACGTGCAGCCGTTGAGGTAGCGAAGCAATGGCGTGGTGATAAAATGCTGCGTCAGCTCGAAGCGATGCTACTAGTAATGGATAAAACGACTTTATTACTCGTTTCGGGTACAGGAGAAGTGATTGAACCTGATGATGGTATTTTGGCCATTGGCTCTGGGGGCAATTATGCATTGTCTGCGGGTAGAGCATTAAAAAAATATGCAGGTGAAACAATGACTGCTCGTGAAATTGCTGAAGCGGCACTAGAAACAGCTGCTGAGATCTGTGTATTTACAAATCATAATATTATCGTGGAGGCGCTGAACTAATGACACAAAAAAATTTAACGCCAAGACAAATTACTGAGCATTTAGATCGTTACATTGTTGGGCAGAATGAAGCTAAGCGAGCAGTAGCTATTGCGTTACGAAACCGCTATCGTCGTTCGTTGTTAAATGAAGATATGAAGGCTGAAGTTATTCCAAAAAATATTTTGATGATTGGGCCTACTGGTGTCGGTAAAACAGAAATAGCCAGAAGGATTGCAAAGCTTACCAATGCACCTTTTGTAAAAGTTGAAGCGACAAAGTTTACCGAAGTAGGCTATGTGGGTAGAGATGTTGAATCAATGGTTCGTGACTTGGTAGAAGCTTCTCACCGTCTAGTTAAAGAAGAAATGATGGAGTCTGTCAAGGAACAAGCAGAAGAATTAGCAAATGAAGCAATCGTGAAACTTTTGGTGCCTTCTTTACGTAAAAAACAGGCGATGCAAAATCCGTTTGAAATGCTATTTGGTGGGAAAGAACAACCGACAAATGATGATTCATCAGCAGATGATGGAGAAGTTCGCTCGAAGCGTGCTCAAATTGCCATTGATTTACGCAATGGTAAGTTAGAAAATGAGTGGGTTACTGTAGAGGTAACAGAACAAAATCCATCCATTTTTGATGCGTTACAAGGAACTGGGATGGATATGTCTGCGAATAGTGGTATGCAGGATATGCTCTCTAGTTTAATGCCTAAAAAACAGAAAAAACGCCGTGTGCAAGTAAAAGACGCGCGTCGTATTTTAACAATAGAAGAAGCAAATAAGCTGATAGATGCTGATGAAGTAGCACAGGAAGCCATTAATAGAGCTGAGCAAACGGGTATCATTTTTATTGACGAAATCGATAAAATTGCTAGTAAAGAAGGAAATACTTCGGCGAATGTCTCCCGTGAAGGAGTTCAACGTGACATTTTACCAATTGTAGAAGGTTCTACGGTTACAACAAAGTATGGTGCAGTGAAAACGGATTATATGCTGTTTGTTGCTGCTGGGGCATTTCATATGTCAAAACCATCAGACCTAATTCCCGAGTTACAAGGCCGTTTCCCAATTCGAGTAGAGCTAGAAAAATTAACAAAACAGGATTTTGTCCGTATTTTACAAGAACCAGATCAATCATTAATTTTGCAATATAAAGCACTTTTAGAGACAGAAGGCGTAGAAATTCATTTCACGACAGATGCTATTGAACGAATTGCTGAGATAGCAACTGAAGTGAATCAGGAAACAGACAATATCGGAGCTCGTCGTTTACACACGATATTAGAACGTTTACTGGAAGAACTATCGTTTGAGGCATCTGAAATTGCGCCTGCCAGTATCCCAATCAATGCGGCGTATGTGGATCAAAAACTTGCGGGAATAGTAAAAAACAAAGATTTGTCACAGTTTATACTGTAAGATAAAGCTGATTAGTATCATTCAATAGTAAAAAAAACCTTTAGAATATTTAGTAAATACTCTTCGGATTATTTATAGGAGGAACATATAATGAATTTATTAGAAAAAACACGTAAAATTAACTCGATGCTTCAAGCTTCTGCTGGTAAGCCAGTAAACTTTAAGGAAATGGCCGATACATTAGGCGATATTATCGATAGTAATGTCTATATTTTAAGTCGTAAAGGTAAATTATTAGGTATTTCAATTCACCAACAAATTGAAAATGAACGTATGAAAAAAATGTTCGAAGAGAGACAGTTCCCAGAAGAATACACACATAGCTTATTTACGATCTCTGAAACATCATCAAATTTAGATATTAATAATGAACATACTGCTTTCCCGGTAGAAAATAAAGATTTATTCCAAAATGCTTTAACAACAATTGTACCAATCGTTGGTGGTGGTGAGCGTTTAGGAACATTAATCCTTGCTCGTTTATCTTCACAATTTGAAGATGATGATCTAATTTTAGCTGAGTATGGTGCAACAGTGGTTGGTATGGAAATTTTACGTGAAAAGTCGGAAGAAATTGAAGAAGAAGCTCGTAGCAAAGCTGTCGTGCAAATGGCTATTAATTCACTTTCGTACAGTGAGTTAGAGGCAATTGAACACATTTTCGAAGAACTTGATGGTAATGAAGGCTTACTAGTTGCTTCTAAAATTGCTGATCGAGTGGGTATTACACGCTCAGTGATCGTAAACGCATTACGTAAACTTGAATCAGCAGGTGTCATTGAATCTCGCTCTTTAGGCATGAAAGGTACTTATATTAAAGTACTAAACGATAAATTCTTAAATGCTTTAGCAGAAATTAAAATGAAATAAATACTTCTTTTAAGAAGCTAATGAAAGCGTCTATGGTAAACATAGACGCTTTTTATGTTGTTGAAAAAGACCTTTTCGAAAGGTGAGAGGCCTTTAGTTTTCGTTATCGTCCCTTCCAGAGGAGCGTACAATGAATCCGTTAGTCGAACATGAGGAAAAGTTTTCTGACTAGTGATTTAATTTTTGCTTAATGTAGAACGGTGGATTAGAAGGCTAATTGATTCCCTCGTGTGAAAGAGTGGTAGTTCTGTACTTTAAACACCTCCTTAAGAAGTTTAAACTGAGTGAGAAAAAAGTATAGTGGCAAGCCGGTAGGGTGGAATGAAAGCTGATTTCATCTTTCGTATAATGTATTGTTTTTCAAAATAATGGTGGTGTCTATGGTAAATATAGACGCTTTTTTGTGTATTTTCGAAATTTTAGGGCACTTATTTTGTAGAGAATTAATATAAAAACATGGATATCGTTGCTTTTATCCTAAAAATGTTCGATAATTTGTCACTACAATTAGCATATAAAAAATGCTGATATGTTACTTTTGAAGAATGGTGAATAAACTTATAGTCACTGTATAAAAAATATCCCCTTAGTGGTCAATCTAGTAAAAAGGGACCTTTATTTAAAAGGGTTAAAAAAGGCGATTAACCTCATAAAAAGGCATTTTTCACAATAAAATCGTAAACACTGTCGAAATGGTGTAAAATAACTAGATGATTAATAATCTTTACTGAAGCCTAGAGACACAAAGGATGGGGAAGTTTTGTCATGGTTAAGAGGGAGAAAAAATAGGGCGTATAGACTATTAAAAAGTGACAAAAGACAATAGACACTAGGTATCATCTTAATTACAATTGTATTATTGGATAAATTAACAAGTACATAGATTTTAAATAAAATGAGGTGAACAGTTTTGAATTTATTTGGAGGAACTATTAGTAGCCTGGAAAATGGACTTTCCTATGCCACTTTAAATCATAAAACAATCGCAAATAATATCGCGAATGTCGATACACCTAATTATAAGGCGAAAAATGTTAGTTTTAAGGATATGTTGGAAGAGCAGAAGAGCATAACTATTTCTGCATACCGCACTGATAATAGACATTATGATTTCACGTTTCGACAATCTACACCAGGTGTCAATATTGTTGAGAACTTGCGATATAGAAACAATGGGAATGCTGTAGATATGGATGCTGAGCAAGCGAAATTAGCAGAGAATCAAATTTATTATAATGCGCTAATCGATCGTGTTAATGGGAAATTAAACACATTGAATACCGTTATTAAAGGAGGTAAGTAATAGATGTCTATTTTTCATGGGATGAATACCACTGCCTCCGCATTAACAGCGCAGCGTTTACGTATGGACGTTATTTCTTCTAATATGGCTAACATGGATACAACTCGCGCTCGTCAAGTGAATGGGGAATGGGAACCATATCGACGTAAGTCCGTGACGCTGTCAGCACAAGAAGGACAATTTTCTAATTTTTTGAATATAGCACTAGGTAAAAATGCAAAAAGTGGTGTTGGTAATGGTGTGAAAATTACTCGAATCTCAGAAGATCAAGAAACACCTTTCAAACTTGTATATGACCCAACTCATCCAGATGCAAATGCAGATGGTTATGTAAACATGCCTAACGTCGATCCATTAAAAGAAATGGTTGATTTAATGTCGGCTACTCGTTCTTATGAGGCTAATATAACTGTATTTAATGCGAATAAATCCATGCTTACAAAGGCTTTAGAGATTGGTAAATAAATTTAAGTAGAAAGGAAGATACATACATGGCCATTTCGTCCATTTCGCTAATGACACCTACTCAGGTTGTAAATAACACGAATAAACTGAATGCTACACCTTATGAAGCGCAACAAAGCTTCGCGAACTCGTTAAAAGAAGCAATTGCAAAAGTAAATGATCAACAAATAACTTCTGATAAATTTACTCAGAAGCTAATTAAAGGTGAAGATGTGGAGTTGCATGAAGTGATGATTGCTTCGCAAAAGGCAAGCATTACCCTAAACGCAACAATTGAAGTTCGCAATAAGGTGATTGAAGCTTACCAAGAAATAATGCGCATGAGTGTTTAATTATATTGTAAAGATAAGAAACCTCTTTTCAATATATATTAACAACCACAATTCAGAGTGGCTCATTATGTTCGCAAATTATTGATGGCTAGGTTATTCACTATAACCGGAGGATTCATAATGAATGAACGATTGACAAAAATAAAAAACGACACCAGTCAATTTTGGACAAGTCGAAGTAAAAAGCAAAAAATAGTTATGATTGGCTCCGTGGTAGTTGTAATCGCAATAGCAGCAATTGTGACATTTTTTGCTTCCAAAACTACATATGTTCCACTTTATAAAGATTTATCAACACGGGAAATTGGACAGGTAAAGGAAGCGCTAGATTCCCAAGGTGTGACTTATCAAATTGCTCCAGGTGGAACATCTATTTTAGTGCCAGAAGAACAAGTTGACTCCTTATTAGTGCAATTAGCTTCAGAGGGATATCCACAAACAGGTTCAATCGATTACTCATTTGCTAATAGTTCAGGTTTTGGTATGACTGATAATGAATTTAACCTATTAAAAAAAGCAGCTACTGAAACTGAAATTGCTAAACTTTTCAAAAATCTGGAAGGTGTAAAAGATGCAAAAGTGATGATTACTGTTCCTGAGGAAGGTGTATTCGTAACTGATGTTCAGGGAGAGGCAACAGCATCTATCGTTTTAAATACTGATCCTGGCTATAAATTTACGGAACAGCAAATAACTACAATGTACAATTTAGTGTCAAAAAGTATTCCGAATTTAAAGACTGAAAATATCGTGATCTCTAACCAATTTTCAGAGTACTTTGATCTGAATGCAGCAACAGCTGATGGTACTTCCACAACAACAGCTGAAGGCCAGTTACAAATGAAGAAATTGGTAGAACGAGATCTACAACGTCAAGTGCAAAATATGCTTGGAACGTTGATGGGACAAGATAAAGTAATGGTTTCTGTCACAACGGATATTGATTTCAAGAAAGAAAATCGTGAAGAAAATCTTGTGACACCAGTTGACGAAGAAAATATGGAAGGTATTGCCATAAGTGCTCAGCGAATTACAGAGCAATATTCTGGTACAGGCGCAGCTGCCGCTGCTGGAACACCTGAAGCTGAAACAACTACTGATAACTTCACAACTTATAATGAAGGTACAGCAGGAAATGGTGATTACGAGCGTACGGAAGAAACGATTAATAATGATGTGAACCGTATACGTAAGGATATTCAAGAAGCTCCTTATAAAATTCAGGATATTGGGATTCAAGTAATTGTTGAACCACCGACAGCAACTGATGCAGCGTCATTACCAGACGGTGTTCGAGAAGATATTGAGAAAATTTTAAGTACAATTGTACGTACAACAATTTCCAAAGACGTAGCAGCAGAACTTACTCAAGAGCAGATCGATGAAAAAGTGGCGGTATCTGTACAACCATTATACGGTAAGGCAACAGAGGTAGCTGATGAAAAACCAATCATTCCATGGTGGGTTTGGGTTATCGGAGGTATCTTGTTAGCTGTTATCTTATTACTAGCATTCTTCATTATCCGTTCACGTAAACGTGCGAAGGAAGAAGAAGAGTTAAGTATCCTAGAAGAACAAGAAGAATTAATGGTTGATGATATTAATGAAGAAATTGAAACGGAAGCTACAATGCGTCGTAAGCAGCTAGAAAAAATGGCCAAAGATAAGCCAGACGATTTTGCAAAGTTACTGCGTAGTTGGATTGCTGAAGACTAACTAGGAGGTTCGGCTGTGTCCAAGAAAGATAAAGAATTAACCGGAAAACAAAAGGCCGCTCTCTTGTTAATTTCATTAGGGCCTGAAGTTTCAGCTTCTGTCTATAAGCATTTAACAGAGGAAGAAATTGAACGTTTAACATTAGAGATTTCAAGTGTTAAAAAAGTAGAATCAAATGTAAAAGAAGAAATTATTGAAGAATTTCACAATATTGCACTTGCGCAGGACTATATCACACAAGGTGGTATTGGCTATGCAAAAACAGTATTAGAAAAAGCACTTGGCGTAGAACAAGCACAAACAATCATCAATCGACTAACATCTTCTTTACAAGTACGCCCGTTTGATTTTGCTAGAAGAGCTGATCCAGCGCAAATTTTTAACTTTATCCAAAATGAACATCCTCAAACAATTGCCCTAATCCTCTCTTATTTAGAGGCAGGGCAAGCAGGGGTTATTTTATCTTCTTTACCACAGGAAGTACAAGCTGACATTGCTAAACGTATAGCGGTCATGGAATCGACTTCACCAGAAGTGATTAGCGAAATTGAATCTGTGTTAGAGCGTAAATTATCATCAACCGTTACGCAGGATTATACAGAAACCGGCGGTATTGATGCAGTCGTTGAAGTTTTAAATGGAGTAGATCGACAAACAGAAAAAACAATACTCGATGCACTGGAAATACAAGACCCAGAACTTGCAGAGGAAATCAAAAAACGTATGTTTGTGTTCGAGGATATTGTTACACTCGACAATCGTTCCATTCAGCGTGTTATTCGTGATTGCGAAAACGAAGACTTACTGCTTTCAATGAAGGTATCAAGTGAAGAGGTAAAAGATATTATATTCCGTAATATGTCACAACGTATGGCTGAAACATTTAAAGAAGAAATGGAAATTATGGGACCTGTACGTTTACGTGACGTAGAGGAGGCACAATCTCGAATTGTTGCTGTTATTCGTCGTCTAGAGGATGCTGGAGAGATTATTATTGCTCGTGGTGGAGGAGATGACGTCATTGTCTAGAATCATCCGTTCTATTTACACTAAATCTGATAGCGATAATGTCAAAGAAATTCAAATCCGCGATATGTTTGAAGCGATGGAAGAATACCAAGAAGAAGAGCCTCCTCAGCATCAATTAACGTTGGATGAAGTCGTGGCAGAGCGAGATCGTTTACTTACTGAAGCAAGAACTGCTTTGCAAGCTGAACGAGAGATGTTTGAACAGGAAAAGCATAGGCACTTTCAAGAGATTGAACATTTAAAGCTAAGTTGGGAGGAAGAGAGACCCAATCGTGTTCAAGAAGCTTATGATGAGGGATTTGGACAAGGCTATGAAGATGGCGTGAATAAGGCCACCGAAGCAATGGCTCAGTCACTTCAAACAGCGAACGAAATAATGATGTTAGCGAAAGAAAATGCTCAAAAATATATTGAGGATCAAGAAGCGGTAATTTTAGAGTTAGGTTTAACTGCGGCAGAAAGAATTATTGGTACTTCTTTAGAACAGGATAACGAACTATTTGTATCGATTGTGCGTAGAGGGCTGAAAGAAGCAAGAGAAATGAAGGAAATTAAAATTTATGTTTCGCCAGCTTATTATGCTTTAATTACGACCAACCGAGATGAATTAGCAGAAATGTTCCCAATAGACGTACCATTTATGATTTTTGTTAATGAAGATTTAGATAATGAGACAGATTGCTATATTGAAACAAATCATGGGCGAATTATGGTTAGCATCGATGAGCAATTAAATGCACTGAGATTAAAGTTACATGAAATATTAGAGAGTAAGGAATGATCTTGATGAAAGCGGCTCAATTAATTGAACAAATTCCGCATATCCCAACTTTTAAAAAGTTCGGTAGGGTTACTAGAGTTGTTGGCTTAATGATTGAGTCGCAAGGTCCAGATAGTTCTATAGGTGATGTCTGTAAAATTCATGTGGAAACTGTAAATCATGGACACCAGATTATTTTAGCAGAGGTCGTTGGCTTTAAAGATGAAATAGTCGTCTTGATGCCTTTTACCTCTTTACGTGAAATATCTATTGGCTGCCTTGTCGAAGGAACGGGAGCCCCACTGGAAGTAAAAGTGGGTCCTGAGTTAATCGGCAAAGTATTAGATTCTATGGGAAATCCAATTGATGGCACTCTATTACCTAAAGGTCTCATGACAGTCCCTACAGAGCAAGATCCACCAAACCCACTAACTCGTCCACCAATTAATGAAAGGCTTGAAGTGGGAGTCAAGGCAATTGACGGTATGCTAACAGTTGGAAATGGACAACGTGTTGGTATTTTCGCGGGTTCAGGGGTAGGTAAAAGTACTTTACTTGGTATGATCGCAAGAAATACACAAGCAGATTTGAATGTCATTGCGCTAATAGGTGAGCGTGGTCGTGAGGTTCGGGAATTCATCGAACGTGATTTGGGTGCTGAGGGCTTAAGTCGATCGATTGTTGTTGCAGCTACCTCTGATCAACCGGCATTAATGCGGATTAAAGGGGCATTTACAGCTACAGCAATCGCCGAATATTTTAGAAATCGAGGCTTAAATGTCATGCTGATGATGGATTCCGTGACACGTGTGGCTATGGCACAACGTGAAATTGGACTTGCCACAGGAGAACCACCAGCACAAAAAGGTTATACGCCTTCTGTTTTTGCGATATTGCCTAAATTACTAGAACGTACAGGCACTAATGAAAAGGGTTCTATAACAGCATTCTATACTGTTTTAGTAGATGGTGACGATATGAATGAGCCCATTGCGGATACTGTGCGAGGGATATTAGATGGTCATATTGTATTGGATCGAAATCTTGCCAACAAAGGGCAATATCCAGCCATAAACGTCTTGAAAAGTGTGAGTCGTTTGATGAATCATGTTGCAGAGCCAACTCATAAGAAAGCTGCTGAACGATTAAGAGAACTCTATTATACTTACGACAAATCAGAGGATTTGATCAATATTGGTGCTTATAAAAGAGGAACCTCTAAAGAAATTGATGAAGCAATTCATTATGAACCGCTCATTACTGCTTATCTTAAACAGGGTTACTTAGATAAAGTGACACTTGAAGAAAGTGTCAATGAGTTAATAACATTATCGAACGGTGGTGCGAAATAGATGGTCAGTTATGTGTATCGTTTTGAAAAAGTATTAACAATTCGCGAACAAGAAAAAAACGAAACCGAAATGGCTTATAAGGAATCTGTCCGTTCTTTTGAAGAAATAGCAACGAAATTATATGAATTGCTAAAAAAGAAAGAAGATTTAATTGCATTCCAGCAGGAGCGTTTAATGGTTGGTTCATCCATAAATGAAATCCATCATTATAGTCGTTTTATTGATAGTCTCGAAAAAACAATTGCAGATGTACAACAGAAAGTGATACAAGCTCGTGCAAAGATGAATTGGCACGAAGAAAAACTATTAGAAAAAAACTTGGAAGTACGTAAATTTGAAAAAATGAGAGAAAAGGATTTTAAGCATTTCCAACAAGAGCAAGATCGTATAGAAAGCCTTTTTTTAGATGAAATTTCATTACAAACGTATAACAAGAAAGAAATCAGGTGATTTCATGGCAAAGAAAGACAATCGATTAGCAACAGAGTTAGTAGAAGAGCAACCAAAGAAAAAATCTGGGGGCTTTCTTAAGTTTTTTACTTGGATTGTACTGCCGATTATGTTTGTAGTAGCGGTTTTGCTTGTTGTGGCAACTTTAATGAATACAAATGTCTTTGATTTAGGAAAAAAGGCAATTGGTAGTATACCTTTTATCCCCTCAGAAGAACAACAAGCAAAGGATGCTGTCGTTAATAACGACTCTAAAATAGTGAGTTTACAGGCAGAGGTACAAGAAAAAGAAGCAGAGATTACCCAGCTTCAAAAAAAATTAGATTCAACAATAACTGAAAAAGAGAAGCTGCTGACAGAAAAGGAACAGCTTCAATTTGAAATTGAAAAATTAAATCGTGAACAAGATGATGTGAAGCGTGATTTTAACGATATTTTATCAACATTTGATAAGATGTCGCCGAAAGCTGCGGCACCTGTCTTAATCAATATGAGTGATACAGAAGCACTGAGGATTTTAACGAATTTAAAGCCAGATAAATTAGCAGCTATTTTAGAGAAAATGGATGCAAAAGATGCAGCAAAATATACGGAGCTTATGGCTAAACAGTAGGATAATTGAAAGGAGGTGAAAAATAGTGGATGTAGCAATGATGCAAATGATTAATAAAACAGTACCTACTAAAACTGCAGCAACAAAGTCAACAACAGTTGGAAACGCTGAAGGAAAAATAGACAGTACACCGAAGAAAGAAAATTTATCAAATTTTGGTTCTGTTTTTGGGCAAGTATTAACTTCTTCAACCCAAACAACTCAAACAACCCAGTCAACACAGACGTTCTCAACAAATGAACTCGAGGATTTACAAGCGTTATTAAATGCTGACTCAATGGAGGAAGTACTAGATTTACTAGGGATTACTCACGATGATGGCTTATTAATGCTTCAGCTTGGTGAAGACGGAAAAGCAGTGGCGATGGATGAAATGCTTAATTTAGACAATATATTAAACGCATTAGGCATTAATGAAGAGCAGCTGCAAAAAATAGTTCAACAGCTACTAGGAGAAGAAAAGGAAGCAAGTGATGTTTGGGAGCTCTTAACATTAGTAGATGCTCAAGCGCCGGTACTACAGGCGAATATAAGCACGGCTTTACAAGGTGAAGGTCATGTGACACCAAAAGAGGCATCACAACTTCTCCAAGTGTTGAAATTAGCGCAATTAGTAGGGCAAAAGACAGACTTAACAGCATCCCAAGAAGATCTGTTAACGACTGTGAAGAGCCTATTAACGTCATTACAAACGCAGGTAGGAACTTTGCAGGTAACAACAAAAACAACTGTTACATTGCCATTACAAGGCTTCCAGCAAGTAGTTCATCAAGTCCAAGTGATCAAACAAAGTGAAACAACTACAAATGACATGGTTACGCCACAAACTGTACAAACGAAACCAGACACATTCCATGTAACGTTACCAACGGCGAAGCCTGCTCAATCAGAAGCTTTACTAAAAGAAATGCAAGCTATTATCAATCGAGCACAGATTTCGAATGCTCAAGGTATTACACGTTTAACCATAAAATTGTATCCAGAAAATCTAGGGACGGTTCGTATTGAACTTGTACAAAATGATGGTGTCCTTACAGCCCGTTTGCTGGCTTCTACAGCTCATGGACGTGAATTACTTGATAGTCAAGCACACCAGCTAAAACAGGCATTTACTCAGCAAAATATACAAGTAGATCGCCTTGATATTGCACAATCTCTGCAAGATGCCGATCGTCAACAACGTGATCAAAGCTTCTTCAATAATTTCTTTAAACAACAGCAGGAAGAAGAACAGGATCAAAAAAGTGATGATGAAGATGAAGGAATGTCCTTTAGTGACTATTTAATAAGTGAGGAGGTGTAAAAATGGCAGATACAACTACGAAAGTGACAAATCCGGCTATAACTGATGATCTTTATTACTCAAATTATCAGAAGCCAGTGAAGCAAACAGGCAATAGTGAGCTTGGCAAAGATGCCTTTCTACAATTGTTAATTACACAATTACAGCATCAGGATCCAACGAATCCAATGGATGATCGAGAATTTATTTCTCAAATGGCGCAGTTCTCTTCTTTAGAGCAAATGCAAAATATGACAAAGGCAATGGAATCTTTACTAGCATCTCAGCAACAAACACAGATGATGAGTTATACAACTTTTATAGGCAAAGAAGTCAAATGGCATGAGATTACAGAGGGGAAAGATGAAAAAGGAAATCCTGTGGTTAATGAAGGAACAGGCGTAATTGAATCTCTTAAATTTGTAGATGGTAATGTTGTGTTCAAATTAGCTGATGGGAAAGAGATTGCTCCTGGTAATATATCTGGTATTTTAGGTGGAGCTAGCGACTCTAGTTCAAATGGCAATAATAATGTACCAGAATCTCCATTAGTGAAGGCTAGCCAATTGATTGGTAAAAATGTAACGTATAAAGACGGTGATCAAGAACTAAAAGGACGAATCGTCTCTGTTTCCAATAAAGATGGGGTCATTAATTACGTACTAGATAATGATAAAAGACTAACAGATAGAGATTTTACAGTGATTAGCGAATAAAGGTGGAGAAAAGTGATGGATAAATTTTCAATTCATCGTGTACCCTTGCATCCATCTATTCGTACCACACAACCTAAGCCAGTCAATACACAACAATCATTTAAAGCTCATTTACAGGAAGCTTCTAAACAAGAGCTAAAGGTGAGTAAGCATGCGAATGAACGTATTATTGAGCGTAAAATTAATATCACTGAACAAGAATGGCAGGTTGTATCGGATAAGGTATTTGAAGCACACTCAAAAGGTGTCAAACAACCATTAGTCTTGATGGATCAAGCAGCTTTAATTGTCAGTGCTAAAAACGCTACTGTCATTACAGCAATGGATCGCACGGAAGCAAAACAGCAGTTATTTACAAATATTGATGGCACGATTGTGCTTTAAAGGCTGGACCTTCTTACGTAAGGAAGCCTTGGTGATGCTGAGTGATAGAAGCTCACCTATATAAAACGAAGGGAGAACGAAAACATATGTTACGTTCTATGTATTCAGGTATTTCAGGTCTTAAAAACTTCCAAACAAAGCTAGATGTGATTGGTAATAATATTGCCAACGTGAACACTTATGGCTTTAAAAAAGGGCGAGTAATTTTCAAAGATTTAATGTCGCAAACACAGGCAGGTGCCTCTGGTCCGAGTTTGACAGCAGGTGGTACGAATCCTCAACAGGTAGGATTAGGTTCAAGCTTAGCAACAATTGATACTATTCATGGATCTGGATCACGCCAAACTACTGGTCGTGTTTTGGATATTGCTGTTGAGGGTGAAGGCTTCTTTATGGTTGCGAAATACAATCCAGATGGTGACGGAGAATCAGTTGCGGGAGAAAACTTTGACAGTGTAGCTTACACACGCGCTGGAAACTTCTATATGGATGAGCAAGGTTTCTTAGTAGATGCATCAGGGAACTATGTAGTTGGTATCCAAGGTTGGGAAGGAACAGCTGAAGACGATGTGGATTTACCACTTGTTGAAGATGCTGGCACGGCACTAGAATACGATTCGGAAGATTGGGACGAATTACAAACTGAAGTAACAGGGACCCGAATCCGAATCCCGACAGATGCACAATCAATGTCTATAAGTACGGATGGTAAAGTTACATTCGTAGATAGTGAAGGGCTTAAATTTGCTGGTCAAATTGTAATGGCTAAATTTCCGAATGCTGAAGGTTTAACAAAAGAAGGGAATAACTACTTCCAAGAAAGTGCAAACTCTGGAGCAGTTCAAATAGGTGTAGGTAATACATTTGGTATCGGTAAAGCTGTTTCAGGTGCTCTTGAAATGTCGAACGTAGACCTTTCAGAGGAATTTACTGAGATGATTGTGGCACAACGTGGTTTCCAAGCAAATACGCGTATCATCACAACATCTGATGAAATATTACAAGAGCTAGTAAACTTAAAACGATAATAATATAGTCCTTTCAAAACGGACGTTTTAACAAACATATTTTCATATGAGGGAGGGTCGGGCCGGCTCTCATGCTAGACCCGGCCCTAATTCATGATTGAACTAACACGTCTAAATGGCAAAGCATTTACATTAAATGCTTTATACATAGAAACAGTCGAATCATTTCCAGATACGACTATTACATTAACAACTGGAACAAAATTAATTGTTTTAGAGAGTGAAGAAGAGGTGCGACAAAAGGTAACTGCCTTTTATAACAATATACAAATACTATCCAACCCGCATCTACGAGGTGAAGAAGATGAAGAATAATAAAATGCTAACAATGATTATTATTTTACTAGTAGCAGTCATTTTGATTGGGGTTATTTTGTTTGTATTGCTTACGCAATTTAATAAACCCACAGGAGCTGTTGAGCCGTCCATTGATGAGATTGTAGAGGCAACAGTGGAGATACCAGAGATCACGACAAATCTTGCAGATAAAAGAGTTGTTCGCTTGTCATTGAAAATTCAAACGACAAGCAAGGAAGCGGGTGCAGAGTTAACAAAGCGCGTTTTCCAAGTGCAAAATATCGCCATTCAAGAGCTTTCTGAAATGGAGCAAAAGGACTTAGAAGGTAAGCAAGGGAAACAAATTTTCCAAAAATCATTAAAAACAAGATTAAATGAGTTGATGCAAGAGGGAGAAGTCCAGGAAGTATATTTTACCTCCTTCATTACTCAATAAAACAGAAACTGCTTGAATTGGAGGTGGGCAAATGGCAGGAGATGTGTTATCTCAATCTGAGATAGATGCGCTGCTTTCCGCTATATCGACAGGGGAAATGTCAGCGGATGACATAAAAAAAGAGGACGAGGGACGTAAGGTTAAAGTTTATGATTTTAAACGAGCACTTCGCTTCTCAAAAGATCAAATCCGAAGTTTGACCCGAATACATGAAAATTTCGCACGACTATTGACAACCTTTTTCTCTGCACAGCTTAGAAGCTATGTACAAATTACGGTTGCATCAGTAGACCAAATACCATTTGAAGAGTTTGTTCGTTCCATTCCAAATATGACACTCATTAATGTATTTGAAGTGCCACCATTAGATGGTAATATATTGATGGAAATTAATCCTAATATTGCCTATTCGATGTTAGATCGCCTAATGGGCGGTAGTGGGGCAAGTCATAGTAATGTAGATAACCTAACGGAAATAGAAACAAAAATTATGACAAACCTTTTTGAACGCTCATTCGACAATTTACGCGAAGCATGGGAAAATGTTGCGGAAATTGATCCAATATTAGTGGAACTTGAAGTAAATCCACAATTTTTACAAATGATTTCACCTAATGAAACGGTTGTCGTAATTTCGTTAAATACGATAATTGGTGAGACAAGCGGTATGATTAATATTTGTATTCCACATGTTGTATTGGAGCCAATTGTTCCAAATCTTTCGGTTCGCTATTGGATGCAAACCAATACGAAAGAGATGTCACCAGAGCAAACAAAAATGCTTGAAACACGTGTGAAACAAGCCCAATTACCACTTTCAGTTGAATTAGGATTAACGGACATCACTATTGAAGATTTCCTAACAATGCAAGTTGGAGATGTCATACAGTTAGATCAAAAAATTGAAGCGCCATTATTACTAAAAGTAGGTACATTGCCAAAGTTCACTGTTCAACCAGGTAAAAAAGGCAAAAAATTAGCAATCCAGATTATCGACCCTTTGAAAGGAGGAGACGAAGATGAGTGATGAAATGCTCTCCCAAGAAGAAATTGAAGCGCTATTAAGGGGCGAGACGTTGGGAGATAAAAACAACGACACTGATGCTTCAACAAATGAAGAAATAAATGAGATACGAGTGGAGGATTACCTTGATTCGTTTGCACAAGATGCATTAGGAGAGGTAGGCAATATATCCTTTGGTAGCTCTGCCACAGCTCTTTCAGCGTTATTGGGTCAAAAAGTAGATATTACAACTCCAAGTATTTCAATGATTAATCGTAATAAATTAGAAGAGGAATTTCCTCATCCATATGTAGCTGTACAAGTTGAATATACAATTGGTTTGACAGGTATGAATTTACTTGTTATTAAACAATCTGATGCAGCAATTATCGCAGATTTAATGTTAGGTGGCGATGGATTAAATCCTAAGCCAGACTTAGGTGAAATTCAGCTAAGTGCTGTTCAAGAGGCTATGAATCAAATGATGGGCTCAGCTGCTACATCTATGTCGACGGTCTTCAACAAAAAAGTAGATATTTCTCCACCGACAATTGATTTAATGAACATCTCGCAAGATGAAGGTCGAGAAAATATCCCAGAAGACGATTTGCTGGTGAAAGTTTCATTTAGATTAAGAATTGGTAATTTAATTGATTCGAATTTAATGCAATTATTACCGCTTAAATTTAGTCAAAATATTGTAAAATCATTATTAGGTGAAACAGGAGTGTTTGAGGAACCGGTGGCAGCAACTATTGCACCTGAGGCTCCACCAGTTACACCACCGCCTGTTCAACAGCAAATACCTGTAGCACCACCATCTGAACAACCAGTTTATCAACAGCAGTCAGCACCGATGCAGCAACCGATTTATCAGGAGCCACAACAATTTGCACAACCAGCAAGACCTGCACAACCTGTAAATGTGCAACAAGCGCAGTTTGCTAGCTTCGATACAAATGTAATCTCTCAATCCGAAGCTAGAAATTTAAATATGCTACTTGATATTCCATTGCAAGTTACTGTAGAGTTAGGACGTACGAAACGTTCTGTTAAAGAGATTTTAGAACTATCAAGTGGTTCAATTATTGAACTGGATAAATTAGCGGGAGAACCGGTTGATATTTTAGTCAATAATCGTTTAATTGCTAAAGGGGAAGTCGTTGTTATTGACGAAAACTTTGGTGTCCGTATTACAGATGTTTTAAGTCAAGCAGAGCGTTTAAATAATTTAAGATAGTTTCAATTGGAGGAGTTAACCATGTCTAAAAGAATTTTGATTGTAGACGACGCTGCATTTATGCGCATGATGATCAAGGATATTTTATCAAAAAATGGATTTGAAGTTGTTGGAGAGGCAGCAGATGGTTTACAAGCTGTCGAAAAGTACAATGAACTAAAACCAGATTTAGTAACAATGGATATCACAATGCCAGAGATGGACGGTATTGCAGCCCTTAAAGCTATTAAGGGAACAGATCCAAGTGCAACTGTAATTATGTGTTCAGCAATGGGGCAACAAGCAATGGTAATCGATGCGATTCAAGCTGGTGCTAAAGACTTTATCGTAAAACCTTTCCAAGCAGATCGTGTAATTGAAGCGATTCAAAAAGCGCTAGGATGATTGCATGAAAATGTTAAAATCATTTCGTTTAACGATGATTTTCGCATTTCTTGTATCCTTCCTGTTTTTGTACCCGACACCGACTTCTGTCTATGCAGACGCTGATACAAATAGTGTCACGGATTGTATTAAAGACCCAGAAGCTTGTAATGGAGATACGACTGATCCAGCTGCTAAACAAGAAACAACTGTAACAGCAGCTGGAGATATATCTGCATGGGAATACATAAAAATGGTTTTGGCGCTTATTTTTGTTGTAGCTTTATTTTATGGATTGATGAAGTTTTTAAATAAACGAAATTTAAACTTCCAACGTAATCAAATGGTACAAAATTTAGGCGGTTTATCGTTAGGTGCGCAAAAGTCAGTTCAGCTTTTACAGGTAGGTAAAACATTGTATTTAGTTGGGGTCGGAGAAGACGTTCAGCTTTTACGAGAAATTACAGACCCTGAAGAAGTTGAAGCTCTTTTAGCCCTATATAACGAAAGGCAAGAATTTGCAGCAACATCACCGTATATTGCAGAAGTATTTTCTAAGTTTAAGAGAAAAGATAGCGCGAAGGTGCAAAATGAGCAGCAAAAGCAAGATTCATTTGGCAATCTATTCGAAAAAAAGCTATCAGAAATAAAACAGGAGCGTAGTGATGAGATAGAGAGATGGAAGCAGAAGGAGAAGGATGGTAAATGAATGATTTAATCAATATTTTTTCCAACAGCGATCCAACGAATGTCTCTACATCTGTAAAGCTCTTACTTTTACTAACAGTTTTATCACTTGCACCAAGTATTTTAATTTTAATGACATCCTTTGCTCGTATAGTCATAGTCTTATCCTTTGTGCGTACAGCATTGGCAACACAGCAAATGCCACCAAATCAAGTGATCATTGGGCTGGCACTATTTTTAACATTTTTTATCATGGCACCAACCTTTCAAGAGGTCAATAAAGAGGCATTACAACCATTGTTTGCTGAAGAAATTGGTATAGAAGAAGCCTATGACCGTGCTAGTGTGCCATTTAAAGAGTTTATGAGTAAGCATACTAGGCAAAAAGATCTTGATTTGTTTTTAACATATAATCAAGCAGAAAAACCAGCATCAGTGGAGGAAATCCCACTGACTATGCTTGTACCTGCCTTTGCTTTAAGTGAAATTAAAACAGCATTTCAAATTGGTTTTATGATTTTTATTCCATTCCTAGTGATCGATATGATTGTCGCGAGTACATTAATGTCGATGGGGATGATGATGTTACCGCCAGTAATGATTTCATTGCCATTTAAAATTTTATTATTTGTACTGGTTGATGGCTGGTATCTCGTTATGAAATCGTTACTACAAAGTTTTTAGGGGATGATACAGTATGACAGGTGAGTTGGTTATTTCCATTGCAGAGCGTGCTATAATGATTATCCTTCTAACAAGCGGTCCGCTACTATTAGTTGCTTTAATCTCGGGTTTAGCGGTAAGTATCTTTCAAGCCACAACTTCGATACAAGAGCAAACGTTAGCATTTGTACCAAAAATTATTGCTGTCTTAGTGGCCATCGTATTCTTTGGCCCTTGGATGCTATCTCAAGTTACAAGCTATGCGAGAGACATATTCGAGAATTTAACGCGATATATAGGGTGAGTACATGAATGAATTAATTCCGCATTTAACGGTTTTCTTATTAGTACTTGTACGTGTCTCAGCCTTTTTTGCTACGGTTCCTTTTTTTTCCTATAGAACCATTCCACCTCAAGTCAAAATTACTCTCGCACTGGTTTTAGCTTGGATGATGTACTATACAATTGATGTTGAGCCATTTGCATTCAATGATGATTACATATTATTAGTGATGAAAGAAGCACTAGTTGGACTATTACTCGGTCTAATGGGCTATATCATCATGTCCGCAATTCAAATTGCAGGAAGCTTTATCGATTTTCAAATGGGTTTTGCCATTGCCAATATAATTGACCCGCAAACAGGTGCTCAAAGTCCATTAATCGGTCAGTTTTTTAATATGCTAGCACTGCTTTTATTGTTAGCGATTGATGGCCATCATATGATTCTTAATGGAATCTACTACAGCTATCAATTTTTCCCGATGGATCAATTCCCAAGTTTTATGAACGAAAACTTTCCTCAATTTATTATCACAACTTTCACAGCAGTTTTTGCCATAGCATTCCAGATGGCTGCTCCTGTTGTAGCGACCTTATTCTTGGTCGATTTAGCTTTAGGGATCACTGCAAAAACAGTACCGCAATTAAATATATTTGTTGTCGGTTTTCCTATTAAAATTGGTGTTAGTTTTTTAGTGTTATTTACAATGATGGCCGTTATGATTCAAGTTATTCAAAAGCTTATTACGATAATGATTTATGGGATGCGTGATTTAATGGCCATTTTAGGTGGTGGATAATATGAGACTACTACTGAATTTAGAGCTACAATTTTTTGCGGGTGAAAAAACAGAAAAGGCAACCCCTAAGAAACGACAGGATGCTCGGAAAAAAGGGCAAGTTGTCAAGAGTCAAGATATTTCAAGTGCCATTGTAATGTTAATGGTATTTATCTTTTTGTTTTTCTTTGCTGGCTCTTTGCGTGACGAGCTATTAGCTTTTTTCAGGCAAACCTTTATTCATAACATACGCATCGAATCACTGACTATTGATAGTGTGATGCACCTATTTACAGAAACTTTGATTCAAATGGCTTTTATCATTGTGCCCATTATGGCAATTGCATTTGTCGGAGCACTTGCAGGTAACTTTTTGCAATTTGGTTTTCTTTTTACGTTAGAGCCAATGAAATTTGATTTGAAAAAGATGGACCCTATTAAAGGGTTAAAAAAGATATTTTCTGTCAAAGCCATTGTGGAGTTAATAAAATCTGTTTTAAAGATTGGTTTTATCGGAAGTGTTACAACTATTATTATTTGGTCAAACTTACCAGAAGTTTTGGCGTTATCGTTTAAAAGTCCATGGATGACTCTCATTACGGTAGGGAAGCTTGTTGGTATTATGGGTATAGCAGCTTCTTTAGTATTACTTTGTGTATCCGTTTTAGACTGGATGTATCAAAAACATGAGTATGAAAAAAATCTTAAAATGTCTAAGCAAGATATTAAAGATGAATATAAAAATAGTGAGGGTGACCCTCTAATCAAATCAAAAATCAAACAACGCCAACGTGAGATGGCGATGAGACGTATGATGTCAGAGGTTCCGAGTGCGGATGTAGTTATTACCAACCCTACTCACTATGCAATTGCCCTCAAATATAATGAGGACAGTATGGATGCTCCTCGTGTTATTGCCAAGGGGACAGACTTTATTGCTCAAAAAATTAAACTGATCGCCAAAGAACATGATGTAATAATGGTTGAAAATCGACCTTTAGCACGAGCTATGTATGACCAGGTAGAAATAGGCGATCAGGTACCAGAAGAATTTTTCAAAGCAGTAGCAGAGATACTCGCTTATGTTTACCGAATTAAGCGAAAAATTTAAGGCTTTTTGTAGGAGGGACACAAATGAAAGTTCGCGATATTGGGGTTTTAGGTGCGGTTATTTTAATCGTTGCGATGCTCATCATCCCTCTTCCTCCGTGGATGTTAAGTTTTTTAATTGTCATTAATATTACATTAGGATTAATTGTACTGCTCACAGCAATGAGTATGAAAGAAGCATTGGATTTTTCCATTTTTCCTTCGGTGATTTTACTACTGACTTTGTTCCGATTAGGACTAAGTGTTTCCACAACTCGTGCCATCTTAGCAAATGGAGATGCAGGTTCGGTCGTTGAAACTTTTGGTGATTTCGTAGTTGGAGGAAATATACTTGTTGGTTTAGTCGTCTTCTTAATTTTAGTGTTAATTCAGTTTATTGTAATTACAAAAGGTGCAGAACGAGTAGCAGAAGTAGCGGCACGTTTCACACTTGATGCGATGCCAGGTAAACAAATGAGTATTGATGCTGACTTAAATGCGGGGATTATTTCCGAAAAAGAAGCGCGCGAGCGACGTGAAAAAGTTGCAGGAGAAGCTGACTTTTACGGTGCAATGGATGGTGCCACGAAATTTGTAAAAGGGGATGCCATCGCTTCAATGGTAATGGTTATTATCAATCTATTATTTGGTATCATCATTGGCGTTGTACAAATGGGGCTTCCATTTGCAGAAGCGGCAACTCATTTTTCGAAACTAACAGTTGGGGACGGTATTGTATCCCAAATTCCTGCCTTGCTTATTTCGACTGCTACAGGGATTGTCGTAACACGAGCCTCTTCTAAAGGGAGTCTTGGTCAAGACATTACAGGCCAATTATTTGCTCAAGCTAAGCTGCTTTATGTAGCAGGAGGTACCATTGTATTACTAGGGCTATTTACGCCAATACCAAACTGGGTAACGCTGCCAATAGGCCTTTCGTTAATTGCGGGAGCTTATATGATGGAACGTAAGAAGCCAGAGGATGAAGAAGAATTACAGGAGATTGAAGAAGAAGTGGCTACTGACGGCATGAAGAGTCCTGAGAATGTTGTGAATTTATTAAATGTGGACCCAATTGAATTCGAATTTGGTTATGGATTAATTCCCTTAGTAGATGCCGCTCAAGGTGGGGATTTATTAGACCGTGTTATCATGATTCGTCGACAGCTTGCCTTGGAGTTAGGTATCGTGATTCCAGTAGTCCGTATTCGAGACAATATTCAGCTTCAACCAAATGAATATCGAATTAAAATAAAGGGGAATGAAATGGCACGAGGAGAACTTTTACTAGATCATTATTTAGCGATGAGTCCTGGCGACGATGATTCTATTGAAGGTATTGATACTGTCGAGCCATCATTTGGATTACCAGCTAAGTGGATTACAGAGCAAGTAAAAGAGGACGCGGAAATGTACGGTTACACAGTTGTGGACCCACCGAGTGTGGTGTCAACACATTTAACAGAAATAATTAGAGCAAATGCTCATGAGTTATTAGGCCGTCAAGAGACAAAGCAGTTAATCGATCATTTACGCGAATCCCATCCAATTTTAGTAGAAGAATTAACACCTGCACCTTTATCTACTGGAGAAATTCAAAAGGTACTGGGTAAGCTTCTTCGAGAGAATGTATCAGTGCGTAACTTGCCAATTATTTTTGAGACGCTTGCAGACTATGCAAAATTAACGAGTGATACAGATATCTTAGCTGAATATGTACGTCAAGCATTGGCTCGTCAAATTACAGCACAGTATGTTGGGGATAGTTCAGTATTAAAGGTGATTACGGTTTCTGGTAAAGTAGAAAAAATGATCGCTGATAGTATCCAACAAACGGATCACGGAAATTATTTAGCGATGGATCCACAAGATTCTCAAACAGTATTAGAAACTATTGCAGCGGAAGTAGAGCGTGTTTCGTTTATGGAGCAATCAGCTATTATATTATGCTCTCCAGCAGTTCGAATGTATTTACGTCAACTAACGGAGCGTTATTTCCCACAAATTCCGGTTCTATCCTATAATGAATTGGATGCTTCGGTTGAAATTCAAAGTGTTGGGGTGGTGAATGTTTAATGAAAATGAAAAAGTATTATGCATCATCCATACCAGAGGCGATGAAGCAAGTGCGAGCAGAATTAGGTGAGGACGCAGTCATATTAAATTCAAAAGTCGTCATCACAAAGAAATTTTTTGGCATGATAAAAAAGAAAAGTTTTGAAGTGGTTGCGGGTATTGATGCAATGGAGCCACAACAAGTGGCTTCAGTACCAACACCACCAGCTGGACTGCCAGTAGTAAAAAAAGAAAATGCAAGGTTACAAGAGATTACAAATGCTATTCAAGCAAAAATACATCAGGAGCCACCCCTTGGTGTAGCAGCAGTACATGAGGACGCTAGCATGTCAGAAGAATTGAGAAAAGAAATTGCTGATTTAAAATCATTAATGCAATCGATGCATAAAAAGACTACCCAAGCTCAATATCCCGATGAACTCTTACCCTTCATTGAATACTTAAGACAGCAAGAGCTAAGTGAAGAGCTCATCACAACGATAGGTGATGAGCTTTTTATGCATTTTAAAGAAGCATCCGAAATAAATTTCTCGCAATGTAAATTGATAGCAAAAAATTTACTACGTAAGAAGCTAGAAGTACTTCCCATCGGAGGATTATCCTACGAAAGAAAATATATAAACATTTTAGGACCAACAGGGGTTGGAAAGACTACAACCATTGCCAAAATGGCAGCTAGAGCTGTGTTAGAAAAAAAGAAAAAGATTGGCTTTATTACGACAGATACTTATCGGATTGCGGCAATAGAGCAGCTCAAAACATATGCTGGTCTCTTACAAGCTCCTGTTGAAATTGCTTACAATGCAACAGATTTTGAACAAGCAATCCAGAGATTATCACATTTAGATTTGGTTTTTATTGATACAGCTGGTCGAAATTATAAAGAAGTCAAGTATGTTGATGATCTCCAACGTCTCATAAAATTCGATGATCATGCAGAATCTTATTTAGTGCTTGCAATGACAACGAAAGAAAGGGATATGGAGAATATTGTAGATCAATTTAAGCAATTACCAATTGAAAAATTCATTTTTACAAAAATTGATGAAACAAATTCTATTGGCACAATGATCAATTTAATGATTAAATATAATAAAGGACTTGCTTACTATACGAATGGTCAAGAAGTACCAGAAGATATTGAAGAAGCTGATTTAGAAGCAGTACTTAATTTGTTTTTTCAAGGTGAAGAAAAATGAGAGACCAAGCTGAAGCATTACGCTTAAAAATGATGAAACAGCAAGGCGAACTAGGTAGAGCGATTGCAGTTGTAAGTGGCAAAGGTGGAGTAGGTAAAAGTAACTTCACAATGAACTTTGCCATGACTTTGGCCCAAAAGGGAAAAAGAGTTGTCATTGTAGATATGGATATTGGGATGGGGAATATCCATATCTTAATTGGGAAAAATGCTTCTTATAGTTTAAAAGATTACTTAGAAGGAAATAAGCTACTAGATGAGGTAATATTTGAAGGGCCTTATGATTTAAGGTATATTTCAGGTGGGTCAGGTATGACGAGCGTGCTTGATTGGTCTCATAGTATGTTTGAACGACTTATTCAAGCATTTGAAGAACTTCAAAAAAACTATGATTATATTTTATTTGATATGGGCGCTGGTGCTACTAATTGGTCGTTAGATTTACTCACATCCATTGATGAAATTATCGTCATTTCAACAGCGGAACCTACTTCTATTACAGATGCGTATTCCATGATGAAATATATTCATGTTCGAGATCCAGATAAGCAGTTTTATATTCTCTGTAACCGCGCTTTCAGTAAAGAAGAAGGAATAGAAACGAATGAACGTTTGCAGTTAACAATGAAACGTTTTTTAGACAAAGAAACGATCATTCTTGGTTCATTACCTGAAGACCCTGTTGTGCGTAAGGCAGTGCGCGAGCAAGTGCCATTCTCACTTGCTTATCCAGACGCATTAATATCAAAGACAATGCAACTTATAGTCGTTCGTTTTATGGAGCAACGTGCGGAGGAAATACATGCACATGATCAAACAACGAAAAAATTTTTAACGAAACTTAGAAGTATTTTCTCGAAAGGGCGTGATTAATTGGACTTTTTGCATAAAAGCAAGCTTTTAGTTGTGGATGATTCTGCTTTTATGAGAAAGCTAATTAGTGACTTTTTTGTTGGCAACTCGAAGGTGGAAGTAGTTGGAACAGCTCGAAATGGAAAAGATGCGATCAAAAAGATACAATCGTTGAAGCCAAACGTTGTAACAATGGATATTGAGATGCCTGAAATGAACGGGCTCGATGCTTTAAAAGAAATTATGATACAATGTCCAGTTCCTGTAGTAATGCTCTCAAGTACCACTCAACGTGGGACAGAAAATGCAATTGCAGCAATTGAGAGCGGGGCAGTCGATTTTGTTGCCAAGCCTAGCGGGACCATCTCCCTTGATTTACATAAAATTCAAAATGAACTTGTGCACAAAGTGGAACAAGCTGCAACGGTGCCAGTTTCCAAATTGAAAAAACCTTCTGGAAGTAAACGACAACACGAACAAGTGACAAGAGTGAGTACCGTAATAAAGGAACCACAACAGCATGGACGAACAAATACGTCTACTAATGTTGTTTCTACTAAGGTAGCCGTAACTAAACCAATGGTAGAATGGAGTAAAATAGGAAAGAAGATTGTGTTAATTGGCACATCAACAGGAGGACCTCGCGCGCTTCAGGAGGTTGTTACTAAAATTCCTAAGTCTATTCAAGCTCCAATATTAATTGTTCAGCATATGCCTGCTGGATTTACTAAATCGCTTGCTAATCGACTTGATCAGCTAAGTGAAATTTCTGTTAAAGAAGCTGAACAGGGCGATATTTTGCAAAATGGAGTGGCTTATATTGCACCAGGTGGATATCATTTAAAACTTAGAAAAGTAGGGACAACTTTTGGCATTGTTCTTGATAATCAAGAAGCACCAAGATCTGGCCACCGACCTTCTGTAGATGTCATGTTCGAAGATGTTAGTCAATATAAAGATTTTGATAAAGTAGCAGTGATTATGACAGGTATGGGCCATGATGGCTCTAATGGTCTAAAAGCATTAAAACATACTGGCAATGTCATTGCTATTGCAGAATCAGCAGAAACTTGCATTGTATATGGTATGCCAAAAGCAGCAGTAGAAACGCAACTTGTTGATGAAGTTGCAGATGTAGATGATATTGCACAAACAATAATGAAATATTTGCCTTAAAAGGGGTGTCCTCTTATGGAAGTCAATCAATATTTAGAGATGTTTATTGAAGAAAGTAAAGAACATTTACAAGCGTGTAGTGAACATTTATTAGAATTAGAAAAAAATCCAGATGATTTGGCAATTGTTGGGGAAATATTCCGCTCTGCACACACATTAAAAGGTATGTCTGCCACAATGGGCTTCGAAGATTTAGCAGATTTAACCCATAAAATGGAGAATGTTTTAGATGCCATCCGTAATGAGAAGATTCATGTAACACCTGAAATTTTAGATGTTGTATTTGAATCTGTTGATCATTTAGAAGAAATGGTGATGGATATTGCGAATGGTGGAGATGGTAAGCGTGATGTTTCCTCAACTGTCGCACAACTAAAGCGTATAGAACTAGGCGAGGAAGCAGCAATACCAGAGGTGGTAGCAACGGTTGCTGCACCGGTTGTTGAAAGTGTATTAGAATATGATTCGTTTGAACAAACAGTCATTACACAATCGGCTGAACAAGGCTTTAATGCTTTTGAAATTTTAGTAACATTACGTGACGATTGCCTTCTTAAGGCAGCACGTGTATTTATGGTGTTTGAGATTTTGGAAAAAGATGGGGATGTCATTAAATCAAGTCCATCTGTTGAAAAGTTAGAAGATGAACAGTTTGATCAACAATTTTATGTAGCTTTTGTCACAAAAACAACAGCTGAGGATATGCAGAAAAAGCTAATGAAAGTTTCTGAAGTTGATGAGGTTATAGTGACTACAATTGACCAACGGAAATTTAGTGAAAAAGTATTTGAAGCGCAACAAGAAGTAGCAGCAACTGCAACAGCAGTGGCTGAGGTAGCTGCTATACCAACAAGTACGCCTGCTGCTAAAGCCGAGCCTATTGCAAAACCTGCTAAAGAAGCTACACCTTCCAAGGCTGACAAAAATCATGCACCTGTAGGTAATAAAACAATTCGTGTAAATATTGAACGTCTAGATATTTTAATGAACTTGTTTGAAGAGCTTGTCATTGATCGTGGTCGACTGCAATCTATCTCTACTGAAGTAAATCATGGCGAACTAAATGAAACAGTAGAGCGTATGAGTCGTGTGATGGGTGATTTGCAAACTATTATTTTAACAATGCGAATGGTACCTGTAGAAACAGTGTTCAATCGTTTCCCGAAAATGATTCGTCAGCTATCACGTGATTTAAATAAGAAAATCAACCTTGAAATTATTGGTGCTGAAACCGAACTAGATCGCACAGTAATTGATGAAATTGGAGATCCGCTTGTTCACTTGATTCGTAATTCTGTGGATCATGGCATTGAGAATCCAACTGCTCGTCGTGCAAAAGGCAAGCCTGAAGAAGGAACGGTCGTATTGCGTGCCTATCATAGCGGAAACTACGTCTTTATTGAAATTGAAGACGATGGCGCGGGCATAAATAGAGAAAAAGTGTTAGCGAAAGCTATTTCAAAAGGTATTGTTACACAAGAACAATCCTATTCAATGTCTGATAAACAAATTAATGAGCTTATTCTAGCTTCAGGCTTCTCAACTGCAGATGTTATTTCAGATGTATCTGGTCGTGGAGTAGGTTTAGATGTTGTAAAAACAACGATTGAATCACTAGGTGGCAATATTTCAATTGAATCAACACAGGATGTTGGATCCATCTTCTCGATTCAATTACCACTGACATTATCAATTATTTCAGTTATGCTTGTGGAGATTGAAAAGGAAATTTATGCTATTCCACTATCTTCTATTATCGAAACATCTATTATCCGTTCATCAGAGATTATGAATGCGCATAATCAAAAAGTAATCGACTTCCGTGGCAAAGTTGTGCCGTTGGTATTCTTAGAGGAAATCTTTGAGGTACCTCGTCAAGAGCATCAAGATGAAGAATTCCACTCAGTGGTGATTGTCCGTAAGGGTGAAAAACTTGCTGGTTTAGTGGTGGATTCATTCATTGGCCAACAAGAGATTGTCTTGAAGTCTTTAGGAAATTACTTAACAAATATCTTTGCCATTTCAGGAGCAACAATCTTAGGCAATGGTAAAGTAGCCTTAATTGTAGATTGCAACGCACTAATTAAATAAGGTGAATGAATAAGAGAGGTGTAAAGTATGACAAATGCAGTGGAGCAAGAAAGTATTAAAGTAATAGTTTTTCAGTTAGCAGATAAAGAATATGCAATTCCTGTGTCCCATGTTCAAGGAATTGAGAAATTAATGCATATTACACGTGTACCGAAAACAGCGAAATATGTAAAAGGTGTAATTAATCTACGAGGTGTTGTCACACCAATTGTGGATTTACGTGAACGTTTTGAATTACCTATTTCTGAACATGAGGAAACAACACGCATTATTATTATTTCATTAGAAGATATGGAAGTAGGCTTTGTAGTGGATTCTGCTAACGACGTTATTGATATTCCTGCAAGTGCTATTGAACCCCAACCAGAAGTCGTTGGCTCACTTGAAGAAGAATTTATTTCAGGCGTTGCTAAAGTAGAGAAGCGATTATTAATCTTATTACATTTAGAAAAAGTATTAAATCCACTAAAGTAGGGATCGATAATGACATTTAATCAAAAAATTACATCACTACATTTAGATGTATTAAAGGAGATTGGAAACATCGGTGCTGCGCATGCCGCGACAGCACTTTCCAATTTACTTGGGAAAAAAATTGATATGCGTGTGCCAAAGGTAGAGATGGTGTCCTTTAACGATATGATGGAGTTGGCTGGCGGATCAGAAAACGTAGTTGTTGGCATTTTCCTTCGTATTGAAGGTGATGCAGAGGGAAGTATGTTCTTTATTTTACCGATCGAACAAGCAAACCGCTTTATACGCCGACTTATTTTTGATGATTCTTTTGACTTTAAAAAACGACCTGTTTCAGAGTTAGGTTTATCAGCCATGCAAGAGATGGGTAATATTTTATCGGGCTCCTATTTATCTGCCTTATCGGATTTTACTAATTTGAAAATTTATCCAACTGTGCCAGGTCTAAGTGTTGATATGTTTGGAGCTATAATAAGCATTGGATTAATAGAATTATCTCATGTCAGTGATAATGTTATTGTTATAAATACATCCATTTTTGAAGAAGGTGTGGAAGACCATGAAACGGTGAGGGGCCATTTCTTCCTACTACCAGACCCTGACTCGTTTGATGCAATTTTTAAAGCATTAGGGGTTTCGTGATATGTTAACCAATAGTAGTGGACAAGTGATTAAAGTGGGAATTGCACAAATGGATGTAGTAAAGCTGCCTAACACGATTCGAACTTCTGGTCTTGGTTCATGTGTTGGTGTTATTTTGTATGATGAGTCAAAAAAAATTGCTGGTTTAATCCATGTGATGTTACCAGATTCAAGTTTAGGAAGAGCTGAGTCAATCAATGTCGCGAAATTTGCAGATTCAGGGATTGCTGCAATGATTGATTTACTAAAGTTAGAAGGCGTTCAAAAATTTAAACTCAAGGCAAAAATTGCAGGGGGTGCGCAGATGTTCCAATTTACTTCAGACAAAGATACAATGCGTATTGGTCCCCGCAATGTAGAAGCTGTCAAAAATGAATTAAAGAGGCAGGGCATCCCTTTAGTAGCCGAGGATACTGGTGGAAATAGTGGTAGAACGATTGAATTTAATCCTGCAACGTCGATATTACATATCCGAACAGTTAACCAGGGAGTGAGTGAAATCTAATGTTTGGTTCTATATTTTACAACCTATGGGGAGCATTAATTGCCTTTTCTATTTATTTTTTTAGTACATTTCAAAAACCATTTACGCCTCTGCGAATCCTGATAGGCTCTTTTATTGTAGCAATCATCGCATTTTTTGTAATGTTTATTGTACGTTTTCTAATTGCTTACATCTTGTTTACACCAGAGGAAGATGAGGAAGCGGTTGAAGGCGATATAGAAGAAAAGGAACTTGAATCAATAGAAGGCGTAAAACAAGAAGTGCCAATAGCTAATTCTACGGTTGAATTTCAAGATGAAAATTCAGAGGAAATTGCACAAGTAGTAAGAACGATGATGAGTCGAGAAGAAGATCAACAAGTAAATGCGTAACAGTAAGAGTCGTGAATAACGACTCTTTTTTATTTTGCTTTGGAGTATGTAGCATATGAAAAAACTTAAGTGAAATTAATTATTTTTATATAGCCATAACTTTAGGCTAGGAGATGTTTCACACTCTGAGGCAGAAGAAATGGCGAGCATCTTACGTGATGCAGGTATTACGATCGTGACGAGTGTCCCCCCTACGTAGAAAGTTTCCCCCTGCTGGTTTATAACACAGAAAAGGAGTAACTGTTGTAATTGGGTGTGACAATATCTTTGATGTTTGGTCCCCATTTGGTAACGGGAATTTATTAGAACGAGCTGGTCGTTTGGCAAAAAGCTCAGGTTGGGGGGATGAACGCTCATTAGCCCAAATCCTTCAATTTATTACAGGAGGAAAAACTCCACTCAATCAAGCAGGTGAGCAAACATAGCCAAAAGTGAGAGATAGTGCAAATATGGTGTGTGGAGGCTTCTTGCTCTGCTGTAGCAATTGCTCGAAGATCTCTACGTAAGGCAACTATATTCAATGGAAACCTTGTCTTTAGTTCGTTGTAAAGCATAATTTATTGATAAAGAGTGGTTTCTATATATTGGGTAGTATTGCTCTTTTGTTCAATTTGTTCTTTGCGTTACACTAGTGCTAAAACTATATCAAAAGAATTCAGTAGCTACCTACAAATAGCTTAATCATATCCAACTGTATCCAAGTGTCGTTACACAATCAGGATACAGTTTTTCTATGTCTTTCAAAAACAAAGGAATATATTAGAGACTAAGAGAAACAAATGAAATTATAGTCGATTCTTGTTATAATATAGGAAAGATGGCAACTGCTTATCGGGCTTAACTATTCAGGGCTCACGTCTAGATTAGCTTAAATGTGGATTTTTATAAAAAATAACTGAGAAATCCTGTTGAATGATAAATTTTAAGAGCGCAAGTAGTCGTTAGTAAACAGGCGTGAAAAAGCGTTTTTTAGAGAGGTGGATTTCATGACACAACCAATTCTGAACGATGAGCAAAAACTATGGAATCGCTGGATACATGAGCGTGACCCCGATGCGGGTGATTTACTTATAAAAAAATACATTTCTTTAGTATCTTATCATGTCCAACGTATTGGTGCAGGTCTGCCAAAAAGCGTCTCACGAGACGATTTAACGAGCTTAGGGATGGTAGGACTTTTTGATGCATTAAATAAATTTGACATTAACAGAGATTTAAAATTTGATACATATGCTTCGTTTAGAGTAAGAGGAGCCATCATTGATGGTTTACGAAAAGAAGACTGGTTACCACGGTCAGCGCGTGAAAAAGCTAAAAAATTAGATGCACAAATTGAACAACTAGAACAAAAATATATGCGTCATGTAACACCTGAGGAGCTTGCGGAGCATATGGAAGTATCTGTTGAAGATGTCTATCAAACTGTGCAAGAGCATTTTTTTTCAAATGTTCTTTCTATTAATGAACAACAAGACCAAGAAGAAACAGATGGCAAGTCATTTGTCATACGAGACGATACAACAAAAACACCTGAGCAAGCTATCATTAAATCAGAGTTGTTAGATGATCTTGCGGAAAATATTCAGAAACTCAATGAAAAAGAACAACTTGTCCTAAGTTTATTTTACACGGAGGAGTTAACTTTGACAGAAATTGGTGAAATGCTTGAACTATCAACCTCTCGTATTTCACAAATTCATTCAAAAGCGCTATTAAAGCTACGAAAGCTATTATCTAGTGAAATGATTAATGCGTAAATATCCTTGAGGGAGAGATTCCAATGAGTTTAAAAGGTGTCGAGTTACAGATTGCTATTCCAAAAACATTTGAAGCAGGAAAAATGGCGGATCAGGCACAGCAACAAGTATTGGCTCAGCAAGCACATGCAAATGAAGCATTAAAAAAAGAAGTAGAGCGCAAACAAAAAATTGTCAACACATCAGAAGGTATGGATGAAATTAGTGAGGATGAAGATGCGGGTGGTGAGTATTTAACAGGGATTCATAAAAAGAAAAAAAAGCATCAACAAGAAAAACAGGCACAACATCCGTTTAAAGGGAATTTCGTGGATTTTAGTGGATAGGAGTTTACAATGACAACCATTCTAATAGCGGTGCTATTCTTTTTACAGCTAATTTCATTTTATTTTCTTATCATTTTAAATACAAAGTTAGCAAAGTTTAAAGATTTGGAAAAGAAGCAAGAACGATTAATGAGGGAAATGGACGACACCATTAGTGTATATTTAGCTGAAATGAAAGATGAAAATGACCGTCTTATTAAAGAGCTACAAAATGTCTCGCAGTCAGAAATAGCTGCTAGTAGCTTGCAGCAAACGGAACAATATGTGACTCCTCAGGAGCAGCCATCTTTGCCAGTAGTACACGAGGTGAAAAGTGATAGTTCTCTATCCTTAGAAAAGGATGCTCGTATCTATGTACCTAAAAATATTGTCGCAAACGCTTATTCACGTCAGCAACATACTGGCTCGAAAATGGTGAAAACAGCTCCACCTTTAAAAGTGGAGGAGCAAAAAGAAGCTGAAAAATTACTGACAGTGGAACAACAAGCTCTAGAATTAGCAAAGCAGGGAAAATCACCAGAGGAAATAGCGAAACAACTGCAAAAGGGTAAAACAGAAATCGAGCTTTTACTGAAATTCCATCACTAAATTGTTGCGAATTGTTCAAAGCTATGATATAGTTGCAAATGGTGTTATTACTACACACGCATTTTGATGCAGTAAGTGGTGCTCTAAGCTTAGGGTAGCTTGTTGTAGATGATAAATGCGGAGGATAAAAACCAAACATATTAGGAGGAAATTCACATGTCAGTAATTTCTATGAAACAATTACTTGAAGCTGGTGTACATTTCGGTCACCAAACTCGTCGTTGGAACCCAAAAATGAAGAAATATATCTTCGTTGAACGTAACGGGATCTACATCATCGACTTACAAAAAACTGTTAAAAAATTAGAGGAAGCTTATGACTTCATGCGTCAAGTTGGTCAAGACGGTGGTAAAGTTCTTTTCGTTGGTACGAAAAAACAAGCACAAGAAGCGATCAAAGATGAAGCTGAACGTTCAGGCAACTACTACATCAACCAACGTTGGTTAGGTGGTACTCTTACAAACTTCGGTACAATTCAAAAACGTGTTGCACGTATGAAACAAATCGAAAAAATGGAAGAAGAAGGAACTTTCGAAGTTCTTCCTAAAAAAGAAGTAATCCAACTTAAAAAAGAACACGAACGTCTAATCAAATTCTTAGGCGGTATCCGTGATATGCACGATCTTCCAGACGTAATGTTCGTGGTTGACCCACGTAAAGAACGTATTGCGGTTGCAGAAGCTCGTAAATTAAACATCCCTCTAGTAGGTATTGTTGATACTAACTGTGATCCAGATGAAATCGACTACGTAATCCCTGCTAATGATGATGCTATTCGCGCTGTTAAACTTTTAACTGCTAAAATGGCTGACGCTTTAATCGAGTCAAAACAAGGTGAAGAAGAAGCTCCAGCTGTAGAAGCTGCTGCTGAGTAATTCACGTTTACAAAAAGGTGATAAGTGGCTCAAAACCCTTATCACCTTTTTTAGAACCTATCATTAAATTATGTTCAACCAATTTGAGGAGGAAACACTAAATGGCAAACATTACTGCACAATTAGTAAAAGAATTACGCGAAAAAACTGGCGCTGGTATGATGGATTGTAAAAAAGCGTTAGTACAAACTGATGGCGACTTAGAAGCAGCTATCGACTTCCTACGTGAAAAAGGTCTTTCTTCAGCTGCTAAAAAAGCTGACCGTATCGCTGCAGAAGGTACAACTTATATTTTAGAACAAGGTAACGAAGCAATCATCCTTGAAGTAAATGCTGAAACTGACTTTGTTGCGAAAAACGACAAATTCCAAGTATTAGTTGCATCTTTAGCTGAGCAATTACTTGCTGCTAAACCTGCATCAGTTGAAGCTGCTTTAGAGCTTGCAAATGCTGAAGGCGTAAAAATTGTAGATCAAATTTCTTCTGCTATTGCAACAATTGGAGAAAAAATTACACTTCGTCGTTTCGAAATTAAAACAAAATCTGATGCAGATGCATTCGGTTCATACTTACACATGGGCGGCCGTATCGGTGTATTAGTAACTTTAGAAGGCTCTACTGATGCAGCAGCTGCTAAAGATGTTGCTATGCACATTGCAGCAATTAACCCAACTTATGTTTCTCGCGATGAAGTTTCTGCTGAAGAAGTTGAACGTGAGCGTAAAGTATTAACTGAACAAGCTCTTAACGAAGGTAAACCAGAAAACATCGTTGCAAAAATGGTTGAAGGCCGTCTTGGTAAATATTTCGAAGATGTTTGCTTACTTGACCAAACTTTCGTTAAAAACTCAGATCAAAAAGTACGTGATTTTGTAGCTTCAACTGGTGGTTCTGTAAACGGCTTTGTACGTTACGCTGTTGGTGAAGGTATCGAAAAACGTGAAGATAACTTTGCAGAAGAAGTAATGAGCCAAGTTAAAGGTAACTAATTTAGCTTGCATTTGATTCTAATCAAATAATATCTAGATTATCTAGACAAAAAAATGGGGAACACAACATAGCGTGTTCCCTATTTTTCCGAAATGAATGAAAAAAATTGAAGATAATTTTCTATTCTGCCTTATTCACAACTAGCAATTATTGTTAGATATACTATAATGGAAAAGGGAATAGGGATGTTTTAAATAAAGTCTTACGGAGGTTTACAATGAGTGTACCGCAATATAAACGAGTAGTTATTAAACTAAGTGGTGAAGCGTTAGCTGGAGAAGCGGGCTTCGGTTTATCACCAAAAATAATCAAGTCTGTTGCAGAAGAAGTAAAAGAAGTAGTAGATCTTGATGTAGAAGTTGCTGTTGTTGTAGGTGGCGGTAATATATGGCGTGGAAAAATAGGTAGTGAAATGGGAATGGATCGTGCTGCTGCGGACTATATGGGCATGCTGGCAACCGTAATGAACTCCCTAGCTTTACAAGATGCACTTGAAAAATTAGGCATTGAAACACGTGTTCAATCTTCTATTGTGATGACTCAAGTAGCGGAGCCATACATTCGTCGTAAAGCAGTTAGACATCTTGAGAAAAAGCGTGTTGTTATCTTTGCAGCAGGGACAGGTAATCCGTTCTTCTCTACTGATACGACTGCCGCATTACGAGCAGCAGAAATTGATGCTGATGCAATTTTAATGGCTAAAAACAATGTCGATGGCGTTTATTCAGCGGATCCTAAAGTGGATGAGACAGCCATTAAATATGATACACTCACATACTTAGACGTTATCCAACAAGGCTTACAAGTAATGGATTCAACGGCTTCAACTTTATGTATGGATAACGATATCCCGCTAATTGTTTTCTCAATTACGGAGCCGGGTAACATTAAACGAGCTGTACAAGGCGAAAAAATCGGAACAGTTGTTAGGAGGAATGTATAATGGCTAAACAAGTATTAGAACAAGCTAAAGAAAAAATGAACAAAACAATCGCAGCTTTCTCACGCGAACTAGCATCTATTCGTGCAGGTCGTGCGAACGCATCTCTATTAGATCGTATTTCGGTTGATTACTATGGAGCAGCAACACCAATTAACCAACTTGCGGGTGTTTCTATACCTGAAGCTCGTTTATTAGTAATTACGCCTTACGATAAATCAATTTTAGGTGATATTGAAAAAGCAATTATGAAATCAGATATTGGTATTACACCAACAAATGATGGTTCTGTCATTCGTCTTATGATTCCTGCTTTAACAGAAGAGCGTCGTAAGGATCTAGTAAAACAAGTGAAAAAAGAAGCGGAAGATGCAAAAATTGCTGTACGTAATGTTCGTCGTGATGCAAATGATGATTTGAAAAAACTTGAAAAAGCTGGCGAAATCACAGAAGACGATCTACGTGGCTATGGGGAAGATATTCAAAAGTTAACAGATGAATTCATTGTGAAAGTAGATCAAGTAGCGAAAGATAAAGAAAAAGAAATTTTAGAGGTGTAAAGAAACCTTTTACACGTCTATGATGGAACTTTTTGATGAGATGAAGGCGTCCTATACTTAACAGGACGTCTTTTCTCTTTATTATTCATAGCCAAATTGCTTACTCAAATAGAGAGCATGTATGAATGTGAAAAGGTCATTAATGATACAATCATCATTATTTAACAAACTCATTCTTTAATATGTGTATAGTTCTAAAATAAGCTAGTACATACATAGTCAATTTAGAGGGAAAAAAAAGACAAAAGGCGCTTTTGTTTGTTATGATAGGTTAGTATACGTCCGATTAGTTGTAGTGGGGGAGTTAGCATGTTTAAAAAGCTATTAGGTAAACAAATAAATATGGATACACTATCATTGGAGGAGCGTGTGGCCCTAGCTAAAAGCGAGCCGATTCCTGCCCATGTAGCGATTATTATGGACGGAAATGGACGTTGGGCGAAGAAAAGAGCTATGCCACGTGTAGCTGGTCATCATGAAGGAATGAAGACGGTGCGTAAGGTGACAAGATTTGCGTCAGACTTGGGTATTAAAGTCTTAACTGTCTATGCATTTTCCACTGAAAATTGGAAGAGACCAAAACCTGAGGTAGATTTTCTTATGCGGTTACCTGTTGAGTTTTTAGGTTCCTTTTTACCAGAAATGATGGAGCGTAATGTACGTGTCGAAATGATTGGAGACCCATCTTTATTACCTGCCCATACACAAAAAGCGTTGTATGAGGCAATGGAAGAAACGAAGCATAATACAGGGCTTATTTTAAATTTTGCACTGAATTATGGTAGTCGTTCTGAAATGGTCAATGCCATGAAAATGATGCTTCAAAAAGTGCAGGACGGTCAATTAACGATGCAAGACATAACAGAAGATTGCTTAACATCTCATTTAATGACGGCACATTTACCTGAGCCAGATCTTTTAATTCGTACAAGTGGTGAAGTGCGATTAAGTAACTTTATGCTATGGCAGCTCGCCTATACAGAATTTTGGTTTACAGATACATTGTGGCCAGATTTTAGTGAGGAAAACTTACTCGAAGCGGTGGAAAACTATCAGAAACGTAATCGCCGTTACGGTGGGTTGAAGGGAGAAGAAACAACTTGAAACAACGAATTATTACCGCAATAATTGCAGCAGCACTTTTCATTCCATTCGTTATTTATGGAAAAGTACCATTTGCCATACTTGTGCTAGCAATGGCTATTGTCGGTTTTTATGAAATACTTAAGATGAAAGGTATTTCCATTTTTTCTGTACCTGGCTTCTTAGGACTGATCACTTTAATTTTACTGGTTATCCCGAAGGACTGGAGTGAAAGGGTTGTAGAATTAATAGGCTATTCGTCTAATCTAATGGTAGTCTATGGTCTAATGATGCTACTTCTTATTTACGTGGTTTTAGTAAAAAATAAAATAACTTTTGATGAAGTTGGCTTTATTTTATTAGGCGCTTTTTATGTGGGATTAGGATTCCATTATCTAATTGAAACTAGAAATATTGGATTAGAGTATGTTGTCTATTGCTTATTAGTTGTTTGGACAACGGATTCTGGTGCATATTTTGTAGGGAGAAAATTAGGGAAAAATAAGTTATGGCCAGAAATTTCACCTAAGAAAACGATCGAAGGCTTTATAGGTGGAATAGTCATTGCTGTTATTTTTGCAGTCGGTATGCAACTCCTTTACCCATTCGCAAATGGTTATATATCACTTGTTTTTGTAACGATTTTTGCCTCTATCATTGGTCAAATGGGCGATTTGGTAGAGTCTGCTATTAAACGTCACTTTGATGTAAAAGATTCAGGCAATATTTTACCAGGGCACGGAGGAATTTTAGATCGCTTTGATAGTCTATTATTTGTCGTGCCTCTACTTCATTTTTTACATTTATTTAGTAATTAATTGTATAGGAAAAGAATCTTGCTAAATCATTTGCTTAGATAGAAAAAGGGGACAATTTGTTGTGAAAAAAATTAGTTTATTAGGTGCAACGGGTTCAATTGGTTGGCAAACCTACGATATCTTAAAAGAACAACGTGATGCTTTTCAATTAGTAGCTTTTTCATCAGGAAAGAACCTAGAGAAAACGCGAGAAATGATTGAAACATTAAAGCCAGAATTAGTTTCTGTGCAATTAGAAGAAGACGCACTAACCCTAGCTAAAGAGTTTCCAAGTATCCAATTTACGTTTGGAGCAAAAGGACTTGTAGAGGTCGCAACACATCCAGATTCGACTGTACTTGTCAATGCTGTGCTTGGAAGTGTAGGCCTTGAATCAACATTAGCAGCCATTCGTATGGGCAAAACGATTGCTATTGCTAATAAAGAAACGCTTGTAACTGCTGGTCATTTAGTGATGGCAGAGGCCAAAAAATACAAAGTAGCCATCTTGCCTGTAGATAGTGAGCACTCTGCCATCTTCCAATCGATGAATGGTGAGAATCCGAAAAATATCGAACGTTTGATTATTACCGCTTCTGGTGGTAGCTTCCGTGATAAAACACGAGAACAATTAAAAGACGTGACGGTCGCAGATGCACTGAACCATCCAAACTGGTCTATGGGTGCAAAGATTACGATAGATTCTGCTACAATGATGAATAAGGGATTAGAAGTCATCGAAGCACATGTTTTATTTGATATGCCTTATGATAAAATAGATGTACTTTTGCATAGAGAAAGTATTATTCACTCTCTAGTTGAGTATCATGATACTAGTGTTATTGCTCAGCTAGGTACACCCGATATGCGTGTGCCAATCCAATATGCTTTAAGCTACCCAGACCGTATACCATTACAAAATGGTCAGCGACTAAATTTAGCGCAAATTGGTCAACTACATTTTCAAGAGATGGACTTTGAGCGATACCCTGCTTTGCGTTTAGCGTATGAGGCTGGTCGTATGGGTGGTACGATTCTGACAGCAATGAATGCAGCAAACGAAGCGGCAGTTGCAGCCTTTTTACGAGGGAAAATCACATTCCTTGAAATTGATGAGACGATTGAACGTGTGATGCAGGCACATCAAAACATTGCAGTACCAGATTTACAAACCATATTACATGTGGATAGTGAGACAAGAAAAATAGTGTTAGACATGGTAAAATAACGAAAGCACTGTATCGTTAACTAATCGCTATTAAAGGTGGGGTATTATGCAAACAGCCATTGCATTTATATTAATATTTGGTATGCTCGTCTTCTTCCATGAACTTGGACATTTCTTATTCGCCAAACGTGCAGGTATCTTAGTACGTGAATTTGCGATCGGAATGGGTCCCAAAATTTATGGAAAAACGCATGGTGAAACAATGTATACTATTCGATTATTACCAATCGGGGGATACGTACGTATGGCCGGCGAGGATATGGATGGCACGGAATTACAGCCAGGCTACCGAATAGGGCTTATTGTGAATGAAGATAATGTTGTTAAAAAAATTATTTTCAATCAAAATAATAAGCAGTTACCAGATTTATTATTTTTAGAAGTTGAACGCGCCGATTTAGAGAAGGAGTTATTTGTAGAGGGTTATGATGAAGAAGAACGTCTAGTTCGTTATCAAGTAGCTAGAGACTGTGTGCTTGTGGAAAATGGTCGTGAACTTGTCATTGCGCCACACGATCGTCAATTTAATGCAAAGACAGTTGGTCAACGAGCAATGACTATCTTTGCAGGCCCTTTGTTTAACTTTATTCTCGCGTTTGTGATTTATTTAGTGATTGGATTGATCCATGGTGTACCAACATACGAGCCAATTATCACAGAAGTAGTAGAGAATGATCCAGCTGCACAAGCAGGGATGCTGGCAGGAGATAGAGTAACAGCTATTAACGGACAAGCAGTTGAAAAATGGCAAGATTTAGCTGCAATCGTTCAAGATCATCCAAACGAAGATATTGCTGTGACAGTTGAACGAAATGGACAATCAGTGAACTTAAATATGACTGTTAAGGAAATCCAGCAGGATGGCGAGAAATATGGTCAAATAGGTGTACGCTATGAAAGTCCCAGAGAATTTAACCCATTAAAGGCAGTTGTTTATGGAGCTCAAGAAACCTATAATATGACAGTGAAAATATTTGAACTATTAGGTATGCTAATAACTGGTAAGTTTACAATAGACGCACTTTCAGGTCCTGTAGGTATTTATAAAGCAACAGAGCAAGTTGCCCAATATGGTATTATGAACCTAATGAATTGGGCAGCAATGCTAAGTATTAACTTAGGAATTATGAACCTACTTCCATTACCAGCACTTGACGGAGGCCGTTTATTATTCTTTGGCTTTGAAGCTTTACGTGGTAAACCAATTGACCGTCAAAAAGAAGGTATTGTACATTTTGTAGGAATCGTCCTACTCATGATTCTAATGGTGGTTGTTACATGGAACGATATACAAAGATTTTTCTTTTAATTCATTGACAGTTAAATGAAATTTGATTTCCTAGCTTTGAGCGCAATTTCGATGAAACATTGCGCTCAAAGCTAAATTTGTTTATGCTATTGAGAGTATAAACTTATCTATTGAAAAAGGTGGAACACTGAATGAAGCAAAGTAAAACATTTATCCCAACGTTACGTGAAGTACCTGCTGATGCTGAGGTAAAGTCACATAAGCAATTACTACGTGCAGGGTTTATTCGTCAAAATACAAGTGGGGTATACTCGTATTTACCGCTTGCAAAACGTGTGCTAACAAAAATTGAAACAATTATCCGAGAAGAAATGGAAGCTATCAACTCCATTGAGCTACTAATGCCATCTCTACAATCTGCTGAGCTATGGCAGGAATCAGGTCGCTGGGAAAAATACGGACCTGAATTAATGCGCTTAAAAGACCGACATGACCGTGATTTTGCATTAGGGCCAACACATGAAGAAGTCATTACAACTTTAGTCCGTGATGAAATTAAATCATATAAAAAATTACCGCTAACATTGTATCAAATTCAAACCAAATTCCGTGATGAAAAACGTCCTCGCTTTGGCTTACTACGAGGAAGAGAATTTATCATGAAAGATGCTTATTCTTTCCATGCGTCACGTGAAAGTTTAGATGAAACATATGAAGATATGTATCGTGCTTATTCTAATATTTTCTCCCGTCTCGGCCTAAACTACCGTGCTGTTATTGCAGATGCAGGTTCGATTGGCGGTAAAGGAACACATGAATTTATGGTCCTTTCTGAAATTGGGGAAGATACAATTGCGTACTCAGATACTTCTGATTATGCAGCAAATATCGAAATGGCTGAAGTTATTGTTGACTATCAACCATCTGATGAAGCTTTAAAAGATGTAGAAAAAGTAGCAACTCCAGAGCAAAAAACAATTGAAGATGTTTCAGCATTCTTAAAAGTAGAACCTGCTAATGTCATCAAATCTCTAGTTTTTGATGTAGATGGAGAGCTTGTAGTAGTGCTTGCACGTGGGGATCATGAAATTAATGATATCAAATTGAAAAATGCACTTGATGCAGGATCTGTGGAACTTGCAAGTGAAGCAGCGATTCAAGAATTATTAGGTTGTGGTGTTGGCTCAATTGGTCCAGTGAAATTACCGGTAGACGTAAAAGTTGTAGCAGACCATGCTATTAAATCTATCCGAAATGGTATTGCAGGTGCCAACGAAGATGGATTCCATTTAGTCAATGTTAACCCTGAGCGTGATTTTGCAGTTAATGACTATTTAGATATTCGTTTTATTCAAGAGGGAGATCCTTCTCCTGATGGACAAGGTAACATTAAGTTTGCAGAAGGTATCGAGGTTGGTCATATTTTCAAATTAGGTACTACATATTCTGCTAAAATGAATGGTACTTTCTTAGATGAGCAAGGTAAGGCTCAACCATTTATCATGGGGTGCTATGGTATTGGTGTTTCTCGTATTCTAGCTGCTGTAGCGGAGCACTTCCAAGATGACAATGGCTTTACATGGCCAACACAATTAGCGCCATATGATATTCATGTTGTGCCAGTAAACACAAAAGATGAGGCACAAGTGACATTAGCGGAGGAGCTTTATGGCTTATTAAAATCATACCGTTATGATGTGTTACTTGATGATCGTCCTGAACGAGCGGGTGTAAAATTCGCTGATGCTGATTTAATTGGCTTACCTGTTCGAGTAACTGTTGGTAAAAAAGCAACAGAAGGTATTGTAGAAGTGAAATTCCGTCAAACGGGTGAAACATTTGAATGGAAAAAAGAAGAAGTAATTGATCGTCTGAATGAATTTTTCCGTAAAAATTAATGACGAGCTAAAAATTGGTGATAATTAGAATTTGATGCTTTTAATAGAGGCTTTCGTATAATTTTGATAAGATAGATATAAATAATTCGCGACACTTCTGCGGGACAGTGAGCCAAGCAAGCAACAACAGATGGTAAAATATCTGTTAAACTTGAAGAGCGCCCGCAGTGTGGGAGCGAATTTTTTTCTTGAATTCATCACGCGTTTGAGACGAATTAGAACATGAGGCTAAAGAAATTGCCTCTTTCTGAAAGTAGGTGTCATTAGATTGGAACAGCAACAAGAGGCAAGAATGAGACTTCGAATGCTCTTGCAACAACTAGAGTTAACAGATGATGTATATATGTCATTTTTTGAGGAAGGTGAACTATCACGCCTGACAGTTCATAAAAAGGATAGACTTTGGCATTTCACAATTAAGTTAAAGGATATATTACCGTTTCCGTTATATCAGCTTTTCCGTACGCATTTGACAGAGAAATTTTCAGCAATCGCGCAAGTTAATACAACATTCGAAACATTGGAAAAAAATGTAACGGAGGAACTGGTGCAAGCGTACTGGCTAAATGTTGTGGAACAAATTGATGAGATGGCTCCAACGCTTAAAAATTGTCTCATCACCCAAATACCAACGTGGAACGGCCAAAAGATGACTTTATCCTGTATGCAGGAAATGGAATTTATGATGCTCAAAACAAAGTATGCTGACAAACTAGCAGAAAGCTATGGTCAATTTGGTTTCCCTCGTATGGCAATCGACTTTGTGCTACAAGAAGAAACAGAAGAAATGATAGCAGCACAGGAAGCATTTATGGAGCAGAAACGTCTGGAAGAAGTGGCTCTGGCACAGCAAGCGATGCAAGATTTCCAAAAGCGTGAGCAAGAGAAGAAAGACAATCCGGCACTGGCCAACCTTGGTGACCGTCCATTCCAACTTGGGATGCATATTAAAGATGATGAAATCATGGAAATTAAGCGGATTGTTGAAGAAGAGCGCCGTGTTATTATTGAAGGATTTGTCTTTGATACGGAAATAAAAGAATTAAAAAGTGGCCGTTCCTTATTACAAATCAAAATTACCGACTATACAGATTCCATCATTGTTAAAATGTTTTCTCGTGACAATGATGATGCTGAATTAATGCAACATCTGAAAAAGGGCATGTGGGTGAAAGTTCGAGGCTCTGTGCAAACCGATACGTTTATTCGTGATTTAATCGTCATGGCGAATGATATTAATGAAATCAAAAAAGAAACACGACAGGATTTAGCACCAGAGGGTGAAAAGCGTGTTGAATTACATTTGCATACACCAATGAGCCAAATGGACGCTGTTACACCTGTTGATCGGCTTGTTGCTCAAGCTGCAAAGTGGGGGCATCCAGCGATAGCTATTACAGATCATGCGGTGGTGCAATCTTTCCCTGAAGCATATGCAGCGGGCAAAAAACATGGCATTAAGATTATATATGGTCTGGAAGCAAATTTAGTTGATGATGGTGTACCAATTGCCTATGCTCCAGAGCATCGTTTATTAGCAGACACAACGTATGTTGTTTTTGACGTAGAAACGACAGGGCTATCAACTGCCTATGATACGATTATTGAATTGGCTGCAGTTAAAATTAAAGATGGACAAGTGATTGATAAATATGAAAGCTTTGCAAATCCACATCATCCACTTTCGGCCACTACCATTGAATTAACAGGTATTACAGATGATATGGTGCGAAATGCACCAGAGGTAGAGCAGGTCATTAAAGAATTTCATGCCTTTATCGGCGATGCAATCGTTGTCGCTCATAACGCATCATTTGATATAGGCTTCCTATATACAGGCTATAAAAAATTTGGTCTTGAAGAGACAATCCATCCTGTCATTGATACATTAGAGCTAGCAAGATTGCTTTATCCTACAATGAAAAACCATCGCTTGAATACACTGTGTAAAAAATTCAATATTGAATTAACACAGCATCACCGAGCAATTTATGATACAGAAGCGACAGGATATCTATTGTTGCAGCTATTAAAGGATGCTGATGAGCTAGCTATTAAATACCATGATGACTTCAATAAGCATATTGGTGGTGGGGATGCCTATAAAAAAGGTAGACCTATGCATTGTACAATTTTAGCAGTTGATAATGCAGGCTTAAAAAACTTATTTAAAATCGTCTCACACTCTCATACAAAAACATTCTATCGTGTTCCTCGGGTGACACGTGCTGTGCTTGAACAATATCGTGAGGGTTTATTAGTTGGATCAGGTTGCAGTAATGGTGAAGTATTCGAAACAATGATGAATAAGTCTCCAGAGGAAGCAGAGAAAGTCGCTCGTTTTTATGATTATATTGAGGTGCAACCGAAGGCTGTATATGCACCATTAATCGAACGCAATGTTGTACGTGATGAATGGACATTAGAAGATATTATTCGTAAACTTGTTAAACTCGGGAAGAAGCTAGATAAACCTGTTGTTGCAACTGGAAATGTTCATTATTTAGATCCGACAGATGGGATGTTTAGGCAAATACTTATTGGTTCACAAGGTGGAGCAAATATTTTAAATCGTTCTAAGCTACCAGAGGTACATTTTAGAACAACTGATGAAATGCTGAAAGAATTTGATTTTTTAGGACCCGATCTTGCAAAAGAAGTGGTTGTGACGAATGCTCAAAAAGTAGCAGCAAGTATTGGAGACGTTAAACCGATTAAGGATGACCTATATACACCAAAAATTGAGGGCTCTGATGATGAAGTAACCAATTTAACTTATGAAATGGCCCATCGTATTTATGGTGAGGAATTACCGGAAATTGTGAAAGCTCGAATTGAGAAAGAGTTAAAATCGATTTTGGGACACGGTTTTGGTGTAATTTATTTAATTTCTGCCAAGCTAGTGAAAAAATCATTAGCTGATGGCTATTTAGTAGGGTCACGTGGTTCGGTAGGTTCCTCATTAGTAGCCACTTTTATGGAAATCACAGAGGTTAACCCATTACCTCCTCACTATATTTGTCCTAGTTGTAAACATTCCGAGTTTTTCGATGATGGATCTGTCAGCTCAGGCTTCGATTTACCAAATAAAGACTGTACGGAATGTGGAACACCTTATAAAAAAGATGGACAAGACATACCATTTGAAACCTTCCTTGGATTCAAAGGTGATAAGGTACCAGATATCGATTTAAATTTTTCGGGCGAATATCAGCCTCAAGCGCACAACTATACAAAGGTGCTATTTGGTGAGGATTATGTATTCCGTGCGGGAACAATTGGTACAGTTGCGGAGAAAACAGCATATGGCTATGTGAAGGGCTATGCAAATGATCATAATTTACATTTTCGTGGAGCAGAAGTTGATCGTTTAGTTCAAGGCTGTACAGGAGTAAAACGTACAACTGGGCAACACCCTGGAGGAATTATTGTTGTTCCAGATTATATGGATATTTATGATTTCTCTCCAGTGCAATTCCCTGCAGATGCGCAGGATGCAGAATGGCGTACAACCCATTTTGATTTCCACTCTATTCATGACAATATTTTAAAGCTAGATATACTTGGACACGATGATCCAACGGTGATCAGGATGTTACAGGATTTATCAGGAATCGATCCTAAAACAATTCCGACCGATGATCCTGTCGTCATGAAAATTTTTAGTTCTCCTGAATCTTTAGGTGTTACAGAAAAGCAAATTGGCTGTAAGACAGGGACACTAGGTATACCAGAATTCGGTACGCGTTTTGTACGTCAAATGCTAGAAGATACAAAGCCTTCGACATTTTCGGAGCTTGTACAAATTTCTGGACTTTCCCATGGAACAGACGTATGGCTAGGGAATGCACAAGAATTAATTCAAAACGGTACATGTGTGCTAAAAGAAGTAATTGGTTGTCGTGATGACATTATGGTGTATTTAATTTATCAAGGTCTAGAGCCGTCACTAGCCTTCAAAATTATGGAATCTGTTCGTAAAGGGAAAGGTTTATCAGAAGAATTTGAAGCGGAGATGCTCGCTAATAAAGTACCAGGTTGGTATATTGAATCTTGTAAAAAGATAAAATACATGTTCCCGAAAGCCCATGCCGCAGCATACGTGCTAATGGCAGTACGAATTGCTTGGTTCAAGGTACATTTTCCAATCCTTTATTATGCAGCGTATTTCACAGTTCGAGCAGATGATTTTGATTTAATTGCAATGGTACAAGGATCGCAAATGATTCGAGCAAGGATTGATGAAATCAATATGAAAGGCTTAGATGCATCTACTAAAGAGAAAAACTTATTAACGGTGCTAGAGCTTGCACTGGAAATGTGTGAGCGAGGTATGAGTTTCCAAAAGGTTGACCTATATCGTTCCCAAGCTAGTGAGTTTGTCATTGATGGCAATTCACTAATTCCTCCGTTTGATGCAATTCCGGGTCTTGGAACCAACGTGGCGAAAACGATTGTAGCTGCTCGTGAAGAGGGAGAGTTTTTATCCAAGGAAGATTTACAGCAACGTGGTCGTGTTTCCAAAACACTTATTGAATACATGGACCAGCTTGGTTGTTTAGAAGGCATGCCTGATGCTAATCAGCTATCGCTATTCTAGTTTTGCAATTGTTTTGCATGGAAAGGTCATAATGTCAATTCAAATTCCTGACACAATATGGTTATCTATAATGAAGGAAATTTGCATTGTGTCGAGAACTGTGCTATTCTTATGGTAATAATTTGTTGATATTTTTCCAGCAAAAGAGTGGGGCATACCCGCTCTTTTCTGTTGTTTAACCGTAGCAAAACAAATTTTGACTAACAGCAGGTAAGACCGTAAAATTTCACCAAAGCAACTGGTGGAATTTCTGTTTTATTATGGTTCATTACTGCGTTAACTTGATAGTGATGAACAATTCATACGCTAGAATTTGATAAATACAGGAGGAAATAATGAGCAAAGTACCATCTTTAATTGAAGAGCTCGCTAAACCAATTGTGGATGAGTTAAATCTTGAGCTAGTGGATATTGAGTTCGTAAAAGAAGGACGTAACTGGTTTTTACGTGTCTATGTTGATACACCTGAAGGTGGAATTGACATCGATCAATGTGCTCAAGTGAGTGAACGACTAAGCTTGTTATTGGATGAAAAAGATCCAATTACACAAAACTATTATTTAGAAGTTTCTTCGCCTGGAGCGGAACGTCCATTAAAAAAAGATACAGATTTTGTCAAAGCAGTTGGCAAGTTTATTTATGTAAAAACCTATGAGCCCATCAAGGACATGAAGGAATTCCAAGGCTACTTAACGTCATACGATGAACATACATTAGTGATGGAAGTGCGTATTAAAACACGTAAAATAACAGTAACAATTGAACAAGAAAAAATCGCATTGGCACGACTTGCCATTGATTTTTCAGCATAAAGCATATTTAGGAGTGAAAACAAAATGAGTAGTGATTTGTTAGATGCGCTGAATGCGCTAGAAGAACAAAAAGGAATTTCAAGAGATGTGTTAATCGAAGCCATTGAAGCGGCATTAGTTACAGCTTACAAACGCAACTTTAACCAAGCACAAAATGTTCGAGTAGACTTAAATTTAGATAAGGGCTCAATTCGTGTATTTTCACGTAAAGATGTTGTGGAAGAGGTAGAAGATGATCGTTTGCAAATTTCTTTAGAAGATGCAAAAGTCATTAATCCAGCCTATCAGCTAGAGGATATCGTGGAGCAGGAAGTAACACCACGTAACTTTGGACGCATTGCTGCACAAACAGCAAAGCAGGTAGTTACACAACGCGTACGTGAAGCGGAACGAGGTTTAATTTATGAGCAATACGTAGATCGTGAAGATGATATCGTAACTGGCGTTGTTGAACGTTTAGATGCTCGTAATATCTATGTAGGTTTAGGCAAAGTAGAAGCGGCATTGCCTGTTAATGAACAAATCCAAGGTGAATCTTATCATCCGCATGATCGTATTAAAGTGTATATTACAAAAGTGGAACGTACAACACGTGGACCTCAAGTGATTGTGTCTCGTACACATCCTGGTTTATTACGTCGATTATTTGAGATGGAAGTACCTGAAATTTATGAGGGTATTGTAGAGATTAAATCAATTGCACGTGAAGCTGGAGATCGCTCTAAAATTTCTGTTTTCGCACATAATGAGGAAGTGGATCCAGTTGGTTCATGTGTTGGAGCAAAGGGAGCTCGTGTACAAACGATTGTCAATGAACTAAATGGCGAAAAAATTGATATCGTAGAATGGTCTGAAGACCCAGTTGTATTTGTAGCTAATGCATTAAGCCCATCAAAAGTATTAGATGTACAAGTGAATGAAGAAGAAAAGTCGACAACAGTCGTGGTACCAGACTATCAATTATCTCTAGCTATCGGTAAACGTGGGCAAAATGCTCGCCTAGCAGCGAAGCTTACTGGCTGGAAAATTGATATTAAGAGTGAGACTGATGCTCGTGAATTAGGTATTTATCCTTCGGCTACAAGCACTTTCATCCCTGCTGATGATGAAGAAAGTGATTTTGATGATGTAGCAGTTGACTTATATCAAGACGACGAAGAATAAGTAAGAAAGCCCGTGTGACAAGTTAGCTGACAGTATTCAGTGGGCCCCCTACGCCGACTGAATACTGTCAGAGCGTCAAGTAGAGCATGACTTGTCCACCTCTTACGACAAGCTTCAGAGAGGAATGGTGATTCTTATGGCTGTAAACAAAAAAGTACCTCTTCGTAAATGTGTAGCAACTGGAGAAATGCTACCAAAGAAAGAGATGATACGTGTTGTTCGTTCGAAAGAGGGCGAAGTAAGTGTAGATATCTCCGGGAAAAAGCCTGGGCGCGGTGCCTATGTCTCTAAATCAGAGCAGGCAGTTGACCTCGCGCGTAAGAAAAATGTATTAGGGCACCAACTTGATGTGAAAATTCCTGAAGAAATATACGAGGAACTTATTTTGCTGATTCGTAGGGAGTCAATTTTATGATAAATCAAGCAATATTTAATTTGCTTGGAATCGCAGCAAGAGCACGTAAGGTGATTTCAGGAGAAGAGTTAGTAGTAAAGGAAGTCCGCAATGGCAATGCTAAACTAGTACTGCTTGCAAACGATGCTTCTAAAAACTCTAGTAAAAAAATTCAAGATAAGTGCACGTACTACAACGTTGAGTATCATGTAATTGGAGATCGATATGATCTAGGACATGCTACAGGTAAGGAGGCCCGTGTGGCTTTAGCTATTACCGATAAAGGTTTTGCAAGTAAATTGTCTAGTCTACTCAACGAAAACTAATCGGGGGTGAGCAGATGACCAAAATCAGAGTTCATGAATATGCGAAGCAAGTGAATAAAACGAGTAAAGAGGTTATTGAAGCACTAAGTAAATTAAATGTGAGTGTAACAAACCATATGTCTATGTTGGAAAAAGACGCTGTGGCAAAGTTAAATCAAACATTTAAAGCAACACCTGAGAAAAATGTAGCAAAACAATCAACTCAAAACATGGCACAAAAATCTCAATCAAATGGCCAGCAAAAACCACAGCATTCGGTGAAAAAGCAAGAAGGACAAAGGCAGCAATCTGCTACTTCTAAGCCAAAAGCAAACAATCAGCAACATGCACAGCAAAACTCAAATTCGTCTAACGAAAAATCTAAGAATACAAAAGGTAATCAAAATAGAAATATGACACAAAATAATAATAATAACAATAATAATCGTAGAGGTGGCGGTGGTTACAACCAACGTCCAAAACCAGGGATTCATGGAGGCAAACGTCGCCATCCAAAAACGCATCAACCATCAATTCCAGTGAAACAAAAGGAACTTCCAGAAAAAATTACTTTTGTTGAATCATTATCAGTTGCAGAATTAGCAAAAAAATTACACCGTGAGCCATCTGAAATCATTAAAAAATTATTCATGCTTGGCGTAATGGCAACAATTAACCAAGAATTAGATAAGGATGCAATTGAATTAATTTGCGCAGACTACGGTGTAGAAGTGGAAGAAGAAATTCGTGTAGATATTACGGATTTAGAAACACACTTCGAGCAAACAGAAGAAGTAAACGAGGCAGATTTATCAGAACGTCCGCCAGTTGTAACAATTATGGGTCACGTTGACCATGGTAAAACAACTTTATTAGACTCTATTCGCCATACAAAAGTAACAGCAGGAGAAGCTGGTGGTATTACACAACATATTGGTGCATACCAAGTGACAGAAGGCGACAAGAAAATTACATTCCTTGATACACCAGGACATGCGGCTTTCACAACAATGCGTGCGCGTGGTGCAAAAGTAACGGATTTAACAATTTTAGTTGTAGCTGCTGATGATGGTGTTATGCCACAAACAGTAGAAGCGATCAATCATGCCAAGGCTGCTGAAGTACCAATAATTGTGGCTGTGAATAAAATGGATAAACCATCGGCAAATCCAGATCGTGTGATGCAAGAATTAACAGAACATGGTTTAGTTCCTGAAGCATGGGGTGGAGATACAATTTTCGTTCCAATTTCAGCGTTAAAAGGTGAAGGCATTGATACATTGTTAGAGATGATTTTACTTGTAGCTGAAGTAGGCGAGCTTAAAGCAAATCCAGAACGTTTAGCACTTGGAACAGTAATCGAAGCTCAGCTTGATAAAGGTCGTGGCTCTGTTGCTACGCTTTTAGTACAAGATGGAACATTAAAAGTAGGTGACCCAATCGTTGTAGGTCATACGTATGGTCGTGTACGTGCGATGGTAAATGACAAAGGTCGTCGAGTAAAAGAAGCTGGCCCATCAACTCCAGTTGAAATTACAGGTTTAAATGATGTACCTCAAGCAGGTGACCGTTTCGTTGTCTTTGAAGACGAGAAAACCGCACGTCAAGTTGGAGAAACAAGAGCAATGTCAGCGATTCAAGCACAACGTTCAGAAAAACAACGTGTAACGCTTGATAACTTATTTGAACAAATGAGCCAAGGCGAAATGAAAGAGCTCAACTTAATTGTGAAAGCTGACGTTCAAGGTACTGTTGAAGCTATGGCAGCCTCCCTAATGAAAATTGATGTGGAAGGCGTAAATGTGAAAATTATTCATACAGGTGCTGGAGCTATTACCGAATCTGATATTTCTCTTGCAGCAGCTTCTAATGCTATCGTTATTGGATTTAATGTACGTCCGGATGTTAACGCAAAACGTGCAGCAGAAGAAGAGGGTGTAGATATTCGCTTACACCGCATTATCTATAAAGTAATTGAAGAAATTGAACAAGCAATGAAAGGTATGCTTGATCCTGAATTTGAAGAAAAAATTATTGGTCAAGCAGAAGTTCGTCAAACAATTAAAGTATCAAAAGTTGGTACAATTGCTGGTTCATATGTAACAGAAGGAAAGGTAACACGTGATTCAGGTGTACGTGTGATCCGTGATAACGTCGTTATTTTTGAAGGTGAGCTAGATACGCTTAAACGCTTCAAAGATGAAGTAAAAGAAGTGGCAAAAGGATACGAATGTGGTATTACGATTACAAACTTCAACGATATTAAAGAAGGCGACATTATTGAAGCCTATATTATGGAAGAGGTTAAACGCGCCTAATGATCGTGTATGCAGAGGTTGAATTTATCATTCAAACTGCCCATTCGTTAAAGGAAAAGCGTGCTGTCTTACAGCGTATGATTACCCGCACAAAGCAGAAATTTAACGTTTCTATTGCGGAAATTGACCATCAAAATGTATGGCAGCGTACGAAATTAGCACTTGTTGCTGTTTCTTCGTCCAAAGAAGCAGCTGAACGAGAAATTAATCACGCGCTCCACTATTTAGAGTCAAATCCGTCATGGGAACAGCTTAATGTGTGGCGAGATTATTTATAAGTAACAGTAGATAGTTGAGCGTATGATTTAGCCATAAAATATCAACTATCTGTACATCGAAATAGAGGTGACAAATTATGTCTCTACGTTCAAACCGTGTTGCCGAGCAAATGAAAAAGGAGCTTGGTGATATTCTTGGCCGTAAAATAAAAGATCCGCGTGTTGGTTTTGTGACTGTTACAGGTGTTGAAGTAACGGGTGATTTACAGCAAGCGACAATTTATATTACATCTTTAGGCAACGAACGTGAACGAGAGGAAACGCTTAAAGCTTTAGTAAAAGCTTCGGGCTTTATTCGCTCTGAAATCGGATCACGCATTCGTTTACGACGTACACCAGAATTAATCTTTGAATTTGATTCATCGATTGAATATGGGAACCGTATTGATTCATTGTTAAGAGATTTACACAAAGAATAAGCTAAAAAAGTCTGCCACATGCATGTTTATGCAGGCAGACTTTTTAGCTTCATGGAAAAAGTTATATTGCCAATGAATAAATAAATGATAGAGTAAGCAGTTTGGGAGGAGCTATATGAACGGTATTTTACCGCTTTGGAAAGAAAGAGGCATGACAAGCCATGATTGTGTCTTTAAATTACGCAAAATTTTGCGGACAAAAAAAGTTGGGCATACAGGTACACTGGATCCAGGTGTTGAGGGCGTACTACCAATTTGTATTGGCCAAGCAACTCGAATAGCAGAATATTTAACTGACGCAGGGAAAACCTATGAAGCAATCATTTCAATCGGTCGTACCACGACAACCGAGGATGCAGAAGGTGAAACCGTTGAAGAAGATCTTACGATAAAAAAATTTTCTCGTGAGCAGTTGTTAGAGGTTTTAGCTTCATTGACGGGAGTTATTGAACAAACACCACCCATGTTTTCAGCAGTAAAAGTAAATGGGAAGCGCCTCTATGAATATGCGCGAAAAGGCGAAAGTGTTGAAAGACCAACTCGCCAAGTAACAATTTATGATTTAGAGCTACTTGATGAGCTAGCACATTATGAGGGACAAGAAATCACATTTCCAGTACGTATCGCTTGTAGTAAAGGGACATATATTCGAACACTAGCTGTGCAAATTGGTGAGGCGCTTGGCTATCCAGCGCATATGAAGGAGCTTGTACGTACTGCTTCTGGTACTTTTACACAGGATAACTGTTTTACGTTAGCACAGGTTGCTGAGCTAATGGAGACTGAGCAAGTAGCTTCCTGCATTTTACCTGTCGAGTATGCATTAGCAGACTATCCATATATTGAGATCACGAATGCCAATGAAAAAGAAATTTTCAATGGACAAGTGCTTCCAGCAGATGCATTATTAAATAGTCATGATAAAATTGTGTATGGAATCAATGGAAAGGCAGTTGCGGTTTATCAAGCTCACCCAACAAAGGATGGTTTGATGAAGCCACATAAGATGTTTCCGACGATAGAGTAGGAGGATTTTTCAATGGAGGTCATTCATTTAAAATACCCACATCAATTACAGCAACGAGAAAGCATGCAGCCGTATTCATTAGCTCTTGGCTTTTTCGATGGTGTACATAGAGGGCATCAAGCAGTTATCAAGGCAGCTAAGGAAGAGGGCAACAAGCGACAAATTCCAACTGCAGTGATGACATTCGATCCACATCCTTCATTAGTCCTTGGTGGACGTAACGAAAAGGTTTTTTATATTACACTCTTACAACAGAAATTACAGCTGTTTGAAGAACAGGGTGTGGATACGGTATTCGTTGTCCACTTCACTTCAGATTTTGCCAAACTTTCACCAGCGGCATTTATTGATACATTTATCCGTGGATTAAATATTCAGCATGTGACAGCTGGCTTCGATTATTCGTTTGGAGCATTTGGTAAGGGAACAATGGAAGATATGCGTTTATTAAGTAATGGTGATTATGGCGTTACAATTGTTGAGAAGAAAACAGATGATGTTGAGAAAATCAGCTCTACCCGTATACGCAAGCTATTACAAGAAGGCGATATGGAAGAAGCAACAGTTTTATTAGGGAGACCGTTTGAAATCAATGGGATTGTTGTACATGGTGATAAACGTGGTCGTACTATTGGTTTCCCTACTGCAAATGTCCAAGCATTAGAAGGAACGTTTATTCCAGCAAGTGGTGTTTATGCTGTTCGTCTGCTTGTACAAAATAACTGGTATGATGGTGTTTGCAACGTGGGCTATAAGCCAACTTTCAAAGATCCAAATGATAAGCAATTATCGATTGAAGTCCATATTTTAAACTTTGATAAAAATATCTACGGTGAAGAAGTACATGTGGCATGGTATAAACGTATACGAAGTGAACGCAAATTCGATGGTATTGAGGCCTTGAAAACACAAATTGAAAAGGATAAACAAGAAGCAATCCGTTACTTTAACCAGCTATAAGAAGTACTTCATTACTGTAGTCACATTAGCCAAGTCGACGTTTTACTTGCTTGACTATGTGATTTATGGTAATATTCATAAGTGCATAAATGCTTAACCTTAGCTCGGTAGATCGATGACTCCAACGTTTACTGTGCTAATGGGGATTAATTATAATTTAGGAGGTCCATACAAATGGCTATTACAAAAGAACGTAAAAACGAAATTATCGCTGAGTACCGTACTCACGAAAGTGACACTGGTTCACCAGAAGTACAAGTTGCAGTATTAACAGAGGAAATCAATGCTCTAAATACTCACTTACGTACTCACAAAAAAGATTTCCACTCTGAGCGTGGTCTTCTTAAAATGGTAGGTCGTCGTCGTCACTTATTAAAATATCTTCGTGAAACAGACGTACAACGTTACCGTGAATTAATCAACCGTTTAGGCTTACGTCGCTAATTAATAGCAAAAGTAATCCTATATTAGACTGTAGACAAACTGATGTTTGTCTACAGTCTTTTTTTTGAGATAATCTTGTTAATTTTGTTCAACAATAAGCCATAACTTTTTTACACTACGATGAACGATAGATAAAAATGATTTGATACTTGATAAAAGGGTGATATATTCTAATCACATTTCACAGCCCATTTATAGTCATTGCGTTCATCATTGCAGTGTAATTGAAGTAGATAAATTGAAGGCTAGATTGCTATTATATGTCATGAAATACAATCCAGCCAATTATAGGATAGAGGCTCAAAATTGGTACATAAGCGTCAATCATACAATCTAAATGCTATCATTGAATACTAGTAAACGATGGCTATGGGTTAGAAAACTTTCTATTTTAATAGTTGGTGAAATGTAAACTAAATCATTTAGAAGGGTGAGTAGGATGTTTAACCAATTATTAAGAGAGAATAATATTGTTGCAGGTATTTTAACAGTTATTCGTGTTTATTTAGGCTGGCATTGGCTTACAGCAGGTTGGGGAAAACTGTTTAATGGCTTTGATGCATCTGGTTTTTTAGCCAATGCTATTGCAAATCCAGTGACAAGTGGCGAAGAGCTCGCATACCCACTGTATGTAAAGTTTATTGAATCATTTGCTTTGCCAAATGCTGAGCTAATTAATATTCTTGTGCCTTGGGGAGAATTCTTAGTAGGGCTAGGATTAATTCTGGGATGCTTAACGACATATGCTGCATTTTTCGGTATGGTCATGAATTTTGCCTTCCTAATGGCAGGTACTATATCTAGCAATCCTTGGGATATTTTACTTGCAATCTTTATAGCCGTTGCTGGTTACAATGCTGGGAAATTCGGGCTTGACCGCTTCATTATGCCAATCATAGGTGAAAAGATGGCGAGAAATAAGAAAAAAGAAGTTGTTCAACCTGTTAAAATTACATAATAAACTTTTTACATATCTTATATTAGGAGACTACTCATTAGTCTGAATATACCCCGCCCATTATATGGGTGGGGTATTTAAGTTGTTGAAAAAAGAAATGTCACTAGCAGAAAAGCAAGGTGAGGGGGTGATTTCCGTTCCATTGGGCGTCCGATGATCCAGCTTTACTCACTTACGCTACTTTCACAAAAATTCTATTGATGGTTTTACTTTTCAATACTATGTAAATCCCGACTATTATTTGCCTGACTTACTAACTTTCCTAGATGAGCCAACTTTCTTTTACCTTATAGGATGTTGTATGATAAGCTCCATGTTATAATAAGTCTATTGTTTAAACTTGTATTTGAAAAACTAATGTTAGCGAAGCAGTTATTTCCATTTACATACATTACTTTTCGTCAAGAAGGAATCAATATAAAAAAATCCATATACCAAAAATGCTTTTTCAATAAAATAATGAAATAAATCTTAAATAAATTGGCAATAACTGAATTTAAATGTATGATTATTTCATGAAATATTATTTAGCATAGAACAAGCATTTTTGGTACACTTACTATTAGTACATACAGACGAAGTAAGTGTTTTTATAATAGAGAGGGGTTCATTGAATGAACGAAAAGAAAGTCTATTCCTATGAATGGGCTGGCCGTCCACTTGTAATTGAAGTAGGACAGTTAGCAAAACAAGCAAACGGAGCCGCATTAGTACGCTATGGCGATACTTCTGTACTTGCTACAGCAACAATGTCAAAATCACCTAAACCACTTGATTTCTTCCCATTAACAGTAAACTATGAAGAGCGTCTATATGCTGCAGGTAAAATTCCTGGCGGCTTTATTAAGCGTGAAGGACGTCCATCTGAAAAGGCGATTTTAGCAAGCCGTTTAATCGACCGTCCGATTCGTCCGATGTTCCCGGATGGTTTCCGTAATGAAGTACAAGTTATTTCTATGGTTATGTCAAATGATCCTGACTGTACATCTGAAATGGCAGCAATGGTTGGTTCATCATTAGCATTAGCGATCTCTGATATTCCATTTGATGGGCCAATAGCAGGTGTACAAGTTGGTTATATTGATGGACAATTCATTGTAAACCCGACAGTAGAGCAATCGAATCGCTCAACAATTCATTTGTCTGTAGCGGGGAACAAAGATGCTATCAATATGGTTGAAGCGGGTGCACTTGAGGTACCAGAGGAAATCATGTTAGAAGCAATTATGTTCGGTCATGAAGAAATCAAAAAAATCATTGCTTTCCAAGAGCAAATTGTGGCAGAGGTTGGTAAAGAAAAGTTACCAGTGACACTATTTGAAATTGATGAAGCAATTCAAGCCGATATAAAAGCAGCTTGTGAGACTGATATGCATGATGCAATTCAAACGGCAGAGAAACATGCTCGTGATGAGGCAATTCAAGCTGTGAAAGAGCGAGTTATCGCTTCCTATGAAGAGCAAGAAGCAGACGACGAAACAATGAAACAAGTGTACACAATTCTTGACAAGATGGTAAAAGAAGAAGTACGCCGTCAAATCACGGAAGATAAGATTCGTCCAGATGGTCGTAAGCTCGACGAAATCCGACCACTTTCTTCTGAAACAGGCTTATTACAACGTACACATGGTTCAGGTCTGTTTACACGTGGACAAACACAAGCACTTTCTATTTGTACATTAGGTGCGCTTGGTGATGTACAAATTATTGATGGTTTGGGTGTGGAAGAGTCAAAACGCTTTATGCACCATTATAACTTCCCACAATTTTCTGTAGGGGAAACGGGTCCAATCCGTGGGCCAGGTCGTCGTGAAATTGGTCATGGTGCGTTAGGTGAGCGTGCACTTGAAGCAGTTATTCCTGATGAGTCGGTCTTCCCTTATACAATTCGTTGTGTATCAGAAGTACTTGAATCAAACGGATCAACTTCACAAGCTTCTATTTGTGCGTCTACATTAGCCATGATGGATGCAGGTGTTCCATTAAAAGCACCAGTTGCAGGTATTGCAATGGGCCTTATTAAAAAAGGTGAGCATTATTCTATTTTAACGGATATTCAAGGAATGGAAGACCATTTAGGCGATATGGACTTTAAAGTGGCTGGTACAGCTAAAGGTGTAACAGCTCTACAAATGGACATTAAAATTGATGGTTTATCTCGCAATATTTTAGAAGAAGCACTGACACAAGCAAAAGTTGGACGTATGCATATTCTAGAATCAATGCTTGCTACACTGCCAGAGCCACGTAAACAATTATCTGCGTTTGCACCAAAAATTGTTATTGTAAAAATTAATCCTGATAAAATTCGCGATGTAATTGGACCAGGTGGTAAACAAATTAATAAAATTATTGAAGAAACGGGCGTTAAGATTGATACAGAGCAAGATGGTACAATCTATATTTCTTCTGCCGATGAAGCAATGAATGCACGTGCAAAACAAATTATTGAAGATATCGTACGTGAAGCAAAAGTAGGGGAATACTACTTATCAACAGTGAAACGTATTGAAAAATTCGGCGCCTTTTGCGAAATCTTCCCAGGGAAAGATGGCTTGCTTCACATTTCTGAAATTCAAGAGGAACGTACAAAGCAAGTGGAGGATGTCTTAAAACTTGGTGATCAATTACTTGTGAAAGTGATTGAAATCGACAAGCAAGGTCGTGTGAATTTATCTCGCAAAGTAGTAATTCAAGAGGAAAAAGAGCGCGCTGAACAAGAAAAATAATATCGATTAAAAGGCTGCGTAGATTGCGCAGCCTTTTTCGATAGTAGCAAGAAGAAAAGTAGAGGATTTTTATAATTGGGGGAGATAGTTTGGTTCAAGTACATACATGTCAGAATGGTGTTCGTATTGTATCAGAGCAAATTGATCATGTAAGATCAGTGGCATTAGGTATCTTTGTGAATGCTGGCTCTCGCTATGAGCTACCTGAAGAGAATGGTATCACACATTTTATTGAGCATATGTTGTTTAAAGGCACAACAACTCGTTCAGCTCGTCAAATTGCTGAAGAATTTGATCGAATCGGAGGAGAGCTAAATGCCTTCACATCGAAAGAAAATACATGTTACTATGCTAAAGTTTTAGATCATCATGCGGAGCTTGCGGTCACAATACTAGCAGATATGTTTTTCAATTCTACCTTTGCGGAAGAAGAATTAGAAAAAGAGCGACAAGTAGTATTAGAAGAAATTTTAATGAGCGAAGATGCTCCTGATGATGACGTTCATGAGAAGCTATGGGGTGTCATGTATCCGAATGATGCACTCGGTCGTCCAATACTAGGTACGGCTGCTACATTAAAGACATTTACAGCAGATGCTATACGAAAATATATGGATAAACATTATGGGCCAGAGTCCGTTGTTATTTCTATTGCAGGTAATATTTCATCTCAGCTTATGCAAACGATTGAAGATTTATTTGGTCACTATCAACCTTCACCGCATGCTATTGCGCCTGTCCTGACAAATCCTTCATTTTATCCAGGGGAAATTACAAAAATACGCGATACAGAGCAGGCACATGTCGCGATTTCCTATCCAGCAATTGGTGTAAAAGATCCAGATATGTATAGCTTTATTGCGCTTAACAATATAATTGGTGGCAATATGAGTTCTCGATTGTTTCAGGAAGTACGAGAAGAACGTGGGCTAGCCTATTCTATTTTCTCCTATCAATCGTGTTATGCCGATGTAGGTACTTTTACGATTTATGGTAGTACTAGTCGACAGCAATTAGCACAGCTTCAGCACACGATTGATGCCACTTTATTAGATATTGTAGCGGGTGGTGTTACAGAGGAGGAGCTTGATAATGCGAAAGAGCAGCTTAAAGGCAGCTTTGTCCTTGGGCTAGAAGGGACGGGGGCTCGTATGAATCGTAATGGAACAAGTGAACTTGTCCATCGCAAGCATCGAACAGTAGACGAGGTTCTTAAATCGATCGATGCCGTATCGATGGAATCGGTGGATCGACTGATTGCCAAAATTTTAAAAGCAGAGCCAGCTATCTCAATCATAGGTCCTAGCGAATAAAGATATTTTAATTAGAAGCATATAAAAAGGAGAACTTTGATTAATTTCGAAGTTCTCCTTTACTATCTGGGAAAGTCTGTTATTTTCAATGTGGATAAGTGTCAACAACCCTCCATAAGATGAGTAGTGAACACCTTTGCTAAAAAGGTAGCACTTTATGAGCTGGTGTGGAAAACTTTACCCTCGAGGGATAGTGAGACTAGTCTGCCTTTAAACCAAGAAGGTAGCGGCCCTGCACATGCCCATAGGAAAGCAAGTAGCCTGCAATGGGAATCCATTTCCTATTTTTAATGAATGTTTAGCAAACTTCCTTTGCCATATATAAATAAAGACATTTGTGAAACACAAGAAAAGTGATGAGGATACTAACCAGTGTTGGTATGAATAAGATAATTAAATTTGCAGCTACTAGTGATAAATAATAATGAATAACAAAATTTAGCAGAATGATAAGCACAATAGCTGTAAGCATTCTAACCGTTCGCATTCTCTCTGTTTCATCAAGATGCTGAATATAAAATTGACTACAGATGAGGAAAGAAGCGCTACTTATATAGGCACAGTACATAGCAAGATGCTCTATAAAATTTTCAGATGCATCAGGTTGTGAGAAATACATAGGCGCAAGGACAATAAAGAGCAATGCAATAAGGCCATAGCAAAATAAAAAATCGGATTGCAATTGTGTTTTCTTTGATAGAGGTAGCGTATTGACATACATTGTCCACTTTACTTGACGGTCGCCTCTATATAAATTATCTACGATGTTGGCTGAAATTACGACAACAAATAATCCGATAGAAGGACTATCTACAAAAGGTAAATGAACAAAATGAAGAAGTAAACATATCGTCATTGTAAAAAGAATAGTCCATTTTTGTACGACGATTCTTTGTAACAACAGTGCTCGCATGAGATCCCTCCTAAAACTCTTTTCTTTTATAAATAGCAGTAGAAACAAGAGAGGAGAGGCAGAGCAGTATAAGTCCGCCCAAAGGTGCTAAATAGACATATTGCTTTAAATATAAAAAGGTTTGAGTCATATCAGGGATATATTCTTTAAACATCCCCGTTAAGAAGCCAGGGATAAAACAAAACGCAATGAGGACTATTCTTCCTTTAATAGAGCCAAATTTAATATAGATAGGTAGTAATACGGCTAATAAACAGAGCGCCGATGTTACGATCAAATTAAACGTTAGGAAAAATTCTGAAGTAATGTCGTTATTGGTAAAAAAATTGATGAAAAATAGGATAGGTAATGCCATAACAAGGCCGATAATCATTAACATCACACTAAGTATATATTTACTTAAAACGATATCCGTTTTAGGAATTGGTAAAGTATTAGCGTATTTATCCCACTTACTGTGTTCATCGTAGCTAAGCGCAGTTATCGCTTGTATCGTAACAATAAAAACAATAACAGCTAGAAGCATTGCGCTTTGCTGCATAAAAATCGCCATCACAAGAAGAAATACAAGAACAAATGCTTGTGCTTTCATTTGTCGTTGAATGGTCATTAAATCTTTTAGGATAAGTCCTACCATATTTAAACACTACCTTTCACGAAAAATAGCATAATATCTTCAATAGAAGGTCTTTCAAGTCTGAAAGCCTCATTTACTTCATTTTTCAGAACTAGTGCTTCTATTCCAAATGCACCAGGACGGGTTCTCAGAATAGCATGCTCTGGCAAGTCGTTTACTTCCTCATTGTTACCTTTGAAAATACCATATTCATATAATAAAGCATCTTTACTCTCGCTCAATAAAATCTCACCATTATGAATTAATGTAATATAGTCAGCAATTTTTTCTAAATCGCTTGTAATGTGCGAAGAAAATAAAATGCTGTGGGTTTCATCCTGCATAAATGCTAAAAATAAATCCAGAATTTCATCCCGAATAATAGGGTCTAAACCACTTGTGGGCTCATCTAAAATCAATAATTTTGGATGATGTGCCAATGCTAAGGCAATTGATAGCTTCATCCTCATTCCTCGTGAAAGTTCCTTAATCTTCTTCCTCTTTGGTACCTTAAATTGAGCCAATCTTTCAAAATAATAGTCTGAATCCCATGTTTGAAATACTTTTCTCATGATTTTGTCGAGTTGCGTCGCATTTAGCGTTTCTGGTACATGTAAATCGTCAAATACAACGCCGATGTCGTTTTTTATCGATAGTTCGTGTTCGACATGATCTTTGCCAAATAGCAAAATTTCGCCATATTCCTTTTTTAGTAAATTCAGCATGCATTTTATCGTAGTTGATTTGCCAGCCCCGTTTTCTCCAACAAATCCCATTACAGTGCCTTGAGGGACAGAAAAACTTATATCTTTTAGAAAAAAGCCTTCAAAGCCCTTATGTAAATCATGAATTTCAATGGCATTCATATTACTTATCCTCCTCTAACATTAAAGATAGTAGTTCTTGTAATTCTTCACTAGAAAGTCCAGCGGTTTTCGCTATTTTTGCTGCCTTTTGCAAGTGCCCCTCTACCTGCCGTAATAGCTCCTCGCGTAGAAAGTCTTGATTTCGTTCTGTGACAAAGCTCCCTTTACCAGCGACTGTTTCAATGAAACCATCTCGCTCTAAATCAGCATAGGCACGTTTAGTGGTCATCACACTTATTTTTAAATCCTTTGCTAAAGCGCGGATAGAAGGTAGTGCATCACCTGCCTGTAATTTATTAGCTAAAATAGCCTCCTTGAGCTGTATGGTGATTTGCTCATAAATAGGTTTTTCACTCGCATTACTTAAATGGATATGCACAAATCATCACCTCTTATAACTGTATATATACACTATATACAGATAGCGATGAAAATGCAACATATTCGTACTTTTGGTAGGGGTCACGATTTGCAAAAAGTCGGCATATATTGAGGTAACGGCTCAAGGAGGGAGATGAGGCATGTTACTATCTGAGATGGTGGATAAGGAGTTAATTCAAATTGAGGGTGGCGTACATTTTGGCATCCTGGCACATACAGAATGCCTATTAGATGTGCAAACAGGGAAAATACATGGTTTTGAAATTGTAAAAGATAAACTACCATTCCAAAAAAAGAAAATGAAAGTTAGTGAAATGATACCTTGGCATGAAATTATTTTAATTGGTGAAGATCGTATTTTATTTAATAAGACATCTACAGTACAGTCAGAATATTTACAGTGAGGTGAGCTTTTGGAAAACGAAAAATGGCTTGTTATCGGTGAGGACTCCCGATTAAAGGAACTAGCTACAATGCTAAGAAGTCCATCGAGAACAGTGTTTTATAAAAGAACGACCGTATGGAACGAAGAGTTAAATAAACTTGTTTTAGAATTCCAGCCTAATAAAATTGTATTACCTATTCTTCCATTAAAAATAGAAGTTGAGCAGCTCTATGGTATATCACAAGTGAAATTTTATACAGGTCGATTAACAATGCATTGGAAGCAATTACTAGAGAAAAATGAATCTATTTGCTATTTACAACAAGAATCATTTATTTGGCAAAATGCTCGATTAACAGCGGAGGGATTTATCGCCACATTTTACGGACTCGAGCAAAAATGTATTTACGGACAAAATTTCACAATCGCAGGTTTTGGTCGTATCGCAAAAATGCTCGCCTCTTTACTAGTTAAGATGGGTGCAAATGTTCATATTGTTGCACGTTCAGTTGTACAAGTGAGTGAAGCAAAAGCATATGGTTATAAAGCCACGAATTTAGATGATCGTCAATGGTCTATTACAGATGGCATTTTTATTAATACAATTCCTGCTAAATGGATCACAGAATCATTTATAGAGCATGTTCCAACTGTTTTATATGACTTGGCTTCAGAGCCAGGATGTTTAGATATAGATTCTGATCAATTACAAACATATGTACTATTGCCATCATTACCTGGGAAATACTTTGCACATGATGCAGCTACAATATTGTGCAAGGCAATAGAGGAGGAAGAAAATTGTTAACGGGGAAACGAATTGGCTTAGGTATTACTGCTTCTCATTGTACGTATGAAGATGTAGTACCTAAAATCCAAAATTTTATTGATGTCGGAGCAACAGTAATTCCAATCATTACCCATTCCGTTTTACATGCAGCTACACGCTTTGGTACAGGTGAAGAGTGGATTGCCAAAATAGAAGCTTTGACAGGAGAAAAAGTTATTTCTTCTATAAAAGAGGCAGAGCCATTTGGTCCATCCAATCCATTAGATGCAATGGTCATTGCCCCCATGACAGGCAATAGCATCAGTAAATTTGCTAATGCAGCAACAGATAGTCCTGTGTTAATGGCAGCAAAGGCAACTTTGCGTAATGGTTCACCTGTAGTTTTAGGTATTTCCACAAACGATGCACTAGGCTTAAATGGCATAAATATTATGAAGCTGTTAAATGCCAAAAATATATATTTTATTCCCTTTGGTCAGGATGCCCCTCACTCCAAACCAAATTCTTTAATTGCTGATTTTGAGCAAATGGTGGATACTGTTCATGCAGCAATTACGCAGAAAAAGCAATTACAACCGCTGTTGATACAATATTTCAAATAAATAAGAGATTACACACAATTTTCAGTATTTTTGTGATACAATAGCACACATTATGGAACATGTATTCAAGGAGAGATGACAGATGACAAAGCAGTTAACAGTTGCGGTTGTTGGGGCAACAGGTGCAGTAGGATCGAAAATGATGGAGCAGTTGATTAAACGTAAATTTCCGATTGGACATATTAAATTTCTAGCTTCTGCTCGTTCAGCAGGAAAATCAATCGAATTTAATGGGGAAACATATACAATTGAAGAAGCGACACCTGAGGCTTTCGAAGGCGTCAATGTCGCTTTATTCTCAGCTGGTGGTTCAGTATCAGCTGTGCTTGCACCAGAAGCAGCTAAGCGGGGTGCAGTAGTTATTGATAATACGAGCCATTTTCGTATGGATCCAGAGGTACCGCTTGTCGTGCCTGAAGTGAATCGAGGCGACTTAGCGAAGCATAAGGGAATTATTGCGAATCCAAACTGCTCGACAATTCAAATGGTAGCTGCACTTGAACCAATTCGTCATGCATTTGGTTTAACAAAAGTAATTGTTTCAACTTATCAGGCAGTATCAGGTGCAGGGATTTCTGCGATCCAAGAATTAAAGGCACAAAGCGAAAACTGGGATGCAGGTAAAGATGTAGAAGCAAATATTTTACCATCTGGTAGTGATAAACGTCATTACCCAATTGCTCGTAATGTCATTCCACAAATCGATAAATTCACAGATAATGGATTTACATACGAAGAAATGAAAATGATTAATGAGACGAAAAAAATCATGCATGCACCAGAGCTAAAAGTAGCTGCTACTTGTGTTCGTGTGCCAGTCGTTTCAGGTCACTCTGAATCTGTTTATATTGAGGTAGAGAAGGACGCGTCAATCCAAGAGATTTTCGAAGTATTACGCAACGCACCAGGTGTGGTATTACAAGATGATATTGCAACACAAACTTACCCAATGCCTATTTATGCAGAAGGGGAAGACGCTACTTTTGTAGGACGTATCCGTCAAGATTTAGACAACAGCAAAGGGTTCCATCTATGGATCGTTTCTGACAATTTATTAAAAGGCGCCGCATTAAACTCTATCCAAATTGCAGAAGCAATGCTTGAGGATAACTTACTATAAGAGGGGTGTAAGGATGAATTTAGGTCGAATTGGAACGGCAATGATTACGCCGTTCAAAAATGATGGCACGATTAATTATCCAGAACTAGAACGTATTATTAATCATTTAATAGACAATGGTACTGATTGTATTGTTGCTTGTGGTACGACTTCTGAAAACCCAACTATGTCTACAGAAGAGAAAATTGAAGTTGTACGCTTTACAGTTGAGAAAGTAGCAGGACGCGTACCAGTTATTGCAGGTACTGGGGATAATGAAACAGCTTACTCTATCGCAATGACACATAAGGCAGAAGAAAATGGAGCGGACGGCATTATGCTTGTAGCTCCCTACTATAATAAGCCAAATCAACGTGGGATTTATGCTCACTTTGAAACCATTGCTAAACAAACGAGTCTCCCTGTTATGCTTTATAATGTTCCAGGGCGTACTGGGGTCAATGTTGCCTATGAAACTTCTGTTGCATTAAGCAAGATTCCTAATATTGCTTGGATTAAGGAAGCGAGCGGTAACTTAGATCAGATGGGTGATGTTATTGAGAATGTTGATCCAGCTGATGATTTCTTAGTGTATAGTGGGGACGATGGTTTAACACTCCCACTAATGGCCATTGGCGGAGCAGGTGTTATTTCTGTAGCTGCCCATGTGGTAGGCAATGATATGCAATTAATGATTAAAGCGTTTGAAGAAGGAAATCATAAGCTAGCAGCCCAAATTCACCGAGCCTTATTACCTTTAGTACGTGCGCTGTTCGCTCAGCCCAACCCTTCACCGATTAAATATGCGATGACAAAGTTAGGATTTGATACACTCAATGTTCGTTTGCCAATGATGGAAATGACAGATGAAGAGAAAGCTAATTTTGATCGAATTTGGGATACGTATCAAGAAAAAGCGAAAAGTTTTAGATAAATAGCAGCGAGGCTGATAGCATTTCAGCCTCGTTTTTTATATTTTATAAAATAAAAAGTACGTACCAAATTTGTAACTCCTCGTCCTTACAAATACTTATTTAGCTCTATTTATACAGGATAGCCAATATTTGTTTTCCATCTGCTAGTAATAAGCAAATAGCAGGAAAATCTATTTCCAACGTGAAACATGTATTTTTAATTTGTGCAAAAGCTTTGCAAACCGTATAATAAATGTTAAGTGGTTGCTGTTCGGGATATTTTTTAGGAGGAAATAAATTGACAAAAAAGAAAAATGAATTAATCCGCATCATCCCTCTTGGTGGTGTAGGCGAAATTGGGAAAGCCATGTACGTAGTAGAAATTGATGAAGAGCTATTTGTGGTGGATAGCGGCTTAATGTTCCCAGAAGATGAAATGCTAGGTATAGATATCGTGATTCCTGACATTACTTACTTAGAAGAAAATAAAGAACGTGTGAAAGGTATTTTCTTAACACATGGTCATGAAGATGCAATTGGCTCTATTGCCTATGTATTACAAAAAATAAAGGCACCTGTGTACGGATCGAAATTAACTATTGCATTAGCAAAGGAACATTTAAAAGAATTACCTGCACCACATCAAGTAAAGTTTTTTGAAGTAACAAACCGTAGTCGTATGAATTTTAACTCAACGTATGTAACATTCTTCCACACAACACATAGTATTCCCGATTCGTTAGGGGTAGTGTTCCATACATCTGAAGGCGCGATTGTTCATACAGGAGAGTTTAAATTCGATCAGTCAGCGACAGGTAAATTTAAACCTGATTTAGCAAAAATGGCACAGCTAGGTGAAGATGGCGTTTTCATTCTATTATCTGAGTCTTGCGAAGCTGAGCGACCAGGATATACGACATCAGAGATTGTCATTGAAGAACAATTATCAAAAACATTCCACTCAGCACCAGGTCGTATTTTAGTAGCTGTTTACGCATCGAATTTTATTCGAATTCAACAAGTATTTGCTCAAGCTCAGAAATCATTCCGTAAGGTTGTAATTGTAGGCAAACCATTGGAAAAGGCAGTTGATTTAGGCGTACAGCTTGGTTATTTAACAGTCGAAGAAGATACAATTATTCCGATCTCGGAAATGCAAAAATATCAAGATGATGAAATTATCATTATTGCAACAGGCAACAGAGGAGAGCCTCTCGATGCTTTAGAAAAAATTGTCCGTAAGCACCATCGTGATATTAAAATTAAACAAGGTGATACGGTACTAATCACGTTTACACCTTCTCCTGGCATGGAAGTTCAAATGGCGAATACAATGAACTCAATGTCAAAAGCAGGCGCTGAAATTTTGACTTCTAGCAAAAATGTCCATGTTTCAGGACATGGTAGCCAAGAAGATTTAAAGCTGATGCTAAACTTAATGCAGCCAAAGTATTTTATTCCTGTACAAGGAGAATACCGTATGCTAATTGCGCACTCTAAATTAGCACAACAGCTAGGTATGCAAAAATCCCAAATTTTTATCGCGGATAAAGGGGATATCGTAGAATATAAAAATAATAAAATGCGCATGAGTGGTCGTGTACAAGCTGGTAATGTCTTAATTGACGGTATTGGTGTAGGCGATGTAGGTAATATTGTCCTTCGTGACCGTAAATTATTATCGCAGGATGGTATTTTCATTGTGGTGGTAACATTAAATCGAGCACAAAAGAAAATTGCCTCTGGGCCAGAAATTTTATCACGAGGCTTTGTCTATGTACGAGAATCAGAGGAATTAATGATTGAGGCTTCTGACATTGCGAGGAATGTGATTGAAAAGTACGTTGGGAAAGAAACCTTTGAATGGACGAACATTAAACAAGAAATTAGAGATACGCTAAATACGTATTTATTCCAAAAAACAAAACGTCGCCCAATGATTATTCCTATAATTATGGAATATTAATTGAACAAGCTCATCGTATATGCTTTGAGGAAAAAATAAATGAAAAAGGATTTTCTCCCAATTGCGGTGGAAAATCCTTTTTTTGAAATATTCAAGTTCTACATGTGATGATTCGCTACATATATAGAATGGATTGCAGAAGAAGGTGAATTAGATGGCAGTTAGTAAGAGAAAAAAAGTTACTAAAAGTAAAACGACAACTGAAAAAAAAGAAATGCATCCGCTTATGTACGAAATTTTAGGGTTGCTCTTAATTGCATTAGCAGTCATTATGATTTTTGAATACGGCATGATCGGGCGGATTCTACAAACAATCGCCATGTTCCTTTTTGGTAATTTACATTTTGCTGTTCCATTTATGCTTATATTTGTTGCATTGTTAATGATGATTGGTCGTAAAAAAGTTGGGATAAAGGATCGATTAATACTGGGCATGTTCCTCATTGTTTCGAGCTTAACGATTTTTAGCCATGGCATATTATTTGAACAACTATCCAAATCAGGTGGTCTGCTATCTGATTCTGTACTACGTGAATCATGGCGAATTTTGATTAATACAGATGGTATCATTCATCGTAGTAATGCTTTGGGGGGTGGCATGGTTGGTGCCCTACTCTTTAGCGGGCTTCATGTGTTGTTTGAAGCCTCAGGGGCAAAAGTTGTTGCTTGGGTTATTTTCTTTATCGGTTTAATTCTTGTCACTGGTAAAGCATTAGTGCCTTATTTAGCAGAAAAAACGCCAGATATATTTGGTAAATGGAAAAAAAAGCATCGTGATAAGAAAAAAAATACACCGAAAAAACCAAATAATCGTCGTTCAAGGGTAGAGAGTGGAGATGAAGTAGCAGCCGTTAATCAATCTATAGATATGCCTGAACAAGAAGAAGAAATACCACATGAACCGATTATTTCTGCGTTTACACAGAATGTTTCACAGGAAAGAGAAGTGTTGGATACAACTCACTTGGTGGAAAATGAACTAGAAGAAGCAACGGATGATGTCCAGATTCAGGGTACAGATGCAGTAGAAAATGCTGATTATCAGCTCCCATCATATAATTTATTACAATTACCACCACAACATGATCAAAGTGGTGAATATTCAGTGATTCAGGCAAATGCCAAAAAGCTTGAGCAGACATTACAAAGCTTTGGCGTAAAGGCAAAGGTGACACAGGTGCATTTAGGTCCTGCTGTTACGAAATACGAGATTTTACCAGATATCGGTGTGAAAGTAAGCAAAATTGTCAATTTGCAAGATGATCTTGCATTAGCATTGGCAGCTAAAGATATTCGTATGGAAGCACCAATTCCTGGGAAATCTGCGATTGGTATAGAAGTACCTAATAGTGAGGTCGCTATTGTAACACTTCGTGAGGTATTAGAATCGAAAGATGGTGCTAAGCCTGAGGCATTATTACAAGTAGCATTTGGTCGTGATATTACAGGACAAGCTGTATTAGCAGAGCTCAATAAAATGCCACATTTACTTGTAGCTGGTTCTACAGGTAGTGGGAAAAGTGTTTGTATAAATGGCATTGTTGTATCCATACTAATGCGTACAAAACCGCATGAAGTGAAGCTCATGATGATAGACCCAAAAATGGTTGAATTAAACGTTTATAATGGGATTCCACATTTATTAGCGCCTGTCGTAACGGATGCACGTAAAGCTTCGCAGGCACTGAAAAAAGTGGTATCTGAAATGGAACGTCGCTATGATTTGTTTTCTCATACAGGTACAAGAAACATTGAGGGCTATAATGCACATGTCCAAAAGGTTAATGATCAAACAGAGGAAAAGCATCCAAAGCTACCTTATATTGTGGTTATAGTAGATGAGTTAGCGGATTTGATGATGGTCGCATCAAGTGATGTAGAGGATTCGATTACACGTTTAGCGCAAATGGCAAGGGCAGCTGGCATTCATTTGATTATTGCCACACAACGACCAAGTGTAGATGTTTTAACAGGTGTCATTAAAGCAAATATTCCATCCAGAATTGCTTTTGCTGTTTCTTCCGCGATTGACTCAAGAACAATTTTAGACATGGGTGGAGCTGAACGATTATTAGGACGAGGTGATATGTTATTTTTACCTGCTGGAGCTTCTAAACCAAAAAGGGTGCAGGGTGCCTTTTTATCAGATCAAGAAGTGGAGGCAGTCGTTCATTTTGTTATAGAACAGCAAAAAGCTCAGTATCAGGAGGAGATGATTCCTACTGAAGAAGAAACCATTTTAGAGGAAACAGATGATTTATATGATGAAGCAGTCCAATTAGTTGTCAATATGCAAACAGCATCTGTCTCTATGCTTCAACGTCGCTTCCGTATTGGTTATTCAAGAGCTGCACGTATTGTTGATCAGATGGAGCAACGCGGTATTGTTGGGCCTCCAGAGGGTAGTAAACCTCGTCAAGTACTTGTTCACCAATACGATAACTAAGCAAAAAATGAAGACGAAAATGGTGAGAGCAATTGTATTTTTGTCCAAAAATTTGCAGATAAAATAAAGAAAGAATGAATTCTATAACAGATTTTACTCAAAACTGTTTATTTCATTCTGCAAAAATGTTATATTTATGAACGATTAGTAGGAATGTTGTACATCAGATGTCTGATCTCTAGTTTTGGTGGTGATATATGTGACTATTAAAGCAGATCATCGTCATCTCTATCTTCAAGTAATCGATCGTTTAAAATCTGACATTGAGGCTGGCATTTTTAAAGAAAATGAAAAGCTGCCTTCAGAATTTGAATTATCGAAATCACTAGGAGTCAGTCGAGCAACACTTAGAGAAGCACTTCGACTGTTGGAAGAGGAAAATGTGATTGTGCGCCGACATGGGGTTGGGACTTTTGTTAACCCGAAGCCGTTGTTTACATCAGGCATCGAGCATCTATCTAGTATTTCTTCTATGATCGAGACAGCAGGTATGGAGCCAGGTTCGCGATTTTTAAAAGCGACTGAGCACGTGCCTTCTGAGGAAGATTTAAAACGCTTCCAAAGTGATGGCGACGATAAAATACTCACGATTGAACGTGTCAGAACAGCGGATGGTGAGCCAGTAGTATACTGCATAGACAGGCTACCTGCAAGCTTCCTGCCTACTGACTTTGTCGAAAAAAAAGAAGTTTCACTGTTCTCTGCACTTGAGCAATCTGGCAAAATTCATGTAGCTTATGCTGTAACCTATATTGATCCAGTTGGGTATCATGAACAAGCCTCACCGATTTTAAATTGTGGACGTGAGACAGCTCTTTTAGTGTTAAAGCAATTGCATTATGATGATCATGATCAAGTAGTGCTCTATTCAAAAAATTATTTCCGAGCTGATAAATTCAGCTTCCATGTAGTTCGTAAACGGGTGTAGAACATTTCTAAATTTTTTCCTGCTAATTACAATACCTTTGGGGGGTTAATTAAATGAAAAAACGTAAATTTGGTTTAGTATTAACATCAGTATTAGCGGCAAGTGCTATTTTAGGTGCTTGTGGTACGAAAGACGACGAAAAGCCAGCGAAAGAAAATGACAATGCTTCAGGTGGCGAAAGCACAGAAGAAGCTTTCTCAGTAGCGATGGTTACTGACGTAGGTGGCGTTGATGACAAATCATTCAACCAATCTGCATGGGAAGGTGTACAAGCTTACGGTAAAGAGCACGATTTATCAAAAGGTGATGGTGGTTTTGACTACCTACAATCAGCTTCAGATGCTGACTATGAAACAAACTTAAACAACTTAGTTCGTCGTGACTTTAACTTAGTATTTGGTATCGGATTCATGATGGCTGATGCAATTGATGCAGTTGCTTCTGAAAATCCAGATAACCACTTTGCATTAATCGATGCTGAAGTAGAAGCAGACAACGTAGTAAACGTACTGTTCAAAGAGCAAGAAGGTGCTTTCTTAGCAGGTGTTGCTGCAGCGAAAACATCTAAAACAGGTAAAATCGGCTTCGTAGGCGGCGTTGATATTCCAGTTATTAACCGTTTCCACGCTGGTTTCGTTGAAGGGGCTAAAGCAGTAAACCCAGATATCGATATTCAAGTAAAATATACTGGTGCGTTTGATAAAGCGGATCTTGGTAAAATTACAGCGAACAGCATGTATTCTTCAGGTGTAGATGTAATCTTCCACGCTGCTGGTGCAACTGGTAACGGCGTATTCTCTGAAGCAAAAGAGCGTAAAGCGAAAGATCCAAATGCAGATGTATGGGTTATCGGTGTAGATGCTGACCAATACGAAGAGGGTAAAGTAGACGATAAAACAAACGTTACATTAACTTCTATGTTAAAAGGTGTTAATACAGCAGTAGTAGATATTTCAAATAGAGCGAAAAATGGTGATTTCCCAGGTGGAGAAACACTTGTTTACGGTTTAGCTGAAGATGGCGTTAAACTTGCAGATTCTCGCGGTGCGATTCCAGAAGATGTACAAAAAGTAATCGACGAATATAAAGAAAAAATTGCTAAGGGTGAAATCAAAGTTCCAGAAAAAGTGGAAAAATAATTCATCTTTTGATCATCATAAGGGACTCTTAGAAGGACCTTATGATGATTTTTCAATCTATCGTTATATTTAGATTATTCGCAATACTCTATTTAGCTAGATTTATAGAAACCTTATAGAGGTAGTAATTATGATTTGAATAATGATGGTAACAAGTTAATAGAAGAAAGGTTTCTAACGATGACCTTTCCTGTATTAATTTAGCAAAACATCTACCTCTATAGGTGGGATATTAAATCGGTAATAAAATATAGCCTCTAGTAGAAAATTTATTACTGGACGTATGGCTTATCTGTACCATCCATCATGTAGCAGCAGATACTATACGCTAAGATGAAAATACTTAATAATAGTGCCTATTAAGGGAGTGACAAATTTGGATTATGTGATTGAAATGCTAGGAATCCGTAAAGAATTCGGTAATTTCGTGGCGAATAATAATATCACCCTCCAACTGAAACAAGGCGAGATTCATGCATTGCTAGGTGAAAATGGTGCAGGTAAATCGACTTTGATGAACGTCCTTTTTGGTTTGTATCAACCAGAGGGTGGCGAAATTCGTGTACGTGGGAAGGCTGTAAAAATTACAAACCCGAATATTGCCAATGATTTAGGGATTGGCATGGTGCATCAACATTTTATGTTGGTAGAAAACTTTACGGTAACAGAAAATATCATTTTAGGCACTGAGCCTACTAAAATGGGAATTGTGAATATAAAAGATGCGGCTAAGAAAGTACAAGCACTTTCTGAAAAGTATGGTTTAGATGTTGATCCGAACGCCAAAATCGAGGATATCACGGTTGGTATGCAACAGCGTGTAGAAATATTAAAAACCTTATATCGTGGTGCCGAAATTTTAATTTTTGATGAACCAACTGCATCATTAACACCGCAAGAAATTACCGAATTAATTCAAATAATGCGCCGTCTTATCGCAGAGGGTAAATCCATTATTTTAATTACGCATAAGCTAAAAGAAATTATGGAAGTTTCAGACCGAGTGACGATTATCCGTAAGGGAGAAGGGATTGGCACTGTTGTAACCGCTGCCACAAATCCTGATCAGCTTGCTGAAATGATGGTTGGCCGTCAGGTTGAATTCAAAACGGAAAAAACGGATGCGACACCGACTGACGAAGTGCTTGCAATTGAGAACTTGGTTGTTACAGACTATCGAAATATTGATAAAGTTAAAGGTCTTAATTTAAATGTTCGTAAAGGTGAAATCGTAGGTATTGCTGGTATTGATGGTAATGGTCAATCCGAGTTAATAGAAGCCATTACAGGTCTACGCAAAATTAAAAGTGGTAAAGTCAAGCTAAATGGTAAAGATATTACTAACATGAAGCCTCGTAAAATTACAGAGGAAGGCGTAGGACATATTCCACAAGACCGTCATAAGCATGGATTAGTTTTAGATTTCCCAATTGGTCATAATATTGCATTGCAAACATATTACCAATCTCCAATAGCGAAGGGCTTTGTGATGGACTATAAAAAGGTGTCAGAGAAAGCTCGCCAAATCATTAAAGAGTATGATGTGCGTACTGGTAATGGAGAGATGACACCAGCTCGTGCATTATCTGGTGGTAACCAACAAAAAGCAATTATTGGTCGTGAAATTGACCGTAACCCTGATCTATTAATTGCTGCTCTACCAACACGTGGACTTGACGTAGGAGCTATTGAATTCATTCACTCTCGTCTAATTGAGCAACGTGATAAAGGGAAAGCCGTTTTATTAATCTCATTTGAATTAGATGAGGTAATGAATGTTTCGGATCGAATTGCTGTTATCTATGATGGACAAATTGTCGATGAGTTAAATCCGAAAGAAACGACTGAACAAGAGCTAGGCTTACTAATGGCAGGGCAAAGTAAAAAAAATATAAAGCGTGATGCGAAGGAGGGGAACGACTAATGTCAAATCGTGTCATTAATATCCTCGTTCCTATCATCTCTATCATTATCGGTTTAATTGTAGGGGCTATCGTTATGGTAGTCAGTGGCTATGACCCAGTGCAAGGTTATATCGCTCTTTGGACAGGTATTTTTGGAGATTCATATTCAATCGGGAACACAATTCGTCAAATTACACCATATATTTTAGCAGGTCTTGCGGTAGCATTTGCATTCCGTACAGGGCTCTTCAATATCGGTGTGGAAGGTCAGCTAATTTTAGGTTGGCTAGCCGCTGCTTGGGTAGGTTATGCGTTTGAACTTCCTAAAATCATTCACTTACCATTAGCATTGCTTGCAGCAGCTGCAGCTGGTGCATTTTGGGCCTTTATTGCAGGTTTCTTAAAAGCGAAATTTAAAGTTCACGAAGTTATTGCGACAATTATGCTGAACTACACTGCACTTTATATTGCAAATGCAGTGATTAAAAAATTGTCCGATGGCAGCTTTAAAACAGAACGTATCCATGAGTCAGCTTCTTTACGTTCTCCGTTTTTAAGAGAGCTTACAGACAATTCAAGTCTTCACTATGGGATCATTGTTGCACTGTTAATGGTAGCTGTGATGTGGTTCATTTTAGAAAAAACAACACGTGGCTACGAGCTAAAAGCAGTAGGTTTTAACAAAAATGCTGCTGACTATGCAGGTATGAGTGTTAATAAAAATATTATTTTAGCTATGACGATTTCAGGTATGTTTGCAGGTCTTGGTGGTGCGATGGAAGCTTTAGGGACATTCCAAAACGCATCCATTAAACCTGGCTTTACGGGAATTGGTTTTGACGGTATCGCCGTTGCGTTACTTGGTGCCAATACACCACTTGGGGTAGTGTTTGGAGCATCCCTTTTTGGTTCTTTAAAGTATGGTGCATTAAATATGCCAAATGCTGCGGGTATTCCAGAAGAAATCGTATCCATTATTATTGCATTGATTATCTTCTTCGTTGCATCAGGCTATATTATTCGAGTAGGCTTACAAAAGCTGAGCAAGAAAAAGGAGGGACAATAACATGAGCTTTTTAGAAATGTTATATTTCATCATCCCTTCAGCGATTCTTTATGCAACACCTTTGATTTTTACGGCCATCGGTGGGGTATTCTCTGAACGCTCTGGTGTTGTCAACATCGGGCTAGAAGGCTTAATGATTGTCGGTGCTTTTGTTGGTATTTTTGTCAATTTAGAATTCGCTTCATCATTAGGGGCAGCAACAGTTTGGGTAGCAATGCTAGCAGCTGTTGTGATTGGTGCTGTGTTCTCACTTTTCCATGCTGTAGCTTCTATTTCTTTCCGTGCCGATCAAACGGTATCAGGGGTAGCTATTAACCTACTAGGTTTAGCTGCAACCGTATTCTTAGTAAAAATGATTTATGATAAAGGTCAAACAGATATGATAGACCAACCGATTCGTCGTTTTGGTGTTCCTTACTTAGAGGATATTCCGTTCTTCGGTCGTTTACTGTTCCATGATGTTTATAGCACATCTATTTTAGCGTTTGCTGTAGCATTCGGGGCATGGTTTATCATTTATAAAACACCATTCGGCTTGCGTTTGCGTGCAGTGGGTGAACACCCAATGGCAGCAGATACAATGGGTATAAATGTAAATAAAATGCGCTATATTGCCGTGATGATTTCTGGGGCATTAGGTGGTCTTGGTGGTGCAGTGTATGCACAAACAATTACACACGACTTCTCACACGCAACAATTGCTGGTCAAGGTTTCATGGCTATTGCTGCAATGATTTTCGGGAAGTGGCATCCAATTGGAGCACTAGGTGCAGCCTTATTCTTCGGTTTAGCACAAACATTAAGTATTGCAGGGAATCAAATTCCGCTAATCGAAAATGTTCCAGCAGTGTATCTACAAATTTTACCGTATGTGTTAACAATTCTTGCTTTAGCAGGCTTTATTGGTAAAGCAAATGCTCCAAAAGCGAGTGGACAGCCTTATATTAAAGGTAAACGCTAAGAAAAGCATTTTAAGGGACTGGGCAAGCTATGCTCAGTCCTTTTTCTATATAATTGGCGAAATTTTTAATTTTTCCCATACATACTTTGGATTCCTTTTGCAATTATAGACAATAGACATGTATAGTATGTGTAGTACATCGTTATATTAAGAAGGATAGGAGGGTTTCATATGTTTAAAACAATACCTTTTGCAAAAGGTGTCAATTTGCATATCCGACAAACGACCCAATTTAAAACCGTAAATTTTTCAATTAAATGGAGAAGAGCATTAACGGCTAAAAGTGCATCAGAGCGTACAGTATTAACAAATGTACTGCAGCACAGTAATGCTAAATATAAGACAACTGCTGCTTTTCGAAGCTTTTTAGATGACTTGTATGGTACAGTTTTGTATTTTGATACATCGAAGCGTGGAAATGAGCATACAGTTCTTATGAATGTAGAGACTGTTAATGATCATTATCTAGCGAATACAAGTGTCTTAAACGAAGTCCTTGGTTTATTGCATACAGCTATTTTTGAGCCTAATCTAGAAAATGGTGTCTTTAAGGAATCCGTTGTAGAGCGTGAGAAAAAGACAGTTATTCAACGTATTGAATCTATTTTTGATGATAAATCTCGCTTTGCTCAATTCCGTCTACAACAAATCCTGAGACCAAATGAGCCAGCATCAATTTCAGCGAATGGTAGTGTCGAAGAAATTCAAAAGATTACCACTGCCTCATTATTTGAGGCTTATCAATCGATGCTAGCTAACGACAAAATCGATATTTATGTAGCTGGAGACATTAATGAAGAGGAAATTGTTGCGAAATTAAAAAAAGCGCTACCATTTAAGGATCGTACTCCTAAGGAAGTTCCAGCAGTACTCCCACAACAACATCCAGACAATGATTATGTAAGAGAACAGCATGAAATGAAACAAGGTAAACTTCATATTGGCTTTAGCACACCTGTTAGATTTGGTGATGCAGATTTCTCTAAGATGCAAATTTTTAATGGCATTTTTGGTGGCTATCCACATGCCAAGTTGTTTATGAATGTTCGTGAAAAAGAGAGTCTTGCTTATTATGCTTCTAGTTCCTATGCTTCGCATTATGGACTTGTATTTGTTGTATCTGGGATTGAAGCTAAAAATGAAGAAAAAGCGCTATCTTTAATTAAAGAACAACTTGCCGTCATGCAGGCTGGAGACATTACAGATTTAGAGCTGGAGCAAACAAAGGCTATGCTGACAAATCAGCTAAAAGAATCCTTAGATTCGGCACGAGGTCAAATTGAAATTTTTGATCAATATAAGGATTTACCTGAGGAATTCTCAGTTCAGGCCTGGGCAAATAAGTGGAAAGCTGTGACAAAAGAAGATGTTGTTGCAATGGCAAAGCAAGTGCAGCTTGAAGCGGTCTATTTCTTATGTGGAAAGGAGCAAGCCGCACAATGAAAACAATAGAATTTAAACAATTAGATGAAACACTTTATTATGAAAAACTAGACAATGGCTTAGATGTTTATATATTGCCGAAAAAGGGCTTTTCTAAAACATTTGTTACATTTACAACAAAGTACGGCTCTGTCGATCGTACGTTCGTGCCAATTGGTGAAACAGAAAGTATTTCTGTACCAGATGGTATTGCACACTTTTTAGAGCATAAAATGTTCGAAAAAGAGGATGGAGACGTTTTCCAAAAATTTAGCGAATATGGTGCTTCTGCGAATGCATTTACATCGTTTACGCGTACAGCTTATTTATTTTCATCTACTGACAATATTTATAAAAGTACAGAAACTTTATTGAATTTTGTCCAAGAACCATACTTTACAGAAGCTACTGTCAATAAAGAAAAAGGAATTATTGGGCAAGAAATTACAATGTATGATGATCAACCAGACTGGCGTCTATACTTTGGCACAATCGAAAATATGTATCATCATCATCCTGTAAAAATTGATATCGCAGGTACAATAGAATCGATTGATGGCATTACAGCGGAGCACTTATATACGTGCTACAATACGTTTTATCATCCTTCGAATATGTTGTTATTTGTGATTGGTGCTGTTGAACCAGAAGAAATGATGACGTTTATTCGTGAGAATCAGGGTAAAAAAGAATTCCCAGAACCAACGCCAATTCAACGTTTCTTTGATAAAGAACCAACAGAGGTAGCCATTAAAGAACGTACATTAAATATGGATGTTCAAAAACCAAAAATTTATGTAGGTTTAAAAGCGAAAGACACTAATTTATCAGGTCAGGATATGTTAAAGCATGAGTTGTCGGTTCAAATTGCACTTGAACTTATTTTTGGGCGTACCTCTGATTTTTATGAGCGTGTTTACGAGGAAGGTTTAATTGATGAGACATATGCTTTTGATTTTACTTTAGAAAATGGCTTTGGGTTTGCCATGATCGGATCAGATTCAGCAGAGCCAGATAAATTGGCAAAAACGATTATGGACGAATTAACAAAATATGAAGGAAATAGCCAATTTGATCGTGCTGGTTTGGAGCGTATAAAACGCAAAAAAATTGGATTCTTCCTACGTGCATTAAATTCGATCGAGTTTATCGCAAACCAATTCACACGATATTCCTTTAATGACATGAATTTATTTGATGTAGTACCAATACTTGAGACATTAACCGTGGAGGATTTACAAAAAGCATTTGCTTCTATCCAAGGTGAAACACAGCAAACAGTCTTTAAAATTCTGCCAAGTAAGCAGGATGCACAGTGAAAAAATTTGCCCTTGTTTTAGGTGCATCAGGTGATATCGGTCATGCCATTTGTCAAAGCTTAGCTGAGGATGGCTGGTCCATCTATGTACATTATTCAAACAATCAAAATGCGGCACAGAGGTTATGTGTAAAGCTTTCCGAAAATTTCCCTGCACAAGAATTTATGCTTGTACAGGGGGATTTTTCAATTGTTTATGGAGCAGAAATGGTAGCTGCACAAATTTTTAATGTACAGGCTATTGTTTTTGCCAATGGACAAGCCCATTATTCCTTGCTCGAAGATACGACAGTGGAGGATATGGATGCTTTATGGCGTGTTCATGTTCAAAATCCTATGAGACTGACAGCTTTACTTTCTGGAAAACTTCGCAAGCATAAAGTGAGCTATGTACTATTTATAGGTTCCATTTGGGGAGAGGCTGGCTCAGCGGGGGAGGCACTTTATGCAACTGTTAAGGGTGCGCAGCATGCTTTTGTTAAATCCTATGCAAAAGAAGCGGCATTATCTCGGATTAGAGTGAATGCTATTGCTCCTGGCTTTATAAATACCTCAATGAACAGCCATCTAAATCAAGAAGAGCTTCAATACATTTTGGACGATATCCCACTAGGCTCCATTGGACAAACAAAGGATGTGGCTGAAATGGTACGTTTTTATTTGTCTGGTAAAGCTGATTATGTGACAGGACAAATCGTACGATTAAATGGAGGTTGGTACATATAATAATCTCTTTTGCACATACTACTTGTGTAAAGGAGGAGGAAGAATATGACCATTTTAGAAAACTGGCAAAAATGGACATCGTTTTTAGGACAAAACGTTATGCAAGCTGAATCAAGCGGTATGCCTAAGAAAATGATTCAAACGGCTGCTGTCCAAATTGGGGAATATTTGGCGACTAATGTCGACCCTAAAAACGAACAAGAGCGAGTGCTGTCGGATTTATGGGGCGTTGCCTCTGAAGATGAAAAACATGCATTAGCGAATTGTGTCATTAAGCTCGTACAAAATAAGCATGTGCAGTAAATAAAAGAGGAGAGCCAATCTCCTCTTTTTGCTATACTATAAACTTTTTATCTGTGAAAACGGGAACGTATGTAAGCCTATTTAACAGTCATCAAAAAAAATTAGTAAATAACGCTGTAATTCCATGTATTCTAACTTTCCATTACATAAAAAATCAGCTATGATGGAACTTATAAAGGATTTTTTACGTTAACTAATAGGAAGGGAACGAGTGTGTTGAGCGATTGGTACTTTGAATATGAAATTCAGGTGAATCGCCCTGGATTATTAGGAGATATTGCTTCACTTTTAGGGATGCTTCGTGTCAATATTATATCAATAAATGGTGTAGATGAGGATCGACGTGGTATGTTAGTGCATACAGACAATGATGAGGCAATTGAACGTTTTCGTACAATTGTTTCGACAATGGAACATATTAACGTAACCAAATTTCGACAACCAAAACTTCGTGACCGTTTAGCCATTAGGCATGGTCGTTATATTCCTCGAGATGCAGATGAAAAAAACACATTCCATTTCGTAAGAGATGAACTAGGTATTTTAGTCGACTTTATGGCAGAACTCTTTAAAAAAGAGGGACATAAGCTGATTGGTATTCGTGGCATGCCACGTGTTGGAAAAACTGAATCCATAGTAGCCGCCAGTGTCTGTGCCAATAAAAAATGGATCTTTTTATCATCTACAATGATTAAGCAAACAGTTCGTAATAAGCTTGTGGGAGATGAATTTAGTCGTAACAATATTTTTATTCTAGATGGTATTGTGACTCGACGTTCATCCGATGAGAAACATTTGCAATTAGTGCGTGAAATGATGAATATGCCTTGTATCAAAGTTGTAGAGCATCCAGATATGTTTGTTCAGCATTCAGAATATAAAATAGAGGATTTTGATTATATTATTGAACTGCGTCATCACACTGATGAAGAAATTACTTATGAAATAATGGAAAAAAATCATATGTCCGAATCCGATTCTTTTGGAGGATTTAATTTTTAATTTGATGTTAAAGTAGGTGTTATTAGTGGCAGAATTAGGGACTCGACTGAAAGAGGCGAGACTGTCTAAAGGCTACAGCTTAGACGATTTACAAGAAATAACGAAAATCCAAAAACGTTATTTAGTAGGAATTGAAGAGGGCAATTATTCCATTATGCCTGGTTCGTTTTATGTAAGAGCTTTTATTAAACAATATGCAGAAGCGGTTGGTTTGGACGCGGAAGAAATTTTAGAGACATATAAAAATGAACTACCGAGCACTCCAAACGATCAAGTAAATCAATCAATAACGAATAGTCCTAGCAGAAGAAAAGTAACGAAAGGCCCTTCGAATAAAATGATGGAGGCTATGCCCAAAATCATTGTTGCTTTATTTATTGTAGTGATTATTGTGGTTATCTGGGTGCTATGGCAATCAAAAAACAGTCCAGGGACAAGCGAGGAAAACACTTCTACTCCTGAAATTGAATATGACACAAATGTCAAGCCAATTGATAGTGAGAAGGATAAAAAAGAACAAGAAAATAAAGATGCACAGAAAAATGATAAAGAAGATAAAAGCTCTACAGAAGAAACACCAACTGATGAAGATGACACTGATCAAACTGAAGAGATGAAGCAAACAATTTCCGCAGGTACTGTTGAAGCAGATGGTGCGACAACTTCTTATACGTTAACAGGTACGGATACAATGAAACTAAAAATCGAAGTATCAGGCCCTACATTTGTTGGTATTCGCAATCAACAGCAACAAGAAATATTAACAGATACGCGTGTCTATAATGCCGGGGAAGTAGTTGAATTTGACGCCTCAACACAAAACTATGTTCGTATTCGTCTCGGTAATTCAACGCAAGCTAAAATCTATATTAATGACGAACTTCTAACGTATGCACAACAAATTGTAACGCAAAATATCGTCATCAATTTCAATAAAGAACAGTAGTCATCACATGATGACTACTTTCTTTCATCATGAAAGGTGTTAGAAAAATGAACATTCCAAATAAAATTACCATCTCTCGAATCTTACTTATTCCATTCTTTGTCATTGTTATGATGTTTGATTTTGGCTGGGGAACATTATCACTTTTTGGTGCAGAGATGCCAATCCATCATTTTATAGGCGCACTTATTTTTATCTTTGCTTCAACAACCGATTGGGTGGATGGTTATTACGCACGTAAGTATAATCTTGTAACGACATTTGGGAAATTTTTAGATCCCTTAGCTGACAAGTTACTTGTCTCAGCAGCCTTTATTTTAATGGTCGAGCTTAAGATGGCACCTGCTTGGGTAATTATCATTATTATTAGTCGTGAATTTGCTGTAACGGGTTTACGTTTGATTTTGGCAGGTGGAGGAGAAGTCGTAGCTGCCAATCAGCTTGGTAAAATTAAAACTTGGGCACAAATTGTAGCGATTGCTGCTGCTCTTTTACACAATACAATCTTTACATTGGTTGGTATTCCATTTGATACAATCATGCTCTATGTTGCATTGTTCTTTACACTTTGGTCAGGATGGGATTATTTCTATCTAAATCGACGTGTATTACTTGAGTCTAAATAAGAAAGGTCTTGGGGTTCATGAATGCTGAAATTCTTGCGGTTGGCTCAGAACTATTATTAGGTCAAATTACGAATACAAATGCGAGATTTATCTCAAGCCAGCTATCCGAGCTTGGCATCAACGTTTTTTATCATACCGTAGTAGGCGATAATGCAAAGCGTTTAGAACAAGCTATCGAAGTGGCAGAGTCTCGTGCAGATCTCATTATTTTTTCGGGAGGACTTGGTCCGACAAAAGATGATTTAACGAAGGAAACGATTGCACGTCATCTTGGTGTTTCTCTTGAGTTTGATGAAGTAGCATTGACGTATATTGAGCAATTTTTTGCTAAACGAGGACGTCCAATGACGGAGAATAATCGTAAACAGGCATTAATTTTAGCTGGGAGTGAGGTATTAGCTAATCACCATGGAATGGCTCCAGGTATGATCTTCACAAAAAATGATCGCACTTATATTTTATTACCAGGACCTCCAAAAGAGTTAGAACCAATGTTTCAATTTGAGGCTAAACCTAAACTTGCTGCGATGCTTAATGATGGAGGGATCATTGCATCACATGTTATGCGATTTTATGGAATTGGTGAGGCCGAGCTTGAAGTACAAGTTCAAACTATTTTAGATGCACAAACCAATCCAACAGTTGCTCCACTTGCTTCTGATGGTGAGGTAACGTTACGCGTAACAGCTAAAGCCGCAACAGAGCAACAAGCTGACCAGCTTATTAAGGCAAAGGTTGCAGAAATACAAGCACTTGTTGGTGATTATCAATATGGTGTAGATGATGATTCCCTTGCCTCAAAAACGGTAGAAATGCTACTGGATAATGAGCTAACGATTGCGGCTGCTGAAAGTTTAACTGCTGGTTTATTTCAATCTGAACTTGCGGAAATTCCAGGGGTAGGCAATGCACTTATAGGAGGCGTTGTTACCTATGCAGCAGATGCGAAAGTAAAACAGCTAGGCATTTCACAAGATTTAATTGATACACATGGTGTTGTGAGTGCTGAGTGTGCAGCGGCAATGGCAAGTGCTGTTCGTGAGAAATTTGCTACAAATATTGGGATTGGCCTTACAGGAGAAGCAGGTCCCACTGCGCATGATCATCAGCCAGTAGGTACGGTTTGGATTGGTATTGCTATAAATGATGAGGAGCCGCTTACATATTTACTTCATTTATCAGGCATGCGAAATACGAATCGACTCCGTGCGGTGAAATTTACATGTCATTATTTAATGCAGCTTTTAGAAGAACGTGGCTACGCAAAACGTTATTAAAATAGAGTAAAACATAGGAATTTGGGTAGAGGAAAACTATCCAAATTTTTATTTTGAAGGAAAATCGAATAAATGTTCGCTTTTTTCTTGCGTGTTTTCTCAAAAACAAGTATAGTAGAGATAGATAAAAACAGTGAACAGTTTTCGAAGGAGGAAAATGAATGAGTGATCGTAAAGCAGCCTTAGAACAGGCTCTAAAGCAAATTGAAAAGAATTTTGGTAAAGGTTCCATTATGAAACTCGGTGAAAAAACCGATTTAGAAATTGCGACATCTTCAAGTGGTTCACTTGCACTTGATGCTGCATTAGGAGTGGGTGGATATCCACGTGGACGTATTATTGAAGTATACGGTCCAGAATCATCTGGTAAAACAACTGTTGCTCTACATGCCATTGCTGAAGTACAAGCAACAGGTGGACAAGCAGCATTTATCGACGCTGAGCATGCATTAGACCCGATCTATGCGCAAAAATTAGGTGTCAATATTGATGAGCTATTATTATCACAACCCGACACAGGTGAGCAAGCACTTGAAATCGCAGAAGCATTAGTGCGCAGTGGTGCTATTGATATTATCGTCATTGACTCTGTTGCTGCCTTAGTGCCAAAAGCTGAAATTGAAGGGGATATGGGTGACTCTCATGTCGGCTTACAAGCACGTCTAATGTCTCAAGCTTTACGTAAACTTTCTGGTGCGATTAATAAATCAAAAACGATTGCTATTTTCATTAACCAAGTTCGTGAAAAAATTGGTGTCATGTTTGGTAATCCAGAAACAACACCAGGTGGACGTGCGCTTAAATTCTACAGCTCTGTTCGTTTAGAAGTGCGTCGTGCAGAAGCTATTAAACAAGGTAATGATATTGTTGGTAACCGTACTAAAATTAAGATTGTTAAAAATAAAGTAGCACCACCTTTCCGTACAGCTGAAGTAGATATTATGTATGGAGAAGGAATTTCTAAAGAAGGCGAAACAGTCGATTTAGGCGTAGAATTAGACATTGTACAAAAAAGTGGTTCTTGGTATGCATATGGCGATGAGCGCTTAGGTCAAGGACGAGAAAATGCTAAACAGTATTTAAAAGAAAATACTGCTGTCCTAGAAGACATAGCAAATAAAATCCGAGCTTCTTATGGTATTGCGGCTTCTTCTTATACAATTGCTGCCCATGATGATGAAGAAGAGATGGATGAAGAATTAATGTTACTTCTGGAAGAAGAATAATTAATGATTGCATTGTTCCCACTTTATTGAGGGGGCAATGCATTTTTTTGTCTATATTCTTAAATTTTTACACATAATAAGAGAGAGGCTATGTGTTTATTTCTTATGTACTGTTTTTTTACTAATTGTTTTTAACATAAAAAATTTTCTAGTGAAATAGTAATAGGGGAAAAATTCACTGAATGGATAGGACTTACTTTTTTTGGCTAAGGTGGCGAACAGATGCCTGACTATCCTTGACAGAGCCTGAGGCTAGCTATACAATTAAATATGTATAATTTCTGAATTATGACTTTAAATAGGCAGTACATTTTATCCTCATTTAGCAAATGTTTTATAGTGAAATATCCTTTAAAATGGATGTCTAAACGCCTACTGGATGAAGATAATGCCTTTGGCCAATGAAACGGGTTTTGCATAAATTCTAACAAAATCTGGTGCATTTTAGCTAAGGCGACATAGATGTATGCGCCGACTGAAACTGTAATACCCAAATAGCAAGAGGAGGTGTTCATATGGATGGAATTACTATCATCTCCGCTTTGCTTGGACTCATCGTTGGTGCCGCTGTTAGCTATATCTACATGAAAAAAGTGAATGACTCAAAAATCACTGGTGCTAAACATGTCGCTGAAACAATCGTTGAAGAAGGAAAACGAGAAGCGGAGGCAATGAAGAAAGAAGCACTACTTGAAGCCAAAGATGAAACTCACAAATTTCGTACTGAAGCTGAAAATGACATTCGTGAACGTCGTTTAGAACTTCAAAAACAAGAGAACCGTTTATTGCAAAGAGAAGAGAATCTTGATCGCAAAGATGATGCTCTAAATAAGAGAGAAGCTGGCTTAGAGCGCAAAGAACAAGCTCTAGCTGAAAGACAACAGCATATTGAACAGATGGAGAGCAAAGTGGACGAGCTCATGGCATCACAAAAAACAGAGCTAGAACGAATTTCTGCTTTAACTAGGGATGAAGCTAAATCAATTATCCTCAATGAAGTAGAAAAAGAGTTATCAACTGATATTGCTGTGATGACGAAAGAAGCTGAAACACGTGCGAAAGAAGACTCAGATAAAAAAGCACGTGAAATTTTATCATTAGCACTACAACGCTTTGCTGCAGATCACGTAGCAGAAACAACTGTATCTGTTGTGAACTTGCCAAATGATGAAATGAAGGGACGTATTATTGGTCGCGAAGGCCGTAATATCCGTACATTGGAAACGTTAACAGGAATTGATTTAATTATTGATGATACGCCAGAAGCGGTTATATTATCAGGCTTTGATCCAATTCGCCGTGAAACAGCTCGACTTGCACTTGAAAAACTTGTACAGGATGGTCGTATTCACCCAGCTCGTATTGAGGAAATGGTGGAAAAAGCTCGACGTGAAGTGGATGAACAAATCCGCGAAACAGGTGAGCAAACTACATTTGAAATTGGTATTCATAACTTACATCCAGATTTAATGAAAATTTTAGGCCGCATGAAATATCGTACAAGCTATGGACAAAATGTCCTAAAACATTCAATTGAAGTCGCACATTTAGCAGGATTACTTGCTGCTGAACTTGGTGAAGATGTAGCATTGGCTCGTCGTGCGGGCTTATTACATGATATTGGAAAAGCAATCGATCATGAAGTTGAAGGAAGCCACGTTGAAATTGGTGTGGAATTAGCAACAAAGTATAAGGAACACCCAGTTGTTATTAATAGTATTGCTTCGCATCATGGTGATACTGAAGCAACATCTGTTATTGCGGTATTAGTCGCTGCAGCTGATGCATTATCAGCAGCTCGTCCAGGTGCACGTAGTGAAACACTTGAAAACTATATCCGCAGACTTGAAAAGTTAGAGGAAATTTCAGAAAGCTATGATGGCGTAGAAAAATCTTATGCGATTCAAGCTGGACGTGAAATTCGTATTATTGTACAACCTGAAAAAATTGATGATTTAGCATCTCATCGTCTTGCGCGTGATATTCGCAAACGTATTGAGGAAGAACTCGATTACCCAGGTCATATTAAAGTAACAGTCATTCGCGAAACACGTGCTGTGGAATACGCGAAATAAATAATAAAATAATAGGCATCCCTTGACCAAGGTCAGGGGATGCCTTTTTGTATGTGAATAAAATTCGATGTGATCTACCCAGTAAGAATAAATGGATGATTCCAACAATATAGTATGGAATAAAGCATAGTGAACTAGCCTCAACATGAATACCTTTTTAAAAATTAACCAGCCTAGGTTATACTCCATTTTTACAACTGTTTTATGTTTTGACAAGGAGTGAAGAGCATTGAAAGAAACAATCACATTACAAGATATATTGAAAATAGTCCGAGAAAACTTTCTTTTTATCATAAGTTTTACACTTTTTGCAGCGTTGGTTACGGGCTTTATTAGCATCTTTGTGTTAAAACCTACCTATGAGGCAGAAACGCAAATTTTAGTTAATCAAAAAAATATAGAACAACCACATTTAGGTGTACAACAGGTTGAAACAGATCTCCGACTTATTAATACGTATAATATTATCATAACAAGTTCTGCTATTTTATCTAAAGTTATAAATAGGCTAGATTTGGATGTCACACCTGAAGTTTTAATGGATCAAATTACTGTATCTAGTGCCAATAACTCACAAGTTGTCAATATTAATGTTGTAGACAAGCAAGCAGGGTTGGCTGTCGAAATTGCCAATACAATAGCAGATGTGTTTCAAGAGGAGATCCAAGTTTTAATGACGGTTGATAATGTTAATATTTTGTCAGTTGCACAATTAGATAAGGAACCTGTACCGATTGCGCCAAATAAAACCCTTTATATAGTAGCAGCCTCGTTTATTGGTTTTGTTTTAAGTGCTGCTCTCATAATCATAATAGAGAGCTTAGATACTACAATCAAGACTGAGCAAGATATTGAGGAGCTAATAGGACTACCGATTATTGGCTTGATTAGTCAAATAAGTGATGCTCACAATAAAAGCACTAGGATAAAATCTCGTAAAACGAGGAGAGGATCATAATGTTTTGGAAAAAAAAGAAAAAGAAGAAGTTAGTGAAAATGGCACGAAAACTTGTGACGATTGCAAATGACCATTCTTTTATTTCTGAACAATTTCGAACAATCCGAACAAATATTACTTTTTCAATGCCTGATAGAGAGATTAAAACAATATTAGTAACATCTGCAACACCAGGTGAAGGAAAGTCAACCAATGCAGCCAATATAGGTGTTGTTTTCGCACAAGAAGGAAAACGGGTCGTCATCGTAGATGCAGATTTACGAAAACCAACAATGCATTATACGTTTCTATTGCAAAATGCTAGAGGACTATCAAATTTACTAACAAGACATTTTACAATTTCCGAAGTCGTCAATAATACAGATATTGCTAATCTATATGTCTTGACAAGTGGGCCTATTCCCCCCAATCCAGCAGAGTTACTAGCTTCTACCTTAATGGGGAGTGTAATTGAGGAACTAAAGAAAGAGTTTGACATCATTATTTTTGATGCGCCACCCCTATTATCTGTAACAGATGCTCAAATTTTGTCCAATAAATGTGATGGTACATTATTAATTGTGAACAGTGGAGTTGCAGAATATGAAAGTGTGCTAAAAGCAAAGTCAAGCCTTGAAGCCTCAAAAGCAAATATTTTGGGCGTAGTATTAAATAACTATAAAATGCCACTCCATCAATATTATGAGCAATATTATCGTTAATTCAAGTACCTAGACAGGGAAGTGAAGTACAGTGATTGATATGCACAGTCATATATTATTTGATGTCGATGATGGTCCGAAAACGATTGAAGAGACACTTTGTTTATTTGAGCAGGCAGTTTTGGAGGGGATTTCAACGATTGTTTCCACTTCGCATGCTTTACATCCATTGTATAATGTCCCCTTTGATGTCGTGAATGAGCAAATTGCACAGTTACAAATGGCAATTGACCAACGTAATATGCCGTTAAAACTTTACACGGGACAAGAGGTACGCTTGGCAGGTAACATTCTAGAATTGTATGAAAAAAAACAATTACATACATTAGCAAATTCCAATTATTTGCTGTTGGAACTTCCCTCTAATCATATTCCCAAATATACAAAGGATATCATTTACTCGTTATTAACAGCAGGCATAACACCAATTATTGCACACCCAGAGCGAAATAGAGTCATTTCAGAAAATCCAAGTCATTTGGAACAAATTATACGTGTGGGGGCACATGCACAAATTACATCAGGAAGTTTAGCAGGATTGTTTGGCAAAACCGTCCAAAAACTTTCGCTAAATTTAGTGCGCTCGAATCTTGTCCATACATACGGTTCAGATGTGCATAACTTAAATACACGTCCTTTCTTATTTGAAAAGGGACTTAGATTTTTAGAAAAACAAAAAGATTTGGATGTGGTAGATTTTTTGCTTGAAAATAACGAACGAATCATTAATAATCAGCCATTAATTGTATATGAACCAGATGATACTTTCACAAAAAAATGGTGGAAGTTTTTTTAAAATGGGAAAGCATCTTTAAGTTGTAAGGACAAAAGGTAGCAAAAAGTAGCTGAAGCGCTAGAGACATTCAGTGTTTAAGGGGGTTATATGAGATGCGAGTTGTTTTTATGAGGAGTAACCCTGTTTCTCCAGATCCAAGGGTTGAAAAGGAAGCACATTGCCTTGCAAAAAATAATTGGAATGTTCACATTTTAGCTTGGGATAGAGATAAAAAATATAAAATAAAGGACCAACTGTTAGAAGGTGATCATGCAATTCGTATTACAAGGTTTGGTATTCCGGCAACATTTGGAGGAGGTTTGAAAAAGAACTTAGTCCCATTTATAAAATTTCAACTTAAACTTTTTCAATGGTTACTTCGCCATAAAAATACGTATGATATGATTCACGCTTGTGATTTTGATACAGCGCTAGTAGGTACAATATGTGGAAAATTACTTCGTAAAAAAGTAATCTACGACGTATTTGATTCGTATACATCACCATTTTATGGACCACAGCGTATTGGAAAGGTCATTGCTAGTATAGATATACGTCTTATGAATAGTGTGGATGCAGTCATTATATGTACAGAAAAGCGCAAAGAACAGATAGCGAAAGCTTCACCTAAAAAAATAGAGGTCATATATAATACTCCACGTTATATAGATTCAAATGATTGCTTAGATTTGAATCCGAAAAAAATAAAAATAGTCTATGTAGGTATACTTACTGAAAATCGATTGATTAGTGAATTGGTTGAAGTAGTAAAGAATACGCCAAGTTATGAGCTGCATATTGGTGGATTTGGTAAGTTAGCTGATACATTGCAACAAACTTCGAGAATGCATGACAATATACACTTTTATGGTAAGTTACCCTATGAAAAAACAATAGAGTTAGAGAATAGTTGTGACATTATGACGGCTATTTATGACCCTACCATTTCTAACCATTATTATGCCGCACCTAATAAATTCTATGAAGCCTTAATGCTTGGAAAGCCTTTGATTATGGTGAAAAATACGGGAATGTCAGAAGTAGTTGCAACAAATAATTTTGGAGAACTTATTGATTACAATAGAGAGAGTTTACAAAACGGAATTGACAATTTGGTAAAGCGTAGAAAAGAATGGCCAGAAATTTCTCGTGAAATGAAGGCGCTGTACGAAGAAGATTATAGCTGGACGAAAATGGAGAAACGAATAACAGATTTATACAGTAATTTATAAAAACGATGCGGGGTATGAGCAGCAAAGGGAGTGGCATGTAGCGACTATCGAACCGTTTTTACAAACGTAAGAGCAATATGAAAATTTACGATAGTATTTTTAGGGGGACTAATATGAAAATATTATTTGTTGCACAAAATTTTCAAATGGGTGGTATCCAAAAGGCGCTAATTAATATGCTAAAAGAAATCAGCCTCTACGAGAAATACGAGATAGATGTTTTTACATTTAGCGGAGGGGAATTAATGAACGATATTCCCTCCAATGTGAAGGTAAATACAGGGAACTTACTGTTACAGCTAATTGCTACACCTTTTGTTGAAGTGAAAAAAAGAAATAACGTATGGCATATTATTTTACGTATTGTGTGTATGATAGTTGTTCGATTAATAGGTTCCCACACCTTCTATTCGATACTTTTAAAAAAACATCGCAATAATTGTCATTATGATATCGCCATTTCTTATTTTAATGATGTACCTAATCAATATTTCAATAAAGGGACCAATTTATTTGTAGATCAATTTGCGATAGCAGATCGTAAGTTCGCATGGATTCATACAGACCCCATTAAAGCGAATTTTAATTATAAGGCTTGTGTTAAAACTTATAAAAATTTTGATCGATTGTTGTGTGTTTCTGCAGCATGTAAGGAAAATTTGATAAATTTTCTTCCAGAATATCAACATAAAATTTCAGTAGTATATAACTTTTTTCCAATTGAAGAGATTAAAGAACTGGCATGTCAATATACACCGTTTCTTAAAGGCGAGTTGGATTTAATATCTGTTGGGCGAATTGAAAATAGTACAAAAAGGTTCGACCTTATTCCACATCTGTGTAAGTTGTTAAAGGAAGCTTCTATAAATAATTTTCGCTGGCGCATTTTAGGGGATGGACCAGACCTACTTTCGAATCAGCAATTAGCTTTGCAACTTGGTGTAGAGGATGTAGTTGAATTTGTAGGGGAAATGAAAAATCCGTATCCATTTATAAAATGTAGTGATGTATTCGTTTTAACATCTGCCTACGAAGGCTACCCAATGGTCATTGGGGAGGCATTAATTGTACAAACGCCTGTTATTACAACGGACTTTGCCGCAGCAGGTGAACAAATTTGTAATGGTCATAACGGATTGATAACAGGCTTTAACATTCAAGATATCTTTCAAGTCATGTCTAGTGTTATGAAAAATACAGAATTACTACACAATATGAAAAATTACATAGAGGAAAATCACTACACAAACAAAAAAGCTCAAGAGCAACTAGTATTGGAGTTTGATGTACATGATAGAATCTAAGAATTTTAGTGTGCTCATTTGTATAATTTCAAGTATCTTCGTCGTATTCAAAATATATACAGGTAGTAATCTATTTCTCTGGTTCTTCTTCCTTTTAACTAGTATGGCGATGCTGCTAGATAAGCAGCAGCATCGAATGGACTATTTATTGTTTTTTATATCGTGGGTGTATGTCATTAAATTCGATATAACAGGATATTCACTGCTTGTTGTACTTAGTTCTTTCTATATTTTGTTAAGTATTTTGACGCTCTTTTTACAAAAGCAAGGTATTTCAAAACGACTCTTATTGACCTATTTTTTATTTGCATTTTATACGGTAGCCGTAACGTTAGTTAGTGGTGGTAATCTTATTGCAGTTTTAGGCTTTGTGTTGAATTATAGTGTGCTCTTTTGTGCAATATTGACCCTCCATGATAAGGCATATTTCAGAAGGTATACGTATATCTATGCATCGGGTTTACTAGCTGCTTCGATCGTTCGATTGATCAGTTATTCTATTCCAGAAATTGATCATTTTATAGAGTCAATGACCATTGTAAATACAGTGAAGACAATGAACTCGATTAGTACAAGATTTACGGGTTTAGATTTAGATCCAAATTACTTTAGTTTGCAAGTATTAATAGCAATGGCTTGTTTATTAGTGCTTTTTAATCTGGATGGAAAAAAGGAGAAAAAGTCAATTGTATTACTCGTAATATTAGCATTTTTTGGCATACTGACCTACTCAAAAATGTTTATTATTACATTAGTCATTTTCATTATGATGACATTTATTGTCTTCATTAAAAATAATGTGAAGACAGCTATTAAATTTTCGTCTTTTATCGTGATTATTTGTGGTGTTGCCCTCTATTTTTTTTACGAGAAGTTATTCGCAATTTATTGGATTCGTTTTTTTGGTTCAGGAATATCGACAGATGCCATTACCACTGGTCGAGTGAGTAGTTGGGGCCTTTTTGTAAATGAAATCTTTCAAAACACGAAAGTATTTATTTTGGGAGCAGGATTTGGCACAAGCTTTGCGAAGGTGAAGATGGCACATACAATGTACTTATCAACTCCCTATTATATAGGTTTAATTGGAGTAGCCTTGTCAGTACTATACATTTCAAGCCTCTATAAAGTACTTAGAGAGAATGTCGGAATTATGAATACACCAGGCTTTCAAATCCTCTCAATTAACGCTATTCCTCTCTATATCGTGTTGATAGCGAATATAGGACTTGATTCATTTGTCATGGATTATTTTCCATATCATATTTTATTAATTATGTTTGCACTGACTATGAGTAAAAGTAAGGGAACTACTATGAATGAGAGGTGAGGTGAGTGCCATATTTAAGCATTATTGTCCCTGTTTATAATACGGAACCTTACTTAAAAATGTGTCTTGATAGTATTATGAGACAGGAGTTCGTAGATTTTGAGTTGATATTAGTAAATGATGGCTCGACTGATAACTGCTCAGTAATCTGCGATGAATATGCCCAATTTGATACAAGAATTACCGTCATTCATCAAGCAAATAGTGGTGCTGTCAGTGCTCGTAAAGCAGGGCTAAGGGTCGCCAAAGGACAGTATATTGGGTTTGTAGATAGTGATGATTGGATTGAAGTTGATATGTATAAATTATTATGTAATACTGCACGTGATTTTGATGTAGATATTGTTATTTGTGACATTGTAGAAAATTATCCACATCAAGAAGTGAAGAGCTCACAGCTTGTCGCGCCCGGTTTGTACAGGAAGGATAGGATGGAAAAAGAAGTATATCCAATTATGCTATATTCGGGCGAGTATTACCGTTTTGGCTTATATCCATCTTTATCTAATAAAATATTTAAAAGAGATCTATTAGAGAAAAATCTCTTTGATGTGGATGATCAAATTTGCATGGGGGACGATGCTGCTTGTACATATCCTAGTTTACTTGATGCACAAAGTATTTATATATTAGAAAATCAGTATCTCTACCATTATCGTCAGCATTCTTCTTCCATGACGGCTAGTTATGATCAGATGTTTTTTAAAAAAGTACTTGTGTTGTATGAACAATTGAAAGTTTTAAAGTACAGGAAAGCAGACCAGGTTCCTAATTTTGCTGAACAACTTCAGTATTATTTTACTTATTTAGTGATGGCAGCGGTGAATAATGAATGGAATAGATTCAACCATAAGCGTTTACATGAAAAGCGTACCTTTATTAAGAAAATGTTGATTCATGAAGCGTTTCATGGATCGTTGCATGCGATTCGTATGACAAATATGCCGCTCAAATCAAAGGTCTATACTTGGTTACTAAAGAAAAAACAAATTCTTTTACTTTTCATGTTGAATAGGCTTAATCGGCGGATCAGTGATTGCAAAAGTTTAATTCCTACTTTTATTAAAAGAAAAGGTGCTTACCAGCATGAGAACTAGGAGAGTAGTTTTAAATTTAATGGCTAATGTATTGCTACAAGTTATTACAGCGGTTATTAATTTTATTTTACCTCGACTATTTATGACAACATACGGCTCTGCTACAAACGGGCTAGTTTCGTCGATTAAGCAATTTTTAAGTTATTTAAAAATAGTAGAGGCTGGGGTTGGTAATGCATCTATAGTGGCACTTTATAAGCCACTAGCCAAGGGCGATAAAGACCAAATAAATGGAATTCTTTCAGCAACTAATCTTTTTTATAGACGTTCGGGTTATGTCTTTGTTGGATTAGTCGCCATTTTGGCTATTTGTTATCCGTTACTAGTAGGAGATGAAGTGAATCCACGAACGGCTCTTTACATGGTACTTATTTTGGGCATTAGTGGCATGTGGGAGTATTTTTTTATAGGGAAATATTTAGTTCTGCTGTCGGCAGATCAAAAAAGCTATGTTATTTTTCGCATTCAAACAATGTTGCTTTTTGCGAGTGCACTATTGTCAGTTACTTTGATAGCATTTGGTTTTTCCATCGTTATTGTTGTTGCTAGTTCAAGTGCCATATTATTACTGGATGTTCTTTTTTTAAGGTTGTATGTTAAAAAGAAATATCCATATTTCAATAGTAAAAATCAAGCAAATAGGTTAGCAATTAAAGATAAATGGGATGCTTTAATTCATCAAATTGCCTCGTTAGTAGTATTTAACACACCGTTTATTTTAATAACGATTTTTCTAGGCTTAACAGAAGTCAGTGTGTTTACTGTTTATAGTATGGTGTTTAATGCAGTCACATTGTTTATATCTACTTTTTCAGGGGCGATATTAGCAGCCTTTGGCGACATTCTTGTCAAAGAGGACAAGGACGTTCTTCGGAAATATTTTCATCATTTTGAATATATTTTTTATGGCATCATTGCTTTTAGTTACACATGTACAGCTATTTTAATATTACCATTTATAAAGATTTATACAGCAGGTATTGAAGATGCCAATTACATAAGGCCTTGGTTGGCAATATTGTTTGTCATTGTAGGAGTAGCGAACACAATTCGGATTCCTGCGAATACGTTAGTGAACGCTGCAGGACATTTTAGAGAGACGAAAAATCGTGCCATTATGGAAGCATTAATCAACCTAGTAGTTTCTCTTGTTTTTGTACAGTATTTTGGCGCAGAAGGAATATTACTGGGAGGAATTTGTTCATATGGCTATCGTACTTATGATTTAATCATTTATTCTTCAAAAAAGATTTTACAAAATTCACCTAAAGATACTGTCAAAAAAATTGTGCAAAATAGTATCTTTGCACTTACTGCAGCGACACCATTTATATTTTTTATCGAGCTCCATATTACATCTGCAGGTTCATGGCTTGTAGCCGCTATATGTATTTCCTTATGGACGATGTTTATTTTATTAGTAGGTAATTTTATTATTGAGCCTCAAACAATGCGAGATATTTTGGTGCAATTAAAGCGAACAATTACCGATAGTAAATAATTTTATCCCTGCATTTAGTAAGGTAAGTAGCATAATAGAAAGGCGATTTGATCCCTTGAAATGGCAGGTGATGGTGATGAAGCGAGAAGTCAAAGAAATATATTTACTACGATTCGTTGCTTGCTTAGGAATTGTGTTAATGCATAGTGTTACGTTGGCATTAAACATGTATGACATAGAAGAAGGTCCACTATTCGTAATCCTGACATCTATTCAGCTGATCTTTATGTTCGGGACACCTCTTTTTATATTTATCTCAGAGTTTGTCATTGCCTATTCCTATTCAGATCGTTTGCCGAAAAAGTTTTATGTAAAACGTTATAAATATATGTTAATGCCATTTCTTTTTACTGGACTACTTGATGCCGTTCTTAAATCAATCGAATCACCTTCTATTGAATTTGCCAAAAAACTAATACTAAATTATTTGGAAGGTGATTTCCATGGTTATTTTATCGTGATCATTTTTCAGTTTTATTTCATACATCCATTTTTTGTGAAATTTATTGCCTCAAGATACCCAGCCTCTCAAGTAATAATGACTGCATTTATCATTAATTTTAGTTACCTAGCCTTTTTTAATTTTTTGGATCCATTTAAGTATTTTCCTGATTTAGCGTATACTAGTTTACAATGGGATTTTTTTAATAAGATGCCATTTCCTGCGTGGATTGCTTATTTTGTAGTAGCTTATTACTGTGGAAAAAATTATGATAAGTTTCTATCGTGGTTACAGCGTTTTCGTTATCTGTTACTAGCAGTATTACTCATCACAGTAAGCCTTTTGCTAACCTCTCAATTATCAGGTATTATTACGGAAGTTCATTCAAAGAGAATAGACGTTATCCTTTATACATTCAGTGTAGCTTTTCTGTTATTTTTCATCGCGAGTAACAGAAGAAAAATGCCGAAATTTATCATTTTTATTAGTCGTTATTCCTTCGGTATATATTTATTACATCCCTTAGTGATTAGCCTACTTAAAATTTTTTTAACGAATTTTATCGAAACATTAAGTGTATTTTCTATCATTGCCATTTCATTTATTGTCAGTATCAGTTGCTCCATTTGTATAACATATATAATGAGTAAATGGAAATTCGGCTCGTTTTTTATAGGGCAACTCAATAACAATGGGGACTCTCATAAAAAAGATGCACCATTTCCCATCCAGAAATCCTAAATAAACTGGTATTTAAGTGTGTGAATGGCGTAAGGTTTGCGTTTTACTTTGCGATTGCCAAAGCAAAGATGGTAAACTAAAAGATGTTATTTAGAGAAAGTGTGGTCTTGCATAATGAAAGTTCTATTTATTGGTGATATTGTTGGTTCAATTGGTCGAGATGCGGTGGAAAAATATTTACCTCGCTTAAAAAAGAAGTATAATCCAGATGTTGTGATTGCAAATGGGGAAAATGCTGCAGCAGGACGAGGGATTACTCGTAATATTTATAATAGCTTGCTGCAAATGGGTGTAGATGTTATTACAATGGGTAATCATACATGGGACAATAAAGATATTTTTGATTTTATCGATGACGCGGATTACTTAATCCGTCCGGCAAACTTTTCAAGTGAAGCACCTGGTAAAGGTATGGTCCAGATTTCTAAAAATGGCGTGACATTATCTGTCATTAATTTACATGGTCGCGTATTTTTACCACCACATGAGGATCCGTTTGCAATGGCAGATCAATTGATTGCAGAGGCTCGACAAATATCTCCACTTGTCTTCGTGGATTTCCATGCTGAAGCGACTAGTGAAAAAATCGCTCTTGGTTGGCATTTAGATGGAAAGGCTTCAGCGGTTGTTGGGACACATACACATGTGCAAACAGCAGATGCAAGAATTTACCCGCAAGGTACAGCTTATATCACGGATGTTGGTATGACAGGGCCGTACGATGAAATTTTAGGTATGACAAAGGAAAGTGTCATCTATAAATTCCAAACAAACATGCCATCTCGTTTTGAAGTTCCGAAAAAAGGGCGAGAGGTTTTAAGTGGTTTCTTTGTCGAGATGGATGATCGAACAGGAAAAGCTATTGCCTGTGAACGCATTTATATAAATGAAGACTATCCATTTCAAGGGTAGATAAGTCGAAGAATGTTTTTTTACGTTTCTTTTACGGGGATATAGGTTTCTTTGTCAAACTAGTCTATTTCCGTTTTGCGGAGCATAAAATGTGCTACGGACAATAACTTGAGGTCCAAAAAGGGGGACATGAGTTGTTGAGCGTAAACACTATTCGCGAAACGGGGAGGAATAATTGTGGATTCATTAAAAGTATCATCACGCTCTAATCCAAATTCAGTTGCAGGTGCATTAGTCGCGGTAATCAGAGAAAAAGGGCAGGCAGAAATGCAAGCAGTTGGGGCAGGTGCACTTAACCAAGCCGTGAAAGCAGTGGCCATTGCACGCGGATTTGTAGCGCCAAGTGGCACAGATTTAATTTGCGCGCCGGCGTTTGCCGATATTTTGATTGCTGGAGAAGAACGAACAGCATTGAAGCTGCTAGTAGAAAAACGTATTCGATAAAAAAGTAATGAAGTAAAATGCTCTGTCACATACTATTGTGGTGGAGCATTTTTTCGTTTTCCTGTTTTACATATGATAGTTGTCACTTGAAATAGGGGCGTGATTTTGCTTAGATTTGAAAATTACAACTTTATGAACAGGATTTTCAGTCAAAGGTCTGATTTTCGCCTAAATCGTGGAGAAACAATAGTCCAGACGGTTTCTTCGTGTTAAACTTATGAAGGAAAAATAATAGTACACATTGGATTTAAGGAGTTGTTGACATGTTACATCAGCTTTCATGGAAAGTCGGTGGGCAACAGGGTGAAGGGATTGAGAGTACAGGTGAGATTTTCTCAATGGCAATGAATCGTCTAGGTTATTTCCTATACGGTTATCGTCACTTCTCTTCTCGAATTAAAGGTGGCCATACGAATAATAAAATTACAGTTCGTCCAACAGAAGTACGTTCAATTGCGGATGATTTAGATATTTTAGTGGCATTCGATCAAGAAACAATTGATGTCAATTATAAAGAGCTTACAGAAAAGGGTATTATTTTAGCCGATGCAAAATTTGATCCTGTTAAACCTGAGGATTCTAAAGCACCATTATTTGCAGTACCGTTTACAGAAGTAGCAGCAGAGCTTGGTACTTCGTTAATGAAAAACATGGTGGCTATCGGGGCAACTGCATCATTGCTAAACCTAGAAGATGCAGTATTCCAAAATGTTGTCGATGATATTTTTGGTAAAAAGGGCGAAGAAGTCGTTCAAAAAAATATGGAAGCCATTACACGTGGTCGTCAAATTATGAATGAGCTATTAGTTGATCGTATAGGCGAATGGGAGCTTGCACCTGCCGATGGTAAACGTCGTATGTTTATGATTGGGAATGATGCGATAGCACTTGGTGCATTAGCTGCTGGGACACGCTTTATGGCAGCATACCCAATTACACCTGCTTCTGAAATTATGGAATACTTGATTAAAAAATTACCGAAATTCGGTGGTACGGTCATCCAAACGGAAGATGAGATTGCAGCAGCAACAATGGCTATTGGTGCAAACTTTGGTGGTGTACGTTCCTTTACCGCTTCAGCTGGTCCTGGTCTTTCATTGATGATGGAAGCAATCGGTCTTTCAGGTATGACAGAGCAACCTTTAGTAGTAGTGGATACACAACGTGGAGGCCCTTCAACTGGGTTGCCAACTAAGCAAGAACAATCTGACTTGATGGCTATGCTTTACGGTACACATGGAGAGATTCCTAAGGTAGTCATTGCACCTTCGACGATGGAGGAAGCTTTCTTTGATACGATCCAAGCATTTAACATTGCAGAGGAATTACAATTACCAGTAATCTTAATGACAGATCTACAATTATCCCTAGGAAAACAATCTGTAGAGCCATTTGATTATGATAAAATTGAAATTCGTCGCGGTAAAATTGTGATGGATGATCTTGAGGAAGCGGCAGATAAAGCCTACTTCAAGCGTTACGAAGATACAGAAGATGGTATTTCACCTCGTGTATTACCAGGTACATTACATGGTATTCATCACGTTACAGGTGTTGAACATGATGAAACAGGGAAGCCATCTGAGGCAACGGGTAATCGCCAAACTCAAATGGATAAACGCTTCCGTAAATTAGAGAGCTTGAAATTTGATAACCCAGTCTTTGTCAATGCACCACATGAGGAAGCCGATATTTTATTAGTAGGCTTTAATTCAACAAGAGGAGCTATTGAAGAAGTGCAAGAACGTTTGAATGCACAAGGAATGAAAGTGAATCATGCACATATTCGTTTAATTCACCCATTCCCTTCTGCAGAAATAGCACCTCTTGTTGCACAAGCGAAAAAGGTGATCGTTGTAGAAAATAACTATACAGGTCAATTAGCTAATATTATGAAGATGAATGTTGGTGGTCACGATAAAATCGCGACAATCACTAAATATAATGGTACACCATTCTTGCCAGGTGAATTAGAAAATCGTGTGAAGGAGTTGACTCGCTAATGGCAACATTTAAGGATTTTCGTAATACAGTGAAACCAAACTGGTGCCCAGGCTGTGGAGACTTCTCAGTACAAGCAGCTATTCAACGTGCTGCTGCAAATGTCGGCATTGAACCAAATGAACTTGCTGTCATTTCAGGCATTGGATGTTCAGGTCGAATTTCAGGATATATCAATTCTTATGGATTCCATGGTATTCATGGTCGTGCACTACCAATTGCACAGGGATTGAAAATGGCTAATCGTGATTTACATGTTATCGCTTCTGGTGGTGATGGTGATGGATTTGCGATTGGTATGGGGCATACCATTCATGCCATCCGCCGTAATATTGATATAACTTATATTGTAATGGATAACCAAATTTATGGTTTAACAAAAGGTCAAACATCTCCACGTTCAGCTGCTGGATTTATTACAAAATCTACACCAGGTGGAGCGATTGAGCCATCATTGAAACCATTAGAGGTAGCATTAACAAGTGGTGCAACATTTGTGGCGCAAGGCTTTTCTACAGATATTAAAGAATTAACAGCACTAATTGAAGCTGGTATTAACCATAAAGGTTTCTCATTTATCAATGTCTTTTCACCTTGTGTTACGTATAACAAAGTGAACACATATGATTGGTTTAAAGAAAATTTAACAAAATTAGCAGATGTTGAAAATTATGATCCCTCAGATCGTGGTATGGCAATGCGTACAGTAATGGAACACGAGGGTTTAGTAACAGGCATTATTTATCATGATACGGAAACAACGTCGTATCAAGAAAAAGTACCTGGCTACTCTGAGTTACCATTAACAGATATCGATATCAAAATGAGCGAAAATGATTTTAATGATTTAGTAAAAGAATTTATGTAAAATTGATAGAATCGAAGCATTTGGAATGAAGTCATTCCAAATGCTTTTTTTCATGCTTTAGAAAAGAATTACGAGCGATTGCGGATAAACGCATGGCTAACCCTAGTAATTGTTAGGGGATCCTTATGAAATCCTTATATTTATTTTTTACACTAAGGTCATCGAAAGGATGATGACTAATTATGAAAGACTTGATTTTGAAAACAAACAATTTGAATAAAGCGTTTAAAGGACAAAAAATCGTCGATAATTTATCGTTAGAAATTAAACGTAATTCAGTTTATGGCTTACTTGGACCTAACGGAGCGGGAAAATCTACAACCTTAAAGATGATAACGGGCATGCTACGACCTAATGCTGGAGATATCATTTTTAATGGACATCTATGGTCACGAAAAGATCTGCAGGATATCGGGGTTTTAATTGAAACACCCCCCTTGTATGATAATTTAACAGCTGAAGAAAATCTAAAAGTTCGAACGATCGCGTTAGGCATACCACAAAGTCGGATTGACGAAGTATTGGAGATTGTAGATTTAACGAACACGGGGAAAAAACGAGCAGGTCAGTTTTCTTTAGGAATGAAGCAACGTTTGGGCATAGCAATTGCACTGTTAAACAAACCGAAACTGTTAATTTTAGATGAGCCAACAAATGGTTTGGATCCAATTGGTATACAAGAGCTTCGTAAGCTCATTCGCTCATTTCCAGAACAAGGTATTACTGTTATATTGTCTAGTCATATTTTGCCTGAGGTAGAACAAGTCGTGGATGATATTGGCATTATTGCTGGTGGCAAGCTTGGCTATCAGGGACCAGCTCCACAAGGTCATGAATTAGAATCACTATTCATGCAGGTTGTCACTGCCAACAGAAAGGCAGGTCATTAGCATGTTAGCCATCATAAAAGCGGAACAATTAAAGTGGAAGCGAACTTTTATTCCCAAACTACTTTGGCTTACGCCACTTATAACCTTACTTATAAGCGCTGTACTTATGGGAGGTGAATATTTTCAAACAGGAGCTTATAACTGGTGGTATACGATGCTTCTGCCAGGTGCACTGACAATTTGCTGTGCCTTAGTGATTGAAAAGGATAAGAAGTTGAAATACCATAGTATACTTGCACTACCACTTGGCCTCAAAAGGGTTTGGTTAGGAAAAATACTTTCATCAGGTGTATGGCTTGTCCTTATCACTAGTATGTTCTTTGGAGGCATTACAGCAGGGGGCTGGCTATTTGGTCACAGCTTACCAATCACAAGCAGCCTATTAAGTTCTCTAGTTATTTTCGTAACGTTTTTGTGGCAAATTCCCTTATGTCTTTTTTTGGCAGCTAAATTAGGAACCTATTTGGCTATTTTGTTCAATATAGTGGCCAATATCATTGGAATTGTAGTATTTGCAGATGGAGAGCTATGGTATTGCTATCCCTTTGCAATTGGTGCACGTTTATTATGCTCAACTCTCGGCATATTACCAAATGGTCTACCAGTACCTGAGGGTAGTTCCTTACTCAATCATGATGTTATATTTCCTGGCTTATTGATAACGATCGCTTGGTTTATCATAATCGCTTCACTCACGACAAAGTGGTTTCAAAAAAGGGAGGCAAAATAGAAAATGGACATGGTACGATTATTGAGAGCGGAAATTCTTAAAACAAGACGAACTCCATTACTACTTACCCATCTACTTGTCCCCATTGTTATTTCTGGACTGTTTTTAGCTTATTATTCCTATTCACCATGGGATTTTCACGGAAAAGTAACTGCCTATTTTCAAGGCCTAGCGTGTGGACTACCTATTATTATAGGATTAGTATGTGCAATGGCATCTGAGCAGGAAGCAAACGCTGGTCGTTTCCAAGGTCTGCTAGCTACAACAAACATAAAAATAAAGACATATATGAGCAAGCTTATCTTATTATTATTGTTTAGCTTTGGAGCCATCTTTCTATCTATAGCTATTTTTAGTTTTGGCTTTAGAGAACTATTACATGAAGTAGATTTGGGCTATTCATTTTATAGTATGGCTGCTTGTATTCTATTCGGCAGTCATGTGATTTTCTATATGTTACATTTATTTGTAAGCTTCCAATTTGGTAAAGGCGCTTCGATTGGTCTAGGTATTGTAGAAGCCCTACTGGTCGCCCTATTGCTGACAGGCTTAGGGGATGGTATTTGGCCCTTTTTACCGTATGGATGGAGCGGTCATTTTGTTTCTTTATGGATTTTATCATCGACAGGAACAAATTTAACATTGCTCGAAGCAAGTATCCAGACTAGTATAATATGGTGCTTAGGTGGAAGCATACTAGCTTTTGCATTATCTTGCCTATGGTTTTGGAGATGGGAAGGTAGAGCAGCTGAAAATTAGAGGGTGAATTATGGCAAATATATTAGTAGTGGATGATGAAGTGGATATTTTAATGCTGATAAAAAATGCACTTTATAAAGATAATCACTTGGTAACCATTGTGTCTAAACCGACAGAAGTAGGCAAGATGGATTTAGGTTCCTTTGATTTAATTTTGCTTGATGTGATGATGCCTATTATGGATGGCTTTACATTGTGTGGGCAAATTAGGCATGCTGTAGATTGTCCTATTCTTTTTCTTACAGCTAAATCCTTAGAAGAAGATGTGATGTATGGTTTAGGCCTAGGCGCAGATGATTATTTGATTAAACCATTTGGCATTGGAGAGCTACGGGCAAGGGTGAATGCGCATATCCGACGGGAAAGCAGAGAGAAGCGGAACATCCTTTATAGCGATAAAGTTCACTTTAATCTTTCTGGTAAAGAATTGTTTGTTCAGAATGAGCGCGTTCTGCTAACTAAAAGTGAGTATGAAATATGTGAATTTTTAGCACGTCATCGCGGGCAAGTTTTTTCTAAAGAACAAATATACGAAACGATTTTTGGGTTTGATGGTAAAAGTGACAGTACAGCGATAACAGAGCATGTCAAAAATATTCGGTCAAAGCTACATGCGTTTGACATAGAAGTCATTGATACCGTTTGGGGGATCGGCTATAAATGGAGACGATAAAACCGAGGAAAGGAACACATCTTCATACATTTTTCCTTAGATATTTATTCTTTCTTTGCTTAGGTATCATTTTATTAGTGGCACTATTAATCGGTCTATTTATGTTTGCCTTTTCAGCTAATATTATTTTACCTGCAAATTATGCAGAGTCACAAATCACTTTAGCAAAAGATCGTATTGCTACAAGCAGTTCGGTAACGGACGAGATGATCCCTGATCTTGTAGAATATGCAGTGGTTTCAAATCAGGGAGAGTTTATTTCAGGCAATTTAACAAAAGAAGAGGCTTCCTATGCATGGCAGTTAAAACAAAAGGGAGAGAAGCAAGGAAGTTCTCAATTTTATGCATTTATTGAGCGCGGACAAGAAATATGTATTTTACGCTATAGTTTAGTCCCTGAATATCGCTCTGCTATCATAAGAAATTATTTACCTAACCCGCAATTAACGGTTTTATTAGTTTTTATTATTGGAGTTGTTGTACAAGCAGCAGTACTTGCTGTTCATTTTGGCAGAAGACTAAAACAAAAAATGATGGGTTTACAAGAAGCTATTGAAAAAATCCAACATCAAAATTTAGATTTTCATTTAAAACCATCTGGGATTCGAGAAATTGATGATATTGCTCTTTCCTTTGAGCAAATGAAGGAAGCATTAAATACTTCATTGACACAACAATGGCAGGCAGAAAGATTGCGCAGAGAACAAATTTCAGCACTGGCACATGACCTGAAAACCCCATTGACGATTATTCGGGGAAATGCCGAACTTTTATTGGACACTGCCCAAGATGAAATGCAAAAAGAATTTAACCATTATATATTAAAAAATACGGTTGAAATTGAAAAGTTCACAAAGCAATTAATGGATCTTTCGAATGTGGAGCAAGGTGTTGTCACATCAAAATCGAATGTAGCCATGCATTTATTTATTCAAAAGGTCGAACAACAAATGAAAGCTCTTGCTTTAGAAAAAAATCTTAAAGTTAGTGTAGAAAAGATCAGGCTACCTACTTCCATTATGATAGAGGAAGAGCCTTTTTATCGGGCTCTATTAAATGTGATTGTCAATGCAGTTGAGCACACACCAAATAACAGCAAAGTCACTTTATCTGTTGAAGGAAAGGAGAATGTTATTCATTTTACTGTGAAAGATAGTGGTACTGGTTTTTCAGCAAAAGATTTAAAAGAGGCTACCAAACAATTTTATCGTGGAGACCCAAGTAGAAATACAACAAATCATCATGGTTTGGGCCTTTATATTGCAGAGTCAGTCATTAAAAAGCATGATGGGGTAATAACACTCGCTAATGATTCGATAACGGGTGGAGGAAAAGTGACAATCATTATTCCTGTTATGAGGATGTAGTAGCAGTTTATTTTTTCCAATTTACTTCAGGCAGAGATTAAAGTCATTGCCCTAATGAAGTTCTTCATGTTACCCTAGTAATAAATTTAGTCCTTTTTAATGGAAGTAAGGTTTTACAACTAACTATCCTTATAAAGGGCTTTTTTTATAGAAAAAAGTTTTAAGGGTACTTAAATGGAGGAGTTTTTTTATGGCAGAAAGAGGTAGACCTAAAGGCGCAAGTGGAGAAGAAAGTCGCGCATTATTACTTGAAATTGCAGCGAAAGAGTTTGCGCAGCATGGATATCATGAAACGAAGGTGAGTACTATAGTAAAAAGTGCATCATTAAGTCAGCCTACTTTTTATCTGTACTTTAAAAATAAAGAGGCCATTTTTGAAGAATTAGAAAATCTTTTTCGCTTACGAATGATGGATTTAGCCAAAAAAAGCCGCTTACAGCCTGCATTAGAGCAAGCAACAGTAAGAGAACGTATTATCCATAACGTTAAGGAATTATTAGCGTTTTTTGCTAAGAACCCAAATTTAACACGGATTGGATTATCTTTATCGTCAAAGGCTGATGAAATAAAGGCACAAATCGTCAAGCAAATAAAAGAGAATCTGGATTATGAAGTAGATGCTGGCTACTTTCGGAAAGATTTAGATACACATATCGTTGCAGAGTGCTTAATAGGTATTATTGAGCGCTTAACATTTGTTCAATTACTGCCAAAGCAAAAAAAGCCAGAAGAGATAGCCCAACATATTGTGAATTTATTGGTAGATGGTATGTTGCCTAAAGAATAATCTGCAAAATAATCATGCTATTGGCAAAGAAAGTAAACATCTTGTTTTTTAATTAAATATTATTTATGAGTTATTGTTTTACAATTGATTCAATTTACTAGTAGAAGCAACATATCAGAAAAGAATGGTATGAATAGATGGTCTAATGGATAGAAGAATTTAAAAATAAATCATGCTATTATCTAAGAGTAAGAAAATACTGATTTTTCTATTTTTCTAGTTGTATATTACTTCAGAGTAATATAAAATCTAAAATAAGTAGTGATTATCATTAGCTTATCTGATGGTTGTTCACTCAATAAAAAATGAAAGTGAGGTGAAAAATAATGATGTTTCCACCACCAGTTAATTTTCCAAAAGGGGATACAAAGCCCTTCGGTAAATAATTATTACCTTAAGGTCTGACTTTTTAGTCAGACCTCCTCTTTTGAAATTTAACCAGGAAGGCTGTTTACCATGCTTGAACCAATATATGAATTAGAAAATGTAACTTTCTACTATAAAAAAGGTAAATTTAGAGCAAATAATGGCATTTCACTGACTATATATAAAGGTGAAATAATTGGGTTATTAGGACCGAATGGCGCAGGAAAAACGACACTGATAAAGCAAATGATAGGACAGTTAGCACCAACAGAGGGATCCGTGAAATTTCATCAACAAGAAGTATCTAAGAATCCGAAGTATGTATTGAAACAGATTGCCTATTATTCACAGGAGACTTTTGCTTTATCATTTTTAAAAACATGGGAAGCCATTTATTTTACGGGTAGATTAAAGGGGCTTTCCAAAAAAGAGTCGAAGCAACAGACAGATAATATTTTGCTGAGGTTAGACATGGAAGCTTATCGAGATAAGCTATTGTCAAAGCTTTCGGGTGGTCAAAGAAGACTCATTAGTTTAGGAGCAACTTTGATTGGTCAGGCATCCGTTATGATTTTGGATGAGCCTACAAATGAGTTGGATCCATTAAAACGGAAATTAGTATGGGACATCATTCGTGAGCTTAACCAAAAGGGTACAACAATTATTTTAGTCACTCACAATATTTTGGAAGCTGAAAAAGTTGTTCATCGTGTAGCTGTTATAGATAACGGAAAGCTGTTAGCCATTGACCATGTCGAAAAGCTAAAGAGAAGAGTAGACCAAAGAATGCGTTTAGAAATTTATGCACAGGAGGCCTCTATTCACTATATCCAAGACAGACTGAAAGCTTTTGGACAAGCAGAATTAGTAGAGGATACAAAACTCACGATATTAATCGAGAAAAATATGGTTCGTACTATTGTTGAAATAATACAGGATGAGACGTTGAGCATTAGCCAATACTCTCTATTTCCACCGAGTCTAGAAGATGTCTATTCATTACTTCAAGAACAGCAAAGGAGTGAATAGTTAATGAATGCCTTTAGTCAATTCTTTGTTGAATTACTTATTTTATTTCGTATACAAATAGCTATTGTAAGGCATCAATTATTATGGATTATTGCAATGTCTTCCATTTTCCCAATAGTTACTTTAGTTTTTCTCGAATTTTTACTGGGTGAATCTAGCTCTGAACAATTAGCACGATTAATTATCGGTAATATGATTTTTAGTATTCTATTAATGGGGATGAATATTTTAGGGCAGGATATCTCGTATCAAAAATTTGGGGGCTACTTTACATATTACTCGTCTCTTCCCATTCGAAAGGTTAATTTTATACTATCTTTATTATTTTATGGAATTTTAACTTCCTTACCATCTTTTGTCATTGTATTTACATTTGGTCAGCAAATTTATGGGGTGAATCTTCATTTTGAGTGGCTTCTACTACCAGTTGCTTTATTGGCGATTTTTAGTGTAGTAGGCATTGGTGTATTAATGGGTTTTTTATCTCCAAATCCTCAATTTACAAATATTGTAGCGCAATTTTTGTTGATGTTTGTTACTTTCTTAACACCAGTTATGATTGAACTGAAAGACCTTCCCATCGTTCTGCAGTGGATTTCCTACGTGTTACCTACAACATATGTAGCGAATGTATTACACGGTATGTTAACTGTTGGATGGACCAATTCTACATACATAGATGTTCTTATCTTACTTATTTTTTCCTGTATTTCTTATCTATTGATCAGTAAAAAAATACATTGGCGTGTTCAATAAATTATTTGAATAGGGAGTTAAATTTATAATGAAAACTTTTGAAACTAAGATAGAGCAGTATGCTGAATTGGTCATAAAAATAGGTATTAATATTCAACAAGGACAGACTTTAGTGATTTCTGCCTCGATAGCTGCTGCCGATTTTGTTCGGAGGGTTTGCCGACATGCCTATCTCAATGGTGCACATTATGTTTATATAAAGTGGATTGATGAAGAGCTTGCTCGAATTGAATTTGAATATATGACAGAGCAAGGCTTAGCCTATACACCAGATTGGCTTGTGAAGGGGTATGAAGAAATGGCGAGTAGTGGTGCTGCTTTTCTTTATATTATTTCACCCCACTTGCAAAATATGGAGGGAATAGACCCTGTAAAGGTAGAAAAAGCAGAGTATGCTTCTGCACTTGCTTTTCGTTCTTTTACCGAAAGATTGATTGGAATGGAAGTTAGTTGGACTGTTATTGTTTATCCGACGGAGCAATGGGCAGCATCTATTTTCCCTGATTTAGAGCCCAAAAATGCTCTTGAGGAATTATGGGAAAAGTTTTTTGAAATACTCAGATTAAATGAAGAGAGCCCACTACAAGCCTGGGAAAAGCATGTTGAAACATTAAATAAAACAGCCACGTTCTTGAATGAAAAGTATTTCCGTTATTTACATTTCATTAGCGAAGACACAAATTTAAAAATAGAACTACCACAAAATCATCGTTGGGTAAATGGCCTGGAAACGAATGACAAGGGAAGCTCATTTATTTGTAATATGCCAACTGAAGAAATTTATACAACACCACTCAAAAGAGGGGTAAATGGAATAGTCAAAAGTACAAAGCCATTAGTTTATGAAGGGCAGATCATTGATCAATTTACACTTACATTTAAAGATGGAGAAATTATAGATTTCTTTGCAGAAAAAGGGATGGATGCATTACAAAGTATTCTTCACAAGGACGAGGGTGCTAGATATATAGGTGAAGTTGCATTGGTTCCTCATGATTCTGCAATCTCTGCGAGCAATCTACTGTTTTATCATAATTTATTCGACGAGAATGCATCCAGTCATTTAGCCTTTGGGCAAGCCTATACTTCAGGCTTGAAAGAAGACGGTTTAAACTTAGAAAACATAAATAATAGTATGATCCATATTGATTTTATGATAGGCTCACAAAACTTGCAGGTTAATGGAATACGTGAGGACGGTACTGCCGAAGCGATTTTAGTAAATGGTAAGTGGGTAACGAAATAAGGGGGAAGATGAATGGAAATAGTGCAGTGTAAGACTGATAAGGATTATGAAAAATTCGCTGTTTTCTTTTTGCAAAATAGAAATATATTTGATGATATGTATCCGATTTTAGATACACTTGGTAGTTTATATGTCATGATAGAGGAAACAAATCTGCTTCTCTTTCAAAATATACACGAGGAAGTATTTGCTGCAGCAAGCTATACATTGGGTGTAAGAGAAGATCAATTTAAAAATAAACATATCGTTTTTATTGATTGCGCACTTTTAAAGAAAGAATATCAAAATACTCGATCCTTTGTTAAGGGTTTTCTACAAATGCTAAAACATATTTTAGAAGAACACCCAGAAGTGAAGGAAGTCCAATTTTATGCTTATCGCCATCATGGCTATATTCACCGTCTTTATAAAAAGTTTGCCACTATTATAGATGAAAAAGAAGGATATTTTGGAATGCAAGATGTCTTCTCTGTGGAATTTTACAAATTGACTACTTTTTTAGAGGAATTTAATAAAAAACAAACCATTTAAACGGAATGGATAAAGGGCTATTTCAGGCAATGTTTCTATAAAAAATGCTACAATAAAAGAAAAAAAGAGGCGATGTACGTGAATAACGTCATTGATTTTATTGCAAAAAAAAAGGAACGTGAAGACCGAAAGCGTGCTCAGGATTTAGAACGTTATGTAGCTACACAATGTAATTTTCAACACCCTGAAAATATTGATGCTCTTGTAGAGGACAAATTGATTGAGGTTAAAGATCATACGTTATTTCTTGGCTTTCTATCCATTTTAAAGGATGAGCAAATAGAACCGTTAGATATTTTTCAAGATGTCTTTTCATTAGAGCCCTCTCGTTTTGAAATGTCCTACAATATGAGATGGTGGTCAGTTGTGCAATTGGCATTTACATTTTTAACAATTCTCAAGGAAAATGAGCCGCATACATATGCTGATTTTTTAGGTCTCTCCAAATAATCTAAGTATGTGTACGTCTGTAAAGCAAACGTACACATACTTAGATTTTTCTTATCTTCCCCCGCTAGCTTTACAAGCCTACTTCATTTATTCATTAAATTCATAGATATTTATAATTCCTCAATAATTTTTACTAAATATTCTTAACACCTCCATACTTGCTTAATGTTTGTTTTATAACATAACGTTTGTAAGCAAATAAAAATAAAGCAAAACAAATGGAGGGTCCAACACATGGCAATTCAAAAACTGTGGAAAAAAGGTCTAATTGGTGCATTAGCTATTTCCATGTTGGCAGCTTGTTCTGACAGTTCATCTAGTGCAAATGAGGTAAACAAGGATTTATCGCTTGAGGACATTACAGAAAAAGCAAAGGAAGAGGGCACTGTTCATTCTGTCGGTATGCCAGATACATGGGCGAACTGGGTAGAAACCTGGGAGGAACTCGGGACCGAATATAGCATCAAACACAAGGATACGGACATGTCGAGTGCAGAGGAGTTAGCGAAGTTTGAAGCAGAGAAGGATGATGCTACGGCAGATATTGGAGATGTCGGGATTGCTTTTGGACCAATCGCTAAGGACAAGGGCTTAACATTATCATACAAAACGTCTTATTGGGATGAAATACCTGATTGGGCTAAAGATGATGAGGGACACTGGATTGTTGGCTATACAGGAACCATTTCTTTTTTGACAGATAAAAATAATGTGAAGAATGCTCCAACATCATGGGAAGACCTAAAAAATGGAGATTACACAGTAAGTATTGGGGATGCATTAACAGCTAACCAAGCACAGTTTGCCATCTTAGCAGCGGCTATGGCATTTGGTGGAGATGAGTCCAACATCCAGCCAGGTATAGATTTCTTTGCTGAATTAGCGAAGCAAGGACGTCTACAGGGAGATCCATCAGTAGCAAACCTAGAAAAAGGTGAAATAGATGTTGCGATCTTATGGGACTTTAATGCATTAGGTTATCGTCATCAAATTGATGAGGACCGCTTTGATGTAGTGATACCTAAGGAGGGATCTGTCACTTCTGGTTATGCAACGGTAATTAATAAATATGCCAAAAACCCACATGCTGCCATGCTAGCACGTGAATATATTTTATCTGATGCAGGTCAAGAAAATTTAGCAAAAGGCTATGCGCGTCCAATTCGGGACGGAGTGAAATTACCACAGGATGTAAAAGATTTACTATTACCTGCTGATATGTATACGAATGCACAACCTGTTAAAGACCAAAAGAAATGGGAAGATACAACAAAGCAAATCCCTCAACTCTATCAAGAGCAGGTGTTAATCCATGCAAAATAACAAAGTGGTTCTCATTGTTATCGATGCCTTGCGCTTTGACACAGCCTGCACACATATGGGGTTCTTGCACCATTTAGTCGAGCGTCAGGTAGCTGCTCGCTATAAGGTTTGCTCAGAGGTGCCTTCTTTATCAAGACCATTGTATGAGACGATTTTAACAGGTACACCCCCTATTGTACATGGCGTTACCAGCAATATGACAGTGCGTTTATCGAAAGGGCAAAGTGTCTTTCATATCGCAAAGGAGCATGGTTTAACTACAGCAGCCTCCGCCTATTATTGGGTGAGTGAGCTTTATAATAGAGCGCCATTTAATCATATGGAGGACAGGCTACAACTCGATACACATTTACCAATTGACAATGGTATGTTCTATTTTGAGGATCATTATCCAGATAGTCATGTATTTGCCGATGCAGCATGGTTAATGGCTCAAAAGCAGCCTGATTTTCTGTATATTCATCCAATGAATGTTGATGATGATGGTCACAAATTTACGGCAGATTCTGCTCAATATCGCAATCGAGTTTTAGCAATGGATGCTTTACTATCCTTGTTTATTCCAAAGTGTATGGCGCTGGGCTATGAGGTTATCGTTACGGCTGATCATGGCATGACAAGAGATGGTAATCATGGCGGTACAACACATGAGGATCGTCATGTCCCGCTATTTGTCATTTCAGATGCAGTAAAGGCTGGTATAAAAGAAGGCGTTATTTCCCAATTACAAGTTGCACCACTGTGCTGTCATTTATTAAATATTAAGCCTGCTGAAGATATGGTGCCACTCCTATTAGACGGTGTGTTTACAGCAAAAGAGGTTTAATTATATAGTAGTCGCTCTCATTATAAGGAGCGGCTATTATCCCCATGAGCCGCAAGTCATTTATAGAAAGAAGTGAGTGTGTTGATATCGAAGCGGCAATCCATTGCTTGGCTTTCACCTTTTCTTGTATTACTATTATTGTTTTTCTTAGTACCGCTCCTATATATGCTTATTACCAGCTTTCAAAATAGTGAGGGCTTTACTCTGAAGCAGTATGAATCAATTTTGACGAACGACTACATTCTTCAAGGTTTTAAAAATAGTATTACTTTATCTGTTATCTCAGCTATGATTGCGTTATTTATCACCTTGTTTGCAGTTTATGCCATGATGAAGTTTTCAGAGCCAGTACGGGAGAAGATTTTAATACTTACGAACTTAACCTCCAATTTTTCAGGTATTCCGCTAGCATTTGCTTTTATCGTTTTACTTGGCAATAGTGGTTTATTTACATTGTTATTTGACAAATGGGATATTGAGGCGTTGACATCCTTTTCATTATACAGTTGGAGCGGTTTGTTACTTATTTACATTTACTTTCAGCTGCCATTATCACTAATGCTGCTATATCCCATTTATGATGGAATTCAGCAACAGTGGAAGGAGGCGGCAGCCCTTCTTGGTGCATCTAGCTGGCAGTTTTGGATGAAAATTGGTCTCCCTGTTATGCTCCCAGGAATTGTGGGAACCTTTAGTGTATTGTTCGCCAATGCAATGGGCGCGTATGCCTCTGCTTATGCATTAACAAGTAGTAATTATAATTTAGTGGCGATTCGTATCGGCTCCTTAATAAAAGGTGATATTTTTGCTCAGCCAGAGCTAGCCAGTGCCATTGCAGTTATATTAGCAGTGACAATGGTGACGGCCATGCTGATCAGTGAGTGGAGCATCTCTAAAACAAGGAGGAAAGTAAAATGAAAAAGCGTGGTTTGGCTGATTTCTTTTTCCTTCTGCTCGTGGGATATTTACTATTACCTGTGTTAGCAACAATGCTCTATGCGTTTGCAACAAAATGGAATAAAACGATATTGCCAGAAGGACTCACACTAAAATGGCTTTCCACATTGTTTCAGGATACCGATTTTATTCAGGCATTTGGTCGTTCAGTATTTTTAGCAGGGGGGGCAGTTAGCATTGCACTCCTTGTCATTGTGCCAGCCATTTTCGTCATCATCCTATACTTTCCAAGATATGAAAAATGGATACAGATGGCAGTGGTGATGGTGTATTCTTTTCCAGGAATCATTTTAGCTGTAGGGCTTATACGCGTTTATAGCCAAATAGGTATACCGATGATATTTGTTGTTTTAGGTGCCTATGTTGTGGGAATTCTTCCTTATATCTATCAAGGTACACGAAATAGTTTAAGAAATATAGATGCGAGGCAGCTACTTGATGCCGCTCAATTACTAGGCGCAACCAAAAGGCAGGCATTCACAAAAATTTTACTGCCTACCGTTTATCCAGGCTTATTTGCGGGGGCATTGTTATCCTTCTCTGTCTTATTTGGTGAGTTTGTCTTAATTAATCTTGTTGTAGGTTCTCGCTTTGAAACCGTTCAAATTTATTTAATGAAAAAGCTTAGCACAAGTGGACATATTGCTAGTGCTGTTGTTTTCATCTATCTCGTGCTAATGGGTCTTTTAACATTCATCATTGCTATCGTAACGAAACGATCGAAAGGTGCTACAAATCTATGAGTTATCTTGTTATTGAAGGGCTTCATAAAAAATATGGACAAGTATCTGTTTTAACCAATATTCATATGGAAATTCAAAAAGGAGAATTTATCACACTATTAGGTCCTAGTGGCTGTGGAAAGAGTACGATTTTGCGTATTGTTGCAGGCTTAACAGATGCATCGGCAGGTAAGATTTTGATTGAAGGAAAAAATATGAGTGGCGTACAACCGAAGGATCGTCAAGTGGGTATGGTCTTTCAATCCTATGCACTTTTTCCTAATATGACTGTGCTCGAAAATGTTGCTTTTGGTTTGCGTATGCAAAAAGTTAATAAGGCAGATATAGAGCAGCGTGTTCATGAAATGCTAGCGCTTGTTCATCTAAGTGAGAAAGCTAATGCGTATCCGAAAGAATTATCGGGAGGTCAACAGCAGCGTGTTGCTCTAGCTCGTGCATTAATTGTCCGACCTAAAGTACTGCTATTAGATGAGCCGCTTAGTGCGCTCGATGCTCAAATTCGCAAAAAACTTCAAGCAGATTTACGAGCAATTCAGCGAAAATTAAATATGACAATGATTCTAGTTACACATGATCAGGAGGAGGCAATGGCTGTTTCGGATAGAATATTTGTCATGAATAATGGCAGCATTGCCCAAAATGGTACGCCAACGGAAATCTATACGAAACCAAATAATGAATTTATTGCTAATTTTATCGGTCATTATAATGTTTTTCCACGCCAAACTTTAGAAAAAATGCTTGGAGCATCTTTAATAGAGCAAGCCACGAAATTTGCTATACGACCTGAGGCGTTACATCTCGATCAACGAGATGGGGACTTATGTCTCTTTGGGGTTGCCAAACAATCATTAATGAGCGGCAATATTATTCGTACTACGTTTGAAGGAGAAATGGCGTTTACAATGGAACAACTGCATCAACAAGGGAATTCGATTGAAATGGGAAAATCCTATAAGTGTTATGTCGCACAAGAAGATGTGATTGCGCTATCATGACTTACGCTAAACTGGAAAGATTTGAATTTATTTTAAAAGAATTAGATTCTGAAGGAAAAATTATTGTTGCCAATATTGCCGATGCCCTTCAGGTAGCACCAGAAACAATTCGCCGAGACTTTGATGAATTAGAACAACAGCATTTATTAACAAGAGTTCATGGCGGGGCTATTAAATATACGAATGTACGTAATGAACCGGTATTTTTACGCAAGCTACAAATGCACAAGGACGCAAAGAGACAAATTGCTCGTATTGCTGCAAAACGCATTTGCGACGGCGATACTATTGCAGTAGATACAGGTACTACAACAGTACATATAGCCGATTTTTTACTAGCTGTGGAAGATATAACGGTTGTAACGAATTCAATTGCAGCAGCTATTCAATTTAATTTAGCCATAGAAGAACGACGCATGACAGGCAAGGTCATATTACTAGGAGGCACGGCGAATCCAAAACAATCTTCTGTTGCAGGTGCTATGACGTTAGAAATGCTAGATAATATGAATTTTGATAAGGCTTTTTTATCGTGTGGTGGCATGAGTGAGGGCATTGTTTATGATTACGATTTGGATGAATCTCTTATTTCAAAGAAAATGCTCAAACATAGCAAAGTGAGTTATTTATTAGCCGATGCATCTAAAATTAATGGCAAATCATTTTTTCAAATCTGTCATCTTGATGAATGTACAGAAATTCTTTGCGAAAGCACTTGTCCATTAGAATGGCAGGCGTATGAGGAAAAATGGACGATATGTAATGGAGGGAAGAGTGGATGACAATTGATTATCACGTACATTTAGAAGAGGGACCTTATTCATTTCGCTGGCTAGAGCGTACATCGCAGGCACTGGAGTTTTTTCATTCGGATGATGAAACGGAAAAAGGCTCCAAACAACAAATAACTTGTCATTTACAGCGGCTAGCAAGGCGTGTGAAAAATGGCTGTTATAGTGAGGAATGGTTGGATTTATATCTCGAACAGGCAAAGCAGCTTGGCTTACGTGAGGTGGGGATTGTCGATCACTTATATCGATTTCAACAAACGCGTGCCTATTTTGAGCGCTTTATGAGGCTGGATGATAGTGAAATTGGGCAAATTCAGCGCTATTGGCTGGATCGTGTGATGACAGAAAATATGGATACTTTTGTGACGACCATTCAGCAGGCGAAGGAAAAGTGGCGTCAACATGGCATTACACTGAGACTTGGTATAGAGGCAGATTATTTTATTGGTGGAGAGGAGGAATTAACGGCTTTACTAGCAGGCTATCCTTGGGATTATGTAATTGGTTCTGTTCATTTTGTTGATGGGTGGGGCTTTGATAATCCACAAACACAATATCTTTTTGAGCAAATGGATCAACCCTCTTTACAACAAAATTATGAGCGTTTTTTTAAAGCAGTAGAGAAAATGATTCAATCCAATATGTTTGATTTTGTTGCTCATTTAGATAATTTTAAAGTATTTAATTATCAGGTGGAGGATCGTACGTTTCTTGAAGTTTGGTATAAACGTATTGCAAAGGCACTAACGTCTACTGAAACCGCCACTGAAATCAATGCCGGGCTGTATTATCGTTACCCTGTACAGGAAATGTGCCCGGGTCCTCGTTTTTTACAAATCTTACTTGAGCATGGAGTTGCTTTTACTGTATCCTCTGATGCACATTTCCCAGATGATTTAGGTAAATATACATTTGCCAATACAGAGCTGCTAAAGGGTTATGGCGTTCAAGCTATTGCCTCCTTTGAACAGCGAGTGAAAAAAATGATGACGTTATAGGTTGAGTAAAGGGCACTAAAGCTTCAATGTAGTGCCTTTTATTCGTATTACATAAGTACAATTTTACTCGCATACAAATGATTAAATTCATTTTTATAATGTGAGGCGATTCAGATTGACATCTATTAAAGAACAACCCTTTTTACCTATTATTATACAATCGGGTCAGCATGCATACGGGGTAGCCCGCTCATTTTATGCAGCCTACCGCATGAAAAGTCTTGTCATTGAGCCAGCAAAAAAAGGGAGGACGATGCGCTCACTCCTTTTGAAAGGCTCACAGGGAATTGCCACGCAGAATAGCGGTATTCTGGATTTTCAATACGTTGAACATTTAGATGATCCTACCCGTTTTGTACAAGCGCTAGTGGGATTGGCCATGCAGTGCCAACAAAAGAAATTGATTTTATTAGTTTGTGACTGCTACTATGCAGAGCTTATCATTGAAAATAAAGAGCAGCTTGAAAAGTACTTTATTTTACCTTACATTGATCAGGCATTACTAAATAGGGTGCAAACAAAGGAGAAGTTCTACAGGCTTTGTGATAAATATCAGTTAAAATACCCCAAAACCATCATTATAACAAAGGAACATCATTCAAATAGAGAAATTCCAATCCAGTATCCCATTATTATTAAACCCTCCAATACCGTGGCCTATACGAACTGTTCCTTTCCTGAAAAGAAAAAAATATATCTAGTGCACGATGCACATGAGATGCAGCACATCATTCGCTGTATTTATCGTTCTAGCTATCAAGACACCTTAATCGTTCAAGAATTTATTCCAGGCGACGATTCCTATATCCGTGTTCTAGATGTATATGTAGGAAGAGATCGAAAAGTAAAATTAATGTGTCTTAGCAACAAGCTACTCGAAGATCCATCTCCACAAAACAAAGGTATTTCTTTAGCTGTTATGACCGATTATGATGAACAGCTAATGGAATCCATTCGGCATTTTTTAGAGGACATCGGCTATACGGGCTTTGCTAATTTTGATATGAAATATGATGCAAGGGACGGGAAATACAAGCTTTTTGAAATGAATTTGCGAGCAGGGGCTTCAAGCTACTATGTGACCGCAAGCGGGTATAATTTAATGCAATATGTGGTGGATGATTATTTATACCAGGTTAATCATGAACGAACATATGTCCAGACGAAGCATGTATGGTCACTACTTCCTTCAAAAACACTATTTAAATACATGAAGAATGAAAAATTAAAAATAGAAGCAAAGCAATTAATGAAAGAAGGGCAATACACGGATGCATTACTATATAAAGAAGATATGAATATCAAGCGTTGGATAAAGCTGAAATTGTATCATTCATATTTACAGATAAAATACAGCAAGTATTTTAATAAGAGCAATAGTTAGCAAATGTGAACGCATGGATAGGACATTAAAACTTTCAGGATAGAACGCCAGAGCTGATGGATAATTACGCCTATCTTCATATAATTAAGTCGAAACCTCGACATTTGAGGCGCAAACCTTGTAGGAAGTATCAACTATTCAGTATAATAATAAAATGGGAATTCAAGTGCATGGATTTCGTTTGAAAGGAGTTACCTGATTGCGATGAATGAGGAACAACGCTTAGCTAATCAACAAGTCAATCAACCAAAAAAAGAAGACAAGCCTGAAAAGGATTATAGTAAATATTTTGAGAGGGTCTTTACAGCTCCATCCTTAAAAGATGCTAAAAAACGTGGGAAAGAAGATGTGAAGTATCATAAGGATTTTAGCATTGCAGAAGAGTTCGCAGGAATGGGCAAAGATCGCACCTTCTATATTCGTACTTATGGCTGCCAAATGAATGAGCATGACACAGAAGTAATGGCCGGGATTTTTATGCAGCTAGGCTACACACCAACAGAGGTGATTGAAGAGGCTGACGTTGTCTTGCTAAATACATGTGCTATTCGTGAAAATGCAGAAAACAAAGTATTTGGAGAACTTGGTTTCCTGCTGAAATATAAACGAAAAAACCCTGAGATGCTAATAGGGGTTTGTGGCTGTATGTCGCAAGAGGAATCTGTGGTTAATAAAATTTTAAGAAGCTACCCACATGTTGATATGGTGTTTGGTACACACAATATTCACCGTCTGCCAAACATTTTAAAAGAAGCCTACATGTCAAAAGAAATGGTCATAGAGGTTTGGTCTAAAGAAGGCGATGTCATTGAAAATCTGCCGAAGAAACGTCTTGGCTCCATTAAGGCTTGGGTTAATATTATGTATGGTTGCGATAAATTCTGTACGTATTGTATCGTTCCATATACACGTGGTAAAGAGCGCAGTCGCCGACCAGAGGAAATCATTGCTGAAGTTCGTGAGCTAGCGGCAGCGGGCTACAAAGAGATTATGTTATTGGGGCAAAATGTCAACGCTTACGGTAAAGATTTTGAGGATATTGATTATCGTCTTGGCGATTTAATGGATGAATTAAGAAAGATCGATATTCCGCGGATTCGATTTACAACGAGTCATCCACGTGACTTTGATGATCATTTAATCGAAGTTCTTGCAAAGCGTGGCAACTTAGTGGAGCATATCCATTTACCAGTACAATCTGGCTCGAATGACGTGCTAAAAATTATGGCGCGTAAATACACACGCGAGCATTTCCTTGGTTTAGTGGATAGAATTAAAGCGGCAATACCTGAAGTAACCTTAACAACAGATATTATCGTTGGCTATCCGAATGAAACAGAGGAACAGTTTGAGGAAACATTGTCCTTATACCGTGAAGTTGGCTTTGACGCAGCCTTTACGTATATTTATTCGCCGCGTGAAGGTACACCAGCTGCAAAAATGATTGACAATGTACCTGAAGAGGTGAAAAAAGAGCGTCTTCAACGTTTAAATGAAGTGGTGGGTGAATACTCTCGCAAAGCGTTAGAGCGTTTAAATGGTCAGGTTGTCGAAGTATTAGTTGAAGGCACAAGTAAACGACGCGACGATGTGTTAGCGGGCTATACGAGGAAAAATCGTTTAGTTAACTTCAAAGCACCAGCAGAAGTAATTGGTCAATTAGTGAAAGTAAAAATAACAGAGACTACATCCTATTCACTTACTGGTGAATTTGTGGAAGTCGTAAAAAATGAAAAGGTGGAAGCATAAATGACACAAGTCTTATATACAAAAGAAGATTTAATTAAAAAATCACATGAAATTGCACATATGATTGCAAATACGCCAGAGGTTGAATTTTTCAAAAAGGCAGAAGCGCAAATTAACGAAAATCAACAAGTACGTGAACGTATTGCAAGCTTAAAAAGCTTACAAAAACAAGCGGTTAATTTCCAACACCTAGGGAAAGAAAAAGCATTAAAAATGATTGAAGATAAAATTGCTAAAATCGAGGAAGAAATTAATGCCATCCCAGTTGTGCAACAATTTAAAGAATCACAAGGCGATGTGAATGATTTATTGCAACTTGTTTCAAATACGATCGCAAATAATGTTACAAATGAAATTATTCGCTCAACTGGTGGCGATGTTCTTCGTGGTGAAACGGGTTCATACGTAGAAAATAGTCAACCAGGTAGCTGCTCTTAACAGATTATAGAAATCAAAGCTCGAATGCTGTCATTCGAGCTTTTTTTACGTCTTCTTCTATTGAAGCATTCAGCTGCTATAATAGACCTCTCATCGAAAAGTTTTAAATGATCCATTTCATTCTCTAAAAATATATGTTCACCCAATGGGCGCTACCTGCATATGATGGAGTGAAAAGAGTCGAAGGAGGAATTGCGCTGAAACGTTTACGACAAATCGTGACGAAAGCAGTAGTTGCCAAAGGGAAGAAGAGAACGGAAGAACGTGTAACATTATCACCAACAAATAAACCGACAAGTATTTTAGGGTGCTGGGTAATCAATCACACTTGCTCTGCAAAAAGAGTCGGGAAATTTGTAGAAGTAACAGGGAAATTTGATGTCAATGTTTGGTATGCCTATAGTAATCATTCGAAAACAGCTGTGTTTTCTGAAACGATTCACTATAAAGACAAAGTGAAGCTTCACTATCGAGACGGTGAAATTAGCGTTGGTGATGATGTTCGTGTACGTGTGATACAAGAACCAAATTGTATTGAAGCGATTATCTCTCCATGTGGTACAAAGTTTGAAATTGTAGTGGAACGTGAAGTAGTTGTTGAGGTAATGGGTGAAACAACAATTTGTATTAGTGTCCATCCACTAGACTATGAAGAAGATTGGAGCCTTAATGATGAAAGTTCATCTTCATCCTCATCAAGCTCTAGTTCTAGCTCCTCTTCAAGTCCTGAAGGAGAAGGCAGGTATGTGTTAGAGTCTTCATCGTTTCCTGATGAACGACCAAGATAAGTCTAAAAAACATCATATTTTGATACATGCGAAATGCTAGCATCTTAAAAAAGGTGAATAAAGCGTTTCGCATGTATCTTTTGTTATAATAAATATATCTATAAGGCAAGAGCGAGGTAAATAGTGATATGACAACATATACACCAATGATGCAACAGTATCTACAGGTAAAGGAAGATTACAAAGATGCCTTTTTATTTTTTAGATTAGGTGACTTTTATGAAATGTTTTTTGAGGACGCAATCAATGCCTCACAAATTTTAGAAATTACATTAACAAGCCGAGATGCAGGCGCAAAAGAGCGAATACCAATGTGCGGTGTGCCGCATCATTCGGCTAAAAATTATATTGAAACACTTGTGCAAAAAGGCTATAAAGTGGCTATTTGTGAACAAACAGAAGATCCAAAGCAAGCAAAAGGTGTGGTCAAACGTGAAGTTGTTCAGCTTATCACACCAGGAACAATTATGGAAGGGAAGGCTCTTGATGGTAAATCTAATCATTTTATTGGAGCGGCAGAGCAATTAGATGACACAACATTTGGCTATGCTTATTTAGATTTATCCACAGGTGAGGCAGTAGCATCTTCTATTGAAGGCGATGGAAAAGCCTTATTAATGCAAATGCAGGCTTACGGAATTCGAGAGCTGATTGTAACGGATAGTTTGCAGCTATTATTAGCAGAGCATGCCGTCAATGCCGGGATCGTACTTTCAATTGAAGTGAATGAAATGCCTATAGACAAAGCAGCAAGTTATCTAGAAGCTGTACCAAAACCGTTACAAATTGCGTGTCTTCGATTGTTAGCTTATATTGACCAAACGCAAATGAGGTCTTTATCACATATTCAGGCATTCACGTTTAATGAAATTAAAAATTATTTACGCATTGATTCAAGCTCAAAGCGCAATTTAGAGCTGATTCAATCGATTCGTGGTGGCGATCAAAAAGGTACACTCTTATGGCTATTAGATGACACCGTGACAGCGATGGGTGGGCGAAAATTAAAGCAATGGCTACACCAACCGCTTGCCACACGTTCAGCAATAGAGGCTAGACTAGCGATTGTTACGGATTTATTGGAAGAATATTTTGTACGAACAGAGCTTCAAGCATCCTTAAAACAAGTATATGATTTAGAGCGTTTGGCTGGTCGTGTTGCTTTTGGCAATGTGGGTGGACGAGATTTAGCCCAATTGCGTGATTCTTTACGCCAAGTGCCGACTATTCAACAGCAGTTGATGGGGTCAAATAAAGAAACATTACAGCAATTAGGTGCGGAACTTGATACATGCTCAGATGTCGAGGCATTATTAGCAAAAGCGATTACAGACAATCCCCCTATTACCATTAAAGAAGGGGATGTTATCCGTGACGGGTATAACGAACGCTTAGACGAACTTCGCTATGCCGCTCGTAATGGTAAGGATTGGATTGCCCAACTGGAACAAGAAGAACGTGTGAAAACGGGTATTAAAAATTTAAAAATAGGCTATAATCGCATTTTTGGTTACTATATAGAAATTACAAAATCAAATATTCATTTAGCAGATTTAACTCGCTATGAGCGAAAACAAACACTGGCGAATGCGGAACGCTATATTACACAGGAACTAAAAGAAAAAGAAGCATTGATTTTAAATGCTGAAGAAGAAAGCTTAACATTAGAGTACAACCTGTTTGTAGAAATTCGTGATGTATTAAAAGCTTATATTCCGCGTGTCCAAGCACTGGCTGCAAGCATTAGTGAATTGGATGTCTTACTAAGCTTTGCAAGCGTCTCAGAAAAATATCGATTTACGAAACCAGAATTTCATGGTGGACGTGCCCTTAAAATTATAGAAGGACGCCATCCTGTCGTTGAAAAAATGCTGAATAAGCAAATGTATGTACCAAACGATTGTGTGCTAGAAGAGCAGAATAATATGATGCTTATTACAGGGCCGAATATGTCTGGTAAAAGTACCTATATGCGTCAAGTAGCATTAATTGTTGTTATGGCACAAATGGGCTGTTATGTACCTGCTGAAAAAGCAAAGCTACCAATTACCGATCAAATTTTTACTCGGATTGGGGCGGCTGATGATTTAGCGGCAGGACAATCTACATTTATGGTGGAGATGCTTGAATCGCAACATGCTATTATGCATGCAACAAAAAATAGCTTAATGCTATTTGATGAAATTGGACGTGGAACATCGACCTATGATGGTATGAGCTTGGCACAATCAATGATGGAATATATTCATGACAAAATAGGAGCCAATACGTTATTTTCTACGCATTATCATGAATTGACAGCACTTGAAAAGGATTTGCCACGTTTACAAAATGTCCATGTTTCAGCCACTGAAAAAAATGGTACGGTCGTTTTCCTGCATAAGGTGAAAAAAGGAGCGGCTGATAAATCCTATGGTATACATGTGGCACAGCTTGCTCAATTACCTGAGGAAATTTTAGCTAGAGCACGTGTATTACTTGAGAACTTTGAGGCAGGGAAAGAAGTAGTTGCCGAAACACAGGTGATAGCTGAACAACCAATACAGATGTCTTTATTTACAGAAGACGAACCGATTTCCCCAGCCGAGACAAAGGTGCTAAAGAAATTAGAAAAGGTAAATATTCTAGGTACTTCACCGATGCAGGCAATGAATATTTTATATGAGCTACAGCAAGAGCTAGTGAACGCTAAAAAATAAAGGAGTGATACGTTAGTGGGAAACATACAAATTATGGACGAATGGCTATCCAATAAAATCGCAGCAGGAGAGGTAGTAGAGAGGCCAGCTTCTGTTGTCAAAGAGCTAGTGGAAAATGCTATTGATGCTGGGGGTACGTCCATTGATGTTTTTTTACTAGAAGCAGGTCTCACTTCTATTCAAGTAATAGATAATGGTAGCGGTATGGATGAAGAGGATGCACTAATGTCATTCTCTCGTCATGCTACTAGTAAAATTCATCAGGAACATGATTTATTTCGTATTCGAACACTTGGCTTCCGTGGTGAGGCTTTAGCATCCATTGCCTCTGTTTCTAAAATGACATTGATTACATCAAATGGTGAATCTGGAACACATTTAGAACTTGAAGGTGGACATATCCTCACTCATAAACCTGGTCCGTTACGTAAAGGGACTGATTTAACAGTCTCCCAGCTATTCTTTAATACACCTGCCCGTTTAAAATATATGAAAACCATTCAAACCGAACTAGGACATACAATAGACCTGATGAATCGCCTCGCACTTGGTAACCCACAAATAGCATTCAGATTATTGCATAATGGTCAACAACTACTGCAAACAAATGGCCGAGGAGATGTACAACAAGTGCTAGCAGCTATTTATGGAATACATAATGCGAAGAAAATGGTGTCATTCCAAGGCGAGTCACATGATTATCGAATTTCTGGCTTTGTATCCTTACCAGAGGTAACACGTGCTTCTAAAAATTATATGACTCTATTTGTTAATGGTCGTTGGGTCAAGCATTATTTAGTACAAAAGGCCATTGTGGATGCTTACCATACGTATTTACCTATCGAGCGCTTCCCAATAGTTGTTCTATATATAGAGGGTGATCCTTACTTAACAGACGTGAATGTGCATCCTGCAAAACATCAAATTCGTTTAAGTAAAGAGGCTGAGCTTTTGAAGTTAATAGAGGAAACCATTCGTGAAACAATACGCAACATTATTCGAGTCCCACAAATGGAAAAGAAAGAAAAAATAGTTAAACCAGCTACTGAGCAATTAAACATTTGGAAGCCTGCTCCGAAGATTGATGTGGAGAAAATGAATGCTATCGTAGAAAAATTATATGATGCCCAAACCATTCAAGAAAACAATCTTGAACAAATAGATGAGCCTAAGCCAATTTTTACGGTTCTAGAGGAAAGTTGGCAGCCTACACCACAAATAGAGGCTGAAACAATTGATGAAGTAACAATAGCTGCACAGTCGGAAATATTGGAAGAGATGCCTACGAAGGAACCCTTTCCTGAACTCGAAGTAGTGGGACAAATCCATGGCACATACATTGTCGCACAAATGGAGGATGGTTTTTATTTAATTGATCAGCATGCTGCTCAGGAACGTATTAAATACGAATTCTTCCGTGAAAAAGTCGGTCAAGTTAATCCTCATGAACGTCAGGCATTATTGTTACCACTAACATTCCATTATGCAGCCGATGAAGCACTGATCTTACGAGAACACAGGCATGAATTAGAAGCTGTAGGCGTATTTTTAGAGGAATTTGGACAGTCATCTTTTGTTGTACGTGAGCATCCGAGTTGGTTCCCACAAGGGGAGGAACAGGAAATCATTGAGGATTTAATTGAACAGGTGTTGACAACTAAAAAGGCTGATATCAAAAAACTACGTGAGGCAGCCGCAATTATGATGAGCTGTAAAAAGTCAATCAAAGCCAATCATTATTTAACAAAAGAGCAAATGGAAACATTGCTACGAGATTTACGCAATGCAGATAATCCATTTACATGCCCACACGGACGTCCAGTGCTTATTCACTTTACATCATATGAAGTGGAAAAAATGTTTAAACGGGTTATGTAAGGGAGAGGGGGAAAATGGATGGGTGAATTTATTTTAGCGATTGATCAAGGAACGACAAGTTCAAGAGCCATTTTATTTGATAAAAAAGGTCAAATTGTTCATGTAGCACAAAAAGAATTTCAACAAATTTTTCCAAAGGCTGGCTGGGTAGAGCATAATGCCAATGAAATATGGGGTTCTATCTTGTCCGTTATTGCGGCGGTATTAACCGAAAGTGGCCATGAAGCAAGTGAGGTTCATGCGATCGGCATTACCAATCAGCGCGAAACAACAGTGGTGTGGGATAAACACACAGGTCAGCCGATTTACAATGCGATTGTCTGGCAATCACGCCAAACACAGGACATTGTGAATACCTTAAAAGAACAAGGACAGGAAGAACATTTTCAGCAAAAGACAGGGCTTCGCTTAGATGCTTATTTTTCAGCGACAAAAATTAAATGGATCTTAGATAATGTTGAAGGCGCTCGTGAAAAGGCAGACAATGGGGATTTATTATTTGGGACGATTGATACATGGCTTGTTTGGCGATTATCAAAGGGAAAGGCTCATGTGACCGATTACTCAAATGCAGCTCGAACAATGCTCTACAATATTCATGAATTGAAGTGGGATGAGGAACTTTGTGAGCTTTTAGCTATCCCAATGTCCATGCTTCCAGAAGTGAGAAATTCATCAGAAATATATACAGAAACGGCTCCAAGTATATTTTTTGGAGAAAAAATTCCGATAGCTGGAATTGCGGGTGATCAGCAAGCCGCACTTTTTGGACAAACTTGTTTTACCAAAGGAATGGCTAAAAACACGTATGGCACTGGCTGCTTTATGCTATTAAATACAGGAGAGCAGGCAGTGACATCGGAAAATGGTTTATTGACAACCATTGCGTGGGGAATTGATGGGACAGTGACCTATGCATTGGAAGGTAGTGTATTTGTAGCAGGATCAGCTATTCAATGGCTACGCGATGGACTTAGGATGATTCGTACAGCAGAGGATTCTGAATCCTATGCTAGAAAAGTAGATCATACCGATGGGGTTTATGTTGTCCCTGCCTTTGTTGGACTCGGTACACCTTACTGGGATACAGATGCACGTGGCGCCATTTTTGGGTTAACACGTGGAACATCAAAAGAACATTTTATTCGAGCAACACTAGAATCATTAGCCTATCAAACGAAAGATGTACTAGATGCAATGGAAGAAGCAGCAGGTACTCCGATTGAAGTACTCCGTGTAGATGGTGGAGCTGTCAAAAATCAATTTTTAATGCAGTTCCAAAGTGATGTTTTACAGCTACAAGTAGAGCTAGCAAAACTGAATGAGTCAACAGCACTCGGTGCAGCCTATTTAGCGGGGCTGGCGACAAGCTTCTGGCCAAACCAAGAGGCTTTATCTGCATTATGGGTGAGTGGGGAAACCTATCAACCTCACATGGATGAAGAACAAGCCACAGCTCTGTATACAGGATGGCAGAAGGCTGTAGAGGCAACACGAATTTTTAAATCATAGCTATTGGGGGAGAAAGGTATGTTTTCATTTGAGCAGCGACCAAAAATTTTATATTATCTAGAGCACTATAGCTTTGACGTATTAGTCATTGGTGGTGGTATTACAGGTGCAGGAATTGCATTAGATGCCGCATCAAGAGGCCTTTCTGTCGCATTAATTGATATGCAGGATTTTTCAGCTGGTACGTCGAGCCGTTCAACCAAATTAATTCACGGTGGTCTACGTTATTTAAAGCAATTTGATGTAGGCGTTGTAGCTGAAGTAGGGCGAGAGCGTGAAATTGTTTATGATAATGCTGTACATGTCACAACGCCTGAAAAAATGCTATTACCTTTATATAAAAAGGGATCACTCGGTCCCTTCACAACATCTATGGCATTAAAGGTCTATGACCGCTTGGCAGGCGTCAAAAAACATGAACGTAGAACGATGTTAAATGCTCAGGAAACCCTGGCATTAGAGCCTTTACTTAATCAAGATGGCTTAGTCGGTGGTGGCTACTATGTAGAATACCGTACAGATGATGCTCGTCTAACAATTGAAGTATTAAAAAAGGCTGTAGAATATGGAGCGCTTTGCCTCAATTATGCTGAAATGACGGAATTTATCTACGAAAAGAAAAAGCTTGTTGGCATTAAAGTGAGGGATCATGTGACGGGGAAAATGCTCAATGTCCATGCCGCACAAATTGTGAATGCAACGGGGCCATGGGTTGATGACGTACGACAAAAAGATAAAGTTGCAGATAACAAGCAATTACGTCTAACAAAGGGCGTACATATTGTCTTCAATCAAAAGGATTTTCCGCTAAAGCAAGCGGTTTATTTTGATATGGCTGATGGTCGTATGGCCTTTGCTATTCCACGAGATGGCAAAACCTATGTAGGGACTACGGATACTGTCTATGAAGGTAACCCTGTACATCCAGTGGCAACACAGCAAGATGTGGATTATCTAATTGAGGCTGCTAAAAAGGTCTTTCCAACTGCTACTATCACAAGGAACACAATTGAATCCTCTTGGGCAGGCGTCCGACCTCTGATTTATGAAAAAGGTAAGGATCCATCAGAAATTTCAAGGAAAGATGAAATTTGGACAGCGCCAAGTGGTTTAATGACGATTGCGGGTGGCAAGCTTACGGGCTATCGCCAAATGGCTGAAACGATAGTGGATAAAATTGTGAAGTCCCGTCGCTACAAGCATGCAAGTGCCTGTTTAACACGTGAGCTAGCACTTTCTGGTGCAAAGGGAATTAACGCTATTAATTTCCCTGACTATATTGCCTATAAAGCTCGTGAAGGCGTACAATATGGCTTAAATTATGATGAAGCCAAGCATCTCGTACAAAAGTATGGCACGAATGTAGATGCCTTATTTGATCGGGTGAAATTTTTACATGAACATGGTAGTACAATGCCTCTTGCCTTACATGCGATGCTACTGTATGGCATTGAAGCCGAAATGGTCTATACACCAAGCGACTTCTTTATCCGTCGGACTGGTTTATTATACTTCGATATTGAAGCAGTAAAACTTTATAAACAGCAAGTGATTCAGGTGATGCAACAACGCTTAAATTATACAGAGGAGCAAAAAAATAGATATATTGCTGAATTAGAACAAGCCATTAACGATGCAACAAATTTTGTGAAAGAAGGGGAGTAAGGGATGGAGCGTTATATTCAAATGTCGGATGAACAATTTGTCTTCACGCGAACATTGGAGCCTTCAACGCCATGTATTGGACATATTCACATTTTGCATGGCATGGCAGAGCACAGCGGTCGCTATTTAACATTTGCGAAAACACTCAACGCAGCAGGCTATGTTGTGACGATGCACGATCACCGTGGGCATGGTGAAACGGCAGCATATAATGGGACATTGGGCTTTTTTGCTGAAGAAAACGGCTTTGAGCGTGTTGTAAAAGATGCTCATGAAGTGATTACACAACTTCACGTACCATATGCTAATGTACCATTAATTCTCTTTGGCCATAGTATGGGTTCTTTCATTACTAGACGCTATATTCAATTATACGGAGAGCAAGTTGATAATGTTATTCTCTGCGGCACTGGAAATGTGACAGCCTTGCATGCTGTAGGAAATCTAGTAGCCAAGGCTTTAGCAAAGGGACTAGGAAAAGAAACTGAAAGTAAGCTGTTAAATCAATTGAGCTTTGGTAGCTTTAATAAGCAATTTCCTAATCCGAAGACTGCCTATGATTGGTTATGTTCAGTACAACAAGAGGTGGAAAAGTATATCGATGATCCCTATTGTGGCTTTATTCCAACGAATCAATTTTTCGTGGATTTGACAACTGGCTTTGCCACACTAAATCGTAAAAGAGAATTAGCAAAAGTAAGAAAAGACCTCCCTATTCTCTTGATTAGTGGCAGTAAAGATCCAGTAGGTGAACAGGGGCTAGGCGTTTACAAAGTTGCTGAACAGTTAGCAGCGGTGGGTGTAGAGGATGTAACGGTTTATTTATTAGAGGATAAACGACATGAAATTTTAAATGAAGACAATCAAGAAGCGGTCTTTCAAGTTTTATTACGGTGGTTAGAAAAATATGATAGAAACTAAATTGCAGCAGGCAGAGGTCGTAGCAATAGTGGGACCGACTGCCTCAGGTAAAACGGCATTAAGCATTGAACTGGCAAAAAAATATAACGGTGAAGTCATTAATGGTGATTCCATGCAAGTTTATAAAGGGCTCGATATTGGGACAGCTAAAATTACCGAAGAAGAGATGGAGGGCGTTCCTCATCATTTACTTAGCTTTTTAGAGCCTACAGAATCTTTTTCGGTAGCAGATTATCAAAAATTAGTACGTGCGAAGATCGCGGAAATACAAGCTCGTCAAAAATTACCTATAATAGTAGGAGGCTCTGGCTTATATGTACAAGCTGTCCTCTATGATTTCCAATTTACTGATGAAAAAGTAGATGAAGAAGCACGAAAAGCCTACTATGAGGAATTAGCAAAGCTTGGCCCTGAGGCAATGCATGACAAACTAAAACAACTAGACCCTCAAACAGCGCAGACAATCCATCCAAACAATACACGTCGTGTTATTCGTGCATTAGAAATGCTGGAATTAAGCGGTGTATCAAAAGCAGCTGAAGCGCAAAATCGAGGGGAAGTACCCCTTTACGACCATGTTATTTTAGGTCTAGGTCAAAACATGTCCCGTGACGTGCTATATGACCGTATTAATCGTCGTGTTGATTTAATGGTGGAAAATGGTCTTCTGCAAGAGGTGAAGGGATTATGGCAGCAAAATATCCGTGGAGTACAGTCTATACAAGCCATCGGGTATAAAGAATTATATGATTATTTAGATGGCAAATGTACCCTAGAGGAAGCCCTTGATAGCTTAAAACAAAATTCCCGTCGCTATGCAAAAAGACAGCTTACTTATTTCCGTAATAAAATGGATGTCCATTTTATTACGCCGGATGATCGATTATAAGAATAAAGAAAAATTTCTAAAAATTACTAATTGATAAATTGGTAGAACGTGCTACTATAGGAATGAAGAGGTAGAAAGTTAGTAGGGAGGCTATTTGATGAAATCAATCAATTTGCAAGATACGTTCTTGAACCAACTACGTAAAAACAGTGTTTTTGTAACTGTATTTCTGTTAAACGGATTTCAGTTAAAAGGGACTGTGAAATCATATGATAATTTTACAGTATTACTACTTGATGCTGAAAATAAGCAGCACCTAATCTACAAGCATGCCATTTCTACATTCGTACCAGCAAAACAAATAGAGTTTTTAGAGACAGAAGTATAATAAGTTTGTTAAACAGTTAGTGTTCTCACACTGGCTGTTTTTTTTGCTACAAGCTATAATGATAGTGGAATTTGATATTTTGGAGGACAAAGTTTATGAAAACAATGGAAACAACACAATTATTAGATCTGTTAGATGCAAATGAGGACCTATATATTATCGATGTACGTGAAGAGGATGAAGTAGCACATGGCATGATCCCAGGTGCTCAACATATTGCACTCGGAACTATCCCTGAACGTTTAGAGGAATTAGATGTACAAAAGCCATATATTATTGTATGTAAGGCTGGAGCTCGTTCTGCCAATGCGTGTGCTTACTTAGAAGCACAAGGATTTGATGTAACAAACCTTGAAGGCGGCATGCTGGCTTATGATGGAGAATTAGAATTTAAATAAAGTGTGAGTAAAAAGAAAGAGTTTTTTATCTTGGAATGACAACTTTCACCCCAATTAAAATTAATAGACCAGACATATTATATGATATGCTCCCTATTAGGTAGACAGATTAAAAAATAAAATCTGTTTATCTAAGGGGAGTATTTTTTATGGGGCGAAGCAAACATCCACTCGAGTTGAAACTACATATCCTTCAATTGTTCGAAGAAGGTCACTATTCTATCAATGAATTGTGTGAAAGGTTTTCAATAGATCATCAAACTTTTCATAGATGGAAAATGAGATTTGAGGCAGGTGGACGTGAAGGATTACAAGAAGCTACTTCATGTAAGTTCTATTCAAAAGCGTTAAAACTAGCGGCTGTGGAGGACTACATTCAACGAAATTATTCACAGATGGAGGTGTTGTCGAAATACGAGATTAGCAGTACCTCCGTTTTAAAAAGCTGGGTAAAAAAGTATACTAGTCATAGTGAAATAAAAGATTCAGGTAAAGGAATGAGTCAAGCTATGACAGAAGGAAGAAAGACAACTTTTGAAGAACGTATTGAGATTGTCGAGTACTGTTTGAAGCACCAGAAAAATTATCAGTTGGCAGCACACACCTATGGTGTTTCGTATCAACAGGTATATCAATGGTCGAAGAAATTTGAAACGAACGGTGAAGAGGGATTACGTGATCGTCGTGGTCGCACAAAAGATGAAGTCGAATTAACCGTTGAGGAGAAATTGAAATTAGAGATTCAACGTATTGAACGTGAAAATGAACGTTTACGTGCAGAAAATTTATTTTTAAAAAAGTTAGAGGAAATCGAAAGGAGGCGTCGTTAAGCCAAGTACGTCTACAGCAACGCTATTTAGCGATTCAAGAATTACATCGAGAGGAAGAACTTTCGATTCTTTTACTATGTGAAATAGCTGATGTTTCGCGTGCAGCTTACTATAAGTGGCTAAGTCGCAAGCCTTCTAACAGAGAAGTTGAAAATGAAGCAATTTTAAAGGACATTCGTCTCCTTTACCAACAAGTAGATGGTATTTACGGCTATCGTCGTACAACGTTGACAATCAATCGTCAGCGAAAAGAAAATAATCAAACAACGGTTAACGAAAAGCGTATTTATCGTTTAATGCAGATTAGTGGATTGAAGTCTGTTATTCGTAGAAAGCGCAAGCCTTATCGTAAATCTCCAGCACATCATGTGGCGGAGAACGTATTAAATAGAGCATTTGCATCGAAAAAGCCCAATGAAAAATGGTGTACAGATGTCACAGAGTTTAAGTATGGAAATGGGAAAAAAGCTTATTTAAGTGCAATTATCGATTTATATGATGGTTCAATTGTGAGTTATGTGTTAGGTCATTCGAATAATAATTCCCTTGTTTTCAAAACAATAAAATCAGCTATTCAATCATTACAATCAGGCGAACAGCCATTAATACATAGTGATCGAGGTTTTCAATATACATCAAAGGAATTTAAGCGAATTGTGGAAACTGCCAATATGACACAGAGTATGTCCCGTATTGGTCGATGTATTGATAACGGACCAATTGAATCATTTTGGGGCACATTGAAGTGTGAGAAGTATTATTTACATAAGTACGATTCATATGAAGAGTTAAAACTAGCGATTGATGATTATATTCATTTTTATAATTACTATCGTTATCAGAAACGATTAAGCGGTTTAAGTCCGTTAGAATTCAGGACTCAAGCCGCTTAATACATTTTTTATTATTTCAACTGTCTACTTGACGGGGTGCAGTTCAATATACTTAAATATGTTTGGTCTATTTTTTTGTTTTGTTCGTTCTCAACTAACAGAGCAGTTGAACGGCATGTCATATACAGGGATTTCTCCAAAATTAAATCTTTCATGAGTTGAAAAATTTATTTGATTCTTAGTAAGCCTAGTTTAATAGCAGTAACAACAGCACCTAAACGAGTTTCTGCATTTAATTTGCGAATAATAGAGGATATATGATATTCCACTGTTCTCCTACTCATACCTAATTCTAAACTAATCTCATTATTGGTTTTGTCCTCAGCAATACGCTCTAAAATCTCATATTCTTTAGGTGTTAACTTTATCATATGTAATACTCCCCCCATTTATTTTCAGAAGATATCGTATCAATAAATTCCATTTTATTCTATATTCTGGATAAAAAATACCGTTTAATCAAATGTAAAAAGTGACAATTTTTCAAAAAATAATTAATTTTTCCCTAAGGTTGCGGAAAATACGGATACCTTATTTGAGAAATTTTGTTAACTTTGAACTACAAAACAAATTAATATTTACATATTAGTACCTAATAATTAATTGTTTTGTGGGAGTTATATGGGATCTGAGGAGGTGAAAAAATGCTCAAGAGAATTAATCATGGTTTTAATAGTGCTAGTTCTAGATCTAAATGGTGTGTTTTTTGTGATGCTAAAGATTATTGCAATAAGTGTGATTCTATGGATTGGGGATGTGCTGGAGGCTGGGAAACTTGTTTTAGAAAAGATACAGATGGTTAAAACAAGTGCTTAATTTTTTATTTGGCAATGTAGAGTAAATCATTATTTACTCTACATTGTATCAAGAAATGGGGGGATATTTATGATTGAATCTATGGAGAAAAAAATTAAAGTATCAAGTATTAAAGAGTTAGAAGTTAATCATAAAAAATATATTTATGTACCGAATACTAATGGTTTATTTGAAATAGATGATATTGTTTATTCTATTTTATCAAGTGACAACAAAAGCATAGTGGAAGTTTTTAATCAATTAAATGATAAAATAGCTGAAAATGAATTTAATAGTATTATTGAATCACTAATAGAAAATAGGATAATCAATGATACTACTGATAGAAATGCTGTTAACGAAGAAAATGTTAAAAACATAAGTGCACTCACATTAATGATGGTCCAAGAATGTAATTTACGATGTAAATATTGTTACGCTGGTGACGGAGAATATAACGAAAAAGGCAGAATGTCTATAATGACAGCAAAATCAGCAATTGACTATTTGCTAGAACAGTCAGGTGATCGTGATGATCTATCCATTGTATTTTTTGGGGGGGAACCTTTATTAAATTTTCCAGTAATTAAGCAAGTAGTAGAATATGCAAATTACAAAGTAAAATTACATAATAAAAAAATAGGTTTTAGTATGACATGTAATGGAACGCTAATAAATAAAGAAATCACAAAATTTGTTTTAGACAATAACATCGCTGTTCAAGTAAGTGTTGATGGGACTAAAAGCGATCATGACATAAATCGTTTTTATGGAAATAAAAAGGGAAGTTATGATGTTATTTTAAACAGAACAAAAGAATTAAGGGAGCAAAAACAACTGGGAGTTAGGGCAACCATTACTCCGAATAATGTTGATTTGGTAAATATATATGAGCATCTATTCGACTTGAATTTTAGAAGTATCTATGCTGCCCCAGCTATGCAGATGTTTACAGAAGATCAATTCATTGAATTGTCTAAAAGTTATGATGAATTAATTTGTTATTTCGAATATTTAGTTAATAAAAAAGAATATTATAAAGCTGTCAAACTCAATAATATAATGAAAAATTTAGAACGTATTCATATTGGACACGAATCAACATATTTTTGTGGTGCAGAGGTTAATTTTTTAGCCGTTGATATTAATGGTGATTTATATCCTTGTCATCGTTTTGTTAATAATAAAGAGTATAAACAAGGAAATATTTTTGAAGGAACATATTCCAGTGCGAAGTCAAAATTTTTAGAAGAAGCACACGTTTCAAATAGATTAAATTGTAATAAATGCTGGGCAAAAAATTTGTGTGGGGGTGGGTGTCACCATGAAAATTTAGAATCAACAGGTAAAGTAACGACACCACCTTTACATTATTGCATTTTAACTCAAAAGCAATTAGAAGCTACCTTGCATTTATATTTACGGTTATCAGATGAACAAAGAGAACTATTATTAGAAAAGAAAAATACAAGAGAGTTTGTTAAAAATGGAAATCAAAATTAAGAACTTAACAAAAAATTACAAAAATAGAAAGGTGCTAGACAATATCTCCTTAGAAATTCATAATGGTGTATTTGGTTTATTAGGGGAAAATGGGGCAGGAAAAACAACATTGATGGAAATAATCTCTACATTACTTCCATTTGATGACGGAGAAATTGAAGTTGCAGGGCTAAACGTAAAAAAAGAACCACTTAAGGTTTGTGAAATATTAGGTTATCTTCCTCAGAAGTTCGATTTTTTTCCAAAGGTTACTTTAGAAGAGTCATTTGACTATTTATGTAAGTTAAAAGGAATGAATAATAGTGAAAGTCGAAAACAGGAAATCAACTTAAGACTTCAAGAGGTGGGCCTATTAAGCGAACAAAAAAAATATATTCAAGAACTTTCGGGTGGTATGAAACAAAGATTTGGCATTGCTCAAGCTTTAATTGGTAATCCCAAAATAATACTAATTGATGAACCAACAGTAGGTTTAGATCCTCATGAGCGCATTTCATTTAGAAATTTAATTACTCGGATTAGTCGAGATAAAATCATTCTGCTTTCAACACATATCGTACAAGATATTGCTTCTACATGTAAAAATTTGATGGTGCTACAAAAAGGAAAAGTGAATTACTTAGGTAGTACAATAGACCTTATTAATAAAGTTCGAGGGAAGGTATGGCTTTATAATGTTTTAGATGATGAAATACCTCATGTGGATTTATTTGTATCTTTACAAGATAAAGGCAGCAGTATTGAGATTCGTTACATTGCAGATAGTCCATTACAAGGAAGTATATCGACAGAGCCTACTCTAGAGGATGCATATATTTATATAAATAGAAAAGAGTTATCCATATGAGAGAATTACCTTTTCTAATAAACTTTGAATTAAAAAGACTCATAAAAAGTAGAGCTATTTCCGTCATTCTTATACTAATAATGTTGGTTCTTCCAATTATCATGAATAACTTAGACACTCAGGAAACTTTTATTGAAAAATGGTATGGAACACTTCAATTACAAATGGTATTTTTACTTATTTTAATACCGAGTATGGTTTCATATGTTTGGAAGGGGTATCTTCAATCTTTTGAAAGAGCAGTCATCCTACTAAAATTGACAAATAGGTCGATGTATATAGTTGGAAAAATCGTAGCAGTTATTCTTTTTGTTTCAGTGTATCTATTTTTCTTCTACATAGTTTTTTTTATATTTTATGTAAATAAAGTTCCTATTAGCATTCTATTAATTACATTGTTTCAAGTCTTCCTTTCTATTTTCTACAGCATTACCTTTAGCTTTTTCATTTCCTTTTATTTGAAACGTACTGTATATCTACACATTTTACTAATAATATATTTGGTATTCAGCATTTATTTAAATTCTCCTTATTTTTCTATATGGTTCAATCCTGATTTTATACAACATCAAATGACTGACCTGCTATTTAATGTAAAGAGAGGTATTTTTCTAAGTATTGGCATACTATTTATGTTTGGAAATGTGTTGCTATTTAAAAGAAGGGTGAATGACAAATGAGAGATATCTTTTTATTTTGGTCGAAAGTGGTCTTACGAAGTGATTATTTGTTGACTTATTATACTATCGTCATTCTATTATGTATCTCTCAGTATTTCTTTACAGTCAGTGATGCTCAAGCATTGATTCCTTTATATGGGATTTTTTCAAGTGTATTAACGATTCAAATTATAACTTTGCATCAAAGATATCATGTAGAGAAAATTTTAATGATTTCCCCAATATCGAATGGAAAGCTTTTATTATGGCAATGGGTTTTCAGCTTTATTCTGACCACCCCTGCAATTATGTTACTAGTTGGTTTTGTAAAGTTTGTATATGTAGAGACACCAATATATAAAATTCTACTTATCGTTTTTATTTTTCAGCTATTTACTATATCCATTCCATTTTTGATGGCAACAATTTTTAAAAGTCAAGCAGTGTCTATAATTTTAATTGTCATCATTTATTTTTTATTAATGCTAATGCATGGTTATAGACTAGAAACGATTCAATATTTAGCTCCAACTCTTAACTTTATGTATCCAGATTTTATTCATTACTTAAATGTTATAGGTGTTTTATCCGTTTGTTTGTGTTCTATATCGTTCGCGATTTTATTCAGCAGGAAGGCCACCAATAAAACGGAAAAGTGGGTTGCTGGAATTATGACCAGTATGATGCTTTTCGTTCTATTAAGCTTACATTTTTATAATGGATATAAAGAAGAAGAGCTGTCAAATAAGCCTTATCAAAATTATCAATATAACGGGCTTACTGTCCAATACAAAGGTGTAAGTATAGAAAAAATGAAGAATTATGCGAATGTTTATAAAGACATTACTCAAATAATGGAGAGCTTTGGTGTCAACAACATTCCGTATCACACGCTGAAAATAACGAGGGTTTTTAGCCTTCCAGATAACAATAGTTTAGAAAATATTATTAGTAGCTCTGGCGACATCATTGAAATACGCCCGTATTCTAATAAATTTTTTGAATTTAACTATGGCTATAATATTACAGAAGACATGATAAATACATTAATGAATGAACAGTGGGAAAACAAGGAACAAACTAATTGCTATGAGGTTTTAAAAAGAACAATTGAGCAAAAGGTTATATACACAAATAAAAGCATGCTCTTTAGTGAGGCGAAAAAGAAGTCAGTAGAAAATTTGTTCATAAGTAATGAAAAAGATCCGTATATGGAAAAGTTTCTACATATATTACAGGAAGAACCGAAAAATGCTTATCTGTATATCAAAAGGTTATAAGAAAACCTTAACTAAATCAGGGAGACAGAGTATTATTTCATGAAAATATTAGGTGAGGTATTTAAGTATACAAAGCCATACAAAGCAAAATTATTTCAAGTAAATATTTTGATGGGCATTTCTATGATTTTAAGTATAGTACACCCCCTTTTATTTGGTAAATTTATTGATTCTATAACAGTAAAAGACCTCAATTCAGCATTCATAATTATAGTGTTTATGGCTTTTTTGTTTCTTTTTAATTTATTTTTTAAAGTAATCCAAAAATATTATTTAACGAAATTTGCCTGCTATCTACAAATGGACATTAAGTTAAAGATAATAAAAAGAATCATGGCTATGGACATGGATGAGTATCAATTAAAAGCAAAAGGTGAACTGATGAATAAAATAGAAAATGATACAAAGGCATTTTCTGAAGTAGTATCAGAGTTTTTAAATATTGTTGTAGATTTTATCAGCATAATAATTGTGTTAGTAATATTGATAAATCTTAATTTTATTTTAGCTAGTATTTTATTCATAGCTTGTCCTTTAGCACTTATCATTTTTAAATATTATGGAAGAAAAATAAGGATGATGGATACTGCCATCAAAAAAGATTTAGATTCTTATTTAACCTATTTGGGAGAATTACTGTCATCATTTAAATTATTTAAGATATTTAATACTGAGATAAACGCAATAGATAACTATCAAAAGAAAATTACCTTATTATACAAAAATACTCTTGATAAAATGCGTTTAAGTATAAAATCAGCATCAATAATAGAATTAATAAACTTTACAAGTTATTTGATTATCCTTATTATAGGTGCCTACTTTATTTATAAAGGAAGCCTCACGTTAGGAGTATTAATAGCATTCACTACCTATGCCAATAACTTTAGTCAGTCATTTTTAAGATTTTCTCAACTAAATTCATTTTTACAAGAAGCAATTGTGTCTGTAAATAGAGTAAAAAACTTAATGCAAGACAATAAATATCATCTAAAGAAATTAGAAGTACCTGACTATGTAAATTCTTCGCATCATTTTAGAAAAGATAAAATAGTATTACGGAATGTAAGCTTTACCTATACTAATGCATTATCTCCAGTTTTAGAAAATATAAATCTCCAAATACCTTTGAAGAAAATTGTATTGATTAAGGGAGAAAGCGGATCAGGTAAATCGACATTATTGAATATATTATCAGGTTTATACATTAATTATCAGGGTGAAATATTTCTATCCAATCAAAATATTAGATATATTCCTATTGATGTTTATAGAAAAAGGGTATGTTTGGTAACGCAAGAGCATTTTATAATGACAGGGACAATAAGGGAAAATTTGTTATTAGCAAAGCCGAATGCAACGGACGAAGAATTAATTCAAATTTGTAAAATGGTTAACATTTATTCATATATAGAAACGTTGGACTATAAATTTGAAACTCTTATAGGGCATAACGGGCTTGAATTATCTACTGGGCAACAGCAAAGACTTTCAATAGCAAGATCGCTTCTAAGAGATGCGGATATCTATTTGTTTGACGAGATTACTTCTGCGCTTGATAAAGACAATCAAATAAATATAGAAACATTACTTTTATATTTAAATAAAGAAAAACAAAAGACTGTTATATTGGTTACTCATCACCCTGTTTTAATAAGTGAAGCAGATAAAATTTTTGAAGTTGATAAGCATCAAGTGAATGAGAGGGATTCATTAGTTGTTACAAGCTCTTGATAAGCCTATATTGTTTGAATAGGTGGTGTTACTAAGTTAACACTCAAAAAATTTTTTCCTCTTGACACTAAAAAAGTTGTAAAGTAGATTTAACATAATTACATAAAAGCAATAGGTGCCCACTAGGGAGAATAGGGAATAAAGTGAAAAGCTTTAGCGGACCCGCCACTGTATAAGGGAATTTCATAGTGTATGCCACTAGCAAATTGCTGGGAAGGTACTATGAGGTGTTGAACTTGAGCCAGGAGACCTGCCTACATGCTTTAGAAGATATAGATGATGGAAAAGTCTGTAGTTTATTTGTCATGACAATAAACTACAGACTTTTTATTTTGTCTTAATGAGAACGAGAGGAGAAATAATCATGCAATTATTACAAGACACGATTCAAAACATTCAGGGGGCTGATATGAAAAGTATGGAGCAAGCCAGAAAGCGGATTGATGCGCTTTGTAAGCCCCCAGGTAGCTTGGGTAAACTAGAATCACTTGCCGTACAGCTCTCTGGTATAACAGGACAATTATATCCGATGGTCGACAAAAAAGTGATGATTGTCTGTGCTGCAGATCATGGTGTTTGCGAGGAAGGTGTAACCACGAATCCACAAGATGTTACGGTCTTTCAAACATTAAATTTTCCTAAGGGGGGTACAGGCGTTTGTGCGATTGCTGGCATTACCAATGCAAAGGTGGTCACAGTAGATGTTGGGGTAAAAGGAGATATTCCACTTGATGCAGGTGTCCTTATTCATAAAATTAAATATGGTACAGATAACATGGCACAAGGTCCCGCTATGACCAAACAAGAAGCCATTCAATCGATAGAAGTAGGAATCCGTGTGGCCACTGAGGAAATCATAAAAGGTGCTGATGTACTTGGGACTGGAGAAATGGGCATCGGCAATACAACACCAAGTGCTGCGATATTAGCTGTTTTGACGGGATGCAACCCTATCGAAGTAACGGGGTTTGGTGCAGGAGTAGGCCAAGGAGGCATTGCCTATAAAGCGGCAGTTATTGAAAAAGCAATTACCTTAAATAAGCCTAATCCAAATGATGTTATTGATGTTCTGGCTAAGGTTGGAGGGTTAGAGATAGGGTCGATGACAGGTATTATTCTTGGCGCAGCTGCCCATCTTAAACCCGTTGTCATTGATGGATTTATTTCGACTATAGCCGCCCTCATTGCTTATAAGCTCGAACCAAAAGTAATCGATTATATCATTCCTTCCCATGCTTCAGAGGAACCAGGGGCAAAAATTGCCGCTGCCTTACTAGGCATTGAACCAATGTTGCACATGAATATGCGTTTAGGCGAAGGTTCTGGAGCAGCCTTAGCCTTTCCTATTTTAGATGCAGCTTGCTCGATGATGAAAAACATGGTGACTTTAGAAGAATCAATGCAGTTGTTAAAAAGATAAAAACAATAAAACAGCCAATGACTTAATTTTTGGTCATTGGCTGAATGGTATTTATGCACGATTTAATTTTCGTAATGGCAAGCGCCACTTCATCATATAGGAAAGAATACGTAAAGCTGTAATTACTGCGAATAAAATATAAAGGAAAATATCCCCTGTAAAAACCTCGAAGCCGATTAACAATCCAGCAAGAGCTGCCCAAACCCCATAAACTTCATCACGGAGAACTAATGGTTTTCTTCTAGCTAATAAATCTCGTACAATTCCACCACCTGAACCTGTCAAAACAGCAGCTACAATGACTGCGCTTACTGGCATATCAAGCTTGACAGCATAGAGTGCGCCTTGAATTGCGAATGCTGATAAGCCAATCGCATCTGTGAAGTTACCCCAACGATGCCAATGTTGAATCAGATGATGGGGAAAAATAAAGAATATCGTAATCGCAGCAAGCGCTATTTGAAACATCATATCCTGTCCCCAAAGTGTTGTGACAGGTAGTCCAATGAGTAAATTTCGGATAGCTCCTCCACCAAAAGCAGTCACAATACCAAGTATATATACACCGAATAAATCGTATTCTTCTTCCATGGCAATAATTGCCCCCGAAATAGCAAAGGCAATTGTTCCTATAATACTAAAAACCTCCCAAGCCATCCCTTTCACCCCTTCTATCAATAAATAAACTTTTTTAAAAGTTAAAAGACTTTTTACGTAACAGAATCTATGAATTTAATAGCCAAAATCGGTCATTAAATACGCTTCTTGAAATGAGTCCGCACATTAGCTTAGCGTAAAATGCCCTTAGAAACAATAGGCAAGTTTTACAGGTGCACATACAAATTGATAAAATGTGATTAAAATAAAGAAAAACATTCGTCAAAAGCGTTCATATAACAGTAGTTGGTTAGGGAATTCTAGAGTGATTGAAGTCAATTTAGATAGTCAATAAATCTTACTGATTGAAATGCGAGACATTATGAAATGGAGAAGAAAGAATGACGTTTACATCAAAGTTATCAACAGAAACGCTATCGTTAGCGGAAAAAGTAGAGGAACAAGTTCGGCCTTATCATGCCAAGGTAGAAGAAATGGCGTTCTACAATCAGCAGAAGGTGCTAGCAGCTTTCAGAAAGCATCAAGTAAGTGATTATCATTTACATCCAACAAACGGCTATGGCTATGATGATGAGGGACGGGATAATCTAGAGCGTGTTTATGCAGAAGTATTTGGTGCAGAGGCAGCCATAGTTCGACCACAAATTATTTCAGGGACACATGCAATTACGCTTAGTCTATTCGGTATTTTACGTCCTGGTGATGAGCTGCTTTATATTTCTGGTCAGCCATATGATACATTGCAATCCATTGTCGATGGTGGTGAAAAAGATACAGGTTCACTGAAAGATTATAAAATCGGTTATCGACATGTGGATTTACTAGATAATCAGGTTATTGATTGGGCAGGTGTCGAGGCTGCTATTACAGCACAAACCAAAATGATCGCGATTCAGCGTTCAAAAGGCTATGCAACACGTCCATCCTTTACAATAGAAGAAATTGCAGATATGTGTGTAAAGGTACGTAAAATAGCCCCGAAAGCTGTTATTTTTGTAGATAACTGCTATGGCGAGTTTGTAGAGGCACAGGAACCTACAGAGGTCGGTGCTGACTTAATGGCAGGCTCGCTCATTAAAAATCCAGGTGGAGGCTTGGCTAAAATTGGTGGCTATATTGCTGGCCGAGCAGATTTAGTGGAGAAATGTGCCTATCGTATGACTTCTCCAGGTATTGGAGCAGAAGCGGGGGCCACATTAAATACACTAGGTGATTTTTATCAAGGATTTTTCCTGGCACCCCATGTTGTATCGCAAGCACTTAAAGGGGCGATATTTACAGCTGCAATGCTCGATGAAATTGGCATGAGTACTACTCCGAGCTATCATGCGAAGCGTACAGATTTAATTCAATCAGTATCTTTTCAAACAGCACAACAAATGATTGACTTTTGTCGCGAAATACAAGCGAACTCACCGATAAATGCCCATTATGCTCCTGAACCAGCCTATATGCCAGGCTATGAAGATGATGTCATCATGGCGGCTGGAACATTTATTCAGGGGTCCAGCATTGAGCTAACAGCGGATGGCCCAATACGACCGCCATATACAGCATTTATCCAGGGTGGATTAACATATGAACACGTTAAATTTGCTATATGCAGTGCGGTTCAAGCCATTCAAAAAGCATAACAAGACAATAGATAAAGCCTAAATATGAAGAGTTTTTTACAATTTTTAATCAGATTGAAAAAAATAGTGCCATTCATGTTAGATAACCTTACATGGTTGGTTGACAGTAAAAAAAATTCGTTATATGATAAGCGGGTATTGGAGGAGGACTTAAATGAGTCGTGAAATTAGACGAACTATGCCGTTATTATCGATGAGTATCGTGATGCAATTAACAGAGCTTTCGGCAAGACAAATTCGTTATTATGAAGAACACCATTTAATTGAGCCGCACCGAACAGAAGGCAATCGACGTATGTTTTCACTAAATGACGTCGATATATTGCTTGAGGTTAAAGACTACTTAGAACAGGGTATGAATATGGCGAAGATTAAAAAAATATTTGCTAAAAAGAAAAATCCTGTTGCAACAACTGATGAGCAAGATTTAAGTGATTCAGAATTACGCCAAATTATGCGCGAAGAAATGCGTCAAGCACAGCGCATGCAAAAATCGTCCATCCGAAGAGGGGATTTATCTCGATTCTATTAATAAATAGGGTAGGGTAAACATAAAAGCTAGACAAATTATAGGAGTGTGGAAAACTGTGGGTAAATACACAAAAGAGGACATTAAACGTCTCATCGAAGAAAAAAACGTAAGCTTTATTCGTTTACAATTTACAGATATTCTTGGCACTATCAAAAATGTTGAGATTCCTGTAAGTCAATTAGACAAAGCACTGGAAAATAAAATGATGTTTGATGGCTCATCTATTGAAGGTTTCGTTCGAATCGAAGAATCTGATATGTATTTATATCCTGATCTTGATACTTTCGTAGTATTCCCTTGGACTTCTGAAAAAGGGAAAGTAGCACGTTTTATCTGTGATGTATACACTGCGAAAGGCGAACCGTTTGCTGGTGACCCACGTAACAACCTAAAACGAATTCTTAAAAAAATGGAAGAAATGGGCTTCTCAAGCTTCAATTTAGGGCCTGAGCCAGAATTCTTCTTATTCAAATTAGATGCAAAAGGCGAACCAACATTAGAAGTAAATGACCATGGTGGTTATTTCGATTTAGCGCCAACAGACCTTGGTGAAAATTGCCGTCGTGATATCGTGTTAGAGCTAGAAGAAATGGGCTTTGAAATTGAAGCATCACACCATGAGGTAGCTCCAGGACAACACGAAATCGACTTTAAATATGCGGATGCTGTTACTGCGTGTGATAACATCCAAACATTCAAATTAGTGGTTAAAACAATCGCTCGTAAACATGGCTTACACGCTACATTTATGCCAAAACCACTATTTGGTGAAGCGGGCTCTGGTATGCACTTTAACGTGTCACTATTTAAAGGCAAAGAAAATGCGTTCTATGATGAATCTACAGAATTAGGTCTTTCTGAAACAGCTATGCAATTCATGGCGGGTGTTCTTGCACACGTACAAGGTTTCACAGCTGTAACAAACCCAACAGTTAACTCTTATAAACGTCTAGTACCAGGTTATGAAGCACCATGTTATGTAGCATGGTCTGCACAAAACCGTTCACCATTAATTCGTATTCCATCTGCACGTGGCCTTTCAACTCGTGTTGAAGTACGCTCTGTAGACCCTTCTGCAAACCCATATTTAGCGATGGCAGTTATTTTAGAAGCAGGTCTTGAAGGTATTCGTCAAAGCCTAACACCACCTGCTGCTATTAACCGCAACATCTATGTGATGTCGGAAGAAGAGCGTCAAGCAAATGGTATTGAAAACCTACCTGCAGCACTTGATGATGCACTAACATTACTTGCTAAAGATCAAGTAGCACAGGAAGCATTAGGTGAGCATATTTATGCAAACTTTAAAGAAGCAAAAGAAATCGAGTTCGATATGTACCGTACAACTGTTCATCAATGGGAACGCGATCAATATTTAAAAATGTATTAATCATAAAGATACCGAGTGCCTGATAAAGGGTACTCGGTTTTTTTCTGAACATATTAGGAACGATGGGGTCATATGATAACCCCATCGTTATTTTAGTATTAGCGCATATGTTTATGATGGTGTGGCATATGGCAAGGGTTAGGTGGCATACCGCACATTGTATGTGTTTCACAGCATTCATTCACGACAGATTCTGTGCATGGGAAATAATACTGATGATCAATCATATGTTTGTTCACTGTTGTAACATGTGCAGGTTGTACGTGTGGAACAACTGTATGGATATAATTTGTGCGTACATATTGCTCTGGTGGTAAAAATTGTGGTGGATCATATTGCATGGGCATCATTTGTGGCGGACAGCAGTGTGGACCTTTTGCCGGATGGCGTCTTCGTTGAAACATGTTATTACCTCCTGTTTTGATAAGTTGTAGTTCATTATTAAGATATGAGATATACGTCGATAGGGTCTATTTATTTGCCTATTAATGCATAGGTAAATCTAACAAGTAACTAAAATAGTAGAAAATCTATAATCAATTTGCCTACGTCTTTGAGTGAAATGAAAGCATGACATATTGTTGAAAAAAGATGATGTTAACGGCAGGAAAACCAATTTCGCAGGGCGAGGTGTTTTCCTTTCCAAAGGGCATAAGTTCTCCTCGATCATGTGCAAAACTTTTTTCATACTAACAGTAGAGAACAAAATAGCACATATTTTCGAAGTGAAGAAGTAACGAGTCTAACAGCCATCCACTTGCTTGTTTTTCAACACAATGAGTAGGTTTTAGTTTTATTAAAATAACGTTCTTCCTCGCGTCATTAGCTTATTGGTTAAATGTCATGAAATTTTAAAATAAATTTTTATTAAAAAAGTATGTTTTTTGAAAAAATAGATATTGTCAATAAAACAATCGTACAGTATACTCTTTAATTGATAATGATTATCGTTGTCGATTATTTCTTAGGAGGAAATGTATGCCAAAATTATCACTGCAAAAAAAGAACTTTTTTGTACTTTTCACACTACTATTAACCTTCGCGTTATTATTAGTTGGGTGTGGGGAGAAAACATCGAACTCCAGTAGTTCACAAGAGAACGACAAAGCAGAAGAAAGCAACACTGAATCAGCATCTTCTAGTCGTGAGATTACACATGCAATGGGTACTACAACGATTGAAGGCACACCTACAAAAATCGTTACACTATATCAAGGCGCAACAGATGTTGCAGTTGCTATGGGCATTAAACCAGTTGGGGTAGTAGAATCTTGGGCAGAAGCGCCTGTTTATAATTATATGAAGAATGAGCTTGATGGCGTTGCGATTGTAGGACAAGAAACACAACCAAACCTTGAAGAAATTGCAAAGCTTAAACCAGATTTAATTATTGCTTCTAAAGTACGTCATGAAGAAATTTATGATCAGTTATCGCAGATTGCACCAACAGTTGCTCATGAAACGGTTTTCGATTTCAAAGGAACAGCTGAAATGATGGGTCAAGCAATGAATCAAGAAGATAAGGTGAATGAATTACTTGGCGATTGGGCTACACGAGTAGCTGATTTCCAAAAAAAAATCAAAGAGAAGCTTGGCGATAAATGGCCATTCCATGTTTCTGTTGTCAACTTCAGAGCAGACCATGCTCGTATTTATGTGACAGGTTATGCGGGTTCTATTTTATCTGAGCTTGGATTCCAAGGTCCTAAAAATTTAACAGATGATTCTTTAGAAATTGTGAAGCTAACTGACAAGGAAAGCATCACACAAATGAATGCTGATGTTATTTATATGTTTATGGAAAATGATGAGACAGTGAAAAAAACTTATGAAGATTGGACAAACCATCCACTTTGGAAAGAGCTTGACGCAGTGAAAGCGAATCAAGTTTATCAGGTAGATGAAATTAATTGGAATCTAGCAGGTGGTATTACTAGTGCTAATTTAATGCTAGATGATATTTATGACAAGTTTGAATTAGAAAAATAATGAATGAAGGATGGGCTGTTAAAAGTGTTAGAGAATACTTGAATAACAGCCCTCTCATTGTAGTGTTTGAGCATAATAGAAACCTACAAAAGCTAAATCGTGGATCAAGAAAGTTGGCATAACATGAGAATTATTCTTTCCAGTACACCGATGAAACAAATAGGTTTATTCATCAGCTGTTTGATTCTTTTGCTGGCATTTATATTCAGCATAGCTATTGGTCAAACGTCCATACCTTTTTCGTCAATCTATGATGCTATTTTTCATTTTGATGCTGCTAACAAGGAGCATGTCATTATTCGAACATCTAGATTTACAAGAGCTGTGATCGCTACAGTAGTTGGCGCAAGCCTTGCCATTGCGGGCGCATTAATGCGAGCATTAACAAGAAATCCTTTAGCAGCTCCTGATATTTTAGGTATTAATGCAGGGGCCATATTTTTTATTGTCAGTGCTATTACTCTTTTTTCCGTTCAATCTTTAATGAGCTATATGTGGATTGCCTTTTTAGGGGCAGGTGCAGCGGGGGCGATGGTTTTTTTCCTAGGCTCATTAGGAAGAGATGGGTTAACACCGATAAAAATAGTATTAGCTGGTGCAGCGATTACAGCTCTATTTGTCTCGTTTACGCAGGGGCTTTTAGTCATCGATGAACAAGGTTTACAAAGTGTCCTGTTTTGGTTAGCGGGTTCTGTATCGGGGCGTAGTATTGAAATGCTCGTGCCTGTCTTACCGTTTATTTTAGGAGTGACAGTTGTGGCAATATTTATGGGGCGTTCAATCAATATTTTACAATCAGGAGATGATATTGCCAAAGGATTAGGACAACGAACAATGATTACGAAAATCACGCTAGGCATAATTATTATCATACTGGCAGGCAGTTCAGTAGCTGTTGCAGGTTCAATAGGCTTTATTGGCTTGATTGTCCCTCATATGGCGCTCCATCTTGTTGGCACGGATTATCGCTGGATTATTCCCTACAGTGCCGTGTTGGGAGCAATATTGCTACTGTTGGCTGATATTGCGGCAAGATATGTGATTATGCCATTGGAAATGCCGATTGGTGTCATGACAGCCTTAATCGGAGCTCCTTTCTTCATTTATATTGCACGAAAGGGGTTAGCAAAAAATGCCTAATTATGTGTCGGTTCGAACGAAAACTAATCGTATATCTTTTCAAATTGCTAAAAGAACGGCTTGGATTCTACTACTATTAAGCTTATTATTAGTCCTCATTACGGTTCTTGGTTTATCTGCGGGGAGCGAGTTTATCCATCCTGTCACAGTGGTGAAAGAATTATTAGGCTATGGCAATGGAGATTACGATTTTGTCTTACATACATTAAGGCTCCCGCGTGTCTTAATGGCCTTATTAGTTGGTGCTGCGCTGGGAGTTGCCGGTTTAATTTTACAAGGAATTATCCGTAACCCTCTTGCTGCCCCAGATATTATTGGTGTAACGAGTGGAGCATCGATGGGGGCAATTATTTTTATCGTGTACTTTATGGGCTCAGTCAGTATTCAATTTTTACCGTTAGCTGCTATATTAGGTGCTGGTATTGTCTCCTTCATCATTTATCTACTATCATGGAGAAAAGGAGTCACACCCATTCGGATGGTACTAATTGGAATTGGTATCTCAGCCTTAGCAAAGGCGGTTGTGACGATGCTGCTTGTAATCAGTAATGTAGCCGCTACAACGAAAGCCTATTTATGGCTGACAGGTAGTTTGTATGGGGCCAATATGCAGGATGTCTATTTGCTATTACCGTGGCTAGTCATTTTAGTGCCACTAACATTTATTTTAGCAAGAACGGTGAATGTGAAGGAATTAGGCGATGAAATAGCGATAGGGCTAGGAGTAAAAGTACAAGTGTATCGATTACTTTTTCTACTCATTAGTGTCATGCTAGCTGGTTCTGCAGTAGCTTTTGCTGGTGGCATTGCCTTTGTTGGATTAGTGGCTCCTCATATGAGCAGAATGCTTGTTGGGCGTTCCTTTGCAGGATTAATTCCTGTGACAGCTATTATAGGTGGAATCATTGTCATTCTGGCTGATATGGTGGCACGCACAGCCTTTTTACCAAAGGACTTACCTACAGGAGTCTTTACTGCTGCAATTGGCGCACCATTCTTTATTTATTTATTATTTAGAACGCGCAATCAATAAAGCTTCATGATAAAAAAATTAAAAGCAGGAGAAGAAGGTGACAGGGTTTTGAAAAATGTCTTAGAAGCACAAAATTTACATGTAAGTTATGGAGAAAATCTTATTTTAGAGGATTTGAATCTTCAAATACCAAAAGGAAAAATTACAGTACTAGTTGGGGCCAACGGTTGTGGAAAATCTACACTACTTCGGACATTTGCACGACTACAAAAAGCGAAGTCGGGTGAAATTTTTTTAGATCAGAATAAACTAGATGCCATTTCAACGAAAGAAGTGGCGAAACGTTTAGCTATTCTGCCGCAGGGCCCTGTTGCACCAGAAGGATTAACTGTTCAGCAATTGATTAAGCAAGGTCGTTATCCACACCAAAGTTGGTTAAAACAATGGTCTACGGAGGATGAAGAAATTGTAAACAATGCGCTTGCAGTAACGCAGATGACTGAATTTGCTGATCGCCCAGTAGATGCATTGTCAGGTGGTCAGCGGCAACGTGTATGGATTGCTATGACATTGGCTCAAAAAACAGATCTAATTTTACTAGATGAACCTACTACATATTTAGATATGGCTCATCAAGTAGAAATTTTAGATTTACTATTTGATTTAAATGAAAATGAAGGGCGTACCGTCGTTATGGTATTACACGATTTAAACTTAGCCTGTCGCTATGCCCATCATATTGTGGCTGTGCGTAATAAACAGGTTTATGCCCAAGGCAAGCCAGAGGAAGTGGTGACAGAAGAGATGGTCCAGGCTGTTTTTCGTATGGATTGTACCATTATTAAAGACCCGCTCTTTGGTACACCTTTATGTGTGCCACATGGCAAGGGGCGAACAGTTCAAACAGTGGAATTAGAGGAGGTAGGGATCTGTTGAGCCTATCACTGTCAGCTGAAGAAACATCCGTGTTACTAAGAGACTATCGATTGGCGATAGAGCCTGCAGTAGATGCTACATACTCTTTATATGCCAAAAATTTATTGGACAATGAACAAGCTCTAGATTATTTACAAAAGATTGCCCATTTCTTTCAATCGCCCTCTATCCTAGTTACGGCATCGTTATTTGCGAAGCGCTATAGCGTCTTAACGATAGCTTCAGCCTTCTATGCTATGTCCAGATACGATAAAGGACTACATTGCAGAATTGATAATATGTGGGTAGAAGCGGAATATACAAAACCTTGGCTTCCCAAAATTCGGCTAATCAATCGCACAGTGTCAATACCTACTGAAGACCGAGAAAAATGGCGTGATGAGGTTCTTAGAGAAATCTTTGCGAATAATTTAGCGAAGGTTTGGCAGTCATTGGCGGAAATAAGTAAAATTCCAAAAACAATCTTATGGGAAAACACAGCTATTTATGTGAATTGGCTCTATGAAACAAAAATAGGGGAAGGAGCCAGTGAGCAAGAAAAGGCCCGTATACAAGAGGATTATCATTATATTGTAAACCTAGCACCAGGCTCTATTTTTGGAGAAAGAAAAAATCCTTTGACGAACTATTGTGGTCCTAAAGTGACGATTATGGAATCGGAGCAACCTGTACGCTTGAGAAAAACATGTTGTTTCTATTATCATACCTCTGAAGAAGCAAATGATTTTTGTATCTCCTGTCCAAAAATAAAAAGATGATCATAACAACAAAATCTCTAACCACCAAAAGTGAGTAAACACTTATCATTTCATAAGTGTTTATTCACTTTTATGTTGGTTGTCAATACCTGCCAATAAATAAGGAATTGCAGGTTTGATAAATTCTTCAGGCTGTATCTCCTGATTGCTAGTTCTCCATTCTATAGAAGCGCCGTAGATTCCCCAGCTTAATATTACAGCAGTCATTTTTAGCGCTTCGTTCCCTGTCGCTGCATTTTGTTTCAATAACATTTTGTAAAAGATAATTTCAAGCTGCTCTCTAATAATTCGAGCAATTGTCTCTTCATAGCCTCGATGACAACGATTAGACAATGACTTTTGAAAATTAGTTATCGCTTTAAAGAGAATAAGGAAAGCTCCTTCATTAAGTTCGTTATGTTGTAGAAAGTCATCATTCAAATTAACTAATAATACTTCTGATAGGACCTTCTCTAACAAATCATATATATCTTCAAAGTGATAATAAAAAGTTGCACGATTAATCATGGCCTCTGTCGTAATATCCTTAACCGTTATATCCTTGAACTCTTTTTTACTAGAAAGTGCAATGAAAGAATCCATGATTAATTTACGAGTCCGTATAACACGAAGATCTGTCTTAGATGAGGTCATTACTTAGCACTCCTTTTTAAACAATTTCTTCAAAGTGTTGTATATACAACAATTCAAATAGATTATTGGTTTATTGATGATTTTATTATGAATAAAATACAACTGTAAGGCAAATAAGAGTGTTATATATTTATTTTTAATGAAAGTAAGAAAAGGGGATAGTCAATTGAAGAATCATCCAATGGTTTGTGATTTAGAGACAGGTGTATGTGGAGTAGCTGGCGAGGAGGAATTGGGGATAATTGATTTTAATCAACCAAAGAAATCCATTGAAGTATACTATGTAACTGATCCAATATGTTCTCATTGTTGGGCACTCGAACCCGTTCTTCGACGTTTTATCGAGCAGTACGGACACTATTTTAACTTTCATACGATTATGGGAGGATTACTAGAAAAATGGGGTGATGGTCCAGTAGACCCTGCTAATGGAATATCTGGACCTGCCGACGTTGTAGGACACTGGAGAGAAGTGGGAGAAAATTATCGCATGCCAATAGATGGAACAGTGATGATGAACAATCCAGTGCAATCATCCTATCCACCATCTCGTGTTTTTAAAGTGATTCAAAAAAATCAGCATGATGCTATAGCATTTGAATATTTGCGCAGAGCAAGAGAAGCGCTATTCGTATTCAATCAAAATATTGCAGATACATCCGTTATGATTGACATTGTAAATAGACTGGGGCTTGATGGAGCGGCTATTGTAAACGAATCAGAACAAACAAACGGGCAACCGTTATTAAATGAAGATTTTGACCTTGCAAGAAATCTAGGCGTAAGAGGATTTCCAACTATTATTATGATGAATGAAGATAATAAAGGGTTGAAAATTGTTGGTGGGCGTCCATTTGTAAACTATGTGGAAGGACTAAAACAGGTTCTCAATTTGGAAGAGCTGCAACCAAAGCAACAGCCATCTCTTTTAAGCTTGCTTGAAAAAGAAAAGCTTCTATTTTCGAAAGAAATTGAAGTCATGTATGATTTGGAAAAGTCAGAGGTTATATCTTATGTGAAAAAAGAGCTTTCATCAGAGCAATATGAAATGAAAGAAATACTCGGTGAATGTTATATTACTACTAAATAATGAGGAGAATGGCAATGACATACGTATTACAGGTAGATTTTAAATTGGATGGACCATTTGGTGATGAGATGACAGAAGCGTTTTCTGATTTAGCCAAAAGTATTTATGAAGAGGAAGGACTTTTGTGGAAAATTTGGACAGAGAGCCCTGAAACAAACGAAGCAGGCGGCATCTATCTATTCGAATCTAAACGCACAGCTGAACAATATATAGAAATGCATTCCAAAAGGCTAGCTGAATTTGGGATTACTACTATCAACGCAAAAATCTTTGCGATCAATTCAAAACTGACTGAAGTCACGAAAGGTCCAGTAAAACAATTAAAAAAATGCTGATGTATACTAGAATTGCTAGCTCATTCACAGGAGTCTAATTTCGAATTAAGAAGTTAGACTCTTTTATTTATGGATGTATAAAAATTCAGAATATTGCGAGGTTGAACCAAATGTGTTGTAGCGTTTACAATAGTTTTATAACACGTTAATGGTATAAAAACATGAATAATGTGAGTGTTATTCTATTTAATGCTCAATACTTCAAAGCTTTTAAAATAGTCCTATAACAGAAGGAGGGATGAGGTAGTGAATGAACACAACATATATTTGCTTGTATAGTAGTACAACGATGGATAAATAAATGTTTCTTATAAACACTATTTTAATTGTTGTAATGCAAAATACATAAATTATTGAGATTAAAAGAGATGAGGTTTTATAAAAAAATGAAAAAGTATTCTGTTGCTACATATTTTTACTTCATTATTCCGTCTTTAATTGGTATCTTTCTATTTATGACCCCCCTTTTAACAGAAGAGGGCTGGAAAGTGCCCATTGCCATACTAGCCAATGTTTTAGCGGGGATTGTGGCTCCGGTCATTAGCTATTTTACAATTATAATGTTTGCCATCTCTGCGATTGGTGCACTGATAGCGAAATTTATCCCTCGTAAAAATGCTAAAGAACCTAGTATTTTAGATTCATTGTTTTATGTTAATTGGTTTTGGACCATTACTCGTTTTATCGGTTTAGCCTTTGCTTCAATGGTGGTCTTTAATTTTGGACCTTCTGCCATTAATAATGAAAATACAGGTGGACTCCTAATGGATCCAAATGAGGGACTTGTGACGTTTTTATTTACCATTTTTTTGTTTGCTGGTTTCCTTTTACCATTTTTAACAAACTTCGGTTTACTTGAATTTTTCGGGACAATGATGGTGAAAATTATGCGGCCACTGTTTAAAAGTCCAGGGCGTTCTTCCATTGATGCTCTTACTTCATGGGTTGGTGATGGCACAATAGGTGTGTTAATGACAAGTAAACAATATGAGATGGGGAACTATACAAAAAAAGAAGCTGCGATTATTGCCACAAGTTTCTCAGTAGTGTCCATCACATTCTGTATCGTTGTGCTGGATACTGTGCATTTGGCACGCTATTTTATTCCTTATTATTTGACAGTAGTCCTTTGTGGAATTGTATTAGCCATTATTATGCCTCGAATCTATCCACTTGCGAAAAAAGAAGATACATATATAGATGGGACACCAGTAGATTATTCACGTGAGAAATTACCAGAGGGCTATAATTCTGTCTCACATGGCTTAGAAAATGCACTTGCTATTGCGCATGCAAATCGTGATCCTCGACAATTTTTCAAAGATGGCTCTAGAAATGTAATTGATTTATGGGTGGGTGTTGCCCCTATCGTTATGGCTTTTGGGACAATTGCCTTAATGCTTGCTGAATTTACAAGTATTTTTGTGATTTTAGGAAAACCATTCGAGCCAATTTTAACCGTCCTTGGCTTACCTGAAGCGGCTGAAGCAGCGCAAACAATGGTTGTTGGCTTTGCCGATATGTTTCTACCTTCTATTTTAGGGGCAGGGATTGAATCGGATGTTACTAGATTTGTTATTGCAGTTGTTTCTGTGTCACAGCTAATCTATATGTCTGAGGTAGGTGGACTTATTTTAGGTACAAAAATTCCATTGAAATTTTTGGATTTAGTCGTCTTATTTATACTACGTACGCTTATTTCTCTTCCAATTGCCGCATTGGTTGGTCACCTACTCTTCTAACTAAAATGCCAAGTCTTAAATGGACTTGGCATTTTTCATAAACAGATTGTGATCGATTTTCTTTAGACGTCTCCATAACGTCAGCATGTAGATAAAGAGTACTAAAATGATAAGATAGGCACTTAACATGGAGCCTGCCGTATTTCCCATAATGTTAAAGAAATTATTCAGTCCATGGAAAATAATTGTTACGATAATTGATTGACCTTCCAATACAAGTAAAGCTAGAACAAGGCCAACTAAAAGAGCATAGATGATTTGAAGAATCGTATCTTCTAGAGATTGGCCACCTAGTAATTGTAACGCATGTGTGACGCCAAACAATATACTAGAAATCCAGACAGCAGAAAAAGCCCCTTTTGCTAATAGCATGCGTAGCATAATGCCTCTAAATACAGACTCCTCAATAAACGCTACAATGAAAATTTGCATGATAAACATGACAACTAAATCACTAATAGATGTCATATTCAATCCTTTTGTGCTTACTAAGATGATGCCGAAAATAAGAAGAAGCGGTAAGGTGATGAAGAAATGATTCTTTTTAATAGGATAAAAGAAATATTCTCTCCATTTCTTTTTCGTCGCTATATATATGAAGAGACCTAATGCAAATGGGATTAACAGCGCAAACTGTAGAAAAGGGCTTAAAGGTTGTTTGATAGAAACAAAGGCACCATTTAAAACATAGAAAAATAGGAGTAGAGACTCTAAACCAATTATTTTTATCAACATTTTTGGGTTCATGTTATTATCTTCCTCCTATTCTATTTATACAGGATTTACAGAAACCTTTCGCATACTAGCTGAAATAACTAGATAGAGGAAAATACTAAAAACAAACATGCTCCCTAAAATCGCTAATATAGATGAATTGGCTAATAGTTGATACAACGGAGAATACCATTCAAAGATCACCATTAATATAGGTATTAATGCTAGGAAACCAATTAAGCTATAGCCTCCTAGTATGCCTAAACGATAAAAAACAACGTTAAGGAGAAGGCCAGAACTTAGACAAAATAAAAGCAAGACCGTATCCAATACTACTGTTTGTAAAAATGAATGGGTAATATCAAAAAATAAGATAGGGTGGATGATAATAATATCTTTGATATTGAATAGGGTAGAAACATAAGAAATGATTTGATGAGCACACGCAATAATCAAGGCACCGACCAGACTCCAGCTGATAAAAAATAGCCCGACATACAACATATATTGCTGACGACTTAATCCTAGCTTTAAAAAATAGGGTAAGGTTTTATTGAGAAGTTTTGTTGCCATCATACTGTAAAAAATATAAACAGGAATTGAAATAGTCATAGCAAATGATACATATTGACCAAAAAATGCATCTAAGAAAAATGACAAAAGCACAATCGAAAATAAAATGCTCCAAAAAATAATATTTTGCTTCTTATAGCTTTGAAATAAGATATAAAAACTGCCTTTCATCGTGTTCATCGCCCTGGCCTCACTTTCTGTTTACTTAAATAGACGAGCATATCTTGAAGAGAAACAGATTCAAGCGTAATGTTCTGATCTTCAATGGATTGACCATTTGCGAAGACAATAGCTGTCATCTCTTGCATAAATGTATGTTGATAGATTACTTGTAAATCCCCAATTGCTCTCTCAACATCTGAGGCATTGCCTTTTACAGCCACAATATGATCTCGCCATTCATCAGTGGTCTTTTGGAGCAAAAGTTCGCCCTCATGTAGAATGAAAATTTCCTCAAATAGCTCGCTCGCCTCATCGATTAAATGTGTAGATAGAATAAATAATCGCGGATTTTCTGTTTGCTGCTCAATTAACAAATCATAAAACATATTACGTGCGGCTACATCTAAACCGATATATGGTTCATCGAATATAGTTATAGCTGTACAACTTGCAAAGCCTGTAATAATTCCAAGTGCGGAGACCATCCCTTTTGAAAGGTTACGCACTTTATCTTTTGGATTCAGGGCGAATACTTGTAGCAGTTCCTGAGCTAGCTCCTCATCCCATTTTGGATAAAAGAAGCGATTGGCCTTTAATGTTTGGGCAATGGTCATTTCTTCTTGAAAGTTGCCACTTTCAGCCACAAAGCAAATATCACGTAATGTGGATGGGGCATTAAAGACATTTTCTCCGTTAACTAAAATTTCTCCGCTTGTTGTAGAGATGAGGCCTGATAATAAATTCAAAAAAGTTGTTTTGCCAGCACCATTGTGTCCTAAAAGGCCAATAATCTTTGGTCCTTCCATGGTGAAAGAGATATTTTTCAAAGCTGCTTTCTGTTTATAGGATTTCGTGACATTACTCACATTAATTTTCATTCATGATCCCCCTTGTATCAATTTTTGTAACTCTTCATCTGAAATGCCTAGACGTCTTGCTTCCTTTTTCAATGGTTCAATATGTTGCTGGACAAAGCTTTCTTTACGCTCAGTAATTAAAATATTTTTGGCGTCTTCATGGACAAACATACCGACACCTCTCTTTTTATAAATGACGCCCTTATCCACTAATTCATTCACGCCTTTCCCAGCAGTTGCAGGATTAATCTGGTATTCTTTTGCAAACTCATTTGTAGATGGAATGCGATCTTCAGGCTGTAGCTGTCCATCTAGAATGGCATCTTCTATTCTTTCACGTATTTGTTGGAAAATGGGCTTTTCGTTATTTAAAGAATGAATCACAATCCACCTCACTTGTTAGTTGGTTAATTACTTATGTAACTAACCATATAACTTGTGGCATCTATTGTCAATGACTTGAGAAAAAATGCACAAAAATTTTTACATAAAAAAACCTTCTCATTTTTGAGAGGGCTCTAAGTAAACTAAATAGATGAACATGTTATTCATGAAAAAGCTTCCTTCACTTTCTATGTTTGAAAATAGTTTGCATCACAAAATATTATCAAAAAATCCTAGTAACTTGGCGAGAATTCCATTTTTGCATATGTGTCACATAACCACTATGCATATACTGTGGCAAGAGGGGGGGAGGTGAGCTTTTATGAGAATTAATTGGAAGGTTCGTCTTCAACATATTCCATTTCTACTAGGGCTATTTTCATTGCTGCTCTTACTCGCACAACAAGTGGCTGCAATTTTTGGCTATGATTTTACAGGGGTGATGAGTGAGCAAATATCATCTATTTTAAATACAGTCTTGTCCATTCTTGTGTTAATGGGGGTCATTGTCGATCCAACCACACGGGGTACTAGTGATAGTGAACGTGCCTTAATGTATCGGAGACCGAGATAAAATGAACAAAAAGTGTAATTTTACAATAAGGATAAATATGTTATAATGTTAGAAAATTGATAAAGTGGGGAGGATGATTGAATGTCCCTTGAATTGGAGCGCAGAATTGCAAAGCTCGAGGAGGAAATGGCAGATTTACGTCAGGAGTTGTCAGTATTAAAAGGTTCGCAAAGAGCTGAAAAAATTAATACTCTTGATGCCAGACAGTCGATGATCAAGCAATCAGAACCAATTAAACCAAAACCAGTACTGGAGTCGAAGCCTATCCCGACTAAAGTAGCGGAAAAAGAAGTGCAACCACAGCCATCGATGGAGGAACGTGTTATGTGGGCACTTCCAAAAGTATTCATGGTTATTTTAGTAATGGGCGTACTTTGGGGTCTAAAACTTGTCAGTGACTATGGCTATTTATCGGATGGCGTGAAAATCATCCTTGCCTATGTACTATCGGTGGGATTGGCGGTTATAGCCTATGTACTAGAGCGTAGGAAAGTAGGCTCATCAGCTATAACGATTTCTTTATATGGTGGGGCATTTATTGTTGGTATTTTAACAACCGCAGCGAGTGCCATATTATATGAAATCATTGGTCTTATTCCAGCACTAGGCATTACGCTGCTTTATATTGGCTATGGTATTGCCATTAGCTATTTGAAGAAAAATGAAGCACTAACTGTTTTTGTTGCCTTTACATCATTATTACTACCTTACTTACTAGAATATATGGATTTTAGTGCTGTCATTATTTTATTATTTGTGGTCGTATTGTTTGCTGCATTGCAGTTAGTGATTTACCAGCACAAGCAAAAGCTAGCCCTTTATATCGCCACATTCTTTTCAGTGCTAGCAGTGAGTGTTATAGCATTTATGAATAGTGATCAGCAAGTAGTTTTTGCACTTGGCTTACTTGTGATTCTAGCAATCTTTTATGCAATATGGTGTTTACTGTATAACGCACAATCCAAATGGAAGCCACTTCACATTGGACTCCAATTTTCTTTAGGCTCATTTAGTTTATTACTGCTGAACCTAATCATTCGTTCTCTTGAAAATGGAGAAATGCTACTCCTCATTTTAATGGCTTTATTTGGCGCTGTAGCGTTTTATAGCTATCGTCAAAAATGGCAGGAGGTACTGGATAGTGCTGTGACACTTGTGTTTATCACCTTCTGTAATATGATACTTCTATTGAATATTCCGAATAAAGTGGATGATTTATTGTATCCTTTGATTGCATTTGCAGGCGTGATGATGAGCTTACGAATACGTGCAAGTATGATGAAGGTCGTTACTTCACTTTCCCTTGTGATGACATTTACACTAAACTTTGTTTTCCATGAACCAAGTCCATTTTTCAGCATCGATCATTTAAGCTTATTTATGCCAATCATCTATTTCATCATTATTTATTTATATGCAAGACGTCCTAAAGAGGCACTCTCACCTTTTGAAAAGGTCATGAAGGATTTGTATGTAATCGATATTTTAGCAGTGGTCACAGCTGGCTATTTCTTAGCCTATATTAGCAAGCTAGATGCCGTATACTTTACAGCCACAAATGACATTCCATATATAGTGTGTATCGTACTAGCTGTCTTATTTACTGGTTCTTTATTTGTAGAGGAAACTTACAAAGGACGTGCTTTAACGCCAGTACTTGGCGCATTTTTCCTACTTGTCTCCTTGATGATTAGTACTAGGGTGTCAATGTTGGAAAGCTTAAACACTATCACTAGATTAATTTATTTAGCAGTGGTTGTAGCGATTGTCGCTGATGTGCTTGTAAAAGGAATTATTTATCGATTGTACGAGGACCGTCTGGGGAAATATGTGGACGCCATTGTAAGTACGGGGATTGTGCTCACGATGATTTCAATATGGGGGCTGATCCATCAGTTTACGTTTAACAACGCCCTTGATTGGAAGCTAAGTATAGCTCTTACAACTATTACATTATTCTTAACTGCTAGTGTATCACTATGGATTAGTTCCACACATCATTTAAAAACATTGCGCACAACAGGCTTTATTATTTTAGTTATCGCATTTATTAAGCTAATTTTCTTTGACTTATCTGCCCTTGATTTACTGATTAGAGCTGTTCTATTTATTACCATTGGTGGTATTGGAATGCTATTGTCGGGTAGGTTGTTGAGGAAAAATGAATAGAATAAAGATATAATTGCTAGTAAAAGGTACTCATTAAATACAAAATACCAAAGCGTATACCTTTTATTGTAACGATGTTAAAAGGAAAGATGATAAAACAGCCAAATGAGAGTTGCATTTCTCCTTGGCTGTTTCATTTGTTTAGAAAATCATTAGGTTTCGCATTGTTTATTTCTTTGTAGTTATTAACTTTCTATAATAGAGCCTTCTTCAAGAGGTAATCTTCCACCATCAGGGTTAGGTAATTCTTCGAAATCATCCGATGGCCCTACACCTGGTGGCAGGGGAGGTAAATTAGAACCTTTGTAAATTCTACCATTACCAGTGAAATTTATAGAGTCAGCTATAACGGAACCTCTAATAGAAGCGCTCCCATCTATAATTAACTCAGCATTAGGTGCAATAACATATTGACCTGTAGTAGGTGTACTTCCAGAAACAGTGATTTTACTTCCTCCAGAAATAATATTACCATATACTTTAGAGCTCCCACCCAATGACATATTAGCACTTTGGTTAAATAATGTTGCATAAAATGGTGTCGAACCATTTAAGGTGAATTGTGATGAGCCTACGTAATAGAAATTAACTTTTGAAGGGTCTGCTGTATTTGCGTTAAATCCAGTAGTAGAGTTAAGAGCAGTGAATTTTTTTACATATAAATTCAACTTCCCATTCCCTGTGACATTTATTGTGCCATAATTCATATCAAAATCATCTACTAATAAATTTACTTCCTTATCTACATTAATAGTAATTGTTCTATTACTGTAAATTTCAATAGCTTTTAAATGAGTGTCTTCTGTTAAATTAAATGTTACATCAGTTCTTAGCCAAGCGAATGGCTGCCCCTCTCTTGTTGATAATACACCATTAGACACTAAATCTATTTTATTTCCACTTTTGGTTATCGTATATTTTTGTAATGGATAAAGCTCAGATAATTGATTTGTTTTATCTGATGTACTTTTCCAATAATCATTCGGTAAAAAGCTTTTTGGGTCAATGGCAAGTGGTGGTAATATGGCTTTAGGGTAATGCCACTCATTCTTTTGTTGTTGATTTTTAGTTGTAATGGACTGTTTTGTACTATCCATATTAATATTTCCACCAATTGAACCATCTTCAGTAAGGATTTTTCCAGAATAGTTATTAAAAATAACATTCCCGTACCTTAAAGATGTGTCTCCATGAATTTCACCACTACTATTAAATACAATATCTCCAGATGTCAGAACGGTATGATTTTCCCAACCTCCAGGTATAGTACCAATTTCGTCGCCATCTTCCTCCTCATCATCCTCATCTAATTTAATATATAGGGAAGGTCTAAGTTTTATTTCTTGATCAACTACACGCTCCCTAGTAGAATCAATTGTCCCAGATGAAATGATTTTGACTTTAAAATCTACACTTGTCGGTTGTAGATTAACAGATGCTATTTTACCTGGAGAGATAGTAAACGATGTGTCAGAAAAATCTCCATTATCAATTGCTTTATCAAATTCTTTTTTTAGAACTTCATTTACATAATGCTCCATTGCCATTTGCTTTGATAATTTTGGTAATTTATTAGCTTTGCGATAAATATTTTGTTCAGCAATCCAGCTCGTCATTTCTTGAATTGCGTCATCTTCAATTTTTCTTAATTTAAATTTTACTTCCTCTTTAGCTAAATTAACCCCCGCCTCAGCAATATAAAAAACCGCCTGATCTTTTCGCTCATAGTCTACTTGTTTTAGACTGTTTGAAGAGACACTGAGTAAAGAAATACCAAGGATTGAGATAATCACAACTAAAAATAACGCAAGCGCAAGAGCTGAACCTCGTTGATTTTTAATTTGTTTACTCATTAATTTCCTCTCCTTTGAGTAATATCTGTTGTAACTGTTTGACCATCTTCACTTATAATTTCAATAGCGCCTCCACTGATCGTAAATGATGATATTCTATATGCAATGACTTCATCCTTGCCGTTTGAATTTCGAATAATTTGATTATTTTCTAATCTATAAGTTGATATAATTTCATCACCTAACAATAATGTGTGTAGTTCTGTCGGAGGGTCGGTTGTTTCATCTTTTTCTGAATCGAGGTCATCACTCTTCCGAAAATCCTGCGTAATTACTTTTAATGCAAAGGATATATCCTTAATATCACGATTATGTGTACTTTGCTCAAGTTGTTGCTTTGTAGCAGATGTTACAATACTAATACTCAGCATGGATACGATGGCAAGAATAACAACGACTGTAAGCACTTCGAATAATGTAAGACCTTTGCTATTTCGAAGCCATTTCATTTTATTTTGCCCCCCCTAGTATATACACATTTTCCATAGTGGCTGTGCTGTTTGTGCTGTTTTCAATAACTTTTAGATGCACATAAATCGCATTTTTATAAGTGTCATCTTCAGGAAATGTTTCTAATGTTAAATAGTAAGTATAACGATCTTCTTCATGTGGTAGATATTTATACACTTGATTAGTAGGTAAAGAAGACAAGGACGTTCTAGGGCTTTCGTCATCCAATGTATAGCCCCCTGTTAAATCATCATAAGAATCAGCACCGCTAGACAAATTATAAATCTCCTCCATTTTTTTTTGTGCCGCATAAGTAGCATCCATAATATCATTTGACTTATGTGTTGTTTTATTTGACTGAACGAGTAAGCCGAAAAATGAAATTAACACAATGCCTATTATTAAAAGGGCGGCAACAACTTCGATCAACGTCATGCCATGATTGTTTTTAAGATGTTTTATCAAATCAATTCCCTCCCTATACAACTACTGATATATCAATAGTTTGATCTGTTTTGAGTATCCAATTTTATTTTATTGATTTCTTTGCACATACCTATATAATGAGGACTTCTCAGAGCAATGCTTTATTCAGCCGTTTGAAGACTAATAAATCTTTCATCATTTGGTGTTCATAAAAATAAATATCATATAAGGTGTGTAAAACCTCCTGAATATCATAATTATTTTTAATGCTAAAGATATAGTTATCTTCAATTTATTATAAAATAAAAATTTCTTATTATGTAAGTAAGTTCAAAATATAATGCATTATAATAGTTGATTAAGGCTATTATAACAAATTCAAACTATGTATCGAAAGGAATTTAAGGTTATGTATAGTTCTTTGTGACTAATTGTTGAATTATTTTTGAATTTTCATGTGAAATATCTAGTCAAAATCGGAACAAAGTTGCATTTTAGTAGTGCCAGAATACCATAGTTGTAGTATCATTTGTATATAAATAGAAAAACCACTAAGTTAAATAAAGGATGATGTGGATGAAAATATACATAAAAATAATTAGCTTGTTTTTGGTAATTGTTCTAATTGTGGGATTTTTTGTTCCATCATTTGTGCTAAATGACACAGTTTTTGCTAAAGAAGGTCCTGAATCTTCAACCATTGGAGGTATTGAGATCTACGATGTGAAAACCGCAGATTTGGCAACTACGCTACAAAATGCAATTTCAGAATGGCAAGATGCTGAAATGGAAATTGTTAGTGATGGTATAGCCAAAACCATTGACTCGAAACAATTTGTTTTTGATCCATCAGCAGCTATTGCTCAGTACGAAATGCTGACAAAAAAGCCTTGGTATGCTTTTTGGCAAAAAGAAAAAGTAGTTCATATTCCCATTCCTGTTACCGTCAATGAAGCGATTACGCAGCAAATAAATGAAGCAGGTGTTTGGGATACAGATAAAACACTCCAGAAACTAATCTTACAGGCCAGCTATTTGAAGGAGCATAAGGTTGAAGCCGTTATCAATGAAGATTCCATGCAAACCGGGGAAAGGATTGCCTTTCAGATTGCCGAGCTACCAGCAAATAGTCAAGGAGTAGCAAAAATCATTCCGTTATTAAATGATGTCCATCTAGTTCCAAATCAATCCATCTCGTTACTTACACTTTTAGGTGAACAGGCTGGGGTTGTCAATGATGCAGGTTTAGATTTTGTGGCATCAATGCTATATAGTGTTATTCTTCAAACGGATTACGAAATTTTAGAAAGACACTCTCAGGAAATAAATCCAAGCTATTTGCAACAGGGAATTGAGGCAGATATCAATGCAGCTTTAGGAAAAGACTTACAATTTATTAATCGGTCTGAGCAGCTCGGTAAACTGAAAGCATCTATAGAGGGTAATCAATTAAAGATAGAAGTTTTTGCAGCCGCGAAAGACAAGGACATTACAGTACGTGTTAGCAAGGATAAAATTGTAAAGCCACGCATTATTTATCGCTATTCGGAGGAGTTAAAGGCTGGACAAGAACGAGTGGAGCAAGAGGGGAAAGAGGGTTCAAGAGTGGAAGTTTATCGTTCCATTGTAGAGAACGGAGCAACAGAAGAACAATTCATTAGTAGAGATTATTATGCACCTCAAAATCGAATTGTTACGCGTTCTTCGCAGGAGCCTGTTATTAACACAACGCCTACTCAGAACGTAGGGGCTGCTGCATCAGATCCTGATTTAGAAGTGGATTTAGATGGTAATGGCTTGCCTGATGTGAAACCTTCAAAACCAGAGGAAACAAAGCAAGAAGGACCAGAAATTGTCTATGGCTACTATGATAAGGGTGGTAATTTTGTACAAACAAGTCCATAACGATTGGAGGTATGTTTATGGCAATGAAGCCAGGGCGTAAACGTTTAGGGGATTTACTGGTTGAATCAGGTGTTATTACTGCTGACCAGCTTGAGTACGCATTAACGACTAAGATGAAAAATGAGAAGCTTGGAGATTTCCTTATCAAAGAAAATTTCTTAACAGAGCAGCAGCTTATTGAAGTCTTAGAATTCCAGCTTGGTATCCCTCATATCAGCCTGAATCAGTTTTCTATTAGTCCCGAATTATTACAGCTTATTCCCGCGGAGCTGGCGAAGCGGACAAATATTATGCCGATTCGCAAAGAAAAAAATAAATTATTTATTGCAATGGAAGACCCGATGGATTATTTCGCCATTGAGGAAGTTCGTATGACAACAGGCTGTCAAATCGAGACAAGTATTGCGGCAAAAGATGATTTATATCGGACGATAACAAAGTACTATGATTTACAGGAATCAATGGATGCGGCCATGTTGGATTTGGCTGCGACTAGTACGGAAACACAAGAGGAAATCGAGAATGAGGATTCACCTATTGTTCGTTTAGTGAATCAAATTATAGCCAATGGTGTCGCACAGCGCGCAAGTGATATCCATTTTGATCCACAAGAAACAGAGCTTCGTGTCCGCTATCGAGTAGATGGTGTGCTACGTACTGAGCGATCCTTGCCAAAGCACATGCAAAATGTCGTGTTGGCTCGTATTAAAATTATGGGAAATTTAAATATTACAGAAAATCGTATTCCTCAGGATGGACGTATTAAAACTAATGTTAATTTTAGACCTGTCGATATCCGTTTAGCGACACTACCAACAGTTTATGGTGAAAAGGTAGTGATGCGTATTTTAGATTTAACCAATTCAGCCAATGATATTGATAAATTAGGCTTTAGTGCAAGTAATGAAGCACTTTTCAGGAAAATGATAGCCCATCCAAACGGTATGATGCTAATTACTGGACCAACAGGCTCAGGTAAGTCCTCTACGTTATATGCAGCACTTTCTCATTTAAATGAAGAAGGCGTCAATATTATTACGGTTGAGGACCCAGTGGAATATCAGTTAGATGGTATCAATCAGATTCAAGTAAAAGAAGAAGTCGGCTTAACATTTGCGGTAGGGTTACGATCGATTTTACGACAGGACCCCGACATTGTAATGGTAGGGGAAATTCGGGATCTTGAAACAGCTCAAATTGCTATACGTGCTTCACTAACAGGCCATTTAGTATTAAGTACACTGCATACTAATAGTGCCATCGAATCTATCTCACGGCTCCATGATATGGGGATCGAGCCATTTTTATTATCCTCTTCCCTGGTAGGAATCATGGCGCAACGTCTTGTACGAAAAGTTTGTCGTGATTGTGCTGAACCATATATATTCACTTCTCGTGAGCTTGAAATACTTGAGGAAAATGGGGTGGAAGGCGTAACACATGGTAAAAAAGGGCGTGGATGTCCTGCCTGCAATCAAACAGGCTACAGAGGACGGATGGCGATTCATGAAATCCTCCCTGTTGATCGCCAAATAAAGGATATGATTTTAAATCGTGTTGGTGATCGCGTCCTCCGTGATTATATGAAAGAAAAAGGCTACCATACCCTATTAGTGGATGGATTACAAAAGGTTGTAGCAGGCCAAACAACCACATCAGAAATATTACGTGTTGCAAGTGCAGACTAGGGGTGAAAAAAATGACAGCATATTCAATCGTTGAATTATTAACACGTGCATTTGAAGAAAAAGCATCTGACCTTCATTTAACGAAAGGTATTCCACCGGTATATCGTATCCATGGGCAACTGGAGCATTACGGCACAGTCCCACTTGAAACAGAGGATTTAAAGGAAATGGTAAAGGTCATTCTTCCTGTCCATAAACAACAGGAATTTGAGGACAAGGGAGAAACGGACTTTAACTTTTCATTGCCTGGGAAATGTCGATTCCGTGTCAATGCATACCATCAACGAAATGAAGTAACGATTGCAGCTCGTTTAATTGAGGCTAAAATTCCTTCTATTGAAGCGCTCAATATGCCACAGGTGTTATATAAGCTTGCAGAAAAACCACAAGGCTTAATATTAGTGACAGGCCCAACAGGCTCAGGGAAATCAACTACCTTGGCAGCCATGATAGATCATATCAATGAAACAAGATCTAAACATATTATTACGTTAGAGGATCCAATTGAATATTTGCATACACATAAGAAGTCTGTCATCAATCAACGTGAGATTGGTGTCGATACAATGAGCTTTGCCAATGGTTTACGTGCATCATTACGTCAGGATCCAGATATTATTTTAGTTGGGGAGATGCGAGATTATGAAACCATTTCAACGGCTATTACGGCTGCTGAAACAGGGCATTTAGTTATGGCTACACTGCATACAAGTAGTGCACCAACGACGATCGACCGTATTATCGATGTATTTCCACCGCATCAGCAGAGTCAAATTCGTGTGCAGCTTGCGAATGTACTACAAGGGATTGTTTCTCAGCGTTTATTTGTACGTAAGGATGTAAAAGGGCGTATTGCTGCGACAGAAATTTTAGTACAGGCACCTGCTATTTCAAATTTAATTCGTAACGAAAAAATTCACCAAATTCCAAGTGTGATGCAGACAAGTAAAGCTTTGGGTATGCACACATTGGAATATTCGATGCAGCACCTAATTACGACAGGTAAGATTTCACTAGAGGATGCAAGACCATATATGAACGCTGGTGATTATAGTTGACGATATTTCGTTATAGTGGTCGTACCAAAACAGGAGCACCTAAAAAGGGCATTATCGAGGCACCGAATAAAAAGGTGGCCATGGAAAAGCTTCGAGCACAAGGAATTAATGCAAGAGAACTTCAAGAATCAAATAGCATTTTACATAAAGATATTGCTTTTGGGACAAAAGTGAAGCACCAGGAATTTGTTATTTATTGTCGGCAATATGCGACATTAATTCGTGCGGGCGTTCCTGTCGTTGAAGCAACCCATATTTTGGGTGAGCAAACACGGAGTAAACCACTAAAGCGAGCATTAATGCAGGTTGAAGAGGATATTCGAAATGGTATGGCATTTTCAGATGCAGCAGGCAAACACCCCAAAGTGTTCCCATTGCTATTTGTCAATATGATGCGTGCTGGTGAGGCTACAGGGAATGTCGACGATACATTAGATCGTCTTGCAAGCACACTTGAGAAGCAATACAACATTAAGAAAAAAATTCAATCTGCGATGACCTATCCAGCGATTTTATCGCTTTTAACACTAGTGGTTGGTATGTTTTTAATGGTGTTCATTGTGCCAACCTTTATGGATGCATTTAAGGAAATGAATTTGGAAATGCCGTTAATAACGGTCATTGTAGTGGGTATTAGTGATTGGCTCATTCAGTTTTGGTACCTTGTGATTTTAGGGCTATTGGTATTAGTAGTGGGTCTACACTATTTCTATAAAAATAATAAAGAGTTTCATTATGCCGTCAATGTATTTTTACTGCGTATGCCAATCTTTGGACAGCTTTTGCAAAAGGATATTATCGCGAGAATGACAAGAACCTTGTCAACACTCTTTAGCAGCTCCGTACCAATCTTACAAGCCCTAACGATTGTCGAAAAGGTTGGTGGTAATCCTGTAATGGGGAAAGTAGTACTGGAAGCGCGCGATAATTTAGAAAAGGGTGGCACATTATCAGAGCCACTTGAAAAAAGCTGGCTATTTCCACCACTCGTTACACAAATGACCTCAATTGGTGAGAAAACAGGCTCCTTGGATTACATGCTTGAAAAGATCGCTGATTTTTATGAAGAGGAAGTAAACCGTGCTGTCGATACCATGAAGTCACTCATTGAGCCTTTAATGATTGTGGTACTGGCTCTAGTTGTAGGAGTGATCGTTGCGGCTATATTCTTACCAATGTTCCAACTATATGAAAATATGTAATGTTTACAATATTGATATGGATGCCCTTTTGTTCCGCTTAATGGGAAATATCTACTTAGATTTGCTAACAAAAGGAAGCGGCAAGTAGGTATCTTCATGGTTAAGTATTAAAGGAGAGACTGGACATGGAAATGAGGGTAATGAACGAAAAGGGCTTGACATTAGTCGAGTTATTGGCAGTCATTGTTATTCTAGCTATCATTGCTGCCATTGCAATTCCAGCTATAAGTAATGTCATTGATAATTCACGTTATAAGGCATTAAAGGCAGATGCTATCAATGTCATTCATGCCGCGCAGTTCTATTTTATGGAGCATCCAACCGCCGATCAATGGCAGATGGTTGAAGTGGGAAAATTAGTATCTGATGGTTATTTAGACAGTGCAGGCAAAATATTAGAGGCAGATAAAGAAGGTCAGAATGCCAATGTCCAATTTATCGAGGGCACCTACTATTTCAATGCACATGCGATTTATTACAGCAATGGCAAATATATTAATTTTGATAATGCCACCTTACAGCATATTGCAGACGATATTCGTAAGGGCAGCAAGGGAACTGGTGGCAAATGTATTGGGCGAGATTGTGCAGCTTCGCCATAATGTTCAGAAGCGCGTGTACACACACTTCATATAAAACTATTAAGGAGGATTTCATTATGTTAAAAAAATGGAAAAATAAAAAACTATTGAAAAATGAGAAAGGTTTAACATTAGTTGAACTATTAGCTGTAATTGTTATCCTAGCAATTATCGCAGCAATCGCTGTACCTGCAATTGGTAATATTATTAATAAGTCGAAGGACCGTGCAATTTTAGCGGAGGCATCAAATATTCTAGCAGGTGCTAAAATTGCTTATATTGATGGGGCATGTACTGATGGGAAATGTAATGCAAAGGCATTAGAACCATTTGTAGACGGTATTGATTTGAAAGATTCAGCAGCTGCATATGACGGTAAGGATTGGACTATAACTTATGATAGATTCGAAGAACTGAAAACAAAAGAGTTCCAAATTACTGGGAAAGAAATAACGGAAAAAGATCTAAATAAATTATTAACAAGCGCAGGAGAAAAGCCTGCAACTACTCCAGATACAACAACGCCATAATCAGTCCTCCCAACCCACTCAGAAGCGCAAGAAAATTTGCGTTTCTGGCTGGGAAATGGATGACTAATTGAAAAAATCATTTATACTGAATAGGATAAGGAGGTCTTTTCACATGTTTAAGAGAAAAAGAAAGTCGCATGTTTCGATTGAACTGAAGGATTATGTGCTACGTGCGATTGTGGCGAAAGGACCAGAGCCTAATCAGTGGCAGGGCTATGAATACCCCTTAGCAGCTGGAATCGTTGAAAATGGGACAATAATCGACGAGGTAGCTCTTTTTGAGGTGATTAAAGAGCAAGTAATGAAATGGACAGGGAAAAAACAGGCTGTTCGCATGTTTGTCCCTGATACGACGGTTCTATTAAAAAACTTTGAGCACCCTAAAGATGTAAAGCCTCAGGAATTAAGAGGATATGCTGAAATGGAATTGGGACATTCCATTCATTTACCATTTCAGGACCCTTTAATTGATGTGTATGATGCAGATGCCGAGGATGGCAAGGCTATCTTATTTGCTGCGCCTTCTGAAGAGATTACGAAACTAGTAGGGATGCTGTTAGATGTTTCATTAGAACCCGAAGCTGCCGATATTCGTGCGCTTTGTAATATACGCTTATTAGAGCACATGTCCTTATTAATGCCTAATAAAACATATTTAATAGCAGAATGGTCGATTAATGAACTCTCTATCAGTATTTTTTCCAATGGCCAAGTGGAGTTTTTGCGCTATCAAACCATTGAAGTAGATATGACGCAATGGCAGGGGAAGAAGGAGAATGAGTTTAGCTATCAATTTATTTATAATGGCGAATCAGAGAATTATCAAATGGTCGTAATGGATCAGGTTCTAGAGATTGATCGGATGATGAATTTCTTTAAGTTTTCTTTACATAAAGGTGAAAAAACAGTGGATGAAATTATCATGCTTGGCGATAACCCACTATTGAAATCAATTGGGAACTTACTCGCTTCTAATTTAGAACCACCACTGAGGGTTGTCGATGGGAAAAAAATTGAGAAATCGTTTCCTCGCTTTAAGCGAGAATTTTCAACGTTGCTTGGCTTAGCTTTGAAGGAGGTTCGTTAATGGTTCCAGATATAAACCTCTTACCACAACTTGAAAAAAGAACAACCTCTCCCAAGCTTTTTTATAGCTTGGTGATTGTCATTGTGGGACTTATTGTAGCTTATTTCCTTTTTTTATTTTTTACATCCAAAAGTGAATTGTCTCGATTGACTGCAGAGGAACAGGCATTAACAACACAGCTTGATCAATTGCAGCAAGAGCTAGACGCACGACAAAGTGTCGATCAGGGTTCGTTGGAAGAGTCTGTGACTTTTATTCAAAGCGTTTCTTATCCTGTAACACCGTTAATTGATGAAACAAAAACTTTATTACCAACTCATTCCTATTTACGTAGCTACGTTTTCGGAGAGAACACAGTGAATATTGAAGTGGATTTTGAAACGATGACAGATATATCGAAATATGTGGAGCGACTTTTAATGAGTAGCTATTTTACAGATGCTCAAATTAACACTGTCTCAAACTTTGAAATAGAGCTAGGTGAACAAAGGGCGCTAACACCCCAACAAAAATTTAAAGAAGTACCGCGATATTCAGTGTCCATCACAGCAACAATCGATTTTATGTATTTAGCTGGAGGACGACGCTCATGAATAAATTAACGAGTAGTAAAAATTCATCTATGATCTTGTTACTGGCGTTGATAGCTGCTATTTTATTTGCGCTGTATTATTATTTGCTGTCACCAAAATTGGATGAGGTGAATGAAAAAGAGAGTAATGTATTGCAGGTGCAGCAAGAATTAGCTAATGTCAAAGAACAACTAGCACAATTAGACAAGGAGCAGGGACAGCCTACTATCAATATATTAGCCTTAAGAAAAAAGCTACCTGCAACAAGAGCCGTTGAAAAGATTATTCTTGATTTAGCTGAGATTGAAGAGGTGACAGGAACTCGTATACTGTCTTTAACGGTTCAAGGTGAAGACGGCACTGTGACACCTTCTGATGTATCGAATGATCTCAATATGTTGGAGCAGGCTGAAGCAGAGGTCAATGGTCATCAGCAGAACAAGGAGAGTACTACACCGATTGCATCTCTTTCGGAGGACTCTTTACCAACTAATCTAAAGCTTATTACTTTTATATTAGAGGTGGGTGCGCTTGATTTTAATTCTCTTGAAAGCTTTTTACAGGAGGTTGAACAATTAGAGCGTGTCATGAAAACCGATAAGATTGAATTTAAATTGCCAGGAGAGCAGGCACAGCTTGAGAAAGATGCAGATCTTACGTTAAAGGCAACAGTGCAAGTGACGACGTTCTATTACGAAGAACAACAATAAAACTTTATTGATAGGCGCACCATACTTCATTTGTATGGGCGCCTATTGGTTTAGGAGGACATAAAATTGGAAATGGCTTATACGATCTTTATTTTTTTATTTGGACTTGTCTTTGGCTCTTTTTATAATGTAGTTGGCTTACGTGTACCACAGAAGGAGTCGATTGTACATCCTCCTTCACATTGTCCAAAATGCCAGAGACGACTAACGGCGCTTGATTTAGTACCAGTTTTGTCTTATGTATTTTTAGGAGGAAAATGTCGGGGTTGTGGCAATAAAATTTCTTGGGTTTACCCAGTCATAGAATTAATGACAGGTGTATTATTTGCCTTTGCTTATTGGCAGCTAGGCTTGGGCATAGAATTGATAGTAGCGTTCCTTTTTATCTCCTTATTAGTTATTATCGTTGTGTCAGATTTGGCCTATATGCTAATTCCAGATAAGGTGTTAGTATTCTTTTTACCTTTGCTAGCTATTGGACGAGTGCTGTCACCATTAACACCGTGGTGGGACTCTCTTGTGGGTGCAGTGATTGGTTTTGGCATATTATATATCATAGCTGTGCTATCAAACGGTGGCATGGGTGGAGGCGATATTAAATTATTCTTTTTAATTGGTCTCGTTCTGGGTACGATTGATACACTGTTAACGCTATTTTTAGCAGCAGTGATTGGTATGATTGTCGGGATTACCATGTTATCGAAAAACAAACAGGGGAGAAAAACACCCATTCCGTTTGGGCCATCTATTGCATTGGCCGCAGTTATTGTTTATTTCTATGGCGATCGATTAATCAATTGGTATCTAGGCTTTTGGTAATTGTTCAATTTTCAAGAATGTGGAGGGAAGCAAGTGAAACCTATTATTGGTATTACAGCCTTTGTTGAAGATGATTTGTCCTCTCGATTAAATGCCGCTTACAGCAAAAGCATCATTGAAGCAGGTGGTATTCCACTGATTATTCCAATGGGAGTAGAAGAAGAGGCAGCACAGATATTAGCCCTTACGGACGGTTTATTATTATCTGGTGGTCATGATGTGCACCCATTTCTATTCGGGGCTGAGCCTTCATTAAAACTTGGAAAAATTCATCCAGCGCGAGATACGGTCGAGTTAGCATTAATTGAAGCCGCATTCCAACGGAAGATGCCTATTTTCGGGATCTGTCGAGGAATTCAAATATTAAATGTTGCTTTAGGCGGTACTTTATATCAGGATATTGATAGTGATCATTTTAGCACTAAATTACTTCAACATATGCAGCAATCAGGTCGAGCTGTAGCTACCCATTCTGTTCAGGTTATTGCTGACAATCTATTAGCGACTATCGTTGAACAAGAGAAGATTGCAGTGAATTCATTTCATCATCAAGCGGTGAATGTGTTAGCAGAAAAATTAAAAGTAGCAGCAAAATCCAGCGACGGTATTATCGAAGCGGTAGTTCATGAGGAGATGCCATTTTGCTTAGCTGTTCAGTGGCATCCTGAGGAACTAGCCATAGCAGGAGATGAGAGTGCTCAAAAGCTATTTTCAGCCTTTATTGAAGCGAGCTTAAAATTTAAGAAGGAAGCTTAGAAGGGGCATTATACAAAGAATCCAATCGTATATGGATTCTTTTTTGCGTAAAAAAGAGGATACATGCTCTTAGAAGGAACATAATCCTCAAAACCTGCTTTAATCGTTAATGTACACGTCTGTAAAGACCTACAACTTGTCCTAAAATAGAAACTTGATCGACAATAATAGGTTCCATAGAAGAATTTTCAGGTTGTAAACGGAAATGGTTTTTCTCTTTAAAGAAACGTTTTACAGTTGCTTCATCCTCAGCTGTCATAGCTACAACAATATCCCCATTATTAGCTGTTGCCTTTTGTTTGACAATGACTAAATCTCCATCTAAAATCCCAGCTTCAATCATTGATTCCCCCATGATTTCTAGCATGAACAATTGATCTTCACTTGTGCCATACGTATCGGGTAATGGGAAGTATTCTTCAATATTTTCAATTGCTGTAATTGGAGAACCAGCTGTAACCTTCCCGACAAGTGGGACATGGATCACCTGTTGCTTTTGAATGGATTCTTCAGGCTCTAAAATTTCAATTGCGCGTGGCTTTGTTGGATCTCGACGAATAAAGCCTTTTTGTTCTAATCGAGCTAAATGTCCATGAACAGTTGAACTGGAAGCAAGTCCAACTGCTTCACCAATTTCACGTACTGATGGTGGATATCCTTTAGCTCGTACCTCTTCCTTAATGAAAGCTAAAATGTCCTCTTGTCTTTTCGAAACTTTTTTCATGAGTGCTCACCTCTTTTTTCTAATATCATTCTTCTTATTTGATAGTATAACAGAATGCGAACATGTATGCAAACATAGGTTCGAAAAGTGTTTGACAAAAACGTTTGTTCGCTTTATTATGGGAACATACATTCCGAACAAACATTCTTAAAAAGGGGTAATGATTATGACATGGTTGAAGAAAAACACACATATCTCAATTTTAATAGGAGCTTGTTTACTATTTGCAGCATACCTTTACATTACTGATCCAGGAAAAGTTAGTTACGCAGAAATTCAAATTGAACATGGAGATAGCTTGTGGTCGTTAGCTGAGCAATATCGTGGTAAAATGAGTACTGATGATTGGATAAAGCTTGTAAAAACGGAAAATGAACTAGCAGATATTAAAATTGTAGCGGGAAAATCTCTAGTTATTCCTGTAGTGAGTGATCAAGCCAGTCCCATCAATACTATCGAAATTGCGAGAAATGAACAATGATAAATAATCAACTATCGGCTGTTGTCTATTGTCGCGTAAGTACTGAAAAAGAAACACAAAGCTCCTCATTAGAGCGCCAGCAGGAAGAGTTGCTGCGCTATGCTAAAGAGCAAGGCTATGCGGTGAAGGGCGTGTTTAAAGATCAACATAGTGGCTATGATGTAGAACGTGAAGGCTTACTAGAAATGCTTGATTTTATAAAAGATAAGAACATTAATGCTCTTTTTGTCCAAGATGAAACTCGTTTAGGACGAGGCAATGCAAGGATGGCTGTATTACATTTATTACAAAAGTCAGCAACTGACGTTTTTTCGATGCGTGATGCAGGCCCAGTTCAATTAAATGAAATGGATACGATGCTGCTTGAAATTTTAGCGATTGTAGAGGAGTATCAGCGTAGAATCCATAATGCTAAAATTCGACGAGGTATGCGACGTGCTGTAGAAAACGGCTATCGTCCAGAAAATAATTTATCGAACCGAGGTAATCCGCAGGGGCAGGAGCGAAAAGATCTACCTGTAGAGGAAATTGTGAAGCTCCGCAAACGTGGATTTACCTTTGAAGAAATTTCTATAACGCTTAGAGGGTTAGGCTTTGAGGTAAGTAAGGCGACTGTACATCGTCGTTTCCAAGAGCACCAAGAAAGATTAGCAGGAAAATAATATTCCTGCTAATTTTTTTTCTGTAAAAAACTACTGAAGCGAAGAAAAGCTTTCGATGATAACATGATTAGGCAGTTGGAAAGGGTGCTCTTTATTTATTCGATCATAAAACATGATGCCATTTAAATGATCGATTTCATGCTGTACAACGATGGCCCCATAGCCCTGTAACTGTACAATGATTTCATGTCCATCGATGTCGTAAGCTTTGACTTTAATTCTCTCATATCTCGGTACAAAACCAGGGACAGGTCGATTTACAGATAGACAGCCTTCTCCCTCCGGTAGATAAATCATATTAAGGGAATGACTCATTATTTTAGGGTTAATCAGCATCATTTCTTGGTCATCAAAGAGTACAGCAAACATTCGTTTATCTACGCCAATTTGATTAGCAGAGAGCCCACTCCCAGGGCGAAGCTTATATTTTTTTGCTAGCGTTGGATTTTGGCTATTTTTCAGATATTGTAGCATGGCTAGGAGGGTATTTCGGTCCTCATTGGTCACGGGTATCGATACTTCTTGAGTTTGTTTTCTTAAAATTGCTGAGTGTTCTTTCACGAAGTCCTTCATTGTAATCATATAATTTGGGTGAAATTTAGTCATAGATAAACACCTCATCAATTCGGCTATTGAGAACCTTAGCAATCTTAAAAGCTAATTCTAGGGTCGGATCATATTTATCATTTTCAATACTATTAATGGTCTGTCTCACAACTCCACACTCTTTTGCAAGAGCAGCTTGTGTTATGCCTAATTTTTTTCTTAAAATTTTGATGATGTTCTTCAGAATTATCCCTCCATTTTGTCCAAAGTATTAGACATATATCGTAAGATAAGAATTAAAAAATGTCCAACTAATTGGACATCTTTTGGTGTGAAAAACAAAACAGTCAATTGAAGGGGAGAAATGGATTTCCGTTGCAGGCTGCTTGCTTTCTTGTAGCACACTGACGGAACGGAAATCACCCTACAGCCTTGTTAAAAATTCTCATTCTACTAATGACATCATCTTTTTCAACAACATGAAATGCCCGATTAATTGGACATTTGGGTTTTAAATCATCACTTAATACCAATTTTCATCAAAATTTAGCTTTAACGCATGCCCGAAACAAATACCGAAAGGAATAAAACCTCTTCCTCTTGCTGTAATGATATTTCCATCTTGTACCACTAGTTCATCTGAATAGTTATGAAGTTCAAAGCATCCTAACTGCTCCATACCATCTAAAGGTAGTCCTACTGTATATTTTTTGTTCTTTAAGACCCCTGCTTTTGCTAATAGGTAAGGGGAGCTAGAAATACTTGCAATCATTCCTCCTTTTGCAGATAGAAGATGAATGAAGTCTAGTAAGCTCTCTTCAAGTTGTAATGTAGAAATATCCATACAGCCTGGTAATAGTAGACTATCAATATCGTCAAGCTCTACCTCATTCACGGATAAATCAGCTATACAATTTAAACCAGATTCTCCTCTGATAGGTTTGGTATTCGATGCAAGTGTGATGATGGGTTTACCGCCTTGCATTAATATGGACAAAGCAACACTCAATTCATATTCACTAAATTGTGGGTATAATAACACCGCAGTTTTCTTCATTTCATACACCTCTTACCTTTTGAGTGTTCCATTCTTCCTCTAAAATAGCGTAATAGTATTCATCCCACCAAGTCTCTCCATGAGGAATGCATTTTTTGAAAAATCCTTCTTGGCGCATTCCGATTTTTTCCATGACTCGGTAAGAAGCGATATTTTCTGGCTGGCATGTGGCAATAATTCGATGAAGTTTCATTTTATTAAAGCCGTGATCTAATAGGGCCTTAGCAGCTTCAGAAGCATAGCCATGATTGTGATAGGCAGGATTCATAACCCATCCAATTTCATACGTATGATCGCCAAAGTATTTGTGGAAAACAAGATGACCAATGACTCGCTGTTGTTCACGTAAAACAATGGCGAAATGTTTTGCTTGCTCGTTGCTATTCTCTGTTATGAAATTTTGAACCTGATCTTCATTCAACACACCCTCTGGCATATAGTGCATGACCGTTTTGTCGGACATATAGCTATAAACGGCCTGCCAATCTGAGGCTTCAAATGTTCGAATAAGTAATCTAGGTGTTGTGATGTTCATGATAGCTCCTCCTAATATCTATCAAATTTTTCCTTTTATTATTAGTTATACACCTCTAACTTCTGGAAGTCATGTAAATAATGGCTAAGAAGTGTTTTTAAGGGTTGGTATAACTGCATTTTAAGGGAAACCATGCTATACTTTGCATACTGAGGTCATTAAGCTAGGTACTGAAAGGTGTGTAACCATGTTATCAAAGGAAAAAATTAACCGAATTAATGAATTATCTGCTAAAGCAAAAAGCGGACAATTAACAGAGGAAGAAGCAAAGGAGCGAACAGCGCTTCGCAAGGAGTATTTAGATACGTTTAGAGCAACTATGCGAGATACGATTGAAAACGTTAAAGTGGTAGATGCAGAAGGAAATGATGTAACTCCTGAGAAGGTAAAACAAGCACAAAAAAATAAATTTCTAAATTAATGTGACACAATTCAATAAAGTATGTATGAAAACGCAAATAGTATAACAAAAAGCATTGTTTTCTAAAGCAATGTTGACTAAACTGTAAAAGAACAATATATAGGACGAGAAAGGATGTCACAATATAATGACTCAACACGCGGATCTTTTAGCAATTAATGCTATCCGAACTTTGTCAATCGATGCTATTGAAAAAGCAAATTCTGGTCACCCAGGTTTACCAATGGGAGCAGCGCCAATGGCTTATACGCTTTGGACAAAACAATTACGCCATAATCCAGCAAATCCAAAATGGTTTAACCGTGATCGTTTTGTACTATCAGCAGGTCATGGTTCAATGCTTTTATACAGCTTACTTCACCTTGGAGGCTATGGTTTACCAATGGAAGAAATTCAAAACTTCCGCCAATGGGATTCATTAACACCAGGACATCCTGAATATGGTCATACAGTAGGGGTAGAGGCAACAACTGGTCCTCTTGGACAAGGAATCGCTATGACTGTTGGTATGGCAATGGCTGAGCGCCATTTAGCCGCTACTTACAATAAACCAGGTCATGACATTGTTGACCACTACACATTTGCGTTATGTGGCGATGGGGACTTAATGGAAGGTGTAGCAGCAGAGGCGATTTCATTAGCTGGTCACTTAAAACTTGAAAAATTAATCGTACTTTACGATTCTAATGATATTTCTTTAGATGGTGACTTAGAAAAGTCATTTTCAGAAAACGTTCAAAAACGCTTTGAATCTTATGGTTGGAATTATTTAAAAGTGGCAGATGGTACAGATGTAGATGCTATTAATGCAGCCATTGAAGAAGCCAAAAAATCTACTGGCAAGCCAACATTAATTGAAGTGAAAACAGTGATTGGTTTTGGTTCTCCAAATAAATCTGGTAAAGCAGATTCTCACGGTGCACCACTTGGTACAGATGAAGTTGTCTTAACGAAGGCTGCCTATGAGTGGGCACATGAACCATTCCAAATTCCTGCAGAAGTTTACGATACATTTAATGCGGCTGCTGAAGTGCAAGGCGCACAACCAGAGGAAGCTTGGAATGCAAAATTTGCTGCATACAAAGAAGAATTCCCAGCGTTAGCAGCTCAATTCGAGAAAGCGATGAATGGTGAATTACCAGAAGACTTTGCTTCTGAGTTACCTGTATATGAAGCTGGTAAATCTGTAGCAACTCGTTCTTCTTCAGGCGATGCAATTAATGCTATTGCGAAGAAAACACCTTCATTCTTTGGGGGTTCAGCTGACCTTGCTGGCTCCAATAAAACAACGATGAAGGGTGCAGGAGATTTCTCAGCAGACGACTATGCTGGACGTAACATCTGGTTCGGTGTTCGTGAATTTGCAATGGGTGCTGCTATGAACGGAATGGCTCTTCACGGTGGTTTAAATGTATTCGGTGGTACATTCTTCGTATTCTCTGATTACGTTCGTCCTGCAATTCGTCTATCTGCATTAATGGGTCTTCCTGTAACATATGTATTCACACATGATTCGATTGCAGTAGGGGAAGATGGTCCAACACATGAACCAATCGAACACCTTGCATCATTACGTGCAATGCCAAACCTATCTGTTATTCGCCCTGCGGATGCAAATGAATCAGCAGTTGCGTGGGAGCTTGCAGTAGCAGCAGAAAAAACACCAACTGTTCTTGTATTATCTCGTCAAAACTTACCTGTTCTTGACGCTTCTATTGAAACAGTACGTGAGGGCGTAGCAAAGGGTGCTTACACAGTGTCTCCAGCTACAAAAGAAGTGGCAGATGCTATTTTAATTGCAACAGGCTCTGAGGTTTCCCTTGCTGTCGAAGCACAAAAAGCATTAAAAGCAGACGGTATAGATGTAGCAGTTGTTTCTATGCCATCTATGGATCGCTTCGAAAAACAAGACGCCGCTTACAAAGAATCTGTTCTACCAAAAGCTGTTACAAAACGTCTTGCAATTGAAATGGGGGCATCTTTCGGCTGGCATAAATATACTGGCTTTGAAGGCGATGTTCTAGCAATTGATAAGTTCGGTGCATCTGCTCCAGGTGAATTAGTAATGGAAAAATACGGCTTCACTGTTGAAAACGTAGTAGCAAAAGTGAAAGCATTATAATTTATAATAAATACCACAACACTCAGCGAAATAAACATCGCATGAGTGTTGTGGTACTTTTTTTAGCGGCAAACACAATATGTAAAAACTTCATAAAAAGGGTGAGTAAATGAAGAACTATAAAGTTGTGTTATTTGACTTAGATGGAACATTATCTGATCCTAAAATAGGAATCACTAAATCAGTGCAGTATGCTTTACAGAAAGCGGACGTCATGGTGAATGATTTGGATGAACTGGAACCATTCATCGGACCACCATTACAAGTATCTTTTCAAGAAATCTATGGATTCAATGATGCACAAATAACGCAAGCAATTGGTGATTACCGAGAACGATTTACGGAAAGGGGAATGTTTGAAAATAAACTCTATGAAGATATTCCAGCTTTGTTAGCTCATTTAAAGCAACAAGGATATATACTAATTATTGCCACCTCAAAACCAACTGTCTTTGCGGAACAAATCATAAAGTATTTTCAGCTAGAGTCCTATTTCGATCTTGTCGTAGGAAGTCACTTAGATGGTTCCCGTTCTGCCAAAGGTGAGATTATTGCAGAGGTGCTTCAACAGTTTGATTCCTATCCAAAAGAGCAATTTATTATGATTGGGGATCGAAAATATGATTTGATTGGCGCTCGTGAAAATCAAATCGATGCCATCGGTGTGACATATGGTTTTGGGTCGCTAGAAGAATTAAAAAATGAAGAGCCTACATATATTGTGGACCATGTAAATGATCTCCTAAAATACCTCTAAAAACACGAAAAACTGCATGTCAGCATGCAGTTTTTTTATGTAGGATTATTTAGCAAGCCCATTTTGGAAGGCGTAGACGACGGCTTGAGTACGATCTTGAACTTCTAGCTTTGCTAAAATATTACTAACATGTGTTTTTACTGTTTTCAAGGCAATATATAGCTCATCAGCGATTTCCTGATTGGCTTTACCCTGGGCCATTAGCAATAATACTTCCATTTCACGTTCAGTCAATTGTTCGTATAGTGGCGTACTATTGCCGTGGCGCATGCGGTGCATCATTTTGGAAGTGACCTCTGGCTCTAATACCGTTTCGCCACCCATCGTTTTTCGAATAGCATCTGCAATTTGTTTGGCATTAGATGTTTTTAAAATATAGCTTACCGCGCCAGCCTCTAAGGCAGGATATACTTTATCATCATCTAAAAAGCTAGTCACCATCATGATTTTTGCCTCAGGCCATGCTGCTAATATTTCCACTGTTGCCTCTGCTCCTGTCATAACAGGCATCACATTATCCATTAAAATAATATCAGGCCTTAGCGCTAGGGCACGTTCCACTGCCTCTTTACCGTTCTCAGCCTCACCTACAACCGTAATATCCGGCTGTGCTGAAAGATAGGCTGACACACCAATCCGTACCATTTCATGATCATCCACTATGAGCACTTGTATCATCGACATTGACCTCCTCCTTTTGTAAAGGAATTTTAACCTCTACAATTGTTCCTTCACCAGGCACTGATACAATTTTATAGGTGCAGCCAATTTCAACTGCTCGTTCAGCTATATTTTGTAAACCGTATGATGTGGATTTATCTTCCTCCACATCAAAGCCTAAACCATTATCTTGAATTCGTAAAATAGCTAAGTCGTCTCGTGCCACAAGAAGTAATTCCACCTCACTTGCTTTGGCATGACGCAGCGTATTGGAGAGTGCTTCCTGTGCAATACGAAATAAATGATCTTCCTCTGCTTTAGTTAAGGCCATTTCTTCTAATTCATATTCTATATGGAAATAAACTTTTTGCTGAAGTTCAATAATCAATTCCTCTAAGCCTTGTGCCAATGTTTTATTGTGTAAAGCTACAGGCCGTAAGTGTAGCAGTAATGCACGCATTTCTAGCTGGGCCTGCTGAACGATTTTCTCAACCTGTTTTAAGCTAGTAGCATGTTCGTCATTTTCAGTTAATGCAGATAGTAACATAGAGGCAGCAAATAGTTGCTGTGACACAGAATCATGGAGTTCTCTAGCTAGTCGTTGGCGTTCAGCAATAATACGCTCCTGAATAATTTTATCATTGGCCTCAGCCCGTTCATTGGACAAACGCTGTAAACTTTTACGTTGCGTATCAATTAATTCACTCGTTTGGACAAGTGCCTTTTTTAACGATTTCGGAAGAGCTTGTTTTTTAGGAAAAACAAAATCAGGCTCGATCAGTTGTTTCACTATTCGTGTTGCCTGCGCTTCTCGTGCCCTTGCAGTCATACTGATCCAGCTGGCAAACAGGAAGCTAAGTATAAACAGGCTAACTATGATGATGCCACCTAGAGGGATATTATCGTAATTCTGCTGCCATAAGGGCTCCCATGTTTTTTCATCAGGATTGCCCCATAGTGCAACAAGAAGACCGAAAACAGCACTCATTAAAATAAAAAATAATGTAAATAATCTTGAGATAAAGGCAATCATTTTCGTAGCACCTCCAAATCTCCAAGCCAGGTTGCGACATGAATAATCAGTACACGTTTAGCATCCTCAGGGTTGCCGTCTGAGAAAGTAATACTTTCATTTACTATACGTTGCGGCCCTACATGTAAGCAGGAGAGCTCACCAAATAACGTCGTATACTGTAAACGGAATGGAATTTCATAAGGAATATAAATTTGAACTTTACCAATACCTTGTCGAATTGTAATAAGACTAGTGCCAGCTGGTAAAATCGTTTGCGTTGTATCGATGGTAATATCTCCAGCGAGGCGCTGAATTTGTACATCTTGCCATTTATAAGCTTCTATAGGCGCTGGCATTGTACCAATTAGGTCATTTTTAATCGCAGGGAGTTTTTCAAAAAGCTCTGCGCCAACTACTTTTGGCTCGTTTTCTCTTTGCAAGTATTGATAGAGCATATATAAGAGCATGATGACGATAAATAAACGTAAGCTCCACATCGTGAACAAAGCAATGGCAATAAAGAAAATTCCTGTCCATTTAAAAAATCGAACTTTTTTGGAAAAACTCAAATAAAGAAGTACAGCCCCAATCAATAAACAGAAGGCACCACCATTATTAAATATAGTTAGCTCCACAAAGACGAGTAAAAAGAAGCAAAGAACCCAAAATGTGAGCTTATTTGTTGTGAAATTTTGCATGAGGGTCACCCTTCCTTCTAGAAATTGATGTGAGAAGCTAAACTTCTCTACATGCTTTAATACCTTTCAAGCATTTTTTTCAATGTGTCATTTATTAGTGTGACATCAAGTTTGTTTGGATAGTGAGCAGAGTGTTGTAATGTGATAAACTCCTTGCCATTTGGTGCATCTAAAATCTCGTAATATTGTTTAGATAATTCATAATTTGCCTGTTTATCATATATTCCATGAATAAGATAAACAGGGATTTCTATAGTTTTAACAGTTTCAAAAAAATTAGTAAGGATAATTTCTTTTTTTAATTCCTTGCTTTCGATAAGACTAAATTGGGGACCAGAAATAAATGCATGATAAATATCTTGTAAAGAATAGTCAGGTGAAATGAAAGCCCCTTTGATTAAATTAAAAAGGTTCACCTTTTCTATGGTATCATCAGAATAATTCATTCCTTTATATTGATTGATAAGTTTACTAAACTGGTCTTCATCTTCTTCAAGATAGGGTTTTTTATCAAAACTCTCCAAAATTCTAAGAGTTTTCTCATCGTCAATTGCTTGGGCTTCGTTCTTTAGCCACTCATAACCAAGTTCCTGTCCCTTTGTTGGATTCGTTAATTGAGAAATGCCTAAATAAGCGTGAAACTTTTCGGGATATTTAGCTATTAATTGTGTTCCGATTACTGTTCCAAAAGATTGCCCAATGATAAAGATCTTTTCCTGTTTGTAATGTACTCTTATAAAATCCACAATACTATTTGCATCTTCTGTGAATTGAGCTAAGTTCATTGTGTTTAATGATAAGTTTTTATTATAACTTTTACCAGACCCCCGTTGATCATAAAATACAGCTACGCAGTTCTCTGTAATCTCAGGAAACAGCGTTCTAGCACTTACCCCATATGGAAATGGAGAGCCAGGGCCACCATGAAGGAATAAACAAAATGGTCTTTCTTTATCTTGCCCCTCTACTAGTATAAATTGTTTATCTCCATTGACAGTTATTTCTTTTAGTTCACTAATACCACCATTTTCAATAATGGCCGTACTTTGTTGCTTTATCTGCTGTTGAACAATGGAACGATAACACAATAAACAGATTGAAAGTACGAGGAGAAAAATTAAAACAAAAAGGCAGATTTTAATCATATGATGGACCCACTTTTTAATTTTCATCTTAGTTAATTCCTTTTCCAGTATTAATCGCCAGTAAAATCACATATTAAGGATTTGGAAGAGAAAAGCTCCTATAAACTAAACTGTTTTTCTTCAAAGAAATGGGATGCTTCCTAAATAGAGGCATCCCTTATCTGTTTATATTATACCATGTTATTTATTTTCAATTAGCAGTGGTGAGCTTTCTTCTACTGCTTTTTTTTCTAATTCTGCCAGTCTTGCCTCAAAAGTTGTAAGCTCATGGTCTTTATCGATTTGATAAGCTAATTTATCGATATATGCTTCTAAATCTTCAAAGTTTGTTTTATTATTTTTGGCAATCATTCCATCCATTTGATGATGGGCACGAGTTACATTTTCTTTCCCCATCAGCTGTAATTGACGCACTTTCATATCTTTAATTTTATGCTTCATTGTTTCAAATTTACGCTCGAGCTCGAAGTATTCACGAGTACTTGCTTCAATGCTAGCTTGTAATGTAAGGTTACGAGCTGAATAAGCTGTTACTTCATCCGTAGCGAAATCAATTAAGTCCTGCTCTCCGCTAGATTTTGCTAATGCTAATTGAGATTCACGTTTCGCTAGTAAATCTGCGTTTTCTTTATATTCTTGCTCTAGCTTTTCTTTTAATTGCCCTTGTCGCTCTAATAATTTGCCTGTTTGTTCTGTTTGTTTTTCTGCTTCACGAATGTATTGATTTAACATCGCAATCGGATTTTTTTGTTCCTTCTTATCAAATAATTGGTGTAAGTCTGCCTCTATTGTATATCTAAAACGTTGAAATAAGTTCATTTAAAATCGCTCCTTTTATTTTGTTAAATTTGACCATTCTTTTTCAAAGTTTGTAAACGGATCTTCTTCTTTTTTTCCTTCAATTGTAGGGATTTTTACATCTTCGCCATTCCATTTTTTATAGATAACATAGATAATGGCGATGGCAGCAAGACCTACCATTGCTGGAATGTTAGACACTGCTGATAGGACACCGATTAGACCAACTGTAAACCAGAAAATTTTACCGAAAGATGACTTACTAGCAATGTAGAAGTGCATGCCCAGTGCTACAAATAATCCAGAGAATAATAACCCCGCCAGTGGTCCAATTAACGCTAGTGCAACACATGCTGCAATGACGCCTCCAGTTAATAAAAGAAATTTTTTCATTTGTTTTAGCTCCTTTCGTTTGTACCTTTATGTTACCTATTTACAAGATTGTCTAAAACGGACTCGAAATTGATTTTGAACTAGGTCTTGAGGCTGAGATTCATCTAAGCAGCCAAAATAGAAGCTTTTTAGCCGTGTTTAATAAGACTTTTTCTTGTTTTTGGAAAAATATTAATTATTTTTGGTTGGAAATACCATTTGTCATAAAGTCATTTATAGACCCGAAACTAGAATTTTTTCGACAAAAATAGAAGAGAGATCCCTCCTTCGTTTGACAAATAAACAAGATTGAATGAGCTATACTTATGAAAAAGAAACTGAGCGAAGGAGGATTTCTGGTGAGAACCTATTCTATATATAAGATAAAAGAAGAGCATTTAACGTTTATTTTTGGCAGAGAGCGTAAGTTGTTAGAGATGATGCAAGGTTGTGAAGATGCCAATGAGAAATCCTTAAAAGAGCTTGCATATATATGTGAATCCGTTCGTTTTGAGGAGATTGCAGCCATGTTAGAGCATCAACTTGATTCCAAATATGCACACCTAGAAAGAGCTCGTAATGCTTTGTTTTTAGAACATCCGATCAAAGGTAAAATGGCTATTTATTTAGTAGATCGTAAAATTTGTGTTTACTGTGAAGGTTCGCGAATGCTAGATTTAGATTTATTTCAAATGCTTGCTAAAATGAGTGAACGTTTTATTGCTTTTAATAAACAGGATAATGAGTGTGGGTGGTTAAAGCCGATGAAGTATACAATGCACTAGGAAAATTCACTACAATATATAGTAACACGCTATTATTTGGTGTATAATGGAGCGTGGAGAGTTTTTCTCGGTATATTGTAGTGGAGGAGGTTGGTTGTATGCCTACATGGGGCTGGATTATTATCGTAATTATCGCATTAGCAGCGGGCGCAGCACTTGGTTTCTATTTCGCTCGTCAAGCTATGATGAAATATTTGAAAGAAAACCCACCTATTAATGAGCAAATGATTCGTATGATGATGGCGCAAATGGGTCGTACGCCGTCTGAAAAGCAAGTACGTCAAATGATGGCGCAAATGAATAAATTCCAGAAGTAATTTGGAATGTTCCGAGCAACTAGTTCAAGCTTAACTAGTTGTTTTTTTATTTTTAATAGTATTTAAATAATTCTTAAAAATCATACAACTCTATCGGGAAACTATGTATAATGGAGTTACTATACGGAAGGGAGTAGTGTATATTGCAAAAAGAAAAAACAAATGTAGAAAGTTTTGATCTAGATCATACAAAAGTAAAGGCACCTTATGTTCGTTTAGCAGGTGTGAAAACGGGCAAAAATGGCGATGAGGTATATAAATACGATATTCGCTTTAAACAGCCAAATAAGGAGCATATGGAAATGCCTGCATTGCATTCTTTGGAGCATTTATCTGCTGACATTATCCGTAATTACTCTGATCATATTGTTGATTTCAGTCCAATGGGTTGTCAAACAGGCTTCTATGTGTCCTTGATCAATCATAATGATTATGAGGATTTATTAGCTATTTTAGAGAACACATTTACAGATGTGACAAAGGCAACCGCAGTGCCTGCCTGCAATGAAGTGCAATGTGGCTGGGCTGCTAGCCATAGTTTAGAAGGGGCCCAAGCATTAGCGAAAGAGTTTTTAGCGAAACGTGATGAATGGCATATTATTTTTGAAGATTAAATAAAATAAAAACCTTGCGAGTAAAATAACGCAAGGTTTTTCATTGCCCTAAAAATGGAATGGAATGACATTCGAAGAAGAGGAATCCCGATTGATTTTTTGATAAATAAAATTGTCTAAAAAATCATGAATTAAATCCTCATATTCATCCATATTTTCATTAAAGGATTGTGCATGTGCCCCCGTATCAAAAAGTTTTAATTTTTTTGGACCGGTTTTTTTATTGTAGAGATCGAGTGACATGGAAGCTGGAATAAACGTATCTGGAATACTATGGATAAAGAGCACAGGTTTTTCAATATGTGTGACGGCTTCGGCAGGTGTTACACTTTTAAATGAGTAACCATCTCTGAGACGAACAAAAAAGTCAGCAAAACGAATAGGAATAATGGAGCCATATTTAAATTCAGTTTTTGCAATTTGTTTGAGTAACATAGAAAAGTCGGAGAACGCGCAATCTGAGATATAAAAATCAGCGCCATCCTCGACTGTTCCTGCATAGAGGAGCATGGTTGCAGCACCCATCGATTCACCGTGAATGCCAAGTATAGCATCCTCTCCAATCATGGCTTTGACTGTTTTCACCACGGCATCAAGATCGTTTTTCTCATAGTAGCCATAGCTTGTAGTCTTGCCTCCAGATTCACCATGGCGACGGTGGTCAAATATAACAGAATTATAGCCAAGTCTTTCAAAAAGGCGAGCATATTTCACGGAATTTATTTTATTTTCGGTGACACCGTGGCAAATGATGATCGTGTTATTTGTTTGCAATGGCTGAAACATAATGCCTCGAATTGTATAGCCATTTGGAGAATCAATATTCAGTTTACATTTCAAGTTTTTATTGTACCAAGCCTCATCAAAGCGTTTTGCGGTCGTTTCTCGTTCCCGTATAAATTCAGGGTCTTTTTGTTGGATATACATTAATTTATTGGAAAGCGCGAAGCCGAACAGACCTGTTGCAGCGGCGGCTAGCGTTGTTGTAATACCAGAGAATAAAAGCATCTTCTTTTTCATCATAAAACACCTCCACATGCTGTTTCTTATTTGTAATGTTCCCAACTAAGATTGTTTAAAACACGTCAACATTTTACAATATCTTTGGCAAAACTGCGATTATTTCTATTATCGAAAATCGTCATAATATTTGTTAAAATATACATATCTGCTAGTAGCATATGCATGCAGTGTTGATTCTTGAACGGGGAAAAGGGGAGAATGATTATGACAAACGAGGTAGTAATCGTGAGCGCGGTGCGTACTGCAATCGGCTCATTTCAGGGGACATTAAAAGATGTACCAGCGACAACGTTAGGTAGCATTGTCATTAAAGAAGCATTAGCGCGTGCTGGCGTAGCAGGAGAACAGGTTGATGAGGTCATTATGGGGAATGTTTTATCGGCTGGACTTGGACAAAATCCAGCGCGACAAGCGGCAATTAAAGCGGGGTTACCTCAAGAGGTATCAGCCTTAACAATTAATAAAGTATGTGGATCGGGTTTAAAGGCTGTTCATTTAGCAACACAGGCGATTTTAGCGGGAGATGCAGAGATTGTTGTTGCAGGTGGATTTGAAAATATGAGCCAGGCTCCATACGTATTAAAAAATGCACGAGAAGGCTTCCGAATGGGCGACCAAAAGATAGTAGATACAATGATTCATGATGGCCTATGGTGTGCTTTTAACGATTATCATATGGGCATTACAGCTGAGAATTTATGTGATATGTATCAAATTTCTCGAGAAGAGCAGGATGCTTTTGCAGCTCGTTCTCAGCAACGCGCAGAGGCAGCAATTGCAGCGGGCAAGTTTGAAAATGAAATCGTTGCTGTTGAGATTCCACAGCGCAAGGGAGAGCCACTGCTTTTCAATAAAGATGAATTTCCACGAGCAGGTGTGACAGCAGAATCATTAGGTAAGCTACGACCAGCATTTAAAAAGGATGGCTCTGTCACAGCAGCGAACGCGTCTGGTATTAATGATGGTGCGGCAGCGGTAGTGGTGATGTCAAAGGAAAAAGCACAAGAGCTAGGCATTCAACCAATGGCGATCATTTCAGCGAATGCTAGTGCTGGTGTAGATCCTGCAATTATGGGTACAGGTCCTGTAAAAGCAGTACAAAAAGCGCTGACAAAGGCTGAGATTACTTTAAACGATATCGATTTAATTGAAGCAAATGAAGCATTTGCAGCACAATCAATTGCTGTAGATCGTGAATTAAGCTTTAATCATGATAAACTAAATGTTAACGGGGGTGCCATTGCTCTTGGTCACCCAATCGGTGCTAGTGGTGCTCGGATTTTGGTAACGCTATTACATGAGATGGAAAAGCGTGATGTGAAAACGGGCTTAGCCACATTATGTATCGGCGGTGGACAAGGCGTAGCAACAGTTGTGAAGCGCCCTTGATGTCAATAAGAAGGTGATTAGAAATGGGAAAGAAACGAAAACAGCAACAACATACCGACAATAGTGTAACAGCTAGTCTACCTAAGCAAGAGGCCGTTACATTAGCAGATCAGCTAGGTGGCGATGTGCTAGCAAAATTAAAAGCAGCGAAGCAAGATTTAACTGCTAAAGAGCAGGCGGCAGAAGAAGAACGTCAAGCAAAACTGGCCTTTGAACGTAAACAACGAGAAAAAAACAAATCGTTTGAAGAACTTTTGAACGAATACGGCGATAAAGGTACTAAATATTAAGAGAGAACAGTGAATTCACATAGGTGGGTTCACTGTTTTATATTTACAGCATAAAATTTATACGGTTGTGGTCGATATATAAGGAGAGATTTTTGAAATTAATGGAACGGGAGACGCTGCCAATAACATATACCTAATTGTAATTTAGTATCAATTAAATTATGTTAGGAGACCAACATGGTAGAATTACAAACAGAAAGAATAAGATTAATTCCTTTAAACGCTAAGTATCTTAATTTACTAATAGCGCATGAGGAGCAAATGGCGGCGGAGTTGTCATTAAGTAAAGGTGTAGGGAGTTTAGATGACGAGCTTAAACAAGCGTTGTATTTTAGACTTTCCAAAGTATTAAAAGACGAGCAAAATTATCTGTGGCACACGAATTGGTTACTTGTCTTAAAAGAAAAAAATTGTGCTGTTGGTGGCATAATGCTAAAAGGTACGCCAAATGAGCAAGAGGAAGTGGTGATCGGGTATTATACTTTGCCTCCTTATTGGAGGCAGGGCTATATGACAGAATCAATCATAGCTCTTAAAGACTGGTTACTCCATCAGCCAAATGTAAAATACGTTATCGCTGACACGGAAAAAGAAAATATGGCTTCCCATCGAGTTTTGGAAAAAGCAGGGGCTGTCTTGTTTAAAGAAACGAAGTCCCTCTATTTTTGGCGGTTCCACCTTTAAAATAAAAGACAAAAGGCTATAATTGAGCCTTTTGTCTTTTATTTTTGAGTATTTTTCTTACTGCAACAATGAGACTAACAAAAACAATGGCTCCAGCTGTATCGACAAGCACATCTTGAGCACTCATTGTACGACCTGGCGTAAAGCCTTGACGAAATTCATCAAGCACCGCAATTATAGCTGTTCCACCGATAGCAATACTTGCTGCAAAACGTCTTTTTCCCCAGGCAAAGTAAAGGCCAAGTGCGATGCATCCAAATCCCATGAAGTGTGTCAATTTACGAATTAAAAACTCTACAAATGGAAAATAACCTCGCTCTTCCACTGAAACGATGTTTCCCCAATAGGGAATTTTTAAAATAGATAGTTGTTCTTCGAAAGGTTTATTGGCGAGCAAATCTTCTAATTCTGGTAGTATACTTTGTTGCTCATAGGTCATACTAGAGGAGATTACTAGTACAACTAGACAAATGAGTAAAATTAGCCATTTTTTCATCGATGTTCTTGATAGTACTCATTTTTTGTTAGCACATTAGCTACCTTGAAATCTGTTATTGAATTAATTTTCTCGTAGGAAGCAAGCGTTTGTGCTAGTTGTTGTTGTGAGCTTGCACCAATGACCGTAGAAGCGATTGTTGGCTCTTTCAGATTAAAAGCGATAGCCAAAGCATGCAAATCATCATAGTGTATAGCTAAGTCTGTTAACGTTGATGTTAACTCCTCAGCAGTATAGGTGTTAAAACCATTTACATGTTGTAAACGTTGTTGCCAGCTATTCGTTAATAAGCCCTTTGCCACTGTGCCACGTGTTACAACAGAAGCACCCTGTTTCGCAATAAAGTTAAACCATTCTTCAGGGCGGCGATCGAGGGCACTGTATTGCATCATGACGCTTCTAGCGGAGCTTGCAGGTAAAAATCGCTGCAATACATTAGGACGTATGGAGGATATACCATATTCACGAATAAGCCCTTCTTTTTTCAGTCCTTCAAATGTGTCAATTATCCCGTCCCAATCATCTTCGATTGTGCCACCGTGTAATTGATATACATCAATGTAGTCTGTTCCTAAACGTCGTAAGCTAGCATGGACAGCTTCTTTTATATAGGATGGTGATGCATCCCAATGCCAGCCATCTATCCCTTCTGCCCACCGATTACCTACCTTTGTTGCTAGAATGATATCATGACGACGCTTACCTAACGTTGTACCGATAATCTCTTCATTTGCACCATAATCATATAAATCCGCTGTATCAATATAGTTAATGCCAGCATCTAATGCCATATCGACAATGGCAGCTGCTTGTGTTTTATCTGTCGAAAGAGACATGCCTCCTAAACTAATCTCTGAAATAAACAATTCACTTGTACCAAGCTGTCTTTTTTTCATACGAATGACCTCCTTCGATTTCTCTACTTGTAATGGTACAATGAACATATCTGAAGAACAAGCGAGGTTATCGTCAATGAAAAAGTTTGAGGAAAAAACAACGAAAACGACACCGATCTATGACGGTAGAATAATAAAACTACAAATTGATGATGTCACTTTACCAAATGGACAGGATGCAAAACGTGAAATAATAAAGCATCCAGGTGCAGTAGCAGTGATTGCTGTTACGGACGAGGGTAAACTAGTGTTAGTAGAGCAATATCGCAAAGCACTGGAGCGTTCTATTATTGAAATTCCGGCTGGAAAGCTTGAGCCAGGTGAGGAGCCAGTGATGACAGCACGTCGAGAATTAGAGGAAGAGACAGGTTATGGCGCACATCAACTTACTTTTTTACAAACATTTGCAACATCACCAGGCTTTGCGGATGAAGTTATTCATTTGTTTGTGGCGAAGGGATTATATACAATAGACAATAAAGCAGATTTAGATGAGGATGAATTTGTCGAACTATTAGAAGTTTCGTTGGAAGAAGCACAAGTAATGGTGGCTGACCAGCGTATATATGATGCTAAAACAGCATTCGCAGTGCTATGGCTAGCTGCAAATTTAGAAAATAATCTTTTAGCATAATAGAGACGGACGAGCATAAGCTGTACAAACCTTGATAGAAAAGGAGCATGTTTATGTCTCGTACGGTGTCTATTTTTTATCACGCTTCCATCATTGCAGTAAGTTTTGTTTGTGGCGTTATTTTCTTTCATATTATTGGTGGACCGAAAGCGGAACCCTTTCTATTATTTATAGAGCCTCGTTTAGCAGATGGGGACAGGCAATCCATTTTTCGTTTAGTACTGCCTGTTGCTATTTCCATAGGTCTTATATTATTACTAGCAACACATAGCGTCTTAAAGGTGTTAGTGCGTGTGACGGTAGCCATGCGTGCCACTTTTTTTGGCTTTAGTTCGGTTTTTTTATTACAAAAACTTGAAGCTTTTTGGCTTTATACGATTTGGTGGTTTCCATTTCAGCTCATCTATTGTATATTGTTGCTAGTCCTATGCAATTTACTTGTACCCGCTTGGTCAAAGCGAAAAATCGGGAAACAAGTATCTGGTCGGACAATTTTGTTGAATTTTATCGCATTTTTCATCATAATAGTTGCTGAGTTTATTGTTATTTCTTATGTGTTAAAATGATGGATTGAATAGATCAAAATTGTGATCAGATAAAAAAGTAGAAGCATGTTAGAAATCTATTCACTATCTTGTAATAGGATTTACTCCTTTGGTATAATGGAAAGAGTTTAGGGGGGCGTCACATGGAGAGCCGAATTGATCGTATAAAAAAACAGTTGCATAGTGCTAGTTACAAGCTGACGCCGCAGCGAGAAGCGACAGTTGCTGTTTTGCTTGAGCACGAAGAGGACCACCTAAGTGCTGAAGATGTTTATCTTTTAGTAAAAGAAAAAGCACCTGAGATTGGTCTAGCTACTGTTTATAGAACGTTAGAATTATTAACTGAGCTCAAAATTGTCGACAAAATCAACTTTGGCGATGGCGTATCGCGCTATGATTTACGCCAAGAGGGAGCTGCCCATTTCCACCATCATCTTGTTTGTATCGAATGTGGTGCTGTTGATGAAATTCAAGAAGATTTACTTGAAGATGTGGAAGCCGTTGTTGAAAAACGTTGGAACTTTATCATAAAAGATCACCGACTAACTTTCCACGGCATATGCTGGCGCTGTCATGATAAAAACGACGAATCGAATGAAGAAAAATAACGAAAAACTGTCTGTTTTAATCTTTGGTATAGATTGAATCGGGCAGTTTTTTGTTATTTTATTGAAGTATAGACACCATTAGGGTTGGTGGTTTATGTCGAATGGAGGGTCCTTTAGCACATTTCTTAAGGCCATGCTAAAATAGAGAATAATTGACAGTGAGGGGGCGTTGTGATGAATGAATTTCAATATGCAGTAGAGGACTATATCCATTTTATTCAGGTGGAAAGGCAGTTATCTGTTAATACATTAGCATCCTATCGCCGAGATTTAGAAAGCTATGTACATTTTTTAAAGGAAGCAGAAGGTATGTCTGATTTTAGTGTGGTAGAACGGACAACTATATTACGCCATTTAGAGCAATTGCGGGCACAGGGAAAGACAAGTCGTACCGTTGCCCGTCATATTTCTTCGATTCGGAGTTTCCACCAATTTTTACTACGAGAAAAGCGCGCAGAAACTGATCCGACAGTCCATTTGGAGATGCCGACAATTGAGCAAAAGTTGCCTAATATTTTATCTATCCAAGAGATTGAAGCTTTACTAACAGCTCCTAATAAAAGTAAGCCACAAGGTATACGTGATCTTGCCATGCTGGAGTTATTATATGGCTCTGGTATGCGCATCAGTGAACTTATTGCACTGGATTTAGCTGATATTCATATAACAATGGGTTTTGTACGTGTATTTGGGAAGGGTGGCAAGGAGCGAATCATTCCACTCGGCAAAAGCGCACTTTCGGCAATAAATGCCTATTTAAATGGTGCTCGTAGTCAATTACAGGGAAAGTACCCCAAAACAGATGCGTTTTTTATTAATCAAAGAGGGAAACGTTTAACAAGGCAGGGTTGTTGGAAATTAATGAAGGAGCATGCGCTAAAGGCAGGCATCCAACATGAATTAACACCACATACATTGCGTCATTCCTTTGCCACTCATTTGGTTGAAAATGGAGCCGATTTACGAGCGGTGCAGGAGATGCTTGGTCATGCAGATATTTCTACTACGCAGATTTATACACATATTAGCAAAACAAGATTATCTGAGGTCTATAAGCAATTCCATCCACGGGCTTAAAAGTTAATAGGAAAAAATTATATTTCAGTCGGATGTCTGACCTTTATTTTTCGCATTTTTTTGGTAAAATAGAGTCATGAGATTAGGAGGCAACCATTATGAATAAACCATTTAACAAAATCCATGTTGTTGTCATGGATTCCGTAGGTATTGGTGAAGCGCCAGACGCTGCAAAATTTGGGGATGTTGGCGCACATACACTAGGACATATCGCTGAAAAAATGAATGGGCTTACAATGCCAGTAATGGAGTCATTTGGTTTAGCGAATATTGAACCATTGCATGGAATGCATGCAACTACTGACCCTAAAGCATACTACGGTAAAATGCAAGAAGCATCAGTTGGTAAAGATACGATGACAGGCCATTGGGAAATCATGGGGTTAAATATTGATAAACCCTTTAAAGTGTATCCAGATGGGTTTCCAGCAGAGCTAATTGATGAGCTAGAGAAACGTACAGGTCGGAAAGTGCTATGCAATCAGCCAGCAAGTGGTACACAAGTAATTGAAGATTTCGGGAAGGAGCATATGGAAACAGGTGCGATTATTGTCTATACATCAGCCGATCCTGTTTTACAAATTGCTGCTCATGAAGAAATCATTCCGTTAGAAGAGTTATATAAAATTTGCGAAATTGCTCGTGAATTAACATTACAGCCTGAATATTTAGTAGGTCGCGTCATCGCACGACCATTTGTTGGTACGCCTGGAAACTTTACTCGTACATCCAATCGTCATGATTATGCGTTAAAGCCATTTGGTCGTACAACAATGAATGTTTTGAAGGACGCGGGATTAGATGTGATTGCAATTGGAAAAATCTCAGATATTTTCAATGGTGAAGGTGTGACAGATTCTGTACGTACAAAAAATAATATGGATGGTATGGATCAATTTGCAGAAGTTGTACGTCGTGACTTCCGTGGTCTAAGCTTTTTAAATTTAGTCGACTTTGATGCCAATTACGGCCATCGACGTGATCCTCTAGGCTATGGACAGGCATTACAAGAATTTGATGCACGTCTACCAGAAATTCTAGAGGCAATGTCAGAAGACGATCTATTAATTATTACAGCAGATCACGGCAATGATCCAACCTTTCCAGGAACAGATCATACACGCGAATATGTACCACTAATTGTCTATTCACCACGTTTTAAAGGTGGTGCGGAACTTGCGCTTCGTGAAACCTTTGCAGATATTGCAGCAACAGTTGCAGAAAACTTTCATGTAGACGCACCGCCATTCGGTAAAAGTTTCTTACATGATTTGAAATAAGGGGGTTTTTTGTATGAATATGGTTCAATTGTTTGAAAAGAAAAAACAAGGATTAGAGCTTTCTCAAGCTGAAATTCAGTATTTTGTTGAAGGCTATACGACAGGCTCTATCCCAGATTATCAAGCAAGTTCTTTATTAATGGCGATACGTTTATTAGGCATGTCTGATGATGAGACATTTTATTTAACTAAGGCAATGATCGAATCAGGCGATGTCATTGATTTAACATCTATTGAAGGCTTTAAAATTGATAAACACTCAACTGGAGGGGTTGGTGACAAGGTTACACTTGTTGTTACGCCAATTATTGCTGCTCTAGGAATTCCTGTTGCGAAATTTAGCGGTAAAGGCTTAGGGATTACTGGTGGGACAATTGATAAACTTGAATCCATTCAGGGCTTTAAAACAGAGCTTTCATCACAGGAGTTCATTGATAATGTCAATCAGCATAAAATTGCCGTTGCTGGACAAACAGGTAATCTAGTACCAGCCGACAAAAAATTATATGCATTGCGTGATGTGACAGGTACTGTCGATTCTATTCCATTAATCGCAGCGTCGATTATGAGTAAAAAAATTGCAAGTGGTGCCGATGGTATAGTCCTCGATGTAAAATGTGGCTCAGGTGCGTTTATGAAGACGCAGGAAGAAGCACAGCGTTTAGCAGATACAATGACGGCTATTGGAGAAAAACTTGGCCGTAAAGTCATCGCACACATCAGTGATATGGATAATCCGTTAGGGAAAATGATTGGTAATAAGCTTGAGGTAGTGGAGGCTTATGCCCTATTAAGTGGACGTATGGAAGAAACGCATGAAGATTTGGTTGATGAATGTGTTGTCATCTCTTCCTTGATGTACCAAATTGCGGCAGGTGTGAATGAAGCGGAAGCAACAGCTGCTGTTAAGCGAGTGCTAGCAGATGGCTCTGCAGCTGCAAAATTCGAGGAGTTTATTGTGGCGCAAGGAGGAGTAGTCTCTGATATTGTTCAAAATGACACAGCTCATAAAGTAGCAGTGACAGCGGTTTCAGAGGGCACGGTGGAGACGATTAATGCTTTATTAGTTGGAGAAGCAAGTGTTAGTCTAGGCGCTGGACGTTTAACGAAGGAATCAAAGCTTGATTATGATGCAGGAATTCAGCTAATCGCCAAAAAAGGTGATCATGTCAATAATGGCGATACGATTGCTTATTTGTATTCCAATCAGCCAATTGATGAAGAGACAATTAATAAAATTCAGCAAGCTTATACAATTGCATAAAGATTATTAGCGAGAGCCCTCACTTATAAGGGTTCTCGCTTTTTTGTGCGTTCGATGAATCGCCAAAATTTAGAGCTCGATAGCGTTTAGAAATTGTAGATTTATCCCATACTGCACATAACCTAAAAAGCTATAAGTATGTCGATTAGACACTATTTCGGAAGACTTTGCACTAGTTCTGTCAGCCACAAGGATTCAACCTATTGAATGTGGAATTGCACGAGGAGGAGGCGATGTTCATGCATTATCAATTAGAAATGGTCACAAGAGAGACAGTCGTTATACGTTTGTTTGGGGAGCTCGATCATCATGCCGTTGAACAAATTCGAGCGAAAATTTCTGCAGCAATTTTTCAAGGCACTGTGACGACCATCATTTGGAACTTGGAAGGACTATCTTTCATGGATAGTTCGGGAGTTGGATTAGTGCTTGGTCGTATGCGTGAGTTAGAGGCAGTTGCTGGGCGAACTATATTATTGAATCCATCGCCAACAATGCGAAAAGTATTTCAATTTTCAGGTTTAGGACCGTGGATGATGGATGCAACAGAGGAACAAGCGATTGATCGCGTAAGGGGGATTGTAAATGGATAACGAAATGACATTAACTTTTTTGGCAATTAGTGAAAATGAAGCTTTAGCGCGTGTAGCTGTTACAGGCTTTATTGCTCAATTAGATCCAACTATTGATGAGCTATCAGAATTTAAAACAGTTGTCTCAGAAGCAGTTTCCAATGCTATTATTCATGGCTATGAAGAAGATGGTAAGGGTGTTGTGACAGTTCATGCTAAACGTGAGGATGATATTGTGACAGTATCTGTCATGGATAAAGGGATAGGAATTGAAGACGTTAGTCGAGCAATGGAGCCATTATTTACAACAAAAAGTATGATGGAGCGTTCGGGTATGGGCTTCACGATTATGGATAGCTTCTCAGATCAGCTGACAGTTATATCAAAATGGCAAGAAGGAACAACTGTAACATTCACGAAGAAATTTTACACAGTTCGCACAGCGGTAATGTGAGGTTAAACCCGTGAAGCCGTTAGAACAGTCGTCCGATAAGCTATTGTCTCAGGAGGAAATGCGTGATTTAATTGCACGCGCACAGCAGGGCGATCATGAGGCTCGTAAACGAATGGTAGAAGGCAATACGAGACTTGTGTGGTCCATTGTTCAACGTTTTACAACGAGAGGTGTTGAGCTTGAGGATTTATTCCAGATTGGCTGCATAGGGCTCATGAAATCTGTGGATAAATTTGATTTAACCTATGATGTGAAATTTTCAACCTATGCTGTACCGATGATCATTGGAGAAATTCAGCGCTTTTTAAGGGATGATGGCATGGTGAAGGTGAGCCGCTCTATTCGTGAGCTCAATTTTAAAATCCGTCATGCTACAGATGAATTTATTAAAAAGAATGAACATCCACCAACCATTCAAGAGCTTGCTCAGGTGCTTGGTGTGACAACAGAGGAAATTGTTACCGCATCCGATGCACTGAGAGACCCTGCCTCTCTTCATGAGCAATTGTATGAGAGTGAAGGGGATTCCATTACACTAATGGATCAAATGAAGGATGAAAAATCGGAGCAACCCTTTGATTACATCCCATTAAAAGAAGTACTAACGAGACTTGAGCCAAGAGAGCAGTCTATCATATATCTTCGCTATTTTTCAGATTGCACGCAAACTGAAATTGCAAATAGATTAGGTATTTCGCAGGTACAGGTTTCCCGTTTAGAGAAAAAAATCCTTGCCCAGCTGAAAAGTTGGATGGCAACAAGTGCAACAGTGGAGCAGGAAGCAATAAAAAAAGACATCTAAGAAAATGGTGACAGCATGACAAATAAATTATTTAACAGCTTAGAAGAAGCCGAAGATTTTCTTATAGAACAATTTGGTGACGGCGAATCGTTTGACGTTGGTATTAAACACTTATTTGTCAAAGATTTGCCGGTCCTTTGTGCATATATTAGTGGGCTTGTAGATGGAGAAGCTTTAACACAGTTACTATCTAGCATGCTTCCAGAAGAGGACATTGAAATTGATGTAGAGGATGAGAAGGAATATTTTGAGTCTTACTTTAATTTCCATGGACGTTCAGAAGAAACAGAGCGTAAAGCCTATTTACTAGCCATTTTAAGTGGACAAGTCACCTTTATTACTAAAAGTGGCTATTGCTATGTTGCGGAGCTTAGAAACTATCCAGGTCGTTCTCCAGAAGAGCCGGATAATGAAAAAGTTATCCGTGGATCAAGGGATGGCTTTACAGAAGGGATTTCTCAAAACACTGCCTTAATACGTAGGCGAATTCGTAATAGTAATCTACGTTTCGAGCTACATAAAATATCCAAAATCGGTCAAACCGACGTGGCGATCGCGTTTATGAAGGATGTTGCCAATGAAGATATGCTCGAAAGTTTACGACAGCGTCTTGGACAAATAAATCATGATGGCTTGACGATGGCCGATAAATCATTAGAAGAATGGCTCTTTAAACAAAAGTTCCACCCAGTTCCATTTGTACGTTATACGGAGAGACCTGATATTGCTGCAGCGCATCTACTTGAAGGGCATATAGCTATATTAGTCGATACTTCTCCATCCGTTATTTTAGTACCTGTTACAGTGTTTCATTTATTGCAGCATGCAGAGGAATATCGTCAAGCACCCACAGTAGGGACGTTCGTACGTTTTATGCGATATTTTGGCTCTGTAATGGGTTTACTTTTATTGCCATTGTGGTATGTATTTGCAACGAATGAATCCCTACTTCCAGATGCCCTCTCCTTTTTAGGTACGGAGGAGAAATCGCATGTACCTTTATTACTACAAATTTTGATTGCAGATATTGGAATAGAATTTTTGAGGATGGCCGCCATTCATACTCCGTCACCACTGTCCACAGCGATGGGGTTGGTTGCGGGGGTAATCATTGGTCAAATTGCCATAGATGTTGGATTATTCTCTTCAGAGGTGGTCCTCTATACAGCGGTGGCAGCCATTCTTATTTTCATTATTCCATCCTATGAGCTTAGTATCTCCATTAAAATTTTTAGGTTACTGTTACTTCTGATGACGGGTCTCTGGGGTGTCAATGGGTTATTTATTGGTTTATTTTTATTGTTTACGTATTTATGTTCATTGCGACCAATGCAGGCACCTTATTTATGGCCGCTTGTTCCATTCTTTCCAACAGCGATGCTTCGTGTCATTATTCGCTTCCCAATGACAGCGGATGCACTAAGACCTTATGTAGTCGCTTCCAAACAGCGAAAAAGATCATAGGAGCCGTTGCACTCGTTTTTTTCATGTGATAAAGTTCACATATAGTATTTTGTGATTTTTGCAAAAATTATTTTCATTCAAGAAAAAGTAAGAACTATACATTTGTTTTTTATAGTTGAGGGAAATAATTTTTTGATGGAATGGTTCTAATGTAGTAAAGAACCATTCCACTTTCAAATCGTAAAAATAACAAGATGGAACGATGTGAAAAGGGAGAGATGCACATGCATTTATATGGAACACAAGCGATTTCTGAAGATGGTCATTTAACAATTGGACAGGTAGACACATTAGAGCTAGCAAAAGAGTATGGTACACCACTTTTCGTGTATGATACTGCACTTATTCGTAAGCGTGCGCGTAGCTTTATCGATACGTTTAAAAAACTAGGTGTAAAAGCAGAAGTAGCTTATGCTTCAAAAGCATTTGCATGTGTAGCAGTGTATCAATTAGCAGCAGAAGAAAATTTATCATTGGATGTTGTATCTGGTGGCGAATTATTTACGGCCTTAAAGGCTGGTTTCCCTGCAGAGCGCATTCATTTTCATGGTAACAATAAAAGCATTGCTGAATTAGAGCTAGCTTTTGACTCCAAGATTGGATGTATTGTTGTAGATAATTTCTATGAAATACAGCTTTTAAAAGATATTTCGGAGCGCCGTCAGCAAAAAATGCGTATATTATTACGTGTTACACCAGGTGTGGAAGCACATACGCATGATTTCATCACGACAGGTCAAGCAGATTCAAAATTCGGCTTTGACTTAAACAATGGTCAAGCAGATGAAGCATTCCAACAAACATTTAACCATGAATTCCTAGAGCTTCTTGGTTTACATTGCCATATTGGCTCACAAATTTTTGACACTGCCGGCTTTGGGTTAGCTGGAGAAAAATTGATTGACAAAATTTCTGATTGGAACAAGACTCACGGATTTACATGTACTGTGTTAAACTTAGGTGGGGGCTTTGGTATTCGTTATACTGAAGAAGATGCACCGCTTGAACCACAAGTATATGTAGAGGATATGATTACAGTTGTCAAAAATAAAGCAACTGTTCTTGGACTGAAGATGCCGGAAATTTGGATTGAACCAGGTCGATCACTTGTAGGTGATGCAGGAACATCTCTTTATACAATCGGTTCACAAAAAACTGTGCCAGATGTGCGGAAATATATTGCTGTTGATGGAGGTATGAGCGATAATATCCGTCCCGCATTATACGACGCTAAGTATGAGGCAGTCATTGCAAGTAAGGCGAACGAGCCGAAAGATGAACTTTATACAGTTGCTGGTAAATTATGTGAATCTGGCGATAAATTAATTATTGATGCTAAACTACAAGATGCTGCTTCAGGTGATGTATTAGCCATCTTCTGTACAGGTGCGTATGGTTATTCGATGGCTAGTAACTATAATCGTGTGCCAAGACCTGCAGTTGTATTTGTAGAGGATGGACAGCATCAACTAGCTATTCGCCGCGAAAGTTATGAAGATATTGTGCAAAACGATCTCCCGCTAACTTTAAAAAAGGGTGAGTAAATTTGAGGAAAAATAAGTGGGTATTACTAGCGTCCATTACAACATTTATTTTATTATGGGGCGTAGTCTATTGGGTGTTGGCGTCGAAAGGTATTCTCGGACCTGGTTCGTAAGACAGAAATTGGCTTGCGGTAAAAGTACAAATCGTGTAGGATAGTCAAAGATTATGTACAGCTAGAAAAAGAGGGAATAGACAAATATGTTAATTCGATATAAAAAAGCTTTAGAGAAAATAGCAATGGGGCTACTTTCATTTATGCCTAACGAAAAAGACGTAAAAAAGCTTACAGAAACCATCCACTCCTATGAAAATGACGATAATTGGGTTTTATACTTATGGAAAAAGAATGATGAATATGTTGGCATTGTAGGGCTTGTTGTTGATGAGCATAATATAGCCACAATCCAGCACGTGTCGGTGATCCCTTCCTATAGAGGAGAGGGCGTAGCAACGGAGATGCTTCAAGAAGTGGCGGAACTTGGCCAATATGAAAGTGTACGCGCTACAGATGAAACACGTAGTTTTGTTCAAAAATGTATTCATTGTATCGATGAAAAAGCAGACGATTAACAACGTCTGCTTTTTCTTTGTTTGCTTTCTTGTCGCTCTGCAAGAATATGTGAGCGATCTCGAAGCATATGTTTATGAAGAAGATAATTTGAGCTATTTGATGGCAAAAGCTTTATACGTACTAGGGCTAAATCCAGCAAGTGAGGTGAGAGAGGAAGCTGGAAAGATTGAAAGGACTTGCCCATTTCAATCGAAGTGATAGCTTTTGTTATTTGTGTTAGGAGTTCAAGATAATCAATTTCTTGGAAAAAAACATGCCCTTCATTTACTTGAAAGTTATGAAGTGCTTTTTCTAAAATTCGTTTAGCACCAGTATTGTTACCACGTCGCCAATGATAGAAACCTGTTGCCAGCTGCACATAGCCGACAAGCGGATGCATTTTATCGCCAGGTGCAATTTCCTTCCAATATTCCTCTAGCACTTCATGGCATTCAAAAAAATCTTGATTGCCATTAAAATAGGCACAGTAATCTATAAATAAAGTATGATGCTGTGGATGCATTTTGGACTCCTTTCCACTATACTAAAAGAACATAGAATCTCAGGGTGGTAAAATAATGTCTTATGAAGTAAAATTAGAAGCCTTTTCAGGGCCTCTTGATTTATTATTGCATTTAATTCACAGATTGGAAATTGATATCTATGATATCCCAATGGCTGAAATTACACAACAATATATCGACCATATACATGCAATGCAAGTATTAGAGTTAAATGAAGCAAGTGAATATTTAGTAATGGCAGCAACGTTACTGGCAATTAAAAGCCGCATGTTATTGCCAATTCACGAAGGAGAGATGGAGGACGCAGAATTAGAAGTGGACGGCCCTGACCCTCGTGAAGAACTGGTGCAACGCTTAATCGAATATAAAAAATACAAGGAAGCAGCTAGTAATTTGCAAGAGCTTGAAACAGACCGAGCACAGGTATTTACGAGGCCACCTGCTGATTTAACAGGATTAGCCTCAGAAGAACAGATGGCTTTATTTGATTTGAATGTGAATATCTATGATATGCTTGGAGCATTTCAGAAATTAATGCGTCGCAAAAAATTAAAAAAACCATTAAAAACTACTGTAGCAAGGCAGGAACGATCAGTAAAAGATCAAATGCGCTCTGTTGTGGATTCTTTACGATTAACAGGTGGACGTGCATCATTTTTCGAGCTTTTTCCCTTTGAAGATAAGCCAACACTTATTCTGACGTTTGTATCTCTTCTTGAACTGATGAAACGTCAGGTCGTCATCGTAGAGCAAGATGGTAACTTTGAAGAATTAACGGTTACCTTACAGAAGGAGGAATGGGAAGATGACGAAAACATTGATGTTACAGAGTAGAATTGAAGCCTTATTATTTGTTGTAGGAGATGATGGCTTAACGATTAAACAACTTTCACAACTCTTAGGAGAGCAGGAAGAGCTGATTCTGCAAACAATGAATACCTTGAGAGAAACCTACGAAGAAGATTTAACAAGAGGAATCACGGTGAAAGAAATTGCAGGCGTTTATCAGCTCATTACAAAATCTGAGTTTGCCGATACGATTCAAAGATTAGTAGAAAATCCAACCGCACAATCCTTATCTCAAGCCTCCCTCGAAGTGTTGGCAATCGTGGCATACAAACAGCCCATTACCCGTGTAGCAATAGAAGATTTGCGTGGTGTCAAGTGTGAGCGTCCCATCCAAACATTAGTTTCACGAGGATTAATTAAAGAAGTAGGACGGTCAGAAGGGACTGGACGTGCCATCTTATATGGAACAACCAAAGAATTTTTACATTATTTTGGCTTAAATAGTATAGAAGAAATGCCTCCTCTACCTGAAGAGGATCTTGTTGATACAGAACAAGAAACAGATTTATTTATGACAAAGTTCCAAGAGACATTTAGCGTGGCAAAATAATGGGTATAATGGTTGGCCTTCAACATAAATATAAATCTATAATTTCCTATCACATTGAATAAGGAGTGGCTCGTTGCTTCGGTTATTTCGTTTAACACTGTTTATGATCATTGTGTTAATGGTAATGCTTCCTCAGACTAGCTTTGCAAGAGGAGGAAGCGGCTATGCTGTCTTAGATGGCGATACTGGACGGATTTTAATAGGGTCCAATAGCGATGAACGATTACCTATTGCTAGTCTAACGAAAATTTGGACAGCACTTGTGGCAATTGAAAATAGTGACTTGCAGGATGAAGTTGTAATATCTCCGAAGGCTGCTATGGCTGAGGGAAGCTCTATTTACCTACAGGCTGGTGAAACGGTGACAGTTGAAACGTTATTGTATGGCTTAATGCTGCGTTCCGGCAATGATGCTGCAACAGCTTTAGCCGAACATGTAGGAGGCTCTGTAGAGGGTTTTGTCAAATTAATGAATGAACGAGCTGTTATTGCAGGTCTTACCAATACCGTCTTTATGAATCCTTCTGGTCTTCATCATGATGAGCATTTATCGTCTGCAAGAGATACTGCTGAGATGTTAAGACTTGCTTTGCAAAATAAAACCTTTGAGAAAATTGCTTCAACGGTACTTTATCGGGCAAATACAGTAAACGGAATGCTATGGGAAAATAAACACCGTCTATTAAGAGAAGGCTCAGGAATGGCGGCAGATATAGATGATGAGACAGAACAGCCTGTTAGTTCCTTAAAGTCAGCCACTGGTACTGCTTTCGCTGGGAAAACGGGCTTTACTAAGGTTGCTGGACGAACACTTGCAACGGCCTTTCAAAAGGACGGGCAAATCTGCATTGTCGTCACATTAAATGAATCAGATGATTGGAATGTACATCGAGGCTTATCTAATAAAGTATGGCAAGATTATAGTCTTGAAACAGTAGTGAAAAAGGGTAAATACAATGTCAATAAAAAGTTAGCTATTCGTTTACAAGAGCCCGTTCGACTACAGTTAAATAAAGAGGAGAAAGAACAAGTGAGGCAAGTATTACATGTTTCAAGGAAACGCCAAGAAGCAGTTTTGTCGATCTTTATAGGAGAAGAACGGATTTATGCAACGCCAGTAAAAGTTGAATCAGCGGATCGTTAAAAACGATTTGCTGATTTTTTTACATTATTTGATCAATTGATGTTAAATTTGGTAAAATGATAATGAGTGTAAAAATTCTTAATTTTCTTAAAAAGGGGGTGCATAAATTGAGGAAAGCTTCAATGGAAAGTAATGGTAGGCAAATTCAATTTGGGCTAATCATTATCTTATTTTTATCAAGTTTAATTGTCCCTGTCATTCTACTATATCCAATTCAAGAGATACTATATCGACCAAATGAATTTTATTATTTTGCACCTTATTTTAATGCTTATATTATCTTTATGGTCTCTTTATTTGTCATGGCCCTCGTACTACTAATCAATTATTTGATCATACCTAAAACGAAAAAAAGAAAGAATATTCAACGTGGTCTAGTGTCTACTTCCTTATTAATTGCCTTAGGTTTCATCGCATTAAGCTTTAATACTTATAAATGGATAGATTCAAGCGGTATTCATATGAATCCATTTTTTAGTTTAAAAGTAAATTTTGTCGAGTGGGAAGAAATAGTGAAAGTTGAGCAGGTTAATCTAGAAAAAAGTGGTGTGACAAAGCCTGATCATCTGGTTTTTACAATTCAAGATGGTTCCACAATTGAGGAACCTTTGGCAGGCAACATGGTACTGGCTAAAAACTATATAGCCAATGAGTTAAAGCAGCGTGGCCTAACAATTGAAAATGTATACAAATAAAAGCTGCCGAATGGTAGCTTTTTTTGTGTCAAAATAAACATTTTACAATCGATTCGCATGATTATCAAATGAGTATACTGCTAGTAAACAAAACAAAATCTCGGTTCAAATGTTAAGAAATTAACGAATGAGAAATTAGTCGGAATACTTAATTAAAAAATGTGAAATTTGTTTTTCTTTAATAATGTCTAAAAGTATGACATAATTTTCACAGATTAGCGGGAAAAATAACCCTATTCATTGGATCGAAATCGAATGATGACGAACGTGTCAATGTGAAAGAAAACTAGAGGTGAAGAAATGGAAAGATTACAAAAGGTCATTGCCTATGCAGGCGTTGCATCAAGGCGCAAGGCAGAGCAATTGATTTTAGAAGGTAAAGTTAAAGTAAATGGTGTAGTGGTTCGTGAGTTAGGAACAAAGGTATCTAATTCCGATACAATTGAAGTAGAAGGTGTGAAATTAGAAAAAGAAGATAAGGTATATTTCTTACTTTACAAACCACGTGGAACAATTTCTGCAGTTACAGACGATAAAGGACGCAAAACTGTCACAGATTTATTTCATCATATTCCGCAACGTATTTTCCCAGTTGGTCGTCTTGATTATGATACATCTGGATTATTGCTATTGACAAATGATGGAGAATTTTCCTATATGTTGACACATCCGAAATTTAAAATTGACAAAACATATATCGCTCGTGTCAAAGGTGTGCCAACAATTGAAGGACTTAAAAAGCTTCAACGTGGGATCAAATTAGAAGATGGTAAGACAGCACCTGCTAAGGTAAGCATGACATCTTTCGATGAAAAAGCGGGCAAAGCTATTTGCGAAATTACGATTCATGAAGGGCGCAATCGCCAAGTTCGTCGTATGTTTGAAGCGATTGGAACACCCGTTGTTAAATTAAAACGCGAACGCTTTGCTTTCTTAGATTTATTTGGCCTTACTCCAGGAGAATACCGTGAATTATCAAAGCATGAAGTAAAGCAACTACGTGTGTTAGCAGAAACAGGAAAGCTTGATTAATGCAATTTTGCCAGAAGAAAGTGTGGATACCACAAGAGGTATTTGGATGTTTACACTTTCTTTGTGGTGAAATCGTTCATAAATCATTCATAATTAATAGCTAAGTGTTTTTGTATCATTTTGCTATAATAGGTGAGAATAGTACACCTAGTAGCAGTTTGTTCAAAAAAGCTGTAACACATTTAATCCGGTATTGTTGACGTCAATGTGAAAGAAGCTTTTACATATTTATAGACGTATAGAGAGTGAAAAAGTTCTATTTGTTTCTTCAATATGTAAAAGCAACGCAAGCCGTAATTGATAGGGGGTTTATTAACTTGGAGAAAAAGAAAAAACGTCTTGTACTGCGAACTGTCATTTTAGCTGTGTTAGCGTTGGCAATCGGGTACACAGTATATGGAACAGCAACAAAGGAAAAAGTAGAGTTAGTAGCAGTAGGCTCTGAGGCACCTGACTTCACGTTAGTAGATTTAAACGGTGAAAAACATAAATTGTCGGATTATAAAGGGCAAGGGGTATTTTTAAATTTCTGGGGAACTTGGTGTAAGCCTTGTGAGAAGGAAATGCCCGCAATGGACAATCAGTATCAAGAATTTAAAGATCACGGTGTACAAACATTAGCTGTCAATATTGCTCAAACAGATTTTGAAGTACAGAATTTTGTCGATCGATATGGGTTGTCATTTCCAGTAGTTATCGACAAAACAAAAAGTGTTATGACTGCTTATAATGTAGGACAATTACCTGCAACAGTGTTAATTGATCCAGAAGGCAAAGTGGCCAAAATTATTACAGGTGAAATGACGGAGAAAGATATTGCTTCGTACATGGAATTAGTGAAGCCAAATAAGGAGTAAATGACGATGGAAAAAATCATTTGTGCTTGTGGTCATAGTAATCCATACGGCACGAAGCTTTGTGAGAAATGTGGTCGTCCTTTAACCGAAGAAGAAAAACAAAATAAAGTTGTTGATATGCGCTATGATGGTATGGCCATTCGCTCCAAAACATATAACAAATCATTTGTTGATAAAATATGGAATTTCTTCTCAAGTGTTAAAGTTGGTATATCCTTAATTATTATCACATTAATTGCTGCTTCAGTCGGAACATTACTACCGCAAGAGTTTTACGTAAAAGCTTCTGATATGGAGAAGGGGGCTTATTACGCAGACGTATATGGTACATTCGGTAAAATCTATTATACGTTGGGGCTTTCGGATTTATATAGCTCATGGTGGTTCCAGATTTTAGTTGGTATGCTAGCAGTTTCAATTATAGTGGCAAGTCTTGACCGAGGCATTCCACTTTATAAATCATTAAAGAATCAACGTGTTAAAAGACATGAAAGCTTTATGAAGCGTCAGCGCATTGTTGCAGAAGGACAAGTGTCAGCGAGTGCGGAGGAAACGCTTGATAAAGTGGCTCAAAAAATGACTGAGATGAAGTATTCTGTTCGTCGAGATGGTAGCGCTCTCTTAGCTGAAAAAGGACGCTTTTCTCGTTACGGTCCGTACATAAACCATGTAGGTCTCATCATTTTTTTAGGTGGGGTCATGCTACGTCTAGTTCCAGGCTTCTATGTTGATGAATCGATATGGGTGCGTGAAGGTGAAACACGAGCTATCACTGGAATGGAAGGCTATTTCATTGAAAACCGTGACTTTATTTTAGAAACACATGATAATACACCACAAGGTGAGCAAGTTAAACAGGGTGTGAATGTAGTGGCTAAAAACTTCCAGACCGATATTACACTTTACAAGCAACCTGAAGATGCATTGCCTGGGGATACGGAAAATCTAGAAAAAGTAAAAGACTATTCTATTCGTGTAAACCATCCTTTGAAAGAAGATGGCTTTGCCCTTTACCAGATGGATTATCGTCTAAATGAATTAAAACAGATGAACTTTGAATTAATTAATAAGACGACAGAGAAATCATTAGGTAAGGTAGAGATTGATTTAACAAATCCTAAAAAAGAATATGATTTAGGGAATGGTTCATCCGTTCAAATTCTTGTCTATACACCTGATTTTGATGGATTTGAAAATGGAGAACCTCAGACTAAAACGTCTATTCCAAATAATCCTGCATTTTTATTTAAAATGACTACACCAGAAACTCCTGAAGGAGAAGTAAGCTTTGTTGAAATTATGCAGCCTCCTTTAGAACCACTGGGTGAAAATAAATACAGAATGAAATTTGCTAGTGCAGAGATGCGTGATATGTCAGGTATTACGGTGCGAAAAGATAGTACCATCCCTATTCTGTTTGTTGGTGGGGTCATCTTTATGATCGGTGTTGCCATTGGCTCTTACTGGAATCATCGTCGTTTATGGCTTCAAGTGGAGCCAGACGGCCGTGTGTTAATGGCTGCCCATGTCAACAAAAATATGTTCAGCATGAAAAAGGATTTAGATGCTGTTACAACATTTGCTGCATTGCCTCCGTATAAAGATCAGTTAGAGAAAGATGAGGCTAGCGAAGAGTCCACTACTGGTGGCATTAAAGAAAAGGAAGGTGACAACACCTTATGAGTTTGATTGACTTAAGTGGAAACTTACTATTTGTAGCGTTTATTGCTTATCTAGTTGCGACATTATTATTTGGTGGTTCAATTAAGCAAGGTAATGCTACTGGTAAAAATACTGGCAAATGGGGCAAGCTTGCCATTGTGGTTACTATAATTGGTTTCCTATCACAGCTTGGCTATTTTATTACGCGTTGGATATATACAGGACATGCGCCAGTAAGTAATATGTTCGAATTTACAACTGCCTTTGGTATGTTCATTGTCGGCGCGTTTATCTTAATTTATTTTATTTATCGTTTGACGGCACTTGGATTAGTGGCATTGCCTGTTGCGCTTTTGATTATTGCTTATGCAGCAATGTTCCCGAAAGAAGTAAGTCCTTTAGTGCCTTCATTACAAAGTCATTGGTTAACAATTCACGTTATTACAGCAGCATTAGGGCAATCTATTTTAGCCATTAGTGCTGTGGCAGGACTTATTTACTTATTAAAAGTAGTAGATTTAACAAAGCCCTCTAAACAACGTTTTTGGTTAGAAGCCGTTATGTACTGTCTTGTAGTCGTTGTTGGATTTGTCGCGGTAACATCTACATTTAGTGCGATGGATTACGAGTCTAGCTATAATTATGTGGATAAAGAAGGAACTACTCGTAAAATTATTTACAATTTACCTCCAGTATTCGGTATGAATGAATATGAAGTGATAGAAGAACATGGCATGTCGCCATTAGTAGAAATGCCAGCGTTAATCAATGCTAAAAAATTAACAACCGTTGTTTGGTCATTATTGGTAGGATCTGTGTTGTATTTATTAATTCGTTTAATTGCTCGCCGTCGAATTAGTGCCATTTTCCAACCACTTGTTAAACGTGTCAATTTACAATTACTTGATGAAATTGGTTATCGTTCAGTGCTGATTGGTTTCCCTGTATTCTCCCTTGGTGCTTTAATCTTTGCGATGATTTGGGCACAAATTGCTTGGAGTCGTTTCTGGGGTTGGGATCCAAAAGAAGTATGGGCTCTTATTACATGGTTATTCTATGCAGCATTCCTGCATTTACGTCTATCAAAAGGCTGGGAAGGTCGAAAATCTGCTTGGTTAGCACTAATTGGTTTTGGGATTATTTTATTCAACCTAATTGCTGTTAACTTAATTCTTGCAGGTTTACACTCCTACGCGTAACCTGTGAAGCAACAAGCCTTTTCGCTGTAGCGAAGAGGCTTTCTTTTCTTTTCAATATGTGTCACACCATGTACAATAGAAGTTAGAGAAAGATGGAAGAGAGGGATCGTGAAAGTGTCAGAAAATATTTCAGTATTAGTAGTAGATGACGAGGATCGTATTCGCCGCTTATTAAAAATGTATCTTGAGCGAGAAGGATACCTTGTTGACGAGGCCGAAAATGGAGAACAAGCGATCGAGAAATCTTTAGAAAAAGAATATCACTGTATTTTACTTGATATTATGATGCCTGAAAAAGATGGGCTAGAAGTGTGTGCAGAAATTCGAGAGCGCGCAGCAACACCTATTATTTTATTAACTGCTAAAGGCGAAGAAGCGAACCGTGTACAAGGCTTTGAGCTTGGTGCAGATGACTATATCGTTAAACCATTTAGTCCTCGTGAGGTTGTGTTACGTGTGAAGGCTATTCTACGTCGTTCACAGGCTTTCTCACCAACGACTAATGCATCTTCTTCAAAAGATTTAGTGGTGTTCCAACACTTAATGATTGATCATGATGCACACCGTGTGACTGCAGAGGGCATTGAGGTTAATTTAACACCGAAAGAGTATGAATTGCTGTACTTTTTAGCGAAATCGCCAGACAAAGTATTTGACCGTGAACAACTACTAAAAGAGGTATGGCATTATGACTTCTTTGGTGATTTACGTACAGTGGATACACATGTAAAACGTTTACGTGAAAAACTCAACCGAGTTTCTGAAAACGCTGCTAAAATGATTGTGACGGTTTGGGGCGTTGGATACAAATTTGAGGTTGTCAATGAATAGAATATGGAATAGTGTTGTCGGGAAGCTATGGGTAACCATATTGCTTCTCGTTTCATTTGTATTATTTGTTTTCACGGTATTAATGCTGGAATTTCTTCAAAATTACCATATGCAGCAAGCAGAAATTTCATTGCGACAAACAGCAGCAACAGTAGCAAGTATAGTAGATGACAATGAAACAGCCGAATCTACCTCGGAATTATTAAAAGATATTTTACCTACAGGGACCAATGCATTGATCGCTATCAGTCATGTTGAAGTGTCCTTTGCGATGCAAGAGGGTGTCAACAAAAAAGAAATACAAGATACTATTTTAGCCAATAAATCTTTTCATGAAGTGTTTCAATCAGATGAACCGATTATTAAAGAAATGATGATGCCTTCTTCAACTGATCAAGAAAAGATGGAATCTTATGTCGTACTTGGTTTTCCCCTAAATGTTGAAAATGCAGTACATGGAGCTGTCTTCATCTACCAAAGCCCAGATGCGTTACATAAAACGTCTAAGGAAACAACGAAAATTGTCTTTTTAGCAGCCTTCATTGCATTTGTGTTGACGACATTCTTCGCATTCTTCCTTTCTTCACGGATAACTTCGCCATTAAGAAAAATGCGTGAATTAGCTTTTGAAATTGCAAAAGGGAATTTTGAAGCGAAAATGCCCACTACTCAAAATGATGAAATTGGTCAGCTTGCCGTTGCCTTCAACCAAATGGGCCGTCAATTAAAGCATAATTTAGAGGTTATCAATCAAGAAAACGAACAGCTTTCTAATATTTTGACATCTATGACAGATGCAGTGATAACATTTAATCGGGATCGTACAATATTATTAAGTAATCCACCAGCTGAACGTCTAATGCAAAAATGGTTTGTGAATAAAGGCTCACAAAGTGCAAAACCTATTCCGCCAGAGCTGTATCATATGCTTGATCATGTACTGATGTTTGAGGATAAACTAGAAGAGGAAATTGAAATGGATGGCAGCTATTATACATTTACTATTAGTCCTCTATATAGTGGTGAAATGATACGTGGCGCTGTGGCTGTTATTCGTGATATGACTGAACAGCATCGCTTGGAAAAACTAAGATCCGATTTTATTGCCAATGTCTCTCATGAGCTTCGAACACCGATTGCCATGCTTCAAGGTTACTCGGAAGCATTAATGGATGATGATTTTATTCAGGATCAGGAAGAGCGAAATGAGATTACCAAAATTATTTATGATGAATCGAAGCGAATGGGTCGCCTTGTGACAGATCTATTAGATTTGGCACGCATGGAATCAGGGCATATGACGCTTTATAAAGATGAATTACCAATTAATTCTACATTCGAACGTATTACACAAAAGTTTGCACAGGTAGCAAAAGAAAAGCATGTTCGTCTGTTGTTTGAAAGTGAATTTAATGACGAGGCCATGATTAATATAGATGAGGATCGCATTGAACAAGTGCTTACAAATTTAGTCGACAATGCCCTGAGACATACAGATGAAGGGTCTGTAACTGTGAAAATAGAGCAGGAGCCGACCTTTGCTAAAATATCTGTTCAAGATACAGGACATGGCATTCCTCAAGAGGACTTACCCTATGTCTTTGAACGTTTTTATAAAGCCGATAAGGCACGTACTCGTTCCAAGGGTGGAACTGGTCTTGGCTTAGCCATTGCTAGAAATATTGTGAAGGCTCACTCAGGTAATATAATGGTAGACAGTGTGTTGAAAGAGGGTACGACCTTCACGTTTTATTTACCGTTCGATTAATAACAAGTATTGCTATTAATTGGCTGTAACTTCTATGAATGTAAGACGACAAATATTATAGAACGGGGGTGGAGTGCTTTGAATGACTCCGTGTTCCATCGACTATACGATGCATATCACCAAGACGTGTTTCAGTTTTTAATATATTTAGTAAAAAACCGTACACTTGCCGAAGATTTAGCACATGAAGTTTATGTACGAGTGTTGCGCTCATATGATCAATTTGCAGGCAATAGTAGTGAGAAAACTTGGCTATTTGCTATTGCTAAAAATGTAGCGATTGATCATTTTAGAAAGCAAGCTGTACGTCAAAAGCATTCACATGATTTCTTTGACTGGGAAACGGAACAGCTCCATTCAACCACACCATCACCGGAAGATATGCTACAGGCCAGTGATGAATTTATGCAGGTAGAATCAGCACTTGAAAACTGTACAGGCGACCAAAAAATGGTCATTATTATGCGCTATTTTCAAGATTTATCGATTGCAGAAACAGCGCAAATACTAGATTGGACAGAAGCTAAGGTAAAAACGACCCAGCATCGAGCCATTAAATTTTTAAGGCAACAGCTACAGCCGATTAGAGAACAGGAGGCGAAACGGCAATGACGCATAAGCCATTTGATGATGAACAGCTTGAACATGTCTTGAACAATGCCCCTAAGCTTTCTGACCGCCGTTCAAAAGAAGAAATATTAAATCGGTTAATGGCAGATGCTCGCTTGCAGGATAATAGTCACCTTCAAGAAGCGATACAACAACCCATAGAGAATGAAGAAGCACAACAAGAAAGTAAACCTTTAATTCAAGATGAACGACCATCACGATTTAAGTTCCGTAAAATGTCGATTTTTACGAGTGTAGCAGCAGTTTTCGCGATAACGGTACTCGTTGGCTTCATGTTGATGAATAATGACGCTAGCCAAAAAGATTTAGCTAGTACGCCAGAAACGGCTAATTACTCTACGTTACAGGAAGATCGTTCTGCCAAAGAAGCAGCTACCCAGGATGAGGCACTTCAATCCAGTATTGTATCGGAGCATGAGCGTATGTTATCTTTACGGTCATCTGTCTATGAGGAAGATGTGAAAGATGCTGTCGTATTTCGTATTGGTTTGGCAGGACGCGATGCAGAAAGTGTCCCAATGACATATGTGATACCAAATGAGCGTGTAGCAACTGATTTTGGAACAGAAAAACCTTCTACCTTACAGATGTATGAAAAATATGCTCCTCAAATAGATGAAGAAGCCAAAGGGTTTACGGATTATCATCCATTTAAAGGTGAACTGAAGGAGAAGGAAGACAAGCTTGTCCACGTTTTACCAAAGGACAATGACTATGATATTGCATCAGCTACCGTTAATGAGTACAAAGGGACTTTAGAGGATACCTTCTCGGATTCTGAATATACGGAAGTTGAGATTCAAAATGAAGATGGCACACCTTATGAGTTTTCTCAAGAGGGTGAGCCAAGTCAAGCCATGTCATTAACAAACGCCAAGCATTTTAATTATTACTTATACCAAGATGAGAATGGGGCAGAATATCTGTCACCAGATTTCCGTCAAACATTTGCTAATATTACAGAAGCACTTACACTAATGAAAAACAAAAATGATGATGTTTATGTAACAGTGGTTCCTGAAAACGTAACATATACCGTGAAAGAGGAAGCGGAAGGTGTAGTCGTAACATTCGACATTCCCTTAGATTTAGCATCGATGGAGCCAATTCGCGCTACCCAATTGATTGAAGCGATGATGTTAACTGCTGCTAGCTTTGACCAACAATTACGCTTAGATAATGTGGTCCAAGAAAGTTGGGAAGGATTCGATTTAAAAAATTATTTGCCAAAGCCTGTGGGGCCAAATAAACAATATATGCCTTAGGCAGAATCAAAAATGGAGCATTCCTGTAACATGGAATGCTCCATTTTTACAATACATACAAATCTAATCGGATTTTTTTAAGCAGAACTGTTTACTTTTTCTTGATAATTAATTATAGTAAGGTTGTAGTATAAAATAATATGATTCATCTTCGGGGCAGGGTGAAAATCCCGACCGGCGGTAATAGAGTGGTGAACCGTTAATGTTTCCATTAACTCGAATGGTTTATGCTTCGCTCTTCAGCCCGCGACCTGTGCAAATTTATTTGCATGGCTGACTTGGTGTGATTCCGAGGCCGACAGTTAAAGTCTGGATGGGAGAAGATGGAGGTACGATCGTCATTCATTGTTATGAAATAAACTATAAACGAGCGCTTTTTTGTATGGCTTTTTAAACGGTGCTCAAAAATAGTTTAAATTGACGCTTATTCGTCATGCCTTTCTCCCTTGTGCTCTTCATGCATAAGGGTTTTTTGTGCTAACATTGAAAGATCGTCACCTTTCTTCTTGCGAGATTGAATCAGCAAAGAGGAGAGAGTTTTCTATGAAGAAAAATGTTAAACTTCAATCGTTTATTACGATTGGCATGCTGAGCAGTATTTCGTTTTTATTAATGCTTTTTAATTTTCCAATTCCACCATTTCCAGCATTCTTGGAAGTCGACTTTAGTGATATGCCTGCATTAATAGCAGCCATCACAATGGGGCCTGTAGCTGGTATTTTAGTAGAATTATTTAAAAATGTATTGGATTGGATTTTCTCTGGAACGCCAACAGGTGTGCCAGTAGGTCATATTGCCAACTTTGCAACAGGTATTTTATTTATTTTGCCAGTAAGCCTTATTTTTAATCGCTTTAAAACAATTGCTGGTCTTGTTGGAGGTTTAGCGACAGGAACAGTCGTAATGGCAGTAGGCATGAGTATTTTAAACTACGCTGTATTTTTACCGATGTACACATACTTCTTAGGAATGGAACCTGTTGTAGGTGACTCACTTTATAAAATGATTATCGCTGGGATTTTACCATTTAACATTGTAAAAGGTATTTTATTAACGGCTATTATGGCGTTTTTATTTACTACTATGCGCAAGTGGATCGACCGCCAGCGTTCTATCTATATAACAAAATAATTTTTACTAACCTCGGGTGAACATACCTGAGGTTTTTTGTTGGAAGGAATGATGGATAGAGAAAGGTGTGAAGAATAATAAATATAGAAAAAAGTAATAGGGTAAAACAGCTAACTAGTACTTTATAAGTATAATCTAGTCGAAAGCTATATTTTCATGTAAAATAGAGAAGAGTTTAGAATGTTTGAGGAGTTTGAAGAGATGAGTGGAAAAAAAGGACAGTGGTCTAGTAAATTAGGTTTTATTTTAGCATCAGCTGGTGCGGCGATCGGACTAGGAGCAATTTGGAAACTTCCCTATGTAACGGGACAAAGTGGTGGAGGAGCATTTTTCCTTATCTTTGTGTTATTTACCTTGTTAATAGGACTACCAATGTTATTGTCCGAGTATGTGTTAGGACGTGGTACACAATCCGAGGCTGTAACAGCGTATAAAAAAATTGCCCCAACTAAGCCAGGCTGGGCTTGGATTGGTCGAATGGGCGTGCTAGGCTGTTTTTTATTATTAACTTTTTATAGCGTAGTCGGAGGTTGGATCTTTATTTATAGCGGGCTAGGTGTAGCTGGCGCGGTAATTGATCCAGCAGTAGATCCAGCTGAATTATTTGGAAAAATTATAGGCACGCCATGGATTACACTAGTTGGTCTAGTGTTGTTTACATTAGCCAACGTACTTGTGATTTCATTAGGTGTACAAAATGGGATTGAAAAAGCCAATAAATGGATGATGCCGTTACTTTTCATAATGTTCATTGTCCTTGTTGTGCGTGCTGTTACATTAGATGGGGCAATGGAAGGGGTAAAATTCTTCTTATGGCCTGATTTCTCGAATATTACGGGTAAGGCATTATTAGAAGCCCTCGGGCAATCGTTCTTTGGGTTAGCAGTTGGCTTTTCTTGTCTAGTTACATATAGCTCTTATCTAAAAAAAGATGTCAGTCTTCCGAATTCAGCAGGTTCTGTAGTGTTGTTAACCGTGCTCGTTTCATTTTTAGCAGGTTTAGCGATTTTCCCTGTTGTGTTCGCCTTTGATTTAGAGCCAGCAGCGGGTCCAGGTTTGCTATTTATGGTACTACCAACAGCATTTAGTCAAATGCCATTCGGTGAAGTGTTTTTAGCCATGTTTTTATTGCTATTTTTATTTGCTACATTAACGTCATCATTTAGTTTATATGAGATTATCGTCGCAGCATTTATGGAGCATAGTCAGAAATCCCGTCCCATGTGGACACTTATACTTGGTATAGTCGTATTTATTGCAGCTATTCCAGCAGCGCTTTCTTCGAGTGTTTTATCGGATATAATGATTTTCGAGAAAAGTATCTTTGATGCAACCGATTTTTTAGTGTCGAATATCATGCTTCCACTAGGGAATTTATTCATTGCTATTTTTATTGCCTATGTAGTAGATAAAGAATTTGTGAAGAGAGAATTGCTAACGGGTAGTCAAATGGGACAAGGGTATTATTCGACATATCGTATGTTAATGTTAGTTGTTGTACCGTTTATCATTCTAGTTGTGTTTGTTAATATGCTACTGCAGTATTAAAGAAAAAGAAAAGGGTGTATTCCATAATAGGAAATACACCTTTTCTTAGTGTTACAAAACAAAACAAAACAGTCAATTGAAAGGTAGAAATGGATTTCTGTTGCTGGCTGCATGCTTTTCTATGGACGAGCGCCGAACTGCTTCCGCTCCATGTAGGGGCTCGCCTGTCTAGTTATCCCATGGAAGTCAAATACCTTCCACTTCAATCCAAAAAACTAATCTTTTTAGCGAAGGTTTTATAAAGTATAAGAGTTCATTACTCTTTATGAAGAGGTGTTGTCACTCAGCACTTCACTTCACCACATTGAAAATAAGAGCCTATCTCCTCTAAGAATACAGATAATGGGTAGATTTGATCGCTATGCTACTATGAGGTAAAGCCTGCTTTGTAGAATGGTTGATAGCGTCACTCCTATGGGATTTAACGGCTCATCGGACGCCCTCCTGGAAAGGACGCTGGCAGAACGGAAATCAACCTCTCGCCTTGTAAAGTTACTATTTCTACCGTTGACATCTTCTTTTTTAACAACATAAAAAGGTGTATTCCGTTAATAGGAATACACCTTTTATTATGCTTATAGAGATTAATAATCGTTAAGTGATAGTTCACCTAGCCAATCTTCTTTAATAATCTTCCTTGCTTGTTCTTCACTTTCGGCAATAGGGAATACTTTATCAACCTGTGAAATAGCGAATAAGTTGCGAATGAAATCATCGACGACAATAATGGCGATTTTCTTATCTTTTACAGACACCTTCTTAGCAAAATTAACGATCATCCCGAATCCAGTACTATCAATATTTGTTACCCTTTGCATATCGATAATGTATCCGTGTTTTGTGTCTAAGCTAAGTGTTTGCAGCTCTGACTTTATTTCTTCAATCATCCCGTATTCTAAATCGCCTGTAAACGCAATCACAATATAATCAGCCTTTGTGTCAATACTCATTGCAATTTTCTTCTGATTCATCCTATAGCGCCTCCATTTTTCTTTTCTTGTTTGGGGATTTATTCAAACTTAAATTTATTCACTTCATTTTGTAATTTATCAGCAATTGATGATAACTCATCTGAGCTTTGTGTAATTTCGGCAACAGTCGCATATTGCTCTTCTGAGGTTGCGGCAATCTCTTCTGTAGCTGCTGCAGCGTCCTCGATGATGCGAGAAATATCTTGAATGGCTTGTTGCACATCTAGGGAGTTGTCGTTAACATGTGTAAATGCCACTTTCATTTGTTCGACACCTTCTTCAGTTTCGACCACTTTCTCCACGATTTCTTTTAAGGCACTTCCACCTTTATTAATGATCGTTACTTGCTCCTCAACAGCTAGTAAATTACTTTCCATTGTCCGTACAGTCACAGAAGTTTCCGCTTGGATATCATTAATAAGATTAGTAATTTGTCCAGCTGCTAAACTTGACTGTTCAGCTAACTGACGAACCTCTGATGCAACGACAGCAAAACCTTTTCCTTGATCACCTGCTCGTGCCGCCTCGATGGCCGCATTGAGTGCTAACAGATTTGTTTGTTCTGCGATGCCAGTAATAACGGTAATAATACCACCAATTTCTTCTGAGCGCTTTCCTAATTTTTGGATAGAATCAGTTGCATAAGACACTGTTTTCGTAACATCACTTAGATGCATAATCGCTTCGGTGATGGCTTCTTCTCCTTTACGTGCGATATGAGTGGACTCGATAGCACTGTTTAAAGTGATTTCGGCTTTTTGTAAGCTCTTTGATACTTCCTCAATCGTTTTTTGCATCATTGAAACTATTCGTTCAGCCTGATCAGATTGAGTGGTAGTACCAACGGCGATTTCATTCATTGTTAGTGCAATCTGATTAGATGCTTCGCTTGTTTGATGAGATGATTCTGCCAAAGTGTGTGACGACTTTGCAATTTGATGTGCACTACCAGCCACAATCTTTATCGTCTCTGTTAAATGATTTTTCATACTACTAAATGCACGTGCTAATTCAGCGATTTCGTCTTTGCCTTTAGGGTTTAACAGTTTAACATTTAAATTTAGGTCTGCTAGTTCCTTGGCATTGGTACTTAGAATGTTAATAGGATTAACAATTTGCTTTTGTAAGAACCAACTAATTCCTCCGATCATTACAATGGCGATCACTAAGGAAATCGCTACATTCTCCAGTGCAGATTTTGTGGCAATGCCTATATAAGGAGCGGTAGGGACAGCGGTTGCCCATACACCGATAACCTCGCCTTGACTATTTACAATCGGATCATAGGCTGCTTGATGCAAACTTCCTAAGACATTGGCAGAACCGATAAAGCGTTTTTTTTCTCCCAGTACAACAGTAGCAACCTCGTCAGAAACCTTTGTATTTAAAGCGCGTTGACCATTATCCACTATATTGGTACTTATACGCGTATCGTTTTGAAAGATGGATACAGCATTTCCATTTGTGAGTTCTCCAACTTTATCAGCTACCTCAAAGTTTTCTACCATATTGATATCGCCCTTATAGAGTTGGTTGTTTTTAATGGACCATTCTCCAGGATATTTAGCGTCTAAATATTCATAGCTCAACTGTATATCTGATAAAAGCTTTGTATCAGCACTTTCTAATAGATTGTTCTTGGCAACAAAAAAATTGACTCCTGCTAAAAGGGAAGTAAGTAAAATAATACAACCAAATATAAGCAGATTCATTTTCTTTCGTATAGATAACTTCATTAAAACGCCCCCAATTTTACGTTTACTTTTATAGATGAATCTTTTTGGAAATACCAACTAAAAATTTTGTTTCAGAAATATTTTCGAACCAAATATGGTCGACCATATTTTTGACAAAAAATAACCCGCGTCCACGATCAGCATAATCAAGTTTGTCTAAATCGAATTGAAGAACTTTGTCCCAGTCCTTTTCGTCAATGCCTTTTGCTTCGTCAGTGACTGTTATTTTTATTTCTTCGTTTGATGGAGTTACATGTATTTGAATCTCCTTTTGAGCGGGTATATCAATTTTTCCCATAGCCTCTACGGCATTGATGACTAGTTCATGAACAACAAATCTTAACTCTCGTTTATAAGGTAGATTATATAAATCTGTATAATTCTCCATAACTTGATCAATAAAGGCTATAGCTTGTGTATCAGGATTTACATTGAGTGTGAATTCCATCTTCAATCACCTACCCTTTAATGTAATTGTTATTGAAACGACTGTGATGTCATCGCTGTAATCATTATCAAATAAATTGTACTTTTGAGAAAATTTTTGTAGTGCATAGCTGTTATCCTGTGAAGCATAAGTGTAGAAAAAGTCCATATCAATTGAGTTTTGCTCGTTCAATGTTAATAATCCATCCGTATAAAGAATAATACGATGCCAGCCTGATAAAGGTATTGTTTTTTTATTTATTTGAATAGTAGGGAATAGTCCGAGGATAGGCGTATTCGCTGGGAGGAAGACTGTTTCTCCATATTTTCCAAATAAAAAGCCAGAAGGGTGAGCCGCATTCACATAGTGCAAAGTGCCGTTTTTTGTATCGAGAAGTATGTAGATTGCTGTCATTAAAAAACGGTCCATATCTTCATCAGAAAATAGCTCGTAAATTTGGCGGTTAAGTTCTTGGATTACGGCTACTGGATCAATTAACTTAGTAATTATTCCTTTTAATAATGATCTGATGGACATAGTAACGAGTGATGCAGCTATGCCATGCCCCATTGCATCGTACAGAAGAATGGCGGTTAAATGGTCATTAATCTTAAACCAGCAGTACATGTCACCTCCTAGTGTATTGGATGTTACATAAAGACCATCAACCTGTATTTGCTCAAGATTTAATGGAGGAGATAGTGCGTTCTTTTGGAATTTTTTTGCAATAAACAAATCTTTTTGAATCATACTTTCTTGCTGCTTTCGAAGTTTGGCTTCCCTCTGATATTTTAAGGCTACTTGAATTCGAGTCTTAAAATGAGTAAAATCAAACGGCTTTAAAATAAAGTCGAAAATGCCTGCTTCAAAAACCCTATCGATTGTTATGTTTTTTTCGTAGGTAGTAGATAGTAGGATAGGGACATCTATCCAATTTTTAAGTGCATGAATGTGCTGACAAATTTCCTCGCAATTGCTGAGTGTCATTTTCGTGTCAAGTACGATTAATTCCAGCTCATCTTTCAAAGCTGAATCTACTAAATAGTTCATTGCTGCTTCCGTTGTTGAAAAGCAATGAATATTGGGGATGCTGATACGATGAAAATACTTTTGCAGACGTAGCACATCATTACTTACGCTGCCAATAATTAATACTGACATGCCTACTTAATTCACCGCCTTATGTATCTATAACTAAATATTTCCTGGAAGCCAACATAATGATTTCTAACCATAATTATATACTCCGTATTTACTTATAATATGAATAAATTAAAATTCTAATTTGCTATAAATTTACCAATAAATATCGCATTATACAAGGCTTTTGTGATATAAAGTAAAACTTAATCAATAGGATTTTTGACATCTTGGTTCTTGGATAGGGTTCACGGGTTATCTTTTTAACGATGTTCTTGATATATCTCCATTTGATGCATGTAGAAGTAGTGAATGCTTCGTCTCGTCATGATATAGGCTGTTTATTTTTAGAATGACGAAGAATTTTTATAAGACTAAAGGCCTTTTGTAGAAAGTGGTAGTTTTGCCCTTTTTTAAAGATGAAAGATCTCGCTATTTGAGATGGAAATAGGGTAAGAAAAATTAATCTAAAATAAGGATTAATATATTCTATAAAAGGTATGTCATAAAACCTTACATACACATTGCTTATTCTTCAAAAATAATGTATTTTTAGAACAGTTATAAAAAACGTGTTAATAAAAATTACATTGGAGTGGTGAAGAATGAAACATTATACCAAAGAAGATATTATACGCCGAGTGAAGGAAGAAAATGTGAAATTTATTCGCCTACAATTTACAGATATTTTAGGGACAATCAAAAATGTGGAAGTTCCCGTCAGTCAATTAGGAAAAGCGCTTGATAATAAAGTTATGTTTGACGGCTCTTCAATCGAAGGTTTTGTGCGTATTGAAGAATCAGATATGTATTTAAAGCCTGATATCAATACCTTCGTGATTTTTCCTTGGACTGCTGAAAAGGGGAAAGTAGCTCGCTTTATATGTGATATTGCAAGACCAGATGGTACACCGTTTGAAGGAGATCCACGCGCCAATTTAAAGCGCGTATTGAAGGAAATGGAGGAGCTGGGCTTTACGTCGTTTAATTTAGGGCCAGAGCCTGAATTTTTCCTATTCAAGTTGGATGAAAAGGGGCATCCGACACTGGAATTAAATGATAGTGGAGGCTATTTTGATTTAGCGCCAACTGATTTGGGAGAGAACTGTCGTCGTGATATTGTTTTAGAGCTAGAGGGAATGGGCTTTGAAATTGAAGCATCTCATCATGAAGTAGCACCAGGCCAGCATGAAATCGACTTTAAGTATGCGAGTGCTATTGAGGCATGTGACAATATCCAAACATTTAAACTGGTGGTAAAAACCATTGCTGCACAGCATGGTCTCCACGCAACATTTATGCCAAAGCCACTATTTGGGGTCAATGGCTCAGGAATGCATTTTAATCTCTCCTTATTTGAAGGTGACAAAAATGCCTTCTATGATGAACATGCAGACTTGCAATTAAGCGCAACCGCACGTAGCTTTATGGCAGGAATTATGAAGCATGTGCATGGCTTTACGGCTATCACGAATCCACTTGTCAATTCCTATAAACGATTAGTACCTGGCTATGAAGCCCCTTGCTATGTAGCATGGTCTGCTCAAAACCGTTCACCATTAATTCGCATTCCAGCAGCACGTGGGCTATCTACACGAATTGAATTGCGCTCAGTTGATCCAGCAGCAAACCCTTATTTAGCAATGGCTGTAATTCTAGCATCAGGGCTGGATGGCATACGAAAAGATTTAACACCACCAGCCGCGGTAGACCGTAATATTTATAAAATGACAGCAGCAGATCGGGAGTTGAACGGGATTGATAGTTTACCATCCTCATTAGAATTTGCGCTGATTGAATTAGAGATGGATGCCATTGTTCGTGATGCATTGGGAGACCATATTTATGATAAATTTACAGCTGCCAAAGAAATTGAATGGAATAAATATCGCACACGTGTCCATAACTGGGAGCGTGAGGAATATTTAACGATGTACTAAAGGTGTTGGGGCTTTTTTAGCTCCAACTTTTTTGTGTGACATGAACTTCTTTTTGCTCTATCATAAGATTAAAGGAGTGTGGACAATGACACAGATAACTCAAGTTGTGACAATTCAAAACAATGATATTGTGCAATTTGAACTTGATATTAACCGTGCTTTAGTAGATTTAAAAGGCTTTTTCATACTTGATATCAAATACAATACGCTCTTTATTGGAGAGCAGACGGTCATCCATTCTGCTTTAATTATTTATCAGCAAAACAATTACACTATTTAACAAGAGGGGTCATGTCGATGAGACGTGACTTTTTTTATTTAAATAACGATAAGAGAAATACCCGATCTTCTGGAAATGTTAGGGGTAAAAGTGCTACTTCCTCTTTAGATTTCCATGCTATGTCATATATTAATTCATCGGGATCATGTATCATCATTTGTCCACCTGTTAAGATGGTTTGAAAATAGCGAACTTCCACTACTTCATTGTACTTATAATAAATTTCCTTAATAATATCTACTGTATAGCCTGTTTCTTCATAAACTTCTCGTATACAGCAAGTCTTAAAATCTTCCGTGGCCTCTTTTCCACCTGATGGCACAGTCCAAGTTTTCTCTTCATCAACAGTTCCTTGTAAAACCATTAATAACTGATTACTTTCATTCAAACAAATAGCAGCAGCACCTAACCATTTCATCGCAAAGTCCCCCTATATCTTCTCTTATACCGTTTTACCATTTAATAGAAACTCTTGTAAATATTTTTTAGAAATATTTTGGATGTTTTTTGATTTCTACTACAATGGAATTTTAGGGAAAAATAGTGAGTGGGATAAGAAATTAAAAGTGGAGAGCTAGTCAAAAAATGCTTTCCATTTAACCTGTCCGAAGTTAGCATAAAAAGACAGGTTATGCAGCAATATCTATTTTAAGATGGAATCAAGGAGTGAGAGCAATGAGTTGGATTGAGTCGATACAAAAGGCCATTAATTATATGGAAGAACATTTATTAGAGGATATTACGATTGAACAGATTGCACAGGAGGTTAATTCATCTGTCTTTCATTTTCAGCGAACCTTTGCCATTTTGACAGATATGTCTATTGCAGATTATCTACGGCGAAGAAGATTAACGTTAGCTGCACAAGAATTGCTGGGTACTGAACAAAAAATAATCGATCTCGCCTACAAATACGGCTATGAAACTCCTGAAGCCTTTACTAAAGCGTTTCGAAAACAGCACCATGTAACGCCTAGTGAAGCAAGAAAGAAGCAAGGACCATTACAATCATATAATCGCCTGGTCATACAGGTAAGCTTGAAGGGAGCAGAACCAATGAAATATAAAATTATTGAAAAAGACAAGTTTCAAATTGTGGGTGTAAAAAGAACATACAACTGTCAAAATGGAGAGAATACTACGGAAATACCTCTATTTTGGCAAGAGGTAAACCAAAGTGGCTTTGATCACCAGCTATACCAATTAAATAATGGCACTGTCAATGGTGTATTAGGTGTTTGTGTACCTAATACTGAACAGGGACAAAAGGGCTTCATTGATTATTGGATTGCTACTGATCATGTAGGAGAGGTAGGAGAAGATCTCTTAACAATGGAAGTACCTGCATCCAAATGGGTTGTCTTTGAAGTACATGGACCTATGCCTGATGCAATGCAAAATACGTGGAAACAAATTTATTCAGAGTGGTTCCCATCCAACCCATATGAACCAGCAGGAACAGCGGAATTGGAGGTTTATCCTGAAGAGGATGCTTATCGCCCTGATTCGTATTCAGAAATTTGGATTCCAATTAAATAACAAGAAAGCCGAGGATGCTATACTAGTGCATCCTTGGCTTTTATTATTCTACTGAAAAAATTTACCCTTTTTTTAATTTTGTTAAAGATGTAAAATATATATATGTTTGGAATAAACGGTTTAACGACGTTTATTAATCGTTACATAATTTCATGAGGGGGTTAAGAAATGATGAGAGGTACGATTCAAAACAAACGTGTGGAAATTTCACAAGAGGACGCACAGCAATACTTAAAGTTGGGAAAAGTTGCGCATGTTGCAACAGTTGATGAGGAAGGTTTTCCTTATGTTATTCCGTTTGTCTATGTATATGAAGGGGAGGACAAACTATACTTGCATATTGGTAATCTTCGAGAAAGTCACTTTTGGTCAAATATCAAACATAATCCTAAAATTTGTATAGAAGTTTGCGATATGGGTGATTTACATCCAGGCAAAAAATACGCGTGTCAATCCGCACTAGTTTATCAAAGTGTTGTTTTGTTTGGACATATCGCAAGAATTGAAGAGGAAACGAAAAAAGAGTGGTTCTTTGATGCGTTACTGGAGAAGTATGGCAATCCCGAATGGACATTTGAAAGAGAAGGCTATCCAATTATGCCCAAAATTGAACTATTTGAAGTAAAAATAGAAAAGCTGACAGGGAAAATTAATCACGGCATGTATCACTAATTAAAAAGGCTAAGTATTGGTTGAATTCTGCCATGCTTAGCCTTTTCTCATTAAGATTTTGTTAAAGTGTAAAGTTGTAGAGTATCTTCAGTATTATGCTTCTCTTGGTAAATGAAGTTCAATTTTTTTAAAACCTTGATTGAATTGATATTGGCAGCGTCAACTTCTGCCACAATTGTTTCCATTTGTAAGTGCTTAAAGGCATAATCAATTAAAGCAGTTATAGCTTCTGTTGCATAGCCTTTTCCCCAATATTCCTTGCTCAAATCATAGCCAATCTCGGTTAGAGCATTGTCATAATCAATCTTATTAAAGCCACATGAGCCAATGATATGTTTGGATGCCTTTTCAAAAATAGAGAAGCGGATTGCCTTATGTTGCTTAGTTAATTGTTCTAGAAGTTCAATCATTTCCAAGGCCTGCTCTTCTTGTGTAAACTGGGTAATATTCATATACTTGGTTACATCAGGATCAGACCAAATAGCTAATAAACTTTTAGCATCAGCTTTCCTCATTTTTCGTAACCGTAATCTTTCCGTGTCGATATGGTCAATCAATACTTTTACCTCCAAAATTATAATGATGTTGGATGAAAAATATTGCTATCTGCGCATAAGTCAGTCCCTTCATATGGATTTAAGTTTATTATAATAGAAATGATATATACTGCAAAATACTGGAGGAAATAGCATGATAAAAGTCTCGGAAGAGCAATATCCTATCATTAAACAATTTATTTCAAGAGCCCCGACATTTGTTTATAGTATACTAGATCGAATGATAGAAGGAGCTGTCTATTCCGATACAGTTGCTTTTCGAACATTATTATTCCACACGAAATCAGGGATATACTATGTATATGGCGATGAAAGTAAGACTTCGATTGATCATCAGCTAGCCTATTGTTTGCAACAGGCTGTAGAACAACAGAAACGGTTTACCTTATTTTCTTATTCAGAACAGTGGAATACTAAAATCGAACAATTGTTAAATAAACAGCTGAGAAAGCTAGAACGCTATACATTTACATTTGATGAAAATATTTATAATCATCGAGAGAAGCGTGGGGAAGGTGACTACGAAGTCAGATCTATTACTGAACCCCTGATTAAAAATTCACTGGAATTTGATCAGACATATTATGAGGAATATTGGGATTCTATCTCTAATTATCTCAAGAATGGTTTTGGCTTTTGTTTCGTACACAAAGAACAAATCATTAGTGAAGCCGTCTCTATTTTTAAATCAAATGAGTATGCAGAAATTGATATTATGACAGATTCAAATTTCAGAGGACAAGGATTAGCAAGTAGCATTGCTGAAACATTTATAGATCATTGTCTTGTCAACCAGCTAAAGCCTTGTTGGGATTGTGATATTTCGAATACAGGATCCATTCACCTAGGCACAAAGCTTGGTTTTACGACACCACAAAAATATGCTATCTATACAAAAAGCTAGCCCACGTGGTTATTAAAAACATCGTGAGCTTTATCTGCTTTTAAAAGAAACGATTGCGTAACTCAAAAACTCGATAGAACAGTCTAGCGTCTCTAGCCATTTTATTTGGTGCATTCATATGGGGGCGGAGGCATTGTTGAAACAATTCATCACAGTATTTTGTGCTACCGTGGCGTTCATAGCATTCATCATGCAGTTTACAGCAAGCATCCACTGCATTTGTAGGTGTACCTGGTCCTGAGCAGCCGGGACCACAGTATCGGTAGCCAGGATAACAAAAACCGAGCTTGCGATTTCTATTCATCTCCTAAACCTCTCTTTTCGATGTTTTTACTATAAAATATGTAATATTTCATCGTAGAAGAGGATAAAAAACTATAAGACTATTCTTTTTGATTTGTAAGGTTCCTGTAAGCTTAAAAATAATTAGTTGTAAGGATAGGGAGTTATGCTAGCTATAGCATAAAAGATAAGGAGCTTTTTCAACATGAATCCATCCGTTACACAAAAAGAACGAATCATTTCCTTAGATATTATACGGGGATTAGCATTATTTGGTATTTTATTTATTAATGTAGGTGCTTATCAGCTCATAATAGAAGGTGCACCAATGCCTGATATGAGTGGAATGAATGGGGTTATTGATTCACTTATTAATATTTTTATAGAAAAGAAATTTTTCTCTATCTTTTCATTCCTATTTGGAGTTGGCTTTTATATTTTTGCTACACGTGCAGAAGCGCGGGGGGATAGACCGAGAATGCGCTTTGCAAGACGCTTATTTGCTTTATTGGTTATAGGTATTATTCATATTTTTATATTTTGGGGCTCTATCCTAGCCATTTACGCAGTGATTGGTTTTTTATTGCTACCATTTTACTCTGCAAAGGTTTCAACGATTTCTAAATGGTTGTTTACGATTATCGCACTGCATATTCTGGCACTATTAGGACAAATGTATATGCCGTCTAATGCGCTTTCGTCAGCTATATTTGGCTTTTTAGGCAATGATGCCGTAGCCATCTTTATTATGTTTTTAAGTGGATTTTTAGTAGCAAAAGCTGATTGGATTGGGCATATTGGAGCGCATAGTCAAAAAATAAAACGGTTGCTTTATAGTACTTTCCCATTCTTTATTGGATTCTCATTATGGATTTGGTTTGGCTCACAAGCAGATGACCAACAGCTTCAATCTATCATTGGCTTAGGGGTTGTTCCCACAACCTATTTTTACCTAAGTTGTTTGTTTATTCTATTAGAACATAAAACAATAGCGAAGCTACTTCAGCCAATTGGACGTGTTGGGCAAATGGCCTTTACAAATTATTTGGCGCAAAGCTTTATTGGAACAGCCATCATTTCATTAATGGGGCTAGAAGTAGTTTCACCATCAGATATTGTAGTGATAGCGAGTATTACGTTTATCATTCAAATAATTTTTAGTGTGATTTGGTTTAAGTTCTTTACAATAGGACCATTTGAAAAATTATGGCGATATATGACTTATGGAAAAAAAGTCGTGCCCAAACAATCATAAAACACTGTAAATCCCAAACAATCCTGCTGTTTGGGATTTTTTTCTGCTAAAATAAATTGTATGTTTTTGTAAAAAATGAAACCTATAATGGTAGATATTCGTAAACTAGGTACTAGAAATAAAGGAGCGTTTATAATATGGCAAAGCAAATAAAAAAATATATGGCTGTGACAACGGCATCTTTGATGGCTGTGCAGCTTGCAGCATGTGGAAATAGTGAAAATCAAACAGCAGAAGAATACCCTTTAACTACTTCTAATCAGGTAACGGAAGATCAAAATCAAGCAATTGCAAGTGATGAAATACAAAGTGTTTACAATAGTGAAATGGCTGATGCCTGTGATGAATGGCAAGAAGGTGATGATGGTTCCTTTGAATGTATCGATGAAAATTCACCTTACTATGCACAGCATTTCTTTAATGGTTTGATGTATGCAACGGCTGGAGCCATGATAGGAAGTGCGATATACAAAAGTCGCAATTTAAAAAATGGTACAGATCGAGATGAGCCAAGCAATGGTGGCGGTTCAGCAGTGCCACGATCGTCATCAAGCGCTAAGGATGAAAGTAAACCAACAAATGGCATCACAAACAGTACGCAAAATAAGGCTAGTTCAACTTCAGGTAGCTCAACTTCAAGTGGATCAAATTCTTATTCAAGTGGACAAGGCTCCTATTCGACGGATAGTTCATCTAAGAGTTCCAATTCCTACTCCAATAGCTCTTCCTCAAGCACAGGAAAATCGGGCTTTGGTTCTGGTGGGGCATCTCGTGGCGGCTCGTCCTCCTCGTAAGGTTTGGATAGGGAGTGAAGAACATGATGAATCACACACAGCAACGACAAGCATTTTACTCAAAATTCCCTGACTTCTTTCCTGACTTTGAGGATTTAGAGTATGCATTATATGATGTTTTAGAATTATCAAAGCAACAAATTGATCAACTTCATTATGCAACACAGATACTTTGGCGGATCTTTTTAAAAGTTGGGAAACAATTTAAACATTTATCGGTCGATCAGCTCTTAGCCTTAGGTATTCGACCGGAAATGATCCCATATATTCAGTTAGACTATTTACAGCAGCAATCAATTCTGGCACGATTTGACTTTATTTGTACAGAGGAGGGCTACATTAAATGTTTAGAGTTAAATGGAGAAACCCCTTTTCTTGTACAAGAAACCTTCAAGATGAATGAAGCACTATGTCAGCATTTTGGCTTTAAAAATCCCAATGATGTAACAGCCTTACAAAAAGCATTGTCGGGCGCTCTTTTTGATGCCATTCAATATTTACATCATGTCAAAAAGCCAAAGATTGTCATCACAGGAAAAACAGCAAAAGAGGACTACGAAGAGTATTGCCATGTACAGTTTATCAAGTCCTGTATTCCTTTTACCATTGAGTATGTACCTATTCAAGAACTTATCATCTTTTCTAAGGACACGTCTGAGGTAGCACAAGGTCTATATACACCTACAATGGAGAAAATTGATATTTTATTTAGACCTGCACATCCTGTAGAGTTTTTAATAGATGATGTGGCAGCAGATGGTGATCGCATTGGCTTGCATCTTTTAGAGCTTGTCAAAAAACGAAAGCTAGCAATTATTAATCCACCTGCTGCCTATGTATTACAATCGAAAATCTTATTATGGTTAATATGGGAGCGGAGAAATGATCCATTGCTCTTTACTTCCGAGGAACGAGCAGCTATTTTGCAATATATGCTTCCTACATACCTTACAGCAGAACCATTTATTCGAGATGATGTACCCTATGTCAAGAAGCCTGTTTATTCTCGTGAGGGAAATACAGTAGAAATTTATGCAGGAAGTGGGCGGAGAGTAAATGCTTCCACATCCAAACACTATGATGATAATTTGTTTATTTACCAACAGTATGTGGAGATGCCTAGCAGAACAGTGCAGTTAAAAGAAGGATATCACGCTAAGAAGTGGCTAATTGGCTCATTTGTTGCTGATAATTGTGCATGTGGTTTAAGCTGTCGGGTAGGCAATCAAATTACAGAATGGGATTCACATTGGTTAGCCGTTGGTTACAAGGAATAGCAAATCTATAGTGCTGAAAAACAAAACCACCCACAAAATTTTTTTAGAAGGTGAAAATGGATTGCCGTTGCAGGCTACTTGCTTTCCTGTGGGCGAGCGCCGAACCGCTTCCTTCGCTCCGCTCCGTGCAGGGTTTCGCCTGACTCGCTATCCCACGGGAGTCAATTAGCCTTCCACTCCAACCTACAAAAGTGTTATCTTTTTAGCAAAGGTTTTCAAATAAAGTGAAGGTGTTCACTTCTTGTCACTCATCACTTCTCCACATTGAAAATAAGAGCTTATCCCCTCTATGAATACAGATAATGGGCGATTTTATTACTATGCTACTATTAAAAAAGTAAAGACACTTTGCAGAATGGTTGATTGGAGAGGAGCGGCTCATTGGACGCCCCCTGGAAAGGACGCTGGCGGAACGGAAATCAACCCTTACCTTGCCAAAAGGTATTATTCCTCCTAGCGATATTATCTTTTTTCAACAACATGAATTGGCGAGACTTTTAAAAGTCTCGCCAATCGTTTGGTCCTTATTCATTCCAGCCTTTACAGACATCAATCCATTCTTTATAGGGAGCATATGTTTCAAGTTCTGAAATGGTTACCTCAATGGCTGAATTACTACTACCGCACGCTGGAAATACTGTAGTAAAACGTTTTAAAGATTCATCTAAATAAATGGCTACGCCCTCGTTCACACCAAAAGGACATACACCCCCGACATCATGGCCGATCATCGTCTCCACATCATCTTTGGATAACATCTTTGCCTTCGTACCAAATACGGCTTTATATTTTGCATTATCGATTTTTGCATCACCAGCAGCCACAATTAAGATCGCTCCATCATTTATAAGAAAAGATAAAGATTTTGCTATGCGCTCTGGCTCACAGCCAAGCGCCTGTGCTGCTAATTCAACTGTTGCGGAGCTTTCTTCTAATTCTTGTATTTTGTGTTCTACGTGCCATTGTGCTAAATGGCGACGTACTTTTTCAATTGCCATATGTACATCCTCCTACTTGTATTTTGAGATTTTCGTAAAGATTCCTTTTCTATAGTTGATATACCACCTTCATACAAAAAGCATTCATTAAAATCAAGACAAAATTAATTTTACCATAATTTTCAGAATATATAGTTGTGAATGCTTTAACTTTCGGGTACCATTGGTGTAAGGAGTGTAAAATTACACTAGGGAGGTCTTTGTATGCTTAAGTTTATACAAATAGTATCGATACTAATTGGTTTGTCCGTTGTGACATTAATGGTTGCATTCATTATCACATTAAGTGGTGGGCTGCATTTAATTAATTTGGTCTTTACTATACCCGTTTGTTTATTTATCTGGATTGTTTGTAGCATGTTTAAATGGACCAACACAAAAAAACGAAGGGGCTTGCTATTTGGTGTCATGGGAATCGCCCTGTTGATTGCAGCCATTAAACCGATTCAACATTATTATAAAATGAGTATTCCCACTGTTGATGCGGAAATTGATGTAACAGTCTATCAGCCATTTGTCCCTGGCAATGAAGTAGTGAAAAATAAAGCTTCCTTACAATTGACAGAGTCATTACCACGGTTAGATGGAGCAACAGCCATGTACCCTTTATATGCGGCTTTTGTGGAGGCTACGTATCCCAAAGGGGAATATCCTCCATATAATAGTAGAGTTCAAGTAAGCCGTACACCAGAGGCCTATCAAAATTTAATAGCTGGAGATGTTGATTTAATTTTTGTGGCAGCCCCGTCCACCTCACAAGAATGGCAGGCAGAAAAGGAAGGACTTACATTTGATATGACGCCAATTGGTCGAGAGGCATTTGTCTTTTTTGTGCACCGTAAAAATAAAATCGATAATTTAACACTTGAGCAGGTCAAAAAAATATATGCTGGAGAAATAACTAATTGGCGTGAAGTGGGTGGGGAGGATGAGGCCATTCGTGCTTTTCAACGCCCAGCAGATAGTGGAAGCCAAACGACACTAGAAAAGCTGATGGGCAATACGCCAATCATGGAGGCACCCACTGAAGATGTTGCATCAGGGATGGGCGGAATCATTCGGGAAGTGTCGCAATATCGAAATTATAAAAATGCCTTGGGCTTTACGTTTAGATATTATTCTACAGAGATGGTTGGTAACAAAAAGATCAAATTACTATCCATTGACGGAGTAGCACCAACAAAAGAGAATATTCAAAATGGTACATATCCTTTAGTGTCTGAATTTTATGCCATCACAGCAGGAACGGAAAATCAAAATGTACAGAAACTGATTGATTGGATACTTTCTGAGGAAGGGCAGGCAATGGTAGAAAAGGTCGGCTACGTACCAGTGGAAAATCATTGAATAGTTTGCTATACTAAGAGTAATAATCGAATAAAAGTTTTCTAGGGTTCCGTAGCGCTTGCTAGTCTGGTCCGAGAGAAAACCACAAATTGATTTTGTGACACGGAAGGATAAAAGCCTGGGAGATACTGTTTAAAGACAGTTTCTTCAGGCTTTTTTTGTTTGGCTAAAATCGAGTCATTTGGCGAATGCTGAAAAAGTAGTTGGATCATCCAATTAGTCGGCCGTGTCTTATAAAATGGAGGGATTTATGATGAATAAACAATGGATCAGCGTCATTATAGCGGCTTGCTTTGAAGTTGGCTGGGTCATTGGGTTAAAGCATGCAACAAGTGTACTGGAATGGATTGGTACAGCAATTGCCATTTTTATTAGTTTTTATTTGCTCATTAAAGCAGGTGAGCATCTACCAGTTGGGACCGTCTATGCAATCTTTGTCGGATTAGGGACAGCTGGTACTGTATGTGCGGATAGCTTGCTATTTGGAGAGCCGTGGAAATTAGCAAAAATCGTATGTATTGTTGTGTTACTTGCAGGAGTTGTAGGCTTAAAGCTTGTAACGGGAGAGCCTAAGGAACAAGAGGTGAGTGAATAATGGCATGGATGGCATTAGTTGTTGCAGGGTTATGTGAGATGATGGGTGTATATATGATTAGTAAATATAATAAGGCGAAGAGTATGAAAAATTTAGGACTGTTGATTGGTGCATTCACCTTAAGTTTTGCAGGCCTTGCCTATGCGATGGAAACATTACCGATGGGTACTGCCTATGCGATCTGGACAGGGATTGGTGCAGCTGGGGGAGCACTGCTAGGTATGCTGTTTTTTAATGAATCTAAGGACTGGCGACGCATTGTTTGTATTGTCCTTGTATTAGGAGCAGCAATCATGTTGAAATTGCTATCATAATTAAACAGGCACTCCTCTTATGCAGGAGTGCCTGTTTTTATATTATTTTTTTACGTCTTTTGTCCATTCAGCCACTTTATCTGGATTAGCATCAACCCATTCTTTCGCAGCGTCTTTTGGATCTTTACCATCCATTACTTCTAACATAACACTTTCTAAATCTTCTGCTGTCCAGTGGAAGTTATCGAGTACTGAATATACATCTGGTAAATCTTCTTTTAAGCCTTTACGTACGAATGTATTAATCGTTTCTTCTCCACCATATACACCCTTTGGATCTTCTAAGTATTTAAGATCATATTTCGCAAATTTCCAGTGTGGTGACCAGCCTGTGACAATAATCTCTTCCTTATCTTTCAGTGCTTTTGATAATGCAGTTGTCATCGCACCAGAAGAAGAAGTAATAAAGTTCCAATCTGCTAAATTATCATATTCTTCTAATGCTTTTTCTGTAGCAGCAGTAATGCCCGCACCTGGCTCAATACCAGTGATTGTATGATCTGCTTCATTAGATAAATCTTCAATAGAATTGACATCCATATAGCTTGGTACAACTAAACCGATTTTTGCACCAGCAAGGTTTTCACCTAGCTCATCTAAATCAGCTTTATATTTTTCATATTGTGATGCATGTGTATGTGGTAGCCAAGCAGCAACCATTCCATCAGCCTCTCCTTTCGAGACAGCCTCCCACATGATCGCATTATCCAAAGGAGTTAATGTTACATCATAACCTAATTCTTCGAGTACCTGCCCAACAACATTTGTTGAGGCAATTTCTGTATCCCACTCAACATAGGCTAGGTTTACCTCCTTAGAATCACTGTTTTTTCCAGAACTTGAGCCAGAGTCGCCTCCACTACATGCAGCAAGCATGAAGCCTAGACCTAGAGCCATTCCTAACTTTGATAGTGTTTTCAGTTTCATCGAATCTCCCTTTCTCTTCATCATTTTGTATCAAACTGCCGACATCCATCGGAGGATGGTAGCTAGAAAGATGATATTTTTATAATGCTTTCTTTTTATTAAAGCTTTGTGTTAAACGGTCAATAATAATCGCGAAAATAACTAAACCTAAACCTGCAACGAAGCCATTCCCAACTTGGGTACGTTGTAGAGCTGTTAATACTTCACGTCCTAGACCAGGAGCCCCGATCATAGAGGCAATAACTACCATAGAAAGTGACAGCATAACGGTTTGGTTAATCCCTGCCATAATGGTTGATTTAGCAAGGGGAATTTCTACTTTAAATAATTTTTGGCTAGCTGTACTACCATAGGAGTCTGCAGCTTCCACTAATTCTTTTGGTACTTGACGAATACCGAGGTTTGTCATACGTACAGTTGGGGGTAAAGCAAAGATAACGGATGCAAAGACACCAGGTACAATACCAATGCCAAAAAAGGCAACAGCTGGAATTAAATAGACAAAGCCAGGCATTGTTTGCATGAAATCTAGTATTGGTTTAATAATGTTTTCAGCTACAGTTGATTTTGACATTAAGATACCTAGTGGAATACCGATGATGATGGATATAATACTGGAAAAGATCACAAGCGTGGTTGTTTCCATAAGATGAGTCCATAATCCTTGGTTATAAATAAACAACAAGCCGATTAATGAGAATGCAGCAAGCCCTAACTTTTTGCCTGAAACGAAGAAGGCAAATATCACGACAAGAAGTATAAGAATAATGGCTGGGATACTAATTAATAAATCAGTGACCTGATTCATGAGTAGTTTTCCGAATTGCTGAATAGAGTTAAAGAACGCTGAAAAATTACTCGTCAACCAGTCCATAGCTGATTCTACCCACGGAGCTAGTGGTAATGTTGGAATATTATCTAAAAAGTTATTCATGTGCTTCGGCCTCCTCATCGCTAGTTGACAGTGCTTGGATGACAACGCCCCTAATTAGTACACCAAGCAAGCGACCATCTTTCACAACGGCAATAGGAGTAGGAGAATTATAAATCATCCCTAAAATATCCTGTAGTAGCATATCTGGTGGAACTGTTAACACTTCCGATTGCACAATAGAATGGACAGTTTGCTCTTGCTTCTTCGCTGCAGCCAGTGCATCGTCTGCAGTGATATAGCCTTTTAAATGTCTATTTTTATCAACAGCCATTAATAAACTAACAGCCTCTTGACGCATACGCTTTAATGCCACTTTAGGGCCATCTAGGTCTGTATTGACATAAACTGGACGTACCATGACATTTTCAGCTGTCAATACTTTAGAACGATCCACATCTTCCACGAATGTCTTGACATAATCATTTGCTGGGTTGGTTAATATTTCTTCTCCCGTACCAATTTGAATGATAGAGCCATCCTTCATAATGGCAATGCGATCTCCAATGCGTAATGCTTCATTTAAATCATGTGTGATAAATAAAATTGTTTTTTTCAATGTTTGTTGTAGATCGAGTAGCTCATCTTGCATTTCCTTGCGAATCAATGGATCAAGTGCTGAAAATGCTTCATCCATTAGTAATATTTCAGGATCATTAGCAAGGGCTCGTGCTAAACCAACACGCTGCTGCATACCACCTGATAACTGATTTGGATACTGGTCTTTATAAGCGAGTAATCCGGCATTTTCTAAAGCCTGTTCAGCTTTCGCTTGCCGTTCTTCTTTTGAAATACCTCGAATTTCAAGGCCATATTCGGTATTTTGAAGTAATGTACGATGGGGGAATAAACCGAAGTTTTGGAAAACCATGCTCATTTTGTTTCTTCGTACAGACCGTAGACTTTCTTTTCCCATAGTAGAAATATTTTCTCCATCGATATATATATTTCCGCTCGTTGGTTCAATTAGGCGGTTTAAAAGCCGTATAAGCGTGGATTTGCCACTTCCTGACAATCCCATAATAACGAAGATTTCTCCTTCGTTGACAGTAAAGCTTGCATCGTATACACCAACAGTTGCACCTGTTTCTTTTAAGATATCAGTCTTACTTTTTTGTTGCTTGACGAGTTCTAGTGCTTGGGGAATATGTTTGCCAAACACTTTTGATACGTGTTCTATTTTAATTTTTTCCATAGAAGCACTCCTTTCGTAGATTATTACTATGTGAGGATAATGATACCCAAAAATAAACAAGTAACAACCTTACTGTAACAAAGGGTTGTTACTTTTGTCAAATCGACAAATAAGAAAAAACCCGTTTAAACGCTGTTATATCAGCGCTTAAACGGATTTTAATTTGGGTATAAAAAGCTTTGAACTCTAGCGAAACTTTCATCATTTCCAACAAAATAAATTATGTCCCCTTCTTCAAATGAGACATAAGGACCAGGGGATAATAATAATTCATTGCCACGTCGAATACCAACGATGGTACTAGAAGTATTTTGCCAAAAATTTAAAGCTTGTACAGTTTGATGGATGCATGGACTCTCAGCTGTCATTTCTAATTGATAGGGAATGAACGGATTGACTGATCGGTAATGCTCTGTGCGGCTAATTAGTTGCTTTGCCTTGTCTTGTAAATTAATCAATTCATGATGTTGCTTTTGAATACTTGTCAAAAGCTCATTTTGTATTTCATGAATCGATTGTACATCATGAAACTGTCTGACGAATTGAGCCGCTTTTTCATACGATTTTATAATTACGCCGCTACCTTTTGAAGCTTCAACAATTTCTAAGTCTTGCAAAACGGCAATTGCTCTTCTTGCAGTCTCAGCAGAAACATTATATTGACTGGCAAGAGAGGATCTTGCATATATTTTATCGCCAATGCTGTATTTTCTTTCAACAATCTTGGAGGCGAGATCAATGGCTATTTGTTGATATTTTGGTTGCTTTAGTTGAACATTTTTTTCTAAGTTCATGTTAAACTTCCTTTCGTCATTACAGTACCACAGCTTATTATAGACTAGCCTGCACAGAAAAAATAGCATCTCCATAAGCTAGTAGTATATGATGAAAAAGTAATAATAAAATTATCATCTCTAATAATTATAATGAAAGAGTAATAGCTGTCGATTGACACTTTTTAGTTATTATTATAAACTAAGTTACGTTATGTAAGTAATGTGAAAATACAAGTGTTCAGTTGGTGAATTTAGCCAACTATTTCTATAGAAGGTTGGAGATTAATATGACAATTACAACTAAAGTGATGGACTTAGTAAAAGATAAAATGACATTAATAAAGCATACAAATACAGAGAATATTTGCCTAGTTGGACCAGTGAAATTACCTGTAAAACAAGGCGATTTTTCTGCAACTTTTCAGTGGTATAACTGGCTTAAAATTGATGCGAATTTAACTAAAGAAGAAATCATTGATGGATTAGCCGTTGCTAATTTAGCATTTTTACAACAATCCTCTGTGCTTGTATATGGTGATTTTACCCATTCAGAAGAGGCTTTAATCCGAATGCATAGTATTTGTCACACAGGCGACATATTTGGCAGCCAGCGTTGTGATTGTGGCTACCAGTTGCACGAGTCTATGAAAATGATTGTTGAGCATGGTTGTGGTGCTATATTTTATTTAGCTGATCATGAAGGTCGTGGAATTGGACTATTCTCTAAATCTCTTGCTTATTTATTGCAAGAGGAAGGGCTCGATACAGTTGAAGCAAACCATGCACTTGGCTTCCCAGATGATACACGATCTTATGACGAAGCACTTTCGGTATTAGCGACACTGCGTACCAAACCTGTAACACTCATTACAAATAATCCGAAGAAATTGGCTGCATTACAGGCTCGTGGCATGGCTGCGGAAGGGCATGTTCCTTTATGGGGCGGTTTGACAGAGACGAATCGTTTTTATTTAGAAACGAAAGTTGAAAAATCTGGACATATACGTGAAAAGCAATAGGTGGAGGTTGCGATGATGATGAATATAGATGAAAAGTATATGCAACTGGCTTTGGATTTAGCAGCTAGTGCTAAAGGAAATACGAACCCTAATCCACTTGTTGGGGCTGTAATCGTGAAGAACGGTGTGATTGTAGGCACAGGTTTACACAGAAAAGCAGGGGAACCACATGCTGAAGTGCATGCTTTTCGAATGGCTGGAGAGCATGCACTGGGTGCTACGTTATATGTAACGTTAGAGCCTTGTTCACATTACGGTAAGACACCTCCTTGTGCCAATTTAGTGAAGGAATCTGGTGTCAGTCGAGTGGTAGTTGCTATGCAGGATCCAAATCCAGCTGTAGCAGGTCGTGGCATCCAATTGCTACAAGATGCAGGAATAGTGGTGGAAGTAGGGGTTTTAGAGCAACAAGCGCGCCGTTTAAATGAGCGTTTTATTCATAATATGCTTACGCACCGTCCTTTTGTTATTTCAAAATTTGCTATGACTTTAGATGGGAAAATTGCTACGCATACAGGACATTCAAAATGGGTAACTGGAGAGGTTGCCCGTGAGGATGTTCACAATATTCGTCATGAAGTAGATGGAATTCTAGTTGGTGTGGGCACAGTCATTGCTGATAATCCTTCTTTAACAACAAGACTTAAGGAAGGATATGGAAAAAATCCGACACGTATTATTATGGATAGTTCTCTACGTACACCTGACAATGCGAATGTCTTGAATACAGAGGATGCACCAACGATTCTTGTTTGTAGTGACGACGTAAGCCAAGAAAAGATTCATTTATTTACAGAAAAAGGTGTTACAGTTTTACCGGTACAAAAAAATGAATATGGATTACAGATTGATGAAATGCTTGAAAAGCTTTATATACATGGCATAACAGATATTTTGCTAGAAGGTGGAAGTAAAATGAATGCTTCCTTTTTACAGCAAGGTGCAATCGATAAATATGTAGTATATATAGCGCCTAAAGTTTTGGGTGGAAATCTATCGTTAACGCCGTTTGCTGGCTATAATCCCTCTCTCATGCATGAGGCATGGAATGTTGAGTTTGCTTCATTTGATAAAATAGGCGAGGATTTGCGTATTATTGCTTATCCAAAGCAGGGTGAAGCAAAATGAACTATCAAGCAGATGTCTGTATAGTAGGGGCAGGGCCTGCTGGTGCATTATTATCCTACCTACTTGCTAAAAATGGGCTGTCAGTGATTTTATTAGAGCAAAATGTAGCGCTTGGTCAGGCATTTCGTGGCGAGCATTTAAATGAGGAAGGGGAGGCTGTTTTAAAAAGCCACCATCTTTTCGAAGCAGTTGAGGCACTCGGTATATTACGAATGGAGAAGCTTGAGTATTATGCTGGTGGCAGAGCATTTAAAACAATTCTTCCAGATGAAGCCGTAGGACATTTAGGCATTCATGTACCACAGGCAAATTTATTAAAAGGAATTTTACAAAAAGCACAGCTGTTTCCTAACTTTACATGTCTGCTACATACAAAGGTTACAAAGCTGATTGCGGATGCTACTGGTCATTATAGGGGCGTTATGGCGATAAAAAACGGAGACTCTATAAAAATCGATAGTCAGTTAATTATCGGTGCGGATGGTCGTTATTCTACGATTCGTAAGCAAGCACATATAGATGTTCAGAAACAGAAGCATGGCTTTGATTTACTGTGGGCTAAAATTCCTGCACCAGCAGATTGGGAACCATCTATAAAAATGGCACTCATCGATAATAAGCAGCTGTCATTGTTTACACAAGTTGGTGGTTATCTTCAAATAGGCTGGAATATTGAGCAAGGTAGTTTCCATCAGCTTCGAAAACTAGCATTTACACCCTTTATCCAGCAGCTTGTGGAGGCATTTCCAGCATTAACGAAGACAGTGCAGGCACAGATAACTTCCTGGCAGGATTTTGTTTTGCTTGATGTCTTTAGTAGCCATTGTAATAGTTGGGGGACAAAGGGCCTTGTCTTACTAGGAGACGCCGTTCACACAATGACACCAACAGGCGCGTTTGGGCTGAATAGTACACTAAAAGATGCAGATTGTCTTGCATCATTGCTAAAAAAAGACACATTAGCACAATTTAACGTACAATATTTTCAACAAATGCGTGAGCAAGCCATTGAGGAAGTATTAGCAAAACAAATTGAAAAAGAGCAGACATTTGCTTCTAACTTTATAAATAAGGCTTCGTGAAAGGACGAACAACTAGATGAAGTTTGGCTTTGATATAGATGACACATTAATTGATTTACGAGCACATGCCTTTTCACTTTATAATAAAAAGCTTGGCAAAAAGGTTTCCTTTGAAACCTTTCAAGCAATACAACGAGTAGAAATTCATGAACCATTTGGATTAACAAACGAGGAAGGTTCTGCCATGTGGAATAGCGTATTGGAAGAGATCTATTTTACGGATTGTCCATCTTTTGATGGTGCTTTAAAAGCCCTCCAAGCTTTAGCAGAGCAGGGACATGACATTTACTATATCACATCTCGTCCAAAACAATATTGTGGGCAAACAAAAGCTTGGATGGAAGCACAGGGCTTTCCAATAACAGACAGTCATTTTTTTTGTGGCATGCAAGATGCAGAAAAAGTAGCCATTATAAAAGAGCTGGCTTTAGATATTTATGTAGATGATAAACCAGCAGTACTTGAGACACTTCATGATGTGACAACTAAGGTAATCTTAAAGAATCAATCTTATAATCAGCATGTAAATCTTCCACGTTTATATGATTGGCAAGAGTTTCAAACGATGTTATCAAAATAAAGGATTGGTGCAACGACTAACCGTTGTACCAATCCTTTTTTTGCTAAAATCGACTAAGTTGAAAGGTAGATAAATCTTGTTTACTTTTGCCTTCTACAATTAAATCTGCAAGAGCTTCCCCAACGGCACTACTAAATTTAAAGCCATGACCAGAAAAACCTGCAGCAATCACAATATTCTGATGTTCAGGTAAAAAGTCGATAATGAAATCTTCATCTGGTGTCATCGAATACTTACATGTTTTTCCATATTTAAGCGTTCCATGCTGAGGCATAAACTGATCAATAAAGTTTTGTAAGTCAACAGCATCAGATGCATCAAACGGACGTAGAGGATCGTTTGGATTAACCACATCACCACCATCGTGTCGTCCAAGCTTTAACCCCGCTCCATTAATACTTGGAAAACCGTAGTAGGTTGAATCGGCAAATTCAAAGCAGTAGGCTGGGAAAACTTCATCACGATACAGCTGCTCATCTGCCTCAAACCATGCAAAGGTTTTCCGCGTTGGTGTGACGGGTATGCTCACGTCTACTGTTTGTAGTAACTCTGTTGCCCATGCACCCGCCGTTACTATTAATTGCTTTGCTTTATAGCTATTATGTATTGTTTGTACCTGTACAATATCACCAGCTTGGATAGCCAATACTTTTTCATTGGCTCGGAGGCTTGCCCCTGCCTCTAAGGCTAATTTTTTATAGGCTTGGATACATGCTTCAACACGAAGGACACCAGCTGTAGGTTCAAAGCAAGCAACTAAATTATTTGGCAAGTATAACCCTGGCCATTTGTTCATCGCTTCAGCAGGTGAATAGTGTTCAAGTGCTAAATTATAGAGCGCAGCACTAGCCTTCACATTTTGAATGAAGGCACATGTTGGCTCTCCAATATTAACTACACCAGTTTGTATAAATAAGCTTTCATTTGCTAAAGACTCTAGCTCTTGCCAAAGCTCGCCAGCTCTTTTTACAAAAGGTACATAGCTAGCTCCCTCACCATAAGCAAAGCGAATGATTCTTGTATCCCCATGATGACTACCTTCTTCATGTGGTGGCGTAAAGGCATCTAGCATAAGTACATTTTTTCCTTCCTTTGCTAAATAGTAACCAGCCGCCATCCCCATGGAGCCAGCACCAACTATTATGACATCATAGTCCATTCTAATCCCTACTTTTTTGCTCTAGTATAACAGATTTATAGGGAAGGAAACAGAAATTTTAGAAAATAAATAGACACAGCACCTACAATCCGAATGGACTAAAGATGCTGTGCGTTGTAGATAGCTACTATTTTGAGCGTGGTAAAATTTTATTAAGGACAATCGCTACGAGCGCAGCGGTTGCAATAGGCGAACCAAATAAATACTGCACGGTTGTAGGTAAGGAATACAGGAAATCGTCAGGCAATAATGTCAATGCTAACGTTAAAATAACAGGAATCGCGATGACATACATTTCCTTTTCGCCAATATGTTCATTTTTCATGACCTGTAAACCACTAATAGCTATTATGCCGCAGACGATCACAAATACACCACCAATAACAGCTGAAGGAATTGCTGAGATGAGTGCTGCTAGTTTACCAGAGAAGCCGAAGACGATAAACCAAATACCTGCTGCTATAAAGACACGACGGCTCGCAATCCCAGTGATAGAGATCACACCTGCATTAGTAGAATAACCAGTAACAGGAGTGGAGCCAAGTAAAGAAGCAATAAAGCAGCCAATTCCTTCACCAATCACACCACGGTTAATTTGTTTATTTGTTAAAGGTTGGTCGATGACATTGCTAATGGCAAACCATGTTCCTGTTGTTTCAGCCATTAAGACAATATATATAATGACCATGGTGATAATAGCAGAAAAATTAAAGCTAAAACTAAAATCTGCAAATGGAATTTGTGGCATGCTAAACCATTTAGCTTGCGATACAGGAGATAAATCTAAAACACCCATGATATTTGCTGCGATACTACCAGCAATTAAGGCGATGATGACAGAAGCAATTCGGAATAGACGTCCTTTTTGATGGAAGACTGTACCTAACATGACACAAATAATTAACACGAATGCTGAGATCAGGGCTAAATAAATGTTTTGATTTATGGATGCACCTGCTCCATTAAAAATATTATCACTTAAACCAACAGGCATTAAGGACAGTCCAACCACAAAGATAATCGTTCCACCAACAATTGGTGGAATAAATGTTTGGACAATTTTATTGAAGATACCTGTATAGCCTAAAATAATAACCAAAATGGCTCCAATTAAACTAGCACCTAGCACAGTACTCCAACCTAAATCTCCACTACCACTTGCTGCATAGATCCCAACAATGGCACCAAGTGGAACATAGGATGGACCTTGTGCCATCGGTAATTTCATACAAAAATGTGTTTGCACAATCGTCGCGACCCCAGCTGCAATAAAGGTTGATTGAATCAAGGCGCTTGCCTGACCAGTTTGTAGACCGATTAGCATGGCAATTAAAAAGGGCACCACATAAACATCCATAGCCATAACATGCTGTAAACCGAGTAGAGCAGACTGACCAAACGAAATTTTTTCATCTGGTAACACGGTTAATTGTGTTTGTTTTGTTTGATTAGTTAGTTTTCTATGTTGTGTTTCCACGAAGTTGTACACCTCAAAATAATAGATTTTTATTAGAGAATAAGAGAATGATTAGCCTCTCGTATGAACTTTATTTCCTTGCACCCATACCTCGCGGATATTTTCTGGGCGTACAAGATACATGATTTTTTGGAATATATCGTGTAAATCTTCATTTGGATCAAAAATCGGAAGCCTAGCAGTAGGAATTTTTGTATCGATAATTTGTACATCCCATGTATAGTTTTCCTGTAAACGGCCAATTGGAAGACTTAAGCTTTCTCCACCACTAGCTGTCGCAAGATAGAAGGCCTCATTTATTGTAATGCGTGAATTTGGGACACCACGTTTTTCGGCGGAAATGGTTGTATCTACACCATCCTCTAGCATTCTTGATGACATAACAGCTTGTCTTGCATTATCAAAAAGACTTGGAGAAAATCCGCCTGAAACATCTGAACCTAGTCCAATATCAACGCCCATTGCATGAAAGCGGGCGATTGGAATCACGCTGTTAGCAAAATAGGCATTAGAGATTGGACAATGGCCTATGGCAGTGCCAGTTTCAGCAAATAATCTGGCATCCTCATCGCTTAAGAAATTACAATGAGCCATGACAGATTTATCACCTAACAAACCAAAGTCATGTAAGGCGGCGGCATCATTTTTGTTGAATCGTTCTTTGACGTAGCTGTGCTCCCAGTCACTTTCACTACAGTGTGATTGAATATGTGTATCATATTTCGCAGCTAATTCACCCAAACCCTTTAAGGCACCGTCTGTACAGCTTGGAATAAAGCGGGGAGTGACAACAGGATAAACACCCTGTTTAGTCGTTTTGGCTAAATTTTTTACAGCTAAAATAAATTCCTCCGTATCCTCTAATGCGGTTTTTGTGTTTTCATCTCGATAAAAATCAGGATTCTGTTCAGGATCGTCCATGACTACTTTTCCGACTAATCCTCGCTGTCCCTTTTCAGCACAGATTTTCGCTAAAAGTACACTGGCCTCCTTATGAACCGTCGCAAAATATAATGTTGTAGTTGTACCATTGGCAAGTAGTGTGCTTACTAAATCCTCATAAACTTCTTGAGCAAATGCTAAATCGGAGAATTTTGATTCGATAGGGAAAGTATATGTGTTTAACCAATCGTAAAGAGGAATGTCTAAAGCTGTCCCAGATTGTGCCCATTGAGGTGCATGTACATGCAAATCGACAAATCCCGGTAGGAAATATTGCCCTTCAGCTAATACATGGAAGTTATTTTGATCTTGATATGTAATTAAGAGTTGTTGGTAATCAGCTTGTTCAGGAGCGACAGTTTTAACAATCATGCCGTCAGCATTAATGAAAAATAAATAATCTTTTAAAATGTGAACGTCAGTAGCAGATTTACTAGTAAAAGCTGTTCCTTTGAAAATATGCGTATATTCAGACATAAAAACCACCTTAATGTTCGTTTATTGATAATAACACGGATTATTATAGGCTATAAAAACTATTAAGTCTACAAAAAAACGAATATTAGTATGGTGACTAAAGAAACATATGCACCTTTTTAACTACATTTTTACAGCTTTGACAAGCGTTGATAGATAATAAAAGAAGGCACCTATTTGAGAGTGCCTTCTTTCTATATGATCGATTCATTGATGATGTGAAGAAAATTATTAAAGGATGTGGAGTGATGCAATTCATTTTTTCTTGTACAAAGGTAAATCGGTCGTTGAATATCAATGTCCTTAATAAAAACGCGGGCAACTTGCTGCTGTAGAATAAAGCTAGAAGCTGCTATGGATGGTGCTAGCATTGTACCAAAACCTGCCGCAATGGCATGTATGGATTCATTAATCCCGTCTAGTTGTAAACCTACTTTCGGTGGAGGAATTTTATGCACTTTACATAGGGCATTTAAGTATTCTTTTGTGGAACTACCATCCTCTCTTGTGACGAAGGGCTGCTGCATAAGTTCTGCAAGGGACACTGTTTGACCTGCCAGATGATGATTGTACGGCACAATAAACCAATAATCCAAATTCATTAGAAATTGATAATTAATATCAGCATGATGTCCATCTTCTTTGACGATAAAAGCTAAATCAGCTTTATAATGGAGTAAATCCTCAATCACTTGCTGGGAATTGGCGGTCTTTAAATGAATATGTGTTGCTGGATAAACTTGTTTAAATTGAGCTAACCATTTAGGTAGTAAAAAATGGGAGGGAACATGCGTGGAGGCAATTTGCAGTTCTTCATTGCCCGTATTTTTAAGCTGTTCAACTTTATTTTCAATATCAGATTCTAGATCAAATAAGCGCTGTGCCTGTTTGTATAAAAAAGTACCATTTTGTGTTAGCGAAATGCCCCTACCTTTGGCTTCTAGCAGTGTCAAGCCTAGTTCTTTCTCTAAATTTCGAATTTGAATGGTTACAGCAGGCTGACTAATCATAAGTGTCTGTGCCGCTTTGGAAACACTATTGAGTTCAGCCACCTTTGTAAATAAACGTAGAGCATGTAAATTCATGTCATTACACCTTTCATAAATTTTTTTTATGATTTTATATACATTATATATTAGATTTATTAATTTGCGCTCTGTATCCTTTTAATTACAATAGAATATATGAGAGGGGGGTTCATCATGAATCGACAACATGTAGGAATTGTCTTTGGAGGAATTTTGTTATTGGTTGTTGCAATGGGGATTAGTCGATTTGCCTTCACACCGATTCTACCCTTTATGCGTCATGATGTAGGATTTTCATTGGAAGTGGCTGGGTTTTTAGCTTCAAGCAATTATATTGGTTATTTCATTGGCGCATTATGGGCAGGGTTCATTTATCGACAACGTAAAAATGTTTTAATGGCAAGTGTTGTTACCAATGTCCTATCTGTTATATTAATGGGCTTAATAGAAGTGTATAGTGTCTGGCTAGTTCTGCGTTTAATTGCGGGCATTACAGGGGGCCTTATTTTTGTGTTAACATCGAGTATTATTATGGATTACTTGGCGAAGCATTCATTATCACGATGGTCTGGCTATGTATTTAGTGGAATAGGCTTAGGGATTGCTATTTCAGGTTTATGTGTACCTGCTATAGAAGCAAGATTTGCTTGGCAGGGTGCATGGTTAGGCTTAGGGATTTTATCAGCAATTTTTTTATTTATTACCTCTTATTTATGGAGAAGTTTAGTGGTGCAGGACAGCACAAAAGTTACGAAATCTCTTGATACAAAAATGACAAAGGGTTTTATGCCATGGTTGATTTTATCCTATGGCTTAGAGGGGTTAGGCTATATTATTACAGGTACTTTTTTAGTCGATATTATTCATAATATTCCTTCTCTTCAAGCTTACTCTTCCTATAGCTGGGTCATTGTGGGGCTAGCGGCTATCCCATCAGCTCCTGTTTGGACGGTCTTATTAGAGAAGTTTTCAGCTATAAAAATTTTGTTTGTGGCGTACATACTGCAAGTGGTTGGTATCCTGTTACCTGTTTTTGCACAAACGGTATGGAGCGTTTTACTAGCATCGTTTTTATTCGGTCTAACCTTTGTAGGTATTGTCACGCTAACTACTTCCTATGCACGACAGCTATTCCCGACAAAGAGCGGATTCGTTGTTTCTTTATTAACAACCTTTTATGCTTTTGGACAAATTATCGGACCGATTATCGCAGGAAAACTGGTTGAAGTTTATAGTAGCTATAAAGCAGCACTTATATTTGCTGGTGTCATAGTGTTTCTTGCATTGCTCGTTATGGTAATTGGTAGATGGCTAACTGTAAAAAAAGAAGCTGTTGCTGAACATACAATTTCTATATAACGCATAAAAGCCAGAAATCCTATTTGGATTTCTGGCTTTATCATTTACTTAAAGAAGCCGTGCCTCTATCTACATGATATTAAAAAATAAAATAAAAGTCTATATATTTTTTTCTTTATATGGAAAAATAGACAAGTGCACACAGGACGTAACGTTACGATTTTACTTTGAAATGGGGACTGAAATGAACACAGAACAAGCTATTCAACGCTGGAATCGATATGCGGAAAGGTATACAGCAAACTACGATGAGCAGGGGGATATTCATCGTGTCGTACTGTTAAATCCTTCTATCTTTTCTTTGCTAGGAGAGGTAGATGGAAAGCATCTATTAGATGCAGGATGTGGAGAAGGCTATTTAAGCAGATTACTGGTAAAGAAGGGTGCAAGAGTAACAGCCGTTGATTTTTCACAAAAAATGCTAGACATTGCTATGGAAAGAACACAACAGCAGGAAGCTATTCAATTTTTACACGGGAATTGTGAAAATTTATCCTTTTTAGCAGATGAACAATTTGATGGTATTGTTTCAAATATGGTTCTCCAAGATTTAGAGGATTATCAGGCTGCTCTATGTGAGATGTTTCGATTATTAAAACCTAATAGCACTTTTATTTTTTCGATTTTACACCCATGCTTTGTGACACCAAATAGTGGATGGATGAGACATGAGCAGCTAGATCAACAATACTGGAAAGTCCAACGTTATTTTTATGAAGGGGAGTATCACCAGCTAGATGCTGACCCACCGATAGTTCTATACCATCGAACATTAACAAGCTATGTGCAAGCAATTAGGCAAGCTGGATTTACGATTGATGCTATGGAAGAGCCCAAGCCATCACAAGACATGCTAAAGAAGTACCCTCAATTTGCGGAAGATTTGCATTGTGCAGATTTTATTGTTTTTAAATTAAAGAAATAAAGGAGAAGTACCGATGCGTTTATTTCATGTCAGTGAAGACCCTACTATTATGATTTTTCATCCTCGACTGCCTGAGCGACCAGATTTAGATGCCAAAAAAGGGCTAGTATGGGCAATCAACGAAAGATGCCTGCCAAACTATTTAACGCCAAGAGATTGTCCGCGTGTCTGCTTTCATGCAGGAGATCAAACAACAGAGCAGGACAGACAGCAATATCTACATCAAGCTTCACATGTAGTAGTCATAGAAAACAAGTGGTGGGAAGTATTGAAAACTACAAGTCTTTACCTATATGAGTTTGATAGTAATGGATTCACTTTACAGGATGATATTGCGGGCTATTATACGAGTGAATTAACACAAATGCCCATCCATGTCTCAGAGATCAATGATATAGCTAAAGCATTATTGGAGCGCAATGTTGAATTGCGAATCGTGGATAGCTTATGGGAAATACATGATGACATCCAAAATACAAGCTTAAATTGGTCAATATGCAGAATGCGCTTTGCACAACCAAGATTCTAAAAACAAGCCTCGTTATGCACCTATTGCATGGACGAGGCTTATTTATTATTAGACAGTCGATGTTTGTTCAATTGGTGCTGAAGAGATATTGATTAATTTCTTGTCTTGATATGTAAAAATATAATCATAGTTAGTTGTTTCATTGAGCATCTTAGGTAAATAATATTTTAAGTCCGCAATACCTACATTTTCAGGGTGTAAAATCCAAGTAAGCTCCTTCCAATCAAGAATGCCCTCAGCAACCTTTATCGGTGTTACATAGGGAAAAGATTCAGGTAGTTCCGCTATAAACGCATACATACAGCCATAGTTAACAACGCCATCTGTCCAGGTAATCTTACCCTTATAGGTAATATCCTCAACCGTAATGCCTGTTTCTTCTTTAATTTCTCGTAAGGCACCAGCTAATGGTGTTTCATCCTGTTCAATTTTGCCACCAACACCATTCCATGCGCCCATCCACTGAGGCTTATCTCTATTCAATAAAAGGATATAATCACCTTTCTTCAGAAAACAAATTGTAAATTCAGCCAAGTTTGTTCCTCCCTTTTCTTTAGTTATCTGAATTGGCAGGAGACCAGCCAGTCTGCTGACTCCAATGATTTGCTTGTTTTAAAATTTCCCATATGATCGATTCTTTAGATTTTGTATAAAGTTGACGATTATATTGGTATTTCTTAGCCAATTCATATTTTACCTGCTCATAGCGACGACAGTAATCTGGATGACGGCGCAAAAAATCTCGAAATAATAAGGCTAGCTGCTCTGCCCAACTACCAGCCTGTCGAACATGAATATGTACTCGTCTATCTCCAGGAGCCTCTCGAAAATAGCGTTTAGACTTGTCTGGATTTTCTGCTCGATAACTTAAACCTAGAGATTCTAATGGAGCTTTAAATGCTGCCAATGGTGTAAACGATGTGACGGATATTTGTATATCAATTACAGGCTTTGCTGCTAGCCCTGCTACAGCGGTTGAGCCAATATGATCAATTCTCAGCGCTCTATTTCCTAAGGCCTCCCGCAATTGACAGCCTATGCTATGAAATTCCTTAGCCCATTCATCTGTATAAGGTAAAATCAAAATAGGATCAGGCATTCTATCTCCTCCCTTGGTCTTCATAAAATTATTGTAGCATGCGTGTTATAGTGGAATAAAGATAGTAGAGGGAGTGAGAAAACGATGATTTTAATAAGTGCTTGCTTAGCAGGTTTAAATGTTCGTTATAATGGCACAAACAGTCTAGATGAAAAAATACAAAAGCTCGTGTTAGAAAATAAAGCTGTCACGGTTTGCCCAGAGCTGATGGGAGGCTTTTCAACGCCCCGCGAACCGGCTGAAATTGTAGGTGGCAATGGACAAGATGTACTTGATGGCAACGCAACAGTGGTTGAAAGTTCTGGACGAGATGTCACAGATTTATATCTGAAGGGAGCCTATGCAACCTTACAAAAAGCACTTGAGGTAGGGGCAACTCATGTCATTTTAAAGGAATATAGCCCATCCTGTGGCAGTGCAAAGATTTATAACGGTGCGTTTAATGGAACAAAATTAGCTGGCGAAGGAGTAACTACGGCATTGCTTCGAAGAAACAATATCGTCGTGCTATCTGAAGAGAATTTTTTTGAATGATTAAAGAGAGGCCCCTAAACTAGTAGGGGCCAAATTTATTTATTCAACAATTAATATGCGAGGCGACGTTTTAGCAATTATTTTGGTCGAAATCCAGCCGCCAAAAATGGCAGCTATTACACTTACAAAGCTTATACCGATACTTGTTGGCCAGTTTATAACAAGCGGTAGTTCGAGTAAGCCATAATCTAAAATAATTGACTGAAGTGCAAGAGGAATTAATTTTATCCCGATAAAGATTCCTGCTAATGCACCCATTATGGATAGAAGTAAAATACCGATTGTAATCGACCATCTAATATTTGTTGAGGTCATTCCAATTGATTTATAAATGCCATACGTGCTACTTTCTTTTCTAACATTAATTCGTGATACACTAAAAATAATGATGCAGGTTACGATGATAAATAAAATACCAACGATTGAAAGGGGAATGACTAAAACGGCCACGACTTCTTTAAAGACGGCATCTAATAATAGCTGTTGTGTGACAGCTGATACTGAACTTTTAAAGTGCGTATTTAAATCCTCAACGAATGGCGTAGCGACTGTTTCATCTAAAAGATTAATCATACTTACTTCTGAAGTAGTGTAGGTAGTATTATAAACTTTAATAACCTCTGCTGTAATCCTTGCTGAATTCGACATATTTGCTATCGATTGATAGATTCCGGTCACAATAAGAAAATGCGGTTTCCCCTCAAGATAAACTTCTACCATATCGCCTATATTTTTATTTAAAGCGCGAGCGACATTGAGTCCAATCGCGATTTCGTTCTTACTGATTGGATTACGGCCAGACATTGTCACATAGCCAGCGCCGTCAAAGCTACCCTCAATCACATTGACATTAATATTTAATGGGGGATGGCTGTCATTAGGAAGTATGCCTGTGAATTGATCAAGCCATGCATGATCTTTAACCCGTTCATCAGCCATTAAAAAATCTTCAAATTGTTGTTTTGTAAAGGTTTCTTTATTAGATACAGTTACGACTACATGTGAGGCATCATATCCCCATGAAGGAGATGTTTCTTTGATGGAAATAAAGCTATTTAATATGACTACACTAAAGACTAGTATGGCAGACGTAATGGAAGTAAGTGCAATAACAAGAATGGAACTTTTTATGTTTTTTGTGATACTTTTTAGACCAATTTGAAGTTGAATCGGTAGACTGCTTAATCGAAATAATCTATTCGAGCTGTTTCTGCGCCGATTCATTTTACTATTTGCACTTTCTGACATCCCATATTTGATGGCTTGAACAGGCTCTACATTTCGCGCCTTGTGTGAGTAGAAATAGGCAGTGAGTAGCACAATGCCAAATAAGATGAGAGCAATCACTATGTTAAGTAGAGTATCTTGATGTATGGTTAAATGATTTCCTGCCTTCATATAAGATAAGGAGCTTTCTATAATTATTCTGGAAAGGAATTTACTAATGATGATGCCAGGTATAATCGCGACAGCAGATAACAAGCCGAATTGTAATACGTAAGTGATACTTATCTCTCGAGAAGAAAGACCCAATGATTTGATAACGCCTATTGTTCTGTAATTCGTTAAAATGGCATCGGAAATGCTAAAACCAATAACAAACAAGGAAACCAAAAGCATAGCTATACCAAAGGCGATCATAATAAAGCCAATGATTTTATTAATGATCAAATAAAAAGAAGCTATTTCTTCATATTCCATTTTAGATTCAAGATAAGGTCCCTGCAGATACTTTTCAAAATCACCCCAATAATTGGTGTTTTGCTGATAGTCATTAAAGCGTAATGCCATCATGTACTGATCAGAACCTGTCATGGTTGCTAAATGCTGTTGATAATCAGTATTGTTCATCCAGATACGAGCATTTGTTGTAAAAGGGCCTCCGTATGGCATATCAACCACAATACCTGACACTGTTAAATTAAACGTGCTCTCACCTGTATGAAATTCAATTGCATCACCGAGCGAAATGGTAGCGCTTGATGCCAATGATGTGGGAATCCAAATGGTACCCTTAGGAGGAGAGAGTTGCTTTTCACCCTCAGAAAATAGTAATTGATCAATCATAAACGGTGTATTTGGCGTATTCATCATAAATAAATAGATATTGGATATTTCTTTCCCATTGAAGGTAAATCTAGATAAATTTCTATAGGGTATGAGACTAGAAGTAGTCACGCCTGGTTGCTCCTGCCACCATTCGTTTACAGCAATCGGGTTATGAATATTGTTACCCATTGTTAAAATTTGATGGGCACCATTTGAATCATGATGGGCTTTTTCAAAAATATTGTTTGTATTGGTCAGTATAGTGACAGAAGTCGCCAGTAAAAGTGTTGATAAAAAAATAAGGACAACCATCAGTCCATTTTGTATTTTCCGTTTTCTTATATAGGAAGAGCAAAGGGTTATAATCGCGTACATTTTTTACTCCTTCCCGGCAACATAAGAAAAGATAATGTGTTCCCGTTCTTGTATGCTGGTATGTTCATATTTTTCAAAGTTTAAGATCCCATCTATTTTTCCATCCTGAATGATGATTAGACGATTCGCACGACAAGCTGCCTTCATATCATGTGTAATCATGACAATGGATTGCCCATTTCTATTTAAATTCGTTAAGGTATCTAATACTGCTACACCTTGATCAAAATTTAAACTACCCGTAGGCTCATCTGCAAATAACACTTCAGGATTGTTGACCAACGCTCTAGCAATGGCAGCTCTTTGTTGCTGTCCACCTGATGTTTGAGAGGGTAATCGATTTCGTTGCTTTTCAAGTCCCATTAAACTTAGTAGTTGCTCCGCTTTTTGTATGACTTCCTTTTTATTTTTTTTCGCGATGTATCCAGGAAGAGCAATATTCTCTAGTAGCGTCATATCTGGAATGAGATTGCTACTTTGATAGATATAGCCAACCTTCTGTGAACGCAAAGTAGCTAACTTTCGTTCAGAAAAGGTATCAAGTTTTTCTCCTTGAAAATAAACTTCACCTGCTGTAAGGGCATCAAGCCCACTTAAAAGATAAAGAAGCGTTGATTTACCAGAACCAGAATTCCCCATAATAACGGTGAAATCCCCTTTATAAATGTCGACATTCATATTCTTAATAGCATGGAATTGTTCGCTGCCGGTTGCATAGGTTTTACATAAATTTTGGGCTCGAATCAGTATCTCTTTTTCCATGATAAGGCCTCCTTAACTCATTTTCTTTAGTGTAATATGTAATTATTAGTAAGTCCTTATGAAATTATTAATAAATTCTTACAGACAGAGTAACCTTTCTTAATAGTAAACGTTATAATATGCGATTTAATAGATGTAATAAATAAGGAGGTTTGAGATATGCCCTTAACATTTGCTCATCCAGCGGCAGTCTTACCTTTTTCTCGAAAAAGTAAATATATTCATTTTTCTGCATTAGTTTTAGGAAGTATGGCTCCAGATTTTGAATATTTTTTAAGAGGTCGGCCGATAGGGGAGATTGGTCATACCTTTGCAGGGTTCTTTTTATTCAATCTGCCACTCGTTCTTTTCATCTATTTGATTTATCAACGGTTTATCCAACAGCCAATCATGAGTCATTTACCAGAGTTTTTACAAGCTACAGAAAGCCATCAAATTGCAGGAAATAACATATGGAAAGTATTTGTTTTTGGCTACTCTGCATTGCTGGGCATGTTAACACATGTCATATGGGATTCATTTACACATCAAAATGGGCTTATGGTGACAAAACTTCGAGTTCTTACTCAAACATATACTTTCTTTGGCTATCAAATACCGATTTATAAATTTCTACAACACGGGAGTACCTTGTTTGGCATTGTGTTAATCTTTGGATATGTATATTACAGAGCAACTTTAAGCAAAGATAAAAAAATACCAGCTATATCGCCACGGAAAAAACTCATCTTTTGGAGTTTACTAGCTGTTTTAACGCTCGGATATGTATGTCTATGGCAGCTTATTAACGGCATTCCTTTAAGAAGTTATGGAATATGGGTTGTCCGTATTATCGATTCATTTTTTTGTAGTATACTTACCCTTTCTTTCTTTTTAGCATATAAGAAAAGAACGTTGAAAGAAAAAAAGACTTCCTAAAACGGGAGTCTTTTTACGAGATGGGGAGTATAAGTGTAAAGGTAGTGCCTTCATTAGGCTTACTATGAAATGAAATGGACCCATGGTGCGCTTCCATAATATGCTGACAAATGGATAGGCCAAGTCCTGCTCCTTCATTTTTAATGACTGATTCACTTCCAGGCTGCCGACCTCTAAAGTAACGTTCAAAAATGAAAGGCATATCTTCGGGAAGCATTCCATTACCAGTATCTATTACTTGGATATAGAGTGATTGATTTTCGATATAGGTAGTAATGGTGATGGTATCTTCATGAGAAGAATGCTTTAACGCATTGGTAATAAGGTTGGAGATCACCTGCTCTAGTCGATCAGCATCTACTAGAATAAGGACATTAGGAATACTAGTAGGTCTTATAAAATGAATATTTGTTGTTTGGACATAATATTGAATTGGTTTCAGAATGTTTGTAAGAACGTCTTGGCTATATTGTTCTTTTAAATGGATCGGGATATGACCAAGCTCCTTTAAGGTATGAATAAATAAATCATCAACTAGCCTCGACATCTTATCCGTATTAGACTGCATGATTTGAATATAGGCCATAAGCGAATCTTCATCTCGACAAATCCCCTCTGAAATAGCGTCTAAATATGCTTTGATTGTGGTTAAGGGAGTTCTCACTTCATGAGATATATTAGAAATGAGCTTCTTTTGAGTTTGCTTTTGTTCATTGTGCTGGATGGCTAACTGTTTAATCTCTAATCGCATTTGATCAAATACTGCATACAATTCACCAATCTCATCCATTTTCGAGTGGATGGTAATTTGTTCGTAATTTCCTTTTACAATTTCCTCTGTGTTGTCCTTTAGCTCATCTAAAGGCTTTAAAATATCTTTATGAACTTTCCTTACTATGAATAGGGCAAGGCAAATGATCAAAAGGCTCAAGAAGCCAATAAAGACGAATAAAAGAATCGAGTTGGAATTCGTCTGTTTTAAAGGAAAGAGAATGTCCTTGTTCAGGGAAAAAATAGCATTACCTATCTGTTCATTACTTTCTCCATTCATAATCGGAAAGGCTATATTAATCTTTCCAGGCTCTTGTTGTGAGGTAAATAAATCATAATGTATATCATGTTTAATATGAATAGTAGTTGAAACATCATTCTTAATTGAAGTGTAACTTACTGTTCCATCTAGTTGAACTACTGTAATATCAATATTCTTGTCATCACTCATTTGTTGTAGCGTGCTACGTACAGCTGAATTTAATGCGAAATTTGGAAAATGATCTTCTATGTACAATAATAATGGATTTACTGATAAACGAATTTGATTAATAACATATTTATCTTGTGATTCTTCTTGAGAAGTTTCTGCTGCAAAGTATAGTGAAAGGACAACGATAAACAATAGTACAACACAGATTAATAGGGCCCATAACCACTTATTCATCCAATTTTTTAGGTGCATTTGATTCTCCTATGAGTGATTGGGTGTACTGAATTTATAACCGACTCCCCAAACCGTTTGAAGATAAACAGGATGAGAAGGGCTGACTTCAATTTTTTCTCGAAGCCTTCTAATATAAACTGTAATTGTATTTTCATCTCCATAGGTCTCATAACCCCAAACGGCATCAAGTAACTGACCTTTAGAGAAAACTTGATTTCTATTTTTAGCTAGGAAAAATAGCAGTTCAAACTCTTTTGCTGACAGTGGTATTGGCTTGCTATCACGTAAAAAAATATATTCCTGTTTATTTATGACCATATTATCTATGTGAATGACATCTCCTCCCATATGCCGTCCATTATGCTGAAGCCATCTATCCTGTCTTCGTAAATGAGCGTTAATTCTTGCGACAAGTTCACTTAGAGAGAACGGTTTTGTCATATAATCATCTGCTCCAAAACCTAATCCCAGTACTTTATCTGTATCACTTCCTCGAGCACTTAAAATAAGAATGGCAACATTGCTGTTTTCACGGATTTTACGACATATTTCAATGCCATCACAATCGGGTAGAGAAAGATCAAGGATAATGAAATCAGGTTTAGATTCTTGCAAATAATGGATTGCTTCATGACCTGTTCGAACAATATGTGAATCGAACTGATTAACACTTAAGTAGTCCCTTATAATATTAGCTATATCATTTTCGTCTTCAACAATTAGTACTTTGATGTTCCCGTTGCTCATACATACTATCTCTCCTTAGTAAGATGTCTAAATCATTTTCTTCGGTTGACTAGGAAAAAAAACAAAACAATGATAAGGAATGCATAAATTATAATCCATGTGTATTGCCAATAAAAAACGTTGGGTATAACTTCAATTTGATCGCCCACACTCATCATTTCTAATGAAAAATGAAGAGGAGGAAGTAACCAAAGAAGTCCAGTTAGAATAGAATCTTTTAAAGTAGCGATCACGACAGAAATAATAAGGATGCCTATTACACCCCACCACGTATTTCGCCTATTTTTCACGAGTTCCCTAGTAAATAAAGCAGTGAGTGCAATGGCAAGTAACGATAAACTAAAATGAGACAAGAAACCTAGTAAAATATGTAATAGTTTGGGCTTCTCAAAAAATGCCTCTATTAGGATTGGATAGATGACAGAAACACAGCTTAGGCTAAAGGCAAGCAGCCCACAAATGATGAATATCCCTAAATTGTAGTCTATTGTTTTTCTCGTATGAAGGGTAGTAATCATTTTTTGTCCTTCATCTTCAGCATGAAATAATGTAACAGTAAACCAGCCCATTAAAAAAAAGAGCACAAGAGATGTAAATGAATAACTATCTAATATTGGGTTAGGGACAAAAGTATAATTAACGATAAGACATAGAATGAAGATTGTAAAAGGTGGAACGTAGTGATAGGTTCTTAAATAATTTATCAATTGATAACGTACTAAACTGCTCATCTTTTTCGATTCCTCCTTTCAAAAATGAGAAGAGAATTGTTCTTTTTTGTAGTGGACAGTCGCTAAATATTTAATTGAAGCATTGTGTTGTAATAATTTCAGTAAAATTTGATCTGAATCCTTTGCTGGAACAATCGTCACTATTTCATAATGTCCATTCACTAAAAGTTGTTTTTGTTGAATCTCCATAGAAGGTATGATTTCATCGAGTAATGACAGGCTAGCAATCTCAAAAATTAATCGATGTGTTGGATTACTATCGAATTCCTTTATCTGAATGATCGCATTCTCTTGAATAAGTAAAACGGAGTCTACAAGCTTTTCAAGTAATTTGGTTTCATGACAGGTTAAGAGGATAGTGAGACCTTTGCTTCTTACTTTAGCTAAGATTTGTTCGAAATCATTTTGTGCCTTGGCATCAAGTCCTGACAATGGTTCATCCATTATCAGTAGATCAGTTTCTTCTAGCATCGCCTGCATAATCATCACCTTTTGCTTCATCCCTTTAGAGAAATGGACAATCCTTGTATTTTTTTCCTCTTTTAGTTGAAACATCTCAAGTAATTCTTCTATCTTCTGCAAAAGCTGCTTTTTAGCCATACCTCGTATACAGCCCATGTGATAAAGATATTCTTGAGGTGTAAATAAAATATGAGAAGGAGTTATTTCTGGTACATAGCCAACTTTTAAAGACGTTTTATGCTTCACAATAGAACCACTGTCTGGTTTAATGAATGCTGCAATAATCTTGAGTAAGGTGCTTTTTCCAGAACCGTTTTTCCCCACTAGAGCAATGATTTGATTGGACGCAATTGAAAACGATACATTCTCTAAAATTGTTTTCCCATTGTATTGTTTACAGATGTTTTGTACTTCCAAAATAGTAGTCATCTTCACACACCTTTATTTTTGGATAATTCTTCTCCATAAAATAATTATAATGAAAATCGACCATTCACTTCAATTAAATTGGTTATATTTCCTGTTTTTAGTTATTTCAGTTACATAAAAAAGTTCTGCTTTTCAAATAGCAGAACTTTTAAGGATTGATTACAACGAACGATATTTTTTTAAACTGATCATATTTAATGTAATGAAAACAATGGTAAAACAAGTAAGAATGCTGAGATTCACTATAATATCAGAAAGTGAATAACCTTTATACATCACACCATTCAATGCGTCCGCAGCATAGTATAGAGGCATGATACGCCCAATGTTTTGAAGCCATTCCGCCATACTATCCAGCGGGAAAATACCCGAAAAGAACACTTGAGGAACAATAACAAGCGGAATAAATTGCATCATTTGAAATTCTGAAGCAGCAAAGCTAGATAGCAACGCACCTAAGGATAACGAGACAAGAGCAACCATCATATTGATGAGTAGGACAAGCCAGATGGAGCCTACATGGACAATATCGAGCACATAAATACCAAACAAGACGATAATAATTGTTTGCAGGAACGCAAATAAACCATAGCCAACCATATAGCCTGCTACAATTTCTGAACGTTTAATCGGTGTCGCTAGTAAACGCTCCAATGTGCCAGAAGTACGCTCCTTTAATAAGGCAATGCCCGTAATTAAAAAAACAAAGAAAAAAACAAAGAAGCCAATGAGCATAGGACTAAATATATCAAAAATAGCCGTATCCTGATCACCATAAACATAGTCCGTTTTCATACTGCCTATAGAGGCTTGTGTAGGCTGTAAGATTTGAGCAAGTTGCATCGTTAAAGCCTTTGCCAGAGAAGGATCATCATTTAATAAAGTTAACTTCCTAACATTTTGCTCTACTGCTAGCCAAGCATTATACTCTTTATCTTGTAGCTGTTTTTTTGAAAAATCATTGTCCACGATAATGGTAAAATCAGTCTCTTTTAATTTGTCGATCAATGGGGCGGGCGCATTAGAGACCACAAGTGTGACGGAAGCCTCTTCACTATTGAAAATAAAATACATTAAGGATAAGACAAGAAGTGGGGCTAAAAACAATAAAGCAAGAGTCCGTCTATCTCTTTTCATTTGTTGGATGATTCTTGTGATGATAGCACCTATTCTCATTGAACGTCACCTCCAGCTTTTACAAACACCTCATCAAAGTCTTTTGCTTGATAATGATCTTTTAACTCTTGTGGGGTACCCTGTGCAATAATATGTCCACTTCTCAGCATGGCCAATTGATCACATCTTTCCGCTTCATCCATCGCATGCGTCGTCACTAAAATGGTTTTTTGTTCTTGATCTTTTAAACGAATCAGTTCTTGCCAAATTTCCTTTTTTAAGACAGGATCTATCCCCACCGTTGGTTCATCCAAAATGAGTAGTTTAGGATTTTGAATAAGGGCAATAGCAAGAGATAATCGACGTTTCATTCCCCCCGAATAATTTTCTACTTTTAGTCGTAAGTCATCTGTTAAACGAACGAGGCTTGCCGCATAGGCTACTCTTTCTATTCGTTCCGCTTTAGATAGTGAATAAAGCTTTGCAAAAAAATGTAGATTTTCTTCTCCCGTTAAATCTGTATAAAGTGCATCTGATTGTGCCATATAGCCAATGTCATTTAATAATTGTTTATGAGGAACATTCAAATCTAATACTTGAATAGCACCACGATCAGGTTTCAGCATGCCCATAATCATTTTGATTAGTGTTGTTTTACCACAGCCTGACGGACCGAGTAAGCCCATTAACTGTCCCTTAGGAACATCCAAAGAAAGGGGGGCAATAACTTGCTTATGTTGAAATCGTTTTTCGAGAGACTTAATAGAGATTGCCTGGTTGCCCATATGGTCCTCACTCCTTCACTGAACACAATGTTGATTTGATAAAAATTTTACGGTAGCATGTGAGCAAATACAATCAACAGTTTGCCAGCAAGTGTTAAGTAAATGGAGGGAAATATGTGTCTGTACATGAAAAAATGAATTTTGAAACGAAGCAAGCCATTAAAAATGCTTTTATCCAACAAGTAGAGGAGGTAGGCTTTGAGCGTGTGACTGTAAAGAATTTAGCGTTTGTAGCTGAAATTAATCGTGGCACGTTTTACTTACATTATTCAGATAAATATGATGTGATGGAGGATTTGCAGCAAGAGCTATTAATGGAGTTAGAGCGCTATGTCAAACATGTTCAGCCGTTGGATGCTTTTCAAACCTTAAAAATGGGGCAACTCTATCAGCCATTTATCAAGGTGATAACATGTATAAAAGAGCATGCACCAGCTTTTCGTATGTTATTAGGAGAGCAGGGGAGCCCTAGCTTTACACAAAAGGTGAAAATGATCTTTGGGAGTCATATTTTGGACAGATTATCGCTTATACGCAAGGAAGCACAGGATCCAGAGTTTCAACAATACTTACAAGCCTTTATAGCATCTGCCATTTTAGGGGTCATTCAGGAGTGGTTGGACAAGGGGAACGAGAACTTAACGGTAGAAGAAATGGTCGCTCTACATTTTCGATTAATACGTTTTTTAGGAAATGTAGTAGGTACTATTTAATGAAAACCGCTACAGCACTGGATCTGTAGCGGCTAGAAATTAGAGATGTAAATCTCGTTTTACAAAAAAACGAATTGCTAGACTATAGCAAAGCAAGCCAATGAGGAAAAGTGTACCTAGCATCCACCAGCAAGAGCTATTTTGTTGGATTAATTGAACGGAATCGAACAATGAATAGATTGTAATGTATTGTAATTTGTCTAGTGAACCACCCATATTGCTTAGTGCCTCAATCAGATAAAAGGCAATGGGAATGCCAGCACTATAGGCATAGGATGTTCTTAAATCTTTCGTGCTGCAGGACATAAGAAAGCAAAACCCACTAATGGCAAAGTGTAATAAAAATAGCCCGAAATTTAACAGCAGTAGGGCCGTTATGTCCAGCTCATTAGGGAATAATATTTCTGCAAAGACAATCATGACCAATGTAGTAACAGCAAGGAGTGTAAAAAGACTGATGATCAAAAATAGTGCTTGTGTAAAGACAATTTTAAAACGTGTATTCGGTGTAGCGATTAAGTATGCCATCGAACCATTATCAATATAGCCCATGATGAGCTTATTGGCTAACATGATAGAAAATACCAAAGGAAGAATCATTAATAAAAATCCATATAAATAGGTGGAGAGAAATTCTATCAAGGTATCGCCAATGCTGGTCATACCAAAGGCTGCCATCATCTCAGGCATTGTTTCTGTTAATTTTTTTAGTGTATCCGTCATTTCTGGGTTATACATATAAATTACACTGACAATATATAGCATTAGTACACCGATAATTATGGTGAATAGTTTAAGAGAGGCAAATAACTCATGCTTGAATAAGGTAAAATTCATGATTAAGCACCTCCACTTTCGTAATAATGCATAAAAATATCTTCTAGTGACTGGGAAATAACGTCTAAGTCTATAATTTTATAGTTAGATAGCGTATGGAGAAATGCTTGAAGGTCTCCCATTATAGTAATCATAACTTTTGTAGAAGAGATACGTTCAAGTACATATTCCTCATCAAGGAAGCGAGTGAGCTCTTGCTCATCTTGAAACTCAAGCATGTATTTTTTAGATTTACGTTTCTTTAGATCTGTAATGGTTTCAGTCGCCACGATTTTACCTGCATTAATAATCGCTACACGATCACAAGTTTTCTCTACTTCTTCAATCATATGAGAGGACATGAAAATGGTCGTTCCTTTGTCCTTTTCAGCTAAAATGAATTCAATAAATTTTGTTTGCATGAGCGGGTCTAAACCACTAGTAGGTTCATCTAGAATGACAATTTCGGGATGATGCATGAAGGCACAAACTAAACCAACCTTCTGCTTCATACCTTTCGACATTTTTTTGATGAGCCCAGAAGCATCTAATTCAAAGAAATGCATTAATTCCTCGGCATGGGTGTAATCATTCATCCCTCTTAACTTAGCAATAAAGTGAATAAATTGCTTACCCGTCATTTTATCAATAAACGCAATTTCTCCAGGTAAATAGCCAACAACTTGTTGGATGGTTGCAGATGCCTCCCGACAATTTAAACCGTTAATGAAACAAGAGCCCTCAGTTGGCTGTAAAAAACCCATTAAATGGCGTATGGTTGTGGATTTTCCTGCCCCATTTGGTCCTAAAAAACCGAACACTTCACCCTTTGGAATTTGTAGATCAACATTTTGTATACTATAAAAATCGCCAAACTTTTTAGTTAAATGGTTTACTTCAATCATGGACACGTCACTCACCCCATTTTATTGATACAATAATGTTTTCAAAAATAGAAAATATTCACTAGCCTCTTCCATGCATTGCTCGATTAATTCATTAAAGAGCTCTTGATTATCTACATGCGCTTTTAATCTTTCCTCATAACGATGACTGATACCATCTGTTACCCATTGAATAGTATCAATTGCCTTTTTTATATCCAAATTTTCTCGGAATAAACTCGTATCAATTCCTTCGAATGCAGTTACATAAGCATTTTTTTGAAAAGCGGCATTGTAATGATTTAGTTCAACTCGTACCTCAGAGCTTGTTTCAGCATAGGCCTTTTTCAAAAAATCAAACAGCGCATGATATTGCTTCATGAGATCAATTTTAATTTTCATGATCTGTTCATAACGCTTAAAAATATCAGGCTCTGCTAAATCAATTTGGCGATTAAGTGCCTCGGAGAATTTAGTAGTTGTATAGTCATATAAGAAAAGATATAAATTTTTTTTACTACCAAAATAGTGATATAAAATGCCTTTTGAAATATTGGCATTGCTCACAATTTTGTTTGTTGAAGCGGTAGCATAGTTATTGAGCGAAAATTCCCTTAAGGCAGCATTAATAATTGCTTGGCGCTTTTCTTCGGTTAAATTCATAAAAGCTTGATACAATTTTTTACTCCTTTCCGTCATATTTTATGCCATTATATAGAAATTGACTACTGTGGTCAATGTGATTTGGGAAAATAAAAAAGAACATGATTGTGACCATTTCCAATAGTCTCACTCATGCTCTCCATGGCTTCAGTTTACTTATCATAATAATTGTTCAATGCAATTTCTAAACGTTCTTCTAAATGCTTTGAAATATAGCTTAGAACGAATTGCTCTTTGTCCATTTCAATTTGTGCGGACTTAAAAAATTTGGTGAAAAAACCGACTTTATGATTTTGGGAATATTGCTGTAATGCTTCTGTACGTAATGTAGAAACGATTTCATTTTCTATATGACGCTCTCTAATCTTTTGGACAATGTCCTTCACGCTATTTTCTTGCAGCTCGGTAATTTGATTTTGTAGATGCTCATTTTCCTGCTTTAGCTCCAACGTTTCTTTTTGAATTTCTTCCACTTGAAGGACAGAATCGGTCGAAAGACGTTGAATGTTTTTGTCAAGAAAGTCCTGATTAATGTTAACTTGTAACGTCCCTTGCTCTTCATTCGGCAAAATCTGAAAAAGACCTGTTTGAATCATTTGCTGTAGGACGTTTCCAAGCAAATCGATTTTATGTGATAAATCCTCAGAATCCATGGTCGTTGCGGTAATTTGGTGTTTCAGCAGTTGACCGTTATCATCAATACCTAGCAATAATTTAATCCCCCTCACACGATACTCATCCTTCAATAATAAAATCATGCGCAATCTCAATATAGCAGGTAGGTTTAAACGAATATTACTATTTGTATTGGGCGAAGCATTGTCAAAAATATACTGTTCAAACGGTTTTAAATAGTAGCGAAGCATGGCGTCTGTAATATCAAACCAGCCCGCGACTTCTGCAATTGTATAGTGTTTCGATTCATCGATCTCTGCTAAATACCCATCATTATAGAGGTTTTCCTCTAAAGGTGTATGTTGCAGTGCAACATACAATGGGTCATCTTGCACAATTTCAAGTACCATTTCTTTTGCATCATTTACTTTAAGCATCCTTACACACCCCACTTTATTTTTCCCATGACTAAATGTACTCTATATAGGTTTCTATTCGATTGGCAGCAATTGTATGCCTATTTTATGTAGGAAATAGTCATTAGAACGAAGTACCTTTTAATCTTTTATGAATCTTAAGGGAAATTGTACTGATGTTCAGAAGGAAGTTCATACAGAAGAATTACCGTTCTATACATTTTATTTTTTATAGATAAAAGATTATTTTTAGTGTAAAATTACAATTAAATAATCATATTATAATTTTTGAGGTGTAGCTGAAATGAAAAGATTTATTCAAAGTATGTTGTCACTATTTCCATTTCCGTTTTTATTTCATTTTTACGAGTATAATAGTCACCTCTCAAACCAAGAGGCTAGCTTCTTATTTCCGTTATTTCTTTTTTTTCATCATTGGAGTTGGCATAGTGTCTAGAAATGTTCATCTACCTTTGTTCATTGTCCTAAATTTTTTAATGACTGCTTTGTCTTTAATGTTAGGCCATTTTTTTATAGATGATGATGGAAGTTGGTTTAAGCCTTTTGGAAGAGACGGAGCCATTATCTTTGTTTCATTTTTTTATGTTTTAGGGCAATTAATTATAAGAGGGAGTATAAACGGAATCATGAGACATAGAGTAAAAGATTAACATTACAATAAGTTGTATAAGAAAGGACCATGCCTTTATAAGAAGAGAGGAAAATATGGCCATTACTATTGATACAGCTAAAAATGAAGATTATATTGCGATCAATCATCTTGGGGAAATGGTTACTTGAACGTGGTAAAGAATGGGGGGGCTACATCTATAGAATTAACTGTGTAAGTTCAATACCAATGAAATTGAATTTTACGAGCATTTAGGGATGAAGAGTGTAAACGGAAAAATGAAGATGAATATAGAAATCAAGCAATTAAGTCACTCATGAAATGAAAATGAGCGACTTTTTTTGTTTTCACCCTATAAAGATCGTGTTGATCTACTAACTAAATAATGTCAATTATTAAGAAAAAGTTAAGAATTCTCCTTGCAAATCTTTAAGAAAGTCTCTTTATAGTTAAAAACACCAATAAAGAAAGCAAAGCGAGGAGACAACTAAATGCAGCTTATTACCTTCCTTACTGAATTTATAAAGCATCCAAAAACAATAGGCGCCATATCACCTAGTTCTAAGAAATTAGCGCATAAAATGGTACAGCCTATTTGCTTTGAAACGGCTCAATGCATTATAGAGCTTGGTCCTGGGATGGGGGCCTTTACAAAGGAGCTTGTGAAAAGAAAAAAGTCAGCTACATTGCTTGTTCTCATTGAACATAATGCGATTTTTTGTGAGAAACTGCGTAGGCAATTTGCTCATGTAGCCAATGTTGTAGTGATCCATGGTTCAGCAGAAAATTTGAAGCAATATTTGACGGATTTGAATATCGAAAAAGTAGATTATGTTATTTCTGGACTGCCATTTACATCGTTAAAGGCGGAAGTATCGTGCTGTATTTTAAGAAATGTGAAGGATTGTTTGTACAATGGAAAATTCATTACCTTCCAATACTCACTTGTGAAAAAATCATTTTTTCAAACCTATTTTCAGGATATTTCACATGAGAAAGTATGGATTAATATGCCACCAGCCTATGTATTGAGCTGTAGGCTAGGAAATACGAGGGCCAGCTAATGGAGCTAAAGGATCTTTTATTATTTATTGAACAATATGGCTATTTTGCTTTGTTTTTTAGTTTATGGCTAGGGATCATAGGCATGCCGTTACCAGATGAAATGATTGTCATGAGTGGTGGTTTTCTATCGTCGCTAGGAAAATTGGACATATGGAAATCTTTCTTACTTACTTATTTAGGCGTTGTTTCAGGGCTTTCTCTAGGATTTATACTTGGAAAACTATTTGGTCATCGTGTACTTGATAAGCTTGTGAAAAAGAAAAGGGCAAAGTACTTATCCAAATCAAAAGAATTGTTAGATCAATATGGACACTTTGCATTAGTCCCGAGTTACTTTATTCCAATTGTTCGACATATCCTCCCTTACTTGGTGGGAATGAATAAGATGCCTTTTAAAACATATGCCTTATTTTCCTATACAACAGGTTTCGTTTGGACATTGATTTATTTTACACTAGGTTTATTATTCGGCAGTCAAATTGAATATATTTCTTTGATTGCTACGAAATATGGTATTTACTTTGGGTTATTCATCGTGATTGTTAGCTGTATTTATTATTTTTCTATACGGAAAATAAAAAAATAGCTAAAATGGAAGAACATTATGAATGATAAATATTTGATTAATGGTGGGATTCGATGAGTAATGAAACAATTTTAATTGTAGATGATGAAAAAGAGATAAGAAATCTGATAGGCATTTATTTGAAAAATGAGGGGTTTCATGTGTTAGAGGCATGTGATGGAGAAGAGGGCTTACAGTTAGTAAAAAAGCATAAAGTACATTTAATCGTACTGGATTTAATGATGCCTAAAGTAGATGGCATTAAAATGTGTATGAAGGTAAGAGAAATAGCAGAAATGCCTATTATTATGCTAACGGCCAAATCTCAAGATATGGATAAGATTGGTGGATTAACAATAGGTGCTGATGATTATGTGACTAAGCCCTTTAATCCGTTAGAGCTAATTGCCCGCATTAAATCACAGCTTCGTCGCTATCTGAAAATGAGTGGCATAAATAGCAGCAATAAAGAGGAGCTGGAAGTTGGGGATCTACGGATCAATACAGCGACACATGAAGTTTTTGTTAACAATGAAAGAGTAAAGCTGACACCTAGGGAGTTTGCTATTTTGGAATTGCTTGTTAGTAACCCTGGCATTGTCATGAGTGCAGAGCAAATCTATGAAAAAGTTTGGAAAGAGGAAGCATTTCAATCAGAAAATACTGTAATGGTACATATTCGAAAAATTAGAGAGCGAATTGAGGCAAATCCAAGGAATCCACAATATATTAAAACCGTATGGGGAGTAGGGTATAAAGTTGAAAAAGTTCTTTAGGCTTTTAAAGTTCCCAAGGTTTCTGAAATATATTGGTGCGAAAATAAAAATTAATATTCAACATAGCATTCGCATTCAACTATTTACAACGTTTTTATTATGTGCACTTGGCAGTTTTTTAGTGGCTCGTGCAGTAGTGCCATTTTTTGAGAATATCAATGAGACCGTGATTGTGGATTATAGTGGTAGTATGAAGATGATGTATTATCATGCACAGGATACAGCAGCATTGGCAACCCAAGAAAATAGTGTTGAAGCATTAAGAGAATTGATCAATCAAGAAAATGGAAAAATAGAAAATGAGGATAATGCATTAAAAATTGTCGTCACAGATGAAACAGGGAAGATCTTATATAAAACAAAGCAGGTAAAGGAGCAACAAATCGATTTGCATGAAGAAATAAGGCATGTCATGGACCTTACAATGAATCAACCTTTTGAAAATGCCCATCATGTGATCGAAACTTCTCGTAAGGAGTTTACTACATTAGTGCCACTAACTTTACAAGATAAAAATTATTATTTCTTTGTTAGTGGGCTTCCACAAGGAGAAGCCATCACCAGTACGAATGAAGGCCCCATACCTTTTTTCATTGGTGTTATGTTGTTTATCGTATCATTTTTCTCTATAACAAAACGCAAAATGGATCAAATTGAGGCATTAGCGGAGGGGGTTATGGAAATTGCAAAAGGAAATTTAGCCTTTCGTATTGAGAAAAAAGGCCAGGATGAAATTGCTTTACTAACGGATAATGTTAATCAAATGGCAGAAGAAATTATGACAAGTATCGAGATGGAGAGAAAAATTGAGCAACAGAAAAACGAGCTCATTACTAATGTTTCACATGACCTTAGAACACCTCTTACCTCAATTATGGGTTATTTACGTTTATTAAGAGAAGAGAAGTATGAGACGAAAAAGCAATATGACGAATATTTGAAAATAGCCTTTTCTAAATCCGAGCAATTAAAAAATTTAATAGACGATTTATTTGAATATACTAAGCTCACGAATGATAAAAATACTTTAATGCGACAACAAGTTTGTGTAAATGAGCTGCTCGAACAACTAATGGAGGAATTAGTGCCATTAGCGGAGGAGAAACAACGTATTTTTATAAAACATTTTCCAGAGAGACGTTTTTTTGCTGCGCTGGATTCGGAAAAGATTGTCCGAGTATTTGATAATCTACTCATCAATGCGATCAATTATAGTACAGCTGAAGGAAAAATTATGGTTTCCCTTGAAGGACAAGCAAATCATGTACGTATTTGTGTAGCGAATCAAAGTGATGCCTTTACATCGGTAGAGCTTGCTAGTTTATTTGAGAGATTTTATAAAAAAGATCAATCGAGAACAAATGTAACCGAGGGCTCAGGGCTTGGACTAGCGATTGCGAAAAGCATAGTGGAGCTTCACGGAGGAACGATTCACGCAAAATACAAAAACGAGACACTGTACTTTATTATCACATTGCCATTAACAGCTTCATAACAGACTACAATGGAAGAATAGTAATAGCATGTTGTGTTTGTTTATGTTGTGAAAGTATGTCTTGCAGGGTTACAAGGGTGGCTGTGTTTCTGATTAATAATTGGATTTCAGTATGCTTGTATTGTCGTTGAAAGTCCATAATATAATCTGCAATGATATGTAAATTATATTGATTTTTAATCTCTACCTCAACGAAAAATGGCAGTGTTAAATCTGGCAGCTTAATACTGCCACCACGTCGAATCCAAATTGCTTCCTGCACATAGTAGCGGATCGGTAATTGGCGGTTACTAGCGATAAAAATATCCATAGAAAACTCCCTTCAGTGTCTAAGTACAGCCTAATGGAAATGCATTCAGTCGTCAAAAGAAAACATGTGAAAATCTGATTGAAGATTTTTTCATGTTTTTTTGTTTGTTTTTTGTTGAATTTGATTTGAATATGTCCGTTTTTTGGACTAATTGTAAAGGGTGTGTAAACATTAATTTAATCCATTGTAAATGATATGTACAGCTAGCTTAAAACTATTAATAATAAAGTCTGACAACAAGGAAAGGGTTGAATGGATTGGCTATCAATGTACAGGAGATGATTTTCCAATTTCTTGGAGGGTTAGGCTTATTTCTTTTCGCTATTAAATTTATGGGAGATGGCTTGCAGAGGGCTGCAGGTGATCGACTAAGAGATATTTTAGATAAATTTACAACAAATCCATTGATGGGTGTACTAGTTGGTATTGTTGTTACAGTTCTCATACAATCAAGTTCAGGTACGACCGTTATAACTGTTGGACTAGTGAGCGCAGGACTTATGAAATTGCGTCAAGCAATAGGCGTTATTATGGGAGCTAATATTGGGACAACCATTACAGCATTTATTATAGGAATAGACGTGGGTGCTTATGCATATCCAATTATGGCAGTGGGCGCAATATGTTTATTTTTCTTTAAGAAAAGTTTCATTCAAAATATGGGGCAAGTATTATTTGGCTTTGCAGGTTTATTTATTGGTTTAGAGCTTATGAGTGGTGGAATGAAGCCGCTTAGAGATTGGCAACCATTTTTAGATTTGACTGTACAAATGTCTGATGTGCCGATCTTAGGCGTATTAGTAGGAACAATATTCACCCTGATTGTTCAATCTTCCTCAGCTACAGTAGGAATATTACAAGGGCTTTATGCTGAAGATTTAATAACTTTACACGGGGCATTACCTGTCTTGTTTGGAGATAATATTGGTACAACGATTACAGCAATTCTAGCCGCTTTAGGTGCTTCTATTGCAGCAAAACGAGCAGCTGCCACTCATTTGCTATTTAATGTAGTGGGTACAATTATCTTTATGCTCATATTGGGATTATTTACGAACTATGTGGAATGGATTGCAGGGGTGCTCAATTTAGAGCCGAAAATGCAAATAGCCTTTGCACATGGAACGTTTAATGTCATCAATACAATCATTCAGTTACCATTCATAGGTGTTTGGGCTTATGTCGTAACGAAACTAATTCCAGGCGAAGATTCAGTTATTGAATACAAACCAAAATTTTTGGATAAAAATTTGCTTATCAAATCACCATCAGTGGCATTAGGTCAAGCAAAAATGGAAGTAGTTCGCATGGGCGAGTATAGTATTCAAGGTCTAGAAGAAACGTTAACGATTTTGAAAACGGATGATGCTAAGTTAATCGGCAAGGTCGGCCAATTGGAAGAAGCCATTAATAATTTAGATCGCAAATCAACGGAATATTTAGTGGAGTTATCAAAACAATCTTTATCAACCCATGATTCCCAAGTGCACCATGCCTTATTTGAAAATATTCGTGATATCGAACGAATTGGTGATCATGTAGAAAATATAATTGAGCTTCTGCAATACAAGGATAGTAATCGCGTTCGTTTAAGTGAACAAGCGATGAAGGAATTAGAAGATATGTTTGTTTTTACATTAGATACTGTGAAAATGTCTATCGAATCCCTTGATAAGCGTGATCTTTCATTAGCACAGCAAGTGATAGAGAAAGAAAATGAAATTGATAATATGGAGAGACGTTTACGTAAATTGCATATTAAGCGATTAAATGAAGGAGTTTGCTCAGGTTCAGCAGGTATTGTATTTGCGGATATTGTGAGTAATTTAGAAAGAATCGGTGATCATGCTTCTAACATAGCGGAAACCGTTATTGCTTAATATAAAGCTGTTCAGTGGAGATAATCTACTGAACAGCTTTTTTATTAGGGGAAGGATAGAATTGTTAAAATGACGGATAGAACCCTCAAACTGTCGGATAGTCATAAGCTTCTATGGCTTCTAAAAAATAAGTTAGGATGGGGGATTGTACTTCGTCCTTACGATAAATAAACCATGTAGGAATATGTGCTTGCTTGTTCTTTATCTTGTGCAATGTTAATGCTTGTGTTGCCATATATTTTTCCGCAATGGCACGTGGTAGCAAGGTAATGCCTAACTCAGCAGCAACACAGCCAATAATACCGTCAAGCGTACCAAGCTCCATTCGATTTTGTGGTCGAATCCCTTCTTCATGTAACCAATGTTCTAAGATGGCTCGATAGGAACAGCCATGGCGGAATGTAATCACGGTGCTTCCCTCTAAATCTTTGAGATGCTTAATAGGTTTATGCTTGCTAGAAGTGAGAATAACAAGCTCTTCACAGACAAACTCTTTCATCATTATATTTTCTCTATAAATAGGTCCAGTAACAAATGCGCCATCAAGTTCATAGTTTTCAACCCGTTCAATATTGTGCTGAGAAGGGCTTGTTAATATGGTGATATCCACTTGTTCATATGCTTGATGAAATGTGCTTAACAAAGTTGGTAAATGTAAGGCTGCAGTTGTTTCCATTGAACCAATTCGTAAAACGCCTCGTTGTTCTTCTGTATCATGTATGATCTCAAAGGTTTTTTCATAGAGATGAAGCATTTTTAGGACTAACTCGTAGAATTGTTCTCCTTTTGGTGTTAGCCGTATTCCTCGATGTCCACGATAAAAAAAGGTTGTATCGTAGAGTGCCTCAAGACTTTGTATTTTCATAGAGATGTTGGATTGAGTGTAATTAAGTGCTGTGGCAGCTTTAGAAAAGCTACCTGTTTGGACGACTGTTCGAAAAATCGTTAAATCATTAATATTCATATGCCCTCCAGTTATCAATTTTATTGATACTTATTATAAAGAATTAGATCTATTTGTGATACCTAGATGTTCGATATAGTGAAATAGAAGGAGTGATGATATGCACAAGCAAACCGTACGCTATTTAATCGGGGGCATTTTTGCTTTAGTTATTGCTATGGGCATCGGACGTTTTTCGTATACGGTTATTTTACCTTATATGCAAGAAGCTTTTGAATTTAGCCGAGCGACAGCAGGTTACTTAGCAACGAGTAATTACTTGGGCTATTTGATTGGAGCCTGGGTGGCAGGCCGTTTACCAATAGGGAATAAACGTATTCTCTTTTTGCAAATTACCCTTGTTATCAGCATTTTAACAACAGCCTTCATGGGCTTTACAAGTGTAATCATCATTTGGTATTTATTACGATTTATATCGGGTGTTGTGAGTGCTTTTATTTTTGTTGTTATAACAAGCCTTATACTAGACCAGTTAGCCAGCAGTAGTCATATGCATCTATCGGGGCTGTTCTATAGTGGGGTAGGAATAGGGATTGCATTAAGTGCGGTAATTGTTTCACCAATCCAAGCTGTTTTCCATTGGAATGGAACTTGGATCGTATTAGCTTTATTTAGTATTGTATTGTTTGTCTTGATTGTACTATTCATTAAGCCTATTACACCAAGTAAACAACTAGTGGAAAGCCAGATAATTTCACAGAAAACGCCTCCTCAGTCTTGGATGAAATGGTTAATCATCGCTTATAGCTTAGAGGGGCTTGGCTATATTGTCACAGGCACATTTATTGTATCAATTGCACAGGAGTCGACAAGCTTTCATGGAGATGCAGCCTTTGTATGGTTTGTTGTGGGTGTTGCAGCAATTCCCTCATGTATCGTTTGGTCTAAGCTAGCACAGCGCTATGGCCATGTGAAAATTTTGCTCATCTCTATGCTACTGCAAGCGATAGGTATTGTTTTACCTGCGCTAGCTACAAATTCGATGACCCTTTATGCTAGTGCCTTCATTTTTGGGGCAACCTTTATGGGAATTACAACACTTTGTACAACATTAGCGAGGAAGCTTGCACCAATTAATAGTCATCAAATGATAGGGTATTTAACAGCTGGCTATGCGCTTGGACAAATGATTGGTCCATCCATTGCTGGAACACTTGCAAGTTACACAAATAGCTATCAGTATGCCTTAGTTGGGGCTTCCTTAGTAGTAATGCTGGGAGGATTATGTTTAATAGGTGGCGTAAAATATGAAGCGGCAACTAAATAAAAAAGTAAGTAAGGTATGATGCGCCTTACTTACTTTGAAATTAATGGATATCGCGTTTCTTAAAGTTACCACCACGAACTTCTGACACGTCAGAAATGACAACAAAAGCGCCTTCGTCGATGTCTTTAATAATCGAAACTAATTTATTTTCTTCCATACGGTTAATGACACAGTTTAAGATTTCTGTTGGTTCATTGGAGAAACCACCACGTCCATGTGTATAGGTAACACCACGTCCTAAGCGGGCTTGAATAGCGTCTCCAATCTCCTCGGATTTTCCACTAACCACACGAACTTCTTTTGATTTTTCTAAACCAACTTGGATTATATCGATAACATTTTTGGCAATATAGTAAGTTAACGCTGAGTAAAGAGCACTCTCTAAGCCAAAGATAAAGCTTGCCCCTATGAAAATAAAGGCATTGATAAATAATATAATATCGCCGACTGAAAATGGAATCTTACGTGACAATAGTACAGCTAAAACCTCTGAGCCATCTAAAGCGCCACCATTTCGTAGGACAATACCAATCCCCACACCAAGGAGCATACCACCAGATAAAACAATTAGGAGGGGATCATTTGGGCCTAAAATGGTTTTGACGTCATGTAAAAGCACTGTAGAAATCGATAAAGCTGCAATACCAGCACTACTCATTAAGGCAAAGGTTTTTCCAACTTGCTTGTAGCCGATATAAATGAACGGAATATTTAATACAAAGAGCAGTACGCCTAATGGGATACCGAAGAGGTGCGCACCCATAATACTAAGACCTGTTACACCGCCATCAATGACAGCATTCGGAATTAACACGGCCTCTAGTCCGTAAGCGGCTATAACTGCACCAATAATGATCATAATTAATTTTCGTATATTTTCTAGTGACTTTCCTTTTTTCATAAATCTTCTCCATTTCTCTACGTCAATAGTACCTAAGGTTTTGGAATAATATTTAAAGCAATTGTTTTAGTCTCCAAACCTTTATTTGAGTCGGTCATATTATAGTATTTAGTTAATAAATCGTTTAATTCATTTTCAAAGTTTTTGAATTGATCGTCTGTTAACGTTAAGTCGATTAAAGAAAAAGTTGCTAAATCTGTTGTGCTTTCTTTTTCATCAAGTGAATGCAAATAATTTTGATATTGAGATAGTAAAGCCAATTGATAGTAGGAAATATAATTTAATTTTTGCTTGGTTGTGAGTTGAGTCCAATCCTCCTTACTAAGTTTTGCTGCTCCTTCATTTAATGCATAAAACTTCTCTGTAACTGAACGAACTTTTCGCTCTTTCACAATTTTTATAATATTTTCATCGACTAAAATTTGGATATGACGATATAGAGTGGCTTGTGGTACATCTTTAATGACAGAAATCATCTCCAATGTGCTTAAACCCTCTTCTTTATTGTGCATCAGAGCTTGTAAAATTTTCATTCTCACAGGGTGCATTAATACCTCTGCTTTATTACGCATAAACCGATCCTCCTACCAGAAAATGAGATAGTATCAAGGGAAGCATTCAAATGTTATCAATTTGAGAACATTATCAAAAAATATATTATAGCGTTTTTTTAAACATGTACAGTAAAAAGGTAATGAAATTTTTTCATTCTTTTGTTATCATTATTGATAATGATAATGAAAGGGGTTATAAAAAATGAAATTACACTATGGTTTTGAAGACTTAAATCAAATTGATTGGGCAAGCATATTACCCATTCTTTTACCATTTGTACTCGTAGGTTTTTTACTTATCACTATTGCACTAATAGATTTATATAAACACAGAGCTAGTAGAGAAAACATACTAATGTGGGCCATTATTATTTTGTTCTTTAATACAATTGGTTCTGTTCTATACTTCGTGATGGGTAGAAAGGATGTCAATAAACGTGCGCTTAGAAATTAAAAATATTACGAAAAAATTTAAACAGAAAACGGCAGTAAGTAGTTTTTCAATGGTGATAGATTCGAATGAATGTGTAGGACTTATTGGACCAAATGGGGCAGGGAAATCCACATTAATTCAGATCATTGCTGATATTCTTTATGCAGATGAAGGGGACATTGTACTTGATGGGCAAAAAATTTCAAAGATGAAAAATCATATTGGTTATTTACCACAGTATCCTAATTTCTTCTCGTGGATGACAGCATCTGAAACTTTAGCCTTTATGGGGACACTTTCGGGTATTTCGAAAGATCAATTACAAAAAGATATCCCGATTCTTCTGGAAAAGGTGGGCTTAGGAAAAGAAGCACATGCTCATGTTGGAACATTTTCAGGAGGTATGAAACAGCGTCTTGGAATCGCACAAGCTTTATTACACAAGCCAGCTTTCATCATTATGGATGAACCAGTTTCAGCCTTAGATCCAATCGGTAGACGTGAAGTGCTGAATCTATTAAAAGACATAAAAAAAGAAACGACCATATTACTTTCTACACATATTTTAGGCGATGCGGAGGAAGTTTGTGAGCGCTTTGTGGTCATTAAAAATGGTTACAAAATAGAAGATGCAACAAAATTAGAGTTACTTAATCGCTATCAAGATTCAGCTATCTTTTTAGCGGTTCAAAAGAAAGATGTTAAGTGGCTAACAACGATTGAACATTTACCTTATGTAAAGAGAATCGAAAATTGTGGGGATGGTTTTAAAGTATATGTCAATCACTTGGAAGAGGACGCCCATCGATTGCTCAAGTACGGATTGGATTCAAATGTACTATTTACAAAGTTTGATCTTGGCCTTCAAGAAAGCTTAGAAGAAATATTTTTAGAATTGGTGGTGTAATTTGAAGTGAATACATTTATCGCACTAAGTAAAAAAGAAATGAATCAAATGACAAAGGAATATAAAGTCGTTTGGCTACCAATCGTCTATATCCTTCTAGGTTTAACTCAGCCGATTACGATGTATTTTTTGCCTGCTATTTTACAATCAATGGGTGGTATAGAAGGGATTATAATTGATCCAACAATGGCAAAGCCAGGGGGAGAAGAAGTGCTTGCTTCAACCCTTAATTCGCAATTTGACCAATTAGGTATAATCATCCTTGCTATTGCAACGATGGGTATAATTCAAGGAGAAAAAGCCAATGGAATGATGGCCTTCATTTTAACAAGGCCAGTATCAATCACATCCTACTTAAACAGTAAACTCCTTACGCATTATGCTTTAGCTGTCCTATGTATTACGCTTGGCTATGCAATGTCTCTTGGCTATACATCTTATTTATTTACCTCTGTACCGATAACACGCGCATTGATAGCTCTAGCATTTTATTGTATTTGGCTGTTGTTTGTCATTACATTTGTTGCCATGATGAGTACATTTTTTAATAGTACACCATTTATTGCGTTAATTAGTATTGGTGTCTTATTTATTTGTCGTTTTTGTGCTGGCTTACATCCATTCTTAGATGTCATAAATCCAGCTAGTAATAGTTTGTATGCTACAACGATAATAATGACAGGTGACATTGAAAAATGGTATAGCTTTAATATAATTGTCACACTGTTACTTGTACTATTCATGATGGCTATCATGCATCATTTTATTGCCAAAAAGAAATTTTAATATGGAGAAATCCTCGACAAATGAATGTAAAAGTAAATCGAAGAAGCAAAATTCCATATTATCAACAACTAACACAGCAGTTGCTTTTATCCATAGCGACTGGAAGCTTAAAAAAGGGGGACCATTTGCCTTCAATTCGCCAGCTAGCGGCACAAACAAACCTCAATCTGCATACAGTTCATAAAAGCTACAAAGAGCTTCAAAAAAAGGGGATCATCACCATTAAGCCTCAGTCTAGAGCATTTGTTATCGTAGATCCTAATAAAGCAACGACTATTTCATGTCACCAAATAGCTATGAAAGTGGAGCAATTATTGATAGAGGCTTATATTTTAGGCATGAAAAAATCTCAACTAAAAGAAATGTTTTATGACATTTTACAAAAGTATTATACGGAGAGTGAAAGAGATGGCTACTGATAACCTAGTGACCATCTCTTACTATTTTTATTAAATTAAATTAAAAACACAGCAACTATCGTTGTCACAATCAGTCCAATGACTACAGGAATTAAATTTCGTCTTGCCAGCTCAAATGGGCTGACATTACAAATAGCAGCTGCTGGGATTAATGCCCAAGGAATTAGTGTACCACCACCAACCCAAATCGCTGTGATTTGCCCTAAAGCTGTTAAAGTTGCAGTTCCTTCACCAATAGCATTACCGAACAAACTGCCAACAGAGCCAGCAAGAGAAATTCCTGAAAAGCCAGAACCATCTAATCCTGTAATAGCGCCAACAACTGCTAGCGTGACAACAGCAATTTCCTTTGTTAACGGAACTATTGCTGCAAGACCGACACCCAGATCATTGACAATCCCGTGTGAAGTAGCGGGGAGGTGATCTCCAAGAATTTGTGTAAAGCCAGCATCTCCAAGATAGAAGAAAGCAGCAATTGGAATTACGGGTCCGAAGACTTTAAAGCCGAATTGAAATCCTTGAATCAAATAACTTGTTGTCTTTTCTAACCCCGCTGATTTATGAGCAACCATACTAAGCAACAATAAAATAAAAACAGAGGTTCCACCGATTAAAGCCGTTGCATCGCCGCCCGTTAAATTGAATACCGACATAGCGATAACGTCTAAGATAAAGGCAATAGGAATAAGTACGGCGAAGAATCGTTTTTGCCCATTTGACAGTAAGTTTTCCGCAGTTTCTTGTTCACTATCCTCTTCCTCATGGTTGCCAGTATTTAAAAGTAGTGTTCCTCGTTTCATATCACGTCGTAAAAAAATATAAGCAACAATTGTCGTTACAACGCCCATGGTGATAACCAGTGGAATACTGGCTGAAACAACATCTCCAACAGGGATACCAGCAGCATCAGCCGTTAATTTTGGAGCCCCTTGAATGACAAAATCACTCGATAACGCAATACCATGCCCAAATAAGTTCATCGCCATGGCAACCCCCAGTGCTGGGAGGCCCGCCCGAATCGCAACAGGCAAGAGCACTGCTCCTAATAGCGCTACTGCAGGTGATGGCCAGAAAAACCAAGAAATAAACATCATTAAGAGTCCAATCGTCCAATAAGCGAGTGCGGGTGTTTTAATGATCTTTGTGAAAGGGGCTATCATAACCTCATTAATACCGGAAGACATCATGACCCGACTCATCGCCACGATAATCGAAATAATAAGAATCGTTGATAGCAGCTCAGTTATGGCATAAATAAAGCTGTTAAACACACCACTTATGGACGAGGTAAAATCACCAGTTGCAACAATCGCTAGCATAAAGATGCCTACTACACAAATGAGGGTGGTATCGCGACGTTTAACCATAAATCCGATGATGAGCACAATAAAAACCACATAAATCCAATGGAGAGCTGTGAATTCAATCCCCATACGTTTCCCCCTCAATATTCTGATTCTATAGAATATGAAGAGAAAAAAAGAAGGTGATGATTTTAAAAAATTTTAATCTAGGTGAAAAGCAGTCTGAATTATTGGTAATTTAAAAATTTTCTGAGTAGAACAACTAATCATGAAAGGAGAGGAATTAGAGTTAATGTACTAACTTTAAACGAGTAAAGGGAAAGCTATAATCAGTTCTATTGACTTTATAATCTCAACAATTTATTATATAGACCAGTCATTATAATTCTGGAGGGGAAAATGCCTAGAAATCAAGAAAGTAAAATGAAAATTTTATCGACCGCGTCAACACTGTTTCAAAAACAAGGGTACCATGCTACTGGATTAAATCAAATTATTAAAGAGTCGGGTTGTCCAAAAGGTTCGCTTTATTATTATTTTCCTGAAGGCAAGGAGCAATTAGCGACAGAGGCAATTAACAGAACAAAAGATTTTGCTGCTCAAGCGTTGAGAAATTTATTTTCACAGCAGGATGATGTAATAAAAGCTTTAGAGTGTTTTTTTGGTCAATGTTTAAGCTTTAATCCAAAAATTGCACATGATGGAATTCCACTAGCACTTATTTCTTTGGAAACTTGGCATATGAGTGAGCAACTTCGTTTAGCATGCAAGAATGCTTATGAAGAACTTATCATGATAGTAAGAGAAAAGTTTATCCAGTCAAATTGGCCCCCTGAGGAAGCTACAGAAATGGCGTATTTAGTCTTTAGCATGATAGAAGGTGGTAGTATTATCGTACTCACTTACAAATCAAATGAGTCACTTAAAAGAATCTGTAAAAGTATCATAGAATTAATAAAGTTAAAGCAAAAGGAAATTCGCACGAATCTTAGAAATGAGCTTTAATCTCTCGTAAAGTTCGAAAGGAGGAAGTAGGTAAATGCCATTGGATAACATTTCAAGTAACTTATAGTACAAAATAAGGAGTGCTTGAAATTTGCTAAAATCATATATTCATTCATTTTTAAACTCAAAAGACGAGGGATTTAGTGGAAATATCATAGTTGTTGAACAAGGAGAAACAATATATAAAGAATCATTTGGAAAAGCCAATTATGAATGGGATATACCAAATACTGCTATTACAAAGTTTCGTATTGGATCTGTAACTAAAATCTTTACTGCCATTGCAATTTTAATACTAGTTGAAGAGCAAAAGTTGCAGTTGCATAATACTGTAGATAATTTTATTCCTAATTTTCCAAAGGGTGACCAAATTATGATCGAACATTTATTAACTCATACATCTGGCATTGGTAATATTACTGAACAACCTGATTTTTTATTAAAATCTTATCAGTTACAATCACCAGATGATTTAATAAATTGGATTATTTCTTGTTCATTCAAATCTATACCAGGGAAAGAGTTTAATTATTCTAATTCAGGATACATTGTATTAGGTAAGATTATAGAAATGATAAGTGGTTTAAGGTATGAAGAATTCCTTAAACAAAAGATTTTTCAGCCTTTATCGATGTTAAACACTGGTCTTGATTATAACGTGGCTATTCAAAAGTATAAAGCAAGCGGTTATGAGTTAGAAAAAAATAATATTTATCATGCTAGTTTCATCAATATGTCTAACACCTATTCAGCTGGAGGGTTAGTTTCTACAGTAGAAGATTTACAATTACTTGATGATGCAATTAAAAATAATTGTTTATTATCGAAAACTATAACAACTCAGATGCTTTCACCAGGTCGTTTTGGCAACGGATATGGATGGAACATTACTAAGACAAAAAAGAATAATACGCTCATTTTTCATCATGGGGGGATTAATGGTTTTACTTCCTCCTATTTAAGATTGATAGAAAGTGACGCAACAATTATTGTTTTAAGTAATATATCAACATTGTTAACATCAACTGTTGCCAATGAAATTGTTAGTTATATAGAGAATAGAGGCTAGGGGCACAGACCCTTTTTCATTTAAAGCTATTAAACTAGTACATCATCATATGAGAAGAAACACAATAACTTCTTAGGAGCTATGCTAAGTCTTTTTGAAATAGTGTTAATGAAAGAAAAGTTATATATGTTCCTTTGGTTGCATTTCGGTATGCAAAGTGTTGGTAAGCCCATATGAATTGCAACAGATAAGCTTAGTGGCTCACAAAGCGCGACAGCCGTTAATGACCCAAAAACCTAGAAATATACATCATTAATAGACAAATCGCCCAAACTTTATGGTCTAATCAATACCCAGAACAATCGAATCAAATCACTATAAAATGAATGGCACACAAATTGTGAGACAATAACTAGCAATTTGTGTGCATTTTTTATGGGTTAGTATTGAGTAACTCATATCGCAAATTATCTCCATATACCAATCTGATCAACTTAACACCATCTTTTTTGCATTTATAAATTTTCTCTTAAAAGGTACTTGATATTATTTAGTTACCTACCCAAAACAAGATATTTGAAAGAAATGAGTTTATAGATTAAAATACTTTTATAGATTATCGATAATCTATAATCCATAATATATAACGCTTTTAGCTAATCACCCTATACACTGAACTATGTTAAAATAAAAGGATATAAATTTATTGGAGTGGTTTAATGGGGTTTGATGAAAATTCAATTTCAAAAAAAACAATTTCTGAGCAAATAGCTGAACGATTATTATTCCGCATATTTTCTGGTTACTATGAACAAGGTCAGCGCTTAATAGAGGCAGAAATTGCAAAGGAGTTACAAGTAAGTCATGCACCTGTCCGTGAGGCCCTTTATCTTTTACAAAAAGATGGGGTAGTTGAAAAAGTACAACATAAAGGTGTAAGAGTGAAGATTATAACGGATCAGGAATTAAAGGATTATTTGGAAGCGCTTTATCATCTATTGGATATTGCACTCACTAAGTGTGAATCTAAATGGACTGCCGATTTGCAAAATGAGCTATTATTTCGATTTGAAGCTATGAAACAAAGAAAGTCTGCTGAAAATATTTATGAATATGTTGTTTCGTTTGCCCACTTGTTACAATTGTTTTTTGATGTTACAGGAAATATTGCTATGCTACGATTCTTTAAAGAAACAATATTTGTTACAAATGTAGCTGCACAAACCAAATGGAAGATGAATCTAGTTGAATCCTATCATATGTCCATCAATACTTTTATCAAGTGTATAGAAGTGTCGGATTTTGATCATGCACGAGTAGCTATTAAGGATGTTATTTTATGGTACCAATTTAAATAATTTTATGGGGGTAACATAAATGAAAGCTGCAGTTTGGCATGGTGTGAAAGATATTAGAGTTGAAGAGGTTGAATTACGCGCTTTAAGAGAAGAAGAAGTGAAAGTAAAAGTAGCGTGGGCTGGTATTTGTGGAAGTGATTTGCATGAATACGAAGAAGGTCCGGTTTTCGTACCAGTTGATGAAAAAGCTGAATTAACAGGTGAAGTGGCCCCACTTACAATGGGACATGAATTTGCTGGTATCATCGAAGAAGTTGGCGCTAAGGTTACTGACTTTAAGGCTGGGGACCGAGTTGTCATCAATCCTACATTAACATATAGAAATAAACATGAAGAAGTCGATCGTTATGATGGATTTAACTTCATCGGTTTACATGGAAACGGTGGATTTGCAGAATATGTTAATGTCCCTGTAACGAATATACATCGTTTAGCAGATAACTTAACATTACAAGATGGTGCACTAGTAGAACCAATGGCTGTTGCTGTACAAGCTGTCAAAGATGCAGGGGTTACATTAGGTGATTCTGTTGCTGTATTTGGAGCTGGACCAATTGGATTATTAACAGTAATCGCTGCAAAAGCATCAGGTGCTAGTAAAGTTATCGTATTAGATTTATCCGATGATCGATTAGAAAAGGCAAAAGAATTAGGTGCAACCCATGCTATTAATTCAGGTAAAGAAAATCCTGTACAAGCAGTTCGTGCGATTGTTGCAGATGGGGTTGATGTATCCTTTGAGGTGGCAGGAGTTGCTCCTACCTTTAAACAAGCAATTGATGTAACAAAACCTCGTGGTAACATGATGATTGTGTCGATTTTTGCAAGACCAATCGAATGGAATCCAATGCAACTTACAAACACAGGTGTTAATGTATTATCATCCATTGTTTATACACCGTCAATTTTCCAAAGAACAATTGATGCAATGAGCGCTGGTCAACTAAATCCACAAGGAATCATCACAAGTCAAATTGAACTAGATGAGATTGTTGAAAAAGGATTCAAAACGTTAACAAATGACAAAACACAATCTAAAATTTTAGTCGAAATAAGCGGAGAAAAATAAAATTGAGAGGAGTATGGCTGATGACAGCCATGCTCTTTTTTTATAGTCTGGAGGCGTATGGAGCTTAAGAAAAAATGACAAAAGGAATCGAGAATGAACTTCTCGACTCTTTCAGTAACTTAATCTCTTTCCCTAGCTCTCTGTGTGTCTCTAATATTCTTTTGAACCGTGATGGATGCAAATAAACTTAGAACAAATGACATACCATAGAACCCTTTTTCGCTTAAAACAATACTTCCAGCATTATATAACCCAATGCCCATTAATGAAATAGATACAATAAGTGCAACCCAGCTAATACCATAATAAATACTAGTAACTGGTATTCCCTCTTCTTTATCTCTTACTGCTTTTTGTAAGGATATTGCTGAATAGAGTCCAAATATTAAAACAGCTAGGTAATATCCTTTTTCGTTTAGTTGCATCGTTGCATTAAACAAGCCTATAAAATATGCCGTAACACCTACTAACAATGCGCCCCAGGAAGCCCCCTTGAAAGCAGCAGTTGGTTCCCCCTCTTTTCTTTCTACTTTAACTTTCGGATCAGGCTGCTTTTCCTTATCTAATGAAGACTCATTTTGATTAGACAATATCTTTCTCCTCCTTCTATCACTGTATAAAAACATTCTATCATTCTACAGGGAGGTTATGAGAATAGAAATTTTTCTAAATCTCGCTCTTCAATAATAATTTGGCTGTTATTTTTACTGGAATATAGAGTTAATATGGCTTTCTTAAATCTGAAAGCACTCTTATCATTCCTTGGTCAAATTTTGTTCTACACCGAGAACAAATTTTTCCTGTGATTTGCTGCAATTCTTTTGAACAGATAAGAGCTAGGTGTATAACTTTTTTTCATATTATTCAAATAGACAGCTGAATATGTTAGGTGTATATGTCTGCCTGTTGTTGCTATGTCTACCGCTTATTACGATTCGTGCCACCGATGAAAAAATAATTGAAATGGTTGATAAAGCTGTGAATACCACCGTTTATAGATTTAATTAAATCGCTAGTCCGATCACTTAGAAAGCGATTGCGCCACTGTAACCAACTTTTTTACTCCTTCTCTTAGCTGTTTTTCGTTTGCATAGGAATAGCTTAAACGTATCCAGGAGGATTGTTGTTTTAATGGATCACAAACTTGACCTGGCACAAAGGAGATCGATTGTTCGATGCTTCTAGATAATAATAATTCAGTTGGAAGATCGTCTGGGAGCTGTACCCATAAATTGAGACCGCCTTTTGGACTGTTCCATCGCCAGCCTGTTACAGCTAGCTCTTCCTCCATAATTTCCTTTCGAATCTGTAGGGCAATCCGGATTTTCTCCAAATGTTGTTGCAATCTTAGTGAGGAGAAGTAATGGAGAAAAATTTTTTGATTGAGAAGTGGTGAGCCATTATCAGCTAGCGATTTTTCTGTTAATAGTGATTTCATTAATGATGATGGACAAATAACAGTTGCAATTCTCAAACCAGGAGAGATGTATTTGCAAAAGCTTCGGATATAAATGACTGTCCCAACACTATCAAATGTATAAATTGGAGGTGGTGGGGCTTGGTCAAAATAAATGTCGTGATAGGCATCGTCTTCTATTATTAGAAACCGATAGTGCTCAGCTAATTCCACTAATCTTTTGCGCTGCTCGACAGAAATCGTATAACCAGTTGGATTATGGAAGGTAGGGTTGAGATAAAAAAGGCGTGGCTTGTATTTTTTAATATAGTATTCGACCTGTTCTAAATCGTAGCCCTCAGGGTGGATATCCACCGTAACTATCTGTGCTCCTTGTGCTTTAAAAATATCAATTGCAGCACTATAGCTTGGACGTTCAAATAAAACGACGTCTCTTGGCTTAATAAAAGCTTGAGCAATTAAGTGAATGGCTTGCTGTGAGCCAGACGTTATTAACAGTTCATCTGCACTCAAATGTGTTTTATAGTGGTTGATAAAATATTGGGTCAGTGTCTCACGTAGCTCTAAATCACCCTGCACCGTTGAGTAGGTTGCCAGTACTTTCGGATATAGGTCAAACACTTCCTTCACGTAATTTGAAAAATAGTGATTAGGCAAAAGATTGGGATCAATCAATGCCTGAGAAAAATGATAGGAAACAGATGGCTGATGGATTTCTGATAAATGATTTTTTTTTACGTATGCTGAAACAATGGGATTGTCCTGATCTAAACATTCAATATATTTTGTTACAATTGATTGGACAAAATAGCCTGATTTATCTTTTACATAAACTTTGTCATGCTGTTTTAATAGTTGATAAGCTTTTAATACCGTTAGCCGATGGACATTCATTTCAGATGCTAATTGCCGGACGGAGGGAAGCTTTTCATGTTCTTTCCATTCTTTACGCTCTATTCGGTCCAGTACATCATCATAGACTTTCTTAAAAAGATAATCTTCATTTTGATTTACTTTGCCCACATCGATTCCTCCTATTCAAACCGATTGTACCACGAACCAAATTGATCTGTTCTATCCTTTTTAATCTGTTCTATCCTACTTCTTTTATGATAGAAAAAGAGGAGGAGTTTGATATGGTAATGATTAATTATTTCTTTATGTGTTTGATTTTTGGGACAACATTTTTAGCAATTAAAGTTGGTGTTGATGCAGGAGTTCCTCCGTTTTTATCAGCTGGTCTTCGTTTTTTCATTGCCGGTTTACTACTATTTAGTTTTATGGTTTGGCGCGAAAAAACGACAATCCGGTTATTATTTCGAAAAGAAATGTTTTTTACAGGAGTGGCCTTAACCTTTGGAACGTTTGCCACATTATATTGGGCAGAACAGTATGTGACATCTGGAATCGCAGCTGTCTTATCTGCTACAGGTCCAATGATGATTATTGTTATTCAGACATTTATAGTGAAGCAAAAAGGAGACCGAAAATCATTTATTGGTTGTGTTGTCGGAGTCATTGGTGTTACGTTCTTAATCTTACCTAGTTTTGCAATGGAGATTAGTCCCTTCTGGATGGTTGGTTGTTTCGCTATTATTTTAGGTGAAGTTTTCTATGCATCTGGAACAATTTATACGAAGCATGTCATCCAAAAATTTGGAACAACATCTCCAATTGCTTTAAATGCAGCACAAATGATGCATGGAGGTATTTTATTAATCATTTTGTCACTTTTTACTGAGAACATTCAGCTTCATTATCTTTTAAGTCCAGCTTCAATTGGTTCTCTTTTTTATTTAATTATTTTTGGTTCAATGATTGGTCACAGCATTTATTATTGGCTTGTGTCACGAACAAATCCTGTTTTTCCGTCCACATGGCTGTATATCTCACCAGTAATTGCCGTTATATTAGGTGTTACCTTCTATCATGAATATATTTCGTGGTTAACAGGAATAGGTACTCTGACGATTATTGTTGGAACGATTCTAGTCAATTTTGAAACATTGAGAGAGTTGCTTTGGCGGAAGAGGACTGTTCTTCAGGATATAAAAGAATAATAAAATCTAATCATAAAGGGGAAGAAATGATGAAAATTTCTAGGGGAGTAGAGATTCTGGAGCTTAAATTTAACGGAGCCTTCATTCATCCAACGCTTTTATGGGATCAGGAGATGGCTGTTTTAATTGATACTGGATGTTCAGGCCAAATGGGAGATTTACGTAAGGCAATGGAAGATGTAGGCGTGTCGTTCAACCAATTAAAAGTTGTGATTTTGACACATCAGGATATCGATCATATAGGCAGTCTTCCTGAAATATTGCAAAATTGCGGTAGTCATATAAAAATTTATGCGCACGAACTAGATAAGCCTTATATTCAGGGGGATTTACCGCTTTTGAAAGACGGGCACATAGAGAATCCACCCAAGGGGAAAGTGGATGAGACCTTGAAAGACGGTCAAGAACTACCATATTGTGGGGGAATACGAGTTATCCATACGCCAGGACATACGCCTGGCCATATTAGTTTATATTTGAAGCAAAGTAAAACGCTTGTTGCCGGCGATTCGATGTATAGTGTAAATGGTATATTGGGAGGGATTCATGTTCCAACCACTTTAGATATAGAGGTTGCTCAACAATCTTTAAAAAAATATGTAGACCTAGACATTGAATCGGTGATTTGTTATCACGGAGGATTATGCACGGTGGATATTAAAGAGCAGATACAAAAGCTTTGAATCTTAAAAATATTGATTAAAGATGAAGGTTCCTTAGAATTCCAAGTATTGGGAGGCAGCATGCAAGAGTATCACCACTAACACTAGTCAAAGGCTTGTCAAACATCTATTTTATTGTGAGCCAGGTCATGTTATAATGAGGCACTTAAGATACTTAAGCTCTTTTTATAACGGATGCCAAGAAAAGCCTCCGCGGAACGATTAAATATGGAGGTGTAAGGAAATGAATAAACGTTGGACGATTGGTGAAATTCAGAAATTTGTTGAGAACAATTCAGAAAGTAAGTTGCTAACGACTGAATACCATGGTTTTTCTCAAAAGCTACTATTTAAATGTGCATGTGGTACTAACTTTGAAAAAACATTTACGAAATTTAAAAATAAAAACCAACGAAAATGCGATATATGCCAACCGCCAAAAGAGTCACGTTAAACGTTTGCGGCCATTCTAATAATAGTAGTAAACAGTAAAAACATCTCACTTCTATGTTCTTTATAGAGGGGGATGTTTTTTTGATTGGATTATTACAGTATAAGATTTATGCTGAAGGAAATTGAGATAAAACATTCAATTTAACATTCTTTATTAATGAAATACAAAGATAAAAGCCAAACCCTTGAAACATGTGGGTTTTGGCTTTTTTATCATTTGTTAAAATTAGGTTTTCCTCTACGAGAGGATTCATTATTAACGAAAAAAAGATTGTAAAATAACAATCTGTGATATATATTGGAGATTATGATTTTTTTCGACATCTCAAAATCATAAACAAAATTTCATCAAGACAAGTTTTGAGAGGGAAGTGAATAATCAAGATGTATCTTTATCCCCTATTAGTAGTGATTGCAGCTAGTAGTTTTGGTATCGTTTCAACTATTATAAAACTGGCAATGCGTAGTGGCTTTTCTGTATCTGAGGCAGTTACAAGTCAGTTTTTTATCGGCTTTTGTATAGCAGTATGTATTTCCTTAGTTACAAATAGATCAAATTTTAGCTTTAAAGGCGTTAAAATCCTTCTGTTTGCAGGCATGTTAACAGGGTTAACAAATATTTTATATGGTCATTCTTTAAACTTTTTGCCTGCTTCCTTGGCAGTAGTATTACTGTTCCAATTTACATGGATTGGTATGCTGATTTCTTGTATCACAAAACGGCAATTTCCAAGTAGAATTGAATTCATCTCTTTAATTATATTAGTAGCTGGAACCATACCAGCTGCAGGCATAATTGATGTTGATTTGTCTCAAATACCTTTTCAAGGGTGGTTATGGGGTTTAGCAGCTGCTCTTTGTTACTCCTTATTTTTATATGTAAACGGAAAGACAACCGCAAGTATGACAACCTCTAATCGCTTAGTATTGGTTTCTTTCTTCGCTTTCATGACGACTGCGGCTTTTCAGTCTCCAGAAATTATTTGGAATGGCACTTTGTTTAACGAAGGACTGTGGATTTATGGTTTAGCATTGGGGTTATTTGGCATGATTATACCAGTTTTCTTATTCACAATTGCAGTGCCTAAAGTGGGATTAGGTATGTCATCCATATTGAGTGCTGTTGAATTGCCAATCGCGGTGATGGTATCAGTTATCCTCTTAAGCGAAACGGTTACAACTTTGCAAATAGCAGGTATTGTCATAATCGTTATCGGTATCAGTTTACCAACTTTGCTTGATAGAGATGGATTGTTAGGAAACGTTAAGACTAAATATAAAAAATCCGACAAAGTAGCAAAAGGATCTTCGATTTGAAGATCCTTTTTTTCATGTCAATTAAGCAATGTCATAGCAAAAGAATTATTGGGTCCTTTCTGTATTTATTTAATGACGTACTATTTTTTTGTTCATACGCTGTTCATATTGTTGTCATAGGCAGTACACCTTCATTGTATAAGCTAACCTTAGCAAGTAGCCGAGATAGATTGATAGGGTGAAGAGTATGAAAGGGAGGTGTGGCACGAGAAGAAAGGAAAATACAGTTATCGCTTGCTGTTCTATACCCTCGTGCCAATATAATGAAAAAAACGATAACCTTTATAAGTAAAATAGTAGTAGGTTTAATTATAGCCATATTACTTTTATTAGCGGTTGTTTTCCTTGTTCATATTGTTTGTAGCAAAATGGAGCAAGGAAAACTAGAAACTTATGGTCAGTCTGTCACCGTAGATGGGAAAAAAATGAATGTTCTTATCCAGGGAGAAGGAGAAGAAACTGTCGTACTCTTACCTGGTTATGGAACAGCAGCACCAGCACTTGATTTTCAACTACTAGTAGATGAACTATCTCCATTTTACAAGGTTGTAGTCATTGAGCCTTTTGGTTATGGATTAAGTGCTCTTACGGAAAAAGAAAGAAGCACTGAGAATATTGTTAGTGAAATCCATGAAGCATTACAGCGTCTTCAAATTGAGCGTTATATTCTAATGGGTCACTCCATTTCAGGCCTTTACGGATTGGATTATGTGAACAAATATCCAAACGAAGTAAGTGCATTTGTCGGGCTGGATAGTAGTGTTCCAACGATAAGTGAAAGAAAGATTGAATCTTCAGTAATAACTACTTTAAAACTACTAAAAAAATCAGGTTTAGCTAGATTGCAGGTGAAGCTTAGCGATGACCCATATGCTGAACTACCCTATGATGAGAAAACAAAAGAACAAATGAAAATTCTTAAGCACAAAAATATGTATAATCTCAGCCAGTTAAATGAAGCTGAAATGATGTATGCTAACTTTAAAGCGGCTGAAAGTTTAACATTTCCCAAAAATCTTCCAGTTATTTTCTTTATACAAGAGAAGCATCCAGTAACGGACAGATGGATACCAGAGCATAAAAAACAAATAGCTAATTCTGTCCATGGGAAAGTGATGACATTTGAAGGGGATCATTACTTATATCGTACAAAAGCAAAAGAAATCGTTGAAGACTTTAGAGAATTTATGAAAGAGATAAAGTGAATGTTCTAAGAAAGATTTTTCATTTCTAAATGGAAAAAAACAGATTTCATTATTGTATTGCTTAATAGTGAAGTATTTTGTGCATATGAGCAGCAAGCATATTATTATAGACCTAATTATTAACAAATAACCAGGCGCTCAAATGAGAACCTGGTCTTTTTTTGTGAACCATATGTTTTAATCCCAATGTTTAGATCTCAGAGCGGAAGTTATTTCCAAGGTTGCTACCCAAACCAAAATAATGACGAAAATTATAAATTAGTGGACTCCATTTATTTGGATCAATATGATTTTCGTCAATAATTATTTCTTCGTGGGCATGTACTTGTGTCGTTTGGGTCTCGACGATAGCAAAATTAGGAGAATAATCTGGAATGCGAATATGTTTTACCTTTGCTTCGATTTGAATAGGACACTCCATAATTCGAGTAGGAATAACCGTTGTGGACTCAATAGGTGTTAAGCAACTAAGATCATATTTCTCTTTTCTAAATGTAAAACCGATCTGTTTTTTAAAATCTGGAACTGGATTTTTTCCTGTGTAAGGAGCTAACTGTTCCACGTTTTCCCAGAGAGAAGGGTCTGGGATATTTATGACACATGCAGGATGATGTTCTAAGTTTTCAATTGCCTTTCCTCCAAGACCAATCCCTAAAATAATGCAGTCTCCTAATACCCAAGAAGAAGATAAAGGGCTAATATTTACTGTTCCATCCTCATTTAACGTACTTAGTAAAATTACAGGAAATCCATAATATAAAATTTTAGGATTTATTTTTTTTGTATTTGGCATTTGTTTTATTATTTTCATTTTTAGTTCCTCCCATAAATGTTTTCACTGTCAGACTCATTGTAAAATATAAACATTTCGACGTTCATCGAAGTGTTGATTACAAAATTGATACTTCAATCTATAATGTTGAGCAAAGGTATAGTTTCAAGTCTCCCTATTGCGAAAGTCCTGAAAGTAACCAGTCCGACGCTTGATCATTTTGTACAAACTTATGAAGAAAAATTGTTACAAGTAGTAGCTTTATCTGAGAATCAAAGGCTTTCAGAAGCCTTCCAAATAAAATCTTTCTCACAAGAAATAGAGATAATTTGCAAGAAATTGCTTTTAGGAAGAGGACAAAAGATAGAGAAATGAAATGAGTGAGGTTGATGGATCTTTGGGTATAAGAGGGAGGCTTCAACTTAATTGACAATGATAATCGTTATCGATAAGGTAGGGGTAGGCGAGAGCCGTCATCCCTACCTTTTTATATTTTTAGTAATGAATAAGATGAAAACTATAATTCAATCCAACTACCGAGGACTACACCTTGAAAAAGCAGTAACTTATTGTGGTACGTGCAGTTTGCTGTATGACAAATATTGGTTTTCCAAACGAATGATTATTGAAATGAGGTATATAAGTATGAAAATCGACGTAAATCAGCTTGCAGAGCATTTAGCAAACACTCCTTTCCAAGTAAAGGGAATCTATCGATATTCTAGAAATACAGGTGTACCTTCCGCTGATTATACAGATTCTTTTCCAGGATTTGTTTTTCCCCTTTCTGGAAAAATAGAATTTCAATTTAATGGCACCCCTTACATCTTTTCGCCAGGAAAAGTTGTACATGGGGGAGCGAAGATGAAATTAAATCAAAAAAATTTTGATGATGCAAATTGGGAATATATTCTGGTTTTGTACAGGATATGTACGGAGAATTTAGCAGAGACAAGCTTTTCACATCAGCATTTTGAATTACCGATAGGACAATCTCCTCGTCTAATCGAGTTAATTATGCGTCTATGGCATGTATATAATCAGCGTGGAGGTATATCAATGTTTCAGACAGAAATGCTATTTCGTGATGTACTGAATGAAGCATTATTATGTGTGGCTAATCGACAGAATAGCTGTGCGTCACACACTCTATTCGAACGAATAACTACTTATATTCATGAAAACTATCATCAAAGCCTTTCCATTACCTCTCTTGCCGAACAGTATAACGTTAATCGAAATCGATTATCTTATATATTTAGAAAGCATGCAGGGTTGGGTCCAGCAGAATATGTATTAAACTATCGTATAAACATGGCTCAAAAAATGCTATTTACAAGTGATGTGCCTGTACAACAAATTGCAGAAACGGTGGGAATTACTGACCCCTTTTATTTTAGTAGAGTATTCAAGAAGCAATATGGTATCTCTCCTACTGAATATCGAGATAAGTTCATCAATAATCCATGCTAAGTTCACCAAGCATCCATTCTCCGCCAAACATGACTTTACTATACTAAGTGTATATCAGAGATTTTATGTTGGAGGAATTTCAATGCAAAAGATTAATGGACTGCTATTTTTAATGCTACTACTAGCAGGTATATTGGGAGGTTGTCATAAATCGCCTGCTGAAAGTAAGGGGTTAACTACAGAAGACATATCTTCATCAGCAGCTAATGTAGAAGAAACTGCGTGGCCTAGAACAATTAAAGATGCCCTAGGTAAGGAATTTGTCATCGAGAAAGAACCAGAAAAAATTGTTTCATTATGGTATTTTTACCCTGAAATTTTAGTTGCATTAGGTGAGCCACCTACAGCTTCTACTGATAAAGAATATTTATCCACTTTGTCTTATTTAAACGGTAAGCTAGATTTAACAGAGGAATTAGGCGATAAATTGTCTCCTAGTATTGAAAAAACGCTATCGATTGGTCCTGATTATATTTTAGCAACAGAACATCATGAAAAATTGTATGAATCCCTAGAAAAAATCGCCCCAGTCATTACGTTGCAATCACAGGACATCTACGAAGACTGGCAATATGGACTTCGTACAGTAGCCGAGATTATCGGAAAAGACGATGAGGCGGAAAAAGTAATTGATAAAATGATGAAAGATATCTCAACAGGACGTGAAGCATTAAAGTCAATTCAAGGAGAGTCTGTAGCGCTTATTTTGTCTTGGGACGGAAAAACGTTTAATGTTCTTGGTGAAGATAACCCTGTTTATACACTTGCTTTCGATAAAGAAAAGGGTTTGGGTCTAACACCAGATCATACATTTAAGGGGAATAATAATCAATTCGCTGCATTTGAAGGCATCTCAACTATTCAAGCAGACCATATTTTCCTTATCGGTGATATTACAAAAAAGGAAGCACTAATGAGTGAGTTAAATCAAAGCAATGTCTGGAAGAATATGAATGCCGTAAAAAAAGGGAATATTCATCTAATGGATACTTCTGCTATTACTGGAGGTCCATTAGCTATCGAGTACGCTTTGCAAAATATAACAGAAGCCTTACAAAAGGACGAATAATAGGAAAAACCTTTTCCAAAAGTAAATAAGGAGAGATGAATATGCAAGATCAAGCTATCAATATAAATGAGAAATTAGCCGAATTAAAGGAGCTTTGGTCACCGAAAATTATTGGTGAAATACACGATTTTCAATTCAAAGTGGTGAAGATTGCTGGGGATTTTATATGGCATGAACATCAAGGGGCTGATAAGGTATTTATTGTGCTCGAAGGGGAGATGTTTATTGCTTTTCGGGATGGTCAGGTGAAAATATCCAAAGGTGAGATGTTTATTGTTCCTGGAGGAGCGGAACACATGCCCTTTGCTGAAAAGGAATGTCATATTATGCTTGTGGAGCCTAAAGTTGCAGTAATGGCAACTGATATAGAGCCTGAATAACCAATGGCGGAAGAGACTAGTATTTTGTTTTTCCAACCAATAAAACAAAGGAGATCGTTTTGGAGATGTAAACGATCTTCTTTTGCTGTTCCTAAACTGGGATCTGTGTTATGCATTAATATTTTCTTCTATGCTATTATTTAATCTAATTTCCTTTAAGATGTAGTTCGTCTATAAAATTAATTGCTTTATCAGAGTGCTAGATGAAACTTTATAGGAAAAAAATATTATTATATCAAAAAAACAACAGAAGAAGATTTGAATAAAAATGTTGTTGTTTGTAAAACGCATCCAAATGGGTAGTTTTGTCGCTCTTCGTACTATTATTTCCTTATTTTAGAATTTTTTTATGAAAAGATTCCCTATATAACCAATGCAGTATTAAAATTACCTTATTTTTAGCGTTTATTTATTGGTAATGAAGTTATATTATTGTCTTGTAAAGCAAATTACAGTTTGATTGGGATATTTAATCATGGAAAATTTAGAAGATTGCTTTACATATAATTGGTTGAATTATTATTTGTGGGAACGATTTATACATATTTTTATAATTTTATAATTAAATAGCGCGATAATATTGTTCTCACAGAATAATATAATTTATTAAAATTCTGGAGGAATATACTATGACAAAACAAAACAAAGGTCGTAAATTTTTCGCAACTACAGCTACAGCAGCGCTTGTAGCATCAGCAATCGTACCAGTAGCATCAGCTGCAGAATTTCAAGATGCAGCTAGCATTTCATCTTGGGCAAAAGAAGCTGTACAATTTTTAACTGATAAAGGCTACATCCAAGGCGATGAAAAAGGAAACTTCAATCCAGCTGGTACACTTACTCGTGCAGAAGCGGCTGAAATTTTATCAAAAGCATTAGATTTAAAAGCTACTGGCACTGAAGATTTTTCTGATGTTAGTGAAAATGATTGGTTCTATAATGCAGTACTTGCAACTTCACCAGAATTATTTGATGGTATGGGCAATGGTAAATTTGAGCCTAAAGCTCAATTAACAAGAGAACAAGCTGCTAAAGTTATCGTTCAAGGCTACCAATTAACAGGTAAAGCAGATCTTAGCCAATTTGCAGATGCTTCTAAAGCTTCTAAATGGGCTGTATCTTACTTAGAAACAGCTGTAGAAAATGGTGTAATCAATGGTAAAGGCTCATTATTAGCACCACAAGATAAAATTAGCCGCGAAGAATTCGCTACAATGGTAAAACGTACGATTGATGCAGTTCAAGAAGTAACACCAGCTGTAGAAGCTGTAAAAGGGCTTAATGCAAAAGAACTTGAAGTGAAATTTAACACAGCTGTTGATGCAAAAGATGCAGCAATCACAACAAAATATGCTGTTGAAGGTGTAGCAATCACGAACGCAGTAGTATCTGAAGACGGTATGACAGTTACGTTAACAACTGACAAAGAAGTAAAATTAACAAATGGTAAAGTAACTGTAAAACCAATTAAAACAAAAGCGGATGCTAAAGTTCTAACTGAAGAGTTCAACAAATTAATCACATTTGCAGATACGACTCCTGTAAGCGTTAATTCTGTAGAAGCTAAAGGTACTACAGCTGTTATCACTTTCGACGAGCCTGTACAAAGTGAAGGAACAATCAGCTTAAATGGTACAGAACTATCAAAAGATCGCTATACTTTATCTGGTAAGAAATTAACAATTACTGGATTAACAGCAGAACAATCTTACAAAGTAGACATTGTTGGTGCAACTGACTTCGCTAATAATATCGCAAATCCTATCGCAGTTAACTTCACAGTTTTGAAAGCAGACGTTGATAATTCAAAACCAACTGTTTCTACAGCAGTGAATGGTACAGAAATTACGTTTGATTTCTCTGAAGAATTAATGAAACAAAATCTTAATGCAGATGCAGAAACTAAAGAATATGCAAAAGTAACAGTAGGATCAACTGTATTCTATTTAACTGATGCTGATATTAAAGATACAGAGGATAAAACTGTATTCACGATTGATGCTAAATCTGCTTTGGGTACAGCTACATTCATTAATACAAACATTAAAGTAGAAGGACAAAAAGATTTAGCTGGTAATGCAGGTGATGCATTTGAGTTCAATGCTATTCTTTCAAAAGATTTAACACCTGCTACACTTGTTTCTACTGCTACTAAAATGTTAGTAGCTGATGATGTAAATGCTACTACAGATGTTGATGCATTATACCTTACTTTTAGTGAGCCAGTAAAAGTAGAAGGGAAATTAACTGTTAAAACACAAAATGGTATTGCTTACACTACTGGAAAAGAAACAGCAGTAAAAGCAGATGCTGGTTTCGATGTAGATGGTAACGGTAAAATCGAGGGTGCAGAGAAAAACACTGTAAAAGTTGACATTGATCTAGATAGCAATTCAACATATACTTTCGAGTTATCTGCTAAAGCAGTAACAGATTTAGCTGGCAATGTAACTGCTGATACTGTTACTTTCAATGTAACAACAGGCGTATTTGAAGCTACACCTGAAACACCAACAGATTCATTAGTATTCGGAGCTACTCCAGTTGTTGTAATTGACAATAACGTATTTACAGTTGAGTATGCTAAAGATGTGACAGCAACAGCAACAAATGCTGCTAACTACACACTTGGAGGAAAAGAACTTCCTGCAGGTACACAACTTCAGTTTGTAGATGGTACGAAGAAAGTAAGATTCACTTTACCAGAAGGTTCTATCACAGCTAATGGTAATTATGTACTTGAAGCTAGCAATGTAGTAGATACAAAAGGTAACACGCTTAAAGGTGGAAAAGTGACAGCTCAAGTAGCACTTAAAGAAAATATTGTTCCTGTTGCTACTAAAGTAACTGCAGTAGATAGCAAAACATTTACAGTAGATTTCTCTGAAAATATTGCTGATCAAGCTGCTCCAACAGGTGTTACTGTTAAAATTGCAGGATCAACTGTAGAACTTGCTTCTATTACAGTAGCTGGTGGTAAACTTACTGCGACAACTAAAGCTGACTATGCATTAACAGACAGCATTGTAGTTGAATTCAAATCAACAAACCTAGTTGATGCTAATAACAACAAAGTAAAAGACGGTTCTATTGCAAAATAATTAAAATCGTTCATTGAGCCCTGTGGAGATTTCCGCAGGGCTTTTTTAGTGTTTAAATAAGATCATGCTAATAGGAGAGAAAGACCTTTAGGCAAGGCGAGAGGTTGATTTCCGTTCCGCCAGCGTCCTTTCCAGGGGGCGTCCGATGAGCCGCTGTGTTCGCTCTAGGGTCTCCTCTGAGACGCTAAATCCCCTAGGAGTGACGCTGGCTCCACTCCAATCAACCATTCTGCAAAAGTGTTTTTTCCTTATTTTTCATACTAGCAGAGCGATCAAAATAGCCCATGATTTGCATGATTAGAAAAAGGATAGGTTTTTATTTTCAATGTAGAGAAGTGATGCGTGATAACCCCTCTTCATAAAACCTTCACTTTATTTGAAAACCTTTGCTAATAAGGTAACACTTTTGTGGGGGAGGGGAGGGCTACTTGACTCCCGTGGGATAGCAAGACAGGAAAACGCTAAACGGAGTGGTAGCGGAGGAAGCAATTCGGCGCTCGCCCACAGGAAAGTAAGTAGCCTGCAACGGAAATTCATTTTCACTTTTTATTGATTGCTTTTTTAACACTATGAAACCCCTTGGTAGATTTCCACAGGGTCTTTTTAATTTGTTTCTTCTTATTTAATAATGCACCACAGAAGAAACATTAGTATTTCAGTAACGGTAAGCACAAAATAACAGGTTCTCAACTAAATATACACCAGTTGACGGAAACAAATCGACGACTGGCTGTGCATATTGAACGGCTATTTGTAAGGGAATTTGCTCGGGATAGGTCCAAAGGCAATCCAATGATATTTAAAGAATCTGCCCATCAATAGCACGACCATCCATGTGACGAATAGAGCAAAGGTAAAGCCACCAATGCTCCATAGGTGATAGATTATACTATTACCACCAGTACTTAATTGTCTATAAAGGAAAAGGAAAAATGGATGCAATAGATAGACGCCAAATGATACTGTTCCTAGATTGATTAAGCCATTTACAAAAGCATGGTTCCATTTATCATAGATCCAGAAAGAAAGCTGTAATAAGACAATACAGGCTGTTAAAGATTGTAGCTGAAAAACTAGCTCAAATATTGTGCTGTTCACTATATAGGTTTGTGATGTATAAACAAAGTAATATAAATAAACATTATATATAGTAGAAATTAGCCATATACACCACACAAAAAGTATCTTGATAGGAAAATTTTCTTTTTTTAGTTGTAGCCATCCTTTGTATTTTTCAAAATAAATTCCTAAAAATGCCCCTGCTAAGAAATAAAAGAGATAGGAAAAAGCGATACTCCCTCTATAGGGATACTGCCATAACTCAGCGTTTAATAAAATAAAGACCCATTGAAGAACGAACCCAATCCAAATTAAATAAGGAGATAGTGCTGGTTTTTTCTTTAAAATATATAGGAATAATGGGAACATAAGATAGAATTGAACAATAATAAAAATATAGTATAGATGCGTATACGCTTTGCCTAATAAAAGTTTTTCTAGAAATTCGATACTAAATAGAGAACGCCATGTGTCTACCAAATCATGTGTCACATAAAATTGCATCGCTGCATAATAAAAAATAGAAAAAAAGAGATAAGGAATGAGTATTTGGGTCACTCTTTTTTTATAAAAATGAATGATAAGCTCCTTTGTTAAATCCTTTTGTATATAATTGTAAAATAATACAAAGCCACTTAAAAAAATAAAAGCAGGGACAGCGAATTTAGGGGAGATATTGAAAAATACATAAAATGGATATAATTTTGAGTCACTAGATAAAGCCGTTACAGGTGTACTAGTAGAATGAATAAGAAGAACAGCTAGAATGGCTAAAGCCCGTGTAATAGCTAATTCATTAATATGTGCTCGCTTCATACGATCATCTCCAAAGTATTAATTATAGTATTGAATTCCCAGAATACTGCCTACATACTCTATTGGTATGCTTGTTAGTACAAATTTAGACAAGCTTTGTTGCCTAAATTTGTCTAAAGGAAACAAGTGGGTTGTTCATGAGCTACTATAAAGCGCTTATATGTCAGGGAGATGTCAACAATAAAAAAGCTACCACGCTCGCTTTGCGTAGTAGCTGTATGTTGTTATTTGCCAACTAGAATTATTTTCTGGGAAATAGAATAAAGAAGGAAGCTTAATTAAACTCCTTATAATGCAACAAGGATTCTACCTCTTGCTTGACCCTTCAGTAAAATAGGTAAAACATCAGGAAGTTGTTGTAGTGTTACCTCTTGCTGAATAAAATCATTAAGGTTTGCTGGTTTGAAATCAGTCGCTAGTCGATGCCAAATGTTCAATCGAATGTCCATTGGGCAATAAACAGAATCAACTCCAAGTAAACTCACGCCTCTTAAAATGAAGGGAAATACACTTGTAGGAAGCTGTGTACCTGCCGTTAAACCACTACATGCAACAGCCCCACCATATTGAATTTGGCTTAATAATGAGGCAAGTGTCTCTCCACCAACAGAATCAACAGCACCAGCCCATTTTTGTTTGCCTAATGCTTTAATTTTTCCATCATAAACCTCTTCACGATTTACTATTGTAGTAGCCCCGAGTGATTGTAAATATTCATGTTCAGATTCTTTTCCTGTGCTCGCTTCAACTTGATAACCCAGTGTTGAAAGAATAGATACGGCAAAGCTACCTACACCTCCTGTAGCCCCTGTCACAAGAATTTTCCCCTTTTCAGGATGAATACCATTTTCCTCTAACTTTTGAACAGATAATGCAGCTGTAAATCCTGCAGTACCAATTACCATAGCCTCTTTGAGGGAAAGCCCTTTTGGAAGCGGTACAATCCATTGTGCTGGGATGCGGGCATATTCACTAAAGCCACCAAAATGGGAAACACCTATTTCATAGCTAGTCGCAATGACCTCGTCACCAATTTTAAAGCGAGAATCCTCAGAAGAAACAACAGTCCCCGCTAAATCAATGCCAGGAACAAAAGGATAAGACGTAACGATTTTACCATCAGGAATAGAGGCAAGACTATCTTTATAATTAATACCTGAATAACTAACTTTAATTAATACCTCACCCTTTGGTAGATCTTCTAAAGTTAACGTGTTCACTTTCACTGTAAATGCATCATCTTTATTGACTACTAACGCACTAAAATTTTCTGCCGTCATCGTAAACGTCCCCCTACAATTTTATTCCATTAAACAGTATCAAAATTATTCTGACCGGTCAATATAAAATTGGATTGTTGCTACTCTTCATGTATAATAACTTCTATCAAGTCATCGGAGGCTCCTATGAAAAAGAAAGAGGAAGAACGTAAAAAACAGATTATGAAAGCAGCCTTTAACGCTGTTTCACAATTAGGTTATGATAAGGTTACACTACAAGACATAGCCAATCATGCCAGTGTCTCAAAAGGGGTAGTTCACTACTACTTTACAAGCAAACAAAACATTTTATTAGAATTACTTGAATCCACTACGAACAAAATCTACAGCTATGAAATACAAGAAATAGGCAAGCATCAAACAGCTATTGACAAGCTTCATGCCTACTTAAATGCTGTATTTGTATCGCCTATAGAAAATAAAAAATTTTACAGGGTTTATTTAGATTTTTTAGCTCAGGCAAATAGCAATGAAGAGTACAAAAGAATTAACTTAAAATTTTATGAGAATTGCTGGGGAATTGGGCAAGAAATTATTGAATTAGGAAAAAGAGAAGGTGTCTTTAGTTCAGACATTGATTCCTTAACCTATGCAAAAATGATGCGGGCAATGATTGATGGTTCATTAATTCAGTGGTTAACCTGCGATTTAGAAGAACAACATAAATTTTATAAAGAAACCTGTTTGACTAGTATTGTGCGATTATTAAAATAGGTATTTGAAAAGCCTTATTTACTATTGTAGTAAGGCTTTTTTTTGCCGTTAAAAAGAAGAATAATTGAATGATTTTGGAAAATATTTATTAACATATTGCATTTATAGATAAAATTACCGTCAAAATTTTCGGAAAAAACTATAAAAAAAGAACAGTTTTAATATTTTGTTTAGTAATTTTTTACAAAAATACGCACTTAAAAGGGAAAAAATGTTTTGTTATGCAGTGAAATAGCGTTTATGCATTCGTTTATACAAGAAAAAATCTATGTTTTTAATAATTTAAACTGTATAAAAATTTAAAATAATGTCGAGTTGAGTCAATGTTGCAATTTCTTTATACTGTGAAAGTAATTATTGGAGAGGAGAAAACATCATGAATAAAGAAGTGACAATTATTGGGGTGCCCATGGATTTAGGTCAAACAAGAAGAGGCGTAGACATGGGACCAAGTGCTATCAGATATGCAGGGGTAACAGAACGACTTGAGAGCCTTGGTTATTCGATTTACGACGAAGGGGATTTAACTATTGACTTCGTACACGAAGATAAAGACGCAGAAGGAAAGACAAACTTAAAAAATTTAAAAACTGTCACAGAAAGTAACGAGAAGCTAGGCCAAAAAGTAGACCATGAAATTTCTTTAAACCGTTTTCCTTTAGTATTAGGTGGAGACCATAGTATTGCTATTGGAACATTAGCAGGAGTTTCCAAGCATTATGAGAAACTAGGTGTCATTTGGTATGATGCCCATGGCGATTTAAATACTGGTGAAACATCTCCTTCAGGAAATATCCATGGCATGTCTTTAGCTGTAAGCTTGGGCCTTGGACATCCAGCACTTACAAATATCGGAGGCTATGCGCCAAAGGTAAAGCCTGAAAACGTTGTTATCATTGGTGCGCGTGATTTAGATCCAGGAGAAAAAAAGCTTATTAAGGAAATTGGTATGAAGGTATACACGATGCATGAAATTGATCGTTTAGGAATGACGAAAGTAATGTCAGAAACGATTGACTATTTAAAGGAGCGCACAGACGGTGTTCACCTATCATTAGATTTAGATGGACTTGATCCAAATGATGCACCAGGTGTAGGCACGCCAGTAGCAGGTGGTATTAGCTATCGTGAAAGTCATTTAGCTATGGAAATGCTGTCAGAAGCAAATATTATTACTTCAGCAGAATTTGTTGAGACAAACCCTGTATTAGATCAATACAATAAAACGGCTATTGCTGCGGTAGCTTTAATCAGCTCACTATTTGGCGATACATTACTTTAAGCCATGAATAGAAGTCATTTTGTATCCCAGAAGGAAGAACTTTTCTTAAAAAATTAGGTCGCGACAACCAACTATAAGAAAGTAGCTCTCCCTATAGTAAGTTTACAATACAATTTAGCTATTCAATAGCCTTTATTTTGTCAGAAAATTGACAGTTCATAAAATATATAAAACAGTTTATCTATTAACATTCAAATTTTAGATTGTTATCTGTTTTGTACGAAAAAAAGAAAGTGCTTACACAGATAATGAATGTAAGGAGTTTTTTATGGCAGCAGAACAATATGAATTAAAAAGAAGTATGAAAGCAAGACACTTATTTATGATTTCACTTGGTGGATGTATTGGAACTGGTTTCTTTCTTGGATCAGGCTACACGATTAACCAAGCTGGGCCAACTGGTGCCATCCTAGCTTACTTAGTAGGCGGAGCAGTTATGTATTTAACAATGCTATGTTTGGGTGAATTGTCTGTTGCTATGCCGGTATCAGGTTCATTCCAAACGTACACAACGAAATTTATCGGTCCTGCTACTGGTTTTGCCGTTGGATGGCTATACTGGCTAGGTTGGGCAGTAACTGTTGCTCTTGAGTTTTTAGGGGCTGGACAACTAATGCAAAGATGGTTTCCTGATTCACCAGTATGGATGTGGTGCCTAATATTTGCAGCATTACTCTTTGTATTGAATGGTTTATCAGCAAAAGCATTTGGTGAAGCAGAATTTGTCTTCTCCAGCATTAAGATATTGGCAATTATTATGTTCCTTGCGGTTGGTGGAGCAGCTATGTTTGGGCTAATCGATATGAAAGATGGAACAAACGCCCCATTCCTTACTCATTTTTATGAGGGTGGATTGTTTCCTAATGGTGTAACAGCACTGCTTATTACAATGATTACCGTGAATTTTTCATTCCAGGGTACAGAATTGATTGGTATTGCTGCTGGGGAGAGTGAAAATCCTGAAAAGACTATACCTAAATCTATTAAGCAAACTGTTTGGCGTACGCTGTTCTTCTTTGTGTTATCCGTATTTGTACTTGCAGCAATGATACCAATGGATAAAGCAGGGGTGGTGGAAAGTCCATTTGTAGTCGTATTAGATAGCATAGGTATTCCATATGCAGCAGATATTATGAATTTTGTTATCCTAACAGCCTTATTATCTGTCGCAAACTCGGGTCTTTATGCTGCAACACGTATGCTGTTTTCACTATCTGTCGAAAAGATGGCAAGTCCCCTTTTAGGGAAAGTTAATAAAAGAGGTATCCCAATGAATGCATTACTAATCACACTCGCTGTAGCAGGTCTGTCTTTACTGTCAAGTGTATTTGCTGCTAATACAGTCTTTGTGTGGTTATTATCTCTAGCAGGCTTAGGTGCACAAATTGGTTGGATTGCGATTACAGCATCTCAAATTGCATTTAGACGCTCCTATATACGCCAAGGAGGAAAAGTAGAGGATTTAAAATTCAAAGCGCCGCTGTATCCAGTGATCCCTATTTTAGGTTTATTAGCGAACTGTATTGTTATGGCAAGCTTGGCTTTTGATCCAGCTCAACGTTTAGCACTCTACTGTGGTGGAGCATTCTTCATTGGTTGTTATATCGTTTATTATTTAAAAGTGAAAAAAGTGACGAATTTAGAAATAAACCAACAAGAAGTCCAATTAAAATTAAATCAAAAAATATATCTTTAATATCAAAGAGTAGCTACTTACATGGCTACTCTTTTCTTCATAGAGAAGCAACAACAAAGACGTATTTAACAAAGAATAGTTCCAATAATAAGAGAAGAAATTTATTGTTTTTCGATAAATAAATATTGAAATAAGATAATTTATCATTTATTCTTCATACAAGAAGCAATTTAATTATGAACAAGTTCATTTGAGGTGGATTCATGTTGAAGAATTTTATTAAAGACTTAGGAGTCTTTACGTATCATCAATCATTATCTTGTATTTTTCCCGTTGTGATATTTGCTACACTTGCACTCTCTAAAGCCATTCAAATACCTGGGGTAGGAAGATATGACTTTATTCTGGCAATCTGTCTATTGACTCAGTACTTGATGTATAAATTTGGTTTAGAAACAAAGGATGAAATAAAAGTCATTTGCTTGTTTCATATTATTGGGCTCGTGCTCGAACTATATAAAGTGAATTTCAATTCATGGTCATATCCTGAAGAGGCGTGGACAAAAATAGGGGGTGTGCCTTTATATAGCGGATTTATGTATGCGAGTGTAGCAAGTTATATTTGCCAAGCCTGGCGTAGGTTTGATTTAAAAATTGTAAGCTGGCCAAAAAGTTATGTAGCTATTCCACTTGGAGCCATTATCTACTTGAATTTTTTCACACACCATTTTATTTATGATTTTAGATGGCTGTTAATGGCACTACTATTTATTGTGTTTTATCGTACTGTTGTAAAATTTACAGTACGGAACAAAGTCTTTAAAATGCCCATCGTTGTATCGTTCTTTTTGATTGGCTTTTTCATTTGGATTGCTGAAAATATTGCAACGTTCTTTGGAGCATGGTCCTATCCAAATCAAGAGGTGTCTTGGTCGATTGTTCATTTTGGTAAAATCAGTTCATGGTTTTTACTTGTAGTCATTAGCATTATGATTGTTGCGCAACTTAAACTATTCTATCGTAATGTAGGTGAAAATTTGGAGAAGAAATCATTCAATATATGACATTCATTTGTAGAACTAGAGAACTTCTAAGAAAATAGTATGGGCTTTTGATAAACTAGTATTTTTACCTTGTACCCATGCCCTTTCATCAAACTGTCCCTTTTTTAACGTGCAATACTGCTGTAGACTCCTTTTTAGAAGAGGATAGGGGGAATGATAATGGTAACAGATATTCGGATGATAAATAGAGCTTGTACAGATGAAAAACAAATTAAACAATTATTAGAAGGCGCACAAACTGCATTTCTTGGTTTGGTAGATCAACATATGCCATATGTTATTCCGCTAAATTATGTTTACAAAGACGGAAGTTTTTATTTTCATGGTGCCAACGAAGGAAGAAAAATAGATATTCTAACAAATAATCGGAATGCATGTATCACAATAAGTGAAAATTATGGAACAATGGTAGACCCTATTCCTGCTAAGACTGATACGGCTTATATAAGTGTAGTAGCAAATGGTTTGGTGGAATTTGTTACTGATTTAAATGAAGCTACTGCTGCTATGCAGGCAATGCTTGATAAATATGTACCAGATTATTACCAAGCACCTTTATCAAAAAAGCATATCGAAAAATATCAGTCATCTTTAGGGAGCAAAACGCTTGTTCTCAAAGTGAAACCGACCAGTATAACTGTAAAAGAGAATAAATTAAATAAACAAATGCTATATTACGCAGGTAGAGTGGTAACACAGGATATGAGTCGAAAATCTACTGCTACAGCTATCAATCCAACAAATTAATTACCAGAAAATGCGAGGCTTGGGATATAACCTAAGCCTATTTTTGATGTAGTAATAGTTCATTATGAAGCTATCTATGATTTTGTTAATATAAACCTATTAAAAGTAGAGCTGGAAAGATGTTTTCATCTAACTACCCTAATAATAGATATAGTCATGCTTAAGTGCTATAATGCCTGTGAAAAATCATTGGAAAACAAGCGGGGAGAAGGAGAGGGCAATACAGTTGAATATATTAGTTGTTGACGATGAAAAGGAAATTGCAGATTTAATAGAACTTTACTTAAAAAATGAAAACTATCATGTATTTAAGTTTTATACGGCTCAAGAGGCTTTGACATGTATTGAGCATGAGAAAGTAGATTTAGCTGTTTTGGATATTATGATGCCTGATATAGATGGGTTTACTATTTTACGAAAAATCCGAGAAACATTGAATTTTCCAGTGATAATGCTTACGGCAAAGGAAGAAGAAATCGATAAAATAAATGGATTTTCTCTGGGAGCAGATGATTATATAACAAAGCCATTTCGTCCATTAGAGTTGGTTGCTCGTGTAAAGGCGCAAATACGAAGGTTTACTTTGTACAACCAAGGTTCAAAGCAACAGGAAGATATCATTGATTTTGCTGGCTTGGTGATTAATAAAAACACACGACAAGTCTTTTTAAATGAAAGGCCCATATCCCTTACACCTACGGAGTTCGCTATTCTTTGGTATTTATGTGCAAATCGAGGGACAGTTATTAGCTCAGAGCAATTATTCCAAGAAATTTGGGGGGAAAAGTACTTTAGCAGCAATAACACGGTAATGGTTCACATTCGACATTTACGGGAAAAAATGAAGGATGCTGCGGAGAACCCAAAGTATATTAAAACGGTTTGGGGAGTGGGGTATACCATTGAAAAATGAGTTTGGCAAACTGAAAAGGAAAATGGTTCTACAAATTATTTCGATACTTGTCATCGCTAGCATCATAGGCTTTTTTATTAATTTTGCATTTATTGATGGGGTCTTACAAGCTCCCTTTGCAGATGCTTTTATTGCTTTTTGTGAAAATGTCTTGCAGCTTGATTATTATGCTGCAAGCAATGCCTATCATGTGTTATTTCGACAAAATAAATCGCTTTGGCTTGCGATAGGATTTATTTTATTATTATTGATTATTTTCTATATCGCCTTGTCTCGATTTACCCGATATTTTCATCAAATTAGTTCAAGTATTACCATGCTTGCTGATGAGTCAGGGAAGGAAATTGAGCTCCCAGCTGAACTCGATTTTTTGGAGAAAAAATTAAATAACGTGAAATATAAATTAGAAAAGCGTGCAAGGGATGCACAAGAAGCTGAGCAACGAAAGAATGATTTAGTTGTCTATTTAGCGCATGATATTAAAACACCTTTAACATCCATTATTGGCTATTTAAGTCTTTTAGATGAAGCGAGGGATATGCCGGTAGAGCAGAAAGAAAAATACGTGACGATTACATTAGATAAATCTTATAGACTGGAACAACTAATCAATGAATTTTTTGAAATAACCAGGTTTAATTTACAATCCATCATTTTAGAGAAAGATTCTATTCCTTTACAACATATGTTAATGCAAGTGGCCGACGAGTTTTATCCATTACTGGCACCAAAGGGTCAAAAAGCCATCGTCAAATTAGATGAAGATATTACTATCTATGCAGACGGTAAAAAGATAGCAAGGGTATTTAATAATATTTTAAAAAATGCAATTGCCTACAGTGATCCAAATAGTACAATTGAAATTAGTGTGCAATGCGAAAATAATCAGACATTTATTTCGTTTACGAATACAGGGAAGACGATCCCTCCTGAAAAATTAAAAATGATATTTGAAAAGTTTTACCGCTTAGATAGTGCAAGGTCTACCCAAACAGGAGGTGCTGGGCTTGGTTTAGCCATTTCTAATGAAATTGTACAGGCCCATGGCGGAACCATTACCGCAACTTCTAGTAATGATACAACCGTATTCACGGTGATGATTCCAACCAATTCTTAAGAAACCTTAAGAATTCACTAATAGTAAATTAAAAATAAGCTCCTTTTTTTATGGTTGAATAAAAGCATAAAGAGAAGGAGTTGTTTTTATGTTCAAGAGAAAAGGTATATTGAGTTTATTGTTCTTATCCATACTGATTTTCGTTTATTTACTATTGAAAGAATCGCCAATGACTTTACGTCAGGAAATAGATCATGCACCAAAAGTAGTACAAACAGCCAGTCAGCATATGCTCGATCTTGATATGTACAGTTCGAATGCAATTTTAGTGAATTTGGATGAAAATCAAATTGTTTTAGATAAAAAAAGTGAGGAAAAGATTTATCCTGCTTCTTTGACAAAAATGATGACGGTTTTAGTCGCGATTGAGCAGATTTCCAATTTACAAGAAGAAATCATTTTACCTAAACATATCTTTCGGGATTTATTAGAGGAAAATGCGTCAGTGGCGGGCTTTCTCCCAAATGAAAAGCTGACAGTAGAAGATTTGTTGTATGGCTCTATGTTACCATCAGGTGCAGAGGCATCACTAGGTTTAGCTGAATATGTTGCGGGGTCAGAACGTGGATTCGTGAAACTGATGAACGAAAAGGCGCAGCAGCTAGGCATGAAAAATACGCACTTTGTGAATACAACTGGACTCCACCATTCAGATCATTATACAACTGTAAAGGATATGTCTTTACTTTTACAATACGCCTTAACAAACGATGATTTTCGAAATGTTTATACAGCAGAAAGATATTCTATAAAATCAACAAACCTTCATCCGGAAGGCATTACTTTTACCAGTCGAATGTTTCAGCATATGACGTCAAGTGCATTGCCAGGAGGGGAAATTTTAGGTGGAAAAACTGGCTATACAGAAGATGCAGGCTTATGTTTAGCAAGCTTAGCTCTTATAAATGGACAAGAATATGTGCTAGTGACAGTAGGAGCGGACGGCAGCCCTAGAACGGAGCAATATAATATTACCGATGCCATTTCGGTATATAGTCAATTATAACTAGCCCTAATAGTGTGTGATTAGAGAATAATTCATTTTCTAGTCACACTTTTTTGTAGTTGTAAAAATAATAGAATTGAATAATAGATGGGAGATTCCATATAAGTCTCTATAAACCAACGTGTTGTTGGTATGGCAGAAATAATTTATTAATTTTAATTTTCAGAAAAATGATATATAGTAAATATGATCAAATACATTCATCTTTAAGGAGGTTACTATGGGGAGATTAGTTCATTTTGAAATTCATGTAAGTGATATGGATCGGGCTAAAGATTTTTATGGGGAAGTTTTTGGATGGTCATTTCAGGACTGGAGTGAATATGCAGGCATGCCTTACTTCGGTGCCGTGACAGGTGAAGATGGTGAACTTGGCATTAACGGTGCTTTAATGCAACGCCAAGGGCCTCCACCAGAAACAAACCAAGCGTTGAATGGCTTTGCTTGTACAATGGGTGTTGAAAGTTATGATGTAACGGAAGCAAAAATTCTTGAAAACGGGGGCAAAGTAGCCATGCCAAAGTACGCATTACCAGGAATGGCATGGCAAGGCTATTATATTGATACGGAAGGCAATGTATTTGGTATTCACCAGCCCGATAAAAATGCCAAATAGTATTGAGGATAAATCGCTCTAAGAAGGAGGAAACCCGCTCCTAAAGAAGCGAAAACCCGCTCTTAAAAGTGTGAGAGCCGCTCCAATGTAGTGAAAAACCCACTCATTAGCAGTTGAAAGCAGTAAGACCTATGTTCGAGAAAACGAGCATAGGTCTTTTTTGATTATCTAATAGGTAAATGGGGAGATTTGTAAATATATAATGTTTTATTTTGGTAAATTTGGTATCGTTGAATGAGGTAATTTATCAAATGATACATAGTATGCAAGGAGAAATAGCAATGAAAAAAAGAAGCTTTATGTTATTTTTATTCGCACCAATATTGATTTTAGCATCTTGTAGTAGTGAGGACGAAAGTGTTACTGCTAATGAGAAAAAGTATATTTCATCGATACAGAAAAAGGAGGTCTATGAGATTCAACAGCCTGCAAAAGTAAATATTGCTAGAGGTTCAATCATCAATAATATGAATAATGCTTTAAATATTAATGAAATTGAAAGAGGACTCATGAATTTATCGGTGAATCATTTCTCAACTGACAAGTTTTATATGCAGGAAGGTCAATATCTTGAAGAGAAAATGATCAGCCAATGGTTAAGTAGAAAAACAGATGAAGGTATTGGGTTAAATCCAGCCATTGAAACTAGAAGTGACAATGTGCTAGAGGATGAAAAAAAGTATCCTTTGATTCTCTCACATGTGTTAGAACAAAATTTTATTAATAAAGAAAATAACAAAGTAGAGGGACTATCGATCGCGATCTCGTTAAATGAATTTTATGATATACGAGTTTCCGATGCCAATGGTTTAATTTACACAGGCCAAGTGAAAGTAGACCAAAATGATGATGATATCAACGATGTTAAAAATTATGGGAAGGAAGTAGCTAAAAGGATTCTTGAGGATATTAGAAAAAATGAAAAATATCCCAGAGTCCCTATTTATTTAACTTTATATCAAGAATCTAATATCAACGATATTATTCCAGGCATATTTTTAGCTGAAACTTTTATTCCTAAAGATGCAGATACCATAACAAAATGGTTTGATATAGATAAAAAGCATTATATATTCCCATCAGATGCTTTATATAGTTTGGACCAAAATATGTATAATAAATTATTAATTTTTAAAGAGGATATTCAAGGTGGATTTAAACATTTAAATCCTAAAATCATGGGAAAACTTCGTTATGAAGATGGCAAATTAACAGATATTAATCTAGAAATACATGTACCACTGGTTAATGATATTGAATTAATTGGCTTGTTACAGCTCACTAGTACAAAAATAAATACAATTTTATTTGACTATATCCCCATCACCATTCGGGTAATCGATCAGAAGCAGGATGTTGGAATTGTTCTCTGGGACCCAACGGAAAAACAAATTTTTGCATCACCTATTTGAATAGAAAAAAGCTAAAGGGTGAAGCTCCATATTAAATTTCGTAACTTGTATTTATATCTACTGTAATTGAAGAACCATCATTATTATCAAATTTCATGAACCATTGACCAGCTTGGCTTGCATCCAACTCGTAAGTTGAAGTAAATGATTGTCCAGATTTAATGATTTCTCCGTCTATCCAAAGCGTTCCATTAGGTGCAGTTAATATAAATCTAATAGATTGTGAGCTGTTATTTTTCACATAAATTTGAATTGTATCAGTGCCATTACTAGGTGCTTTAAAATTAAAGCTCATCGAACCCTGACCAGTTGGAAAGGTAGAAGACGTTGTAAGAAGGGAATCATCACTTTTTTCAGCTGTGGGGGTAGAATAAGATTCCTCACCAGAAGCACCTAGGTTCGGCGGAATAGATGGTTGGAGTATAGGATCTTCTATAAAAGATGCTCCACCAATTGGAAATATAAAAAGAGTAACTATAAATAAAGAGGGAAATTTTCTCATGATTCCTCCGCTTAAATATATTTGAATTATCTCAATGATACCTTTATTTAACTTTATAGTAAATATTAGTTTGGTTGCTTATTTTTCATTTGTAGAGGACCTTCAAAAACTTAATAGTATTTCATTGCAATCTCTGCCATGAATGATTATTATGAAAATGATAATCGTTATCAATTAAAAAGAAGGAGAGTAGCCATGAAAAGACACCTTATTATTGGAATGCATTTAGCTGTTTACGGTAATCATGGCAAACAGGGTGCCTTGATAGAAGAACATATTGCATTTGCGCAGCGTGCTGAAGCAGCGAAATTAGATTTTGTATTTAAGGCGGATTATTTAACAGCTCATCCAGAATTAATAGCTAAAATGAAAGGAACAGTTGGCTTAGACCCTAACTTTTTAATGGCGATGGTGGCAAGAGAAACGAAACAGATTGGCTTAGTAACAACGATTTCCACATCCTTTACGCCACCTTATCTGATTGCGCGTCAATTGCAGTCCTTAAATTGGATTAGCGAAGGACGAGTTGGATGGAATATCGTAACCTCTATAGATGGCGGTCATAATTTCAGCAATGAGCCCATGCCTTCTTCCGAGGAGCGTTATGCTAAAGCTGCAGAATGTACAGCGGTGGTTAAGCAGCTATGGCATAGTTATCCCTATGAAACATTAGAAATGGATGGGAATTTAGAGAAAATAAAAGAGCTTGTTAAGCCAATTGAGCATAAAGGCGAATTTTTCCATATAAAAGGTCCCTTAAATCTCCCAATGCATCCAGCAGGAGAGATTCCACTCTTCCAAGCAGGAGCGTCGGATGTTGGGCGGCAATTTGCGGCTACTGTTTCCAATGCGATTTTTGCGGCTACACCAGCCAGGGAGGTGGGTATTGAGATGCGTAATGATTTGCGTCAGCAGGCTATAGAAGTAGGTCGTTCAGCCGACGATATTCGCTTATTACCTGGACTCTATTTCTTTATAGGGGATACATATGAAGAAGCACTCGAAATGCACCGACAAGCACATGCACATTTAACACTTGAGCGGCGCTACAGTGCTTTAGAATCTGTGATTGGCATGGATGTTCGTCATTTGGCACTTGAAGATCAGGTGACGGTTGATATGCTGCCATCAAAAGATCAACAAGTACGTAGTAAAACACATGCAGATTTGGTACGTCGTTATATTGTAAACAATGAACCAACTGTAGCAGTATTGTTAGCACGTCCAGAGGTAATTGGCTCAGCTCACCTTGTAGCAATCGGTACACCACAGGATATTGTCGATCAAATCGTTACTTTTTATGAAGAGGGTGCATTGGATGGCTTTATTGCCATACCAGGCGGACCTGCGAAATCTTTGGATTTGTTCTTTAGCGACGTTATTCCCATGTTAGTAGAGCGGGGTTTATTCAGAGCTGAATATGAAGGCAGCACATTACGTTCCCATTTAGGCTTAGATGTGCGATCCCCCATTAATAGCTGAAAAAGGGCAAGCCATAAGCTTTGCCCTTTTATTGCTAGAAGCTCATTCGAATATTAATAGGATAAAGATAAGGTGATTCAGGTTGTTCGATTGTTACCCAATCATCAATATGGATAACAGGTAAGCTTGTACCCTCATATGTTGTTTGACTAATTGTACCGACCACTTCAATCCATGTATCTTCTGTGAGTGTAGGGACCTCAGGAAACTCTGTCAGAAAGCCGACGATACTGGCATCGGCGACGCAATGCGTAATAAGAAATCTTGAAATCACTAGTTGCTTTTCTGTAAAACTTTCTTCTTTTAAAACAAAGCCCTTCAACTGTATTTTCTTCCCCAAATAGTTAGCCAAATTTTGATTAATTTCTTCATAATAAATCGTGTAGTCCTCATCGGTCATTTTTAGCATGGATTGTTGGGATAGCTGTTGCTTTAATTGCTCATATTGTTTTTTTGTCATTTCCTGTTTTTCCTCCGTCAGTCGGGGATCAGCTTCATGTTCATCATAGATGTTTTCATCAATCGTTTCATTTGAAGTGAGGTAATCCTCTATTTTAGATGATTGATTTTGCTGGGTGAGAATAAATGCACCACCTTTTTTATCAGCGATGGATGCATCTAAAATTTTTGCTGGCACGAAGAAGCCTGTCATTATTGGTGTCATGATAATGAGGTAGGCTATCATTTTTTTTCGGGTAAAGGCTGTGTGACCATGGTCGTGATGGGAGCAGCATGCTTGTCCCGTTTGATCACATGAATGGGGAACCTTTGAAAAAGGTATAATTCTTGTCACTTGAACAAGAAATAGTATAAAAAATAAAATGGCGGCTGTTTTACTCAGCCCTTCATATTTAGGGTTGATAAATTTTGTTAGTTCTCCGGTCCAATGCAGGTTGGCAATCATAGCCGAAAAGGCGAGTAACATGAAGGCTCTTAGCGCTTGTTGAACGTGAAATTTCATGGTTTTCCCCCTTAGAGATACGCTGAAAGAATCCATATACTAATGTAGACAACTGTAGCCACTAAGGCGATTAACCAAAAAACAAATTTTAAACGAAATACGCTCATCAACATAATGGTATTTTTCAAATCGATCATAGGGCCAAAAATAAGAAAGGCCAGAATGGATGGAGTGGAGAAAATAGCACTAAAGGATGCGCCAATAAAGGCATCTGCCTCAGAGCAAAGTGACAGAATGAAGGCTAAGCCCATCATAACTAGAATGGAGGAGGGTTCACCTTCTCCAATGGCTACGAGTGTTTTGGTAGATATATAGGTTTGTACAAAGGCAGCTAAAAATGCTCCGATAATTAAGTATTTACCCATATCAAAAAATTCATCGATGGCATGTTTGACCATATTTAATAATTTGGTGAAGAAGGATGTTTGTTGACTAGGGATTGTTAATGAGTAGGGCTGTAAAGAGCTCTTAAATTGGGAGCCTTTAAAAAATAAGCTGATAAGTAATGCTACTCCAATAGCGATGACAAAGCCAACAAGCATTCGAAGGCTCGCTATTCTTAAATCATTTCCAAATGCCATATAAGTAGAAAGAATAACAACGGGATTAATAAGTGGACCAGTTAACATAAAGCCTATAGCTGCATGTATAGGTACGCCTTTGACAATCAATCTTCTAACAATCGGAACAATCCCACATTCACAGGCTGGAAATAATGCACCTACAAGACAACTCATGATAACTGCCATCACAGGGTTTCGAGGAATCCACCTTTGGATATGTTCCTCTGTTATAAAAATCTGAATAAAGCCAGCAATCAGTATTCCAATTAAGACAAATGGTAATGCTTCAATTAAAATACTTAAAAATATCGTATTTAAATTGAGTAGAGAGGAACTAAGGTCGTTTAGAGCTGAGACGTTGAATAACAGTAGTGGTAGCATGCCTAGGAATAAAATGAAGAGCAACCAAAAATTCAATACATATTTAGAAAAATGGAGACGTTCCACATAGACCTCCCTAAAGTGTAATGGTTACGTTTTAATTCAAGATATGACATAGATGATATTGTTAGTACTTCAAAAAAGGAAAGAGAAAGTAAAAATTGATTTCTACCATCCTTTTACTTTCCCTCTATATCGAATTATTTATGAGAATACTTAGTTCTATATTGTTTAGGGGTAATCCCTGTAAATTTTTTGAAAACTTTAATGAAATAGCTTTGATCTGTGAAATTAAGTAATGAACCGATGTCTAGGATTGGATAGTTGGTAAATGTTAAGAGTTTTTTCGCCTCATCAATCCTTTGCTGCTGAATATATTCACTAAAGGAAGTACCTACTTCCTTTTTAAATAAGGAGGAAAGATAATTGGGGCTTAGGTGGCAAATTGCTGAAAGTTGGTCGAGTGTTAGATCCCCATACAACTCATTTTCAATAAAATGGATACAGGTAGTAATGGGTCCAGAATACTTCCTTGTATTTGCCTGTGATACACGGCTTGTATAGTCGTAAATAGCTTCCTCCATTAACGAAAGAATTTCGATTAAACTGTTTTGATCCTCTAGCTTTTGAATGTAAAAATCATTTAATGTAAAGGCTGTTTCTTCATTTAAACCACCCTCAATTGCTGCACGGCAAATAAGTGCAATTCCTGTAATCATCAAATATTGAACACTTCTTAAATTATTGCGTTTTGATAGTATTCCAAGTTCTGCTTGCTCAACAATGGAATAATTCAAAACTTCATTTAGTTTCTCTATACGCCCATTTTTCACATTGTCTAACAATATTTTTTCATAGTAAAGATTTGTATGAACAATATCATTTCTTCTTGCATAGGAGAGTTCAAGCGTAGTATTTTCCTCATGACGAATGAGAGGTCTTAATGCTTGGTTGTGATAAATGACAGCAGATTTATTTAATGTCTTTTGATAGATGGCGTAATACACAAATAAACTAATGGCTAAACTTTGTTGATAATGAAGAATAGGAATCAGCTCTTGATTAACACTTGTCTTTATGTCTTCCACTTCTGGCGAAAGGGAAGGGCCAACTACAATTGCACCTAAATATTGATCCTCTTGCTGCACATTAATATAGAAAAAATTAAACTCAGCATAAGAGAAAAAAATTGGATAGGCATTAGAATCTTTATGGTAAGGATGTGTTTTCAACTGTTCCTTTAAAGAAATGTAAGATGGATTATTTGTTGATGAATAGTCAAAGATTATTTTTCCTAATGAATTAATATAAGTGACTGGAAGATGATGTGTTTCATAGATTAATTGGCTGATGTATTGAAGATCAATAGTGTTAATTTTCAAGTTCCTACACTCCAGTTCGTAATAATTCTATTAAAATGAAAGCATTTACATTTTTATTGGATAGACATTGAGAAAGTACTATTTTGTGTAGAATAATACAATAAATAAAGGAGAAGTAGCAATAAAATAGACAGTGACTTTAAAATGTTAGGGAGGAATAGAAGATGGATCTTTTGAATAAAATTGCAGTTGTAACAGGCGCAGGAAGCGGAATTGGAAGAGCTAGCAGCTTGAAACTTGCTAGCAATGGTGCAAAAGTGGTAGTAGTGGATTTCAACAAAGAAACAGGGGAAGAAACAGTAAGCTTGATTAGAGAACAAGGCGGGGAAGGTATTTTCGTTCAGGCAGACGTTTCAAAAAGTGAAGACGTTCAGAAATATGTCAATACTGCTGTTGATACGTACGGACGTATTGATGTATTTTTCAATAATGCTGGGGTTATTCAGAAAATTTCTCCACTAACAGAGATTGAAGATGCAGAATATGACCGTATTATGTCGATCAATGTGAAGGGTGTATTCCTTGGCTTAAAATATGTTTTAAAAGTAATGGAGGGACAAGGAAGCGGTTCAATTATAAATACAGCTTCTACAGCAGGAGTTCGCAGTGAGCACAGTATGGCTGTCTATTCTGCAAGTAAGCATGCAGTAGTGGGTTTAACAAAATCAGCTTCTTTGGAGTATGTAAAAAAAGGTATTCGGATCAATGGTATCTGTCCAGGGGGAGTAGAAACGGCATTAACAAACAGTGTAACTGCGATGTTTGAAACAGGTGGCTATGTGCCAGAGGAGATTCCAAATATGAGAATGGGACGCTATGCAAAACCAGAGGAATTAGCAGAAATGGTTGTGTTCCTAGCATCGGACAAAGCAAGCTATATGACAGGCTCTATTGTGTTAGTAGATGGCGGTTTAACTTTATAATAAAAGAAGAAATCCAGTGAATCATTTCACTGGATTTCTTCTTGTTGTTGAAAAAGATGATGTCAAAGGTAGAAAAAGGAACTTTGCAAGGTGAGAGGTTGATTTCCGTTCCGCCAGCGTCCTTTCCAGGGGGCGTCTGATGAGCCGCTTCACTCACTTGCGTTCGCTCCAGGGTCTCACCTGTGACGCTAAATCCCCTAGGCGTGACGCTGGCTCCAATCCAATCAACTAGTAGCATAGCGATCAAATAGCCTATTATCTGTATTCTTAGAGGGGATAAGCTCATATTTTCAATTCAACGTGGAGAAGCGATGAGTGACAACACCTCTTCATAAAGAGTAGAGAACCTTCGCGAAAAAGGTAACACTTTTGGAGGTTCAAATGGAAGGCTACTTGACTCCCTTGTGATAGCGAAACAGGGGAGCCACTAATCGGAGCGGTAGCGGAGAAAAACGGCTTGGCGCTCGCCCAAAAGAAAGCAAGTAGCCTGCAACGGAAAACCATTTCTACCTTTAAATTGACTGTTTTGTTTTTCAACCCTAAGAAAAAATCCAGTAAATCATTTCACTGGATTTTTTGCGGTAATGAATCGAATCACTATAGGGTGAATTTTTTGAGCTCATTCATCAACGTATTAGTCATAGCTTCAAGATCGTCTATCTTAGCACTAATTTTTTGGAAGGAAAGTAGCTGTTCTTGCGTTGATGCCGATATTTCTTCTGTGCCAGCAGCCGTTTCTTCTGTAATAGCAGAAATATTTTCAATGGTACTATTTACTTGCTGGCTCATTTCATTCGTTTGTGCCATTTCTCTTGTGAGGTTTTGTAAATCGCGATGGATATTTGTTATATGCATGGTAATAACAGAGAATGATTGTTCTGTCTCTACCATGGATTGAGATTGCTCATTTGACAGCAGATAACCTCGTTCAGCCGTAGTAAGGATGTGCGTAATGCCATCTTGAATATGCGAGACCATTGAAGTGATTAAATTCGTAGCATTCTCCGTTTCAGAAGAGAGCTTTTTAACCTCCTCGGCAACAATGGCAAACCCTTTGCCTGCTTCTCCAGCTCTTGCAGCCTCGATAGCAGCATTTAGGGCTAATAAATTTGTTTGGCTAGCAATCGTATGGACAGCATTGGCTGCGCCTTCAATTTCCGAAGTGAATTGAGAAAATTGAGCTACAGCTTCCTTAATATCAAGTGATGTGGTTGATATATCCTTTGCAATGGAAGATTGTTTTTCTAATGAATATTGACCATTTTGAACAGCCTCCAGAGCTTGTTTACCAGTGTCAGCCGATTGCTCACTTGTACGCATTACATCCCTAAATTGATCTGCCATATTATTCATTTGGAGTGCCACTGATTGAATGTCTTCTGACATCGTATAGCTGCCTTTTGCTAATTCGTCGGTTGAGGTAGCGACTTGATTACTACTTTCATGAATATTGTTCATATGGCTCGTCACTTCTTGTGTAAACAAATTAACATCCTTTCCAATAGTATCAATGGATTGTACAGTGCTTTTTAAATTATTCATCATGTCTGCAAAGCTTTTTGTTAATTGATCAATCTCATATCGACTGTTTGCTTGATAGGAAAGGGTAGAAGTATCCATTGTTAAGTTTCCTGTTGCTGCAGCCTGTGCGCAATCTACAATCTGATTAATGGGTTTGGTAATTCTTTTCGCAGCTACATAGGAATAAAGTATCGTAGCAATAATTAATAGCACACTACCTATGATGGTAGAGGTTGTAATGAAACCTATTTTTTGCTTCGTTACTTGGATCATTTCTTGATACCATTCGTTCGTTTCTTTTTTGAGCAAATACATATCGTTTAAAATTCCTTTAATTCTGATGGACTGCTTTTTAATTTCAGAGCGATTGTTTTCTTGAAACCCGCTTTCAGTCGCCTTTTCTAGATTTTCAAATTTACTAGCTATTTTTTCGACGATTGTCTGATGTTCAGGTATTCTCGTTAGAGAGGCTAATGCCTCTAAATTACCTTTTGTTTCTTGTAAAATAGCGAGCGCTTCGTTTTTATTGGCTTCACTATCCAGGTAGGTAAAATTATTTAAAGATTGGCTGGCAACAACTAAACTTTGCTCTAGTTCTTTCACTGTAAGTAAAAGTTTCGTATCATCCTGTGCTGTTGTTTGGATCGTGAATGTTTGTAGGATAATAAAGCCAATCATAGCCATAGCCAATACGATTGGAATCAATGTGTTCATAAATAATTTCTTACGTAGTGTCACTGGTCATTCCTCTTTTCCGCAGTAACTTTTATCGTACCGGAAATAATGGCTTCTTTGGCTTTTTCGATAGCAGTCTGTTGCTCAGCTGTCAGTTGAATTACACGAATATCTGCTAGTCCCACACCCTGATCCGCTAAACCTAATGCAAAGGATTTTTCGGAAATTTTTCCATTTTCTACTAATGTCTTAGCGAGTTGATAGACGGCTAGATCAACATTTTTAAGCATGGATGTGACAACTGTTTTTTCGGCAACAAAAAACTGATCGATATCAACACCTGCTGCATAGATCCCCATTTCCTCTGCCTTTTTTATCGCCCCAAAGCCAGTAAAGCCTGCTGCATGGTAAATAAAATCAACGTTATTTTTGATATACCTTTCTGCTATTGCTGCACCAGCCTGGGTATCGTCAAAGGTACCAGCATAGTCACTCATAATTTCAATCGATGGCTGTACATAACGTGCCCCTTCGATAAAACCATTTTCAAAGTGATGGATAACAGGAGCATCTGCTCCACCAATAAAGCCAACTTTTCCTGTTTTACTTGTCATAGCGGCAATCATGCCAACTAAAAAGCTACCTTCTTGTTCTTTAAAGGTAATCGAAATGATGTTGTTAATATCAGATTGCCCGTCAATCAGTATAAATTGCTGAGAGGGATTTTGTTTTGCAGTCTTTTCTAGTGCTTCTTGTACAGAGAACCCGAGACCAATGATGATATCATATTTTTCTGCTACAAGTTCATTCAGCTTTTCCTCGTATTTACCATCAGGAGCCTCTTTGTAATCAAACAAAATGCCTAGCTCATCGCGTGCTTTTTCTAAGCCTTTAAAAGCGGAATCATTAAATGATTCATCGCCTAGTCCTGCATCTGATAGTAAAATTCCTATCTTATATCCTTCAGTTGATGTTTCTGTCGGTGCTGAGGAACAGCCTGCTATCAACAGAGTGATCAAAAGAAAACTAGTGAATAATTTCTTCAAATTTTGTGTACCTCCTGTTGTGTATAAAATATATATCGGCAAAAACTTAATATTTTTAGTCTGATGTCAGACATCCTTGCAAAAAAATTTTAGGATGTCTAAGAATAATGAATCATTTCTATATACATAATAAGTTAATAATATAAAGCTAGATTACTAATAAAGTAATTGATTTATAAAAGTTTTCGTAGCACTTCTTGTATGTACAGCACTATAAAGCCTAACGCAAATAGCGTCAGGCTTTATATGTTCTAAACAGCGCCGAATAATTTTAATAAATTAATAATAATAATGCCGATTACCCCAAAGTCTGAATCACCGAAGGTTGTGCCCTCATAGCCAATGTCTCCCATAAAGATAAGGAGTATGGCTGGAATAAAGCTAATTAATAAACCATTGGCAAAGGCTCCGGACATCGCACCAATTCTACCGCCAGTAGCATTTCCAAAGACACCCGCCGCAGCACCTGTGAAGAAATGTGGAACAAGACCTGGCACGATGACTTTTAGTCCGATGAAGGGGAGTATAAACATGGAAACCAGCCCTGCTATAAAACTAAAAATGAAACCAATAATAACGGCATTTGGTGCAAAAGGAAAGATGGTTGGGCAATCAAGTGCTGGTTTTGTATTTGGTACAAGCTTATCTGCAATGCCTTTGAAGGCTGGAATAATTTCAGCAATTAACATCCGTACACCTGCTAAAATAATATAAACACCCGCTGCGAATGTAATCGCTTGCATAATAGCGAAAATAATAAAATTTGAGCCAGCTGATAATTGTGACTCAATATAGGAAGGGCCAGCAAAAAGGGCAACAATTACAAAGAACACACTCATTGTTAAAGAAATAGCAACTGAGGTATCTCGTAAAAAGCCTAATGCTTTCGGAACCTGTATATCTTCTGTGGATTTCATTTTATTACCGAAGAGCTTACCAATCTTTGCAGAAACATAATAGCCAACACTGCCAAAGTGACCAACAGCAAAGTCATCACTCCCTGTTATTTGTCGAACTGTCGGCTGTAAAATGGCAGGGAACACGACCATACAAAGTCCAAGAATGATAGACCCAACAAGAATAAGAGGTGTACCACTCATCCCTCCAACTGATAATGAAGCGGCGATTAAACAAGCCATAAATAATGTATGATGTCCAGTTAAAAAGATATATTTTAATGGCGTAAATCGCGCAAATAGTAGATTCATAATCATACCAAATACCATGATTAGTGCAGTAGCTGTACCAAAATTAGTCTGAGCAGCTGCCACGATGGCCTCATTGTTGGGAATGACTCCCTGTACTTGAAAGGCATGATCGAACATTTTACTAAAATGATCTAAAGAGCCAATTAAGACAGTGGCACCAGCTCCGAGGATGACAAAGCCCATTATCGTTTTTAAAGTACCTGACAGAACAGTGGAACTTGATTTTTTTTGAATAAGTAAACCAATAAAAGCGAATAGGCCGACTAATATAGCTGGTGTTCCTAAAATGTCATGCATGATAACATCTAACATACCAACACCTCATCCTATCCAAATTTTTAATGCTTAAAGCAACGGTTCAAGCTTTTCTTTTATTTCTGAAATACTCATCATATTTACGATGCTCACAATGATTCCTTTGTCTTTCGCTAATTCATTCACGATATCTGCTGCCCCTAAATAAATATCTGCTTTCTCCGCCTTGGCAGACGCTAAATCTGTATGCGTTACCTCTGCATCTTTCCCCAATACTTCTAATGCTTTTTTAACATTCAATTCTAAAATAAAGCTACTTCCTAAACCGCTTCCACACACGACTAAAATTTTCATTCTGTTGACTCCTTTGTCGTATATTGTTTGATTTTCTCCCATATCATGTCCGCATGTTGACAGGCGATTAGGTCATCAATCTGATCGGGTTCTTGTAAGACTAATGCCAAATCAGCCAACACCTGTAGATGTGAAGCATTGTCAATGGCAGCTAGCACAATCAGTAGGTAGACAGGCTGATTAGGGCTAAAAAAAACAGGCTTTTGTAATCGTAGCAAGCTTATGGCTAGTTCAAGAACCCCATCAGATGGCCGTGCATGAGGTATGGCTACTTTAGGTGTGATGACAACATAAGGACCATAGTGTTCAATCGATCGAATCATGGCTTCGACATAGTGCTGTTCAATTTTGTGTTGTTGTACTAATGGGCTAGCCGCTAAATGAATTGCTTCTTGCCATGATCGGACAAAGTTTGCAAGCTGTATACAATCTTTTGTCAACAGCTTGGTTAGCAAGGACAACCCTCCTTTCATAAAAATATCTTCCCATTCCATGTTATTACGACTGTATGTGGAATTATGTCATCGTAGAAGACATTTTTAATTGCTTTGCTATTTCATAAACCGACATTTTGACAAATTCATCCATTTTATGATCTAAGCGCGTTTTCGGATAAATCAATTGAATTTTTCTATTTAGTGTTACATCATGTAGATCTTTCTTCAGCAGTACACCTGATTTTAATTCTTCTTCTATTAAGGAAACAGATAGAAACGCCAAGTTTTTGCCAAAGGTCAGCATCTTTTTAATCGTGCTCACAGAATCCAGCTCAATTGTGTAAATAGAAGGCTGAAATGGGTCCATCCACTTTTCAATGAAGTGATTCGTGGAGCTAGAGGATGTATGCAACAATAGCTTGTATTTAAGAATATCTTCTTTGGTGATGTCTTTTTGTGCTGCTAGCTCGTGAGATGGGCTGAATGCCAATACAAGTGCATCTTCACCGATTGTTTCGTAATGAAGTAAAGGATTTTCCTGCTTAGTCTCCATGATGAGCCCAAAATCTAATTCTTGTAGTGCTACCTTTTTTTCAATTTCAGGTGCTGTTTTTACTTCTAATGAAATGCGAATCTCAGGATAGGTCGTTGAAACTTGATGAATTAAATCTGCCATAAAAATATGGGCAGGTAAGCCACTCGCCCCTAGTCGTAATGAACCGATATGGCCTGCTAAAAGATTTTCAATAAAACGATCCATATCCTTTTGAAGTTGAACCATTTGACGAGCGTAATGATACACACCTTCGCCCGCTTCTGTTAAACGGTATCCTCCAGCATTTGTTCGAAATAAATGAATACCGTATTCCTCCTCTATAGAGCGAATATGAAAGGATACGGTGGGGGCTGTAATGCCAAGTGCTTTGGCGACAGGGGCTAATTTTTTTAATTCTACAAGTAAGCAAAATGCCTGTAATTTACTATTGTTCATTTTATCCTCCTAAAGGAAATTAGAAAAAATCTTGTATTTGCTTTAGTTTATTAGATTTTTTTTAACGTGTTATTAATAGTAGATTAATATTTTCTAAATATCTGGAATTTATAGTTGTAAGTAACGAGGAGGATACTTATGAAAATCTCATTAAAAAATATCGAGAAAAAATATGGGCAGTCTCAAGCATTGTGGCCGATTGATGTGGAGTTAGATCAGCAATTTATTACGATTCTCGGACAATCAGGCTGTGGCAAAACAACCTTATTAAAGTTGATAGCTGGCCTTGAACAGCCATCAAAAGGAGAAATACGATTTGATGACACCCTCATTTATTCTTCGGTGTCTCGTAAAAATGTCAAACCAAATAAGCGTAATATTGCCATGGTTTTTCAAGATTTTGCTCTATGGCCACATATGACCATCTTCCAAAATATTGCCTTTGGCTTAAAGGGCATTATTCCTAAATCAGCTATTCCTGAACGAGTCGAGCATGTGATGCGATTGGTAAAAATGCAAGGCTATGAGAAACGAAAGCCAGGTGAATTATCGGGTGGACAACAGCAGCGAGTGGCATTAGCTAGAGCTTTAGCGACCAAACCGCAATTAATTTTATTTGATGAACCTTTATCCGCTCTCGATGCTGTTTTAAGAGAGCAAATGCAAGATGAAATCATGCACCTCATTCATGAGCTTAATTGCCAAGCCATTTTCGTAACACATGATCAAACAGAGGCCATGACAATGTCTGATCAAATTATCGTTATGGAGGCAGGGAGGATTGCTCAAATTGGCTCGCCTGAGGAAATTTATCGTGCACCAGCAACGCCCTATGTGGCAGATTTTATTGGCAAAGTGAATTGGCTTCACAATCGACAATCAATTGTGCGACCTGAGGGTGTTTCGAGAATATCGCGTCCTGGTACGATTGCCAAACAAGCGCAGATTGTGAAAAGTACATTTGTTGGCGATCGTTATCTCGTACAAGCACAGGTAGAAGGACAGTATTGGAGCTTTTATGAAAAGCAGCCATTAGAGCATGGAGAAAGATTGCAAGTTTTTATTGATGAAAAACAAATCTATCAATTGGAGGGTTTACATTGAAGAAACGACATTTTAAATTATGGGCAACTGCTGGCATTTTATTGGCCTTAGCATTAGCTGGCTGTGGTAATAAAGAGGCAAAAGAGACGAATGAAGCAAGTGCAAAGTCACAGGAGGAGAAAGTTCTGACAGTGTATTCTGCTGGGCCAGATGGTTTAGCTGCAAATATTCAGCAAGCATTTGAAGAAAAAACAGGGATTAAAGTGGAAATGTTTCAAGGAACTACGGGTAAAATTCTCTCTCGTTTAGAAGCGGAAAAAAATAATCCTGTAGCTGACATTGTTGTACTTGCCTCTGTTGCCTCAATGGATGGGTTAAAAGCAACAGATCAATTGCAAAGCTACGAAGCGGCTAAAAACAAGGACAAAATCAATAGGGATTGGTCGGATCAAGATGGATATTTTTATGGCTACAGTGCCTCTGCTTTAGGTATTGCCTATAATACGAAAAATACGACACAGGCCCCTACGGATTGGTCTGATTTAGCAAAAGCTGATTGGCAAAATAAAATTAATATACCAGATCCAAGTCTGTCAGGCTCTGCTGTTGATTTCTTATTTGGCTACACAGCAGCAGAAAAAACAGCTTGGAGTACGATTGATAGTTGGAAGAAAAATGGCTTACAAGTCAATGGTGCGAATAAAGAAGCCTTGGATGCGGTTATTACAGGCGAGAAAAATGCCACGATTGCAGGTGTAGATTATATGGCTTATAAAGCAAAAGCAGACGGTGAGCCAGTGGAAATTATCTATCCGACGAGTGGGACAGTAGTTAGTCCAAGAGCAGTAGGTATTTTAAAGGATGCACAACATGTAGAATCTGCACAAGCCTATGTTGATTTTTTATTGTCAGATGAAGGGCAAAAGCTAGTAGCAGATGCTTACTTATTACCAGGGAATAAAGATATTGCTGTGAAAAATCGTGCAGCATTAGATGACATTCCACAGTTAACAGTTGATTGGATGGGTGCGGAAGCGAAACAGCTGGAAGTACTAACAAAGTTTACGGATTTAATTCGCTAAATAAAGGGAGGTTGATATACCTCCTTCTAGTTTTCATAGAGAAGGGTTGACATCGTCATGATAATGGAAGGAAGACGAGCTTTTGGATTTTTACTGACAATTGTCATCATATTTGCTATCGCACCGTTGATGGCCATTTTATTTTATACCTTTATAAAAGAGGGACATGTTGATATATCACAGTTTAGTCGAATGTTTGCACACGATAGAATATGGAAAACACTTGGAAATTCGATGGTTTTAGGAGTTTTCGTGATTATTGGGACAACAATTATCGCATTACCTATGGCTCTCATTCGCACGAAAACAAGTTTATATCAATATGAATGGCTCGATATAGTGTTAACGATTCCATTTATGACACCTCCCTATATTGGTTCAATGGGCTGGATTTTGTTTATGCAGCACAATGGTTTTTTACAGCAGCTTATTCCAAGTGCTGCTTGGATGACAGATTCCTTCTTTTCCTTATTTGGCATGGTAGTGATCATGAGCCTACACCTGTTTCCATTTTTGTATTTAATGCTGAAAAATACATTGCTTCGCATAAATGGCTCATTTTTAGATGCAGCGCTGATTTTTGGGCGAAGTTCTTCGCAAAATTGGCTAAAGGTTGTGTTACCTCTTTTGCTTTCGAGCTATGTTTTGGGAAGTCTCCTTATTTTTATTAAGACGCTTGCTGAATTTGGAACGCCAGCTACATTCGGCAGTCGGATTGGGTTTCAAGTGTTTACAACCGAAATTCATTCCTATTTATCAAGATGGCCAGTTGATATTCGCATGGCAACCTCGCTATCCTTATTCTTATTGTCAGTTTGCTTAGTCATTTGGTATTTCCAAAATCTCATTGGACGCAAATATACATATGGTGTGCTATCAGGAAAAACATCTGCTAGACGTGAGATCAAGGACAAGTGGTATATAAGAACAGCTTCGTGGACTTTTGTAGGGCTTGTTTTATTGCTATCTATCGGCATTCCTTATTTCTCTATTATCGTGACCTCTTTGCAAAAGGTACGGGGAGATGGTTTACAGGCAGGGAATTTCAGTTTGGCTTCTTATCAAGAGGTCTTCACTAGTGGAAGTGCAGGATTGACAGCATTTTTAAATAGCATTGTTTTTTCTATCATGACGGCCTTGATAACCGCCATAATAGGTTTATTCATCGCTCTTTATATTAAAAAAGGAGAAACCAGAAAGCAGCAAATATTAGACTTCTTTAGTTTAATGCCTAATATTATTCCGGGGATTGTCTTTGTTGTAGGTTTAATTATGTTTTGGAATGCTCCCTGGCTTCCTGCAACAATTTATAACACAAAGGCAATGGTAGTAGTCACATACTGTGTACTGTTTTTACCTTATTCGGTGCAGTATATAAAGTCTTCGTTTTCACAATTAGATGCCTCTATTTTTCAATCAGCTGCTATTTTTGGACGTAGTAACATTGCGGTTTATCGTCGCATCATCCTACCACTTTTGATGCAGGGTATTTTAACAGGAATGATGATGACTTTTATTATTTCAATGCGAGAGCTTGTAGCTGGCCTTTTAATTTTGCCACCATCCGTAGAGACAGGGGCAACCTTTATCTATAGCCAATTTGAGCAAGGCAATGTAGGGGTTGGAATGGCAGTAGCTGTTATAACCGTCCTTATAACTGTTATTTTTATGTTCCTATTGGGTTGGCTACAAAAACGAGGAGGGCAGGCCAATGCTTAGTGTTGAAATTTTAGGTGGTGTAGGCGAATATGGGCGCAATTGTTTTTATATTGAAAATCAGACGCAGGCCATTTTATTGGATTGTGGCATTATGAAAAATACACAAAAAACGCCACCAAATATGACATCTAATCATATTGAAAAGCTAGCTGCTGTCTTTATTTCTCATTCGCATATTGATCATGTAGGGGCATTGCCATTACTACAGAACATGGGCTATACGGGACCGATACTAATGAGTCATACAACTGCTCAGCAGCTTCCACTGCCTATTCCACAAATCCGAACTTTCTATCCAGATACGATTGGAAAATGGATAGAGGTCAATGAATATCTTGCCTTTCAATGGGGATATAGTGGGCATTTAATTGGAAGCGTGTGGTACAAAATTCGTTTCTTTGATGAAATGATTTTTTTCTCTGGTGATTATGTAGTCGATTCGTATTTATTAAAGGCGACCTTACCAGAGGAGGATGGAACGGTTTATGATGTAGCGTTTATTGATAGTGGACATGCGGAAAAATGTATTCGAAACCTTGAGGTGTTACAGCAAATGGCTATGTATGTAAAGGCACATCCCAATCATTCATTTATATTCCCCTCCTCTTTTTCGGGCAAAACAGTCGATATTATGACGTATCTTTCAGAACATACAACTCGAGCGATTAGGATAGATGCCAAGCTACAACCTTTATTGGCGCATTATGATAAAGAACATGAAAATATTTGGCCAAATAAAGTGATGCTTTTAGAACGACTCAAGCAAAAACAGGACAGTGACCATGTACTGTATTTTGTCTCAGAGCAGGATGAGGCTCAAGTGGAGGAGCTTGCAAAGAATTATCCGACGGCAATTTTTGTTCATACAGGCTATTCTCGTCATGCTTACAATCCAGCTGGTTTAAAGCATTTCTCTGAGGAGTTCTTCTATAAAACACATCCAGACTATTGGGATTTAGTGGCACTGTCGCAGAGACTTCGTGCACGACAAACGATCTATTTTCACAGTACACATACAAATTTAACCACAACATTTCTGAAGGAGGAATTAAAGCGTGACTAAACTAAAAAAATGGGCATTTTATCTGTGTGTCGTGGGCTTGATAGTGATTAGTATGATTAGTGTGAATACAACACAAGCGAAAGCAGCCATTGAGCCAGGCCATGAAATTAAATTCAATATTAAACCTGAGATTTTTAATGAATCAATTATTCTCCAGGCTTTTCAAGCAACTAAAAAGAATGACGTAAAAGTTTATTTTTATGATACGCTTGACCAATCGTTTCTACGTGATGACTATATACACCGCTTACGTGTATATAAGGGTAGTAATAAAATGGATGTAACCTACAAAAAGCGTTTTTTAAACACACCTTTAAGTGAAGCAATGGCAGAAACAATGAATCATGGTTTTACTGGTTCTGAGTCAAATTATAAGTTTGAGCTAGATATTAAGGGAGATCATCGTACATTTACGATAAGCCGAAAGGAATCCTTGAAGACTTCTGCTGAGATCTCTTATGATTCAGTTGCTACAAATGTTGCGAAAAAACTCATTCTTGAAAATGCGCCAAAGAAAATTGTCAATTGGAATTCCGAAGCATGGTATAAAAATACGTTGTCTCAAGTTGTGGTATATGGGCCTGCTAATGCTACGACCTTTAAAGGAAGCTTTTTAGGACATGAAGCGGATATAGAGGTATGGCAGTACAAAGGAGACATTATGGTTGAACTTTCTACGAAGGTAGATGATGCGGCTCAAGCAGCTACTATAGAAAGGCAATGGTATGAGCAGCTATTATCCACTGGCTATCTAAGCGGGGATCAACGTGGTAAAACGGCATTTGTTATGGATAAATGAATAGGACGATAATGATTTCGCCTCATATAGAAATGAGGCGAAATTTTTCTTTGGCAACAGAGAGATTAAAAAAGTAGGTCCATGTTTGTTCTAACTTTGATAATTTCGCTTACACTTACTATAGGACGAACTTTGGGTGATATGAGGGGGAAATAACATAGCAAAAAAAATGGGCATTGTTACACTGCTACTTTTCGGTGTTTATGTGCTTTGTATGTACTGGTATATATTCCACAGCGGTGGTGGTAAAATACCAAGTGCCTTACAAGGAACGGCGGCAGATCCAGTGATGTTTATGTCTGGCAAGGAGCTTTTTTTAAGTGGTGAATATTCAAAAATAAGGAACTTTGTATTCTTTGTAGCCACACCTTTAGAATGGCTTATTTACTTCTTGATTTTACTATTGGGCGTATCTCGTTATTTTGAAAAAGTGACGACCTCCCAAACGAAGTGGAAGCTATTGCAAAATGCGGGTTACTTATTCCTATTATCTTTATTGCTCTATATTGTGCTATTCCCACTTGATTATTATCGCTATCATCTAAGCAAAAGCTATGGCATTAGTACACAAGCATTTGCATCTTGGATGAAGGATGGTGTCATTGATTTTTGGGTGAATTTTGGCACTAGCTTGATTATTGTTACGGTGATTTATTGGCTCATTAAAAAGAGCGAAAAAAGATGGTGGCTCTATGCTTGGCTTTTAACCATCCCTTTTACAATCTTTGTGATGTTCATTCAGCCTGTTGTCATTGATCCTTTATACAATGATTTTTATCCACTAAAAAATAAAGAGCTGGAAACAAAGATACTTACACTTGCTACACAGGCGAATATTCCTGCAGAGCATGTTTATGAGGTCAACATGGCAGAAAAGACTAATGCCTTAAACGCTTATGTGACAGGGATTGGGAGTAATTCGAGAATTGTGCTATGGGATACTACATTAAATAGACTAACAGACAATGAAATTTTGTTTATCATGGCACATGAAATGGGACATTATGTAGAAAAGCATATTTATTTTGGCATTGCAGGCTATTTATTCTTAATGTTAATAGGGCTATGGCTAACAGCGAAAATTATGCGTCGCCTGATTTCACGATATGGACAGGTTTTAAAAATTAATAAAATCAGTAGCATTCGTTCCTATCCATTATTTTTACTCATTACTTCTATTTTACTATTTGCTTCCAATCCAGTATCCAATTTTATATCGAGATATCAAGAAACGAGAGCCGATCAATATGCGATTAGCCTTATGAATGATCGAGAAGCGGCTGTAACAGCATTTCAAAAGCTAACGATTTCAGGCTTAAGTGAAGTGAACCCGCCACTCTTAGTGAAGTGGTTCCGTTATACACATCCACCGATGCTTGAGCGAATCTATAAAGTTGCGGATACAGGGGAACATAAACAAAATATGCCTTTAAAGGAAGAACAGAAGAAAAAGTAAGAGGATAGGTTTTTCAGGAGCGTAAATTGGGTAGTCTATGACAAAGATGTATCAAAAATTGGTCGTTGATTGATAGGGGATAGTATTATGCGAAATGTGATTATAATTACACTTTCTTCCATTTTAGTGGCCTTTGCCTATAATTATTTATTGATTCCCCATGAAATCTTGAGTGGTGGGTTGAGTGGTATTGCCATCATGCTTGGGATTATTACCCCTTTAAATACAGGCGTGTTAAATTTACTGCTTAACCTGCCTTTACTGATTTTAGGTGTGATGAAGCTCGGCAAGCGATTTATTAGCTACACCATTCTTTCGGTGGCTGTGTTGTCAGTGAGTTTATATATTATTCCAATACACAAAGCGACACAAGAGCCAATCCTCGCGTCCTTATTTGGTGGTGTTATTGTAGGGTTTGCAATGGGCATGATTTTTCGAGCAGCTGGCTCCTCAGGGGGCTTTGATATAATTGCTATGCTACTTAGTCGGAAACGTGATTTTCCGCTCGGTACGTTAATTGCCGCTATGAATGGAATCGTAGTGGCTGCTTCTGGCTTTGTCTTTAGCTGGGATGCGGCGTTGTTAACCCTTGTGTCCATTTATGCAACTGGAAAAGTAGTGGATACAATTCATACGAGCCATATTAAATTAACGCTGATGATTATTACGAGTAAAGGGGACGAGGTCAAACAGCAACTATTAGAAAAGCTACATCGTGGGGTAACGATTATCGATGCAAAGGGAGCATATTCAGGCGAGGGTCGGAAAGTATTAATTACTGTTATTACGCGTTACCAACTAGCTGATGTGAAAAGCACGATTAAGGAGACTGATCCAAAGTCGTTTGTGAATATTTTACAGACGACGGAAGTAATTGGGATGTTTGATCGTGGTACAACTAAATAATGCTATTCTCTACACACGTTTTAGGTGATACTTACCATAATCGAACGTGTGTTTTTATTTGAGGGGACGGGGATTGTAAAGATGGAAAAAGAAATAATTCATGCTTACTGTATACAGCTTCATGGAACAACGTATGACTATCAAGAGGAGTGGCAAGCAGATCGCTATCATATCGGTGGAAAAATGTATGCCATGCTTGGGGGAAATAGAACAGGTAAGCCTGTTCTTACATTGAAATGTGAGCCTGCTCGAGCGGAGGAATTACGAGAAGCCTATGCAAGCATTATACCTGGTTACTATATGAATAAAACCCATTGGAATTCCATTTATATGGGTGCTGAGGATGTCCCAAGGGATTTGGTAGAGAATCTTATCCAACATTCCTATGAGCTTGTTTTCAATAAACTAACGAAGAAAGCACAGCAGGAAATTCAATTAATTGGCAACTCATCAAACAAGTAATGAATAGCGCATTTACCTTTTTGGCAAATGCGCGAATGACTAATTATAACCACGCTCACCATAAGGCTTTAGTGTGTCAAGCCATTTTTGCTCCAGCTTTTCGAGCTCTTTTTTTTCATCGAAATAGCCTTCTTCTTTTTTCTTTAAATATTCAACGATTTCTACGTCAAAAGCTTCTTGACCATATAAATTGTAATCTGCCTGAAGCTTCTTGTTCGTATGTGTATTGGTTTTTAGCATAAATTGAAAGCCATTTAAACGCTTTAAATTATTAAAGCTCCCCACAAATACTTTGCCTGTTTGTGTATTGGTCATTGTAAAAACACCAGCTTCAATTTTCATCTCTTTATACATTTCTTTTAACTCTTTTTTATGATCCATTTTTATTAACCTACTTTCTTATTTTTTTACCCAATAGGCACTGCCATCTGCTTTGCGGTCAAGAAAACCGTATTCAATTAAGTAACGACGAATATGAACATAGTCCTCATATATCGGTTTAATCACTTCATTTAATTCTTTTTCAGTATAATGCTTTTCCTCGTCAAAAAGATTTGCTATTGCACGCAGCACTACAATTTTCTGTTTTTCCCGCTTTGGAAAGCGTATCAGTTCCTTGCCAACACCGTTTGGAAATAGCTTCTCTAATAATTGCTGTTCTTCTGTGAGGGTTACGTTATAGCGATCGTCAACCATAGTAGCTGTTTTATGAATAGGCACAAATGGTTCCTCCTTCTGATCTTGTTCTTTTAGTAACTCCATCATCACCATCAATGTTTTGGCTTGGCGTTCCTTTTCTTTCAAAGCAAAACGGTGATGGCGAATCGTTGTGGCACTGCCAATCTCTAATTCTTCTTTTATCTCCTGATCTGATTTTCCCTCATAAAATAAGCGTAAAATATGACTTTGATGTTCTGTTAAGCCTGTCATTTTTTTATTGAGACCGTTTAAATAATGAAAAACAGAATGGTGAGCCGATGTAATATGATGTTGCATCATTTTCTCTGCTTCATATAATAAGCCCTCTTGAGGATAAATAATGCCTTTTTCTACTTTTTCACCGCATAGTAGGCAGGTGAAGTGTGCCGCTTGATCGATATATCCCTTTTTTAGATCATCGATAGGAGCTTGCCAAAATAATTCATTTACATCCATTGCAACCCCTCCTTGATAAAACAAACGAATTTATGATTTGTTTGCTATTTAATATTTAAAATAACAAAATGTTTGTTTTAATGCAATAAAAAACACATCGTATTCTAAACGATGTGTAATATTGCTGGCTCATATTTAGTTATACTTTCTCTTAAATAAGATCATAGATGCTAGAGAAAGAACTACAATTGTACAGACAATCACAATTAGACTTGTTGTGGAGCTAAGTATATGTCCATTTAGTTCATAAACAATGCCATAATTCATTTTATAATCTTCCACATAAGAAGCGGGCACACCATCAAAGACATTTGCAATAGAGCTCTCCATAAATGCATTGCGTAATAATAGTGTTGTATGGCTAATTGGAAAGTACATGATTATATGTTGTGCAAAGCTTGGTAGAGCTCCAAGAGGTACATAAACACCACATAAAAATCCAAGTAATGTACCAACAATTGTGCCGAGTGTTGAGAAAGCATTTTGGGTCGACACAAATAACGAAAGAAATAAATTAAAAACACTCGCAAGCAAGACAGATAAAAACAGTATGCTCAATACCTGAATAAAATCCCCAAAACTTAGAAGCTTACCTCCCGTTGTGACAATAAAGATTTCACAGCCAAGGAGCGCAATAAAGGAAAAAATACAGCCGATAATAAATGCATTGAGCACATAGCTCAACTGAATAGTTGCACGAGAAAGGGGAGCTGTTAAAAAGTCGGCTTGTACTTTGGATTCTTGGTCTTTAACAGCGATACCATAGGCACCAAGTGTTGTCGAAACAGCAATCATGGATAGTAAACCTGCTACTAGCCACTCATTGACCATGGTGATCAATTCAGGTGTAGCTTCTGTTAGTTGTTCAATGGCATCTACCTGCATTTTTTGGAGAAAGACAGCGTACAACACAATGACAATAATGACTGACAGCAGGGAGAAGAACACCTGTGTTTTATCCCGTCTAAATATTTTATTATTACGCAGAACTAAGCTAATTAATGCTTCCACTACGCAACCTCCTCCTCTGCGATAATATGAAGAAAGACATCATCCATTGATCCTTTAATGACTTCGAAGGAGGCGATAAGTGGCTCAGCTTTTTTTAAAAGGGGAAGTGCTTGTAAGGTAGACGTTAAACGGATGGTGTATATCCCTTGATTCTCCGTGTAGGAGATCGCATTTTCCTCAAGAAACTTTACACCCTCCTGTGCATTTTGAAAAACGAGAGCCATTGAATCATAGGCATATTTTGTTTTTAGTGCATCGGGTGTTCCCTGTGCGACAATTTTACCTTGCTTTAAGACAGTGACTTGGTGAGCGACTGCCGCTTCCTCCATATAATGGGTCGTTAAAAAAACTGTCATATTGGTTTCCAGTTGAAGTTGCTTAATCGCCTGCCAAACAAATTGACGTGTTTGTGGATCTAAACCCGTTGTAGGCTCATCCAAAAATAAAATACTTGGACGATGAATGAGTGCACGAGCAATATCTGCTCGCCTTTTTTGTCCCCCTGATAATGTGCCATATTTTTTCTTTTCAATATCCTCTAGATGCAAATAGGTGGAAACAAATTGATAGTTATCGGTAAGCTGTGCTTTCGATAAACCATATGTTTTCCCTCGATGTAGGATATTTTCACGTACAGTTAAGCGCTCATCTAATAGACTTTGCTGGAAAACGACACCAATAGATTTACGGATATCCGCGTTATCATTGCTTGCGTCGAGTGTGAAACCATTAATAGTTACTTGACCACTCGATTTTTTTAGTAAAGTACAAAGTATTTCAATCGTTGTAGATTTACCTGCACCGTTTTCACCTAAAAAAGCGAATAGGGTGCCTTGTTCGACTGTAAAAGAAATGCCTTTGACAGCTTGCTGTTTTCCATATTGTTTACATAAATTTTCAACTTTTATCGCAAAAGTCATAGGTGGTTAATCCCTTCTCTTTTGAATTTCTTTATTGATTTTTTCAATATCATTTAATTGAAAAACATATAGAATACACCAAACAATCAAGTAAATAATGGCTTCCGCAATAAGTACGTACCATATACCTGAATCAAACCAATTACCAAAATAGCCTGCGGTTAGCACACATGCTGTCACCGCTACTAAGTGTAGAAGAAGCTGAACTGTAAAAGGCAATTGCTCCAAATCAAAAATGACGGATAGCAAACCAATGGCAATACCAAGAATGCTCGCGATCACAATTTGCTCCAATAATTCTGTTCCTGACGCCACCGCATTATTTGATAGGACGCTAAGTGTCACTAAGACATAAGAGGAGCTAAGGGAAATGAGTAGACCGATAATCATCATGCGTACATACTTCATGCTATGAATCCCTCCCAATACCTAGGTGTCTCTTTAATTCTTTTAAATATTTTCGGCTGACATGAATGGCTACGTCATTTTCAAGTAATAGCTGTGTAGTGCCGATTTTGCCCATTTGAATAGAGGATATTTTATGGATATTGACGAGTGTAGACTTACTTACGCGCACAAAATCTTTGGCTAGCTGAGCCTCAAGCTCATATAATTTTCGCTTGGACTCAAACTCTTGCTCATCTGTCTGTAAAAAAACCTTGGCATCCTCTGCGTAAATGGAATAAATATCCGAAATTTTTAAGAGATGAATTTCTTGTTGGTCATACCCATCTAGCATCGTAGTTTGCGATGCTTGAAGCTGTCTCATCAATCTTTCAATTTGCTCATTATAGTCCTTGGCATGAATATGAACCTCAGTTTCCTCAAGCTCATGATTGATGGTTAAATGAATTTTCATAGGAGGCCTCCTTTAAAAACGCTGAATCAGGTATTACTAATGTAGCATAGAAAATTTTCACAGGGATAAATTGTTCGATAAGAGGTTTTATTTGCTGGATAACAGGTTCTTTTTCAGCGATAGCAAACAGCTCAAAAGTCGGTCCAGTAGAAAAAGCGGTTTATAAAGGTCATAATAGGCTTATCGAGTTGAAGGGGTTGCTACCATGTTTATTTTTGATAAGCATATGTTCATCACATTATGCATTGGTTTAATAGGTGCTGTAGTTTTTCAATTTTTCCATATACCGATGCCTTGGCTGTTAGGAGCGATTACAGCGGTGCTCATCGTGCAGCTATCCACCAATGTCCAATTAAAATGGCATCATGCTTTCCGCAATTTTGGTTTAGTCGTAGCAGGTTATTCTATCGGCTATGCCTTTACACCAGAAGCTGTACAGGACATCAAGCTTTTTTTAGGAAGCATGGTCGTGTTAAATATCATATTTATTTTGTTGTTTTTTGCGGTAAGTTTCCTTGTTGCCAAGCGTACAGATTTAGATTTTGCGACTGCCTTAACGTGCTGTGTTCCTGGGGGCATGTCGCAGGTTGTGGCATTTGCGGAAGAGCAACAAGAGATGGATATGGTGGTCATCACATTCTTTCAAATCCTTCGCGTTCTTTTAATCGTTGGCTTTGTTCCTTTAATGGTGGCAGGGGCAGGTGGCAATAGTTCTATGATTGATGGAACATACACATGGAACCTTGTTAGCATACTTGTGGTATGTGGTGGCGCAGGGTGGCTAGCACAAAAGCTAAAAATTCCAACAGGCTATATGCTAGGCCCAGTGTTTTTACTAATGGGCGTTAATATGGCAGGGATAGATGTACCAAAATTACCATTATCACTTCTGCATATTGCCCAACTCATGCTAGGAATTTATATCGGATTATTATTGAAAAAAGAGGATTTACATTTATCGAAGAAGCATATCTTTTATGCGTTTGTTTCAGCGGGCATTTTTATTGGGGCAGCCTATGGTTTAACATTTGTGATGGCAGCGTTGTACAGCCTTGATTTTAGGACGAGCTTTTTAAGTATTGTTCCTGGTGGTCTTGATCAAATGGGGATTATTGCCGCTTCGGTCCATGCAAATGTCACGATTGTCACGGCCTTTCAGCTTTTTCGTGTACTAGTTGTCTCGATTTTTCTTGTGCCTGTGGTAAAAATATTTGTGAAAAAAGTGAAAACATGAGGGGGCTATGAATCAACCTCTCATGTTTTTCTTTGTGCAAATTTCCATTAAATAGAACTTTTGAATAATGATAAATGAACGTTAAATTTTCCCTTTCCAAATAATCCGAAAAATGTTATGATAGCCATAACTACTATGAACGGAGGTGAGAAGGAATGAATAAAAACGCTACGAAAACATGTGTAAAAGTGGATACGGCTATGTATTTTGCACGTGTAATTACTTTCGATTTTGCGAACAACGGGATAGGTCTGTCCATTTTTAAGCAAAATCAAATAACAAACGTAGCGAATTAACCATTCTTTTTCACACATTTAATTGAGAAGAGGACTGCTTGTTAATGAGCAGTCTTTTTTGTGTTCAAAAGATGTTTTCGCACGTTTCATTGGAGGAAAAAACGATGCAAATGAAAGCTGAACAAATCCAAAAAATTATGGGTGGCAATATATTATTCGAGAACTTACAGCTAGAGGTAAATAGTGGTGAACATGTGGCGATTGTTGGTGTAAATGGCAGTGGAAAAACGACTTTATTACAACTGCTTGCAGGGGTAGAGATACCTGACAAGGGACGAATAATTAAAAGTAAAGAAGCAACGATTGGCTATTTACATCAGATTCCACATTATCCACTCCATGCCGTAAAAGAAGTGCTAGAGGAAGCATTTGCGGATATTTATGCAATAAAGGCAAAAATGACAGCACTTGAGCAAGAGATGCAGTCGACGGTCACGGATAAAATATTACTGCAATATGGGCAATTGCAGGAGCAATTTATGCTAATAGGGGGCTATGAAGTAGATGCACAGCTAGCAATGATTGCAAATGGACTGGGTATTTCAGATATGCTAGAGCAGCCATTTAGTAGTTTAAGTGGTGGTGAAAAAACAAAGGTTATGCTTGGACAAATTTTATTGAAAAAGCCCTCTATTTTGTTATTGGATGAACCAACGAACCATCTGGATATGCAAGCTATTGAGTGGCTTGAACATTATGTGCGAAACTTTGAGGGGATTGTCATTGTCGTATCTCATGATCGTCAATTCATGAATCAAGTAGCCCAAAAGATTATTGAAATTGAGGATGGGGAGGCTTTTACGTATAACGGCCATTATGATGCTTTTATAGCACAAAAAGAAGCAAAAATTGAGCAACAGTTTGCAAATTATGAAGAGCAGCAAAAGAAAATTAAAAAGATGCAAGAAACAATTAAACGATTAAAGCAGTGGGCAAATGAGGCGAATCCACCAAACGCATCGATGCATCGACGTGCTAAGAGTATGGAAAAAGCATTAGCACGTATCGAGCGAGTAAAGAAGCCCCTTACTAAAAAGAAAATGAATTTAGCGTTAACGATGGCTGAACGCAGTGGTAAAGAGGTCGTGCTATTGCAAGCCATTGATCATAGCTTTGATAAGCCTTTATTGAAGGACAGCAATCTAGCTATTTATTTTGGCGAAAGATTAGCGATTGTTGGGAGCAATGGTAGTGGAAAATCAACATTATTAAAAATGATATTAGGGGAAATCATTCCTAATCAGGGAGTGTGTCAAATTGGAAGCAATGTAAAATTTGGCTACCTTTCCCAACAATTTGAACATCCAAATCCTGCTATACGATTAATTGATGCCTTTCGTGAAAGTGTCGCCGTGTCAGAGGCGGAAGCTCGCCATATACTCGCACGATTTTTGTTCTATGGCTATGATGTCTTTAAAAAAGTGAAGGACCTAAGTGGTGGAGAAAAAATGCGTCTTCGTTTAGCACAATTAATGCATGAGGATATCAATGTTTTAATCTTAGATGAGCCAACAAACCATTTAGATATTGAAGCAAGAGAAGTATTGGAAGAGACACTAGAATCCTTTGAAGGTACGATTATTGGGGTGTCACATGACCGTTATTTCTTACAGAAAATTTTTACGAAAACGGCGTGGATTGAAAACCAGGCTATTCAGGTTTTTGAGGGAGATTATGAGTGGGCTAGAGGAAAACGACAGGAACTTGCAATGAAAACGATTGATAAACAACCAGTAAATAAAACGCAGTCACCTAAAAAGGAATTACCGATTGAACAACAAATTGAAAAATTAGAGACAAAACTACAACAACCATCGCTTGCTAAAGAACAACGGCAGAAGCTTGAACTTCAATTAGAAAATTTATATGAAAGATGGTTAGAAGGGGGCACAGAGCATGTTTAATTTAGAACGCATTATGCAGCTTGATATAGAGTATGTGAAGAGTTTCAGTGAAGTGGAGGTTTGCAAGGAGGGGGTCCTATTTTACAATCAGGCTATCCCAACCTATTATGATGCAAATCATGCACAGATTTGGCGAAAGATTGAACAACCTGATTTATTTTTACAAGACATCAAAGACTTCTACCAATCAAAGTCTCTGATCCCGCGGATTTATTTATATAATCTAGAAGAAAATCAGCTATGTATAGAGGCATTAGAGACGCACGGCTTTCAATATGAGCATTTTGTTAATGAAATTCAGTACTGGGACGGTGAATATGCAATACTTCCACCTAATCCTGCCATTCAAATTGAGCGTGTAACGGATGCAAATAAGGAGGAAGCATTAGCAGTAGAAATGAGCATTTCTGCATTTGGGGAGCCTTCATTAATAAAAAAGGCATTTGAGGAAACCTACCATTCTTCACATTTTACGTATTATCTACTAAGACTAGATGGGGTGGCGTGCTGCTCAGCAACTATTTTTGTGTCAGAAAATCAAGGTAGGATTGAAAGTGTTGCAACAACTGAAAGCTATCGTGGTCGAGGTTTAATCGGCTATATGCTGCAGCATATCCAACAGCAATCAGTCAAGCTGGGATTGAACGATCTTTGGATATTACCAATTAGTGAACAGGTTGCCAAAGTCTATGAGAAGGCAAATTTTAAATCGGTGGGCTCCATTGCATCGATTCATGCGTTTACTGAAGGGAAGAGCATTCAAGACATCCGCCAGCAGGCTTAAATAGCTACTCATAAAGATTGCCAAATTCCTGTAGTGCTTACAAGGAATTTGGCAATTTTTTAGAACTGTACTTGGCAATTTTGATTACAAGTGCTTTGATGAAGGGATGCTTTAAAATATAATCAGCAAAAATTATTTCCTGCCCCTGTAGCAAGATAGCTGCTCATTACGACATCAAATTCCTCAGGCCTCAGTTAACAGTATCCATTGTCAGCTATCGCTTTGATATGAATTTGCGAGATGGAACTATACCTGCTTAGCAGGAGCTGGTGGACCATTCATTTTTGCGATGAATGCCTATAAATGGAGGTGGGAGCTGTTTTATTGGAGCTTCTGTTACTTATTTTAATCGTGTAGTATATGTCTAATTGTTTGCGAATGAAACTTGTTAAAGGATAAGTAGGAATGAATGAAAACTAGTAAAATCCTGAATAGTATCGACTATTCGGGATTTTTGTTTTATTGTTAAAAAGAAGGATTTTCAATTATTAAAAGTTTTTTACTTGAAAAAATGTCGTATTCGATTTATTGTCTTTAGAGATACTTGTTTAATGGACTTGGAGGATATGAAATGCACGGAATTTATATACGCTATAATGTCTCAGATGAAACCCAAGCAGCACAATGGCCCAAAAAAATGGATGCATTTGCGTATGTTCAACGAGAAAAACCACAACAAGACAATGATAACTTGCTGTCAAAAGAAGAGCTAAAAAACCATGCCATTCGCTATATTAAAAGCTTGAAAGACAATGCAAGTGTCCATTTAGTAGAGCAGCGCAACGGTGAAATTGAACATTTTGATCGACGCTACATGGAGTCATTAAAGTTAAAGGAAAGCATCGATTCCCAACTTATTAATCTAGAAGAAATACGCTTATTATTGCAATTAATGAATGTCTTGAATTTATCCCATGCTTTTGGAGAAAATGCTGGCAAACTACTTCGTCAAATAACGCCATATGCCAAAGAGGTAGAGCATCCAACATTCCAAACAACACGCGTTGAGCGCCATTTTTATTCGGAGCTAATTGAACAAATAGAAATGGTTTATGCACGAATTATGCGTCAGCACAACCCATCGACAACGGAAATGCAGCAATCAGAAAAGCTCTGGACAACAGTCTGTGAGCAAGCGATAGAAAAAGCAGAAGCACGAATCGAACGTCTATCTTCTATCAAGTTAAAGCATGAGAAAAATTTACTAGAGTTTGGTCACTTAAAACAGCAAAATATCGAAGCAAAGGAACGCTTAGATCTAGCTGTCCATGAACTGGACGCCATTTTAAATGTATTAGAATCATAAGAAAAGCATGTCTCCGTCAAAATCGGAGACATGCTTTTGTTGTTGTCGTCGGATAGAAGGACAAAAGTGACGGTTAGCAGTGCGAAAGTGGTAGATAGCTTCGTAAGATTGACAGATAGCTGTGCTTTACTTCGCTTTCTCCTCTGTTTGATCCCGCTTAGTTTGGCGTGAAAGGCGCAGTAAATCCAATCCAAGCAGCACAACAATAATATAGAATAGAGGACTTGTGAACGATAGGCCAATTTGTGACTGACCGCCAAGCAATGTTAAAACAATCCATAATCCAACTGTATACAAAGTTAATCCGATATAAGCCTTTTTTGATAATCTTTTATATCTACCCTTGTCGAAGGCTAGCTGAATGATGACAAGCCCAACTAATATAAGCAATATTATTTTTTTAGTCAGCATCGCAGCAATAGCTGTATCAGGGAAGAAATCATTAACGAATAATAACGTGAAAAATATTAAAATAACAAAATTTAAGATTGTCGAAAGCTTCATGCCATTTCTCCTTAGTTGTCAGAATACTTTTCTATTGTAACATGGTTCTAATGAAAGCAAAAAATAATACTTTAAAGAAGAGTTTGAAAAATTTTGAAACTTTTCCTGAGGTACATCCGTATAGTAGGTAATATGATGAAAAGGGGTGAGCAACTTGACGCTATTTGGCTATTCACTCGAGCAGATCTTTTTGGTGGTTTTGATTTTCGCTGGCCTTGCCACAGTATTGGTTATGTTTTTTGGTGATGCAGTCGAAGGTATTGGGGAAGGACTGCCCATTTTTAATCCGAGTGTCATTCTATCTTTCATTACGTTGATGTCAGCAGCAGGTTTTATTTTAGAAAAACTAGCCTGGTTCTCTAGCGTTTGGAACATCATTGCTGCATGTATCATCGGTGCTATTTTAAGTTCCATCTTTTATTTATTTGTTCTCGTTCCGCTACGTTCCGCTGATGTTTCTTTAGCTTACACAGAGGAATCGCTAGGCGGGCAATTAGGAAGAGTTATTGTGCCAATTCCAGTAGATGGTTTTGGCGAGGTTGTTATCGAAACGACAAGTGGCATGATTTCAAAACGGGCAACGGGCTATGATAATGAAGCCATTGACTATGATGAAACCGTACTTGTTGTGGATGTGAAGGACGGAACACTTTTTGTTAGAACGTACGAGAAAAAATTTGTTTAAAGGAGAGATATGTCTATGTCAACCGATATCTTAATTGTTTTAGGAATTGTAGCATTTGTATTAATTGCCCTAGTCGGCTTATATGTGACAAAGTATCGTACGGCGGGTCCTGATGAAGCACTGATTGTGACAGGTAGCTATCTCGGCTCCAAAAATGTACATAAGGATGAGTCGGGGAATCGCATTAAAATCATTCGTGGGGGCGGTACATTTGTATTCCCTATTTTCCAGCAAGCACAGCCGTTAAGCTTACTTTCTAGTAAACTAGAAGTGACAACGCCTGAGGTGTATACAGAGCAAGGTGTTCCTGTTATGGCAGATGGTACGGCTATTATTAAAATTGGTGGCTCCATTTCAGAAATTGCGACAGCAGCAGAGCAGTTTTTAGGCAAGCAAAAAGCAGAGCGCGAAGGGGAAGCACGTGAAGTATTAGAAGGTCATTTACGTTCCATTTTAGGGTCTATGACGGTTGAAGAAATCTACAAAAACCGCGATAAATTCTCACAGGAAGTTCAACGTGTTGCTTCACAAGATTTAGCAAAGATGGGTCTTGTCATTGTATCCTTCACGATCAAGGATGTACGAGATAAAAATGGCTATTTAGACTCACTAGGGAAACCGAGAATCGCACAGGTAAAACGAGATGCTGATATTGCGACAGCAGATGCAGAAAAAGAAACACGTATTAAACGTGCAGAAGCGTCTAAGGAAGCACAAAAGGCAGAACTAGAGCGTGCGACGGAAATTGCAGAAGCAGAAAAAGAAAATCAATTAAAAGTAGCTGAGTTCCGACGTGAGCAGGATATTGCCAAAGCGCGTGCTGACCAAGCGTATGAGCTTGAAACGGCTCGTGCTAAGCAGGAAGTAACGGAGCAAGAAATGCAAATTCGCATTATCGAGCGTCAAAAGCAAATTGAATTAGAAGAAAAAGAGATTTTACGTAGAGAAAAGCAATATGACTCTGAGGTTAAAAAGAAAGCAGATGCAGATCGCTATGCAGTGGAGCAAAATGCCGCAGCCGAAAAAATGCGTGAGCTTGCACAGGCTGATGCGGAAAAATATCGTATTGAATCATTAGCAAAAGCAGAGGCAGAGAAAATTCGTTTGGATGGTCTTGCCAAAGCTGATGCAGAGCGAGCACAAGGGGAGACGGAGGCTGATATCATTCGTCTACGTGGTCTGGCTGAAGCTGAAGCTAAACGTAAGATTGCCGAAGCCTTTGAATACTATGGTCAAGCAGCTGTACTGGATATGGTTGTACGCATGATGCCAGAGTATGCAAAAGAGCTTGCAAGTCCACTTGGCAATATCGATAAGATTACAGTAGTCGATACTGGTGGTGGAGAGGGAAGTGGTGCGAATAAGGTGACATCTTACGCAACCAATTTAATGTCTACACTTCAAGAAACATTAAAAGAAACTTCTGGTCTCGATGTAAAAGAGCTGATCGAGAGCTATGCTGGGAAGCACACATTGCGTCCAGAATTAGAGCAGATTGCTTTAGGGCTTGAAAAAAAGCAAGCTCCTGAAGAAAAGCAAGCTCCTGAAGAAACAAAAGAAGCGGTAGAACAATCCTAACAAAAAACGACCTGATGATCTCATCAGGTCGTTTTTTTATGGTTATTGCTGCCACTCACTTACAAGCATGCCATAAATAACATGATTTACATAATGATCGTAGAGCCATTCTGCAGCTCGAATGGTTCCTTCTTGCATAAAACCAAGACGTTCTGGGATTGCGCGACTTTTGTGATTCGCTTCAGCAACACGAATTTCAACTTTATGAAGCTTCAATATTTCAAAGGCATATTGCAATAAAGCTTTTACTGTTTTCGTCATGATGCCATGCCCTTGTGCTCCTTCGCTCAACCAATAACCAATAGTGCCGATTTTATTGCTCGGGTTAATCGCGTTAAAGCCTGCAATGCCAACAATCTCATTTTTAAAGAGAATGACTAGGGAGAGGCTACTGTTCGCTTCATGTCCCTTAATACAGCTCTCAATATAGACTTTTGTATCCGCCAGTTCTTTTGTAAAATCTAGCCATGGTAGCCATTCTTTCAGATATTCCCTCGAGGCATCCGTTAATGCAAAAACCTTCTCTGCATCCTCAGGTGTAATCATCCGTAGAACTAAATCATGGTTAATGGTAATTTGCATTATTGTTCACCTCATGATTATTTTAATGCATTGTGCATAAAGTCTTTCATTTCTCGGCTAAGTAAAGTTAATTCTTCTATAATTTCGCTGAAATCCTGTACGAGCTGTGCTTGCTCATTTGTTGCATCATTGATTTGTCCCATATTTTGCTTTAAATTATCTAGATTTCTATTGATATTTCGTAATGACGATTCTATATTTTCAGTAGCACTAGATGTCTCAAAGGACAGTTTTCGAACTTCCTGTGCCACAATATTAAAGCCAGCGCCGTGCTGTCCAGCACGTGCAGCCTCGATGGATGCATTTAAACCTAATAAATTCGTTTGGCGAGATATACTTTTAATTAAATCTGTCACGGCATTTGTTTTTTCAGAGTCCTCTAGGGCATGCTGTGCCTGCTTATTAATTTCCTCACTAGTGGCCGCTAATTCCTCAGAATGGGAAGCGATTGTATGTACTTTATCCTGTAGACTGTTGACGATCTTATCCATCGTAGCCATATAATCTTCAAGTTTGAGCTCATTATCTATTGGTAAGCCAAAAGCTAATGCACCTACTACTTGACCATTTTCACGAATGGGGAATGAAAAAGCATTGATTGCTACACCATAAACATCCTCTGGTATCACCACATCTGCATTTTGTCCATTAAAGGCGATGAAAACATTTTGGTCATTGGCGTTAACTTTTTGTCCATCATGGTAGCCAGAATCCACACGTTTACCTGCTAAATATTTAACGACTGTTTCACTTTCCTTTTCAACAACAGCTACAATGGCTTCTTGCTTTAATGCTAAATGAATATAAGGTGTTGCAAGGGTTAAAGCTTCAATAATTTTCATAAAAATTCCTCCAAGTCTCGTCAATGAAAATGGTTGTATCATCTGTCTGCATTGTGACAATGGTTCTAGATGATTACTTTTACTGTAGCACAATATTTGCCAAGTCAAAATAGCTATTTATTTTTTATGAAAAGAAAATCATCCAAATCTGAAAGGCTTTTTATTTGTCAATTATTATTTTTTTTTACCTGTGAAAGCGAAGGTCTTTATGTCTATTTTTTGACAAAGGGACGTGTGTTTTGCGAAATATTGTATTAGAATAATAGTAGCATGTGAAGGAGAGAGTTTCATGGACTATATACAAAAGGGTACGAGGGCGTTTCATAAAGCGAATTGGGCGTTATTTTTAGCAGGCTTTATTACGTTTGCTAACCTTTATGTAACGCAGCCATTACTACCAACATTTTCAGAAGCATTTCACGTCTCACCAGCTGTAGCAAGTTTATCTCTTTCAGTAACCACCTTTGCATTAGCGGTGAGTTTAATAATTGTCAGTTCGTTATCAGAAGCATGGGGAAGAAAATCATTGATGACGATTTCTATTTTTGCAGCTTCTGTCCTGACCCTAGCTCTTGCATTTTCACCTAACTTTGAAACAATTTTAGTGTTGCGTGTTGTACAAGGCATCGTTTTTGCGGGTTTACCTGCCATCGCTATGGCTTATTTGGGAGAAGAAATGGAACCAGCAAGCTTAGGGGTTGCCATGGGCTTATATATTAGCGGTAATTCAGTAGGGGGACTTAGTGGACGAGTTATTATTGGCACCTTAACGGACCATTATAACTGGCATACAGGCATGATGGTGCTAGGAGGAATCAGCCTGCTAGTTAGTTTAGTGTTTGTCTGGATGTTACCAAGCTCCAAACATTTCAGCGCGCGACCTTTACAATTAAAAGCATTGACCAAAACCCTACTGCAACATTTAAGAGATCCTTCTATGCTGTGTCTTTATGGGATGGGGTTTCTTTTAATGGGAAGCTTTGTCACCCTTTATAATTATATTGGCTTTAAACTAATGGCTCCTCCCTATAATTTAAGTGCTACAATTGTAGGTTGGATATTTGTCATTTATTTAGTTGGAACATTTAGCTCGGCATGGTTTGGCAGTTTAGCTGATCGTTATGGTCGCCAACGAATGCTCTTACTGGCTATTGCCATTATGTTAGCTGGAGCTATAGTAACGCTTAACGGGCTCCTTACCTTAAAGATTATAGGAATAACAGTTTTTACCTTTGGCTTTTTTGCAGCTCATTCAATCGCAAGTGGTTGGGTGAGCAAACGAGCATCCCACAATAAAGCACAAGCATCTTCTCTCTATTTATTTTTCTATTATTTTGGTTCAAGTGTTGGAGGAACAGTAGGAGGCGTTTTTTGGATGAAATATGGGTGGATGGGTGTTATCGTGATGATCGCTCTGTTTTTATTCATTGCTTGTGTCCTATCATTTTTGTTAAAAAGATTCATTGTTAGACAACGTATCACAACATGATGTGAGGTGTCATTTTGCAGGAATTACTTTTCTATTTTTTCATTATCCTAGCAGCTTCTATTTTACAAACCAGTACAGGATTTGGTTTTTCCGTTATGGCTACGCCTTTTTTACTGTTGCTTTTCACACCACAAGAGGCGATGCAAATAAATATAATACTGTCCCTTGTTATTTCGTTTTCTCTCATATGGAAGGTGAGACATGATATTGATGTAGCGTTGCTTAAAAAGGTGATGATCGGTAGTGTTGTGGGTGCTCCTTTTGGTAGTATACTCTTTGCCTTAGTCGATGTGACGACATTTAAGCTGCTCATCGCCATCCTGCTTATAGGGCTTACGATTCTGTTGATTAAAAATATCTCTATTCAACAAACAAGGAGTAGAGATTATGGCGTTGGCTTTATATCAGGTATGTTTACAACGAGTATTGGGATGGCTGGACCACCACTGTTACTCTATTTTGCAAGCACACATAGAAATAAAGAAACCATTAGAGCTGTTTCACTAGCCTACTATATATTTATCTATCTTATTAGCTTACTTTCTCAAGTCATTTTTGAGGGTACAAGTAAAATGGTTTGGGTATATAGTATATATGCCTTGCCAATTGTTTTCTTAGGACTTATTTTTGGACAAATGCTATTTACTCGATTAAATCAAAAATTGTTTAAAATCTTAATTTATTTTCTATTAGTAGCAGCAGGCTTAATTTTGTTAATCCAAAGTTTATGGACAATGCTATAAACAACAAAAAGAAGTATGGAAGGATAATACATCCTCCCATACTTCTTTATTGTTAACCCATAATATTGTAGCCAGCGTCGATGTAGATCGTCTCACCAGTCACACCCCGTGATAGGTGAGATAGCATAACAATCGTCATATCTGCTACTTCGTCTTGTTGAACATTACGTTTTAAAGGAGCTGTTTCTTCAATCTTGTGTAAAATTGTGTTAAAGGAAGGGACACCTTTTGCAGCAAGTGTGCGAATAGCACCAGCTGAGATAGCATTGACGCGAATATTATCTTGGCCAATATCAGCAGCAAGATAGCGCATAGAAGCCTCTAATGCAGCTTTTGCTACGCCCATCACATTGTAGCCATCAAGTACTCGTTCTGCACCTAAGTAACTCATCGTAACGATAGAGCCGCCCTCTGTCATGTACGGATGAGCTGCTTTTGCTGTGGAAATAAGTGAATAGGCACTTGTATCTTGTGCGAATGCATAGCCTTCTCGAGTTGTTTCAAGGAAGCGGTTGTGTAAATCTTCTGCATGCGCAAAAGCCACTGAATGTACAATCCCATGAATAACGCCAACTTTTGAGCCGATTTCTTCAAAAGCTGCTTTTGTGCTGTCATCACTATTCACATCACATTGAACGACAAGAGAATCGGATTGTCCGATATTTTCTAATTGTTTTTGTAATTTTTTTAATGAACGTTCTTGACGATACGTGAAGATAACATTTGCACCAACATCAAATAAACGTTTTGCAATGCCCCAAGCAATACTGCGATCATTCGCTACGCCCATGACAACAATGTTCTTATCTTTTAATTGTAATAAATTATCCATCATTATGAAGAACTCCTTTGTGAGATAATATCTGTTATTAGTACCAACTACTAAAATCTTATCATACATAAAATATCGTTGCAATAACAAGATGAAAAGAGAAGTAGTTGAGAGAGCAAAAAAATTCATCTCTTTACAGTAGAGACGAATTGAAAAGTGTGCTATTTTATTTTGTTACATAATGATCATACATATCTACTGCTCGATTAACAGCACTACTGATAGTGATTCTAAAGCAATTTTGTGACCGAATGACCTGTGCCAATATTTTGATTGCTCTTGTTTGATTTTTATGGAATAAAGCATTGTCTGTTTGAAAATCATCGTCTAAAAAGGCAAGATAATAAGGTATACGATTTTGTGGTTGTAACAAATCAGATTCTGCACTTTTTTCAAGTGTATTGTACACCCATAAATCGATGGCATTTCCTAAGTGGAAGGCCGCAAAATACTGAAAATCATCATTCTCACACTCTTTTATTTTTTGAATTATCTGAATTTTTTGGAGCTCATCTAATAAAAATGTATTGATGGAATAATAGATCGCTTTAGAAGGATTGAGAATGAGCTCATCGGTCTGCTGCGATTTTAAGAAAACCCAGTTATTTAACACGTTTGCCCATGCGTCCACAGTATTCAAACATTTCGCACAAACATCTGGAAATATTGATTGCCACTTTGCAGCAAGGTTTTTAAAACTATTCATATGGTCTTGATCAATATAAAATAAACTATGCTCAACTTGTAACTGCTCAAACATTCACATTCCTCCAATAGATTGGTATGTATAGCAATGGACCATATGCCTATTATCTTGATGCAAAAGATAGCCAATATTTTAATCAATAAGAAGGCATCCCCTGAAGGATGCCTTTTAAGATATACATCAACGGAAGCCTATTCAAATTTTAATGAGTCACCATCGAATGTTTCATCTGCTACTTTGATAGAGTCTGTTGGACAACCTTCAAAAGCGTCTTGCATATCTTCCAATAGATCCTCTGGAACTTCAGCAGTTCCCATGTTATCATCTAAAATAACGAAGGCAATGCCTTCATCATCATAATCATAAATGTCTGGCGCTGCGGCTCCACATGCGCCACAAGCGATGCATGTATCTTTATCAACTATTGTGTATTTAGCCATTTTATTCTCTCCTTTAACGATGTTCCTACAAAGCTTCATACTCATTTTAAAGATGTTTATCTTACATTTCAACTTAAATACTATTAAATTGGAGGAATTTGCGTCAATGTTTCATCAAATTTTATTGCAAATCTTTCAAAAACTCAATAAAGAGCGGACGATTTCGGCTGCCTATCATGTCCTAAGAGGGAAGCGTTCAGGCCAGACGATTCAAGATATTGGTCTTTTTCAACTACATCAATATTTTGGCCTCTTGCCAAAATTATCTCGTACTACATTTGATGAGGCTGTAAACTTATTTGTGCAGAATAGTTGGTTAAATGTGCAGGAATCTGGTCATTTTTACATGGAAACGCTAGGATTACAACGCGCACAACAAACGCCAACCTTTTTCTTTGATGGTTGGCACTATCGGGGAAATGAGCATGTGTTTTTTGCGAGGCTTTCTCTCATTGTACAAAGTTTGTCACATCAAGCCGCAGCCGTTCGTACCTTTTCACCGATTAGTAGAGATACAATGATTCAAGCGTGGGTGCGAACTTTTTTACAGGCACGTCATTATAAGGAAGGTCATTTACAGCAGCAATTATTGACAGAATGTAATCATGTGCTAACTATTCTCCCTGTGTCAGATGCAAGCAAACAGCTTGTTCTGTATCGTTTAAGTGGTTATCAATTACCAGGATGGACGTGGCAACAGCTTGCAGATGAACGGAAGGAAACTGTACTGGATAGTCAATTAGCTTTTATTGAAACCCTACATATATTATTAAATGAAGTGCATCAAAAAATAGATGATTACCCATTACTAGGGCATGTGGCAGAAGGATTAAAAGTTAAAATATTGCTAACAGATTCTGCACAACAAACCGCACAATTATATGAACAAGGTTATTCGATGGAGCAAATTGTTCAAATGAGAAAACTAAAACAAAGTACAATTGAGGATCATTTTGTGGAATTAGCTATGTATGAACCGAACTTTTCTATTGGCCCATTCGTCTCCTATGATGAAGCTCAAAAAGTGTGGCAGGCATCGAAGCAGTATCAAACAAAAAAATTGAAAATATTACATGAAGCTTTAAACGATATGAGTTATTTTCAATTAAGGCTTGTCCTTGCGAAAGGAGAAGTATAAATGGAACTTGAACAATTATTGCATAAGCATTTTGGTTATTCATCATTTCGACCAGGACAGAAAGAAGTCATTGAGGCATTACTACAAGAACAAGATGTGATTGCCTTATTGCCAACAGGAATGGGAAAATCACTCTGCTACCAGCTACCAGCCTATACATTAGAGAAACCTGTACTAATTGTTTCACCATTACTCTCATTAATGCAGGATCAAGTAGAAGAGCTGAAGCGTTTTGGGGAAAAGAGGGTGGTAGCTTTAAATTCCTTTTTATCACTAACAGAGAAACGTTATGTATTACATTATTTAGAGCAATATCGTTTTATTTTTACTTCCCCAGAGATGCTGCTCCAGCAACAGGTACAAGAGAAACTGGCGCAGATGAAGCTAGGTTTAATCGTAGTAGATGAAGCGCATTGTATCTCACAATGGGGCTTTGATTTTCGACCAGATTATTTACGAATAGGTGACTGGCTATCGAGGGAAAATCGTCCGCCCATTTTGGCATTATCTGCTACGGCAACAAAGAAGGTTGTACGAGATATACAGGAAACTTTATCTCTCAAAGCGCCATTCGAGTTTATGTATAATGTTGACCGCTCGAATATTCATTTAGGTCGTGTAGTAGTGGAGGATAAGGCTGATAAAGCTAGATGGCTCATGCATCACGTTACGCAAACGGCAGGACCTGGTATTTTGTATGTTTCCTCACGTAAACGTGCGCAACAATATAGCGAAGCCTTATTACAAGAGGGCGTTCGTGTTGCTGCCTATCATGCTGGCTATGGGGTAGAGGACCGTCAATTTATTCAACAGCAATTTATAGCTGGTGAACTTGATTGGATTGTAGCAACAAACGCTTTTGGTATGGGCATTAATAAGCTTGATATACGGCAGGTCATTCATGAATCAATGCCTGCCAATATAGCGAATTATATGCAGGAGATTGGACGTGCAGGGCGGGATGGACACTCTGCACTTGCTATATTACTGTATGCTGAAGGTGATGAGGAGCTGGCTAAATTTGTTGTGACAGGCGATTTACCAACTTTACATCATGTTGACCGCTACCAGGAGCTGCTATCTCAGCAAATACAGCCCATCCAAATGCTGAAAAATGGGGAGTTAAGTGAGACAGCCTTCCGTGTGTTAGACTATTGGCTGCAACGAGAGTCTTCGGAACAAGTGAAGGTCCGATTAAATCATTTAGCACTAGAGAAATACAATGCAGTGAATGAAATGCTTCAAATCATACAGACAAAAGACTGTATTCGTGAACATTTAGTCGGGTATTTTGGGCAAAAATTGCAGAAAAAGCCGGAAAACTGTTGTGAAAATTGTGGAATCCATTATGATGTAATCAAGAAAGTACGCTTAAAAGAGAAAAAGAAAGTAGAAATGGCAACGTGGGAAAGTCGATTGCAACAACTATTAATGGGTAATTAGACTAAAACTGACGGTCATTTACTTTTTTCGTAATATTCGTCATAATAGAGATGATAGAAAGCGTAGTAAGGTTGGGGGAAAGGCGAATGAATAAAGAAGATTATCGCGATAAAATAGAAGAGCATCGTCAATCATTTGAAGATGAGCAAAAAGAACAGCAAGCCTTATCAAGAGTTTCCAGAATGAATAAAAACGGTAATAAAAACAAAAAGCCAAAAAATTCGAAACGTAAGACACCGTTAATGACGATTCTGTTTGTTATTTTTATTTTGATACCATTAACAATTCTTATTTATTTTTGGAAATTTTATGAACCAGGAAAAACGATTGAACAAGCCGAAAAGGATACAGCTGAACAGGTTGTCGAATTAGATCCTTCAGAAGCATCTGCGTCAGATAAAGATAAGGAAAAAGATGATAAGGGTCAAGACGCTCAGGGAGATAAGAAGGCTCAAGAGCAATCTCAAAAAGATGCTGATAAATTAGCAGCGGAGCAAAAAGCTGCTGAAGAAGCGAAAAAGGCTCAAGAGGCGAAAAAGGCAGAGGAAGCAAAAAAAGCCGAAGAAGCTCGAAAAGCTGAAGAAGCAAGAATAGCTCAACAACAAGCAGAGGCAGCAAGAAAAGCAGAAGAGGCTAGAAAAGCGGAAGAAGCAAAACAAAATGCTAAAGCAACGACACATACTGTAAAAGCAAATGAGAACTTATACCGAATTGCATTAAATCACTATGGCGATGGCAGTGAAGCGACTTTAGCTAAAATTCGTGCTGCTAATGGGATGTCCTCTAATACTGTAATGGTTGGGCAAGTCATTAAGTTACCTTAATAGAATTTTTTTATCGTTATATAGTTTTTCTAGTATAAAATTACAGACAAACGTTCACACCAAAACGTACGTCTGATTTAGCAAAAAGGCGATTCGTTTTTTAAGAAGAATCGCCTTTTTGCTGTCGTAAGGAGAAGTGAGAAAATGCTATATTTAGGGCTATGTCTTCTGGTAGTCATCGCCCCTCTACTTTATATGTGGAAGGTGGCACATGAAAATAATGTATTGTCTCACCAGCTTTCATTACAGGGTGAACAGGAGAAGGTACGATTATTTTTTATTTCAGATGTTCATTTACGTAAAATAAGTAAGAAAATGATTGCACAGTTACAGGGACATCATTTTGATGCAGTAATTATTGGCGGTGATTTTGCGGATAGCCGTACACCAATTGATCGTATTCATGAAAATTTATCATTATTAACGTCCCTTGGACCAACCTATTTTATTTGGGGCAATAATGACAGAGAAATTGGGGAAGAAAGACTGAAGGACATTTTACAGGCATACCATGTTCAAATTATTGTCAATGATGCCGTACAGCTTCCGCTTAAAAATAGCTTTTGGTTAAGTGCTATTGAGGATACAACCGTTAAAGAATATAGTTTTGAAAAAGCTTTTGCAAAGATAGGAGAGCAGGATTTAGTTGTTTTCATCGCCCATAATCCAGAGGTTTTTGCGAAAGTTCGGGCTAAGTTCCGTGCGGATTTAATGATGGGGGGACATTTACATGGAGGGCAAATTCGATTCGGCCCATATGGTGTCCATCCAAATGGTTCCTATCGTCGGCGTGATGGTGTCATGACTTTAGTAAGCAATGGCTATGGGACGACATTAGTACCTTTTCGATTTGGTGCAAAGCCCCAATGTCATATAATTGACATTGATATTTCGAGTAAATAAACAACCAAAACGTGTGAGAAGGCGTATAATAAAAAAGTATCGTCTATTCTATGATAATGTGAAAGCATGGAGCAGCAATTTTTGCTGTTCAAATTCGATTGGAGTGTCAAGAAATGCAGCAAGCAGATGCAATTATTGTTGGAGGAGGCCCATGCGGCTTAGCAGCAGCAATAGCTTTGCAAAATATTGGTTTACAACCTATTGTGATTGAAAAAGGAAATATCGTCAATGCCATCTATCATTACCCTACACATCAAACATTTTTTAGTACGAGTGAACGGTTAGCCATTGGTGATATACCATTTATCATTGAAGGACGTAAGCCGAAACGCAATCAAGCCCTTGTCTATTATCGAGAGGTCGTCCGTTTAAAAAATATACAAGTTAATCGCTTCGAAAAAGTACAAAGTGTTGTAAAAAATAATGATTTGTTCACGGTTACCTCCGATAAGGAAATATATGAAACGCCCTATGTTGTCATTGCAACAGGTTATTATGATCATCCGAATTATTTAAATATCCATGGTGAGCAGTTACCTAAAGTTTTCCATTACTTTAAAGAGGGCCATGAATTTTTTGATACGGATGTTCTAGTTATAGGCGGCAAAAATTCAGCGATAGATGCCGCGTTAGAATTAAATAAAGCCGGTGCTCGTGTAACCGTAGCCTATCGTGGCAGCGAATACTCTCCAAGCATCAAGCCATGGGTATTGCCCGAATTTGAAGGGGTAGTCAAAACTGGAGAAGTTGACATGCTTTTTAATACCAATGTATTGGAAATACGAGAGCACGAAGTTGTTTTAGAAGTAGAGGGTCAAGAGAAAATAGTAAAAAATGATTTCGTTTTTGCTATGACTGGCTATCATCCTGATCACTCCTTTATTAAAGCGATGGGAGTGGACATAGAGGAAGAAACGGGTCGTCCTTATGTTACGCCTGAAACGATGGAAACCAATGTTGAAGGACTATTCATTGCAGGTGTTATTGCAGCAGGAAATAATGCCAATGAAATTTTTATTGAAAATGGTCGTTTCCATGGCGAATGTATCGCTCGAACTATTGAGCAGAGAAAAAAATAACGATCGAGGCTGTATAGGCATGTAGCTTATACAGCCTTTTTAGCAAGGAGGCAACTCAATGATTGGCTTGTATTGGCTCTTGAGTTATTTAATAGGAAACATCTTGACGGCTTATTTCGTTGGTAAGATATACGGTGTCAATTTGCAGGAAGAGCGTAGTAAAAATTTAGGCGCGCGTAATGCGGGAAGTGTGATTGGGAAAACAGCGTTTATTTTGACTCTTCTTGGCGATTCATTAAAAGGTGTACTTGTTGTCGGATTAGGACGCATGTGGCAATTGGATGAATGGGTCGTTATTGGCGGAGCTGCATGGGTGATAATAGGCCATCTATTTCCGATTTGGCTGAAATGGAATGGAGGGAAAGGTGTGGCTACTTTTATTGGTGTGGGTCTCGCCTTATCGCCAAGTCTTTTTTTATGGATGATTATTGGTACAGCACTTATATGTGCATTTACTAGAAGTCTGACACTTGGCATGGTTGGGGGCTTTGTTTTTTATATAGCCGCAATTATACAAGCAGGGAAATTAGAGCCATATGGACTTTTAATCATGGCAATCGTGTGTATGCTTATTAAGCATATGTCTAATATTCAGGAATCATTGAAAAGAGGGAAGTGAAGGAAATGTATTGGTGTAAAATTGCCAAGACAAATGAAGAATTTGAGGCGATTGCTCGATTGAATTATGAAACATTTGTAGAAGAAATTCCTCAGCATGAGGTGAATGCATCGCGAAAAAAAGTAGACCGATTTCATCAGGAGAATACCTATGTTGTTGTTTATAAGCAAACAGAATTAATTGGCATGGTGGCGTTTAGAGATCAACGACCATTTTCTATTGATGAAAAGATTGGTAAGGTCGAGCAGTATTTATCGAAGGAAAATTGTGAGAAGCTTTGTGAAATTCGTTTGCTTTCCGTGAAGAAAGGTTATCGAACGGGTCGAGTTCTATTGAAGCTTACTCAGGCCTTAACTACATTTGCCTACGAAAAAGGCTATACTGCGGCAGTGATTTCAGGTACAACGAGAGAGGAAAAACTATATAAGCAGATGGGTTTTAAGCAGTTTGCACCAGCTGTCGGGGAAGAGGGTGCGATGTTTTTACCGATGGTGCTCACTAGACATGAATTTGAACAATCATTACAACATAGACTAACGACGGAACCCTCTACATTTTATCCTGGGCCGGTGAAGCAATTAGAGACAATTGCTCATTCAGATTTATCACATCGTTCATTACCTTTTTATGCGCTTTATGAACGAGTGCAGAAGAAGTTGCTGCATTTATCGAAGTCCAATCATGTTGGTGTAATCGTAGGGACGGGAACGCTAGCAAATGAAGTAATGCTTGCACAACTAAAGGCACAGCAATTAGGAAAAGGGCTTATTCTCACAAATGGAGAATTCGGTGAGCGTTTACAGAAGCAAGCCGCTCGTTGGTCATTACATTATGATGTGGTAGAAAAAGAATGGGGAACGGTATTTGATGACAAAGAACTGGCTTCACAGCTTGAGACGGGATCTTATCAGTGGATGTTGGCAGTACATGGTGAGACTTCCACGGGAACTTGTAATAACTTAGATATTCTTAAAAAGCTTGCTAAACAATACAATGTAAAGTTATGTATAGATTGTATTAGTTCGTTCGGTGCCATGCCGTTTTCTTTACAGGACTGCTATTTAGCTACGGCTGTGAGTGGTAAGGCTATTGGTGCGTTAAGTGGGCTAGCATTTGTATTTTCGCAATCACTTGCACCCTCATCTGCCGATCTACCCGCTTATCTTGATTTAGCAAATTATCAGCAAGGTGCCATACCATTTACATTACCTGCTGTATTACTGAGCAATGTGGAGATGGCATTGCAAGCTTATCCAGCACGTTATGAGCAGCTACAGCAACGCTTTCAATCACTGCTGCAGCTACCAATCATGCAATTTCAATATCCAACAATTCAATATCCGATGCTGATAACGGTTCAATTGCCTAATAATTATGCCAACCTACCTATTGATTTAGCATTAAACGGGCTATTTGTTCATGGTGAAAGCCAGTATTTACGCCAAAAGAATTTCATTCAATTTTCTGTGATACAACCAGATTTTGATGAAGCTTTGGCTCGACTTAGCGAGATACTGGGCTATTATGAACAGGTGATCGAGACTTTAACGTTACAGGAAAAAGTCCTTTAAATTTAAAGGCGAGCCAGTTGTGTTAAGGCCTATTAATAATTTTAAGCGTGCCTTTTGACCATTAATACCTGTGGCGAATATGGCCCCTAAGTCTTCTAGCATTTTACCGCCGCCCATATAGCCATAAACACCTTCTGCAATTCCATTAAAGCAGCGGGAAACAAGTACAACTGGGATGTCTCGCTGTATAAGGCTTTCAATTCCTTTTACAACAGATGGTGGGACATTCCCTTGACCTAGTCCTTCTAGGACAACACCATCATATTTACATGCAAGCACGACATCCAATAAATCTTCTTCCATTCCAGCGTACACTTTTAGCATTGCGACACGCTTAGGTAAATTGTTAACATCTACATATTGTCGACGAATTGGTGCGTGATGGAATAAGATTCTGGATTTTGTAATAAGGCCAATCGGTCCATATTGCGGAGATTGGAAAGTATTTACAGAACTTGTGCTTGTTTTTGTTGTATTTACAGCAAGATGAACCTCATCATTCATCACAACAAGCACACCTTTATCACGTGCTTCTTCATCAACAGCAACTCGGACTGCCTCTACTAAATTATAAATCCCATCTGCGCCAAGTTCGTTAGATGAACGCATTGCTCCTGTTAGCACGATCGGAATGGCTAAGTTCATTGTTAGCTCTAAGAAATACGCGGTTTCTTCCAATGTATCGGTACCGTGTGTGATGACCACGCCGTCAATTGGCTGTGCGTCAATTTGTTCCAAAATCAAGTTACGCAATAAAAGCATCTCTTTCGGTGTAATATGTGGAGAAGGAAGGTTAAAAGCCTCTATTTCGATAATGCTTGCTAGTGATGCCAGTTTATTACTTTCCTTCATTAGAGGATTTTCCTTATTTGGCATGACCGCTCCTTCAGCACTCATTGCCATGGAGATTGTGCCGCCAGTATGAATTAATAAAATTGTTTTTTTCATAAAAAATAAATCTCCTTTTAAAAAGTTTTTTTGTCATTACATGGTATAATAATAGCAGTCTATTGTTGAAAGGAGCCGGCATCATGATCATTTTATTATCTGCTGCCATTGCTCCCGGTCTAGCGCTTTTTAGTTATTTCTATTTGCGCAATCAGATGGCTACGGAGCCAAGAAGAACTTTACTACAAACGTTTTTATACGGCGCATTTTTAACGTTCCCAATCATGTTTTTACAGTATGTATTAACAGAAGAAGGGGTTTTTCGATATCTTTATCTTCAAGACGTACTATTTTCAAGTGTCATTGAAGAATTTTTTAAATGGTTTGTACTATTAATTGCCATCTATAATCATATAGAATTTGATGACCCTTACGATGGTATATTGTATGGGGCAAGCATTTCACTTGGCTTTGCTACGATTGAAAATGTTCTTTATTTACTTTCATTTGGCTTAGACACGGCATTTATGCGAGCCTTATTACCAGTATCGAGTCATGCTTTGTTCGGTGTCGTAATGGGCTATTATTATGGACGGGCTAAGTTTTCGAAACTTGTTAAGACAAAAGAGATGATTGCTATGGCACTTTGTGCACCAGTCGTACTTCACATTCTATACAATACAATATTATCATTCAAAGGTCACTGGGTTTATTTAATGATTCCTTTTATGTTGTTTTTATGGTGGTTTGGCTTGCGCAAAGTGAAGCTTGCACATTATCATCTGGTGCAGCATCTTCACATGCAAAAGAAAATATAAAGCGTAGAAATCGTCAAAGATTTCTACGCTTTATTTCATTTTTATCATGTATAAATTACTCCTTTTGTTTCAAGCTATAAAAAAAAGGAGTGATAAAAGTGCGTTTAGTAAGCATACTTTTTGCTTTGATATTAGGAATTAGTATAATTGCGATTCCTCAAAATGATGCGAATGCATTTAGCGATCAGCAAATTACTCGGGGTGCCTATGGAGATGATGTCGTTGAATTGCAAGCGAGGCTACAATACTTAGGTTTTTATAAGAGTAAAATTGATGGCAAATTTGGCTATAACACATACTGGGCTTTACGTAATTTCCAAGAAAATTATGGGTTACCAGTAGACGGGATTGCAGGCGCTAAGACAAAGAAAGCATTAGCAGGCAATTCAGATTATGATGAAAAATGGGTGAAAGCTCAATTAAATGCGGGAAATCAATTTACTTATTATGGTGGCAAGCCACTTGATCAGCAAGTGAAAAAGAATACTAGTGGTGGCAGTAGCAATAGTAGTGGAAGTAGTAATAATAATGGAACACAGACACAAGTTCCTCCCAAATATACAGAGCGTGATTTACAGCTAATGGCGAATGCGGTATATGGAGAGGCAAGAGGAGAACCATATGAAGGACAAGTAGCAGTTGCTGCAGTTATTTTAAATCGTTTGGAAAGCCCAGATTTCCCGAATACTATTTCAGGTATCATTTTCCAACCGTTAGCATTTACAGCTGTTGCAGATGGGCAAATTTGGCTTGAGCCAAATGAGCGAGCGAAAGAAGCGGTTATTGATGCCATGAACGGCTGGGACCCTTCTGAAAATGCATTGTATTATTTCAATCCAAAAACTGCAACGAGCAAATGGATTTGGTCACGTCCACAAATTAAACAAATTGGAGAGCATATTTTCTGTTCATAGAAAGGAGGAACCTAGATGAAAACTTGGCTCGTGGTCTTAACGATTGCCGTTATTGGGTTAGGGGCATACAGCATTGATTTACATGGAGATAAAGAAGATTTACAACGTACCGTGCTAGCACAATATACAGATAAGTTAACGGATGCATCTGAAAAACTTTCCCATCTTCAACGCTCAGTATCACAATCCCTGTTGTTTCAAGATGAGCAGGCGATTCACAATGAACTAGATTCGGTTTGGCGTTTAAGCTCAGAAGTTCGTTCTTCAATTGCGAATATTCCAATAGGACAAGAACTATCAAGTGAATGGATGAACTATCTAGGGCGACTTGGCGATGAAGCAAAAAGGACAGCGAAAACAGGGGATTATGAAGCTTGGCGTGAAAAAATGCCCCAGGTTTCAACGAATTTACAATCTCTTTCCGATGAATGGACAGCAGCAACCGTCGATTTCTATAAGCATGATGGGAAAATGGATGTTTGGCTACAGCAAGTAGATAATAAAAATCCAAATAGCCAATTTGATACTGTAAAAGATACATTAAAAGGCTACGGCGAAAAGGATTTCCCGTTAACTTTATCTGAATCTGATTGGCAGAAAAAAATTGAGTTAAAGGCATTACAGGATGCCGTTATTACCGAAAAAGAAGCACTAGAAAAAGTGAAATACTTATTCCCTGTCATTAAAGATGCCACATTTACAGTTACAAAAAGTAGTGATACAGCACCATATCCTTTTTATCATATCCAATTCCACCAAGGGATTCGATTAGGCTATGTTGATTTAACAGAAAAGGGTGGACATTTATTATCCTATTTAGTAGAACGTCCTGTGGATGAAGCCAAGTTATCACAAGAGGAAATCATGAAAAAAGCGCAGGAATATGTGAAGAAATTAGGCATGAAAGATGTAGCCTATGTGGAATCACGCGAAAATCATCAAGCTTGGCATGTGACATTTGCTCGTGTCCATCCTGGAGATAATGCGTTAATCTACGCTGATGGTGTTCAATTGAAAGTGGCGAAAGATACAGGTGAGCTGTTAGGTGCAAATGCAATGGAATATATTCAAGAAGAAAATATTAAAAAGCAAACAGCTAAGCCGATTGATTGGAAAACGTTCTTCCAAGACGATATTCAAGTCCAAGAGGTAAAAAATATCTACACAGATAATGGACAATTTGAGCAACGTCTTTGCTATGAGGTCATTGCATTGCGTGATGGTAATACGCAGGAAACATTTAGAATTGTTATTGATGCGGAAAACCATAATGTATTAAAAGTGGAATATCTAACTTAATCAATGATGCTTCCGCTCTGTATCAACTTGACATGAAAATACTACCAATTTTTATAGCCAAAATAAGCTTCTCATGAGATAATTAAACTATATTTTTCGCACGGGGAGATGCTCATGGAAATAAAAATTGGTACACAATTACAACTTGAACCAACTTATACAGAGCGTTTGGAGAAATTCCGCTGTAAAGTTGTAGAGCAAAAAGATAATATTCTATATATTGATTATCCAGTTAATATGGCAACAAAGAAAACGGCATTTTTAATAGATGGCTCAGAATTTAGAGCAACTTTTCGTACTGAGGATAAGCAATCCTTTGCCTTTAATACAGAGGTAGTTGGCCGTAAAGCAGGTAATATACCAATGATTATGTTGCATTGTCCAACACCAGAGGAGTTTATAAAAATTCAGCGACGAGAATACGTTCGTGTGGAGACACAAGTAGACGTTGCTATTCAGTTGAAGGATTATAAATATCAGCTTGTGACTGTGGATATTAGTGCAGGAGGCCTAGCAGTCATGTTGAAAGGTCAAGTAGCTTTCACTGAGGGTGATGAAGTAAAACTAACCATTGTATTGCCATTTGCCAATGGAGATGTCAAGTATGTCGTTACAGAAGCGCTGATCGTACGTATTTTCGAAAAAGAGGATAAACGCATTGCAACAATCCAACTAACAGATACAGATGATGTCGATCAACAGCATATTGTCCGTTTTTGCTTTGAACGTCAATTAGTCAATCGTCGTAAAGAAATGAACCCTTTTCATGTTTAATTTCTTAATGAATATTTTAATGAAGCCCTCTCCTAGGAGAGGGCTTTTTTGAGGTTATATGATACAATAAGAGGTGCAGAAAGTAGGGAAGAATATGAAGAAAAACATTCAAATTGCGATAGACGGGCCTGCTGGTGCTGGCAAAAGCACAATCGCGAAAATTGTTGCTGAGGCACTTGGCTTTACTTACATTGACACAGGCGCAATGTATCGAGCAGTTACGTATAAAGCGTTGCAACAAAACATACATTTAGATGATGAAGCAAAATTAGCAGAGATGCTTGACGTAAGCACAATTGAATTAAAACCATCACCTCAGGGACAGCTTGTTTTTTTAGATGGTCACAATGTGTCTGCGGAAATACGCTCTAATGAGGTCACTTCATCAGTCTCACAAGTAGCTGCCCATGCGAAGGTTCGTGAGCTATTAGTTGCCCAACAGCAAAAACTTGCAGCTAATGGCGGTGTTGTCATGGATGGCCGCGATATTGCTACACATGTCTTAAAGGATGCAGAACTAAAGATTTTCATGTCTGCAACAGTAGAGGAGCGTGCTAGACGACGCTTGATTGATAATCAAAAAAGAGGCATTGACTCATCTCTTGAAAAACTTCAGGAAGAAATTGCACTACGTGATAAAAAGGATAGTGAGCGTGAAGCATCGCCACTGATTCAAGCTGAAGATGCGATCTTTTTAGATACAACAGCATTGTCTATTGATGATGCAGCACAAGCTATTTTAAAATTAGCAGAAGAAAAAATGCTATAAATCCTAAAATTTCAGACATTTTTTGAATTTAAAGGATTTATTTTTGTCTTTGTCTTCAATATCGAATAAAATAGTAAGGGAAGATGCGAAGGAGGGTTACATATGTCTGAAGAAATGAACTATGCAGAACAAACGTTTAACGAGGGTGATATCGTCAAAGGCATTGCCGCGCAAGTTGATGAAAAGGCAGTATCTGTATCAATTCCAGGTGCACCGTTTGATGGTATTGTACCGATTAGTGAATTATCAAGCTTACACATTGAGAAAGCGTCTGATGTCATCTCAGTTGGAGATGAATTAGAATTGATGATTACAAAGGTTGAAGAAGAAAACTTTGTCCTATCAAAACGTAAAGTGGATGCTCTAAAAGCATGGGATACACTAGAGCAACAATTTGCCGCTGAGGAAATTTTTGAAGCGGAAGTAAAGGATATTGTTAAAGGTGGTCTTGTCGTAGATTTAGGTGTACGTGGCTTTGTACCAGCATCGCTTGTAGAGGACTATTTTGTTGATGATTTTGAAGGCTATAAAGGGCAAACATTAAGCTTTAAAATTGTTGAGCTTGATAAGGATAAGAATCGCCTTATTTTATCTCACCGAGCAGTGGTTGAAGCAGAGAAAGCTTCACAAAAGAAAAATGTGATTAATCAAATAAAAGCTGGCGATGTATTGGATGGTAAAGTACAGCGTCTCGCGGCATTTGGTGCATTTATCGACCTAGGTGGTATTGATGGTCTTGTACACATCTCGCAAGTATCACATGAGCATGTGAGTGATGTGAGTGAAGTTTTAGCTGAAGGACAAGATGTAAAAGTAAAAGTTCTATCAGTGGACCCAGAAAATGAACGTATTTCTTTATCTATTAAGGAAACTATTCCTGGACCATGGTCTAATATAGAAGAACGTGCCGCGAAAGGCACTATTTTAGACGGTAGAGTGAAGCGACTTACTTCATTCGGTGCATTTGTGGAAGTATTCCCAGGCGTTGAAGGTTTAGTGCATATATCGCAAATTGCGCATAAGCACATTAACACGCCTCATGAAGCATTAAAAGAGGGACAAGAAGTACAGGTGAAGGTCCTTGATGTCAATGCTGACGAAGGTCGTCTAGCCCTTAGTATTAAAGAATTACTAGAAAATCCTGAAGCAGAAGAAGTAATCGACTATGAATTACCTGAAGAGAATACAGGCTTCTCATTTGGTGATGTGATTGGCGATAAACTAAAAAACTTTAAATAATGTATAAAGCGAGGATGCATAATTGTATCCTCGCTATTTTTATGGTTGAAATGGTGGATAGAAGGTTTGAAGGGGAGAGAACTTCAAAAGTGAGGGTGTAGTAATTAAGAAGCGGATAAAAACTTAGAATCGAAGGATACAACTCTAAAAGTAGCGGATAGAACCTTTAAAGTGTTGGATAGGATTCTAAAAGTGAAGGATAGCAGATAAGAAGCGGATAAAAACTTAGAATCGAAGGATACAACTCTAAAAGTAGCGGATAAAACCTTTAAAGTGGCGGATAGGATTCTAAAAGTGAAGGATAGCAATAAAGAAGCGGATAAAAACTTAGAATCGAAGGATACAACTCTAAAAGTAGCGGATAAAACTTTTAAAGTGGCGGATAGGATTCTAAAAGTGAAGGATAACAATAAAGAAGTGGATAAAAACTTTGAATTGAAGGATACAACTCTAAAAGTAGAGGATAGAACCTTTAAAGTAGCGGATAGAATTCTAAAAGTGAAGGATACAAATTAAAGTAAAAGATAGAACACTTAAATTGAAGGATAGTACCTCTAAAAGTAGCGGATAAAACCTTCAAAACACCTAATAGAACTCTCAAAAAAAGGGGTAACACCTTTAATAGCCATACATAGCGTTCTACATTATGGATATGATATGATATAATGGCATTTTTCGTGTATAATAGCGAAAGACAAGAAGTTGGAAGGATGAAGTACAGATGACGAAACCAGTAGTAGCCATCGTAGGTCGTCCGAACGTAGGTAAGTCGACGATTTTTAATCGTATCGTTGGAGAACGCGTTTCGATTGTGGAGGATATCCCAGGCGTAACACGTGACCGTATTTATAGTTCGGCAGAGTGGTTAACACACGATTTTAATATTATTGATACAGGTGGCATTGAAATTGGAGACGAGCCGTTTTTAGAACAAATTCGTCAACAAGCTGAAATTGCCATTGATGAAGCGGACGTAATTATTTTCATGACAAATGGTCGTGAAGGAGTAACGGCAGCAGATGAGCAAGTTGCTAAAATTCTATACAAAACAAAAAAACCAGTTGTATTAGCGGTCAATAAAATTGATAATCCTGATATGCGTGAAATGATTTATGATTTTTATGCACTTGGCTTCGGTGAACCTTGGCCTATTTCAGGTTCCCACGGTTTAGGTTTAGGGGATTTATTGGACGAATGTGCGAAACATTTCCCGAAAGAAGATGAAGAACAATACGGTGATGATGTCATTAAATTCTCTTTAATTGGTCGACCGAATGTTGGAAAATCCTCTTTAGTGAATGCTTTCCTAGGGCAGGAACGTGTTATTGTTAGTAATATTGCAGGGACAACACGTGATGCGATTGATACGCCTTATGCATATGATGGACAGGAATATGTCATTATTGATACGGCGGGTATGCGTAAAAAAGGAAAGATCTATGAAACAACCGAGAAATATTCTGTGCTACGTGCGCTACGTGCTATTGAACGCTCAGACGTTGTTTTAGTAGTGCTGAATGCAGAAGAGGGTATTCAGGAGCAAGATAAAAAAATCGCTGGCTATGCACATGAGGCTGGAAAAGCTGTGATCATTGTTGTGAATAAATGGGATGCCATTGAAAAAGATGAAAAAACAATGAATGTCTTTACACAGCAAATTCGAGAGCATTTCCTATTTTTGGATTATGCCCCAATTATTTTTGTGTCAGCGAATACAAAACAGCGTGTGCATCAAATTTTACCGATTATCCAACGTGTCAGCGAGAATCATGCGATGCGTATTCAGTCCTCTATTTTAAATGAAGTGATTGAGGACTCAGTGGCTCGTAATCCTGCACCGACAGATAAAGGTCGTCGTTTACGTATTTACTATGCTACTCAGGTAGCAATTAAGCCACCAACATTCGTTATTTTTGTGAATGAACCTGAGCTTATGCATTTCTCATACGAACGCTTCTTAGAAAATCGCATTCGCGAAACATTTGACTTTGAAGGGACGCCAATTCGTTTAATTACACGTGCGCGTGCTTAAGGCAATAGCTATAGACATACAATACGCCAACCCGACATTATTGTAGGGTGGCGTCTTTTTACAAGAAAGAACTTATTTATAGACAACCCAACAAAGGGAGGATTTTGTTATGGAAAAAGTTTGTGTGTTAGGGGCAGGCTCATGGGGTACTGCACTGGCAATGGTACTAGCGGAAAATGGACATGATACGCTTGTATGGACACATAGAGCTGAGCAGGCAGAAGAAATCAATCAACTGCATACGAATAAAAAATATTTACCAGAAACCATTCTACCTGTAAATTTACATGCGACGAGTGATATGGCGAAGGTAGCTACTCATGCAGAAACCATTGTTGTGGCTGTTCCAACAAAAGCGATTCGTGAAGTATGCGAGAAACTAACGGCTGAATTAACCAAAAAAGTGTTGTTTGTCCATGTTTCAAAAGGAATTGAGCCTGACTCATTAAAACGAATATCTGAAATTTTAGCAGAGAGCTTACCAGCTATGTATGTGGAAGAAATTGTTGTTCTTTCTGGGCCAAGTCATGCAGAAGAAGTGGTGCTGCATCATCCTACAACGGTTACTGCAGCTTGTGCCAACATTGATGCTGCTGAAAAGGTACAGGATTTATTTATGAATCAGTTCTTCCGCGTCTATACAAATGAGGATATCATTGGTGTGGAAATAGGAGGAGCGTTGAAAAACGTTATCGCTTTAGCGGCAGGTATTACTGATGGCTTAAATTATGGAGACAATGCGAAAGCGGCACTTATTACGCGAGGTCTTGCAGAAATTTCACGGTTAGGTGTAAAAATGGGTGGTAATCCATTTACGTTCTCAGGACTTACAGGTATGGGGGACTTAATTGTAACCTGTACAAGTGTCCACTCGCGAAACTGGCGTGCAGGTAATATGTTAGGGCAAGGTATGAAGCTACAAGAAGTGCTGGATCAAATGGGCATGGTCGTAGAAGGTGTCCGTACCACGAAGGCAGCCTATCAATTAGCAGAGAAATATGATGTCGCCATGCCGATTTCCACAGAGCTCTATAGTGTGCTATTTAATGATGTTGAACCGAAAGTGGCAGTAGATGCCTTAATGATGCGTATGAAAAAACGAGAAATAGACGATATGAAGCATTAATATTAATTTTTTGATTAGACTTGTCATTAAATGGACATAAATAAGGTGTCTCAACCAATCTGTTGAGACGCCTTATTGTGTGCCACTAGTTGAATAGAAATACAAGCTTAAAGAGTTGTCCATTTCTTGATAGTTATGGGACAACTATTTCTTTTTAGCAAAAGCACATAGTATAATATACTTTGATTGTGTCTTGACATTCAAAGAAAGGTGGTTTTTTGAAATGGGCCCGTTAGCTCATATGCCTGCGCTTGATGTAATGTGGGTGTCGTTTTATTGCATCGCATTTATGATTATATCAGTCGGCTTAATTTATTTAGCGCGAAATAAGATTTCAAATGTATTTTTACGAACAGTCGTAAATTTATGTGCATACATACTGTTTGGACTTGGCACATTTTTAATGGTACTTGTAGTTGCCACTTGGCCAGCATAAATAATAATGAGGTGTCAGTAACATGAAAAAACTAAGTGCTTTGCTGTTGGTATTTGCAACCGCCATACTGTTAGTAGGATGTGCGTACCCAGAAGAAGAAAAAAGGGCTAAGGTCACGCCTGATGTCGATCAACTAGCGGCAGTTCAACGTGCTGTGGATGAATACCGTGAAGCAACAGGTGGACTAGTACCAATTAAAAATAGCGAGTTAGATACGGATATCTATATCAAATATTTAATCGATTTTGAAAAACTTATGCCGAAGTATTTGACGACAATTCCTGGAAATGCCTATGAAAAAGGTGGTATATATCAATATATCATTTGGGACCCTGAAAATGAGGCATCGGTCAAATTAGTAGATTTAAACGCGGCAGAGCGTATACGTGAAATAGGTATTCGTAAACTATCTACACAGTATTTACCAATAAAAGGGTCAATTTCAGATAATGTTTATCAGATCAACTATAAAGATTTGGGGTATAAAACAGAGGTAACTGTAAAAAGTCCCTATTCTGGCGTCGAGTTACCGCTTTTCATGACTGGTGATGGTGAATTACATGTAGACTATGCTGTGGATTTAGGCCAGCTTTTAAAAGAGGATAAGCCGAATGTAAAGCCAGGTGATGATATTCGCCAACTGCTTGTCGACAAATTTCCAGTTGTGCCTGCCTATTCTATTCCCTATACAGTGGACGAGAATGGAGAGCCTGTCTATGATATGAAAACGTATAATGCGGATGTCAAAAAAGCGAAAGAATTACAAAAACAAGAGGCAGAAGCCGCCGAGAAAAAAGAGAAATAGCAAACAAGCTCCTTACATTTGTGAGGGGCTTTTTCATATTTGTCTACAGGCTCGCATATAGTGAAAAAGCGTAGATAAAGGAGGCAGAAACCTTGAGTGAAGCAGTATTTAGAGAAATTGCAGAGCGCACAAATGGCGATGTTTATATTGGTGTTGTCGGTCCAGTACGTGTAGGTAAATCAACATTTGTAAAAAAGGTAATGGAATCAGTCGTGTTACCAAACATTGTGGATGAAACGGAAAGAATGCGAGCACAAGATGAGTTGCCACAAAGTTCTCCGGGGCCAGTCATTATGACTGCTGAGCCGAAGTTTGTGCCTGCCCAAGCAACCCGTATTGTGGTCGGTGAAGATGAAATGCCATTCCAAATTCGATTAGCAGATTGTGTTGGTTATATTATCGATGGGACAAAAGGCTATGAGGATGAAAATGGACCAAAATTTGTTCATACGCCTTGGCATACGGAGCCAATTCCATTTCAGGAAGCCGCTAAAATTGGCACAGATAAGGTGATTCGCGATCATGCGAATATTGGTATTGTCGTAACGACTGATGGTACAGTGAACGGAATCAGTCGACGAGCAGCAGAGAAGGCAGAAGAGGAAATTGTAGAGCAATTAAAAGACATCGGCAAACCATTTGTCATCTTACTCAATTGCCAAATGCCTGCGAGAGAAGAAACGGTTCAGCTTCGCAATGAATTGTTTGAACGTTACAATGTCCCTGTTATTGCGATGTCCATTGATCAAATGAGAGAAACGGATATTCAATATATTTTACAAGAGGCGTTATTTGAATTCCCAATTCGTACCATTGAGGTAGAAAAACCAGACTGGCTGGATGTATTAGATGCTACACATCCATTAAATGTTGCATTGATTGATTCGATGGAGGAAGTCCTTTCTTCTGTGATGAAAATTCGAGATGTGCAACAGGCGTCAGATGCCTTTAAAGCCATTGACTTTATTGACCAAAGTGAAGTTGTTCATGTAGATGCAGGTGTAGGAACAGCTGTAATTCGGGTATCCCTACAGGGTGAATTGTATAAATCAGTTTGTAATGAATGGCTAGAAGAACCAATTGAAACGAAAAAAGATTGGTTACTCTTTATCAAAGAGGCGGCAGAGGCAAAAGAGGCCCAAAAGCGATTTAAAAGTGCTATTCACGATGCTGATACGACAGGCTATGGCGTGACATTGCCAATGATGCAGGAATTTGAGCCAACAGCCCCAGAGCTCATTAAACAGAATAATTTCTTCGGCGTACGAATGAAGGCAAAAGCGCCATCCTATCATATTATCCGAGTGGATATGGAGTCAGAATTTGCACCGTTAATTGGCTCAGAGTTCCATAGTCAGCAACTTCTAAAAGATTTAAATCATGCTTATTTACATGATCGTGATGCCTTATGGAATACACAATTATTTGGTACACCATTGCATGAAGTATTAAAAGAGGGTATTCGCTATAAAATGGATGCAGTTCCACCTACTGCCAAAAAACGTATGCGTCAGACGATTGAACGTATGGTTAACGAAGGAGATCGTGGTTTAGTAACATTTATTTTATAGTGATAAAATTCAGAAAAAATGCAAAAAATATACGCAGGGCTTTTCGTTTTTATGCGAAAAGTCCTTTTATTTTTGTTTTTTGGGTGAAAAACTGATTTTTTGGTTATAATCATGTATGAATACAGTTGCGTAGCGGTTTTCTATGTGTTACTCTTTTTACAGAATTGGTTCATGACCCTTTGAGAGGAGGTGAATGGTGTGAATAAAACAGAATTAGTAAACTCTGTTGCTGAAGCTGCAGGTCTTTCTAAAAAAGACGCTTCTAAAGCAGTTGAAGCTGTATTTGATACAATTCAAGATGCTCTTGCAAAGGGTGACAAAGTACAATTAATTGGTTTTGGTAACTTTGAAGTACGTGAACGTGCGGCTCGTAAAGGTCGTAACCCACAAACTGGTAAAGAAATCGAAATCGCTGCTAGCAAGGTGCCTGCTTTCAAACCAGGTAAAGCGCTTAAAGACGCGGTAAAATAATACACGTCTAGTAGTTACATAGAGCAGTCTTCATGTTAACGAACATGAAGGCTGCTCTTTTTAACTTCAAATTTGAATTTTACATAATAATATACAGTGATTTGCTTATCTAGAAGCGAATTTCTGATGAATCAGGTAAGTCATTTTGCGCTTACCTTTTGGATGTGCTACGATGCATAGGGAAATGTGTAATGTTTTGATATGCAGGAGGGTTTTTTGATGTCGAATATTGATTTATTAAAAATAGAAGAAGCGGTAAAAATGATTTTAGAAGCAGTAGGTGAAGATGTAAATCGTGAAGGTTTATTGGATACGCCGAAGCGTGTAGCAAAAATGTATGCCGAAATGTTCAGCGGCTTGCATGAGGATGCTAAAGATTATTTTAAAACGGTATTTCATGAGGATCATGAGGAACTAGTGCTTGTCAAAGATATACCTTTTTATTCGATGTGTGAGCATCATCTAGTACCTTTCTATGGCAAAGCACATGTTGCATACATACCAAATGACGGCGTTGTTGCTGGACTGAGTAAGTTAGGCCGTGCAGTGGAGACGATTGCCCGCAGACCACAACTACAAGAGCGTATTACCTCTTCAGTAGCAGACACAATTATGGAGATGCTTTCGCCAAAAGGTGTCTATGTTGTGATCGAGGCTGAGCATATGTGTATGACAATGCGTGGATTAAAAAAACCTGGTTCTAAAACGGTGACATCTGTTGCACGCGGTATTTATGAGGAAGATGAAGTGAAACGTAGAGAAGTACTATCATTTATTCAAATGTCTTAAATTGCGTGTCTAATTATGTTATGATGAACTAAGAATTTGTCGGATTTAAGGAGTGTACAAAGATGTCACAAGATTATATTGTTATTCAAGCAGAAGAAGATGGTGTACATGTCATTGGATTAACACGTGGAACTGATACGAAATTCCATCATTCAGAGAAATTAGATGCCGGCGAAGTAATGATTGCTCAATTTACAGAACACACATCTGCCATGAAAATACGCGGTAAAGCGCAAATTCATACAGCACATGGCGTGATCAATAGCGAAGCGAAAAAATAAGAAATTTTGTTTCTAGGTTTTAATGCTGTTTAGCGTTCAACAGCACATATAAAAACACTAGATGTGAAAAACTTAGTATAAGGTCTATGGGCAGTTAGCATTCCAACATTCAATTATGGGAGAGCTTTACTGCCTGTGCTATGAAGAAAGCAAATTTTTTTTATTCCGCATCGTTGCGTATGCTATAATGACTCAGTAAGCAAGCGTTTGGCCTTGTAAAGGCTGACGTATCTGAAAGTGAAATGGAGTAAGGTCTATGAATGCAACATACATTCAAAATTCAATTGCACAGTTAAAAACAGAGATTTTCATGGATGTTCGTCATAGAACTTTGCAAAAATACACAGGTGTACCTGTGCTAGATGAAAATCAACTGTTTTATTTGTTAATCCCGTTTTTGAATGGTGAAGAATGGCAACAAGAGCAACAAGAGGCTGCAATTACTGTTGGCATAGTATACGCAGCATTAGCGGCTCACGATCATATAAAAGAATTAGACGCAACATCAAAAGAACAGCAGCTTACCGTTTTAGCTGGGGATTTTTATAGTGGTCGTTATTATGAAATATTAGCAATGTCAGGAAATGTTGCATTGATTCGAAATTTGTCACAAGGTATTGTGGCACGATGTGAAAACCAAATTAAGGTTTATGAAAATAAACAACGAACAATGGAACAGTGGTATACGTCGATGAGTACGATAGAATCCGGGTTAATTGCTCAATTTTTTGATCTTTATTCTTTCGGTGAATATATACCACTTATAGAAAAAAGCTTATTAATCTTACGTTTAGAAAAAGAATGGACAGCTTATCAACGTGGGCAAATGTCTTTAATGGGTAAGGCACTAGAAGAAAGTGTCAGACGTAATGGCGCAACCTTTAATAGCGTCATCCAAGGGAAAATTGTGCATTTAAAAACAGAGCTATCACAGCTCATTAATCAGGCATCCTTTTTACAAAGTGATATCAAACAAGCTTTACATGCACATGTAGAGGCATCCATTGCTTCTACTAACGGATAAGAGAGGTTTTTCAAAATGGCTAAAACGAAAGAAGAGCACGTTCACGAAGTATTTGAAAGTATTTCGGAAAACTACGATAAAATGAATGGTGTAATTAGTTTCCAGATGCATGTTGGCTGGCGTAACGATACGATGAAGCACATGGCTGTAAAACCTGGATCAAAAGCACTTGATGTATGCTGCGGCACTGCAGACTGGACAATTGCATTGGCAGAGGCTGTTGGTGAAAGTGGAGAAGTAAAAGGGCTAGACTTTAGTCAAAACATGCTGAAAGTTGGCGAAAAAAAGGTAGAGCCATACCCACAAATTGAACTAGTTCATGGAAATGCGATGGAGTTGCCTTTTCCAGATGATACGTTTGATTATGTGACAATCGGCTTTGGTCTTCGCAATGTACCTGATTATTTACAAGTTTTGAAGGAAATGCATCGTGTTGTTAAACCAGGTGGAATGGTGGTTTGTTTAGAAACATCTCAATCTGAAATTCCTGGTTATCGTCAGCTGTTCCGTTTTTATTTTAAATATATAATGCCGATATTTGGTAAAATATTTGCGAAAAGCTATAAGGAGTATTCTTGGCTTCAGGAATCTGCGAATGATTTCCCAGGTATGAAAAGGTTAGCGGCATTGTTTGAGCAGGCAGGATTAGAAAAAGTAACGTACAAAGCATACAGTGGCGGGGCTGCGGCAATGCATATGGGCTTTAAAAAGATACGTTAATGGGGGAAGGTTTTCACGCGTGGAAAAGATGAAGTTAAAACTACTCTATTCCGATTTGAAATCAGATATCGAAATCATTGAACAAGAGTTAGAAAAAGCGGTGGACTCGTCTTCATATTTGATCAACGATGCTTCTCTCCATTTATTACAAGCTGGTGGCAAACGGATAAGACCAATTTTTGTGTTACTAGGCGCAAAATTTGGTGATTATGACATTGAGAAGATGAAGGATGTAGCAGTACCTTTAGAACTCATTCATATGGCATCGCTTGTACATGATGATGTCATTGACGACTCCAATATGCGAAGAGGGCGCCCGACTGTCAAATCACAGTGGAATAACAGGGTAGCAATGTACACAGGCGATTTTATTTTCGCACGTGCGCTGGAATATATAACAAAGTTAGAAGACCCACTTGTTCATCAAATTTTAGCCCGTACGATGGTGGAGATTTGTAACGGTGAAGTCATTCAAATTGAAGATAAATTTAGATTAGATCAAGGTTTAAAAGATTATTTTAGAAGAATCAAACGCAAAACAGCATTACTTATTTCCTCAAGCTGTGAGCTAGGAGCTGTGGCAGCGGGGGTTGATGCTAAAACAGTTCGGCATTTAAAGCGCTTCGGCTACTTTGTAGGCATGAGCTTCCAAATTATCGATGATGTTTTAGATATTATGGCAACCGATAAAGAACTAGGGAAGCCAGCAGGTAGTGACTTACTACAGGGCAATATTACTTTACCGATTTTATTATTGAAAGATGACCCGGAGATGCAACCATACTTAGTTAAAGTGTTTGCAGGCACATTAACAGAATCGGAACGTCAAAATATGTTGCAATATGTGCGTAAATCTCATGCAATTGAGCAAGCTAATCGTATGAGTGATAAATATTTGAAAAAAGCCTTACAGGAAATTGATGCTTTACCAAAACATCCCGTTAAGAAAAAATTACGTGATGTAGCATTGTTCATGGGTAAGCGCAAATTCTAGCTTTTTGTTGTACAAAAGCTCATTTTTTGTTAATATTTATCGGTAGGTGTAAAACCTGTTAGACGAATTTAAGGAGTGTTTTAAACATGGCAATTGAACAAACTTTTTTAATGGTTAAGCCTGACGGCGTTGAACGTCAAGTAATTGGAGATATCGTTGATCGTTTCGAACGTCGCGGTTTTGTAATGAAAGGTGCTAAATTAATGGTAATTCCTAAAGAATTAGCAGAAAAGCACTATGCTGAGCATGCTGAGCGTCCATTCTTTGGTGAATTAGTTGATTTCATCACTTCTGGTCCTGTATTCGCTATGGTATGGGAAGGCGAGAACGTAATCAAGCTTGCACGTACAATGATGGGTGCAACGAAACCTGAAGAATCTAACCCAGGTACAATCCGTGGTGACTACGCTACAACAGTATCTCACAACATCATCCACGGTTCTGACTCTCTTGCTTCTGCAGAGCGCGAAATCGGCTTATTCTTCGGTGAAGAGTTAGTTTAATTTCGAATAGATCAAGCAATCTCAATTTTTTGAGATTGCTTTTTTATTGCGCAAAAAAAAGGGGAGGGATCATTCCGACGAATAATCTCTTACTAGAAACATATAGAATTGTTAAAAACTTCTTAGTCATGTACAATAAATAATGTAATATTCTGATAATTAAGTGAGGAATAGTTGAGTAGACTCGTCAATAGACTAAGAGGATGACGAGGAAAAGGGGTTATGGACATGAGAGAAGTGGTGATTGTAGCAGCTGTGAGAACTGCTATAGGAAGAAGTAAGGGCGCATTAAGTCAAGTTCGAGCAGATGAGTTAGCAGCTGATATATTACAGGAGGTTGTAAAGCGTGCAGGCATTGGTAAGGAACAAGTAGACGATGTCATTTTGGGGTGTGTGACGCAAACAGCTGAACAAGGGGCAAATATTGCGAGGACCTCTTTATTAATGGCTGGTTTCCCAGAGAGTGTGCCAGGAGTAACCATTGATCGTCAGTGTGGTTCAAGCCAACAAGCCGTGCACTTCGCAGCACAGGCAATTTTAGCGGGGGATATGGACATTGTCATTGCTGGTGGGGTAGAAAGTATGTCAAGAGTACCAATGGGCTCAAACATGCAACATGCCCATGCTAGTAACCGCTTACAGGAAAGATATGATATTATCCATCAAGGATTATCAGCAGAGAAAATCGCTTCCCAATGGTCTTTATCGAAAGAACAGCTAAATAGCTATGCTTATCAAAGCCATCAACGGGCGATTTCCGCCATTAGAGCGGGTCATTTCCAAGCTGAAATACTACCCATTCAAGTTCCACAAGAGGATGGCTCAGTGACAACATTTGCGGTAGATGAGGGTCCTCGTGCAGAAACTACCGTTGACATTTTAAATGGATTAAAAACTGTCTTTCAAGAGAATGGCGCGATTACTGCGGGCAATGCGAGCCAAATGAGTGATGGGGCCTCAGCTGTAGTCGTAATGGCATTGGATAAAGCGAGAGAACTAGGCATTCAACCACTCGCTAAAATTGTGACAAGAGTGGTCGTGGGCTCTGATCCGACATTAATGCTGACAGGGCCAATAGAAGCTACTAGAAAAGCATTAGAACGGTCAGGCCTCAACATTGAGGATATCGACACATATGAGGTAAATGAAGCCTTTGCACCTGTGCCGCTCGTATGGCTGCATGAAATAGGAGGAGACCCACAGAAGCTCAATCCTGATGGTGGAGCCATTGCACTGGGACATCCATTAGGGGCAACAGGTACAAAATTGTTAACGACTATGCTTTATCGAATGGAGCGAGAGAATTATCGTTACGGCTTGTTGGCGATTTGTGAGGGAATGGGAATGGCCAATGCCACGATTATTGAAAAAATGTAAAAGGGGATATGTCTGATGAAGGAACATGAAGTGGTGGCAGTCGTAACAGGGGGTGCCTCTGGTTTAGGAGAGGCAACCGTTCGGAAATTAATAGGACAGGGTGGCAAAGCAATTATTTTTGATGTCAATGATGAGCGTGGACAAGCTCTAGTGGAAGAATTAGGTCAAAATGTCCTTTATGCACGAGTAGACGTCACAAAGGAAGAGGAGGTGGCGACTGGCCTTGAGCAGGCTATTGCAGCTTTTGGCAAGATCAATGTTGCAGTGAACTGTGCTGGCATTGCAGATGCGAGTAAAGTTATTTCGAAGCGTGGTATACACGCCCTTGCGTTATTTGAAAAAGTGATTGCTGTTAATTTAGTTGGCACGTTTAATATCATCCGTCTGGTGGCAGAAAAAATGCAACATAATGAGCCAAATGAGGATGGACAGCGTGGCGTCATTATTAATACCGCGTCTGTGGCTGCATTTGATGGGCAAATCGGACAAGCTGCTTATAGCGCGTCAAAAGGTGGCGTAGCAGCCATGACGTTGCCAATTGCAAGAGAGCTTGCGGAAATCGGTGTCCGAGTGATGACCATAGCGCCAGGATTAATTGAAACACCAATGTTTGCTTCGTTACCTGAGCCTGCACGAACAGCTCTTGCTCAAATGACACCATTCCCTAAACGACTTGGTAAACCTTCGGAATATGCTCTTTTGGTTGAAAGTATTATCCACAATGGCTTGTTAAATGGAGAGGTCATTCGACTAGATGGTGCCATTCGCATGCAACCGAGGTAACGGCAAAATCTAGTTCAAATAGTTTTTGTTTTGATTGTTTCTAAAATCGTAGATGAAGGGAAGCGGTATCATGCATATGATGGATACACCTTTATTATTAACAAGTTTTTTGAATCGTGCAGAACGATTTTTTCATTCAAAGAAAATCTATTCTCGAACAAGTGCCACTACTATTCACGAATTTACGTATAAAGAATATGTCAAACGGACTCGCCGATTAGCCGATGCTTTGACGAAACTAGGGATGGATCGAGGAATGAAGGTGGGCACATTTGCTTGGAATCACCATCGCCATTTGGAAGCCTATTTTGCTGTACCATGTGCAGGAGCAGTATTGCATATGATTAATATTCGATTATCCCCTGAGCATATTGCCTATGTCATCAATCATGCCGAGGATGAAATATTATTAATAGATGATAATCTGGTGCCACTAATTGCACCTATCGTCTCTCAGCTGAAAACGGTAAAGCATTATATCATTATGGGTGATGCTGTTGCAGTAGAAACTTTACCGATTCCAAATGCTCTTTCCTATGAATCGCTACTTGCGGAGGCAGATGAACATTTCACATTCCCAGAAGATTTAGATGAAAATACACCTGCAGGCATGTGCTATACAAGTGCAACGACGGGCATGCCAAAGGGAGTAGTCTATACACATCGCAGTATTGTACTTCATAGTTTAACAGCTGGTCTCGCTGACAGTATTGCAATTTGTGAGTCGGATGTGGTGTTACCTGTTGTCCCAATGTTCCATGCGAATGCATGGGGATTACCATTTGCCAGTGTAGCATTTGGTTCTACACAGGTCTTACCGGGACCTATGTTTACACCACAGCTATTGCTAGAATTATTTGATGTATATAAAGTTACATTGACAGCAGGTGTACCGACTATATGGCTGGGCGTTCTACAGGAGCAGCGTCAAAATCCTCGTGACCTATCGTCTATACGATTAATTGTTTGTGGAGGTTCTGCTTCACCAATTGGTCTTGTCCGAGGCTTTGAGCAAGAACTTAATATCCCGTACATGACAGGTTACGGTATGACGGAAACCTCACCTCTTGTAAGCCTATCCACGTATTTAACACATATGCAGGACTACACGGCTGATGAAAAAATGAATGTTCGGATTACACAAGGTATGACGATGCCACTTATTGATACAAGGATTGTCAATGAAAATGGTGAAGTGCCTTGGGATGGCAAAACGATGGGAGAGCTTACGATTAGAGGACCTTGGATTGCTAATGAGTATTATCAGGATGAACGAACGGAAGAGGCCTTTAAAGACGGCTGGCTCTATACAGGCGATATTGCTGTGATGACAACAGATGGCTATATTAAAATTACCGACCGTACAAAGGATTTAATTAAGAGTGGTGGCGAATGGATTTCTTCAGTAGAGCTTGAAAATGCATTAATGTCCCATCCAAAGGTCTTTGAGGCGGCTGTTATTGCCATTCCACATGAAAAGTGGTTGGAGCGACCATTAGCTTGTGTCGTAGCAAAGCCAGAGTTTAAGGGTACGATTACAAAAGAAGAGTTACTAGAGAGTCTACAGCACCAATTCCATAAATCATGGGTTCCTGATGATATTGTCTTCATTGACGAGGTACCAAAAACGTCTGTAGGTAAATTCTTGAAGGCTAAATTACGAGAAGATTTAAAAGAGTATCGCATACAAGTCTAACGATAATGGATAGAATGAGGGTGGTGAAAAACTACCTTCATTTTTTATTGGAATAAATTCCTGAAAAATGAAACTATTTTTTCCATTTTGCCGTATAATCAAAATAACGAAAGGAAGTGAACGGATTGTCAATTGCCATTGTAGCGATAATTGGGGGCGTCATTATTTCTCTAGCTGGAATTTTTACAGACGCTCGTACTAGACAACAAAAAATAAAACTGAAGGCTGTTGAAAAAGAAGTAGAATTAGAAAAGCTTAGGTTAGAAACTTATACGATTGAAACAGAAAAAATGAGACTTGAATTAGAACAGTCGAAAATATTACTTTTAGAGGAAAAACAAAACGTAAGAAAGTAGATTTGCATACATGAGAAAGACTATTTCAGGATTGGGACTTTTCCGCTATAATGGTAATACGACGCTAGAGGGGAAGATGACCATATGTCTGATTATGAACAGTTTATAGAAGGTATTAAGCGCAAAACAGGAATAGATTTAGCGTTATATAAAGAAGCGCAAATGAAAAGACGATTAACCTCTCTTTATGAGAAAAAGGGCTATCGTAATTTTGTAGACTTTCTAAAGGCACTCGAACAAGATCGTGATTTAATGAATGAATTCTTAGATCGTATGACGATCAATGTTTCTGAGTTTTATCGCAATGGAAAGCGCTGGGAAGTATTACAAAAGAAAATATTTCCGAAACTTTTACAAACTAATAAGCGTTTAAAAATTTGGAGTGCGGCTTGTTCGACAGGAGAAGAACCATATTCTTTAGTAATGGTATTATCTCAATTGGTGCCTTTATCTCAAATTCAAATTATTGCTACTGATTTAGATGAGAATGTGATACAAAAGGCGAAGTTAGGTGTCTACCCTGAACGCTCTTTAGCCGAGGTCCCAAGTGATATTAAAGCAAAGTATTTTGAACAAGAAGGCTCCTTCTATCGCGTGAAGGATGAGATTAAGCGTTGTGTAACCTTTAAGAAACATAATTTATTGAATGATGCTTATGACAGCAATTATGATTTAATTGTTTGCCGCAATGTCATGATTTATTTTACAGAGGAAGCGAAAGATCAAATTTATACTAATTTTAGTAAAGCATTGCGCAAGGATGGCGTTTTATTTGTTGGATCGACAGAGCAAATTTTTAATCCAGCACGTTATGAATTTGATGTAGAAGACACGTTCTTCTATCGCAAAAATAATTAATAATATGGATGAAAAGCTTTGTACAAATAACACAATTGTACATAAAGTTGACCAAGCATTAAACATAGATAATTCATACGCTTTTCGCTTATCATAAGCAAAGGCGTATTTTTTATAAAATTTAGCTAGGTGTTTTTTATAACTTTCATTCAGAATATTCACATTTAGATCTATGAAAATGGTAACTACTTAAAAGACATTCGTAAAAGGACTGTTTTTTTAAAGAATATATGTTATAGTGAAAAATACATACTTTAGCGAGTTGAAGGGAGAAAGTGTTTATGCGTTACTTAACAGCAGGTGAGTCTCACGGACCTCAATTAACGACAATTATTGAGGGTTTACCGTCACTCTTACCCATTACAGCAGAAAAAATTAATCACGATTTAAAACGTCGCCAAGGAGGTCATGGACGTGGGCGTCGCATGCAAATCGAAACAGATACAGTGGAGATTGTAGCTGGTGTTCGTCATGGTCAGACACTTGGATCTCCTGTTGCACTCGTTGTCACAAATGATGACTGGAAGCACTGGACTAAAATTATGGGAGCAGAGCCATTAGCTGATGATATCAATCCTGAAGATATCAAGCGTCAAATCTCACGTCCACGACCAGGTCATGCAGATTTAGTTGGAGGCATGAAATATGGTCACCGTGATTTAAGGAATGTATTAGAGCGCTCCTCTGCGCGTGAAACAACTGTACGAGTAGCAGTTGGGTCTGTGGCAAAGGCGTTACTTAATGAACTAGGCATTTCCATTGTTGCGCATGTTACAGAGATAGTGGGAATTAAAGCCGATACTTCTTTAATAGAAGGAAAAACAACAGAAGAAATTCGTGCAATTGTCGAAGCGGATGCTTGCTACTGTGTAGATCCAATCGCCTCTGCGAAAATGGTTGAGGCAATTGATGAAGCGAAAAAGGCCGGCGATTCGATCGGTGGTGTTGTAGAAGTCATTGTAGAAGGCATGCCAGCAGGTGTAGGTTCTTATGTACATTATGATCGTAAGCTGGATGCAAAGCTTGCTGCTGCTATGCTATCTATTAATGCATTTAAAGGAGTAGAGTTTGGACTTGGCTTTGAAATGGCACGTCGAAAAGGTTCTGAAGTACACGATGAAATCATCTGGTCTGAAGAAGAAGGTTATACTCGTGCAACCAATCGACTTGGTGGTTTAGAAGGCGGTATGTCAACAGGTATGCCAATTGTTGTACGTGGTGTGATGAAGCCAATTCCTACTTTATATAAACCATTACAAAGTGTAGATATTGAAACAAAAGAGCCGTTTAAAGCGAGTGTTGAGCGCTCTGATAGCTGTGCAGTACCAGCAGCGTCTGTAGTTGCAGAACATGTTATTGCCTGGGAAATAGCGAATGCAATTTTAGAGCAATTCCATAGTGATCAACTACCACAATTACAAGCTCAAATTGACGAGCATCGTCAATATACAAAGGGGTTCTAAGTTATGCGTGTACCAGTAGCAACAAAATCGCATCAATATGAAGTTGTTCTTGGGCATCAATTTCTAACTGAAGCTGTGGAGGCATTTGCTGATAAACTTCAAAAAGCGGATAAGCTCTTTGTGTTTACAGATGTCAATGTTTGGGCAGCACAGGGAGAGTACTTCAAAGCAAATTTCCCGTACCACTTTGAGGTCTTTATTTTGCCAGGTGGAGAAGCGTGCAAAACCTTTGATCAATACAACGCTGCTCAAACATTTCTATTAGAGCAAAAATGCTCCCGAAAATCCTTCATTTTTGCTTTTGGAGGAGGAGCAGTTGGTGATTTAACAGGTTTTGTTGCGGCAACCTATATGCGTGGGATTCCGTTTATTCAAATTCCAACAACTATTCTAGCGCATGATTCGGCAGTCGGTGGAAAAACGGCCATTAATCATCCACTAGGAAAAAATATGATTGGTGCATTTTATCAGCCAGAGGGTGTGATATATGATACAGCTCTTTTAGAAAGTTTATCAGAGCGTGAGGTACGTTCAGGAACAGCAGAGTTAATTAAGCATGCCATGATTTCTGACCCGAACTGGCTGGAGGAATTAATGACAGGAGATTCGGTGATCCATTTTAATCAAAATGAACTAGCAAAGCAACTAAAAAAAGGAATTGAAGTGAAAGCACAAATTGTTGCTGAGGATGAAACAGAGCAATCCGTTCGAAAGTTTTTAAACCTAGGCCATACATATGGACATGCCATTGAGGCAGCTGCGGGTTATGGCAAAGTGGCTCATGGTGAGGCGGTTATGATTGGACTCGTCTATTGTCTTCTATTGAGTGAACGATATGGAGAAATTGATCGAACGTTCACCCAATCCTTTTTACAGTTTGCGATAAAAAACGGCTATCCTTTTAAGGCTGTGAGTGATTATTCATTTGAACAATTATCTAGCTACCTAATGAAAGATAAAAAAGCGGAATATGGCATTTTGCAATTTGTTCTTTTAGAAAAAATAGGAAAACCTTTTGTCAAAGCTATTGATTTAGAAGAATGTCAAGAAATAGATGCTGAATATAGACAGTTATTAGCGGAGGTGCTTGTATGATTCGTGGACTTAGAGGAGCAATAACAATTGAATCTGACAAGCCAGAGCTTGTATGGGATGAGACAGCAAGATTAGTGCGTGAGGTTGTGGCAGCAAATAATGTGGACATTGATGATATCGCATCGATCCTCATTTCAACAACGCCAGATATTACCTCAGCATTTCCTGCTCGTGCAGTACGCTTGATGGATGGCTGGCAGTATGTCCCTGTTATGTGTACACATGAAATGGATGTGCCAGAAGCATTACCATTATGTATTCGTGTATTAATACATGCAAACGTAGAGGTAGCCCAAAAAGATGTAAAGCACTTGTATCTCAATGATGCAGTGAAATTAAGACCAGATTTGGCTCAGGCTAAATAAGTAGAGGAGATGTTTTAGATGAAGTGGAAACAACAATTGGACGGTATGCAAGCATATAAGCCAGGTAAACCAATTGAAGAAGTGCAACGTGAATATGGCTTAAAGGAAGTTATTAAATTGGCATCGAATGAAAATCCATTCGGGTGCTCACCTAAGGTAACAGCTTATTTACAAAATAATGCAGTGAATCATGCACTTTATCCAGATGGCTATGCACAAAACCTACGTACTGCTGTGGCAAATCATCTAGGTGTGAAAGAGACACAGCTTCTTTTTGGTAACGGCTCTGATGACATCATTGCTATTATTACTCGTGCTCTGTTGTATCCAGGGGTAAACACGGTTATGGCCGACCCTTCCTTCTCTCAATACTGGCACAATGCTGAAATTGAAGGTGCTGAAGTACGTAAAGTGCCTTGTCAAGATGGAGCACATGATCTAGAGGCAATGTTGGCTGCAATTGATGACCAAACTTCTATTGTTTGGGTATGTAGTCCCAATAATCCTACAGGAGTTGTCATTCCTGATGCTGCATTGCGTGCCTTTCTTGCAAAGGTTCCAAGCGATGTCCTTGTCGTGCTTGATGAGGCATACATTGAATATGTTACACATCCAGACCACAAGGATACGTTACCAATCATTGATGAATATGCGAATGTTCTTTTATTGCGTACATTCTCTAAAGCATATGGCTTAGCTTCGTTCCGCGTTGGCTATGCTATTGGTCAACCTGATGTTATTGCTAAGCTTGATCCTGTGCGTGCACCATTCAATAATACAATCTTAAGTCAAGCTGTTGCTGCCATTGCGCTTAGTGACCAAGATTATATTGAAGCCTGCCGTGAAGCCAATGAAAAAGGCAAAAAACAATATGTAGAATTTTGTGACAAGCATAATTTAAAATACTTCCCATCTGATACAAACTTTATTTTCTTTGATACCCATGCTGATAGTGATGTTGTTTTCCAAGAGCTGATGAAAAGAGGCTTTATCGTGCGCAGTGGTAATGCATTAGGCTTACCAGGATTTATCCGTGTGACAATTGGAACAGAGGCTCAAAATGCAGCATTGCTTAGCCAACTTGATGAAGTGTTAAAACAACAAGGGGTATTTGCATGACACGCAAAGTACTCGTGATAGGGCTAGGATTGATCGGAGGTTCTATTGCCCTTGCTTTGCAAAAAGCACCGGAAACAAAAATTATTGGCTATGACATGGACGCTCAAACACGCGAGCATGCGAAAACATTAAATATTGTGCATGAGATTGTCGCAGATCCACTGGCTGTTGCGGCTGATGTTGATGTTATTATCTTCGGGACGCCCGTTAATGCAACATTGGATTGGATGGAGCAATTAAAATCATGGCCATTGAAAAATAAAGTCATTGTAACAGATACAGGGAGTACAAAAAAATTAATTATGCAAAAAGCCAGCGAATTACGAGAACTTGGCATAACGTTTATTGGTGGACATCCAATGGCGGGGTCTCATAAAAGTGGTGTGCTGGCTGCAAAGGCGCATCTTTTTGAAAATGCATATTACATGCTTACACCGCTTGCTGGAGAAGAAATTATTCATATGGCACAGCTTGAAAGTTTGCTAAAATTTACACATGCAAAAGTAGTCAGTGTATCTGCCAGTGAACATGATCACATGACTGCTGTGGTGAGTCATTTCCCACATGTTATTGCTGCCTCACTTGTCCATCAATTAGGTGGAGAGAATGGCGAGTACCCAATGACACGTTCTCTTGCAGCAGGAGGTTTCCGTGATGTGACACGAATCGCCTCTTCGAATCCCATTTTATGGCGAGATATTACGCTGCAAAATCGCGAGGAGCTACTCACGCAATTAGATGGCTGGGAAAAAGAAATGACACGCATTAAGGAACTGCTGACAGATGGTTCCTCACAGGATATTGAAAACTATTTTGCTGTTGCCAAAGAACTGAGAGATGAATTACCGATTAGTGCAGGGGCTATGTATACACCCTTCGACTTATATGTTGATGTTCCTGACTATCCAGGTGTTATTTCAGAAGTGACAGGCTTTTTAGCAGATGAAGCAATTAGTATTACGAATCTACGCATCGTCGAATCACGAGAAGATGTTTTCGGTATTCTAGTCATTAGCTTCCAAAGTGAAAATGATCGCGAACGTGCTGCAGCATGTATTCAAAAACGAGCAAATTTCGAAACGTATATTTCTTAGCATAAGAAAGCGTCGGTATTTCGGCGCTTTCTATCTTCATATTGGAGGGAATAAAGTTCATGAGTGAAAAAGTATTGCAATACAACAAACCTTCTTTACAGGGCGCTTTAACCATTCCAGGCGATAAATCTGTATCTCATCGCTCCGTGATGTTTGGGGCCATTGCTAGTGGGACAACGACAGTAGAGGGCTTTTTATTAGGTGAAGATTGTTTAAGCACAATCGATTGCTTCCAGAAACTTGGCGTTCAAATTGAGGTGGAAGGAACAAATGTAACCATTCATAGTCCAGGAATCAATGGTTGGCTGGAGCCGACAGAAGTGTTGTATACGGGTAACTCTGGTACTACAACACGCTTAATGCTAGGCATTTTAGCTGGTTCTAATGTTCATTCAGTCATGACTGGTGATGCATCCATCGGAAAGCGACCAATGCGACGTGTTATAGATCCACTGCGTCAGATGGGTGCACAAATTACAGGGCGTGCAGACGGGCAATATACACCGCTAGCCATTCAAGGTACAAAATTACAAGCCATTGATTACAAGATGCCTGTAGCAAGTGCACAGGTGAAATCTGCTATTTTACTAGCGGGCTTGCGTGCTGAAGGAACAACTATTGTTAGAGAAATGGATGTTTCGAGAGATCATACAGAGCGAATGCTGCGTCAATTTGGTGCACATGTAGAAGTAGATAATGGCGTAGTATCGATAGAAGGAGGACAAGCTCTCAATGGGACGCATGTTTCTGTGCCAGGAGATATATCATCGGCTGCCTTTTTCTTAGTGGCAGGAGCCATTTGCAAAAATAGTCAGCTAACACTAAATAATGTGGGTATTAATCCAACACGTGATGGCATTATTGAGGTGCTGCAAAAAATGGGTGCCACGATGACACTAACACCAAATGATGATAATCAAGCTGAACCAACAGCAACAATCCAAATCGCCACATCTTCTTTAACTGGTACAATAATTGAAGGAGATATTATTCCTCGTTTAATTGACGAAATTCCAATTCTTGCATTACTCGCTACGCAAGCACATGGTCAAACGATCATTAAAGATGCCGAGGAGCTAAAGGTGAAGGAGACTGACCGTATCACGGCTGTTGTGACTGAATTGAAGAAACTTGGTGCCCAGATTGAAGCAACAGAAGATGGTATGATTATTGAGGGACCAACGCCTTTAAAAGGAGCAAACCTTCAAACCTATGGCGATCATCGTATCGGCATGATGGGAGCTGTTGCAGCTTTACTAACAGACGGAGCTGTTACACTAGATGATGCACAATGCATTGCTGTATCCTACCCATCGTTCTTTGAGCATATTGAGGCAGTGAAGTAACAATTAAAGGAGGCTCTCCAAGCTTTTGGGGAGTTTTTTCTTGTTTCAGAGGTAAATGTTTTGTAGCATAAAGGTATCAACGAAAGAATAGGTGAATGACTGTGAACAATGCGATGACTGAAATGATGCAAGCACTTGAACAAGGGGATTTAGCATTAATAGATCAGCTACTAGAATCATTTTTAATGAAGGAGCTACCCGAGGAGATCTATGCACTTGCTGAGATTTTTATGCAGTATGGGTACATGAAGGAAGCTGACCGTGTGCTGGAGCATTTACAATTTTTATTCCCAGAAGAAGCACAGTTAAAAATAGATCGTGCCAATGTCCTAATGGAGCTTGGTAATGAAGATGAAGCATTAGATTTATTATTAGAAATTGAAGAAACCTCACCAGAATATCCACAGGCATTATTGGTATTAGCTGATTATTATCAAATGCAAGGGTTATTTGAGGTTGCAGAAAAGCGTATAAATGAAGCATTAGCGATTTTACCAGACGAGCCATTATTACATTTTGCGAAAGCAGAACTTTTATTTGAAACAGGTCGTTTTTTAGAGGCAGCAAGACTGTATGAGGACTTATATGAGCAGCAAAATGAATTTGCTGGTATTCAACTTGTTGAACGACTAGCGGAGGTTTATCGTGCAGGTGCAGCCTATGAGACGGCATTCGATTATTATGTCAAAGCCCTTGAAGATGAAGTAAAGCCCGATATTTTATTTGGAGCTGCTTATTCAGCCTTCCAGTCACAAAAATACGAGATGGCTATTAAACAACTAGAGGAATTGAAAGAATTAGATCCTGATTACTTCTCAGCCTATTTATTGCTTGCGGAAAGCTATGCAATGACAGAGGATAATCAAAAAGCCTATGCTGCCATTCAAGAGGGGTTAAAGCGTGATGAATATGATAAATCGCTTTATTTATTCGCTGGTAAAATGGCATTGAAAAATGGTTTGCCAGAAGAAGCTGAGCAACATCTGAGAGAAGCTATAGCGCTCGATCCTGAATATATGGAAGCGGTACTAGCACTTATTTCAGTGTTTGGACAACAGGAGCGCCATGAGGATGTAATCGAGTTATTTGAGACATTACAGCAAAATGATTTTGAATGGAGCACTTTATATCCTTTTGCGGCAGAGGCATATGAAAATTTAGAATTGTACGACCGTGCATACGAATTTTACCGTTTGGCATATAATGATTTTAAGGAAGACGCAACATTTTTAGAAAAATATGTTTACTTCTTATTAGAAGAAGGAAAGCGTTCAGAGGCAAAAGAGGTTCTTGGACAATTAATCAACATTCAACCGGGTGAACCAGAGTGGCAGGAGAAGTTAGAAACCTTAGAATTTGAGTAAAGGAGGGAGTGGGTATGACTGCTTCTGTATCAGTTGTTGATAAAAAAGCATTTGTTCGATGGTTTTTAAAAAATTATCAATTGAAACGTCGTGAGTGTGTATGGATTTTAAATTACCTATTAAGTAATGATGACTTGTTAAAAAGAATCCGTTTTGTGGAAGAAGCTCACTATTGTCCTAGGGCAATGGTGATGTCAACAGTAGACTCAACAGGTGTGCCTTTTCGTTTCTATAAAGGCAATGTGATGACGGCAGATGCTGAGAAGTCTTTCCATGATTTACGCTTACATGAACAAGAAGATATGTATATACAATTGAATTTTCCTAATATACCACCAAGTGCACAATACTTAGCAGTTCTTGAAGAAAACCCTTATATGCCAGAAACACTGCTCGTCAGTGAAAAAGATCGTGTACTGGCAGAAGAGCTGCTTTCCAATAGCTTACTCGTATTCCAAGAAGAGAAATTACTTGCACAAATTGATGAAGCCCTCGACCAGGGAGATGAAGTGCGATTTTATGAATTGTCTAATTTGTTACAAGCATTGAAGGAAACGGCTAATTTACGTTAATTATAGGTAAAAATTGAATGTCCTTTATCCATTTCAATATGGTAACATTACTAGTGAATGATTGTTTTCACTTTTAATTGGGTATCCTATTGAAGAGTGGAAAAGGACATTTTTATTTTGCGATAAAAGGAGGTTTGTTGAATGTATTTTAATGCAAACGATGTAACATCGTTTATGGCACAAAAAGATTTTATTGATACCGCGGTTGTTCCACTTGTATCCATTGATCTCTCTTCTGAAAAAATGAAACAAAGTGGTGCCGAGGTAGATTTTGTCATGTCTTTAACTTCTTTTATAGAGCAGCAGTTTAAAGGTCGACTACTAGTCATGCCACCATTTTCTTATATGACAACTTTAAAAAACGATGATTTACCACAGCAATTAGAAGCACAATTACATAATGCTGGATTTAAGCATGTGTTCTTCATTACTTGTGACCATTATTGGACAAAGAGTGGAGAGATAGTCAATATGATTTGGTTACCAGCGATTCCTTTAGAAAGTATGGATGCCAGTGTGAAAAAATCCATTCTAGAAGATCAATTGCGACAAGTGATTCCAATGCTTTCGACTAAATGGGCACAGATTTAACAATTAGTTTCAATAAATGTTCACATTCTCCAGCTTTCCACAGAATGCTATATTGACCAAGCTATGGACTTGATATATCATATATATGTCCTAGTATTACTATTTGTAAAAGTATGTCCGTTGGACTGACCTTTAAGTTAGAGGGGGGAAAATAATGAGTAATAATCGAGTTTCACGTCGTCAATTTCTAAGTTATACTCTTACTGGTGTAGGTGGATTTATGGCGGCAGGTATGCTAATGCCAATGCTTCGCTTTGCAATTGATCCTGTGCTACAAAAGCATGAGGGTGGGGATTTTGTAAAAACAGAGCATAAAATCGCTGACTTGACTGAAGAGCCTGTAAAAGTGGACTTTTCATATGAACAAGTGGATGCATGGTATAAATCACAGGTTACAGATGTAGCTTGGGTTTATAAAAGTGGCGATCAAATCATTGCCCTTTCACCTGTTTGTAAGCATTTAGGATGTATGGTTGACTGGAATGGAGATTCTGCACACCCAGGTCAATTCTTCTGTCCATGCCACGCAGGACGTTATGAGAAAAACGGGAAAAACATTGCAGGTACACCGCCTCTAGGTCCGTTGGATGAATTTGAAGTACAAGAACAAGATGGCTATTTAATGATTGGTCCAGCTAAAGCAAATTCTCTAGTTAAATAAGTAAGGGGGTACGACAACAGTGCTAAATAAAATTTATGATTGGGTCGATGAACGCCTAGATATTACACCGATTTGGCGTGATATTGCCGACCACGAAGTGCCAGAGCACGTTAACCCTGCACATCATTTTTCAGCATTCGTTTACTGCTTTGGTGGATTAACATTCTTCATCACAGTAATTCAAATTCTATCTGGTATGTTCTTAACAATGTACTATGTACCAGACGTTGTGAATGCCTGGAAATCAGTTTATTATTTACAAAACGAAGTAGCATTTGGTGAAATCGTACGCGGTATGCACCACTGGGGAGCTTCATTAGTTATCGTAATGATGTTCTTACATACACTTCGTGTATTCTTCACAGGTTCTTATAAAAAACCTCGTGAGTTAAACTGGATGGTTGGTGTAGGTATTTTTGGTGTAATGATGGGTCTTGGATTTACAGGATACTTATTACCATGGGATATGAAAGCATTATTCGCTACTAAAGTAGGTATCGAAATTGCAGCATCTGTACCGTTTATCGGTGGGATGATTAAAGTATTATTAGCGGGTGACACAACGATTCTTGGTGCTCAAACGTTAACTCGATTCTTTGCGATTCATGTATTCTTCTTACCTGCAGTATTGTTTGGGTTACTTGCAGCGCACTTTATCATGATTCGTCGTCAAGGAATTTCAGGACCGTTGTAATTGTCTTGACGGTTCGATGATCTTTAAAAGGAGGGGACACTATGCATCGCGGAAAAGGAATGAAATTTGTCGGCGATTCTCGTATTAAAGCGAATCACAGAATGCCGAATGTTCCAAAGGATTATTCCGAATATCCAGGTAAGACGGAAGCTTTCTGGCCGAACTTCTTACTGAAGGAATGGATGGTAGGTGCTGTATTTTTAATTGGATACTTATTATTAACTGTCGCTCACCCGTCACCACTTGAAGGGCCGGCAGATCCAACTAGAGCATATACACCACTACCGGACTGGTACTTCTTATTTATGTATCAACTTTTAAAATACTCATTTGCTTCTGGTCCATACAATGTAATCGGAGCTATTGTAATTCCAGGTCTTGCATTTGGAGCGCTATTATTAATGCCATTTTTAGACAAGGGTCCAGAACGTCGTCCATCTAAACGTCCATTGCCAACAGCGTTTATGTTATTAACTTTAGCTGCTATGTTCTACCTAACTTGGGAGTCAGTTGTTAACCATGACTGGGAAGCTCAAAAAGCTATGGGTGCAATCGTAGAAACAGTTGAATTCGATAAAGAATCGGAAGGTTATAAACTATACGCTGGTTCTGCATGTATTACATGTCACGGTGAAGGCTTAGAAGGTGGAGCAGGTGCGCCGTCTCTAATGAACACAGGTTTAACAGCTGATGAGATTAAGGACATTGCTCATAATGGTCGCGGTAACATGCCACCAGGATTATGGACAGGTTCAGATGAAGATCTTCAAAAACTTGCTGAATTCATCGAAAGCTTAAAAGCAGAGTAGTAGTAAAAGAGTCAGGAAACTGGCTCTTTTTTTTCTACCTTGTTATACTATTGGGACTGGAAGCCATACAAAAAGGTTCCCTTGTATAAAGGATTTTTAGCGAAAGATGTCGAAAAAACATGTATTCCTGAAACAAGTAAGCGAATTAAAACAATAAAATAACACATATTGATGGTGAGATACAATTGAAAGGTAGAGTAAAACTCTAGAATTTCAGACCATACATAAATAATGGATTGTTTTTATCGGAAGGAGTTAACATCATGCAACTAACAAGAGCAAATATTTGGTACCTTCTGACCCATAAATCATTCTTGATTGCGCTACTAATTGTTAATCTACTAGGTACAATTTATGGCTTTTATTGGTATGGGTGGCAGCTTGCTATCACAGAGCCTATTTTTTATATTTTTGTTCCAGATAGCCCGACAGCCAGTTTATTCTTTTGTTTTGTGTTAATAGCTTGGATTATGGGGAAAAGCTGGCCACTGATGGAAGTACTTGCCCTTGTTACGTTGGTGAAATATGGCTTATGGGCAGATGTGATGAATATTTGGACATTAATTGAAACAGGTTCTATTGGCTGGCAGGGGTGGATGTTAGTTGGTTCACATTTTGCCATGGCCGTACAAGCTGTACTATATATGAAGAAATATGTCTTCACTTATTGGCATGTTGTAATAGCTGCTGTTTGGACATTGCATAATGATGTCATTGACTATGTATTTGGGCAAATGCCTATGTATCGAGATTTAGCCAATTACACAAACTATATTGGTTACTTTACATTCTGGTTATCAATTGCATGTATTTTACTTGCCATTTTCTCAATTAGGTGGCGCAAATATTTGCCGAATTAGGGTATAAATTATAGAATTATAGTATCGAGGTAGAAAGGGGTTAGAAAATTGTCAACGAGCATGTATATTGTTTATTTTGTGATTATTATGCTGCTTCCACTTTATGCTCAAATGAAGGTAAAGGGTACGTATAATAAATTTGCAAAGCAACGTACAATGAAGGGGCAAACTGGTGCAGAGGTAGCGCGTGCGATTTTAGATGCAAACGGCTTATATGATGTACGAGTTGTGCCAACACAAGGTGTGTTGTCTGATCATTATAATCCGGCAACCAAAACTGTGGCTTTATCAGAAAGTAACTTTTATGAAGCAAGTGTTGCAGGTGCTGCGGTTGCTGCCCATGAGGTAGGTCACGCCATCCAACATAAAGAAGCTTATTCCATGCTTACATTACGTAGTAAGCTAGTCCCAGTGGCAAATATTTCTTCAAATGCGTCTTGGATTTTTGTCATGATTGGTATTTTTGCGAGTAGTACGAATTTCTTGCTATTAGGTATCATATTATTAGCAGCAGGTGTTGTTTTCCAATTAGTGACACTTCCGGTGGAGTTTGATGCCTCAAAGCGAGCATTAGTTCAAATGAATTCACTTGGCATTATTACAAATGAAGAAGAACGCCCAGCACGAAAAGTATTAAGTGCTGCAGCATTAACATATGTAGCAGCGGCAGCGGTAGCTGTACTAGAGTTATTGCGTTTAATTTTAATTTTTACCAATATGCGTAGCGACGACTAAGAAAAAAACTTGTTATAGTGGTACACCACTATAGCAAGTTTTTTATCTTCGTATGCTTAATGAAGGGGCTGCTTTTGATCGTCTAGTGTGAAGCCTTCTCCTGCCACATCTCGTACTTCAATGATGGAAACAAATGCGTGCGGATCAACTTCATGCACAATAGATTTTAACCGTACAACTTCATTGCGGCCAATTACACAATAAATCACCTCTTTAGGTTGTTTCGTAAAATGACCATGTCCTTCTAAAATGGTGATACCACGCTCCATTCGAAGAGCGATTGTTTCAGCAATGTCTCCAGACTTTTCTGATATGATAAGCGCACCACGAGCCGCATAAGCACCTTCTTGTACAAAGTCAATGACACGGGCTCCAACAAATACGGCTACTAATGTATACATCATGGAACGAGCATCCAAGAACGTCAGCCAAGAAAGAATGATGACGATGGCATCGAAGACAAACATGGTTTTCCCCATACTCCAGCCAAAATATTTATGCCCTAGTCGTGCCAAAATATCGACACCACCTGTAGTGCCACCGAAACGAAAGACAATCCCAAGTCCCAATCCAACAAAGACACCAGCAAAAAGTGCTACAAGTAACATGTCATCCTCTAAATGGATGGTAAATTGATATTTTTGGAAAATCTTTAGAAAAAGAGATACGGATAAAGTGCCGACAAGCGTATAGACAAATGATTTTTTTCCAAGTAATCGATAACCTATGATAAACATGGGAATATTTAATAACAGGTTCATTAAGGCGGGGTCCCATCCTAATGTAAAATATAGTATGAGTGTAATCCCACTTAGTCCACCTTCACCCAGTTGATTTTGGATGTTGAAGTGAACAAAGCCGAAGCTGAAAACTGCTGCTCCGAGCATAATCGCGATAATATTACGTATTTTAATCTGTTTTAGCATTTGACCTCCTGTAGTTCCAAACAAATGAAGTAGTGTTATCTATTATCTGACATTTTATTGGTTTTGACAACAATGGTGTAAATTTTATACGATGGTAAATAGGAGTGTGATTTTTATGGCAGATCAACTAACAATGCAAGCTTTACAACAGCGTGTCGATGACTATATAGGACAATTTAAAGAAGGCTATTTTCCACCATTTGAATTACTTGCACGTCTAACAGAAGAATTAGGCGAACTTTCACGCGAAGTTCAGGATGTCTATGGACAGAAAAAGAAAAAGAGTACAGAGGATATAAACAGTATTGAAGAGGAATTAGGAGACTTTTTCTTTGTACTAGTCTGTTTTGCAAATGCCCAAGGTATTAAACTAGATGAAGCACTTTTACGCGTCATACATAAATTTGAAACTAGAGATAAGGATCGCTGGACTAGAAAGGATGAAGAATGATGTCGATTCGTGTAGCAATTGCGGGAGCAAGAGGAAAAATGGGAGCTGAGGCTGTACATACGGTCATGAAACATGACAAAATGGAATTAGTAGCTGTACTAGATTATAAGGAAGTAGGAAAAACTTTAGCTGATTTAGATATGTTTCCAGCAAGCTATACAGTGCCTATATTTACAGAAATGCATGATCTTGTAGAAGCAACTGCACCAGATGTATTAGTGGATTTAACTAATCCACATGCAGTCTACAAACATACAAAGGAAGCACTGAATTTAAATGTACGACCTGTAATTGGTACAACAGGATTTACAGATGCACAACTAGAGGAATTATCAGCCATGGCCAAAGAAAAAGAGTTAGGTTGCATTATTGCACCAAACTTTGCGATTGGTGCTATCCTAATGATGAAGTTTGCAAAAGAAGCAGCCAAATACTTACCAGATGTAGAGATTATAGAAATGCACCATGATCAGAAGCTTGATGCACCATCTGGGACAGCGGTGAAAACGGCACAGTTAATACAAGAGGTCCGTACGCCAAAGGCACAAGGACATCTAGAAGAGCAAGAAACCATTAAAGGTGCAAGAGGTGGAGATTTTGACGGTATGCGCATTCACTCCGTACGTTTACCTGGTTTAGTGGCACACCAGCAAGTATTATTTGGAGGGGATGGGCAGCTACTAACGATTCGCCATGATTCATTAAACCGTAATTCTTTTATGTCGGGTGTTGCATTTTGCATAGAAGAGGTTATGAAAATGGATCAGCTTGTTTATGGTTTAGAAAACATCATCTAAAGATTGGGATGGAAGCTATATGAAAATCGCATTGATTGCACATGATCGTAAAAAAGATAATTTAGTACAGTTTGCTATTGCTTACCAAAATATTTTAAAAGAACACACACTATATGCTACAGGCACAACAGGACAACGTGTCATCGAAGCTACTGGTTTGGAAGTTACACGTTTTCGTTCAGGGCCACTTGGTGGCGATCAACAAATTGGCGCAATGATTGCCAATAATGATATGGACATGGTGATATTTTTCCGTGATCCTTTAACAGCACAACCACATGAGCCAGATGTTTCTGCACTAATCCGTCTTTGTGATGTTTACCAAGTGCCACTGGCAACAAATATGGGAACAGCAGAAATATTACTAAAAGGCCTACAGGAAGGCTTTGTGGATTGGAGACTGATACAAGAAAGACGCAATTAACAAAAGACGTGATTCAGAAAGGATGATCATCGAATGAAAAAGCTAAAAATAGGCATTACCTGTTATCCTACAGTTGGTGGCTCTGGTGTCATTGCAACAGAATTAGGCAAAATGCTTGCAGAAAGAGGACATGAAATTCATTTCATCACCTCAAGCGTACCATTTCGATTGAATAAAATTTATCCAACCGTCTTTTTCCATGAAGTCGAAGTTAATAATTATTCAGTATTTCAATATTCTCCATACGATATTGCATTAGCGAGTAAAATGGCAGACGTCATCAAGGATGAAGAGTTGGATGTGCTACATGTGCATTATGCCATCCCACATGCAGTATGTGCGGTGCTAGCACGTGAAATGAGCGGCCGAGATATTGGCATCGTTACAACCCTTCATGGCACAGATATATCGGTGCTTGGGCAAGATTCCACGCTCTCACAGGCCATTAAGTATGGGATTGATAAATCTGACATTGTGACAACCGTGTCACAGGCATTAAAAGAACAAACCTATGAACTGATTGATACAGTAAAACCAATTGAAACAATTTATAACTTTGTGGACGAACGCGAATACTTCCCACGAAATTCAGGAAACTTAAAAGAGCAATTTGGTATTCAAGAAGATGAAAAAGTCCTCATTCATGTATCAAACTTCCGTAAAATAAAGAACCTTCCACACATTGTAGACGCCTTTATGAAAATCCGTGCCAACATGAAAGCAAAGCTCTTATTAGTAGGTGATGGCCCAGAAAAGCATCGTGTCATGGACCAAGTAAAAGGAAGTCCGTATATGAAGGATGTTTTATTTTTAGGGAAACAAGAAAACTTAGCTGAACTGTATGCGATTAGTGACCTTAAGCTATTATTATCACAGCAAGAATCGTTTGGACTGGTGTTATTAGAGGCAATGGCTTGTGGTGTACCTTGTATTGGAACAAATGTAGGTGGTATTCCAGAAGTCATTGAGCATGGTGTAGACGGCTATATCGTGGAATTAGGGGATACAGAGGCAGTTGCGGCGTATGCAACCCATTTACTGCAAGATGAAGAACAATTACTGCGCTTCCGAGAAGCGGCCATCCGTGCAGTAAGTGAAAAATTCCACTCATCCAAAATTGTGGAACAATATGAAAATCTGTACGAGAAGGTTGCGGAAAGAAATCATGCAAAACAATAAAGAATGGCAAGCAGCCTATTCAGTCATTGAACAATTAGAACAGGCAGGATTTGAAGCAGTTATTGTTGGTGGAGCTGTAAGAGATGCTTTACTCGATCGTCCTGCCCATGATGTAGATGTGGCTACAAATGCCTTGCCTGAAGAAGTAAAAACTGTGTTTCAGAAGACTGTAGATATTGGGATTCAGCATGGGACGGTACTTGTTATCGTACCCGCTGGACCTGTGGAAGTGACCACTTATCGGACAGATGGGGAATATACAGATCATCGAAGACCACAAAATGTCCATTTCGTTCGATCTCTAAAAGAGGATTTACAACGCCGAGATTTTACAATGAACGCCATTGCCATGCGTCGTGATGGCTCTTTTGTAGATTATTATGGTGGACAACAAGATATTGAAAAGCGCGTTATACGAGCGGTAGGAGAGGCAGAAAAACGGTTTGCAGAAGATGCTTTAAGGATGCTGCGAGCGATTCGCTTCTCTGCACAGCTTGATTTTACGATCGAGGCGAATACATTCGCAGCCATCCAGCAAAGGGCTGCTGATTTGGGCTTTATTGCAAAAGAACGCATTAAAGCAGAGCTTGATAAGCTTTGGGTAGGACAAACAGTTTTTGGGGGTATACAAAAACTAGAGGACAGTGGATTAACGGCCTATTTAACAGGTGATTTTCAAACTGCTCAATGGCATAATTTCCAAACAAAAGATGCCCTTCTTGGCTGGGCATACTTTGCCTTACTACAAGGAGCAGCATGGCGTGAGGTAGTGCGCGATTATCGATTATCGAATAAGGAAATGGCGTTTATTAATTCCGTTTTAACCGCTTATGACGCTTTAAAAGATGGTTGGACAAATCGCCATTATTTTTACTACACAGAGCAAGAACTAGAGGCTGCACAATATTTTGCCCAACTTCGCCAATTAGACGCTTCGATACCTCAACAATCTATCCGAGAATTACAGGCAAAGCTACCGATTCAACATAAGCAAGAATTAGTGGTGAATGGGGCTGATTTACTGAAATGGTCTGGCAAAAAGGGTGGACCGTGGGTAAAAGCCGCATTGGAGGATCTGCTGACAGCCATTCTTCATCATGAACTTCAAAATGATCGACAACAGATTAAAAGCTGGCTGGAGCAACAGGATCTTACTTAAAGCCGAATACATGATAGGTGAAAGCCGTCTCCCGAAAAGGGAGACGGCTTCATTAAATTCCTATCGTTGGTGGTCATTTACGTTAATTTACAGTATGATTAAGACAAAATAAGTTACATAACAAGAGTACAGTTAACTAAAGGATTGATGTGAAGATGACAATTTCCATGAAGGACGAAATTTTAAAAAGAATATTGGCTGCTGATGGAGAAGCGGTTTCAGGTCAGGAATTAGCAGATTCTCTTGGTGTCTCAAGAACCGCTGTTTGGAAGCATATGCAAACATTACAAGAGGAAGGGTATACATTTGATACAATTAAGAAAAAGGGGTATGTATTGACAGGTGTACCAAATAGCTTGAGCCCCACACAGATTAAGCTTTTTTTAAAGACAGAGCATTTTGGACGTGAGATCCATTATTACGATGTAGTTGATTCAACACAAACAATTGCGCATAAGCTTGCACAGGAAGGAGCTCCACACGGTACAATTATTATTGGTGAGGAGCAAACAGCGGGGCGTGGTCGTATGGCTCGTCCTTGGGAGTCTGCACATGGGACAGGTATTTGGATGACCGTTATCGTTCGGCCAGATGTTACGCCCCAACAGGCCTCATCCTATACACTTGTGGTGGCAGTAGCTGTCACAATGGCCATTAAAACCTTATATAAAGATGTAGAGCCAGCGATTAAATGGCCCAATGATTTATTGATTAATGGCAAAAAATGTACGGGGATTTTAACCGAGATGCAAGCAGAGGCGGATCTTGTGCAAGCTTTACTTGTTGGAATTGGCATAAATGCGAACCAAGCAGCAGCTGACTTTTCACCTGATATTGCGGATATTGCCACTTCATTACGATTAGAAGCTGGGGAAGAAATCAATCGTGCAGCACTTGTGGCCTCTATCTTACACTATTTAGAACAATTTACAGAACTATACGTTAAAGAAGGTTTTGCGAGTCTAAAGACACTATGGCAGCAAATGTCTTGTACAATTGGTCAACGTATAGAGGTAACGACGATACGCGAACGTTTTGAAGGGGTTGCCAGTGGCATTACAGACGATGGTGTTCTGCAACTGACACAGGACGATGGAACGGTTCGAACGATCTATGCGGGAGATATCAAAATATTATAAAAAAGAAGCTGCAAGTAATGTCCTGTACTTGCAGCTTCTCATGTTGTTGCAAAAAGATGATGTCAACGGTAGAAAAAGCAACTTTGCAAGGTGAGGGGTTGATTTCCGTTCCGCCAGCATCCTTTCCAGGGGGCGTCCGATGAGCCGCTTCACTCACTTACGTTCGCTCCAGGGTCTCATCTGTGACGCTAAATTCCCTAGGAGTGACGCTGGCTCCACTCCAATCAACCAATCTGCAAAAGTGTCTTTGCTTTATCTTTCATACTGGCCGTAGCGAACAAAATAATCCATTATTTGTATTATTAGAGAATCGATAGACTCTTATTTTCAATGTGGGGAAGTCATGCGTAACAGCACCTCTTCATAAAGAGTCGTGAACACCTTCACTTTATTTGAAAACCTTTGCTAAAAGGTAACACTTTTGTAGGTTGAAGTGGAAGGCTACTTGACTCCCGTGGGATCGGCGCTCGCCCACAGGAAAGCAAGTAGCCTGCAACGGAAACCATTTTCACCTTTCACAAAAATTCTATTAATGGTTTTGTTTTTCAACAATATGAGAAGCTGCAAGTAATGTCCTATACTTGCAGCTTCTTTTACTGTCTATTCTTTATTTTAGTGACACATCTATATCACCATGTGATAAGGAAACATTCAGTTGGTGCTCATCCTTCGTTACCTGAGTCACGGTGCCACTTTGTTCTTCATCATTAATGGTCACATCACCGAAGTCTGTTTTGAGAGCATAGCCTACATCACTTTGTTTGTTTTGTAAGTGAAGCGTTGTATCGCCAAAACTAGAGGTAATGGTTGTTTGCCCATTTAATGTGCCATCTATATCGATATCTCCATGCTCGCTCTCAATAGTGAAGCCGTTACTAGTAAGTTGCTGAAGCGTCAAATCACCAAAGGACTGCCTAATCTCTGTTTTGTCACCCGTCGTGCTGTTGAAAGTAATATCCCCATAATCCTGGATGAGATTAAGCTGCTGATACTGGAGCCCATGAATGGCTGTATCGCCAAACTTACTTTCTATCACAATCGCCTCTATTTTTGTATCTTTTGGGACATAGAGTTTGATTGAAGGGGAAGAGAGGTTACCGAAGCCAAATTGAAAACCATCCTTTTTCTTTGCCATTGTTTCAATGGTTAAAGTTCCGTTATCAATATGATATGTTACATCTTCTTGCTCAAGGACCATTGTGTCTAATTTATAGTCACTATCACTTGCAACAATCTCCACATCTCCATAATCATTTACGATATTAATACTTGTGAATGCATCTAAAGCATAAGACTGACTTACTAATTTAGTATTACTTGGGACATAGAGACCCTCTGAATCTTTTAGAATCAGCCAGCGCCCCCCTGAAAAATAGCCAATCAATGCGAGTAGAATGCCTAATGCAATCATTGTCATGGCAATAAGGGTATTTTTTGACGTCATTTAGAAGTCCCCCTTTTTACGTTTCTTTGTCATTTTGTGAAATAGTCGGCCGAGTGTTTCAACAGAGACAACAACGGTTTTCTTGATAACACGAGCAACAACTGGGAACAGTAGGACTCCCAAACCCGTGACGATTAACCCGACACCCATAAAGAGCAGTGCGGTCGGCCAATGCTCTGTTAAAATTAAGAAACCTGAAATGATCGCCACAACGCCACCAGCAAATATACTAATAACAGTTGCGACAATAGCAAAGATTAAGCTGATAATGACTGCGCCAAATGAAAAAATGAGTGCAATGGCTGTTGCAAGTAATGGCAATGAAAGGGGCGCAGATAGTATAGCTAGAATAATGAGCCAAATGGCAGACATATTCTTTTTTGTTGATTTTGCCGAGGAGGTTTCTAAATCCTTTAATGCGAAATCAGCTAATATTTGTGAAGCGACATGTGAAGGAGAGCCAAGTTGTGAAATGACCTGATGCTCATTTTCCTCTCCAGCTTCCTCAAAGTATTCTTCATAATAGGCAAGCGCAGCGTCTAACTCATGCGCAGGAAGCCGACGTAATTTTCCTCGTAGCTGTTTCAAATAGCTTGCTCTATCCATCTAAATTCCCTCCTAAAAGTACACAATCAACCTTTTCCTTATACATTTTCCATTCTTTTAATAGCTCTAATAATCGTATACGTCCTTGCTCTGTAATTTGATAATAGCGTCTATTTCTACCTTGATAAGGCTGATCGTACGTTGTTAAGTAATGCGCTTTTTGTAAGCGGCGTAATACAGGATACAGTGTAGACTCTGAAATCTCCATGACTGATTGTACCTGCTGTGTTAAAGAATAACCGTAGGCGTCCTCTTTCTCAACAATAGCCAGTACACAAGCATCAAGTAAAGCTGAACCAAGCTGAAATGTCATCTTTTCACCTCACATGTAATACCTATACTTCATTTTATATTATATGGCATATAGTATGTGGATAGTATATGACGTATAACATTGATTGTCAATTCTAAAAGAAAATTTTTTCCAATGTTGTTAGACGAAGATATTGTAAGAAAATAATATTTGAAGATTAATAGGAAAATCTGTTATAGTATGTGCGAAGGGCAGTATCCATTGTGAACGGCACCTTCAAAAACGCAATAGACTATACTATCAAATATCTGCCTTGATCTTTTAGACAGGGACGGAAGAAAACGATACGTTCAAATATAGCTTTCATTTTGTAAGCTATTGCCTCTTTCAGGGGTCTTTTTATCATTGAACGACACACTACCCTTCTGTCTGTTTTCGGCCAGAAGGGTTTTTCTGTTTTCTTCCTTTAAAAAAGGAGGACTACAAAATGAAAACGACAACAGATTTTTTAAAGATGAAAGCAGCAGGCGAGAAAATCGTGATGGTGACGGCCTATGATTATCCAGCTGCTAAATTCGCGGAAGAAGCTGGCGTTGAGATGATACTAGTCGGGGATTCACTTGGAATGGTCGTGCTTGGCTATGATTCTACAATGCCTGTAACTGTAGCGGATATGGTTCATCATGCAAAAGCAGTAAGACGAGGGGCAAAGGATACGTTTATAGTCGTTGATATGCCCTTTGGTTCTTATCATGGCGATGTCAATGAGACACTCAAAACAGCCATTGGGATGATGCAACAAACAGGAGCAGATGCTGTAAAGGTTGAGGGGGCAGGTGAAGTTATACCTGTCATTCGTAAATTAACGTCAGCTGGTATTCCAGTAGTAGCTCACTTAGGGTTGTTGCCTCAATCAGCGGGAGTGCTTGGTGGTTATAAGGTACAAGGAAAAACAGCTGAACAGGCTGCTACACTGCTTGAAGAAGCAAAACAATGCGAAGCGGCTGGAGCATGTGCAGTCGTGTTGGAATGTATCCCTCATCAGCTGACAGAAATTGTTTCAGCTAGTCTTGTTATTCCAACCATTGGCATAGGCGCTGGTATTGAGGCTGATGGACAAGTGCTGGTGTATCATGACATGCTAAGCTACGGTTCGCACCATGTACCGAAATTTGTTCAACAATTTGCTGATATGGGCAAAGAAGCAAGCGCGGGGATGATGGGTTACGTAGAAGCAGTGAAAGCGGGTACTTTCCCAGCTCCAAAGCATTTCTTCACAATGAAAGAGGAAGCATTAGATCAGCTATATGGAGGCGTTAAATGATGAAAGTCATCACGACCATACAGGCATTAGCCACAGAAATTCAAGCAGCTAAGCATGCTCAAAAAACGATTGGACTTGTTCCGACAATGGGCTATTTACATGAAGGTCATTTAACATTAGCACAAACAGCTCGTGTAGAAAATGATGTCGTTGTGATGAGTATATTTGTCAACCCAACACAATTTGGGCCAAATGAGGATTTTGAAAGTTATCCTCGTGATTTGCCTAGAGATACTGCATTAGCTGAATCTGTGGGCGTTGATATTGTGTTCGCACCAAGTGTGGAAGAAATGTATCCTCAAGATGGAGGGATTCGTCTACATGCAGGTGAGCAGGCTACCATTCTTTGTGGTGCAAGTCGTCCTGGTCATTTTGATGGTGTTTTACAGGTTGTCTCTAAATTATTTCATTTAACACTGCCAACAAGAGCTTATTTCGGTCAAAAAGATGCACAGCAGGTTGCGATTATTGCGACAATGGTACGTGATTTTAATTTCCCTTTAGAAATGCGTGTTGTCCCAATTGTACGCGAGGAGGACGGTTTAGCGAAATCTTCTCGTAATGTCTATTTAAGTGAGTCAGAGCGACAAGAGGCTCCGGCGATCAATGAAGCATTACAGTTGGCTCGCGATAGCTTTTTGGCGAATGGTGATGCTGATAAAGCACTTGCAAAAGCAAAAGCTCATATTCATGCAAGAACACATGGCCGCATTGATTATATTGAATTATTAACATATCCAGATTTAACACCAGTGACAACTGCAACTCAGCAAGTTCTGTTGGCAGCAGCTGTTTATATAGGTAAAACACGTTTAATCGATAATTGTATTTTTACTGTGAAAGAGGGACTATAGTATGTTACGTATGATGATGAATAGTAAAATCCACCGTGCAACAGTGACACAGGCAGATTTAAACTATGTAGGCTCCATAACAATAGATGAAGATATTTTAGATGCAGTAGGTATGCTGGCAAACGAAAAAGTACATGTTGTTAATAACAATAATGGCGCTCGTTTTGAAACATATATTATAGCTGGTGAACGAGGATCAGGTGTCATTTGTGTTAATGGCGCAGCAGCAAGACTTGTGCAGCGTGGTGATATTGTCATTATTATTTCCTATGTGTATGTGGATAATCATGAGGCAAAAGATCATCAACCAACTGTAGCCATCATGGGAGAGGGCAATACAATTAAGGAAATGATCGCACACGAGCCAGAAGCAACTGTGATGTGAATTCAGTAATAGTATCAATTAATACTAGAGAGGAGGATGGCAAAGTATAGCCTATCCTCCTTTTTTGCGATTACGTTTATACCAAAAGTTACTGGCAAAAATTTGCTTTTATTACTATTAAACTAGTTAACATAATTATAATTTTACAAATGTTCTAGTATTTTGCGTCATATTTATGTAGAATTTAGTTGTTAGTACATCATTTTACTAGTGGAGGTATCATTTGTCATGGAAAATAAACGTAACAAATTTTTAACAGTAACTGCAGCAGCATTGGCTGTAACAGCGGTAGCGGTAGTACCAGCATCAGCAGCAAGTCCTTTTTCGGATGTAAAGGAAAGTCATGCAGATTTTGAAGGCATTTCTACACTTTATGCAGCAGGGATTATTAGTGGTTACCCAGATGGTACATTCAAACCAGATACAAATGTCACACGTGGACAAGCGGCAAAAATGATTGCAGGCGCATTAAAATTGGATACAAAAGAAGTAGAGGATCCAAAATTTACGGATATTAGTGCATCAAATCCTTATTATGGCTCAATTGCAGCCCTTGTAGGATTAAATGTCATTACAGGCTATGGAGATAATACTTTCCGTCCAAACCAAACAATTACTCATGGTGATTTAGCAAAAATTTTAGCATCTATTCCAACATTACCAGAGCTAGAAAGTGCAAAAAATCATGAGGCTAGTGAAAAAGTTACACGTGGACAACTGGCAACATTCATTGCAGAGGCTCTAACAAAATCAAACCCAGAAACTCCAGAGACTCCTGAAACACCAGAAGATGCATTCTCATTATCGATTTTACATGTGAATGATACACATGCTCGTGCAAATGAATTACCTAAATTGGCGACAGCTGTAAAAGAACAAAGGGAAGCAAAGAAAAATGTTTTAACATTACATGCTGGCGATGCATTCAATGGTACATTATATTTCAATGAATTCCATGGACAAGCAGATCTAGCGCTATTAAATGAAATTGGCTTTGATGCAATGGTATTTGGTAACCATGAATTTGATTTAGGTGCCTCTCCTGAAGGTCATCAAGCATTAGCGGATTTTGTTAAAGGGGCTAAATTCCCATTTGTAGATGCTAATACTGATTTCTCAGCAGATGCTAAATTCACAGGCTTATTTACTGATTTAATTTCAAGTGAACCTGAGAATGGTAAAATTTATTCTGGTATTGTAAAAGAAATTGATGGAGAAAAAGTAGGTATTTTCGGCTTAACGACTGAGGAAACGGCTGATATTGCTTCTCCTGATAAAGTAACATTTACAAATTATATAGAGGAAGCGAAAAAAGCAGTGGCAGCCTTTGAAGGAATGGGTGTCAACAAAATTATCGCTTTAACACATATTGGCTACAATGATAATCCGAATGTTGATAATGATATTTTACTTGCTAAAAATGTACCAGGCATTGATGTCATTGTTGGCGCACATGATCATACAAAATTAGACGAACCATTCGTTGTTGATACAAATACAGTAGGTGAAGCAAAGGATGCTACATTAATTGTACAGGCCAATGAGTATGTAAAATACTTAGGTACGCTTGATGTAACATTTGATGGAGATGGTGTAGTTACTGAATATGGTGGCGAATTAATCGACCTTGGTAAGGTAGCTGAAGACGAAACATTAGTGAAATTACTAGCACCTTATAAAGCAAAAGTAGATGAAGTGAACAACAAAGAAATTGGTGTAACATTAAAAGAAGCTTTAGCTAACCCACGTGCAAGTGAAACAAGTCTTGAAAGTGTGCGTAGTAATGAAACAGCCCTAGGTAATATCATTACAGACGGTATGCTAGCAAAGGCACAAAAATATACTGATAAAACGGTTGTAATGGCATTACAAAATGGCGGTGGTATTCGAGAAGCAATTCCAGCTGGGAATATTACAGTTGGTCAAGTAATTACAGTATTACCATTCGGTAATACATTAGCATTAATGGATACAACAGGTGCTGAGCTAAAAGCAGCATTTGAAGTGTCCTTGAAAAATGCACCTAAAGAAAATGGTGGCTTCTTACACATTGCTGGAGCGAAATTACAATATGATTCGTCAAAAGAAGTAGGCTCACGTGTTGTATCTATCGAATATTTAGATAAAGCAACAGGTAAATATGTTGCTATTGAAGATGGTAAAACTTACACAGTAGCTACAAATGCCTATACTGCTAAAGGTGGAGATGGCCTAGATATGTTTGCTAAAGCATATGAAGAAGGTCGTGTTACAGATTTAGGCTTATCTGATTGGGAAAACCTTCAAGAGCAATTACTATCACTTAAAGAAGTGAAAACAACAACAGAGGGTCGTATTGTTGATGTAGCAAAAAAACAATAAGCTTAACGTTGTTTGAGTAAGCACTCCATAATGATTCCACAACGCAACCTTAGGGGATTTCTCCAAGGTTGCGTTTTTTGTATGGATGCGGTGATTCAACAAAGAGGAGAAAGGATGCCGCAGAGCCAATAATATGATAAAATTCAACTTATCTAATGTGAACTGTGAGTTGAGATGTATGATGGAAAGTCAAAAATATGCAATTGTAGATTTGGAGACAACTGGTCATTCACCAGCCAATGGGGACCGAATGATTCAAATTGCCATTGTTATTATGAAGGATTGGGAAATTGAGCATACCTATACGAAGTTCATAAATCCGGGGAAAGCTATTCCAACTTTCATTCAAGATTTAACGCATATAACGAATGAGGATGTAAAGGATGCCTTCCCATTTGAAGCGCATGCGGATTACATATATGAGCTACTTGCTGACTGTGTATTTGTTGCACATAATGCAGATTTTGACTTATCCTTTTTACAAGCAGAGTTTAAACGTGCTGGACTACCGAAATGGCAAGGTAAAAAAATGGATACGGTGGAGCTAGCTAAAATTTTGTTCCCTATGTCCCTTGGTTTTAAGCTAGGGGATTTAGCGGCCGATTTAAATATTGAGTTAGCAAATGCACATCGAGCGGATGACGATGCTCGCGCGACAGCAGAGCTATTCAAGCATTGCTGGAAGGAGCTACTAAGTTTACCACAGCTTACACTTGAACAGATGCATAAGCGTTCCTTTCGCTTAAAATCAAATATTTCTCAGCTTTTTTTTGAGGCGTTGCAAATTAAGCGCCAGCATACGACGGGCCGCGAAAAAGTACACTATTACCGTAATTTTGCGATTGGCAATGGCCGAAATAAGCATGAGCATGTGACAGAAACCATTGCCTACCCTCAATCAGTAGATGAGAAAATAACTTTAATGTCAAAGGCACTGCCAAATTTTGAGGAACGTCCTGCACAATTTGACATGATGGACACGATTTGGCGGACATTACATGAACAACAGGAGTGCGTGATTGAAGCTTCTACAGGTATTGGTAAAACTGCTGGCTATTTACTTCCAGCCATCTTATTTGCCCGTGCTGTTAATAAAAAGATTGCCATCAGTACGTATACTTCCTATTTACAAGAACAGCTTGTAGAAGAAGAGCTACCAAAGATCGAAAAAATCCTTGGGACAAAGGTGAATTTGTGTGTGCTGAAGGGAATGCAGCATTATATTGATCTCGATCGCTTTGAGCAATGTATGGCATATGCTGATGAATCCTATGATGATACATTTACTATCTTACAAATACTTGTGTGGTTGACCAAAACAGAGACTGGTGTGTTGAGCGAGCTCAATGTTTCTGGTGGCGGACAACTGTTTTTAGAGAAAATCCGAAAAATACCGAATGACAAGCCTTCAAAGGGCTTTGATTTCTATGAGCAAGCTTTAAAGAACAGTGCAGTTGCTGACTGTATTGTAACGAATCACGCCATGGTTTTAAGTGATTTAGTGCGTCAAACACCACTCTTTACAGAAATAGATGGCTGGATTATTGACGAGGCGCATCAATTTATTCAGGCTGCAATGCAGCAGGATGAAGTAGTCTTCTCCTATACACAATGGAAGTATATTTTTGGACAAATTGGTACGATGGAAGACACGGCTTTATTTCAACAGTTTTGCCAGGCAGCGAAGAAAAAACAGCGAGTAGCCATGCAAAATTTACAGCATCTTGATGCACAATTTATTCGTTTGCAACGGACATTTGATGAAACAATTCAGAGAACTATTCAAAAATTGCAACAGCAAACGAAAGGGAAACAAGCAGGTAGTAAATGCACCTTGTTTTTAGAGGATGTTTCATTTGCGAAAGAAACGTTTGCACAAGTAAGCAAACTAACCCAGCAATGGCTGGATCTCGCTACTAGCATTACGCAGTCCTTCGAAAATGCGATTGAGCAGCTAGATAAAAACGATCAATATGTATTATCTGAATGGCAATATTGGATTCGAGAAGTGAAGATAAAAATAGCTGAATGGGACGATATTTTTCTGTCACCACAGGAAGGCAATTCGGTTTGGTTAGAATTTGATGTACGAAGTGTCCCTGGCAGTCTCCATGTCTTTAAGAAGCCTGTCAATGTAACGCCGATAATTGAACAAGTATTAGCACCATTACGTCAGCAAGCAAGTATTGTTTGGACATCTGGCACATTAACGGTACCAGGCAATGAGCGCTTTGTTACACGCCAGCTAGGCATTTCTGATAATGTTGAAGTCTTGAAACTACAAGCTCCGCCAGCCTATTATGCTGGGGCTAAGGCATTTATCGTCACTGATATGCCAGATATTCAGCATGTCAGCCAAGAAGAATACATTGAGGCTGTTGCCCATGCAATTACGCGGACTGTTCGAATGACAGAAGGGCGTTGCTTTGTACTCTTTACAGCACAGGATATGCTACGAAAAACAGTCGAGCTTATCCAAGATAGTGAACTATTAGATGATTACATGCTATTTGCACAAGGTGTTACAGGTGGTAGCCGTATGCGCATTCTAAAATCCTTCCAAAAATTTAGTCATGCCGTACTATTTGGTACAAACAGTTTTTGGGAGGGGGTAGATGTTCCAGGAGATGCACTTGCCTCTGTTATTGTCGTACGATTACCATTTTCTTCACCAGAAGAGCCTGTTTTTAAGGCGAGGGCAAAGCATCTAACTACTCAAGGCCGCAATTCCTTTACGGAGCTTTCCTTACCAGAAGCGATCATGAGGTTTAAGCAAGGCTTTGGTCGATTAATACGTTCTTCGCAGGATAAAGGAGCTTTTATTGTCCTAGACCGACGAATTACTAGTAAGTCATATGGGAAAGAGTTTATTAAGGCATTACCACCTATCGATGTAAAGAAATTGCAGCTACCCGAATTGTTAAAGGAACTAAATCATTGGCAAAAATAGCAGAAACCCCTTTTAGCATTGCTAGAAGGGGTTTTTACGTATTGTTGAAGCCATTAAAGAATAGCAATGTTATCTTACTAGTATGATTCTCGTTGCTTGTTTTTAGTTTGCTCATCAAAAAGATTAGCATTACGAACGATTTCTGTAATATAGTTCATAGTGATTGCCGTTGCTTGTTTGGCATCATAACTTTTGCGATTATTCAATAGGTTTGTAAACATACCTTGGCATTAATTAAATGTATATATTTACCTTATTGTAGCTAATTTAAACTTATTATAGCATAACAATTTTAATTATCTTCTTTCATTATAATACGATTGATTACTAGCGACAAAAGAATGTTCATGGACATCACTCAATATATCTTCGATGGAGACCATTTTGGAATTAAATGCTGTCCTAACACAAGAGGATCTAGCAGCTTATCTGTTGGGCTATTGCGCTAACAGGGGGGATGAGAGCGAACATAACTAGGATAATAAGTGTGAATAAATTTATTCTTCTGACTATTGTATTTTCCATGTAAGGGTCATAGCTCCTATTCTATAGTTACTAGATTATATGTAAACAATTGAACAGCCTATTATAAGCTATTTGCTAAAACATTATTATAGACCATAACAGCAAGATTGAGGACGCAATAAAAGGATAGTTCCTGATAATATAAGGTCTAACAAACCGTATGGAGGCTTATATTATGTCAAAAATTCAGCAATTCTATGATTTACATTTTTCACAAGAGCTATTATTTATTGGGAATACTTGGGATGTTATATCAGCATTAACATTAGAAAAGGCAGGCTTTCAAGCAATCGGTACAACAAGCTGGGGAATCGCGAACTCACTTGGCTATACGGACGGTGAACAAATCGATTTTCAACGACATCTAACAATTATTCAATCCATTACAGAGCAAGTCAAGATACCCGTATCAGCAGATATAGAAGCGGGGTATGGTCATGATGAACAAAGTATTATCGACAATGTTTTGAGAACGGCAGATGTGGGAGTAGCAGGGATTAACATTGAAGATTCCCTTAAACATCAAACAGGCTTAAGGAGCATAATTGAACACTGTTATTTATTAACAAACATGAGGAAAGAATTAGATAATCATGGCTATAAAGATTTCTTTATTAATGCTCGAACAGATACGTATTTTCAATTAGAGCAACCATTTGAAGAAACAATAACAAGAGCAAAAGCTTATATTGAGAGCGGAGCAAGTGGTATATTTATCCCAGGCTTAACAGATGCCAATGAAATCAGCGCGATGACTCGTAATATAAATGCGCCCATTAATCTTCTTTCTTTACCTAATTTAACGAATGTCAAGCTACTAAAAGAATTAGGGGTGAAACGCTTTAGCTTTGGAAATGCACTTTCAGATAAAATAATTGCGCATTTAACACAGTATGCTACACAATTATTAAAAGACCAAGATTCTTCTGCGTTATATATATAGTCGATGGGAATGAGGTGAGATAATCGTGGACAATGCAATCAATATCAATTTATCTTTTGAGGAAAAGTGGGAAAAGATTATAACATGTGATAAAACCTATGATGGGCTTTTTTATACAGCGGTTAAAACTACTAAGATTTATTGCCGTCCTTCCTGTAAATCCAGAAAGCCGAAAAAGATGAATGTTGAATTTTATGAAGATATCCAAAAGGTAGAGGCGGCTGGCTATCGGGCATGTAAACGATGTCAGCCTGAAATCGAACATTCCCCACACACGCAATTGATAAAAAATGTCACGACTTTTATTATGAAGGAATATAAACAAAAAGTGACTTTACAGGATATGGCGGAGCATGTTGGCCTCAGTCCCTTTCACCTTGAACGACTATTTAAACAAGAGACTGCTGAGACGCCTCGAACGTATTTAGAGAAAATCAGAATTGATAAGGCTGCCCATCTATTAAAACATACCGACTTTACAAATTTAGAAATATGTTATGAAGCTGGCTTTCAAAGCCCATCTAATTTTTATAAAGTTTTTCGACGGCTGAAAAATTGTTCGCCTACAGAATACCGTAACCTATCGTTGCAGGGGGACATGATATGAAATGGACAAACGATGTTGGCTATTTAGTTATCGAGTTACCACAAGCATTTAATTATAGAGAGTGTTTGCAGTTCTTAAAGCGCTCACATCACGAAATACTTCACCATATAAAGGATGATGTGCTCTACAAATTATTGAAGATTGATGAACAATTTATTTTATGTGAAATAACTGAACAAGCACATAAAATAATAGTAATATTTCCAATGAAACAGCCAGCTAGCCATGAACAGGCGATCATCGCACAATATATCGCAGAGTGGTTTGATTTAACAAAGGATTTGCAGGGGTATTACCAGATGGCTGAAAACGATCAAATCCTAAAGCCACTTGTGAAGAAATATAACGGATTACGGTTAATCGGGATTCCTGATTTATTTGAAGCATTAGTTTGGGCAATTATTGGTCAACAAATAAATTTAACTTTTGCCTATATGTTAAAAAAGAGATTTGTCGAGCATTTTGGAGAATATGTTTACTTTGAGGGGCAAAGCTACTGGCTGTTTCCAACGCCAGAGAGAATAGCCGTTATTGAGGTAGATGATTTGATCCACCTCCAATTTACACGGAGGAAATCAGAATACATTATTGATATTGCCAAAATTATCGTAAGCGGACAATTGACAAAAAATTTGCTGTGGCAACAAGAGGACTACGAAGCCATGAAAAAACGATTAATGGACATTCGAGGAATTGGTGCATGGACAGCAGATTATGTGCTTATGAAATGTCTGCAACAACCGACAGCATTTCCTATAGCAGATGTAGGTCTACATAATGCTTTAAAAATACAACTAGCATTAGAACGAAAACCAACAATTGAAGAATTAAAGAACTATGCGGAACATTGGCAAGGCTGGCAAGCTTATGCCACCTTTTATTTATGGAGGTCACTGTATGAAACGGTATAAATTAGATTATTCATCACCAATTGGGATTATAGAAGTTGAGGGAAGTGATACAGCAATTGATGCCATTAACTTTGCAGAGCGAGAGCAGATCGTCAATGCTCCTCAGCAAGACACACCTGAAGTTTTACTGGAATGTGTTAAGCAATTGCATGAGTATTTTCTAGGTGATCGTCAGGAGTTTTCATTTCCTTATGTTTTTCGAGGTACAGATTTTCAACAAGCTGTTTGGCATGTTTTACCGAGTGTAGGATTTGGTGAAACGGCTTCATACAAGGATATCGCCATTGCTATTAACAATGAAAAAGCTGTAAGGGCTGTTGGTAGTGCGAATGGTAAAAATAATATCAGCATTGTTGTGCCATGTCATCGAATTATCGGCTCCAATGGAACGCTGACAGGTTATGGAGGCGGGATGTGGCGCAAAGAATGGCTGCTTCAGCATGAGCAGACACATAAAAATTTATCCAAGTAACCCCATTCATCAGAGTACGTCATTTCGCCATTTGTACACAGTATAAAAAAGAGGTTATTGCAAAAAATAAGACCGTCAAAATGGCGGTTGTAATGACTAGTCTTTGTCATTTTATCGCTTCTTATGACACCTCCCTGCTAAGAAATATAGCTTGGAGTATTGAAAATAAAGGAGGTGTACACATGAGCGTGCTTTATAGAATCGCCTTAGTACTAGTTATTATAGGTGCAATCAACTGGGGACTCATTGGATTCTTTAGATTTGATTTAGTGGCTTATTTATTTGGTGGACAAACGGCGGTCTTATCTCGTTGGGTTTATGCACTCGTTGGTCTTGCTGGGCTAATTTCGATTCCAATTCTTGTAAAGCGATTTGAAGACGAGGATGATGTAGATACATTTACTCGTATGGATAGAAATCCTAGCTATGGCATGGAGGCTGGAGAAGAAACAGATTTCTCAGAAGTAAGAAAAACGGAAGAGAAAAAAGAGAACAAATAGTTAAACTGTAAAAACTAGTGACCATGTTGTCGCGTCAGTTTTTCAAAATATTCGCGTAGCTATTGACTACGCGAATATTTATTTTTTTAGGATTAGTCCTGATTACTTGGAAATGCAAAGGAAGAGGTAATGTCATTTCCTTGTTCTATCCATTTTTCTGAAATGGTTTTCGCTTTTGTGAAGAAACGAACTTGGTCAGGTCCAAACATATGCCCCTCACCAAATCTTGATTGTTTCCAGCCACCAAAGTTATGATAGCCTACTGGAATAGGAATGGGTACATTGACACCTACCATACCTACTTCAATTTCAGTGGTAAACTTTCGAGCTGCTGCACCATTGTTCGTAAAGATGGTTACACCATTTCCTAATTCATGGGCATTAATAAGGGCTATAGCTTCCTCTAATGATGCCACGCGGACGACATTACGTGCAGGTCCAAAAACCTCTTGTTCATAAATTTCCATTCCAGGCTTTACATGATCGAGTAATGTAGGTCCAAGATAGAAACCATTCGATTGTTTGGAAATTTCCGGATTTCGCCCATCGCAGACCAATGTTGCGCCTTCTTCTAGGCTACGATCGATATAGCCAATGACGGCATCCTTTGATTGCTGAGTAATGACTGGTCCAAAATCAACTTCGGCATCTGTATAGGGACCCACTTTTAATTTGGCAATTTTATCGGCAAGAATACCCACTAATTTATTGGCTGTATCCTCCCCAACAGGAATAATGGTTGACAGTGCCATACAACGCTGGGAGGCAGCTCCATAGGCAGCCCCTAAAAAGGCATTTGCTACATGCTCTAAGTCAGCATCTGGCATAACCACCATATTATTTTTACCTCCCCCAAGTGCTGTGACACGCTTCCCATGTTTAGAGGCTGTAGCATAAATGGCTTCTGCAACTGGCGTAGAGCCTACAAAGGAAATCGCTTCAATGGCTGGATGGCATAACAGCTCATTAACAGCATCTTTGTCTCCATTAATAACAGTCCAAACCCCATCTGGTAAGCCTGCCTCTTTCCACAGCTCTGATAAAAATAATGCTGAGCAAGGAACCCGCTCTGACGGCTTCAGAATCACACAGTTTCCTACAGCCACCGCCATGCTTGTAATTGCGAGCGGTACCATGACAGGGAAATTAAATGGGGAAATAGCCGCTACTATGCCTAATGGTTCTTTCAGAGAATAGGCATTGATATGACCACCAACATTCACTGAATACTCTCCTTTAAGTAAATGGGGGGCATTGATAGCTAAATCAACAGATTCTAAACCGCGAGTAATTTCGCCCTTGGCATCCTCAATCGTTTTGCCACTCTCTGTACAAATCATATCAATTAGTTCATCGATATTTTCTGTTATGAGTTGGCGGAATCTAAGGATAATTTCAGCTCGTTTACCAACTGATAAGCCACGCCAAGCAGGAAAAGCCGCTTGGGCAGCAGCAATCGCTTCCTGTACCTCTTGTTTTGTTGCCAAAGGTACACGAGCAATGACAGTACCTGTGCTTGGATTGTAAACATCTGAAAACTGACCGCTTTTCCCTAGAACTGTTTGTCCATTGATAAAATGACCTAAATCCTGTATGTCTGTATTTGTTACCATCTAGCTATTCCTCCTACAGTTTAATAGAATGTAAGGCTTGTACAAATTTTTCAACAATGAAATTCGTCTCGTCTGAGGAAATAATCAGAGGAGGAGATAAGGTTAACACATTATTGAAACCTGCCACGGTTACCCCATTTTTCCCAATGAGTAACCCTTGTTCCTTACATTGTGTGATCACTTTGTTCACAAGTGTCATGTCGAGCGGTGTTTTGCTATCTTTATCTTGTACTAGCTCTACGCCAATTAATAAGCCTTTCCCACGAATATCCCCAACATTCGGGTGCTCCTTTAATTGCTCCTGTAATGTAGTGAGTAATGTAGCACCTAGTGCAGCCGAGTGGGCAAATAAATTTTCCTTTTCCATTATTTCAATATTTTTTAATGCGACGGCACATGCTGCTGGTGATCCACCGAATGTGTTGACATGACGGAAAAAGTCATATTCCTCAGTTCCAGCAAACGCCTCATAAATTTCACGACGAACAGCTGTAGCAGACAGTGGCATATAAGCGCTTGTTAAGCCTTTTGCCATAGTCACAATATCAGGCTGGATGCCGTAGTTTTGGAATCCAAAAGCTTTGCCTGTACGACCAAAACCACAAATGACTTCATCGACAATGAGTAGTGCGCCATGCTTCTCACAAACAGCTTTAACTCCCTGTAAGTAGCTGTCGTGGGGCATAATTACACCACCGCCAGTAATAATAGGCTCCATAATGACTGCTGCTATGGAATCTGACATTTCCCAAGTCATGACATGATCGATTGCTTGGACGGATGGTAATGCACAAGGGTCCTTACTTTGAATATGGTCTTCATTGGCACGATAAGCGTCAGGTGGAGTGACATGTATAAAACCTGGTGCCAGTGGCTCATATTTATACTTTCGTTGAGCTTGTCCAGTAGCTGCAAGAGCACCCATCGAGCTACCATGATAGGCCCGGTAACGAGAAATAATTTTCGTTCGATTGACGTGACCTTTTTGTTGATGATATTGTCTAGCTATTTTGAAGGCTGCCTCATTTGCCTCTGAGCCACTATTGGAGAAGAAGACGACATAATCATCCCCTAAAAGCTCATTAATTTTTTCACTTAATTGAATAGCAGGGATATGCCCAACAGATAATGGGGTATACGTATTTTCTAGCAATTGCTCATAGGCAGCTTTGGCAATCTCCTCACGTCCATAGCCAACGTTCACACACCATAAACCTGCCATTGCATCTAAATAGCGCTTGCCTTCAATGTCAGTAATCCATGCTCCTTTAGAGGATTGGACGATCATTGTTGCATTTGGATTGTAGGGCTTCATAGAATGCCATACGAATTGTTCATCTTTTACTTGCCAATTGGGACTTGTTACATTTGTCACGAAGCTTCACTCCTTCTAAACAGGTAGTTGATTAGCATGCATATGTTTTCCTCAGATGTGGACAACAAAAATGCGCAGTCGCCCCCATTTGTACTTTATATGTATGCTTCAAGAATTTTAGAAGGAGTATTTAATGAGAAAGATAATTCAGTTAATTTAATGTTGTGACAGGCTATTGATGCATCAAGACATCCTCAATTAAAAAGGCAATATACAAATTAGTCTTCGTAAAGGGATTGCTTAAGTCCATATCTAATAGCATTTCAATTTTCTTAATTTTATAGAGGACGGTGTTTCGATGTATAAATTGACGTTCACTAATCCTGCTTGTACTGCCATTTTCCTCAACAAAAATACGTAAAAAAGGTACATAGTCTGTCCCATGTAGTTCATCATAGTGATAAAGCTGTCCTAAAATATCCTGACTAAACGATTTCATTAGGGGCTGATTTTTCACAGCCATCAATATTTTATAGGCACCGATTTCTTTGTATTTATACAAATAACGATTGTTATGAAGCTGTGCTAAATGGATGACGGTTAAGGACTCATCATAGCTTTGGCGAACATTTTCTAGCTCTTTATGAAAGTTACCTTTGCCGATAATAATATCCAAGTAACCATTTTTTAGCGTGATTTTTTCATAGATTTCTTCTACAACTTTTGAGAAGGGTATATTAGGTGTATTGATTTGTGCTTTATCAATTAAAAAGATGAGGTGATTTTTATGCTTTAATTTTAAGAAGCGTTGATAGCGATTTTGAAAAGCGAATTGGATCATGACCTCATAACGGTCAATAGCTGCTTTGGAGCCAATGGTTGTACAAGTTATGATCGCTAATTCTCTTCCTTGAGGAAATCCTAGCTGTGCTAGTTGATCTTTCATTGTGTTAGTGTTTTGTTTGTAATGAAATAGTAGATTGAAAAGAACCTTTTCTTCGATAGAAAGCTCTTGATGGTGATTGGCAATAAATTGAAAGGTAGTTTTTAATAGATCAGCAATGCGATAATTCCATGGCATTTGAAAAATTGGGAAATCATGTTGATTGGCAAAAGAGATGACGGCTTCTGGAATGCTAGGAATGAATGGTCCTGTATTAATGATAAAGCCAGCTACTTTTTTCGTGTATGCCTGTTTGACAAGATGTTCCAAGGAGTCTTGCTGCGCATCTAAATTAATACCTGTTGTGACGACTAATTCATTGGGTCTACAAAACATGATTAAATGACTGCTTTCCACAACATTAATACCAGTAACTCTGCGATACGTACCACTATGTCCAGCGACTAATGTGAGCATTGGGAAATGAACTCCCTCTACAATTTTACGAATCGTCCCCATACGTTCCCCCCTTAATTATGAACATAACTTACCATATATGATGTGCAGTTGCACATATTTTTTTAGTTTACTATCCATATCTCACAAATTTTATCTATTTTAGAATGTTTATTAACTACTGTGAAAGAGAGGACTTGCATATGTATAAATGTAATAGTAGACGATTGCAAGAGTTAATTGAACAATTTAGTCAATTTGGGGCCACCGAAAATGGTGGCGTCACACGTTTGTCTCTTTCGAATGAGGATGTATTAGCAAGAAACTATTTTTGTGAGTGTTGCAAAACGTTAGGAATGGATATTCAGGTGGACGATATGGGCAACATTTACGCCACTCTTCCTGGTAAAAAGAATGTGCCACCCATTGTCATGGGTTCCCATCTAGATTCAGTAGAAAAAGGTGGAAAATTTGATGGTGTGTTAGGTGTACTAACAGCGATCGAGGCCATTCGAACAATAAAGGAAAATGATATCGAAGTGGACATTCCTCTTACGATTGTCAATTTCACGAATGAAGAAGGGGCACGTTTTGATCCAGCCATGATGAGTTCAGGCGTCATTACCTCAAAATTTGACAAAGAAAAAATGCTACAATCTACAGATAAAAACGGCATTCGTTTTCAACAAGCTTTACAAGCAAGTGGCTATGAGGGAGAGCAAGCCAATCGTCTGAAGGAGGCACTTGCTTATATCGAATTGCATATTGAACAAGGGCCAGTATTAGAAGCAAAACAGCAGGAAATTGGTGTTGTTGAAGGTGTGCTAGGCATGGTCTGCTATGAAATTACAATTAGTGGGCAATCAAACCATGCAGGTACAACCCCAATGCCAATGCGTAAAGACCCAATGATTGTGGCATCAACTATCATTAAAGAGCTATATGAACAATTAGGAAAAATTGACGAACAACTTGTTTTTACTTTTGGTCGTATGAATGTTTCCCCGAATATTCATACCGTTATCCCAAATAAGGTGACATTTACAATTGATTCACGTCATCAAAAGCCAGAGGTCATGCAACAGGTTGAGGATATTCTCAACGCGCTTCCTGAGACAGCGGGCGGATGCCATATTCAGCCTGTCAAGTTATGGGGCAGAGATACCGTGTATTTTGATAGTGCGATTTGCAATGAAGTAGAAAGAGCTTGTCAAAGCTTTGGCTATTCATCTCATCGTATGTTTAGTGGCGCTGGACATGATGCACAGTATATGGCAAGTATGGTTCCTTCCGCGATGATTTTTGTTCCAAGTATTGAAGGGAAGAGTCATTGTGAAGAAGAGGAAACAGCCTTTGAAGATTGTGCAAAGGGCGCAGATATTTTATTGGAAACGGTGTTAACGCTACAAACGAAGTTTAGTATGGGCGAAACATATACACTGCATTAACTATCAAGCATTCTCTAATTTTGTGATGAAGGGTGAGAGGCATAGTGAAAAAAATCATTAAAGGTGGACGAGTAGCAACTGCTGCTGATGTATTTGAGGCAGATATTTTAATTGAGAACGGGAAAATTGTTCAAATTGGACAAAATTTAACGGATGCTGGCGCCGAAATTATTGATGCTACAGGCAAGTACGTATTGCCTGGAGGCATTGATCCCCATACGCATTTAGACATGCCATTCAATAACACGGTGACGGATGATGATTGGAAATCAGGCACCATTGCAGCGGCTTTTGGTGGGACAACTACTATTTTAGATTTCTGTTTAACAGCAGGAGAAGAAAAATTAGCAACAGCCGTAGAGAAATGGCATGACAAGGCAAAAGGAAAATCTGCTATTGACTATGGCTTCCACTTGATGATTGGTGATCTAACACCTGAAACCGAAGCTGAATTACCACAATTGTTGGAGCAAGAGGGCATTACTTCTGTTAAGGTCTTCATGGCTTATGCAAAAGAATTCCAAGCGACAGATCGTACATTATTTAAAGCCTTTAAAATCGCTAAGGATCTTGGTGCGATAGTGATGGTCCATTGTGAAAATGGCTCTGTTATAGATGAGCTAGTAGAGGAGGCAAGACGTGCTGGACATAAGGAACCGATCTATCATGCACTAACTCGTCCAGCGGAATTGGAAGGAGAGGCAACAAAGCGTGCTATCGAATTAGCGCATATAGCTGGTGCGAAGCTCTATGTGGTGCATGTGACTTGTAAAGAAGCGGTAGATGAAATTATTGCCGCTCGTGAAAAGGGCTATGATGTTTATGGTGAAACTTGTCCACCGTATTTAACGCTCGATCAATCCGCATTAGCGCAACCAGGCTTTGAAGGAGCCAAATATGTTTGGTCACCGCCACTTCGTCCTAAATATCATCAAGAACATTTATGGAATGCCTTAAAGGCAAAACAGCTACAGACGATTGGCTCAGATCAATGCTCCTTTAGCTTTAAAGGTAAAAAGCAATTAGGCTTAAATGATTTCTCGAAAATTCCAAATGGCGGACCATTCATTGAAGACCGCTTCAGTATTTTATACTCTGAGGGCGTGGCAAAAGGCAGAATTTCCATCCATGAATTTGTTGATATGATCTCTACTAGTGCCGCAAAAATATTTGGCTTATTCCCGCAAAAAGGAACGATTGCAATTGGTTCAGATGCGGATATCGTCATTTTTGACCCAGAGGCACAGCGTCAAATTTCAGCTAAAACACATCATATGAATGTGGACTATAACCCATATGAAGGCTGGGAGGTAACAGGTGAGCCTGTTAGTGTACTCGTACGTGGGGAATATGTCATTAAAAATAAAGAATTTGTAGGTGTACTTGGCAGTGGACGATACATTAAACGTCCATTAAAAACAGTAACTGCGGAAGCTCTAAACATTTAGCTTCCTACAGGATAGACCGATTGTTTTGACTGGAGAGCAAAACAATCGGTTTCGTAATTAGGGTACGGAAAAAATGAACACATGAGGGGGATGTGGAAATGGTTCCGATTCAAGAAAATGCAATGACCGTGCAGCTTAGACGTAATTTTGTGGAATTAAAAGGTAAGATGACAAAGAATGAGGCTATTGAGGAAGCCAATCGTTGTTTGTATTGCTATGACGCACCATGTATTAAAGCATGTCCAACAAGTATTCAAATACCAAATTTCATAAAAAAAATTGCATCTGGTAATATGAAGGGTTCTGCTACGACTATATTAGAAGCAAACCCAATTGGTGCAAGCTGTGCAAGAGTTTGTCCAACGGAAGAACTGTGTGAAGGGGCGTGTGTCTTAAATTCTTCAACAAAGCCAATTAAAATTGGTGAGTTACAACGTTATGCAACGGATTGGGCAATGGAAACCAATGCTCAGCTATTTAAGGCAGGTCCACATAATGGACAGAAAATAGCCATTGTAGGGGCAGGTCCTGCTGGTTTGTCGGCAGCTCGTGAGCTCAGTCGTTTAGGCTATCAAGTAACTATTTATGAGGCTGAAGCGAAGGCAGGGGGCTTAGGAAGCTATGGGATTGTAGCATTCCGATTACCAAATGATGTCGTAGATTGGGAAGTAGAGCAGATTGAACAGCTCGGTGTGGACATTCAAACGAATACAGCTGTAGGTGTGGATATTTCTGCTGATGAAATTTTGGCTCAGTATGACAGTGTGATTTTAGCTGTCGGTATGGGTGCTGTCCCAAATTTGGGCATTGATGGGGAAGAATTAGAAGGGGTACATGATGCCATTGAGTTTATTCGAAAAACAAAAATGGGACCGCTTACAAATGATATTGTAGGGAAACGAGTAGCCGTAATCGGTGCTGGAAACACGGCGATAGACGGTGCTACAAGTGCGGTGCGTTTAGGCGCAGATAATGTACAAATTCTCTATCGTAGAACAGAAAAAGAAATGACAGCATACAAATTTGAATATGAATTTGCCAAGCAGGATGGTGTGGCATTTAAATGGCTAACTGCACCTAAAAAAATTATTGGCAATGAAGCAGGAAAGGTGACAGGCATTGAATGTGTGAAAATGAAGCTTGGTGAGGCAGGTCCTGATGGTCGACAACGCCCTGAAGAAGTAAAGGGCTCCAATTTTATCATTGAAGTGGATGCTGTTATTAAAGCCATCGGGCAAACTCGTTTTGTATCGTTAATTGAAGCCTTTGGTTTAGCTCATACAAATGGTGTCGTAGACATTGATGAGACAACAATGCAAACGTCCAATGACAAAGTATTTGCATGTGGAGATGTTGTCTTTGGTAATGGCCAGGGTGAAGCGATGGTAGTGACCGCTGTACAGCAAGGAAAAGATGCAGCATATAAGATTCATGAACGTTTAAGAAAACCAAGTGAGATTGCATAAAGTGAACCTTCAATCAGTGAGGCTCTTTCTCCACTGATTGTTAGATTCACCAATCGGGTTTATACAGGCTGTTAATCCCCCATCTGAATGATTACATTAGCCTATGTTTTGAAATGGTGGTCATACAGCCTGTATCTGGCACTATGCTTTCAGTTGACAAAAGATTGTTAGTACGGATAGAGGGGGAACTTATATGGCAGACTTACGCATTAATTTAGCGGGCATCAAATCGCCGAATCCATTTTGGCTAGCATCTGCTCCACCAACGAATTCAGGCTATCAAGTCCAACGTGCATTTGAAGCGGGCTGGGGTGGCGCAGTTTGGAAAACGTTAGGAGAACCGATTTTAAATGTGTCTTCCCGTTTTGCAGCAGTTAGCTATAATGGCCAACGTGTGGCAGGCTTTAACAATATTGAATTAATTACGGATCGACCATTAGAAGTGAATTTACAAGAAATTTATGAGACGAAAAAGAAATTTCCTAATCACGCAATTATTGCCTCGTTAATGGTGGAACCAAAGCAAGAAAAATGGCATGAAATTGTCAAACGAGTAGAAGATGTGGGGGTTGATGGTCTTGAGCTTAACTTTGGTTGTCCACATGGGATGGCAGAACGAGGCATGGGTTCTGCCTCTGGTCAAGTCCCTGAATTGGTGGAAAAACAAACGTACTGGGTAAAGGAAGCGGCGCGTACACCTGTTATTGTTAAACTAACGCCCAACATTACGGATATTACCGTGACGGCGGAAGCGGCAACACGAGGTGGAGCAGATGCTGTGAGTATGATTAATACGATTAACAGTTTAGCTGGTGTTGATTTAGATTCTTGGAATACAGTACCACATGTGGCTGGAAAAGGAGCTCATGGGGGCTATTGTGGTCCAGCAGTTAAACCAATTGCACTGAACATGGTTGCAGAATGTGCTCGTAATCCATTAGTCAATGTACCGATTTCGGGCATTGGGGGGATCTCCAATTGGCAGGATGCAGCGGAATTTATTTTAATGGGTGCGACAGGCGTACAGGTATGTACAGCAGCAATGCATCATGGCTTTAGTATTGTGGAGGATATGATTGATGGGCTGAATAACTACTTAGATGATAAAGGTCTAGCTTCCGTCATGGATTTAGTTGGTCGCTCTGTACAAAGGTATTCAAACTGGGGTGATTTAGATTTAAATTATAAAATTGTCGCAGAAATTAATAATGATGTTTGTATTAATTGCAATAAGTGTCATATTGCTTGCGAGGATACATCCCATCAATGTATTGACCTTTATACGGAGGATGGTCGCCCAATGCTAAAGGTTCGTGAGGAAGACTGCGTAGGCTGTAATTTATGCTCAATTGTTTGTCCTGTCGATGGAGCCATTTCAATGGTTGAACGCCCATCTACAATTCCGCCAATGACATGGAATGAACGCCAATCACTTCTTAGCAGTCTATCAAAATAAAGGACCGTTGTTCATTTTTGAATAAAGATTAAAATCGAAATTCCACCTTCCTTCAGCATTTTGGGTGAAGGAAGGCACTTCAAGTAGGTTGTCACGGAAATTAGAAAAAAAGGAGAGAAACATTATGGAACGTGAAGGGAATTATTTAAAATCCCCAGATTTACTTCCAGTGACACATCAACAAAGAAATATTGGAACATTTGGTTTTGCGGTGATTTGGATAGGAATGGCAATTGTATTAGCGGCTTTTGCCATTGGTGGTTCGGCTATTATGAATTTATCCTTACCAATGGTGATTGTGGCAACATTGGTAGGTTCTTGTTTAATTGGCGTCTTTATGACGTTAATTGGTGACATCGGAATAGAGCATGGATTATCTTTCCCTGTTTATATGCGTGCACCATTTGGCACATTCGGTACTCATATACCTTCTCTTGTACGTGGTGTTACAGCTGCCTGTTGGTTTGGTTTGAATACGTATTTTGGTGCATTAGCGATAAACGGAATTTTAAATTTATTGTTTGGCTTTGATAATTGGTTTATCTGCTTCCTTGTGTTTGCAGCGCTTCAACTCTTTAATACATCTCTTGGTATTAAATCCATTGAGCGTTTTGCTGATTTAGCAGCCCCTGTCATTATTTTAATTTCTTGTTGGATGTATTACACATTGGCAGATAGTGCAACATCTCAGGGAAAAAATATTTGGACGTGGGTGGAAACCCCAACAACAGGCTTCGCTGCTTTTACCGCCTTCATGGTAGTGGTGATGGCAAATATGGGCTTTTGGGCAACCTTAGCAGCAGATATGCCATCCTTGTCCCGCTTCTTTAAAGCACCCAAAAATGAGCGTAATTGGTTCAAGCGTAATAAAACACAGCTTGTAGGCTCTTTAATTGTCATGCCCATTACAAACACATTCATTGTTACGATTGGTGCAGTTTGCTATATGGCAGTTGCCTCGGCAGACCCAATAAATGCCTTACAGCAAAGTGCAAGCGGCTTTATTCTTGGAATTCTATTGCTGATGATTGTATTAGCACAATGGTCGACAAATACCTCTGCCAACGTTGTACCAGCAGCTACTATTTTCTCTAATATCGGTGGACCGAAAGTGCCATTCTGGGTAGGGGTAGTTATTGCAGGGATTATTGGTATTCTTGCACAGCCCTGGAGTCTATTTGATGTCATGGTCAATGTCCTATTAATCATTGGCGGTATTTTAACAGCAATTGTAGGTATTTTATTTGCTGATTACTACCTGATTCGTAAACGGCGCGTACATGTCAAAGAGCTTTATGAATTAGATGGGCAATTTAAATATTATAAGGGCTTTAATATGGCTGGATTAATCGCTTGGGTAATCGGTGGTGCAGTTGCCAATATATTTTCAACTTACTCTTCTTTAGTAGGGTTCGCTGTAGGCGCGATTGTATATTATGTATTAGCGAAGTATTGGTGGTTTAAAAAGTATCCACAAGCTGAGCTAGATGATCCAAGTGATGCCAAATATTTAGGTATTACTGTCGGACATAATTTAGATGAAATATTTGGCCAACCAACAGCTCCAACGACGACTCCGGATGAAGATGAACTGATGGAGCAACCAGATCCTCTGTTAGAGATGAAGGGTGCCGAGTAAGTGAGACAACATCAAGACATTTTCAAAAGAAGGTGAGGTGATGGCATGTCTGAATTCCAACAAAGCACAGAGGAAATTCAAAAAGTAGATCATTATTTAGATAGTGGCTTTAAAATCAAATATGTCTACGAAAATTTAAGTGGGATGTTTGTAGAATTTGCACGTCAAGAAGAAGTGACTTTGCTACAAATTCTAACAGCAGATGCACGTAAATACTTCTCTGCTAAATTACACGAACAAACTTTATTACAATAACGAAGCAAACTCTATTCCTTTCGACTTGAATGGAATAGAGTTTTTTTGAATTTTCTGATTTAAATTATGTTGAAGTAACACCATATTTCGTACAAACATCAATTAAATCGTCGTTATTACCTATTTTTTGTTATTCTATTAAAATAGCAATATTTTTTGTTTTTCCTAAAAATACATTTGTCTTTTTTAGAAAAATTGATTATTATTTTAAAGTAAAAACATCGTAGAAAGAACAACAGGAAAAGAGGCGTTATGGAGTGGCCAATAAGGAATTGAAAAGAGGATTAGAAGCACGTCATATTCAAATGATTGCACTTGGCGGTACGATTGGTGTTGGGCTATTTATGGGCTCAGCAAGTGCTATTCAATGGACAGGACCTTCTGTACTCCTTGCCTATGGTATTGCAGGTATTTTTATTTTTTTCATTATGAGGGCAATGGGTGAGATGCTTTATATGGAGCCAAGTACAGGCTCTTTTGCCACATTTGGCTATAAATATATTCATCCTTTAGCAGGGTATTTAACAGCGTGGAGTAACTGGTTCCAATGGGTTATTGTTGGGATGTCTGAAATTATAGCAGTAGGAACGTATATGCAATATTGGTATCCAGAATTACCAGCTTGGATACCTGGTCTAATTGCAATGGTGATTTTGGGTGTGGCAAACTTCATTTCTGTCAAATCGTTTGGAGAATTTGAATTCTGGTTTGCGATGATTAAAATTGTTACGATTATTTTAATGATTATTGCAGGGGTCGGACTCATCTTCTTTGGCTTTGGCAATGATGGAATAGCAATTGGCTTATCCAATCTTTGGAGTCACGGTGGCTTCTTTACAGGTGGCTGGACAGGATTTTTCTTTGCCTTATCTTTAGTCGTTGCTGCCTATCAAGGGGTGGAGCTCATTGGGATTACAGCAGGAGAAGCAAAAAATCCTCAACAAACGATTACGAATGCCATCCAAAGCATTATTTGGCGTATTTTAATTTTCTATATCGGTGCAATCTTTGTCATTGTTACAGTGTATCCTTGGGATGAGCTTGGCACAATTGGTAGTCCTTTCGTTGCGACATTTGCTAAGGTAGGTATCACAGCTGCTGCAGGTATTATTAATTTCGTCGTCATCACAGCTGCAATGTCAGGGTGTAACAGTGGAATCTATAGTGCTGGACGTATGTTATATACACTTGCTATGAATGGACAAGCACCAAAATTTTTCGCTAAGCTTTCTAGTAATGGCGTGCCTTTATTTGGAACAGCGGGCGTATTAGTTGGCTTAGTCGTTGGGGTTATTTTAAGTTATATTGCCCCTGAAAACTTATTTGTTTATGTGTATAGTGCAAGTGTTTTACCAGGGATGATTCCATGGTTTATCATTTTAATCAGTCAAATTCGTTTTAGAAAAGCAAAGGGAGCGCAGCTAGCAAAGCATCCTTTTAAAATGCCGTTCGCACCGATTACAAACTATGTAACAATCATCTTTTTAATCATGGTACTAGTCGGCATGTGGTTCAATGATGATACACGCGTGTCATTAATAGTGGGCATTATTTTCTTGATTCTCGTAACCATTAGCTACTACGTATTTGGTATTGGTAAAAACCGATACAGCAAAGATTCTATAGAATAACCTTTAAGGATGTATCTCTAATTGGGATGCATCCTTTTTGTATGGCTATTTTTGCTAGCACAATTTTTACATAATTAAATGAAAAAAAGACAAACTACTAAAAACTGAGTGATATGGACTGGTATTTATCGGAACAAAAGGGGTGGAGCGAAAATGAACGAGATACCCGAGCAGATTGTCGCTAAATTAAAGCAAGAGATTAACGAAGTCGATGACGTAAAACTGAAAATGATCGCTACAGAAGAAGGGGATGTGACGGTCATTTATTTCTCCTCACTCATCGAAAAAATGACTTTACAAACCATGGTGACGATTCCACTAGCTAATAATTTGAAACAAATTCATCAAATGGCTCAATATGTGGACCCGAAGGATGTGAAGGGTGTCGTTAAAAAATTGAATGCTGGGCAAACCCTTCTTTTTTTTCACGAAACCAACGCCCTATTAAGCGTCGACACGTATAGCGCGCCTACAAGAGCCATTACGGATACGGAAACAGAGTCGACTGTAATTGGTCCACAGGATGCATTTACAGAATCACTGGAAACGAATATATCGTTAGTGAGAAGACGGATTCAAAGCTCCATGCTAAAAAATGAAAACCGAATTGTTGGGTCAGAAGCCAATATTAAAATATCGATTATGTATATGGATAATATCGTGAGCCATGAAAATTTAGATGATTTAAGAAACCGTATTGACCAGGTAGATTATCCGTTATTTACGGATATATCCGTGTTGAAGCAATTAATTGAGGATAATCCATTATCGCCCTTTCCTCAATATTACATGACAGTCCGTCCAGATAGTATTTGCCGTTATCTGCTGGATGGTAGAATCGTCGTTTTTATGGATAATAGTCAACTAGCTATTGTCTGTCCCACATCTTTTTTTGAAATGTTCGTGTCAATTGAGGATTACTACAACCGTTGGACAACAGCATCTTTATTAAGGATGCTGCGCTTTTTTGGTTTTTTCTTAACGATCATGATTACACCAATGTATATATCAGCCTTAACCTTCCACCCAGAAATTTTGCCATATGAATTATTACTAAATCTTCAAGAATCAAGAAGTAAGGTACCTTTTCCACCACTGATTGAGGTATTATTTATCGAGCTTATTATTGAAGTGTTGCGAGAAGCAGGTTCCCGAATGCCTGCCAAAGTCGGACAAACCATTGGTATCGTAGGAGGTATTGTAATTGGTACAGCTGCCGTAGAAGCTGGATTACTCAGTAATATACTCATTGTATTAGTTGCTACCTCAGCACTACTTTCCTTCTTACCGCCCATTTTCTTAATGAGTAATACTAGCCGATTTATCCGTTATATTTTTATCTTATCAGCAGGTTTATTTGGCTTGTTTGGACAGATGCTCGCCTTTGCGTGGTTAATCCACCATCTATTAAGTCTCAAATCCTTAGGGACGCATTATATGACACCTGCCATTCCAAGAAAGCCAAGCGATTTATTGGATAGTGTCATCCGATTTCCAACTAAATATATAAGAAGTAAGACTGGTATTTCAAAAGTACAGAAAAAATAGTGTCAGAATGAGAATGAGGTGGTTAACTTTGAATACAACAAAAGGAAAGGTCTTAAATCGTTATCATGTCATCTTCTTAGCGCAAAGTATTATGATTGGTACCGGTATCCTTTCGCTCCCTCAGAAAATAAGTCCTATGGGCTACACACAATCATTTATGCCTCTTCTCTTTGGTGTGATTGCTAGCCTGACACTATTTGCGATGGTATGGCTTTGTTCGAAGTTTCCCAATGATGATTTATTTCGAATGAATGAAATATTATTGGGAAAATGGCTCGGAAAATTTATAAATCTACTCGTCATTATTCAATTTATTGTTTTTAGTGCAGGGATTATTAGTAATTATATGCACTTAATTCAAAGTACAGCATTGCAGGAACAAACCATCACCTTGCCTGTACTTTGCTTTTTACTGCTACTTATTTATATTGTAAGTGGGGGTATTAAATCTATTGCACGATTTTGTATAATGACATTTTTTATTACCATTGGATTATTCTATTTTACGCGCTGGGCCATTGAAAAAGGTGATCCAAGTCATTTTTTGCCTCTCTTTAATTTTACGCCTCAGGAATTTTATGAAGCGTTAAAGCAAGGATATTTTTCTATCCTTGGTTACGAATTAATTCTATTTTATTTTCCATATATCATCGATCAAAAAAAGGCATTTCGTCATTCCTTAATCGGTATTTGGATTAGTATATTTTTATGCTTTATCACAACAGCTATTAGCGTCATGTATTATTCAGAGTGGCAGTTAAAAAATGTAGAGTTTTCAGTATTAAACCTATTTAAGGCAGGAGAATTTACCTTTATTGAGCGAATCGATATCATTGGCATTACGCTTTGGGTTTTTCTAATCTTATCCTCGATTACAGCCTATGTATGGTGTGCAAAAAGGGGGATGGATACCTTCCTTAAAAAGAAAAAGCAAAGTTATCAGTTGTATATCATCGCCTTGATCATTTTCTTTATTGTAAAAATGCCCTTTTCGCGTGAATTCCAAGAAAAATTATTTATGGCAAGTAACTATGTAGGCTATGTGCTTGTAAGCTGGCCAGTGTTTTTAATCCTGATATATGTTATTCGAAAAAAGCAGGTGCAGGTATGAAAAATAAACATCTATGCATCATTTCTTTTTTGATTTTCGTTTTACTTACAGGCTGTTCTAAAAAAGAATTAAAAGTTCCTCTAGAAGATGTTGGGATGGTAGACTCGATGGCTTTTGACTATATCGATGAGAACCAGATGAGACTCACAGTAGCGATCCCCCAATATTCTCCAGACGCAGAAAAAGACACACAAACTTTTTCTATCACAACAGATTTAGTATCAAGCGGCATCGTGGAAATAGAAAAGCAATCCGATAAAAAAATAGTCTTCAATCAATTGCGAGTTGTCTTAGTAAACGAAGATTTTGCGCGGAAAGGGAATGTTCGAAAAATTGTTCAGCACTTATATCGCAATGCGGAAGTAGGTAATAAAGTATTGATAGCTGTTGTGAAGGATAATGCGGAAGCGATTTTAAAAGGGGATTACCCTGATAAGCCAAGTATTAATTTTTATTTGAACAATCTATTAGAGCCGAGTATCAATACTGCTTTTAATCCCAATACAAATATTCATGATTTTATGTATTCGATTACCAATCCAGTAGTTGATGTAGTATTACCCTATGTTGAAAAACGAGGGGAGAAATTAGAGATTAAAGGCGTTGCCATATTTAAAGGGAATCAGATGCATGAATTAATTAAACCTGAGGAAGCACTAGTTATTCAAGCTTTAAGTGGACAGAAAAATCTTGCTCCATTGCATCTTGATTTAAATGCAGGACATGGAGAAGAAAAGGTAATGATTGATTTAATCGAGAGCAGTGTGAAAAAAGAGAGTAATAAAAATATGGAATCACCCAAATTAACGATTTTCTTAAAAATAAAGGGTACTTTAAGCGAATATAAGGGAGAAAGAGAATCACATTTATTTACAGTTGAAAGCATTAGTGATCTGGAAAAAGATGTGAATAAACAGTTGGAACAGGATATTAGTGAATTTTTAGCACGATTAAATAAAACAGAGGTAGATCCAGCTGGCTTAAGTGAAGAATTTAGAATGTATCATCATGGAAAATGGACATCGAAAAAAACAAGAGAGCTTATTAGAAAATTAGACGTGAAGGTCCATGTAGAAACGTCCATTATTAGTACAGGTACTTTAAAATAACAGCAAAGACCCATTCGATAAGAAGGGTCTTTGCTGTTAGTGTGTTTTTCGCATAATAAAGCTTAAATGTCTTCCAGCTTGTTTATCTTGACGATAAGAAAAGCCATCGGGACTAAGGAATGTACAGGTTTCATCAATTTGTATTTGATTCACTGGAATACCCGCAAGCTCACATTGCTTTTTGACTGTCTGCTGATTATCAATGTGGTATTTTTTCGTTTCTGCATTGTAATACATAAATTCTTCGGCATAACCAAGACTGTGAAATTTTTCATATACATCTGCGTCTACCTCAAATTTCTGCTGACTCAGTGCCATACCGATTTGAACATGAAAGTCCTCAGGTCGACACTGTTCTTCATTCATAAGATGCTGAAACAGTTTGGGTGTTATTTCTTTGACTGTTCCTTGCCATCCCGAATGAATCACACCGACAAGTCCATTCACAGCATTATAAAAAATAACGGGCACGCAATCTGCCGTAAAACTACATAATAGTAAGTTAGGCTCAACTGTATAAAGCGCGTCTGTATTCTTCACCGCTGTATCCATTTGTGCAGCTCCTCGTCCTTGATCAGCTAATGTGACTTTATGAAAGTTCGCACTATGCGTTTGCTCTGTACAAATAAAATTTTGTAAATCACAGTTCAATGTCGCAGCTAAATGCTGACGATTGTTAATGATAGCTTGAACATCATGGCAACTATGCAAAGCCATATTATTGTGTTCTACTTCCATCTCATCTTTTAAGGTTGTTCCTGCGATAAATTGCTCATTCTCTAAATACATTTTTATTTTCATTTAATCACCTCGTTTTACTATATAGGATCGCTTGTGGAATGTATAGGTTGCCGTTTTTTACTATTTAGCTACTCCTTTACCCGTCTATCAAACTTTTAGACATAAAGAATCGATTTCCTCATATAGTAGAAGGAATGCTAGAGAGGGGGAGAGCGTGAATGTTGAGTGAACAAGACATATTATTCATTTGCCAAGTAGGAATGGGTCTTTTTTGGATTTTTACATATATACTTGTTATTTACAAAGGATGGCAAGATAAAACCTATGGCATGCCTATGGTCGCTATTTGTGCCAATATTTCATGGGAATTTATCTTTGCCTTTTTCTACCCACAAAATGACCTGCAACGCTATATTACGCTGATTTGGTTTGTATTGGATGTCTTTATTTTGATGCAATTTTTACGTTATGCGCCAAATGAATATCGAAAGATGCTATCAAAAAAGCTATTGTATTTCTCCTTTTTGATCACGTTAATCTTTAGCATGCTGATCATTTTAGGTATAGTCTATGAATTTCAAGATTTTGAAGGAAAGTACGTAGCATTCTTTCAAAATCTTATGATGTCAGGTCTATTTATTGCTTTACTCTTGCAAAGAGGGAATTTAGCTGGTCAATCCATGGGGATAGCAGTTTGTAAGATGGTGGGTACATTATTTGCAGCGGTAGGCTTTTATCTATACTTCCGCACACCTTTAATTACCGTTATTTCTGTAGCAACGCTCTTTTATGATTGGCTCTATATTCTCTTAATTTATCGATTACAGCGTAAGCAATTAGCAAAATAGGATATTTTGTGCAGCAATTGATCACTAAATCTATTAGTAATGTATGCCAATTACAAACATATTGCAACTTGATGACAATTCCAATGGGAAAGAATAGCGAGAGAAAGGGCTTTAACTAAACATATGGCGAGCTTGTCATACAATTGTAAAAATCCTTCCAAATATTTTGTGATGATTATGGCTCAAAAACTATTTACGATAATGGTAGAGCAATTAGGAAGGGTGATTAACATGTTTAAAAAAATAAAAAAAGCAGCACTAGCTTCAGTAGTAGCAACTTCATTATTAGTGCCAGTTGCGGCAATGGCCGCCGAATCCTATACAGTGACATCTGGTGATACGCTATGGAAAATAGCATTAAAAACAGAAACGGGTGTACAGGAATTAATTGATGCCAACCCACAACTCGCTAACCCAAATCAAATTTCTCCAGGTCAAAAAATTAACGTCCCTGTAAAAGAACAGGCAACAGTTGAACAAGAGGTTGTGAAACTTGTCAATGCAGAACGGGCAAAAGCAGGTCTTCCAGCATTGCAAGAAGATTGGGAGCTATCAAGGGTTGCTAAATATAAGTCGCAAGATATGCAGGATAAAAATTACTTTGACCACACAAGTCCAACGTATGGTACACCTTTTACCATGATGAAAAACTTCGGTATTACGTATAAATCTGCTGGTGAAAATATCGCGAAGGGCCAACGCTCCGCACAGGAAGTTGTAACGGCCTGGATGAACAGTGAAGGACACCGTGCCAATATCCTTAATAAAAGCTACACACATATTGGTGTAGGCTATGTACAGGAAGGTAATTACTGGACACAAATGTTTATTCAAAAATAAAAAAAGAAAGAGTATCTATTGGCTTTTGTGATAGCTAGTAGATGCTCTTTTTCGCGTTAAATTCTAAAGTATACCGTATTGGAAGCGTATATTACTTCTTCTAGAATTAATCCCCCTAAATCATTAAAAGGTTAATTAACTACAAGAATACACATCAAACTATCTTTAGATATGTCAGGCTAAGGATAATGTAGCCTGTTTTTGCTATCTTGACAAATAAAAATAACCAAAAAACAACACACTATGAGCAATAGACGAATAAGATGTCTCTGTAGTATGAAGATAGAGGTGGTGTTTATGGTTGAAAAAGAAGTGGTTAGCTACATGTTGCGTTATCTGTATGACGGGTCTCGTAGGTTGTGAAAAAACAGCAGTCCCTGATAACAAGCTAGAACAAAAAATTCAACAACGTGAGGAAATACAGCAACCTGTTACATATGAACAAGAACAAATGATTGATCCTATTGTAGAGGTTGTTGATCCAACTACGAGTAAGGTACTTAAAACAATATCTCCAAAGGAATTTGGCTTCGATACGGACCCACAAGCCTATCAAAAGCATATCGAACAATTAGCAAGGGAATGGGCGAGAGGAACGGACACATCAAATGGCTATGATCAGCGTATGATGCTTGATCGATTGGATGAAAACGGGCAAGTGATCAAGGGGAAGCCGCAAATCATTTTAAAGGAAAGTGAGCTAGTGGAGCGTATTATCGAAGCTTCTGCGACTGGCGGTCAGGTAGAAATGCCGCTCTATATAACAGAAAGTGGCTATTATTTTGAGGATCTTCCTTTATTAGAGGAAGTGGTTGTTGCATCTTATACAACTTATTTCAATCGTGCTGATTTAGGAAGAAATAAAAATATTGAGCTCTCTGCTAGAGCCATTCATAATGTGATTGTAGGCAGTGGCGATTATTTTTCTTTTAATACAATTGTGGGTCCAAGAGATGAGGCAAATGGCTATCAACCCGCACCTGAAATTATTAATAAGAAGGTAGTCATGGGAATTGGTGGTGGAATCTGTCAAACTTCTTCAACCTTGTTTAATGCAGTAGACCAAATTCCCGTCAAATATGTTGAGCGCCATCATCATTCGTTAGATGTAGGATATGTCCCAAAAGGAAGAGATGCTACGGTTTCTTATGATACGTTAGATTTTAGGTTTCAAAACTCAAATGATGTACCATTTTTAATTAAGGCAAGCTATGGAGAGAATTCTCTAACAATTGAAATTCGAACGGCAGAAAAATATGTAGAATTATTGAAAAAACCATAATGTTGTAAGGAGACACCACTGGACGTTGGTGTCTTTTTTCGGATCGCATGATATAGTTAAATTGATACAATTCAGAAAATTTTAGGGGGAAAAGACAATGCATCCTAAACTACAAGCAACGATTGATTCGATTGATTTATACCAAGCAACTTACCCAGAGGATGCTTGTGTCATCGTGGCAGATACGGAAAAAGTGCTTGCCTACAAACCAGGAAAAAAGGTTGACTTAAAAGTTGGGGTTGGTGACCCAGTACATAAATATCGAGGTACAGCAACAGAAATAGCGTTAAGTTCAGGAAAATTTGTGAAAGAGGAGCGTAGCGCAGAAGGTTTTGGTATGGCCTATATCGCCTCTGCCCAGCCTATTTTTGAAGGAGGACGTATTATTGGCGTAGTAAGTGCCATTATTTCGAACGAAAAAATGGATAGTATGCGTCTATTGGCAACTGAGCTTTCGAGTGCCGTAGAAGAAATGACAGCTACAAATGATGGATTAGCCACTGCCAGTAAGGATGTATCCAATCGTTTGGAAGAGCTATCTAATTTCGCGGAATCGATGACAGGCGATATTGAACAAATTAATGTGATTGTCCATTTAGTAAAAGATTTAGCTATGAAATCGAGAATTCTTGGTCTAAACGCATCGATAGAAGCAGCACGTTCAGGTGAGCATGGGCGTGGCTTTGCGGTGGTCGCTTCTGAAATACAAAAAATGTCCCAGAGTAGCACAGAAAGTGCTGATAGCATAACTGTGCAACTAGAAAATATTAAACAATCCATCGATCAGGTCAATGCATCAACAAATCAAATTGCTGCGTTTACACAGCAGTTTGCTGCGAGTATGCATGAATTAACAGATGCCTACAAAGGGGTTAATAGTACAGCAGAAAAGCTAATGCAAATTAGTGACATCAAAGGATAGGCATATAAAAAGGATAATAGACAAGTGCTATTATCCTTTTTCATGATTAAATGATCTCTAAAATTTCCTGCGGTGTTGAGACACTGTATTCAGGTTCGTCATTTTGCACGACTTCTTTGGCATCATAGCCCCATTCCACCCAAATAATTGGTATACCGGCTTTCTTACAAGCAACAATATCCCTTTGCTCGTCTCCAATGTATACGACGTCAGACGAGTCGACATTCGCTTCCTTTAAAAACTTTTTCATTACTTTGTCCTTACCAAAAATGCGGTTGGAGCAAAGTACATCTGCTACACAATGAATACCGTTCATTTTAAGAAATTCTAAAATATTCTCTTTAGAGTTTGAGGAAATAATCATGATTTTATAGCCTCTTTTATCAATCTCTATTAATAGTTCCTTCATTCCATCGAAAAGATGCACATCATTTAATGATTGACGATACAATTTATAAAATTGCGGTAAAATCATAGGTAACTTATACATTGGGAAGTCGAATAATTTACTGCGTTCTGAAATTGATAATTTTTTTAATGTATCAATTTCCTTCAATTCAATGCCTTTAAATTTATATTTTTGGGCTAAAGTATTCCATGCTGATGCAAACACAGCAGTAGAATCTGCAAGCGTCCCATCAAAATCAAAGATAATATGCTTCATTGCAAACTTTCTCCTTTTTCATCTCGTTGTATTGACGTTCTATGCTAAAAAATGTTACATGGAATGGGCAATCTAGTATTCTTGAAATAACAACCATTTTGAGCGTACGTAAACATCTTATGGTAAATATTATCAGAAAATACGGCGATTGCAATGAAAATGGTACAACAAAAGGAGGTGTCTTAAAAGTCCATTGAGACACCTCGGCTTTATTGTGTTTTATGATAGGTACTGGTAATTATTATAAAAGTTTTTCTGTTTTTTCGCGTGTTCGAATTAAATAAAAGGCATTGATGCAGGCGGCAATCGGAATAATCAATGCAATGCCGATTCCTGCACAAAAAATGGTTGTCATTTCGGCACTAAAAACCTTGGAGTTAACAATTTCCCCAATCGAATAGGAGAGGTCCTTGAACCAGATTAATAAGCTTAAATAGCCACCAAAGAAAGCAAAAAATAACGTATTAGTATCGGTTCCTAATATATCTCTTCCTATACTTAAGCCAGCTGCAAATAGTTTTTTTCTACTCATCGAAGGATTGCGATAAAAAATCTCATGCATAGAGGTAGCGATGGAAATGGCTACATCCATAATGGCACCTATCGTACTCATAATGATGACTGATGCACCTATCTGCACAAAATTAACACCGACGTAGAGAGAAAAGATGCTGATTTCTTCAGTTGATTCTTCGCCAAACCCTTGGATCATCGACTTTTCCGTTACAAAGGTAATAAAGAGTAGTAACACAACTATCGTTATCATCGTCGAGATAAAGGCTGTAATGGTTTTACTGTTTGTTTTATTGATATAGAAAAGACTAATACAGCTAATGACCGTACAGGCAATAAACGTCAAGATGATAGGGCTATTTTTAGGGTTTGTCATTAAAAAAATGGTGACAAAGAGCACACCAAAGTTTAGGAATAAAGAAAGAAATGAGCGTATCCCCTGTCTACCGCCGACAAGTACCATTAACACGCATAATATAACTGCTAATAAGACGACAACATTCATCCTCGAACCCTCTTTCGATTAATAAAAAATATAGCGGTATACTGACTGATAGGAATCGTAAGGACAACACCAATACCCCCTGCTAAGGCACGGGCTAATTCTAAAGAAAGATTTAAGGACAATGTAAGCCCTAATGTGGAAGAATTTTTTAAATAGAGAATAATCATAGGTATGGAGCCGCAAAGGTAGGCAAAGAATAAGATACTTGTAATGGTACCCATAATATCTTTACCGATTTCATGTCCCGAAGATTTCAGAGCCTTGACAGAGATTGTAGGATCTTGCTCGTACAAAGTAAAAATTGAGGAAGCCATTGTAATAGAAACATCCATTACTGCCCCGAGTGAGCCAATAAATAAACCTGCCATAAAGACGGTACGATAGGGACGTGTTAAAAATTGCATTTCTTCATAACGAAGACCATTTTCACCTGTCAACCACATTACAATAGAGCTTATGATAAGCGCTATAACAGTGCCTAAAAGTGTGGACACGATGGCTACATATGTTTTTGTATGCAATCCACTAATAAGTAGTAGCGAAATAATCGTAAATAGCAGGGCGCAAATGCCGCTGACTAATAACAGGCTTACGCCCCCATGCTTCACATAAAGATCTAATGCGAATGATAGAATCACAGCATTGACACTCAAACTAATGATAGAAAATAAGGCTTGTCTTTTACCTACAATAAGTAGGGCAAAAATAAAAATCCATGCAATCATTACCATGGTTTGATCTCGTTTTAAATCGAGAATGGTTCCTGTTAAAACTGATTGTGTTGTGCGATCATCTACCGTGACAAAGATTTCATTGCCTACATGATATTCTTGATCAAAAGCACCAGACGAAGAATAGTCATTCGTCAAATGAATGGATTGCCCCTTATGCTGACCATTTTTGATAATGGCCATCATCTCCTGTGTAAACAAAAAATCCTCATTTTCATACATATCTGTCATCGGTTCGGATTCTATTACATCCACTTGCGTTATTTTTGCTATCGGTCGATCATAAAATTGTTCGTTATGACTTACGAAAACAATCGAAACCCCACAACAGAGTGCTAATAGGGCATAGAAAACAGCTTGTTTAAAAGGTATATTTTTTAAAAATGTCAAATTAATGACCTCCAAACGGCCTAGACTGAATAGTCACTTGTAAAGGAACGTTTTGTTGATTAAGAAGTTCCATAAACAGGTTAAATGACATCATTTTATTAACATCTTTTACATTTTTCAAGTCTCGTCAGAGCTGTTTAAAATTTATGCTTCGAAAAAAATTTAAAAAGAAGGATGGATAATATAATAAAATAGTGTTATCGTAAGACTAGCTAAATAAAAATATTCTTCGGGGTAGGGTGAAATTCCCGATCGGCGGTGATGAAGCAATTCAAAGTCCGTGAGCGCAAGCTGATTTGGTGCAAATCCAAAACCGACAGTTACAGTCTGGATGGGAGAAGGGTAAAAATGCGAACTTTTTAAATTGATTCTAATTTAGAAGGTTTATTTGACTATGCATTTACTACAAATCTTCCCAATCATCTTGTGGGAAGTTTTTTTATTTAGCACAATTGAATAGAAGATGTTCTTCGGGGTAGGGTGAAATTCCCAATCGGCGGTGATGAAGCAATTCAAAGTCCGTGAGCGCAAGCTGATTTGGTGCAAATCCAAAACCGACAGTGATAGTCTGGATGGGAGAAGAACGAATGAGATGACAGTCTATGAAAAAATTGTTTTCAAATAGGCTTATTTGTTGATGTCTTATACTCCCAAAACCCCTTTGATGTAAAGGGGTTTTTATTTTTTATTGCTAACGAGAGAAGGGAGAAGGATAAGGCACAAAAACAGATGGATAAACTGTAAAAGTAAAGGATAGAAGTGCTAATAAAGTAGAGTAGGTGATGGAATGTTTACAGGACTTGTAGAGGATATTGGTATCATAAAAGCCGTGCAAAGCGATCGGGACAGTATGAAAATTACGGTGCAATCAGCCAAGATAACAGAGGATGTCAAGCTTGGTGACAGTATAGCGGTCAATGGAGTTTGTTTAACGGTGACAAATTTCACACAACAGCAGCTTACGATGGATGTTATGCCTGAAACAGTCAAAGCAACAAATCTACAGCAGCTGGCAATAGGTGATTCTGTTAATTTGGAGCGTGCCATGCCTGCTAATGGGCGATTTGGTGGCCATTTTGTTGCTGGTCATGTTGATGGAGTCGGCAAAATTTTGCGAAAACGTCCAGTAGCAAACGCCGTTTATATTGATATCGAAATATCAGAGGAACTAACCAACTTCTGTATTCCAAAGGGTTCCATAACAATTGATGGCACAAGCTTAACCCTTTTTCATGTTGAAGCCAAGAGTGTCACAATTTCACTTATTCCTCATACTTACAAAGAAACCGTTTTAGGTATGAAGAGGGTTGGAGCAATCGTTAATATCGAAACCGATTTAGTTGGAAAATACATTATAGGGCAATTAAAAAAGGGGCAAATAACGCCAGCTATTACAAGAGATTATTTAGCACAACATGGTTTTTAAATCACAGAATAGGAGTTGATGATCGTGCTACATTCAATTGAAGAAGCCATAGAGGATTTAAGGCAGGGCAATATGATTGTGGTGGTTGATGATGAGGATCGAGAAAATGAAGGAGATCTTCTGGCACTCGCTGAATTCATCACACCAGCAACAATCAACTTTATGGCAACCAATGGTAGAGGTTTAATTTGTACGCCGATTTCACAGCAGCTTGCACAAAAGCTAGATTTATATCCAATGGTTCAGCACAATACAGATAACCATCAAACCGCATTTACGGTAAGTATCGATCATGTAGAAACAACGACAGGGATTAGCGCCTTTGAGCGTGCGCTAACGATACAAAGGATGGTAGAAAAGCAAGCTAAGCCGACTGATTTTCGTCGACCAGGCCATATTTTTCCGTTGATTGCGAAAGAGCAAGGCGTGCTGGAACGGAGAGGACACACGGAGGCCACTATTGATCTAGCGAAGCTTTGTCATAGCGTACCTGCAGGTGTTATTTGCGAAATTATGGGTGATGATGGGCACATGCTTCGGTTTGAAGAACTAACAAATTACGCTGCACAACATGGCTTAAAAATGATCTCGATAGAAGCATTGGTTGCTTATCGTCAACAATTATCCACTAATAAAACTAAAATTTCTATGTAAAAAGGAGAAGGAACAATGGGTCAAACATTTGAAGCACAATTAATTGGAACGGATTTGAAAATTGCAGTAGTAGTGGGTCGTTTTAATGAGTTTATTACTAGCAAATTATTGGATGGGGCAATGGATGGTTTAACTCGTCATGGGGTTAATTCTGCATCTATTGATGTTGCATGGGTGCCAGGAGCTTTTGAAGTTCCTTTTATAGCGAAACAACTGGCAGAAACCAAGAAATATGATGCTATTATTGGTTTAGGTACTGTTATTCGTGGCTCTACAACACACTATGACTATGTTTGTAATGAATCGGCAAAAGGCATTGCCAATGTGTCATTGTCAACGAATGTACCTGTTATTTTTGGAATTGTTACTACCGAAAATATTGAACAGGCAATTGAACGTGCAGGAACGAAATCTGGTAATAAAGGCTATGATGCTGCAATGTCTGCAATTGAGATGGCAAATCTAAAGAAAATGATTGGATCAGGACAATTTGAATAGTCGTCACAACATTTGTTTCTTTGAATATTTTGAACAACCATGGGAAAAATATGCTTAAGTGTATTTATTGAAGGTGATTGTTTCATAAATGTACTAATCTTGAGCTGGCTCAGTAGGAGATGAGAAGTATTTCATCAATTGAACAAATTAATTTGAAAATGTTGAAATCACTATTTCAACGCTCTGCTGATGTGATTTTCCAACAATATAATTTTCAGCAATATACAGTACATTTGATAACTTGTGATGCAATGGTCAATGAGCAAATACTTCAAACTGTGGTTGTTCAACGTGTTCAATCTTTGTTAAGCAATGTCACTGAGGACATGCTAGAAGAAGAAATTGAACAGCATTTACACATTCCCTATTTACAAAAGATTTTATCGAAAGAGGATGCGGTAACTAGGGTCTATAAAGGCCATGTTTTACTGTATTTTGAAGAAAATCAATTACTTTATTCTAGTGATATTTCAAAAAGACCCAATCGAGAGCCTGGGGAAACAACATTAGAACTAGTAGTAAAGGGACCTAGAGATGACTTTATTGAAGATGTTTTTATTAATATTGCTTTATTAAGAAAGCGATTACCGACTAATTCTTTTAGTATAGAGACATTAGAAATTGGTAAGCGTTCTAAAACAACCGTAGCCATACTATATATGGAAGACATTGTGAATTTAAATATGCTGGAACAAATTCGACTTCAATTACAAAAAATTGATACGGATATTGTTATCAATGGCGACTTATTAATGGAAAAAATTGAAAAGACAGCGACAATTCTTCCAAGACATGATTATACAGGAAGACCTGATTTTGCTATGCAGGCCTTAATTAGAGGAAGAATACTCTTAATGATTGATGGTGTGTCCTATGCCATAATTACACCTGCGAATATTATGTTGCTCTTTAAATCAGCAGAGGATAATGAGTACCCACTCATTGTTAGCTCGATGGAACGATTACTCAGAATTGTCGGGATATTAATAAGTATGCTACTGCCAGGTTTTTGGCTTGCATTGACGACATATCATCAAGAACAGCTTCCATTTTTACTACTGGCAACGGTTGTCGAATCGAGAACGGGATTGCCTTTCCCAACCATTCTAGAAATTTTAATGATGCTATTTATGTTTGAATTGTTTCGTGAAGCCAACTTACGTCTTCCGAGTGCCGTCAGTGGCTCCGTTAGTGTGGTAGGAGGACTAATTATTGGGGATGCAGCGATTAAAGCAGGTGTTACAAGCCCCTCAATGATTGTTGTGATTGCCATTTCTAGTATCGCTGCATTTACATTGGTCAATCAATCCTTTGTGACGGCTATGAGTATTTTTCGATTAATCATTATTATGGCTTCGGCATTTTTTGGTTTATTTGGTTTTTTTATATCCGTGTTTTTCATCCTTTTATACACTGCGAATATGAGAGTCTTGGGAGTGCCGTACGTAAACTTTAGTGCCGATTTTGAAAAGGGCAATATACGTAAGTCCCTATTGCGACTATCTCCAAAGGGCTATAGTAAACGACCTACCTTTCTAAAGCCGCAAGATCAAACACGGACTTCAAGTAAAAAATAAGCATATTGTGATGAGATCAGGTATTGTTGATACCTGATCTTTTTTTGATACCTTTGCTTTAGTGGTTTTTTTAATTTTCCATTTAAATAGGAAATGAGACATAAAAAGTTATTACTTATCTTTTTAGTTTACTTTCTTGTCAAGGATTATTAAACTATTTGTTACAGTGTGTAATTTTGGGTATGAATAAAATAAAAATTGATTTTGTGTTTTAATTTATGTAGGATATACAAGCAATGTTTGCTTTACAAACAAAAAATAGAGTTAATTATAATATAATAATATTCTAGAATATTTATAGATGAGGAAGTACCGTTTTTTATGAAAAATAGAAAAATAAAACTAATATTAATTCTATCAACGATTTTATTATGTTTGTTTACAAGTTTAAACATCTTTACATCCTATGTAAAAATAAAAAAGACCGTTGAAGAGTCGATTGCCAATCAAAGCTTAGAGGCAGCCCATTCTATTGCTGCATCCATAGATACGGATGCCTATCAGCAATTTTTAAATAATCCACAGGAAAATGATTATTATTGGAAAGTAAGAAATTATTTAAACGATGCAAGGATAAAATTAGGTGCACTATTTGTTTACACCTTAAAGGTGGACAATCCTGAAGTATCTATAGCCATGATTACAGGAATGCCAAAAGAAATGAAAGAGGGCTTCGGTATTGGCGTGGTTTGTACTGTTCCTGCAAAGCATGTTGAAAAGGCCTATAATGGTGAAACCTATGTTACAGAGGTAATTCATGATTCTGAACATGGGTCTTATTTATCTGTTGGTGCACCCATCAAAGATGATAATGGAACAATTATCGGGTATTTAGGCATTGACATTAGTGCAGATACGCTAAATGGTATTAAGGGTAAAGTCATTGAAGACAACCTATTTAATTTTATTTTTAATGGTGTACTTATTTTAATTGTCATCGGTTCTTTTTTATTTTTACAAAGATGGTATCAAAAAGAGGTAGCGAAGGAAGTTGGCGCTACAGAGGACACATATCTAGCAGAAATCAAAACATTGATTACTTCGGTGTCGTCCCTACGTCATGATTTTACGAACCATATCCAAGTGTTACATGGTTTATTACAATTAGAAAAAACAGATCAGGCGAGACAATATTTATCCTCACTATCAAAAGAAGTTCAGGCGATCAAGTCATTAAAATTAAATATTGATCATCCAGGTTTGTCCATCTTATTGCAAACGAAGAAATTAACGGCTCAAAATCATCATATTGATATGGATTTTACGCTTTCTCAAAATGACTTTAATAAGATTAAAACGACAGATTTAATCAAGATTCTATCCAATTTAATTGATAATGCGATTGACGCTGCTGTTGAATTACCTGAGGAACAACGTAAGATTAAGATTTGCTGTACAGCAGATGAATCTCAGTATGAATTTAAAATTACCAATACTGGGCCAAATATTGCGAATCCCGATCACATATTCAAACAAGGATTTTCAACGAAAAAACATGAGAATGGTAGACTAAGAGGGCAAGGCTTATTTATTGTCAAAGAAATTGTCACTAAATATAATGGTCATATTTCAATTGACTCATCAAAACATTTAGAAACGACTGCTATTGTCAGAATTCCAATAAAATAACAAAAAAAGCTTCCTACAAAAAGTTGTGGGGAGCTTTTTTCTATGTACAGCACATACATTACAAAGTAGAAAGTGATATGATGAAGGAGATGAAGAAAATGGAAAAGGGTCTCCTAGCGTTATTGAGAAAAGGTGGGCTAACTTTATATGCAAGACACGGAACAGCAACTATTGGTGTAGATCAAGCATATGGTACATTTCAAAGTTGTCAAAATCAACGGAATTTATCCGATCAAGGTCGTAGGGAGGCAATTTATTATGGTCAAATGCTACGCTATTGGCAAATTCCCATCCTTTCCACCATCACTACCAGTCCTTTTTGTCGGACCATTGAAACAGCACGTTTGGCATTTCCAAACAGCAATCTCCAAATTGACCCCTTCTTGTTTGAAATCTTTATGTTAGGTGGCAATCTTCCTACAGTAGTGCAAAGCAGTATAGTAACAATTTCTACATCGATGCTGGAAATCATCCCACCCGAGGGCATAAACAACATAATCATTGGGCATAGCTTTCCAAGAAATGTGGGGCTGGGCATCATTTCGAATATGGGGACGGTTGTCATAAAACCTAAAGGTCAAGGACATGGTTATGAGATTGTGAGAAAACTAACCTTAGAAAATCTAGCAGCATTAGATTCCATTTGAAAAGAGGGATTGTATGAAGATTAAAACAGTTGCACAATGTACATTAGATGAAGTATTGAAAGCATGGAACAAAGGCTTTGAAGGTTATTTTATTGAAATTAATATGACAGCAGAAATGTTTTTACAGCGACTAGTGGGGGAGGGGTTATCTCCTGAGCATTCTATTGTCGTTTTTGATCAAGAGGAACCGATTGCCATTGTGATGAATGGCTTTCGTACCATCGATGGCCAAAAAACAGCTTGGAATGGTGGGACTGGTATTTCTCCAGCATATCGTGGTAAGGGTGTCTCGCGCCTATTAATGGAGGAAACCCTAGCTATCTATAAGCGAGAAAATGTAGAATTGGGTACGTTAGAAGCCATTAAGGAAAATCAGGTAGCCGTTGCCTTATATGAAAAATATGGCTATGTGGTTGCCAATCAACTATTATTTTTAAGCGGCGAGTATGAAGCAAAGGTAACATCTACAGTAGCCCTTCATATTGCGACCATTCGCCCAGAGCAGCTAGCACATCTATCTTTCTATCGGGAAAATGTTCCTTGGCAGTGTAACTGGCAGAGCGTGAAGCATGGGGAAGCAAAGGTGTTTTATAATGATAACAATGAACCACTTGGCTATATGCTATACAAAACATTGTGGAATGAATATGGTGAGGTGGAGCGTATTCTACTTTATCAAATGGTAATACTAGAGGAAAGTAATGTAGAGTTAATAACACAGTTTTTAGCAAGTATTACAACACATAAAGTCCATTTGACGACAGTGAATTTCTTAGCGAGCAATCCAGCAACGAGCTATTTGTTAAAGCATGGATTAAAGGTGACAACAGAGCAGGTACAGATGACAAAGCAACTATAAGCCAGGCTTTTCATCTTATAATTATCCAGCGAAGCATAGTTATGTGAAGCTATTTGATCAAACCTAACATGATGAGGAATTTTTAATTAATGAGCGAGCCTCCATTTATTGGAGGCTCACTTTTCTATGATTATTCAACGGTTACAGCAAGTTCTTTCACAATGATTGATGGGGAACCATGACCACTTGGTAAAAAGTAAAGATCAGAGCTAATAGCTTCTATATTTTTAAGCAAACTAAAGAAATTACCCGCAATGGTCATTTGCCTCACGGGTGATGCAAGTTTGCCATCTTGAATATGAAACCCTTGTGCAGCAACAGAGAAGTCGCCTGAAATACTATTTGTACCAGAATGAAGTCCGGATAAATTGGTTACAAGTACTCCTTCTGATAAAGAGGAGATTAATGTGTCCTGTGTATCTTGGCCAGGTGCAATATATATGTTTTGAGGCGCAATGGACAAGGTATCTTTATAGGATTCTCTTTTTGCATGACCTGTTGTCTCACAGCCATCTTTAGCAGCTGTTTTCCGATTATGCAAAAGTGTTTGTAATGTCCCCTCAGTAATAATGGCCTGATGTTTTGTCGCAACCCCCTCACCATCAAAGTTCCCACCAGATAACGCATCGGGATGATAAGGAACATTGAGGAGTGTGACTCCTTTAGAAGCGACTTGCTGTCCCACTTTTCCTTTTAATAATGATTGATTTTTTTGTGCATTTTCAGCAGAAAAAATGGGCATAAAAGTATTAAGTAGTGAGGCTGCCGCATCATGACGAAGAAGGATTGGATATTTACTAGAAGGGATGGACTGTTCACCTAAGTTTGCAAGTGCCTCCTCAGCCACCCTCTTGGCAATAGTATCTACATCAAGTGCATGGAAATCCCTTGTTGTTTTTAAATAATCACCTGTTTTTAGCTCGTCGCCTTCTTTGACCACTGTCGAAAGGTAAAGGATTAAGCCATTTTCTTTATGAGATAAAGACAATTTTTTACTATTCGCTAATGTTCGTTCCGTCGAATAGTATTGTAGTATACAATAATCAAGTGTAACGATGCGAGGGTCGTAAGCTCGGATTTTCTGTTCGATAGCACGTAAGAACTCGATTTTTTCAGGAATACTAACTGCAGCTAGCTCTTCATTGTAAAAAGAGTGCTCAGCATATTCCAGGCTACCTTCAAAAATGGAAAGGTCTTCATACTCATCTAATACATCTGCATTGGCTTTTACATAGTCAATTAAAAAAGAAATGGAATCCTCATCTACTTTTTCCGTATAAGCATAGCCCATCTTACCATTGTAGACACCACGAAGGCTAAGTCCACCATCCTCTGATGTTTCATAGCTATCTAATTCACCCTCATACAGTGTGCATTGGAAAGAAGTTTTCTGTTCATAATAGACTTCTGCTTCCGTTAGCCCAGCCAGTGCGGCTTCTTGTAAAAGTTTATTTTGGAACTGTGTGATACTCATAGTCTATTCCCCCTTTGTTCCACCAACTGTTATTTCACTTACGCGAATCATCGGCTGTCCGACATTGACAGGAAGGCTACCACTAAGTGATCCACACATACCTGCTCCATGAGCGAGATTATTCCCAACTCGATCTACTAGTTGTAATGTCTTGGCACCATTACCAATGAGCGTGGCGCCTCGCACAGGACGGTCTATTTTACCATCTTTGACAATATAGGCTTCCATCACTGCAAAATTATAATCACCAGTTGCAGGGGAAACTTGTCCCCCACCCATATATTTTGCATAAATCCCATACTCAGTTGAGGCAATTATGTCTGCTGGGGTAGATGTGCCCGGTGCAATGTAAGTATTCGTCATACGAGAGGTTGGATTAAATCGATAAGATTGTCGACGTGAAGAGCCTGTTGGTTGCGCATTCATGCGTCGAGCATTAAATTTGTCAATTAGGTAACCCTTTAAAATGCCATTTTCAATTAAAACATTTCTTCTTGTTTGTTCTCCTTCATCGTCAATGTTGAGAGAACCCCATTCATTCGGAAGTGTGCCATCATCTATATAAGTAACAATTTCAGGAGCTACTCTTTCACCAATACGATTGGCAAAAACAGAATTGTTTTTGGCAACAGCCGTGGCCTCTAAACCATGACCACAAGCTTCGTGGAAAATAACACCACCAAATTCATTATCAATAATGACAGGGAATTTACCACTTGGACATTCATCTGCATGCAGCATCGTCACAGCAATACGTGCAGCTTCTCCTGCATAGTGGTTTAAATCTAGTTGCTCAATAAATTCAAAGCCTGCATGTGCACCAGGTCCATAAAAGCCTGTTTGGACTTCAGTGCCTTCTGTAGCTGTTGCTTGTATGCTGAGCCTACTGTGAACACGTGTATCCTCCACAAATTTGCCTTCTGAATTAGCTATTAAAACGTTTTGTTGTTCGTCTAAATAGCGAACTCTGGCTTGGTTAATCCGAGAATCGTAATTTCTTGCTATGGAATCTGCTTGACGCATAATAGCTATTTTACTTGTGTGCTCCACTGTATTAGGCATACGGAGGATTTGATGAATAGGTGTGATGATCTCTTTTTGGAGTGGATGAATAGTTCCTGTTGCTCCACCTTTAATCGCTATTGCTGCTCTTTTGGCCGCTGCTAGTAAACCTTCCTCTGAAAAGTCATTCGTATAGGTATATATACTTTGAAATCCTGAAAAAATTCGGATGCCAATACCGAAATCACGTCCAGCAATACTTTGTTCAATTTTCTCGCTCTGTAATAGGAATTCATTGGTGTACTTATCTTCAATGAAGATTTCAGAAAAATCACCGCCTGTTGCAAGAGCCGCTTCAAGTACATTTTCTATAATAGATTGTTTAAGCATGTATCTTCCTCCTTTTCTTGATTATACCAAATTATTAAAAAATTCTGTATTATGCTATTTTCCTAGATACCTGATGAAATAACCGCACGACTGTATGTATATTACCAACTAAATTTTTTATGACATATTTTTTGTACACTTTCACCAAACTAATGGAAAGGCAGAGGAAGGTGAAGAGATGCAACAACCATTTGATGTGGGTGATATTGTTTATATTTTTTACCGCAATCCACATATTCAAGATGTAACGAATATACAGGAAGCGGCAGTCGTTTATCATCCAGAAAAACCAGAGGAGCTAGCGCTATTTTTATTTGAAACCTATTATCCAATCACAAATGACATGGTGATTTTTGCAAGCGAGATGGCGGCTGAACAAGCCTATCACCAGTATTTTCATTAAGGGAGGATTCACATGATGAAGCCATTTACCCCTCAGCTTGTTTATTTTGAGCCAGATGCCCTCCAGTATCCATTAGGTCAGGAGCTAAAAGAGAAGTTTGAGCAGATGGGAATTGAAATTCGCTATACAACTTCCCATAATCAAGTGAGAAACCTTCCTGGAGACAATGATTTTCAAAAGTATCGGGTAGCAAAATCGACCTTAGTAGTGGGTATTCGAAAAACATTAAAGTTTGATACATCTAAGCCCTCAGCGGAATATGCCATCCCATTTGCGACTGGCTGTATGGGACATTGTCATTATTGCTATTTACAAACAACTATGGGCAGCAAACCTTATATTAGGACCTATGTCAATGTCGATGAAATCCTAGAACAGGCCGATCACTATATGGCTGAACGAGCACCTGACATCACTCGCTTTGAGGCATCCTGTACTTCTGATATTGTAGGAATTGATCATCTTACACATACCTTAAAGCGAGCCATTGAGCATTTTGGACAAAGTGAGCTAGGTCAGTTACGATTTGTAACGAAATTCCATCATGTGGATCATTTATTAGATGCCAAGCATAATGGTCGTACAAGGTTTCGTTTTAGTGTCAATGCTGATTATGTGATTAAGCACTTTGAGCCAGGTACATCACCATTGGAAAAGCGCATTGAGGCTGGGGGGAAAGTGGCAAGAGCTGGATACCCACTCGGATTTATTGTTGCGCCAATCTATCTTCATGATGGCTGGCAGGAGGGCTATTATCATATGTTTGAGCGATTGGACGCTGAATTGCCAAAGGATGTGCGCGATGACATCACCTTTGAATTTATTCAACATCGCTTTACAAAGCCTGCAAAGCGTGTGATTGAAAAAAATTATCCAATGACGAAGCTAGAGCTCGACGAGACGGTAAGACGATATAAATGGGGCAAATATGGCATTGGTAAATATATTTATCAAAAAGAGGAAGAAGAAGACATTAAGGAACATTTGTATGGCTATATGCAGAAGTTTTTCCCTCAAGCAAAATTAGAATATTTTACATGACAATAAGAGAGAAAACGGCATGTTTTCTCTCTAAATTAATTGTGCGATATATGGTTCAATAAATCGACGATCTTTTAAATTGTTTGGCAAATGGAAAAGGGAGAAATATTGCATAGTCTCTGATTCATTGTAATCAATCACTAAATTACCAAGCACATTTCTTGTAGAGAAGACTGCTGTAACGGCGTATAATTCGTCCCCATTCGAAACTTTAGGTAACAATCCGGGCCAGAAAAAACACCTAGTAACTGTAAATCTGTGATGGCTAGTCCTGTCTCTTCTTATACCTCTCTTTTGGCCGTATCCTCTAAGCTCTCGCCTAATTCCATTAATCCTTCAGGAAGCCCCCAACCGCCATCATCTCTTTTTTGTAGTAATATTTCGTTTTCAGTATTAAGAATGAGAACCACCGATCCAGGTAAAATAATAGGTTGGTGTCCTACATACTGTCTTAAAAATTTATAGTATTCCATAATGACACCCCTTTCTCTAAATGATTCTAATTGGTAAATTCTTCGGACCTTGTATAATCTGAAAGTCAATGGTAACGCTAACAGAGATTGTTGTGAAGAAGGAGAGAATACTTGAATGGATTCATTTCAACTAAATTGTTGGTCAGAATATGGCGAACTGAAAGTAGTGATGCTTTGTGCACCTTCACTCGTAGATGTAACGGATTTAACAATAGCAGAGCAGGTTGGTTGGAGTGATACGGTCAACCATCAGAAGGCTATGGATAATTTCATGGCATTAAAGACAACATTCGAAAACGCAGGGGTACATGTACTTGATTATGCAAGAGAACTAGCCCACGATCAGCAGCTATTAAGTGAGCAGCTCCTCAATCGTTATTTTGTGCGTGACCTAGCCTGTGTCATTGGGAATCGGCTTTTACTTGGAAATGCTGGAAGTTCACTTAGAAAACCAGAGTACCCTCTTGCACATTCACTATTAGAAAAATGGTTACCACAACAATGGAAAGCTAATTTGCAGCCGCTTCATTCCTTCGAATGTGGAGATTTGTTAATTTTAAATAAAGATGCTGTGCTTATTAATCTTGGAATGAGAACATCGATAGAAGCTATCGAAGGCTTAAAGGAAGGCATTTTTCAAGAGGGGTTTTCTGAAATTGCCATAATTGATTTACCGAAAAGCAATGATACGCTGCATTTAGATATGAATTGTAATGTTGTAAACGCAAATCTGGTTGTTGCTAAAAGCTTTGTACGCCATTTTCCTATTCAGGTGTTAACAGCTCAAAGCAGTCGTTTTGATATGCTAGAGTCATTTTTAAAGCGTCATGGTTTGGATGTTTACTGGCTGAACTCGTATAAGACCATTCCAGACATCAACTTTATTAACCTGAATCCTGAAACACTGTTGATAAGCAAGCAGGCAACACAACAACAATTATTGGCGCATCCACTGCTGAAGAATAAAAACTTGCTTGAAGTTGATGTCACTGAGCTTGAAAAAGGCGGTGGTGGCATTCGATGTATGACATTGCCATTGGTAAGAACGTAACGAAGGGTTGAGAACAAATGACTTCAAAATCAGCTAAAGGAAGTATGGCCTGGTGGCAGCTTTCGCTTCTTGGAATCGGTTGTACTTTGGGAACGGGCTTTTTTCTTGGGACAAGTATGGCCATTCATAAAAGTGGGCCTGCGGTATTGATTCCTTTTTTATTAGCGGCCATTTGTACGTATATCGTGTATGATGCACTTGTTAAAATGTCTGTGGAAAATCCAGATAAAGGCTCTTTTCGTACCTATGCCAAGCAAGCCTTTGGACGCTGGGCAGGATTTAGCAATGGCTGGGTGTACTTGATTTCTGAGCTATTAATCATGGGAAGCCAGCTGATGGCGCTCGGCATTTTTACGAAATTTTGGTTTCCGGTGCTGCCCCTGTGGATTGCTGCATCGATTTATGCTGCTATTGGTTTAGTCGTTATTCTCACAGGCATGAAGGGCTTTGAAAATTTCCAAAATATCTTCGGTGCCTTAAAGGCAGCTGCCATCATTATGTTCATTATTGTAGCAGTGGTCATCATCATGAGAGGTACACCATCTACTACAATGGCTTCTCTTCAGACTAATTATGAAGCATTTTTTTCACAAGGACTAAAAGGTATTTGGCTCGGATTACTTTATGCCTTTTATGCCTACGGAGGAATTGAAGTGATGGGTTTAATGGTCATCGATTTGAAAAATCCAAAAGAGGCGCAAAAAGCGGGGAGAATTATGCTGATCGTGATTACCGTTATTTTTATCATGGCCATCGCCCTTGCATTAGTACTCGTTTCGTGGAAAGACTTTTCGATTGATGAAAGTCCTTTTATTACAGCGCTTCAAGGACACCATATCCCTTTTGTGGCAGATATCTTTAATGGTGTGCTAATCATTGCTGGTTTTTCAACGATGGTGGCCTCGCTTTACGCGGTGATCACCATTCTCACTACACTTGCAGAGGATCATGATGCACCGGCAGTCCTTGCAAAGAAAGGAAAAATGAAAGTTCCTTTTCCAGCCTTTTTATTTTTAACGAGTGGGCTAGTAATGACGATTGTAATTGGTTTTTTGATGCCAGAAAAAATCTTTGAATATTTGATTACAGCGGCGGGTTTAATGTTGATCTATAATTGGCTTTTTATTTTAGTGACCTACTGGAAGCTCATGGAGTTAACTAAGTGGGGGCATGTAAAGAATGCTATGGGGATGTTGCTCATTGCTGTGACGGTATCTGGAACTTTAGGTGAAAAAACAAGCAGACTCGGTTTTTATGTGAGCCTGCTCTTTATAGCCTTAATCAGTGTGGCGACCTGGATTGTTGTGAAAAGGCAAAAAAACATTACGTAATGAACCGTTTTCCTGAGACATCCTTAAAAAAGGACATTTGGATGGACTATGGTTATCATCACTTAAGAAGTACTGCTTCCATTCATAACTATCTTCTTGCCCATACCATTTCAAATCTGGATGTCCTGGGACTGTGTCGTAGTCTGCAATCCGCTGACGAATGAGCTTTTTGATTTTTCGCCCAAAGGCTGTGGTGTCGTTTATATCATCGAATATCCAACGGGGTTGAATGGCCATTAATAAAGTGGAAAAATGACGACTTTTTCGCAATTTATGGGCTGGTGTTGCACAAGAGATAAAATAGGGTTCACCATGAAAGCAAAACTCCCATTCATGCTGAGTAGGCTCCATTGGTATTCCTTCAGGCCAATTCATCTCATCCAAATTGGTTAAATTATTTAATATGGACCAAAATAACTGCTGATAATCTGCTACCTCAAAGCTATCTTGCATATCGTGAGGGGTATGAAAGAACACAGTAAGAGTTGTATACTTCCCGAAAGTTCGTGATGCTTTCGTATAGTCCTTTAAGCATTGTGCTAACATTTTAATCGATTGCTCTTCCCGTGGATCCCCGACAAAACTATAGCGCAAATGGTTTGATAAAAAGCCCATTCTTGCTGGTATACACGGAAACGTATTTGCTTCATCCGCAATCGTGGCAGCAAAATCTGTATAGGCTGACCGTTGCCATAATGGAAGTGTATCAAACTGTTCTTCAATCCACTCCCGATCAAACACTACTACTTCCACTTGAGACTCCTCCTTCTACTCACCTTTATACTATTAAAGAAAAGACAAAGTGGTTACGAATCTGTGGTGCGTGACACTAAAGATTTTTAATGATTCAAGTCAAATTACGGCTAACCTTTTTGCGTGTAAGATGAATCATTCCATAAAGAAGAATGAGCAGTTTTGATTTAGAAGTGATCACTTCGAGCAAGGAGATGAGCAATTTGAAGTAAAAGAGAGCGCTTCGAACCAGGGAAAGAGCGGCTTTGCATGAAAAGAGAGTGCTTCAAGCCAATAAAAGAGCGGCTTTGAATCAGAAGCGAGCACTTTAAACCAAAGAAAGAGCGGTAGCGATTGAAAAGTGATCACTTAGAGCAAAGGAAAGAGCGGTTTTGAACAAAAAATAATCACTTCGAGCAAAGAAAAGATCGGTTTTGAAAAAAATGATCACTTCAAACCAAAGCAAGAGCAATTTCAGTCAAAAAAGATCTCGCCTCCTGCTTCTCCAATAGTAGCGATCACCACACCCGAAAAGCAGCATGGTCTTAGCCGTTTTGCTGTAAAACCTTTTCCTCTAAAATGGTTAGAGCATGTTGGATGTCCTTTAGATCATCCTGGGTTGCGTGTTGAATAAGCTGTAAAAAGCGTTCTTCGATACAGGCAAATGCCTCCTCCATCATTTTTTCACCCTCTTTGGATAAACGGACATACTGTTTTCTGCGGTCGACTGTGTCGTTAAATTTTTCGATTAGCTGCCGTTCCTGCAATTTCCGAAGTTCACGGCTTGTGTTGGGTAAGGACATATGCTGACATTCACTGATTTCGGTTGGTGTGACAGGTTGGCTTACTTTAATATATTCAAGAATTTTATATTGTAGCGGTGTGATATTCGCAGCGGTAACATTTTGTGTGAGATCATGTGTCACTTGATGGATTGTGGCTGTAAAAGCTACAAACTGATGAAATAAAGCGCTTTTATTCAATGGGATCACCTCTTACTGTCAAGATAACAAATAACTTGTCCTAAAACAATTATCATTTGACAACTAAAATGAACTGAACTATTATTTTATTATCAAATGATAAGTAATGAGGAGGCGCACAATGAAAACGTTAATTGTTTATACATATCCCAACCATAAAAGTTTAAATTATGCTTTTTTACAAGAAGTGATAAAGGGGTGTCGAGAGAATCCTACCATCGAGGAGATTCAGATACTAGATTTATATGAAGAAGAGTTCGATCCACGCTTAATTTTCCATGAACATAAACGACGTCGTGATATGTATCGGGATCCGAAAATGGAAAAATACCGCCAACAGCTCTCTTGGGCAGATCAAATTGTATTTGTTTATCCGATCTGGTGGGGGAGACCTCCAGCCATGCTGTTAGGATATATCGACCAATTATTTGCAGCAAATTTTGCTTATCGAGATACAAAGGGGTTATTTCCAGAGGGTCTTTTAAAAGGGAAATCTGTAGTCTGTGTGTCCACGATGAAGGGGCCAACCAATTATCCATTTTTATGGTTGAACAATGCACATAAAATTTTAATGAAAAGGGCGTTGTTTAAATTTGTTGGAATGAAAAAAGTGAAGTTTTTTGAGTTTGGTAATATGGAAAGTAAAAAGGGGAAGCAACAGCAGAAACTAAATAAAGTATATCGATACTTTAGTAAAGTAGCATACTAGAAAAAATAACTCATGCAGACGGGGTTAGTCGTTTGCATGAGTTGGCGTACTGTCGATGGGGACAGTAATCAAAAATCTTGTATATTCTGCTATTTTGCTTTCTACAGCAATGGTTCCATGATGCATCTCAATTATTTTTTTGACAATGGCTAGCCCTAATCCGCTACCGCCATCACCAGCAGTTCGCGATTGATCGGCCTTATAAAATCTTTCAAAAACATGCTTTTGTTGTTCTTCGGTTAAGCCAATACCAGTATCTTGGACCATCACGGTTATCGTGTCGAACTGCTTTTTCATAGATAATGAGATGGTTCCATTGGTAGGTGTAAACTTAATACTGTTTGTCAGTAAATTCATCCAGACTTGATTCATCAAATCCTCATCTGCAGTGATGCTCAGGTTATCAAGATCGAGATCAAAGTCAATCTGTTTGGCTAACCAATTCGGTTCTAGTGCCAGCACAACATTGCGTAGTTGTTTATCGAGTCGATAAGTTATAGGCTCAAATGGATGATGCTGCGATTCTAAGGAAGTTAGCTTGAGTAAATTGTCGCTAATTTTTGATAAACGATTACTTTCTAATTCAATTATAGCTAAATAATGCTGACGTTTTTCTTCAGGTAGGTTAATATTTTTCAAAGCCTTGGCAAAGCCATTAATAGACGTTAAAGGTGATTGAATTTCATGGGAGACATTGGAAATGAACTCCTGACGCATTCTTTCCAGTTCACCTAGCTCAACAGCCATATGATTAATACCATGAATCAATTGCCCAAATTGATCCTCCTCATCTGCTCTCAAATCCAGCTGAACATCAAAATCACCTTTTGCCATGCGGCTTAATGCATCTACAATCGTATCCCAATAGTTACGTTGTCGATTTAGTCCGATTAAAAAGATAATGGCAGCTGAACAGGCAAAAAGTGCAAACACCCCAATCACTGTTGCTAGTTGTAGCCAAAATCCATGAGGCTCAGTTCCTAACCGTCCAAACAGCCATGAAGTTACATGATAGGAGATAAAAGCGAAAACGGTGTTTGCAATCAGAAACAGGCAAAAGACCATCGCTAATCTTAACAAGAATCTTCGTTTTCTCATGTGCCTAGTTCCAAGCGGTAACCAAGGCCCCGAATGGTGCGAATGACAAAGCCACTCGTCTCCTGTGGAAAGCGTTCTCGTATTCTTTTGATATGGACATCAACTGTTCGTTCATCTCCCTCATAGTCGTAGCCCCAGATTTCTTCGATTAATTGTTCACGGGAAAAGGTTTTACCAATATAGCTTGCAAGTGTAAATAATAGCTCGAACTCCTTCAAACGAAGTAGAATCGTCTCGCCGTTCATTTCCACTTCATGTGTATGGCGATTTAATTTGACATGACCAGCCTCTACAACTTGAGAAAGAGAAATACGATATCTTTTTAAAATAGACTTAACTCGTACGATTAGCTCTGCAGGCTCGAATGGCTTCACTAGGTAATCATCTGTCCCTAAATGAAAGCCCTTGATTTTTTGAGAGGTTTCTCCTTTAGCTGTTAGCATAAGGATTGGTAGATCTATATTGAATGAACGTATTTCCTCACATAATGCCCAGCCATCCATGTTGGGCATCATAATATCCATCACGACCATATCGACTTTTTCATTGTCTAATTTAGACAATGCGTCTATTCCATCGATAGCCTCTATCACTTCTAAGCCCTCGTTTTGCAGAAACACTTTTACCAATTCGCGAATATGTGCATCATCATCCACGACTAATAGTTTTGTCATCTCAACAAACCCCTTTATTCAACATCTTTAATGCGTAATTGCTGCATGGCAAACTCACGATACATAGCATGTGTTTCAAAGAGTGTTTCGTGTGTACCACAGCCTGTAATATGCCCTTTCTCCATAAACAATATTTGATCGGCATCTACCACTGTCGATAAACGGTGCGCAATGACTAGTGTTGTGCGTCCTTGCATTAAGTTGTCTAATGCTTTTTGTACATAAATTTCTGATTTACTATCTAAGCTTGATGTTGCCTCATCCAGCATTAATATTTGCGGATTACGTAAGAGCGCTCTTGCGATAGAGATACGCTGACGTTGTCCTCCTGAAAGCTTGATGCCTCGTTCTCCAACTTCAGTATCGAACTTGTCTGGAAGCTCGTTAATAAATTGATCTGCATAGGCCATTTTAGCCACTTTTTCTAGCTCATCATCTTGTACTTCACGATCTATACCATAGCAAATGTTTTCTCGAATTGTGCCTGAGAGCAGGGCACTTTCCTGCGCTACATAGCCGATTTGACTGCGCCAAGAGTGGAGTGAGAAAGTTTCGATTGGTATATCTCCTAGTGTGATACTGCCGTTCGTTGGCTGATAATATCGTTCTAGCAGTGAAAATGTGGTTGTTTTACCACCACCACTTGGTCCAACGATGGCTGTTACTTTGCCTGGCTCAATTGTGAAATTAATATTGGATAAAATGGGCTCCTCACCATAAGAAAAATCAACATTTTTAACATAAATGGGTTGATCTACTTTTTCTACTGTTAAGCCTTCATCAATATGTTCTTCCTCATATTCAAGCAATGCACTAATTCGTTCTGTAGCACCCATGGCTTTTTGGAGCTGGGTAAAGAACATCGTTAATTGCGTCATTGGCATAATGATTTGGATTAAATATAAAATAAATGCCACCATATCGCCAGCCGTCAGCTCTCCAGAGGAAACACGGACACCACCATAGCCGATAATAGCTACAAGCACAGACATCAGAACGAATGAAATCAGCGGGGAGATCAGCGCATGGATTTTTGCTTCTTTTAAGCCGAATGTAAAGAGATTCGTAATGCCCTTTTTTCCACGCTCATATTCAATTTGCTCAGCGTTTGAAGCCTTGACTAGGCGTGTTTCAGGTAATACTTGATTTAATACTGACGTAAATTTCGCTGTTTCATCTTGCATCCCTTTTGAAATCACAAACATGCGTCGCCCTAGCAACATTAAGATCACCATTGCCAGTGGTACGGCGATCAGCATGACTAATGTCATTTTCCAATCTAAAAATAGAAGAATGATAATAGAACCTATTATGGAGATAACGCCAGATAAACAGTTTGCTAAATGCTCTGTTATCAGCTCTTTCACAACCGCCGTGTCATTCGTAACACGGCTCAATGTTTCACCAGTATCATGTTCATCATAATAGGGGATTGGTAAATGCAATAGCTTTCTCCATAGCTGGTCACGTAATTTTGCCACAACATGATGTCCAACTCGATTTAAATAATAGATGGATAATCCACTGGCAATAGCCTGTGCGATAAAGGCAATACCTAGTACAATAATTTGCCAATAATTAAGCGATTCTAACGAAAAGCCATCCACTAATTGTTTTGTAAATAATGGAACAATAAACCCTACACCTGTCGTTGCTAAACTCATCACTAAAGCGATGACAAGTAGCCATATCGGTGGTTCGGCACGTTTTACTAACTGTATAAAACGGCGCCAATCTTTTTGTTTAGACATATCATTTGATGTTTCTTGCAAAGAAATAAGCCTCCTTCATTGTCTGAAAACAATGTATTTCGTTTCTATGGCTTTACTATAGCATGCGTTTATGAACTGAATATGAAATGAATGGTCATCAAAAAAGGTGATGCGATCACCACCTTTTGATACTAGTCTGCAAATTCATCGTGGTATAAAGACTTACCAAGCAAGCGATAGATTCTTAAGGCTAGCTGGATTTGTAACAGCTCCTCATAGCTTTTTAAATCGGTTTTTAAAATTTCTTTAATCTTTTCAATCCGATAAATTAACGTATTGCGATGGATAAACATTTCCTTGGCTGTTTCACTTAGATTCATATGATTAATAAAGTAATTTTCTAATGTAAGTAGATAGCTTGTCCCATGTAATAGATCATGCTCAAAGACAGAACCCAAGCTTTCTAAGAAAAAGTCCTTTAGCTGCACTTCATTAATATTCGAATCTAAAAAATGATAAATGGAGTGATCTGCATAATGAGCCACTGCCCCACGCTCTTCGAAGCGGTGCATAAGACGGAGAGCTTCATGTGCCTCTGCAAAGCTTTTATGGACAAAACGTATATGTTTATATTCTTTGCCAATTCCCATTAAGAAAGAGCTTTGCGTATGTTGCTGTACTAATAATTGGAGAATGTTTTCTGCGTATTGCTTTGTTTCATTGATCGTGAAATCTTGTTTGTTGTCTTGCTGTCCAACTAATATAATGATTTGATTGTTGCGATAAAGGCATGTAATTTCCCCATTAATTGTGCTAGAGTGCTCATAAATTAAATTCATACATTTTTTTGCAATATTATCGGTTTCGTATTTTCTAGAAATTAAATCATGCTGATTTTGCAAATTTTCATGGCTAATAGAGATGACGATGCAATAATATTTATGGTTGATCTTTAAGCCGTGGAGATCGCATAGTGTTTGTAGCGTTTCAAGCGAAGTGATTTTTCCAGTCAATAAATCATCAAAAAACTCTTGTTTAATCTTTAGACGTACACCCTCAATTTCCTTCTGTTTTATCCTTTCTAGTGCCACAATCGTGGAGGCTTGCTCTAAAACGATGAAATCAAACTCATTCAGATCCCGTACAGTTTGCCAAATGACAATATAGCCATAAATATAGTTGGCTACTGCAACAGGAAGAATTCTACATTTTACGGCTAGATCTTCTAATTGATAGATTCGTGTAATGGATTTTTGCATTTCATTGAGATCATTCGGAATGGTATTTATAAAATCCTTTGAAAATGTTGGACGATTCTTCTTTAAATTAATGCCATAGGCAAGGGGTACAGGATTCGTATCAAGATCTGTATAATGCAGTAAATTCCAGTCATTATCTAAAAAAATAATCGGGTTATTAATTGTTTCAGCTAACTTAGAGGAAATAGATTCGATGCCTCCTCCTTCAAGCGCCACCTTAAATAGCGTATTGTGCATGTCCAAAGATTTTCTATTTAATAGATCATAACGGCCAGATGCCTTTTCATTGATAATCGAGATGACCTTGGAAAGGGTGTAATTATAAGGTAACTCTAATAACGGCAATCCATGCTGATTGGCAATATCGATCATGTTTTGAGGCGTCTTTTGTAAATAGCGTCTCATTTTAATAACAAGGCCTGCACAATTGATTTTAGAGATTTCTTGGATAATTTTATTTTGTAAGGCTTCGTCATCTTGGAAGATGTAACCAGTCGTTAACAGTAATTCATTCGGTGTCAGCCAATCAAATGCATCGGGATTTTCGATAATGTTCACAAGTGCAATTTCATTGTGAATTCCTTGCTCTCCAGCAACAATTTTAATTCCTTCAAGTGCCTTTATCTCTAATATATCTTTAATTGTTAGCAAATGATTTCACTCCTTCGCCATAATCTTATCACAAAACATTGTACATATTGCCTAAATGATCTACATTCTTTTTGGTTTTGCTAAACAATGATATCTACGGCATAAGAGAATAAAATAAAGCTTGTAAGACGGAAATGTGAAAGTAGTAACATTCTCGCGGTTTATTTCTTTTTAGTTGAAATGAACAATAGGTCAGAGAAATGGAGGAATGAAATTGGTAGATATGAATGTGGTCTCAGAATTTTTAACTGCAGCTGAAGCAGGTGATAATAACGCTCTGAAAGGTTATTTACAACAAGGTGTGGATATTAATTCTCAAAATAAGCGCAAACGTACAGCAATTTTACTTGCTGCGATGAATGATCAATTAGAAACAGTAAAATTTTTAATTCAGGAAGGGGCAGATATTGACCTTCAAGATCAAATTTGTTTAAACCCATTTTTGTATGGATGTATAAATGGAAAGTTAGAGCTTGTGAAAATAATGCTACAAGCAAACACAGATTTAGAGCGTTTAACACGCTTTGGCGGTGTAGGGATTCATCCAGCAAGTGAGAAGGGCTTTGTTGAGGTAGTTCGTGAACTTGTAACGACTACAGACATCAATGTCAACCATACAAATATTTGTGGATGGACACCATTGATTGAAGCCATTCTTCTCAATGATGGGGGAGAAAAGCAACAAGAAATAGTTCGTCTATTAGTAGAACATGGAGCAGATACACAATTAGTGGATCAATATGGTGTGACACCATTAACAATGGCTAAAGAAAAAGGATTTACTGAAATTGAAAAAATTCTACTAGAAGCAGGAGCGAAATAGTAGTACTCCTACGACATAAAGAGGGTGTACATATGATACATGCCAAATTGGGTGATGATTATTTCCTGCAGCAAATAGTGGAGACGTTTACGGGAACGGTTCACAGCGTGTTTAAACATGCCTTAAATATACGGAGTGATGGTAATGATGAAATTTTTACACTTGCTACGAAGGCAATGGATCGGGCACCCAATACACTTGTCATTGATCTTGATACATTGGATCACCTGGGCATTCAGCAACATGACAGGGTATCGGTTCGCCATAATCAACTATTAATAGAAGAAAAATTAATAATAGCGATCCCTACCGCCTCTCGTTGGCAATGTCAGCTACCTATTTATCCAGCAAATTGTACAAGCTTAAAAATGAATATGATTCGTGTTAAACAATTCATTGATTTACATGGGAAAGGCGGCGGCATAAAACGTAATGATTCTCCCGTCAGTGAATTTGAAGCAGAGACATCTAGATTATTACAGCAGCGCACAACTTTACTTTATGAGGAAATATTGAATCAACGTTTGGATCGTTTTCAGGCATATGCAGCTGATTTAGTAGGCTTGGGGCCAGGGCTAACACCATCAGGGGATGATTTTTTAGTAGGCTTATTTGCTATCATTCACTTACAAAATAGCCCGTGTTCTATGTATAAACCTTTGTGTGAAAGCGTCATCAAAGTGATTCAGCCTTTGACCAATGAGATTAGCTTTACAACATTGAAGAAGGCAGCATATGGACAAGTAAGGGAGTCCATCTGTTCATTCATACACGCCATTTTATATGGCACAGAAGTGGAATCCATTGAGGCTCTGAGAAAGGTGCTTGCTATTGGCTCCTCCTCAGGAACAGATATTGCCTTAGGGCTGATAAGTGGCTTAGAAGCCAATATAAAATTAGGAGGATAATGATGAGTATTAAAGTCGTAATTAAGCGCAACACATATTTTGATTCAGTGTCATTGATGTCACTATCTACAAAAGCGAATCAAATTGAAGGCGTCGAGCAAGCAATTATTGGTATGGGTACGGAGATGAACAAAGGAGTCATTCGTAACGTTGGTTTGATGACGCCAGAAGTGGAGGAGGCAACAGCAGGGGACTTAATGATTATTGTTAAAACTGCTAATGCGGATCAAACAGAAAGCGCTTACCTAGCAGTGGAAGAATTACTAACAAATAAAGATAAAGCACAAGCAAAAAGTGATATTAAATATGCAACGATTGATTCAGCTGCACAAGGAATTCCTGATGCAAACTTTGCGGTCATTTCTGTCAATGGGGCATTTGCCGTTCGCGAAGCACGCAAAGCACTTGAAAATGATCTACACGTGATGCTGTTCAGTGATAATGTAAGCGTTGAAGATGAAGTAGAATTAAAAACTTTAGCACATGAAAAAGGTCTATTAATGATGGGGCCAGACTGTGGTACGGCCATTATTGGTAATACAGGTCTTTGCTTTGCCAACGCTGTGAGAAAAGGCAATATCGGTATCATAGCAGCATCTGGTACAGGTAGCCAAGAGGTAAGTGTTCGTATTCATGACTTCGGTGGTGGAATCACACAACTGATCGGTACTGGCGGAAGAGATTTAAGTAAAGAAGTAGGCGGCATTATGATGCTTGATGGCATTAAAGCACTAGATGCGGATGAAGCGACAAAAGTGATCGTTCTAGTGTCGAAGCCACCTGAAGCAAGTGTTGAGAAAAAGGTGCTCGCACAAATCAAAGAATGCAGCAAACCAGTAGTGGTTTACTTTATCGGTGGTAATGAAGAGGCGGTAGTGGCAGCTGGTGGACAATTTGCTAAAACATCGAAAGAAGCAGCATTAAAGGCAGTCTTACTAGCAGGTATTGATGAAGCAGGCATTAACAAACGTGCACTTAACATTCCATTAGTTGAAGAGGTCCGTGCAAAATTAGCACCAGAACAAAAATACATTCGTGGGTTATTCTGTGGCGGTACGCTTTGTGATGAATCTATGTATCTAGCGATGGAAAAATTCGATAAGGTTTACAGTAACATCCAGAAAAATCCTGATTTCTTATTGAAAGATATCAATGTGAGTCAGGAACATACATTCATTGACTTCGGTGATGATGATTTTACAAATGGTAAACCACATCCAATGATCGATCCGTCTTCTCGCATTGAGCGCTTCTTACAAGAAGCAAAAGATCCGACAGTTGGTGTCATTGTGATGGACTTCGTATTAGGCTTTGGCTCTCATGAAGACCCAGTAGGTGTTATGCTTCCAGCCATCATTGAAGCTAAACAATTTGCTGAAAAAGAAGGTAGACATTTAGAGATCATTGGGTATGTCCTTGGAACAGACTTAGATACGCCAAACATAGATGAGCAAGTGAAAAAATTAATTGATGCAGGTGTTACACATGCAAGCAGTAGTACAAATGCAGGATTACTTGCTAGAGAAATGGTGTTGAAAGGAGAAAATCATGAGTAAGATTAATGAACTTTTTACAAGTAAAATTAACGTCATTAACGTAGGTATTGAACTTTTTAAGGATGATATATTAGCACAAAATGCAAGTGCTACACACCTAGAGTGGTCACCACCAGGTGGAGGTAAGCCAGAAATTATTGCAGCACTAAACAAAATCGATAAAGCAGAACTTGCTGAAAAAATCGAAGCAGCAAATCGTCTTGCAGTGGAAAAAATTGTGAACTCTCAACCCGTGCTGATTGGTTTCGATCAAGCCATCAATGTTGTGCCTGGCATGACGAAAAAAACAATTTTACACGCAGGACCACCCATTACGTGGGAAAACATGAATGGCCCAATGCAAGGCGCTGTTATGGGTGCACTTGTATTCGAAGGATTAGCAAAAGACTTAGAAGAAGCAGCAGTGGTAGCGGCTTCAGGAGAAATCACATTCTCACCTTGTCATGAGCATAATGCCGTTGGTTCAATGGCTGGGGTAACATCTGCTTCGATGTTTATGCACATCGTTGAAAATAAAACGTATGGCAATATCGCCTATACAAATTTAAGTGAGCAAATGGCAAAAATCTTGCGTATGGGTGCCAACGATGACAGCGTTGTCGAGCGATTAATATGGATGCGTGATGTGTTAGGACCAATTTTACGTGATGCAATGAAATTAAATAAAGACGGCATCGATCTACGATTAATGCTTGCACAAGCGCTCCACATGGGTGACGAATGTCATAACCGTAATAATGCAGGTACAAGCTTATTAATTCAAGCATTGACACCATATATCTTAGAAACAGATTATCCTGTTGAACAGAAGCGAGCAGTATTTGATTTCGTGGCAAGTAGTGATTATTTTTCAGGTCCTACATGGATGGCATGCTGTAAATGTGCATTAGATGCTGCACATGGAATCGAATATAGTACTGTCGTGACAACAATGGCACGTAACGGTGTAGAATTTGGTGTTCGTATTAGTGGCATGCCAGGTAATACATGGTTTACTGGCCCAGCACAAAAAGTAATCGGACCGATGTTTGCTGGCTACAAACCAGAGGATTCAGGTCTTGATATAGGGGATAGTGCTATTACAGAAACTTACGGTATTGGTGGTTTCGCAATGGCTACTGCACCAGCAATCGTTGCTTTAGTAGGTGGAACAGTGGATGAAGCAATTGGTTATTCTCGTAAAATGAAAGAAATTACGACGACAGAAAACCAAAATATTACCATTCCATTATTAAACTTCATGGGAATTCCTACTGGTATTGATATTCGCAAAGTCATCCAATCAGGTATTCTTCCAATTATTAATACAGCTATCGCACATAAAGAGGCTGGAATCGGTATGATTGGTGCTGGTATCACAAATCCTCCAATGGAAGCTTTTGAAAAAGCATTAATTACAATTAGTGAGAAGTGGGCTTAAGCCCACTTCCTATAAGTAGGAGGAGCTTTCTATGGAACACGCAAAAATTGAACAGTCCAATCAAGATTATAGAGCACTTGGCTATTCGGAAGAACTTTTACCAAAAGGTCCTCAGGAAAGAGACTGGGGAATCTTTAACTACATTACCGTGTGGATGGGCGCAGTTCACAATATTATGTCTTATATGACGGTTGCAGGGTTTTTTGTCTTAGGATTATCAGTTAATCAAGTTTTCTTAGCCATTATGCTTTCAGCAGTAATCGTCTCAGCAGGCTATTGCTTAAATGGATATTCCGCCTCTAAATATGGCATTCCGTTTGCCATATTACTAAGAGATTCATTTGGAGTAAAAGGCTCTATTATTCCAGCGTTATGTCGAGGGTTGATTGCTGGGGTTGTATTCTTTGGTACGACGACCGTTGTGGGCGCTCAATCCCTTAATGTATTATTTGCAAGATTCATTCCGAACTATATGTCTATTGGTGGAGACTTCACTATTTTTGGCTTAGATGTTCCGACTATGATTTCTTATATTATTTTATGGGTAATTACAGTTTTACTTTTTTTAGGTGGCATGGATATGCTAACGGTCTTCGGTAAATACTCATCACCGATTGTTTATATTTTCATTATTGGCGCAGCGATTTGGGCAATTAATATTGCTGGAGGAATTGGACCAATTTTAGCATATAAGCCTTCTACAACGATGGAAAGTCCATTGGTCTTTATTGCATGTGTTAGCGCATTGGTGTCTAACTGGGCTGGTCCAATTGTAAATATAGCAGATTTTACGCATAGAGCTAAATCGCCAAAAGCAATGATCTATGGCTTATCCATCGGTATGATCGGCTCATATCTATTATTTGCGATTACTTGTATTAGTTTAATAGCAGGGACAGAAATTGCTTTTGGGCAACCAATTTTTAATATTGTAGATGCTATTGATAAAATTCAAAATCCCTTTTCAGTAATTGTATTAATTTTAGCTTTAAATGTAGGCGCAACAGCTTTTGTAGTTTTTGGTAATTTATTACCATCTGGATTACAAATGACAACTTTATTCCCTAAAGTATTTACGGTCAAAACAGCAGGTATTTTAACAGCGATTATTGGCACAGTCATTTTGCCTTGGAAATTAGTATCGAGTACAGAAACGTTATTTTTCTTTTATAGTTTTATAGGCTCTATGTTTGGACCGATTGCAGGTATTATGTTGTCTAGCTTCTTTATCGAGCGTAAAAGACGTTTAGATTTATCTATGATGTATGTGGAAGAAGGTCATAATGGAGCTTATAAATCTGGCTATAACATCGTAGCATGTATCGTTCTATTAATAAGCTTCCTCTTACCAATGTCAGGTGCTTTCCTGAAAAGTGTGCCGTTTTTAGTACAGCTAAATAACTTTGCTTTCTTTAGCGGACTGATCGTGTCATTCATTTTATATACGCTGTTATATAAATTTAATCAGCAAAATGTTCAAAATAGTGTAGAAAAAGAAGTAGGGGTGTAGTTGTGAATAAATTAGTAATTGTAGCAATCGGCGGTAACTCGTTGGTAAAAGATAGTGGAAGTGAATCTATTCAAAGTCAGCAAGAGGCAGTTGCTCAAACTGTCGAGCATATCGCGGATATGATTCAGGAAGGTTATAAAGTGGTTGTCACACACGGCAATGGTCCACAAGTTGGTTTCACTTTACAAAGAAGTGAAATTGCTAATGAAGTATCAGGCATGCCAGCAATTCCGTTAGTAAACTGTGTGGCTGACACACAAGGTGGAATTGGCTATTTAATTCAACAAGCATTAATTAACGAACTGACTAAACGTCAAATTAATAAAAAGGTAGTCAGTGTGATTACACAAGTTGAAATCAATGAACATGATCCCAACTTTATTAACCCTACAAAGCCAGTTGGTTCATTCTTTACAAAGGAGCAAGCGGAGGCGATGCTAGTAGAGCATCCAGATTGGAAAATGGTAGAGGATTCTGGCCGTGGCTACCGTCGCGTTGTGCCTTCACCAAAACCAATCGATATCGTTGAAAAAGAGGCGATTAAATCATTAATTGATAATGATTATGTCGTGATCGCTGTAGGCGGTGGTGGAATTCCAGTCGTGAAAAAAGAAAACAATGTCTATGAGGGTGTAGATGCAGTCATTGACAAAGACTTTGCAACAAGTCTATTAGCGGCACAAGTAAATGCGGATTCATTAATTATTACAACGGGTGTTCCGCGTGTGTTTATTAACTTTGGAAAACCTGAACAACAAGCACTTGAAGAAATTACTGTTGAGGAAACAAAGCAGCATGTTCAAGATAATCAGTTCCCGCCAGGAAGTATGCTACCAAAAATCGAAGCAAGCTTAAGCTTCTTAGAAAATGGTGGTCATCGAGTAATTATTACAAACCCTGAAAGTCTGAAAGAAGCGATCAATAATCAGGCTGGTACTCATATTATTAACTAGGAGGAAACACGGTATGGATTATATTCAACTAGCTGTTGACAAAACAAAAGAAGGCATCGATCAAAATATTGGTGGACCATTTGGTGCAACCATTGTAAGAGGTGATGAAATCATCGCTGTTGTTGGCAATACAATGATGCGTGATACAGACATCACTGCACATGCAGAAATAGTAGCCATTCGTGAAGCCTCTAAAAAGCTTGGCACAATGGATTTATCCGATTGTGTCATCTACGCTACTTGCGAACCATGTCCAATGTGTGTGGGCGCTATTATTTGGTCGGGTATTAAAGAAGTTCATTATTGTAATACAGCAGAAGATGCTCATGTACATGGCTTCTCTGATATGCATCTACGTGATTACTTAACGGGTAAAGATAAGAGTGTCCTGAACATGCAAAAAATTGAAACGACTGAAGAATGTGATGCATTGTTCCATCATTTCAATGACAAAATGGCTAATAGTAAATAGATTAGAGCAGTCATATACTGCTTAAGTCTTTCCAGTGAATTAGAGTAGGGATCTCGTTATGGAGAATCCCTTTTCTAATTTTCAACCAAAAAGGTGTAAAATAGATACTATGACAAGCGTACATTTGGTCTGATTTTCATCTTCGTAATTCTTCAAAAGGAGCTGTTTACATGATCTATAAAGAACGTTATCAACAATTACTAGATAAAATGAATCAATATAATTCAGGCGAAAAAGGGATTACGAGAGTTGCCTATACGAATGAAGAACAGGCTTGTTTACATGCCTTTATTCGTTTATGTAAAGATGAAAATCTTCAAATTCATATTGACCATTGTGGAAATCTTATTGCTCGAAGAGAAGGCAGTGTGCCAGGATTGCAGCCTGTTGTCATGGGATCTCATTTAGATACTGTCTATCAAGGCGGTAAATATGATGGCGTTGTAGGGGTAACCGCTGCCCTTGAGGTCATCAAGCGATTAAACGAGCGATCTATTGTGACAGAGCATCCAATTGAAATTATCGCCTTTGCCTGTGAGGAGTCTTCAAGATTTGGTGTGTCAACAGTAGGCAGTAAAGCAATGGCAGGATTAATTGATAAAGAAAAATATCGCCATTTAGTCGATCGAGATGGTATGACGATGGAGCAGGCTTTTGCTCATTGTGGACTTGATTTTAGTAGTGTTGATCAAGCGACAAGAGTAGAGGAAGGATTCCATGCCTTTTTCGAATTGCATATTGAACAGGGACCACTGCTAATTAACTATGAAAAGAAAATTGGTATTGTCACAGGGGTAGCAGCACCAGTTCGCTTATTAATGAAGTTAAATGGAAAAGCGTCCCATTCAGGCACGACTCCAATGAATATGAGAAAGGACGCTCTTTTAGGAGCATCCGAATTGGCATTAGAATTAGAAAAAGCGGCAATAGCAGAGCAGGAGTTTGGCACTGTGGCAACTGTTGGAATACTAGAGGTTGTGGCAGGCTCGATGAACGTAGTTCCAGGTGAAGTGGAGTTAACTGTAGATATCCGATCATCCTCTGTGGAATCGAGAGAACGTGTGCTTCAGCATTTTTATACGGTTATTGCAAACGTTCAACAAAAGAGGCAGCTTGCGATTGCATACAATGTCATTAGCTCAGAGGATCCTGTCCTGCTTTCTCCAAAGCTAATGCAAGATTTAGAAACAATTTGTGTAGAGAAGAAACTATCCTATCAATATATGCAAAGTGGAGCAGGTCACGATTCTATGAATATGACAAGGCTCGGACCAGTTGGCCTTATTTTTATTCCTTCGGTGGATGGTTTAAGTCACCATCCAGATGAACATACGGAGCTTGAAGATATATTAATAGGAATCGATGTTTTAGAGGCAGTTGTGCTAAGATATGCTTCAGTCAGCTAATTAGCAATCATCAGTTGAAGACGCTACATGTATGGCCAGTGTCATCCCGTGAAGGCAATACAACAAATGCACAAAATCGATTCCATCATTAAAAGACGACCTTCCTTGTTAGAAAGTCGTCTTTTTCATGTGAATATGATGCATTTGCGGTTGCTTTTGGTTTCCAATTTTTAGTTGAATCAGAATCATCACAAGGACGATGATGATCATGCCAATAATAGCAGTTGTAAAATTGCCTGTGAAATCTCGAACAAGACCGACAAAGAAGGGGCCCAATGCAGCAAATACAAAGCCAACTGATTGTGTCATAGCAGCTAAGAAGCTAGCCTCGTGAATATCTTTGGCCTCATCAATTGGTAATGTTAGCCCTAATGAGAAAAGCCCACCTGCACCAAGGCCAATCAGAATACTGCTCAGCCAAGGATTATAAGAAAACAGTAGCATCAATAAACCAATTAATTCTAATGATGAACTACCTACTAGCCATACGGCTCGATGCTGAAAACGGTTATTTAATATAGGCACTAAAAATGTAGCTGGCATTTGGGCAATTGTTAATAGTGTCAGCATCATTCCAGCGTCGTGTTTGCTATAGCCTAAATTTTCTGCGATGGGAGGTAACCAAGCCATGATGGTATAAAACATGAAGGCCATTAACCCAAAAAAGCCTGTTAAAAGCCAAGCCTTTTGATTCATTAACATTTGCTTCACACTGTTGCTCTTACTAGGTAAATCTGTGACTGAAGCAGTAACTGCTTTTTGTTCGATTGGCTTCCACCAAAAGAATAAAGCGAGTAAAGCAAGAATAGCCCAGGAGGCAGAAGAAACTTGCCATGAATGAAAAAAATTGCTTAATGGAATAGAAAGCCCAGAGCCAAGTGCAGCTCCTACTACAAGTGCTAGCGAGTAAATCCCAACTACACGGGAAGGGTTCGCAAATTTCTCCTTAATATAGCCCGATAACAGTGGTCCTACGATGGCAATGCCAATGCCTGATAACAAGGCTGTTACTAGCATGATCCAGGCAGTATTAGCAAAATATCTGGTAGCTGTTGCTAATCCAATAAGAATAAGAGCGTAAGCGATAGTTCGCTCGATGCTCCAACGATTAGCTAGTTTGATTGCGAAAGGTGCAAATAAGCCCATACATAGCACAGCTAAAGAAGTTAGCAAACTAGCAGTAGCTGCGCTCATATGTAAAGTCTGGCGAATAGTTCCTAATAAGGGGGACACCGAAGTAATGACAGGCCGTAAATTAAAAGAAGCTAAAATAATGGCAATAATTGGTACAATTTTGTGTTTTATATTCATTGTCTTTCCTCTCCGTCCTATCAAATAAATAGTAAGCCTAAATTGAAGTCTATCTGAATTAGAATGATTGAACAATACTATTATTACTATTACAATGATAGTTAGAAACTATGATAGGGCGTGATCTATGTGGAAATACGGCATCTGCATTATTTTATGGCAGTCTATGAGGAGCTACATTTTACAAAAGCTGCTGAGAAACTTGGCATCTCTCAGCCAACGTTAAGCCAGCAAATACGTGTGCTGGAGGATGAGCTAGGAATGCCATTGTTCGATCGTATTGGCAAAAAAATTGTTGTGACTGAGGCAGGCTCTCTTTTGTTTAGCTATACAACAGAGGTATTTAATACATTACAAAATGTCAAAGATTCGATTAAAGATTTACAGGGGCTACAAGGGGGACAAATAAGTATTGGCATCATGCCATCTGATCTTGATTATCGGATTACACAGCTTGTTATTGATTTCCATCAAAAATTTCCAAAGGTAAAATTAAAGATACTTGCTTCCATCGATATTATGCGGCAGGTTCTCGAAAATGAAGTGGATATCGGTATTGGGACGAATGTAGAATCAGATGATCGATTGGTCATTATTCCTTTATGTAGAGAGGAATATGTACTGACCGTTTCAAAGGAGCATCCATTGGCACAGCAAACAGTGATCCCAATTGCTGAATTAGAGGGCCTTCCTATGGTGATGTATCCTGGAGGTTTTCTTGGTAGAGAGATAGTAGAAGAGGCTGTAAAAAAGCATGGTTTTCACATTCATTCTATTCTTGAAACAAGCTCTGTCACGTCCATTATGAATCTCGTTCGAGCCAATATTGGTGTAACGGTGCAACCCTATCCTTTGCTCCAACAAATGAATGATCCTAGTTTGTGTAGTATACGAATTTCAAATGGTGCTCCAAGCCGAAGCCTATCCATTATTTTCCGTGTAGATCGCTATGTTAGTCAGGCAACTACTGCTATGATTGAGCAAATTAAACATTACTTTAAAAGTAAATAGGGTTAACAAAAAGGAAGATATAAAAATATGTTCCTTTTTTTGGGGAGTTCACATATACTATTTATAAACCGACAGTCAGTCTAAATTGTAGGGCAAGTCCTAGAAGCTTGTAAAGCCTCAACTTGTGCCTACAATTTTTTACCATATTAAATGACCGACTGTCGGTCTAAGAATAGTGAGGGGTGTTTTTTATATGAAAATGCTAGTCAAAGAAAAAGGCTTTTCGAAAGATTTTATCATTATGGTAGCTGGGCAGATTATTTCTATTTTAGGCTCTGCACTATTAAGATTTGCTCTTTCACTTTTTGTTTTAGATGTAACAGGACGGGCAGATCTTTTTGCTGTACTTTTTGCTATTTCAAGCCTACCTGTTTTACTTACACCATTTGGTGGCGCAATAGCAGATCGTTTTAATCGGCGAAATTTAATGGTCCTATTTGATTTTGTCAATAGTGGCATTGTATTGATGTTTTTTATTGTATTACTAACAGATAATCATTCTGTGCTATGGATTGGGTTGGTTATGGTGCTTCTTTCATTCATTAGTGCCATGTACACGCCAGCTGTAATGGCTAGTATTCCGCTATTGGTTAGCGAACAAAAGCTTGAGCAGGCTAATGGGGTCGTCAATGGGGTCCAGGCATTAGCGGGGGTGACAGCACCTGTGCTAGGGGGGATACTATATGGAATGCTCGGCCTCAAACTTCTCGTCATAGTAAGTGGCTTATTATTTTTCTTTACGGCTATTATAGAAATGTTTATGACAATCCCATTTGTAAAACGTAGCTATGATGGTCATTTGATGCCGACCTTAATCAAAGACATGAAAGAAGGTTTTACTTATGTGGTGAAGCAAACTTTTATTTTAAAATGTACGCTACTTGCTGCTTTATTGAATTTACTATTGACTCCACTTTTTATCGTTGGTGTGCCTATTATTCTTCGTGTCACGATGAACAGTAGTGATACATGGTATGGAATAGGAATGGGGATTATTGATTTTGCGACGATTTTAGGCGCGTTAACGATGGGGTACTTTGCAAAAAAGCTGCGTATTCACACACTCTATATTTGGGTATTGATGTCAGCCTTTTTGGTAATTCCCATGGCTATGTCTGTGCTCCCTCGCGCCCTTCAAATTGGCTATTATCCCTCGTATAGCTTATTTATTGGTTGTGCTCTTATCATTGCGATGATGATGACGATCATCTCCATTTACGTAATGACCCTTGTGCAAAAAGAAACACCAAATGAACAATTAGGGAAGGTTATGGCAATTATGATGGCAGTATCACAGTGTATGGCACCACTTGGGCAGATGGGGTATGGGTTGCTATTTGAGTTCTTTCAAGCCAACATCTATATACCAGTCTTTATAATCTCTGTATGTGTATTATTATTAGCTTTCGTAACGAAAAGAATATGGCAATTGGAGGTCAAATAAATTGCTAGAACAAAGAAAACCACCTTTTCATTGGTAGTTTTCTTTGTAAAGCGATACTTAGCTAAAATCTTCGGATTCTTTGACGAGGCCTATGCCTGCTCGTAGGAGTATTGGTAGGAAGGGGTGGAAACAGTAGCGTTGGCATATGTTGTGTATTATCTCCTATATGAATAGTAATGGATTCTTCTTCTTGAGGTGAGACTACCTTTTCTTCCTCAAGTTGTGAGTGTTCTACCTCATTGAATAGTGGTGCTGAAGATTCACTATGATGGGTAGTACTTGTAGGATTTGTAGGATTTGTGGGAGCTGTTGATTCTTGATGTGTTCCAGGATGTTCTACTGCTGCATGAGGCTGCTGAACAGCATGGACGTCTTTCATAACGAGAATGGGTCGCATCATATCATGATCCTCATGCTCAAGGAAATGACAATGCCACATATAATTCCCGACATGATCTTTCCAATGCATAATAATTTTTGTTACCTTTCCAGCGTCAGCCTTCACCGTGTCTTTCCAACCTCGCTCATAGTCTCTTGGTTCTTCAGGCGGCCCTGTAAATTGTACGATGCCTTCATTTTGATAGATTTCTAAATCAAACGGCCTTCGTTCCAGAATTTTAAATTGAATGAGGTGCAGGTGAATAGGATGGATAAAGGGTGTAGCATTAATAAAGCTCCAGATTTCCACACTATCTAAAGAAGGTTTTTCAGTTGCTGGATCATGGTACATACGATCATTTAACAGCAACATAGGTCGACCAAACTCATCTGTAGTCGCCGTCAATGGTAGTTGTCTTTCAATATGTGCATGGTGTGGATGTAAATCCATAGAAACGGCAAGTCTTTCTGGAATCTCACTTGTATCTTCACATTTCAAAGGTAAAGTTACTCGAAACTGCATAATCACGTTTGTGTGTTCATCACTGAAATCGGTATCAGTATTAAGTAAGGTAATCTCCTGTCCAGCACAGCTTGAAAAATCGATAATGACATCCGTGCGTTCAGCTGGCAGCAACTCGACAGATTGGATAAGTTGTGGTGCTGATAAGAAACCGCCATCTGTACCAATTTGAAACATTGGTTGATCATTGGAAAGACTGATGACATAGCCTCGTCGATTAGAGCCATTTAGTAAACGAAATCTATATTTACGTGGCTCAACATCTAAAAAAGGCCATAGTTTTCCGTTAACCACTATCGTATTGCCAACAAAGCCTGGTGTGATAGAGGGATGAACAGGCACGGGAAAGGGTGGTTCGTCAGGATAAAACAATGAGCCATCCTCATTAAACGTTTTATCTTGAATTAAAATCGGATATTCATAGTCTCCACAGGGTAAATTAGAGCGTTCCTCAAGGGCATCCCTCAGTAAATAAAAGCCTGCTAATCCTGCATATACATTTAAACGCGTTAAAGCCATGGCATGGTCATGATACCACATGGTAGTGCCAGGTTGATGATTCGTATATTCATGTATTTCCTTATTAAATTTTGGACCAGTATGCCGATAGTCTCTTGTGTACCATGCTTCAGGATGGCCATCACTCTGCCAATCCACATTGGCACCATGTAAGTGCGTAACTGTTCTTACTTCTTGTGAATCGTTTGCAGCATGAAGCGTAAAATCTACTGGTAAAAAGTGCTGTAAGGGCAGCTGGTTTTTGTATTTCACATAGATAGTTTTATCTTTAGAAGCTTCTATGGTTGGCCCTGGGTAAAGCCCATTGTAGCCCCAAATTAATGAGTTTGGAAAATGCTTATGAAAACGATGCTGGCCCTCCATCATGACCAATTCGTAATAATCATTCTTCTGTTGCCCTCTGCTGTATTTTGGTTTAGCAATCATTGGTTTTGGAAGTTCATCTACAAATTTTGGAATCGTTGCTGGATCAGAAGGGTTAATTTGCATACTCACAACATCACGTCCCTTTTCAATACTAAAAAAGCTAATTAACTCATCATATGGGTAAAAACAACAGGTAACGAGGACAAAAATGGAGAAAAATGTGTAAAGACATAAAAAATTACCTACATATTATGATGGGATAAGATGATTCACTTTCAAGCAAACAGATGTAAGATTTTAAAACAATCATCACAAAAGATTTTTGCGTTGTAGGTAATAGTTGGTATCATACGAAAAAGGCGGACGAAGTGAATACATATGTCTTATAATTGAGAAAGCACAAAGTAAACTGGATGATATGGGGTATGGAGAAGTGGTGAAACGGTGGAATTAACATTAGAAGAATTAAATAAAACGATAATGGAGATGCGCACAAAGGGGTATTTAACGAAAGCACTAAAGCTTGCTGATCAAGGTCTTTTAGTCGCATTAGAGAGCAATAACTATCCATATGTCATGGATTTGTACTATCAAAAAATATTAGTTCATCATTCTTTAGGTGACACATTAAGCATGGTTAATCTTATTCATGATTATGAGGCCATTTGTCAAAATTATGGTACGACAAAAGATTTAATGCATTATCATTTAGTAATGTCATTAATCTATGATTTAGTTGGCATCCGTGAAAAAACGGTGGAGATGACGAAAAAATCTATCGCCTATGCACAGGAGCTACAAGATCCTGTCATGCTTGTTCGCTGTCATAATAATCTGTGCTATTTAGAGGTAGAGAAGGGCTGTACAAAGGAAGCACTTCAAGCAGGGCTATTAGCTAGGGAATATAATAAATCTCTTGCTAGAACAATGCCTGATCTAGCAAAATTACATGATATTCGTATTAATAATAATTTAGCAGATGTATATATTTTAGAAGGGGATTTTAAAGAGGGGAAGGCATTGCTGGACAGTACGTTATCCTCTACTATTATTCATCATCATAAACGAGAAAAAGTAGCGGCATTGTTTGGCTACGGTTTTTTATTTGAAAAACAGCAAAAGCTTGAAGAAGCTGTATTTTATTATAAACAAGCCATAGATCTTGCCCGATCTTATGGAGATAAGCCAATTACAAAAAAAGTGATGCGCTTACTGTTAAATGTATTGTATCAATTGGATTGGCGAGATGAAATTTTTGATGTACAGCGTGAATATATTGATCTCTCGGAAAAAATGAGTGTTGCAAATTTATTACAACAAGTAATGAACTTGGAATTTAAGCGTCAAAAGGAAAAGCTTGAGAAAAAAGCACATTATGATCCATTAACAGGCGTTTTAAATCGACATTTTTTAGACTATGAGCTACAGGAATGGCTCAATGCAGCCGAAATAACGCAATCCTATGTATGTATTACGGTTTTGGATGTCGATTATTTTAAACTATTTAACGACACGCATGGTCATTTATTTGGAGATATGATTTTACAGCTTTTAGCTAACAGCTTGAAGGATTTTTTACAGGATGAAGATGTAGAAATTATTCGTTATGGCGGAGATGAATTCATCCTTTGTTTTAGGCATTCTCAGAAGGACTATATCAAAACATTGGTCCATAACACACATGCCTATTTGCTCTCACTAAAGCTCGAACAGGAACAGCAAAGTTATCCCTTAAGGGTCAGTATGGGTGCTTGTGTGAATAATCAGAAAAACTATCAATACAAGGAGCTATTTGAGCAAGCAGATAGCTGTTTATACCAAGCAAAGGCGAATGGCCGTGCGAGCTGTGTGCTATACGAATTATCATAATGACAGGTTCCTATTTACATAGTTAAATAGGAATTTTTCTTGTGATAGGACCATGTTTTTTATGCCCAAAACGAGGCTTCTATGAGGTGAAATGAAATTTACTGTAGTCATCATTTGAAAACGTTGTTCTAGCAACGTACAATATATGAAATTAAGAAACACGACAGCACAAAATTGTTGTATAATGTTGTGGTATGAGGAAAGAAAGCAGGTTGACAAAATGGAAAGCAAAATGAATGGTTACACAGTTGTAGACACACACATGCATCAGCTATGTGTTATGCCAAAACAGCTCGATGTGAAACATAAGGTGAATAGATGAAAAACTGGTTAATTTTCATTTCTGTCTTTATTGTTTCGTTGTCACTTGTCATTAGTATTTTAGTACTCTGGAAAGCCGAGGCTCCGTTCCGTTCAATTGAAGAGCAGGCTGAACAGTTGGCACTCGATGCCAAAGCCCTCGCAATTGTATCGGAGTCCTACACATATAATGGCAAACATTCGTATGTTACTGTGTTCGGGGTAGACGAATACGGTGATAAAAAAGCTGTCTTTGTTCCGACGAATCTAGACGAGGATTCCATTCAGGAAGTGATATTAGAAGATGGTATTACGGAAAAGCAAGCATTATCGGTTTTTAAAAATGAAGGAAATGTACAAAAAGTCCTCCACATGAAATTAGGCTATGAGGAGCCTGGCGCAGTTTGGGAAATTACATATCTGAACGACCACGACCAGCTCAACTATGTCTATATTCTGTTTAAGGATGGCGACTGGTGGAAGCGCATTACGAATTTATAAGAGGAGTAGATCCCGAATGAAAAATTTATTAGCAACACGTGTAAAAACTTTAACACCATCTTCAACATTAGCGATTACTGCAAAAGCAAAAGCATTGAAAGAGCAAGGTATTGATGTGATTGGTCTTGGAGCTGGTGAACCAGACTTTAATACACCTCAAAATATTTTAAATGCTGCCATTGACTCAATGGAAAAAGGGTATACAAAATATACACCCGCTGGCGGACTTCCAGTTCTGAAAAAAGCCATTATTGATAAGCTTCAACGCGACAATAACCTTACCTATCAGCCAAATGAAATCATTGTTGGTGTAGGGGCAAAGCATATTTTATACACGCTATTCCAAGTGATTTTAAATGAAGGCGACGAGGTTATTATTCCAATCCCTTATTGGGTGTCTTATCCAGAACAAGTGAAATTAGCTGGCGGCGTACCAGTTTATGTTGAAGGTACACGTGAACAAAGCTATAAAATTACAGCGGATCAACTGAGAGCAGCTGTGACAGACAAGACAAAAGCAGTGATTATCAATTCTCCTAGTAACCCATCAGGCATGATTTATTCTCGTGAAGAGCTAGCAGAACTTGCTGCTGTTGCAGAAGAAAAAGATATTTTAATCGTGTCAGATGAAATTTATGAGAAGCTTGTATACAATGGTATTGAGCATTTTTCAATTGCACAACTTTCTGATGCAGTGAAAGCACGTACAATCGTTGTTAATGGTGTGGCAAAATCTCACTCTATGACAGGCTGGCGTATTGGATATGCTGCAGGTGACACAGACATTATTAAAGCAATGACTGACCTTGCATCACACTCAACATCTAATGCGACAACAACAGCACAATATGCAACTGTGGAGGCGTATAATGGCTCTCAGGATGCGGTAGAGGAAATGCGTCAGGCATTTGAATCTCGTCTTGAAAAAATTTACCCACAGTTAAGTGCTATTCCTGGCTTCCATGTATTAAAGCCACAGGGTGCATTCTACCTATTACCAGACGTAGCAGAAGCTATGGCTCACACTGGCTATGATTCAGTAGATGCATTTGCTGCGGATATTTTAACAGAAGCAAACGTAGCAGTGATTCCAGGCTCTGGCTTCGGTACACCAACTACTATGCGATTATCTTATGCTACATCTTTAGACTTATTAGAAGAGGCAGTCCGTCGTATTGATACATTCGTAAAATCAAAATGGCAAGACTAATCCTTCTAGTCAACTTTGGAGGATTTCTATGAAAAAAATTATGATTAAAGATATGCCACAGCATATCGGTGAAACAGTCAAAATTGGCGCTTGGTTAGCCAATAAACGTTCAAGCGGAAAAATCGCGTTCTTACAGCTACGTGATGGCTCTGGCTTTGTACAGGGCGTTGTAGTGAAAGAAGAAGTAGGCGAAGAAATTTTTGCTACGGCAAAAGGGATGACGCAAGAAACTTCTATGTATGTGATTGGTGAGGTGAAAGCTGACGAACGCTCAAGCTTTGGCTGTGAGCTTGCTATAACTGGTATCGAGGTACTACATGCAGCAACAGATTTCCCAATCACACCAAAAGAACATGGTCCAGAATTTTTAATGGATAACCGTCATTTATGGCTGCGCTCTCGTAAACAACATGCCATTATGAAAATTCGTAATGAAATTATTCGCGCTACATACGAATTTTTCAATAACAACGGTTTTACAAAAATGGACCCACCAATTTTAACAGGTTCTGCGCCTGAAGGTACTTCAGAGCTGTTCCATACAAAATATTTCGATGAAGATGCTTATCTATCTCAATCTGGTCAGCTTTACATGGAAGCTGCTGCGATGGCTTTAGGAAAAGTATTCTCATTCGGTCCAACTTTCCGTGCTGAAAAATCTAAGACTCGTCGTCATTTAATCGAGTTTTGGATGATTGAGCCTGAAATGGCATTCGTAGAATTTGAAGAAAATTTAGAAGTACAAGAGCAATATGTAGCGCACATCGTACAATCTGTACTTGCAAACTGCAAATTAGATCTTGAGCGACTTGGCCGTGATACATCAACACTTGAAAACATTAAAGCGCCATTCCCTCGAATTTCTTATGATGATGCGATTAAGCTTTTACACGAACAAGGCTTCGACGATATTGAGTGGGGCGATGATTTTGGTGCGCCTCATGAAACAGCGATTGCGAATTCATTTGACAAACCAGTATTTATTACTTGTTACCCAGTAGGCATTAAACCGTTCTATATGCAACCACACCCAGAACGTGATGATGTTGTATTATGTGCTGATTTAATTGCACCAGAGGGTTACGGAGAAATTATTGGTGGTTCAGAGCGAATCCATGACTACGATTTATTAAAATCACGTCTGGAAGAGCATAACCTATCATTAGATGCCTATGCTTGGTATTTAGAGCTTCGCAAACATGGCTCTGTCCCACATTCAGGTTTTGGTCTAGGGTTAGAGCGAACTGTAGCATGGATTTCAGGCACAGAACATATCCGTGAAACAATTCCATTCCCACGTTTACTAAACCGCTTATATCCATAAGCTAATCAATTTAAAAGTCGCGTAGTGAACTATCTACGCGGCTTTTCTACTTACTTAAAGAAGGAGTCTGGAGAATAATGAACGTAAATAATCATCGACTCCGTACATGGACTGAGCAGAGAATGATTCCCATTCCACAGCTTTTTTTTCAGTTTTATAAGGAGTTAAACATGGAGGATGAAGAAGCACTGATTGTCATGCACTTATTGGCCTTTCATATGGAGGAGAATGACTTCCCAACACCTAATGATCTAAAAAATCGTCTCACAATGTCTGATAATGACATCACATCCCGTTTACAGCGATTAATGCAGAAGGGTTTTCTTGAAATAACACGAGATGTCGACGCGGGTGGCAAGCTATATGAAAAGTATTCCGTATACCCGCTATGGGAGCGCATTTTACAGATGATTGATATGAAAGAGCAGCAACAAACGGCAGTGACACTTCAGCAAGAAGAAGGGGAGATATTCCGTCTTTTTGAAGAGGAAATGGGGCGTCTTTTATCTCCTTTAGAACTTGAAAAAATTGGATGCTGGCTTGATGAGGACAAGCATAGTCCCGCACTCATCAAAGAGGCGCTAAAGGAGGCTGTCTTTGCTGGGAAATTGAGTATTCGCTATATTGATCGCATTTTATTAGAATGGAAAAAGAAAAATATTACGACACCACAAGCCGCACAAAAGCAAAGTGAACAGTTCCGTGAGAAACAGACATTTAACAGAGCACCAGCTCGAACAATTCAACAAGAAACGCAGTCAACGGGTAGAGTTCCTTTTTATAATTGGTTGGAAGAAAGAGAATAGGGGGCATCCAGTTTGTTAACGAAAAAACAGTGGGAGCATTGTCTAGAAGAAATGGATCGAATGTTTCCCGACGCACATTGTGAGCTCGTCCATGATAATGCTTTTGAGCTAACGATTGCCACATTATTATCTGCACAATGTACAGATGTACTAGTCAATAAAGTAACGAAAACCTTATTTCAAAAATATAAAACACCAGAAGATTATTTAGCTGTTTCTATAGAGGAATTGCAACAGGATATTCGCTCTATTGGCCTTTATCGCAATAAGGCGAAGAATATTCAGGCTCTATGTCAACGTTTACTAGATGAGTACGGTGGCGAAATCCCTGCAACACGTGAAGCATTGGTGACATTACCAGGTGTAGGACGAAAAACGGCCAATGTTGTGCTTTCAGTAGCCTTCGATATTCCAGCACTTGCAGTGGATACCCATGTGGAGCGAGTATCCAAACGCCTAGGGCTCTGTCGATGGAAAGATTCGGTGCTTGAAGTGGAAGAAACGATTATGAAGAAAACGCCAATGGACAAATGGTCAAAAACGCATCACCAATTAATTTTCTTTGGACGTTATCATTGTAAGGCCCAAAATCCTGGATGCCGTACCTGTCCTTTACTCGACGATTGTCGTGAAGGGCAAAAGCGTTTAAAGAAAGGCATGGTGAAGGAAGCATGAATAGTGAAGCCATTGCAAAAGAAAAAGTAGATGCATGGTTTGCCCAATGGACTTCACTACAAGCCGCTATCCATACAGCACATGATGCAAGAAATGGACTGGCAAAAGGGCTAATGGAAGATGCCATCGAGCTATTTGAACAACTTGTGCAAGCTGCAGGAGATGAAGTGCTACCGATTAATGGGATTGAGCGATTAGCCTTTATTAAAGCTAAGCCAGGTCAATATGCATGCTATCGTCAACTAGATGAGCTATTTAAAGAAACGAAAAAGCGCACAGCACGACTGCGGATTCAAGCTAGTAAAAGTTAGAGTGGATGGCTAGAGTATAAAAAGTGGATAGGACATGTAAAGTGAAGGATAGAACGCGAAAAGTGGCGGATAGACCTTGTAGAGTGAAGGATAGACCGTCAAAACTGACGGATAGCCTCCTCAAAGCCCTTCATCAATAAAAAAACCGAGAAGCAGTGAATGAACTGCTTCTCGGTTTTTTCTTTATTCTGAGCTTTGGTCTTCTTCATTTGGGTTGGTAGGCTCGGTAGGAGGTGTTGGCTGCTGATTTCCATCATTATTGCCATTGTTTCCACCATTGCCATTGCCATGCCCGTTATTACCATTATTATTATTGTTATTACCGTTGTCACCATTGCCATTATTGTTATTACCTTGATCATTATCCTCTTGACCAGAATCAATCGGTAAATCAATATCTGGTTCATCTGGATCTTCCGTTTCCAAATCTTCCTCAGGGGTACTTGTGATCTGGAAGGTAGTTGTCCCAGGCTCACTGCGTGTGCCATCTACAATGGCTACGACAGAGATTGTATAGTTACCATCTTCAAGTGTGTTAGCAACAGTTAGGCCTTTCGTGTCTGCTGTGCCAAGGACAACCGTTTCTCCACCTTCACGTGTGGCAGAAACTTCAAATGAAGTTGGTAATGGTTCATCGGTTTCTGGATTTAGGATGGCATCATGTTCCCAAGAAATATTGATCGACTGTGCTCCTAAATCTAAGTTTGCTGAAACATTATAAGGTGTAGATAGCTCTGGCGCCTCATAGACCTCAGAAACCTCTGTTGGTTCAGTCCCGCGAACGAATAACTCTGTTTGACGTAGTTCGCTAGGTGTATAGTCACTTGCCAATCTTAAAGGTTTAGAGCCTACTTCCACCGTTGCTTCTACAACAGTACTTGGCTTTTTGAAGCTAGCTGTCTCAACATTCGCTGAAATTTCTTGCATAATCGTCTTAAATAAGTTTTGTGGTAATCGACGTTCTTCCCACGTTGTAATTGGATCAAAGTGTTTTTCATAGCCACTCCATATAGCGATGGAATAGTTAGTTGTGTAACCAGCAAACCATGAATCTGGCACACTCGTATTCGGTAAATTATATTTATTAAAGTCTTCTGCTGAATAGTTAGTTGTACCTGTTTTACCTGCGATATCTAAGCCAGGCACATTGGCTGCAGTTCCTGAGGCATCAGGCTTATTGCCGACTACATCACGTAGCATGTCTGTTACCATGTAAGCCGTATAATCATTCATAGCCACTTTAGACTCAGGTGTATAGTTTTTAGACGTTTTACCATCTCGATAGACAATTTTTGTAATCGAATGTGGATCTGTATAGACCCCGTTATTACCGAAAGCAGCATAGGAAGCTGCCATTTGAATAGGAGAGATAGTAATAGCACCACCGCCAATTGCATCGGACTCATAGAGGTTTTCTGTTTCAATTCCTAAACGTCCAACAAATTCCTTGGCTTTTTCTGTGCCAACCTCCTGTAATGCTTTGACAGCTGGAACGTTCCGTGAAGCATATAATGCTTTACGTGCAGTCATGGCACCCATATATCTGCCATCCCAGTTTGTGATTGTTTGCTTTGTACCTGTATAGTTCATTGGTTCGTCGACAAGTGTTTGACCTGTAGACCATTTTAAATATTCAATTGCTGGCCCATAGTCAACTAACGGTTTCATTGTGGAACCTGGTTGATTATTTGTTAAGTCCTCGGCATAATTCCAGCCACGTTCTGCACCATATTTACGACCGCCACCAACGGCTTGAATGGCACCTGTTTTTGTATCAACGACCGCCACACCTGACTGAATATCTTCAGTTGGGAAATTACTATCATCATTCATCACATTTTCTACAACTTGTTGAGCATTTGGATCAAGCGTCGTATAGACTTTGATTCCTTCTGCCATTGCCGAACCGTCACCATTATTTTCTAATTCATTAATAACAATATCCAGGAAGGCATCATATTTGGAACCTGCAAATGATTGGCGTGTTGCATCATCCGCTAAACCTGATTGAACTTCTGCTTTTTTGGCTTCTTCCATTTCGGCTTTAGAAATTTTTCCGTGTTGATACATTAATCCTAAAACGGTATTACGTCGTTTTTTTGCAAGCTCAGGGTTTTTTAATGGATTATATGCATTTGGTCGTTGCACTAGCCCTGCTAATAGTGCTTCTTCATCTAAAGTTAAATCTTTTAATTCTTTACCATAGAAGTATTGTGAGGCTGTGCCGAAGCCATAGATACGACCTGACATAAGCATTTTGTTGAAGTACATTTCAAAAATTTCTTCTTTCGTATACTTACGCTCTAATTGGAAGGCAAGCCATGCTTCCTGTGCTTTACGCTTTAATTTCTTCTCGTTTTGTAAAAATGAGTTTTTGACTACTTGCTGTGTTAAAGTCGATGCACCTTGCGCACCAAAGCCATCACGGAAGTTTGCTAGGATTGCACCACCTAGGCGATAAAAATCCATACCATGATGCTCAAAAAAGCGTACATCTTCTGTAGCCAGAATAGCATTGATCATATCTTCAGGTATATCTTCATATTTTATATATTTACGGTTTTCAGCACCGATTGTTGCAAATAATTCACCGTTTTTATCGTAGAACTCTGAAGAAACAGGATCTTTCAGTAATTCTTCATCGAGCTCTGGAGCCGTGCTTGCATAGAAGGCAAATAATGCAGCTCCTCCAATTAAGCCAGCTACACCGATGGCTAAGATTGTTAAGAAAATGCGTTTAAACCATGACTTAGCGGATGAGGCTGGTTTGGTTTTTTTATTTTTATTTTTTTCAGCGAGAGCTTTTTGATGCTCTCCACGTGTTCGACGACGTTCAGTCATTCTTATTTCTCCTCACTTTCAGACCCGTAGCATTTTGCATCAATCAATTGTTGGATGATGGGTAAATAATCGATACGCGGATAATAGCTCGTAGGAATTTCATATGCCTCTTCTTCGATGATCGAAAAGGGTATCGATTTACGATTGCCATTTTCCATTGCTTGCCAGGCCTTTTGTAAAACTTTGTATGGCACAATAAAATATCGTTCAAAAGCCGAAAAACGAACGATAATAAAAGCCACACCATTTTGTTCCGTCACTTGCTGCATATGTGTCATTTGATGCTCATGAATATTTTTTAAGGGGAAACTTGTTTTGGAAGCCGTTTCCTTTGCATCAAAATCGATATAATGCCCTTTCCAAACACCATTGTAGTCGGTTGTAGAGGGTGTTCGAAAATAAGCTTCACGAATGACAGCAGCACTTCGTGAAGGGTACTCTACTTTGACGATTTGCACAGGAACAGGTTTCTTGTGAATGATAGCAAGTCGCCTTTTTATATAATAGTCGTTTGCTTCATTAATTTCATCTTCTAGCGTCTTCCCCCGATTACTAAAAGATAAATCTTTGTTTTTGCTCTTTTTTTCTGTTTTCTGTACAGAAGCATTTGGGGTATACAATTTCCCGTTTGGATAACGAATTGTCATTAAGCTCACCCTTTACCTTACTGCTTTTCTATCCCTAGTTTACCATGTTTTAATAGCTGTTCTCTACCTCCATCATTCATGAAATTGTTACTAGAATAGTAGAAAACAAATGGTAAGTATGAATAATTTGCGTCGAAAAATCGCCAGCTTTATTATTACTAGAATCGTCAAAATAACTGATAAATTTAAATAGGTCATTGGGATGAAAATATACTCACACAGTGACCTTTCATTCATGACGATTTTTTTTGTCAGAGGTTCACTATTAAAAATTTATCGAAAATCTTCTTCTTTCAGCTAACTTACGCTTATTTTGTCACGCATGAAGGTAATTCTATACATACGAGGAATACTAAAGTAAAGCAAAGGAGGCGTTATTTTGAACAAGTTAGAACAATTAGTTGCGCAGTTAGATCTGGTCAATCAATTACTTTTCACGAGAGTGTCACTGGAAAACAATGCTCATAGTTTGCATTTTTTTATGCAACTTAAAGCGGTTAGCCAGAAAGTAAGCTTAGCAGAAAAGAACTGGCAAGTAAAGAATGCTTGTTCGCCTATTAGTAGTGAAAAATCATAGACTTTGGTACACTTATCTCATAAGCAATTGAACTAACGCAATAGCATGAAGATTGATACATTATTTTCCACAAAGGTGTGGTAAATAGCTGTCATAAACAGTGATATTTCCATAGCTGACGTACTGGACAAGACATACTTTCCATGTATATGCCGTCACTCCGAAATATATTTGCTATGTGTAATTGTTGAGAGATGAGGTGCAAAATTGTTAGTTATCCAGCAAACATCCAAATTAATAGATGAATGTGATCAGTGCGTTTCACGTTTTTGGCAAATGCGTGAGGAAGATCGAACACCTGATTTTTTTCAAGAGGTAAAGCCACATGCAGATGAAATCCATCAACTTTTGAAGGAATGGCAGCAAGAAGCCAATAAATGGATTCAAAAAAATCGACCGAAATACATGCATACGCAACAAATTGCTTCAGTCGTTGAATCGATGGAGCAATTTGTTGTGCAATCTTTTTATAAAGAAACAAGTAAAAAACGCTTTTTAGATGCCATACATTCTACTTCCTATACTTTGAAAATATTTGAACGATTAGTTAAGGAGGGAGAAAAGGATGTTATCGAAGAAACGAACGATTAGTGAGCTTTTACATGAGTGGAGATATGATGAAGAACTTAAAGAGCGTATCCTGCATTGGCAAACATTAGAGGGGCGTCCAGCTAACTATGCACCATTTCCTAGGAATTTGCATCCTTCTTTAGTGAAAGCCTTACAGACAAGAGGGATTGAGCAGCTTTATACACATCAGCGAGAGGCATTTGATTTGGCACAGAGTGGTACATCTTTTACAGCGGTTACGCCAACTGCTTCAGGTAAATCCTATTGCTATCATCTGCCAGTGCTACAAAAAATAATGGAGGATAAAAATGCACGTGCCATTTATTTATTTCCAACAAAGGCACTGGCACAGGACCAGAAAAATGATTTGAATGAGCTCATTGAGCAAAGCGGTGAGGAGATTTTAAGCTATACCTATGATGGAGATACGGCTCCAGGCATTCGCCAAAAGGTTCGTAAGGCAGGGCATATCGTGATGACGAATCCTGATATGCTTCATTCGGGGATTTTGCCGCATCATACAAAATGGGTTTCACTTTTTGAGAATCTACAATATATTGTGATTGATGAATTGCATACATACAAAGGTGTGTTTGGTTCCCATGTGGCGCATGTTATTCGGAGATTAAAAAGAATTTGTGAATTTTATGGGAGTAAACCAGTGTTTATTTGTACATCGGCTACCATAAAAAATCCTAAAGAGCTTGCTGAGCTACTAACGAATGAATCACACATGCTCATTGCTGATTCGGGTGCTCCAGTTGGTAAGAAAACCTTTCTTTTTTACAATCCGCCGATTATTCATAAAACATTTGGCGTGCGTAGAAGTGCTGTATTAGAGGTAAGTGATTTAGCTAAGAGGTTGTACACGGCTGGCATTCAATCCATTATTTTTGCCAAAAGTAGGGTACGAGTAGAAATGATTGTAACCTATTTAAAGGAACTTACACGTAATAAGCTGCTCGATGAATCTGTACGTGGCTATCGAGGTGGGTATCTGCCATCAGAACGACGTGTCATCGAAAAAGGCTTACGTGATGGGACAATCCAAACAGTAGTTAGCACCAATGCATTAGAATTAGGTGTCGATATTGGTCAATTACAAGCATGTATTATGACAGGTTACCCAGGAAATATTGCGAGTGCTTGGCAGCAAGCAGGACGTGCAGGGAGACGTCAGGATGAGGCATTGATTATTTATGTTGCGCAATCTTCCGCATTGGACCAGTATGTAGTCAATCATCCACTATTTTTACTAGGCAGTACCCCAGAGGAAGCACGTATTTATCCAGAAAATATGCTGATTTTAATGGATCATTTGAAATGTGCTGCCTTCGAGCTACCTTTTTCAACAGGCGATACGTATGGAGAATATGACATACAAGAATTGCTGGAGTATTTAGCAGAAGAAGGGGTAGTTTTTAAAACGAGTGATAAATGGCATTGGATGAGTGATCGTTTCCCGGCGCATGATATTAGCTTACGTTCAGCGTCACAAGAAAATGTAGTCATTATTGATCTTACCATTCCTGCACAGACAAAGGTGATTGGTGAAATGGATCGTCATAGTGCCATGACACTCTTGCATGAAGAAGCCATTTACTTGCACCAAGGCATTCAGTTCCAAGTAGAGAAGCTTGACTGGGAGGAAAAGAAAGCCTACGTACGTGAAGTAGATGTTGATTACTATACAGATGCCAATCTAGCAGTTGAAATGAAAGTTTTAGAGGAAGATCGTAACCGTTCATACGCAGGTGGTACAATCTGCTTTGGCGATGTTGGCTTAGTTGCACAAGCGACGATTTTCAAGAAAATACGCTTTGGCACACATGACAATATTGGCTCAGGACCTATACATTTACCACCTGATGAAATGCATACAAGTGCTTCGTGGCTATCGTTTACAGCACCAGATAAATGGACAGAGGAAGAGCTAACAGATGCTATGACTGGGGTAGCCTACGCGATGAATGCCTTCATTCCTTTGTTTATTCAATGTGATAGTAGTGATGTGGCCGTTGTACCACAGGTGAAGGCCACACATAATGAGCGGCCAACGTTTTTTGTCTATGATAAGTATCCAGGTGGCATCGGCTTAAGTGAAAAGGTATATGAACTATGGGAAGAGCTAATCATGAAAACATATGAGCATGTTACAAATTGTGCATGCGAATCGGGCTGTCCTTCCTGTATTGGGGCACAAGAATCATTGCTTCAAACAAAAGGAAAGGTAGCTAAATTACTGCAACAATTAATGGCATAGTAAACTGAGGGTGAGGAACGTCAATTTGTTCTTTCACCCTCTTTGTTTGTATTCAAGGTAAGTCAATTTTCAACGAAGAATATTTTGAATGAGGTTAACAATCATGTTACTCTTTCAAGAGAGATGTCTTATACAATAAGCAGAAAATGAGTGAAATTCATGTCTTACGAAAATAAAATATTACAAATGAAAAAAATGCTGGGAAAAAAACCGATGTCCGCTAAAAAAGTTGAAGAATCAGCGTTCCAAAAGCCTGCTAGGCCAAGCTATACAGAGCAATGGAAACAGGCGGGACTAACGGTTGTGGAAAATGATTACGGTATCGTATTTAAGCGTCAAGTAAGCTATCCGTTTAGCTATCAGCATGGACATTATCAACTACAATCGTTCTTTGAAGCCCTGAAAAAATGGCAAGATGCTGAGTTTGATCATCCTTATGCGCTCGATATGGAAGAGTCCGTCTTATTTTTTGACACGGAAACAACAGGTTTAAAGGGTGTTGGGACCCATATTTTTTTGCTTGGATTTTTAGAGGTAGCTGAAGAATCCTTTATCCTCACACAATATATTATGGCAGATCCTGCACATGAAGCAGCCTTCTTATTTGAATCCAAGCTTTGGCAAAAGTCAGCTACTGTGATTACCTATAATGGGAAAAGCTTTGATTGGCCACAGCTTGAAACACGATGGACATTGCATCAAAAAACCTTACCAAAATTACGCTCTCAGCGACAGATCGATTTGTTGCATAGTTCGAAGCGTTTATGGAAAAATGATATGGAGCGCTTAAAATTAAAATCTGTCGAGGAAGAAAAGCTTGGTTTTTCGCGTAAAGGGGATATTCCAGGCCATCTCGCACCTATTATTTATTTGGATGCAGTAAAAAGTGGCATTCCAGATGCTCTTATAAAGGTTTTGCATCATAATGAGTGGGATTTACTATCACTTATCACACTGTATAGTCATTCTACGTATTTATTGTTCGAGCAGGACCATGAAGAATCGGCAAAAACTTTCACCAACATTGGGAAATGGTATGGTGATTTAAGAGAAAGCACACAAAGTGTGAGGATTTTAGAAAAGGTGACATCAAAATTTGATGCGCTAGAAGCGGGCAATGCTCAATATTATTTAGCTTTACAGCACAAGAAGAATAAACGCTATAGTGAAGCTATTGACTCATTCGTGGCCTCCCTTCATTTTGTTGAAGCAAGAACAAAGTTACATGCCCTTGAGCAGCTAGCCATACTTTATGAGCACCAAATGAAGGATTATGAGCAGGCCCTTTATTATACGCAAGAAGGCATACGTCTCATTCGAAATAATGGGCAATGGAGAGCAGAACAAAAACAAAAATGGGAAATTTCTTGGGAAAAGAGACTACACAGATTAGGAAATAAGAAATAAATTCGTGGGTAAGCGCGTGAAACGACAAGTTTAGCCTTACAATTAGTATTTTCAGACGATATAATGTGATGAAGTATGCTATAATGTATTCGTGTATGTAGTGTGAGGAAGGGCGATGTGAATGGACATTAAATTAACGTCAAAAATGATCCTTGAAAAGGAATTTAAAAAGAACTTTAAAGGCTACAATGTAGAAGAAGTAGATTCTTTTCTTGATGAAATTATTCAAGACTATGAAACGTTTGAAAAAGTGGTGGCCCAACTACGTGAAGAAAATAGACAGTTAAAAGAAGAAATTGAAAGCACACCTAAGAGACAACCTGTTGCTTCAGCGGCAGCTGGTACAACGAATTTTGATATTTTAAAACGTCTTTCTAATTTAGAAAAACATGTATTTGGTAGCAAGCTGTACGAATAAATTTAGTCAATTATATTGTATTTAACATAAAACTCTAGTATAATCTTTCGTATCATCACGAAATTCTGGTAATCGCTGCGGCGCTAGACGTCGTAGAGGAAAGTCCATGCTCGCACGGTTCTGAGATGACCGTAGTGTTCGTGCTTACTGAAAAAATAAGGTAAGGCAGCTATTAAGGCTGACGGCGGAAGGAAAACCTAAGTCCTCTGGATATGGTTGACACTTCCTGAAAGTGCCACAGTGACGAAGCTTGCTTGGAAACTTGCAAGGTGGAACGAGGTAAACCCCACGAGTGAGAAACCCAAATTATGGTAGGGGCACTCTCTAGAAGGAATTGAACGGATAGAGGGACAGAGTTTGCTCTGTAGATAGATGATTACCACCTGATCGTACGAGGCGCAAGCTGTTTGAGTACTCGGGAACAAAACATGGCTTATGGAATTTTTTGATGCTTATCTACGAAATAACAAGCGCTCTCCAATTCGGTGGAGAGCTTTTATTTTGAATTCATGAGGAAAAAGTAACCTTGTTAATCAAGTCTTGGTATGCGCTATACGTTTGAGAAGTATCGCTACCGCTTCTAAGTCACAACATCTGAAAACGGTTATCGCATCAATGTGATGTATTGATCTTGACTGCTCACATATTTTGTATTGTAAGCAAACGCCAGGTATAGCAACTACCTCTTTAAGTGGTTTATTTGTTTAAGATGTATGGGGTTACCTGCTTATCAAGAGAATGCCTTCGGCGATTGTCATAGATTTACTTGAGGCGCTTTTCGAGCAAATTCGAAAAATCTGGACGCATTCATTGCACAAAAGAGAAGCGTCAGTGACAATTACACCGAGCGTAATAATTACATAGTGGTTGGCCTGACGTAAATGCCCTTCTGAGAGGGAGTATAGAGAGATAGGATGGAGCGGAAACATGAACGGAGTAAACAATTGGGAAAGTACGGATAAACTGAAACTGATATCTAAATATCCGACTACCTTAATACTTAAAATCTTCGAAAATGTATCTGAAGGTATCATGATTACTGATAAATACAAAAAAATAGTAATGGTTAATCCTGCCTTTGAATTTGTGACAGGCTATACATGTGATGATGTGGTTGGAAAAACGCCAGCCGTTTTACAATCTGGTGTACATGAATTGCCGTTCTATTTAGAGATGTGGGAGCAGATACGACAAGAAGGCATTTGGCAAGGTGAGATATGGAACCGTCGTAAAACTGGAGACGTATATCCTGAATGGTTAACAATTGTTTGTGTAACCAACGATGAGGGTGAGGTTACAAATTACTGTGGTATTTTCACAGATTTGTCTGAAAGAAAAATAGTAGAAAATGAATTAGAAAAGCGTTTGCTCACGGATTCATTAACAGATGTATCCAATCGTTTTGCCTATATCGAAAGAATGGATAATCTCTTGGAATCAACTTCTGCTATTTCTCATTCAGTGCAGCATGCGATCTATTTCTTAGATTTGGATCGGTTTAAGCAAATTAATGATACATTAGGCCATGCTGTTGGAGATTCAATTTTAATAGAAGTAGCAAATCGACTAAAAAAATTACTGAAAAATAAAGATATTATTGCAAGATATGGCGGAGATGAATTCGTCATTACATTAACCAATGTGAAAAATGTGAAAGAGGCTGCAAAATTTGCTGAACAAATTATTAGTAGTATTGAACAGCCAATGATGATAAATGATCAGGAAGTTTTTATTTCTACAAGTATTGGTATTAGCGTTTATCCAGTTGATAGTAAAAACACAGAAGAACTGATCAATTGTGCAGATAGAGCGATGACTTATTCAAAAAAGAATGAATTAAACGGCTATTCCTTCTATTTTGATGAACTGCAAACCGACGCACAACGAGTGCTATTGCTAGATTCTGAGTTAAGAAGAGCAATAGAAAACCGTGAATTTGAGCTACATTTTCAGCCAAAGATTTCTATGGAAAATGAGCAGATTCAAGGTTTAGAAGCACTAGTCCGCTGGAATAGCGAGAGGCTAGGCTTTGTTTCGCCTGCTGAGTTTATCACTTATGCGGAGGATACAGGTCTAATCATCCCATTAAGTGAGCTCATTATCGAAAAAGCATGTGAGGCAGTCATTCAAATGCGACAATTTGGTTGGAAAACACCTGTCGCCATTAATATCTCGAGCATTCACTTTAAACAGCAGAATTTTTTGGAGTCGATACAAACAATATTAGAGCGCTATAATATGCCAGCTAACAATTTTGAAATAGAAGTGACAGAGCGAACGGTGATGAACAGTGCCAATGAGACAGTTAGTAAATTGGTTCGTTTAAAACAATTAGGCTTTAAAATCTCAATCGATGATTTTGGGACTGGCTATTCATCCTTAAGCTATTTAGTTCGCTTCCCATTAGATTGTTTAAAAATTGATCGTAGCTTTATCCAGCATATTGGATCACTCGATGAAAAACAGGCAGTAGTAGATGCGATTATTCAAATGTCCCATCGCTTAAAAATGAAAGTTGTTGCTGAAGGTGTAGAACAAGCACAACAAGTGGATATACTACGTAAAATGAACTGTGATATTATCCAAGGCTATTATTACAGCAAACCACTCCCGTTAAACGAATTGATGGAGTTTATGGAGTATTGGGAAATTGAGCATCAAGGAAGGAAATAATCTATGGCAAACTATCAATTAGTAGCTACGTCAGCAATGGGCTTAGAAGCTATTGTGGCACAAGAAGTAAAAGCACTTGGCTATGAAACAACCGTTGACAATGGCAAAGTATATTTTGAAGGCGATGAAACGGCGATTGCGCGTACCAATTTATGGCTACGTGTAGCGGATCGTGTAAAGATTGTCGTTGGACAATTCCCAGCAAAATCGTTTGAACAATTATTTGAAAGTGTGAAGGCACTCCCTTGGGAGAAGTATTTACCAGTGGACGCTGCTTTTCCTGTTTCAGGCAAGTCCGTAAAATCGAAATTATTTAGTGTACCAGATTGTCAAGCCATTACCAAAAAAGCAATCGTTGAGCGAATGAAACAGCATTATAAACGACTTGGCTTTTTAGATGAATCTGGAGCGACTTACAAAATTGAGGTTTCAATTTTAAAAGATGTGGCGACACTAACAATTGATACATCTGGTGCTGGCCTACATAAGCGTGGCTATCGTCAGGCACAAGGTGAGGCACCATTAAAAGAAACATTAGCAGCTGCACTTGTACAAATTTCAAAATGGAATCCAAATCGTCCGTTTGTTGACCCATTCTGTGGCTCTGGTACTATTGCATTGGAAGCGGCGATGTTTGGACAAAATATAGCTCCAGGCTATAACCGTGAATTTATTTCTGAGGAATGGCCATGGATGAAAGCTGCCATCTGGGATACGGTTCGTGATGAAGCAGATAGTTTAGCGAACTATGATCAGCCTTTAGAAATTATTGGTTCCGATATTGATCACCGTATGGTCAGCATTGCGCAAGAAAACGCAATGGAAGCAGGCTTTGGAGAGTTAATCACGTTTAAGCAAATGCAAGCACGTGATTTTACAACACAGTTAACGGATGGTGTCATGATTGGGAACCCGCCGTACGGAGAGCGTATTGGTGATGTGGAAGTCGTGGAACAGGTGATTCGCGATGTTGGGAAGGTCATGAAAAACTATCCAACTTGGTCTGTATATATGCTATCCTCCATGAAGAATTTTGAAGAATTATATGGACGCCAAGCGACGAAAAAACGTAAATTATTTAATGGTTTTATTGAAACAAATTATTATCAGTTCTGGGGTCAAAAGTCTAAAAGAGATTAACGAATAGTAACGGAAGATAAGATTTTTTCTTATCTTCCGTTTCGTCGCGTATAATAGCACCAGATAGTTAGAGGGGGAACATTAATTGCGTAAATCTTTACCGTTTGCATTATCAAAGGACCGTTCATTTTTCGATTCATTAGGTGACTGGATGGGCGATGTTCTTTATGATGAATTACCAGAAAAGGGCTTTGAATGCCGTGATGAGCAAATCTTTATGGCTTATCAAATAGAACAAGCACTAAAAGAAAAAAATGTTCTCTTTGCAGAGGCAGGAGTGGGAACTGGCAAAACGATCGCTTATTTGCTTCCAGCTATTTCCTATGCACGTTACACAGGGAAACCTGCGTTGATTGCTTGTGCAGATGAAACATTAATCGACCAACTTGTAAAAGAGGGGGGCGATATTTATAAACTCCAAAAAACGTTAGGACTTGATATTGATGTTCGACTTGCAAAATCGAGAGATCAGTATTTATGCTTAAAACGCTTTGAGGAAGCAGAGAAAGTGGAGTCGGATGAATGGATTGATGATATTTCCTTTTCTATCCCTGATGGTGTTTATGCACAAGGTTCGATGATTGCTGTTCATCCATATGGGGAACGCAGTGATTATCCAACAGTCAGTGATGAGGATTGGCAAAAGGTTAATTACAATTCGATTATGCAATGTTCGGTTTGTGACCTTCGTAATCGCTGTGGGCAAACATTGCATCGCTCTCATTATCGAAAATCAACCGATCTTGTTATTTGTTCACAAGATTTTCTAATGGAGCATTTGGCTACAAAGGAATCTCGTGAGCGTGAAGGTCAGCTAGCATTACTGCCTGAGGTATCAATGATGGTGCTGGATGAAGGACATTTATTGGAGTATGCTGCGCAAAAAGCGATGACCTATAAAGTACAGGCGACGACTATCGTGCAATTATTGGAGCGCTTGATGGTAGATGGTGTACGCGAGCGCACACTGTATGCAATGGAGAAATTACAGGATGATCATGAACTATTTTTTGATCAGCTTCGTGATGATATCGTTGCTTCTAATGAAGATCGCAAACGCATAAACAAATCAAAAACATTGCTTGCTTATGGGAAGCAGTTAATAGATGATGTAGAAACATTGATGGAAGAATTCGTTTTTGAATCAGAAATGTACATGATTCCTGAATATGAGCTAAATATGGCGGAAGAATATTTAGAACAATATGAGGCTTCGTTGCGTATTTTCATCGCACAGGGCGATGCAGTAGATTGGTTAGAGGAAACAGATGGTGAAGAAACGCTCGTCATTATGCCTCGTTTAATCACAGAAGTTTTAGCAGAAAAATTATTCTCTAAAAAGCTTCCAATCGTCTTTTCTTCTGCCACTCTATCGGTCAATAAAGACTTTTCTTATATTGCCTATAGTTTGGGAATTCGAGATTACCAATCATTTTCTGTGCCTTCCCCATTCGACTATGATGAGGTTATGAAAATCTATTTACATGAGCTTACACAACGAGACAAAACAGCGCGTGTTCAGCAGTTGCTGCGAGATGGCGAGCAAACGTTGATTTTATTTAAATCGAAGCAAGCTATGCTAAATTTCAAGGCAGAATTACCACTAATGGAACGTATGTATGTAGCATTTGAAGGAGATCGAGAGCTATCAGCCATTGTTCGAGACTTCCAGCAAGGAACAGTTAAAACATTATGTTCATATCATTTATGGGAGGGGTTAGATTTACCTGAGGAAGCATTAACGCGTGTGATTATTTATGATTTACCGTTTCCTCCACAGGACCCATTATTTGATGCGAAACGTACATTTGCTGAAAACCCATTTGAGGAAGTGGAACTACCTTTCATGCAATTACGCTTGCAGCAAGGGATGGGGCGCTTAATTCGTACATCGAATGACCATGGTGATATTCACATTTTATTAAATGAAGATGAACAAAAGCAGCGTGCAGCCTTTGAAAATATTGTAGCAGTTGTACCAGAAATAAAATAGAAAGAAGGCGAGTTTACCAAAAAGGTAAGCTCGTTTTTTGTTATACCGAAATAACATTATGTGTGTAGTTAAATTATGGATCTTTAAAAAACTGTTGAATATTTCTCTTTTAAGCTATATAGTTCTTTGTAATGCAACGAAATCTTGTGAAAGAATATATTTTTTATATTGAAAATAATTTCACAAAAGGTTTATAATAATGACAAAGATTTTTAAGAGTAGTCAAATTGCTTGCTGACTATTCCTTGATAGGGGGCTTAAACCTGTCGAACATTCAATCATTGTGTAGAAAATATACAAATCTATCGGCAACGGATATTGACAAGTTAATAGAAATAGAGGCTACGCTAACGTATTATGCTGAGTTGACTGATTGTTACATGTTCATAGATTGCTTGTTGGAGAATTTACCACATGCAATTGTTGTGGCAGAGGCATTCCCAAAGAAAGAGATTGGTTTATACGAAAAATCAGTTATCGGAAAATTCGTATTTGAAAGTTTTGAACCAGCTGTATTTGCTGCGTTTAAACATAAAGAAAAATCATCCATTTCCAGAGCAATTACGCAGGAAGGCATAACGGTGGAGCAGAATGTCATTCCCATTTTTAATGAGCAGCAGCAAGTAATTGCTGTGTTGATTCAGGAAAAAATGGTGAAGATGCAAACGACACCGAAGGATGATTTTCAGAATATGCCCTTTGCATTAATTGAGCATATTGTTGAACCAAATTCTCAACCAATCCCAGTTGTTTCTGATTTACTCGTAGAGTCGATTATTCTCACAAATCACGAAAATAAAGTGATCTATAGTAATCCAGCAGGCTATCATTTTATTTCGGAGTTATCTGGATTAGAAAATTTTGACAATATAGCGTTGGATAAAATCTTACCTTTTTTACAGGAGGTCTATGATAAAGGCGACGATGTCTTTTTCCTAGAAATTACGATTGATCGTAAGTCCTTTATTGTGAAAAAGATTCCTATTCGCAGTCATAACGAGAAAGTCACACTACTCATTATTCATGATCTAACAGAGCTTAAGCTGAAAGAAAATGAGCTAATGATGAAAACATTTGCGATACGAGAAATTCACCATCGCGTGAAAAACAATCTTCAGACAGTGACAAGCCTATTACGTTTGCAAATGCGCAATGATCTGTCTGCTTCAAATGCAAGTGCGTTTCAAGAGGCATTAAATCGAATCTATAGTATTTCATCAGTGTATGAGCTGATTTTAGAAAATGAAGATAACGCTGAAGAAAGAGTAGACGTTATTGCATTAGCTAAAAAAATTGGTCATAAAATGATTGGTACGTCTAATACAGCAACTATTCAACTAGCCTTTCATCATGAAAATTTGCAGCTGTTCTGTCATTCAAAAAAGGCAGTCTCTTTAGCACTCATTATTTGTGAGCTACTGCAAAATGCATTAAAGTATGCGTTTATCGGACGTGATGAAGGAGTTATCGATATTCAATTCATTCAGGAAGATTCTACAATTTCGCTTCATATTTCTGACAACGGCGTTGGAATGCAAGAGGTGAAGGCATCTTTTGGTATGGAGATTATCACAAGGCTTGTAGAATATGATTTAGCTGGCTCATTTTCAATTATCCCTAGTAATGAAGGTACACATACTCAAATTCAGTTCCCTGTAAGTGAGGAGGTATTTATCGTAAATGACTAGGAAAGTTATGATTGTCGAAGATGAATCACTGATTGCAATTGATTTGAAGTTTATGTTAGAAGATAACGGCTACGAAGTTGTAGCTCAAGCGAACAATGGGGAAACAGCCATTGAATTAGCCTTTTTACATAAACCACAGTTAATCTTAATGGACATTAAAATGCCTAAATTAGACGGTTTAAAGGCAAGTAAAATTATTGAACAACAGCTTGGTATACCTGTTCTTTTCATCTCGGCATATAGTGAAAAGGAATTGTTGCTATACATGAAGCAGGATAATATATTAGGATATGTAATGAAACCGTTTTCTGAAAAAAATGTGTTGCCTGTGCTTGAGGTTGCTTTTCATCAAATTGATAAATTCAACCGTCTCAATGGGGAGATCTTACATAAGCAAACACAATTAGATAAGCGAAAAGTCATTGAACGAGCGAAGGGCTTGCTGATGCAGGCTGAAAATATAAGCGAGGACGAGGCTTACCGTAAGATTCGCAATGAAAGCATGCAAACACAACAGGAAATGGTGCATATTGCACAGCAAATTATTAACAACTTACAAGTCAATAGTTGAAGCAAAGGCGCTTTAAAGAGATTTCTTCTTTAAAGTGCCTTTTTTTATATAAATTTATAAATAAAAAAGGGGTGATGAGTAAGATGGCAATGATAGGAACGATTATCGTTTATATTATTATGATTTGTGCTGTTTTAGGGGCAATCGGCGCTATCCGAGATGCTGAGTATGGAATTGGGAAAGAATTTATGAATGGGATCCATACGGTTGGTCATATTTTTGTCCCAGCAGCAGGGATCATGGCAGCTATACCTTACTTAACATGGTTTATTAGTCATTTTATTAGTCCGATTTTTGAGTTAATTGGTGCAGATCCTGCGATTGCAGCGACGACGATTTTAGCTTCGGACATGGGTGGTTACCAATTAGCCAATGCGTTAAAGGAGTCTTATGAGGGATGGGTAATGGCTCTTGTTGTTGGTTTTATGTCAGGTGCTACTATCGTATTCTCGATTCCAATGGGCCTTGCGATGTTGGATAAGCGTGATCATAAATACATGGCGCTAGGTATTATGGCTGGCGTTTTAACAATTCCGATTGGTGCATTTATTTCTTCGATCATGATTGTACTATTCAACACAGAAGTACGTGAAGTCATTAGTACAACAGAGGCTCCTACATATGTATTTGCCATTTCTGTTTTACAAATATTAATTAACTTACTACCTTTATTCATTTTCGTTATCTTAATCGCACTAGGCTTAAAGCTTATTCCAAACGGCATGATTACTGGCTTCATGGTATTCGGTCGTGTAATGGATGCGGGAATTAAACTAGTGTTAGTGTTCTCTATTGTTGAGATTTTTACAGGTATTTTTACAAAGATTTTTGGCGCGTGGGGCTTCGATCCAATCATGGCTGATGAAATCGATCAGTTCCGAGCATTAGAAACAGCCGGTTATATCGGGATTATGCTAGCGGGTGCCTTCCCAATGGTGTATCTAATCCGAAAGTATGCTTCCAAGCCACTTGAAGCAGCTGGTAAAAAATTAGGCTTATCCTCTGTAGGAAGTGCTGGGATTTTAGCAACGATTGCGAATATTTTAGCGATGTTTACACTAATTCGCCATATGCCACCAAAAGACAAAGTAATTAACATTGCATTTGGTGTATGTTCCGCCTTTTTATTAGGTGATCACTTATCATTCACGGCGAACTTCCAGCCAACCATTATTTTACCTGTTATTGCAGGGAAGTTTTTAGCGGGAGTTATTGCGATAATTTTAGCCTATAAGCTTTCAGTACCAACTGCATTAAGGTTGGAAATTGAAGATCGCAAGGCTGGCATTATCAAAGAAGGCGAGTATTTAACAGATCAACAATCTTAATTGATTAAAAAGTGAGGTGATGACGTGTGAGTGAAGAGAAAAAACGATTTATTCAGGAGTTTGTGCCGGGTAAACAGCTAACATTGAGTCACCTTATTGCCAATCCTGATCCAGAAATGTTTCAAAAGCTAGGTATCCAAGAAGCAGGTGCCCTTGGCATTATGACTTGTACGCCAAGTGAAACGGTAATTATTGCAGGAGACTTAGCAACAAAGGCTGCCAATGTCAAACTAGGATTTTTAGATCGTTTTACAGGTAGTCTCGTTATTGTTGGTAGTGTGTCAGAGGTAGAAATGGCGATGTTAGAAATCAATCGTTTTTTATCCGAGGTATTAGGTTATACACCATCAAAAATAACAAAATCATAGGATGTGTCATATGAAAAATCGAGTAATGATAATAGGCGGTGTGCAAGCAGGAAAGTCAACATTGATGAATACATTGTTGGGCAAAGAAAGCAGTGCCAACAAAACACAAGCACTCGTTTATGATGACTGGATTGTTGATACACCAGGTGAATATGTTGAAAATCCAATGTATTACAGAAATATTATGGCAACATCTTTGGAAGTAACACATGTGATTTACTTGCAGGATGCCACATCAGCTAGGAGTGTATTCCCTCCGCAATTCAGCTTAGGGATTCCCAAAATACAAATAGGGGTTATCACAAAGATTGATGCCCCTGATGCAGATGTAGAAAGGGCTACCGCCTTATTAAAAAATGTTATGACGCAGGGCCCTATCGTGAAAACCTCTTCATGGCAAAAGCTTGGCATTGAATGGATTGAACCATTGATTCAACTCAAGACAAATGAAGAAATTCGACAATTTGTTAAGGAAAGCGATAGTCCGTATCTCATGTATTGCTCACAGTAGCGAGAGGGAGGTGTAGGGTGAAAACTGAAAAAATATTTAGTGCAGGCATTGATATTGGGACAAGTACCACAAAAATGGTTGTCAGTAGTTTTCTGTTAAAGAATGTGGCTGGCGTAACACATGTGCCAAGGATTGAAATTATTGAGAAAACGGTGTTACATCAAAGTCCAATTATTAGAACCCCTTTTATCAATAAAGACATCATTGATATGAAAAAGATAGAGGAATTTATTTCTCAACAGTATCAATTGGCACAAATTGCTCCATCTGATATTGCAACTGGGGCCATCATCATTACTGGTGAATCAGCCACGAAGGAAAATGCAAGTGAGGTTGTCCATACCATTGCAGATGGCGCAGGTCATTTTTTAGTTGCTACCGCAGGTCCTGATTTAGAGGGCATCATTGCTGCCAAAGGGGCAGGTACTTTACAGCAATCAAAGAATTCTTCCAAAGTCATCGCCAATATCGATATTGGTGGAGGGACAGCGAATATTGCTGTTATGCAATTTGGAGAGGTTATTGGTACATGTACCTTACATGTTGGTGGTAGATTGATTGAGTTTAAGGATGGCAAGATTCAATCAATTTCTCCGCCACTCATGCGATTGATGGAACGATGGACTAATCCGTTAGCGGTCGGTGATGCGGCTGAAGATATTCGAGTGACACATTGTATTGAAGAAATGGTGCAAACGCTTGCCATGATTCTTCATGGGCAATGCAGAGATGAAAAGCATCCATTATTACTAGGGCATTTACCAAACTGGCATAAACCTGTGGATGCCATCGTTTTTACGGGTGGTGTGGCCTCTTGTATTTATGAAAATGAATGTACTCAGCGTCAATATGATGATATTGGTGAAAAATTAGCGAAAATGCTAATTCAGCATGAACAGCTACAATCATTTTTATGGTTACGACCAGAGGAAACAGCACGTGCAACAGTGACTGGTGCTGGTACACAAACCACTGAAATCAGTGGGGCAACCATTCAGGTGGATGCACAGGTGTTACCACTAAAAAATGTACCTGTCTTCAATTGTCATATAGATCCTTTAACAGACTTTAACTCGACGGTGAAGACAGCAGTAGAGAGAGCAAATGATCTATTTTCTATACAGGACAATCGTTCGCCATTTGCCCTCTATTTTAGTGAATTGCCATATTTAAGCTTTCAGGATGTACATGCATTGTGTCAGGCCATTTTGCTACATTTGGCGACAAGATGCTCTAAGGACATACCAATTATCATAGTCATTCAATCAGATTATGCAAAGATTATTGGACAGACCATACAAGCCATAAATGCGACAGTACCAATTATTTGCATCGATCAAATTAAAGTGGAAACGGGCGATTACATCGACATTGGAGAGGTTCTGCCATCTGGCGTCGTTCCTGTTGTGGTGAAGACCCTTGCCTTCCATTCAAAGTAAGGAGGATGAATATGAACTTATCGGTGATATTTGGTGGAGAAAAATATAATTTTAAATCATTAAAAGATGTTATGGCTAAGGCCAATGAAGAAAAATCAGGCGATCAGCTAGCAGGTATTGCCGCTGAGACGGTTCAACAACGGATCGCAGCAAAGGCAGTATTAAGTGAGCTTTTAGTTAAAGATATCCGCGAAAACCCATTAGTGCCACAAGAAAATGATGAGGTTTCACGCATTATTGAGGGCGATATTAATGAGCAAATATATGGAGAAATCAAAAACTGGAGCATCGAGCAGCTGCGTGAATACATTTTATCAAATGACACGGGTGATCGTGAATTAAAGCGTTTAAGTAAAGGGATGAATTCCGAGATTATTGCCGCTGTTACAAAACTAATGTCCAATTTAGATCTTGTACATGCAGCCAATAAAGTTGAAATACTTTCAACGTGTAATATTACGATTGGTCAAAAAGGGACGCTGTCATCTCGTCTACAGCCAAATCATCCGACAGATAATATTGATGGCATCATTGCTTCTCTAAAAGAAGGACTGTCCTATGGTATTGGGGATGCTGTTATCGGCATTAATCCTGTAGATGATTCAGTTGAAAGTGTCAAAAAAGTGCTTACAGCTACAAAGGAATTCATCAATGATTGGTCCATTCCTACGCAAAACTGTGTATTAGCTCATATTACAACACAGATGAAGGCAATTAAACAAGGCGCCCCAGCAGATATGATTTTCCAAAGTATCGCAGGGACAGAAATTGCTAACCGTTCGTTCGGTATTTCTGCTGATTTAATACGAGAAGCAGAGGAGCTCATTAAAAAACAAGGAACAGGTACTGGTCCAAATTTATTCTACTTTGAAACAGGTCAAGGCTCAGAGCTATCGGCAGAGGCACATATGGGCATTGACCAAGTAACACTGGAATCGCGCAATTATGGATTTGCTAGACATTTTAATCCTTATATTGTGAACACAGTAGTTGGCTTTATTGGCCCAGAGTATTTATACAACAATAAACAAGTAATTCGAGCAGGTCTCGAGGATCATTTCATGGGCAAAATGCATGGTATTCCTATGGGGGTAGATATTTGCTATACCAACCATATTAAGGCAGACCAAAATGATGTAGAAGATTTAAGTGTATTGCTGACAGCTGCTGGTGTTAACTTTATTATTGCTGCGCCAATGGGCGATGATGTGATGCTCAACTATCAATCGATGAGCTTCCATGATGTGGCTACATTACTCCAAACATTTGGTAAAAAACCAGCACCAGAGTATTTAGCATGGTTAGAGAAAATGGGCATTTATGAAAATGGTCGACTGTCAGCAAGAGCTGGCGATTTATCCATTTTTGAAAGGTAGGTGAGTCAAGTGAATGATCAATTAGTTTCTATGATTACAAAGCTTGTCATGGAGAAGATGGAGAAAAGTACAGGTAGCCAAACACCTGAAATAGCAGCTACTCCAACAGAACAACCACTTATTAAATTTTATGATACAGTAGAAAATCGTTCTTCAGGAACAACAGAAACTATAGCAGCATCACAGGAGCCATTAATTCAGCTGTATCAGCATGGAGCTCCACAGCAAGTAACGACGGTTACTTCTGCTACTTTCGAACAACCAGTAAATGCCGCTGTGCCGATCAAGCCCTTTCAGTTTGAGGCAGAATCGTTAACTGAAAGTGTACAGGCTGCTAAGAAACATACACCTGCTCGTATTGGTGTAGGAAGAGCAGGGACAAGACCGAAAACGAAAACCTGGTTAAAATTCCGACTCGATCATGCTGCTGCGGTAGATGCTGTATATGGCGAAGTGACAGAAGATCTTTTACAAAAGCTTGATGTCTTTCAGGTCACAACGAAAGTCACAGATAAAGAGGAATACATTACAAGACCTGACTTAGGGCGTCGTTTATCAGAAGAATCAAAGGCATTGATTCAGCAAAAATGTAAACCACAGCCAAAGGTACAGATTATTATCTCGAATGGCTTGAGTGCAAGTGCGATTGAGGAGAATGTTCAAGATGTTTACTTAGCCCTTCAGCAAAGTCTTAGCAATTTAAATATTGACATGGGTACTACGTTCTATATCGATAAAGGGCGTGTTGCTTTAATGGATGAGATTGGTGAGCTGCTACAGGCAGAGGTTATTGTTTATCTAATTGGTGAGCGTCCGGGGCTCGTATCGGCAGAATCGATGAGTGCATATTTATGCTACAAGCCAAGAATTGGGACAGTGGAAGCGGAACGTATGGTAATTTCAAATATCCATAAGGGTGGTATCCCACCATTAGAAGCGGGCGCTTATCTTGGCACAGTCGTAGAAAAAATCCTGCGTTATCAGGCAAGTGGCGTAGAGCTTGTCGCAAAAGAAGGTTAGGAGGCTGAAATATGTATCCTCAAAAAATTATGGCGCAAATCTTGGCGATGCAAACCATTCCAAGAGTCAACAGTGAACTAGCAGAGCAGTTAGATTTAAAGCCACATCATCATAGCATTGGGCTTGTCACACTGACAATCGACGATGTTGGCTATGTTGCCTTAGATGAGGCGACGAAAAAGGCAGATGTCGATGTTGTTTATGCAAAAAGCTTTTATGCTGGAGCGGCACATGCATCTGGTCCATTGTCAGGTGAAGTGATTGGCATTATTGCTGGAAGCTCACCTGATGAAATTCGTAGTGGTCTTGATGCCATTCAACAAAAAATTGAATTTGATACGTATTTTGAAGCCATTAATAATAATGACAATCATGCCTTGTTTGCCCATACCGTGGCAAGCTGTGGGACGTATCTTGCAGAGCTTGCAGATGTAAAGGTTGGCACCCCACTTGCTTATTTAATTGCTCCGCCGCTTGAAGCGGTTGTTGGATTAGATGCAGCATTAAAGGCTGCAGATGTTGAGCTAAAGGTTTTCTTTGGTCCTCCATCTGAAACTAACTTTGGGGGCGGCTTATTAACTGGCAGCCAATCTTCATGCGAGGCTGCGGCACATGCATTCAGAGAAGCTATTGAAAATATAGCTAGAAACCCAGTGATCTAGAAAGGAGGCGGCTTTATGGCCACATTAGACAAAGACTTATTAGCGATTCAGGAAATGAGAGATGCCGTTAAACATGCTAATACAGCACAGGCTGCCTATATGCAATTTTCTCAGCAACAAGTAGACAATATTGTAAAGGCTGTCGCGGATGCTGCCTTTAAGGAAGCAGAGCGTTTAGCAAAAATGGCTGTGCAAGAAACAGGAATGGGTATTCCTAACCATAAAAAGATGAAAAATGAAGTAGCTTCACGAGATGTCTATGAAGATATTAAAGAATTAAAAACAGTTGGTATTGTGGGCTATGATCGGATGAAAAAAGTAGCTGAAATTGCAAGTCCTTTCGGTGTCATAGCTGGTATCGTGCCAACAACAAATCCAACCTCTACAGCGATCTTTAAGACACTTATTTCTTTAAAAACGAGAAATGGTTTAGTGCTTAGTCCACACCCATATGCAGTGAAATGTACAAAAGAGGCCTTAGATATTTGTCGAGTAGCTGCTGAAAAAGCAGGTGCGCCAGAAGGATTACTACAATGTTTAACAATGTCCTCCATGGAGGCAACACAGCAGCTAATGAAGCACCCAAATATCCATTTAATTTTAGCTACGGGTGGTGGTGCATTGGTCAAGGCGGCCTATAGCTCTGGCAAACCTGCCTATGGGGTTGGGCCAGGAAATGTACCAGCTTATATTGAAAAATCGGCTAATATTCAAAAGTCTGTACGTCAATTGGTGCAAAGTAAATCGTTCGATAATGGCACAATCTGTGCAACAGAGCAAGCCATTATTGTGGATAAGGTGATCGCAGAGCAAGTGCAAACAGAATTAAAGAAAAATGGTGCCTATCTATTAAATGCCGAAGAAAAAGCTAAAATGGAAAAACTGATCTCACCAGTTCCTGGGAAAGTCAATCCCCAGATTGTCGGTAAATCAGCTACTTGCCTAGCAGATTCTGTCGGTATAACGGTACCAGACGATACAAAAGTTCTTGTGGGCTTCGAAACAATGATTGGTAAAAATATTCCGTTTTCTCTTGAAAAACTATCACCAATCTTTGCGCTTTATGTTGTTGAAAACAGTACAGAAGCCAAGCAGGTGATGATTGACCTGCTCAATATTGGAGGACGCGGACATACATGCTCAATTCACACTGAAAATGCAGCATTAGCAGAGCAATTTTCTGTCGAATTACCAGTATCACGAATTGTGGTTAATACATTATCCTCAATTGGTGCAGTAGGTGGCACAACGGGCTTAGCCCCATCCTTTACATTAGGCTGTGGGACATTTGGCGGCAATATTACGTCAGACAACATTACAGCAAGACATTTATTAAATATCAAACGTATGGCGTATGGCATTAAAGATGTCGAAGTGCCAAAACCAGAATTCGAAGTACAGTCCGTTGTTGAATCGGTAGTTTCACAAGAACCTACCCTTGATACAACGATGGTTCAACAAATTGTCGATCAAGTATTAAAACAAATCACATTACAAAATAAATAAATTATTTGGAGGAATGACAAATGAGTACAGCATTAGGAATGGTAGAAACAAAAGGTTTAGTAGGAGCAATTGAAGCAGCAGACGCAATGGTAAAGGCAGCAAGCGTTAATTTAGTAGGCAAAGTACATGTAGGTGGCGGGATCGTAACAGTTCTTGTACGTGGTGATGTAGGTGCAGTAAAAGCAGCAACAGATGCAGGGGCAGCAGCAGCACAACGTGTAGGAGAGCTATTATCTGTCCATGTAATTCCACGTCCACACCACGAATTAGAAATGATTTTACCAAAAGCAGAAGCATAATTTCATGTTCTTTCAAACGCTATAGATGGAAAAATAACTACCATTTATAGAAGAGAGCTGGATCTAACTCTAGAACAGCTCTCACCTTGTCCTGATAAAATAATCAACAAAATAAAGAGGTGGCTAACATGACAACAGCAATAAAAACTTTTCCAGTGGCCATTTCGGCTCGTCATATCCATCTAAGTGAAGCGGATTTACAAGCACTTTTTGGTCCAAATGCAACCCTAACGAAAGATTTCGACTTATCACAGCCAGGGCAATTTGCTGCAAAAGAGCGCGTCTCTATTGAGGGACCTAAAGGCGTTATTCATAATGTCCGTGTCCTTGGACCTGTAAGACCAGCAACCCAAGTAGAGGTAAGCCGCACTGATGCCATGAAGCTAGGAGTGACACCACCTTTACGTCAATCAGGTGATATTGACAATTCTGCGGGTATTAAAATACTTTCGCAAGACAAAGAAATAGAGATTCAGCAGGGAGTCATCATTGCGCAAGCGCATATTCATATGACTGAGGAAGATGCCAAAGCATTGGAAGTACGCAATAATGAATTAGTTTCAGTAGAAGTTGTAAGTGATCGACCTGTCACTTTCCGAGGTGTCGTTGTCCGTGTTTCCAATGATTTTAGTCTGGAAATGCACATTGATACGGATGAAGCAAATGCTGGTTTTATCGAACAGCAGGCACAGGGTAAATTAATAAAAGTATCATCGTAAGGAGGAGGCAAGATGCAAGAAAATTTAGTGCAAAAAATTGTGGAAGAAGTTCTGCAACAAGTCTTAAAAAATCAATCTTCCCCTCCACATGACGGTAAAATTCCGATTGGTGTATCTGCCCGTCATGTCCATCTTGCACAAGCAGAAGTTGAACAGCTCTTTGGTGAAAATTATCAGCTCACACCGAAATTTGAGCTTTCACAGCCAGGACAATTCGCTGCGGAGGAAACTGTAGTAATTGCAGGTCCAAAAGGGTCAATTGAACGCGTGCGTATTCTTGGCCCCGCTCGTTCCTTATCGCAAGTGGAAGTAAGCTGGACAGATGCTATGAAATTGGGTCTGAAGCCACCATTAAGAATATCTGGTGATATTCAAGGTTCCAGTCCTGTTACATTGATTGGTCCAAAGGGGAGTGTTGTGTTAAATGAAGGACTCATTATTGCACAGGCACATATTCATATGTCCCCAGCGGATAGTGCAAGATTCCAAGTCGTAGATGGGCAATCCGTCCAAATTAAGGTAGAAGGTATTCGCCCGATTATTTTATCGAATGTGGTTATCCGTGTTTCAGAGCGTTATCGCTTAGAAATGCATATTGATACAGATGAAGCAAATGCAGGGTTAATTCAGCAAGGAACGCTTGCAGAAATCGTGCATCATCAAGTAAGTGAACCTATGATCACTGTGAAAGAGCAGTCGCCAGTCGTACAGAAAGTAGAGCAACCATCCGTCTATCATTATGACAAAAAGCTACTTTCACAAATAGAAGTGCTCGATATCGATGCACAAGAAATTGTCGTTCCAAAGAAAACCATTGTGACAGCATTGGCTTATGATAAGCTACGAGAGTTAAATAAAACATTAACGATTCGTTCAGAGTAGTAAGACAATCTGTGTCGCATAAAGAGGGTGAAGTTCATGCAAATGGGAAGAGTGATAGGCAGTGTATGGGCAACACGCAAGGAAGAGGGACTGAATGGTTTAAAGCTACTAATCATTCAACCCATTGATTCCAATCAACAGCCGATTCGCACAGAAATGGTTGCAGCTGATCGTATAGGAGCGGGTATTGGTGATGATGTCCTGATTACAAGTGGTGGGTCATCTCGCTATATTATGAAAGATAATCCGTTACCGATTGATGCAGTTGTCATTGGTATTATTGATTCTACAGAAGTAATGAGAGGTGAGGACAATGAGTAGCGCAATTGGAATGATCGAAACAAAAGGATTAGTTGGTTCTTATGAAGCCGCTGATGCGATGATTAAAGCGTCCGATGTCACAATCGTCAAACAAGAATTTGTGGATGGTGGCATCGTGACGATTGTCGTGAAGGGTGACGTAGGTTCTGTACAAGCTGCAGTAGAGGCTGGAAAAGCAGCAGCTATGCGTGTTGGTGAATTATTAGGCGCTCACGTCATTCCGAGACCTGATGAAGATGTCTTTAAAATGATTAAAGGACCAGAGGCACCAAAGAAAAAGGCTGTCTCTGCACCAGCAGCAACCCGTGCTAAAAAAACAACAGAAACAACATTGGCGACAGATAATCGAGGTGAGGCATAATGGCATTTCGTAAAAATAAAATCGCTGTTATTGGAGCAGGCCACACTGGTTCCACACTGAGTTTATTTTTAGCACAGAAAGAATTAGGCGATGTTGTGCTTGTTGATATTCCAGAAGCCGAGAACCCGACAAAAGGGAAAGCTTTGGATTTGCTACAAACAGGCCCCATCGAAAAATTCAATGTGTCCATTAAAGGCACGAGTCAATATGAAGATATCGCTGGCGCGGATATTGTTGTCATTACAGCAGGTATTCCACGTAAACCAGGAATGAGTCGGGATGACTTAGTCACAACAAATGCTAAAATTATTCAACAGGTTTCAAGACAAATTAAACACTATGCTCCAAATAGTATTGTTGTTGTGTTGAGTAATCCTGTTGATGCCATGACGTATGTGTGTCATAAGGAAACAGGCTTTGCCAAAAATCGTATCATCGGTCAATCTGGTGTGTTAGATACAGCTCGCTTCAACACGTTTGTGGCGCAGGAGCTTCACATTGCACCAGAGGATGTATCAGGCTTCGTCCTAGGAGGACATGGCGATGAGATGGTTCCATTAATCCGTTATTCCTATGCAGGCGGCATTCCATTAGAGAAACTAATTCCTCAGGAACGACTACAGCAAATCGTGGAGCGTACGCGTAAAGGCGGCGGTGAAATTGTTGGCTTACTAGGTAATGGTAGTGCCTACTATGCACCAGCCGCAGCGTGTGCCCAAATGGTTGAAATTATTATCAAAGATCAACGAAAAATTATCCCTTCTATTGCCTTATTAGAAGGAGAATATGGGTACCACGATCTCTTTTTAGGGGTACCAACTATTTTAGGTGGCAATGGCATCGAATCTGTCATCGAATTGCACCTAACAAATGAAGAACAAACAGCCCTTCAGCACTCTGCAGAGGCTGTGAAACAGGTAATTGCTATTTGCCAAAACATTGAATAGAGTAAACAGACTCTATTTTTCAATGGATCGAAAGGATCCCCAACTTTCTTTCCAATAAAACTTCATGATAGCTCAAAAAATGTTTGATTGGAAACCGAACATGACTTGAAGGCTAGTATAAATCCCCAATTATATAGAAAGCTCTCCTCTAGTTATGGGAGCAGAAACTGTAGCAGACTCTGTAAAGTTTGCTGCAGTTTTTTTATTCACAACTTATATCATAAAAAAAATTATCGCCTCTACTATAATGAAATTAGGAGGGATGTGGATGAACAACATTGTACAGGAGATGATTGATTGGATTGAGCTTCATCTATTAGAAGGATTTTCATTAGAGCAATTAGGAAAGGATATAGTTATTCTCCTTATTACTGTTCTTTTAAATTCCATCAGACGACAGGGATGACGATTAAAAAATATAGATCACTACGTAAAATTTATCTTTCTACTATTGCATTAAAAGATCCCCAAAAGAAAATAATCGACATCGCCTTTCACTACGGCTTTTCATCGCAGGAATCCTTTTCTAGAGCTTTTAAAAGGTATTTTGGTATAAGTCCGAATGATTACAGAAAGTCTCCTCAACCTTTACAAACCTTTGTAAAGTTGAGATTACAGGATGATGGAGGATGGTTGACGATGGATATTTCTCAGAAATTAAAAATTGAAGCATTACAAGAGAAGATGAATGTGCAATACGATCAAGAGCTATTGAATGTATTAAATGGTCAAATGATGTATGAGGAGTTCGCAAAACAACAATTAATGGGCAACAGTGATTACGTTCCTTTCAATGAAGCGATGTGTACGAATCCAACGATTAGTCCGATTTTCAGTGAAGAATTTAATAAACTGCGTGCTATAGGGCATGAGGTGTCTTTACAGCAATATGAGCAGGTGACATTGAAACCGTTGAAGCCATTGTTAACAAATGACTATAAATGTATTGTTTTATGGTTTGGAGATGATATGTATTGTCAGATGAATTTATTGACCGTCCTTGCTTTCCTAGAGCAACAAAGGTATCAAGGCAAAGTCTATTATTATATGGTCAAGGAAATGACCTATGATGTGGAAGAAACAGAGATAGAACTTGGACCGTATGGGGAGGTCTATCAAGAGGTCTTAATGCACCATCGTCTCCCCAAGACAACGCTTATACCTGTCATGTATCAGGGCATTCAATTATTTTTCAGCTATTTAATTGAAGAGAATGAGATCACTACGTATATAAAAAAACACCTCAATCTATCTCAAAATGACCTGTTAAAGCAATTGTTTTCCCTATTTCCACACTATGGATTCGGGGATAGACAATACATCAAAATAATAGAGAAGATAAAAAAGGAATATTCTGAATAATTATCCTAGAAAGTCCGCAATATACAAAATTTTCGAAAATATGATAAACTTATAACGTGAAAAGGAGGATGAATGCATGACTGTTCAACAATTTACAGACTATGTGAAGAAAATGCAGCATTATGAGGAAGCGCTCAATGTGATTTATTGGGATATGCGGACGGGTGCACCGAAAAAGGGGTTAGCACAACGTTCTGAGGTAATTGGTACATTATCAGCCTCCTTATTTGATATGCAGACGAGTGAAGAACTAGGAGAGCTTCTAGCAGCATTAGAGGCACAAAAAGCTGATCTTGACTATGTAACACTACGTTTAGTAGAAGAAGTAAGAAAGAATTACGATCAAAATAAAAAAATCCCTGCGAATGAATATAAAGAATTCGTCATTCTTCAATCGAAGGCAGAAACGGCTTGGGAAGAAGCGAAGGCGACGAATAATTTTGCTCTATTCCTACCATACCTAGAAGAAATCATACAATGGCAGAAAAAATTCATTCAATATTGGGGCATTAAAAATGGATCTCCATACAACACATTACTAGATTTATACGAGCCAGATATGACAACAGATGTCGTAGATCAAGTATTTGGTGAATTACGAGAGTCTATTGTGACGCTTGTTCAAAAAATTGCTCATTCATCGAATAAACCCGATACTACCATGTTATTTAAGCATTTCCCGCGTGAGGCACAGCGTGAATTATCGTTAGAATTGCTTGCTCAGCTCGGCTATGACTTCGATGCTGGTCGCTTGGATGAAAGTGTCCATCCATTCATGATTGGCTTAAACTATGGTGATGCGCGTATTACGACGAAATATGATGAAAATGATTTCCGTTCAGCTATTTTTGGCACAATTCATGAGTGCGGTCATGCGATGTATGAGCAAAATATTGATGAGAAGCTTGCAGGACTGCCATTAGCGACTGGTACATCGATGGGGATTCATGAATCACAATCATTATTTTATGAAAACTTTGTCGGCAGAAATGAAAAGTTCTGGGAGCATAACTACGGACGTCTTCAGCATTTCTCACCTGCACAGTTTGGAGATGTGGCATTAGCTGATTTCTTACGTGCTATTAATATGGTTGAACCATCTTTCATTCGTATTGAAGCGGACGAACTAACATATCCACTACATATCATGATTCGCTATGAAATTGAACGTGACTTATTCAATGGGGATTTACAAGCGAAAGATCTGCCGCAAGTATGGAATGATAAATATGAGGAGTATTTAGGCATTCGCCCTGAGACTGATGCACAAGGTGTTCTACAAGATATGCATTGGTCAGGTGGTATGTTTGGCTATTTCCCATCTTATGCATTGGGGATGATTTATGCAGCACAGTGGAAGCATGCGATGGACAAGGATATTCCAAACTTTGATGAGCTACTAGAAAAGGGAGAGCTACTGCCAATTCGAGAGTGGCTAACTGATAAAGTTCATCAGTATGGAGCATTGAAAAAGCCATTTGAATTGCTGAAAGAAGCGACAGGGGAAGGCTTAAATGCTAAGTATTTAGCAGACTATTTACAAGAAAAATATACAAAACTATATCAGCTATAGAAAAACAAGCGATTTCTCTAACATGAGAAATCGCTTGTTGCTTTGAAAATATTCTTACCAAAGCTTAAAGCCTTTGAGCCCGCTGGTGAATTTGAAATAATTTCGAAGATTGGAATGGTGTAAGCGAATATAATAAGGCTACTAAAATTACAAGTCAAGATTTAAAGTAAGCTACATTTCATGTTACATCAATATTTTTTATATAATGTGCAACATTATAAAGCGTCATTTTTAAAGTGAACCATTGTGTTAAACAATCTGGCCAGATTGTTGAGTAAATATTTACTTGTGTAGCTTATGTATGATGAACCGTATATAGTTTTTACTTTTTTGACCAATCAAAAATTTAGGGGTGATTATGATGACACTTAAATGGTTGTGGATATTGGTTATTGCATTTTGCGTACTAGAATGGATTTCAATTCCATTCATAAGTGCATTTACAGGAAAATTATATCAAGTAGTTGATGGTGTATTAATAATTACATTTATTATTTATCCATTATTTTTCTTGACTACTATTTTATTATTACAAAAGGGGAATAGAAAAATTGGTGCAGTCATTTTGCTTATTCCACTAATTGTGTATGCCCCCGTGTTAATAAGTCTTCAAACGTTGGTTAAATAATGTATTACTAATTGAGTTAACGAGGTGCTTTGTAAAACAAGAGTTTCAAAAATTATCGAACTTTAGAAATTTAATCGATGCCATTCAATAAGAACAAGCTTTGATTATAAAGTGAAAAAAGCGATTTCTCGTTACAGAGAAATCGCTTTTTTATAGGAAGATGCGTTTGGATGCTTACCACAATTGATAGCCTTTAGAGCCGGCTGGTGAGTTTGAAATAATATCGATAATTGGTACTGTGTAAGCGAATAAAATTAAGGCTACTAAAATAACAAGCCAGATTTTAAAGTTTTCTAAAATAGCTGGTGTTGGACCGCTAAGCTCATGTACATCACCTACAGGGAATTCTTCGTCACCTTTAGGTGCGAACCAAGCTAATTTCACGACGATATAAATGATCACTAGGATGGCGATAAAGAGGATTGTTCCACCCACAGCTTGCGCGATTTGATAAGGAATCCAATCATAAGCCTGCTGAGCGCCACCATATTCGGAGTAATCTGAACGACGAGGTGCGCCGAACAGACCAGCAATATGCATTGCAGAAGACATAATCGTCATACCAGTAGCCCATAAGATACCAGCGAAATTACTAAGATTATTTAAAGACTTCGAAAGTGTACGACCTGTTAAATGTGGAATTAACCAGAACGCCGCACCGAAGTAAGTTAACACAACAGCTGTTGCAATCGTTAAATGGAAATGCCCTGTAACCCAAATGGTATTATGAATTAATTGGTTCATTTGATAAGAGGCATTGACAATACCGCCAGCACCACCTGGAATAAATGACACCATACCGATAAATGGTACGAAGAAACGAGCATCCTTCCAAGGTAATTTTTTAAACCAACCAAATAGTCCTTTGCCACCTAATTCACGTCCACGTAACTCGAACATTGCAAACATCGAGAAGGCTGTCATGAGAGAAGGCACGATTACAGCAAATGTTAAAACAACTTGAATGAACTTCCATGTACCATCAATACCAGGCTCTGTTAACTGATGGTGAATCCCAACAGGAATAGAGAAGAGTAAGAACAGCATAAACGAAAGTCTTGCTAAAGAATCGGAGAAAATTTTTCCGCCAATTACTTTTGGAATAATCACGTACCAAACCATATAGGCAGGTAATAACCAGAAGTATACAAGTGCATGACCAAAATACCAGAAAAGGGTACGTGATAATGCCACATCGACACGTTCAATTAAACCTAAGGACCATGGTAACAATTGAATTAAAACTGAAGCTGCAACACCAAGCGTTGCCACGAACCACATTAAATTATTAACAACTACCATAAATGATAGTAACGGGCTGCGTTGTCCACTCGCTTTATTTTCTTTGCGCCATTGGACATAGCGTAAAATTTGACCTGCTCCACCAACCCAAGAACCAACTACGACTAATGTAAGACCTAAATAGAAAATCCAATGTGCCTTTAATGGTGCATAGAATGTATAAAGAACAGTTGCTTTATTCAATAACACCATCGTTGCGGCAGCAGCTGTACCGATCGTCATTAACCAGAAACCAATCCAGCCAAGTCTTCTCTGAGTATCAGTGAATGTACCAGATGTTCGACTTACACTTGCAATTTGGAAGCCGTAAATAAAGAATGTAGTTAATATAAGACCGAGTAATACACCATGAACTGTTAATACTTGATAATAACCAATGCCTGCTGGTAAAGTAAATTGACCAGAACGTACAAAAACCTGTAATAAACCTGCAAGACCACCTAATAACAATGCGATAAATGCCACGTAAATGTGTGCCATTGCTAGCTTTGCATCTCGACGATCCACTTTTGTCATTGAATTAGTGTGACTCATTTGAATCCACCACCTTTAGCATAGAGTGCATCATCGTATGTCCTGTACCACAATACTCATTACATACGATTAAAAACTCGCCGACCTTATTGACTTCTGTTACATATTCCGAAATATAGCCAGGCTCAAGCATCATATTGATATTCGTACCTGCAACCTCAAAACCATGCATAACATCCTCGCTTGTCGCGATAAATTTCACTTTTGCACCAAGTGGAACCTCAATTTGTGGAGGATTATAATTGAATGCAGAAGCAACTACTACCACTTCGTAATCCCAATCTTTACCTTCAACCTTATGGACACCTGGATTATCAAAAGGCGCTGTCTCTTTCACTTTCTCGTAATCTAGTGTTTTTTTACCATTGTTTGGATGGGAGCCTTGATGAAATGCTCCGATACCGAGAATGATCAGGAATGCCACTAAAGTGGTAACTCCAAACACAAGCCAGTATTTTTCATACTTATGTATGTGCATATGTTTCTGTCCCTTCTTCGTAGATTAAAACCGTCCAATGAACAAATCGAAGCAGTACACCCATAGTAAAATGATGATAATACCTACTCCAAAAACTGCATAGAGTGAACCTTTTAAATTTTCATCTGACTTCTTTTTATTTGCCATTTTTGCTCCTCCTACGCTTTTTATTGTTGTGTTTCTTACTGTCATCATATAAAAATCCCCTACATTTTGATGTGAAAAAAATCACACTTCTAGGGGAATTATGTGAAAAAAGTGTGAAGAATTTAAGAGAGAAAAAAAACAAGCCATCTCAAAAGTCATTGAGATGGCTTGTTTAATGATTATAATAAACTTTTTTTAATAAAAATAGTAGATTTTAAGGAAGGAGAACAGTCCTTCTTATTCCTTTTGAGCGAACGGCAAATCTTACAAATAAATGCTGAATGTCTTGCATATAATGTCTTATTTGTAACAGACTAAAACCTACTAAGCGCTATTCCGCTTCTTCTTCAATTGTTAATAGAACTGTTAGGGCACCGACGCTTGGGACCGAAACTGGGAGTGCAAATGCCTTTTCAAAGCCATATAATTTTGTATTGCCCACCATCACCGTTGGCGGAGTGATATCAATTTCTAAGCTTTCTTGCCCAACAGCTGTACATAAATTTCCTGCAATCATGTTACCAAATTCCCCTGTAAAAGATTCTAGCATTTCTCCTTCAAGCGGCATACCAAACATGGTACTACCGATCCCGCTGAACACTTCGGGAGAGGAGTCAATGATGACGCGTCCCTTTAAATCTCCGATTAAGCCAATTAATACGCCCATTTGTTGCTGTTGAAAGGGTTCAGAAATAATACTAGGCGACTTTACTTCTATATCCATAGGAAGAATGGTTTTTAAAGCGTGAATTGTCCCGTTTAAAATAGTTTGAAAGTACTTCGAATTACTCATCATTACCGCATCCTTTTTCCGACTTTTCTACATCTTACCATGTAAAAAGGGTAAGATGAAAGTATGTCTTGACGAATTCACATGAAATTTATAATATATTAATGAGAATGATTTTCAAATTCAATGTAAACGTCTGAAAACTTAACGAAAAATAACTAAGAAGGAGCGGTTCGCAATGACTTTCGTATTAATTGGAGCAGCTGTAGTGATCTATATTGGAGTTGGAAAATACGTCATGAACCAGGCAACTGCACATTTGAAATAAGAGCTAATACTTGATAAACATGTTTAGGCATGGTCCGAATATTCGGACCATGTTTTTTTGTATTTCTAGGAATGCAGCGCTAGATTAAATATTCTTTCAGAATAATTTAATTAAGAGGAATTTTTATTTTTTTCTGAAAACTATTGAAATAACTAAGTTTCTTCTGTTAAGATTTTAAAAAATGGAATCGCGTTTCATATTTTGGAACGGAGGGGGAAATGAGTTTGAATATTTTAGAAGTAAGCGATTTGAAAATAGGTATTCAACAAAATAAAAAAGATATTGCCATTGTGAATGGAGTATCATTTCAACTTGAAAAAGGAAAAACTTTGGGGATTGTAGGGGAATCAGGGTGTGGAAAAAGCATGACATCACTTTCACTTATGGGATTGTTACCTGCTGGGGTTAACTGGCAAGGTGGAGAAGTTTACATAGATCAAAAACAAATTAATAAAAAATCGAATAAGGAATGGCGAAAGATTCGTGGGAAAAAAATTTCTATGATTTTTCAAGAACCAATGAGTTCGCTCAATCCAGTATATAAGGTTGGTTCACAAATTATGGAAATGATTCATAGTCATGAAAAAATTTCAAGGAAAGAAGCTCATGAACGTGCCGTTGATATGCTTCGTCTCGTAGGTATTCCTCGACCAGATAAAGTAGTAAATGAATATCCTCATCAATTATCAGGAGGAATGCGACAAAGGGTTATGATCGCCATGGCATTGGCTTGTGGACCAGAAATATTAATTGCAGATGAGCCTACTACAGCATTAGATGTGACAATCCAGGCTCAGATTTTAGATTTAATGAGAGACATACAAGAAAAATTAGATATGTCCATCATTTTAATTACCCATGATCTTGGTGTAGTAGCAGAAATATGTGAGAAAGTAATTGTGATGTATGCTGGTGAAATTGTTGAAGAGGCAACAGTGCTAGATTTGTTTAATTATCCGCTGCATCCATATACAAAGGGGTTATTAAATTCATTGCCTGACATTGAATCAGAACAAGAGTACCTTCCATCAATTGAAGGGGTGGTGCCATCACCATCCGATATGCCTTCAGGTTGTAGATTTTTCGATCGCTGCGAATTTGCAACAGATCAATGTAAAAAGAAGCCTGATCTATATACAACCTCTATGGGTACCAAAGTTAGATGTTGGCTGTACGAAGAGAACGAAGTAGGAGGGGGAATTGTTAATGGGCAGTCCATTGTTAGAAGTTAAACATTTAAAGAAATATTTTTCAGTTAAAGGATCACGTTCAGGTCATTTAAAAGCAGTAGATGATGTTTCATTTTTTGTAAATGAGGGTGAGGTTTTAGGAATTGTCGGAGAGTCTGGGTGCGGGAAGTCCACTATGGGTAAAACATTAATTCAACTTCTAACACCTACTGAGGGTGAAATTTTACTGAATGGAGAAAATATTGCCACTCTTAGCCCAAAAGAGGTACGTCAAAAGCGCCGTGATATGCAAATCATCTTTCAAGATCCTTTTTCTTCCCTTAATCCTCGTATGAAGGTGTTTAAAATAATCGAAGAACCTTTGGTGAATTTTGGAATAGGTACAAAGGAAGAGAGAAAACAACGCGTTTATGAAGTAGCCAAACAGGTTGGACTTACACAAAAGCAGTTAGAACGTTTTCCACATGAATTTTCGGGTGGTCAAAGACAACGGATTGGAATTGCTAGAGCATTAGTGTCCAATCCAAAATTGATTGTTGCAGATGAACCAGTATCTGCTCTGGATGTTTCCATTCAATCTCAAGTATTAAATATTATGAAAGATTTAAAAAAGGAAATGAACCTTACCTACATTTTCATATCACATGATTTAAGTGTAGTGCATCATTTTTGTGACCGCATAGGGGTAATGTACTTAGGTAAGTTAGTGGAAATGGCAGATAAACACGAATTATTTAATAATCCTAAACATCCATACACAAAAGCTTTACTATCGGCATTACCAAAATCTCATCCTTCAAAAATAAAGGAGCGAATTGTGCTAAGTGGAGATGTTCCCAATCCTGCTAATCCACCATCGGGCTGTACATTCCATACACGATGCCCAAACTGCATGGAAATATGTAAAGTGACACCTCCAAAATTAAAAAAAATTGGCGATAAGCATGAAGTTTCCTGTTTACTTTATGAAGAGCAAATGGAGCGATTAACATGAGCAAAACATTGGAAAAAGGTATTAATATTTTAACGTTATTTACTGAAGAAAAACCTTCTTGGCGGTTAGACGAGCTAGCGATCGAAACAGATATTCCTAAACCGACTTTACATAGGTTTTTAAAAACATTTACAGATTTAGGCGTATTAAAACGTCCTTACGTTCAAAGCGGTGGACAGTTAGTATTGAGTGATCATTATCTACTTGGGAATAAACTCATTGAATTAGGTGCAATTGCTGCAAATTCAATTGAAATTCGTTCTTTGGCTATACCATATATGAAGATGTTGCAACAGAAGTTTGACTTGGCTGTTCAACTAAGCATACTGGATGAAACAGATGGTCTTTATATCGAAAAAATCGAAAGTTTAAAACCAGTTTTATTATATACACGGGTGGGGAGAAGAGCACCTCTTTATGCAGGCGCTTGTTCACGAATACTTTTATCCTTTCAATCAGAAGAAAAAATTAGTGAGGTACTTCAAAAAACTCGTAAAAAATATGCTAGTGGAACACCTGTTACTGATGAAGAGATATTCGAACTAATTGAATTTGGAAAAAAAAATGGCTATGCCTACAGCGTGTCAGAATTGGAAGAAGGCACTGTATCAATAGCCGTACCGATTTTCAATAGCGAACGCAAAGTAGAATACTCGATTAGTATAGCGGGCATAGAGACACTCATACCAAAAGAAAAAATAAATGCATTTTTAGAAGGTCTGTGGGAAACGGCAGCTTCAATATCTGCTGAACTAGGTTATTCGATGCCATATCCTTATGGCGTATAGATAGCACAAATACAAAAGGGGATGAACAATGTATGAAGAAACAAAAATGGATTGCGCTATTACTTGTTTGTATGATGGTTGTTTTAACAGCATGTAGTGGCGGTACATCATCAAAAGACGAAAGTAAAAATAGTAGCAAATCATCTGGTGATAATCCAGCAGCAACACGTGGAAATGAATTAGTTATTCGTGTGGCAGGAGACCCACAAAACTGGGACCCAATTGATACATTTTTACTTGCTTGGAGTACAGTAGCAACATCGATATTTGAAGGATTAGTAAGTCGTTCTTTAGATTTAGAAATTCAACCAGGGTTAGCGGAATCATGGGAATATATAGATGATAAAACGATTGTGTTTAAATTACGACAAGGTGTTACCTTCCATAATGGCGAACCGTTTAATGCGGAAGCAGTTAAATTTACATTTGATCGTCTACTAGGAGAAGAAGGTCAACAAGGACCGCAATATTCAAACTATACGTCGATTGACAATGTTGAAGTGACAGGTGACTATGAAGTCACTATGCACCTAAATGCCATTGACCCAGTATTATTGACTAAACTTTCAGGATATGGTGCTGTCATCGTACCACCTAAATATATCCAAGAACAGGGTGCAGAGAATTTTGACATGAAGCCGGTTGGTACGGGTCCATTTAAAATGACTGATTATCAACGTGATAAACAAGTAGTTATTGAGCGATATGAAGATTATTGGAATAAAGATGCTATTAAACTAGATAAAGTAACATTTAAAGTGATTCCAGAAACAGCGACGGCACTGGCAGAATTACAAACAGGAAATATTGATATTATGACACGTTTAGAGGTTTCGCAAGCGGCAACAGCAGAAGGAACTGATTTCATTGAATTAAAGGATGTGTCCACTCCTACAGCGTATTCAATTCGTTTTGATACAGCACAAAAGCCTGTAGATGATGTACGTGTTCGTCAAGCGATTAACTATGCCATTGATAAGGAAACAATAGTGAAAGAAATTTTAGGTGGCTATGGCAACCTCATTAGTTCGTTCCAAAGTAATCTATCTTTTGGCTATAACAAAGATTTAGAGCCATATCCATATGATCCAGAAAAAGCAAAAAAATTACTTGCCGAAGCTAAGGTTCCTGAAGGTACTACTCTTGAATTCTTTATTCCAGGTACGGATGGAACTTTTAAAGAAATAGCCCAAGCAGTAGCATTTTATTTACAAGAAGTGGGATTAAAAGTTTCTATTAATAGTGTGGAAAATACTACATTCCAATCAGAGTTAATACCACAAGGGAAAGCTGGTCAAATGTATAAAAATGGCTGGGGTGGTTGGACTTTAGATTTTGATAATACAGCTTATTTAATGTATCACGAAGGGGAATTCTGGAATCCATCCTATAAAAATGAAAAAGTTGAACAATTATTAACGGCAGAGCGAGCAACGATTAATAATGAGGAGCGTCAAAAAATCTTTAAAGAGCTGACAGAAGTGTTATATGAAGATGCTACAGAAGTTAATTTATATTCTGAGGTTGAAATATACGCAGTGAATAAACGAATAAAAGATTTCCAACCACCTCATGATGGCCGCTTTAGATTTGAAGGTGTCACTGTCGAGTAAGTAAAAAATTATGAGATAGTATGCTTGTCATACTATCTCTTTCATTTCAAATTAGGAGGATGGAATTATGCTTTCCTATATACTACGACGTATATCGCATACAGTGTTGGTGATAATAGCTGTCTCATTAATTATTTTTTTCGCCATTCGTTTAACGGGGGATCCCGTAAGCATCATGTTCGGTGCTGGGGAACCTTCACAACAAGCAGTAGAGGAACTGACAGCAAAGTTGGGTTTAGATAAACCTATTTGGGAGCAATATATTATATTCATGAAAGATTTAGTAACGCTTGATTTTGGTACATCGTATCGTTCGAATAGTCCTGTTTTGGAAATGTTGTTAGAACGAGCATGGCCAACACTAGCACTTGCTTTAGGGGGGATGACTGTAGCATTGTTAATCGCTATTCCTATCGGTATCCTATCTGCAGTTTATAAAGGCAAGTCCATTGATATTTTTGGTCGTATTTTTTCTTTATTAGGTATCTCTTTCCCTAATTTTTGGTTAGCGTTTATGCTAATCTTGATCTTTGCTGTTCAGTTAAAATGGTTACCTGTATCGGGCTTTGATGGGTTTAGCTCATTGATCCTTCCATCCATTGCATTGGGTCTGATTTTATCTGGTATTTTAGTTCGATTAATTCGTACCTCTATGCTTGAAGTGCTTAAAATGCAATATGTGACAACTGCTCGAGCAAAAGGAATTAGAGAATGGCTTGTCATTATTCGACATGCCTTTCGCAATGCCTTATTGCCAACTGTGACGTTTGTTGGGTTACAGTTCGGTGGACTCTTAGGGGGGGCTGTTATTGTAGAGCAAGTATTTTCTTGGCCAGGAATCGGAAGATTAATTGTTGATTCTATTAATCAACGAGATTATCCAGTCGTACAGGGTGGGGTAATTCTCCTAGCTCTTATCATGATTGCTGTCAATCTAATTGTTGATTTATGTTATTCATTAATTAACCCAAAAATACGCACTGGAAGAGGTGACAATTAATGACACAGATAATGGAAGCAGAAACAGTCGAAATAAAAAAGGTTAGTAGAATAATAAGTATTTTAAAGTTTATTAAAAATAATCCAACTGGGATAATCGGTCTATTATTAGTTGTCACGACTATTCTATGTGCGATATTTGCCCCTTATATTGCTCCACATGATCCAGGAGCAGCTAGCTTAGGACATCGTCTAGATTTGCCTAAATGGTTAGATGATACTGGTAAATCACAATATTTACTGGGGGGAGACCAAGTGGGACGGGATTTACTCAGTAGGATTATATATGGTGCTCGTATTTCCCTTTTGGTAGGTATTTGTGGTGTGCTCATTTCGTTAGTCCTTGGAACATTTCTTGGAATTGTGTCAGGGTATTTTGGGAAATGGATGGACGATTTAATTATGAGGTTAGCTGAAGTTCAATTAGGTCTGCCATTTATTTTACTAGCAATTGTCATTATGAGTGTATTTGGAACAGGGATTGAAAAAATCATTATTATTCTTGGACTTACATATTGGGTTAGTTTTGCTAGGCTAATTCGAGGGGAGATTTTAGCTCTAAAGGAACAAGAATATATACAGGCTGCAAAGGCAATCGGAGGCACACATTTTAAAATTATCCTTAAGCACATTTTACCAAATGTTGCTTCTTCGATTTTAGTGTTAGCAACGATGTGTATCGCAGAGTTTATTTTATTAGAGGCTTCACTAACATTTTTAGGGTTAGGTGTTGAACCGACAGTACCTTCGTGGGGCGGAATGTTAGCAGACAGTCGGAATTATATGACGTCAGCTTGGTGGATTTCCGTATTTCCAGGTATTGCAATTATGTTAACTGTACTAGGCTTTAATTTACTAGGAGATTGGCTACGAGATCGCTTAGATCCAAATATGAAAGTTTAGGTGATAGTGTGAACTCTAAAATATTTTCAATTTTATTTAATAAGAATGAAACCATAAAAAAGCCTTCTTTATTTATAAACTTACCTAAAAATCTTGTTCCAATCGGATTGATTAATTTTTGTGCGAGGTTAGGCTTAGAGTCAAATGAAATAGATTTTGATTTATTTCAAGCGTCTAATCAGCAGTACTCAATGGAATTTTTACAACATAGTAGTACATTTATTTCACAGAATGGGTCTATCTTTACACTCTATTATGAGACTGAGTCTTCGCTGTCAACGTTGTTAAGTACGATAGCAAGTGAAGGAGTGGCCGAAACCCATACGGATATTCCATCCTCTTATTATGAAAGTTTAAGTCATCTGTGGTCAGCCTATGGAACTGGTGAGAAGGACGAGGCACATCCACAACAGCATTTAAGTGTGAAAATTAATTTACAACAAGAAATAATGTCAAACGCCATTATAAAAGAAGTTTGCTATCTTGCATTACGTTTAGGACTGTATGCTACCTCTGTTTCTTTACCAGTTGTTACAGAAGAACATCGACATTTCACGATTGATATCAAGCAAGGAACTGCAAATTTAATGGAGTTAAGTTCTAGAAACGTTATTCAAATTTGTGGTACAAAAGATTGCTTACCGACTGTCCTACATTCCATAGCAAAAGAAAAGCATGTGTCTGAAGGTGGCTTATTTGGTGTTTGGGAGCTAAACGAAAAACAAGTGAATATAGCAGATTTATTGTATGAAACAACATGGGAAGATGAATCGGAAGCATCGTATATTTTAAATGCTTTGCAAGATGAACCAAATAAAATGCTTGATGCTGAAATCTATCTTACAGCTTCTAAAAAAAATCGAGATGAATATAGTGTAGATTTGTATAAGAAATTTTCAAATTTAAAAACAATTACAGTTCGCTCTGCATTTAAAACAGGGTTATACTGGATATTAGAGGAAGTACTTCCATCTATTTCGGGTCATTTTGAACAAGTAAAAATAATATGTAAAGATGGGGTTAATAAAAATGGGTTAGAACAACATAATCGCTGGATTATGGAACTTTACCCTGTGGATGAATTGATTGAAATGCAATATGGTATACCGAAAGAACATGTACAATTTGAGCTTTCAAGCACACAGCAGCACATCTATAGTGTCTATGTTGATGATCTATTAATTGCTGAATTAAATCCGCTGATTAGTGAATTGGATTATGTTGATGGTCAGAGAAAAGTCTATCCAACTACAGCTGGATATAGGTTATTTGAAGATGGAAAACTGGTTCAAGAAAATGCAATATTGTCAGATCGCGAGCGTTTCTATAAAACGTATATCAATGAGTTACTTCCTCAGATAGTAGGAAAATTAAATATTGATGTAACAAATCGTGATCAAGGACAATTGTTCCCTTTATTTGATCGCATCGAAATTGACTTTACTTCATCTGGAATTGAAGAAGAACTAAACGTGAAGCAAGAAGCAAACTCGTCCTTTGAAGCGTTATACGAAGACCTTTATTTTAACACGCTTGATTATTTTAATGAGCTCGGTCGCCGATTAGTTAATCAACCTTATCAAGCTCCTGGTGGTATTATTCCCTTTATTCATATAGAGGAAAATATTTATAAGCCTATTAAAAGTGTAATACGCGCATACAAATGGCATGAAAAAACCAATTTAGTTCCAGTTACAAAAAGAATTTTATTTAACCAAGAGGGGCAATTTGAAACAGTAGAAATGTATTTAGGTAATTATCTGAAAGTAATGGAAATGAATGATAATTTAAAATACAATATTAAAAATGTTTATCAACTATCCACTCGGTATCAAAATTATTCTGAGGTCAAACTAAATTATGGGGATATATCTTACAAAGGGAATGTCATTCCATTTTTTGAAGTAACTGAGCCTATTACTAGTGACTTTTATTCAGGACTTAAAAAATCGGATGAAAAGCATACGATTGTCTTTGAAGCTGGCCATCATCCAAACGAAGTATCTAGTACACCTGCAATATTAGAGCTTATGGAAGATATTATTTGTCACCATCCTGAAATCTTAAAAAAGATTAATATAATCATTATTCCGCTATCAAATCCAGATGGTTATGAAATAATGGAGAGCTTGACAAAAGAACATCCAAAATGGAAACATCATGCTGCAAGATTTAATGCGGTAGGTTTAGAGTTTGCCTATGTCAAATTCCAAGAAAGTGTATTTGGTGAAGCAAATGTTTTACCACTCATCTTAAAAAAATGGGCACCTGATATAGTGATTGATGATCATGGTATCCCTGCTCGTGAATGGGTTCAACCATTCGCAGGATATGCATGTCCACCTATTTTCCCTGTTTCTTACACGCTTCCAAGTGCCAAGATCTACGGAATTGGTCGTTATGCGGATTATGATACGAGGGAAGTCCAGGCTACAAATCTAGAACAAGTAGCTGAAAAAGTGAATATGATTTTTGAGGGTACAATATTTGCCCAAGAAAATACTTATTGGCGTGAACGCTACTATAAATATGGCACAAAGTGGGATCCGCAAAAGTACCCCATTGAAGAAATGGGAAATATAAATTTTTATCGAAGTATGGAAGTTACGCCAACATACGCATCTGTAAGTATATTACGCTACCCGCAGTGGGTGGCTTTAGATATCATTTCTGAAGTGTCTGATGAAATTGTTTACGATGAAGAATTAACTTCTTGTATTGAAGCACATAAATTATTTAATCAAGCTATTATTGAAGCAGCACTTTCTACTAAAGTAACTAAAATTAAACAATTTGGACGCTACTTTAAAAAACGTCCGATAGAAATCAGGTGACAAATATGACAAAAATATTAGTAACAGGGTTTGAGCCATTTCTTGATTATAAAATAAATCCAACAATGCAAATTGTGGAAGCATTAAATGGAAAGAAGATAGATCGCTATGATATCGTCGGACGAATTCTATCTGTAGATTTTCAGCAATCAGCGGAGCAATTAAAACAACATATAGAAGAAGTGAAACCACAAATCATCATTTCATTAGGGTTAGCAGGAGGTCGTTTTAAAGTAACACCAGAGCGCATTGCCATTAATGTGAAGGACGGAGAGCCTGATAATAATGGCTATACACCAGTTGATGAGCGTATCTATGAGGAGGGGGCAGATGCTTATCTAACAAACTTACCGATTCGCAGTATGGTAAATCGTTTGCAGGCTGAAGGATATCCAGCGGAAATCTCCAATACAGCGGGTACATACTTGTGTAATAACATTATGTATGAGGGGCTTGCTTATGCACAGCAACATAAAGGGGTTCGTGCAGGCTTTATTCATATTCCAGCATCATTTGAGCTGGCCATCCAACATGGCAAAATTCCCGGCTGGAGTATTAGAGATTTAGTAGCTGCGGTACAGCTTTGTATTGAGGAGACGGCACGTGCAACCAATCATTGATTTTCCGCATTCAATGTGGATTAGTCAACATACTATTCGTTTTGCATTCAAAGAGGAAATCTCCCACTCAAACTTTCATGCGGTCCAAACGTTTAATCGTTTTCTGAAACTGCAGCTACGACATAACCTAGTTGAAAGTGTTGCAAGCTACCATACAGTAACAGCTTATATTAAACAAAAAATAGATGTTGAACATTTAGAAATGCAGTGGCTTGAGATGCAAGCCTCCACAACAATTGATAAAGGAACGAATCGATTTTTAAAAATACCCGTCTGCTATGATGAGGAATTTGCCTTAGATTCAAAGCGCGTCATGAAATTCACAGGTTTACCTTTTGAGGACATTAAAACATTGCATATGTCCAAAAGCTATTATGTGTATTTAATCGGCTTTTTACCTGGCTTTCCTTACTTAGGCGAGCTTGATTCTAAATTATTTGTGCCACGCTTACAGAAACCAAGGGCATCTGTATCGGCAAGCTCTGTTGGGGTTGGGGGTGGACAAACAGGAATCTATCCTGTCGATTCACCTGGTGGCTGGAATATTATAGGGAAAACACCTTTGGATTTATTTGATGTTCATGGCAAAGAGCCATTTTTATTTGAACTTGGTGATGAAGTTCAGTTTTATGAAATAACCAAACAGCAATTTTGGGAAATGAAAAGCAAAGGAGTGTAGCGTTTGAAGCCACTTCTGATCGTAACAAAACAAGGGGTTTATGGTAGCTTACAAGACAAAGGAAGGTACGGCTATCGGGCATTTGGTATTCCGTTATCTGGTCCAATGGATCATCGATCGTTTAATGCAGCTCAAAGAATCTTACATCATCACCATGATCAAACGTCTTTTGAAATGTTTGTTGGTGGTTTTGAATTTGAGGCGCTTGCTGATGGTGTCTATGTATTAACAGGGGGGCATAGTACATGCTTGGTTAATCATGTACCAATCGAAATGTGGAAAACATTCCATTTAACGAGGGGAGATAGATTATCTATCAAGGGTGTCCATCAAGGCTCTATTGTTTACTTAACTCCATTAGGAGGTTTTCATACAACCGATGAGCTTGGTAGCCAATCTTGCCTCCCCCTTGGCAATTTGGGAACACGGATTACAAAAGGAAGTATTTTGTATGGGCAGGTATCATCGTCTTTAAAATATAATAGAGGGCTATATCCATCCTATCGTCCACATTTTGACAGCTCTATTACGGTTCGATTGTTTAAAGGACCACACTTTCATTTATTTACAAAAAAGAGTCAGCAACAATTTTTACAAAATCCTTTTCAATTTATCGGCGGCAATCGTATGGGCTACTACATAAAAGGACCTGCCTTACAACTTCAGGAAATGAAGGATATTCTGTCAGAAGCTACACAGTTCGGAACAATCCAAGTGCCGCAAAGTGGTGATCCCATTATCCTAATGGCTGATGCTCAAACAGTAGGAGGCTATCCTATTATTGCAACAGTTCATGAAGAAGATTTACATAAAGTAGCGCAAATGCGTATGTTTAACACAATTCACTTTGTACTGGAGGAAACATGATGTCAATTGATATCAATTGTGATCTAGGTGAAAGCTTAGATGCTTTTATCACGGGTAAGGATGAAGAATTATTAGACTATGTAACTTCCATCAACATTGCATGCGGCTATCATGCGGGTCATCATTCAATTATGCATCAAATTGTACGCAGCGCCATTCGTAAAAACGTTCACATTGGTGCGCATCCAGGCTATCCAGATCGAGAGGGGTTTGGTCGCCGTAACATGGAATGTAGCCCAGGTGAAATTTACGATATGATGGTTTATCAAATTGGTGCCTTACAAGCATTTGTGCAGATTGAAAATGGTACGCTTCATCATGTTAAACCACATGGCGCACTTTATAATCAATGCGCGAACGACCGTGAAAAAGCGTTGGCTGTAGTCCATGCAGTGTATGATTTTAATCCACACCTTATTTTATATGCCTTATCTGGTAGCCTCATCGTAGAGATTGCTAGAGACATAGGGCTTCAAGTATATGAGGAGGTTTTTTCGGATCGACGCTATAACGATAATGGCACATTAGTGAACAGACAGGAACCAAATGCCTTAATACAATCGGAAGAAGAAATGCTAGTGCATGTAAAAGGTATTTTGACTGCTAATGAAGTGTTGTCGGTCGAGTCCCAAAAAATTAAAGTTGCGGTGCAAACCTTATGTATTCACGGAGATGGCCCACGTGCGATAGATTACGCCAAAAAAATTGCAGGTCTCAGAAAGCAATTACAATAAAATGGATGCCCTAAACAAGGCATCCATTTTATTTAGATTGTTGTCACTAGCTCCACAGCTTCGAGCACAATTGGCGTACCAGCAGAAAGTGTACCTGTGACAGTATTAAACGTTATTTCAGTTGTAGAAACTGTATAGGCACCACCCTCCTGAAGAACACCATTGATATATAAGTTATAGTAACCATTTGCGACTTCTGGGAATGCTGTTGCGGCTGTACCGCTATCATTTAAAAACGTTGTTGCAGCGACTGTTGTGCCATCTGCAATGACAAGGGGTGCAGCTAAGACGTTAAAAAACCTTGTAGAACTACCTGTTACATTGACGTGAATATTAATAATGGAAAGTGCCACCCAATTCACCTCCTTTCATTTCCTTTATTTCGTTGTAAAGCCTAGCGATTCAATAATAATGGGTGTTCCTCTATACAATGTCGCATTATAAGGTACGATTGTCAGGGAGGCTGGCGTTACCGAATAAATACCGCCTTCCTGCATTACTGCATTAATATAAAGGTTAACGTAACCATTAGGTGAAAAAATTGTAAACTCAGTAACAGAATTTGCTTCATCATTCCAAAAGAGATTGGCTGGAAGAGTTGCCCCATTCGATAGATCAAGATCAGCTGTAACGATATAAAAATATCGCTGGATCGTTGGTATAATCATACCTTCAGGGACTACTTCAGGAGGAACCATGGGTATTCCGTTTGTTGCTTTTATACGGGGCCAGATAAATCGATCCTCACAGTTACATGAACAATATTTTTCAATGATTTGATGAGACTTAGGATTTATCATATGGCATCACACTCCCTTCATAAAAAATATAACTTTGCCCCGAATATGCTTACTATAAAATATGAAGTAAATATAAAAAGAACTAGTTGACCATCTATCATTTGGCATAGATTTTTTGTATAAACATGTTTTTGTAAGGATGGAAACGTTGGCATATATGCTTTAAATTAGTGTTATACTTTGCTAGTTGAATAAGGTAGAATACTAATTATGAATAATTAATGAAAAAGGGGTTACTGGTTTCATGAAAGATTTTGAACAACAATTGGAGGGGCTATTAAAGCAAGCCTCTTTGCAATACATAATTTATCAGCATAATGGTGATACAGAGCGTATGGATAAAACATCACTTTTTGCTCGAAAAATTCAGCAAAAAGAGTATGTGATTGGCTTTGCAGGCCATTTCTCTGCAGGGAAGTCCAGTATGATTAATGCGCTGTCTGGTGAAAATCTACTGGCATCTAGTCCAATTCCAACAAGTGCGAACATCGTCAAAGTTCATAAATCAGAGGAAGACTATGCAATTGTTTATATGCACAATGAAAAGCCCGTAAAATTTGAGGCTGGCTATGATTTTAAAACAGTAAAAGAGCTAAGTAAAAATGGGGATTTAGTGTCACAGATTGAGATTGGACACAGTGCCTCTACATTACCACTAGGTGTTACTGTAATGGATACGCCAGGGGTAGACTCCACAGATGATGCACACCGCATGTCAACGGAATCAGCATTACATATTGCCGATATCGTATTTTATACAATGGACTACAACCATGTGCAGTCGGAATTAAATTTCCAATTCACAAAGCAATTAATGAAATATAATCCAAATGTTTATTTAATTGTCAATATGATTGATAAGCATAAGGATAATGAATTGAGCTTTGAAGAATTTAAAGCAACTGTTCATCAGTCCTTTGCAGCATGGGGTGTTGTACCGAAGGGTGTTTTCTTTACATCATTAAGAGAGCCAGAGCATCCACATAATGATTTTGAGGCAGTAAAGAAAATCGTGATGGACAGTATGAATGACTGGCAGGAGCAGCTTGTCCAAACAGCTACGAATACATTGCGTTTATTGCAAAGCGAGCATGACAATTATTTAATGGAAGAAAGACAGGATCGTTTAGCCATTGATGAAGAAATTTTAAGTGCGGATGACTGGGCACACCATCAAGATATATTAGAGCAATACAATAAATTAAATCGTCAGGTTGAATTATTTTCAGTAGAAGCTTGGAACGAAACGTTTGAGGAGCAACGTAAGGAGTTGCTCGCGAATGCTGCAATTATGCCAGCTGATTTACGCGATCACTTACGCCTTTATTTAGAAAGCATGCAGGAAGGCTTTAAAGTTGGAGGGCTCTTTACTGCAAAGAAAAAAACAGAGGAAGAGCGAAACAGACGTAAAGAAAATGCGTATAGTGCCTATCAAAATGTGGTCCATGCACAAATCACGGGGCATTTAAAAGGTCTTATGAAAAAGGTATTGAAGGACGTTGGTGCATTAAATGAGGAACGTGCCGCTGCTATTGATGCCTATGAATTTGACTTACCTTTTTCATTGATTGAGCAGCAAGTTCAAACAGGCGCTATTTTAACAGGTGATGCTGTGTTAAACTTCGCTAACCGTATCGCAGAAGCAACAAAGCGCTACTTTATTCAGGAGACAGATAGTTGGAAAAATGCGCAAGCGACAACTCTTGAAGCTGTAGCAACAGAAACTGCCGCACCATCAAAATTAAAAATGGCGGGTATGCAGGACAAAGTAGATGCCATTAATGCGGTCCTTGAAATTGAAGGCTATCAGCAATATAGTGCAAGCACTATGCATCAAGCGAGCAATGAAATTCGTAAAGTTGCCAATCAACAGCTTACAAATTGGGAACAATCATTTAAGCAAGATTTAGCAGAAATTCGTCTATTTGACGAGTCCATGCTGCAGCCAAAAGAGCAAATCATCCAACAAGAGGAAGCTCAGCAAGCTACTACTGCAACGATTCTACCAATCGATGGTGTGATTAACCGTGCACTTCATACTGCTAATGCAGTCAAAGAGGTGCAAGGCTTTGCCGAAGTAGCCCAATACCTTGAAAATAAAGTAGAACGACTACAGAAAAAAGATTTTACCATTGCATTGTTTGGCGCATTTAGTGCTGGTAAATCTTCCTTTTCAAACGCTTTAATGGGAGCCAAGGTGTTACCTGTTTCACCAAATCCAACAACTGCGGCCATCAATAAAATTCGTCCAGTTACACCTGAGCACCCACATGAAACAGCTGATGTACAGCTTAAAACTGCGGAACAAATGCTAGAGGATATTCAAGGCTCCTATGCGGCGATTGGTTTGTCTGTATCGACATTGGAGGAAGCCTATAATCGTGCTGATGAAGGGCTTGGAGTTCAGTTAACGGACGAACGCTTAAATGTTCATAAATCATTTATTCGTGCCTATAAAGAAGGCTACCCAACCTTTAAGTCTGAATTTGGTTCTATCCTCCGCGTAGACCGTGAGGAGTTTGAAAAATTTGTAGCACAAGAAAATAAATCTTGCTTTGTTGACAATATCGACTTCTATTATGATAGTCCATTAACACGTATGGGCGTGACACTTGTTGACACGCCAGGAGCGGACTCTATTAATGCCCGCCATACAGGTGTAGCATTTGAATATATTCGTAATGCTGATGCCATCCTATTTATTACGTACTATAACCATGCCTTTGCCAAAGCTGACCGCGAGTTTTTAATTCAGCTTGGTCGTGTGAAGGATGCATTTGAGCTTGATAAAATGTTCTTTATTGTCAATGCAATTGATTTGGCAACAACGGATGAAGAACAGGAAGATGTAAAAGGCTATGTACGCTCAGAGTTACAACGCTTTGGCATTCGCTTCCCAAGACTATATGGGGTATCTAGTCTTTTAGCGTTGAAGGAAAAGGTAGAAGGTGCGGATTTAACATCAGGGATGCCACCGTTTGAAAGCGACTTCCATACATTCTTAAATGATGAATTGAGTGCATTAGCCGTTCAAGCTCTTGCAGAGGAAGTTGATAAAACAGAGCAACGTTTGGCGGATTTAATTGCCCAAACAGAGGAAAACTTAAAACGTAAAGATGAGCGACTAGAGGAATTAACAACACTTGAACAACATATTCAATCGAAGTACAGTGTACTGAATACGAGCATGTTAGAGAGTGAAACAAAGCAGGAGCTTGATGAGCTACTCTATTATGTTCTTCAGCGTGTTTATTATCGTTACCCTGAGTTCTTTAAGGAAGGCTACAATCCTTCTACCTTTGCTGCAATGCCAGCGCAACAAGCATTGGAGCATGCATTAAAAGAAGTGATGCAAAGCTTGCGTTTTGATTTTACTCAAGAAATGCGTGTAACAAACTTCCGTTTATCGCAGTTCATTAGCAAAAAGATGCAACAACGTTTTAAAGATGAAGTACGCGAATTGAAAGAGTTAAATCGAAGCTTCTCATTCCTAGCCTTTGAATCTTCTGAGCCAAATTTATTGGATTTTGAAGGACCGTTTGCAGATATTTCCAAATATGCTAGCGTAAAATCTCATTTCCGCAATCAAAAAGCTTTCTTTGAAAAGAATGAAAAAGTGAAGCTGAGTGAGGCACTAGAAGCTATCACAAAACCAGATGCACAAGATTATTTAGATGCACAGAAAGTTTCCCTCATGACATGGGCGATTACGTTTATAGCAGAGGAAGCCGAAAAATTACGTTACTATATTTATCATCAAGCGCTTGAACAAATTGACACAGAAAGATTAGCCTTACAAGAAGAGAGCCGTTTAGCTTCTTGGAAAGCGATTTACGCACAATTACAATACGCATGAGGTGATTCTAATGGGAAAAGTATTCAAATCAGTGGATGAAATTCAGTTTGATGGCGTCCGTTTTATCGATGCTCGTTTCGATCTTCAGGACAAAGAGGCTGGCAAAAAAGCATTCGAGGAAGGTCATGCTACTGGTGCTATCTATATTGATTTAGAACAGCAGTTATCGGATATGGACAGCAAAGAAGGTCGTCATCCAATGCCAAGCAAAGAAAAATTGGCATCCGTTTTTCAAGAACTAGGATTACGGTATGAAGATCAGATTGTAGTTTATGACCAAGGAGCAGCTCCATTTGCCCCACGCGCCTGGTGGATGCTAACATATGCTGGTTTCCCAAATGTAGTGATTGTCAACGGAGGTGCCCCTGCCCTAGAGGCAAAAATTCCTTTTACCAAGGATATTATTAAATATCCTCCAACTATCATTGAGTTTGATTGGAAAGATGAGCTTTATGCACCACGCCAAGCCGTAAAAGCCATTGTAGATGGAGAGGTAAAAGCTACTTTACTCGATGCGCGCGCTGCTGAAAGGTATCGAGGAGAAGTAGAGCCTTTGGATAAAGTAGCAGGTCATATCCCAACTGCGAAAAACTTTGACTGGGAGCAATTGAAGTCAAATGGTCAACTAAAGGCAAACGATGCATTACGTCAAAAAGTTGCAGCTGATGAACCGGTTGTGGTTTACTGTGGCAGCGGCGTAACCGCCTCTCCACTTTATGCTGTGTTAGCAGATGAAGGCTATGACAACATCCAATTATATGTAGGTAGCTTCAGTGATTGGATTACAGAATATGACGTGGAAAAAGGCACAAACGAATAAAAAGAAACGCTCACTTCGGTGGGCGTTTTTTTATAGTGCGGTGGATAGAGCGTAAAGTAGAGGTTAGAATTTAATGTAGCGGATAACCTGTTCAAAGTGGCGGATAAGAAAGAAAAAGTGGAGGATAGAACGTTCAAAGTGACGGATAGAATTTAATGTAGCGGATAACCTGTTCAAAGTGGCGGATAAGAAAGAAAAAGTGGAGGATAGAACGTTCAAAGTGACGGATAAAATTTAATGTAGCGGATAACCTGTTCAAAGTGACGGATAAAAATGAAAAAGTGAAGGATAGCCCTTTTAAAGTAGGGGATAGAATTTTATACTTGATCAAAAAATCCATCAAAGTGGAGAGAGCATAGCATGCTCAGGTAGTAATACATAAAATGAGGAAATTTCTGTTTTGCAAAGCTAAATTGCATAGTTTAAAAGTCTAATAGATAAAGGGGGGTGAGCGGGTGGTGGCTCAGGTATTGCAGCTTAAATTAGGGACGACGAAAATCATGTTGTATCGTGCATTAAAAAAATTAAAGCAGGCACTGGAACAGGAGGGGCAAGGGTGAACGATCTAAAAAAGCAGATGGATCAAATAGACATTCCAGAATCGTTACATCAGCGTAGTCTACAAGGTATTGAACAAGCAACAAAAGAGCAGCATAAGCCTTTGCACTGGGTATCTAAAGTCTTGACTGTTGCTGTAGCACTTGCAACGGGTGGATTTGTGGCATTCATGGTAGGGAAGCAACACTTTGATAATGATCGGGCTAGTGTGTTAATGTCACAATTAGATCATTTATCTTCGCCAATGTACTGGATTTTGGCTATTTTGTGCGTATGCATCATACTATACATCTCTAGGAAAAAGCTTAAAGTTGGCGCTGACCAGAAAAAGACGATTGGTGTTGCCGTAGTTTTAATTTTACTGATCGGTAACAGTACGATTTTTTTACAACATCAATTCATAAAACCGATAGTGGTACCTACTGTAATTGAAGTTACAGATAGCTTACAGAATGCTTTAGAGATACGCTATATTACAAACAAAGATGACCATCGATATGTGAAATATTTGCAGGCAGAAGATGTGCAATTACCAATAGTATATGATCAAACAGAGCAAGCAAATCTAGTCAATGGCTTTTATTATCCATTGGATACTTCTCAAGATTTACGCTATCAAAATATTCGTTTAGCTTTTTTTCAGCTTGATTTAAACACGATGAAAAAAGTGATGGCAAGTAAAACTATTTATCTTGTATTAAATGACGAGGTGAAATTACCTGCCCCAATTCATTTTACGAGGGAAACCTTCATTGATGAAAATCAGATCATGAATAATAGCTATAGTCAGTCACAAAATGATTCGGAACAAATCATATCATTTACCCTTCAGCAGGATGCAGTTTTTGATGCATTTTATGTTCCAGCTACATTAGAGGATAAAATACTGTTGAAAGAATGGCGATTAAACGATCAGCGCTACACAGCAAGTGATTTTCCTTTTTCAGTGACGAAAGGTCAACGCTTGGAGCTGACTATTCAATTGAAGGAAGCCCCCTTAGATATCAATACGTCCATAGGCTTTAGTGGCCCCGATGGTTATTTAACTAAAAGAGTATATTCGCAAGCGTATTTTACGTCGAATTTGGTGAAAAAGGTGCGTGAAAACAATGAGTGAATCTAAACAACAGGTAAAACTTTTACAATGGTTTGCAGTGGCGCTCTTCTTTCAATTTATCTATTTAAATGTTTTTAAATACGCTAATCTTCTACAAGATATCCTTGTTTATGGGGCCTATTTAAAAAGTCTTTCGTTCTATAAAGAAAAAACACCTATCAGCAAATATATGGCTTGCGCTATGATTCTTGCCTTGATGAGTACTTTCTTTTCTTCACATCTTCTCTTCTATTGGAGTACGGTTTTAATTCAAGGAATTAAATTGCTGATCATAATGGAATTTGGAAAAATTTTATTAAGCATTGAACAAAAACACGATATACAGGGTTCCACTACAAGAGTGATGAAAAAATATATAGCGATTGCCTTTGCTGTCATTATAAGTTGGACGCTGTTAATGAATGTTACAAGTGATTGGCAGATGGGATTATTGTTCCTAGGCGCATTGCTTTTATTGGCAGTAAATATACGGTTATTTGTTCATGTGTTAGCACTTCGAAAACATGTAAAAAATAAATCCTTTGTTGTTACCTACTTACAAAAATGACTCACCATTCATTTTATGCTACACTTTTTGTACAAGGGGCAAAGGGGGAGCAGGATGTTTAAACGGGAGAAAAGTATCGAGATTCAGCAGCATCGCGGTGTACAATGTGCGCATGGGAAAGTTGCGGTGCAGGGGATTGGTATGAGTGTGTACAGCTTTTTTGTGGATGGGTTACTGATTGATACGGGTTCCTACTCACTGTCGCAGGAATTTCAATCCTTTTTTAAGGATATACCGATAGAGCAATTGGCATTAACACATTCACATGAGGATCATGCAGGAAATGCAGCGTGGATTCAACACCATAAGAATGTACCTATTTATATTCATCGTGATTCAGTCGATCTTTGTGCTGAGGATGGAGACTATCCATTCTATCGTCAGGCATTGTGGGGGGAACGACCAGCATTTGTTGCCCAACCATTAGGTCAAACATTACAAACGAATGCAGCAACGTGGGATGTTATTGAAACACCTGGGCATACTACAGATCATCTCTCTTTTTACAATCGGGAAACAGGCGCTATGTTTACAGGTGATTTGTTTATCCAACCCAAGACAAAGGTTGTGCTTGATGAAGAAAATATTGTCCATACCTTGGCGTCTTTGAGGAAAATAGTAAACTATGATTTCGATGTCGTCTATTGCTGTCATGCAGGCTTTATAGAGGATGGGCGAACGAAAATACAAGAAAAAATTGCTTATTTGGAAAACATGCAAGGAAAAGTGAAACAATTATTTATGCAAGGTTATTCTGTTGAAGAAATCACCAAAACAATTTTTCCTCGTGACTATCCGATTACAAAAGTTTCGGGAGAGCAATGGTCTTCCAAGCATATCATCACGGCCTTTATGAATCATTTTACCGAAGAGTCCTTTATATAGGGCTCTTTTTTTGCTTGTTAAGATTTTCACAAATACTTTGATCTATATAATAAAAAACTTTGTGAAAAAATGTGAATAAATTGTGACGAAGTCAATGAAGACAATGGATACGCTTACAAAAGTTTGTGAAAAAATTCTCATTTACATAAGAAAAATACTATGTGAAAAGTTGAACAGGCTAAATGGCTCTATGTGTACACTTTTTAATGTGTCAACAATCACATTAATTATCTTAAAAAAATTGTTTGTGAAATGTTTAATTTGACAGAAAAATGTAATGAAAGTCATTAAACCTTGAATTTTTGAAGTTTAAAATAAATTGACAGAAAATTCGTTGACTATATTTTCACAAAGTATTATGATTCTGAAATATAATAAAAAACCAAAGGGAAAAGGATGGGATGGAATGGACGTAATGAAAAAGGCATTAGAAATGCATGCACACTATAGTGGGAAATTAGAGGTGAGCTCAAAGGTACCTGTACAAGATTCCTATGATCTTAGCTTGGCTTATTCACCGGGGGTAGCAGCGCCATGTGTGGAGATTGAAAAAAATCCTTCGCTTGTGTACGACTATACAATGAAGGGTAATATGGTAGCAGTTGTGTCGGATGGGACAGCAGTTTTAGGATTAGGAGATATTGGTCCGAAAGCGGCATTACCTGTAATGGAAGGGAAGGCGATTTTACTAAAGCGTTTTGCCAATGTTGATGCTTTTCCAATATGCTTAGATACAAAAAATACGGATGAAATCGTCAGCATTGTGAAGGCGCTTGCCCCGACATTTGGTGCGGTAAACTTAGAGGATATTTCAGCACCAAGATGCTTTGAAATTGAAGATCGCCTACGTCAAGAATGTGATATTCCAGTTTTTCATGATGATCAACATGGAACAGCGATTGTTGTAGGAGCAGCGATGATTAATGCCAATCGTATTGTGAAAAAGGATGTTGCAACGATGAAAGTTGTGATTAACGGTGCTGGTGCTGCAGGCATTGCAATCTTGCGTATACTTGTACAAATGGGCTATAAGAATATTTATATGTGCGATACAAAAGGTATTATTTATGAGGGTCGTACAGAGGGGATGAACCCGATTAAAGAAGCGGTTGCTCATTTGACGAATCCAGAGAAGCAACATGGTACACTAGAGGATGCACTAACAGGTGCAGATGTCTTTATTGGCGTTTCTGTAGCTAATCTATTGACAGAGGCACATATTGCGTCCATGAATGAAAATCCAGTTGTCTTTGCCTTAGCCAATCCAAATCCAGAGATCACGTATGAAAATGCCAAAGCATGGGGTGTACGTGTTATGGGAACGGGCCGTTCAGATTATCCAAATCAAATTAATAATGTTCTCGCATTCCCTGGTATTTTCCGGGGAGCTTTAGATGTGCGTGCTACGGATATTAATGAGTCGATGAAGCTAGCTGCTGTAGAAGCCATTGCCTCCCTTGTAAGTGATAAGGAACTAAAGGAAGAATATATTGTTCCTAAGTCGTTAGACGAACGCGTAGTGGCCATCGTCTCACGCGCAGTAAGTGGGGCAGCTGTAGAATCTGGCGTATCTGAGCTATTCCAGCAAAGTACCGCACTATCTGTCTAATAAAATAAAACAAGCAGATAGAAAAAAGTTACAGGCTTTTTCTCTATCTGCTTTTTTAGCTGTGTCGAGTTAACAAAGGCTTTATCTCAAGTTTTTAGACCATGCCAACACCAATAATTCCAATGAGTATGACAAAGAAAAGAACAAATAATACGATGAAGATAATAATGGCTGGAATAAAGATGGTGAAGAAAGCCATCCAGTTCGAAATTTGGTGTGCTTCAGCGACTACACCTACAGAAATAACAAATGACCAAATCGTCACAATGATGCTTACTAAAATAGTTGGCCAAAAAATCCACGGTAATGAACCCATAAAATTAGGATCCAATAATGAATCGGGTGAAGTCATTAACCAAATAATATAAAGTGGAACCAGCACAATATATGGGATTGCTGTTAAGCTTAACCCCTTAAATAAGTCCGAGTAAGTCCCAGTACCTTTAAATAATTTCCCGAATAGCCATGAGATGAGTGCAGAAATAGCTGTGCCGATCACACCTGCGATCGGAGCAAAAATGACACATAATAGGACTAAAAGCCATGGAGAAAAATCAGGAAGAAATTCTGAATCAATTAATCCAGACATAAGGGAGCCAATATAACCAATAGACAAAACCAAAATTGCAAAGCCGATAGATTTTTCATTAATCATATAACGAGTTGTTTGCTTTGGATGCATCCAAACCGATAAAAATGGATTTAGTTTTGACCTTTCTTCTTTCGATGTCTCATTCAAATTTTCCATCAAACTACCTCCAAAATAATAGAATAATTGCTTGTTACATATAGTTAATATACGAGTGAAGTAAAGAAAAGTTTCATGGAAAATAAAAATAAGCCCACACATAAAAAAAGAGTCGTAAATGCCGACTCTTTTAAGGTTGTTTCTATTATTCAGCTAACATAATTTTCTCAAGTTCTAATGGTTCAATATATTGCTCACCTTTGTAAGCACGCATATTACCGCCTGAAATTTCATCGATTAATAAAATTTCATTCGTTTTCGCATCGCGGCCGAATTCTAATTTAATGTCATAAAGCGTTAAGCCTTTTTTAGCAAGCTCTCCCGCTACAAATTTGGAGATTTCAATTGTACGTTGTTTCAAAATGGCGTATTCTTCATGAGTTAACAGGTTTAACATCGCTAAAGCATCTTCGGAAATCGGAGGATCTAAACGATCATCATCTTTGATTGTCACTTCTACAAAAGAGTCTAAATCTTGTCCTTCTTTTACATAGGCACCATAGCGGCGCAGGAATGAACCAACGGCCTTAAAGCGGCAAATCACTTCTAAGCCATTACCGAAAACAGTTGCTGGTTTTACTGTCATTGTTGCATCTTCGAAGTTAGCATCAACGAAATGAGTAGGAACTCCTTGTTCGTTTAATTTTGAATAAAAATAAGAAGTTAAACGTAAACCAGCCAAGCCAGCCCCATCAATTGTTAAACCAACAGTATTTGCACCTGGATCAAACACGCCGTTTTCTCCTGTAACATCGTCTTTAAATTTTAATAAATAATGACCATCTTCTAATTTGAACACATTTTTTGTTTTACCTGTATACAATAATTCCACAAAAAACCCTCCAATATTTTTCATAGTACTCTAAAATTATAACACGAATGTTCTAAATATTTAACGCTAAAAATGTTCGTTTAAAACGTTTATTTTTAGGTTTTATAACGGGATTTTAAATAAAAAATAAGGTGATAACGAATGTTCGTTACCACCTTGGTTGAAATTAAGAATATTCCGAAATCAAATCCTAGGAAACATTGAAAATAGAATGTTATTAATAAACGCCTTCAGTAAGCATTCCATCTGCTACTTTGATAAAGCCAGCAATGTTTGCACCAACTACTAGGTTACCTGGGAAGCCATATTTTTCTGCTGCTGCTTTGCTGTCTGTATAAATATTTTTCATAATTTGATGAAGTTTCGCATCTACTTCTTCAAATGACCAAAATACGCGGCTAGAGTCTTGTGCCATTTCAAGAGCAGATACCGCAACTCCACCAGCATTCGCTGCTTTTGCAGGACCAAATAATACGCCTGCCTCTAGGAATTCATTGATTGCTTCAAGATCTGATGGCATATTAGCACCTTCACCGATGGCTTTCACACCATTCGAAATTAATGTACGAGCTGACTCACCGTTAATTTCATTTTGCGTAGCACATGGTAGAGCAATATCACAAGGAATCGTCCAAATTCCTGTACAACCTTCTGTAAAAGTAGCATTTGGTCGATAATTAACGTAAGTTGAGATACGGTCACCTTTTACTTCTTTAATTTCTTTAATGGCATCTAAATCTAAGCCCTCTGGGTCGTAGATATAGCCTGAAGAGTCTGAGCAAGCAACCACTTTAGCCCCATACTGTTGCGCTTTTTCAATCGCATACGTAGATACATTACCAGATCCAGAAACAACGACTGTTTTTCCTTCGAATGAGTCATTTGCATCCTTCAGCATTTCGTTCACAAAGTAAACAGTACCGTAACCAGTTGCTTCTTTACGTGCTAAAGAGCCACCATAGCCTGGAGTCTTACCAGTTAATACACCTGATTCATTTGCTTTTGTTAAACGCTTATATTGGCCCCATAAATAACCTACTTCACGAGCACCTACGCCAATATCACCAGCAGGAACATCGACATCTGGACCAATATGACGGTATAATTCAGTCATGAATGCTTGGCAGAAACGCATAATTTCTGAATCTGATTTACCTTTTGGATCGAAGTTTGAACCACCTTTACCACCACCGATAGGTTGCCCTGTTAAAGCGTTTTTAAAGATTTGCTCAAAGCCTAGGAACTTAATGATGGATTCGTTTACAGAAGGGTGGAAGCGAAGACCGCCTTTATATGGGCCCATGACATTGCTATATTGTACACGATAGCCACGATTCACTTGGACTTGATTGTTATCATCTTGCCATGCTACACGGAAAGAAATAATACGATCTGGCTCCACAATACGGGATAAAATATTGGCCTTAATATATTCAGGATGTTGTGCGAATACAGGTACTAATGAGATGAAAATTTCTTCAGCTGCTTGTAAAAATTCCGCTTGATGACTATTCTGTTGTTTAAGTTGCTCAAATACGCCATCTACGTATTCTTTTGCTAATTGTTCATTGCTAACAGTTGTAATTGTCATAAATAAAACCCCCATTTAGTTGATAGGTGTATCGTATATCTATTTTTCAAACTATTCAATAAAATACTTTTAAAGTTTGTGAAAAATTGAGCAAGAGAGGTTGTTTTAAAATTATATTGAAATAATTTAGTTCTAAGTGATTCATCTAATTACGAGAAAGGAATGATGCTTTATTGTGAAGGTTCTTATAGACGCTGATGCCTGTCCAGTAGTGGATTTAGCGCTATCTATATCATCTGAGTTTGAGATAGAAACTATCTTGTTTTGCGATACATCGCATCGTGTTGAACGTAATAATGTAATAACAATTATTGTACCTAAAGGTCCAGATTCGGTTGATTTTACGCTAGTGAACGCGCTTTCAAAACACGATATTGTTATTACACAGGATTATGGATTAGCAGCCATGGTTTTAGCGCGAGGGGGGTATCCGATTGATCAAAATGGACGAGAAATGTCTAATGAAAACATCGAACGTTTGCTCGATATGCGGCATGTTGGTCAAAAAATTAGAAGGGCAGGTGGGCGAACAAAGGGACCTAAAAAAAGAACACAAGAAAACAATATTTCGTTTGAAATGAAATTTCGACAAATTTGTGAACGAGCGATTTTAGCCTATAAACTGGAGGAATCTACAGGTGAAAAATGAACATAAACACGAACTATTCGAACAATATCCGCAGTTGAACGAACTAGCAAAAAAGGTTACTGTATTGTGGGAAAATACAAATTGGATGAAAAATCCTGAAACAACGCTCTTTACTATGGCTGAAGTGGATGATGCAGAAGCAACATTACAACGTTTCTCTTCTTATTTAAAAGTAGCATTTCCAGAGCTTCTAGAAAGTGATGGTTTAATTGAATCAACGATCAAGGAAATTCCTGCAATGAAAAGTGCTATTGAACAAGCATATGGTGTGGCGATTCCTGGCCAATTGCTTTTAAAATGTGATCATGCATTACCGATCTCTGGCTCGATCAAAGCACGTGGAGGAATTTATGAGGTATTAAAACATGCAGAAAGACTAGCTTTGGCAAGTGGAAGACTTAAAGAAGTGGATGATTATGCAATTTTAGCAACAGAGGAATTTCAGTCGCTCTTCCAACAATATACGATTGCAGTAGGCTCTACGGGGAATTTAGGATTAAGTATCGGCATTATGGGCAAGAAGCTCGGCTTTAATGTCGTTGTACATATGTCGAGTGATGCAAAGGAGTGGAAAAAAGCCTTACTGCGTGAAAAGGGTGCGACAGTGATTGAATATGAGGCTGATTACAGTGTAGCTGTTGAGCAGGGGAGACAGGAAGCTGAGCAAGATCCAAAATGTCATTTTATTGATGATGAAAATTCAAAGGATTTATTTGCTGGCTATGCCGTAGCTGCCAAGCGTTTGAAGGAACAGCTAGAAAGGACGAATATTTTAGTGGATGAAGCACATCCATTGTTCGTCTATTTACCATGTGGCGTAGGTGGAGGACCCGGTGGTGTTGCCTATGGATTAAAAGAAATTTACGGTGAGCATGTGCATATTTTCTTTGCAGAACCTGTCGCTTCTCCTTGTATGACGATCGGGCTGATGACAGGCTTACATGACGCAATTAGTGTAGAAGATATTGGTCTTGACAATCGAACAGAAGCGGATGGGTTAGCCGTTGGTCGCGCCTCCAAATTTGTAGGAAAAGTGATGGAGACGTATATAAGTGGTTGCTATACAGTATCAGATGAAGAGCTGTTTACATCTCTAGGATTAGCGATGGAAAGTGAAGGTTTATTTTTAGAGCCATCTGCACACGCAGGAATGTATGGAGCCATTCGTTTATTACAACAAGGTCAATCCTATCTAGAAAAGAACGCATTAGTAAACCATCTACCACAAGCCACACATCTTGTATGGGCAACTGGCGGTAGTATGGTCCCACCTACAATGCGAGCTGCTTATTTAGCAAAGGTCAAGGAATTTAATTAAAGATGATGTGAGCTATGTTTGGATGGAAGCTTGACCTCTATTAGTTATTTCCCGTTCAAGCATGGGGGAAGGCATTCGAATAGTGAGATGCCCCGCTCCAATAGGAGTCCAAAGCGCTCGTAAAATGTGTGGACCCGCTCAACCAGGAGTTTAAAGCGCTAACAAAGTGAAGAAACCCGCACAGATTGCATCCACAAACGATCAAACGCAACTTCAAGTTTAGTAGAACAAATTAAAAAACAGGTGGAGTCATTTTTCTCCACCTGTTTTTGCTGTTTAACGTTGTAGTGCTTTACGTTGTGCGGCTAAGTATACTTCTTGTGCGGCAAGGATGCCTGCTCCTGGTTCGAAATCATAGGAGAAGTCTTGTAGGGCAGCCTCAAGTAGGGAAACGGCTTGTAAAATGTCACTTGGGAAACAATAGCCCATATGACCGAATCTAAAAATTTTACCCTGTAGATGACCTAGACCGCCTGCGAAATCTAAATGATAGTGTTGCTTAAGGTGCGTCAAAAATTCACCAAGATCAATTCCTTGAGGTGTTTTAATTGCTGTAATAGTTGGAGAAGCGTATTGATCTTCAGTTAATAGCTCCATGTGTAATGCTTTCATTGCATTTCGCACCATGTTTTTCATGAGGTCATGGCGGGCAACTGTTTGCGTAAAGCCACCTTCCTGTTCGATTAACTTACACACCTCATGCAGTCCATAAATCAGTGTAATAGCAGGTGTATTAGGAGTCATGCCCTTTTCCGCCCAGCTACGATAGCTTTGAAGATTTAAGTAATAAGCAGGTGTTTGATTTTCTTCAATGACTTCCCAAGCTCTTTCGCTTACGCTGATAAGAGAGAGTCCAGGTGGGAGCATCATGGCTTTTTGAGAGCCTGTCACCAGAATATCAATGCCCCAAGCATCCATTTCAGCAGGAGCGCCACCAATACAGCTTACACCATCAACGATAACGAGGGCATCTGTTTCTTCACGGATCACCTGGGCTAGTTCAGCAACAGGGTTTAAAATACCTGTGGATGTTTCATTGTACGTCACAAAAACGGCTTTAATAGTTTGTAATGGCTGTAAAAATGCTCGAAGCTCTTCGGCTGTACAAGCCTGTCCCCATTCTTTTTCGAGCTTATGTACATGGAAGCCATATTGCTCACAGATTGAAACGAAATAGTCGCCAAAAGCTCCAACTGTGATGACGACAACCTCTTCACCAGCAGATACAGTATTAACAGCTGCAGCCTCAAGCGCGGCTGTCCCACCCGAAGGTAAAAGTAAGATGTCCTGTGTCGTACCGAAAACAGGCTTTACTAATTCAATTGTTTCTCGGTATAATTCTACAAATTCCTGACTACGATGACTAAAAATATCCTGATTCATCGCAAGTTGTACCTTTTTTGGAATCGGTGTTGGCCCTGGATGTCTTAAAATATTTTCATACATATTCATTTATCCCCTTTGCTAGAAATTCAAAATTTTCTAACTATAATAATAGCATATTTATGGTGCTAGCTAACTACTTTTTTGAAAAATGATGGAAGAGATTGTCATTGTGGTACAATTTTTAAAAAGGAGGCAGTGCGAATGGAAACATCCATGCATTATCCATTTATCTATTTCTTCTACGACACAAACCAGGTGCTAGTATATAGAATTCAAGCGTTAGAGTATATCACAATAGCAGAGGTGATGAGAGAGGGGGAATGGCAGGGGTATGAGCTTGAGCCATCTGAATCTTTTACAGCATTTCATCATGAACAAAGCACACCTCAGCAGGGATGGTCTTTCTTTATGGGGCAGGAAGAGCTCTATCAGTTGGTAGAAATTATTAATGATTATATTCAACAGGTCATAACCACTACTTCAGCACAAATAGTACATATTGTTTGCTCGGAATCTGCAGCAGGCTCCTTACGAGCGACACTTGCTCCACCGAAATATGTGATCGGGTTTCCAGAGGATTTGTCGATTGGACCATTGTGGAAACTCGATGAAAAAAGAGGACAGGCATTCCGTGATGAGTGGCTAAGAGAAAATATTAATGATGGAATGGATGATTTTATAAATCGAAATAAATTAATGAACACAATCAGAGAGATACAGGATATTCCAAGCAACCTGCTGATTTACATTTGGTGTGGGTACAATGCAGAAGAACAGTGTGGTCTTAGATTCCTACTCTATTTATTACGTAATAAAACCAATGAAGTTGTTCTTATCAACACAGGTGAACAGCGGGCTATCAACCATCAATGGAACATGGAAATGTATGATATAAAGCGAATGTCCGCAAAGGAGCGTCTAATTTTTCAGCAACAGTGGGAAAGTTTAGCACAGACAAAGGATGTTTGTCGACTATGGCTACATCGACAAATTCAAGCAGTCCAAGAGAATTATTATGATAATTTGATTATGTCAACGATTGAACAACTTCATAAGGAGCAAGGGGGTACTGATTTTATACAAACAGGTGAATTCATCTCAGAGCTATTAACAAGAATGGATGCCCCACCAAATATCTTCTTTTTAGAATATAGAATTCGCTATTTAATATATAGCGGGGTTTTTGAATTAAAGGGAATTCCTAAATCCATGCACCATTACTCTGTGAAATTACGTAAAAAACCTCTTTAGCCTAAGGGCATAAAGAGGTTTTAAACAATTAAGCAACGAAAGGTCTGTTCATACGCATTAAGCCGTAGATGGCAAAGAACAATCCACCTGTTATTACCATTAAGATTGTGTATAATACTGCCTTACCTGTTTCGCCACACCAGCGGTAGAATAGGCGATACGTGAAATACAGTGTAAAGCCTGCCGCTCCTAAAGAAGCCAGAATACCGATAAATGGAATAAACGAAACAATGATCAAGCCTGCATAAATAAGGGTATTTTTTAAAGCTGTTGCACGTATTGTTTCTCGAGTATCCCCACCAGCTGTCAGCAGGAAGAGACTATATACATTAATAATGGGAATCCAAGCAATATAGGCTACATCTCCAAAACCATTTGTTTTAGATGTCATAAAATAAATAAGTGCACTAATAATGTAGGCAATTAAACCAATAGCAAGAGCGGCTAGTATAAAGATAAAAAATAAACCACCCATGGCTGCATCTAAATCTGAGTAATAATAAGAATCATTATAGTCATAATTCATCAGAAAAACCTCCCTTCATATGAAAATACCTCCTAATCATAACAATCCTCAAATGTTAAAGCTACAACAATTTAGATGTAATATTTAGTAAAAATCGCACAAATGTACTAGAATGAAGTGGATTATTTAAGGCTTTAATGATGATTTTTTGAGTGCCTTATGATAAAAATGCAAAAAATATCCTTGGAAACATTATTATGCTAGTTTTTGAGAATCATTTTCCGTTTTATTAATTTCAAAAATTACGTACAAAAACATTACTATCCTATGATGGTAGATGCACAAGAAATGCCACAAAAAATAAAAATAGCCATCTTAACTACATTGTAAGATGACTATTTTCACGTGTATTAAATGAATTTGGCGATGTGCTCAAGTTCAATGCGGGAAGAATTGTAAGCAGGTGCGGCTGCCTTACCAATGGCAATTAAAATAACTGGGACGATATGGTCAGCTAATTCAAAGCGTTGAGCAAAGGCTTCTTTATTAAATCCACCCATTGGCACTGTATCATAGCCCATGTCTTTAGCTAGTAGCATGATTTGCATGGAAATTAGACCAGCATCAAATGTAACGATATTTTTTAACACTTCTTGGGGAAGTTGAGAATATAGATTGATTGAGTTGTTAATCATTAAATCTTTTGTTGCCTCATTGATATAGCCAAGATTGAAGTTCTTTGTATAGATAGCCTCGGCATTTTCGTACATCTTTGTATCACCTAAAACGGCAATAATTGCTGAGGAAGTTTCTACTTGTTCTTGGTTATTGGCAATAGCACGTAGCTCTTTTTTGACCGCTTCATCCTGAATTACTAAAAAGCGCCAAGGCTGTAGGTTACTAGACGATGGAGCAGACGTCGCTTCTACAAGTAATTCTTCTAATTGTTGCTGCGGGATTTTAAAGTTTTCATCGTATTTACGAACGGATTTACGCTCGTGCATAACTTTAGTTAAAGAACTTTTTGTCACTGTCATTATTTTGTCTCCTTCTTGGTATGATGCGTTTTTTACTATACGATAAATGAATTCATTTTCCAAGTAAATTGCTCGAATTAAAGAGTCTCGAATATAGGATTTAAAAGTTACAAAAAAAACATATTTTTGTAGGTATAATCCATTTATACTAGAGATGGAATAGAGCAATAATAATAGATATGGAGTGAAGGTGAATGAAAAAGCTATTAGGAAATTTAAATATTATGGCAAAAATCGCAATGCTTATTCCTGTCATCACTGTTTTTTTAGGTGGTATGACCTTCCTTAACTATTTGAACGTATCCAATGAACTTGAAAGCTCTATTGAAAATGAAATGTCTATACTCGCGGATGATGTTGCAGGTTCCGTTGAGGGCAAATTGCATGCACACATTCAGCTCATAAATAGTGCAAAGACAACAATAGAATCGGCTGACAGTATGATGACCAGAGAGCAATTTATTCGCTACGTACAGCAGCTATTGCCTTTCAATAAGGAAACGTATGGTATGGGATTATGGCTAGAGGAGGGTGTGGCAAAGGGAGAAATTTTCGGGCCTTATGCCTATAAGGAAGAAGAAAAAATTGTCTCTACGGATGCTTATGAAGATCCTGCCTATCATTTTCACGAGCAAGAATGGTATCGCAATAGTATCCAATCTAATAAGGTAGTTCATACTGCACCTTATTTTGATGAAGCTCTGGGGGAAATGTTTATCTCATTTGGTACACAAATTGTCAAAGATTCTAAGCCCATTGGCATTATTACAGGGGATTATGTATTAGATTCAATTCAATCCATTGTTTCTGACGTGAAAATTCGAGAGAGTGGTTATGCATTTATAATTGATGATAGTGGCAAAATTTTAACGCACCCTGATGTAAATAAAGTGAATAAAGAAACGATCCAGCAGTTGTTGAACATGCCTGTGGAGCAGATTTCTGATCAAAAAAAGTTAATACATACAAGCAGTCAGGGTAGTGATTTTACCTTACAATTTATGCAAATACAAGATATGCCATGGAAGTTAGTGTTACTGGTTCCGACAACGGAGCTTTATGGCGAAATACAGGCCATGCTTCAACAGCAAATCGTGATGAGTGTCGTTCTAATTTTACTTATCGCAATTAGTATTTATTTCCTTGCTCGTTATATCCGTGGGGAAGTGAAAACGATGAATACTCATTTAGGCTATCTTGCTACGGGTGATTTAACGCAACAAATGGCCATTCATACAAAGGATGAATTTGGTGAAATGGCGCAATATTATAATGACTCTGTGGAAGCATTAGGTTCGATGATGCACCGCATTGTAGCTGAAACTGACACAGTTGCTTCTACTGCAGAGGAATTAACGGCAAGTGTGCAAGAGGTCAATAAAACTGTCACAGAAGTTGCGATTTCTATGCAAGAGGTGGCAGAAAATACGAGTTCACAACAACAGGTGAGTGGGGCGTTAGAGGGTGTAACAACACAACTAGGTGGGAATATGAAGACCGCCATGGACGATTTACATGAAGCAGTCCAACAATCACAAAAAACCTCTGAACTCGCTACTGGCGGATCACAAAAAATACATGGTTTCGTAAATGATATTGTCCACCTACATGCACAGGTTGACAGTAGTGCCAATCTGGTGAATGGCTTGAAGGAGCATTCGATTCAAATCGAGCAGATGAGTCAGCTCATTTCGGCTATTACCGACCAAACTAATTTACTATCTCTTAATGCTGCCATTGAGGCAGCACGAGCAGGGGAAGCAGGGAAAGGCTTTGCCGTTGTTGCAGGAGAGGTGAAAGCACTAGCTGAACAAACTAGCCGTGCTTCGTTAGATATTGCAAAGGTTGTGCAGACGATTCAGGAACAAATGAATGATGCAGTAGAGATGATGGAGCAAAGTCGAAAAATAGCTCATCAAGGCATTGGCTCTGTTCAACAAGCAGGCATGACCTTCGATACAATTGCCAGTGCAACTGAAGGTCTCCAAAACACCATGCAAAAGACAAGCAAAACGACATCTGATGCTTTTGAAAAGTTGCAGGCAGTAACCGAAAAAGTACAGGCAATTAGCAAACAGGCACTTGCAACAAATGATCATACATTAAATGTATCGGCCATCACGGAGGAGCAGGCATCGACAATGAATGAGATGTCTGTAGCCTCAGAGCAATTAGCGCAACTTGCTCAAAATCTGCAAGAAGAAGCAACTAAATTCACGATTTAGTGCTAAGGTGTACATCTAGATTTAGGTGTACACCTTTTTAAGATCTAAATGAAAAAGCTTCCCATTTTACATTTTTCTTAGGTGCAGCCGATTTGAAATGCTTGATCATTTTTTCTGGTCCACATATATAAATACTAGTTTGTGGAGAAACGGATAACTCATTAACAGAGAGTCTATTGCGCTGTGTTGTATCAATAAATGTGACAGTAAAATGGTCATTTGCTTGTGCATAATCCTCTAAAAAATCTTTGTAGATGACATTGTCTTGCCCGTGAAAAGAATAATATAAGTCAATTTTCTTATCAGGCTGCGTGTGTAAATAGGCAAGAAATGGGGTGATGCCCATACCACCTGCAATCCATAGCTGCTGTGCATTCCCGTTGCCGAAGTCAAAATGACCATAGGGGCCATCTACAGCAACCTCTGTATGAACCTGAATAAGGTTGTAGACCTGTTTGGTATGATCTCCAATAGCTTTCATTGTAAGATTGATTTGTTGTCCACACCCTCCAGAAATAGAGAAGGGATGCGGTGCTTTTTCGATACCCTCTTGAAAGACTTTCAGAAAGAGAAATTGTCCTGGTCGATAATCCAGCTGTTTTGTAAGCTTCAACTTAATTTCCAATATCTCAGGAGTCAGCCTTTGAATGGATGAAATCTGACCTTTATAGGGAAAGAACATATCCTGATACATTGTCAGCATATAAAGGGCTGACATAAATCCAATCGTAGTTGTTAATGCTGTAAAAATCCCTAAAGCTGAGGGTTGTAATAAATCATAGTGGCTAGAAAAATAAGCATGATAAATACCCAGTGTATAGGGCACAAGTAATAATCGATGAAGCCAGCGCCAATGCTCGTACTTCAGGAATTTTGCAATAAAGGCAAGAATGATTAGGAAGATAAAGCCGTATTGAGCAAGCTCGCCAAGATCTTTTGCGAATTCGTTGAGTGGTGTTTGTTGTGTTAGCTCTTCATCAGGAATCATTTTTTGTAATTGCCCGTGAATAAGAATCAATACAAGTGAAAGGATTGCTAGTAATTTATGATAAAAATAGACATGCGCTAGACCACTAAACCAACGCTCCAACTTTTTTATTCTTGTAGCTAATAAGAATACAAGAAATAAACAAGTTATGGCTAAGCCTCCAATGACATGACTTAGTGTGTTTAACGGATGGATCGGTGCCATGGGTTTGCTAAAATACCAAAGCAAAGCACTACCACACAAAATGATGAAAATAAAAAGTATTCCTTTATAGGCTCTCATATTTAACCTCCATCCCTATGTTTATCCATAATTTAACTAGCTATACAATCAGATAGGAAAAAAGTTTCGAGCGTACGTTCGGAATGTACGTTCCCTTTTGTGTCGAATTATGTTACATTAAGAAGGAAAAATAAGAGAAAAGGAGTGGAAGTAATTTATGCAAGGGAATACCCATATCGTAGGGGGCATTACAGCAAGTCTTGCCTTTGCACAGTTTTCAAATGATAACCCACTTGTCTTAGTTGGTGCAGGGGTTATTGGTGCGTTACTTCCAGATATTTGTCATAGAGGTAGTAAAATAGGTCGAACATTTCCCCTCATCGCGAAGCTAGTAAATACAGTATTTGGACATCGTTCCTTTACACATAGTTTGTTGTTTTTAATAAGCATGATGGTGTTATTACATATGTTGATTCCTTATCGAGCGATATCTATTGGAATAATTATCGGGATGGCTAGTCATATCATACTTGATATGTGTACAAAAAAAGGGGTTAAACTATTTTTCCCTGCGACTGTCTCCATTCGTTTTCCGCTGACAACGAAAACTGGTAGCAAGGTAGAAGGTGTCGTACTGATGTTGTTATCGATGCTATCCATCTATTTGAGCTATGAATTAATTGTAAGATTTATTGATGCGATATAAATAAGATAAGCCCCAGTAATCGTTTACTGGGGCTTTTGATGTTAGTCTGCCTGTACCTCTTCAACAGTTTGCTCTACCTCGGCACGAGTCATTTTTTCTCGCCCTTCTTGCATTGCCTTTAGTGTTTTGTGGGCTAAGGCAAGTGGTAGGCGACAGAACAGCAGAATAGTACGTTTGTTGATATCCTTCATATATAAATCTGCTTTGGCTAAATTTTCTTCTGCATACGCAAATAAATCCTCGCGTGTCCATCCCTCTGGTACGAAACTTACACCACGTTCATCTAAATCCTCATGCTGATTACGTAAAATGTTGACAGCCTGCAATCCACGGCCATAGCCTATTGCTAGCTCGCGATCCGTTTGAACGCCTGCACCCCATGCCCAAAGCTCAGACAGCATCGTCCCTACAAGCCCAGCCACGTAGTATGTATAATCGTCTAAATCCTCACGTGTGCGGACCTGCCAATTCGCCTTTGCCCATTTTGCCATCCCAAAAGCCATTTCACTTGTGGAAGCCTGTACAATTTTTCTGGATTCCTCAGGGCAAAATGTCAGCCAATCTGCTAAACGAAGGGATACTTCAGGTAATAGCTCTGCATAAGGTGCAAGTAATGACTGATAGGCTTCGTTATTGAAATTGTCCTTTAGTAATTCACTCGTAGCTGACAGTAAATCAAATTTTACATCATTAGAAAGTTCTTCATGGTCTTCAATTTCATCAATGGCACGCATTGCTAAATAGGCTGCAGCTACTGATATCTTTAAATCATTTTTTAAAAATGTAATAGGTATATAAAACGTGCGGCTTGTATCTTTCAAAACCTGCATCGCTTCTTTGTAAAGTCTTTTTTGCTCGTTCACTTGTATTCCTCCGTTCAAATGGTTCCACATCTATAGTATATCGTATCGTAAAAATAGGGAAAGATAAAACAGATTGTTCATATTTAGAGAGATATTCTTTGAAAACGTTTACTAAAAGTGATATAGTTTAATAGTAAACTATTTAAACCTATACTTTCATTGTGGACGAAAGTATAAGTTAAACCACATTTCAGAAGAGAGGAAGTTTAGAAAAATGGGACGTTTAGATAATAAAATTGCGATGATTACTGGTGGCGCATCTGGTATGGGTGCAGCAATGGCGAAATTGTTTGCACAAGAGGGTGCTACGGTAATTGCAGCTGATATTAATGAAGATAACCTAGCAAAAATTTCGGAGCTTGATCATGTAGAGGGGATGAAATTAGATGTTTCCTCTGACGAAAACTGGGCAGAAGTGACGAAAGCCATTGTGGAGAAATATGGTCGCATTGATATTTTAATTAACAATGCTGGTATATCATCCGAAAAAGGACCAGATCAAATTACACAAGCGGATTGGTCAATCATGCATAATATCAATGCTTTTGGACCTTTCTTGGGCATTAAACATGTCTCTAACTATATGAAAGAAGCTGGAAAAGGCTCTATCGTTAATACATCCTCTTACACAGCGATTATTGGTGCAGGCTTTAATGCCTATACAGCTTCTAAAGGCTCTTTACGTGCGATTGCTCGTGCAGCGGCATCTGAGCTTGGTGCTTTCAATGTTCGTGTTAATACAGTATTCCCTGGTGTCATTGAAACACCAATGACTGCTAAATTATCAGAAGCAAAAGAAGCAATGGATATGTTAGTAAGAACAACACCAATGGGCCGCCTTGGTCAACCAGAAGAAGTAGCGAATGCTATTTTATTTTTAGCATCTGATGAAGCTTCTTACATTACAGGTGCTGAGCTTGTCATTGATGGTGGCTATTCAGCACGCTAATTAATCGTTTTAGGAAAGTGAAAGTGCCTGCTCAAGCAGTGCATTTTCACTTTTTTTTTGCATTTTTTTAAGGTGAAATAGTGGAACGTCCAATTTGGACACTCCCATCATTATTTCACGAGCCATCCCAAACGCCTTGCATTTTATTTAGGAATACAATTTTCCCAATATGATAGGCATCGTGCATAGTTAAACTCCTCCTTTCATGCACTAGTAAGCGTTCTCCTGGAATCTGCCTATATAAATCTTCGTTAAATTTCAAAAACAGCATTATACTTTAACAAAGCTTTATTTTTTTAGTAGAATGATGATAAAGCTTTAGATATGCAATAGAACATTCAGCTACCCAATAGAAAAAATTTGATATTTTCCATGATTTTTTCATGAAAGTTTACGAAGTTATTGCACAATCATTTCAACAGCGTTAAAGTTTAGAAAGGGCGAAAATGTCATTATACAATTTGGGGGATTGTACGGAGCGTTTTGCTTTTGTACAAACAAATTAATTGGTCAGGATTTTGGCACACAAAACTCCTTGCAAAATCCTTCGTACCAAAGAGGGCATGTACTTTAAAAGTTGCCTTAATCATCGCGTAAACTGCAAATATGACAAAGTTGCGTAATAAAAACAAAGGAGAATTGTATGCCAAAGGCTATAGGTATTGATGCAGGCGGCACATTGACAAAGGTTGCATATTTAGATCAACACAATGAACTTGTTTTAACAACCTTTCCGTCTAATGATTTACAGTCTGTAAAAAAATGGATTATTGATCATCCAGATATTGAGGATATTGGTGTTACGGGGGGACGTACAGAGCAATTACTTGATGTCATTAAAACAATGAAATCGATTCATTATATAGTGGAATTTGAAGCAACATTAAAGGGTGTCCGATTTTTATTAAATAAAGAAGGCTACTTTTTTGAGCGTAGCATGATTACCAATATTGGGACAGGCACTTCCATTCATTACATGGAGGGCAATACCCATATTCGCGTTGGCGGGACAGGCGTTGGTGGTGGGACATTAATTGGATTGTCAGCGCTTACAACAGGGATTACAGATTACAATGAGATACGAGAAATGGCTGACAATGGTCATCGAGAGAGCATTGATTTATTAGTTAAGGACATTTATCAGGGAATGGATACACCTATTGATGGTCATTTAACTGCAAGTAATTTTGGGAAAGTGGGCATTACACGGTCCATGAAACATCCAGCAGAGGATATTATAGCGACGGTTCAGGGTCTAGTAGGCGAAGTAATTACAACACTTAGCATTCAATATGCGGAAGAAAAAAAGGCACAGCATATTGTTTATATTGGATCAACTCTTAGTAATAATGCTCATCTTGCCCGTGTGATTGCAAATTATACACGCACAAAGAAGCACACACCCGTTTTTATTAACGATCATGGTTTTTCAGGTGCTGTTGGAGCATTGCTGAACATTACAGAATATACAATTGTCTAAGGATAATGAACATGACTAATGCACATTAGTCATGTTCATTTTTTTACAATTTGCGAAGAAACTGATCTACATAGTAACGCCTCTATTTGAACAAATTATGTACAGGAGGTGATGTTACGTGGGTAAACGTAATAATCGAAATAACAGTAAAACCATGAATATGCGAACACATAATCCTTTTGGGACATACAAAAGCAAGGATCTTGATCGAAGTAATAGCAATAATAACAATCCGAATGACAACTTAAATGAAGAATTCGCAGCAGAATTTGATGCGAAAGCTAAAAATAAAAACAATAAAACGAATCATGATAAAAACCAGCAGTCCAATAAAACGAAATAGTGGAGGTACAAATCATGGCAAAAAAGAGAAAAACAAGCTTTAAAAAGAAAAAGAAGGAAGATACACATAAAAAGAATGATCGTGAGGAGTACTCAGCAGAGTTTAACCAGGTCATTCATAATAATCCTCAACAGCCAAAGCAATAAAGACAAGCTGCTCCAAAGCTTTTTGGAGCGCTTATTTTTTTAAAGGAGTGATTCGAGTGAGGAAGTTGTATTTATTTGGGGTTGTGCTTGTTTGTCTTACTGTGTTCATACAAACAGCAATGGTCGCAAATGCACAACAAGAAACACCCGCCTATGCCAAATGGGGACAACTGGCCATCAAAGAGGTAAAGGCAAAATATCCTTCAGCCAAAATTATCGATTATTTGCATGAGGGTAAAGAAGTACATGGGGCGTCAACAATCGAAAAGTTTAAGCTTTGGCTCAAGCAACCCGATAAGGAATTTGGTGTCTATGTAAGAATTAGTTATCAAAGTGCCACACAAAAGGTAGAAAAAATTGAATTACAAGAAAGCACGTCATGAAAAAAAGGATGCCCAGAAAAGGCATCCTCATTCATTTAACCTTCAAGCTTTTGAATAAATGCACGCATCAAGCCTGGTAAATCAGGCCATGCATGTCCACTTACTAAATTGCCATCTGTATGAAGATTGGCATCAATATAAGTAGCGCCAGCCACTTGCACCTCTGGCTTGCAAGCAATATAGGCTGTCAGCTCACGTCCTTTTAGCACTTCAGGAATCGTTGCGAAAATTTGTGCTGCGTGGCAAACGGCTGCAATCGGTTTATTCGTTTCAAAAAAGTGAGATACGAGTGGTGGTACATGCTCATTTAAACGAATGTATTCTGGCGCACGACCACCAGGAATAATCAATCCATCAAAATGGGTTGGATCAACATCAGCAAAAGAAGCATGTGCCTCTAAACCATAGGCAGGTCGCTCGATGTATGTATCGACGCCATCTACAAAATCGTGTAGTACAGTTTGTAATTTCTTAGCTGACGGTGCTGCGATTGTGACATCATAGCCTGCCTCAAGACAACGATAATAAGGATAAAAAATCTCTAAAGCCTCTACTGCATCTCCTGCAAGTATTAAAACTTTTTTCCCCATGATTCCATCTCCTTTACATTGAAAGTTTATTAACTTTTATTCGACACATGCAAAAAATTTCCTGCTGCTGGTCAAGCCATCTTGCCAAATTACTTCCTTTACAAAGAAAAAAATGAAGCGTATAGTATTTATTTAGCTAGGTAAATAATTTTAGGAGGTAGATAGTGATGAATCCAATTTTCCATGCTTTATTCCAAAAAAATCGCTATTTAACTAATTGCTTAAATGAAGTGCTGAAGCAGCATCATTTATATAGTTCTCAGTGGACCATTTTATATTGCTTACATAAAAATGGACCGATGACATTGACGCAAATTTGGAAATATTTAAATGTGGAAGCGCCAAGTATCACCAGGGCGATTACAAGGCTTGAGGCATTGGGCTGGGTACAACGATTAGATGGTGAGGATAAACGAGAAAAGATAGTGACTTTATCCACACAAGCAGAGGAGCGCCTACCAGCCATTACAGCGACTATTCGAGCGTTTGAGGAGGAAATGGTAGGTTCTTTAACTGCTGAAGAACAAGAGCAATTTCTGAAGCTATTGGAAAAAATGAAAGGTTGATGGACATGCAGCAAGAAGAGAATACACAAATATGGACGAAGCGTTTCATTAGTCTATTTTTAACGAATATCTCAGTTTTTTTTGTATTTTATGGACTTGTAACGACTTTGCCGCTTTATGCAATAGGGGAGCTACATCAGACAGATAAAGAGGCAGGGCTTCTGTTGTCTGGCTTTTTATTGTCAGCTATCATTGTACGCCCGTTTTCAGGAAAACTGTTGGATGTATTTGGTAAGAAAAAACTGTTAGTCCTCTCAATCGGGGGCTATTTTATATGTACCGTCTTATATTTATTTATTCATCCATTCGGCCTTTTACTTGGTCTACGTTTTATACAAGGGATTTTCTTTAGTATTATTACAACAGCTGCAGGATCTTTAGCAGCTGATATCGTTCCAGCTAAACGAAAAGGAGCAGGCCTTGGCTATTTCACGATGTCTACAAATCTAGCTGTCGTTATTGGTCCATTTATCGGACTATTATTAATACAATATAGTACCTTTAACGTATTGTTCATCGTTATGAGTATCTGTATTCTAGCAGGAGGAATTCTAGCGTTAACGGTCAATACTGATGATTTACCGAAACCTGCACATGAAGGAAAACTAACCTTTAAATTTGATGATTTGTTTGAGCGAAAAGCGTTACCTGTTGCTGCGATTGCTAGTTTAGTAGCCTTTTCGTATGCCAGTGTTTTATCCTTTTTATCGGTCTATGCACAGCAAAAGGATTTAATGGCTGTGGCCAGTCTTTTTTATGCGGTGTTTGCTGCATCCATGTTAATTACGCGTCCGTACACAGGTAAACTGTATGATACGAAGGGACCACAATTTGTTATTATTCCCGGCATTATCTCCTTCGCCATCGGGCTCGTTATGCTTGCTTTTGTAGAGGGGCCCGTATTATTTTTGAGTGCTGCTATTTTTGTAGGTTTCGGCTATGGTGCTGTGACGACAAGCTTGCAAGCATTAGCCGTTCAATCCACAGCCATCCAGCGAAGTGGCTATGCTACAGCAACCTATTTTACGATGTTTGACCTTGGAATCGCACTAGGTTCTTATATTTTAGGAATGGTAGCCGTGCAGGCAGGCTATGCTTCAGTCTACTTGTCAGGTGCAGGCTTACTAGGGGTTGTCTTTATTATTTATCTATTACGACTTGCAAAGATGAAACCGAAAAAAGTAGTGAATATATAGTAAAACAGTTGGGTCTGTCCCAACTGTTTTTAGGATTATAGGCAATCAGGTAGTGTGGCTGTTTTTGACCAAAATATGGTATAATAAGAGAGTAACTAGATAGAGGTTTCATGGGCGGTTGGCACAATTTTAACCTATCTCATTCAACTTATGGAAGAGAAAGGAGTTGATGCCTTTGACTATTTTTGAAGCAATAATGGTTGCGATAAGTCTTTCAACACTTATTGTTTCTGTCCTTGCATTGTCATTTACTTTTACACAAAAAAAGTAAACCGCCCCTGCCTCGCCAGCATGTGAGATGGTTTACTTTTATCACTTTGCAAATCGCCTTTGAAGCGATTCGTCTTGTTACTAGGACCATTGGTGTTCCAGCACCAATGGTCTTATTTACTTATATACATCTTCACTAAGGATTATAACATGGATAAACAGTTTTTTTCAAATAATGTAAATTTAATTGTCATGGACTACAATGATTTTTAGGGAATCAGTCGGTAGAGTAAAAGAATAAAAAAGGTATGAAAATATATAGAACATAAATGGCTTGAGTTGGTAAAACAACTACAATCAATTGCATAGGCAGGACTAACTTATTCGAAGGATATTTATGACTTGGAAAGGTTTGAATCATTAAGAGAAATAAGCGTTGCTATTATAGCCCACCATACAGAGAGCGATAAGACAGTTATACGTGATTTATTTGCTCATGAGACGGGTTATGCACCCCAAAATAGATATTCGGTCGATGGTTTTTAGGGACAATAAAATAGGAATGGTTAAAGAAAAAATGGATGGTGATGGTCATTACCAGGTGGCTGGGGCGACATCGGCCTTACACCTAGTGAAGTAGCCATCAAAGAAGCGAAAGAAGAATCAGGATTTGATGTAAAAGCAATCAAACTCATAAGTGTATTAGATAAGAAGTGCCACCCTCATCCACCATCTCTCTACCATGTCTATAAAATGTTTATCCAATGTGAAATCATTGAAGGACGGGCAGAAGAAAGCATGGAAACTAACGCTGTTGCGTTCTTTGCTGAAAATGAACTACCCTCTCTATCAATGGCTAGAAATACCGAATCACAAGTAAAATTAGCTTTTTGTCATTTAAATAATCTACATTTACCTACCTATTTTGATGGATATCTCAAGCTGAATAATATGAATTGTCTATTTGACGATTAAAGGAGAGCCGCTCAAACCAGCTCTCCATTTTTTATTGTATTCGTCGATTTTTTCGAATTTGTATTTGACATAAAGTGTGCATAAAGGAAAACACTAAGAAAATCTTAAGAATTGATGTCTGAGTTTGTTAAGATTTAATTAGTATTATATCCTTATACGAATCCTATAGGGGTGATTGACATGAACCTAAAGCGGTGGAGGAGTGAATGTAGTTGAACATTTTGATTTGTGATGATGATAAAGAAATTGTTAGGGCGATTAGCATTTATTTAGAAAATGAGGGCTATCAAGTATTCAAAGCTTACAATGGGATAGAGGCAATCGATCTTATTCGAGATCACATTATTCATCTTATTATTATGGACATTATGATGCCCAAAATGGATGGGATTACGGCGACGATGAAGATTCGGCAAGATAATATGATTCCATTAATTATGCTTTCTGCTAAATCAGAGGATTATGATAAAATACTGGGATTAAATATCGGAGCGGATGATTATATGGCCAAGCCGTTTAACCCATTAGAACTTGTGGCTAGAGTGAAATCGCAGCTCAGAAGGTATACGACCTTTGGAAGTCTTGAGAGGAGTAGTGCTGTATTTCAAACGGGTGGTCTTGTGATTGATGATGAACAGAAAATCATTACTGTTGATAAACAAGAGGTTCATTTGACACCAGTGCAATATAAAATCTTAAAGCTTCTCACAGCCAATGCTGGAAGAGTATTCACGATTGAAGAAATTTATGAAAAGGTATGGAATGTCAGGGCTATTAATCCTGAAAATACGGTTTCGGTTCATATTCGAAAGATTCGAGAAAAAATTGAAATTAATCCAAAAGAGCCGAAGTATTTAAAAGTTGTATGGGGAGTTGGGTATAAGGTTGAGAAAGTTGAGAAGTATTAGTCATGCACTTATTACGAAAGTAGTTGTGTTTCTAATTGCTGTCGCTTGTTTAACTGGTATAGCGAGAGTAATGTTTAACATGGAATTTAATGAGATTCATCTTAGTAGTATAAATCAAGATAACTATTTTGAAAGCCGAGCATTCGCTGATGAAAGTTACAGCATTATTGCTCCTTTAGCGCAATTAATTGGAAAATACAAAAGTGAAGAATATATTTTAAGTGGTAAGACACTAACAGGGGAGGATAGTAGAAGAATCGAAGAGGAATTATATTATGATTTCCGCAATTCTTACAGATATAATCCTAATTTGAGTGAAGAGGAAAATAAGCACATCTATCAAGAAAAATATGCAAAAGACATTGCTAGAACAAAAGAAGAAAGTATGACAGAACAGGTAAGAAATTTTTATCAATTGCGTAGTACGCTCGAAGCCTATGAAGGAATTGTGTTTTATGCGAGTGACGGTGAACATAAGTTCTCCAATAGTGATCTCACAAAGAAAGAGCAATTTGAATCCTTTGATGCCTATATGTTATTTGAAGATTATCAACAAAAGCTTTACCCAAATGAAGTGAAAGAAAGTCAATACTTGGATTACTTTACACACGAAGTTAACATGTTGAACCCACAAACAGATGTTATTTATGTGGCCTTTAAAGATTCTTACCTACAGCAAAAAATATCGGAATGGGAAAAAGATAAAGCGGCTGCCCAAGGTTTTCTGAATGAATGGATAGTATTTCTAGCGGGGTTTATTTTAAGTTTTGTGTATTTAATCATAGTTATTGGAAGAACGCCATTGGATAAAGAAGAAATTCATTTCCATGTCATAGATAAACTTTATAATGACCTTAATATTGTGCTTATCGGTTGCTTAACAGCGATGTGGATTGCCATGATTGTTGAAGTCTTCCGTGATATGTACATGTTCTTCACCGTGCCTATATTTATCATTGGCTTACTATTGATTTTATCACTCGTAAAGCATATTAAAAACAGAACGTTATTTCAGCATACACTCCTCTATCAACTTTTCAAAAAGCTATTTATTTTGCTGAAACATGTTTTTGACAGTGGCAGTACAGGCGTCAAAATTGTGCTGCTAATTATTGGCTATCCATTAGTAGTGGCGGCTACGTTTTTCATGTTTCCTATTACGATGGGGATTGCTGCCTGGTTGGCAATGAGAAAGGTGAAGTCGTTTAACCGCATTAAAGAGGGCGTAGAGCAAATTAAAAATGGAGATCTTCATCATCGAATTGAAGTTGACGGAAAAGGGGAGTTTAATCAACTTGCAGAAAATATTAACCGTATTACTGATGGGTTAAAAAAGGCAGTGGATAGTGAAATCAAGAGTGAGCGTTTAAAAACAGAACTTATTACGAATGTTTCGCATGATATTAGAACGCCTTTAACGTCAATTATTACGTATGTTGATTTATTGAAATTAGAAAACGATCCTAAAATGATTGAAGAATATGTAGATGTGTTAGATCAAAAATCGAAAAGACTCAAGCTTTTAACGGATGATTTATTTGAAGCGGCTAAAGCATCAAGTGGTAGTATACCTGTTCAGTTAGAACGGATTGATATCGTCTCATTACTAACGCAAGGAATTGGAGAAATGGATGAAAAAATTGAAGCCTCGTCATTAGATTTTAAGTTAGCCCATCCAACAGAAAAAGTGTATGTGAAGGCTGATGGTAAACTCCTATGGCGTTCCATCGAAAACTTATTCTCGAATATTTTTAAATACGCACTGCCTACATCAAGGGTATATATTGGTGTTGAAGATGTAGGGAATGAAATACTTGTGACATTTAAAAATATTTCAGCATATGAATTAAATATTTCAGTTGATGAGTTAATGGAACGCTTTAAACGAGGTGACGAATCAAGATCAAGTCAAGGTAGCGGATTAGGGTTGTCGATTGCTGAAAGCCTTATTCACATCCAGAATGGCAAATTCTTAGTTCAAGTAGATGGTGATTTATTTAAGGTCATGATTTATCTACCTAAATTTCCAAATGAATAATGTAATAAAGGAATAGGATACATGCGAGTCCTATTCCTTTTGTGTACGTAAAGAAGATAAAAAAAGAGAGCGGCATAAGCCAACTCTCCCTTAACTTAGTTAAAATTCTTTTGTAAAAATGCCTTTGTACGGTCGTTTTGAGGGTTTGTAAAGAAGTTGTCTGGATGATCGGATTCGATAATTTGACCACCATCCATAAAGACGACCTTATTTGCTACCTCTCGTGCAAAGCCCATTTCGTGTGTTACCACAATCATCGTCATCTGATCCTCTGCTAGGCTTTTCATAACCTTTAATACTTCGCCTGTCAGCTCAGGATCTAAGGCAGAGGTAGGCTCATCAAATAATAAAATTTGAGGATTCATCATAAGGGCACGTGCAATTGCTACCCGCTGTTTTTGACCACCAGAAAGATTGGCTGGATAAGCCTTGGCCTTGTCGGCAAGACCAATTTTTTGTAGTAAATCTTGACAGCGTTTTGTAATAGCTTCTGTCGATTCTGTTTTTAATAAGCTCGGTGCCATTTCAAGGTTTTGCTGAACGGTTAAATGGGGGAACAGGTTAAAGTGTTGAAAGACCATCCCCATTTTAGCTGTGATTGCTTTGATGTCTTGTGGCTTTGTATATCGACCATCTTGCACTAAATAATCGCCATCTACTACAATACTGCCACCATCGATTTCTTCTAAATGTATTAAGCTTCGAAGCATTGTACTTTTCCCAGATCCAGAGGGACCGATAACTGCAATGACATCATTCTTCTCTACTGAAAATGTAATTTGTTTCAGAACCTCCACCTGATCGAAAGATTTCTTCAAATTTGTTACTTCCATTAATGCCATATGTGTCACCTCTATTCGAATTTAAAGCGTTTTTCTAGCCATTTAAAGAACACCGTCAAGACAAGGGTCATGACTAAGTAAATTGCACCAGCAATAAAGAACGGTGTAATTGTGAAGTCCCGATTGACAGCTGTTTGCGCAAAATGTAGTAATTCGGGAACAGCAACTGCATAAAGTAGGGCTGTATCCTTAATTAGTGTAACGGATTCATTTGATAATGCGGGTAAGGCGACACGAAACATTTGTGGCAAAATAACACGTGTCGTCGTTTGCCATTTGGATAAGCCGAGTACCTGGGCTGCCTCATATTGTCCTTTATCGATGGCAAGAAGACCACCACGGAATATTTCTGCAAAGTAGGCAGCATAATTTAAAATAAAGCCAAGACAAGCGGCCACAAAACGATCCAATACTAAATATTCACCGATTACTGGCAGCATAGGTAAACCAAAGCAAATTAATAATAATTGTAGTAATAGTGGTGTACCACGCATGATATAAATATACGTATGTGCAAGCCAAGCGAGTGGTTTTATCCGACTTTTTACGGCGAGTGTTAGTAAAAAGCCAAATGGAATCGATACCAGAATGGCAATGAAGAACAGTAAAACTGTCATTTTTGCCCCTTCTAGCATCGGTAATATCATAGTTTGCCAGTAATCCGCCATAACGATGTCCCTCCAAAAAGAGTAAGAGTTCCGCTAAGGAAACTCTTACAGTTGATGTATCCTGTCATTATTTTAATACTTTATCTTCACCGAACCATTTTGTTGAAATGTCAGCCGCAGTACCGTCTTCATTCATTTTGTCTAATGCGGCTTGTAGTTTTTCTAATAAGGCTTCATTTCCTGGTTTCACACCAATACCGTATTGCTCAGGTGCGAGTGATTCCTCTAATAATTTGAATGTGTCAGGCTCTTGTGTCATGTAATATTCTGCAACTACAGCATCAATTACCACAGCATCAACACGGCCTGTTTTTAAGTCTGATAATGCTAAAACATTATCCGCAAATTCTGTAATTTTTTTCACTTCTTTGTGAATTGGGTTACCGTTTAATGCATCTGCTGCAGAAGAAAGGGATTGAATACCTACTTCTTGTCCAGCTAAATCACTTAGCTTCGTAATCTTTGAATCTGCCTTTGTTATCACAACTTGAGAGTTTTCGAGATAAGGCTTTGTAAATAAAACCTTTTCCTTACGTTCATCTGTAATGGTATAACCGTTCCATATTAAATCAATACGTCCACTTAATAATTCAGCCTCTTTTGTTTTCCAATCGATTGGCTGGAATTCTGCTTCAACGCCCATATGCTCTGCTGCAGCGCGAGCTAAATCAATATCGAATCCAACGATGTCGTTTTTATCATCGCGGAAGCCCATTGGTGCAAATTTATCGTCAATTCCGATAATAATTTTTTCTTGATCTGCTGCTGTTTCGTCTTTTTCTGCTGTCTTTTCTTTTGAAGTCCCGCATGCTGCTAAAACGATGACAGCTGTCAGCATCATAAATAAAGTCAATACACGTTTCATTTTAGTTTCCCCCTATAATCTAACGCTTTCGTTTGCTAAACTACTAATGTGTTAAAGGATAACATCGTACTCTAGCAATGTCAATATCGTTTTGGATTAATCAGAAAATGAGCGGCGTTTTCTAGCATTTTTTGAATTTCATAAAATAATAAAATTTGGGGATAGTAAGTAACTAAAGAATAGGGAAAAGAAAAAGGGACTGCTCCTATTGAACAGTCCTGTGAAATGAGGCTAGCCATTTTTACTTTGGATTGCTTTTCGTGCCAAGGCATCGGCCGCTTTGTTTTGTGAGTCGGGCACCCATTTGATAAAGAATAAATCAAAGCTAGTAGCAAGCGCTAAAGCTTTTTCTAAATAAGGTTTAAATTCCTCATTTTTCACATATTCTTTTTCCATAGAAGCAACAACGATTTTGGAATCTGAACGCACCGAGACAAGAGGGGAGCCTAGCTTTTGTGCTTCTTCAAGACCACGAACCAATGCCGAAAATTCAGCAATATGGTTGTTTGTTTCCCCAATATACTCGCTAATTTGGATCTGGTGACCTTCACCTTTAATAAATATTCCTATACCACTTGGCCCAGGATTTCCTGCACTGGCAGCATCTATATAAACCTCTAACATATCATCCCTACTTTGTGATTTGACTTCTCTATAATTGTACAACAAGGCTATGGGCAAAGCATCCTTGTGGGGCAAATCGTGTTTAAAAAAATACGTAGGAAGTAAACAAAATAGTTGCTTGTTGAAATTGAACGCTTCATAATAGTAGGAAGTGAATTTTGGACGTGAAAGGAGCGAGAGTTCAACATGGATAAAGTGACGGTTATGAAGGATATTGATGAACTGCATGATACGTATTGTTCGGATTGCTTAGTGATTAAGCAATTACGTAAAGAACGTGGTAAACCAGGGGCTCATCGTTTCTGCATTGAAGCCTGTTCAGTTGGAGAAAAGCTACAGTTCCTAGGGGAAGAACTTTTAAAAGTTTATAGCAAATAAACACATGAGAAAAAGCTACATGTATTAGCAAAACGCTAGTACATGTAGCTTCTTTAATTGCCAAGATTATTTCGTTTCAGCATAGCTGCTTAGATCTTGGTAATACTTTGTAAGAGAGGAAGCCGAAATATCAAATGTCGCAGCGATTTCTTTTACCGTCATAGAAAGGGACTCAAACAGCTCCTTTTCCTGACCGTAACGAATAGCACCAGCTGCAATGGCCGCTTCTTTACGCGCAGTCGGTTGACCTTCAATTAAATAGTCTTCTAAAAGCTCAAGCATCGGTGCAGTTTCACGCTCATTTTGCTCTAGGAAGTCTTTTACTTGTGTCAGGACATTGCTCTCAAAGTTTGAGAATTCCTCACCTTTATAGCCATTTGATACTAATAACTCCCAAAATGCTAGGTGCTCTTCTTTTAAGAAGGAGCCAACCTTCTTCTCTGAAGCCTCAAAGCGCTTCTTAAATTCTTCAAAGACCTTCGCATGATCCTCTGGGAAGAAAATCAGTGTAGACACAGCTAAATAATGAGCCGATTTCTTTGTGCCATCTGGTAAAATGAAGGCAAATACATGCATACCTTCAGGAATCGGTTTGTTATTTTCACGTCGAATATAAAGCTCATCATTTGTAAGTATATGATTAGCCTTGAAATATTTTTCCTCAACAACAGACACCGTACCAATAAATAAAGTAGGCTGAGACCAATCTTCAAGTACTTTGACTGTAGAAGGTCTTACCGCTTTTTTCTTCGTTTTCTTCAAATAATTTTTCCAAATAGATGGCTCTTGATGGAAGAAAAAGTCGTCTAAAGCGATGGCTTCAATAAGCTCTCGCTGTAAAACGCTCTCTAATTTAGGCTGCCATGTGCCCACATGCTCAATATAGGCACGAACATCTTTACGTTCTGGATATTCTAAGTAAAATGTTTGTAGCACACGCTCTAATTCTTCGATTTGTACTGCTTCCACTGTTACTTGTTGTTTGCCTTCACAACATTTTTTATATTTTTTGCCGCTACCGCATGGGCATGGATCATTACGTTTTACCATAATTAGAACACTTCCTTTAATCATTGTTAATCGTATATTGCTAAATAATTTGCGTACTCTTAATAATAACGGTACTTTTGTATGAAGAAAAATAATTGTCTATTTTGAAATATCTAAAAAATATAGAGGGACGCCCTGATTCTAGTATATGTACGTATTTTTCTACTTAGAACTAAAAAAAGAAAACGATCTATACCTTGAATAGGCAGGACCGTCTTCTAGTTAAATTATTGCTGAACCGCTTCGATTTCCACTGTTAGACGTTCAAGCTCATCAATTAAATGGCCAATGTAGGCAATTGTATCACGAAGTGGTTGGTCAGTCGTAATATCAACACCAGCCATTTGCGCTAACTCCACTGGTGATTTTGTACCGCCAGCCCGAAGAACTGCTAGCCAATCTTCAACAGCTGGAGCGCCCTCTTTTAAAATACGTTGAGACACTTGTGTGGAGATGGTTAACCCTGCACTATATGTGTATGGATAAAGGCCCATATAATAGTGCGGCTGGCGCATCCATGTGAGTTCAGCACCTTCAGAAATAGCGACTGTATCGCCCCAGAAATCTTCCAACACGGAACGTTTTAATTGATTGAGGATGGTTGCATTAACTGCTTCTCCAGCATCAATTAATTCATATACTTTGCGTTGATAGGCAGCTTCTAGTAAATGTGTAACAAAGTTATGATAATATGTTTTCGCTACAATATTGGAAATTACCCAACGTTTAAAGCGTAGATCTTCATTATGTGTTAGTAAATAATTTGCTAACAGCATTTCATTCATTGTCGATGGCGCTTCAATAAAGTATAGAGATGGACGACTATTAAGATACGATTGATGTTCATACGTATTTGCAAAATGCCCAGCATGACCAAGCTCATGAATAAGTGTAAAGACTTCATTCATTTGTTCATTCCAGGACATTAAAATATAAGGATGGCTACCATACGGGCTTGAACAAAATGCCCCTGTAGATTTTCCTTTGTTTGGCGCATAGTCTATCCAACGTTCATTAAAGGCTCTCTCCATTAATTGATTATAGTCATTCCCCATAACGGCTAAAGCCTTTTCAACATATTCTTTTGCCTCAGCCATCGATAATCTTGGATCATAATCAGGGTCAAGTGCAATTTTTAAATCTGCAAATGTCATTTGGTCGATTCCGTTGGCTTTTTGAATTAACGTTGCATAGCGACGCATATGTGGGGCAAGCTCTTTAGTGATTAAATCAATTTGACGATTATAGAGTGAACGATCGACATCCTGATCAAATAGTAAATAGTCAATGACAGAATGAAAGCCTCTTAGGTCAGCCATTGTTTTTTCTTGTTGAATATGTGTGTTATATACTTGTGCCGTTGTATGCTGGTAATCGCGTAGCTTGCTTGAAAAGGCTTGAAAGGCAGCACGGCGTACATCTGTATTTGCTTCAAACTCCCAGTCATTTTCGTACAGCACAAAGCTAAGAGGATGCTTTTCGCCATTGGCTTCAAATTCGCCAAAATCCATGTCCACTAATTTTGTCGTATTGTACGTTTTATATGGCGCATCAAATGTGGCACTGAAGGCTGCCAGCGCTTTTTCCACTTCAGGATGGAGCTGGTGTGGTTTTCGTTTTAATAATTCCTCTAGATATCGTTTGTAAAGAGGGCTTAATGTCGCTGCTTCTTGTAAAACAGCTTCATCCAATGCCAGTAACTCGCTGCGCACGAAGGATAGTGCACTGCTGACTTTTCCGATAGCTGTACCAAACTTTGCCGCACGCATTTGTGCTACATCATTTGTGCGATCTGTCTCAAGATTTAAGCTTGCATATGTGCCAATCGGAACAAACTTTTTTTGTAGCTCTTCAAAGGCTGTTAACACGTCGATTACTTTTTGTGCATTTGTAATCGTACCTTTGTATTGTTGCTCGAAGCTAAGTGCATCTTCCACTAATTGTGCTAAGGTAGGTTCAAAATCAGCCTCATTGCTCAATAAATCTGTTAAATCCCAAGTTTCCTCTACTGCAACATCTTTTCGTAATGGTAAAACTTTCATTTATGGACACCCCTTTACATATAAGTGATTTCATTATAACGAAACTATTTCGGAAAGTGAAATAATTTCATAGAATAGTTGAAATATTCTTACTCTAAATCGTTTCTCATGAAGGATGTTTGAAATATTGTCGGTCGGGAACAATGAGTGTATAGCCAACATCTTTTATGACTCATACTAATGGCTAGAACAAGACATATTGGAGGAGAAATTGATTATGACACAAAACTTAAACAAACAATTAAATAAGCTAGTGGCGACGTGGTCTGTGCTTTATACAAAGCTACACAATTATCATTGGTATGTCACAGGTCCAGCCTTCTTTACATTGCATGCAAAATTTGAAGAACTATATAATGAAACAACATTGAATTTAGATGAAATAGCAGAGCGTATTTTATCAAAGGATGGCAAGCCAGTGGCAACATTAAAAGAGCATCTAGAGCTATCCTATGTAGATGAAGCAACAGGTGAAGAAACGACAGAGGACATGGTTGCAACGACAATCTCAGATTTCCAAAAGCTGATGAAAGCTTTAAATTCTACAATGGAGCTAGCCGCAGAAGAAGGAGACGACCGTACAGAGGATTTACTCAATGCCATGTATCAGTCTCTTGAAAAGCATACATGGATGTTAAAGGCCTTTCTTGACAAGTAAAAATTGACAATTTGCATGCTGAAGAAGAAATTCTCTCCAGCATGCTTTTTTTCTGCCCTGAACTTATTATGTCAAATCAGCAACGTAGTTTAAGGCAATTTAACAATTATTACAGTTTAGTAAATTGGGTTTGTTTGTGTGTAGTGCGGGTAATTACCTAGTAAGCCATACAACATAGGAGGAATTGAACATGATGAATGAACAAAATCCAAAAATTGAGGTGGCCCATACAAGGGATGAAATGCTTCACATTTTAGAGAATATGCGAATGGAAGGTTATCACCAAGACGATATTCATATTATTGCGAGAGATCCCCAACAGTTTGAGGATGTAAAATGGGATGCCGATGTGCAAACGCATGAGGCTGGAAATTGGGTAGATCAATTTAAATCTTGGTTTACAGGCGACTCAGCCGTTACAGAGGGTTTAAAACGATTTAATCTGTCAGAGGGACAAATCGCTTACTATGCGCATCTTGTAGAACAAGGAAGTATTGTCTTATATGCAGAACATGAGGATGATGTTGATACACTCCAAACATATCCAGAGACAGCTGAAGAGCAAGAGGAGCGTTTAAGAAATCAACAGCGTATGGCAGAGGCAGAGCAATATAGAAGATTTTTATAATGAATCAAACTAACGAGATATGACTATTCCTCGCTAGTTTGAATATAGACAAAGTCGATTGTTTCGACTTTGTCTATTATTTTATCTAGCATTTCTTGAAAAGAAGGGCTATTTTTTAAATGCCATCTTTATATTTAGAAATGTTATTTTTCGCATTTAGTATTGAGAGAATAGGATCACTTGTTTTCTTTTTAAAAGGTTGCGAAAGCAGGTCTTGTAAATTAGTAGATTCTCTAATATCAAGGCTTTGTTTGGTTTCCATGAGGAGAACCCTTTGTCCTGTTGGTTTGACAAGGTATTGACGTACATAGCCATTTTCGTATCTGACCTCAGTTTTCGATTTGTTCTTTTTTTCGTCTTCCTCTTCACGGCCACCGACATGTCTCATTAAATCCAGTAGGTTTTGTGTTTGAATTGGTTGATTATCCTTGTTTGGTAAATAATATGACGTATGTAAGGTTTGAAATTGCATGTATGAATCTCCTTTATTTTCGTACCTGTAAAAATTAGTCTATTTTACATGCAATCGTGCTATAAAATCAATACATAGTAAAAGGAAGCTTGAGAAATAACGCTCAGCTTCCTTTTTTATTCATATGCACTATATTATTGTATGACTTTTTCCTGTGCATCCTTTTTCATAAAACGTAATACATGGAAATGCTCTAATTGTGCTACTAAATTCCCTATAAGAATGAAGCTGCCACCAATCATTAATTTCATTGTTATGCCTTCTCCGATAAACATCATGGCAAACATAGCGGCAAAAATTGGTTCTAAGGAGAATATAAGACCTGTATGTGTAGCAGAAGTATACTGTTGTGCAACAGTTTGACCCACAAAGCAAAACGCACTACAGATGATGCCAAGCCCTAAAATTGCAATCCAGGATATTGCTGAATTTGGCATTGTCGGTGTTTCGAATAGAAAGGTTAACACAAGTGCATAAATACCAGCAAAGCCAAGCTGATAAATTCCGTATGAAATGGACTCTACATTTCGTGTGAATGAGCTATTTAAAAGTAAATAAATTGAATAACATAACGCAGCAATTGCTACTAATAAATCACCTTTATGGAATGTGAATGAGCCGTGTGCTGTTAAAACGGTAATACCAATCATGGTACAAATGATCGCAAAGCTAACTGCTCGAGAAGGTAATTTTTTTTCAATAAAGCTGCTAAAAATCGGCACTAACACGACCGTTAGGCTCAAGATGAAGCCAGCATTTGAAACAGAAGTAGATTGTAAACCAAATAAACTTAACGCGAACACAATGAATAATAAAAATCCTTGAATAGCCGCATATTTTAATGTTTTACCATTTACTTTGATCATCCGTTTGTAAAAAATAAGTCCTGCTACGAAAAATGCGATGATACAACGTAATGCCACCACATTATAAACTGCCAACGTTTCTAGCCCCATGACCATAAAGGTATAAGAGAGCCCCCAAAACATTGTGACAATAACCATCAATACATTTGCTTTTCCTTGGATACTCATTATGTTCACCTACCATCTGTGTACTAAAACAGTTTTATACTAAAAATTACTATATATCTTGTGTTGTGATTAGTAAAACGAATGTTTATAATGAATAGGATTAAAAAAATTCATGTATATAGAGGGATTGCGGATGAGCTTAGTGAAATATGAGATTTTAACAAAGGTGGCAGAGGTGGCAAGCTTTACAAAAGCAGCTGATGCGCTAGGGTTAACACAATCTGCTGTGAGTCATGCCGTGTCGAGTTTAGAAAAAGAGTTTGGCTTTGCGCTCATTCATCGAAGTCGTGTGGGTGTGACATTAACGAGTGAGGGACAAACAATGCTAAGGGCAATGCGTCAGGTTTTAGATGCTCAAGAATTATTGCAACAGGAAGCAGCTCACATTCATGGCGTGACACGAGGTAAGGTTCGAATTGGTGTGATATCGAGTATTTCTTCCAATTGGATGCCAGAGATTGTTCGAATTATGGATAATCAATTTCCAGGGATACAGGTGGAGTTACGAGAGGGAGATTACTATGAAATTGAACAATGGCTTTTAAGTGGTGAAGTAGAAGCAGGATTTTTGAATGGTCAAAAGTCAGAGCAATATCAGTTCACTGAGCTCCAACAAGACCCATTATTATGTATTGTTTCGGATAAAAGTCCATTGTTTGATAAGACAGAAATTGATATCGTAGATTTAGAGGATATGCCATTTATTATGACTTCCTATAAAGGGACAAATGATGTCAAGGTGCTATTAGAGCAATATCATGTTAAGCCGAATATCCGCTTTGAGCTTTCCGAGGAGGTAGGGATTCTTTCCATGATTTCCCATCATTTAGGGATCAGTATTTTACCTCAGTTGGTTATTCAAAATTTACCGCCAACATTGAGAGCGATTCCATTAAAGCAAGGTGGCTACCGAACAATTGGTATTGCCATGAAACACCATGCTTCGCCCGTCACAAAGAAATTTGCAGAGATATTAAGTGCTTGGCTAAAAGAACAAAACAGCTCCCTAAAATAGTGGCTATTGAAGCCTATCCTTACATTACGTTAAAATAGTATTTGTATATATTTCAGAAAATAGGTGAGTGTATGGGGACATTACAGGGCAAAACCGTACTCATTACAAGTGGGGGAACACTTGAAAAATGGGATCGTGTACGAGGTCATACGAATTTATCAAAAGGCACAATGGGGTGTTATTTAGCAGAGGCGGCGCTGGCTGCTGGCGCTAACGTAGTATACATGCATGGTTACTTTGCACAGCTCCCAGAAAACCAAAATGATATGACATTGATTCAATTTGAAGGCATAGAGGATTTAGGACAAAAGGTGCGTCATGCAGTTCAACAACAACATGTCGATATCGTCATTATGGCGGCTGCGGGCTCTGATTGGGTCATTGACAAAGTATATGATCAATCAGGTAATTTAATGGAGGAAACGGGGAAAATGCCTTCTGACGAACCACCTATTATTCATTTTAAAAAAGCACCAAAAGTATTAGGTCAAATTAAGGGATGGCAACCGAATGTAACGTTAGTAGGCTTTAAGCTCGAAGCAACGAATGATGAGGAATTCTTGTTAGCTCGTGCCAGACTGCGTATGGAAACAGCCAATGCACAATTTATGGTAGCAAATAGCTCTCAGTCTTTATATGGGGGGGATGAACCTCATTGGATTGTACCTGCTGATGGACAGCCTCTTAAAGTAATGGGCAAGCAAAAAACAGCAGAAGCTTTAATGATGTATTTACAAAATCAATAAATATGAACTGTGTAGAGAAATATTTCTACGCAGTTTTTTCTTGTCTAAAAGGTTAGCATCCTATAATATTTACTTAACGGTCGGTAAAAAAGGAGGGTAATAATGGGAAATAAAGAACAAACTTTTCAAAAGATTATAGAAATTGCTTATGGGATGTTTGCGGAAAATGGATTTGAAAAAACAAGCTTAGCAATGATTGCTACAGAGGTCGGTATTTCAAAACCAGCCATTTACTATTATTTTCAATCAAAAGATCAATTAATCGCTTTCATATTTGATGAATTGTATAAAGAAATTCAACATGATGTCGCTGTGGAGTATAAAGAGCTTTCTTCTGCTAATTTTAAGGAGGAATTACTTAAGCTAGGCTATAAATCTATTGAGGCACAGGACAAGGACCCTTATTTTAATAAAATATTTAATCAATATGTACTATTAGCGGCCCGCGATGAAAACTATAAAAGACAATTAGTAGAGCTAGAAACAAGCTTTTTAACGAGCTTTGTTGCTATCCTACGATATGGCGTACAGCTAGGCGTGCTAGAGGATACTCCCCATATAGAAGCGAAGGCACAGATGCTAGCCCTCGTCTATGATAATATCGGTAATTTCATGTTAACAGGCAACCAATTGAACTATAGGGCTATTTGGAAGGAGGCAGTGAATAGCGTTATCCAAGGGGGCAAAGATGACAAAAAGAAATGATGATCGGCGCATTGAAGGTCTTGATTTTGCAAGAGCTCTCGCCATGCTTGGCATGTTCATTGTCAATTTTGGCGTCATAACAGGTTCTACAACGAATGGTTCAACATGGTTAATGGCCTTCCAACATCTTTTCGAGGGACGTGCTTCGGCCGTATTTGTCATGCTAGCAGGAATAGGGACAGCCTTAATGACTCGTCAGGCTAGAGAGAGTAAGGACCCAATCCTTCTTCGTCAAAATCGACTTACTTTGTGGAAGAGGGCGCTTTTGTTATTTACGATAGGGATTATATTATATGCAATCGGCTGGACAGGAGATATCTTACATTATTATGGCGTGTATATGTTTGTTGCTGCTTGTTTGATTGCCCAATCCAAGAAAATGATGATCTTCATAATTGGTGCCATCCTTATCCTTTCACAATGGCTTCAAATTCAATTTAGTTACCTTGCTGGTTGGCATCCAACATATGTGCTACTAGAGTATCTTGATTTTTGGACACCAGCTGGATTTATAAGAAATTTGATGTTTAATGGCTATCATCCACTATTCCCCTGGATTTGCTTCTTTCTGATAGGGATGGTAATGGGCACATTAGATTTAACAAATCATACATTAAGAAAAAACTTACTGGTGATAGGCTTATTGCTAGTCATCGTGACTGAGACTTGTTCAACGTTATTCATTAAGATGACAACCATTCATTTATTAGATGTAGAGAGTGCATTGTATTTATTTGATACAGGACCGATTCCACCGAATATGATGTATGTCCTCTCTAATTCGGCTTCGGCTATTGTTATCATTGTTGGCTCCATCTATCTTGTAGAGACATGTAAAAATAAAGTTATTCAATCTTTCATATTAACTGGACAAATGTCTTTAACGCATTATGTTGGCCATGTTGTTATAGGCATTGGAATACTAATTATTTGCCAAAAGCTGGAGAACCAAACACTTGCTTTTTCCATGCTGTATGCCTGCTGTTATTTTTTAGGATGTGTCGTGGTTTCTGTATGGTGGAGGACTAAACATCATCGAGGCCCACTTGAATTCATGATGAGGAAATGGAGCTTGTAATAAATTAATGGATTGCCATCTATTTCTCACTGACTAGGCATAAAATACTTTAGGTATAGGGAGTCTTTTAATCTAAACGACATATTGCATAGTATTCAACTAGGTTTTCTAATATTTTGTATTGACATTCCTATAGCAGAATTATAGAATTATTTTCAAGAAACGCAGTACTCTTATCAAGAGAGGTGGAGGGACTTGGCCCAATGAAGCCTCGGCAACCGAACAACAGGTGCCAAATCCAACAGATGGTGTCTGAGAGATAGGAGGGGCTATCAATCAGTTTGATGCGTTGGCCTCTTTATGAACAATAAGGATAAAAAAGAAGGGGTGTATCGTATGGCTCAGTCAGTAAAAGTAGATGATAAGAAACTAGAGGCAATTGCGAAGGCGATTCAAAATCTTGAATTTGGTGAAGTGCATATTACGATTCAAGATGGTGTGATTGTGCAAATTAATAGGCTTGAAAAGCAGAGATTTCCGCAGAAAAAATAACAATGATTTCAGTAGAACTTATGTCAAACGGCCACCTATAAGCATGAAGGATTTCCTGTGCTTACAAGTGGCCCTTTTTTTGTGTAAAGGCTAGCTATAAAAGCTTTTTGGTATGGGACCGATATGACGGCGATGATAAAGCAAAGGCTCTTTTTGAGCATTTGTAATGTCTACGACCTGCCCAATAAAAATGGTATGGTCGCCAGCATCGATTTGCTGAAATGTTTTACATTGTAAATTAGCTGCTGTATCATGTAAAATCGGTAGTCCTAAAGAGGAAGTTGACCATTTTGCTTGTGCAAAGCGATCAGGGATTTTACTGGCAAATAGTGTACATAAATGCTCTTGATCACTCGCTAAAATATTGACCGCAAAATTTGGCGAAGTCGTGAAATAAGGATGGAGCTGAGATTTTTTATCGAGTGACCACAAAATAAGGAGCGGGTCGATTGAAACAGATGCAAAGGAATTGACGGTTAAGCCAATCGGTTTTGTGTCATGACATGTCGTGACAACTGTTACGCCTGTAGGATAATTACCTAATGCCAATTTAAAAGCAGCTACTAAATCTGTCATTCAAATCACCTCTTTATGAAATTAGTGAACGGAGTTTGTAGGTAAACGAAACTTTTTTTCATATCCTACTAGTAACTCCTTTTCTTGAGTAAATTTTAAACTAATCAAACATACAGGTAAAGGTAATGGGGAAAGAAAGGGGAATGGCCATGACTTTATATTTTGATCATTTGGTTCATCAAGTGGAATCACCAGAAAATATAAAGGTTTTCTTCAATAAACGAAATGTCCATACAGTGAATGGTGGGCAGCACACGATGTGGGGGACTTATAATACGTTAAGCTACTTTGGCTTAAGCTATATTGAACAAATTGCTATCTATGATCGTGATTTATTTGAGCAAGCGGCACAATACCCATATTCCCTACATTATACGTTTAAACGTGATCAAGAGCGCCAGGGATTTTCTCGAATTGCTCTGCGCACAAAAAATATTGAGGAAGAGGGTCGACGCTTGCGAGCATTGGGCTATGAAGTATATGGACCAGATGCATGTAGCAGAACAAGACCAGATGGCACTGTGGTAGAATGGAAGCTATTGCATTTTGGTAAGCCAGATCTGCCAATTGATTTTCCATTTTTGATTGAATGGGCGGAGGCAGATGAAGAGCGTTTGGTTCAATTAAAGGCAAGTGGTGCCATTGATGTCAAACAGGCTATAACCATGGAATCCGTCCAATTCTACGTCAAGGACATGCAGGCAACAGTACAACTGTGGCAAGAGGTGTTACAGCTACCAGTGCCTACGCAATATGAGCAGTATATGTCACTACAGCTACCGAATATGCGTTTAGATTTCTATGAGGAAGAGAGCGCGATGACAATGACACTTGGTCATGTCAAAGAGGGACCATTTGGTGTGACATTAAAGGATTCTAAACGAACAAAGGAAACTTTAGTTTGCCCTGGTGCTTTTTATTGGATAAATCGATAAGGAGAAAAGGCTGGAACATCACTAACAGGGACCTTCATTAAGCCGAATAATCTTTACATTAACAAACATGATAACTAGAAAAACCGAACTATTCCGAAACACTTCGTAAGCGTTTTAGTGGATAGCTCGGTATTTTTATGGGCTGAAACACTTTTGCTCTCGCCTTTTTACATAAGTATTGAAAAACAAAACCATCAATAGAATTTATTATGCTGGCTACTTGCTTTCCTGTGGATTTAGCGTTATAGAGGAGACCCTGGAGCGAAATCACCCCCTCACCTTGCTAAAAAGTTTTAGCAGTGACATGATCTTTAATTCAACAATATGGAAAAATCCACTTCATCAGAGAAGTGGATTTTCGTTGCCAATTATTATTCAATTGTCATTTTTTTCGGTGTTTCTGTACCTGTATACCAATCAAATTCAATTTCAAATGAATGCTTGTCGCCCTTTTTTGTATAGGAGTATTCGATTTTGAGCTGTTCACTTGGGCTGACAACTGTTGGCTCTGTGTCTTGAACAAAAGTGAATTCACCATTTTCTTTAAGCTTTTTTGCAATCGTTTCCAGTGTTGCTGCAAATTCTGCTACACTTTGTCGTTCTTTATGCTTCAAAATAACTTCAGTCATGGGTTTATTTTGTTTTTGCATCGAGATCCCTCCTTACGTATTGTTACTTCTATTATAACATGGAGGGGGCATTCAGCTTATAAAACAATACAAAAAGCGGATGAAGGAAACGATGCATTTCCTAATCCGCTGCTAATCTGGAACTACATGGATAGCCCCATTATGCTTATAGTTTTACAACATTTGATGCTTGGGGTCCACGATTGCCTTCCACAACATCAAATGAAACCTTTTGACCTTCTTCAAGTGTACGGAAGCCTTCCTCCTGGATGCCCGTAAAATGAACAAATACATCTTCGCCATCATCACATTCAATAAAGCCATAACCTTTTTCATTATTGAACCACTTTACGATCCCCTGTTGCATAAGCATTCGCCTCCAATGCGCTTGAATGTAAAATAAAGTTAATAAATGGTGCACTCATTGAGAAAATGTGAAAAAATTGCATTTTCTCTTAGAACATACAGGAATTGAACAAAGATGTCAATTGATTGACGAAATGCTTGCATATCTGGCTTTCTTTTTTTTCACAATTAAGACTATAATGGAAATGAACAACATAGAAAGTAGGATGCCAAATGACAACGAAAAATCAACCATTATCAGATTTAGAAATCGCTAGTCAAGCAGTGATCAAACCTATTACGGAAATTGCCAATGCTGCGGGTATTCCAGAGGATGCTCTTGAACAGTATGGCCGCTACAAAGCAAAGATCGACCCATTAAAAATTACTGCTCAGGGCGAGGATGCAAAGGTAGTATTAGTATCAGCTATTAGTCCAACCCCAGCTGGTGAAGGAAAGTCGACTGTGACTGTTGGACTAGCAGATGCCCTTCATCAATTAGATAAGAAGGTGATGGTCGCATTACGTGAACCATCATTAGGTCCAGTTATGGGCGTAAAAGGTGGCGCAACTGGCGGAGGTTACGCACAAGTTATACCAATGGAGGATATTAATTTACATTTTACTGGCGACCTTCATGCGATTACAACAGCTAACAATGCTTTATCCGCATTTATTGATAATCATATCCACCAAGGTAATACACTTAACATTGATCCACGACGCATTATTTGGAAGCGTGTCATGGACTTAAATGATCGTGCCCTTCGTAAGGTAGTGGTGGGATTAGGTGGTCCTGTTCAAGGCATGCCGCGTGAGGATGGCTTTGATATTACGGTTGCCTCTGAAATTATGGCAGTATTCTGTTTAGCAACAAGCATTGAGGATTTACGTGAGCGAATCGCTAGTATCGTGATTGGCTATACTTTCGAGCGTGAGCCTGTCTTTGTGCGTGATTTACAGGTAGAGGGTGCCTTAACACTATTATTAAAAGATGCCTTTAAGCCAAACCTAGTTCAAACATTAGAGGGAACACCTGCTATTATCCATGGTGGTCCATTTGCGAATATTGCTCACGGCTGTAATTCCATTATGGCGACACAAACCGCTCGTAAGCTAGCTGATATTGTGGTGACAGAAGCGGGCTTCGGCTCTGATTTAGGTGCTGAAAAATTCATGAACATTAAAGCTCGTAAGGGAGGCTTTAAACCAAGCGCAGTTGTCATTGTAGCGACAATTCGTGCCTTAAAAATGCATGGAGGTGTACCGAAAACAGCGCTTGTAGGCGAAAATGTGGAAGCACTTCTACAAGGGATTGAGAATTTAGCTAAACATGTAGATACAGTTCGTACATTTGGCGTTGAACCAATTATTGCGTTAAATCGTTTTATTACGGACACAGAGGCTGAGCTAGAAGCCGTTCTAAACTGGTGTCAAGAAAATCATGTTCGCATTGCCCGTACAAATGTCTGGGAAGAGGGCGGTAAAGGTGGTCTAGCCTTAGCTGAGCAAGTACTAGCTGTGCTAGAGGAAGAAAACAACTTCTCTCCTTTATATGATATAACGGAGTCGATTGAAGAAAAGGTACGTACGATTGTGCAAAAGGTATATGGCGGGAAAGATGTACAATTTACAGACCAAGCCAAAAAACAAATTGCCCAAATCGAAAAATTTGGTTGGGACTCCCTTCCAATTTGTATGGCGAAAACCCAGTATTCTTTATCAGACCAACCAAGTTTACTTGGTCGTCCAGAAGGCTTTACCATCACAATTCGTGAAGTTATTCCAAAGCTTGGTGCAGGCTTCTTAGTTTGTCTAACTGGCGATATTATGACAATGCCAGGACTTCCAAAAGCACCAGCTGCTCTACGCATGAATGTCGACAACGAAGGACATGCGGTAGGATTGTTCTAAATGATATTAAAAGCTGCCTACTTAAATCGGCAGCTTTTTTTTATTGATAATTTTGGTAAATTTGGTTCGTTGGAAGTGGCCTAACTCATCGACTATCTACAATGCAAACATGGTATAAAAGTGAAATTTCGGATGCTTCCTGCCTCTACCCCTTGAGTAAAAATTCGCAAAAATTAATTTTTTTAAATGATTTAAGATTCTAGTGAAAACTAGGATCTTTTTTATGTTGCACAAAAATCACGAGAACTTTCCTTATATAAATGTATTTGGTATTTTTTATCAATAGTTCTCTGATATTGGAAAGATAGAGCGGGTTTTTACAACGAAGGACAATTGTCAAATGAATTTTTATTTAAAAAATACATTGAATTTTCTTTTTCTTTTAAATATAATTTATTTAATTCTAATTCGGAACACTGTACCGATTATAGGAACACGGAGGGATGAAGTCTTGAAAATCGCAACAGATATTGGCGGTACTTTTACTGACCTAGTTTTCACAGATGAAAATGGAAATCTTCATTTTGATAAGGGACATACGACACCTGGTCACTTTGAGGATGGCATATTAAATGTATTAGGACGACATGTAACGGAAGATTCTTTCATTGAATCATTTATTCATGGATCGACGGTTATCATCAATACATTAACGGAAAGAAAAGGGGGCGTAGTTGGGTTAATTACAACAAAAGGTTTCCGTGATGTTATCGAAATTGCTCGTGGAAATCGACCAGACTTATATAACTTTAAATATAAAAAGCCAGAACCATTTGTAGAGCGTTATTTACGTCAAGAAATTGATGAGCGAATTGATTTTAAAGGAAATATTATGAAAGCGCTTAATACCGAGGAAGTTGACGAGATCGTATATAAATTTAAGGAATTAGGTGTTGAGGCGATTGCCATTTCCTTGATACACGGCTATAAAAATCCAATTCATGAACAACAGTTAAAAGAAGCCATTTTAAAAATTTGGCCCGACGTATATATCACACTTTCAAGTGAAACGATTAAAGAATACCGTGAGTATGAAAGAACAAACACAACAGTCCTTAATTCTTATGTAAAGCCAATTGCACATGCCTACTTAAAAAGCCTAAAAGAGAAATTAAGCACAATTGGCATTACAGACCATTTAAAAATTATGCAATCGAATGGCGGGACTACAAGCTTTGATAAAGCAATGGAGCTACCAATCAACCTCGTTGAATCTGGACCTGTAGCAGGGATGTTTGGGGCAGCTAAATTAGGTCAACTTTTAAATGAATCGAATATCATAGCTTTTGATGTTGGTGGGACGACAGCAAAATGTTCGCTTATTACAGATGGCAAAGTCAATGTTACAACAGATTACTATATTGAAAGAAATGAAAAATTTGCGGGCTATCCAATTAAAACACCTGTAGTGGATATTGTGGAAATAGGAAATGGCGGTGGCTCTATCGCACGTGTAGATCAGTTTGGCTCATTAAAGGTTGGACCAGATTCTGCTGGGGCAAAGCCAGGGCCTGTAGCATACGGCTTAGGGAATACACAGCCAACAATTACAGATGCCAATGTTTATTTAGGAAGATTATCCTTAGCAAACTTTGATAACCCAGTATCCATTGACAAAGTGGAGGAGGCTCTTGTTGAAGCAATTGCGAAACCATTTAATGTGTCAGCAGAAGAAGCAGCACAAGGTATTTTAGATATTGCAAACTCCAATATGTTAAATGCACTGAAGCTGATCTCTATTCGTAAAGGCTACGATCCTGAAGACTTTACAATGGTGGCATTTGGTGGTGGTGGTCCACTACATGCGATTAATTTAGCAGAAGAGCTTGGTATGAAAAAAGTCATTATTCCTTATGGCTCGTCCGTCTTCTCAGCATTAGGAATGATGATGACCGAATATCGACAAGATTACATTCAAACAAGTTTAATGAACTTTGACAAAGACCATCTTGCGGCTATTCAAGAAAATATTGATCAAGTCATTGCCAATGCCTATGCAGATGCACCATTATCAAAGGATCATTATTATTTTGAAATTAATTATGATTTACGCTACAAAGGTCAAGAGCATGCTGTTAAATTAAACGCATCAGCTATTACGCTTGATGAAGAGGGGCTACTTGCATTAGCTGAAGCCTTCCACATCAAACATAAACAAGAGTTTTCTTTTGAATTACCAGCCACACCAATTGAGTTAGTCAACTTACATCTTACAATCTACGGGAAAGATGAGGCGGTTCAATTTAAAGAGCTAGACTTCTCTCATATCGACAATTCTACATGTATCAAGGCACAACGCAATTTATATGTGAAGGGAACAGGTTGGATAGAGGTCAATGTCTATGACCAACAAAAATTAGTACCTGGCTATGTCATTACAGGACCTGCAATTGTAGAAAATCCAACATCTACGGTCGTAATCAATAATAATCAATCAATTGAAATTGATAAATACGGCAATTTGATAGTAGAGATGGAGGGGAAATAAAACATGAAAAAAGATGTTTTTGCAATAGAAATTATTCAAGATTCATTGCTAGCGATAGGCGATGAGATGTTTATAGCTCTAGCACGCTCTTCTATGAGTCCAGTTATCTATGAAGTATTAGACTATGCTTGTGGTTTAACAGATGCCAAGGGTAACTTAATTAGTCAAGGAAACGGTGTAACGAGCTTTATTGGGATGTTAAGTCCAATGGTACAGCGTGTAATTGAAAAGTTTGATAATGGGAAAAAACTACACGAAGGTGATGTCATTATTATCAATGACCCTTATGTTGGAGGTGGCTCGCATTTATCGGATGTGGGCTTAGTTCTCCCTATTTTCTACAACGGTGAAATTATTGCGTACTCTGCGAATAAAGCACACTGGACAGAGGTAGGTGGCATGGACCCTGGTTCGTTTACAAGTAATTCTAATGAAATCTATCAGGAAGGTTTACAGCTACCAGGTGTCAAACTTTATCATCAAGGTGAGTTGAACGATGCAGTCTATGAAATCATTTCTACGAATGTTCGTTTACCAGAGCTTTCAATTGGTGATATGTTTGCACAAGTAGCCGCCTTAAAAACAGGTGAAAAACGAATCGCAGAGCTTTGTCAGAAGTTTGGAGCGGAATCGGTGAAATTGTCCATACAAAAATTATTGGACAAGGGTGAGAAAATAGTAGAGTATGAGCTTCAACACCTACCTAAAGGTGAATTTTATGCGGAGGACTATATTGAAGGGGACCCATTAAAGGGTGGACCTTATCCAATAAAAGTGAAAGTCACAATTAGTGATGAGGCGTTTATTTGTGACTTCAGAGGCTCACATCCTGCAGTCAATGTGCCAATGAACTGTTCTCAGTTTGGTTTAATGGCAAGTGTGCGCGTTATGTTCCTAGCATTACTTGGTGATATTGACGTAATTAACGAAGGTGTCTTTAAACGCTTAACGATTATCACAGATGATAATTCGATTGTTTCAGCTAAACGTCCACATCCTGTGTCGATGAATTTTGAGGCACGTATTGGGGCAGCTGATCTAATTTGGAAAGCTCTTGCGCCGCATTTACCAGAACGCTTATCTGCAGGGCATTTACAATCTGTTTGTACGTTTATTCTCACAGGAAAAAATCCTGAAAATGATGAGTCATTCCTAATTGTTGAGCCATCTGTTGGTGGCTGGGGAGCAGCGAATGACGAGGATGGGCAAAGCGGGCAATATTGTATGGGAGATGGTGAAACATATAATCTTCCAGTTGAAATTGCAGAAACAAAATACGGTATTCAAATTGATGAATATAGCTTAAATTGTGACGGTGCTGGTGCTGGTCAATTTAGAGGTGGCTTAGGTGTTCGCCGCGTTTATACAGTCAATCATGATGGTCAAAGGGTTTCTGTGAACTTAGGTAGACATCAATTCGCGCCATTCGGCTTAAATGGTGGTGGAGAAGGCTCTCACAACTATTTAATCATTCATAAAAAGGATGGAACAAAAATTGGACCAGTGGGCGTACTTGCCAATTATGAATTGCAAAAAGGCGATCGTATTGAGCTTGTGACAGCTACTGGTGGTGGTTATGGTCCTCCACATGAACGAAGCTCAGAGGCCATTGAACGTGATCTATTAAATGAATATATTTCTGTAGATGTAGCGAAAGAGCAATACGGTTATCAAAACGCTTAAAGGGAGAAATAGATGACTGTCAAGACATTAAAAAACTCATTGGATATACTAGAATGCTTTGCAACGACAGAAAATGCATTAGGTGTTCGTGAAATTTCACGCATGATGAAACTGCCGACAAGTGTCGTGCAAAGAACCATTAATACATTTACAGAAGCGGGTTATTTAATACAGGATGAACACACGAAAAAATATAAATTAGGTTATAAAATGTACCTTTTTTATGATGTGTTATCGAATTCAAAAGACCCTCACTCGACCATTTATGAATTGATGCAAAATCTTGCCAGTGAAATCAATGAATCAGTATTTCTTACTTATATGGACAATGAATACGGTGTCACAACGAAAATAGCCGAAAGCAATAAAAATGTAAAGTATGCGGTGTCTTTAGGAACAAAGACACCCCTTTACATCGGTGCTTCCTGTAAGGTCATGTTTGCTTATTTAGACGAGGACAGGCAACTGGAATTAATGGCCTTCTTTCATGAGGAACAATCGAAGGAAGAGCAGGTTTCTTTCCTAGCGTCATTAAAGGAAGAGCTGCAACAAATTCGCCAAAACAACTGGTGTGTTACCATCGGGGAGTATAATGAACATGCATTTGGCATTAGTGTACCGTTATTTAACTATAAAAAGGAAATCACTGCATCTCTTACAATTTCTGGGTTAGTATATGATTTAGATGATCAAAGGGAGAAAAATATGCTTGAACAGTTAGTGAAAGTAGCTCAGCAAATACAATCACACATTTCAAAATTATAACAACAATAGGGGAGCTGACACTATGAATAATAAAGTATTACATCCAAGGGCTTTAGAGCCTGTAACTCTACTAATGATCGTCTTAACATCTGTTGTGGGGGCAATTATTGGGATACAGCTGATTACGACTTTAGGGATTTCTGCCAATACATCAATCGTTGGGGCAATATTTGCGATGATTCTTGGAAGAATACCGATTGGCAAGCTAATTGCCTTTAAATCTGTACACAGACAAAATATTATTCAAACTGCCATTTCGGCAGCAACGTTCAGTGCAGCAAGTAGTTTAATGTTGCCAATTGGTATTCCATATGTATTAGGCTATGAAAATTTAGTATTACCATTGTTTATCGGTGTTATTTTAGCGATGTTTGTTGATGCTTTATTATTATATAAATTTTTCGATACAAAGATTTTCCCAGCAGCAGGTACTTGGCCACCAGGGATTGCAACAGCTGAAGCCATTAAGGCGGGCGATAAAGGCGGTAAGAATGCAAAGGTATTAATTGGTGGCGTGTTAATTGGTATCGTGGGATCTGTTTTGAAAATTCCAATGTCAGCTTTTGGGGTAGCGTTCATCGGTAATATTTGGGCACTGACGATGTTTGGGATTGGGCTTTTATTAAGAGGCTATTCTGTTCAATTATTTAATGTTGACTTAAATGCTTACTATATTCCACATGGCGTTATGATTGGTGCTGGGATTGTAGCACTTTTCCAAGTAGCTTTTGCTTTATTGAATAAAAAGTCGGCTAAAAAGTCAGAAGAGTTAAGCTATTCAAAAGATGCAAAAGAAATTCGACAAGCATTTGGTGTTGGGTTTATAGCATATTTAGCCATTGCTCTATTAATCGCTATTTTAGGCGGTATTATTTCACACATGTCTTTCGGTATGTTAATAGGATTCATCATCTTTGCAACGATTGCTGCATTTGTCCATGAGCTAATTGTAGGTATCGCAGCGATGCATGCGGGTTGGTTCCCTGCATTTGCAGTGGCATTTATTACACTGATTGTTGGTATTTTAATTGGTTTCCCCGCTCCAGCACTTGCATTACTAGCAGGGTATAGTGCTGCTACAGGGGTAGCATTTGCGGATATGGGCTATGACTTAAAAACAGGTTTCATTTTACGTGGTAATGGTAGTGATGTTGCATTAGAAAAAGAAGGTCGCAAGCAACAATTGATTGCTGGTATGCTAGCTTTTGCAATTTCCGCAGTTGTAGTATTGCTATCCTATAAATCTTATTTTGCACAGGATTTAGTAGCACCTGTTAACCATGTGTATGCAGCAACAATTCAATCAGGCGTTACAGGCGATGTAGCGAAACAATTAATGATTTGGGCGATTCCAGGTGCATTAATTCAGCTAATTGGTGGTTCAAAACGTCAAATGGGTATCTTATTTGCAACAGGTCTATTACTTGTCAATCCAATTGCTGGTTGGGCTGTCCTAGTGGGTATCTTACTACGTGTTATTTTCACATATGTGACGAAAGGTAAGAGAGAATCTGAAATGACAGTATTTGCAGCAGGTGTTATTGCTGGAGATGCTTTATATAGCTTCTTCACTTCTATTATCAAAATAGGGAAATAGAAAGGAGTCATGCTGAATGGCGAAAGGATTATCGTATGAGGATGGGATTGCAGCCGTTTATGGAGGAGCAATCCTTGGCGGAGGCGGCGGTGGTCTCCTAGAGGAAGGACTCAAGCTAGTGGAGGAAATCTTTGCAGCAGGCGAACCTCAAATCGTGGATATTACTGAATTAGACCAAGAAGATTTAGTTGCCTGTGTGGCAATGGTAGGTGCGCCATCAGCGGCCGATCAATATATTTCAAATGAACAGCTTTGTTGGAGCTATCGCAGTATGAACAACCATGTCAATCAACGTCTAAAGGGCATCATTACAAATGAAAATGGTGCCATCACGACGATCAATGGCTGGTTGCAGTCAGTCTTATTACATGTACCTGTTGTGGATGCTCCCTGTAATGGACGAGCACATCCAACGGGCATCATGGGTTCTTTAAATCTCCATGAACAACAGGAATATCAATCCGTACAATTTTATGCAGGAGGAAAAGGTGACTTCGCCGTCCAAGGCTTTGTGGAAGGGAATTTACACAGCACCGCAAAGACAGCACGCCAAGCTTCTATTTTAGCAGGCGGGCTAGTCGGGGTCACTCGAAATCCTGTGAAGATTGACTATTTACAAAAACATGGCGCACCAAATGCGATTACCATGGCCATAGAGCTTGGCTATTGCTTCTTAAATGGGCAAACCTTTGAAGAAAAGCTAGCCCATGTGTTGCAGTATTTGAATGGCGTGCACATCGTATCAGGCGCTGTCACAAATTATTCGTTAACAAAGGAAAATGGCTTCGATGTAGGGGAATTATCAGTGGGTGATTACCATCTGACGTTCTGGAATGAGTACATGACATTAGCGAAGGAAGGGCAGGTACAATCCAAATTCCCAGACCTCATCATGACGTTCGATATAGAAAAAATGACGCCAGTGCCAAGTGCAAGTATTAAAGAGGGGATGCATGTCGCAGTGATTCATGTAGACCAGTCTAACTTAAAATTAAGTACAACTATGCAAAACGAAGCACTATTGCGGGAAATTGATGAAGTGATCAAAGGCGTTCTATAAAGTAAGAAAATAAAACAGTAAAAGCTGCCATCATCTACTTGAATGTAAGATGGGCAGCTTTTATTTGTCCTTCAGCGGGATGGTAATACATTTTATCACAATCGTTCCTACTTCCTTTTTCACTTCATACATTGATGGCTTAAATGAATTTCTTACTGGATTTGCACAACTCATCGAACGTGGTATTCACAAGCTGTAAGCAATTATCGTGTACGATTTTCATTAAAGGGAGGAGCTACGTTCATACATAATCAAGGTATTGACTAGAAGAAGGTAACAACCAGTAATGAAAAAACAATGCACTTCTGCTACAACTGGCGAAATCCTTTTGGTCATGCAACAAACTAACTTGTTGTTCACATTTTCGGCATGTACATTTGGCTATGCGGGTTAAACAAAGAATTTCTAAGGGAAAGTGTTCACTTTTATTTGTTTAGATGATAGGTTTTCAATACGCACGTCATCTTTCAAACAGGTTATTCAATTGTAAGCCCGCTGAAGTTAATTTTAAATCTGTTAAACACACAGCTGTTGTACATTGCTGAAAAATATGAGGTACAGAACAAATAGCTGTTCTGTACGTTTATCATACAATATTCTGAAAAATTAGTCAATTGAAATGGATTTGATTTTTAATTTTTCTAGATTACCTCTTATGTAATAAAATACAGTATAATTTTGTAGGAAAGGAATGAGTAGACTATGAATCATTTAATGAATAAAGTACGTGAAATATATGAGCAATTTGATGCTAGTCATGATTTTCAACATATTGAACGTGTCTATCAAAATGCATTAGCTATCCTACATAGCGAGCCAACAGCAGATGAAGAAGTTGTGAAAATAGCGGTACTTTTACATGATGTCAGTGACAAAAAGTATACCGATAGCAAGGAAAAGGAAGAACAGCTTATTGCGGAATTATCTGTTAGTGAGGGTAAAAAGCAGCATATTCGAGATTGCATTGCTCAGGTGTCATTTAATGGTGGGAATGAGCTAGAAGCAACATCATTGGAAGCAAAAATCGTCCGAGATGCAGATCGTTTAGATGCGATTGGTGCTATTGGCATTGCCAGAACATTTGCTTATGGTGGCGCAAAAGGTCGCAAGCTTTATGATAAGGAAGAAGAAGCACGCACAAATATGTCAGAGTCAGAATATCGTCAAAACAATACCGCGTCTGTTACTCATTTTTATGAGAAATTATTACTGCTAAAAGATTTAATGGTGACGGAAAAGGGCAAGCAAATGGCACTTGAACGTCATCAATTTATGGAAAGTTTTTTAAAGCAACTCCAGCACGAAATCGGTCAATAGCACATAGCACAAAAACCGCCTTTTCAATTTGAAGGGCGGTTTTTGTGCTTCATTCGGCTATGGTCTTCGTAGTACAAAAATAATGAAGCGTGCATTTCCTATGGCAAGTAGCATTTTAGTTTTGTAGTGAATTATTGGAGGCGCAACAAATGAGGAATCCTTCATCATGCTACTCCATTACCATTTAATAGCTTAGATGGATTCATTAAAATAGGAGGATATCGCTGTTGTTAATGCTTCCCAAATGATTGTCAGGTCTGCTTGGGAAGTACGCCAATTACTGAAAGCCGCACGAATAGCTGGCATACCTTTGTAGACAGTTGGCGTCATGTATACTTTGCCTTGTTGATTTAAAGTTGTTAAAAATTGTTGGTTCATTTCAGCTGTCAGTGCCTCATGATTGACGGCGAAGCACACGATATTCAGTCGAACAGGTGCTAGCAATGTAAAGTAGGGACTGTCATCTATTTTTTGACCAAGCTGTTGTGCGAGTAATATATTTTCTTCTATTAATTGTTGGTAGCCCAATTTACCATAGGCCTGTAAAGAAAACCAAGCAGGTAGCGCACGAAAACGACGTGAATTTTCAGGTGTAAGATCACAGAAATCTGGATTTTCAAGGGAACTACCAAGATAGGCAGCATTATTTTGAAAAACGGTTGCTTGCAACGATTGATGACGGGTAAATTGCATAGCGGCATCATAAGGGACGTTCAGCCATTTATGTGCGTCAATTGTAATAGAATCTGCATAATTCATGCCCTCGACAAAGTGACGATACTTTGGTGAACAGGCTGCAAAGCCACCAAAAGCCGCATCGATATGAAGCCAGAAAGGGTACCGCCTTTTTAGCTCGCCGATTGCTTGTAAATCATCAAAGTCAACCGTATTGACGGTTCCAGCATTTGCTACAACAATACAAGGTTCATGTGGATTTGCTTCAAGAAACTGCTGTAATTTTGTGATGTCAATGGCTTCTCGCTGTTCTAGGCATAGGATAGTATGAATGGAATTTCTCCCCATGCCAAGCATAGAAGTTGCTTTGACAATACTTGAGTGGGGCGTTCCGCTCACAATCTTTATTGGAGGGATACCATAAAGACCATCCAGCGCAGTGTTTTTTCCATAGTGTTGTGCAATCCATTCCCTTGCTTGAGCAAGTCCTACAAAATTAGCCATCGTAGCTCCACTGACAAATGTTCCTCGATAATCATCGCTTAATAGCAATAACTCCTTAAGCATGTCAATTGTTGCAAGCTCCATTGAACCTGCAATAGAGCCCTTAGAATGGGATAAATTTTGGTCGTAAACACTTACTAACCAATCTCCGACAATCGAAGCAGGGGTAGATCCACCTGTGACAAAACCTAAGTACCTTGAGCCTACACTACTATTTAAGCCTTCAGCAAATTGCTTTGTAAAATATTGAAGTGTTGCCTGAGCACCCTCACCCACTTCTGGAAGTGTCGGAGTAGGAAGGCTAGAGGAATGGTTCGTTACAGCTCTATGCTCCAGATTAGTAAAAAAATTGGCTGCATGGTCAACTACCTCCATTAAAAGCGTTTTTATTTTTTCCTGATCTTGCTTCATGTTCATCATGTATCATCATTTCCCTTCTTTTTAACTTAGCTATTTCTGCCTCTACACTATATAGTGATATATATAACAGTCAAATGAAGACTATAACAGTTGGAGGTCCAATGGAAATAAAGCTGAATCGTCAGTCCGATCAATCTTTAATTGATCAAATTTCAACTATCCTTGCAGAAAAAATAAGATCAGAATTTTTACAGGAAGGGAGTCAATTACCTTCTATTCGGAGCTTTTCAAAAGAAAATCAAGTGAGCCCTGTCACGGTCAGTAAGGCATATGCCTTATTAGAAAGAAATGGTTATATTGAAGTGATACATGGCAAGGGGGCGTTTGTTCGAAACAAAGAACAAAGAAGCACAAATGAGAGCCGTAGTGATTATAATTGGCAACTAACCATTCCTGATTACATTCAACGTTCACAATCTATGTTAAATAAAAGAATGGAGTATGCGATCAAATTCTCAAGTGCTACCATCCACCCTGGGTTATTACCCTCTGTTTATTTGGTAAATGAAATTGTAGAAATATTACAGACAGATCCTCAGATTGTCGCTCGTTATGGAACGGTACAGGGGGATGAAGATGCACGAAAGGCAATTCGAGACTATGTACAAGCATATAGTAATATTGCCACAACACCAGAGGAAATTATTGTGACAAACGGTGTGCAACAAGGTATAGATATAGTGGCTAAAACATTTATTGGACCTGGAGATATTGTCATTACCGAAGCCCCTACATATACAGCAGCAATCGATGTCTTTAGAAATCGGGGGGCCCACATTATTCCCATACCAGTAGACGAGGAAGGAATGCAGACAGCTCTTCTAGCGACACTCTGCCTAAGCAAACAGCCAAAGCTTATCTATACAAATCCAACCTTTCACAATCCGACAGGCACAGTTTTAAGTGAAGTGAGAAGGAGCGAGTTACTGGATCTTGCCCAACAATATGGCTTTCTTATCGTAGAGGACGATTCATGGAATGAAATCTATTTTGACGATAACCCACCACCACCACCTCTGAAAGCTTTAGATACAAGGGGTCATGTTATTTATTTAAAAGGCTTTAGTAAGACGTTGGCCCCGAGCTGTAGAATCGGCGCTATCCTTTCAAAAGGTACCGTTCATCAACGACTTTTATCTGCCAAATCCAGTGCCGATTCGGGTAACCCCTTATTAACACAAAAGGCACTGATTCCATTTTTACGTTCAGACCGAATGCATGCCCATTTAGAAAAACTGCGCATTGCACTAGAGATAAGAAGGGATCAGACCATTGCATTGTTGAATAAGCATGCACCAAAGGGCGTTACGTGGATCGAGCCAAAAGGTGGACTTAATATTTGGGTGTCTTTACCTAGTAATGGCAATACGGATGAGCTGTTATGGAAGGCTCAACAAGCCCAAATTACCTTTTTACCAAGCTCAGCTTGTTATCCAGGAGAGCCACAATATCACCATCTAAGAATTAGTTACTCTTATCCTGAACCCCACGACTTAACACAAGGAATCATCAAGCTTTGTCAGCTTATGGAATCCTATTTACAGGACATGCCACCAGTTCGTTGATAGTTTGTTGTTCTTTGTTTACCTGCGGTTTGGTGTTATGATGAATAGTGGATATCAATAATCGTCTACATAAAAATCGTGTGGGCATGAACAATACCTAACATGAAAGAGATGGAATAGTGGAATGAGTCATTTAATTGTACAAAATTTAACCAAAACAGTGGGCGATAAAACGCTTTTTCAAAATATTGAATTTACCATTTATGAGGGAGAGCGGGCAGGCTTAATCGGTATAAATGGAACGGGAAAATCAACCCTGTTATCCATTTTAGCTGGGGACATGGAAGCGGATTCGATGATAGTAGATCGTCCGAATAAATACCGTGTCGCTTATTTACCACAGGAGCCTACATTTCAGGCAGGTGAAACAGTTTTACAAGCTGTCTTTTCAGGCGATTCGCCCATTTTACAGCTGAATCGTCAATATGAGGAAACGGTTGCTGCTCTAGCAAGTAACCCAACATCCGAAAGTTTACAAAAGACGTTATTTAGTCTGCAACAGCGCATGGATGAAGAGCAGGCATGGGATGTCAATGCCCTTGCAAAGACGGCCTTAACAAAGCTTGGGATTGAAACTTTTGAAAAAGAGGTACTAACGCTATCAGGCGGTCAGCAAAAACGTGTTGCATTAGCGAAGGTGTTAATTGAACCAGCGGATCTTTACTTATTAGATGAGCCCACCAACCATTTAGATGTACAGTCTACAGAATGGCTTCAAGAGATGGTCTTACGATTAAAGGGTGCAGTGATTTTCATCACCCACGATCGTTATTTCTTAGATGAATTATCAACACATATTTACGAGTTAGCAAATCAAACCTTGTATCGTCATACAGGGAATTACGGTGATTATTTAGAGGCTAGAGCTATTCGTGAGGAGATGCAAGCTGCTTCTGCACAGAAGGATCGCAATCGTTATCGTTCAGAATTAAAATGGATACGTCGTGGTGCGAAGGCGCGTTCAACTAAGCAAAAGGCTCGTATTCAACGCTTTGAAAAGCTAGAAGAAAACCTAGAACGCAAAACAGAAGATGTTTCCTTGGATATGGGGCTTGCGACAACACGTCTTGGACGTAAAGTGCTGGAGGCTGAGAAAATTTCGAAAGCCTTTGGCCAGCAAAAAATCCTTGAAAACTTCTCATTTCTACTACAGCAAGGTGATCGAATTGGCATTATCGGCGCGAACGGTGTAGGAAAATCAACTTTGTTGAACATGCTAGCAGGAGAGCTGACACCCGATCAAGGTGAAATTCTTGTTGGGTCAACGGTCAAGCTGGCACATTTCAAGCAAACATTGCCGAAAATGAATGAAAATGAGCGCATGATTGAATATATACGTGAGGCTTCAAATGATATTACCGATGCAGAGGGTGTCCGTTACTCAGCTGCTCAAATGCTGGAGCGCTTTTTATTCCCGTTGCATGCTCATGGTACTCCAATTGGAAAATTATCGGGCGGTGAGCGCAAGCGTCTTCATTTATTACGTTTATTGATGGAGCAACCAAACGTCTTATTATTGGACGAGCCAACGAATGATTTAGATATTGAAACATTAGGTGTGCTAGAGGATTTCATCGAGCATTTCCCAGGCGTGGTTATCACGATTTCCCATGATCGTTTCTTCCTCGACCGTATTGCGAAAAAGCTATGGATACTAGATGGTCAGGGAAAAGTAGAGGAAACACTGGATTTATACAGTGAGTATCTGGAGAAACGTGAGCAGACAGCTGCTGTCAAAGTAGAAACGCCAAAAGTAGAAAAGCCAAAAACAGAAAAGCCAAAATCAGACAAAAAAAAGCTATCGTTTAAAGAGCAAAAAGAATGGGAAACGATTGCAGACGAGATAGAGAAAACAGAAACTGCTATTATGGAGACCGAAGAAGGAATCGCCAATGCAGGCTCAGATTTTACCAAGCTACAGGAATTAACAGCTAAGTTGGATGAGCTAAATGCACAGTATGAGCATCTAATTGAAAGATGGTCGTATTTAGATGAAATAGTTAACGGATAAGGAGCGATAGACATGAAGATTATTACCATTGAACCGACGCCAAGTCCCAATTCTATGAAGATTGTTGTTGATACAGAGCTACCATTCGGGAAGAGCTATAATTTTACAAAGGATAATAAAGACGAAGCAACAGGTGAGGCAGCTGCTATTTTAGCGATTGAAGGAGTAAAGGGCGTTTACCATGTAGCCGATTTCTTTGCTGTTGAGCGCAATGCCAAATATGCATGGGAAGGCATTCTAGCAAGTATTCGTCAAGTGTTAGGGGAAGATGTCCAAACACAAGAAGAAACGGTTATGGCCAATGAATTTTATGGAGAGGTTTATGTCCATGTACAGTTTTACAAGCAGGTACCTTTACAAGTAAAAGTTTTTGATAACCAACGCGAATATCGTATGAGCTGTGGAGACCGTTTTGTGGATGCTTTTAATCAAATTATTGAGTCAGCAGTAGATGAAAACTATATTTTCCAACGTAAGTGGATTGATTATGGGGTTCGCTACGGTGAGCTGGAGGAAATTGCTGAAACAGTCAAACAGGAGATTGATGTTACTTATTCTGCAGACCGTTTAGCGGAAATTGTTACAGCGATCAATAATGATGGTGAAAAAGCCGCTGTGAAAACGGACAAACTCAAAGTGACAGTAGAGCAATTCAAGCAACCTGAATGGGAGAAACGCTTCCAATTGCTCGATCAAATGGCTGATCCTGAGCTAGACGATCTACCGCTATTAGATTTAGCCTTACAGGATGAACAAATGTCTATCCGTCGACTAGCGACGGTGTACTTAGGCATGATTGAGGATGTGGCAGTTGTCCCTTATTTAGAAAAAGCCCTACAAGATAAAAGTGCAGCAGTACGCCGAACAGCAGGTGACTGCATGAGTGACCTTGGCTTTGTAGAATTTGAAGAAGCCATGCTGCAAGCCTTACAGGACAAAAACAAATTGGTTCGCTGGCGTGCAGCCATGTATTTATATGAGGTCGGCACAGAACAGTCCTTACCAGCATTAAAGGCTGCCGAGGATGACAAAGAATTCGAAGTGAAGCTACAAGTGAAAATGGCCATTGCCCGTATCGAACAAGGCGAAGAAGCAAAAGGCTCGGTTTGGAAGCAAATGACCGAATCCCGTCAACAATAATCAGGAAAAACCAGCAAATGCTGGTTTTTTCTATTTTGTAATGGTTGGCGTTTGCTCTAATAAGTGAATGAGGTTGCTCCTGAATAGTGATAGGTCCTCTCCAAGAAGTGAGCGAACCACTCCAAAGAAGTGGGAACCCGCTCCAAATAAAAGTAATTCCGCTCAAAAAAAGAATTGCCCTCTTCCAAACTAAAAATCTCTAACTACCTCAAAATTCAAAAATAATACTCTCATTCATTCGATAGATTGATCGAAAAACTGTGTAAAACAGAAAAAAATGTATTTTTCTAGTGATTTATTGCTAAACAAAAAGTTAAAGGCGTTCTTTGAATCATTAACATATTGTCTAGTTTCATAGAGAAAGGACAATGTTAAAATAACATAAATTCAGAATATTCTTTAAAAATAGGAGGGTCCTTTGCATGACAGTAACTAGTTTAAAGACAACAAAATCGTATGTGCGAGATCGTGAGACGGTCATCGCCTTAACACAGAAGCTCGTGCGCATTGAAAGCGTTTACCGTGAGAACGATCCGAAGGGCAATGAGCAAGAGGTGGCAACTTTTGTAGCGGCGTATTTACGAGATATTGGCATCGAGACGCATATCGAGGAGGTTGTGCCAGGGCGACCAAATGTCATTGGTATTATTGATTCGGGCAAGCCTGGGAAAACATTACTTTTCGAAGGACATACGGATGTGGTGACAGAGGGCAATCGAGAGGCTTGGGCCTATGATCCATTTGGAGCAGAAATTGTAGATGGGCGTATGTATGGCAGGGGAACGAATGATACAAAAGGGAATCTTGCTTGTATGATTACAGCTTGTCAGTCATTGCTACTAGATCAAGAGGCGTTTACGGGCAAAATTATTTTATGTATTCCATGTGATGAAGAAGGGCTTATGCTAGGCATTAAGCATTTTATTAAAAATGGCTGGGCCGATGGTGTGGATGGTGCGATTATTTGTGAGCCACAGGAAAATAATGTGTGTATTGCACAACGCGGGGCTATTCGTTTACAGGTAGATATTTTCGGTAAAATGGCGCATGGTGCGATTTCGTGGAGTGGCATCAATCCTAACTGGCGTATGGCACGTTTCATCGTAGAGCTTGAAAAGCTGGAAAAAGAGGAGCAAGCACGATTAGGGCGTGATCCAATGCTGAATTGGCCATCTATTACACCAACCATTTTACGAGCGCCTGTGAAGGGAGATGCGCAAATCAATGTCATTCCTGATCACTGTATGACAACACTCGATATTCGTACGGTGCCTGCGCAGGACCATGATGAACTGCTGGGTAAGATTGAAGCGATTATTAAACGATTACAAGCGGATGATCCTGATTTCAAAGTAGAACTGACGGTTCTTGATAACCGACCTGCAACAGCAACAGCAAAGGAAGACCCTGTTGTACAGGCTATTTATGAAGCTGTGGGAGAGGTAACAGAAAAGGAACCAAAATATAACGGTGTTCCAGGCGCGACAGATGGTACGTTTCTTCATGTGCATGGAATTCCGATTGTAACGGTTGGTGCAGGAGATCGAGAAATCCCTCATCAAATCAATGAGTATGTGGATATTGAAGAATTGGCAGAAACAACAGCCATTTACCGTTTAGCAGCATTAAAATTTTTGGCGGGTGATGCACAATGACGGCTATCAAAATAGCAGTAATACCAGGAGATGGCATAGGAAAAGAGGTTATGCAGGAAGCGTTAAAAGTTTTAAATTGTTTGCAAGAACAACATAGCTCCTTACAAATTGAAACAACCATCTTTCCTTGGAGCTCCGATTACTACGTGCAGCATGGCTGTATGATGCCTAATGATGCACTAGCAACACTTCAAACATATGATGCGATTTTATTTGGGGCTATTGGCGATGCTCGTGTGCCCGATGATGTTACTGTTTGGGAATTAATTATGCCCATTCGAAAGCATTTTCAGCAATATGTGAATTTCCGTCCTATTAAATCGCTGCCTGGAATAGCGTCGCCCTTAGCTAACGGCAAAGAAATTGACTTTGTGATCTTCCGTGAAAATGCAGAGGGTGAATATTCGGACAGTGGTGGTCGACTGTACCAACAGCAGCCGCAGGAAATGACGATTCAAAATACAATCATGACGCGAATTGGGATCGAAAAAATTGTCCATGCTGCCTGTGATTATGCGAAGCAACATGGTAAAACCAAAATAACAAGTGCGACAAAATCGAATGCCATTATTCATTCGATGAAATTCTGGGACGAGCATACAGGTAAAACGGTGAAGCAAAGTTCACCAGCACTACAGCTCGAATCCATTTATATCGATGCACTCGTCGCCTATTTCGTAGAACGACCACAGAATTTTGAAGTGGTGGTAGCGTCCAATTTGTTTGGCGATATTTTATCCGATTTAGGCTCTGCTATTGTCGGAGGACTTGGTCTATCTCCATCAGCCAACCTGAACCCCGAAAAGGATTTTCCATCGATGTTTGAGCCTGTTCATGGCTCAGCACCAGATATTGCAGGCAAGGGCATTGCCAATCCAATCGCTCAAATTTGGTCGCTTGCCTTACTGCTTGGCCATCAAGGCAGACCAGATTTAGAACAGCTCATTGTTAAAGCCATTACAGCTGTGCTGCAAGAAGGCGTTGTGAAAACAGCAGATATTGGTGGACAAGCGACAACAGCACAAATGGGCGATGCGATTTGTCAGGAAATTATTAATAGAACTTTAACAGCAGGAGGTGTTTAGCATGGCCGTTGAGCAAAAGGTGGTTGTGGTTACTGGTGCAGGAGGCGGTATGGGAAAGGCCATTATTCACGAGCAATTAAAGCTGGGCAATCGAGTTATTGGACTTGATCTATCCATAGATGCCTTATCAGATATTACACAGGATGCCCTTCAATGCTTTGAAGTCAATGTGTTACAGGAGGAACGTGTACAAGACATCTGTCAGCAGGTTTTTGATAAGTATGGCAGAATAGATGGCCTTGTTAATGCACTGGGAATTGCCCAGTCAGCTACACCGATTGAAGAGGTCACTATGGATGAATGGAATCGTTTAATGGATGTTAATGTGAAAAGTTTATTTATCACAACAAAGGCCGTTGTCCCTTTTATGAAAAAACAGCAAAGGGGTTCTATTATTACAATTGCCTCAATTTCAGCAGTGCGACCAAGACCAGGCTTACAGGCTTATATTGCCTCAAAGGGTGCAGCAGAGAGCTTTACGAGAGGATTGGCAATTGAATTAGCATCTAGTCAAATTCGGGTTAATACGATTCATCCAGGACCAGCCGACACACAAATGCTTGGTCAATTTGCCGCACAGGGTGCTGATGTAGAGCAGACGAAGCAGAGTGTCTTTGTGCAATCTGTCCCATTAGGGCGATTGGTGAAGCCAGCAGATATTGCAGGAGCTGTTAGTTATTTACTCTCAGATGCAGCAAGCATGGTCACAGGGACGACATTACATGTAGATGGTGGCCGTGGATTATAGGAGGGGTACAATGAAAAAAATTCCTATGTTGATAGATGGTGAGTGGGTTCACGGTGATGCTAAGACATACCTCGATGTTAAGAATCCCTCAACGGGTGAAGTGATTGCACAAATTAGCAACGCGAGTAAAGAACATGTAGAAGAGGCAGTACGTGCAGCCCGTGTAGCCTTTGAACGAGAGGACTGGCGTCAATGGAAAGCCTATGAACGTGGGCAGTTATTGATCGAATTTGCTCATTATATTCGTAAGCATGCAGAGGAATGGAGTTTGCTAGAATGTCGGGATGTAGGAAAGCCCTTATCACAGGCAAGAGCAGATATTGAAGCAGCGGCACGCTATTTTGAATTTTATGGTGGTGCAGCGGATAAGGTGATGGGAGATACAATTCCGATTGAGGATGGACTTTTAAATGCAGTAGTGCTAGAGCCAGTGGGCATTACGGTACATATTGTGCCATGGAATTATCCGATTCAAATTACGGCAAGAAGTGTAGCAGCCGCTATAGCAACTGGTAATGCAGTCATTGTGAAAAGTGCGGAGGATACACCGCTAACAACACATGCCATTGCAGAATGGTTCGCCGATAAGTTGCCGAAAGGGATTTTCCAGCATATTACGGGCTTGGGACGAGAAGTTGGTCCTTATTTAACTTCACATCCCGATATTAATCATATTACGTTTACAGGTTCTGTTCCCACAGGAATTGCGGTGATGAAGGCGGCTGCTGAAAATGTTGTGCCTGTGACATTAGAGCTTGGTGGTAAATCTCCTAATATTGTTTTTGCGGATGCTAATATGGAGCAGGCATTAGAGGGAGTCGTACGTGCAATTATTCAAAATGCTGGTCAAACTTGTTCAGCAGGGGCACGTTTACTCATTGAGGAACGTATAAAAGAGTCCTTCATTTCCCGATTAGCCCAAAGGTTCCAAGTGATCCAAGTAGGACCAGGTGAAGCAGATATGGAGATGGGACCGTTACTGAATGAACAACAATATACAAAAATCACTGCATTATTACAGCAAGCAAAGGTAGATGGCTATGTTGTGACGGGTGGGGAACCATTGACATTGGCAGGCTATGAGAACGGCTTTTATGTTCAGCCAACTATACTTGATGGTGTTGATCCAAATGATCCATTAGCTCAGGAGGAAATTTTCGGTCCAGTGTTAACCGTCTTGACATTTTCCACTGTAGAGGAGGCCATCGCATTAGCCAATAGTACGGACTATGGTCTAGTGGCGGGCATTTGGTCACAAAATATCGATACGGCTCACTATGTGGCAAGTCGTGTGCAGGCGGGACAAGTATTTGTCAATAATTATGGGGCTGCTGGAGGCATTCAAATGCCATTTGGAGGCTATAAAAAAAGCGGAATTGGTCGAGAGAAGGGCTTTGTTGCACTGCGAAACTATACGCAAATGAAAAATATCGCTATACGCTATGCACCACCTAATCAACACTGAGATGGAGGGACGCATATGGAACAGCCAAAAGAAAAAGATGTGCTTTTAGAGGTCAATCACTTATCAATTAAATTCCATTTAAAAAATGGCAAAGAGGCAAAAGTTGTGGAAGATGTGAATTTTACGATTCATAAAGGAGAAACCGTTGCACTGGTTGGTGAATCGGGAAGTGGCAAAAGTATTACATCCTTAGCCATTATGCGGCTGCTGCCTATACCTCCAGGAGAAATTACGTCAGGTTCTATCACTTTAAACGGTAAAAATCTACTTACCTATAAAAATAAAGAAATGAGCCGTATACGAGGCAATGAAATTAGTATGATTTTTCAAGAGCCCATGACCTCTTTAGATCCCGTTTTTACGATTGGCAATCAAATGATTGAAGGCATACGAAGACACCAAAAGGTATCGAAAAAAGAGGCATGGAATAAAGCGCTACAGCTTTTAAAAGAAGTCGGGATTGCGAATGCAGAAAAGGTCATCGCTGAATATCCTCACCAACTCTCAGGCGGGATGCGACAACGAGTTATGATTGCCATCGCAATGTCGAATAATCCGCAGCTATTGATTGCGGATGAGCCAACTACTGCACTTGATGTCACGGTTCAGGCACAGATTTTAAAGCTGATGCTAAAAATGAAGGAAGAGCATCGATCAGCCATTTTATTCATTACCCATGATATGAGCGTTGTTGCAGAGACAGCTGACCGCGTTATGGTGATGTATGCGGGACAGATTGTCGAGGAGGCCCCAGTAAGAGAGCTCTTTTTAAATCCACAGCATCCTTATACAACAGCGCTTTTAAAGACGATGCCAAGCCTTGAAACAGATGTCAAAAGGCTACCATCGATTCCTGGTACTGTGCCACCTGCGTATGCATTACCTGACGGCTGTCGCTTTGCGCCACGCTGTCCCCATGCGCTGGCACATTGTCATCAGGAGCAACCTGCTGTTCATCACATTCAGGAGGCCCATAAGGTACGCTGTCATTTATTCACGGAGAAAGGAGAGCTGGCTCATGACAGAGAAAGAAGTTTTGTTGGAAATTAATCATTTAAAAGCCTACTTTCCTGTGAAGCGTAAGTCGATGAAGGAAGAGAAAAAGGTCATAAAAGCGGTTGATGATATTTCGATTGAGATTTATAGAGGGGAAACACTTGGTATTGTTGGCGAATCAGGCTCAGGAAAATCCACCTTTGGGCGAACAATTTTAAAGCTTGTTGAACCAACAGCAGGAGAAGTGTTGTATAAAGGACAACCCATCCAGCATTTAAAGGGGAATAAGTTACAAAGTTACCGCAATCAAATGCAAATGATTTTTCAAGATCCCTTTGCCTCTCTCAATCCTCGAATGCGAATCGGTTCTATAATCGAAGAGCCGATGAAGCTACAATTAACCTTGACGAAGGAGCAACGCAAAGAGCGTGTGAAGGAGCTATTACAAAAGGTAGGGCTACCTGAGGATGCCATGCATAAATTTCCACATGAATTTTCTGGTGGGCAGCGGCAGCGTATTGGAATTGCACGGGCATTAGCGATTCATCCAGAATTCATTATAGCCGATGAGCCCGTTTCAGCATTGGATGTGTCGGTGCAATCACAAGTGCTCAATCTCATGATGGATTTACAGGATGAATTTCAATTAACCTATTTATTTATCTCACATGATTTAAGCGTTGTGAAGCATATTAGTGACCGTGTGGCAGTGCTGTATTTAGGTAGAGTAGTGGAGATTGGGACAAAGAAGGAGCTATATGCCAATCCGTTGCATCCCTATACACAAGCATTACTATCTGCAATACCAGTTGTTAATTTTGATGAGCCTAAGCAAGAAATACTTTTACAGGGCGAGTTACCAAGTCCGATGAATCCACCTGTTGGCTGTGTCTTTCATACACGTTGCCCGCATGTGATGGAAAGATGCCATCAGGAGAGACCGAAGCTTCACAATGAAAATGATCATCAACGAGTAGCCTGTTTTTTATATGATAAAAAATCAGAAAATTATAATTATTTAAAAAGTGAGGTGTGAAGAATGTTTGGCAATATAACGGATGTGCCAGGTGTTAAGGTAGGACATCGCGAGAACAAGGAGGGCATCACAGGCTGTACGGTGCTAGTAGTGGAAAACGGAGCAGTTTGTGGAGTGGATGTTCGAGGCTCTGCACCAGGTACTCGTGAAACAGATGCGTTAGATCCCATCAATGAAATTGACCGAGTTCATGCTATTTGTTTAGCTGGGGGTAGTGCGTTTGGGTTAGATGCTGCTACAGGCGTCATGCAATTTTTAGAGGAGCAAGGGATTGGGGTAGATGCAGGAGTAGCAAAAATACCGATTGTACCAAGTGCTGTACTCTTTGACTTGTTTATCGGTGATCCACATGCACGACCTACAGCACTAATGGGCTATGAAGCGGCACAAGCGGCACAAGTTGGCTCATTTCCAAATGGCAATGTAGGCGCAGGCTACGGAGCAACTGTAGGCAAATTAGCTGGTCCAGAATTTGCTATGAAGGGTGGACTTGGTAGTGCTTCCTATGCGGGAAAAGATGGTCTTGTAGCAGGTGCTATCGTGGCTGTCAATGCAGTTGGAGATGTCAAGGACCCGACAACGAGGAAAATTTTAGCTGGAGCAAGAGATACGCATTCTGGTCAATGGGTGGATTGCTGTGCCTATTTAGAGCAACATGCACAATCAGAGGCTTTAGCGGGTACAAATACAACCATTGGTGTTGTGGCAATGAATGCCAAGCTAACGAAGGCTGAGGCTAAAAAGATTGCGCAGCTTACGCAAAATGCCTTAGCACGCACGATTTATCCTGTTCATACGATGCTGGATGGCGATACGATTTTTGTGCTTGGTACAGGGAATCAATCCTATGCACTTGATTATTTAGGCCAGCTAGCGACAAAGGTGATGGAGGAAGCAATTCTGGCTGGCATTAAAGCCGCTGAACGATTGGCGGATGTTGAGAGTTATACAAGCATTCAAAAGACAAGCACTTAGAAAAAGGGGGAACAGCCATGCAATGGAAAAAAAGCGGATTAATACTACTAACAGTGTTAATGGCAATCGTTATGGCAGCGTGTTCAAGTGATGGAGAGAAAACGACGACTACTTCAGGTACTACAGATGGTCAAGCGGCAACAGATGCTCCACAGGAAATTGTTGTACGTGTGAATGATGATCCAGATTTTTTAGATCCACATAAAGCGACAGCGTCCATTTCTTATCAAATGATTCTAAATATCTTTGAGGGGCTAATGGCTCCTGAAACGGATGGCTCCTTAAAGGAGGGACTTGCTGAAAGCTATGAAATTTCTGAGGACGGCTTAACCTATACGTTTAAAATTCGCCAAGGTGTGAAGTTTCATAATGGTGATGATTTAACGATGGAGGATATTCAATATTCCTTTGACCGTTTAATGGGGAAAAATGGTGGGGAAAAAATGTCCAATAGCTTTGATAATGTAGCATCTACAGAGGCGCCTGATGCAAGTACATTTGTGATTAAGCTAAAAGAGCCAAATTCAAATTTCTTGTATTCATTAACAGGCAGACAATCAGCTATTATTCCAAAGAGCAATGATGGGAAGCATAATGAAAATCCAATTGGTACAGGTCCATTTGCCTTTGTGAAATATGCACCAGGTACAAATTTAGAGCTTAAGAAAAATGAACAGTATTGGCAAGAAGGATTACCTTATTTGAATAAAGTAACCTTTGCCTTCCAATCAGATGATCAGGCAGCCATTATGAGCTTAATGGCAAACGAAGTTGATTTAACGAGTGTTCCTTGGCACCGTGTGAGCGAGGTAGAGGGAAGCTATAATTTATCACACCAAAATAATAACTCTTCTCTTATTGTTACATTTAACGAAACAAAGGCACCATTTGACAATGTGAAGGTTCGTCAAGCAATCAATTACGCCATTAGTAAAGCCGATATTATTGACTCTGTGTTTGCAGGCTATGCTGTGCCACTTGGCTCTAATATGAGTCCAGCGATGGGCGATTTCCAAAAGAAGGGCTTAGAAAGCATGTATGAGCGAGATGTGGAAAAAGCGAAGGCGTTATTAGCAGAAGCAGGATATCCGGATGGCTTTAAAACAAAAATTACAGTGTCTTCACACAATGATATTTACTCAAATATTGCCCAAATTGTCGTAGCTAATCTACAAGAGATCGGAATTGATGTAGAAATTGAAGTAGTGGAATGGGGAATTTGGCTAGATCGCGTTTACTTTGGTCGTGACTATGCAATGACAACGATTGACTTAACAGGTCGTGCATCTGCTTTTGAAGTGTTGAATGATTACATTTCTACAAACGATAGTGAAAACTTCTTCTTATTTAAAAATGAAGAATACGACAAAATTATGGCTGATGTTTTAAAGGAAACCGACCAAGCCAAGCAAATAGAGTACTATCATCGTGCACAGGAAATATTAGCTGAGCAGGCAACAGCAGTGTATATTGCGGATTATCAAATCGTTTGGGGATCTGACAAACAGGTGACGGGGCTCAAGAGCTATCCATTCTGGTTCCACGATATGTCAGAGGTCAAGTTTTCAAACTAGAAAGGGATGAGTGCTTATGATGTATATCCTACGTCGAATCATCCTGTTAATAACAACCATCCTTCTAGTATCCATTATTACATTTGGTGTTTTTCAAATTTTACCTGGTGATCCAGTTCGCACAATGCTAGGAACAGAGGCGGATCCCACTCAAATTGAAAATTTACGATCTGAGCTTGGCTTGGATCGTCCTCTTTATGAACAATATGTGGATTGGATGAAGGGCTTATTGACAGGGCAATTAGGGAATTCCATTCGATTTTCCATGCCAGTAAAAGAATTACTATTTGATCGACTTCCTGTCACCATGTCATTAGCAGGACTCACCCTTATCATTGTCTTAATCATCTCATTACCTTTAGGGATGTTTGCAGCAAGAAGACAAAATAAATTAAGTGATGTGTCATTATCGACTGTAACCCAGATCGGTATGGCAGTGCCTTCCTTTTGGTTAGGGATGATGCTTATTCTTTACATTGGCCTACAGTTCAGCTTCTTTAAAATAAGTGGCTATATACCTTGGACACAAAGTGTAGCAGGGGCGCTCAGTACCCTAATACTTCCTGCCTTAACGATTGCGATTCCCCAAATTGCGGTGAATTTTCGTTATGTTCGTACAGCCATTTTGGAGCAGGTCCAGCTCGATTATGTCCGTACGATACGCAGTAAAGGGATGTCTGAACAAAATGTAATGTATAAGCATGTTTTGAAAAATTCCATGATTCCGATATTGACGGTTTTTGGGTTGATTATGGCGGAGGTTGTGGCAGGAACGATTATTGTGGAGCAGGTGTTTTCATTGCCAGGGATTGGTCAGTTATTGATTACGGCTATCAGTAATCGTGATTTTCCACTCGTACAAGGGATCGTTATGTATATTACAGTAGCTGTCGTCATGATTAATTTTATCGTGGATGTTTTATATTCTGTGTTGGACCCTAGAATTCGATTACGTTAAGAGGTGACTACCATGAAACAATTACAGCGCTATACTAAAAAAATCAATTTAGTCATTGGTCTCCTCGTCATTGTTGGCTTTCTGCTCGTCATGATTGTTAGCTTTTTTTATACACCCCATGATGTCAACGCGATGAATATACCTGAAAAATTGCGTGGTCCAGGTGGTGCCTATATGTTTGGAACAGATGAATTTGGGCGAGATATTTTTAGTCGCATTATGAAGGGGACACAAACAGCCTTTGCGGTGGGTCTATTAACTGTTGCGATTGGAACGATATTTGGTATTCTCATAGGCGGAATTGCAGGCTATGTTGGTGGCTGGGTCGATGAAATATTTATGCGTACGATGGACGCTTTAATGGCCTTTCCAGGAATCATCTTAGCATTAATGCTTGTAGCAGTATTCGGCCCAGGAATAACGAATACAGCGATAGCGCTGGGGATTATCGCGATACCTGCTATTGCGAGGATTGCCCGCAGTGGCTTTGTGCAACAACGTGACTCGGAATATGTGCTGGCAGCGAAATTAATTGGTGTTAAGCCTTATAGCATCATGTTTCGTCATATTTTGCCAAACATTTCGTCGCAAATTATTGTGGCAGCAACTGTGACTTTTGCGACAGCCATGTTAGCCGAGGCAGCACTGAGCTATTTAGGGCTTGGGGTACAGCCACCAAACCCTAGCTGGGGTAGAATGTTAAAAGATTCACAAGCCTATTTAATCGGTGCCCCTTGGTATACGTATGCCCCTGGAGGAGCCATTACCATTCTTGTTTTAGGCTTATATATGCTCAGTAATGCTTTACGAGATTTTATGGACCCGCGTTCAAAATCGTAATAGATCAGGTGCTGTCTTTTGCAACAGTTCATATGCCTTAACTGCCATCTCAATATTGAGGCGATGGGGAGCTTGTAAAAAATCAGCACCTAGTATACTTTCTAAGCGTTCTATTCGTTTGTAAAGTGTTTGACGGACAATAAACAGCTGTTCTGCAGTATCATTTTTAGCTCCATTACAGGACAGATAAACAGCTAATGTTTGAAATAAATCATGGCTACTTTTTTGGTCTAATACTAAAATTTCCTGTAAATAATCTTTTACAAATTGTAAGAGAGCTGTTTGATCCTGCTGTAATAACAATCGATAAACACCTAAATCCTTATAATAGATGGAGCTCGTCAATTGATGATGCTGCATTTGGATGGCTGATTTGGCTTCCTTATAGCCCAGATGAACACTTTCGATCGTTTGATAGACATTGCTAATACCATAGCTAAGGGTAAGTTGCTCAAAAAATTGTGCTGCTTTTCTTGCAATGATTTGTGAAATGGCTTGATCAAAAGCGTCGCGATTGTCTTTCATATAATCTGCGGCAATGAAAAAGGCTAAAATAATTATCTCGTGCTGTCTTACTGAAACAGTAGGGAAAAAGCCAAGCTTTTTCAGAATCGAACGAACATACATGGCATTTTGTAGCTGGATTTCCTGCCATTCTTCTTCAGGTACAGTATTGGCTTCATCATGTAGATTGAACACGATAACTCGGTAAAATAAATTACGACTTTCGATTGGTAAATAGCTTTGGTAGTATTGAATATCTACTGGCTGACCTTGAATTAAGGCTAGTATGAATTCATCTTCCCGGCTTTGCTGTCGCTCTTGAAGCATGCGGTTACGCATTAAAATATGGGCAATCGACATAGTTGCTCGTTCAAGATTTAACAAGGTGTAATCACTCTGCTTTGGCAGTTCAGAATGCATACATAAATAGCCCCACACTTGTCCAAGTCCATTAACAGGAATAATGACAAAATGGTCTTTACCCAAGGATAGAAGGTACAAGGGATCTTGTAGTTCTAACTGCTGACAATGCTCCTCCATGACACGTAAATATTTTTTAGCCTCCATAGGATAATAAAAGCTTTTTGTATCTTCTGAAACAAATAGAAAGGGAGCATTTGTATCTTGATGGAGCACTTGTAATATTTTTAAAATACCATTTGGCATTAATGATAATTCCATAAACGTTTTGGATAGTGTATCTAGCTGTGTAAGTGCCTGCTGGTGTTGATTAATTATGTACGTGTGCAAATCTTGCGTAATATCAATAAATCGTACAATTTCCTCAAAGATGATGATAGGGAAATGATGGGCATTTGCCATGGCAATCAATTCTACGGGAACATGGTCAAAATAGTCGCCAATTTCTATACAAAGACCAGCTGCCTCATTACGAATAAGGTTTTGTAAGTAGGCTATTTGTGTTTCTCGTTCTAGCTGTAAACCGACACCCGTCGTTAAAATTAATTCACCACCATTGATTAAGGTTTCAAAATCTTTAATTTCTAATATATGTGTCCACAATACTTGGCGATCTAGGCCGTGCTGCCCTGCAATAAGCTTCGCCGATTCAAAATGCTTGCGCTTGAGGACATCACGTACGAGTAGAGGATGTTTCGACATCAATTAGCACCTGCCCTTCGAATGTACAATGTCTATTTCATTATGTTAGAGAAATCAGAAAATTTCAATATTAACTAGCTTAATAGGGAAAATGGTGATAGACAAAAAGACACCGATGATACACGATTGGAGGTCATGATATGGAGCGAAACGATCAGTTTACACATACTTTACAGCAAAAAGATCATGAAAACATTTGGCATCACATGTCTATCTATAACGACAAAGCACCTCCCATTATTGAGCAGGGAGAAGGGGCATGGATTACAGATAGTTTAGGCAATCGCTTTTTAGATGGCATGTCAGGCTTATGGGCAGTGAATGTAGGGTATGGGCGTGAGCGTCTTGCTAGGGTTGCGTATGAGCAGCTAAAAAAGCTTTGCTATGCTCCTTTAACACAAAGCCATGAACCTGCCATCAGGCTCGCTGAAAAAATAAACAGCTTACTTGATGATGACTATATGATGTTTTATTCCACTAGTGGCTCAGATGCGAATGAAGTAGCGTTTAAGTTAATACGTCAATACCATCAACAAAATGGGGAAGGGAACCGCTACAAAATCATTGCTCGTTATCGGGGCTATCATGGCAGTTCACTTGGGGCATTAGCAGCTACAGGTCAGGCATTACGGAAATTTAAGTACGAGCCGCTGACACCAGGCTTCTTACATGTTGCTCCACCTGATCACTATCGTCGTCCAAAAGGGCAGTCAATTGAGGCATACAGCCTAGCACTTGCCCGAGAATTGGAAGAAAAAATTATTTGGGAGCAAAAAGAAACTATTGCGGCTGTCATTATGGAGCCACTCATCACGGGTGGTGGAGTGCTTATTCCACATCCAACTTATGTCAAAGAAGTCGAGCGCATTTGTAGAAAGCATGGAGTATTACTCATCATGGATGAAGTCATTTGTGGCTTCGGACGGACAGGTAAGCTATTTGGCCATCAGCATTTTGATATTCGACCAGATGTCATTACCATGGCGAAAGGATTAACGAGTGCCTACCTACCACTATCCATTACAGCTATACGGAAAGACATTTATGAAAAATTTAAAGAGACGGACGGCTATAGTCATTTTCGCCATATCAATACGTTTGGGGGCAATCCAGCAGCTTGTGCAGTGGCCTTAGAAAATATAAAAATCATGGAGGAGGAAGGACTTGTGCAGCGAGCAAGAGATTTGGGTATTCAATTCCTACATGATTTGCAAGACCTATTAGAGCTGCCTTTCGTTGGCGATATTCGTGGGCTTGGGTTACTCATTGGCATCGAGCTGGTTGAAGATAAACAATCTCAAACACCTGCTAAGCCTGAGCTAATCGCGAAAATCATGGCTGATTGTCAAGCAAATGGCTTAATTATTGGAAGAAATGGTGATACAGTTGAAGGCTTCAATAATATCATTACGTTAAGTCCACCGCTGTGCTGTACAGACGAGGACTTTGATTTTATGGTTGCTGTATTAAAACGAGTATTTGCAGCCAATGTCTAGCCTAAGGCGATTCCAAATGTGCGAAAAACACGAGGAATCGCCTTTAATACTGTCGTTTATGCCCTTTCTTCACCTCTTCCCAGTCAATTTCGATGTTATGCAACACACGTGTTAGTAGACTGTGAATGCTGTTAATCTCCTCATTGGAAAACCCCTCAAGCGCACGGGCATTGGAATATTCGCCCTCCCGTTTTAAAAAAGGATAGATGTCCATGCTTTTAGCTGTAGGAAAAAGTAATTTATTTTTCTTATTACCTTGTTCAATTCGTTTTTCAATAAAGCCTTTGGTCTCCAATTTTTGAATAGCTCGTGAAGCCGTTGTACGGTCTACCTTTAATAGCTCTGCGACTTTCTCTTGAATAATACCTGGATGTTCACAAATACGGATGACATATAAATATTGCCCCTTTGTCAAATCCAATTCCTTGAATTCAATATTGCTTATCGAGTCTAATGCCCGTGCTATGGCACCTATTTCACGTAAGATTTCTTTCATGTTCGATCCTCCTGAGATTTTTGTTGTAATTGCAATAAAAATCATTCTATACTAATACTATCATCTTCAAAGTGAAATTGCACCTAGAGAAGATGATAAGGCAGGAGAAACTAGGAGGAATAGTAATGACTATAAAAAAAGTGACAACTGAAGCAGAATTACAAACAGCGTTTGATTTTAGACGAAGCGTTTTTATTGAAGAGCAGCAAGTCCCTGAGGAAGAAGAATATGATGAATTTGATGCACTGGATGCTCCATGCGATCATATTTTGGTGTATTACAATGAGCAACCTGTTGGAACAGGGAGACTTCGAGTTGTAGAGGACTATGGCAAATTGGAGCGTATTTGTATATTAGAAGAATACCGCAAATATGGCCTTGGTAAGGAAGTTATTGTGGGCCTAGAGCAAATTGCTCGAGATAAAGGGCTAACAAAAGCAAAATTAAATGCTCAGTCCTATGCAGAAGGCTTTTATGAAAAATTAGGCTATCAGCGTGAAGGTGAAGAATTTATGGATTGTGGCATACCCCATATTTTAATGAAGAAATACTGGTAGCAGACGAAATTCACACGATTATAGAACATGCCAGACTTAGCGTCATACTTTGTAACTTTTTAATCGTTGCTTGGGTCTACTGCTGAAAGGGGGGATGTTGTTGAAGAAATGGATATGTCTTTGTATCATGTGTTTGTTGTTACTGACTGCTTGCGGTAGTCAAGTCATCATCGAATGGGTTGATTTAATCAAATGGGATGGTAAGCAATATGAAGCTGTATATGAAGTAGCGTTAGCCGATCGTTCATTCATTGATAAGGAAATAGGGGAAGTTGATTTTAAAGTGGCAGATCATATCAAAAGAACTTCCTATCGCTTTAAGGATGGCGATGCAGCCTTCCATGAGAAGGGAACAAAGCTTTATGCGATAAAGGGTCTGGACGATGCCATTGCGGTAGAGGATCAGTCGGTTATTAATGGCTATCGAATTTATATGATAAGAGCTGAAGCTCCGCCGCGACGGAATTTTGATCAGGTTCCATTAGAAGAAGTGAAGAAAATAGAATTTTACTCATCTACGGAAGAAGGCAATCGGAAAACGGCTAGCTATACAAACCAGTCTGACATGGCAGATATAAAGGCAATTTTAGTCAATAGTAAACCAGCCCCATCCTTTGAGCCAAATGGGGATACGAACCGTTATGATGTACTCCTTTATACAGACGATGCCATTGCTTTTCAATATGGCATACAATTTGATGGTACTACTTATTTTTGGTTTCCGTCAGAAAACGCGATTTTATCGAAGGATATACAGCAGTTTATTTCCAAAGATTAGCGTACTTCTCTAAAGAGAATTCCATGCTACTTTCTGTAATGGTTCAGGCGATCAGGAAGATTACCACTTTAGCAAAATGCTCCAATTAAAGAAAGCTGCCCAAACGATAAGGCAGCTTTCCTTTATTTTTTCTTTACAACCGTACCTGCAAAGCTATCATGAGGAAGACGTTGACCATGCTGCTGCTCAAAGGCTTGGCGATCTTTAAGATAATCGAACGTACTGATAGTGTCTCGATAAGCCATGCGTTTAATAATTTGACATTCTGATAATGGACGACCATCTTCATTTTCGAGTGTCAATCCCATTGCTTTGTAGCCAATCGTTTGTCCGTTTTTACGGTGTTGTGCATATTCTAGCGCCCACAATACCACAGTTGGCGTAACGAGTGCATGAACAGCCTCATTTTTTACTTTTTTTCGTAGGAAGTATTCAACTCCAAACGTGACAGCTGTTGAAACAGCTGTATCGATTAAAAATGCAGCTGTGCGTTTTTTTGTCATCGATTCCATATAAGCCCTCCTTTAATGACCTGTCACTAGTACATACGAACAATAAGGACAAAAAGTTTCGATTTATCCTAGTTTCATATCTAATGAAAGTACAGGATAGGATGGAATCGCCCCATGCTTTGTTGTTGAAATGCCCGCATATCCGTTTGCAAAAGATAGCAGAGACATTGCATACTGTTCACAATGAGCTACCACTTGATCTACTGTTAGTTGATTATGAAGAAATTGACTTAAAATCGCGCCAATAAAAGCATCACCAGCCCCAGTTGTATCAACGGTTTGTACCTTGTTAGCAGGAGCCTTCACATGATGCTTTTTCGTATATAAGGTAGCCCCAGCAGCACCATGTGTAATGATGATAACTTCTACATATCCCTTGAATAACGTTTGAACAGCTTCCTGTTCATCTTCTAGAGTTGTTAAAAACAACAGTTCTTCCTCTGAAAGCTTGACAATATGGGCTTTTGGTAAAAAGGCTAAAATGGTTTCACAACACGCCGTCTTATCCTGCCATAAAGGAAGGCGCACATTCGGATCGAAGGATATAAGGCTTCCTGCTTGATGTGCCTGTTCAATAAGGGCAAGATGTGCTTGTTTCATAGGACTCTCTACAAGATTAACAGAGCAAAAGTGAACGATATCGTGCGCTGTTAATAGCTGCGAGGGGAGGTATTCCTGTTTGTATAAGAGATCTGCAGCATGTCGGCGATAAAATTGAAAATCTCGTTCGCCATGTTCATTTAATGAAACAAAGGCAAGACTTGTTTCACCATCTGTTGATTGACGAATAAACTGTGTATCTACACCTGCTTGCTGCAACGTTTTGATTAGGAAGTCACCAAAGGCATCCTGACCGACTTGTGTGAGAAGGCCCGCCTGCTGTCCTAGCTTTGCACAGACAGCGGCTACATTGGCAGGTGCCCCTCCTGCATGTTTAGTAAAATGTTCAATGTTGGCTAGGGAGCCGTGCTGCTGTGTCGGTGTAAAGTCAATTAATAATTCTCCAATTGTGAAGAGCTTGCCCATTATGAGACCTCCTGTGGTAGTCGCTTTTTCTTAGGAACATAAATGGTATAAAAAATACCAGCGAAAATGAGAAGGATCCCCATCGTTTGCGTAAAGCTTGGCATAAAATCAAGCAATAGCATATCTAGTAAAATGGCGACAACAGGGTCGACAAAAACCAATACGGAGACAAGAATCGTAGACAGGCTACGAATACTATCAAAAAATAAATAGTAAACAAATCCTGTATGAATAAAGCCTGTGCCGAGTATATAAAACCAATTGGTTGACGTTAATCCATCAAACAGCGAGAGGTCGATAAAAGGCAGTAGTATCACGATTCCAACTGTTGTTTGAATATAGGTTAACGCATACGAGCTAAGCTTCGTGATGGTTTTGCTTGTTAGCATTGTAAGGGCATAAAATACCGCTGACAGTAAGGCCCAGATAAAGCCAGAATGCATAAATTCTGAGAACGACACAAAATTATTGAGACCGATGATAAAAATACTACCGATAAAGCAAGTGATTGTTGCAACAAGTGCCTGAATGGTCATTTTTTCCTTCAAAAAGATAGCGCCTAAAATTAACACAAATATGGGGGCTAAATTATAGATGGAAATGGCAATTGAAATGGACATTTCCTCAAAGGCTTTAAATAAAAATACCCAGTTTAACACAATAAAGACACCGCAAATAAGCGTTTGAAAAATTTCTTTCTTATCCCATACCTCTGTTTTATGTCCACCAGTGATGAGCCACATACCACCTAGAAAGAGGGTTGCGCAAATGCATCTAACAAAGACAAGCTCTGTAGCGGGAACACCAGTGTGAACGGTAAAAAAGCCGATGGAACCAAACAGTGCCATGGAGACGGTTAGTTTAATGATTGCTGAGATGTTCATCCGAAACCTTCCTTCTATTATTTTAGTAAACTATAAGTAGTAAATACAGCTATTCACGAATTTGGCCGTTGCCATGAATAACATATTTTGTTGATGTTAATGCAGGCAAGCCCATTGGTCCACGGGCATGTAGCTTTTGTGTACTAATACCGATTTCTGCACCATAGCCAAATTCAAAGCCGTCTGTGAAGCGGGTTGAGGCATTATGATACACTGCTGCTGCATCAACATTGTTTAAGAACGTCTCGGCGGTTAATTGATCTTCTGTAATGATGGCCTCAGAATGATTTGTGCCAAAGTATTGAATATGCTCAATCGCTTCATAGACATTTTCCACCAATTTAACGCTTATTTTTAAATCAAGGAACTCTGTCGCATAATCTTCCGCCGTAGCTGGAAGAGCAGCTGCAAATTGCTGACATATTTGCTCATCACCGATGATGGCTACACCTGCATGATGAAGGGACGTTAAAAGCTGGACGCCATGTTCTTGAAACCAAGTAGGATGAATGAGTAAGCTTTCTGCTGCATTACAAACAGAAGGACGCTGTGTTTTAGCATTTAGACAGATTTTCTCTGCTTTTATGTAATCCGCCATTTCATCCACGTAAATGTGGCAGTTGCCTGCACCTGTTTCCAGTACAGGAACAGTCGCTTCATTGACAACTAAATCGATCAGCGCTTTGCCACCACGAGGAATGAGCACATCCAAGTACTCTTTTAAATGGAAGAGTTCTTTGGCTGTTTCGCGGCTTGTATCCTCAATTAATTGAACAGCATCGGTAGGGATGGATGTTTTAGCAAGCGCGCGATGAATACTTGCAACAAGAGCCATATTAGAAAACTTAGCAGAGGAGCTTCCGCGCAAAATAACTGCATTACCTGTTTTTAGAGAGAGTGTTGCTGCATCGATCGTGACATTTGGTCGAGCTTCATAGATCATACCAATAACACCAAGTGGCACAATTCGTTTTTCAATGCGGAGCCCATTGTCTTTTTCAATACGTTCAACAATTGTACCTACTGGATCGTTTAAGGAGACGAGTAAATGAATGGCATCGGCCATTGCTGCAATCCGTTCTTCATTGAGCATGATGCGATCCAATGTAGACGCAGGGATACCTTGCTGCTCCCCTTGTGCCAAATCCTTTGCATTTTCAGCCATAATGTCAGATTGATCGATTAATAGCTGTTCTGCAATTTTTTTCAGTGCCTCATTTTTCTCGCAGGTTGTTTTAATATTTAACATGTAGCTTGCGGCTTTTGCGCGTTGTCCTTTTTCTTGAATTTCACTTGTCATTTGTCATTCCTCCTTAATTCGTTTGAATTTTCAGCCATTTGTCTCGATGAATTACCTCAATAGGGCTTTTCAGCAATGTATCAGTCCGTTTTCCCATGGCAGAGAGAAGCTCTTGGGAAGAGTACAGTACTTCGCCACGTCCTAGTAAGTCCTTCTCACTATAGACTTCTACAACATCACCATTGACAAACTCACCTTCTACACGATAGACGCCAGCAGGCAATAGACTCTTACCATTATTCATTAAGGCCTGTTCTGCACCACTGTCTATAAAAATTTTACCAGAAATTTCCGTGAGTGCAATCCACTGTTTATGATTTGTTAACACTGCGAGCTCATCATGCTCCACATAAGTGCCATCACCATGTCCTGCTAAAATATCGACGAGCTTCTGTGCACCATGACCTGTACCGATAAATACCTTCACACCTGCACGTAGCGCTGTTCGTGCTGCCAGCAGCTTAGAGGTCATGCCACCTGTGCCAACCTTTGATCCTGTTCCATCCGCAAAGCGTAGCAAATCGTCTGTAATAGCAGCTAGTCGATCAATGCGCTCTGCCTGAGGGTTTTTATTGGGATTGGCATTATAAAGGCCATTGATATCTGTTAAAATGATGAGCTGATCTGCATGGACAAGTCCACTGACGAGTGCTGAAAGCATGTCGTTATCTCCAAAGGTTAATTCACTAATTGACACTGTATCGTTTTCATTAATAATCGGTAGCATGGATCGCTCTAACAATTCCTCGAAAGTCGCATAGGCATTTTTATAGCATTCTTTTTTAGAAAAATCTGTTCGTGTCAATAATATCTGTGCAGGCATGATATCGTAAATACTAAATAAGGCACTGTACGTTTGAATAAGTAGGCTCTGTCCTACAGCAGCAGCTGCCTGCTTTCCTTTCACTGTCACAGGGCGAGCAGGGTAGCCAAGTTGTTTAAAACCCGCCGCTACAGCACCTGAAGAGACAAGTAACACTTCATGTCCCAATTTCTTCAACTCGGCGATTGCCTGTACATGGTCCATTAAGCGAACTTTATCGATTTCACCCTTCGCATTCGTTAAAGAGCTACTACCAATCTTAACAACAATTCTTTTTCTCTCCATCTCACGACCTCCATCATTGCTGAATCAAGATAAAAAAAGCCTTTTCATCCTAAAAATTAGGACGAAAAGACTTGCCTTCCGTGGTACCACCTACATTGAATATCATGCGACATTCCACTTTTCTCATAACGCTCGAGACTGCGCCTAGTTTGGCTAGGACGTTTCACGAAGTAGGTTTCATTAGTCTTTCTTGTACAATGCCTTCCAGCCGATGGGCATCGCTCTCTTTTCAAGCAGTGGCTAACTACTGGTCTTCGTTCGTTTTCTCATCTATTGACTAAAGGATGCACTACTTCTATAAGTCTGTCAAGCTGAATGGATAAATTACTTGAAAGTTTTGATAAATTAAGAAAGGGATGCGCTAAAACGCTAAAGAGGTCGCTTATTCAATTATTTAAACCACCAAATCGCAATGAAAAGGGGAAGCATAGCCAGCACAATGACAAAGAAACTCCAAATGACTTGTTTCCCTGAAGACATATTTTTGGGTTTAATGCTCATTTGTTCATACAGCTGGTTAATGGCCCGTTGCTCTTTCGCATAAAGCATTGCTTGAAATTCTTCGTAATCTTGTATATAGCTAGATGGGGCACGTGGACTGAAGCGTAAATTTCGAATGGAATCTGTAATCTCTTTGTCAGCCATCCAATACGTGATGACAGGTGCTAAGCCTGCGTTTTGTGTGGCCTTTACCTCAATGTCATGGGATTTCATTTTATAGTAAACCTGTCCATGCTCATCCTCATATTGCGTGACAATATCACTTACTGCCATTATCAATCACCTCTTATGGAAGTTATCTGGTTTATCATGAGTTTCTACTATTATAATGGATTAGGGAAGAAAAGTATCGCTTGAGCGAGCATAAATTGTGAAACCGAAATTTGAAAAAAATTTTTGGATAAAGTCATAAACTTACATCTAGTGAGAACAACGTCATGTAGTATAATGTATATAGTTTTTTAAAAGAAGTTGAAGGAAGGGAAAGTTTTGGACATCTCAACGTTATTTGCGTTTTTAGGGGCTGCGATGATTTTAACCATTATGCCAGGGCCCGATAATTTATTTGTGCTTGCCCAAAGTATTACACAAGATAAAAAAGCGGGTATTGCCACATCTCTTGGATTGTGTACAGGGCTACTTGTTCATATTAGTGCAGCAGTACTTGGTATTTCTGCGATAATTTATCAATCGACCATTATTTTTACCATCGTCAAATTTGCAGGAGCAGCGTATTTATTATATCTAGCTTGGCAATCATTTCGTGCTAAAGGAGACCCTTTTACGTTGCAACAGCAAAATACGCAAGCCTATATTAAATTATATAAAAAAGGAATATTAATGAATATTTTAAATCCTAAAGTATCGTTATTTTTCCTAGCGCTGTTACCACAGTTTGTTAATCCATCGCAAGGACATGTGGCGTTTCAAATGCTTATTTTGGGTATTGTATTTTTAATACAAGCGCTTGTATTATTTTCATTGTTTAGTATATTTGCAGGGAAAGTTAGACAAGTCATTATTGGTAAACCTGCGATTGCTAAACGACTAAATACAGTTCAAGGTATTCTATTCACATTTATCGGGATACAGATTGCCATCAGCAAACAGTAGGGAGGAATGGACATGGCTATTTTACATATTACCTTTAGCTTAGCAACGCAGGGTTCTATGAAACTTGCAATTCGTCAACATCGTTTGCAGCGAAATGAATCAGTTCTAAGTGTCCATGATGATCTCTCGATTGGACCTCTTCAAAACTTTGAAGAACGTAAAACTTGGTTAGCCACGCATATTTTAGATGATGATGACCAGCAATTGTATGATGAGATGTATGAAAACTGGAGGAAAAAAATCGCTAATTTACCTTGTGATGTGGATGTGTGGATTTGGTATAGTCACAACACACATGAACAGATAGGACTGCGCTATGTGATGAGTGAGTTAATTCATAAATGCAGTATGGTGTATGGTATTGATGCAACGGAGAATCTGAAGAGTATTCACCCCAATTTAGACATTCGCCATACAGGCGAGCTTTCCTCGGAAATGCTAATGAAGCTTCGCCCTAGTGCAAAACGATTCTCTGTGCAAGAATGTCAGCAACTCGCTAAGGAATGGGAAAACATCAAAGAACAGCCAAGTACATTACGGTTATGGAAAAGTGAACTATTGCATGTAGAGGAAGATGCAATGGATGCATACATTATCGCCAGTGCAAAAAATTTGCATTTACAGCAAAATGAAGAGTGGCTAATGCCTACGCATATTTTGGCACAGACATTTGAAACATTTGTCCATTATGTAGGAAATGATTTTGTAGAGTATCGCTTACTGACGCTCGTCGAACAGGGAGTATTTGCAATGAAAGGCGATACAACGGATATTTTTTCCTATCAGGTTAAATTACTGTAGCATAAAAAAGATCAGGGCTGCCAAAGCCTTGATCTTTTTTATATTATTTATTGTCATAAAAATCAAAGACAAATTGTTTAAACTGACGTGCAGATGGCGGTAAATAACGATTTTCTATCCAAGCCATGCCGATAATTCGTTCACATACCATATCCTCAACATGGATTTTAACAATTTTTTTCGGGTTTAAATCCTCATCATCGGGTAGTAAGGAAACGCCAAGCCCCGCACCAACAAACCCAGCGATTGTCGATACTTCATCACCTTCATAAGAAATTTTAGGCTTAATGCCCGCAGCATTTAATAAGCGATCAGCTGAGCGGCGTAATGCATAGCCTTTTTTCATTAAGACAAAACTTTCATGCTCCAATTCTTTCATTTTGATGCTTTTACGATGGGCTAATGGATGGTCAATTGGGACCATTATAAAGAGCTCATCTCGCCATAACTCCTTCCAACAAACTGGTGGCTCTGTATCGATCGCAGCTAGTAGGCACAGGTCTAACTCACCTGCCAGTAATTGTTTTAACTGTGAATGGGAGTAGTTTTGTGTGAAATGAAAACGGATATGGGGATGTTTTTGACGGAAGGCACGAATCAAGTCGGGTACAATACTCGTTCCAAGTGTATGTAAAAAACCGAGTGATACATCTCCGAGTTCGGGATTATTAAGCTCCTGTAACTCTAAAACAGCCTTTTCATATTCTTTACGCATGCGCTGGACACGATATAAAAATAGCTCTCCATATCGGTTTAGCATAATCGAGCGCCCTTGTCTGTCGAAAAGCGGTACACCTAATTCTTCCTCCAGCTTTGAAATTGAACGACTAAGTGCTGGCTGTGAAATCGCTAATGCTTCGGCAGCCCGTGTCATATGCTCTAACTTTGCAACGGTTACAAAATATTCTAATTGTTGCCACTCCATTTTTTTCACCTCTTTTCTTGTGATTTTTAAGTTATCTGCATTATAACGGGAAACAGACGGGAAGTATAGGTAGCAAAAATTTTTTAAAAGGACGTTGCAATTATTTAGCAGAATGGAAAAGTTAAGTAGCAGAAAGTGTGATAGTACAGCCGTTAAGTTGACATCATTCATGCACAATACACATTGATTTGATAAAAACTATAAATTGTACATTATGAATAAAGGGTGTTAAGATAGACACATAAAATACACAATTATTAATTTCCGTGAAGGGGATATCATAAAATGAAGTTAACAAAGCCACAACCTCTAACAATCGAGGGAGGCAATAAAGCCGTACTATTACTGCATGGATTCACAGGTAGCACAAAAGATGTGAAAAAGCTAGGAGAATTTTTATCTCAACGAGGTTACACTGTGCATGCACCAATTTATAGTGGGCATGGCGTAGAACCAGAAGCATTATTAGAAACAAAACCAGAAGATTGGTGGAACGATGTAGTAGAAGGTTATAACTTCCTACAAAAGAAAGGCTATGAAGAAATCGCTGTTGTTGGGATTTCACTTGGAGGTGTCTTTTCATTAAAGGTAGCAGAGACATTCCCAGTGAAAGCATGTGTAGCGATGTGTGCACCGATTACACGTGATAATTCAAAAGGCTTATTTACACGTTTGTACCACTATGCTCGTTTATATAAACACTTTGAAAATAAATCAAAAGATCAAATTATTTCAGAATTACATGAATTACGTATTTCACCGAAGGATTCATTGGACGGCGTAACACGTTTAACAACAGAAACGCGTGAAGAATTATCAACGATCAAAGCACCAACTCTTGTGTTACAAGGCTCACTAGATGATGACCTCTATCAAGAAAGCGCACCTTTTATTTTAAATACTGTGGAAACAGACGACAAAGAAATCATTTGGTATGAAAACTCTGGCCACATTATTACATTGGATAAAGAACGCGATAAAGTGTATGAAGATGTTTATAAATTTTTAGATCATATTGAATGGTCAGTTGCAAACTAAGAAGGGGCTGTCAGTAGACAGCTCTTTTTTTGTTGAATCTCACTGGATAAACGAAAAAACTATTGTAATTATAATAAATGCTTGATAACATGATGAAATTGTAGTGAAAAATCATTCGATTAAAATAATTTGCTATAGTCTAAAACTTCTAAGGAGCACATCAATTATGCAACAAAAAATACCTTTTTCAACTTACGCAGTCATTGGTACCATGTTATTTGGACTGTATTTTGGAGCAGGGAACCTAATTTTTCCTATTCAAATGGGTCAATTTGCAGGGACTAATTTTTGGTTTGGATTAATCGGATTTTTAGTGACTGCTATCGGCTTACCATTCCTCGGAATTTTGGCAATTGGCTTATCAGGTAGTAATGGTTTACGTGATCTAGCCAATCGTGTTCATCCTATATTTGGTATTATTTTTTCATTGGCACTGTACTTAACAATCGGACCATTCTTTGCCATCCCACGTACAGCAACTGTACCATTTGTAGTAGGGTTTGAGCCATATATTCAAGCACAGCATGCAACACTGCTACTAGCTGTATTTAGCTTTATATTTTTTGCTATTGTCTACTATTTTTCTTTAAATCCAGCGAAAATAATGGATTATATCGGTAAATATTTAACGCCTGCATTTTTAGTTGTTTTATTTATTTTAATTATTACAAGCATTACGAAGCCAATGGGCCATTTCCAGCAGCCAATCGGTGCATATATGGATGCTGCCTTTATGACAGGCTTTAAAGAAGGCTATAATACGATGGACGCCCTTGCCTCACTAGCCTTCGGGATTGTTGTCATTAATGCAATTAAAAGTGCAGGGATTACAGATCGTAAGGAAATTGCCAAGGCTACATGGACATCAGGTATTTTTGCGATGGCTTTAATGACGCTGATTTATGGTCTCATAACATATATGGGCGCTTCCAGTATTAATGCTGTCGGGACTTTTGATAATGGTGGTTTAATCTTTGCGGCAGTGGCCGATCATTATTTCGGCTCATTTGGAGCTATTTTATTGGCGGTCATCATCGTGCTCGCTTGCTTAAAAACAAGTATCGGCTTAATTACATCTTGTAGTGAGTTTTTCCATGAGGTATTTCCAAAAATTAGTTACAAATGGTTTGTGTTTCTGTTGTGTGCTGTATCCTTTACGATTGCGAATTTTGGTTTAAACAATATTATCAAATATGCTATTCCAGTTTTAATGTTCTTATATCCATTAGCAATCGTCCTAATCTTGCTCGCTCTAAGCTCATCCTTCTTTAAGAATAAGCAAACAGTGTATGCCATAGCGATGATTTTTACATTTTTCATTAGCCTGATTGACGGCTATAAAGCGCTGGTAGAAAGTGTGCCAGATGCGAAGTTAGGTATATTGGATGCAGTAGAGAAATACTATTCTGCGATGCTACCTTTTTATGATATTGGCTTAGGATGGATACTGCCAGCGTTAATAGGGGCAGTAATTGGAAGCATGATTCCGTCTCGAAAAGTTATATAATGAAAGAAACACGCACAGAAAATGTCTCTGTGCGTGTTTCCTTATGGATTAGTAAGCTGTCCAGCCACCATCAACCGCAATAACTTGTCCATTCACAAAGCTAGCCTCATCTGAGCCTAGGAAGATCGCTAATTGAGCGATTTCTTCTGGCTGACCAGCCCGCGGATTGATGGATAGTCCTAGTGCTTGTCGTGTAGCACCCGTTTGGCTCATGTTTGTCATGGAAGAGGCGATATTGGTCATCACTGCTCCTGGCGCAATACCATTACAGCGAATATTTTTATCAGCATACATAAAGGCTGTATTTTTTGTTAAACCAACTACCGCATGTTTTGAAGCTGTATAAGCAGCCCCAGCCCGTGCCCCATATAAGCCACCAGCAGAAATATTATTGACAAAGACACCATGTCCTTGCGCAAGGAAAATTTCTGTAGCCATACGCATAGAGCGCATAACAGCTGTTGTGTTCACAGCAAATACTTTTTCCCATCGTTCATCAGAAATTTCTCCAACTGGCTCCATACCATCCATAATACCTGCATTGTTGACTAATATATCTAATTGACCATAGTTCGTTTTTGTTTCATCAAATAAACGTTGTAAGTCTTCTGTTGATGCGACATTGGTCTGAATGGCAAATGCTGTTCCTCCAGCCGCTTGAATACCTTCCACAACCGCTTGGGCACCCTCTAAATTTAAGTCTGAAACGGCAACCTTAGCGCCTTCTTTTGCATATCCTTCTGCAATGGCTTTCCCCATACCTGAAGCTGCACCTGTCACAATGGCTACTTTACCTTCTAATCTCATCTCAAAGACCTCCTCATCGTAATTTCTTTATTTATTGAACATCTGTTCATTAAAATCATATAATAAAGATGAAAGCGATTTCAATATGCAAAAAAACGGGATGTGTTGAGTAATCAACACATTTGGACAATCTGTTTATTAAGGAGCTGAAAAAATTGCGTACTACGGATTTACGGATTATTAAAACGAAGCAAGCTCTCCACGATGCTTTATTGACCTTGCTTAGCCAAAAACCATTGGAGCAAATCTCCATTGCTGAAATTTGTAGAGAAGCAAAGGTCAATAGAGGAACCTTCTATTTACACTACGAGCAAAAAGAGGGGCTCTTTGAAGAATACTTTCAGGAGATAATGGAGGATTTATATCAATCCTATGAAGAACCCTATCGTGCCGTCACGACATTGGACACAAATCAATTAGATCCCAATACCATCCGTATTTTTCATCATATTGAACGCTTTAAAATGTTTTACCGTATCGTCTTTTCTAAAAATGTCCCGCTGACCTACTATTACATGCTTTTTGATGGCATTTATTCCCTACTAAAACGTGATATTACCACACAGCACATACATCAAATGGGGGATCATATCTCGATCGACTATTATAGTGCCTATCAAGCAAACGCCATCATCGGGCTCATCATCCAATGGTATCGTGGCGATTTCAGCGATAGCGTGACCATGTTAAATCAACAGCTAGCAGCTATTTTAAAGAATGTGAGGAGTGGGGGATAGAACGCTTGAATTGAAGGATAGAAGAGAAAAAGTGGCGGATAGAACGCTCAATTTGAAGGAGAGAGTAAGAAGCAGTGGATAGGACGCCAAAATTGAAGGATAGAAGAGGAAAAGTAGCGGATAGAACGCTCAATTTGAAGGATAGAAGAGAAAAAGTAGCGGATAACCACTCAAAGAGAAGGTCTACATCAACTTGTAGACCTTCTCTTTTCTATTAAATCATCGGACTGGAGCTGGCTTAAATGTGACGATCAACGTAGCAATGGCTAGTGTCACGAAGATGATGATGGCCAATGAGCTACTGTTTTGCAGGAGATTATCAGAACTACCACCAAAGATGATTGTGTAGTAGCCATCTGCTCCATACGAGGCAGGTAGCATGGCAGCGACCTGTTTGTATCCTTCAGATAGCATGGTTTTTGGAACAAGTACACCTGATGTTACTAATTGGAGTGAGAGAGCACAAATATTAAATATCATCCCCATATTTCCAAAGGCAATCACAAATACTTGGGCCAAGCTGAGGAAAGCAAGATACATTACAGATTGGAAGAGATAAATCGACAGCAGGCTTTCTTGACTATCGATATTAAAAAGGTGCATCAAGCCAATTGTTATGAATGGCAATGTAAAGGCTACGCCCACATTGAGTAGCTGTCTTGCGAGAAACAATTGCCATTTTGATAGGCTGTCTTGAACGAGCTGTGCTGCTTGTTGGTGTTGCATAATCATAACCATCGCTCCCACAAACGAGGAGATGATGACCATAAGTGGGACAAAGTTTGCAGCAAATCCCTTTACATCATTGGTTTTTACAATCGTACCATCGACGGGATGGTCTTTGACATTCATTACTGTCGTTTTGACAGAAGTGGTAATTTGTTGGGCAGTGTGTTGCTCGAAGGGAAGCTGAGCAAATTGTTGAGCAAAGACTGCAACCGCTTGATTTTGTTGCATTGGATACAGGGCTTGATTGATTTCTTCTGTTAATTGCTTTGCTACACCCTCCATCATATTTTTCGCTACACTTGCATTGGCTTGATTAATCGCATAAATAATTTCAGCCTCTTTCCCTGCCTGAATTTGATTGGTAAAATCGGATGGAATTTGCATAATCATATTAATTTGTCGTTCGTTTAATGCGCGCTCAGCTTCCTTCATCGAAGAATAGTCCTCCATTCCAAAGGGGATGGAGCCTTTGATGTTCTGTGCTACCTGTTGACCCATTACAGAATCTTCCACAACAATACCAATGCTTAACTGTTCTGCTCTTTCATTGACACCATCATAGGCAGTCATCCAAATTGTAAAGAAGATTAATTGAAAGGCAATGGTTGCAACAATGCCGATATAGGTTTCACGAACTCGCAATAGTGCTTGTAAACCTGTCATTTTTTATTCCCCCTAAAATTAAGTAAGTACTTACTTGCATTGATTAGAAAAATTTTTTCTAGGAAACGAGTCCCCTAGAAAAAATAGCAACACTAGTTTGTAAAAGTTCTTCCGTTGGTAAGTCAGATACGATAGTTCCAAGTCGAGCACGTGACATAAAATGACCAAAATTCAAAGCGATAAGCGATAGCGCTGCTGCTTCAAAATCAACTTCCCTTATTTTCCCCTGTTGATGCATCTCTTGAAAATAGTGAATGAGCTCCTTTTTGATGAGGAGAGGGATATTGGCGATTTCCTCACTAATTTCAGGAAATTGAATGGATTCCTTAAAGCCGATCATGACAAAATCTTTAATCGACATTAAAAAATGAAAATGCTTCAGTGAGAAATTTAACAAATCCTTTTCTAATTCCCACGTTACATTTTGATTGATCTCCTGCTGTAGAAGCGGATAATAAGAAAATTGCTCAATAATGGCCTTTAATAAACCACGTTTGTTACCAAAGTGACGGAAAAGAGTGACCTCATTGACACCTGCTAATTCTGCAATGGTTTTGGTCGTTGCAGCTGTATAGCCTTTTTCACTAATCAATTGTAGAGCAGCTTCGATAATTCGTTGCGCAGTTCCTTTCGTTGTCAAGAACATACTTCCTTCCATGCAAGTAATTACTTACATCCTAGCATAGTGTACGAGGATCTGCAACACTCTGAATGAGCGTTGACAATTATATCGACTGCTGATATATTTTAAATGTATCGACTGACGATATATTGATGGACGATATAAAGGAGGATTTGTATGACACAGGAGCATCCGCCATTAACAGAGGGCGTTTATTATATTTTATTAGCATTATTTGAGGCGAGGCATGGCTATGGCATTATGCAATTGGTGGAAGAAATGAGCAATGGAAGAGTGCGCTTAGGGGCAGGAACCATATATGGTGCGATTAAAACGTTGTTGGAACGAGGATGGATAGAGGCACTTGATGGAGATGGCAGAAAGAAAGAATATATGATTACCGAAACTGGAAAAACAGTGGTGGAATATGAAATTTTAAGATTAAGGGAACTTTTTGACAATGGTATCCGTATAACGAGAGGAGTTGAATAATATGCATAAATATCGATTGATGATTAATCCCTATGCAATAGAGAAGTGGGTCAATGACATGGCTAGTCAGGGCTGGCACTTAAAAAAATTTACATGGATTCGTTTTACGTTTGAGCGTGGAGAACCAAATAGCTATATTTATCGCCATGATGAATTAGAGCGATTCGGTACGCACTATGAAGAGGACTATCTCGAATTTCTCAAATCCTCTGGCATTGAGCAAGTTGACCGCTCTGGTAATTTTGTATTTTTTAGAAAAGCAGCACAGGAAGGTCCATTTGAGCTGTATACAGATAAAAAAACGAAAATTGGTAACCTGTCAAAAAAGGTGATGCTCTTACTTTCTCTTATTCTACTTAATTTGTTCATTGGACTGATCGGTTTAATTGGCGATTTTTCGGAGCAAACAACAGACTGGGTTGGTTTCGCGTTAAATACGCTGAATCTTGTGGTTGTTGTATTATTTGCCCTCCCATTTTATAAGCTTATGCGTATACGTAATCGATTAAAGAGAGAATTAAATGTATTTTCGGATTAACGAAGCGTCTATTATTTTCCGGGAAATCAGAAAATAATGAAAAAGGAAGCATGATTTTATAGTAGGGGTGATGCAAAATGAAAAAAAGAGTGTATCGTTTTTTTATTGATTATGAAAAGGAAGAACGTTGGGTCAATGACATGGCAGATCGGGGGTGGAATCTTAAAAAGACAGTGGTAGGCTACTTTGTTTTTGAAAAAGGGACACCTGGTCAATATATTTATCGAAATGAATTTGTCAATAGAAAGTCAAAGGATTATTTTGAGTTTCTAGACGAAATGAATATCGAGTGTGTGTCTAAGTTTGGTGGGTGGGCCTATTATCGAAAACCAAAATCGGAGGGCCCTTTTGAGATATTTTCAGATGCTTCCTCGAAAATAAACTATATTAAATCCATGAATCACATTTTTATATTCGTGCTACTGTTAAATTTAATCATTGGTATTTATAATCTATCCCTTGGTTTACGGGAATTCGTTGTAGGATCTATGAATACAAGTGTGGGGTGCATGAATTTGATTGTCGCCTTACTGCTATTCATTCCTATAGTTAAAAATGAAAATCGTAAAAAGGGCTTGAAACAAGACTTACATATATTTGAAGGATAAGGAGGAAGACAACATGACATTACAGTTACAGCATGTCACAAAGAAGTACAAGGATTTTACAGCTGTAGATGATTTAAATTTTACCATTGAAAAAGGGGAAATTTTCGGTCTAATTGGTCAAAATGGTGCAGGAAAAACAACGACATTCCGAATGATTTTAGATTTACAGGAGACGACAGCGGGGACGATTACTTGGGATGGGCAGCCAGTTAATGCCATTAACCGAGATGTCCTTGGTTATTTACCAGAGGAGCGTGGTATTTTCCCAACAATGAAGGTAGAGGAGCAGCTTTACTTTTTTGGTGAGCTACGTGGCATGAAACGAGCAGAGCTGAAAAAGGAAATAGATTTTTGGATTCAACGTTTTGAACTGGAGGAAAAACGCAAGGATAAGGCAGAAACACTGTCAAAGGGAAATCAGCAAAAGGTACAGCTCATTGCAAGCTTTATCCATAAACCTGCGTTTTTAATTTTAGATGAGCCGTTCAGTGGGCTAGATCCTGTCAATAAAGATTTACTAAAGGATGCTATTTTACTATTGAAAGAGCAAGGCACGACGATTTTGTTCTCCAGTCACCAAATGGACAATGTCGAGGAGCTTTGTGATCATTTGTGTTTATTAAAACGAGGTGTTTCTTTATTTTCTGGAAGCTTACTAGATTTAAAGAAACAATATGGTAAAACAAAGCTTGCTGTCCGTACGGATTGGTCAACAACACAATTATTGGCACTTGAGGGTGTCAAGGATGTGCGTGTAGAGAAGGAGCAAACCGTGCTTACATTAGTGGACGAAAGCTTTGCTCAAGGTATCTTTGAGCAGCTATCCAATGGGAAGTATATTGAAAAATTCAGCTTAGATTATTTATCGTTAGATGAAATCTTTAAAGATAAGGTAGGTGGCCATGTTGTCGAAGTTTAGTTTATTAATGAAGCAATTATATAAAGCTAAAATTAAATCAAAATCCTTTATCTTAATGACTTGTTTATATGTAATTGTCATGTCAGTGGCTGTCTTCTGGTCAGAAATTAAGGAATTATTCACAGGTGATGATGAAGCACAGCAAATCGCGATTATTAATAAAACCTCTGCTGATCTAAGTGGTATTTTTGTCTCGAATGGAGATATGAATTTTATTCAGGATGAGCAAGATGTATCGACCCTTGAAAAAAGAGTAAAGGACGGCAAGCTGGATGCGATTGTGACGATTAACGACCAAAATGGTCAATTACATGCGGAAATTGCTACGTTCACACCACTGAAATTAAACGATCAATCTACATTATCATCCTTATTACAATATGCAGGACAACACTATGCCGTACAACAATTATCGCTTTCACCTGAGCAAGCAGCACAAATTATGGCAGCTCAAACAACAATTTCAACGAAAAACTTAAATGAGGCATCAACAGGTGGGAAAAGTGAAGAAGAAAAGCAATCAGGGCTAGTAGTTTCCTATGCGGTTGGAATTTTAATCTATTTCTTCATTTCTACATTCCTCTCGATGATTACGACTGAAATAGCCTCTGAAAAAGGCTCACGCGCAATGGAAATGCTTTTAGTTAGTGTCAAACCAGCGACACATTTTAAAGCAAAAATCGCTGGCGTTTTATTGCTCGCTTTAACACAGATGGGCATTATTGCGATCGTGTTCCTTATCTATGCGAAGTTTATCAAAGGTGGGATGGTTTGGGATGCAGCTGCTAGTATTGTCAAGGAATTGTCCGTTGGCTATGTCATCTATGCGATCGTATTCCTACTGTTAACAGTTATCCTTTATCTTATTATCGGTGCATTATTTGGCTCTTTAGTATCGAAAGTAGAAGAGGCGGGTCAAGTATTAATGCCTGCGATGATTATTACGATTATTGGCTTTTATGTTATGCTGACAGGCATGGGGAATCCAGATACAATTATCATTAAAATATTCTCTTATATCCCACTAACTTCTGGCATGATCATGCCAATGCGTATTGGCGCTACAGATATCGGTGGCATTGTACCATTACTTTCTTTAGGAATTTTAGTCGTAACGATTGTTGTCGTATACCTATTCAGTTTATCGTTCTATAAACGTAGTGTATTGACATATAGCTCTGGCGGCGTCATTCAAAAAATTAAAACGGTATTAAAGGTAACAACATAACATAATGGCAGCTACATGGATAATGTAGCTGCTTTTTTGGTGTCATGGTGCCATTGTTAGCAAACAATGTAAAGGAATTTACGGAATCAGTCGAATTTTGGCTAGAAAGAAGCTATAATTTATAAAAGGGGATGGGATGATGTTAGCTAAATCAGAGGTGGAGGCAATTCTTGACCGATCATCAAATCAGCGTTTAGCAACAATCGAAGAAAAAGCGCAGCTCTTTCAAAAGCTTCAACAGCTGTGTCCTACTAGTAAAGAAATAGCAGAAATTCTTCACTATTGCACTGAAGTGGAAATTTTTGTTAATAATGCTCACCCTAATCAATATAGTTTGCAATATAAGGTACATCAGAATGGCTATTGTATAGCAGATTCGTATTTTTTCATCCTATAGAAAATGAAACTTTTTTACATGGTAATCGTAAGTAATTAGTAGAGATAAATTGCAGGGGGTAAAACATATGTCTGAATTCAACAATGATCTTTTAAAATCCAAGGACCCATTCGCTTCAGAAAATCCTTTATTACAGCCAAATCCACTTTTACAGCAAACGGCTGAGCAAAAGCCAGTACTTGTATCTGAGCAGGAACTATCACAAATCGCTCAAAACCAGCTAATGTTAAAGCAGGATCCAGAGGTTCATACACTTGCACAAAAAATTGATGTCAAAGATCAAATTGCCATGCTAGAGCTCGGTAAAGAAACGGCAAGTGGCATTTCAACCTTTTCTGATAAAATGCTCGCAACGATGAAAGCTAGTAAGCTGGAAGAATCGAGTGTGCTTTTAAATAACCTGAATAAAATTATGGATAAATTTGATCCACAGGATTTTGCGGAAGAGAAAAAGGGCGGTTTCATCTCCAAGCTCTTTAACAAAGGAAAAGAGCAATTGGAAAGGTTCTTATCTAAGTATGACAGCATGAATAAAGAAGTGGATGTCATTTACCGTGAAATCCAAAAATATGAAGGGGAAATGAAGCGTAATACCATTGACCTTGAAAATTTGTATGATCAAAACTTAAACTACTTCCAATCATTAAGTAAATTTGTTGCAGCTATTGAAGTGAAAACAGAAGAGGTTCGTGCGTCTTTACCAGCACTTGAACAAAAGGCTCAAAGTGGTGATCAATTGGCAGCTATGGAATATGAAACAATGCTTCGCGCTGTGGAATTATTAGAGCAACGTCGCTATGATTTAGAAATGGCACAACAAGTATCATTCCAATCAGCACCACAAATTCGCTTAATGCAGCAAGGGAACAATCATCTAATTGCCAAGATTAATTCTGCCTTTGTCACAACGATTCCGATCTTTAAGCAGGGGCTTATTCACGCAGTGACATTGAAGCGTCAAAAGTTAATTTCTGATTCTATGGTGGAACTAGATCGCCGTACGAATGAAATGCTTGTGCGTAATGCAGAAAATATTAGTAAGAACAGTGTGAATATCGCTCGTCAAGCTGGTAGCCCAAGCATTAAAATCGAAACCATTGAAACAACATGGCAAACAATTATGGCTGGTATTCAAGAAACAAAGCAAATTCAAGCAGAAACAGCAAGAAACCGTGAAGAAGGTCGTAAACGTATTGAGCGTTTGCAATTGGAGTATGAGAAACTGAAAAAAATGTAAGGCTAAAGCTTCTTGCAGCTATTGTTGCAAGAGGCTTTTTTTATGGAAAGGGTAGGCAGATAGAGGCTCCTTCCACACAAGGGAAATGATCTTTGACAAAAAGCAAAATAGTGATTATGATAATGTTAAATGAGAATGGTTATCAAATAGAAAAGGAAGCGGAAAGATGCTACACAAAGGTATTCGATTACATGTAATTATTGGTGGAGGAGTGAAAAAATAAATGGCAAATAAAATCAATCCCTCTACATTGTCGTATGAGCCTTTTAAAGATGGAACACTTGCTCTATACACGACAGATAGCTTAATGATTGTACCGCAAAGTCGCTATCTAGAGCTTTTGCATATGGAGGAGTTATATAATGCTATGTATAAAGATTTAGATAACAAGCAAAATGGTTTAGAACGGGAACGAAAAATGCTAAAAAAACAAAATGCACAGCTAACAGAAGATTTACAAAAATTAAAGCAGCAAAACACCGTCTTGCAGAAAAAGGTAACTGAATACAATTGCGTGGTGGAGGAGATGAAGGTGCTCCGTCAACAAAATACAGATCTTCTCATTGAACTAAGTAAATATACAGCGATGTCACGAGAGTCATTGACGGGGCCCTTGAAGTCGATGATTCGAGATATGCGTGAGCAAGGGGTTGGAATTAAAGAAATCCATATTCGCATCAAGCGCCAAATCAATCCAGAGATTAGCTATAGTACTGTACGCAAGTATATTTCTGAGCTAGAGTCGGAACAAAAAGGTTAACAGCTTTTAAAAGGAACTAGAAATTTGGCATTTACAGCAGCTACTCAAAGTCCTATAATGAGTCTATTCTTTAACTAGTTTAAGATTATAGGAAATCGTTAACCGATTTCAGTAAGAGTAGGAGCGTTAATAGCATGTCAAATGAGAAAAAAGGAGTTTTGGCAGCCTTTTTTGCCTATGCCTTTTGGGGAGCATTCCCTCTATATTGGAAATTACTTGAGCATGTACCAAGTATGGAGATTTTATTATCCCGTGTCATTTGGTCCTTTGTCTTTACGGTGCTGGCAGTGCTCGTATTTCGAATGCGTCAGGATCTCGTAGCAGATTTAAAATATTTATGGTCACATCAAAAGCATTTCTGGCAGCTTGCGGGTGCATCCTTTGTCATTTCAATGAACTGGTATTTATATATTTGGGCAGTGACGCATAATCATCTCATTGAAACGAGCTTAGGTTATTATATTAATCCGCTATTGTCTGTAATTTTCGGGGTGATTTTCTTTAAAGAATCGCTGAGTCGTGCACAATGGGTAGCAACAGGAATTGCTTTTATTGCGGTGATTATTTTAACGATCAATTACGGCTCAGTACCTTGGGTAGCTTTATTGATTGCGCTATCTTTCGCTATTTATGGTGTGCTGAAAAAGAAAATTACACTGGATGCTACAAGAGGCCTAGTCATTGAAACGTTATTGATTTTACCCTTTGCATTAGGCTATTATGTCTATCTTTTTACTACACATCAAGCCTCGTTTTTACATGTTGATGTTAAAACAGATATTTTGATGATCTTTAGTGGTTTAGTAACAGCCGTCCCGCTTATTTTATTTGCGAAGGGGGCACAAAATATTCCTTTATATTTACTAGGATTTATCCAATACGTATCGCCAACGATTGTCTTAATTTTAGGCATCGTGCTATACAAAGAGCCATTTAGTCAGGTTGAGCTCCTTGCATTCAGCATTATTTGGGCAGCTTTACTTTTATTTTCGGGTTCGAAAATTATAGAAACAAGAAAAGCCCATCATAAATCAGTTTCGTAAAAGACTTGTAGATGTTTCTACAGGTCTTTTTTATGTAACTTTAATCACTTCGCTTTGTAATGGACAAAACTTTTTTATTTCCTTATCGGATTGAGCTACTAGATTTTCTGCTATTTGTTTAATCGTATCTTAAAGAATAGTAGACTGAGTAGGGTGAGGCTAACAATAGAGTCTTTTTGATAGATTCGACAAGGTAGGTACCTTTACTTTCCTGTTAGCATATAGTAAAATGACAATAATTAGATAACAATGATCAATTAATGAGAGGTGCTTTTTGTGAGTGCGGTAGGTTCTAACTAGGTAAAAATTGAATGAAATAGTGGCGATGACGACAGCAGGGGATACATGTTATAAACACCCCTTATTTTGTCATGGATCTATTTCAACAACCTATGTAGATACCTACAATACTTTATTAAGCGTGGCAGATAGGATAGAAACTTCAATTAGCTGAAGTTTTATTTGTGATGCCAGGAAAACGCGCCTTTTAAAGATAGAGCTGTGGGGATTCCTCACAGCTTTTTTATTTTGTTTAAACCATCATTGCTATCTATTATTGGGTAGGTATCTTCATGTATGATAAAACATTACAATGAGGAGCAAAAAGAAATGAATAATACTACACTTGAAAAATTACAATATCATGAATTAAAGGACATCGTTAAATCCTATTGTGTCAGCGGGTTAGGAAAACAGCTTTTAGATAAATTAATGCCAAGCTCAAACTTAACAGTGGTAAAAAATCGGTTGAATGAAACAACAGAAGCTCGTGCAATATTGGATGCAGAGGGGCATGTTCCGTTTTTAGGGGTATCGAATATTGAGCATATTATGACAAAGCTTGAAAAGGGAATGCTTCTAGATCCCAGTGAGCTAGTGAGTATCTCTGATTTTTTACGAGGCTGCCGCAACATCAAAAAATTTATGTTAGATAAGGCATTTTTTGCGCCTGTTCTTTCCTCTTACGCTCATTCTATGGCTGAATTTAAAAGCGTGGAGGAGGAAATTAATTTTGCGATCAAAGCCAATCGTGTAGATTCGGCCGCTAGTCGTGAATTAAAACGCATCCGACATCATATGGAAACGACAGAGGAAAAAATTAAAGAACGTTTAACGAAATTTATAAATAACAGTGCCAATAAACCGTATATTCAGGAATTTTTTATTAGTCAAAAGGATGATCGCTATACGATTCCAATTAAGGCGACCTATAAAAATCATGTACAGGGTACGGTCGTTGAAATTTCCTCAAAAGGGGCAACCGTTTTTATGGAGCCAAGTGTTGTCGCTAAATTAAATGTAGAATTAGCTACCTTAAAGGCTGAGGAAGCCGTGGAGGAATACCAGATTTTAGCGTCTTTATCAGGGCTATTGATGGAACATCTTCATGCCATCACCATTAACATGGAGTTGATTAGTCAATACGATATGGTTTTTGCCAAAGCGAAGTTCAGTAGACAAATTGGTGGTAGGGAGCCACGTATAAATGATTACGGTTATATTCAACTAATCAATGGTAAGCATCCATTACTACCAGGAAATGCGGTACCCCTTCAATTTTCCATCGCGAAAGACTACCGTAGCTTAATGATTACAGGTCCAAACGCTGGTGGGAAAACAGTTGTGTTGAAAACCATTGGCCTTTTAACATTAGCTACGATGTCGGGCTTCCATATTGTAGCGGACGAAGGAACGGAAATGGCTGTATTTGATCATATCTTTGTTGATATTGGCGATAATCAAAGTATAGAGAATGCACTTAGTACGTTTTCTTCTCATATGAAAAATCTTTCCGATATTATGAGAGCTGCTAATAATCATACACTCTTACTGTTTGATGAAATTGGCAGTGGAACAGAGCCAAATGAAGGAGCTGCACTAGCCATTGCGCTATTAGAAGAATTTTATCAAATGGGCTGTATAACTGTGGCAACTACACATTATGGTGAAATTAAACGATTTTCTGACATGCATCCTGATTTTATGAATGCGGCAATGCGCTTCCATGCTGAAACATTAGAGCCTTTGTACCAATTACTCATCGGCACCTCTGGAGAAAGCAATGCCTTATGGATTTCTAAAAAAATGAATGTCCGCGAAGCGGTTTTACAAAGAGCAAAGGATTATATCAATAATAAAGAATATCAGCTGACGCTCGTTCAGGATAGTAAAATTCGAAAGCCTAAAGAAGAGAAAAAAAGCTTGGCAGCAGCTTATACATTTGCCAAAGGGGATCGTGTGAAATTATTGGACTATGATGATGTGGGATTGGTATATGAAGAAATGAATCCGTACAATAATGTCAGCGTATTCTATCAGGGGCAAATACTAGAGGTGAATGTTAAGCGGCTTGCCCTTGAATTACCTGCAACAGAGTTATACCCTGAAGGATATGATTTAGAGACATTATTTGTAGACTATCAGGATCGGAAGCTTCAGCACGATATCGAACGTGGGTCGAAAAAAGCGTTACGCAAGATCCATAAACAAATAAAGAGTGATCGTCAGCAATAAAAACAAGGGATTGCACAGCCTCGTGCAATCCCTTTACTAATTAAGTTATGGAATCAATCTGTGCCTTAATCGTTCGATAGACTTCCTCAATTTTTCGTTTATAGGGCAAATCCACTAAATCCAGTGAATCTGTATAGGCCATTTTTGCAATTTCATAGGCTGTTGTTAGCTCACCAAAATGTGCAAAGCAAAGGGCTTTATAGGAAAAGCATTCATTTAAGCTTAAAATATCATATGGATGATTAATATAGATCGGTCTGTGTTTATACTGTTCGAATGCAGCCTTCGCCTCCTCATATTGTCCAAGTAAATATAAGGATTTTCCTTTTTCAGCATAGTAAAAGTTTGGATCTAGCTTGTCTAAATAATCATCGTGTCTAAGCTGATAAAAACGTTCTATTTCGATCAGAGCCTGGTCATAATTATTGCTGTAATTATTATAATAATGTGCCTTCAATACAAAAATAAAAGCATCAACCTCAACACGTTCAGCAAATGCCTGATATTGCTCCAGTTTCATAAACATATGATTGGTTTGTTCAAAATCACGATCAATCATGGCACAATAGGCACCAATTCTGTACATATTATCAATCTGATAGAACAGTTGGTTTTTATGAGCATTGGCAATCGTCTCTTGAATTAATTTTTTCCCTTCCTCATGCTCACCAATTGCAAGTTGGAAAATACTTGTATAATAAGTCATTAATAAGGCATCACGAGAATCGAGCTGATAGTCTTCTTGTTCGATAATTTCCTTTGCCTGTAAGATACAATCGTACGCCACTGTATATTGACGTTTTGCTGCTAAAATAGCCATCTCTAGGATAAAGGTTTTGAACCAATGGCTAAGTAAATTAATTTCCTTAAAAATAGTGCGGGCTTGCTGAAGCGGGACTTCCCATGTTGTTAATCCAGCTTCATACTGGGCATCTGCGTAAATATACAATAAACGGCCAGCTTCATAACTTTGAGGCAAGCCCTCCACAGACGGCTTAATTAAATCGACAATTTCTTGATGATGATGAGCATCACCACGTTTTACTTCTGCAAATAAACTTTCCACCTGCTCCAATAACTGGCGTATGGAGGATGGGGTTACTTCTTCCAGTAATGCACTAGCTTTTACACCTAAACGTTCAGCAATATAGTCAAGGCTTTCCATAGAAGGTTTAGCCTTATCATTTTCTATTTGGCTTAACATTCCTTTAGTTAGACGATCACCGGCAAGTGCCTCTAATGTTAATTTTTGTTCTTTCCTTAATTTGCGAATTCGTGTGCCTAAAGAGTCCACTGCCTCGCCTCCTTTTGTTTAATTATATTAAACTTTTGCTTGCGTGAAAAGAGGGAGCTATGGTATATTTTGTTTAACCTAATTAAACTTTTTAATTTAGTTAAATAATGGAGGGGTATAGATGAAAGAAGCGGAAAAATTAAAAAAGGCGACCTATCACTTATGGACGTTCACGGCGAGTAAAATGATTGCCATGTTGGGTGCAAACGTCATGGCATTCGGTATTAGCTTGTATATTTTATCGATGACTGGGTCGGCAATGAGCTTCGCTACCAATATGATTTGTTCAGTATTACCACGCGCACTTGTAGCACCCTTAGCAGGCTATGTCGCAGATAATTTTTCAAAAAAACGCACAATATTAATAGCACAGGCAGGAACCATTTTGACAGTAGGGGGATTACTGCTTTATACAGAAACAGTAGGAATGTCTGTTTATGCTATATACATAGCTACTGTTTTTAATACTATTTGCTCAGCCTTTTCTGGTGTAACGTTTTCATCTGCTATTGCCACACTTGTCAATCCAGAGCGATTACAACGTGCGATGTCATTTAACCAAATGTCAATGTCCGTAGCTGCAATTGGAGGACCAGTCATTGGTGGTATGATGTATGGATTTTTTAATATGGATGTATTTTTAATGGTGAATATGGTGGCCTATGCGATTGCCTTTTGTTTAGAGGCAACAATGGATTTTAACCTTTATAGTACAAGAGGGGAAGATACGAAAAAAGAAAAGATGTGGGAAGGGCTGAAAAGTGGTTTTCATTATATCAAGCAACGTAACGTCATTAAGACCATTATGTGGGTAGCATTGTGGATCAACCTATTCTTTTCTGCCATCGCTGTTGGAGGAACGTACATCATTATTGAATTGCTAAAAGTAGAATCCACACACTTTGGCTTTATTGAAGCATCTGGTGCATTAGGCATGCTCTTAGCATCCCTTTATTTCGCAACAAGATCTGAAGTAAAGGTCCCTTTACGCTTTTCGAAAATCAGCTTATTACTATTGGCGGGAAGTGTTGGCTTAGCAGTCATCCCTTTAGTTACTGATTTTTCCTATATAGCTATTGTGATCTTCTATCTCATCATTTACTTTATTTTCGCAATTTTCGAAATGGGGATTAATATGCCCATCGGGGTGTATATGCAAAAAATCATTGCGGAAGAGTATCGTGGGCGTGTTTTTGGGCTAATGGAAACGATGGCGATGTCTATGATGCCGATTGGTATGGTAGTCTATGGCATGTTATATGATACATTACCAGCAACTATTATTTTACCAGTAACGAGTGTCATTATTATTATCATTTCACTTGTGATGCTGCGCTCATCTATTTTAAAAGAGGCACATCCAGAGTATTACGAAAAAGCAGCTCTACCAGAAGGGGTCGCGAACACAACAACTTAAAATAACGAGGCTGGGACAGAACTCGATTATATTGAAAAACAATAAAAATGGATATTAGCTTTTTCACTTTAAGAAGTTAAATATGCCTTCCTAAATCAAAAAAATGTTAGACTAATTATATCTTGGTCTAACATTTTTTCTTTTTGTCCCAGCCTCGTTCTTAGTGTTGAAAAACAAAACAGTCAATTGAAAGGTAGAAATGGATTTCCGTTGCAGGCTACTTGCTTTCCTGTGGGCGAGCGCCGAATCGCTTCCTCCGCTACCGCTCCGTTTAGAGTTTCGCCTGTCTCGCTATCCCACGGGAGTCAAGTAGCCTTCCACTTCAACCCACTAACTTTTTAGCAAAGGTTTTCAAATAAAGTGAAGGTCTTCACTACCCATTATGGAGGGCTTTTGACACTCATTACTTCTTCGCAATGAAATTAAGAGTCTATCCTTTCTCTAATCATACAAATAATAGGCTAATTTGATTACTACGGCTAGCTAGTATGAAAGATAAGGAAAAGCCCCTTTTGCAGAATGGTTGATTGGAGTGGAGCCAGCGTCACTCCTAGGGGATTGAGCGTCACAGAGGAGACCCTGGAGCGAACGGAAGTGAGTGAAGCGGCTCATCGGACGCCCCCTGGAAAGGACGCTGGCGGAACGGAAATCAACCCCTCACCTTGCAAAGTTGCTTTTTCTGCTGTTGACATCATCTTTTTCAACAACATGAACAGGCATGCAGTGAAATGCATGCCTGTTCTTTTACTGATCCTCAATGACAATATAGGTTGCTTGAATAGGGCCATGGACACCAACGATAAGAATCATTTCGATATCGGCTGAGTTACTTGGTCCCGTAACAAAGTTGATACAGGAAGCAATTTTTTCACCCTGACGGATTTTTTCACTAATCCAACGAGCTGCCTGTGTCATACGAGGCACAATTGTACTTTTAGGAATGATAATGATTGATTTTTCGGGTAAAAAGCTAATGCTCCTCCCTCTATCTTTGCTACTAAAAAGCACGGCAGTTCCCGATTCTGCTAACGTCATTTCACTAATTGTCACACCGATATTTGCTTTTTCAGCTTGACGGATATTTTCCTCAGGTTGCTGTGAATCCCATTCATAAAGCTGAATATTGGCTCGTGGCCATTGTTCGTTCATAAGTGCGGATAATCCGTAGTCCTGGAACCGTTTATCCTTCCATGTAATAACAGACTGACCTCCATACTTGTCAACAACGTCCTGTAAATCCTCTGGAAGTGTGGCAGTATTAGAAATGACAATATTGGTATGGATGTTGGCACACTGCTTGATTAATATTTCCACCAATTCATCCTTTGTCGCATCTTTGAGCACACGATCTTGTGGCTGATACTGCCAAGTTGGTCGTGGTAGTTCTGTCTTAGGCGAACGTCCGAGCTGCTTCGCAATATTTGCTAAAAAGGTTTCTCGACGCTGAATCATACCAGTCATTATTGCCCGCCTCCTTTTGTACGATGTCTCATCCAGTCTCTAAAGCTGTCTTTACTTGGTGCAGGGAAATCCCTTGCCTCAGTCCATGCTTTTAATGGGCCTGGCCCTTTAGAAATAGTCTTGTTTTTAGTAAATGGAGACATGGCAGGTGCAGCCATTTTTGTCGCCATTTTATATAGGGTAGGGGAGGAAGCCCCTAGACCAAATGCCTTCATTAAAAGCTTTTCAGAGATAGGTGCCTTGCCCTCATTTTCAACAATGACCTGACGATGGCGATGAATGAGCTGATGTAATGGAATTTTAACAGGGCATGCATCTGTACAAGCACCGCACAATGTAGAAGCGTAGGGCAGTTCTTTAAAATCATCGTAGCCTCCTAAAAGTGGAGAAAGCACAACACCTACAGGTCCAGAGTAGATAGAGCCATACGTATGCCCACCAACATGACGATAGACAGGGCAAGCATTGACACAGGCAGCACAGCGAATGCATTGTAAAATAGGCTGGAATTCACTACCTAAAATAGCCGAGCGTCCATTATCAACAATAACTAAATGAAATTCCTCTGGTCCATCCGTATCCTCTTCGTCCTTTACGCCTGTTAACGTTGTAATATAGCTCGTTAGCTTTTGACCGACAGCACTTCTTGTTAATAAACTAACAAGGACCTCCATTTCTTCAAATGTAGGAACTATTCTTTCCATTCCCATAACTGTGATTTGTGTTTTTGGTAGCGCTGTTACTAAATCAGCATTGCCCTCATTCGTAACGAGTGTAATCGATCCACTTTCAGCAATAGCAAAATTACAGCCTGTAATACCAATATCGGCTGTTAAATATTCCTGTCTTAATTTTTCACGTACATAAAGGGCAAGTTCCTCTGGTTTTTCTGTTTGACTGTAGCCTTGTTTTTCCTTAAAAACATCTCGAATTTGCTCCTTATTTTTATGCAAGGCTGGCGCAACAATATGCGAAGGGGGCTCGTGATCTGCCACCTGCAAAATATATTCACCTAGGTCTGTCTCAATCACTTCACAACCAAGCGCTTCTAAAGCTGTATTTAAGTTAATTTCTTCTGTTACCATTGATTTGGATTTCACAATTTTTGCCGCATTTTTCTTTTTAGCAATGCTTTGAATATAGTCGGTTGCTTCCTGTGAAGTTTGCGCAAAGAACACATGCCCACCTCGTTTGGCAACATTTTCACTTAATTGATAAAGGTAATAATCAAGATTTGCTAAAACATGCTTACGAATTTCCTCTCCATGAGAACGCCATTCTTCCCAATGTCCTAATTCTTCTGCTTGTTGAAGGCGACGTGTTTGAAAACGTTCTTGGGCACTCGAAACCGCACGACGCATAAACTGATTATCTAGCTCTTTCGTGACACGTTGTTGAAACCGATCATCACTTGTTTTCATGGCCATGTTTATTTCCCCCTTTTATCGGCAATTTAACACTTCTGCAATATGCATCACTTTAATTGGCTTACCCTGACGTTGAATGCGGCCACCGATATTCAATAAGCAGCCTGCGTCAGCTCCTATCAAAATGTCAGCGCCTGTTTCTTCCACATTCAGTACTTTTTCATGGACCATTTCTCCAGAAATATTGCCCATTTTAACAGAAAATGTACCACCAAATCCGCAGCATCGATCCTTACCAGGGAGATCCACATAATGCAAGCCCTTGACGTTCTTTAATAATCGGAAGGGTGCCTCTGTTACACCAAGTAATCTTGTCATATGGCATGACGTATGATAAGTAGCTTTACCTTTTAGATACGCTCCAACATCTTCTATCTTTAATACGTTGACAATAAATTCTGTGAATTCATAGGTTTTAGCTGCTAATGCTTGCGCTTTTGGCTCCCATATGGGGTCTCCTTTAAAAACTTCTGGATATTCCTTCAACATATAAGCGCAGGAACCAGAGGGAGAGACTACATATTCAGCTTGCTCAAAGGCTGTGATCATTTTTTTTATCGCATTTTTCGATTCTTCGACATAGCCGCTATTGTAAGCAGGCTGTCCACAGCAAATTTGATCCTCTGGAAAGTCGATGTCACAGCCAAGTCTTTCTAATACTTCAACAACTGCTTTTCCCACATCCCCTTGAAACATATCCACTAAGCAAGTGGCGAATAGTGTGACTTTCATATTTCATCGCTCCTTTTGTAAACAACTGGTCATCAGATGACTTGTCAATAATTTAATCTTACAACAAATTTGAAAAAGTGAAAACGTTTTTTAATGAATTTTCAGAAAAGAAAAACTACCTAGCTTGTACTAGGTAGTTTTTAGTGTGAATTGGATTCTGTTGTTTCGAAATATTGTAATAGCACTTTTTCAACGTTGCTTAAATGAGATGCCATTGCATGTTTGGCTAGCTCTTCGTTTTGCTGTTTAATCGCGAGGAAAATCTGCATATGTTCATCATATAATTGTTCGCTCGTTGTTTTTTGTGAATACAACCAAATTCGCCGTGTCTCTTTCATCGTTTCGATCATTAAACCAGAAATTTGATCTAAAATTATAGTGAGTAGGGGGTTTTGAGAGGCATTGGCAATAGCTGCATGAAATTGATAATCTGCTTTTTCACCAAGCTCGCCATCACCATGTGCCTGCTTCATATCCTCTAAAATTTGTACCATTGCCTGAATATCCTGATCTGTACGTTGGAGGGCTGCACGTCCTGCTGCTCCCACTTCAATAATTTTGCGCACTTCTAGTAAATGAGCAATATCCTGTCTATTCGTTAACATAGCGGTGGATAAAGGAAAGTCAAGCTGATGGGCTGGCACACTTTTGACAAACGTTCCAGAGCCTTGTTTGATTTCAATCAATCCCATTGCTTTTAATGCAGATAATGCCTCCCGTACAGCGGAACGACTCACTTGTAATTGCTCGGCAAGCTGCTCAACTGAGTCAAGCCGATCACCTGGCTTTAGGACACCAGCTCGAATTTTTTCATGCAAGATTTCGGATACTTCTTCATAGATCTTTTTTGGTCTAATCTTTCTTAATTCCAAGGGCTACACCTCTTTTTTTCGCTCATTTGCTATCATCATTATACATGAAAATAAGTCATTTACTCATGGTTTACCATGAACACTTTGTGTAGAGTAGGGTACTGTCGAAATTTGAGGAAATAATACTGAATCATATAAACCTATAATAAGGTCATCTGATGACTTTATATCCAGATGATTTAAACAATGAGTATAAAATAAATAGTTTCTTACGATAACATGAGCGTGATAGTGTCTATGAAAAACAGAAGCTTCTTTCAACATTAATGACAAGTAATCGACACTGTCAAGAAAAAGGTAGAAAAATTAGCTATACTCTTTTTGAAAAAGGGGGAAGATTGGCGGATTTTGTTGACAGAAAATCAACAGGAGCGCATAATGCAGAAGTAGCTTGGTGGGACTTCTCAAAAATCTCATCATTTTGCCATGAAACGTTCACAAACTAGAAGGGCGCTTTTTATTTTGTTTTTTGGTACGATGGATGCAGTAACTGTAAGGAGCGAATAAAAAATATGGGATCTGATATTAACGTATTTTTAGCTTTTGGTGCAGGGTTCTTAAGTTTTATTTCACCATGTACTCTTCCATTATATCCAGCATTTTTATCGTACATAACGGGTATGACATTAGATGAGCTAAAATCAGAAAAAGGTATGCTACAAAAACGTGCCATTTTCCACACACTATTCTTTTTACTAGGCTTTTCCATTATCTTTATCATTATTGGACTAAGTGCTTCATATGCAGCAGAATTCTTCCTGAATTATCAAACATTATTACGACAGGTTGGGGCTATTTTAATCGTCGTATTCGGTCTAATGATTGTCGGATTATTGCAGATAGACTTCTTAATGAAGGATCGAAAGTTCCAATTTAAAAATAGACCATCTGGCTATTTTGGGTCTGTCTTAATTGGTATTGCCTTTGCGGCAGGCTGGACACCATGTACAGGACCAATCCTTGCATCGATTATCATGTTAGCAAGTACAAACCCAGGTGCGGGCTTTAGCTATATGTTTGCGTATTATTTAGGATTCGCCATTCCATTCTTCGTGCTATCTTTCTTCATTTCACGAATGACTTGGATTCGTACACACAGCCAGAAAATTGTAAAAATCGGCGGTTACATCATGATTGCCGTTGGGATTTTATTATTCTTTGATGGCTTAACGTATATTACACGCGTTTTACAGCCTATTTTCGGTGGATTTACAGGGTTTTAATTTGTTAAACTAAAGAGGCATACCGAACTTTAACGTGGAGGGAGATGAACATGTGCCTACAGTTTTAGTAGTAGATGATACGCTATTTATGCGTGTTGCAATCAGTAATATGTTTACAGAATGGGGCTATGAGGTAGTCGGTAAGGCAGTAAATGGTAAGGAAGCTGTGGCGATGTATCGTGAGTTACAACCAGATTTAGTCACAATGGATGTAACGATGCCCGTTATGACAGGTATTGCAGCCGTAAAAAAAATCATCCCAGAATTTCCAGATGCAAAGATCATTATGGTAACAGCATTAGGGCAGCAAAAATTAATCGTAGAAGCGATTGAGAGTGGGGCAAAGGATTTTATTACAAAGCCTTTCGAGCCAGAACGATTAAAGGCTGTTGCTGATCAATTACTTGGACAAAATTGTTAATTAGACATTAGAGGAGGATTTTTTTATGTTAAGCAGCATCCCTTCTCACTATTATGTTATAGGGTCGACCATTATGGCCATTCTTATGGGGAGCTTTGTGATGGTCATACGAATGAGAGCTTCCAAAATGCCGACAAATGAGAAGAAAATTATTATTCCACCAATAGCGATGTCCTCTGGTGCACTGATGTTTTTATTCGAGCAATTCCGTGTACCACCAATGCAAATCTTAGAGGCGGCAGCTGTAGGAATGGTATTCTCGACAATATTAATTGCTACTTCTAAATTTGAAGTAAAGGGTCGAGATATTTATTTAAAACGTTCAAAAGCATTCGCTTTTATATTAATCGGATTGTTAATCTTCCGAGTAGTGGCGAAAATGATTTTAAGTAGCTCCATCGATGTCGGTGAATTAGCAGGTATGTTCTGGATATTAGCCTTTGCCATGTTAGTACCTTGGCGTATCGCAATGCTAATCCAGTTTAAACGCGTCAAAAAAACAATTCCAAAACTACACTAGTGCTGAAGCTAGTGTAGTTTTTTTATGCATGTAAGCGCTGGAGGAACTGGATAGCCTCATAAAAGTAGCGGATAGAGCAGCAAAGCGCGGATGGGAGTCCAAAAAAAGAGGATAAAGCTAGCAAAGTGCAGGATAGCTTCATAAAAGTGACGGATAGAACCTCAAAAGTAGAGGATAGAGTTGCAAAGCGCGGTTAGAGGTCTAAATAAAAAGTAAAAAACTGGAAAAGATCAGGATAGCCTCATAAAAGTAGCGGATAAAATCTCAAAAGTAGCGGATAGAGTTGCAAAGCGCGGATAGGAGTCTAAATAAAGAGATAAAGCTAGCAAAGTGCGGTTAGAAGTCCAAAAAAAGAGGATAAAGCTAGCAAAGTGCAGGATAGCCTCATAAAAGTAGCGGATAGAGCAGCAAAGCGCGGATAGAGGTCTAAATGAAGAGGATAAAGCTAGCAAAGAGCAGGATAGCCTCATAAAAGTAGCGGATAGAATCTCAAAAGTAGCGGATAGAGCAGCAAAGCGCGGATAGAGGTCTAAATGAAGAGGATAAAGCTAGCAAAGAGCAGGATAGCCTCATAAAAGTAGCGGATAGAATCTCAAAAGTAGCGGATAGAGCAGCAAAGCGCGGTTAGAAGTCCAAAAAAAGAGGATAAAGCTAGCAAAGTGCGGTTAGAAGTCCAAAAAAAGAGGATAAAGCTAGCAAAGTGCAGGATAGCCTCATAAAAGTAGCGGATAGAGCAGCAAAGCGCGGATGGGAGTCCAAAAAAAGAGGATAAAGCTAGCAAAGTGCAGGATAGCTTCATAAAAGTGACGGATAGAACCTCAAAAGTAGCGGATAGAGTTGCAAAGCGCGGTTAGAGGCCTAAATAAAGAGGAAAAAACTAGAAAAGAGCAGGATAGCCTCATAAAAGTAGCGGATAGAGCAGCAAAGCGCGGATAGGAGTCTAAATAAAGAGATAAAGCTAGCAAAGTGGAGGATAGCTTCTTAAAAACACAGGTTAGGACAATAATCCCATAGCTAAGTAAAAACGCTGCACAAAGATTTGTGCAGCGTTTACTCATTCGAATAGATGTTCATAGGGGGAGATGTCAATTTGCATTTGCTCTAATTTTTTGCGTAAAAATTTGTGATCGCGTTTTGGTGTTGCTTGGATATAGCCGCGAATAATGAGGTCATTGTTAATGGCAGCTGCTTTTTCTTCTAATGCGAGCTCGCCAATTTTTCCTGCAATTTTTTCCTTCGCCACTTGTCTAAAAAGCTCAGGGACGGGGCTTACGAGTTCATAGAGTAATTCTTTTTCAGCTTGTCCCCACAAGTGAACGGTTTTATCTAAATAATATTCTTGCCAATCTAAATCTGATTTTCCATCCTGCTTTGGGAGTGCCTTTAAAAATTTGCGGAACATGAAGAATCCGCCAATAGCCATCAATGAAATGAGGACGACAACCCAAAATAAAATAAACCATAAAAACCAACCTTGTAACAAATCGTTCACCTCTTTGCCTTCTCTCACTCTATTATAAAAGCTTCCGAAAAAAAATTCATCCTTAATGTCCCTTTTTTAGCAATTCGCCTTTATATAGTGTGCAGAAGGGAGGTGATGCTACATGGCTAATGTTAACTTTGTAAATGCTACACTGCGTCTCAAGTATGTGGATGGCTATGATGAGAACAATGAGCCTACGTTCACCACGAAATCGTATCGAAATATTAACAACACACATAGCGCGGACGATTTGTTAGCTGTTGCTTATGCTATTGCTAGTCTTTCATCACTGTCACTGGCTGGCATTGCGAAACAGGAAACACACGATTTATCTTAAGGAGGGATCACAGAATGACACAAGTTCTAGAATTGCAATTTGCCACAACTGATGGGAAAACGACAACCCTTTCGATTGATGCACCGAAGCCGAATATCACGGTGACTGACATTCAGCAGGCAATGACAACGATTATGGCTAAAAATGTTTTTACTGGGCAAAGTGGTGCACTGTCAGCCATCAAGGGAGCTCGTATTGTAGATCGTCAAGTCACAGAATTTGAAGTAGTAACAGAATAATTCAACAATGGTCTTTGCTACGAGAAGTGCAAAGACCATTTTTAACATGAGAGAGGAGGAGAAGGATGGAACAGTGGTTAAACATGATATCCGATATCGGTTTTCCGATTTTAGTGTCATTTTATTTATTACACCGCGTCGAAGTAAAGCTTGATGCGATTCATGCTGCACTCGTTTCATTAAAATGAAATGGATTTCACAAAGATGTACGAAAGCTGTCACTTAGAAGTTCTTGTCAACGCTTACAACCTACGTTAGGATGGGGATAGTGTAGGTTAGGGAGAGTGTTGACATGAAACGTAAATTAATAGGGCTAGTGCTGCTGTTAGCCTGTGCATCTGTGCTAGGCGCATGTGGAAACTCAAAATTTAAAGCAGATTATAGTCTAGAAATACCCGATTTTGAACATGTTAATCAACGTGGTGAAACGGTTTCGCTTGAAAGCTTAAAAGGTAAGCCTTGGATTGGTATGTATATTTTCACAAACTGTGTGTCCATCTGCCCGCCCATGTCATTAAACATGGCACAAGTCCAAGAAAAGCTTCAGAAAAAAGGAGTAGAGGACTATAACATCGTTGCCTTTTCAGTAGATCCAGATGTTGATCAACCAGATGTGTTAGCGGATTATCTTAGTAAATACAATGTTCCAGATGAATCTAAATGGAACCTTCTTACAGGGTATTCACAGAAATATATCGAACAATTTGCGGTGAAAAATACAAAGATTTTAGTGAAAAACGACCCTAACAGTGACCAAGTCATTCATGGCAATCAATTTTTCTTAGTCGATAAAGATGGTGTCCTCGTCAAAATGTATAATGGTTATGCTGAAAACATTGAAGATGTACCGATTGATACGATAGCTTCTGATATCGAAACATATATTGATGAAAATTTATAAAGTAACAGTAAACCGTCTCAAATGGTTGAGGCGGTTTTTTTATGTATTTTTCTATCTGGAAAAATAATCTTTTTCTGGTTGTGAGTCGTTTATAGTGTAGAAGGAGGATGATGGCGTGTCAGATCATGAAAATTTCGAGCAGTTAATGGCTATACATACGGAGCAATTGTTTCGAATTGCTTATTACTATACAAAGGATTTACAAATAGCCGAGGATATTGTACAGGATGTGTTTATTAAGTTCTATCATCAAAAACAATATGAGGAACGAGGAGAGATGAAGGCATACTTAGCCCGCATGACAATCAATAAATGCAAAGATTATTTAAAAAGCTGGGCATACAGAAAAATAACATTTCAGCATAAATTTTTTACCAAACAAAAATCAACATTGCCGGACACTCTGATTCGTCAAGATGAACAAGCGCTGTTAGATGATGCCATTTTAAGCTTACCTCTCAAACCACGAGAAGCAATTGTCTATTTTTACTTGGAGGAGATGACGATTAAAGAGATTGCGGAGCTACTTGCGATTCCTGAAGGTACTGTGAAATCACGTTTAAAGAAAGGAAAGGAGCTATTAAAAATAGAGTTACAACATATTGAATGGGAGGTGCTTTTCCATGGATAAGCATACAATGCAGGTACTACAAGATGTTTCAGCATATAAGGAAGCCATTATTCATAAGGTTCGACAACAAATTCAGCAAGAGCCTGTTATGCCCAAGCCAAGATGGACATATCGTGCCGTTACGATAATGATTACCTGCTCTATTTTATTATTCATTGCATGGCAAGCAGCAAAACCGATGGGCGAGTTAGCTACACAGGATGAAGGAGAAACACCTACATTCACGGATTTATTTCAAACAGAAGTGGAGGGAAAAGGTACAGCATACAGTAATTTTCTTCCACTTGCTAATTATTTAAGTCAGGCAAAACATATCCAATATTATGCACCACTTCAAGGTTTAGAGGCGATGCAATCAGTAGCAACATCACTGGAGGATGTCGTTCATCTCACTGATCCTGAAAATTTACCATTTCAACCAAATATACATGAGGTCTATGCGGTATCAGCAAAAATGGAGGATGGTAGTAAACAAAAGCAATTTCAATTTAGCTATAAAGAAAAATCCTCCACTGGGGTGGATTTACAATTTATTAATTTTACCGTGACAAATGTAAAGTATAATCCCTTAGCGAGCTATGTGAAGTCTAAAAATATGGAAGAAACTTTAGGGATGAAAGTTTCGAATATAGGCTTAAATTTTATGAATCCCCTGTTTTATCGGGAGATGTCACCAGAACGAGGGTATGTATATACTTATTACAATTACGATGAGACGGATAAGCGAATCTTTCAAATGACAACTAGAGCCAATGAGTTTTATTCTTACTATAACGGCTATGTCTATCATATCGGGTATCAACTCGATGGAAACCCACAGGAGGTTCAAGAAAAAATGGCGATCCTTGCAAGAGAATTTATTCTTGGTGAATAAGTCATGAGACATTTCAATTGAGCTATAATAGAATGATAGAAAAGAGGGGATGGAGGTTCGACTATGACAATTGCACAAACCTATTTACAAGTTGTCCAGAAAAGATTTCAAAGTGTGAAAGAGCTAGGGGATAAAACGCTTGCCCAAATGGAAGAGGCACAATTGCACTGGGCATACAATGAAGAATCCAATAGTATTGCAGTGATTGTAAAGCATGTAAGTGGTAATATGATTTCCCGCTGGACAGATTTTTTATCGACAGATGGAGAAAAGCCAACGAGAAATCGGGATGATGAGTTTGAGGATAGTCTTCACACCAAAGAGGCAATCATCTCCGCTTGGGACAAGGGGTGGCAAGTGTTTTTAGAGGCCTTGGCAAATTTAACAGAATCCGATTTACAGGGGCATGTCACGATTAGAGGGGAGCGGCTAGCGGTCATTGATGCCATTGAAAGACAAATGGCACACTATGCACAGCACGTCGGTCAAATCATTTATATCGCCAAACAGGTAAAAGGCTCTGATTGGCAAACACTCAGTATTCCTAAAGGACAGTCACAAGCTTTTACTGAAGCCATGCTAGACAAACATCAACGCTAAAGAAGAAAGATCGTAGCCAAGTAGTAGGTGCTACGATTTTTTTTCCGCTAAATAGAGCTTGTATAAGGCTGTTTCTAGGTCGGTTGCTTGAGCGAGTTCAAATGCCTCCTGCTGACTTCTATGATTTGTGATTATCTCATAGAAAAAGTGAATTAGAAACATGAGATTAGCATTACCCTCAATATAATCATCAGGTGCTAGGTAGGAATGACAGCCACTCTCTAAAAAGGCTGTCGCTAGCTGCTGCCAGCCTAATGTACAGCCTGCCGCAATGACCTTGACACCCTGTAGCTGACAATAGGTTAAGACATCTTGAGGTTCAAAATAGATACTCCTTGGTTCATTTTCTTCATATACCTCTTCTCCTAGCTCAGGCAGACAAAATCGCCCCTCATCGCCGTGAAAGTTTAATAGCAAATAATCCATTTTGTGAGGAAGATCATTTCCAGATAAAATATCAATGAAATCATTTGGTCTGCCAATTAAATCGAGTGTAACGCCTGCACCAAAGGATTCCAGTGCCGCTCGAATGGCCATGGATTCAAAATCACAATCAGGACCGACTACTAAATGTACGTATAATTCTGGTCTACTCATACATCATCACCTCTATTTAAGTATAGCTGAAACTTATTAGAGTAGTAAATCGTATATGACAATAATTACTATAAATGTAAAGTGGTAAAGGAGGTGATAAAGTGCACAAGGGTGGTTATAGTTATACACTTATTCTAGGCATTGTTTTGAGTTTAAGCACACTACTACTCTTCGTTTACAATGAAAGGCAGCGTGAGGAGCTAGTGTCGCTGCATACCCCTATTCAATCGATTAAAGAGGCATGGTATTTGTCTGGAAGTAATGGCAAAGAGCAATATTTATATCCATTAAAGCAAGTATTCTACGTCGACCGCTATGAGGTGAAAGATACAGATCGCCTTCAGCAAGTTTTACAAACTAAAAAGGACCTTAGCAGTCGACCAGCCAACCATGAAGCAGTAAGTGATTTATACATACGCTTCCATAACGGCAAGGACACGGCCATGAAAGTAATAGTCGAGGATGAACGATTCTTCCTAATGGATCAAAAAACAGGACAGTATTATGCACTGCAAGCACAAGAAGCTGAGGATTATTTTCATTTGTTAAATGAGGAAAGCAAAATGTCGTGGCTATTATTTATTGTTTATACCATTTTATTTTTTGGTCTTGTCTTTATGCTTGCAAAGAAATTAACAGCCACTAAATCTACAGAGAAAGAAAGCATGCCCTCCAATACGGAGGAAAAAAGATCACTAGCTGATTCTATTTATCCAGCCATCCTGCCCTTGGTCATTACATTCTCTTTGCAGATTTATGGGGCTCAACATAGCTTACTATTATTGAGTGCGATGATGCTGACATCAGGCATGCGAGAGTTTTTAGAAAAAAGAGGTCATTTTCTGAAAATGCTCCTGCTACTTCCGCTCTTTTGGTGTTATCTCTATGGTTTCCAAATGATTAATTCCTATTTCAACTAGTAAAATAGTGGATATTATTGTCAATAGATTAGATGCGAAATTCTCATTATTGTTAAATTTTAGCGATAGTTTAGGAGCAGAAGCATAGATTTTATAGGCTAATAGGTTTAGGTAGGCTATACTCAAGTGGATTATAGAAGAATAGAGGGAATCATATGAGACTAACTGTGGAACGGAAATTGCAATTTGCTTTTGGTATTGTCCTCATCTTTTTACTGCTTATTTCAGGAATTGCTATGTACTACCTGAATAATAATAATCACACATTAGCAGAAATCGAAGACAATACGGAATTAATCCATTTATATCAAGATATCTCGTTCCAAACCGTACGAGCGAATGCGGCTATTCGTGGGTATATGTTATATGGCAAGGAAGAAATGCTCAACAATCATCATGAAATCCGCAATACCTTACATACGTCGATTAATCGACTTCAGGAAATAGGCGATAGCAATGAGGATTTTGAAAAATTTCTATCCCAGCTTAATGACTGGGAGAAGGCTATAGATGGGCAGATTGTGCCACTTTATCAACGCGGGGATCATCAGCAAGCACAACAAATGGCTTTACCGATTTTAGGTGAGGGCTCTCAGAAATTAGTTGTTTTTGGAAAAACGATGGCAACAGCGCAGCAAGAAGATATGCTAGCACATATTGAGACGACAAAGCAAAAAGGAGAGAGAAGTGGCCTTGAAATTATGATTCTAGTGGCTATATCTCTACTTATAAGCATTATCATTGCGACACTATTCGGTAGACGGATCGCAAAAAATATTCAACAAACCGTGGTAGAAATGGATAAATTTTCGGAAGGGAATTTGCATACGCATTTACAATTTAAAACCAAGGATGAGTTTGCGCACTTAGCCGATTCCTTCAATAGTATGTCCGAAAAGCTTCGACTGATGATGAAACAGGTAGGAAACTCCTCTGAGCAAGTTGCCGCAACATCAGAACAGCTAACAGCAAGTAGCATGGAGGTTACACAGGCGACAGAGGTGGTAACAGAATCTATTCATGATATTGCACAAGGTATTGATCAGCAGGATACGTTAACAGGTGATGTGCGAAACTTATCTGCCCATATTTTGAAGAAAATGAATGATATTTCTACAAGCATACAAAGCGTGAATCAAGCAACAGTCAACACGAAAAATATGGCACAAACAGGTCGTTCTTCTGTACATGATGTAACAGTGCAAATGAATGAAATCTCTACTAACACAAGTGAGCTAAATACACGTGTGCAAGATTTAGATGACAATACAGCGGCGATTGTATCAGCAGTAAATGTCATTAAGAGTATAGCGACACAGACCAATTTACTAGCAATCAATGCCTCCATTGAAGCCGCAAGGAGCGGGGAGCATGGGAAAGGCTTTGCGGTAGTGGCAGAGGAAGTCCGCAAGCTAGCAGATGAGTCAAATCTTGCTGCAGTCGATATTGAAAAAGTAGTGGCACAAATTACAGATAGCACGAGGATTATCGAGGAAGATATGGTAAATAGTAATGATTCTGTCCATGTAGGTCGTGAAAAGGTTAATGTGGCAAGGGATAATTTTATACAAATTGATGATGCCATTAATGATGTACAAGCACAGACCGAGCTTGTTACGGCAGCCATTCAAACAATCCATCAAGATATTGAAAAGTTAGTGCAAGAAATCGACTATATTAGTGAAGTGTCGAGTAAATCAAGCCATCATGTGCAAAGTGTTGCAGCCTCTTCCGAGGAACAAAATGCAGCGATGGAGGAGGTAGCAGCAGCCTCAACCCATCTAGCAAAGATGGCTATAGACCTACAAGAATCTATTCAGTCGTTTAAATACTAAATCCAACTTACCCCTGTCCAGGTACAGGGGTTTTTATTTGTCGGTAAAGCCTGAATAGTATGAAAATCGTAAAAATGTTAGAAATAGTTTTTTTCGTCCGATAAAAGCTTTGGGAGAAATGGTAAGGAGATAAAGAGAGGGAGAGGTTTTAAAAAAATCAAAAGGAGATTGATATATGAAGAAACTATTTAGCAGTTTTAAGGGCAAGCTTTATACGCTATTTGCGCTAGTATTACTTATCCCTGTCATATCTGTGGGGAGTTTGTCTTATTTATCTGCAAAAGACTCGATTGAAGAAGAAATTTTATTTAGTGCCAATGAAAGTGTAGGCATTTTAAATAAGCTCATTGACAAAACGATTAGTGAGAAAATGAGTGACATCAATGTATTTAGTAGTGAAATAGATGAGGGCCAATATGAAGAAGCACAAGCATCGATTGTGGCTAAATTTCAGCAATATACAAAGCTTAATGCAGATGTATTGAGTGTTTATATTGGCATGAATGACGGTCGATTTACACAGGAGCCAAAATTGAATGGTGCAGACTATAATCCATTAGATCGAGATTGGTATAAAGAGGCGACAGCTTTAAAAGGAGAAACCTTGATCACCAACCCTTACAAGGATGCGGGGACGGGTGATATGGTGGTAACAGTTGCTAAGCAGACGAAGGATCATGCTGGAGTTGTGGCAATTGATATAAAATTAACCGATCTTCAAAAAATTGCTGATTCAATTCGAATCGGAAAAAATGGGTATCCTTCTATTTTTGGAAAAGACAAGATGGTCATTTCACATCCTACACTTGAAGCAGGAGGGGAGCTGAAAGAAAGCTTCCTTGATAAAATGTACGAAAGTCCATCAGGTACGTATGAATATGTCTTTAATGGTGATGATCGTCTTTTATTCTATACGACAAATGAACTGACAAATTGGAAAATAACAGGAACGATTTTTGCTGAAGAAATTGATGAGTCTGCTTCCTCGATTTTATACCATACGATTCTAGTCCTCATAGCAGCAATTATCATCAGTTCTATCATTTTTTATTTTGTAATGAGGGCTGTCATTAAACCAATTAAAGCCTTAAAGGATAGTGCGGTTACGATCAGCAAAGGGGATCTCACGGAAATGGTAACCATTACGTCAAAAGATGAGATTGGCCAATTAGGACAAGCCTTTAATGATATGCAAGAAAGCTTACGGACACTAATTCAAAAAATTGAACAAAATGCAGAGGAGGTTGCTTCTTCAGCAGAAGAGCTAACTGCCAATGCCAATCAGACAAGCATTGCAACAGAAAAAGTGGCGATTTCCATTCAGGATGTTGCAACAAGTGCTGATTCTCAAACGATTAGTGCCAATAAAAATGCAGCTTCTTTACATGAGCTTTCTACTGCCATTCTGCATATTGCTGAAATCTCCTCCGCTGTGACGGACCTTTCACAGCATGCGACATTACAGGCGGATGAAGGCGGACAAGCTGTTCAAAATACAAAGAATCAAATGCAATCCATTCATTTATCCGTAGCAGACTCCAATGCGAAAATCCAGACATTGCATGAACGCTCTCAGCAAATTACATCCATTTTAGATGTGATTACAAGCATTGCAGATCAAACAAATTTACTAGCTTTAAATGCAGCTATCGAAGCAGCGAGAGCAGGAGAGCATGGGAAAGGCTTTGCAGTCGTGGCAGACGAAGTGCGTAAGCTTGCAGAGCAATCACAGGAATCAGCGAAACAAATATTTGAGCTTATCCGAGGGATTCAGCAAGAAACGGAGCAATCTGTCAGTATTATGGCGAAGGTTACAGAGGATGTGCAAAGTGGATTGCATATTTCCGATGAAGCCATTGCAAAATTCCAAGTCATTATGACAAGTATGAATGAAATTACCCCTAAAATGGAGGAGGTCTCTTCAGCCTCTGAACAGATGTCTGCAGGTGTTCAAGAGGTAGCAGCAGTAACCGAAGATTTGGCATTCTCTGCAAAAGGCAATGCAGCGGCGTCTGAGGATGTCGCAGCATCAACAGAGGAGCAATTAGCCTCAATGGAGGAAATCAATGCCTCTGCGCAAGCACTCGCACATATGGCGGATGAATTAAAGCTACTGATTAGTCAGTTTAAATATTAAAGCACAACGCCACTCCATAATTTGGGGTGGCGTTAAGTTTTGATAAATGCTGTACTAGTAGAGCAGAACAACCGTTTTTTTCAAAAAACGCCACTCCAATTTTAGAAGTGGCGTTCAGTATTTTATCGATCTTCTTCTTCCCAACAGTCTGTATTTTTTAAGGTTGGGATTGATTTTGCATAGAAGACAGGATTTTTTCCTGCTCTACGTTGCTCAGTAAAGTCGTCTAGCACGAGGAAGGCAATTTTACCGAGCATCATAATGATGGCGATATTGATAAGCGCCATCAGCCCCATAAAGAGGTCAGCGAGATTCCATACAAGCTGTACCTGTGCGATGGAGCCGAACATGACCATAACTAATACGAAAATTCGATAGCAAAACATCCAAGCTTTATGGGCATCCATAAATTCAATATTGGATTCACCATAATAATAATTACCAATAATCGAACTAAAAGCGAAGAAAATGATGGAGATGGCAATAAAATAAGGAGCCCAATCACCAACATGAACAGCTAAAGAATTTTGCGTCAAAATAATACCATCACTCTCACCTTTATCATATAAGCCCGCTAAAATAATGATAAAGGCAGTGGCTGTACAAATCATAATCGTATCAAAAAAGACACCTAAGCTTTGTACAAGTCCTTGCTTAGCAGGATGTGAAGTATTAGCAGTCGCAGCAGCATTCGGTACACTCCCCATCCCTGCTTCATTGGAAAATAAACCGCGACGTACGCCCTGCATGATTGCTGCCCCAATTGCGCCACCAGCAGCTTCCTGTAGGCCAAATGCATGAGTGAAAATTAATGAAAAAACATGTGGGATTTCCGCTAAATTGGTCACTACGACAAAAAGAGCTACAAGTAAATAGAAGATGGCCATAACGGGAACAAGAACTTGTGTCACCTTTACAATTCGATGGACACCACCAAAAATAATTAATCCAGTTAAAATGACAAGTATAGCTCCGATTATCTTTGGATTTACATCGAAGGCTTCGCCGACTGAAGTGGCAATTGTGTTGGATTGCACAGCATTAAAAATAAAGCCAAAGCTTAATGTTAATAGAATACTAAAAATAATGCCAAGCTTTCGTTGACCTAATGCTTTCTCCATATAGTAGGCGGGCCCACCACGGAATGTATCGCCATCCTTCACTTTATAGACCTGTGCTAAGGTACTTTCAATGAAGGCAGTGGCCATCCCTAAAATCGCGATTATCCACATCCAAAATACTGCACCAGGACCGCCTACACCAATGGCTAAGGCTACCCCTGTAATATTTCCTGTGCCGACACGTGAAGCAGCACTAATGGTAAAGGCTTGGAACGGAGAAACCCCCGAATCGCCCTCTCTTTTTTCTACAATTAAACGAAACATTTCAGGAAAAAGACGAATTTGTACAAACTTCGTACCGAATGAAAAATATAGTCCTGCTGCTAAAAGTAAGATAATGAGGATATATGTCCATAAAATATTATTTCCACTATCAACTATTGTTGAGATCCATTCCATAAGTTGTCCTCCTTTCACAATACGCTTTAGTCTACACTGTTTTTTTATATAAAATCAACTTTTTTTAATATAATGAAATATGATAAAATTTTGAGATTTTAATTTTATTAATGGGGGAAACTCTTTTTATGTATTATTTTCCAAACACCATCTATTGCTTTTGGAAAATTCTCTTATTTTTGTGTGAGGGAGGCGTATAATAATAGAAAAAGGAGTGATGTAGACATGAAAACAATCGGCTTAATCGGTGGGATGAGCTGGGAGTCATCTGCTGAATATTACAGACTTATCAATGAACAGGTTAAACATAGGCTAGGGGGCCTACACTCTGCGAAATGTATTTTGTTTAGTGTAGATTTCCAGCAAATTGAGCATTTTCAAGCTAACGGGGAGTGGGACAAAGCAGGTGAGGTTCTAGCTCAAGCTGCACAAGCACTGGAGCGGGCAGGCGCAGACCTAGTCATCATTTGTACCAATACAATGCATAAGGTCATTGATGTTATCGAGCCTGCTATAACCATTCCTATTTTACATATTGCGGATGCCACAGCTAAGCAAATCAAAGAAGCGGGGCTACAGAAAATAGCGCTTCTTGGTACAAAGTACACAATGGAGCAAGCGTTTTATAAGGCAAGGGTAGAAAGCTTTGCCATAGAGGTGATCGTGCCTGACAGCAACGACCGAATGGAAGTCAACCGAATTATTTACAATGAATTGTGTCTTGGTACCATTGTACCAGCATCTAAAAGGTACTATAGCCAAGTGATAGAGGAGCTTGTACATGCGGGGGCACAAGGGGTAATTTTGGGCTGCACGGAAATCGGCTTACTGATTCAGCAGGAGGATGTCAGCATTCCAGTGTTTGATACAACTGCTATCCATGCACAGGCTGCTGTGTTAATGGCGATTGAGGAGGATGCATAATATGCAGGGAAAAGTAAGACAATTGGGCATTGAAATTGGTGTGTTACCAGTTGGTCAGAAAAACTGCATCACCGATGTAGAAGGAGTTCAAGTGGGGCATGTGACATTGGATGAGCCATTAGATCAGAATGGGGCCTATGCGTGTACAGGCGTTACAGCCATTTTACCGCATGGAGGCAATGTATTTCAGCAAAAGGTGACAGCGGCAAGCTATGTACTAAATGGCTTTGGAAAAACAACGGGACTTGTGCAAGTGAATGAACTAGGTGTACTGGAATCGCCCATTATGTTAACCAATACTTTTGGCGTACCAGCTGTGACACAAGGTACATTAAGCTATATGCTTGATAGGAATGAAGACATTGGACTGACAACAGGAACCATTAATCTCGTTGTGGGCGAGTGTAATGATAGTTATCTTAATTCGATTCGAGCTTGTCCAGTGACACCTGCGCATGCCATAGAAGCCATTCGTCAAGCCTCTACAAAGACGGCACAGGAAGGCGCTGTTGGTGCAGGAAAGGGGATGATGTGTTTCGGCTACAAAGGAGGAATTGGTTCTTCCTCTCGCATCGTCAAAGTAGAATCAAATGAAGTGAACTATACAGTAGGCTGCCTAGTTCTTAGTAACTTTGGACAAGACAGGGAGTTTTTAGCCGAGCATTACAAAGTCTCAACTATGCAAAACCAATCTACTCTATCACCAACAGATGGCTCCATTATCATTGTCCTTGCGACAGATGCCCCGCTAAGTAGTCGACAATTAACACGTGTCATTAAGCGCTGTGGTATTGGTTTAGGACGGACAGGCAGTCATTTTTCACATGGTAGTGGTGACATTGTGATTGGCTTCACGACGGCACATTGTATTCCTCATACCACTGATCAGCTTATTGAGACTAGAAGTCAGCTTCGTGAGGATCATCCCATCATGAATCAATTGTTTACAGCCGCAGCGGAAGCGACTGAGGAAGCGATACTAAATTCATTATCCCAAGCTAAGACAACAACTGGCCGCAATGGTCATACAGTGCAAGCTTATTCCTTTCAACAGGCATAAAAGAAAAGGCTATTGAAACAGCAATTGTGTTTCAATGGCTTTTTTTGAGCACCAAAACAGGTTTCGTTAATTTTTTAGCATGAGCGAGCTATAAGATGAATAAAATCCTTAATTAGAGGATATAAGTGGTTTTTCGATCCGTCAATTGCTGGAATATGTATCATTATAAGAGTTTATCCATTATTTTGTAATTATTCTTTTTTTATCTAGTCAATGATAGAGAGATGTGATAACATTCAACTTAAAAAACTGAATTATCTAACTATTTAAAGGGGGGTTCTGTTATTATGAACCTTTTTCAACCGATAGCACCCTCTCTAAATGGAAGCCCCTCGCCATCACCAGTTGTCTGTGAAAACAATGAGCCGCTTATCCAGCTTACAGGTGCTCATCCTAGGATATTTATGGAGCCCATCTACTATCAGCAACAGATTTCTAATAGTTTACGAGTTATTTATGTAAGAGAAGGTGTCTATGAGCGTTTGCAACAGGCGTTAACATTATTACCTCAAGAGTATTGCTTATTACTTTATGATGGCTATCGCCCATTTCAAGTACAGCAGCATTTGTTTAGCCATTTTTCTCAGCAATTAGCAAAAAGGATGCCGCAGCTAACATCACAAGAGATTGTGCAGGCGACCAAAAAATATGTAGCATTTCCAAGTAAAGATGTAGCCCATTTAGCCCCCCATTTAACAGGGGGTGCCATCGATGTAACACTTGCAGATGTTCATGGTAAAGCCCTCGATCTTGGGACTGCATTTGATGAAATGAATGAAAAATCGGCGACCCGTTATTTTGAACAGCAAACGCATGAAAATCCACTTGCCTGTCAGCACCGACGTTTGCTGTATAACTGTATGACACTTGCTGGATTTACGAACTATGAGGAGGAATGGTGGCATTACGATTATGGCAATGTGGCATGGGCTAGACGTGTTCAAGCACAGGTAGCTCATTACGGAGCAGTACACGCAACAATTCAAAATCATAATGTAGAGGAGTTTCGATTTCTATGAAAATTTATATTAGTGCAGATATTGAAGGAATTACAGGTACAACTTCGTGGAGTGAAACCGAGTTAAATGCACCTGACTATCAGTTTTTCCAAAGACAAATGACACGAGAAGTAGAAGCTGCCATTGAAGGAGCGATAGCGGGGGGCGCAACCGAAATTTTAGTAAAGGACGCACATGATTCAGCCCGCAATCTAGACATTTCCAATTTACCAATCAACTGTAAAGTTATCCGTGGCTGGACATACGACCCTATGTGTATGGTAGCGGGTCTCGATAAAAGCTTCGATCGTGCTATTTTTATCGGCTATCACAGCAAGGGTGGCAGTGAACGTAACCCACTAGCCCACACACTTTGCACATACGCAGATGTCAAAATCAATGGCGAATATGCGAGCGAATTTCTCATCAACACGTATGCAGCAGCCTTACACGATGTGCCCGTTTCCTTTGTAAGTGGGGATGTGGGGTTGACAGAAGAGATTCAGGCCGTAAATGAACACATTGTCACGTTTGCTACAAAGGAAGGCATTGGCAATGCGACGATTAGTGTCAGTCCACAACTAACTATCATGGAAACTAAGCGACTGGTGGAGTCTTCTATGAAGGTTCCACGTGCCGCATTACAGGTAACGTTGCCAGAACACTTTAGGGTAGAAATTATTTATCGTGACCATACACGAGCCTATCGTAATTCATTTTATCCAAATGCCAAATTCAAACCGCATAATACCGTGGAGTTCATGACCCATGATTTTTATGAGGTGCTGCGTGTCCTGCAATTTTTAACATGATGGTAAGGTTTAGTGGGAGCTTTTATATCAAGTGAGGATGCTAATTCATGAAAGGTGAGAAGTCATCAAAAAGTGGTGGACCCGCTCAAAAGTTTGCTAGACCTGCTCAAAATGCAGTGGGACACGCTGTCTGAGTGGTTTGGTAGAACTGACAATTTAATCTCATAACCGTGACAACGAGTATGTACCGTTGTTTATTTCATCGATAGATGGTCGATTTAGACAGACCTAGCTTATGTTTGAATGATCCTATTGAAGATGCAATCCTACCAATAGGATTTTCATTATAAAAAGATGACTAGGGGGATGCTTGTGAGAAAATATTGGTTGCTGTTCGTATGTCTGATCGTATTATTTTGTGTAGCCTGTAATGACAAGTCAGCGAGTGAAAAAGCATCGGAATATCGAGTGGTGTATTCAGGGGAAATTAAAACGTTAAATTATTTAAAGACGTCAGAAACAAATGAATTTGCGGTAGCTGCGAATATGGTGGATGGGCTCATTGAATATGACAACTATGGGGTGGTCCAGCCAGGATTAGCGAAAGAGTGGTCTGCGAATGAGGATGCTACAGTGTGGACATTCAAATTGCGTGATGATGCAAAATGGGTGACACATGAGGGCAAGGAATATGCAGATGTTGTGGCACAAGACTTTGTGGATGGCTTACACTATGTGCTTGATGCTAAAAATGAATCGTCGACAGCTTGGATTGCGACGGTGGTGAAAAATGGGGAAGCCTTCTATAATGGCGAGATGAACGATTTCAAGGAGGTAGGCATAAAGGCGCTAGATGAACATACAGTAGAATATACTTTAGAGGCGCCGACACCCTATTTTCTTTCTATGTTGAATTATGTTTGTTTCTTCCCTGTGAATGGCAAGTTCATTGCGGAAAAGGGAGAGGATTTTGGCACAACACGTGAAAACTTCCTCTATAACGGTGCCTATATTTTAGATAAATTTGAGCCACAAAATGAACGCGTTCTTGTGAAAAATGAAACGTACTGGGATAAAGACAAGGTGCTGATTGACCGTATTCGCTATAAATACAATAAAGAAGCGGCAACTGTGGCGCCTGAGCTCTTTTTACGTGGCGAAATCGATTCGGCTAGTATCCCGACCTCCATCATTGATGAATGGTTTAAAGATGAAAAGAAAAAATCTCAGGTTCGTCAAACACAAAATAACTTCTATACCTACTTTTATGCACTCAACTTCAACCCACAATTTGACGCACAATACGAACCTGATAACTGGAAAATCGCCGTCAATAATAAAGATTTCCGCAAATCCTTATTCCATGCGCTTGACCGTGTCTCCGCGATGCTAACGGTTGAGCCATATAATCCAGCAGATTTGCTGAGCAATACCATTACACCGAAAAACTTTGTTGATGTGGAAGGAGTGGATTATACACAACTAGCACCCCTTACATCCATTTCCAATGAGGATTCCTTCAATAAAGAGCTGGCCCTAGAGTATAAAGAAAAGGCAAAAACAGCGTTAGCAGGTAAGGCCACATTCCCTGTAAAGGTTTTAATGCCTTATAACGCTGGTATGCCAGATTGGGCTAATCGCTCTCAAGTAGTCGAGCAGCAAATGGAAAAACTACTAGGGACAGATTATGTCGACATTATTGTAGAGGCTGGTCCATCGACAGGCTTCTTATCAGAGGTACGTCGTCCAGGTAAATTTGCACTCTTAGAGGCGAACTGGGGTCCTGATTTTGCAGATCCATCTACGTATACAGATCCTTTCACAGTAGATGGTACTTACAATAAACCAGAATTAGCAGAGGGCTATAAAGAGGCGAATGGTAAAACAACTTATCAAAATCTTGTGGATCAAGCGAAAGAAACAATTGACACAGCCAAACGCTATGAGCTATTTGCGAAGGCAGAAGCGTTTTTAATTGAGGAAGCCTTTGTTATTCCATATTCAGTTGGTGGTAGTGGCTATATGGCATCTAAATTAAATCCATTCGAGGCGCAATATTCGCCATTTGGTGTAACGGCAGAGAAATTTAAAGGCCAGCAAGTGCTAGAAAAGCCAATGAGTAATGAAGAATTTAAAAAAGCGCTTGCTGAGTGGGAGCAAGAACGTGCGGAAGCACTAGCCAATGCTGAAAAGTAGTAGAATTTCGTAGATGAAAAGGAGATACCGAAAAGAATAGTCGGCATCTCCTTTCGTCTTTTTGACAAAGGAGGATGGCGCGATGTTGCAGTATATAGGAAAACGACTCTTACAATCCGTTTTAACCCTTTTTATTATCATCACCATTGTCTTTTCATTATTACGGCTAATGCCAGAGGAAGGCTATTTAGGAGCGGCAGCTGATAAAATGTCACCTGCTCAGCAGGAAATTTACTTAACAAGTCTAGGCTTGCGGGACCCAATCCTTGTCCAACTAGGGAATTTTTACAAGAATTTACTGCAGGGGGATTTGGGTAAATCAGTGACTTATCGTACCGATGTCCCAGTAGTGACGATTATTGCAGATAAAATCACGTATTCTCTGCTCTTTGGTTTAGGAGCAGTCGCTATATCACTCCTGATTGGTGTGCCGCTAGGAATAATGATGGCCTATCGTAAGGGACGTTGGTTGGATCGACTTGGGACAGGCTATATCGTATTTGTTGTTGCAGTCCCTGCGGCTGTTTATTACTTAGTTATTCAAATGTATATTACAGAACTCTTTCACTTACCGATGCTGTTTGATGAATACAGACCGATTACTTGGATTCTTCCACTTACGTCAATGGCATTGGCTCCAACTGCCTCCTACGCGATGTGGATGCGACGCTATATGGTCGATGAACTGAACAAGGACTATATTAAGCTGGCTAGGGCAAAGGGCGTAAAGGAGCGGACACTGATGTTCAAACATGTATTACGTAATGCCTTTATTCCCATGGCACAATATTTACCTGCAACGATTCTGTTTACGATTACAGGCTCGATTTATATAGAGTCGTTGTATTCCATTCCAGGGATGGGGGGCTTACTTGTGGATGCTATTCAGCGACAGGATAATACGATTGTGCAAGGCCTAGTGTTAGTGTTCTCTTCCCTTGGTATCATTGGCCTTATTTTAGGGGATATTGCTATGGCACTTGTCGACCCTCGTATTAAATTAGGCAAGGGAGGGGGTGTGCGTTAATGGGGATGTATACAGATGAAATCAATAATATTTCAAATAAATCACGTGAAACCCTATTTGAATTTGCCGAAGTGGACGCAAAACAGGCGGAGGAAACGGGCTATTCAAATTATTCTTATTGGCGGTCTACATGGCAATCCTTTTTGAAAAATCGACTGGCCGTTTTTTTATTAGTTGGGGTGATCATCATTGTTGGCTTTACGATTCTACAGCCCTATTTACCTGCGCAAAAATCACCAACTGAAATTTACTTGGATGAACAAACAGGGATGCAGGCACGTAATATTGCACCTAGTGCAGAATTTTGGTTTGGCACGAATTCAATCGGTCAGGATTTATGGTCTCGTATTTGGGCGGGGACGAGAACCTCACTCTTTATTGGCTGTGTTGTCGCCTTAGTGGAGGCAGTGGTGGGCATTACAATTGGCACGCTATGGGGCTTTTCACGGAAATTAGAAGCGCCTATAACACAGCTTTATAATGTTGTCGATAATATCCCCACAACCATTGTGCTCATTTTAATGTCCTATATCTTACGGCCAAGTATTTCAACAATTATTATTGCCATGTGTATTACGGGATGGGTGGAAATGGCGAGGTTTATCCGCAATCAAATTGTTATTTTGCGTGACCGCGAATACAATCTAGCCTCAAAGTGCTTAGGCACACCTGATTATCGTATTATCCTAAAAAATCTATTACCTTATTTAATTTCTGTCATTATGCTCCGCATGAGCTTAGCGATACCCTTTGCAATTGGGGCCGAAGTCTTTTTGACGTATATTGGCTTAGGGCTTCCGATAAGTGAGCCATCCTTAGGAAATTTAATTAATGAAGGACGTGTCCTTATGATGTCACCAGATCTAAGGTATCAGCTTATTTTCCCAAGTATTGTGCTAAGCGTTATTACGATCGCATTTTATATTATTGGTAATTCCTTTGCAGATGCAGCAGATCCGAAAAACCATGTATAAGGAGAGGAAGCGAGTGACATTGAAAAAATCAAGCATATTAGGCATCAAAAATTTAGTGATTCAGTTTACGCTACGTGGTCGAATTTTAACAGCGATTCGCGGTATTTCACTCGACCTTTACAAGGGAGAGAGCTTAGCCATTGTGGGTGAATCAGGTTCGGGTAAATCCGTGCTGATGAAATCCATTATGGGCTTGCTCGATAAAAATGGTCGTATTAAGCAGGGGCAAATTATTTACAATGCACAGGATTTAGGCAAATTCACAACAGAGCAAGAATGGCTAGGGATTCGTGGTAAGGAAATAGCGATGGTGACACAGGATCCGATGACATCGTTAAACCCGCTCAAAACCATTGGAAAGCAAATTGAAGAATGTGTGGTTATGCATCAAGGCTTAAGAGGTAAGGAAGCCTATGCAGAAACACTAAAACTGTTAACAGATGTCGGCATTACCGATGTGCAAAAGCGCTATAAGCAATACCCGCATGAATTTTCAGGAGGGATGCGCCAACGTATCGTTATTGCGATTGCCATTGCGTGTAAGCCGAATATTTTAATATGTGATGAGCCCACAACAGCTTTGGATGTAACCATTCAGGCACAAATTTTACAGCTCTTAAAAAATCTTCAGCAAAAATACGGCTTAACAATCGTCTATATTACGCACGATTTAGGCGTAGTCGCAAAAGTGGCTGACCGTATTGCCGTGATGTACGCGGGCGATGTCATCGAGGTTGGGGAAACACATGAAATTTTCTTTCATAGTAAGCATCCTTATACGTGGGCGCTTATTTCCTCTTTACCACAGCTTGGCTCAAAAGGTGAACAATTGTATTCCATCAAGGGCACACCTCCGAATCTTTTTCAGGAAATAAAGGGAGATGCCTTTGCCCCACGCAATCCATATGCATTGAAAATTGACTTTATCGAGCGGCCACCTTTTTTTCAGGTCAGTGATACCCACTATGCTCGTACATGGTTATTAGACCCACTTGCACCAAAGGTAGAGCCTCCAGCAGCCTTACAAGCATTTTTTGCAGAGGGGAGGCAGTATGCGAATGACTGATAAAGAGGTGCTTGTAGAAGTAATAAATTTATCTGTTGTTTTTGGTAAAGGAAAAAATAAGTTTACAGCCATTGATGATGTCAGCTTTCAAATTTTTAAAGGCGAAACATTTGGCATTGTAGGTGAGTCAGGGTCAGGGAAGACAACGATTGGTCGAGCGATTATGCGCATCAATGAGGTCACAGAGGGACAAATTTTGTACCATGGTAAAAGTATTCAGGGGAAAATCCCTAAAGATTGGGATAGAGAAATTACGCAAAAAATCCAAATGATATTCCAGGACCCTATGGCATCTCTAAATGAACGAGCAAAAGTAGATTATATTGTCTCAGAGGGCTTATACCCTTCGAAAAAATATAAAGATGAGGCAGATCGACAACAAAAGGTGCGCGATGCGTTATTGAACGTTGGGCTACTTCCAGAGTTCTCAAGCCGCTTTCCGCATGAGTTTTCAGGAGGTCAACGCCAACGTATTGGCATTGCTCGTGCGTTAGTGATGGAGCCTGAATTTATCATTGCAGATGAGCCTATATCTGCCTTGGACGTATCCATTCGGGCGCAAGTATTAAATTTATTAGCAAGCCTTCAACAGCGAAATCATTTAACGTATTTATTTATTGCCCATGATTTATCGATTGTCCGTTTTATTACGGATCGTACGGCGGTCATTTATAAGGGGAAGATTGTGGAGCTAGCGGAAACAGAAAAGCTTTTTGCTCATCCGCTGCATCCATATACAAGGGCTTTGTTATCAGCAGTACCAGAGCCGAATCCCTATAAAGAGCGGGAGAAAGTTGTAGAAGTGTATGATCCGTCACAGCATCGCTATGAGGAAAATCCCCCCTCATTTGTTGAAATAGAGGAAGGTCATTTTATTTTAGCCAATGAAGAGGAACTGACCCATTATCGTACTTCACTGAAAGGGGAGGAAAAGATATGATTTGTCCAAAGGCATTGAAAAAGGGTGACACAATTGGTCTTATTAGTGCTTCTGGCGCAACGCCACCCGAAAAGCTGCAACCTGCTATTGCTAGTATCGAAAAGCTAGGTCTCAATGTGGTCGTTGGGGAGACCTGTCACGCAAGACATGGCTATTTAGCAGGCACAGATGAATTACGGGTAGCAGATGTTCATCGTATGTTTGATGATCCAATGATTGATGGTATTTTTTGTATACGTGGGGGCTATGGTGCGACGAAAATTTTAGCCCAATTAGACTTTGACTTGATAAGTGCCAATCCCAAAGTATTTGCTGGCTATAGTGATGTGACCGCTCTACATATAGCTTTTAATCAGCTATGTGGCTTTGTAACCTATCATACACCGATGCCATCCACAGAATTTATTAGGCAGGAGATGGATGACTATACTTGGCAGTCGTTTATTCAGCTGATTATGGAGAATGAAAGAAAGGCGTACTACTTAAAAAATCCTTCTCACCAGCCCATGTCCACATTGGTGGCTGGGAGTGCTTCAGGTCAACTTATCGGTGGCAATTTAACATTAGTGACAGCTTCACTTGGCACACCCTATGAAATTGATACACGAGGTAAAATTCTGTTTTTAGAAGATATCGATGAAACAGAGCAACGGGTGGATCGTATGCTGACACAATTAAAACTGGCAGGAAAGCTAGATGACGTGGCAGGCATTTTATTGGGCGCTTGGACAAATTGCGAACCTGAAAATCCCGAAAAGCCAGCTCATAGCTTATCATTACAAACTATTTTTCAAGAAATTCTAGTGCCTTTAGGGAAGCCTATGATTGCAGATTTGGCATGTGGTCATTGTTTACCAACGATGTCGCTTCCTTTAGGAAGAAGCGTCAGGATGGATGCGGACAATCAGCGTATCCATGTAGTTGAATAGGTGGTCTATGGAGCAGAGAATTACTACACTTATTCAAGAATCGCCCTACAACGTACATTTGTTTATTAAAAATCTAACAACGAATCAGTTGCTCATCAGTCATCAGCTAGAGACTTCATTTTCAAGTGCAAGTTTAATCAAAGTGCCGATTCTGTTAGCCTTGCTCTCATATATAGAGAAAAACAAATTATCACTTAATTCTACGCTTACGATTTCACCAACTGATTGGGTGGATTTTAGTGTGATTAGTGAACAAAGACTTACACAAAGCACTTTCTATGATCTGCTATTGTGGATGATTATTACTAGCGATAATACAGCTACGAACGTCTTAATCGATGTAGTTGGCATGGAATATTTGAATGACTATTTTCAGCATATCGGTTTACAGGACACACTGCTACAGCGAAAAATGATGGATGTGGAGCGGCTAGCAAAGGGCATAGATAATCGCACATCAGCAAGGGATATGGCGCATCTTTATACGCGTATCTATCAGCAAGAGCTTTTAACGCCTACCTACAATAAACTAGTCATTAATATTTTAAGCCGTCAGCGTATACATGACTCCCTAAAGCGCTATCTAGTAGAGGATGTGAGGCTGGCACATAAAACAGGCGGACTGAATACAGTCGATCATGATGTGGGGATATTTTACACGAATGCAGTCGATTATAGTATGGGTGTTTTTATAACAAATGTAACGGACAATGATCAGGCGCGCCAACTCATTGGTCGTCTATCAAAAGTTGTCTATGACCAGTTGGTGAAGCGGAAGGGGGAGAAGGATGAAGGCTATCGTTACAGCCATGATTGCTAGCTTGCATGCCATGCCAGATAAAGATTCTGAACTAGTCGATGAAGTGCTTTATGGGATGACCGTAGAGATCATCAGGGATGTCAATGACGCTTGGGTTTCTATTCAAACGGCCTATCGTTACGAGGGTTATTGTCAGAAGGCAGACTTACTGCAAGAGGAAGCACTTGCATCTACATGGCAACAAGATGCACAGTATGTAGTTTGTCAAAGCTTTGCAGATGTTTTGCAACAGCCACGTATTCAAAGTACAAAGCTGCTAACGCTTGTAAGAGGCTCTTCCATTCGTGTGATGTCAGACGAAGCAGTACCTGAAGAATGGTCGGCTGTACAGCTAGTGTCAGGACAAATAGGGTATGTTCGAACAAAATGGCTACAACCAAAAATAACAGCACATTCATTATCGGAGCAGCAGTTCCGAGAAAATGTGGTGGACACAGCGCTCAGCTACTTAACGGCCCCTTATCGCTGGGGTGGCAAATCGCCACTAGGTATTGATTGCTCTGGTTTATGTTCAATGGCTTATATGTTAAACGGTGTCTATATTTATCGTGATGCCCGAATAGTAGAGGGCTTCCCTATCGTTAACATAGAGCAAGCCCGAATGCAGAAGGGTGATTTAATCTATTTTCCAGGTCATATTGCTCTATACATGGGTGATGATTTGTATGTCCATTCATCGTTAGGTGGTAATGAAGTAACCATTAATAGTCTAGATGCCAAACATCCTCTCTATCGACAGGATTTAGCTACGACCATACTAGCAGTAGGTACTTTATATAACTCACAGAAGACTAGTTAAGCTTTTTTAAAGGTCAGTCCCATCTTGAGGATGATAAACGTACTGAGATGGATCAGTGCTAACACGATAAACTGCCAGAGCCCAATTAAAAATGTACTCATGCATAAATCAAACACTGCTTCACCTGGGGGCATATCTGGATAGGGCTCTAGTTGCCCATAATGCCACACAAAATAACAGGCGATAGAGGTGCCTTGTCCCACATAGACAAAGGTCCAATGGATAGTAGCTGCTACTCTTTGCCAACTACAACATAGTAAAAGGTTCGATAAAATAATAAGAGTGGGGAAAATAATGATATAAAAAGAAGCCTCTGCTATTTTTGTTGTGAAATATAGGTTGTAGCTAAGCTGAATCAATGGCAATAGCATAAGGTTAACGGCGAGAAGACTGAGCAATTGTGTACGCTTCACTGTGTTCCTATCCTTTCCGCATTTTTACACTAAGACGTTTAGACAAACGAATTAGTTTCATGAGAAAAAACGTCCATACTCCTTGATGAGTCATGGACGTTTTATGTTAATAATGATAAATATTTAGTTGCTGGCCTGCTTCAAGACGTTCTGTTCGAAGCTGATTCCACTGCTTAAGTGATGTCACTTTCACATTATAGGCTTCGGCAATCTTCATAAGTGAATCTCCATCAGCCACCGTGATGGTTTTCTTATCTTTTACAGGGCTATCATATTGCTGAAGGTCATATTTTGCGATCAATGTATTTAATTTTTCATTGTAAGCCGAATCAGTTGCATAGGAGCCTGTTAAAAACTTGGTCGCATCTGTATAGGTAGTTGTGTTGCTTTTGAAAACGCCTGCGTAAAAATCTTTATTCCATGATACGCCATTACGCATTAATTTTACATAATCCTGCATGGATGCTTCATAGGAAGGGTATTTGCGGAAGTCAGCCATGATGGTAGAAAGGTTGCCTGACCCATCATCCTCTGTGGTTTCGAGTGTGACGGAATTATTTTGGTAGCTGCCTTTCATTCCAAAAAGATTATAATTAGGGGCAGAGCCAAGTCCACTTTGCCCATGCTCACTTTCTAGAATCGCCTGAGCAATCATCACGGATGCATATAAGTCATTGTCAGCACCAAGATCTCGTGCGGTCTCTGCAATCTCACCGATAAACTCTTCCACACTTGGACGATCATCAATAACCACAGACTCTTCTCTTTCAGTCGTATTAAATAACTGTGTCACCATATAAAACGAAATACAAATAACAACAACGGCAATCATAAGTCCTTTAAAAAAGTTTAGCACGTATTTCATTGTAGCTGGATGTTGGTCGTGACCACATCTCCCTCCCTTCTATTAAAAGTTTAGTTATCTCTCATTATTACAGAGAGTGAAAGAGATGTATAGTTGAATAGACTTCATCATTAATAGAACGTTTCTTGCCTTAATTAGTTCCTAAATCTATCTTAAAATTCTGAGACATAAATTGTTTGAATCTCTCAAAATATCGCTCGGACGCTTCCCATTGAATCGTGTTTAAATAAGATAGCTCTTGTCGACCAAAAACGTTAGGAGGCTGATAGTGGCGAGCAACATAGGATTGATTTTCGAGCGTATAAAAATAATACGCTTCATCAGGCGTCATAATTTCAATGCGAGCATGTATCCTATCGCCTTCATCATCCAAATAGGTTTGACGGAAGCTATAGCATTTGGAACCATCCCACAATCCATCATGTTCATCGTCTAAATCCAGAATCGCAGGATGCTGAAGAATTTGTTGTACATCTCGCACCTCGATACTGTGCAAGTAAAGTTCTGCTACATTGATGCAGGTTAACAACATCAGCCAGTGCTGTTGTAAATCCACTAAATCCTCCTGGGGGGATGCTGTAATATCCCACCATTCAGCTTCTTCATCTAGTGTTTTTGTCAAGAGAGAGACGGATTGATCCTCATTAAGCCAAATAAAATAATGACACTGCGAGGTCAATATATAAATACTATCATTGCGTACATCTCCATCAGCATTGGTATGTGCGCGTTGGATCATAAAATAAACATCCTGTTCCGTCAAATCGAAAGAAGGTTTGTCAGGTGTCATCAGAATACATGAAGTCAGTTTCAGTATGTTTTCCGCATTGATCGAATGGTGCGTGAAATAAATAGGAGCTGCTATTGTCCTTTGAGGAACGCTTGTAAATTGAGTGAGTGCAGAACGCCCTTGTTTTAGAATTTCCACGAGTGAAGTGAAGGAAAAGCCGATGTCATCCTCATCCTCATCCTCAGGTAAAAATATCTCGTCTACTAATACATCTTCAATACGGATAGGGAGCTCCTGAAAAACGCCATCTCCGTGCCATATATTTACGATACAAGGAATCGACTTCTGACCCTTTACGTTGATGCGATACTCATCATCTTGAACCAAAATTGCTGCCTGAAGATTGCCATTAACGATCGTTTCGCCATGATTGTAGGAGCCACATAATATATTCTCGACTGTCAGATGCCCGTGCACATAGATTTCCTGACCACCTACAGCTATATTTTTAGAAAGTACATTGCCCATCACTATCAGCCCAATTGCCCCATCTGTCTCTAAATTATAGAGGGTGTCTACGGTTAGATGACCATTGATGAAAATGAGAATGGTCTTGTCCTGTTGTGGGAATGGCATATCCCAGTCCAAATCAAGAGAGGGAAGTGTTAAATCCCCCTCATAGTACGCTACTAGATCATCCTCACTAAAATCCTTGTAAAACTTTGCCCACCAAGAGTCTGCTGGAAACCTTTTTGCTAGTTGTGAAATCGCCAAAAACTGAAAGCCATTATGCATAGGTCACGACCTCTCTACTACAATTTTTATTATTTTCTCACAGCTAGTAATTGGCAGTCAATTTCATAGAATGGTAGAGACAAGAATAATTTCATAGAAAATGGTATTATTAACCTTTAAAACAATTAGTTGAAAGGGCGTTTTGATTGAATACAATTTTTAATGTGACACAAAAACAGCTATATGATTTTCTACTGAATGTAGCGACAATAAGACCAGTCTTTATATGGGGAGCACCTGGCATTGGGAAATCAGCGATTGTTGAAAATTTTGCTAGTGAATTAGGGCTACATTGTGTATCGTTATTGGGCAGTCAGCTAGCACCTGAGGATATTATTGGTGTTCCGCAGATTAAGGATGGCTACAGTGTTTTTTGTCCACCTAAAATGATTGCACGCGATGAACCATATTGCCTTTTTTTAGATGAATTAAATGCTTGCTCACAAGAAGTACAAAAAGCGTTTTATAGTCTTATTCATGAACGCAGAATTGGAGAGTTTACATTGCCAGAGGGTACGATTGTTATTGGTGCAGGCAATCGGGCTCAGGATAACGCGATTGTTAAGCCGATGTCCTCCGCATTAATCAATCGGATGGTTCATGTTCAGCTGAGGGCATCGCATAAAGATTGGCTTGAATGGGCCTATGCACATGAAATACATCCATATGTGATTGAGTATATTCAAATGCGTCCCGATCATTTATGGAACGAACCACCGAAAACAGAAGAACCCTTCTCCACGCCTCGTTCATGGCATATGTTAAGTGATTGTTTGTATGCATATGGCAATAGCTTACAAGAACAAACAATTGATCTATTAGCAAGTAGCTGCCTATCCGCGCATACTGCCAGTCAATTTAAAGCCTTTATCAAGCAAGTGCAAAGTAAATATGATCTCGCTAAAATTATTCAAGGAGAATTACGTTGGCCCGATCAACCTGATGAAAGAGATTTGCTTTATTTCATGGCACAATCCTTCCGGGCTCAGTTACTGAAGGAGCTTCCGAACGAGCATACGACATTGAAGGGCAATCAACGGCAATTAGCCTTTCGTGCCAAAGACTTGATCAAGGACCTATCATCCATCAGCTTAGAAATTGCACAGATGGTTGTGTCAGAGCAAAAGGGTGAAGCATTACCTGCCTGGTTTATGCTGGAGGTTATCCGAGATTTACCGCGTTTAGTAGCCAAAAAGGAAGGGTAGCTTATGGCCAAAAAGAAGAAAGCATCACAGCAGGAGCATAAAAATGAGAAAGCCATCGCACGTGGGCATGACATTGTCTGTACACATCCCCTGTTCGAGGCGTTGTGTCATGCTGTTTACATGCAATACGAAAGTATGCCCCAAAAGGATTGGGCTTACGTTACAAGCGCAGGTGTTATTTATGTGAATCAGGATAAAAAAGGTCAGCCAAATGAATGGGCTTATGTGATAGCGCATTGCTTGCTACACCTAGGCTTACATCATCATCAACCAAAAGAGCAGCAGGAGCTGTGGAATATTGCCTGTGACTGCTATATAACAAAATTTTTAGCAGAGCTAAAATTTGGTCAAGCACCAAAGGAAATGAGTAATCCTCTTTTTGAGGCCATTAGCTCTGAGGAAAAATTATATGAAAGATTTTTACGCGAAGGTGTGCCAGATGATTTGAAAGGCTATAGTACAATGCCAGGTCAAGGGGACTTTGTTATATCACAAAATCAAACAGGCTATCTTTATCGAGGGAATAGTAATTTCGCTGCATTATTTGCACAAGGTTTATCGAAAGCCGTGCAAAGTGCCATACGAGTAGCGGGAGGGGTAGAAAATACATTGGGAGGCACAACGAGGGTAACACAAGCACAGCGCGCAAAGGCTTGGTTTATGAGCTCCTATCCCTTATTTGGTGCTTTGGCAGCAGATTTTACGATCATTGAAGACCCACTTATTTGCACAAGAATGGATATTTCGGTCGCAGCCATTGCAGTCGAAACAAAGGAAATTTATTTGAATACGGCGGTGGGAATGACCGATGAGGAAATGCGGTTTCTCATGGCACACGAATTGCTGCATGCAGGTTTAAGCCATGCGACCCGCAGACAAGGACGTGATCCTTACTTATGGAATGTTGCTTGTGATTATGTTATCAATGGCTGGCTCATCGATATGCAAATCGGCGAGATGCCAGCATTTGGCGGGCTATATGATCCAGCATTAAAGGGACTTTCAGCCGAATCTATTTATGATCGTATAGTTACAGATATTAGGATGTATCGCAAATTAAGAACCTTTCGAGGGCAGGGCATCGGAGATATGATCGAAACAAATCCACCAGATTTTTGGGAAGGCAAGGTTGGGGTGGATTTAGATGCTTTTTATAGAAGGGCATTGAGTCAAGGGTTAAGCTATCATATGACCCAAGAGAGAGGATATTTGCCACAAGGGCTCATTGAGGAAATTCGTAGCCTAGCACAGCCTCCTATTGCCTGGGATGTGGCATTAGCCAAATGGTTTGATCGGATGTTTCAACCGATAGAGAAAGTTAGAACGTATACCCGCCCCAGTAGAAGGCAAGCATCGACACCTGATATAGCTAGACCAAGATGGATTCATCAAAGCGGTGAGGAAGATGGACGTACTTTCGCAGTCCTTATTGATACATCAGGCTCCATGGACCGTCTCTTACTAGGAAAAGCACTCGGCACAATAGCGAGCTATAGCATCGCTAGAGATGTCCCCTTTGTTCGGGTTATATTTTGTGATGCTGTTGCCTATGACGCGGGCTATCTAGCCCCTGAAGAACTATTAACGAAAGTGAAGGTAAGAGGTAGAGGAGGCACAGTGTTACAGCCTGGTATACAGCTACTTGAAGCAGCACAGGATTTTCCAAAGGATGGTCCTATTCTGATTATTACAGATGGACAATGTGATCGTTTAGCCATTAAAAGACAGCATGCCTTCGTACTACCACAGGGGGCCAAGCTACCGTTTGTACCCAAAGGCGAGGTATTTAGAATGAAATAGTTGCAGCTATCTACAAATGTTTGAAATGATTTTTGTTGGTGAAATATAAAAAGTGAAACGCATTTCATGAGCACATTTTAAAGGAGATGACAGATGATTACATTTGACAATGTCTCAAAACAATATGATAACAACCAAATAGCTGTCAAAGCGCTAAATGTAGAAATTAAAAAGGGTGAATTCTTTGTTATTATTGGCCCTAGTGGATGCGGCAAAACTACTTTGTTGAAGATGATTAATCGATTAATACCCTTAACAGCAGGCACCATCTGGATCAATGATAAAAGAATTAGCGATTATAATATCCATGAGCTGCGTTGGAGTATTGGCTATGTACTACAGCAAATCGCCCTATTTCCGCATATGACAATAGAGGAAAATATTGCGGTTGTACCAGAACTGAAGAAATGGAGTAAAACGAAAATCCATCAGCGTGTAGACGAACTATTAGCGTTGGTGGGTCTGGAGCCAGCGAAATATCGTCAGCGTAAGACAAAGGAGCTGTCAGGAGGCGAACAGCAAAGGGTTGGCGTTGTTCGTGCCTTGGCAGCTGACCCAGAAATTATTTTAATGGATGAGCCCTTTAGTGCGCTAGACCCTATTAGTCGCACCAAACTACAGGATGATCTACTAGAGATGCAGCGTACCATCCAGAAAACCATAGTATTTGTATCACATGATATGCAGGAAGCACTGAAATTAGGAGATCGTCTCTGTATTATGAAAGATGGCGAAATTGTTCAGATAGGCACTCCACAGCAATTGCTACAAAATCCTGTAAATGATTTTGTCCAACAGTTTATTGGAGGTAAGCAGTCGGATCAATTGTTTACGATCCATGATGTGTTACAGCCAATCACAGTGACAAACGACTTTGGGCATACCATTCCTGTAGATGCCCCATTTCCGACGATTCTTGAAAAATTAGCCGAGCATGACTTGTTAGGTGTCGAAGAGAATGGCAAGCTCATTGGCATGGTGACAAGAGCTTCCACGCTTTGTTATTTAGCAGCGGATTCTAAGAAAAGAGGGCATGTGCATGGTGGCTAATGTGGTAGATGTATTTCAGGAACGGAAGGCACAGCTGCTGGCTGCATTACTAGAGCATATCCAAATCTCTTTTATTGCGCTATTTTTTGCTGTCCTCATCGCTATTCCCCTAGGTATCTATTTAACCAATAAAAAGAAAATAGCCGAGAGTATTATTGGAATCAGTGCTGTGCTGCAAACGATTCCTTCCTTAGCGTTGCTCGGCTTATTAATCCCTTTATTCGGTATTGGGAAAGTTCCCGCAATTATTGCGTTAGTCGTCTATGCGCTGTTGCCTATTCTACGAAACACCTACACGGGCATCAATGAGGTTGACCCATCACTGAAAGAAGCGGCATTAGCTATGGGAATGAATCGATCAAAGCGTTTAGTAAAGGTTGAGCTACCACTTGCTATGCCTGTTATGATGGCTGGTATTCGGACAGCGATGGTGCTGATTGTGGGAACAGCAACATTAGCTGCTTTAATTGGTGCAGGAGGCTTAGGAGATATTATATTACTTGGGATTGACCGAAATAACACGGCACTCATTCTTATAGGAGCCATTCCCGCTGCTATTTTAGCCCTGATTTTTGATGTGGCGCTTAAAAAGTTAGAATCTCTGTCCTTTAAAAAAACAGTAACGACGTTGAGTCTCATTAGTTTAGCGGCACTGGTAATGATTTTCTTCCCGCTCCTAAGCAGTAAACAGCAAGATGAAATTGTCATTGCAGGAAAGCTTGGTGCGGAGCCTGAGATTCTCATCAATATGTATAAATTATTAATTGAGCAGGAGACCGATTTAACGGTGACATTAAAGCCAGGGCTTGGTAAAACTTCATTTGTATTCAATGCATTGAAATCGGGCAGTATTGATATTTATCCTGAATTTACAGGCACCGCTATTTCGGAGTTTTTAAAGGAAGAAGCCATTAATAATAACCAAGAAGACGTCTATCTTCAGGCGAAAGAGGGGATGCAGGAGCAATTCGATATGGTCATGCTAAGTCCCATGAGCTATAACAATACGTATGCACTCGCTGTATCAGAGGAGCTGGCTGAGAGCTATCAACTGCAAAAAATCTCTGATCTTAAACCGATAGAGCAGAAGGTGAAAGCAGGCTTTACATTAGAATTTAATGACCGTGAGGATGGCTATGTTGGCATACAAAAACGGTATGGGATAGCCTTTACGACACTTGCAACGATGGAGCCAAAGCTTCGCTATCAGGCAATACAATCAGGTGATATTAATTTGCTAGATGCTTATTCAACGGATAGTGAAATTCGTCAATACAAGCTACGTGTATTGGAGGACGATCAAGCATTATTCCCACCATACCAGGGAGCGCCTTTACTAAGGAAAGAAACGCTGATTGACTATCCAGAGATTGGAGAAGCGTTAAATCAACTAGCTGATCACATTACAGATGATGAAATGCGAGAAATGAATTATCAGGTGAATGTAGAAGGAAAGCTTGCAGCAGAAGTAGCAAAAGAATATTTAGTAAAGATAGGATTATTAAAATAAACCCTCTACCTTTAGAGGGTTTCAGACTGTAGACAAACTCAATGAATTTTGAGTTTGCCTACAGTCTTTTTTCTTTTACAATAAAATAAAGTAAAGCCGTTGATTTCCACTACGGGCGGACGCTTTCCGCGGGCGGGGTCGAGCTGCTTCCCTCGCTTCGCTCAGTCCAGGATCTCGACTTTCCCGCTTTTCCCGCAGGAGTCGCCACCCTTCGTTCCAATCAACTCCTACATAAAGAATTCCTTATTCATCTATTGATAAAAAGTACACTTTCGAGGTGATTAACCATGATGACGAAAAATCAAATCAATGAACGTGAACAATTAGAAATGTTAACGATTGATCAATTAGTTCCCCAAGATCATTTAGTACGAAAACTAGAGGCGGCTATTGATTTTTCATTTATCTATCCTTTAGTAGAACATCTCTATTCACCTAATGGGCGTCCTAGTATTGATCCTGTTGTTCTCTTTAAAATGACGTTTATTCAGTACGTTTTTGGTATACGGTCCATGCGTCAAACCATCAAAGAAATTGAAACGAATATGGCGTATCGTTGGTTTTTAGGATTTGGCTTCCATACAGAAGTTCCGCATTTCTCTACCTTTGGTAAAAATTATGTCCGTCGCTTTCAAGACACTGATATATTTGAGCAGATATTCTATCGTATATTAAAAGAGATTATGCATCAAGGACTCCTCCATGCAGACCATTTATTTATCGATTCTACGCATGTGAAAGCGAGTGCGAATAAACGAAAGTATGATAAAAAAGTTGTGCGAAAAGAAACACGGGCTTATGAAGAGAAACTTCAATTAGAGTTAAATATTGATCGTGAGGAACATGGAAAAAAGCCCTTTTCCCCGGAGAAATTTGAAAAAGAAGAATGGAAAGAAATAAAGGAAAGCACGACAGATCCTGAAAGTGGGTATTACGTGAAGGATGAACGTACGAAACAGTTTGCGTATTCTTTTCATGCAGCGACAGATGAAAAGGGCTTTGTCTTAGGTGCCATTGTGACTCCGGGAAATGTGCACGATAGCCATGTATTGCAGCCACTTGTTGAAAGAGTCATTCAAAACGTTCAAAAACCAATCGCTGTTGCGGCAGATGCAGCCTATAAAACACCAGCGATTACGAACTTTTTATTAGAGAATCAAATGTTGCCTGTTCTTCCGTATACACGTCCTAAAACGAAAGATGGATTCTTCCGAAAGCACGAGTATATATATGACGAGCACTATAATTGTTATCTTTGCCCACAAGGGCAGATATTGAAGTATGCAACAACGACGAAAGAAGGATATCGGCAATATAAATCGAATCCTTTGATTTGTGCGAAGTGTCCAAGCCTTTCCCAGTGTACAGAAAGTAAGCATCATCAAAAACTCATTCAACGCCATATCTGGGAGTCGTATGTGGAGGAAGCTGAACATTTACGCCATTCCTATGACATCAAACAAATCTATGCAAAGCGCAAAGAAACGATTGAGCGTGTCTTTGCCGATGCAAAAGAAAAGCATGGTATGCGATGGACAACCTTAAGAGGTCTGAAAAAATTGTCCATGCAGGCGATGCTTACTTTTGCTGCCATGAATTTAAAGAAACTGGCTACTTGGACGTGGCAAGTAGCTTAAGAGAGCAACTATGCTCGAAGCGTATGTTGGATTTGGTAATGTATGACCAAATATCAAGACGACATAGGAAGAAAAATGATAAAAGCCCTTGAGAGTGAACTTCTCGAGGGCTTTTGTCTACAGTCTGAAACCCTCTACCTTTAGAGGGTTTATCTTTATCAATAATTTATTAATGATAAACATTAAAAAAATATTGATAGAGATAAAATGGGATGTATAATAGAGAGAAGGGAGGGAGAGGTTGATAATGGGGCAAACAATTCAAAGTAAAGAATTTCGATGGATGACAAAGGGGCTTCGTACCGCTTTTACCATCATCATGGTGATGATGATTTTTGTCTTGACGATGCTCGCGATTTTTATGGTGGGGGCAATAGTAGTATCAGAGCAACAAGTGAATCATTTATTAGCAAAGGGCAGTGTGACCGCTGCCGTTCAGTTAGAAGGATTGGAAATGAAGCTGGCAGACCATGTGACAAGGGACATTCACTATTCAAAAAAAGATGTCATGACCTTTCTATTTACTGCTACAATATACATAGCTATTTTATTAATGATTATTGTACAAGTGAGGAATATATTAAGTAACTTATCAAAAGGTATTGTATTTTCACTCGCTAATAGTAAAAAAATGGAGAGAATTGCCTACTGTGTGATTGTATTGAGCTTGACAGTAAATGCATTTCGTACATATACCGTCTATCTGATTATGCAACAATTCCAATTGGAGTCCCGATTTGTAGAGACGGGTTTGATCAAGGGGATTAGCTATCATTTTACAGGCATTCACTGGACTCTTTTACTATGTGGTGTGGTGATTTGGACCTTTGCACGTATTTTCCGATACGGTGCATTCCTTCAGGATGAATATGATGCAACAGCTTAGGAAGTGAAAACATGACCATAATTATTCGATTAGATCGTATGCTAGCGGATCGTAAAATGCAGCTGAGTGAACTTGCAGAGAGGGTAGATGTTTCGATTGTCAATCTCTCTAATTTAAAAACAGGCAAAGTAAGAGCCGTACGTTTTTCTACATTAAATGCCATTTGTAAAGCTTTGGGCTGCCAGCCAGGAGATATATTGGAGTATGTAGAGGAAGAAGATGACATCTAGAAGCAAAGCAGAAAGGATTTTTTGAATGACGGCTTTTAGTTTTTTAATGCTCGCTATCATAGCAGAGGTTTTTGCCAGTTCCTTGCTCAAGCGTACGGAGGGCTTCACACGAATTGGGCCATCAATTGGCGTAGTAGTAGGCTATGGAACGGCATTTTATTGTTTAGCCTTAACATTAAAAGTGATTCCTATTGGCACAGCCTATGCAATTTGGGCAGGTTTAGGGACAGCGTTAACCGCTATTGTGGGAGTTGTCCTCTATAAGGAACGATTTAATCGCAAGAAGGTATTAGGGATTCTATGCATTATCTTGGGTGTTGTGGTACTCAATCTTGCTGGTGGTCATTAGGAGGCTGAACAGGATGAAAGGCTATTTATTTTTAACACTATCGATTATAAGCGAGATCTTTGCAACAACCATGCTGAAGTTCTCAGACGGCTTTACTGTCCTCGTCCCATCCTTGGCGGTAGCAATTGGCTATGGTATTTCGTTTTATAGCCTATCCCTCTGCTTAAAAACCATGCCATTAAGCTTGGCCTACGCTATCTGGTCAGGTGTCGGCACAGCTTTAACCGTTCTGGTAGGCATTGTCATTTGGCACGATATTTTTACTGTTTATTCTGCGATCGGTATTGTCCTCATTATAGGGGGCGTTATCTTGTTGAATCAGGGGGATAAAGGTGAAGAAGTGGTGGATAGCCTAGCAAAAGCGTCAGATCTGTGAGGATAGGCGGATAGAAATGCGAAAGTAGCGGATAGCGGTTCTAAATCAAGGGATAGGATTAGCACATCGACGGATAGCCCTGCCAAAACCTAGGTTTGATTCAGCGCAAACCAATAGAATGGGGGAATTTGATGATAAAAGCTCTAATTTTTGATTTTGACGGTACAATCATTGATACGGAAACAGCATGGTATAACGTTTTTAAAGATGCCTATGCACAATATGGTGTTGAATTATCGTTAGCAACCTATGCTAAGTGCCTTGGGACCAATCTTCAAACCTTTAATCCCTATACATATCTTGTTACACATCATCACATACAACTGGATGTGGAGGCTTTTCAAACATCCATTCAGCAACGCCATGCACAATGGATGGAAACGGAAACGCTAAGACCTGGTATTTTAACATTGCTACAGCAGGCAAAGGAAGCGGGTTTGAAGATTGGACTTGCTAGTAGCTCCAGTCGTCAATGGATTGATGTGTATATGGATCGGCTGGGTATCCGACATTACTTTGATTGCTTTTGTAGCGCTGACACGGTGACAAATGTTAAGCCTGATCCAGAGCTTTACTTGCAGGCGCTTGAACAATTAGGAGTAGAGGCTGATGAGGCCATGGCAATTGAGGATTCACCGAATGGCGCACAAGCCGCTGTAGCAGCGGGACTTTATACAGTGGTCATTCCGAACGAGATTACCAAGCAATTACCATTCAATACAAAACACCATACCGTTACTGCATTAGAACAATACACAATACATGATCTCCTCGCAACATAAGCTTTGGCAAAAGCCTCCCCCTCATTGGTGGAGGTTTTTTTAGTTTCTTTAGGAAGAAGTCGCCATATTTTTTGTCGCAACATATGATAACGAGAGGGCAACTTACACGGATCAAATCGTATAGTCAAACTAAGAGAGGGGGCTACGAATTGAATAGTGATAAGAAAAGAAATCACTTTTTATGTGAAGCTTTAAGTGATTTAAAGGATCTTCAGGATATTATGATGAATTTTCATTCTAAATATTTTGGTCAGCTACTTATTAAAATTGTCGGGAGTGATACGATTCCATTTTTTTTAATTACACATAGTGGTGCTCATTTAAGTTTATTGGATACAGTGAAACAGTTTGAGACAGAGTTTTTCCGCATTGAGGATGTTGATAGAGAGCGTTGCCGTGGCACAGTATCATTGTTGCGTGCTTTTGATTATGAAGGAAACGATACAAATTCGATTGCAGATGTGGTGAGGTTAGAAAAAACAAGTACAAAGAAATCTATTGAACTCAGTGGTATATCGGCCATTCAGCTCTTAAAGCCAGACATGTTGAAGGGGAAATTTATCATAGAGCCGAAATGGTAGTACCATATTAAACTACTAAAGCTAGAGCATCTGTCTATATGCAAGGGATACAAAGTGAATGTAATAGAGAGAGAATCTAATGAAAGGAAGTTTAGCTATGACGATTATTGGTATGCTGCATCATCGACTTGATCCAACAACAGTGCTCAAGTCCTATGCCTTTGCAGCAGTTGCGAAAGCTGAAGGCGCAACATTTTTTTACTTCACACCTAAAAGTGTGGACTTTGCCAAACGTTCTATTCGAGCAAAGGTCTATGAGAATGGACAATGGCAAGAGAAAACAATGCCCTTTCCTGATGTTATCTATAATGCAGGAAGCCCTGAGAAATTATCTGTCTCGAAGGAGATTATTGACCGTTTAAAAGAGGAGATTCCATTCACAACCCATTCAATCGGGAACAAATGGAATGTGATGAAACGATTAAAGGAAGCGAAGGAATTTGAACAGTATTTGATTCCCTCTGAAATTGTAAAGGATGCCGATTTATTTCATAAGTTCGTTAATTATTATAAACGAGTTGTGTTTAAGCCAATTGATGGACGAAAAGGGAAGGGTATTTATTTTATAACGAAGGCTGGAGCCAAATATTTTGAGGTGCGAAAGGATAGCACCACGACAACCTATACAAAGCCACAATTGGATGCATTGATAAAGGAGCAACTTACGTCTGGCACCTTTATTATGCAGCCGTATATTCAATCTGTTACAAAATCTGGTCAGGTCTATGATTTCCGCCTACATGTTCAAAAAAATGGAGAAGGTAAATGGGTAGTGACAACGGTGTATCCACGCATTGCACCGAATGGCTCCATCATACCGAATATTAATAATGGTGGCTATACCAATTATTTAGATCCTTTTTTGGAGCAGGAGTTTAAGGAAGAGGCCTATAATATTCGGCGAATGCTTGAGCATTTTTCACTGGCGCTGGCACATCATCTAGATGAAATTCAAATGGCGAAATTTGGGGAAGTTATTGATGAAATTGGCATTGATGTAGGGTTAGATCAACATCAAAAAATTTGGATGTATGAGGTCAATTGGCGCCCAGGCTGTCCTCCTGCCTTTTACTTGGAATTAGATGTGGTCATCCATTCTATCCGTTATGCGATGTATCTTGCCAAAAATCAAAAACCGCTGAAAAAGAAAATTGTCCAACAAAAAACGAAGCAGGTGGAGGCAAAGAAAACCTTACCTATTATTGCGATTACAGGAAGTGCAGGGAAAACCACGACAAAGGCATTTGTGGGTTCGATTTTATCGAAAAAGTGGAATGTATTTGAATCAAAGGATTATTGGAATACGACGGAGCATACGAAAAAGCATAAGGAAGAAATCAATGATACACATCAGGCCGTTGTATTAGAGTATGGTATGGCTTACCCAGGCATTATTACTAATCACTGTAGCATCATTCAGCCGAATATTAGTATTGTAACGAATATAGGCTTAGCCCATGTTGGGAACTTTGATGGAGATGTAAGGGGTGTTGCCAAGGCAAAATCGGAATTGATTCATGGCATGGATCAACAGGGATTACTCATTGTCAATCAAGATGATGACAATTCAAGATACTTAGAGACACAGCAATTTAAAGGGAAAATCATCACGGTAGGCATTAAAAAAGAAGCGGATTACTGTGCATATGATTTGCAATATAAAGATGTCGGCATGTCCTTTAAAATGAAGCTGCATGGGCAAGAAATAGAATTATATATTCCTATTTTAGGAGAACATCATGTATACAACGCATTGAATGCAGTGGCAGTGGCTGATTTTTTAGGATTTAGTCCACTTGATATTCAGGCAGGGCTCAACTTTAAAAAACCACCAAGACGTTTAACGATTTATAATTGCCGTGATGATATAACGGTTATTGATGATACAGTACACTCTCATCCGCAGGGGGTTCGTGCTGCGCTCGATGTACTGAAGAATATCGCAACAAATCGCAAGGTAGCCATTATTGGGCAAATGCGAGAACTTGGTGTCTTGAGGGAAGAGGAATATCGTAAGGTTGGAGAGTACGTGTATGAGATCGGCATCGATGAATTTATTACCTATGGCTTTAGGACAGATGAAATGAGTAATGCTGCCATCGCGAAGGGCATGGACCCATCCAGAGTACATCATTTTATTAATAAAGATCAATTGCATGCCCTTCTTGAAAAGCTCATTAAGCCCCATGATACCATTCTTGTGAAGGGTGCAAGTAAAACCAATATGTTTGAAACCGTGAAGTTTTTAGATCAAACGTTTAAAGAAGAATAATCGTTTACGACTGATGAAGATAAAAAAGCCCGAGTAACTGTCCACTGGCAAGCGGCAATTATTCGGGTTATTTTTTTCAAACTCTCAAAATGAATTTTATTTCCTTCGCTGCAGTGATTGCGTGATTTCTTGCTTCCTTCAAGGTTGCTCCCTCTGCAATGACATAGGCGTAACGATGACCCATCGATAAAGGTGGGGTGAGGAGGGTGCCTCTTCTCGGTTTGACATATACTTCAACGACGCCATTTGATCTTGTCGCTCTTGCCTTGCCAATAACCTTTTCTAAAATTCCTCTACTTTCCACAATGACATATTTTGTATACACAAATTTTTTATGTCTTGGTTGCAGATTAGGCTGTTCTCCTAGCAAAATCTTCAGTGTTTCTTCTACTAAACTAAAACCTAGAGCTGCTTGTAGCATATTATTCATAGCGCCACCTGAAATTCGAGGATTGATCTCGATAAGTTTCCAACCATTTTGGGTTAATCGAAGCTCTAAGTGAAGAGCCCCATTCTCAATACCAAAGGCTTTCACGATGGAATGGAGTACCTCCTCGATGCCTGATTGGATGTCTTTAGGGGCTTTCACTAGAACACCATAGCCAGTAATGATAAATCGTTTTCCTTGCGTAATTTCTTGCTCAATTATACCAATGACATGTGGTTGTTGTTGATAAACAACCGCCTCTACTAAATATTGAGGGCCATCTAGATATTCTTCAATCATGATGGTTTCATAGGGATTTTTACTGCGTAGTGCTTTGAGGTGGTTATTGAGCTGGTCGGCATCCGTTGCTAGTAAGACATCTTTTGAGCCAGTTGATTTAGGAGATTTTACGATTAATGGAAAGGTTAAATTTTTAGCTATAGGTTCGTTCGGTTTCATGAGCGAAAATTTTGGTGAGTATGGTTGATCTTGTAAAAACTTTCTTGTTTTTTCTTTATCCTCCATAGTTTCAATGGCACTGGAGGATGTATAGTTCTGACAAAATTCATCACATAGTATTGAAGCAATATGGACAAATGGATCAACAAAACTAACGATACTTTTAATATTTAATCCAGCTTTTCCTAGTTTCTCAATTTCATCTTTCATGCTCTCGATATCAAAAGTATCAATGAGTATCATTTTATGGATGTCGGGGTAGGCTCTGCGCTGCTGAAGTTGTTTTTCATTATTTGTGAAAAGTACTGTGAAGTAGCCTAATTTTTCTGCTGCCCTTGTTGCTTCACGACTAGACCCAGATTTGTTTGTACCGATAAATACAATGGCTTTCAGGTATATCACTCCTTCTATTGGTACTTAGATACTTAATCACCTTTATATATATGCAATGAAATAGATTTCCTCTAGTTATGTATCTTGTCTACATCCAAGCAACTTTTAAAAGGTTACATATACTAGAAAAGAAAGGAGGGAGAAAAGATATGAAGCCTCTTTCGGTGAAAAATTTAGCAATGATTACGGCAGGCTATCTAGTGCACGGGTCAGAGGATACACTGATTCAGCATGGGGCTTATCGATTAAAGCAAGTGAAAAAGTCCAATACGGCCCTTTTTACAAGTAAACGTATTGTTAATTGGAAAAATCTTGAGCCACTTTCTCCTCTAGTGCTAGTGACCGATAGAGCTTATCGGCCAACTGACATTCCCAATCATGTCATTATGATACAGGTAGCGAATGCAGAAGAGGCCTATTGGAAATTTGTCCATTTTTATCGCAGCCAGTTTCATATTCCGATTGTCGCGATCACAGGTACATCAGGCAAAACAACGACAAAAGAGATGATTAAACATATTCTTTCGGCTGATCGGAAAGTGACTGCGACGACATTGAGCAGCAATTCTAGAACGGCTTCTTTGCAATATTTACTGGGCATTGAGGATGAAACCGAGGCTGCCGTTTTTGAAACAGCAGTGGGCTCACCTGGAGACGTTACGAATGCAGGGAGATATTTCAAACCGACAATCGGTATTATTACGAATATCGGAGCCCATCATTTAAATTATTGCAAAACATTAGAAGGCTATATTCAAGCAAAGGGAGAAATGCTAGATATCATTCATCCAAAAGGTACATTAATTATCAATGCTGAAGATATGAATACGAAAAAAATAGATGTTTCGAGATTTCGTGGGCGTTTGATTAGGGTAGGAAAGCATGACTCCTGTGATTTTCGCGCAAGCCATATCCACTACTATCAAAAAGGGATGAAATTTATTCTGCATCATGATAGAAAAAGCTATGACATACTTGTACCAGGGTTTGGAGAGCATCAGGTTTATAATGCTCTTGCTGCCATTGCCGCGGTCCATGATATGGGGATCCCTATTCCAGTCGCAGCACAACAGCTTCAATCATTCCGTCAATTAAAAAAACAACTGCAACTCTTTGAGGGCATTAATCATTCCATGTTATTGGATGATACATGGAGTATTACAACCACTTCCTTAGAGGCTGCCTTAAAAGTGTTGAATGAATTAGGTGACGGCAAGAAAAAGATTGCGGTTATTGGTACGATTACCGATTTAGGTTCATGGGGCTACATTATTCACGAACAGGCGGGTGAATTAATTCAACGGATTGGCGTGGATGTCCTGATTACCATTGGAGAACACGCAAGGATTATGGCTGATCATGCAGTAAAGCTAGGATTTAGCGCGCCTGTTTATACATTTAAAAATAGTACGCTAGTCTATCCGTTATTGCAGAAGATTGTGGATGAAAATACCATCATTCTCATAAAGGGAGATATGTATAGCAAACAGGTCTCTAAACTAGCAACGGAGCTAAAGCTAAAGCCTCCACCACCTGCTGATTAGCTTCTTTCCATATAGGATATTGACTGTGCCACATAGAAGAGCTTTCTAATAAGGTATAGTAATTGATCAAAAAGCAGCACGCTAGATCAAGAGAAGAAATAAGTCATCTACAAGATTGATAAAGAGAGGAGGCGTAGTACACTTGCAATCCATTAGTGTGCAGAAACTTAGAAATGTCCTACAGGGAAAGCTCATTCACGGATCTGAACAATGGTCTGTTAAGCAGGCGATCTACTATAATCGGCATGATTTAACAAAGAGCCATTCGCTCCTGTTTGTTAGTCGAAACGATCAAATCAATTGGCAAGAGATTGATCGGAAAGGTCCGTCTCTTATCATATCCGATAAATCGTCTACAGAGTTAAAAAATGCACTGGAAAATACAACCGTTTTACAAGTGAAAAGTGTTGCACAGGCATATTGGACATTTATCGAGTATTATCGTGGGCTCTTTGAAATTCCCGTTGTGGCTTTAACAGGAACTTGTGGGAAAACAACGACAAAAGAGATGTTAAAACATATTGCTAGTCAGCATTGGCAAGTGCAAGCATCCATCAGTAGTAAAAACGAGCCAAGGCAATCATTACCTTATTTAACGGGCATTGACGATAAAACACAAGCTGCTATCTTTGAATTAGGCTTAGGGAATACGGGGAATATTAAACATCAATGTATGATCTATCAGCCAACTATTGGGATCATTACAAACATTGGTGTGCATCATCTAGATGGCTGTCTCAATTTGGAGGGCTATATTAAGGCTAAGGCAGAAATTGTGGAAGGCATTAAAGAAGATGGCACGTTAATCATTAATGCTGATGATGCCAATACTAAAAAAATCTCATTGAAAAGATTTAAAGGGAAGATTATCAAGTTTGGCTTACAGGATACGGCAGATTACAAGGCTTCGAAAGTGGAGTTTGCCAATACGGGCATGAAGTTTGTTTTAGAGGTAGCGGATGAAACATACAATGTGTTTGTCCCAGGCTATGGAGAGCATCAGGTCTATAATGCCTTAGCCGCGATTGCAGCGAGCCATGAAATGGGGCTGACCATTCGTCAGGCAATCGCAGGACTAAGAACATTTAAACAGATGGCAAGACATTTAGAGTTTACGACAGGACTTGGTGACAGTACGATTATTGATGATACATGGACAAATAACCCAACATCTGTAGAGGCAGCCTTAAAAGTGCTAGATACGGTGGGAAAAGACAAAAAGGTCATTCTTGTTTTAGGGGATATAAAGCGATTAGGCAATTTTGAAGAAAAATATCATCGCGAAATCGGCTCCATGGTAGCAGTAAGAAAGATCGATACATTGATTACCATCGGCAAAAGGGCAGAGAAGATTGCCGATCAAGCGCAAAAGGATGGAACCAGCGCAGAGGTTCATACGTTTAAAGAGGTAGCAGGCGTTTTAGAATTATTGAAACCAAAGCTAGATGCAGACACGATAGTTTTAATTAAGGGACCGATGTCTAGTAGATCCATGATCGAATTTGCCAATAAACTAAAAAACGCATAGAAAAAGGGTGTCTCAACATGATTGAGACACCCCTATCCTCATTTATTTTAAGACGCGTCGAGCGCTTACAAAATTCTTTTGTGCCCACGTCGAAGAAATGTTTTGTTTTACAATATTATTAGTTGTCATACTAATATATTGGTTATTGCCTATATAAATACCCGTTTGTGTGATCTCTTGTCCACCATTATTCGTAGAGAAGAACAGTAGATCCCCTTTTTGTAATTGTGATTTTTGAATACGTGTCCCTACTAAAGCCTGTTTACTTGCTAGTTTATCTTTTAAATCAATACCATGCTTTTTAAAGACATAATAAGTAAAGCCCGCACTTGTAAAAGTCAGTGCACTCTCATTGTACGTATAGCCGAATTTTGCTTTGCTTGCTAAGCCAGTAGCAGTTGCAATAATTTTATCGGCAGATGTACTTGCTGAAGGTGCACTTACGCTGGGCGTAGAGGTGCTACCAGAGAAAACGCGCTTCGCTGTAATATAATGTTCAGTATAGTAATCTACAAATAATACTCTTGTCATTACACCATCTGAATTAGGGATGATGATACGGTGATCTCCTGCGTAAATCCCGACAAGTGAAGGTGTTTTAGAGCCTTTGACACTATTAAAGAAAACTAGGTCACCTTTCTTTAAGTTAGCACGTGCCACAGTGGATCCTTGGTTCATTAATTGGTTTAATGAAGTTGCGCCGAGTGTCACACCACTTTTACGATAGATAAAATCAACGAAAGTTGGAGCTGTAAAGCGTAAGCTAGCCTCATTTGTTGTGGAACTAATCGTTACTTTGTTTTTATAGGATAGAGCATTCTCTACAATTTTATCGCCTTTTGTAGCAGGGTTGGCAGATAGCAGAGTAGGTAATACTCTACGTGCAGATACATAGTTTTCCGTATAATACGGCTTACTATTTAAATCAGAGATAACTATATTTTGTTTGGTATCAGCCATATGGATGATTTTATTGTCGCCAATATACATGCCGACATGATCGGGATCAGTTCCTGTTTTTTTACTTTTAAAGAACACTAAATCGCCTTTTTGTAATTGGTTTCTCGCTACATAAGTCCCTTGCTGAATCATATAATTTTCATTATACGTACCAAGGTCTACCCCGTTTTTCTCGAAGATGTACATTAAAAATGAAGCACAAGAAAATTTGTATGGGTATGTAGGCTTGTAAACTGAATTGCTGTATGTTGCTTGCCCCATTAAGCTTTTACCAGTCTGAATTAATTGGTCTGCTTTTGCAGCTACCGCCTGTGCGTTGTTCTGAGCATTTGTAGTCGCAGCCTCTACTTGTATTGGCGGGATCGCTGTTTGCACCATTCCAAATGAACTAAATCCAATTGTTAATGCAAGTGTTGTAGATAAAAATCGTTTATTCATTTTGTGTAACCTCCTAAAGCATCTAGTAGGATTTCTCCTGTATACCTTTGCCATGGAAATAATCGTAGCATGAAAAAGTAGGGCTTCTGAGCGGTAAATGTTACCAGGGTAACTGAAGGGAGGGCTTCAACACTTGCTATAAAAGGCTTTATCAAGGGAATTTACAGTTTTATTACAAATGTTTCAGTAAGATGTAATATGGAACAATTCCATGAAAAAAGCTGCCCCAAAACGAGGCAGCCTACACGATTTTCTGTATCATTTCTACACGATTACCAAAGGGATCACGGAATTCAAAACGCTCGTAATGAGGAATAGGCACAGAATCGAGTATCTTGATTTGATGAGCTGCGAGTTTCTTCCGCCAATACTGAATATCCGCTACTTGATATGCAATATGCGCCTTTGTGGTCAAACGATCGAAGCCATCCTCTGTCCCTACATGGACCTCCTGTTGACCAAGCTGTAACCAAAATCCCCCACGTCCTTTGAGAGAGTCAGGCTTCTCTAATTCTTGAAGTCCTAAGACATGACAATAAAAATCCTTCCCTTGCTCCTCACAACCTTTCGGAATTGTAATTTGCACATGATGTAAACCCATTATCATCTCAGACCGCCCCCTTTTTTTCTTAATTATAGAGTAATTTCTAAATATTTGAAATGGATGGGAGGATAGAATTTGAACTGATGGATAGAACTTTAAAAGTAGGGGATAGAATTCTAAATCATCAAATGGAAGGATAGAGTTTAAACTGGTGGATAGAATTTCAAAAGTGGAGGATAGAATTCAAAAACTGGTGGATAGAATTATCAAATTGAAGGATAGAGTTTAAACTGGTGGATAGAATTTCAAAAGTGGAGGATAGAATTCAAAAACTGGTGGATAGAATTATCAAATTGAAGGATAGAGTTTAAACTGGTGGATAGAACTTCAAAAGTGGAGGATAGAATTCAAAAACTGGTGGATAGAATTATCAAATTGAAGGGTAGAGTTTAAACTGGTGGATAGAATTTCAAAAGTAGAGGATAGAATTCTAAAACTGGCGGATAGAATTATCAAATTGAAGGATAGAGTTTAAACTGGTGGATAGAATTTCAAAAGTGGAGGATAGAATTCTAAAACTGGTGGATAGAATTATCAAATTGAAGGATAGAGTTTAAACTGGTGGATAGAACTTTAAAAGTGGAGGATAGCGCTTCAAATTTAGTGGATAAAACCTCGAAAGAGAGGGATAGAGCTCTAAATCTAATCTTTAGAACTTCAAAAGACCAACATTTCTATTCTGTTAAGATTTAATACTATGGTATAATAATAAAAACGGAATAATAGGATAGAGGTACAAATTAGATTTTTTAATTTGTTTAAAAGGGAAGATCGGTGTGAATCCGACGCTGTCCCGCAACTGTAAATGGGAGCACATTTCAAAAGGCCACTGTTACGAGTCGGAATGGGAAGGTGAAAGGTGTGATGAACATAAGCCAGGAGACCTGCCTTTATCTAGTACAGCCAAAAAACCTACGCGGATAGGGGGTGTTGAGTGTGACTAGAGAATTTCTCCTGCATGCTCATAGTACGATGATTGCTAAAAAGGGTGCTTCTATGTTTAATAGAAAGCTTCTTTCCATCTGGCAATCACCGTATTATGTCGTGTATTTGTCATAGTAGACATCTTTCTGATGAGGGAAAGATGTTTTTTTATGGAAAAAATTAAAGGAGCGGTCCACATGAATCCACAAGTTGTTGAGTACTATGAAAGCTTATTCAAATTTGAAATTATGCAAGAGCCTAAACCCTTAAAGGAGCTTGTCGAACAATATGTTGGGCATGATGCTTCACATGAGCAATCTATTCTAGCAGCATACGCAAATGTTTTGAAAGAATTAAGAGGATAGAATATGTTTGGCTACTTCGAAAAACGAAGTAGCCATTTTTATGAGTAAATAACATAATACCAATTGGAATACATTTGTTTGTCATAAAACTGCCTTTAGGACTTCATTCATATTTCACTTTTTACTTATATAATTAATCTGCTATAAATAGAGAGATTGGAGATTAAATATGAAAAATTTGCTTTATTCTAGGTTTTGGCGACTGCATTTTTTCGCAGCACTTTTTATTACGCCTTTATTGCTGTCTCTCACATTAAGTGGGATTGGTTATTTGTTTTTTACAGATGTAGAAAATCGATTATATGACGATTATTTCTTTGGTGAGAGCCATAAGGAAGAGGTCTTAACAATTGATGAAGCCGTGGAAAAAGCGGAGGCAGCATTTGCAGGATACTCTACTACAAAAGTGATTATGTTGGAGGAGCCATATAATACGCGTTTAACTTTATCAAATGGCACTAAACAAAAGTACGTATTTTTAGACGATCACAATCAAATGGTTGGTAGTCAGGACGCCGATTATACATTTTCAAATATTATGAGAAATACGCATAGCTCCCTCTTTATTGGTGGTACCTTTGTAAACTATTTAGTAGAGCTAGCAGCTTGTTGGACGATCTTTTTATTACTGTCAGGTCTTTATATGACATTCAAGGGAAATCTCCTAAAGAAGGGCAAGTCAGAGAATAAGAGGCAAAAAAGTAAGAGATTGCATGCACTTGTTGGGACAATCATTACCATTCCAATGGTGATGTTCATTTCGACTGGGCTATTATGGTCTGCTTTTCAAGGTTCCATGCTTGCAGATATAGCGTCAGAAAATCCTACTTTTGGGTATCCATTACTCCAACAAAAGCCACCAACATCTGATGTCTCTGAAATTCCATGGGCCACTCGTCAATTAGAGGCACCGACATCAGAAGGAGAACATGCTCAACATCATGGCGGTGGTGCTGTCCGTTATACGAACGACAGCCAAATGACGATTGCTCAGCTTGAAAAAGAAATCAATTCGATGAACATTGCTAAGCCTTACTCTATAATTTATCCGACAAACGGTGAGGGCGTCTATACAGTGGCGAAGGCTAGTAATTCTGGTGTAACAGGGCTAGATGTAAAACCTACAGCGGAAGCCACAATGTATTTTGATCAGTATAGTGGCAAGTTTATCGATCAAGTGAATTATGACGATTATGGCCCATTAGCTAAATTCTTTACATGGGGAATACCATTACATGAGGGGCATTTATTCGGCTGGCCGAATAAGCTTTTAAACTTAGTGGTTTGTCTAGCCTTTTTAGCCGTAATCGTGTGGGGCATTCGCACTTGGATTTTACGTAGAAAAAAAGGGGAGCTGTCTGCACCACCGCAAATTTCTCATAAAATATCCATGCCATTCATTATTTTCCTTGTCATATTAGGGATTATGATGCCGCTATTTGGTGCGTCATTAATCGCTGTGGTAGTAATTGAATTTATCCTTTTAGGTTGGCAAACAAAGAAGAAGCTAAGAGCACAAGAAACTAAATAAAGCTAAGATGATACGGCACAGCGGGTTTGTGCCGTATCTTTTTTTTTGTTTATTTCATTTATAGGAACGCAATACTATACTGAAGCGGCAAAAATGTTTATAGATTTTTCAGCATGATTTTATAAAGTTTTAAGATTTGTATGGTACATTGCTAGTAGTTTCAGCTTATGGGGGTATGTAGATGTCAATAAAAACAAGGTTTTTGCTATCTTATGTGGGTGTCATCATCATTGCCATCACACTATTACTAGCAGCGGTATTTCTTTTTTCCTTTGCCATTACAGGTGATGTCAAAGCGATTGAGCATTTTTATAAAAAATCTTATGTCCAAAAGCCTTTGACGACAGTAGAGGAAAATGCGTTTCTAGATTTAAAATTACTAGCTAAAAAAAGTCCCCAGCAGCTTTTAGATCTCGAACAGCTTGAACAAATCAATGCGCCTTCGATAGAGATTGTGGTACGAAAAGATCATCAAATCGTGTATTCAACACAGAAAGAGCATAAACAATTATTGCTTCAAAGCTTACCTAGCTTTGAAGCGACCAATATTAATTCTCGTGACACCATCATGATAAATCGAGCCTTTTATACGTATGTTAAATTTGATTTTTATTTTCCAGATCAAACAGAGGGCAGTATTTTCGTATTGAGAGAGGTTAGTTCCCATGCAGAGGTAACGAGGGAACTGCTACCGATTCTTTTAGGTATTTTATTTGTCCTGTTTATGATGATTATTGGCTTTTTAAATTATTTAGTATCAAGAAGTATTATTAAACCGATATCGGCATTAAAGGAAGGGGCAGAACGAATTAAATCGGGCGACTTGGATTTTGAAATTGCGACCCACTCGAAGGATGAAATTGGTCAGCTGAATCGGTCATTCGAGGAAATGAGAGTCAAATTAAAAGAATCCATCCAGCTTCAGCTTCAATATGAGGAAAATCGAAAGGAGCTCATCTCCAATATCTCCCATGATTTAAAAACGCCGATGACTTCCATTATCGGCTATGTGGAGGGCATTAAAGATGGTGTGGCAAATACAGAGGAAAAGATGGATAAATATTTAACGACTATCTATACAAAGGCAAAGGATATGGATGTATTAATTGATGAGCTATTCTTATTTTCTAAATTGGATTTGAAAAAGATTCCCTTCCAGTTGGAAAGCATCAATCTCCAGCAATATATGCATGATTATGTAGAGGATGCAAGCTTTGATTTTATTGCACGAGATATTCATTTACAATATCTATCAGCAGGCTCGCCGCTTTTGGCAATGGTGGACCGAGATAAATTAAGACGTGTCCTGACGAACCTTTTAAGTAATAGCGAAAAATATATGGATAAGCCGTATAAGCAAATCATTATTTCCTTGCATGAGCGAGCAGAGGATGCGATTATTCAGGTAACAGATAATGGTGCAGGCATTGATCCTGTCGCATTGCCCTATATTATTGATCGATTTTACCGTGCGGAGCCTTCACGTAATTCGCAAACAGGAGGCAGTGGCTTAGGGTTAGCCATTGCCAAACAAATCGTTGTTGAAATGGGTGGCGATATTTGGGCAAAGAGTGAATTAGCAAAGGGCACGAGCATATTCATTTCATTGAAAAAGGCTGAGGAGAAGGTGAATCATCATGAAAAAAATTCTGCTAATTGAAGACGAGGTGAGCATAGCTGAGCTTCAACGAGATTATTTAGAGATTAATGGCTTTACAGTAGATATCCAACATCATGGAGAGGATGGGCTACAGCAGGCACTTAAAGGTAATTATGATTTAATCATTTTGGATATTATGCTACCAGGGATAAGTGGCTTTGACATTTGTAAACAGATTCGAGCGGTACACAATATTCCCATTTTATTTGTTTCAGCTAAAAAGGAGGATATTGATAAAATTCGTGGTCTTGGACTAGGAGCGGATGATTATATTACAAAACCATTTAGTCCGAGTGAATTAGTGGCAAGGGTCAAGGCCCATTTGTCAAGATATGAGCGTCTGGCGAGCCATCAACAAACAAATCATATGATGTCCATTCATGGTATTACAATCGATACTTCGGCTAGAAAGGTGTTTGTTAATGGTGAGGAGATTGCCTTTACAACGAAGGAATTTGATTTACTTGTCTTTTTTGTTAGACACCCCAATCAAGTATTAAGTAAGGAACAGCTATATGAGCGAAACTGGGGCTATGAATCAGCTGCAGACGTTTCGACTGTCACTGTTCATATACGAAAGCTACGTGAAAAAATTGAACGAGAGCCAGCGCATCCCAAGTTTTTGGAAACAGTATGGGGTGCAGGCTATCGCTTCAATGTTTAAGTAAAACTACCTCGTCCTTGTGACGGGGTAGTTTTTTTAGACTTTTTTAAGAATTCGTTAATGGGCAATTTAGCATTACCGCTTACACTGAGGAAGGAAAGGCGGTGTATTAAAATTGAAAAAAAGGCAGGCAGTTATCATTGCATTAACATTTTTACTTCAAGGGTGTGCCTCAATTGATACAGAAACAATACAGCATGATAAAGGTGGGAGTGAAGTGGTGGGAACAGAATGGGCGAGTGAGTTGCTCAAGGCAGCTGAAAGGGGAGATATCGATGGGCTTCAATATGCTTTGAAACAAAAAGGGGACATCAATGTACAAGATTCAAATAATCGAACAGCTTTGATGATAGCTACCTATAATCAGGATATAGAGGCAGTTAAATTATTAATAGATGCAGGAGCAGATGTTAATATTCAGGATAATCAGCAAAATACGCCATTTCTCTATGCAGGTGCGGAGGGCTATCTGGCTATTTTAAAGATGACCATTCAAGCTGGTGCTGATCCGACTATTTTAAATCGATATGGGGGGACAGCACTCATACCAGCAGCAGAGCATGGTCATGTGGAGGTCATCGAGGAGCTATTGAGCAATACCGATATTGACGTCAATCATGTGAATCATTTAGGCTGGACAGCCCTGATGGAGGCGATTGTCTTAAATAACGGCAATCCAACACAGCAAACCGTAATACAACGACTAATTGAACATGGTGCTGATGTAAATATTCCCGATCAAAATAACGTGACACCTCTGCAACATGCAAAACAACGAGGATTTAAAGCAATCGAACAAATTCTACTTGCAGCAGGCGCAAAGTAACCCAAACTGTAGAGATGGCTCTCTACAGTTTTCTAAGTGTTGAAAAACAAAACAGTCAATTGAAAGGTAGAAATGGATTTCCGTTGCAGGCTACTTGCTTTCCTGTGGGCGAGCGCCGAATCACTTCCTCCGCTACCGCTCCATTTAGAGTTTCGCCTGTCTTGCTATCCCACGGGAGTCAAGCAGCCTTCCACTTCAACCCACTAACTTATTAGCAAAGGTTTTCAAATAAAGTGAAGGTGTTCACTACTCTTTATGAAGAGGTGTTGTCATGCATCACTTCTCCACATTGAAAATAACAACTTATCCCCTCTAAGAATACAGTTAATGGACGATTTGATCGCTATGTTACTATAAAAAAAAGTAAAGACACTTTGCAGAATGATTGATTGGAGTGGAGCCAGCGTCACTCCTAGGGGATTTAGCGTCACAGAGGAGACCCTGGAGCGAACGTAAGTGAGTGAAGCGGCTCATCGGATGCCCCCTGGAAAGGACGCTGGTGTAACGGAAATCAACCCCTCGACTTGCAAAGTTGCTTTTTCTGGCGTTGACATCATCTTTTTTCAACAACATGCAAACTGTAGAGACAGCTCTCTACAGTTTTTTGTTCTTAAATTATTTTTCCTATTTTTTAATTCTTTTTTAATAGTTTATTTAGTAGCAGTTTAGATATGGACTTTATGATAAATTTTGTCAACCAAATTACACCATAAAGGAGAGTTCAACAAATGAAATTAAGAAAACGTATTGTCCCAGCAGCATTGGCTTTATCCGTAGTATCAGCAGGTCTAGTAACCATAGGCGAGCCATTAAATGCAGATGCGGCAAGCAATAAAGCAGTAGTAGCGGAAAACGAGCAAGTAGCTAAAATTACAAACATCAAGCCATTAAATACAATGACACTACAAATTACATTTAATCAGCCATTAGCAGCAGCTGATGTAGACCTAAATCATTTAGATGCTATAAAAAAACATTTTACGTTTAATGGAGATTTAGAGATTGTCAATGTGCCACGCTTAATGACAGGCTCTAAGAGTACATATATTGTACCAACAACATTCCAAGAAGATGATTTTATCTATACATTGAGCTATAAAGAGCAACGCAATAAAGTTTTTGAGGGCACAGATGAAAAGGTATATGTACGCAATGTGGAGCAAGTTACAAATGATACATTTACATTGGAATCCTTTCAGGAGGATGGCGTAGTAGATTATGCTAATATTATTGAAGCCTATCGCGCAGGCCGTGGAGATTTAGCATTTAGCTTAGATGGTCATAATCGAGATGCTAGCGGCAAACGCTTTGATGTTATTTCTTCCTTACGTGATCGCTATGTGACGGTGAGAACAAGTGAGGGAGAAGAGTTTGTTGCTAATTATGTACCATTTACACAAGCAGCTGATGGCAGACAGGCTCCTCAATTTAGACTCCCTGCTGGCAAGGTTTTAAAACCTGGTGTGACTTACCGTGTGTACGCACAATGGGCGGAAATAGATGTAAGGAGCTTTGTAGCGAAAGAAATCGCGCCAATCACTCTGCAAACAGCGAAAGCCATGGATGAAAAATCCTTTGAATTACAATTAAGAAACGATCCGCAATCTGATTTACTTGCTGGCCGAAGTGTAGCGTTAAAAGGCAGTGATGGGAGTACATTGCAAGCACAATATCGTTATTCATCACGTAAAGGTACTGTTGGCATTTTTGATCTAACGAATGGTGGTACGTTGAAAGCAAATGTCAGCTATACTGTAATCCCATTAAACAACTGGGCTATAGCAACAGATTTAGTTCTACAAGGAAAATAAACGTTCTTTTGCTTAATAAAATAATGAATCTGTCATTTGAAGCTTAAATAAATGGAACGTATTTTATGCTAACAATGTAAAAATCTCGTCACAGCTGTGGCGAGATTTTTTTTATAGCCAGCCTTTTTCACCTGCTACCTGAGCGGCTTGCTGTCTAGATTCAACTTGTAGCTTTTGAATAGAGGTAGATAAATAATTGCGAATCGTGCCCTTCGTTAAAAATAACTGCTTACTGATTTCGTTTGTGGTCAAGCCTTTTTTGACTAGCTGAAGCACCGCAATTTCTCGTTCATTTAAAGGGTTTTGCTCCTTCATAAATAAGGAGGCGGCTAAATCCTTGCTGACCACCTTTTCTCCTTGCATGATTTTTCGAATAGTAGCAATTAAATAATCGATGGGTTCATCTTTCAATAGATAGCCGTGTACCTCGCAATCCATTGCCTTTTGCAAATAACCAGGGCGTGCAAAGGTTGTTACAATCATTACCTTGCAAGGGAGGTTGGCCTGTTTAATTTTTTCAGCAAGCTCAAGCCCTGATAGATGGGGCATTTCAATATCAACTAGGCAAATATCTGGTGGCTCCTGCTGGATCAATTCCCATGCTTGTTGTCCATCTGCCACCTCAGCTATGACCTCAATATCAGGCTCAAACGCTAGTAGCGAAGTTAGGGCACCACGTAACATTTGTTGGTCTTCTGCTAGTAATACACGTATCATGTTAGAGGCTCCTTTCCATCTTGAATTGGTAGAGTGAGGGTGACGCTGGTGCCTACTGGTGTGTCACTTTCAATCAGGGCAAAGCCTTGCAGCATATGCATTCTTTCTTTTATGGAGTGGATGCCATTCCCACGTCCTTGTGACTGTAAACCGATGCCATCGTCTTTCATCACAAGTGTATAGTGTCCAGCACAACATTGAATGGCGAAATGACATTTTTTTGCCTGACTATGCTTGAGAATATTCGTAGTCGTCTCTCGTACACATAGAGCAAGCATCGTTTCCTCCACACTAGAAAGTACGATTTGAGGACATTGATTGTCAAGGGTTGTCGTAATATTCGCGCTTTGTAAAAGCTGTTGGCAATGGATAAGCTCCGTTTGCAACGAAATAAAATTCATATCAGACACAAGCTCACGTACTTGTTTTAAGGCGGTACGGGTAGTGGCTAATATGTCATGTAGCTCAGGCTTCACGCTTGAAGGATCTCGGTCAATCAGTTTGGTCGTTAGTTCGGTTTTTACTTTAATCATTGTGAGCGTATGGCCAATTGTATCATGAAGGTCTCTAGCGATCCGTTGTCGTTCCTCTTGCTGAACAAGCTGTGTATTTACGTCTGCCAGCTCAGCCTGCAGATTTTTCGACTTTTCCACAAAATAAATGAGAATCGGGAGCACCAGTTGAAACATCATTATCGGTACTAGTACCTGTGATTCCTTTGGTAAAAGGGAATCTGTTGTCATGTACAAAACCGTCAAAAACATGACAGCGATGGCTACAATCCCACAGGCAATATGCCATTTTGATTTTGCACGTCCTAGTAAGTCGGCAAAGGTAAAGCCAAAAATAAGCATAAAAGGATCGACAATTATGCTAAGTAAGGTGATAAGGACAAAGGCTACTAGAGATGCAGTAAGAAGCCTCCAATCTCGATGCCATAAAGCAATGTAGAAGGCTATTAGGTATAAAAGGAGCACTGTTATTTTCATAGCTAAGGGAAGGGAATGAGACCCTAATACTAATGCGAATAGGAAAATGACAGAAGCTGCATCAATGATTAAATAATGCTTAATTTGTTCTCTAGGATATATTTTTATTACTAGCACCATCCTTTGTTGCTGATTACTGTGTCATCGCTTGAAGGGCTTTTTTACGAATCCATTCCATAGGGCCCATTTGAAATTTCTGTAACCAAGCGAACGCTATAACAAGTTGTAAGATTGATAGAGATAGCCAAATACCAATGACAGTGAAGCTATTGACTTGCCCACCTAAGCCAAGCCCCCAGCCATAAAAAATAATCGACGCAAGCACGTTTTGGAGGACATAGCAGCTTAAAGACATTTTACCAACATGAGCAAAGCGCTGCCAAAGCCAGTCTAGCCTCTTATATTCTACCAGTTTACCTAAAATTCCAATATAGCCAATGGATAGAAGAGGGGCACAAAGATAGCGAACAGGTAAATCAAAAAGCCCACCAGGAATAAAAATAAGCAGATTGATAGGAAAGCCAACGAATACACCGATATTAAATAGCTTTTGTCGAGTTTGACGTCCTTTGTCAGTTGGTGAAAATACCTCATTACGCATGAACTTTATACCAAGTAAAAATAAAAAGACATTCATCGGGATAATAAATATAGCTTCTGAGCGATAAAATAAAAAGTTTGTGAGACGATGCTGCACCTGCGCAAACCATGTGCCATGTTCATAGAGCTCAGAAACGGATGCCATACCATTTAATGAAACACCAGCTCCTTGTAAGGTACTGATAAAAATAAGCAGAATCATTAGGATGTGAAAGCCACCAAAAAAATAAAAGGCTCCTGTCATGACCTTATCACCCAAACGTACAATAAAAGCGACGATGAATGCTGTGACAGCATAGCTCATTAAAATATCATACTCCATCACAAGCGTGTAGTGCAGTAGCCCCTCTAACCCTAAGAAGACGATAGTCCACAGGTACACTCCTGGCCAGGCTGTACCTCTCCGTAAGGCTTGCTGATATTTTAATTGCAGACCTACTCCAAACATAATTGTTAACAATCCAAGCAGCTTGCCATTAACGAAAAATAATACAACCATACGTAAAAAATCATTGAAGGACCACCAACCAGAATAATCACTTGTTGTTATATACGATAAATCACCAAGATAAGCAAAAATCCAAATATTTGTGCCAAGCGTTCCTAAGACGGCAAAGCCTCTTAACATATCGATAAAGGGGAGTCTTTGTTGTGTTTGCATAAGTTCGATCACTCTTTCTTTTTTTTCTTACCTTAAGGATAAGAAAATTTCAAGAGAAAACCTATTCACACCAGTCAAAGAATCTAGATGACAGGTGTCATAAAGTATGCTGTGCCAGCACAAAAACCAGCAACGCTTTTGCTGCCGGCTCATTATTTTGTACAGGTATAGATGCGATAGTCTAAAAGGTCTTCGTATTTTTCATTCATGGCAATATGCTGATCCATGATTTTATAGAATTCGGATTCTATATCTTTGGAAACTTGAAATTCAGGCTTGGATGAGATGGATTTGTTTTTTTGTATACGGATATCATAAAAACCAGCCTGTTGCAGTAGTCTTACCCAATCCTTTTTCCTGAGGAGAGACTGAAAGCCGTAAAATTGTTGGAGGTCGTCTGCAAGTTCGGTACGAAGTGTTTGAGGAATGGTAAATTCGATAGCAATGAAGCGGCCACCTTTTTTCAATAAACGATAAATTTCCTGCAAAGCCTGCTGCAAATTAACAAAGGCCAGAACCGACTCAGCTAGAATCAAGTCAAATGTCTCGTTCGCTAACGAGGTTTGTTCAATAGAGCCTTGCAAAAGTTTAACAGGTAGACGTGCTTTATGCATACGCTGACGAGCCTTTTCTATCATGATGGGCTGAATATCGAGACCTGTGACGTTTGCTTGATAGGAAGATGCTAAATAAGCAGCCGTTTGCCCTGTACCACATCCCACATCTAAAATATGTGCGTTTCGTTCGATATTCTCTGCTTGCAAAACAGCCTTTGATAGATTAATGCCCCCAGGATGTGCGCCTCCGACCCCGAACTTAGCTAAAAAGGTAAGATAATGAGAGTCTTGTATAGTACCACCTTCTTTTTTCTTATAGTATGACAGGGAAACTAGTATGGTTCCCTTATTATTTTTAACCTCTTCTTCAAAAGTCTAATTCGCTATAAAAATTTTCACATATACTAGTGAGAAGCTTTCAGATAGGGGGTGTATAAATGCCATATTTTCAGCCGAATGCTAGAAGAGGTCCATATCCGCCAAACAATAGGCAATATTTTGGCCCACCTTTTCGAGGTAGGATGGTGCAACCATACTATTCTCCCAATCAACAACAGCAAGGTCCTAGATTAGGAAATTTACCAGATCATTTAAATACAATTATGGGGCATGCTGGGACGATTACAAATGGAGTAAATATGTTGAGACAGATGGGGGCGTTATTAAGTTTATTTAGATAAAAAACTAGAAACCCTCTTAAGATCAGGCTCTTAAGAGGGTTATATTTAGGTTTAATGGGCTGGTGCAAATTGCTTTTCGATAATAGAGCGATTTTTCTCTTTAAATAGCTCATTATGTGAGGACACCATGCCATGACGATAGGCAGTTGGTTCTAAATACGTTTTAATAGAATTGACTGCATTGGCGGCATCTTGGAATGTGCCAAGTAGCAAATTAATTTTTCCATCAAATGATAAAATATCACCTGCTGCAAAAATACCTGGCTGTGCTGTTTCACCTGTTGCCTTTCCTTCAACATAATAATCATCCTTTTTCGGAATGGCAATGGCCTCATCAAATGCAAGAGACGCCTCACGATTATAGCCATGACTGACGATTACCTCATCGATTTGACGCGTATAACTTTGCTTCGTTATCGTATTCTCACATGTGACTAATTGAATAGCCGTTTTATCAATATTTGCGGAAAGCTTTGTAATCGTTGTATTACACTCAATGCGCACACCTGCATCCAGTGCTTCCTGTACAGTGGCTTCGTGTGCTGATAGATTCTCTTTGCGGTAAACAACCGTTACGCTTTTGGCAATCGGACTTAATTCAACAGCCCAATCGATGGCTGCATTACCACCGCCTGAGATCATGATATCCTTATCGACAAAACGTTTATACGATTGCACAGTGTAATGTAGATTGGACATTTCATATTTTTCAGCACCCTCAAGTGTTAGCTTTTGAGGGCTAATAATGCCGCCACCTACAGCTAACAGTACCGTTTTAGAATAATGCTTTTCACCGGCTGCTGTATGAATGACAAAAATATCATTGTGACGTTCAATTAAATCTACTTTTGTACCTGTCAAAATTGTAGGATCAAATGTTTTGGCTTGCTCGATTAATTGTTTAACAAATTGTTCACCCAAAACGGGAGGATGTCCCCCAATATCCCATATCAGCTTTTCAGGATAAAGTAATACTTTACCGCCAAGCTGTGGTTGACTTTCTAATAATTTTGTTTTTAAACCCCGTAAACCACTATAAAAGGCACTATATAAGCCAGCTGGGCCACCGCCAATAATTGTCACATCATACACATGCTGCATTTTTATTGCCACATCCTTAACAAATAGTAAAAAAGTAATTGACAAAATCTTATCAGGTAACTAGACTAATTCTAGTGATAATGATTATCATTTTTAGCTTTGAATATCATAGCATGGAAAGAAGTAAAAAGAAAGTGAGGGTCCGATTTGCGTTTAGAAGTTGAATCGATTCGTGTTGGTTATGAGAATAAAACGATTGTGCATGACTTATCGCTGCAAATTCCTGATGGCAAAATCACGACAATCATTGGTTCAAATGGTTGTGGAAAATCAACCTTGTTAAAAGCTATCACACGGATTTTAAAGCATGAGAGTGGACGGGTCATATTAGATGGTCAAAATATTTCCAAGTTGAAAACAAAAGAATTAGCAAAAGAACTGGCAATCTTACCACAGAGTCCAGAAAGTGCACATGGTTTAACAGTGGAAGAGCTTGTATCCTACGGTCGATTTCCTTATCAAAAGGGCTTCGGGAATTTATCACAAAAAGATAAAGATGTTATTGGCTGGGCTTTACAGGTAACCAAAACAGAAGAATTCCGTTTACAATCTGTAGATGCTTTATCTGGTGGACAACGTCAGCGCGTATGGATTGCGATGGCCTTGGCCCAAGAAACCGACATTATCTTTTTAGATGAACCGACAACTTATTTAGATATGGCTCATCAGCTAGAAGTTTTAGAGCTACTTTACAGGCTGAATGAAGAACAGGGGCGCACGATTGTCATGGTCCTCCATGATTTAAATCAAGCGGCACGTTTTTCAGATTATATTGTAGCGCTTTCACAAGGTGAGCTTGTAAAATTCGGAACGGCTGAAGAAGTGATGGTTCCAGAAGTATTGAAAAAAGTATTTAATATAGATGCAGTTATTGGCAAAGATCCACGAACGAACAAACCAATGTGCATTACATATGACTTATTACAAACCATTTAAAAGGAGAATAACAATGAAAAAGTGGCTATTACCAATGTTTATGATGCTTGTGCTCGTACTTGCAGCATGTGGCAGTAAGGAAGAAAAAACAGAGAAGGCTGATGAAGGCTCAAAAGAGGAAGCTTCAACAGAAACAATCACATATCAATCAGAGTCAGGCCCTGTAGAAGTACCAGCAAATCCGAAACGTGTTGTTGTACTATCTTCTTTTGTAGGAAGCTTATTACAGCTTGATGTAAATGTGGTTGGTGTGGATGCATGGGCAGCAAAAAATCCCAACTTCGAAGATGCGATTAAAGATGCTGTTGTAGTTGAAAATACTGATATTGAAAAAATTCTTGAGCTAGAACCAGATTTAATTATTGGCTTAAATGGTATTGAAAATGCTGATAAATTAGCAGAAATCGCGCCAACTGTATTATTTACGTATGGTAAAGTAGACTATTTACAGCAGTTCATCGAAATCGGTAAAGTGGTAAATAAAGAAAAAGAAGCAACTGCTTGGGTAGAAGATTTTAAAACACGTGCAGCAGAAGCTGGTAAAAAGATTAAAGAAAAAATCGGTGAAGATGCGACTGTAACAGTAGCAGAGAACTTTAATAAACAGTTCTATATTTATGGCGATAACTGGGGTCGTGGAACAGAGATTTTATATCAAGAAATGGGCTTGAAAATGCCTGAGAAAGTAAAAGAAACAGCGTTAGAGCCTGGCTACTATGCTATTTCTCAAGAAGTTTTAGGGGAATATGCAGGTGACTATGTGATCTTCAGTATGTTCCAAGATCAAGATAATTCCTTTACAGATGCAGCATGGTTTAAAGATTTAGAAGCAGTGAAAAATGGTCATTTATTTGAAGTGAATGCAAATGCCTTTTATTTCAATGACCCTATCACATTAGAACATCAACTGAAGTTCTTTGAAGAGAAATTTTTACAATAATTAGTAGAGAGTAGCGAAGGCGAATGACAAAGTTTCGAAAGCTTCCATTTTGGCTTCAGGTATTGCTTGCATTGCTTGTATTAATTGGTACTGCCAGTATCTCGCTGTGCTTAGGGGCAGCGAATACAAGCATTCAAGATGTCTTTCAAGCAATTGTCGGACAAAGTGGAGGTAAACATTACACGATTTTACGTGAAATTCGATTTCCTCGTATCATTGCAGCTATTTTTGTTGGGAGTGCCCTCGCAGTCGCTGGGGCGATTATGCAAGGGGTTACACGGAACCCATTAGCTGATCCAGGGCTGCTTGGTTTAACGGCAGGGGCAAATGCTGCCCTTGCTTTAACAATGGCATTTATCCCTAAATTCTCGTATTATACGTTAATTTTAGCCTGCTTTGTTGGGGCGGGAATCGGTATGATGTTAGTTTATGGGATTGGTGCTTCTACTAAAAAAGGCTTTTCCCCTTTAAAGCTTGTTTTAGCTGGTGCGGCTGTCACAGCCTTATTACAGGCAATCGCTGAAGGGACGGGCATTTTATTTCAAATTTCCAAAGATGTTTCGATGTGGACAAGTGGCGGTTTCATTGGCACAACATGGCAGGCATTATTGATCGTACCCGTTATTATTATTGGCTTACTGCTTTCATTTGCTTTTAGTCGTCAATTAACGATTTTAAGCTTAAATGAAGAAGTAGCAGTGGGTGTCGGACAAAATACTACGCTCGTAAAGGGTGTAATGATGTTCGTTGTGGTTATTCTGGCTGGCTCTGCTGTGGCCCTAGTCGGAAATCTAGCTTTCGTTGGCTTAATGGTACCGCATATTGTCCGCGCGTTTGTTGGGACAGACTATCGTTTTGTCTTACCGATGAGCGCCATTGTTGGTGGCTGGTTTATGGTGTTGGCTGATTTCGCAGGGCGCATGATTAACGCACCTTATGAAACGCCAGTTGTCGCTATTATTTCGATTTTAGGTCTTCCATTCTTCCTATTATTAGTGCGGAAGGGAGGACGTCAATTTGTTTAAAGAAGGTCGCAAAAAACAGCGTAAATGGTTACTCATATGGCTTGTGGTAACCTTGTTCATTTTTATTTTAGGGATTTCATTAGGTGCTGCTTCGGTTTCTATTGACCGAATTCTTCCAACCTTACTGGGCGATGGTAGCTTTAAAGAGTCCTTTGTACTCTTTTCAGTCCGTTTACCTAGAATGTTTGTGCTAGCGGCTGCGGGTATGGCATTAGCACTGGCAGGGGCCGTATTACAGGGCGTAACCCGCAATGATTTAGCAGACCCAGGAATTATAGGTATCAGTGCTGGCGCAGGTGTTGGGATTACTGTCTTTTATTTGCTAGTAGATGGCGACCTTCCTCACTTTGCCTATATTTTACCGATTGTCGGCTTTTGTAGTGCCTTAGTGACAGCACTGGGTATTTACTTTTTCTCTTATCAGCGTAATAAGGGTGTCCATCCTGTGCAGTTCATTTTAGTAGGGGTAGGCGTAGCATCAGCCTTATCAGGGGTCATGATGGTATTAATATCCTCTGCTGAGCGGAGCGATGTACAATTTATTGCACAATGGCTAGCCGGAAATGTATGGGGCACAGATTGGCCATTTTTCTGGGCGCTAATGCCTTGGCTTGTACTGGGCATCCCTTACATTTTCTATAAAGCCAACGTTTTAAATGTCTTGGCCATGACGGAGCAAACAGCAGTCGGTCTTGGTATGAACATTGGGCGAGAACGTTTCCGATTATTAATTGTTGCGGTTGCACTAGCGGCTGCCGCGGTATCCGTAACAGGGGGAGTAGCCTTCATCGGTTTGATGGCTCCCCATATTGCAAAACAGCTCGTTGGTCCACGCTACCAATTCTTTTTACCATTGACGCTATTCATTGGCGCAAGCTTGCTAATGCTTGCTGATACCATTGGACGTGTTGCTATTGCAAGTGCAACGGTTCCTGCTGGGATTGTTGTTGCATTTATTGGCGCACCTTATTTTCTATATTTATTACGCAAAAATGTATAGAAATGTATTAGTTATTGGTCACAAAAACAGTCTTTCGATCTAATAAAAATAATGAAAAAAAGATTTTACATCATCTATCTTTCAAGTTTTTGAGAACCTCATTTGTTGAGGTTCTTTTTTTGTATAATCAGAACAGGAGGTGCATACATGATTCTATTAGCACGACAACCATCGGACTTGCAAAAAATACTAGAGGTGGTGCTCCGTAGATTGCCACAGACGCATAATAACTACGCTTATTATGGTGAACGTTTGAGCCGTGTCCAAGCAGGTCTTGCAGGGGAACAACGTGTTGATGCAGAATGGCTCGAAATCGATTTACCAACCCCACATTATTTTCTACATGATTTTCAAACCGCAAATAGCTACGGATCTACCCATCAAATGGATACCATCTTTCTCTGCCCTCATTTTTTACTTATTCTTGAAATCAAAAATATAACAGGAAATCTCTCATATGATGTCCCTTTTGCACAGTTTACACGGATGACATTGGATGGCACTGTGGAAGGAATGACTGATCCGTTTGTTCAGCTGGATCGGCATGTCATATGGATGAAAAAGCTTCTACTGCAAGAACGTATCGAATTACCTGTTGTACATGCGGTAGTGCTGGCAACGAAAAATGGCATTTTAACAAAGGGTTTTGAGGGGCAACCGATATTTCATGTGAAAGGGTTACGATTTCATCTACAAAAATGGATAGAGCATTATCAACCTACAGAAAGCGTTGATCTTTTACAATTAGCCAACCTTCTATTGTCCCTGCACACAAAGTTGAAAAAAGAGGTAGAGGTGCCTCTTAAGGAAATGGTGAAGGGTGTGTTATGTCCACAGTGTGTTAACGGGCAGCGATTATTGTATCACTATAAAAAATGGACGTGCCCACGTTGTGGATTGGTGGACGATGATGCATTGGTTCGAACATTAGAGGACTACAGGTTACTAGTCGGGCAGCAGGTAACCAATCGAAGCTTCCGCGAATTCTTTGGCATTGACTCTCCCGATTTAGCGTACAAGTTGATGCAACAACTCCCTTTGAAAGCAGAGGGTGTCAAAAAGCATCGGAAATATTGGATTAAGGAATAGCGAACTAAGCGTTACAATTCAAGCGGTCTGAATTGTCGCTTTTAGTGCTGTAGAGAGAAAGGGCGCTTGAAGTAAGTGGATAGAGTGCTGAAAGTGACGGATAGAACAAGGAAAGTAGCGGATAGAACGCGCAAAGTGATGGATAGAACAGAGAAAGTGGAGGATACGCTTCGCGTAAGTGGATAGAGTGCTGAAAGTGACGGATAGAACAAAGAAAGTAGCGGATAGAACGCGCAAAGTGGCGGATAGAACAGAGAAAGTGGAGGATACGCTTCGCGTAAGTGGATAGAGTGCTGAAAGTGACGGATAGAACAAAGAAAGTAGCGGATAGAACGCGCAAAGTGGCGGATAGAACAGAGAAAGTGGAGGATACGCTTCGCGTAAGTGGATAGAGTGCTGAAAGTGACGGATAGAACAAGGAAAGTAGCGGATAGAACGCGCAAAGTGGTGGATAGAACAGAGAAAGTGGAGGATACACTTCGTTTAAGTGGATAGAGTGCTGAAAGTGACGGATAAGATAGAGAAAGTAGCGGATAGAACGCGCAAAGTGATGAATAGAACAGAGAAAGTGGAGGATACGCTTCGTGTAAGTGGATAGAACAAGGAAAGTAGCGGATAGAACGCGCAAAGTGATGGATAGCGCAATAAAAGTGAAGGATACCACTCACCCCCAAGAGCGATGTTTCGCTTATTTCCTACTAGACAAATAGAGTTTTTAGGTATATAGTTAGCTAGGCTAACTAATATAAAAGGAAGTGATAGTGTGACAATTGAACAGGAATTTTTTAATCAGTACCGCTTAATGTATCGGCCGTTTATTAATCAGCTGAATGTGCAGCTTGAACCTTATCAGTTATATAGCTCACAGTGGGCAGTGCTTCGTTTCTTGAATGATAAGGGTCCACATTCATTTGTAGATATCGCGAATTTCATGTCTATAGAGAAGCCAAGTGTCACGAAGCTTGTACATAAACTGGTGGAGCTAGGCTATGTGGAAACGATGACGGGCAAGGATAAGCGTGAAAAGCTGGTACACCTATCAAAGCATGGGGAAGAGCTTGTGCTGGAAATAAAGTCGCATCTAAATCCATTTTTTGAGCAGGCTTTGGCAGGCGTGCCAAAACAAGATATTGACATTGCGACACAGGTTTTAGCAAGAATTTGTATGAATATTAATCAATAGGGGAGAGCAACGTGGAAGCAGCCAGAAAGAAACTATGGACAAAAGATTTTTTAATTGTCTCACTTATTAATTTTACCATTACGTTAATCTTTTATTTATTAATGGTTACGATAGCAGCATATGCGGTGGAGCATTTTAATGCCTCTACAAGTACAGCTGGGCTTGTATCGAGTATTTTTATTATCGGGACACTATTAGGTCGTCTTGGGACAGGGCGTATTATTGGAGACTGGGGTAGCAAAAAAACATTATTTTGTGGACTATTATTATTTATGTTATCAACAATGTCTTATTTTATAGCAGGCAATTTACCGCTGCTGATGATCAATCGTTTAGTACAGGGGATTGCACTAGGGATTGCCAGTACAGCAACAGGTACCATTATTGCACAAATTTTACCAGCTGAGCGTCGTGGAGAAGGGATTGGTTATTATAGCTTAAGCGCTATTCTAGCCACAGCCATTGGCCCATTTATTGGAATATTATTAACACAGCTATTTGCAGATTATCGTATGATTTTTGCAGTAGATTCTGTGTTAGCGATTATTTGTTTCTTTATGTATTACATTGTGACCGTGCCAGATGCACCGAAAAAAGCAAAGGATACAGCTGTAAAGGCTGGGTTTAAAGTGACGAACTTTATTGAAATGCGTGCAGTACCGATTGCCTTTGTGGCACTTGTGATTGGCTTTGCTTATTCAGGTGTGATGTCGTTTATGACGTTTTATGCAAAGGAGCTAGATTTAGTATCAGCAGGTAGCTACTTCTTTATTATCTATGCTATTGTCATTTTGGCTACACGTCCATTTACAGGGAAATTGCTTGATACAAGAGGGGCAAATATCATTATCTATCCATGCTTAGTGTTGTTTGCAATAGGCATGTATGCCTTTAGCTCAGCAACAACTACGATTGCCTTTTTAATCGCTGCCGCTTGTATCGGGATTGGCTATGGAAACTTCAACTCGGTGGCACAGGCAATTGCCATCAAAGTAACACCAAATGAGCGTTTAGGACTTGCGACATCTACGTATTTTATTTTTTATGATTTAGGCTTAGGTGTCGGGCCTTATTTCTTAGGCTTATTTGTACCCTCTATGGGCTACAGCTCGATTTTCTTCTCGATGGTCTTTGTTATTTTAGTGTCGATTGTGCTTTATTACCTTTTACATGGAAAACATGAAAATTTGAAACAAGCAAAAATTTTGTAGATTAGAATCATTATATTGTAGAAAAAACGTCTTTTTTCTAGTTGTTCGTAAAGAATAACTGAAAAATGACGTTTTTTTCTATTTACAAAAATAGTTGTTGCAATAGATGATGATAATCATTATCATCACAATATAAAACAAATTCGGAAGTAGGTACGAAGTATGAAAAACAAATCATTTTTGTCGGTATTAGTAGCAGGAGGCATTTTAATGGCTGGCTGTGGCAATACAGAAGAAGTAAAAAAAGAAGATAAGCCAGCAACAGAACAGGCGGAGCAAGCTACAAAAGAGGTGGATTTATCTTCTGAATTATCAGCCTATCAACAATTTGCGTTAGAGCAAATGGATCAATTTTTACTAGATACAGAGAAATTTGTGAACCTATTCAAAGCAGGCGATATTGAAGGAGCAAAGGCAGCGTATGCGCCAGCACGTATGTATTTTGAACGTTCTGAGCCAATTGCGGAAAGCTTCGGTGATCTTGACCCTCGCATCGATGGACGTTTAGCAGATATTCAAGAAGAAGGTAAGGGTGAGGAAGAATGGTCAGGCTACCATAAGCTTGAGTATGCTCTTTGGGAAGAAAATACAACAAAAGGTTATGAGGCTGTAGCAGATCAGCTTCTTGCAGATGCGAAGGAATTGCATGCACTTGTGCAAACAGTGGAAGTGACACCTGACTTAATGATTACAGGTGCAGTAGATTTATTAAATGAAGTATCAACATCTAAAATTACAGGTGAGGAAGAAATTTACTCTCATACAGACCTTTATGATTTTAAAGCGAATATTGAAGGCGCAGAAAAAATCTTTGAGATTTTACGCTCAAAATTAGAAGCAAAAGATTCTACATTAGTGGCAACACTTGATGAAAAATTCAAAGCAGTAGACGATTTATTAGCACAGCATACAACGGCTGATGGTGGCTATATATCTTACGAAGAATTAACGGAGGAAAACACAAAAGCACTGGCAGCAGCGGTGAATCAGCTTGGAGAACCATTAAGTCAAATGGGTATCATTTTGGAGTGAACATAAACAATGACAACGTCAAACGAGGAAAAATTTATAAATAAAAAAATTTCTAGACGTGATATGTTAAAGCTAACAGGTATCGGTGTGGCAGGTGTTGCCATCGGTGCCTCTGGCTTGGGTGGTGTCATGAAAGCAATGGGCTATGATGTCTTTGAGCCAGTAGCAGATAGCACGACGGCTAGCAATAAGGTCAATTTCTATGGCAAGCATCAGTCAGGTATTGTGACACCTGTACAGACGAATATTTATTTTGCTTCTTTAGATGTATTAGTGACATCAAAGAAGGAACTACAAGCATTGTTCCAGCAATGGACACCCCTTGTAGTGCGTTTAATGAATGGTGAAGTCATGGTCGATGTTTCGACAAATACAAGAGTGCCAACTGGCGATACTGGAGAGGCAGAGGGCTTAGATGCATCTAATCTATCCATTACCATTGGTGTCGGGCCTTCATTATTTGATAAACTGGGCATCCAGCATTTAAAACCAGCGGAGCTAAAGGATTTACCACATTTCCCTAAAGATCAGCTACAGAAAGAGTACACAGGTGGTGATTTGTGTATTCAGGCTTGTGCAGATGATCCGCAGGTAGCCTTCCATGCTGTTCGTAATCTAGTACGAGCTGCTTCAGGTAAAGTAGCAATAAAATGGTCACAGGCGGGCTTTAACTCGTTTCCAGCTAGTGGAGGGACACCACGAAACCTCTTCGCCTTTAAGGACGGTACTGTAAATCCAGCCATTACGGATGAAAAAGACTTAAATGAGGTCGTGTGGGTGGATAAAGGCTGGTTAAAGGGTGGCTCTTATTTAATTGCGCGTAAAGTTCAAATGCATCTTGAAACTTGGGATCGTACATCATTGAAAGATCAAGAGGCAACATTTGGCCGTTACCGCGACAGTGGGGCACCTTTTGGCAAAACAAAGGAATTCGATGATTTTGATGTAGAGGCAAAGGATGATAAGGGCAATTATATAATGCCTGATACATCACATGTCCATTTGGCGCGGAAATCAGGTGCGCGTATTTTGCGACGCTCTTATTCCTATGCGTCAGGCGTGATGTCGAATACAGGGACCCATGATGCGGGGCTAATCTTTATCTCTTTTCAAAAAGACCCAGCCCAATTTACAACCATCCAAAATAGCTTAGGGCGTATGGATAAAATGAATGAGTACATTACCCATCGAGGCAGTGCCGTGTTTGCTTGCTTCCCTGGTGTACAAAAGGGGAGTTATTTAGGTGAAGCACTTTTTAACGCGCTGTAGTATCGTGTTTGCCCTTATGCTGACTTTAGCTTTACCTGTGCAAGCTGCACAGTCCTATAGTCATCTCTATATTGCGATTAGTGATGCACTGATGAATACAAAGCAGGATAAAGAGGCGGAGGCCAAGCAGGCACTTGAACAATTTGCTATTGATTGGGCGAAAGTATCTTCAGAGCAGAAAGAGGCAAAAGCAAAGGTTGATGAAATCCTTGCACAGGCTACTGAGGCAACGTCCAAGGATGAACGTTTAGAGGCGCTATCCGCACTATCCAATGCATTGCGTGCATTAGAAAAGCTTGAAAATCCCGTGGATGAAGCGGCACAGCGAGCAGAGTTTGGACAAAAATTTAAGCCGATAATGGCAGACTTTGAAAAAGCTTTAGCAAGTGGTGATATTCAGGCCATTGATGAAGCCTACAAAGATTTTAATAGTAAATGGAATAAAAATGAGCGACCTGTGCGTGAACAAAGTATCGCAATGTACGGGCAAATCGAAACACAAATGGCATTTCTTCGTATCTCTATTTCGGCTGAGGAGCCTGATGTAGCGCTTATGCAATCTCAATTTGCTGCTTTAAAGCAAACGATTGAGGATTTTGTAGCTGGTAAAGAAACAGCCGAAGTGGTAGAGGGGGAGTATTCATTAGCGACATTAATTGCCTATATAGATGAGGCCAATGATTTTGTCAATGCTGGTGATTACCAGGCAGCTTCAAATAAAATACGTGAGTTTATTACCATTTGGCCAAGCGTAGAAATTGAAATCTCCACACGTAATGGTAGTCTTTACACGAAAATTGAAAGTGATATGCCGATTATCGCGAGTGATTTATTAAAATCCAAGGTCGATCAGCAAGCTATTACCAAACAATTAAATACATTCCGTACTGAAATTGAGCTAATTCAAGGGGATACCGATTACACAATTTGGGACGCTGCGTTAATTTTATTACGCGAAGGACTAGAGGCATTACTGATTATTTTAGCCTTAGTGTCATTCCTTAATAAATCAGGACAAAACAAGATGCGCAAATGGATTTATGTCGGAGCGTTTGTCGGCGTTCTATTATCCGCCGTAGCTGCCATCCTTATGTCGACAATTTTAAATTCGGCAACGATTGATACGAATCGCGAGTTAATGGAAGGCTATGTAGGGTTAATTGCTGCAGCGATGATGATCGGTGTTGGTATTTGGCTGCATAGTAAATCAAGCGTGGTCAGTTGGAATCGCTATATTTCCAAACAAATGGGTCACGCCATTTCGAGTGGCTCTATTTTTGCGATGGCTATGATTAGCTTTTTATCGGTCTTCCGTGAAGGTGCAGAAACACTAGTCTTTTATGCGGGGATTGCACCGAAAATGGAAACGTCGCAGTTTATTCTTGGAATTGTGGTGGCACTGCTCATTCTTGCTGTACTTGCAGTTGTGTTATTTAAAGCAAGTGGCAAAATTCCAATTCACAAATTTTTTGCAGTAGCAACTATTTTAATTTATGTGCTAGCCTTTAAAATTATTGGTGTCAGTCTGCATACTTTGCAGCTGACAGATAATCTGTCCACAACGATTGTTGATGGCTTACCTGTTATTAGCTTAATTGGCTTCTATCCAACGGTGGAAACAATCATAGGACAGTCTATTTTACTTGTGTTAGTGGCGGCTACTGTGCTTTATAAAAAGAAACAAGCCTAATGAAAAAGGGTAGATGAGCGTAAAACGCCATCTACCTTTTTTTATTGCCAATGAGCAGGTCGTTTTATATAGGAAGGTAATTTAGTCGAACGATCCCCCTGTGCCGCGTTGATTTGCATTTGGGTTAAAAACAGACTTGTTGAAAGATCAGCACCGCGTAAATTGGTATCTCGCAAATCAGCCCCGATGAAATCTACTCCCTGTAAATTCGCATCTTGAAGATTAGCTGCTATTAAATAACTCCCCCTTAGATCAGTCGCTCGTAAATCCTTGCCTTTTAAATTTTTGCCCATCCAATCAGCCCCACGCTGATTCAAGTTTCTAGAAGCCTTTCCCTTCACAATGTGCTGGCGAATTTGTTCGCTAGTTTGGAGCAATAGTGCATTGATCGGCATACGAATAGCTACCATATCCAATGCTAATAAGGTATCTGCATCCTGAGCTATTGTCTGCTGTAGGTGCTTCAATTGAGCAATTAGCTGTTCATAAAGCATATTATCCACCTGATAGGACAAAGCCTCCGCCACATATGCAATCATTTCGTAAAGCTGTTCCATAATAGGAAAAACACGAAACATCTTGTCAGCATGCTCACGAGATTGTCGCCAATCCTGTCCATGAAATGTCACCTGTGAAACCTGTTGACCTGCGCCTAGGCAATCAAAAACGGTACAGCCCTTAAAACCTGTCTCTCGTAGCTGACTATGTATGTGACAGCTATAGTTATCCTGCAAATTAGGACATGGCGTGCCTGCAGGTTTATTGATCGCAAAATCACTAGAAGCCACAATATTTAAAGCGGTACAGCACAAGCCAAAACAGCTTTGACAATCTGCCTGTAGACTGTGTCTGATTTTTGTACCAATGGTTTTTGTCTGATTAGACATCCTCATTTTCCTCTCTGATCTTATCCATTTAGTTACTATTTTAACACTAACAAGCTACCAGTAAAAATAGAGAGCAAACTGTATTTTGAAAGATAGTAGGGGATATGGTATTCTTCTTCAAAAGAGTTGTAAAGAAAAGTGGTGGTGGAACATGGGGTAACGGTCAATGAATTATTACAATTGCCATCTTTTCGAGGGGCAGAGGTGTTAACAGGGCGAGATAACTTACACCGTACTGTATCATCTCTATCTGTATTAGAGGTATCGAATGTTGATTTTTATTCGAAAATTATTAACCGTGTACAGGAGGAATGGTATGCAGAGGAGCTTGTCATTAGCTCCTTTTACTCTATTCGAGATAGTGTGGAGCAGCAATGTGAAACGATTCAGCATTTACATGATTTAGGAGAGCTGGGGCTTATTTTATATTATGTCGGCATTGTATTGCCTGATATTCCAGAAGAAGTGCTTGCGTTAGCGGAGGCACAAGGCTTTATTATCATTTGTATGCCGCGAAATGATTATTCACTGCGCTATAACGAGGTTATCTATGAGGTTATGGAAGCGATTGTTAGTAATCAAGGCGTTAATGATCATTTTGTCAAAGAGACATTAGAAAAGGTATCGTTACTACCTGAGCATTTAAGAAGTGTTGAAATTACACTGAAAATGCTTTCAGATCGTTTAAAGGCTAATATTGTGCTCACCAATAGTCATTTTGACATTGTGAACCAAGTGATGTGGCCACGAAATTCATCATTAGATGTAGCGAATGTCATTGAAAAATGCTCCCAATCCAATTTTCAGAGGGAAGCAGGCAAGCTTGAGTTGCTAAAAAGTGATGTCGCCTGTGTCGTAGACTATAAAAGAGTACATCAAAAAAATGGTGAACCGCTATTTTTATTTCTGATTAAAGAAAATACAAAATTACCTGCTAAGACAATTGAAAAAGTAAGTGAGGTTGTGCAAGTAGCCATAAATTTATGGGGAGACAAGCATGATGAGGTTAGTGAATATGCCTTAGTTAAAGCTATTATCAATGACGAGGGGGAAAAAATGAGAAGATTAGCCAATCTTCTTCATATTGATGTTTCCGCCATTCAAATGATGTGGCTTGTCTACATGCATGATTTAGCAGACGAAAAAAGAATTCGCGATGAATTAGAAGAGCAACTGTCCAAATATTATCAAACAAGAGTCATCCAATGCATTGACCATTGTATGATTGTACTGGTAGGCAATTGCTTTTATAAGCATCATGAGTTTGAAATTGCCATTGAATATAGTGAAACGACTCAGTATGATGCCCAAATCGCAGAAATTGTTTATGCACCTAAAATGAGAAATACAAAGTCTGTTCGTCAAATGTATCAATTGGTCAATCAGGTGGGGGACAAAGCCCATACGATTTATCCGATGCGAAAATTGTTTACTGCAGCGGAAGTGCGCTCCATGAAAAGGGCAATTGATGTCAGTAAGCAGGGCGAGGAAATGATTGAAGAATATTTATCTGTAATTGAACCCATTTTACGTGACCATGATTCCTTGCAGACATTGATAACCTTTTTATTAGATGCAAATGCTAGTGTGGAGCGCTGTGCAGAGCTCCTCTATATCCATAAAAACACGGTGAAATACCGCATCAAAAAAATTAGTGAGCTGATTGGCACAGATGTTACCGTATATTCGGAATTTTATGATGCCTACATGGCTTGCATGCTATATCGATTGATTAATGATTAGAATAATCTGAAATTTTGTCATTTTGAACAAAATTTCAGATTATTTTTTTCATTTGCGCAAAAGACTCGACACTCACCTGTCTTCTATAATTAAAAACATTAATCCATCACCAAATAAGGAGGGAGTCACATGCAAAATGAAAATAAAGGTCAATCTTGGTATAGCTTAGGCATTATTTGGGCTGGTGCCATGATTTGTATTCCCAGTTTATTAGTCGGTAACGCACTGATTACCAATATGAGCTTATCAAAGGCACTGGCTGTTGCTTTTGTAGGCTATGCTATTGTCGTGATCATCATGATCTTGCAAGGCATGCAAAGCAGTGATTTAGGAAAGCCCACTGTCCATATAGCAGGACAGGTGTTTGGTAAAAAGGGCTCTCGTACAATTTTATCCATTATCTTAGCCATTGCTTGCTTAGGGTGGTTTGGCATTCAGGCCAATGTGTGTGGCGTAGCCTTAGCAAACTTATTAGCAATCTATCATTTGAATATACCCATTCCAATCGCTTCCTTCATTAGTGGTATGGTCATGGTCGTATCCGCACTTTATGGGATGAAGGTGTTGCGTATTTTAAGCTATATCGCCGTACCATTGCTCGTCATCATTTGTCTGTATGGTTTAGGTCAAATATTAACTGGTGAGCAACTACAGCTCGTTCGGGATTATCAACCGCAGGGCAATATGAGCTTTATGGATGGTTTAGCTGTAACGATTGGGTCCTTTGCATTAGGGGCTGTTATAGCGGGTGATTATTCGCAATTTTCAAAAAAGCGTTCAGACGTTTTCAAAGCCGCTACATTAGGGATTATTCCTGCAGGGGTGCTAATGATTGCTGTGGGAGCTGTCTTAACGATTGCCTATCAAACAAGTGATATTACAGCAGTCTTTCTGCATATCGCAACACCCTTTATTGGTGGAGTGGGTCTGATTTTAGCAACATGGAAAACCAATTTGGTCAATGCAATTTCAGGTGGTATTGCCTTAATTAATGTATTTGATGTTGCTAAAAACAAAGAACGATTAGCCATAGGTGTGGCGGGTACAATTGGCACAATCTTAGCCGTTGTAGGGATTTTAAATTATTTTACACCTATCATGTCAATTTTATCGGCGATGATTCCGCCTGTTGCAGGGGTGATGATTGCTTCCTACTGGGTCATTCATAAAGGCAAAACAGATAGCTGGCAGGAAGTTGAAGGGGTCAATCGATTAGGTGTATTTTCTTGGCTAGTAGGTGCTGTAATTGCCTGTATGCCAGTGGTATTTTCCTTATTCCCAGCATTGCCAGCGCTACCAAACCAACCGATGATTGGCATCATTATTTCATTCGTGATTTATTATGTTGGGTATCGTGTATCTGTACAAAAAACGGTCATATTGGAGGAACATAGATGAGATATTTAGATCAGGCAGCTATTGAACATATTGCCATAGGGGCGGCATTTTTAGGAACAGGTGGGGGAGGAGATCCCTATATTGGAAAATTAATGGCGCTTTCTGCTATCGAAAAAAATGGCCCTGTAAAGTTGTATTCAGTGGATGAAATTGCGGATGATGATTTTTTCATTCCAGCCGCAATGATGGGGGCACCATCAGTTTTAGTAGAAAAATTCCCACGTGGCGATGAGTTTGTTAAGGTTTTCCAAAAGCTCGCCCAATATTTGGGGAAAGAAAAAATTGCAGGCACCTATCCAATGGAAGCAGGTGGGGTCAATTCGATGATTCCTATTGTAGTAGCAGCACAGCTTGGCTTACCATTGATTGATTGTGATGGCATGGGGCGTGCATTTCCTGAATTACAAATGGTGACATTCCACTTAGATGGGATTTCGGCAACGCCAATGGCCATCACTGATGAAAAAGGGAATATTGGTATTTTTGAAACGATTGATAATAAATGGACCGAGCGTATCGCTCGAACAGCAACAGTAGAAATGGGCGCTAGTTCTCTAGTGAGCCTCTACCCAACAACGGGTGCGCAAATTAAACAAAGCGGTGTTCATCATATAGTGACGCTTTCTGAAAAAATCGGTGAAATTATTGCCTCGAAAGATCAAGAGGTGAACGATAAGCTACAAAGCCTTTTAAAGCTTGCGGAAGGATATGAGCTTTTCCAAGGAAAAATAGTGGATGTTATTCGTGAAACGAAGGGCGGCTTTAACCTAGGTAAAATGAATCTTGAAGGTATTGAATCTTATAAAAATGATCAAATGAAGGTTCATTTCCAAAATGAAAACTTATTAGCTGAGAAAAACGGGCAGGTTATAGCGATGACACCAGACTTAATTTGTTTGGTGGATTATGAAACTTTACTGCCTGTTACAACAGAGAGCTTAAAATATGGTAAACGTGTGCGTGTGATTGGCTTACCAGCACATGAAAAATGGCGTACAGCAAAAGGTATTGAAACAGCTGGACCCAAATACTTTGGCTATGAATATGAGTATACGCCAATTGAGGAATTGGTGAAAAAGGAGGTAGCAGAGCATGTATAAAATTGGAATCGATGTAGGTGGAACAAACACAGATGCCATCCTTTTAGACCATAATAGCCAGCTTATTTACAGTGTGAAATCACCAACAAGCTTAGATATTAAAACAGGGATTGAAAAGTCACTGCAACAATTACTAGAGGGTGCAAATATTGACAAAACAAAAATTACTCATGCGATGTTAGGGACAACACAATGCACCAATGCCATTGTTGAACGTAAAAAGCTAGCAAAGGTTGGTGTCATTCGACTAGGTTATCCAGCGACGGCTTCCGTACTCCCTTATACAGCTTGGCCAGCGGATATGATTGATAAATTATCTGGTAATTATGCCATTGCCCATGGTGGTTATGAATATGACGGCCAATTATTGAGTGCGCTTGATCAACAGGAAATTACAAAACTACTAGAGGAATGGCGTGGTCAAGTAGAATCCATTGCGATTGTTGGTGTCTTTTCCTCTATTAAAAATGATCAAGAATTGCAGGTTCGTGAATGGATTCAAGAAGTCTATGGCGAGGAATTTCCAATTTCCTGCTCCTCATTAATAGGTTCAGTCGGGTTAATAGAACGTGAAAATGCTACGATTCTAAATGCTGCATTATGTAAGGTGATTGAGACAACAACACAGGGCTTTGTACAGGCGTTACAAGCGGAAGGCATTTTTGATGTAGAGGTTTATTTATGCCAGAATGACGGTACATTAATGTCTATCGACTACGCCAAGCAATTCCCAATTTTAACAATTGCCTGTGGACCAACAAATAGTATCCGTGGAGCATCGTATTTATCTCAAATTCAAAACACGATGGTATTGGATGTTGGGGGTACCACTTCAGATATCGGTGTATTACAGGATGGTTTCCCGCGAGAATCCTCGGTCGCAGTTGAAGTGGGAGACATTCGGACAAACTTTAGGATGCCAGATATTATTTCAGTCGGACTTGGCGGGGGAAGTATTGTTCGTGTGAACGGCAACAAAATTACAGTCGGGCCGGATAGTGTAGGCTATAAAATCAGTGAGGAGGCCCTTGTTTTCGGTGGCTCGACCTTAACGACAACAGATATCGCTGTCCGTTTAGGCTTAGCAGATGTAGGTGATTCCACGTTAGTGGCACATATTGATGAAGCCTTTGCCAAAGCCGTTCAAGAAGAAATTTCTTCGTTACTAGAACAGGCGATTGATAAGATGAAAACTTCCTCAGAGGATGTGTCACTAGTCTTAGTAGGGGGTGGTGGTATCATTGTGCCAGAAAAGATTCGGGGCGTTTCCACAATTGTAAAATCTGAATACGGTGGTGTTGCGAATGCCATCGGAGCCTCGATTGCACAAATTAGTGGTCAATATGAGCAAATTTATATTTATTCCAAAGAACCGCGTGAGGAATCCTTGAAGGATGCACAAAACAAGGCTGTGAAACAAGCCGTATTAGCAGGTGCTCTTGAGGATACCATTGAGCTAGTGGAAGTAGAAGAAACACCTCTCGCGTATCATCCAGAAAATGCAACAAGATTAAAGGTAAAAGTAGTAGGGAAAATGGTGTAACAGTCAAAGGAAGAGTCCTAGTTAAACAGGGCTCTTCCTTTTATTAATTGCTCAAATGAATGAATCACTGCATCAGGTTTAATGTCAGTAGGATTCGTGAGCCGATGAGGATTGTACCATATGCCCTTCATCCTTGCTCGCTGACAACCAGCAATATCTTTTGCTAAGTCATCCCCAACGAATAAGGCTTCATTTGGCTGAACTTGGAGCTGATGTAGAGCTAATTCAAATATGCGTTTGTCAGGCTTAGTTAAGCCTACTTCCTCCGAAATAAGGATAACATCAAAATAGCTAGCTAAACCTGTATGTGTGATTTTAGCCTTTTGTCGCTGTGTAGAGCCGTTTGTGATAATGCCAACTTGTACTTGCTTCTTCATCGTTTGGAGAACCTTCAACACATGTTGATCAATAGAAAAGCAATATGGAAACTGCTGATCCCAAAAATCTTGCATGTCATGGCGATGCAATTGAAAGGTTGATGGAAACGCATTAAAAAACGATGATAAAACATTGGTTTTATCGGCAATCCCATAGTCTCTTTTATCGTATTCCTTAAATTTTTCCAGCATGTTCTTTTTGAGCATACCCTGAATAACACCATAGTATTTTTCCAAAATAATATAAAACAGGTTATCGACAGCATGATCTCGATTAAGTAAGGTATCATCTAAATCAAATAGTATCGCTTTCAACGAGCTTCATGTCCTTTCTTGCTCAACAAGAGGTTTTCGTTTATGTTTTTCATTAATAATTTTTTTGTTTAAGATCGTTACCTTGCCAACCATGAGCAACCTCATATCTTCCACAATATACTTAGCTAGCTCTTCGTCCGATATGTCATCTCCATCAATATCAAGGCGAAAATCCTGCCCTTGTATGCCACCACCATTGGTAAATTCAATTTCAAAATCAAAGACAACTCTTTTATCCATTCAAGTACCACCTTACGCTTAGTGTTAGAGTGCTATCCATATATTCTGTGTTTAATAGATGAATACCTTCTTTGAGCATAAGCGTAATTGTTGAGTAAACAAAATTTCCTTTTTCTTGTATTTACCACTTGCCAACAAAAAAGTCATAGTGTAATATGTGACTAGTACACTATGACACGAGGTGTTGTGATTGAAAAGCTTTACAGGACTTTTAAAAAAAGAATGGGTACTTTATCGCTCATGGTTTCTAGTAGGGATATTTATGGGACTTATGCTATCTTGGATCGTTCCATATATCTTACATCAGTATGTCGATCTCTTTGCACATGAGCATCAACTAGCATTTGCATTTACGATGCTCGTCCTTTTTCTAGGTGGATTCTATTCTATCTTACAATTTTTAGCATCGATGCGTTTGGATATTAAAGCAAAGGAGAGCTGGCTCCATTCAACAAGCTCTATCACAAAGCTTATCGGAGCAAAATTGGTTTGCTCATTAGTAGGTTATGTCCTCTTCACTATCCTTTTCACGAGTATAGCCATTTTCAATATTAAGGATGAGCTGATCGCGAGCGCTGGACAAATTTTATTAGTTTTGGTAATAATTGTTATTATATTGACAATTTTACAATTAATGCTATTTATCGTTCTTTTATTCTTTTTAGCTTTTTATTTGCAATTGAAGCGCATAATAGGTCGTTTTTCAATTGTGCTGACAATGATTGTGTTTTATGTAACCACAGCTGGTTGGGCGCGGGTAACGGAGAGTCAGCTGTATCGAACGATCTTCCTCCATGGGGAAGTTTCGCTTCAAAACATCGAACACTATCTACCAAAAGCGAAAGAATTGACGATGGAATGGATGCTTGGCTCGATATATGTCGTTGAGGAAATAGCCATTACGTTATTACTACTACTGCTGTTTTTAGCAGCATCGAAGTGGCTTGAAAGGGTGGTTTTACGATGACGATGGATTTTTCGCGTGACAAACCCATTTATAGCCAGCTTGTCGATCGAATTTGTGGAGACATTTTGAAGGGGAAGTTGGAGCTAGGTGATCGACTTCCCTCTGTTCGAGAATATGCAGTAGAAACAGGTGTCAATGTCAATACGGTGCAACGTGTATACAAGGAGTTAGAGGCAATGAATATAACGGAAACCAAACGAGGACAGGGTACATTTATTACGAGCAATGAGGAGCGCATTGAGTTATTGCGGGAAGAGATGAAAAATCAGCTGGCTGAAAATTTTTTAACATCGATTGAGGCATTAGGCTTTTCGAAGGAAGAGATGCTTGTGGTTTTGAAAAATAAAGCGTGAGGTGAAGGGATGTTACAGCTATCAAATGTATCTTTTCAATATAAGAAAAAGCCAGTTTTACAGGATCTATCCTTCTCCTTTCCGATTGGACAAATCATTGGACTAGTTGGGGAAAATGGTAGTGGTAAATCTACGCTTATGAAAGTTTTGGCTGGTTTACTGAGACCCACTGCTGGTGAGATCACACTAGAGGGTAAGCCAGTCACACGTAGAAGTGCTGACAAAATTGCTTATTTACCAGATACAGATTTATTTTTTGAGTACTACACGGGTGAACAGCTTTTCCAGCATTATGCTTCGCAATTTGAAGATTTTTCCTATGACAAAGCCTGTATCGTCGCACAATTTTTACAGGTAGATACACGCACAAAGCTACGCCAATTATCAAAGGGTAATCGTGGTCGCATGAAAATGGCTGCCACCCTTGGACGAGAGGTTCCTTATTATGTCATGGACGAACCATTTGCTGGGCTAGACCCAATTGTGAGAGAGCAGTTGATTAAAGGCTTAATTCAATTTACGGACATCGAAAATCAAACGATTTTGCTATCTACACATGAATTATATGAGGTAGAGCCTATTTTAGATCAAATTATTTTATTGCAGGCAGGATCAATCATGGCCTACGAGAATGTGGAAACATTACGCGATGTGGCTAATAAGGATGCAGTTGAGTGGATGAAAGGGTTTTATCGTCCTTCAGTAAAAGACAGCTAAAGGTGAAGAAAGAATCGTCAATAAAGCAATGTTGTCGTGCCAGACTGCATAATGCTCAGGCGAAATAGATTAGAAAGGGTGAAAAATATGACAGAACCGATTGTACAATTGCAAAATTTATCGAAAACTATTCGAGGAAAGCAATTAATTCAACAGTTAAACATTGATTTATATCCAGGCCAAATTACAGGATTTTTAGGACCGAATGGAGCGGGGAAAACAACAACAATCCGAATGATGACAGGGCTTATGCATCCAACAGAGGGCAATGTCATCATCGACGGGCTTTCACTGAAGGAGCATTATGAGGAAGCCATTAGTAAGGTAGGTGTGATTGTTGAAAATCCAGAAATGTATAAATTTATGTCAGGCTATAAAAATTTACTACATTTTGCACGTATGCATAAAAATGTAACAAGGGAACGAATTCAGGAGGTCATTCAACAGGTTGGGCTCGAAAATCGTATACATGAAAAGGTCTCTACATATTCACTTGGTATGAGACAACGACTAGGATTAGCCCAGGCGTTATTGCACAGACCGAAATTTTTAATTTTAGATGAGCCGACGAATGGCTTAGACCCTGCTGGTATTCGTGAGTTTCGTATGTACCTGCGTAAGATTGCTTCAGAAGAGGGCGTATCCGTCTTTGTCTCAAGTCACTTATTATCAGAAATTGAATTAATGTGTGATCGAGTGGCCGTGATTCAAAATGGGCAGCTAATTGATCTGCGCGATATTCACAATGAAAGCTCATCGTTTTATTATGTGGAGGCTGAGCCAAAAGAGCAGGTGTCTGCTTATCTGGAACAGTGTGACTTTAACTTTGTAGCAGAGAATCAAGGCTATGTGGTGGAAATGAAGAAAGAAGATGTTCCAGCTATGACTACACAACTAGTCCAAGCGGGTATTCAATTATTTGCCGTACAGCCACATCAAAAAACATTAGAGGATCAATTCTTAGAAATGACTGGAGGCGGACAAATTGCTAAAGCTAATTCAAAATGAGTGGATGAAATTATGGCATAAAAAAGGAACATGGGCAATGGTGGCTATGCTGATTCTTGTCATTCTTGTTCCTGCTGGAATCACCAAATATTATGAAGTAAAATCCCCGACGGAAGGCTCATGGCAGGACATAGAGCAGGAGGCCATTCAATCCTATAAAGAGACGCTAGCAGGTGAGGATTTAACGGAGGAAGATAAAGCATACTTTCAAGAGCAGATGGCTATTTCTGAATATCGTTTAGCGAATGATGCACCAAGTCAAAAAGATAGTAGTCTTGCAAGCTTTATGTCCTTTACAAGCGGTATGCTTACGCTTGTTACTTTATTTACAGTCATTACCGCAGCTAGTATTGTATCGAGCGAATTTTCAACAGGGACGATTAAAATGCTCTTAACGCGTCCAATGTCCCGTGCCAAAGTGTTAACGTCTAAATTACTGACAACATTCCTTTTTGGTTTGTTATTGTATGTGGTCAATGTTGTGGTAAGTGCCCTTATCGGCTTAGTCTTGTTCGGCATGGGAACAGGTGTGGAATTAGAAATGGTCAATGGACAGGTCGTTGAAAAGGCTGTATGGAGCGATTTAGCCTATCATTACCTATTATCTGGTGGCGATTTTGTGATGTCTACATTATTTGCCTTTTTGATTGGCTCAGTATTCCGTTCAAGTTCATTAGCAATCGGTTTAACGATGTTCCTTTCTTTTACAGGCGGCATGATAGTTATGTTCTTAAGCCGATACGACATCGTCAAATATATTTGGCTCACACATTCTGATTTAACACAGTATGAGCATGGTGGTGGCTCCATGATTGCTGATGTGACGTTGCCCTTCTCATTAACAGTACTTGCTATTTACGCAGTAGTTTTCCTTGTCATTAGTTATTCAACCTTTATGAAACGTGATGTCACGGCATAAGCTAAAGAAGAACTGTGCCCTAATTTTGGATTAGGGTGCGGTTTTTTTGTTTAACATCACGAAATATTAAAAAAGTATTTATTTTTTTTTGAATTGCGCCTATAATAATAGCAACTTAGTGAAAACGCTTTTTTTTTTACTAAAGTGGTCTAGACAACTATACCAAAGGGGGATAAAGAATGTTTGCTTTCTTACAAAAAATTGGTAAGTCGCTCATGTTTCCAATCGCAACATTACCAGCAGCAGCATTACTATTGCGTTTAGGTTCAGCGGATATGCTTGGGGCCATACCGAATGAAGCCATCCAGTACATTGCTAGTATTATGGCCGCTTCTGGTGATGCTATACTAGGGAATTTACCAATTATTTTTGCTATCGGTATTGCGATGGGATTTGCACACGATAGTGGTGGCGGCGCAGCTCTAGCGGGTGCGATTGCGCATCTTGTTTTAGTCGCCGTTTTAGAGACTGTTAACGAAGAATTAAATATGGGTGTGTTTGGTGGTATTATTGCCGGTATTACGGCAGGCTTATTATATAACAAATATTATAATGTGAAATTTCCAGAATGGTTATCATTCTTCGGTGGACGGCGCTTTGTACCGATTATTACGTCCATCACCATGGCAATTTTAGGTAGTATTTTAGCGATTGTTTGGGGACCAATTCAAGGTGGCATTGATGCTTTCGGCAATTGGATGATCGGTGCAGGATCACTTGGCGTAGGGATGTATGGCTTTTTCAACCGTCTATTAATTCCAGTGGGTCTCCACCATGTAATCAATACAATTATTTGGTTTGATTTCGGTGAATTTACAAATGCTGCAGGCGAAATCGTGAAAGGGGATATTAACCGTTTCCTAGCAGGAGACACAACAGCTGGACATTTCCAAGCTGGTTTCTTCCCAATCATGATGTTTGGCTTACCAGCAGCCTGTCTAGCAATGTATTTTGCAGCGAAAAAAGAAAAGCGTCCAATCGTTGGAGGGATGTTCGTTTCCATCGCTTTAACAGCCTTTTTAACGGGTGTTACAGAGCCTATTGAATTTTCCTTTATGTTCTTATCACCAGTTCTTTATGGTATTCATGCTGTATTAACAGGTATTTCATTGGCTGTGGCCTATCTTGTTGGGTTCCGTGATGGCTTTGGCTTCTCTGCAGGCTTAAGTGACTACCTACTAAACCTTGGTCTGGCAGATAAACCATGGCTCTTATTACCTTTAGGTTTAGGCTTTGGGGCGATTTACTTTGTAGTATTCTATTTCTTAATCAAAAAATTAGACTTAAAAACACCTGGACGTGAAGACGATGAGGATGAGGATGGCGAAGTAAATGCTATTGCTGATGATATGGATTTACGTGCATATTATACAATTGAAGCATTAGGTGGAAAAGACAATATTAAGCAGGTGGATTATTGTACAACCCGCTTACGCTTGTCTGTACTGGATTCTGCTAGCGTCGATGAAAAAACATTGAAGCAAACAGGTGCAAGAGGAGTTATGCGTATTAGTAAAACCAATGTCCAAGTAATCATTGGGACATCCGTGGAGTTTTTAGCTGAAGCCATCAAAGAACGTTTGAAAAAAGGCAATCCAGCACCAGCCAATGCAGGACTTCCAGTTGCACAGCCTGTCCTGGAAGAAACGGTGAAGAATGACACGGTGACATTCCGTGATTTCGAAATGCCAATGACGGGCGATTTATTACCTTTAACAGAAGTGCCTGATGAGGCATTTTCAGCAGGCTTGATGGGCCCAGGTTTCGGGATACGTCCGACAGATGGTGCAGTCTATGCACCATTTGATGGTCAAGTAGTGATGGTGTTCCCAACAAAGCATGCAATTGGCTTAAAATCTGATACGGGCATTGAAGTATTAATTCATGTTGGTTTAGATACAGTCAAACTAAATGGTGATGGTTTTGATCTGTTCGTTACAGATGGTCAAAAAGTTAAGCGTGGGGATGCGTTATTAAAAGCAGACATTGTACAGATTGAAGAGCAAGTACCTTCTGTCATCACACCAGTTGTCTTTACAAGCTTAATGGGGCAAGAGATTACACTTGAAAAGACTGGCTATCAACGAGCAGGCTCAACGAATATTATTACAATGAAGAAGTAACGACTAATGGGGCTGTTAGCGAAGGTATACAGAGGCAATGCGCTATTGCACACGGATGCCTTTTCGACAGCCCTTGTTCAAGAAGGAGATGTTTTTCTTGAGTTTACTCATTCGAAATATCACAGTAGTGAATGGCAATGGACGAGATGAGCAGGTTGATGTATGGATGAAGGATGGTAAAATTGCGCTAATTGCTCCTCAGCTTGATATCCACGATGTAGAACAGCTTGATGGTTCAGGGAAGTTTTTATTGCCAGGATTTATTGATATGCACATTCATGGATCCGCTCAAATGGATACGATGGATGCTTCTGATGAAGGGCTTCATACAATGGCTCAATCCCTTTTAAAAGAAGGAACGACAAGCTTTTTAGCTACAACGATGACACAAAGCTATGACAACATTGAACGAGCTATTGAAAATGTAGCACAGTTCCAGCCACAGCCAGACGAAGCAGAGGTACTCGGTATTCATATCGAAGGGCCATTTGTTTCAAAGCAGCGAGCAGGGGCACAGCCGCTTGAATATATTGTCGAGCTAGATTTGGCTATATGGACAAAGTGGCAGCAACTAAGTGGCCATAAAATTAAGCAAATTACACTAGCACCAGAAGAACCAAATGGCATGGCAGCTGTGCAAAGTATTTCTGCTAGCGGTGTCATTGTTTCAATTGGTCACTCGGATGCGACCTTTGAGCAAATGCAACAAGCGGCACAATTAGGTGCCACACAGGGGACACACTTATATAACCAAATGCGTCCATTCCACCATCGAGATCCAGGTGTAGTTGGCGGTGTCCTGTTGCTAGATGCGATTAAAGCAGAACTGATTGTTGACTTTATCCATATGCATGAAGGCGCGGTGGAAATGGCCTACCGCTTAAAGGGAGCAGACGGGCTTATTTTAATTACCGATGCCATGCGCGCAAAGGGAATGCCTTACGGAGCATATGATTTAGGTGGTCAAACAGTTCATGTGACAGAAGCAGGCGCTCATTTGTCAAATGGATCATTAGCAGGCAGTATTTTAAAAATGGATCAGGCTGTACGGAATATGCATCACATTACGAATTGTACGCTGGAGGAGCTTGTCAAAATGTCCAGCTTTAATGCTGCCGAGCAATTGAAGCTAGGTAATAAGGGTCAGCTTATACAAGGCTTTGATGCGGATGCAGTGATTTTAGATGAACAATTAAAGCTCCACCAAACGATTAAGGCGGGCAAGGTCTTATATGATGCAAATTCAAGTGGACAATAGTTACTAATATGCAGCAGGTATACAAACATCTTGCATGAAACGATGGAAATGAAAAGGTGATAGAACATGAATACCTATTTTCAACAAGTAAATCGATATTTAACAATGGTGGCACAGCAGGAAAGCAACCAACTTATGCATATTGCCAAGCAAATTGTTAAACGTCTCACAAAGGGAGGCATTATCCAGCTCTTTGGCTCTGGTCATTCCATGCTATTAGCACAGGAATGTTACTACAGAGCAGGTGGCTTAGTGCCTGTCAAACCGATACACATAGAATCGTTAATGCTACATCAGGGTGCACGGCAATCCTCACAAAATGAAAAAAAACAGGCTTTTTTAGCCTTCTATAAGGATCAGCTGCAATTTGATGACCAAGATGTTTGTATCATCATTTCAACCTCTGCCAATAATCCAGTGCCCATTGATATGGCTATCTATGCAAAGGAAGCGGGCGCTTTGACCATTTCACTGCAATCACTGGAATATCAGCACCAGCCATCGCGCCATCCGTCAGGCAAGCGTTTAGAACAAGTAGTAGATGAAGTTTTGAATACGCATGTGCCATTAGGTGATGGTGTGTTAACCGTTGACCAATTGCAGTATGCCCCTGTATCAACGGTGTTAGGTGCGACTTTATTAAATGCTTTATTCGCTCAAATCATTGAGCTTATGCATGCACAGGGCACTAGTGTACCAGTGTTTGGTAGCAGTAATTTAGGGGAAACTAATAACGATGCGCTTATTGATCAGTATGGTCAGCGTATTCATTTCTAGGATACAAAGGAGGATATGTGGTGAAAGTAAAAAGATTTTCCTCAATGGATGATTTATATTCACATGCAGTAGCGACCATCGTTGAAGCCAAAAATAATGGCGCCACAACGTTCGGGTTAGCTACTGGTGGGACAATGGAACCACTATATGCTAAAATCTGTAAAACAGATATTGATTTTTCACATTGTATTAGCTTTAATTTGGATGAGTATGTTGGGCTTGAGGCAACTCATCAGCAAAGCTACGCCTATTATATGAACAAACATTTATTGAACCAAAAACCATTTTTAGCATCGTATTTACCAGATGGATTAGCAGTAGATCCTTTAGTGGAAACAGCTCGCTATGAAGGATTACTGCAACAATATCCCTTAGATTTCCAACTGCTTGGTATCGGTCAAAATGGTCATATCGGCTTCAATGAGCCTGGTACGTCATTTGCTTCTTTAACACATCTTGTAACACTCGAAGAATCTACTCGTCAAGCTAACGCGCGTTTCTTTTCATCCATTGACGAAGTGCCAACACAGGCATACACGATGGGTATTCAATCGATTATGCGGGCAAAATGCATTTTGTTACTCGCAGTGGGAGAAGCTAAGCGTGAGGTGTTAGAGCGTTTACTGGCATCTGATTATACAGAAGACGTACCTGCAACTGCTTTATCAAAACATCCAAATGTAATGGTTTTAACAGACTTACAAGAAGAGGAGAATAAATTATGAAAACACAACAATTTACAGTAGTCGATCCTTTAGGTATTCATGCACGACCAGCGAGCCAGCTTGTGGCAAAAGCAACACCATTTGCTTCATCTATAGAAATACGCACAGAAGAAAAAGCAGCTAACTTGAAATCAATCTTAGGTGTGATGGGATTAGCCTTAAAGCAAGGTTCACAATTTACACTTGTTGTAGAGGGGGAAGACGAAGAGCAAGCATTAGCAGCACTAACGACACTCATCACGGAAATGGGGCTTGCACAATGACACGACTCACTGGTATTGCCGCTTCAGACGGCATTGCCATTGCGAAAGCATATCGTTTCGTCCAACCAGATTTAACATTCGCTAAAACAACTGTTCATGATATCGAGGCAGAGCAGAAACGTTTAGCAGCCGCTCTTGCCAAAGCAGAGCAAGAACTGATTGTCATTCGACAGCAAACATTCGAAAAATTTAGTGCAGAAGAAGCCGCAATTTTTGAGGCACATTTATTAGTGGTTCATGATCCCGAATTAATTGGGCCTATCAATCAAAAAATTGCAGACGAAGCGGTAAATGCGGAGTATGCATTGCATGAAGTAAGCAATATGTTTGTGGCATTATTTGAAGGTATGGATGACGAATACATGAGTGCCCGTGCATCAGATATTAAAGATGTGACAAATCGCATATTAGCACATTTACTCGGAGTACATATTCCAAATCCAAGCAATATGAACGAACAGGTAATTATCGTAGCGAATGATTTGACACCTTCAGAGACAGCCCAATTAGATCGCAACTATGTTCTCGGTTTTATTACCGATATTGGTGGGCGTACATCCCATTCGGCCATCATGGCTCGTAGCTTAGAAATTCCAGCAGTCGTAGGGGCAGGGGTTGCTACGACAACAATTCAGGATGGCGATACTATAATTGTTGACGGTTTGACGGGTCAAGTCCTAGTGAATCCAAGTGCCGATGTGATTGCAGACTATCAGGAAAAGGCACAAAAATATCGGGTACAGCAGGCGGAATGGTCTACTTTAGTGAATGAGCAAACCGTTTCTAAAGATGGTGTGCATGTTGAGCTAGCGGCTAATATTGGATCGCCAAATGATTTGGATGGTGTATTGCGTCATGGAGCAGAGGGAATTGGCTTATATCGAACAGAGTTTTTATATATGGGCAGAGAAAATTTACCCTCTGAGGAAGAACAATTTACAGCGTATAAAACAGTCTTGGAAGGAATGAAGGGCAAGCCAGTTGTTATTCGAACACTCGATATTGGTGGCGACAAGCACCTGCCATATTTACCTTTGCAAGAAGAAATGAATCCATTCCTTGGTCACCGTGCCATTCGTCTATGTCTTGACCAGCAGGAGTTATTCCGCACACAATTGCGAGCACTACTGCGAGCATCTGTCTATGGAAACTTAAAAATTATGTTCCCTATGATAGCGACCATTCAAGAATTTCGTGCGGCTAAAGCCATTTTGCTTGAGGAAAAGGAAAAGATGATAGCTGGAGGGATTGCAGTAGGCTCTTCCATCGAGGTCGGGATGATGGTTGAAATTCCCTCGACAGCCGTAATGGCAGATACTTTTGCCAAAGAAGTGGATTTCTTCTCCATCGGCACAAATGATTTAATTCAATATACAATGGCGGCAGATCGGATGAATGAAAAAGTTTCTTATTTATATCAACCCTATAACCCAGCCATATTACGTTTAATTCAAATGGTCATTAAAGCTGCCCATCAAGAACAAAAATGGGTAGGAATGTGTGGAGAAATGGCTGGCGATGAGCATGCTGTTCCACTATTGCTAGGCCTAGGCTTAGATGAGTTCTCCATGAGTGCTACGTCTATTTTAAAAACGAGGGCCTTGCTAAAGCAATTATCTGTCCCAGAGATGCAGGCTTTAGCAACAGAGGCATTACAGCTAGCGACAGCTGAAGAGGTGCTAGAAAAAGTAAAGCAAGCTGTGACATAAGATAGAACAAAAACCCATCTACTTATTGGTAGATGGGTTTTTTTAGCATGATGGGCTGAAAGAGTCAATGAATATCGGTATTTCTAATAAATCCTCCACGATGGCATCCGCTTGAACATGTTGCCATTGTTTATCTTTTTTCCAAATGCCCTTCATTCCCACATGTTGAGCACCTTTGACATCATTCACAGGATGGTCGCCGATAAAAACGCATTCATGAGGAAGGACATTTAGCTTTTCGATGGCATTTAAAAACAGTTGAGGATCGGGTTTTTTCATTCCTGCCCATTCAGAAACGAAAATGACATCAAAATAATGTTCAATGGCTAATGCCTTTATAGTGTCCATCTGAAAATGCCCATAGCCATTCGTAATTATGCCTAAAGCCAACTGATCCTTTTTCAATTGTTCTAGCATAGGGATAAGGTTAGGAAAAGGGACACAGCTATATTTAAATTCGTTTAGGTAATCTTGAAGAAGTTCTTCCCACGTAATAGGAACAAGTTGAAATTCTTCTACTAATTGCTGATAGACATGGTCCTTCCAAACGTAGCCCCGCTTATCTAATTGGATAAAACGAGTTATATATTGTTCTTTTGGAATGGAGCCTAGTACCTCCTTTAACCGCTCATATTGCTGCTCAATGAAGAGTTCGACAGATGCATCTCTATTTAATAATGTTCCGTCTAAATCAAATAATGCCGCTTTCATCATCATCCTTTTCACCCCTCCTATTTGATCATAAAAAAAGTAGCTGAAGTAAGGCTTCAACTACTTTTTAGTTCATTAGGCATGCTTTGAAATGATTTGCTGAAGCTTTGCTTGCAGTGTCGGTAGGTCATGCATCGTAACCGTTGTGCGAACATAGCTTTCATCCATATCTAATGCTTCAGCAAAAAAGCTACCAATGCCCTTTACTTTGCGATCAATTTGCATGAAAATCTCTGCAGAATGGTTGGATTGAGAAAGGAAAACTAATTCAAGCTCATCTAAATGGCCTCTATATTGTCCAGTGGGTACAAATTCAAATTCCTGGACAAATGGATAGTAGCCGCGGAAGCGTGAAGGAGCTTGTTCACATTCAGCTTCACGTAAACGGAAACCTAATCCACGAATCGCATCTAATATATGACCTGCTAGTGCTGTTGGCTCGACACGAATATAATCCTTATCACTCGGATCGACCGCATTTTTAATATCAAGGCCCGTTTGAATCCATACCTGTGTTTTACCTGCACTAATTGGTGTTTCAAATGGCAATGTTAGTGAAATAGGGAAGATTTTTTCCTCGCCCGCGCCCAGTGTGAAAGGCTCTGTTACTTTAACCTTCTGCAGTGCGGCAACCTCTGTATGTTTGTGATCATTCGACTCACGGATATACGTCGTATTGACGGATAGGTAAATCGTGTCGACCTGTTGCTCAACTTGACCGCCACGTACAATGATTTCCCCCTGCATGACCTCTCCAGCACGATAAGTATCCTTCTCCAATCTTGTATCCACTGTCGCTGAACCTATACCAATACTTGCTAATGCTTTATGAAAAAAAGACATCTTTCATTCCTCCTACTGACATCGTTAGCTATACATACGCTTATGTTGAAAAAAGGTTTCAAGACTTACAAATTTTTCGTTATACTAGTTGAAAACGAAAGAGGGATGGCGATGGAGACAGAGTGGCTACGCACATTTATAGTGGCAGCACAAACTGAAAACTTTCGAGAAACAGCTGAAAAACGATTTATTACACAATCGACTGTAACAAAGCATATCCAGCATTTAGAAAGGGCATTGCAAACCCCATTATTTGATCGACAGAGCAAACAGGTGACGTTAAATCAACAGGGTGCTTATTTTCGTCTGCAGGCACAAAAAATCCTGGCCGCTTTAGATGAAGGGCTACAACAAATGGATTCCTTCGTAAAAGGCTACACCGCTAAGCTTACGATTGGCGTTGCTCCGCAAATAGCGAATTCAACATTACCAGCTATTATTACAGCATTTCAGCATCGAAAGCCCTCTACTCAGATAGTGATAGAGCTTTTAAAATCCAATGAAATTGGGGAAGCGGTATTTACTGGTGTAATCGATATGGGCTTATCCAAATTAACCTCAACTCGTGAGCTTCACACGGTGATGCTCGCACAAGAAGCATTGCATTTAATAGCTCCTATTGCTAAAAAGGAATATGATGCTTTCACCCTTTTACAGCAGGAAACGCTTCTCACACATGAATATGCGCCCTATTGGCAGGAAGTACAACAGGTGCTACAGCAATTTACTAGCCATCAAACAATGCATATTAATCAAACAGAGGTGATCAAGCATTTCGTCAAGCATGGTCTTGGTATTGCTTTACTGCCTAAGAGTGTAATTGAACCAGATTGTCAGCAAAATCTTCTGTATAGCTATTCAGTAAAAGAATTTTCTCATATTGTATCGAATACTTACTTGCTTGCAAAGTATGTCTCGGCTGATTATGATGATTTTTTAGTAGCGTGTAAAAGCGTGTATGGGTAAAGCCGTTTTCTGCACTGTTTATTCATAATGTACCTTTATACTATTTTAGTATAAATGATAGATAGAGGGTGTTTATATGTATAGTTTGTTGTCTAGCATAAGTCAGTTTATTAGTGAGCCTCTTACGCAATTTGTACAAGGCTATGAGCATTCTGCCATGATGATGGCTATTCTTCTTGGCTTGATAGGCGCCTTTGCTCCATGTCAGTTAACAGGAAATATGAGTGCCATTACATTTTACGGCAATCGAACACTTCAAAAGAGCAGTAATTGGCACGAAATTGTGTTTTTTATTGGGGGGAAAGTGGTTGTTTTTAGTGTGCTTGGCTTTTGTGCTTGGCTTTTTGGGCAATCATTTGAAACAAAGATGACCGTTTATTTTCCAATCTTTCGTCAGGCTATTGGGCCGATGATGCTGCTAACAGGGCTGGTGCTAATCGGTTTATTCAAATTAACCTTTCTACAACGCTTCACATCGCTGCTGCCGCCTGTAGTAAAAGAGGGGAAATTTGGCTCGTTCTTAATGGGTGCTAGTTTTTCTATTGCCTTTTGTCCCACTATGTTTGTTCTATTTTTTGTATGGTTAATGCCCCTTGTGGCGAGCACTTCCTATGGGTTGCTTCTACCTAGTATTTTTGGCGTAGCGACTGCTGTACCGCTCATCATCATGCTTCTGTTGATCTATGTCTTTGATGCCAAGCGTATTATCCTACGAAAAAGTATGAAGATGGGAAGAGCTATTCAACTAACAGCAGGTATCCTATTAATTTTAATCGGAATAACGGACACCATTACATATTGGAGTATGTAAGACATGTATAATAGAGTGAAAATGAGAAAGAGAGATACAGTATGATCGCTATATTATTATTTATTCTTGCGGGAATTGGTGAAATAGGTGGGGGCTATTTAATTTGGCTTTGGTTACGAGAGGGCAAACCTTTTTATTGGGGCATTATGGGCGGTATTGCACTTGCTCTGTACGGCGTTGTTGCAACATTCCAGTCTTTTCCTACCTTTGGCAGAGTTTATGCAGCCTATGGTGGGGTATTCATCGTGTTGTCTATTTTATGGGGGTGGGGCATTGATGGCAAAAAGCCCGATCAATTAGACTTTATTGGCGCAGGGATATGCTTAATAGGCGTCATTGTGATATTGCTGCCTCGCTCTTAGCAAGGAAAAAAAGGTTACTATAACAGAATAGTAACCTTTTGTAGTCTATTTTTTACGAGCAATAAAGCGCAGACGATAATAATCAATGACCCATTCATTCTGTTGAAAACAAGTTGGCTTTAATAATTCCTTACATGTCGCATAGACCTGCTCTTTCTCATCAGCCTTTAAGTGTTGTAGAAGATTTTCACTAAACATGACCAACCAGTTGCGAAGCCCATCCTGCCCTTGAAGTGGTGTAGGGCGTTTATAGAGTGTGATATTCTCGACCTGAAAGCCTACATTTTCTAATTTTGATTGATATTCCTCGACGCTTGGAAAATACCAAGGGAAATAGTGGTCGATATAGGGAAATTGTAAAGATTCCATACTTTTTTGCAGGGCCCAAACGATGGATGCAATATTGCCTTGTCCACCCATTTCAGCTACAAAGCGTCCACCGCTCTTTAGTGCACCATAGACATTTTCAATAACTACATCAGGCTCCTTCATCCAATGAAGTGCGGCATTGGAGAAAACGGCATCAAATTGCTGAGAAAAGTGCATCGCTGTAGCTTCTATCGTTTGAAAATTTATGGCAGGATATTTTTGCTGAGCAGCTAAAATCATCGTAGCCGACGCATCTACTCCGAGCACAGAAGCTCCAAGTGCTGATATGTCATTAGCCAAATCTCCTGTACCACAACCCACATCTAAAATATATTCATTTTTTTGTGGCGCTAGTAGATCGATTAAGCTTGTACCCAATTTTGACACGAAATCATGCTTTTCATCATATAAATGAGCATTCCATTTTGTTTTTGTTGTCATCATTTTTCATCTCCTTTAGTAGAGCATAGCAAAGGAGGTCATCCAACAGAAATGCGAAAAATCATGAATTTTGATTCCAAATTGGAATGATAGCTTTCTCTCCAACAGCTAGCTTTACACACTATCAAATTTCCGATTCGATAAGGGATTTACGCATAGTCAAGGTAGGAAAAAATTTTATCAAAGGAGAAATGGGATTTCTCAATGATTTGAAAAAATGATGTCCATAAAAATGTTGAGTAAAATAAAAAGGTAGCTGATGTTTTTTCAGCTACCTTTTGTTATGGTTAAAGCTTTGTTAATGTTTTGCCACTCCAGCCAAACAAGATCGTAAGAATTGGTCCAAGTAAACAGAAGAAGGTGAACGGTAGGTAATCCAATGTGGAAATACCGAGGACACTTGCGATAAAAATACCACAAACACTCCAAGGCACAAGTGGGTTGACGACCGTACCTGCATCCTCCATGACGCGTGAAAGGTTTTTTGGTGCAAGGCCAACCTTTGCAAATTGTGCTTTAAATGCCTCACCAGTTAATAGAATGGATAAGTACTGTTCACCGATCAATGTGTTGACACCGATGCCCGTGATGGCAGCACCCGTAATAACAGAGCCAGCACTTTTAAATAAGCTTTCGACCTTCGCTAAAATGCTTTGAATAATGCCTAGTGTGAATAAAAGGCCACCCATTGTTAAAGCAAGTAAGACAAGCGCGATTGTAAATAGCATACTATTCATCCCACCACGAGTGAGCAAGGCATCTACCTCTTTATTACCAGTTTGAGAGACATAGCCATCAAACAGAATTTTGAAGACATCTGAAGCGGGAACTGGGTCAAGTAAAGAGCCAAGACCTATTCCAATAATGGACACAACAGCCAATGTAATGACTGCAGGTGCCTTGTAAAAAGTCATGATTACGAGAACAACAATTGGCAATAATGTATACCAATGAATAAGTCCTGTAGACAGTAAACCCCCTTTAAATTGCTCCACTGTCTCAAAGGATGTAGCAGCTCCTGTTGGGGAGATAATAGCATAGAGCACAAAGGAGATAAGAAAAGCAGGGATGGTTGTCCAGCCCATATTTTTAATATGCTCAAAAAGGTCTACACCAACTGTACCAGAAGCAAGATTGGTTGTATCGGATAATGGAGACATTTTATCACCAAAGAAGGCCCCAGAAACAATCGCTCCAGCTGTAATGGTCAGCGAAATATCCATAGCTCCGGCAATGCCCATAAATGCTACACCAACCGTCGCGACAGTTGTCAGCGAGCTTCCAATTGAAATACCAACGATACTACAAATTAAAAACACAATAGCAAAGAAAAAGTTTGGCGACACAGTTAAAAAGCCATAATAGATTAGGGTTGGGATTGTTCCACCCATAATCCAGCTGGAAATTAAAATGCCAATAAAAAAGAAAATAAAAACGGCGCCAAGTCCAGCGCTAGCACCAGCAATCATACCACCCTCAAGATCGCGAAAGGGTACTTTTTTCAGTAATCCATAAGCCAGTAAAATGGCAATCACAAGAAAAATCGGGATATGCGGCGTAGCCTTTAAATAGCCAATACTATAAGCCATTATGGCGATAATTAAAATAGTGATAAAGCTTGCCTCAAGAAATCGAGGGTTACTCTTTGCTTCTATTCGAAACATATGAATCCTCCTAATAAATACTTCTGCGCTTCAATGCGGTGAAGCCCAAAAGTATTATAGCACGCTAATATTTTTTGTCAATTGACTGAAAATTGGCGGTCTCAATGAAAGAAATAATCCCAGGCATTTTTCAAAATCAATAAACATGTCATGACAATAAAGATGACACGCATCATGCTCGTTCCACGCTTCAGCGCAAATTTGGATCCAAGGATTGCCCCAAAGATCATGACAAAGCCCATCGAAAAACCATAGAAAAAATGAACTTCTCCTAAAACTAAAAACATGATTAATGCTGCTAAATTTGAGGTGAAATTAAAAGCTTTCGCATTACCAGCAGCTTGGAGAAAATCATAGCCCATCATTAATAGAATAAAAATAAAAAATGAACCCGTACCTGGTCCAAAAAAGCCATCGTAAAAGCCAATAGCGGCAAATGCACCTATATAGGCTAAATGTTTGGCTGTACTAAGTACACGCTCTTGATATTGCTCTCCCCAATCTTTTTTAAACATGGTATAAGCAGCTACAAGGACGAGCATAACAAGCATAAGTGGTTTTAAAATAGCGGGGGATACAAGATGGACAGTAAAGGCACCGAGTAAAGATCCTACAAAGATAAAGGGGAGGATTTTTCCGATTTTCTTGATATCTACTTTACCTGCACGTAAAAAAGTTAGCATACTTGTCCCATTACTAATCGTATTGGCCAGTTTATTTGTGGCAATGGCTGTACTTGGAGGTAAACCAACAGCCATTAATGCAGGTAAGGAGATAAGCCCACCACCTCCAACAATGGCATTTAAAAAAGAGGCGATAAAAGCAAGTAGTAATAATATAGTAAGTGAAAATAAATCAATATCCATATGTAAGCACCCATCTTTCATCATCGTGTTTTAACATAGCGTACTGCGGAAGTCAAAAAATAACAATGAAATTCCAGCATTTTCATGTAAATTTCGTTTACAATTCCTTAACATTTCACAAGACAAACAAATAAGAAGAAAAAAGTTTATTTCAAGTATTTTTATAAAAATAAAAGAAAAAATGGTCATTTTTAAAGAAAAAATAGTGATTTTTAATATTTGATTTCCAACGTTTACAACTTGCGAAATAGCTTAAAAATAAATGTGGCAAATTTTATATTACAGTTTTGTAAAATCAACATCTTAGTGTTTAAAATTTTGTAGAATTGTGTAAATGTTTTGTTATGATGGTTCAGAAATTGACAATATTTTTTCAACAGGAGGAACAGGATGTTCAACTCAAATAAGCAAGATCCATTTTTTCAGTCACTATTAAAAATCGCGAAAAACGTGAATGAGGGTATCTATTATGCACATAATGCCCGTATTCAAGATATAGATGCGCTAAAAGAAATTGCAGATACAATGAAGCAATACGAAACAAGTGGCGATAAATTAATCCATGAGCTAATTGTTATGCTGAATAAATCTTTTATGACGCCAATTGAGCGTGAAGATATTTTAGCATTAGCCAATAAATTAGATGATGTAATTGATGGAATGGAAGGCTGTATTGCGCACTTCAATATGTACAATCTAACAGAAGTAACAGAGCCAATGCGCCAATTCCTCACATATATTGCGAAGAGTACAGATGAAATGGTACAAGCCATGGAACTGTTAAATAGTAAAAAGCTTGTGGAAATGCGTAAACATGCTATTCAAATTAAGGACAATGAACGTGAATGTGATGAAATTTTCCGTTCTTCAATGAAGCAATTATTCATCCAAGAAAAAGATCCAATGCGTTTGATTGTTTTCAAGGATATTTATGAGCAATTTGAAGACATTGCGGACAGCTGTCAAACAGTAGCAAACACAATTGAAACAATAATTATGCGTAATGCATAAGATGGAGTGTACGAAATGGATACGATCTTATTAATCACCATATTAGTCGTTATTTTCGCACTTGTGTTCGACTTTATTAACGGCTTCCACGATACAGCAAATGCGATTGCTACTTCTGTATCTACCCGTGCCTTAAAGCCACGTACTGCGGTATATATGGCAGCGGTAATGAACTTCGTCGGAGCGATTACATTCGTTGGGGTAGCCAAAGCCTTAACAAAAGATATTGTGGACCCATTTTCTTTAAATGCCTATGATGGCGATATTACAGGTTCTGTTGTTATTTTAGCAGCCTTATTATCTGCCATTACATGGAATTTACTAACATGGTATTTTGGGATTCCATCAAGTTCTTCTCATACATTAATAGGTTCTGTTGCAGGGGCAGCTATTGCCGCAGCAGGATTTGATATTTTGAACTATGCTGGGTTTATTAAAATTCTTCAAGCACTTATTTTTTCACCATTACTAGCGTTCGCAGCTGGTTTCCTGATGATGACATTATTAAAAGTCATCTTCAAAGATATGAATTTATATCGAACGAATAAAGGCTTCCGTACAATGCAAATAGGGACAGCAGCCTTACAATCCTTTACACACGGGACAAATGATGCGCAGAAGGCAATGGGGATTATTACCTTGGCGCTAATCGCCGGCGGCCTACACCAAGGAGATGATATTCCTTTCTGGGTACGTTTTGCTGCAGCAACTGCGATGGGTCTTGGTACATCTGTCGGAGGCTATAAAATTATCAAAACGGTTGGCGGTAAAATCATGAAAATCCGCCCAGTAAATGGGGTAGCGGCAGACTTAGCTTCTGCATCGATTATCTTTGGTGCCACATTAATCCATTTACCAGTTTCTACAACACATGTAATTTCTTCATCCATCATGGGTGTCGGAACAGCACACCGTGTTAAAGGCGTTAAATGGGGGATGGCACGTAAAATCGTTACAACATGGGTCATCACGATGCCAATCTCTGCTGTCATGGCAGCATTGATTTACTATATTCTAAGTTTATTTTTCTAGTTCGCTAAGGAATGCACAATCACAGTGCATTCCTTTTTTTAATGGGATAAAAATAAAGGATGTAGCGGATAGAACCAGCAAAGTGGCGGATAGCCCGGGCAGGAAGAAAACTGCTTCGGTGAAATCGGTAGCCTCCTCCCCTTGTGTAAAGAGCAGTTTCGCTCTAAGGTAATTATAAAGAAAGTGTAAAGTTCGGAGAAAATCGTTTTTTCCGTAGTAAGGTGAATGCAGGAGGAAAATGATGAAGGAAAAGTTACTACTGATTGAGGATGATATAGCGATTGGGCGCATTGTGAAGGATACGCTGGAGCAGGAGGGCTATTGTGTGACATGGGCTACTACGGGCCTTGAGGGACTGGCAGATTTTCAAACGCAACCTTTCGATTTAGTGCTAGTGGATTGGATGCTGCCAGAAATGGATGGGTTAACGGTTTGTCAAAATATCCGTTGGGAGAGTGATGTGCCAATCCTAATGATGAGTGCCCGCAAGGAAGATGCGGATAAGGTGGAGGGCTTGCAGGGGGCAGACGATTATCTCGCTAAACCATTTAGCTTAGAAGAACTAAAGGCACGGGTTGCCTCTCATCTTAGACGCTGGCGACGCTACCGCAAGCAAGACGTGATAGAAGAGCATACTGCCTATGCGAATGGCTTAACAATAGATTGGCAACGAGAAATAGTAAATGTTTATCAGCAAGAAATTGCATTAACTCAAAAGGAGTTTGCTCTTGTTAGGCTACTAGCTAAAAACCCGAGTCAAACCTTTACAAAAGAGGAACTGTATCAGCATATTTGGCAGCAAGCAACGTTAGAGGACACTCATACTGTCACAGTGCATATCAAGGCACTGCGAGAAAAGCTCAAGGATTCTGTGAAAAATCCAAATTTCATTCAAACTGTGTGGGGTAAGGGCTACCGTTTTATTGGTGAACCATTATGAAAATAAAAGCGTGGTTACTGATTATGTTTTTTATTGTAATGGTATTACCCATAGTAGGAGCTTATAGCCTTTATGTGTGGATTAATGCTTATTACCAAGACAAAAATGTGGCGGAGTACTTTGACAAGTGGACAGAGCTAAATCAGGTAAAAGATGTCGTTGACAATCCAATGCTTTATCAAAAAAATGCCAATCTAAAAGAGGTTGAGGAACTTACCAATGAGCAGCTGGCGATTACCCTCTATACGAAATCTGGCTATGTTTTATATTCCTCCAACCCTTTGCTAACGGGCTATGTAGGGAAAGAGCGCATGTTAAATGGTTTATATGATTTACAGCAAGCATACAACGCCTTTACATACAAGGAGCCTGTATATCTAAAAGGTGATTTGCTTGGCATCTATGAAATTCAATTAATACGAACAGATTGGGTAAAGGGTGTAGAAAAGCGTTCATGGCTTGTCATCGTAAGCACGATCCTGTTGTTTCTTATCATTTATTTAACTGTCATCTTGTTGCTTCATCGGAAACTGAATCGGCCATTAGGTGAACTGATGCAGCACATGCGTCATTTTGCGAAAGGTCAGCATGTTACATCAACTCTAAGCGTAAGAAAAGATGAGATTGGGGCACTCGCCAAAACATTTGAGGCGATGCAGGTTGAAATTGAAAAGACTCGGGCTTCCTTAAAAGCGGAACAACAGCAAAAAGAAATGATGATTGCAAGTATTTCCCATGATTTGAAAACACCCCTTACAGCCATCCAAGCCTATGCGGAATCTTTACAAAATAAAGGCTTATCAGAACAGCAGGAGGCAGAATATCAGCAGGTCATCGTTACGAAGGCAGATCGGATGAAGCATATGCTAGAGGATTTAATGATGTTTACCTTACTTCAATCAACGAACTATACATTAGAGCTCATTGCTGTGGATGGAGAAGAATTTTTTGACATGGCCTTGTCTGACTATGAACCGTTATGTGAGGAAGAAGGATTTACATTAAAAGTCTTCTGTGCTGTGGATGGGCTCTATGCTGTGCACCCTAAACAACTTCAGCGTGTCATTGATAATTTATTGAGCAATGCCTGGCGTTATGGGGAAAAGGGGACAACAATCGGCTTAGCGGCAGTCAATGCTGGAAATGATCCCGAATGGGGCTTTGATTTCTTGAAGTCTGCTTTAAACAAGCAAGAAGGTATGTATATAATTGTGCAAAATCACGGAAGAGGCATACCACAACAGGACATTGTAAAATTATTCGAGCCCATGTATCAAGCAGATTATGCGAGATCAAAGGCTGGTGAACGAGGAACAGGACTAGGCTTAAATATTACAAAACAAATTATTGAAAAACATGGGGGTACTGTCGAACTGCTTTCTAGAGAGAATATTGGAACAGCGGTAATTTGCTGGCTACCACCTTATAAAGGAGTAAATGAATGATGAATTGGAAAAGATCTTGCCGAGCAGCAGGCTTAATTGCTGTTATGACATTTAGCTTGGTGGGCTGTAATTCAGAGGCAACTTATACACCTCAGGAAATTATCGACCAAGCCCTTCAAGAATCGAAAGAGCCACTCACTTATTATGGCGAATATACGTTAGATATGGGAGAGCTAGGTGGTAAAGCTCAAGTGAAGGAATGGGTAAAGGATAGCAATAGACGGATAGAAATGACAGGCGATAATGGTGAACATGTTATCACAGTCAAAAATGATGCTAAAGTGATTAGCTATGATGTCACTGAAAAGACAGCCTACACAATGGACTATTCCCAACCTGAATTAGGCAGCTTGCAATCACCTAAAGATCAGGTACAGCTTATTTTTAATATGGTTAAAGATACGCATGATATTAAGATAGCAGGAGAAGAGAAGGTTGCAGGTAGAGATACCTATAAAATCGTCGCAAAAACGAAGAATACGGAATCGTTATTTAGCGATATGGAAGCTTGGATTGACAAAAAAACTTGGTTGACGTTAAAAATGGAGTCAAATAATGCAGGCAATCAAATGATTACCGAATATTCAAAGATCAATTTTGATGAAAAAATCGATGATCAACAATTTATACTAGATCTACCAAAGGATGTAATGATTCAGGAAATTAACGGACAGGACACTTCAGAATCCATCTCATTGGGCGACGTAAAGCAGCAGCTTGAAAAGTTTTTATTAGTGCCAGAAGTAAATGGCCTTACGTTAGATAATATATCCATGGTTAAAGGGATAGAGGATCGACCAGAATACTCGTTTGATTATAGCTTAGATGGAGAGTTAGCTTTTTTTGTTACGATTTTTAAAGCAGATGCGAGTGTTGCAGATATTGGTCCCATTCTAAATGAAAAAGAAATAGATATTCGAGGACAAAAAGGCGCTGTTATGGATGGTGAAAATTTCCGTTCCCTTGCTTGGCAAGAAAACGGCTACCAATATAGTATGGTTGGACAAAATCCAGAATTAACAGTTGAGGATCTTGTAAGCTTTGCGCAACAAATGACCGTTGTACAATGAGGTGATACTATGAAAAAAGCGCAAGGACTAAAATGTCTGGCATTATTTTTATTTACCACTATTTTCTTGTATGGGGTAGGGGAAACCTATGAGGTGTCTTGGCTACAATTTCACTTTACGGGACAATATCAGGATGTAGGCTTTTATTTCAGTTTTACATCCCTCATTCCAATAGTAATTGGATTGTTAATGGTGGGTCTCTATGAATCATTGTTAAAAAGATTCATCTAAATAGGTAGGAGCAGGATCAGAGTGGAGGATCCTGCTTTTTTTATGGTAGAATTATAGTTCGTAGAATACAGTATTTATATAAAGAGGATACTAATAGGAGGTTTCATCAATGGCTACATTTCTACATGGCTTTGCTCAACAACTTATTTTCCCCTTGTTTATGATTTTATGCTTTTATTTCACATTAACTTATTTTCACCATCTAAAGACAGGCGATGACCGTGATATGAAGAACACAAAATGGGCAGCAGTGGTGTGTTTAGCTTTCGCTCTGGTTGCACCAGCGCTTTATAATGTGGTTACGTTCATGATCATGATGAGGTAAAGTAATAATTTTGGCACAATACGTACATAATGTAAGGTAACAGGTTTAGTCATTCTAAAATGAGGGAATATACATATATCCTAGGATATTGTAGGTGGTACATATGTTTGATAATTTACTATTTCAGTTACCTTTTATTATTTTTATCGGTTTGTTTTCGCAGTGGTTAGCATGGCGTTTTCGCATGCCTGCTATTGTCATTATGAGTATCGCTGGGCTTATTATTGGTCCGTTTACAGGGTTAGTGTCTCCAAAAGAGACATTTGGCCCTATTTTTCATACCATTATTTCTCTGGCAGTTGCCGTTATATTATTTGAAGGAAGTTTAAGCCTTGATTTTCGAGAAATACGTGGCTTTAAGAAGTCTATATTACGTATTTCCACAGTAGGGGCAGCCATCGCTTGGATTGCAGGCTCTACTGCAGCCCATTTTGTTGCGGGGCTATCATGGCCAGTCTCTTTTGTCATTGGTGGATTATTTATTGTGACAGGTCCAACCGTTATTTTGCCTTTATTGAGACAAGCAAAATTGAAGGAGCGACCAGCAGCTATCTTAAAGTGGGAAGGCATCGTTGTAGATCCTTTTGGCGCATTGTTAGCGCTATTTGCGTATCAGGTCGTTTTGGGTATATATCATTTAGAAGGTGGGACATCTCTTACCGTTTTCTTTGTTTCCGCCTTTTTAGCCGCCCTGCTAGGAGGGGTCGTCGGATATGTAATGGGCCAATGCTTGGAGCGTGGTTTGATTCCCGAATTTTTGAAATCACCTTTGTTGCTCGCTACTATTTTACTTGTTTTTGCCCTAAGCGATGCCATCATGCACGAAACGGGCTTATTGGCTGTGACAGTGATGGGGCTTGTGATGGCAAATATGCACTTAACAAGTCATCATGAGCTGTTGCATTTTAAAGAAAATATTTCCGTTATTTTAATTTCAAGTGTCTTTATTATGCTGACGTCGTCTTTAACCATTGATACGTTATGGCAAATCGTTGATTGGCGTATGCTACTATTCGTGCTTGCAATGATGTTTATTGTTCGACCGTTATCGATTTGGATTGCGACCATTAATACGGGCTTAACATTGGAAGAACGGGCCTTAATTGGGTGGATTGCACCGAGAGGGATTGTGGCATTAACCGTTTCAGGTTACTTTACAACGGCACTACAGGACGTAGGTTTTCAAAGTGCACAATTATTAACAGCGCTCACATTAGCACTTGTTTTTGCGACAGTGGTTGCCCATGGCTTTAGCATTGGCTGGCTTGCTAAAAAATTAGATCTACAAGCTTCCACGGGGAAAGGTATTGTAATTGTAGGCGCTTCTCCATTTACAACAGAGCTCGCAACGTCCCTGCAAAATAACGGAATTGATGTGTTGATGATGGATCGTGCATGGGAAGATTTATCTGCTGCTCGACAAAATGGTATTAAGACGGAAACAGGTGATATTCTAAGCGAGCATACAGAGTTTTATGTTGATTTAACCCCCTATGATCAACTAATTGTAGCGACCAAGCAGGACGCCTATAATGTCCTTGTTTGTGCAGACTTTGTTCCAGAATTAGGGCGTCCCAATATTTTTCAAACGGCTTTACATTCTACAGACCCCAAAAATTACTCAAGAAAGTACGGGGGACAGCTTCTTGTCGATGCACAGCATGATATTCATCAGCTCAATGAACTGATAGAGAAAGGTGCACAACTTCGTCAAACGAAAATTACAGAAGTATTTACATGGAAGGATTATGTAGAACAAAATCCTCATGCCGTCTTGGTGTATGCTATAACACAGGATGGAGCTATCGTGTTGGATATGGTCAATAAATATGACGATATAAAACATGAACCACATACTATTATTAGTTTAATTCGCTAAAACCAGCCACCTGTTTGTGCAGGGCGGCTGGTTTTTTGATGCAAGGGAAAGGAGACTAGTTGACTGAAAATGGCCATGCTTGCGACACACTAGCAATTAGTGTTCTGCCTGTTTCATACAATGCAAGAACAGCTAGCTTAAAGAGAGCAACTCCATATTCCAATGATAAATAATGGTAATCCCACCCCAAGAGAGCATTTAATTAGGAGGTTTTTCTAAACCCTTTCTACTAAAAATTGCAGTGTTAAATGACTAGCCATACTTTCCTCCTCATTACGCAATCTGCTGTAAATGTGTCTTCTTAAAAGCGTCATCATATTTTAAACCATAGCCAAGTGCGCGATCTAAGAAAATATGTGCGAGCCAAATCAGGGCAGCCATCAGAGGTATTGATGTAGTCGTTAGTAAACCAATCACCATCAATATGGCAGGTAGCACAAAGCTATGCCCCATGTTATAGAAAAGAGCGCCTATTTTTGTATTGATGAGATAGCCGACCATTGTGATGTCTGGGAGCAATAAAAACACAATAAAATAAAGCCATGGAAAATTTAGATGACCATAGAAAGAAGCTGTGATGATGAAAGCCAGGATATATTCGATTGAGATGATTTTACGTAGTGACATTTAACCACGACCTTCCAGTAAATTTTGATACATATCCTCAATGAGTAAGGCAATTTTTTCTTGATTTTCTTCAAATTGTCCGTCAGCCATTAACGTTTTTGTCAGTTGTAATGAATGAAGCGCATGCTGATAGAAGCGTAGTTGCTGCTCAATCTGGGCAATCTTTGTGGAAAATAGCTCTACCGTTTCTTCATTACATGCTGTTGAAATAGGCTTTTGTTCGAGTGTCAGTAAATGTTTAATTTCTTGGAGCGAAAAGCCTAGCTGACGTAAAACGATAATAAACTTCATTGTATGTTCACACATGGCATCATACACACGGTAGCCATTGTCTTGTTTTTGCGGCTGTAAGAGTCCCTCTTTTTCATAGTAGCGAATTGTATCAGTTGTTAATTGAAATTTCTCAGCGAATTGTTTAATTTTCATGTAAGTACCTCCTAAATTCATCCTAACATTGGAGTATGCTCCAAGGTCAAGGTGCTTGAGGAAAAAAATTTAAAAAAATGAAACGGTCATTTAGTGGCAGTCGTTTATAGTGTAAGAAGGGGAGGTGGACGGCATACTTGAGGAAATAATCGAAGAACATGCAGTACATTTATTACGTCTCGCCTATTTTTATGTGAAAAACCGACAAACCGCAGAGGATATTGTGCAAGAGGTCTTTATTAAATTTTCTCAGCGTGGTTATGAAGAACGCGGGCAGTTGCGCGCGTATTTATCCACTCTAACGATTAATCAAAGCAAGGATTATTTAAAAAGCTGGCATTATAAGAAATTACTATTACAAGAAAAAATATTTCCTGTTCAGGGGAATAAACAACGAGATGAGCTCGTGGCAGCAGAGGAAAGGTCCCACATTGGGGCAGCTATTTTAAAGCTTTCACTTACCTATCGGGAACCCATTATCCTTTATTATTTTGAAGAAATGAAGATTCGTGATATTGCCCAGCTACTTGGCATTGCAGAGAATACGGTGAAAACAAGACTGAAGCGGGCAAGAGAAGCATTAAAGCCTCATCTGAAGCAGGAGGAATGGGAGGTGCTTAGACATGAATGAGATACAGAAGGAATTACTCAAAGTTGCTGGTGATATGACAGCAAGCAAAGAAAGAGTCAAAAAACATGTACTACAACAGTCTATCAATAGAAGGAGGCCTTTTCGTTTCACCCTTTTAACCGTCGTACTGACACTTTGTGTGGTGGGGTTTATGATGGTGCAGCTTCTTACGAACGAAACAGAGCAAACAACCTCACTATTTCATGAAAGACAGCTTGAGCATTTCGAACGTATTAATCGGCTAATGTGGCCAGGGAAAGAGCAGGAATTTTATAAAGAGGAAGCCTATCTATCGTATGAGAAGCTCGTTGCCGCCTACTATTTTGCGAAATATTTAGGAATTGATTATTCAAAGGCAGAGCTAGAGGTGGAGAGAAAGAAGCAGGTAGAACAGTTGGAAATGCTTGAACAAGCATCTGAATACGAAGCACTATTTCAGGGATTAGCACCGAAACAGTATGTTGAAACTTATCTTGAGCCCCTTCTGCCGATGTATACAACTCGAACAAAGCTATATGCCTTCTATAAAGAAAAATATCCAACTTTTTATGCTTACCAAGAAGTAGCCAATATTGATGCCAAACGCTATTTCCAAGCGCATTATACTGAGCAGGCAACAGCCTTTCAAGAGGAGCAAAACATCGTATTACGGACCAGTTCACATGGCTCTTCAATGGTCGGAACAGTTGCAAAGGTTGAAGCGAATGTTTTCTTATTTATTGAAGGGGTGATTCCTGAGGACCTTGACCATATGGCAGAAGAACAGCTTGCTGAAAAATATGAACAGGCCGATTGGTATCCTGTGCTGGATGATTTTCCTGTCAAGCAGGGGGATTATATTACGTTAACTTCTATGGGAACAGGCAGTACGGAGGAAAACGGGGTCGTAAGAAAATATGGTTTATTATCTAAACTGGAAAAACTAGAGCCAACCATTACTCAAAAGCTTGAGCTAGAAAATGACAAAGAGGTCGCTCAATTTTTACAGGATATCCCTTGGCAGCCCGCAAATTATATGAAAAGACCACCCGAATATTCATTTGAAGTAGAAGGCGTCCGTATTGAAATGTGGAAGGGCTATGGCGGTTCAATTTATCTCCAAAAGGCTGATAGTGGAGAAATTCACCTTAGTGCCAACAGAGCGAAGGCATTAATAGCCATCCTAGGCATAGAACAATCTTAACAAGTCTCTTGAAAGAGGCTTGTTTTTTGTTTAGGGGAAAATTATAGTGAAAGTACCATGTTAAAATAACCTTTAATTGAATGTAGGAAAAAATACACAGTGATTTTCTTTATTAGGCTGAATTACTTAATGTCAAAAAAATAAATGAGTCTAAAGAATTGTAATATTTTAAGGTCGAAGGTAGTATTAAAGAAGTAAGGATGAAGAAAAGGAGGGGCGGTATGAACGCACAAGAATTTGAAGAACTATGGATTACGCTTAATGAGTTATATAATGCGGATCGTTTTTTAGAATATATAGAAATAAGTAGTGCCGCAATTGAAAGTGCCATTAAGCTTGAAATGTATGATAAGGCTATCCTTCTATTACGTTATAGCTGTGCCAGTTATTTTCAAACGGGTGATTTACAGCTTTCTATAAGTGTCCTTGAACAATATCGTGAGTTAACCTTTCAACATGGCAATGATATTGATCTAATTCAATATTACAATTTAGCAGCCATTTATTGGGGAACATTTGGTCATTTAAAGAAATCAGAAGAGTTGATGTTGAAAGGCTTAAAAATTGCTGAAACAATCCAGCACGTGGAGAGCATGGGGAAAATCTATAACAATCTAAGCGACTTAGAAATATCCATGGGAAGCTATCGGACAGCTAAGGAATTTGCCTTAAAGAGTTTATATTATGCGAATGCGTTTGAAATGAAGCATAAAGAGCCTTATACAGGGATTATCCATCCGAAGACAAACCTAGCTGTTGCACTTATTTGGCTTGAAGAGTTTGAAGAAGCCAATACGATATTACAAGAATTAATGGCAACGATTCATCTTCCACCCTATTCGAAAGTACAACTTGAGGTCCTTAATGCCTATGCCTTCCTGTGTGAAAGACAGGGACGTATAAGTGAGGCCATAGATTTATATCAAAAGACAAAGCATTATGCTTTACAAAACAATGACCTTTCTCTACTTCAACTAATCTATAATTCTTTAGTGAAGCTAATAGAGGAGCAAGGCAATAAAATTGTATTGTGTGCGATACAAAAGGAATATATTAATATTTTGTTAGAAATCCAGCGTGAAAACTATTCACATGTATTGTTTGAAATGGAATATAACGATCATAAGAAGCAGTTTGAAAAAAATGCCTATATTGATCCTCTGACGAATATTTACAATCGTCGCTATTTTGATGAACAGGCCAAAAAGATGGTCGAAAAGGCGACTGAAAATCATCAGCAATTGGCCCTGATGATGGTGGATTTAGACCATTTTAAAGAAATCAATGACATGAATGGCCATTTATTTGGCGATGATGCTTTGACGAATACAGCCAAAACTTTACAGGACTATTTTCAGCCCTTTGAGTCTATTGTTGCCCGTTTTGGGGGGGATGAATTCATTGTGTTGAGTCAAGTAAAGGAGGGAGAATCAGTGCAAACATTGGCTGACAACCTGTATCAAACCTTAACGGCACTGTCACTGACAGTGAATAATCAAACTGTTCAGTTGGAATTTAGTATTGGTGTCAGTACGAATGATCATGGCAAAATTCAGAAAGTAGAAGAGCTTATCCAGCATGCGGATGAAGCGCTCTATAAATCAAAGCGTAACGGCCGCAACCAAATTACGCACTATAATCATTATTGCGATGTGGGAAATGGTATTTAAAAGAGAGAGAGGCATATCTACGTGGGAAGTGCCTCTTTCGTAAACGTGTTGCTAGTGTGATGGATTAAGCAAGCCATAAAACACAATATCTTCAAAAGTACCGTTTTTATAAATATGATTCTTTAATGTTCCCTCATAGTGCATGCCACATTTCTCCATAATTTTCCCAGATGCAGGATTAGATTGGAAATACCGGGCATAAATACGATGATACTGTTTCTCCTGAAAGGCAAATTCAATCATCGCTTGAGCAGCTTCTGTTCCGTAGCCATTACCCCAATAGGGCTCTCCAATCCAATAAGCGATTTCTCCTCTTTGATGTTGGGATTGATTTGACAGTCCTATCGCTCCATATAATTGTCCACTTTGTTTGTCTGTTATCGCAAATTCGTAACTTCGATTTTCCTCAAAGTTTTGTTGATGCGTGGAAATCCATGATAATGCACATTCTAAAGTATAAGGATAAGGTAAACTCAATGTGCTTTTATAGATCGCATAATTGTTACATAAAACACTTACTTCCTGTGCATCTGCTTGTGTAAAAAGTCGAAGTATTAAGCGTGGCGTTTCTATCGTCTTTTCGGTTGGTGAATAAATCATCGAATACCCCCTTATCATTGGTTGGATTGATTATAGCACAATAAAAAGTAAAGTAAACCAAATAATGGGTTTTAAATCGCATCTTGAATTGGAATAAAAATTTATTGAAAAACGATAAATTATATGATAAATTAAACAGGAGAATAAATAAAAGAGGTGCGTAAGATGAAACGAGAAACGCTCTTTTTAAAGATAGCTGTTTTTCTAATAGGTATACCCGTTCTTGCCTTATGTGTATGGGTGGTGCCTCGTGTTGCTTTGAATACAGTGGAGCATTCTCCCATTTTAACCATTGTTGCATTAATCGGCGTCTATGCAACGGCTATTGCTTATTTTGTTGCGCTATTTACGACGATCAAACTATTAAGCTATATTGACCAAAACATTGCATTTTCAGAGCTGTCTGTCAAAGCTTTAATCAAGATCAAATATTGTGCAATTATTATTAGTAGTGTTTACGTGGTTGGCATGCCACTGATATACTATGCTGCGGAAGTAGACGATGCCCCAGGTCTTATCCTTATCGGAATGGTCATTATTTTTGCTTCCTTTGTCGTGGCAGTCTTTGCTGCTGTGCTGCAAAAGCTTCTAAAAAATGCCATCGATATCAAATCAGAAAATGATCTAACGGTTTGAGGTGAATACTATGGCAATGATCATTAACATTGATGTAATGCTGGCGAAACGAAAAATGAGTGTAACAGAGCTTTCAGAAAAAGTTGGCATCACGATGGCGAATCTTTCGATATTAAAAAACGGCAAGGCCAAAGCCATCCGCTTTTCAACATTAGAGGCTATTTGTGAGGCATTGGATTGTCAGCCTGGCGATATTTTAGAATATCGGAAGAACGAGGAACTACAAAAATAAGGATCTGCATAAAGCAGATTCTTTTTTTTGTAGAAATTATTGCCAATATAAGTCGTCCTATGCTAGGATAAAGAAAAGAGGTATCGACAGGCAGTCGGTCAATTATAAGGAGTTGTCTTATGAGGGAAATAAAAAAAGCGGAAGAACGCAGAAATGAAATATTAGATGCAGCGGATGAATTATTTGCACAGAAGGGATTTGATGGCACGAGTACGAGTAATATATTGGAAAAAGTAGGCATTGCTCGAGGGACACTCTATTATCATTTTAAATCTAAGGAAGATATTATGGATGCGCTCATTGAGCGTTATACAAGCACGATGCTAGCAAAGGCGAAAACCGTTGCGGCAGACAAGACTATAGCTGTAAATGAGCGGATATTGCGCGTTGTCATGGCATTGAATATGCAAAATGAACAGGGTGGACAGGAAGTGATGGAGCATGTTCATAGACCGCAAAATGCTTTGATGCACCGCAAAATACAGCAAGTGATCATCAATCAAGTGCCACCAATCCTTACCGCCATTATTCGTGAGGGCATTGAGCAAGGTATTTACCAAACGCCTTATCCCTATGAGTGTATGGAAATGATTATCGCTTATACCAATACGGTATTCGATGATGATCTCGTCTTGATAACAGATGAGGAAAGAGCTGCCCGTATTCCGGCATTGATTTTTAATATTGAACGAATGCTAGGGGTGGAAAGTGGTAGCTTATTGTATATGATGCAAATGTTTGGAAATAAAGAAGAAGGCACTACGAACTAAGTTTTTTTAGGTCTTGTTAGGTTTATAGCGGTAAACAATATACAAAGAGGTGACTTATGTATTGGAAAATTGTGCGAAATGATATGGCAAATAGCAAGCTAATTACAGGTATGACCATGCTATTTGTGGCGGTAGCAGCTTTACTTGCCACACTATCAGCAGTACTTATGGTCCATTTGACAAGCGCAATTGACACACTGATGAAACAAGCAGAAACGTCTCATTTTCTTCAGATGCATGCAGGGGAAATCGATCAAGTGCGGCTTACTGAATTTGCAGAGCAAAATAAATATGTAGATGAATATCAAATGAATGAATTTCTAAATGTGGAGGGCTCGAAGATCCATATTGCGGGTACCACATTGGCACATAGTGTGCAGGACAATGGTTTCAGCACACAAAGTGAGAAATTTGATTATTTACTTGATCTTGATGGTCATGTGATTGAAGTGGCAAATGGTGATATTTATGTACCTGTAAGCTATTGGAAAGACGGCATTGCCGACTTGGGGGATACTGTCATCGTTCATGATCAAACCTTTACAATAGCAGGATTTCTAAGGGATTCACAGATGAACTCAATGCTGACTTCCTCCAAACGCTTTCTTGTCAGTGAACAAGATTATGCAGCAATCCAGGAAGCGGGAACAGTTGAATATTTAATTGAGTTTCGTTTGAAAAATTTGGCGGATTTAAAGAATTTTGAAGAAGCCTATACAAGTGCAGGGTTAGAAGCAAATGGACCAACCATTACCTATAAGCTTTTTCAAATGCTGAATGCCATATCAGATGGGCTTATGATTGCTGTTATCTTGCTCATCAGTGTCCTTGTAGTCGCTATTGCGTTTATGTGTATTCGATTTACATTGCTCACTAAAATTGAAGAGGATACTCGAGAAATCGGTGTGATGAAAGCAATTGGCCTACGAGTGACAGATATTCAGAAAATGTATCTAGCCAAATATGGCGTTATAGCTGTGATTGGTTGTATGCTCGGTTTTGCCTGTTCCTTCTTCCTTCGAGATATTCTATTAGAAAATATCCGTCTGTTCATGGGAGAAACGGACAATGTTTCACTCATTTGGTTGTTCACAGGTCTGGGGTTGTTACTCGTGTTTATCGTGATTATGGGCTATGTACAATCGGTACTGAAACAGTTTCGCAAGCTATCAGCCACGCAGGCTCTGCGCTTTGGCACAATGCAAGGAAAAGGGCAACATGCAAAATTATTGAACCTCAGCGCCAATAAAAGGCTACCGATTAATCTTTTCCTTGGCATAAAGGATGTGCTATCACGAAAAACACTTTATGCGACAATGCTTGCAGTATTAGTATTGGCAACATTTATTATCATCGTCCCTCAAAACTTACACAATACAATTGCAGCTAAAAGCTTTATTACGTATATGGGTATTGGGAACAGTGACATCCGAATTGATATCCCACAAGGCAAGCAAAATGAACAACAGGTGGCAGCGGTGATGGATAGGCTTGAGCATGATACAGCCATTAAGAATTACACTGTTTTGACAACAAAAAAATTCACAACGATTGCCCAGGACGGAACAGCGCAAAACCTAAAAATAGAACTGGGTGACCATACGATTTTCCCCTTAGAATATGCACACGGAGAGGCTCCAGTTGCTCCTAATGAAGTGGCACTTTCGGTGCTCAATGCAGAGGAGCTTCAAAAAAAGGTTGGCGATAGTTTAGCAGTGGTCATTAATGGACAGAAGAAAAATTTGAGGATTAGCGGTATTTATTCAGATATTACCAATGGAGGCAAGACTGCGAAGGCAGCTTTCTCTGACCATTCTACGGATAGCATGTGGAGTGTCGTCTATAGTACGATGGCAGATCCATCTCTTGTTGCAGATAAAAGGGCGGAATATGCAAAAACCTTCTCATTTGCCAAAGTGTCAGGTATTGATGATTATATTTATCAAACTTTTGGTACGACGATTCATGCCATCGAAAAGGCAGCTCGTGCAGCACTCGTCATTGCCTTATTGCTGTGTGTGCTCGTGACATTATTATTTATGAATATGCTGATTGCGAAGGATCAAGCGCCCATCGCTATCATGAAGGCATTGGGATTCACGAATGTCGATATAGCTACACAATATGCTGCACGTTCGATTTTTGTATTACTGCTTGCTATCTCGATGGGGACGTTGCTCGCAAACACGTTAGGTGAATATTTAACTAGTACGGTCATTGCCTCATTCGGGGCGGCTTCGTTTGATTTTATGATTAATCCACTAGCAGCGTATGTTTTTTGCCCACTAGCGCTTACAAGCGTTGTACTGCTAGCCACGCTATTTGGTACGTCAAGGGCAGGGCAGGTAAAAATTATTGAGCATATAAAGGAGTAGAACCTATGAATATCGTAAGTGGTGAGCAAATAGCAAAGACGTTTCAGGTAGGCAAAGAACAGCATCCCGTTTTACTGGATGTATCAGTTGCCATCAATCAAGGGGAGTTTATTGCCATCATGGGCCCATCAGGCTGTGGTAAATCGACACTGTTGTATGCCCTTAGCGGGATGGACAGTGTTGATCAAGGTCAGGTCATCTTTGATGGAATGGACTTAACGACATTAAGTGACAAAGAACTGGCTGATTTGCGTAGAACGAAAATGGGCTTTGTCTTTCAGCAGCCGACCTTTCTAAAAAGCTTAAATATCCTCGATAATATCCTGTTACCTGTGATGCGTGATGAGCGAAAAAATGTCAGGGCCTTGACAGAAAGGGCACTACAGATCATGAGCAAAATGGGGATTGCAGACTTGGCAAAGCGAGATATTACACAAGTGTCTGGTGGGCAGCTTCAACGGGCAGGCATCTGCCGGGCCTTGATTAGCAACCCGCAAGTGATCTTTGGAGATGAACCAACAGGCGCATTGAATTCAACGTCTGCTCAGGAAATCATGGATTTATTAGCCTCCATCAATAGTGAAGGCACTACGGTGATGCTTGTGACCCATGATCCAAAGATTGCCGCAAGAACAGAGCGTATCCTTTTTATGTCTGATGGTGCTATCGTGAATGAATTGAGATTGCCTCGATTCACAGGCGCCGATTTAGACGATCGAATGGTCAAAGTTGTCTCTACTATGCAAAAAATAGGTATTTAGCTTGAAGAAATCCGTAATGATTTAAAAATTACGGATTTTTTTTGATAAAATGAATCGCATTCGTTACGGCGACCGTCAGTAGTGTAGAAAGTAGGTGAGGGCAATGATGGCTATTGAACAGATAATCGAGGAGCACGGTGATTACTTACTAAAGGTCGCCTATCTATATGTAAAAAATAAGGCAACGGCGGAGGACATCGTGCAGGATGTGTTCATCGCCTTTTATCAAAAGCAGGGACAGTTTCGTCAGGAAGCATCCTTACGTACATATTTAGTGAAAATGACGGTTAATCGAAGTCACGATTATTTACGAAGTTGGAAAAGTAAACGACTGACATTGTTTGAAAAGATCACGGGGCGCACAACAGCTATGACACCTGAAAAGGAGATACTAGAGAAAACGGTAAAAAAAGAGCTGGTGGAGGCACTGTTTACTTTATCAGTTGCCTATCGAGAGGTCTTGATTTTGTATTATTTTGAGGAGATGTCGACAGTGGAAATTGCACAGCTTGTACACTGTCCGGAAGCAACGATTCGCACAAGATTACAGCGAGCTCGTAAACAATTAGCAACAGCAATGGGTGACTTTGATTGGGAGGTGCTACGCCATGAATCAATTTAAAGAGGAACTATTAAAGGAGCTACAAGATGTCAAGCTCTCACAGCAGCGCAAACAGGTAATCGCGGAGAAAGCACGACGAAAAGTTCAACTTAAAGCAGATGGTCAATGGACATATCGCATCGTGTTCGCAACCTTTACTATTTTTGTTATCGGTTTTAGCTATATCCTGACACAACAGAAGGGGCAACAGGGTTCAGGCCATCAGGCGGCTAGCCTACAGTCCGATAATTGGCATTGGTGGTCACTATTTGCTTCGGATTATGTAAGAGGAATGATTTTACTAAGCATTTTTATAGGCGCTACATTTATTGTCAAACGCTATCTATTGAAAAAGGGGTATGGTTTACCTGTTTGTATTGAATGTGAGGAGAGTTGGTCTGAGAAGGATGCCCGTAAATTATATCGTAAAAATAGTGAAATTGTGTGCCCTCATTGTGGACAAAAACAATACCGCACAAAAAAATCCATGCAAATCAGTGGTGTAATGACGATGCCAGTGCCGCTGCTGATTATGCTGCAACATGTTTTCCATCATTTTGTTATCGGTCTCATTTTCTTTTTAGTGGGCATGTTCTTCTACCATTATCAAATTGCGCCATATGTGTTTAAGCTACAAGAGAAAGATCCGATGAATGAACCGTTATGGTAATGATTTTGGCAAGAAATTGCTAGGCTAATCTAGCAATTTCTTTTTTTATTCTAAAATAGATTGACAATGGTTTTCATTTGCTTTATCTTTGTGTTAACTTATTTTTATTATTAGTTAACGCACAAGGGGAGGCTTTTTACATTGAAAAAAGGAAGTACATATCAATATGTGTTAGCAGCATTTGGGGCAGCAATAATCGCAGTTTTAGCACAGGTAACAATCCCACTACCACTTATCCCGATTACAGGTCAAACGCTAGCGGTTGGAATTATCGTGACGATTTTAGGGACAAGATTAGGCACGTTATCTGTTCTATTATATATTTTACTAGGGGCAGCAGGTTTACCTGTATTTAGCGGTATGTCAGGTGGACTAGGAATTTTAGTTGGTCCAACAGGTGGATATATTGTAGGCTTCCTTGCCACAGCCATTATTATGGGCTTATACTTAGATAAATTTGGTATTACATTTACTCAAGCTATTATTGCGAATATCATTGGGATGATTGTGACATTAGCGTTTGGGACAGTGTGGTTAAAAATTGTAGCAGATTATACATGGACAGCTGCCTTTATGGGTGGTGTTGCACCATTTATCGTGGTGGGTATTGTCAAAGCGGTACTTGCAGCATGGATTGGTGTAATTGTTCGACGTCGCTTAGAAAGAGCGCACTTAATTGAAGCAATAGCATAGGACATGGGAGGAATTGTTTTGGCAACATTATGGACAGGTGGTAAGATTTACACGATGGCTCAGGTTGGTGAAACAGTGGATGCAGTCCTTGTTGAAGATGGAAAAATTGTGGCGACAGGCTCAGTAGAGAGCTTGTCGCCACTAGCTGCTTCTATCCAACATTTAGAGGGCAATATCATGTATCCAGGCTTTGTCGACAGTCATTTACATATTATTGGCTACGGAGAAAAGCTCAAGCATCTTGATGTATCGGCGGTTACGAGTAAAGAGGCATTACTTGTGAAAATTCAGGAGCGAATGGCTAAAGCGTCAGCACATGAATGGGTCATTGCGATTGGACTAAATGAAAACCAATTTGAGGAGCCCATTTTCCCGACCTTAGCAGAGCTAGATGCCCTTGGAGATGCTCATTTAATCATTAAACGGAGCTGTCATCATTTGATCTTAGCCAATTCTAAGGCACTCGCTTTTGCAGGAATTACAAATAGGACTCCTTCGCCAGAGGGGGGTGTCATTGACAAAGTAGATGGTCAGCTCACAGGGATCCTAAAGGATGCTGCCTTGTATTTAATTGTTAACCAGATGCCACATATTACACCTGCGTATATTGAGGATGCACTGACAAAGGCGGTGACCTCATTGCAATCCTATGGTTTAGTAGGGGGACATTCAGAGGATTTAAGCTATTATGGACCGCCAAGCCAGCCGATTCAGGCTTATCGCAAAATAGTAGAGGCACAGCAATCCTTTAAGGTGCATGTATTACAGCATCATACAGTTTTTGAAGAGGTTGCGAAGATGGATTTAGCTTCCTCACCATTTTTGGAGTTTGGGGCGATGAAAATTTTTATTGATGGAGCCTTTGGAGGTCGTACGGCTGCACTACGTCAGCCTTACTGCGATGATTCGGACAATGCAGGGATGCTTATTCATACAACTGAGCAATTAACAAGCTATGTTCAGCTGGCACGTCAATATGGACAAACCGTTGCCGTGCATGCCATTGGGGATTTAGCAATCGACACGATTTTAGACGTTTTTGCGGCATATCCTCCTCAGGAAGGTCAGCTTGATCGCGTAATTCACTGTAGCTTAGTCGATGAGGAACTATTAGCCAAGCTAGCTGCATTACCAGTGGCAGTGGATATGCAGCCGCAGTTTGTACAGGGAGAATACCAAGCAGAGCTATCGAGACTTGGAGAGGAGCGCGCACAGGGCTTACATCCTTTAAAGTCGCTTCTTGACAGAGGGCTGATTGTCGCAGGCGGCAGTGATGCGCCAATTGAAGTGCCAAACCCGTTGCATGGTATTTATGCGGCTGTCACTAGAAGAAATTTTGGGGAAACACATGATGGCTATAACCCTCATGAGAAAATTTCCCGATTTGAGGCAGTCCGTTTGTATACAGTAGGAGCGTCTGAAATCATTGGACAGCAATTGATGCGTGGCAAAATTGCAGAAGGCTTTGCTGCAGACTTTACGATTTTACAAGAGGACGTTTTTACGGTAGAGATGGAGCAGCTTCCACACATTCAAGTCGCATGTACGGTTGTGAATGGTCAGATAGTATATGAAAATCGCTGAGAAGGTTATCCTTCCCAGCGATTTTTTTATGGGACTATTGTTTGTCAGTTAATTGTTTTACTTGTTGTTCTAGGGTCGACACACGTTTTGATAAGTCCTCTACTTGCTGTTGCATGGTTGGTGGAGGAGACACAGGGGCAGTAGATTTCATTTTTTTGATCATATGGATCATCACGAAAAAGATCGCTAGAAACATACATAAAAGAACGGTTGTACTAATGATATCACCAAGGTTGAATTTCATGTTTGCGCTCCTTTCTGTAGTGGGTATCTAGTTATATACAGGGTGACATGCTAAAAAGTTTCAAAAAAATGGTGAATGTCACGATTAATACAAAAATTGACGTCTACTTTGGTGTAGAGGAGTGCTATTTTATTGGCTTCGAGGAATGGGTCATAGCAGTCAAAACATACGTTAGTAGTGAGCGATTTTAACAGCATGATAGGGGTGAGTATGTGCACAAGGCAGGACAAGTAATGCGACAGGCTGTCCATAATATTTATGTTTATCGATTCGATTATGTACAGGTTTTCGCATTAATTAGAATCTTTCAGTTTTTATTAATGATCCCTGTAACCTCTATCGTTTTGAAGCTCATGCTACGAGTAACAGGGTTTACACATATTACTGAGCAAAATTGGCAAAGCTTTGTGACGCATCCCTTTGTGATGATAATGATTTGTCTATTAATTTTGCTGTTTTTATTATTTGTATATTATGAGATGGGCTTTCTATTTCTCATGGCCTTTCATCAGCAACGAGGACTTCGCTACCGATTTCTTCCTTTATGGCAACAATTAAATCGCAAGGTTGTCTATTTTTTTAGTGTGCAAGTTCTATTTCTCATCGTCTATTTAGCACTATTAATGCCACTAGCTTCCTTTATGCTACCCCTTACATTGACTCAATCCATCTCCCTACCACATTTTCTAACTGAAGAAATCATGAGTAGTCGAGCGGGTAGGCTAGCATATGCTGCGGTGGCAAGCATCATCGTGATGATAGGTATTCGAAGTATCTTAACGTTACCTATCTTTACCATCCAGCCGAACATCTCTATTTTGCGTTCTTTTAAGCAAAGCTGGCGATTTTCCAAGCGTGGTTTATTTGAACTAGTCGTGCTACTAGCTATGCTTTTAACAGGTCATTTGTTGATGATGCTTGGTATCACAGTGGTCGCTACGTTTCCGCTCTATTTAATTGAACGTTTAATGCCAAGTGCAGCCTTGGTTACGGCTGGGCTGACACTAGCCTTTTTAGAAATGGTCTTTGTGGTGCTATTTAGTTTATTACAGGCGATGTTTTCACAAGTTATGGTCGCCATTACGTATAATACGCTAGTTATAGGCAAAGTGAGCGGGACTACACATCGGAAGCGGCGCTATAAGCCATTACTATTGATCAGTGGCATTGTGTTTCTCGTATTAAGTATGATGAATATCAATTCATTAGAGAAAAGTGTCTATGCGCCAGATACCAAAATTATTGCCCACCGCGGCTATGTAGCAGGCAATGTAGAAAATACAATTAGTGGATTGGTGAGTGCAGCCAATGCGGGGGCAGATTTAATTGAAATCGACATTCAACAAACGGTGGATGGGGAATTCGTCGTCTTCCATGATCGAACATTACGAAGGTTAGCAGGTAAAAATGGTGTCATTGCGAATATGACCCTGAGTGAACTAAAAACGTTAACCATTCATCAAAATGGCTTTAGCGATAAAATTGCTTCATTAGATGATTGTATTGAAATTGCTAAAGCATTAGATGTGGCGCTACTAATCGAATTAAAGGTGCATGGTCAAGAAACAGAAGATGTTTTACCTAAATTAGTAGAGAAGCTACGAAAATACAAGGTGCTAGATTCCTACTATGTGCAATCCGCTGATGGACAGAAAATGACGCAATTAAAAAAATTGGTGCCGAATTTGCGAGTCGGTATTGTCTATGCACTCAATATTGGACCAATAGAGGAAAATGTTGATTTTATTGCACTGGAGGAATCCTGGGTAACGGAGTCGCTTATCGAAGAATTGAAGCAACTTCCGACCGATTTATTTGTTTGGACACTTAATGACGACCGTTCCCTGCAAACCTTTATCGAAAAAAATGTCAGCGGCGTCATCACTGACCACCCCGACGTCGCCCGCGAGCTAAGAACCCAGCAAAGCGAAAACCAGTATTTCTTACAGCGCATCCTGAATCGTCTGAGATTTATCTTTTGATCGGGGGAGAATAAAATTGCGAAGAAGCGAATATCCGCGAAAGCAAAGCACCGCCATCTAGTAAATCGAATATTCAAGAGAAGTCGCTCGCAAATCGCTATCGCTCAAAATGAGGAAGCAAAGCTCTAGCCATAAAAATGGAGACAGTTTGTAACCTTTTTGGTGTGAACACGACTACTTTATTGAATTCGGGAAAATGAAGGAGATGCTTTTTGTATGAAAATGACGAAAGTCGTACCATTTGCTATGTCAGCATTATTAGTAGGGGGCGCGATTGGAGCTCCAACTGCATCAGCGAACGAAGGAGAGGCTACTGTGATTAACGCAGAAACTTCGGAGCAACAAGTGCAGCCTATTTTTATTAAAGTGACAGGTACGGTTGAAAACGTAGAAGTACGTGAAAATGCCACATACTATACAGTGGTTGATGGTGACAATACAAATATTGTGATTGCCAATAAAGACTCATTAGTTTTTGACAATATGGGAAAAGAAGCCAAGCTTCAAAAAGGAGATAAGGTGTCAGCTTACTCATATGCTAAGAAGCCGATGCTTGCGATTTATCCACCACAATACAACCCAGAAGTAATCATTGTAGAAACAGAAGAAATGGGTAGCGTGGAAGTGGATTTCTTCAATAAAGATTTAGTGGATACTGAAAATAACCTCAAGTTAAATGTTGGGGAAGACACGAAGCTAGCAAGTGCTACTGGCAAAGCTGTGAAAGTGGACGATTTAAAAGAGCAGCATTTAGTGGTGTTCTACACAATTGCAACGATGAGCATCCCTGCTCAAACACCACCGTCAAAAGTGATAGTATTAGATACAATTGAGAAGGAAGAGCCTGTTGAAGTGGATCCAGCTCCAACACCACAACCAGAACCAGCTCCAGTTGATTCAGCGGTTCAAGAAATTATCAATAAAGACTTTTACGAAGTAGATGGGACAAAAATGGTGCCGCTACGCTTAATCGCTGAAAAGCTAGGCTTTAAAGTAGAAGTAACGCCAAAAGGAGCCATTGTTTCAAAAGGAGCCCTTTCGTATACAATTACGCGAGGTCAAAAAGAATATGGTTATAATAAAGCGCTTCGCCAATTTAAAGTAGCCCCTGCTTTATTAGAATCTGGCAAAACATACGTACCTGTTGAATTTGTAGAGGAATTAACAAAATAATCTCGTCATCTCCCTTTATGGTTTCTACCATGAAGGGGGATTTTTTATGGGAAAAATAGTTGTAGAAAAATATTTTAAAAAAGGTTTTAGAGAGCAGTTGGAGACAACTGAAATTGGTTTTTTGTGGAGTTTTCATATTACGCTTAAGAGAAATAAGTGGCTTTAGAGAGAAAAAATCATACAGAAAATAAGATTCAGAGTATTGACAATTATTAAACTATTATTTAAAATTCAAAACAAATCCACATAAATACAGAAAAACAGGGTTGGGTTTGTGGATTTTGTTGGATTTAACTTTGTGTTTGGAGTGATGATGTATGTCTCTTTCGTTTGAGGAACGTAAAAAAGTGATTTTAGATATTTTAGATTTAGAAGGAAAAGTGAAGGTAAGTGATGCAGAGCAGCTATTAAATGTATCAGGCGAGACTATACGTAGAGATATGGATCGATTGGAGAAGGAAGGGCTTCTACACAAAGTCTATGGGGGGGCTGTGAAGGCAAAGGAAAAGTATGAGAGGACCTTTGAACAGAAAACGTCACTTAACAATATAGAGAAGAGAAGGATTTGTAAGGCTGCTGCAAGTATTGTGGAAGACGGTGATGTTATCTTTATCGGTCATGGTACAACAGCCTATGAAATCGTTCGTTATTTAGGTGATAAGCCCAACGTCATTGTCGTCACAAATTCACTCCCAGTTCTATCATTAGCCGCAGAATGCTTTCAAGGGAAGGTGCTCTTTGCGGGAGGAGAATATGAACATCGACAAAAATTTATGGGAGGTCCATTAGCTGATTTATTTTTTAATCAACTAAAGGCAAATAAAGCCTTTGTTGCTGCAGGCGGAATTTCGTTAGCAGATGGTATTACCGACTATGATATTACGGGCGCAGCGATTTCAAAGAAATTAATAGAGCGGGCAGAAAATACGATTATTTTAGCAGACCATACGAAATTTGGTGTCTCTACATTTGCACATATTTGTCATTTAGAGGACGTTTCGATGGTGATTACAGATCAAAAGAGCTCCACACAATGGCAGGAACGATTACAGCAGAAAAAAGTGGAATTATTCATTGCAGGTGAAATGTTGGATGACGTCAATGTATAGGAAGGTGGAAACTATGGACTATTTTGCAAATAAACAGGCAACCTTACAAAAATCAATTGACTGGTGGAATCCAGGAAAAACGAAACAGTGGCAAATCGATGGTGTTGATGTCGTTATCGGTAAACGAGAGGGCTATTATTTCTACGATGTGGATGGCAAAAAATTAATGAATGCGCATCTCAATGGCGGAACATATAACCTTGGCCATCGTAATCCAGAAGTCATTGCTGCATTAGTGGAAGGAACCAATTATTTTGACATTGGTAATCATCATTTTCCATCTACTGCACGTGCACAGTTAGCTGAAAAATTAGCAGCCTGCACACCAGAAGGCTTAACATATTCTATTTTCTCTAGTGGTGGAAGTGAAGCAATTGATGTTGCTCTAAAGTGTGCGCGTTATGCTACAAAACGTAAAAAAACGATTTCCATTAAAAATGGATATCATGGTCACACGGGTCTTGCGGTTTCGCTTGGCAATGAACGCTATTCAAAACCATTTTTAAGTGAGGGCAGTCCCCATGAATTTGTGCACGTACCATTCAATGATCTTGCGGCAATGGAACGAGAGCTTGCTAAAGGGGATGTAGCTAGCGTAATTATCGAGACTATTCCTGCGACATATGGTTTCCCCTTGCCCACTGCTAATTACTTGGCTGATGTCAAATCACTTTGTGAACGATACGGGGCATTATATATTGCAGATGAGGTGCAAACGGGCTTAATGAGAACAGGTAAGCTGTGGGGAATTGAGCATTATGGGGTGAAACCGGATATTCTGGTGACAGCAAAGGGTCTAAGTGGCGGTATCTATCCAATTGCAGCTACAGTGGTCAATGAACGAGCAGGTGGCTGGATGGAAGAAGATGGACTAGCCCATATTTCTACATTTGGTGGAGCAGAACTAGGTTGTGTAGTGGCGATGAAAGTATTAGAAATCTCCCAACGTCCTGAAGTAGTAAAGAATGTAGAATATGTTGCTCGTTATCTACGAAGTGGTTTAGAGCGTATTCAACAACAATATCCTGATTTCTTTGTGGGTATTCGTCAGCTTGGCGTTGTTATGGGCCTAGAATTTAATCATCCTGAAGGGGCTAAATATGTGATGAGCTCCTTGTACAAACATGGTGTATGGGCCATTTATTCAATGCTGGATACACGTGTGTTGCAATTTAAGCCAGGGCTATTATGTGATAAAGCGTATTGTGATGAATTGCTTGAAAAATGTGAGGCGGGCATAAAAGAAGCAGCGCAGCTTGTGAAATTTGCACGCTATTAAAGGAAAGAAAGCTTGTCAATTTAGTAAACAGGGGGTTTTCTAGATGGGTCAAATGGATTTCATAGATTTAGAATGGGTCCTTTCCAACTTTCATCAAGCAGCAAATGATGCATTAAAGGAGTTTAGTTGTTTACTAGTAGCATCTTGTAAAATGATTGATTATTCCGAAAATGCGACGTATCTCGTAGAAGATGGGCAGGGCAAAAAATATATTCTGAGGATCAGCCGACCAAATTACCATAAAAAAGAGGAGATCGAAGCGGAGATTGCCTGGTTAAACTCGCTCCATGAGCAATCTCCTATTGATGTATCACTACCGATGCGAGCAGATGACGGTGACTACGTACATGCTCATTCGTATAATGACACGATCTATTATAGCACATTATTTACATTTTTGGAGGGCAATGCTCCTGATGAGAATAATGAAGATGACTTAATTCAGCAATTTGAAACATTAGGCGAAATTACAGCCATGTTTCATAAACACACAATCGAGCAGCATGATTATTACCAAGCCTTTCAGCGCATGACATGGGACTATGACACGATTCTAGGTCAATCTCCAAAATGGGCGAGATGGCAGGATGGACTAGGAATGACCCCTGCACGAATCGCTTTATATGAGGAAGCATCACATATCATTCAAAAGAAGCTTGAGGCATTTGGGAAAGAGAAAACACGATTTGGTCTTATCCATGCGGATTTACGCTTAGCTAATTTACTCATCTATGGGGACGAAATTAAAGTGATTGATTTTGATGATTGTGGTTTTGGGTGGTTTTTATATGATTTAGCCACATCGGTGAGCTTTATTGAGCACATGCCGTATCTTGATGAGTTGATCGCTTCATGGGTTAAGGGCTATAGCAAAATTCGATTATTAACAGACGCAGAAAAAGAAATGATTCCAACTTTTATATTAATGAGAAGACTACAGCTTATTTCGTGGATTGGAAGTCGTGATAATGAGACAACGCGCTTACTTGGTGAAAATTACACGCTTCAGAGTGATGATTTAGTGAAAGCTTATGTAGAAAAGTATCAAGACTGTACCAACTAAATAACGATAAAAGGTGGCGAATAACATGTCTTCGAAAAAGGATGAAATCATCGTATTAAAGAAAGCCCTTACACCCATCCATTTATGGACAATTGGCGTCGGCATTGTGATTTCTGGTAACTACTTTGGCTGGAATTTTGGTTTAAGTCAATCTGGTTTTTTAGGAATGCTCATTGCCACATTATTTATGGCGATTATGTATTTAACGATGACCTTAGGTATTTCTGAATTATCGACGATGTTACCTTATGCGGGAGGACCTTACTCCTTTGCTCGACGGGCGATGGGGCGTTATATCGGTTTTATTACAGGAGTTGGTGTCGTGCTGCAATATGTCATTGCCGCACCAATTATCGCGATTGGTATTGGGGGCTATATCAGCTTTTTGTTTCCAGCCGTACCGACAGTGGTGGCAGCTGCCTTTATGTATGCTCTGTTCATGGGGGTTCATATTATTGGCATTAAAGAATACGCCACAATCGAAATGGTGCTTGTCTTTATCGCTTTAGGCTTACTAGTCTTAATGTATTTCGTTGGTTTACCGCAAATTAATGTGGGCCATTTATTCCCTGAGAATGGCGATCTTATACCAGGTGGATTTAAAGGCATCTGGTCAGCATTGCCCTATGCGATGTGGTTATTCCTAGCAATCGAGATGTTGCCTATGTTATCGGAGGAGACGAGAGATGTGCAGAAGGACATGCCGAAGGGGTTAATTTCAGGTATGGTGACCTTGCTGATTTTATCCATTTTGACAACAACTGTTGCCATTGGGCTAGCTGGCATCGATGTCATGACGGTTGCTGAAGATCCATTGCCAGCAGCGATTGCCGCTGTTTTTGGAAATACGTATTGGTTGGCGCAGATTTTAGCATCTGTTGGCTTAGTAGGACTAATTGCAAGCTTTTCGGGTGTGATTTTGGCTTACTCTCGTCAGGTCTATGCTTTATCACGTGCAGGCTATTTGCCAAGCATGTTATCGAAGATGCATAAAAAGCGTCAGACACCCTATATGGCCATTATTTTGCCAGGCTTTATCGGGTTAGTGTTAGTCATTTTATTTAATCCAGATGATTTAATTTTAATTTCTACATTTGGGGCATTAGTATCGTATATTACGATGAATTTATCAGTGTTGATTTTGCGTAAAAAAGAACCTCATTTAGTACGTACCTTTAAGACACCGCTGTATCCATTTACGCCTATTGTCTCACTTGTGCTAGCCGTCATTGCTATCTTTGCGAGCTTCTTTGCGAATTTGACTTTTTTCATCGTTTGTTTGGCTGTTTTTGCTGTGGCAACGATCTATTATTGGGTGTGGGCAAGACACCATATTAACGAGGATGCACCAGAGGAACGCTTTGCGAAGGACGCTACAGTGCAGGTAGAGGTGCAAGCACCAGTATCGCCAATAGAGGCTATACGAGAATAAATAAAGGGATGGGTTTTCCTATGACAAAAGTGGAATGGGTCATTTTTGATAAGGATGGAACAATCATAGAAATGGATTCTTTATGGATTGCCTGGGCCAAAAATTTATATGCTAATTTAACTGAAGATTCAGACTTAGAGATCTATTTTTCCTTACAAACTTTTTTAAGAAACATAGGGGTTAATGACAATGGAACAACGATTGACCCAACGAGTCCTCTAGCTATTGGAAGTATACAAGAAGCTGAGACGATCGTGGCGTTCTTACTCTATCAGCAGGGAATCCCATGGAGCAAAGGGGTAACACTTGCGAGAGCAGCTTCCAACTTAGCCACATCGCAGCAGGAAAATAGCAAGGTACAGGCATTACCAGGTATTCGTAATCTCTTAATAACCTTAAAAAATAAAGGGAAGAAATTAGGGGTGATTACAGCTGATCAAACGGCACGAGCCAAATCTCATTTACAACAGCTAGAGTTATTAGCTTTGTTTGATTTCGTTCTAGGAAGTGACCAAGCTACATCCAGTAAGCCCTTCCCAGACTTAGCATATGTGGCAAAGGAACAATTTCAAGTATCGCTTGAGAAAGCCGTGATGATTGGCGATTCGAATGCAGATATGCTCTTTGCTAAAAATGCTGGCATGTGCTTTTCTATTGGCATCATTCCTAGTACCACATACCCAAAGGATTATTTACCTGATGCAACCGCAATTATTGAAGCGTATAACGAATCTGTTCTCACCATGCTAATCGAAAAGGAGTGAGCATATGGACAATCAGCTAATTGCCAAGATTACTGAATTGGTATTGGAAAAACTAACGCAAGGCTTTCAGCCTGAACAAGCTTCTAAAACGTTATCAAATGAAGAATTACAGGAATGGCAATCATTTCGATTAATAAAAGAAAACCAACATCAGACGCAGCAAACAACTGCCCCTGCATATGTAGCATTATCTACGCATGAATTACAGCATTGGCAAAGTCTGCACCAGCAATCATCAGGCACTGTCTCTGTAGCTAATTCGAGCGACTTAATTGCCCTAAAAAAATTTACATGACGGGAGGTTCGTCATATGGTGAGAGACCAAGATTTGGTTTCGATACAAGAGGCAAGAGACGGAATAGCAGCCGCTTCGATTGCGCAAAAAATGTATGCCAGCTTTACGCAAGAGCAGGTCGATCGAATTGTCGAGGCCATTGCCCAAGCTGCTTATAAACAGGCAGAAAATCTTGCTGTATTAGCTGTTACGGAAACAAAGATGGGCATTATTGAACATAAAAAAATAAAAAATGAGTTGGCTTCTCAAGGTGTCTATGAAGCCATTCGGCATGAAAAGACAATCGGCATTATACATGAGGATAGGATAGCAAGGCAGGTGGAAATTGCTTATCCATTCGGTGTTATTGCGGCAGTTACACCTGTCACGAACCCGACTGCTACAGCCATTTTTAAAACGCTAATTGCCTTAAAGGCGCAAAATGCCATTGTCTTTAGTCCTCATCCAACAGCAGTCAACTGCACTATCGAGGCATTGAAAATTTGTCAGCAGGCAGCCGTTCGTGCAGGGGCGCCAGAGGGACTTATTCAATGGATTAGCCATCCAACAATAAAAGGAACAGAGGAACTTATGCATCATCGTGATGTACAGCTAATTTTAGCTACTGGTGGAGCAGGGCTTGTCAAAGCAGCCTATAGCTCAGGGAAACCAGCCTATGGTGTTGGCCCTGGGAATGTTCCTGTCTATATTGATCGCACAGCAAATGTGAACGAGGCAATGAAGCAAATTATCGATAGTAAATCATTTGATAATAGTACGATCTGTGCCACAGAACAAGCTATTGTCGTACATCAGGAGGTCAAAGCGCAGGTGATGGCTGCTTTAGCAGAAAATGGGGCCATCCTTCTAAGTGGACAGGACAAGGAAAAATTAGCAAAGGTGATTTCACCAGTAGCTCGTACATTAAATAGCCAAATTGTTGGAAAGCCAGCAACCGTAATAGCCCAAATGGCTAATATTGATGTCCCTCGGCATACACGCGTATTAGTGGCGGAGGAACAGGAGATTGGGAAGGAGTATCCATTTTCCATGGAAAAGCTTTCTCCCATCCTAGGTCTTTATACGGCTCGTTCTCAGGAAGAAGCCGTAAAGATTTGCCGTCGCTTGCTTGACGTTGGAGGGAGAGGACATAGCCTGGCTATTCATGCACAGGATGAACATTTTGTTAAGCAGTTTGCCGCTCAAATGCCCGTGTCCAGAATCGTAGTCAATACTTTAGCATCTGTTGGGGCTGCAGGCGGTACGACAAGTTTAACGCCTTCCTTTACATTGGGCTGTGGGGCCTATGGGGGAAATATTACGAGTGATAATATTTCTGCACATCATTTATTAAATAAAAAAAGAGTGGCCTATGGTGTGAAGGCACTAACGATTCCTCCCCCAAAGCATCCACAAAATATACAGGCTCCAGCGATGCAAGCAATTGAAGGGGTGTCTATTGACAGGTTGTCCATCGAAAAGATTGTAGAGGAAGTACTCACAAAGCTAAGTAATTAGAGGAGGAAAAGGAAATGAGCGTAGAGATAAATGGAGCTTTAGGCATGATTGAAACAAGAGGCTTAATCGGATCAATTGAGGCGGCAGATGCCATGGTGAAGGCAGCAAACGTCAATATTGTAGGGAAAGTACATGTTGGTGGCGGCATTGTGACGGTGCTGGTGACAGGTGATGTCGGGGCAGTCAAGGCAGCGACGGATGCAGGCTCTGAGGCCGCACGTCGAGTAGGTGAGCTATTATCGGTACATGTTATTCCACGCCCTCATTCGGAATTATACGCAATTTTACCTAAGTGAAAAGTGAGGGATTGTGATGACAAACAATCAAATACATGTCACTGAAGTTACAAATCAAAGTATCCCGATTGCGATTTCTGCCCGTCATTGTCATGTTAATGAGGAGGATTTCTATTATTTATTTGGTAGAGACGCAGCGTTACAGAAATGGAAGGAACTTTCCCAGCCAGGTCAATTTGCTTCACAGCATGTTCTAACGATAAAGGGACCCAAAGGCCAAATTGACAAGGTTCGGGTTTTAGGCCCATTTCGCACTGCAACCCAAGTCGAAATCAGTCAAACGGATGCCATCAAGCTTGGCGTAACACCACCAATTCGTATGTCAGGCGACTTAGAAAAATCTGAATCAATCACATTGATTGGACCTCATGGAACTCGCCATAAAACACAAGGATTGATTATTGCACAAGCACATATTCACATGGCTGTATCCGATGCTGCTGCCTTCAATGTCCAAGATAAGGAAGTTGTGACGGTTGAAATCTGTGGGGATGGACGTCAGCTACGATTAATGAATGTGGTAGTGCGTGTCTCCTCAGCATTCGTCCTTGAGATGCATGTAGATACAGATGAAGCGAATGCCGCAGCTGTTCAACAGCATTCAATTGGCAAGCTTATCAAAATGGAGTGACAGGTATGGATATAAAAGAATTACAGAGAATCATCGAAGAAGTAGTCATATCGATGATGGATAAAAAGCATAAAAGACTTTTGCTTGTCCATTCTCATACGACCATTTCTAAGAAACAGGTGGACGTATTACAAAGCTATTGCCATGTTGAGGAGTGGCAGGCAAATGAAACCACAAGTCCCACTCAGCTATTCTACGATGCTATTGTTTTTCTCGAAGTCGATCAAGCATTTATCGTCAGCAGTGCCCAAGGCTTGCCTACTACACCGGCAGCCTTGTACCTGTCTGAGCTGCTGGTTAGCAATCAAACAGCAATTTTAATTCCAAATGAAAAATTATCTGCTGTTGTCACAGCAAAGGAACCGAATCCTTACATGAAAATGTTGCTGCATCATATAGAGCGCTTAAAGGAGTTTGGCTGTGACATTCAGTTATTTGCACAGCTTATTCGATTTTTAAAGCAGCAAGAGGAACCGGCTCGTTCGACTATAGTGGCAAACTATTTGACAGCAGAGATGCTTCAATCGTACAAGGGGAAACGGCTGACACTACCTGCCCACACAAAACTTACACCACTAGCACAAGAAATAATTCAGGAAAAGGGAATGACGATACAAAGATATTAGCAGGAGTGTTGTTACATGATGAAATCGATTGGTATTGTGGAGACAAGAGGACTTGCGATTTCAATACGAATCGCAGATGCTATGCTTAAAGCAGCGGATATTCGAATACTTCGACAAGAAACCATCGATTTGGCTCTAGTAACCATTGCCATTGAAGGGGACACAGCGGCCATTCAGGAAGCGATAGCCATTGGTACACAACTAGCTAAAGCAGCCAACCAATGGATTGCCTCTTCAACTATTTTAAGGCCAGATATCGCGGTGAATGGATTAGTAACAGAAATTGCGAAAAAGCCAAGTACTTAAAATGAATAAAAGGAAAGGTGGAGGAACGAGTTGAAGGTCGATTTAACGGGGAAGGTTGTCATAGTTACTGGTGGTAGTAAAGGAATTGGGAAGGGGATTGCTACCGTATTTGCTGAACAGGGTGCTCATGTGGTGATTGCAGCAAGAGGTATGGAAGCTGCCACAGATGTAGCAAATCAATTACAAGCGCAAGGATTCTCCGCTTCTGCTGCCACTGTTGATGTTGAAAACTATGAATCTGTTGAAAGCATGGCTACGGAGGTTGCTAGCTCTTTTGGTTCCATCGATATTTTATGTGCCAATGCTGGTATTTTTCCCTCGAGGAAACTAGAGGACATGACGACGGACCATTGGGATCAGGTATTAAATGTCAATGCCAGAGGAACGATGTTTGCTGTCAAAGCTTGCGTGCCCCATTTAAAGAAAGCGAATGCTGGCAGGGTCATTATTACCTCGTCGATAACGGGTCCAGTGACTGGCTATGCTGGATGGACACATTATGCCGCAAGTAAGGCAGCTCAATTAGGGTTTATGCGGACTGCGGCTCTTGAATTAGCACCCTATCATATTACGGTCAATGCCGTGTTACCAGGAAATATCGCAACAGAAGGCTTAGATGGTCTTGGTGACACCTATCTACAGAAGATGGCGAAGGCGATTCCATTTGGCAGCCTTGGTCGTGTGGAGGATATAGCGTATGCTGCATTGTTCCTTAGTAGTAAGGAGGCAGGCTTTATTACGGGTCAATCGATCATTATTGATGGTGGCCAAACATTACCTGAAGATGCAGAGGCATTTTAATAGAAGGAGGGATACGAAATGAATTTAGGCGCATTAGGAATGATTGAAACAAAGGGCTTAGTGGGCTCTATTGAAGCAGCTGATGCAATGGTCAAGGCTGCCAACGTGAATATTGTGGGTAAAGTCCATGTGGGTGGCGGTATTGTCACGGTGCTTGTTCGTGGGGATGTAGGGGCTGTGAAAGCCGCAACAGATGCAGGAGCAGCAGCTGCACAACGTGTTGGAGAGCTATTATCTGTACATGTGATTCCGCGACCACATGCAGAATTGGAAGCGATTTTAAAAATGCAATAATGAGTGAGGTGGCTATATGAATGAACAAGCAATAATAAAAATTGTTAATGATGTCATAGCCGAATTACTACCTAAAAAAGAAGCAGCGCCTACACCCAATGAAATTCCTATAGGTATCTCAGCAAGGCATATTCATTTACAACAAGAGCATGTCGAGCAGCTATTTGGCAAAGGTGCTACGCTGAGTGTAAAAAAAATGTTAGCTCAACCCGGTCAGTTTGCAGCACATGAAACGCTACAGGTGGTAGGACCAAAAGGAAGCATCCAAAATGTACGTGTATTAGGTCCAGCTCGCACCTTCACACAAATTGAAATTAGTCATACAGATGCCATTGCCCTAGGAATTCAACCACCTTTGCGTGAATCGGGAGAAATTGCTGGCTCAGCTAGCTGTATACTGGTAGGACCTAGAGGAAGTTTGATTTTACAAGAAGGGGTCATTATCGCACAAGCACATATTCATATGGCACCTGCTGATGCACAGCAGTTAGGAGTTCAGAACGGTCAATACGTCTCCGTTAAGGTGCAAGGGCGACGTCCCATTACCTTTGAGCAAGTGAAAATTCGTGTGGCTGATCACTATCATTTAGAAATGCATATTGATACAGATGAAGCAAACGCAGGCTTCATCCAACAGGGTGAAACGGGTACAATTATAACAGGCAAGATGGCAGGAGAGCCTTACAATAACTTCGTCAGTCCTCCAATTGAAATTAACCACAAGATAATAACGGCAAATGATGTAAGCCGTTATCAAGGTGAGACAGTGATAGTCCCCAAAGAGGCAAGGTTGACGGCACTGGCGAAGGAGGCCGTGGAAAAATTAGAAATTGAACTTCAGTTTCACGAAAAAGGATGAGGATGCATGCGGATAGGAACAGTGGTTGGGAATATCTGGGCAACACGTAAAGAGGAAGGGCTACAGGGATTGAAATTACTCATTATCCAGCCAATAAAGCTGGATGGTCAACTGAGTGATGAACAAATTGTTGCTGCAGATCGTATAGGTGCAGGTGTGGGAGATAACGTCATTTTAACAATGGGCAGTGCTGCTGTACGAAGTTTTTCTACGACCAGTATTTGTCCAATTGATGCCATTGTAGTTGGCATTATAGATGGCACAGATGAATCGTGAGGTGAGCACAGTGACAGAAGCGATAGGAATGATCGAAACGTATGGCTTGATTGGCTCCATTGAAGCTGCAGACGCCATGCTAAAAGCAGCCAATGTCCAATTAGTGAAACAGGAGCTAGTAGACGGTGGTATCGTAACCATTATTGTCGAGGGAGATGTTGGTGCAGTACAGGCTGCGGTTGATGCTGGTAAAGCGGCAGCAACGCGAACGAGCAAGCTACTAAGCGCACATGTAATTCCACGAGCAGCCAATGAAGTATTCACAGCGATTATTGATGAAACAAAGCCGATAAAAGCGACGGAGGCAGCAGCCAAAAAAACAAGCACTCGCCAGAAGCCTCAACAAACAAAACTTGTAGAGGATGAGCAGGCAGATAAATAGTCGATGGATCTTTAGCAATCAATCTATGTCGTTAGGAGGGGGAGGCATATGAGCTTTAGGCGACCCAAAATTGCCATCATTGGCGCTGGACATACAGGTGCAACCGTAGCGTTAATGGTTGCACAGAAACAGATCGGGGATATTGTGCTTATCGATTTACCAGACTTCGAAAATGCTGCGAAAGGGAAGGCATTAGATATTCTCCAAGCTGGACCAATAGAAAGATTTAACGTACAGGTGACGGCTACTTCAAAGTATCAGGAAATAGCTCATGCTGATATTGTGGTTATCACGGCAGGTATTGCAAGAAAGCCTGGCATGACACGGCAGGATTTAATTCATACAAATGCGGCAATCATCCGCTCGGTAAGCGAACAAATCAAACGTTATGCGCCAACTAGCTATATTATCGTCTTAAGTAACCCTGTCGATGCTATGACCTATGTTTGTCTGGAAACAACGGGTTTTCCCAAAAATCGTGTCATGGGACAATCAGGTGTTTTAGATACAGCGCGCTTTAATACCTTTATCGCACAGGCTCTTCAGCTTGCTGTCGAGGATATATCGAGCTTCGTCTTGGGCGGACATGGCGATGAAATGGTGCCTCTCGTTCGCTATACGTATGTCGGAGGAATACCATTAGAAAAATTAATGCCACAAGCACAGATTGAGCAATTAGTGGAGCGAACGCGAAAAGGTGGAGGCGAAATTGTCGCCCTACTTGGCAATGGCAGTGCTTACTATGCCCCAGCCGCCGCCATTGTCCAAATGATTGAAGCGATTGTGAAGGATCAACGGAAAGTAATGCCCATCATTACGTATTTACAGGGCGAATATCAAGTAGACAATGCCTGCATCGGTGTCCCCGTTGTGTTAGGGGGAGCTGGTATTGAAAGTGTAATTGAATTGCATTTAAACGAAGAGGAACAGCAAGCATTTAATCATTCGGTTCACCAAGTTTATCAAACATTAGCCTATATCAAATGATGCAAGCGCATGACACCATCTAATAGTGGCATGTATTAGATGGTACTGTACATAGTTGAGGCACCTTACGATGTTGTAAAGGTGCTTTTTGTTGTGCAAAATTTTCTTTTAATGGAAGATCGTTTTCTGTACAATTAAAAAAGTTACTACTGATGCACAAAGGAGGATACGATGAAACAAGCACTCATCATTATCGATATACAGGAGGCTTTCTTTCTAGATGGCCAGCAAAATCTTTGGAACAGTGAAGCTATTATCAAAAATATTAATGCCTCCATTACATGGGCACGGCGTAACGAAGTACCCGTTATTTTTATTCAGCATACAGACGCAGATGATGTGGATTTTGCATTAGGTCAACCAGGCTGGGAACTGTATCATGGATTACTTAGACAGGCGGAGGATCAAGTGATTCAAAAAACAACGTGGGACGCTTTCTATCAAACGGAGCTTGCAGCTTATTTACAAGCGCATCACATCGACCAATTGATTTTCGCGGGTGCTCAAACAGAGTTTTGTCTTGATACAACAATCCGGAGTGCTTTTAGTCATGGCTACCATCATAATATTTTAATAGAAGATGCACATAGCACCTTAGATAGTCATGTACTGGCAGCACCACAAATTATTCAACATCACGAATCCATTTGGCATAATCGTTTTGTGAGGATTCAGTCAATTGGAGGATTCCAACATGCTGATTGATCAGAAAGAGCTCCAGATAAAAGAGCTATCCTATACAATTCGCTGTGCCCGACGGGAAGATGCCCAAGCCTTATCAGATTTACGCTTGCAATTAGACGGTGAAACGGAAAACTTCGATCGTGAACAGGGCGAGGCATTGATTGATCGAGCAGGCTTTGAGCAGCTTATTCAACAGGATAGCGAAAGCTCAAAAAATTTATGTTTAGTAGCGGTTGTCGGTGATCGGATCGTTGGGTTCTCAAGATGTGAGGGCTCTCCACTCAAAAGGCTTGCCCATAAAATAATCTTTGGTGTTGGCGTCAGTAAAGAGTTTTGGGGCTATGGCATAGGAAAAGCCTTGCTGCAAGAATCCATTGATTGGGCAGACGACAATGGTATTCGCAAAATAGCACTAGAAGTGTTAGAAACCAATGAGAAAGCGATACAGCTCTATAAAAAAATGGGCTTTTTAGTGGAAGGCATTCTGAAAAATGATAAATGCCTTGCAGATGGCAGGTTCTATCACACGATCATTATGGGAAGATGGCAGGAATAGCATCGGAGAAGGAATTTAAAACAGCATGACAAATTTTATGTATATCTTTTGTTTGATTGTCTGGGGTCTTAATTTTATTGCAGTCAAAATTCAAGGAACGCCAGTCAGTTTAGAATTATCTTTAACCTATCGTTTAGTCATGACAGCTCTTTTATTTTTCATCCTTGCTTGGTTCTTGAAACCACAGGGTAAACCACAACAGGGCGACGTACCTTTTATCATCGTTTTTGGCGTTTGTAATTTTGCATTCAGCTATTTAGCGCTGTATTATGCGACGATATGGAGCTCGGCTGCTATTGTCACATTAATTTTTTCATTAAAAGTTATACTAACACCCATCGCCCTACGGATATTTCTCAAGGAACCATTGCATCGTCGTGTTTTAATTGGCGGTATTTTAGGCGTCATCGGCGTGGGGGTGCTGATTTATCCAACTTTACATAATATGGAGTTAAAAGGAGTGTTAATTGCCTTCGTAGGGACTATCCTAACAGCCATTGGGGATGCAAGCTCTGCCCGAAATGCCAAGCATCAAATCAACCCGATTTATGCGAATGCCATTGGTTTTGCAGTGGGTAGTGCAGTCATGTGTGCCATTGTTTGGCTACAGGGACAAACAGTCACAATACCCAAATCCTTTACCTACTTATCAGCGCTCTTGTATTTAACGCTTATTGCATCCTTTTTCGCATGGTTATTTTACTTAAAACTAGTCGAACGAATTGGAGGGGCAAAAAGTGGTTATATGGTTGCATTATTCCCCGTGATTGGCGGTATTGCGTCTGTTGTCATCGGCGAATCAACACTCAGTATTTATTTAATCTTAGGCTGTCTTTTTAGCTGCATTGGAGCTGCGATTGCCTTAGGCTTTAAAATTAAGCCTATTTTACGATGAACGAAAACCCCTTTCCCTTCATAAACTAGAGAAGAACGCTTGAAAAGGGTGAGGGACAAAATGTCATTCGTTCCATTGAATGCAATGGGTATCAGGAGAGAAAAAGATGAGGATCACTGGGACATTGATCGCTGGGAAAATGATGGTGGCAGAAGCCTAGAGGCGTAAGGGAGACAGAAATTTGTCTCCCTTTAAATATTTTTGAAACCTTTTGATCAATTGCTCGTATGATAAGTAGACAAGTTTTCATTGTCAGTTACAAAAAAGGGAGAAATGATTTTTTGAACCATTGAACAAAACGATTACTATTCATTATTTACGTGATTGTCATTGCGGATGCGTACTATACAACGCTCTATATTGAACCAAAAACACCGCCGCAACACCAAACCATTAAAGCAACAGCTATCACGGTAGACCAACTACGGTAGCAAGCCTCACAAAAGGAAGCGGACAACCCGTCGTTTGAAGCCTTTTTCCTTCAAGCAATTGCTTCAAAGCGTGGTCCAGGAATTGGTGATGCAAGTAAAATTTACAGAAGCACGAACTCAAAAGCGTGTCTATTTACACGATCAACAGCTACGTTGCTGACACCCTGTACATTTACAGGGTTTTTTTAATAGGAGGAGCAAAATATGAGTATGGCAACCTATATAGGCTTCAATTTTCCAGTTGAAATACAGGATGACTATACAGAAAATGAAGTTGACATAAATTATTTTTTCTCGGTAAAAGAGAATCGCCAAATTGTACAGGCAAAGCATTTTACAACACCCTATGTATATGAAATCGAAACAAAGGGAGAGCCTATTTGGCAAATGCATAACGAAAATAAAGTGTATTCCCCCCATAACTATGAAAAAGCCAAAAGAACTTTTCACCATGTATGTGACTTTCTAAAAAAATTCCTTCCCAAAGGAGATTATTGCGAAATCTACATTTGCTGGATAGGAGAAGAAGGAGAGGAACATGAGAAAAAACTGGCACTTCTGTTAGACCAACTGTCAGTAGATGAGGTAGAAATAGTTGAGAAATGTTTGCTGATGTTGAGCAACTAATACCTTCATAAAGTAAAAGATTGAAGCAATAAGCCTCAATCTTTTTTCTGTTTGCTAGGAAGCTGATAGCCCTCTAAGTCTGGAATAAATTCTTGTGGGTCAATTGATACATTCACTTCAAGCTTTTCTGGATGAACATAGCTTGTCAGCTCACCATTTTGGTCATATGTTTCACTTTTAACGAGAATGCCAGTATCTTTATCCACCCAAAAACGAAACGCTTCTGTCGTGCCTTTTAAATTTTCACTATTTGTCACCGTTTCATCCATTTTCCCAGCTAATACGATTGTATTATGACCTAACAACGCTTCATTTTGTTTTTCAATCTCCCAATGCTCCATATTTCTTAAATAACTAGCAGCTTTCTCATAAGCGAATAACGACATACTTGAACTTCCAAATGAAGGTCTTTCCCTCAATTTATTATATGAAATAGGCGGATATTTCAAGTCAATACTAAAAGCTTGCTCAGGAGTAACTACGTCTCGTTTTGATTTCTGTTTCGTTTCACTAACTGTATAAACTTTTTGTCCATAAAGTGTTGTATATTTTAACCAGCTCTTTCTGTTGTTATAAAAGTACTCCTGTGTATCGTTCTTGATGCCCGTCGTGTTATCATCTAGAGCGATTATTTTTTCATAGCCTCCAACTTCTTTTTTGGTACTTACTTTATAAGTAACACCCAATGTTCTAGTGGAACCGTCTTGAGAAATTTTATGTTCTTCAAATTTTCCAGCTGCTGAGTGAAAATAATCAATCGAATTTAATAATTTACTCACGACATCCTCTTTCGTCATATCCCCGTAAAATTCTTCTTGGATGGGGGGATGATAAAGAGTAGTTTCCATTATAGGTTCTTGTGAACGGTCTCCCTTATCAACTGGTTGTACTGTCAGCTCCGTGACTATAAAATAGCTAGCCCCTATAAGAAAAAAACCAATGACAGCTATAGGTAACAATTGATTGAAAATGGATTGAAATTGGGGCTGTTTCTTGTGACCTTTTCGAAGCCTTTGCCTTACTTTTTCTTTATGTTTCTCATTAAAATGAATGTCCTTAAATGCCGTGTCATCCAATGCCTTGCCTATATTTTTAAACATATCATTCATTTATCTTGCACCCTTCCATTGATTTTTTGAGCATAAGTCGAGCCCTATGAAGTCGAGACTTAATGGTTTGTAAACGCAAATCTAACAAATCAGCTATTTGGTTATAGGACAGCTCTTCATAATAATAGAAAATAATGAGTTCTCGGTATCTTATTGGTAGAGCAAGGATTTTTTCAGAAAGTAATTGTTTATCCTCCTGTCTGACTAATTCCAACTCAGGGGATTGACTAGTACTCTTAATTTTTGAGAAAAATTCTGTCAGAACAATATTTCTATAAGACCAGCTTTTTAATTTATCTTTACATAGATTGACAGTAATTCGATATAACCATGTTTTATAGGAAGATTCATTCCTGAAATTATCTAAATGCTCATAGCACTTTATAAACACTTCTTGCGCAATATCTTCCGAAAGCTGCTTGTGCTTCATATACGTAAAGGCAAGACGTGCTATGTCATCTCCATATGCCTTCATCAACCATTCAAGCCTCTCCTCCTTACTACATTCACTGCTAACTTCTATTGATGTTCTCACATGTTCAAGCATCTTCCACACCCTTTCAATTATTAGACGGAGTTGGTGCCATTTGGTTGTAATCAATTTACTATAATAACGAGTGATTTGTAATAGCAGTAAAAGAGAGTATGAGAGATTTTTGTGTTATTATTCAATAGTAAAATGCTAATAAATGGTGAAAAAGGGGAGTAGTATGCATACACAATTCGAATTTACGGTTTTTCCTCAATTGGAAACAGAACGTTTTATTTTACGAAAAGGGATAATGGATGATGGCCAAGATATTTTGAGACTTTATTCTAATGAAAATGTAGTGAAGTACCTGCCATTACCATTGTTTGCTTCCGTTGAAGATGCTATTGATGAAATCAATTGGTATAAGAAAATTTTTAAAGAACAAAAAGGCTTAAGATGGGTAATCGAGGAAATTCAGACCAACAAGGTGATTGGCACATGTGGCTATTTGAATTATGAAAAAGAGCATAATCGTATAGAAATTGGCTATGATTTAAACCCTGAGTATTGGGGGAAGGGTGTGATGCAAGAGGCTTTAAGTTCGATCATCCACTTTGCCTTTACATCCATGGGAATCAATAAAATCGAAGCAAAAATAGAGCCAGAAAACACAGCATCTATCAAACTATTGGAAAAATTGAACTTTTCTCAAGAGGGCCTTTTGAGACAACATGAATTTGAAAAGGGGAAGTATGTGGATCTCGCTATCTTTTCCCTATTGAAAAGTGAATTTTAGAAGGTTAGGAAAGTCGCACTCATCATGAGAGGTGGCTTTTTTTTTGCTATTACTGCGAGATACATAGAGAATCAGCCATGTTAAACGTAATTATTAAATGGAAAATATTATATAAATTAACTAGTGTAAGGTATTATTATAATAAATGGCTAACCTTCTAAAGAGGAGTGAGAGAGATGAAGCTCGTAAATGTTGTATTGACAGGACTATTGATAAGTGGATTGTTAATAGGTTGTACCGAGGAAGAAAAAACGAAAGGAGAACAGGCAAAAACAGAAGAAACAACAATCAAACAAGTAGCAGCAGTAAACCCTCGAAAAACTGGAATGATGTATCAACCCCTGAAGGCTTCAATAACTATGAGATTGAACCAACGTTGGAAGCATGGATTGCCTATCATGCCCAAGATATTAACAAAACAACAGACGTAGACGAATACTATCTAAGGGCAGATCGTCTCACGAAGGAAATGCTATATTTTAGGGTTCAAGGGGAAGACCTTCAGCTGTATGGGCTCACACACCAATTAGACGGGAGCAAGGTGGACGAACTCGAAAAACTTCTTTATACAGAGGCCAGAAAGGAGTAAAAGCTCAAAGTGAAATATTTATTAGCTATATTGAAGGGGGAATATTTTTGAATAATAAACAACTAATTCCTATAAATGAAATTAAAGAAGAGTTTGAGGCTATTTTATTAGAACATGCTAGTATTGCGCATTGTGAGATTAATTTAAAAAACGGCACGATTAAAAATATACAACGATTAGACACCCGCTATGACGAATTTGCTTTGGATATTTTGAATAATGAATTTTGTTTTAGTCTAAAAGAAAAAAATAACATAAACTTTCATAGAATTAATCTTGAAACATTTAATCAAATACATGCTATCACATTAAATTTAAATAATTATTTTTCTTCTGAAGAAATTAAGTATGAAAGCTATTATTCCAAGTTAATTTATCTTAATCCTCAATATTTCTTGTATTTTATTACGAAAAGAGAAATTAACTATGGACATCCCTTTTATCAATGTATTTTTTTAGTAAACACTTCAACAGGAGAGATAAAACGATTAAATCCATTACTTCCAAACGGAGATAATTTACTTAGATTAGATACGTCCAAAAACATCTATCTAAGCAATCATCACCATTTTTTACTATTAAAAACGGGGAGAATTAGACCCTTTGAAAAACAATCAATGTATAAAAATGTAGATATTGAAAATCCTTATCATGACCACCTTGAATCTATTTACTTAATGGAGGTTACATCTTTAATTGATCAACAACATTTTAATAATGCAACATTGATATCTTTATTAAACTATTCAAGTGCTTCTGAAAAATTGCAATATGAGAACAATATTCTATCATACGTAGTATCTGATTTTACTAACAATACTAAAGAGTTAATAAAACATGATTTGTTAGACGGGGATGTTTCAAAATTTCAAGATGACCAATTAATACGAGATTATTTAAATTATGATTTTGAAATATTACCAAACTACTATCATTATATCTCTAAATTATCTAAACAAGAAAAAAGTAATACATATAATTTGATTGACGATGAATTGTCGTTTAATTTAAAGCTGAATGAGATAAGCTGAGAGAATTTTAACTAGTTATAAGCATCTGTAATGGATTACATAGGAGGCAGAATAAACCACTCTCCGATGAAGTGACTGCATAGGATAGATACAATTATTTTCATTTGGAAGCTGTTTGGCATGGATTCGATATTCTATCGAGATTCATGTCTTTTAATTTTGCTTCCATCCATGCTAAAGATATTTCTCATAAACAAAAAAAGATTGAAGCCCATTAGCCTCAATCTTTTTATGGTCGCTTTCATTATTTTACGTTCGGATAAATCATTGTTGCTGGGTCTACATATTCATCGAACTGTTCTTCTGTAAGTAAGCCACTTGCGATGGCTGCTGCCTTTAAGGTCGTGCCTTCTTTGTGGGCCTGTTTTGCGATTTTTGCTGCGTTTTCATAGCCAATATATGGGTTTAATGCTGTTACAAGCATTAATGAATTTTGTAAATTATGATCGAGTACCTCTTTGTTTGGCTCAATGCCTACTGCACAATGGTCGTTAAATGATTTCATTGTATCTGCTAATAGGCGAGTTGATTGCAAGAAGTTGTAAATGATGACTGGTTTAAAGACGTTTAATTCAAAGTTACCTTGAGAAGCGGCGAAGGCAATCGTTGCGTCATTTCCAACTACTTGCGTGACAACCATTGTCATTGCTTCACTTTGGGTAGGGTTTACTTTACCTGGCATAATGGAAGAGCCTGGTTCGTTTTCTGGGATCGTAATTTCCCCAATACCTGAACGAGGGCCACTTGCTAGCCAGCGAACGTCATTGGCAATTTTCATTAAATCAGCTGCTAAAGCCTTTAATGCACCGTGTGCTACAACTGCTTCATCATGACTCGTTAGGGCATGGAATTTATTTGCAGCTGATGTAAATTGTTTGCCTGTTAGCTCACTAATTTCCTCAGCCACACGATCACCAAATTCAGGGTGAGCATTGATTCCTGTACCGACTGCTGTACCACCAATTGCAAGCTCCTTCATATAGTCAATATTTTGGATAATCATATGCTCTGATTTTGAGAGCATGGCTGCCCAACCGCTAATTTCTTGACCTAATGTGAGAGGTGTCGCGTCCTGTAAATGCGTACGACCAATTTTAATAATGTCCTTAAATTGAGCTGCTTTATCTTCCAAGGTTGCTTTTAGTAAACGTAGTCTTGGTAATAAATAATCTTCCACTTTTAAAACAGCCGCAATATGCAATGCTGTTGGGAATGTATCATTTGAGCTTTGTGATTTATTGACATCATCATTTGGATGAATACGGTCAGCTTTACCAGCATCCTCTAATAGTTGATTCGCACGGTGAGCAATGACTTCATTCACATTCATATTGGATTGTGTACCACTACCAGTTTGCCAAACCACAAGAGGAAATTGATCGTCCCATTGACCATTTAAAATTTCATCTGCAGCCTGCACGATGGCATTTGCTTTAATATCAGAAAGTTTGCCTAGTTTATTATTCGCAATCGCCGCACTTTTCTTTAGGATTGTCATAGCTTGCACAAGCTCAATTGGCATTTGTTCTGTACCAATTTGGAAATTTTCTTTACTGCGCTGTGTTTGCGCGCCCCAAATTTTATTAGCAGGTACTTTAATTTCACCCATAGTGTCTTTTTCAATACGATAATCCATGTCAAAACAGCTCCTTTAGTATGTAAAGTTCTCCTCATGTACAGATAAAAACGGATACTCTTAGTCTGATGTAAGAATATCCGTTTGATACATGCTTATTCAAAAAAGAGGGGGATTCTGAATGAAGCAATTTGGAGAAAGAAATAATCTATTGATAATGATAATTGTTATCAATTAAAAAGTCAACGGTTTTGCTTGAAGAAATTTAAAGTGAATGATTCGCAATTATTACCTATTTTATTCCCGAAAATTAAGGGAATAAACCATGTTTAAGTTGATTATCTCTTTTTCTTTCCAAGGTCTTTAAGAGGCTGCTTTTTAGGGATTTTTTCGAATAATATCTTCACATGAAAATTGTTGTCATCAACTTGAAGTACCTCCAACACCTTTGCCTTGCGCCCTTTAATGCGAATATCTTCTTCCACAGTAGGTAGCTTGACAAGCAATTGACTTAAAACGGACGTCTTGTTTTCGTAGTAATGCGTCACAAACATCGCGATTCTCCTTCTGACTTTTGATTGTTACTCAATTTATGAGCGTGGGATAATAGTTAGAACTTTGGAGATGGTGATCAAAGAATGAAGAACTACGAATAGATGCTTAAGATAATTAAAAATTGAAAGGGGTCTGTACAGTTTTTTAAAAATAAAGTATTTTGGTTCACTACATAGAAAATAGATAAAACTATGTGATAAGAACTAATAAAATAATTGGGTGTAAAACATGTTTGACACCTTATTTGTCTTACATTAATATTATGGTGTAAAAGATCTTTTACAAGCCAGGAGCGGAGTGGTGTTAGAAATGGAAAATAAAATAAGAGTATATCGTGAAAAAAATAGCCTCTCACAAGGTAAATTAGCGGAGTTATGCAATGTGACAAGGCAGACCATTAATGCCATTGAAAATAATAAATATGATCCAAGTTTGGAATTGGCTTTTACTTTGTCCTATATTTTAAGTGCTCCTATAGAAGAATTATTTATTTTTACATATGGAAGGAATGAGAAAAAGTGACGATTACAAAAAAGGTAAGTTTAATCGGTTCTTTAGTTATTATTGTTTCTATTGGTAGTTATGGTGTATATGAATGGATAACGAAAGAAATGATTGATGCAGCGACAATTTTCTTTGTATTCTTAGGAATAGGTCTTTTATTTCAGTCCATTACTTGGGGAGAAATGAACGGAGTAAATGAAGGAAAAAAAGATGAGTTAGAAAAACATATCACACTTATTAGTTCAAAAATTAGTTACTATCTTTTACTGTTATTTATGGTTATTGTTTTAGTGATCTCAGAAAGAGTAACCGCTTTAAATGATATTAAGAATATTCCACTTGTTATTGTCATAGGACTTGCTTGGATTACTATGCCAATTACTGAGTTTGTGGTTTCTAAAAAATATAGTTAAATAAATTGATCTTTGTAAAGAAGGCTGATTTATTTTGATGAAATTTAATTTTAGATCAACTTACCTCGATAGATAGATTAAGAGGTGAGTTGATTTTTTTGTTGGATATTTATGTTAAAATAACTATGGAATTTTATGACAGTTTATTGTTATTAGACTACCATGACAAAAAAATTTAGAAAAAGGGGCGAGAAAGAAGAATGACGAATAATATCATCGAACAAGCGAAACGAGGGCTGGAGGGTTTTGCTATTGGAGGTTATCATACTAGCGGAAATTTTAGTAAGTATCGGGAGGAATACTATAAATATTTTGGAGATCCAGATGATGAAACGAGAAAATACGCTATAGCTGCATTTACTTGTATGCTGGGTACTTGGGAAACGGGTTCTCTTCAGATATTTCAGCCCATACAAGAGTGGGAGGAAAATAAAAAATGGAACTCCAATCCATTAGACCAGAAGCGATTTTATCGTTTTAAAGATTATCTTTATGCACTGTTAGCACATCATGAGCAGATAGAGAAAGAATTCCCCTATATGTATGAAGATATTGTTTTATTTTTAATAAAAATAGAATTAAATCAAGGGATCAGATATGAGGAATGGTTTCCAGAGCATAACCCGAATTTGTTTCAGCGATTAAGAGAAGAAATTTTAATACCTAAACAACATTTGGTAGATAAAAGAAGTCATCGGAAATTCTTATTAAAAGAAATAGGTATTGAAGCTTTTTTCGAATCGGATCAATTTAGGTAATGAAAGTAATCCAAAAGTGGATGGAATCGCTCAGAAAGGGCTCCAAGGTGATCATCGGATGAGAGGCTACGTGCTTATTAGAGACAATCATTTAGCAAGCCACTGCGAAATAAAATTGCAATGGAAAACACTACTGCCTGTTGCAGGGAAATCATTCACTTAATCAGTTAGAGAGGAGGTCAATGTCCACTTATTTTATAAAAAAATCAAAAATATGACATGATACTACATATAGTAATTGCAACTTTCGACATGTTTTTTATTTATTTCTCGGGAAATATCTCATAGCGATTTGTGAAAATGGTAGGGACTTCGTCAGCTGTTTTAGGCTATTTATGTTTGGCAGGCTCGGGTGGATACATAAAAAGGTAACATTTCAATCAAACAGGTGGGTGGAATACGTTTCAGCTAGGGGGATGTTCGCTATAATAAGAGTGAGGAGGAAATGAAATGTATTTAAAATCATGTAAGGTGTTACAGGATACAATTCCAAATAAACAGGAGTATCCTTTTAATATTCCAAGCTTGCAGGATTTGCATGAGCTGGAGTTCCCAACGAATGTGACGTTCTTTGTTGGGGAAAATGGTTCGGGGAAATCAACATTACTGGAGGCGATTGCTGATCGCTGCGATTTCAATACGGCTGGTGGCGGTCGTCAAAATTTATATGAAGTACATAAGGCGGAATCTTCATTGGGGGAATATATCCGTTTGTCGTGGCTGCCGAAAATATCGAATGGGTTTTTTCTTCGATCAGAAACATTTTATCAATTTGCCAGTCATATTGATTTGTTAGAGCGCCATCCAAACAAATATGCTGCTTTTGGTGGGAAATCACTACATCATCAATCTCATGGAGAATCCTTTCTTGCGTTATTTATGAATCGCTTTAAGGGTAAAGCCATTTATTTATTGGATGAGCCTGAGGCGGCATTGTCTCCAACGAGGCAGCTGAGCTTGCTGAAAATAATCAAGGACCTTGAGCATGAGGCACAATTTATTATTGCTACACACTCACCCATTTTGCTTGGCTATCCGAATGCAACGATTTATAGTTTTGATCAAGGAGAAATTGAATCCATTCGCTATGAGGATACCATTCACTACATCGTGACCAAACGTTTTTTGGATGCACCACAGTCGATATTAAGAGAGTTATTTGATGAGGAGAGGGAATCATGAATCAACGAAAAGGCTTAATCATGCGAGAAATTCGATTGGATGAAATGGCACAGTCCATTGATTTACTGAATTATGTCTTTCAAATGTCAATGTCCATTCACAAGGATCGTCGCTTTGTGAATGCGAAGAGTAGGCAATTTAATGAAGGGCATGCTATCGGGTGGTTTGATGGTTCACAGCTTGTATCGCAAATTTTAAGTTTGCCTTTTGAGGTGAATGTGCATGGCAAGATTTATGAAATGGGTGGCATCACAGCAGTTGGGACATACCCTGAATATTCAGGGCATGGCTTAATGGAGAGCTTGATCATTGAAAGTCTGCAAAGTATGCGAAATGAAGGACAGTATATATCCTATTTATTTCCATATTCTATTCCTTATTACCGCAAAAAGGGATGGGAAATTATGAGTGATATTGTGGAATTTCAAGTGAAGGATACACAGCTTCCTCATTATGCTGGGCTTAATGGGAAAATTCGCCGTGTTGATCCCAAGCATGAGGATGTGGTGGCTATCTACGCACGCTATGCGCAGAAAACGCATGGGGTAATGGTGCGCAATAGTATTGCCTGGAACGAGAAATTTCAGGAGGATTTCTGGGAGGAGAAATTTATAGATAGTGATGTGAACCTTCAGGCGGCGGTCTACTATGATGAAGAAGATGTGGCACAGGGCTACATGTTCTATCGCATTATGGAGGAAAATTATTACATCGATGAAATCGTCTATTTGCAGGAAGAGGCTCGAAAAGGTTTATGGAATTTCGTCTCGGCTCACAGCTCGATGGTCTACAATGTCTACGGGAAGACAACTGGAAATGAAGCGGTTGCCTTTCTATTGGAGGACAGTGAGATCATTCAAAAGGTATCGCCTTATTTCATGGCAAGAATCGTTGATGTCAAAGAATTTTTACTGCGCTATCCATTTATCGGTCAGAATTTCGAGCTTCAGCTAGCTGTCAGTGATCGCACTGTGGCGTGGAATAATGGTAGCTACATCATCAAAATGAAAGATGGAAACCTTTCTGTTCAGAAGGTAAGTGAGACGTTGAACGCGAATGCTGTGCATTTAACAGTGCAAACACTGGCAACTATGCTATTAGGCTACAAACGTCCAACCTATTTAGAAAGAATTGAACGATTACAGGGATGTGCAGAGGAAATTGCATTGCTCGAGGCGGTTTTACCAGTAGGTATCCCAACATTTATTGATTATTTTTAAGTGGTATGGTAAGAGCCATAACGTTGAAGGTTATGGCTGCCACGCCTCTTTTAACAGCTCGATGCCCAGCTTGATTTCTTCCAACGCTAATTTACTAAAGCCTAATTGCAGCATTGGTTCCTCATTTTTTTGATGGATAAAAAAGGGGCTTGTCGGATAAACCTTCACACCGTAAGTCGCCGCCTGTTGGATCAGCTGCTGCTCGGAAAGCGGAGACTTTATCTTCACTAATACATAGAGTCCTGATTGCTCGCCTAACACGGTTATTTGCTGACCGAAATGTCGTTGTAGCTCCTGTACAAGGTGCTGCATTTTTTGTTTATAGGTCAAACGCATTCGTTTAATATGGCGTGACCATTCTCCCTGCGCCATAAATTGGGCCATTGTGCGTTGATGGAGGGACGAAGCATTTTGTTCAAATTGAGCAAAACGCTCTTTATAGGGCTGAACAAGTGCATTTGGTAGCACCATATAGCTTAAACGCACACCTGGTAAAAACGATTTGGAGAAGGTGCCGAGATAGATTACCCTTGATGAGTCGATGGAAGCAAGGGCAGGAAATGGCTGTTGCGTATAGCGAAACTCTCCATCATAATCATCCTCTAGAATATAACCATCGACTTGTTGAGCCCATTGTATTAAGGTCTGTCGCTGCTGAATAGACATGGACACACCGTATGGGAAATGATGTGACGGGGTGACATACATTAAGCGTGATTGACAGTTTTGGAGTATGTCAAGTTGAGCTCCTGTTTCCATTACAGGGAGTGGCTCTATTTCGAAGTGATGTAACTGGAAGGCTTCCCGTGCACCATCATAGCCAGGGTCTTCCAAAAGAATGCTTGGGAAAGATTCTTTTAGTAAAAAGCCAAGATACAAGAGCATTTGCTGTGTGCTACTACCAATAACGATATTGTCACTCGTTGTATAAACCCCTCTTGCTTGCAATAAATACGGCACAAGCTGCTCCTTTAGCACTGATTCTCCAAACAGTTCTCCATATTCGTAACAGGTTGATTCCTGTAATACTTGATTGGCAATTTGGCGCCATGTTTTCATGGGAAAATGTTGCTGATCGACAGCTCCTGCGCGAAAATCTACACGATAGGAGGCAGCCTTCTTTTTTGGCTGTGACATAGGGGGCTGTGCCTGCTCCTTTAAAAAAACCTGCTCTAGTGCATTGACGAAATAGCCTTTTCGTCCCTCCCCACGTATGTATCCTTCTGCTACAAGCTGTTCATAAGCGGTTAATGTAGTATTACGACTGACCTGTAAAGTTTCTGCAAGTTTTCGTATAGAGGGCAGGGAATCATCTGTTTGAAGTGTACCTCGCATAATAAGTGCTTTAATTTGCTGGTACACTTGCTTATATTTTGCCTCTTTTTCTGTTAATAGAAAGATAAAATCGTCCATCAGGCACCACCTTGACATGTTAAAATATTTGGAACTGTTTCTTTTGAAATGTCAGATTATTTACTACCATCATACTAGAAGGACAATCAAAAGGAAATGGAGATTAAAATATGAAAATTTGTATGGTGACACAGAAAACGATGGGAGACGTAGTCTCATTATTTAATGCCTATCGTGAATTTTATGGACAATCATCTGATTTACAGCAAGCTGAGCAGTTTATACAGGAGCGAGTAATGGGAGCAGAGTCTATTATTTTCCTGGCATATTTGGAGGAGGAGCCAGTTGGATTTGCACAATTGTTTCCAGTCTTTTCATCCGTCGCTATGAAAAAAGCGTTTCTCTTAAATGATTTATTTGTGGCGAAACAAGCCAGAAAACAAGGTGTAGCACAGGCGTTGATGGAGCAATGCTATGCCTATTGTCAGCAGGAAGATGCTCGTTACATGATGCTTGAAACCGCTAGAGATAATGTCCAAGCACAGAAGCTCTATGAAAAAATGGGCATGACGATTGATGAAACTGTTTATTATTACAGTATTTATTGGTGATTTTTTTCGATGTGATGGATGTTGGTGGAAACCCCGCTCAATACCACTATAAATCTAAGTTTCAGCCCCTACCATTGATTGTGACTATGGTGGGGGCTTTGTGGTTATGCGTGGCTCATCCATCCTGCGAAGAGACCTGAGGAGAAAAAGCGGGTAATGTTTTGAAAGCCCGCTTCACTTAATAGCTGTTGGATTTCTTGATCGGAGAGGAAGGAAATATTCATGATGCCCTTGCCCATGCTATCTACCTTTTCTTTTGTATAGCCGGCCTCTAAAAAGTAGCTTTGCCATATTTTGATGCGATCTTGTAGCTCGTCACTTTCTCGTTCTCCGTAGGCACAAGCGAGGACAAAGGGCTTTCCAGGTTTTAATTGCTTGTGAATATTTTGCAGTAGATGGAGTTTCTCCTGTCGATCTTCAATAAAATGAAGAACGAGGATACAGCTTGCCGCATCGAATTTCGGTGTTGATTGGGGTAAGCGCTCAATTGTTCCTTGTAGTAGCTGAACGCGACTTTCAATATCCAGTTGCACGGCTTTATGCTGTGCAATTTGGAGCATTTCCTCAGATGGATCAACCCCAGTGAACATCCATTTAGGGTTTGTTGGTCCCCATGCAGAAAGCTCGTTGCCCCCACCAGCTCCTACAACAAGCAGGGATGCTTCTTGTTCTCCTAAATGCATGCGGAAATAGGCTTGTGTCACGGCAAATAATGTGTCATAGGCAGGCACTGAAATTCTTGTGCTGTGCTCATATGTTCGTGCCTTTTCTAATAAATGTGTAGATAATGTACGCATTGTGATAGCCTCCAGTGTTTTATCGTCTCTATTACAGACCTTTAATATCTGTAATAGAGTATAAATGAAAATAACTGAAAAGACAAAGGAGAAGCCCTTTGACATCGTTTTTTTATTGTAAAACATTTAATAATTAACAATAAAGATAAATAATTTAATGTTTATCGTTAAATAACTATTGAAAAAAATGGCACTTTCTTCTATGCTTGTAGTAAACAGGAGGGGAAATAAGATGATGAATAGTTTAATCAGTGCCATTTTGCAAGTGATGTTATTTTCAGTGATTCCGTTTATTTGGTGGCTTTGTACAGCGAGAAAAAAACAGCCCTTTTTAACGTGGATAGGATTGCAAAAGCCTATTATTGTGCACAAGGGAAGGTATGCTATGTACATTGTACTTTCTACTTTCACGATGTTAATACCGAGCTTTGCGCTAGTCTTTTTCTATATTGATCGCTCCTTGCTAGCGGCGAATCAATTCGCGGGACTTGGAGCTGCTGCCGTCATTCCAGCACTTTTCTACGCTATTATTCAAACAGGTTTATCAGAGGAGCTATTATTTCGCGGCTTTTTATTAAAGAGATTGATGAAGATTTTTGATTTTCAAGGAGCAAATCTCTTGCAAAGTATTGTTTTTGGCTGTGTTCATGGGGCCATGCTATGGTCGGTGCTTCCGCTTCATGTAATCTTATTAGTTGTGCTTACTACAGCGCTTGCTGGCTATGTGATGGGCTGGGTGAACGAACGAATTGCTGGAGGTTCCATTGTCACTAGCTGGAGTATCCATAGTATTGTAAATTTCATAGCGGCGTGCTTGTATATGTTTAAATTTTGACTTATTTGCATTTCTTTGCTGTCACTTGCATAATAGGGCAGAGAAGATTTTTTCGTGAAGGGACGTGCAAGCATGACAGAGTGGCCTAAGGGAGTAGCAAAACCAGCAATTCGCGCATTACATGCAGCGGGCTATACAGAATTGAAGCAGCTAGAAAGAGTTGAGCTTTCTACATTAGCTCATCTTCATGGACTGGGTCCAAAAGCTTTAGCAGCGATTGAGGCGGCACTAAAGGAAAGTAGGGAACCTCGTGAATAAGCTGACATTGTTTTTACTGGCGATGGTTGTCTATTATATCCTTGTTGTAGTCGTTATTAGCAAGCTGTTTATTATTCCTATTATGAAAGTGATGGCTCTTATCTTTTTTATAGGGGCAGGCTATATCTTTTCTCGTAAAATGCGTAGGAAATTACAGTAGGAGGTAATATGAAAATTGTTAAATTAACATTCTTTTATTTAGCTATTATTTTATTGGCATTGACGCTGTCCTTAGCGGGTGTTCGTCTATCCATCTCTCTTGGGATATTTGCATTAATTGCGGTAGGAATGATTTATCGCCATATACATATTTTATATCGCACAAACAATATGGAGCAGGTGGATAAATGGGTTAAAAATCACCGAAAAGAGCCTATATTTGCTGCTCTCTATGCATCAGCTTACGGGACAAAAGAGGAACAGATTCAGGCAATCGATGTCATCATCCATCATTATAAGCAGCCAGCCATTAAGTACAATTACCTCTTTATTAAGGCCATTATGGAGGAGAATCTTGGTGCTGCTAAAGTAGCCGCAAGACAAATTGATAAGGAGCCTTTAACTAGCTATGCACTATGCTATATTGCTGCGCTGGAAGGTCGAGCGGCCGATATGAGAAGTGATAAACTAACACAGCCGTGGATGCAACCTGCAATTGAAGCGGTCTATGCCTGTACAATAAAGGATCAGGCTAATTTCCGCCAATTCGCGGATGCCAGCATCCAGCAAGCACGTGGCATACAGAAATACGGTTTAATACATAATTTTAAGCAAATGGAAGATGAATTGGTAAAGGCATAATGGAAGGGCTACTTGATAACAGTATCAGGTAGCCTGATTTTGTGTCAGAAATCATAAATTAATTCAATGAGGTGAAAATGTTTGTCTAAAATGGATCATATGATGCAGATTTTATGGATGTTGAATTCAGGTAGGAAAATTACCGCGAAAGAAATCGCTGAAAAATTAGAGATTAATATTAGATCCGTTTACCGCTATATTAACTCACTTTCTGCCAGTGGTGTGCCGATTATAGCTGAAACAGGTCATCATGGAGGATATACCCTGTTGAATAATTTTATTAAAAGTCCTCTTATTTTTGATGTTGATGAGAAAGCGGCATTACTTCATGCTTCTATTTTTGCAAAAGAAGCTGGCTATTTTTTAGATGAGGCATTAAACAGTGCAACAGCAAAGCTTACCATGTATTCAAATCAAGAGCAAGAAAAAATGATTCAACAGCATTTACAAGGTTTCGAGATAATCGGTCCTGATGAATCCTCCTTGGAGCCACTGTTAAAAAAATTAGAAGAGAGTATAGTAAAGGGAACATCTATAGAAATGGAATACCATACTAATAATGAAGAGCAATCTAAGTCTAGGGTGGTTAATCCATATGGTTTGGTTTATTGGAAACAAAACTGGTATGTCGTTGCATTTTGTCATGTAAGAAATGAAATCCGTACTTTTAAAGTAGGCCGAATTAGTAGTCTGCATCAAACAGGCATTCCCTTCCAACGGCCACAATCTTTCTCTGCAAGTGATTTTTTTATGAAAAGCCTTTTTCCTCAAGCCGAAGATAAACAGAACCTTGTGCCCTTCATCATTTGTGGAAAGTCAAGTGCTGTGGATGCGATCAGTCAGCATTGGTTTTTAAAGTATCACCTCCAAGAACGCACCAATAAGAACGCTATATTTTTAGTAGATGAGGAAGCATTACATACCTATGTACCCTATTTACTTTTTTCCTATGGAAAATCAATCCAAGTAGTAGAACCCATAAGTCTAAAGCAAAAGATAATTGACGTTTTATATGAGCTCATCCATTTTTATGAAAATGAAAACTTTACTGACGGAGAATGTCAGTAAAGTTTTTTTATACTAAGCATAGTTTCAATAAAAGGAGTGTTGTTTATTATGCAGACAAGAAAAGTGTATCTTTATGTATTTGATACGATGGCAGATTGGGAGATAGGGTATTTAATGGCCGAATTAAATACAGGTAGATATTTTAAAAAGGGGTTAGAGTCTTTAGAGGTGATGACAGTAGGGATTGATAGAAGTCCAGTTACGACGATGGGTGGCATCACCATACTTCCAACAATGACCGTTGCTGAATGTCACTTGAATAGCATGGATGTCTTGATTCTCCCAGGAGGCAATACATGGCTAGAATCTATTCATGACCCTGTATTGAATAAAGTCTCAAAAGCGTTGAATGAAGATGTTTTCGTAGCTGCAATTTGCGGTGCAACGTTTGGTCTTGCAAAGGTTGGTTTGCTTGATACAAGACAACATACGAGCAACGATCTCGAATACTTGAAGATGCTTTGTCCACATTATATGGGGGATGAACATTTTAAACAGAAGCCAGCCGTAACTGAAGGGAATTTAGTAACGGCATCTGGCATTGCACCATTGGATTTTGCCTACCATGTTTTGAGGCTGCTCAATGTTTTTACACCTGAAACATTACATGCTTGGTATAAGCTTTATGAGACGCAGGAGAAAAAATATTTTTATGAATTAATGACATCCATTGAATCATAATTAGTCTAAGAAGAGCATGTTCATTGTTAGAACATGCTCTCTTTTTTTACATTAACTTTTTTTAGCCAACAAAATGCCTCGCACAATCCCTATCATAAAGATACCAAATAACAGCAGTAAAAATAGGTAAGCATGCCATTGTTGTAAAATACGTTCACGACCTAGAGCTACCGTCAGGTCATTGAATAGGGAGTAGGTAAAATACAATAGAATACTATTTTTGATGAGACAAAACGTAAGGATGCCATTCTGTCGCTGTTTATGGGAGAACGGTGCTTTATTTTTACGCATCACAGGATAAGCTGCCTTTATCTCTAAATAGTGTAAAAGTAGAAAGAGCATAAGAGCGACAAAGGGTAAATAAAAAATAGCAATTTTCGGACCGAATTGGGCATGTTCACTCGTGAAGCTTTGCAAGACAGGAATCATGGCAGGGAGCTTGCCGTATTGAATAAGTGTCGCCGTAATGCCAGCTAGAAAAATAGTCGCCACAATAACCGTTAACTGGTGACAAAAGCGTGGTGTAGGTGTTTTTTGTTGTATATGCATCCTTGCTCCTCATTTCCATCATCATTGATAATAACAATCTGTTATACTGTATCATAGAATGATTGCTTTTTGTGTGAGAGAAAGAAGGATATTATGGAATACTTGTTGTTTTTACTTATTGGCATCATTGGGAATGTCATTGGGACGTTAGTTGGGGGTGGTGGCTTAATTACCTTGCCAACGATGATGCTAATGGGTGTACCCGTCCATTCGGCTATTGGCGCAAATAAAGTGTCCAATATGGTGAGTGCTTTTTCAAGCTTTTATACAATTTATCAACGTAAGGAATTAGCATGGAACGAAATGCGTTCGGTGTTACTTGTCTCTTTAATCGGGGGTACATTGGGGGGACTTTTCGCTTCATTCATGAGTAGTCAATCATTAACGTTCATTGCTATTATTTTACTTGGCTTTGCGCTTGTCATGTCCTTTATGGGTGGAGCTGATTTTGGCGATAAGGAACGTTTTACGATGAATCGAAAAAACGGTCCTATCCTTCTTGGAGTTGGCTTTTATGACGGTATGTTTGGTCCGGGCAGTAGTACATTGGCGCTTTATACATATGCACATGAGAAGATTTCCTATATTAAAGCCGTGGGGCTATCACGGGTAGGGGTATTTGCCATGTGCTCAGGTGCAGCGATTACCTATATTGCTACAGGGAAAATTGAATGGCCGTTAACGCTTATTTTAATGATTGGCTCGACGATCGGTGCACAAATTGGGCTTGTGCTAGCCAGAAAAGTGAAGGCACATCAGGTAAAGCTTTTACTGCGTATTGTAACGATTGTGCTGATCATACAGCTTGTTTATGATTTCATCCATCAGCTTTAGGAGGTGATTGTCCTGTTTGAAATTTCACCCTATCCAACCTTTTCGTGGTCGCTATCACGTCATAAAACATTGACAAGCTGTGCTCGCAAATACGGCTATGAATATTACTTTTCACATAACGGGTGGCTCAGTTACAATGTTGAGCCATATCATCAACAGGTGTATCGCTTAAAAAAGCTGCAATCGATGCCTATTTTATTTGGGCAAATTGTCCATCGATACATTGAGCAGGCCATTAATGATTATTTACAAGCAGGAAAAGCTCCAACTGTAGAGGAGCTAATTCAATTGGGGCGCGGACAGCTGAATGCAGCCTTTATTGACTCCACTCGTCGTCTTGAATTTTGGAGGCAAAAACCAAATAAGTATTATATGATGCAGGAAATCTATTACCATGGCACCCTTTCTCCTGAGCTGGTGCAAGACTATAAAGAACGTTTACGACTTGTCTTTAATCATTTATTGATGAGTGAAACATTCCAGCAAATCACCACACAAAAAGGCTATCTCCGTATCGGAGAACCAGAGCAATTCCGCTCCATGAAAATAGACGATGTCCAGGTATTTGTTGTTATGGACTTTCATTATTATGATGAACTGAGGGATAAATGGATTATTGTTGACTGGAAGACCGGTGGAGAATCTGATGATGACCGTCAGCAATTAGCCCTCTACGCGTACTATGTTCAGCAAAAATACCGTGTGTCTCTAGCGCAAATCGAGGTCTATAATGAATATTTATTAACAGGCAAGCGCAAGAAATATAGTTTTACAGACATCGATATGGAGAACATTTTGTATACGTTTCAGCGCAGTGTTTTAGAAATGAAAAAGTATCAGGCTGATATTTTTTCCAACGAGCCTATAGACCTCGAGGACTTTGAACAAACACTAGAAAAATGGCATTGTCGTGGCTGTAATTTTAGGGAGCTATGTGCATCAAGGTGAAAAAGAAGCGAGTGCTAATATAGCCTCTCGCTTCTTTTTAAGTGATTTTCGTAAAGTGAGCTTTTGTGCTTTTTTTAATAAAGTAAAGAAAAATTAATTGCACAAGTAAAACGATTAGAAACATGATGCCCAAAATAATGAATGACACCATTTTCACCTCAGGTGTTTGCACAATCCCTGCACCATCAACATTTCTTGCCCCAATAATTACGGCGATGCCAGAAAAGATCAATAACCATACAATATTTACAGCCCACCAGAATATTTTCATACCTAATATGAACACCTCTTTCTTCTTGTAATTCCCTCGCGTTTCTTAATTATAACGATTTACCTTAAATTTGGAAATGTCCGATAGTCGGTGCTACATCTCAGCCTACAGACGGATTGACTATTTTAAAAATAGAAGTTTTTCACAGGCTTCATTTCTTGTTTAGGGTATATATGGTAAATTTGGTATGTTCATATTATGGATTACCTTAGAAAGGAGGCAGCATATGATGAACAATAAAAAGAGGTTCATAGGGTCAATCGTTATGTTGGGTATTTGTATGTGCCTGTTTTTTCCGTATCCTTACAATGAAGCGATGATGGCACATACTACATTCATGTCAATTCCGATCGAAACACAAGATGGATACGTGTTACTTGGCATCTTTGGCTCGATTTTATTTATAATTGCTATGATTTTACTACTTAGGAGTATCAACAAATATCATTTTCGAACATTTGTTATTGTAGTATTACTTTATTCATTTTTACCTCATTTGCTTATCATGGCGTATCAAGAAACCTTTGCTAGTGGCATTATGGCCATTTCATACAAAGGGGATGGAGAATGTCGTTTTGATATGGTGAGAAAAGACTTCATGAATGGGGAATGTACCATTGTCTTACATAATCGAAGCAATGAAGCTGTGTCCTTTGATTTACAATTTATCGATACGAATTTTTTTAAAGGCGATAAGCGGATGAATTCACTGATGAATATAGCAGGGCCATATCATGTGTCCATCGAGGCCAATCGTGAAAAAGCTATTCATCTAAAGGAATTACTCGATTTAACAAATGTTCCTAATCATATAGAGGGAGGTAGCTCCTCTAAGGTGCATGTTCAATTAATAGACGGTGACAAGGAAAGAACTTTATAAATAGTCGATGCTTGGAAAATATTTTGCGTCTTATACATAGTTCAACATTGTATTTGCTTTTGTGGTAAACTTGTATTAAATTATAGTAAGTTATGAATTGATCTTGAGAGAGGAGGCAAAAAGTCATGGAAACGATTTTCAGAAGAACGGCGATTGAGGTAAAGACATTTTTACAATTAGATGATTTAGGCTCAAAGGGACCAGTCTGTGGTTTTTTAAGAAAACAGCATAGTGAAAGTAGTAACCGGAAGCTTTTTGCTTTTGTCAGTCATGTGTGAAAAATGACTTTTTAACCATACAAAGTAATTGGTAGACGCCGGTTTTATGGCGTCTTTTTTGTTGTGATAAAACGGAGAGAGGGTGAGTGAATTGCTAAAAAAACTAAGACAATTAAGGAATGTTGCAGTGTTCCAAGCGCTTCTAATTTAGAAAAATAATTAGAAGCGAGGAATTTACTATGAAAAAACAACCAATTTTTACTTCATCATTTCTTTTTCTATTCATAAGTAATTTTTTTATTTTTATAGGATTTGAAATGTTATTGCCTATTTTACCAGCCTATTTATTAAGCATAAACGCCAATCCGATGCAAATAGGCTTGGTGACGACGGTATTTACACTAGGTGCCATCACGATAAGACCTTTTGTAGGGTACTATTTAATGGATCATAAGCGGAAAAAACTAGCGATTGTGGCAAGTATAGCCTTACTCATAATTACAATGCTGTATCCATTGCTTAATACGATTTGGATTTTCCTATTACTCCGACTTTTCCATGGAACAGCGTGGGGTGTAACCACGACAGCCAATAGTACAATGGCTGTAGATAGTATCCCTAAAGCTCGATTAGGAGAGGGAATGGGCTATTTCTCGGTATCCACAACCGTGGGAGCAATTGTTGCACCAAGTCTCGGGATTCTTATTTACAGTACCTTTTCTTTTCACACGCTGATTTGGTCGTCAGCCTTCCTAAGCCTTTTTGCGATCATAATGCTTTCATTTGTGCATTCCACGGCACCTATTCAAAATGACAAGCAGCCATTTCGATTTATGGAAGCGATATTTGAAAAAGAAGTAAGGTTTCAGGCAGTATTGACTGTTGTGACGACGCTGGGTTTTGGCGCTATTATTACATTCTTAGTTCTTTTTGGTGAACAAAAGGGATTAAAGCATATTTTTCTATTCTTTCTTATCAACGCAATTGTTTCCACTTTAATACGTCCTTTTACAGGGAAATGGTTTGATAAGCATGGACCATGGTCGATCATTATTGTGTCAGCGATTTTCGGTTTTCTATCTTTAATCGTGTTATCCTATACTACAAATAATTTCACATTGATTATCGCCGCGATTTTATTTGGTGCAGGCTATGGCACCGTTATGCCGTGCCTACAAACCTGGGCTGTTCAAAAAGTAAGCGAAGCCAAAAGTGGTGCAGCCAATGCCACTTTTCTTTCCAGTTTTGATGTTGGAGTAGGTATGAGCGCATTTATCTTAGGAATTTTAGCTGAATGGATAAGTATAGAAATGATTTTCCGACTTGTTAGCCTTAGCTTTCTTCTTGTCGCTCTGTTAGTCTATCGGGATTACATTCTTAATAAGAAAACAAACCATTAATATAGGAAGAAGGACCAGTCTCAAGTGTCTGGTCCTTTTTTCTTTGACTTATATAACGCAAGGGTAAACTATTTTTCCCAAAGCTCAATCAGTCGACCTTCTGGATCTTTAATCCAAATAAACTTTCCAAATTCGTTACACTCTAGAGGTTTTGCGAGTGGGACATCAAAATGTTCAAGATGCTTTATCATCTCGTTTACATCATGAACTTGGAAATTTAACATCACTTGCTGTTCTGCTGGAAAATAATTGTCCTGTTCAGTGAAAAAAGAAAAGATCGTTTCATTGCCTTCTTGGGGTTTAATGATTGTCCCATTCCAATCGTTTATTTCTAGCATCAAGGTTTCGCTATACCACTTTTTTACAGAATCTAGATTCTTTGTTCGCCAAAATATACCTCCAAAGCCTTTTATCATCGTCTCGATCTCCTGTCTGTTTAACGTTTCCTCATCTTTTCCATTACTATAGCATGACAAGATGGCCATAAGAAAGAGACCATGCCATTTTGGATGGCCTCTAGCTATTATTCGGTAATCGTTTCTGCAAATGTTTTACGGCCAGGGCTTACTTTATTAATATGAATATCGATTTTACTAATGGAATCTTTGCTTAAAGGAATTTTGCCATCCTTCTCTAATCTCTTCCAAGCCTTTACATTACTACGATAGAGATATTCGGACAGACGAAAGACATCCGCATCCATTTTTAGTCCTTCCTCAAAGGTAGTTAGGATTTCTTCCTTGACGGCTTTTTCTACTTTTTTTCTTACCTGATTGGGTGTTAGCCTCCCTTTAAAACCATTTAAAATCGTATCGAATTTTAAATTTACCTCAAACTTTACGTCATTACCATTCACAATTGGCTTGACTTTGACATCTAGCTTTTTAATATCGACGGTTAAGTAATCACTTTTTTCATTATTTTCTAATTCGACGGTAATTTCTCCTTGCTTTGTTTCATCATTCATCCACTCGATTCCACGTGCCGATTTGCCTTTAATATAGCCTTTAAAACTATCCTTTGAAAGAATACCGACACCAGCAAAAACGGTTTCTGTTTTGGAGCCATCCATTGTTTCCCAGTTTTCGTTGACGGTTACGTAAGGAATTTTCATTTCGTGATTGGGCTCATTTAAGCCAATGACGAGCTGTCTTAAATTAACAGGCTCTACAAATGACTCCTGCTTCGCTGTGTTTTTAGGATTACTTAATTTGGCGGCAGTTGGTGATTTCTCTAACAATGGAGAAACTAATAAAACATCCTCGATAGGATCTTGGGTACAGTAAACCCAAATATGATATCTTGTCTCTCGAAAGCGTAAAAAAGTATCAATAACAGCAATCGCATGTTCATCTTTCATAGCACTCTCTGAGAAGAGAAGAAAGGTCATATGTCCCCAAAATACTTCTTGGTCCATTGAACGATACAATTTGTAAATGGCTTCTTCTATTGTCTTACCCTTCGCTTGACCAATTTCGGTAGGCGCTGCATTAGGGTTAGCTGATTCTGTTTTCGCTACGTTAGCAAAGTTGATAATTTGTAAGTATGCTGTATATTCATTATCCTTGTAGTCAACCCCCACACCTTGTACGTAATACATGCGTTGCGGCTCTGTTACATCCCAACAGCCTGATAGCAGTAGTGTAGTCGTCAGCATTAAAATAACAATCGCAATTTGTTTTTGGCTCATATATCTCCCTACTTTTTGAAGTTCGTGTATATTAGTTTGTACAAGAACGCAAGGTATTATAAGTAGAGACCATTTGTATGTAGGAAAGTGCTGCTCTCGTCAAAATGACGTAGAGACAGCACAAATGATTTTAGTGGAAATATTTTTGGACGCGTTCAACGACCTCGTTTGCCGATAGTCCATTCGCATCAATCACAGGACCTTCCATAACTGGATCACTAATTCCCATGACATCGCGATCCTGACCTGTAATAATACAAGCATCACATTTTTTCGCATCCTCTTCATTGCGAAGCTGGATGACTTCAAAGCCTTGTGCTTTTAAAGCATCTTCGATATTCGTTAATGATTGTTCCACACCAATAATTCTAGACATATCTTGTCCACCTCCTACAAATAATGTGCCATTTCAGGTTGCTCATTATTCATACTATTTTTTAGTGGGGAGAGATAATTTCTAGAGATCCGTGCGTAATAGGGGTTGTGTACTACATCTAAAAGAACCGCCAAAGCTTCGAGAAATCGTAAAATCAACATATTCTACGGTGATACCTCTCTTCGCTAGTTGCTCGCCAATCCATGTAAATTCTTTGTCTGTAATATAGACTTCTTCATTAATAGGTAAGCCGTTAGTAGCAAGTTTTGCGGCATCCTCTAGGGAAACGTGAATTTTATCCCAATCTTTTAGCTGTTTGGGAATACCATCAATGAGTGCTTCCTCGCAGACAATCATTAGACCCTCTCTAACGAGGCTAAGCGCACAGTCGAGATGAAGAATGGTTGGATGAAGCGGCACTTCGACCACCGTATAATCAAAGTTACTTGCTAAATTACGCAACCACTGCACACCATTTTTATTGGAGGCTAGTCCTGAATTCCCGACAAAAATCGTTTTATCTAATACTAACACATCGCCGCCCTCTAAGAACGGGCCAGCTTCAGAATCTAAACCATCTGCCATATCAGGCTTTGGAATGGAGACATAGAAACATTGATTTTCATTTGCTTCCTGTGCTAAAAGATTACGTACGGGCAAAACTTCGTTGCGTCTATGTGGGAATCGAAGGGAGCCCTCGATTAAAAAATGGCCGATAGTGAAAAAGGGATCGCGAACGAAGAAATTGCTATAGCCATCTTCTTTTCCTACTTTTTTTTCATAGTCTGTTAAACGTCTTGGTACTTGTACTTCTACCCCGTATTTTTCTAATACTTTTTTTAAATTTGCTCGTTCCAATTCCCATTGCTGCTGTCTTTCTGGAAAGACATCTTTAAAATTTTTACCGAGTGTATCTACGCTTGCATAAAGTGCTAGTGTTTCTTCTGTTAAAAATTCATCATCTGTTGGAGCCTCCTTAGCTGGAAAAGCAAATTCCGATTGCGCCATGACAACTCGTTTTAAAGGAGCAAACTCACTTTTTACAAAAATATTCGTCATCTTACTGCCTCCTGTTGTATGATTTAGAAAAAGTAGTGAAAATTTTTCCTGTGATGTTCCTTATCGTAAGATATATAGTTACTATATAGTCAAGGATGGGCTGTAAGGTGGTGAAATGATGGGCATTGCAGAAGTGTTGACCATTGTCTTTGTCGTATTAAAGCTAACAGATGTCATTACATGGTCGTGGTGGCTGGTATTATTACCAGCGATTCTTTCATTTAGTCTCTATGCCATTATTGGGCTGGTGAAGCTTGGGATGGTATTGATTGCTGTGGTAGCAGTGAAAAGGCGGGAAAAGAAAGCAGAATTATGAAATCATAGTAGCCAAATTACTAGTAATTAGAACAACCTGGTCCTTCTTTTGTTTCGCATAGTCATGTAGGATCGTATTGGAGATTAGAGCATGAAAAAGGTGAGGTTAGTCCAATAGGTCCACCCTCACCATTTTATTATTTGCTTAATTCATAAGTTTTCACAGCTGGAGGAACAAAGCTTTCACATTTATCTAATAGTGCTGCTGCGTCCTCATCAACAATAAGTGCCTCGCGATATTGTGCTTTTAAAAATTGTTCATTTTGCATATGGTCAAAGAATGATACTAATAAATCAAAATAGTTTTCCATATTGAAAATAGCACAAGGTTTTTGAAGCAGCCCGATTTGATTCCACGTAAATACTTCAAAAAATTCCTCTAATGTTCCAGGTCCACCAGGAAGGGCAATAAAGCCATCTGCTAATTCCATCATTTTACTTTTACGTTCATGCATTGTCTTTACAACAATCAGCTCTGTCAGCTGTTGATGCGCAATTTCACGTTCTTCTAATAATGTCGGAATCACCCCAATGACCTTGCCGCCTTCTTCTAGCACTGTATTCGCTACTGTTGCCATGATGCCTACAGAAGCACCACCATAAATAAGAGTAATTTGTCTTTTGGCTAATTCTTTTCCTAGTAAAATCGCTCCTTGACGATAAGCATCGGAAGCGCCTAGACTGGATCCGCAAAATACGGCAATACTTTTCATAGCTGATTTCCTCCATATCTGATCGAATTCTTTTATAGTATAATTTATTTTGAAGAGGAAGGAAATGGAGGAAACTGAATTGGAACTAAATGAATTTCAACGCTGGGTAAAGGATTACTATGAAGCACGTGGCTGGTCAGAGCTTAATATTTTTACACGTATTGGCTTCTTGGCAGAAGAAACAGGTGAGGTAGCAAGGGCGATTCGAGCAATCGAGATTGGTAGAGATCGACCAGATGAAAAAACACCATCCTTTGAAGAAAATAAGCAGGAGCTAATTGAAGAGCTAGGGGATGTCTTAGGAAATCTTATCGTGATTGCCAATCAGTACAATATTCCATTAGAAGAAATATTTGCAGCTCATCAAGACAAGCTGATAAAGCGTTACCAGGAATAGGAGGATCGAGATGGAATATCAAGTAGAGGTTTTACGGGGACAGCATGAGGATTTTACAAATTTTTTAAGAGAAAAAATTCGTGCCTATAATAATGAGCAATCTCCTTATCATCGCGAAAGTAGAAAGAAGGGTGCGGTTCTTCCTTTACAGTTAATCGTCACAGATCAACAGCAGCAATGGATAGGTGGTATAACAGCTGAAGTCTACTGGGGATGGATAGAAATACATAAATTTTGGTTTAGTAAAGAATATCGTGGAAAGGGAATTGGCACAAAGCTCTTAGCACAGGCAGAGTTAGTAGCCAAGGACATGGGGGCAACAAAAGCTCTACTGACAACCTACGAGTTTCAAGCGCGTACCTTTTATGAGGCACATGGCTATCAAGTAGTGGGAGAAATTAAAGATTATCCACCAGGCAGTAGCTACTATACGATGGTGAAAGTGCTTCATTAAGAATAGGCTGTCTAAGGAGATAGACAGCCTATTTTAATTGACATCGCCCAAATAGATTGTTGTTTGTTGTCCTCGTATAAATTTCTGTAATGGTTGGGTAAGCGCTTTGGGGTAAAGTCTATATGTATGAAGCTTTTCAATCGGTATCCATTGTGTCCCAATTTGAAGACTATCAGGATTTGTTGGTTGACAAGTTTGCGTATTTACCTGACAGAGGAAATAATATTCTACCTGATGTACATCAGCGTCAAAGGCGGCATGCTCATGATTTTGTCCGATGTATTCACGGATAAATAACAGCTCTCCAATGTGAACGGAGGAGCCAATTTCCTCCAGGCATTCCCTTTGCAACGTCCTGTGAAAGGTCTCTCCATGCTCCTGTCCACCACCTGGACAAAGGTAAAAGTAGCCCTCTATATCTTGATTTTTTGTTAGCAATAGTTTCCCATCCACGATGATGATGGCTTTGACAGAATTTCTAATCATGGACTTCTCCTTTTAATTGTTATTTTTCGTGATCATGACTAAAACGCTTCATGAATGTCTACCTTAGTAAAAAGGGGAGATGAAGCGTGTATTCAATGTCCAATTTTAAATTACTTGTCGAAAAACAGACCGAAATTGATACCATTTATCAGAAATGTAATGATTTAATTCAATCAACTGTTACACCAAAGCTAGATGCAGAGGTCGAGCAGTTTTTAATGCTAGTTGAACAGCATTTGACACAGCAAGGCTTTACCATTACGAATACATCAACAGGGTTAATCGCCAATTATCAAGAGGCTGTTATTAATGTAGATAAACATTCAAAGCATTTGGAAGAATGCTTTTTTATCAATTTAAATAGTTATGCTGAGGATCAAGTCTCTATTGTACTCGATATCTCACCAACGATGCTACCGAAAATTTCAAACCAGCTCGATGGCTACACAGATATTATAGAGCAAATGACGGATAAGCTAAAGCAAGCAAAAAGTCTAGAGAAAGCCTGTACGAATCCCAAATTTCTTTATAAAACGCAAAGCAACAAAGTTTTTCATACCCCTCAGGAAGTGTTGGATTATTATTTTCAAGGATAGGAGAAGCAGCTAGAAAAAACTAGTAGGTGTATAAAAAATGGAAAATTGATGTTGAGGACTGACCTCAACAGTATAGACAAATAAAAAAATACACCTTCGATTGAATATGGGGTTAAAAACTAAATTTCAATTAGGAGGTGATTTTTCTAAGAGTAAAAGGTTTTAAATGAATTAAATGATCCCTATTGCGAAATATATATAAAGGATGATGATTCAATTACAAATCACCATCCTTTTTAGCGTATTAAATAAGTAAAACATACTTAATCTGTAAATAAACCATTCCTTAATCCGTTTCAAAGGGCTTTTCTTTATACTTGGAAACATCATAACGCCCAATTACTTGATAATTAGACGTTTCATCGTCAGCCTTGAATTTATTGAAATCAGCTACATCCAGAGCATCTGTCATCATCTTCAATAAATATTGTGGTTCCGGAGCTTCTTCTACTGCTGCAAGAACTAGTGCATTTCGTAAATATCCTGCATACTGTGAGAGCAATTGAGCATTGAAGTCTAGCCTATTTGCTTCAGCAAAAAGCTTCATGAAAATCGATACCGTTCGTGTATTTCCTTCTCGGAAAGGATGAACACGTCAAAGTTATGTCATAAATGAAGAAAAGTCCTCAACAAGGAGAGGATTAGAATACTTCCATTGCTTAGATTTAGACCAACTGAAAATAGTTTTTAAATCAGATACAATGTGATCTTTATCACTATAAGCAACAGATAATCCGCTTAAAACATGTTCGCTTTTATAAATATTGACTGTGCGGAATTCTCCTGCCGATAAATATAGTTCATGAAAAAGGAAGTGATGAATCTTTTGAAGACTTTTATATTTTTGGAAGTCAATCTCATGCGTGATAGAAGAAATATCTATAATCCCAGCGATTAACAGTTGTGCTTCAACGTCAATCAATTGTTGTTCATCTCGAATATTTAATTTGTTGATTAAGACATTTGTATTAGGATAAATATATGGGTCCATAAACTACTGTGAAGCCCTTGTATATTTTTCAACAATCGCTTGTTTCAATTGGCTGGATGATACTTGACCATTTTCATATTGGTTTAAGAGGTTCTGTGTAAATGCGCTCGGTTTTCCACCGTCAATGGCAGCCATACCAACTGCGAATTGCACTTGCTTTTTACGTTCTAAGGATGAATTTTCTTTCATAAATAACACCCCTCACTTTAATGGTATATCTCTTATATCAGTTTTATGCATCAGGAGATAGTTAGATCACTGCACGATGCCTACTGACATAGTTCAATCTTTGTCATTAAGTATTTACACTTTGAGTGAGAAAATTCAATAGGTGCCAGTGGGGAAAATTTAGAGCTAGGCTATCCTATAATCAAAGTGGGTGAAATTTTACGAAGAGTAAAATTTCACCCACTTTTTCTATTCGGAGGAGAGGTTTTGTTCTAGTCTTTCATCTATCTAAAAGCGATAGCGATTGGAAGCCCGCTTTCTTCCATTATCGAATAAACTTTCTCCCGCAAAGCCACATTATCAAGGTTAGGCCTAAGAAATAAAGTGGCATTGTCAGTAAAGAACCGTTATGCAGTAAGCTCATACCAGATGTGATGGCACTGACGAGTAAGTAATAGCAGAGACTAAAGATAGCGCCTGCTGTGCCAATCACATCCTGAAAATCTACTAACGCTAAACTTAAGCAATTAGGAAGTGCGATGCCCGAGCCTAGCAGTGTGATAAAAATAGTAATCAGCATACCAATGGCCATCTTGCTCGCGTGCAATGGCAGGGTACAAACGATGGTTAAAAGCAAAGTGCCACCAAGCATTACCAAACAGCCAACATGGATGATTTTTTGTGGCGAATGGTTGATGACGAGTCGCTTTGAAATCATAGCCCCTATTATGGAAGCAAGGGCAACGATAATGCCAAGAAATCCGTACAGGCCAGGTGACAGCTGGAAATGTTCGATGAATATAAAGGGTGCTTCGGCATAGTAGCTAAATAGAACACCATTAATGCCTCCTATTAGTAGCCCATAGACAAGCACGATGGGTGAAGCAAAAATGCGTTTGACGACAGGCCAAATCGCTGTTCTTTGTCTTGTTGCAGGATTGGTTGTTTCTGGAAGTCTGCAATAAGCATAGATAAACAACAGGATACTCATGATGACAAGGACAAAAAACACGGCTCGAAAGCCTAGTGCTTGATCCACCCAACCACCAATTAACGGCCCTATAGCTGGGGTAAAGGCAATGACGGCTGAAATTTGAGCAAACATAGCATGGCGTTGGCTTCCCGTCACACTTTCACGCAAAATGGTTTGCGTAATAATGGAGCCAGTTGCAGCGCCGAATGCTTGTAGCAATCGACTTGCTAATAGAAAAGGGATTGTCTCTGCGTAAAAGCAGAGTAGGCTACCTATTCCATAAAAAATTAAACCACCTAGCATGGCAGGTCTACGGCCAATAAAATCAGAAATCCATCCCCAGCAGAAAACGCCGAACGCAAAGCCAATAAAATAGATGCTTAATGTTAATTGGACAGAGCTATTGGCTACATCAAGTGCAGCGGCAATATCCGGAAGTGATGGTGTGTATATTGTTTCACTAATTTGTGGAAAAGCCACAAGAACAATCATTAATAATAAAGATGGTACTGCCTGTTTTTTCAACATATTGCCCTCCTACAAGCAAAATTCTACTTTGTTAGTTTCAAGTAGATTGCGTAGCTAGGGAAACGGCGGGACCATTATAAGAATACGTTCATAGGATGTCATGTTGAAATCACCTTTATATGCTTGAAGTAGGAGTGCATAGTCTAGCAACTATTATAGGCTATTTTACAATAATTATATAGTAATAATTGCTAAAGCTAAGAGATATTGCTTGTATATGGAAGGGGGATTTTGTAAAATGGAACATATGTTCTTTTGAGAGGGTGTATCTAATTGAATTTTGAGCTAACTTTATTTACTTCTAGTGATATTCAGGGATTAATCGAGCTATCAGCTTCCGTTGGATGGGATTACGATGCCTACGAAATTGAAACGATTATGGCAGCAGGTAGAATAGTTGGACATAAAAATATGGAAGGAAAAATTGTTTCCTGTGCAGCTATTATTCCCTACGACACAAATGTAGCTTCCATTGGCATGGTAATTGTGCATGAGCAATGCAGAGGTTTTGGCTTAGGTAGTATTGTTACACAAGCCTGTATCGATAGTGTTTCAGCGGAAACAGCAATTATGCTGGTAGCTACAAAAGAAGGTGAACCTTTATATCAAAAAATGGGCTTCACGACTGTTGAGCATGTACATAAATATTTGGCAGACAAATATGTTGAGACAACAAGCGAAGCAGATTTTTTATTCACCATCAAAGAATTTCAAGAACAGGATTTTGAACAGCTTGCCCAACTTGACGCAGCAGCCTTTTGGGATAGTAGAAGAATCTTTTTACGTAAAAGAATACAGCAGTCACAGCGCTGTGTTGTTGTCAAAAATCATGACAACCAAATGATTGGCTATGGCTTATCGATCGCGGGGCCAATTTATCTTCTTTTAGGGCCAATCGTCGCACCAAGTAAAGAAATAGCGCATCATATTATCAATGAATTGGCTAAGGGCTATCAGGGGAAATTACGTATCGACTGTCCATCTGTTCAACAGGAGCTTGGTCCAATTTTACAACAAAGTGGTTTTACGATGGCTGCCACACCACCTGTCATGATCCGTAATGCCAAAAAAATACCTACAAGAAATCAAACATTATTTGCTCTAGCAGCACAAGCTTTCGGGTAATCAAACGTGCAAGCCTACTTTGGGGTTTGCACGTTTGTATTGTCAAAAAAGGATTTTGAAGGAAGAGTAGAGAATGATATGGATGGTAGAGGAGGGGAACAGCATGTTTCCAGAATTAGAAACAGCAAGACTTAGGTTAAGAGAGCTCACAGAGGAGGATGTTCCTGCGATTTTTCGTTGCTTTTCCAATGAGGCTTTAACACGCTATTATGGGCAGGAGCCTTTTACTGACACACAGCAGGCTGAGCAGTTAATTAAGCAATTTGCTAAAAATTTTGAGGAAAAGCGTGGGATTCGTTGGGGAATTGAACGAAAAGATTCGAATGAAGTGATTGGTACAGTTGGCTTTCATTTATGGTCGGCGGCACATCAACGAGCAGAAATTGGCTATGAAATTCATCCTGATTACTGGCGGCAGGGTTATACAAAAGAAGCTGTGCAGAAAGTAATCGCATATGGTTTTGGGGATATGAACTTAAACCGGATTGGAGCCGTTGTTTTTTTAGAGAATGAGGCATCTTCCAAGCTTATAATTCAGCTTGGATTCCAACAGGAGGGCATATTGAGGGACTATATGTATCAAAAGGGACAAGCACATGATACATTTATCTATTCTTTGTTAAAAAAAGATGAATAACGTAGCTTTAGCGCATTTATAGAATAATCATTTACTTGGAAATGGATAATAAATAATAATTTAGATGGAGTTTTGAGGCTGCTTTTTTCGGTTATAGTTCTTATATGAACAACAATTCATAAGTTCGTGTAAAAAAGTAACAGATAAGGGGCTGGGTGTTATGGAGCAATATAGCACAGCTTATTTTCAAAAGCTAGATTTACTGTCAAGCTTATACGCGGGACAGGCTGCTTTAAAGGATTCCCTTCCAACAGAGAAGGTCAAGCGGATGGAGCGCTATCAACAAATTGAAGCGGCGATTACAAAACTAAATAACGAAATTAGAATAATTGAACGGACCATATTAAAGTCCTCCCATCCTACTAGAAATAGTTAATGGTAGCTCAACCCATGCATATCCCAGCATGGGTTTTTCGTTTGATAAGGTAAGCTTATGTATTTTTATAATAATTATAGATTTTTCTTATGGGTGATCTACTAGTACACTAAAATAAAAGGGGAGGGTGAAGAGAATGGGGATTGATTTCCATAATCAGCAACATCGTACGTCTTATACAACTAGACAGGCAGATAGCTCATGGAAGGCAGCATTAGCGAAACATATTCCTTTTCATAGTATGGGAAGGGTAGTAGATATCGGCTGTGGCGGAGGGATTTATGCCAAGGCACTTGTCGATATGGGGGTGGCATCTGTAACAGGTGTAGACTTTTCACTAGCCATGTTAGACGGAGCGAAAGAAAATTGTCGAGCATATCCGCAAATCACATTTGTGCAAGGAAATGCTTTCAATACAGGGCTTGCAGGGGATACTTTTGATATCGTGCTTGAAAGAGCCTTAATTCATCATATACAAGATGTCAAAGCATGCTTTCAAGAGGCATTTCGGCTTTTACAGCAAGGCGGTTATTTTATCGTACAGGATCGCACCCCAGAGGATTGCTTACTTCCAGGGGATGCTCATCATATAAGGGGCTATTTCTTTGAAAGTTTTCCTTCGCTTATTCAAAAGGAAGTAGAGCGCAGACACACTAGTCAGTTGGTGACAGAAAGCTTACAAGAAGTAGGCTTTCAAGAAATTAGTGAGCTCAAACTATGGGAGACGAGACAGGTCTATGCTAATAAGGAGCAATTATTGGCTGATTTACAAGGTAGAGTTGGGCGTAGTCTATTGCATGAATTGAATGACAACCAATTATCGACCCTTCTTGAACATATAAGGAATGCAATTACCACTGAAGGTTCCATCATTGAAAAGGATCGATGGACGATTTGGATCGCCAAGAAAAAATAATAACCACCTTCTGGAGAGGATCAACCCTCTCCATTTTTATTCGATTGCAGCAGCAAAATCTTACTCCGCTTTCTCAGAGCTATCCGTCAATTTACAGGATCTATCCGCCACTTTTAACTTTCTATCCATCACTTTAGGATTGCTATCCACTACTTTGCACATTTTATATCCGCTTTCCCAGAGAAAACCCTCATAGCATCACTATAAGGGATTATTTAGCAAGTGCTAGCAAAAATTCATCGCGGTCTGCTTCTTCCTGCATTTTACTATCGACAAGCATTGCACCTGATTGAACACTTGTGATGTCGTTGTCTACCAGAAACTGTACATTGACCTTGGCTACTTCATTGTTCACCGTGCAATCACCCTCAAACTCTACAACATCCTGTCCCTTTTGTGTTTCAAAATAGACCCAATATGGATTTTCACAGGCAGAGGCAAAGGCACTCTCCAAAGTTTTTGCGCTATTTTCATAGGAATAGTTTTTTACGTATGTAATATATTCATTGTCTGTAATATCCTTTTGTGGACCATAGAAGTACCAAAATACCGCTAAGATACCGATTGGCACAATCCACAGTATATTTCTCTTACTTAATTTCCCCATGTGTTATATCCCCCTTTATGTGAATATTTTAACATCTTCTTTTGCATTTTTGCTAGCTTACGATAATATTTTCTATTGAAGGCTGCGATTCTGTTCACAGCGTGAGCTTTGAATTCAGGTGGCAGTTATGATAACGTTAGTTGATAGATTTGTTTCGATGTCGCCAAATGGCTTGGTGAAGGAGGTTTTTACATGCATAAAAGAAGACGTGGTGTGCTGCTAGTTCTTGTGCTGATGTTAATGGGTCTAGCCTTTTTTATCGGCATGAAAATGAGGCCAGTCACACTACCGACTAGAAATCCTGAGACAACGCCCGTTCAAGAGGATGCGTCCGAACAGGAAGGTGGTTCAGACAATATAGAGGTCCTCATTCAGGATATTGCTCAATTCGCACGAGAAGGAAAAGTACCTGATGTACCATTTGCAGCAGGAGATACAGAACAACAAGTGGTTCGTGAGCAATGGGGAGAACCACAGCAGGTCACGGAATCCGCCAATGGACAATATGAGGATTATGAGGATGTGACGATTGGTTATCGAGGTTCACAGGCCTTCGATATCCGTTCATCGAAAGAGAATATTAAAAGCATTCGTTTAGCAGATATTAAAAATAAGTTGGGTGAACCTGATGAAGTTCGTTACTATCAGGATCCTTCAACCGATCAAATTATTCTTGTCTACCAAGTAAATGCCAGCTATCAATTAAAGTGGATTTTACCGAAACCGATTGACAGTGATGTCAATCCTACTGTTCATCATATTTCGGTCTATACGGAACTGAAGCCACAAGCGCCAGATACGGTGGAACAAATGACATTGGACGAGAAAATCGGTCAAATGATGTTTGCAGGTGTTTCAGGTACGACGCTTCAGCAGGAGACAATAAGCCTTATTCAAAAGGCTAAAGTAGGTGGTTTAATTCTTTATGGCAATAATCTTGAAACACCCCAGCAAACGGTCACATTGATGAATGACCTAATGGCTGCCAATTCGAATAATCAGCTACCACTTTTCCTTGGCACCGACCAAGAGGGTGGGAAAGTAGTCAGATTACCAGGCGCTTTAAAAAATTTCCCAACGAACCAAAAAATTGGGGACATTAACCAATCCAAGTTTTCATTTGAAGTAGGCCAATTATTAGGGGAGCAATTAAAGGCATTTGGCTTCAATCTGGACTTTGCGCCTGTATTAGATGTCAATAGTAATCCGAATAATCCAATTATCGGGGATCGTTCGTTTTCCAATGATCCAGCTATTGTCAGCAAATTGGGCATTCAAACAATGAAGGGTCTGGCGTCGGAGCAGGTTATTCCTGTCGTGAAGCATTTCCCTGGGCATGGTGACACATCTGTGGATTCCCACTTAGAATTGCCAAAGGTGACAAAAAGCTTGAACGATTTGAATAGGCTAGAGCTTGTCCCATTTAAAGAGGCCATTAACAATGGTGCAGATGTCGTCATGGTCGCACATATTTTATTGCCAAAGATCGATCCCCAGTATCCTTCCTCCATGTCGAAGGAAATTATCACAGGTATACTAAGAAAGCAACTGGGCTTTGACGGTGTTGTGATGACTGATGATATGACGATGAAGGCCATCACGAATCATTATGCGATCGGGCAAGCAGCTGTCGATTCAATCAAGGCTGGTAGTGATATTATTTTAATCGCTCATGAATATGCCAATATTACAGATGCGATAGAAGCGGTGAAGGTAGCCGTCAGCAATGGGGAAATAACAGAGGAACGCATCAATGAAAGTGTCCAAAGAATCCTAAAACTAAAAGAAAAATATCAGCTTGTCAATCAGCCCGTGCCAGCAGTTGATATCAACAAGCTTAATACGGACATCGAAAAAGTTTTAAATACGTATATGAAATAAACGCAAAAAGGGACATACAGCTACCAGTGTATGTTCCTTTTTGTGAATGATGGATAGGGTGAGAACGTGGATAAGGAATTCAAATTAGCTAGTCAATTATTACTGTTACTAGATTCTGAACAAAGATGGTTTACTTTAGGGGAGGTTGAAAAAAGCTTACATATTTCAGATAAGACCATACGGAAGCTCGTAGAAGAGATCAATCGGCAATTACCAGCAACAATGACGATTGACGTATCTAGAGGAAAGGGAATTTTTCTACAACGAGATGGGCGAAGTACAACCGTTAGTGAAGTGCTTTCGAGCATGTTCAGGCAAACCATCTTCTATCGCTTCATGCACTTATTGTTTATCAATGGGCAACCTTATTCGATGGAGGAGCTAGCAGAGGCGATGTTTATGAGCACTTCCTCGTTGAAGAAGCTGATTACGCAACTAAATAATCATGATTTGAAGCCGTATAAGCTACGCATTACATACTCGACGCCCGCCGTAAAGGGAAATGAATTGAATATCCGCTATTTTTATTGGAAATTATATGGTGATGCCTATGAGTATACAGGATGGCCATTTACCAATAGTGACTTTGATTTTATCAATCAATGCATCACGCAAATAGAGCATGAGCAAAACATTGTTTATTTTATTAACTCCAAAAGGAAATTATCCTTTTTAGTGGCGATTGTCTTGGAAAGAGCCAGAAAGGGGAACTATGTCAAAATTACGGAGGATGATTACGCTTGGGAAAGAGGAATGTTCTATTTGCCGGTAAAAGACTTTGCACAGGCACTGGAAGAAAAATTTTCGATTGAATTACCAAAGCGTGAATTGTTTTTTATGCAATCTCTATTTAGTCTAAGCCAATATCATTATTATGAAGGATCAGACATGACGCCAATGAAGGAAATCGAATTATATAAAAATAAAGAAATTGATCAAATGGCGCTGCAGTTATTCACCTTATTGGCAAAGGCTTACCCTAATCTACATATGAATGAGCGGTTTAGCTTGGAGGTATATGAGTTTTTAGACAAGCTTTTAATCGATAATGCCATCCCTGAATGGCTGATGATTTCAAAAAGTAATTTAACAAACTATGTCCAAATTGAATGTCAGCAAATTTACCAAGATATGCAGGTCTGTATGCAAACATGGAAAAAAGCGTACCCTTCTATCCTGTATAATGACTTTCATTTAACCAAGCTTACCTTGCTTGTTCGTTCAGGGCTACGTTATAAAAGTAAACGAGCCTTCTTGGTCATTGGAGAGGAATTTTCAATCCGCCATTATATCGCCAATTTAATCAAGAATGAAATTGGGGACCAGCTGATTATTAATACCTCTATTATGAAGGGGTTAACGGATGAGATGGTGCAGCAGCATCACATTGATTTTGTCATAAGTAATTTTCCCGTTGCCTTGACGACAGTGCCGGTTGTTATTATATCTACGATTCCTACCAAAAGGGACTTAGATAATATTCGTCAAGAATTACTTCGGTAATTTGGTCAATTATTTCCCGTACACAACGTAACAATCTGGTCTAGTTTGTCAGGATTATTAAACCTTATACTCATAGTAGTTTCTGAACAGATTTCTTGTAAAAGAAGTAGTTTTGGAAATGGCTATGGGTATTTTTTATTGGTAAATGAAAACGGTTACCTAATTGGATTGGAGATAAATGACAAGTTTTTGGAGGAATGAAAATGAGTAGACATTTAGGAGCAAAAAAGGGAGAAATAGCTGAGCGTGTCTTGCTGCCTGGAGACCCTTTACGTGCAAGATTTGTAGCAGAGCATTTTTTAGAGAATGTCTATTGCTATAACGAAGTAAGAGGAATGTATGGGTATACAGGAACGTTCAAAGGTGTACCGATTTCCGTGCAGGGGACGGGCATGGGGAATCCATCGATGAGTATATACGGTACTGAATTGGTCAACGATTATGGCGTGAAAAAATTGATTCGTATTGGCACATGTGGCGCGATGCAAAAGGACATTCAAATCCGCGATATCATTCTAGCCCAAGCAGTGTCTTCAGACAGCAATTTGACGGAGAAAATTTTCTACGGCAATAATTACGCACCAATTGCGGATTTTTCCTTATTAATGAAAGCGTTTCAACGAGCGCAAGGGAAAAAAGGCAATGTGTTTGTTGGCAATATTTATAATTCAGATGAATTTTATCGTGAAACATTAGACAGGCTTCATAAGTTTATGGAATTCGGTGTTTTAGGGGTAGAAATGGAAAGCACCGCCCTCTATACGTTAGCCGCAAAATATGGGGTAAAGGCATTGTCTATTTTGACGGTAGGTAGTCAACTATTAACAAATGAAAGCTTAACGCACGAGGAAAGTGAAAAATCCTTTTTTGATATGGTGGACATTGCTCTTCATACAATCATCGATGCGTAAGGGATTGCATGGGATGGGAAGAAAAAGCATTTGAAAACATTGTTCGTTACGGAGGGGACAACATGCATTATATTATTTCGATAGTAGGTCTACTACTCGTACTATTTTTAGCATGGCTTGCAAGTAATAATAAGAAAAATATTAAATATCGCCCAATCATTGTGATGATTGTTATCCAGCTTGTTTTAGGGTTTCTATTACTGAAGACAGGTATTGGGGAATTTTTAATTAAAGGATTTGCTGATAGCTTTGCAAAACTACTTGAATATGCCAATGAGGGCACAAATTTTGTATTTGGTGGGATGGCGAATGAGGGTGCACATACATTTTTCCTCTATGTTTTAATGCCAATCGTATTTATGTCAGCCATCATCGGCATATTGCAACATTATAAAATTCTACCGTTTATGATTAAATATATAGGTTTCGTATTAAGTAAAATCAATGGCATGGGAAAACTAGAATCCTATAATGCGGTTGCAGCGGCAATCGTAGGGCAAAATGAAGTATTCATTTCAGTGAAAAATCAAATCGGCTTTTTACCAAAGCATCGGCTTTATACCTTATGTGCTTCTGCGATGTCAACGGTATCGATGTCCATTGTGGGCTCTTATATGACGATGCTAGAGCCAAAGTATGTAGTGGCAGCTCTCATATTAAACTTGTTTGGTGGTTTTATCGTGGCCTCAATCATTAACCCGTATGAAGTACAAGCGGAGGAAGATATAATCGAAGTGCAAGAAGGTGAAAAGCAAACGTTTTTTGAAATGCTAGGCGAATACATTATGGACGGTTTTAAGGTAGCCATCATCGTCGGGGTTATGTTAGTAGGCTTTGTAGGGTTAATTGCCCTCATTAATGGTGTGTTTGATGGCATTTTCGGTATCACATTCCAAGGTTTCCTAGGCTATGTCTTTGCCCCAATTGCGTTTGTCATGGGTGTACCTTGGCATGAAGCTGTGAATGCAGGGAGTATCATGGCGACAAAGCTTGTGGCAAATGAATTCGTTGCCATGCTGGACTTCGTTAAAATCCAAGATAGCTTCAGTGAGCGTACAGCAGCGATTGTCTCTGTATTCCTCATATCCTTTGCTAACTTTGGCTCAATTGGTACCATTGTAGGTGCTGTAAAAGGGTTAAATGAAAAGCAAGGCAATGTAGTGGCACGCTTTGGATTAAAATTGCTATACGGTGCCTCACTTGTAAGTGTTCTATCAGCCATCATTATTGGGATTGTATTTTAATTAGAAGAAATTAAAGGGCATATTTTAGGCGTATCAATCCCTAAAATATGCTTTTTTTGATCTTTTGTCAGGTGAGAAACATTGTAACATTCTTCCCCGATTTTCGTTTGATAGATTAAGGGGTTTAATTGTACCTATAGTAAAAATTTATAAGGGGAGGGATAAGAATGAAAACTTTCTATCATTGTTTAATCATGTGGATACCTTTTATAGTGCTGTTTGCCTTAGCTGGATTTGGCTTAGAAGTTTTAGAAGGAAGAAAAATCAGGACATCAGAATATATGACGGGATTTCGTGATTTAGGCGTTGGTTATATGTTCTTAATGAGCTCTTTTGCTTTTATTCTCTATCCGATTTCGTTTTTACCGCTAACATTTATTGTGAGTCGTTTTATGAAAAATTGGCTGTTCAAAGTGGTTACCTTCACTTTATTTGGTGGGGCAATAGGGGCTTTTTCTTTCGTAATCATTTATGATTCGCGATTTATAGAAGAATATAATTTAAGTATTATCAATTCGATGCTTATTTTTGGTATTGCGAGTTTACTCTATGCTTTAGTAGAAAATGCGGTGAAGAAAAATATAAAATTTGTTTAACGAATGAATGTGTCTTTTTTTATCTAGCGGCATATGGAAAATTATTTCTACTCATTTCAGTCTAATTACCGATAGCATATTAACGGATTATCCTTTATGGTTAATAGGTCGTAAAAGACACTATCAGGAATATCCTGCAAATATTGAAATGATAGGTGGAAAACAATGAATTATCGAGTTTTATTATATTACCATTACACGAAGATTGAAGACCCAGAGACGTTTTCAGCAACGCACTTAGAAATGTGTAAAGAAATCGGTTTAAAAGGTCGTATTTTAGTAGCCAATGAGGGCATCAATGGGACTGTTTCGGGGACGATTGAGCAAACAGAGCAATATATGGCAAACATGCAAGCAGACCCATTATTCGAAGGCATTGTCTTTAAAATTGATGCGGCAGAAGGACATGCATTCAAAAAAATGCACGTTCGCCCACGTCCTGAGTTAGTCAACTTAGGCCTAGAAGAAGACGTCAACCCACATGAATTAACAGGTCGCTACCTGTCACCAGAACAATTCCTTGCTGAAATGCAAGATGAAAATACAGTAGTATTAGATGTGCGTAACACGTATGAATACGATGTCGGCCATTTTCGTGGCGCGATTCGACCAGAGGTAAAAAATTTCCGTGATACACCAGAATGGGTCCGTGCAAACCGTGAGCTATTCGAAGGGAAAAATGTTTTAACATATTGCACGGGTGGTATTCGTTGTGAGAAGTTTTCGGGTTGGATGAAACGTGAAGGCTTTGGCGATGTCGGTCAATTACATGGTGGTGTAGCAACATATGGAAAAGATCCTGTGGCGAAAGGTCAATTATGGGATGGTCAAATGTACGTTTTCGATGAGCGTTTAACGGTGCCAATCAATCAAGTAGAGCATGTGATTGTCGGTCGTGATCACTATGACGGTGAACCTTGTGAACGCTACATTAACTGTGCAAATCCTGAATGTAACAAGCAAATCATCGCATCTGAAGAAAATGAAGCAAAGCATTTAGGTGGCTGTACAATCGAATGTACAAAGCATGCGCGCAATCGCTACATCGTGCGTCACAATTTAACAGAAGAGCAAGTAGCTCAAGCAATTGAGGCGTTAATTTAAACAAACAAAGCGTTATTAAATATCTTTCATAACCTACTTTATAGAGGTTCTTCAAACACTCAATGTAAGTGTTCAAACTATCCATTTCAACATTGGACTAGTCTGCTCGCTTATATAGGGTGTTTTTTCTTTTGTAAGGAAAATGTAAATGACTCCATCATTGGTGGAAGGGCAGAAGAAATCTGATGCTGTTTAAAGTAAATGTTCAGAGGGTATTCAACAAAATGTAACAGTGTAAGCACACAAAGTGTTTGTCACGAATTAATCAAAATAGGAGATGATAGCTGATGGGAAACCCACATCTAACCGATCCACGTAAAAAATTTCATACCGAAAAATTCCCAAATCAGGAACAGAACACGCCAGCGCTACAGCGTGGAATGATCCCCAAACCTGACTGCGGAGAAGAATCATATAAAGGATACAATCGTCTAGGAGGGCGCAATGCCTTAATTACAGGAGGCGATTCTGGGATTGGCCGTGCTGCCGCTATTGCCTATGCACGTGAAGGAGCCAATGTAGCCATACAATTCTTCCCTGGTGAAGAGGAAGATGCCAACGTCGTTAAAGAATTAATTGAAAAAGCAGGAAGAAAAGCATTACTGCTACCGTATGACTTGCGAGAAGATAACGCGGCCACAGAGATTGTTACAAAAACCATAGAAGCCTTTGGCGGATTGGACATTCTTGTATTAAATGCTGCGCAACAGATCGCACAGCCATCCCTAAGTGACTTAACAATTAAACAAGTGCAAGACACTTTCAAAGTAAACATCATCAGCATGTTCGAGACCGTAAAAGCTGCTGAAGAACATTTGGAACCAGGAAGTGCAATTATCACCACCACATCGGTTCAATCTTTCGATCCATCCTCATCTTTAATGGATTATGCCGCGACAAAAGGTGCAATAAGCAACTTTATGGTATCCCTATCCTCGTACTTTGCTTCTAAAGGTGTCCGTGTCAATGGTGTTGCACCTGGCCCGATTTGGACGCCGCTTCAGCTAGATAACGGGAAATTAGAAGGAGAGATTCCTGAGTTTGGTCAAAATACGCCTCTCGGCCGTGCGGGACAGCCAGTAGAGCTTGCACCCGTTTATGTTCTTCTGGCCTCGGATGAAGGAAGTTATATCACGGGTCAGATTTATGGAGTGACAGGTGGTAAGCCGATAGACTTATAAACTTACTAAAACCACTCTCGACATTAGTGATGTTCTACTGTTTATGTTAGATAAACAGCTTAAGATTGATAATGAAACGAATTAAATGCTATGCCCCCTATAGTTAGTAGTTTGTCTCTAACTTAAGGGGGCATCTGCTTTTCCGTCACCAATTTGAATCCTCGTTTATAAGTAGGAGCGCTTAGCTGGCCATGAACCTTGTAGTTTACGAAGTTGAACAATTTGTCCTGTATGGTAAGCGTCGTGCAAAAGGATATTTAGATATTGTTGCCAAACTGGAAGAGCGGGACTAGGTTGATCTAATGCCTCTTCTTGCAAGGATGTTAATGAAGATTGTAAGGCATCATGTACGTGAAGTGTTCGATTCACTGTTTCTTGCCAAGCATCTTCATCATGAGCACCGCCTTGGACAAACGTTTCATCATTATTTTGTGGAGCAACAAATGTCTCATCTTTATGTATGCGAGAAAGTAAGCGCTCTTTAAAGATTAATAAATGGTTTACATTTTCCCAAATCGTATTAGCGGCATTTCCTTCTGGTTGCCAACTAGCTTGCGCAGCACTGAGATTCGTTAATGCTTCTGATAACGGTGGGTACCATTCCTCTTCGTAAAACACCTGATTGACTCCATTTTGCAAGAGCTCTTTTTTACTCATTTGAATAACCTCCTTTTTGTAACGCTCAAAACATTCCTCACTATTAATTTATCAAATTTTCAGAAAATAGTACATAGTAATAGAATTTTGTTGTTCTTTACTCGACATTGCCATTTCATCTAACTAAAAATCAAATTGTAAAGTTTGCTTGACATATGTAGTGATGTAAAGTAAACTTTACTTAACATTAAATGTATAGTTTGCTTTACATTTATAAAGGAGGCATTATGAAAAACAGAATTCGAGAATTACGAAAATTGAACAAGATTACGCAGGAAGAGTTGTCGAAACAAGTTGGTGTTTCACGGCAATCGATCATTGCTATTGAATCAGGCAAATTCAATCCATCCTTAGAGCTTGCCTACAATATTTCCAAAGCGTTCAATAGCACAATTGAAGAAGTGTTTATATTTGAAGAGGGGAGAATGAATGATGGAGATTAATATCTGGGGTATGATTGGATTGTATGGGGGAGTGATTGGTGGACTCCTTGGATGGTGGTTCGGGCGACAGAAAGCTAGAAAAAACAGAGGTTTAGACGAGCTGTACTATCATATTTGGCAAAAGGCGAGATCCTATTCATGGTATGTGACATTAGGAGCGCTGTATGTTTTCTTTACGTTACTCAATTTTGGAATTGAATTAAGCACTGCTATGGTTTTAGGTATCCTTTTATTAACACACGTAGCGAGTTGGGGAATCATTGGGATTATTTTGACCATCAATATGTCCAGTGCAGCCCCGTTACAGCCTTCACGTGTGAAGGTGGGCCTATTCGTCTTCATTACGTCCATTATTGTATTCACGATCATCTCGATCCTGACGACAAACTGGCTGTTTTTATTATTTAGTATTCCACCTAATTTAATTGCACTTATTACTGCACTTACGCCGAATCGAAAAGATTCCGAGATAACCTACTAGTATAATATCGTACCGTTTTTTCCCCTATAGATATGGTGGTCTATAGGGGTATTTTTTTATATATGACATTAAAAGCATCTAAATGGAAAAATGGTTTTGACTAAGTTACAAAATTTAGGAGGTGTTTACTTGCATACAAACTATGTTCTATATAATATTGTTCCTTTCGGATTTTTAGTGTTGTTGGTCTATATTTTAATAGATGTATTTCTTGATTACTTTAGAAAAGAAATCAAGCGTAATCAAAGACGTGTTCCTCTATACAGCTTTTTCTTCTATTTACTATGTTTACTTCAAATTAAAGTAGGGGGAATAACACTTTTACCTTTAAATCCAGCAGACAATAGTAGTCGTTTTATTAGAGCTAATGATTGGTTTGGAATTTTTGATCGTATCCACTTCAATATGTATTTGTGGACTTATTCAGCTATAGTTTATAATTTTTTATTATTACTTCCTTTAGGGATATTTTTATTCGTTCTTTTCCATTTTAAAAATAGAAATAAAGCCATTTTTATAGTGATATTGTGTTGTTTAGGTACAGAGCTTTTGTGTCTTCTCTTAGGGGCGTTTAGTTTAGTTCCTAGGAACCTTAGTTCTGTAGATGCTATCTACTTGTTATGTAATATGCTTGGTGGAATCATTGGTATATTAATAGTGAAAATATTTACGCATATACAAATGAAGCGAAAAGATAGAGTTTATCATGGTAGTTTTAATGGAATAATAGTTTTCGGCAATTGGGCGCGTTTATTTATCAACGTGTCTTTTTCTTTTAAGGGCAATATTATTGAATAATACAGTTATTTGAAACCTTTCCTACAATTTACCGTTAAGTATTGTTAAACAGCTATACAAATAGAATGGGGGATTCGTTATGATGGGTTGGCTTAATATTGGCAGTCTCTTACTAGGACTAATCGCTTGGATACTTCCAGTTATTTATCTAATGGGAAATAAAAAACATGAACAATCTAATTGGGGTATCCTTTCCGTTCTCAGCATCAGTGCCTGTGCTATTTCAATTAGTTTTCAGATGTTCTATCATTATCATTTAGTAAAAATTGAGGATTGGGCGGCACTTATGGACACAACACGTGCAGTCGTGATAGCCACAGCAGTTCTTCTCATTTTTACATTGCTATTAAATGGCCTTACTTTTATTGTATATCAAAAGAACAAAAAGTAAGATATTCGTTGCCTGTTCGTATGATTGAAATATATTTTTGGTTTTCAGAGAGTGTAATGAAGAGAATGGTAATTTTTGGGCCTTTTACAATCGGGCGCTTTATTTAGCGAAAATCTACTATTTCTCTTGAGATGGCTAGAACAAAGGCTATGAAAAGAAGTAGTATCAATTATTTTTACGAACAGAAAGTTACCGGTCGATGAGAGGTGCATGTAAAACGATTGAGAATTCATCTTGGAGCTGTGTACCGAAAGGATTATTCTAAGTAGGCTACGCCGGTAAGCACCTGTAATCATGTGCGAGAGTATCGTCAAATGACCGTACTTCTTAAGGTAAGTAATGTGAATTGCTTATAAATTAAAGGTGGTAACACGAGTTGAATCGTCCTTTTGGTTAATCCAAAAGGGCGTTTTTTTTATTCCTTTTTTGAGCAAGTATTTGAAAATCTAAACGTATGAGGAGTAAGCATTATGAAAGATAATCATCAAGATTCACAACTAAAGCGGGAATTAAGTACGCGTCACATGCAATTAATGGCACTTGGCGGATTCATTGGGTCGGTTTATTTTATGACTCTAGTTCAACCACTCAAATGGCAGAGCAGGCAAAGTGAGGAATAGGCTCTAAAGTAGCGGTTAAAACATGAAAAGTAGCGGATACAACGTGAAAAGTGATGGATAGAGCAGGCAAAGTGAGGGATAGGCTCTGAAGTAGTGGTTAAAACATGAAAAGTAGCGGATACAACGTGAAAAGTGATGGATAGAGCAGGCAAAGTGAGGGATAGGTTCTAAAAAGGCGGTTAAAACATGAAAAGTAGCGGATACAACGTGAAAAGTGATGGATAGAGCAGGCAAAGTGAGGAATAGGCTCTAAAGTAGCGGTTAAAACATGAAAAGTAGCGGATACAACGTGAAAAGTGATGGATAGAGCGGGCAAAGTGAGGGATAGGCTCTGAAGTAGTGGTTAAAACATGAAAAGTAGCGGATACAACGTGAAAAGTGATGGATAGAGCAGGCAAAGTGAGGGATAGGCTCTGAAGTAGTGGTTAAAACATGAAAAGTAGCGGATACAACGTGAAAAGTGATGGATAGAGTAGGCAAAGTGAGGGATAGGGCCATCTATTTTGCTCCTTTTCATTTAAGGGTCATATTGTTGAGTAAAGCAATACATCTTACATTTGCGTGTTTATCTTAACATTGGGTCCAATTGTTGAATAACATTCTTTTAAGTAAAGTTTCCAAACAAAGCTTCTGGCACTTTAAGTTTCAGCATTTTAATACATGATATACTTAAACGCACTTGAATTAACACAAGGTATATTGTTATCTTTGTAGAATCTAATTATTATAATAAATTGCGGTGAAATTCAATTCTATAAAGGGAGTGTAAAGGTGGACCTACTACTTTGGGTAACTATTGGTTTCATAATAATTGGATTTGTTGTGCTCGCTTCTATGAAAAAAGATATGGAAAGTAAGGTCGCTTTTATAAAATTGAATATGGAAGAAGAGGGAAATTCATCAAAAGCAAGATCTGTAGTTTGGTGGATATGGAGTACCACTGCTTGGGGGATCGTAAGTCTGTTTCTTGTTGTTTGGTGTGTCCATCATTACTTTGGGTAACTTTTTGGCTTCAAATGGGTAAAAACAGGTACTGCACATTTCTAAATGAAATATTGTAGCAAAATATATTAAAAGCAAAGGGTGGGCATTTTGAAAATAATCGAGACGGAACGATTATACCTTAGAGCGTTAAAAATGGACGATCATCATGAATTATCAAAAGTGCTTTCCGACCCTAAATCTATGCAATATTACCCTCATCCCTTTAATCAAGAAGAGGTTAAAAATTGGATCAGGTGGAATGAGAAAAATTATAAGCAATATAATCACGGACTATGGGCAGTTGTTTTAAAAGAAGGAGATCTATTTATCGGTGATTGTGGAATAACCATGCAGAACATTGACGGTGTATGGTTACCTGAAATCGGTTTTCACATTATTAAAGCGTATTGGAATAAGGGGTATGCGACAGAAGCGGCATCTGCTTGTAAGGAATATGCATGGAATGTTCTGGGCTATTCTGAAATATTTTCATACACGACCTTAAAAAATATCCCGTCCCAAAAAGTTGCGGAAAAAATCGGGATGGAAAATTATAAGATTTTTGAGAAGAATGGTGAACAACAAATCGTTCAAGTTGCCTACAAAAGTTTATGAATAGTTAGTAACTCATTTTTTAGTCCAGAAAAGGGCGCGTTAATATAGGAACGTGTCTTTTTCTTTAAGGAGTTGAATAGCATTCTTTTTGGGAATTAGATATTTATTTTATAGAAGGAATGTTATAAGGGGGATTGAATGAAGAAATATATAAAAGGTTTAGTGCCTTGCATTTATTTGATGTTGTCGTTCTTTGTACTATCTGGCTGCAATGCTCAAAAAAGTGGTAATACTTATTATTTATTATTGATGGGTGAAAGTGAAAGCTGGAATCTAACTGGGTATGAAATTGTTATAACACCAGAAGACTTTAAAGCAGGATTTGGGACCTTAAAAATGAAAAACGTCAATACGTATAAGACAGATTTCTTCCACTTTGAAACGCATGTGGTTATCGAGAATGATGATTCAGTCGTTCATACTGATTCAGTTACTGGTGAGACGAATATAGCAGAATATACAACTGGTGCTATTGCAGGGCCATACATCAATAAAAATGGTGACTTTATTACACTGAAAGATATACATGAGATTTATGTGGTCGTTGATTGGTGGGATACTAGTAAGAACGAAAGTATAAAAGAAAGAATAGATTTATTTAACAAATCGGAAAAAGAACAGTCCTTCTTGAACGAACTATAGGTAAAGTTGAATAACGATCTTCTCGGACGCTTTTCTGAAATAATAGGAAGCGTCTTTCTTCATGAAAAGGGCAATTATCAGTAAGCCCATCTAATACATAGGTACTGTGGCATCATCTAGAAGTGCATTGCATACTACTGCAATCTTGATAAAAAGGCTACTCTAAAATATTTCCAGGAGATTGAACAATTTTTTAGAAAACGAGCGTCTAAGTAGTAGGATTGAAACGAGGTGAGTTGTTGTTGGAACAAATCGTAGAACAATATGGTGAATATTTGTATCATCTTAGCTATTTATATATGAAGGATTTTCAGCTTGCAGAGGAGATTACACAGGACGTACTCATGAAGTACTTATTACATAAAGACGATTTTAGAAAAGATGCTTCATTGAAAACGTATTTAACCCGTATCGCTATTAATTGCTGTCACGATGAACTACGTAAACAAAAGAGAAAATCATTTATTTCAAAGCTTTTACCACTAGGTAGAACTGAACCCTCTGTAGAGCAAACATATATAGCAACTGAAGATTTTGCAACTTTAAAGCAAATTGTCTTTGCCTTACCACTTCATTATAGGGAAGTCATTGTACTGTTTTATTATGAAGAATTTGATGTTTCTGAGATTGCTAGTTTATTAAATGTCTCACAAAACACCGTTCGTACAAGGATTCGTCGAGCGAGAGAATTGTTGAAAACAAATCCGGAACTGGAGGCAATATTTTATGAAGGAATTTAAAGACAAGCTAAAAGAAGAATTGCGACATGATGCCCCATTTACAAATGACATCAAGCAACGTATATTGCAAAAGAAACCCATGAAAAGAAAGTTGAACTGGCAGGTTGTCTCCGTATCTATTGCAGCTTTTTTCATGATTGGGTTCATGCTATTCGTTGAATTTTCTCAAAAGAATAACCTACAAAACGCAAGTCAGCAAAATGAGCTATTACCAATTGTCGATGATGTTTCCTCTCTAGACATCATTGAGCCGAACTATGCCCATCTACTTGGGAAACAATGGATGCTGCATTTTTTGCCAATGATTATCGATAAGGAAGCCCCCATTACGTATGGAGATTATGTTGCTTTTTATGGAACGGATGGGCTTGTCGTTTCAACTGTATTAGGATTAGGGAATGATCATGTAACAATGAAGCAAGGGCAAATTTTAGTAGAGAATACCCCATTAAAAGTTCATGGATTAAATGAGCAAATAAAAAAAGAGGATATCAATGACCCAATGAAAAATCCTTACTTTTTTCATAATTTTGGAACAAGACCAGCGCCATTCAATGACAAATCGATTTCTGCGAAAGAAAAAGAAATGGTTGTTTATGACAGTGACGAAGGTCATACGATTATGAAAATTAGTGAGGGGCAATTAGTCGGTAAGGTCGTAGGCTTCCAAAATTTTGAGCTAACATTTGAATTGACTGAAGAGGAGCAGCAAGTTTTTAATGCCTTTAAAACGGATTATAATATTGAAAAGTTAAAAAATATGACACCCCAAGCGATTACTAAAATGTTTTTAATGAGTGATATTGAAAAAGATTTTAAAACATATGAAGCATTGTTCACAACAAATAGGAACGATGAAACTGAAAGTGTTCGAAGATATTATGAGAAATCGAAAATCGTACGACAGGCGTTGTTTACAAAGGAAATAAATCGCCTTATTATCGCAAACCTCTTTGCTGGGCTAGAACATGCGGAATTTGAGCAACAAACAGATACAACAGGAGTTATAAAATTTATCTCACTTGATGGACCAAGAGAGCTAGGTATGGAGAAAAATGCCCAAGGAATTTGGCAGCCAGCCTTTAGCAGGGGAATTTATTAGCTTTTTAGAAAGGATATCAATTCTAGTTGATAATTTTCATCAGTATCCTTATCTAACAATCGGACGCGTTTATTTCGAAACGCGTCTTCTTTTAATGGGTCGTGTAGATTGAATAAAGAGCAGAATAGTTTAACGATATAGGTGGATTTTTATGGTAAAATATTTAGTGGAATGTATTTTTGGGGAGAATAGTGACTTTTAAGAAAAGGAGTGTTCAAAGTTGAAAAAAGTGTTCTCAGGAATTTTTCTTGGGTTGATTCTAATCATGACTTCGTCACCGGCATATGCAGCCGATTTTCAAATAAAAGTTGACGGTGTTACAATTGCATCTGATGTAAATCCAGAAGTTAAAAGTAATCGGACAATGGTTCCTTTACGTGTAATTAGTGAAAATTTAGGGGTAAATGTTGTATGGACGGATGCCCAAATCACCCTTACTAAAAACGATATACAGGTAACACTAAAACTTAATCGTAATCAAGTGGTGAAAAACGGTAAAACAGAAACGCTTGATGTAAAGCCATATATGAAGAATAATCGTACTTTTGTTCCGATGCGTTTTCTTGCCGAAACATTTGGCAGCAATATCACTTACAAAAACGGTACAGTAACGGCTGAGACACAGCCTCTCTTTATTGATGGTATAAAAGTAAAAGCATTGCAATACGAATATCATATGACATTAGGCGGAGTCGTACAGCAAATCAATGGGAATGGTTATAACGAAGCTATTTATAATACTTTTATAAAAAATAATGGAAGTAAAATTGAAGCACCTACTTATAATCCATGGGATTCTCATCCCATTCCAGTAGGAGACTATGATAAAAATTCGCAATTTGATTTTTTAGACCAAGACTCGAACAGTATCAAACGGTTTGATATTTATTTTTCCACGGGGGACTTGGGCGGAGTTTTGGTGCATGATACTACTGCAAATCATTGGTATGTCTACAGTGATACCGCAAGACTGGGAATACTTCAATTAATTGATACAGCCTCGTTGAACGGCTTTGTGACGGTTATGAGTAATACAGTTCCTTAAGGTGGATGATAGTGTTTTACTATTGTTTTAACGGACTTACTTTAATAAGGAGTAGAGCCTTTTTCTACTTAAACAACTTTGCAACTTTGTTTGTACCATTACGCAGGTTTATATTTTCATGTTGTCAAAAGAAATGAGGTAATTTATTTGGATGAATGGAAGAAAGTTGTACTTAGTTTACTCGAAATCATTGTAATTCTATCGATTGGTTTACTTTTCACAACTTATATTTTAAGACCTATATACGAGAATTTTGGAATTCAATTTACAGGTGACGTATGGGTAAACTGGTTTGGATTATCGTATATTTTATTCGTCTTATACTCGTTGATTGTCGGTATTTTTATTTTTCAGGAAAGTAATATCTTTAAACAGCGACGTACATCCGTACTCTTTTGGCTCATTTTTATTGGTTCAATTTATGTAGTTTTTATTCCTTTTATAAAAGGTGAAAATCCATTCTAAGACTTCTATATAGTTCATTATTTCAACAATCCCAAAATCTATTACCGACACAAAGTAGGATAAAAATCAAAAACTGCATCCATTTAGATGCAGTTTTATTTTTTTCTAATCAGGGTTTCACCAAGTGGGATTCCAACCACAACAACCAAAACAGTTAAAATTAACAGTGCTCTAAAAATAAAATATGCAGCTTCATCAAACATCGTATCCCTCCTTCTTTTTTACAATACCTACCTCATACTCCGAAAAAATTATGGTTGTGTTTTTATAGTTTACGTCATTACAAGGTACGTATGCAGTTTTTAAAAAATTTGTGGTCTTCAGACATTTCTTTAGTAAGGAATGCATCATGCTTCCTCTAAAGGGTCGCTTTAATCCTTTAGAAAATGGAAGAATATAACCTTGTATTGATGCTATACAAGATCTTCAATCATTATTTGCTAAAGAATGAGCTAAAGGTTAATAATCCTTTACCCGAGATAATAAATAGTAAACGATACATAAGTAAATTTAATGGAGGTTATGATGATGAGGGTAGCGAAGAAGATAGCCAAGATAGCAGGAATCCTTCTAGTTATACTGACCTTGTTTATGGGGATTGGATACGCTATTCTTGTGATTAATCCCTTAGGAAATAAACCAGGCAAGCCAGTTGCGGATATTGAAGACAAGGTGGAGATTTGGGGAGAAGAAGTGGCAGGTAATCATTCAGAAAGTAAGCTAGACGATATGAATATTAAGGGCAATCCTAACAGACTTTTGGCGACATTCAAATTTTCCACTGGCATTGTGGGAGAAGACTATAAAGACAATGAAGCGGTCATTGATACCTTTACCTATATCCATGAAATTGAAGGGGGCTATGAAAAATCAACCTATGAAGATGAGCCCTATCTGATTCCTTATACGGTAGCGAACAGTGACAGTGCCGTCATTATTATGCCAGGTGGTGGTTATGGCTTTAAGGAAATGGATGGAGGAACAGCAGAAGGAAAGGAAGTAGCTGCATCATTAAATAAAGCAGGTATTAATGCATTCGTTCTCCACTATCGTTCCAATCCCTATGAGTGGCCTATTCCACAGCTAGATGTTCAGCGTGCGGTCCGTTATCTACGTTACCATGCCAATGATTATGGTCTCCATCCAGATCGAATTGGTTTAATAGGTTTTAGTGCTGGAGGCTATCAAACGGGTAGCTTTATTAACCTTATTCAGGGAGAAAATCTGTTTCCTGCTAGTTATCAGCTTGATGCCATTGATGCTGTTGATGATCAAGTGGCATCCGCTGCTATGATTTACCCTGCATTGACGTATCGCTATAATGTGCCCATGCTCTTTGCTTCTTTTAATGATGAAGCTGTCAGAAATCCAGAAAAACGTGAAGAGCTCTTGCAGCAGACAGATTTATCTACGCATTTCAGAACAGCTCATATACCTCAGTTTATAGCTTATGGGACAAAGGATTTAGCAATCGGGGTAAAAGGTCCACAGGAATATATCCAATCTGCACGAAACGCAGACGCGGATGTGACTGTGATAGTAGCAGAGGACCAGAATCATGGCTTTAAGCAGGAATACTATATGCAAGCGTATCTTGAATGGGTAAAGAAAATTTTTGATTCTTTATAATTAGCTATAAAAGTGGTCAAAGATTTTAGTAAGTGCTATTTTATATGGTTTAAAGTAAAAATGAAGAGAAATAGGAATGACAAAAAAGGGTTCAAAGCAGCCTTAAAGGGTGCTTTTTTACGTCTCTTTTGACTATTAGTTTTTATTTTTCTAGTATTTTCCGTAATAAGGATCAACGCTCATTTTCATTAAAGGGCTATTATTGGAGTAATGAGTATTGCGAAAATGGATAAAATTAGAAATAATTTAATGAAACATTCATCAATAGGGGGAGCTAATATGCGTTATTTTAAAAGCTACTACTTGTTTATAGTTATTACATTGTTGTTAACAGGATGTGTAGGAGTAGAAACAGAAAAATCTCCATCAAATTCGAAATTAACTATTGAGTCCTACAACATGAGTGAAAAGGAAACCTTATTAATTAGTAAAACAGGTGTAGAGCAAATTAAATTTTTCAAGTTGAATGGCACTTTGAAAGAAGATGATGATTTACAATTTTCGGTGGAAGTTTTTGAAAACGGTAAGTTTAAAGAGGAGTTACTAAAGACTTGGGGTGAACTCGAAACAAAATATAATGACAGCCTTATTTCTTTTGGAATTATTGACAATAGAGACGAAGATCATTCTTTAAAACTTTTAAATGGAATACCTTCTGGGCTTGCTACAACGTTTTATTCAAATAACATGACTACATCATCTTTTGGTTTGCTAATCGATAGAAAAATGACTTTAGAAAAAAATAAACCTATTTATTTAACAGCATGGCTAGGTACTACTAAAAACGAACTGCGTTCTGGCGGTGGCACAACTGGGGAACTGCCACAGGGTATTGAAGAAGCTGAGCTAGCATTTATATACAAAGTTTTATGGACCGACAAGGAAGAGAAATAATTTTTCCCTAAGTTATTCAACAATTGAGTGCGATTCTGTAGCAAAGATCAGCGCTCGTTTTCATTAAAGGGCCATTTAATTGAATAAAATACAATTGTAGGTTTGTCATAAAGTTTGATTAAATGAATGGATATCAACTTTGATATGAGAGTAGATCTAAAGAGCATGTTTTGAAAAAAGATTGATCAAAACATGCTCTTATTTAATGTAGCAGATTAAATTTTATATAAAAAAGTTTGATTATTTTTTAAACCCTAGTTGTACTATTGGCCAATTTGTTTAAGTACAGGTTTGTCATAAAGTTTGATTAAAAGCACCTCATGCCACCATTCAAATTCATATTTAAGAAGCAACCATTGAATTAGATGTACTCAAGCGATATTCTGCAACCCCATCCGCCTAGGATTTGTTATTTCTACCATGGTGTTTCAGTTTTATGTTCAATAACTTGTACTACTTTCGGTTCAACAGCTTTTAACATTTGTTCACTTGAACGATTGCTTTTAGGAACATCATCATTATTTTCACCTTGAATTTGTCCTTCAGCCTGTGTATTTGCAATCACATCAATCACTTGTTGTTTAGAGACATTTTTAGATGCTGCAATCTCGACAACAGATTTACCTTTTGCTAATTCTTTTTTTAATTCTGTTGGGCTAATTTTTAGTAAAGAAAACAGTTTTTCATCGTTTAAAAAGGAATCAGCAGTATAATCAGGCTTACCATTTGTAGAGAAAAAACCTTCTACTTTATTGTTTAAAGGTGTAGTCTCACCTCCGATTAGAGAAACACTGATTGTATTGTCTTGAACAAATACCTGGTAGAAAGGTGTTTTTGATCCCTTTTTGGTGTAATTCAACATAAACGTTTTTTGATCCGGGTTCTCCATTTGCTCCATAGCAAACTCGTACTCTTCGATGTTGCCAAACATTTTATCAATTAGATCATCTACCTTCGACCTGATTTCCTGATCGGTTAAGGCAGTGAGTGGTTTCTCCTTTGGCTCCCAATTCTCCTGATTCACGTGTTCAATCGCACCTGTAATACCATTTGTATGAAGGGAAATCTTTTTGCCAATTCCTCCTTTTTCCTGCAGTATGATGCTTGTTTGGACACCTTGAACCTTGCTTGCATTGATAATCTCAAATGATTTTGTTTCGGGAAATGCGTTATACAGCTTCTCTAGTGTTGCTTTGCCATCCTCATCCACCTTGACTTGTTCAACAGTCATTGGTGTTCTAGTAAGCATTTCAATCAGGTTAGGGGCCGCAAATGCTGCGGTTGGAATCAAAATCGCAGTAGCAACTAATCCACTCATTAATCGTTTTTTCATATTTATTTCGCTCCTTTTTCGTTGGAAATATTGAGAATAGGATTGTTCTATTCGTTTGGAAATGGCTGGAGGGCATTCCATAGTTTCTGCCTCTTTGTGCAGATATTCACGGATTTTACGTTCAATTGGCATTGATTTCTTCCATCCTTTCTGGGGGGAGATTACTTAAGTTTTTTCGAAGCACCTGAAGACCAGCATGATACCTGGACTTGACTGTACCCAGAGGAATTTCGAGCAATGTCGCTATTTCCTCAAGTTTATAGTCGTGAAAAAAGCGGAGGACAATCACCGATCGTTGTTTATCGGTCAGTTTTTGGATTGCCTGTGTTATCATTTGCTTCGTCCCATCCATCAACACAGAAGGTCGATCCCAATGAGGCTCTTCCTGAGAAAAGGCACGGATGCGTTCAAAAATTCGGAATCTCCGCCAGCTCTTGACCCGAAATCTCTGCACTTGACGGATTACCAAGCCGTTTAGCCAGAAGTGGAAAGGTCTGTTCGTATCATAGTTAGCAAGTGAGGTCCACATTTGCATATATATCTCATTCATGACATCTTCCCGATCCTGCTGATGGTCCACCAGAAAGGAGACTGTCCGGTAGACGTCCTGATAGGTGGCATCATACATCGTACGAAACGCCTGTTGATCACCTTCCTTCATTTTTTGGAGTAATTGGTACATATATTCATTTTGCATTCAGAGGATCCTCCTAAGTAAGCTTACACACTATATTGTCTCTTTATCAAAAAAAGGTTCGGTTCTTTGTTTTTTTGCAAACAGCTGAGTGTCGGCGGCCATCAATCAGGAAGACAATCAGGAGTACAACGACTCTATACCAGCCGTGGTTCATTTGCTAATAAGCAATCAGGGGATAAACGTGATAATTGGATCATCGATGACTATTTCTGTGAGTGGGAAAGAAAAGAGCTTGGATTGGCCAAATAGTGGTGAATTATCATCGTACAATCGAATATTATTTTAATAGCATTTAACAAGCTGGTTTTTCAGTTCTAGATTTACGTGAAGGTACACCAAAGCGTGAACATTTTAGTAGGGAAGAAGAATTTATTAGAAGACAAGGAATTCCGATTTTACTGGCTTTTTCTTGTTTGAAGTAAATAAATTTCCTAATATTGATTCTTGAACTAATAGGGGCTTTAGTCAATAATGATCTTCCACAATCGGTCGCTTTCCTGAAAACAAGAAAGTTCCTTTTAGATTAATTAGAGTTCGAAACTATCACTATTTTTTAGGGTGTTGAATATCCTTGTATGAAAAAATCTTGCATTGAAATAATAAAATTTATCTTTTGTTTATTTTGAATATTCTGTTTTTATTGTTGGTAATCCAGAACAATCTCCTTTATTGCCGTTGGAAGAAACAATTGTCATTGCTGATGAATTAGGTCTAAAACATCCTCCAGACTCTAAAACAAACGAGCCAGTTGTAAAGACAACGATTGTTACTATAACAACGAGTTATTGAAAAGTTTGAGATTGAACGAGTTTATTACGAGCGAAGGCAAATTGATTGGGCATTGCAACTGATTTGGAGATTACTAGTGAAATGGCTCGGAATATTAGCTATATTCATGAAGGTATGATTAGTTTGTAAAATAAGGGGTGGGGAGGTATTTTTGTTCAAACTTTATTTTAAAGCAACATCTTATATTTACTGTAGCAATAAGTAGACAAATCTCAACAAAGGAATCTAAAGGGAAAATAGAATACAAAATCGATTGGCTTGCGACTAGAGATTTAATATATTTAAAGGGAGTTCCTTGTACATAGATTTTAGTAAGTGCTATTTTATATGGTTTAAAGTAAAATAGTAGTAAGGTATTTCACCATCAACTCAACTAATCTGATTAGTTGAGTTTTATGTTTTTATAGAAAAGCTACTAAAATATTGTAAAGAAGATGTGATGATTAATGGGGAAAATTGCTATATTAGCAGAGAAACCATCTCAAGCAAGAGCATATGCAGACGCCTTTAAAGTGAAGCAAAAAGAGAAAACCTTTATTGAACTGGAACCTTGTGCTACTTTTCCTCATGGTGCAGTTATTACCTGGGCAGTTGGTCATCTTGTTGAATTAAAGGAGCCGAAAGAATATCAAAAGGAATGGGAGAAGTGGTCGCTTGCTTCACTACCGATCATTCCGCAAAAATTTGAAGATAAAGTGGTCTCTAAAATGTATCCACAATTCAATGCAGTCAAAAAAATCTTTAGTGATCCCCAAGTAACAATGATTTATAACTGCTGTGATAGTGAACGTGAGGGTTCAAATATCTTCTACTCACTTTTGAAAATGACAAAAGTAAATAAGCCCGTTAAACGATTATGGATCAATTCATTAGAAGTAGAGGAAATCCGAAAAGGTTTTAATCATATGCAAGGTAATGAGCGGGATTTGCTTATGTACCAAGAAGCCAAAACGCGTCAAATTAGCGATTGGTTAGTAGGTATGAACTGTAGTCGCCTCTATACGCTACTGTTGCAGAAAAAGGGCTTCAAGGGCAGTATCTCCATCGGACGAGTACAATCGCCAACCGTCTATTTAATTTATAAAAGACAGCAGGAAATTGAACAGTTCAAGCCTGAAAAATTTTATGAAATCGAAGGGGTTTTTAAAGCTCAACATGGTGTTTATAAAGGGAAGGCGAAGCTAAAGACAAAAGAGCGGGCTGAGGCAGTGCAGTTATTGCAACAGCATGGGATTGAACCGAATGATACAGGTCTCATTACAAGTGTCACGAACAAAACGAAGCGGATGGCACCACCTAAACTACATGCGCTATCAACTTTACAAGCGGCTGCCAATAAACGTTGGAAATACAGTCCATCACATGTGTTGAAACTTACGCAATCACTTTATGAGAAAAAGCTCGTTTCTTACCCACGTACCGATTCACAGCTCATTACGCATAATGAGTTTGCTTATTTAAATGAATCCTTAGGAAACTATCAGCAGCTCGTGGGAAAAGCATTTCAGCCAATCAATAGAGGGAAGAACAAGCGCTATGTCGACAGTGCCAATGTTGGAGAGCACTATGCGATTATTCCAACGAAAAAAATACCGACGGCCAAAGCGTTGCAATCCATGAATGCTGATGAACGAAATATTTATTTTGAAATCCTCAATACGACACTCGCTATGTTTCATCAGGATTATGAATACGATGAAAAAACGATTATCACGAATGTCAAAAATGTAGAGTTTAAAACAGTAGGGAAAACAGAGCTTGTCAAAGGCTGGAAAGAATTATTTTCAAATGAGACAGAGGTGCAGGCGCGTGAGGAGTCTTTACCTGTTGTCTTCCAAGATGAGCTGGTACAAAGTAAGATTGCTATTGTAGAAGGCACGACAACACCTCCGAAGCCCTATACAGAAGGTCAACTCATTACGATGATGAAAACCTGTGGTAAATCGGTTGAGGATGAAGAGGAAATCGAGGTGCTGCAATCGATTGAAGGGATTGGGACGGAAGCAACTCGGAGTGGCATTATTGAGACGATTAAGAAGCATGGATTTATTGAAGTACGAAAAAATATCGTGAGCATTACACCGAAAGGACAGCTTTTATGTCAGGCAATTGAAGGAACATTACTGTCAAGTCCTTCTATGACGGCCAAATGGGAAATTTACTTACATAAAATTGGCCATGGGGAAGGCTCTGCCAAACATTTTATCGAAAGCATAGGCAAGTTTATTCATCAATTAATAGCAGAGGTGCCTAAACAGTTAGAGGCACTGACAATTGAAGCAGAGCAGTTTAAACCAGCCGTGGTAAAAGATATTGCCATGTGTCCAGCATGCAAGGAAGGGAAAATAGGCTTGCGTAAAACCTTTTATGGTTGTTCGAATTATAAAAATGGTTGTAAGCAAACGTTCCCACAAAGGCTATTAGGAAAAAAACTAACGGAAAAAAACATCCATGATTTATGTAAGAGTGGGAAAACTGCTATGATGAAAGGCTTTAAATCAAAGAATGGCAAACAATTTAATGCAGCCCTACGTTTGGTAGAAGGAAAAATTGAATTTGAATTTAAAGAAAAGTAAATGCTGTTAGTTTCAAAGGACTTCCAACATGAAAGTAGGATAGTGTGTTTGTATAGGACATGCTATCCTATTTTTAAGTAAATCAGTCACCTAAAAGGAGCGATGTAATGACGACTATAAAAGAAATTGGCAGCTTATGTCTGACGGATAGTGATGGATACATAATTAATCATGCAGATTGGAATAAAATCAACCCTATTTTTCTTGCTGTCATCAACGATGTGGTTCATACCTATCGCACCCTTCTCCAAGATGACTTACATAGCATTTATATAAGGGGATCGATTCCAAAGGGTATAGGTATTGAAGGAGTAGCTGACTTAGACACAATAGCGGTCACGAAGCAAAATCCTAAAAAACAGCAGGTAAAGCGGATAAAAGATGTAGAGCAAGCGTTAACTCAAAACCATCATTGTGTAGATGGGATTGAGCTAAGTGTATTCGGCAAAGAAGATATTTTAAATACGACATCTTTTTCAATCATTAGTTTCATCCTCCAAACCCATAGTATATGTGTGTTTGGAGAGGATTTAATACCTCGATTACCAAGATATAAAGCGAACGAGGCTTTAGCGAATGACCACCTTATCCAATTGCAGGGGCAAATAAAAAATGCCTGTGATGATCTTCAAGATAATTCGGATAGAGAGGATATTAAAGATTGTTGTAAGTGGATTATGAAAATTATAGTAAGAGCAGGGCTTGCACTTGTCATAACGAAGGAAAACACCTATACAAGGGATTTATACCCCTCCTATAAACGGTTCTCAGAATATTACCCTGACAAGGAAAGCGACATGAGAAGGGCACTTGAATATGCAATAACCCCCATAATCGATACGAACGTTTTGTTATTGTTTTTAAATGAATTTGGAACGTGGATGGTCAGTGAAGCGGAGAAATGGTTACAATTCTATAACCCTACTAGAGAATTAAACATGAAAATCGTATAACTCGAGACAAATAGAGAAAGGTAATCACATATGCGTTGTGATTACCTTTTGTTTTTGTTGTTAATTGAAATTTGGTGTTCTGCTTTATCTTTCAAAAGGGTTGTCAATATAAGGGCCTTTAATGGTAATACGCATTAACTGGGTCGCCATAAATTTGGGGGTATAGGGCATATCATTTTCTAACCACCAGACGATTACTTCAAGAAAGGCGGCTGCATAAAAACGGACGGCCATTTCGCGCGGCACGGTCAGCTTTTGGTCGTCAGGCTCCATCATTTGAATGCCGCTCGAGACAAAATTGATAATAATGTCTTTAAGGCCATCGGAGAAATAAGGGATATTTTTTTCTGTGAGATAGACCTTGTATAGTTTACTATTCAGCGCTATTTGTTCAAATAAATGCATAAATGTCTCATGTGGCTGGTCATAATTTGGTAATAAATCAAAATCCTTCTTCTCTTCGCAGGGTGGGTGAATACTACTTACAAGCTCATGCAAGGCTTCTTCTGAGCTTTGATAGAGAAGGTCTAATTTATCACGGTAATGTAAATAAAAAGTGGCACGGTTTAATGTAGCCCGTTGTGTAATATCTTGTACCGTAATCTTTTCATAGCCTTGTTCATCAATTAATGCCACTAGTGCATCTCTTAATAATTGGCGTGTTCTGATGACGCGAGGGTCCATTTTTTTCGACATTTTGAAGCTCCTTGTATTAAATTTTCTATTTAAACAACAGTCCGATTGCAAGTGTTGTGAAAGCATCATTATGGGCTTTGGTGTTGTTTGCCCTTTTTCAATTGCGCGTTATAATTATATTAACGACACCGTGTCGATAATACAACTAGTTGTTAACGTGTTCACGAATTGTTCATTTATATAGAAGAAAGGGAGATTTATGATGGGTCGTTTAAATGGGAAAGTAGCAATTATTACAGGAGCAGCAATGGGAATGGGCGCTTCTGAGGCAAAACTATTTGCACAAGAAGGCGCAAAGGTTATTGCAACAGATGTACAAATCGAGCCCTTGAATAATTTAGTAAAAGAAATTAAAGAAAATGGTGGGGACATTCTTGGTCTTCAACATAATGTTACTTCTGAGGATGAGTGGAAAGCAGTGATTGCCGAGGCTGTAAAGGCATATGGCAAAGTGGATATCCTCGTCAACAATGCGGGCGTTTCATCACCTAAAACAATTGCCAACATGGAAATGGCTGAATGGAATAAAATTATGGATATTAACCTGAATGGTTGTATCATTGGCATGAAATATGTGATTCCTGAAATGCAAAAAGCTGGCGGTGGTTCAATTATCAATATTTCTTCGATCGGTGGAATCGTGGGAATGGCTGGTACAAGCCCTTATACAGCAGCAAAAGGAGCGCTTCGTGTGCTTTCTAAATCGGCTGCGATTGAATATGGTAAAGATAAAATTCGTGTGAATTCTGTTCATCCAGGCATTATTGTAACACCAATGACAGCGCCTACGATGGAAGAGGGCGGTGCATTGCCATACTATCAAGCTTACACGCAATTACCATACTTCGGTGAACCTGAAGATGTAGCTTATGGCGTAGTGTTCTTAGCATCAGACGAATCCCGCTTTATGACAGGCGCAGAGCTCGTAATCGATGGCGGCTGGACAGCCATTTAATCCAATAGCAAAATCAAAACTAGGCATCACTCGACGTGAGCCTAGTTTTTTTATATGGACGAGGGTGAATACCGGCAAATCGAGTGAAGATAAACGCGGTCATACCTGCGATTAAGCAATAAATCCTCGATAACGAGCGATAAACCAAATAAATAAAAGAGAAATCCCTGCTGAAGGAATCCTTGATACATACAAAAATAGCACAGACATAGTGGATATTTGTGCATATCATAAATGGAGTAAGCGTTTTCTTCATTTATATAGAAGAAAGTCAAAACCGAAAATTTCACGATTATGTGAACGTCACGAAAAAAAATTCACAAAAACCTTAACTATTTCATGTGAAATCCGTATAATAAATCAAACAGTACGAAAATTGTCCATATTTCTCGAAAAATTGCGTGAATTTTTTAAATTGTATTGACGTAGGAAACGATAATTTGTACACTGTGTACAGTCAATTGTTTTGTGGAGGAATACAATTAATTTGAAAAAGTTAGGATTTGATAGATATGATCGTGTGTAAATTTGGTGGAACATCTGTAGCAAGTGCAGAACAAATACAAAAAGTAGCAAACATTGTAAAATCTAATCCGGCGCGTAAGATTGTTGCCGTTTCAGCACCAGGGAAACGTTCTGGTGACGATATAAAAGTAACTGACCTATTAATACAATTAGCAAATGCAGCGTTACTACAAGAGAATACAGAGGAAAAATTGCAAACTGTTGTGGATCGTTTTAGAGCGATTGCTGATGGTTTGGGGCTAGATAATGCCATTTGTGACGTAATCGCAGAAGATTTACGTGAACGTGTACAAGGTGACAAAACCAATGTGGAATTATTCATCGATAGTATTAAAGCAGCAGGTGAAGATAATAACGCCAAGCTTATTGCCGCTTACTTTAATGCCATTGGTATGCCCGCACGCTATGTCAGTCCTAAAGAAGGTTTAGTGGTCAATGATTTACCAGAAAGAACCTTTGCATTACCTGAAGCGTATGCTAATTTAGCCCCTTTAAAAGACACAAAAGAAATTATTGTGTTCCCAGGGTTCTTCGGTTACACTAAAGCGGGCGTATTGCGAACATTTGACCGCGGTGGCTCTGATATTACAGGCTCTATTTTAGCAGCAGCCGTTGAAGCGGAGCTGTATGAAAACTTTACGGATGTGGATTGTGTGTTCTCCGCGAATCCGAAAGTCGTCAACGATCCAGTGGAAATTAAAGAAATTACGTATCGCGAAATGCGCGAATTATCATATGCAGGCTTTTCAGTGTTCCATGATGAAGCGTTAATGCCTGTCTACAAGATTGGGGTGCCCGTTAACATAAAAAATACAAATAATCCATCAGCCCCAGGTACACGTATTGTACCAAGCCGTCCTGCAACAGGTCGTCCAGTTACAGGTATTTCGGCAGACAGTGGCTTTTCAACTTTATATGTCTCTAAATATTTGATGAATCGTGAGGTAGGCTTTGGACGTAAGCTACTCCAAATTTTAGAAGATGAAAATATTTCTTATGAACACACACCATCTGGTTTAGACGATATTTCTGTCATCATGCGTTCGAATCAACTAACACCAGAAAATGAAGCACGCATTCTTAGTCGTGTGAAAGAAGAGCTACATGCAGAGTATGTAGAAATGCGTCACGGTTTTTCCATGATCGTGATTGTGGGCGAAGGGATGCGTCACAACACAGGATTAGCTGCCCGTGCTGCCACAGCGATTTCAAAAACTGGCGCAAATATTGAAATGATCAATCAAGGTTCTTCTGAAGTGAGCCTCGTGTTTGGTGTCCTTCAGGAATATGAAAACCGCATTTTACAAGCGTTATATGAAGAGTTTTTTGCCCATGCAAAAGCATAATGACACAATCGTCACTAATCCAAGTGTTTCTTGCTTGGATTAGTGTTTTCTTTTTGCTGAGAATACGGTAAAATCGATGGCGTACATAGTTGGGAGGGTTATTCGTGAAGAATTTAACAATTGGTATGCTTTTTTCGGTCATTGGAATACTTTTTGTCTGTTTAACGATTATGGATATTTTACCGTCATCGACAAAAACAATGAAAATTGTCTACATAGGCATTGGATGGGTCTTTATTATCATCGGCTCTGTCATCCGCTTTAAGAATCTCAAACAAAAGCAGCAATAACACTTTGAAAATGGAATTGTGACAATCGCCAAAGTTATGATACAATTTCAAAGAAAATAAATAATTTGAGTATTATGAAGTTGTTATTCTGTACAAATGTTCAGAAGGTTCAAATTTTAATAAAGAATCGACCGTACAAATTCTTCTTTGTAAGAATTTGTTTTTTTATGTTCCGTCATAACTTTATCGCGAGGAGGCGATTGATTGCCTATACTTACTAAGGATTGCATTCATATTTTTGACGATTATGTTGCCCTTCAAACAGCTTCAGCCATGAAGGTTGTATCCTCAGCCATGCATAACCCAGGCTTTGGTCATTATACGCATCTGATGAATCGAACGGTGCCTATTACCTATGATGAGCGACAGCCACATCAGGAACTGCTGCAGTTTTTGCAGGCACAGCATTTCCCGCATGACAATACAGTGGCTATGATGACGGCTGTCCAAGCCAAGTTTGCGACTATTCGTGACTTTACATATGAGGGAATCCACCTTGTCATTATGATTACCGCAGGACTTGGCAATGCGGTAGATATTACCCGTGCTTTTTATCGAGAGGAGCAGTATCATCCAGGCACTATCAATACTTGGGTGCTGATCAATGGCAAGCTGTCTGATGAGGCACTTTTTCAGGCAATGATTTCAACTACGGAAGCCAAGGTCAAGGCTTTAGTAGATGAGGGTGTTACAGATCCTACGACAGGCACGCTAGCTACAGGTACATCTACTGATAGCTTGCTTATTGCCTCGACAGAAGAAGGGGACTTCCATCAATATGCAGGTCCCATCACTATGCTTGGTAAGGTCATTGGCTATGGTGTTTATGAAACGATGTGTGAGGCGGTTAGGAAATACAAAAAAGATAAAGAGGAGAGGTCTAAATGATTGCTATTGTGATTGCCTGCATCATAGGGCTTATTTTTGATTTAGTAGTAGGGGACCCTCCGAAGCTTCCTCATCCTGTACGCTGGATTGGACACTTGATTCAATCGCAAACAGCTTTATGGAATAAGGGCAAATGGCGCAAGCTACGTGGGACAGTGATGGCACTTGCTGTTGTTGGCACGACCATGTTTGTGGTGACGCTAATTCTATTACTAAGCTATCAGGTGAGTATCATTTTTGGCATCCTTGTAGAGGGTCTGCTGATTGGTATCGGACTGGCACAGCGTAGCTTGAAGGAAGCGGCGATGGCTGTCTATGTGCCGCTTGTCAAAGGGGATTTTGCCGAAGCACGTGTTAAGCTGTCTTGGATTGTCGGACGTGATACCGATAAGCTAGGTGAGGATGAAATTGTGCGTGGTGTGGTAGAAACGGTTTCTGAGAATACAAGTGATGGTGTGACAGCTCCACTCTTTTATGCCTTTTTATTTGGGGCAATTGGTTTATGGGGCTATAAGGCTGTCAATACCTTGGATTCGATGGTGGGCTATAAAAATGAAAAATATAAAGACTTTGGTATGTTTTCAGCCAAGCTTGATGATGTCCTGAATTTTATTCCAAGTCGCATTACAGGCTTACTGATCGTGCTTGGTACGAAAAATGAAACAGATCGTTCGCTTGGCAAGCGCTTAAAGCGTTGGGTACAGGACGCTAAGAAGCATCCTAGTCCAAATAGTGGCTATTTAGAGGCAGCGACTGCAGTGCAGCTTGGTGTACAGCTAGGGGGAAAAAATACGTATCAGGGCGTTGTCTCTCATCGAGCAATTATGGGAGAAAAAATAGTGCCATTAACGAAAGAGCATATTGCAACGTCCATTATTCATATGCGTATTGCCACAGTACTGTTTGCGCTTGTTATGTTAGCAGTGGAGGTGTTAATTTATGCGGTTACCTAATCACGGAGCAAATCCGCAAAATGTTTATCAGCAATTAGGCTTAACGATGCCTGAGGTGGTATATGATTTCAGCGAAAATGTCAATGCGGCAGGACCACCAGCCTTTGTGGAGGCACGTTGGCGTACTTTTTATCCACTAATTCAACGCTATCCAGATCCAGATGGGGAGCCTTTTTTAACGAAGGTCGCAGCTTTTCATCAGGTAGAAAAGAATACGATTTTACTAGGCAATGGGGCTTCAGAGCTTTTTAGTGTACTAGCAAGACGCTATGCCAATAAGCGTGTCATCATTGTGCATCCAACTTTTTCAGAATATGAGCGAACATTGCGTGCTGCAGGTGCTACGATTGTTCCTATTGTCGTGACGGATTTTATTAATTACACATTGCCATTAGAGCAGCTACAGCAGGAAATGATGACGGCAGATGCTGTTTATCTTTGCACGCCTAATAATCCGACTGGCGTACTGCCAAATAAGGAAAATTTACTCGCCTTAATCGCACACGGAGCAATCGTTAACTGTGAGCTTGTTATCGATGAGGCATTTATGGATTGGGTAGATGAGGCGCATTCGCTGATTCAGTTTAGTGCCCAAAACCCACATGTAATTGTCGTTCGTTCGATGACTAAAATGTATGCGATCCCAGGTTTACGACTTGGGTATTTGGTTGCGCATGCTACAATTGTGGGCGCCTTAAAAGAAATGCTACCGCATTGGAATTTAAATGCCTTTGCGCTTGTAATTGGGGCAAGCTGTTTAGACGAGCAGCACTATTGTCAGCAGGCAATTACCTATGCCGCTGCGCAAAGGGAATGGCTGCATCGTTACTTACAGGACAATGGCTGCCAAGTAACGAATAGTGTGACGAATTATGTATGCTTCTCCTTACCGAAAACACAGCAAGCGGACGCCTTTTTCAGCTATTGTCTTGCACAGGGTGTTGTGCTGCGTCACACAAAAAACTTTCAAGGTATGCAGGGTGAGTGGTTCCGTATTGGCATAAAAGACATTGCAGCCATGACATCTTTACATAATTGTCTACAAACGTGGTTTAACCTAAATAAGGGGAGAGAAAAGTGACAACTTTTTATCTAGTAAGACATGGGGAAACACAATGGAATCAGGAGCATCGACTACAGGGGTGGCTGGATTCTCCATTAACGGAAAACGGTAGAGCAGCGGCTGAAAAACTTCACAAGCAACTGCAACAGATTCCTTTTACCGCTGCTTATTGTAGTTCAAGTGGTCGTGCAAGAGAGACGATGGCTATTTTGATGGCCAATCGCAAGCTGCCTATTGCCTATGAAGATGATTTACGGGAGATCTATTTAGGGAAATGGCAGGGGCAGACAATCGACGATATACTGGCGACACATAAGCTTGATTATGAGCTATATACGAACTACCCTGCGCAGTTTGTGGCGAGTCATACAGAAAGCTTTGGAGCTGTAACAGAAAGAGCGATGTTTACATTAAAAAAAATAGCAGCCCAACATCACAATGAAACGATCCTCATTGTCTCCCACGCTGTAACGATTAAATGCATTATCAATGCTATTTTACAGCGCAGCATTAGTGAGCTGTGGGCAGCCCCATACATTCATGGGACAAGTGTGACAGTGATTGAACGGCAAGGTCAACAATGGCTTGTGAAGGATATTGGTAATCTACATCATTTACAATAGGAGGTGTCCTACATGGCGCTTATTTTTATTACAGGTGGTGTACGTAGTGGTAAATCCCATTTTGCCGAGCAAGCAGCGCTTCAGCATTATGAGGCACAGACATGTACAGCGAAACGCTTGCTCTATTTGGCCTCGGGTATTGCCTTAGATCATGAAATGGAAAAAAGAATCTTACGGCATCAGGCAGATCGCCAGGCACAGCCTATTCAATGGCTGACGGTGGAGGCTCCCTATGCAATTTCTGAAGTATTTGAGACACTTCAGGATGGAGATGTGGTGCTGTGGGATTGCGTGACAACTTGGCTGACCAATGCTTTTTACGAAGGGTATGACAAGGGGACACCCTGTTTACAACAGCCTGGTTGTTTAGCTAAGAAGCTACAGGCCGTCAAGCAGGCGATCCAATCACTACTGAAGAAGGATTTGACTTTTTTTGTGGTATCCAATGAACTGTTTGATGAACCTCCTTATGCTAGTGAGGAAGTAGAATTATACCGACGAACGCTCGGACAGTTCCATCAATGGTTGGTTTCTATGGCACAGGAGGCCTATGAAATGAACTATGGCATTGTAAAGAGATGGAAATAATCAAGAAGGAAGGCAAGAGGATGAAAAATTTTTGGCATAGCCTCCTACTGGCATTTCAATTTTTTACGGTATTGCCAGTATATAAAGAGCTTCCGCTAACAAGGTCCACCATCACAGGCATGTTTGCTTGCTTACCGTGGATAGGTGCTTTAATGGGAACAACGGTGGCAGCTGTGCTTTATAATCTTATGCAGTGGACAGCCAGCAGTGAAGTGATGCTAGCTTTCACTGTGATAGGGCTATTTGCTTTATGGACAGGTGGTTTGCACTTAGACGGCTTTATTGATATGGGCGATGCCTATTTTTCCTATCGAGATCGAGAAAAACGATTGGAGATTTTAGATGACCCCCGTGTGGGAGCGTTCGGAGTATTGGCTGTGGTGTTTTTATTAATGGGGAAATTTGTTATTCTACATGAGCTTTTAGTGCAGCAGAAATTCGACTTGTGGATGGTACTATTCGTTCCATTTCTAACAAGGGTGGGCATGAGCTTTTATTTTATGTCACTCCATTGCTCAAAGGAAAAAGGTCTTGCTTATTTTTTTAAGTCTCATATGAATGCTAATCGATTAAAAGTGTTCATGCTGTTATCGCTCGTATTGGCGATGACGGTTGTTTTTATCAGCACGCAGTTCTTACTTCTTCCTGTTGTCCTAGTCGTCGTTTTAGCCATTGCACTTTTTATTTTTCGACAATTTACGTTGCGTAATTTTGGTGGAGTATCTGGCGATTTACTGGGTGCCTCCATTGAAGGGATGGAGGTTGTGCTATGGGTGACATTGTTACTGTGTGCTTAATACGGCATGCGCCTACTAAAGAGAATCTTGAAAAGCGTTACCTTGGGTGGACGGACGTACCATTAGCAGATACAGCCAAGCTTGCTGTTGTGGATGCATTGGTTAAAAAGGTATATGGCAGTGATCTACAGCGCTGTCGACAAACGGCTGCTCATTATTTTCCCAATGCTAGCTATCAGGCAGAGGCATCCCTTCGAGAGACGAACTTTGGTGCATTCGAAGGGAAAACCTATGAGGAGCTAAAAATGGATGCTCACTATCGGGCATGGATAGATGATCCAATCCGTACACCCCCTCCACAAGGTGAGGCATTCGATGATTTTATGAAACGTGTTGTAGATGGATTTCATTATTTACCGAAAAATGAGGATAGCTATTATTTAGTGGTTCATGGTGGGGTTATTCGTGCCTTACTTGTTGCCTTTGCGCCAACAGAACAGCCCTTTTGGTCCTATCAAGTGCCACATGATAAACAATTTGTTTTAACATTTACAAGAAAGGCTTGGGAGGAGGGAGCACGATGCATGTCTTTATCGGAGGTGCCTATAACGGCAAAACCGACTATGTGAGGCGCTTGTATGAACCGCAACAGATGGTGATGATTGCTGGTGAACTACCTGAGGTAGCGCCCGCCTGTGATGTCCTTGTCCTAAAGAACTTAGAAAAATGGCTTGTGACACAAAACTTGGAGGAAGATGAACAAATCGTACAAAAGGTGCTAGCCACATTACAAGAGCTTGAACAGCATTGTACACTCGCACTTATTGTGACGGATATGGGGCGTGGGGTTGTGCCAATGGAAAAACAAGCCCGACAGCTACGTGATACCTGTGGTCGTCTATATCAAGCTTTGTTCAAGGAAGCGGAGCAAGTTGTACGGATTTGGTATGGAATAGCTGAGCCATTGAAGTAAAGTAGACATTCAACAGAAAAGAGGGAATGAAATGGAACGACAAAAATTAAGAAAATTGATTTTGACGGCGATGGTAGCGGCCATCTGTGCAGTAGGAGCAATGATTAAGGTACCAGCGTTTATTTCAACGGCTGCACTGGATTCGGCTCCTGCCTTTTTAGGTGTTGTCTTTCTATCCCCCATCTTAGCAGGGGTTGCTGGATTAATCGGCCATTTTATTACAGCATTAACATCTGGATTCCCCCTAGGACCTTTACATATTATTATTGCGGTAGAAATGTTGATTGTCGTATGGGTCTTCGGGGTGATGCATAAAAAAGGCATGCACTTTTGGAAATGGCCAGTTGCCTTAGTATTAAATGGTATTGTTGCGCCACTACCATTTTATTTTATTATTAGTCCAGCATTTTTCTGGGGTGCTTTAGGTAGTATTCTAATGGCAACGGTGATCAATTTAATCATTGTTGCGGTAGTAATGCCCGTCCTATCAAAGGTTTTTGTGCGTAAGGAAGGTCGAGCACAGTGAGAAATGCGATGAAAGTAGGGGCATTCATTGCGACCATGGATAATGCCGCAGCCATTGGACAAAAACCGCAAGATGTTGTGTCGGCATCAGACCAATTGACAGCCTATATGACAGCCCGTGTAACGTTTTTAGAACAGCTTGCTGCACAGGCACTACCTATTCAAGTTCTACTTGCGAATTTTTCTGGAGACGCTGCATGGTCTCGCTATGAAAAAGGTATACAGCAAGTGTTTGCAGAGGCAGGTCTTACATGCCCAGCCATTACGGGGAGTACGGAATCCAATATGCCCACATTGCAGTCAGGCTTAGCTGTTACAATGCTTGGAGAAATTCAGCAGCAGCGTCGAGCATTTGACCACGATCAGCTTAGCTGGTACACCTATGGCCTGCCGCTTGTGGGTGAAGAGGTGTTGGCACAGCCTGAAGATGTGGCGCAGTTGCTGCCTGTTTTCAAGGCATGGCAGTCAGAAATTGTTCAGCAAGTATGGCCAGTCGGATCAAGGGGGCTGCAAGGAGAATTTGCCCGTCTGTTTGGGGAGCGACATGTGGAATGCGCCCTTGATGGTGCAAAATCAGCAGGCCCCTGTACGGTCATTTTGCTAGGCATTGCTCCAGACAATGAATCACAGGCACAAAAAATTTTCCTGCGAAATTTTGAGAAACTACGCATTTCTGAAAAGTGATGGGGCTTGTTTTGGGCAAATGATCGTTTCTTGGGACAGGGCCAGATAATCCAGAGCGAGTGTTATTTTACTTCTGTAGTATCCTTGCTCTGGGTAGTTCCTTACATATTAACAGGATGACGCTGAATCTAAAGTAGCTGGCTGTTGCTTGTAAAGGAAAAGGCCTGCTCTGAAAGGGGAGGAAGTCGCTCTTAAGGAGAGCAAAGAGGCCGCTCCAAAGAAGGATAACCCCGCTCCAAAGTAGAACTTCGCTCTAAAAAGTCACCACCCTCCAAAATCTGCTTAGAAATTAGATTTTTTCTCCTTATGAAGACACTACACCACAATCAAACCACTCCAATAATATTACGAGACCCGAAAAATTATTTATCAAATGGGAATGATTTTCAGTTATAATAAGGAACGAATGGGATTTAAATAGAACGGAGACGAATGTATGCAGGCAGTTAAACAATTAGGGCAGTATTTGGGGCCTTATAAATTTTTCACGCTGATTGCACCGTTATTGATGGTGCTAGAGGTGACGATGGATTTAATTCAGCCGACCATCATGCAACATATGATCGATACGGGGATTGCCAATGGGGATAATCGTTACGTATTGAATATGTTTGTGTGGATGCTTGGCAGTGCAGTGCTCGGACTTATTGGTGGGGTTGGTTGCTCGTATTATAGCTCGAAGGCGGCGATTCATTTTGCCTCGGATATTCGACAGGCTCTTTATGAGAAGATGATGACTTACTCAGCCAAGGAGCGAGATGCTTTTACAACGGGGAAGCTGATTACGATTTTAACGAGTGATGTGGAAAGTATTCAGCGTGCCTTTATGATGACGCTGCGTATTTTTGTGCGTGGGCCCTTGCTCTTTATCGGCGCAGTGATTATTGTGTTTGTCACAGCACGTGAGCTTTTTTCCATATTGCTCATTATCGTACCATTGTTGGTTATAGCGATGTATTTTTTTACGAAGTATTCGGGTGTATTGTATCGTCGTGTTCAGGAGGCCATTGATGCCGTCAATACGAAGCTACAGGAAAATTTGGCGGGTATTCGTGTAGTTAAAGCCTTTCGCCGTGAAACACAGCAGGTAGCACAGTTTGGAGAATTAAATGAGGCGTTGACGAAACGTTTTATTACAGCTGAGCAAATTGTCGGCGTGCTTGTACCCTTTACGATGTTTGTTGTCAATCTAGGGATTGTAGCCGCGCTTTGGCTTGGAGCCATTAAGGTAGACGCGGGTACGCTGCAAGTGGGCGTTATTCTTGCGTTCATCAATTATTTAACGATTATTTTAAATGGACTGATGTCCTCTAGTATGGTGCTGATGCAGATAGCGCGAGCCTTGCCTTCAGGAGAACGCATTGTGGACGTGTTAAACAAAGAGATTGCTGTTAAGGAAGCGGAACATGCGCTGACCGATCCAATAAAAGGGGCCATTGACTTTGATCAGGTGAGCTATCGTTACTATGAAACAGCTGAGGATGTCCTCAAAAAGATTTCATTTTCGGTGAAACCAGGGCAAACGGTCGGTATTATTGGGAAAACAGGTAGTGGTAAATCGACGCTGGTGAAGCTATTACCTCGCTTATTTGATCCCTCTGGTGGCGCAATCCGCATAGACGGAAAACCGCTAAAATCCTACTCACTCGCAACCCTACGTGAGCATATCGGATTTACCTCACAGAAAGCATTATTGTTCTCAGGACCGATTGAAAGAAATATTCGTCTCGGTAAGGATGATGCTACAGCTGAGGACATACAGCAGGCATTAGAGGCTGCCTGCGCCAGTGAATTTGTAGAGCGACTTGATAAGGGCTTAGCACATGAATTATCACAGGGTGCTACGAATCTTTCGGGTGGGCAGAAGCAGCGCCTTGCATTAAGTCGTGCGTTTATTCGAAAGCCTGCTATTTTGGTGTTGGATGATACAACGTCAGCGCTCGATAGTGCATCAGAACAACAAGTGCAGCGAGCTATTGCCACCTATTATCAAGACACAACGACCTTCATCGTAGCGTCGAAAATTGCCTCCATTCAGCAGGCAGATGTTATTTTGGTACTAGAGGATGGCGACATTGTTGGGCAAGGAACCCATCAGCAGCTTCTACAATCAAATGCGCATTATCAAGCAATTTATGCGTCACAGCAAAAGGCTGGTGAACAAGGATGAGTCAAGGTCAACCAAAGCAAATGAATTTTGGACGTGGACCGCGTATGGGAGGACCAGCTGAGAAGGCGAAAAATCAAAGGGAGACATTGTCACGTGTGTGGCATTATGTCAAGCAACAAAAAATAGGGTTGTTTTTCTCTATCTTTTTTGTCATTGCCTCGACCTTTTTAAGCCTTGCGGGGCCCTATATGATTGGGCATATTATTGATGATTATATTATGAAAAAGGATATCGACGGAACGATTCGTTTAGGCATCCTATTGGCCGTTATTTTTTCAGTAGCCTCTATTCTGACATGGCTGCAAACCTATGTCATGATTCATGTGGCGATGAAAACCATTCGGACATTGCGTCTCGAATTATTTCAAAAGCTTCAAACACTGACATTACGCTTCTTTGATCGGCGTGCACTTGGGGATTTAATGAGCCGTGTGACCAACGATATTGATAATTTAAATACAGCACTTGCGCAAAGTGTTACGCAAATCGTGTCGTCCATTTTAACTGTAATCGGTGTCAGTATCGCCATGTTTACATTAAGCTGGCAATTAGCAATCGTGACATTGATTATTATTCCGCTGATCGTTTTCACAACCAAGCAAATCATTAAACGCAGCAGTAAAAATTATGCAGCACGACAACGGGATCTTGGGAAGCTCAACGGCTATATTGAGGAAATGATTACAGGTTCGGAGGTACTTACGCTTTTTGGCAAGGAGCAGCAAACGATTGATACGTTCCATCAGCAAAACGAAAATCTACGAAACTCTGCCCAACGAGCAGAAATTACCTCTGGCTTACTAGGTCCGATTAATAACTTTATGAATAATTTAGGCCTTGCTGTCGTCATCGGAACAGGTGCCTTTTTAGCAGTAAAGAGTATTATTACAGTGGGGATTATTGCCGCCTTTGTGACCTATACACGGCAATTTTTCCGTCCGCTTAATCAGCTATCTAATCTATTAAACACCTTCCAGTCTGCTATTGCTGGGGCAGAGCGTGTTTTTGAGATACTAGATGAACCCTCAGAGGTAGCCGACAAGCCTAATGCGATCAAGACGGCATCGCTCAAGGGGGATGTTGTTTTCAAGCAAGTATCATTTAGCTATGGGCCAAATAAGCCTGTGTTAAAAAACATTGACTTCCATGCCAAGGCAGGAGAGACTTTTGCTCTTGTTGGCCCAACAGGCTCAGGCAAAACAACGATTATCAATTTATTAACACGTTTTTATGACGTCGATCAAGGTGAGATTTTAATTGATGGGCATAATATTGAACACTATCAGATGGCGACGATTCGCCAAAGAGTTGGTGTGGTTTTACAGGACACCTATTTGTTCTCGGGAACGATTCGTGAAAATATTCGCTTTGGTAAGCTAGATGCGACAGATGAAGAGGTTGTGGAAGCGGCAAAAATTGCGAATGCCCATCATTTTATAAAATATTTACCTGCCCAATACGAAACACCCGTGCAGGCAGGAGGAGCCAATTTAAGTCAGGGGCAGCGTCAGCTTATTGCGATCGCCCGTGCGATATTAGAGAATGCAGATATTTTAATTTTGGATGAAGCGACATCTAGCGTGGATACCCAAACAGAGGTCGATATTCAAAAAGGCTTACAGCATTTAATGCAGGGACGCACAAGCTTTGTCATTGCCCATCGTCTGAAAACAATCGAAAATGCCGATCAAATCCTCGTGATTCAGCAGGGAGAAATTGTCGAGCAGGGCAATCACCAAGAGCTGATGCAGCAGCAGGGGATCTATCGTCATCTTCAACAAAAACTATTGTTAGAGCAGGTAGAATAGGGAATAATAAAGGTACATCTTCCAGAGGGCGAGGGATTGACATGTATGAATTAAAGACCAAAGAAACCGATGTAAGTGTCATTGAATTTATTGAAAGTGTAGACCATCCAAAAAAGCGAGAAGACGCCTATCGATTATTGGACATTTTTACAGAGGTCACAGGCTATGAAGCCAAAATGTGGGGACCGAGTATTATAGGCTTTGGTAAATATCATTACAAATATCAAACAGGCCATGAAGGGGATGCCCCACTAGCTGCTTATTCCCCTCGCAAAGCGAAAATTAGCTTATATTTTGCTCCAGGGGATGAACGAGAGCAACTATTACAACAATTTGGTAAACACACAACAGGAAAAGCCTGCGTTTATATTAATAAGCTAGCGGATGTGAATGAAGACATCTTAAAAGCCCTTATACAACAAACGATCGATTTTTTACGAAAAACCTATCCAGATGCTTAATCAAGAGAGCTGCCTATTAGTTAGGTAGCTTTTTTGTATGAAATTTATCTATTTTCTCCAAAAGTTTAGTAGAAATTTATTTTTACCGTGTATCCTTGCAAGTATCAACGAAAAGAGGAGATACGTATGAAAAAGAAAGCAAAGAAAATGATTGTCTATATGGGGGCATTGATTGTGCTTGGAATGGTGATAATTTGTATTTATCACTATAGCTTAATACAGAAGGAGTCAGCTATTTTACAACCTAACGGCACATTAAACAATGTAGATGGTCAAAATTTCCATGTTTATCAGGAGGGGGCTGGCGAGGATACATATATTTTTATGGCTGGCTCAGGTATCGCAGCACCCGTATATGAGCTAAAAGGGCTGTATCGTAAGTTTTCACAGCATCATCAAATTGCAGTAGTGGATCGAGCTGGCTATGGCTATAGCGACGTAGCCCATGATGATAGAGGAATCGATACGATTTTAGCGCAAACACGACAGGCACTTCTGCAAAGTGGGCTTAAACCGCCATATGTCCTTGTGCCACATTCCATTTCAGGGCTAGAGGCCATTTACTGGGCTCAAAAATACCCAGAGGAAGTAAAGGGCATCATCGCGCTAGACATTGGCCTACCTAGTCAATATGTAAAGCATAAAATGGGGACGGTCGATCGTTGGATGGTGAGAGGCATGCACCTCGCTACTAAACTCGGCTTACATCGACTTTTGCCAACACAGGTCTATAATCCGCAAGTACTTCAACTGTCGTTTTTAACAGCACAGGAAAAGGAAATCTATCAGGCGTTGTCCTTTAAACAATTTTTTAATGAAGATATGCAAAATGAGCTGTTGCAGGTCTACGAAAATAGTTTACAATCAGAACAGCTCAAAAAGCCGCAAGACACGCCTATCTTACTGATTGATGCGATTGCGGAAGAAAATAAACATTCGAAATATACGAAGCAAAATCGGCAGGATTATGCTGACTTTGCAAAGCAATTCACTTATGCACAGGTGAAAGAGGTCAGTGGGACACATAGTATTTATCTCTATCAGCCAGATGAAATCTATCAACTGGCAATGGAATTTATGAAAACAACGGGTGATGAGAAAGGTCGATAAGTATGAAAGGTTTTAGAATCTTAATTATAGAAGACGATCACATGATTGGTGATCTACTGCAAAAAATAGTGCAGCGTGAGGGCTATGAGGCAATCTGGAAAACAGATGGCAAGGATATGATGGCGCTGATTCAGCAGGTGGATTTAGTCATAATGGATATTATGCTGCCAGGAGAGGATGGCTATCAATTGAGCAAAAATATTAAACGATTAGGCTTAAATATTCCAATCATTTTTCTATCGGCACGTAATGATATTGAAAGTAAGCTAGAGGGGTTGATGGTCGGCGAGGATTACCTGACAAAGCCATTTGATCCGCGAGAGCTGTTGCTAAGAATGCAAAAAATGCTAGCACAACAGTATGGTACACTTACGCAAATTCAGCATTTATTGATCGATGGGGAGCGCCGTCAAGTATTTCATCATAGTATTCATGATGAAATCGCCCTAACAGCGATTGAGCGAAAAATTTTCTTTTATTTATTTGACAATCGTGACCGAGTATTAACAAAGGAACATTTTTTTGATTATCTTTGGCCGCTCGATGAACGCAATCATAATATTTTGAATGTCCATATTAAAAAAATTCGAACAAAGCTACAAGACCCAGCAGGTACTATTGTGCAAAATATTTATGGAGAAGGGTATCGTTTAAATACCTATAATAAAAAATGACCTTAAAAACAAAATACCGTACTTTGTTATTTGTAGCCATTGGGAGTGTGCCGGTTGTACTATTAGGCATTAGTGTGGCCATGTCAATTTTGTATGACAAGGCCTTTAAAATGAAAAATGACGGCATTCCGTTTCATGAGTCCTATGCCTATCCTGTGATGCTGATTACGTTTGTGCTAGCGTTAGGAATGCTCGCATGGCTATTTTCCACATCGATCCATTCGTTACTATCCAAAATTACACTACTTAATAAAACGATACGAGAACTAGCAAGTAATGAGCGAATACCTGACACGTTAACGATAAAAAGTGAGGATGAAATTGGACAGCTTAGCCAATCTGTCAATCTTTTAATTGAGCGTACAACTTACCGAGAATTAGAGCTTGCCCAGCAGCAGGAGCTTCAAAAAGAGCTGCTACAAAAGTTGCGACATGACATTCATACGCCGTTAACGGCTATCCGTTTGCAGCTGTTTTATCTAGAGGATCAGCTACAGGGGCAGCCCAAATTGGTGGAATCCTTACATGCACAAATTCACTATATCACGAATTTAACGAATGCATTTCAGTTACAGTCCTTTGATACGAGTGAACAGTCCTATGTCATGCAGGAGGAGGTTCAACTTGTCCCATTGTTACAAATGATGATAAAGAAGTGGCAGTATCTATATCGCATGCAGAATATTACGCTGCATTTTCAGCACGATGATTTACAAGCAACTTGGCTTAGCAATGAATTGTGGCTACAGCGTTTATTCGATAATGTCTTTCAAAATACATTAAAGCATGCCCAAGCATCCAAGCTAGAGGTGACGATTAAGGACGGGCAAGTTGTCATGTGTGATGATGGTATTGGCTTTACGACCGAAGATGAGCATGGCGGACTTGGGCTTAAAATCATTCAGGATATTGCTAAAACATTGAATATCGAAGCTTCCTTACAATCAAACAAAAATGGCACGACCTTCTACTTTACACACGAATAAAAAACAACGGCAGCCTTTGCCGTTGTTTTTTCTTTTACACTGATTTTCGTTGCTGTAGTAAGAACAGGGCAAGTCCTAGTAAAATGACCACAATACCGATCCCCTGTTGAACGGAAATCATCTCATCTAAAATAAAATAAGCTAATATACATGTGCCGATTGTTTCGCCTAAAATACTCATGGAAATCACCGTTGTACTTAACCATTTCAATAGCCAATTAAAAATGGTTTGCCCGAAAATCGTTGCAATGACAGCCAGCCCTACAAGGGACCACCAGGTGGAGGCTGAATAATCAAAAAACGATTCTTTCATAAAGAGGGCATAAACGGCTAAAAAGATCGAGCTACTGCCATAGCCGATAATAGAATAGGGAATGAGCGATAAATCCTTGCGCACTGATTGCCCAATAAAAAAGTAGGCTGTAATAATACCTGCCGCAATAAAGGCAAGAATATCGCCATAAAGGGCTTGTCCACTAATCTGGAAATCTTGCCAGCCAATAATGAAGCAGCCGATGATCGCTACGAAGCAGCCAACAATCGCTCCTTTTGAAAATCGCTCTTTAAATAAAAAATAGCTGCCTACTAAAGAGAATAGTGGCTGAAGTGTCACAATGACGGTTGAACTAGCCACAGATGTGTAGTTTAATGATTCAAACCATAACACATAATGACAGGACAAAAATAAGCCTGATAAAATGCCGAGTCCCCATTGTTTTTTCGAGAGACTTGTAAGCTCCTGCCGCAAGCTCTTCTGTGCCAATAAAAATGGAAGAAGTACTAGCATCGCAAAAAATAGTCGATAAAAGGCTGTAATCGCTGGTGGTGCATCAGCTAGCTTAACAAAGATTGCTGAGGTAGATAATGCAAATACTGCAAAAAATAACGAGATGTAATAAAACATGATGTACTCCTAAGCATTTACAAGATTAATAATGACAAACCTATTATAGTGTAGTCCGCATGAATAATATAGGGTTTTTAGAATATTAGCACAAAATAGGTTTATGGAGCTAATTCTGCTCAAGCAAGGATTCAATGACCTGTTTTAATTGCAGAATGAAGGGCTGCTTACTGTCATCTTTTTTATAGATATAAACTGTTTCGATCGCACTGTGAAGCCCATCTAAATCATAAAAATACAGGTCGGGACAAGGATAAAGTGCTAGTAATTTGGTATTTAATACAGCCAATGTATGCTCGATTTCAAGAAAATCTAAAATACTACTAACTGATTTAATTTCCTTCATCGTAAAAGGTACCTGCTTGTCAGTGAGCCATTGTGCTAATGCATGGGTATACATGCAGCCCTTACTTAACACAAGCAATGTGACAGGTGTTCGTTGATCAAAGTCGATGATATGAGCGGAGCTTGAGATAACTTCAAACGTCTCTGTGGCTAGTACATCATAGTGTAGATCGCTATAATGCTTGATTGGATTACTTGTCAATGCACAATCTATTTCCGCCAGATGGACTTTGTGATTTAAGGCTGTACTTGATTCCACAGTGAAATCAACATCTATCGGACTTCGACTAGTTTGCAGTGCGTTCATGATGGATGGTCCATATATTTTTATGGTTGTATGAGATGTACCAACCAAAATGCTCGTTTGTGTAGGGCCGATGGTATGTAAAAAGTCTTCATACTGCTCGGCAACTTTCTTTAAAAACTGTAAATAATGTTGACCTACCTCTGTCAGCTTTAAGCCTTGGGGTGTTCGTTTAAAGACGTCCTGCCCAATTTCACGCTCCATTTTTTTCACCTTTGCTGTTAAGGCAGATTGTGTATAATTGGTGATTTCAGCCGATTTACTCAAGTTTTGCCTCTCTAAAAGCTCCATTTTTAAGGCAATTTCTTCAATGTTCATGTTGTTCCTCACATACCTATAGATTTTTTTAATAGCCGCTATCATTTTCCTCCATTTTACGTACGCTAGCTGTCCACGTACACTCTAGATAATGAAAAGGTAGACTGCAAAAGCAGTAACCTGATGGAGGGTTTTTATGCATACATATTATCGATGGGTCATCTTGCTTGTGGCTACGTTTTCGCAAACAGCCGCAACCTTTGTGACCTACGGAATGGGGCCAGTTGCCTCTTTTTATCAAATGGAATGGCACTTAACGTCCTTCCAGACAGGGCTAATTGTTTCAGCCGTCAATATAGGGCCAATTTTCTCCATGCTGCTATTTGGTTATCTCATGGATAAAAAGGGAGAAAAGCAGATTATTGGATGGGGCTCGATACTACTAGGCATGTCAGCCTTATTGCTAATACCCGTGAATCATTATACGACATTGCTTCTCGTATTAATAGTTGTGGGGATATGGTATGGCAGTGCGCAAACAGGTGGCAGTACTGCTATTGTGAAATGGTTTCCTAACAAGCATCGAGGACTGGCTATTGGGATACGCCAAACAGGTATTCCGATTGGTGGTGCATTGGCTTCCACTTTGCTGACCTATTTGTATCAACATCATCATCTATCCTCTGTCCATTTAGCACAGGGCTTGATGGCGATTGGTGGGGGACTATTATTTTTATTGCTGTACAAAGAACCAAAACAGCATGACTCCGCTACGGCACCTCTCATTCCTTTTAAAGAGAAGATGCGTGCTATTCGGCACAATCGAGCGCTCTATCCTTTATTTTTTGTGGGCATGGTCATGATGTCCCTCCAAATGATTATCATTGCTCACTTTATGAGCTATTTACATCATGAAGGTGGGTATACATTAACCGAGGCGGGGCGCTATTTAAGTCTGATTTTATTTGGTGGGATGTTTGGGAGAATTGTACTTGCTTGGATGAGTGATCATTATTTCGCTCTAAAACGAGAGCCATTATTAGTGCTCGTCATGCTCGCTACATTCCTGATGGTTGGCTTTTTGCCCTTTGTCATACATAGCAAGGGCCTCATGATTTTATTTTGCAGTCTATTTGGGTTTTTAGCGCTTGGCTGGTATTCCATATATATCACTTGTGTCACGGAGCAATCCGATTCGCAAGCAGTAGGACTAACTGTTAGTGCAGCGTTAACGATTAATCAGTTCTTTATTGTCTTGGCACCAACGGTTTATGGTTTATTAGTTACTGTTTTTTCCAGCTATCAGCTCGCTTTGGATGTTATCGCTGTGATGGTTATACTGGGGGCATTTCACTTATACAGAACATCCCAAGGTAGTCTAACTTCTGAAAGTTCGGTAAAATAATGGAAAAGAGGAAATGGAGGTTGCGACGAATGACCAGTTCGATTTGGATTGAGGCAAAGATAGATAAAGTATGGCAGGCGATTACAGAGGAGCAATCCCTCTCCCGATGTTACGCACCAGGCTCCATATGGGACATCCCTATACTAACAGCTGGAGAAAAGATGACATTTACCTTAATGCCAAATGCGCATAACCAGCTTTCTGAAAAACTGCCGATGGAGCTAACGATTCAGCAAGTGAAGAAAAATGAGGAATTTTCCTTCTATCTAGAAGTTCCTGAAACATTGATTGCTATTACGCTAGCCCAACAGGGTAATGGCACTACGGTGAGCTTTAATTCGTCAGGCTATGATGCCTCTCTTGCGAATTTAAAGGCATTGCTGGAGGGGCATGACATTCCTTATCAGTAAGCCTCTCTACGTCTTAGGTCTTAGATGAATTTCGAGCGGAGGGTCGTATTTTAATTTCCTCCCTTCTATATAATGAAATTATTGGTAGATTATACGGTGGGAGGAAATAATAGTGAAAAAATTAGTGGGTTTAGGTGTCGTGATAGGCACGTCAGCATTGGTATTATCGGGGTGCTTTTCCTTTATTCCAAATAAAATGCGAGAGGAAGCCATTTTGGTGGAAAAGGATAAAGCGAAAGCATTAGAGGTAGACATTGATTTAGGTGTTGGCGAAATGAATGTATCGAGTGGTGCAAAGGAATGGGTTGAGGGCAACGCAGAATATAATGTAAAAAAGCTAGCCCCTCAGGTAGACTATGATCTACATGGCGATACAGGAGAAGTGGAAATCAAGCATAAGGGCTCAACGAAGCTGGGGCTCTCCAATATTAAAAACACATGGGCGATTCAACTGAACGACAGCATCCCCATGGATCTAAATGTGGAAACGGGTGCCTCTCTTGCCAATCTTGATTTACAGGGTCTTCAGCTGGAAAAGCTCGATATTGAAGCGGGTGTCGGTGATCTAACGGTTAATCTAGGTGGCGACTGGAAAAAGAGCTTTACAACGACTATTGAAACAGGTGTCGGTCAAACAACCGTTATTTTACCTTCAAAGGTTGGCGTGAAATTAACGACAGAAAAAGGCATTGGCTCGTCTAATGTGGAGGGCCTTATATCAAAAGGGAATGGTGTCTATGTCAACGAAGCTTACGACAAGGCGGATGTCGTGCTAGAGGTCAATTCGGAATTGGGCATCGGGGAAATTACCTTTAAGTTAGATCGATAGAAAATGGAGTAGGCTACTTTCATTGAAGTAGTCTCTTTTTGTATGGCCAAAAAAATAAATAAAAGTGAAACCTTTTGCTTGGATAAAAGACTCTAAGTATGGAAGGAGGGGAAACAAGCATGGAACATGATTTATCTATCGTTAAACAAGCGATTGCGGGGCAGAAGGAAGCCTTTGAACAGCTACTTGTGCTAGAGGAAGAAAAACTATATTACACGGCGTTATCGTATGTTGGTCAAAAAGAGGATGCGCTAGATGCTATTCAAGAAGCGGCATGTAAAGCCTATTTAACCGTTCATCAACTAAAAAATCCAGCATTTTTCTCGACATGGCTGTTCCGCATTTTAATTCATGAATGCTATCGTTTGCTGAAAAAGGGCAAGAAAATGATTCCCTATGAGGAGAGGGAATTATTAGAGCGGTTGCATGATCAGGAGCAGGTCATAGGGAATCCTATTGATTTAGCAGAAGCTATCCAACAATTAAACCATTCCCAGCAGATGGCGCTCCTTTTATTTTATTATCACGATTTACCTATTAAAGAAATTTCAGACATGATGAAAAAGCCTGAGAACACCATCAAAACCTATTTGCATCGTGGTAAAAAACAGCTAAAACGACAATTAGAAAGGAGTGCAATGTTCAATGAAAAAGTCAGTGACCCTACCTGAATTTCCACGGGATGAGGTACGAGCAGCGATTGCACAAGGTATTCAACAAGCACAAGGTAAACCAATTCAAATGAAAAGAAGAAGCAAGCGTAAACCATTCGTATTTATTGCCAGTACTGTTGCCGTTTTTAGTTTAACCATTGGCACAGCCTATGTATCACCAACATTTGCGAGCACATTGTCCAAGCTACCAATTATCGGTTCCGTATTCAATGACTCAGGCTTGCCTGGGCTAAAACAAGCCAGTGAACAGGGACTAACCAAAGCTGTTGGCGAAACACAAACCATCAATGGGATTTCGGTCACAGTAGATGAGGTGCTTTATGATGATTCTCGTATAACAGTTGGGGTAACGATGCAATCTGAGCAGGAATTGAGTGAACTATATTTTGGAGCAGGCTTGGAATTTACCATTAATGGCGCCCAACCAACTGTCAGCTCAGGTAGCTATTCTGAACAGAGGTTAAGTCCTACGGTTCGGACAGGTATTGCGACGTTTGATGTCAAACAGGTTGAGGAAATGCCAGATTTCTTTCAATTGGGCTTAATATTAGCAGGCGAAAAGGGAGAAAAATGGACGTTTTCGACCCCGATTGAAAAGATTACAGAGATTGTCCATGTTCCTGTGAATCATCGACAGCAGTTTGAAGGCATTGAGCTTGATATATCCAACATCTCCTTCAGTCCATCGGGGATCTCCCTTGACTATGAAGCAAAGATGAATGGAATCCTCGATAACCCACCAGCATCTATAGAATTTTTCATAACAGATGGGCAAGGCAGGGAGATCGCCTCTCATTCGGGCGGTGGAAAAGCGCAATTTGATGATGGGGTGTGGAAATTAAGCAGCACGAAAGCCTTTGATCCAATAGCACAACACGTTGGAAAATTAACCATTACGCCTTATGTTGCTATTCCAACAGGGGGTGGGAGCGTTCAAATAGATGCTGATGGCAAAGAAACACATCTTCCATTCAATCCATCAGCCTATAAAGAAGTGAACTTCCAACCATTTACAGTAGAAGTACCCGTACAATAATAGGAGCGTCAAATACATCCTTTGTATTTGACGCTTATTTTATGGTAGTTTTAAGAAAGCAATGTTTCAAAGGAGCGAATAGATTGAAGACCTATACATACAAGCAACCAGCGGCCATCGAGTCAACAGAGGCCGTTAAAATTTTAAATGAAGCGGGGGAGGTATCGTCCACCGTTCAACGCGTGTATTCCAATGCACTAAAAAAAGCATTCGATAAAACGATGGACTATCGTTATTTCGTTCGTTTTGATGTTCACGATCGCAATGGTCAGCCGCTTTTTACGTGTAAAAAAGTATCCCGTCGCGGGCGCGTGCATTTCCGTGGCAAGGATTTGGTAACAGGTAAAGACTATATGATTGCCTATGATGGCTGGCAAATTATGATTCCTGATTTAGTTATTACCGATGGCGAACAGCAGATCAAGCTCAACAAAGAAATGGAGGACTGGTCTGTTTTTACTGTGAATGAGCAGCCTATCGCACGCTGGCAAGCGACTTTCTGCGAGACGCATTTTAACATTACACTACAAATTGAAGACAGCAGTCCCATTCAGCAGGAAGCCTTTTTTATTGCCATCGGACAGGCAGTGCTGTTTGTTGGGGCTTAAATAAAGGTAGATGGAAGAAAGGGCTTGATGAAATGCTAAACATATTACCAGCAAAAGAGATTTATTTACAGGGAAATGAGCATGCCCTACTGCTTTTACATTCCTTTACAAGTCATACAAGAGATATGAAGACAGTAGCCACTGCACTACATAACCAAGGCTATACTTGCTATGCGCCGCTATATCGTGGACATGGCACTCATCCAGAACAGTTATTACACTATCAGGTAGACGACTGGTGGCAGGATGTAGTGAATGCTCATCAATTTTTATTGGATGAAGGCTATCAAAAGATTTCGGTCATCGGTCTATCCATCGGGGGAATTTTCGCATTGAAGCTTGCTCAATTAGAAAGGCTCGAGCAAATCATTGTCTTATCTGTGCCGTTTGATAAGGAGCCAGAGCAATTAAAACAAAGGATTATGGACTATGCCCATAATTACAAAACAATAGAGGGCAAGCCACCACTTCAAATCGCTCAGGAAATGGAGCCATTTGAGAACATGCCGTTACATGCAATGAACGTATTCCAAACATTTATCCAAGCAACGATGGAACAGCTTGATAGAATTATCATTCCTATCGCTATCTACTATGGTGAAAAAGACGATGCCTTATACACGCAAAGTGCTGAAACGATCTATCAGCACGTTCATTCATCTAGAAAGCAGAAGAAAGGCTTTGGAAATTCTAAGCATCTCATGACATTAGGACGAGATCAAGAGGCTATCATAAAGGAAATGATAGAATTTCTTCAAATTTAGGGAGAATTTCATTTTATAAAAGGAGTGGGGGTGCTCCGCTCCAAAGAGGGGTAAAAGCGCTCGCTCAAGAGAGAGCCCCGATTCTAAAAAAACAGCCACCTCTAACCATAGAGGGGCTGTTTTACTTATATTTCCAATATCTCGTTCGCTAATTTTTGTCTGCTCATCCAGTAGCCTTGGAGGGTAAAGACAATGAGGGTTGACCCTAGGAAGGCGAGACTTGTGAGGCCCAATGTTAGAAAGTCATAGGACATTGGAGAGCCTTCATCAATGAAGGCTACCATTCTCGTTAAGACGAACCCCAGAAATGTCCCGACCATGAGACCATAAAGGACGAACGATAGGACTTGTGTCAGTATGAGCTTCATCAGCCCATTTGGTGACAGACCAATTAATCGTTGGATGGCATAGTCACTGCGTTTTGTATAAATGGTATGCAGTAATGTTTGGAGGACACCAAGCCCCGTGGCAGCTATTAAAATAACAAAGACGCCAACAAATAAGCTCCACCGTTGGAAGAACATTTCATTGGATTGTGCTAATATGGTCGCTTTATCTGTCAACTTCAGGGCTGGCCAGCGCTGTCCCAAGAATGACAGCTCCACCAATGCCTGCTCTGGGTGGGATGTTTCGACCATAATGTCTTCGATAATTGGGTGATCCTGTGCCGTGAGGAATGATGACCAATCAACGATTAAATCAGCACGGTGAATAGGTGTATCAGTAATTCCTATAATTTGTAACTCACCAGTAGGTATATCCTGCTGGGCCGTAAAATCATAGGTACCCATCGTTACACGATCACCCACTGCCAAATGATAACGCTCGGCAAAGCCCTTTGTCACGACAAGGCCATTTTGTAAATTTCCTTCCTCAATTTGAGGCAACTTCTTTAATTGCATAAATTTCTTAATATCAATGGTTGTATAGTTCTCTGGTAGCCATTCATCACCGAGTTGTAGAGCAATATACGCATTATTACTTTGTGTATACGCGTACTGTACGCTTGGCAATGCTTCTATTTCCTCTATAATTGCAGGCGTGATCGTTGGATCATTTAATTCATTATTGATTTTTATGGCTGTTTCGTATTGTGATTCTGTGTAGGCAAGGTCATTGTGTTGTAAGGTTTTCATTAATGAACTTCCAAAGGTTAAAATAACCATTAATCCTATCATGCTGAGCACCACGGGCATATTTTTGCGTACTTGCGGCATGAGCTGCTGGCATGCTAAATAGGCTTCCTTGCCAAGTACCCTTCGAATCGGCTTTAAAGCCAGATGAAGGATGGCTGTAAATAGATAGGGGATTAGTAACAGTAAAATCCCACATACAAGTAGTGTTCCGAGTAAAATAAACAGGGCACCTTGATCGCTTCCTGTCCCAGCTAAATAGGCTTGTAAAAAGAAGAAGGTAGCTGTCACACCTACAATACTGACAATAATTGTTTTCCATTTTGTCCAACGTAGCTGTAAATTTTCATTATCTGTCGCGATTTGTAATGGCAGTAGTCGAGAGCTTTTCGCTACTTGCCATTTTGTCATCACTTGAAGAATGATGAAGCTGGAAAGGGCAATTAAAAGAATAAACACAATAGGAAGCTCTGTTTTAGCTTCGGGTAAATGCAAAAAGCTAATTAATTGTGGTAGCCAGCTTTTTATTACCACAAGGCTCAGCGTTGTTCCAAGCGTAACGCCAAAGCTAATGATCAGTGATAGTTGGAGCTTGACTATATGTCCAACCTGTTTCACGGATGCCCCGAGAGCCCGTAAAATCATGAGCTGCTCTTTGATTTTATAGAATAATAGCTGGAATGTGGACAGCAATAGGACACTTGAAATGAGTAAAATAAAAACAGATAGTACAATCATAAAAACCATTAAGCTCTGTAAATTTCTTTTAATGACATCGTAATCACTCATAACATCAACACGTAATGTTTCATCCAGTTGTTTGATTTCTGCGCCTACTGCCTTGGCACGCCCCTCATCAGTTTTAATGAGCGCAAATATGCCTGCCGTTTGTGGCTGACTGTTGTTCATCCATGCCTTAACTACGTCATTCGCTAAGAGGATGATATTAGGACTGTCAGTGCCTTTCATCGTCGGTAAAATTTCTTGCACGATAAAATCCTTTGATTGAATATGAATGGAGTCCCCAACTCGTTTGTTGAAAAGACGGGCAACATTTTCCGAAAGAATGGCATCATTCGGTCCAAGATTGACCGCAAAATGGTAGCGACTTTTCACAAGGTCATCATTTTCGACGCCAACGGTATAAAATGCGGTGTACTTTTCATGTTCAACGATTGTGTGAGCTATCGATAAGCGGGACACTTGTGTGACGCCGGCTAGAGTAGAAAGCTCCTCTATTTGATTTGTCGTCAACAATTTTTGCTGATCGGGATTATAACCAACCATTAAATCCATTTCCCCATACAACGCTTGGATGTCTGCCTTCATCTGGCTATTCGCATTCCAAATGTAGACGGTCATCGTCATCACCAGGCAAATTGAGATCGTAATAATACTAATACTCGTTAGGACATTTGCCCAAGCGGCACGAAAAAGCTTGAGGGCAATATTACGCATCGTAAACATTAGCGATCCCCCCTCGTTATTTCCTTGAATTTCATTAGAATACAATCTAAATCCTCTTCATTTTGTCGGTTTTGATAGGAATCCACAATCGCCCCATCATGGAAGAACAATACCCGATTGGCATAGGTAGCCACATAGGGGTCATGTGTGACAAGTAATATCGTTTGCTGGTTCTTTTTTTGCAGAGCAACAAGCAGTTCTAAAATTTCATCTGTTGTATGAACATCCAAAGCCCCAGTTGGCTCATCTGCCAGTAAAATAGGAGGATTGGCAATAATCGCTCGCGCAATGGCGACACGTTGCTTCTGTCCACCAGAAAGCTCATGTGGTCGATGCTTTGCCCAAGCAGCGATGTTTAAGGTTTCCATCATGTGCTGCACACGCATCTTAATCTCCTTGCTAGGAATATCATTTAAAATAAGGGGAAGTGCAATATTATCCTCGACGGTTAAATCCTTTAGCAGATGAAAGGATTGGAAGATAAAGCCGATATTTTCTTTTCGGAATTGCGATGCTTTTGGCTCTTGATAAATAGCCTGCGCTTCCTTGCCAAATAAAAATAATGCGCCATCTGTTGGCTCATCAATGGCACTGATCATATTCAGAAGAGTACTTTTACCAGAGCCGCTTGTCCCCATAATCGCCACCATTTCTCCTTGATAAATGGTGCAATGGATATTTTTCAAGGCATTCACAGTATGATGCTTTTGCTGATAAATTTTGGACATCCCTTCAACACGTAGCACCTCTGTTAAACGTCCTTCAGGGATGGGTATTGCATTAATGACTTCTTTCAGCGGATTGAACCCACTCATCGAGATATGCCCCCTTTAATTGTTGTCGTAATGCATGCAAGCCACGGCGAATATGTGTTTTCACGGTACCTTCAGGGCATTGCAAAATCGCCGCAATATCCTTGACAGAGTAGTCTTGATAAAATCGTAGTAATAGCACCGTTTTGTACTTTTCCTCAAGCCTGCAAAGAGCCTGCCATAAATCCAGCTCTTCTTCGATGTATGTAGGAGATGCACTTGTTAAATCCTCGAAAGTTTGTGGTTCAACAGGCATAACTGTTTTTTTCTTCGCAATATAGGTTTTACAGCAATTTATCATAATGCGGGTAAGCCAAGTGGCAAAATAGTGAGGCTCCTTTAATTGCGGTAGCCCCTCATAGGCTCGAATAATGGTTTGCTGAAAAACTTCTACGGCATCGTTTTCATTTTGTACGTAGACATAGGCCATTCGGTAAAGCTTATGCTGCTCCTGCTCAATGAGCTGATAAAACGCCTGCTCATCACCTTGTTGGGCTAAGGCTACAAGAGTTTGTTGGGTGCTCGTAATGAAAATCGCCTCCTTTTCGACCATTAGACTCAGCAAGTCATCATTTCGATTCAAGTTTTTTATTTTTATTGAGAAACGTCATAAGCATACCCATTTAATAGAAGGTTATCAATTTACTGCTATAATGATAGTGGCTTCATCAAAAAAAGGAGTGAGTTTATGAGCAGAAAGCCTATTTATGTCGAGATAGACATTCAGGCTCCTATAGAGAAAGCATGGGATTATACACAAAATCCACATCTGCATGAGCAATGGGATTTACGTTTTACATCGATTACATATATGCCGAAAAAAGCACCCGAGGAGCCACAGCGTTTTACCTATGAAACGAAGGTAATGCCAGGCTTACAGGTAAGCGGCTGGGGAGAAAGCAAGGGGGAGCATCATAAAGAAAATGGCACGCGAACATCCTCACTGCATTTTGGTACGCCTCAAAAGCGCTCACCCATAGCGGAGGGAAAAGGCTATTGGCAATATATCCCGCATCAACAGGGGCTGACATTTCTGACCCAATATGATTATGATACACGCTATGGCAAGCTTGGCGTATTCTTTGATTTATTTTTTCGTCCATTAATGGGGTGGGCGACGGCACTCAGCTTTGATGTTTTAAAAAGATGGCTAGAAAAAGGAGAAAATCCTACCGCACAGTATAGACGATTCTTTTTAACAATGCTTCTGTGTCTATTCTTTTGCTTTGTCTGGTTCTATCATGGTCTTGTACCGAAGATCATCCATTTGCATCCGCAGGAATTAAAGATGACCGCTTCATTACTAAACCATGCAGATCCGCTAGTTATGTGGATAGGGGTTGCGGAAATTCTCTTTGCTTTTTGTTGGCTTTACCCGCGAGGAAAACGCTGGCTCTTTGGCATGCAAATCATCGTTTTTCCGCTCTTGACGATAGCTGCTATTGTTGCGGACCCGACAAGTGTACAAGCACCCTTTAATCCACTTACCTTTAATAGTGCTTTATGGGTGTTGTCGATTGTCGGATTTAGCTTAAGTAAGGATGTACCGAGTGCTAAAAGTTGTAAAAGAAAGCGAGGATAACAAGGATGACGATCTATCAAACATTATTAGGGGATGATTTTGCAAGACTTCATCCGATGCTACAACAGCGTTATGCGTTACCAATTGATGAACCATTTTTTGCTAAGGGTGTGATGCATCAAATAAAATCTGGTGCTAAATGGATGTGTCCCTTCTATACACTGGCTGCGAAAACGCGATTTCTGTTCCCAGAGTCAGGGGAGGATATCCCCTTTACTATTTCGAATACATGCAGAGCCCTGCCAAGTGGGGAACTAGACGTGCTATGGGAGCGCACCTTTTATTTCCCGCAGAAAACAAGGCATTTTGATGCAAGGATGACCATTGATCCAATCCAAAAAATTGTGAAAGATTATTTAGGCACACCCGCTCTTTTTTATTCCGATTTGCACTTTACGGTGACACGAGCGGGGACATTGGTCATTCGTTCAGGTAAGCAGCGCTTTGTCCTCTCGCGTTTCGAATGCCCGATGCCTAGACTGTTAGAGGGTCGAGTCATTGTAGAGGAAGGCTTTGATGAATCGAAAAATGTCTTTACCATTCATGTCTCCATCCATAATCCATTCATAGGGAGGCTCATGATGTATGCTGGTGAATTTACGCGACAATCGAAGTAATTTCATTTTTTTACTAGGGATTTTGTTCACGGTGATGTGCTTTGTGCTTAGTGGGCAACCCAATTACTTATGGTTACTAACCGTTGCTCAACTAGTTTTCGTTCCCACCATGGTATCAATGGTTGTGGATGTTCAGAAAGTCGGCACAGCCATTATTTTAGGGATGATGCTAGCCGTTACACTGCTGCATTGGTCGACGGATGGCGTTTTGGTTAATGTTTTGGCAGGCATGTATGTACTGTATACCTTCTATATCGCCATGCAAGGCGTGAAAAGATTTTTACAACGAGGTTTTACAAATATTGCGGAGTTTGCTATCGACATGGGGCTTTTCTACCTAGCCCTCGGTGGTCTGTGGTTTTTCGCCTATGTCACCAACATGGAAACTGGTTTTTCACCATTAATCACGTGGTTAACGGCCATTCACTTTCATTATTCGGCTTGTTTATTACCCATTTCAGTCGGACTTTTAGGTCGATTACATGATAGTAGCGGCTATCGTGTGATGGTGATGATGTTGCTGGCAGGGCCAATCCTTGTTGCGATAGGTATTGCCTTTTCCATTCTCATCGAAATCATCGCAGTCGTTCTTTATATTTTCGCCATTTACGGCTTGTTTTTCGTAGCGCTCAAAACAAAGCTTCCGTTTGGACAGGGGCTATTGCTGAGGACTTCCTATGGAGCGCTCTGTCTGACGATTCTTGGATCTTGTCTGTATGTTTACAGTCGTGTCAGCGGAAACGTTTCCATCGGCATTCCAGAAATGCTTCAATTCCATGGTGTGATCAATGGTGTTTTCTTTGGGGGGATAGGGGTCATCGCCTGGCTAATGGCTGTCCCCCCAACAACACAGCGTCCGTTTGAGTTCCCTGTAAGCCAAATTCGCGGGAAGCTATATCATGAGAATATACCACACCCTGGCTTGGTCGATGCCTTACAGGATTTTGTCGATACTACAAAGCTACCGCCTGTCATTCCACATTTTTATGAGTATACGATGACCTATCGGCTGCTTTCGACGGTGCAATGGAAGGCTTGGTTTCGACCTTTTGCCTTTCTGTACCAAGGAATGAGCCGTTTGCTCCAACAGCTCAATTTACCCTTTTCCAGTAAGCAAGTTGAGATGACGGGTAGCATTGTTCAGGTCGATTCTGCACGAGATAGCCGTCCGTCTCCACGTGCATGGATTCGGACAATTCATCAGCAAACCGTTTTTGTCGCGATTTATTCGAAGCACACAAGCGACGAAACGACCTATATGAATATAGCCTTACCACTCCCGTTCTCAACAATGGTTGGCATTTTGTATGCCTATGAAGAAAATGGTCAGCTACACCTAACAAGTCGCCATGATGGAGATGCAGGAATTTATTTGGCGATAGGAAAAAATGTGATGAGGCTACCCCTACAGGAGCATTTTCAAATTTCTGCGGTAGATGACAAGACATTGTCAGCACACCATCAGATGACGTTATTTGGTATTCCATTCCTACAAATTGATTATCATATTAAAAGAAATGCATAGATTGGCAGGAATTTCTTCAACCGAACGAGAAGGTCCTATTATAGAGACAAATATCAAGGAGTGATGGATGGCTTGCGTTTAACAAAAGGAATTTCTGGTTTCGATGCAGCGCATTTAATTCAGCAGGACATGCGCATGTTTCAGTCGATGGTGTACCATTTAGTGACAAGTGAACAACGAGCGAAAGTACGGCAATTTATCGATCAAGCGCCCTTTGTCTATATGCAGGCAGTAATTGAAATCGATGGAGAAACACTGACAATTCTTCATCATCGTTTGATGCCGTACATCGCCTTTGCCAAGCAGGAGGAGAGTAGCTTTACCTTTTTATCCAAGTCTCACCTGCATAAATACTTTCCTATGCGAAAATGCTTGGAAGCGGAAACACTTACAACATTACTAACAAAAGATGAGGCGTTCCATAGCCTATCTGCTATAGAATGGAAATACGTTACTTATTTTAATAGCCAAACCATTGGCGATGTAATGTTCAATGGCTGGGATTAAGTGTAGTACTAAAGGCGCACGATAAAAGATGCTATAAAAAACATTATATTGACCAAGTTATTTCTGGAAATATAGCAAAAATTCCTAAAACCGCTAATCTTCCTAATTAAATGGTAGATTTTTAAGGATGGAATAGATTAGGAAAATAAGGGGTTTTTGCAAATGAAGTTCAAAACAATCAGTAGACGCATTGTTTTTTCCTTTAGCATTGTGATTGCAATCATGATAGGATACATTGTTTACAATTACTTTGCCATCAAGCAAAGCAATGATGCGACAGAGCAAATTGTACAGCAAGAATTACAACTATTAATTATCGATTACGAGCAGGCACAGTCCATTGATTTAAGAATAGCGGCAGCTAGAGGCTATGTGCTTTCTGGGAGAGAAAAGTATAAAGAGATATTTCAGGATAATGTTGCAAAGGAACTAAGCAATGAAGAAAAGCGATCAGCATTATCTTCCTCACGCGAATTCGGACAATTTGCGAAGATGTCTAAGGAATGGAACCGTTATATTGAGCAAGAGGTATTTGCGGTATATGACCAGGGGAACACCAATCAGGCTACTCAAAACCTCACAAAAATGGATAACACAGCTACGACCATTCGTGAAGGCTACGAAGGTTTAGCAGCGCAACGAAAGCTAGCCATTAATGAGGTAGGGAAAGACAGCATTGCCGCTGGAGAGCAGAAACAGCGAATCGCCATTATCGTAGGTATTGTGATTATTCTTCTAGCAGTGATAATTGAGCTATTAAGTGCTCGTGGTATTTCAAGACCAATCGTGACGTTAACCAAGCGTATGCAACAAATGACTAATGGTGATTTAAGTGAGCCGCCTTTGAAGGTTCAATCGAAGGATGAAGTAGGGCAACTGATGGAAGCGACCAATACGATGTCAGATATTTTAAATCGTCTATTAAAGCACATTCAAACGGTGTCCAATGATGTAGCGGCACATAGTGAGGAGCTTCTTCAGTCAACTTCAGAGGTCAAAACTGGGACAGAGCAAATTGTTCATACGGTTACGGAAATGGCAAGTGGGACAGAATTACAGGCAGATCATGCCTCTGATGTCGCTTCCGTCATGAATGATTTTACTAGCAAAGTCACTACGGTTCATCACGGCAGTAAAGATGTTCAACAGTATTCGCAGAATGTAAAGGCTTTAACACAAGAAGGTAGAAGCTTAATGACCACTTCCACCAAACAAATGGAAGCCATCCAGCATACAGTGAAGGACGCGGTGAATCAGGTAAATGGCTTAAGTAAGCAAACACAGGAGATTTCTAAGCTTGTAGCGGTCATTCAAACGATTGCTGCCCAAACTAATTTACTCGCATTGAATGCAGCGATTGAAGCAGCCCGAGCTGGGGAACAGGGGAAAGGCTTTGCCGTGGTGGCTGACGAGGTTCGGACATTAGCTGAACAGGTCGCCCTCTCCGTTGATGATATTACAGCGATTGTCAGAAAAATTCAGGATGATTCCGATACAGTAACCTCCTCGCTAGAGCAAGGCTATGAGGAAGTCGAAAAGGGCACAACACAAATGGCTGCAACCAATACGACATTCTATCGAATTGCGGATGCTATTGAGGCCATTGCGACAGGCATAGAAGGTATGTCAGTGGAGCTAGCAGAGGTTGTTCACAATACTGTCACGATTAATAAAGCAGTCGATGAAATTGCTGCGGTCTCCGAACAGTCAGCGGCGGGTATTCAGGAAACATCGGCTACCATTGAGCAAACTGCAAGCTCCATGGCGGAAATTAAACATAGTGCCGAGCATTTAGCAGAAATGGCTGAACAACTAAACGCCCTGATTCGTCAATTTAAGCTATAGTAATTAGCTGTGGATTTCAAACTTCCCTCACATTTCATCTGTATACTAAAGCATTGGAAGGTGGAATCATTTTGAGAAAATATTTACTTTTATTATTGATGAGTACTTTATTCATGGCACCCGTTGCCTACGCCCATACGATGGATAAAAGTACACTATTCACGGATGTCCCTGAAACAGCCGCCAATATTCAGGACATTATGGTACTACACAGTATTGGGCTTCTTGGGTACAATGGCAAGGATATGGCCTTAAACCCAACAGACAATCTTTCACGCAAGGACTTTGCAGGCTGGGTAGGTGGCTTTTTCAGCCTTGAGGGAGCAACAGTGGATGAGCTAGCACAAGCAGCTCAAAAAGAGGATTACGTGTCTTCGCTAGAGGGAGATATTACGTACAAGGAAATAAATACAGCACTTTTTCATCATAAACTTGAGCTAGCCAATCCTGATGCAACCATGACGAAAGAAGAGTACATTGCATTCTTAACAAAGCACCTAACATTTGATATGGACGGACATACGCTTATTCAAATGGGCGGCTTTGCAGAAGGACCAACGGGTACGATTGAAGACGTTGTCACAGGTGACCAAACAGGAATCATCATCGACGGTAAAACATACATGCTGTCAGGACACCCTCGCATCTTTGCCGATTCACCAGATGCCAAAAGCTGGGTAGGGCAACAGCTAGAACGTTCTATTTTTACAACAGCAGCGGATCACCATCATGATCATGACGATGGGCAAGAGGAAAGCCACGTGGATCATGCAGAAGGCCACGGCGACAGCCACGAGCATGAAGCATCCGCCTCCAATGAAGCAACACTACAATATGTGCAAATTAGCACTGCACAAGTGGTAAAAGAGGATGCCAAAGAAATGGAGTCTTCGAACGCTACACCAAGAGAAGAGCAACAAGCAGCCGCAGCAGATGACACAGCATCCAACTCAAACACAGTTTGGATGATCGCTATCCTAGCAGCACTAGCCGCTATTTTTGTTATTGTATTTGTGAAACGCAAGAAATAATGTAAATGAAAAAAACCAGCAATGACCGAGGGAATTCGGTTGTTGTTGGTTTTTTCATTTTTCCCCACTTTCATTAAACCGTCAAACATTCCAAATAAACACCTGCATATTCCAGCAATTTTACACAAAATTGAATAAGCACAAGCATGTTCGGTATATAAATAGGGTACGAACATTTTTTGGTTAGGAGTGTGTAAATGGCTGTACTTGTGGTGAAGAGGAGCATAATGCATCGTTATCAAAGTATCGGGCAGGCGATTGAAGAGGCGGCGCCTGGGGATATGATTGAAATTCGGGATGGGATTTATGAGGAAAGCTTGGATATTGCCAAGCGGCTGACGTTGTATGGGGTTGGCAATGTGACCATCAAGGGTGGTGTATTTATTCGCTATCAAACTCCTGTCGCGATGCGTAATTTACGGTTCCGGCAAGGGCAGGGGCTATATGTGAAAGGTGATTTACAGCTAGAGAATTGTGTCATTGAGGAGCAATTGATTCGAACGCAGATGATGGTGAGCTATGGTAGTTTGCTGATGAAAAATTGTGCAGTGCTTGCTACGCCATTGAATCATTTTGGTTTGCGTGTGGCGAATGGCTCCAGTGTTATTCTAGTCGACACGACATTTGAGCATCATAGGAAGGCACAGATTATTGCTCAAAACTGTGAGCTGACCTTGACGAATTGTATGCTGTTGGAAGGGAAGAAGCATGGTGTTTTTGCGATTCGCCATGTCAAGCTGACAATGGAGGACTGTGAAATTCATGGGCATGACAAGGCACAAGTAATGGCTGCGTCGAGTGAGATGACGATGACCAATTGTTTAGTGCACCAAGGGCAAGGGGTGGGCATTCAATTGTTTGATAGCACGACTTTCAGGATGGATGGCTGTGAAATAAAAGAGCATCTTGATACGAATATGGTGGTTCATCGCAGTGATCTAATGGTATCTGATTCTATTTTTTCAGATGGTCAAAGTCATGGGTTGTATCTTGGAGAAAAAACCGAAGCTAAGTTCTATGATTGTCAAGTTTCTCGGCATGTCAAGGCGCAGGTGTTGATTGAAAATAGCAAGGTGGAATTTCATACATGTCATGTTCGCAATGGTATGGCTGTCGGACTTACCATTGTGGATGAAGCAAATGTTTCGATGAACCAATGTAAAATTCAAAACCATCAGCAATTTCATATTATTGTTGATGCTAGTGGATTAAAGCTACAGCAATCGATTATTCAATTTGGGCAATCAGGTGGTGTTTATGGTAATGAACATGCCAAAATCATGATGCATCATACAACGATACGAGAGCTGCAAAGCCACCATATCTATATCAACAATGCCCGATTATTTACACAATATTGCACGTTTGAACAAATGGAAGGAAACGGAATCACTTGCATTGATGCAATTTTTGAGATAGCTAATAGCTATTTTAAAGATGGTCAAGAAAGCTCGTATGCCATGATTTGGTCAGATCAATCAATGGGGCGTATTGAAAATTGTAGGGTGGATAAGGCGGCTAGACCATTTTTAGCGCTGTCCAATAAATCATTATTGGAAATGCGTCATACAGATATAGCTGCGGTAAAGGCTCCAGCGGTGGTCCAGGAAAACAGCCAATTATTTGTACAAGGACATGTGCAGTCAGCAACATGGCAGAAGGATGCAGCATCAAAGGTTTCGCAAATGGAGGACATGAAATTAGAAATAATGAAACATGATATTAAAAAAATAATATAAAAGCCGATTATACAAATAAGACAAGTAGTTTCAATTTTGAAATTACTTTTTTTGTGGATTCGCGTATTGATATTTCATATATGTGAAAAATGGGTAAAGGAATACGGTTGGGTTGTTAATTAAATTTAAATTGTGAAAAAAAACTATAATTCGACAAAATGCAAGAATATTTTTATAATGGTATAGATGTCTTGTTGCAATTACTGCAATATTTTGAAATATTCCACAGGAAAACTTATACAATCTTTGTATAAGTTATAACCAACATAATAAAAGTTTTTACTGAATGTAAAATAAATATTAAATAAATGTGGATAATAGATTGATTATTTTCTATGTTTAAACCTATAATTAGTAAAAATGGTTCATGCAATAAGATGAATTTTCGTTAATTATGAAATGGGAGTAATGATTTTACAATAATAAATAGAGAGAGTATTGGGGTGATATGAGTATGTTTGGGCTGACAAAAGAAGAAATTATGTTAATGCTAGAGGAGATGGAATTAGCAGAGAAGCACAAGAATGTGATTGCTGATATCTTACATCTAAATAATATGCGAATCGAACAACAACTCGCATTAATGATCCATTTAATCATAGATGAGCGCGAACGAAATATTTCCAACAATACATATCTAAACTAAAAAAATGTCGAAAAATCACAGGTGCTATGTTTGCAACGCCTGTGATTTTTTTGTCAGCCATTTTTATAATTTTTTTGTGAAGCAAATGATGCGATTAGCTTCTGTAAAACCGAGCTGAAGATGAACCCTTAGGCTTTCGTCATTGTCCCATTCACAGTCACTGGCAAACTCTAGACAGCCCCTATGCTTTGCCCATTGCTCACATTTCTCCACAAGCAGTCTAGCATAGCCCTGCTGGCGATATTCCTCTCTCACAAAAAGGCCTTCTAAATAGCCGACTGGACTCGAGTCAGTCCCTTCTACATAGTCTGTTCTTAACTGGCATTGGGCAAATCCAACTGCTTCGTGATCATCATAGGCAAGGAAAATAGCTGCGTTTTCTTCCTTTAGCAGCTGTGTCATCTTTTCGGTAAATTCCTCTCGTGTATGATTGGGCCAGAGCAGTAAGGCTAATGAGGCTGCAGCATGAGCGTCCTTCTGGTTTGCTTGTTGAATCATAAAATCTTCCTCCTTTGTAAAAAATGAAACAATTTGTTTTGAAGTACGTACAAACTAGTAAGCGTTTTTATTTTAAAGCTCTAATTCTTTTTAACAATCTTACTTGAGGGGGGGAATCCAATCATGTCACTCTTACAAACGTTAATTGAACAAGCGAAAAAGCCAAATGGATGGATTGGCTCAACGATGCTACAAATTATGAATTTTGCCCATCGTGGTATGAATGCATGGTTCATCAGGCAAGGAGCTATCAATGACGGTGATCGTGTGTTAGACATAGGTTGTGGTGGTGGGAAAACGCTCCAAATTTTATCCAAATTAAATCCAAATGGTATAATATATGGGATAGATTTTTCCACACAGGCAGTGAAGGAATCAATCAAATTGAATAAAGCAAATGTTGCCAGGGGTAGCGTCATTGTGAAAGAGGCAAGTGTTTCAAGCATTCCATACGATGATCAGTTTTTTGATGCGATTACAGCCTTTCAAACACACTATTTTTGGCCATCCTTGGAGCAGGATGTAGAGGAAGTATGGCGGGTTCTGAAAAACGGTGGGAAATTTATTATCATAGCAGAGCTCTACAAAATGAACTATCATATGAAAGCCTATCAAACACCTGAGGCAACGAAGCAATTATTAGAACGTATCGGTTTTCAAACCGTGTATGTCACCGAAAAATCAAGTAAAGGATGGCTTTGCATTACAGCTATTAAGTAAAGGATACATAAAATGGAGGGTATAAAAATGAAAAGATGTGATTGGGTCAAGCTAGATGAACCTTTGTATGTGGAATACCATGACAAGGAGTGGGGTGTACCTGTCTATGATGACCAGCATTTATTCGAGATGCTTTGCTTGGAGGGGGCACAGGCTGGCTTGAGCTGGTGGACGATTCTCCAAAAGCGTGAAGGCTATCGTGAGGCATTTGATCAATTCGATGTGGAAAAAATTATCCATTATACAGCAGACAAGCTAGAGGAATTGCAGCAAGACACACGGATTGTACGCAATAAATTAAAAATAGCTAGCGTGGTGACAAATGCTAAAGCATATCTCCAAATACAGGAAAAGCATGGCTCATTCTCAGATTATATTTGGGGCTTTGTAGATCACAAACCAGTTTTGAATGAGTGGGCATCCATCAAAGAGGTGCCTGTGACGACAGAAATTAGTGATCGTATGAGCAAGCAATTGAAGAAAGATGGCTTTAAATTTATCGGTAGTACAATTTGTTATTCCTTTATGCAGGCAGTAGGCATGGTAAACGACCATACAACAGATTGCTGCTGTCGACAAAAGGAGCTAGCGGATGGCAATTGAACATATTCGGGCTCAACTAGCCACGCAGGCCACGATTTTTCAAACGGGTGGTATTCGACCTACACATGATTTATTGGAAAGCTGGATTGGCTATGTGGGCTGGTCCTTACCAGAAGAGCAGCCACCATCTGGCTATCAGCCGCTCGCTACGTTTTTTCTAAAAGGTCTACCCTATGTACCGATGGCATTACAGCCTTTTCACTTAGTCACAGTCTTTGTCGATGAACGTCTATTAGATCATCTCATGGAGGATGATCTTAGTTCTTATTTTAATATTAGAACGTACACCTCTTTGGAAGGCTTAGTAAAGCGCGAATGGCAGCATGAACAAATTCGCGCGTTTCCACTCCTACCACAGCATATCACGAACGACTATCCAACATGGGATGGGGGCGGTATTCCTGCTCAATTGGAGGAAGAGATTTTGACGTTGGAGCATGAAGAGCAGCTCGACTATTTTGAGGATATTGTTGAAGACCTCTATCCACTCCATAAAATTGGTGGCTATCCAAGCTTTTGTCAAAGTGGCGTTGATTTCGGTGACGATGCGCCATTTGTCCTCCAAATTGCCTCCGATGCAAAAGCGCGTTTGAACATCGTGGATCATGGTAATTTTTATTTTTTCTACAATCCAACCATCCAGACTTGGCACGTCTATTGTGATTTCTACTAAAGGGATGGCGGCTTGTCTCTTTCATGAATTGTCATCATGATGAACTGGTAAATCAGATATAAGCCAAGGTACGCCCCTGTAATTAGAAAGACAGGGTTTAAGAACACAGCATGGATCGTTGTCATAAAGACTACATCCTCAAGAATAATGTTCGTTATAGCTGTAGCGGCAATCGTGCTAAACAGAATCGCAGCAAGGACACCTAGTATGTTGAAAAGAAGGCGAAAGCTAGCCCATTTGTGCTGAAGATATGCCATAAGGCTGGGGATGCCAATCGTGGCAGTCAGCATGAAAATTGTCATAACATCACATCCTTTCTTTCAGATTGCCCTTGTTCGTTCCTGCATAAACATAGAAAACGATAGGAGGGAAACCGATTGCGATGGCAAGAAGGAGAGTTAAAAAGCACTAGGAAGGTGAAAAAAGTGGAGCATAAAACGATGGTCAAAAATGGCATTGGCTTTGGTTCGGTTTTAGCGATTACGATCTCCTGGAGTGTGCATCACTCCATCATTTGGGCAATCATTCATGGCTGTTTTAGCTGGCTGTATGTTATTTACTACGCCATCATGCGCTAAGCTTGTAGGTCAGCCTATCAACTAAGATGTTGTTTGAATAAAAATAACATTGGGTACATAAAAACAAAGCGTTCATAATTTTTAATGAGCAAGCATAAATAACAAAGTGCTCTTTTCCAAAGTACCAATTGTATGAACGTAGAAGAAAGGTTGATAGAATGACACATCAAGTAACGGCTTTAAGTAATGTTAATGGTAATGCTACAGGCGTGGAAGGTATATTACAAAATGTAGCATTTATTTTATCGACGTTTACGATTCCTTGTCCGCTCCGCGAATATGTGACAAGGTCTGATATTCGTAAACCCTTCCAGCGTATGAAGAAAATAAACACAAAACGCCTTATAGAATGTATCCAACGTTTTGAGCCACGAGCTGTCGTAGTAGATGTTGATTATCTTGGCGATGTGAATAGAGGGAAATTAGAGCCCATTGTCAAAGTCATTGTCAATGAATAGCTGAAAAAATATGAATTCTGCCAGGTATGGTTTCACGAACCTGGCAGAAGATTAAATGTGCTTATAGTGGTAGGATTATGGTATATGAATTGTTGTCAAGTAGGATAATGGAACAGTTACGCGTTTCTAATGGCAATAATTTGCTGGCAATCAATGATAAGTGGTGTTGGTGCTGCTGCCTCTATCTCTAAGAATGTAGCACAGCAAGTTTTAGGATCTAAGCTGATAAAGGAAATTCCTGCAAAGCTACCGCCACCTGCTAAAATAACATCTACCAAAGTACCAGGAGATAAGCATCTTAATAGATGACAAATACAGCCTTTACACTTGTGATCTTTGGAATAATCCTTCTCGTAGTAGTACTCTTCCTCCTCTTTTTTGCAAGAGCAAGAATCCTCCTTATGTTCCCATTTACAATGGTCATCCTTTTCATGACACTTACATCGCTGGTGCTTCTGTTCCCATTTGCAATGCTCATGCTTGTGTTTGCATTTGCATCCTTCTTGTTTGTGTTCACATTTTTTTTCTAAATGACAATAGCATTTTACATATTGTTCACAGCACTTTTCTTTTTTATGATTCCAATTCATATATTGACTATATCTACTATCCTGCATCTTTTAATCTCCCTTTTTGTTAGTTTTTTAGTAATGGTAGCGCTAACCTTTACATTTCTAATCTATGAAGCCACAAACAAAACTTCTTGGTAATTTGCCCTTTGTACAAAAAGAAAATTATTTTTTAATAATTAAAGAGAGAAATAGCTATACATAGCTGTGAGAATAATAACAATTTCAGGGAAAAAGATTGCTAGACTTCCGCCTGTAAATTTCATGGAGAAATGGAGCGAGTGTATGAAAAATGTCCTGCAAATCTTCTTTTTATTCATGTGCTTACTGGTTGTGGTGTCATTGTGGATGGTACAAAGGGAGCCTTCAATTATAACCCCGAGCCCTGAAAGAGCGACTATCTATGCAGAGGAGCTTGGCGAAAAATTACAAGCTACGAATTTTACAAAACAAGTGTTACAGGCGATACGGTCGGCAGGCTACTCGCCTGATAGTACAGTTGGTTATCTAATAGACTCTCCAGCGCATCAAGTCATCACTATTCAATTACACGATGGGGAAGAAATTGATGTAAGTACAGAAAGTGAAATTCAATCGATTATCGATGAGCTAGCTGAAAAGAATAATATGCATCTATTTATGGTTGATGTTCAATTACTAGAGCGTGAATAGTAGAGGGGAGGCACTGTGATCTGTGCCTTTTTACATATATAGGGAATTGTAATATAATGATAAAAGAGGTGAGAGAAATGAAAATATTAATATTAGGCGCGAGTGGTCGTGTCGGCAGCCATCTGGTGGAACTAGCAATAAAGGATCAGCATGAGGTCACCCTATTAGTCCGAAATCCCGATAAATTACCGCACCATCATCAACAGCTGTGTGTAATGAAAGGGGATGTTTTAAACAAGCAGGATATCGAGCAGGCAATGCATCATGTGGATGTGGTGGTGAGTGCATTAAATACAGATGGAGGCACTACATTATCGGCTAGCTTACCATTGATTCTTGAAGCGATGACAAAGCAACAGGTGACAAGAATCATTACGATTGGAACAGCAGGGATTCTACAAAGTCGTGTAACGCCGACTCTTCTTCGTTACCAATCAACGGAATCGAAACGAAAATCGACCTTTGCTGCACAGGAGCACCAACGTGTATTCGAACAGCTACAGCAATCTGCAATGGATTGGACAATTGTTTGTCCTACCTATTTACCTGATGGGGCCTGGACAGGAAACTACCGCGTTGAACGCAACTTCTTGCCAGAGGGAGGTAGCGAAATTTCAGTAGCGGATACAGCAGATTTTGCCTACCAACAAATCTTTAGCAAGGATTTTTTGAGAACGCGCGTCGGACTTGCCTACTAGAAAAGGGGAGCTATGGTGAAATATATTCATGCCATCATCGGGATGACAATCATTGTCGTAGGATGTGCCTATCTCAGTACAACCATAGAAGAGGCACCTGTGAGAAATGTGCTGCTGAAAGTCTATGGAGTTATCATTGTTTTCATCGGGTCATTCTACCTCAAAAAAATTGCGAAATTTGGTAAGCAATAAGCACTTTTACATAAGGATAGTCTAAATGGACTTATGACTTTAACCTTTTTTTATCCTAAATCGTCCAAATGATAGCTATTTTAGTGAAAAAATATACTGTTATTTTCCTTTTTATAGAAGGTTTGCTATACTTTATGTCGAATATATCTATTGAAGAGGTGATTGTATGGACAAGGAGATATCAAATAACTATCAATATCCTAAACACCTAACAAGCCTTGATGGAATCGAAACGACAGAATTATATGTCATCAAGATAACAAAGGAACAAGTGGATAGGTTGATTGAGGATATCGATCAAACATTAAAGACGTCGACATGACGTCTTTTTTCATGCCAAAAAAGGCCACCTTCCAAGGAAAGTGACCTCAAAACAGGAGAGCTGTGGAAAGGCTAGATTTGCTTTACACTACTATTTGTATGTAAAAGTAATCTTGTTAGCTAGCCATTTGCCTGAAAGATAGATGAAATTTACTCGATTTTCTAGCAACTCAGTTCACTATCCATATATGTACTACCTCAGTTCTTCTGACATGAAAAGGAGTAATTCAAAGCCAAATAATCGCGGATGATAGTAGGCTGTCCGCCATTTTCAAGACATAGCTTACTGGCAATTTTAATTTCCTTCTGATTATAGTGAGATTGTGCTCCAATCAAAAATATGCCTGACAGTATCAATAATGTACCGATGCCCAACACATATTTTATAACCCTTTTCACTCATCTTACCTCCATTTCGATACGTTCACCCTACTGTCTAACATATGTTGAAGCATGAAAGCATTATGTTTAATTGACAATTTGTATACATTTGTATACAAAAGGAGTGTTTTAGAAATGAGAGGATCTGGATTTAGAGAGCATATGAGAGAGGGACATCACCGTGGAGGACGCCACAGAGGAATGGAAGGCGCGCCACAGCGAGGAGCAAAAACGTTCCGACGCGGCAAAGCGATTTCATTTTTAGAGATGCTGCATGTGAAGCGAGCTACCATTAAACAGCAATTAGAACAGCCAGAATTTCAATCGATTCAGCAAATTTTAGTCGGTGAATTAAAAGCCATCGATCTGGTTATCCAAGAATTTTGCCAGTTGTTTGATATTCAAGAAAATGAAACCGACGTCAGTCTACAAGAGGAAGATAACGCACATGAAACAAATGAATAACTATATAGATGAGGTATTTTATCAGGACGATGCCCTATTAGAGGATGTCCTGTCCTCTATTGCCGAAAATGGTATGCCTGCTATTTCTGTCTCTCGATCATCAGGAAAGCTGTTGACGATGCTTGTATCGATTACTAGGTCAAAGGCTATTTTAGAAATTGGTGCTCTTGGCGGCTATAGTGGTATTTGTCTGGCGAGAGGAATGGAAGGGATAGGCAAACTGACATCCCTAGAGTTAGAGGATAAATATGCACAGCTAGCCGCCAAAAATCTTGACAAGGCAGGCTTTGCCGAGCAGGTAACGTATATGACAGGTCCTGCATTGGATAGCCTTGAAAAGCTTGTGGCAACGGGACAGTGTTTTGATTTTTTCTTCATTGATGCTGATAAGGATAACTATGAAAATTATTTAGCCTATTGCATACAGCTAGCAAGCCCTGGTGCATTCATTGTGACAGATAATGTCCTAGCAGGAGGCAGTGTAGCAGACCCTATGGCGACACCCAAGCGCTATACAGCCATCATGAAAAAGTTCAATGTCACAGTGGCTAATCATCCGCAGCTGGATTCGATTCTTTTACCCATTGGGGATGGTATGACGGTTTCAAAAGTTATAAAATAATGCATATCAGAAATTAACTATTAATGGTAAAATATTGTTAGCAAACGATAAGGGAGAGATGCTTTTGAAGCAAGCACTAGTGGTCATTGATGCACAGCAAGAATTAATCGAGGGAAATCAGGATGAACAAGCCGTCTATCGCAAGGATGAATTGCTTAAAACAATCAATGCCGTTATTCAAAAAGCTATTGAGGCAGAGGCACATATTATCTTTGTACGTGATCAGGATGTAGCGGGTGGAGAAGGGGAAGGCTTTCAAGTACATCAAGCGATCCAAGTACCTACTACCGCTGTTTATTTTGATAAACTGGCTACAAACGCTTTTTATAGGACGGGATTACTCGATTACTTACAGGCCAATGAGGTAGAGCATTTGGTGATGATGGGCTGCAAAACCGAGCATTGCGTGGATACAGCAGTTAGAGCAGCAACTATACAGGGCTTTGATGTCACTTTAGTGGGAGATGGCCATTCAACAAATGGTTCCGACTACTTATCACCAGAAGATACGGTTGCACACCATAACGACATCCTACATGGCCATTATAATGTGGATCATTTCTCACTTGTACGAAACGCCGACGAAGCATTATTTGAACCAACACATAATAGTTATCGCTAATTAAAAAATGACCAAGAATCTAGGCTCTTGGTCATTTTTACATATAGAAGTGATTGAGCAACCAACCTATAACAGTACTGAAGATACCAACTACTATCAAAACCAGCCCATGGGTTGGTGCTTGATAATCCTTTTTAAGTACAATTCCCATACAGATAGCCATGAGCCCACAAAAAGCTTGGAATAGGAGAAGAGCAGCTATCACATTGACCCAACCGATGATTAAAAGTAATCGCCTACTATTGCTTTCATGTACCATTTATTGTTCTCCTTCATCATTGCTATGTAAATAAAGTACCGTACCTAACACGCCTAGTAGTAGGGTTGAAAAAATAATAGACATAATCGCTTGATAGACAATGGCGGTTATAGCCAAAAACAGTAAAATAATCAGTATGAGGAGGCGCAGTAGGAATTTTGTTTTTTTACGAATGGCGAAAAAATCCTGTAGAATAATGAGTAAAAAGCTCACTCCAAATAGGAGAGCATATTCAAGAATGATTAGAGGATGCACATTCGATACACCCTCACCACGAAAGTATTTTAAAATAATTATAGGAATGAGTATGTATTTTAAATACTTGTACCACTGGAAAAGACGATCCATGTTGCTGCCTCCAGCTCAATAGACTGTTTTTACAAATATTGTAACGGAAATTATGAGGCGACACAAGAATCTTTTTTTTCATAGGGCCACTGTGCGAGCAGTGACCCTAAGTATCAAGTCAGGAGGTGTAAGGCTAAAATTAGCTTTACACTATTATATGTATGTGAAAGTAGCTTCAAAAGCTAGTTATCTGCCTGTTCAATAGATTATTTTTTGGAAGGCGACTAAATGGGGCACCAATTGTCGGATGGAAGGCTACTATTCCTGCTAAAGTAAAGATAAGGAAGGTGATAGAAGTGGATTCTTTAACAAGGTTGAATGAGGCGATTACGTATATCGAGGCCAATCTAACAGAGGAAATTGAAGTGCAAGAAGCTGCGAGATTAGCTTATTGCTCGGAATACCATTTTAAACGTATGTTTTCCTTTCTAGCAGGCATCTCGCTATCAGAGTATATTCGTCGTAGGCGTCTGACGCTTGCCGCACTGGAACTATCAGATTCATCTATGAGAATTCTCGATATCGCGATTCGTTATGGCTATCGCTCTGCAGATGCATTTACAAGAGCCTTTCAGCAAATGCATGGCATCACACCATCGGAGGCGAGGCAAAATGGTCAGCACCTAAAAGCGTTTCCACGAATGACCTTCCAACTTACCATACAAGGAGGTTGTGAAATGAATTACCGACTCGAACAAAAAGAAGCGTTTCACATCGTGGGTCTTATGAAAAGAGTACCTATCGTCTTTCAAGGAGAAAATCAAGCGATAACTGAAATGGCACGTGCATTAACAATGGAGGATATTGGGCACCTAAAAAAGCTGTCGAATGTAGAACCAACAGGAATCATCCAAGCCTCCACAAACTTTTCTGAGGACAGAATGGAGGAAAAGGGCGAGCTGGATCATTATATCGGCGTAGCCACAACCGAAACGTCTCACCATTTTTCACAGTTGGATGTACCCGCTTGTACGTGGGCTGTCTTTCAAGCGGTTGGACCATTCCCACAAACACTGCAGGAAACATGGGGGCGCATTTATGCGGAGTGGTTCCCATCATCTGGCTATGAACAGGTTGCTGGTCCAGAAATCGTGCACCATACAAGCACGAATTTTTCCTCACCAACCTTTACAAGTGAAATCTGGATACCACTTCAGAAAAAGAAGCCTCTTGCATAATGCGAGAGGCTTTTACTGTATTTTCGTTCCATTGGGCAGCTGCTGATCGGGCGTTAACAGGATTACATCTCCTTCCACAGGTACACCACCAATGACTAATACCTCTGACTTAAAACCCGCAACGCGACGTGGCGGGAAATTAACAATCGCCACTACTTGCTTCCCAATGATGACTTCGGGTGTATAACGCTTCGTAATTTGTGCGGAAGACTGTTTAATGCCCAATTCTTCACCAAAATCAATTTTCATTTTAATCGCAGGAACCCGAGCCTTTGGCAGTTCCTCAGCCTCTAATACCGTGCCGATTCGTATATCAAGTGCTATAAAATCTTCTATTGTCGCCATCACTGTACTCCTTAAGCTTTTATGACAATGTTAGCATTTAATAGAAAAAAATACAAAAAAGAAGAGCACATAGCGTGCCCTTCTCTCGTTAACGACGATGCTCTACCAGGTCAATCGCACCTAACACAATGTGTGCTAAGCCAAAGCCAAAAATCGTATTGGCCACCATTTTGTTAGAGCCATGTTTTTGCTTCATTGCATAGCCTGCCGCCGTAACAGCTGACCCGAGTATAGTGGGGATTAAACCTTCACGAATTCCATTCATAAATTGATCCCTCCGTCGTATGATTCGGCGTGAGTTTCACACCATACTTACTATGAACGTTTGGCGCGGATACTATACTAGGCATCAACCGTATCAATCATGAAAGCAGTGATCTCCGTTTGATCTGCATTTGTATAGGCCTTGCAAAAAAGAACCACAGCACTTTCTTCATCATCAAACCATAAATAGCGAATTTCTGTTGTAAAACAACTTTGGTCATTCATTTCATACACATCAATAGCTACGGAAGCTTCATCCAGCGGCCATGTTAAGATACCTTGCAAGGCGAAAACCTCCTGCAGAAATATAGCAGTATCCTCTGTTAATATCTTCTCCTGTTGAAGTTTCTCGTATCTATTATGTACTAAATCATCTAAGGTCATTTTTGTTAATGCTTCTATTTTGTCTTTCATTTGCATAGCCTCCCTCCTTATAGTTATTTTACTGGAAAAGGAAAAATTTTGTATAGGTAAATAGGGATTTATTGAAACGAAAAAGAGCGGTTAGCCGTATAATAAACGAAGGGGAGCTGAAAATGAAGTATATAGGCATTGGCACCATCTTGTCCATTCAAGGTGTTATATGCTCCATTCTCATATGGGGTACAGAGAAAGCCCATTTGCTTTCAGGGCTACTCGGTGGAATTTTCATCGTTTCTGCCATGTTATTGTCAGGAACCATCGCAAGCGGAGATCGAATGCGCGCCAATTTCGCAACAGAAACCAATGAAGACAGAAACGAACGCAATCTTCTCATGAATAATGCGTTACTATTAGCCATACCAAACATTATCGTAGCAATCATTGTGTATTATCTATGAAGCTAATAGCAGCAATCAATTTAGAATAAGTATTGTATTCAACACATTTAGCATTCAATCCACCGATTTGAATGAGCAACCCATTCTAAGCGATTCTATCCATGAAAATGAGCGATGTAACCGTCAAAATTAGCATTCAATCCACCGATATGAATGAGCAATCCATTCTAAGCGATTCTATCCATCAAAATGAGCGTTGTATCCGTCAAAATTAGCATTCTATCCACTGATTTGAATGAGCAACCCATTCTAAGCGATTCTATCGGTCAAAATGAGCAATGTATCCGTCAGATTAGACATTGTATCCGTCAAAATTAGCATTCTATCCACTGATTTGAATGAGCAACCCATTCTAAGCGATTCTATCCATCAAAATGAGCGTTGTATCCGTCAGATTAGACATTGTATCCGTCAAAATTAGCATTCAATCCACTGATTTGAATGAGCAACCCATTCTAAGCGATTCTATCCATCAAAATGAGCGTTGTATCCGTCAGATTAGACATTGTATCCGTCACATTTAGTATTCTATCCACCGATATGAATGAGCAATCCATTCTAAGTGATTCTATCCATCAAAATGAGCATTCTATCCACCACATTTTACAGGCTATCCACCAATCGTTACATATAAAAATCATAAAAAGTGTCACATCTACCCTAGGTGTGGCTTTTTTTGTTGCATTTAATAGAGAGGAGTACATTTGCAATAGAGAGGTGGTACTATGCAATTAACAGATGGTACACAGATATTTGACACGGACATCATTGATGAGGCTGCTAAAAAGAGGGAGCGTGATGAGCAGGAGCGGGAGATGCTCAACGCCTTTGCCCGCTATGCATACCTACGATATAAGCAAATACGAGACAAAGTAAATCCGCGGAAATGCAAATATATGTATATTCATCAGGTACGTCAGCAATTAGCATTACCTGCTAGACTACAACGTGTTTGCAAGCTGCTAACGATGACGGAAGAGGAAGTTCTCTACATTGTTGAATTTGTGCGGAAGTATTTGAAATACGTTAAATAAGCCTCATCTACAAAGATGGGGTTTTTTTACATAATTTCTAGGGAGAATTGTTTCTCAACAACCGCTCCATATAGTATGATGAACGTGTATAAAGGAGTGAGCGTAGTTGAGATTGATTAAATTTCTAGTGGTAATTGCTATATTTGTTGGTGTAGTGGGGTATGGTGTACTACATTTCGGCACAAAATTTGCCTCTGAAAAAATTGTAGATACCTTGTCGACAGAATTAGAAAATAGCGGACAAAAGGAAGAAATCAAAAATACCATTGAAAATGACCCACAATTAAAAGCCTATATGGAAGAGGCGAAAACGGTCGATAGCAGTACATTACCGTTTACGACAAAAGAAGAGGCAACGAAAGTCTTAATTCAAAAAGTGGGCATTACCGATTTGAACGACATGCGTGTAAAATTGCAGGACGGCTCGATGACGCAGGAAGAAGCTCTACAAATGGTGGAAGGCAAATTATCCGATGAAGAGATTGCAGCTTTAAAAGTCATTGTCTATAAAGAGCTTTATGAATAACAAACAGCAGAAGCAATTGTTTGCTTCTGCTTTCATTTTCCATTACAGATCTCTGCTGATTGACGTAAATCTCGGACATGAATAAACACATTATTCACCTTCTTGGTAAGAGGGGACGACGTTGCAAATTTCATTCTTTCTACCATCTTTCACTTGTTCTTAAAAGAGCATGCTTCATGGCATGTTCTTTTTTTATGTCCCATTTTTAAAAATTTTCTTTATCTAGTTAGAAAGGACATTAGATGGAAAGAGGGATCGTCATGATTTATCGAGTAGCCAAAAAGGAGAATTATGTGGTTTTGGATAAAGCATTTTTAAAGGATGAGCAATTAAGCTGGAAAGCAAAGGGTCTGCTTGCCTATATGCTGTCTTTGCCAGATGATTGGTCATTTAGTCTTGCAGATTTAGCAATACGTAGTAAATGTGGGCGGGAAGCGACAGCCAAAATTTTGGACGAACTCATAGAGGCGGGCTATCTTCAAAAAGTACAGGAACGAGGAAAAGACGGCAAGTACGGTGGGGTAGAATTTTTCGTCTATGAAGTATCAAAACGTGCTGCTATACCGTCAACGGTCGTACCATCGACGGAAAAGCCCACACTACTAAATAATAATTTACTAAATAATCAATTACTAAAAGATAAAGATGATAAGGAGTCTACTAACACTGCCTACCACTTTTATGTGCAACAAGGCTTTGGCACACAAACAGCCTATATTGCTAGTAAAATTCGTCATTGGCTCACTATTTTTTCAGAGGACATGGTCATCTATGCGATGAAGCTAGCGGTGGTGCATAATGTTTTACGCTGGCGGTATGTCGAGAGCATCTTACAAAATTGGTGCAATCAGAACATAAAGAGTCTTGCAGATATTGCTATCGACCAGCAGCGTTTTCAAGCCCGCAAGCAGCAAGTGTCATCACATTCTAAAGCCAGAAGACGGAAAATCATTCCGCAGTGGTTTCAGCAGCGTGATCAGGAACAAGAATCTCGGCCAACAATTGATTTTGCAGCAGAACGACAAAAAATTTTAGCCCTCTTACGGAGTGAATAAATTCTCCGCATACCATATAGGCTTAATCGATGAAAAGTTATCATGATCCTGTAAAATCATGTGAATTCTTTCCAACGCATCATCAAAGGAGCGTGGGTCATAGTGACGAGTCCAAACAATGGTTGAAAAGACAGTCATGGCTGCATAGAGAGCATATAAACGCCAAAACATATCGTCTGGTGCAGATGAAAAATAGCCATCAATCTGGCCAATACAATAGGGGATACTTTGTCGTCTACTAAACAAGGCAAGATTATAAAAGTCATGATAAGGATCGCCCACATCATAGCCATTAAAATCTATCACCCCATTGTAAGTATGTCCTTTACAAATAATATGACCAAGATGAAAATCATCATGAAGCAGGGTGATGGGGCGTTGCTTTAATAGCGGTAAGTGCGTTTCAATAAAGCGCAATAGTTTAGCTTCTTGTGGAAGTTGATAGGCATCTTGTTGGTATGCCTTCAAATAGGTAGAAAACTTTTTGAGCTGTGTTGTCTCCCAATGAATTATTTGCGGAGGGCTCACTTGATGTATTTTTCTCAATTCTTTCCCCGCCGCAAGACCAAGGTGGAATTGCTCAGAGTCAGAAAGTTCCTGAATAATTTCATCTGCTGGTGTTTCTTCTAAAAAGCTAACGACCATTGCGGATACATTGGCTTCCTGAAACAAGGTATAGTTAACGGCTTTATGTGTTCTTACACCCTGCTTTGCTAACTCTTGGAGCAAGGAAAACTCTACTGCACGTTTGTCATGATGTGCTAGATCTGACAAGCGCACCAAATAGCGCGTTTCACCAACTGTTACCAGATACTTGCTATCAGGTGAATAGCCTTTGTTAATTTTCACTAGCTGTGTAAAGCCGTGTAAGCTTGGTAATTGACGAATAATCTCTACTGCCTGCACACTTTCTTTCCTCGCTTTCAATATTTTAGAAGAACTAAAATACTACAGAAAATAATACTTTGTCAATGCTTGGAAGCGAGAAAAGAGGTTATAAAATCATAATGAAAAAATAGTAAAAGAGCACAACTAACTAGAAAACACTTTTGTGCGCGCATTTACTAATAGTAAGTGGATGTCCTTGTGACATTCACACTTCATAGCTTCGAGGAAAGAGAGGTGAAACGATCGCAGTAGCCTTAAGCGCGAAAAGAAGCTAATAAGCCACAAAAGGAACCTCTAATTATCTGTTGTTTACCCTAAAAAACCCAAAAGGAAGAAAAGAATAACATAGCATCAGTCGCTAAAAATAATAGGAAAGGACGGTGCAACATGAGTTATGTTATTGAAAAACAGATGATGTCAGGGCTACCGAATCAAGCGCTAACGGCAGTCAAATACGTTGTGGCGCATGAATCAGGTAATGGCAGCAATACAGGTCCAAATGCATTGGAAAACGAAATTGCCTATATGAATCGAAATAAAGCCAATGCCTTTGTTTCTCACTGGGTAGGCGGTGGTGGAAGAATCGTACAAGTAGCCCCAGTCAATCGCGTGCAATATGGCTGTGGACCAAAGGGAAATCCGTATAGCTATGCCCAGGTGGAATTGGCACGGACTGCTGATAAGGAACAATTTAAAAAGGACTATGCGGCTTATATTTGGCTGTTACGTAAGCTTGCGATAGAGGCAGGGATTCCCACTGTTTTAGATGGTAGCGGCAACGGCATTAAGTCACATCGATGGATTGCAGAAAATCTAGGAGGCACTACGCACAAAGATCCATTTGACTATTTAAAAAGTATGGGGATTACAGAAGCACAGTTCCAGCAAGATATTAAAAATGGGCTTGAGGAGGGATTAACAGTGTCACAATATAATGAGCTAAAACAAGAAATAGAAACGTTGAAAAGCTTACTAGCTGAAAAAGCTAGTTTACAAACAAGCAGAGAAGTGGGAGCAGCCCATAAAGAGGCCTGGGAGTGGGCTATTAGCGAAGGCATTATCCGAGGCGATGGAAGTAAGAACATGAATCCAGCAGGCGCCTTAACAAGAGAGCAAATGGCGACCATGCTGAAACGCTATTACGACAAATTTATAGCCAACTAATTGTGTAGGATAAAGCTCCTATGTCATCACGAGCTTTATCCTTTTTCATTGAATAAAGGTTTTTTCAAAATTTTGTCGAATGTAGTAGAAGAGAGGAGGGGTTTTGATGTTAACTAAAATAAGAAAAGTAAAATTTGAACAAGAAAGAAAAAATCCATTATACCAGGTGGTGATGGAATGTCCCGATGGTAAGCAACTCTATGTAAAATTTGATTATACGTATAAAACAAAAAATTTCTGGCCATTAGAAGTGAATTATAATAAAAAGAACTATGGTGCAAAGCTAGCATGGTATACAAATGAAGTCGAGAATATGACAGTGGCTTTATTTCTAGAAACGATTGCTGGTAAAATCAACAAGAAGTATGATTTTAACTTTAAGAAACAATAAAAAAAGCAGCACCTTGTAGGAGCATACTGCTTAAGACTTGTCCATTATTTAGTTGAGATATAAACAACAAGTGCTGCCTCATCAAATGTTACATTTGCGCCAAGTGCTTGACTGACAAAGCGTAAAGGCACCATTGTTGTACCTTGATATATTTCAGCAGGATGGCTGAGTGTGATTGTTGATGCAGAACCATTTGTATCAACATAAGCCGTTTTATTCCCCACACCAATCACAATTTTTTTACTGTCCTTTGTTGCCGTTACTTTTTTCGTTGCATTATCATAGCTAACCGATGCCCCAAGAGATTCAAAGATTGCCTTCATTGGCACTAAGGTTGTGCCATTTTTCATATAAGCGCTAGGCGTATAATTTTGCTTCACGTCATTTAAATAGACAGCAACCTTCGTTAATACAGGTGCTACCGTTGCTTTAGGGGCTGGCGTAGAATAACTTTGACCGCCTGAAGAAGACCCTGCATCATTGCCACCATTGCCATTATGATAATGATAGCCAGAACAAAGCCCTTTAGCCTTTGATTTGTCAGAACAGTTGTGACCGCCATTGCTATCTAAACGCCCTGGATGTGCGCTCGCAATAGAGGCTGTGGTGAAAAATAATGTAAGCATCGCCATCAACAAAACCAATTTCTTCATATAAATCCTCCAATTATCAAAATATGTAATTATTATACTATTGAAAAGAGAATTTTGATATGTTTTTATAGGAAATTAGTTTTAACCCATTAAAAGGCACTACCAGTCAAGATTGGTAGTGCCATTTTGTTATACGGTTAATTGATTTTCGTTTTGGAGATCAATGGCTTTTTGGAGCAGTCGATGCAGAACGGCTGCCAAGGTTGCAATCGTACTGGTTACAAAGATGCTGATAAGTGTCAGCGTAATAATTCCTGTAATATCTTCCTGGCCAGTAAACATTATCATAATTGATGCAATACCTAGCGCAAGGCCGGCTACAATAGTGAGAGCACAATTTTTGATCGTTCTCAAAGCCCGTACAGATGATTTGGAGAACGCTTTATGCTGGTCGATGTTCGTTAAGAGGCGATAGGCCTGATACAACGCCGTGTAATAGGGAATGCATAGTGCATACACATAGAGTAAAAAAAGATAAGACAAATAGGAGGATTCGGGATGTGCCGCTGCATCTCTACTGGCTATCCCAGGTAGCCAAAATAGTCCTAAAGCTAATACAGGGATACCTAGCAGCATAATCACACTCTTTAGGAAAATGGTTGAGCCCTTTTTATGTTTCATACAAAACACCTCACTGGTAATGGTATATTGATTTTAAAATAAAATTTATCGTTTTTCAATAAAAACATATTGCTATTCATTGATTTTTTTCGTTTTAAAAGACATCCATCCTTATAGGATAGATGCCTTTTAAGTGGGATGATTAACATCTTACATATTTACGTTTAAAGCCAATTCTGCCTCGCTCTATTTCCTTTTGAATTGTTTCATAAGCATTTAGCTGTGTGCTTTTCTTGTTGTCTCGCTTCATTTCTACAGGACCAATCGCTTGTGCGGTTGCTACTGCTTGTTCGTGGAGCGGCACATAAGAAATAGCTACCGTGTATAGAAAATTATTCATGGCCGATTTTGTACGTTCTGGTACGTCGTGGATGGTATTTTTCACGACATCCAGCATGTTAGCCAGCTTGCTCTCGGAAAATTCGCTATCCTTGCGATTCCCTAATAGCCAGCAATAGCAGCTCCAGCCCGCAGACATTTTCAGTTCCTCACCACTGGCAATCCACGCATCCGCCACCTCCTGAGCAATCGGTGCCTCTGCTAAAGTAACCGCTACTACATAATCCGACAGCATATAAAAATAAGCTGCCTCCATCCATCGATTAAAATCTTCCACAGTCATGGCTTTTGGATCTGCTATGATGCCAGCAAAGTACATCGCATCATAGTTGCCCGTAGCATAAAGCTCTTCTGCAAGACTCTGATCTATTTTAATTTTCTTCGCAATAGGCTTCATGGCACCTGTTGCCACACCAAATAACGGCTCATGGGCGCCATTTGACATATACATTTTTTTCGTCCGTTCTTTGCCAAGAGCCTCTAGCTCCTGCATCACCAATTCAGCATTCATAATAGCACTTCCTTTTCTTTAAATATCGATTGCCATGAGACAGCTAGTATTATTTACACCATATAGCGTTTTAGTTCCTTCTAAGTGGTCGCTTAAGAACCGATCCACCATTTGAATAAGCTCTTCAACGGAAAAATCAAGCTCGCCCTGTAGCCAGCTAATGGTAACAGCCGTAATGGATACAGTGAAAAAATGGGTCACAAAACTCATATATTTTTTCTCTACCTCTTGACACATTTCCGCAATTTGCTTCACAAAGTCTTCAATAATGCTATATATTTCTTGATGAAAAAAGCGATTAAAATGCTCATGGCCCATGGAGTTAATAGCATTTAGTGCAAACGCTCGATTTTTTTCTAAGTACAATAATATATCTCGATAGCCTTCTTGCCAAAGGCTTTCATCCTTATAATCATCCAGTAACTCAATTGCCTCTCGCTCTAGTGTCCACTTCAATAAATCATAAATATCCTCAAAGTGATAGTAAAACGTCTGTCGATTTAATTGTGCTTTCTCCATGACTTCCTGTATGGATATCTTTTCTAATGGCTTGAGTACCATTAATTCTTTTAAGACACTGGCTAATTGCCTTTTTGTTTTTTCACTTTTTTTCATACAGATCACCTTTTTTACAATTTTGCATTTTTGTCTGAATTTATACAGATCACGTTATCTGTCTATATCTTGCTCTTCCTTTCTTGATATACAGTATAGTCAGTTCTAATTGGAAAGGAAGAAAAGCATGAAAAAGTCATGGATATTGAGTCCTGTTTTTTGGGTGATAACAGTTATCGTGATGCTGATGATAATGCCTAATCTTGAAAAACTTGTACTAGATAAAGGACAAATCACATTGCCTAGTGACTTAGAGAGTGTCATTGGCACAGAGCTGTTAAACGATATTCAAAACGAAGGGAAGGATACCTATTCGTTTGTCTATGTATTTCATCAAGAAAAGGGTTTAACAGCTACTGATTATTTGGCAATCGAAGGGGTCCTTCATCATTTAAACACAAATAAGCTTCTTATCACAAATGCGCTCTTCCATACAGACAGTGAGCAGGCGGCGAATCAATTGGTTAGTAAAGACCATACAACCGTCATGGCACAATTGTCAATCGATAGAAAGATCGGTACAGCCAGTGAAGCAGCAGCGCTATTAAGGGCGGAAGTAAAAAATTTACCAATGGATACATATGTAACAGGAGCCGATATTGTGATGGATGATTTCTCTGCCACAACCCAAGAAGGTGTGAAAAAGACTGAAATCATTGCTATTGTCTTTATCATTGCCATATTAGTGATTATTTTCCGTTCACCGATCATTCCATTGATCTCGCTTTTAACAGTAGGGTTGGCTTATGCTGTATCATTATCCATCATCGCCTTACTTACTAATTATTGGGATTTTCCGTTTTCTAACTTTACACAAGTATTTTTAGTTGTCATATTATTTGGGATTGGTACAGACTACAATATTCTTTTGTTTACTCGCTTTAAAGAGGAATTGGCTAAAACAAATCATATCTTAAAGGCGATACAAAACACCTACAGAACCGCAGGCAAAACCGTATTACTAAGCAGTTCATCTGTGTTAATAGGCTTTACGGTGTTGTATTTTTCAAAATTTACCTTGTATCAAAGTGTTAGTGGAATCGCGATTGGCATTTGTATCTTATTGGCGGTTTTGATGACATTAAACCCATTCTTTATGGCATTGCTTGGCTTTAAGCTGTTTTGGCCAAGTAAGGTTATATCAGAGCATACTGAAAATAAGCTGTGGGGTTTTTTAGCAAAAAACGCCTTTGCAAGACCTATCGTTGGCATTATCTTTGCCTGTATCCTCACTGTACCATTTATTTATCACTATTCAGGAGAGCTTAATTATAATGATTTAGTAGAAATCGATGACAAATATGAATCGAAGCAGGCAATTAGTTTGATTGAAAAACATTATGAGCCTGGTATGAGTGCGCCCGCCACACTTGTCATCCAACAAAATGAATCGCTCGCAAGCACTGATTATTTACGTGCATTAGATGAATTAACTGGCATTATTGCGAATACACCTGGTGTAGCGAAAGTCTATTCTCCGACACGTCCAGAGGGGGAGCGTATTGCTGATCTTTATGTGAATGAACAAGCAAATACACTACAGGGGGGCTTAGGAGAAGCACAGGAGGGTGTCAGTTCCATTCAAGAAGGACTACAGGATGCCACCAATCAATTATCGAAAGAACAAGATGTCAGTGGTGTCCAAAATTTAATTAATGGCACCATACAATTACAGAATGGGGCTAGTGATTTAACGAATGCTTTACAGGGATTAACGAATGGCTTAGACAATGCAACAAATGGTTCTACCGATTTAATAGACGGGACAGTATCCCTAGAAGCGGGACTTGGGGAGCTTCAGCAAGGGCTCAATCAATTACAAACCTCCTATCAACAAATTGATACGGGCTTTCAACAATATCGTTCCATTTTTTCTCAAATCGAGCAGCTAATCACGTCCTCTAAACAAGCGTTCGAAGGTATTTTAGGGGCCATGAATGCGTATGTCCAAGCAAACCCGGAAGCAGCAGAAGATGACAACATCCAAACAACTATAAGGACTGCTCAGCAGGGACTAAGTTCGTTAAATGCATTAGATGCTGTATCACTTTCAGCCCATTTTAATCAATTAACACAGACTTTTGGGCAAGCCAATACTTCCTTAGGTAATGCTCAATCAGCCATTGTGACTTTAAAAGCAGGCGCTCGTACTCTAAAAAATGGTGTCAATGATTTATCCCAAGGAATAGGGACAGCAGCACAAGGAGCCAATCAAATAACGACTGGTTCACACAATTTAACCAATGGATTAGCTGAGGTAAAAGCAGGTCAACAGCAATTACAGCAACAATTAATTAGTCTACAGGATAGCATGGTGGAACTGCGCAATGGATTAGGCGAAGGAGCAGAAGGGCTAGAAGATATCTACGCAGGATTAGATGATGCAAATAGCTATTTACATGAATTGTCAAACAAAGAAACAGGGACATTCTTTATACCAGCAGAGGTGTTACAGGGTGAATTCCAAGAAAGCTTAAATGCCTATATGACCGATGATCGTCATGCCGCAACCTTCATGATTATTTTGGATGTCAATCCCTATAAGGAAGAAGCTATGACGATTATGCGTGACATCAAGCGTCGAGTAGACAGCTATGTGGAAAGTTCGTTATTGCAGCAAGCAAACGTCTATTTAACAGGTAAAACAATGAGTAATATCGATTTACAAGAAATTTCTTCAGCTGACTTTATACGAAGTGCAGTACTGATGCTTGCCGGCATTAGCGTGATTCTATGGTTAATCACACGCTCCTTTTTACAAACACTTATTATTAATGCCAGCTTATTAATCGCGACATTTTCCAGCCTTGGTATAACTGAAATGATAGCGAAACAGCTGCTAGATTATGACATGCTTAGCTGGAATGTACCGTTCTTTACGTACATTATGATTGTCTCACTTGGTGTGGATTACTCGATTTTCTTGTTGATGCGCTATAACGAGACAGCACAAGCAGGACTGAAGGAAATTATTCCGACAAGCCTACAGATGGGAAGCATTATTTTAGCAGCGGCTGTTATTTTAGGTGGCACCTTTGCTGCATTAATGCCATCTGGCGTTATTACGCTGATTCAGGTAGCGATGGCAGTCATTATTGGATTAGTGATCTTGACGTTTATGATGATGCCAATTTTTATTCCAGCTTGGTTTGGGTTTGCCGACAAAATAAAATTATTCCTAGCAAATAGAAAAGAGAAAAATCTGTAATGTCATCTATTTTTTTAGAATAGAAAAAATACTATTATATGAAATGAAGATGTGGATTTGGTATTTTCCAAATCCACATTTTAGCTAGAGCCTATTCCAAATAAACATAAATTGAGCTGCATCCGATTCGAGGGCAATTTGATGATAGTCTGTTGAATCATCATCTGTAATCAAGCGACCTTTTTGCACGTTTAAAATGGCATGTTTAACAGAGTCTGGATGTTCAATCGCATAGTGGGAGTCTTTTAGAAGAGTGAGGGCAGATCGACATTTATGTTTATCGATGCGCTCATTTTTTCCTTTAAAATACAGCTTAATTAAATAGGGCACATCGTCAATGATTAAACCGAGCTCAGGATTGGAACGCACAATTAAATCGTCACAATACCAATTTGCCTTACCTGGTTCAAACCACTGAACGTTTTTATTTTTTAAGAATTTTATATAGGCTTTAACGGCTTCTTGGTAATTTTTCTGGCGTGCAGGAAGGGCATTATCCACGATGTCGAGTAAATAGGTATCATTAAAACGCTGCTCATGGTATTTTTTTAATCCATCACGCAAGGCTTTCCAATAATCTTTTATTGGATGGTACTCTCCCTGATATTTGATATCCTTCACAAATTTTGTTTTTGCTGCACTTCCCTTCATTGTGAAGTCTGTAAATTGTGTTAAACCAATAGATGGCTTTGTGAGCGTCGTCATTTTTCCATCACCCTTCTTTCATCATCGATGACATACTATAGATTAGTATTATATTGGAAAGGGTACATGTATATGATTGATGGGCTTGTTAACAATCAGCTCCTAACAGTATTCTATTACAATAAGAAAATCAATTTTTTAAAAAAATATGTTTAGATGTGTTTTGACTGGGAATATAAATAGCGAGCTAGTAAAAAGCTCAAAAAAATATTTAGGAGGAATAGAAATGGCTAACAAGCAAAACAATCGCAACAGAAACAACAATGAAAACATGACTGTCGAAGAAGCGGGACGTAAAGGCGGAGAAGCTACCTCCAAAAATCATGACCGTGATTTTTATGAAGAAATAGGACGTAAAGGCGGCGAGGCTACGTCTAAAAATCATGGACATGAATTTTATCAAGAAATTGGCCGCAAAGGTGGAGAAGCTACGGCTGAAAACCACGGCGAAGAATTTTATGAAGAAATTGGCCGCAAAGGCGGAGAAGCTACCTCTGAAAAGCACGACGACGATTTTTATGAAGAAATAGGACGTAAAGGTGGAGAAGCACGCAGTAAACAGCGTAGTAACAACTCCAACGGCAATCAAAATCGTCGAAATAACAATAATAACTAATCACTTTTAAATAGCTTGAAACCCTTCACACACAGGGCGTTTGTAGTTTTAAACTACAGGCGCCTTTTTTGTTGTTAAGTTCCTCTCAATCCACAGGATAAATTTGTTGAATTTCTCCTAATTGTAGTATATATTTAATCCGCTTCTATTTGTTTTTAGAGGAAATGAGGATAGAGAGAATGACACAACTTAAAGATAAAGAACTATTTCAGGTAATTCAATCCGTCGTGCAGGCTGTGAACATGACGGTCAAGATAAAACAAGATGATTCAGGTATTAATATGAGCTATAACTTTATTGGGGATTATGTAGGATTTGATGCGAAACGATTAGTAGAGGCAAGAAATGAACTAATGCTTCCAACTTCACTTGAAATTTATGTCAAAACAATGACCCTTCATGAGCTAGGTCATGCAGTGGATCGACAAGCATTACAGGCGTCACTTCCACGTACAATTGAAATCTTTACGATGAAAAAGCAACATGCCTTAAAAGAAATATATCGTCAGGAACAACTACTAGCCATGCTGATTGAAGAACATGAAATGAATATTCAATTTGAGCAAACGGCTTGGGAAAATGCATGGATGCTTAACCATACACATCACTTAGTTCCTGAAAAGGACTTTGACTATATTAAACAGCATAGCCTAGCGACCTATCAGCGTTTATATGAGCAAGATTTACAAGCTTATCACCATCTTTTGAACCAGCAGATGGTGCAATTAGTTTAGCTAGAAATAATCATTTCATACCGTCGCGGGAATAGATCAAACCAAATAGGGCAATGTAATACTACTTGGAGGTGATCATTTTGACAAAGGGCAAGCAATATAAACGTCAGTCAGAGTTGGCGGAATTAGCGACAGATTTAAGTCCAGATGATTTAGATGTGCGCGAAGAAAATGCTCTAACACAAGAGCAAAAGAAAAATTCGAGCGAAGGAAATCGTTCAAAAAAATCTGCCACACGCAAATCGCAATCATAACGTAAACACCACAATCATTTCCGATTGTGGTGTTATTTTATCTATTTGCCACTTTTACATAGAACTGTACTACCGAGCATTGATTTAATGTTACAATTTATAGAATGAATGAAAGGAGCTGGAATAAATGATTTTATTTATCGTATTTGTTGGAGTTGTCGTTGTCATAGGCATCGTCAGTAATGCAAATAAAAATCACAGCAAATCGAATGAGCACAACCACCATATCCATTCCCCTAACGATTTTTCAACAAATGATGCATATCTTTCCTCCCAGGACAGCCAACAGTGTGCTGATTCTAGTGCTACTACGAGTGACTCATCCTGTGGCTCCGGTGGGGAATGAAGGTGGCCCATTCTGAATTATGGAGATATTGCTAGTAAATTGGCTTACGAGAATTCAAAGTAATCGAACTAAGAGCAAATTTTTTATAACGTGATCAAAAGCGGAGGAGGTCTGTTTTGCACCGATCTCTTCCGAAGTACATATGTAAAATTTCATCACCTCACCACTAGTAACTATTGTTACTAGAGAAGTTGTGAACTGTTCTTTAAGATATAGCGAAAATGAAGCAACAGGCGTAAGATAGAGGAATAGATAGAGAGAATTTGGAGGTAGTAGTTGATATGATTCGATTCGAAAATGATTATGCAGAAGGTGCCCATCCACAAATTTTGCAGCGGTTAGTGGCTACAAATGAAGAACAATCTCCTGGGTATGGTATGGATGAGCATTCCGAAAAAGCAAGAGCGTCTATTAAAAAAGCGATTGCAGCGGAGCAGGCAGACATTCACTTTTTAGTGGGGGGTACACAAACGAATACGACCGTGATAGCGTCTATTTTGCGTCCTCATCAGGGCGTCATTACTGCTAGTACAGGTCATATTGCGGTACATGAAACAGGAGCTATTGAGGCAACTGGTCAAAAGGTGCTGACATTGCCTAGCGGTGATGGCAAACTAACTGCGGCACAGGTGAAAGCCTGCTATGATGCGCACTGGCTGGATAGCACACATGAGCATATGGTGCAGCCAGGCTTAGTGTACATATCTCACCCTACAGAAAATGGCACGACCTATAGTAAGACAGAATTAACAGCCTTACGTGAAGTTTGCCGAGACTGTGACCTACCACTGTTTATCGATGGTGCTCGTTTAGGCTATGGTCTAGTGGCACAAGACAGTGATTTATCACTCGCTGATATCGCTAAGCTTTGTGATATATTTTATATTGGTGGCACTAAAATGGGTGCATTGTTTGGCGAAGCAGTCGTGATTGTTAATCCTGCGTACCAAAGGGATTTCCGCTACATGATCAAGCAAAGAGGGGGGCTGCTTGCCAAAGGTCGATTATTAGGCATTCAGTTCGAAACGCTATTTGAAGATACGCTCTATATGGATATTTCGCATCATGCGGTAGATATGGCAATGCTGATACGACAGGCATTTCTCGATAAAGGCTTCGCAATGCGCTATGATTCAAAAACGAATCAGCAATTTCCAATTTTACCAAACCATCTACTTCCAACGTTAGAAGAAAAATATTCCTTCTCCATTTGGGAAGCATACGATGATACTCATACAGTTGTGCGCTTTTGCACAAGCTGGGCTACGACCAAAGAAAATGTGGATCGTTTACTAGACGACATCCACCAATTAGTATAGCCAATCAAGCTGCACCTTCCGTCAAAGGGTGCAGTTTTTTCCTATTATTCCCTAACTCTTGCTATACTATAAATAACAGGAAAGGTGGAAGCGAATGACTAAATACGTAGCACTTTTAAGAGGTATTAATGTAGGTGGGCACAATAAATTAAAAATGGCTGAATTGAGAGACGCGTTGCAACCATTAGGACTCCAAAATATTCGGACCTATATTCAAAGTGGCAATATCCTGTTTGAATCGAGTGAATCAGAAGAACTTTTACAACAGCAAATTCAAGAGACCATTCAAACTACCTTCACTATCACGAGTACAGTAATCATTCGTACAGCTGAAGAATTTTGCTCTATTGTGAACAATTGTCCTTTCTCAGATCAAGACTTAGCAGATGCAAGAGCTGTAGCTACAGGGGAAAGTCTCCATGTTGCACTACTTCCAACAGTTCCAACTGAAGAGAACGGTGCTAAGTTATTACAATATGCAAGTGAAAAAGAGCGTTGCATGATCAAGGGGAGAGATGTCTATCTTTTATTTTACGATAGCATTCGCAATGCCAAGCTTAGTCAACAACTGCATAAGCTAGAGGTGCCTGCTACAGTTCGCAATTGGAAAACGATGATGAAGCTTGCGACAATGATTGGTGAGTAGAGAAATTCATCTTTTCTAAAAGGAGGCGTGTTTAGATGAGACGGGATCAAGTAGGTTATTTTATTTATCCTTTTTTATACTTCATTGTTAGAACGGTGAATCAATGGAGGAAGCATGAGTCGATTGCATGGGGAGAAAATGTGACGATGATGGTCATCACAATGGTCTTCATCTATTTCTTTGTTTGGATGTGGAATTGGTCCAAAAAGCCGTATCAATGGGGAAAAAAGACTAATAAAGAAACATAAAGCAAGAGAGCAAATTTCATTTATTGAAATGATGCTCTCTTGTTTTTTATTTGAACTTTTCGGGTTTTGTGGCTTTAATAGAGGCAATTTCTCCACATTGCGTACAGACAGTGAAAATAAGGGGTGAACCTGAGGAAAAGATGGTATTCATGGGTCTTAAAGCAGCATAGCCATCTAATTTTCCTTCAGAAAAAGATTGCCCGCCACAGGCTTTACAACTATATGTATTTGTTTCCATATTCTCACCTCATAATGTAAGTTTAAGGAAATTATAGCATAGAAAAAACTACAGCGATATGCATCACTGTAGTCAGAATTGGTTGATACCCTTTGAGGTTTTCAAAAGTATTATAGCATAACAACTTATTCATTGTATAGATGAAGGAAAATAACTAGATGTTGCGACTTCATTTGATTTTATCGAATTGGCTATTTGAACGAAAAGATTGGGTGTTTTCTGATTGGTGATATCTTTATTCCTGAAAATATGCTGTTTAACTACGTTATAGACATAGAGAATGTTTAGTGAATCATTTATGCCATCTTCACGATCTTTGTAAAATCAACAAGTTCACAGTGGAGCTATAAAATGCTAAAGGTTATTAGTTTAAAATTAAATAGTTTAATGTTAAACTATTTTACGTTAGGAGAGCTAATTTGCTCTTTTTCGTGTGATTTGAAGGAGGAATTGAAAATGGATCGAGTAAAAAATAAAGTGGCATTAGTAACAGGTGGGGCTTCTGGTATTGGTTTATCGGCAGCTAGCTTGTTAGCAAAAGAGGGTGCAAAAGTAGTCATTGCTGATTTTAATGTAGAGGGTGCGAAAGAAGCAGCAGCAACTTTAGTCAATGATGGGTATGAGGCGGCAGCGGTTTTCCTTGATGCAGGGGATGCTTCCTCCATTGAAGCGGCCGTGAACTTCACTGTAGAACAATACGGCTCATTAACGGTGCTCTTTAATAATGTTGGTCTAACTAACCTGAAGAAAGATTTAGATGTATTAAATATTGATTTAGATGAATGGGACCGTTTAGTCAATGTGAATTTAAAATCGATTTTACTGGGTAGTCGTTTTGCCATTCCACATATGCAAAAAGCGGGCGGGGGCTCAATTATTAATACGGCTTCTATGGCTGCATTCGCCAGTGACCAAATTCGTACAGCCTATGGGGCAACAAAAGCAGGTGTGGTGAATATGACAAGAAACATTGCTACACAATTTGGGAAGGATCATATCCGTTGTAATGCGGTTGCACCAGGTCTCATATTAACACCTGCCGCAAAAAACAATATGCCAGAAGAAATGCTGGCCATTTATGCGAAATTTAATGCGCTACCATATCATGGGGAAGCGGATGATATTGGCCATGCAGTTGTATTTTTAGCCTCTGACGAATCAAAATTTATGACGGGCCAAACATTACAAATTGAAGGCGGACATTACCTCGCTAACCCAACCATCGCTGATACGAATAACTGGCTAGCATCTTTATAGTTAATCAATAAAAGAGGTTGTCTTAAAATAGACAACCTCTTTATTAGTTGGCACAAGCTTAGCTACATTTGAGGAGCTTCCAACCCAAACTGAGCCCATTCCTCTTTCGCTGGACCATAAATACCTGGAACAGTTAAACCAGCCTGACGCATCAGAACCGTCATTTGACCGCGATGATGACTTTGATGCTGTAGTAAAAATAATAACAGGGAACCATTGGGCATTTGTCGACCAATAAATTCAATCGTTTCAGTCATTGTCTTGTCAGTCCATTGCGATTGTATCGCTTCCACAAAGGCTTCACTCGCTTGGTGATAGCCATCTGCAATGAACTGAGCAGAGGTAGGAACTGGAAAATCCTTTGCTGGGGCTTCAAACGCTAAATTCGAATTCGAGGTAATAATTCGAATTGCAGTAACCGTGTGCCAAGCAACGCGTCCTAAAGTCCAGTTTTCCGGAGTGATTGCCTGATGTAGTGATTCATCTGTTAGATGATTAAGTAATTTTTGCGTAGCAGCGGCTTCAAATGCCCAAGACTGTAAAAAATGATCGATTGTTTGAAACATGAAATCCCCCCAAAAATAGCCTATGATGTCTTATTTTCCTATGCTCCTAAAAGAAAAGCAAGATAAAGCACTGCATAAAGGGGAAGGGCAATCGAGAGCAGGATGTACATGCTCCATTCACCAATCGATAATTTCCGTTGCCACCTCGTTAATTTTAGCTGTCGACAATAGACCATACTAGCAAGTAAAAAAATTAATAAAGTAAAATCCTTTAAGTTATCTAAAAAGATGTTCAGAATATCAGCTCCTTTAGGCATTGGCAATATATGTGCCAACAAGACGTTCAATGACCATAAGCTGAGCCAACATAAAAAGTGCGTTTCTATCTAACATAGAAACGCACTTCCATTTATTCATCTCGAAGGACAATAAAAACACCACTAAAAATTAATAGGGAGCCTATCCAAAAGGAAAGCCCAATCGTCTCTCCTAATAAGAGCCAGCCTAAAAATGTGCCGACAATTGGTTGAAAGAAGAAAAATAAGCCGCCACTAGACGCATTCATTAGTTGAAGCCCTTTATTCCACAATAAAAAACCACCAGCTGTTGAGATAATGCCTAAGTAAAGCAAGCCTCCTGAAATGGTCGGTTGTAAAACACTTGCCAGATCTAAATTCTTTAGCCTTGGAAGGACAAAAGGGGTCAATAACATCACGGCAATCATAGATGTATAGGTTGTGACAACAATTTGTGAGTAATGGCTTGGTACCTTTTTGACGAATACCGACATCAGTGCCCACGTTAAGGCAGCAAGCAGTAAATAGAGTCCACCTAATTGCTGTGTCACATCGATTTGACCATTGCCTACAACGATCCCGACACCAATCGTGGCAAGAGTGATAGACAAGCATTTTTTCAGCGTAATGCTTTCTTTTAAAATCAAACGGGCGAAGACAACCATAAAAGCAGGGGTTGTAGCAGTAATAATTGCCCCCATCTGCGCGGTGGATAGCATTGTGCCCATTTCCTGTGTCACAATTGAAATCGTGTTCCCAATAAGGCCAACAAGAAAAATGATCAGCCAATCTTTTTTAGCTATTTTCCAGGATTGCCTCATCATGACCCCAATGATCCCAAGTGCAATCACCGCGATCAAATAGCGCATCCAAACAAGCTCTAATGGTGGCACAACCTCCACCACTACTTTAACAACTACATACATGGCACCCCAAATACTCGCAGCAAGCGATAAAAAGATAGCACCGATTATTAGATTTCTCATGTTTTTTTCCTCCGTTTTCATAGATACCTATGCCCTTAACGGAGAAAAAGAGCTTCTACCGTTAAGGAAGAAGAAGTGCTGGTACGTCCTGTTCAAATAATGGAGCAAACATCATAATAATCCCACCATCCTCAAGTCATTTTTTATTAGTATAATAGAATAGACATCGTTTTCATAGGGAGATTTCATGAAAGCAAAAAGAGGGGGATGAAAATGGTAATACTTCAATATGTGATGGAAGAGAAGGATTTGCCAATCATAAAGGAGGTCTATCAATCTGTTGGGTGGATGAAACATGATGAACAGATTATCAAACAAGTTTTCGATGCAAGCACACATCAAGTATTCGCTGTGGTAGATGGAAAAATAGTGGGCTTTGCCAGAGCTTTGTCAGATGGCGTCTTTAATGCCGCCATTTACGATGTGATTGTGCATCAAGCCTATCAAGGCACAGGGATTGCTCGTTTACTTCTGGAGGATCTGATCGCACAGTTAAGGGAGGTATCCTGCATTCAGTTAATCGCCACAACAGGGAATGAACCGTTTTATGCAAAAATGGGCTTTAGAAAATTGAAAACGGGTATGGCCATCTATAAAAATCAGCAACTAGCTCAAGAATATTTGGATTAAAGGGAAGGGGCGGAAACCCACCAATGGTTTCCGACCCTACATTTTTAGACTGGATGAAATAGCTGTTAGTGGATACCTGCTTATAGTGCCCTACACTCCACTCATTCAAGTTGATTAAATCCTTAAGGGATTTGGGGACAGGGCAATTCCAATCTACATTTGCTATTGTTAGTGGGAAATTATCCTCAGCCGGATTAGGTGTATGGATATTAGCTAAATCCAAACCAGCATCCTCCTCTACAAACTCCATCCATATTTGATAAGGTTTTCCCAATGTCGAGAGCCTTTCTGATAAGCGGTTATATAGGGCTATATGTGCTTTGATGTGCTCTCTTCTTATCTTTAAACCATCATTGCCGTACCCGTAAAAATCAAGGTGAATTGTGCCACAAATTAAACCAACCTTCTTCGTCAATGTCTACAATAGATAGCTCTGTGGTTGTTTGTCGCCATAAGTTACGGAAATAACGCCTTTTCCCACGAAATTTTTTCATATTACTGTTCTTCCATTTAAAAAGCTGTTCCTTTCATTACGTTGCCTTTTATTAAAATAAAAGCTTTGGCAATCCACTAAGATGCGCGATAACAGAGATTTGCCCAACATGGTAAGCTTCATGTGAGTAAACATGATGAAACAACCAGTTACATGTAGGGACGGAAGGTGGCGTCCAACCATCGGAAAACTTCGGCACCTCGACTATTTCATTGAGCTGCGATTCGTCTAATGTATGTAGAATGTCATCTGTATAATTTCTAATTTGAATATAGCTATCTAGTATTTCCTTAGGCGAACAATCATCGTGAAGGTTTAATATACAAGGATTTTTAAGTCCAATTTCATTCACCCAATAGTCTTCGCTACTTGATAAATGAGAAATAATCCATGCTACATTATTTGGATAAAAATCAGATGTCTTAAACCAAAACGCCTCATCAAGTGTCCTTAGGTAAGGTATTAACGTTTTCCTTAGATCATTACGATATGGAAATAGCACATCTATACATCCTTTCTTTTATTAATAGGTTTATTGTAAAGGAGCAAGCACAGGATAGGAAATGAATCCTTTTTTCTCAGATTAAAAGAGGTCTGGAATATTAAAAAAATCACCTAGAGGAAGGTGATTAGATCGGATTGATTTTAAGTTCTCTTAGAATTAAAAGAACGCCCACTCCATACACGATAGAAATGGCTAAAGGTACAAGTGTGAAGGCTTGATCAACAAAGAAACCACCTAAAATCAGGGCAGAAAAGCAGACACCTAGAGTCACAAATAAATAAGCCTTACTTTTATAAATCCATATGTATGGCAGAAAATGAGAGCCTGCAAGTAAACCAATTGTAAAGGGAAGATATTCAGGTATGTTCATATACACAATGATAAATACAGGTATGTAAAAAGCTTGAGGAGCGGCAACGATTCCTCCTAACGTCCCTAAAGGATTGCCAGTAGCGTTTAAATTAATCCCAAGAATTTTACTAATGCCTAAACCAATAGGGAAAATGGCACCTAAGCCAAATATCCAACTTAAACGAACCGCTTCGATTGGCAAAACTAAGGGCATTAGAGTAAAAAGTAAAAAGACAACCGCACCAGAAAGTAAAATGGGAAATCCCTTTTTTACTTCAACAATCATTTCCTTTTGTAAATCTTCCAGTGTTTTATCCATCAACGCACCATCCTTCATGAAATAAATAGAATATAACCTATAATATACCAGTATATTTCTATTTTTACCACAGATGATTTGAAATGGAGTTTTTTGTAAAGTTTGAAGGTGATCGAATCCTATGTCCCCCGAAAAATTATGAAGACAAAGATAATTATTAAAATTGTTGAAAACACTTGTAAAGAGAAACGAACATTAGCAATCATTCCTTTCAACTTTCTTACATTTTAAATACCTATGGAGATTTGACAATATTGATTTTGGGGTTACAAAAACGCCATCTTCTCAAACATCAAACATGGCTAAAGGTTACTCGCTTTTTTTTTGTCTCAATGTTAGCATTGTAGAATATTGGAGGTATCATATGGGACGAGATAAAAAATTTTCTGAACAAGACCTTTGGCATCATACGCATCAGCTTTTGCTATCTGTTGGATATCAAGGGTTTACAATGAGCTTGCTTGCACAAAGTATCGGTGTATCAAGGGCCGCAATTTATAAACAATATCCAAATAAAGAAGAACTTATTATTCAATTTATGGTTTGGCAAATGGAAAAAAGCATCGAGAACCTTTCAAATGTTAATTTTTCGCAATCATTTGAACAACAGCTTGAGGACTTACTTGTTCGTATGTTTGATATGCGCGACCTACATCAAATTTTAGGATTCGCCTCACAAATTAATGACGTATCGCTGGTTGTGAAGCAAAAAAAGGAAGTATTAAATAACATGCATGGTGGACTTTACATACCACTTCAACAAGTAATTAAACAGGGGAAGGAAGAGGGGATAATTGCAGAAGATCGTAACAACTTTATTTTGCTTAGCTTCATTTTTCAATTGATTGACATGCCAAACCATCTCAATATGCCTATAGAAAGCTTTTTAAAGGAGATCAAATTGCTTATTTTACATGGTATTTCAAAATAAGTAACAAGCGTGTCACTTATTTTAGTTACACAGGTGTAACTTTTGTGTATAATGAAAAAGAATTCATATTTAGCAGGATTCAATCTTTGCTCATATGAATTCTATTTCTAATATGGAGGCTACATCATGTTTTTAGCACTAAAAGAATTAAAATATGCGAAGTTCCGCTATGTAATGATGACCACAATTATCATTTTAATCGCATGGCTCGTGTTCATTTTATCAGGACTTGGCAACGGTTTAGCGACTTTGAGTGCCGCTACACTGAAAAATATCGACGCAGAATACGTTGTCTATGAAGAAACAGCAGGGGCTACATTCGCAAAATCGATCCTGTCAGAAAATCTGCAAGATGATTTAGAAAAACAAAAAAATGTAGATAAAGTCGCTGCGTTTGGCGCTTCTACAATAGCAGTCGGTAAAACAAAGTCAAAAGATGCCGATTCGAAGGAAGATGTCGCATTTTTAGGCGTTGAGCCAGACGCATTTTTTATGCCAGAGGTAATCGAGGGTGAAAAATTATCATACGACAACAAAAAAGGTGTTGTTATTAACGATACGTTAAAAGAAGCAGGCTACAAGATTGGTGATATTTTACTAGTAGCAAACTCTGACATGAAATTAGAAGTGGTAGGTTATGTAAAAGGTGAAACCTATAATCACTTACCTGCTATTTTCACAGTACTGGAAAACTGGCGTGATTTTCAATATGCAGCTCCTGGCTTTGACAATGATACGGACAAGGCTGTACAAGCTTTCTTCCTAAAGGCTCCAAACTTAGAAGATCCATCTACTATCGACAAAGCCGTAAAAGATGTTGAAACGGTAACAAAGAAAACAGCAATCAACGGTATGCCTGGTTATAAAGAAGAAAACGGCACTATTATGATGATGCTTGCTTTTTGTATCGTTATCTCTGCATTCATTATTGCTGTATTCTTCTACGTCATTACAATGCAAAAGACACAACAATTTGGTGTCATGAAAGCAATTGGCGCTAGCAATGGTTTCATCGGTAAAGCAATTGTTGCACAAGTAGCGATTCTATCAGTATTAGGTATCGTTATTGGTATCGTCTTCACATACTTAACGGCTAAAATTTTACCAGAGGGTATGCCATTTGACTTAGAACCGACCTTAATCATTACCTATGCGATTGTTTTATTAATTATTGCATTATTAAGTTCAATTGTTTCTGTACGTCAAATCGTTAAAATCGATCCATTAACAGCATTAGGGAGAGTGGAATAAATGGCGCTATTATCATTACAAAATGTTTCTAAAAGCTATAAAGAAGGCGCTAGCACTGTCCAAGCATTAAAGCAAGCAACACTTGAAGTAGAAGCTGGGGAGCTAGTAGCCATTATCGGTCCATCAGGTTCGGGTAAAAGTACACTACTTTCAATTGCAGGCGCTCTATTACAGATGTCAGAGGGTACTCTAGAAATTAACGGCAGGAATATTGTTCATCTTTCAGCAAAACAATTAGCAAGTTTCCGTTTAAAAGAGCTTGGTTTCATTTTACAAACATCTAACTTAGTACCTTACTTAAATGTACTTGATCAATTACTACTGGTGAAAAAAATGGGTGGTAAAGTGACAAAAGAGGATAAAGAGTTTGCAAAGCAACTACTTACAGAGCTTGGCTTAAGTGATAAATGTAAAAAAATGCCGAATGAATTATCAGGTGGTGAGCGTCAACGTGTTGCGATTGCACGCGCATTCATGAATAACTCAAAAGTGATTTTAGCCGATGAACCAACTGCTAGCCTTGACTCTAAACGGGCACTTGAAGTCGTAAAGCTTCTTGCCAAAGAAGCAAAAGAACGTAATAAAGCTGCCATAATGGTAACCCATGATGAACGAATGCTACAGTTCTGTGACCATGTATATCGTATGGAAGATGGCGTGCTCACGCAACAATCTTAATCAATACAAAATAGAGGCTGGTATAAAACTCTAGCTTTCATCAAAAAGGACTCGTGCTTTTGTGTCAGTAAAAGTGCGAGTCCTTTTCGTTATAGAAAGGAATATTAAATGATTTTTATTGTTTAAACGATCAACCTAAACTAAGAAAAACATTTAATGATTATGCACGGGTATCAAGCCTCTTCAAAAACTGCTACACAGGTCATTGGGATGGAATGCTACAATAGACGAAGGATGCTCTGTATGCTTTAAAGCCTATGACGGATTATGCTAGGCTGCATAATAAAGGCGGATTTCATGCGTTTACGCCTGATACAAAGGAAGGAATAGCAGAGAGCCGAAACTTTTGCTCACTCTATGGCATTGATGTGGAAGCTGCCACAGGTTTATCCAATGGGGCTTTTACCTGTTATTTTTTAAATATAAATGTTTTTAATCAAGAGTACATATTTAAAAAAGCTACCTTCATATTGAATATGCCATTTTCAATATAAAGGTAGGATAAAAAAATTAATATTTGACTTTAGTGATAATAGGGGTTTCAACTCTACTATTCAATTTTTGGAATAGCCAGATAGCAAGGAATAAAGCCATGCTTACAGTACCAAAACCGACCCAATTCAAATTTAGGACAGAGGTATGACTGATGACAAACCCGCCTAATGCAGACCCCAGTGCAAAACCGAATTGGATAAAGGAGGTATTTATGCTGAGGGCAATGTCTGGATTTCGAGGTACTAGTGTAACAAGGAGGAGCTGCTGGGCAGGAGAAATACTCCAAGTTGCTACCATAAAAATCATTAAAATCAAGATCAATACAAAGAGATTGATACCAGCTAGTGCGAATAAGAGGAGCGTTACTGCTTGTAACAGCAATCCAAAACAAATGGTAAAACGCGAACCCTTTGCATCAGCCAATTGCCCGCCCACTTTTGAGCCAAGAAAGCTACAGATGCCAGCTAAAAATAGAATGCCACTAATTTCGGTCATAGAAAGAGGGGATGTGGCTTGCAAGAAAGGCGTAATATAAGTAAATAGGGTAGCGTAGCCACCGACATAAAATAAAGTAATCGTCAGGGCAGTTAGAATTTTTGAATCTTTTAAAATCGAAAGCTGCGACCTGAGTGTAACAGCTTCTTCCTCCTTGATAACTGGAATTTTTTTATAGATGATAAGCAGTGGAAGAATAGTTAATAAACCGATCAACATAAATAAAACTCTCCATCCAACTATTTCGCTAAAAAATGTGCCAATTGGAACACCCAGCACGAGCGAACTACTTAGTCCCATCAAAATGATGCCGATAGCACGGCCTCTTCGTTCTTTTTCAACTAATCGAGTAGCTACTGCCATGGCTACCACTGTAGCAATTCCTCCGCTAACCCCTTGAATAATTCGTATCCCTAGTGCGTATTCAAAAGAAGAGCTGATAAACATGAATCCGTTACTAATAATGAACACACTAACGGTAGCCATAAGCAACTTTTTGCGATCCACATTGATCGTGAGCGCAATGAGAATTGGAGCGAAAATGGCTGCTGCTAGGGCAAATAAAGTCACTAATAACCCAGCTTCTGAAATCGTTACTCCAAAGTCGACGGCAATCATTTCAATAACGCCTGTGATAATGTACTCAACGGTTCCGATTAGGAAAACAATGAGTGATAAAACATAGATAATCAGCTTATTTTTCAACTCAATTCACGCTTCCTTCAGCTATTTATAATAGGTATTTGTATCTCCATTAATTGCACGTTTTGGGTTGTAGATAATGGTAAATAGATTTCTCTACCTGGTTCGTTTTCCTTGACTTGATAGTTATTTTCTACAATCCAGTTAGCTAAATCAACACAGGCTGTACAAGCAAAGTTAGAATCTGAACGAAAGGTCATTGTGGCCATCATTGGCTCAGGAGGAAGAGTCCGTAGTTGAAATGTGTCAGGGAATGATGAAAGCTCCTTGGTTAAAAAATAGCCGACTTCAAATTCAAACTCGTCTTCTTTCTCCTCTATTTCTTTCCATAAAACAACCTGAGGACTTTGAGCTAATTGGCGCATTTCCTTTGTGAGTAATTGATTAAATGTACGAAACAGATCTGGAATATCTTCTTCGCTCCCGCGTGCTTTCAAAGAAAGGAATTGCTGAGCATCCACTGCCTTGATGCGGATTTCTTGATCTGATTCCACCTGACCCTCTCGTTCTAAAAGTTGCATACGTTCTTCAATTCGTGCAAGCTTGGCCTGTTCCGTCTGGATAATATGTTGAATCTCACTTTTTTTCAGCTTAAACATCCCTTGTATATCTTTTAACGAAATATCTTCGTGGAGCAAACGTATAATTTGTGGCAAGGTAAACCCCAATTCCTTATAGAGAAAGATCCGATTGAGCTCTAGTAGCTGGTCTGCTGAATAGTATCGGTAGCAAGTATCATGGTCCACCTTTCTCGGCTTTAATATGCCAATCTGATCATAATAGCGCAATGTTTTTAAGGATACTTTGCTTAGCCTAGAAAATTCACTGATTTTAAACAAAATATCACCTCCAATCTAATAACTTAATGCAAGTATACAGTTTCCTGTGCAGGGGAAAGTCAAATGCTTTTTAAATAACCTTACTACAATCTAATGTAGTAAGGCGCTTGTGAATATTTCAATGAATGTTAAATATACAAATAACAATAATAATATAATTAAAAACAATTATTATTTATTGTTAATCAATAAATTTCGTGTTAAATTTATAGTGTCATTAAATAAGTGAGGTGCTTTCAATGAATGTTAAACCAGGTTTAACATCTTTTTTAAAGGTAATAATTCTTCTGGCTGGGATGGCCATTCTTGCCCTATGTATATTTTTTGTACCTCCTATGGCTCATTTCGCATCGAGTTTGTATCCGAATTTTTACCCAATGAATTATCTCATTTTCATTGTGATGTATGGATCGGCTGTACCTTTTTACATTGCTCTCTATCAGGCTTTTAATCTTTTACGGTACATTGAAGCGAATACAGCTTTCTCGGAATTATCTGTAAAAGCATTAAAGTACATAAAGTGGTGTGCGATAATAATCAGTGGCTTGCATGTCTTAGCTTCACCACTTTTTCATTTTATAACAAACAAAATGGATCCTCCTTTTGGAATAGTGGGACTCCTCATCATTTTTGTTTCACTAGTTATCGCCATTTTTGCGGCTGTCCTCCAGCGGCTTATACAAGAAGTGACGAATATAAAATTAGAAAATGATTTAACGGTCTGAGATGGATGATATGGTGATATTAGCCAAACGAAAACTGCTCATAGAAGAGATGTAGAACATATCAGTTAGAATTCGGAATCCTATGGAAGTTTAATAGTGACGCAAGTAAATTTCTAGATAGATATGTAGTTTAATTTTTTAAGGGGGCTGATCCACTTTTATTCTACTTTTGCTATACTTTATGAAATTGAATAGTATAGGAGGCTATAAAAGTGGATTGGAAGATAAAAAAATTTGAAGAATTAACAGTAAAAGAACTATATGAGATACTGAAGGTTCGTGCGGAAGTTTTTGTTGTAGAGCAAGAATGTGTCTATCAGGATCTAGATTCAAAAGACGAAAATGCTTATCATTTATTTGGTGAAGACCAAGGAGAGGTAGTTGGGTATTTAAGAATTCTACCCAAAGGAATAGCATATCAAGAAGCAGCAATCGGAAGAGTGTTAACAAAGCAAACCTACAGAAAAAAGGGATTGTCTCTGGAAATGGTTAAAAGAGCAATTGATTATATTCTAGATGATATTGGAGAAGACGCAATCCGCATTTCTGCGCAGGCATATTTGCTAAAATTCTATGAGGGCTTCGGATTTGAAAAGACATCAGATGTTTATTTAGAAGATGGAATAGAACATATAGAAATGCTATATAAAAGGCTGTAATTATCAGACACCTTGCGTTTAAAGAGGAGGATAGCCCTCGAATAGCAGGATAGAATTCTAAAAGTGGAGGATAAAACTGAAAAAGTAGCGGATAGAACGCTCAAAGTGAGGGATAGCCCTCGAATAGCAGGATAGAATTCTAAAAGTGGAGGATAAAACTGAAAAAGTAGCGGATAGAACGCTCAAAGTGGAGGATAGCCCTCAAGTAGAAGGATAGAATTCTAAAAGTGGAGGATAAAACTGAAAAAGTAGCGGATAGAACGCTCAAAGTGAAGGATAGCCCTCGAATAGCAGGATAGAATTCTAAAAGTGGAGGATAAAACTGAAAAAGTAGCGGATAGAACGTTCAAAGTGAGGGATAGCCCGCAAATTAGGAGGATAGCCCTCAAATAGCAGGATAAAATACTAAAAGATGATAAAATAGCAGATTAACAAATTGTAAAAATTGAGCGCTATCCGAGCATAAGGATAAGCGCTTTATTTTTTTCTTGAACTTTTAAGCCCTTAAACTAGTATTTAACCTTCAACCCTAGTAATGAAGCAAAACCTATGGCTTGTTCAGTAGAGACTTCACACCCATTTAAACTTTCTGGAGTTACTTGAAGTCTTTTAAATTTACATGTACTGATGTCTATTCCTTTTAAGGGAGTTTGAGAGAAATCAACATCATTTAGATCACTTTCCTGAAACGCTACTTTATTAAGTAAACAATCATAAAAATTCGCACCTTGCAGGGAGGTGCTATCAAATAGCACTTGTTTAAAGCGCACTTCGGGGAAATTGCATAAGTTTGCAAGGCAATTTTCAAATGAAACATTGCCGAGGTTTGCTTCAGTTAAATTCAACCCTAATAATTTACAGTTTTTGAAGGCCACTCTATGAATGATGCCTTCACTTAAGTTAGTGTTAGATAAATCACAGTTTTCAAAAATGACGTCCGTTAAATCAATTTTTTGAAAGGTACAATCGATGAATGTGACATTTTTAAAGATAACATTAGAGACGATTAATCGTTCAATATCCTCGTGAGCAATGACCGTATCCGTAATCTTGCAATTTGTTAAATAGGGTTCCTCCTCATAAAAAATATCCTGAAAATTTGCTTTGTCAAGATTCGGGGATATTTTTGGTGATATAAGTTGGAAATTGTATGACATATTAGCACACCCTTCAAATATAAATAAAAGCTTCTCCTATTTAGTATAAGTGCAAACCTAAAATAAGAACACCGTCTATACGGTGCTCTTATCTGGTTTATACAAAGGATTCACCATCTTACTAAAAACGGAGGCTAGCACCTGTTGAAACAGCATACCGAACACAACAGGCATGGCGACTTTACCTGGAAAGTACGTTGTGGCTACGATGACACCGACTGCAATATTTCTCATGCCACCAGTAAAAACAAAGGTTGCCATTTGTGGACCGTCTTTTAACAGATATCGACCAATGAGGTAAGCAAATAGATAGCCTGATACTGCAAGGAAGAACACTAAAAGCACCACGAAGAAGAGATGCATGTTGATATCCTTTAAGTAGGGAGCAATGGCACTGCTATTAATCAGTATGACAGCAAATAAACATAGCTTTGAAAAAGGAGCAAGTTTTTTACCGATTTTTTGAGGGATGGCTCCTTTCGAAAGTTCATTCACTAAGATACCTAAAATCGTGGGTAAGACAATCATCCATAGTAAATTCAGAATCAGGGATGCCACATCCAACTCAATTTTTTCACCCGAAACGATATAGAGGATGGAGGGGAGGAGGATGGGTGAAAGGAGCGTATCAATTAAAATAATTGATAAGCCTAACGGTAAGTTCCCTTTGCAAATATTGATCCAAATAACACTCGTTACACCTGTTGGAAGTGCAACTGCTAAGACAAAACCAACAGTCAACAAATGGTCATCGAACAAAACAGTGGATAAGAAATAAGCCCATAAAGGCATCAAGAGATGAAGAAAAAGGATGGAGAATAAAATGAGAACTGGATGCTTCATGAAAATTTTTACATCTTTAAATTTCATATGTAAGCTTCCTGAGAATGTCATGAAGGCAAATAGCCAGGAGACGAGGAATAATAAATGATGTCCAATACTTTCTAAGAATACACCTACAATTAAACTTAATGGTGTCAGGATCGCAATGTATTTTTGGAGAAATACATTTAGTTTTTCTAACATACAAAGACCTTCTTTTTTTATCTGATTTTATCACTTTTATTATAATCGTAGGTAAATTTACCGCAAAAAAAGCAGAAGATTTACTCCTGCTAAGAATTTACATGTTTTTTATTGGTTTCTTTAGTGAACGGCATCCATACAATGCCTACAATCAATAAAATATTACCTGTCCACCTAACCCATAAATAATAAGGCTGGTCTTTTAAAAAGTACAACGAAGCTAGGATAATAACCATCCCAATACCAATCATTAATTTTAAATAAATCGGAGTTTTTGCCATTCTCCTGCCTCCTTTCTATCTTTTCATGAATATGTATCTATATCACTTTTTTTCCTATCCAATGCGCAGTAAAGACAATGGGGAAAAATAGTATGCCAAAAGGCAGGCTTATCAAAACGATATGCCAAGTAAGGATGCCACTAGTAAACAAAGATTTAAATAAAATAATGCTATAGGGAATAATGATGATGGCTGATGTTATAGCTCCTGGAGTAACAGAACGAAATAAGAGCGATTGTCCAATATGGGTAAAAGCATGGATAAAGAAAACAAGTGTAACAGCTGTGAAAAAATAAATAGTAAAAGCAGCCCCGTTTAGAAAATAGTAGTTAGCCAGAATGGTAGAGAGACTGACAAACAAGAAGATAAATAAGACAGCAACTGCAAATTGTGCGGTGCTCATTGAAAATTGTTTTACCACTTTATCGGCTATTTTTTTGGGTAATCTTTCATACAGCTTATGACGATTATGATGTAACCATTTCTCTACCATAATAATTTCTTCAAAATCGTGAATAATAAATAAAATAGGAAACAACCAAATTAGTGTTTGAACATTCAACCATTCCATATGAATACCTCTCTCCTTATCTCTATGCTTGAAGTGTGACTGAAAATACCATATTTATATAATATATGTTAATAATAACATATTGAAAATAGAAAAAGTTGTAAGCAATTATTGAATCTAATTAAAAAGAAATCGGGGATGAAGCTGTGAGTGAAATCGATAAACGTAATAGACTAAACAAGGAACCATTCTCATATCAAACGACAAAAAAGGGGACTGTCGTTATTTATTATGAAGGGAAGCAAATTAAAATCGTCAAGGAGAAAGAGGCTGAGCGTCTACTAGCAAAAATTCAGCAGGTGGAGGGGCAGATAAAGGAAATCCAGCTATTGTTAGCTAAAATGACGGGAAATTTTAAACGAGGTAACGAGAAATTGGCTAAACATAAAAAGGGAATGAAGGCTGAAAAAGGTTTATTGAGATAATAATTATGCAAAGCTAATAGTAACATATTGAATTGGTTTTTCCTTTTTAAGGCAGGCGTTAAGGGGGTTATTACGATTATTTACTGTATGGTTCTCTTTTATAAAAATACAAGCACTTGCTTTGTCCAATGAGAAGGGAAGATAAATTAACGCACAATTAGCGGATTTGAATTTTTTGTTAATTATTAGCTCATTTTACCATTTTGTCGATAACCTGTGTTATTCTATATTAGAATAATAAATTAGGAGGCGGTAATATGTATTACAGCAATGGTAACTATGAAGCTTTCGCACGTCCTAAAAAACCTGAGGGAGTCGATAAAAAGTCTGCTTATCTGATTGGCTCGGGACTAGCCTCACTGTCAGCAGCATGTTTTTTAATTCGTGATGGCCAAATGAAAGGTGAGAACATTCATATTCTTGAAGAGTTAGATATTTCAGGAGGAAGTCTAGATGGCATACTTAATCCGACGAGAGGGTTTATTATTCGCGGTGGACGAGAAATGGAAGATCATTTTGAATGCTTATGGGATTTATTCCGTTCCATTCCTTCGTTAGAAGTAGAAAATGCTTCCGTTTTAGATGAATTTTACTGGCTTAATAAAGAGGATCCTAATTATTCAAAATGTCGATTAATGAAGGATAGAGGCCAAAGACTTGAGGATGATGGCAAGTTCACTTTATCAGACAAATCCTCAGAAGAAATGATTAAATTATTCTTTACGCCTGAGGAAAAATTAGAGGACAAAAAAATCACAGATGTTTTCTCAGATGAATTTTTTGAATCGAATTTTTGGCTCTATTGGTCTACAATGTTTGCGTTTGAAAAATGGCATTCTGCGATGGAGATGCGTCGTTATATTATGCGTTTCATTCATCATATTGGCGGATTACCAGATTTATCGGCCTTAAAATTTACAAAGTATAATCAGTATGAATCGCTCGTGCTGCCAATGATTAAATACTTAGAAAGTCATGATGTTGATTTCCAATATAATACGGTTGTAGAAAATGTTTTAGTTGATAAGGTAGGAGACAAAAAAGTAGCTCATACATTGGTGTTAAGAAAAGATGGTGTGAAAAAGAATATTGAACTAACAGAAAATGAGTTAGTGTTTGTGACAAATGGTAGTATTACAGAAAGTACAACATACGGGGATAATAATACGCCAGCCCCTATCAATAAAGATTTAGGTGGCAGCTGGTCCCTGTGGAAAAATATCGCTGCCCAAGGTGAAGAGTTTGGTCGACCAGAAAAGTTCTGCGATAATCTGCCAGAGGAAAGCTGGTTTGTTTCAGCTACCCTTACAACATTAGATGATCGAGTGGCTCCATATATTGAAAAAATCAGTAAAAGGGATCCATACGCTGGTAAGGTTGTAACAGGAGGGATTGTCACAGCTACCGATTCTAATTGGATGCTAAGCTATACATTGAACCGCCAACCTCACTTTAAAAATCAACCAAAGGACCAGTTAGTTGTTTGGATTTATGGCTTACTTTCAAACAAGCCAGGTGATTTTATTAAAAAAAGTATCACAGAATGTACAGGCATTGAGATTGCACAAGAGTGGTTATACCATATGGGTGTACCAGTGGATGAAATTCCAGACATTGCACAAAATTCTTGCAATACGATTCCATGCTATATGCCTTACATCACTTCTTATTTCATGCCAAGAGCAATGGGTGATCGTCCACTTGTTGTGCCAGAAGGATCAGCTAATTTAGCCTTTATTGGCAACTTCAGCGAAACAGCAAAAGATACAGTCTTTACTACGGAATATTCCGTAAGAACGGCGATGGAGGCGGTCTATCAACTATTAACGATTGACCGAGGTGTGCCAGAGGTGTTTGCGTCTGCCTTTGATGTTCGCACATTATTAGCATCAACGGCTCGTTTGCTGGATGGTAAAAAACTAACAGATATTGATGCACCATTTATCTTAAAGCAAATCGGTAAATTGGGTATTCATAAAACAAAGGATACAATCATCTATGATTTACTGAAAGAAAGTAAACTAATATAGTGTTAAAAAGAGACAAAGCAGTTTGAGGGGCTTTGTCTCTTTTTTTATAGCCAGTCTTTTACATAGGCAAGTAAACCGATAAACGCACCTACCCCCATGCCAATAAAGACAGGCACTATGAGGTTGGCTTTCTTGTGTACGGTTTTCATTTCTTCCATTGAAATCCCTTCTTTCTCATCACATACTTAAAATTCTAAGCGCATCGTCTGGTTCGTATCCTTGAATCCGTGTTTTTCATATAAGGATTTAGCGCCTTTATTTTCAGTCAATACATTTAACTCCAGATAGTCCAAGTGACGATAGGCTGCCCATTTTTTCGCTTCTTCTAATAAAGCAGATCCAATTCCTTTATTTTGGTAACGCTTGCCAACAATCACATCCACAATAAAAGCATATTTGTGTTCAACCAAGCAAGTATAGGGTGGGGTCGTCGTTTCTTTAATAAGCAAAAAGCCTACTACTTCGTTCTCGAATGTTGCGATTAAAATATCTGAATCATCTTCAATGATCGTAAACCTGATAAAGTTGGCATCTTGTTTGGCAGGTTTGATATATTTAGGTTGAAGAATTGACATCTCTAAAAAAAGCTCTTGGTATAAACGCTCAATTTGTGGAATTTCATCGAGCGTTGCAGTTATTATTTCCATACTATCCCTCCGTCAGTTTTAGTATCATAGTAAGTAATATTTTACATTAATGGTTGATTAATAGAAAGGAGAAGGCACATGAGGTTATGGCATATAGATTTAATTGCGTATCTACCAAAAGGACAACTACTGTCGCAGTGGAGAGAGCTAAATAGCATATTTGCGAAAGAGGATCAGCATATACTGATTAATTATATATACGAATACCCAAAAGAAGATTTGTATTTGTATACAGAAAAAGTCATGGATGAAATGAAGAAGCGGGGTTATCAAATTCGAACCTACGAAAAAAAGAATAACTACTTTAAGGGTTTGGGCCCAGTAAAGGATAGGAGACCCTTTCAACAGCATCATAATCAGGAATATCTTGAAATATGTTTTTTTAATTTAAAGGAGAAATTTATAAGAGGTCAGAAGGATTATGAAGAGGAATTGTATCAGCAATTATGCACCTATATAAATAACGTGCTTTAACTAGGAGGGTTATACATGTTAAGAGCGATTATATTTGATGTAGATGGAACGATTTTGGATACAGAGCAAGCGATTTTACAGTCATTGCAAAGAACCTTACGAGAAGAAACACAACAGGACTATCCCTTTGAGGCATTACGATTTGCTTTAGGCATCCCAGGAAAAGATGCATTGCAGAGGCTTAATGTGGATGACATAGAGGCTGTGCATCAGAAATGGTCTGCGGCTGTGCTTGATTTTTCAAATGAAGTGGCTGTTTTCGAAAGTCTAGAGGAAGTTATTCAGCACCTTGCAACAAAGCCACTACAATTAGGGATTGTCACTTCTAAAACAGCGCAAGAGGTAGTGGATGAATTTGAGCCGTTTGGGTTAAGTGAGTATTTCCAGCATATTGTAAGTGCCAGTGATACGGAAAAGCATAAACCACACCCAGAGCCGCTGTTAAAATGTCTGGACGCATTACAGGTAGCACCAGAAGAGGCCATCTATATTGGTGATTCTATCTATGATTTCCAATGCGCAAAGCAAGCAGGCACCAAATTTGCCCTTGCCCATTGGGGAGCCAAATCCACCATTGGCTTTGAGGAGGCAGATTACGTTTTTTATGAGCCAAAGGATATTTTAGCAATCGTTAAGTAGCATGAAAAATAGAAGATGGTGTCCTAGATTTCACACCATCTTTGCCTATGAGGAAGGTAAATAGTTAAGAAGGTTAAGACAGTCAAATTCCTTAAATCTACACTCACATGAGATAAAATAATCGAGCGTAAGCTTTTTGCTTTTAGATAAGTAATGACCCACACGATACCTGCTATGGATAAATAGATATACAAATGATAGGATTTACTAGCATAAGAACAGGTGGTAATTTAAAAAAGGTCTGCATCAGTAATTTTTCCGAAGGATGAAAAAGTTAATGATACGATTATTCAACACATAGTTAAAGATTTTATAAAGAATGTTTCTAAAGCAGAAAAGGTAACATTGAGTTGCGAGGTAGCCCTTATTACTTTATAGAACAAACAGACTTTATCGATTCAAAGCAAGGTTTTTCTTTTAGTCTCTGTTAGTAATGATATCTGGCCCGCTCTTATGTGGAGCATCGGCATCATGGTCATCGCATATTTTTTCGCCATTAAACAATTTAAACGCCAGTTAGGCTAAATTCGTCATTATTAAATAAGCCATACGAAAAAGTCGATTTCTTATTGTATAGGAAATCGACTTGTTCTCGCTTCTATTCAATCTATATGGATAAAGCCAATGCTAATTTCGAAAATGATTTCGTGCTAGAAGGGTTGCTGACTGATAGTCAGAAGGCAAATCATCCTCAAAATAAATCGCCTCTACTGGACAAACTAATTCACAAGCTCCACAATCAATGCAAAGATCTGGATCAATTACATATTGGGTATCTGTCATAACAATGCAATTTACTGGACAGACATCCAAACAGACAGCCGCTTTTTCATCCCTGCATAATTCTGTAATTACAAATGCCATTATAAATCCTCCTATACAGACAACTGGTGTTTTAATTCTTCGGGTGAGTGTTTCCAATACGCTTCATTAAATTCAGATAAAAACTGAAAAAGTAGCCTTTTTGAATGACTATCCATATGCTGCAAGTGAAATTTCCCTTTCAGTGCCTTATCTAAAAAATTTACCTGCTCTGGCAAAGATTTATAGCCAAGCTTAATACGACGTTCTTCTTTTGATACCCGTACTTCACTTGCGGTACATCCCGCATAATAGGGGCCATTTTGATTAACCTGAATCGCTACCCAAACTATCCAATAACGATAATAATCGCTACTAGCATGAGCTAGATCAGGTGAAAAACGAACTTTTTTTTCAATTTTACTTCGTCCGTGTAAGGCTTCTAAATCTATAAACACGTGCTCTTTTTCACAATCTATAATAATTGACGTTACATTATTTAGATCAAGGGTACCTACTCCGTAACCTCCATCTCCGTCAGTTGAATCGTTACTTAAAATTGTAAAATGCATTTTCTCTTTCATAGAAGTCACCTCGACACATTTGTATTTCCTTATTAATAAATAGTTAATCGGTCTGAACATACAGTTTTTGCTCATAGCAAAACGCATAAAAAAAACATCACTGTACGCTACGTTGTACAAGATGTTCTACCTGTTGGTAATTTTTCAAGTACAAATCTAACAAACACATTACGTATAGTTTTATAAATTAAGATACTTGAACGTTTTAGTAGTAATTTTTTTCTATACGTAATGGTTGTCTAGGATTTTTCCTCATACTTTTATCGTTAAAAAGTATAAATACAATATAACGTCTAACATCAATGATTGTCTTCAGACTAATGTCTGAAATGTTATGTATTGGAAATTTAACGATAATACAGTGATTGGACCTTTAATTAGCAGAAGGTTGTTGCTATAAATTTTGCCATTCCGTTTTAATTGGTAGAAACCAAGCAGCTGAAAAGGAACTAAGACTCCTGAAAACAGCTATTTTTTCTATAAAGGAAAAAAATTGCTTGTTGTTGTAACAATAATAGTGTACGATACATAGTATAAGTTATACAGTGTATATCATATAGTAAGTGGAATTGAGGTGAGTGAATGAATACGTTACTGAATTCATTAATGACAGAACTTAGGAGAGGAACACTGACATTAGCCGTTTTAAGTCAATTACGAACACCGCAGTATGGATATTCACTTGTTCAATTATTGGAAGATTCGGGCATTAACATCGATCAAAGTACCTTATATCCATTGCTTCGCCGTTTAGAAAAACAAGAGTTAGTGACAAGTAGCTGGGAAACCTCTGAGAGTAGACCCCGCAAGTATTATGTCTTAAGTGAATTTGGATTAGACGTCTTTTTGCAATTGAAACGAGAATGGATTAATAATTCAAAAGAACTTTATGAGCTACTAAAAGGAGATGAGGATAAAGATGAATCTGACTGAAATTTATATTCAAGAAGTCACGCGGAGGCTCCCTGAAAAAAATCGTGAGGATATCGCACTTGAGTTACGATCAACCATTGGGGATATGCTGCCTGATGATTACAATGAGCATGATGTAAAGGAAGTGCTGGAAAAGTTAGGGAATCCAGCGGCGTTAGCGAGCGGTTATCGTGATCAACCAATGCATTTAATCGGCCCTCGCTATTTTGATGTATACCTCTCGTTACTAAAAATGATTATTCCCATTGCCGCTGTCATTGCGGTAATCTCAATGATTGCTGAATATTTTATTAGTTTTGGCGGGGAAGAGGCGGTTATGAATGCTGTCCTCAATATGATGGGTGAAGGAATATGGAGAATCATTGAAGTAGGCATACATGTCTTTTTCTGGCTAACGGTCGTATTCGTCATTTTGGAACGTACTGATAAAGGAAAAGAGCAGCATCCATTATCAGCAAGTCTTAAAAAATGGACTCCCGAAGATCTGAAAACCGTCATTTATATTCCTAAGAAAAAGGCAATTACCAAGCTTGAAGTATTTGGCTATTTAATGTGGACGGCCATTTGGGCAACTTTTTATTTTTATGCAAATCATCTTTTAGGTATATATGAAGATGGTGGAGAGGGTCTCGAATTCGTAATGCCAGCTTTAAATCAGGATGTTTTACTTCATTATTGGCCTATTGTGATCGTTGTCATTGCTCTCGAAATTGGCTTAGCTCTCTACAAACTACTGAAAGGGCAATGGACGAAAAAGGTGGCAATCTTTAATACAATTGTGGAGCTTTTCGCAACCGTTGTATTCATTGTGATAGTAAGTAATCCGAATTTTATGAACCAAGAAAGTATCGCGTACATGAGTAATTTATTTACCACCTCTACTAAGCAATTTGAAATATGGCTAATTGGCGGCATAATCATTATATTTGTTGTATCTGCGACAATCAGTATATTCGACGGCTTCCGCAAGGCTCGAATCCGTTAATTCATCGTTGTTTATCAACCATGGATACTTTACTTAAAGATGGCCTCCGTATAGAGCCATCTTTTTCTTTTCAAATCTATGTAGGATGAAGTGAAATTACATAAATAAACAGTGGGGGAATTAAAATGGATTTACTAATTGGAATAGCAATTGTACTAATTGTGTTTTTCTCTTCAAGCATAATAGAGAGAAAGTTAAAATCGATTGAAAGGCAAAACAATCGCATAATAGAAATACTAGAAGAAATAAGAGATAGAAAATAAATAGATCGTCTAGGAACAGCGAAATTTAGTATTACGATGAAATACCCCATCAAAGTAAGACAAGCTTTGATGGGGTGCTTTTATGATTCACAGATAAAAAAATCGCATGACATTCAATAAAGGGACAAGCCCATGATTTTAATGAGAAGGTATTATTCAGGCGGATATTTATACGTTTTGAGATGTGTGTGATGAATCAATTTAACATCAGGTCCTGAAGAAATTTCATAGGTCATTCGATCCTTTCCAATAGGAATCCATTGTCCGCCATCCGTAGGTTCAATTTCAAATGTAATTTGCATTTGAAAGCCTCGGAAATGATTTCTTTTTGTATCAATTACTTCAATTTTCCAAGGCGTAATATGAGGGGAAACATCCTTTCTAATCTTTGAATAATAATTGGTCAAATCTTCGTCAATATAAGGAGTAAGCAAAAGCATGAGCATATCCTGCAATCTCAGCTCGTTAGAATCCTGTGTTAGTTCAGCTGTTGAAGCGGGTATGGTTTGAAATGAAGTAATTAGTACAAGGGAGAATATAAAAAACAGTAAAATCTTTTTCATTTTCTTCCAAACACCTCTTTGTGATCTTTCCCTAATGCATTGTATTGTTACCTTTATGGAATGAAGTATGTATGATTGAAGTAAAAGTGTTCGAGTATAGGTTATACAAACAATTGAAGATATTTTCTGACATGACGATTGACAAAAAATAAGGAGTGATACGGTTCATCATAATAAATGGTGTGGAACCAATCATTTTGTCGGAGCCTTCTATATTTTGACCAACATAGGTATTCGATAGAAAATTTAAAATAACCTCTAACATAAATCTACGTCCCATCATAACGAATTAATTTTATATTGGATGGCGATGACGTGTGCAATAGGCAAAAAATAGAAGGGGCACGGATAGAAGTGCCCCTTAGTAACAAATCGGGAGGTGCCATGTTAAACGAATCTGTTTAACACTACTTCTATTTATATGATAAGATTACTTGGTTTTATAGACCATCATCTTGCATATGCTAAAATTTACGCATCATAGCGAAGAATGGCTGTTATCCAGTCCTTTACTAATAGTTGCCATTGGAGCTGTGAACTATCTAAGGGAAGAGAAAGACTTTGCAGCTCTTTAGGGAGCAAGTGTATTTTATGACGTATTATTTCATTGTCAGGTGATTCTGTATCAATAAATAAAAGATAGCGTCCGATTAAATCTTCCTTATACATAGATGGATAATCAAGGGCTTTTAATACACGTGTAGAAAATTCCACACCATTTATCCTTACTTCAAAATGTCCCCGCACATTAAATTCACAGTGAATATGTGTACCAGATAATCGACGTAGCGCTTGTAGGAAAGCAGCTAATGTTCTTTCACTAATGAAAGAGGTTTTCCAATAGTATTGACTTTCTTCATGTTTACTTGAATTAGCATCATATGTATCATATCTTATTTCTAATGTTTCTTCGGCTTCGTCAGATTCTTTCCTAGTGAGGTAGTGCCGAGCAATTTTTTTAATGGTGTGATGATCTAAGTCACATCCATAGCTGAGAATAGTTACTTGTCTACGCTGTGCTTTGGCAAATAACCGCATTTCTAAATTTGCATCACTATTTAAATCCCAGCCATAGCGTGGATTGTAATGAATACACGTACTTTTGTTCATTGCGACCTCCTTTTTGCCATGTCTACTAACATTATAAATAATTTTGTCTAATTTTCCCTATTTTTCTTTTAAAAATGAAACTTTTGGATTTTAAGTTTCGTATAAACTGGAAAATACTTTTTTAGGAGGTAATTATGGCTAAATGGAGAGGCACAATCCTTCTTTGTACATTGCTATTAACAGCCTGTACAGCAGAAACCGTTCAACCTAAAGACCAAATACAGGAAGAGCAAAACGATGAAAATATAGTGGTCACAAAGGATGGCAAAATAACCTTTGAGATTAAGAATGAGATTGGTGTTCCACCAGAAAAAGTAGAGGCTATAAAGGATGAAATTGTAACAGCATACGACCACATAAAGGCTTCTATACATACTTCCTACACGCCATCCGAGCACATAAACGTATGGTTTAAGGAAGACGGTCTATCCTGGGGGCTTGCATCGAAAATCGAACTAGTTGGCGTTCAAGAAGATTCTTATCCACTTGTCCATGAAATGACCCATTCTTTACTTGGCTATGGCAACAATTTTGGATCAGACCATGGCTATTTTACACAAGAGGGTTTTGCAAGTTATATGGAGGAGCAATATGGGAAAAAAGAACAATTTTCCTTTGAAAAATTCATGAAGCATTATTTGGATTCAGATAAGTTAATTCCTATTAGTAAGTTAATTGATCCAAATCAAGATGATGTCTATTTTCGCCCAGCACTTTCAAGTGAAGAACAGAATCGAGTCATGATGGAGATGAGCTACACGCATGCGGCATCATTTGTTAAATTCTTAATTGATACCTACGGACTCGAAAAGTTTGAACATATATACAACGAGAAAGAACTAGCGCAAAAATTAGAGGAAGTTTACGGGAAGAGTAGTAGTGAGTTAGAAAAGGAATGGTTAGCATTTATTCAACAACAACAAGGATTTACGCATGAGGAAAAGTTAAAATCGGGATTCTTTTATGATATGAATACAACTCTTCTTCAAATAGATCCAAAATATTTTGCCAATGAATAATATTTTCTAAATTATTCAAGTAAACCCAAGTGCTCTTTATTCGGAGCTCGTGGGTTTACTTGTGTATGAATTCGGATGAAACTGTCTATGTAATAAATGAACGCCCAGTAAAATGAACAGACCACCAATGATTCTTAATAATATATTTTTGAGAAATACAGTATCGTCAACCGTAATGACAATCAACATAGGGCCAACCATAATCAATGCAATGCCTAACAATGCTTTAATTACTCTCATCATGTAAAATTCACCTCAAATTTACCATTTCAGATTTGATTATCGCACGATTGTCTGAAAAGGAAAAGGGTCACTAGGCTGGTAAAGTGACCCTAATAAAATAGCTAGTATGACCTTACAGAACTTAGGAGTCTGTAAAAGGGTTAGGTGCTAATTGGGATGATTAGTACATGAAAGAAGCGCCAACAATAATTAAAAGAATGAACAGAACGACGATTAATACGAATGTTGAACCGTAATAGCCGCCACCGCCAGAGTCGCCGCCATAATAGCAGCTGTTGTTCATGTTACCTACGTTTCCATTGTATCCCACTGAAAATCCCTCCTTTCTACAACTTATAATATGTATGCTTGCAGAAAGGAGAAATGGTATTTACCCTATGGTTCTAAAAAATGCTGAAAACATTCTTGTAGAAGAAGGTTTTTTATTTACTTAATTTTTATTTTTTTACATAATTAGAGAGTAGTGTTAGATTTACAAGTGAAGTTAGAAAAGAAAGTGGGCGTTACATGCTACGGGAAAAGCTAAAGCAAAAAATCATAAGTGAACCAACCGAATGTATGGCTTATTTAACAGAATTAGTGAAGTCAAATCGAATTTATGATGGGGAAGTATTGGCAATCATTATAGATATTATAAAAAATGGACCTGATCAATTAACCAACACACAGTGGGATGTTTTGTTAGATAAGGGTTTATTACCTGATCTCTATGTAGAATGTGATAGCTGTGAAGATACCATTCCCTGGTCAGAAATGTACCGTGCGATCTTCATAGCGAGAGATCATTATTGTCCCTTTTGTAGATATATAGAAAATAAAGAGAATACAAGGTTATTAGACTAGGATGGTAGAGGCAACAATGAAATGGTTCATGATAACTGCCGAATGGCTATTGTTTTTATATGTGGTAATTTGTCTATTGAGCTTTAACATAATTCACCTTGGAAACCTTCTCTATGTGGATATGCCGCATGAAGAAGCGATGACTGTGACAACATCCTTTGCGCAGACCTCACTGTTCATTATAGGAATAGGTGCTGTTTGTTTCTACTATATGAAGTATTTAAGGGGGAGTAATGCTTATAAAAGGTCAAAGGCAGTGATCTGGGGAAGTCTATTTACCTGCCATGCATTGGCAAGCTGCTTTTATTTGTTCATGCGATATGGGCTGATATGGAATCGGCATGAAGCAATGGAGCTTTTATTATCGACGATCATTAGTTTCATTTTAACCATTCAGGCAGTTATGAAATATTACAGGTGTTAAAGGACCGAAACTGGATTGTGTATAAAATGCAGGATATAGGTGAGAAATATGAAAAGAGGATTTAAACGCATTATGTTAATTATATTTACAATTATCATTTCATTATTTGTGTTGATTCTTACTTTGAGTTTTATTAATCATAAAATACAATTATCAAAAGAAGAGGTACGATTTGTTCCAACTGGGCAACTTGTAGAAGTTAATGGTCATCAAATGCACGTTTATACAGAAGGAAAAGGAGAAGATACCCTTGTTTTTATGTCTGGTGGTGGTACGAGCTCACCTGCATTAGATTTTAAATCACTTTATACTTTGTTAAGCGATAAATATAAAATTGTTGTTGTTGAAAAAGCAGGTTATGGATTTAGCGAAGTCACAGATATTGACCGAGATATTGATACAATTCTAGCTGAAACAAAAGAGGCACTTTTTAAATCAGAAATTGAAGGTCCATATATTTTACTCCCGCATTCGATGTCTGGCATTGAAGCCTTGAAATGGGCGCAAGATTATCCTGATGAAATAAAAGCTATTATTGGATTAGATATGGCTGTTCCTGCTGTATATGAAGAATTATCTATCAATATGTTCCTCGTTCGATTAGGTGCTTTTACTGCTAAGACTGGTTTGACCAGATGGATTCCAAATCTATCGGAAAGTGATGCAATAAAATATGGGAATTTAACAGATGAAGAGAAAGTGTTGTATAAAGTAATTTTTTATCGAAGAACATTGACTAAAGATATGGTTAATTAAAAGCAAATGCGCAAAAAGTCAAAGAAGCTGGAATCCCGAACATGCCTATGCTTTTGTTTTCATCGAATGGTGTGGGGACTGGTTTTGACAATCAAAAGTGGAATGGAATTCAAAATGACTTTATTAATAGGATTGATAAAGGTAAATTGATAGAGTTAGATTCATCTCACTATATTCATAGTATTGACTATGAGCGAATAGCTGAGGAATCAGAGGCCTTTATAGAAAGTTTACATCGTTACTAGCGGAGCGCATTAATTAACTAATATTGAGTTGCAAATGCAGCTCTTTTTTCTTTATTAAACTAACGGAGTAGTTTAGTGCTATAAGAAAGTAATATATAAGGAGGCCACATGAAAAAATAATATTATTTTTTTCCCTACTAGCTGTTTAGTTAGTTACTTCGGGTTGTTTGAATGAAATGGGTGGGCAAAAAATAACTGTACAGAAACGAACTGGTGAAGAAAATATTTTTGAAGACTTTAAAGAAGTCAATCAAAAAAAACAAGTGGAAAAAGCGATTGAAATAGTGGAAAATGCTAATTGGATAAATAAAAAAATAGAAATGGCACGCTATGCTGACTACCAATTTCAATTTCCATTTAAGAACAGTAGCGAAATCGCTTTGGGTTAGCCAAAATGGTGAAAATTTAGAAATTGTTACGGATAGTGATAATTATGTGAAATTAACAAAGCAAGATTCAGAAAATCTCTATGAAGTTTTAATAGGGGAAAAATTAATAAAATAATGTCATGTCTTAAATACGCTTCAACTAACAAAGTCTTAACCTTAACTTAAAGACCAATGGTAGTTTAGTTTGAAGAGCTTTGTTTGACTTGCGTCCAACAAACAGGGCCAGATTGCTGAATAACATTCTTTAACGAAAGGTTCGAAAACGATGCTTTGGAGATTTTTAAAGTTACACTACATTTTAAAAACAGCATCTATTGTGCATACATATGGAAGCTGCTCTTTTTCAGCGTAGATGTTGACATAAAATGTGATTTTTGCGTTGCCAAAAGTATGCGTTTCTTCTTTATCTGCATACACTTCAAAAAAATCAATTGTGTAATGTTTATATCCATCTTTCTCCATGTAACACCAAACTTCATCAGCTTTTCGTGGATCAAGGCCTTTAGTATGTAAAAACTCGACAAGCGTATTATTTTTCATAATTTGCTCCGCATAAAAAATACAATCCTCACATAGGCAATGATCGACAGTACCAACAAATTCTCTCTTCGCATAAAATTGCTCATTTAATTGTTTCGTGTTCATGATGTCCTCCAATAGATTAATGGTTTGATTTTATCAATAATTCAAAAATTTTTGCACATTTATTTATTCCTATAACGAAGTAGAGTGTTGAAAATAAATGTAATATACTTAAAAAAATGTATGGATAATATATGTTATAATAGTTATTAATTACACAATTATCGATTAAATAGTTTCAAGGAGGTTATTTATGAAAATAACCGAAGGCTACGGCAAAGTGATGATAGATGATTTTGAATTTTATGGTGAAATTAAACAAGATAAATGTTCTAAATGCAAATATAATTTAGTATATTACGATGATTTTGATTCTTATTTTTGTCCTAATTGTAATAGTTGGACTGAATCAAAATGTAGTGACCCTACTTGCAAATATTGCTCTAATAGACCAGAAACACCTTTAACTCGCAAATAACGAGATTAAACTCCCCTGAAGGTACTTAATCATCTTTCATTGTCTATGGAGACATGCTAATTTTGACCTTCGTTGATGGCTAAAAGAATGCTCAGTAATAAGGAGATTACAATTTTAAACTCATAATATTTTATCAAAATGAAAAGAGAAAGATTGTTGTTCCAGAACTTAGGTAAAGAGAATTTGAAGGACTTTACCAGGAGGTTTCTCAAAAATGAAAAACGAAGAAAATAAGACAAATAAATTCATGCCAAACATAAACTACGATGATACAACTAACTGCGAACATGACATTGAATCTGATATAGTAGTTGGAAATTCACCATGCCCTTGCTGCGAGTTTATTACAATTCCGAACAATGGCGATGCCCTTGCTTATATTTGCCCCGTATGTTTTTGGGAGATAGATTTGTTTATTCAAAGTAATGTTGAGGCAAGTGACCAAAACCATGGCTTAACATTGACTGAAGCAAGAAAAAATTATCAAAGTTTTGGGGCAGTATTGCCCATGTTAAAGAAGTCTTGCAGACAACCAAAAGAATATGAATATCCAACAAAATGAAGAAGCAGATTTAAAGTTGATTGGAGTGGAAAACAGCGACTATGGGAGGAGCGAAGCAAACCCTCCAGAATGCGTACGTCTGAAACAGAAATCAACGGTTTTAAATTGTTCAAGATTCGGGCGCGATTTTACAATAAGGAACAGCGCTCGTATTCATCTGGATCTTGATATTGAAAATCCCCACCTGTTATTTCACATAAAAAATATTGTGTTGTTACTTTATGTTTTGATTCATATATACCCGAAAGACTCAGGAAGCTATTGAACAACTATTATCAAATTTATCTTGAAAAAATCTACCACAATTGTGCGCATTTCTTTAAAAAGGAATGCGTCTTTTTTAATACGAAATAAACAAAAACTTCGCGTTATTAGTGTGTAAAGAATGGAAATCCATGATGTAGGAAATAATGTAGTTCTCGAATGCAAATTACAATTCAAAAGAAAGCAAATCAATACGGAGGTAAAAATGACTGTTCTTGATTGTATCATAATAGGCGGAGGTCCTTCTGGGTTAAGTGCTGGCTTAACTTTAGGAAGAGCAAGGAGAAATATTGCATTAATGGATGATGGGACAAATAGGAATAGAGTGACACAGGCGTCTCATGGTTTTATTACGCGTGATGGGATAAAACCGCTAGCATTTAAAGAATTAGCGTTAAAAGAGTTGGTGAATTACCCGTCCGTCTCCTATCTTAATGCGACAGTTACTGAAATTATAAAGGATATAGGTAATGAGCGATTTACTGTCAAAACATCTACGAGTCAGGAATTTGTTTCAGAAAAAATCATCCTCGCCACCGGTGTTCAAGAAATATTTACTATACCAAGTATAAGAAAGTTTTATGGGAAAAGTCTATTTAGTTGTCCGTATTGTGATGGCTGGGAGCAAAAGGATAGGCCATTAGTGGTGATGGCAGAAAAAGAAGAGCATGTACTGCATTTGACTAAGTTGATTTATAATTGGTCACAGGATTTGGTTGTCTTAACGAATGGAGCTCACCTATCTAAAGAAGGTAAGATGGAGTTACAAAAACACAATATCAAAATAATATCAGAAAAGGTAAAAGACCTCATAGGTAATGATGGGTACTTGCAAAAAATAGAATTTGAATCAGGAGCCACCATTATAAGGTCGGGTGGATTTGTGGCCCCCTCTTATTATCGCCCCAATCAGTTTGCTGAGAAGCTTGGCTGTGATATTGACGAAGATGGAAAAGTCATAACAGATGGTGTTGGTAGAACAACTCAAAAAAATGTATATATTGCAGGGGAAACCGAAAGATCTAAACCTTCCACTTTAATGATTTCAGCTGCCAAAGGTAATAAAGCTGCTGTTTCAGTAAATACTGATTTAACGATGGAACGCTTTTGATGACGTCATAACACTTGGAATAGGATCTTAGCAAAAACATATCAGCTAATGTATTCTCAATATTGTGTTAGAGTTACTATAAGAAATGACGAAGAACGGATTTTGCTTGTAGAATCCGTTTTTCTTGTTCCAAAACTTATAGTTTTACAAGGTAGGGTAACAACTAAAACCAATAAAAAAAGCTCGGGGGAAGAAAAACATGAAACAAGTGGGGACTCTATACTTTTTCTGTGGAAAAATGGGAGCAGGAAAATCAACAAAATCAAAACAATTGGCTAAAGAAAAAAATGCGGTACTTTTATCTGAGGATGAATGGCTTTCCTCTCTTTATCCCAATCAGATCACATCATTTGAGGACTATCTAAAATTATCGGCACAGCTCAAGCCAATGGTGAAAAAGCATGTCCAAGACATATTGAGTGTTGGTACGCATGTAGTAATGGATTTTCCAGGTAACACTCAAAAACAGCGAAAGTGGTTTTTGGATATAGCGTCAGACGTCAATGCAAACCATCAACTAATCTACCTTAATTTAAATAACCCGCAATGCTTGCGTCAAATTGCGCAAAGGCGTAACGAACAACCCGAAAGAGCAGCTTTTGACACGGAAGCGACGTTTATTGAAGTTACTAAATTTTTTGAAGCACCAGAAGCTTCCGAGGGTTTAAATATATGGGAGTTTAGTGGGAAAGAATAACACAGAATTTTAGCAACAGAAAAAATTAGCTGAACTAAACCGCCTATAAAATTGTTATATGTAATTTATGCAGTTTATAAAGAATTTTTTAAAATTATATTGACAAACTATTTTTTTTCTGTAAAATGAAAAACAATTCAAAAATATTTGTATAGAACAAAGGCTATGAAAAGAAGTAGTATCAATTATTTTTACGAACAGAAAGTTACCGGTCGATGAGAGGTGCATGTAAAACGATTGAGAATTCATCTTGGAGCTGTGTACCGAAAGGATTATTCTAAGTAGGCTACGCCGGTAAGCACCCGTAATCATGTGCGAGAGTATCGTCAAATGACCGTACTTCTTAAGGTAAGTAATGTGAATTGCTTATAAATTAAAGGTGGTAACACGAGTTGAATCGTCCTTTTGGTTAATCCAAAAGGGCGTTTTTTTATTCCTTTTTTGAGCAAGTATTTGAAAATCTAAACGTATGAGGAGTAAGCATTATGAAAGATAATCATCAAGATTCACAACTAAAGCGGGAATTAAGTACGCGTCACATGCAATTAATTGCACTTGGCGGGTCCATTGGGGTCGGTTTATTTTATGGCTCTAGTTCAACCATTCAAATGGCGGGACCATCTATTTTACTAGCTTATTTAATTGGCGGGTTAGTTATTTTCACCATTATGCGTGCATTAGGCGAAATGGCAGTAGCAGAACCTGTATCAGGCTCATTCAGTATGTACGCGAATAAATATTTAGGGCGCTTTGCTGGTTTCTTATCTGGATGGACATATTGGTTCATGTGGATTGTCGTGGGCATGGCAGAACTAACAGTTGTCGGTGTATATATTAACTACTGGTTTCCAGATATTCCACAATGGGTAACTGCCCTTGTCGTACTTGTGATGATGACGCTTGTAAATTTAGCAAATGTAAAAGCATACGGAGAATTCGAATTCTGGTTTGCGATGATTAAAGTTGTGGCAATTATCGGGATGATCGTCCTAGGATTAGCCATTATTTTCTTCGGTGTCGGCAACCACGGTGAAGCAATTGGCTTTGATAATTTATGGGCACATGGTGGCTTCATGCCAAACGGTTTCCATGGTATTTTAATGTCACTTGTATTAGTTATGTTCTCATTTGGTGGGGTTGAGTTAGTGGGTATTTCTGCAGGAGAAGCAAAAAATCCTAGCAAGTCTATTCCATCAGCGATTAACAACATCGTTTGGCGTATTTTAATTTTCTACATTGGGGCATTAGGCGTTATGATGGTTATTTATCCTTGGAACGAAGTTGGCTCAGAAGGTAGCCCGTTCGTTCAAATTTTCGATTACGTTGGCATCCCTGCTGCGGCTCACATTATTAACTTTGTCGTCATTACAGCTGCAATGTCTGCCTTTAATAGTGGCTTATATGGTTCAGGACGTATGCTACACAACTTATCGGTACAAAAAAATGGTCCAGAATATTTTAAAACAGTAAGCAAAAACGGTAGTCCGAGTCGAGGGATATTATTTTCGTCAGCTGTGTTATTAATCGCGGTTGTCTTAAACTATGTAGTACCTGAAAAAGTGTTCATCTATATTTCTGCAGTTGCGACGGTTGCAGTTATTACAAGCTGGATGATTATTTTATTAGCACAGTTGAAATTTAGGAAGTCAAAAACGAAAGAGGAAGTAGCCAAACTGAAATTCAAAATTCCGCTTTACCCACTTTCTACGTATATTGCTATTGTATTTTTATTAATGGTGATTGTGTTAATGGCGTTTATTCCAGATATGCGTGTTGCCCTATATGTGGCACCAGTTTGGTTTTTCATCTTATTTATTGGCTACAAAGTAATACATGTTAAAAAGTAGTGACATCAATACATTTAGCTGATACTTCTACAGCGCAAACGCTTGGTTGAAAATATACTCGATTCGTTACACCTATCTAAGGATTAATAATTTTTATCTATTAGTAAACATACTTTCTTGAATGTGAAGAGTGCCTTTCTTTATGAATAGGTTCGTAATAAAATTGATCTGTATTTAGACAAAAAAGGAGGGGCATGATGGAAGTAATATATTTGGCTGGTGGATGTTTATGGGGCGTACAGGCTTTTATAAAAACGCTACCAGGAGTTACGTTTACAGAAGCGGGAAGAGCGAATGGAACAAGTCGTACGCTTGAGGGCGATTATGACGGGTACGCTGAATGTGTAAAAACAGAGTTTGATCCAACAGTTGTAACCATTCGAGATTTAATGGGCTATTTATTCGAAATCATTGATCCTTACAGTTTGAATAGACAAGGACAGGATGTTGGTGAGAAATATAGAACGGGCGTATATAGTGAAAATCCTGAGCATTTAAAAGAGGCGAAGGCATTTCTTAGAGAGCGAAATGATTACGAGCTTATAATGGTTGAAGTATTGCCCCTTACAAACTATGTCAGAAGTGCAGAGGAACATCAAGATAGATTAACCAGATGTCCAAATGATTATTGTCATATTCCCGCAGAAATTTTAAATAAATATAAATAACGGAATTTATGAGACCTTTCATTTTAAACTACACAACAATTTTGAGGGGGAAGTGGATGACACTATCTATTCTGTGTGTCTGTAAAATGAGAGAGACCGCTATTTGTAAACATTATACCTAAAAATGATAGTTAGAATAAGGAAGATAGTGTATTGGTATATAGTATTGAACAATGTATTATCAAATCAATACATCACTATTTTTTTTAAAAGATAAAGCCTGTATCTTCAATTACCAAGTAATTATGGATACAGGCTTTTTTTGTGGCCTTTTAATAAAGATTGATAATAATTAAGTTCGATTAGTTATAATAAATTTTTGATGAAAAAACTGTATGAAATAAGCAGGAACTAAAAATTATTTGGAGAAATTTAAAAGTATAGTTCAAATTAATGAAGAGGATTGTTATATAATGGAGGACGGTAATTATGAACATTTATAATACAGTTCCATATTTTTTATTAAACTACAAGCCTTCGGAGCGGTTCTTAAAACACTACCATGAAAAGTTCTCCCAACACTTCAAGGAATATTTTCTGTATCATTGTAAAAATGCAGATGAGAAGATTAAAAACGCCATTCAAAAATATCCTTCCAAAATGAGTGAGATAAAGGAATCGAGTGGAAAAATCGAAAGTCTAATTCAACAAGTTGTGTTAACTTACAGACAAAAATATAATGTCGAGTTCACTAAAGATGTACATATTATTGTTGGAGCATATGGGTCAAATGCATTTACACATCGTCAAATTATTCCTGAAGTGACTTTTTGTTTAGAAAAGCTCTCTTCTAATGATAAGCATTTAAAAGTAATTATTGCTCATGAATTTGGTCATACGCTTCATAATATTTTATCAGATCAGGAGGGTATGGATTGGTCTAAAGTTCAATGGTTTCATCCTTTTACAGCGCTGTTTCAGGAAGGTTGTGCAACGTATTTTTCAGAACAAGTTGCTGATGCTGATAAATCGGTCTATTTTTTATACGATGATAATGGAGAAGAATGGTTAAGATTTGCAGAGGAAAACAAAAATGATATTATCACTACTTTTTTGGATGATATAAACAAACGTACACAACCTGAAATTATTCATGAATGGTTTTCAATTAATGGAGGTTCCAACTTTGGTTTCACACGTTTAGGGTATTTTATTGGCTACAATGTGATTCAAATCTTAATTGAAAAGTATCAAGAGAAAGAGGCTGTTACACTTTGGAAAGAATCTACCTTCAATAAAGAAATAGAGAATGTGCTTTTAGAACTTACTTAAAATGATTTATTTAGAGTTAAGTTATTTGACATTCGGGCCCGATTGTCGAGTAACAGAGGATGAAAATGAACAAGCTTTTTATAAAAAACAAACTTAAAACTGCTAAAGAAGAGTCCATTTTGAACAATCTCTTTCAAAATGGATTCTTCTTATTTATCTTAAAACAAGTATTTACGAGAGGTGTTGCTCGAACTTATTTCAACTTGCTTCTCTGAATAGGAAATAACATATCTTTATCTCTCATCGCATTTGTAAACATGCCATTACGATACACAACTGGATTCCCTTTAATCCTTCCACTAGCTTTAAGCTAAAGAAATAAAGAACATACCCTATCTATGATGGCATTGACAGTAGAAACTTTAAGGTCATCTTCAATATATTCGTAATCTAATCTCCACATTTCCATGAAATCTATATGGGTTCTTGAGCCACAATTTGAAGTTAGTAAGAACATCAGGTTTACCGTCTAAAATATCCAACCCTTTTAACTTCAAATACACAATGCATAAGTTGTAGTAGTATGTTCTTATCGTATTAGGAGAATACTTCTCGTTCTGCTCTTGCTTGTATCCTATCAAGATATTCTTTTACCAATGATTTAAAACTACTCCCTTGCAGTATAGATTTCCAATAAAAAATTCACCGTTCATTTTGTTCAAGAGGTTTTGGTCCAATGTAGAGGTTAGGCTGTTTTAACAGATTTTTTAATGAGTAATTGAATTTGGCTAAAGTTAACTATAGAAAGTTGCTATATCGTAAATGTAGCAGCAACTTCATTAGAGCGTGAATTGCAGAAAAATTAAAGTTTCCCTTTTCAATCCCTTTGATGAAATATGGTAAAATGGACAAAAGCATAAGGTTTGGAGGGATGATGTTGGCAGAAAAAAGGTTAAAAGTTTGTGAAAAAGGACATCCATTTTACAAAAGCACAGATTGTCCAAGCTGTCCTACCTGTGATCAGGAAAATAAACCTAGCAGTGGCTTCCTTTCCAAGCTGAGTTCACCTGCAAGAAATGCATTCGTACACGCAGGTATTGATACGTTGGAAAAACTATCAATGTATACAGAAAAGGATATCTTAAAACTGCATGGTATTGGACCAGCCTCCTTACCGATTATGAAATCATCATTGGAAGAAGAAGGCTTGTCATTTAAATAAGTGAGGGGGAAGACAACAATGTCAACGAAAGAATTATCACAAGAGCAAACCGAGGAACTAATCAATACTTTGCAAGTTCGCTTCGAGAAAAATACATCTCGTCATGAAGGGCTTGATTGGGTAAATGTCCAAGCTAGGCTAGAGGCTAATAGGGAGAAACTATGGTCGCTCCACGAAATGGAGGCAACAGGCGGTGAACCAGATGTAGTAGGCTATGATGCAAACACGGACGAGTTCATTTTTTATGATTGTTCTGCGGAAAGTCCTAAAGGTCGCAGAAGTTTATGTTATGACCGTGAAGCATGGGAATCTAGAAAAAATCACAAGCCTGAAAATACGGCTATGGATGTTGCAAAGGAAATCGGCATTGAGCTGTTAACAGAGGAGCAATATCGCCAACTACAGGAGCTTGGCAAGTTCGATTTAAAAACATCAAGCTGGGTACAAACACCTGACAACATTCGCAAACTAGGCGGAGCTATCTTCTGCGATCGTCGCTATGACATGGTCTTTATGTACCACAATGGGGCAGAATCCTACTATGCGGCAAGAGGCTTCCGTGGATCGTTAAGAGTTTAAGAAACAAAGGCATATGTCCGATCTGCGGATGAGCATATGCTTTTTTCTATGGAAATATAGTTATGCCAATGTCTTTCTAGTTAGCTATAACCTTTAGTAGTGTATGATAAACTAAAAGGGGAGGTGGAAAGTTATGTTAAATTGTTTAAAAATTATTTTTTCCATCACGGGCATATCTCTCGCAGCTTACGGACTAATCACACAAGATTTCCAATTGAATTACCTCATGATATTGTTCTTAGGCCTTTTCATGTTCACTTTAGGCATTCAAGAATTTCAAAAACAGCGAACAGTTTATGGTTGGTTCCTAATGGGGGTATCTATATTTTCAATCTATGTGTCCGTTCAAAGCTTTGTCTTGATTTAAAGGAAGCAGCCACTGATTTTCGTAATACCATACATCGATCAAGTCCTTCCAGCCATTTTCATAAATCACTTCCATAATGGCCCTTCATCTGAGGGGTTTTTGTTAAAATTGCATGGCATTTTTTATTCTGTCGATGTCATCAGGAAATGCAAATGTTTTTCCACCGTTTTAACCGTTTCATTATACCCTATAAGAAATAACAAAATGAATAATAAGATTATTTTCTTCATTATTTCCCTAGATACTTTATAGATTTGATGGGTCAGACTCGCTCATCGCTCATATCAGATATTTTTATGTTATAATTTACATAAATTACATAATGAGGTGATAAGATGGAGAATGAAAAATTGGTTTGCAAGGTTTGTGGTCGAGATAAATTTACGACTGGACAGGTGGGAGGTACTACAAGCCAAGGCAATATAAGACCTATTGGCGCAATTATGGCAGTAGGGTCACCACTCCAAATGACTTTTTGTAAAAACTGTGGCGAAGTTGCTTCATTTAAAGTAGTAAAACCACAGAATTTTAAATAATCGTTGAAAGGATCATTGATAGGAAAGTGATCCTTTTTATATAGTGGACGTTTAAAAGGGGATAAGGATTTAAAAGCATACATGATGTTCGACTTTGGTTAAGTGAATACCATGATATGAAACCTCTTACAAGACAAACACCCTCTAATTCGTTAAAGGGTGTTTTGCTAATAAATACTAGATCGAGTTTCGATAAGCTCTCAAAGTTGAATGTAAGTTTGAATTCGAACTTGCGATTGATTTTTTATAGTTATACATACCTAATGGGCTTAAATGATTAGAACTAGATCCTAATAACCCTTGCTTTACAGCGCTTTTTAACGTTTCAATTTGTTTGCTAGATAGTTTAGAAGTTTTACTTTCTTCAAGAATTTTATTGACATTATTTATTTTTTCTTGATCCTCTTTTGATGTAGCTTTCACTTCCTTGCTCATTTGTCGCGTCAACCCATAATACTTAGACGAGGACTTTCGGGACATTAAATATTGCATAGTGGAAAATTTCGTTGTCATCATGATACATTATCACCTTCCTATTCACATTTTTAGTTCCATAGTTGTTATCGTACTGGAATTGAAAAGATTTAGTATATTTACTTTTTTTAGTAATTTGAGTTCGAGCTTAGTTAACTTAATGATAAAAACTTAGAGTTGTCAAAACTGAGGTAGAATTTCTCTAGGATTCATCCCAATTATTAATCAGTTAAGATCCTTTCACATGGTCAAGAATTTATTTACTACATTATTACTATGCAGCTAATTAAATAATGTGCTATTTTCAAAAATTATTGTTGGATCTCCCTGCAATACAGTAGTTGACAGCATTTTCTTTATCAATATTTAGTATTTAATTAATTCTATATAAATAAAAAGTTCAATCATTTAAATAAATAAACGACTTTTTAATTAATAAATTGTATTATTGCATATTTTTTTCAAAATTATAGAAAATGTATGGTGAATTTTTGTAACATACAAGATACAATACTTACTAGGGAGGTAAATTTATGAAAAAAATATTCAATGTGCTTTTATTATTAATTTTTACTTTTATCTTATCAACTTCTATACCTGTATTAGCCAATGAAACAGTTAAAGCAGAAGGAGAATTTGATGAATTTGGTATCAGGAATCATAATTTAATTAAAAATGAGTTTGATCCTATTAATCCATCGGATGGATGGGAGACAATACATTCAAAGAATAGTGTTGAATTAAATAAAAAGTGGACTATTACATTTACTGGTAGCACTGTGAGTGTCGATAAAATTGCTGGAATCGTAATTGAAAAAGATGGTAGCTTTCTTCCTGTGAAAATTGAGTTACACCTAAATGAAAATAAGGCGACTATAGAAACGGTAAAAGATTATTTAGGAGATCAGTCATATACGATAAGGGTATTTCTTGAAAATGGACTAAAATATAAAATGGATTTTACTACCAAATCCAAACATTTAAATTCCTTAAATTATGGAAACTCAACTGGTAATCTTCTAAACGGAGGCATTGTAGCAGAAGATAATGACTGGATTTATTATGCTAACTCGAGTGAAAACAATACTTTATATAAAATAAATAAGTCCGATTCAACCAAAATTAAATTAAGTGACTTAGAGTGGGTATCACATATCAATGTTCTTGAAGGGTGGATATACTTCTTTAGTGCTCAAAATGAAGACAGTATGGGATATATACATAGAATCAGAACTGACGGTACGGACCTGCAAAAGATAACTACTAGCAATGACATTTTCAGAGTTAGTAATAATGGCTGGATTTATTTTAAAGATATGATGCCAGCTAATAATGGCAATGGCTATTTTAAAATAAAACACGATGGTACACATCGTCAAATAATAATGAGTGATGAATATTATTATCATACTCCGATTATTGAAAATGACTATATACTCTATACGTTTGGTGATTCAACCCAACTTGTTTTATATAATCTAATTAATAATAGTAATTCGATAATCACTACTGATATTCATACAATTTTTAATTATATATTAGTTGATGATTGGATTTATTATCAGAACGGAATAAATAAAATTTACAAAATGAAATTGGATGGTTCTGATAAATCTGAAGTAATAGATAATGTAGGAATTTTTAATATAAATAGAGATTATATTTATTTCACCAATTCTGATAACTATATCTATCGAATGAATATGGATGGATCAAATATTCAACAATTAAATAGTATGCCATCTCATAATATAAATATAATTAATGACTGGATTTATTTTGAAGATCAAGAGTGGAATTATTACCGTATGGGGCCAGATGGTTCATTATTACAACTCGTAACGGTGGCAATTCCAGATACACCAAGAGTTAATATTTCACCACCATATGTTGATGGGGGGACAATTGGTGGGCCTTATTCCATGTCAACTAATGTAAATTTGACGGTTGCCATAACAGGGGAAAACAATTCAACTGTCATTTTCAGTAATCCGAGAAGTAATGATGACAATATTGCCACTGCAACGATTACGGGTCCAAATCCTTCTGGACATGTTTTTTTAAATGTGCAGAAGATTGGTACAGGAGAAGCTCAGATAACATTTGATTACACAGATATTAACAATAATACTGGGTCGATGACATGGATTTTTAATTTTCAATAGAACTAATTTTACAAGCTAAAGGATGCGTCTATGGACGTGTCCTTTTATAGTGTCGTTCAAAAGAGGCATTGACTAATCATTCCCTCTTTTTTCATCATAAAGTCGGCAATAAAATCATCACAGCTTGGCGAGCAGGCATTCATATATAGTGAACCTCCAAGTAAATTAAGCGAAGCGAAAACAAAGCCAGTTTGATACAAAGCATGTCGCGTGTTGGTCAATGTATTGATACGGACCGATTGAAGCATTTTGGTGCAAAAGCATGGCTTATGTAAATATTATAAGCATACCGTTAGCAGAAACGTTTGAACGGCTTGAGTCCTTTCTACTTACAGTTGTTCATTTTGACAATTATGTGAATGGTTTCACCTAACTAACTTTAAATTGTTTTCAAGGGTTTTTGAAGAAAATTCACAGTAAATATTACTTTAGATGTACAAGTAATGCCTTGTACGCCAATAATAAGGAAGGATAAGTGACGTGATTTGGCGTGATTTGTTTTTTATTTATAAATTACGCCAAAATATACATAATAAACGCCAAAAAAATGGCGTTGATTGAGTATTGATTTAGAAAAGTTAAGAATGTTAGGATAAAATTACCTCGAGGGATATTTACTATAGTAATTCAACAACTATTACTAAATAGATTACAATAGGAGTTTATTTCATGAGAAAATATAAATTAATAACTATTTTAATGATCACAATGACGTTACTTTTTTCAGGGGTCTCTAGTTCGTATGCAATTAGTACTGTTGAAAGTATGAATCAAGAACGAAAATTAGAAAATGATTTAGCAGAAGCACTTGAATTGATTTTTGACAAAGCAGTTTTAAAAAATAATAAAGAAGTTATTGTAGGTTATGATAGAGAAATAATAGAGACAGAATTAAAAGGTAATTCTATGAAAGAGGCGATCATTGAGGGATTAGAAGTAGAAAACCTACTAATTTCTTCTGAAGACGTTAATATAATTTCTGAACCACAAATTACACTATTTGCAGTAGCTTGTGAATGGCATGGTAAAAGAGAAACAATGGAATTTAGAGCAGCAGAAAATGAATGTATTAAAGAAGGTTTATCGAGTTATTTTGGTATTGCTACATCATTAACGATTATTGTTGATGCAATTAGAGCATCTAATTTCAAACAAGCTGCAAAATTAATTTTAAAAGAGTTTCCTAAAAAAGTTGCAGGTGCAACACTTCCAGGTTTAGTAATAAATCTTAGTGTTATCTCAGTAAGCTGTTCTACTAAAATGAACAAACTATTCCCAGGAAGTTCTAATTGTGAATAAGGAAAAATAAAATATGAAATTAATCAGGAACTTTCTAATTTATTTTATAGTCGGTGCGATAATTATAAACATTTCTAAGTTTATTTATAATAAAGAGGACTACTATTTTGATAGTAAAGAGACGATAATGTACGGTATTATTACTATGGTTGTATTTCTCATAATGGATTATGTAAGAAATATAAGTAAGTCCAAAAGTAAATAATTTTGCGATAAACCCAGGTATTCAATAATTTTGAGCCTGGGCTTTTTCCTTTTGTATTATTGGTATATTTAGTAATTAAATATTACTTTATATGAATACATACTAGAAGCGATGAAACATAATGAAAGCTTTGATTGTTCAAATTGAGCAATCACAAAAAAGTCACATTCCCCCCGAAAACCCACGAAATCAGGCGAAAAGCATGTCTTTGTACATTCACACAAAACCTCTTTGCGAATACATATGAAAGAGGGTAAAAGCATGAACGCTTATGATGAATGTATGCGTTCATGCTTTTTCAAATCCCTGATATACCTAGGTTTGTAGGGGATTTTTGAGGTTGATTTTTGAAAAAAGTCACAAAAAGATAACATTAAATCTAATTTTTACTTTAAACCTTAGTGGAGGTAAGTGAAAATTTAGTAGGGAATAATATATGTAACTTTTGAAATATAAGTAAATATTTCCCCTAAAATATCAGTTCTTATATATAATTATAAATAGATGTTAAATTTAATATTAGGAGGAAATCATTTGAGTAAAGTACCTTATAGTGAACGAGATATTTTATATGAGATTCAACACAAAATTAGCACACTTAATAAAACTAGGGATAACAAAATTAAGCAAAGTTTACGGCTTGAAAAGTATACTGAATTGTGGAAAGTTGTAACCTTTATATTAAACATAGAAGCTGTAATTTTTGTGATATTATCAATAGGTGCAGGAAGTAGTATTGAAACCGTTCTCTTTAATAATGCTTATTTTGTAATAATTTCAAGTATCTTTTCAATTTATGTTATTTTAATTCAATATTATATAAGTGAACAAAGATATGGTGAAAGAGCTTTAAAAGCACATTATCAGCAATTACACATTGAAGATTTAATTTTATCTTTGAAGAATCTTTTAATCATGAAGAATTCAACAGATGATTTGATAAAAAATAGTTATTATGTAAATGAATATAATAAAATAATTAATGAATATCAAATACTTCTTAAAAACAATGAAAATCATGAACCAATAGATTATCAAATGGCTATTCTTGAATCTTCAAGTGTGAAAGAGAAAAAAAAGGATTTTACTAAAGATAATGTAATGATTTACGCCAATATTGTATTTTGTTTTCTAGTTCCCTCAATATTAATCTTAGTACTCATTTTTACTTAGTCTATAAGGAGAAAAATATGGATATTAAAAATTTGGCATACAAATATGTTTTAGAATCATCGGAAAATAATATTTACACGATTCAGACACTTGCTAATTTAAAGATGTTGAAGGAATTGGGTGAAAAAAAATGCTTTGAAATTCTTTCTATTCCTGTAGATGAATTTTGTAAACAATATGATACGGATATTCGAAAAGACTATTTATATAAAAATGATTTTTTAACACCTCGAAATTCTTATTTAATTAATCCTTTATATTATTTATATTATACTTATTTAGTTTTTGGAATTGCTGAAGAATACTTAAATGAAAATAACTATTTAGATTTTTCAACTGAAAATCTGTATGTTTTTTATGCAGGATATTATACAAAAGATAAAATAGCTAAAAACCATACTGTCTACTATGATAGTTATCGAAATTTTCAGGAGAAAAGAGAAGAATATTTAGGACAGTCTGCTTTAAAAGTTGATATCAAAGATTTTTTTGACTCAATTAAACTTAGGACGTTATTTCAAAAATTAAATAGAAAATTAGTGAATAAAGAATATCTTATTGAGTTAGAGAAATTACTAACTTATTGTAGATTTGAGGTATTACCTCAATTTAATTATTCTATTGCCTCATCGATATTATCTCAAATTTATTTACAAGATTTTGATGAACAAATAAATGATAACTTGCCTGAAAGCTTAATATATATTAGATATGTTGATGACATGTATTTTATTAACACCTTAAATGAAGATATAAAAGAATTTAATAATTGGCTTAACATAATAATTCACTATTTATGGAAGGATGATTTGCACCTTAATACTACTAAAACAAGAATTCTAACAGCAGATGATTATCAAGAACATATAAAATTACCAGATAATGATTATGGTGGTAATCAAAGTAATTCTCGTTTTGTAAAATTAATTGATGATAAATCAACAAATGTAATAAGAAATGGCGATTTTTTAGATATGTTGATGGAATTATGTTCAATTGAAGAAGAATTTGGCATTGATATGAAAAAATATGAATTAGTAATAACAGAGTATCTATCAATTGATGGGGATTACACTAATAAAGTACTAAGAGACATAATATATACTCAAAAATGGGAAGAAATGGGTTTTTATGATATGAAAAAAATTTATAATAATTGGAAATTCATATTATTTAATCCATTACATTTTACAGTACTTTACATAATGATTAAAAATTATCTTTATGATCGAAGCTCTAAAAACGAGTATAAAGTTAAAGAGATTATAGATTATCTAATTTCTAATGAATCATTGACATTTAGAGACTTAATTATCGGTGTTACATATCTTTTACAAAATGAATTTAAAGAGAACGAAATTTTATTAAAAATTAAGGAATCAGATCCTGATTTTACTGATTTTATTTATAAATATATTCTTTAAGACTGATTAGAACACTATCGATTTTAAAACAAATGATAAATAATATTTGAGAGAGATATACACTTAAAGTGCTATCTCTCTTAGGTTATCTTACATTGAATTCTCCGATAATTCAATAAACTTAACATGCATTTTTTCAGTAGCAGCTACCCGCATTCCAGACGTAACATGCAGATAAATGTTCGTAGTAGTATCAGAGTTTTTATGCCCAACGCGATTCATAATAAAATTCAAGTCCACACCAGCCTCTGCCAACAAACTTATATGAGTATGGCGGAGGATATAGATGCGGAATTGTTTGTTGATGTCAGTGAGGATGCCAAGTCGTCGAACGGTTTGGTTCAGCATCTTTATGGTAGGGGGGATACCTTCCTTGTCACCGAATACAAAATCGGACTTTATCCATTCACGATCCTCACGCCAGTGATAAAGCTGCTTCAATTTTTCTACCACAATATCATCAATATCAACGGAGCGGATGCTGCTAAAGGTTTTTGGAGGTGTAAGCTCCAAGTCACCACGTACACCATTTTTCGCATATACCATTTTGTTGATGTGAATAACCTTCTTCTCTAAATCGACATCCTCATACTTAAGGGCAACAGCTTCTCCTGGGCGCACACCTGTGAAGGTAATTGAGTAGATCAATGTGCGATACATAATATTACGATGCTTATCTACATAACTTAAAAATTCTTTCAGCTCATCTGTTTCTAAATAAAACTTTGCTGTTTCCTCCGTAGTAACTTCTCCTAACGTCATTTTCTTCTTTGGTACAAAAGTAGCTTCTACAGGATTTATCTCTATCAATCCAGTTTCCTTCGCATAGGCAAAGATCATTTTTGCTGCATTGTGAGTGCCCCGTAGTGTATTAAATGCTGTACCGTTTTCAAATAGGTGATTGAGCCACCTTGTAATTCAATCGTTGAGATGGCAGTCATTTTCTTTTTCGCTAAGTACCGATTGAGTAGGGAAATGCAGTAGGCACGATGTTCATTTGTTGTTTCCTTATTGCCTTTCATCCGATAGAGCTTTAACCAATCTTGGCTGAATTCATCAAACGTAATCTTTGCATCAAAGGGTATATGCTTTCTTTAGCTCTGCAATAGCTTTTTCTACTCTTTTACGTGCCTCACCTTTACTTTTACCACGACGTGTAATTTGTCGACGTTTACCAGTGGTAGGGTTACGGGGGCCCTCACCAGTACAACGCCATGGTGTCTTATTTATTTGGATGAAATGCATTAGCTGTCACCACCTTCATGAATTACATCCCAAATTATTTTAAGTTTCTCAATATCTTTCTGATCGCAGTGAGGGAGAGACTTATACCATTCCTGTAATAAGGGGTTGTGAGCAAAAGGTTCTTTTAATGCTGGATTATAAGAAGGATCATTCGAGAAACCTGCCACTTCAATTAACTTTAAGTAATCATATTTATAGGCGTTAGCGATTTGTTGCAAAGTTTCAGATGATGGTTTAATAGGTTACCAGTTCGACGATTTTTTCCTCTTTCAAGCATAGCTAAGTAAGAATGATGTATTTCGCTGATCTAGATATACACATAAAGTGTGTTATTAATTCTACCTGACATAGTACCTCTTATCTCAGGTGCTCCAACAATATTATCTACATCTCGTAGTCTAATGTGCAGTAATTGTCTTCTAAAATCAATTTCTACGAGTTTAGGGTAGATTGCTTTTCTAGTGTCTTCATTTTTATTAGCATAAGTTAAAATATCTCGGGCATGGCTGGGGTTAAGCAAGAGATAGAACACATGAATAGTAAACCTCTACGACCATGCAACAAACCTGAATGTCCAAACCTAACACGTAATGGATATTGCGAACAACATAAGACAGCCAAGGCAGATAACAACCGGAACAATGACAAGTATTCTCGAAACAAGAAACATGACCGTTTCTATCATGCAGGACCATGGACTAAATGTGGTGACAACATCAAGATACGCGACGGCACGGGGCACAGAGTATTTGGTTTCAAGAGCAGAACTAGGACTAGGAGGAATATAAAATGTCAGTGTATGAATTATGCAAGTATTTAATTGATCGTAAATGTTATGAGCAAGATGTCATGTTAAATAAAGTGAATGTCTTTTATGCTAACAATCAATTGGCAGACGAAGAATATACAGGTTTACTTACAATAATGGACGCACAGAAAACGCAGGCATATACCAAGCGTTATTTTTTTGTCTAAAGGGCACAAAAGTTTAACTGCGCCCTTTAACATTATTCTTGAATGCAAATCGAACGAAATATCTTACCAAAGGTTGTTACTTGTGCACAACTGTTGATATATACAGGTTCCCCAAAAACCGAAGCAACTTTAGCATGATGTTTAATAAGCTCATGTTCTTTGAGCTTTTCGTAGGGTTCATCATTAGATATTTTTACATTATCGTGAAAACTAATTAAGCCTAAACGCTTTAGATTATCCAAATAGGCTAATATTTTAATTGGATGTTCACATCCAGATTTTTCGGCGATGTCTGAAAAATCTTTAAATATAGGTGCCACACTTAGTCCGTTTTCGTGTTTGTATGAAACTGAAAGTAGAGGGAAGATGTCACCCTCAATATTTTTTAAAATTTTCGCTTCATCTGAATTTAATTGTTTTATGATTTCCACATATGAAGGATGAACAGAATTAACTTTATCATTGTTCATGCTTGCAACGATTAAATTGGCAAACATTTCTCTTAACTCTTCTGAGTCAATATAATATTTGGATGCTTCTATAGCTGGACCAATGATATTAAGCTGAGGTTCAACTAAATCTTCGCTAGGTATACTATTTAGTTTTTCATTTATCTTATTTACGTAGTCTTCGTAATTTAGTTGGTGCTTAAATTCTTGTTTCTTTACCCAAAGCTCAACATGATTTCCAAAAGCAAGTTCCCAAAGGTTAGAAACTGAATTACCAACACTTTTTGCAACCGGAGACATAGCCTCATCTATAAATTTCGGTATTAGATTTATATTCAATAATTTCACCCCCTTTTTAAATAAGTATAGGAGGTAATTAAAATGGAAACAATATACAGCAATCCTTTCTGGACATCTTTTTTTATTTTTCAAATGGTTTTTGGTTAACAGTGGCTATTAGTCACTTGAAATTATTCAAAGAATAATAATTAAAATTTTGCCTTCCACAGATTATTGTGGTGGGTTTTTACTAAGGACTTTTTGATAGGATAATCATTTCTTTTGTCGAAAGATAAAATAGAGGAGTGATGTATATGAATTGAATTATGAAAAAGTACATTTGAAGTGTGGATACACATACTTATGAAAAGTGTAAAAAAGTCAGCAACGTATATTTCACCAAATGTCAGTCAGAATTTTACCAATCTGAATGCTAATGCAAGTAAATTAGCAAATGAAATTTAAAAAAATCCACAGTAAGAATAGTAATAGATTTTTTTTATTTGTTGGAAAAGAACCGGTTAAGAATGAATGAGCACTCTCTGTTGAGAGTGCTTTTTATAATGTGAAAAAGGAAGTGTTGTTAATGGAAAAATGGATAGCAGGAATTAGTGAAGTTATTGTTACGCTCATCTCTTATTCTGTGGATGGCTTAGGTATGGTTGTTACTGTTCTGATTGGCTTTATGGCCATTGATTACTTAACAAGAATCATGGGCTGTATCGTAAATCAAAATTTAAACAGTCGTACAGGCTTCAATGGCATCATACGAAAAATTTATTACTTAATGCTAGTAGGATCAGTTTATTTTTTTTCGTCGTGATTTCTGGCTCGAGTTTGCAGGGGATGGAGCAGCCATTGCATTTTGTGTATTGTAATTTAATCGATCACAGAAAACGGTACTAAAATGTGCTTGCCTATGCCTGACAATGTACAAAATATTTTAGCAATCGTGAAGGATAAATCAGGAGAGGGTGAGGTTCAATGAGTACAAGCGTAATTCAAACATGTCTTTATCTAAGGGAATTAACAGCTGCTGCTCAAACAGCTTGTCGGCTACTCTTTCAGGAATGCTTAAAAGCTGGCATTGAAGACGTTTTTATCACAAGAGACATCGCGGTCAAGCACGACAAAATTACTTGTATGAGCAAAGACGAACAAGACCAGGGCAAGTAGTTATCTGGACGCTTAATAGTAACCTACATCTTGTAGGGAATGGGATATTGCTGTGGCACCACCACGAAACCTATATGATATTTCAACACTTTCAAAAGTGGGTGCGATTGCTAAGGAATTAGGCATTGAATGGGGTGGATATTGGAAGGCAGGAAAATACGATGCACTTCATTTTGAAATTCCTACAACATGGAAAATACCTGCAGGCTATAAATTAGAAGGACAAGTAATCGTGCCAACAATAGCAATGTAAGAGTGCAAATTATTGTAGAAGATAAACTTTAAAAAATAGAGAGGATGATATTATGAAATCCACTAGCACAACCGCAAAAGTTGCAGTACGTGATTATATTCAACAAGCAGTCGATAAAGGATTGATAGATAAATCATTTTTGGAGAAATTCGACAAGTGAACTATGACAAGTGGTGATTTTGAAGGATTGAAGATTTTCATTGCTCAACTAAAAACTATAAGACCAGCAAAGCTATTTTAATCGAGCTGGTTTTAAAAATGTGACAATTCTGTGAAAAATATTGTTGGATTTAAGAACGAAACTAAATGACAATGTCAAGTCTTTTAGTTTGAATTTCACTAAAAATGTTGCTTTTATTATATAAAAAAATAAAAAATGCGCCAAATAATGACGGTATAAGTGGCGTGATTTGGCGTACTTTCTAAATAATTAATTTAACACCGCCAAAAAATGGCGTTGTAGGCGTCAGATAGTGGCGTAAACATAATGTTGAATTACTATTTTGAGAAATGGTAGGATGAGTTTAACTCGAGGATTACTAAATTGCTATAGCAACTAGATTAACTATAAGGAAAAGGAGATTTATACAATGAAAAAAACAATTTCATACTTGCTAATAAGTTGTTTATTTTTTGCATTTAATCTAACTCCGGCTTTTGCTAGTAGTAATGAAGATCACACAATTGAAAACATTGTTTTTCAAGAAAGTTCTAGTGTTAATGAAAGGGTAATTAATACCTTAGATGAAAATGGAATAGAATATACTATAGAAGAAAATAATATTATCCTCAAAAATCCTTCTCCTGAATTGGTGGAAGAAGCAAACGGTTTAGTAGAAAAAAGCTTTTTAAATGAAGTAAACTCACAAGAAAATACCATTAATCAAATTTCTCCATTTGCTGCTACGTATCCAACAAATTGGGTACATAATCCACTTTACGACACATATGGTAGTACTACAATTGAAAAAGCTGGTAAAGTAACTGTCGCCGCAGCAGTATCGTATTATTTAATTAACGTTACAAGTATCTACAATAAATTTGTAAGATCTGTAGTAGCAGCGGTTGGAACTTTCTTCTTTGTAAATGGTGGAACAACGGATAAAGTATACTATACTTCAACACATGCTTGGAGAGAGTTAGGCCCTGGTTCATTCAGTCCAACTAATGGGCAATTCTTAGGTGACTATGAAATAATGAGATATGAAAAAATAACAAATGCTGCAGGGGATATTGTCGATAGAAATACGCGTTATGCGAAATCGACTGTTATTGAACCGATTTTTTAATAATATTAATAAAGCATAAAAATTAAGTGTTTACTTACTAGTTTTAGAGCTTGGATAAAGGAGGAACAGATGTATAGAGCTTTATTAAGATATATCGCTGCTATTTTTGTTTTGTTAATAAGTTCTTACTTTATTTTTGATGAATCATTTATGAAGGCACTTAAATTTACAATTCTTATGGGTATAATTTTCGTAGTATTTGAATTTCTTGATAAAAACAGAGATAAAAAGAAGGACTAAGCATGAATCATTTCCAAAGCCCAGGTACTCAATTAATTTTGAGCCGGGGCTTTTTTATGTTTTTATTTACTGTCTCTCTTACTTTTTACATAAAATTAGAAAATCTTTTAGTGACCAAATGGAGAAATGTAATGGTAAAACAGTGATGAATAAAAACCCTAAAATGAATGAAATCATAGTGATTTCTTCGCTATCAGTTGCCATAACACCGATGAAAAGCAGTCGCACAAAAAATCGATAAATTGGTCACACAGGTAAATTTGTTAATTTAGGTTCTTTTTTTCTGAAAAAGAAGTAAAAGATAATTTGATAAAGATATAAAATGGGTATACATAATAATCCGAACGATGCGAACGTCATTTAACTCACCTCAATTTCAATTCTGGAAATTTCCCCTTAGAATGTTAGACCTATAAAATCTTAACAATGTATTGCTCTATTTCATATATGTAATATTTCCATAAACTAATACTTGATAAAATGCAATACCATATCCGTTACACAAAAAAGTCACCAAAATCACAAAAAAATCACATTCCCCCCGAAAACCCACGAAATCAGGCAAAAAGCATGTCTTTGTACATTCACACAAAACCTTGCTATAATAAGCTTTGCGAATACATAGGAAAGAGGGTAAAAGCATGAACGCTTATGATGAATATATGAAGCAGGTTGTAAAGCCGATGCGTGAGGAGCTTGTGGAGGCTGGATTTACGGAGCTAACGACTGCGGATGCGGTGAATGAATTTATGGCGGAGACGAAGGGAACATCGTTAGTGGTGATTAACTCGGTTTGTGGTTGTGCGGCAGGGCTTGCTCGTCCAGCGGCGCGTGAGGCAATTGCAGCGGTGAAGCCAGATCATCTAGTGACGGTGTTTGCGGGGCAGGATCCAGAGGCGACTGCGGCGATGCGTGGTTATTTTGAGGATGTGCCACCTAGCTCACCATCTATGGCGATTTTAAAGGATGGGGAGTTGGCTTACTTTATCCCACGTGAACAAATTGAGGGATTCCCTGTGGAGCAGATTGTCTCTCATTTAACTGGCGTGTTAGAGCAAACATGCGAGAACTAAAAACGATTGTGACGACAGCGGGCAGACCAGACGATGTATCGATGGCGCTCGCTGCTTTTGCGTGTCAAGAATTAGGTGCTGCGTTTGAGCCACGAAACAAGCGCTCTGTTCGCAAAATTTCGCAGGAGTTGCAGGCACATGTGATGGTCGCTGGGAAGAATCGCTTCGAGTATTATGTCTATGGGGCGCAGGAGCCGTTTTTCTTTCACCCCAATTCTGCGGCGTTTCGATTAAAGCGTGTGGCCCGTGGTGAGGCAGAGCCTTTTTTGGAAGCGGCACAGCTTCAACTGGGGGATTCGGTGTTGGATTGTACGTTAGGTTTAGCGGCAGATGCCATGTTAGCAGCTTATACAGTGGGTGAAGCAGGTCGTGTTGTGGGACTGGAAGCAAATCCAAATGTAGCGTTTATTGTTAGACAGGGGATGCAAGCCTATGATACATCAGAGCTACCGTTAACTGCCTGTATGCGACACATCGAGGTAATACAGTCTGAGGCTGTTCGCTATTTAAAAACCCTACCAGACAACGCATTTGATGTGGTTTATATGGACCCAATGTTTGAGAAGGTTATAGAAGAGGCCAATAATTTTCAGGCATTACGGCTAGCAGGGGAGCATGTCACATTAACCGATGAATGGGTTTATGAAGCCAAGCGTGTAGCGAAAAAGCGTGTGGTGTTAAAGGCACATTTTCGCTCAGAGTGGTTTGCGACCTATGATTTTCAGCAGCATGAACGGATAACTGCAAAATTTCATTATGGTGTGTTAGAGGTATAGAGGCTTGTTCTTGAGACAAGCCTTTTTTTAGTATATGGTAATAAAAGAGGAGGGTGGAATAATATGGTGAACAATGATAAACGAACTCCCTTTGAGCTAGAGTTGCTGGCGAATGCACAATCGTTGATCTGCACAAAACCTCCTATTCCATGGGCATATGAAACGAGTATTGCTGCCAATGGTGTTTTGGCTTGCGGTTGGGATCATGAGGAAAACATCGTGCTAATTAGTGGCTGTGGCTATAGTGTCACTGAGCCTATAACAGGTCGTCGTCTTCATCGAGAACGAGACGTGGATGAAACCTACGACAGAATGAGTGATGACCGTTTAACATTTCAATTGCCTCAGGGGACAATATCTATTTTCGGCTTTGAAGCTGGGGATGGGATTCATATGACAGCAGATGGCTGGCAGGTTGAAGTTATTTATCCTTGGTGGCCACGTGCAACAGTAGTAATCGATTATCTTTATATAACTAATTATACTTATTTAAAAAATGCGACAGCTATTGATTTACAGCGATTGGATGGCATGATTAAATGTGGATTTTCGCCATCTGGCAAGCATTTAATAATAATGGGCTCAGGCGGTGCATTGATTTATTCGAGAAAGGGATGAGGTCATGGATGATGAACAAAATGGCTATGTTTCCATATGGGCTGGTCATTTTACAAGCGAAGAACAGTTACATACATATCTTGCCACTGTCTATCAGGGAGAAGATGAAACGGACGAAGCCTTTTCACAAAAATTAGCAAAGCTTTTTTTACCAGAAAATCAGCACCGTACTTGTGAGGAAGAGTTTAAAGCACTTTATGATGAATTCTACAATCAATTTGAATACGATTTCGGCTTAACCTTCGACGAGGATTTTTGTGAAGCACTATTTTACGAAGCAGCTTCAAATCAACTTAAGCAACTACTTTGTGATGAATTTTCCTATTCGCAGCAATTTAAACATCAAGTGCTAGCCAAAATGGGCAATGAACTACAGAAAGCTTATAATGCAATAATTTTACTATATGACATGAAATATGAGGGTCACATTCAATCTGTAAGCCATGAAGCGTTTCATATCGATTTTGTATGCTCTATTAAATTACAGGAAATGTGATGAAAGGAGGTTTTGATGATGTTACCAGCAAAAATTCCTCGTTAAGCCCGTGGTCCACCTTGGTTCAATAACAACGATCTTACTTATAAAAGGAGCGATGTAAATGATTGGACCAAGAAAAAAGACAAGTGATGAACGCAGGCAGATTGCCCATTCGATTGCGCAACAAGTTCTCGCAAAATATGGAGGAAATGTTCGAGCAATTGGTATTTATGGCTCGTTGGCTAGAAAAACGGATGGTCCGTTTTCTGACATTGAGCTTAAGTGTATCTGTCATGAATTAGAGCACAGCTATAGCTATGAATGGACAGCAGGAGATTGGAAGGCAGAGGTTAATTTCGATCAGGCAGAAGTGATTATCGAAGAAGCAATAACGGTTCAGGAAGATTGGCCATTAACAAATGGGAAGTTTGTCGATTTACAGCCACTTTACGATCCTTCTGGCTTTTTTCTAGAACTCAAAGACAAAGCGGCCACTGTGGAGAATGCCCGATTTAAGGAAGCAATTTGCAAAACCATTGTAGAAGAAATGTATGAATACATGGGGAAATTAAGGAACATAGCTGTTCAGGGTCCCAACACATTTTTGCCGATACTGGCGATGAAAATAGCGATGACAGGTGCCATGATAGTAGGATTACACCATAAGCAGTGCTATACAACATCTGCACAAGTATTACCTGAGGCTTTAGCGATGGATGATCAGCCACACGGGTTAAAAGCATTAGCTGAAATGGTCATGACAGGCAATCTAACGAATCCTCAGCAAATCATAGCTGCCTGTGAAAACTTTTGGCAAACACTTCTCCAATGGGCAGCTGAAAAGGGCTATCAGATTAAATGCTCTAAGGAGATTCCTTGGTAATTTTTTATAGTACTTTACTTTTATAGTATAAGGTGCTATAATAGAACACGTGCTATTTTAGGTAGCATATTTCCGTAATCTGGCATTCTGCTTTTTGTTTTTGTAGATACTTATTCACACTGGCGCATGCTTTGGGGCTGCAAGGACGCAAAAGATGGTAGGGTTTGCGTTGCTTAAGTTAGAAGGCACACAGTGGAATTTTACCGCGGTGATGAAACGAATCTGGTTTCAAGATAATATTCCCCAGACGATTGGGTTGAGACTTTTACAATTTACGAGAATGTTACCTATAAATACTAAAGGGGTAGTTTCGCAACAGCGAGGCTGCCCCTTGTCTAATTTTAAGGCCAGTCATGTCCAACCATGACAGGCCTTTTTGGTATACATTACCGTTTACTCTCTTCCATAAATAAGTGATAATAAAAGCATGAATTTTAGTAAAAATCTAAATTCTGCCTAAAGAAATCAGAAAAATCAAAAAGGTGAGGGATGTCAATGGGAAATATCGACACACTATCGACGAATGTCGTGACACAATTAGAAGAAATGGCTATACGGCAAGACAATATGGATCAGCTAGTATCACGCTATTGCCAAGAAAGACTGCTTTATCGTCTATCCATATCCTCCTATGAAGATCAATTTTATCTAGATGGGGATCTATTATTATTTGCTTTAACAAATGGATTGGTGAAGCCTTCCAATGAAGTCACGCTGACAGCTCAAGCAAGCGTTCATCAACACGATATAGTGAAACAGGCCTTTAAAGAAATTTGCTCACTAGCAATACCAGCGGATGGCATTGAATGGGATGCACAGCGGATCGAATCGTCTGTATCGAGTGACAATATTCAACTAAGCATACCAGCTACATTGGGCAAAATGACTGTATACATAGAAGTTTGGATTACCTTTAAAGAAAACATGCGAATAACACCAAAGACCATTAATTTTCCGAGCTTGCTAGACAATAAGGCTGCGGTAGTTTATACATATCCAACAGAATTCGTACTGGCACAAAAATTTATCGAAATTTACCAGTACCCAGCATTAGAAAAGACTGAAAAAACAATAAATGAAGTACAACAATTGCTACAAACGCAAACTATTGAAGGACGAAGATTGCAGGCGTATATTGTGGACTTATTTGATCGTCATCATTTTACAATCGAGCTAACTTCTACACTCGAGATGACAGGGATTCTGAAACAATTCTTTATCCCTGTTTATGAAGCTATTTTGGCTGAGGACGAATTTTTCAAGCAATGGAACAATCGAGCTTGGCAATGAAGAGAGGGACCCGCAAATCATCTACGGTTTGCGGGTTTTTGCATGGCTATTATTCAGTAATTTATTAGGGGGATACATTTGTATGTCTTATGAATGGTTTCTTCTTTTTATTAAAATGAAGCTAAAGTGTATCTGTTGCACGAATAGATAAAGTTGAATCGTATTATGTCATGAAGGAGGTTAGGTGAAAAATATGATAAAGTTTGCTGGCATAAGTTTGCAAGAAATTGTTCAAACATATAGTGACACCCTCATACGAATTGCTGTGCATCAGACCAAAAATATGGCTGAGGCGGAGGACATTGTGCAGGAGGTTTATATGACACTGATGAGGCAGAACAAGCCCTTCGCTCATGAAGCACATTTAAAGGCTTGGCTCATAAAGGTGACATTTAATAAGTGCAAGGATTATTTTAAGTCCTCACGTGTGAAGAATACGGTACCCATTACAGACGAAATGGCCTTTATTGCAAAAGAGGAGCAGATGGTTCTTACTGAAATTTTTGAGCTTCCTTCAGAAGAGAGAGTCATTGTTTATTTACATTATTACGAGGGCTATACAACGGCAGAAATGGCTGATTTATTAGAGATTAACGTAAATACAGTAGGCTCAAAGCTCAGAAGGGCACGAATGAAGCTGAAAACGATTCTAGAAGAGGGGAGCAAAGTATGATGAATGCTTATAAGAATGTGATGAAGCAGATTCATGCTTCTGAGGAATTTAAGCGTAAGATGCAGGAAGAGATGATGAAATATGAAAAGAGGTCCTTTATGAAAAAAGTAAGAATTAGTGTTGGAAGCTTAGTAGCCTGTGCAGTGATTGCTGTCCTTGCTATGGTAAATATCAATCATGATACACCAATTGATTTGACGGAGAGAATTGTTGCGGACCATTCAGCTCCTGCAGCAAGTGCGCTAGTAAATATCGAAGGGACCATTACAGAAGTCGGAGAAGATGGGCTGAGCTTTACATTGGATAACGGTATGGAAGTAGTCGTGACAGACAAAACCAAAATAGGAATAGACGGACCGACAGCACCACCTAAGGAGGAACAGCTATTTGAGCCTACTTTTAGAGTAGGTAATTTAATTGGCGGCTATACAGAAGATACCTCCTCAAACCCAGTTCAGGCTGCTGCCATTTATACAAATTGGAATTTTGAACATCCATTACGATAAAAATTTAGGTGCTCAAAAAAAGAATTTCCTAAAGGGGATTCTTTTTTTATATCATCTAGTTAACTATTTATTCCTTTTTATCCTAAAAACGAGATTGAATAATACTATTTATAAAGAAATGATTATTTTTATACAAAAAAGTATTGTCTAAAGAGAATATTGTCACTATAATTTACGTAATAGTCTCACATTTCCGAATTGCGAAAAATAATACGCATTATGGAAAAAATATCATACTAGGGGGATGGGCTATGAAAAGAAATTTAATGGTGTTGCTTACAATTATGGCAGCTTTCACGCTAGTTTTAGCGGGTTGCGGCTCGAAAGACAATACATCATCAGGTGATGGAGATAGTAAAAAAGTTTATAAGGTAGGTACTGAGGCTACATTTGCACCTATCGTATCTCTTGATGATAAAGGGAATATTGTAGGGATTGATGTGGATGTGTTACAAGCAATCGCGGATGAAATGGATTTTGAAGTGAAGTGGGAAAGTATTGGTTGGGAGCCTGTATTCCAAACAATTAAAAATGGTGAAACAGATATTGGTGGTGCAGGGATTACAATTACGGACGAGCGTAAGGAAACATTTGATTTTACTGAGCCGTACTACGAATCTCAATTATTAATCGTGGTGAAAGAAGATTCAAAGATCCAATCATTGGATGAATTAAAAGATAAAAAGATTTCTGTACAAATTAATGCTACTGGTCATATGGCTGCCAAGAAGCTACAGGGTGAATCTAGTCCCAACATTTTTGCTTTCGAAAATCAACCAATTGCTATTCAAGAGATGCTGAATGGCAACGTAGAAGCGGCGATTGGAGATAATTCAGTTGTTTATGAATATATCAAGGCACATCCAAATGACAAAATCAAAGTAATTAAAGATGATTCCTTCGAAAAAGAATACTATGGTTTCATGGTTCAAAAGGGGAACAAAGAGCTTTTAGATAAGTTAAATGAAGGCCTTAAAAAGATTAAAGAAAACGGTAAGTTAAAAGAAATTACAGGTTCAGACTTTTAGTAAAAAATAAACCGTAGAAGCTCACCTCAAGGGGAGTTCTACGGTTTATTTTTTAGGTGCTAGTCTTGCGCTTCAGCAACTGTTTTGACCCGTTCTAAAAATTGTACGACTACTTTGTCCGATGCAAACAATAAAAATAATTTGACGAACCATTTTAACGCATTATTTGTTACGGAATAAGTAAAGGAAGTCTCTGTTTCATTTATTTTATTTAATTCATAGTAAGCCGTAATTTCAAACAAATTAGCGAGTACAAAGCCTACTTTCAATATTTTTTTATCAGGTGTATTCGAATATTCCAATGTTTCTACATCATACGTTTCGATACGTTTTCCTTCTTTATATTTTTGGCGATAAATACTGCCAACCCCTTCTTCTGTTACTTTTACAGGCTTGTTTTCAATTACCTGTGGCATAATCTTCTGCATGTCAGCTAAAGAGCCATCAAGTAATGTCCAAACGTTTTCGATGGGGGCATTTATGTTTATAGTCTTTGTCCATGTTTTCATCCAAACACCTCTACTTTCAAAATTACTTATCTATGCTGTAAATTAAACTAATTAATAAATGTAAGTATACTAAATTTTAACGGTAGCCACATGATTATTAACATTTGAGGGGATCAGGGAGAGAAAAACAAAAAAGATTGAAGCCAATGTAGCTCCAATCCTTCTTATTTACATATTCATCCTATTAGTGGAATAGCTATGTGTTAGTTTTCATCTTTTATTTTCCAATCGTTATAAACGATATCTTGAAGTACATTTTTCAGTTGTACAAATTGCTGCTCTGAGATATTCGATTGCTTCATCACTTGGCGAGACACTTCAGGTAGTTTCCTTCTTACATCTACGCCTTCCTTGGTTAAATATATTTTCATTAATCGTTCGTCCTCCTTAGAACGTTCACGACAAATGTAATTCTTTGCCTCTAATTTTTTTAACAACGGTGTTAATGTTCCTGAATCTAAAAATAAACGTTGGCCCAATTCTTTCACCGTTATCTGTTCGTTTTCCTCTAAAGCTAATAAAGTGATATAGCCTGTATAAGTAAGATCGTAAGGCTTCAATAATAATGTATATTGCCGAGTGATTTCCTTTGATGTTGCATACAAAAGAAAGCACAGCTGGTTATCTAAATGATTAGGCATAAAAATCCCCTCTTAAAGTTCTTCTACTACCATTTATATTAAAAATAAAGTTCCTACTTGTCAAACGCAATTAAATTGTGTACAATTCAATTTGTAAAAATTAGATTGTACACAATTTAATTAATAACAAAAGATAAGGGGTTTTCAGTTATGAAAGAATTATACGCAACTACAATGATTAATGAAGGTGGCCGTAGTGGCACATCCTATGCAGAAGATCAATCTTTATCGTTAAAAATTGCACCACCAGGCTCCAAATTAGCGGATGTTACAAACCCAGAACAATTATTTGCGGCTGGCTATAGTGCTTGCTTTAATAGTGCATTAGATTTAATCAAACGCCAAAAGAAACTAAAAAATGCATCAACCATTAAAGTAACAGTGAAATTAATGGAGCAAGCTTCTTTTGACTATGTGCTTGCAGTGGAAATCGAAGGGCATATTGAAGGACTAGCAGTGGAGGAAGTACAGGAATTATTAGAGGTCACACATACGGTATGCCCATATTCAAAAGCAACAATGGGCAATATTAATGTAACAATAAAAGCAGTTTAAATTGTGAAAAGAGGGAAACTACATGTTATCAACTACACCATTAAAACAAATTATGCAAATGCGTAAATCTGTTCGTAAATACAATGCAGAGACTAAAATTCCGCGTGAAACAATCATGCAGCTGTTGCAGGATGCTACTTCAGCACCTTCTTCAAGTAATATGCAGCCATGGCGCTTTCTTGTCATTGATGATAAGGAAATTCAGAAGAATATCAACTTCTTTTCATTTAATCAAGAGCAAATCGAAACAGCCTCTGCCATTATTGCTGTCATTGGTGATATAGAGATGTATGTAAATGCTGAGGAAATCTATGCAAAAAACGTGGAGCTGGGCTATATGCCAGAACCAATTGCCAATAAGCTTGCACAAGATGCGCTGACAATGTATGGTTCAGCACCAACAAAAACATTAGAAAATATCGTACACTTTGATGCTGGCTTAGTATCGATGCAAATCATGCTATTAGCGAAGGAAATGGGCTATGATACCGTTCCGATGGGTGGATTTGATAAAGCAAAATTCGCTGAATACATGGAATTACCAGCAAATGAAATTCCTATTTTATTATTAGCCATTGGTGAAGCGGCAGCCCCAGCATATGGTTCTTCACGCCTACCAATAGACCGCATTGTTCGTTTTAATAAATAGTTTCAAGCAATGTCCTTGATACACTTGAGGACATTGCTTTTTTAAAGATTTTTTAGGAGGGAATAGGATGTCTTCATTAACTTTTATTTTAAGCTTAGTCGTAGCAGCAGAGCATTTGTATATTATGTATTTAGAAACGTTTGCAACTACTTCTAAAAGAACAGCAAAAACATTTAATCTGTCTGAAGAAGCGTTAGAAAATGCAAATGTTCAAGTTCTTTTCAAAAATCAAGGGGTTTATAATGGTCTGATTGCGATCGCCTTATTGTATGGATTATTTTTGTCACATCAGCAAACTGAAATTGTTGCCATTTTTTTAATCTTTGTATTCATTGTCGCTTTGTATGGTAGCTTAACAAGCTCTAAATCGATTCTATTAAAACAAGGTGGACCTGCTATTTTAGCACTTATTAGTTTATTTTTCTCGTAAACTTAGGTAGAGTTTTTCATAACATCCTAACTTTTTAATAAAGGGGTAAAATAGATGATGCTTAAAAATAGAAAAGTAATAGTAACAGGTGCAGCTTCTGGTATAGGAAAAGAAATTGTTAAACAATGTTTAGATGAAGGTGCTTCAGTACTTGCTTGTGATATTAATGAAGACGCCTTAATGGCATTAAAACAATCAATGAATGTCCCTTCAGATTTGTATACATATCAATTAGATGTAAGTATTTATGAAGAAGTTGTCAATTTTTTTGGAAATTTGGAAAGAGAACATTGTGATGTGGATAGTTTAGTTAATAATGCAGGGATTTATTTGGGTAAGAATATACTGGATTATCAAACTGTGGAAATTGATAAAGTCATAGATATAAATTTAAAGGGATGTATTTATTTTTCTCAAATGTTCGGGAAATATCTACTTCAGAGCGAACGTAAGGGAGTCATCGTGAATATGTCTTCTGTATCAGGTATGGAAGGCAGTTCAGATGCAATATATGGACTCTCAAAAGCTGCTATATTGGGATTAACTAAAAGCTGTGCAGTGAATTTCTCACCATACATCACAGTTAATGCCATTGCCCCTACAATGGTAAACACTCCTATGATGGATGCAATACCTATTTGGAGAAAAGAGGAATATTTAAATCATCAGCTCATCGATACACCTGTAATGCCTAAAGATGTTGCTGATACTGTTATTTTCCTCTTGTCAGATAGATCAAAGCATTACACAGGTGCGACATTTGATATTAATAATGGTGGATATCTAAGGTAGTTCAAGAACTTATTCAACTGTTTTGCCAAACTAATTATTTATCATTAGAAGTTGTTCAATGAAAGGAATCGCTACATAATGATTTTTGATTAGGGAGGGGTTAGTTCAGTTGATCAAAATGTAGTTCGCCAGTCGAAGGGGCTTGGTGCTCAAATATTAATGCCATTTTGAAGCAGAAGTAATAATATAAATATGTACCCCTAGGTCAATGAAAAAGGTACTTTTGCAATGCAGAGACAAAAGTACCTGAAAACTTCTATATTAGGGTTTTAAAACCACTTTAATGCAACCTTCTTGCTTTGTATCGAATATTTCATAAGCATGTTTTGCTTTTTCAAGGGGGAGTACATGTGTAATGATATCACCGACATTCACTTTTCCTTCAGCCATTAGGTTATAGACATGGGGCATGATATGAACAACTGGAGCCTGTCCAGTACGAATCGCTACATTGCGTTGGAATATATCTCCAAGTGGGAAGGCATTGTATCGACCGCCGTATACACCGGTAATTTGGATTGTTCCTCCTTTACGTACAGCTTGACTGGCTGTGACAAGGGCGCCCATAGCACCACCTTGAAGTTTTACCCCACTTGCAAGAAATTCTAGAGGCGTCATTTTTCCGCTCATCCCTACGCAATCAATGACAACGTCTGCACCACCCTTGGTAATCTCTTTCAAGTATTCGCCACAATTTTCATGGTCTTCAAAGTTAACGATTTCCACATTATTTGTCTTCTTTGCATGTTTAAGACGATACCCAATGTAGTCAACTGCGATTACTCTTTCTGCTCCTTTCAGCCAAGCAAATTTTTGTGCTAGCAGTCCAACAGGTCCGCAGCCAAGAATAATAACAGTATCTCCTTTCTTTACACCAGCATTATCTACACTCCAAAAAGCAGTAGATGCGGCATCAGCAAGGAGAACAAGACTTTCATCAGGAACTTCTGATTTCTCTGGAATTTTGAAAGGGATAAAATTACCATAGGGCACTCGCATAAACTCTGCCTGTCCTCCTGGAAAACCGCCCGTTGTGTCTGAATAACCAAAGTAGGCACCCATTTCGCCATTATCGTTTGCATTATCACATTGACTTTCTAGATCATGATTGCAGTACCAGCATTCCCCGCATGCAATATTAAAAGGAATGACAATCCTGTCACCCTTTTTAACCTTCGTCACATCTTTTCCAACTTCTTCTACAATACCCATTGGTTCATGACCAATGACATAATCTTGTCCAAGATTCGGAATCATACCATGAAGCAAATGCAAGTCTGACCCGCAAATGGCAGTAGTGGTTAAACGAACAATAATATCATCGGCTTTTTTTATTTTAGGGTCTTGTACTTCTTTAACCTCAACATTTTTTACACCTTGAAAAGTGACAGCTTTCATTAAAAAATCCCTCATTTTCGTTTATTTTTTCGGTGGGGTAGGGAACATTCCTTTTCGATTCATATCTTTAGGGAATAAATCCAACTGGGCAATACTAATCGCATTTTCTGCTGATTTAATATCCAGTTCCTTTTGACCTGCAAGATCATAAGGTTTTAGCCATTCTTTTTTTACCATCAGTTCAGAAATTTCGAAATATAAATCAACCATGACATCCAGCTGAGTTCTCAAGATTTTCTGAAGAGCAGGAGAAGCTGTTTCTGTTAAGGCAATTGAAAGATTCCGAATACCCGTTTTGGTTGTAAGTAAAAACTCAAGAGCAATCCCCGAATCAGTTAGTTCAGGCATTCCAACTGAATTTATAGGATCTAAATAGTCTTGCATACAATTGTCCTCCTAATATTCCAATTCCGATTTTGAGTAGAGCTTAACCATAGCAGTGAGTGCCGGGGTAGATAATTTTACATTTTTGTCCAATAACGCTCTTAAATCATCATCAAAGACCACACCTTGACTCAGCTTCGATTTAAGTAAACTAGTTGTCATAAAGTTAATGACTTCATGAAATTCCATAGTTTCATGAAGTGCTAATTTTTTCTCAAACACGTAATTCGCACCTCCATAATTTTCTTTAAAAAGTCTTCCCTGTAGCAAGTCTATTTATGCAAATTCGCATTGGATTAATTCTAAGACTATATTGATAGATAGAATCTGATTTAACAGTGAATTTCCTCCATTCTTTTCACTCAACCCATTTATGACATTACCTATGTGATGGAAGAAGGGAGCAACACTTTTTTTAGATAAATTTATACAAAATTGGTTAAAAAAAAGGACCTTCAGTCTCTGTAGCTGTCAGGTCCTTATTTTTTATACTATTTCATTTGTTTTTTAATATCTTCTACTTTGGTAAACTTCAAGACAACAAACAAGCCCAATAACTCTGGATATATCCCTTTTAGCTTCAATGGTTCATCATCTTTTGAATGCAACCATAAATTTGCTTAACACGCCGCCAAGAATTATTAATATTATATTAGTCCCAACAAGCCAACTGTGTGCATGCATTACTATACATTGTAATGTAAAGAAAAATAAAAAACCCCAAAAGCTGCATATAACAGGCTTTTAGGGCTTAGTAGGGTACATATTACAAAATATAAAAATTAGTCCGTGAAACATAAAGATGATAAGTAACCTAACATTAATAAAAGACCAATACCCATTGCGATGCTCATGCTTTGTACCTCCTTTAAAAAAACGACACATTATTCATAAATATTGTACAATGAATTATAGAAATATGAAACCTTTTAATGGCGAGAACGTATATAATAATAGGAGAATTACCAATTTGTACATAAAGAGTAGGTGACAATAAATGAAAACGTGGGTTAAGAAAAGTATAGTCATCATGGTTGCGTTTTTAACATTTGGTTTAATAACGCCTACACATGAGATTTGGGAAGCATTTGATCAAAATCCTTCGAACCGTGCATCCATCGGCCCTTCATCAGGGACAAGCACTGCTTTAGCTGCTGAGCATGATGATAGCAGTGACGAGCAGCTACAGATACAAGAGGAAGCGATTGATTATAATGCCTTACTGGTGGATGCAGCTAGAGAACAATCGTACATAAAATTTGGCACAAAAATTGGTCCAAAAATTAGCAATGAATTCGACAGCATCATCTTCCCGAAAATGGAGGAAGCCATTGCAATGACAGTGGCTAATCTTGATGATCAAACTGCTGCATCTTTAACCATCTCTGAAAGACCAAGTGGTAATTACGGTGAGAAAATTTTCAATGTCATCAACAATGAAACAGGCACAGATTTAATTCGCTTCCATGTGCGCACAGAAAAAAGACCGCAGGAAGGCTACTACTACAACTTCCATTACCACAGTGTCGAGGACAACTTCATGGCACACAACAACCTTGGCGATATCTATTGGGAAAAAAACACACCACCTAAGTGGTTGTCATGATAAGTACGAAACACTCGTTTACATGACGAGTGTTTTTTTGTGAATATCTCAGCGTTTGTAAAAAGTCATTGAGTTATAACTTTTAATTTTTCAGAGTGGGGGAGGTAGGGGAAAGCATGTACCCTAAAAAGTACCCCAAATTCTTAAGTTTTTGATTTTCTTAGATTTATCAATTGAATTGTAGCGATAGCTGATATCAATAGCTACATCGAGCACTCTCGATTGAAGGTGCTTTCCATCAATATAAACAGGACTTTTGTTTATGATTGATTACCCTATATGCAAGTCCTTTTGTTATGCTTTCACAGCCTCTCCCGTAACTTCACATATGGCTTTATAGCACCATTTAGACAACCATATAAAAGAAGAAAGGTGACTTTTATAGTCACCTTTTCACTTATAGATAGCAATTTATTTATTGAATATTTGCTCATAACGGTGGAAGAATGCCACTGCGTGCGCTCTTGTTAGAGAATCATTTGGTTTAAACTCTGCATCCGTTTTAGTAGTTGTTAAGTCGAAGTCACGTAGAAACTGGATGGCTTCTGGCTGAGATACTGTTTTTCCATAATGCATAGATGCTAGGATACGAGCAAAATTACCACGTGTGATGTCTTTGACTGCATATACCTGTTTAGACGCTGATATACCACCAAGGGTTGGTAGAGCGTACTTACTTGCTAGTTGATAGTTTACATCTGCACTCCATGAAGAACTAGGTTTTGTTGAAGCTAATTCATCAGACTTAAAGTAACGGAAAAGTACAGATAACATCTGATTTTCTGTTAAATTCGTGTTTGGTTTCAGTAAGTTTTCGTATTTCTTTGTTGCAGGGTTGTATACGTTTGGATAACCGCTGATAAGTCCTTTGTTTACTGCCCATTGAAAATCCTCTGCCCAGTACTGGTCTGCCTTGTAATCAGCGAACTTTGATACATCTATACTACCTACTGGAGTTGTAGGTGTTGAAGCTGAGTAGTTTAAATAACTTGATGCTACATACCCCTCTGTCCCGTCATTTCTTTTCACAGGATACCAAACAAAATGGTTTTTCTTCGTTGATACGGCTTCATATTCAAAAGGACCAGTAATGGTAACAATTTCGCCTTTACGTAAAGTACCCATAGATGGACTATCCGTAGTAGGCTTTGTCCTAACTGTTACATTAGTTGTTGCATTAACTTTTTGATTTGTTTTAAAAAAGTACTTTGATTTTGTTAATGGTAAATCAAAATCATAGTTCATCACTGAAAATTTAATATTTTCCCTGCTGTTAGAGTCATATTGAAAATGTTCGCGTGTAAAAGGCAGCTCTGTTAAGTCTATTAATTCTAATCTCTCAATAATTCGGAGAATTTTTTCTTGATAGGCATTTGCATTTCTTTCCCCAGTTGCTTGAACAAATGGACTATTTACTGGCTTAGTACCGTTATAAGCCATGATAGCGAAGTACCAATGTTCCAATATATCTCTTTCCCCACTGTTGATGCTAGGCAAATCCTTCCGCTTAAACATATCATCTAGAGTCTCCACACCAGCTCGAATATTATAGACAATATCGCTTTTTAGTCTATCTTGATTGTAGCCTGCTTGATTGGTAATTTGCATAATGCCAATTCCATTATCAGCTGTCACAATCGCTTTACCATTCCTATCGAAATGACGCCAATTTCCACTTTCACCTTCCGCTATTGCCTTCACAATTTCAGGAGGAACATTATAACTCAGTGCTGTTTCGGTTAACAAACAGTTCATTGTGGAATAATCAGGGTTGACCTTCGATGCCGAATCATACTTACATGTATTTGCAATATCATTAGCTAATACATTTTTATCTATATTTATCGTTAGAGAGAGGGCACCAATGACAATACCACTAATCAATGGTTTCAATATCTTTTTCATATCTGGTTATTACACTTCCTTTCATATGTTCCAAAGTTAAAAGATTCAGATATATGTTATCATAAACCCAATATTTGGGATAGGGGTAATATTCAATGTTCCTTTCATTTAACAGGGTAGAGTGATAAAAGCCTAACATATATTGTTTCGGTGAAAGGGTTGTAAATAGTGATACTATTTTAGTGATAAAATTCTGTTTCATTTGGAGTAAGTGTATCAAATGGCTTTGTATCAGTAAGTGCAGCCCATTCTGCTTCTTCGGGTTTTTATATTCATGCAGATTATAGTAGGTGGAGTCGTATATATGGTGACAAATTATAAAGAAGTAAAATACAACGTTGCTGGAAAATTTTTTCAACAACTTATAAAAACTATCCATAGGCTGATAGAACTTATGAAAAAATATTATATGAATACTAAAAAATAAAAAGATGCAAAAGAAGATTTGGTTAATACCCTCATCTTCGTTGGTGGAGGAACAAATATGATAAAAAGATCAATTTTGTTATTTTTAGTTACTTTCCTTCTGTTAACTGGGTGCAATGAACGAAATCAAGACAATATTTCTTTCCCTGTATTTAATTGGAATGGTCATAATTATATTGTTACTAATGAACCGATCCCAAATGATAAATTAGAAGAAAAAGTCGGAGAAATAAAAGAACAAACAACAGATTTACCTTCAAAACACGAAGAGGGTTACAGGCTGAATACCGGAACGAATATATATAAAATAAGGGCTGTGGAAATTACGAATGATATTGATAGCAATATGGCGATAGAGATAGAAGGTGAATATAGAGTAGCGAGAATAATTGTTGACATAAAATAATAGTATCTAGCTTATGCCATTTGATGCTCATTTTTGGAGAAAAAGTTACACACCTATAATATTTTGATAAATTAAAGGATTCACATACACAAAAAAACTCAAACCATTTTTGTCTGAGTTTCAGTACAAAAGGTATTGGTTAAACGAAATATGCTGATTGATGAAACAGCTAAATGACTGGGATGGACTTAGTATTTATTAAAAGGAAAAATGTCATGGGCAAACTCCTTTCTTATGTACAAACGAATATGACCTAAAAAACATAAAATATTCTAATCGAAATAATAGAAGGGAGGATACATTTGTCTAATAATCATGGATTCAATAAGCTTTGCAATGATTGCGAGGGATGTGAAGACTGTAAAAGTTTCTCCAAGTTTAGGGTTTCTAGTTGTCCCAATGTGCCAACTCAAGAAGAACCAGTACAATTTATCCCAGCTTATGGTTCAATATATAACGTAGCTGGAGGAAATCCTACTATTGATCCAAATGTTAATTTCGACACAGTCGGACCTTCCAGTGGAACAACACCAAGTACAATTGATGATTCTATTACTGTTAATAGTCAAGGGGTATATACTGTTACGTTTACAATTGAATTAAGAGCAAGTTCAGGAGGAATATCGAATAATATTATTTTTCGCCTCTCTATAAATGGGACTCCTCTTGCAACAAAACAGATTGAATATCAAACCTTTGTAACTGCTACTAATATTGAAGTAGATTTAGTATCAAGAACAGACCAATTAGCGTTAAACCAGGGTGATGTTATACGAGTTGCCATAGTAAGTTCAACGGGACTCATAACTTATGATAATGCTGCATTGGTAGTAACAAAAGTTGCATAGGTTAAACAAATACAATGAACTATGCGATATAGTGAATTACGTTAATAAACTGTGTAAATTGATATTATTAAGTTTTATCAAAAGTATACGAAATACGCTAATCAAATTTCCATTACAAAATAAACATGTTCACTGTACGTGTATGTTGGAAACAAGTGAAAGACCACTCAATATTTAACCCCAATCTTAATAAACTTGCAAGAATTTAAAAAGCCTTAAAAATCTACACAGCACTTAATTGGTTGTCATACTAATTACGAAACACTCGTTTACATGACGAGTGTTTTTTTGTGCGAAAACACAATACTGAGAGAGGTAAGTGAAAGTATATACTCTAATAATTTTCTAAGATTGCATGGTCATAGAAGACATTTAAGAGGAAATAATTATAGCCCCTGCCTTCTGCCAGTATTTCAAAAGGCAAGGAAAAGGAAGAAATCAGTCGCTTGATGGAGGAATGTGGGATTGAATTTGTCTATTCTTGCGCTTACCCGGGAAATTTTTTTATTCCTAAACAAACATTTGAACATTTTGTTAAAGGGAGATAGGGGGGACTGACAAATGAAAATACGACTCCAATTGATATCAAACTACTATAAGAAAAATAGCTACCTGTTAAGGCAGCCATTTATGATTCCGCAACATTGCCCATAGCAATAGAAATTCGATTCCAACTGTTAATTTGATTAATCAAGATAACCAAATCGACATAAGCCTTTTCATCAAAATACTTGCGAACACGTTCATATAATTCATCAGGAACGCGTTTTTCTGGAATAAGCGTAATATGTTCCGTTAATTCTAATGCTACTTTTTCAGCATCTGAATAAAAAGTACATTCTCTCCAAGCGCTAATGCAGTATAAGCGCTGTTCAGTCTCTCCCATTTTCTTCGCATCAGCAGTGTGCATGTTGATGCAATAGGCACAGCCATTAATTTGAGAAGCTCTAATTTTAATGAGCTCACGAAGCTTTCTCTCAATAGCACTTTTCTTCGTGTATTTTTCCATTTCCATCATTATCTTCATAGCATCTGGTGCAATTTCATAATAATTCATACGTTGTGTCATTGTGAATCCCTCCATTATTTATTAGCTAATTCAACGGATAATTGATCCGCTTGATCAAGTGCGTTTTGCAAGACATCTTCTGTATTCAATAAGGCTGTTCCTTGGACACGAAGAATATTAAAATCTTCTATTCCAAGAAAGGCAAACATTGATTTAAGGTATTTGTAAGAATACTCCACTTCGGTATACCAATCGCCATTTGTATAAATTGAACCACTTGCCTGTATGATGATCATGCTCCTTCCATCATTTAATAAGCCCACGGAACCATTTTCCGTATATTTGAATGTTTCTCGCGCAATTAGAATGTTATCCATATAATCCTTTAGCTTTGAAGGAATATTAAAATTATGCAAAGGCATTACAATTAAATATTTATTAGCACTTTTAAATTGAACTAAAATTTCATTCATGCGTTCCAAAACTTCATTTTCTTCGTGTGTTAAAGGATCTCCATTTCGTGAATGTTCCCAGCCACTTAAAACAATTTTATCTATCATCGGAACAACGTCTTCATATAGATTAATTTGCTCAATTACTTCATCATCCTGTTTATTTTCTTTGTATGTCCCTAGAAAATGATCTAATACTTGAAGGCTCAAAGATGTCTTTGACTCCACTTCAGGGTGTGCATTTATCACAAGTAGTTTACGCATAAAAATCCTCCAGTTAAATAAAGTTGTTACTAATCGTCGATTTATTTAATCGTTGATTAACTTTGTCTACAATATACGCTTTTCATTTTCGTTTGTCAAACTGATTCATTTATGTATAGCTAAAATGTGTTACTATCATGGTAAGCAAAATGTTTTAAGAGGGTGGAATAATGAAATATAGTGTGATGGTTGAATATGCCCTACACAGTCTTGTTTATTTAATTGATGTACCAAAAAATGAAAGTATAGGAATAAAGGATTTATCAGAATTTCAAGGATTATCGGAGACCTATCTTTCAAAAGTTTTAGGGAAATTGTCCAAGGAAGGCATTGTTAGCTCGGTATCTGGTGTAAAAGGGGGTTATCGACTCAATAGAAAACCTGAAGATATTACATTTTGGGATGTTGTACGAGCTGTTGAAGGTGAAGATCCGATATTTCAGTGTAAGAATATTAAAGCAAATTTTGCTTATCAAAATAAAAAACAAAAGTGTGAGTCTTGTTCAAGTCAATCGAACTGTACGATCAATAGTGTCATGCTGGAAGCGGAAGAACACATGCGAAATTATTTAAGAAGCAAAACGATAGCGTGGTTAGAAGAAGAATTACTGCGGACTCTACCAAAGGAGCAAATAGAAGAAGCAAAAAATTTTTTTAAAAAAACAAATTGATAACTTGAATCGAATCATTTTGGATGTATGTAAATTCGGTTTACCTGAATGAAAATCTAAAGCGAGAATTTTATGCTGAAGGAATTAACCAAAATTGGGAGAAACAAAAAACCGGCAAGGATGCCGGCTGCGGATGTTGAATGAAAGCTATTTTGAATTATTTTCGTTAGCAAATTTACCTGAAGCAAATTTTTTGTTTGCTTCAGCTTGTTGAATTTGTTGTCTGATTTGGTTAACATCAGTTTCATTCCCAAATTCAACGTTCGTTGACTTCATTGCGTTCATAGAACCAGAAGCCTGTTGCTTTTTAGCTTCAGCTTGTTGAATTTGTTGTCTGATTTGATTAACATCAGTCTCGTTCCCGAATTCAACGTTCGTTGACTTCATTGCGTTCATAGAACCAGAAGCCTGTTGCTTTTTAGCTTCAGCTTGTTGAATTTGTTGTCTGATTTGATTAACATCAGTCTCGTTCCCGAATTCAACATTCATTGAATTCATTGCGTTTGGAGCTGCATTAGGAATTTTTGAGTTGAAATTTTGGTTGTTGTTATTATTCGCCATTAAATATCACCTCCTGAAAAGTAGTGTGTGCAGAAGGTTTTTTACTATCCATACATTTTAGAAAAACCTAACCGATTTGGACTGGCACTACAGAGTGAGGACCTCTAGTATCAAATTTGCATAGTTTAAGAAATCTAGTTTTCCTAGTATAATTGTAGTAAGTTCGTTATTGTGTTTAGAGATTGGAGAAATGTATGAAAGATCGTAAACAAATCGTTATCGAATCAACATTACAATTATTTACTGAGAAAGGGTATCAGCATACATCGGTTCAGGATATTTTAGATAAGGCAAATATTTCGAAAGGTACATTTTATAATTATTTTTCATCTAAAAACGAATGCCTGAAAGCCGTATTAGAGCAAAATCGTCAAGAGCGAAATGTTTTAAAAGAGGAAATTTTAGTTGGTAAGAAAAAAGATGATGTAGACGTTTTAATTGAACAATTAATCGCCACATTAAAAATTAAAGAAAAATATAATTTAATGCCATTATTTCGAGAAATCTCCTTTTTGCATGATGAAGAGCTGCAAGAAATTCTTGCGGAACATCGCTTTCATGAAATCACCTGGTTAAAAAACAGATTCTATGATATTTATGGAGAAGAAGGAAAGCACTATTATTATGAGTGTGCGGTCGTCTTTTTTGGCACATTCCAATATTTATCTTTTTATTGGAATTTGGCTACTAATATGACGATAGATCTAAAAAAAGTGGTTACCCGGTCATTGAAATATGTAGAAAGTTTTCTGCCAGAAATGATTAAGAGTGGAGAAATTCTATTAGAGCCTCAGGAAATGTTTTTATTAGAAAAGGATCTAGCCTATAAGTCCATTACTAATAAAGAAATACAAGAGAAATTAGAGAAATTTTGTAAAAAAATCTCGACAATCGAACTTCCACAAAAATCACTCGAACTCTCTAGCTTGCTTTTGGATGAAATGAAGAGAGAAACACCCCGCTTGAGTGTTTTAGAGATCATGCTACAGCCATTTCGTGCTTCTTTCGCTGAAACGATTTATAAATATGAAGCTGAAGAAATTGCCAACCTTTTCTGGCTCTTTATGAAGATGCAAAACAGCAAGGCATAAATGAATGATTGAATGACGAGACCAGCTTTTTAGCATAAAGTTGGTTTTTTCTTTTGAATTCGTTGGCTATTAATACTAGTGAGGGCATTAAGTTTTTTTCATTCTTCTGTCAGTGAATACTCGATACTTGGTGGAATCGTGTCATTTTTCATAAAGCGGAAATCATAAAAGTATACATTCCCACCAATTATACTTTGTTCTATAATTCCTATCCAATTCATGTTGAAACCGTATTAAGACACAACAAGTAAGCTCACCATAGACGACTATACATTCTTGGTTTAAGTGAATTACTAATTCAGGAAGTGTTATAATAATTTTACAGATTGTGGAGGTGGAGAGAGCTTGTGAAGGAAATAAGAAAACTATGGATGATTACATTTAAAATATTTTTAGAATTAATAAGAATTATTATCCTTTTTTCCATTATTGGATGCGTGATGTGGGGAGGCGCTAGGCTTATTTATACCTCTTTTGGAATAAATGTTGATGGTTCATACGCTGGGTGGCTGGGGGGAATCGCCATATATAGTTTATTGTTTGTCCTCTATCGTAATAAACTGCAGTTTTCGGGATTTTATAATGGTCCATATCGCCAAAAATTATCTCCTACAACCACTACCATTTTTATTACGATTTCCGTTTTTTTATTAATACTGCCACTTTTTTGGCGTCCTCATTTTTAATATAGTTTCATTTGATACATCAAAAAGAATGAAAAGAGGGTTACTACTGTGAAAGAATGGAAGGATAGGGCAGAAGTATCTTTTGTCACGGATATTTCCCGATTCGATTACCTGAAACAGCAAATTCAAGAAGTGGCTGAAAAATTCAGTTTCAATCATCAGCAACTTGCGAAAATAGTTGATTTACCAATGAATGAGCTGGATAGTTTATTGAATAACAAGGGCAGCATCACGACGGAGCAGCTAGATAAGATTGAACGAAAAATAGCTATGTTATGTGCTGGCTTTGAAGGCCTTGATGCAAGGGAAAGAGCCGCATTGCTTTTGAATGACCTCATTAAGGATTACATGTTTTCAACGGCTAGTGTCGCGAAAATGATTCATGTAGAGGAAAAGGACTTAATCGATTTTAGACAAGAGATATCGATCGATAAGAACGTAGAATTGAAAATTTGCGTGAATAGTATCATGCTCCATTTTGTATTACATGACTAATGACAAGCCCTGGTATTTTGGACTAAATCATTCACGAAGGAAGAATAAAAAATCTTCTCTTCTTCGCTGACATTCTTCATCACTTCCACGATTTCCTTCATACATAGTAATGATGAGAACCACACACATTAACCTCAAAAAGTATGGGGGTTCCAAAATGAAAAGTGCCAATAAAGTGTATGTGCTTTTATTGATCGTAGTTTTCTCATTCTCTACAACCGTATATGCAGAAGAAAATAAGGAAGGTATTCTTGTATACCATGTGAAATATGATTATGAAGCTATAAATAAATTTTTGGGCATGACAGTGCAGGAATACGACCAAGAGTGGAGGAAAGGTCTTTCGATTGCAGAGATGGCGGAGAAAAAAGGAATTGCTAGAAGAGAGGTAGAAGGCTATTTTTATCAATTTCATTATGAAGAAATGCAAAAATGGCGAAAAAAGGGTGTCATGACGGAGAAACACTATTTCCATCTTGTGTACGGATTAGCCGATGAAATAGAGGAATTTATTGATCGTAATCCCAACCGATAACATTTCTCTATACCCTAAGAGTAATTCTTTTAAAGTTTAAAGGCAGAAATGTTGCTTGCACAACATTTCTGCCTTTGTTCATTTATTTTTGTGTAATACGCTCGAAAAACTCCAGTGTTCTGTTCATATCCGTAACATGTACATTGCATGTTTGACTATCTGCACAAATGTAATTACTGTGGTTGGTAAACGTGCCAACCACCTGTCCTTTAATGGAGGTAGTAAATAGGCCTACATCTGAATGGCGATTACAGATAGCGCAAATGCCGCGAACCGTGTTATTGGCAAATATCCCTTTGATCCCTTTTAGCTGCCCATTTTGCTCAAGGACAACATACTTTCGATGTGTGCCAGCATCATCCCAAGCAAGATAACAAATTTGCTGAAAATCGAGTGCTTCTAGATTTGGTAGCTTGAGCTTCTTTTCCTTTTTAAATAAGGCTTTAAGCGTACTAGCGGTCACCGGCTTGAACGGGATGACATATGGTTTTAATTGCTCTAAAAATGCATCGCCTTGTGCACGATCTGTGACAGCAAAAAGCTGGTCAATCAGCATTGTTTCTGCTGCTGATAATGCTAATTTTGTCGTTACCTCCGTATCAACAAGGCCACGTACTGCTAGGATAACGTTTTTATCCTTTGTTGTTGTCAGTGCATGTAAAATTTTATTTAATTGCTGTTCTAGTAAATGATAGTTGGCAACCGTTAAAAACGGCTGAATTGTTTGTTGTTCCATTTGAAATCTCTCCTGTTTATTAGGCTATTTGATTACTTTTTGGCCTAAAGAGATCATTCAATTTCTGTTAGTTTATAACTTAATCTTGACCTCTTTGACCTAAAGAAGTCGTTCTAGAGCATGCATTACAAGTGAATGCGATCATTTAGATCCCTCCTTTAAAGGAAACGTTGATTTATATGGGTTTTACATAAGGTTTTATAATAGGTTGAATTAAACAGGCGACCAATTTACATTAATTTGTTAAAAATTATAAGTGTCTATAGATATAGTAACATGTGATTGCCCTAATTGCTCTTGAATTGTTTTGAAATTTACTCCCTTTACAATGGGATAAGATGCAAAGGTTCATGCAAATTTATTAGACGAAATTGTTTGTCTATAATCAACATTTCCATCTTCATTATATGCAGGACACTATTTATTTTTCTTTTGTTAGGCTAATTTTTGTAATCTTGATGTATAAGAATTAGGATTGTTTAAGTAATTTTAATGAACTAATTATATTTCTACCATAAAAAAGAATAAAGTAAATTAGTGTAACATTTATAAAGAAATAAAGTATATTAAAGTGAATTTGAGTAATGCCATTTATAGTAAATATAGCAATTGCGGATGATAACTCATTCTCACCGATGTAACTTATAAAGGGGAATGGGGCTCCAAATTTGTTAGAACCAAAAGATGCAAAGAAAATGGACATTAAGCTCATTAGAATGCTAATCCATAACAACGCCTTTTTGTTTGTACCTTGCATTAAGTCATCTCCTTTTATATTTTAACTACCCAATATTATTATTATATCGTAAAAAGTTGAATATGGTAATATTTTGGGAATTTATAATAAAATATTATCCAGAATGTTTATTGTAATTTTTATACATATTGATTATAACAGCTTATGAAAATTTGAAAATTGATAATGCACTGTTTATTTTCTGAATTGTTGGAAAGGTAATAAATTGGTATAATGGACTGAATTGGTTAATGAAGGGGGATTTATGATGAAACAGATGACTGAACGTATATTAATGAATGCTTGGAGAATTTATACATTGTAGGAGGCACTATGCTATTAAATAAAGAAGGTTTTGATTTATGGGCCGATGGATACGACCAAACGGTACAACACAGTGAGGAAAAGTATCAATACCCATTTGCAGGCTATAAAGCGATTTTAAATAAAATTTTCAATGAAGTGATGGCTGTTCCCGCTTCCACAGTTTTAGATATTGGCTTTGGAACAGGGGTATTAACGGCGAAGCTTTATGAACAGGGGCATTCGATTTATGGCTTTGATTTTTCTGCGAACATGATTGCCATTGCCAAGGAAAAAATGCCAGAGGCTCACTTAATGGAGTGGGATTTAATGAATGGCTTGCCACAGGAGCTATTACAGCAGCCCTATGATGCGATTATTAGTACATATGCGCTCCATCATTTTACAGATGAGCAAAAGTCTTTGTATATCACACAATTATTACAGCACCTATCACCAACAGGGAAAATTTTAATTGGCGATGTAGCTTTCCAGACAAGAGAGCAGCTGGAGCAATGTCGTCAAGATAGTAAGGGATACTGGGATGAGGATGAATTTTACTTTGTCCATGAGGAGCTAAAGGTCGCCTTACAGGAAATTTGTGAGTTAACCTTTTACCCACTATCGCATTGTGGTGGAGTCTTTGTGATTAGTCGGAAGAATATAAATGCTGATTAGTGACCCCTTATATGGGGAGTTCGAAATCGATGGTTTGTTAGAGGAATTGATTGTAAGTAAGCCAGTTCAACGCTTAAAGGGTATTCATCAGGCTGGGGCAGGCTTTCTAGTAAATAGCAGGTGGACTATTTCAAGATTTGAGCATTCTGTAGGTGTCATGCTGCTTATTAGACAGTTTGGCGGTTCATTGCAGGAGCAGGTGGCAGGCTTATTACATGATGTGTCCCATACCGCTTTTTCCCATGTGGTGGATGTTGTCCTTGAAAATGAGGCGGAAGATTATCATGAAGCAATATTCATGGATGTTATCAAACAGTCTTCGATACCTGCGATTCTTGAAAAATATGGCTACGAGGTAGAGAACATACTAGATACATCCAGATGGTCGTTACTTGAACAACCTGCTCCAGCATTGTGTGCGGATCGTATAGATTATACATCAAGAGATATGTATTTTTATGGAAATTCATCCTTGGAAGATATCCAAAAATTTTTACAGGACTTATTCGTTTTTCAGGGGAAATTGTGTGTTAAAACGATTGAACGTGCAGAATGGTTTGTAAAAATTTATTATCAGGAAGTGTTAGATTTTTTCTTGCACCCTTTAAATATCTATGCGACAAGTTCGTTAGCGCATGTATTAAAACTGTCGCTAGCAAAACAAATTCTAACGCTTGAAGATTTCCTAAAGACTGATCATGAGGTATTGCAGCAGATGAAGGCTTCACATGATCGAGACGTTAAAGCTCTTTTACAACAATTACATGAAAATGTAGAGGTAAGAGAAGAACAAGAGAATTATGACATTCATTTTCGCAATAAAGTGCGACTCATCGATCCAGCTATCTATCATCAACAGCAACTATGGAAGGCGAGCGAGGTATCTAACCATGTCAAAGCAATGAATGTCTCTGCTTTGGAAAGGTTTGAGCAGGGTGTTTATGTGAAAATAATCAAAGGGTAGGCAATCATTGAGGAGCTGTCAAAAGGCAGCTCCTTTTCTATAGGCCAACATGGATAAAATATATTTGCCAGAAAGCATAAATAGGGCATAGACAGCGAGCGCGCTCATAACAGAGATGCCTGGTTTAAACCAGCTTGTTAGGAGAAACGTGAGCACAGTAAATAATAGCATGCCGACCGCTCCAAATACCGTGTTTTGAAGAACAGCATGAAAGGTATCTTCTTTCATATTTTTCATTTGCATGCCCATATTAATGAGCGTCAATATCGGTAAGGCCGTAATAATACCTGATAAAAATAAATACTTAGATTGGCTAAGTAGTAGCGCTAGCACCATGATTGTGCCACCTACTAAATAGAGAAAGTATAACATGGGGTGCCCTCAATTAAATTCAGAATAGAGTAATAATACTGTGGAAAGAGAGTGTTCACAAGTACTCATTGATACTATTTAGCAAGAAACGCAGAAAGATAGATGTTTATGAAAAATAGATAGAATGTTTGGGAGGGGGTGAGTTGTGATGTCCATTCTATCCTTTATGCTTTTATATGTAATAGGCATACCAATCTCCACACTGTTGCATGAAATTGGGCATGCATTGGGTGTTATAGTATGTTCAAAGGAACGAGCCCATGTTTATTTGGGGGCAAAAAATTCTCCTGAAACCTTGCGTATAGGTCGTATACATTTCCATATTCGATGGGGATTTTTTGGCTTCTGTACCCCGCAAAAAAGGGGTAATTTAACGCGCAAGCAGTCGCTTGGATTTATAGCGGGTGGTCCTATCATGTCTTTAGCAGTATTACTTTGTGCCAGCTATCTAGCCCGTTATTTTACTGATTATGCAGGGATACACTATTTTTTTAATGGCCTTTTTTATTGGAATACTTTTCAATTTCTTGCAACAGCATTCCCGCTAATTTATCCAAACTGGTATAAGCCCTATGCAGGATTACCCTCAGATGGCTATCAAATGCTAAGCTTACTGAAGAAAAATATCTGAAAATATAAACTTTAACGAGGTAGCTTTTAATGTATCGTATTATACGATATAATCGTGTGGAACGATATATTAAAGGAGCTATTACAATGATTAAAGATATAAATGATTATTTTACAACGATATTCTATCATCTACATACAACCCATGAAGATGTTATTTCCCATCAAAGTGTGCGTATTTTGCAAATGATTCAAAAGGAAGCGGAAGTGACGGTGCGTGATATTGCAGGGTTACTAAATATTTCTCCTAATACGGCATCAGAGCATGTGAAAAAGCTAGAGCGTCATGGCTGGGTGATGAAGGAGCGTGCAAGTGACGACCAGCGTAAGGTCATGCTACATTTGACAGCAGAAGGGCTACAAGTGTTGAAGAAAAACTCGGAGCTAGATGATGATAAGCTACAGCAAGCCCTTAATCAGCTAACTGAGCAGGAGCAGCAAGCCATTCTACAGGCGTTTCGACGTCTAAGTGAGGTGGCAAAATAATGTATACATTCTTTAAAATTTTGAGTTCAGCAGCCATCATTGGCGTTGTGACGGAGGTTGCACGTCGATTCCCTACCTATGGAGGCATTATTGCTGCGTTGCCATTGGTGAGTATTTTAAGCATTATTTGGCTGACCGTGCAAAGTGAGTCGAGTGAGCATATTCAACGCTTTACAGTAGGCGTTATCGTTGGCTTGCCCGCAACGATGTGCATGCTATTTGTGATTTACATGGCGATGAAATCCTCTGTACATATTGTACTAGCTATTGGACTTGGTGTACTATCCTGGGCTGTATTTTTAGGCATACAAAAAGCGATTGCAGGGGTTTTTCATATTTCCATTTAAGAAGGGGTTTATAACATGACGATTATTGCCATACATCAACTACCAAAACAAACTGTAAGCGAATTTTTTCAGGAACATTGGGGTACGACAGAGATGGTCATTTCCAGTGGCATTTATGATTGTAGTGAATTAGCGGGCTTTGCTTTTATGAATGAGCAACAAATGATGATCGGTTTAATCACCTATATCATGCGAGAAGAGGACTGTGAAATCATTTCGTTAGATAGTACGGTTGAGGGGAAAGGTATTGGTTCTGCTCTTGTGAAAGCGGTAGAACAAGCAGCAATGGAGCAGGGCTGTACAAGCATATCACTTATTACAACAAACGATAATTTACATGCATTGAAATTCTATCAAAAACGAGGCTATTGTTTAATAGAAATACTGCGTAATGCAGTGGAAAAAGCAAGAGCCTATAAGCCTTCTATCCCACTCATTGGTAATGATGGTATTCCAATACGAGATGAAATACGTTTACAAAAACAACTTGACTGTCAATAAGTCAGGTTGTTTTTGTTATACTAGTTGGGAGGAAAGAGAGGGAAAGTATGAAAAAAATACTATTTATTTTAGTACTGAGTGTGCTTGTGGTCGGGGCAATCTTTATGATTTATCTCAAGAGCAATCCACCACTTGTTATTCAAAGCTATAGCAGCAAACAAGGCAATGAAGCAATCAAAATCATCGCACTTGAAAATACAGGGCTGCGTGAAATTAAGCTAAAGCAAATACTGGTGAATGATCAGCGTCCTGATAACGCGAAGCTTGTAATAAGTAAGTCAGAACCTTTTGAGGCGGAAACAAAGCTAGAGGGAAATGATCAACTATCTTTTCATAAATTAGCACAGCGAACGATCGTACCTCAAAGATACATAAATCAACAAGCTATTGGCGAGCAGCCACAGCATTATGCAGTACAAGTTCTAGCATCTAACAACCAGAAAGTAACAATACACTATGAATACTTAAAAATACCTTTTACGCTTACAGTTGAGCTTCAAGCCAACAAATAATCACTTTTTGTCTTATCCTTTATGCCTGTGTCAATTTCTAAGATTGTTTGGTGAAAAGCTCCTATCCCTCCTAGAACATGGTAATATTGTATTAACAGCAATTGTAATACTAGGAGGGACCTAATGGCATTTATCATCTTGGGTATAGTACTATTTATCTGTGTTGTCACTGTGGCTTTAGTGTTTATGAAAAAGCTTTTAAAAAATGATATTATGCTTGAAGTGACAGCCACTTGTGAAGGAAAAAATGAAGACAATCAAGCGATTATGAAGATATATTTTAGGTATTCCATTGGACGTCTTGCCAGAAGGAAACGAGAAATGATAGGCAGTATTGAATGGTCTGAAGGGTGGATGCCTGTCAGCTATAATTTAAAAGAACATGGCGTGTATGATGAAGAACGACTTTTGTATGCAACGAATGAGCAAACGTATTCCACCTTTGAAATCAATGCGACGAATGCGCTTGATGAGCAAGGACGTGGAGAGGGCTACGTGGTCCTTGTATTAGAAAAGCCAAATACCTCTCATATGTCCCGAGCGGGTGTTATTCTCGCTGTGACAGCCAATATGGTTACATATCAATTATCAGACTCGACTAGCTGGCCCAATGATATGCTAGCGAACTAGCTATCCAATGTATTGGATAGCTTTTTTGGTATTTACAAGTAAAAATAGGCTGTTTATGGAACCAATTGCGGAAAATAACGTATAGAAAGAAGAAGGACTTGCAGGAGGAAGGAGGATATAGATGTCCGAACAACATAGCAAATACAATGATTCAAGGCTTGTCACAATAGATGAGCAAATATGTGCACTTTTGCAGCAACGAAAAGAGCAAGCTGCTCTTACTCCAGGCTTGCCTTCGGATGATACCATTTCGAAATGGGCACAGCAATATGGTTTCGATGATACTTTTTTAGCGTTGTTTTTCCAGTTGATTAAATCAGAAAAATACTATACTTCAAAGGTAGAACCTTCAGGCTTCCGTCACTATATCCCTGTATTGAAAACGGTAGCAAAGGGGGAGCGTTTGTATACGGTTTCTTATGTTCGTCAATATGACAATGCAAGTGTGGTGCAATTATTAATCGATTGGGATGAGCAGCAAGAACCTCAGCTAACGATTCAGCAAAAATTAGAACGAAAACATTTTGGTCTATACATTGATGCGTCCTATGAATGCCGAAGTAAAGGTACAGGTGGCTCAAATGGACATGAAAGCAGTACGTATGTGGTGACACCACCCTTGCCAGATGATTTAAGGGGACTTCATTTTGTTTTTACAGAATACGAGGATGCCTTTGAAGAAAAGCCGACAGGGTGGGCTATCACCATACAAGGTTAGGGGGATATTTAATGAAAAAATCGATCTTTCCACTTGCCCTCATCATCCTATTGACAGCTTGTCAAAGCCCCAAGCAGGAGATACATTATATCGCCAAAAGTGAACATTGGAAAGCCATCTATCATAGTAATGGTGAGGTGGGCTTACGCTTATTTTATCTGGGAGATGATGATGATTTGGGGCCTTTAGAAATTACAATTGAGGGGACAAAAGAATCCCAAAATTTAAGTGATGTTCAGTTAAATAAAGATGGCTATTATTCCTTCACAAAAAAAGAAAGTGAGAAAATCTTTAAACGAGAAACAAAGCCAATGATCCATGTAGAATGGCAATCTGAAGATGAGACCTTAGAAGTGAAAAATCATTAGGAGATAATAATAAAATGCGAATTGAACAGCGCGAAGATATAGTGATTTTTGATGGGCTAGAAATCAGCGGTACGATTCAAAAAAATCAACAATGCCCGAGTTGTCAAAATTCCATCATCTATGATGACACGTTTGATAGTTATTTTTGTGCGATGTGTAATGAGTGGCAAGAGGAGGCATGTGATGACCCGCATTGTCACTATTGTGTTCAACGTCCAGAACGCCCATTGCAAGTCCGTCGCTAAATTTTTTTCTTTTTTAGTGTTTGACAAAGAATTCACTATTCGTTATAGTAATTAACAATTTCATACAAAATGAAATGGGCAATGATAAGGACAAGAGATGCGATTAACCATTTATAGAGAGGGAGGCCTTGGCTGCAAGCTTCCTAATGTCGTACTCCCATCTTACTACCTTGGAGCCGTGCTTGGAAACTTGCACCGTTTTTTGCAGCGTTACAGCAAAATCAATGAGCCACTAGCTTATAAACTAGTGGGAATTTGGGTGGAACCACGGGTAATCAACACATACTCGTCCCTTCTTAGGGGCGGATATGTGTTTTTTTTATCTACACAATTATGCCAAGGTGTAATTGATTTTATTACGAAAAGGAGTAGAGAAACATGTCAAATCAACGTATTCACATTCAATTTCCAGATGGTCAACAACAAGCATTTACTAAAGGTGTGACACTAACCGATATTGCACAAGCGATTCGTCCAGAGCTTCGTAAAAAGGCAGTCGCAGGGAGTGTTAACGGAACCATCATTGATTTGACGCACCCGATTATGGAAGATGCACAAATTACATTGTACGATGCAAGCTCAAAGGAAGGGATCGAGGTCATTCGCCATTCTACGGCCCATTTATTAGCTCAGGCAATTAAACGACTTTATCCACATGCACAATTTGGAGTAGGACCAGTCATTGAAAATGGCTTTTATTATGATATAGACATTGCTAATACACTGACACCGAGTGATTTACAGCAAATTGAAAAGAAAATGAAACAAATTGTACAGGAAAATATACCGATTCATAGACGCGAGGTTTCACGTGAAGAAGCAAAGCAATTATTCGTCCATGATGCGTTAAAGCTAGAGCTGTTGGAGGCAATTCCTGTAGATGAGCTAGTTACGATTTATGAGCAGGGAGATTTTTATGATTTATGTCGTGGTCCACATGTCCCGTCTACAGGCAAATTACAGCATTTTAAATTAATGCATGTGTCAGGCGCTTACTGGCGAGGCGATAGCAATAATCAAATGCTTCAGCGTATTTATGGCGTTGCCTTTGCTACAAAAGAGGAACTGCGCGATCATTTTATCTTCTTGGAGGAAGCAGAAAAGCGAAATCATCGCAAGCTAGGTAAAGAGCTATCGTTATTTATGTTTTCAGAGGAAGCACCTGGCATGCCCTTCTATTTAGCCAATGGTCAAATTTTACGCAATGAACTGGAATCGTATTTGCGACATTTACAAGCAAAATATGATTATAGGGAAGTACGAACACCACTGATGATGAACCAACGCTTATGGGAGCAGTCAGGTCACTGGGATCATTATAAGGACAATATGTATTTCACACAGGTGGATGACCAAAGCTTTGCCTTAAAGCCGATGAACTGTCCTGGGCATATGCTGATTTTCAAAAATGCCTTACATTCCTATCGGGATTTACCTATACGTATGGCAGAATTTGGGCAAGTGCACCGACATGAATTTAGTGGCGCCTTGAATGGTTTGTTACGTGTACGAACTTTTTGTCAGGATGATGCCCATATTTTTGCAACACCACAGCAAATTGAGGATGAAATTGCACTGGCCTTAAAGATTATAGATGAAGTGTACAACGTCTTTGGCTTTGCGTATACGATTGAATTATCGACACGACCAGATGATTATATGGGTGATTTGGCACTGTGGGATCAAGCAGAAGCAGCACTTGAAAATGTCCTAAACAATTTAGGTATTGCCTATACAATTAATGCAGGGGACGGGGCTTTTTATGGACCGAAAATTGACATCCATATTAAAGATGCGATTCAGCGCAGTCATCAATGCGCAACAGTTCAGCTTGATTTCCAGCTACCAGAGAAATTTGATTTAACGTATATTAATGAGCACAATGAAAGGGTGAGACCTGTTGTCATCCATCGTGCAGTGTTTGGCTCAATTGATCGCTTCTTAGGTATTTTAATCGAGCATTTTGGCGGAGCATTCCCAACTTGGCTGGCACCACAGCAAGTCCAAGTGATTGGGGTAGCAGAGGCACATCAAGGCTATGCCAAGCAAGTTGTTGAAGCTTTACAACAAGCAGAAATCCGTGTGCAATTAGACGACCGTCAAGAAAAGCTCGGCAAAAAGATACGAGAAGCCCAATTGCAAAAAATACCATATATTGTGGTAATCGGTGATCGTGAGGTTGCCAACCGAACTGTAGCTGTTCGCAGACATGGTCAGCAAAATTCCGCTGATAAGTCACTACAGCAATTAATAGAAGAAGTCACAGCAGCCATTCAACAAAAAAGTTTAGCTTAATTCAAGTAAAGAAAGCTTGCGATGAATGTTCGTCATTCATCGCAAGCTTTTTAATTGTTAAGAAATTTTTACTTCTATTTTTTTGAAATGACTACTAGAATCTACATGGTGTGCATACAATGAATTAAAGGTGCTTGGAACTTTCTTGAAAAAGCGAATGTCCCAGTATTACTTCTTGTGTTTCAGCGTCGATGACAAGAAATTTGCGATAGGATTCATCGGTATTGTGCTGAAAGGATGCTAAAAAATAAACTTGTCGATTGGGATGAATAAAAGTATGTTGAGAGAGGTCTATTGTTTCCTGTTTACCATCTGTTTGTAAATAAAAACGTTTTGTCGCATTTGCTACATCTTTAAAAGCCATCTTTTGACGAATATTCAATGAAGCATTGGTATATTCCTCATAAATCGCACGATTAAGCTGCTGATAAAATGTGTCCTCATCACGAAACGATTGAAATTGGTTGTTTGGGTATTGATATAGTGTATTTATTTCAGTTGGTGTGCAAAGTGTGGGTGATGTATGGTCTACTGAATGTTGAGGTGGCAATAATATTTTGGAAACAACCATAAAAGTTAAGATGAATACGTGCATCATTCAACCTCCAAATGTTTTCTTATCAAAAACATCGCCTACTTTTTCATTCTCTATACATTCTGAGAAATGGCTAGGTGAATGCATGTATCATCCCCGATAAAACCAGCCAATAAAACATGGCCTGGCTTTATCATATCTATACTTTCTTCTATTATATGCCTCGTTATGATTAGGAAGCTTGTGCTTGTTTTAAATATCTATTAAGTAAGACATCCAATTCTTGACTGTAATCTACTACAATAGGGTGGGTGAAACCAAGATCCTTTGCTTTTTTATACATAATTCTTCGTTTGATCTCAATTTCCGCCTTCAAGAATTGTTTAAGTAATAAGTTAACCAAGATATTTTCCTCCTAATTTTTTATCCATATTCTTGAAATAAATTTTTATGACCTCGATTCAACTTTTTCATTGTATATCACTTATATTAAAAAAAATGTCACATTGTGTATCGTTTCTTAAATTCGTAATTTAGTCATAGATAGGGTACTTCATCCTATTTAGCTCGATTGAAAATTTTTATGTATTATAGATAAATAATACTGTGAATTTCCCTTTTTATAGAATTTAATACATGACTTAAAACCCTATTCATGTGCTGGATAGGGTTATTCACGTTCTTTGTTTTAGAAAATATTAAGGGGAAAATAGAGAAGTCTTAAGTCTTTTATACTAAGAAAAAAGTTGTGATTAGAGATTGAATTTTCCGATAATTAAGCGTGGAATTCATATCTTGTCACATTTTAGCAAATTCCCTTTTTTGTTGTTTAGAAATGGGGACATTTCATTGTCTATGGTGAAATGTTGAGAATTTTTGAAATTAATGGAATAATGGATGGTAGATGAGGTGATGTAGCGCATGATGAAAAAACTGGTTTCCATCATTGCTTTTTTAAGTTTACTAACGGCATGTGAAAGGGAGAAGCCCTTACAGGAACCGACCATTGTGTATGACATGGATACGACATCCACATCCACTGAATTTAGCTATGTAGCCGATTTATCTTTGGAAAAAAGAGAGGCCTATCAAGCATTTTTAAACGATGGAGAAATTCGTCATTTGCAGACCTTTTCGCCAGAGGAAATGCTGCTAATTATGTTTGATTTAGTGGAGGAACCTCGTATGGATGCATTGTATGCGATTACTTACAGCAATGATGCATTCCCCACAAAAGAATTGTTTGAGCAATACTATACGGATTCACTTGCAGGTGATTTGCTACCTATTTCATGTATAGATTTTATGATCGAATAGTGATTAATGAATCGAGCACCCCTGATTTACAGGTCGTTTAACTGGAAACTTCCGTTGGGAGTCAGTGCTACATCAAAACATATACCCTGCAATTTGAAATATTCATTAAGATTAAAGAGGAGAAACAGATGACTGAGATTTATTTTGTTAGACATGCACATGCCCATTATTCAGAGGATGAATATCATCGTTCACTATCTGCTCAGGGACAAAGGGATGCAGAGCGTGTCACAAATCTTTTGAAGCATCAGCGAATTGACGCAGTTTATGCTAGTCCCTATCGTAGAGCCATTCAAACAGTGGAGGGGATTGCACAGGCGCGTCATTTACCCGTCCAAACGATAGATGCTTTAAAAGAACGGCAGCTTGCTAGTGGGAAGCTGGAGGATTTTCATGCAGCAGTTCAACGGGTGTGGCATGAGCCAAGCTTTGCATGGGCAGGTGGAGAGTCCAATCAACAGGCGATGGCTCGTGCTATTCCAAGTTTGCGGCGCATCCTTCTTACTCATCCAGAGGAGTCTGTCGTTATCGGTACACATGGCAATATCATGGCATTGATGATGCAATATTTTGATGCCCAGTACGATTATGCATTTTGGCAAACGCTAAGTATGCCAGATATCTATCGATTATCCTTTCAAGGGCTATCCTTACAGGAAGTAACACGTGTGTGGCAAGCGGACTGAACAAAAGAAAAGAGATACTACAGCAATCATAGTATCTCTTTTGTGCTATTCTGTTAATTCCTCTCCCATTCGGAGCGTAAGAGGCCAAATAAAACTACGTCATGGAATGTACCAAAGCGGAAAATTTCTTGGCGTAAAATGCCTTCTTTTGTGAAGCCACATTTCTCATAGGAGCGAATAGCTGCTGGGTTAAAGCTAAAAACCTGAAGCTTGATTTTCTGAACAGCTATATATTGGAAGATAAAATCAATGAGCGTTTTCATTGCATCCGTGCCATAGCCCTTGCCGTGCCACTCTTTCCCAATTGAAATGCCGACAGAGCAAGTGCTATTTTGCCAATTCACTGCATAAACGCCACAGGAGCCTATTAACTGTTGTGACGCTTTTTCATAGATACCGAAAAAGTATTCCTCCTTCTTCCCACTGATACTGTTAAAGAAAGCGGTATGATCCTCTACAGTTTGTGGAAAAGGAATCTCGTCATTAGCAAGTAGCAAAGAGGTAATCTCGCTTTCGATTGCTATAAAAGCCTCTAGGTCAGCAGTAGTCATTTGTTGTAAAGTGATCGATTGCCCTGTTAAAAATGTTGTCAAATAGTGTTCCATTATTTTATTCTCCCTTGTACAAGGGCTGCAAGTAGCGTTACAACCCTACGATTGTTGGTAATATTTTCACGTCTACTGCATCTTTCACACTCATAAACCCACCCCTTTTTTGTGCATACTTCCATAGTAGCATGAGGGACTAAGAGAATGGAAGAAATTATGTTAAAATATGTCATAGTTAAAGAGAGAGAGGGATTAAGATGCGCACAACATATTTTGCGAATTTATTACAATACTTACCACAAGAAGAGCAGCAACAATTACAACAGGCTTTTGGTGCTTCAGAGACACAAATTCAGGCCTTGTTAGAAGTATTTCCGAACTGCCCACAAGCTTTGGTGGAGCTATTACAGGATGTCAATGGTACATATTATTGTCAGCATGGGCAAGAAACGATCTGTGTTTTAGTGCTAGGCTCTGATTTAGGGGATTATCCGTATTATTTAAAATCGGTGGAGCAAATCATGAAAGATTATCATGATAAACGTGAAACAATTTATGAGCGCTATCAGGAATTTTTAGCGTATGTGGAAGTAGATGAAAAGATTAATATGCATGTCCCGTTAAATGAACGGCTCTGCTTTGCTGATTGTATGAATAATGGGGGCACATCGAGCCTATATATTGATTTTACGCCAAATGAAGCGGGACAAGTTGGCCAGGTGGTTCGTTATGTCCATGATCCTGATAGCTTTGAGGTGATTGCAGCTTCGTTTGAGGATTATTTACAGCAACTTATAGAGGGAGACTATGAATTCACTGCTATTTACGAGGAGGAATTCGAGTGACTATGCAGCTCAAGTTCTATGAGGACAAAGCACAAAATTTAGTAGAACAATATACCCTAACAGAAGAGCAGCTACGCTATACAAAGTCTCCAAAAGAAAGCATTGCACTTGCTAAGCAGGATCATAGTTGACATGCCATTTTAGCAATGGACGGTAACAAGCTAGTCACGTTCTTTGTCTTACATGAAAAAGAGGGGGTGACGCCTTACTCCTCCAATGAACATGCGCTATTAATCCGTTCCTTTTCCACTGATTTTTATGAGCAGGGCAAAGGCTATGCCAAGACAGCACTTCAATTATTGCCTGACTTTGTTCGCAAGCATTTCCCACTCATCAATGAGCTGGTGCTTGGGGTCAATGTGCCAAATAGAGCTGCTCAAGAACTTTATAAGCGATGTGGCTTTGTCGATGAAGGCAGACAGGCAATGGGACTTCGAAATGAGCTAAAGGTGATGAGCTACTATATGAAGGAGGTTGAAAATTGAGCCACCATATAATTGAAGCAAGAATGGAGCATTTACAAGCGCTTTGTACAATCGATCAAGAAGTAATTGGAGATTCATCCAGAGCGGAAGAAATTCAGCAAGCTATCAAAGAGAAACGCTGTTTGCTATACCAATCCGCCGATACCATTGGGGGGTTTTTGCTATTTAGCAATGACTTTTTTGGCTATAGCTTTATTTCCTTAGTCATTGTCAAGCCGTCCGAGCGCAGAAAGGGGATCGCATCTGCCTTAATGACCGCTTATATCCAAATGGCTAAAACAGCAAAGGTTTTCTCCTCTACAAATCAATCCAATAGGCGTATGCACCAGCTTTTTCATAACCTAGGCTTTATCAAAAGCGGTTTTATCGACAACTTGGATGAGGGAGACCCAGAAATTATTTATATGAAACAAGCCTCACCACAAACCTAGGGTGAGGCTTTCGTTTATTTTTTTGCTTTGATGAATAAAAAGGATGGCCTGCGTAGTTCCTTTTCAATAGAAGGAAGCTGTTGAATGGCTGCTGTGCTTGGAATTGGTTCTACGATTTTATCAATGGTTAACCCATGGGTAATCAATGTATTGACCAGTGTCGCTATAGTGCGATGATATTTGACAACACCATCCACCAACCATGTTTGCTCACGCAAGCCTTCTTCCTGGTAATGATCCACCGCATAGTGCAGACGTTGATGATTGTCATCATATACCCAATTATCATCTGTTGTATGACGAGCTGTAGCAATAGGATGCTCCACAGAGAAAATAAATACACCGTTAGGACGTAGCATGTGAGCAATTTGAGCAATGACCGCATCGAAATTTTTGACATAATGAAGAGATAGGGAGCTGGTTATACAATCAAAGCTAGCCGAAGGAGCTTCATAATCCTCTATTGCCTGTAGCTGATAGTCAATTTGTGGGTGGGCATGCTCCTGTTTAGCGACGGACAGCATATTGCTCGAAACATCTAATGCGGTTACGTGCTTGGCTTGATGGTCGATACAATACTTGGCGAAATCTCCCATACCACAGCCAATATCGAGTACCTGTAAATTTGTCAACGGTGGAAGTAAAGCCTTCATCGTGGGCTGCTCCAAAAGACGGTTATAATTAGATGCTTTTTGTCTCAATGTCTTGTAGTGATGAAAAAATATCGGATTATCATAAATATTTTGTTTCATTAAAAGCCTCCAGTTTATGAAACATAACGTTATGTTATTTGTGCGCATCATTATTGTCCCATGTAGATAGAAAAAGAAATAGACTTTTATTACAATTTTTTGTAAGATGTAGATAGAGGCATACCATTTTTTGATACAGTTGCCTTCCATTTAATGGGATGTTTTCTCGTTCCCTCTACATAATGATGAATCCTACCAAGCACATCCCCATTTCCATGTCATAAAAATGTAACAATTTGAAAAAATAAAAATATTTAAAGGGAAAACATGGCACTTCTTACACGCTATAACGTTCTTACTATTTGGAAGCATATTCCGAAAAAAAGACGTTGGAGGGATTCTATTGAATCAAGAAAGTTTATTATCCATTAGTAGCAATGCCTTATTTATTGCCTTTATTCTACTACTCATTGCTATTGTGCCATTAGGGCTAGCAGTCAAATCAAAGAGAAAAACATTCGGTAAGCTAGGACTATTGCTCACTTATATAGCCTTTGCCCTACAGCTCGTGTACTTTGTTGTCAGATGGGTGGCGGTTGACCATGCACCTGTCAGTAATATGTATGAATTTATGACGTTCTTTGGCATCATGCTTACAGGAAGTTACTTAATTATCCATTTCTTATATAAGCAAATCGTGGTTGGCTTATTCACGATTCCTGTATCCTTAATCATCCTTGGTTATGGAAGCGTTTTCGCGAAGGAAGTATCGCCGCTTGTTCCATCATTACAAAGTCACTGGTTAACGATTCATGTCATGACTGTGGCCTTTTCTAGTGCCATTTTATCTGTATCCTTTGCTACAGGTTTAATTTACTTATTAAGAACGCTGGATGTTTCCAAAAAATCTATCAGTACATACGGGCTTGAGTTTGTGTTGTATTGTTTGGTGGTTGTCATTGGCTTTATTGGCGTATCGACGTTTTTCAGCCTTGCCACAGAAGAGGTGCAGGTACAATTCGATAATGCACAGGGACAGCAAGAAAAAGCCACTTACTCCATGATGCCCCTGATTGTCAGTAAAGGAGCCGTCACCGAGAAGGGTGAAGCAATCGGTGTTGTCGAAATCACAAATAAAATAGATGCCAAGAAATTAAACTCGATTGTTTGGGCATTTATTGTGGGTACTATTTTATATGGTGTCATTCGATTCATCACAAGAAAATCAGTGAGTGCCTTATTAAAGCCATGGACAAGCCGCGTACAGCCACAATTAATGGATGAGATTTCCTATCGCGCTGTTGTTATCGGCTTCCCATTATTTGCATTAGGTGGCCTGCTATTCGCCATGATTTGGGCGCAAATTGCCTGGAGTCGCTATTGGGGGTGGGACCCGAAAGAGGTGTGGGCATTAATTACCTTTTTATTCTACGCAGCCTTCCTCCATTTCCGCTTATCCAAAGGCTGGGAAGGAGAAAAAACAGCCTGGTTGGCCATTATCGGCTTTGGCATTATTGTGTTCAACCAAGTATTTGTCAATCTAGTCATTGCCGGCTTACATTCCTATGCCTAGCTAAAAGGGGGGATTGGTAACTCCAAAGTGATTCTGAGTGAGGAGGAGTCCGCTGTAAAGTGAGAGACCCTCTTAACTTTGGCCATCTTTTCTTCTTATTAAAATATTCAACCGAAAAAAGCATTACGAAATGCATGTAGCACTTCGTAATGCTTTTTATTAATTATTTTTTGCGAAATAGTCTAGCGTTGCTTGACCTAAAACATTGGCGGCAATTCGTAATGAGCGCTCGTCGATATCGAATTTCGGATGATGGTGTGGATAGACTTCCACCCAATCAGGATTTTTTGCCCCTGTGAAGAAAAACGCACCGGGGATTTCCTCTAAGAAATAGGCAAAGTCCTCGCCACCCATATTCGGATCGACTATTTCAACAGTCTCAACATCTGCAATTTTCTCTGCGGACGCCATTATATGCTCTGTCTCTGCATCATGGTTCACAACAGGCGGATAGCCTCGCACATACTCATACTCGTAATCGGCTTTTGTTAAATAACAAGTTGCCTTTAAAAGCTCTTCGATTTCATGCTCTAACAAACTACGCTCCTCCTCGTGGAAAGTGCGCACTGTACCTTTCATGTACACTTGATCAGCAATGACGTTGAATGGATTTAATGCCTCAATATGCCCAATTGATACTACTGCTGGACGTAATGGGTTGATACGACGTGCCACAAGCTGCTGTAAATTTGTAATAAACTGAGCTGCAAGGACAATGGAATCCTTGGTGTCACTTGGGTTTGAACCATGGCCACCCTTACCTTTTATCGTTATATAAATACCATCTGCTGCAGCCATTAATGGTCCTTTAGCTGTTTGCACTTTGCCAAGATCAGTGGGTGCCCATAAATGTGTCCCAAAAATAACATCTACACCTTCTAAGCAGCCATCTCTAATCATCGAAATAGCTCCACCTGGCGCAAGCTCCTCAGCATGCTGATGGATAAAGACGATTGTTCCTTCTAAATCATCCTTCATTTGATTAAACGCCTTCGCTAAGATTAAGAGGGAAGCTGTGTGTCCATCATGGCCACAAGCATGCATACGCCCTTTAATTTTCGATTGGAAAGGTAAGCCGGTTTCTTCCGTAATGGCTAAAGCATCAAAGTCTGCTCGCAAGGCTACTGTTTTCCCTGGTTTTCCACCAACTAGCTTTGCCACAACACCATTGCCACCTACACCTTCACGAACCTCATGTCCTAATGCGCGATGAAAGGCAGCAATGGTTTTTGGCGTTTCAACCTCTTCAAAGGAAAGCTCAGGATTTTCATGGAAATGACGACGAAGCTGTATTGTCTCTTCTTCATAATGTTTTAATAAATCTGCTAACTGTTGTTGTAATGTTGTCATTCACTAACACTCCTTATTTTAAGTAAATATAATCTCCCGGACCAAGCGGTAAACCGAATAGGAACCAAATGGCGAAGAGGATAATCCAACCGATTGCGAAAAACACCGAGAACGGCAATAAAGAAGATATAAGCGTGCCTATACCGATATTTTTATCATAGCGCTTTGCAAATGATAGTAAAATCGCGAAATACGGTAACATAGGGGTAATTGGATTTGTAATCGAATCCCCTACACGATAGGCCATTTGTGTAACCGCTGGGGAATAGCCTAAATATAAGAACATTGGTACGAAAATTGGAGCAAGTAAAGCCCATTTTGCAGAAGCACTGGCGATTAATAGGTTGACAAAGGCACAAATTAAAACAAAACCTATCATCATTGGTAAGCCTGTAAAATTCAATGCTTGTAAAAGCTCGGCACCTTTAATGGCTAAAATAGAGCCAATATTGCTCCAGTTGAAAAAGGCAATCATTTGTGAAGCGGCAAACGCTAATACAATAAATGGCGCCATATCTGCAATGGATTTAAAAATTTTCTCCGCAACTTCCTTATCGTTTTTAACCTCCTTCGCTGCAATCCCATAGGCAAGGCCAGGTAATAGGAAGAAGAATAACATGATAGGGACAATGCCTGCCATGAAAGGTGAGTTTAAAAAGCCACCTGTTGCAGGATCACGTAAAAGACCGTTCGACGGTATGACTGTAAAAGCAATGACTAAAATATAAACTAGCGTGACGATTCCAGCCCATTTCAATCCTCTCTTCTCTAAAGCTGTCAATGGCTCTAGCTTTTCAATTTCACCGTGAAACGAACCAAAGCGAGGCTCTGTAAACTTTTTTGCAACCCATGTACCTATAATGACTAATAAAAACGTCGAAGCAATTAAAAAATAGTAGTTCATCGTTGCACGACCAGTGTACGCGGGGTCTGCTATTTGTGCTGCTGATTCTGTAATCCCTAATAATAATACATCTAGAGAGCTAATTAATATGTTCGCACTGAAGCCTCCAGCTACAGCTGCATATGTAATAATTAAGCCTGCTAATGGATTTCGACCAACACTCATAAAAATCATGGCTGCAATTGGTGGTAAAATGATAAATGCCGCGTCAGCCGCTAAGTTACCAACTAAACCTGTAAAAATGATAAAAGGTACAATTAATTTTGTAGGTGCTGACATCACAATTTTCTTCATGACAGCTGAAATTAAGCCTGTTTGCTCAGCTAAACCAATACCAATCATTGTCACGATTACTAGCCCTAACGGAGCGAAGCCTGTAAATGTTGAAACCATCTGCGTTAAAATTAAGATAAGTCCTTCTTGACTTAGCAGATTTTTTACTTGAATGACATCTTCGGTCCCAGGTTGAACTGCTGAAATACCGAGCATGGATAAAACCAATGATAAAACTAGTACTACACCAGCTAGAATAATAAATAACGTGATTGGGTCTGGTAGCTTATTACCTGCACGCTCGATTTTATCTAACATGTTGTCAATCCAAGATTTTTTCTTAATTGTTTGTGAATTCCCTTGCATAAATTTCATCTCCTTTTATACTTTATTAGACTTAACCTTTAAAAATCCAATGTCTCTATTTTAAGACATTGGAAATCTATGTCCTTTATACAAAGAAACCATATTTTCTGACTATTTTCAATATTTATTTTTATTTAAGGAGCTATATGTATGTATAAAATTAATGTTTTTACCGCAAAACGCTCACTTTCATGGGTTCAACAGCTTGAAAAAATTAAACCCTCTTTTTGTGAATTTCATTACTATGCGTATACTGATTTTGAACAGTTGAATGAGCTATTAGAAAAGTATTTGGAAGGGGGAGATGGAGCGCTTTTTAGCGGGCAAATTCCATATTTCTATGCTCAAAAACATTTTCAAGAAGCAACGGTACCCATGCATTATTTTGATATTTCAGAACGTGATTTTTACCGTACCGTTACGGAGCTTTTTTATGAGAAGAAGATTGCCATGAATCGTATTGCCATCGACTTTTGCTATGAGGAAAACGGCTATTTGGGCATTCATGAATGGTCGATAGGAAAAAAACCTTATCTTTTTAGCCAAACGATGAGCGAGTACGCAAGTAGCGATATTGTCGATAAAGCTGGTGAATGGCACATACAATTGCATAAGGAAAACAAGGTTGATTTGACCTTTACCCGCATTGCAGAAATACGTGAGCGCTTAGCTGATCAAAATATACCCTTTATCGCTTTTTACCCGTCTCCCTATGCAATGCAATTAACATTAGATCATTTTCTCAATCAACTTCAAATTCGGCAGCTTAACCAAAATAAAGTAGTGGTAGTCCATATTTTAATTCCGATAGATAAATCGAATATAGAAGACCTAGAATATCGGCAAATTGCCTTATATAAAACTATATTAGATTTCAAACAACTGTATGCTAGCTCATTTATCGTACATCGTGAGGCATCCTTTATTGCAATTATCACGACGTATAAGCAATTTTTAAGTACAACGAATCGTTATTCCCATTGTCATTTGGTTGATTTTTTAAATGAGAAGCTTTCGTTTCCTGTCAGAATAGGGTGGGGAATTGGTGATTCTCTAGTTGAAAGTCAGGAGTTTGCTAAAAAAGCTGCAACCCTCTGCTCTTCAAAGGAAACACAGGGATACATTATCGAAAATACACGAGAAATCGGGCCATTACTTTATGGAACGATGCTACAGTTTGACGATGAAAAACAACAGCATTTAAAAAATTTAAGTACGACATATGATATTCCCTTACTACAATTACAAAAAATAGAAGCGATGCTGGAAAAACTAACGACAACGATCGTCAGTGGAGAACTGCTCAGTACACATCTTGGCATTACGGTACGCTCTGCAAACCGCATTTTAAAGCAGCTCCATGAAAAAAACTTAGCACATGAATTACCAAGCAATACATCCACCACGCGTGGACGCCCAAAAAAGTATTACCAAATTCATTTATATTAGTCAGGATGGAATGGTTCATACGGTGGGGGCTACCTGTGAAAGTTGATAGGATGAATAAATCCTGGCACAGGAAAAAAGAGACATCCATTTACGAATGTCTCTTTTTATTTGCACGTCTATGTTAAGTGAAGATTATAGTTTCACTACATTCGTTGCTTGAGGTCCACGGCTGCCTTCTTCTACGCCGAATTCAACTTTTTGGCCCTCTTCTAAAGTTTTGAAGCCATCAGATTGGATAGCTGAGAAATGTACGAATACATCATTGCCACCTTCAACTGCGATGAAGCCAAAACCTTTTTCTGCGTTAAACCATTTTACTGTACCTTGTGTCATGTAAACACCCTCCCAAAAAAATTCAACAATCAATTGCTTCTATCACATATAAAAAACGTATTCAAAAGCTCGTATTACTTTTGAATACGTGTTTTTAATCATAGCAATGAAGTAATGTAATTATTACCCTTATTATAGTACAGAATTATTTGTATATCCAGTAAATTCCGTTTTTAGTAAGGAAAAATTTACATTTGTAATCTAATAGTAAAGAAGCGCTATTTCCTCATTAATTAATCCATGCTTTTTCTTTAGCAACGATAACAGCCTCCGCCCGCGATTCTACATTCAGCTTGACGAATAGCTTGGATAAATAGTTCTCCACCGTACGCTGGGTGACACCTATTGCAGAGGCGATGGCTTTATTGGTACAGCCTTGGGCAACGAGCTGTAGTATTTCCTGTTCCTTATCGCTTAGTAGAACCTCCTGCTGCACATTTGGCAGGTTGGAGCGCTGCTGAACAAAGTCTAAGAAATCGGCTGCCAGTAGAATCTCACCTCTTATGGCTGCTTGAATGGTTTGGATCACTTGCTCCTTTGTTGCTAGCTTTGATAATAGACCATCAATTTTTTTCTCAATTAATAGCTCATAATAATCGGAAAGTTCGTAGCCTGTGTAAAGTATAATCAATGCATCTGCTTGTTTTTTCTTAATCATCTCTGATAGTTGAATGCCGTTGATTGGCTTCATATTGATATCAATCAGAAACAACTGAAAGGTATCTGTATCCATTCTTGATAAAACGGCTGCGCTATCCTGTTCTGTTTCGATTTGAACATTGGCTAAATCCTGCAACAATGTTTTCGTACCATCTAAAACGACAGGATGGTCATCTATAATAAGTATGTTCATCATATGATTCCCCGTCCTCTTGTATTTGTATATAAATATGCATGCCCTCATTAGGGCTCGATTGAATGGTAATGTCACCATTAAAAGCACGGACACGTTCACGAATGCCATTAATACCCATTGATGCAGAGGACTGTATTAAATCGTCAATGTCGCAGCCTATACCATTATCATCGTATCGAAGGATAAAGCCTTGAGGGATGGCATGTAATTGAAGTAAAACCTCTGTTGCTTCGGCATGCTTGATTGCATTATTTAACAGCTCCTGCACGAGACGATAGACTACGAGATGCAGGGTGACATCCTGAAATTCTACACGATCAATTTGTGCGCTTAATAAAAAATCAGCCCTTATTTTTACCTTTTGGATGAGTTTTTTTAATGCCATTTGTAAACCAAAGGTATCTAATAGTGGGGGACTCAAGTTCTCACAATATTCTCGTAAGTCCTTCGTTGCATTTAATAACTGCTCGCGTATAGCTAGTACGGTTTCCTTTTGAATAGTAGGAGAGCCAGCTAGGACATCAAGCTCTCTGGCTAAATGAAGCTGCTCCTGCAAAATGGTATCATGTAATTCCTGTGCTAAAATACTCTTTTCCTTCTCAATAATATTCCATAGCAATTTATCGAGCCATGGAAGCGGTGTATCACTGGTATTTTTTATATGCTGAATTTCACGCACTAAATCCTCAATTTGCTGTAAGTTATTGATAAACATCGACACATACAGTGCAAGCAATTCTAACCAAAGCAGCTCTTCCTTTTGCAGAGCATGGTGTATTTCTAACATAATCTTTTCCTCACCAGCATCATGTAACAGTAATTGCGGATAGTAGCTTACATGCTGTGGAGAATCGTCTGTGATTGTACAGATATGAAACGCTGTCGTTCCAAGCTTCTCGGTGATTTCATATTTAAAACGATCCAATAATTCTTGTTGGTTTTTTGCTTTGCCCATGCGCTGAACGGCTGCATATAAATTATGTACATAATTTCCAGTAGAAGCGAAGATAATTTTCCGATACTTAAAATCAATGCGTTCTTTTATATAAAAGCTCGCAATGATCACCATAAAGACAAGTAAAAAAATACTTGTGACATGGACGATGGATAGCTCCCCCATGAATAACAGGGCAATCCCTGCTGTTAAAAGAAGCGCACTGAAAAAGGCTAGCGTTGAATAATAGCGTAATCGTGATAATTGGTATTCAATATCGAATAATCGTTCGTTCACCTGAATGAACAGAAAAGAGAACGGAATAAATAATAAAAACAATGCGGCGATTTCAGCGTGTAATATCGGCTTATGTCCTAATATTTCAGGTGTAACGAAGAATAATAAAAAGGGTAAAAATGGCACGATAAAGGCAAGTGCAATTAAACGAATTTTGGCCAATTTTGTACGTAAATAACTCGTTACTAAAATATAAATTGCATAGAGCACTAGGACAGCAAATAAGCTCAAGTTCAAGATAGATGTTATCTCACGTAATGTTGGTATAACTTCCTCAAGTAGATAACAGCCAGGGATGATAGGTGTTAATAAGTATAGCCATTTACTGTGAGGGTAGGTCCATCTGATTTGTAGAAATTTGAAAAAGTGTTGTAAAAAGTGAATAAAGAGAACCATACATAAAATAATACAAATGCCAATGACAATCATCCCGATCATATTTCCTCTTGCTGATGCGCCAGTACTGATATAGGCCAATGAGCAAGTTAATAAAAATAGGATCAATAAAAACGTTGAAAGATTATTTTGATTGCGTCGCCAAACATAAAGTGCGACTCCAAAAGCTAGGAAAAAATAAAAGATGGGGAACAAAATTTGCAAATATAATTCTTCTGGCATATCTCGATGCTTGACAGCAATGGTGTGAATGCTCTGATCAGCCTTTTGAATCGTTAATGAATTGGCGCTTCTAACGACCCTTTGTAGCCGAACGTAGCGATTCTCTATGGCTGGCTGCCCATCGATAGTCACAATCACATCCCCTTTTTCAATATTTTTTTGCTCTGCCCATTGAGGATAATAGCTATCCATAATAACAGGCTGACCATTTGTCGTATCGAGAGTGAGACTAATAAAGGGTGTTTTGATGGTAATACCTAATACATAAATTCCAAGAATTAAATAAGTAAGAAAAATACAATATGTCCATTTTTTCATTGTGAAACCTCGAATTTGCTTATGATCTTAATCTCCTATATATTATCGCTAATTATTGATAAATTTGGAATACCGAAATAACGGGTTTCGGAAAACCACTATTGTTTTTTCGGAATAACGAAATAGTGTTTTCGGACATGGGTATGATAGGGTAAATTTAATCATTAGTGACGAATAGGGGGACTTCTGCGTGAAAAAAGGCATTTTAACACTTATTCTTTTTTTTCTCATCGCTATGATCACCATTCCATTGACCACGAAGGCGAAAACGGTGAATCAGGATAAAGTCGAAGTTGAAATTGGTCTTATAGGTAGTGATCATCATTTTATCTATAAGATTCCGAAGCACCTACATAAGGATATGCCCTATACAGAAATGAAAAATGGTATTCAAGCTTCCTTAGCTAATCATTGGAAAATTGGTGAGACTCGTTATGAGGCCAATAAATCCGATGTTGCCTATACCTTTTATATTCAGGATTTATTTCAAGAAAAGCAGGATGGTCAGTTAAAAGTAGCCATACCCTATCGTCATCTCGTAGGGATGTTTGGCGAGCAAGATCCTATTCAATTGCGTATTTTAGCGAGTAAATTATCCAAGTGGACTGTCAATACAAAGGATTGGACAGCGCTTGGCTTTATGGAGCCCTTTACTTTTTTAAGTGAACGTGAATATGTCTATGAGGGAGCGGTACAAGAGTTATTAAATCAAAGAGTGGGCCATTTTGATGGCACCATTCAAAAAAGTCAGTTGCTTGTATACAGTGTCATTTATTTTTGCTTTATGGCTATCCAACTGCTTGCTTGTCTTATTTTATCCAGACGGTTAAAAAGAAAAATCATTAAAAACCCAGACAATATGCATCAGTTCCGTAAACTCAATTACCTGTATCAATTGGTGCCGATCTTAATCATTGTCGCACAAATCGTGTTTCTTGTATTATCAGGTCTGATTACAGCATTTGGATTATATTTTAGTCCTGGGATTGATTTATTAGTAATCGTTGGACCTGTTTTATTAAATATCATCTTGCTGCCCACTTTTTTCGTCACAACGGAGAGTGAAATTTCGAGGGAGCTCAACAATAATTCGTTGTGAAATGGTATAATGGTCAACAGCAAACTTGAAGGAGCTGTTGAAGAAAAATGACGCATCCAGAATTAGCGTACTTAAATTTACTACAACATATATTAGAAAATGGCACAAAGAAAGAGGATCGTACTGGGACAGGTACATACAGCGTCTTTGGGTATCAAATGCGTTTTGATTTAAGCAAAGGGTTTCCTCTTCTAACGACAAAGCGTGTGCCCTTTAAGCTTGTAGCAAGTGAATTATTATGGTTCATTAAAGGGGATACCAATATTCGTTACCTGTTGCAGCATAATAACCACATCTGGGATGAATGGGCATTTAAGAAATGGGTGGAATCTGATGAGTATACAGGCCCAGATATGACAGATTTTGGTCGACGCTGTTTAGTAGACGAGTCATTTAACGCATTGTATCAGAAAGAGCTTGCTTCATTTTGTGAACGTGTCTTAACAGATGATGACTTTGCACAGCAATATGGAGATCTCGGAAATGTCTATGGCAAACAATGGCGCCATTGGACAACCTCTGATGGCGAGAGCCTTGATCAGCTACAGGATGTCATTCATCAGATTAAGCACCAACCTGATTCACGCCGTATCATTGTCAATGCATGGAATCCTGAGGATGTCATTAATGCGGGCGCAAAGGGCAGTAAAGCTGCATTACCACCGTGCCATGTGATGTTCCAATTTTATGTAGCAAATGGTCAATTAAGCTGCCAGTTAATGCAAAGAAGCCTTGATACATTATTAGGCTGTCCATTCAATATTGCGTCTTACGCCTTATTAACACATTTGATCGCACATGAGTGTGGCTTAGAGGTTGGCGAATTTATTCATAGCATTGGGGATGCCCATATTTATGCTAACCATGTGGAGCAAGTGAAAGAACAGCTATCACGTGAGCCAAGAAACCTACCAACATTGCACATCAATCCAAATAAAGCATCCATCTTTGATATAGAGCTTGAGGATTTATCGATTGAAGGATATGATCCACATCCTGCGATAAAAGCACCGATTGCCGTATAATGCCAACAGCAGCCTTTTTGGTTGCTGTTTTTTCAAACGAATAGCTAGGTCTAACTATTTGTTTTACGAAATAGGTAAGTAGTTGGATGACTGGATGAAAAGAAATTGATTATAGTTATTATGGTGTAATTAGCATTATTTGGTATAATGGCAATAGTCCATTATATTGTAGGGGTGATAGTTGTGAAAAATACAATGGTACTTCTAGTAGATGAATATGATCGACAGCAAAGCGAGCCAGAACAAAGCATGGGTTCTGTTCAACATGCATATTCTTGTAACAAGATCGAATTGTCGCAGCAACAAATTCAAGAAATGATGCAAATCATCGAAGAGATTCGTTTGAAAGGTTATAAAGATACACTATAAATGTAAGCGCCTCCTAAGCTATAATGGCTATGGAGGTGTTTTTTTTATGAACGTTATTTTTATCGATTCTTATTCTGGGGAAGAGCTGCTACATATGGTGTCACAAGATGTAGCAGGCATTTTGGCAGCAGCGCAAGGAGAAAGTGTGACATTTCCTGTAGGTCACTTTAAATATGAATTTCATAATTTAGATTTTTATGAGGACAACGGTCAAATACGACAGGAATTAGTCATTTACGTAAAAAAAATATAAGGATACATTAGCAACAGCTTAACGGGGAACAATATATACAGGTGACAGTGCTTGACTTTTTTCTGCACCTGTAACTATAATAGTTACAACAGGTGGTGATACATATGGTGAACAGTCGATTTTCGGTGGCGATCCATATTCTTTCGCTCATTGCTACAACCTCTGATAAAAGTCTCCTTACGTCCGATTTTATAGCTGGAAGTGTGAATACCAATCCAGTAGTCGTAAGAAGAATGATTGGTGTGCTAAAAAAAGCAGGCTTACTTTCTTCTCATTCTGGCATGGCTGGTTATGAGCTATTAGTAGCGCCAAAGGATTTAACACTGCTAGCGATTTATCAGGCAATTGATGGGCCAGAGCAGCTATTTGCCATTCATGATGAGCCAAATCCAGCGTGTGCAGTAGGTCAAAAAATCAAGCATACATTGGAGGGTGTCTATACATCTGTGTGGCTGGCAATGGAAGAGCAATTACAAGCACAGACGCTACAGGATGTGCTAGATCAGCTTCGTACTTAGACGGAGATGGTCTTCTTGTATCTAACCTGTAACTAAAATGGTTACAACTAAACCTTAGGAGGAATAAATCATGAAAATTGCCGTAATTGGTGCAACAGGAAAAGCTGGACAAAAAATAGTAGAGGAAGCGGTACAACGTGGTCATGAGGTCACAGCCATCGTTCGTTCAGCAGCAAAAGTGACAGCTGCTATTCCAGTAATTGAAAAAGATGTGTTTGATGTAACGCAAGATGATGTAAAAGGCTTCGATGTCGTTGTCAATGCATTCGGTGCTCCAGCTGGACAAGAAGATTTACATGTCAAAACTGGTCGTCATTTGATCTCAATTTTCCAAGGTATTCCTACAAAATTAGTGGTTGTAGGGGGAGCGGGCAGTCTATTTGTGGACCCAGAGAAAAAAGTGCGTGTGATGGATACACCAGATTTCCCAGCCATGTATTTAGCAACAGCGCAAAATCAAGGACAAAACCTACAGGATTTACAACAATCATCCATTACTTGGACATTTATTAGTCCATCTGCATTTTTCGATCCAGAAGGACCACGTACAGGTCACTATACAGCAGGCGTCGACCACTTATTAGTAAATGATGCGGGGGAAAGCTATGTCAGCTATGCCGATTACGCAGTGGCTGTCGTCGATGAATTAGAAAACCCACAGCACGTTAATAGCCGTTTCACAGTAACGTCAAATAAATAATAAAATGCAACCGAGCGTAGGAAATGCGCTCGGTTTTTTGTGATTTTTTTGCTTTTCTGAAGGATTTTTTTCGTTTACAGAAAAATGACTGTTTACAATACGACTTTTATTAGCTACTATCAAGTGTGAGTATTACATAAAAGGAGACGACAATAATGTCAACACAACGAATAGAAAAAGATTTTTTAGGTGAGCGCGTATTACCAGCAGAGGCGTATTACGGAATTCAAACACTACGTGCTACGGAAAACTTCCCAATTACAGGCTACACAATTCACTCTTCACTTATTAAAGCAATGGGGATTGTGAAGAAGGCAGCTGCATTAAGTAATATGGAAGTACACCTATTATCAAAAGAAATTGGTGAGGCAATTGTCGAAGCAGCACAAGAAGTGATTGATGGCAAATGGGATGCTGAATTTATCGTAGACCCAATTCAAGGTGGAGCAGGTACATCCATCAATATGAATGCCAATGAAGTCATCGCTAACCGTGCCCTAGAAATTTTAGGGAAAGAAAAAGGTGACTATCACACAGTAAGCCCAAACAGTCATGTCAATATGTCACAATCAACAAATGATGCTTTCCCAACAGCTATTCATATCGCTGTGTTAAATTTAATAGATGAATTATTAGTAACGATGGATTATATGCAATCCGTTTTCCATCAAAAAGCAGAGCAATTTGCTCATGTCATTAAAATGGGACGTACGCATTTACAGGATGCTGTGCCAATCCGCTTAGGACAAGAGTTTGAAGCTTATTGCCGCGTGATCAACCGTGACATCGTACGCATTCGTCAAACACGTCCAAATTTATATGATGTGAACATGGGTGCAACGGCTGTCGGAACAGGCTTAAATGCCTTCCCAGACTACATTAAATCTGTTGATGAGCATCTTGCTGAAATTTCTGGTTTACCATTAAAAGGTGCAACGCATTTAGTGGATGCAACACAAAATACAGATGCCTATACAGAAGTATCAGGCGCTTTAAAAATCTGTATGATTAATATGTCTAAAATTGCTAATGACTTGCGTTTAATGGCTTCTGGTCCTCGCGCAGGCTTAGGAGAAATCCTGTTACCAGCTCGTCAACCAGGTTCTTCAATTATGCCAGGTAAGGTCAACCCAGTGATGCCTGAGGTGCTGAACCAAGTAGCCTTCCAAGTAATTGGGAATGACCATACGATTTCTCTTGCATCGGAAGCTGGTCAATTAGAATTAAACGTAATGGAGCCTGTATTAGTGTTCAACCTAATTCAATCCATTAGCATTATGAATAATGTCTTCCGTGCGTTTACAGAAAACTGCTTAAAAGATATTGAAGCAAATGAAGAGCGCATGAAAGAATATGTAGAAAAAAGCGTAGGGGTGCTAACTGCAGTTAACCCTCACATTGGTTATGAAGTAGCTGCTCGTCTAGCACGTGAAGCTATTTTAACAGGTCGTTCTATTCGTGAGCTTTGCATTGAAGAAGGCGTCCTAACAAAAGAACAATTAGACTTAATTTTAGATCCATATGAAATGACACACCCAGGTATTGCGGGTTCTAGTATCATGAAATTAAAATAAAACGAACAATGATGGACTGTAGACATGCCCTAAAAGGCTGTCTATAGTCTTTTTTTTGTAGACCTTTTCTCATATAAAATAGAGCGTATCCTTATGTATTTTAGGATTATTCAACTATAATAATGGTATGGAAGACATATTTTAGTTGGGGGAATTTGTAATGAGTTTACGAAAAAAGAGTTTACTTGGCTTTTCTGTTTTAAATGTTTTAATGATCGTTATTTTATTGATCGATTTGGCCAATGTAACGACATTAGATTGGTTTTCTACCGTGTTAACGATTGTAGGAATTGCTATTACACTATCTTACACAGTGTATGTTCACTACAAAGTGATACAGCCTATCAAACAAATCACAGAGGCTGCACAAGGAATTACGGCAGGTCAATTAGATACCGTTGTCATTGAGGTTCGTGATAATGGTGAAATTTCTCAACTAGCACAATCCTTTTTAGAGATGCAGGAACAATTACGATCAATGACACAAAAAATTGCGCACAGCTCTACAGATTTATCAGCAAGCATCGAGGAATTATCTGCGAGTACGAATGAAATTACGCTTGCTGTGGAAGAAGTAGATCAACAAATGGAGAAGACGTCAGAGGGCTTGAAGCAAGCAGCACAATCGGCTAATGATAGTGCTAAATCTATGCAAGAAACCGTTGATGGCATTGAGCGAATTACAGTAGCCACACAAGATGTGTTTGTCCATGCGAAAGATGCTAGCGAGATAGCAGGAAATGGTGCAAATATTTTACATGTGGCAAAAGAGCAAATGCAATTTATTTCCTCTTCAACAGAAAAAACAAGTGGATTGATGCAGCAATTATCCCTTAAAATGTCAGATATTAAATCAATGACAGATATGATTACTACCATTACAGATCAAACAAATCTACTAGCATTAAATGCGGCCATTGAAGCAGCGCGCGCTGGAGAGCATGGTAAAGGCTTCGCCGTTGTAGCTGAAGAAGTGCGTCAATTGGCAGAACAATCAAAGCACTCTGCTACGCAAATTGTGGATTTAGTTATAGGAATAGAAAGTGATACAAAACAAGTAGCCTCATCAGTAGAAGATGATTTGAAAAATGTTCAACAAGGAGTGTATGTCATTGACGAAGCGACAAAATCATTTGGCACAATTTCACAGCATGTTAGTCAGATGACAAGTCAGCTGGAGGATATTTCGACGACAGCTGAGCAGCTTTCAAGTAGCGCCAATGAAGTGGCATCCACTGTGACAACCATCGCAGCTGGCATGGGCAAGCTATCGAATTATACTGAAGCTGTTTTACATTCAATGGATGAACAAACAGCCTCAATGCAAGCAGTTAATCATGTCACACAGGATTTAAGTGTCCAAGCGGATAATTTACAAAAGTTAACAAATCGATTTCATGTTTAGGTAAGAAATTGATATTTTCAAGATTTTTTAGCCCTGAAATAACTATCACATATTAATAATTTTATAAGTTTTTTAGTATAATTATTATCTTCCTTTCACACCTTCGAGAAGAGGCTTTTTTACAGACGACCAATTTTCTGTAAAATATGCCTCTTTTTTTATTATTTATTTCGTAAACTTGTAAATTAACAGATAAATAAAAATGTTGAATTTTCTAATCGAGTTTCTTATAATGGACTAGCTGTTACCTCTATTACTCACTTCAACTATTGCAACCCGCACTCGCCGGGTCAACAAGTCATTTCTATTTCTCTTCGCATATCCCTTGCGAAATTATAATTTGTAAGACTACAACTAAATGTAACTAAAACTGAATCGTAAGACCATTACAAAAAATTGAAAGGAAGTCATGCCTCGAAAAAATATTATTGAAAGATAATTCTGAATAAAAGAAAGAGAGAGATTGGATTGAAGCTATCACCAGTTGAACAAGAAAAATTACTCCTCCATGTGGCAGGAGAACTTGCGCTGAAAAGAAAAGCTCGGGGCTTAAAGCTGAATTATCCAGAAGCTGTCGCTCTAATTAGCAGTTTTATTATGGAAGGTGCTCGAGATGGTAAAACGGTAGCACAGCTTATGAGTGATGCCAAGCATGTACTGACAGCGGAAGATGTGATGGAAGGTGTCGGGGACATGATTTCAGATGTGCAGGTTGAATGTACATTCCCAGATGGGACGAAGCTGGTCACAGTTCACCGTCCAATTCAGTAAAAGGAGTGTTTGTGAATGATTCCTGGAGAAATTCGACCGAAAAGCGGAGAGATTGAGATCAATGTGGGTCGAGCGACGAAGAAGGTATTGGTGGCGAACACAGGTGACCGCCCGATACAAGTAGGTTCCCATTTTCATTTTATTGAAGTCAATAGATTTCTAGCGTTTAATCGACAAGATGCGATTGGTATGCATCTCAATATTCCATCAGGAACAGCCGTGCGTTTTGAACCTGGGGAAGAAAAAGAGGTGGAGCTTGTCGAATTTGGTGGTAAACAACATGTCTTTGGCTTAAATATGCTAACAGAGGGCTCTACCCACCATAAGGACGAAATTTTGGACAAGGCAATTGAAGGTGGCTTTAAAGGAGCGGAAGAAAAATGAAGGTAACACATGAAGCTTACGCAAAAATGTTTGGTCCCACTGTGGGTGATAAAGTCCGTTTAGCCGATACGGATTTATGGATTGAAATTGAGAAGGACTATACTTCATACGGTGATGAGGGGGTCTTTGGTGGTGGTAAATCACTACGTGTCTCAATGGGGCAAAATGGTAAAAATACACGCAATGAAGGTGTACTGGATACAGTTATTACCAATGTTATGATTATCGACTATAAAGGGATTGTAAAAGCAGATATCGGTATCAAAGATGGTCGTATTATCGGTATAGGGAAAGCAGGCAATCCGAACAGTATGGATGGTGTGGATCAGGATATGATCATAGGTGTGGGAACAGAGGTTTATGCAGGCGAAGGGCTTATTGCAACAGCAGGAGCAATCGACACGCATATCCATTTCATCAGCCCTGATCAGGTGGAAACAGCATTATTAGCAGGGACAACGACATTTATAGGCGGTGGAACAGGTCCAGCAGCAGGCTCAAAAGCGACAAGCTTAACGGCTGGTGAATGGCATCTGCATCGCATGCTACAGGCTGTGGAGGGATTCCCCATCAATGTTGGTTTGCTTGGAAAGGGTAGTGCATCTGATCCTGCGCCTATTATCGAGCAGGTTCGTGCAGGTGCGATCGGGTTGAAAATACATGAGGACTGGGGTGCCACACCAGCTGCACTCGATCAAAGTCTATCGGTGGCAGATGAATATGATATTCAAGTTGCCCTCCACTCCGATACATTGAATGAAGCAGGGTTTGTAGAAGATACAATCAATGCGATTGATGGCCGTGTCATTCATATTTTCCATACGGAAGGTGCGGGTGGCGGTCATGCTCCAGACCAATTAGTGATGGCATCCTTACCTAATATTTTGCCAGCATCGACAAATCCTACGAAACCGTTTACGACAAACACGATTGATGAGCATTTAGATATGCTGATGGTTTGTCACCATCTAAAGCATGATGTACCAGAGGATGTGGCATTTGCAGATTCACGCATACGCCCAGAAACAATTGCAGCAGAAGATATTATGCAGGATTTAGGGATTTTGAGCATCATGTCTTCCGATTCACAAGCGATGGGACGTGTTGGTGAGGTCACAATCCGAACGTTCCAAACAGCAGACAAAATGAAAAAACAGCGTGGTCCATTACCACAGGATGAAGGCAAGGATCACGATAATTATCGCGTTAAGCGTTATATAGCAAAACTAAATATTAACCCAGCTATTGCCCATGGCATAAGCCATGAAGTAGGCTCGCTGGAAGAAGGTAAATTAGCGGATATTGTCTTATGGGACCCAGCGTTCTTTGGGGTGAAGGCGGAAGTTGTCATTAAGGCTGGTATTGCTGTGTATGGCATAACAGGTGATCCAAATGCTTCCATTCCTACACCGCAGCCAATGAAAGGTCGTCCAACATATGGCTTCTACGGTCAAGGGCCACAGCATTGCGGCATGACATTTTTACCGAAAATTGCTGTGGAAGAAGGCTTGCCAGAAAAATTAGGCCTAAAACGAATGATTGGCACGGTTTCAAATTGCCGAAATATTCGTAAAGCTGACATGAAGCTTAATAATGCCACTCCGCAGATTGATGTTAATCCAGAAACCTATGAAGTGAAAATTGATGGGGAGCTAGCAACATGTGAGCCAGTGGATGTACTTCCAATGGCACAACGCTATTTCTTATTCTAAGCACATGATATGAGTGTAACAGCGAATACAAAGAAAAAGAGGAGCTAAACCATATGTTAATAGAAAAAATTATTGGCAATATAGCGAATGAAGAAGAACATCCACAAAAGGCAACGGAATGGATTGAGCTAGAGTGGGAGGAATTAAGCAAACGCATTCTTCGCACAGCAACGGATCAAGGAACAGATATCGCTTTACGTATAGAGGGTGAAGAGCCTCTACAATATGGTGACCTATTATTCGAGGATGAGCAACGACGAATTGCAATTCGTACAAAATTGGAGCCAGTTATCGTCATTACACCAAAAGATATGTATGAAATGGGGAAAGCTGCCTTTGAATTGGGCAACCGTCATACTCCTAGCTTGATTGCAAACAATGAAATCATCGTACGAGCAGATCATACGATTAATCCATTATTAGATGAAATTGGGGTGCACTATGAAACAACTGAACGACGCTTCAAGCAACCGTTCAAATACCGTGGACACGCTCACTAATTTTTCCTTATTACAATTATTGCAAATTCATGACTCCGCATTTCCAATCGGTTCCTATACACATTCCTATGGTATGGAAACGTATATTCAGGAAGATATCATTCGCACAAAGGAACAATTAGTTGAGTTTTGTCAGGTCTATTTATTTCACAATGTAGTTTACGGTGATGCAATTCTCATACAAGAGGCATTCCATGCAGCTAAAAGAAGAGATGTTGCTCGTCTTATTGAGCTCGACCAACTTTGTGGGGCAATGAAGCTAGCGAAAGAATCTAGAGATGCTAGTGTCAATGTAGGGAAGCAATTTATGCGAACAGTAGCCCCTCTAATGGAGAGCCCTTTTTTATTGCAATGGAAAGAGAAGATTGACCACGAAGAAGTAAAAGGCCATTATGCAGTTCTCTATGGGATTTATTGTGAAGCACTAGGTGTGAACGTTTTTCATGCAATCATGACCTTTATGTACGCATCAATTAGTGGTTTAGTGCAAAATGCTGTCCGTGCTGTACCGTTTGGTCAAAATACAGGTGTGCAAGCATTACATGAGCTATTAGCCTCTGTGGAGGAAGCAGCCAAAACGGTGTTGACGTTAACAATGGATGATCTAGCCAATAATGCACTAGGTATTGAACTGGCGTCCATGAAGCATGAGTTTTTATTTTCGAGATTATTTATTTCATAGAAAGCGAGAGGATATACATGAAACCAGTACGTATTGGTATCGGTGGGCCTGTTGGATCAGGCAAAACATCTTTAGTCGATCAATTAACACGGGTAATGCATGAACACTACAACGTAGCTGTCATTACCAACGATATTTATACAAGAGAAGATGCACAGTATTTAATCACAAACGGTGTGTTAGCAGAGGAGCGAATTATTGGAGTAGAAACAGGTGGTTGTCCACATACAGCCATTCGAGAGGATGCATCCATGAATTTTGCTGCCATTGATGATTTGAATAAGCGCTTTCCTAATTTAGATATTATATTTATTGAAAGCGGTGGCGATAATCTATCGGCAACATTTAGTCCTGAGCTCGTGCATGGCTATATTTATGTGATTGATGTGGCAGAAGGACAGGACATCCCACGTAAGGGTGGTCCAGCGCTAACGCGTTCAGATTTATTGCTAATTAATAAAACTTCGCTAGCTCCTCATGTTGGGGTTGATCTGGAGCTCATGGATCAGGACGTGAAAAAAATGCGTAGTGGACGTCCATATATTTTTGCGGATGTTCGCTCCCAAACAAATGTAGATAAGGTGGTTGAATGGATTCAGCACCATTTGTTACTTGAAGGTGCCGAAGCAGTTGAAGAAGATGTTTAACCCTAGCAAAGTTAATCATTTTGGCAAATTAGAGATGGCCTTTGAACCGAGACGGGGCTATACACGACTTGTTCATGTGTACCAGCAACCCCCATTAAAGGCCAGTCGTGAATTATACGAAGGCAATCATCCAGCAGCCACCGTTTTTATCATGGAATCCTCAGGGGGCATGGTTGCAGGAGATCGCAATGAAATTACGGTTACACTAGCGCCAGATAGTCAGGTGAAGCTAAAGCAACAATCAGCATTAAAAATTTACCCTTCTCACAATGGTGAGTTTTGTACACAAGCTATAACGGTGGAACTTGCAGAGCAGGCGAGATTAGAATGGCTCCCTGAAGTGACGATTCCATTTGAACGAGCAAAATTTCAGGTACATACAACCATTCGTATGAAGGAAAGCTCGACATTGATCTGGGGAGAAATTGTTGCTCCAGGTAGAGAAATGCGAGGAGAAATCTTTGACTATCAAACATTCCAATCCAAATACAAGATCTATGTAAAGGATACTTTGATAGCTTATGACTCGTTGCAGTTTAAGCCGCAGGAGATGAATTTTGCCAAAATCGGCTTGCTTGAAAAGGCACGCTATATTGGTTCTTTGTGGATTGTCTCTCCATCGGTTAACAAACTTCAAATAAGGGATTTACAGGATCAAATCCAACAGGAAAAGTCCCTTCAGGCGAGTGTGACAAAATTGACAGATCAAGCCATTCATTGTAGATGGCTTGCCAAGGAGCAACGAACACTTCACAAAGAAATAAACCGCATGTTCGAGTACATCGCAGCATTGCTGTAATTTCTGTTGTGATAAAGGAGATAGTAAATTGAAAAAGTTTTCCGTATTGATACTTTTGATGGTGCTAGCGGTAGTTTTTGTGGGCTGCTCGTCTAATCAAGGAGGAGAGAAACAACCGACAGCTACATCATCTGCCCAGGCAAATGAGCTTGTTTTTGCCTCAGAGTCTGAGTTTGCAGGCTTAAATCCTCTTTTGGAGGAAACCAATTTAGATGCCTTTTTATTTAGAGGTCTGATGCGCTTTGATGAGCATAATGTACCCATCAATGATATTGCTCAAAGTATTAAAATATCAGATGACCAGATGACTTATACCATTTCGATTCACAGGAATGTAACCTTCCATGATGGGCACCCATTAACGGTGGACGATATTATGTTTACCATTAACAGTATTTTGGATGATGCAAACGGTTCTTATTTAAAGTCTGATTTTAGCCATGTTGTGTCAATGGAAAAGGTCAATGACATGACGATGACTATCCAATTAGATGAGCCATTTACACCGCTATTAGACAAATTAACGGTGCCAATTTTACCAAAGCATGCCTTTGAGGGGCAAGAGATGAGAACCGCTACATTTAACCAGCAGCCAATCGGTGCGGGTCCGTATATGTTTGAGCAATGGGACAAAGGGACAAGCCTGACACTAAAGGCATATCCATCTTTCTTTGGCACAAAAGCTTCTATCGAGAAAGTAATTTTTAAATTTATCCCCGATAGTAATGTGCGTGCGCTCCAGCTAAAATCGGGTGAGGTCGATATAGCGTTACTAGACCCGAATCAGGTAGAGGAGCTATCGAAGGTCGAGCATTTAAAGCTATATGAGGTGGAATCAGCAGATTATCGTGGTGTTCTCTTTAATATGAAGTATCCTATTTGGCAAGACGTTGCTGTTCGCAAGGCCATTAGCTATGGGACAGATCGTGCAGGTATTGTCAAAGGCATTTTATATGGATACGGTACAGAAGCATACTCGCCGCTACAAAAGCATGCCTTTGTAAACGCCAACATTGAGCATTATAAATATGACCTTGATAAAGCAAGCGAGCTACTCGACCAAGCGGGCTGGCAACTAGCTGAGGATGGTTTCCGCTATAAGAATAATCAAAAATTAGCATTTACTATTACGGCACCTATTACTGACACAGTGCGTGTGAACATGGCTAATTATGTGGCAGAAGGCTATAAAGAGATTGGGGCAGATGTGCAAGTAGCTGCACTCGATTGGAGCAATATTGTCATTGAAGAAACAGAAGCCTTTATGGTTGGCTGGGGAAGCCCGTATGATGCTGACCATCATACGTATAGTCTCTTCCATTCTGGTGAATCCAGTCTCACAAGTGCTGGCTACAATTACGGTAGCTATAACAATCCGAAAGTGGATGCATTGCTAGAGGAGGGGCGTACAACCGTTGATCCTGAAAAACGTAAGGAAGTCTATGGGGCATTACAGGAGGAGCTAGCACAAGATCCACCATTCGCCTACTTTGCCTATGTGGATGCTATGTATGGTATTAATCAGCAGATTAGTGGCGTCAAAGAGCGCATTTTAGGTCATCATGGGGCAGGCTTCCTCTGGAATGTCGAGGAGTGGAAATGGCATGATCGCTAAATGGATCGGGAAGCGCGTGATAATGGGGACAATTGTCCTCATTATCGTGAGCTTCCTCTCTTTTTTCCTGATGCATGCGGCTCCTGGTAATCCAGCTGCAGCATATTATGGTGGCAATGCCCAAACGTTATCGACAGCGGAGAAAGAACGCATTGAAACAGCTTTTGGTCTGGATCAACCGATACTCTATCAATATGGTGTGTGGCTCCGTGAAGCGATGCAAGGAAATTTAGGCTACTCGGCAAAAGAAGGCAGACCAGTAGCGACAATTATACAAGAACGTTTACCAAATACATTACAGCTCGTTGTTGGAACTTTAGGCATCGTAGCCATTGCCTCAACATGGCTCGGCTTACAGGCAGGCATGAAGGAGGGTTCGTTATTAGATCGCGGACTTTCCTTTGTAAGTATTGCTAGCTCAGCCATTCCTCCATTTTGGCTTGGCATTTTATTCATCATGGTGTTCTCTGTACAACTAGGCTGGTTTCCTTCATCGGGGATGAAGGATGTACGAGGGGATGGCGGCCTTGTGGACCGACTATACCATATGGTTCTTCCTTTATCGGTCCTTGTACTGGCACATGTAGGGGTATTCGCACGTTTTTTACAGGAAAATGTGAAGGCAGAGAAGCATCGTTATTATGTAGAGGTGGCACGTGCCAACGGAGTACCAGAGCGAGCTATTCGTAGGATGATTTTACGCAATGCCATTATTCCATATATCAATTATGTCGGTGTGACCATCCCATCATTTTTTGGAGGATCCATCGTGGTTGAAACATTATTTGGCTGGTCAGGCTTAGGTCAGCTTTTAGTGAAAGCAGTGATGGTAAAGGACTTTCCTGTGCTGATGGGTGCCATTTTAATCACTGGCGTAGTAGTCGTTATCTGTTTATTTGTGATTGATGTCCTCATGATTTGTCTCAATCCCCGCTTAAGAAGAGGGGGAATCGTATGAGAAAAGAGCAAAAAATGCTCATCTTTTGGCTAGTGATTCTTGGTCTTTTAGTAGGCTTCACCCTATTTTCCTCATGGTTAGTGCCTTTTGAGCCAAACGCGATGGATATGAATCATATTTATGAAGCACCTAATGGAACACACCTCCTTGGCACAGATCAGCTAGGTAGAGATGTTCTTTCCCGCCTACTCGTTGGTGGTAGAGTGACCCTTTTTATCGCTACGTTATCGGTTGTTCTATCCAGCATAATTGGCATTATCTATGGCGGTATAAGTGGCTATTTCGGTGGAGCTATTGATGCAGTGATGATGCGTATACTAGAGGCATTTTTAACAATTCCATCTTTAGTGATTGTGCTTGCTCTTCAAGCGATTATGCAAGGAAGTGTATGGCGCATGGCAATGATTATGGGGTGCACAGGCTGGTTTGTCACTGCCCGTATCGTGCGCTCTGAATTTATCCGGTTGAAGGAATTAGAGTTTATCCACATGGCGAAGATGTTTCGCACGCCGCTGTGGAAGATTCTTTTTCGTCATTTATTGCGTAATAGTCTTCCCGCCATTTTTGTCGTGACGATATTTAATTTTGCTGGTGCTATTTTTACGGAAGTATCCTTAAGCTTTTTAGGTATCGGTGTTCCACCGTCCATTCCATCGTGGGGGACGATGCTCTATACTGCACAAAATGATTTACTTGTCGGGGCTTGGTGGATGGGCCTTTTTCCTGGGATGTTCATTTTCGTAACGATTTTATGCGTGCAAGCTATTGGTAGTAGATTTAAGCAGAGAGGGGGACAGACCCATGTTTAAAATAGAGAATGTTACTGTTCGAATAAACGAAAAATTTATATTGAATGATCTCTCGTTTACGGTGCCAAAAGGTCAGATTACCGTGATGATAGGTGAAAGCGGTAGTGGAAAAAGCACCATGCTCTCTGCCATTCTAGGCATGCTTCCAGCGCAAGCAACAGTTGAAGGCTCAATCTTTTTTAATGGAAGAAATATAGTGGAATTAGCAAAACAGGATCAAGCTGTACTACGCCAAAGGCACTTCTTTACGATTTTTCAGGATGCTGCTAATAGCTTTTCGCCAACGCAAAAAATGAAACAGCAATTGTATGGATTAACTGCCTTACGGATGGGGCAGACAAAGGCAGTATTTCTAGCTGAAATGAAGCATATTGTACAGGATTTACATTTACCAGCAGATGTGTTGGAGCGCTATCCCTTCGAGCTTTCTGGAGGAATGCTACAACGCTGTATGCTTGCCTGTGCTCTTTATCTGGCGCCAGCTGTTTTATTAGCGGATGAACCAACCTCTTCCTTAGATATGCTGCATCAACAGGAATTTATTCAACAATTGAAAAGGCTTCATACACAGCTAGAAACAACCGTACTCTTAATTACCCATGATTTAGATGTAGCTGCTTCCATCGCGGATTTTATCCTCGTCATGAAAAATGGAGAAATTGTGGAGCGAGGGCGAGTAACAGAAATCTTTGAGCAGCCTAAGCATCCATACACTAGTCAGCTAGTTGCGCATCATTTTTAGGAGGAGGTGTGGGCTTTGATACTTCAGGTTCACAATATTTGTAAAAGCTATCGAAAGGGACGCCCAATATTAAATCATATTCATCTTACTGTAGGAAAAGGGGAAATAGTCGGCTTAGTAGGAGAAAGTGGCAGTGGCAAAAGCACATTGGCCAAAGTAATTATGCAGCTAGAAGCTCCTGAAAAAGGGGCAGTATACTTTCAACAGCAACCAATAACCAAGCATCGTCGCGCAGCTTTTTATGACAACTGCCAGATTATTTTTCAAAATGCAACAGCCTCTTTAAATCCCATGTGGACTGTAAGGGACCTATTAAGAGAGCCGCTTCAGCATAAGCAACCTATAACGGACACCTATTTACAGACCATGCTGGAGAAGGTCAAGCTACCAACAGATATCTTACATGCCTTGCCCTCTGAGCTAAGTGGCGGAGAAAAACAGCGAGTTAATTTATTACGATCCCTTTTGGTCGAGCCACAATTAATCGTATGTGATGAAATTATTTCAAGCCTAGATCGCTTGATTCAACGAGAAATCGTTGATTTATTAAAGACCTTGAATAAAGAAAGGGCAATGGCCATTCTCTTTATCTCTCATGACTTAAAGGCTGTTTCCTATTTATGCGATCGCATTTATGTGATGAAGGCTGGAACCATTGTTGATGAGAGCAACAAAGAGAATAACGGCTTTACCTTCACGGACAGCTATGCAAAAATGCTGTTTCAGGCAATGGATCATTGATTTGGCAAAACACTTCCTTTGAATGGGAAGTGTTTTTTTATGAGTGAACGAGCGCAGCTCATTTTTCAGTGAACTCCTTAGATATTGTGTAGATCGTATGCGTATCCTCGACATGCATCAAACTACTGTTTTGCCCTTTATCACCTAACCAAAGATGATAGCGATATTTGTTTCCTGCCTTGTCCACTATTTGTCCATCATATTCTGGCAAAGCCATATTGACAACACCCTCGTTTTTGACTGTTGTTGCAATGGCTTGTTGGAATAGTGTAAGTGATTCTTCATCCGTATATTCTTTAAAAAAATCAGTGTTCACCTTGTTAAATTTAGCACCAATAGAAATGCTGACCTTAGCTAATTTATCTTCTGGTTTTTCATTACATCCTAGTAAAACAACGGCTAGTAGAGACACTAAGGCAGCTATCATTATTCGCAACCACTCACCCCCTCTATAGGCTAAATAATACCACCATTTCCTGTCGTAGCTCTCACTTCTTTGTAATACATTAAATAAACGAGAGCGAAAGGGGACAGATAGTGGGCTTATTTGATGGATTGATCGGCAATGCAAGCGAGGTGAATTTAGAAAAACTACAGGAGGAGGTCCATAATTTATTAATCCCAAACGAGACAGTCAAGAACGCCTATAAAATTATTAGAGACACGTTTATTTTTACCAATAAACGATTGATCCTCATTGATAAGCAAGGAGTGACTGGCAAGAAAACAGAGTATCATTCCATTCCCTATAAAAATATCGTTCATTTTTCAGTCGAAACAGCTGGAACATTTGATTTAGATGCAGAGCTTAAAATATGGGTGTCTGGCAGTCCATTACCGATTCAAAAAAACTTCAATAAGGCGACAAATATTTATAAGGTGCAAAGCGTCTTAGCACAGTATGTTTTGGGGACGTAATGAAGGTGCTAATAGTACGTGTGCACAACCCAAAGCCCGCAGATTTGTGAGGCTTTTCTGTCGTGCCAGGAAGGGGGCGGTGTAACGGATTTTAAATCGGCTTCATGATTACGGTAAGCTCGAAAATACTGTCAAGTGTAAATAAGAGCGCCTTGCCGAGACCTTATTCAAATACAATCATTTCTCCGACTTCTTTAAACCCGAAGCGTTTATAAATATTTTTTCCATCCTCTGATGCCTGTAAGACTACGGGCTTTTGCTTATCGATTGTTTGACTGAGTAGGAATTGAAACATCTCACTGCCATAACCCTTGCCCCTATACGCATCTTTTGTCATCACATCATAAATCCCATAGCTATGTTTACTGTCGATTAATAATCCCGTAGCGATAGGTACTTCCTTTATACAACCAATAAACATGCGGGCATTTGATGCTAGTTTTTCCTGTGAGAATTGATGAAAGTAAATTTCTAATGCATCTCTTTCTGCTGTTTCTCCAAATAAACTTAGAAAAACTTCCTTATATTGTAGAAGATCTTCCTTGTTACTTACTTCTGTGATGGTAAGATAATTGGAAATTCGTGGACCTGTGTGAAGTGTATGGTCAAGCTTCATCATCATATTTCGTTCAGCTTCCTGTAAATTGCAGTCTTTTATCAGTTGTAGCCAATCATCGCTTAGATAGTTGGCATCCACCCACGTGCTGAAGGGAAGTTTATTCACAATGAAATGATTAATCCTTTGTTTAAGATGATTTTCCTTATGAATTATAGGCGATTTCGCTACTAACAAATTAAATGTATCAGTTGGAATATTTGTATTGGCTATGACAAAATGAGCTTCCTCTATAATTTGTCCAGAAACGGCTCGAGTAAATAGTTTCATTTTTTCCTCTAAATTACTCGTTACTAATTGTTGACTTGTTTTCATATTTTTCATCCTTCCACTATTAGAAGTACACTATCTTTCATTATAAAGTCAATGAAAGATAAAAAATACGCAGTTCACCTTTTTTATATCCCCCTATAACTTTATTAGTAGTTTGGAAAATATTATGATATTTGACTTTAGAAAAACACTACTTTAAAATTGATTTTAGTAATCTAATAGGAATGTGGAGTACACTCGATTCCTATGACAACTGAATAGCGTGTAGTAATAGGTGTAAATTGCGTGCAATTTGCTTAAAAGGGAAGTCGGTGTGAATCCGACACTGTCCCGCAACTGTAAATGTGAGCGACTTTTCAGCAACCACTGTCAAATGATGGGAAGGGGAAAAGTGGCGATGACCATGAGTCAGGATACCTGCCTGTTACGAGTACACACCATAAACCTACGAGGAATAGGAGGTGGCATGTTGACAAAACAGAATGCTCTGTTCGTCACAGTACGTCAAACGCCCATAGTAAATGAAAGGGTTCATAATCGAACTCGTTCACACATACTTAGGGTTTGTTTGGCATTGTGTGATGAAAGAAGATAAAATGAAGGATTTCCTCAAAAGTAGGGAGTCCTTTTTGTTTTGAAAATATGTACGCAAAGGGGATGCACGTATGACAAATATTCATGTAACGACAACGTTGGAAACGCCTTATGAAGATCTGAACATTTGTAAGCAACCACGCACAGAAGTTGCCAAGAAAGCGAAAACAAGAATGGTGGTCGAGTCTCTGATCGATCAATTATTAGCAACGAAGCTGATTCGCAATGATCGCTTCTTTGAGCAAATCTTATATAATAAAGAAATTATTTGGATACAAAATGGGGATGTGGACGGTCATCTTTTAGCGAAAGCAGCCATAGCAGATGAACTAAAAACAAAGACGAATAGTTTTATGATGTACATGCCGACCAATCCGATTGTCTATGAGGTCAAAGGAGAAGCGTATCACTTAATTACGCGCATTGATTCTACACGCGCAAAGCCCAACCTCGACCGTCTATCATTGGAGCCCAAGCCTGTTTTAAGTGCCGCTCGTGTCAATGACTTATTATGCTCGATTGTCATGCGCTTTTACGAAACATATTTATATGATTTAGCATCTCATCATGACAAACTCATTGCATTTGTGCAGCAGGAATATGCCCAATTTATTGAAGCGGTGCAAGCGTTAAATGATTATCATTTCAACTGGCATCCACGTGGCAACGGTCACGAGCTTTTACTGCAATTAATTGATCATCTACAACTATTAAAAAGTCAACCTGGTAAGGTACTCATTGATTTTACGAACAAGCATGACTATGTAATAGTTGAACCCGCATATTTGTTGGACAATCCAACAAAGAAAGCTGTCGGTGCACTATAAAAACAAGCCCTCCATTTTTTGGAGGGCTTGTAATATCTTGTTGTAGGGTAGAGATATATTGATGCCCAAGCAAGAAATACCCGCGCTAGAGCGATGGATACCCGTGGAAGCCGAGAAAATACCAGAAGCGCCCACCCTACAGGCAATGCATGGCTGCCTGTGCTTCTTGCCATGGAACCGAATATCCTTTGCCCTTAGCACAAAAGATACTAGAGGAACTATACTCAGGGTCGGCATTTTTATCATAGCCAATCTGTGCAATCACATCCTCTGTATTATGGCACACATCATAGCCATCAAATTGGAGTGTGAGTGCACCTTTCCCATTTGTATAGGCGGCAAAGGTTGTACTGTAGCTCATTAAAGTGGCAACAGGTGCACGACCTGTTAGGATAACATCCGTTTCGGATAAAATCGGGTCATCGAACGTGCCTGCTGCTTGCTGAATATCAGTCATCATACGACCGATAAAGTCGTTTGAAGCTTTCATTTTAAAGCGATAATAGGGTTCAAGTAGAACATTTTGTGCCTGCTCCAGCCCCTGACGCAGGGCACGGAAACTGGCTTCACGGAAATCTCCCCCCGATGTATGTTCATTGTGCCCGCGACCTGTTAGAAGTGTAAAATGAATATCTGTTACAGGGAAGCCTGTTAGTAGCCCATGATGGTCACGCTCAAACAGGTGCTTTTCAACAAGGCGCTGATTGCCTACAGATAAATGATCGGCATGACAGGCATTGGTGAAGGTATTACCTGTTCCACGTGGATTTGGCTCCATTAATAAATGAACTTCTGCATAATGCTTGAGGGGCTCGAAATGACCATAGCCCGTTACGGTCGTCGCAATGGTTTCCATGTATAAAATTTGCGGCTCACCAAAGGAGACAGCTAATGAAAAACGTGTCATTAATACCTCAGTTAGGACCTCCAATTGAATGACACCCATAATATGCACATGGATTTCCTGAAATTTTTCCTGCCAGACCACACGCAAGGACGGCTCTTCTGCTTCGAGTAACCGGAAAATCTGTAGCACTTCCTTGATATGCTGATCACCCTCATATTGAACCTTTGCCTGTAAGGTTGGGACAAGCTCATAGGGCTGTGATAGCATCGTTGTACCGATTCGATCCCCAATGTTTGCCTGGCTCAGTCCTTTGACAGCGAAAATTTCTCCTGCCTCTACCTGTTGAACGGTCTCAAAGCGACTGCCGTTATAAAGGCGAATTTCGGTCACTTTTTCTGTTACTTCGTCAAATGAAAATTCATCTCGTACATGCAACGAGCCCTTGGTTGCCTTCATAAAGGTTAAACGCTGGTGACCATCATGACGAATCTTAAAAACCTCGCCCTCAAATGGGGCATCCTTGTCAAAATGGGAAGCCGTTAACAGCGGGAGCTGGTCAAGAAATTCCTGAATGCCCTCATCCTTTAAGGCCGAGCCAGCAAAGCAAGGGAAGGCACCTTCATTTTTAATCATTTCCTTTAATTGAGCAAGACACTGTTCATGCTCCAATGACTCATATAGAAAGGCATCAAGCAATTTTTCGTCGCGCTCCGCCAGCCATTCCATAATATTATTTGATACATAGTCTGCTCGCAGTGGCTCATCGATGAACAAAACATGCTGAGAGCAATCTTTGCGAAGCTGGCTGATGACGGCCTCCATATTGGCACCCTCACGATCCATTTTGTTGATAAAGAAGAAGGTAGGGACATGGTATTGACGTAAAAGTTGCCACACTGTTTCTGTATGGCCCTGTATCCCTTCGACAGCGCTAATGATAATAATGGCATAATCCATCACACGAATGGCACGCTCCATCTCAGGGGAGAAATCGACATGCCCTGGCGTATCAATCAATGTGTATGTATCATCGCCAATATTCATGCGCCCTTGCTCGGCAAATATCGTAATGCCCCGTCTGCGCTCTAGCTCATGATGATCAAGAAAGGTATCCTGATGATCAACACGCCCCCGTGCTTGAATACTATTTGTATGAAAAAGCACTTGCTCAGAGAAGGTCGTTTTTCCTGCATCCACGTGCGCAAGTACACCGATCGTTTTGTACATAAGAAATCCTCGTTTCTATAGAATGCTATCTTTTTATTGTAACAGAATACTAGCTTCTATATTTCTTGTAAAATAGTTCGTCTTTATGTCGAAATAGTGCTAATATAATGATGATTATACTTTTAGTGTCATACTACTGATTGCGCGATAAATTTTCTTCTGCTAGTCTATCAATAGTATTGACCATTATAGAACGTATTGGTGCAAATGGCATTTGTCATTTGCTTAAAAGGGAAATCGGTGCAATTCCGATGCTGTCCCGCAACTGTAAATGGGGAGTCTATACAGCATGCCACTGTAGTGAAACTATGGGAAGGCGTATAGATGATGAACCTAAGCCAGGATACCTGCCAGTATGTATTTTTTGACTAAGAACCACGAGGATGGGGATAGTGATGAAGGTAATGATACCGTTATTTCACTATGCTACTCTCTTGGCGACAAGAGGGTTTTTTTATGCCCTTCCAACTACCTTAGTAGTAAAGAAGTCTCTGATTTCTTTCTATATTTTAACAGCAAAGGAGAAAAGGACATGAAGAAATGGAAAAGTATATGGCTGATGATGATCATTGCCTTGGTCGCTGTTTTAGGGGCTTGTAACGCAAAGGACAAAACGGAATCAGCTGCACAAGGTGAAAAGGTTGAGCCATCTGAGGCGGCAGCAGAAGTAACCATTGAAAATAATGACACAACTCAAACATATACGGAAGCACCAACAAAAGCGATTAGCTTAAATCAACATGTGACAGAAATCATGCTTGCACTTGGTTTAGAGGATTCTATGGTAGGGACAGCTTACTTAGATGATAAAATCTATGAACCACTGCAAGAGGCATACGATAAGGTCCCTGTTCTTTCCGATCAATACCCAACGAAGGAGCAAGTCATCGATGCCGAGGCAGATTTCCTATATGCTGGCTGGAAAAGTGGCTTTGGCGAAAAGGGTGTAGGCACACCAGAAGAGCTTGAAGAATTAGGCATCCATACGTATTTACATACGGCTTCCAACATGACAAAGCCAACAATAGAAGATATTTTCACTGATATTCGCAATATCGCGAAGATTTTCCGTATTGAGGATCGTGGCGAAGCTTTAATTGAGCAAATGACGAAAGATGTAGAGGCAGTACAAGCTAAATTACCAAAAGATAGCGAAAAATTACGTGTTCTTGTGTTTGATAGCGGTGAAAAGGATGTATTTACAGCTGGTCAAAACTTTATGAATGAGCTTGTGACAATCGCGGGTGGACAAAATATCTTTGGTGATGTGGAATCTGGCTGGACAACTGTGTCGAAGGAAGATGCAGTAGACCGCAACCCAGAGGTAGTTGTCGTGATTGATTACGGTGAAACAACGGCAGACCAAAAGATCCAATTCTTAAAAAATGATCCAGCCTTAAAGGAGATGGAAGCGGTCAAAAATGAGCGCTTTGTCATCCTGCCACTTTCAGCAGCGTCTGAAGGGGTTCGTGCGGCAGAGGCCATTGAAATTTTAGCAAAGGGCTTCTATCCTGAAAACTTTTAATCCATTCGAGCTAGCGTTTTGCTAGCTCCTTTTTTATAAGGAGCGATAAAAATGAACGCATTTCAAAAAAATGTACCAGATCAAACATTTGAAACACTGAACGGTCATGGTGAGTTTACCCGTCTAGCCGTTAGCCCTGGCATTATTAATAAGCATTATACTCCTGCACAATTCCAAAAAATAGCCGAAATTGCTGGCGAAAAGGGGGCGATAAAATATTCTGCTTCCTATAGTATACTCGTATCCATACCAACGTGCGATGCCACGGAAGCGGTGCAAGCCTTACAGGAAGCAGGTCTTTATGTTGCTCCCTCTGGTTCAATCATAGCCATGAAGGCCTGCGATTTTTGTGATGGGGAGAAAATGGAGGCTGCTCCGATAACCGAACAGCTCTATAATGCCATAGAGGGGATGAAGGTACCTGCAAGAGTGCGTGTCAATATTAATGGCTGTGCATCAGCTTGCTACAATGCAGTCTATGATGATATTGGACTCGTTTACCAACAAGAAAGCTTTGATGTCTATTTAGGGGCAGTACCAATGGGAGCAAAGGCACAGGCTGGCACGTTATTCGCTAAGAGGGTAGACGTCACACAAATTGAAGATTTTTTACTGCACCTGATAAACCTTTATAAGGAGCATGCTCGCCCAAATGAGCCCTTTTATAAATTTTATCGCAGAACAAAGTCAGCAGAATATTGGGAACTAGTGAAAAATTCAATTCAATAGAGGAATATTACTTAGGGTGTCGAAGTATTGTAGTAAGGCACAGAAAATTACAATACAAAGGAGCAAGAACATGACATCGAAACAAGGGATTCAACCAGAAGATCTTTATCACTTAAAATCAGTAGCAGATCCACAGCTTTCACCAGATGGGACAGAGGTAGTTTATGTAGAGACTCGTATGGACGAGAAGAAAAACGACTATATATCGAATTTGTTTTACATAAACTTGAAGGACAAAACACCACAGCAATGGACATTTGGTGAAGATAGAACGAGTTCCCCTGTTTGGTCACCAGATGGCAGTCAAATTGCATTTTTGTCAACGAGAACAGGTAAGTCACAAATTTATGTTCTTTCGAAAGCAGGTGGAGAGGCAAAACAGGTGACACATTGTAAAAATGGAGCGACCTCCCCTGTCTGGTCACCATGTGGCAAGAAAATTGCTTTTTCAGTCGTGCTAGGGAAAGATGAAACCATCCTAGATAAAGCGGAGGATGAAAAGAAAAAGGATAAAGAACTAAAGCCACTAGAAATCGAGAAAATGAAACACAAATCGGATGCTGGTGGATTTATGGATATGGAGCAGTTTACCCATATTGCCATTGTCAATGTGGCATCAGGAGAGCTAGAACAAGTGACAGAAGGCAAAGAGTACTGCCATCTGGGTACTTGGTCGCCAGATGGCAAATACCTTACGTACTTAGCAGATAAAGCGGAGGATTTAGATTTCTCATTTAATGTGGATATCTATTTATTGGAGTTAGAAACGAAGCAGAGTCACAAGCTAACAGAAGGTTCGGGTGCATATTACCAAACAGCTTGGTCTCCGAATAGTCGCTATCTTTCTTTTGTAGGTGGAGAACGTGAATTTGAAAATGCCACACAAGCAAAGCTTTGGATGTATGACATGGAGCAAAAACTACTAAACTGTGTAACAAGTGAATTTGATGCGCCTGTTGGTGATTATGTCATCGGTGATTTCCTGCAAGGTGTAGCGTCACCACGAGTGCAATGGATGAATGATAATCATAGCTTCTACTTCCAAGTCACAGATCACGGCAATGCGGCGATTTATTACGGAAATGTAGATGGCGAAATTTACCCAGCTATCCATGATGATCAATATGTCTATGGCTTCTCACTTGATGCGCAAAATGATCAGGCTATTGCGGCTATTAGCACAACGACCAATCCAGGCGATCTGTTTTATGTGAACCTAAAAACAGGTGACAAAGAACAGTTGACGTCCATTAATGAAGATTTTTTAAAAACCAAAACATTAGCTGTTCCAGAGAGTATCGAATTTGAAGGTGCTGAAGGCTGGAAGGTCAACGGCTGGATTATGAAGCCAGTTGGCTATGAAGCAGGGAAGAAGTATCCTCTCATTCTTGAAATCCATGGTGGTCCGCATGCAATGTATGGCAATACCTACTTTAATGAATTCCAAATCCTTGCTGCACAAGGCTTTGCAGTGCTTTATACGAATCCGCGTGGTAGTCATGGCTATGGCCAAAAATTTGTTGATGCAGTACGTGGCGATTATGGTGGTAATGATTATGCGGACTTAATGGCAGCGGTAGACTACGCTCTGGAGCACTATGATTTTATTGATCAAGATCGTCTAGGTGTAACTGGTGGAAGCTACGGTGGTTTTATGACCAACTGGATTGTTGGCCATACAAATCGCTTTAAAGCAGCTGTGACGCAGCGCTCCATTTCGAACTGGATTAGCTTTGCTGGTGTCAGTGATATCGGCTATTATTTTACAGACTGGCAAATTCAAGCAGGACTCGATGATATAGAGAAGCTATGGCATCATTCGCCACTGAAGTATGTAGACAAAGTGGAGACACCATTATTGATTTTACATGGTGAAAAAGACTATCGTTGTCCAATTGAGCAGGCAGAGCAATTGTTTATCGCCTTAAAATATCGTAAAAAACAAACAAAATTCGTGCGTTTCCCTGAGGCGAATCATGAACTTTCAAGAAGTGGAAAGCCTACATTACGAATTAATCGACTTGAATATATCCGTGATTGGTTTGTGAAATATCTATAATCGGGTGGCCTAAGAAGAGAACATCTTCTTAGGCTACTTTTAATAGAAGGGCTCTGTTTGATTGTTTATAACGTTTCAATCTTTTGGAACCTTTATTGTAGAGGTACCGAACCTCCTTAGGTAGAATCAACTTTTCCTTACATAAAAAGAATCACACCTTGGTGTGATTCTCGATTGGTTAGTCGATTTTCTGGATGAACACGACCTTCAGATAATTAAATTCAGGGTATTCACGTGGTACACGGAAATCCTTCGGTAAACCGTATTCCTCGACAATTTTATAGCGTGTACGAGTCTCTTTAAAGGCTTGGTCAATAAAGCCTTTGAACTTTTTCATGCCAAAGCTGGCATTATTTGTGGAAGCCACAATGATGCCGTTTTTAGCGGTAATGGCAATCGTGTCCTTTAGTAATTTAGGGTAGTCCTTTGCCGTTGAAAAGGTCATTTGCTTCGTACGTGCAAAGCTAGGTGGGTCTAATACGACAAGGTCAAACTGTAAAGCATGGCGCTGTGCATATTTAAAATAATGGAAGACATCCATGACTTTTATATCCTGTGCCTCATAATCAATATGATTGACACTAAATTGCTCAATCGTTTTGGCTAGACTACGCTTTGCCACATCTACACTCGTTGTCTTGATGGCTCCTCCTAGAGCGGCTGCCACAGAAAATGCTCCTGTATAGGAAAATGTATTCAGCATGTCTGTGTTGTTGGCATAACGCTCTCGAATAGCCAATCGTACCTCACGTTGATCGAGGAAAATCCCTGTCATGGCGCCATCGTTTAAATGCACCGCATAGGTCATACCATTTTCCTTCACCATGATAGGAAATTCTCCTGGCGTGCCCATTACAAAATCATCTTGCTCGATATATTGTCCTTTACTATCAAAGCGTTTTTTCTCATAAATCGCTTGGTAGTCTACTGTCTCAGCAAGCGCCTCATACACCACTTCTTTAAATGAGTAAATGCCCTCACTATACCAGCTTACCATGTAGTAGCTGTTAAAAAAATCAATCGTAAGACCGCCGATGCCATCTCCTTCACCATTAAACACACGAAAGGCTGTTGTGTTTTCATTGCTAAAAAATGCAGCACGATTGTCGATGGCTTTTTTGAATTTTTTTATAAAAAAAGCTTTATCAATTGTTTCATTCGCATCGGTCGTTAGCACCCAGCCAATCCCTTTGTTTTGGATGCCGTAGTAACCTGTTCCAATAAAACGGTTATGATGATCCATGAGTCTGAGGAGTGTTCCTTGCTCAGCAGGTAAACGTCGTGCATCAACCGCATCTTTTGAAATAAGTGGGAAGCCTTTTTTTAATTGATCAGAAAAGGGCTGTTGTACTTGTAGAGCTATTGTTTGTGTCATAGTGTCATCCTTTAAAAAACGTTTTGCTCTATTATCGCACTGTTTGCGCGGGATAGCCAAACTTATTTCAGGAATTGCGCAATTTTTGTCACGGTTGCAATCGTTGCTTCTTCAAAATAATTCATTTTACTGAAATAACTATGGATTAAACCTGGCATTGTAATATGTTCCACTACCACACCAGCAGCCTTTAACTTTTGTGCATAGCTTAGACCCTCATCAAAGAGAACATCTGCCTCTGCAGCTATAATGAATGTTTTCGGCATGTTACGGACTTCCTCTAGCTGAAGAGGGGACACAAGTGGATTTGTGAAGTTTGCTTCCTCTGTATAGTGATGAGAGAACCACTGCATGGCTTGTGTATCTAAGCCGTAATCTTCACCATATGCCAGATAAGATACTGTTGAAAAATCGACATTTGTGACAGGATAGATGAGTGTTTGAGCGTGTAACGATGGTCCCTCGAGTGCAGTAGCTAAGTATGCAACTACAGTAGCCAAATTTCCGCCAGCACTGTCCCCAGCAACTGATAATCGACTTGCATCGCCACCTAAGGCTTCCATATGATTGTGCACCCATACTAAGCTATCATAGGCATCATGTAAGGGTGTTGGGAAAGGATATTCAGGTGCTAAGCGGTAATCCACTGATACCACAATCGCCTGTGCCTGGTCTGCTAATAGCTGGCAGCCTGCATCGACAGATTCTAGATTGCCATAGACCCAGCCTCCCCCATGATAAAAAACAATAACAGGTAATGTTTTACCGAGAACAGGCGTATAAAGCCGAACTGTAATTTGTTCGCCATCTCGCACTGTAATTTTGTGATCCTCAATGGATGCTAGCTTCGGTTTGTGTGCAGATTGCCATTGTGTAACCTTCCGCATGGCTCTCGCTTCCTGAGGTGAAACTTTGTAATAAGGTGTACCAGTACGCTGAGCTTCTAGATATTGAACAGCTTCTTTTCTTAAAGTTATCATCTTCATCATTCCTTTATTGAGAGGTTTGTTATTCCTATTATAAACTATTCATATAATTTTACTAGGATTTAGGTGTAACAAATGTTTATTTATTTAAAAATAGGTGAAATAAGCGCATTATGTTTATAATAAAAGGGACGAAAGTATTTGGAGGGACAGTATGATTTCTTTAATTGTGGCACATGATGACAATCACGTCATCGGATATAACAATGGGATGCCTTGGCATTTACCTGGGGATCTGCAGTATTTTAAACAAAAAACAATGGGCAAGCCTATGATTATGGGACGTAAAACATTTGAATCCATCGGTCGACCACTTCCAGGGCGACGCAACATCGTTATTACACGAGACGAGAACTATCAGGCAGAAGGCATTGAAATTGTCACTAGCTTGGAAGGTGCTTTAGCGCTAGCTGGAGATGTACCTGAGGTGATGATTATTGGCGGCGAGCAAATTTTCCGTTTAGTGATGGCGATGGCTGATCGCTTGTATATCACAAAAATTAATCATGCCTTTCAGGGTGACACCTATTTCCCGAGCTATGAGCAAGATTTTGTTCAAGTCTCTTCAGAGGAGCCTGAAACAGCACCAGAAGGTTATACATTCCAATATCAAATTTTTGAACGTAAATAAACGAAAAAGCAATCGCTCCCTTCACAATGAGCGATTGCTTTTATTATAGATAAAAATAAACACACGCATACATGGAGGCACAGCCAGCTAGCACAAAGAGATGCCAGATTGCATGGTTAAAGGGCAGAGAGCGCCATGCATAAAAGATGGCTCCAATCGTATAGAATAGCCCACCTGCTAGCAGTAAAGCAAAGCCATGTAAACCTAAATACAGATAAACGGGCTTAATGGCAAATATAATTAACCAGCCCATGCCAATATAAAAAATTAATGAAAGTACTTCAAAGCGATTAATAAAGAAACATTTAAACAATACACCAAGCACAGCCAATGACCAAATAATACATAGTAGCGTCAATCCAAGGGCACCACCAACGGCAATTAATAAAAACGGCGTATAGGTGCCGGCAATTAAAATATAAATGGACGAATGGTCCAAAATAGCGAAAAAGTGTTTATATTTTTCTGGCATACTGTGTAGTAATGTAGACATTAAAAACAGAATGATGACAGACGCACCGAAAATGCTGAAGGTTGTAATATGTAGGGCATTTCCTGTTTGTACGGCTGCTAACAGTAGAACAACCAGTGCTGGAATACTAGCAATGAAACCAATACCGTGTGTTATGGCATTCCACAGCTCTTCCCTCCATGATTTATAGTCAAATGAATCAACCATTTGAAACACTCCTTTCGTTCGTACATTTACTATACCCCAATAATTTATAGATGAACATTTACATTTGTCATATAGTTCATATCAAAAATGTCATAAGCCTGTCATATTCTTTGAGGGGCATTGATAGACAAGAGGTAGGTGAAAACGCTATAGTATCCAAGGTAGCGTTTACATGCTAGCTAGGACAGAGCTTTGCCTAATGACAAATGTCATGTTTACATAATGATTCATTAGTCTATATAATAAATTTTAATGAAGTAAAAGGATGTGTCGAAGTGAGACGAATTCATATAGTAACGGACTCAACTTGTGATTTAACAAAAGAAGAAGTAGCACAACATGGCATACATATCGTGCCTTTAACGATTCAAATTGATGGTCAAACATATACAGATGGAGTGGACTTAGAGCCACCATCTTTTTTAGGCTTAATGAAAAATGCAAAAAATTTACCGAAAAGTTCACAACCAGCACCAGGTAAATTTAAGGAATTATATGATGAACTCGGTAAAGATGGCGATCAAATTATCTCCATCCATATGACTGGTGGTATGAGTGGCACAGTAGAGTCAGCTCGTCAAGCAGCTCAAATGACAGATGCCGATGTGACAGTCATTGACTCACGCTTTATCGCGATTGGTTTAGCTATCCAACTACGAGAGGCCATCCGCATGCGAGATGAAGGCGCCACTGTGGAGGACATCGTGACACGTTTAGAAAATGTACGAGACAATACACATTTATACGTTATTGTAGACACGCTCGAAAACTTAATCAAAGGCGGTCGAATTGGTAAAGGCACAGGCTTTATCGGTTCCCTCCTAAACATCAAAGTCATTGCCAACCTTGAAGGTGGCGTATACAATCCTGTGTCAAAGGTACGTAGTCATAAACAAGTAGTCAATTTTTTATTTAAACAATTCCAAGCAGATACAGCTGGAAAAACAGTTAAGGCAGTCGGCATTTCCCATGCAGATGGCCTAGTAACGATGGGCAACCCATTAAAAGCGCTGATCGAAGAAACTGGCTTTAACGATGTTGAAATTGCCTTTACATCTCCAATCATCTCGACACATACAGGTCCAGGAGCAATTGGTTTTATTTATTTTGCAGAATAACAGGAAGGAGCTACTACATAAGTAAATGTAGTGGCTTTTTTATTATGCGTGGAACTCCTAGCAGGATGAGCGGATTATTCAAAGATGAGCAGTTTTTGTTTAGCTGTGATCAGTTTTCCACTAACTATGAGCGTGAGCGGCTTCAATTAAATAGTAATCGTGTTGAACAGTAGCTTCAATCAAACAGTGATCACGTTGCCACCAAAAATAAATCAGACATCCTACTAATTATCATCCCTTCTGCATAAAGGCACACTGTATAAACACACATTTTTCCATACATAAACCTGAGGAAATTTGGCAAGCACACAAAATTATGGAGAACTAAGGGGAAGTCACTTTTCATGGCGGCATGAACTATTCTATAATAGAAGTAATAGAAAGGGATGGAAGGTGGTCAAATGGACATTTGGCGATTTATGTTGTCATGTTTGACCGTCTTTGTACTAAGTGGTTGTGCAATATCAATCGATGAACCGAATCCGCAAGCAGAACCTGAAGGTGAGCAAGCAGGAACGGAGCAAGATATACCGCAGGATGAGCAACAAACAGAAGATGAGGAAAAAACATCTAAGAATATGTTGACGCAAATTTTTGAACATTTTTTTGAGCCATCAGCAGAGGATTTATCGCAAATTGATGAAGAACAAGCAAAGCAACTACATTACTTGGCACTGGGAGATTCGTTGACAGATGGTGTCGGTGATGAGTATAGTCAAGACGGTTATGTTGGAAGATTAGCAGATTCATTGCTCGCATGGCCTTCGATTTCGGATGTAGAGGTTGATAATCGGGGCAAACGTGGCAGACGCAGCGATCAGCTACTAAAATTAGTGAAAAAAGGGCATTATGATGAGGAGCTGCAAGAAGCACAGCTAATTTCCTTAACAATGGGTGGCAATGATGTCATGAAGGTCGTCAGGCAGGATTTATTTAACCTGAAACGTGATGCATTTGATAAGGAATTACTGGCATACAAGGAACGTTACAGCAAAATCGTAGAAGGCATTCGTGCTAAAAATCCGACAGTGCCCTTATTACTCATTGGTTTTTACAATCCATTTTCGATTGTAACCAATGAGGCGAATGAATTTGATACGATTATCACAGAATGGAATAATGTGATAGAGGAAGTAGCCAGCAAGGATTCCAATGCTTGTTACGTATCAGTAGAAGATTTGTTTGATTCAAATGAAGAGCTCGTCTATCATACAGACTTTTTCCACCCGAATGCAAAGGGGTATGAAAAAATGACAGAGCGTATACTAGCAGCAATGGAGCAGTGTGGTATGGAAAAAAAGATTAACAAGGCAATAGGCTTCGAGGAGTGACAAAATGAATAAATGGAAAGTCGCGTTTTTCGCCTTAGCGGGCACAGTGCTTTTTGCAATCCTCCTCGTCGTTTTTTTAGCAACTAGACCAGTGGATGACGTCCATGTTGCGAAGAGTTCAGCAGGTGAAAGTGAAAGCAAAGGAAATGTACTCGTGGTGCAAACCACAACAAAGGAATTAGAATCGATCTCAAAAAAATACCTAAAGGATGCAGCGAAAGGCTCACCTTTACCACTTGATTTCACAATTGGGGATGATATTCAACTACGTAGCACACTGACGGTATTCTATACGGAAATCCCCATTTCCATGAATTTTGATCCTATTGTGGATGACAAGGGGAATATTATTTTAAAACAGACAGGCATGAATGTAGGGTTATTAAACATTCCACCAGAAACGACAATGAAAATCATGCGCGATTCGGTGGAATTTCCCTCATGGATTACCGTGAATCCGAATAAAGCAGAAATATATATTGATTTATCGCGCATTAACATTGCCTCTGGTTCACGTGTACGTGCTAAAGAGTTGGACTTACCAAAGGATAAAATCTTATTGGAAATTATTGTTCCTGGTGAATAAGGAGTGAAATGAATGGCAAAGCAATATGCAACATTTGCGGGAGGCTGTTTTTGGTGTATGGTCAAGCCCTTTGACGAAACACCTGGGATTGATTCCGTAATCTCAGGCTATACAGGTGGACATGTTGTAAATCCTACCTATGAACAGGTTTGCTCGGAAACAACAGGGCATGTGGAAGCTGTACAAATCACATTTGATGATGAGTTATATAGCTACGAGCAGCTACTTGCGATTTATTGGACTTTAATTGACCCAACAGATGCAGGTGGTCAATTTTACGACCGTGGAGAATCCTACACAACGGCCATTTTTTATCATAACGAAGAACAGCGTGAGCTAGCTGAACGTTCAAAGTCGGATTTACAAGCGTCTGGTAAGTTTGATAAACCAATTATGGTAAAAATTTTACCAGTCACTACGTTTTATCCGGCTGAGGATTATCATCAACAGTATTATAAGAAAAATCCAATGCACTATGAGCGCTATTCGATTGGATCAGGTCGTCGAGCGTTTCAGGAGCAACACTGGGGGAACAAACATGAATAAGGAACAACGTTTAAAAGAACTAACAGAGATGCAATACTATGTCACACAGGAAAATGGCACAGAGCCACCATTCCGTAATGAGTTTGATGACCATTTTGCAGAAGGCATCTACGTAGACATTGTGTCTGGCAAGCCTTTATTCAGCTCACTCGATAAATACAACTCAGGCTGTGGCTGGCCAGCCTTCACAAAGCCGATTGAAAAAGAACAGGTAACCGAGCATTTCGATACATCTCACGGTATGCGTCGTGTGGAGGTACGCAGCAAAGAAGCGGATTCGCATCTAGGACATGTCTTCCCAGACGGCCCAAGTGAGCAAGGTGGCTTACGCTACTGCATAAACTCAGCAGCGCTTCGATTTATCGCAAAAGAAGATTTAGAAAAAGAAGGCTATGGCGAATACCGAGCACTATTTAAATAGTAAAAACCTAGCAAGGTAGCTCCTTGCTAGGTTTTTTTATGGTCATGAGAAACAGCAGATTAGAAGGATAGAAATCTGAAAGTGGAGGATAGAACAGAAAAAGTGGCGGATAAGCCTGAAAAAGTAGCGGATAGATTGCTGAAAGTGAGGGATAGCCCAGCAAATTAGGGGGATAGCCCTCAAATAATTGGATAGAAATCTAAAAGTGGAGGATAAAACTTAAAAAGTAGCGGATAGCATGCTCAAAGTGAAGGATAGCCCCAAATTAGTAGATAGCCCCGCAAAGTCAAGGGAGAACCAATAAAAAATTGGTTCCCCCTCTCTCTTTCAGTTCGCTTAAACTTTAAACTCGCTTACGAGGTTACGTAGGCAATCTGCTTGTTGGGCAAGCTCAGTGGCTGCGGCGTTGATTTCCTGCATGGAGGCGGAGCCTTGTGTGGCTGCTGCCGCAGATGTCACGGTATTGGCCGCGGATTGTTCTGCGTAGGCATTGACATGAATGAAGTCACTTGCCACCGCATTACTATTTTCAAGTGTTGTCGCAATTTTATCTACCATGGCCGCGATGATTGACGTTGTTTCTTCGGTATGCGATAAAATGTTGGCTAAGGATTGATTTGTTTCGTTTGTTACTTCAACGCCTCGGATGACCGTTGTCACACCCTCGTGATTTTGAGCAATGATGGATGTGACCTCATCTTGGATAGATGTGACAATCGATGTCACCTCTTTCGCTGCACTTTGGGATTGCTCTGCTAGTTTGCGAACTTCATCGGCTACAACAGCAAAGCCTCGTCCATGCTCACCAGCCCTTGCCGCTTCAATCGCCGCATTTAAAGCGAGGAGATTCGTTTGCTCAGAAATGGCCGTGATTGTACCAATAATGGACGTAATATCCGCAGATTTACGACCTAACGCCTCTACCGTAGATGTTGTAGAAGCCATTGTTTCTTCAATCGATTGCATGACGAGTGATGATTGTTCTACAGAGCGGCTACCTTCATCGGCTGCTTGCTGCATGGCGATAGAGGCACGATGGACAGCACTCGCTTGTTCATTTAATTGATGCATGGAATGCTCTAAGTCGCTCATTTTTTGCTGCGCACTATTCATACTGGAAATCGTATTGTCACTATCACTCGCAATATCTGCTGTCGCATCCGCAATATCCTGAATTGTACGCGCATTTTCATCTGCTAATGACATTAGCTCCTGACTGCTGCTTGATACATGATCCGCTAACTCACTTACGCGTCGAATTAAGTTAGAAATTGACTCAATTAACGTATTCGTGGAGGCTGCAATAATCGAAAATTCATCACGATTATGCACATTTACACGTCTTGTCAAATCGCCTCCTGCTTGCGCAATATCAAGGATAGAGTCATTAATCGCCTGTGTATTACGTTTTAATGATTTAAATAGCATAAAGCCAAAAATTACAATTGCTAAAAAGCCAACGATTGAAACGAGAAAGAATGTAGTGATAGAAATATTTACCTGCTGGTTAAGCTTGTCTAATTTTGTTTTATTGGAATCGTCCATGACAGTATTAATGGTCTCAATGTTTTGGTCGATATGTGTTTTCATTGTTTCCCCAGTAGCACCCATCATCAGTTTACGAGCCTGCTCAAGGCCAAGCTCATCACGCATTGTCATGACTTTATCTGAATAATCAAGGTAATTTTTATAATATTGCTCGATTGCCTGCATATGACCGAGTTCCACTTGGCGATCTTGAAATTGATCTTTCAAAGCGGCTAGCTTTTTATTAATGGTATCTATTTTTAAATGATAAGAAGTAGAATAAATGCCGTTACCCGTAATTAAATATGATTGTTCTAAATTGGTCAGTCTAGCAATCTCATAGGCAAGTTGATTCACCGTTAGTTGCTCCTGCACATTTTTCTTTGTGAAATCTTCCATTTGGTGTTGCAAGTTTTGTATATTGACATAGGACAATATACCCATAATACCGTTAATTACAATAAGAAGTGCAAACATAATAAGCACTTTACCCCGAATTAAATGGTAAAAACGTTGTCGTTTTTCTTTAATAGGAGGGGGATTTTTCCCAGTTTCCCCTTGTGTAGAAGCTTTCCTCTTCTTAAAAAAGCTAAAAGTAAAGAGAGACGGGCGTTTTTTCGCTGTACCATGGGTTTTTTTAGTCTTTTTCATCGCCATCACCTTCCTATTTTTTAAATAATCGATTTCAATTTTATCTTATTTTACTAGATTTTTCTATCTTTATTTCTAAAAATTAAAATTTTTCAGATAAAATAACTATGACAAAAGTCAGGATCGACCATGAAAATAGTTCTAAAATCATAAGTGGGTAAAATATAGTAGTAGTGGAATTTATGACGAATGCTATTTTTTTTGATACACTAGCGAAAAGCCAATGCATAAAAAGGGGAATTTGTTCGATGAAGAAAAGTTTTTATTTATATGTCCTAACCTATCGAGGTGGCGATTGGTCTGACCCTAAAGTACGCTTTGCAGAGGAAGTGTTTCATGAGCATAATTTTCCAAAGCAGAGCACAGACTTTAATGAGTTGTCCGACTATATAGAAACCTATGCAACGGAAAACCTAACAATCCAGACCTTTGATACTTTGTGGACACTTTATGAGGAACAAGCATAATTGTACGAAAACTATAAATAATTTTGTAGTTGCTAGACGTCTAGCATTGCGTAAATGACAGAAACACAGTATTATTTATAGTGATAACTGACAGAAAAGAGGGATTGCAGTATGAGTATTCATATTAATGCAAAAAAAGGTGAAATCGCTGACACAATTTTACTTCCAGGAGATCCATTACGTGCAAAATACATTGCGGAAACATTTTTAGAAGATGTAATTTGCTACAACGAAGTACGTAATATGTTCGGATACACTGGTACGTATAAAGGGAAACGTATTTCTGTACAAGGAACTGGTATGGGTGTGCCATCTATTTCAATCTACGCAACAGAATTAATGCAAGAATATGATGTTCAAAAATTAATCCGTGTAGGTACTTGTGGTGCAATTCAAAAAGATGTAAAAGTACGTGACGTGATTTTAGCACAAGGAGCAACATCTGATACACGTATGAACCAAATCATCTGGGGCGGTGCTATCGATTTCGCACCAATCGCTGACTTTGATCTTTTATTAAAAGCATACAATGCAGGTAAAGATGCAGGTCTTAACTTACAAGTAGGGAATATCTTCACAGCGGATTTATTCTACTCAGATGAGCACCAAAATGAAAAATTAGCGCAATACGGCGTACTAGCGGTAGAAATGGAATCAGCAGCTCTTTACACATTAGCGGCAAAATTTGGCCGTAAAGCACTTGCTGTTCTAACAGTAAGTGACCATATCATCACTGGTGAAGTAACGACAGCTGAAGAACGTCAAACAACATTCAATGACATGATCGTGGTCGCTTTAGACGCAGCGATTCAAGACTAAGCTAACTTTAGCCATAATTAACTATATAAAGAATGCAGGCAACCGACAAAAAACAGCCCATTTTCTAAGATGGGGTGGAAGTAGTCGGTTGCTTTTTTTAGGGGTAATTATTGACAGATTGTTCCAGTTTTGATACCAGTCGGCCCGTTAAATCCTGGGATTGTGGCAATTACCATGTTTGTTGCTATGTCGATGACAGACACCGTATTGTCTACTTGATTTGTTACATAGGCAAAAGTACCATCTGGCAAGATGGTTACTTGGTCTGGAGATGCACCTACAGGAATAGTTGCAATCACCGTATTGGTGGCTGTATTGATGACAGATACGGTATTATTGCCTTTATTCACAATGTAAACAAGCGTTCCATCAGGGGTAATCGCTGTTCCTACAGGTCCTGTACCAACAGGAATGGTAGCCACTACTGTATTGGTAGTGGTATTAATAACCGATACGGAATTGCTATTTTCATTTGTCACATAAGCAAATTGCCCGCTTGGAGTCAAAACAATGGATCTAGGACGAATTCCCACAGGGATTGTAGCAATCACCGTATTGGTTGCAGTATTGATAACAGATACTGAATTGGAATTCTCGTTGGCAACATAAGCAAACGCACTGTTTGGCGTAAAGGCAATACCTTGAGGTTGTAGCCCTACTGGAATAGTGGCTGTTACGGTATTGGTGGCTGTATTAATGACCGATATAGTGTTCGATCCGTGATTGGATACATAAGCAAGTGTTCCATTTGGTGAAATGGCGACACCAAGGGGGTCAATGCCTACAGGAATGGTAGCGATTGGCAAGTTTGTGGCAGTACTAAAAACCGTTACATTATCCGAGAAGAGCGCTGGAACATAGCCGAAAGCGCCATTAGGTGTAATCGCTACTTCTAGCGGAGCAGATCCTACTGGAATGGTAGCGACGATTGTGTTTGTTGCGGTATCGATCACAGAAACTCTATTATCAGGTGTTGCGAGCTGCCCAGCATCTGTCACATAGACGAGATAATGACAACTTGGTGGTATGGGTAAAAATGGCGGCTTACATTTACAACGACAACAAGGACAACAACAGCGACAATGACAATTTGGATTTGACGTAAACTTGAATTTTTGAAAATATTTATGTTCTTTCCCCACACAGGACATCCTTTCAGTCATATATGGCTACTTTATGCGTAAAGAGCTAGGCTTGTTGTACGTTTACCTAGCCATTCCCTTTTACCATTTTTACTTGTTATTGGAACAGTTCTAAACTTCTGAGTACGGTTTATGCAGTATGAAGAAACTTAAAAGCATGGGAGCAATGAAGATGTTTAGCTTGATTAAAAATGATATAAGATTCATTGAAATTGAATATGATCTTCGTTATAAGGAATCTTCGAAAACATTTTCCTGATTTGACGATAAAAATTAATTTTATTACATTAGCTTTCCAATAGCTTCTTCGATATCTTTTCATTCGTACACCGACTCTTTTAACACTTTCCCACCAATTGTAATTTCTAAGCTTCGCCCCATAATGTTCATAAAAATAACGTGTTTTATTCTATAACTAAGACTTCGACAAATTTAGTTTGGTAGTTCTTTTGGATTTCCTTCAGCAATTGTTTTCCTATCCCTTTTTGTGATAGTTTTCTAAAAGATAGAGCGTTTCTACATAATTGGAATGGGGAAGGGTTTGAGTCTCTTTTACTTGCAGATGTGAAGCCAATAATGTCGCCTAATTCATTTTCAGCTACTAGTACATACTTCATTTTTGTCGGCAATTTGTTGTGTCCATTGTTCGTAGGATAATTTATTTTAATATTTTGCTAGCACAATATGCTTATAGCTTGTTCATCAATTATCAACAGGTACTTTTCTAATACCTTTCGCATCTTTATAGTTGCCTTTCTAATGATCAAATTTATCACCTCCTATTAAATCTTTATAAACAGAATGATAACATCTTCTACAGTTTATTTACTTAATAAGGTAAAATATGAAATGTATAGGTTTAGAGAGGGGGTATATTTTTGGAAAGTAAGTATATGTGTACGATTAAAATTAATTTAGAGGGTGGAGATATTCAATTTGATGTGTCAAATGAAGAGCAACTTTTTAGTTTAAGATCTGGTTTAGCCTTTATAGCCATCCCGCAATTTTTCTCCACGCTCACCAGTTTTTATCTAGGTAATACAAATGAGGTAAAAATAGATTGTCACGGAAACTATGATTACTATATTTTTTCCAGCGATGGTGAATACATATTAATTGAACATAAAAGTCATTATCCTATCGAAAGAATATTTAATTATCAATTTTCTCTTAAGGGGTATATGGAGGCTATAGATCAAGGCTTCAAGAAATATTTGGAGCAATTAGAGAATGAAGGCATCTTCCCATTGGAAAATCATGTATTTGCTGATCCTTTAGGAGAAGATGTTTTAAATGCTTTCTATAACTTTTCTTCATTATTAAAAGCTTGAATAGCAATGAAAAAAATAAACGTATGACCGCTTCAAAATAGAAGCTCTCTTTTACAGATAAATTGCAGCAGCCGATTCTTAACCAGACAAGGAGGATGGTGAGCTTTGAAAAAAATAGGTATACTCATAGCAGCTCTTTTCGTAGTAAGTGGGGTCTTTATTGATAGCAATAAATTATTATACCCTCCTTTGCCAATCGATTCCCTTACACCAAAGGAAGCCATACAAAAATTAAATGCATCCCCCTTTGATTTAGTGGCGCTCTCCAATGATAAGAAGGCAACTTGGTACCTCGCAGCCATTTCTGCTAGGGGCATACAGAAGGTGGACGAGGACATTCAGCAAATGATGGCTAATGAAGGATGGGCATTTCTTGAAAAAGAGGGGAGTGGATTATTTTTCGAAAAAAATGGGGAACGTTCTATTGTGACAACGGAAATGTGGACGAAGCAGTATGTGCTTGTTCAAATTCAGAAATGAAGTGCTCTATGGAAGTCTGGGATCTCTATGATAAAAATCGCCAAAAAACAAATAAGCGTCATGTACGTGGGACAGCATTAGCAGCTGAAGATTACCATATCGTTGTGCACGTATGGATTCACAATAACAGGGGAGAATTCCTTTTAACAAAAAGACATCCCAATAAACATTATCCTCATTTATGGGAATGTCCAGGAGGCTCTATAGTAACGGGTGAAAGCAGTTTGGACGGGGCTATTCGTGAGGTGGAAGAGGAAATAGGGATATCATTATTGAGGACCAATGGACAATTAGTAAAGAGTGAACGACGTGATTGTTTCAATGATTTTTATGACGTTTGGTTATTTGAGCAAAGCTTTGAAATTAGTGACACCAAACTTCAGGAGAAGGAAGTGACAGTAGTTCAATGGGTCACAAAGCTAGAGCTTGAAAAGATGCTTCACGCCAATAACGTAGTACCGACACTTCGCTACTTTACGTCCATTTTTAACGATAAGACTACGCCATGTTAGTGTTATGTGTCAGCATAATTCTGATTCTGTAGGTTAACCTATACCTAAATAGGTTAGAGGAGCGGTAAAATGAACAAGCGTATTCTTATTGGACTAGCTTTATTTACGTATGTTTCCCCTTTTAATTTGGTTTCTGCAAAGGACAGTGATGCGCCACAACCTCTTGAAGAATTTCTTCCTGAAATCGGCTATAAAACAGTTGAAATAGCCGTAAAAGAGTTCGAATACCACTATAATAAAGAGCTGAAGCTACCCCTACGAGTACCGCCAATCAGCTTTACGCATCACTTTGGAAGGTTTAGTGATTTAGACGGAGAAATGAATGATCAGCTGGAGGTGGTAATGATCAGTGATCAATTGCCACAAAATCATTTCAAAATCAAGGTTCGACCAGTTCAGCATAAAATGTCATTTGAAAAATATAAAACAGATGTATTTAAGTTGAAAAATGGCAGTGAGGCAGCCTATATTGAAAATCCACGAATTGGTTTTCATTTACTTGTATTTGAAAGAGACAATTGGCAATATGTCTTTAGTATTGATCGAGATGTGGCAGATCAAGTAACGGCTGAAGTCTTGATTGATATTGCTAATTCAATTGATTATCCAAAGCAAAAGTATTAGCCCCTCTAATTTTTATTCTTACCTTTCAGCTCTTCTCGTAATTTCTTTAGTTCCTCCGTTTGCTCCAAAATAGTATTGTTAACTCGTCTAATCGAATCATATATAGCAAAAATCCCCGCAAAAATAAGAATGATAACTAATAATTCCATCTTGCACCTACTTTCTATTTATACAATGATTGTAACAGGAATTTCTAAATGTTCGAAGAATTAGATAGGTGGAGGTGCTTGTCATGCAGAGATATGTTTATCATATGGTTCCAAGGGAAATGGTGGGTCTTGAGCTCATGCCTTTAAATAGGTTAGGGGCAATGTATCCACATTTATATGAACGATATTCGAAAAAATATTTTGATCATCCAGAGAGGCCGAAATTATTCATGAAAGAAATTCCTCACTTAAATTGCTTGTGGAATGATGTTGTTCATTTCCTACCAATCCATCCTAGTCATCTATATAAGGCTTTAACAGAGCTTGGTATTGCATCGAGAGAAAGCCTAATGTTTTATCAAATTCCAATCCAAAAACTAGCGGCAAATCGTAATGCGATGTACCTGTATTCCAAGGAACACTATAAAGGGCCAGCAGGGGCAATTGCTGCAGAGGATATAAAACTACTGTCGTTACCTGATTATAGAGAACTAGAACAGCTACCATCAGCAACAGTAGACTATTTCCAAACGGAGAAAGAAAAAGGGAAGAACTTTGGGCTTTTTGCGTATATTCCCCATCTCTTGAGCTTAGGCAATGTCAACGTAGACGAGGCGAAAATTATTTCATGGAATCAACATAATCCTAGTATCAATACTAATTGAAGTGGGAAAAAAATAGGGTTTGCCGAATAGCAGGCTACCCTTTTTTGTCGCAAATTGAATAGCGGTGGAAAAACGATACACCCCTCTTCTGGAAAACTTATTAAACCTTCATAATTAATCATAAAAGGATTCTTTCAATGGCGCAAACACGCCTTCTGTCTCCAGCTCATTAGCTATTGTTCCTAGTAAACTTTTGAAAAACGAGTTGAAGCAAATAGACAATCAATCGAAATATAAGTAGATAGAAAAAGGCCTCAATAAAGCTTGTTGCTAGTATTATTACATAACGACCGAAATCTTCTAACTCATGAAAAGTATAAGTTTGTATGTGCCAATCAAAAAACAATGCTTTGTAACTCGTCCCCACAAAGATAGGGATGAAAAGTAACCAATAAAAGCGAGGTAAACTAAATTTATAGCCTTTAGCCAGCAAGGTACTCCCTCCCCATTTTTTTAGCCATCATAACATAAAAGAAAATATTTTAGTATATTATGGAAGTATTAAATGATAATTCGAATACGTTATTTACAATTATAGTAATTTAAAGGTATTATTAGTAAGTTGAGACGATGTCCAGAAAGGTAGAAGTCCATGAAAATGATCCATTCAAGCAAGATACATCCCGAAGTGAAAACATTATTATCCTATGCCACATCCGAAAAGAAAGTGGAGAAGGAATACTCATTGTACATTGCATGTCCAGAAAGAGTATTGTATGGCTATACCTTTGCACAAGACACTATCGGTTGTATTGGGATTGTTAAAAGAGAGGCAAATCAATGTGAAATTAAACATATAGCCGTATCGCCTGCTTATCGTGGAAAAGGCATTGGACGTGAGATGATTCGGTATGTAGAAGAACATCATGCTTTTTCTTCCATTTATGCAGAAACTGATCAAGAAGCCGTACTGTTTTATAAAAATATTGGCTTTCATATTACAAGTTTAGGAGAAAAATACCCTGGAGTGGAGCGTTTTGGCTGTCTATTAACCTTCACTACATAGCGGTTAAATTCGTTGTGCTGTCGATAAACGTCCACTTATGTGCTTTTTACGCCCTCTTATTTGTCTGTAGTAAAAGATAGGAAATTTGAATGGTACGATAACATAGAAAGGAGCTATAAAAATGAAACAAAAATTGTGGTGGATTGTATGGGGCTTGGCATTGTTCATAGCAGGCTATTCGGTTGTTCAATATTTACTATTCGATGCACGGCAGGCGGGATTTGTTCAATTAAAGCTTATGCTTAGTGCAACATTGAGTTCATTTTGGTATATCATGCTCTATATACATATTGTATTCGGTATATTAGCACTAGTCATCGGTCCTTTTACGTTGTCATCAAAGTTACGAGAGAAAAATGTGAAACGCCATAGACTACTAGGCAATATCTATATGGTTAGTATTTTGTTTGGTGGCTTGGCAGGACTTTATTTAGCGCTGAACGCAACAGGGGGATGGGTAGCACAGCTAGGCTTTGCTTTATTATCTATAGGGTGGCTCTTCACCATGTTTCAAGCGCTGGTCCATATTAAAAAAAGAAATATCCAAGGCCATCAGAAATGGATGCTAAGAAATTATGCATTAACCTTTGCAGCTGTCACATTGCGAATTTGGCTCCCTTTGTTTACGGTAGTATTTGGCTTTGATAATTTTGAGTATAGTTATGCCTCTATCGCTTGGCTATGCTGGGTGCCAAATTTAATCGTGATGGAATGGTATATCCAGCAGAAACTACCAAAATTTGAAAATTACCAAAAAATGGTAAAGACAAATGGATAATGTTGAAATATATTATTGAGCATTGGGTTCTATATGACCTAATGTTCTTTTTATTTTAAGATACATAGTTAATTCATTCTAATATTCTAGGTACATTAATTATCTCAATAAGTAGACTTATGAATATGATAAAAAGGGACAGGAGGTGAAGTCGCATTGAGGTTTAGTTACAATCGTAATTTTGATAATTTTAAATGTGATGCAAAATGTAATTATCCAATGAAATATAAATGTAATGAATTTGGGTGTAATGGCTACCCATATGTTTATGGTATTGAAGATCCAATCGGTGTAACAGGAGCTACAGGAGCTACTGGTGCTACAGGAGCACAAGGTCCCCCAGGAGCACCAGGACCTCAAGGAGTAGCAGGAGTAACGGGAGCAACGGGTCCACAGGGAGAAATGGGTCTCCAAGGAGTAACGGGAGCAACAGGTCCACAGGGAGAAATGGGTCTCCAAGGAGTAGCAGGAGTAACGGGAGCAACAGGTCCACAGGGAGAAATGGGTCTCCAAGGAGTAGCAGGAGTAACGGGAGCAACGGGTCCACAGGGAGAAATGGGTCTCCAAGGAGTAGCGGGAGTAACGGGAGCAACAGGTCCACAGGGAGAAATGGGTCTCCAAGGGGTAGCAGGAGTAACGGGAGCAACGGGTCCACAGGGAGAAATAGGACCTCAAGGAGTAGCAGGAGTAACGGGAGCAACGGGTCCACAGGGAGAAATGGGTCTCCAAGGAGTAGCAGGAGTAACGGGAGCAACGGGTCCACAGGGAGAAATGGGTCTCCAAGGAGTAGCAGGAGTAACGGGTCCACAGGGAATAATAGGGGCCACTGGACTTCGAGGACTTGCGGGAATAACAGGAGCAACAGGAGAACGGGGACTAGCAGGAATCACAGGGGCAACAGGAGCCCAAGGCGTAGCAGGAAATACAGGAGCAACTGGTTCACAGGGAATAACAGGGGCAACAGGAGCCCAAGGCGTAACAGGAAGTACAGGAGCAACTGGTTCACAGGGAATAACAGGGGCAACAGGAGCCCAAGGAGTAACAGGAAGTACAGGAGCAACTGGTTCACAGGGGATAACAGGGGCAACAGGAGCCCAAGGAGTAACGGGAAGTACAGGAGCAACGGGTCCACAGGGAATAACAGGGGCGACAGGAGTCCAAGGAGTAACAGGAAGCACAGGAGCGACTGGCGCAAGAGGGACTACTGGTGTTACTGGAACAACAGGTCCAAGTGGTTCAGGTTTGATGGAAGTTTTCCTCTCTACAGATCAATCAGTTGGTAATAATGATTTTCTTGGTACTGGTAATTCGTCAGCTTCATTCGTGAGAAGTTCAATTGTGATTCCTGAAAATGCTACAATTAGAAGCTTAACATTGAATATTCGCGACCATGCTCTCATCGCAGGTCAAACCGCTTCAGCACAAATATTTATCAGCACAAATTGCGGATTTACTAGCGTTGCTACAGGTATCATTGCGAGCGTATCAGGACCAAATTCATCTACAACACCCAATTGTTGTGCAAAAGTGATTGCAAATTACCCAGTTAATAGTTGTACACTTCTCTCTGTACAAGTAAGTACAACGGGAGGAGCATTTTCAAACGGTGTTTCAGCAACGATACTTTTTAATACAGTTTAATTACGCGTTTTAATTTGTGAGTTTTTTGAGGGAAAGTTAATAAGGAAAGATATGCAATTTATTATTCTGGTTGATTGTTGCTAATAGGACATCCTTTACATCAATGTTATAAGTTGAAAGTTGGTCTTTTAACCAACTCTCGGTTAGCGTTGTTTTATTCAACTCATGGTAATCAATTTTTCCCTCTTTAATAAGAACGGTGGGAAGAAAAAAAGGATTAGCTTGTACATTTATATCTGCTCGTGTTGGTGTTTGGTAGGGTGTATGCAAAAAACTAGAGATCGATCCGTCTGGTTCCCATAACGCGAGTGCTACATTTTGAATTTCTTCAATTTTTTCCTTTCTTAACTCTGATAAAAGTAAATCCACAGATATTCTAGCCTTTTGTAAGTTGGCGCTAATAATTTGCCCATTTTTAATCAGGGGAATCGGCGGGGAGTCTATTAAATGACGAAAGGCAACCCATTTTAGGCTCAAAAAAACACCGATGAGGTAGAGCGCAACTAAAACGGCCATGGTAATCATGGAACCCTTCATTCCTAACCCTTCATCAGATAAGGGATGTGCGATAATATTCCCAAGTGTGATAGCCATTGCAAAATCCAGCATTCTTAACTGAGAAATAGAGCGCTGTCCCATAATTTTTGTTGCGAAAAGTAGGAAGAAAAAAGCGACAATGGCTCGGAGAATCCATTGAATAGCAGTAAGTGATTCTTGACTATGAAAAAATGCCACAGCGACACATCCTCTTTTTTCTTATTGTTTCCTTCCGTTACATGATTATGCGGATCTTCAGGATTGAAACGAAATAGACTTGTAAAAATATGTTCAAAACGATATTGTTAAAATAAAAAAGCTATTATTTAGTAATTTTAAGAAAATCAGGAGAATATCTATGCAATCAAAATTACAAAATATTCTTATCGACATACAAGAGAAGGTTAATTTTTCAGGAACGGTGCTAGTAGAAAATCAGGAAAAGATTGCCTTAGTCAGCCAAAGTTTTGGCTATGCGAATCGCTCAGAACAAATCGACAATCATACCAAAACTCGTTTTGGCATTGCCTCTGGCTGTAAAATTTTTACTGCAGTCGCTATTTGTCAGCTTATTGAAAAAGAGAAGCTAGCATTTGACACGAAATTATGCGATTGTCTGCCTCAACTATTTAAGCACTTCGATGAGCAAGTAACCATCGCTCATCTGCTAACACATACGTCAGGAATACCCGATTATTTTGATGAGGAAGAAATGGAGAATTTTGAAGTGTTATGGGTTGAAAATCCGATGTACCAGCTTCGAACATTGCGAGATTTCTTACCATTATTTCAGAATCGTCCAATGAAGTATAAAGTTGGTGAGCGATTTCACTATAATAATGCAGGATATATTGTATTAGGGTTAATTGTAGAGCATGCAACTGGTATGGATTTTTCCGCTTACATTCAACAACATCTTTTCGATCGGGTGAATATGACGGAATCAGGCTATTTTTCGTTAGATTCTTTGCCAGCTAATACAGCATTAGGGTACATAGACAACCCAGATGGAACTTGGAAAACAAATATCTATTCTTTACCTGTAAAAGGGGGTTCTGATGGGGGAGCATTCGTAACAGGGAAGGATATGGCAAAGTTCTGGAGTGCACTTATGAATTTCGAACTTTTAAATGAAGAGTTAACGAATCAACTGTTAATGCCTCATGTCGAACTGAATGAAAATGATTGTTATGGCTATGGTGTATGGATTAAGAAGAATAGTGAACAAGCAATACTGAAATACCATGTGATGGGGTATGATCCTGGCGTGTGCTTCCATTCAGCCTATTATCCTGCTTCTTCCATCAAAGTTGTCGTATGTTCCAATAAATCTAAGGGCGCTCTTGATATGATGAAAGGAATAGAGGCTATCCTATAATAGGATAAGGCTTGTCTGTGAAAAAGATTACAGGCAAGCCTATTGCTAGTTATTAAGTAATGCCACCATGGATATTACAATAATACTCGATCTCAATAATATGAGGTGAGGATACACCATTATATGAATAGTAGCCACCGATTGCAATATTGTAAGCACTGCCTTGATCTTTAATGGAAGGGTCATACCCCGTTTGCGTCCAGTAGCCTTTACCCTGTTCAATTTTAGAAGACAAGGAATGCATAACCGAAAATAACTGTCTTCCACCAGAAATGTTCATGCTTAGTTGGGTGTCAAATGAACTATCCACACGAATGATTGTTCGATGTGCCCCCATATGTAATTCAACGAATTTTGGTACTTTAACGGGAGAAAAAACTTCCTTATTATCGGCCACGACATAAGAAGTGTCTATTCTGCCTTTTAACATGTCTTCAAAATCTTTTAATTCAAGCCAATAATTTGCTGAAAATGTTGTAATGGGATCTAGCTTAAAGCCTGTACCATACTCTTCATTTAGTTTATTGACAATAGTCGAATATTCTTTATAGTAGTATTCTTTCTGTGGTAGCGTTAAAACTAATGGAACAGGTGCCATGACAGATTCCGTTGTTATTATTTGTTTATCTACTGATGTAGATAGTGGTGAGGCTGCTTTGTCATCCTTTTCACAGCCTGTCAGGAAGATGGCTCCTACTACAATGCTTGTCACCAAATATCTTTTCAACACCTTCACCTCCCAAAAAATGAATAAAATCTATTATAACATACATAAATATTTATAATTTCATTTATTTGGTAAAATTATAGTTTCGTAGTATATTCTAGAGGGAACGACGATTTAGCAAGTGTAAGGGGCGGTATAGTGGCAATTTTAAAAGATGATTCAAGTGATCCGAGCTGTGAGGTAGAGCTAGATATTTTAATGGTGAACAGGGAGAGTGTAAAGTTTCGTATTGAATTTCGCTTTGGGCCAGCTTTCCCAGCAATAAATACGGAGATTTATTGTTTAAAAAGAGATTTCCTTCAATTATTAGAAGACATAACACAATTGGAGCCTGCTTATTTGAGTATGCTGGAGCCGCATGATCCTGGTCTATGCATCTATCATATCCCTCATTATGGAGAATATTTTTTTCCTGGATACGGTATCTTTCAAATTCCTGAAGAGGAGAGGGAGGAAGCAGAGCCTCGTTATAAATTAATATTTGTACTAGATGCTTATGAGAAGAATCATCATGGTGCAAGAGAATGTGGACCTGCATTATGTATTATTGTGACGATGGAACAAATCCGAGTGTTCATTACCACTTTGCGAGAACAAGTAAAGAAATTTTAAAGTAAAAGGTGATACAACGGTCATTCATTCTCTTCTACAACGATGCTATAGGATAGGTTGAGACGATCACATACCCAATTTTTAAATAGATGATCAATTTGTTTTTTTATTTCATCGCTAGGTAATTGCTCATTCATCCCTAATTGTTCAAACGAAAATGTTTCCTGAATTTGATCGGTATATTTCGTATTAAAGGTAAACGTAATGAGTTTAGACACGTTGATTTTCCTCCGTTTTCTAGTGTGTACATTTATGAGCCAATTATTAGAAATTGAATGTCGTTGATATTTGTAAATAAATTTTTTATCTTTGGGTAAAAAGAATAGAAAATGCTGCCGTCATATTTAGTATATCTAATTGGCTTGCAGGGCCCTTGAATTTTTTCTGTCTAGCTCAAATAGCATTGTTTTCTTTAGGTGTAAGATCTCGTTCAGAAATATTTTTTCCTCCTCTCCAATTCATTGTTTGTCAAAAGGTAATGTAACAAGTATGAAATTTATAAAGTATTTTTGTTAAAATTTAGTATAAACTTTTGTGCATGTAGGTGCAATAGTTACCATTAAGGGGCAGTATACTTCTGTTTTCTTCGCTTCTTTTGCTTATAGGTAAGATAAGAAGTTTTTAAGGAGGCATAACTTCCAATTGCTGCATAGCCATAAAACCAGCCCATGAATAGTCCTGCAAGAAGATTATGTCGGTAGCTGATGAAAATAGAAATGAATAAGCCGACAACTAGTGCAATGGTTGGAACCCAAAAAGGCTTTATATGACACATTTTCTTAATGAGTTGGGTAATCATCATAACTACAGGGACTGCAACGACGGCATCCCAAAAATTTGTATGTATGAGTGGAAAGTGTTCCATTCTGCTCACCTCTCATTGACTATTTTGAACTTATTGTGGACATATAGGGAAATTTTATACAGTAGTGTAGTGTGCAATCATTGGGGATTTGTAGAGAGAGTGTATAGATAGCTCTGGTAGACTTACTCTGTCGGGATGCACAAGCAAACTAACACGCACAAAAAGGCAGGGCAACTAGCCTTGTCCTTTTAACAAAGTGGCATCAAATGGAAATAGAGATTGCAATAGCTAGTTGACAAATGTAAAATTTGATTAATAAATCTACAATAAAAGAGGTATATGATGTTTCCAATTTTACATACTGAACGATTAGTGTTAAGGGAATTGACGAGTTCTGATGGACAAGCTCTTCTTGCGTGCTTTTCGAATCCTGAAGTTTTGCGCCATTATGGTCAACAACCTTTAACGAGCTTAGTTCAAGTGCAGCAAATCATTCAAAATTTCGCCAACAATTTTGCCGAAAAACGTGGCATTAAATGGGGCATTGCATTAAAGGATCAAGAAGGAATTATTGGTACAATTGGCTTTCAAGAGTGGTCAATAGAGCATCGAAGAGCGGAAATCAGCTACGCCCTTTTTCCTGAAAATTGGGGAAAAGGCTATGCTCAGGAAGCTGTCAAACGAGCTATTTCCTATGGTTTTGAAGAAATGGATTTAGTACGTATTGGAGCCATTGTATTTAAAGAAAATGAAGCTTCCAATCTACTATTGCAAAAAATAGGCTTCGAACAAGAAGGCTTATTAAAAAAATATATGCATCAACATAATGTGTCCCATGATACTTATATATACGCACTTATAAAATAATAGGGAGACCAGATTCCTATAATAAGGACATCTGGTCATTTTTTTATTGTTTCTGTAAAAGTTTTTCGACCTGGATTGATTTTGGCTACATCCACATCAATTTTACTAATCGAATCCTCTGATAATGGGATTTTTCCATCTTTCTCAAGCTTTTTCCAAGCCTTGACGTTATCGCGGTAGAGATATTCTGACAATCGATAGATATCCACATCTAATTTTAGGCCTTCTTTAAAGGTTTCCTGGATTTCCTTTTTCACTTCTTTTACAATAAGCTCTTTCAGCTCCTGCTCGGTTACTTTTCCTTTAAAACCATTGATGGTCGCATTGATTCTCAATTTGACTTCAAATGTAACAGCCTCTTGTTTGACAAATGGTTCCACATCGACATGTATTTTCTCAATACTGACCGTTAGTTCTTCCTGGTCACTTGTGTTTAATTGAAAGGTAATCTCCCCACGATTTGTATAGTTATGCATCCATTGACTGCCGCGAGCCGCAGTGTCTTGCACGAACCCCTTAAAGCCATCTTTCGATAGGACACCAACCCCTGAAAAATAGGTTTCCTCAACTTGCTCCTCATCTGTTTCCCAATCGTCTTTAATGGACACATAAGGAATTGTTACTTCATGACTTGGTTCATTTAAGCCAATGACAACATCTCTTAAGTCTTTTGGTTCAATAAATGTTTCTTGTTCTGTTGGGTTGATTGGGTTACTTAATTTTGATGAGGATAACGAATTTCTTAAGATAGGTGTGACAAGCAGTATGTCTTCTACTGGGTTTTTTGTACAATACACCCAAATTTGATACCTAGTATCGCGAAAGCGTATGAATGTATCGATGACAGGAATAATGCGTTCATTTTCCATAGCCTGCTCTGAAAAGACCATATATCGCATATGCCCCCAAAAAATTTCTTGATCCGAGGAGCGATATAATTTGTAAATGGCCTCTTCTACTGTTTTACCAGTGGCACGTCCTACTTCAGCAGGCGCCACCGTTGCGCTAGGTTGTATAGATTTCGCGACATCAGCGAAATTAATCACTTGTAAATAGACAATATACTCGTCGTTTTCATAGTCTACACCTACTGCATTTATATAGTACATTCTTTGCGGCTCTGTAATATCCCAGCATCCAGCGAGTAAGGTCGTCAATCCGATGATCATTATAAATTTGAAATAAGTTTTCATGGTTTCTCCACTCGAATTGCTCTTCGGTTGTATTTTATAGTGTTAGCTTAGACAAAAGATGGCTTTTTTATAAAGTGCTAGCTGAGGAAATGGGACTTGGAAAATTATATCCAATAAGACGATTTTTAGGTATGATGAGGTAAGGAGGGAAGAACGTGACTAGTATTTCATATTGTCTAATTAATACATTTACGAATGAACTATATAAAGGGAATCCTGCAGCAATATGTCTATTAGATGAAGAAGTTTCTGAGGAGGCCATGCAAAAAATTGCACAGGAGATACCTGTCCCGACAACAGCCTTTATTGAAAAAAAACAGGTTGATTTTTCGCTGAAATGGTTTTCACCAAATAGGGAAATACCCATTTGTGGTCATGGCACCCTTGCTAGTGCCTTTGTGCTTTGGCAGCAAGGAATTGTGCCAAAGGAGCACACAATTACATTTCATACAGCAAGTGGTCCTTTACATGCCAAGTGGCAACATGATCGAGTGGAAATCGCCATCAAAACGTATCCAATTGCTGAAATGGAATGTCCTTCAGCATTGGAGGAATGGTTAGGATGTAAGCCCATCTTTGTAGGGAGGACCGAATTGGATTATATCGTGGAAGTAGGCAATGAAAGCCTAATTGCACAGTTTAAACCTGACTTTTCTGCGATGAAGCAGTTTCCTGTTCGAGGTATATGCCTAACTAGTCAATCGAAGGAAGTAGGTATTGATATCGTATCTCGCTTTTTTTCTCCAGCACAAGGCATTGATGAGGATCATGTAAATGGATCAAGTCATGGCGCACTAGCTCCTTATTGGTGTGAGAAATTATCTAAACAACAGCTTGTCAGCAAGCAGCTTTCTAAACGTGGAGGTGTAATCTATGTGACCCCTCATCACAACAAGGTATTAATTGCAGGCGCAGCAGTTACAGTATTGCATGGGAAATTAAACATCTAGATACGGTTTAGAAGGAGATTTGTATTCAAAGTAAACAGTTCGTTTTCTATATTTTTTCCTTATTTTGGTAATTGCTATGATTGCGAAAAGCGAGAGAAAAATTTGAAATTTGTTGTAACCTTTTTCAATGGTAAACGACTACTCTATTAGTAGAATACAAATTAAACTAAAGCAAGTAGTAACATTCACTTTTCACAAAATGACCAGGGCTCAATTTTGAGTGCCTGGTTATTTTGTTGTCATAATAAAAGGAGGGCACGCACATATGGCATGCCCTCTGTTTATTCGCTCAGCATAGCTTTTAATGTTCGTTTTTGCCAGCCTAGCTTGAAGTATGCGTATTGCATAATGAAATGGACGCAGAAGGTGATTGGATAGGCTAACCAAACACCATTTAGTTCTAGTGACGTATGGTGAGATAGTAGAAACGCTAATGGTACCTGCACAACCCAAATCGTAATGACTAAGAAGATGGTTGGCCATAATACGACACCAGTGGCACGCATTGTAGCAGAAACAGTTTGTGTGTGTCCGAAAATTAAATAGCTCCAAAAGGCGATGTATAAATAATTCTTGGCAATAAGTACAGTCTCATGTGAATCAATAAAGAAAGCCAAAATAGGCTCTGCAAACAGATACATAATGAGTATGATCGCGCCACCTAGAAGATAATTAATGCGCACACCCATTTGTCGGATTTTTTTAATCATCTCTGTAGAATTAGCCCCTAACGCCTGTGCTACAAAGACAGATGTTGCAATGGCAATACTCATTGCTGGGACTTGTGCATAGCTAGCTACCTGATTGACAACGCCATAAGCGGCAGTAGCATCCGAACCATAGCCATTCACAAAGCCAATAACGGCAATTTCGGCTACTGAAATGGCAACCATGCTAATACTGGCTGGAATGGCTAGCTTTAATAAGGACGTTAAAATATCTTTCTTTAATTTAAAATGCTGTAAGATTGTTTTATCAAAACGTAGTAAATGCTTTGTCTTATGCAAATAGGCTAACAACAGAATCATTGTCACCAGGTTTGATAACACAGAAGCATAGGCAGCCCCATTTAAGCCGAACGCAGGCAACCCCAACCATCCGAATACTAAAGGGGGGAGGAAGGCGATATTTAACACAACACTAATTACTAAGAATAGAAAAGGTGTTTTGGAATCGCCGACTCCTCGCATAAAGGTTGTATACACCAAATACCAAAACATAATTGGTAACGTGAAGAAAAGTATTTGGGCATAACTAATACTCATGTCTAAAATATTCGCAGGTGTCTGCATAAAACGTAAAATCCATTCGATGAAAAAGCCACCAAAAATCGCGACAGCGATGGATAAAATAGTTGTAAAGGCGAGTGTTACACCAACAACCTCTTTCATTTTGGCATGATTACCAGCCCCAAATGTTTGCCCGACTAAAATAGAGCTTCCTGAACCAATGCCAATTGCAAAGGCCATTAAAAAGAAGAAAAATGGAAAAAATGCCGAAATGGCTGCTAGGGCATCGACCCCTAAATTGCGTCCGACGATAAACATAGCAAAAACTTGGCCAACAGATTGCAGCACATTCGCTAGCATCACGGGAATTAAGAAATTAAAAAAAGCTTTGCGTAGCTGTTGATCATCCTGTAACATTTGTTCGTTCATCATTAAGTTCCTCTTGAGTTTTAATAACCCATTTCTTTTAAGATTCTTGATAGTGTGCGTAGGCGTTCACCAATGAGCTCACCATCATTATTAAGTGCTTGCTGAAAAAGCTGAATATCCTCTTTAATCTGTTCATTTTCTGTGCAAACTTCCACTGTCATGGCATCTCCCTGTAGGCCTACACGATTAATTACAGGGTTTTCTTCATCATATAAATGCTCATGACGATAAGCCTCCTTAAAATAAAGTTCCGTTTCACACACTAAAATAGCGAGATCAAGTACGCGGTGTAGGGGAAGTTCTTCTGATTGGCGAGACCACTTGCCACCTGTATGCCGCCAAACCTTCGCAGAAATATCAACCTTTCCTCGATCATTCCATTGTGCCAGACCAAGGGAAAGCCCTTGTGCATCTGTTTGATAAGCTGTGCGCCCATCAATATTGGCATAATTTTCTGCCACGATGACAGGTTTATGTTTTAAATGTGTTGGAATTTTCATGTATCCGTACTCCTTATCATTTCGAATTTAGTAATTTAGTAAATTACTGCTTTAGTAAATTTAGCATTAAACGCTTCTATAAGTCAATCGAAAAGGGCAAAGTTTGAACCCTTTCTTTTAAGACCAGCTAAAGATGGGCTTAGAGTAAGGGATTCATTACAATAAACGTTCAAAATCTGCCGTGGTTTTTACAAAATAGTAAGTTATAATTTATAGAAGTATGATTGATTGGAGAGAAATAGGATGGAAACAGCTAAATATCACCGAATGGTTTATACACGTATATGTGAAAATTTACAAAAATGGGCTAATAGTGACTTTGTTAGAGAAGACGAGCTCTATTCATTTTTACATACGTTAAAAGGCACCGCTGGATCAATCGGTTTACATGAATTAATGTCGATTGCTCATGAAAAGCTAGAGCTTTTGAATGAAGACAGCAACAAGCAATGGACCCAATCAGAATGGAAAAAGTTTCTTGCTCCATTTATTGAAAGCGTCCATTTTTATAAAGAAAATGATTCAATGACACAACATATGGAACATCCTACAACCATCATTAAAAATCCAGCAAAACAAGATTTTATTCTGATAATAGATGATGATGTTGTATTTATTTCCTATTTAAAAAATGTTTTAGAGAAAAAGGGCTACTCTGTCATTGCAGCTCATAATGGTAAACGAGGATTAGCGTTAATTTATGAATTGCAACCATCCATCGTATTTCTAGATATCATGCTTCCAGATTCTAATGGCTTTTCTATTTTAGACAATATTAAAAAGACGAAAAAAGAGCTCATGTTTGTGACAGTGATTAGTAGTAATGATTGTAAAGAAAATCGTATTCGCACATTGGAGATGGGTGCTATGGATTTTATGGCAAAGCCCATTGATGAAGAGGTATTAATCGCTTATGTTTCCAATCGCTTAGCCTATAAAAGAGAATTAGAACAGGCTATCGTCATTGACGAATTAACCCAAATTTATAATCGTAAATTTATGGAATCGCAAATGAAGCTTTTCATTAAACACCATCAGCAAAACAAAGAACATTTTTCAATTGCGATGATCGATTTAGATTATTTTAAAAAAGTAAATGATACATATGGTCACCTAGTGGGGGATGAGGTGCTCAAGGGTTTTGCTTCATTGGTGAAGGAGCTAAAAGGGGCTGACGAAATTGCTTGTCGCTATGGTGGAGAAGAATTTGTGATTTTAATGCCTCGTACAACTAAAAAAGAGGCATTTATTTTTATTGAAAAACTTCGTACCTCCATGGAGGTAAAAACATTCATAGCAAATGAAAATAAATTCCATGTTACATTTTCGAGTGGAATTACGGAAGCCACTTCTACCAATTTACATCCTAAAAAGATGCTAGAAGAGGCAGATCAAGCACTTTATACGGCCAAGCAACTAGGGAGAAATCAAACGATCATCTTTGATAACGTAGCTGCTGTGGAGAAAAGAAAGGTGAAAATCAAGGTCGTTGTCATTGATGATGTGTATATTATTCGTGATCTGATTACCAATCATTTTAAGCATTTGGAGGAAAAGGACGATTATAGGATTGAAACACTGGCATTTCCTGATGGCATTAGTTTTCTAGAATCCAATTGGTATGACCCTACATGCAAATACATTATCTTATTAGATTGGATATTGCCGAAAATGGACGGCATCGAGGTGCTGAGTAAGATAAGAGAGCAGCATGCTTCAAGTAATGTAATCGTCTCCATGCTAACTTCACGTGTGGGGGAAGAATACGTCATGAAGGCTTTCATTAATGGGGCGGATGATTATATTGTGAAGCCGTTTAATGTGGCTGAAGTATCAGAACGTATTGTTCGTTTAATTCATCAAATGTTTCTTTAATGGGAAAGGGAGAAAAAGACAGGATGGCTAGAATTTTAGTAGTAGATGATGAAGAAATATTACGCATGTTAATACGTGAAACATTAGAAGATTTAGAATTTGATATTGATGAGGCAGAGGATGGCGAAGAAGCCCTAAAAAAAATGATGGAAAGCTCCTATGATTTAATGATACTCGACTATATGATGCCGAATTTAACAGGAATTGAGGTGATCGAGCTTCTCCCACAAGAGATTAAAATGTCGATGCCTATTCTCATGCTGACAGCAAAATCACAGGAAAGTGATCGTCAAAAGGTATTTGATTTAGGGGCAGATTACTTTATGTCCAAACCGTTTAGTCCCATTAAGCTAATGAATCTGGTGGAGGACATCTTAAATGATTAAGTCGACACCCTTGCTGAATAAAAGTATACGCAGCCAATTCTTTAAAATGCTGCTTTTTCTAGTTGTTAGCTTTTTAATCATCATTGCTGCCTTTCTTGTCGTAGTCAATGCAAGTCAAAATGCCCTACAGCAGAAGAGAGAGCAAATGTATGAAAAATCAATGCTTGTGGATGAATTGGAAGAAAATTTTAATGGCATATTTTTTCGAGCAAGGGGCTACTATGCCTTTCAAAATGAGCAGGAATTAAAGCTATTGTATGAAAATTTGGAGAATTTCGAAGTTCTATTACAGCAGTTTTCGCAACTGGATTTAACGGAAGAAGAACGAGGGCTCTATAATGAGCTAGTTGATTTTCATTATAATTATAAAACAGTTACTCTCCCAAAAGGGTTAAGCTTTGCGAAGATGGGGGATTATGAGGCTTTGCGAGAGCTTTCGAATAGTGGCGCAAATGACCTTGTCAATAAATTTATTGCCTATACAAAATCCTATAAGAAAAAAACAGACCACTCCTTAAACCAAATTTTTAGCAAGACAGTGGAGCAGGGGCAATTATTTACTTTTATTTCGCTCATGATTAGCGGTCTCATTTTACTATTTGTTGGGGTCATTTTACGAAGAGTGCTGAATAATATGATTCGACCAATTGAACAATTAACACTTGCGACAAACGCTTTGGCGTCAGGGAAATCCATTGATTTAGGTAATCTTGTACAAAAGGAGGATGAGTTAGGCATTCTAGCGAACTCATTTCTTAAAATGATACTCTCCATTCAGGATAAGGAAGAGGTACTGACCACTCAAAATGAGGAGCTTTTAGCGCAGCAGGACGAGCTTCAAGAAAATCAACTACAATTACAAAATTCATTAAATTATTTAGAAAAGTATAATCAATTAAATCATGTACTAACCTTTACGTTAAATAAACAGAAACTAATCGATAATCTCCATAATTATTTAAACGACATTTATCAATATGATACGAGTGTGCTGTATTGGATGGAGGGTAATGTGTATGCAACAAAAGGCTTATCACATCAATCTGCTGCAGCCCTAGTTGATAATTTTGACATGGATAAACAAGCGCGATTAAAGCAGGAAAAATCCTTTGTTATTAAACGTCAATTAACAGCAAATGAAAAAGGAATTGCACAAGATTCTTATTATGCCTACGATTTGTATTCGTCCGTGTTTAATTCTAAACGAGAGCTAGTCGCTATTTTAATGGCGACACGAGAGGGGCATCCCCACAATGATCGGGATATAGATAGTTTAAACGGACTATTAAATCGTGTGTCCATCGCATTTGAACGTATTCTTATGTATGAAGAAGTAGAAAAATCGAGGACGTTAAATCAAACGATTATTGATAATGTCAACGAAGGAATCCAATTAGTTTCTGCTACAGGCGATACCGTTCTTATCAATAGAGCGCTATGTGGTATTGTCAACCTCCTTAACTTGACAACAGAAACAAGTATCCCTAAAAAGGATTGGCTCCAGCATTTCCAAAAATGTAGTGCCCAATCAGATGAATTAATTGAATTTTTAGAGGCATCTATTATGGAAAGTTTTGAGGATACACGAAAATACCGCTATTGTATGACGGCTGAACATGAAATCTTTGTCGAGGTATATGCAACCTGTCTTTTTGATGGACAGGAAAAAGTAGGCACAATTTTTGTGCATCGTGATATTACAAGAGAATATGAAGTAGATCAAATGAAATCCGAATTAGTGAGTACGGTAAGTCATGAACTGCGAACGCCTTTATCGAGCGTACTTGGCTTTACAGAGCTTCTGTTAACGAAAAATATAAAACCCGAACGACAAAATAAATATATCGATACAATTCATAGAGAAGCGGTGCGACTAACCAATCTTATAAATGACTTCTTGGATTTACAGCGAATGGAGTCAGGCAAGCAGCAATATAACATGGAGACACTACAATTAAATGAAATAGCTTTTGAAATTGTCAATCGCTTCCGACATGAGCAAAAGCATAATGTCCATCTAATTGATAGGGCAAGAGAGGTCCATGTCAATGCAGATCAAGATAGACTCGTTCAATTATTTATTAATTTAATAGGAAATGCGATTAAATTTTCTCCCCAAGGTGGGGATGTGGAAATTTTGTTAGAAAACAAAAATAATAAAATTCAAGTGAGCATAAAAGATGAGGGCATTGGCATATCTAAACAGGATATTGCTCAGTTGTTCCAAAAATTCAAACGAATCGATAATAGTTTAAGACGTAAAATAGGAGGCACTGGACTGGGTCTCTCCATTTGTAGAGAAATCATCTTAAAGCATGAAGGAGAAATATGGATAGAGTCGGAAGAGGGACAAGGTACTACTGTGTACTTTACTTTACCACTTGCAAATAACACTATCACCTTCGATGAAGAGGATGTAATGGAGGATAGCAAAGGCTTAAACATTATGATCGTCGAGGATGACTTAAGCTTAGCTCTATTGTTGTCTGAAGAGCTTAAAAGCAAGGGCTTTACCGTAATTCATCATCATGACCCAAAAAAAGCTTTTGAAGATACACTCAATACGCCTTTACTTGGTATTGTGATTGACATAATGCTTGGCGAAGAAATGAGCGGCTGGGATTTAGTCCATGCACTAAGAGAAAGAGAGCATACAAAAGAGATACCGATTATTATATCCTCAGCATTAGATGAGGTAAAAGAAATGGTGGACCAATTTCAAATTAAAAAATACTTAACCAAACCATACCCACCTGAAGAAATATCAAAACTGTTTGTAATAGGATAGCTGGATTCATTGTCCGTAGCATTAAATTGTAAATAAAATGTGAGTGCAGTAGCGCAACGATGAACAACTTATGATAAAGCTTATGTCATATTTAGCCTGTTAAATATTTTTTCTGTATATTATAGTAGTATAGAGTAAAGTGCAGACAGTCTTCTTATTAGAATGTCTCTGCTTCTATAATAGAAGTCTCTTAAAAAATAGTGAATAAGGCTCTTTCTCTACCAATAAAATAGAAAAATAAGTTTCCCATAAAACCAGGTATTGTTTAACAGTACCTGTTTTTTTTAGTAATCCAGTGTTAATTAAATTAATGTATAAAAATACATCTATTAAAAAAATTAATTTACACCCTTTCCAATTTAGGGGATTTGAAGTAAAATAATTCTTACAAAAATACTGCATGTTTATTTCTAAATTCCTAGGGATTATGTGTAAGTACCTGTTTTTTTAGAATGGTGGTGAAAAAATTATGAATAATAAAAGTTATAATAGTGATTTTTTGCGGAAAAGTAAAAATATCATAAATGGCATGTAAAAATAGTAAAAGAATGCATCACTGGTACATAGTAGCAAATAACGGCTTATTCCCTTGTTTGTTCATAGGGAAAGTATTACCAGATTAGTAAGTGTAAAAATTTTCATTTTAAGGTTTATTTTTGAATGAAAGAGGGGGGATCGTTATGAAGTTCAAATCATTGAGGACAAAAATCTTATTCGGATTTTTCATCATTCTAATAGGGATTATGATACAAAGTGGATATATTATTTATTCAAATATCCAAATGAATAAAGAGATTGAAGATATGGTGCATCGGGAGCTGGAATTGTCTATTGTCGATCAGCACTTAGCCAACTCTATTTCGGTGAGAATCGGTGCTGCCAGAGGATATGTATTAACAGGCAAGAAAGTATATAAAGATACATATGAAGAATATACAAAATTGTCTTTAGCAAACGAGGAAAAAGCTCGGCAAATACTTGAATCGCCAGAACTGGAGGTAGTTGCGGCAAGAGCAAAGGAATGGCGTCAATATGTGGAGGAAAATGTCTTTCCAATCTATGAAGGTGGCAATAAAGAATTAGCCGTTAATAACCTAATTAGTAAAGAGGATGAAATTAGGGCAGTACGTGAAGGCTTTGAAGCGCTGGCAAGCTCACGCGAGGAGTCGATTCGCCAGGCTGGACAAACATTAATAGAGAATAATGAACGTCTCAATACAATTAGTATTGGGGCATTTGGTATCGTTGTTTTATTAGCAATTGGAGCCGGTCTCACTTCGGCATTATCAATTTCTAGACCTGTTCAGCAAATTTCAGAACGAGTGAAGCTGATTGCGCAGGGTGATTTAAGCCATGAGATGCTAGCTATTAAGGCAAAAGATGAAATTGGAGAATTAAGTGCTTCCACCAATACGATGACTACGAGAATGAAGGACATGCTTCAGCGAATTCAAGATGTGTCCAATGAGGTAGCTGCACACAGTGAACAACTTCTACAATCCTCGATTGAAATTAAGTCAGGAACCGGGCAGGTAGCACTGACAATGAATGATATTGCAGAGGGAACAGAATCACAGGCAAATAATACGAGTGACCTATCCAATTTGATGAGTGATTTTGTCATTCGAATGAATGAGGCAAGTCAAAACGGTCAACACGTCCAGAGTAATTCCAATCATGTTCTTTCTCTAACAAATTCAGGTCAACATTTAATTAAAGCGTCTACCAATCAAATGACAAAGATTGATGCCATCGTCCATGATGCAGTTGATAAAGTAGAGGGATTAAATCATAAATCTCAGGATATCTCCAAGCTTGTCGTTGTCATAAATGATATTGCCAAACAAACGAATTTATTGGCACTCAATGCAGCAATTGAGGCGGCACGGGCAGGTGTGCAAGGTCAGGGCTTTGCCGTGGTGGCAGAAGAAGTCCGTAAATTGGCAGAGCAGGTGTCAGTGTCAGTTATCGATATTGAGCTCATCGTCGGGCAAATTATAGAGGAAACCAATGATGTCACAATTTCTTTAAAACGGAGCTATGAAGAGGTACAGCAAGGGACAGAACAAATCTCTCTCACGAGTCAAACATTTATCGAAATTGACCAGGCTGTAACAGAGATGGCCACAAACATTACGAGTGTCTCTCAAAACTTAAATCAGCTGGTAGAAAACTCTGTAAGAATAGATGAAGGCATTGAGGAAATTGCAGCGATATCTCAGGAATCTGCTGCAGGGGTGGAAGAAACCTCCGCAACGATGCAGCAAACTTCGAGTGCGATGGAGGAAATTTCGAATAGCTCCAATCAGCTTGCAAAAATGGCGGAAGAATTAAATAGCCAGGTAGGCCAGTTTAAGCTTAACTAAGCATGAACCCAGGACTCATCAAAATGGTGAGCCCTGGGTTCAGTTTTGGATACCGCATCTCATGGCTTAGATCAAACCAATAAACGGTTTCTCCTTTTGTATGACATGGGTTTTATAATTCACTCGTTTTGATAAATCCTCTTTAAAAGGGTATGATTGGTATCGTTGTAAGTTCAGATTTAGTGAAAAGGAGTCGACTCACACATGGAATGTGCATGTCCATCACAAATGACCGATCAGCTAAGAGTAGAAGGGGATATAGGGGCAGACCCAATTTGGTGTCATCGTTGTTTTTGTAATTTAAATATAGAGGATGTCCCACTATCAGCTCAATTAAAACACGAATTAGAAATATGGATTCGACAATATGGAGAATGGATTGATTGGAAGAATGACGGTATTTTTTCGTATGGAGTTGAATTAGAGGAACGATTTAATCAGCAAGGAATGCAGCTAACAGAACGGGTGAGAGCAGAGCTTGCCGATACATACAAGGTATTCTATAAGCCTTCAACTTTTGCGAGGAGATATGCGGATAAGTAATAAGGCGAGGGGGATCGCAATGGAAACAACCGTTTTAATGATTCGACATGCAGAATCACCATTTATCTTTGGAAAGGAACGGACAAGAGGCTTATCTAAAAAGGGTAAGGAAGATGCAAGTGCAATAACGACAGTGCTCCATTCATTTAACATAGATGTGATTGTTTCAAGTCCTTATACACGAGCTATTCAAACAATCCAAGGATTGGCTGATGATCACATGCTGGAGATACATATAATTGAAGGTTTAAGAGAAAAACAGTTAAAGGGAGCTTATCAACTTCCTACCGAAGAAATAGATGAAGCGATAAAAAAATCATTTCAAGACCTCGATTACTGTTTGGAGGGTGGTGAATCAAGCAGAAATGTCCAAAATCGAGCCATTCCAGAAATCATTCATCTATTAGAGAAATATGCAGGTCAAACAATCGTCATTGGTACACATGGTAATATTATGGCAATCATCTTCCATTATTTCGATACCCGTTATGGCTATGATTTTTGGAAAAATACATCTAAACCGGATATCTATCAACTCATTTTTGAAGGCGTACAACTAAATACAGTTCAAAGATTAAACGAGGAAAATACGTTTTGCAAATTTCCTTTATAAATGTGTAACCTTTGCCAAGCTGGCACGACTACTGTACTAGTAGAATACAAAACACTAAAGCAAACTAGTAGGTTTCACTTTTCACAAAAAGATCAGGGCTCCAATTTTTTGAGAACACCTGGTCTTTTTGTGTTCTGGCAACAAAGTGGAAGTAATGCTAAAATAAGAAAAAATTTTAGAATTTTCTTGAAATTTAATCAAAATCACGCATAGAAATTGAAAAAATGAAATCCCCCATCGATGGCAGGTGTAGTGTGGGGCGCAGCGATTTTACTTGTCTTTGTAGACGAAGCATTGCAGGCTTCTTCTCAACGGTATTTTTTTTATTGGCATGATTATAGGGCGTATGATTTGTTTAAAATGGACCAAAGTTATCGAGCGTAAAAAAGCTATGTTCATAAGTGGAGGTGCGCTGTTATCCGCTATTTTTACATTATTCTTTGCGGATTGGCTAATGTGGCCAATTAAAAAACATTCCACAGCAAACCATGATTCAAACAAGTGTCTCAAAGGAGAAATTACCAACGGTGTATACATCGTTGAATGTCATTGTGACAGGGGTATTCGGCCTTTCATCTTTAATGATGGGCATGTTGTCAGAATGGTATGGGATACGAGTTGTTTTTTTCCTTTCAGCTAGTATGCTATTTCTCGTAAGTGTAATTGCCTATAAAAATAAAACATCTTTCACGTAAGAAAGAGTAGCCCTTACTTTTAGAGTAGGGGCTATTTTTTATAAAAAGTTCATATCCTGTTAGTTGATAGTATGGTAAAATATACAAATATTTGTATATTTTAAAAGGAGAGTTAGTATGAATCGTAAAAAAATAAGTTTCATTATCTCTGCACTTATCATAGCAATCTTTATTGGTGTGGCATTAAAAAATGTTTTTTTCCAAGCATCTCTTACACCATCTATGACTGTTTTGGAGGATGGCACCAAACAAATTAATTATGAAACTGCTTTAACAAAGCTAGATCAATCCTCCACAACGTTTGAAGCATATAAGGGCAAAATAGTAGTAGTGAATTTTTGGGCGTCCTGGTGTGGACCTTGTCAACAGGAAGCACCGGAACTAGAGGCATTTTATCAACAAAAATCAAAGGATGTCGAGCTGCTAGCCATCAATGCCACAGCCTATGATAGCTATGCAAAGGCGGTAGCATTTAAGGATACCTATGATTTATCGTTTCCTATCTTTCTAGACGAAGAGGGAGTACTACAGAAAACGTTTGAAGTGATGAATTATCCTAGTACCTTTATCTTTGATGAAGAAGGGAAATTACAGCACAGCGTGAAAGGCGAGCTCACTCAACAACAATTAACACAATTAATTGATGATCTCTAAGAATATCTAAGTCTTAGACGATATATTGAGAAAAATGAAACTTTTCGCAAAATGATGCGTAGAAGTAGCTGAAGAAAAAAGGAAGGGGGCTCCTTTAATGCTACGGAAACACATGATTATTATCATCATTGCGTGGATTGTAGAAATATCGTTGACGTATTGGGTTGCCACAATATTCTCTGTGCGATTTATCGAAGTGATGTTTTTCACGGGCATTGCCTTTACCTTAGGAACGTTTTACTTTTCGAGTAGCGGTGGAGCGATGTCAAGGCTTTATACATCCCAAGTGAGTGCACAAACAGGGATCATTCATGAGCGAGAACGGTTCAAGGTTAAACTTGGGCCCGTATTTATAGCGTCACTGATATTTTTCCTTATTGGATTGGTATTCTTTATTTTACTTGTAACAGGCATTATTCCACCACAAAAGGTGTGAAAGTTATTGGCTTCCACCTGCAAAAAATCAAGATGGCTAGGTGCTCATTTTGATTTTTTTGCGTTGTATAGAATTTGTAGAGTGCTATATTATAAAATAGGCTTCGATAATTGTATTTTTACAATTATAAAGGAATAAAAAGGTAAATATTATACTATAATTACCCTTCGTTATTAGTAATTTGTCATGCGAAATATGTATATCTATGGAGGTATACAAGATGTTAAAGGAGCTATCAAACCGCAGTGCCCCAAAATCCAAACCAACAAAATAGAGAGATGAGTAGACACCAAGAACCTGACGTTCAGTATAATGCTATGCTAGAAATTCAAACAATGGAAAGTAGCATAAAAAGATACATAACAGTGCATGGTGATCACTTGAATGCAACTGAATATCATTCTTTACTGCAAATGATTAAGAGTTTAGAGGAATTGAAAACAGCGATTAAAGGGGTCTCATTAGATTAGGCAGATTCTTTTAAATTGGATGATCTGACAATACGGTTTGTCAGATCATCCTAAGAATTAATCCACCGGTAATAAGTAAAAGTGAAGTTTTGACCATTCATTTCAAATGATTCTCCGCTTCTATCCAATTGTTTAAAACCGTTTTTTTCTAATACTTTTTGAGAGGCTATATTGTTCGTTGTTGTTTGTGCCTCAATGATGAGCATGCCTTGCTGGCGCATAAGGTCTAATACTAATTGTAAGGCTGTATGGGCAACCCCTTTCCCACTAAATTCTTTTCCTACTCTATAACCGATATGGCCTAATCGTTGATCCTTATCAATATCGATTACATTGATTCTTCCTATAATTTCTTCATGTTCATTTTTTATTAGATAGAAATAGGAAAGCTGTTGTGCTTGTTCCTCTAAAAGCATGTCATTTTTTCTTATGAAATTTGGTAATTCGTAATAGTCATCCCCTCGACTTGGGACTGTTTTTTCAAAATAGGCCCTATTTTTAACCTCAAATGCATATAAGTTTTCAAAATCACCCTGTGTTAATTTTTCTAATCGAATTTTCATGGCATCTCCAATCAATTTTGGTTTTTCTTTCATTATACCTGTAGTCTAGGGCTAATATCATCTGTTTTTTGATTGTTCAGTTTTGTAGATGTGCGATTAGTACAATGGTTGCGTTCATGGAACGTACGTTAGTTATTATTGGAGCGTATCCAAGGAGGTGAAATAGGCAAAAGTGAATAATGTGTTTTTGGTATTGAGCGCATTGGGGTCAGGGATAGACATGAATACTGGTTTGCTTCTTTCAGACATCCACTTAAAAAGGACCGTCCTTAAAAAGACCTACTTCCTGTCGGGTTAAGTGAATTAGATAGTGAGCGGACAAGTAAATTAGTAGAGGCATTGAGTGATTTTTTAAGAGAGTCCAGTAATTTTCAAAATGTGGAAGCACTTGTTCCACTAGTTAAATGAACTTAGGTTGGTTCAAGCCTACCTCTATATTCAGCAGGAGCGTTTTGGCAAGCGTATTCAGATTGTATGGCAACTAGAGTCGGAGACAAATGTCTTCATTTCAGCACTGACTATCCAGCCATTAATTGAAAATGCATTAAAGCATGGAATGTTAAAGCGTTCTGACGGGGAACGATACATATTCGTATTATCAATTTTGATACCCATCTTGAAATTACCGTAACGGATAATGCGTTGGAATGGATGAAGAGCAATTGGCAAAACTACTACAGCCTAAAGAACGCTCATCCATCAGATGGCAACACCATTATGGTCAAGGTCTACGTATTACAAGCAAGCTTCACGAAGGAACGGTGGTTTCATTTTGTGGTAGTAGCAAAAAAACGTCTTCGTCATTAGATGCATTGCCTCCTGATGAGCAAAGCATCTTTTATTATTTGCAAGTTTGAAAAATAGAAATTTAGAGCACAGCCTGAGGCGTCTTCGTTTTAAAATGTGTGAATAAGTAGCAGCCCAAAATCACGATGATTCCCCCAATGCCTTGCAGCCAGCTTAGCTGTTCACCGATAAATAAAAAGGCGAGCAATGCTGTAAAAATCGGATTAAAGTTTAGAAAAATACCAGAGGTTGTAGCACCTAATTGTTGAACGCCAATATTCCAAAATACCATACAAACTACTGTAGAGATGACCCCTGTATAAAGAAGCGAAAGGATGAAAGAGGAGTCGATCTCAGAGAAGGTAAAATCCTTGATCGTGAATGGGACTAGGATGAGTACCCCAAACAAACCTGCATACAAAGTCGCCATTAACGGAGAGGTTGTTTGCATAGCCCACTTACTACATACAGAATAAAGTCCCCATACGCAAACGGCTGCCACCATCCATAAATCTCCTATATTCAATTGGAAGTGCCATAGCAGCTGCCAATCTCCTTTCGATAGGACAAGAAAAACACCAATTAAAGAGAGTACCATCGCCAGAAGCTGCAAGCCATTTATTTTTTCTTTCAGAAAGGCGAAGGAAAAAAGGGCGATGGACATGGTATTCATTGTAGAAATAAGACCAGCATTCGTGGATGTTGTTCGTTCCAACGCTAAAAATTGAAATATATTAAACAAGGCAACACCTGTAATGCCCATCAGAAATAATGGCACAAGAGCGGCCTTAGCAGGAACCAATCTCTTCTCTTTCCACCAAACTAACGGTAGCAGGACGATCACGGCGATCAGCCATCTAACCAACGTTAAAGTCATCGGAGAGGCATGTGCCACTAGCGTCTTAGCCACAACAAAATTGCCTCCCCATAGTAAGCTCGTGACAAGCATTAAGCCCATATAAAATTTAACCATAGTATAGGTACACTCCTTTTTGCTTTTGTGTATAATAAGAATCATAGCACTATTAGAGATTTGTCAGCATAATATTTTGTATAATTGAATAAATTCAAAATAAATGAAAGTTATTTGACGATTTTCGAAATAACGTTTTGGAATCATGTTAAAAACTTCCTTGTCTAAAAATAATCAAAAGAGGAGAAAACAATGGAGGATATCAAAAATAAAGGATTAGATCATGTGGATCTGCAAATCTTAGCGATTTTGCAGCGAGAGGTTCACATTAGCAATGCGGAATTAGCTAGACGGGTCAATTTGTCCCCACCAGCAACCCATACAAGGGTGAAACGTCTAGAAAATGAAGGCTATATTGATCAACAAGTCGCGATTTTAAATCAGGAAAAATTAGGTTTTGATTTATTGTGCTATATATTTATGAGCACGAATATTCATCAGGAAAAGGAAATAGAGGAGTTAGAAAACAGCTTGAAAACAATGACCGAAATTTTGGAATGCCATTGCTTAACTGGTGCCTATGATTATTTGTTAAAGGTCGTAATTCGAGACCGCCAAGACTTAGATCAATTTATTCGAAAATTAAATAAGCTTGGCGTTTCTAGAATTCAAACGAATTTATCCTTACGAGAAATTAAATATTCTACAGTGTTACCGATCGAAGAAAAACAGCAAGTCTGAGTAAGCTAACTCAGGCTTGCTGTTTTTTTACTCATGATAGGTAAGCAGCCGCTCCAAATGAGTAGAGAAGCGCTCGAAAAAGGTAAGCAGCCGCTTTAAACGAGTAGAAAGTCGTCCTAAAAAAGTTAGTTACCACTCTAAATGAGTAGTGACCCGCTCTTAAAAAGTTAGTTACCACTCTAAATGAGTAGTGACCCGCTCTTAAAAAGTTAGTTGCCGCTCTAAATGAGTAGAATTCCGCTTTAAAAAGAATAGACCCCGCTCCTAAAGATTCATCCTGTTCAAATAAGGAGACCACACGTACAAAAATCATACAACCCACAAGTTGCTTATAGTTGACATGCAACCATATAGTTGCCTATAATCAAGCTATGAATTGGGATCAAGACGCTGTTTTTAAAGCACTAGGGGACTCGACTCGTAGACTTATATTAGATGAACTGGCTGAGTGTGATGAGATGACATTGTATGAATTGACAGTGCGTCTTCTAATGAAACATGAACTTTCAATTTCGAGACAGGGGATTGCTAAGCATCTGTCTGTCTTGGAGAGTGCTGGACTCGTCCTATCACAGCGGAAGGGAAAATATCGAGTCATTCTTTTCAATAAGGAACCACTTAAAGATTTACTGAAAGGATGGGTAGAGTAAAGTTTACGTGTGAAGGATGCTTCTTAAACAACTTAAAAGGAGGAAAAGCAATTGAATATTATTGTTAACAGTATCTTTGTACAAGATCAGGAAAAGGCACTGGCATTTTATACGGAAAAGCTAGGGTTTGTAAAAAAGGAGGATGTCCCAGTAGGAAAACATAGATGGCTAACGCTTGTGTCGCCTGATGATTTAGAGGGCACTGAGCTATTACTTGAGCCAGATGAGCATCCTGCAGCAAAGGACTATCAAAGGAGGATTTTCGCTGAAGGCATTCCAGCAACAATGTTTGGAGTTGTTGATTTAGAAAAGGAGTATAGCCGTTTACTGGAGAAAGGCGTTGAATTTACACTTAAGCCGACAAAAGCGGGAGAAGTCACAATAGCAGTTTTTAATGATACATGTGGCAACCTTATTCAGATTATACAAAAATAGTGTAGAAAAGCGTGTTTGATAAAAAATATCAAAACACGCTTTTCTCATTACTCAGCCATTACCCAACCTTTATCATCGTTCAAAACGTTTAGATTTTCTTTTGGCTGCGCATTTACGGTCTGTTCTTTGGCTTCTGCTTCCTCGCTGGGCGGAGCTTCTTCCGACGAACAAGCAGATAAAAGGAATAGTAGCGCTATACTTAATGATAGGAATTTCTGCATGAGGCAAACCTCCATCAATCAATCGTTGATATGAATATTTTGCACATCTTTTAACAGAATATGTTGTGTATAGCTGCCATTAAAAATTTTTTTAAGCGACTGTATTACTAATTATTTTGCTAAAGCCATTATGATCTGCGCTATTCATCAGCTGCTGTATTGACTTTACAGCTTGTTCAGAGAATAGATACCAGTTATCCTCTGATGCATCATGTAGTAGAACTTTAGGATAGCCCTGTAATAGTTCCTCAGGGAAAGGTTGATTTAATGTATAGATATCATATTGTTTGACACTGTTATTATCATGGCTCATAAAATCGAATTGGCCAAGCTTATAATAAGATCCAGGTGCTTCTAAATTGAAGTGCCAATAATATTCTTTCGGAGCCTCAACTTTGTCACCTTTCTTTTCTTGGAAAATTTTGTAAAGAGCTTGGTGATAGGCATTGCCCTTGATGTCCTGAATGATCCCACCCATTGTCATATGGTATTCATAGCGTAGTACCTTGATTTTTTCATCTTCGATTAGCAATGGTTCAGTCGTAATATTTACTGTGCCTTGATTGTAATGCACTTGACTGCCAAATGTTTCAGCAATAAAGCGGATTGGTACATAGGTGCGATTGTTTTTCATGTATGGTTGTACATCCAATTGTTCTTTTTCACCATTTTTAATGACTGTTCGGTTATTAAGATTCAATTTAATGGTTGTTTGATCCATTGCAAGGGTGATTTGTGAATCCTGCCAATGAACTTGTGCACCAAGATTTTCGCTGATCACTCGTAATGGCACCATTGTTCGATTGTTTTTTTGCTCGGGTGCTGTATCAGATTTTACCACAACATCGTCGATTTTGATTTGTGTTGTTGCAGCTTCCGCGGGTGTTGCCATCCACAGCATCGTTGTTAGACATAGCCCTGTAAAAATTTTCTTCATGGTAATAAACCTCCTTTACTTAAAACACTTACCACCTCGAAATTTTACCATAATATTCTTTAGTATATAATAAAAATCTTACTATTTTTTCACTGAATTCGATAAACGTTTTAATTATTAGATGCATAATGACACAAAGTCACCATCGCTAATAGCAACTTTTTGACAGCGTATAATCTGTATTTGTTCTCGAATACTAATGCTGAAAGGAGGTTTTTTAAATGAAGTTTTTGACATGGGGCATTGTTGGTGCAGCATTATTTGCTGTGATGAAAGGCTACGGGAAATCGAATCAAGGACAAAAGGATAGCTTTCAACAAACAACGACGCCTGTACAATTAGTCGCCAATGCAAACCCGCTAACAGCCAATACACCGAAACAGTAAAACAAAAGCTTATAGATTATAGGGATCTATAAGCTTGCTATAATTTTACATAAATATCCTATCATTGGTATAATAGATTGCGAGAAAAGGGGTGTATAGATGCTTCATTTTACAAACTATCATGACGATGATTTAGAAGAAATTCTGCAATTATTTTACGAAACCGTACATAGTGTAAACGCAAAAGATTATTCACAGGCCCAATTGGAGGCTTGGGCACCGTTAGCAATACAGCCAGTTAAAGTAGCGACTTGGCAAAAGACTTTAAGACATAATAAGACCTATGTCGCACGGAAGCATCATCAAATTGTTGGCTTTGGGGATATGACAATGGAGGGCTATTTAGATCGACTTTATGTCCATAAGGATTTTCAAGGACAGGGGATTGCATCAGCCATCGTAGATTTACTAGAAGCAGACGCAAAAAAGCTTGGTCTTACCCATATTTACACGGATGCTAGTCTTACAGCGAGACCATTTTTTGAACGGAAAGGGTACCAAATCATGCAAACACAAACAGTCGAGCGACAAGGCATATCGTTGACGAACGTTAGCATGGTTAAATTATTACCTGATGAAAAGGACGGATGAAAAGGATGAATTATGTAAAGGGTTTTGTTGTATTAATGATGTTATGCTTCATACTTAGTGCCTGTGCACAAACAGAAAAGCCTTCCCATGAAAAACGGGATGTAGATAATATCACGGTTTCATTCGAACATCCAGAAACGAAGCAACCATATAAAATAGTTCATGCTTATGAGCTTTTTCAAAACTATACGGAAAAGGTAGAAAAGGACCCAGATCGTTCACCATTGGATGTCTATCGAAAAGAGGTCATTGATCCTGTTTATAGTGCCTGTTTTGAGAATGGTGAATATATAAATATGGCTGAGACGGTGTTGAATATCACACCCAAACAATTGAAAGAAAATCAATTATTAAGCGAAAAAATTGATAGGGAAGCAACTGAAAAGAGTATCAAAGAGGGTCTATTCAAATCTTCTGAATTTCTTCCAACTAATAATGAAACAACGGTATGTGTGTTTCCAGCCACAGACGTTAACGCGAATATGGTAACGATTGGTGCAGGTAAAATAACAGCACTCTATAATAAATATTATACTGATGAATCTATCAGGGCCATTATCGCTCATGAATATCATCATAGCGTTGCAGCTGAAAAACGTCCACGTGGTGAAAATAAGGTGCTAGACCATCTCATATTTGAAGGAAGGGCTGTGATGTTTGAAAAATTAGTTTATCCTGATTTGAACTTTACGCGAGTTGATTTAGATGACAACAAAGTCTACTGGGCAGATGTTGCAGCAGATTTGGATAAGCCTGATCTGCATCGTGCATTAGATATAATTAGAGGTGGAAATGGTTTACCCTATCAATATGGGTATAGTGAGGGATATAAAATGGTAAAATCCTATCTTGATTTGCATCCAAATGTATCGATAGAGGAGTGGACTGCTTTAAGTCCGAAAGAAATTTTTGAAAAAGGAAACTATCTTGAAAACTATCAATAAACAAGCAAGCAACAGACCCAGTATCAAACTCGGTCTGTTGCTTCGTTTAGGCATCGATGAATGGTTAAAATTGCTTGTAAATGCATCCCTTCATGAAAGATGGTGCGTAACAGTACTTGTTCAATGGTTTGCATACCCATGTCAATAGGAGGGAATTCCTCTGATAATCGATGACCATACTGTTCCTTTAATTGTTCAGGCTGCTGAGCCAAATACAATTTTAACACCTCAAAAGACGGCGTTTCGTCGTCAAAATGCTTTGGTGATGTCCCAAAGCCAAACCATTTCTTGAAAGCTTCTAAATCTGCATCCTTTTCTTTTGTTAATGCCTCTATCCATAAATATTGATCGAGATAAACATGACCCATATTCCAGCGAATATTATTATGAAATCCAGCTGGAATGATATTCGCTTTTTCTTCTGACACATGCTCGAGTAAGTGAAGCAGCTCGCCACGATAATTGGCTAGCTGCTGAAATAAATTTTCTTGACGTTGATTCAAATGGAACCCTCCTTTTTAATATTATTGGCTATAATCCTCCATTTTCCTGCAAAAAAAGAAGAACACTTTTTGTGTTCTTCTCCAAATTATCTGCTTTGTGTCTGTAATGCTAAACGGACACCGAGACCGATATAAACGAAGCCAACTGTCTTTTCGAGCCAGCGTGAGCTACCGCTTGTTTTTGTAAAGATTTTTTCGCCAATGAAGCTTGTAATAACTGCGAGTAGGATTGTATATAAAGCACTCATCACGACAAAGGTTATACCGAGCGTTAGCAATTGGCTTGTGACAGATTGCTCGTTATGCTGAACAAATTGCGGTAGGAAGGCTAGGAAAAACAGTGCCGTCTTTGGATTGAGGATTTCTGCTAAAAAGCCTTGACGGAATGAAGTACTAGCAGGACTTTGTTCGACAGTCGGTTGCTCAATTTTCTTTGGCTTTGTGAGGAGCATCTGAATGCCTAAGTACACAAGGTATGCCACACCAATATATTTCACCACTTCAAAGGCAGTGGCCGATTTCATTAAAATAGCAGAGAGACCTAAAACAGCCGCTAATGTATGAACCAAGTCACCAAGACCAATACCTAAAGCTGTATAAATACCATTCTTTTTTCCGCTTTTTAATGTTTGCGTAATGGTAATAATAACTGCAGGACCTGGAATTAAAAATAATAAAAGAACTATTGCGATAAAAGATAACATGCGAAACCATCCTATTCTAATAAACTAATCATTCTAGGGTGAATGCATGGAATATTATATTCTAGCTATTGTGTGGCTGTCGATAAAGAAATATTGAAAAAATAATGAAAAATAATTCAGAAAACTAATGGATAATACTAATGAAATTTTATTACCTAGTACTAATATTTAGTGTTAGAATAAGATTATAAAAATACGTTGGAGGAATTCATATGTTAACAAGTCAACAATTACAAGCTATTTTGCCACACCGATATCCATTTCTTTTGGTAGACCGTATTGTGGAGTTAGAAGAGGGCAAGCGCGCAGTGGGGTTGAAAAATGTAACGATTAATGAAGAGTTTTTTAAAGGTCATTTTCCTCAGTATCCTGTGATGCCAGGTGTACTAATTGTTGAAGCATTAGCACAGGTTAGTGCAGTGATTATGCTGACAAAGGCTGGGAATGAGGGAAGATTAGGTTTATTGGCAGGAATCGATCATTGTCGCTTTAAAAAGCAAGTAAAGCCTGGTGATCAGCTACATCTAGAAGTGGAGATTACGCGTGTGAAGGGCGCTGTTGGGAAAGGCAGAGGGATTGCAATGGTAGATGGAGAAATAGTTTGCGAGATGGATCTTGTTTTCGCTTTTGGATCTTAGAAAATAGAGGTTCTCAGTTGAATTACACATTTATGCTTTATATCGCCGTTTGTATTATGCAAATAGCGCTATTAGCGAATATTACGATTGCTAAAGGCGCTTGGAATGGGTTGACAATGTGGCTTTGTACGGTAGTTTTTGTTTTCGCAACAGCTATTTTTGGATTAAGTAGAGCGCGGCAAAAAGACACTCAAAAATAAACGACTTTGCTTCAATTCGTACTACACGGCTCTCTTTCCTTCATATAGTAAATGGAGTGAAAGTTTTTAATATGAGAGGGTGAGGAGGTTTGAGGGTCGCTTTTATAGAGCATAAAGAAGAACAGCTACAGCCAGAGCAAGCGTTGGCGAACGATTTCTGTGATCAATTTGTGCAAAAGATGCATAAAAATATATTGCATAAAAAGCTTGATGAGGATGTGTATCAGTCCTATTTTGTTATCCTTCAGCAACAATATACAAGGCAAGAGCTGCGATTTATTGTCCATCTGTTAAAGGTACAGGCAAATGAGATAATACGCATGAAGCCCATGTTTATTACCATGAGTGGTGTTATTTTATCCATGTTTACATTGCTTGCTACAACCATGAATAGCAAACTCATGATCGGCATGTCGCTTGCCCAAATTGTTGCATTAGCCGTCTTGAGTTTTAATGTCGCCATTATATGGATTTCCTTTAAAATTGAAATCGAACATAAGCGAGTGCAGGCAGTGATTGCATTATTAGATTATTACGTAACAATTGTTTCAGAAGGGAGTGACCTTCGTGCAAAAGACAGTTGAACAATTACATTATTGGCTTATAAAAGTACCAGAAGTATTTCGTGTGATGACAGAAGCGGAAATAACACAACGACCTGCTCCAAAAAAATGGTCCAAAAAAGAAGTAATCGGTCATTTATGTGATTCGGCTATTGTCAATCTTGAACGATTTCTTCAAGTTCAGAATGAAGCTTCACCCTATGTAGTGACTACATACGACCAAGTACAATGGGTCGCGTTACAGGGCTATCAGGAATTACCAATAGAAGATATTTTAATGTTGTGGACAAGCATCAACCAAAAAATCATGTATGTACTGGACCACCTTGATGAAGAGACATTGGCCCAGCCATGTGTGATGAATCAACACCAAAGAACATTGGGATGGTTGATAGAGGAGTATATGCAACATCTGGCACATCATATCCACCATCAAATTTTAATGAATGAATGCGAAACATAAGCATTTTTTTAGGAAATCCTCAAATAATAAAGTACGAAAATAATTATTTGGGGACGTGAAAATGTGAAAAAGTTTTTATTGCTTTTACTACCACTTAGTCTAATCACGGTGTCGCTTTTTTATGTAAAAGTGAGTTCTTCTGAAAATAAAGGAAGAAAATATTATGAGGAAGCAGGTCAAATTCTTTGGGAAATTCAGACAGATGAAAAAATCATTGCCTTAACATTTGATGATGGGCCACATCGCAAATATACAGCGGATATCCTTGATGTATTGGAAAAATATAATGCAAAAGCAACCTTTTTTATTGTCGGTCAAAATGCAGAAAAAAATCCTGAGCTGATTACAAGAATGTACGAAGAAGGACATGAATTGGCCAATCATACCTATACACACCCTTTAAGAACAAATGTTACCAATTTAATGAAAGAAATACAGCAAACAGATGAAGTGATTGCAGGGATTACAGGCTATCAGCCAACATTATTTAGACCAGTTGAAGGACAATATACCGATGCGATGATTGATGCAATTTCAAAAAAAGGCTATAAGGTTGTGATGTGGTCTTGGCATTTAGATACGCTTGACTGGAAAAGCCCTGGTGTTCAGCGCATCGTGAATACCGTTTTAAAAGGTGTGAAAGCAGGCAATATTGTCCTATTTCATGACGGTGGGGGAAATCGAGCACAAACGGTTCAGGCAATGGAACAAATCATACCGGAGCTTGAAAAACAGGGCTATCAGTTTGTGACGGTTTCTGAATTATTGGAAATCCAAAGGACACATAAGAAAATGGAAAAAAAACAGTAGTGTTGAAGCAGAAACATCTTCAACACTTTTCTTTATGTAATGGTTATTTAAACATTTTTTTGATGTGTTTAAGCTCAGCAATTAAATAATCAATTTGTTTCTGCATATTATCTATTTTAACTGTTTGATGCCCATTTCCATTGCCATTATTCGTTTGAGAAGAATCATTGTTCGCGTTTTGGAGCGCTTCTAATGCGAGTCCCGCTGCAATGGTTTGTAAACCATCCCCTAATGTTGAAATGGCTGTGCCAATATAGGATAGCTTAGCCGCATAAATTTCTATGGATTCATTGCCTTGGGTCGGTTTATTATTTCTCCCCATTATTCTTCCTCCTTACATTTGTCATTACTTGCATCATATGCGACAACAAGTGAAAAGGCGATTACTATGATCGTTGAATGATTCACTAAAAATGGTAAAATTAGTACAATCAACGGATGGGGGGACTAGCATTGACACAACATATAGAGCTGATTCAAATGAATAGTGAGCTGTTAGAGGGGAAGGGCAGCTATTGTTTACGAAGCAAGAAGAAAACAGAGGGCTACCAGAACAAAAACAAATGGCTTAATCAACAATTTGAAAAGGGCTTACATTACATACAAGTACTTGAAAATCAAAAACAAGTAGGTTTTATAGAATATACGGACGCGGAATACTCTTCAAGAGTTGTACATGCAGATGGCTATGTGGTGATTCACTGTTTATGGGTAAGTGCAGTGGGCAAGGGCTATGGTACACAATTACTGAAGAGATGCTTAAAGGATGCCAAGGAACGTGGAAAAAAGGGAGTGATGGTCATTACGAATGACCAAACTTCCTGGACGCCAAGCAAGGATTTGTTTTTACAGCACCAGTTTCAACATATGGCAACAGCACTCGATGATTTTGAATTATGGGTCTTTCCATTTCATGAAAGCGTTGAACGGCCATACTTTCCTGATAATTGGCAGGAACGATTAACGAGATTTCCTCATTTAACGATTTTACGTTCCTTTCAATGTCCATATGTAGACGTCGCCACGGAAAATATTCAATTAGCTGCCGAAAAATTAGGCTTGCAGCCAGTGCTGGTGGATCTTCAAACGAGAGAAGATCTGATGGAGAAATCACCGACACCGTATGGTATTTTTTCAGTGGTTTATAAAGGACAATTGATTGCCTTTCATCGATTAACCGTGCATTCCGTATATAAAAAACTGCAAAAACTCATGAATAATTCCTAATAGGATGCAACTTTTTTGGATACTGGCACGTTATATTCTTATAGCATTTCTATGATTCTTTGAGTTTTTTGTTGACTGCTACTAGGAAATGAGTAAAATTAAAAGGCAGTACCATAATATGCCTAAACTTAGTAGTATGATGGCTGAATAGGTGCTGGAATGCTAGTTAGAATGAAGCATGATCGGACAAGGTCTGTCATGAAATTTTGACAGTCTTTTTCTTTTCGTCTTCTGGATAACCTGTTAAGATGGTAGTAGTGTGACAACAAGTTAGTGTAAATGAGAGTGGTGACAATCAAGATGGATGAACAGAAAAAAGAAAGTACAGAACAGCAGCAGGAGCCGACTCCAGCTGAAATAAAGCCAGCAGGACAATTTATACAACTGAAACCGTTTAAATTTATCATGCTAATGTTCTTTACAATTCTTATTACGGCAGGTTTAACGATTTTTGCGTTAACCTTTGGTGATAAGAAAGTAGTGGAAGTGAAAGTTCCGATTGAACGAGAGGAATTTACAAAATTATATGAAGCATTTGATTTACTGAAAAATAACTATTACCAAGATATTGACGATGAAAAAGTGGTCGATGGTGCGATCAATGGTATGTTTGATGCATTAGGCGATCCTTATTCCGATTTCATGGTAAAGGAAGAAGCGGATCAATTTAATTCTGGCCTATCTTCAAGCTTCCAAGGAATTGGTGCAGAAATCCAAGAACGTAATGGTTATATTACAGTTGTGTCACCTATCAAAAATTCTCCTGCTGAAAAGGCAGGCTTATTACCAAAAGATATTATCTTAACAGTTGATGGGAAAAGTATTCAGGGCTTAAGTGCAACAGAGGCAGTTGCACTGATTCGTGGCGAAAAAGGAACACCCGTAAAATTAACGGTAAAACGTGGCGAAAATACGGAACCTATTCAAATGACGATTGTTCGTGATGACATCCCAGTCGAAACCGTTTATGGTGAAATGCTGGATGGCAATATTGCCCATATTCAAGTTACATCATTTAGTGAACAAACTGCCCAAGAGCTTGAAAAAATCCTTACTGAGTATGAAGGTAAAGGAATGAAGGGCATTGTCTTAGATTTACGTCAAAATCCTGGTGGCTACCTAAAGGCTGCTGTCGATATCTCTAATTTCTTTGTACCAGAAGGAAAGGCGATTGTGCAGGTACAAGAAAAAGATGCGGAGCCTCAAATTACAAATGCCATTGCAGGTAAAAAATATAACCTACCGATCACGGTACTAGTTGATAGTGGCAGTGCTTCAGCCTCTGAGATTTTGGCAGGAGCATTAAAAGAGTCAGTTGGTGCTAAAGTTGTTGGTGAAACATCATTCGGTAAAGGAACTGTCCAAAATGTTACACCGTTAAAAGACGGCTCTAATTTGAAATTTACGACAGGTAAATGGTTAACACCGAAGGGTAACTGGATTAATGAAAAAGGAATTGAGCCTGATGTCAAAGTTGCGTATCCATCCTATGCCTCTTTACCATACTTGAATGCCTCTTTAGAAATGAAGACAGGCCTACAATCTGACTCTGTGAAAGCAGCAGAGGAGATGCTTCAGGTGCTAGGGTATGAGCCTGGTGAAGTAGATGGGATCTTTGATGACAATACCGCACAGGCAGTAGAAAAACTACAAGCAGCGAACAACCTTGAAGAAACAGGCATTCTAACGGGTAATACAACGTATGCTTTAATGGATGCGTTACGTGCAAAAATGAAAGCCGATGATCCTCAGTTACTAAAAGCGAAAGAGCTTCTTGTAGGAACAGCCGAAAAAACAGAGGAAACAACAAACTAACAATGTAGCTGTCGCAACAGTTGTCTTTCACGGCATCTGCGACAGCTTTTTTGATGGGAGGAACTACTATGAAAGATGTGTACCTATTTAGTGGCTTTTTAGGGAGTGGCAAAACATCCATGCTGACAGATGTCATTCGCCAGCTAAAAGAAAAGAAATTAAAGCCTGCTGTTATTATGAATGAGCTCGGGAAGCTGCCATTTGACTCGCAGGCAGTGGAAAAGGATATCCCGCTAAAGGAGATGCTAGAGGGCTGTATTTGCTGTTCGGGTGCTGAAAAAACAGAGGCACAAATTCAATCTCTTCTATTAGATAGTGATTTTGATGTGCTCATTATCGAGACAACAGGTGCAGCACATCCTGTAGAAGCTTTGGATGCCGTTTTTTCACCGCTTTTTGCAGATCAGCTCAATGTGAAAGGCATTATCACGGTGGCGGATTCTAAGCTCTGGCTACAACGTAATACATTAACACCACAAGTGCGCTCTTTATTTCTGGAGCAAATTCGCCATGCACATCTATTGTTAGCAAATAAAACAGACTTATTAACAGAGGCAGAGCAAGGTCAGGTCGTCTATGAACTGCAGGGCCTGAACCCTCATGCCTTTATATTGCAAACGACAAATGGGCGCGTACCACTCAGCTTATTAGAGGGGCTGAAGGCAACAACACAGGTCGATAAAGCAGATATAGTTAAAGCGCCAATAGCCTCTATGCAGCTGGGCTCTCGCTTAGTAGATTTTACAGATCAGGAATTTACACAGGAGCAGTTTGAAGATTGGGTGCGTGCATTACCTGAAACGATTTATCGTATGAAAGGCTATGTACCAATTAAGGGCATCAAAAACCCAATGTTGTTCCAATATGCTTATGGAATGGTGCAATGGCTCCCAGAATATCTGAAAATGCCAGCAAAACTTGTTATTATTGGAGAGAATGTTAGTGCTTTACCTATTATTGGGGCGAATTGAAGAATAAAACAACCAGTGAATTTCTGCACGTGAACAACCTGTGTAGCTTTACACAGGTTGTTTTATTTTTATGTAAATGAAATGTAACGCTCTTGTAACACAATTGTAATATTAGGCTGACATGAGGCTACGACACTAGCCATCTCTAGGGTGATGCATTGAAAGTAATGAAGAAAGGCGATTAAAAAATGAGTGTATAAAACATACATTTTTTATTCATATCAGCTGTTTATTTTCTAAAATATTTACGAGTTTAGGAGGGGTGTCAACCCTCTTTCAAACGTAAGTATTTCATAGATTGGTGAAACCTGCTAAAAAATAACGCGAAAAAAACGTGGTTTTTCGCGCATTTTCTTCTTCGTTGGCGTAGTTAGCAGATGTTGGTAAGATTTTAATGAAAATCATCCCTTACGATTAGTGGCAGAGAAGGAGGAATTGCAAACATGAAAAAAACACTAACTGCAATTTGTGCAACATTTCTTTTAGCAGCTCCAATTCAAATAGCTTCTGCTGCTGCAAATACAACAGAGGGGAATTCCGTACAGCAATCAACAAACTGTAATGTTTATTATTATAAATGGTCAAACAATAATCATAAGTGGACGATTAAACTTCCACAGGCATCTACACCATCTAATGAGACGCCAACAACAAATAATACAACACCAACAAAGCCAAATAATAATCAATCATCACAAAATGAAAAGCCAGCAACACCACCAACTACTTCAACACCATCAACAACAACTTCAGATGTGGACGCATTTGAACAAGAAGTAGTAAAATTAACAAACGCTGAGCGTACAAAAGCTGGTTTATCACCACTTCAAACAGATGCGAAATTAATGGCTGCAGCTCGTGAAAAATCACAAGATATGCAAACAAATAAATATTTCTCACATACGAGCCCAACATTTGGTTCACCATTTGATCGTATGAAAGCTTTAGGCATCGCTTATAAAGCTGCAGGTGAAAACATTGCTCAAGGTCAACGTTCACCACAAGAAGTAGTACAAGCGTGGATGGACTCACCAGGACACCGTGCGAACATTTTAAACGGTAAATTTACGCACATCGGTGTAGGTTATGTGAAATCAGGTAACTACTGGACACAACAATTTATCCAAAAATAATCATTTATTAATAGAAAGATGCTCTATAAGTCTATAAAGGCTTATAGAGCATCTTTTTTTATTGAATTAATGGTAAAATTTGATGAGAAAGGGAGGATAGAATTGAAACAATATAGCATAGCAATGGCGATTTTCTCATTAGCCGTGTCGTTTTTAATAGGAAGCTGGCTCATCGCCACTAGTTTAAAAGAGCAGCCAAGGGAATCCGTGCAACACCAGCTATTGTCACAGCAAGAGGCGGCTGATTATTTAGGAATCAGTGTAGTGGAAGTGCTAAAATTAACAGAAGTGCAAGATGGATCAAATAGTTACATAAGCGAAATCCCTCATGTAAAGGTAGGGGACAAAGTCTATTATCCAAAGCAAGCCATTGATCGCTGGCTATTGGATATGGAATTAATCGTAGTACCTTAAGAAAAATTGGATAGGGGCATCCCCTAATAAAAAAGAGTGCTTCTCCAGCGAAAAACGGTCGATGAAACTTTTCTTTCTCTTTTATAAATAGTAGTTTTTAAACTGTATTTTGGGGGAATTGATAAATAAGTAGTGGGTAAAAAGTAGGGAGAGGTGAGATGGATGAAAAAGCCGAATCTATTAAAGCAGTTTTTTACAAAAGAAGAAAGACCGCATACGTTTGCGCTGGCAACAGCTCAAGACCATCGTTTATTTTCATATGCCATGTCCTTTGCCAAGTATCACCCCGATATGATGATAGTGTTTGCGGCAGATGGCGAAATTATTTACGTCAATCAAGAAGCACTCTATGAGCTATTACAATATCGACCTAGTCATGCGGAAGATTTCAAGAAAATTCTGACTGATGTAGATTATAAACGATTAAAAAGAGCGTTCAATCGAACATTACGAGGAAAGTCGGTCAAGATTGATATTGAAAGACTACAGCATCAAGGACAAAACCTAAGCCTCGTACTGACGTTTATACCAATCAAAAATGACGACAATCAGGCGGAGGGGCTCTATTTAATCATTGAAGATATGTCCACGTATTCAGCCATGAAGCATCAGTTAATGCTACATGAGAAGCATTTAAATTACGCCCAGCATATTGCGGCAGTTGGGAGCTGGGAGTACTTTATTCAGCATGACAAACTGTTTTGCTCAGATAACTTTTATCATATTTTTGGCTTTGCACGTTCAGATAACGATGGTATTGAGCACGTTTTCCAGTTCATTCATCCAGATGATTATGAAAGGACATATGATGCATTTAATCATGCGCGAAAAGGGTCTAATTTTGACAGTGACTTCCGAATTTATCACGGTAAAACCAATGAGCTGCGTTTTCTACAGGCAGCCGCCGAAGTCATATGGAAGGATGACAAGCCCTTTAAGATGATTGGGGTTGTCAAAGACGAAACGGCTTTCAAACTACTTGAGAAAACACTAAATGATACATTAGCCAACTATCATTCGATCTTTGACAATTTAGATGCAGGGATTTGGATGCGAGATTCCATTCGTGGCAATATGCTGTTCGCCTCTAAAGGATTGGAAGGAATTCTTGGTATTCCATTAGCTAAGCTTTATGATGACTCAGAAGTATGGATTAATATGATTCATCCTGCACATCGTGAGGAGGTATTAGCGTATACAGATCATCTCGCTTCAGGCAAAAGCTATCAAGTGATTTATCGTATCCTAACGGGGGAGAATCAGACAAAGTGGTTGCTGGAACAAATTGTGCCTAGACTAGATCAGGAGGGAGAGGTCAACCATATTTTCGGCTTAGTAACTGATATGACAAAGGAGATTGAACGGGAAAAGAAGCTTAATTATTTAGTGTATTATGATGAATTGACAGGTTTACCGAATCGCTTGAGCTTGCATGATAAAGTTGATACCTTATGTTTAGCTGGCGAACCCTTCGCACTATTATATATTTCGATTAACCGCTTTCATATCTTAAATAATGCGCTAGGTACGAAAATCGGTGATGAGCTTCTGCGCACGGTAACCAACTACTTTTCAACACTAACAGATGATCACAGTTACATGGCACGTTTAGACAATCAGCATTTTATCATTGTCATTAAAAAATATGTGAGCAAGCAACATATTTACGCGCTGGCTAGCCGTGTACTGAAAACCTTTGATACACCTTTTTCGATAAAAGACTATCGCTTGCACCTATCTGCTAGCATTGGAATTGCTTTTTACCCAGAGGAGGGCTTAACGAGAAACATTTTATTAGAAAATGCATATTCAGCTTTATGCTATGCCCAACAGCAGGGAAGGAATCGTTTTCATATTTATGCCTTTACAGAGGATATTACTTCCTATAAACAGTATGTGTTAGACCGAGATATGCGACAAGCCATGTTAAATGAGGAATTCGAATTATATTTCCAACCATTGGTGGAGCCGCAAAAGGGGGTTATCAACGGTGCAGAAGCGTTAATTCGTTGGCATCATAAAGAATGGGGCCTTGTGTCACCTGGTGAATTTATTCCATTAGCGGAAGAAAACCATATGATTCACATCATTACAGATTGGGTGATTAAAAAAGCATGTGCGTTGTTACAGCACTGGAAGCAGCAAGGGCATGTGCTGCGAACAATTAGTATTAAGATATCGCCAATCCGTCTGATGAAAAAGGGCTTTATTCAGTTTGTCCAAGAGCAATTACAGGTAAATTCGATTGACGCGCATTATATACAGTTCGAGATTAGCGAAAGCACCATCTTAAAAAATAGTACAAGTGTGATGACCGTTCTCAAAGAATTACAAGACATCGGTGTTAAAATTGCTATTGGTGATTTTGGAACAGGCTACTCTTCCTTAGAATCATTGCGAACATTCCAACCAACGACACTCCATATCTATGAAGCGTTTATCCGTGAAATTCGTCATGACCGTCCGATTGAAAATGGACTCATTTCAGCAACGATTTATTTAGCCAAAATGCTTGGTATTCAGGTTGTGGCAAAAGGAGTTGAAAGTTACGAGCAATTTATCTTTTTAAAGCAGCAAGAATGTGATTATTTGCAAGGTAGTATTTATACGAAGGCTGTTCCCGCGCAAGCCTTTGAAAAAATGCTGGCACAAGGCATTTTAACACCACAAAAAGCGATTGTTCATAAAAAACCTGTGGTGGAGCGACGCAAATATTATCGTTTTCAATTCCCGGCCTATGTGAAGGGCTTCATGACAATTATCGAAATGAATGAGCAAAAAATTAATATCGGTCATACCCCGATCATCATTGAAAATATTAGCTTAGGCGGCATGAAGATTCGCTCTTCTTTGAAGCTACCCGTTAATCAAACGATGAAATTTAAATTTAGCTTTATTTTAATGAATCAATCATTTAACCTAGAGGGTACTTTTAGATGGACCTTAGAAGAAAAATACCAAATCTATTCTTATGGCGTCGCCTTTAATTTGACGCAGGAGGATGAAGGAAAATTAGCCCCGATCATCAATCGAATGACAGCCTTGCATAATCACCATGAAAAAATAGAGGGAACGCCCTTTATGTATGAGGATATTGAAGCTTATTTTAAAAAATAGCTGATCATGAAGATGCCCAAATGTTCTAGAGGGCATCTTTTTTTCATGGCGTGGAATCACACGAACTAAGCGTTTGAAATACACGAAAAATGCTTATACTCTCCAGTAGAGGAGGCGTTTTATGGATAAAGTGGAGTATATGATCAAAAGCCTACAAAAAGCATTCTACCATTCCTCGGATTTGACCGTCAGACAAATAGATTGGCATGAAGGGGACACGGCTATTTTATGCTTTTACGCTTCTCTTGTTGATGCGAAGGAAGTCCAAAAAATACTGGATACCATTTATGCACGTTTAGATACAGAAAAACCTTTTTGGAGTGAAACCCTACTTACAACACTCGATAATTTTGCGCTACCGCAAGCGATTGAACGGGTTTGCCAAGGTGAAACGCTCGTGATTTTGCCTGATACGGGAAAAATGCTGACGTTAGCGATTACCAATGAAGTTCGTCGTAATCTTGAGGAGCCAAACAATGAACATATTCTGCGAGGCTCCCATGAGGGTCTTGTGGAGCGGGCGGATACCAATTTAACATTGATACGAAAGCGAGTGAATAATCCCGCTCTTGTGGTCAAATCTTTTACAATTGGACAACAAACTAGCACTAAAGCTTATTATCTCTATATGGATGGGGTTATTCAGCCTGAAACCTTACAAGAGATGGAAAAGCGGATTGCAGACATTAAAATCGACTATTTTTATAGCATTGGCCAGTTAAGTGATGCACTAGAGGATTCCGTGTTATCGCCATTTCCACAATTGTTAAATACAGAGCATCCAGATCGTGTGGTAGCCCACTTAGTGGAGGGTAAAGTTGTGGTCATGACCAATATTTCGCCGTCTGCCTTGATTGGCCCTGTGACATTTTTCTCTTTCTATCAAACACCTGATGACTATAATAGTCGGGTAGTGGTTGGCTCTTTTTATAAAATAGTGCGTTTACTGTCGTTTGTAACGGCGGTTTTTTTACCAGCATTTTATATTGCTGTAATTAGCTTTCACTTTGAGGTATTACCCTTAGAATTAAGTAATCAAGTAAAAAATGATGTTAATGATATACCTTATCGACCGTTAATTGAAGCACTGATACTTGAGATTATTATGGAGCTCATTCGAGAATCAAGTATTCGTTTACCACAATCAGTAGGGCAAACGATTGGGATCGTAGGGGGGTTAGTGATAGGAGATGCTATTGTAAGTGCGGGACTCGTGTCGAACTTAATGGTCATTGTTGTCGCCTTAACGGCCATTTCAAGCTATGTTGTCCCGTCCGTTGAATTGAATAGCACGATTCGCATGCTCCGTTTTCCGTTTATGCTACTTGCCTCATTATTTGGGTTTTTAGGCATTGTGGTAGGAGTTGTCCTCCTATTAATTCATTTAATTAGTTTAACGTCATTGAAACAGCCGTATTTTTCACCTATCGTACCATTTCAACCGAAAGCTGTTTATAAAATTTTTTTACGCTGGCCATTTATTAGACCGACAGTCCAAGTTACTTCCTTTCAACCACCGAAGGATGAAAAGGGAAAAAATGAGGATACACCATGAATTTTTCTCTATCAAAGGCACAATTTTTTTTACTACTCTTTATCATTCAGACAGGTGTTGTCTACATTGCCTTTCAAACACCGTTAATCATATACAGCCAACATAGTGCATGGTATGTCTTCTTCCTTGCTAGCATCTTCCATTACGGCTTGCTGTTATTTTTTGAACGCTATTATCAATTTTTCTTTTTAAATGGGTTCTTTCGCTGGGTCTATCTGATCTATTGGTTATTAATAACAGCTGTATTAATTGCCTATATGGGGTATGTTCTGGCCTCATGGGTCTTGCCCCGAACACCTGAATGGATTGTTGTCATGATGATTGTAGGGCTATCTTTGTATGCCAATTTAGTTAGACCAGAAACCATCATCAATATTGGTGTCATGCTAATTCCTATCATTTTCCTCTTTGTCATTTTTTTAATGCTGGCTATTCCAGATTTAACGTGGAGTAATCTTTTTCCCGTTGAGTGGAACAATACTAGGCAAATCATCGCGGGCATGATTCATAGCATGTATGCCTTTTTTGGGATTGAAATGTACCTTCTTTATCGTCCATTTCTCAAACAGGATTTACAGGTGAAGGGAAAGCCCTTATTGATTTATCAACTCGTCATTTTTATCTTTTATTTTATTTCGGTTGTCTTTACACAAATGTTCTTTGCTTTGGAGGAGGTTCAACTAATACCAGAGCCTATTATGTATATTTTAAAATCACAGGAAGTGAACTTTGTAAAACGGCTGGATATTTTTTTCATCTATATTTGGCTTTCTTGGTCCATTGTTACGGTCATGATCTACGGTTTGTCCTTTCGTGTGCTTTATTTGTCAAAAAAGCGGAAGCATCCGAAACGAAGTATTGTTTTTTTTCATCTTCTCTTAGCCATCCTGCCGCTATTTGTCATGCAATTTCAGCGCATTGAGTTTATCAAAAATTCTATACACTACGTACTCATTGTATTTACGATTCTACTACCAATGATGATAATTTGTTGGAATAAATGGAGGGGAAAACGTGTATCGTAAAGGGATTATGCTCCTCTTGTCCATGTTACTTTTAGCTGGCTGTTGGGATGAACGACTTTATAAAAACGCTTCCGTTGTGACGCTCGTTGGGGTGGACGGATATATAGGGGCATACAAGGGATATTATGCCTATCCGAATACAGCAGCTCAGCAAAATGAAGTGATTGAAGCGGACGGCATTTCACCAAGAGATGTACGGAATCAAGCCAATTTAAAAGTAGAACAAACACTTGATTTATCTGAGCTATCGACCATCCTTGTATCGGATCAAACGGTAAGAGAGCCTCTTTATGATATTTTGGATATTTATTTTCGTGATCCCCAAAACCCGATTTCGATAAAAATTGCTGTAACAGAAGGGGATGTCAAGCCGTTTATAGAGCTAACAAAGGATTTAGCAGGGGGGGCAGGAGGCTATTATGAACGTTTTATGGAAAGCACAGAGGAAAATACAGTTTTTCCGAAATTAGATTTACAGACGGTTGGCTCCATGCTATTTGAACAGACAATTGATATAGCACTACCGTATATTCAGTTAAGTGAGGATAAAAAGCATGCTGTTGCGGCAGGTGTCGCTTTATTCTCAGGTCAAACGTTTACGGGTACAATATTAACACCAAAACAATCTCTCACGATGCTCCTCTTAATGAATCAACCTAGCAAACAAGCGCGGATGAGCTATATGTGGAAGCATGATGGAAAATCGATGCCAATCACGGCTGATGTTATTCATATCAAGCGTCAATGGACGGTGAATGAGGAATTAAAAAGAATAGACATGGATTATCTCATAGAGGTAGAAATTGAGGAATTTGCACATGACCATTTATATAAAGACCCCGTTTTCAAGGAGGTTCAGCAGTTGATTCAAAATCATGTGCAGGGAGAGTTTGAGGAGGTTTTGCGGATTCTTCAAGGTCAGCAATCGGATACGTTGGGGATTGGTCGATATATTCGTGCTTATCACCCCAAAATGTTTCAGAAGGATTGGCATGCTATCTATGCATCCTTACAGCTAGTGCCGTCTGTTCAAGTGAAAATCATTCGTACAGGTGTTTTACGCTAAAAAAATCGCCTTTCTCAAGTTAGAGAAAAGCGATTTTTTGTTGTTAAACAGTGACTCTTTTTTGAACAACCAATAGGCGGATTAAAAGAGTAATTGCGCCCATTGTTAAACCTGCCACAAGGCCAATCCAATAGCCAAATGGGCCGAAATCCGTATGTGTGGCAAGGGTATACCCAACTGGCAAGCCAATCACCCAATAAGATATAATGGCCATGATAAACGTGATCATTACATCTTTATAGCCTCTCAATGCGCCTTGTACTGGTGCTTGTATCGCATCAGATAGCTGGAAAATGGCTGCGTAGACTAAAAATTGTACGGCATACTCAAGTACCATCTGATCTGTCGTATACATATGTGCTACAGGTTCACGTAAAATAAACAAGATGCAAGCTGATATAAAGCTAAATAAAATGGCTGTGCCGACACATAGATAACTATACATACGAGCATCTCGCATGCGACCAGCACCGATCTCAAAACCTACTAATATTGTGACACCCATAGAAATACTGAGCGGAACCATGTATAACAGAGAAGTGAAATTGATGGCAATCTGATGGGCTGCGATGATTTCTGTGCTAAAATTACTCATCATCATGGTCACAGCAGAAAAAATACTTGTTTCTGCAAATAGGGAAATACCGATCGGTACCCCAATCAATAAAATTTCCTTCCATCGAAGCCATTCAAGCTTAGGCCAATCATGAAACAGACGGAATCGTTCGAACGGTACTCGTTTAGCGATGATCCATACTGTAATCATGAATATTAGCCAGTACGTTATTGCTGTCGCTACACCAGCTCCGATGCCGCCAAGCTCAGGCGCACCAAATTTGCCGAAAATAAAGATATAGTTCAGTACGATATTAATGGGTGTTGTCATTAAGGTAATGATCATCGTGACCCGTGTCTGACCAAGGGCGTCAATAAAGCAACGCATAACAAAAAATAAGAAAAGTGGCAAAAGACCTGCACACATCGCATAGATGTAGCCTTTTGCAATGCTATGTACAGCAGACTCTAAGTTCATCTTACTAAGTATCCAATCAATGCCAAAGAACAGTCCTGTAAAAATAAGGATCGCCAGCAATATGGCGACATAAATGCCTTGCTGGACTGCCTTTTTTGCATCCATCTCTTTTTTCGCGCCCACAAGCTGTGAGACAATTGGCGTAATAGCTAGGAGTATACCTGAAAGTCCAGTATAAATCGGCATCCATATAGAGGAACCAATCGAAACACCTGCTAAATCAACCGTCCCGTAACGACTGGACATTAAAATATCAAAAAATGAAATAAGATAAATAGCTACCTGTGTCACTAAAATAGGGACAATCATTTTTAAGAGTAGCACGTATTTTTCCTTAATTGTGGATGTTTGATACATATTTTCTACTTCCTTCATGAACATAATGAACAAGTATAGCATATGTAAAGAGAGAAAAGCTGAAATTTTCATGCTTCATCTATATCTTTTCGTCAGCATATAGTAAAATAGAACACTGTAAACAAAAAGTAGTGCTAACTACAATGGTTTTTAAGGAATAGGAGAATTTGTGTGAAACAACAAACAATCATTTTAACCGGTGGTGGGACAGCTGGCCATGTATCGTTAAATCAGGCGATACTCCCGTCTTTACTAGAACTTGGTTATGATGTCCACTATATTGGCTCAGAGCAAGGTATTGAAAAAGAATTAATTGGCGAGGCGTTCCCCGATGTTCCGTTTTATGGCATTGCGAGTGGTAAATTGCGTCGTTATTTCTCCATGAAAAATTTTACAGATCCATTTAAAGTGCTTGCTGGAATGATGCAGGCTTTTCGTATTATTAAAAAAGTGAAGCCACAGGTTGTCTTTTCAAAGGGAGGATTTGTCTCTGTACCCGTTGTGATGGCAGCGAAATTAGCAGGTGTGCCAGTCGTCATCCATGAATCTGATGTAACACCTGGTCTTGCCAATAAAATAGCCTTACCTTTTGCTTCGCATGTATTCACGATTTTTGAAGAAACACTGAAGCATTTACCTCAAGAGAAGGCTACTTGCACAGGCTCCATTATTCGACCTGAGTTATTTGAGGGAGAAAGAGCGAGGGGGCTAGCTTTCTGCGGTTTTTCTACTTTAAAGCCTGTTTTACTTGTTATGGGAGGGAGTTTAGGCTCTGTTGTCTTAAATGAGGCACTACGTAAAAACTTACCAGAGCTCCTCAAGCAATTTCACATCATTCATTTATGTGGGAAGGGGAATTATGATCAAGCACTGGAGGCAATGCCAGGCTACAAGCAATTTGAGTATGTGACAACTGAGTTACCTGATTTATTGCATGCTGCAGACTTTATTGTGTCACGAGCAGGCTCTAATTCCATTTTTGAATTTTTAGCGCTTCACAAGCCGATGCTATTAGTACCTCTCTCAGCGCAAAAAAGCCGTGGGGATCAAATTTTAAATGCCAACTTGTTTAAAAAACAAGGTTACGCAGAAGTGTTACAGGAAGACGAGTTGACGAAGGAATCTTTTATGAAGTCTGTTCATACACTAACAGAGCGTAAAGGGGAAATGGTGGAGACAATGGCAAAAACGCAAAAACCAAAAACACCAGATGAAATGGCGTCATTAATTTTACGGTACAAGAAATAAGTGCTAGTTGAAAAAAAGAAAAGAAGCTATGAGGTAGGTCGAAATGACAAAACCTTTTAGCTTCTCTTTTATATATACACACTACATTGCTTGCTCTTCGCCTTCTTGCATTTGATGTGCCGTTGTTAGGTAGAATAAATCTTTTGGAATTTTAAATAAGTTAAATTGTGCCTCACCGCTATTAACCTGTGCTAATAATGTTGGATGACTCTCATTGGCACTCACCACATAGGGAAGCTTTAAAGCAGCACGCTGTGATTTTAAATTTTCAACACGTATACGGAGAAAGACCGTATGAAAATTATAGTCAAAAAATAACTCGTTCAAAAATAACATTTTTGCTTTTTGATTATAACCTTTACCTTGGTAAGGGAGTCCAATCCACGTTCCTAGAAAGCCTGCACCGTCCTCCACATCGTGAATACTAATGGTGCCGATTGGTTGACCCCAATCATCAGTTATGGTCCTCGAGATAGCGAGTCCTCTCGCTTCCTCTTCAATCAGTTGTTTTGTCATAAACCAATATTCATCAGCGGATGTGGCTTTTTGACGGACAAAAGGGAATACAGAAGGGTGTGATAATAGCTCATAAAGCTCTGTACATTCATGCAGGTCTCGATGTTTAAGCATACGAAACGCCTCCTTTACTAGGGTAGTTAAAACAATTCCGTTGAAGCATAAAGAAGAAAACTAAAATTCGTACTGGAATTAAAACCCAAAGAACTAGACGTTATAACTATGATACTCCATAATCTCCCGCTGTCTTACTGATTTCGACCATACCGAAAAAAGGCTAGTTTTTTAAATATAATATAACATATCATCTGCTTGATGCAATCATTTTGCTCGTAAAAAAACAAAATTTGAGTTTAATAGTCAGTAAATTCTGATAAATGAAATGAGATTATCCATAAAATTGTTGTTTTTTAGCATTAAGCCTAACCTCTCAATTTTATCTAATATTAATCATTTATCTACATCTTTAGTAGGGTTAATGGTTTGTTATAATAGGTAATATATCAAATATTATCCTTAAAAGGATATAATTTTTATGATTCTAGAAAGGTAATTTTTTATTTTTATGTTATAATAGTAGTATTATTTTTAATCTAACAACACATACATACGTACATTTCTATCATGATGGCAATGGCTTTTCTGGAGGTGACAGCATGGAGTATATTTTAAGCGAAGATTTCTTTAACACATTATTTATTGGCAAGGATTTTGTTTTTCTCGTGAAAAAAGTAGGGGACGATTATCAATATATTCGCTTAAATCAAGCAGCTCAAGATCTGTTATCGAATGAGGCGATTGGCAAAATGATTTCGACCGTTACCTCAAAGCGTAATTTTTTGATCATTCAGAAAAATTACCATGAGGCCATTAGAGAACATAAACAGGTTGACTATGTAGATTATGCATATGTTCAGTCGGAGGTTCGTAAATATGAAACATCCGTCAGACCATTGAAATATAAGAACGAAGACTATATTTTAGCCATCACGAAGGAAATATTCTATGACCGCAGCATTGAAGATAAATTTTTATTTATGCGGTCCATGTTTGACCATGCCTTCTTCTCAACAGTCATTTTGTCGGCTGAGGGATTGATATACGAAGTGAATTCAAGTTTTATGGAAGATTTTCAATTAGATAATGAAACCGTCAAACAGAAAATGTTTGTGGATTTACCGATTATTCCAAAGAAAGAAGTTGAACAAATAAAAATTTGTTTACAAAAAGCTGCAAGAGGGGAAAACGTTGGCGAGAAGTTTATTAAATTGCATACATTGGACCAGCAGGAACGCATGTATTTACTGTCACTATCACCAGTGATGCAGGATGATAATTCCTTTGCCATATTTCTTATCATGCAAGATTTTACACAATTTACTTTACAAAAAGCAGAATTACGTTCGAAGTCTCACGGGCTAGAGGTATTTAAATCTGCATTAAATTCAGCTACGGCTATAACTGTATTAGATCATAAGGGTAGCATTACCGAAGTGAGTGATATGTTTTTACAGGCTTCTGGCTACACGGCGGAGGAGTTAATCGGTCAGCCCTACACATTGATTGAACCTCGATTCCATGGGCAAGACCTTTTTCAAATAATCGAAGATAAGCTGGATACGATGGGAATGTGGCGTGGAGAACTGTGCTATCGAACGAAATATCATGCCGATTACTGGGTAGAAGCTACCATCATTCCATTAAAAGATGAGTTTGGTCAAATTGAACAAATTTTAACCATTAACTATGATATTACGGATAAGAAAAGAATGTTCACAGAACTAAAAAATATTGAACGTACTTTCCGACTCATCACAGAAAATACAAATGATTTAATTGTGATTACAAATGAGGACGGCATCATTATTTATGCTTCCCCTTCCTATGGTATTTATTTAGGTTATGAAAATGTAGAGCTACAAGGACAGTTTTACAGTGACATTATTGATCGAGAAAGTAAAGGAGAATGGCAAACATTCTTAAATAATTATACAGGGCAAACAGATTCACAGTTTGAGCTTTTACTGAAGGCGAAAGATGGAACACCGATATGGACAGAAGGAAATGTCACGGTTGTGCACGATCCTGACCGTGAAAAAGTTTCCCAAATTATGATGGTGTCTCGTGAAATTACACATCGCAAAGAAAGGGAAAATGATTTGCTATATCTAGCCTATCATGACGCTTTAACACAGCTACCTAATCGGCGTTTTTTAGAAAAGGAGTTTCCTAAAATCCTAGCAGAAGCAAATGACAATCAAACCTGTGTGGCGATGCTCTATATAGATGGTGATGATTTTAAAGAAGTAAATGATCGCTTTGGCCATGAGACGGGCGATGCGTTTATTCAGCGATTTGGCAGTTCCTTGAACAAAACAGTTCGAAGCCATGATATGGTTATTCGAATAGGTGGCGATGAATTTATTGTCATTCTAACTGGCTTAACAAGAGATCAGGAAAAAAGACATCATCAAATTATGCATATTATTCGACGAATACGTGATGAATTAGCAGAAGGCTGGATGATAGAGGATCATCTTTTTACACCAACTGCTTCAATTGGCATTGCCTATTACCCAGACCATGCTCAAACATTGGATGAGCTAATGGATTTAGCTGACCAAGCATTGTATAAATCAAAAGAGTCGGGGAAAAACAACCTCTCCATTTCCGACATACACTAAAAAAGTCTGTTCACAAGGTTTTCCTTGTGAGACAGACTTTTTATTTGATGTTATGCTATAACAGTATAGGGATAAAAATCCTACATCGTTATTTTGGAATAGAAGGTGATACGATGTCTAAAAAGATATTGTTGGTAGAAGATGAAAAGCATATCGCTCGTTTTGTTGAACTTGAATTACAGCACGAAGGCTATGAAGTGAAAACTGCCTTTGATGGGCGAGAAGGATTGGCTTTGGCAACATCTGGAAATTTTGATGTACTTTTACTGGATGTGATGTTACCCAGTATTAATGGGATTGAGATTTGCCGTCGTATCCGAACACAATCACAAGTACCGATCATTTTATTAACGGCACGAGATGCTGTGATGGATCGTGTAGCAGGACTCGATGCAGGGGCTGATGACTATATCGTCAAGCCTTTTGCGATTGAAGAGCTGCTGGCTAGAATACGGACAATTTTACGTCGTGTCACGCCAGAGCAGACAAGCAGTGCATCTTTATGCCTACGGGATATTGAAATAGATGTAGCGGCCTATGAAGTTTTCGTTCAGGGGAATAAACTTGATCTAACAAAGACAGAATATGACTTATTGAAACTATTAATCGAGCACAAAAATAGAGTATGTACACGAGAGCATATTTTAACATCTGTCTGGGGCTATGATACGGATATCGAGACCAACGTGGTCGATGTTTATATCAGACATTTACGTACAAAGCTCCCTGGGGCGATGAATGATTATATTGAAACCGTTCGTGGTGTTGGGTATGTGATGCGAGAATGAATAAGTTAAAAAATTATTTACGTCAGCAATCCCTGCAGAAAAAATGGATGCTGACCTCAAGCAGCGTTATCTTTATTAGCTTTACGATTATTTGTGTAGTCGTCTATCTTTCTCTGCATACATGGTTATTAAACGATGAGGAGAGTAAAGTCAATCGGACAAGTAAGGATATCATCTCTTTTTTAGAGTCCCAGGGTCCTACAATTACGATTCAGCAAATTCAGCAAAATACAGGCTTGCTTAAATCGATTGCGGATCGTGATGAAACGGTCCGAATATTTAATGCTGATGGGGTGGATATTTTACGAATTAATGATACCTCTGCTGCTGCACCACTTAATTCGTTGCAAGAAATTTTTGAGATGACCATTGATAAGCAGGATGTATTGGTCATCAATGAACCGATTCGGATGGGCTTTTTCCAAGGCTATATTCAAGTGATTCATCCGTTAACTAGTTTTCAATCTCTCATGCGTTATCTCTTGACAGCCATGCTGATTGCAGGGATAGGAGCCTTAGTGTTATCTGGCTCTATTGGCTATTATCTAGCGAACTATTTAATGAAGCCACTACACGAATTGCGTGCATCCATGAAAACCGTGATGGATCAAGGATTTAAGGAGCCTATACAGCTAACCTATACATCACATGACGAAATTGGTGATTTACTGAAGATGTACAATGCCATGATGAATGAGCTGCAAATCTCATTTACCCAGCAGCAGCAATTTGTCGCCGATGCTTCTCATGAGCTGCGTACGCCGATTCAAGCAATTGAAGGGCATCTTTCTCTTTTAAAAAGATGGGGCAAACATGATCCTGCCATATTAGAGGAATCTATTAATACCTCCTTAACAGAAATTGCTCGTATGCGCAAAATGATTGAGGAATTATTAGAACTTGCACGGCGTGAGGAAAAAGATGAAACAAGTGAGGCCAATGCATTAGTGGTCATCGAAGCAGTGATGGATGAGGTAAAGCTTGTTCATCCACAAGCGCGAATATCGCTGTCGAAACATGGTGAAATTGGTCCGTTATTTATCACCGAAAATGCACTAAGTCAAATCGTTCGTAATATAATAGAGAATGCCATTCGTTATTGTGAAAAAATTCCTGAGATACAAATTTCTATTTCTGTTGCTGGAAATTATGCATGTTTAGAAATTGCTGATAATGGTATAGGAATAGCACAAGACAATATTCCGTTTATCTTTGATCGTTTTTATCGAGTGGATGAAGCAAGAAATCGCCAAATTGGGGGCACAGGCTTAGGACTTAGTATTTCGAAGATGTTACTTGAAAAATACAATGCCACAGTAGAAGTCAAGAGTGAGGTTAATATTGGAACCGTTTTCTTGCTGAAAATCCCGCTAAAATATTAAGAAAAATACACGCTTTATTTCATTATTCTATCCTTTGCGAAAAAAATTGCTTAATTTGCTAAAAAGAGTTGTATTTTTTGTGAAGAGTAGTAAGATTGAGATGGAAAAAACGTTCTTTAAAATATGGAAAAGTAGTGTGAAACATTCTTTTAAAGAACGGCTAAATATTATATAATTAATTGCAATTTAATTAATGGAACTGCCGAAAGGCAAAATTTGGAGGTCATTTTTCATGTCGAACAACGTTACAACTGTAAGTTCTCCATGGTCAGCTTTCTCTGGTCCTAACCTAGGATATGTGATGGAGCAATACGACTTATTCTTACAGTCTCCTGAAGAAGTAGAACCGGAGTTAGTTTCTTTATTCCAACAATTTGGTGCACCAGTAGTAGTAGAAGGTGAAGTAGCTGTAGCTAGTCATACAGCAGCGGCTCCTGCTGGCGATTACAAAAAAGTGTTAGCCGCTGTAAAACTAGCAGATACAATTCGTTCACGCGGTCATTTAGCGGCAGATATCTATCCTCTGAAAAACCGTGAACTACAAACAGCTCAAATTGAAGAAAGCGCGTTCAACTTAAGCGCTGCAGATTTAGCTGAAATTCCTGCAGCAATCTTCTTCAAAGATGTGCCAGCAAACGTGAAAAATGGTAAGGATGCAATCGACTATTTAAAAGCTATTTATACAGACAAAGTAGCATTTGAATATGGTCACGTAGTAGCTACTGAAGAACGTGATTGGATTCAAGCGCAAATTGAATCAGGCTCATTCAAACAAGCATTATCTGCGGATGAGAAGAAAGCCTTATTAGATCGTTTAACTCGCGTTGAAAATTTTGAGAAATTTATTCATAAAACATTTGTAGGACAAAAGCGTTTCTCTGGTGAGGGCTTAGATACGCAAATCGTACTATTTGATGAAATCATTAAAACAGCAGAAGCAAAAAATGTGGAAAACGTACGTATTGGTATGGCACACCGTGGTCGCTTAAACGTTTTAACACACATTTTAAATAAACCTTATGACATGATGTTCTCTGATTTTGCACATGTTTCCAATGATTTATTTATGCCAGAGCATGGCCGCCTTGAAATTACAAAAGGTTGGACAGGTGATGTGAAATACCACATGGGTGCTTCTTTCAACCGTGAATCCGGTATGAATGTGAAATTGGCTTACAACCCATCTCACTTAGAAGTGGGCAATCCAGTAGTACTTGGGGCTACTCGTGCCACACAAGATGATACATCTAAACCAGGGCAACCTATTTTTGACCGTACAAAGGGCTTAGGCATTCTTGTACACGGTGATGCTGCATTCCCAGGTCAAGGGATTGTAACAGAAGTGTTAAACTTCGCTAAAACAGAAGGCTTTACAACAGGTGGAACAATCCATATTATCGCAAACAATATGATTGGATTCACAACGGAACATTATGATTCTCGTTCTTCTGTGTATTCTTCTGACCCTGCAAAAGGCTATGAAGTACCAGTAATCCATGTCAATGCAGATAGCCCAGAGGCAGTAGTGCAAGTCGGACGTTTTGCGGCAAACTACCGTCAAACATTTGGCAAAGACATTATTGTGGACTTAGTAGGTTACCGTCGCCATGGTCATAATGAAACAGATGACCCAACAGTGACAAACCCAGAAACATACAAATTAGTGTCTAAACATGAAACAGTTCGTGCATTATATGGTGCACAATTAGTGGCAGAAGGTCTTGTAACTGCTGATGATGTAGCAGCACTAGATACAGCTATCTATGCAGAAATGCAAGCAGCCTATGACCACGTCAAAGAAATGGCTGAAAAAGATGACCATCATCATTTAGAAATGCCAGAAGAATTAAAAGTAGAGTTCCCACAAATTGATACAGCAGTAGGTGCGGAACGTTTAGAAAAAATCAATGAAGAGCTTTTAGTGTTTGAAGAAAACTTCGAACCACAGAAAAAGCTTGGTAAAATCTTAGAAAAACGCCGTGATGCGTATGCGTCTGCAAAAGTTGACTGGGGTCATGCTGAAACATTAGCATATGCAACGATTATTCAAGATGGCACACCAGTACGCTTTACAGGTCAAGATGCACAACGAGGTACATTCTCTCAACGTCACTTAGTACTGCATGATAAAAACAACGGCAATGTCTTCACACCACTACACCATATTTCTGGTGCGAACGCATCCTTTACAGTACACAATTCCCCGCTGACTGAAGCTGGGGTGGTAGGCTTTGAGTATGGTTACAACCTAGAAAATAGCCATGTACTAACAGTATGGGAAGCACAATTCGGTGACTTTGCCAATATGGCACAAGTGATGTTTGATAACTTTATTTCAGGGGCACGCTCAAAATGGGGCCAAAAATCTGGTCTAGTAATCCTTTTACCTCATGGTTATGAAGGTCAAGGTCCAGAGCACTCTTCAAGCCGTATGGAACGCTATTTACAAATGTCAGCTGAAAATAACTGGTTTGTAGCGAACTGTTCAAATGCAGGAAACTACTACCACTTATTACGCCGTCAAGCAGCATTATTAGGTACAGAAGGGGTACGTCCACTTGTAGTCGTATCACCAAAATCATTATTACGTCACCCACTAGCAGCGGCGAATGCTGAGCAATTAGCAAATGGTTCATTCCAAGAAGTGATTGAACAACCAGGCTTAGGGGCTAAACCAGAAGCTGTAGAGCGTATCGTTTTAGGTACAGGTAAAGTGATGATCGACTTAGCAGAGCGCGTGAAAGATGGCGAAGGCTTCGATCACCTACACATTATTCGTGTAGAACAACTTTACCCATTCCCAAAAGAGCAAGTAGCTGGTATCATTGCTAAGTATCCTAATGCAAAAGAGATAGTTTGGGTACAAGAAGAACCTAAAAACCAAGGCTCATGGAATTATGCATTAGAAACATTATATGAACTTTCAGAAGGTAAAAAACTTCGCTATGTAGGCCGTCCTGCAATGAGCTCAACTTCTGAAGGGGATGCAGATTCTCATAAAGCAGCACAAGCAGCTCTTATTGAAGAAGCGGTTGCTGAGCCAGTAAAGGTTAAATAATATATATCAATTTTTGAAACCGGGCTACTTGCCCTTAAGCAGTAGCCCTTCTATGTGCGTCATGCACGTTAATCAAAGGAGGAAATGAAAGTGGCTGAAATTAAAGTCCCTGAATTAGCAGAATCGATTACAGAAGGTAGTATCGCACAGTGGGTAAAAAAAGTGGGCGATCGCGTTGAAAAAGGTGAATTCATCGTTGAACTTGAAACAGATAAAGTAAACGCTGAGATCATTTCTGAAGAAGCAGGTGTATTAACACAAATTTTAGCTGAAGAAGGCGATACTGTACTAGTTGGTCAAGTTATCGCAGTAGTAGAAGCAGGCGAAGGCGCAGCAGCAGCTCCAGCAGCGGCAGTACCAACTGAGGCAGCACCTGCACCAGCAGCGCCACAAGCAGCACCTGCACCAGTTGCAGCAGCTCCAGTAGTAGAAGAAACTTCTGGTGAGCGTGTAGTTGCATCTCCAGCAGCACGTCGTCTTGCACGTGAAAAAGGTATTGACCTTGCAGCGGTATCTCCAGTAGATCCACAAGGACGTGTACGTGTACAAGATGTAGCAGCTCATGGTACAGCACCAGCTGTAGCACCAGCAGCAGCACCTACATCCGTAGCAACTTCAGGTGGCCCAGTAGTATTCACACCAGCAGCTAATTCTGACCGTGTAACAATTGAAAAAATGAGCCGTCGTCGCCAAACAATTGCAAAACGTTTATTAGAAGTTAAACAATCAACAGCAATGTTAACAACATTCAACGAAATTGACATGACAAACATCATGGCACTTCGTAAACGTAAACAAGAAGAGTTTGTAAAAGCAAACGACATCAAACTTGGTTTCATGTCATTCTTCACTAAAGCTGTTGTTGCAGCATTGAAAAAATATCCATACGTAAACGCTCAAATCTCTGGCGATGAAATTCATTTAAATAACTTCTTTGATATCGGTATTGCTGTATCAACTGAAGAAGGTTTAGTCGTACCAGTTGTACGCGATGCAAATAGCAAAAACTTTGCAGAAATCGAAAAAGATATTGCTAACTTAGCGACAAAAGCTCGTGATAAAAAATTAGGCTTAAATGATATGGCTGGTGGATCATTCACAATCACAAATGGTGGTGTATTCGGTTCATTAATGTCAACACCAATTATGAACGGTACGCAAGCTGGTATTTTAGGTATGCACTCAATTGTAAACCGTCCAGTTGCAGTAAATGGTGAAGTTCAAATCCGTCCAATGATGTATGTAGCACTTTCATACGATCACCGTATCATCGATGGTAAAGATTCTGTAGGATTCTTAAAAACAGTTAAAGAATTAATCGAAAATCCTGAAGATTTATTATTAAATTCATAATGCCATTAAACCCTGCGAACAATGTTCAGCAGGGTTTTTTGTATGACGAAAGGTATTGATCGATTCTATGCTTGAAAGAGTACGAATGTTACATCGTTTAGAGGAGCAAAGAAAGAAAAAAACGCAACTTTTCTCACATATAGAACATACGCTATAATAAATATTTGTTGTAATTTTCAGAAATATCAATAAAAGTTTAATGATTTAAAGTGGAAGCAGAACGCACAATATCCTAATATTGTCATTAGTCAGAAAAATGTTAAAATCGTCTTGACGAACATATTAGTTTTATAGTAGTATCTAAATATCAATTAAATAAACAAACCTCACGAATTGTTACCAGTGAGGTAGAGGCGCGGTATTTATTAGTTCATTGTTGAGTAAAAGCAAGCGAAGACGCAATGAAGAAGGAAATATCGCCGAAGTATAAAAGGAGCTCGTACTTTTATACTGGGTCTGCAGTGAATAAGTGCAGGACTGTCCTAGTAAATGGATTTCCAGATTTACTAGGTTGTGCTATCTCGGAAACATGGAAATTATAGTGAGGATTTGGGCAACTGTCATAAAAGGTAAGACCTAAGTTCAATATACTTAGGTCTTTTTTAGTACAGTTGTCTTATTTTTTTACAGAAAAGGGGAGTTTTTCATGAAAAGAAAATGGTTGTTAGTAATGATCTCTATCATGACGGCAATTGTGCTAGCTGCATGTGGCACAAGTGACAAAAAAGAGGGCGGTTCAAGTGATGCTGGAACTGACAAAGAAGAAGGCGGCGGTGAATTCCGAATTGGAATGGAGGCTGGCTACCCACCGTTCAACTGGACACAGCAAGACGATGCAAATGGCGCAGTGAAAATTGCGGATAATGCAGAGTACGCAGGTGGCTATGATGTACAAATGGCAAAGAAAATCGCTGAAGGTCTAGGCAAAGAGTTAGTCATTGTTAAAATGGAGTGGGACGGTTTAGTTCCAGCGCTACAATCAAACAAAATTGATGCAATTATTGCAGGTATGTCACCAACAGAAGAACGCAAGAAAACAATTGATTTTACAGAAAACTATTATACTTCTGATTTTGTTATGGTTATTAAAAAAGGTAGCAAATATGAAGGCGCAAAATCGATTCAAGACTTCTCAGGTGCTAAAATTACATCACAATTAAATACATCAAACTACACAGTTATCGATCAAATTAAAGGCGTAGAAAAGCAAACAGCAATGGAGAGCTTCCCAGCAATGCGTGTGGCGTTAGAAGCAGGTAAAATTGATGGCTATGTAGCTGAACGTCCAGAGGGCATTTCCGCTTCTGCTGCCAACGATAAATTCACCTATGTAGCATTTGAAGAAGGCTTTGATACAGACCTATCAAATACTTCAATTGCTGTAGGCTTACGTAAAGATGACGCAAATCGTGAAAAAATCAATGAAATCCTAAAAGGCATTTCAGAAGATGATCGTCAAGCGATTATGGAAGAAGCTATTTCTCAACAACCAGCAGCACAATAATGACAGGGCACGGACTAGCAATTAGTCCGTGCATGATCATTTCATCATTATCAAAATGAGAACCTCTCTACATAATGATAATGTCCTAGCGTGACAAATCATAGAATGGTAGAAAGAGCTAGGACACAAAAGAAATAAGCGAGCAAGATGACATTGTTAGGAGGAACATCATGAGTCTTGAGTGGATACTTTCAATTATTGAAAACAACTGGCAAATGTTTTTACGAGGTGCGTATTATACGTTACTGATTTCAAGTATTAGTACAATTATTGGTGCATTTATCGGATTTTTCATCGGAATTATGCATACGATTCCAGTTCGTAAAAAAGGTGTGAAATTTTATAGCTTAAAGCTCATTAATTTTATACTAACATGCTATGTTGAATTTTTCCGTGGTACACCAATGATTGTACAAGCTATGGTTGTCTACTACGGATTAGATATCGCATTCGGTATCGATATGCACTTTATTACTGCAGGTATTTTAGTCGTTTCCCTCAATACAGGGGCCTATATGGCAGAAATTGTTCGTGGCGGTATTGTATCCATTGATAATGGTCAATACGAGGCAGCATCAGCAATTGGCATGAACCACTTCCAAATTATGCTTCATGTTGTCTTACCACAAGTAGCGCGTAATGTTTTACCAGCGACAGGTAACCAATTAATCATGAATATTAAAGATACAGCCGTATTAAATGTCATTGGAGTAACGGAATTATTCTTCCAAACAAAATCAATTTCGGGTAACAACTTCCGTTATTTCGAATCATTCTTCGTTGCATGTGTTCTTTATTTCATCATGACATTTACCGCATCTCGCATCCTTCTGTATGTTGAAAAACGTCTAGATGGTCCTGATGCCTATCAAAAAGAACAAAAAGAAGCCGTATAGGGGGACGCACAAATGGCAGTCATTAAAATCGAGCATTTAAGTAAATCATTTGGACGTAACCAAGTGTTAAAAGATGTAAATTTCCAAGTGGAAAAAGGAGAGGTAGTTTGTTTAATCGGCTCCTCTGGATCTGGTAAATCCACATTGCTTCGTTGCATAAATTTATTAGAAACGCCAAGTGGCGGTCAAATTATTTATAAGGGGGAAGACATCCTAGATGAAAAGCACAATATTCAAGAATATCGCACACATTTAGGCATGGTGTTCCAGCAGTTCAATTTATTTAACAACCACAATGTCATAAGTAATTGCACAGTGGGCCAAATCAAAGTGTTAAAACGTTCGAAAAAAGAAGCAGAAGAAACGGCGCTTAAATACTTGAAAATCGTTGGCATGGATCAATATGTGAATGCCAAGCCACGTCAACTCTCAGGTGGACAAAAGCAGCGTGTGGCCATCGCTCGGGCCTTATCTATGAATCCTGATGTAATGCTATTCGATGAGCCAACATCTGCATTAGACCCAGAAATGGTGGGTGAGGTGTTAAAGGTAATGCGTCAGCTAGCAAACGAGGGCAATACGATGCTCATTGTGACACATGAGATGGAATTTGCCAAAGAAGTAGCAGATCGTGTTGTCTTTATGGATAAAGGTGTAATTGTGGAAGAAGGCCCTCCAGCACAAGTATTAGTCAATCCACAACATGAACGTACAAAGGAATTTTTAAAGCGTACATTAAAATAAGCACAAAAAAGTGAGTCCAACCTGTTGGACTCACTTATTTTCTAGAATTCCATTCTGCATAAAGTACAAAGCAGATTGCGAATGCTACAGCAATAATAAAAAACCATTGCGGTACACCACCAAAACTCATCATAACACCTCAAATATTCATTTTTTTGGATAGAATAGGTATAGTATTTCTTTTTTCTCCACAAAAGACCAAAAATATTATAAAATAAGCAATAGACATTAGCTTTTGCTAGTAAAGAGAGGTAGAGAGAATATGTTACATTTAAAATGGAAAGATGCGCCAACATTACGAACGGTTACATGCAAACATACAAATGCATCGAAATACTTAGTATCAAACGTATTAACAGTAGGGAAAGAATATGAAGTGAAAAATGAAACAGAAGAGTTCCTTTTTATCATCGACAACACAGGTAATGTCGGTGGCTATTATAAAGATTATTTTGAATAAAAACAAACAGGGTGGGTCAGAGCATTTGCTGAGCCACCCATTTTTTTGTTAATCTCGCTGATAGCTGCTAGCACCCGCCACATCCTGTAGCTGTTGTTTCTCTTGTTCAGTTGCGGTATGCAGGGCAAAAACATCTTTAATTGCTGTTTGTAGCTCTTGCTGTGTTTCTTTAAACTTCGAAACTTGCTGTTCAAACGTGGGACTTGAGAAGCGATCATGAGCCCTTGATAATCGCTCCTCTAAACGTGCATAATGATGATCCATATGCATCGACAGCATCATCGCCAGTTGGTTTTTCCAGAGCGGAATCAAGGTAACGATAGAAAACTCAATTTTTTCAGCTAATGTTTGATTGGCCTGCTGAATCATACGTATTTGAGGAGCTGTTTGCAGAGCGACTTGCTGTGATACCTGTAAATCATAAATACGTTGATCCAGTCTTTCGATTTGAGCAGCAAAGTCATTTAATTGCTGAATCGCAAGTGGCTGTTTGGTTGCTTGGACACTCGTTATTTGTGCAGGTAGCTCTACCTCAATGGCTTGCTGCTTTTTCATCTGTCCTGCGGCAATGGCCGTTGCCAATTCCTCAAAAAATCCTCGATTATGGGCATAAAGCGCCTCTAAGTTTTCAACATCTTTGATCAGCTGAAGCTGTGCACGTTCCAGCTGAACACCAATACGTTCCACCTGTATACTAATACGTTCAAATTCTGTGAGTGTTTGCTTCACATTAGGCTCGGTTTTGCCAAAGATTTTTTTGAAAAAGGTTTGCTTCTTTGGTTCCAAAGCAGTCGGATCTACTCGATCTAACGTCTGCATTAAAGAATCAAGCATTTGACCAATTTTAGTGACATCCTTTTGCTTTACTTGAGCAAGCATGCGGTCAGCAAATTGAGACAGAGCTCGCTGTGAATCTTGCCCAAGGGACAGCAATGATTCAAAATCAGTCAAATCGATTTGACTGGCATACAGTAATGCACGACTTTGTGCAAGAGGCGATAGCGTTTCATAAGTCGCCATCGCCTCGTTTTGCGGAGTTGTTTCTAAATAGGATTGGACTAGTGGAGAAAGCCCTGGTATGGTATTTAGTTGAAATGCGTGTTCGTTTGCTGTCATTTATCATCGCCTCGCCAGTCCAATTGTTCTCTACGTCTAAGATTGGAACGATTTGCGAATTCAATCTCCATTTGCAGATGATCGATATCATTTGCTAGCGCATCCTTTAAATCAATTTGAATTGTGTCATTCAAATCAGTTAGGGTTTCACGTGTTTTGGATAAAGTTATTTGAATTTCCTTATCCTTCACAGGCTGCTTGGAAAGCATCGTATATTTATCCGTTAATTCCACAGCAGAAGGTAAGTGTGCATAGAAAAATGGTTCCACATTATAAAATTTACGTGGGTCTGTCTTGACGATTTTGACGATATTTTTGGAGATGCGCGTCATTTCAAGTAGTTGTTTAAAAGCAGAAACAGAACGTACACGTAAATAGTTTTGACTCAATGTTTGAATATGCTTATTAGCTGTTAATACTTGTGTTTCAATGTGTTTGAATTCTTCTTTTGTGATGCCTGCTATTTGCATGACTTTCTTTTTTTGTCTATGTTTCAGCAACGCTGTACTCGTCGCATAGGAACCCGCAAACAGTAAACCACCAAGGAAGAATCCAGGATTTGCCGCAATTGCTGCGATAGAAACAGTTGTGAGCGAAATAAGAAAGCTGGCACTATGTCTAGAGAAAAACTGTCCGACACTAAGCATTGTTTCATCCTCCTTGCTTTTCAATATGTCTATCTTCTTATACGAAATAATCGACATAAAGTTTCATTGAAAATTAATCCCTTACATAAATTTTACTGCTATTTGTGAACTTTCTCAATGATAATACATAGAATAAGTGAGTTGTTTCGATGAATAAGTCGGTTTTGCTATCCTAATGAGCCATTCTGACATGGGAATGAGCAATTTTTTACATCTCGGTCACTGAATAGAGGAGCGTAATTTGATTCAAGAGCGGCTTCTGCCTCAAAGCGAGCGGTTAAGTGAGATCGATGAGCGGCTCCAACTCGAAAAGGAGCGGTTTATTCTCTAAGAAGACCTTCAACCAAAGTAAAGGTCTTGTATGAAACCTTTTCCAAATGAATTCGTAACTAATACAAAGGGGGATATAGGATGACGAAAATTTTTCTGGTGTCTATTACAAAAAATATGGATGAATCGGTAAGTGAACAGAAAGTGAAAGAAAAAGCCTTTGAGAAAAAATCAAAATTAAAAGCCTATTTAAACAAAGAAGGCTATATGAAGGAATCTAAAAATCAATATGTGAAAATCACTGATGAATCAATATTAGTTGCTGCCATTCAAAAAATAAAAATCAAAAAATGATGATAGGTCATGTTCTTAAGAGCATGACTTTTTTGATTTCAATAAAAAGGAGAGACGTCGTCATTCAAAAAACTCATAGTCCAGAGTCAGCTCTCTAGAAAAATAGCTTCCAATTTGAATCTTTTTCGTTTGGTTTTCTTACAAACGCAATACATCGTTCTTCGCACGCACCAAATATATTAAATTTTTTCTGTGCTTGCCTTAAGGATGGCGTATTAGCTCCACCTCCAAAGTCATAATCATTAAATGGAATGCCGTCATCTTCCCAAAAACAAATTTCACATATCTCCTATGTACCTAGTGGTTTTCCGTTCAATGTCTTATACCCGCAACAAGGACAAGTAAATTTCACTCCCAAATATTTTTCGATAATTTTATCATACTTCCTATGGGACAAAACGCCATGTTGAGATTAAAAATTGTTGAACCTATCTCTAAAACAACACGACAAAAAAGCCAGACATTAAACTATGTCTGACTCCATACGTATATAGCCCTTTAAATCATCGTATAATTCTAAAGAAAATGAATTGGAATCGGCTTGAGGACTAACGCCTTTTTGGACAAAAAGGAGAAATTCATTCAGTGCCTTTTCTGAGCCCTCCACTTCCACTTCAATTTGATCTGCGTCATTCAATCGACAGTATCCTTTTAACCCTAATTCAATAGCTTTTTGCTTGATGAAGAATCGGTAGCCTGTGCCGTAGACATCACCAAAAAATTTTATACTTGCTCGTTTGTTCAAGGGAATACCTCCTACTTAATGGAGGAGAGGGGTGAACCTCTCCTTTTATTGCATGACACGTTCTTTTTCTAAATAGGCAATTAAGTTATTAATGTGATAGAGTACATGCTTAGATGCCTCATCGACCTCTTTTAGATGAACATCAGCTTGCTCGATGTGACCTGCTTTATGGGCTTCAGCTGCAAGCTTCGCTGATTCATGGACGCGTAAATGATAGCCATCTAATTCATGATAGTCCTGTAAATGACCGAAACGTTCGACTGTACGAGGCGCTGTGTACCATTTGCCAAGTCGACAGTCTCTATGAGAAGAAACATCGCTTGGATCAACGTTTTCTAGGCCTAGGAACATGTTATAAATGCGCCATTTCCATAAAATATGATCCGCCTTCGATAATTGTAGTAGGGCAATAGATGAAAGCTGTACATTATTGTTAGCAATAAGATCATTACGGAAACGGTTAATTTCTTTCCCTAATAAATGAATATCGCTGGATGTATTATGACTATAATCACGAATATCTTCCTGCAAGCTTGAAATTTCAATCATTCTTGCTGAAACTTCATCAATCGCGGCTGCTTGTTCCTGGGAAATGGCAGCCGTATTTGTCACATCTAAATTAATACCCTCAATCGCTTGAACAATGGCATTTAATAATGGTAACGAATCTTTTGCTTCAACGGTTGCTTCTTTAATAATAGCTGTCGTATCTGTAATCGAGTTAGAAACATCATTCGAATAACTCTTTAAATGATGAACATTTGCGGATACTTCACTTAGCGCAGCTACCGTGTTTTCAGCAAGCTTTCGTACTTCCTGTGCAACGACCGCAAAGCCTTTCCCATGTTCACCTGCACGCGCTGCTTCAATGGAGGCATTAAGTGCGAGTAGATTCGTTTGATCGGCAATTTGATTGATTAATGTGACAACCTGCTCAATATCATTTACCCTTTTTTGTAATTCTGAAAATGAGTCAACAATGGATGTAAAGGTCTCTTCTGTTTTAAAAATCTCCGATAGGGCATGCTCAATAGCGTTTTTACCTTTTGTAGCATGGTCAACAGATTCAGTTGTTTTCTCTGATATATGAGAAGACATGCGTGCAACCTCATTGATAGAAGCTGCAATCTGTTCTGTTGCAGCAGTAGAGGATTGAATCTCTTCATTTTGCTTATCTAGGCTAAAAACTAAATCCTTCATGTACATAATTTTGGCATTGACATCCATTAAAGAAGATACTTCTCCTACCACATTTTCAATAATGCGTTCAGTTAACACTTCCACTAATAATTCTTGATCGACATTGACTGCGGATTGGAAGGATTTCATATATTGAAATGCTTTATTTGGCTTGATACCAAAATTGTATAAAATATATGTAGTAATATAGAAGGCAAATTGGTTGAAGACAACAATTAATTTACCAGGCTCGTATTGATGCTTGCGAAATAGATTGAAAAATTTGACAGTTTCATCTACATAATGATCATCACGAGTTGCTAAGAAAAACTGTGTTAAGTATTGATTAATATTTTCTTCACTAATGATTAATTGAGAGGTAGGGGATATCTCGCTTAAATAATGATGAAAAATGGCATTCATGGAAGGGGAAATGTCTTTGAGCTTTTGATAGAGTGCCTGTAAATGCTCCTCATCTTGTGAATTGAAATGATTGAATGCCAGTGTTTGGTAAAATCGGCCTGTTGCATGTAAATCTGTACCACGTTTTAGTAGTTCTTCTAGCTCTGCTTTAGGTCGAATACTTGAAAACATAAAAATACCTCCAAAAAGTATGTATAATAAGGTAATAATAGCATAATTCAGGTGGTTTTAATAGACATTTCAGTTGTGTTTGCTAAAATGAAACTATCTTATGACAGCAAGGAATGGGCAAATATGTATACAATTATTTACATGAAAGCGGACTATGAGCCTTGGTGGAAATTTGAAGGCTGGGAAGCTTATATTCAAACTGAAGATACATTTGACACGAAGGAGCTCTTTGATCGTGCATTACAGCAAAAATTAGCGCATTTTCGTTCCTCTTACGATAATGAGGCAACGAAAGAGGAGCAGTATTGGGCTTTTTGGTCTGAGGATGAAAGCTTTTACTGTGAGGCTTGCGATGATGATGCACAAGTATATCATGGAATAATTGCGTGTAAAATAGAAGAGAAGTAAAAAAATTTTGAAAAAAAGTAAAAAAGATTTTTTCTTTATTTGACAAAATTATGGATGGCAGTTATACTTAACTTAACAATTTAATTGCTTCACCGGAAACATGAATTCACATATTACAAAAAGTGATCGCGTTAGTTCGGTACTCTTTGTAATATGTGAATTTTTTTCAATCGCTGAAGAAATTACATATTGTTCACTTTTATTTTTTGGAGGTTTTCTTAAATGAAACAAGGTACAGTAAAATGGTTTAACTCAGAAAAAGGTTTTGGATTCATCGAAGTTGAAGGTGAAAACGACGTATTCGTACACTTCTCAGCTATCCAAGGCGAAGGTTTCAAAACTCTTGACGAAGGTCAAAAAGTGGAATTCGAAGTTGTAGATGGCAACCGCGGACCACAAGCTGCTAACGTAACTAAACTTTAATTCTCAGTAATTAAAATTACTTTCGTTAAACCCAAGACATCCTATGCAAATAGGATGTCTTTTTTGTATTATTTGCAAGTTTAAGGATTACAAATCCTGTTTTAGGTTAAATATATAGTAGTGGCGGATAGCCATGCAAAAGTAAAGGATAGCGCTATAAAAGTAGCGGATAGCCATGTGAAACTGGAGGATAGCTGCACAAAAGTAGCGGATAACCCCATAAAATGGAGGGTAGCCCCGCCAAAATAGCGCATCGTTGTAAAGAAGGAGGCAGATGAATGTGAATATTGAAGAAAAATTGCCTGAAGAACAGGAGCAACAAGATTTTTATCAGAAACTACGTACAAAATTAGTAGCTTTCCTTGGGTCGAAAAAGGGAAAAAGTAACAAGTTTACTCCGTATTTAATGTTTGTGCCTGATTTATTTCATTTGTTAATTAAAACAGTAACCGATGCGGGTGTAGATAAAAAGAGTCGTGCATTAATTGGGGCATCCATTGCGTATTTTGTATTACCGATGGATTTAATGCCAGAAGGACTGCTAGGCTTTGGTGGCTATTTAGATGATGTTGTACTAGCAACTTTTGTGGTAAATACCATTATTAATAAGTTGGGTCCAGATGTAGTGGAAAAGCATTGGACAGGGGATGACAAGCTTTTACATGTGCTACAAAAGGTTGCAGAAGTGAGTGATGAGGTTGTCAGTAAAATTCCTGTAAAATCGCCAATTGCTCAGTTCGTCAAGCAAGAAAGTAAAGATAAATAATAATATTATGTAAACCTAAGACACCCTATAAAAATGAACCTGCTTATTAGAGGTTCATTTTTTATTGCTCTTCTAATAAATTTCGGAGTTGTTGTACAGGTACAAATAGACCAACATTTCCAATGGGCTCATATTTCATCGTGGCAAAGATAACCCCAATGACCTCACCATGTTGATCGATTACAGGGCTACCACTATTGCCCCGATAAACAGGAGCTTTTAGCATCCTAACTGGCTCCTGCCAATCTTCTAATTGAATGGCTTCTAGCAATGTTCCTTCATTAGCGATGCCGGTGAAAGCAAGTGGATTTCCAATAAAATAGACATGTTCATTTACAGTGTAAGGTGGATCTTCTGCAAGAGGTAGATAGGGAAGTTGCTCAGCTTGCACCTGTACAAAGGCTAAATCTACGGCTGGATAGCTCTCGATTAATGTTGCTTCCATCAGTCCCTCATCAGGAAAGACGACTGATAATGTTGTGGCATGTTCGACAACATGGGCGTTGGTGACAATCAGACCATCTGGTGAGATGGCAAAACCAGTGCCTTTACTGGAGCCTCTTGAAATTTCAACGACTGCCTTTTTATAGGTTTGTATATCTTCTTGTGCAGAGAGCCGCGTTGAAACCTTGATAAATTCAAGCGCAGGTATGGAGTAGATTTGAAAAATGAGGGCAAATGTATTGAAAAACAGCATTAGTGCCATACCCCACACGATCCAGCGTACAAGAGGCTTTTGTTTTTTGGGCTTTTTTCCATAAATGCGTTCTTCTCGCGCCTGTGCTAAGGCTTTTTGCTGTTCCTCAAGTACAAGTTCAATAAATTCTTCTTCCGTTAATTCATCTTGCTTTGGTGTTGCGTTATGTATATCACTCATTGATTGGCCTCCTTTGCTAAAAAACAGACGCCCAAGCAGGACGCCTGTTTTCTTTCAATTATTCTATTTTTTGCAAGGTTGATGTCACAACAAATGGCTCATCTTGCTCTGTTTCCATCGTATCCTCTTTGCGAATTAGACCAATGTCCTTTGCAAAATATTTGGTTGTGGTCATTTGATCTTCAGTGCGACTTAGCTGGATGACATCTTGATAGACCGTTGTACCAGTATCAACAGTAGCGGTCGTTGATTCAATGGTCCAACCTTCAAAGCTTGTCCCGACTTGTAAAGGCTTTTGAAGTACGGTTTCCAGTACAGGATAAGAAGCTGCCTCAGCTGCACTTGGCATGCTTGGATTACTGTCAACAGGTTCTCGATAGACAAGATCAATACTTGTATCCGTTATGCGGTAGATTTTTAATAGTGTCACACCACCATTATCCTCTATTTGTACGATATGCTGTGTATCGAGGTAGGTAGTTTTTAGTGTGAAGCTAGCAAATTCATTTCCTTCCCCTTGAAAAGAAGCAACAGATCCATCAGGTGGAAAATAGGAGAGAAGTGACGCTTGATCTTGTTCCACTGCTTGCTTGTCTTCCACAGATGGTGTTGGAGCTGGCACAGGCTCTTCCTGAACTTCTTCACGACAGCCAGCCAGTAAAAATACTACAGAAAGTACTAGAACAGGGTATCTCATGAGCACACTCCTTCGCTATTTTCTTTCATTATACGTGAATGAGGAGTGTTATACGAATGATATGTGGGTTTCATATAATAATATTATTATGTAAACTATTTAGCGAAAACTTGTAACAGCATGGAAAATTATCTATGATAGAAATGAAGTGAAAAAATGGGGGGTAAACATATGTATAGACATGTAGATGATTTTTTACAGGAATGGTCGAATGCATCTAATGGAACATTAAACGTATTACAGGCTTTAACAGATGACAAATTAGATCAAAGTATAGTGGAGGGTCACAGTACACTTGGCTGGTTGGGCTGGCATTTAGTCGGTTCAGCAGGTTATTTTAGTTATTTAGCAGGCTTAAAAGTGCCAACGATTCGTCAAGAAGATCCAGTACCAACAACAGCTGCTGAAATCGTAGCTGCTTATGAAAAGGTTGCAAAAGGTGTAAGTGAGGCAGTCGCAAAGCTTTCAAATGAGGACTTATTAGAAGTTGTCACTGGTTTTAAAGCTCCAATGCCAAAAGGCGCTGTATTACGTGTATTAATCGATCATCAAACACATCATCGTGGACAAATGACAGTCTTATTGCGTCAAGCAGGCTTACCAGTTCCAGGTGTTATGGGACCAACAAAAGAAATGCAATAAGCAGTGATGCAGCAGATAAATTATTGATCTGCTGCATTTTTTAAATTGACACTTACCTACTAGTAAGTTAGTATAAAGCCATGACAAATAGAAAATCACAAATTATTGAATTAACATTGAAGAATATTCAAGAAAAAGGTTTCACATCATTTAGTTATGATCATTTAGCAAAAGAGCTAGGCGTTACAAAAGCAAGTATTCACTATCATTTTGAAAAGAAAGGGGATTTAGGTGTTGCTGTTTGCGAAAGAATTCAACAAGGATTAGAGAGAACTTTTACATTGATGAAGGAGTCCACTTTGCCAGCTGAGGAAAAGCCATTTGCCTTTATTATGCAGCGAATAAAATTTCTAGAGCAAGACGGCATTTGCCCTATTTCAGCTTTACAGGCAGATTATCAAGAATTACCGCAACCAATGCAAGAAAAGCTTCAGCAGCTTAGTCAAATGGAAATCAATGTCTTTGTTGAGCTATTGAAAGAAGCTAAACAACAGGGCGCACTCCAAGCTACTAATGATTTGGAGGCTCTAGCTGTATTACTTATTTCAAGTACGAAAGGGGCATTACAATATAAACGTGTTGTAGGAGAAGCGTTCTTTCAAAAGATGCTGGAGCAATTAAATGAACTGTTAAAGTAAGACATGAAACGAGAAGGAGCGATGTGCATGGTACGAAGAGTCGTTGTTACTGGATATGGTGTTGTTTCCCCGTTAGGTAATTCGGTATCAGCCTTATGGGAGAATATTAAGGCAGGAAAATCAGGGATTCAAAAAATTCAAGGGGAGGCATTTAGCGGCATTAATACGCAAATTGCTGGGACGAGTACGGATTTCGATGCAACGCTGTATATGGATAAAAAAGAAATCAGTAAATATGATCTATTTGTTCAATATGCTATTGCCGCGTCACAGCAGGCTTTAGAGCAAGCAAATCTAAATTTGGAACAGGTAGATAAGGAGCGTTTAGGCGTTTACATTGGCTCTGGCATTGGGGGCATTGAAACGATTTTAGAAAATCATCAAGCGATGCTCAATCAAGGGCCTAGGAAGGTGTCACCATTTATGGTGCCGATGATGATTAGCAATATGGCTGCAGGAATACTAGCAATCAAAACGGGCTTTAAAGGACCAAGCTTTTCACCTGTTTCTGCTTGTGCGACAGGAAACCAGGCAATTGGAGAAGCTTTCTTAGCGATTCGACATGGCTATGCGGATGGCATTTTGGCAGGTGGAGCAGAGGCACCCATAAATCCACTAAGCTTTGCAGGATTCTCACGTATGAAAGCTATGTCTACAAGAAATGAGGAGCCAACAAAAGCGAGCCGTCCATTTGATAGCAAACGAGATGGCTTTGTCATGTCAGAGGGGGCAGGAATCGTGTTCCTAGAGGAATATGAACATGCCAAACAAAGAGGTGCAACCATTCTTGGCGAGATAGTTGGATATGGAGTTACGACAGATGCTTATCATATTACATCACCAGATTATATGGGAGCTGCCAATGCCATGAAATTAGCTTTAAAAATGGGCGAAATTGATGTATCAGCTGTCGATTATATCAATGCACATGGCACTAGTACGCCAGAGGGAGATAAATCTGAAACAAAGGCTATTAAACACGTTTTTGGTGATCATGCCTATCAACTAAAGGTTAGCTCCACAAAATCGATGACAGGACATCTCTTTGGCGCGGCCGGTGGAATTGAAGCCATTATTACATTGAAAAGTATAATGGATGGCATTATTCCACCAACCATCAATTATGAAACACCAGATCCCGAATGTGATTTAAACTATGTTCCGAATGAGGCGCTTCATCAAGACGTTAACTTTGCGCTATCGAATGGCTTTGGCTTTGGTGGTCATAATGCTGTGCTAGCATTTAAAAAATTTGAGGAATAAGGCATTAGCTTAGCTAAAAAGAGTGGTATGAATTTAATTGTTCATACCATTTTTTACGTTTGTTTTATCAACTTGAAAAGAGAAGAAGGAACTTAAGCTAATGCAATTCAATAAGTTTTCCTTATGAGAAATAGCTAGAAATTCGTATTATAACTTATAGTTAGAGTATGGTAAATTCAAAGGTAAAGGGGGATAAATGATGCGAATCTTTGATGCACACTTTCATATCATTGACTTTAATTTTCCGATTATCGAAAATCAAGGTTATACGCCACCAAGCTATGTAGTAGAGGATTATCAAAAGGACACAGTGAGTCTCCAGATAGCGGGAGGCGCCATTGTATCAGGATCTTTTCAAGGATATGACCAAGCCTATCTTTTAAAAGCATTGAAACAACTGGGTCCCACGTTTTGTGGGGTAACGCAATTACCTAATACGGTCACGGATGATGAAATTGTACATTTACATAACAATGGGGTACGGGCATTACGCTTTAATAGTAGACGAGGTGGCTCAGAGGATTTATCACAGTTAGAAACCTTTGCACGACGGGTTTATGATTTGGTGGGCTGGCATAGTGAATTATATATCGATGCGAAGGAAATACCGGAGATAGCCTCGACAATTGAAGCATTACCAGCCATCTCCATCGATCATTTAGGGTTGTCGGAAGAAGGGCTGCCACATTTATTAAAGCTTGTTGATAAGGGAGTACGTGTCAAGGCGACTGGCTTTGGTCGTGTGGAGCTGGATGTGAAGCATGCTTTACAAGCGATTTATAATGCTAATCCAGATGCCCTCATGTTTGGAACAGATTGCCCGTCTACAAGAGCTAAACGACCTTTTAATTATGGGGATGTGGAATTGATTCAACAGCTATTCGATCAACAGGCTGCTGATAAAATCCTCTACAAGAATGCGCTGCAATGGTATTTCCAGCGTTGAATATAAAAAAGAATCCATGCTGGCATGAAAATGGATTCTTTTTTAATGACGGGGCTAAACATTTCGATAGTTGGCAAACATAATTTCATTATAATACTGATCTAATTGAGGCATACCTAGCTCTTTTGCGATCATTAGCTCAGCCTCTCGGTCATATGCTACTCTAATAAATTGGATGGCATTGTTTGACTGTGTTCCATCTAGAATGGCATAGGAAGCAGAAGTTAGGTCAAGTGAATTACCAACACTCCCTACATTACAAAGAATTCCTTGTTTATATGTATGTAAAAAAGTTGTATGGATATCGCCATAGAACACAATATCAGGATGTTTCTTGTAATGGCTTGAATTGGTTACTGCAGTATTCTCAAACATAGATAAACGCTTTTCAAGTGGATGATTTGGTAGGATACGTTCAAATTCACTTCTTGGAGAAGCATGGAAAAATCTTATGAGCTGTTCATTTAATTCAAGATCAATATGGAAGGGTAATGACCCGAGATATTGATAGTCTTTTGCTGTTAATCGATCTTTAAACCATTGGAGAAAATCATTGTCAGTAGGGGATTGAATAAATACGTCCCAATTGCCTCGTACGACTTGTTCACAATTCTGTTGGATAAGTTCTATACAGGCAGATCCTTGAGGGCCCTTGCCGATTAAATCACCTAAACAAAAAATTCTGTCAATCTTTCTTAAGCGAATGTCTTTTAATACGGCCTCTAATGCCGTTTTATTCCCATGAATATCTGATATAATTGCAATTTTCTTCACGAAGATTACCCCCTCATTAATGCTATACTATATAATTCAATAAAAATCCTTTTAATCCTTTAAAAACTATATAAACACAAAAGACAAAAAAATCCTCTACCCACTATGGGTAGAGGATTTTTGTAAAGCTTAGCTTAAGCCTTGGCTATCTTTCCACTCTAGGAATTCATCATATGTTAACTGCTTATCTAAAATAGAGCCGTCTTCACGGATTTCGATGACACGGTTCGCAATTGTTTGGATGAACTGATGGTCATGTGATGTGAAAATCATTGCGCCTTTGAAACGAATTAAGCCTTCGTTCAATGCTTGAATAGATTCAAGGTCAAGGTGGTTCGTAGGTTCATCTAATAAAATAACATTTGCTGTCGCAAGCATCATTTTCGATAGCATACAACGTACCTTTTCGCCCCCGGAAAGAACAGCAGGGGATTTCTTCACTTCTTCACCAGAGAACAGCATACGTCCTAGGAAACCACGTAGGAAGCTTTCTGTTTCATCGTCTGGAGAATATTGACGTAACCATTCTACTAATGTTTTTTCAGAACCTTCGAAGTACTTGTCATGATCGTTTTCGAAGTAGCTTTGAGATGTCGTTACACCCCATTTAAATGTGCCAGCATCCGCTTCTTTTTCTTCCATTAATATATCAAGAAGTGCTGTTTTCGCCATTGGGCTACCAAGTAAAACAATTTTATCTTCTTTGTTCATCGAGAAGCGCATGTCCTTGAATAGTGTTTCGCCTTCATGACTTGCTGTTAGACCGTCTACTGTTAGGACATCATTACCAATTTCACGGCCGATTTGGAAGTTGATAAATGGATATTTACGGCTTGATGGCTTAATATCATCCAGCTCAATTTTATCCAGCATTTTTTTACGAGATGTTGCTTGCTTCGATTTAGATGCATTGGCAGAGAAACGTGCGATAAACGCTTGTAATTCTTTAATTTTCTCTTCTTTTTTCGCATTTTGGTCTTGTGCCATTTTTTGCGCCAATTGAGAAGATTCATACCAGAAATCATAGTTCCCTACATATAATTGGATTTTAGAGAAGTCCAAATCCGCAATATGTGTACATACTTTGTTTAGGAAGTGACGGTCATGGGATACAACAATAACTGTATTCTCAAAGTTAATTAGGAACTCTTCCAGCCACTGAATTGCCTTTAAGTCAAGGTGGTTGGTAGGCTCATCGAGTAATAGCACATCAGGTTGACCAAACAGTGCCTGTGCCAGTAAAACTTTGACTTTGTCAGAACCTTCAAGATCGCCCATTAGCATGTAATGAAGATCATCGGAGATACCTAAACCGTTTAATAGTGTAGCCGCTTCTGAATCAGCTTCCCAACCGTTTAGCTCTGCAAATTCACCTTCTAACTCTGCAGCTCGCATGCCATCCTCATCTGAGAAATCTTCCTTTGCATAGATAGCGTCTTTTTCTGTTTTTACGTCATATAGGCGCTTATTCCCCATAATAACTGTGTCGAGCACTGTATGCTCATCGTATTCGAAGTGGTTTTGTTTCAGGACTGATAAACGTTCGTCCTTACCCATTGATACATTTCCTTCCTGCGCTTCAATTTCACCAGAAAGGATTTTTAAAAATGTTGATTTACCAGCACCATTTGCCCCAATTAAACCGTAGCAATTGCCTGGTGTGAATTTTATATTTACGTCTTCAAATAGTTTACGATCGCCATAGCGAAGACCTACATTACTAACTTGAATCATGCAAGTTCCTCCTTTTTTCACAATGGCTCTAGTATAGCATGAAATATGTTCCATAGTCTATAAACATTATTAAATCAAGGTTTGGCGTTCTTTCCGCATTTTTTGTTAAACATAAACTGAATAAAGATACAATAAAAAAGTTAAATTTGGTGTAACTTTCTTTGAGAGTAAGGCGTCTATATTGTAGTGTGATTAACTATTTTTGAAAAAGAATAGAAAAATGACATCATTTACCACGGGGATTTTAGTTGCTTATTCACAAAGGTTTCGGCTAGAATGATTCTGACTGTTTATATGTCAAGTAAATCATCACTGGTGCCCACAAGCCCATCCCCGTTTTGAATGCCAGCTATTCGTGGCTCTTTCATTTATACTAGATAGATGTTGCTAAAGTTAGACGAAAAACATCACAATCCTCATAAATGATTTCATTCATTTTTCTTGATGATAATTTCATATAAGAATGCTGTAAGCTAAAGAATTAGTCGTTGTTGGTATTGATATGCCTGCGTTCAACTAGGACATTCAGCCCTTGTGGCGGGAATGATGATTAAATAAACACATCGATGGAAATTTTAACAATTGGAGGTATATTATGGGTAAGGGCTTATTATGGACAGCCACTTGTGTAATAGTAGTTTTACTTGGGTTTGGTAGCTACTATTTTATTAAAGAAATAACAAACTCTATGGCATACAATAAATTAGTAGATGAGTATAAAAAGCCAGAACCAATTGAACATATAGAGGAAGAATATGATGTTATTGTCATCGGTGGTGAACCAGAGGGTGTGGCTGCGGCTGTGGCTGCGGCTCGAAATGGTGCGAAAACATTGCTAGTCGAAAAACGACAAGAGTTAGGTGGATTATTTACATATGGTATGCTGAATTTCCTCGACATTCCTCGTAATGGCCGTAACAACTCGATTAGTGAGGGAATATTTAAGGAATGGCATGAGCTTGTTAGAGGGAATGACGCTTTTGGCATTGTAGGTGCCAAGGCAGCCTTTAAAAAGCTGATCGATGAAGAGCCCAACTTAACGTTATCCGTGCAAACCGAGGTTGTGAAAGCAAATGTCAAACAACAACAATTAACGTCTGTGGAATTAAAAAATGAGTACGGTACATATGTTGTGACGGGGAAATCATTCATAGATGCTACACAGGATGCTGATTTTGCTGCTTTGTCGGGCGTACCTTTCTTTGTAGGTGGCGAAGATATTGGCATAAAAGATAAGCGCATGGCCGTGACTTTAATGCTACATCTAAAAAATGTCAATTGGGATGAAGTAAAAAAAGCGGCTAATTCCGGTGTATTTGGCGGTGCTAATTTAAATCATACGGTGATGTGGGGCTTTACAAAGCTGCATGATGAATACAAGCCATTACAAGAGGGCACAAGATTACGAGGGTTAAACTTAGCTCGTGTAGATGATGAATATTTCATCAATGCTTTACAGATTTTTGGTATTGATGGTTTGAATGAATCCGCCAAACAAGCGGCCATTGTCGCTGGGAAGAAAGAAACGTTACACATTCTAAAATATTTACAAACAAACTTCCCAGGGTTTGAAAAGGCTGAAATTGTCAGCTATCCAGAAGAACTCTACGTCCGAGAAACAAGACATATTTGGGCAGAGTATCAATTACCAATGGCAGACCTGTGGAAAAATAGTGATCAGTGGGATAGCATTGGCATTGCCTCTTATCCAGTCGATGTGCAAGCGCAAACGCCTCATGATTATGGCTATGTGATCGCTGCACCAAAGCAATATGCTATTCCTTTCCGTTCGTTAGTACCGAAGGATATTGATGGCTTACTGGTTGTCGGACGCTCTGCTGGTTATTCATCACTTGCAGCTGGTAGTGCACGTATTGTTCCAACAGGGATGGTAACAGGTGAAGCGGCTGGGACTGCGGCTGCTCTTATACAGAAGCACGATGTAACCTTTAGAGACATGAGTAAGGATAAACCATTAATCGCTACATTACGAAAGCAATTGGCTAAACAAGGTGCCTATGTTGATTCATTTTCAATTGAGTATCCATATCAAGGAGAATGGTATGATGAAGCCATTCAAACGCTCATTAATTACGGCCTTGTAGTAGGCGGCTATGATAATGACCTAAAAGTAAACAGTAAGGCGACGAAAATAAAGTTTGCTAAAATGTTAAAAGAGAGTATGCTACGTGCTGGTGGAGAAAGTGCATCAGGAATGAAGGATCAGCTCGAAATTGTCATCAATAAAGTTTATAATCAAGGCGATGAAGCCATTGAGCGAGATGAGCTAGCCCAGTATTTGGCTGATGTTCTCATCGGTGAATCCAATGCGACAAGCTGGGATACATTAGTAGAAAAAGGAATGGTCACGGAGAAAGTAGCGAAGAAAGTCTCTGACAATAAGGAATTAAAATTAAAAGAGATGTATGCGATTATGGCTGATGTGATTCATTATGTAGAAAAGAAACACTCCTCTTCTTGAGGAATGTTTCTTTTTTTCTATTGTCCATCCTTTTGATCCAATTGATAGCTTATATATGTTAGCACTGAAGCTATGAGTGCTAAAATTCCACCAGCCCATGAAAGTTTGTCTAGACTACCCGTGGCAACGACAATCCCACCAATTGCAGCCCCTAATGCAATGCCCACATTAACGGCTACAGGGGTTAACGAGGATGCAAAGTCTTTGGCAGACGGGGAATACCTTTCTGCTAGATCCATGAAGTATAGTTGAACAGTTGCATTCACAGCATAAAGCATGATAGCCATTAACATAATACTCGTGAGTCCCAGCCATGTGGAGGACATCGTGAAATAGAGGGTAAATAAGATAATGGCCTGAAAGATGAATGTATAACGCAATTTACTAAGACCATTATGTTGAGCGATCTTGCCAGCTAAAAGATTACTAAAGATCGAAAAAAAACCATAGATTAAGAGAACAATACTTATATATTTCGTATCAATCCCAAGTTTGTTTTCTAAAATTGGCGTAATAAAAGTATAGATTGTGTATGTTCCAGCAATCGTAAAAACAGGAATGAAGAATGCTAGAATGATTTTAGGTTGCTTAAATAAACTTAATTGGTCTGATAGCGAACCTTTTGTTCCTTTACTATTCCGAGGTAGCACAAAGAGGCTGATGACAAAGGCAATCCCTCCTAATAGAGCCGTTAACCAGAATGTCATATGCCAATTACTCCATTGACCCACCATCGTTCCTAGCGGTACACCCATAACGTTGGCAATGGTAAAACCAGCAAATATTAAGGCAATGATAGAGGATCTTTTTTCCTTTGGCATATTATCATTTGCTAAAGACATAGATAATGCTGTTAGCACACCGCTGACAACAGCCGTAACAACTCTAGAAGTCATTAAAATACCATAGGAACTAGCTAAGGCACTTACTATATTTCCAAGTATAAAGATAGCAATGAACAGTAACATGAGTGGATATTTTGCAAATCTACTAACAAAACCGGTTAAGATAGGTGTACCAATGGCATAGGCAATCGCAAATCCAGAAACTAAGGAACCAGCAGTGGCGATGGTAATGCCTAAATCTGTCGAAACCTCTGTTAATAATCCTACAATGACAAATTCACTTGTTCCCATGACAAAAGTTAATAATGTTAAGGTAAAGGCTAAAATTTTATGTTTATGACTAAGTGTATTTTCTTTCATCAAATAATGCTCTCCTTTTATATTTATATATCGAGAATAATCGATATATTATTCGAAACCTAATCAATATAGCGTATCTATTTATCGTGAATAATCGATATAATAACTAAAACAGAAACCCAATTAATCATTTTGGGTATCTGAGACAAGAAACGAAGCAATTTGATGAATCGTTTCTTCTTTTAATTTATAATACGTCCATTGACCATGACGAAAAGATTCGAGAAGTCCAGCTTTTTGCATCATATTTAAGTAGTGAGAAACGGTTGATTGAGAAGTTTTAGCTTTCTCTTGAATATCACCAACACACACGCCTCCTTCGATACTCACTTTTGGGAAATGTTTCTCAGGTTCCTTCAACCACTGTAAGATGTTTAGCCTCGTCTCGTTTGATAACGCTTTGAAAATTTCAATTGGTTCCATATGACGATAATATATCGAATTATCTCGATATGTCAATTGCTAAGTACCGTCATTTTACAGTAAAAATGGTTGACGCCAATAAGGAAGTCCGGTAATATATGTAAAAATCATAGAAAAATTCGATGAAAAAGAGAGTAATTGATGGGATGACTGGCAAGCGAGTTAGGGATGGTGTGAGCCTAATGCAGGGACCATGAATGAAGCGCACTTTGGAGAAGATTCTCGAACAAGTAGTAGAGAATAGCGGGGCGTCACCTCGTTAACAATGGAAAGTGGTCATGTCACATGGCAACTAGAGTGGTACCACGGGATTATCATGCTCTCGTCTCTAATTTTAGAGGCGAGGGCTTTTTTATTTGAACAGGAGGAGGAGCAAGATGAATCAACAAATCGCCGACAGTTTAGCAGTTGCATTAAAACAACAAATAATAGGAGAGGACATATTGTCATTATTAGAAAAACCCAAAAGCTTGGAGCTAGGGGACGTAGCCTTTCCATGCTTTACTCTAGCAAAAGTGTGGAAAAAATCACCGCAGAGTATCGCAGCACATATAGCAAGTCAATTAAATCATGACAGTATCGAGCGTGTGCAAGCTGTTGGTGGCTATGTCAATATTTTTCTCGATCAACAAAAGGTGACGCAGCAGGTGTTACGCAAGATTCTGCACGACAAGCAACTATATGGTACTACTCCAACAAAGATGGGAACGGTCGTCTTAGATTTTTCCTCTCCTAATATCGCCAAGCCTTTCTCGATGGGACATTTACGTTCAACGGTCATCGGCAATGCCTTAGCAAATATTGCAGAAAAAAATGGCTATCAAGCCATTCGTATCAATCATTTAGGGGACTGGGGTACACAGTTTGGCAAGCTTATTGTTGCTTATCAGCTTTGGGGTGATAAAGAGGCTATTTCAGCGTCACCGATAGAGGAGTTATTAAAGATTTATGTGAAGTTTCATGAAGAGGCAGAGCAAGACCCCACGCTCAATGAACAGGCTCGTGCCGCCTTTAAAGCATTGGAGGACGGTAATGAAGAGGCGCAGGCATTATGGCAATGGTTCCGAGATGTATCATTCGTAGAATTTCAAACAATATATGAACTATTAGGAATTCATTTTGATGCCTTTATAGGTGAAGCCTTTTACAATGACAAAATGCCGTCCGTTGTAACAGAATTAGAAGAAAAAGGGCTCCTTGTGGAATCAGAAGGAGCGTATGTTGTGGAGATGGAGGAGATGCCTTCATGTTTAATAACAAAAACGGATGGAGCCACGCTTTATGCGACGCGTGATTTAGCAGCAGCCCTGTATCGCCAACAGCACTACCAGCCGCAAAAGATGTTCTACGTTGTTGGCAATGAGCAGTCCCTCCACTTTAAACAACTTTTTCAGGTAATCGAAAAAATGGGCTATCCTTGGGCAAAGAATCTGCAGCATGTGTCATTTGGCATGATGCTGAAGGATGGTAAAAAAATGTCGACGCGTAAAGGCAAAGTGGTGTTATTAGCTGATGTACTAGCAGAAGCTATAGCGACTGCACAGCGTAATATGGAGCAGAAAAACCCTTCTCTACCTAACAAAGAGCAAGTCGCAAAGCAAGTGGGGGTTGGAGCGGTAATTTTTAATGATTTAAAATCCCATCGTCTAAACGATATTGAATTTTCAATCGAGCAAATGATGAATTTTGAAGGCGAAACAGGGCCATATGTACAGTATACATATGCACGTATTTGCTCTATTTTAGATAAAAAGAAAGCTCCGACTCAAGCTATGCTATTCAAATCTTTAGGTGAGCAGGCTTGGCCAATTATCTTATTACTAGAACAGTTTCCTAAAACGGTAGCTATGGCTTTTGAGCAGGCTGATCCGTCCCAAATAGCAAAATATGTCTTACAACTGGCACGTTTATTCAATAAATATTATGCACAGTACAAAATATTAGCAGATGATGAACAGCAGGCATCTCGTCTTGCACTATGCCAGAGTGTTGCTATTGTTTTAAAAGAGTCATTAGCCTTATTAGGTATTGAGTCACCTGAAAATATGTAAGAAGCATTAGCCATTTAAAGTCAGACTGTCCAATCATTGACCATCCATCGAAAACATGATAAAAGGATAGAGGAATCCATGCAAGCTTTTCATAAATGAAGGCTGCGTAATAATAGAGAGGATCAAACAAATGGCTAAAAAACATTGGACCGTATCACTCACCTTCGTGGTCATTAGTATATTTTTTGTCGCTCTTAATATGAGGCCAGCTGTCACGGGAATAGGACCGCTTTTTAATGTCCTCATGACGTCCTTACATGTCTCGAATACAAGCATGAGCTTTCTCACAGCTATCCCCGTTTTTTGTATGGGATTATTTGCACCTTTAGCTGTCCCGCTTCAGCGAAAAATGGGCACGAAATCAGCTATCACCCTTTTAGTGGCTATCCTTGTCGTCGCGAATGGGCTACGCTTTTTCCAAGCAAGTTATCTCTTGCTCATCGTGACAAGCTTTGCGGCAGGCTTAGCGATTGCAATGATTGGTCCTATTCTAAATGCTTATATTAAGAAAAAGTTTCCAGAACGCTTTACGACAGTAGTCGGTATCTATTCATTCGGTATTGGCGTTGGGGCTACTTTAAGTGCAGCCTTAACCGTGACTTTTTATCAGGGTTTCAGTAATAGCTGGACAATCGCCCTTGGCATGTGGTCAATCCTTGCTATAGTTGCTCTCGTTATCTGGCTAGCGGCAATTCCATCCGAACACAACGAGCAGCTCCAACAAGTAACTGCGTCAGAAGATGTCCGTAATCCGTGGACATCTAGACGTGCCTGGGTAATTTTACTGTACTTTGGTTTACAAACATCACTCTTTTTCTCTATCATGTCATGGCTTACCCCGCTATTACAGGATAAAGGCCTGTCATTAGAGGCATCCAGTGCCATGCTAACAATTATGTCTATTGTACAAATGATAGGGAATATGGCCGTACCGATTCTCATGGAAAAATGGCCAAATCGAATGGTCTGGCTACTAGTGTTTAGCTTTGTTGGCGTGATTGGATTTATGCTACTCTGGCTGACAGCGGGTATTTACCTATGGCTGGCTGTTTTATTAATTGGTATTGTGCTAAGTGGGCTATTTCCAATCGGACTATTGTTGCCTCTTGATGAAGCCAAAAATGATCAGGAGGCCACTAGCTGGTCATCTATGGTGCTGGCAGGTGGCTTTATGGTAAGTGCCATTATCCCCATTCTAATAGGTGTTTGCTATGACTTAACTGGCAACCATACATGGACGTATCTGATCTTTGTATTGTTAATGCTCGGCATTCTAGTAACGACAGGACTATTAAGAAAAAAATGATTGTAAGAGACATGTGTCAGGTTGCACATGTCTTTTTATGTGAAAATTATTTTGAGGGTATGATATCCTTCCATCCTCACAGCAAATTTTGTCTTCCATCAATATTAATGGGTAGAAAGAAATGACTTTAGGGAAGTTGCTGCATTTTTCTAATATTAATTTTCCAATAATAATATTATGTAAACTTGAAACATTACTAGTCCTTGATTATGATAGAGAAGAGAGAATGTAGAATAGAAAGTTTTGGTGAAGGTATGTATAAAAAAGTGCTCATTTTAGGAGCGACAGCTTTTCTTGTAGCAGGCTGTGACAGTCAAATAGGGACAGGATGGTTTCAAAATAAAAAGGCAGAGGTAGAATCAGAGGGAGCTGTAACGAAGCAACAGGAAAAAATTGTCCCAGAGGTCAAAGTAATTGGAGAATATGGTGTTGGAGCAGGCATTATTATCAGGCAGCAGGATGATCAACTGTATATTTTAACGAATGGTGCACTAGTGGCATCCAAACCAACTGCCCTCGTTCAATTTGGACAGGACAAGCTGGTAGCAGCGACTATTCATGTCATGTCAACAGCCTATAATATGGCCCTGCTACGAGTAACCTATCAAGCGGATGTGCAAGTGCCTAATTTATATGAAGGTGAGCTAAATCATCTGGCTGTTTATGTGAATGGCTTACCCTATACAATTCAAAAATACCAAGATAAAGTAGCGGCTTATTATATAAAAGCGGAACAATCGATACCACTAGGAAGCCCTGTCATGGAGGCTGAAAACGGAGCCATTGTCGGGTTATATGTTAATCGACAACAGCAAGGAGCATCGCAGCCATACATATTGCCTATAAAGGAATTCCAAGCATCCATCGATGAATGGATTGAGGAGGGCATGACAGCCAGTGTACGACTTTCCCAATCGAAAAACTTATACCCCTATATTGAACAAGGGGATAAAGAAGCTGTACAGCAAGCAATCGAACAATATGGAGAAAATATATTTGCGTATAATACCGATGAAATTATGCTATTTTTAGATACGTTTCACAAGTATTTAAAGGGGGCTGTGACAACCCAGGATGCAAGTGTTTTGAAACCGATTGTCGGGACAGAGGCTATACAGGAAACCTTGGCTAGTATGGTTGCCTATTATGCTTCCAAGCAAGCCAAAATTCATTTCTCAAACACGGATATTCAGGCAATTCGTGTAGAGGGACAGCGTCTTATCGTACAGGCTAAAACGGAATATATCCTGACGAATGCTGCTGGACAGGAGGCACTTGCCTACTCCAACATGTTGTATGAGTTAGAAAAAAATGAACAGGGCGAGTACAAGCTACTTGGTCTCACAAACAAGGAGTGAATTTTGCATGGAGCAAGCTAGACAAATGCTACAGCATCATTTTGGCTATGATACCTTTCGGCAAGGACAAGCCCAGATTATTGAACAAACATTACGAGGGCAGTCAAGTCTTTGTGTCATGCCAACAGGTGGAGGGAAATCCATTTGCTATCAAATTCCAGCGCTAATGCTTGAGGGGTTAACCATCGTGATTTCGCCACTGATTTCACTGATGCAAGATCAGGTGGAGGCTTTACGTACAGCAAATATTCCAGCAGCCTATATTAATAGTACGCTGACGGCACAGGAAGTGGATGAAACCATGCAGCTTGCTAGTGCGGGTTATTTAAAGCTCCTCTATATTGCACCTGAACGACTGGAAAGTACTACGTTTCTTCAAGCATTGTCGTATTTATCTGTCCCATTACTTGCGATTGACGAGGCTCATTGTATATCGCAATGGGGGCATGATTTTAGACCAAGCTATCGTTCGATCCACAAGCTTTTTACGCTATGGCCCCAAAAACCCACTGTTTTAGCGCTGACAGCTACTGCAACGCCAACGGTTTGTGATGATATTCGTCAATTGTTAGCGATTGATGAGCAGGCAACGGTCATGACAGGCTTTTCACGTGAGAATTTGGCACTTTCGGTGTTAATTGGTGAAAATAAAGAACGTTATGTAAAAAATTATGTTCAACAAAATAAACAGGAAGTGGGCATCATTTATGCAGCTACTCGAAAAGCTGTGGATGCCATTTATGATGTGCTGAGTCGCTCTGGTGAAGACGTTGCGAAATATCATGCAGGTCTATCAGAGAATTTAAGAATGGCTGAGCAGGAGCGGTTTTTAAAAGATGAGGCACGTATCATGGTGGCAACGAATGCTTTTGGTATGGGGATTGATAAAAGTAATGTGCGCTTTGTGTTGCATTATCAAATGCCTCGTAATATGGAGAGCTATTACCAGGAAGCGGGCCGTGCTGGTCGAGATGGTCTGCCAAGTGCTTGTATTTTATTGTATGCTTCAGGGGACGTTCAAACACAGCGTTTTCTTATCGAACAGTCACAGGATGAGGCTCGTATTACACAGGAGCTAGCTAAACTACAAACAATGGTCGATTATTGCCATACTGAGGGCTGCCTACAGAATGCGATTTTAGCGTATTTTGGAGAAGTTGAGGAGGAGCCATGTGGGCGTTGTAGTAACTGTATTGACGGGCGAGCAGTGACAGATGTGACAGAGGATGCGCAAAAGGTGCTGGCCTGTGTTGTGCGTATGGGACAAAAATTCGGGAAGACCATGGTGGCACAGGTGCTAATTGGCTCTAAAAATCAAAAGATCGCTGAATTTGGCTTTGCCCGTTTATCGACCTATGGCATTTTAAAAGGACAATATACCTCAAAGGATGTCTCCAACTTTATCGAATTTTTAATTGCAGAGGGCTTGCTGGCTGTGAAGCACGGTACATTCCCTACAATTTATGTATCTGCTGAAGGCAAGGAAGTGCTGCTTGGCAATCGACAGGTCATGCGTAAGGAAGCTGTCACAGTGAAGAAGCTGGTGGATAATGATCCATTATTTGAACACTTACGGGTATTACGCAAAGAGATTGCCGACGAGGAAAAGGTCCCACCATTTGTTGTATTTTCTGATAAAACGTTACGTGAATTATGTGATAATAGACCAACTGTACTGGAGGATTTACGACAGGTGAGTGGTATAGGCGAAGTAAAATATGAGAAGTATGGTCAACGCTTCTTTGACGCACTACAATCGTTTTTAGAAGCCTCTGTTTAATAAATTTGTTGCTATTGTATAAAAGAGAGGTGTCCCACAAGCTGGAGACACCTCTTTTATATTATTTTTCCCAATGCTTTGCAATGAACGTATCACGCCCAGAAACGGCACGGTCTTGCTGATAGTGTGCTGTCTCTTTTTTATAATAATCCTGGTGATAATCCTCTGCTGGATAAAAGCGTTCAGCATCGCGAATTTTGGTTACAATAGGTTTATCAAAGCGTCCGCTATTGGCAAGCTTTTCTTTCGATGCCTCTGCGATTTGCTTTTGCTCATCTGTATAGGTAAAGATTGCTGTAGTATAGGATTCACCACGGTCATGGAACTGTCCATACGCATCTGTCGGGTCAATTTGCATCCAATAAATATCAAGGAGCTGCTCATAACTAAAAATAGCAGGGTCGAATTCGATTTCGACTACTTCTAAATGACCTGACGTTCCTTTTTTGACATCTTCATAGGTTGGGTTTTCTAAGTGGCCACCCATATAGCCTGAAGTGACTTTATGTATACCGTCCCACTCGACAAATGGCTTGACCATACACCAGAAACAGCCGCCAGCAAATGTCGCTTTTTCTATCATTTGAATCATCCTTTCTTTTGTGAAAATATTATAGCATTGTTTTACGCCAAACTGTGCAAATGGGTGTAAAATAACGTTTAGATAGAAAAACATGGAATAGATCCTTTTTATAATGAAACTTTCTAGCTAATCAATCGTTACATTAACTATATCAAAATAGAGGAGTTAGTTGTTATGGAAGAGCAAGATTATACGAGACGCTCCCAACGTCCTAAAAAGCGTCGATTACGTAAAGGGAGAGCATTTTTTACACTATTACTATTGTGTATCATTGTGATTGTCGGCTATTCGGTCATTCAATATCGCAGCGGGCTTGAGCTAGCCAACGACACCAAAGTTGCACAGGAAGATTTTTCGGGTGATAGCATCAAAGGGGATATCGAAAACTATTTGATTTTAGGGGTCGATACACGTGGAGAGGAAAAATCACGGACTGATACAATGATGGTATTATCCTGGAATAAAGCAAACAACGACATTAAACTCGTATCCTTTATGCGCGATATTTACGCAGATATTCCAGGCTATCAATCCTATAAGCTTAATACAGCTTACTACCTAGACGGTGTTCAGCTATTAAAGGATACATTGACAAATATGTTTGGCCTACCGATTCATCATTATGCACTAATTGATTTTAAAAACTTTGAATCCTTAGTGGATATTTTAGCGCCAAATGGTGTGGAAATGGATGTTGAAAAGGACATGTCTGAAAATATTGGGGTAGAGTTAAAGCAAGGTGTTCATCGTTTAAATGGACAGGAGTTACTAGGTTATGCGCGTTTCCGTCATGATGCAGAAGGAGATTTTGGGCGTGTTGCACGTCAGCAAAAAGTGATTGAGGCATTAAAAACAGAGTTATTAACGCCTACGAATATGTTGCATTTACCAAAATTTGTTGGTGCGGCACAGGGCTATATCACAACAGATTATTCATCTACTGAGGAAATGCAGCAAGTACTTAAATTGCTATCAAAGGGCAAGGTAAACATTGAGAAAGCAACCATCCCTATCGAGGGTAGCTATCAATTCCAAAACTTTAGCCATGCGGGCGATTCTATTGTCATCGATGTGGAGCAAAACAAAGCCTTTTTAAGTGATTTTTTAGGTATTTCACTAGAGTGATGTTTCGCAAAAACCAGCATTATCCTGTAATATAAAGGGAGAGCATTTGGATTGGGGTGGATATATGGAAAAAGAGAGACCAAAAGAGCGTTCAAGCCTGTTAGCAACCAAGTTTATTCGTTTTTTAGGTGGTAGAAACCTATTATTTACACTGGTAATTTTATTACTGGTGGCATGTGTTATTTTTATGTTTAATCAAGTTTCCTTTATCTTTACCCCGCTACAAGTTTTATTTGAAGTAGTCATTTTACCAGGGGTACTAGCCGTCATTGGCTACTATTTATTACGCCCATTGCTGGCGATTCTAGTACGATGGCGCATTCCAAGAATATGGGGTATTTTAATCCTCTATATTGCGGTCATTGGTGTCATTACGTTACTTGTGGTGCTAGTCTATCCGTTTTTACGCGATCAGTTCACGAATTTAGCACAGGAATTCCCAGAGTACTTCATGGCATTTACACAAAACATTGTAGAATTCCTAAATCATTCACGTTTTAATGAGTACTTAGATAAAATTAGTTTTAATTTTGATGAAGTTTTGAATAACTTCACAACGGATATGGTAAAAACAGTGAAGGATATGGCGACCAATGTAGCACAGGGTGTGGCATCTGGTATTACCGGCTTCCTTTCAACGTTAACAGGTATTGTGCTATCACTTGTAACGGTGCCATTCATCCTGTTTTATTTACTAAAAGAGGGCGAAAAATTACCGAAATTTATGCTGAAAGTGTGCCCACCACGTATGCGTAAAGAGGTAACTGACATTTTCCATGACATGGACAAGCAAATTAGTTCGTACATACAGGGACAGATTTTAGTATCCATGTGTATTGGGGCAATGGTGACGATTGGCTTCTTAATTATTGGCATGAAGTATGCTTTATTGCTCGGCTTCCTTGCCATGATTACAAGTGTGGTGCCCTATTTAGGACCCGTTATTGCGATTACACCAGCAGTCATTATCGCTCTTGTTACATCCCCATTGATGCTGATTAAGCTGGCAATTGTATGGACAATCGTTCAGTTAATCGAAGGAAAGTTCATTTCACCGCAAATTATGGGGAAATCACTCAGTATTCACCCGATTACGATTATCTTTGTACTATTAACGGCAGGCTCCTTATTTGGTGTCCCAGGCGTTATTTTAGGGATTCCGGGCTATGCAATCTTTAAGGTACTTGTCACGCATTTATTCAAGCTCTTTAAGCAGCGCTATAATCGCTACGAAGATGACGTTCATCAAAAATATGATATCTAATAAACGACCAGCTACTGCTAGCAACGCAGTAGCTGGTTTTTGCTGTAGAAAACGGCATTATGCTATTCTAGTAGTAGAGAGTCAAAGCAAGGGGGAAAAGGAAATGGCATACATACCGATTAATTTTCAAGAGAAACTGGCTAAATTTCAAGAGCATTGGTCTCCAAAGGTCATTGCTGAAATGAATGATTATCAATTCAAACTCGTCAAAGTTCAGGGGGATTTTGTTTGGCATAAGCATGAGGATACGGATGAGGTATTTATCGTCCTTGAGGGGCAATTAATCATCGAATTCCGAGATGGCCAGGTAAGCCTGCGTGCAGGAGAGATGTTTGTGGTCCCACGCAATGTGGAACATAAACCCTTTGCAGCTTCGGAGTGTAAAATTCTGCTTGTAGAGCCAATGGGTGTCGTAAATACAGGTGAAGAGCAATCAGAGCTTACCGCTGAAAATGATGTGTGGATTTAACCTTCATAGAAAAACCCTTCCAACAAAATGTTAGAAGGGTTTTTACATGGACTAATTATTGCTTTGCTAATAATTGTACTTTTGCTAAGCGATCCACGGCTTCTTGTAGAAGTTCCTTTGGTTGAACTAATGCTAAACGTAAATAGCCTTGTCCAGCTGTACCAAATACGGTTCCTGGAACTGTGACAACGCCTACTTGTTCAATCAATTGAAAGGCTAATTCTGTGCAATCGATAGCATAGGGATATTTAGCCCATACGAACATTCCACCATCAGAGGGTGCTGCTTCCCAGCCTAAAGCTTGTAAGCCATTCATCAGCGTTTTATGGCGCTCTGAGAAAGTGGCACGTAAGCTTTCCGTAATTTCCTCAGCGTTATCCAATGCTACGACAGCCGCATCCTGAATAGGCTCGAAAATACCGAAATCTAAATTTGATTTTAATTGCTTAATAACAGCGATCATTTCTGCATTTCCTGCGATATAGGCAATACGCGTTCCAGCAAGGCTAAAGCTTTTAGAGAGGGAGTTAATCTCCATACCGACCTCTTTTGCTCCTGGTGCAGCTAGGAAGCTAATAGGGCCATCTCCCGTAAAATAGAACTCTGAATAGGCAGCATCATGGAGGACGATGATATTATACTTTTTAGCAAAGGCGATGACTTTTTCAAAGTATGCTAATGACGGCATCGCTGGTACAGGATTTCCTGGTAAGTTTAAAATCAATAACTTTGCTTTCTGTGCAATTTCTTCTGGTACAGCGTCTAAATCAGGTAAATAATCGTTGTCGGCTGTTTGAGGCATGTAATAAGGTGTTGCGCCAGCTAAGTGAATCCCTGCGTCATACGCTACATAAGCTGGGTTTGTGGATAAGACGATGTCTCCTGGATCACAAAAAGCAATTGGTAAATGCACTAAGCCTTCTTGCGAACCAATTGTTTGAATAATTTCTGTCGCGGGATCTAGATCAACATTACTACGACGCTTATAGTAGCGACTCACCGCGTCATAAAAACGCTGTGTGCCAGTCAGTGTATAGCCATAAGACTCGGCTAAACCTGCACGATAGGAAAGATGCTCACGTATTTTGGCATGCGGAGGAAGATCAGGGCTGCCTAAGCTTAAGTCAATTAAGGTCATGCCCTTTGCTTGCTGCTCTCGAGCAAAATTTTTCAAATCTCCGAAAATTGCTGGTGTAAATAATGACATTTTTTTAGATGGTACGATTTTCAAAACTAGTACACTCCTTGTAGTTGTATAACAGAATAGTAGTTCACATTTTATCATACTGAAGCGCAGAAAGGGACAGATATTCTGAAAAAAGAAAATATTTATATAATGGAGAGGATGTGTGCATAGACTAGCGAAAAAAGATTTTCTGCCATTGGGAGAAGCTACTATAAATTCCTTCAAAGAGGAAAGTGTATTATACTGAGTATAAAGCTTTTCAGGTGGGGTGAGTCTTATGAGAACAGAGCAAGAAATGTATGATTTAATCCTAGCCACTGCACAACAGGACACTAGAATTCGTGCTGTTTACCTAAATGGCTCAAGAGCAAATCCGAATGTACCAAGGGATATGTTTCAGGATTTTGATGTGGTGTATGTCGTAACAGATATAGCCTCTTTCTTACAAGATGATAAATGGATTCAAGTATTTGGTGAGCAGCTGATGGTGCAGGAGCCTGATCGATTGGATAAGGGGCTTGGCTTGGACAAAGACTTTTCTTATAGCTATACATATTTAATGTTATTAAAGGATGGGCATCGCATTGACCTTCGCTTATTATCGACACAAGCTATGCTGGATGAATATGGACAAGACAAGCTGACAGTCCCTTTACTCGATAAGGATCAGCTTTTGCCATCTATCTCTCCATCTTCAGATTGTGGCTATCATATTAGTCCACCGACTGTGGGGCAATTTGCCAGCTGTACCAATGATTTTTGGTGGTGCTTACAAAATATAGCCAAGGGCATTTGGCGAGACGAACTCCCATATGCCAAGCAAATGTTTGAGGAAACGACAAGGCAGTCCTTACATCAAATGCTTAATTGGTGGATTGGTCAGCATCATCATTTTCAGCTATCTACAGGCAAAATGGGAAAGTATTTAAAAAACTATGTGCCAGCTAATTATTGGGCATTGTACGTAAAAACCTATGCCGACGCTGATTATGCTAACATGTGGAATGCCCTATTTGCGGCATGTACACTCTTTCGAAGCATCGCAAAGGAGGTTGCCCATCACTTCCAGTTCTCGTACCCTCACGAGGATGATGCTCGTATGTCAGCCTATTTGAAGCATGTACGTACATTACCACCAGATGCGAAAACGATTTTGTAAGGGGGAAGAGGGCAGTGAAGGTTTATTCATTAAGTGGACCAAGCGGCACAGGCAAAAGTACAAGTGCGCTGGCCTTTGCCCATAAATTAGGGGTGGAGGCCATTGTTGATGATGGATTACTCATTGTGAATGGCATCAGAGTGGCAGGTCTTTCTGCTAAATTCGAAAAAAATACAATTACTGCTGTACGACGTGCCATTTTTACAGATCCAGTTCATCGTGAGGCTGTCCAAAAGGCGCTAGCTCATCATCAGGTACAATCTATTTTACTGATAGGTACATCGACTAAAATGACGAATAGTATTGCCAAGCAGCTAGAGCTGGGTCCGATTGAACACTATTATAATGTAGAAGATGTCCGTTCATTGAAAGAAATTCAAAAAGCACGCTTTATCCGTCAAACACAGGGCAAGCATGTTATGCCGATTCCGTATAGACAAGTGGAGCAAAATTTCTTTAAACGATTGGTGCAAAAGGGCATGGAGATTTTTTCTTCGAAACGAGAAAAAATCGGGGAAACGACGATTGTACGTCCTGATTTTCAACGGGAATATATAGAAATCAGCAAGCATGTTTATGTACAGCTACTGACATACTGCTGTAGCCAACAGGCAATTGTGCAAAAGGTCGAGCAAGCACAATTTGTGCTAGGGGATCAGGTTCAAGCTATCCTCACTATTCAAGTAAAGCTGCCGATCGATTATCCATTAGCAGAGCGTTTAGTGGAATTACAACAAGCTGTGCAACAAGATTTTTATCTACATTTTGGCTATGAATTAGATGCTATTCATGTACATGTAAAAACGGCTTTGCAAAAGAAAAAAGCGTAAAAAACAGGTACTCCGCTCGCACGTTGGCGTTAAGAGTACCTGTTTTTTATTTAGGCTGGCGAGTGAACTGTGGCTGGCGTTTTTCCACAAAGGCACGACAACCCTCTGCGAAATCACTGCCTACAAATGGTGAAGAGCCTTGCCATAAGGTCGGCGCACTATCGAGACATTCTTGAACAGATTGCTTCACGGCAAGTAAGGATTCAGGCGACATTCCTGCAACCAGCTTACCCATTCGAATCATGTATTTATTTAAATCTTTTTCAGCTACTAGGTAGTTAAGCATTCCAAGCTTGAAGGCTTCCTCTGCTTTAAACATTCGTCCTGTAAAGACTAAATCCTTGGTTGTGGCAGGGCCGACAAGCTGGACTAAACGCTGTGCAAATTTGTTATTTAAGGTGATTCCTAATTTACCGACAGGAATGCCGAGCTTGGCCTTTTCAGAGCCAATGCGGATATCGCAGGCTAAGGCTAATTCCAAGCCAGCACCCATCGCAGGCCCATTGATGACGCCAATCGTTGGAATCGGGAGGCGCTCAATGGTAGAAATGGTTTTTTCCATATGTACAAAGGCTTCTTCAGCTTGTTCAAGAGAAATGGCATTGAACTCTTTAATATCGGAGCCCGCTGTAAAGTTTTGGCCAGAGCCTCGTAAAATTAGTACTTTATTTTTCGGATTATCTAATACTTGTAGGGCAATTTTGGCTAATTGATCCCACATGTTTGCGGTTAATGCATTTTTTGCTTGTGGTCGATGAATCGTAATAATCGCTAGTCCAGCTGTTTCTTGATAAATAATTTTCGCATCTTCTGCTTCCAGTCGAGTCGTTTTTACTTGCATATCGGAAAGCCTCCTACATGTTAGTGTCTATCTTTATTATATAACACAATTAACCATAAACACGAAATGATACGAATTTTCACATAAAATTGCATTGTTATACAAGAATGTAGGGAATAGTAAGTAATTATTGTACTACAACAGGGGAGCGGAATTTACTATTGTAAGAAAGCAAAAATTATGAGAAACTACTTTAGGAACATACGTTTCTTTGTTACGTAAAGGGCATTTGAATGGTAGAAGCGGGTTCCTGTTATAGAAATACAGATTATCCGACATTATAATATGATAAAATGCAGTTGAACCTACGCACCCAAAATATAGTAAAATATAAATAACTCACGCAAAGTAGACAAGGAGGGACGATTTGATTACACTCAGGGACGCATGGAATAGCTACTATTTATTGCTACAATCTTTGAAAAAAAGTGCTGCTACAAAAAAACAATACAATATGGATGGGCAGCAATTTTTAACTTTCGCCCATAAGCAAAACTACTTGTATGCAGATCATCAATTGAAAAATTTATTACAGCTCTACTGCGACTATTTAAAGGAAACCTACAGTAATATCAATACTTTTAATCATAAAATAGCGACATTACGAGGCTTTGTAGACTTTATTTTTTTACGAGAATGGGTGGAGCCTTTTGATTATCAGCATCTTTTACAGCCGAAAAAAAGACAAAAAGAGGCACTGCAAGCACTGACAAATAAGCAGATCATGCAAATTGCAAACGTATGGCCCACCTATTTTCAATATGCTAAGACAAAGGAGCATGCATGGCTGGCAAGACGCAATGGCTGTATCGTTCAAGTGTTGATGGAAACAGGTTGTAAGCCTGCCGAGCTCGTTCGCATGAAATGGACACACTTTAATGAAGAAAAAGCGACTCTTTTTATAGCCAACCGAAATGGACGTCGAGAAATAAAGTGTTCACCGATCCTCATGGACATGCTCGCACAGTATAAAAAAGAGACGACCAATTTACATGAGCAAGAGGTAGGGGAATGGGTTTGGGTAAGCGAGGCAAGTTTAGCGAAGCCGATTACTACGAAAACAGTTGAACGCATTTTTCAAACGATGTCACAAGATATAGGGAAGAATGTAAGAGCCACTGACTTGCGTTATACTGTGATGCAACGGGCGTTTCAACAGGAAAAAACGCTGGAGCACATTCAACAAGAAATGGGCTATGTACGGAAATGGGTGCTAACAGAAAGACAGCAGCGCCTAGAATAAAAGCGTGCAGTAATCGCGATTTATCACCATTACTGCACGCCTTTTATAAATGATTCAATGCTTTGACATTTACTTTGACTGTTAAATCATGCTTGCCTCCTGTATATACCCCTTCCACAGGGCTAATGTCACTATAATCGCGTCCAATACATAAAATAATATGGTTTTCTAATACTTCCACATTATTTGTGGGATCAAGACCGATCCAGCCAATACCTGGAATCATGACTTCTACCCAGGCATGTGTAGCGATATCTCCGATGAGGGCTGAGTTTTCATCGACATATAGATAGCCACTGACATAGCGAGCTGGTATTCCTTTCGCCCGTAAAACAGCAAGCATGACATGGGTGAAATCCTGACAAACACCCCGTTTTAATGCAAATGCCTCACTTGCTATTGTAGTTACATTGGTCGCTGTCGGGTCATACTCAAAGCTAGAATATAAATACTGCATTAAATTAAGCGAAAAGAGCACAGGATTTTCAGCATGACCGATCGCATGATAAACTTCCTCTAGCTGCTGCTCTGTCATAAATGTAAAATGTGTTGCTTTTAAATACGGTAAATAATGCTCATAGAATAGCTGTGAGTGAAAGATGGTCTGCATTTCGGGCGAATATTGAATACGATGAATAAATGGTGCACGCTGAATACTTACAATTGAAGATGTATGAATTTCTAGTATTTGATGTTGCTCTGGTATATAAAAGGAACCAACAGTATTGCCCCAAATATCCGTATGCTCACGGGTTAGGGAGGATGGCGTTATGGCAATTCGATAAGATAATAATCGCTGACGCTCATCGCTACGCGGCTTTAAACGAATAGTATTCAAGCTTTGATCGACTTCAGACTCATATTGAAAAATATTTGTATGCTGAATTTCAAATTTCATCGTGTCCGCTTCCTTCTGCTTACTGACTTGCCTGTTGAAAGGGAGCTGTGGTGAATTCCTTTCAAGGTTGTACGCTGGGTTCATATAAATGATAGATTGTCGAAAAGGCATCACTAAAAGCCATACATTGAGACAATCTTTCCTCCATCATTTTTAGGGTTTCCTCAATAGTCATTTGCCAAAAATCGATATGATCGATTGCAAGAACAAGGCTACTAATATCCGACTGAAGCGTTAAAAATCGTGGGGATAAAGAATCATGTTCAATAGCCGCTATGGCTTCTTCTATTTTCTTTACACAGAACATCACAGAACATGGGAAATGCGCATCTTGGACTAAATACCGAATGACCGTTAGTAAATTGGTCTGGCGATGCTTCCGCATGAAAGATTCTCTTGCTGCGGAAAGATCCAATAAAAAGGTACCATCATCCTCTAACAGTGACGTACCTGTTCGCTTCTGTTGTTCTACGATTATCACGATCATCCGAATGGTTTTTTCTGCTCGTTCAAGCCATTTGCCGACCTGCATAAAATAGAAGGGAAGATCGCGATCCATCGAGCCCTCAATTAACCCTGTCTCCATCCATAAAGTCTTTCGTACATCCTGTAAAAAATCTTGAAGGGCAATGAGTGGAATCGGTCGTTCTCTTTTTAGTATGGACTGTTGCTTTGTTAAATAAAAGGAATTTTGAATTTCCCAAAGTTCCGTTGGCATACTATCACGTGTAACTCGTGCATTTTCCCGAATAGCACGCAATGTGGCATGAAGGGCATTGCCATTTTTCTCAGAAAACAGAAGATAATCAATCAAAGGATTAACACGAATCGTTGTGTAATTTGCTAAATACTCCTCCTTAGAGGCACAAATATTTAAAACAGCCTCCCAATGATCAATATAATCATGTTCTTGCCCAGATTGCTCCAACATATTCAACAGCTGTACCTGTAATATATGTGCATTTGTTTGTGTACGTTCACTATAACGTGCCATCCAGTACAACGCGTCGGCTACTCGACTTAGCATGCTGCAATTCCTCCTTTAAAATCCACGTATCCTTTGCACCGCCCCCTTGAGAGGAATTTACCACAAGAGACCCTTCTTGTAGTGCCACTCTAGATAAACCACCAGGCAACACATAGCAATCCTCACCCTTCATGACATAGACACGTAAATCAACATGGCAAGGATAAAATCGCCCATTCTGGAAGGCAGGTGCTCTGGACAATTTAATCGTTGGTTGTGCAATGTATTGATAGGGCTGTTCAACAATTTTTTGCTTAAATAAAGCAATCTCTTCCTTACTCGCATGTGGACCAATTAACATGTCATAGCCACCAGAGGCTCCCACGTTTTTAATAACGAGCTCGTGTATATGCTCTAGCACCCATTTACGCTGACTGTCATCTCCTAGATGATAGGTTTTCACATTCGGTAGAATAGGTTCTTCCTGTAAATAATAGCGAATCATCTCAGGCACATAGGCATACATTGCTTTATCATCTGCTACTCCATTCCCAACGGCATTCAAGATGGATACATGACCTGCTTGATAAGCAGCCATTAAATGTGGAACACCTAATAAAGAATCCTCACGAAAGACAGTAGGATCTAGAAAGTCATCATCAATCCGCCGATAAATAATATCGATTTGCTGTAGGCCATAAATGGTTTTCATATAGACCTTCAAATCCTGTACAACTAAATCACGGCCCTCGACGAGCTGGATGTTTAAATGCTGGGCTAAAAAAACATGATCGTAATAAGCAGAATTGTACATGCCTGCTGTCAGAAGTACAGCTTTAGGCTCTCTTTCTGTTTGCATGGAAGATGGACGATGGGCAAGAAGTGCTTTTTTCATGTAAGCCATTTGTTTATCAAGAGGTCGAATCGTATGCTTGGAGAAAAATTCAGGGTATACTTCCTTCATCACATCCCGATTTTCAAAGACATAGGAAATGCCGGAAGGGTTGCGTAAATTATCTTCGAGTACATGATAATCACCTTTTTCATCCCGAATTAAATCAATCCCTGCTAAAAATATATGATTCGCAATTGGTACTTGAATTCCTCTCATGGTTGGTTTGAAATAAGGATTATTTTCAACAAGCTGCCTCGGAATAAGACCGTCCTGAAAGATCTTTTGCTGTCCATAAACATCCTGTAAAAATTTGTTGAGTGCCTCCACGCGCTGCTTGACACCTGCTTCAATCATGGCCCATTTGGTTTGAGGAATAATAATTGGGACACAATCAAAAGGCATGGTACGTTCTGTTCCATCTTGTGCACCATATACCGTAAAAGTAATCCCTTGTCTGAGAAAGCTCGCTTGCGCTTGTCGGTATTTTTCTTCAAGTTGCTCTCGCGAAAAAAAGGTTAGCTTATGATGAAAAGATCGATAATGAGGCTTTGGCTTATTGCCATCAAACATTTCATCGAAAAACAGACTAGAATCATATAAATTCATCATATGGATCGCCTCCGAATTCAAGTAGTAGTGAAAACATGTTACACTGTGAATAAATACATAAAAGGGGCTAACAACCATGACCATCATTAATTTAATGCAAGCGTATGAATTAGATAAACTATCCAAATTAAATTTATCAGACGAGGAAATTTTACGAGCTTTGCGTTCGGGGGATGTATCAGCTTGGCAAGAACAAGTGCCAAACTATGAATTTAGCGAGACAATGGCTCTATATCAGGAAGGGGAACAACAGTTCTTAAATGCATACCATGGCCATTATCGAATCAAGTATGTAACATTACCAGGCATCCAACGTTTATTGCAGCTACGCTTTCAATTAGAAGAAGGGAAGGATTACCAACTATTAGAAACAGGTATCCAGCATTTAACGTGTGATGAGGAAACAGTCACAAGACTTCAGCAAATGTTATCGACAAACTGGTCACTAACAAAACAAGAGGATGGTAATTATTCAGTTTTTGTAAAATAATCCCATGTGTGTTGTGAGACGAATCGACATGGACAGTTACCCATCTATTGTTTTTTCGAAGCGTCTCACACAACAAATAAAGTCTACTAGATTTTAATATTCATTTACCGAGAACTTTATGCCTAAAATCCTATAACTGTCACAAAATAGTTGTAACAAAAATCCTCTTTTTAAAAAGGGGTTTTTTTATTACCTTCGAACAGAACATTTGTTCTAACATGCGAAAAAGGGCATTTTTTTTCAATAAAGTTCCCAAATTTATATTTGGGAACGTTTTTTCATGGTAAAATAGAGCAAATAGAGGTGATGAGCATGCAAAAAACAAAACAACCAAAATTCATGAAGGATTTTCTTGTCTATTTAACAACCATCAAAGGAAAGTCTCAGCGCACAAGAAAAGAATATGAATATGATCTGACCTTATTTTTCCGCTTCCACAAAGCTGTCCAGGAGGATTTGGATATAGAGAATTTATCCGCCATTGATATTGGCACTATTACAATAGAAGACATACGTGAAATGACATTAGAGGATCTTTATTTATTCATGGAATATTGCGAAGTACAGCGAGGCAATTCAGCTGCTGCACGAGCACGAAAAGTGGCCACATTAAAATCCTTTTTTAAATATTTAAAAGGCAAACGTCGACTTATCGAGGAAAATCCTGCAGATGAATTAGAGACACCAAAGATAGGCAGAAAACGACCCATTTATATGAACCTACAAGAAGCTACACAATTTATAGATGGGATTAAAAGCAATCAGGCATCCCCGAGAAATTATTGCATGATGATGTTTTTCTTAAATTTAGGAATACGTGTCACCGAGCTATGTCAGCTTAATAAGACATCCATTCAAGGACGTTATTTAACTGTAATTGGGAAGGGCAATAAGGAGCGTACTGTCTATTTAAATGATAGCTGTATGCAGGCACTTGCTGACTATGAAAACAGTGGGAAGACACCCTATAAAGGCGAAGGCGAGGAGCCCCTATTTGTGTCTCAGAAGGGAACACGCTTTACACGTCAAACGGTTGCCAAAATCGTTAAACGCATTAATCAGCAGTCAGGTCTTCAAAAAGAACGACTTACACCACACAAGCTACGCCATACATCCGCAACGATGATGTATAAAGCAGGGGCAGATATCCGTAGTTTACAGCACATTTTAGGGCATTCTAGCGTCGCAACCACGCAAATTTATACACATATTGAAGATGAGCAGCTACAGCATGTTTTAGAGAATAATCCATTTAATATTGTTCGTGAAAGATGATTTTCCTCTCTCCATATCGAATATATAGTAGAAGACCTAATGAAAGGGGAGCCAAGGATGTCAAACGTCAAAGAACATCTCGATACCACAAGAACACAATTGCTTCAGGAAATTCACTTATTGGACGATACAACCTTTAATAAGAAACCAGATGCACAAAGCTGGAGTGTGGCACAAATCTGTCATCATCTCGTATTAGTAGAGGAAGCAACAAAGAAAGCCATTACATGGGGATTAAAGGCAGAGGAACAGTCAACACCCGCTCGAAAAAATGTTCAGCTCATCTTAGATCGAACAAGAAAGTTCCAAGCACCGCCTATTGTAGAGCCAGCAGATGAACCGTTCACTGTTCAAGCGATGCTTGATTTACTAGCTACAACAAGAAAGAACCTCCTCGCCTTTTTGCAAACAATCGAGGAACCTGAAGCATTAGCTAAGCGCGCTGTGAAGCACCCAGCCTTAGGAGAATTACCACTCGACCAATGGATTGAAATGGTCTATATGCACGAGCAGCGTCATATCAAGCAATTACAAGAAATCGTTAAAGAATAACATGTATGAAAGGAATTTGGCCACAGGAGATGCGCTAAATTCCTTTTATTGTTATTCAATTTTTCTGTTATAATCTCTTGACGTGCTACATAATCTGTTATATATTAAATAAAAATAATAACAACTGTTATAAAACAGATTTCGTTAGAGGAGGAAATGTAAATGTCAAAGTATCGTGATGGTTATGAATTTTATTGTGAAATGTGTGAGCGCTATGGATTGGAGCCAATTTCTTTCCGTTACTATGTATTACAATTATCACAGCAACAACTTTCAGCTTACAATATGCAAGCAAAACAATTAGGAATTTAAAAGGAGTGATTATGACGGAAGCCGCCGTGAATATTTTATGAAAAGCCCAGCCATACTAAATAAAATGGTCTGGGCTTTCGTGATTTCAGCAGGAAATTTTAGATAATTTATTGACAAGTGCAGCAGTCTGTTATATATTTTTAAAAAAATAACATTTCTGTTATATAACAAAAAAATAGACGTATAGTAGCGAATGTGAAAGGAAGTTATGAGGATGACAGATTATCGAGAAGGCTATGAATTTTATCGCCAAGTCTGTGAGGAGCATGGGCTAGAGCCTATTAATTTTCACTATTACATTTTAAATTTATCCCAAGAGCAATTAGATGCCTACAATTTGCAGGCAAAATCAATAGGGGGTTCAATAGAATATGAGGTCTCTTAACATATAAAATGCCTTACTTCCTATGTGGGACAGTAAGGCATTTTACTTTAACAAAAATTTTACAAGACATTCAAACATATTATATAAAACTTTTATATTTTGTATTAAAAAGATAAATAGCCTAAATAAACTATTTAATATAGTTCAAAAGTATTGAATATCTATATATTTAGACAATTACAAGGAGGTTATATCCACTAATTTTTGTCTATTTTATTAAAAACTATCAAATACAGCTTTGAATGTTTTTGAGATTTGGGTTGAATTAACTGCTTTTCTAAGACTATAATATAATTACATAAAAAAGGGCGATATACCACAACTTTATACCTCGCTGTAAGATAAAGCAAAAGTACCAAACCCTTCATATTTTAATGAATGGAGAATGAAAATGATGAATATCACGCCTAGTAGTGTTAATCAAATGAACTACAGTCTAAAAGAATTACAAGATATCTTTTCCGCCATGAATAGTTCCATCATTGTAGCGATTACAGATCGCACTGGAAAAATTACTTTTGTTAATGATCATTTTTGTAAAATTTCGAAGTATACGCGTGAAGAATTAGTTGGTCAAGATCACCGTTTACTAAATTCAGGCTTTCATCCCAAATCTTTCTTTAGAGAGATGTGGAAAACAATCGGTAATGGCGATATGTGGAATGGCGAGGTGTGCAATCGTGCAAAGGATGGCAGTTTATATTGGGTGAAAACAACGATTTTTCCGTTCTTAGATGAACGAGGAAAGCCTTATCAATATATTGCCATTCGCGTAGATATTACAGCGCAAAAGGACATTAAAAAAATTACTCATATTGCCTATCACGATGAACTAACGGGGTTACCAAATCGTCGCAAATTAGAACAGCGTTTAGAAAATGAATTTCATCAATCTCGACGTACAGGAGAGAAGTTTGCGTTATTTTTCATTGATGTAAATCGTTTCAAACACATTAACGACGGACTTGGTCATATTATTGGCGATATGTTTTTAGTGGAAATGTCTAATCGTCTGCGCAATATTGATCATACATCGAATTCTTTCTATCGCCACAATAGCGATGAATTTGTCATGATTTTAAATGATGTCAATCGCATTGATGAAATGGCTAAGGAAATTATTGGCGTCTTCAATGATAGCTTTATTGTCGATACCTATGAATTTTATGCGAGTATTAGTATCGGCATCAGTGTATTCCCAGATCATGCAAACTCTGTGGAAGAATTATTGAAAAATGCGGATATTGCTATGTATGCAGCAAAATCTACACGAGGTAATCAATATCGCCTATATCGTGATAATATGGACGAGGCCAATGATAAATGGCTTTTACTGGAAACGAAATTGCATCAAGCATTAAAGCAAGATCGTCTAGAATTACATTATCAGCCAAAGATCGACTTAACAACGGATTCTGTTATTGGTATGGAGGCATTGCTACGCTGGTATGATCCTGAATTAGGTCATATTCCGCCAGATCGTTTTATTCCATTTGCAGAGGATTGTGGACTGATTAATGATATCGGTGTATGGGTTTTACGTAAAGCCAGTGCTCAAGCTCGTCATTGGAATGAATCACATGATTTATCATTGCGAGTAGCTGTGAATATTTCACCTATTCATATTAGTACTGGTGGCTTTGTAGATATGGTTCGTGGTGTCATTGCAGAAACAGGCATTGACCCTAATTTATTAGAAATTGAAATTACTGAGATGAGTATGCTTGATTATACGGAAGATTTAATTGATACCATCAAGCAATTACGAGAACTAGGTATAACTATTTCATTAGATGATTTCGGGACAGGCTATTCATCGTTAAATTACTTAAAAAAATTCCCGGTGGATGTGCTCAAAATTGATCGTGCCTTTGTCCGTGATATCGTACCTGAGAAGTCTGGAATCGCTATGATTTCAGCCATGATTTCCTTAGCACATGCCTTAAACCTACAAGTAGTAGCTGAAGGTGTAGAGGAAGAAGCTGAATTAAATGTTCTGCGTGAGCATGGATGTGAGTATGTGCAGGGCTATTATTTTAGTAAGCCTTTATCTGTAGAAGATTTTACGAATCTCATTGTTAATACTGTCACAAATAAATCCAGTTATTAATTGCTATTCCTGAATGATTTTGCTAAAGTGGGATAAAGTAAAACTGTTAACCTGATAAACCATTTGATGATGTGGCCAAGTAAGTAAGAATTGTGAAACAGAAAATATAGCACCTGCTGAGAGCTATATCACCGCTTCTTGACTGAACACCTACCACGGAGATGTTATGCAAACATAACCGAGTCGTTTTCGTTACCAAACGTGAGAGGGCTTTATAATCTACGTAAAGCTAAATCAAGGTGGTACCACGTCATTCCAGCACAAAGACGTCCTTATTCAGAGGACAGCTTTGTGCTTTTTTTCTTGCTTCGGCTAAATCTTCAGACAGGTTGAACAAGTATTCATTTAACAAAATAGGAGGATAACAAATGTCAAAACAACTAGAAGATTTTTCGAAATGGTATATCGAGACCATCCAAAAAGCCGATTTAATGGATTATACACCTGTTCGAGGCTGTATCGCTTTTAAGCCAGACGGCTATGAAATTTGGGAGCATATTCAGGAAGAAATGGATCGTCGCTTTAAAGAGACTGGACATCGTAATGCCTATTTCCCAATGCTTATCCCTGAATCCTTCTTTCAAAAGGAAAAGGATCATATCGAAGGTTTCTCACCTGAGCTTCCTTGGGTAACCGAGGCAGCAGGGGAACAATTAGAAGAACGGCTAGCCCTTCGTCCAACATCTGAGACGATGATTGGTCATCTTTACTCTAATTGGATTAAAAGCTACCGTGACCTACCAGTACTAATCAACCAATGGGCAAATGTCTTCCGTTGGGAAAAGAAAACACTGCCATTTATCCGGACATCAGAATTTTTATGGCAAGAAGGGCATACAGCGCACGTGGATGAAGCAGATGCTCGGCAGGAAACAATGCAAATGCTAGACATTTATAAAGAAGTAGTAGAACAGGTGCTAGCAATTCCTGTCTATGATGGACAAAAAACACCTTCTGAACGTTTCGCAGGTGCTGTCGATACGTATTCTATTGAGGCAATGATGAAAAATGGCAAGGCTGTGCAAGCAGGAACATCCCATTATTTAGGAACAAAATTTGCTGAAGCCTTTAATATCAAGTATTTAAATAAAGCGAACCAGCACGAATACGTACACACAACATCTTGGGGTACATCTACACGCTTAATTGGTTCAGTTATTATGGTGCATGGTGATGAGCAGGGACTTGTTTTACCTCCACGCATCGCACCAACGCAAGTCGTTTTAATTCCAGTAGGACCATGGAAAAAGAACCCTCAAATCATGGAGCATTTAGATGAGATTTTTGCAGCCTTAAAAGCGAAGGGTATTCGAGTACGTTTGGATGATTCAGACCAATCGCCAGGCTATAAGTTCAATGAATGGGAGCTAAAGGGCGTGCCTGTGCGTGTTGAATTAGGGCCACGTGACCTAGAAAACAAGCAAGCTTTACTGAAAGCGCGTGATGAAGAAGAAAAACGAACTGTTGATTTAGCTACAATCATCACAGCTATTGAAGAAGAATTAACAACCATGCAAACGCGCTTATTAGAAAAAGCTCGTCAATTCCGTGAAGCAAATGCTCACACAACAATTGACACACTCTCACAATTACAACAGCACATTGACACAGCAAAAGAAAATGGCACAATCCCAGGCTGGGTGCTTGCTGGCTGGTGTGGCGAGGATGCATGTGAGGAAAAAGTGAAGGAAGAAACAAAATACACATCTCGCAATATTCCATTCAATCCACCAACAACGAAAACCACATGTATTGGCTGTGGAAATGAAGCAAAACATACAGTTTGGTTTGCACAAGCATATTAATTAACAAAGCATGAACAGAACGCCCGAACAATTATGAAGCACACTAGGTTGTTTTATAATTTAGTTCGGGCTTTTGATGTTCTGCTAAAAAGACTTTATTTCCATTTAGATAGTCAAAATTCTCACTCTTGTTTCTCCATGGCTCCTCCAGATAACCTCCAAATAGGCATTGATCCAACGAGCTGTCTTAATCACTCATAATGGTGTTCCACCTTAGCATCTATCGCCAAGTTCTCATCATGATTGTGATAAAATAAAGGGACGTTTGCTTCTGAAAAATCCTAAAGAAATGGGGATATGAATGACTGTTTTACAAGAAGTATTTGATCACTACCTAAATATCAAGTTTAATCGGGGTTTACCAGCTGTTCAAATGAAGGACTTTGAATATGTTTTATTAGAAGATACTAGCGCAGAGCTCTTTTTTATTGATCACGAACAGGGGACATTTTTGGAATGGGCAGAGGCATTTCAACCACAAAATCCACATTATGTGCAAAAGCCAGACTGGCAGCCTATGCTTACATCTTGTTTCAAGCAGCTAGATGTTTATGATGAGCAAGTTTGCTATTATTTGCTCTACACAATAAATGCAACGACTAGAATAATTCCACGGAACCCGTATAACAAAATGAATGATTTTATGAAAAACTATTGCTTCTTTCAGCTTGCTCAATTAGAGCATGTCACGATACTCAGCAAAGAGCAGAAACAACAGTTAAAGGACTTTTTATTCTTTTTCTATCTGTATAGCCATCCAGTGAACGAGGAAACACTTTATGCTTTTTCGTTCAAAGAAGGAACTTTAATTCATGCTAAAACGAATATCAATATGGAGCAATATTTTTCTCATTATCATGATTATATTTGTCAGCATAAGCATGACAGAACATTATTAACACCACATGAGATAAATGCTTGCAAGAAGCTGACAATCGAACTTTTGAGAAGCATCGAAGGAAAATCAAAAAGACTCGTTATGCCTTTTGAAGATGGCATAGAGTACCTACATCTAATTAATAATGTAGATGATTTTTTACATATGTTTAATCAAAATAATAAGGCATTCTATCAATTGCTTCATAGCTTTCTATGCGATCATCAATCGAATCCTTATCGTGAGCATTGCTTTAGTATGCTATTACAGAATTATGTCACTTATATTTTGACTTTTCACTTTGATGACCTTATTCAGTTAATAGCGTATTTCCATGACTTACCATCAATAGGTAGAATGATTATCAATAAAATTTTTGTCGATACCATCTTTATGCAAAAGATATTAAAAGAGGCTAATATTAACATTCATCATTATCCAACGATTATAGAGTTTTTTGACGAGGATGCTAGAAGCATATATCTTGATGAACAGTAAAAGGAGACAAGGAAATGACCAACACAACAGGCTGGAAAATGAATGCACAAAATCGCACATTTATTGCTTCATTTAGTGGTGGCAAGGATAGTGTTTTAGCTTTATATAAAGCATCACAGGTGGGCCAAGCAATGGGGCTCATAGTGATGCTAGAGGAAGAAGGGAAACGTTCAAGGTCCCACGGGATGCCACCTGCGCTTATCCAGGCACAAGCTGACTCTATTGGGCTGCCAGTCTATACGGCTGCAGCAAGCTGGGCGGATTATGAAGAAGTATTTGTAGGTTTATTAGTAAATGCAAAGCAGCAGGGAGCTGAAGTATTAGTAACAGGAGACTTAGATATGCCTGCACATGGTTGCTGGCACGATAAAGTCACTAAAAAGGTAGGTTTAAAGCTAGGCATGCCATTGTGGGAGATGAACCATCGTGAGGCTGTCGATGAATTTATTCACTTAGGATTTATTACAATGATTGTCACGGTCAACCTATCCTTGGGCATGACGGAGGACGATTTAGGGCGAGTGCTTACCCCTGAATATGTAAAGGAGCTTGAAGCCCGTAGCATTGACCCATGCGGAGAAGGCGGCGAATTCCATACGACCGTCATTGATGGCCCTCTATTCAAGCAGTCAATTGCGGTGCGTAAAGGTTCCGTTATAAGAGATGGAGACTACGCCTTTTTACCCTTAGAGCTAGCATAAATTCACATCAGAAAACCTTTATTGGGATGCGCAATTCATGTCAATAAGGGTTTTTCTTTTAAGGCGTATTGTTATTTTTTTCATCTGTAATAAAATTATTACAGATGAAAAATACATTAAAAGGTGATTTGATGAATTATTAACGGTTTTTGGATTTTTGTCAAATGCTTATCGATTAAAAATTATTTTGCTATTCTTCATCAAGAAAAACAATATGTTAGCCAACTTGCGAGAGAATAGGGATAAGTAGACTGTTACTTTATCTACATTTAAAGAAGTTAGAGGAAGCCCAATCAATGGCTATCACCAAATTTCTGATAGTGGCAAAGCGATGAAGTACTATACACTAAATCCTTTCAGACTGACGATAAATTCAGATTTCATCACTGAAGTTGCTAACGATATACCCGATAAAAACAGAAAGGAGTAAGCTTTGAAAATCATTAATTTATGAAAGGAGTCTTATCATATGTCATCAACATCACTTTCCATATTTTCAGCGTTCTTTGGTTTACTTCCACTTCTAGTACTTGTTTTTATTTTTGTATTTGTTATCAGTGTCTTTCGACGAGTGGAACGCCGTGCAGAGGAACGCCTAAAAATAGAGAAAGAAACAGCTCAATTGCAACAGCAACAGATTCAAGAAATAAATAAACGTTTAACAACTATTGAAAATATATTGAAACAAGTTGATTAGGAGTAATACATTTCAACTATTTCGAGGTAAAAGGCATATGGTTTCATTCAACAATGGTTCATATCCCTGAACATTGCTATAAAATATTATTTGTCTTTCGCTACGAACTTGGAATATCTGTAATAAATGAATAATTACCCGAAAGTACATAGGCTCCTCCTCTGTACTTTTTTGTATTTCAGCTAGTTTTCCTTGTAGGTATAGAACTCCTACCACTTTGACCAAAATAGTATTTGACTGGACACTATTTGGTGTCATATAATTAAGACACCAATCAGTGTCCTATTAGAAAGGGTGGTGGTTTTGAATAACAATCATCAAGAGCGTGACGTTTATGTAGCCATTGCTGACCCAACAAGACGAAAGTTGATCCGTTTATTGGCAGAGGTAGATGAGTTACCGCTTCACGAATTAACCGCTCAATTTGATATGGGGCGTACTGCTGTCTCGAAACATTTAGCCATTCTAAAAGATGCAGGCCTTGTTCTTGCACGCAAGGAAGGTAGGGAGACGAGATATCGATTGAATGCAGCTCCATTGAAAGAAATACAAGATTGGGTATCGTTTTATGAAGGTTTTTGGAAAGAAAGAATCGCGCAATTACATCTATTATTGGAGGAAAAAAAATGAAACCAGATGTATCATTAGATTTTAAATTTACAAGTTCCATCGAACAAGTATGGCATGCTTTAACAGACTCAGATACACTAGCAAAATGGATCTGGAACAATGACTTCCAACCAATCGTAGGACATACATTCCAATTCCGTGCTGAACCAAATGAATGGTGGGACGGTATTGTAGACTGTGAGGTACTGGAAGTGGAAGAGCCTCACAAATTATCTTATACTTGGACAAGTGCTGGCGAAACAACAACAGTTACATGGACATTAACACAGGTAGCAGATGGTACGACTCAGCTTCATCTTGATCAAGGTGGCTTCAGCGAAGAAACAAAGGCACGTCAAGGTGCAATCGAGGGAGCAAAATATGCTTGGACAAATATGAGTACACAGCTTGAAAAAGTATTAGCGTAGTATAAATTAAATAACAGCAAGAAGAGCGCAATTCCGTAGCAAGAATTGTGTTCTTTCATGTTCAGTCCCATCTTTTAATTTTCTTAAATGGAAGGATAACTAAATGAAAATTAATGAACTAATTGCCAATAATATTAACCGTCTAGATGTCGTTTTATCCGACGATCGATCTTTAGCAATAGCAGGTTTGTCTGGCTCAGGGAAGACGACATTTTGTCAAACGATTGGAGAAGAATCCAAAAAACGTCTTGTTTCTTTATTGCCAAAGGCTGAATATCAATATTTGTTTCCAAACATTATGGAAACGAACTTCAGTGCCATCAAAATGGAGGACATGCCCCTTGTACTTTTTCTAGGAAAATCCTCAATCTCTAGCAATCCACGTTCCACAATTGGTACACATACAGGTGTTTTTAAAGAAATTCGTAATCGATTGGCAGATGAGTTTCAGCTATCGCCAGAGATGTTTTCCTTTAACAATGCGTTAGGCTGGTGTCCTGCATGTAAGGGGCGAGGCACGACAAAAAATGTAGAATGTAAAAAATGTTTGGGTAAGCGCTATAGTCCAGAAGTGGAGCAGTATAAAATCACTTTATGGAATGAACTCTATAGTATTTCTGATATTCATCATTTAAGTATAGAGGCCATCTATTCCTTATCAAAAGAATTAAATATCAGTGAAGAAAAACAGCATATTCTGCATAATATTATGCAAATGAATATTGGCTACTTAACCTTAAATCGTATTATGGGGACTTTATCAGGTGGAGAATTAACAAGGCTGTACTTAGCAGAATTCATGGCAACAAGCGAAAACACCGTGATTATTGTTGATGAAATTTCTGTGGGTCTGGACCATAACACCTTACTAAAAATTTTAGAGCAAATACAACAGCTAGGCGCTAAAAACCAAATTTGGTTGATTGATCATTCTGATACTGTGTTAGACACGGCAGACGAGCATCTATTCTTTGGACCAGGTAGTGGAAAATACGGAGGAAAAATCGTTGAAGAATCTCCACGACCAAAGCCTATCTTTTGGGAACGAAATCCAGCAGCACCAACATCCTATTATCAATTCCGAGATTTATATTGCCGTAATATCCAAATGGATGCAATAGACATTCCACAAAATCGACTTGTTACCTTTACAGGAGAGTCTGGTTGTGGGAAATCAACGCTTGTTAATGAGTGTATTGCTAAAGATTTTATCAAACGCTATCCAAAGGACAAACTCGTGATGGTTGGGCAAGATCGTAACCAATCCATTACGAGTCGTTCCACTGTCGCGACATTCCTTGATATTAAAAAGAAACTAACAAAATATAGTGAGGACATTGATGATATTTTCCAGCGCTCGATTGAAGATATAATCAACGAACTACCTAATGAGGATATCGCACATAAACGATTAAGCTTATTGATTAAGCTTGGACTAGGCTACTTAACGCTTGAGAGAAAAACGCAATCTCTATCGACTGGTGAATTCCAATGTGTGCATTTAGTCTCAGAGTTATTTGCAAACGCTCGTAATCCCCATACATTATTTATTTTTGATGAGCCTTCTAAAGGACTATCTCAGAACATTTTAAACCAATTCATCGATAGTGTCAGGGACATCCTAGAGGATGAATCTATCTCCATCATCATGATTGAGCATAATGCCTATATGCTGGAAAGCTCTGATTTTGTTGTTGACTTCGGTAAAAGACAGCAGGAGCCTGTAACACATCTAAATGTAGTTAGCCATGAAGATTATTTTAATCAGGATATTCATTCAATGGGTTCAACTCCATTACAAATCACATCTACACTCGCATTAAGGAAGGGCATTCAATACTTAGAAGACAACCATATTAGCTATTTCAAAAATGCGGAAAATATATATAAGGGTGGCATCTTAAAAAGCTTATCTTCCATGGCTCGTCTGATTTACGGTGAATATGAATCGAACAAAATTGCCCCAGTTGTTGCCATTGATTTAGAAAGACATTTATATAGCCAATATAGCTTCCTGTATGAAATAGGTGGCCTAATCAATCATATTGTGGCTGCTCATCCAACAAATAAGGATACGAGAAGCTTTGATTTTTATAGCCAAGAAAATCATTGCCCTAGCTGCTCTGGTCGATTGGAAATTGAAAAATTCGATTTTGATCTTGTGGTACAAGACAAAAACGTGCCATTTTGGGACGGCCTACTACATCCCGATATAATGGAGGTTTTAAAATACTATCAACATTCTAAATTAGAATTTCTCTTTGAGCAGATTAAAATAGAGCTGGGTCAGGACATTAGTAAAAGCTATCATGATATGACTGAGGAAGAAAAGCATACATTTTTATATGGTTATTGGGATAAGTCCTTTTATGATAAGGCAACGAAATCCTCGAAAAAATGGGAGGGCTTTAATTTTATCATTGGTCGTTATATCGTGATTTCAAAATCCATTATTAAAGAGCAAATGAAGGAAACAAGAGAAATGGTACCATGCCCAATTTGTCATGGGACTGTACTCAACCACCAAAAGAAATTACGATTTGGGGACACAGATATACGTGACTTAATTCGCCAACCGCTTGATGAAGTCATCAACATTGTAGGCAACTTACCACAACTAGAAAAAATCAAAGCCATCGTTGGCGGAGACATGTCACTGCTACAGGATGTTTCCTTATTGCCAAGGGAAACACAGGTATCCCTAAAAATGCTGGAATTAGAGCTAGCAAGCTTTGTCGGCTATGAAATCGTACTACAAAATGCTTTTCCTTTTTGGGCCAAAATCAAAGATAATCTAGAGCGCATCAGCCATAAAAATCAAGTGACCATCTGTGATTTTGCCAATATACAGGAGACAAGAGAAACCATCATCGATCAATATTTTACGAATGGTAAATATAAAAAACTAACATATGTATATGAAGCATTTGGCTACAAGAAAATCGTTACCCAAATCAATAAAGTCAAAGCCAGTCATTCCTGTCCATTCTGTAAAGGGAAAAAGGTGCTCTCTGAAGATGGACTGCATGATGGAGTCCATAAATTAACCGTGCCCTGTGTAAGCTGTGGCGCAAGTGGCATTAATGAGGAGGGACGCCAGCAAATCGTTGATGGCATTGATGTGGAAACATGGCTAACTGGTACTGTAAGCGATGTTGTTACAGAGGGCTCCCATCTTGAGGCCGTTGCCAATATTCCTATTTTTAATCGTATACGCGAATTGAATAAGCAGGAAATGATGGCCGTCTATCAGTTCCTCCAATCAAATCACTAAATCATCAAACCCATATGCTTCGGCATATGGGTTTCTTTCGTTGGACTAGAATTACTCACTCATTTTTCCACAAAAATTCATAATTCGTGTCATCTTTGATTACTATAAAGATAACAGTAATGGTAGTAAAAGGGAGGACATGGTTTGGTAAAAAAAGTGCTGTTATTCGGGGATATTGGCATTGATGATACGGTGGCATTGATCTATGCACGGCTTAATCAAGAAATAGAAATTGTGGGACTCGTTGCAGATTATGGCAATGTATCGCGAGAGGATGCGGTATCCAATATTTATTATGTCATGAAATTGTTCGACTTTCCTCAAGGAATTCCTGTGATTTTAGGAGCAGAAGTACCCTTAACAGGAGAGCAGCCGACCTATTACCCAGAAATTCATGGTGAACGAGGTCTTGGACCCATCATCCCAAAAGATGATCACGAATTAAAAATCGAGAACTTTTTTGAAATCGTCAACATTATTGAAAGGTATAAGCATGATGAGCTAATTATTGTCAATATTGGGCGATTAACCTCACTAGCCACGATGTTTATCCTTTATAAAGAGCTTATGAAAAATATCAAGGAATTTTATATTATGGGTGGAGCATTCTGGGTCCCAGGTAATGTAACAACAGTGGCTGAAGCGAATTTCCATGGTGATCCCTTTGCCGTTCAGATTGTGCTTACCTATGCAACGAATGTGACAATCATCCCTTTAAATGCGACCCAAAAGGCTATTGTCACACCTGGGATGGTGGACTATATTGACTCCTTTGGCAAAACAAAAATTCTAAAGCCCTTAATGGAATACTATACACGTTTTTACAAAGAACGGGACCCCTCACTTCTAGGAAGTCCCGTGCATGATGCGTTAACACTAATGGCCGTTATTTATCCTGACATGTTTATTTATGAGTCCTATCCTGTAACCGTTGTCGACAAGTTAGAAGGACCTGCAAGGGGGCAAAGTATTGCCGAGACAAGACCTTATGAAAATAATAATGGCGAAAAAAAGCATCGTATTGCCTTTGATATTCATTATGAACATTTTTTCCAAAACTTTTTATCGGTTATGACAGGGCAACCATTTCACTAGTTATTCAAAAACACCATCCCTTAAAATTGTAAAATCAACATGGACATTTACCTTCATGTCTTTATATAGTTTCTGCCATTTTTCCTTTGTTAGCTTAGAATGTCTTACTTCGCTTCGATATTTCTCACCAAAGCCAAAAATATCAGACTCAACTTCCTGACTATGAGCAATCACTCTACGTATTTCCTTTGATAATTTTTTCTCGATTGCTTTTTCCAGTGTCGCCACACTTTTTGGATCCCCTTGATTGATATCAGGGTACACCTCTAATACTCTTGATTTGATTTTGACGTTCAGGTCAAATGTTGGTGTATCCGCATCAACTAACTTCATTTCTCGATTGGAATGGATTGCATCAAAGGCTACCGTTATTTTATTGGCAGGCTTTTGAAGAATCTCGGAAGGTACATCTTCATTTTCCAGAACGGTTTCATATAAACCTACTTTAAAGGTATCTCTAACAATCTTTACGTAAAAGCTATCTTTAGCTGGAAGGGTACTGACCATTTTGCTACCTTTAAAGAGAGCTACACCACTTAATTCAACCAGCTCGTCATCTCTTTTAATAATAGGCATGGCGAAATCTTTCCCAGATGAATAGAAATCATGGGCAATTTGATGAAGTGTAGAGGAAATCATATATTCCTGCTTGACATTTTGTTCAATTAACCTAAAAATATGCTGCCCAATATCCTCAATATTTTGATATTCGTATTTCAGTAATGTTTCTGTTTCACCTTCCACAATAGCCATAAAGATTCCATTGCTGACACTAGCATTTTCTAGGTTTGTATCAATATAATAGCGAAGGTCTTTTTTTGCCAATTCCTCTCCAAATAGGATGACTCTCATTTGACCAACCATGATTTTTTTCGAAAGCTTACGATTGGCTTCCATCCGATTTCCTTTACTCGTATCGTTTTCTGTAGACAGAACTTCCACATTGCTTTGAAATTCGGGATTTACTTCACGAATAACAGCTGTTGTCTTTATTTTATCCTCTGTTCCTACATCATAGCCGACTAAAGTAGTTAATCCAACTTTATCCAAAATATTGGTTTGTGCACATCCATATAAAAAAACAAAGGATAGAAGAATCATCCATCTTACTCTAAGTTTATTCATTCTTTTTCACCTTCTTTGATGTGAAGTTCTTCTTTAGTCGTGCTATTGGCCAAAGTAAAATAGGGTAGACAAAGATTACGTAAAAGGCAATTTGTCCAAACACCGTGTTAATTGTATTAATCTGTGTACGTGTTTGAACCAATATTGTTCCAATTAAAATGATGAATGAAAAGAGCCAAACAAACTTTTTTTCACTTATCGGGAATAAACGAATTGCTCCGCGGTACGCAGCCCATAAGTATAGACATAGATTCGGTAAAATGATTAGCATCCAAAAACAAACCGCCACAAATTCAAAGCGTTCCATAAAGGGGAAGCTAATAAAACTAAATAATGTCAAGGTTGCCCATATCGTTTTCAATAGCTTGCCCTCACTATAATAAGCAATGGACACCAGCATCACGGCTAAATAAATGATGGTTGTAGCTAATAGTCCTAAATGAACAGGTTTTCTGATTTTTTTCTTGTCTTTTACAAAGGGGTAAATCACGTTTAGAATTTCAAAGCCGATTATGGTAAAGGTCATTGATTGTGCCCCTTTTAAAATGGAGCGAATATCATTTTCTAAAATAGGGAGAAGACTATCTACTGAAGCGTATTCCATCGGAAATACTAACATTGGAAGAATCCATAAGGAGAGAATGATACTAAAAAAAGACACGCCTACAATGACACGAAGCCCTCCTGTAAAGGCATAGATAATAATCATTAATAAAGTTGCTGACAGGAACCAGGTCTCAATGCTAGGAAAAATCCATGCTTGTATCACTTCAATATAATTTCGTAAAACTGAAAAGAACGCTACGGAGCAATAGATGACATAAATTGCATTTAAAAAATTGCCAATCCATTTACCAAAAATATCAATTTGAATTCCGTAAAGATCATCAGAGCTATAAATTTCTAACGTTTTAATCATACAAAATGTAACAAGATGTGTGGCAATCCCAGCCAGTAGAACAGAAATCCATGCATCCTGTCTAGCATCTTGATAGATAATGCGTTGAAATCCCTGTATACCTACCCCAATTTGAGCACCGTGTACCACAAAAAAAAGCAAATAAGCATTAATCATATCTTTAGGGCTAAGTTGTATAGGTTTTGCCATTTATTTCACCTTCAGTTCAACTTTTATCAGGTTTCACTGGCTCTGGGACAAATTTATGTTCATCCTTTGGTCTTGTCAAAGCAGGTCTTTTTGATGTTAATGGGACAGGCATTCTAATAATACTATCCCGCATTTCCTTCAACCTCGGTGGATAGAAGGGAGACATATACGGAGCACCCAAGCTTGACTGACGTAACAAATGAATCAGAATAAAACAAAAAGCCAACATGATACCATAAAAACCCCAAAATCCTGCAAGTATAATAATAGGGAAGCGAATAAGACGAATCACATTGCCCATCATATAACTTGGCGACGTAAAAGAGGCTAGGGCACTTAACGCAATGATAATCAGCAATATATTACTGGTAATCCCTGCCTGTACAGCTGCTGTTCCAATCACGATACCACCAACAATACCGATTGTTTGTCCAATTTTAGTTGGTAATCTGGCTCCTGCTTCTCTCAGTAGTTCAATAATAAATTCCAGCAGCAAAGCCTCAAATATGGGCGGGAAAGGAACTAAAGCCCTTGATTCACTTAATGGTACGAGAAAGGCTTGTGGAATCACTTCATAATGAAAGGTAAGAGCTGCCACATAAAATGGTGTTAAATAAACAGATAAAAAGAAGGCAGCCAGTCGTAATAAACGAAGAAAAGTAGCAATTTGCCATCTTAAATTTTGATCTTCTTGACTTTGAAAAAACTCAGTAAATCCTTGAGGGGAAACGATAGCCATTGAACTACCATCTACGAGAACCCCAATTTTCCCATCTAAAATCCCATCACAAAATCTGTCAGGTCTTTCCGTCAAAAGCATTTGTGGAAAGACAGATAGTGAATTATCATCAATCATTTCAGCTAATACGGCACTATCGATAAGCTCATCGATATAAAGATCTGTGATTCGTTGACGCATTGTTTGAACCATTTGTTCATTAGCAATGCCACGCATATATAAAAGAGAGACAGAGGTGCTTGTCCGTGTCCCAATTTTTACTTTTTCATTACAAAGATTAGGACTCACTATGTAGCGACGAATCAAGGAAATATTGGTAGATAGACTCTCATTAAATCCAACCTGTGTCCCAATTACCTGCGATTCATTTTCAGGCGCTGACAATGCTCTAGACTCTCTGCTAGCGATATTGGCTAAAATAGTCTGTGGGAAACCTTCTATGTGTATCACAACATGACCATTGACCATCAATTCTACGGTTTCCCTTAGTAGACTGGATTGACTGACTTCTGCAATAGAAAGGGCCATCTCAATTGCCTCGGGTGTATCGTGAGGCTTGCTCTGTAAATTAGCAATAATATCATTATTTAAAGTCTGATCATCGATCAAATTATCGATGTAAATAAGGGTGACGTTTGGTGGAAGAGATTTAATGATTAAATCGGCTGGATGATTCGTCGCATTTTTAATCGATTGAATAAAATGATCTGTGGCATGTGCAACTCTCACAAGATTTTCTTTAGGTGCCTCTTGAACTGGTTGTTGTTTGTTGAAAGGTAGTTTAAATTTCATAGTAAATGGTAGGCTCCCTTCATTGCTAACTTCGTTTATAGAATAGGCTTTAAAGGGGCATTCTATACTTATTTTAGTTATTTTCATCATGTAGACATATCTAACAAATAACGGTAATATAATAGTAATCTTAAAAACAGAAGGGAGATTAGCTTTTTTATGCTAAAACTAATTATCGCAAATTAAATTCCATGAATTTAATAAAGGGGTTATTCTATAATTTTTTTAAAAATTATAGGGTCTATTTAGTAATGCCCTTTTGCGATAAAAGAGAAGCATAATGATGTCTAATCCACAGTTATATTTTATATAACAAAGGACTCTATGAGCTTGTTCTCATAGGGTCTTTTTCTGTTTTTAGGAGGTGATGATTCCCACAAAAATTAGCGATTAAAACATAAAATAGGAGGGAATAGACGTGGCAAAATATGAATTAGTTAGTGATTATCGCCACAATGAAAAATTAAAGGCAAGTTTTAATGATTTAGCAATGAAAACTTTTGGTTTGGACTTTCGAGGCTGGTATAACAAAGGCTATTGGAATGACCAATATATTCCTTACTCATTTGTACAAGCAGGAAAAGTAATTGCGAATGCTTCTATTTATAAGATGTCGATTCACATAAATGGCGAGCGATTAAAGGGAATTCAGATCGGTACAGTGATGACGGATGAATATTATCGTCATCAAGGCTTGGCAAAGCAGTTGATGCTGCATATCATGAAAGAGTACGAAGGTGCCTGTGATTTCATGTATCTCTTTGCCAATGAAACAGTACTTGATTTTTATCCGAAGTTTGGCTTTACACGAATTCATGAAAGTGAATACAGCTTAGATCTTTTCACCAGACCTATTCAACCAAAGCAGACTAGCGTCCAACAGCTGACAATTGAGCAGGATCTAGCACTTCTTGAAGAGTATGCAAAAAATCGTTATATCCATTCTAGTATGATTGCTGTTGAGGAAAATGAAAGCTTATTAATGTTTTATTTTACGTTAGTTTTCCCTCATGCTATTTACTATTTAGAAGAATTTGACACAATAGTATTAATGGAGGAGGAGGAAGGGGTATTAAATATTTATGATATCATCTCTTTACAGGCAACCAATGCAGAGACTGTATTAGCAAGCATTATTAAGGATACAACAAAAAAAGTAGTATTCTATTTTACACCTGACTTTACAATCGAAGGTATGACAGCCAGCATCGCCACAAATGATGACGATGCCTTATTCATTCTCTCGAAAAAACCCTTCTTACAAGGGCACTTTATGTTTCCTTTAACATCCCATTGCTAGGTTGGGTTTCAGAAGGCTGTCTCGGAGCGTTGTGAATTAAAGAATGAGCGCGCTTTTGAATAAAATGTGAGCGACTCCTGTCCCCTTGTCCTTTACCAAAACAGACTTTTTTAATTGACACTATAAATATTGGGCAATTCTCTATAGAATGGTATATATAAAGAAATTTTACTAGGAGGAAAAAATGTATACAGTTGGAGTCATTGGCCCTAATTCATCTGTAGAGCGCATCATTCAATTAGGCAAAGAATACGAAATGACTATGAAGTTCGTCGCATTTCCCTATCATGATTTTCATGAAACCGTAAATATCGTAAAGGATAATCATCACGCTGTTGATGCATGGTTTTTTTCTGGCCAAATTTCGTATATGGTTGCGAAAAATACGTTACAATCAGGTGAAAACTTAGTTTATATTCAACATACTGAATCCGGCATTTATAAATGTCTATTGCATATGGGCTTTTATCAGGGAGAATTTTTGAACAAGGTAAGCATTGATGAAATCACGACTTCACACTTGGAGCAAGCCGTCAAACAGCTAGATTTTGCGCCTAAAGAAATCTATGTGAAAACCTTTGATGTAAATACCAGTACAAAAGAATTAATGGATTTTCATATCGACTTATGGAATCAACAAAAAACAGCAGGTGCTTTGACCTGCTTTGAAGCTGTTTATCGCGGGCTGAAAGAGGCAGGTGTCCCTGCTTATCACATTTCCACTACAGACATGGAAATCCGCCAAACATTACGAATACTGGAAGAAAAACTCAGAGCCTTCTATTTTAAGGATACACAGATCGGTGTGCAAATTATCGAAATCGAACATTTTGATAAAATCTCTGAAAAAGCGAAGAGCTCCTATCATTTACAGTATTTAGAATTAAAATTGAAGGAAACGTTATTGCGATTTTGTGAGCAACTAGATGGCTCCTTGTTAGAAAAAGGAAATGGTCGCTATATCATTTTTAGTTCGAGAGGAGCCATTGAACGTAAAATCAAGGATTTACAGGATACCATCTATCAGCTATCACATGAATCCCATACAACAGTCACTGTCGGAATTGGCTATGGGGTAACCGTTCATTCTGCGGAAATCAATGCACAGCGAGCCATCCAGCTCTCAAAGGAAAAATCGGAGCAACCAATCGTGATTGTCCAAGAAAATGGAACGATAACTGAATCGGCTGGTGAAGAAGATGAAGTGAGCTTTTCATACCGTATTAATGATGACATTTTATTAGAGAAATTAAAAAAAGCCAAAATTAGTTTAAAAAATTACAGTAAATTATACACGCTTATTAAAAAAATGAATTGGCAGGAATTCACCATTAAAGATTTAGCAGCACATCTCTATTGGGATGAAAGTAATGCTAGACGCATTTTAGCCAGTTTATGTGAGGTTGATCTCGTCGAATACACAGGGAAAGACGCACAAATATCCAGAGGACGACCAAGTAAAATTTATCGTTTGAAATAACCATCTAAGTGAGATGGTTATTTTTTTTTGTAAAAAAGTGTTGAAAAATTCAAACGATTAAAATAAAATCATTTTAAGGTAAACACCTTTTAATAACCTTTAATTAATGGTGCATGAAAAATGTGTGCAATGTTTCATCATCTAGAAAGGAGCACAATCTATATTAGTCACCTACACTACATTGCACTGCAGAGTAAAATATGTAAATTTTTTCTGTCAAAACGTCATTTTATTGAAGCGTCCAAATTAAAAGGGTCATACCAATATTCTCTTTTCAGAGAGGGGAACATTCATGAGTCAAGAACAATATTTGAAAAAGAAAATGGGGTTTTGGTCACTTACAACATTATCTCTAGGGGGAATAATAGGATCTAGTTGGCTCTTTGGACCATGGGTAGCTGCTAAATTAGCAGGCCCGGCAGCCATACTTTCTTGGATTATTGGTGCGTTTGTTATCACACTCATAGCGCTTGTTTATGCTGAATTAGGAAGAGTAAAACCTGAAACAGGAGGCCTAGCAAGATATCCGCTTTATTCTCACGGAAAAATGCTTGCTACCGTTACTAGTTATTCAATCTGGTTTGGCTATTGTGCTACAGCTCCCGTAGAATCATCAGGTGTTATTCAATATGCCAATCAGTTTTGGCCAGGGTTATATGATGTAGCAAAAGAACAACTAACAACATCAGGTATTCTTGCAGCGATGGTTTTAATGATATTCTTTGTTGTTTTCAATTATTTTGGGGTGAAATTATTCGCAGTCACGAACAATATCATTACAACCATTAAGTTTGTAGTCCCTGTACTAACGATCATTGCATTTTTTATGACAGGCTTTCATCCAGAGAATTTTTCAAGCCAAGGATTTGCACCAAATGGCTATAGCGCTGGTTTAAGTGCCATTTTAACAACCGGAATATTTTTTGCTTATACTGGGTTTGGTAACGTCATCATGATGAGTGGGGAAGTCGTCAACCCTAGAAGAAATATTCCACTTGCCCTCATTACATCATTAGGTGTTGCGGCAGTATTATATGTGTTACTTCAAATTACATTTATCGGCGCAGTTCCAACAGAAATGTTAGCGAATGGTTGGAGTGGCATTAAATTTGATTCACCATTTGCTAATTTAGCCATGATGGCTAATATGGTTTGGCTATCTTGGATTATTACAGCTGATGCGATGGTTTCGCCAACAGGTTCAGCTCTTACTTATACAGCTGGTACGTCAAGACATGTATTTGGTATGGCGAAAAGTGGATTCCTACCATCTTATTTTGGAACAATTAATAAAAAATTCGGTGTTCCAACACGTGCACTGGCACTCAATTTCCTAGTAGGATTATTATTTTTATTCCCACTGAAAAGCTGGACAGCTATCGTTGCGATTGTAGGAGCTATCGGTATTTTTAAATATGCTTCAGCATGTGTAACGGTTATGGTTTTCCGTAGAGTAGGTCTGACAAAAAATAATGGGCTACCTGGTATGCAATTCATTGCGCCAATGGCATTCGTTTTTGCCACACTGCTTATTTATTGGACAAATTGGAGTAAGGTACAGCTAGCCATTACTGGATTAATAATAGGTATTGTTTGTTATTTAGTAATTTTCTTTATTCAAAAACACCAATCAGTTGAATTTTTTGGTGGTATCTACATTATTATTTATATTTTAATGCTTGTATTGATGTCTTTCTTAGGGAATTTCGGTGGGAAAGGTATCATTCCTGACCCTTATATGTCCGTAATTGTCGCTATATTTGGCTTAGCCTTTTACTATTTTGCTGTTTACAATGGTGTCTGGTATATGCGTAAAAGAGGAAATATTGAGGAATTACAGGAAAGCATTTCTGAAATATCATAACGTTTAATAGATTGATTGAAGGAGAATGAATGATGAAGCTTTGGGGCGGTCGCTTTAGAAAAGAAGAAAACAAATTAATGGAAGATTTTAATAGTTCATTAAAGGTGGATCAAAGACTTTACAAAGAAGATATTAAAGGCAGTATTGCCCATGTCCATATGCTAGTACAATGCAATTTATTGACTGAGAGGGAAGGACAAGATATTGAGAATGCACTTCTTTCCATTTTAGAGGATATTGATAATGGCACATTACAAATTGAAGGAAATTATGAAGATATTCATAGTTTCGTAGAGTCGAATTTGACTCAACGGATCGGTGACACAGGGAAAAAACTTCATACAGCGAGAAGTCGTAATGACCAAGTAGCAACAGATATTAGACTTTATGCAAAAAACAAGGCGTTTGAGGTGATTGCCTCAATTGAAGCGTTACAACAGAGCTTAGAACAAAAAGCAAAAGACAATAACGTTATGATGCCAGGATACACACATCTTCAACGTGCGCAGGTTGTAACGTTTCAACATCATTTGATGGCTTATTATCATATGTTAAACCGCGATAAAAAAAGAATTGTGAAAGCGATAGAAATTATGAACGAAAGCCCGCTTGGATGTGGAGCATTAGCAGGAACTACTCATGCGATTAACCGTGAGATGACAGCTAATGAGCTAGGCTTCTCTAAGCCTGTAGATAATTTCTTAGATGGCGTAAGTGATCGCGACTATTTATTAGAGTTAATGTCAGATTTTTCAATCATTATGATGCATTTAAGTAGATTAAGTGAAGAGCTCATTTTGTGGAGTAGTCAAGAGTTTAGATTTATTACGATTGATGATGCCTATTCTACTGGCAGCAGTATTATGCCACAGAAGAAAAACCCTGATGCCGCTGAGCTGATACGAGGCAAAACAGGGCGTGTATATGGTTCACTGACTTCACTCTTAACAACAATGAAGGGCTTACCACTTGCTTACAATAAAGATATGCAAGAAGATAAGGAGCCATTTTTCGATGCATTGGACACCGTATTATCTTGTCTACAAATTATGTCCAACATGATTGCTACGATGAAGGTGAACAGTGAAAACATGAAAAAAGCAGTCAAAGGAGGTTTTCTGAATGCAACAGAGGTCGCTGATTATTTAGTGAGCAAAGGTGTTGCGTTCAGAGATGCACACAGCATCGTGGGTTCCATCGTTATTTATTGTGAAGATCATGACAAAGCCATTGAAGATTTAACAATGGATGAATTGAAAGAATTAAGTTCGTTTATCGATGACGATATCTATGACTATATTGACTATCAAAATATTTTAAATAAGGGGATTAAAGTAGGTTTATTATTATAATGAAGCAGGGAAAACGACTTTGTTGAAATGCATGACGGGTTCTAGGGTGGAAAAAAGACAAGGCATTCATTGAGGATGTGCCACTTGAGCAATGGAAACAATCGGTTATGTCCCTCAAGCTCATAAAAGGTAGCAGAAATTGAAGACAAACACATTGTTCAATTATAAAAATGTGTTTGTCTTTTTATCTATTTTTCTATTTTTAAATTAAAGTTCAAAAAATCTACAGTCTGAGGTTGAGAAATTATTTGTTCACACCATATCTTCTACATTTAAATATTTTGTTTCACAGTAATAGCCTTTGCCGCCAACATAAACTTTTTCTATTTCATTCTTGCTATTGGTTGCTAATTTCACTAATATTTCGGAAGGAGAGTGTAAAGAATAACCTTGTTCAAATACATAGACTTCCTTTTGTAAGTGGTGCTGTTCATAAAGGTAGCAAGCTAATGCACCGTTAGAAGTTCCAGTCGCTGCTTCTTCATTGATGTCGTATAGTGGAGCAAAATTTCTACATATTATTCGATTGTCATTAAACGTATACAGATGCGTCCCGACAACATGATAATACTCGCTGATTTCTTTTATTTTTTCAAAATTAGGTTGCAATGCATGTAATTGTGTTTCGCTTGTTATCGGAATTAAAATATCTTTTAAGCCAGTGGAAACAATTTGTATTGGGTATTTATTGTCTATATCTTTAATGTCAAAACAATCGATAAAGTCGTTTGGAGAAATAATATCATAGAATATCGGTTTGTTTTGTTCCATGAAAATGATGTCATCTTTTATCGTAATAGTAAGAACACCGCTGTTTGTTTCAATTGTATAGCGATCCTTGAAAAGTTTATTTAAATGCATCAGTATCGTGAAAGCGCCAATTGTGGCATGACCACATAAATCAATCTCTTCTTTTGGTGTAAAATACTCTAATTTATAATCAGCCATTTCAGATGCTGATATAAATGCGGTTTCCGCATAGCCCAATTCTTTAGCTATCGCCATTTTTTGAGTAGTAGTCAATGTATGCTCATGCTCATTAAATACCACTCCTGCTTTATTCCCGCCTTGATGATCCTTGCTAAATGCACTTGCAACATAAACGGATATTTTCATAAAACATCTTCCTTCCTCATTTATAGTGAATTGTAGCATAAAAAGAACTACGTAAAAATGTTGTTGGATAAATTTGCTAAAAAGCAAGAGACAAACTATTTTAGCATCTGACATCTTCAAAAATAGAATGTCTACTGTTTGAAAAACGGTTTAAAGACGCCTTACTTCATCTACTAGGAAGAACGCGAATAGTAGCTGATTCCGTCTTTGTTTTAACCTTTAACGTCAGACCCATGATCATGATGATGATCAATAATAAGGTGAAAAGGGCGACGTCAAATGTATTCGTCATATCTTTGATGACACCAACAAGCATAGGAATGATGCCGCTAATGATATAGCCACCGAATTGAATCATCGCTGTCCATTCACTTGCCTCTTTTGGTGTAGTCGTAGCATCTAAAGGTAAAATCATTGCTAATGGGAATAAACCACCAGCACCGATCCCTGTCAACGTCGCACAGAAAATTGGCGAGATGCCGCCCATAATTAACATCAAAATGCCAATAAAGGAGCTTGAAGCACAAAGTAGCATCCAAGGCTTTCTCTTGAAACTATTATTTATTAAGATGGGGATGATAAAGCTACAAATCATTTGCATGACAGAAAAAATAGTGACCGTTGTTGCGGCGTAAGCGTCACTATATCCCATATCCTGTACTTTTGGAGCGAGCCATGTCGCGAGGGAATAATAAACGCCTGATTGTAAACCGAACATGACCATAAGGAGCCAAACATATCGGTTTCCCCAAGGTAGTCGACTTTTTTGACTTGCAGATTTCTCTATGGATTCTTGAGATTTCTTAGATTTTTTAATAATAGGAATCCAAACAATGATCCCCATAAGAGCAAATACCGACCATATCGCTAAAGCTGCATTCCAGGATTGATGAAAAGCATGCATAGCAGGTACAACTAAACCAGCACTTAAAGACGCTCCAATTCCCATACCCGCAGAATATACACCGATCATCGTAGAAGAATATTTAGGAAATTCCTTTTTGATATAGCCTGAAATCAGTGGACCTGTAATAGCAATACCTATCCCACTAAGAATAGCTGTTACTAATAAAAATAAAGGAAAAGTTGCCACTAACCGTAAAGCTGTTGATACACCAATTAATAAAACGGATAGCCCAATCGTCCATTCGATACCCCATCGTTCACTTAGCTTGCCAGCCAATGGTGCAAAAATCCCCATACAAAATACGGGAAGTGCTGTTAATAAACTTACAACAACACTTGTCATCTGCAAATCCATTTGAATATTTTTCAATACCGGCGAGATAGATGTGATCGAAGCTCGTAAATTCATAGATAGTATAAACAAAGAAAAAACGCTCCAAATAATCGGAAAGTTTTTTGATTTCGCCATCACTGAAAACACCTCTTTTAGTTATTATTTGATATACTATAGTTAACTTTTAAATTTAAAAATAAACTATAATTAATCGACTTGTATACTATAATATACTATTTATACAAAGTCAATGGGAGGGGTGCGCAGAATGCAGGAGGAAAATATCGACTTATCTGGACAAGTTGGAGGAAATTTACGGGAAATTCGAAAAAGCAAAAGGATGAGTTTAGAGGAGCTGGCGAATGTCAGCAATGTTAGTAAATTGACGTTAGGGAAAATTGAACGAGGGGAAACGAATCCGACTGTCAATATTCTTTGGAAAATTTGTAGAGGGCTTAATATTCCGCTTGTCGCTTTACTATCTTTTGAAGAAAATATAGAGGTTCATCGTTTTGGCTCAGACTACCAATTCGCAGGTCATAATAACGACTGGTTTGTTGATCCATTATTCAAAACAAATGGGACTGAATGGTTTAGAGGTCGTCTTGAACCGAATAGTGAATACAGCGAGTGTCACCTAGCAGGCTCCGAGGAAATTGTGCTTGTATTAAATGGGCAATTGGAGCTAAAGGTTGGAGAGAAAACCCATCAGCTAAACCAATGGGATGTCATTAAATTCAAGGGTGAAGAACTTCACACGTATATCAATCACTCGGATGAAAAAGTACATTTAATGCTGTCATTAACGTATACAACCCCATGATTGTTCTACAATAATCAAGCAGAAGATGATCCTATTTTGGGGAGGAAAAAAATAATTCTGATTATCGATTTCATCATTGTTTATTATTTTCATGAATATCAATAAAAGCTTGTAAAGGATGTGCTATACGCCAATCATTTAAGAGGAAATCGATAAAATTGGCGTTATAAAAATAAACATTGATAAAGGCAATCCTATATTTATCCCATTCAATCAATCTCAACAATGATTACTTGATATCACAATGAATGAAAGTGTGGACTCTTACTTTGATGGTGAAAATTTCAAAGAATTGTTTACCCTCATTGTCTTTTGACTATATATCATGCGTTTCCATACAAAAATCGTCCTTACTAAGTTAAGTAAGGACGATTTTTTTCTATTTAGATATAACCCCAAATCATACATAATAATGTTCCGAAAATGGTCACGAGCGCAATGATTAAGCCATAATAAATATTGGTATAGATGGCTGGTTTATCATTTGTTTCACCAGCATGCATAAAGACAACTAACTGCAAGCCTGCCTGAATAAATGCTGTGACTAATAAAATAGTCATGGTAATCGGAAAAGATAGATTGAAAAAATATACACATGCCGCAATGATCGTAAGGATTATGGACACACCAAACCCCATGACTTGTTTCATCGGGAATAAATCACTCATGTTACACCATTCCTTTCAAGTAAATGAAGCTGAAAATAAAAATCCAGACCACATCTAAAAAGTGCCAGTATAAAGAGAAGATAAACGATTTATTGGCTGTTTCTGGTGTTAAACCACGTTGGATGAGCTGATAGACGATGAACATTCCCCAAAATACCCCAAAGGTAACGTGTGCACCATGTGTTCCTAATGTTGTTAAAAGGGCAGCCGTAAAGGCACTCGTCTGTAAGCTCGCACCAACATGAATATAGTGCATAAACTCGTAAACTTCAAAACTAATAAATACGACACCGAGTACTAATGTCAAAACATAAAACCATATCATTGCTTTCGTATAGCCCTTACGCATAGCATGTATACCTAAGCCAATGGTAAAGCTACTTGTTAAAAGAATAAACGTTTCAAATAAAACAGGTGTAATTTCAAAAATCTCCGCTCCTGTTGGACCATTCCCAGTACGGTCTACTAAAACAAAATAACCTGCGAATAATGTGCCGAAAAGCATAATTTCAGCACCAATAAACACCCAGAAGCCTAATATATTCAATTGATTTTGCTGAGTACTATATTCTAAAGGAAGTGATTGATCGATTTTCATAATTGACTACCTCGCAATTTCGATTCCGTTGCTTTCACTTTTTCGACAGGTACATAGTGTCCTGGATCTTTTTCCAATGAACGGTGAGCCATGCAGATAAAAATACCAATGGTTGTGAGAATTGTTGGTATCCACATACCAAAAACAAAGGAGAATCCCCATGCAAAGAAAATACAGCCTAATATAAAAGGTACACCGCTATTATTCGGCATATGAATCTTTTCATATGGCTCTGGGAACAGTTCATGCTGATGATATTTTGCATCCCATAACGCTTCTGTTGAAATTACGTGTGGAACCTTGGCAAAATTATAATAAGGCACAGGGCTTGGTGTAGCCCACTCTAATGTGCGAGCGTCCCATGGATCCGACCCAACATTCCTTGGTGAATAACGAATACTGTAAATAACATTGTAAACAATTAAGATAAAACCAATTGTTAAGCCAATTGCACCGATAAATGAAATCATATTCCACAGCCCAAAACCAGTAGAGGCAGAATAAGTGTACATACGGCGTGCTTGTCCATCTAAGCCAGAGACAAACATTGGCATAAAGGCTAGCAGCGTACTGACGGCAATAATCCAAGCCGTCCACTTGCCGATTTTTTCATTCAACATAAAGCCAAACATTTTTGGCCAATAGTAATGTAAGCCAGCTAGCATAGCAAAGACAACACCAGGAATAATCACCATATGGAAGTGGGCAACCAAGAACATTGTGTTATGGTATTGATAGTCAGCGGCTGACATGCCAAGCATTACACCCGTTACGCCACCTATTGTAAAGGTAGGAATAAATAACATGGAGTAAAGCATTGGCGTTGTAAAAACAATTTTTCCTTTCCAAAGGGTGAATAACCAGTTAAAAATTTTAACCCCAGTTGGGACGGCAATGGCCATCGTTGTAATCGAGAAAATACTATTTGTTAAAGCACCTTGTCCCATCGTAAAGAAATGATGTGTCCATACTAAAAACGAAAGGAAGGAAATGATTACCATGGAGCCGACCATTGATTTATAGCCATAGAGATTGCGTCCTGAAAAAGTAGAAATAATCTCACTGTAGATCCCAAACGCAGGTAAAATCAGGATATAAACCTCAGGATGCCCCCAGACCCAGAAAAAGTTTGCCCACAGCATATCCATACCACCATCGGATGTTGTGAAAAAATTAGTAGCAAATAGACGGTCAAAAGTTCCCATCGTTAAAGCTACCGTTAAAACTGGAAAAGCAAAAACGATAATCACGTTTGCTACTAATGAAGACCACGTAAACATCGGCATTTTCATAAGTGTCATGCCTGGTGCTCTCATTTTAAGTATCGTCACAATCATATTAATACCAGTAATTAATGTGCCAAGACCTGAAATCTGTAAGGCAAATAAATAATAGTTTGTTCCTACAGATTGGCTAAATTCATTATTTGCTAGAGGGAAATAATTCGTCCAGCCAGCATCAGGGGAGCCACCTATAACAAAGGATATATTTAGTAGCATGGCCCCCATGAAAAATAGCCAAAAGCTTAGTGCATTCAATCGCGGGAAAGCAACGTCTCTTGCACCGATTTGTAAGGGCACAATATAATTCATAAAGGCCATAATAAAAGGCATGGCCATAAAAATAATCATGACTGTTCCATGTGTTGTGAAGATTTCATTATAATGCTGCGCATCAAGTAATGTATTGTCAGGTACAGCCATTTGGGCGCGCATCATAATCGCATCTGCTCCACCACGGAAAAGCATCAGAAGGGCAGAAATTAGATACATAATACCAATACGTTTATGATCAACGGTTGTTAACCATTCACGCCAAAGGTAGCCCCATTTTTTAAAGTAGGTTAAGCCAACTATAATTGCTATCACCGTCAGTCCAATTGCAACCATCGATGCATAGATAGCTGGACTTGGATGGGGTATAGCAAATCGTTCGAAGTACTCCATATGACTATGTCTCCTTTTAATTAATGATCGTTTTGTTGAGAAGCATGATCTTTAATGTGTGATGTGCCATGCTGATGTCCACCATTCTCACCCTCAGGGGCTGGCAGGAATGTTAAATGTGTACCAGTGTAGGTTGATTGGCCAACGTGTCCTGGTTCTAGCAACGTCTTAAATTTTTCTTCTGTTAATGGTTCAGCTGTTGCTTTTACTTCCTTCACCCAATCATCAAACTCATCCTGAGTCACTGCTGTTACGTTAAACGTATTTTCAGCGAACCCTTTACCATTAAAGTTTGCATTTCTCCCCATATACTCCCCAGGTAGATCCGCAGCTAGATGCAATGTATTCACCATATCGGCCATTGCATATTTTTGACCACCCAGTTGAGGAATCCAGAAACTTGTAATTGGTCCGTAAGAATAAAGTTTAAATTCGATAGGACGCTCTGCAGGAATATACAAATAATTCACCGTTTCAATATCTTCCTCTGGATAGCTAAAATGCCATTTCCAGTTCGATGTTGAAGCATAAATGATTAACGGTTCTTCCTGTTTGTATTTCTCTGGTGTAGATTCCACCTTATAGTTACTTTCAACAGAAATAAAGGATAGGTACGCTACAATTAAAACGGGTATACCTACACAAATGATTTCCACCTTTGTACTCCCTTTAATGTGGGGAGGCTTATAGTCAGGGCTTTGCTTAGATGCACGAAATTTCACTAACATATAAGCTAACAACACAAAAACAATGAGTACGATAAAGGACATAATCCCTATCGAAAGCATAATATCTTTGGCTTGCACTTGAGCTTGAGGTCCTTTTGGATCTAATACTAACAATGGGTCACAGCCTGTTAGCATAGTGACAATAGTGGAAAGACCAATTAATCTGAGCCAACTTTTTTTCATAAACAAACCCCTTTAACTGTTTCATTGAAGTGCTATAGGCTACTACGGGTTTGTATGGAATTCGATTCACAATTGATTTTTATAATAGGGGGACTTCTTTTGAAAGACAAGGCGTTTTCCAAGATAACACAGAATGTTCTCAAACGAGAAAAATAATTTCAGTATAATTTTATAGAGGGAAATGCGCATCAAATAAGGGCTTTTATCAATTAAAATGGATTGAAATTGAAAGTGGATGGTGAAATTAATAAGGAAATGGATGGTTAGTTTCAAATATTGTTATAGTATGATTGTCTTTTTAGCTTATTTACTAGAGCTAAGAAAGGATAAGGCATAACTGAGGTGAGTAAACATGGATTGGAAACCTGATCGAACAGTAAAAAAAGCGATTTATAAGCAGCTCGCAGAATACATTGAAAAGGGGATTGCAGATGGGACATTCCCGCCCGATAAACCCTTACCATCTGAGCGCTATTTAGCAAACGCTTTGAGTGTAAACAGAAGTACGGTAGTTAATGCATACGATGAATTGGAAGCAATGGGGCTGATTGAACGAAATCGTGGAAGTGGCACAACCATTAGCAAAGACATCTGGGGCATTACGAGGAAACGAATTCCTAGCTGGAATCGCTATATTGAGGCAGGTTCCTTTTTACCGAACCTTCCTGTTACCCAAAAAATTAGAAAAGAGGCTATTGAACATAAATTAATTAATCTAGCTACTGGCGAATTATCAGAGGATCTTTTTCCCAAAAGCGCCTTGAGAGAAATTACCGCAACGCGTTCATTTATCGGTAGCCTTGGGTATGACCATCCTTTAGGGAGTGACATATTACGGACAACTCTTTCACGGCATATTAAAAAAAGCAGAGGAATTGAGACAAAGCCTTCCTCCATACTGATTACTTCAGGAGCACAGCAAGCCCTACATTTGATTGTCCAATGCCTGTTAAAGCCTGGAGATGCAGTCGCCATAGAAGATCCTTCTTACAACTTTAATCTGCCTATATTTAAAACAGCAGGCTTACAAATCCATTATCTTCCTGTCAATAAGGATGGCATTAACCCGGATGATTTGCAAGTATTATATAAAAAACATCGAATTAAAATGATTTTTCTAAATCCTGATTTTCATAATCCTACGGGATCTTCCTTAGATTTAAAGAAAAGAGAAGCTATTCTAGACATATCCTCTAAACTAGGTATACCAGTAGTAGAAGATGACCCCTATAGCCTAACAGCTTTTTCGGGGGATAAAATGCCTACGCTTAAATCGCTCGATAAGAACGGGAATGTTTTATATATTAGCTCTTTGTCCAAAATTGTAGCCTCAGGCTTACGAATAGGATGGATTGTTGGTCCTACATCTGTAATCGAACGACTATCCGATGCCAAGCAACAAATTGACTTTGGGCATTCTAGTTTCACGCAATGGATTGCCAATGATTTTTTAGAATCCCCTAATTTTAATTTGCATATTAAGCATTTAGTGAAGGAATTAGAAACACGACGAGATACCATTGTACAGAGCCTCGATATGTATTTAAAGGACGAAGTGACGTTTTCCATTCCTCAAGGTGGGATACATTTATGGTGTCATGTTCTCAAGGAATATAACGAAACGCAATTACTTGAGGAATCCATTAAGCGAGGCGTCATTTATGTTCCTGGATCTACGATGGGCTCCAAAAAGGGTTTTGTACGCTTCACTTATGCGAGGGAGGATGTTCATTCAATCAATGAGGGGATTAAAAGGTTTGCACAAGCTCTAAATAGCTTCTAGTAATTTTGTAAATTATAGCCAAGTGGATGGCTGAGAAAGTGCTTAAGTGGATGGTTTAAATTCGCTAGAAAGTATTTAAGATAGAGTCATGGATAACAACTATCCATCAAGGCTAACTACTATCATGGCAGTGTGGATGGATTCACAATTATTCACACAAGTAATGAAATTTTTTATGATCTGGAAGGTGATAGGACAAACCTATTAGTAGCATGAGAAAGATATCAGTGAAGAGGTAGTTCACTTGATTCGCTATAAAAATAGGCAAACACTTTAATCAAGAGATTTAAAAAATTCACAACAAGTATCGTTGGTTTTCTCAGTTTTACCTGTTCAAACAGTCTCAATCGTTAGCTTTAGGCTGCTGATGAGAAAACATCAAGGCAGTCACACCTTATTATATTTTAATTCCCACAAAGGTATAGGGGGAAATAGGCACCCCTACTATACGGACACTTAAATCTTAGTTAAAAAAACACCATCCAGCCACTTAGTCTCGATATTCTATCGATGCTAGGTGGCTGCTTTTTTTCATTAAAAGTAGTTGAGTAGTGCAAGAAGACAATTTGGTGGAGCTATCATTAGTGTTTTGCATAATCGCCGCTACACTTACAAGAAGCCGCCACTACATTATGAATTAACACAAGGGAAGGATTATTTAAAAAATAACGACAACAAAAAAAGTCGAATTCCTGTAGTTCAGGGCTCGACTTTTTGGGAAAAAATTTATGAGAAATACATTGAAATATGTATAGTCTTGTGATAAATTTATAGAGATAGACACTGTATAATTATTATACCGCGTATTATCCCTATTTTAATTATACAATACAATCTATTGTGTCGTCAACAATTTTAATTTTTATTTTTTTGAGGGGTGGTTGCGATGAAATCAGCAGGGGCAAAACAGCAGATTGTAGATTGGGGGAACAAACACACGAAGAAGCTCCATTGTTTGAGACAATCAAATGGCTTCCTAAACATGTGAATGAAATTGAAAAAGATAAAGAAAGTAGGACTGATACTATATGTCAGAGAAAACCATTTCAGTTGAGACAAAAGCGCCTTATGGCATGATTGCCATTTTATTTATCGGGGCCTTTGTTGCTATTTTAAATGAGACCTTACTCAACATTGCACTACCAGCCATTATGGACGAATTCGACGTGAAAGCCACTGCAGTACAATGGCTTTCAACAGGCTATATGCTAATTAACGGTATTTTAATTCCTGCCAGCGCATTCTTCATTCAACGCTTTACAGATAAAAAATTATTTATTACAGCGATGGCTCTGTTTACATTAGGTACATTTCTAGCTAGTATTGCACCTGCATTTGGTGTGTTATTAGCAGCACGTATGATTCAAGCTGCAGGCTCAGCAATCATGATGCCTTTATTAATGAATGTGATGCTAACTGCATTTCCAGTTGAAAAGCGAGGAGCTGCAATGGGGATGTTCGGTCTTGTCATGATTACAGCTCCAGCGATCGGGCCGACGCTTTCTGGTTGGATAATCGAGCATTATAGCTGGAGAATGTTATTTGATCTTGTGCTACCAATTGCCATTTTAACTTTAATTTTTGCAGCCTTTAAATTAAAGGATGTGACACCACAACGTGCCATTAAGCTCGATGTGATTTCTCTTATTCTATCAAGCATTGGATTTGGCGGCTTGCTTTATGGCTTTAGTTCCGCAGGTGAAAAAGGATGGGATCATATCCTTGTATATGGAACTATTATTATTGGGACAATTGCTTTAATTACGTTTACCCTTCGTCAGCTACGAATGGATGAGCCCATGCTTGAGTTTCGGATTTTCAAATATCCAATGTTTGCCTTATCCTCAGCCATCTCCATCGTTATTTCGGTGGCGATGTTCTCGGCTATGATTTTAATGCCTATTTACGTACAAACCATTCGTGGTATTTCACCAATGGATTCAGGTCTGCTCATGCTGCCTGGCGCCATTGTGATGGGCATTATGTCTCCGATTACAGGGAAGCTCTTTGATAAATACGGAGCAAGAAGCTTGGCTGTATTTGGCTTGATCATTACCATTGTTACGACATATTACTTCAGTAAAATTAGTATGGATACAGCTTATTCTACATTGGTGCTGCTGTATACATTACGTATGTTTGGGATGTCTATGGTAATGATGCCCGTGATGACAAATGGTTTAAATCAGCTACCAGCACACAATAATCCACACGGTACAGCTATGAACAACACATTACAACAGGTTTCTGGTGCGATTGGTTCTGCGGTGCTGATTACGATTATGAACAATAAAACAACTGCCAAGGCAGAGGAACTGGCTGCAGGTGCGATGAACAATATGAGTGCCAATGCAGCACAGGCTACGACACAGTCTGCCAGCGAAGTAAAACAGCAAATCTTAAACGAAGCCATGCTGCATGGCATCAATTATACGTTCTTCCTTTCCACATTGATTGCGGCCATCGCACTCATACTTGCCTTCTTTATAAAGCGAGTTAAGCCTAACTATGATAATCACACAGGTGGGGAAGTTGCTGGAAAACAGGTAGAGGAATAATAGTAGACGGGTGTTGCTTCAGTTTAGCAACGCCCGTTTTTTCTTAAGAAATTTTATATAGAGGTGGGGAAACCTAGTAAGAATAAAAAAAGGCATTCCATCCATAGATGAAATACCTTTTCGAGTAGTTATTGAGCTAATCGTTGGATAAAGGCTTCTAATTGGACCAATGTGACATTGTCGTTTACTCCGAATGTGCCGTCACCTTTACCTACGGTTACTTTATTCGAAGCAAGGATCCCTACATAATTATTTGCCCAATGTGAGCCTGGAACATCAATAAATTGTTCAGCTGTTCCTTGCTGTGTTAAATGAAATGCTTCCACTAAGACTTTAGATAGTTGTCCACGTGTCATTGGAGAACCAGGATTGAACTTTCCATTATCATCACCCGTAAAAACGCCAATTTTTTTAAGGGCCTCTGCAGCACCTGCATATTTAGACGAAGGCAAAATATCTGGGAAACTTGAATTCGTATTACTCGTATCTAAATGTAATTTATTAGCTAATCGAAGAGCTACCTCACCACGCGATGCATATATGCTAAAGTCAATTTCCGCATCTTTTACTTCTCCATAATCAGAGAAGTTGGCAATACGTTTTGCCCCTACATAACGTGAACCCCAATAGTAGGGGTCATTCACTGTATCTACCTTAACCCCAGAACTTGTAGTAGCTGAGATAAAATTATTGTCACCTATGTATATACCAACGTGTGAAACACCGCTTCCAGATGTATTAAAAAATACGAGATCACCCGTTTTTAAATTGTCTTTTGCGATCGAAGTACCTTGTTGGTATTGAGCTTTAGATGTACGCTCTAATGAAACGCCTAGCTTAGAAAAAACTAATTGTGTATATGCTGAGCAATCCACACCTGTCTTAATATCCGTTCCTCCATATTTATAAGGAGCTCCTATATATGCTTTGGCTGTATTTGTTATATCTGCTATTGTTGCCGCTTTCGCATCATGAATACCCATACCTGTAAAGAACATAAACGATGCGAAAATGGGTAGTAACCATTTTTTCTTCAAATCAATCTTACTCCTCTCAAAAAGCTTTCGCCTTTGAACTAAAGTAAGAATAGCATGAAATAGGGCAGAGTTATTTTTCAATAATATTACCAATTACCCCTAATCATCAAAATTGAAACCTTAATTTTAATTGTGTAAAACTTTTGCAATAATAATGGGCAATTTTACTAAAAATATATGAAATTAATGGATTTACAGGGACATAAGTGTTAATTTAAACGTTTTATCCAATTGAAAAATCGTTATTGTACTAGTGGCTTTCCATCATAACGGTTATTTAAACATTATTATTTTTAGGTGATACTACGTTATGACACTAAGGATAGTGGTAGAAAATTCTGCTTTTAGGTAGCTCCCGTAACTGCAAAGTCGTTTACTGTTAGATAGGAAAAGTTAGCCTTACTTTATGTTTTTGAGCAATGGATACGTTAAACTATAATAAAATAAGTAGGTTCAACATGAAGAAATACAGCTGCGAGCTAATGAAATAATAAGGAAACATAAATCGAATGAATACTAAAGGAGAAGGAGGTATTCCATTGCAGCAAATTTTTAATGAATTAATAAAACAGGACATCAAGCCATTTCTACTCAAGCTAGGCTTTAAAAAGAAAGGATTGAATTTCTATCGAACAAACGAAAACCTTATCTATCTGATCAATTTCCAAAAATCCTCTGGTAATACAGCCGACACTATGATGTTTTATGTGAACTGTGGGATATATGCGGCAGAGCTAGCACGGCTACAATCAAGAGAAATGGTGACAGCACCCAAAGAAGCAGAATGTCACTTCCGAGCAAGGATTAACTCCATTGTCGAAGATGCACCTGATCGATTTTCCATCACAGCCACTACAAATTTGGACAAATTTACAAAAATATTGCTGCTGGGGTTAGAGGAGGTTCATAATTTCTATGAAACGATGACTTCTGCAAGATCCATTGTTGATTATTATATAGCAGGGCCATTTTTGCACTTGGGCGAAGAAAGTTTTCATTTTTTATTACAAGCCAATGATGTAACAACAGCAAAGCTCTATTTTAATGCATTGCAGAAGAAGCATGGAACCGAACAGAGGTGGTCCATTTTTCAAAATAAATACCAAGCCATTTTCGATCAATACGGTGTGGAATTTGGGGAAAATTAGTTATCAAAACCAGAGCTCATTCTTGAACGAGAATCTGGTTTTATATTTTAGGAGTTGTTCAGTATATTATCTAGTATTCTTCCCGTTATCGGCATAAAAAAATGGAGGATATAACCACCTAAGCAAACTGTTAATAATGTCCCGACACCGATGGGGCCATTAAAAATGATAGCTAACATTAAAAATAAAATATAAATAAGGGTTCTTGAGAAGAAAACCGTTTTTCTTGTTAATTCTTTGATGATCAAAGTAAGTCGATCTACAGGAATTGGTGCAAAATTTGTATGTAAATAAGTTGCCGTTCCTAACCCAACCACAACTAATCCAATTGTAAAACAGACAACTTGGCTAAACCAAAGATCTGGGGATACTATATCATGTAATAAAAATAACCACATATCAATCCCTATGCCAGTGATCAATGCAGTAACCAACCCTAAAATTTCAGGTCTTTGTCTAGCTAATAGGGAATTGCTACCTATTAATAGGAGTGCTAAGATGATTTCCCAACTACCTACAGTTAGCCCCACATTTTTAGATAATCCTACTAGAAGTGCATCGAAAGGTGATGTGCCGAGTTTAGATTGAATCGTGAGCGGAATACCTAGCGTTAAAATTAAAATGCCCACTACATAAAAGACATATTTCAACTAATAGACCTCCTCCTACTATTTTTATTGCAAATACAACAAAATTGCATTAAATTGACTATATACTCTTTTTATTGCATTTGCAATATAAAATCCAGAAAGAGTTTACAACAAAGGAGTGGAATCAATGTCTGTTAAATTAGAGAAGTGTGAGCACGCAGATTTAAAACAGCTTCAAGCAATAAGTATTGAAACATTTAATGATACATTTAAAGACCAGAACTCCCCTGAAAATATGAAGGCTTATTTAGAGCGTGCCTTTCATAAGCAACAGCTAGAGAAGGAATTGGCCAATTTGGATTCAGCATTCTATTTTATCTATTATGAGGAAGAAATAGCTGGGTATTTAAAAGTAAATGTCAACGAAGCACAATCCGAACTAATGGGGGATGAGTCATTAGAGGTGGAGAGAATTTATGTTCGACATCAATATCAAGGAAAAGGGCTTGGCAAATACCTTATGAATAAAGCAATAGAGGAGGCTGTGGCTCAAAACAAAAAAAGCATTTGGCTAGGGGTTTGGGAGAAAAATGACAGTGCCATCGGTTTTTATCAGAAAATAGGCTTTGTCCAAACAGGCGCCCATTCATTTTATATGGGTGATGAAGAACAAATTGATCTTATCATGACGAAAACACTTGCTTAAATTTTATGGCAGAAACGTTGATTCACAACATTTCTGCCTGCTATTTTAATGGCTTCTATTTTTCTTCATCGCCTCAGCTAACGCATCAGCATGTGGATTTTCCTCTTTATAAAGTTCCTTTATTATGTTGGCGTAATCACTAGCATTTCGATTTTGACTTAATTTATAGGCTGCCTGCACTTCTTCTACCTTTATTTTAAACCCTTTTATTCCTTTCATTTCTTGCTGCAAAAGCTCAGGAGATAGTTTATCCCACAACACAGGATTTTCACGGAATGACTCATATTTTTCAAGTAAGCTAGTCAAATCTTGTTCTAAAGCTATTCCTTCAATCAGACTTGCCTTTCCATATACATGGACAGCTTGATAATTCCAGGTTGGCACATTTTCATGCTCATACCACGAAGAAGAGATATAGGCATGTGGACCGTTAAATATCACGAGAATGTCTTGTACTTCCTCAAAGGTCTTCCATAAAGGGTTACCATAGGCTAAGTGACCTGTCAGATAATAGTCATCCTCGATTTTTTTCAGCAACACGGGTATATGGGCTGCAATAGGCTTACCTTTTCGAATTGAAACGATTGTTGCAAAGGAATTATGTTGAATAAATTCTTTGATTTCTTCTAAATCCGATACTTTGTAATACTTAGGAACATACATGGAAACCTCTCCTTATACATAAAATCATCGTGAGTTTTTTGAATAAACAAATAATTATGTAGGCACGTCTTTACATTTTCTACTCAACAATGTAGATTTTATTATAATCAATCACTGGCACCTCATAAAAGTGCCAACAACGCTATTTCTAAAGGAGCCAAGAATCATGCTCGAAATGACACCAAACCTGAATAATGAGGAACCACTTTACCTTCAATTATATAACTATATAAAAGCAGAAATTCAAAATGGAAAGATAAGGGCTCAAAGCAAATTGCCGTCTCAGCGTAGTCTAGCTAAACATTTACAGATTAGTCGCAACACTGTAGATGCAGCTTATCAGCAGCTCCTTGCAGAGGGCTATGTGATCAGTAAAGAGCGAGATGGACTATATGTGGTTGATCTTGAAAAAAGTTATTTTCAAGGAGGCCCTCATCATTTTGAACCACAATTAGCGACTCAGCAGAAACAAGAACGACCAGCAATTAAGTACGATTTTAATTATGGAGATATTAATTTAAAAGATTTTCCCTTTAAAATATGGCGTAAATTATCAATGCAGAGCCTTGATGAAGAACAGGCTCAACTCCTTTTATATGGAGATCCACAGGGAGAGCTGGAATTAAGAAATTATATGGCAAGCTATCTTTATGAATCAAGAGGGGTGCAATGCAGTGCAGAGCAAATCGTTATAGGAGCAGGCTTGCAGTTTCTTCTTGGTATCGTATGTAACCTAATTGGACGGAATGAGCTTTTTGCTATGGAAGATCCAGGTTATTATCGCGTTCGTTACTTGTTTAAAGATAATGGTATAAAGGTGAAACCAATCCCACTTGACGAGCATGGTATTCATATCGATCCGTTAAGAAACAATAACATCAAGGCTGTTTATGTCACACCCTCCCATCAATTTCCCCTTGGAACAGTTATGCCTATCTCAAGAAGATTAGCATTACTAGAGTGGGCTAAGGAAGAAGATGCTTATATCATCGAGGATGATTATGATGGGGAATTTCGATATGCTGGAAAACCGATTCCTGCACTACAGGGATTAGATTCAAGTGATCGCGTCATCTATATGGGCACCTTTTCAAAATCTTTGATTCCAGCCATTAAGCTAAGCTATATGATATTACCTAGAAAATTAATGGATTTATTTCATCAAAACAATTACTATGTTCAAACTGTGTCTAGACTCCATCAGCATACGTTACAGCTATTTATAGAGAGTGGGCATTGGGAGAGACACTTGAATAAAACACGAAATAGTTATAAGCGAAGATATGAGGCATTACTAAAGTCCATCCAACAAACGTTCGGGGGAAATGGGAAAATTTATGGAGCCAGCAGTGGCTTACATATTTTACTTGAACCAAATAATAAGATGACTGAAGAGGAATTGATTGATACAGCAAAAATGGCTGGTGTTAAGGTCTACCCAACATCTATTTTTTATGCAAATCCCTTGGTTATTCAGCCTGCAAAGGTATTACTTGGATTTGCTAATCTAGCGGAAGATGAGATAGACACAGGCATTAAACTATTAAACAATGCTTGGTTTAACAGTTCTACTATGACGTGAATCTCTTTCAAAGTTCTATTTCCACTTTTCTTGTATATACATAATAGAGATAAGTGGGAGGGGATTTTTATGCAATTTTACTATGGCCATCAAATGCCATTACGTGTATTAGATGAAGCTGAATTTTGGAAACATCAAGAAGAGGAGCATACAGTAGTAATAAGAGAGCTTGTGAAAGATTTGGAGCAGCAATATGTCGATGCGTTAAAGGAATGGGAAAAAGCTTTCGCTCAAACACATCAGCAAGTTGTAAGATATATAGAAACCGTCAATCGTTCCCAGGGACAAGTTTCTCCAGCTCTGTTTCAGGATATTTTACAGCTTACTTCCTTCTGTTTGCAACAGAGTGATCAATTTATCCAGTTTTGCCGAACGCTTATGCAAGAAAGTCAACCGATAAGCGCAAATCCTACAGCTAAAGTTGTATTAAATCATATCATTGTAGAATCCGAATATTTTATCGGAATTGCCCAAACCATTTTATATCAACAGAAATACTAGGTCTAGCGTCTGGAAAATGGAGTTTGGAGAAAAAACACTTGCCACGCTCCATTTTTAGGACGTTTTCACCATCACAATATTAACTATTCGGAATTTTCTCTTTATACTTCGAAGCAAGAAGACTTAAAGAATAATTCTTTAGTGTATCTGTGTGAACAAAGTCATTTAGAATACTTTCAATTGAATGACAATGTTGATTGATTAAATTAATTTCTTCTATATAATTTGAATCAATCAAAACTTCTTTTAATGTTTTAAACACTACTTTCTGCTCGTTAAATAAATAAACCAGCTCAAACCTAGCGTTCAATATTAGAGTGGTAATCTCAGGAAAAATAATTCGATCCTTTAGTACTTCAAGAATGGAATCCACAGATTTTACTCCTTCAATAGCTTGTAAAGATGAAAAAACACCATTTAATAACTCTTCAAAATCAACCTTCATCAAAATCCTCCATCAATCAAAATCCTTTCTGATCATAACATTTTTTTAGAAAAATTTTAATGATTAATATTTTCCTTCAACAATGTGGAAAGTCTAACTACACAATAGTTAGTTATTGAAAAATAGATCACTTTACATGCTTGCAGAGGCTAATAAAAATCTTTAATCGGCTCACAATCATTTTTTTAAAATAACAACAAATAAAACATCATGAAAGGTATTATTATTGTTTGTTTAGATTTTGTCCAAAAACAGTATGCTACTTTCTCAAAAGGGGTTGATTGTAAAAACAATGAGCAATATGATGTAAAGATACATCATAAATAATCGATCTTTAGGGGCACTGAAAAGAGGTATTCCTGTTTTGTCCATTCAACCATTAGTTAAAAATGCAGTGTTCCATGCTATCTCTAAGAAATTAGAGGGATGGGCTATTGAATTAAACCTACAAAAGAGAGGGATAATTTGTAAGAATTTAGATCTATGGTAATGGTGTAGGGAATTTAGAAGAAAAATGACAACAATTACTAATGGCTTTATGAATTTCTTAAAGAATTTTAAACTAATAAAAAACGCTAGTTGACGAATTTACAGCGAAGAAGGAAAGGGAACAACAATTGTCATTTTATTACCAGAGGGTGGTGGCACATGAATATAATGATCGTTGATGATGAAAAACTGGCCATTGATGTTTTAACTATTATGGTTCAACAACTTGCCCAATTTCAGCTTAACATTAAGGGAACATTTACAAATTCAACTGAGGCCCTCCAGTTTCTTGAAAAAGAAATAATTGATGTAGTGTTTTTAGATATTGAAATGAAAGACACACACGGTATGCAACTTGCAAAGCAGCTCCTACACAAGCAACCATCCTTACAAATTATTTTTGTTACAGCTCATACACAATTTGCCGTGGAGGCTTTTGAAGTAGAGGCAACAGATTATTTATTAAAGCCAGTACAGGAAAAACGACTGATTATTGCGCTAACAAAAGCACAGAAAAAAATGGTCGTGACGGTGGCGCAGAGGGATGAGAAGAAAAACTCATTATATGCGCATACATTAGGCAGCTTTTATCTACTGGATGTTCAACATAATGTGATGAAGTGGCGAACAAGAAAAGTACGTGAACTATTTTTATATTTACTATTTCACCAAAAACGGCCTATGTTAAATGCAGTTCTTTTAGAGGAATTGTGGCCAGATTTAAGCGTTGAAAAGGCAGCTAGTAATTTACATACAACTATTTATCATTTAAGAAAGATATTAAAGGACAATGGTATTCAAGATCCTATACTCTTGGTCAATAATCACTATAAATTAAATGCGGAAATTCAAACTGATTATGATGAGCTGAATCAACTATTGGAGCAGGATCAACATGATGAGAAATCCATTCAGCAGTTATTGAATTGCTATGAGGGTGATTTTTTAATAGATGAGGAGTATTTATGGGTTAATCAAATCAGGCTCCGCTTAAAGCAAGCTGTATTACATGTGCTTGAACAGTATATTGCACGTACAGACGCTGCCAATACTTTATTAAAGTATAATTGCCTACAAAAGCTATTAGAGCTAGACGAATACAATGAACAGTATATGTTTCAATTGTTAGAATTCTTAATTCAACAAAATAGGAAACAAGAATGTATAAAATTCTTTGAATCTATAGAGGCAAAATTAGCTGAAATTGATCTCCCTGTGCCAGAAAAATTTTATAGAAAATACAACGAGTTCTTACTCAACGTTTAGAAACGATTTCGGAAAAGTAATTTCTGTTTTAATAGTAGGTAATAATTTTATAAAAAGGAGATGCTTTCGGTATGCAAAAGATTGAAATAATTGAGCTTCACCATATTTGAACAAGATTTGGAGAGGCTTACTGAATTATTGATTAAAGTCGTAGATGAAGGAGCGTCCGTAGGTTTTTTACCTCCACTCACACAAGAACAAGCGATAAAATATTGGCAATCTGTCTTAGCGTCAGATGTCTTACTGTTCATTGTGAAAATAAATAATGAAATTGCAGGTAGTATTCAATTGCATTTTACTAGCAAACCAAATGGCATTCATCGTGCTGAAATTTGCAAGTTAATGACACATCCCAACTTTAGACGCAACGGTATTGGACGAGCGCTGATGCAACAAGCAGAGGAACGAGCAAAACAAGAAAACCGCTCCTTGCTCGTTTTAGATACGAGAGAAGGGGATCCTTCCAATAAATTATATAAATCATTAGACTATCAAGAAGTAGGGAAAATTCCGCAATATACTATTTCACCAGATGGAGAATTAGAAGCAACCGTAATTTACTATAAATTAATTTAATCCATGGTATTGAATATAACTGAAAACGTGTAGAAAGGGAGCTAGTATATGAACGAAGCGCAATTATTTATGCAAATGAAAATGTGGCGTAATTGGACTGTTGAATTTCTACGTACGATCCCTGAGAATATTGCTGATCAGATACCCGCTGGACATCATAACAATATTCGTTGGAATGCAGGTCATCTATTAGTTGGTTGGGATTATACCATTTTTCCAGCTGTTAAAAAAGAAAGGCAATTGCCTATATCCTATCATGTAATGTTTCCTAGTGGCAGTAAACCAGATGACTGGACTGAGCAACCGCCAACAATGGATCAAATAATTATGCTCCTAGAGGAACAACCAATTCTTATTGAACAAGCTTGTGCAGGACATCTACATGAACCGCTTAAAGAACCTTTTTTAGGTATGAAAACATTAGGCGATATGGTTGTCTTTCATATGAACCATGAAAATTTTCACATGGGAATTATAAAAAGTATGATGCAAACGCTCTTAAAGAATGAAGCCTAACTGATGGAATCAGTTGGCTTCATTTTTCTATATATACCACGGTAACAGATCCTCCATTTTCCTACCTGGCTTACTTGTTTTATCTGTTACGATCCATGTGCCGTCTTTCTTTTGCAGCTGATAGCTTACATTTGTACCATCCGCCCTTTTAAAGAGCATATAACCTATATTACCCTTGATAAAAGTGACAGGGTCTATGACATTTTTGTAGGGAATCTTTCGCTCAGGAAATAAAATATGGGTCACTATTTCCTCTGCAATCATAGCAAGGGATTTCATATCATTATTAATTTCAGCTTGATATTGCAATTGATCGTATCGGTAGGAAGTATATGATGCTAAGTCCAGCTTAAAACTCTGCTGTATATCTAACAGTGTTGCCCTATAGAATGCGTTTATTGCCTTTTCTACATCATCTGCCTCATGTATATAGCGAAGTGTGCTGACACCAGTTGGACTGACTTCAAACGTAATGATTTCCTTACTGTAGGGTGGGGAATGTGCATGCTCAAAGGTCGTAACTTCCACGCTAACTTTAAAGCTAAACTGACTTTCTTTGACAATTTTTGAAATTTTCACATCATACAAGCCATACTGCTTAGGATAGCCGTAGTAATGATCAATTTCCTTTTCAATAAATGGATTAAGGATAGTAATGAATGTGTCCCTGATTAGTTGATCATTAGCTTGTTCACTTTGCGCATAAATCTTACATGGCAGAATGAACATAGTGAAGATAGCCATTAAAACATAAGCAAATTTTTTCATGGAATAGTGACCTTTCTGCAGGATGATACTTTATAGAGTGCACCAATCACAGCAAATTATCGAGCATTTTTAAAGAAAGGGAGTTGAACAATGGAAAAAATAATAATGCCCTTTTTATGTATGCTTTTGTTATTTCCAACAGCTACTTCGGGATCAGAACATGAAGGCTTAAAATGTCCAAATCCAGATGTATTGATGAAAACAACGGAGAAAGACAAAGACGAGCTTAGTCAAGCATTAGCTGACATCATTCCAAAAGTATATGGCTCAAGCTCTGATTATCAGGAGTGGCAAATTGAGGTGATAAAGCCCATGCCCATATTAACTGGCATGGAGGAGAATTACTATAAAATGGCGGTGAACTTCTGTGGAGAAAATGTGGCTAATCACTCCTGGTTTGTTCGATTAAGGTTTCCAAGATTACTGCCAGCGCAAAGTGCATCACTAGGTGAGCTATATATCGTAAAAGAGACAAATTCTAAATGGATCCATTGGTTTCAATATCATTAAAAAGGAAGAATCCATAAATGGATTCTTCTCTTTATGACATCGCTATCGTTTTCGTTGCTACAGTTTTTTGAAATGCCTGATCATGCTCAACAATCACCATTGTGAGATGAGAGCTTTTTATGAGCTCTTCAATCTGCATGCGTGAATAGATATCAATAAAATTGAGTGGTTCATCCCAAATATATAAATGAGCCTTCTCACACAAGCTTTTAGCAATCAGCAGCTTTTTCTTTTGCCCACCAGAATAATGTGAGATATCCTTCTCAAATTGAATACGTTCAAAATCCATCTTGCGCAGGATTGATTTAAATAACGTCTCATCAATACCATGCTCTTCAATAAATTCCGATAGCAATCCCTTTAAATGGGATGTATCCTGCTGAACATAGGAAATGACTAGACCTGAAGCTAGCTTTATGGAGCCTGTATGATGGAGGGGCATACCTAGAATAAGTTTTAACATACTACTTTTTCCGCTTCCATTTTTGCCATCTAAAACAACTCGATCCCCTTGTGCCACTTTGAAGCTAATAGGCTTATTCACGATATGGTCATCGTACCGAATCGATACATCCGTGACAACAACCATTTCTTTTGATGGATATGCCAATGGCTCTACTTTCAATGACTCGGTTTTTTCAACATTTTTTAGCAGTTTTGATTTTTCCTCAATAGCTCTTTGTTGTCTGGATTCCAGGTTCTTCGCTCGTTTCATCATCTTGGCTGCTTTATGTCCAACAAAGCCTTTGTCCAGTTTGGAACCTGAATTGGTTGTGCCGTTTTTGGAGGCTTCCACTTGATTAGACCAACCTGACGAACGCTTTGAGGATTGTTTTAATCGGTCGATATCTTTTTGCAGTCGTTGATTGGTTACTTCTTCGTGTTCCTGCTGACGATCAAAATTTAACTTCCAAGAAGAATAATTTCCACTTTGAACGTCAATATTGGCTCTATTAATCGATAGGATATGGTCAACACAGCCATCTAAAAAGCTTCTGTCATGTGAAATTAAAATAAATCCTTTTTTCCTGCGAAGATAATCGGAAACCGTCTTTCTTGCATCCGTGTCTAGGTGATTGGTTGGTTCATCAATTAATAAAAATTGACCCTCTGTCAAAAACAACGCAGCAAGCAGCACCTTTGTTTGTTCGCCATTGGATAATGTTTTAAAAGGACGATACATGACCTCCGCATCTACATGTAGGTAAGCTATTTCACGTAGACATTCCCAATCTTCTGCCTGAGGACAAATTTCTTCAAATATTTCATGGGTATATTTATTTGGATCAGAAACTGGATAGGGGAAATAAGTGAAGTCTACAGAAGAGATGATTTTTCCGCTATACTCATAATTTCCTAATAACAACTGAAAGAATGTTGTTTTACCTCGTCCGTTTCTACCGATAAATCCAAGTTTCCAATCCGTATCGATTTGAAAGTTGACATTCTCAAAAATATTGTCAAAGCTGCTTGGATAAGAAAAAGTTAGGTTTTGTACTTGTATCATGGACATGATAATTCCTCCTTTGTATTGCAACAGTTTACTTTTCATACAAAGTCGGTCTATCCATCTATGGTTGATTTCTCCGTATAAGCAGATGGATATTAACGACTTATACGGAGTGTTACATGCGTTACAATCGTTTCTGAATCGCTCATATTTTTCCTCTCCTTTATGGGTAAATGAAAGGTACAAAATCAACTATGAAAGCAAGAAAAAATCCCTCCAACTGTGCATTGGAAGGATTAGTCTTTCTCTGAATTAATGCGATTTGCCATTTGTGTCATGACAAATAAAATGCAAACTGATAGTTAAAAATGGATAGACTAACCCTATATTTTGTGTTTGAAATCATTCAATTCAAATAAAAATATAGTTTAGTTCTTCATTGTCCATTCATCAGTCCTCTCATAATTGTCTTTTTATAGTAACAAATTTTTTTACAGAATACAATGTAACCTTATTTTCAATTCTAAACTGTCATTCTCTAACTAATGTCGCTAGCTACAAGTAGAAATAGAAAACACTACATAGAGTACTGCGTAATGATGCTTAAGACAAGCAATACAGCAATGATTAATTAACATTTTTAATTCAGGAATTAATTTTATTTATTTTTTAATTAAAATTATTAATTTTATTATTTACATCTTTAATTTCTTTGTTATATAATCAGCTTAACTTAAAGGAAGGAGTTCACTATGGCTTATCAAGTAATCACAAATTGTCCTGTCTGCAGTAAAACATTGAAAATTACGAAGTTACAGTGTTCTCATTGTCACACGACCATTGAAAATGAGTTTGAATTGTCGAAGCTAGCATCCTTATCACAGGATCAGCTTCATTTTGTGGAAGTATTTTTAACCTGCCGAGGAAATATTAAAGAGGTTGAAAAGGAACTGGGGGTTTCGTATCCAACAGTTCGAGGCAAGCTAAATGATATTATTTCATCCCTTGGCTATGCTCAAAAGAAGAAAAATGAAGTAGATGAGAAAAAAATTGTAAGCATGCTGGAAAATGGCGAAATCACAACAGATGAAGCCATAAAGCTCTTAAAAGACGAATAGGGAGGAACGACCATGAAAGAGGAAATTACAAAAGTGTTAACGATGATTCAAGAGGGCAAAATTGATGCGGATAAAGGATCAGAGCTGATTCAAGTGCTACAACAGAAAGAAGAATCAGAGAATAAATTTGTGGAAAAAACAAAGTATTTAGATAAAACGTTAAAGGTTCGTGTTGTATCCACCGAAAATGATAATGTCACGGTAAATTTACCAATTAAACTTGTCAAAGCCGTATTGATGGCAGGACACAGCATCGCTGCAAGTATTCCGCAATCGGAAAAATACGTAAAAGATATCGACATCAATCTTCTTCTTGAAGCGATTGAAAATGAACTAGATGGACAAATTGTAGATATAAAATCAGCAAACGGGGATTCCGTTGCAGTCTTCATTGAGTAGAGGCGACGAATGATGCATGTAAAAGTGAAAGCAAAAGACGTTCGCTTTACCGTCCCTGTTCCCTATACTGTGCTAACCATTATCCTCTCCATTTTAACTTCTAAATGGATACAGCAACAAGCCAATAAGTGGACAAAGGCATACTTCGATAAAAAGAAAATAGACTTTACCTTTCCGCTCATCGACAAAGAAATGCTAAAGCCGATTATCAAGGAACTACAAAATTATAAAGGACTTGTGCTAGTCGATGTCAAAGCTCAGGACGGGACTGAGGTTAAGGTTAGACTATAATCCCAATGATAGAATGGTAAGAGCATGTTATGATAAAAGCATGCTCTTTATTAATGTAATGATCATTATTTCAGGACTTACGATAGAGACAACTAATTTTCAATGGTACATAAAATAGAAGATTTCTTAAAACTACAAATTAGAATTCAAGATCCATTTTAATAGAAAATCACGTACATCGTTAAAAATAGATTTTTGATTTGGGTATAAGTGATTAGTGGTAATCTATTTGGAACTACATAATTTAAAATACTGAATAATCCAAAAATAAAGAAGTTTAGAATCATGATTTACTTTTCATTTGAAGGATGGTACACTTAAAAATATTGAACAACAACTATATATTGTGTTCGTTTTACAAAGGTACTACTACATGTAGTTTAAAAGGGAAGTTCGGTACAATTCCGACGCTGTCCCCGCAACTGTGAAGCTGACGATGATTACAACCACTGTGCATTGGCATGGGAAGGGAATCAGAGAATGAAGCAAAGCCAGGAGACCTGCCTTTATAAAACAAATTTATCATTTCTTCGGGGATTAAGAGATGGGAACGTCAGTATTTTTGGTATGTTAACGTTTCCATTTAGCCTATCTCTCTAGAGGAGATAGGCTTTTTTATTTTATGAAAAGAGGGATTTCTATGAAACTTTATACGAAAACAATTTGTCCAAAATGCCTATGGGTAAAATCTGAACTACAACGTGCAGGACTTGAAGCTGAAATTGTTAACATCGATCACGATGAACAAGCAAAGCAAACGATTATTGACGCAGGTTTTTTAAGTGTGCCTGTTTTAGAGATGAATGAAACTTTTATAGGAGATGTTCAGGAAATTGTTTCTCAAATTGAGTTGATTGCCCTATGATTGTTTACGCGAGTCGTACAGGTAATGTCCGAAATGTTGTATCCAAATTAAAGGCAGAATGTATCGAGCTCTCGGAAGAATTGCGATTGAACAAGCCATATCTCTTAATTACCTACACAGATGGTTTAGGTGACATTCCAGCAAAGGTACAACGTTTCTTAGAAAAAAACAGGGATTTTTGTAAAGGAGTAGTTGCCAGTGGTAATAGTAACTTCGGTCATCATGTATTTGGTGCTGCTGGTGAGAAAATCGCTGCTACCTATCATGTACCCTTAGTAAGGAAATTAGATTTACGAGGTAATCAAACGGATTACGAAGCAATACAAACGTTTTATGAAACGAGGGTAATGAGATGAAAACCTATTTAAAGCTTAATAATGACGTACTGAATCGTTATAGTACAACTGGATTACTGGAGTTAGAAAAGGACCGCGAAGCTACGCGCCGCTACTTTTTAGAGTATGTTAACGTACGTTTGCGTTATTTTATAGATATTGAAGAAAAAATCCGCTATTTAGTTGATGAGGGCTACTATGAGAAAGCCTTTATCGACATGTACGAAATGGAATTTATTAAGAAGCTGTACAAGAAAGCCTATGATTATAATTTCCGCTTTCCATCCTTTATGAGCGCAAGCAAATTTTACGATAGCTATGCTATGAAAAGTCGTGATGGGGAAGAGATCTTAGAAAAGTATGAGGATCGTATTGTCATTATTGCTTTGTATTTAGCTCAAGGAAACACGGCTTTAGCAGAACGCTCTGTCGAAGCAATGATGGAAGCCTATCAGCCTGCAACACCAACTGCTTTAAATAGTGGTAAGAAAGCACGTGGTGAATTAGTCAGCTGCTTTAAATTATCAATGGATGACTCCATGAATAGTATTGCTGAAAATATTGGCTATTGTTTAGAGCTATCACGCCTTGGTGGTGGAGTTGGGGTCAACTTAACAGATTTACGTCCATTAGGTGATCCAATTAAAGAGATATTAAATCGTGCAAGTGGTGTCATCCCAGTAGCAAAACTGTTAGAAAATTCTTTCAGTTATTCGAATCAGTTAGGGCAACGAAATGGCTCAGGTGTTGTCTATCTAAATATTTTCCATGCAGACATAGAAAATTTCATTTCATCAAAAAAACCAAATGCTGATGATAAAATTCGCCTCGCTACCCTTTCAACAGGGATTATTATACCTAGTATTTTCTTCGAACTGATGAAACGTGATAAGGATATTGTTTTGTTTAGCCCATACGATATTTTTAAAGAATATGGCAAACGTATGTCTGAAATTTCTATTTCAGACATGTACTACGAGCTACTTGATAACCCTAAAATTCGTAAAATTAAACGTTTAAATGCACGTAAGCTTTACACAGAGGTGAAAAAAGCACAATTTGAATCAGGCTATCCGTTTGAAATCTTTGATGATAATGTCAATAAGGTACATCCTTTAAAAAATATTGGACGTGTCAAAATGTCCAATTTATGTACAGAAATCTTACAAGTACAAGAGACAAGTATCATTACGGACCAGGATCAACCAAATGACTATGGATTAGATGTATCGTGTAACTTAGGTTCCATCGATATCCATGCAGCAAGTAAAGTCAATGATTTCGGCGCATTAGTCGATACAGCCATGCACCTATTAACGAATGTATCGCAAATGACGCACATTAAGAATGTTCCGTCTGTTGCAAAAGCCAATCAATTAATGCATTCTGTAGGGCTTGGCTGTATGAACCTCCATGGGCATCTCGTGACAGAAGGCATCCTGTACGGCTCAAAAGATTCCATTGATTTCATGGATCACTTTATGGAAGCGATGAACTATTATTCACTGAAATCTTCGATGGAAATGGCGAAAGAAAAAGCTGCAACCTTCTACCGATTTGAGGACAGTGATTATGCATCAGGTAGCTATTTTGACCAATATATCAATAAAACGGAAGAAGAACTATCGCCTTCTGTGTTGAAGGCGCTTGGCAATATTCCAATCATCACAAACAAGATGTGGGAAACGTTAAAGCAGGATGTAATGCAGTACGGTCTATTCCATTCCTATCGTTTGGCTATTGCCCCAACTGGTAGTATTTCATATATTCGTAGCTGTACGGCTTCAATCGCACCATGTACAGAGCGCGTAGAGGTTCGTGATTACGCCGATAGTAGAACCATTTATCCAATGCCTCATTTAACAAATGACAATAGTCATTTATATGTGGAGGCGTATGATGTAAATCCGTATGATTTAATTGATTTATATGCAGCTTCTCAAAAGCACGTTGACCAAGGTATTTCCATGACGCTTTATGTAACGGACAATTGGACAACCGAACAATTGGCTAAAGTATACATTTATGCGTGGATAAAGGGCATTAAGTCTGTTTACTATGTTCGTCAACGATTACAAAGCTTAGAGGAGTGTGTAGCATGTCAAATATAATTTATGAGGCAGTCAATTGGAATAAGGCAACAAGTGAGCTTGCCCAAATCTTTTGGGACCAGCAATGGAAGCAAATTTGGTTTCCAGAAGAAATTGCGGTCAGCAAAGATATTAAACAATGGAAAAGCTTTGAGCATCAGGACACATATAAAAAAGTATTTGCAGGATTAACCTTACTGGATACTGTACAAACAAATATCGGGATGAATCGTGTTGCTGCTTATACAGACGATTTACAGGAAAAGGCTGTCCTAACCGTTTTTGATGCATTCGAGGCGATACATGCCAAGTCCTATTCTTATATTTTCACAACGCTTTGTACAAACGAAGAAATCGACGAGCTATTTGAATGGGTCAAGAAAAATGAATTTCTACAGTATAAGGCCAATAAAATAGCAGACATTTATAATAGTATTGAAGAAGGCAATCCAGAGAGCTTATGGAAAGCGATGTTTTCATCCGTTATGCTTGAATCTTTCCTGTTTTATTCTGGCTTTTTCTATCCACTATACTTAGGAGGACAAGGCTTCCTACGAAACAGTGCCGAGATTATTTCACTCATCTTGCGCGATGAATCTATCCATGGGGTAGCAGTTGGATTTTTTGCTCAAAATTTATTCAAGCAATTTTCAAAGGAAAAGCAAGAAGAGCTACATTTATGGGGCTATGAGCTATTATTAGATTTATATCAAAATGAAATGAAGTATACAGATGATATTTATGCGGAAACAGGATTATCACCTGAAGTGCGAGCATATGTACGCTATAATGCTAATAAAGCTTTAATGAATGTCGGCTTTGAAGCCATGTTCCCAGAAGAGGAAGTCAATCCAATTGTGATGAATGGTATTCGTAATGAAGGCTCCACATATGATTTCTTTTCACAAAAGGGTGCTACCTATGCCAAGGCAAAAGTTGCGCCAATCACAGATGACACATTCAATTTTAATCGTTAAGGATGAAGAACAATGAATCTAGAAGTAAAAATTAAAAAAGTTCACGCTGATGCCATGCTACCGATACAAGCCAACCCTGGTGATGCAGGCATGGACCTCTATTCCATAGAAGCAGTAGAAATCCCAGCAGGCGTAGCCAAACTCATTAAGACAGGTATTCAGATTGAGTTACCTAAGGGAACGGAAGCCCAAATTCGACCAAGAAGTGGACTAGCATTAAAGCATAGTGTAACCGTACTGAATAGCCCAGGCACTATAGATGAAGGCTATAGAGGCGAAATCGGTGTTATTTTAATCAACCATGGTCAAGAACCGTTTATCGTAGAAAAATCAATGCGCATTGCTCAAATGGTTATACAATTTGTTCCTTCTATTCAATTAGTGGAAGTAGATGAATTATCTCAAACGGTCCGTGGAGAATCTGGATTTGGTGCAAGTGGTACGAAATAGTGTACCTAAATATAAACCTCATAAAGTTTACTTAAAAATCCTGCGAAAATGCAGGATTTTTTTGTTACCGTTGCTCATAGCAGAAGGAAATAATAGGGTTCATATGGAATGAAGTCATGATAGCGAATTAAAGGAGTTAATAATCATGAAAAAGATATGCTCAGGTATTTTCCTTATACCTGATACTTATTTTTATAAGATTTATCCATTTAATTACTTTTTTCAATGTTATATCGAATTTGCTCTAAAAATCTACTTGCTGCTTGAGAGAAAACTTGATGCTTTTTCCAAATGATATTTAAGTTCGCTTTTAAACGAGGATGAAAGGGCTTAAAACAAAGTAAGCTGTCTCCTGATGTATTGATCAGCTTATCTAAACATAAGGCATATCCAAGATTTTCTTCTACCATAATGGCAGCATTGTAAAGTAAATTATAGGTTCCAGCAATATTTAAATTTTTAATATCTTGCCCAAGCCAGCCTGTCAGCTCATTTTCTACTGTTGTTTGTCGTGAAATTAATAAAGGCTTATCAATTAAATCAGTAGGTTGAATAAACTCTTTAGTAGCTAAAGGGCTATCTTTGCGCATTAGGACGCCCCAGGTATCAGTAGCAGGCAACTGCATGTAATCATATTTTTGTTTATCGGTTGGTTCAATAACAATGCCAAAGTCTAATAAGCCACTGTCTAATTTATCTGTAATATCATCGGCATTTCCACTGTATAAATGAAATTGAACTGCTGGATGATTTTGGAGTAATTCTTTCAGCGTCTGCCCAATAAAACGCATCGCTTCCGTTTCTCCACCACCAATGTATATTTCACCACTTATCATTTCTGTTGATTGGTTAAAATTTGCTTCAGTTTTATCAACTAAATCCACAATTTCTTTCGCTTTTCTTAATAAAAACATTCCTTCGGTTGTTAAAGTAATTTTTCGGTTTCCCCTTGTAAATAAAGGTGTTCCTAATTCTGCCTCTAAGTCACTTAGTTGCCTCGATAATGTCGGTTGTGATATATGTAAATACTGCGCTGCACCTGAAATACTTTGCTGATTGGCAACGGCAATGAAGTAACGTAATAGTCGAATCTCCATCATGCACTCTCCTATGCTTAAAAGATATATCAATGTATTTGGTATAGGTATTTGATATTGAAATCATATCATCTTATGATGTTGTTGAAAAAGAAAAATGATTCAAAAAGGAGCGTTTAGGTATGGCTTTAAAAGATAAAGTGGTTGTCATTATGGGGGCATCAAGTGGAATAGGTGAAGCAACAGCTAAATTACTTGCGGAAAAAGAGGCAAAATTGATTATTGCGGCCCGACGATTAGATCGTCTTGAAGCTGTGAAGGAAGCATTCCCAAAGGCAAGCATTCATATTCAACAGGCAGATGTAACAAACTTTGAGGATGTGCTACAAGTTGTGAAGCTCGCAATGGATACTTACGGAAGAATTGATGTGCTTTACAACAATGCAGGGATTATGCCGACTGCGCCCCTTGTCGAAGGTCGTCGGAATGAATGGCAAAGAATGCTAGATATTAATATAATGGGGGTTTTAAATGGCATTGCCGCTGTTTTACCCATTATGGCTCAGCAAAAATCGGGACATATTATTGCAACCGATTCTGTAGCAGGACATGTTGTCTATCCAGACTCTGCAGTGTATTGCGGCACAAAATTTGCAGTTCGTGCGATTATGGAGGGGCTAAGACAGGAACAGCGAGAAAATAATATAAAATCAACAATTATCTCACCTGGAGCAGTTGCAACAGAGCTTTACAAAACCATTCATGATAAGCAAGTTGCAGATGAGCTTCATCAAGCACAAAAAGAATGGGGCTTAACTTCAGAAGATATTGCATCAGCTGTTGTATTTGCAATGGATACACCCGATCGTATGTCAGTAAGTAATATGATTGTTCGTCCAACGACACAGCTTATCTAAGCCCAAATTAACTACAACAATCAGGTCTTATGTTTACAGAGAATCGGCAACCTTGAAAAAACATTAAAAGGAAGTGAACCACAATATATTTATGAAGAATTCTAAAAATACACTTCTATTCATCTTGGCTGTTGGGGTTTTTGGTATTATCAATACTGAAATGGGTGTAATTGGCATACTTCCTGATATAGCAAATCATTTTGATATTAGTGTCTCGAAAGCAGGATTAATGGTTAGTCTTTTTGCGCTAGCCATTGCCATTGCAGGTCCAACGATGCCATTGGTCTTTTCACGGATGAATCGAAAGAATGTGATGTTAATGGTACTCGCTATTTTCATTATTGGCAACATTATTTCTATCTTTACATCCAATTTCACAATCGCCTTACTAGCGCGTGTAATCCCCGCCTTCTTTCATCCTGTCTATGTGTCAATGGCATTATCAGTCGCTGGGTCATCTGTTAGTGAAAAAGAAGCGCCAAAAGCGATTTCAAAAGTATTTATAGGGGTTTCTGCAGGGATGGTATTAGGTGTACCAGTGGTAAGTTTTATTGCGCATACAGTTTCGCTTGAAGTGGCGATGTCCTTTTTTGCTATCGTCAATATTTTTACGTTTATTGCAACATTATTATTTGTACCTTTTATGACAGTACAAGAAAGACTTTCTTATGGCTCTCAGCTTCAGATTTTAACAAAGGGCATTACGTGGCTTGCCATAGTGGCTGTCTTATTTTTAAACTCAGCTATTTTTGGGGTATATAGTTATCTTGCTGAATATTTAGGGGTAGTGACGAATATGTCAGCCAATTTAATTAGCATGTTGTTACTCGTCTATGGGCTAGCTAATATTATTGGGAACATGTTGGCAGGGCGATTACTGACAGATTACCCCATACGTGTAGTAACCATTTTCCCGATTGTATTAATAGCTGTTTATCTTATCTTGTTCTTTGTTGCTGAACTTACGATACCGACTGCGATTATTATAGTAGTTTGGGGAATTCTAGGGGGACTTGGCGCAAATATCAATCAATATTGGATTATGTCTGCCGCTCCTATGGCACCAGATTTTGCAAATGGCTTATTTCTAACTTCTGTAAATTTAGGGACTACGATTGGCGCTGGTGTAGCAGGGGGCGTCATCTCACAATTTGAGACAAAATACATTTTATTCGTAGGTATCGTTTCGCTAGTGATTGGTTTTATCTGCATTATACTCCGAAGTTACTTATCTAAACCTATCTCTTGAATCGACAAAACTATGGAATATTCATCTATAGATCCAGAAAAGATGGATAAGGAGGCAAAATAGCATGAAAAAATTATGGACTTTAATTTTCACTATATTAATTGTTTTCACGTTAACAGCATGTGGAAAGAAAAATGACGAAGAAAGTAATTCTAAAAATGTTGCAGAAGATGATCTGTCAAAGCCAATTAATAAAGAAGGTAGTAAAAACTATACGAGAATCAGCGTCTCTTTTGACGGTGGGGAAATCATTATCAAGATGGATGATAATCCAACAAGTAGGGCGTTTCTAACACAACTGCCCTTAACATTGACCTTTGAAGAGTTTAGTGGATTTGAAAAACTTAGCTACCCACCTGAAAAATTAACGACAAAAGGGGCATCCTCTGGCTACCAACCTAAGCGTGGTGATTTTTCTTATTATGCTCCATGGGGAAATGTGACCATGTTCTATGATGATCATAAATTTTCTACTGGACTTGTAAAATTAGGGGGAATTGAATCTGGAGTAGAATGGCTAGACACTATTCATGATGATTTTACAGCTACTATAAAAAAGGAGAATTAAGCAAGGAGTGAAGAAAATGCAGAAAGTTAAAATCGCTGACAGAGCAGCTTTCCCTATAGGTTGAGACAAAGCAGATTCATTTGAGCAAGAAGTAAAGGCTATACGAGCTGGTCTTATAAATGGTATTCAAGTGATTGATACGGCTGAAATGTATGGTGATGGCAATGCGGAACGTTTAGTAGGTCATGCTATTCAATCCTTTAATCGTGAATATTTATTTCTTGTGTCTAAAGGGCAATTTTCCAATTGAAGAAACAATAGAAGTAATGGAAAAAGCGAAAATGCAGGGGAAAATCAAATCATGGGGAGTATCTAATTTTGCTGTGAACGATAAGACTAGTTTATTAAAAATGCCAAATGGTCGGCATTGTGCCACGAATCAAGTTCACTATAATTTAGGAGATCGAGGAATTGATTACGATTTAGTGCCATTGATGAAGGGACATAATATGCCGTTAATGGCTTATGCTCCAATAGCAAGAGGTGGTTGCTTAGGAGCTGAATTAACCAAACAGAAAGTTTTATTGGATATTGCAAAAAAGTACCAGATGGATGTTTTTCAAATTTTATTAGCATGGTTTATTCGTAATGGCAAAACAATTGCTATTCCAAAATCCAGTAATCGGGACCATATTTTAAACAATGTAAAAGCTGTAAATATTCGGCTTACAGAAGACGATTTAACTAAAATAGATTCTGTCTATCCAGAACCAAGTGTCAGCGAGCCAATAGCCTTGTGGTAATCTGGATGATGAAGGGAAATGTTCCATGTAAAAGGACATTAAAGTAAGGACTAAAGCATAATTTAAGTAGGTATTTAACAATAGTAGTGGAAATACTATATAAAAAGTTGTCATATCCTCTTTTTTTATAAAATATCCTAGTTACACCTTTTAAACTATTACATATTTCCCCAATAATTTATTGTTCGAAAGAAGAGTATTCGTACAAATTTTTATAAATGTTCGCTCTTTATTAACAGCTAAATATTCCTAAATTATCAATCCTGTAACAATACAAAGGAACGAAAATTCTCAGTAAAATATCTAACCTTTTTTAGTAATTGAGCGTTGTTAAGGAGGTTAAAAATGAATAGGAAGAATGGAAAGTACTATTTAACAAAAGATGAACTGGAGGTATTTGAAACCTCTTTTCAGTATGGGAATTTAAAGAATGCTAAATATGTTTTTGTTGGGATGGAGGAAGGATTAGGGCGCTTTGGTTATCAAGAAAACCTAGAGGGCAGACTAAATTTTTTAACGAAGCACAATCATTATGTGCATTACATCGATGCTGAACAGGATTATAGAAACGGGTGGTATGTAACAGATAATGAAGATTCACCTGCGCTCCTGACAGCCATCAATAGTAGTTTAGAAAATAGAGGAAACCCTATAAGCTGGGAAGTTGATCGAAAAATTGACCCAACCATGAGAATGCAAATTCGTTTAGCTAAACTACTGGAAACAAATATGGATTTCTCTACTCTGGATTTATTTCAAAGTAATACAGACTATTCTTCTTATCCCTTACATACTAAAGACGGAGCAACCGCAATGTTTGATTGGTACCCTCTACCAAAAAGAAGTAAAAATGATTTCCCCTATAAAGTTTGTGGAAAGTTTAACGATATGAAATCCTATTATAATTATTATGATACTCATGACACAACTCGAATAAATATTATTAAAAATATGTATGATACTTTGCCATTAAATATTAGTTTCGTTTATGTAGGCATACAAAGGCGAAAATTTAAATTACAAAAGCATTATGAAGATGTGTTAGGGTTCCAGTTTGCTCCTTATAATACAGGCTTGGTGCCTGCTAGCTTTACTACACGAATGGGCGCTAGCCAGAAGCCTAAGCCTTTTAGTATAGCTCAAAGAATACGAGATGATGGTCACAGACAATTAGCCGTCATGACACCTTTTTGGGGAATGGGTCAATTTGGATTTGACGATATTAATGTTATGGCAGCTTGGGTTTATGAGAAACAAAGGCAATCCAATCTTGTTTAAACAGTCGAATTTGTAAGTTACGAAGAAGAAGAATTTACATTAAAATTGGATTGGTCTGTCTAATGAGACCTAAGTACAGGAAGAAAGATAGTAGTAAGCTTAAAAACAAGTTAACCTTTGTTAAGGGCTAACTTGTTTTGATTTTGAGAAGTGCTAATCATTTTTATTTAGAAAAGTACTAGGCATGACTACAAGGACTACTGTTCCACGAGCACAAAGCGAATCCTGCGCGTAAACTTCAGTTTCTACTTTCCATTTCTTCGGATGAATTTCTTCAACAGTGCCAATTGCCTTTAAGGGAACATCTTGGGGTGTTGGCTTGAGGAAATCTACATTAAGGTTAGCCGTTACAAATCGAGGTGGCTCCGCTCCATCACCAATTTCATGTCCATTTTTACGATGCAAGGCAAGCGCTGCTGACCCTGTTCCATGGCAATCAATTAATGAAGCAATTAAACCACCATAGATAAATCCTGGAATACCCATATATTTTGATTCAGGTGTATAGATTGTAATCGTCTTATCACCATGCCACCCCGTGCGAAGATGATGACCATCTTCATTCAAACGGCCACACCCATAACACCAAGCGATATCATCTGGATAAATATCTTGAATTGCTTTTTCTACTTTTAATTCTTCCATTCTTCTCTCCCCAATGCTCTAGTATTATTTGTTTCTAATCGAACGTTAATCATTTAAGTATAATTAATCATTTCCATTCCATCAATAAAAATCTAAATATTCCATCTATTTAAACTATGTAAAAAAGCACTACCATAAAGTTGAACAGGTTTTATTAGTGACAGATGGGGAGGGCTGGTATCAGGAAGAGGGAAAAGCTGCATAGCTTGTAAAACGCTGGCATGGTGCAACAAAAGAAAGATGGTATACTAGGATCGTTACATTTTTCTTTTACCGTGCTGAAGAAGGAATTAAAGGAGTCAAAAGGTATGTCATTAGAAAATATAATCGATTGTATTTGCAAGGAAGCAACTAATAAAGACAGTAAAAAATTAGAAGAATTACTAGAGCAATTGTATGATTATGGAAGTGCTAAAATACTTGATATTTACCCTTATCAGATAAAAAGTAATGAAAAATATAGTCAAGTAGAAGTATTCTTCGATAAATTAGAGATGGTCGATTTCCAACAAAAAACGCAGGATTATCATTCATACCAGAAAAGCCTAGAAAAATTTGAGAGATTTTTTGAATTGATGTGGTTAAAATCATCTCAATTTTATGCATTTTATTATTTACCAGAACCTTTATATAAGGATCAATTGTATTATAAAGTCTACGAGAATGAGTGGAATAAAATTATACCTAAAGATCTTACAGAAGGCATTTTATTAAACATTGATGAATACACAATGTTAATTTCACTAATAAAATTAGCTGTTTCGGACCATCTCCATTTACATTTTATTTTACCTGAGGAGAATATTGTATTTAGTGGGAATGGCTTAGCCTTTTTAATTTACAGCCAACATAATCTTGAGTTATTAGAAAAGGTTGCTAATACGGAGGGGCTCTATGTCCGTTGAAAAAGTGAGAGAACATTCCCAGCAACATGAAGCTAGATAATATGGAACATACCCTAAAAAATAGCAACAATCTATATTACTACAGATTGTTGCTACTATTATTTAAAAATCATTTATTTTGCTCTCGATAATTAATGGCCTCTTTAAATTCATCGGTAGCTAGGATATTGTAAAACATATTTCTACTGTTTACGTTTGCTATTGTCCCAGTGATTGTATTATCAATCCATAGATAGTATTCATCATCGTTTAGTTTAATTTTGTACTGCGGAGCAATGTCGTTATCGACCTCACCGAATTCTCTAGCTTTTTTAAATGTTTTTTCTATAATTTTAATATCTTTCGCATTCGAGATTTGTTGTAAAGTATCAGGTTGCACTTCATCGAAATTAATTAATTCTTGAATTTCTATCACCTTTGATGCTTCTTTCTGATCGTTGCAAGCAACTAACGCTAAAGAACAAAGCATTAACAACAAAATTGTTTTTATTTTCACCTTATCTTCACCCCTTTTTGTTCAATCTAGTATATTCCCTTCTGAATATTTCTTCAAACTGCAAAACCCTCAAAATATTTACAAATTCTAACAGTCTAAAAAGGTTTAACCGTAGCATAAAAACTTTTCTGAGAGCTTTCCCCTTGAATGGAATTTATAGTATGCTGATTAAAAGGGAGGAGAGGGATTTTATGGTTAAACAATTGATTGTTGGGGATACAACACAGGAATTGGCTTCTACTCGTCGCATGCTGGAACGCTTGCCCGACGAGCATATGACATGGAGGCCACATGAGAAATCAATGACACTAGGAGGTCTGGCCACGCACCTAATCAATCTGCTAAACTGGCAAATGGCTATTTTACAGTACTCAGACTTTGATCTTTCCACCGTTCCGTTACGACGAGAGGCATTAGAAAAGCGAGCTGATATTCTGGATGAGTTCGATACAAACGTAAGAAAACTGGAAATGATGCTTACTGAATGTGATGAGAAAACGCTCGGAGAGGAATGGACACTACGTCACGGTGATCATATTATTCGCCAGGAGCCCCGAGCCATTGCGTTCCGCAACTTCGGATTAAGCCACATGATCCATCATCGGGCACAGCTTGGGGTATACTTGCGACTTCTCGATATTCCAGTACCAGGCATCTACGGCCCCTCTGCAGACGAAGAAGCCTAGTAAACTACTTCCATGAATCGCTATTTAGAAAGGTATGAGGTGTTCGATTGACTAAGATAATGACGAAAACAGAACGATTAATTATTCGATTAATGGAAGAGGAAGATTACTCTTCTTGGCTAACGCAATATGAAAATCGTTTACCTTCTCAGCATAAATACGATGAAGGTAAATTAGATATGAGCATCTGTACGAAAGAATGGTTTGGTGATTTAGTTACTAAGCATCATCAGATGGCTGAGGATGATAAGGTGTATGTATTTGGCGTGTTTAGAAAAACAGATAATATGCATATTGGTTTTGTAGACTTTTCAACCATTATGAGGGAAGAATTTCAATGGGCTAGGATCGGGTATACCATTCATAATCATTTTTGGAGAAAAGGTTATGGTCAAGAAGCTGTAAAGGCAGCGATTGATCTAGCATTTGAAAAATTAAATTATCATCGAATAGAAGCTCATATAAACCTCGACAACACGGCATCTATAAAATTAGCAGAAAATGTTGGAATGCTTTATGAATGCACAAGGAAAGGATTCATATACGAGGACGACAAGTGGACTGATCAGCTGGTTTATTTTATAAATGCAGATGACATATAAAAGGGAGGAGCTGTATGTACGACATGGAGAACTCTTTAGAAGTGCAAAAGAAAGAGGATATAAAAATTTCGATTGTCATACCAGCCCATAATGAAGAAAAATACATTGGAAAATGCTTAGAATCTATTTTAAAGGCTTCCAAATCCTTTCAAAATCAAGTAGAGATTATTGTTGTTTTAAATCGCTGTACAGATAGAACAGAGGAAATTGCAAAATCGTATAATTGTATCTTACTAAAAAATAGCGATAAGAACCTTTCGAAGATTAGGAACGCTGGCGTTGATATAGCAAGAGGGGAAATCATCGTCACAATTGATGCCGATACACAGATGAACGAACATGTGTTATCGAAGGCAGTGGAGAACTTAAGCACAGGTAAGTACATTGGCGGGGGCGTTACAGGAAAGTTTGAAAGAATGTCCTTAGGAATTTTTGTTTCGGCTTTGTTATTAATCGGACCACTATTTTTAAAATATGGTGCAATTTCTGTAGGCATCTTTTGGTGCTACAAAAAAGATTTTCAAGCAATTAATGGATTTAATGAAAATATGCTCATGGCAGAAGATGCCGATTTTGCTAAACGATTAAAAGATTGGGGAAAAAAGAACGAAAAAAAATACGGAACAATTCAAAATGGAATGATCACTTCCAGCAGAAAATTTGATAAGCATGGAGACTGGGTTTTACTTAAACGTCCTAAAATGATCCTAGCATACCTTAAAGGTACAGATCAGAAACATGCGAATGAAGCATATTATGAAAATGAAGATAGATAAAAAGAAACCGTAACGTTAATCGAACAAGGATTAACGTTTTTTTGTTATCACACTAGCTGGAAAAAAGAAAAGAATTGAATAATTTTTTATAATAAATTATTCTTTATTACATCAATATTGATGATTCATTTTAGCGAAAGGATGGGGATTGATATAGCTGACGTCAATGTGTCAAACCCTAACAATCAGAATGATGAATAACTTTGAAGATTTAATAGAAAAAGAGTATGCCAATATAGCAGGCATCGCTATTAGAAAAGATAATCATTTAATTTACGAAAAATATTTTGATGGGTACACCCAAGATGATGCTTTGCATATAGCATCTGTCACTAAAAGTATCATCTCCATTCTTATTGGAATAGCAATTGATAAAGGATATATGAAAAATATAGAACAGCATGTGTTAGATTTTTTTCCAAATTATACAGTGAAACGTGGCGAAAAAACCATTCAAAACATCACCATAACAAATTTGTTGTCAATGACTGCACCCTATAAATACAAGTCAGAACCTTATACGAAAGTATATTCAAGTGATGACTGGGTAAAAGCTGCATTGGATTTGCTAGGGGGCAAAGGTAGTATTGGGGTGTTTAACTATTCTACCGTTGGCACACATATTTTATCAGGTGTTCTTACAACTGCCACTGGTCAATCTGTTCTTGATTTCGCTACAGAAAACTTGTTTAAACCTCTTGCAATCAAAGCTCCCACAAATACAACTATACAAAATAAAGAAGACTATTTCGCTTTTCTGAAGGATAAATATGTCACTGGCTGGATAGTAGATCCTAAGGAAGTAAATACCGCTGGTTGGGGACTTACGTTAACAACCCGGGATATAGCCAAAATAGGTCAGCTCTATTTAAATGGGGGTGTATGGAACGGTCGCCAAATCCTTTCTTCTCAATGGATAGAGGACAGCACTAAAGTACAAAGTCGATCAGGAAAGCTGACCTATGGTTATTTGTGGTGGATACTTGATGATTGCTATGCAGCTTTGGGGGATGGTGGAAATGTAATATTCATAAATCCTCAAAAGAAGATGGTCATTTCGATTGCTTCGCGCTTTATGCCACGTGCCAAGGATCGTGTTGAATTGATTAGAAAACATATGATGCCATTGTTTGAATAACAGCTAGGGATAATAAAAAATTATGGTAAATACACTCCATTTTGATCCTCATCAATCAAAGTGGAGTTTTTATATTGAATGAAGGGTATTAATGAATCAATTTTATCAATCATCCTTAATGGGCATAAAAGCATGTGAAAAATTACAAGCCATCCAAAACAGTTTTGGGGATCCGTTCAGCTTTGTTCAAAATGACATTTTTAAAATCAATTAAAGTTTCGCTTTATTGATCAAAATTTTTTTAAACTCACAAAAATACTTGCAACACCCATTGTAGTACTGTATAGTACTAATTATGACAAAGGTAAAATTAATGAATCAAAAACGTGTAATTGAAGTAGCTGCAACATTATTTTTAGAAAAAGGGTTTGCTTATACAAGCATGGATGAATTAGTTCGTGTAAGCAAAGTTTCAAAGTCTAATGTGTATTATCACTTCTCTAATAAGGAAGAATTGTTGGAAGGGGTCGTTGATTATTGGATTGAAATGTATCAATCTGCAATAGATGACTTACTATCTCAAAACCATTTATTAGTTGAAGATCGTATCAAACTGTTTTTAAAGCAAATAACACAAGGAGTTCAGACGAGAGAATATAAGGGGAGCTGTCCATTTATTACGCTTTATATTCAAAGTCCTACAAATGCCACAAAAGTAAAAGAAAAAATAGGTCTTTTTTTTAAAGGCTTACAAACGAAAGTTTCTCTATTCCTTAAACAAGGGGTAGAGAATGGTGAATTTAGAAAGACAATAAATATTGACGAGGTTGCATCTCTTTTTATTACAAATCTTGAAGGAGCGCTATTTATTTCAGAAACACTGGAGGATGCAACTGTAATCATGAAAACAGCAGATCATTTGTTTAACTTGCTTCGGTAAAAGAAGCATTTTTTTTACATCAAATTAGTACTAAACAGTACTACTAGGAGGATTTTTATGAGAACAGTATTTTTAACGGGTGGAACAGGTTTTATTGGAAAGCAATTAGTGAAGGAATTAGTCAAAGAGGATGTGAACATTCTTCTTTTAGTGAGGTCGAAAAGTAAAGCAACACACATTTTTCAGGAAAGAGGCATCTTAAAAGAGGAAAATATGCACTTTATTGAAGGTGATTTAACGAAAATAGACTTAGGTCTAAGTGCTGAAGATAAGGAATTGGTATTGAAAACGGATGTGATTATTCACGCAGGAGGCTCCATGGATATTCAAGCGACAAACAAAGAGGCAACTTCTGTATTTTTGAATGGCGCCAAACATATTAGTGAATTCGCTAAAAGTATTCATCAATTGAAGGGCTTACAGCAATTTATTCATGTTGTAGGTTACATGAGTCCCTTTGATGATAATAATAGCAAGGTTACGATAGATGTATTTAAAGAAGGAAACAAATTTTTAAAAATAAAAAATCCATATGAGAAAACAAAATTTTTAGCAGATCTTTATATCCGTCAACAGGCATCAGCAGTAGGTTATCCGCTGTCTGTCATTAATCCGCCAACTGTGGTTGGTAGTAGTAAAACAGGGAGTACAGAGCAGATAGCAGGATTAGGTTTGCTTGTGACAAGTATGCGAAGAGGGCTCATGCCAGTGATTCCTGGAGATAAGGGATATAGGTTGCCACTGATTTCAAACGATGAGTTTGCGAAGTTTATTGTGCAGGTTTTCAGATTGGAGCAGCCGTCTATTCAAACATATACACTTGTTGATGACAAAGAGAACGATCCGAACATTGCTGAATTATTAGGTGTTATGTCGGAAAGTATGAATATGAGAGCACCAAAAATCTCTGTTCCAATGCCGCTTATGAAAACAATAATGAAAAGTGGAGTAAGTAAAATAACAAACATTCCTTCTGATGGACTGAATTTTATCACAAAACGAACATTTTCAAATGGTTCGGTGAAAACCATGAGGGGGGGAGATTGGTTTAAGAGGATGAGTGTCATGAACTTTTTCCCTGCCGTAGTAGCTGATCTGGATTATCGATTGATGTATCAAAATGGGGAGCATCATCATTTATTTGAGCGAACATTATGCGATAACAATACCCTTTACCAATTACACGGAGAGGGAAAACCGTTTATTTTATTACATGGTTTATTGAGTGATGGGGAGGATTTATTTCCTTTAGCGCTAGAGCTTCATGAAAAAACGGGTCAACCTGTATGGATCTTGGATCTTCCAGGTTTGGGACGTTCTCCTTTTAAACGCGAGAAAAATCTTTTAAATATCTATTTGAATGTAGTAAAAAAGTTATTGGAGAAAGCTACTAACGGCGCCCATCTAATTGGCCATTCATTTGGTGCGTATATTCTTTTGGAAGCATTAGTACAAAAGTACATAGATAAGAAGTATACAATTACTTTACTTCAGCCACCTATTACTAAAAAAAATGCTACATCGATAAATGTTCCTCAATTTATGAACAAATGGACATTGAAATTGGCAACTACTCATTTGATAGAGCGATATTTATTAAGTAATGGTTTATTTGAAAGTACAGAGAGCATCCCTGAACATTATATTGAAAAACTAAGTAAAAGTTTTACTTCTCCTAGAATTTTAAATACTACGGTTCAGCTTAACAGTTTACTAACGAAAAACGTTCAAGGTGATTTCAATGAAGTAACAACGTATAATCTTCACATTATTTGGGGGGATGCTGACAGAGGCTATTGTGCTCCTTCACATCTGGGTAAGGTTGATTTTGTTCCATATGGTCATCATTTTCCTCTTAGCCATCCGAGTGAAACGGCTAATTTGGTCATAAAAAACAGTAATGCATTTGCAAAAGAAGCTGAGATCTTGCTTCGGTAAAACTACTATTTAGTGTCCTTTCTACAGGTAGCAGTGAAAATTACTGATATATTACAGCCGAAAAGTATATACCTAACCAGTTGTCAAAATTTATTTGACGACTGGTTATTTAGTCAGCTGAATAATTAGATGTAAGTTAAGCACTTGTAGGATGATTTATGTTAAACAGCAAAGTTTAATTATATATGTAATAATTGTGCCTTAAATTTTTTAAAAATTTAAGAAGTCCAAAACTTATTTGACCCTTTTACTTTCATTTCGTCTCACTATTATTAGTATACTTTTCAATGAAACATAACTTCCTATAATTTATATTATGTAAACTAAAATTATTTGGCGTGGAGGAGGGCTTGAATACACCAATATCTGTACTGTATATGGACACCAAACTCTAAACTTTAAAGACACCAAAGTCTAAACTTTTGCCATAATGTCAAAAAGTTTAGACTTTGGTGTCTTTTTAATTATTTGATCAATTTTCTATGTATAGCTCCACAATAGCCATAACTTTATAAATTATCCTGGTTTTTAATGTAGAGTAATTAAATGTTTTTTCTTCCTTATTATTAAATGGACTGCTAGCTGTAGTTGGTTTGTAATAAACTATAATTAATAAAGAATATTCAATCCTTATTTAACAACAACATATGCAAAACCTCCATTTTGAAAAAAGATCGATATAAAAAATAGAGGTTTTGCATTTTATCTAAGTATTGGGATTTCCCAAAAGAGTTTGATTAAATACAAGTCCTTACTTATTAAGCTAAAGCCAATTCATTTCATCTATTTTATCTGCTCTTTTAACCCAAGATAGTCTTTGATGGCAAATAATAAAGAATCAAGCTCTCTCTTAGAGCGACGATTAGATAATTCGCCATGCAAATTCACAGTCAATTGATCTTCTAGTATTGCATCTGTATGAACCAATTCTTTTGTCGTAATCCTCATTATCCTAGCAATTTGTTCAATCCGTTCCGATTTTAGAGTACAATCTCCATTTAACATAAATCCTACAAGTACTTTACTTACACCTAATTGTTTAGCAAACCATTCATAGGATTTATCCTCAGCCACTAACCAATTTATTATTTTGTTTATTACGATGTCGTTAGTTTTCATATCATACTCACCACCTATCAATAAAAATCTTATCATTCAATATAGTCATCCATAAAGTTTAATTCATTCAATGGAAATATCCGAAGTATTAGAAAAATTGAAACTATATTTCAAAGCTACTTTCTTCTTTCCATTAAGACTGTATCATGCCATATCCCATCTAACTGAGCAATTTTTTCTCGAGTTCCAACAACTCTAAATTCCATCTTTTTATGTAATTGAATACTTGATGTATTTATAGCAAAGATAGATGATTGAAGTGTCCAAAACCCTGCTTTTTCACTCTCTTCAATTAGTACTTTGAAAAGCTTGGAAGCAATGCCCTTACCTTTACTGTCACTCGATATATAAACACTAACTTCTCCAACTCCAGAATAAACCGCGCGTGTAGAAATCGGGGAAATGCCAATCCAACCAACCACTCTACTGTGTTCTTCTGCTACAAAGCGCAACGTTGCATGGTGTCTTTCATTCCATACTTGTTCACTTGGCACAACTGATTCAAAGGTTGCCATCCCTGTTTCGATTCCTTCTTTATAAATATGTAATACCTCTTTTAAATCCTTCTTTTCCATTTTACGAATAATTAGCGTGTCCATTCCATTTCCCCCTTAGTATTTTAAAGGACTGCTAGCTTTCGCTAACAGTCGGATTTTTTAACAACATGAATTTGATGGATCGGCAAGATTTATACCGCATACACCTGTTTCAGGTAACTCCAATTCCACACGTTTCGAAGCTTCTTCGTCATCTGATAAATAAGCTGTTATTGAACGAACTTGTTCGTAGCCAGTTGCCATTAAAAATGTTGGTGCGCGTCCATAACTTTTAGCTCCGACTATATAGAAGTCCTTTTCTGGTTGGCGTAGAATTTCTTCTCCATGCGCTCTTACTGTGCCACAACTATGCACATTTGGATCAATTAATGGCGCTAATGCATGCACACTTTCAGTTGTTGAATCAATGGAAAGGCGTAGTTCACTGTTAATTGATAGGTCTGGTCTATTTCCTGCATTGACAATAAGCTCTTCAAATCCTGTTAATACTTTTTGTTCTCCGTTTTTAGTACCAACAATATGGATGTTCTCTTCTTTCTTTACCTGTGAGATATAGAAAGGAGTTATTACTTCAACCTTACCTGTATCTACTAATTCGTGAATGCGAACACCGAGTGCGCCACGTGCTGCCAATGCATCTTTTTCTTCGCCACCATAGGCTTCTTCTACAGACTTTTTACGCATAATCCACACTAGTTTTGTTGATGGGTTTTCTTCTTGTAACTCCGCAAGTGTCAATAATGTATTGATAGCTGAATGGCCACCACCAATAACTGCAATCTTCTTATTGGCATAACGCTTAGTATTCATATTTATGTCTGGGATACCATACTCAATGTGATCTGCTAAAGCTTTTTCATTTTGTAGCCATACACCAGTAGAATTTGCTGGATTTGGATTCCCCCAAGTACCCGTCGCATCAATAACTGCTCTTGCCTCAATCATACGGATGTCATTCTCTTGTTCAATATAAATAGTAAAGGACTGTTCTACTCGATTTTTTGTCTTCATCTTATCATTCAATTGTCGTGAAATCCCTACTACTTTTGCGTTCAATTGAATGTTAGGCTTTATTTGTATTAGCTCAGACAAAGGTTTTAAATAAAGATCAATTAATTCATGTCCTGTTGGTAACGTATCTAAATTAGGTTCTACCCAACCAGAAACATCTAATAAAGCTTTAGCAGCTTTATTGATGTTATATCGCCATGGTGAAAATAATGTAACATGCCCCCATGTACGAATATTGTGTGCTATTTCATGCCCAGCCTCAAGTAAAATAAATGCTTGCTTTTGTTCCACTAAATGAGCAGCTGCAGCTAATCCAATTGGACCTGCACCAATTATGACAATCGGTAATTTCTTATTGGAATTATTAACAGTCTCTTGGACTTCAATATCCTTAGTAGTAGTACAACAAGATCCATTTTGGTTGATTACTTTTAGTGTTTTCATCATTAACTTCTCCTCTGTATCCTTTATATAAGCATTTACTTATATAAAATGTATTTTTTACGTCTAGCACTTAGCTAGACGTTTATACTGTGCATGTGTAATTAACACATTTCAATTTCTTTTATAGCCTTTTCAAATTGCAACCATGTAGAAGGGCCGTAACGCTCCATATCTCCTTTAAAAAAGAAATCAAAAGCAAATTCTTTAGCCTGTATCAATGTGTATTCTCTACTATTCATAATTAACTTTAAATAAGCGATAAAATAATTTTTAGTTAATACGCTAGCATGGTTAACTGTCATTATCGTATCCTCCATTCAACAGATTGAATATTTGCTAACAGAAGTATTACAGCTCCTCAGCTACAAATTGCTCAATCCGTTTACCAATTGCATCACGTACAGTTTGGAATACAATCCATTTTTCTTCATCTGTACCTGTCGCTTTCGCAGGATCTTCAAATCCCCAATGCTCACGACGAACGTGAGGAGGTGTCATTGGGCATTTATCAGCGGCATCCCCACATAACGTGACAACTAACCTGGCGTTGTTTAATGTCTCCATATCAATTAAATCGGATGTATGATTTGAAATATCAACCCCTACCTCGGCCATCGCTTTTATAGCATTCGGGTTTACACCATGTGCTTCAATACCCGCACTTTTAACTGTCCAATTGGTAGGTAGTAATTTCTTTGCCCATCCTTCAGCCATCTGACTACGGCATGAGTTCCCTGTACATAGGAAATAAAGTGTATTTGTCATAGTAATTGCTCCTTATAATTTAATGGTTTTAAAGTATTTTTTCTGCCAACGTAGGGCAACCCATACAAGTCCTATGAGAACAGGTACTTCTACAAGTGGACCAATAACAGCAGCAAATGCCACGCCACTATGCAGGCCAAACACACCAACTGCAACCGCAATCGCTAGCTCAAAATTGTTACTTGCAGCTGTAAAAGAAAGAGCTGCTGTGACAGGATAAGATGCCCCTACTTTACGGGAAGAGAAGAATGACACAGCAAACATGATCACAAAGTAAATAAATAATGGAATAGCAATTCGCACTACATCAATTGGCAGTTCTACTAATTGCTCACCTTTTAAGGCAAACATCATCACAATCGTGAACAGCAGTGCAATTAGAGTCAGTGGTGAAATTTTCGGTAAGAACTCTTCCTCATACCACTGTTTCCCTTTTGTTTTAATCCCTATCCAACGTGTGAGGAACCCTGCAGCAAATGGTATCCCTAAGTAAATTAGAACGCTCTTTGTAATCTCCCACATAGAAATAGATACATGGAAATTCTCTAGACCAAACCAACCAGGCAATACATTTAAGAAAAAGTAAGCAAAAATTGAATAAGTCACGATTTGAAAGATGGAGTTAAACGCAACTAAACCAGCTACATATTCACGGTCTCCACGTGCTAAATCGTTCCATACAATGACCATTGCAATACAACGAGCTAAACCAATCATAATCAGCCCAGCCATATACTCTGGGTAATCATGTAAGAAGATAATCGCTAAAAAGAACATTAAGAACGGTCCGAGTAACCAGTTTTGAAAAAGAGAAAGTAAAAGCACTTTCCAATCCTTAAACACTCGCCACATTTCTTCATACTTTACTTTCGCTAATGGTGGATACATCATGATAATTAACCCGATAGCAATCGGTATGGACGTTGTGCCAATAGACATGGCCTCTAATGCTTCTCCAATATTAGGCATTGTCAAACTTAATAAAACACCTATTCCCATCGCAACGAATATCCAAAGGGTAAGGTAACGATCTAAAAAAGAAAGCTGCTTGGTTAAAGATTCATTACTCATTTATATTTCCCCCTACATGGCAACAATCTGTGCCACAGTTGCACCCGTTTAAAGGTTGAATTTGTTCGATGATGCCCTTCATCAATGGCGTTTGATCCTCTACTAAACGGTAATGTTTCCAAGTCCCTACTTTTCGTTCTGTAATAATGCCTGCCTCCTTTAATTTTCGTAAATGTTGACTAACAGCTGGTTGCGATATTCCGAGAACATCTACAAAATCACATACACATACCTCCCCATTCTTCATGCATGCAAGTAATTTAATGCGATTTAAATCTGCAGCTGCTTTTAGTTGTTTTTCAATTAGTGTATTTTCCATTTATCTGCACTCCTTATATAATTATTTGCTTATATATTATTTTAAATAAAATCACCTCGTTAAAGAAAGGTGAATTAATCCGTATATAACTATATTCTTATATTATGATTTAATGTTTTGAATTGCAACAGATTTTTACCCAATTTGACGTTGCTTTGAGATAAAGTTTGAGCAAAAATGCCTCGCAAACCCTTATTTTATGATAAATAAGGAGAATCCCTTTTGAAAAAAGATTGATCAAAAGGGATACCTCTTGAGCAGTTTTAAGTTAGTTTTATAAAAAAGTTTGATTGTTTTCTACATGTGTTACTCCACTATCGCGCCCTATTATGGAAAATGTATAACTAATATTTCACCTGCATATTATCTTGTAGTATTTTCTCTGCAAGTTTAATGTTTTCTTTTAGAAATAAAGGTAGTTCCGTATGTGCAAGAACCTCTGATGTAGTCATCCACATAACATCATCCACTTCTTCAGTACTTTTTTACTTAACAATCCTCGTCTCGTGAATTCAGAAGAACAGAACGCTATTCAACAATAGCGCCCAATTGTTGAAGATTGTTATCTAACTAAAGCACTCTAAAGTTCAAGTGAAACTGTTCACAACTTATAATCAGTGTTTTAGGAACTCAGATAACGCCTGTTCCTCACCATCTAACATCGAAGTAACGATTGTCATAAAATCTTCAGCTCCAATTTCAAAATGACCTCGACGGAATGGTACCCCCCAATTGCGATTTCCACGCGTAAAAGTGAGCTGGTTTAACAACCATGCAATCTTAACTTCTCGGCAAGGAATATAACGCATATCTCTGCGAAATGGCACAAACGACTCCGACACTCTATGTTTGTAAGCACCGTTATCCGTAACCTGACCAATAGCAGTAAATGCTTGAACTGGCTTCCCTTTGGACATGTCTGTACGAGGGGAATAGTATATCAGCCAATCACCTGGAGACATTTTACGCAAAGGTGCTGCCTTACCGTGACATAACTGTGCAAAACCACCTTCTATGGCTAAATTCACATGAGAAGCGGATACAACGCCAATCCAATATCTGCTTTTCTGACTTGTTATATTCGACATGATGCATCCCCCTACTCTTCAAATACTAAACTTTTCAACCGATCCAGTTGTAAAAAATGATGTCTGTAATGCATTTCAATCAACATAAACCACTCCTGCGCGTTTAAAGCACCGAACGCCGGATGAAGTATCTTGTTACTTACAGGCACTTGAAGTAGCACTGATTCCGTATTCCTCATCCGTTCCACTACACTGTGAAGTCCTTCTACCAAATGCTCCATGCTCTCTGGTGGTTGCGGAGTATAGTTTGGCGAAGCAGGGACCTTAATACGAACAGCAGGAAATTGTTCTAGTTTAAAAACAATCTTACCCTGCTCAGTTTTTTCCATCGCTGGGTTCAATGTCGATTCGCTACCAGCTAAACATTGCTCGACATTATGTAGATGCATGAAAGCTGATTGAATTAAATGTACATACATCTGTCCTATGGACCAATCTTCTTCGCTTTGCTTTCTATGTATTTTATCCATATTGAGTTTTGTCAGTTCTGCCAAATATCTTTCTACTGTAAGTTCAAATGACTTCAATACTTCCTTTGTACTTTTCATCCTTCAAGCAGCTCCTCTTCATCTTGGTATAGTCGCAGTATAAAAGAACACTACTGACAGGTGTATGTCAGTAGTGTTCTAGAATTTTTTTCGCTACTTCCCGAATCTTGAAGCGTAAAGACTTCGGCTCAATCACCTCGATATCTCCGCCCCAGCCAAGTAAATGCTGTAATAGTTCCTCTGGATACCGAACACGAAATTGAAAGATTACATCCTCCTTTCGCTCCTCAATAGATTCAATATAAAAATTTACTGCCTCAATGATTTTGTCGGCAATTTCGGGGTTTGCCCTCATTATTATTCTTTCATCTCGATTGTCAGGTGGCCGATAGCTACTTAGGTCAAAATCATTTGGTAAAAGAAATTGATCCTCCAACACAGAAAGCTCGGACATCCGAGACAAGCGGAAATGTCGCATTTCTTGCCTCATATCACAGTATGCTAGTAAAACCCAATTTTCATGGACAAGTGTTAATCCATATGGAGAGACCACACGTTTATTTTTCCGATTCCCATCTGTTCCTGGCATTTTTTTAATATACATAAAACTGATTTTGCACTGTTTTAAAATTGCATCGCGAACTTGATTAAGATACGTTTTTACCCGCTCTTCAGTTGACTGCTCACCTATATAAAGCAGTCGCATTGTTTCCCGAACAAGCCTTGACTCGTTACGAACTGACTCCGACAAAGTAGCCTCGATTTTACGCTTAGCGGACCTTGCATTAATACCATAATCTGTATCCAACCTTTGCTCGATAAAATCAGCTCCCATGAGCAGGGAGACGGCCTCTTCGGCTGTGAACCTAACCGGGGGTAGGAAATATCCTTCCATTAAGGAATAACCCTGACCAGGGGCACCTAAAATCGGAACCCCAGCCTCACTTAGTGCTTGAATATCCCTATATATGGTACGCACACTTGTCTCAAATTGAGAAGCTAAATCTTCTGCTCTCAATGTTTTGCTTCGCTGTAATTCAAGCGTGATCGCAAGCTGCCTCTCCGTTTTATTCATTTTTTTCCTCCACAATTTCAGCATTCTATTACAGTACTTGCCCAATAATTGAATAACAGCAAGCAATGTATTGGGGCTATATCCCTGGTTTCGTTTGTATGCCTCCTAATGATATCAAAGCTTGCTTAGAATCATAGTACAACACATTATTGGAACAATTAATAATAGTTGCTTCGATTAGGAGGTTTTAAACACCATTCAACTAGATTTCCCTGTTAAAACAGGTATTCACGTAATAATTCTTCAGTAATTTTAATCATCCCTAATCTCAATTTGCAGGTATGTTTCTTATAATATCCTAAAAATAATTTTTGTACTAAACTGCCCGTTTGTTAAACAAAAAATCCTGCATATCAATACAGGATGTTTAAACAAGCTTTATTATAAATGATCAATCTTTTATATAAAACTACGATGGCTACCCGTGAATTTTTCATACACAAGTTAAATTTTCCATAATATCCCCATTTTCTATAAATCAATATAGCTTGCCTATTTCACTATTAAAGCTGGGCAATGAACATGTTTCATAACTTTATGGCTTACACTTCCTAACACCATCTCTTGTAAAGTATTTAAGCCTCTGCTACCTATGATAACTAGATCAACTTGCTTTTCATTTGCATACTTCACAATTATAGGACCAGGTGTACCATGTAAAATCGTTAATTTGAAGTTACTCCCAGCAACTCTTAAAACTTCTTCTACTAGTGCTACCTTTCGTTTACGTTCTAATAATAAACTTTCACTAGATACAGCATGTAACACTTCTGTTTTCGCCTTTTCAAAATCTGCCACGTACACCATTTCAATCAGTGAATTCTCAGAAGCAATTTTGACTGCCTCTTTTGCGGCACGCACTGAATTCTCAGAACCATCAACAGCCAATAAAATATATTTATACATAAAGTATCCCCCTTAATGTGATACACCTACATTTAATAATTGGTTATATAATTTTTCACTCGCTGGATTCATGCCAATGACTTTCACAGTTTTCCCCTGCTCTTCTAATTTCGTAACGACTTTTACGACTGCCCCAACTGCTGATTCATCCCATAAATGGCTACTTGTTAAGTCGATTGTAACGATATCATCCTTAACTACTTCAATTGTTTGGACAAATTTTTGAGTAGACGCAAAGAATAAAGGACCTTCTACAATAAATTTATCGTTATCTTGATGTATTCGTACCTTTGAAATCGTTGCAACAAAGAATAAAGAACTTAAAATTACGCCCAATACAACTCCAATCGCCAAGTTATCTGTATAGACAACTACAGCTACGGTTGCAAGCATAACGAATGCCTCACTTTTAGGTGCTTTGACAATATATTTAAACGATCCCCAATCAAATGTACCAATACTTACCATGATCATAATTCCTACAAGTACTGGCATTGGAATATCGACCACGATGTTGCCAAGTACCAGGATTAAGAACATTAGGAACATCCCAGCCACAAGTGTTGATAGGCGTCCTCGACCACCTGATTTTACGTTAATCATCGACTGTCCGATCATTGCACATCCCGCCATACCACCAAAGAAACCGTTAACGATGTTTGCAATTCCTTGTCCACGTGCCTCAATATTTTTATTGGATTTTGTATCCGTCATATCATCAACAATTTGTGCGGTCATTAGTGATTCCATTAACCCAACAAGCGCTAATGCTAGTGCGTAAGGGAAAATAATTACTAACGTTTCAAAATTAAATGGTACGTCTGGAATGAAAAAATGCGGTAAGCTCTGTGAAATTGCTCCTAGATCTCCTATCGTTTTTAGTTCAAAATTAAAAATGAATGTTACAGCCGTTAACATAATAATCGCAATTAACGGTGCAGGTATTGCTTTAATGAATCGAGGTAAAATGTATACGATACATAATGTGACCACGATGAATATATACGTTATATACCCTTTTCGAAAAAAGTGTGGTACTTGAGCCATGAAAATTAAGATTGCTAGTGCATTAACAAAGCCAATCATGACCGAATTTGGTATAAAACGCATGAGCTTAGCAATTCCAAATACACCAAATAAAACTTGAATAATTCCTGTTAAAATGGTTGCTGCTAATAAATATTGTAACCCATGGTCTGCCACCAAATCTGCAATCACGAGTGCCATTGCTCCTGTTGCGGCAGAAATCATTCCCGGTCTTCCCCCAACAAATGCTATAATAACAGCAATAGAAAATGACGCATAAAGTCCGACCATTGGATCGACACCAGCAATGATAGAAAAGGCAATTGCTTCTGGTATAAGTGCTAAGGCAACGACAATCCCTGACAAGATGTCACCACGCACATTACCGAGCCATTGTTGCTTTAAACTTTGCATGATATTCTCCTTCTTTACTAAAATATAATCTTCGAATATCATAGCACACTTTTCCCAAAAGGGAACCTTTACGGAACTAAAATGGAGTGAAATTATATGATTTATGGTTATCAACGACCCTTATTTAATGATGAGGATATGCAAATTCAAACTGCTGCTTTAAAGAATTGTGACCATCTATTTACTGAAAATCATGGTCGTGCGAAAAAGCGATTAGTTCTTGAAGAATTACTCATGACCATAGAAAAAGACGATACCATTCAGGTACTTCGTTTCTTTAGCATTGCGGATACAACTAGGCATTTAGAAGACCTACTAAAAATTTGTAAAAGAGATCAAGTAACAATTCATTTTATGGAGGAAAATATTACGTCCACACAAATTCTTGAAATGCCACTAGAGCAAGTTTTACAATTCTTTTTAACATTTCAAAGTGATATCGTAAAGCAATCAACTACTTTGGGAATGGCTGAAGCAAAAGCAAAAGGAAAATCAATTGGGCGACCTAAGAAATCAGATGAAAATATAAAAAAGGCAATTGAGATGTATCAGTCTGGAAACACATTATTGGATATTAAGAATGAAACAGGTATAAGTAAATCAACACTTTATCGTTATCTAGAGTCAATAGAAGTAAAACCACAGTAAATTGAAATCTTTATAACCACTATTAATTAAATAAAAACAAGCCTGCTTATGCGTTAATTTGAGCAGGCTTGTTTTTTATTTAATTAATTCATTTTTACTTCCCAAAAAGTCATATAAAAGAATGGTATTCAATACTCTGCTTCGTTAATTCAATAAAAATGAGCTGCCTTTGCAATTCCTTGTTCTTCAAACAAAGTACTCGTTCGCTTAAATAATTTTTTCATAAACTTTGTTTGGTGTTCATCTGATTAACTAACCTTTTGTTCAATTCCCATAACGCCGTTTTATTGCTATCCCATTTCAAAAGTGTTACTGCCTCTTCAAAACATAACCATTTATAGTTAAGGTGCTCTTTGGATAAAGCCAATATCCATAATCACTTCTCTTAAAAATTGCATATTCAATAGAATGATCAGTGATTGTATAAGGAAATACCAAAACTTGATAAGGTGCCCTCATTGCTTATCTCCTCCAAAAATAACCTTAAAATTAATTTGTTCTTTCTTTAACTAACCTACTTATATATATATCGAACTAACTAGCTACGGTTCCATTGAACAATTACATTCCTTAGTTATGTCTTCATTATTGTAACTTTTACCTCTTTATTTTTCTTCATGATTCCATTCAACTTGTATTGTCCCTTTTTTAATGTTCACAGTTAGTTGCATCATCGTAGTTTATTTTTGGCACGTATTTTTGTCTTATTTTCTTCGTTTTTAAAATAGACCTCCAACATACCCTACCATTTCAACGTTTACCTCTTTTATTTATCAAAATTATAGTAAAATCCTTAAACTTTCCTAAAGTTCTGGAACTACAATTTTGATAAAATACTATGGGTTTCGTTTTTTCATTTTGTAGCCATACCCCTGTAGAAATTACAGGGTTTGGCTTCCCCCATGTACCCGCCCATTAATAACAGCTCTTGCTTTAATAATTAGGAAAGCTTTGTAAAAGATGTTTACAAACAACTTAAATTTAGATATACTTACAAAGTAAACAAAAAATTCTTAAGGAGGTCGAATAAAATGATCGTTATCGTTAAATTGATGTCATTGGTAGCTACAACTTCATTAAAAATGAAAATCACACATTCGACCGCATCGGAATGGATCGCTTAAGGTTTTTTTGTAAATAAGCATACCCATACCGCAGGGAGAAGTGTGCCCCTGCGGTATTTTTGTGCCTTTTTTCACCGTAGAGGAGTCTCTCTACGGTTTTTTTCATTTTTCATGACAATTTAAGGAGGTGATAATAAATGATATTAAACTTTTTTGCGCTCACGATAACTATTACAAAACGTAAGGTCTCTCTTGAGAAAGCACTTCATGATGAATATGTGAAAAAAATCTTTGAAGAGAACCGAAAAAAAATTGACGATTATCTTCGTATTCGTCAATATTAATCTTGTTAATTAAAAAACATGAAAGGTGGTAATTGAAATGTTTTATATGATCAAAAGACGTCATGAAGTTTTATGGCTGGAGAAAGACACAACCACCAGATGGAGTAATATAAAGTGATAATATAGCTAATTTTATAATCTCAGTTGAGCTAACCCGTTCTAATCTAGGACGGGTTGCTTCAGGAGTTTTTTTGCACTTTTAATTGTTAAGTTACAAAAAAGTCGTATCCTAGAAGTCTTTAAAGCAACAGAAAGCATCTAAATGGCACGAAATGGCTTTATCTGGTGTTTGAAGTCGTTTAAAATCCACTCTTGAATGACATCTAAAAAACCTCCAAATATATGGAGGTTTTTAAACTATTTTTATTTTACTTCAACTTGACCCATCATCCCATTTTCTTCATGTTCAAGGACATGGCAATGGAACATGTAAATGCCCTTATTATTGAACTTCACTGCTAATTTAACTGTTTGACCAGCTTCAACTGAAACCGTATCCTTCCACCCTTTTAAATTTAAAGGAGGTTCTTTCCCATCAATCGACACGATTTTAAATTGAGTGCCATGTATGTGGAAAGGATGTGTCATGCCACCCATCATATCAGGTTTATTATAAATTTCCCAAATTTCAGTATCTCCCTGTTTTTGAGTGAAATCAATGCGATTCATATCAAACTGTGAACCATTGATTGAAACCATTGTGCCCATACCAAAAAGTTCAAGTTTCTTTGTAACTGGTAAGGTTTTTTCCTCTTCCGTAACACCAAAATCATTTAAATTTTGTGCAATGTTACTTGTACTTGCAGCTTTTTGTTCAATTTTAAATGGTAAAAGGGTAATTCCTTCTTCATTTATTAATGCTATATCAGTTTTGTCATCCATCTTTGAAAAATCCACTATTACCTCTGCTCGCTCACCTGGTGTTAAGGTAATTTCTTTCATATCAGTTGGTTGATTTAAGAAACCTCCATCAGTAGCAATTTGTTGGAATGTAGCTCCATTATTCAATTTAAACGTATAATTACGAGCATTAGAACCGTTTAATAATCGAAGTCTTATTTTTTCTTTACCGACTGTAAGTTTAGGATTCAAAGTACCATTAATTAACAAAGTATCTCCTATTGTACCATCCTCATTAAGGACTGCTTGATAATTTAATTGCTTTTCTTCAGTAAATTGTCTATCTTGGAATACTAACGGAAAATCATTCACACCATACTCATTCGGTAAATTGATTTTTTGCGAATTTTCATCATCAATATAAATTAAGCCAGCTAAACCTTTAAATACTTGCTCTGCTGTAGCACCTTCTGGATGTGGATGGAACCACAGCGTAGATGCTCCTTGATTAACTGTAAAATTTACATCTTCTGTTACACCTGGCTCTAAGACTTGGTGTGGACCGCCATCACCATTTCCGGGGATTTCTAATCCATGCCAGTGAAATGTTGTTGGTTCAGATAAATCATTTTTAGTTCTAAACGTTACCGTTTGATCTTTATAAATACGAATGATTGGCCCTAAAAAGGAACCATTATATCCATATGTCTCTGTTTTAGTTCCCTTAAAGATTTCTGTCGTTCCTTTTTGAGCAGTAATATCAACAATTCCATTTTTAGGTTCAATAATAGGTGGAAGCGCAAGCTCATTTTCCCCAGTTGAATTATTTAATGCTAATGGATTGTTGTGACTCGCATGACCATTTTCCATGCTACTATCTTTATTATCCATACCCTCCATGTTTTTCATTTCTTCATCACTCATATTGGAATGGTCCATACCAGACATAGTAGAATGGTCCATATTTGAATGAATATTAGATTCCGAATTACCCGCACTACATCCCCCCATTATAATAGCGCCTACCAATAATGAAGCAACCAAAAGTTTAGATTTCATTATGTTTCCTCCTTTTATTCTTTACATAGGCACTATAACAAAGAAGTATGGAGAAATTATGGATTTGTAATTAAATAGGACAAGTATTAACCACTCTATCTAACATTAATAAGATACTTATTACAATTTTCCCTATTAAATTTACTTGCATAAAACCATATACGGCTCCTGCTTCAAAGATTAAGGCTGGTATTTTTCCAATCGTACTAGCAAGCGCAAATGTGCCTAAAGACACCTTAGAAAGAGCACTAGTAAAAGTCACAAGACCTGATGACATAAAAGGTAAAACGAACGGTCTTTTCCATTTATTGATTCCTTTTCTATATAAAATAAAGCTAATAACTGCACCAAGTGATTCACCGATAATAGAAATCAACAAACCGTTGAATACGCCAAAAAACACAAGGTTATTCTCACTCAACCTTTCATAGTCCATTTGAAAATAAAGTATAGACTATAAATATGGAGAATATATGCATATGCAGCGTGATATAAGAATTAGAATTTTATTGATAGCTTTCGAATTGAGCATTAATCTAAATAGGGATTAAAAATAAAAATGAGCCGTGTTTCAACTATAGAAACACGGCTCATTTATTAGGCTAATTCTAAACATTGGAAACATCTTTAATTATATTCCTAGTCTAAGGATTAAAGCATAATCTAACAAGAATATTAAATACGTATCATACATATATTGATTTTAGTATTTCATTAAAACAAAAATCTATTATTCTATTCATGATGGAATTATATTAAATTTTCTATAAAGATAGGATGATGACAATTATTGAAAAGTCGGTTCTTGCTATGGTTATTTTACGTGTATTGTCTGGGAGTATTGAAGTAAGTGCTGGATTGTTGATGCTAAAGTTAAATAATCTAGAAAAAGCATTTTATATTAATACAATGCTTGCTTTGGTTGGTCCAACAGTTTTAATCGTAACAACAGCAATTGCATTATTTGGACTAGCAGATAAAATACCTGTGACAAGAATCGTTTGCTTATTTACGGGTATAACACTTATTATTATTAGCTCACATATTAAGTAAAAATAAAAGATTACTAAAATTCAGCAAAAGCATACAAGTGTCAGAATATGAGTTTGGCGAAAAAATAATCTTCACAACCTTTTGGATCCAAGTTATCTTCTGTATCGAACTTATTTTATAGCATGGTTCCATTCATAATCTTTGTTAAACTCTTTTATGAATCACCTAACATGTTTATTAAATTACTGTAGCGTGTGACGACGCTGCTTTTTTTTATGTATAATTAGCCTTTATTTGCACAAATTCATATTGAGTGTATCGCACGCACTTATACGGTTGTGGCGCTGGTTGACCGTCACGACCTCCCTCAATAAGGGTTACATTATCTCAGTAACCCTTTTATAATTTCTATTCAGATCAGGTAGTTTTCTACTTTGGACTAACCTTAATTAAACCTTTACGACCACTAACCGTATTAGTAAAGATGTTCCTCTATCTTTGATTTTTTCTGTACTAGCTCATTCATATAGTTACGGAACACCTATTTCCTCATAATTTCAAATCTCCTGCATCCTTCCCTATATATTCTGCTTTTATTTATATATATCTTTAATCTACATGGTTTGCACAGCACGCGACATCAGCATGAACATCTTCTAAAACCGTATCAAACATTTCAAGAAGTTCGCGAATACGCTCATTTCTCAAACTATAGTAGCAATATTTTCCTTCATTACGACCAACAATAATGCCACACCCTTTTAAACAGGCTAAGTGTTGAGAGATATTTGACTGATTCCCCTTTAATTCCTCGACGATTTGAGATACTGTCTTCTCTTTCTCTTTGATACACTCTAATATTTGAAGTCTTACCTTGTTTGAAAATCCATGAATTAGTTTAATTTTTAAGTCAATATTTTTTTCTGTCACAAAATCTCCTCCAATTCATATTAGACTTAGCTAATATGTTTTGATATGATCATATTCGATATCACTAATATGTGTGTCAAACATACTAGCACTACCTAATATGTCTGTCAAAAATTTAAAAAAATATGGGTCTCTCTTCAGCTAATAAACGTAGGCATCCTCAAGTTAGATTTTTTACTGTCTGAAAAGGAATATTAGTTTAAGTTTGGGACAGGTTTCGCAACTGGCTGGACACTTGTAATAATGGCTTTAGGGCTAACAAATCCTGATAAAGGCTTATTATACATACTTATTAATGTACTTAGTTTTTCAATTTCCTTTCTTAAGCTGGCGCAAATTACGTTTCTTCCAAAAAGAAGCCATTTATGATTATTGATTTTAATGGGATTTTATTATATTTTGACATGATGACAAAGATTATTGCGTGGGTCACTCCTATTTTCGGAGAGGACACAGGATTTTAGAAGTTCATACGCTCTGTAGAAAGGCTGGATGTAGCATTGAATAATACGTGGAACAAAATTATCTATAAAATTGGCTCTTCCTTTTACGATAAATTTTTTAATACAGGTACTTTTTTAAAGACTAGAAAGAGGATTTTTCAAGAAGTGCCTTTTCAGCGTAAACAAAAAATCCTCTATGTAGGTATTGGTACTGGGGCTGATTTAGAATTAATCAACTATGTTGATTATGATATAACTGCCATTGATTATTCTCCTGATATGCTAGCCAAAGCAAAACATAAATTCGAGCACGCTTCTATCAATTTTTTAGAAATGGATGCTCAAAAAATGTCTTTTGCAGATGAATCATTTGACTATATTGTAGCTAGTTTAATACTTTCTGTGGTTCCTAATGAAAATAAATGCTTTGAAGAGATGATAAGAGTTTTAAAGAAGGATGGTAGAATTCTTATCTTTGATAAATTTGCTCCTAAAAATCAAAAACTAACGCTAACAAAAAAATTGGTAAGGCCATTTATAAGTATGTTAGGAACAGATATTGGTCGAAGTTTTGAGGAGTTGTTTAAACAAAATGATCAAAGGCTCAGAATTATACGAGATGAATCTGTTATGTTAAAGGGTATGTATAGATATATTGAAGTTCTTAAAATCTCTTAGCTAATCATTAAGGGCATAGCTGCACTAGCAGTTAACGTTTTGGAGAAACTCATCAAGAAGCTCAAGCATCTTATCAAGAGTTTAAAAAACAACAATTAGCCAACTTGAATTGGCTGATTGTTGTCTTCGTAATGGATCAGCCCTATAAATGTTAAATACCATGTACTATCGATTTAAGTCTCCCGTGATAAATTGTTACTCTATTTGTTTTTTCATGAGTTGTTTTGAAAAGTTAAAAGATCGAATTTCGCTAACAAATGTAGAACCTAATAAAAATACCCCTCCGATCATTTGCACTAGGGTCATTTGCTCTTGCAATATCATTGCAGAAATCAATATTGCTACAAAAGGATCGACATAACTTAGCATCGCAATACTCTGCCCTTTCAATTTTTCCATTCCCAAGAAAAACAACCAAAATCCAATTCCTGTATTAACGATACCTAAAATTAAAATAAAAGGAATAGATGCGCTTGCTAATCCAAAAATCCCAAAGCCTTCTGTCAAAAAAACATACGGCAGCAGTAATAATGCAGTTGTTCCAAGTTGAATAATGGTTAGCTCAAGCTTGTCCATCTCTTTAATAAATTTGTTTAAAAGTAACAATGCCGCATAAAAAGCAGCTGCACTCAATCCAAAGATAAGTCCAAGGAAATCATCTGATGCCGTTGCACTCACCCCTTCTCCTACAATCATTATCATACCGATAATTGCTATGACAATGCATATTATTTTCTTTATGGATAATTGTTCCTTAAGTACAAAAGGTGAAAGAATCATTACAAATACGGGTGCAAAGTAATATCCTAGTGTGGCATTGGCAAGTGATGTGTGGTCGTAGGATTGATAGAGAAAAATCCAGTTTCCTCCCAATGCAACGCCTGAGAGAAACAAAAATAAAGCATTCGATTTCACTAAATTCCAGGATATTTTTTTCTTCATTATGGAGAAGATGAAGAATAAAAATAAGCATCCTAGTAAACTACTTAGTAAAGCTCTTTCACTCGCCGCTAAATCAATGTAACGCATAACTAAACCAATTGTGCCAAAAATAATCATTGATACGATAAATTGAAATTTAGATTTCATGGTCTATTCCCCTAACCTACCGCAATTTAATAGGAACTATTAGGTGTTTTTTCCGTCCTTTCCTTCCACTCCCTTTCAACTTGCTTTTGTAATGGGAATAGCATAGCATACTTATATGTATTACAAAATTGAATGTTTGTCATGCTACACATAACAAAATAGCATGCAAGGGGGATAGCGCAATGAATATCCAAAAATATATGGCCTTTGTCAAAGCAGTAGAATATGGGAGCTTTACAAGTGCTGCCGATGCATTAAACTATACACAGTCTGGTATCAGCCGTATGATCAACGATTTAGAATCAGAATGGGGAATTTCCCTTTTTGAACGAGGTCGTGCTGGAATCAGTTTAACATCCGATGGCTTAAAGTTACTGCCCCAATTACAACGTATATGTAATGAGCATGAAATGTTAATGATGCAGATCGAAGACTTACATGATATCCAATCAGGAATCATCCGAATTGGTACATTTTCTAGTGTAGCAACACATTGGCTACCTTATATGATCAAATTCTTTAAGCAGGATTATCCAGGGATTGATTTCGAGTTACTCTTAGGAGATTACACCGAAATCGAAAGCTGGATTATCGAAGGTAGGGTCGACTTTGGATTTTTGCGACTACCAACAAAAGCTAAAATGGAAACAATCTTTGTAGAGCAAGACCGATTGTTGGTAGTTATTCATCAGGATCATCCTCTTGCTGATTGCGATAAATTTCCTATAAGTGAACTATTGAGCAGTCCATTCATGCTTTTAGAAAAAGGCGCAAAAGCTGAAATCTCCGAAATTTTTGAGAAGCACAATATCTCGCCGCACATTTCTTTTACAACATGGGACGACTATGCCATTATGTCAATGGTGGAAAACGGGTTAGGAATCAGTATATTACCTGAACTGATTTTAGAACGCATTCCATACCAAATTATCGCGAAAGAGCTTGAGATCCCTGCTTTTCGAACTATTGGGATTGCGATGAGAGAGCAAAAATCGCTGTCACTTGCAGCAAATAGATTTATAGAATATTTATCCTATAGAAAGAGAAAATAAGAAGTTTAGCTATTATTTTGCACACTATAAAAAGCGTATTCGAAAAAATCTCGAATACGCTGCATTAATCTTCCACCGCTTCTAAATAGCCTTGCTGTAAACATGTATCTGTCATAAACTGCTTTATCCCTGCATCAAATGACAATTTGATCGTGCTACTTGTGACCTCCAAAATTTTTCCCTCTCCAAACATCACATGCTTCACCTTTGAGCCAACGATTAACGCTGACTCCGTTGTAATTGTCTGATCATTACGGTATTGCTTCAATGCTTTCCTCGGACTTTTCGACGCTTTCTTTGGTAATTCCTGAGGAGAAACGATTTGCTTTAACGCCTTCATAAATATTGATGGCACCACACTTGCTTTAAAGCGCTTGCTGTACGAAATTAATTCCAAATGGCGAATTGCACGAGTGATACCTACATAAAAGAGCCTTGTTTCTTCCTCTATTGCTTCTTCCGTCTCACTAGGTAAAATCCCATCAATTAAGTCAATCAAATACACACGATCAAATTCCAAGCCTTTTGAACTGTGTAAGGTTGTTAATGTAATGGCATTCATTTCATTTTTCAGATGAGATGTACGTGCTAAATTTTCAAGGTACTTCAAACGACCCGCAAATTCAGTCATCGTCGACGTATGGCGAGCAATTAGTCCAAGTACATCCACAATATCTAGTAAATTTTCATAATTAAAACCGAGGTCCTCGCTCATTTTCTTTAAGGCACGCTCATAACCAAAGTCATAACGGATATGCTCTAGCATGGCTGTTGGTGTTGTTTGATCAAATTGAATGCTATCATACGTTTGGCGAATTCGCTTAATATATTCAGGCTGATAATCCTTTAATTCCACATGCTCTAGCAATAGTGAGAATACACAGCCATCCTCCGGTACTTTCTGCAGTGCCTTTAATTGCGTTGGTGTAATATAAGCATTCATTTTTCTGTAAACTTTTTCAAATATCGAGATATTTTTTGTATTGTACGCTAGACGCATGAAGTTCATTATATCCTCCACAACCCAATGCGTAAAAAAGCGAATGGTGGAATCTTTCATATAGAAAGGCAAGCCCGCTCTGTCTAATGCGTCCATAAGAGGAATGGCAGACGTATTATTTCGATATAAAACAGCCGTTGAGCCACGCTTAGACAAGCTTTTTAACTGATTCACTACATATTTGGCCTGTAAGCTGTAATTCTCTAGGATTTTAAACGAGATTGGCTCTGCTGCAGGATTTTGCGTAAACATTTGTTTGTTATATCGTTTTTTATTTCGCTGAATGAAAAGATTGGCTGGCTCTACAATCGAGGCAGATGAACGATAATTTTGTGTCATTAGTAAAACACGTGCCTCTGGATAAATCTTTTGGAAATTCAACAAATAATCTGGCTCTGCACCGCGCCAGCTATAAATGGCCTGATCCTCATCGGCAACGACGCATAAATTTTGATGGACAGCGACAAGCTTCTCGATGATCGCATGTTGAACAGGCGATGTATCCTGACTTTCATCCGTTAAATAAAAATCGTATCGACGTTGAAATTGCGCCAACACCTCTCGATTTTTCGTAAAAATATCATTCGCCATTAACAGCATATCGTCAAAATCAATGAGCAATCGGTCACTAGCTGTGCGCTTATATTCCTCATAATGCTGTAAAATCTCGACTTTTCTTGGCACCTTTACTTCTGCAATTGCCCATTCCTGTTCTGGCAGCATTTTATTTTTGATGAACGTTATGTACGTCAGTAGCTCGTCTAACTGATCTTCCGTAATTTTGGAGCCATTTAATTGTTCAAAAATCTCACGAAGCACTCGTTTTTTTGACATTACACCAGGCCCGTCCGCTTCTTCGATAATCCCGTACGAAATGCCCTGACGTTCAAGTGTCTGCCGCACAACTTGAAATGCTAAACTATGAATCGTCGAAAAATCAACTGGTGGCAAATGCGGAAAAAACTTTGCAAAACGTGCCTTCATATCATTTGCTGATGCCTTACTAAACGTAACAGCCTTTATGCGAGCAGGCTTGACACCAAGCGCCTCGATCATATAGCCAATACGCATAATAATCGTCGTCGTTTTTCCTGAACCAGGAGATGCCAATAGTAGCAGCGGTCCATTCGTCTGCAATACAGCCTGCTTCTGCACATCATTTAGATAAACGCCAAGTGAACGCTCCTTTTCTTCAAAAAATGCTTTTTGCGCTCCATTCATATCAATTACTCCGTTCTAAAAAAATCTATTTTCTATTATACCAGATGATACTGATTAACTTCTTAAGAGCATTAAAAGCAACTAAGCTCGACTACTACTCATTCGAGTGATCTTAGCTGTTAAGGAAATTGTTTGCCTCTTCATCATTTTTAGATCTTATCAAAAACAAAAAAGCGTATATACAAAATGTACAACGCTTTTTAGTAGCTCGTTAGTGAAATTTTTTATTTGGCTAGCCATTCATATTGAATATCAGCTAAATTCTCTTCATTTTCATGTCCTCTCCCTATAATTTTAAATCCATGTTTTTCATAAAATCGTTGGGCATTTTCATTAACCTCAAATGTGTATAAAGTTAATCGCCCATTTGATTGTGCTTTTACTTTATCTAGTAATGTATGACCTATGCCCATCCCTTGATAGTCAATATGAATATATAGTTGGCTTATTTCTTCTTCGTTATAGGCAATCATGCCAACTACTTTTTCATCCATTAACGCTAAATCGATGTGAAACTGCTCAGCTAATAGATGATTTAAGAAATATACATGACTTTCAAAGGTATGAATTTCTTTTTGACCAATCGCCTGCTCCTTACTATCTCGCCACATAGCAACTGTTTGTTCAGCGTATTGGGGGGTATATTGCGTAATAATTATTTTGTGTTGGTTCACTACGATGCCTCCTTAAGCATAATGTAAAAAATAGTTTTCCTGTTGATATTTAAAAAATAGATCTTATGAAAAATACTTGGTTGGATTCCTAAATCCTGAATGCATACGACCTTTAACAATGCAATATACTTTAAATCAAATATTTTACATTCAAGACTAAACCTATGTAGTTTGTATTTCCTCACATCTTCTGGAAAAATATAAGACATTCCTGTATGCTTCAATTTTTAATCGACTACAATAATTATTTTCTCGTCTTGTCAATATCGTGATTCAAACAGCGTGATAGCCTTTTATAAACCACCTGCTATCATTATCAATTACTTCCTACCCTAGTTTGAACCGTAGAATTAAATTTGGATAATTTTCATTCATACTATACTCCTTAATAAAGTAAAGCACATTACTTGAAGAATTAAATGTCCGTTCTACGGATAAAAAAACATCTTCCACTCACACTAATGGTGGAGGTGAGATGAAAATGGGCAATAATAAACATAAAAATAATAAAACGCAAGACAACAAAAAACAGCAGAATCAAAATCAAAATGCTAACAATGAGCGTAAAAACAGAGAAGAGTTTGCTGAAGAAGTAGATTTCAGTCAAATTCAAAATGAAAACAAACGTTAATCATACTATCATGTGAAGAAACCCTAATACTCACTTCAGCAAAGATGGGTATTGGGGCTATTTTTATAATCCATCTATTACAGCATTTTACGGCTCAAACCCAGCCTGACTTATATAAACATGATTTTCTGGAAAGATTTCAATAAATCGATTGTATACTTTTTTTATTACATCTGGTCCATACCATTCTTCTAAACCAAGTTGGTCATATTTTTTCTCAATCTCAAGTTTTCTTGTGCGTTTTCCACCACTGCCATCTCCCATGAAGTAGTCATCTATACATATCCGATCGACGAGTTGCTTCAATTTCAAAGGAAAATATTCTCCACTTGGTAAAATGGGCGCGATAGCAACTTGGGTCGGTATGTCCGCAGCTGCTAATTTTTCCAATGTCTTAAAACGCGCTTGGATTGGAGGTGCCATTGGCGTAAAATGTTTACGTATCGTTTCCGAATCTGTCTCAATTGTCATACTTACCCGCACTTTTTCTTTAAATTGTCGCAGCAAATCAATATCTCGACTGACAAGTGGACTTCTTGTCTGTACAAATAAGAAATCAGGGGGATCCTCTAGCATAACCTCTAGTAAAGATCGCGTCACTTTTTCCTTATGCTCTATTGGCTGATACGGGTCTGTACTTGAGGACATAAAAATGGTTACAGGCCCTTTGGCTTTAGCACGATGAAGCTCCTTTTTTAATACATTCGCCGCACCGTTTTTAACATCGACCCAACTACCCCATTCCCCTTCTCGAAAAAGAGATACAGGCATTTGACGTACATAGCAATAAGAACATCCAAATGAACAGCCTGTGTAAGGATTGAGCGAATGCGTATAGCCAGAAAGAAAGCCAGTTCCCTTATTCAAAATGGTTTTTGGATGCTTATAGAATAATTCGCTTTTCATACGAAACCTCCATTCCATGTAAAGCAAGTATTACGCATTGCTAGATGAACCTCGCTTTTCAAGTTCCAAGAGCAATTTCTTCATTGCTAATCCGCCCCGATAGCCTGTTAAAGAGCCATTCTTTCCTGTTACACGATGGCACGGTACAGTGAGCAACACTGGATTAGCCCCAATAGCCGCTCCAACAGCACGAACAGCTGCTGGTTTATTAATAGCATGGGCAATGTCTGAATAGGATTTCGTCTGCCCATAAGGAATTTCACAAAGTGCTTGCCAGACTGCTAGCTGAAATGGCGTACCTACGTACTCAAATGGGATAGTAAAGGTTTGCCTCTTTCCTGCTAGATACTGAATGATTTCATTGACATAGGGTTCAAGCTTTTCCTCATCTTCAACAAAAGGACTTCCTGGAAAGCGTTTCTTCGCCCATTCAAACATTTCCTCGATTGGTTTGTTCTGTGAACCAACAAACACAAGGCCCTTGGAGGTAGCAGCAATATAAAAATGCCAATCCTCAAACTTGAGTAAAGACCAAAAAAGGGTTGGTTTATTTTTTATTTCCATCATTCATTTCCTCCATTTTTCTCATTTGACGAAATTGCGCTGGGGTCTGACCTGTTTTCTTTTTAAATAAAGTAATAAAATAGGGCGCATTCGCCATACCCACACATAGGGCAATATCGCCTATTGCTTTATTCGTCTCAATCAAATACTTTTTAGCCTCGTGTACGCGAACTTGTTGTATATACTCAATCGGCGTCAAGCCTTTTATCTTTTTAAATGTTCGATGCATATGATAGGGGCTCCCATGACAAATCATTGCTAATGATTCGAGCGTTAATTTTTCAGCGAAATTTTGATCAATGTATGCTGTGATAATATCAACCCACTCGCTATCAGGTAAATTTTCATTAGTAGGCTTGCAACGTTTACAAGGGCGAAAATTTGCGTGGAGTGCTTGTTCTGCTGTTGCAAAAATACATACATTCTCTTTTTTCGGAACGCGAGACTTACAGGATGGTTTACAGAATATCCCTGTTGACTTGACAGCATAAAAAAATTGATTGTTGTACGCTGTATCATTCGTGATAATGGCTTGCCATTTTTCATCTGTCATCATTTCTACATTATTCAAAATATCATTTTCATCATTCATAGGATCCAGCATTTATCTCACCTCTCCTTACAATATACTCCCTAAAAATTCACAATGTACAATTCTAGATATGGAATAGCAAGATATTGAAGTTTTTTTATTTAGAATCGTGAAAAATAATGCCAAGACCGTATCGTTCTCCAGCAGTAATCGTACTTACTCCATGACGAACCGTATGTTTATAATATCCCCTTTTCCCTAGAACAGGTCTATGGTTTGTAGGAAAGATGAGCGCACTGCCTTGGTCTAACGTAATGACATGTCCCCTACTCTGAGCACGTGGAATTTGTTCCACTAGGAGTGATTCTCCACCAAAAAAGTCTTGTTCGCGTTGATTTAATACAAATACTACTTGAAACGGGAAAAACACATCGCCATATAAATCTTGATGCAAACAATTAAAGCCACCTGTTTCATACTTTAAGAGTAACGGTGTCGGTCTAGTTTGTTCATATTCTTTACAAGTGTTCAAAAAATCTTGAAGCTGAGCTGGAAACTGCGCTGTTTTCTTTAAATAACCTAACCATCGATTAGCTGTTTTGGCCAATTCTTGATAAAAGGACTCTCTTAAACTTTGGATGATTTCAGGCAATGGATAGGAAAAATATTTGTATTCCCCCTCCCCAAAGCGATACCTCGTCATATTAATGGTCGTTCTATATGGCTCTTCTGTACTATACAACCCTATTAAGAATTCACATTCCTCTTTTGTTAAAATTACTGGAAGCTTTGCAAATCCTTGTTTATCTAGTTCCTGTTGAATGGAATCCCACTCCAAGCTGCCAACACGTGTTTGAATATCTTGGACCATTTTTATTCCCTCCTTAGCCTTCTTAATAACTAACACTATAACCTCATCAATAGAAAAAAATAAGGCGTTTAGAATGGAATAGCAAGATAACAAAATGAGTAAAGCTACTTTTATGATAAAGTAAACTAACAAACTGTGTATGTTGAAAAGGAGAATGAAAAAGTGATATGGAATGACGTTGACGATGTGATGATCATTACCTTACCAGCAAATTTTGATATGAATGCAAATCTAGGCTATTTAACAAGAGAAAAAAATGAATGCCTGTATGAAATAGAGAACAATATTATCACAAAAGTGATAGCCATTGGAGAAATGCAGTCTTTAGTACAGATAAGCGTAATCGATAATCAACAAATGGTTGTTCAATTCCTAAATGGTTCTAGGCCTATTGAAAAGAGGGAGCGGGAAAAAATTGCAACATATATACTTGAATGGTTTGATCTTGATAACGATTTAACGCCATTTTATGAAATGGCAAATACAGATCCATTACTTCAAATACCTGCCCAAAAATTCTATGGATTACGAGTTATCGGCATTCCCGATTTATTTGAAGCGTTATGCTGGGGCGTTTTAGGGCAACAAATCAACCTTGCCTTTGCCTACTCTTTAAAGAGACAATTTGTAGAAAGCTTTGGCGATTCTATCGAATGGAATGGTAAAAAGTATTGGGTATTCCCTCCCTACGAACGAATTGCACAGTTAGAACCTACTGACCTAGCAGCTATTAAAATGACGGTTAAAAAAAGTGAATATATCATTGGCATTGCAAGATTAATGGCATGCGGAGAATTATCGAAGGAACAATTAATGAAAATGAATTTTAAAGAGGCAGAAAAAAGCTTAATCAAAATACGAGGAATCGGACCTTGGACAGCCAATTACGTGCTAATGCGCTGCCTACGGTTTCAGACAGCTTTTCCAATCGATGATGTAGGTCTGATTAATTCAATAAAAACATTACGTAATATGAACCAAAAGCCTACGAAAGAGGAAATTTTAGCGCTCTCGATACCATGGAAAAACTGGGAATCCTACGCTACATTCTATTTATGGCGTGTTCTTTACTAAATATCATCACCTTGATTTGAGCATGTTTTGAAAAAATGAACCAAAACATGCTCTTATGTGGCTACGGTTAATTCTTCTACAAAAAAGCACAATGACGATGAACAATCGCAATGGACACAGAATTCTTATAGCTGTAATTCTTTAATACAATCCATGGTTGTTTTTATAAACTCTTTGACAGCGGGAAGGGGTTGCTTCTTTGAGCGAGTAATAATGCTTATTTCTCGGAAAGGTTCGGGTAAGAGAGGTTTTACAATGGTACCTGCTAAATTATAGGGTAAAGCTAGTTCTGGTATGATTGTAATGCCTAATCCTTCACGTACCATTGCAATGATTGTTTGATTTTCTTCCACATTAAACTCTATGTTTGGGGATACCTCTTGTTCCTGTAAAAACTTCTTAACACTCACTTCACATCCTAGCTGAGGCATAATAAAAGCCTCCCCTTGAAGTTCTTCCGCCTTTACTTGTTCATTTATGGCAAGATGATGATGAATCGGTACGATTGCTACTAATCTATCTCTTACTATGGTGGTAGCCTCCAAATGATCCATGGGGTTACTTAAAGATGTAAAACCTATATCCACTTTCCCCTCTTCTACCCAACGTGTAATTTGGTCATAGCTCCCCTCATAAAAGTTTATTTCAATTCCCTTAAACTCTCCTTTAAACCGTGATATGATCGTTGGCAACACTTTTGAAGCAAAACTTGAAAAGCTGCCAATATTTATTTTTCCGTTTTGTATTCCTAAAATAGAAGCGGCTTCTTGTTTTATGCTTTCTGCTTCGGATAAGATATTTCTCATATTGTTGATGATACGTTCTCCACTATCTGTTAACGAGATGCCATTTCTTCCTCTATTCAAAAGTTTAATACCGAGTTCTGACTCTAATGAAGCGATATTATGGCTTATGCCCGATTGTGTCATCGCCAATATTTCACCTGCTTTTGTGAAATTTCCAATATCGACTACTTTGACGAATATTTCTATTTGCAAAAGGTTCACAAGCTAACCTCCGTATAAGATTTAACTTTCCATTCGACTTCCTCATGTTTAAGATTAAAAACATGAATTTTACTTATCAATTCTATCATACTACAATAATCTTAGAATGAAGGAGGAGATAGCAATGAAAAAAGTGGTAGAGTTTTTTTATGTTGATGCATTCACCACAGAAACGTTTGGAGGAAATCCAGCTGGCGTTATACCTCATGCAGAAAATTTAACAGATGAGGAAATGCTAAACATAGCCAATGAATTAAACCTTTCGGAAACGGCCTTTCTTTTACCATCAACAAATGTAAATGCAGATTATCAAATAAAATATTTTACTCCTACAAAAGAAGTTGACTTTTGCGGTCACGCTACGTTAGGTACAGCATGGTTAATGGCTAATAAGTACAATTGGATTGATAAGGACGAGAAAATAATCTTTGAATCAAACATTGGACTAATTCCTGTAAAATGGATTACGGAAAACAATCACTTAAAGAGCGTGTCCATGACTCAAGTACGTCCCCATATAAAAAGTATAGACATTAGCCCTGAAGTCGTTGCGGACCTTGTGGGTTTAGAGGAAACGGACATTGATGATCGATACCCGATAAAAATAGCGAACACAGGGGTCCCACATCTTATGGTTCCCGTTAAAACACGTCAAGCAATTGATCAAGCAGAACCTAAATTAAATGAGCTTAAAAAGATGAACAATCATTTTAACATATCAACCACTCACCTCTTTACCTTTGACACAAATGGGGAATTTGATATTTATACAAGAGATTTTTGCCCAAATATAGGGATCGATGAAGATCCAGTTACAGGGGCAGCAAACGGTGCATTAGGTGGTTATTTATATCTAGAAAATATACTAGCTCCACAAGAAAAACATCAATTAGTAATTGGGCAAGGACATACGATTAATAGACCTGGGACTCTTTATGTCACGATCACTCCTGATGGGGAGAATGCTGTTATTGAAGTAGCAGGAGCAGCAGTTATTTCAATAGAAGGAAAAATACTTTTATAATACTATTTTTCTGAATTTTCTGTGTTAATTATCATCATAAAATAAACTTCTCTAAATTCTTCACTTAAATTTAGAGAAGTCTTTTTTATGCCAAATAAAGTGGTTAGTTTAATGCATTTAAATGCGTTTTTAAGTATTGCAAAAATGGTTGCTCCATGAGATCGGTTTTTCGAGAACAAATAAATAAACTTTGCTGTATAGCTGCCTGCTCAACATACACTTGAGCAAGTTTCCCGTTTATTATACTTTCAGCCACACTATAGGACGGAGCTAAAGTCATGCCGTACCCCGCTTCCACTACTTTTATGGATTCATGTAAGCCCTGCATTTGAAGCCCTAACTTAGGTAATGGCGCATTAAAGGTGTAAAAAATGGACTCCAATAAATCGAGTGTCGAGCTACCACGTTCCCGATAAATAAAGTCCTCGTTCGATAATTCATAGATGGAGACCGTTTGATTTGCTAGAGGATGTGAAGGATGGACTATAAACCAAAAAGGGATATCCAATACCTTTTCAAATTGTAAATCTTCATGACCAATTTTACTTTGAACGACAAAGCCAAAATCTACTTCATAATTCAGAACTTGCTCCTCCACAGATTGAACATTGCCTAACGATACAAAAAATTCAATTTGAGGATGCGCAAGCTTGTATTTAGCTATGATAGGCGGAAGTATATAATTAATAGGGATGTAAGAGGACGCAATATGTATTTTGTCTTCCTTTGCTAAAAACTTACCAAGCTTCTCATCGATTTGTGCTTCTAAGTAAAATAAACGCATGCCTTGCTCGTATAAAAACTTCCCCTCTGGCGTTAATTGAATTCCACGCCCTTTACCTTCAATCAATTTTGCCCCTATTTCATTCTCTAATTTTCGAATTTGTATGGTCACAGCAGGTTGACTTAGTAGCATACTATTCGCCGCTGCAGTAATTCCTCCAAGCTTGGCTACATTCGTAAAGATCCTCAATGCATGTAAATTCATTCCATTCCAACCTTTCTATTCATAAATAATATTTATGAATAAGCAATAATTATATATTTGTTTTATGTATAGTTTACCAGTAATTTAAGTATTGAGGTGATTGAATGGAAATTTTACTACAGGAATGGTTAACAGTAAAAGGAGTTATTTTATTTACAATTGGTTTACTCGCAGCCATAATAGGCGTTCTTTTTGGTGCAGCAGGCTTTATTTTGATGCCTTCATTGTTGCTCGTCGGCATTCCAATTCATACAACTGTTGCTGTTAATAAATTTGCGACAGGCTTATCAGCCCTATCAAATGTTGTTTCATTTGTCATAAAAGGACATTTATCTGTAAAAAAGTATTTTTCTTTCATGTTTGTTGCTAGTTTAGGTGGAGTATTTGGGGCATTATTCGCAATCCTCTTATCGGAACAAATCATGAATGTCGTCGCTTGTATAAGCTTAATTTTTGCATTTCTGATTGTCCTTTGCAGTAATAAATGGATTGTCAAAGATGTAAAAGAAACAGAGGAACAACCCTTGAACAAGCTGATTCCATTTGCAATTTCCATATATGACGGTGGTTTTGGACCAGGCTCAGCTCTAATGAATATAACCTATTTCTTGAAAAAACAATACCATTATTTAAAAGCAGTCGAGTTAACGAGAATGCTCTCGTTATCAAGCTGTACAGGTGCTTTTCTCTTTTATTACTTTACTGGCATTGTTAATTGGGGAATTGCTATCCCTGTGTCACTTGGCTCTATTGCTGGCTCTTTCTTAGGTTTAAAGATCATTCCGTATATCCAAACAAAATGGATTCAAATTATTTTACCAATCATTTTTTTATTCTTAATTGCTCAAGTAGTGTCGGATTTAATAAAATAAGCGAAACAAGTCCTACCTTTTTTGCCCCAAAATTTAAGGACATCTAAGGTGGAGCTTGTTTAGAATCCACAATTTACGACTGTTAGTATAATAGACGAAAGCAATAATAATTTGCCTATTTTTTTTATTTATCTACCGCCACTCACATGTATAATTTCTCCAAGGATGTAATTTGAGGCATCAGAAGAAAGGAAGGCAATTACTTCTGCTATCTCTTTAGGCGCTGCAGCTCGTTTAATTGGTACAGCGGAAGCCATTCGTTCAAGCCGATTGTCGCCAGGAGCAAATTTATCGTGAAAGGGTGTCTCTACCATTCCAGGCGCTACCCCGTTCACGATAATTCCATATTCAATTAATTCTCTGGACATACCAATCGTCATTGTATTGATAGCTCCCTTAGCAGATGCGTAATGAATACTTTCCCCTGCCCCACCAATACGTGCAGCTGCAGAAGAGACATTAATAATTTTTCCGCATTTCTTCGGAATCATATATCTTAATACAGCTTGAGAGCATAAGAGCACACTATTGACATTTAGCTTGAATGTTTCTTCCCATAGCTCTTCACTCATCTCCATAAAAGTACTTTGACGGATGCCGCCTCCAGCGTTATTCACTAAAACATCAATTGTGCCGAATGTAGAAATAGCCTGCTCAATCATTGCGTTCACATCTTCTTTATTCACAATATTAGCTTGAATAGCAATGGCGTCTCCACCTTGTTCTTGAATTCGTTGGACAGCTTCGTTGGCACCTTCCACATTTGTATGATAATTGATAATTACTTTAGCCCCGTGTTTTGCCACTAGCTCAGCCGTGGCAAATCCAATACCTGAGCTTGCACCTGTGATAAGAATAACCTTTCCTAACAAGTTATGCATAGCGTCCCACCTAACGTTTTTAATAGTAATTCGTTCATAAACAACTCAATGCTCACGCACCACGATAGTTAATTATGTGGTTCTACTACTAGTATATTTTTTGATGATCGTAACTAAAATCGCCAGAATAAATACAATCAAACTATTAATGAGTAAATAATAGGCAATGTTCAATCCATAGAATAATGCAAAGGGATCACGAATAATAATTAGTGCTAATACACTTCCTAGTCCACCAAATACACCTGCCAGTAGTAAAATGATAAAAGCAGCATTATATAGATTTTTCTTTTTTTTGTAGAATACAAACCCAATCACATTTGCAACAACAATTAAAAAGCCTATCAGTATGAAGAAAAAACCTTCCATTCAACTCCCTCTTTTCAAAACGATTTTGTCATGGGATAACTATTTCTTCCCCCTTGAATTAAAGTGGTCCACCCTCAAAACCAATAGGCCAACCATTTTCTTTAAATTTCACTTTATACTGAAACTCAAAGTGACCCTCATAAATAAAAGCTAAACTAAAGCCTGAAAAGATATAACTATCAAAGTTAGCCATATTTCCAAAGCTTATTGTGGATAAATAATAACTGTTTATTTCTTGATTAGGAAAAAACTTATGTAAATACGCCAATGCGCAGCTTATATGTAAATGGAGTTCATCGAAAATTCTTTCTGCTAGTTCGATTATTCTCACCTCAGGATTTTCATTATTTCCTTGGATAATAATCTCTACATCCTCCCATTCCCCAATATTCATGCTGTATAACCACTGTTCCTGAATAAGATACTTTTCTTTATTGTATACAGGGGGATTGACTAGGTTTAATTCTTTGATGTCATCTTTAGTCAACGGTTTTGCAAGAATAAGCTTATTCTGCAAAATGTCTTTGATATTAGAGACCGTATATTTTGATTTGTTTAATTCTAAAGAGTCCATTTTCCACCTCCGTTTAAAGTAAGTTTACCTTAAATTTCTATAACTACCTACACTATAAGTTCAAAAAGAAAAAAGAGCTAGCTATGTAACTAAATCAAGAAAATATAACCGCTTCAAATTTAAAGATATCGTTACCCCTATTATAACTAAATTAAGTGCCTATTTAATTTATCATCTATCAAGCTGTTTAGAAAAGAAGCCCCCAACCCTTGCAGTCAAAAGAGCAAAACAGCTATTCAAAAAGATTCGTCTTTTTGAATAGCTGTTGCATTTTATTGTAATGGAATGTTTACTTCAATATTTTCCCCAATCGGATTAGGATAATAGTTCAAATATAGCTTAACTTTCCCATTATATTCTTCAAATTGTGATGTCTCTACTACATACTGCTCGTCTCGTGAAATGGTCAAACTGTTGAATTCTAATGGCGTGCCATCTTCTTTTATGGCGTCAGAGAGCATTAATAGTTTGCCTTCATTATTTTTATTCATCTTAACTGCTACACTTTGCTGTTCTATTGAAATGTCCCCCTTAAAATAAGTAGGCTTCGTGAGTATTTCTTTTGTGCCAAAATCAAATTCGATAAAATCCTCACCCTTCGGCACAGCTTGAACGGCCCCAATCATAACCGTCAATGACGCGGGATCATCGAAATAATTACTTTGCAAATAGAGCGTAAATTGGCCATCGCGAATATTTCCATCTGTTGAAATATCATTTCTAATACTATCTCTACGTTCACCGCTTTCTGTCATGATGGCAACATCATCCAGCGCTAATAGTTGCATTGTATTATCTTTAGCTACCTCAATATCGAGTGCCACTTTTAATGGTGAACGGCGAATTTGTGTAATCGTAAATTTCTGTCCATTGACATCAATCGTACGATTTACAGTAGAAATTTTCTCCTTTGCGATCTCGTTTTTCAGTGAAAACGGTAAAGATATTTCAATGTTACCCTTCTCTTCATCCTGAAAGTGAAAAACTGCTTTAAAATCCTTGGAAGTATAGGCGATAGGCTTTAAAAAACTATATTTCACTGATGAAGAGATGTATGTTTGATTGCTTGCATTCATGGTAAACGTACAGCCGCATTCAATCTCCTCATCTCCTTGAAACAATTGAACTTTCTCTAAGTTTAATTTTGAAATATCAAATGAGGCATCAGCGTCATAGAAGAGGACAAATCCTAAATTATCGGCAATCACGCCCTGCAATGTAAGTGCTAGACCTTTTCTAGATTGCGTCACATTGATTTCTTCATAGTATTCATGATCTACAATATCTTTTATTCCTTTATCTATTGCAATCGCTGTTACAATTGCTTGAAAGCCAGGTATTTTGGCAACTTGACTAGCAATCGTTGGCGAGACGCGAATTGAAAAGAGTAGGCTTAGACAAAGCATGGCGATGAATGTAGCCGAAACAATGCGCTTCTTTCTTCTTTTTTCTCGTTGAACTTTCCGAAACATGTCCATGCGAACTTGTTGCAGTTTCTCCTTTGGAACGTCAATTAATGGTTTACTCATAGCCAGTCCTCCTTTTCTCTAGCAAAGCTTCTTAGCTTCTTTAAAATGTGATGAAGCTTAGATTTTACAGTCCCCTCAGGAATTTGATTGAGCTCAGCAATTTCTTTATTTTTTAGTTGCTGGAAATATTTCATATAGACGAGTTGCTGCTCCGATAAAGACAAATGTTCCAATAATCTCTCCATATCTGAGTAGATGACCCATTCAGATAAGTGGTGTTCCTCAATCTGAACAGTCGGTGGACGTTTTCGTAAATGGTCTTTACAACAATTGATTAAGACGCGCACAAGCCATGTTCTGGCATATTCGTGCTGTTGAACGGTATGCATTTTGTTGAGTGCTTTGTAAACAAGCTCCTGCATTACGTCCATAGCATCTTGCTCATTTTTCATATATGTAAAGGCCATGCGATATAAAATATCCTCATCCATTTCAATGAGTGAAAGTATCGCTTCTTGATCTCCACGTATAGCACGCTGCTCTAATTCAAATTTCATCCTTTTTCGCCTCCTTCTCTCATTAGACTCACCATTGTTGCATTTCGTTCAAAATTTTTGAAACTTTTTAGGAAACTGTCATTCATCTCCCCATTAATAGTAAGAAGCGATTGCTCTAATTGAACAATCGCCTCTTCCCCTTACCTGTATGTATTGGTAAAAATTAAACACCATAATGAATCATCCATTTATCTTGTTTTATTGCTTCAGCTATTTTTTTGATTAATTCTTCAAGTTCTGCAGATTGGTATTCGACATTGGCTTCACACACCATATTTAAAAATTGTTTATGAGAGCTTGGTGGTATCAAGGTTATTCCCCAATAGGCGAGACTTTTAAATGGCCTATTTGTGTTGTGTGCAAAAGTTTCCAGGTGATGTATTTTTTTGCCAAAATCCTTAGAAAGCAGTTCATCAAAGAGATCACCATCTACACCGATGCAATTGTATTTTTCAGGTTCATAAGCAGCATACTCCTTGTCTTTTTCTATACAAGCAATGATTCCAAACTCATGGATGTATGGCATAGTATCGCAACCCCCAATTCCCTTTATGCCCGGCTAATGATTACGTTTCTTGCAAGAGGATCTTTGCAAGACGAAAAATGCCTTCCTCAATGGCTTGCTCATCAATTTTAGCAAAGCCGAGTACCCATCCTTTTCGATTATTTTCTAAGCAATATTTGCTCAGTGGATAAACACGTATCCCATTTTCGAGTGCGAGGTTCGTCATTGCTTCTTCATCAAACGATTCTTCCGCCTCAAGAAGCATATGCAAACCCGTTTCAATGCCACTTAGCTTGAAACGTTCGGCTAGTCCTGTCGCCATGATTGCCTTTGTCATCGCTTCATGTCTACGTCGATAGACATTTCTGGCTCTCCTCATATGACGCATAAAATGACCGTGCTCAATAAAATGAGCAAGCGTTAATTGCTCCATAATGGGAAGATGCCGATAGGTTAATTGTTGTACTTGCGCAAGCTGACGAATAGCATCTTTGGGGCCGATAACAGCTGATATACGTATGCCAGGAGCAACCATTTTAGAAAAACTCATCATATATAATGTGTTGTGGGGTTGTTGGCTAAACAAGGTAGGAAGCGGGCCACCTCGATACCTGAACTCACCATCATAATCATCTTCTACAATCCAGAATTGATTTTTCGCGGATTTTTGCAGCAATTGTTGTTTGCGTGGCTCAGACATTATGACACCAACCGCACATTGGTGAGAAGGTGTAACAAAAATAAGCTTGGTTTGTGGATCAATCTGCTCTACTTGTACGCCATACTCATCCACGGGTACAGCAACGACATTCATACGCCGATATTTCATGGTCATCCAGGCTGCAGGAAAGCCTGGATCTTCAACAGAAACCGTTTCTCCTTCCTTTAGAAGGGCTTGAGCAATCAGATCGATGCTATGCTGCGCGCCAGAGGTTAAGATGATTTGGTCAATCTCTACATGTACCCCTCTTTCAAATGTGAGGTAACGTTGAATCTGTTCACGGAGCGGTGTGAAACCGTAGGCATCGCCATAGCCCCAATTGGTCAGATCTGTTTCTGCTGAAGCCTGTAAAAACGATTGTCGCCAAGTTTTTCGGAAATGCTCATCCAAATACGGCTCATGGGGACAAAAATCGATTGCGACGTTTCCATGTTCTTTGCCTCTAAACCAATTGTTTAATTCATCAACTGCCACGTTTAATAAAGGTAATGTTGGCGTGGATGGTCCTTGAGGAATCACCTCATCTGCCAAGTTGGTTTTAAATCCCCATTCACTTACTCTTGTTCCTCCACGCCAATTTGTCACGGTATACCCTCGACTAAATAATTCCTCATACACAATTTGTATGGTTGAGCGTGAAACACCTACTAATAAGGCGAGTTCTCGGGATGGAGGAAGTAATTCCCCTGGGGGCCATTTGCCTGTTGTAATATGATGAATAGCTTGGTCAAGTAACTGTTGCCATATGGGATTTTTATCGTCTCGGTTAACTTGTAACATTCAATTCACTTCCAGTTAGAATAGAGATTGTTAAAATATGCGAAAATTAATGGTTTTGTCCAGTCTATAATTATTATACTATCAAATCGATCATTTTATAGATATAGGATGTTTGTAGTCCACTTTCCATCATCTAATTACATGATAACATCCTTTTAAAGGCTACATCTGCAGCATGAATCGTTCTATCAATATCATGTGTGGAGTGAGCAGTCGAGATAAATATACTTTCATATTGAGAAGGAGGTAGAAGTATACCCTGTTTAAGCATTTCTTTATAAAAACGGCGAAACATCTCAGCATCTATTTTTTGAGCATCATCAAAATTTTGTAAGGGATGATCGATGAATGCGTAGCCAATCATTGTCCCAGCTTTCGTTGTTTTAAGTGGAATATGATTGTTATGCGCTACTTTTGATAAGCCTTGAATAAGCCGATCTGCTAACGCTTCGATATACGTATAACTGTTATGATTTAATTTATTGATTGTGGTATACCCTGCTACCATAGCGATTGGATTACCCGATAAGGTTCCAGCCTGATAAATACTACCTTCAGGTGCAATGTGATTCATGATTTCTTTTTTTCCACCATATGCCCCAACAGGCATCCCTCCACCAATGATCTTTCCTAAACATGTTAAGTCTGGTTTTATGTTATAAAGCCCTTGAGCAGAGTGGTAATCTATACGAAAACCAGTCATGACCTCATCGAGTATAAATAGTCCACCATACTTTGTAGTGAAAGAACGTATAGCTTGAAGAAATTCAGGGTTAGCTGGTATTCCCGCCATATTGCCTGCAAACGGTTCTACGATGACTGCTGCTATTTGTGAGCCATATTTATCAAAGATCTTTTTCAGGACTTCGATATTATTATAAGGTATGGAGATTGTATGCTTAGTGATCTCTATAGGTACACCCAGACTATCAGGAAGGCTGAAGGTAGCAATTCCTGAGCCTGCCTTTACTAATAGATGATCACTGTGCCCATGATAGTTTCCATCAAATTTCACAATGATGTCTTTGCCTGTAAAGCCTCTAGCTAGTCTAATGGCGCTCATTGTCGCTTCTGTACCCGAATTAACCATTCGAATCTTCTCTATGGAAGGTATGCGAGTACATACTAATGTTGCTAGCTTATTTTCTTGTAAAGTTGGCAATCCAAAACTTGTCCCTTTATTGATGGCTTCAAGAAGTGCTTCTGAAACCTCCTTATCTGCATGTCCATGAATTAATGGCCCCCAAGATAGAACATAATCTATATAGTGATTGCCATCAATATCATATACCTTTGAGCCTGTCCCGTGACTCATAAAAATTGGCTCCATCCCAACTGATTGAAATGCTCTCACTGGGCTATTTACCCCACCAGGCATAAGCTTTTTTGCTATTTCGAAAGCTTCTATTGATTTCGTCGTATCGATGTTAAAAACCACCTTTCGTAGTGATATTATCTTTTCTAATTTGTTGTCCCTCATTTATGCTATGCTGTTTTCTGAGCAATGGAACATTCATTAATAAATGTGCGCCCAAACCAGCTACAAGTCCCCAAAATGCACCGCCAACTCCAAGTAAAGTAACATTTGCGGCTGTTGCCAAAAAAGTAATGAGTGCTGTTTCGCGTCCAACAGGATTTGTTAAAGCATTGGCAAGGCTACTACCAATTGTGCCTAGCAACGCTAATCCCGCTAATGTTGCAATGAACGTAGCTGGGAGAATTAAAAACAATGCAGCCAATGTTACCCCAAAAATTCCGACAATTATATAAAAAATGCCACAGACAATACCTGCAATATAACGTTTTCTTGAATCCTCATGAGCGTCCTTCCCCGTACAGATGGCTGCTGTAATGGCTGCTATGTTAAAAGCATGTGATCCAAAGGGTGCTGTCAGGAGTGATCCCAATCCTGTTACAACCAAAATCGGATTGGCACTCGTTTTAAATCCATCATTTCGCAACACTAACATGCCTGGCATGTACTGTCCTGTTAAGGTAATAATAAAAAGCGGCAAAGCAACACCCAATAATGCATGTAGAGAAAATGTTGGCGTAACAAATACAGGAGACGCGAAGGCTAACTCGATATGGCTGAAATCTACCTGCCCCATACTTATTAAATAAATCAAGCCAATGACTAGAATACCGACAATTGCATAGCGAGATGTAAACCTTCTTAATACGATATACGTAGTAAACAGGACGATGACAAGTAAAGGTTCCACTTTCGCACCACCAAAGGCTGAAATACCAAATTGTAATAAAATACCTGCCAGTAGACCTGAAGCAATACCTGGAGGAATAAGTTGGACAAAACGTTCGAACATACCTGATAAACCTAACAAAACAAATGCTATTGCAGAAATAATATAAGCTCCAATGGCTTCAGCATATGGGGTAACAGCTAAAGCCGAAACAAGAAACGCCACGCCTGGTGTTGACCAAGCTGTAATAATGGGTTCACGATACCGGTAACTTAGCCAGATGCCCGTTACCCCCACACCAATGGAAATCGACCATATCCATGATGCAGTCATTTCTGGACTTAGACCGGCAACCTTGGCAGCCTGAAACACTAAGATAAAAGTGCCCCCATAGTTAACTAAGACAGATATAAAAGCAGCAATGGTGGGCGACAGGAAATCACGTACATTCAGTGAAACGGATGTTGAGTTCATACACTTCCCTACCTTTCTACAAATTATTTTAATCTCTTCTTCATACTAGAAATTCATCACGTATTCTCGTCCTTTAAGGACTGTTCCCTTGTGGAATGTCGTTTTCCTATTGTCATTAGCCCTCTTTATGTAACATGTCATTCCATAAAATTTCAATTTGCTTGATTCCAAGTAACGCCTTACTTGCCGCTATTTGATAAAATATCAATCTACCTGAACTAAACAGTAGCACTTCCCCTCCTTGCTAATAAATGAACGGTCTTAGCATAACGTAATACGGATTGATAAAAAACATCCAAAATTGCGAATTTTAGCAGTCCATAAAATTAGGTACAATAAAAAAACACTATCCTTATATTGTAGTTTTAAAAAAGAATTGAACGTTTAAAACAAAGATTGATCATTCATTTTAAAGTTTGATTAAAAATCCTGTGTTGCTATGTAGGATTTTTTTGTTCAACAAACGGGCCACTTAATTGAATAACGCCTTTGATAAGATTAATGAATTTATGTTAAAATTTAGGTTAAATTGTAAACTGATATACATAAACTAATGACACAATTTAGTGGAGGAGGGGTTATATGTATGAGTGAAATATCTTTTAATGAGTTAGAGAAGAAAGTTAAGAAGATTAAAATTGAAGGTTTTGTCATTTATAAAGGAAATACACGGATCTTTGAATATTTAAAGAATAAAAAAGTCGTAGAAAATCAGACAAAGGTTTATTCGATTACAAAGAGTATTATTTCTATATTAATTGGAATTATGGTTGATAAAGGGCTAATAAAAAATATTCATGAACCTCTTCATCGCTACTTTCCAGAAATATTAGAGCTCAATGACCCAATGAAGGAGGAAATTACACTATTTCATTTGCTAACGATGACTTCGGGGTTACAGGTAGGTAGATACCAAAGTTCAAAAAACTGGGTTAAATTCATACTAGAACAACCAGTTATACATAAACCAGGTTCAACCTTAGAATATAATAGCGGAAACTCTCATTTACTAAGCGCGATTATTCAAAAAATTTCTGGACGTTCTACCGCCTCATTTGCAGAAGAATTTTTATTCCATCCATTAGGGATAAAAAAATACATCTGGGTAAAGGACCCTCAAGGTGTTTACGAGGGTGGCTTTAGTCTTTCATTAAATTTAGAGGACATGGTGAAGTTTGGGTTTTTATTATTAAACGAAGGGCAATTTAAATCAAAACAAGTCGTTTCATCTAACTGGATCCACGAGGCAAGAAAACCATATAAACAATTTGAACCAGAAGAGGACAGAACATTTGGTTATGGTTATCAGCTATGGACTTGTGAAATTGCTAATAGTAACAACAAAATTGAATATTACTATGCAAATGGCTTATACGGGCAATATATATTTATTGTTCCGAAGCTAAATATTATGGCTGTGACAAAAAGCTATCTACAAAATGACCAGCAATCTGCACCGAGACTCTTTTTCGAAAAACTTTTACGTAGTTGGATGGATGAATGAGACATTTAAACAAATGAAAAGGGGTTTTTCTCCTCTTCCGAGAACATAAAAGTATCTTGTAAAATGGAGAAATCACTATCTTGATATTCAACAATCGGGCGCAATTTTGGAACAACATAGCTAAAAAATGTTCAAACTTTTTTATAAAAATCTCATACTTATCTATAGAGAGTAACTCCATTTTGAGCAATCTTTTTTCAAAATGGAGTTTTTGATGTTGCTATTAGATAAGGATTAAGGGATGGGATATTTTTTAATCCATCTTTATTCTAGTTTACAGTGATTTGATTTACCAATTTCTAAAACCAATACTATGTATGTGGGATTTTCTCAATATTGAACATCTCCCCTAAGGCAATTGGATTTTCTTTCGCGGTAATATGTTGAGGATCAACACGGTAAACCTGAACAGGCCCTCCGAAAACGGCTGATCGATATTTGTCCACGTGTTGCTGGGATAAGGGGCGATTATAGTAACCAGGTACATATTTATTTATCATTTCTTGCAACATGTGTGTCGCTTCATTTAAATCGGAAATAGGCTGAGCCTTGCCAAAAACCATGACACTCATATAAGCTGTGTCTGTCTTTGCAGGTACGGGATTGGTAATGGTTCCATATTCATCACAAACCGTAAAGCAAATCTGTGGATTCTCTTCCATCACTTGATTTCGTCTCCCACCAGTGGCTCCATGGAAATAGAGCACTCCATTTATCCACACAAAATTAAGGGGGACAACATACGGCAAATGACCATCAACCATACCCAAATGCCCAATGCGAGCTTGCTGCAAAAATGCCTCAATTTTGTTTTTGTCCAACACTTCTCTTACTTTATAACGTACCTTATCCATTGTTATCACTCCTACTTGTAGTATGATGTGATTTTATCAACCTTTGGATTGAATAAAAACGTCCATAACTATAGCAATTAAGCACTCCATTTCCCAGCTTGAACCAAAGACAAAACCATCGTTTGAACAAATAATGCTCAAACGATGGTTCTATTGTTTAGGAGGTAGGTAATTATAAGCTTATTGACTGACTAACTTTGCTATATTTACCTTCAAAGAACGCAAGTGTTGAGCCATCGCTCATCTCAATATTGGACTACAGCTATCCTATAAAAGGAGAAGCCTCTTATTATATTTTGAGGTTTGCTGTTATTACGTACTTTTCTTGTTAAAATACAACATACAGGCTATTTAATTTTTACGATAATCTTTCCCTTTGCTCTACCTGACTCCGCATATTCCATCGCCTTTTGAGCATCTTCAAATAAAAAAGTTCTATCAATGACTGGTTTAATTTTACCAGATTCAATTAAATCGGCGATTATGCGTAATTGATCGCCACTTGGTTTCATAAATAAGAAGGAATATTGAGCATGATATTTCTTTTCAAGTGAGGTCAGTTTATGACTTGCTGCTGAAAATAATAATGTTTTGAAAAATCCTGAACCATATTCTTTGGCGAAACGAGCATTCGGCGTGCCTGATACGGAGACAATTTTTCCACCATCCTTGATAATCTCAAAAGATTTTTCTAAGGTCTTTCCTCCAAGCGTATCAAAGACTGCATCATAATTTTTCAGTATAGCTTCAAAGTTTTCTTTCTTATAATTAATCACTTTATCTGCACCCATAGATGTAACTAAGTTTACACCAGCTTCGCTAGCCGTTGTTGCCACTGAGGCGCCCATTACTTTTGCTAGTTGTATAGCAAAGGTACCTACCCCACCAGAGCCAGCATGAATTAAAATCTTTTGTCCTTTTTGTAATTGCATGATATCATGTAAAGCTTGGTATGACGTTAAGGCAACCAGTGGGATTGATGCAGCTTCCTCAAAGCTCAAATTTTTAGGTTTTAGGGCTATGTCATCTTCATGAATCGAGATATATTCCGCAAAAGTACCAATTTTACTCTTCCTTGGACGTGCATAAATTGCATCTCCTACTTTAAAACGCGTCACTTTTTTGCCAACTATTACGACGACCCCTGAAAAATCATTTCCAAGGATCAGTGGCATTTTATAGTGGATTAACAGCTTCACTTTCCCGTCACGGATTTTAAAATCAATCGGATTAATACTTGCTGCATGGATTTCAGCAAGTACCTCATATTCATTTATTTCAGGTGTAGGCACTTCTGCCAAGCGCATTGGGGCTTTGCCATATTGATCTATCACCATTGCTTTCATCGTTCATTCCTCCAGATAACCTATTATATTGTCAATAAAATTCCGTTAACAACGTTTCAATATCCAAAACAAGATTTTTTAACGAACCTAGTTTTGTCCGTAGATCTATATAGTAGAAGTTTTTTGTACCTTCTTTGCGCATTAAAATAACACCCGCATCTCGCAAAATCTTAAGATGATGAGACACAGCTGGTCGAGAAAGATGTGTTTGTTCTGTGATTTCACCTACACGCAATCCCGTTTGACAATCTGTGCTCATTAATACCATTAAAATAGCTTGTCTGGTTTCATCACCAATTGCTAATAGTACCTTTTGAGAATTTATAAAGTCGTCCTTAATCAAGTTAAGCTGGTCCTGTTTATTCATTAAAATCCCTCCTCTTACTAATCAGTTGAATAGTTTAAGTTAATGAACCATTGCTGCATATAACGATATAATATTGCCGTATTCGCTGCAATATTGGGAAAGTAAATCGAGACGAATGATTTCTAAAGGCGTACATCTTACTTTCCCCTCCTTCCATAAAAAAACACAGAAGTCACATGGACTTCTGTGTTATTTGCTCTCCTTAATAAGAGCCTTCATATCTCCAACGATTGTTTCAACTGGTACGTTTGTCGCGCCATCATAGTCTTTTACAACAGTGCCGTCTGCGTTTACTAAATAATAGCTCGACATATGTATGACTTGGTCTGAGTTAGGATCGTTTTTAACTAATGAATTAAATGATTTACGTGCAAATTGTTCAATGAATTTTTGTTGATAGCCAGTTAGTAGCTGCCATTTGCTTTCATCTACAACATTATACGTATTTAAGTAATTTGTTAAAACATCAGGCTTATCCACTTCTGGATCCACGCTAAATGCCACAATTTGATAATCTTCAAGGCCTTCATCCTGTAGTGCTTGTTGAACTTCTGTCATATTAAATGTCATGGGTGGACAGATTGTCGTACAGTTTGTAAAAATAAACATGGCTAGCCAAGGCTTACCTTTAAGATCATCTAGGGTCACTTGTTCATTTTTTTGATTCGTTACTGTGAAATCTTGAACCTCGAGATTTAATGTTGGTTCAAACTTGTAACTACCGCAAGCAGCTAGAATGCTACTAAATGCTAGAACTAAAACTAGCAATATACTTTTCTTTGTCATTAGTGGTGCCCACTTCCCTTCATTTCATCACCTTATTTTATTCATTATAGAAGCTAAACACAAGATAATGGACTTACACCCAGATGGCTATTTGTATAACATGTGAACATTAACTGATTCTGGAATTCCACCTCACTAATTCTTCCAAATGACACATCCTTTTTAAAAATTTTTTCATAGCTTTTTTTTATCATTTTCGTTATTTCCCAAAATCTCAGATAATTGTTATATAACAAATTATTTCTACTAAACCAGCTCCCCTGGAATTTAATAGCAGAATAATAAAATACAGAAAATTCTCTTTTATGTTTGTATTTTCTCCTACATTCATTTTTATCAACAACAAACTATTTTAACAATATTATTTCATCAGAAAACCGCATGCTCTTTTAAACGTAATTTTTCTAATAAATCCTTATTATTTCTATGTTATTTCCTCAAAACAAAAGTAACTAAAAATTATAAAAACTCAAAATTTAGTATTGCATTATAGGATTCTCCCCCATAAAATAAGTGAATATAACGACGAACGAAAAAGAAATATGTCGTTTAAAACAGAAATATATAACTTTAGGGGGAATAATAATGGCGAATGTTTCAAGCAAAAAACAGGCCCAATCAATTGATTATCATGCAATTGAAGCAATGGAATCATTTAATAGCTTTGTAAAAAAGAAAAATACCTTTCTTTTCTCGATTACAGCAGTGTTTTTAATTCTTTATATCCTGCTTCCGATTCTTGCTTTCCAGCCTGTACTACAACAAAAATTCTTCGGAAATATTACGGGTGTATGGGTTTATTCTGCAGGATTATTTATCATGACCATTGTGCTTTGTACAGTATATGTAAAAAAAGCTGCTTCATTCGATAAAGCTGCAGCTGCTGTTCTTGCAGAGTACCAGGCGAAAGGTGGAAAATAAATGAATATCGTATCTATAGGTTTCTTTTTAGCTATTGTTGGCTTAACACTTGTTGTTACCTATATTGCAGCAAAGCGTACATCTTCTGCGGCTGATTTTTACACTGCTGGTGGTGGTTTAAAGGGGTGGCAAAACGGCTTTGCGATTGCTGGTGACTATTTATCTGCGGCAGCCTTTCTTGGGGTGTCTGGTGCAATTGCCTTAACTGGCTTTGATGGTTTCTTCTTCTCTGTAGGCTATGTAGTAGCGAATTTAGTGCTGCTTTATGTTATTGCTGAGCCAATGCGAAACTTAGGCCGCTACACGTTAGCAGATATGTTAACGGCTCGTTTTAATGAAAAGCGAATTCGTGGTGTGGCAGCGTCAGGGACCATTATTATCGTAATTCTTTATATGATTGCACAGCTAGTTGGTGCTGGTGCATTGATTAAGCTATTATTCGGTATTGAGTATTGGATTGCCGTTTTAATTGTCGGTGTTATGATGACAACTTATGTATTGTTTGGTGGTATGACAGCGACTTCTTGGGTGCAAATCATTAAAGCAAGTCTTTTATTATTCGGAACAGGTTTATTAGCGGTCTTAGTGTTAATGAAATTTGACTTCTCTCTTATGAAGATGTTCGACACAATTGCAGTAGATCATGGCGAAAAGTTCCTTGTACCTGGAATTAAGTATACAAGCACAATCGACTCCGTTTCGATGATGATGGCTTTAGTTTTAGGAACATCTGGTTTACCACATATTTTAATGCGTTTCTTTACAGTAAAGGATGCAAAGACAGCACGTGCCTCTATTTCTTGGACAACTTGGATTACAGCTATTTTCTTTTCATTAACAATTTTCTTAGGGTTCGGTGCATTAAACTTTGTAGGTTTAGATCAAATTCTTGCTGAAAGTAAGGCTGGTAATACAGCTGCTCCACTTCTTGCGCATTACTTAGGTGGAGATGTATTGATGGCATTTATCGGCGCAGTGGCATTTGCGACTATTTTAGCCGTTGTTTCTGGTTTAGTACTAACAGGGGCTTCAGCCATTTCTCATGATATTTATGGAGAAATCATTAAGGGCGGTAAATTAACAGAGAAGCAACAGGTAGTCGCAGCGCGTACAGGCTCTATCTCGATTGCGATCGTGTCTATTATTCTTGCTCTGTTTGCACAAAACTTAAACGTTTCATTCCTAGTGTCATTCGCCTTTTGTATCGGCGCATCAGCAAACCTACCTGTAATCCTTTATACAATCTATTGGAAGAAATTTAATTCTACAGGTGCTGTAACTGCAATGGTAACGGGGTTAGTATCATGTTTAATTTTAGGAGCAATGGGACCCAATGTGTGGAGCCCAGTTGAAGGTGCGGCTATCTTTGTTGGACAACCACTTGTGCCACTTGCTGTTCCAGCGATTATTACGATTCCATTAGGCTTTATTGCTGGGTACTTAGGTACTGTCCTTTCATCTAACAAAGTGCCACAGGAAGAAGCAGAACGTATTTATAAAGAAATTCGTGTGAAAGCAAATACAGGCGTGTCTGTCTCTGATATTTCACATTAATATTTATACACCTCCTGCATAATGAACCTCAATTCAAAAAATGCAAAAAAATAGGCAAAAAATTCGATTTTTGGTCGAGTTTTTCGCCTTTTTTGTTATTCAATATCTACCAATTTATTTATCGAACAATATTATTTTACTTCCAAAAAACAGAAAAAATCCAATTTTCACTAGGTAAATAGTGTTTAATTTTAATTGAAAAAACAAGATTTTTTTGTAAATTTACCCTTCGTTTTTTGTCAAGAATCTAGATTTCTCTTCACTTCATTTATTTATCTGAATTTTCTAAAACCCTTTATATTCTTGGCTTTGCGCCATTTTTTCTCTCTTAGGAGTATTTTCTAAAAAATTTTTTTTACATAATTTTTCTGAAATGTATTGCAATTTTGTGAACTGTTTCATAAAATGAAAATGTGAATTCACTAAACTAGCAAAATCAAGTCTTGAGGTAGAAAAAATATACACAAAATGGGGAATGTTAATGGCGAACAATCAAGCAAAAAAAGGTATCGTGATTGACTATGATTCAATTGCAAATCAAGAATCATTTAAGTCACTTGTACGAAGAAAGAACTCTTTTCTTTGGTCTATGACTGCCATATTTTTATCGGCATACATGTTGTTACCAATTCTGACATCGTACACGACAATTCTACACCAAAAGGCATTTGGGGAAATTACTTGGGTGTGGATCTATGCAGCAGGACTTTTCATCATGACATGGGGGTTATGTCATTTATATGTAGCAAAGGCAAATAGCTTCGATAGAGAAGCAAAAGCCATAATCGCTGAATACGAGAACGGAGGTGGCCGCCGATGAGTAACGGAATGAGTTTTACAGCCATATTCTTCTTCGTAGCCATTGTTGGTTTAACATTAGTTATTACATGGTGGGCATCAAAACGTACATCTTCAGCAAGTGATTTCTACACTGCTGGTGGTGGCTTAACAGGCTGGCAAAATGGACTAGCTATCGCTGGTGACTATTTATCAGCAGCATCCTTCTTGGGTATCGCTGGTGCTGTAGCATTATTTGGATTCGATGGATTCTTCTTCTCTATTGGTTATTTAGTAGCTTACTTAGTGGTATTATATATCGTTGCTGAGCCATTACGTAACCTTGGGAAATTTACATTAGCTGACATGATTACAGCGCGTTTTGATAACGCCAAAGTTCGTGGAACAGCTGCTTTAAGCACTATTACAATTGTTTTATTCTACATGATTGCACAACTAGTTGGTGCAGGAGCACTTATTCAATTACTTTTAGGAATCGACTATTGGATCGCCGTATTAATCGTAGGATTCATGATGACAACTTACGTACTATTCGGTGGTATGACAGCAACATCTTGGGTACAAATTATTAAAGCTTGTCTTTTAATGTTGGGTACAGTTATTATTTCGTTCTTAGTATTAAAAGAGTTCGGCTTCAGTATCTCTACAATGTTTAAAGAAATGACAACGGTTACTGACAGTGGAGCTGCTTATTTAAACCCAGGTCTTAAATATACAAATGGACTTGATACAATCTCTATGTTAATTGCGTTAGTATTAGGTACTGCGGGTCTTCCACATATCTTAATGCGTTTCTTCACAGTAAAAGACGCAAAAACAGCTCGTTCATCTGTTATTTGGGCTACTTGGATCGTAGGTATCTTCTACGTTCTAACAATTTTCTTAGGCTTCGGTGCAGCAGCATTCGTTGGGAAAGAAGATATTATCGCAGCAAACGCTGCTGGTAACATGGCTGCCCCACTTCTTGCAGAAGCACTTGGTGGCGACATTCTATTCTCATTCGTTTGTGCAGTAGCATTCGCAACAATTTTAGCGGTAGTAGCAGGTCTTGTACTTTCTGGTGCATCTGCCCTATCTCATGATATTTATGGACAAATTATCAAAAAGGGTAAAATTACAGAAAAAGAGCAAGTTCTTGCAGCTCGTATCGGTTCGATTACAATCGCTGTTATTTCTATCCTATTAGCACTTGGTGCACAAACACTAAACGTTGCATTTTTAGTATCTTTAGCATTCTGTATCGCAGGATCTGCTAACCTTCCAGTTATCATCTACACAATTTATTGGAAACGCTTTAATACAGCGGGTGCTGTTACTGCGATGTTAACAGGTTTAATCTCTGCGTTAGTATTAGTTGCTATGTCTCCAAACGTTTGGAATCCAGTTGAAGGTAAGGCAATTTTCGTTGGTGATCCTTTAATTATGTTAACGAACCCAGCCTTAATCTCTGTACCACTTGGTTTCCTTGGTGGTTTCATCGGCACATTACTTTCTAAAGAAACAGATGATGCGAAGTATCGTGAAGTTGACGTTAAAGCAAACACAGGTATTTCTGTACAGGACGTATCTCACTAATACACTCGACAGCCTCGTAAGTATCTTGCTTACGAGGTTTTACTTTTTCTTCCCTATTCGCTACTATAGAATTAAAAATGAATTGGAGGCGATGCTCATGTCACAATCTAAAGCTAAAAAGAAGCGGATGCACATTAAACGCACAGTTGGTAAAGATGTTGAAAAAAATCGACAATCTATCTCTTTTAGTACACATGAACGTCTAACGAAAACAAAAAACGAAAAATTAGAGCATGATTATACGAAATATAAAAAGCAGTATAAGGACGAATAACTCGTACCCTATACTGCTTTTTCTTATTAAAGCCGATAAAATGTTTTCGTGTTTTGCGTAATAATTTTGGCCACTTCCTGTGTTGATAGCCCTTTGATGGAGGCAATCACCTCAATCGTTGAGTGCATCATCCAGGGAGATGTACGCTTCTTCGTAAACGGTCCCTCAAACGGCCAAGGACCATCCGTTTCTACCATCATCAAATCAATCGGATAATCATAAATTAGCTGTTGAATTTCCTCTTCGTACAAGCAATCTGGCGTAATGGAAATAAAATAACCACACTCTATCATGCGCTTCACAATAGCTTCATCCCCTTTAAACCAATGAAAATGGACTTCGTGAAGCTGATGCTTTTCCAGCAAATCACACACAATATGGGCGTCCTCATATACTGCGTGTAACACAATTGGCTTGTCCAGCTCCTTCGCCAATACAACAAAACGCTCTAATAGCGCCACATAGGGACGTTCATCAATCGCTTGCTCTTGTCTTAAATAATAAGGTAGACCCACCTCACCAATAGCAACCATGTCATCCTGATGCGAACGAATCCAATCGAATAAAACCGCCTCATCATTTGGACTTAGTAAAGGCTGTTCAGGATGAAAGCCAAAAGCAGCCTTTACTTGCTGATAGCTATTCGATAAACGCAACGTTCTTTCACAAGAGGCAAGTTGCATACTAACCGCGATTACAGCTTTCACTTCTTCTAATAAGGAAGGAATTTCCTCATCGGTGTACTGATCCAAATGAATATGCGCATCAATCAACATACATATCACCCTTTTCCTCCTGTAAATACATAAACAATTGTTGCTTTAACGCTGTGAATGCTGCAGAATGTCGAATTTCCTCTTTCCGAGGTCTTTCAAACGGCACGATGATTTCCTTTTTAACGGTAGCAGGACGTTTGGTTAAAACAAGTATGCGATCTGCTAAAAAGAGAGCTTCCTCAATACTATGTGTAACAAATAGAATGGATTTGCGGTACTCCTCCCAGATAGATAAAAGCCATGCTTGCATTTCCAGTCGAGTAAATTCATCCAACGCAGAAAATGGTTCGTCTAAGCATAAAATCGGCTTATCACTGACCATTGCTCGAATAAAGGACACACGCTGCTGCATGCCTCCAGACAGTTCGTTCGGGTAGGCATGGATAAAAGAGGCAAGACCAACCTTTTCTAACCATTCCTTGGCACGTTCAACATTTGATTTATGTTGTAATTCCTCTACAAGCGTGACATTTTCTACTATTGTACGCCAGGGTAATAGACATGGCTGCTGTGGCATATAGCCAATCGTTCCTTTTTTTTGTTGGATATCCTCTCCATTCAATAAAATGGCTCCTTGATCAATTGGCGAAACACCACCAATTAATTGAAAAAGTGTACTTTTACCACTGCCTGAAGGACCCACGATGGCCACAAACTCTCCATCCTTGACGTCAAAAGAAAGTTGATCAAGGACTTTGAGCGCATCGAAGGATTTAGCGATGTTTTGAATGCTGAGCATGATAGCCTCTTCCCTTCACCATGAATTTTTCAAGTAAACGAATACCACTAAACAATAGTAAGCTCAAGAGAACAATCGCAAAAATTGCCACAAATACACGATCCGTACGGAAGGAGGACTGGGCTAGGGTCATGTAAACACCAATACCCTTTTTTGCACCAAGCCACTCCGCAATCACAGCCCCCATCACACTATATGTAGCCGCAATTTTAATGCCTGAAAAAATAGCAGGATAGGCATAAGGCCATTCCAGCTTCCAAAAGGTTTGTGCCCTTGTAGCACCAACCATGGCAAAATAATGCTTTAATTCTGGAGCTGTTTGTCTAAATCCATCCATCGCTGCAATGACAATCGGGAAAAAGCACACAAGACAGATAATGATAAGCTTCGGTAATAGGCCAAAGCCAAACCAAATAATAAGGAGCGGTGCCAAGACTAGAATAGGAACATTCTGCGACATAATAAGAATTGGATAAAACAGTTCTCGAATAAATGTAAATCGATGCAACACTATTGCCACCGTTAGCCCACAAGCGATGCCAATGGCTAATCCTAGTAGAGCTAATTGTACTGTAGCGAATGCATGTGGTAGAAAGGTTTGATACGACTGGATGGCTTCTGACAAAATACTACTTGGTGTGGGTACTAACCAATGAGGAACTTCAGCAAACCGCACGATTAGTTCCCATATGAATAAGAGGAAGGCGATAAAAATTATCGTCCTTCCCTTCTGTAATGCACGTTTCATTACTGATATTTCTCCGTTAATGTCTCCATCGTAATACCCGTTGGCTGATATAAAATTTTCACTTGTGTAATGACATTAATGGCACCAAGCTCGATCATCTTCTCATTCATTTTTTCAATGATTTGGAGCAATGTTGAAAGCTCACCCTCCATCGTTGTTTCCAATGGATGTACCTCATATTTCACTCCAGAAGCATCGATTACCGCAATTGCTGCATCGACATATGGTATAACATCTTCATATTTCTCTGTCTTCGGAATGATTTGTACACTGATTAATGAATTTGCCATCTTATTTGGCCTCCTTTTTAGGTAAGAAATCATTAGTAAAGGCTTTTTTCGCATCAAATTCGCCCTCTAGTACTTGATTGCTTGACATCCATTTCGCATAATTTTCCCACACAGAAAGCTTTTGCTCTCCCCATTGCTTGGCATCATCCTGGTATTTATCAGCCAGCCATTCCTGACTTTTATGCACTAACGTTTTATCTAAATCAGGGGCCGCTTCGATTAAAATATCAGCCGCTTCACTTGGGTTTTTAATTGCGTATTCATAGCCCTTCGATGCGGCTGCCACAAAGGCTTTGACTACATCGGGGTTGTCCTGTATCATTTTTTCATTTGTAGCTAAAACCGGCGTATAATAATCCAATTGATCACTATAGTCTGTAAGATATAGCATATTAATCTTTTCCCCACGCAGCTCAGCCTCAATACCAGTCCATGCATAATAAATCCAAGCAAAATCTATATCTTTTTCCATCATTGTGAAGAAATCTAAATCCCCTGCATTGACGATATCTAGCTTATTAATATCTGCCTTTTCTTTTTGCATGAGTGATTGTAAAACGGCTTGCTCTAATGGCGCGCCCCAACCACCATAGGTTTTACCTTCAAAATCCTTTGGCGATGTAATGCCCTTCGAAGCAATAGAAGCAAAGCCAGATGTATTATGCTGTATAATTGCTGCGATGGAGACCAGCGGCACACCCTGTACTCGTGCCTGTGTTATGCCTTCCTGATAGCTCACGCCAAAATCCGCCTTTCCAGAAGCAACAAGCTGATCTGCGCCCGCCTCGCCAGGCATAATAATATCAACATCTAAGCCCTGTTCCTCAAAATAACCGAGTTTTTTTGCAGCATATAGTCCTGTATGATTTGTATTCGGCGTCCAATCCAGTACCACAGACACCTTTTTCAGCTTGTCAGCAGCCTGCTTGTCATCCTTGTCACTACAGCCTACTAATGTCAATAGTGCTGCCAATAAAATAAAAAACCATTTTTTCATGCGAAAGCCTCCCAGTTTGTAATATGAAAGTGTTCATGCATGAATGTTGTCACCAGAAGAAAGCGTATACAATGTTGGCAAGCTGTTGCTTGAAAACATAAAAAACGCCTAGGATTCCTCCCAGACGTATTGCAATCAATCTTCAAAACTTTGCTTTTTGATTAGATGTTCCCTACGCTGGTACGAGCCAAATCAGGTTCAAAGGGTCAGCGTCTACCGGACACAATCTCAGCTAGCAATTACTAGCCCCCCTACATTCTTTCGCTATGAACTTTTCGATGATTATTATACCCATAGTTTCACTTAAATGACAAGGTGCTATTTTTGAATAGAGCTTAAAGCCCAGCGCTCCTAAGAGGCTGGGCATGCTTTTAGCTTGGTTTCTGTTCTTTTTTGGCTGTTACAACATGAGAAATTGCTCCATCTGTTGCAATATCCACTTTAAATGAACCATTGGAATGTCGATCCGCACGAGACAATGCTTGTACGTCAATCATCTCTTGAACACCTTTTTCAGTTTCAATCACAACCTGCTCCTCGTCTGTTGCTTGAACAACTGCCACAATTCGGTGAGGGTTTGCTTTTAACTCTGTTAATACTTTTAGTCCACGTTTTGCACGACTTGCTACTTCAACTTCAGCAACATTCATTTTCTTCACGGCCCCACGCTGTGTCACAATCACTACATAGTTGGTAACATCAGGCTGTAACACATTGACTCCAACTAAGGCTTCTCCATCTTTTAGTGTGATCCCTTTCACACCGCCTGTTTTCACACCTGTAACTGGTAACTCCTCCATAGGGAAACGAATCGCATAGGCTGTATCCGTTGTGAGCATCAGCTCCACGTCATCTGTTACAAATGATGCATAGATCATCGCATCACCAGCCTTGACGTTCATCGTTTTAATTGGCTTTGAATAACGTGTTACCGCATAGTCTGCGAGTGGTGAGCGCTTAATTTGGCCATCTTTTGTGGCTGTGAAGACATACGTATTTGGCTGGTCAAAGGTTTCGAAGCCATAAACCGCAATAATGGATTCATCTTCCCCTGTTGGCACAATACTTGAAATATGCTGGCCGAGATCCTTCCAGCGTATATCAGGCAGCTCATGAACAGGCTGATAAATATAATTGCCTCGATTTGTGAACAGCAATAGATGGTGCTGTGTATTTAAGTTTGCTTCATACAATAAATAATCTGAATCCTTCATGGCAAAATCTTGCCCGTTTGAAGCGGCATGGGAACGTGTGGATGTACGTTTAATATAACCATCCTTCGTTACTGTTACGACAACCTCTTCACTTGGCACAAGGACATCCAATGTAATTTTAATTTCTTCAATTTCTTGCTCAATCTTCGAGCGACGAGGCTCTGTAAAGCGCTTCTTAATATCTAGTAACTCTTGTTTAATAACACGCACTAGCTTTGCTTCACTTTGTAGAATCCCCTCTAGCTTCGCAATTAGCTTATTTAACTCGTCCTGTTCATGACGAAGCTCTGTAATATCCGTATTCGTTAAACGATATAATTGCAGGCTTACAATGGCCTCTGCCTGTACCTCTGTAAAATCAAACTTTGCTTGTAAATTAAGCTTCGCATCCTTCTTATCATTTGAAGAACGAATCGTCGCAATGACTTCATCTAAAATGGAAAGGGCTTTAATTAATCCATCTACAATATGAGAACGATCCTTTGCCTTTTGCAAATCATAAATGGAACGGTTTGTTACCACTTCTTTTTGGTGGGCAATATAGGCATCTAGCAATAAAGGCAATGTCATCATCGTTGGACGACGATTATGAATGGCAATCATATTAAAATTATAAGCTACCTGTAAATCCGTTGTTTTAAACAAGTACTGTAAAATTCCTTGTCCTGGTACATCCTTTTTCAGCTCAATTACGACACGTAACCCTGTACGGTCTGATTCATCACGAATTTCCGCAATGCCTTCTAGTCGTTTATCTACCCGTTGCTCATCAATTTTTTTCACAAGATTCGCTTTATTTACATCATATGGTAACTCAGTGATAACAATTTGCTCTTTACCACCCTTGATTGGTTCAACAACTGCTTGTGCACGGACGATGATTTTACCCCGACCTGTTTCATACGCCTTTTTAATGCCATCAACACCTTGAATGATTCCACCCGTTGGGAAATCAGGTCCTTTAATCACCGTCATCAATTCATCTACAGTAACATTAGGCTTGTCTAAGCGCATCAACACAGCATCCAGTACTTCATCTAAGGCATGTGGCGGAATATCTGTCGCATACCCAGCAGAAATTCCTGTAGAGCCATTGACTAAAAGGTTAGGAAAACGTGCTGGTAATACAGTTGGCTCCATATCCTGATCATCAAAGTTTGGCACAAATTCGACCGTTTTCTTGCCAATATCTCGTAGCATTTCAGCGGCAATAGCTGATAGTCTCGCCTCTGTATACCGCATTGCAGCTGGTGGATCGCCATCTACCGAGCCATTGTTCCCGTGCATCTCAATGAGCATATGACGTGCCTTCCAGTCCTGACTCATCCGTACCATCGCTTCATACACAGAGCTATCGCCGTGCGGATGATAGTTACCAATTACATTACCCACTGTTTTTGCGGATTTACGGAACGGCTTATCATGTGTGTTGCCTTCCGTAAACATCGCATATAAAATACGGCGCTGTACTGGTTTAAGACCGTCACGTGCATCAGGCAACGCGCGGTCTTGAATAATATATTTACTATAGCGACCAAAACGGTCACCCATTACTTCTTCTAACGGTAAATCTTGAAACTTTTCTGTACTACTCATGCTTGGTCCTCCTCTTGTTGGATGAATTCATTCTCTAAAATGTTAGAATCATCCTCCATACCGAAGTCTACATTGGCTTCGATCCATTTACGACGTGGTTCCACCTTATCACCCATTAACGTCGTGACACGTCTCTCCGCTCGTGCACCATCCTCGATTGTGACACGAATTAATGTCCGTGTTTCAGGGTTCATTGTTGTGTCCCATAGTTGGTCTGCATTCATCTCACCAAGACCTTTATAGCGCTGTAATATGTAACCCTTTCCAACCTTCTTGATGGCCTTTTGTAAGTCACTTTCTGTCCAAGCATATTCAATGACTTCTTTTTTTCCTGTACCTCTTGAGACTTTATAAAGCGGCGGTAGTGCGATATAGACCTTTCCAGACTCAATGAGCGGACGCATATAACGATAGAAGAATGTTAATAGCAAGACTTGAATATGTGCCCCATCCGTATCCGCATCGGTCATGATGACTACTTTATTGTAGGCAGAATCCTCCACCGCAAAATCCGTGCCAACACCTGCCCCAATCGCATGGATAATCGTTGAAATTTCTTCGTTTTTCATAATATCCTGTAGCTTGGCTTTTTCTGTGTTGATGACCTTCCCGCGCAATGGCAGAATCGCTTGGAATGTACGGTCACGTCCTTGTTTAGCAGAGCCACCCGCAGAATCCCCCTCGACTAAATACAGCTCATTTTTTGCTGCATTACGTGACTGAGCTGGCGTTAATTTTCCAGATAAAATCGTACTACCCTTTTTATTTTTCTTGCCATTTCGTGCATCCTCACGCGCTTTACGAGCTGCTTCACGCACTTGCTGCGCTCGAATCGCTTTACGAACAAGAGAAGCTGATAACTCTGCATTTTCCTCTAGCACATACAAAATTTGCTCAGACACTACACTATCTACTGCAGAACGAGCCTCACTTGTCCCAAGCTTGCCCTTTGTTTGTCCTTCAAATTGCAGTAAATGCTCTGGGATACGAACAGACACGATCGCTGCTAAGCCCTCACGAATATCTGTCCCCTCAAGGTTTTTATCCTTGTCCTTTAACAGGCCAATTTTTCTTGCATATTCATTAAAGACACGCGTCAACGCTGCCTTTGCACCCGTTTCATGTGTACCACCATCACGTGTACGGACATTATTAACAAATGATAAAATCGTTTCTGAATAACCATCGTTATACTGGAAAGCGAACTCTACTTCGATTTCATCCTGTACGCCTTCTACATATTTTACTGGATGAAGAACATCTTTTTCCTCATTCAAATACGCAACGAAAGCCTCGATGCCATTCTCATAAAAGAACACATCGCTCTTGCCTTCCTCGCGCTCATCAATTAATTCAATTTTTAAGCCCTTTAATAAAAAGGCTGATTCACGTAATCGTTCTGCTAACGTATCATAATTGAATTTTGTGACAGAGAAGATCGTTTCATCTGGTAAGAAATGAACAAGCGTTCCTGTCTGCTTGGTCTGCCCAATGTTTTCAAGTGTTGTGACAGGCTGTCCACCATGCTCAAAGCGTTGACGATACTTTTTACCATCGCGATGGATTGTCACCTCTAAAAATGTTGAGAGCGCATTCACAACGGAAGAACCAACACCATGTAAACCTCCACTTGTTTTATAGCCACCTTGACCAAATTTACCACCAGCGTGTAGCACAGTAAAAATAATTTCTGGTGTCGGTTTGCCCATTTTATGCATACCGGTTGGCATTCCACGTCCAAAGTCGCGCACACTCATACTTTGATCTTTATGAATTGTGACAATAATATGAGATCCAAAGCCAGCCAGTGCTTCATCCACCGCATTATCTACGATTTCATACACAAGGTGATGAAGTCCACGGCCATCCGTCGAACCGATATACATGCCAGGTCGTTTGCGTACCGCTTCTAATCCTTCTAATACTTGTATAGCGTCATCATTATAGACGCTAGGTGACTGTTTATTCGTCAAAAAAATTCCCCTCCAAAAAACAAACGCATGTTCTATTTATGTTCTCATCCTAATAATAATAGCATTTCCTGTCAATAGCTAGCGACAGGTCCAATAAAATTTTAAAATTTGCTCACAGTTTTGATCTTTTTTATTAATAGTAAACATCTTCAACAGTTGCTTAAAATTGGTATTTGAGCAAGACAGACTGCTTCTAGCTTCCATCATCATTTGACGCATTGAAGCCTACTTAGTTGCAAAATAAAGTGGTGATGCTTGCACACTACCTCGTGCCTTGCGCTGAAACAGGATAAAGTTAGACTTCTATTCTACCAAAGGAATGAGCGATTGACAAAATTGCCATTTTGCCTATATTTTTATAAAGGTTTTAGTGCTTCCTACAAATTTACGTCTAAAAGCCTAGTCCTCGCTAATAGATTCTCTTTTGTATTGATTCAAGACTTCGGATGAAATCTCCTTCATAACATTGTAGATTAGCAAGAAAAAGTGTAAAATACTTGTTACAAACTATTAGTACCAAGTGATGGACTATGAATGAAAGGAGTCCAACTATGATCAATGGACTTATTATTTTATGTGCTTATCTAATCGGCTCTATACCTTCTGGATTATGGATAGGCAAAATTTTTTATAATACCGATATTCGTGAACACGGGAGCGGTAATCTTGGTGCGACCAATACTTTTAGAACATTAGGGAAAAAGGCTGGTATTATTGTTACAGTGATGGATGTCTTAAAAGGGACTGCCGCTGTCTTACTCGTGACACTTCCTGTTTTCTCTGATACTACACTCCATTCTTTATTACTGGGCCTTGTCGCAGTAATCGGTCATATGTTCCCGATCTTTGCCAACTTCCGTGGTGGGAAAGCTGTGGCAACGTCAGCGGGTGTATTATTAGGCTATTCTTGGCCACTCTTTGTCCTACTATTTATTACCTTTATTGTGACTTTAAAAATCACAAAAATCGTCAGCTTAACATCAATGATAGCCGCTTTAGTAGCGCTTATCTATGCAATCGTTTATTATTTTATTACAGGTGACTTTGCATTAGGCATCTTGGTAGCCTTTTTATTTACCTTTATTATTTATCGTCACCGTGCCAATATTGCCCGTATTAAAAACGGCACCGAACCAAAGGTAAAATGGCTGTAGGAAGAGAGGAGCATTTGAAATGAATATTGCATTGACAGATGAGGCCCTACAATGGTTCAAACATGAAATGGAAGTTGAACCTGGTGATACAATTCGTTTTTATGCACGCTATGGTGGCTCAAGTCCGTTTCATGAAGGCTTTTCGCTAGGCATGACACGTGAGGAACCTATTGCCATAGGTGTACAGACAGAAATTGATGGTGTTATCTATTACATTGATGAGAAAGATCTTTGGTTCTTTAACGATCACAATTTACATGTAGATGTTGATACAAGTAAAGATGAATTACAATACGACTATCGTACATAAAACAGTCTGTCCTTTCCATACATGAAAGGACAGACTGTTTTTTTATTTATTACAAACAAGGACACACGAAAGTTGCAAGTGATGTAATATTGCTACAAATAGCTAGATTTTTCATATCTCTTTCGTTTATCTCTCAAAAAAATTGTCCATTCTAAAGGTAATGAACGACCTTTTGAGGAGGAAAACACATGTCCATGTCTAGCAATAACGAGACCTCCCCATCCCATACAACGAACGATTTATTGTATACTTCCCTATCTAAAAATATAAAAATCATTCAACAGTCACTAGGGCATAGTAATGATATTATCATACGTGAAATTGCGATTGGAGAAACTGATCCCCATAGCCTCGCCATTATTTCCATTGATGGCCTATCGGATAAAACGACTATTTCTGATTCTGTTATCGATAAACTGATGGCAAATATTGAAGAAGAACAAGATATTGAAATAACAACCATTAATCAATATGTTCGAAATTCCTATTTAACAGTAGGCGATGTGACGAATATTGAGCATTTCACAACACTCTACAATGCCATTCTCAATGGTGAAACGGTTATTTTATTAGATGGCTTTGCCGAAGGGATTGTGACAAGTACTAGAAGTGCCAAGGATCGAGCTGTCACGGAGCCATCGACGGAATCCGTTATTCGCGGACCGAGGGAGTCCTTTACGGAAACCTTGCGTACGAATACAGCGCTCATTCGTCGCAAAATTAAAAGTCCGAATCTCTGGATTAAGTCCCGTGTTATCGGAGATGTGACACAAACAGATGTAGCGGTGATGTATATAAATGGCATCGCCAGTGACAAAATCGTCGCAGAGGTATTGGCTCGACTAGATCGTATTAATATTGATGGCATTCTGGAAAGTGGCTATATTGAAGATTTTATTCAAGACTCAAAAAACTCGATGTTTCCAACCGTCTACAACTCCGAACGTCCTGATGTCATCGCAGGTGAATTATTAGATGGCAAAGTGGCGATTCTAGTTGATGGCACACCTTTTGTCTTAGTCGTACCAGCGCTATTTACATCCTTTTTACAATCAGCAGAAGATTATTATCAGCATTGGATGATTAGCTCACTCGTACGTATACTGCGTTTCTTTGGTATCAGTCTGGCATTAGTAGCACCATCCTTGTATGTGGCGATTACTACCTTTCACCAGGAAATGCTACCGACACCCATGTTAATTAGCATTGCTTCACAAAGGGAAGGCGTACCCTTTCCTGCAGTAGTAGAAGCGCTTATTATGGAGGTTGCCTTTGAGGTCTTAAGGGAAGCTGGACTTCGTATGCCTCGGACAATCGGTCCTGCGGTATCCATTGTAGGTACTTTAGTTATTGGACAGGCAGCAGTTGATGCAGGCGTCGTATCCGCTGTAATGGTAATTATTGTAGCCTTAACAGCGATTTGTAGCTTTCTCTTCCCTGCCTATGGCTTATCGAATACGATTCGTGTACTACGTTTCCCATTAATGATTTTAGCTGCTATGTTTGGTTTATTCGGTGTAATGTTTGGCATTATGCTAATTATTCTTCACCTATGTAGCATTCGTTCATTTGGTGTACCTTATTTAAGCCCATTCGCACCATTGGTATTACAGGATCAGAAGGATGCATTTTTGCTGTTCCCGCGTAGAAAATTACTTACACGACCTCGTTTAGTCAATCAAAAAAATATTGTTAGAGGACATAACTATATCAATCTAAAAGGCAGGAAATAACAACTGGATAAATGAGGAATGGAATATGGCAAAAATAAAATGGATTTGCTTACTATGTATCCTCACAATACTGTTAAGTGGCTGCTGGAGTAAGCGTGAATTAAATGAATTGGCCATTGTCGTAGCATTGGGCATTGACAAAATAGATGAGGAATATGAAATTACGGTTCAAATTGTTGATCCTAGTGAAATTTCAATGCGCCAAGCTTCCACTCAACGCTCTCCTGTCGTTAGCTATCATTCGAGAGGTGAGACCATCTTTGAGGCCATTCGCAAAATGACGACTATTGCAGCACGAAAACCTTATTTTGCCCACCTTCAAGTGGTTGTATTAGGGGAAGATCTCGCAAAAGAAGGCATTAGTGATGCACTTGATTTAATTGTAAGGGACCATGAATTTCGTAAGGATTTCGACGTCATTATGTCTCACGATGCAACAGCAAAGGATGTATTAAATGTACTAACACCCATTGAAAAAGTTCCTGCTAATAAAATGTTAAATTCCCTTGATGTCTCTGAGAAGGCTTGGGGCTCCACAATAGCTGTTAATATTGATGAATTAGTCAATACCTTAAGCAATAAGCATAAAGGGGCATTAATTTCTGCTATTGAAGTTATTGGGGATAAGAAATTAGGGGTAGATCAAACAAATGTGCAACGTGTTAAAACACCTGTGCTATTACGTTATACAGGTTTAGCAGTCTTTAAAGGCGATAAATATATAGGGCTACTGACTGAGAGCGAAAGCAAAAGTATTAGTTTTCTTAATGACAAAATTCAAAGTACGATAGAAATCATCGCCTGTCCTAATAAAGGGACCTTGTCTACTGAAATCACCCAATCCACTACAAAGGTGAAAGGGTCATTTAAAAACGGGAAACCGAAAATCGATGTCCATATTAATATAGAGCAGAATGTTGGAGAGGTCGAATGTGTTATCGATCTTACCAAAAATAAATCGATTGATTACGTTAATAAAAAAACAGCCCAGGGGATTGATGAACGCATTGAAAAAACTGTAGAGAAAATTCAACAGCAATATGAAGTCGATGTTTTTGGATTTGGGGATGCCCTACATCGGGCAGATCCAAAGCAGTGGAAAAAAATCAAGGATGACTGGACTTCCATTTTTCCAGATTTAGCAGTGGCTGTTCATGTAAAGGTAACAACCCAAGGTTCAGGTACGATGCAAAATTCATTATTAAACAAGCCAAAGGAGGAGTAATGAGATGGTACTAGCCGTAGCTATCTTGATCATCGCGATAATTATTGCGCTTATTTTTATTCCAAAGCTAAAAAAGCAACAGGATAGAAAAGCCATTATTGTATTCTCCTTTTTGCTACTTATTGGAACGGCTTTAAATATGGGGATTGCCCTTAAAATCCATATTCCTAGCCCATTAGATTTGATTACCTTTATCTTCACACCAATTAGGGATTACATTGTGTCATTCACAAAATAGAAAGATGGACTGAGAAACGGAGGGTAGCTTGATGGAAAAAGAGATAATTAGTTCAAGACAGTTTACAATCGTTACCTTTCTCTATTCTATCGGTACAGCGATTTTAATTATCCCTTCGAGTATTACTGGTGCCGCTAAGCAAGATGCTTGGATAGCGGCAAGCATTGGTGTTCTGCTTAGTTTACTGGTACTAAAATTATTTTTAACACTGGCCAATCAAACACCGTCCCTAAACTTTATCGAGGCCAATGAAAAAATACTTGGGCGTTTTTTTGGGAAAATCACAGCAATTTGTTTCCTAATTATGACCTTTCTTTCGGCTGGAGAATTACTCTATTTTATCGGTATTTTCATGAAAACGGAAGTAATGCCAGAGACACCGACATTAGCATTTGCCCTACTGTTCAGCATCCTTATTATGTATGCCGCTTATTTAGGGATTGAGACCTTTGCCCGTTCGGCAGAAATCCTCTTCCCATTGTTTACCTTTATTTTTATTTTTTTCGTCCTTAGTATTACCCCTCAAATTACATTTGAGAATATTCAGCCTCTACTAGAAGCGACCAAAGCATCTATGTTTTATAGTATTGCACGCTTTATGAGTATCTTTTCCTTTCCATTAATTGTATTATTGATGCTCTATCCTACTGGCGTCAATGTACAGCCGTCTGCACAGAAAGGGCTATATATTGGGGCAATTTTTGGCGGAATCGTCTTAGTTACGTTGATTGTCCTATCGATTCTTGTATTAGGTCCTGAAAACACTGCATCAAGGACATTTCCTAGCTATGCCTTAGCACAAAGAATATCTATAGGGAATTTTTTGCAGCGCATAGAAATCATTATGGCATTTATGTGGATTTCGTCTATATATATTCGTACATTTATGTATTTCTATACGACCGTTGTTGGACTTGCACAAATATTGAAGATCAAGGATCATCGTCCACTCATTATACCGATGGGTATAATTGTTATTGGACTTTCTCAAATTGTTCATCCAGATATTGTGCATTCTACTAATTATAATAATGAAATTTGGCCAATCTTTTCCTTTATTTTCACCATTTTATTACCTATACTATTGCTGATTGTGGTAGTTATTCGCAATCGCAAATCCAAGGCTCAAAATAACGAAACACCTCAGCAGGAAACAGAAAATGACAATCAAAAAGTCTAATTTCTTCTAAGCTAGAAAAGAAATTAGACTTTTTATTAATTAAATATGATATTCGATTTCATCTACAAAATCCCATTCATATGGTGTTTCTTGGTAAACATAGTAGTTCAACCAGTTAGAGAATAATAGATGCGTATGGGCACGCCATGTATTCATTGGCACTTGTGTAGGATCGTCATTCGGGAAGTAGTTCACAGGAACGGCGATATCTATGCCCTTCGCCACATCGCGACTGTACTCATCGGCTAGCGTTGTCGCATCATACTCTAGATGGCCCGTAATCATAATATTTTTATTATCTTTTGATTGTACAATAAATACCCCAGCATCCTCTGAATAGGATAATAATCGTAGATCTGGATGATTGCGAACCTCGTCAATCGAAACAGATGTATAGCGTGAATGGGGCGCAGTAAATAAATCACTAAAGCCACGTACCAAATCTACAGTTAAATCTGTAATCACATGGGAATAGACGCCTGAGCATTTAGTAGAAAGCTCAACCTTCCCAATGCCATAATGATGATACAATGCAGCCTGTGCCCCCCAACATATATGTAGCACGGATGTCACATTCTTTTTAGACCAATCCATAATTTCTGAAATTTCCTGCCAATAGTTGACCTCTTCAAAAGCCATTTTTTCTACTGGTGCACCAGTTATAATCATACCATCGTAGCGTCGGTGTCGAATCTGATTGAACGTTGTGTAGAAAAGCTGCAAATGGGATTTACTCACATTTTTAGACTCGTGAGTGGCTGTATTCAAAAAGGTAATATTCACCTGTAATGGTGTATTCCCCAATAAACGTAATAATTGGAGCTCAGTTTTTTCTTTTTCTGGCATTAGATTTAATATTAATATATTTAATGGACGGATTTGCTGTGTTTTCGCACGATCTTCTTCCATGACGAAGATTTTTTCCTCACGTAAATGTTCTCCAGCTGGTAAATTTTTCGGAATATTAATTGGCATCTTGCTTTCCCCTCTCTATAATCACTCTCTTTTAGCAAACCTAACTTGCGTACATTGCAACGAAATTAAAAAATCCTCCTCATTCCATACGAGATAGAATGAGAAGGATTTTTTTCACGTCCACTCTTATCTCTCAAAGGAAAAAATCCTTTGCTGGAATTAGCACCTTTCTAACAATTGTTAGAGGTTGCTGAAGCGTCATCGGGCCAAATCCCTCAGCTTCTCTTGATAAGATTATTTAATTATCTTGAATTGTAACACGAACTAGTTAGAATATCAATAATTCATCGAATATTTTGTGATTCATGTGCATGTTCCTTGCTCATTTGATGTACACTAAGCTTGCTATCTGTGGTGTTTCTACATTTAAAATTTATGGTAAACATGCCGTAATTATGTTACCATATACTTTTAGTAAGAGAGAGGAACGTGAATAGTTTGATTAAAATTGAATTTCCAAAACCAGATCTAGTAATCCGTCAACGTGAACAAGATTTAAAACCAGGTGATGTGCCAATCACACCTTACTTCGGTTTTATTGACTTCCATAAAATCACACGTGATAAAGGTGGCATTTTCTTATTCTATAATGACAAGAATGAGCTATTGTTTGTTGGGAAAGCACGTAAAATTCGTCAACGTATTAAAAAACATTTCGAGGATAATGTATCTCCGATGAAAAACCATCGTGATGAAGTGTTCAAAATTGAAGTCTATGAAGTAGAAGATCCAATGGAACGTGAAATTTACGAAACATATGCGATTAATACTTTCCGCTCTAAATATAACGTAGACAAAGTCTTTTATTAGATATCACGTAAAGAAACCGAAATCTCATCTAAAGGGATTTCGTTTTCTTTTATCACATAATGGTCATACGATCAATGGGCGTACTCTGACCGTTTATTCGCAACTCAATGGTATCCAGCTCAGGATTCTTGACGGTGACTTTAAAAACATAGGGTTGAGCCTCTTTCCTTTGCTCGCTGCCTTCCTCTAACTGGATAATAAGCCTATTTCCCTCAGCTGTAATACTTGCCAATACATTCCCTTTTGAATAATAAACAAGGTAATATGGAGCATCCTTTTCATGCAATAGTTGTATTCTGTCATTAGAAACGATATTTTTTTGGACATTATCTGGGACAACCGTTAGCTCATTAATCGTTGGTGGATCGGTAGGTGGTGTAGCATTACAGGCTCCTAGCATTAGTAGGCTTATTAAACCTAGCAACACGAATTTTTTCAAGTAACTCCCCTTCCTTATACGACTATTCTAAGAAAAAAGCTTTACGCTCCTTAGCAATCCAATCTTCTAACTCCTGATCATCACGTTTTACTAACCGATTGATGAGCACATCATGCCATATATAATCCTCTAACAAATAAATATGAACCGGATCATTGGTGATAAAGGCCGTCTCTTGGGTAGATGGAGAATGACCATAAATCATTTCCTGACCATCTATCGATAAGATAAACCAATGCGGTGTAGACGCTTTTTTTGTATAATGTGTGGCTCTATGCTGGTCAATTGAGGCGAGATGCTCTCCTACATACAACGTAATGCCATGAACAGGAACATGCAGCGCCACCTCTTGCAAATCTTCACGTAAGGCATCATACATATCTTCCCACATCGACAGCATCACTTTTTTCTTCGCCTTCTTTAGAAGTGACTGACAATAGTTGATAATGGATTCCTTGCCCTTCAGCATGACCACTTTAGGCTCTGCTTCCTGTACTTTTTCCTCTAATTTCTCTAATTTCCCGCTTATAGACGTAAAATTCGACTCCCAGCGCTGTTGCATTTGCTGTAAGAACACAGACACAGGCATTGCCGAATAGGTCGTTTGTTCTGCGGTCTCTTCTTTTAACACGATGCCCTTTTCTACAAGGATATTTAAAATATCATACACTCTTGCACGTGGTATGCCAGAATTTTTACTTACCTGATAGGCACTGACATGACTTTGCTGAACAAGTGCCGTATAGGCCTTTGCTTCATATTCTGTAAAACCCATTTCTTTCAGCTGGGTGATTAATTCCTCCATGTAATCCCTCCATTATCTTTATTATAGGCTACCAATGTGAAGATTTGCCAATGGAAAAATGGGTTTACAGCGCAAATAAATTTAGTTACTATTTCAGTAGTAACTAATTATAAAGAGGTGTCATATGTTGTTTGAAATCGATGTACATATTCTCATACTATTAATTTCTTTTGGATTTCTGGCGGCTTTTGTTGACTCAGTAGTGGGAGGGGGCGGTTTAATTTCACTACCAGCCTTACTATTTGTTGGGCTCAATCCAGCTGCTGCGGTTGCCACGAACAAACTAGCAGGAGCTATGGGCTCGCTCACTTCCTCTATTTCTTTCTATCGTTCTGGCCAGCTGGACATTCGCTCTGTCCTCAAATATTTTCCACTAGCATTTATCGGATCATTATGTGGTGCTTGGACTGTGCATCTGATTAATCCAGCATTACTAAAGCCATTAATGCTTGTTATGCTGGCGGCTGTTGGGGTATATACGATCTTTAAAAAGGATTGGGGTGCCGTCTCTACCGTAAAAAATCTATCTAAAAAACATTTGTTTTTATTTATGCTGCTATTATTTGCTATTGGTTTTTATGATGGATTTCTTGGTCCTGGGACAGGGTCGTTTTTAATCTTTAGCTTCTTACTGGTAGGCTTTGATTTTTTAAAGGCGGCTGGTAATGCGAAGTTTTTAAATTTGGCAAGTAATGTGGCTGGTGTTTGTATGTTTGCCTACTTAGGTCAAATTCATTATGTTTATGGTCTAGTCATGGGCATTGCGCAAATTGGTGGGGCTATGCTTGGCTCACGGATGGCAATCAAGAAAGGAAGTGGCTTTGTCCGCACGCTATTTATTGTCGTTACAATGACATTACTTGCGAAAAATGCCTATGATTTTATGATGCATTAAAATAAACGCCACAGAGTTTGAAATCTGTGGCGTTTTGGCGTTAAATCATAAGCTTTTCGTTTTTAAATTTATGACTAGTGGACAAACTGACAATCACAAAAATAAAGAAGGATGCGACAATTGGTATCGTGACTGTATGCATACCAAAGACGGAAGGATAAAACCGATCAATCATAATATACAACAACATGCCTGAAATCATTGACGCAATCGCTCCGTATTTATTCGCTTTTTTCCAATACAATCCTAAAACGACTGTCCAAATAAAGACAGCCTCTAGTCCACCGAAGGCAAATAAGTTCAACCACACTAATAAATCAGGTGGATTGAGTGCAAAGATGACAACGGCTAGGCCAATGACTGTTGTTACAATAAAGCTTGCACGCTTTATCTCTGCATCACTAGCTTTCGGCTTCATATAATTTAAATAGATGTCTTTGACAACTGTAGAGCTGACAAGCATTAGTAAAGCATTAACCGTAGACATTGTCGCAGCCATTGGTGCAGCTAAAACGATTCCTGCTAAAAATGGCGGTAATACCTTCAATGTCAGGAGCGGCATGACTTTATCACCAATCTCAATGCCCGGTAAGACAGGTCGGGCTAACACCCCAATTAAATGCATGCCAAACATGATTGTCCCTATGGCAATCGTGCCAATAAGAATCGCTTGATGCATACTTTTGGAATCCTTATAGCTCATCGCACGAACCGCAATTTGCGGAAGTCCTACAACCCCTACACCAATGAGAATCCAAAATGTTGAGACATACAGAGGCGTTAAATCTCCTTGTGCGCCAAATGGTGACACAAAGTCAGGATTTTCTGCAACCAGTGAGGCCATTATATTGTCGATGCCTCCACCTGCCACAATGGTGCCGATTAATAAAATAACTGTACCAATCACCATAATTGAACCTTGGACCGTATCTGTAAGTGCAACCGCACGGAAGCCTCCAATAATCACATATACTAACACGGAAATCGCAAAAATAAACAGTGCTGCTGTGTAGCTTAAGCCAGTTAATGACTCAATTAAGCGTGCACCCCCAACCCATTGAGCCATCATAGCCGAAAATAAGAAAACAATGATGCTAATGGCTGATAAAATAACAATGACATGGCTTTTGTAGCGCTCACGTAAAAAGTCGATTAACGTAATGGCCTGGTAACGACGAGCAATAATGGCGAATTTTTTCCCTAAAATCATGAGTACAAAATAACCTGCTGGTAGCTGAGCCATTGCCAGTAATACCCACCCAAGTCCTTTTGTATAGGCTACACCCGGTCCTCCGATAAAACTACTCGCACTGCCATATGTAGCAATCATCGTCATCGCAAGGATAAAACCGCCCATTTCACGACCACCAAGGAAATACTCCTGCAGGAATGAATTAGAGGAGCGGACATGCTTATTGGCCCAAATACCGATTCCAAAAATAATAATTAAAAATAATAGCAATGGAAATACAACTTGCCAATGCATTAGCGATCCACCTCCTCATCATCGAATGGTACCTCTTTGAAAAAGAGTTTCATCACAATCCAGATAAGAAGGATCATAAAGCCTGTCCCAGCGATACAGCTATAGAAAAACCAGGCAGGAAAACCGAATACATACGTATAATTTCTTGGATCTCCTGAACCTAATCCATAGGCAAAGCCAAACCAAATCGCAAAGTTGACAAGGACGAGTCCAATTCCGATAAGCGCCTCTCGATGCGCTATTTTAAAGCGTTGATCTTTCACATGTAATCCCCCTAACCTACTCTATTTTACTGATATGTCGGTCTGATGGGAAGAGATGTGAGTAAATAAGGATAAGTTATATGGAAATGATTTTGTTATACTAAGTAAAAGGTAAGGAGAAGAAAGTTGCTTGATCCTGACGTTTTTCACACAAACCTAACTATCCCTCACAATTATGTAGACATCTACAACAAACTGATAATGGAGATAAGTAAAAACCTTCGTCCATCTAGTTAGACGAAGGTTAGTTAGTTTATAATGGTCGCTTTTCCCAAGGTTGTAGCGTCCCGACAATATGGATAGGTTGATCCTGTTGAATAGCAGCAACAACACCTTGCGATATTTCCTCATGCGTAAGCCATCTCGCATGACCTTCTTCCATCATAAAACCTAGCTGGATTTGCCTGTATTGCGAACGAACAGGGAGCTTCAATTTCTCTTGGACTTCACTTAAATTCGCCTTACTCCCCAACACATGAAACAGTTTCCATTCCCCGTCATTCTCTCTTGAAATTACATTGGAGATGTTCTCTAATGTAGTATCCGCATAGGAATGAATCCAAGCAACGACCAATTCAATGGGCCCATTATGCGCGAGCGTTTCTGCTAGCTTCTCTTTTAATAAGGCTATATTACAATAATCAACTAAAATCGACGTTAGAAGGGCGGGTTTGGTTGTTCTATTTCGCAAATCTTCCATTCGATGGGCACTACGTCCAATTACTGAGACATAGTAGCCATCATTCACTAACCAAAGGGATGTGTCAGCCAACATCCCAATTCCACCAATAACTAATGCGTGGGCCATTTATGTGTCCCTCTCTTATTTCGGATTTAGAAAGACGAGCGTTTCTTCCTTCTCATCATACTTAACAGATAGATGAGTCGACAAGCCTATACAATGCCTTTTTATCGATTTTACCAACGCTTGTTTTCGGTAGTTCGTCTAAGAAAATCATTTGTTTTGGAATCTTATAACGTCCTAATTGGTGATGACATAGCTCATTAAGATCATCTAATAGAGAGGCTACTTGGTGGGGACAAACAATAAAAGCTGTCACGATCTCACCCCAATAATCATCACCTACACCAATCACGGCCACCTCTCGCACATCTGGATGCCGTAGTAGACATTGTTCTACTTCCTGAGGATAGATATTTTCACCACCTGAAATTATCATTTCTTTTCTACGCCCAACAATATAAAAATCACCTTCCGCATCCATCATCGCTAAATCCCCTGTTTTCAACCAGCCATCTTGCAGGATATTGGCAGTTTCTTGCTTGTTATTCCAGTAAAAGCGAAACATATGCTTCCCTCTTACCAATAGCTCTCCTACTTCTCCAGGTGCACAACTTTTTCCTGTATGATTGATGATTTTAGCTTCATTGAATTGCATGCTTTTCCCGACAGCCCCCTTTTTTGCATAGGCACGCTCTCGGTCAATATAAAAATTATTGGGTCCTGCTTCTGTTAAACCATATCCCTCTTTAAAAAATAATCCCTTATTATAAAAAGCATCGTAAATAGGATGAGGGCACGGGGCACCGCCAGATAAAAATACCTTCATGGAAGGAAATTGATTTTCCAGAAAATACTTCGTAGCAATCATTGCTTGATACATAGTTGGCACAAAAAGAGAAATTGTCGTTTGATATTGGTTCGTTGCTTGTAGTGCCTCTTCTGCATCAAATTTATCGCCAATAATGACCGTTCCTCCCGCCATCAGTAAGGGAATGCATAAAGCATTTAAGCCACCAGTATGAAACATCGGCATATAATTTAATGTCCGATCTTGAGCATGTAAACCCCAGCTAATAATAGTATTCATGGCATTCCAATTGACCGACTGAAAGGATAGCACTACCCCCTTTGGCTGACCCGTCGTGCCTCCTGTATAAATCATTAACCATGGATCATCCACATCCACGTCTTGCCTACTTGGTTGTATCTCCTTCTCATGCTGGCTAACATGAAGTGAAAACATTTTTTCTAAAACTAAGGGACAATGACTATCCTCTTCGTATAATAGGATAGCAGGAGTCGCATCCTCCAAAATTTGTGTTAGCTCCTCCTTGCTTAAGCGCCAATTTAACGGTACATAAATGAGCCCACGTAGCCCACAGGCAAATAAAACAGCAAACAATTGGATATGATTTTTCGCAAAAACAGCGACTCTACTTCCTTTTTGTAGCTGCTGCCGTTCGAAAAATTGACTCCATTTGCCGATTTCCTCAGATAATTGCTGGTAGGTCCATTGTTCCTTTGAAGTTAAATTAATCAAGGCGATGTGGTGAGGTGTTAAAGCTGCACGTTTTAAAATCCATTCTTGCTCAACAAACATCTTGACTACCCCCTATCACATCATAATTGCGCCATCCACATGCAGAGTATGCCCATGAACATAGGAGGCCTCTTCAGATGCTAAAAATAAATAGGCATTGGCAATATCACGTGGTGTCCCTAGGCGTTGTAGGGGGACGATTGATCGCATTTGAGCCAAAATATTTTCAGGCATTTTTTTGACCATATCTGTTTCTGTAAAGCCAGGTGCCACTGCATTAACATTAATCCCCTTACGCCCTAATTCCTTCGCCCATGTTTTTGTCATACCTACAATCGCTGCTTTTGTCGCTGCATAATTGGTTTGACCAACATTGCCATATACTCCACTAACTGAGGATGTATTTATAATTTTGCCTCCACCTGCTGCCACCATATAGGGAATGACCTCCTGTGTACAATGGAAGACACCTGTCAAATTGACATCTAGCACCTGCTGAAATTGTTCCTCCGTCATTTTTGTCAGCATGGCGTCTTGTGTAATCCCCGCATTATTCACTAAAATATCAATCCGTCCTGCCTGTTCGATTACTGCCGTCACCAGCTGATTAACGCTCTCTCTACTTGCAACATCTACTTGTATAAATACAGCATTTTCGCCTAGTTGTTGTGCTGCTAGAATGCCTGCTTTATCGTCATAATCGGCGATAAATACCCATGCCCCCTCCTCGATAAAACGCTCAGCAGCCGCATAGCCAATACCATTTGCAGCGCCTGTAATGATAGCTACTTTATTGTTCAAACGCATACTGTCTTCCTCCAATTTCTAAAAAGGCTTCAATTTCAGCTGTCAATTGTGCTAAATCATCGATCAAAGGCGAATGCCCACAATCTTTTAGGCTTACAAACTGTGCTGTTTTGCCTAAATCATGTAATAACTCTGCATTCATTTCCTCTGTAATCACCAAATCACGATCCCCTCGTAGCACTAGAATTGGGATATGAAGCAACATGGCCTCCCGAGAGCCTTTTGCCACCTCATTGTCAACAGCGCTTATATTAAATGTATTGAGTGCATGATATACTTCTGCTAAATTGCGCTGTGTAAGCATATCCTCTACATATTCTTGATATTTTCCCTCGTTTGGTCGATGATGCGTATAAATTAATGCATTCCATATAGACTGTAAGCCTTCCGCATTTTTTTCATCGTAGAAGCCTTGAATAAGCTTTGTTTTGGATGTATCCACCAATACCTCCTCATAATGATAGGCTCGTTTAAAGGAGGCTGGATTACCTGTTCCTAAATCCGTGTAAAATGGATAGCCACGTGTAGAAGCAGACGCAAGTAAAATTAGCCGTTGACAGTGTCCAGGATAATTTGTTGCAAACTGCATACAGACAGCTCCACCTGTTGACCAGCCAATCATATCAAAGCTTTGCAGTTGCAGTGCATCCACAAATAGCTTGAGATCATCACTAAAATCTTTAATAGCAGTGATTGGCTTAAGATAGGATGATTCACCAAAACCACGTAAATCTATCGCGTAAATGGTGTATTTCTCGTCTAATGCATCCATCAGAATATCCCAATGCTTAGAAGATGTCATATTGCCATGTACCAACACTAAAGGATGATCTCCACCTGATCGCTTACGATAGGCCATTGTTTCTCCATTTGCTAGTTGAATCGTTTTTACCATGCCATTTCCCCCTTATCCCCAACGTATTGTGATAGCTCCCCATACATAGCCAATGCCAGCACTAACAAGGGTCACAATATCGCCTGCTTGAATTTGCTTTTGCTCCTGCGCTAGCTGTAGAGACAAAATTTGATCAATCTGGCCAATATGTCCATAGTCTTGCAAATAAATAGACTGCTCCTGCTGTAAGCCAAGCTCCGTTAAAATATAATCATGTGCAGATCTTTTCATATGCAACATCGCTAAATAGTTTAGCTGATCGTCACTGTATCCACTTTTCGCTAAAGAACTGCGAATGACCTTCAAAAAATTGCTTAAAGATTTTTGTTCTAGCCGCTCCTTCATCCCAATGGGGTCCAAAACGTCAAGCTTATATAAATTTTCGGTTAAATGGGTTGGGGTTAATGGATTTTTCGTTCCCCCAACTGGCACAACTACATCCTCTGAGAAAGAACCATCCGTTATAATATCTGCCTCTAGTAGCAAATTTTTTTCATAGTTTTTTTGTAATAACATGGCCCCTCCACCAGCCGCTAAATTGTACATAAAGCGCGTTCGTGGATTGCTGTAATCGATAAAATCAACATTGCGATAACCACCTGCTAACAGAATGGTTCGTATCGTGTCATCTGAGGCCATTAGGCTTTTCGCCACTTTCAGCGCCATGATTGTAGTGCCGCAGCGTAATTGCACATCAAATGCCCATGCATTAACTGCACCAAGCTCCTCCTGCATTTTAATGGAGGCTGTCCAGAGTGGATATTCCTTATGTTCCTCCCCCATATAGATGACTACATCAATATCCTTAGGGTCTATATTCGCTTTTTGAATCGCCTCCTGTGCTGCCCATATACCCATTTGCACGGTATGATCAGACTTATCAGGGATTGGCTTTTCATGAATGCCCATTTTTTGACGGATAATGGCCTCAGGAATATTGGAAAGAGCCGCAATTTCCTGCGACGCCATCTTCTGTTGAGGTAGATAAATACCTGTACTAACAATACCAACTGTCATTCAAATCGCTCCTTTTCATGAGGCAAGGGACCTGTCGTTTTTCGTTGCTTTAGCCTTCCTCGCCACTTCCAATAGAGCAATCTTAATGAGCCAATAATACCTTTTGGGAAGAAGATAACGGCTAAAATATAGAGAATCCCGAAGAAGATAATCCAACGTTCGAAAATAGGATAATCTCGTGCAAGCCCCGACAGTGCATGTTGCGCATATTCAATGACCGCCGAGCCTAATAACGGCCCCACTAAAGTACCCACTCCACCGATAATCGTCATTAACAACGCATCCAGCGTAATATCCATGGCCATCACACTCGTGTTAACGAAGCGCAATGACACTGCATATAAGGAGCCAGCAAAACTTGCTACAATGCCTGCCACAACTGAGGCAATGACTTTATAGTGCAACGTATTAAAGCCTAATGATTTCGTCCGCTGTTCATTTTCACGAACGGCAATTAAAATACGGCCTGTTGGTGAATTAACAAAGCGGTAGAGCGCCAAAAAGATGACCACCAAGCTTGCTAGCACAAAGAAATAGAAGGTCATTCGATCTCTAAATAGATCAGGTGCTCTGAATGTAAAGCCATCATTGCCATACGTAACAGAGCGCCACTTTTCAGCTAAGACTAAAAATAACCCCGAAAAGGCTAGTGTCAGCATCGCAAAAAAATGACTTTTTAAGCGTAAGGTTAATAAACCTACTAAAAAGCTAATGAAGCCTGCTAGTACCATACCAATCACGATGGACAGTACAAAGATCAAGAGTGTGTGATCCATCTGCTTAAGCATGACTGCTGTTGTGTAGGCACCAATGCCGAAGAACATGGCGTGCCCAAAGGAGACGATGCCTGTATAGCCTAGTAAAATATCATAGCTCATTGCCAATATCCCAAAAATAAAGATTTGTGTGAGTAAAATAAGTAGTGTCCTTGAATCATTGACAAAAGGAAGGATAATAAAAATGACAAGTAACAGGATAAAAGCGAAAGCGCGTAAAGATATTTTGTTGTTCATGATGTCCGCTCCTTTCGCATCGCAAACAGCCCCTGAGGACGGAAAATTAAAACGATGGCCATTAAAATCATATTGACCGCCAGTGACAGCACAGGGACATAATAAGCCATAAAGCTACCTGCTAGCCCTACTAAAATCGCTGCAAGCAAGGAGCCGGAAAAACTACCCATACCGCCAATTACCACAACAATAAAGCCTAATATGGCATACTCCATGCCCATTTCCGCATAAATCACACCTGAATAGGGAGCCATCAACATGCCACTAAGTGCCGCCAGAGCAGCGCCCACCATAAAGACGTATAAAAATACACGCTTAATATGAATACCGAGAGCCTGCGCCATTTCCTTATCCTGCACCCCAGCCCGAACGATCAAGCCAATCTTCGTGCGCTTCAGCATGTATTGGAAAATACCAAAAATCACAAACCCTATGACAATAATAAATAAACGATATTTAATGATGATCACATCACCAATTTCCCAGCTACCTGCTAAATAACTTGGTGTTTTTACTGCCACCCCATTTGGTCCAAAGACCACCTTAATAAGCTCCTGCAACACGAGCATCAGCCCTAAGGTAATTAAAATTTGCTGAATATGATTGCCGTAAACAGGCGTAATAATGAATTTCTCTGTCAGCAGTCCAAGCAACGCTCCGGTCACAATCGCGCCTATAATCCCAACGATAAAACTTTCTGTCAACATATAGGTAAAGATGCCCGCATAGGCCCCCCAAACAAATAGCCCACCATGCGCAAAATTCAATACATCCATTAAACCGAAAATTAATGTCAAACCAGCTGCTAGCAGAAAAATTAACATCCCAGTGGCCAAGCCATTAATGATTAAATTGACCAATAGCTCCAATGATAGTCACCCCCCTCTATCCAATGCCAAGATACTTGCGTTTTAGCTCTTCATCATCAATCAAATCCTGCATATTGCCCGAATTTACTGTTCTACCATCATCGATTAATGTATAGGTATCACCAATTCGACTAGCCATTATAAAGTTTTGCTCCACTAGCACAATGGACGTTTTCTTTTTCATTTCCACAATTGCTTCCATCACTTTTTCCACAACTATCGGAGCAAGTCCCTTGGAAGGCTCATCTATCAATATTAATTGGCTATCATGGATAAAGGCTCTAGCCATGGACAGCATTTGCTTTTGACCACCGGATAAATGCCCACCAGCCTTTTTCCAAAACTTCTTTAAGTCAGGAAACAGCTCTAGCACATATTGCTGTCGCTCTAATGTGGCTGTATCCTCCTTGCGCATCGCTACCTTCATGTTTTCCTCTACCGTTAAATCTGCAAAAATCCCTTGATTTTCAGGTACATAGCCGATTCCTAATTTCGCCACCTTATAGGTAGGACTTTTTTTAATCGATTGGGAGCGAAAGGCAATGTCACCCTTTGTTGCAGGCGTTAAACCCATTATTGTTTTCAGGGTGGTCGTTTTCCCTGCGCCATTGCGTCCGAGCAGTACAGTAACCTGCCCCTCCTTCGCTTCAAAATTAACGCCCTGCAAAATATGATATTGACCAATGTGCGTGTGAACCTCATTTAATGTCAGTAAGGTGGTCATCATACAGCCCTCCTAAATATGCATGTTGCACAGTATCATTATTCATAATTTCTTCTGGTGAGCCATCTGCCAATAGCTGACCATTGAACAACACCATAATAGAATCCGATAAATCCAAAATCATATCCATTTTGTGTTCAATGAGCAAAATGGTTTTATCCCCCTGCTGTTTTATGCTTCGAATAATTTCTAAAATCGTAGGTACTTCCTCTAATGACATCCCTGCAGTTGGTTCATCGAGCAGTAGAATTTCTGTATCTAACGCGAGTAGCATGGCAATCTCAAGCTTTCTTTTCTCTCCATGGGATAGCATTGTTGTCAGGGCATCTCGTTTATTGTCGAGTAACACAAGTGCCAATAACTCCTCCGCTTTGTCCGTCATCGCCTGATAGCTTTTGTAATGGCGGAATAGCTGATAACGAATTCTCTCCTTGGATTGAACGGCTAAACGAACATTTTCGAGAACCGTTAAGTTTGGAAAAACATTGGTAATCTGAAAAGATCGTCCCAATCCCATTCGAGTTCTTTCAATGGCCGACTTTTGTGCAAGTGATTGCCCTTTAAAATAAACATCACCCGCAGTTGGCTTTAGCTCACCACTAATCAAATTAAAGAAGGTTGTTTTCCCAGCACCATTCGGCCCAATAATGGACTTTAAATGCTTCTCAGGCATTTGAAAATTAACGCCATCTACAGCCGTATGTCCCCCAAAACGAATTGTTAAATTATCTGTATATAATATAGGCTCCATTCTCTACTCCCTTCCTTCTCACATTTATGTAGAGAGACAGCTATGCTGCCTCTCAATTCTTTAATTCATAACGGGAGGTGCTGTCTCTTCAGGACTAAGCTCCCGAATAAGTACTGGTACTGGATAATCCACACCATCTTGTTGCTCTAAGCGAATCGAATACATCGATTGGAGAGCCTGGTGATCCTCTTCACGGAATGTCATCGTCCCTTTTGGTGTTTCAAAGGACATACCTTCCATAACGTCAATTAACTTGTTGGCGTCTGCATCCCCATCCGATTGTTTCAATGCCTCCACAATAGCAATCGCCGCAGACATGCCGCCAGGCGTAAATAAGTCGGGCACTTCATTGAAACGTTTTTGATGTTCATCTACTAGCCATTTATTGACATCATTTTGAGGAAGTGTATGATAATACACCGAGAAGCCTTCCATCCCAACCAATGGGTTCATAAATTGAAGCGCAATAATATCCGGCGCACCCGTCGAAATTTTAATGCCCTTTTCTTGAATTTTAAGATCTGCAATTTGATTCCATGGTGAATTTGCCCCCGCCCAAACTACAAACAAATAGTCTGGCTTCGTATCAATCACTTTTTGCAAATTGGACGTAAAATCTGTTGCAGCAGGATCTGCATATTCCTCTAGTACAATTTCAGCCCCTAATTTCTCCGCTGCTGTTTTAAAGGCATTCACACCATCCCAGCCAAACGAATAATCTGGCGCAAATGTAGCAATCTTCACACCTTTGCCTGCAATAGCCGCTGCCGCTGCATAGGCATCCTGTGATGAATTACGACCTGTTCGGAAAATATACTCATTGAACTCTGAACCTGTAATACTGTCAGCCACTGCAGGCTCTACCACCATAATTTTTTCATACTCCTCGGCAAGCGGTAGAACAGCGAGCGTATCACCCGAGCTTGAAGAGCCGACTAAAAAATCAACCTGATCATCTTCTAAAAGCTTTGTCGCTTTTTGTACAGCCACCTCGGGCTTTGTTTCGGTATCCTCATATACAATTTCTATTTTCTTACCATTGACCTCCATCGTGCCGCCTGTTGCATACTCAATTCCTAAATCAAATCCTCGCTGCGTCTGCTTCCCATATGACTCAAGCGCCCCAGTTAACGATGCAAGCACACCAATCTTAATTGTGCCGCCTTCCGCAGTAACCGCCTTCGTCTCCCCATCAGAAGAATCCGCTTCCGTTGCGCCGTCTTCCGTATCCCCATTACAAGCCACCAACACCACAGCCAACATCACTAAAAGAAACCAATACCACTGCTTCCTCATCCCATATCCCCCTTCAAAATAAGCTCCCTAGAAAGCGCTTTCTTGCTATGCCAACACTATATAAAAATTCAGTTACAAATTAGTTACAAGCTAGATGGCTCAAATATGAGCCACCTAGCTCTGTCCCGAAAATGTAGCGAAGCGTAACGACAGGAACAAAAGATTTTAAGATTAGGCCATTTCGTGCAGAGCATTTTTCTGTCCCGAAAATGAAACGAAGCAGAATAGCAACTAAAACAACATTTCTTAAAACAAAAAGCAAGAATGTTTAGAAATCAACATTCTTGCTTTTTAGAGTCCACATCTATTTTTTCTTATAATTCATTTCTCATTCCCTACTGCATTTGATTGCATTGATACATCGGATTCTTATTGCTCTTTTCCTTCTGCATAGCTTTATACCCCTAAATAAAGATGACTTTTAATCGTACCCTTCATGATGACCATTCCTGTTTCAACATACTATACAATAATGAATCTCGCCAAACGCCATCTTGCATTAACATGTTTTCACGTAATATTCCTTCCTTTGACATTCCTATTTTCTCTAATACTTTGGATGATCCAATATTTCGAGGGTCGCAGGTTGCATAAATACGATGGAGCTTTAATGTTTCAAAGCCGAAAGTGATCAATAATTTAGCACTCAGCGTCGCTACTCCCTTACCCCAATAATCAGGGTTTACAATATAGCCAATTTCCCCGACTTCATTTGTAAAATCCTTAATCATTATTTCTACCGCACCTATTAATGTTTCTTGATGAATAATAGCAAAAACATATCGTTCTCTTGGTGTTTGTGTCGCTTCAGCGAGGGCATCCTGAATGAATTCTTTTGTATCCTCTTCTGAATTCGGACCCCATGTTTGATACCTACAAACAATCTCTTGGGAGGCATATTTATGCACATCAACCCAGTCTTGCTGCCTGAATTCTCTTAAAAATAATTTATCATTTGCAAGTATCACTTTAATCCATCGCTCCCTCTACACGATTCAACCATTCATTCATCAGCTCGGTAAACAATTCAGGTTGCTCGATCTGCAAATTGTGACCTGCTCTATCTAAAATGGCAAAGCTTGCTCTGGGAAACTTCCCTAGAAGTGAAAACGCGTCCTTGTAGCCAACCACAGAATCTTGTTTACCAAGCAAAAAGAGACTTGGCTTATCAAAGGACTTTTCGTCAACGGCAAAGGAAAATCCGTAGCTTTGTTGAATTTTTTCTAAAAATGCCTGATCCGCTAGATTACACCCTGCCAACACCTCTGTTGAATAACGCTCCCAATTATAGGCATCTAAGACAACTTGATTAGCCATAAAATCATCTTGCTCCTGCTGACTTAATGTTGATAAAAAAGCCGTATCTGCTTGTACAATACAATGCGGTGGTACTGTACGTTGTTCTTTTTCAGGAATGATGAGAGGACAAATAAAGGCAGTACCTAAAAGTTGATCCACTGATTTCCTCATAATACCGCGCGCTAAATAGCCGCCATAAGATTCACCAACTAACAAGTATGACTCTTGCGGAATAATTGTGTGTATCAATTCGATAGTCGCTTCTAGCATTTCATCCGAGTTCTGAATCGATGAATAGTCTGTTGTCTTCCCCATTCCGGGAAGATCCACATAAATACGTTTCCATCCTTCACGTTCTTTAAATACAGGCTCCATACAGCCCTTCATCAAACGATGATCAGGAGAAAAACCATGAAGCATGATGATAGGTACCCCTGTTCCAATCATTTCATAGTAAATATTCGCTTTATTTGTCTGACAAAATGGCATTGTTGTTCCTCCAAATAGGTTACATTTTTTTATCGTTTATATATGTGGGAGCTGGTTAACACGGTTTATGAGCATGTCTACCCTCACTTAGCGCGCTTTGACTACTCTTAGGAGTGCCTCTCCCCTCAATTAGGAGCACTTTCATATTACTTAGGAGCAGTTCGAATCACTTCGCTTAGCCTAAACAACACTGGCTAACCCATTATTAAGTCATAGACTGACATGGTGGATTCCATCGGGGTTGTGTTAAGCTCTTGTTGTAATTGCTGGACACATTTTTCATACCATTTTAAGGCCAGGGAGCGGTTTTGGAGTTGATAGTGGCTGTACATGAGCAGGCGATACGCTTCCTCCCAGAGTGCATCCTCGCGTAGCATCTTCTCTGCGAAAAAAATGGCTTTTTTATATTGCTGTTGCCTTGTTGCATTTTGTGCCAATCGTTCCAAAACTTCTATATATAAAAATTGTAGCTTTTCACGGTCCTGTGTAAGCCAGTCGATTTGCTTTTTTTCTGCATAGAGCACGTCCGTATAGCTCGCTTCTGCTAATAAGAGCCACTCATTGGACAGCTGTGGATCAAATTCGTCCATTCCTAAGCTGTAATAATAGTGAAAGCGTTCGATATCCATTTGGAGAAAAGCAATATTTTGTAACTGATACATATTATTTTTCCGTTGAATGAAAAAGCTCTCTTGTCTCGCATGTCGTTGTGGCTCCAACACTTTGAGCAACGTATTTAACACCACCTTAAAATCACGATCCAAGGACTCGACACTACGATCGGGCCATAATGCCTGTGCTATTTCTTCCTTTGGTGTAAAGCGATGGCGATGGCAGTAAAGATACACGAATAATTCCTTGGATTTATCACGTTGCCATTCTTTGTCTTCCAGCTTTCGTTGTGTACGAATTAAATTTAAACTTCCAAAAAGATTCATTTGTATTTCATCATGCGGATAACTAATGCTATCCTCGACCTGAAAATGATTTTGCAATGCTAATATAGCTGGATGCACCATCTGGCATTTTTGACTAAATTGCAATAGCTCGTAAAAAACCATTCGATTGCTCGGACCAAGTATCGTTGGCCTCTGTAAGAAGTATTCATAGCCATTTGAGACACATAGTTGTGCAAACTGTTGAAAATACTGTTGAAACGGCTTCTTCTTACACTCTTTCAGGGCAATCATTGATTGATAAAATAAGACATGCATCAAGCCATTGCGATCACCGCACTCCTGAAATAGTTGCTGTGTCTTCTTTAATAATTGCTTCGCTCGCCCTATTTCTTGCTCAGAAAGTATTATTTTTACTTCTGCTAAAAGAATAAGCGCTGTCATCCAAGCATCTTGAACTTGCTCAGTTTCCTGTAAGCCCAGTGCTAAGTATTTCTTAGCCGCTACCATATCTCCTAACGAATGTTTGACAATGGCTAACCCCATATATGGCTCCGCCTTCACACGAGAAATATTAATAGCATTCATGAGGGTCAATGCTTTTTCATAGGCTTGACATGCCCCCTGATGATCTGGGAAATCCACTAACAGCAGGGCATGAGCCTTTCTGATATAGCCAACCGCCTCTATGAAAATAGACTTCTCTTTTATTCCTCTTCGAATGCCATGTTGGGCAGCATACCAGGCTTCTTTGCCCTGACCTAACAATGCATAAACGAAAGCTGCCAGCAATTCACTTTCTCGATGAGTTGCAACAAGCTGAGGCGGTAATTCAAGTCGCTGCGCTAATAACTCTTGGGCTTCCTGTAGTTGTCCTGTTCGAAGTAAAACACGCACATCGACATTCGCTCGTTGTATGACATTCTCTGGCAATGCAACGTCCTCCATAAAGAGCTGTGCACCCTTGGCCTTCCCTAGATTCACTAAATTTTCAGCATATTGCCGTTGTAGTTCTAGTAATTCCTCTTTGTGCAATGGTGTATGTTTCGCTAGCTCTAATGCTCTCTCAAGATATGGCTCCGCTAAAGCAGGTTGAATGGTGTCTAAGTAAATATGGGCTATCCCAGCTTGAGACTTTGTCATAAATAGGTGATCACGCTGCTGCCGAGCGATGATTGCACATTTTTCATAGGATTGTTTTGCTTTCTCATAATAAGCTCGGTAGCGATGACATTCGCCCTCAAAATAGTATAATTTATAAAATTTATCTTTTTCCTGTGCACTAAACCGATTGATTTTTTCGAGCAACCATTCAAATTGACCAGCATGTACGATTGATGCTGCATGAAGCTGTAGTAGCTCTCCACAAAAGTGATGATCATTTGTTTTAAAGGCATGATACAGGACAGCTTGAATATTTTGAAGTTCTCCATAATACAATGCTGCTTGTTTATGAAGATCCGCATGTAGACTTGGAAACTGTCGCCATTTCATTCCTAAAAATCGGCTAAACAAAGCATGAAAACGATAGTAGCCATCTGTTGTCACAGGTTGAATAAATAAATGACGCTGAGTTAATGCATTCAGCATTTGCGCGATCTCAGCGCCATAAAACGCTTCCAATAGCTCCACAGAAAAGGTAGGAAAAATCGCTAATTTTAAGATAGTCTCTTGCTCAGTAGCAGTCATCCTACTATAAACTTCCTCTGATAAATATGTGAATAGCTCATTTGTGGGAATCCTCAGCCAATGATCTAACGAAGCATGATGCCATTGCTCTGCCAATAAAGAGACACTAATGGCCCAGCCTTCAGTGATCTCTAATACCTTTTTAATTTCAGCCTCGGATAAATGTACATCTACGTATTCTTCAAAAAACACCGCAATTTCCTCAGCCGAAAATGCTAGTTCGTCCTCTTTCATAACCAGCCATCTTTTTTGCAGCCTTAGTTTCCTCATAATATCCCAATTGGGTAGTGTTCTTGAAGCAATAATAAAATGAATGCTAGGTGGAGCAAATTCAATAATTTTTTCCATGAAATAATTAATAGGAAAAACATGGTCTACTAGGTGAAAGTCATCTATCACGATAAGAAGAGACTCGTCTATATCACAGAGGCAATTGATAAATAGCTTATACCAACGATTGAGCTCATCCATTTTAGGAAAGCGTGATAATTGATCCCACCCATCAAATGTATGACCAAATTTCGGTATGACACGCTGTATACTGAAAATGAGATGTCTCAAAAAGGGTAATAAATTATCATCTTCATCAGAAATACCATACCAAGAAAATGTACTTGATTCGGTTGCAAGAAATTGAGTTAGAATGGTTGTTTTACCATACCCAGCACCGCTATGCAAAAAAGTACAAGTATGGTGACGACTTTTCTTTAGCGTTCGCATTAGTGTTGCTCTATTAATACAATGCGTGGATGGATTGGGCGCCATACATTTTGATTGAATAATAATATCTGCTGTCATCTAAACATAACCTCCATATTTTGTAAGGTTACAAAAATTTCTACAAAAATTCAGATTATTAAATTATTGACAGTTTACCATATTTTTTATGTATTTTTATAGATTTTATCCCCATTTTTTGTTTGAGGGATGGAAGTAGAATTTAGTTGGTATTTTCTCCCTAATTTTAGTATCCTGTTATATTACTAAAATTTAGAAGGAAAGTGGCTAAATGAACCGCCTTTAAATATAGAGATTATACGAGTTCCGATTATAATAGACATTAAATTAAACTGCTTTACCGAGCGAATGAATTTGAGTGAAGTATGGATATGTGGTTATTGCAATTCCAAAAGACTTAGTACCATTTATGAAAGAAAATTTAACAGTGGCAACTAGAAAGGCTATTCTTGCTATAAAGGAAGCATTATTTTTAGCAAAAAGTTAGACTCAAAAAAATTCCCGATTATCAACTCAATGATAATCGGGACCATTAGCTACAATTATAGTAATTCTTTACGTAATTCAGCAGCTGATTTTGGCGAAAGCAGGCTGTATGGGATATCAAATACTGTTTTCGCCCCTTTATCACCCGCTTGACTTAAACGGTGTGCTGCACGTGCATAAGCCACTAATACGCTAGATGTAAAGTTTGGATTACTGTCCAGTTTTAATGAGAATTCGAGAATTTGTTTATCGTTTGCACCACTGTCACCACTGCGAATGACAAAACCACCATGTGGCATACCAGTATGATTTGCTTTAAATTCATCTTCAGAAATGAAGTTCACTGTTGTGTCATATTCATCGAAATAGTTAGGCATTGTGACAATTTCTTGTTCAACCTTTGTTGCATCTGCACCTTCTTCTAATACAACCCAACATTCACGTGCATGTTTTTCACGTGTTGTTAGTTCAGGGTTTTCACCGTTACGAACTCGTTCTACCGCTTCTTTAATCGGTAATGTGTATTGAACAGCATTTTTTACGCCTTCAATACGACGAACAGCATCTGAATGTCCCTGACTTAGGCCATCGCCCCAGAATGTATATGTTGTACCAACTGGTAATACCGATTCTCCAAGTAGACGATTTAAAGAGAATAGACCTGGATCCCAACCAACTGAGATAACAGATACTTTACCAGATTTTTGTGCCGCTGCATCTACAGCATCGAAAAATTCAGGAATTTTCGCATGTGTATCGAAGCTATCAATTGTATTAAACCATTGTGCAAAATGTGGACCTTGCTCTGGTAAATCTGTTGCAGAACCACCACATAAAATCATAACATCAATGTCGTTTTGGAATTTTTTAGCGTCATCTACTAAATATACGCTTGCATTGCTTGCTACGTTTACTGTTGAAGGATCACGTCGTGTGAACACTGCTACTAATTCCATATCTGGATTTTGTGAAATGGCATACTCCACACCACGTCCTAAATTTCCATATCCTACAATACCTACTCGAATTGCACTCATTAAAAATTCCTCCTAACGATTTCGCGACTTTGTGAAAACTTTCACGTTAAATCTAATTACAATAATACTTCGTGTTAGAAAAATTCACAATAGTTTGAGTATGAGTTTTTTAAAAAGAATTTATATCAGTTTTCTATGGTTTTTATCCCATAATGGTATGAATACGGTTACAAATCACTAAATTTTCCATGAACCTTAAAGTTATTGTAAAAGGCTTGTAAATAACGGCTATTTTCCCACTTAGTCTTGTACAATAACTGTAACGACAAAAGGGGGCATGTTGAATGAAAAGTACTGGTTACTCATCAAGCACAGCATTGGCACAAGGAGAACTACTTGCATTCCATATGACACAAAACTCAATGAACAAGCATAGTGAATCGATACAAAGTGGCAGTAAGCAACAAGGAGATTTTCCAACAAATAATCATTTATGTATCGGTGTTTTACCTTTTGACGTTTTAGAAAACATCCCTGACCTCTCCATCCAAAAAAACAAGGTAAATGAAGTGGACTTTTACCATAGTGGTAAGGATATCGCTCGCTGGTTAATTAAAAAAAGTGAATACAACAAAAATGGATTTGACTTCATTTAAAGAAGTCAAATCCTTTTTAATTTATAACTTATAAAATTGAATTAATTCCCTCAGCTGATCTGCACTAATAGACAACCTTTATGGAATGGTTGTTTTCATAGTACTTCCTGTGCCAGTTGTGCGAGACGATTTTTATCAATAATTTGGTAGCCTGTCTTACGCTTTTCCAATATCCTTTCATCACAAAACTGTGCCAAGACATATAGTAAATGGCGATAAGAGACCCCTAAATATTCGCAGATTTCCGTATGTTTTTCCTTGTAGACACCTTGGTCGGCTGATAATTGGATAAAGGCTGCTAAGCGATTTTCCAGCGGATAGGCCTGATTTTGTGTATATTTAGATGTCATTTTTGTCGCTTTTTCCCCTAAAAATACACAAAGTCTACGTAAAAACAAAGCATCCGCAAGTAACTTCTCCTTACATGACTGTGTAATCGAATAGCAAATTGTTTTGGTGACGGTTTGTATCCCCTTTGTATACCTAGCCTCATTTAACAATTCAATTTCCCCCATAAAAAGAGGAGCCTCTAGGTATTCAATAAGTGAAACCTTCCCATTTTTATGTGTCATATAGAGCTTCGCCTTTCCTTCTATCATGTAATACACGGTGTCTGGAAAGGAGCCTTCCTGGAAGATCCACTCCCCCTTGTCAAACTGGCGGACTTCTAAATAGGGATTGATATCAAATGAGAAAAAATCATCGATCGGATATTTTTCAAGATAATGGGTACGGGCTTCAGCTGTTAAAATATGCATTTTTTACTCTCTCCTATAAAAAATATGAGATATCTCACATTATTGTAGCGATGAACATGCTATTATTCAACATAGTTAATGGAGGTACGGAAATTATATGAACAATCAACGATGGCTTTCTCAGAATTTCTTTACATTTTTTATCACTTGGGGCATTTTCTTACCCTACTGGACAGGTTGGCTGGTGGATGCGAAACATCTAACCGTCTCGCAGGCAAGTGTAGTGATGGGCTGTGGGCTCCTAGCTCGTGCCACATCCAATCTCTTCTTCTTCCCAACACTTGCAAAATACGTACACAATAAACGACTCATTACAATTTTAGCAATAGGCTCGTTGCTAACTGCCTTGCTCTATATTCCAAGCACAGGCTTTACAGCATTATTAATCGTGACCATTTTATTTAGTGTTTTTTACCCAGCGCTATTACCTGCTGTGGAAAGCAGTGCCGCTACGCTTGTGCAGTATGGCAATATTCATTATGGTAAAAGCCGTTCCTATGGTTCATTTGGCTTTGTCATCGCTGTTTTAATTATTAGTATGCTGACAGGCATTTTTGGAAAGAACATCATCTTCTGGAGCATGATTATAGGGTTGGTGGGCATGTTACTTATGCAACAATTAGCAACACCAAAGGAATTACTCGTAGTACCAACAAAAGAACAGCGTGCAAAATCATTGTCGATGAAAACACTATGGACTATCAAAGGCTTCCCGATTGTTTTATTCATCGTGATCTTGCTACAGGGTGCACATGCCTCCTATTATAGCTACGGTTATATTTATTTAGAAGATTTACAGGTTGATCCATTCTATATGGGTATGATTATTAATATCGCTGTTATTTGCGAAATTCTTTACTTTATGAAGGCTGATACGTTATTGACGAAATGGCGCTCATCATCCTTATTACTCTTAGCAGCGAGCGGCTCTTCCCTACGTTGGTTACTTATCTTTTTGTTCCCAAATGTCTGGGTATTTATCGCTTCGCAAACCTTGCACGCATTATCCTTTGCATTAGCACATTTTGCCTTTATTCGCTACTTAACAAAAGCGCTACCAAAGGAACAAATCCCCAATGCACAAGGTTTATACTCTGCATTAGCTATGGGCTTAAGTACCGCCATCCTTACATTTTTAGGTGGCTATTTATACGAAATATCACCAGGTCTGTCCTTCGCAGCCATGCTCATTTGTACAATACCAGCCATCGCTATTTTGCTAATGACACGCAAAAAATATCAATATTAAACAAAAAGCAGGTGGAGAACTTCTCACCTGCTTTCTTTATTTCGGATAATAGGAAAAACCAGGATATTTTACAACTGGCCATTTTTCTTTTCTGAGCGCCTCAAGCAGCTCAGGACCGACCTGTAAATTACTTTGCACCAATTCTGTCGGCGTTAACGCCATCCATTGATTTAAGGATACATCCTGGAATCGATCACTTTTAAACATTTCTAAAAACCATAATGGCTCTGTTCCGGTGTTTTCAATATAATGCCCCGTCGCAAATGGGACATAGCCAACATCTCCCGCCCGATAATCAAATGTTCGAGCCGTTCCATTTCCTGTGAAAACTGTCATACGTCCTTTTCCTTGCAGATAATATTGCCATTCATCGTTGTTAGGATGCCAATGCAACTCCCGCATCGCCCCTGGCTCAATTTCCACCAGTGCAGCCGCGATATTTTTAGAGATTGGGAAATTAGTCGAATCGACAATGCGCACACTGCCTCCAGGTGTTTTTAATGGTGGCTGTGCCAACAGACGATGTTTAAAGGTTTGTGGAACCTCCCCATAAGGAGATTGCACTTTTTGAGAATCAATTGGCCCCGGAACCTGATCCTGATAAATATATACTTGTTCATTCGGGATGTGATCGAAAGCATTGATAGGAACCCCAAAATTCGCTGATAACACTTCTTTTGGCGTATGAGCAAACCAATCCGAAATTGACAGTGTATTCAGATCAGAGAAATGCCCATCATCAAATACTAATAAAAATTCACAGCCGTCCTCAAGTCCTTGAATGGAATGAGGAATGCCAGGTGGAAAATACCATAAATCACCAGGTCCCACATCCGCTATAAAGTTACAACCATTCTGATCAACAGCCGTAATGCGAGCATGACCAAGCAGCATATAAGACCACTCTGCCTGTTGATGCCAGTGCAGCTCACGTACGCCCCCTGGTGTCAAACTCATATTCACACCCGCCAAAGTCGTAGCAATCGGTAATTCACGAACCGTAATTTCCCGTGACCACCCACCTTGATTTAAGGTCATATGCGTGTCTGAAAACGAGAATCGTAAATTTGGAATCAAGCCCGCATCAGTCGTTGGTGGCACTAGCATATCAGGATTTTCGAGATCCCTCATAATATCCCGTGGCCCCTTATCCACCCCTCCAGCCCCATCACCTCGAATAGGCTGAGGCACCTGAAAATAACCCGGTGGCAAATTTTCCAATCATTCACCTCTTTATGTTTGTAATCAAAATAAAATACTTCTATTCTTCTAAAATGTATGGATAGACGGCTTGGATTATTCACTTTCTTTTCTGTCAGTGGGTTGGCTGACTAAGCATAGATACTTTATTGAGAGAGGAGCTTGCTACATTGATCACTTTTCGCTAATTTTGGAGCGGGTTCTTCAGTTGTTTGATCACTTCTCAACCTATTTAGAGCAACCTCCTACCGTTTCCCTAACTTCAGGGCAAGTCCTTACTTACTCTTTCGTCCAATAGCCTCCACCGCACATTCATGTAGGATTTGTAAGCCTTCCTGTAATTCTTCATAGGTTGCATAGGCGTAGGATAGACGAATATGATGAAGATCTTGTGGATCGTAGATATAGCCGGGATTGATTAATACTTGCTGCTGCAACAGCTTCATAAAGAAGTCTTTATCTACAAGCGGCTCATGAAACTTGAGCCAAATATAAAAGCCTCCTCTTGGTTTGCTCCAATTCGCCACATCTGTAAACTTCTCCTTTAAAAGCTGTTCTGTAAAATCGGCTCGCTCCTGTAATTGTTGACGTAATCCTGCGAGATGCTTTTCATATTTTCCTGATTGCAGCCAATGTAGGACAATTTCTTGAGAAATGGCACTTGAGCCATAGTCTGTTTGCATTTTTATATCGGCTAACCGCTCAATGACAGTGGTTGGACCAATGAGCCAGCCAATGCGTAGCCCAGGGCTTAAGGTTTTAGAGACGCTACCAATATAAAGAACTTGTCCGCTATTGTCCATGGCCTTTAGCGGTGGTGATGCCTCTTCAAAAAGCAATTCATGATAAACATCATCTTCTACAATCGGAATGCGTGATGCCTGACAGGCTTCATATAGCTGCTCTTTTTCTCGTGTTGTCCACACATGACCTGTTGGATTATGTAAAGTAGGTATGGCATAAAACACGGCTTGTTTCTTTCGTTTCCTTTGCGCCAATGTTTGAGCAAGCTGTTCATCACGATCAATGCTAATCATTTGCATGCCAACCGACTGAAAAGGGTGAACAGAATTTAAATAGGAGGTGGGCTCCTGAAACACAATAGACCCTTGCTCTAATAAGCCAACAGCAATCAATTGAAGTGCCTGAAGAGCACCTGAAACAATACAGACGTTTTGAGGCTCAGCGGGAATGCCTCTTTTTTGAACATATTTACAAATAGCTTTACGAAGCTGCTCATTGCCTTGTGGCGAAGAGTAGCCTAATGCTTTGGGTTGAAAGGATAGCTCTCGCAGTGAAGCTTCTATTTCCTCGGTAGGCAACAAGCTGGGTGCTAGCTCTCCTGTTCCTAAACGAATTACATCCTCACGCTGTTCGTATTCATTAATTAATTGGATGGTGTGGTAGTTTGGCTTGTGGATGCTTGTTTCGATATAAGTTTGCCAGTTCGGCTGTGTTTGTTGGATTAGTGCATGCCAGGAATTGTGCGTAACATAAACACCAGAGCCTACCTTTGCTTCAAGAATGCCCATTGCTTTTAATTCCTCCAAAGCCTGCTGAACTGTGCTACGATTCACATCGAACTGCATGGCCAGCTGTCTTTGGGTAGGTAGTTTTGTCCCTGCTGCCCAGTCTCCTCGCTCCACATTGGCTGTTATCCACTGTACAATCTGCTGCTGTAATGTATTATCACTTCTTCTATTCGGCTGCCAGCTCATGTTCCTTCTCCTTCCATGCAATAAAATTGGGTGGATAAAAAACCATCCAATTGGTCGTTTTCTTTTAGTTATACCATATCTAAAATAAGTAAAGAAAGGAGGAATGGTCATTGGAAGCTTTTCTTCATGGGATCATTTTAGCATTTGGACTCATTTTGCCATTAGGCGTACAAAATGTTTTTGTTTTTTCACAAGGTGCTACACAACCAAGTTTATTACGTGCTTTGCCAGCAGGTGTGACAGCTGCGATCTGTGATACACTGCTTATTCTACTTGCGGTATTCGGTCTGTCATTAATAGTTCTACAGTTTGAGTGGTTGCGTATCACTTTAATGACTATTGGTATCATTTTTTTACTTTACATGGGCTATAGCATTTGGCGTTCAAATCCAGCAAACACTGAAAATAGCGAAGCATTGCCTATAAAAAAACAAATTCTCTTCGCACTCTCTGTATCACTTCTAAATCCACATGCTATTTTAGATACAATCGGTGTTATTGGTACAAGCGCATTAAAATATAGTGGAACCGAGCAAATAATGTTCACTGTTGCTTGTGTGTTCATTTCCTGGCTATGGTTTTTCGGTCTCACATTGACTGGCGCCTCGTTCAAAAAACTAGACGGCTCTGGAAAATTGATGCGACTATTTAATAAATGCTCCGCCGTCTTTATTTGGGCAACAGCATGTTATCTCGCAAGTGGCTTATTTTAACGTACATAGAAAAAGCTCAGGAGGTAACCCTGAGCTTTTCTTTTATAGAGTAACAAATAAAGTGAGCTTTTCATTAAACAATGACGTCTCAATGGATTTTGCATGAGGCCATTGCTCACCATAATGAATAGCTTTAACTAATACATTTTCTTGTAATAAAGCTTCGTGCTGCTGAATCATGAAAAGTACCCCTGCACTACCATTAAAGGCAATCGATACATATTGCGCCACTGGTAGCTGCCATTTTTTTCGTGCATCTTGTATAGTACGAATCAATTCTCGTATTTGCCCTTCTTGTAGTAAGCTCTCTGTAAGTTGAACATTCATCAAGACACGGCAAGTGCCATCCTCCGCTAAAATATAATGGTCCTTGACGATTGATTCAGCTATTACATGTTCTCTTAATAATGTTAGCTGTTGACCGTCCATCATGAGATCCATAGTTTCATGATGTTGTAGCCTTTGTTTCTCTTCCTCTGTTAATGCCAACACATACTCTTTTACTTGATGAACCTTTGGACCAAATGCCGCTCCCGCTGTTTTAAAATTCAATTTATAATGCACGCTTTCATAGGCTGAAAAATCATGTGTCCATCTACAAGCTTTGATGTTTAACTCATCCTGAATGAGTTCGCTATAGGCTTGGTAATCCGACAGTTCACCTTTTAGGGCAACAATGAGTTCACTTAAAGGCTGCTTGACCTTTATTCCCTGACTATTGCGAATGCTACGTCCAAGTTCCACAACTGTTAAGACCGTTGCCATTTCTTGTTCAAGCTTCACATCCACTAGCTGATCGTCGAATATTGGATATTCCTCAAGATGAACACTTTTTCCACATAGTTGACGGTAGATATCCTCTGCTATAAATGGTGTAAACGGTGCTATTAATTGACAAATGGATGTCAGTGCCTCGTAAAGTGTGCTAAATGCACCTCGTTTATCTGCTGTCATTCCATTTGCCCAAAATCTAGCACGTGAACGACGTATATACCAATTGCTTAATTCCTCCACCAATTGACCAATTTCTCTTGTAGCCTGTGTAAATTGATAATCATCCATAGAGGTTATGACAAGCTGGATAGTGTGATGTAAGCGGGACAATATCCAATGATCTAGCTGTGAACGTGTACCTGTATTTGTAGCATCATACGTAAAGTTATCGATCTGGGCATACATGTCATAAAATTTAAACGTATTGTCGAGTGTATCCACCAGCTTAGATTTCGCATCTAAGACAATTTTCTTCGAAAAACGCTTTGGATTCCATGGTGAGCTATCAACTAAAAATGCCCAACGTAGAGCATCTGCTCCATACTCCTGGATTAACTCAACAGGCTCTAATGCATTGCCTTTACTTTTGGACATCTTCTGTCCATGCTCATCGAGTACATGCCCTAACGATAGCACATTTTTATAAGGTGGTTTTCCTGTAAACAAGGTCGATACTGCTAATAAGCTATAGAAAAATCCTCGCGTTTGGTCGATGCCCTCAATGATCACATCTGCTGGAAACTGATGATGAAAGTTCGCTACGTCTTCAAAAGGATAATGCTGTTGGGCAAATGGCATCGAGCCACTGTCAAACCAAACATCGATAACTTCAGGTGTACGTTTCATGTCGCCCTGGCAGACAGGACAGGTACAGACAATGGCATCTATAAATGGCTTATGGAGCTCTAATTGTTCTTTGACAGCTCCTTTGGCTAATTGTTGTAGCGCTGCAACACTGTTAGGTGCCTCCTCATGATTGCAATCCTGACAAATCCACACATTGAGTGGTGTTCCCCAATAACGATTACGACTAATATTCCAATCCACTAAGTTTTCTAGGAAGTTGCCAAATCGTCCATCCTTAATATGGCTAGGGTACCATGTCACCTGCTGATTATTTTGTAAAAGCTGCTCTTTTAATGCCGACATTTTGATAAACCAGCTATCTGTTGCATAGTACAATAATGGTGAGTCACAGCGCCAGCAATGCGGATAGCTATGCTCATATTTTTCTTTAGCAAATAAAAGCTCTTTTGCTGCAAGCATTTTAATGATATCGACATCACAATCTTTCACAAATCGTCCAACAAGCTCAGGTACCGCTTCTGTATAACAGCCTTTAAGATCAACTACATTGACAAAGGACAAGCCATGTTGCTGCACCGTTTTATAATCGTCCTCTCCATAAGCAGGTGCTATGTGTACAATTCCTGTTCCACTATGCTCTGTCACATAATCTGCCATGACAACTGCATGCCCTTTATCTACCTTTACATAAGAAAATGGTGGTTGATAGGAAACACCCGCAAACTCATGCCCATCATGCTCACTTACTATTTCTACAGGCTCTGTAAAAACCTTTGATAACAACGATTTGGCTAGTATATAGATGTTGTTTGCATGCCTTACACGGACATATCGAAGAGCAGGATTCATAGCCAAGGCTACATTGGCTGGTAATGTCCAAGGCGTCGTTGTCCAGCCTAAGATATATTCGTCTCGATCCTCTAGCTTAAACATTGCAGTAACGGATAAATCCTTAACATCCTTATAGCCCTGTGCCACTTCATGAGAGCTTAAGGAAGTTTGACAGCTAGGGCAATAAGGTGAAACGCGATGTCCTTTGTATAACAGTTTTTCCTTGTGAACATGGCTTAAAATATGCCACACAGATTCAATATAGTCATTACTTAATGTTAAGTAAGGATCATCCATGTCAAGCCAGTAGCCAAGCTGCTCTGTAAAAGTACGCCATTTTTGCTCATAGGTAAAAACGCTCTTCTTACATGCTTGAATAAATTGCTCCACCCCATAGTTCTCAATCTCCTGCTTTCCTGAGATTCCTAATGCCTTTTCTACCCCTAATTCCACAGGCAACCCATGTGTATCCCAACCTGCTTTGCGTTCAACTAAATAGCCTTGCATTGTTTTATAACGTGCCACCACATCTTTTATGGTTCTACCAAATGCATGGCCGACATGTGGTAAACCATTCGCTGTTGGGGGTCCCTCATAAAATACAAAGGGCTGCTGTTCAGCACGATTAATTACGGATTTTGCAAAGGTCCCTTCTTGCGCCCATAATGTACGAATCCTTATTTCTCGTTCAACCGTTGTTTCTTTCTTTTGTTCTTTCTGCATATTAGTTCCTCCTATACAAGTAAATTTGTATAAAAGGCATACAAAAAACCCCGTCCCAAGGAAAAGGGACGGGGTTAACCGCGAATACCACCCTAATTCTATTGACACGATGGCCAATAGCACTCAGCAACGTACAATCATACGTGTTCTTTTTAACGGTAGACACCCGGATTAGCTTACTCCATTCAGCTAATCTTCTCAGAGAGGATTTTCATATAACACCTGCACACCGACTTCCACCAAATGTCGGCTCTCTGTAGAACAAAGTGAAACACTACTCTTTCTCATCAACGAATTTGTATGCTTTTATTGTCCTTCATCTTAGCAAATTACCAATTGTCTGTCAACGGTGGACAATCTTAAAGAATTTCGTTGAGACAAGTGGCAATACTTTGATGGAGATCAGCATATTGTGGCTGCTGAATGATTTGAATCAAAAATGTTTTACTATTGAATAGCTTCTTGTTAGTGAGATTCCTTTACTATTACTATTTTCATCTCTACGATATCCTTATAATCAATGAATGGCTGAGCATCATCGTTCCCAATCGACTGTCTATACTGAACTTCTACTCGATCACCAACTGATAGTGTTTTCGGGACATCCACTAGAGGGAACCATGTACCATTACTGTGTTTTTGCACTAATTCATCGACAGATTTTTGACCAACCTCGCTAGCCAAGACGCCTGAGACAACTAAAAATTCATGTTCCTTAATCGCTAAGACGGTTCCACTTCTGATGAGCTTCATTTGGCTGTCCTTTTCAGGGATTTTATATTTTTTTCGTAAGGCGGCAATGTCTTTATGATAATGTTGTTCTAAATAATTCATGGCTTCTTGCTCGACAAGCCATGTACGAATGGGATTACTTACATCCTTATAATCGGCTTGACTTGCCTCCCATAATAAGTCAAATGTAGCCATTTTATAGGCAATTGGCTTGCCATAGTTCTCGATAAACCCTTCGTTTGTGACTTGCAACATTTGCAGAAGCTTATCATAAGTTGGCCGAGTATCATCCTCATAGCTCCACTCTTGCATGAACTGTTCGAGTGCCTTATCTACTTGCTCTTGTGTAGGTACTAGTTTTTTCGATTGCGCATAAGCAAAGGTCGATTCAAAATATAAAAAATTATCAAAGCTTGCCTTATATAAACGATTCTTTCCGTTCATAAAAGAATCAAGTTGTAAATATAGCTCTAAAATCCGCTCATCTAATACGGGTGGAATAGTAGAAGCTTGCTGTTGTTGTTCATTATATTGCTGATATATAAACAGCCCTATGCAGACACTTAAAATCATAGCCAAAACACCATATGGCCAACGTTTTGCAGATTTTTTTTCTTGGCGTTGCTGTAAATGCTGAACCACATTTGCCATCACACGCTTTTTACTTTCTGATAAATCCCTTACTACACGAGCATCCATTTTACTCATGCAGGAGCACCTCCCATTCAACATGCTGTAATTGTAGCTTCAATAACTCTCGCCCACGACGTAGCCTTGTTTTGACGGTGCTTTCAGGAATCGTTAACAGCTCTGCAATGTCTACCACAGACATTTCTTCAAAATAAAAATGTATAATGACCTCTCGCTGTTTGAAAGGGAGAGCTAGAATCGCATTTTCAATCAAAGTACGTTCATCTTGCTGTACAAGCATATCTCTTCTCATAACGGTTTGCTGCGGAAAAATCTTCTGTTGCACTTGAATTTTCCGATAGGTCCAGCTACGTAAATAATCTTTACTTCGATTACTAACTAATTTTGATAAATACGCCTTTAGCTCCCCACGTTCCTCATAGCTTTGCTGATTATCATAGAACTTAATAAAGACATCCTGTACGATATCTTCAGCACTTTGTAAATCTCTAACATAGTAAAAGGCAAGACGAATAAGCCTCTCTGTATGCTGTTCCATTATTCTTTCCAGTTCATGAATTAGCAACATTCTTCCTCCTCTCTACCCTGTAAACGGTGCTCACGGCTTCGAGGTTTGCCTTTTTTGTCATTTACTCCAAATCATTGTCAGCAAATGGTGTAATCACCTGTTTTTCCGTTGAAGATAATACGATATTAGTAGAAGGTGTGCCATAGGGCATAGCCGCATCAATAAATTGTTCCAATGTTTCTACTGAATAGGTCGCTAATTTAACAATATAGCTAATTTCCCCAGCCACTCGATAACATGCCAAAACATCAGGATGAGCATTACAAAATGAAGAAAGACTTTTACAATCAATGGACTTAAATAAAATAATGGCTTCAATCGTACGCTCCATCTTTTTCAGATTTACCTTTGCATGATAGCCTTCAATTACACCCTGTTCCTCTAGCTTTTTGACTCTTTCAATAACGGCAGGAGAGGATAAATGAACGGTAGTGGCTAATTCCTTCATCGAGATTTTGGCATTTTGCTGTAACTGCTGTAAAATTTGTGTATCAATATGATCCATGGTCCATCACCTTTCTAAATAAATTATTTATGACATAATACCTTTTCAAATAAAGTTTTTCACCTAAAATCCATTATACAACGTATGTAATCTTTTCTCCCTTTTGTTTACAATAAAAGCAATAAAGGAGGCAAAATAAATATGAAAAAAATATTGTTACTATTAGCAAATGGCTTTGAAGCGGTGGAGGCAAGCGTATTTACCGATGTGCTCGGGTGGAATAAGTGGGAAGGTGATGGTACAACAGATGTGGTTACGGTCGGCCTGCATGAACAGCTGCAATGCACCTGGAATTTTAAAGTCACTCCTGAAAAATTGCTCCATGAAATTGTAGTAGAGGATTTTGATGCATTAGCGATTCCTGGAGGCTTTGAGGAAGCTGGTTTTTATGAGGATGCGTTTAGCGAGGAATTTCAGGCAGTCGTTCGCCACTTTGATGAACACAAAAAACCGATTGCAACAATCTGTGTAGCTTCTCTTATTTTAGGCCACAGTGGAATTCTTCAGCATCGTCAAGCAACAACCTATAATCATCCAACAAGTAAACGTTTAGCACAGCTAAAGGGCTATGGCGCAACAATTGTCAACAAGCGCATTGTGCAAACCGATCATATCATCACCTCCTCCAATCCAGGAACAGCCTTTGATGTTGCCTTTCGCTTACTAGAAACTCTAACATCTGCTCCAAACACAGCGAAAGTAAAAGAATTAATGGGCTTCCACTAAAGCATAAAAAAAGTAGGCTTACACCAATATACTTGGCATAAACCTACTTTTTGTATTATTTACTTACTGGTGCTGTTTCGGATGCACTCAAATCCATTTCCTTTGCATTGTCTAGCACATCTTTTGGAATCGTAATTGTCGTTACCGCATTGAAATCATGATATTTGATCGTTGTTTGCTGCCTTGTTTTGATCGAATTGCCTTCTACTTGCATCTTTAATGTCATATCCATAGCAATTTCTTCTACATCGAATGTTTCTTTATTAATCAATAATTTATATGTGAGACCATCAAAGGAAATATTGCCTAATTGTGCCTCTAGATCCGCTTCCATTCCTAAATCCATTGCGCCAAGCTGCTGCTTCACTAGCTCTGTGAATTTATCGCCAGAGCCTTTTAATGTTAATTCATAACGATTTGCTGATTCTACTATTGTAAAATCTTCGGCAAATGCTTGTAGCATCTCCAATTGTTCAGTTGCATCTGGCTGCATCCCTGTTTGGCTCAGTACATCTTCAAATAATTGTTTCGGGAACTTTACCCAAGCCTTTTGTTCTGCCTCATACATATACATACCATCTTTAGCCGTCATATACATTTTAATCGGCAAATTAATCGCTTCACCACTTGTTGGATCTGTTAAAGCCATTGAACCATCAGCAAAGAATTGCATTGGCTCTGTAACAATTTCCATCTTCATGTTGCCTTTAGAATCCATTTTCATAGTTTCCTTACCATCGTTTGCCTCTACTGTCTGAGAGATCGTCATGGTAGCCTTCATGCTTTTTAGCTCTTTTTGCTTGGCTAATGTTTTCGTAAATACTTCCTCTAACAAAGCACTATCCTTTGTTGTAGTAGGCTGTTCTTCTGTTACTTGCTCCTCTTTAGGCTCTTCCTCTTTTACTTCCGTTGTAGGCTGTGTATCCTCAGCTAGGCCTAATGCGTTCACAATAAATGTTGCTAACTGCCCACGAGTAACATTTTTATCTACACCAAATTCTGTGGCAGTAACACCCTTCGCAATGCCTGCCTCATAAAGGGCTGTTACTGCATCTGCAAATGGACTATCTGACTGTACATCTGTGAATGGACTTTTACCTTCTGCTGTTAAACCTGCAGCCTCTGCTACCATTACCGCCATTTGACCACGAGTAATTGTGTCATCTGGACGGAATGTATCATCCTCATAGCCTTGTACAACGCCAAGATTAACTAATGTAACAATCGCTTTATAGTATGGGCTAGATGTGTCGACATCCTTGAAATTCGGATTCTCGACAGCCGTATCCGTTGTAGTTAGATGAAAAGCACTTGCGATCATCTTTGCTGCCTGTCCACGTGTTACATCCTTTGAAGGCTTAAATGTACCATCTGGAAAACCATTAATGATATCTGCCGCATGCAATGTGGAAATACTATTAAAATGCGCATAATCCTCACTCACATCTGAAAATGGACTAGCCGCCGATACAGGTACTACTGCAACAGCAGTAACCGCCATTGCAGCTGTTGCCGCCGTATAAAACTTATGTTTTTTCTTTGTCATAATTAATCGTCCCCCGTTTATGTAAATTTAATGCTTACCTATTAATTTTATCGAAAGAATTGGAAAAATGCTAGGTTCATTGGAAATTAAATTATAATTATCCATTAAATCCGTCATTTGGTGCTATTTATACATATTTTGGTCACTTCTATCCATCACTCTCGTAATAAATAAAAAAACCGACCTCCAAAGAGATCGGTTTTTAGGGCAATGATTACTCAGCAGCTTTTGCGCGTAGAACCATTTGTAGGATACCACCATGGCGGTAGTAGTCTACCTCTACTTCTGAGTCGAAACGAGCTAAAGCTTGGAAAGTTTTAACTGTGCCGTCTTCAGATTTAGCAGTTACTGTTAAGATTTCACGTGGTTTTACGTTGTCAGTAATGTTAACAGAGATTTCTTCTTTACCAGTTAAGCCTAATGTATCAGCAGATTCACCTGGCATAAATTGAAGTGGAAGAACACCCATCATTACTAGGTTAGAACGGTGGATACGCTCGTAAGATTGTGCGATAACAGTTTTCACGCCAAGTAGGAATGTACCTTTCGCAGCCCAGTCACGAGAAGAACCCATACCGTAGTCGTTACCAGCAAGTACGACTAAGCCAGTACCTTGCTCTTGGTATTTCATACATGCGTCATAGATGTACTCTACTTCGCCTGTTGGCCAGTAAGTAGTGAATCCACCCTCTGTACCAGGAGCAACTTGGTTACGGATACGGATGTTTGCAAATGTACCACGCATCATTACTTCGTGGTTACCACGACGAGAACCGTAAGAGTTGAAGTCACGGATTGCAACACCGTTTTCAATTAAATATTTACCTGCAGGTGTATCTTTACCGATTGCACCAGCTGGAGAAATATGGTCAGTTGTGATTGAGTCACCGAACTTCGCCATAATGCGTAAGCCGTCTAAGCCTTTAATAGCTTCTGGCTCTTTTGCAAGACCTTGGAAGAATGGTGGGTTTTGGATGTAAGTTGATTTGTCATCAAATGTGTATAGAGACTCAGTTGATGTTTCAATTGCATTCCATTTTTCGTTCGCTGTGAATACAGTTTCGTATTCTTTTTGGAATAACTCACGGTTAACAACAGTACCTAATACTGCATTAACTTCTTCAGTTGAAGGCCAGATATCAGCGAAGAATACTTCGTTACCATCTTTGTCTTTACCGAATGAATCTTTTTGTAGATCGATATCCACTGTACCAGCAAGTGCATAAGCAACAACAAGTGGTGGAGAAGCTAAGTAGTTAGCTTTTACAAGTGGGTGTACACGACCTTCAAAGTTACGGTTACCAGAAAGAACTGAAGTTACGAATAAGTCATTTGCTTTAATTGCTTCTTCGATTTCAGGTAATAATGGACCTGAGTTACCGATACATGTTGTACAACCGTAACCTACAGTGTTGAAACCGATTTGGTCAAGGTATGTTTGTAAACCTGAATCTTCAAGGTAACCAGTTACAACTTTAGAACCTGGTGCTAAAGAAGTTTTTACCCATTTCGGCACTGTCAGACCTTTTTCTACAGCTTTTTTCGCCACTAAGCCCGCAGCAATTAATACGTATGGGTTAGAAGTATTTGTACAAGAAGTGATCGCAGCAATCGCAACAGCACCTGTTGGAATTTCTACATCGCCTTCAGCGAATTTCGCTACAGAAGTTTTTTCGAATTCATCTTCTGTTAAACCGAAACCTTGTGTACCTTGTGGTGCCACTACTGCTTCTTTGTAACGAGAACGCATTTGAGATAGTGGAATTAAGTCTTGTGGACGTTTAGGACCAGAAAGGTTTGGTTCGATTTCAGCTAAGTTTACTTCTAAAACGTCTGTGTAAACTGGCTCTAATGTTGGATCAAAGAACATGTGGTTCGCTTTTAAGTAAGCTTCTACAACCGCAATGTGCTCTTCGTCACGACCAGTTAAACGCATGTAGTTTAATGATTCTTCGTCGATTGCGAAGTAACCACATGTAGCACCATATTCAGGAGCCATGTTAGAGATTGTCGCACGGTCAGCTAGTGGTAATTTAGATACGCCAGGTCCGAAGAACTCAACGAATTTACCAACTACGCCACGTTGACGTAATACTTGTGTTACTTTTAATGCTAAGTCAGTAGCAGTTGTTCCGTTTGGAAGATCGCCCACTAATTTAACACCGATAACTTCTGGAATAGGGAAGTATGAAGGCTGACCAAGCATACCTGCTTCAGCTTCGATACCACCTACGCCCCATCCAAGAACGCCGATACCGTTGATCATTGTTGTATGAGAGTCAGTACCTACTACTGAATCTGGGAATGTTTCGAATGTGCCATCAGCATTTTCGTTTACGTGTACAACTGGAGCTAAGTACTCTAAGTTTACTTGGTGAACGATACCTGTTGCTGGTGGTACAGCACGGAAGTTATTGTAAGCAGTTTGAGCCCATTTTAAGAAGTTATAACGCTCAGCGTTACGTTCGAATTCTAGGTCCATGTTTGCTTGTAATGCAGATGCATTACCATATTTGTCAACTTGTACAGAGTGGTCAATTACAAGGTCAACTGGAATAGCAGGGTTGATTTTGCTTGGGTCTCCACCCATTTCTTTCATTGCAGAACGAAGAGATGCAAGGTCAACAACTACTGGTACACCAGTAAAGTCTTGTAATACAACGCGAGAAGGCTTGAATGGTACTTCAGCTTCTGGATCAGCACCATTGCCCCATTTTGCTAATTCGTTTACGTGCTCTTCTTTAATTACATACGCATCATATTGACGTAAAACAGATTCTAATAATACTTTGATTGAGTAAGGAAGGTTTGAAACTTTTGCAACGCCAGCTTTTTCAATCGCAGCTAAGTCATAGTAATTGTAAGTTTTACCATTCACTTCGAATGATGCACGGCTGTTGTGTAAATTACCTTGTGCCATTTGCGGATCCCCCTAATATATCTTTTTGAAAAGGCTTTAAAAATGTGTAGCATCTTTTCTCCAATACCCATGATAGCGCATTTATATTCATAAGTAAATTACATTAATATTATCTTTTTTGATAAGCATAACTTATGACCTTGGTTTCTATCCTGATGTTTTTAATTTTTTGATGTGCATAATATCAAGGTTTTGTATTAATGAAGGTTTCTATACCTGTCTAACGAAGTGTATCTAAGTGTATTTAACTGGGGCACTTTTTGGGGCACTTGCTGGGGTACTGGAGTTTTTTTTAAAAAAAAGTGCCCCAGTTCGTAAAAATGCAGATAAAGAAGGTTTGGACAGGTACTATTTTATAAGGAAAGAACGATATAAATTCCCTTAAAGTTAATATTATCTCTTTGCCACAATCTGTGGGATTTTTATTTTTTTATACACAAACAACATTTTACTATATTAATACATTTTTATTATTACAAATAACTACCGAGAGAGTATTTAGGAGGTTGTTTTGGGTTTCAGCAACCTTTTTTGCTGGATCTTTTTTCTTTGACTTTGCCATTTTAATCCTCCTAACAAGAACGTTTGTTTGTACATTTCACAGAACTTACGTCCTTATTTTAGCAATAAAAAAATGTCTAGGCTCAAAATTAAGTGGGTATCTGGGCAATTTCGATAATATCCCAAATTTAATCTTCATAGTAATATAATGTATATAATAAAGAAAAATTTGGAGGTTAACCAATGAAAAAACAAATTAGAGTGGCAGCTATAAGTACACTACTGTTATCTAGTATTGCTGCCCCGTCTGTTTCTTTCGCTAAAGAAACAATTGTAGCAAATGTACAAGCAAATACGAATTTCACAGATGTTGATAAAAACCATTATGCTTACGAGGCAATTAAATGGGCACAGCAGCAAGGCATTGTAAGTGGTTATACAGACAATAAAGGAAAACCAAACGGTAAATTCGGTCCAAATGACAGTGTAACCGAGGCTCAATTCACTAAGATGCTTGTTGAGTTTTATGGATTCAAAGATGATAAAGGAGACCTAAATATACACACACCGGCTCCACTATGGTCTGATACATATTATGATGCATTAGCAGCTTATGGAGTACCCTTAAACGGTTATTTTGACAGTGGATTAAGAAACAAGCCTGTTAAACGTGGGGTTGTCGCACAAGCAATTGGTCACATATCTGGTAATGTCAATTCATTGGCTGATTCAATAAATTACATGATTGGTGAAGGGATTACTACTGGTCAAAATCCACAGTATGAAAACAGTGATTTATTTAAGTACTTTGGGACAAATAATACGTTAACTCGTTCTCAAGCTGTTGCTTTTTTATACCGCATGCATAATATCGGCGTTAACAAAGCTGGAGGTATTGCAGTATCAGTATATAACAACACGGAAAGCTTAACTTTGGCAGCTCTTGCAAATAAAGGTGTGTCGAAATTAGATAGTAGTTTAAAACTAGGAAGTCTAGGTAGTGATAAACCTGTGAGTAATAATAACAGTGGGACAATACCCTCTGGTGAAACTAATTCAGATTATAGTAATTCAAAAATTCCAGTTGCATCTGATGCGCCTGCTAATAGAATAAATGTAAATGACATAAATAAGGTCGTGTCAAAGATTTCAGAAGCAAGCTATAAAAAAATATTAGAAGCAGGTTACGAAGTAAGTTTTACTGATACAAATACTATATATTTGGGGGATTTAGATATTCATGTTAGAGATTCTAATGAAGAAATAGGTTATATTAGTTATAATAAATCAGTTTCTACAGATCTATTAATAAGTTTAGCAAAAGAGCTATTTGGTCTAAAATTAACTACAAATGATCTCTACCCAAGTTTCGAGAATAAAACTAGTGAATACATTATTGAAAACTTTGGTAACGATTTTATTATGAGAGTACAAAATTTTAAAAATTAATTAATACAACAGATTATAAATATAAGAATTTAACGGCTAAGAGAACTATAGTAATCTTAGCCGTTAATAAATTAACGTTGTGAAATAATGATTTTCAAACCTTCAAAATCACCACTTGTCATGGTACCTGAATCAAATTTCTCTAGCCACGACTTATCGATTTTTCCTTTATCTACAGCCTGTTTAATGTAATCACGTACTGCTGCTTTAGTTGCCTCATTTGTGAATTTCATTATGTCATCATCCTTTTCTGTTGGTTTCTGTGTATCTTCTACAATAAGTTGTACCTTAACAGCACTACTTGTTGGTACTACTACTTCTCTTTCTAATTTATAGCCTGCAGGCATCTTCCACGATGCAGGAATTTCGAAATGAGGTGCATCATATTTTCCTGCCTCCCAATAACCTCCCCACGTAATATCTAACCTTTTAGCAATTGCCCCTACCTTTGATAAAGTGGAAATGTCGTATAAGTTTCTTGGCGGTGCTACAGCAATATCCCAGGCTCTACGTGAGATATGATTACTATTACGTGTCCAGGTAACTACTGGTCCTGGTCTTGTTCGCCCTTGCTCATATAAGTAATTTTGGCGCGCTTGGCTGCGGTATGTTTCTGTGATAAAAATGTCTACAATGCCAGCTTTGAAGCATTCCTGAAAAAGTAGTCGACAAGCTGCTTGAGCAGCTGCAGTTAATTCGCTTAAATCTCGACATGTAGTTTTTACACTTGTCATTATTGTTCACCTTCTTTTTTAGCAGCCTTTAGTAAATCAAATGTGCCTGATGCTGTTAATCCTGCAATAAAGCCAGCAATCAACATGATGTACACTGGATAATCAGCTAACGGCCATAAAATCAAACCAATAAAAATACCAATCACTACTGATGTGATTGGCATGTATTGAGTATTAAGATTAAATGTCTTTTTTAGAACTTCTGCAACTGCTAATACAATTGCTACCATCACCATAGCGATCATAAAAATATTTGTTAAATTCATATTATGCACTCTCCTTGTTATAAGTATGTTTTTCAATACGGTCAACTCGACCCTCCAATGTTGAAAGGCTTGAATGAATTCCTTCTAATGCATTTGCTGTCCTTTCTTGAGATTCATTGGAACGCTCTAAATGCGTCATTAACGCCTTTTCCCGTTCTTTTGATTCGTCACGGTGCGATTGATCTAGTTGAATTAAATAATTGAAAATGTATCGTCCTGCAATCAAAACCGCGATTATTAATATGATTGATAAGTAAATCCATGGATTTGAACTATTGGCCACTTTTTCAGCTATACCTGCCCCTGTTATTACTAAAAGCTCCACTGCCCTCACCTCTACATAAAAAATAGCACTGCTCGGCACAGTGCGTTGCTTAGATTTTGACGTAAAATAAAAGGGTGCGTTAAAAAAGCACCCTTTAAATAAAGAATTCCATATTAAGATCTAATTGCGTTATTAAGATAATACCCTTTTACTTCTGAAAATTATCGAAGCAATAGCCAACATAATAAGCGATGCAAACAAAACAAAATATCTCTCTTTTAATTCTAGATCAACAACAAAATAAACAATGCTTAATGCTACCCATGATAGTGTAAATGTCAGAAAAGTATTAAAATACCTCTTTTCGGTTCCATATAAAAGTTGTTGAAGTTTATTAAGTTTAAATATTTTCTTCTCAAAAATCAACCCGTTCCAATCTTCATGAAATAGAAACCTTCCGTTTTCATCCATTAGCAAGATTCTATTTTTAGTTGATTTTCTGAACAAGTACCATTTACCTTCTGTATTCGGCAAAGAAGTAAAAAAGTAATATTTTACCCCGAATATTTTTTTGATTAATATAAGTAGCAAATTTAGTCCTAAAGAAATAACGAATCCAATTATAAATAAATTTACCAATAATATCATTACATGCGTAGATTCAAAATCTTTCACATGATACATTTTTTCAAGAGGTTCTTGATTTAATAATAATAAAATATAAAGTACAAAAGAAATTACTATGGATTCTAGTAATATAGTAGAAGAAAATATCTGTAATTTTTTAAAATTTGACATTAAATGATTCTCTAATGTTGTTGCGTCCCAATTATTAATGGCGTAAGTAATCACTAAAATTAGCAATGAACTGACAGGTACTAAATAGTAATATTCAATATATTTATCAATCATTTCCATCCTTCCTTTCTTACAATTACTCTTTTCGACAAAAGGAAGAGATTACCTTCTAAAAACGACAAAAAATAATGCTAATCCTATGCCTGTGTTTCAAAATCTTGCTTCGTGATTTCTTTGTATTGTTCCGGCGTAATCTCACCGAACGGATTTGCATCAGTTTTTACTGCTAATCGTAATTGTGCTGCAGTTACCCACTTGTACATAAAAGCAATTTGCCAAAATTGCATTATACCTCGCCCCCTTTCATGGCCAAAATTTCTAGTTTCAATTGTGTAACTGTTTGACCAAGGCTGTTTATAAGAAGATCCTTTTGAATACCCTTAATCTTCTCCTGAGCTAATTGTTCGCCTAGCGATAACACTTGTTCATCCAGTTTTAAACCCGTCCCAACTCTTACAGGCTGACCCATAGAGCCATCAGATTCACGCTGTTTATATTCTAAAGCCATTACTCAACCGCCCCCGATATTAGATGGATTTTGTGATTAACATTTGCATCTGGCAGTGTTGTAGACAGTTTTAAAATGATATTGTCTTTCGGCTCTGTGGCCTCATAATAATAGGTATCTTCCACAATGCCATTCATATTAGGCATAGGAGCTGTATTATCAGCTGTTAGCGTTTCATACTGCTCTTGCTCGCCAGCTAGTGTCATGGATAGCTCAACTTTTAGATTCATTTCCTCATCACGCTCGATGAATAATAAAACGCCCTTTGCGGATCCAGCAGGAGGTTTAATTTTATACCTCCCAACAGCATGCAAAATAGGCGTTTTCACTTCATTTTTATTGAGTTTAATCGTTTTACTAGTCTTAGCATCGTAATTGTCGATTACTTCAATAATTATCGTATTTTCATTGACTACGAGTTGGGAAAGAAAAACCTCAAATTCCCAAGCACCACCTGCTCCGTTGTAAACTTCAACTGGGTTAGCCCCATTAATTCGATAGTTAACTTTAATGTTCGAATTAGCGTCCTGATCCGATGCAGTACCACTGATTTTAAATTTATCAGTATTAATAATTCCGCTTGGCACCACTGAATCTATAGCTAGTAGTGGGGCTCTGTTTGGAACGACATAAAATGTTCGCTCTACTGTTTCAGATTGAGCTCCTTCATTATCTACGGCCCAAACTTTCAAGGTATGTGGTACACCTTCTGCTAACGTATCTGTTAATACTATCTCGCCATCAAACAGCTTACCACCTTTAAATGTGAGCTGTTTTGATAGGGATATTTGTATCTGACTTAGATTTGTTGCTAAGACCTTTTTGGGATTATTATCAATTTGATAATAAACAGTAACCGATTGATCTGGATCTTGGTCTATTGCCGTACCTGTGACGTTTAATGTGTCATTTTCATACAAGGTTATATTATTAGTCGGACCCGTTACAGTTACCGTAGGTGCCTTGTTATCCTCATAATCCACGGTGACGACATATTGATAATAATAGGCATATGTGCGGGTATCCACTGCAGGTTTTGTCACAGTACCTTCATAGCTATAGGTACAATACGAAGTTTTAATCGCTCCGCCCGTATTAGGTAATACTGCAGGACAACTACCTGCAGAAATTCGCCCGTTAGAACCACCATCACTATGCGCGCTTGCAGATTTTAAGCTTAATGTCCCGTGGAAACCTTGCCCATCACTATAAGGCATTGTCGAAGGTATACTATCTCCAGGACTGACAGAACCACCTGCAACGCCTGTTTTTGTCTGTGCTGGTGTATACGTACCGCCTGTTTGTACGCTACGCGTAGACGAGCCACCCGACAATGAAATTGTAACTTCGTTTCCATTAATTGATGTAACGACAGCATTACCTGTATTCGCCTTAACTGATATGACTTTAGTTAAATTAGGTATGGTTATCTTAAGAGTTTGGGAACGACTTGTAGATTCCGTAGATGTAAATGCCTTTGTTACCAACTTATACCACCTCCACAATTTCTAATCTATAGGTTTGCCAATTACCCACACCCATTTCAGTGTTTACTGTATCTATTAAAACGTTAGTTCGAGCCACTTTCGCACCCTTTTTGTACGCATTTTTTAATGCTTGTACTTTGATTGTGTTTGTTCCTACTTCTGTGATCACAACGTCCTCTTTAGCAACATCATCAAAAATAGTGACTTGCGTAAATGGCGTAAAACCATCAACACTAGCCACTTTTAAAGTAGTTGTACTGATTGCCACAGGCTCAATGACATCAGTCAAAGCTGTGTCTAATTTAATTTTGTTTGAGCTGCCGTCTAAAGGATCAGCAAATGTCCCTGAGTTGCCAGGTACTCGCCCGTCCAATTCCATCTGGATCTGCATACGTTGCATTTGGCGAGCTTGTTCTATCAAAAAACGGTATGCATTATAAAGACCCCACTCAAGATTATTTCCATATTCCGCCCAAAAAATTGTGCCCTCTTCTAGTACTTCACCAGTGTTGGGGTCAGTTAAATCATCCTCCCATTTCACTCGTTTATATGGATTTGTTTTAAAATTCAAAGGAATTTCTCCTGTCATAAATTCAGCCATTTACTTCCACTTCCTTTGCTTCAACAGTGAGAGGGAATGCAATGGTATAGCCTTGCGCTCCTTTTTGGTAGTTCATAATTTTCACATATAGCTCTCGACCCATCGAATCTACTAAAACTACTCGAGTAATTAGACCTTTTTCGGTTGTTAATTTCACATATTTTCTCAATCCATAACGATCACTAGTATGTGAAATAGGTTTATCATAAACCACTCCATCAATTGTTACCTTTGCCCCAACGACCAAATTACTTAAAAATGCTTCAGTAAGTTGTATTAATAAAGGCTGTATTTCACTCACACTAATCCACCTCCTGCTCTAAATCGCCCACAAGTCCGTGCGCGAAGTAAAAAAGCATACGATCCATCTCGTACGCTTAAATTTTCTTTGCCTATGATTGCTGATTTTGAAGCTGTTTTAAATCGTCCACATATACGATTATTGTTAAAATTCCAAGCATATGTTCCAGCGATCAACACTAAAGAATCCTTAATAGCAAGTATTGTCGCCATCAAGTCGATATTTAAAGGCACGATGCGCTCAATTATATTTATTACCTCTTTATAATAAATGGTTTGCTCTACATCAATGGCTACTTCCATTTCGAAATGATCAATGTCTAGTAAAATTTGATGTTTATTTTCACCCAATAAATTAGTAAGAACCTTAATTAAGTGTTCGAGTACATAAGGTGCTTTATCTTGCATACGAGCAAGTAATCTTAGCTTGCGAAACTTCAATGTTTCACTTTTTAGATCTGCACGAATCCCGAAATCTTTTTCTCTCATTGCAACAGCAGTTTCGCTTGATGTTAAAATAAACTGATCATTTTCCATATCAAAAAGAGCTTCATCAAGTTGGTCCCAACTTGCTGTAACTGTGTTGGACATCTCACGAAACTCTCTAATATTTTTATAGTAAGGTGGTAATTCCTCTAAAAAAGGATTGGTCATGTACTCACTTCCCTCAGTATTACTTGTGAGAGAACAGGGATATCTTTAATCATATTGATGTTCTTATCAAGCCCATTTAACGTGGTTGAAGTAATATCCTCTACTCCTTCGATTTCCACAAGTCTCGCTTCAATATGGGTTATCCTCACATTAATTTCTAAATCCTTATACCAAATTGCACGTAGTTCTGCAAAATACTCTTCTAAAGTTTCGTTTATTTGTGCCTCGATTTGCCCAATGGTTACTCCATTAAGAATTAGTTCACTCTCAACAACAATATCATTTTTTCCTACACCTTCCACGGTGACTCCATGGCCAATAGGTGCCGTGCCGTAGCCCTCACCTTTATACTCGATTGGATCTATAATCTCTTGAACATAGGATACAAACTCTGGTGTTGGTACTTTAAAATCAGAATCAATAATAATAGCTTTTACTGTTCCTCCTCCAAATGGCGCACGTCGTAAACGGACACCACCTACACCTTGAATGGCCCTTAACTTTTTCTTATAATCAGCACGATTCCCTCCAAAAGCTTTCTCACGAATATGATCTAGAAACTTTTGATAAAGGGAGTCATCTGTTTCATCATCTTCACCAGGCACAAGGACATCTGCTAAAATCGCTTTCCCTAACTGATTGTTTGCCTCTAAAGGGAGCATTTCACCATAATCTTTATTTCCAACGGATCCAGCTGTTTGAGCTTCTGCTTTAAATTCACCCGCTTCTATCCGTTCAATTATCGTATATACAATTTCATCTAAACGATATTGGCTACTTATTGACACATCAAGTGGTTGTCCATCACCATCTGCAAACAAAGCACGACGAATAGCCTTACCTGCTTTTTTTCGCTCAACTCCATGCTCATTTACACGCTTTTCAAGATCATCACCGTCTGCCGTAGCAGCAAAAGTTCGACGATAGAGGACAGCCATATCCCAATAAGTTTCAGCGAGTTTCAACGCTGAGGGAGCAAGCGCATCATAGATGACACTACCCTCTCGCTTGTCAACATCATCTGGTACACGTTCAAGCAACGCCGTTAGGATACTATCAAAAGATTGTGCTTCTAAGTAATCAAGCAATCCTTATCGCCTCCTTCAAGAGACTTACATCCCCATAAATAGTGCGAGCGATAAAAGTCACTAATACATCTTCCTTTGAAGTAAATTCAAGGCTAAAATTCTCTAATGAAGTAATACGCTCATCTTGTAGGATTGCGTCATGAATACGCCTAGCTAAGTCTCCTCTAACATACAATTCATCATAACCAACCATATTCTGAAAACCATAGTTATTTGTATAGATAAGATGTTCGAAGCGGATGGTATTTAAAGCTTTGAAAATAGCTTGTTCCATTGCTTTCTGACCATCAATAAATCCTGTACAACACCCTTTTTTGAAATCCAAGTGATATGTTCGAGTGGGTAATTCAACGGCATCGATCACCTCAATTTCTGGTGTTATTGTTATTGCCTCTGTTGGGACTACCATACGCTATCACCTTCCTTGTATCTGTCTGAAACGAAATATTTTTGCCCTCCCTGCACCCTATGCAGCAAAACTTTATCACCTATTTTAAGCCCATCTTCAAAAATAAATTTTGCGTATTTCATGTCATATTTTTCATAAGGATTAGGTGCAGATTCACCTATATTTTTCCGTGTAGAACTTGCTTGTTTCAATGCATCTCCCATACGACCACTAGAAAAATTTTGTGCATGTTCATAAGAAAGCGAAACTATACGTTCATGCCTTGTCAAATGCTCTGCAACAAGCAAAAACTCATCCGTTAAGATGAGCTTGGAATGGACTTCTATTTTCAAGGGCTTCGATTCAATTACTTCACCTACAACAATATTAACTGGATTGGATGCTTGAAAGGCAGCCATGGCTGTTGTTTTGATTAAATCTAGTAAACTCATCATATCACCTTCAATTCTAATGACATTGTATGAACTTTAGGTGTCCACTCATGGGTACAAGCATCCACCAAAAACAGTTGTTTTAACCCTAGCTTTTCGATGAAGATGAACACCATTTTGCCTGCTCGTACACGCCAGTCACCTAAACATTTCAAAGATAGTTTCTTTTTTTCTTTATTGTGTACAGCTAGTAATGCATCTAGTAAGCTCTCAACTTGCGCTTTCGTCATATTTTCATCTACTTTTTCGTAATACTGTAATTGCCCCCATTTAGCGATATTGTTACTATCCTGCGCTATAAATACCCGTCTCTTTGATGCTTTTTTATCATCTAAAACAAGCTTAATGCGATTGTAACTATCATCAATTGATACTGAATAATCGAAATCATATAAGAGACTTTCTTCACCAATATAAAAATCAGTAGGAGGGATAACTAAATCCTTAATATTATGCAGACCAAGTACACCAAAATTGTCCATAAACACAAAGCTTTGGTTGGTTGCTACAATAGCAGAATCAATATACTTCATAATGACATCTAATGCTTTTTTATCTTCCTCTATCATTGCTGGTGCTTTATAGCCTGTCTTTGTAGATACACTTAACTTCAATTTAGCTTTACTACATATTTGAGCTATAGCAGCCTCGGACTGCATTGATTTCATGACAAACGTGTCATTGAACATTAAATACCTCAGTTGGTCATAAGCAGTAATCTTAAATTCGCTGCTTTTCCCCAATTCAGCTTTAAATGAATAACCATAGAAAATTTTGTGCTTCTCATCAGTCACCCTTACAATCGCACCAGATACAATTTTATTTTCGAGTGGCTTAGGATTTAACAGATTAACATTCAGTTCAGAAGCTTTTCCTGTTTTTTCTGTTTTCCAACTAATTGACGTGACAGGAACTTCATATATCTTTCCATCACGATTGTCGATTAATACTTCTATACCTGTCACCTCATTTCTTAGCTGTCCACTCAGGCGGTATTTTTACTTTTAGGCCAATAGGTAATTTTCTTAACTCACTGTCCTTTATTCCATTCAACGATTGTAGCGCCTTGTAGTTTGCTCCATTTCCGGTATACTTTTGAGCTATCTTCCAAAGAGAATCCCCTTTTACTAAACTATAAGTCTGTGGAACAGGTTTAGGATTATCTCGCGGAGCTTCCTTTTTCGCAACTGTTACTGGCTGCTTAATGGACGCCGCTCCCTTTTTAGCAGCATTCTTTTTTACTACTTCCATCTTTTTAAAACCAAACGGCACATGTTTTTTAAAAGAAATTGTGTAATCCACATCTTCTGTGCCAAATTGATCCTTTGGTTCAAAGCTTTCAATTGTCACTAATTCATTAACGGAAAAGGAGCCACCAACATAAATAAAGCGGATAACCGTTTCTGCGGCCATCCACTTGTTTATCTGGTCTATATATATTTGAGGTTCTCTGAACTGAGTTTCTGCATAATGGGTATCATCAGCAGGGAAAAATGATGAGAAAGCAAACTCTGTTAGTTTCATTGGTTTAGGTACATTAACAGTTCCCTTTTTGGCGATAGAAAATTCTTCACCATCAGCGGTGTTTTTAAAAGGGAGTTCAGGTGGATTTACAGGGATACGAAAGCCCTCAGTATCATTCTTAGCACTAAGATAGATGCCTATCATGTATATACCCCCTCAACAGAACGATCTTGCTCATCTTTTAACCACTTCACAATTTGTTTGATTAGTTCCTGCAAGTCCACATCTTTATGAATATCACCTGAAAATTCAATTTTAGGATCACTCTTAATATGTTGCACTATGGTCTTATTATTGTTGGTAATAGGTGAAGCGGAAACATTTTCACGTATGTCTTTTGACACTGCAACATCATCTCTTGACGGAGAGGTTAATGTTTGGGTTACAAGATCATTAATTTCCGTTGCATTGCCGCCTATCCTAGACAAATCATCAAACTTATTAAGCATTTTCTCCATTTTGCTACCTGTAGTATCCTCAAACTTATTATGAACCTGTAAGTTTGGTGTTAAAGAAACAATGTTATTAATGGCCTTACCCTCAGCTATATCTTTAAATATCTCAAGATATTCGTCTGCAAGATTTATTTTGTCCTCAATCTTTTTGACCTTATCAAGTTTACCACCTTTTAGTTTTCCTTTGTCTGGATCTCCTGCTGCACCTAATCCAGATTCAGAAGGAGCGGTTTTTACAACATCATCCATTAAGCTTGCTTTATCAAGAAAAGGATTTTCTTTATTTTTATCATCTTTACCTAATCCAGCTAAACTTTTTGCCTTATCAACTAAGCCACTCACTTTATCAGCAGCGCCCATCATACCGTCATATGCCCATTCGTTTGCTTTATTAAAAGTATCTGGGATACTAAAGAGCTTGGCCTTAGACAAACTAACTACGTTTTTATCACTGGTTGGAGCTTTAATATTTGCAGCAAAGTTCTGCCAATGCTTTGTAATAACATTTGATTTACCAGTCTGTAACTCTCCTATTTTACCGAAATTAACACCAGGTATTTTATTAACTAAGGTGATTAATCCATTTACAGCCTTGATAGCAATGTTAACGCCTGCAACAAAGGCATTTCCTAACGCTGTTGCAGCACTATCAAAACTCCCTGTCATAGCTGACATATTTTCCACTACCATCATGACCAAATCATAAAATAATTTTTTTACTGCATAAACGGGGTCAATAAATAAATTAATAAAGAATTCTGCAAAAATTGTTAAGAAATTTGCTATATTTATAAATTGATTAAGGATATAGGCTCCTAATGCTGCGAAAATGCCTGCTACAAACCCAACTACCGTGGCAGTCTCTTCACCCCACATAACCATGGCCATCACTACTAAGGCAATTACGGTAATGATGGCAATAAGTACCCACGTTATCGGATTTGAAAGAAATGCAGCATTTACAACCCATTGAGCCGCTGCCCAAGCAAGAGTGGCTACTCTAATTAAACCTAATATTGCATATTTAGTTGCTAGTATTGCTACTATTGATCCTATAATCGTTCCTAAAATCACTAAAATAGGTACCACCAAACTAGCATTATCATACATAAACAGCCCTATAGTCCCAATCATGTTATACAATGCCTCAAGAATCGAGAATACGAATGATAGCCCTGATACAAAAAGATTAATAAACACCATTGCATGCCCTGCTAAAATTCCGAAAGCATTGGAATTTACAAATTGTCTAAAACGTACAAATAACGGCTCGAAAGCTCGCTGTGCCCAGTTATTAAAGACTGTCATAGCATCAGCAAATGTCAGTGGCATTTTATTGAATTTGTCTTCAATTTCTGTAGCTGCTGCAAACAAAGATTTTTTAATAATATCAGCAGTAATTTCACCATCTGACGACATATCCTTCAAGCCTTCCATTCCAACACCTGTTGCATCAGCAATCGCTTGACCTAGGAGCGGAGCATTTTCCATTATTGAACGAAATTCATCTCCCTGTAGTCGCCCTGAAGCCATCGCTTGTGTCAATTGGTACATACCTGCTTGTTTCTCTTGTGTCCCCGCTCCTGATACGCTAAATGATTTATTCATAAGCTCTGTGAAACGTAAAGCTTCATCATTGCTTGCAAAAGCATCTTTAGCCAATAGATTTAACTTAGCAACACTTGACGCTGTATCGTTATATGAACTTAAACTTCGTTGAGATGCCCTATAAATCTTGTCTTGTAACTCCTTCTGGGTCTGCAATCCGTCGTTAATATTAGCTAAACGGGCATTAGTATTTGAATAATTATCAGATGCTTGTGTAAATTTACTTAACCCGTTAGTAATGCCTTGAATAGATAAGTACGCAGTTGTAAAACCCAATAGATTAGTTAACAACATACGTACGCTACTGGTGGCAGAATTCGCACTATCCCGGACTCCATTTAGACTATCTCTTAATCTATTTCCTGAAGTTTGCCCCTCGCTACCTGCCAACCTAGCACTTGATCTTAAACGTTCGAAAGAAGCACTTGCACTTTCTATGTCTCGCCGAGCTCTCTGCAAACTGCGCATATCACTAGCTCTATTAGATGCTGTGTGCATTTGTTCCATTGCCCTAATGGTACTATTCATTGCTTTCATCATTTTTTGAAGAGTGCCAGTCATTTTATCTGTTAATGACATCGTTGTGCGTACAGACAGTTTAATCATCCTCCTCCCTAGCCAAAATAAAAAGCACTCAATAAGAGTGCTCCAGACTGTAGACAAACTCAATGAATTTTGAGTTTGCCTACAGTCTTTTTTCTTTTACAATAAAATAAAGTAAAGCCGTTGATTTCCACTACGGGCGGACGCTTTCCGCGGGCGGGGTCGAGCTGCTTCCCTCGCTTCGCTCAGTCCAGGATCTCGACTTTCCCGCTTTTCCCGCAGGAGTCGCCACCCTTCGTTCCAATCAACTCCTACATAAAGAATTCCTTATTCATCTATTGATAAAAAGTACACTTTCGAGGTGATTAACCATGATGACGAAAAATCAAATCAATGAACGTGAACAATTAGAAATGTTAACGATTGATCAATTAGTTCCCCAAGATCATTTAGTACGAAAACTAGAGGCGGCTATTGATTTTTCATTTATCTATCCTTTAGTAGAACATCTCTATTCACCTAATGGGCGTCCTAGTATTGATCCTGTTGTTCTCTTTAAAATGACGTTTATTCAGTACGTTTTTGGTATACGGTCCATGCGTCAAACCATCAAAGAAATTGAAACGAATATGGCGTATCGTTGGTTTTTAGGATTTGGCTTCCATACAGAAGTTCCGCATTTCTCTACCTTTGGTAAAAATTATGTCCGTCGCTTTCAAGACACTGATATATTTGAGCAGATATTCTATCGTATATTAAAAGAGATTATGCATCAAGGACTCCTCCATGCAGACCATTTATTTATCGATTCTACGCATGTGAAAGCGAGTGCGAATAAACGAAAGTATGATAAAAAAGTTGTGCGAAAAGAAACACGGGCTTATGAAGAGAAACTTCAATTAGAGTTAAATATTGATCGTGAGGAACATGGAAAAAAGCCCTTTTCCCCGGAGAAATTTGAAAAAGAAGAATGGAAAGAAATAAAGGAAAGCACGACAGATCCTGAAAGTGGGTATTACGTGAAGGATGAACGTACGAAACAGTTTGCGTATTCTTTTCATGCAGCGACAGATGAAAAGGGCTTTGTCTTAGGTGCCATTGTGACTCCGGGAAATGTGCACGATAGCCATGTATTGCAGCCACTTGTTGAAAGAGTCATTCAAAACGTTCAAAAACCAATCGCTGTTGCGGCAGATGCAGCCTATAAAACACCAGCGATTACGAACTTTTTATTAGAGAATCAAATGTTGCCTGTTCTTCCGTATACACGTCCTAAAACGAAAGATGGATTCTTCCGAAAGCACGAGTATATATATGACGAGCACTATAATTGTTATCTTTGCCCACAAGGGCAGATATTGAAGTATGCAACAACGACGAAAGAAGGATATCGGCAATATAAATCGAATCCTTTGATTTGTGCGAAGTGTCCAAGCCTTTCCCAGTGTACAGAAAGTAAGCATCATCAAAAACTCATTCAACGCCATATCTGGGAGTCGTATGTGGAGGAAGCTGAACATTTACGCCATTCCTATGACATCAAACAAATCTATGCAAAGCGCAAAGAAACGATTGAGCGTGTCTTTGCCGATGCAAAAGAAAAGCATGGTATGCGATGGACAACCTTAAGAGGTCTGAAAAAATTGTCCATGCAGGCGATGCTTACTTTTGCTGCCATGAATTTAAAGAAACTGGCTACTTGGACGTGGCAAGTAGCTTAAGAGAGCAACTATGCTCGAAGCGTATGTTGGATTTGGTAATGTATGACCAAATATCAAGACGACATAGGAAGAAAAATGATAAAAGCCCTTGAGAGTGAACTTCTCGAGGGCTTTTGTCTACAGTCTGAAGCACTCAATAAGAGTGCTCAAAACATTTTTTGCATCAATAACTTATAAATTTTTTCATTAACTTCAATTAAACTTTTCTTACCATCTTTGAACTCAATAACCAATGTATGTGTACCTTTATTTTTTGCAGTTAAGCCTGCTAAGAGTCCAACAGGTCCTAATAATGCCCCGCCAACTAATCCCCGAGTTACGCCGCTTACTGCACTTTTTCTATGTTCTTCTGTAATTAATTCATAAGAATCAACAGTTTCTTTATTCAAAGGAAATTTTTTAGTGAATCCTGTGAATAAAAAAACTTCTTCTTTACTGAAGAACCCCTGTTGGCCAATCATTATGTTTTTTCCTTCATAATCTCCTGCAAGTACCTTATTTTGAGCCATGTGTATCCCTCCTCATACACAAATATACATAACTTGGAGGGATTTCACTATACTGTATTGGCATAACGCTACTATTTCTTTGCCGCTTCTGCCTCTTTTTCAAGCTCTATGTCCAAACTTGCAATGATAAACGCCCTCTCTTTACGATCCATACTTAAAAAGCTATTGGGCAGTATATTAAACCGATGTAGCGCAACATGTGCATAGAAAGCTAGTCCGTCACGCTCATCCTCACTGCCCTGTATTAGTTTTTTGCTTCTTCTATTTCATCTTCTAAAGCATGATCTAAACCACTAATCTCTGATACTTTTTCAGAAATTTGAGATGCTTCTCCAACCCAGAACATTGCACCAAACAATTGCTCAGCACCTTTTACTCCGTATGATTTTTGTAGTTCTGTATCGTTTAAGTCTGGATAAATAATCGAAGCTACACTAATACCACGATTGTAAGCGACTGGATCAAATACACGCTCTTGGCGCCCCTTTCTACCAGGCTTATTTTTAAAGCAGCGGTCATTAATTAAATCAGACTCCGCAGATGTTAAAGGACGTAATTTAATTGATTCTGTAAATCTTTCTAATTTCAGTTCTACTGGATCTGCCTGACGTACATTTTCTTTCATAAAAGCTTTAAAATTGCTCATTTATAAGTTCCTCCTTATTGGATAACACTGAATTGGTTTAAGATTTCAAAATCGTCAAATGTAAATGGGAATTCGTCTTTTAATGTATCAGCGCTATCTGCATCAAGCATTGCCAATAGGGTTTTGTCTGGTACAATGTTTCGAATATCTACTGTTTGTTTACCAGCTGCACTTGTAATATCTGCGTTGACGATTGTTGCATCAAACATCGGTGACTTCCCTGATCGCAAATAATCCGAAGCCATGGCGCGAATTTCTGGACGATGATAGTACATGGTCATCTCTCCAACACCTTTAGCTCCAACAATTTTCGAACCTTCCATACGAGCATTTAGACGCTTTACTTCCACCTTGTTATATTCTACTTCTGCTTTAAACTTTAGAATTTCCGCAATTTCGAATGTTTGACCCTCAATATTAATAAACACCAAGCCCTCACGTGAGGACATGGCGTCTTTTGTTTGCATAACATTTGGTGCCATCAAGCCTTACCTCCTTCTTATTTACACTCGACACGCATATATAATTTTTCCATTGCGTCAATGAACTTGATACCTAAGACTGCTAATACTGCATCTTTTTCATCGCCCTGTTCAACCACAATATCTTCTGGCATATATGGATCAATTACACCAAGTCTTACATAAGGATCAAGAACAGTTTTCATAAGATGTTTCTTAAATAAATCCCGGCCATTCGCATCATTATTCACTTTACCAATGAAGTATTTACGGAAAATATGACGAGCGTTGTTCTCGATAATAGACATGCCACGATCAATCTTCCCCTTCCGGAAATCCTGATTTTTTTTCGGTGAGAATGAGCGGAATGTGTTAATATCTTGCTCCACTACAACTTCATCATTATTGAATGAATAGACAATATGACCATCTTTTAATGCTTGAATAATCTCATCATTGGTCATCGTTTCTGCCTCAATCGCCCCGGGGTATGTTGCATAGGTAAGCGACCCTACTGTAGAAGCGGCAAATGCTGCAGCAAACCAATATACAGCATCTTTTGCTGTTAGCACTTCTCCCCCATCCAAAGTGACGCCATTTTTAATGGATACGGTACTTTCATGGTCAGCTGCATTGTAATTGTTCGTTACAAATGTTACACGTTTACCTACCTGCTCCCGAAATTCCCTCACTTTAAGAGCAAGCAAGGACTTGATGGTATGATCATCTGTACCATATGCAACTGTTTTAAAATCTAAGGAATCTAAAGCTGAGGCAAACTCTGAAATAGATTCGTTCGTTGCTGCTACAGTTGCCCCACCCCCAAGTGTCAAAATCGCATCAGCTCCAGGAAGGCTTCCCGTAAAAATAACAAAGTCATTTGCTTTCAATTCTTCAAAACTCGCTACCTTTTGGGAATCTACTTGTGTAGCTTCAAAATACGTTTTAATAGTTACAGCGCCATCTAAACCAACAGTGACGGTTACATGAATTTTATTTCCGTCTGAGCCACCATATATTGCTGTTGCTGTAAGTCCTTCTGCTGTGGCTTTTGCCTTTTCCCCTAAACCATTGATGTTATACAAGAAAATGTTACTTGTTGCTTTAAATGATTCTCTTACTGGCAAAATCTCTGCAAGTGACTTGCCAAATAGCGCCTTGAATTTTGTATTGGTAGATAGTTTAATAAATTTACCTACCTCACCCCAATCAAGCGCAAGAGGAATAGCTAATGCACCATTTGAATCTAGCCCCATTGTATTAAGGCTATTGGTTTCAAAGTTAATGTACGCATCTGGCCGTACTTTATTTTGCGTTTCCCAAATACCGCCCATTAAGCCTCTACTCCTTTCTTTTTCCATTCATCAACAAGTCTATCCGCTTCACTTTTGGTATAACTCTTACCATCTTCAAGCACTACCTCATACTCTAACCTTGCCTTTGTGGAAGAAGCGGACTCTAAAAAAGCAACCTTGGAGAACTTTTTATTCCCAGGTTGCTTCGCCGTTTTGTTTGTTGTCTCTTGTGTCAAAATCAACGCCCTCCAATGTTCTCATTTTCACTTCTTCTAATATGTCGTGTAGACGAGCTTTCACTTGATATTTCATAACTAATGTTTCATCAACTATTTCACCTTCAATTTCATGTACATGAAACCTACCAGCAAGGTACTTAAAGTTGTTTTGCACGACTTCTAATACATTTAGGCATTCTTCGTCTATATCGTCTGTAGCAGGGAAATAGACCATGCTAAAAGAATAGGTTCGATTGGCTTGATACTTCATACCTCGCTCTTGGTGTACATTTAAAATACGTACTAAAAAAGCAGGTACTTTTAAGCCCTGCTTCACTGGTTTATCGTACACTTTTATTGTTGGGTAAAGAGAACGTATTTGCCTAATTGCAAGTGTCTTAATGCCTTCTGTTACATTTACATCACTCACCTAGAATACGCCTCCATTCTTTCTCAATTTCACGCTCCCACATTCGTGGCGCCAGCCTTTCCATTTCTTGTTCTGTCAGTTCTAACATAAACTGACCGTCCACAAACCCTACTGTACGGCCAGCTATTACAATACGGTGGCCTTTCTCTACAAAAAGTGCGTATTCTACATTGTTATAGATAATAATTTTGTACGTATCGCCTTGCTTAATGATGTGATACTTCCAGTTATTGCGTAAATCACCCGTATCAACAGGCGTAAGCATTTTAACCTTACGGATGGCTAAATGAGCAATTCTTTCTGCCACTTTTTTATGAATCTTACCCGATGCAATGGTGAGCTCTTTCATCTTTTCTGCTAGTTGTTTCACTTCTTCAAATTCAAAGGCCATTAAGCATACACCTTCTTCTTCAAAAGTACTTCCTGATGTGTTACATAAAGAAAAGACTCTTCAGCAGACGTAAATTCATCCGTCATAATCAGCTCGCCATCTTCAAATAGCTGAACCGCAATTTCGTCCCCAGCTAAAATATCAACAGTTGAAGAAAGAAACAGCTTGGCATCATATAGAATCTGATTTGCTTCTCCTTCCACAGTATTATTAAGTGTCTGCATTCCTACTGTAGATAAACGGCAAGGCACATTGGCATGCTTTGTAATCCATTTCTGTCCGGTTGAACTATTAGGCTTTTCATACTCTTCATACCGCTTCACTGTGGCCTCTCGATCATACATGAGCTCAACAGACTTTGTAGCTGTAGCCAATAGCTTTCGAATGTTCAATCTACCACCTCAATTTTCGGAAGCGGTTAAGCTGAGATGTGTAGTTAGTGAGAATTTGCATAGTTTCTTGTTCACTTGTCGTTGTACTGGTACCTAATTCAACGGTGACATCGCCCTCTTTAACAGACTTTGCAACAGCAAAATCGGATGGATTCATGGATTTCATTTCATAGTTGATTAAATCAAGTGTCATATTCGCATGCACGAATTTTATGTCGTCCGGAATATCACTTCGGTTACAATATGTTTTAATCGCTTGAGCTACCTCTTCAATTTTTAGAAGTAGCTCCTCTGTAGTAAATGTATCTGGTTGAACTTTACTTTTTACAATTTCGAATACGTTCAAGCTAAAACCTCCTATTCAGTAGGTTCCGTAGATTTCGTAGTGCGTTTCTTGGATGTTTCTATTACCGATAAAATCTCAAAACTAGGATGCTCAGCGTGTTCACTAAGCACTTCTAATTCCTCACCAACTTTGTACACTTCATCATCATAGCGTACAGGGAAGCTGTTCTCTTTGACTTTCACAAGAGTTTTCATTTAGCAACCTCCTTATATTGTTTGAGCTTGGAAAACGTTATCGGCAGCATGAAATGATGGAATAGCTGTAGCGGCTGCTTTTGTCCAAGTCGAAACTGGGTCTTGTCCTTCTTCAAACACCATTGTGATGATTTTACCCACGCTCGACACGTCTGCACCTTCTCGCAACATACGACTTTCTTCTGGTGTTGGTCCATATAACGTTTCACCTAAAGTTCCATCACCAAACATGACGAATTTGTCTTCATCAAGGTAACGATGTGATGTGTAAGATCCATTGGCTGCTTGCTTACGATACTTTGCATCATATACTGCAATGACAGGCAAATCATGTTGTTGTAAAAAAGCGTTTAAATCTTGTCGTGTTGGAATACGACCTGAATCTTTACCAAATAAAGCAGCAATGATTTTAGCATTTCTTAAAATTGAGCGAAGTATTTTAGTAGAAGTTAATGCACGTGTAGGTTTATCAGTTAAAGTATCTGCCCAACGTTCCATATCACCGATAATATCAGCTGAATCAGCTGTCCATAGTCCAGCACCACTCAAAGCTTCTTGGTGGTCAGACGGTACATGGTAATTGACAGACATATTAAGTCCATTTTCATTCAACGTCACTTTTCCTTTTGATAGCGCTTCGATTCGCATTAATTCAACACGGGCGCGTACACCATTCACAAGTGCATCAACATCATTAAATACGTTTTGCATTAAGTAATTCTTTTCAGCTTCATTGCGAGGTTGAGCCAATGCAATTAAATCTTTCTCAGTAATTTGCATTTTACGTTTAATATAGGCTGCCTCTAAAGCTTGCTTAGAAGCTTCCCGACTACCAATTTCAGCCTCTGTGTCAAATGCATGTACTGATGCAATTGTCGGTAATGAACTTCCTCCTTTAATCATGTCAAACTCAAGCGTAGAATGTTTAACCTCTGGGAAAAGTGTTTCTCCTAGTAACGGCTTGTACTCTCTTGTTTTTGAGTAATCAAGCATTGTTTTTTGATTGAATAATTCTAATACATCTGGCATATTCGTTTACTCCTTTCAAATGGCCGCTATTAGCGGAATGTAATATTCTTTAAAGCTGTTTTCGCTTCTGCTGAAGGTGCTGTGTGTAACCGAGCTTCTAAAATGTAAGCTTGATCAATTAACGAACCAGGTTGTGGTCCGTTTGTTACATCTACATCTGTATACAAAATACCTTTCGCAGTACCGTCATTTGCAGGTAATACTGTCCCTGCTTTAACAATCTTTTTACCGTTTGAATCTGCAACTACACCTACATCACTTACCTGATACGTGAACGATTGCACCTTTGATGATGCTAAAAAATTTACACGTTCTGCTTTTTGTACATTACTTACATATGGCATATAATGTCCTCCCTAATCCCAAATAGTTTTTGTTTCACTTGACTGACTGCGTGTATTTAATTGTTGAGCGATTTGAGCACTGATTGATGTAGATGGTTTATCGTCATTTTTACCTTCACCCGGTTTAGTTCCCTTTGGTAGCGGCTTTTCCTCAGTTTCAGGTGTAAATAAAAAGGCTTTAGATTCGCGCAGTGTTTTAATCTGCTCATCTAAGCCTTTTTTTACGTTACCTTCTTCGTCCAATTCAATTGTTGATTTATCAATAAGACCTGTAACGAGATCAGTATCATGTACTTTACTGGCAAGTGCTAATTTCAAGGCACTTTTAAGTTGGGTATCCTTGATTTTCGCTTCATATTCAGCCTTGTCAGTTTCATTTTGTTGCTGAAGCTCTTCAATTTTTGTCTGTAACCCAGCTGCATCAATTTTTTTCAAATCATTTAGCTGAGTGTCACGTTCTTTCAATTGATTTGTTAGGTCCTTTACTTCATTGATTTTATCGTCAAGACGACTTTTAGGAACCATGGTGCCAAAACCTGCTATTACTTTATCTGCCTGTTCCTCCGATAAACCTAAAGCAATTAAATCTTCTTTTTTCATCGTATAGCCTCCTATTTCCCATTATCGTAGTACGCACGATAGGTTCTTGCTTTGAATCTTTTACGTCTGCAAAGCAAAAAAGACGCAGGATAAGCTTTATGCAACATACTTTGCTTCCCATTCTTTATAATTCATTTTCTTAATCCTACCGTTAGCAGAATTTCGTGTTTCATAAGCCATATACTCAGCTTCATCAAAAAATGGAATCGTCGTAGTTCTGCATCGCGCATGAAATGGGGGTGCATTAGTACCTGGCTTATAATCCTTCACAAAGTAAATATTCATATCCTGCTCTTGGCAAATTTCAGATGTGCGATTGTCCAAAGTAGCAAGGATTTGATAACGTTCCAGATCCGCTTCAATGTATGAATTATTAGCAGCAATGTTATGAAAGAAGTTAGCTTCTGTTCTTACCAGTGCCTCTGCTCTACTTAATACCACGTTAGTAGATTTGCTGATTGCCCTTGATGTTTTACTAAGGGAGCGACCTTGCCTAAATGATTTTTCTAACTCTCTTTTAACAGTAGCCATAGTTGCCGCTTCATGGCCCCAAATGCGCTTTGAAAACTCCTTACCTGACCAGTTATAGGTGAGTACTTCTTTCATAACGCTATCCGTTAACCTAGCGACAGGCTGATAAACAGCAGTAAATGTGGCAATGTCATATAACCCTTTATAATAAGAGTTTTCGTATACTTCTGTTAAACCTGTATACGTATAGGCCTGTAATCCATTCACGCCACCATATAGTTCAAGCATCTGTAACTGGATCTGTAAATGCAGCATCTCTAAACGAGAGATACGAGCACAATAGCCAATTGCTTCTAAAATGCGATCATATTCTGGATTCCTCGACAATGAAAGGGCTTTGTATTGCTGCAATGTAATATTTCGAAAGTCTTTTAACTCTTTGGCCGTTAAATACTTCTTAGCCTCTGAATAGGAGATCTTATTATCAATAGCATAACTAGAATAAAACACCTCAATCTGCTGTATGATGTTCGCTTGTGCCATGCGGAGTTGTTCTTCCATGCGAGCAAGATACTTACTGGCAATAAGTTGTGATTCCAATTCACGTTGTGCAGCACGATTTTCCCAATACTCACTCATCGTCCATCACTTCCGATTGAGACTGGCGCTGTTTCTCCAAAGCCTCTTGATACTCATCTATCTCTTTCTGTTCTTCCGCTTTTTGTTTGGCTAACCTATCCTCAACTTCTGGCGTGTACCACGGATGATTTTCACGGTTGGTTTGATCATCAATAATCCCTACTGACTTCTCACACATTTCAACCGCTTCTACTTCATTAATAATAATGTCACGATTAAATACAAACTTAATTTTTTCATTGGTGAAATCCCCTTGACCAATCATGTCCAAGTAATGAGTAACAAACCACATCATGTGCTCAATGCTCGACTGCATTTCACTCTCTAAAATATTGCAATCCATATCTAAATCACTATAGCGGAATTTAAGTGCTACCCCAGATGCATTGCCCAAATTTTCATGTAATGTATCAACTCCACGGCCAAGCTCATAAATAGCTCTACGTGTACGTTCAAGTTCTTTTTCGTTAGCTTCAGTTTGAATCTCAGCCGATAATTTATCAACATCACCATTTTCATCCGTTTTGACTGCACGATAGACATTAAGATCGTGAAGAAACTCTTTTAAATCGACTCCACCATAATTAATGAGTTTATAGATAAAATTAGGAATATCAGCAAGTACATCTGCATTTGTAGAAGCTTGGGTATTGTAATTGTCAACGAGTGATTTAATCAGCTCAATTAAAGGCTGCTCTTCCTCGTTATACCTGAAATGAATAAGGGGTATCTTTTCCCACAGCACCGGTTGATCACCTAATAAAAAGTGATATCCTTGTTTTCCTCCCGCTGGGACATCAGAGATGAGTGTTGAACCTTCAAATACGTAGTGATCTATCCCATCACTGTGATAATGCTCTACCTTTTTCAACGTCTTTTTGGTCGTACCATCATAATGATTGGTTTCATACACCCGTAAAAACGACTCAATTTTCATATTTTCAGAGTCAGCATAAAACGGTATGATTTGCTCGGATGGAAACCGCATAAAGCTAAGCTCCCCAGTTTCATTAAAGTAAGGATGCAAGTAAGCAACACCTTTGTTAATGGCCTCTTTTCCTACTTTACGTAAGCGGTTAATCATGCCAGCATCAAATATGTCATCTAACTTTTTCTGATAACCTTCATTTTCACTAGTGACTGAAGGTTGCTTCGAAAGAACATAGCCAATTTTTTGATCAACAAGTTTCTTCACGTAGCCATGTATCAGCTTTAAGTTGGACTTCCACTCTGCATCCCGCTTCTTTTCTTCAATGTCCATCTTATTTTTGTAATACCTGTCACCTGTTAACATGAGCTTCCGCTTCGGAGAATCCTCCCAATCCTTTATCTCATTAAGCAGCACTTTTTCATTTTTAATAACGCTTTCCACCATTCGTTTTATCACCTCCTCCATCTGTTCATGCCAACGTGGTCTATATAAATCCTCAATTAGCATTTAATCACCTCACTTTAGAACGGATAAACCACCTTTTTTGAATATGACTGTGTTAACAAAATATCTATCACTATCCATCTGGTGATCATTATGTTTTACTGGCTTATCCTCGCCACGATCTGCCGCTTTTTCATCCCAAATGTAAGACGAAAACTCACGAAAGGTTTCTTTACAGCAATCGTTATACTTGATTAAACCGTTAATAAGCGCATTGCCAACATTTCTAATACCTTCTAACACATCATTTTTCGCCTTTATCACACGTATACCATTCTGTTTTAGTAGTGTGATGAATGAAGAAGCGGACGGGTCAACAATAACACCTTGGAAGTTTTCAACGCCCTTAATAAAATCTAATAAGTCCTTATAATACTCCTGGTCTGTCTTTTGTTTACTTCTCTTACGACCGTCATAATGATATTCCTTAACCTTGTACCAAATCCCATCAAAAAAGCCCCACAGACCAAATGTTGTAGGGTTCTGTGTGCCATAGTCGACACTCACATAGTATTTGGAATATTTGCGTTTCTCTGTTTTCACACTGTGTACGGCCTCATCAAACATATCGTAAATGATACCTTCAGCAAGTACCCATAACCCAAGTATAAATCGTTGATAGAACACACCTTTATACATGCGCTTGTACCGTTCTTTAATACGTTGTGATAACGAAAGGTTATCGTCCATCGTAAAGTGCAGATGCAGCATGTTCTTATCTTCTAGTTGATCTAAGTACTCTAACTTGAACCAATGATAAGGACCAGCTGGGTTACAATTAAACCAGAACTTCGCTCCATCGACAGAACATCGAGCAGTTGCTTGGTTAACAAATGATTGAGGCATAAGTGCTACTTCATCAAAGAACATTCCAGCGAGTGTAATCCCTTGGATAAGATCCTGTGACGCCTCATCTCTTCCACCGAAAATATAAAAATAGTTCACCTTGCCATTTCGAGTGACAGTGAACATATTTTCTGAACGATATTCTTTTACTTTATAACCACGGGACTGCAGCATCCGCTTCAAAGGTTTGAAAACGTTTCGTCTGAACGAACCGATTGTTTTACCGGCCATGCCAAGGTTTTCATCATCAAACGTTTCCATTGCCCACATAACAAATGATAAAGACATAACGATTGTTTTCCCAGCACGAACAGAACCATCACAAATAAGGCCATCTTTATCCTTGTGAGGGGAATCAGATTGCCACCATTTGAGTACTTTGAGTTGCTTCTTGCTAAACGGTTTGAATTTGAATAGAGCAGGTTTCTTCCGTTTACTCATCCCAATCCACTTCCGTTCCCTTAAGCGCCTCTAAGAAACCATCATCCTCAAACTCATCGTCGTCATCACCATTTTCTTTACGGATATCGATTTTGGTAAGTTCGATGTCTGTTTTTGTTTTCTCTATGTTTAGCTGCAACTGCTCGAGTTTGAGTCTACGCTCATCATTATAATCCGCCATCTCAACAAATTGACGAATAGAAGAACGCAACTCCCCTATTGCTCTCGTTTGAGCAGTAAGTAGTTGCGCCTGTCGTTCCCATGCGAATTGGAATTCATATTCTTCTTCAGTTACAGCTTTTTCTACTCCTCCACCATCTTCTTTAGAACGCGGATAGTATTCGTATTTTGCCTTTTTGAGCTCTTTAATTATTTCGTCTTTCGATTCGACATGCATAATACGTTGAGCTCGAATGATAGCAGCATACTGTATCTGTATTTGATCCCAGATTAAATCGGTTGGAGAACGTTCATTCATCGCCTCCATGATTTCGAGTGTTTCTTCTGGCAAGAACTTAGCAAAGAAGCCATGTGTTGTAGCATTCTGATTTTGCTTAGGTGCACCATGGCCTTTTGCGTTGTTGTTACCTATAGGAGCACCACGACTTCTTTTAGTAACGTTACCATTGGATTTAGTAACGTTACCTTTCAATTGGTCATCCCATTTATCTTGGTTCTTCCACTTTCGAATTTGTGAGTCGGATAATTCTAACTGCTCAGCAATATCCTTCAGGAGCATTTGCCCTTTGCTTTCAAGCCACATTTGAAAAGCTTCGTCACGCTTCGGATTTCTTGGTCTAGCCATATCTCATACACCACCACCTCCATCGTCATTTGTTTGTTTTGTAATCACCCCATTATGCTAGTTGCTTGGTAGTAATAACAAAAAGACACTTCTTCTCAAAGTGCCTCTTATTACTATCTATTAATTTCAATTTCTATTTGCTCTAACAATTTTTTTACATCATTCCAAAATTCTATTACTTCTTCTTTACTGAATACCTCTCCAGAATCGTGCGAAAGTTCATTAGCAATATTTATTAAACGTTGTTCAATTACAATATTCCCTTGAAGATCATTAATTTCAGGTTTTAATTTACCTAGATTTAATTGACCATACTGAGCATCTATTTTCAAATCTATTTCTCTAAAGATGCAGTAAAACTTAAATGTATATTCCAAAATCCTTCTTAATGTATTACCTTGGGCAAAAATTTGATCATAATCGTATTCGTCTGTCTCATCTAGTAATTGTTTTACTTTATCAATACGTTCCTGCACATTAATTAGATTTTCTTTTAAAATTATCTTCTTAGAATCCTTCAAAGGTTTTTGTCCTTCTTTTGGTTGAATCAAAAATGAGTAATATGGTAAGTTATGTACTATACATTTTTGCTTTTCATCGATTTTTTCTAAAACATATTCATGGTAAAACTCATGATTATACTTATTTAAACTTACTTTATATCCGTCTTTTTCAAATTCCCTTTTCAGTTTTTTAGTAGGTATCATTTGTGTTTTTACAAGCACAAACACATGTTGCTCCTCAACTATGAATTTAATTTTTTCAATTTGGCATAAAGAGTATATACTAGTAAAATCACCATAAATACTTTTTTCATTCATTTTCCCCATTTTATTTCCAAAGTTTTTAAAAGTAATTTTTAAATAGGAATCATACGGTTCTATTTTCTCAATACGATCATAATTTTTTAAAGAATAATGATCTACATTTACATCACCAGCAGTAGCTTCAATTAAGTGATTTAAAAAATCATAAATACTAGTAGATTTTGTTATAGTACTACCATTAGTTACAGCATACTTATTCTTTAAGTCTAAAAATAATTTTTCACTAATTTCGTAATCATATTCTTTCGGATGAATCAGTGCGTTAAACATATCACTATTCAAATAACTTGATATAAATCGGATTGTCGCTTCTTCATTATAATTAGTAGGAATAGAAATTCTCAGTATTTGATCTGCTTCGTCCGCATGAATTACTTTTACTGAGTTTGATGGAATATATTCATACAAACCACTTTTTGTAATTTCAAACTCAAGTATATTACAATATTCTTCTGGTTTTTCTGATGTTATTTGCGCTCTATTAGAACCATCGAGTTGATATATTTTTACAATTAGATTTTTTTCCATAAAATTTTTTCCTCTCAAAATATTATTTTCTCTTAAACCTACTACATAATTATAATCTTAAAGTCATGAATTTGGAATAATTTTCTACAAATTCCACTCTCAAAATTACACCAAACTCTGCCCTATCAACTCTTAGTGTTTTGCAGTTTTTAAAGTAAAAGTTCCTTGCAGATTCGATCCTGTAACCGAACCGGCTTCTCTTTCTTTGAGCTATAGAAGCATAATAAAAAGCACCTCCGAAGAGATGCTTAAACTATTTTTCAAATTTTATGTTCGTTACCATAGAATGAAAATATACTGCTGTCGGATATGTTGAAAAAGCGCGAATCATTAGCAAAGTAAAATACATGGCTAATACAAAGGTTACCATAAATGAATAAAAAACAGTGCCAGTGAACTTATCTAGTAATGTATAAAGTGAAATAATAAAACCAAAAACAGCTATTAGTACAGGGAAATATTTTGAAGGGTCGTTAGATTCTTTAAAGTCGGCACTCCTCCCTATAACTAGCGCTTGTTGAGTCGAATCCAAAGTTTCTAAAAACTCTATATTTTTGTTTATTCTTTCAATGCCGAAAGGGGATTTCTTTATGTATAAATGTTCATCAATGAATTTCTTCAATTCCTGATCTTTCCCTCTTGTCGCTTCGATTAAATCGCTAATGAAAACACTCTGATCCGAACTATTCGTTTGTTCAGTCATTCAAATCACTCTCCCTCTTTAAGTCATTATTCCACCCGATAATAGAAATTACTTCCTAACCACTAAACTAGACCAGTATTCTCTATATTTTCAAAACTCCTACCTCCTTAGCCCAATACTAACCCAGAAGATAAAATATATGTAACAACTTTTTGCTCTCAAAACCATACCAAACCTGACCATCTCATCGGAATTTGAACTATCAATTGCTTAATACGATACTTTTAGAACATCTTTATCTTTCTAATCATATCCCATAAATCATACCTCTCCAATTACTTACACATTTTCATAAAATCTGATAAATTATTCTCAAATACATGTAAGAGGTGATTGAATTGCTAACTGAAAAGAAAACATGTCGAGATGAATTATTAATAGCTCTTCGTGAATTAATTAAAACTACAGGGAAAAATGAATTCTCAATAAACGAAATCATTACTTTTATGAACAATCAAGGAACTATGTTTAAAAAAGGTACTATCAGAAATCATATTAAATATAGATGCTACGCCAATGCTAAACAACGATACCACGCAACCAATTATGATGATTTAATAATGCTAGAAAACGGTTTGTATTCTTTAAATACTAAATAAAGTGAAGCAACCTGAAGGTCATTTCATCATATCAATAACTAGTTTCTCACGTAGAGAAAAATTTATTTCTATCACTATATAGGTATTTGTACGACAAACTTTATACTGCAAATAAAAAAAGTTTTTCTTTTCTAATGTTATTTGCAATTTTGGATTCTGCACGTTTCACATAATTTTGCACGGTACCACGACTTACCCCTAGTATTTTGGCAGCCTTACTAAAGGTCATTTGCTCTGCTCGTATCATAATGAAAGCGGTACGTTCATTTTCTGTTAAACCGGCCATAGCTTGATTAGCTATATCTTTAACATTAAACATTTTCTCAATTTCTTTAACTACAGAATTGTCGTAACTACAATCAATGACCTCAGCAAGTACACTAGGAGTCATTTTATCACTATCGACATACGTAATTAGGTCTTGCATTAAATGATGGTCCATAACATAAACATCTGTACGTGTAGCGGCCCTATACTCTGCTGGATCATATCCTGTTTCCATCCACTTTATAGCTTCCTGCATATCTTTTATCATACTGAGACACCCTCCTACTACTTTTAACTCTTTAAGAGATTGTTTATATTCTTCGATTAAATCTGGAAAGTACATGGCCATCTTCCTTTCTACTCTATGTAAAAATAAAAAGGACACTAATAGAGTTGACATAATTGCCAACAACTATTAGTGTCCATCGGTTTTTCCGTAAGGACGATTATTTTGTTTTTTTAATACGTATACGTTCAGCCCTCTCCACATCAAGTACTTGACCATTGTGCCAAATGATTGTGTCTTGCCCAAATGATTTTGGTTTTAGCGGTGTAATTATTCCATCTTGTACGATGTATACACCGTTTTCAGATGTGTTGATTTGTTCGATAGATGTCTGTTGTGTCATAGTTTTGCCCCCTATGATATAATCAATTATCTGACTGAACTTATAAAAGGGCAGGAACCAATTTGACGGCTGTAGCGTGTGACGACGCTGCGGCTTTTTATTTAGTATTAATACTTTCCCAATTGTTTAAAATCTCTTGTATTGTATATTTGACAGATTGATGATCATAATTCTTTGCTTTGGAAATAAGTGCTACAAATTCAGCTATCAAGATTTCTTTAGGTAGTTCATTTAACAAATCTTTAATTTCTTTTATTTGTTCGTAATCCAATTTAATCACCCTCAATTTTCATATCCACTAATTTATAGCCTCTTGCCTGGTATGGGAGTTTGTGTTCCCTAAGATAGAATTTTTCAGTAATAACAGCACCTTTGGATTCAGATTTCTTTAATTGATTATCACGTTCATTCTCCGTTTTAGCACGAATAATTATTGATTTTTTCACTCAAACTTCTCCTTCAACTTTTCTTCAAAATGTTCAGTAGAGCATCCGCTTCTAAAAAAGTTGCTAGGACTTCTAAATCACCACTTGCTACGACCATATCCCAAGCAAAACCTACATAGCCATATTCCTCTTGAAGAGTTTTTACTGCCTGTTCAAATCTAGTAAAATCGTATTCACCGAAATTTAATGTTAAAGTCTATGACATTCATTTCACCCTTTCTGCAAATAATCTTTCTAAAACGAAAATTTTTATATGATTAAGAACGTTTTCTAGCAGGCATTTCTACACGTCGCTCTTTATGCTCTTCCCAGTACTCTTCACGATAAGATTCTTTCATACGATATTTCAATTTTTTATCCTCTGTATAAATTTCTAGCCAAATTACTATTTCAAAACAACTTGATTTTAATGGGAAAATAAACCTATAATGAGTTATTAAATATTTATCAAGTAGAGGAACATTATGGATATTAAAGAAATCATCACAAAATATAAGAAAGCTGATAGCACCGAAAAACTTGGAATCATTAGTAATATCGTTACTATAATCACAGCGATAATTGCTTTAGTAACAGGTCAAATACTCACTTTTAATTTCGTTGTTGAAAGTACTTCTCTTATTAAATTAGGATTATATATGATGGGTATGAGTTTTTCGACAATGCTCCTCGGTTTTTATTTTTGGAGCTTAAAGAAGATAAGCATAGTATTCGAAAGCTTTTTTGTTAAAATGTCACTTTATTTGTCATCTACTACAACACAACTTTTTTGTAATATTATAATTTGGTCGTTTTTTCTGGAACTTAAATAATCATACTCCCTGAGTGTGATTATTTATTTGTAATTTAACACCTTAAGTCTAACTTCTTTTACAGAAAGTCTATTGACTCCATATTTCACTATTCGCCTAGTAGACTTTCAAATATCTAGCTCCAATTGACCTGTTATTTCTTTTACATGATCATTCCAAGCAACTTGATAATTCTTGCTATCAGAGTTAGCGGGAACAAAATAGGCTTGTTTTAAATGGCGACCAAGACCATTGGAACCGTACCAAATAGAAATCCTTTTTAATATAGTGCCTGGTATCCAGCCATAAAGTACCTCATAATTTTTATCCGTTTGCTCTAGTAAAATATATTGAGTCTGTTGCTCTGGAGGAAGTATTTCAGATACCTTCAAAATTTCACCCCATTTCCTCTTTCCATTCCCATAGGCTTAGCTTTCCTTTTGCTGGCGCTGGCTCAGATAACACTTTCACTGTATTCAACTCCCATGCATAACGACCATTCATAAAATCACCAAAGTACAGTTCGTCACCCTCTAATTTTTTTCCGAATTCAATGCCAGCAGCGCTTAACTCGTTTGGTATCAAATGGCATTCAACTAATTCAGCAGTAGCAACGACAACTCCAAGTGGTAAGTCTGTATTATCAATTCCATGTCTTTGAAGCGCTCTCTTAATTGGCGGATATTCACAATATTCCTTATCCATTGTTTTACCAGCATGAATAGCAATAGGACCTCGATATTTCGTCTGCCAGCTACGTGTCTCGAACCGCTTCTCACCCAAAGCAATAAGAGTAGCCCAAGGTTGTTTAATTGTGATTGCTTTCATTTGTGTTCTCCTCTAATTCGTCTTTGTAGACCAATAGACGTGCTGGTTTGTAACCTTCGAAATGACTAGTTAGCATATCCACTCTCCGATTTTGGGTATATCCACCTTTTGAAAGTTTCTCTGTTAATTCACACCATTGTGGTCCAATGACAGAAAGTAATCCTTCGTCTACAACTTGTAGTGTGGCATTTGAAATAATTCGTACATGCTCCCACCTTTTTGGATATTCTCGTGTCAATTCTTCCTCTGTAAAGTCAATTACTTTCATAGGCACTAAATCTAAATAATCTACAAAGGAACTTTTACTTCGGGACCAAACATGGGTATCAAATTCACCCGATCTGCAGCCATTAACAAAACATAATGATCCCTTTGGTAGATCTCGCTCTGATCGATTCCCTTTAAATCGGACAACTGGTGCAGAACTTGCTTGTAAAAACCATGGGCGTTCTAGTTCTTGCTTTCGTAATTCATCACGAAAACTTAATTGCTCATTCATTTCTGTCCCTCCTAAAATAAGCTCAATTGCTCATATTCTTGTTTTTTGGAAGGCACGTGCACAGTTTCTACCGTTTCTTGCACCTTTTCCTGCTTATCGTTCACCATAGCCGCTTCTAGTACAGTTCTTGATCCAACTTTTCTAATAGCCTGTAGATCCTCTCCTACTAAAAGCACACTACTTATGACCATATTATCTACAGGCTCATTTCTTTGAATTGACATGCAACCATAAAAATTCTCTATCACTGTTGCCTGTATACCATTTTCATAATGTTTACGTCCTATAATCGATGCGTCTGCAATTTCTACAATGTCACCAACCTCAAATACGATAGCCGTTTCTGTTGCTAATTTTTCAAGAGGTACAATACGCTCAAAACAATCAGTACGTTTATATGCCCCGATCGGTGGACATCTGGACAATGCTTAAAAAACACACTGTAGTAACCATCTGTTCTTGGCTCCGTAATGATGTATTCCTCATCGATCAGATAAAAATGTGAGGGTGGCTTCACTACACGTGCCAAATATTTATTAAGTACTTTAGCTTGCGCATCAACAACAACATCCACTAGCTCAAAGTGATTCTTTTGGTAGGCTCCAAAGTGAGATCCCAGTCTAGGGAAGCGGCTAGCACAATATGCATGACCGCCATGTGGGAAAAGATAGTACACTTCACCTTTTGTAAGATTAGTAGATCCGCCCGTATCAACACATTTTCCCTGTAACATCCTCATCACCTACTTTCGATAAATGGCAGCAAGTAGTGCAAAGTATAACCGTCCATCGATACAGCTTCGCTTGCATGTTCTTCAAGTGTTGCCAGTGGAATCGATTTACGCCCACCACTTTGAGCTGTCTGCCAAGCTGCTTGAAGCGGTGGAAATGGTAAGCGATAGTATTTATCCAACTCGCTGAAATACACAAGTAGAAAAGTGATAGCGCCTTTTTCGTACCAGGAGCGGAGCAGTTCGTATTGATGTTCATGTAAGTTTTGGAGCGGAAAACTTTTGCCCTTCGTTTCCTTTGCATCAAACACCACTGCTCGTCCATTACAGACACCTGCATAGTCCACCCATTCAGGTTTTTCCTTCCGTCCTTCTATTTGGGAGCCTTTATCTTTTGTAATTTGTACAGGCGTTGGAATTTTACGAATATCAGCTAATCCCGCATTACGATATTTTGTGTTGGCCATATCAATGACACGTTCTAAAAACTTGCCACGGTTAGCATGTGTTACTGATTTCGCACGCTGTTTAGTTGATTGATTATGAAACATCCTGTGTCCTCATTTCTTCTCGATTTTCCGCATCTAACACGTCAAATATGGTGATTTGATTTTTCAAAAAATCCTCTTCCAAGTCATCTAAATGCCGTTGCCAGCAAGTGAACCCATATTTTCGTACTATGGATTCACCACTTTTTAAAGGTCTGTTACATCTTTTACAACGACTCATGATGTACTCTTTAGCAAAATTTCTTCAATGATTTCTACATCATCAGCTCTAAATGTAGGAGAAGGACCAAATTCATATTCTTCCGCTTCCCAATCTTTAATAAATTCATCACGCTCATTAACATAAGTGCCAAAGTAAGGATCTTGTTCTGCTTGGTAAAATAATTCCCTAATTCTTTCGTCATCCTCTTTTTGCCATACATATAACCCATAATCGGCAACACCAAATTGACCACGATCATATACAACAACCTCTAAACCATCTAGTTTGTTATAGACATCAATATATCCCTGTATTTCTTCCTCACTAGGTTCTGGACCGACGGATCCATCATACATTTGTTTAATATCATCTGGCGTTTTTCCAGCAGTTCGTAATATAGCTTTGAATATTTTAAACATGAGAAAATCCCCCTATTTTTTAAAATGGCAAATCATCTTCTGATACTTCAATTGGACCTCTACGATTCGCAAATGGATCTTCATCAACTCGCGTATAGCTTGGATGATTCATAGGAGGTTGTTGTTGATTCGTGTTATAGGAGCCTCCAAACTGTTGTTGAGGTTGCCCACCACCATAGGATGGTTGATTATTTCCGTTTGCTTGTCCTCCGTATTGAGGCTGTTGTTGCTGCTGTTGCAGATATTGGTTTGGTTGATTTTGATAATTAGGAGTGTTTTGTGGCCCTCCTCCACCGCTTCGTGATGGTTCTAAAAATTGAATACTATCGGCAACAACGTCAGTGGTATACACTCTTTGACCATTTTGTCCCTCGTAACTTCCCGTTTGGATACGACCCTCTAAACCAATCAAAGCCCCTTTACGTTGATAGTTTGCTAGATTTTCAGCTTGCTTGCGCCATGCTACACAACTGATAAAATCAGCATCACGTTCACCTTGTTCGTTTGCAAATGTGCGATTTACAGCTACTGTGAAGCGACAAGATGCAATACCGTTAGGTGTGTAACGTAACTCAGGATCTTTTGTAAGTCGGCCAACTAATACGACACGATTAATCATTTGTTTGAATCCTCCCTTTTTGTGGCGATGCCAGCATGTACGTTATTTTCTAGGTATCTAAGTTGCTGCATAGCATAATGTGGGCAATGGCTGTCACTTAACCGCTTCTGTACGTCTTGTAGGACTAGAAGCGGAAACTGGTACTCATTGATGAGTTGGTTAATCCGAATTGCAACTTCCTCATGTGTCATCTTTTTAACTGCTTGTACCAGCGCTTTGTCTGTGCCGTTAGTAAAAGTCCCATTAGCCAGTGCAGCCTTTGCCAAATGGTCACGCATTTTCATGTGTTCATCATGTCTGCTCAAATTTTTCTTCCACCTTCCCTAACGTTGCTAAGATTTTTTGTCGTTCTGCTTCAAAGTAAGCTTTCTGTTCTTCCGACGGCTCTGTTTCGACAAGGCTGGATGATTTCATTGGTTCTTGAATGTGTGAGTTTTCCCGATTACGATCTTTAAACCAGCCTGGTACAACCTCTTCACGTCTATTTTTTTGAGGATAAAATCTTTGTGACTGTTTACGTTGCTGAGTTGCTTGGATTTGTTGATTCTTCCACTGCAAGTCAGCCGCTTCTACTGCTTCCAACGTGAAGAGTTTCTTGTTGAACCAATCTTTTAAAATGGTTTCTACATAACCCCAGTTAGTTTTTCCGTTAAGTACAGCCTTCTCCATTGCGTGAATAACTAAAGGCTCTGACAAGTCATTAATCCATTGGTCAATTTTGAAAATGATTAGAGATCCTAATGCTCCAAAATGATTCTGCTCATAAAATGCAAATGCATTCTGTGTTGGAGAAGCGGTTTGCTTTTCTGGTGGTGCTACATAAGCAGGTGGCTCCTTATCATCATTATTATTAATTAATCTATTAGTACTTAGTAAATCAGTACTTGGTATATCAGTACTTAGTAGTCCTTGATTTTCCACTAATGGTTTTTCCACTCGTGGATTTTCCATGGATGGTTTTTCGGGGTATGGTTCTACCATAGGGTGATTTTCCACTAATGGTTTTTCAGGTGATGGCTGTTCCACTAGTTGGTCCTTTTGTTCCCCATCGAACTGTGGAACTTCATATACCACCGTGACCCATTCAAATTTGCCATTTGTTCCACGTCGCCTTTCTTTTTTGACATAGCCGTATTTCTTTAATTCTTTCAAACCTGTATCAAATGATGTATCACCATCCGTGGCCCATTGGGTAAGCTCGCTATTATGAAATGTCCAATCGTCTGGTTTCGAGAGCATAAAGACATGGATGGCTTTTGCTTTCCAACTTAAATTAGTGTCATAAAGCGATGTATTGTTAATGACTGTATAATCTTTGTTTTTGACTACTCTGACGATGTTTTTACTCTCCATCAGCTGATCCTCCTATAAAAATCTATCAGTTCGTTCACAGATGGCGAAGCTACCCTCAATTCGTATAATTTTGTAGCCTTGGTAGCTCAGCCACATGTAGCGGCGTACAAGGCGATCTAATTCCTTTTCATCGCCTGCCGCCTGTTCAAAAATCCATTGTGGCAACAACACTCTGTGCGGTACAGAATTCATTGAGGCACTTGCATCTTGATAGCACGTAAATATTGAATTAAGCTATCCGCTTCTTTCACTGTTAATAAATCCGAATTCTTATCAGGAATTTTGCATCTCTGCATAGCACCGTTATAAACTGTATTAGGATCGGAACCATATGCTGTGGCAACTTCACTCAACAATTTTGCTATTTCATTGAACTGTTCCTGAGTCCTTAAACCTGTGTGATTAGGTTGATTTTTTTGTTGCTGTGGCTGACCACTGTTATTTGGTTGCTTTGGAGAAGCTTGATTCATATATTGATAATCATTACCGCTCGCTCCATTTGCATCATCATCCTTCTCGGTAGCCAGTCCTAACATAGCCGACAAGCTATAGCGCTTCATGTAAGTAATCTGACCACCGAAATCTTGCATGCTGTTGGCAGCTGGGAATTTGAGTGGATAAGATTTCACATACTCTCCTGATTCATGCAGGAATATGGTTTCTACACAAGCCATTGTTAAATTCCCTTCAACGGTTGTATAGCTGTTCTGAATGATGGATAAATGATTTTGGACAAATATTGGTCTGACAGCATCTAAAATGCCATTGAGATCCGTGTATTCAAACGTATATGAACCACCATTTTTGGTGCGAACATTTACTTTTGCATTATGTTTTGGTGTTTGAATAGTAGCCCATGCTTTAGCTAATGCTGCCGAAATATTGACATTACTCTCGGAAAAAAGCATATTCTTCCTCCTAGCTAGTTGATTTTTTGAAGTCTTGGGCGTAAAATACAAAGTAACTATTATTTCGAATAATTTTTTAGACCACTGCCGCAAACAGTGGTTTTTACTTTGTATAGGCCTGTGAATAAATAGTAGAACGTTCTGCAAATTTCAACGTCACAACTTCTCCATCTTTAGCGACACCTTCAAGCCCTGTGTTCTTAACTTGTAAAAATCGAAATTCTTTCTGATCGGATAAACGCTTGAAGAAAACAATACGCATTTCAATCACCTACTTTCTGATGGAATCCCATCAAGCAGCCTATAACTGCAAAGCAATCCGTCAAGGGGAGGAACGGGTTATAGACTGCTTGACGAGAGCGAGTATCGTACTCGCAATCATCTAGTTTTGTGATATAATTATCGAGACTAATATAGTTCTGCTGTTTAATCGCGCCAACGATTAAGCGGCTTTTTTATTGCCAGCAAGCCATAATGATTGGTACGCCAATAGCAACCATGACAATTCCGCATTTCACACAGAACTCCTTATGTTCTTGATCCCGGCCGTCATCTGGCATATACAAATAATTCACTAGCCATTTCACCATGCTGACCACCACTTCCCTACTGACACTAAGCGTTCTTGCAATGACAAATTACTCCATTTATTAACTTTTAATATTTTCATTAGCAAGTTTCTTCACCACCTTTAGGGAAATACCTGACCTACTAAAATCTTGAATTAACCCACCAAAATTTTTGTTATCTTGTAGCTGGACTTCTAAACGTCTGATAGCATGTTCTGCCTTTTTAATCCGCCAAGCACATTCAGCTGCTAAGTTGTATGTACCGTGCTGTCTATGAAATGCCATGGCTCCTTGTAAATCCTCAATGCACGCTTTCTTTGCGGCTATCTCTAGCTCCAATTTCTTTACATGATCCAATTGAAAATCCCTCCCCCTATAAACATTGGTACTGTCTGTAAAAACTGCACTGCTGCATCTGCGCTAAATAATGCCGCTACTACTGTGTCTTGAGAATTTGTAATAGCTGCTGCTCGAGCTAAAAATTTAGCTTCACAAGCAATGAGATTTTGCTCAATTCGACTAATCGTAGATTGCGTAGTATGCATAAGCTCCGCGAAGGCTTCCTGCGATAATTTTGCTTTCTTGCGGCACTTTCTGATTAACTCTCCAACATCTACATGCAATGAAATCACCTCCTTATGCAGAAAGTGCATATTATGCTTACCACGCATGGTTTCTCTATTAAGTTATCTTTATAGTTGAGATATAGATTGTTTGCCCCAATCTCTTTTACATACCTGTCCGGGTAGTTGTTTTTTAGTAATCTTTATTCAAAATTTCATCGAGTACTTTAGCTGTGGGCTCTGCTAACCAAACCCTTTTGTATCTAGAGCCTAATTGTCTTTGGTGCTCCCTAATGCGAGGGTCACAAAGAATATATTTTTCTAATGAGGCCTTACTAAATCTAGTTTCTCGAACTAGATCATCGATATCCCAATACAGTGTTCGTTTCCTAATGGTGGCTTGTACTATTTGGTCGTACCTTTCTAACAGTTCTTTTTTAGAAAGACCAGCGTTCTCCAGTACTATTTGAGTAATGTCCATATCATTTTTAATCACGGTCACTTGGCACCACCTTCAACAAGTTTTAATCCCTGTTGGTTGTAAGCGTTGATTTCCATTCGTAGAGTTGTAGATGGCTGCCACATGGAGATAAATTTGATACTTTCAGCAAAACGTGTTTTAGGAATTTCTCCATAACGTGGGACTTCAAAGTAATTTTTGAAATCTCGCCAAAAAGCGGAAAATACTTGACGGCTTATTTTTTTATAGGCATTCGATTCTTTGCCGCCTAACGCAGCTACCACAACTTCTCGGCCACGCTTACTTATCTGCGCTTCTTGATTGCCATCAATACGCATTGTGACAACAAGGTTTTGTACAGTTTCTTTAACTTCAACAACTTCCATTTGGATGCTCTGCAATTGCTTCCGCGTATTTAACGCTGATTCAAGCGCTAATGTGATAGGATCTTGTGATAGTTGCTTTTCAATCTGTTGCTCCATTTCATTGAAGCGTTCGATGTATTTAACCGCGAATTGTGTGCCCTTTTTGCCAGTCATACGAGTGCCATATAATTCGCACCCCTTCTTAGTTAACAAGAAGCAAGGTTGCTGCTTATTTTGACTATTTGTATAAGTAGATTCGATGAAATAGGACTGGGGTAAATTACCCTCTCCTAATTGAGCAATAATGCGCCTCAGATCTTTCAAGACTTCGTTATGGTCACGTCCGACCATTTCTGCAACTTCTGTACTCGGGATATTCCTTGATAAATGATTCATTTTGAGACCTCCTTCTCTAATACTATTTATTATAGAAATTGGCGTTTTTACATTTTTGGAATTAACTTGCTTATTATCCTGATGTATTCTGATGTATCTAACTTCATTTACGAGTTTGACCTATCCAACGAAGTATATTTAACTTTAAAATTGGAAAAAAGGAGACAACCTCAAGTCAAGAACTTTTTTATAAGTCTGGGAACAATTCAAAAAATGGTGTTTCTAGAACCTGTTCTAGCTTCATTGAAAGCTCTATATTTGGATTAGCTCGTCCAACCTCTAAATGACTAATCAGAGCAGTTGAACAACCAATTAATTTTCCGAGTTGTCCCTGTGAAAGACCCTTGGCTTTTCGTTCAGCAATCATTCGTTCGCGTTTAGAACCTTTAAGATTTCGAAATTGCTGTGAAGGAAACTGCTCTTTGCGTTTCTTTTTACGCTTTGATTTAGTCATGCTCACACCCCCTTTCGTTGTTGGATTAGCGTTGCTACCGCTCCGTGAGCTATGAGGAGGGATAAAACCACTAATATAAAAATTATGCCGTGTAAAAATTACCTTTTGGTAAATCGTTGTTTAAAATAAAAACCTCTTCAAAGGTTAGATCAGGATACTCTGTCAATACACCAGAAATAAATTTCCCGCCCGGGTTACGTTTACCATTGAGAACTCGATTGACAGTACTATGTGCAACTCCAATTTTTTTAGCAAAATTAGCTTCACTTATATTATTTTCTTTCAAATAATCCCTAAGGACATCTTCGTTCAAATATATAGATCGCATTATTATTCCACCACCTTTTACCTTTTGGTAATTACCTTATGGTAAAAATATATCACCGATTTTACCTTATGGCAATACTTTTCTTTTAATTTCTTTATTTAAATTTCCTTTTGGTAATACTGTTGCTTAAAATAATACATAGGAGGGATAGCCATGACCGAATTCGGTTCTTACATAAAAAAAATCAGAGAATCTAAAAACATGACACTAAATCAGGTTGCTTTATACGCTGAAATAAGCGCTGCACAATTATCACGTATAGAGACTGGTAAACGCGGTACACCTAAACCTCCAACTATAGAAAAAATAGCTCGTGCTTTGAAGATAGATTATAACGAACTAATGAAGATTGCTGGTTACTTAGAATCAGATACTTCAGAAGAAACGCAAGTTGAAAAAGACGAAGCTGAGTTCCAGGCTTTCGCCAATAACCCTACCCTACAAAAATGGTACAAGGAATTGCCGAAATCGAAGGAAGAGGATTTGGAGAAGCTTCGAAAGATGTGGGAGATTTTGAAGGATAATGGTGAATTGTAATAAATTCAGTTACTACTTAGGGTGAACACGTATGCTGAACTTTATGGAAACATAAAGAAAGGACCGCATAAAGGCGATCCTGATAACAAATTGATGGCTGCAAGAGCATTCGCTGATGATACAGTTTACGGTGCTGTAAGTAACTTCACAAAAGAGGGTGACGCTATGGATAAATTCTTAGGAAACCATAAGTCATCTCTTGCAAACACAGAGTTATATGGAGCAGTAAGTCGAGTTGCATCTGCATTTGATAACAGCGCAGTTGGTATTATAATGCCCACTCTATAAGTAATTATAGAGAAAGTACTGGGTGAATTCAAAGGAAACCTAAGGCAAAATGCTATGGCAACTTTGAGCCAAGCTGACGAATCCTTTTACGTAGTCAGAAGGTGCAACGCATAGGTATTGAGTAAGGAAACAATAATATACCCACGAGCGCCCAGCACCCTAAGTATAGCTAATTATTAATCTAAAAAGGACATGATAATTTCATGTCCTTTAAAAGTACTATAAATGGTAGTATTATTCATTTATGTTTTATATTATTTTTTTACCATTGTTATAGGTATATTTACGCAAGAACTATTAACTACTATAAACAGGAGTGAAAAAAATTGTTAGTAAGAAAAATTGATATAAAATCTTTTAGGAAATTTGAAAATCAACAATTGAATTTAGGCAAACGTATTACATGCATTTCAGGTTATAATGCAGTTGGAAAATCTACAATTCTTGGAATATTAGCCAATGCAACTGAATATATAAAGAAAGATGGCACTACATTAGATGATCATCCATTTAAAGTTGAATTAAAAGACATAATAAAGTTCCATCCAGATTTTGATGCCACTAAATCAGATGTCTTTACATTCTATTGGGATAATCCCCCTACTAATAGTGACTACGCTGAACAACTTACTTATAGATCAACCTGGCAAGAAGACAATACTAGATATCGCATTTTACCAAAGAAGACTCGAGAACGAAATACTGAAAAGAAGATAAAGTGGCCTACATTGTATTTAGGGTTGAGTAGACTTTATCCTGTTGGTGAAGTACTTGATGATGAAATTACTCCCAAATCACTTTCAACTGATGACTACTTCTTAAAAAGTACCCATAAAAACATACTTTCTTCTAATGAAGATTATCAAGAGTCTGTTTCTTTAAAAATACAGAATACTAAAAAAAATGGTTTTGGAGTAGTTACTGATAAATATGATGCATTGTCCAATTCAGCTGGGCAAGATAATTTAGGTCAAATTTTAAAAGCAGTATTATCATTTAAAAAGCTAAAAGAAAAAATGGGAGAAGATTGGATTGGTGGACAACTTCTAATTGATGAAATTGATGCTACCCTTCATCCAGCTGCACAAAATAAATTAATTGACTTTTTATTTGAGTTCTCAGGACAAAACAATATTCAAGTTATTTTTACAACACATAGTTTATCTTTACTTGAGCATATTCATGATACATACACAAAATCAGTATCCCAAATCACTTCATTAAACAAGGAATCATTTGTCCAATTTGAAATGGCGTATATTTCAAACGGAACTGGGGAAGCTATTATTCATAGGAATCCTGATATTTCAAAGATTAAGCAGGATTTATTAAATCAATATCAAGGAGTGAATAATAAAATTATTAAAATATATTCCGAGGATGCCGAAGCTAGATGGTTTTTTGAGAAGATATTTTCATATTTAAAAAAGAATGAATATATAACATCAGATCCAATTGCTATTAATCATATAAATGTTTCATTAGGACATATGCAATTATTGAAATTATTGGTAGAAGATTATAACTATTTTTCAAAAGGGATTATTTTACTTGATGGTGATGTATCGGAAGAGACAATTAATGAGGAAATTATAGGAAAAATCCCTTTAAAATTTAAGGATACTTCTAAGAACAACAAAATTATCTTAAAATTGCCTGGTGGAGATAATCCAGAAAAAATATTGTGGGAATATGCTAATTTAATTCCAGAAAATCACAAATTCTACTCACTTACAGGAGATTTTGAGTTTCATAAAAGAGCATTTACTGAAAACGGGCCTTTTTCTCCTGTTTATAATACACAATCGAAAGATAGAGAAAAATATAAAGCATGGTTTAAAAATAACAAGTATTATCTAAACTCTTTAATTGAATATTGGATAGAGGATAATTTTGTTGATGTATTGCATTATATGGAGCAACTAAAATTTGTATACGATTACTCGGCCAGACAAAACGGATATCCAGGTATGCTTTTTATAAAAAAAGATGCCCATCCTTAGACGATATATACTATTATAGTATTGAGGTGATTAAATGGCCACTCTATCCCCCCTTCGTTACCCTGGAGGAAAAGATAAAACATATCAATATGTGAAATATTTGGTACAAAAAAATAACATTACTACTTATATTGAGCCTTTCGCTGGGGGTGCTGCTGTTGCCCTCAGACTTTTACTAAATGGTGACGTTCAAAAAATTATAATAAACGACTATGATAAAAGTATTTATGCTTTATGGCACTCAATCATAACGAATCATAAAGAATTGGTAAAACTAATTGCTTCTACAGAGATTACTATGGATGAATGGTATCGACAAAAAGAAGTACAATTAGACAAAGAAAATGCAGACGAAATATCATTAGCCTTCTCTACTCTCTTTTTAAATCGAACTAATCGAGCTGGGATCATAAAGGCTGGTGTAATCGGTGGCAAAGCTCAAAATGGTAAATACAAATTAGATTGCCGATTTAATAAAAAGGAGATAATTAGAAGAATCAATAATATAGCTGAAAAAGCTGACTGTATTGAAATTTATAATATGGATGCTCGGGAGTTTATAACTACTGTTATTAAAAGAACTAGGAAATCACTTACTTTTTTTGATCCTCCTTATTATGATAAAGGCCCGGATTTATATACCAATTTCTATTCACATGACGATCATGCTGAATTAGCCAATACAATTAAAAATATGATGAGGAATCGTTATTGGATACTAACCTATGATATTGCTGAACAAATTGAAAAAATGTATGAAGGCTTTAAACCTCAAAAATATCATTTAAATTATTCAATAGCCAAACCTACAAAAGGTCAAGAGTTTATTTTCTTTTCAAAGAAAATCGATCCAGGTGATATAAAATCGTATTTGAAAATTATCTAACCCTACTTCCAGATAGTAGGGTTTTGTTATACAATTAAACGGAACATATGTTCCATTTCGTCGTTTTAGGGGTTGGTTTACATGCACTATACACATCTTGAAGATTATGTCCAACAGTTCTACACTCGTTTGGGCATTACAGACCCTACCCTGCTGCATGTTGAAGAAGTGGCTTTTAGAATGGGATTGAAAGTTTTTTATTGGCCAGATAAGAGTCAGGCCTTATTTATTAATGGACGGCATTATATTTTTCTTAATGAAAATCAATCGCCACAGCAACAATGGCAAGACTTTTGCCATGAGCTATCACATGTCTTGTTACATACAGGTGATCAATTTCATATGTATCCCCTATTTCGTGAGTATCAGGAATTCAAGGCTAACAATTTTATGTACCATGCTTGTATTCCCACTTTTATGTTGGAGGCTTTGTCAATACATAATCATACCGAACAAACGATTAAACAAGTGATGCAAATCTTTAACGTAGAATACGATTTTGCTTATAGAAGATTAACACAATATAACAATAAGCAGATTATGCAGAGGTTGCATAATATGGCCTGTCTAAATATGAGATGATGAATATAGGACAGTTCATAAGTGAGTTTAATATAGGTTATCTGCTTCAAATTACTGTGGAAGGAGTGATGTTCTAATTGTCCTTAAACTCTATTCAATGTACCTGTCCGGGTCAGTTAGATAGGAAGTGGACGATATGATTAGAAAGAAACTTAATAGTACTAAAAAGGAAAATATTTATTGGTATTATGATTCAAACAAGAAGAAGAAATTTGCCTACCGTTACAAATTTTATGACCATACTGGAGTACGTAGAGAAAAAACGAGACAAAACTTTAACTCTAGTATCGAAGCTGAAAAAGCATTAACAGCATTAAAAGCTACTGTTTTAAATGGTGGAGAAAAAATAATATTTAATGAAAACATGACAATTGCTCAATGGGTAGATATTTATTTTGATCGTAAAAAATCAAAATGGAAAGGTACCTCCCCTAAAACTTATCGTAATGTAATTGAAATTTACATTAAACCTTATATCGGTAGATATAAGCTATCTCGACTGTCCAAAAGTTTTTACCAATCTGAATTTATTGATAAATTATCTTTAATAGCTGCTCCAAAAAGCATTCAAATGTATCATAATTTTTTCATAGGATGTATTAATGCTGCTGTAGAAGATGATATTTTGGATAAAAACCGCATTGCGAAAGCTGAATTACCTAGGATAGAAAAAATTAATAATGATGAAGTCGAGGGCAATTATTTAGCTCCGACTGAGCTAGAATACTTACTTAAATGTGTAAAGCAATCTTGTGATATTTCAAGATATACTTTAATTTCTATTCTAGCAGCTACTGGTATAAGACGTGGCGAAGCTGGAGGTTTACGTTGGTCCGATATAGATTTTAAGAATAATTTAATTTACATCAATCGTACTCGTGATTTTTATGGGGAGCGCTCGGCCAAAACACTAAACAGTATTCGCTGTATTGATATGACAGAGGTACTAGGTAAACAATTAGATCGTTATAGAAAATGGTGTATCGAAAGAAAATTAATTTTCGGGATTCAACATAGCGAGGATGATCTTGTCTTTATAAGTAAAACATGCAAGCCTCTTAATCAAAATGCAGCTAGATTAACGCTAATCTTAATGCATGAATTATATGACGTTAAACTCATCTCTCCTCATGGTTTACGACACACATTTGCTACCATCTCAATTGCATCCGGTACACCGCCAACAACGATTGCCAAAATCCTTGGTATGACTACTTCTACTCTTTTAAAAACCTACGCCCATTCGTTTGCAGACCGAGAGAAAAAAGCCATGCAAGTTCTTAGTGAAATTGTTAATTTCGATTAAAACACTATCTTTCTTTAAAATGGGGCACTTTTTGGGGCACCAATGAGGTTAGCCCCTCCCCAACCCTTGATAATCAAAGGGTTTATAAAAAAATAACTATAAGCATAACTTATGACCTTGGTTTCTATCCTGATGTTTTTAATTTTTTGATGTGCATACTATCAAGGTTTTGTATTAATGAAGGTTTCTATACCTGTCTAACGAAGTGTATCTAAGCGTATTTAACTGGGGTACGATGTGGGGTACAAACTGGGGTACATGAATTTTTCTTAAAAAACGTACCCCAGTAGAAACTTCACCTGGAAATATATATAATAATAGTAGAAATCATAACAAAAAACATATCTACAACAACTTCTACTTTAGAATTATCATTAGCTACTAGCAAACTATATAGAACCATATTTGTCTTGTAAAGGCAATAAAATATAAAGGGTGATACATATTAGTCATATATAATATGTATCACCTTTATCTTCTTGCTCAACAATGCGCCCGATGGTGGAAGATTTCAATAATTATTTATTATACGTTAGTCTAAGTTAAAAGTTCTATTTTAAACAAATGTACATCATTTTTTTTCTGAAATTCTCTCTTATATCACCTTTATTATTTTCAATCATTTTTAAGTATCTATTATAATAATTTCTAATTTCCGTTGTGAAATTTTTTACATCTACTTTGACATACTCTTTATTTTGATATTTCACTAGCTTTACTACATAATCTTCATTAAAAGTTAATTTACTTTTCCCTTTAGTTTGTGCAGAATGAAGTATTCCGCATCTTATATCTGAATAAAACTTGCCTGCCAAGCTTAAATTAAAGATACGGGGAAATTCGCTTACTAAAAAATCTGAATAACTTCTTTTATTTCCGCCCTCTGTCTCATCCCAACCATTTTTAAATTGAAGAAGCGTTTCAATTAATAAACAATTCAGAGCCATTATTATAAAACCATCTCTCATTAACTCTTCTCTTTGAATTAATTCATCTATTACATTAAAATATCTACCTTGAATTCTATCTTGAAAAATTTCTATAGCTGTATCCCAATTATCATCTGAATTCAAACAAAGCCTTAAATCTAAAAAATCATCCTTAGTATACCTTAATGAAATAAATGATTCATTATTGTACTCCATCAAATCACTCCTTCTATTTTATATTTACCAAAGTTATAATTAAGCGCTTTAAAAACATAATCTCCTTAAAATTATTCATAAAAACTTTATAATTTAATACAAAAAAAATTATACTATAATTTCCTCAAGTCTATTTATAACTAATAATAAATATACCCAAAAAATAATTTGGAACTTCTGTAAAACTTGTAATTTTAATCAAAATTATAAAAGTGGTAAAATTTGTAGAAGAGGGGGCATGAACATGAACGAAGTATTTTTAGAATCTTTACTTAATCAAACTGAACATGAGGGGCTGGACTTCAAAAAAGGCTTATATGTAAAACAAAGCTATGAAGAATTACTAAAAGATGTATTAGCAATGGCTAATGCAAAAATAAAAGGTTCAAGATATATTGTATTTGGTGTGAAAGAAAATGCACTGCAAATTAAAGAAATATTTGAGCTTAGCAATCCAGTTGATGCAGCTACTTATCAGGAGATTGTATTAGAAAATATTGAACCACAATTAATCTGCAATCTTACGTATATAAGCTACCAAGAAAAACGATTGGCTATACTTGAAATCACCGAGCCTAAAGAGCAGCCCTATTTAATGAAAAAAAAATACGGTTCTCTACATAAAGGCTTTTGTTATGTAAGAAAAGGTAGTAAAAATGAACATGCGACAAGAGCAGATTTCGATTATTTCTTTAAACAAGGGCAATTTGAAATACATATTCTTGATAAATATTTGGCCGCTGTTGATTCAGAAAGTGGGCATGCTAGTTTGGAGTGTTCGTTTAGAAACTGTACAGAATTTCCGATTTCTATTCGTTCTGCCTTTTTAGAAGTTTGGGACAATAAACAAGTAAGAACTATTCACCGTTTATATGGTTTCGACAAAAATCATATAGGTGCAGATTTCCGCCTTTCTATTCCTGCAATGACCGAGATTACGGATTACTTTGCCTTTGGTTTTACTTCAAATGATTGTTTAATCCTTGAGATGAACGAATATGGATATACCAATCTCCCTTTAAATTTTAAACTATATGTCTATGATACTCTTGATAACGAGTATTATGTTGAAGTTGAAAATTGTCGGGTGATGGCAAAAGGAAAATTCCTTTGGAAAATAAACTCAAAAAATAACTACTTCTAAAAAGAAAGTCCAATAAATTATTAAGGGATGAAACGATTGTAATTTAGGATATCAAATCGCAAAATTTGCAAAGGATGATTCGCACAATAATTCACATCAAAATGGCTTGGAGGAAAAATCCGAGCCATTTCTAGTGTTTACACTGTTATAATCGAAATCAACCATTTTATTTTCCAATTTATAAAACTACTTAGGTAAAACTCCAAAATAGAAGTATTATATTTACCTTTGTTGTTATTTACTGTATAATTGGAATAATTAAATGATAGCGTACTGGGAAAACCCCAATACTAGACTCATAATGAGCGGTATTGGGGTTTTTTCATACTTACCTGTTATTAGATTGGAGGTGAATGTATAGTGATAGCTGCAACAATTATATTTTGTATATTACTGATCATTTTTGCCATACAGACGGTAGCATTAACAATATGTGGGCGCATGTTGTACTTAAATTTGAAGCACAATACTAAGAGTTACAAGCATATAATAATCGCTTTAGCCTGCTTTTTATTTTTAGGTGAAGTATCTGATTGGGTAATGGCTATCCCATTATAATATTAAAGAAAGGCCAAAACGCGATATATAGCTGTCTTGGTCTTTTTATCATTCTACCTCGTACAATTTTGTTTTTTTTGCTATCATCATTATAGACTAGCTTCAAATTTAACATATCTGCTATTTCTCGTACTTGTACATAGGTCCTACCATCTACAATCTTTGCAGGAATCATCTTCGCATCATTCAACATGACTTTTGTTTCTAAAGGTTTACCCACGTTGACTATCTCCTTTTCAATTCCATTTTTTTATATCTAACTTAAATTGTGTCTCTGATATTCCCATACTCTCCAGATATGAATACGGTTCTCTATGTGTTGTACCTTATAAATTGTCAGTAATCCATCTATGGGACTTGATACCATTACCACTACCATCAAGTACAGGTATTCCAGCATCTTTATCAAGCTTTCTCAAAAGCCAAATATACTTATTTCACGCATTGCGTTAACTTGTTCACCTTGGGCTGCTGTTAACGTTTCTAAATTTTCCATTAGTTTTTGTTCACTTTTGGCAGAATTCCAAAAAACATAAACTACTAAACAAATACACATAATTGACCATACTACTTGTGAATTTACTACCTGACTTGCTGCTGTTACTGGATCCTTTACATCACCAATCCTTTGCCCTATTTAAAATAAAAAGCCATGAGAAGCATCGAGATTCCGTAACATGTACCGTTGCCCATCTCGATTGCTCTCATAACATAAAAACCCATTATTTATTAATTCATATTTAATGTAAATATTCACTCTTATTTCTCGTATTATGTTATCAACGAAAAATAAAAAAAACCACCATATTTAACCATTTTATTTTTCGAAATAAATTAAAGCGACGGAGGTCAATTTTTTATGAAAAAACCACCATATGGAATTACCGAACAAGATTTTTTTGCTGGACCATGCATCGATTTTTATCGACAAGTTTTATACAGTTTACCTAATCATCAAGCTATGATGAAGTGGACATATGATTATGCAGTTTTTCTAAAGAATAACTGTCCACTAATCCATAAAGATAGAACTATTCAAGCTATCTACATTCACCTTGTTTATATGGATAACCTTCTAGAAGGTGTTCAACCTAAATATTCTCAAAAGGACTCTGATTTTGCTGGTTGGAAACCAAGAAATGGGTATGTTGGACTTAATCCAATAACATCAAAAGTCCCTTATCTTTAAGTAGGTTAATAAGGTGTCAGTTAGTCAAATAACTGGCACCTTAAAATTCTAATTTTGTGATTTTTTCGTACTCTTCAGGTGTAATCTTACCATAAGGATTTGCATCTGTTTTAACTGCAATTCGTAGTTGTTCAGCTGTTACCCACTTAAACATGAAAGCGATTTGCCAAAACTTCATCATCCCCCACCACCTTTCATTGAAATGACATCTAATTTTAGTTGTGTAAGCTGAGAGCCAAGGTTATTGATCAGGAGGTCCTTTTAAATGCCTTTAATCTTATCCTGTATTAGTTGTTCACCTAATTCCATGACTTGCTCTTCGGTTGTGGGTATCGATCCAACCTTTTCTAGTGGACCTAATTCTCCGTTAGGTAGCCTTTTCTTCCTACTATTATTCCAACACTCCCCATACTAAATAGATTTTATCGTCTATATTTACAATAGCTCTAGAAGTAGTCAGTTTAAGAATGATATTATCCTTCGGTTCTACAGTTTCATGGTAATATTCATCTTCAACAATCCCCTCTCAGACCTCTACAATGTATTCGGGTTAGCTTCAAGTTATATATATATTGCTCCTGCTCGCCAGCCAATGTCATGGATAACTCAACCGTTAAATCAAGGTCTTCATCCCGTTGTATCCAAATTAAAACGCCTCTTGTGGAACCTTTAGGAGGGGAGATTTTATACCTCGCTACAGATTGCAAAATAGGCGTGTTTACAGTGTTTTTATTAAGTTTTATCGTCTTACTTGTTTTAGCATTATAATTATCAATTATGTATCCTTTTTATGAGAGTCCTATCTGTAACAGTTAACGAAATATAGAGTTTGAAGTCCTCTACACGAGAATCTGTATGGCTCATACCTTTTGCATAGGCTTGATAGTTATCAATTGTTACTGGCTCATTAGGATGACCGTCAGTAACGGGCTTAGAACGTGCAGAACGTATTGTACGGTCACTAAAGATTTCGTCAGGCTATTTTGCTCCATCTGAACTTTCCATCTTGTCGTTGATACGAAACACCAGGGCGAGTAATCGGTACATTGACCGTTAAATACCCTTCTGGTGTTTCCATGTAATCTTTTATATATGATGTGTCATAGCGTTATAGTTTCAACGTTTCACCCCTTTCTAAAATTTAAAGTTCAAGCTTCTTCGAAGAGTTGCTAAAAAGAGGTATTTAAAAAAATTGTCAATTAACCTATTTCCAATAAATAAAAAAACCACTCAAAAGAGTAGTCTATTTATTTAAAACTTTATATAATTTCTTACATAATTTTAATGCTTTATACGCTTCTTTACTCGCTTCGGTTTTACCATCAAGCAGATAAGTTATTAACGGAGATACCATGTTATCAGCATTTGCTTGATGTGTGTTTATATTCTTCAAAGCTCTAGTATTATTAATTTTATCTATCAATTTTTCATCTAAAAGGTTATTTTCTTTACATACTTTTAAAAAATCATTCAAACTTAAACCTCTAACATATTGAGCCTTAAATTCTACTTTTAAAAGTTTTTCTATAAATGAAGCTGCCATAATTTGAGAAGAATGATTACTTCCTATAATGTAATTATCTATTGCTTCTGATAATGTTACTTTTAAATTATTATTAACACTTGAGTCTGTAACCAATCTTTTTGTTGTTAATTTATTTATATCCTTGACTTTTTTTCGTCGTACTTTTTGTGCTTTTTTATTTAACATATGTATCCCTCCACTCAGTATAAGGGATATTTTAACATACATTACAGTTAATCATCATCAAAAACTGGAATAGCCACACACCTACAACGATAATCCTCATCAGGCAATACCACTCTTCCATTTACAGTAGGTGGATCATCATATGAAAATACCTTTCCGCTAAGCCTTTTATGCGTATCTCGTACTCGTTCATCAGCTGAATCATACCATTCGAATTTTTCAATACCTATATTCTGATGACGTTGAGCTGTCATTTGCCCTAAGATAGAGCCTGCTTGGTCAACAGCTAAGAATTGCGCTCTACTTTCAGCAACATCTACTCGTTCTAGTATGGACTCACGTATCTGTTTGATAGATTGCCCTTCTTGAACACCATCTCGAACGACATCCTCAACCTCTCTCCGATAATCTTCTTCAATGTTTTTGATGTAATTCACATTGTCTTTGATTTTATTGACTATGAATGTCTCTAACCAAGGTTCTCGTTGTGCCAGATCAATCCCTCTTACAACGAGTTGTTTAGCAATATTATGTCTATTAAACCGATTAACGATATTTACAAATCTTTTAGCTGCTGAAAGCTTTCTCCGCTCACTGAACGACTTAGAAGCTTTATTCGCTAATACTTTAAACATTCGTTTGATATTGTCGAATATCCCAACACCTAAGTATTCTATTGAGTCCTGTCTTTGAACGTTTAACAATGGCACTACATACTTTTCAAACTGCTTTAAGGTTTCATCTCCCAACTCAAGAATCATTTTTCGGATGTCGCGACTGTACGTAACGGCTGCTGCATCTGGGAAACGTGTTATCGGAACCTTTTTACTCATGGCGGTCATGATACCCTTTGTATACTTTAACAGCAAGGTTCTTCAAATCAGCTTCATCTCCACTTCATTTAAGAGATCTGACAACCCAAACTGACCAAAGCATGCCTCGCGGATTTCATCAGCAGTAATAATATTATTGAGTAAGTAAATCTGGTCAATTTCAGCAACTAACTTGCGTATTTCAGCATCTGTTTTAGCATCAACGTTCCAAAGAGGGTTAAATTGTATTTCTCACTCTAATGATTCAGGGTTAATACGTCCTCCTAGCTCCTTTTCGGCCATTAATAACATACGAATCAGCTTTTCTAGATGGGGTTTTTCATATCATTCTCTTGATCTGCTACGATCATCAGGGCAAAAGAAAAAGACTTCCTAAGATGGCTTCATAAATTTTGATTCTTTTTTCTTTATCTATAAACGCAATTAACCAAAAGCAGTCCAAGCTATAAACAATCCAAAAATCACACTAGTAATTACAATAATCGGCACCAAAAGAAGACCTACATATTTTAATCTCTTATCCCCTACATTCTTCCTAAAACCAAATAACCCTAACATAAAGCTCAGAATGAAACAAAGTATCCCTGTAGCAAAAAATACATAAAAAAGTGTTAACTGCATAACGGAATAGTTTTCCATTCCCCTTTGTATCGCGGCGATGCCTGATGCGATAAATAATAGTATACCGATAACCCCAAGAATTATTGAATACATAGAAAATTTATTCATAAGAACACTCCTTCAGTATTATTAGCAAGAACGAACTTACAGTCACATAATCCCCTTACACACTATAATAATCAGGAAGGGAATAATTTGGAACCATATACTACAAACCCCACTTTCAAAACCACACCTAACTCCACCCCATCGGTTACTAGTACATGCCAGCGCTCCTTGGTATCTAATCTTCCTGAGATACTTGGTCACCCGTAAACCAGTCCATTTTATTTGTATGGCTGTTTGATGCAGTTTTCAAAGCAAAATAAAAAGCCTCAACTCATATTGAGTGCGACTTTTGTATCTATGTATTATTCATTCTTTAACTTTGTTGAAATGTAAATTTCAATTCATTCCCCATCCGCCACTTACCTTTATCTGTTAAGGTTAGATTGATAAATCCAAATTTGTCTTCATCAGAATAATCATCTCCTTGTATATACCCGAAGCTTATTAACATGTATATCCCTTGTAGTTCTTCTCTTGGTACATCATTAATTTTGTTACTAAAAAGAATTTCAGTTCTTCCATTTTTAACTTCTTCTAACATTTTCATTTCCACATCATTCATCTCAAATATTCTAAGCACCTTTAACACCCCCAATATACCTATATATATTATAAGGCAAATGGAATGTATTGTAATTACAAGAAATATAAAACACAATAAAAAGCCTCGATCCGAAGATGAAAACTTTGATATTATGGTAGTGCTCTTTTCCTGCTCGTGGTAGAGCGCACCACGTTATTCCTGTAACGAATTGTGTTTAGTGCATTTTCTTGCACTTGTAGTAAGTTTGACTGACATTATGAAAAATGGACGAAGTTCACATATAAACCACTCCTTTCAAAATTCGAACTATACTAATTTATAAATACAAAAAGCCCACCTTATTAGATGTGACTCGCAATAAAACCGTTATGTCAATCTTAAAATTACAATAGACGCGCTGATAACTGAACTACCACCAGCTGTAGTATTTAATAAAGATACGGGAGTGTTTTAATATTCCTTAAAGTAAGAACATCCAAAGCATTTAAAGTCGTGATCACTACCAATAGGTTGTTGTGGTACCTGTACTCCTTGATGGACATTCTTGTTATTACAACTTACCTCCCAATCTTCATGAATTCTGCTAACTCTATTATTAGTTGGCTCTTTTTCACTTCTATTGAGATTGTCGAAACGCATTTTATCATCCTCTTTGTTTTATTACATTATTCAATGAGGGATAAATGAAATAGACAATTTTACTAAACCTGAATGTAATAAATAGCTATCATAAATAAATAAAAGACCACTATATTAAGTGATCTTTGAACAAGGGAATGATTTATTTTTATACATATTATTCTTAACAAAACAAGTAAACTGGCGCATTGCCTTATCTCTAAAAAAATATAGGCCAGCCATGTATGTCATGCTCTGAACTAATTTGCTTGGCGCAGGTAGGTACTCCGTCTGGCTTTCCCTAATAATTCAGCTCCTTTAAATACCAAAGGAGGAAAACCCTGCTGAACCGTTCTATCTCCCATTTTACAAGATAAATTTTTTTACTACCTAATTTGTAAGGTATATAATGTTTGTAACATATATCACATCTAAACATTTATTCGTTTATTATTTCTCAATACTATTGCAAGCATTGAGTATGTAATTCATGAACTGGATAGTATCATCAATACGTTGTTTTTTTGATCTATAATAACGTATGTGTAATCCTTCTCTAATACTAATAGCTTCTTTTATAAGGTTATGCCATCTTTCTGGTATATGATTGATTGCATATTTACTAGCATCTACCTTTGAAACGATATCATATTCTCTAAGTGTATAAAATTGACGTAACATCCCTGTAACAGACCACTCTACTTCCATATCGACAATTTTATTTGGTAACAGAAGAGCTAGGGTCTTATATTTTTTTAATGTCTTTAATCGATTTAACCAATAGGTATTCATATTATCTAAAACATAATCAATTAATATACTTTCATCAACATTAAACACTAGTGTGGTAACATCTGTACCCTTTATAGTGATTCCTTTGGTTTTTAAAATCCACCAAGTAATAGGGTTAGTACCATCATTACTCCATTTTGTTTTACCTTCATTTACGTATAAACAATTCTCTATCTCAGATTGTTTCTTACCAACATCTTTATCTAGTAAATAACACCCATCCATTACTGTTTTCTTATATTTTTGATTTAAGTTTTCATGAAGATCAGATATTATTTTCACATCTGATTCAGTTAGGGATCGATTTACAACAGCAATAAAGTCAATATCACTAGAACCTTCTATGTAAGCATGAAGAGCAATTGAACCATGTAAATATAATGCATCCAGTGTATTAGGAATTTGATTTTCAAATAACGATAAATATTCATTTAAAAAACTTTGAACTTGGATAGAAACTTTAGAATCCACAGAAACTCTCCTTATAATTCTAATCAATACTTATTTTACTAAATAAATAATATAATTCTCTTTTCATTATGAAGATATTCTTTTTTTTATTCGACACTTTTTAAATTAGGAATAGTATACTTTTTCTACTTTATATAATGTCTGCTCGATAGTGGAGCAGAGAACGGCATCCGCTTTGTAAAATTTAACTCGAAAGTATAAACTTTTCAAAAAGTTCTTTATATTATTTTTTTGCTTAAAGGCAGGGAGAAATTCTGAATTTTTCTCCACATCACCAAAACTTTGAATCCACTGCTCTACACAAGTCTGACTAAGTATTTTTCTATTTAAAACACTAATTATGGATTTGACCATTCTCTCATCTTCCCCATCGGAGTAAATTCGCTCTGTTATAGTCATCTTTTCGTAAACCAAATCGAGGATAGTTAAGAGGTCGCTTTTATCCAGTTCGGAACATTGAGCCAAATCATCTAAAACATCTGCTGCATGGGCTATGGCATGAGCCCAGCCTTTTTCTTCATCATACCCACGGTAATCTCGCTCTTCTTGTACATTGTAAAATACTTTCTCTTTTATGTGATGAATTTGCTCTCTTGAGAGAAATGGTGATTCTCTATGCCTCGTTAAGAGGAGCGGTATGACTAGCATGGAGAAAGACCGAGTGAAGACAGAGTCTGTATTTGTTTCACCGAGCTTAAAAAGCAAATGGTTTTTATCCAAAACAACCGGTAAAAGTTGTTCTAGTTCGTTTGCGGTGAGAGATTTATCAGGAATCCAGTGTGATAAGGTTGTATAAATTAGCTCATCACGTAGTTGGGCATTCAAAGAGCCAATGTTATTTATCATTTCTAGTATCAACTGAAATCTATCGGGAGGTACTTGGTACCCATTTTCTTTTATTAATATCAACTTTTCTTTTAAATTCATTTTACACGCTCCTATTAGAAAAATTTGTTTGAAATCAACCCTTTATTGATTAGTAAAGTATTCAACTTACGCCTTTTCTTAATTCGCTCAGTTTTTCTACAACAAAATCATTCAAATCTTTTAGTAATTTATTTGAATCCTTTATGTAATACTTATTATGCCATCGGAACGTTTCTTCTAGTTCATTTAAATTACCTATCGAATCTAAACTATTAATTATTATTTCGATATTCCGATTAATTGTATGTTCGTAACCATTAATTTGGTCTGATAAAATTCCGATGTAAATATTTTCTATTAAAGTATTTAAACAAACCATTAATTCGTTTCGCAGTTTTTCGATTTTCAGATTGTTTTTGACCAAATCCCTTTTAGCCCTATCATAAATTTCGTCATCTTTACGTTTTAAAGAAAATCTATCCTCATATGTGTTAATTATTAGTAATTCTGAAATTATCCATTATTTTTTTGTAGATTTGAGTAGATTTTATAATTTCATGGTTCAACGCTTCTGCTTTGGTAAGAATTAATGCAATGTAATCTCTATCCCTTGCCTGCTTATCTTGTTTTTTTAACGAATCCTCCACTGATTTTTTGTTTGCTTCGATAATGAAAGAAGTAGTTACAATTACGCCTACCATTCCTATTATCCCACCCACTATACTACCTATAAGTCCATTATCAACTTTTAATCCATTGATCAATATTGTATCAATTACGAATGATGTCCCTAAAATTAGGACAACAAAAAATATGATTCCAATAAAAATGTTTTTAATTTTATCTGAGGTTATTTAACCTCCCACTAAATCATAATCTGAGAGATAATAAATTGGAACAATTTTCTACAAATTCCACTTTCAAAACATCACCAACCCCTGCCATCTCAACTCATAGCGTTTTGGCTGTTTGATGCTGTTTTCAAAGCAAAAGAAAAAGGTGTGACCTTTAATATTGTTTTACATTAGATTCGCTTTATGGAATTTCCTTCTAATTACTTTTGCAATGGATTCATATTTGGTAATTCCATTTTCTATTAGTGTTAATTTCGGAAGTGTAAAGTAAATTATTATTGCAGAAGTAATTCCAATAAGAGCACCTACCATTACATCTAATGGATAATGAACTCCTACCCAAATACGTGAAATTCCGACTAATATAGCCAGCAAAATCCATAGAATCCATTTTCCTTTTTTAAATAACCAAAATGTATCTTTAAACCATCGTAAAAGGTGACAATTAATTGCTTAAGCTAACATTATTGTCACTTTGATTTGAAAGCCTTTATGATTAGTTGTATCAATTGCTCGTTTCTGACATGCACGTACAAGTGAACGTGTTTATTTTACATATTCATAATGTATATTGACTCAATCTGAATAGTGAAATATTTACCAGTTTATGTTATCCTTATATAAATTATTAGGAAGCCTCGGGGGTTGTTATGTGTTGAAAATACATTCTACAAATAGATTTATCATATTTATTTTTGGCATTACTTTGATGATAACTGGATTAGGAAGATTATCTGGTTTCTTTGAATATGATTCAGTTATTCCAGATCAATCTGTTGCACTACTATACATATCTATGGGCGTTTTTGTAATGTTCATTTCTTACTTTGTCAAACCCAAAAAAGAAAAAGGTTAATAATTTACCATTCCATATCTTTCAAGCATGTTCCTCATATTGTGTAGTTAGAAACTGTATCCAACCATCCTTGAAATATCTCTTTAATTCTCTTTTCCTAACAACCGTTTCTTTATTGTTATTTACTAATCTTACATACTTACTATTTTTTGTTAGCATGAAAGTATAACTTTCGTATGTTTTAACTTTAAAACCTATGGTATAGGTTCTACGATACTCTAATTTGCTAGGTAGCCAGCCTAGTTTATGCCGTAATATAAATGGTTTCATAAAACATACTCCTTTATTATAAATTCATATAATTTACTGACAGCCCATATTGACTTTCGCACTTTAGTACTTCCTCCATCAACCTCAATTACTCCTATTGTACAATAATCAAACCGAACCATATTTTCAAATATTACTTAATCATGTTATCATTTTGTAAGTTATTACCTAAATATCAGGGTTGTTATAAAATGAAAACACATTCTAAAATTGGACATATCATATTTGTTTTAGGCATCTTATCGCTTTCAATCGGATCAGCGAGATTAACAGGTGCCCTAGAATACAATTCATTTATTTCAAATAAATCTGTTGCAATACTTTTCATTGCTATAGGGGTTTCTGTTATGTTCATTTCATTCTTTGTAAAACCTCTAAAAGTTAAATAACTTTACAGAACAATATCTTTTAAATATCTAACTCCAATTGACCTGTTATTTCTTTTCTTGTACATGATCATTCCAAGCAAGTTGATAATTACTTGCTATCAGAGTTAGCTGGAACAAATTTAAAAGCCTCTAACAGTCAAGTTGCAAACTACGTTTTAAAAAGACCATTAACGATATAACCAGTACTCATATTATTTTATAAGTGACCTGACTTTACTGAGAAAGTGAATTAATATCTTTATTACGAATATGAACAACTCCTGTATTACTAACTTTTATATTCACTTCTGTAATGCCTCTTTTTAAAATATGTTCTATTGCATATCTAATCTCCCATTCTTTAACCTGACCAAGATCATTTGAAATACTAGCATGGCTGGATTTCTTATTTTCACTATGAATAATGACTGTCCCTTCACATTCATATACCTTTACAACACCACCCATAAAACCAGAAGCAATAGTTACAACATCAACTCTTTCCTTTGTTATATCTCGAAATGCTTTAGTTGGAAAATTATATATTTTCGCCATTTTGACCTCTCCTTCCACGGAACGTTTGTTTGTATTTATATTAGAACAAACATTCGCTCTTTAGCAAGGAGAAATTTATGAAAATATAAAAAGTATGTTATGTAGATTTTTTTGAGATTAACGCTTATTCTATGTACAAATTAATCTGCTAATTATTGATAGTTCTTTAACCACTCATAATGCATGTGTAGCCCCTACTTTTTAATCAATTTTAAAACCAATAATACCCATTTATTGAAATATACACTAATATATGATTAAATGTAAATTACTAGGGGATTATACTAGAATGGAGGAATAATAATGGTAAAAACAATTAAAGGTCGCATTTTTGGTTTTGCTCTACTCTCAGCTTTACTTGTTTCATTTTTCATCTATCCATCAGGTAATGTTTCAGCAGCCGAAATCAACGTTGTTCAAAACTCTACTAGTATAGACAATGTCAGTCCAGCTGCTGTGTATACTAAATATGTCACAGTTAATACAAGAACTTCAACGTTTCCACCTGGACAAATTTATCATGTTGAATGGGATGGAGATTTTAAATACGCAGGATACCTAACAAGATTTGATTATGCATACGATCCTGATGCAGGTATTTACTTTGCAACATATAAAGGAAATATTACAATTCAATAAAATTGAATAAACACCTAATCCCCTAGAGTTTTAATAAAGCATAACTAAACATCCTGGTCACTTTTAATAGAAGTGACCATTTTCTTTCGATAATCCTCGGTAAACTTAATTAATTGTCTACCTTCTCCTCGCTAATACGCTTTTGATGTCATGTAAAACTTGATTAATTTATCATCAATCTTGAATTGTTTGTCGTTTATCACTTTGTACAATGCATATTCAGCTGCTATTGACTCCCCACTTTCTTTCCAGTAATCTTTCTGTTTTATTAAATCCTCCAGTGGTTTTAGCAGCCTGTAGACAAACTCAATAAAGTTTGTCTACAGGCTGACACCTTCTTCTCTGTTTTAATGAAAATTTGATTTATTTAGTAAAGTCCCAAAGGCAATGTTCACATTTTTTAAGAAGCTTCTTTACAAATCATTAGTAAATTGCCATCAAGATCTTTAAACACAAAATAAAAATTATCCTGAATCTCTGTAACAAGTTCAACATTATTTTCTCTCATATATTGATAAGAAGCTTGAATATCATCGGTGAAAAGCTAAATAGAAGCAGCTTAAATTATTGTTTTTCATACTGAATATCGTGGTACTCGAAAGTTTCATTTGCTTGCCAATCGCTCGCATACTTCTTGAGGATCAATGTTTATCACTTTCTAAAATATGGGTACATTCTTTTCCTAAATTTTCTAAATACATCGTTAAAATCAACAATTTTCTTCTTTATTTTTCTCTAAAAGTTGCTTTATTTTATTATCTATATTTAATAAAACTAGTTTAATTTGTTTAATCTGATATTCTCTTTGTAACATCTGCTCATATTTTTCTTGAAATATAACTTTGATTTCAAGCAGATTTTGTAATTCTTCTTTTGTCAGTTTTTTATTTTGATCAATATTTTCCGACCAATCAAAAAGCATTTTGATTTCTTGAAGAGAAAATCCTGTTTGTTTAAGTTTAAGTATTGCTTCCACTGTATCAAAGTCTTTCTTGTTATAATTACGGTGCTTATTTTTAATTTCTGGATGCAATAAATTCATTTTTTCATAATAACGTATAGTATCTTTACTAAGACCAGTACATATTGCAAATTCACCAATTTTCATTATGATCCCCTTCTATAATATAAATTTATAAACCATTAGGGTAATTATACAATGGAAAATGAAACGAATGATATGATGGCTGAATGTAATTCGTCCATTTGTTAACCGCCCTTCTGAAACTGCCAATATATGTATCAGGATAAATGCAATTATCAGTAATATAAACATCCAGTCTTTGTTTGGTAGACATAATATTAAGAGAATACTAATTGATACGATAATAAATATGAATGTTCGTACTTCAAATCCAACTTCTTTCCATTTTTTTATCCCAGCCACCCCTATTAAAACCGCGTATAACACAATTAGTATAGTTGTCATAATGACCATCCCCATCACTCCATTCTTTGATTTTATTCATCTTAAAAGATGGAGCCAACTCCATGTCAACAGATAATAAACAACTTACTTTCACTTACAAATAGGCTAAGAAATAATTCCATTAAGCTAAAGTATCATCATCTTCGTCACAAAACACCCTAGTCTAGCTCTGAACAAGCTTTGGTTTAATTTCAAAGTAAAAGAAAAGCCTCCATTTAGGAACCTCCCTAAATGTTTTTTTAATTGCTTAATTAGTACAACCGTGCTAAAATAAATACATGAGTAAAAAAAATAACACAACTAACCAAAAAGAAATGTCATTTATTGAAAAAGCTCGTAGAACTCAAATTGTGGAATGTGCTATCGAAACCATTGCAGAGGTGGGTTACGCTCAAGCTTCTTTAGGTCAAATTGCAAAGCGTGCACAAATCAGTAAGGGGGTTATCTCCTATCACTTTGCAAGTAAGGGGGAATTATTAGAGCAAGTAATTTATGATTACTATATGGCATGTCAAGCTTATACTGCTCCTCTAATAGAAAATCAAAAATCTCCTATAGATAGGCTTAGCGTTTATATTGAATCAAACCTTAGATTCATAGATGAAAATCGGCAGCATGTTTTCGCTGTCATTGAAATTGTTTCTAATGAAAGAACTGCTGATGGCAAACTACGATTTGCGGCGGATCATGATGATACTATTTTTCTTCCCATTGAAAACATACTTACGCTAGGAATGCAAGCGGGTGTCTTCCGAGAATTCACCAAATTGGCTTCAAGAGTAATGGCGTTAACGATACGAAATTCCATTGATGGATTCACTATTGAATTAATGAGAAATCCCCAGTTAAATGTTGAGGAATATACGAGAGAACTGATTACAATATTTGATAAATCAACGAAAAAGTAATAGGTCAGACTTGAGGAGGATAGGTATGTATTACTATGAGGTAATTTGTTCTAGTTGTAGAAACAAATTCAGAGTATACGAGGGGTCACTGAGATTCAGACAGTTAAAGGAAAGAACCGATAAGATTTTTCGTTGCGAAGAATGTTATAGCAAAATTCGTATGGATGCCATTAAAAATTTCTTTAGATAGCTCTTTCAGCCGATCTTGAGAATAATAAAAGGAAGTACAAGTTAAATAAGTATAAAGCCCAGGCTCAAAATTAATGAGTATCTGGGCTTTGGTCAGTCGTTTCTTAAAATGCCTATTCATGTGTGGATTAAGAATTTGCTGCTGATATTCTACTTTGAACACAAAATCTTTGCAAAAATAAAAAGCCATCAAGAACCAGGAACAACTATTACTGCCCCATTCGATTGCACCCATCACATATAAAAAGAACACCTATGTTAGGTGCTCTTCTGATCAATTTTTCTTGTTTAAATCATCTGGATAAACTATCGTGTTAATTACATCTCCATTTGATTCATCTTTAAAAATTACTTTGACTTTATAATCCTTTTCATCTACACCATTAAATAATTGATAGTACATACCTGTTAAAGCTAGTCCGAATGAGGCCATTGTGTCAAGACTATTATCAAATTCTTCTTTGTTTACAGATAAAGTGAATTCTGAAAAGGATTTGTCATAGGTTACATCTTTAATAGATTTGAACTCTTCACTTGCTTTAAGCTCATCTACACTTGCTAGAATGCCTTCTTTTAAACCTTTCATCATTTCTTTATGTTCTGTTTCAGACATTTTATAAGTTAAAGAACCATCCTCATTTTTACTGACTTCCTTCATCCCACTGCTTTTTGCCTTTGAAATAACAGAATCAATGTCCTGACCCTCAAAAAATAGAGCTGGAATAGTTACTTCTACATCTCCACCATCTTTGCTACCTTTTTCCTGGCCCTCACTACAACCAGAGATCAAAACACCTACTAATATAAATAATGGTAGAATCCATTTTCTTGCCATTAAATCTCCTCCTCATACACCAATATACAGAATATGAAGAGATTACACTATACTTTATTAACATAAAGCTCTATTTCTTAACCGCTTCTATACATGAAAAATCATTTCTTTTTTGAGAAACTGATTTTTTTATCGTTATCTTAATGTGTTGGGTGACGTTCCACATCCTAAATAAAATCTATTTCTTACTAAGTGTTCAGTGCTTAATTTTATAAAATTCAACACGTACTTTGATATAATCAATCATGCGTTGTTTTACATTTGTTTTTTTACATTTTCTTCAACAAAGGTTGTGATGAATTTTTATGTTTGCAGTACTTTTGGCTATAAGTATTGGAGCTATTCTTGCTGTGCAAACAGCCATTAATGCTCAATTAAGAAAGTTTGTGATTTCTCCTTTTTTAGCTTCAATGATTTCCTTCACTGTTGGTGTCATCTTCTTAACTATTACATTAGTAAGTAGTGGTTCATCATTGGGGATTCCATTAGATTTATTGTTGAACCAACCTATCTATATATGGTTGGGGGGAATTGGTGGCGCTATTGCGATAACTACTAACATTCTCTTGTTTCCTAAATTGGGAAGTGTGCAAACAACTATCCTACCGATCTTTGGAATGACTCTCATGAGTATGTTAATCGATCATAATGGCTGGTTTAATGCAACACAATATTCCTTTGGATGGAATCGAATCTTTGGCATATTACTAGTCTTACTAGGCGTCCTTTTAGCTACAGCTATACGAAGCAAGAAAAATGAACAGTATTCTCCCCAAACAAATAAGGAGAGTGTGCGGAATCTATGGATTTGGCGCATAGTAGGGATTCTAGCAGGAATGTTACTAGCTATCCAAATCGCTGTTAATGGACAATTAGGAAAAGTTCTTCACTCTTCTTCTCATGCTGCCCTTGTTTCATTCTTTGTTGGTACTATTACCTTGATTATAATTGTTGGGTTAAAAGATCGATCTTACACAAGTATTAAAGAGCCTTTTAAACAAGCTGCTCCTTGGTGGATATGGATTGGCGGGATCTTAGGAGGATCTTATGTTCTCATCAATGTATTTCTTGTCAATCAAATTGGAAATGGCCAAACTGTAGTTCTTGCTTTATTCGGTCAAATCACTGGTAGCTTGCTGGTACAGCAATTCGGATTGTTTAACTCGCTAAAGAATAGAATTCAACCATTACAAATGATTGGTTTAATGGTGATGATAGCTGGGGTATTTTTAATCAGGATATTTTAAATAATTTTCTTTGCTATCCTTGATCGATAAAACTCTTTTTCAAGAATGGATGCGACATTTCCCCAAAACATAAAACCAGAGTTCATCTACAAAATGTAGCATAAACTCTGGTGACAATGGTGGTCTAACTTTATTTTATGAATTGCCTCATGATTATCTCTTCGCCGATACGTCCTATTAGCCTTTCATTCGTATCTTCAAACCCTACCTTTACATATAGTTTCTGTGCTGGTATATTATCTTTGTCTACAACTAAAACAATTTCATCACAATTAGGAAATTCTGCTTTAACAAACTCAACTAGTAATGTCATTCCTTGTTTTGCATAGCCCTTCCCTTGTTCTGTATGATTAATTGATAATGCAGATAATAGCATCGCATTTCTATTCGTAGAATATTTCTTAACTCGTTCATTTGCATTTAGGAGAAAGAAACCAACAGGTGTATTTTCACTTAGAATTACAATGCGATGCTGTCCTTCATTAATTTCCTCAAAATTACTCGGCAGTGCAGAAAATTGTTTTTGCTCTTCAGTAAGTACAAAAGCGTTCAGTCCTTGCATATATTCACTTGAAAAATGTTTTAATTCAACCTTCTTCAGTTTTTCCATTACATAATTCTCCATTCACTTTTTCTATACTTTACCACTTTATTAGGGTGTGGTCATTCATTTATTTGAAATTTCGAAAAACAACACGTTCGTTAGATAAATAAATCACGTAAAAAATGCCCAGGCTCAACATTAATTTGAGTACCTAGGCTTTGTTGTTACTTAGTATATTCATCCTAATACCGTTTTTGGATTTGCCGCTAACACGCTACTGGCTTCATGTTGTACTTTTGTTAGCAATGTATGTAATCTTTACTTGATTTCGTTCACTAACACTGCAGTATTTGGAGCAACAATCGCTTCAATGCCCGAAGCTTTGTAGCTAACTCGAATTGACTCGTTGCTTTTATATAAATGGAAAGTATCCGAACTAAAAACAAATTCCCCGTTCTCATCTAAAGTCGGTGAATAGGTGATATCATAATGGAACTTTATGTCCTTTGCATCGGCTGGCATATCTGGTTCAGGTTGATAATCCTCAGGAACTTCCGTTGTAACGTATCTAAAAAATAGTTGTATGTCGTTTTCATCTATTTTTTTCCAAAGGTCATATGTATTTCCTTGTGCCTTCATACCATCAAAATAAGTTGTTTCCTTTTCTTTATCGGTAAGGGGCAGATAAGGAACGGCTGCTTTTGCTAATTCCGTTATTTTTATTCTTTTCGTTTCTTTCCCTGCGGCATTATAAATCAATAGTGTTTTGTCTAAACTTCCAAACAAATCATCTCTTTTTCCAACCAGAAGATGGTTTTGAAAGGTTAAAAAAACCTCATCAGGTTGCAACTCTACATTATATTGATTTACAATTTTATTCATCTCTTTAGTCATTAAATGTTCTTCAAGGATATATTTTAAATTTCCAAATCCCAAAAAAGGAATGATTGCAGCGATGATCATGCTTAAAAACAACAAACCAAATTTTTTGGCTAAACTAATTTGGTTTTTAATAAAGATAATGGGAATACCCACCGCAAAAGTAAAACCTAATAAGCCAACATATGCAAAAAATTGCATCAACCCTAATTCATCTATTTCGTACATATTAATATATACACACACACCAAGTAGAACGATAGCGATTAATCGTATCAATTGATTTTTCATACTATACTTCCTTCCTTCTACAAACCTCTAAAAGCTATGGACGCACTAAGAAAAGATCGGATAATTTCTCTACAATTGTTTGTCTATTCTCAATTATCAGCCGTGTTTTTCCTTCATAGTTTATTTTGGCTTTTTAATTGTCCCTAAGTTTAGAACTATGTACCATTTTTACGTTTTGTAATGACTAATTAGCATTCTATTTCTATTCCAGTTCCATCGAATACTTTACCTATCAAATCTTACCAATGTCTCACCTTATTTTATATAGGTAATTTTTTCCTTTCTTATAAATAGAAGGAGCCAGGAGATCTGAGTATCATTTTTATAGTATATATCAGCAAGATAACTCGTTACTTATGAATACTACTACTCTTGAGGATCAATATCACAAGTGTATCTCTACCTTCTCTAAAATTATAAAAGACACCAAGTATTAATATCTCAATGGATTATTTACTCTTGGGTATTGTTACAGGGATAGTGGCAACTATTAATATTAATCCTAGATAGAGAGGATATTTTAAACATTCATTCGTTGAATACCCCAATAAATAAGGCATACCTATTATGGCCATTACTACTCCAACTACAAACAAACCCATTTCAATTTTTCTGATCATATTTTTCCACCATCCCTTAACATTTTACCCCTACAACCAGAGAGGCTTTATCTAAGGAGCTTCTTTAAAATAAAAGACACCCCTCGGAAATAAGGAATGTCTAACTTTTTATCTATACACATCTAACAGATTTAACAAATATCTTTCTAATTCATTAATCGCAAACAAAACTTCCTTATGAAGTCTATCCTCGACAACGCTATCATCATTAAAGACCTCTAAGTATTTATTCACTTCTACAAAGAATTTTTCATACTCCTGTAAAAACTTATCAATCGTTTGATCACCAGGTGTTACAGATAAATAAATTGTTTTAAATAAATTAAAATCACTATACGCATTACTTAAAAAATAGATAGCCAGTATTCTATCGTTATTAATATACAATTTCACAAAAGATAGATTTTGTTTTAATTTTTTCAATGCATTGATAAGATTATTCGTTTGCTTCAACATATTTGCCGTATTACTATACATCTGATAATCACCTCCATCTTTATAATAAGCAGAAAACCAACAAATTGGAATAATTTTCTGCAAATTACTAGCTGAAAACTTCCTTTACAATACAATTAAATCGAAATATTAATTAATAATGCTAAATGTATGACAGAAAGGACCCCCAATGGATAAATAATGGATCTTGAAAAGCTATTTTTAAATTCATTTCGAGGATGCCTTTCAAAAAATAAATGCAGGATTGCATGAATGATAAAGAATAGATCAAGGACCCAAAAAATGATGGTTTGATAGTGACTGAAAAGTAAGGAAAGGATTAATACGTATAGAAACAGGTGAATAAAAGTGAATACTTTATAAGCCTTTGAATCTTCCATATCTTTAAGTATTATAAACAATCGCCACTCAGAGCATCTTATTGCATCCATTTCGTGCAAAAGAAATAAAGAAAAGTTAAATAAAAAAAGAACGAGTAATAAATCAGGCATATAAAACCTCCTACAGACTATATACCAAATATTACTATAAAACAACTTTCGAAATACTAAGTAAACATGCCTAAATATGTCGATTTGTAGGCATATGGAGGCTTTCATTCTTTCCCTTATATTAAGCAACATAACCTTTTTACTTCATTCATTTTTGCATAAAGACATTTAAATCCATTTTACATTTAGTTCCAAATGATATTTTATCAAGTGGGCACCATTCTAAAATTGTCCACTTTCCTTGAGTAATCTTCTAGAAGTAAACAAAAGCACACAATCAGAAGGCTTTTCGTTGGTAAATAATATGTGTAATTCCCCAAGAAATAATATAGATTAGCATAATAAAAAACGTCGCCCCTGTATATAAAACCGTAACGGATGTATTATCAACAAAATCAATAATTGTTGTTAAGTGTTCATTCATATACAATGCAATCGGTCTTGAAATCCAAGTTAAGAGGATAAAGCTAATAAGTATAACCGTTGTAATATAACCCTGTTTAAATATCTGAAATAATGGGAAGGTAAGCGCAGCAAATAGTAAGAATAAGCCACTACCAATGGCAATGTCAGATACCGTAAAATGTTTATTGAAAGCTAGCAGCGCTAGACTTGTAACACCTATGGATAAAATCATATAGACAATCGCTCCAAGATAGCGGGATGCGATAATTTCTGTACGTGTGTATGGCAAGGAGTTTAATAATATATTCGTCTCAACTTTTTCATCGTATGCATATGTGTTAAAGGGAATAAAAATACTGGCGACCAGAAAAATTAAAACGGGTGGTGCCCCCAACAAAATAAAAACTAAGATAAAAGGAATAAAAAGTAATAGCTGCCTTTTCTGTAGTATGACATCGCGTTTAATTAAATTAAGCATGATGGATGCCTCCTTTAAAGTAATACATGATATCTTCCAGAGAGGCACGTTCAATAATAACTGTGTCTCCAAAAATATTTTTCGCTGCTTTAATATTATCCGTTAATGCTTCAAATCCTGTGGATGCACGATGAACATGGACAAATGCTTTTTCAGTGTCTCTATCAAGTAGATTCAACTCACCTTTAACGAGCGCATAGTTTTCAGCTACATCGTGTATAGATTGATTAAATACTAATTCCCCTTTCTGTATAAAAGCTATGTAATCTGCGATACGATCTAAATCAGTTGTAATGTGCGTAGAAAAGAAAATAGTGCGATTGCCATCAACCATTAATTCCTGTAATAGATCTAACAGCTCCCGTCTAAAAATGGGATCTAATCCTGCTGTCGGCTCATCCATAATGATTAGCTCTGCATGATGTGAGAGGGCTATTGCTAATGAAGCCTTCATTTGCATCCCTTTAGAAAATGTTTTTATTGCTTTGTTAAGTGGTAATTCGAATTGTTCTACATATTGATAAAATATTGTATCGTCCCAGCGTTTGTAAGCAGGTGCAACTATACGTTTTATATCTTTTAAGTTCAACCCTTCAAAAAATATATTGCCATCGTATACAAACCCAATGCGCTGCTTAATCTCCTTCTCATGCGTCTTGTAGTCTAATCCGAAAAGCTTTACTTCTCCAGCATCTGGCCTTAATAGATTCATCATCGTTTTTATCGTTGTAGACTTACCAGCTCCATTTGCTCCAATGAAACCCGTTACAAAGCCTCGCTTTACCTGTAAATTTATATGATTTACGGAAAAGCCCTTGAACCTCTTTGTGACATTCTTTAATTCAACTACATTTTCCATCCCTTTCACTCCTCGTATAAAATCTTCAATAATTCCTTTAGCTCATCAAGTGACAGGCCTATTTCTCTGCTATTCGCAATGACCGCACTCAGTTGTTCCTCAATAACCTTCAGCTTCTTTTCCCGTATAACCTCCAAATTTTGCTCCGCTACAAAAGATCCTTTACCAACAATGGAATAGATAAAGCCCGCCTTCTCCAATTCTTCATAAGCCCGTTTTGTCGTTATTACACTAATTTGTAAATCCTTTGCGAGGTTACGCATGGAAGGTATAGCTGTACCCTCCTGTAGTTCACCTGCTAAAATAAGTGATTTAATTTGATTCGTAATTTGTTCATAAATTGGCTCCTTTGAACTGTTCGAAATAATTATTTGCATGCCAATCCCTCTTCTTTATTTTTTTGAGAATATCGTTGAAACAATATTCCCTAGTGCTGCAATCAGTATAGCAATAACATGGATTGTGATGAACATATTAAAAAAAGGAAAGGAATAAGGCGTTATCCATTCGGTGAAAAGCCTCGAATCCAAAATCCATCTTCCCATTCTGGCAACTAAATTATTACTATCGTTCATGTTCGGCTCCAGATTAGTGCCATCGACCGCGATAAAGATCAATTGAACAATTAAAAATATACCAATAGTAATGATCCATCGTTTTAACAGATTACTTTCATCCGCTTTTTCAGTGCCTATCACTTAAACAATTCCCCCCACAAATTCGTTATATTGTATATATACTATATAAACATTATATACACAAATAAAAAATTTGTTCAACCACTTTTTTTAAAAAGGAAATTTTATACCATGAAACGATCTATGACATTCAAATACAAAGAAGGAGCCTGTTTTGATAGCTATTATCAAAACAGGCTCCTATTAACAACTTGCCATTCATTGTGTCTTGTCATTCAAATATGTTCATTCTACAGTTGCAATCTGATAATTTATGATATAATGAATCATCTGACTAAATTGGCAAGACAATGGCTGTAGCGTGTGACGACGCTGCGGCTTTTTCTTTGTTTTTTCCTTACGTGGTTAATTTAAATATTTACCCTGCTTGGGTAGTGCGATTTGTTCAAAATCATCGACAAGTTTTTTTAGGTTGCTTGTCAGTTCTTCGCCCTTCATTGGTAATCCGTGCCCTGTGATGGCAACTGAAGGTTTTAGTATTGCTAATTTTTCGATAGATGCTCGAGCAGCCAGCCAATCTGTTGTAAAATATTGAGGGGGACCACTGATTTCTTTTGTCTGCGTAATCACCTTATAAAGAGATTCTTGTTTGACCGTAACAAATGCATCCCCAGCAATAAGCACCTTATCCTTCTCACGGAATAAAGATATATGCCCTGGTGAATGGCCAGGCGTATGAATCCATCTGAAACCTGCCATAAATGGAACACTACCATCAGAAGGTAAAACTTTGAGGTTACCACCTAAATTTATAGCTTCATTTGGAAAAATAGGTGACATTTTAGCAACCAAGCCGTTATTTACCGTTGGATCAGGCTCGGGATAATTTTGTTTTCCAGATAAAAAGGGTATTTCCAATGTATGCGCATAGACAGGAACATCCCACCGCTCTATTAATTCTATGAGTCCTCCGACATGATCAAAATGACCGTGAGTCAGTATGATTGCCTTCGGTCGAGACTTAGAACCATAACGTTCTTCAACAACTGAAATGATCTCATCCGCACTTTTGGGCATCCCCGCATCTATTAGCACAAAATCTTTCATCTGCGGTTCACCATAAAGTACAATATTTACAATTTGAATCGTGTATTGATATAAATCAGGTAATATGTCTATACCTACACCGCTTCCAACAGAAGTTGCTGGGATAAATTTATAATCGTCCCCGTAATTCAAATTCTTGTCCATTTTAAATCATCTTCTTTCAATTAAGTCATTGGAGGTTCAAGCATTAACTATATGAAAATGCCACAACTATTGATGATGGCATACGCATACTTACCTTCTTACTTCTTTTCTTTTTTATTGAAGGGCTGTTCTTTCTGTTGCTCTTGTTCCTCTTTTACTGCTTCTAATTCTTCAGGATTAAATTCCATTGCTATTTCTTCTTGCTCTACTTCATTCTTTTGCTTTTCTTTTGTCAAAACACTCACCTCCAATATGCTTTAAAGTGGCCTTCCTAAAGAAAATCTATACTTTTCACTTTTTCAAAGCTACATTAAACGTATAACTAAACAGAAAACACCCATTCTATAAGTGCGTAGTGTTTCACTACTTAAAGAGCTGCAGAGATTTCTTTCTCTGTGGCTTCTTTTAATTTTTACATTAATAATTTTATTAAAAGTGAATTTTACTTATTTTTTCAGCCATACTAACATGGCTTTAATGGCGAAAAATAAGAAAAGGATGTGTACAGATGGGTATTCTTGGTGGAAATCCAAAAGATGAACCGTTGCATTATGGTGAGGTATTTAGTGTTTGGTCGGGTTTAATTGCAGACTATGGCATGATTTCTGGCTATCAAACGTTTTATAATCATGCTGGTGATGAAGATCTTAAAAAAATTATTGAAGATATCATCGAAACATGCAGGGAAGAAGTAAAGCAATTAGAAAAAATTCTAAAAACAAACGGGATCGCACTACCTCCTGCATCACCTGAGAGACCTGTAGCAAGACTGGAAGATATTCCTCCAGGTGCAAAGTTTAATGATCCAGAAATAAGCGCTGCCCTTACTGCTGACGTTGCAGCTGGATTAGTTGCATGTAGTCAGGCAATGGGTACTTCTACTCGTGAAGACATCGCATTAATGTATGGGCAATTCCATATGGCTAAAGCTCAGCTTGGCGCAAAACTTTTACGTTTAAACAAAAATAAAGGCTGGCTTGTACCACCACCATTACATGTTAATTATCCTGAAAAATAAAGACTCATTCGCTTAATTAGTACAGTACTCAAAGACACGTACGTATATATGGAATAAGTTCTAATTAGAAATTTAGAGACAGTACCCTTTCAATCGTACTAGAAACTGTAAGGGTAGATTTGGGGCATCATACCAGAGATGCCAAATAACTTAAACTAGCTGTAGCGTTTGTCGACGCTGCGGCTTTTTGAATGTATAAATTGACTATATGTACACAAACTATTAATAAGTGTATCGCACACACTTTTATAGGCTGTGGCGTTGGTTGACCGTCATAGTCTTATTTTTATTTTAAAGGCAATAAACTATACACAATGAGTTAACTTTTCATATAAATAGTAGTTTTAAGCTAAACTAGTTTAACTTGTACCTCCCGAATTGTTACTTAGGGTCACTTTCAGCCGAGTGACCCTTAAATATTTTTCAGTTATTTAAACCTCGTTTCTATACTTTACATATTCTAGGTTCTCGAAAGGAGGGACTTTCATATGGGATATGAAGTTTACGGTTCAAACTATGGCAAGCATGATAATTTATCATTCGCTCTAATTGTTGTCCTCTTTATTCTTTTAATTATTGCTGGCGCTACTTTCTTATATCATTAATAATTACCTTCTATTATCCTCAAATATTCATGCTATGATCAAAGGGTCGTCTTCCACCCTGGTGACCCTTTTTTACTACTTACTTTGTAGCATAGAAGAATATATGTAGAAGCTTGCATATGTAAAGTTTGTAGCTTACATAGTGTACTAATCTAACAAGCAGTTCATAGAATATATCAAGCATAATTTTGGCTAAAAATAACGAAGGAGAATGTCTATGAGCATTGATTTTATTACACTTGCCCCAACAGTCATGCAGGTGTTTAAAGCTGGAGATGCAAATCCCAAAAAAGTAAAGCGCATTGTTTATGGACAAGCTAGCTCAGATGCAAATGGAATAGCAACATTCTACTTTACAGACAATGCATTAGTGAATGGCAGTCCTCTCTTATCTACTCTTGACTATGCAGTGGCAAGTGTATACTCGACAAATTCAACAATAAACTTAAGACCGAGGGTTCAAATGAGAGAGAAGAATATTAGTGGAAAATATGTCTCTGCTAATATTACAAATATTAGTGGTGTGACAGTATTAGGAATTAATGTATTAGGATCGGAAAATCCAGTAAGTGGCGTGATTGTAGATTTTATGATTTTAGGTAGTTTTGATTTGTAAACAGATCATACTGAACAAACTCCCTCGTGTTGCTTTTACATTCTTCTTGGTAAAACCTCTTATCCTCACTTCTTTCATCGAGAATAAGCAAGTAACAAATGTATTTTGATATGTAATGAGAAAAAATAAAGACAAAGTCGAAAAAATCGACTTTGTCTACTGAAACCACTCTATTTAAGAATGTTTTTCTTCATTTAAAAATTAAAGTTTAACGATGTTAGCAGCTTGTGGTCCACGTTGACCTTCTTCAACTGTGAATTCAACTTTTTGACCTTCTTCAAGTGATTTGAAACCTTCACCTTGGATAGCTGAGAAGTGAGCGAATACGTCTTGTCCGCCTTCTACTTCGATGAAACCGAAACCTTTTTCTGCGTTAAACCATTTTACTGTACCTTGTGTCATTTAAATGACCTCCAATAATGTTATTAAATAAAATCATACTACTTCCAAAGAAAAAAATTCACATATTACAAAAAGTAACTAACAAAACACGATTACTCTTTGTAATATGTGAATTTATTATTTCTTTAAGAAAGATTCTATTACATACAGTATATGATAAAAAATCGTATTAGTCCAGTGTAAAGTGAATTTTTTTATCAATGAAGGCTAAAACCTGCACGTACCACCATTTTTAAAGGTTAAAATTAGTCATTTCACCGCCATTAAGTAGCTAGAGACAATTGTTTTTGTATTTCAATAGCGACATTCCTTACCTCATTAATCCGTATAGTTTTTGAAGCTGAATATTACATTTAAGGACTTAATTGCCCTATGCATCCTTAGGCTCCACATGGACATGCACTTCGTAAACCCCTTGCTCTTCCACCATATTTTTCTCAACAACCGAAGCAACATCATGTGCTTTCGTGATATTTAACTTTGCATCTACAAGTATAACGACATCAATTACCTCATTATTCCCATAATTTCTTCCTCTGATTTCTTTCAATCCTTTAACGCCATCTATTTTTAAAATAATCTCTTTGTATGTTTGCAGAATTTTCTCATCAAATCCATCTGATAGTTCATGAGAAGCTTCCTTAAAAATCTCCCAAGCTGTTTTACAAATAATGAAACCTACCACAATTGCAGTTATCGTATCTAACCAAGGCATATGTAGTTGTGACCCTAAAATTCCTACAGCGGTTCCAATACTTACCCAAGCGTCTGACAAGTTATCTTTAGCTGCAGCCATAATGGCCTTACTATTGATTTTTCCAGCCAATTGTTTGTTGAAACGATAGACAAAATACATCACCAATGCTGATCCTACCCCTACATAGGCTGCGACCATATCCGGCGATTCTTTACCGCCTTGAAAAATGGAAGAAAAACCACCGACCAATACTTGAATACCAACGGCCATCATAATAAATGATGCGACCATCGATGCAATGGTTTCACTTTTCCAATGACCATAGCGATGATCATGATCTGCTGGTTTTTGTGAAAGCTTTAGTCCAATAAGTACTGCAATAGAGGCAATAATATCTGTCGTATTATTCAACCCATCCGCTTTTAAAGCTTCTGAACCACTCATATAACCAATGCCAACTTTTATGATAGATAAAATTATATAGGCAATAATACTGATAATGGCACCACGTTCACCTAATTTAAGATTATTATATCTTTCTGCTTCCAATTTACTTACCTCCCACTTACGTACCTTATCATCATAACAACCCAATATCGAGTGGGTCTACAGCAACCTTTTTGCCTTACTATACATAAGTAGGCGGAAGATAAAAGTGTTGATGTGGGGAAAAAATAAAGCCCTTAGGAAGAAACGCTGTCACTGGTTCAAAGCCTAGAAATTATTATACTAATCGAATAAAATAGTAGTGTATCTGTTCTTTAAGATTTTTTCCTCCAACGAACACACCTAACAAACCTTGGTCATTTCCAATTTCGGGAATGACCCTTTTTTAGGTACTTATAAGCACGTAGAAAAACCTTGCCACAACTGTAGCAAGGCTTAGAAGAATTATCCTCGTAGAAACCCGCCCTCTGAGTGGATTATTTGTCCAGTTATCCATGTAGCCTCCTCGCTAGCAAGAAAGCTAATCACCTTGGCCACATCCACTGGTGTCCCAATCCGCCCCATTGGAAATTTAGGTAATAGATAGCTTCTAATCTCATCATTCATCCATGTAGAATCTGTTGGCCCTGGATTGACAGCATTGACGGTAATGCCCAGCGGTGCTAGCTCCTGTGCTAATGATCTAGTAAAGGCTGAAATTGCCCCTTTCGTTGCCACATAGGCTAGCTCTCCCATCATAGGACCTAAATCTTGACCAGATGTCATATTAATGATTCTTCCTGAATTTAAATTAGCTTTTTCAAAAAGACGTGCAAATTCCACACAAAGTAGTAAGGTTGATCTCATATTCACCGCGTAATGCTCGTCTAATGTTTGAGCATCTAACGCTAGATAACCATCTTGTGCTGAATGGGCAGCATTATTCACTAAAATGGAAGGTACACCTAGTTTTTCGAAAACCGTTTGGAGTATCCTTTTTGGAGCTTGAGAATCTGATAAATCAATTGACATTTCTTCACATGAAACACCCATACTCAAAATTTCCTGTTTGAATTCTCCTATCCACTTACGATCAGCATGCCAGTGTGTGAAAAAAACATTGACACCGTCCGTAGCCATTCTTCTACAAATAGCTGTTCCAATATCTTGAGGGTGGCTTGCACCCGTAATGATTGCTATTTTACGTGTTGTTTTATTCATTTCTTTTTACCCCTATGCTTTTTGATGGTTATTGAGATTATGAATAAAAAAAGAGCATTACCATCATGGTCTGCTCCGTTTTTAGAAATACAAAACCCTTACACTGCACATCCTTTGAAAATGACCACCATACCTAGACATACACCCTAAGCTACAGAAATTGTCACATGTAGAGTATGTATTCCCCTCTTCATTTAACTGAATTCATACCAAACAAAATTCGTGATAATTTTCTAATCTAAAATTATAATCTTATTTTGAACATCAATAGAAAAGTTTTCTACATCAAATTGATGCTGCTTTATCATATCTTCCGCTAACTGTTGAGCCTTCTTTTTAGCCTTGTGATTTTTTTCTTCTGTTAAATTAATGCTTACTTGAATTCCTTCAGACGTCATACTATGGTCAATGCTGAAAGTCCCGAAATCTTGGGCAAACATCTTCTCAAATAGATTGGCCATGACATCATTATAACTGAGCCGAGTTGAGATCGCTTCTGCTGGCTCATAGAGTTGCTTTAACGTTATTTGAAAAGAGATGGGGTTTAATTCATTAGCTTTGATAACGTCCAGCATTGTTTCCTCTATGTGTTGCTTTGTCTTGTGATCGACCTTGTCGGGTAATGACACAAGGAGCTCTATTTTTCCATTAGGTGAAATTCCGTAATCTAACAGAAAGCTATAGGATTCTTTGCGCAATGTATAAGAAATCTCACTAATTAAAAATTGATATTGCTGAATATAACGCAATAATTCATCATTACTAGGCTGTGACATAGAAACATTGGTTTTTTCAGCATATTGAATAGGTGCATTTGCCAAAAAGAAAAATGCACCACAAACAATGCTTAAAAGTAGAAACCATAACGTAAACAACCTTTTAATAAACATGTATAGCCCCCTTATTCGGGACTATATGCCAACTATCGAAAGTAAATTACGGTAGAATTTTATAAAACAACACACGATCTTGATTTTCACCACCATAATTACTATGAATGGACATATTATCTATCACCTTGTCACCTTTTTCCATTCTAAAACCCAGATTCGTATGGAAGGCGATGGATACTTCATTAATAGGCGACGTGACACATTTCACAATATTTCGATGGTATTGCTTCACCACATGAAAGAATACATCATATAATCTTTTTGCAATATTCTGTTTTCTATAATCAGGATGGACCCCAACAAAATGGATGAACGCTTCATTTGTTTTAGACTGCGATAAAAAGCCAATGAGGAAGCCGATAATCTCGCCATCCTTCTCCATAATTAGGCTTGTATTTGTAAAGTGATCAAAAAATAATTTAGGCAGCTTATCTGACATATTCCTACCACCCCACCACTCATTAATCAATGGAGATAAAGTATAGTAATCTGAACTCTGTACACTACGAATGTTCATGGAATCCCTCCTCCTTTTCAAGTCATACAACAGATTTATGGTCTGAATGTATCTACAGCTATTATATAAATGGTGACAATCACCATAGCATACCCCACTAAAAATGCATATTAAGTTATTGTGCTGAGGCTCATACAAACTCAAAAACAATCACCATAACCAGATATGGATAAAACAATGTAAATGAATACTATCTTTATACCCTCCATCTAGGAAGGTTAATCCTACTCTTATTTTACCCTACCATTTATTTCAATATCAATGGTTCTATTATACCTTTGCCATCACTAATGCCTTTAACGTGTTACTTAAAGCCTGAATGTGGTTCGTGGTGTCTGTCATGCTTACGAGAAGCTGATTTTCATCCTCCACTGAATGTAGAATAGCACCAGTAGAAGCTGCATTTTGCTCCGTCATGTGATTCAGTTTTTCAATTTGCATTTGGATTACCTCAAATTGTGAGATGGCACTACTTAATTCCTGCATCCCTCTTGTTAAATCTGTATTCGTTTCTGTAAAAGAATCCTTTAAATTATTAAAGAAATGACTGACATCCTGTAAAAGCTGTTCACCATGCTGGAGTGCCTTTTCACCGTCATCAGAACGCTGATGAGCCTCTGTTGATTTTTCAAACAAGGTTTTTGTCACATTGGTAATGCTGACAGTAATTGCAGCGCTTTCCTCTGCTAGCTTACGCACCTCATCTGCTACAATGGCAAATCCCTTTCCATGTTCCCCCGCTCTAGCTGCTTCTATCGCGGCATTTAAGGCCAATAAATTAGTCTGTTCTGCAATATGGGTAATCCCCTTTAATAGACTATCCACCGTTTGTAGGCTGTATTGAAGCTCTTTGACAGTTTCCACTGTTGAGCCCATCGCATAACTCATGACGCTCATTTGAGTCATGGCATCCTGCATTTTATCCCATCCTGCTAATACTTCTTGTTGTAGCTCAGTAGATTTAGCGACCGTATCCTTCGAAATCGTCAATGTTTTATTGACAAAATGAACCGAGTCGCCCATTGTGCCGTGAATCATTTGCAAACTGGATGCCTCCTGCTGAATACTTGCAGAAATATCCTCTGTCGCTACTAAAATTTGCTTACTAGAGCCAGAAATCCTTTGCATTGTTTGTTGGAATTGCGTGACATGCTTGTCCAATGCCTGACTGCTCTTTTCAATTTCCTGAAATGTATTTTGTAGTTGATTGAAGGATGCACGCACTTCATTTTGCTGGATTTCTGCATGTTGAATCAGTTCATTCCCCCATTTTGCCAGCAAATAAAAAGCTATAATGACCCCATTCATAATTGCCAGAAGTGTCACAAAGACAATGGTATCATCAAATGGGCCTAACAATGATGACGAGTTGACCATATATAAAATGAAAAAACTAAAATTGGTTAGAATCCCAAAGAAAACAATCAATTCTTTTTTAAAATACAGGGCAATAATGGCCACTGTGCACAGTAAAATATAATGTTTATTTAATGAGAAGCTATCAAGCAAAAATAAGGTAAACACAACACTTGATGGAATGAGGCCAAAAATAAAGCCTTTGACATACGTTTTTATAGGTAAAAAATAATTACATACCGCTAACGCAATGACAGCTAGCCCGATCAATAAAAAATGGATGCCCTTTGATAGAATCATAGGTCCGCATATTAGAATGGCCAAAATTGAGATAATAGCCAAATTGACACGATGAACTTTTCGTGTATCATAACGAAGTTTATGCTCCATTACTATCCCCCTTAAAAAATGAATAGACATTCAGTTAAATTTTCTATTATTATATAGTATAACAACTACTTTTTGTAGCTAAATATTGCATTTATAAGCAGAAATAGCTTATTTTTGAAATAAAAGGGGGAAATTGAATTGACTAGCGTCCAACAAATTGCACCAAATTTCTACTGTATCGATACACATGATTTAGGTCGAGAGCAGCGAACAAGCTCCTATCTATTAATCGATGAAAAGATTGCTCTCATCGAAACTTCGGCCAGTCCATCCGTACCTTATATTATGGAAGGGTTACAGAAATTAAATATTGCAGTAGAGGATATAGACTATGTCATCGTGACACATATTCATTTAGACCATGCAGGCGGAGCAGGGTTATTTTTGCAAAGCTGTCCCAATGCTAAATTAGTGGTTCATCCACGAGGCGCAGCCCACATGATTGATCCAAGTCGTCTTATCCGCAGTGCTAAAGGAGTTTATGGCGCTGAATTTGACCGCCTTTTTGATCCAATTGTGCCCATTGACGCTGCAAAAATTATAGAAGTTCATCACGAACAGCGTTTACAATTAGGTCAACATCAATTAACGTTTTATCATACTGAGGGACATGCTAAGCATCATGTTTCAATGCTTTATTCCGCTACAAACGGCTTGTTTGTAGGAGATACCACAGGTGTTCGCTATCCCGAAATGGATGAGGAAGCAATTGATTTAATCATTCCGTCCACCTCTCCAAATCAATACAACCCTGAAACAATGGAACAATCCTTAAAATTGTACGAAAAGCTACAAGCAAGTGAATTATACTTCGGTCACTATGGGGCTTATAAAAATCCAGCTGAAGCCTATCGTCAGGTGCGCTATTGGACACCGCTCTTTTTAGAAGAAGGTAGAAAAGCGCAAGCAGCATCCAGCCAGTTCCAAGAACAAGTTCACTACTTAGATGCTCGCTTAAAGGAACTTTTATTCAACTATCTACAGGAAAACGACATTCCGTCCGATCATCCTGTCTATCAAACCATCCCATTCGATACCATTGTGTCCGCAATGGGCATACTGGATTACCTCGAAAAAGTAAATGCACAGGTTCCACTATAACGGCAAAAAGAGGTGTTCCCAATGACATTGGGAACACCTCTTTTTTAGAAGCGCTTGCAGTATTGGTCAAAGCGATCTTTTTTGTAAACCTGAGTTTTATCAGGTAAACCCTGCTCGTTTTACATCGCACAGCGCTCATGCCCTGTCAGAGCTTCCCTATCCCCATAAGTGTCCTCATGCCTTTAATTGATCTAGAACTGCTTGAAAATTTTGTTGCTCCCCTACTTCACGAAATAATTGAAAGGGATTGCTCATTTTTTTCATGCGCGCCATGACAAAGGGAATCGTAAAAAGTGTTGGTGTTAGGTTTTCATTGACCTCCTCCCATAGAAGCGGTGTTGCTACTAAACCCATTTCATTGCCCCGAGTAGAATACGGGGCAATGATAGTCTTGCCCTCTGCATGCTGGACATAATCTAAATATAATTTTTCATGACGATTCTTCTTTAAACGCTCAATTGTATATAAATTTGGCTTTTGCTCACATAAAAAGCGACAAACAAACTCTGTAAAAATACGTACCTCTTCATAAGTAAATGTATTTGCGGGTAAAGGAATATACAGCTGTAAACCTTTTCCACCTGATGTTTTGACGAAGGATTGGAGCTGAAAATAATCAATAATGTTCTTTAAATCAAGTGCGCCTGAAACGGCTAATGAAAAATCTTGTACTGAGGGAGGATCTAAGTCGAAAACGATTTCTGTCGGGTACGGAGAATGATGTGTTTGAAATGGAATGTGGAACTCTAATGCCAGCTGATTTCCAAGCCACAATAACGTTTCCAAGTTATTACATACGATATAATCAATATCATCCATCACAGCTGTTGCCACAAAATCAGGCATTTTTTCTGGTCTACTTTTTTGATAAAAACTTTCACCTGGAACACCATGTGGATAGCGTATTAGCGTTAGAGGGCGATCCTTTAGAAAAGGCATTAAATAGGGCGAAATATTTTGCAAATAGAACAAGTATTGATCCTTTGTAATACCCATATTCGGCCATACAGGCTTGTCTGGATGTGTGATAGCAACTGAATCAGGGATAGGATACAGTTGACGTTGCATGTGCAGCCAATGACATTGCTCAGGTGCTATCTCTAATCGAAAGGCATGAAATCTAGGTTCCCGAAGCTTACTACCATCAAAATCAATACAGGCAATATCAACACAAATCGAAGGCTCAAGTGCCCATAGCTCCTTTTTACGCAGTCCATTAGTCTGAAAGAATTTGACAAGTGTTTGATGCTCTTCCTCTGTCATCCCATGCTTAAACGTAACGACTTCTCGTAATTCATTGTCCTCAAAAACTGCACCATGAAAATAACTATTGCTATGGTCATATTGTGTGACAATGACTGTGACATAACGCCAATTTTTTATCTTTAACCAATGATTTGATCGTATGTTTTCAAGCCATTTACTTGTTTTCTTCTTAGCAACAATGCCTTCCCCATTGTAAAGCTTGATGGACTGCCATATGCTCTCATGCTCCTCACTACCATGTATGACTTGGATAGGCGTTGGATTCTCATAGTTTACGCTTGGCCATTTGAACTTCGTCGCAAGCTTGACCAATTGCTCCTTTCGCGTTTTTAAATAGTGGTTTTGGAGAGATTCTCCTTTAAGGGTTAAAACATCAAATGCTAGATAGTGAAAAGGACATGAATGAGCATGTTCCTGAATCACGTCTTGATTTTGCATTCTCCCCCTCTTCTGAACAACGGCAAAATCACTTTTATAATGATTGCGTAAATAAACTAACTCCCCATCCAAGGTTAGGGGTAAAAAGGTTTGGATGGATGTATATATTTGCTGACAAAAAGCTAAAATTTCGGGAAACAGGTGATTTAAATGTCGCCCATTTCTACTAATGAGCTTCGGCTCCTCATCCCAAACTAATAAGCAGCGAAAACCATCATATTTTGTTTCAAATAGCCATTCATCTCCACTAGGAATATCGTTTGTTTCCGATAAAAGCATTGGTTTCATTTCACAATACCTACTTTGCTTTTTATATTCAGTGTTTGAAGATTTCATTTTAAGATACATAAAAAACCTCAAAATACATCATAGTAAGAAAAACGAGGTGACAACAATGCATACAGTGTGGAAAGGCAGTATTTCCTTTGGACTTGTTAATATTCCTGTGAAACTACATGCTGCAACTGAAAATAAAGATGTCAAATTGCGTCAGCTTCACAAAGACTGCCATACGCCGATTAGTTATAAAAAGGTTTGTGAGGGCTGTAACCAAGAGGTAACAGATGAGGATATCGTGAAGGCTTATGAATATGCCAAAAATAAATTTGTTGTGTTGGATCAAGAAGATTTAGAAAACTTGCGTAAGGAAAATGAAGATAAGGCTGTGGAAATTATTGATTTTGTGCAATTAACTGAAATCGATCCAATCTATTTTGAACGCACCTATTTTTTATCACCCGATTCGACGGGAGCCAAAGCCTATTCATTGTTACGAAAAACATTAGAACAATCAGGGAAAATAGGCATTGCCAAAATCGTTATCCGCTCTAAAGAGCAACTTGCCATTGTGCGTGTTTATCAAAATGCCCTTGTGATGGAAACAATTCACTATCCAGATGAGGTAAGGAGCATTGGCGATGTCCCTAATATTCCAAGCGAACAGGATGTAGTACAAAAGGAGCTCGATACAGCCCTCATGTTAGTGGAACAACTAACAACTACATTCAACCCTGAAAAATATACAGATGATTACCGCAATGCTTTATTAGAACTAATTGAAGAAAAGAAAGCTACAAATACGATATCTACAAGCGATAAACAACGTCCAATTCCTGAAAATGTCACGGATTTAATGACAGCTCTACAGGCCTCTTTAGAAAAAACAAAAAAGCCCGCTACAAGAAAACGGACTACACGTACAAAGAAAAATGCCTAAGAACAAGCGTATCCTGACATCGGGATACGCTTTAGAATTGTCGAAAATAGGAATCTAAATCCTTATTGCGCTGAATCATTAAAAGTTTAGCCAATACAGCATGTTGCTGTTTAAAGAATTTAGGCTTTCCTACCCTTTCAAAGCGTTTATTCCAACGAAACATTTTAAAAAAGATCGAAAAAGTAGGTTGATAGTGAGCTTTTTCGAAGCCCATTTTTTGTTTTATAAATCTTTTTATTATACGAAAGACTCGAATTTTATAAGGCGTATCGAGAAAGATAATGCAATCAGCTTGCTGGAAGCTATCAACAACCCACTCCTCCTGATGGATCCCCTCTATAATCCAACTGTTCGTTTGGAGAATGGTTTGTAAGTGCTCCTTTTTTTCTTCATCTGTTCTTAGAATATCCCCTGATTCCTTTCGCATCCATGCCACATTATCAAGCTCATAATAAGGAATCTGCAAGGTTTTAGATAACTTCCTCGCCAATGTCGTTTTCCCACTGCCAACGGACCCAATGATATGTATTTTTTGTGGAAACGCTTTTGTCACAGAACCCCTCCATTGTATGTACCTTTGTAGAAATAATTCCTTTATTATACAATAGATTTCAACTTACATAACGATAGTTTCCCAAGAACATTCGTTCCTACTTATGGTATGATGAAGGAAAACTAGGAGATCTTTATTCATGACAATACATGAGCAAATGTCGCAACAACAAATAGCTGGCCTCAGCATTGCCTATATAAAGGATGGTGAGCTTCAGAAAGCAGTGTGCTTTGGTCAATTAGAGGTCGGGAAAACTAACAGAATCAATACCCAAACCATCTTCAATGCCTGTTCAATTAGTAAACTAGTTACAAGCATTTTAGTGATGAAGCTGGTCGAGCAAGGTATAGTAGATTTAGATGAGGATATTAATCAAAAGCTCACATCTTGGAAGATGCCAGATCATAGCTACACTCAGGGAAAAAAAGTAACATTACGACATTTGTTAAGTCATCAGGCCGGAATTATTGACCCTAAAGGCAGCTTCTCTCCCTTACATTCACGATGGCAGAGGCCTTCGATGGTCGACTTATTAAAAGGTACAACTCCTTATTGTTCCATTCCAATCGATAGTACTTTTGAGGCCGGACAAGAATTTCACTATTCAGATGCTGGCTTTTGCATTGTTCAATTGCTGATTGAGGATACAATAGGCTCAAGTTTTTCAACACTTATGACAGACGTGATTTTCCGACCACTAGCCATGACAAATAGCTTTTTTTCTTCCGCAGTCCCAACTGCCAATACAGCAAGTGGTCATCAGAAAGATGGCACCCTAACAGCACAAAGATACCCTATTTACCCGTATGATGCAGCTTGTGGATTATGGACAACACCGTCAGATCTAGCAAAATTATTACAAGAGGTAATGCAGGCCTTAAAGGGAAAGGGTACACTTGGTTTAGCTTCAATCCATGAGCTAATTCGTCCTCAGGGCTGTAAAGAATGGATGGGCCTTGGTGTATTTCTTGATGGTGCTGGTGAGCAGCTTGAAATATCCTCGCTTGGCTGGGGCGTTGGCTATCAATGTATGCTAGTGGCCTACCCCCACCTAGACAAAGGCTTTGTTGCCATGACTAACACCGATACAGGCGTTCATCAAATGCAAGGTCTCTTAGGAGAAATCTATCGTTCCTTTATCAAATAAAGAAGAGGCTTGATTTAAGCCTCTTTCCTTACCTCATAATGTAGTTGTACCATTTGACCATATCGTTTTGTTTCCAATAGCCTTAAGTTTTCGAATGGACGGGGAGATTTAAACAAGGGTATCCCTGAGCCCAGTAAATGGGGTGTAATCGTAATAATCCATTCGTCAATTAGCCGCTCCTGTAAAAAAGCATCTAGAAGGTTCCCTCCCCCTACCATCCAAATCTTTGTGCCTTCTTGCTCTTTTAAACGTTGAGTAAATGTGATGACATCCTCTTGGATAAACGTCACATGCTCATTTTCCCCAGTTTGAGTTGTTGAGAACACATAGCATTTTTTATCAGGATAAGGGAACGGTTTAAGATGTTCTAGGATATAATCATATGTCCGTTTTCCCATAATGACGGTATCAATGGTTTGATACATATCAGCGTAGCCATTATCACCCTCTCCCTCTGTTTCCTCTAGCCACTGTAGATCATCATTTTCCTTGGCAATAAATCCATCTAAACTCCCTGCAATAAATACCAGTATTTCGCGTGACATTACGTCAGCTCCTCTTCTTTTGAAAATCTCTTGTACAATCTCTATACTAAATATAAAACATGACAACTATTGGCATGATTAAATAAAAAGGTGAACAAAATATGACCAAAGCTAAACGATTAATTGATATTTTGCTATTCGTCAGTGTGAAAAAGAAATTTACAGCGCAGGAAATTGCCGACACCTTCCATATTTCCGTGCGAACGGTGCATCGTTACCTTTTGGATTTAAGTGATATGGGGCTACCCATTTACTCGGAACAAGGAAGACATGGGGGCTATACGGTGCTATCCAATGCTATTCTCCCCCCGATATTATTTACTGAGGAAGAGGCGGTCGCCATCTTCTTTGCATTCCAGTCTTTGCACTATTATCGTGATTTACCCTTTAATACTGAAATGAAGTCTGTCTCTCAAAAGCTGTATGAATCCTTACAGAAGGAAGCCAAGAAAAAGGTGGATACGCTGCAATCCTATATTTCCTTTTGGAACCCTAAAAGAGCCATTACAACACCACTCCTAACGGACGTTTTAGAGGCTATCATCAACCAATCACAATTGCATATCCAGTATGAATCGAAGTCTGGTATCACCTCTAAGCATATCCAGCCTATTGGCGTGTACGCTCATGATGGCTTATGGTATATGCCTGCGCTACTGCTATCAAATGAAAGAATATTACTCTTCCGTGTAGATCGAATTAAAGGGATAAAAATTAGTGAAGCAAACCATAAAACGACGATGAATTTGCAGCAATGGCTTGAAACTGACTATGAGCCTCAGCAGCCTATTCGGTTATATGTAGAATTATCAAGCGAGGGCGTTCGTCAATGTTTAAGTGAGCCCCATCTTGAAAAAGCGGTTGTTCGACATAGTGATGGAACAGGCTATATCGATACGATTATCGATCAACATGAGCTCCACTTTAATAGCTCCCTATTCTTTCGCCTTGGTCAACATGCGATTGTCAAAGAACCATACGCACTAATTCAGCTTATACGTCAGCATGCATATGAGCTATTAGCGATTTACCCTGAGCCAATAGAGCCTCTATAAGATGACAATTTTGTTAGATTCACGTAACATTCATCGTTACTACTTTTAAAAGATCTTCCTTATAATTGGTCTTGAAGGAGGAGATATACGTTGCAACCGACCAACAGTAATAAACGAATTGATACATTAGATTATTTAAGAGGGTTCGCCTTACTGGGCATTATTTTAGTCAATATCCCCTCATTAATGTGGATTGAACCACCTGAATTGGCAAACGATATTGCCTATAGCCGCTTTCTAACACTTTTTGTAGAGGGTAAATTTTTTATCATTTTTTCATTTTTATTTGGAATAGGATTCTATCTCTTTATTTCACGCGCACAGGCAAGGGGCGAAAAAGCCTATGCCTTATTTAGTCGTAGGCTTTTGATTTTACTGTTTATGGGGCTAGTGCATTTTTATTTCCAACCAGGTGAAGCCTTAACTGTCTATGCTATCTTTGGCTTTGTAGCCTTACCTTTTTATAAAATGCGCAAAGACATCAATCTCATCCTTGGACTCATCCTATTAGCCATCACTGCCTATTTTGGTCTAAAAATTTTAATGCCATTTCCACTGATTTTGCTTGGTCTAGTTGCTGGTCAATATCATTTATTTGAAAATATCTCGTTACATCGAAATAAAATCATGTTCGTGACGATTGTAATGGGCTTTATAAGCATGGCTAGCTGGTTTTATCAATGGCAGTATGTCCCTGAGCCTCTTGTTAATATCCAGCATTTGCCCAAGGATCAGCTAGCGGCTCATATTACAAATATTGAGCAATTTTCATTAATCGGACTACAGTTTAGCCCATTCGCTTCTGCCTTTTACATGGGAACAATCATCCTATTATTACAAAGCACTTTGTTCCAGCGACTATTGGCACCGTTAAAAGCATATGGGCGCATGGCCTTGACTAATTACCTGGGGCAAACAGCGCTCATTCTCTTAATTGGCCATACTTTCGGTTTAATTGGACAACTTCGCTATCTTGAATCTTTGTGGATTTGTCTAGGCATTTATGGTTGCCAATTGCTCTTTAGTAAGCTATGGCTATACTTTTTCCGCTTTGGCCCTATGGAATGGCTATGGCGAATCGGGACATATTGGACAATTCCTCCCCTACGACAAAGTACGAAAGATTATTTATCGTAAAGGATAAACACCTATCAGCTTGGTGGTAAACATCATATATTGGTAATGTACCCTACTCGCTTTCCATCTTTGCTCATATCTTCAGCAAGAAACACATCCCCATTTTATTTAGTCACCAAAGTGACTAATTTAAAAACAGCGTTAAGCCATTATTAACGCTGTTTTTTTACTTTTATTACATCTAATAAGTGAATCATTGGGGTTACTTTGTGGGGAATAGGTATTAAAAGCTAATAAAGTTACTGGGACATAAACATACAAGTCACTGGATTTTAAAATCCAGTGACTTGTATTCATTACCATTATTTTTCTCTTGCAAGCAAGTATAGCTCTTCATCTTGATAATTGGTTCACTGTACTAAATACGGGTTAATGCGCCATCAGGTTTGGGAATTTCTTGAACTGTTAGCTGATTCATTTTACAAAAATGTTTAAAGAATTGTTGTGCCAACTCCAGTTCTTTTGGGTCACTTTTCAACGAAATGATATCAAGTAAAATTTGAGCCATCCATAAATTTTCGAAATAACGATATTTCCCTGTCTTCCATGTCATTTTTTCGGGGAATTTTTCATTGATATAATATTGCCAGAAAAGTAACTGATCCGACTCCTGTTCTGTCAGTTGAATTCTGTATTTTGAATGAGCAGGAATATGTCCATCTTCACACAGCTTGCCGACGAATTTTTCATTCACCATATAGACACCTAAAATGCGTCTATCACTTTCAGGCTGGCTGGAATCTCTTACTGTTAAAAGGACAGCGCTATTTTGGTGCAAGCGGCTCGGCTTGTTTGGCTTCCCTTTATTATTACCACTCTTTAATATACCTGAAAAAACATTCCACTCTGAAACAGAACTATTCTGTTCCTCTGAATCACACCAAAAAACCATCTGTGATGCGGGATGAAGTTTATGATTACTCATAAGTTTTTCGTGTTCCAAGCGAAGCAAGAGTTCTTTCCGTTGAAGTTCTTTGGCCTCTTCCATCCGCGATTCTTCTTCTTTTCGTTCAATTTCTTTTTTTTGTATAATTTCCTCAAGTAACTTAGCATCACTTTTATCATGTATTGTTAGGTGCTTTCCAAATACATCTGGAAAAACAAACCTTTTATTTTCTGATGCAAAATGTATTTCAATACTTGAATCATTTTGATTAACTATACTACCTATGCCAAAACGCTTGTGTGTAACTTTCTTATTAATTAGATTCATTCATCTAGTCCTCCTTATGGAATAAAAATTAAGTTACTATTAGATAGTAAAATTTCAAATAACTTCTTTAAAACAATTTCGAATTTTTCTTCTGTTTAAAAATAAAAAAACGTATCCAAATTCTTTCTGCAAAATAGGACATCGGAATTCGAAATACGTTTATAAAAAAATGATCGTAAGACTATTATAACATTTTTTAATAAAATTACAAATTTATTATTGACAACACATTTTTACATGAGTTAAAATATTTATTTATTCTCTGAATGTCATTAGAATCCTGTTAGAAAAGACCATAAACTTCTAAAAAACGCCTTATAAAATCCAACTTTTCCTTGTTACCTATTTGATGCCCATAAATTCTTCACCTGTTTCTTATTCTTAGCATACAATGCAAATAATACCCTTTTTTGTAGGGAGGATTATATGAAGCAAAATAAAGGTAATCGGAATAATGAGGGATTGGAATCCGTGAGTCAAGCAGCTAAGTTGGCTGTCATTGCGGGGGCGATTACAACACTTGGAGACGCTCTAGCGACCATTGCGGCTGGTCTTGCTCTAGAGGATGAGTTGAAGGAAATTGAAAGTAATAGCAATGATATTGACAAACTACAAAAGCAAATTGACGAATTAAATTATGAAATGAAACAATTAAAAAGGATGTTACGTTAATACCGTCTGTACACAAAAACGACAATACCACATGGATATTGTCGTTTTTTAGGCTATTTAGCAGCCCAAAGTTCAATCTCTATTTTTATATCTGGTAGCCCCAATGCAGATACATAAGCAATAGTCATAGAGGGATAGGAATGACCAAACATTACTTCCCATTGCTGATAGAAATGATGCCAATCAATCTCCTCCGTCGCCCATATATTCACCTTTACCACATGAGAAGCATCTAATCCCTCAGTCGCTAAAAGCGCTCCAATATTTTTAAATGTATTGGTGGTTTGTTCAATTAAATCTACTGGCAGTTGATCATCTTGATCAACCCCAATTTGTCCAGAGAATGCATACATTGTTGCATCTTTCGGAATGATTGTGATGTGGCTATACTTTCCAACAGGGCTAGGTACCTGCATTGGATTTTTACGTACTATATTTGTTTTCATATTCTTTTCTCCTTTAGGATTGTATTTTTTTCTAAAAAAGGGCAGACTTATCCCATGTTCGTTGATTTTAGAAAAAAACAGCTGTGGAGAACCCTATACCCATGCTTAAAAAACGAATAGCTCTTTTTTTCATGTGAATTCTCCTCCTTAACCCTAAAGTTATGTTCACTTTACCATTTCTATCCTAGACAATCAATGAAATACCCAAACACTTTTGCATTTCATCGATTATTTCTCAGGCAATTAACTATTCAACCATAGCAATCACAACATATATATAGTAGTGTAAAGCTAAATTAGCCTTACACCTCCGAAATTGTTACTAGGGTCACTCCATCCCAAGTGTCCCTTTGCATAAAAGAACTAGGTACCCCTCTTTGGCGGTACCTGGTTTTTTTGTTATTTGGGGTCGAGTCGCACTTATGTTGGCTAAGTTTTGTCCACCTGCATTACAGCTAGTTTTAATTCATCTGCAAGTAATGCTGAGGTGTAGAATTCTTATACGGAAATATACCATAGCCAATACAAGAACTATAAACTTAAATATAATTACACAGCACACTTCCCTAATGCGATCCTTTTGCTTTAAGCTCAAATACTAGAGATTCTTTGTCTAAGCATTGTTTATACAACAAATATAGAAAATGAATGCAGTATGCAACAAAAATGTTAAGCTTAGTAATTATGAGCCGAGTCATGTTTACATAATTAAGAGATAAAAATATGAATCCCTCCTGTAATAACACTTAATGCCGCTATTGAGATATGGATTGTTCGCAAGCTTCGATTTTTTCTATAGTTGAATAAATTCATTCCTATAATAGCAGTAATTGATAAAAGAATAATTGGAATTAAGCCAATAATTCCTTCATTCTCCAATTCACCCTCATTAAAGTACATGATTATCCCATGACCAATACCTAACAACAATGCCATTGTGCCAAAAAGAATATGATATCTACCTATTAACTTTGCTACGTATAAATATAGCCCTTTAGATTGTGGGAAAGTACGAGTTACAGACTTCAAGAAGGTTCTAATAGGAAAAATCATACCCGCTGCACCAATTCCTATGAATGTACACCAACCAATTAATTCACCAAGGTCCTCATAACGCCCTTCTTCGTGTTGTTGTCTACCGTTACCCTCATCATACTCATCTTTTCCTTCAAAAATATCATCTGCATAAATGGGATTTACATCATAAAAAAAAAACATAACTACCAATACTATCCCAAACATTTTTAAATATCGCATAGGAGATCTCCTTCCATATTGAGGTTCAACATTAGTCTAAGCAACCAATATGAAAAAAATCTGAAAAACGGTACTAGAAAAAATTACGATATTTAATTTAAATTTCTTTTTTGGCTTAGAATAAGTAGAAGATTGGTCGCACAAAAAATTCAGGTGGATTTCATAATGTTGTTATAAATTAGTTATATTGAATATAAAAAAGGTAGGAGGAGCTTCGTTGAAAATACTGTTAGCAGAAGATGATAATCGATTAAGAAAAAACATTGTTCACATCATTCAAAAAGAATTTCATCAGGTGGATGCTGTAGATAATGGTCAGCATGCATTAGAATACATACTGTTTCATACATACGATCTAGTCATTTTAGATTGGATGATGCCAGAAATAAGCGGTATTGATGTGTGCAAAGAAGCTAGAAGAAATGGTTATGAAGGTGGCATTTTAATACTAACAGCAAAGGATGATTGCAATGACATCATCTGCGGATTAGATGCAGGTGCTGATGATTATGTTGTTAAACCATTTAAAATGGAAGAACTCTTAGCGAGAATACGTGCCATTTTAAGAAGAAAAAATAAATCCATTCATCAAATCATTCAAATTGATGATTTAAAGTTATATTTGGATTCCAGAACACTTTTTAAAGATAATCAAGAAATACTATTAACTAAAAACGAATTTTTATTGTTAGAGTACCTTTTTATCAACAAAGGCATCATTCTTACTAGAGAACAAATTTACACACAAGTATGGGGCTTTGATCATGAAATGACTAACAACAACCTTGATGCGTTAGTAAAATTAGTTCGTAAAAAAATCGATCATAATCGTCCAAAATCCATTATTGAAAACATTAGAGGAATAGGATACAGAGTGAGGTAGCATGTTTAAGAAAACTCGTAAAAAACTAACTTTATTTAACTCCATTTATTTTATAGGCTTTTTCTTTGCTTTTCTTATTATTCTATATTTTTCATTAGTTCAACTAATGGATTATCAACAAATAGAAGAACTAGAAACTTATTATAAAGAACAATATCATGACTTTTTTGAGCACAAAAATGATAATAATGGGAAATTAGAATTTAACCCAAATGGTATGTATTTTTACTATATTTATACAAAAGAGCAGATACTAGTCCACGGTGACGAAAACTATCAAGGTTTATTTAAAGACCTAGAAAAAATCATTCAAACCGAAAATCCTTCTAAACGTTTTGTAAAAAATATAAAGTGGCGCGATAAACATCTTTTAATTTTATCGAAACCCATTCAGCCGAACGGTGAATTTCTTGGATATATTGTTATAGGCAAATCGACCACATCACAATATCATTTTTTTCAAAAAATGATCTTACTGTTTATTGTTTTAATTATAATTTTTACAATAATAATTGGATTCTTAAGTTACTACATGGCAGGAAAAGCCATGATTCCCATTCAACATGCACTTGAAAAACAGAAAAGCTTTGTTTCAGATGCTTCTCATGAGTTAAGAACACCGCTAAGCGTATTTTATAGTTCACTCGATATTTTAGAATCTGATGAAGCTAGTAATATGAGTGATTTCGGTAAAGAATTAATCGAAGATTTAAAGCATGAAGCAGAGTTAATGAAAGAGCTATTAGATAAACTATTATTTTTAGCCCGACATGACAAAAATCGTATTCATTCAACTAAAGAAAAAATCTCCTTAACAGAGTTGCTACTAACGATTAGTAGGAAGTTTAAAAGAGCGTTACCGAAATCAATCGTTTTCGAAACAGAAATCCAACCTAATATTGAATTTATTGGAAATTCAAATAATATAACTGAATTAATTTATATATTATTAGATAATGCCGCTCAGTACACACAAAGAGGATCAATCTATCTAAAGCTTTTACAAACTGATAAAATGATATATATCTACATTGAAGATACAGGCATTGGGATTTCTAAGGAAGACCTCCCTTTTATTTTTGATAGATTTTTCCGGAGTGATGCAGTGAGAAACAGAAACGGAACAGGACTAGGACTTGCTATAGCTGATTCTATTGTTCATGATCACGGAGGAACATTCACAGTTCAAAGCGAATTGGAAAAAGGTACAACTTTTTGTATTCAATTTCCTCTTTATACTAAAAAGTAGGCTCTTCATCGTTACATGATGGATAAACCATAGAATGGCATTACATGAATCAGTAGTGCCATTCAACTAGTTTATTTTTTTGAGCTACTTTGGCAGTCTAGCTAACGTGGAGAAACTGCCTTTCATCCATTCAAGCACCGCTTACTTACTAACCCCTTGCTTTTGATCTTTCTTCTTAAACCCATCGCTCATCAACCTTACAAGTAGTGCGGTAATTATAACCATTACCGTACTGCTATAAAATAAAATTACCAACATTTGATTTGAGTCAGTACCAATGAATAGCCCATGAATAAGTGATAATATCCAAGCAGGTAAAACAAGAAAATGCATCTTCTTCCAAAGTGAGAAGTTCATTTTATTTATCCATATATCTGATGTTAAAAGAACTATTAAAAACAAATAAAAAGCTATGGTTCCTAGCCCAGACAACAATGCCTGATAGTTAGCGCTAAAAGGTAATACGATTTCAGAAATAGTATAGGGTTCGTATTGATCAATCATTAGTAAAAGTAAATGTACAATAACAGTTATAAATCCCAACCATCCACTCATTTGATGTAATTGAAAGTATAAGTTTTTATTGGACTTGAGAGTAGAAGATTTCCTTAGTAAACCAAAAAAAATTGACATACTGAAGTAAAAATAACTTAAAAGCCCTAATAATCGAATCCATTCCCAAGTACTAAATAACATCTAATTTTTCTCCTCCTTTCAGCCAATATATACTTCCATCATCTTTTGCTATTAAGCAAGCACAAGGCATCTGTAGTTTGTCAAACCATACTTGTAATTCTTGTTCATTTAATAAAAAAGCCAGTTTTGTTGCCACTTCTGCTTGACATAATGAGTTTGTTATTATTGTTGTTTGAAGGATAGGGCTAATGATTACCTCTCCGGTTCTTCCATCTAATAAGTGATGCTTTTCTTTCCCCTGCTGTTTCCAACTTCTAAATATACGATTCGAAGTGGCAATTGCTCCATTTTGAATTCTAATGGAACTGATCTCTTCGTGTATATGAAATGGATGAGCAATCCCAATGGTCCATGTCTTTTTGCCTGACGACCACATTTTCATATCTCCACCACCATCTACAATTCCATACTCGGGAGAAACCTGTCTAAGCCAATCAGCTATTTTTTCAACTACGTATCCTTTGGCAAATCCACCTAAATCAATTAATTGATTATCCGTTTTTAAAACTTCATTGTGATCTAAAAAAAGAAATGGCTTATTTGTCTTTTTTTCTATTTGTATTGCCTTATACGTTGATTCTTGAAAAGGAAAGGATCGATCGTACCCATGTTGTTCTAAATGTAATTTTAAATACGGAGAAAATATATTATTAGTTAATGTATAATAGTTGTCTGCTGCTTTTAAACAATCATATAATGCAGGAGAAATTCTACCTATTTCTCCTACCTTTAGTTGATTAATTTGATTTAACTCATTATTTGGCTCAAATCTCGACCACTCTCTTGCAACGTGTTGCAACCATTTCACCACTTTGTCTTTCCAATCCATTTTTTGCGTTCCAGCAATTTCAATATAAAAGTTTGTATTCATCGTGTTTAATGAAAGGGTATCCAAGCAACTTCAACTCCACTTCAAACTAAGTTTAGGATCGTTTGGTAGTTCGATCGGTACGAATTTTATTTTGTTGTAGTTGATTCACTCCAACAATTTCAAAATTTGTCCAATCTAATTGAACAAGTTCCTTTTCTCGGTCTGACATTTTTTTTGATTGTTCATTTGTCAAATTTAGATCAGCTATGTTTATATCTGATGGAACATTATTAAATTGCGTTAATAGTAAAGAAGATAATATTACTCCAGAAGTGCCTAATATCCATTTAGCTTTCTTTTGATCTTTCATTCAATCATCTCCCCTTTTTATTTTAATAACTTCAATACAACAACGTTATTCATTTCTTGCCATTCAGCCACATAGCCCAAACCATTTGAAATTACACTAATTGGAACATATATATTATCATTCAAGTAAAATGTAACAGCTGGTATCGGTGTTTTTATCTCGTTATAGTACACAACATTTGTCCCCGCACGAAAAATTAGTTCTGTACCAGCTTTATTAATTTCCAATATTTTACTATTATCATAATTAACTACTTTTGCACCTAAAAGTTCAGCAACAATTTTACCTGGCACATATATTTCACCATCTAAAGGAATCAAGTAAAGTGACACTGTATTATTATTATTTTCTAGTTTTAATTGAATTTCTTTCGCTTCTTTTAGGGGTAACTCTCCTTTATTTACATAAGTAGATCTTGTCCAAATATTCCATGTATTACTATTTGTTTCAGGGTATCTTTGGTCATAATATTCATATTCATCCTCTTCTTTATAATAATCATCATCTTCCTCGTCATCATCATAATCATAATCATCATTGTGCTTTTTATGAACATCACCCTCGTATTTTTTATAATCTTCTTCATCATCCGCATTTGCTATTTTGGCATCAACAAATGGCCAAATTAAACTAATAATTAGCAATATTTTGATAATCCTCATTTTTTCAGCTCCTTTATGATATTTCTATCTTAATTAAGCTAAATGAAAAAATACTGAAAAAACAAAATCATTCATTACAAATTTAACAAATGTATAGACTGCCATGTTTGTTTCGATAGTTAATTTTCTATGAGAATTTAAATAGCATTCTTGATTGAAATCAAAAAAAAATTGCCTTCTGTAAATATAGAAGGCAACTTCAGTATTTTACTAGGCTTTTAGGATTCTCCCCCATAATACCTAATACATTTAATTAAACTAAATAAATCGAATTGCAATTTGTACCCATGAAATGTTGTCACTAAAGAAATTACTAATATTATCTAAAGATTTTATGCTCATAAAGATAGTCATAGGAAAGGTCAACAAACAAATATTCATGCTCGTTGATGGCAATGGAGAATGTTCTTGTAATTTCTCCTGTTTCAATATCCCGATACAATTCAGAGATTTCCCCACTTTGATCGTTGCGCATTTTGATAATCGTTTGAAGGAAATAAGGGCGCCAGCTCCAATTTTTATTGATGGCACGTGGCTGTAGCTCCCAGTTCCCATCAATTCGCATAACGTTAGGGGTTAACTGGAACCCATCCTCATTACAAATATAGAGACGGAAGGAGTAGTTATCCAATAATTCAGCTAAGTACTCTAAATGGGAGACATTGTCGCTTGTTGGTTTCACACGGTGCACAATCGCCTCTAATTCCTCCCTTAATTTTTTCAGCTGCAAATATTGCGCCTCCAGCATTTTCTTTTCGGAAGTAATAAATTGCTGGCATTCTTTTTTAAAACGTTCCTTTAATATATCCTTATCAACAAAAGTCATAGCTGGATTTGCTAGGTATGGCCCTTGATAAAATCTACCGCCATTTTTCCAAGCAAATTGTAGCTGATAAACCGTTTCAATATCTTCAAATAATAGATTCGCTCCAATTTTATAAGCTAGGCTACCAATGGCAGAAATCATGTCCGATTGAGCAGACCAAGAATCGTAATTTAAATCACGTGTATTGACCTTTAAGATATGTGGTGCCAATAGCGCAATATGCTCTAAATGACTTTCGGCTCCTACTTCCTGAACGGCAATTTTCACCCCAAACGTCGTAAAATAGCGTAGGGCGTGATGTAATTTGTTAATATCCCCTATAAAACGATGCTCTGATACGACAAGTACGATACGCTGTAAATCTTTTTCCTCTATATATTGTTGGATAATATTAAAATGACTTTCACCAAAATCTTGCATCAATAAATTTGGATTGCTTGGGATATAAATATCAATCTCTGGTGCAATTTCATCAATTTTGGCTAATGCCGCATGTAAAATTTTATGTTCCATATCAATTCGATATTCTTCTGGAATATCTTCATTGTTGACAAAATCCTTTAAATTAATTTGCTGACCTTGAATTTGTAGATATCCGGAAATTTCGTAGGCAATCACCGTATGCGCATCTGCGCTAAATATCGGTTGATAATACCCATGTATTTGATCTAAATTTGTTAACACTTCAATTGCGTCCATCATCGAAACCTCCAATATGAATAACGTTTTCATTGTTATTCAAAAATAACATTACATTTATCATGACTAGCTTAAAAAATGCTCTATGACTGTATAATAAGTTGTTTAAAGTAAAATCGCAACTTCACTTCTCATCATTAATGGAAATCCGTCCTAATTTTTAACCACCATAATTGCATTATTTCTAACGACTTTCCTACATAGTAGGTTGCTTGTTACACCATCTTGCAACGTTATGCTTTTGTCCAACCAAGGCTGTTCTGATATTTTACTCTCCCTTTAATCTATGCAACTTGACGCAATGACAGCCGTGATAATGGATGATGATTATCCTATACCAGTCAATTAATTCAGTCATTTACCCAGTATTTAAGGACAATTTTATGAAAAAACAGTATCCCAAAAGGACAATAAGAGGCTCCTACTGGCATACTGTTTATTATTATTCAGACATAAAGAAATACCAAATCAGAGCGATTACTGCTAATGATAAAATAACAGCAATTGTTACACGAAGCGGTGAAATAGGGGCATTACCACCAACTCGACCCGTTTGTCCATTCACCATAAAGCGGTAAATCTTTTCCTTATAGCGGAAAGAAGATAACCAAATCGGTAACATTAAATATTTGTATGTAATATCATCATGGTTTGTGGAAAAGCGTAGATTGGATACTACATCCGCCCTATTTTCCCAACGGATTTTGGCTGTAATCTGCGCATGGAGGTGATCATGGATTTCACTTTTTGCTTGGCTCCAGCCATCCTGCAAACCAACACTGTAACGCTCTGATAAAAATCCAGCTACATATTGAGGTTTATAGGCCTTATTATTAAGAAGATTAAATGGTTCAATTTTTCGCATCATGTCTCGATCATAGCGTGTTGTGGCACTCACTAAATGATCGTCTATAAATTCCTGATAAAACCCACTTGTTGAATACCAATCTGTTTCAGTATGCGTTTTACCATCTTTATCCGTAACCGTTCGATGTCGTCCATATCTTGCGGAGTATCTGGAGCTTGTTTTTGAATCAAACGTCCAATACGGGAGGTATACCCCTTTAAAGGCATCAGGCTTTGCACTTATTTTGGCAGCCTTTGGTGTAAACCATCGACCTTTGATCCATTTCTGAAAATGTTCTCCTGCCTGCTTATCCGTTACTTCAAAAGCACATACGCCATTGGGAGCAAGCGTATTTTCAGCGCTCGCTTCCATGACCTGATTTGAGCCGCAGTAAGGACAACTGTCAGCGACCTGCAGAGCATCATAAATTGTCTCGGCCGCGCAAGCTTTACAAATAACTGTTTTCTTCTCCACGCCCCAATTGAAATTCCCACGTTCCTCTGCTTTTAAGAAGTCCATTTCTTGTGCAACCTTTTCCTCTTCTTGCTCAGGGGTTGCAATTTCAGATTCAAATCCACAATACGGACAAGTTAGCTTACCTGTAGCAGGATTAAACTCAATGGATGCACTACAGGATGGACATTCCGCATCAAAGTCAAGCTTTACTTGTTTGACATGTTCAACTTCTTGCGTTGACATAGGTCATCATCTCCTTACTTGACATCCTTTTCATCAAAAACATCGCCGCATTCTGGACAGAATTTAGGCGGATTGGCAGGGTCCTCTGGTGCCCACCCACATTTATCGCATGCATAGAGTAAAGCACCAGCTGGTTTTTTAGAGCCACACTCGCTACAAAACTTTCCTTTATTCACCGCTCCACATGTACATGTCCAGCCCTCTTCCGCTGGTTTTGCTGCACCGCAATTTGAACAGAATTTCCCTGTGTTGTCATGACCACATGCACATGTCCATGTACCAGGTGCTTTGGCTGATTGATTTTGCATCGCAGCCTGAGCCATTTGCGCTTGCTTATTTTGCTCATTCATTTGATAAAGCTGACCAGCATTGACTCCACCTGCTTGTGCAGCCATATTCATCCCCATAAAGCCTGCCATAGCGCCACCATCATTGTTAGCAGCTGCAATCATCGCTTCTGCCTGAGCGCCTGTTAAATGGGCAGCAGCCATACCTGGATCACGCATAACCGCATTGCGTTGTAGTTGTTTTATCATCGCTTCGTCTTCCTCAGAAGCCTTTAGGGTACTAATCCCAAATGACACAACAGCTAAACCACGTGTAGCAAGCCACTTTTCTGATAATACCTTATTGAGTGCGTCTGCTAACGCAACCGTATGCGCAGGTATTTCACTATAACGAACGCCACTTGCTGAAATTTGTGCAAAGGCTGGCTGTAACGCTGTCATTAATTCTGATTTTAACTGGCTATCAATGGCCTCTCGCGTATATTCACGCTCTACATTTCCACATACATTTGTATAGAATAATAACGGATCAATGATTCTATAAGAATACTCACCATGACAACGAATGGCAATGTCGATATCTAATCCGATATTACGATCAATCACACGGAATGGAATTGGTGCGGGAGTACCATATTTATTGCCAACAATCTCCTTTTTATTAAAATAATAAACTCGCTGATCTTTAGCAGGTTCTCCACCAAATGTAAAACGCTTGCCTATCTGTTTAAATGTTTCCATAATGCCATGAGATAAATCTGAGCCATACATAATCGAAGGCTCTGTAGATGTATCATAGACATATTCCCCAGCTTCTGAAGAAAACTCTACAACCTTCCCCTGTTCAACAATCATCATACATTGCCCTTCATTGATGGCAATAATCGAGCCATTGCTAATAATGTTGTCATTTCCTTTATTTGAACCTCGTTTAGAAGTGCGTTTAATACCCTTAGTTACTAGAACATCTGAGGATAATGCCTCACAATAAAAATATTCACGCCATTGATCCTCTAAAACACCTGTTAATGCCCCAACGCCTGCTTTCAATAAACCCATAAATATTCCCACCTTCACATTGATGTTTAGCTTATTTTAACATCTCTTCATACTATGTAATACGCAAAATCAGACAAATTGTTTCATTTTCTTCCTATCAACTAAAAAACGAGAAGCGCCAATGATATAAATCATCAAAACGTTCTCGTTACTTTTTCTGTATTAGGATAAGGCAGCTACTATAACAAGCACCCACGCAACAATAAATAACATGCCACCAATTGGCGTAATCGCACCTAGCTTTTTCACACCTGTCACGGCTAGCACATATAGACTACCAGAGAAGAATACAATCCCTGTAAACATTAAGTAGCCTGCCCAGGAAAGCAAGCTAGAGCTTCCTAAAAATGCAGCATTGGATAGAATGCCAAGGGCTAGAATCCCTAAGGCATGATACATCTGATATTGCACAGCCGTTTCCCAAATGGCTGCATAATGCGGTGAGGCAAACTTATCCTTGAGTGCATGTGCACCAAAAGCACCTAAAACAACACCAAGAGCTGCCAAAATAGCGCCTAAAGCTATAAACATTTCCATCTATTGTTCTCCTATTTTGCCTCGACGGCAATTTCTTTATATTTGGCATCCCAAGCTGGGTCAATCTTACTTAATGATACCGGTCGCAATGTATCCTTATGCGCAAGAATATGTACGGATTGAGCTGTGGCTGCTACCGTGCCATCCTCATGTAAAATTTCATAGCCATACGTCGTTCGTAAACGATCATGCTTTTCTACCCAAGTGCGCACCGTTGCCACTTGTCCATAATGCATGGCTGCTTTATACGAAATCGATAAATCCATCACTGGCGATACATAGCCATCTTTTTCTAAGGCAGCATACTCAAAGCCTGCATCACTTACAAGCTGGGTACGCCCAATTTCCATCCAAATAATATAGTTCGCATGGTACACCACGCCCATTTGGTCTGTCTCTGCGTACCGTATTTCAATCTGTTTCTCACTCACAAACATTTTCTTCACCTCGTCCTACATTATAGCGTAAAAATGTTGATTTGGTGGGGTTTTTGCTCTAAGGAAATTGGAACGGTGAAAAATAGAGCATTACTTTTCTTGGTATTTAAAATAAATATTGATTTTTCTAATATAAATTTTTATTCCATATAAACACTTTTAAGTGGGGTACTATTCGGGGTACCACTTTATGAATAATTATTAAATAAACATGCACGAGCAGGTACAAAACAACCAACAAAAACACCAAGTACTCATTTGAGTGCCCGGTTATTTGTTTATTGTTTCTGGAGTTTTATCAAAATTAAAGCCTTTAAACGATACAATTCTTAAAGAACCTGAAACTGTTTTTTCTACATATGGAACTTTGCTACACAGTCTAGGTTCCAGCCATGTCATATCTCTTTCTGCCTTTAGATAAAGACTATTATTTTGTATACTCAACCAACCATTTGAATGCCAGTTCGTAATTATCGAAAAATTCAACAGACTCTTTTGTGTTGGATTGTTTTAAATGGTTCATTATCTCTCCCTCTTCAAGGAGAAACGCAATTGCTTTGCTGTGTTTTAGCATTGTTTTATTCAAGAACTTATCTTTCCATTCTTTTTGAACAGAAAAATGAGCTGGGATGTATCCTTTTCTATCTACCAATAATTTGTATTCTCTACCTTCAGAAATAAACTGTTGACAAATCTTTTCAAAATCATTAAACCAATCATGAACGTCTTCAATTTTTATTTGACCTATCAGGTGGGTAACAATTATATCTCCTGAAACTTCGGTGTTGACATTTTTTACCATCAACTTAGAATCATCTCCCTCGGTTTCTATTATGCATGAAAACCATATAAACTCAACGCTTACATTACCCCGCCTGCCGTTTACTTGCACTTTATAAAACTATATTCTGATTTAGACAATAAAAATAACGCTAGGCTTCTGGTTCCTTGCCCAATTTAGTTATCCATAAGAATCCCTAAACTGCTCAAAAGTGTATTTGTTCTCGTTCTTTATAGCGTCTATGAGAAAAAAGATAAAATAAAAAGCCATTCAAAATGAATGGCTCAATTACAAACTTAGTATTAAATTATTGCCCTAAAAAATATGACTTAGCTTGCCAACAATTTTGTTAGTGGCACTAAGATTTATTGTAATCGCTCTAAATCCTGATATTCTTTCATATAAGGACCATCTTCTGCAACAAATGAATGATACAATGCCTTTACTGCGAAATTTTTCTCTAAACCCATTTCAGATTTTAGCTTTTTTAATTCATCATGCAATGTTCGATGTTCATTTATAAGCTTTAGCATAACTGTCTTATTATATTTCATTACATCCGCCCTTTTTGTTTACAACATGAAAGCTATAATACACTATTTTCACTTATAATCGCAAGTACAGCCTTGAAAGAAGCAACAGTTGATTATGTATATTCGGTCTTACTATACCTCACCATTACATTTTTTCTTCCACTCTTCATAACGCATAAAAGGCAATGTGACGGTTGGTGGCTTAACCTCTTTGTACGCTTTGGTGAAAGCTTGAATGTAAGTTAGTCCTAAGACAGTCAATACAAGAGGCCAATTGCCTTTGGTAGGTATCGTCCATGTAGTCTCTGCCTCGTTCGTCATTCAGGTAACTTCCATTCACCATATAAATCGTATGGCAACGGCACTGTTTATCTATGGAAGCAATTCTCTATCATCTCGGTGCTTTCGATTTCCACTTACCATAGTGATAGTAACCATCTATATTGCTTTCTGACCATCTAACTACGAACCCTCGTATCAAGTGATGACAACCAGACTGTAGAGAGCCGTGCTGTTTTGGTCGCCTGTTCCTCAATGGCTAGATCAACTTGACCTCACTCAACCACCTTCTGTTCGGGCGACAACAATTCCTTTCTTTCTAGTCCATCCCATCACATTTTCGATTCTAATGGCCCTGTCTGTATAGCTTTCTCCAGCTTGTAAACTCTGTGCTATCTCGATGTTTATGCGCCTGATAATGTTGTTCCTATAAGGTTCAAAGACTTCGAGTAACATCAAGTCCGAAAACCAAGAGTTTTCTTTATTATTGGAGGTTCTACTCAAGCGAGTATACGAACTTGGCGATATGGAGGCCATTTAGGCAGACATTATCGATAAAAATGGTCAGTTACTCGAAAATGGAAGATTAAATATCAAGGTATTTACAACTCCTTAACTTTGGTCATATAAAGCTGTGAATTGATACATTGAGAGATAAACCGCAAATAAAAATAACCCGATTAATAACCAACCATAAACTTTTCTCTCGCTCTGAAATGCTTCAATTCCTTTAGTTAACATGAATAAACCTGAGAAGAATACTATTAAAAAAATCAGATCGTAATCACGTGTTATAAGTAGGTAAGCTGAAAGAGAGACAGTAATGATAGCAAAAACAATTTGTAAAATGTTAAGCATAATATTCCACTCCTCTTTAACTATCATAACAAAAAAAGAAGTCGTGGAAATGATTGTAAATATCTAACCTTTAAATTTATTAAGATACCTAATCTCTTAAAAATTATGGACCGGCCGTGTATGTCTTGCCTCGCACATGTTTGTGAGGCGCAGGTCGTTCTTCGTTCTGTCTTTCCCTAATATTTAGATTTTTAATTGAAGTTCAATCATTTTTTTAAGATACTTCTTTGCAAATCATTAATAAATTCCCATCAAGATCTTTAAACACAAAATAAAAATTATCCTGAATCTCTGTAACAAGCTCAACATTATTTTCTTTCATAAATTGATAAGCAGCTTGAATATCATCGGTTAAAAGCTGGATTGATGGAACTTGGAAAGTGGAAATATTACCATCATCTTTTCTCCACTTTGGCATGGAATCTAAAATTAATCCAGCTGTACCTTTCATGGGTGCCACGAATAAATGTCCAAAATATTCTTCTCCCCCTTCCAAACCAAGTATTTTTCTGTACCATTCTTTTGCTTTCTCTAGGTTACGAACTGGAACAAACACACCGCCGATTTGGTTTTTAATTGGTGATCTATAATCAGGTGTAGTCACAATACTTCCTCCTTTAATAATTTATTTTCACTTTGGAATTCTACTTTTTCAATTCAACGTTATTTTCTACTATTCCTTCTTGCACTAACCTATATTATTTCTTGTCATTAGATAACAATGTAGAGATTTAAATACTGCATAATATAAGAAAATTACATAGTAAATAAAAAAGCCGCAGCGTCATCACACGTTACAGCTTATATTTTTATATTTATTTAAAACCTTAATCCACAATATCAATACTTTTTTTCCTCTTTTACTAGTGTCGTAAGTATAAAACGGTCTCCAGTAGCCATTTCAATCCCTGTACTTGCCCCACCCCCGCCAGCGAAATTGTCTACAATGATTTCTCTGATTAAGCTTAATTGTATGGAAGAGTCTGGGCTGTGTTATTATTTATATTCATTTATGCTCTCCCTAACTTATAACCATTATTAGGGTAAAACTTCACAATATATTTTTCATCATTATCACTTCTCACCCAATCATAACCTAGCAGCTAAAGGGAGAACTACTTGATACTCACTAATAAAAAACACCCTATTTTAAACTGCACCCCAATTGTTAGACACAATGTAACAATTGGGGTGCAGTTCACTTTCAAATTTCAAAACCAATCTATAAATGCAAAAAGCCACACCTATTAGATGTGACTCGCAATAAAAGCTTTATGCTAATCTTAAAATGACAATAGACGCGCTGATAACTAGAATGTCAGGAATAACTAAATTTAATAAAGCTGTTGGGTTTGGATGAATATTTCTCAAAGTAAGAACATCCGATGAATTTAAAGTCGTTATTACTTGACCATTTTCCAAGTTACCAGAATTGTCTCCATAATTGGAACCGGCTATTTGGTTGTCGCCATTGAAAAGAGCAAATGCATTAGGGCCACCTGTAACAAACACCTCGTAGGTAATAAGATAAATACCCGTTTGATTTATAATGATAGGTGCTGTTCCTGGTACATGTGTTACAAACCCTGCAGGAGTAATATTACCATTTGTATTGAAAGTAACGGAACCATTATTCGGGATACCTGGTTGAGCAGTGGTATCATAAATATAAGCAAACCCTGGAAGACCTGTACCTAAAGGTTCTTGTGGTACCTGTACTCCTTGATGGATATTTTTGTTATTACAACTTTCTTCACAATCATCATGAATTCTGCTAATTCTTTTATTAGTTGGTTCCTTTTCACTTCTATTAAAATTGTCGAAACCCATTTTATCATCCTCCTTGTTTTTACATTATTCAATGAAGGGACAAATGAAATAGACAATTTTACTAAACCTTTATGGATTAATTATAAAAAGACCACTATATGAAGTGATCTTTTTAACAAGGAAATAATTTATTTTTCACATATTATTCTTAATAAAACATGTAAACTGGGGTAATATCTTTTCTCTTAAAATATATGGGCTGGCCATGTATGTTTATTAAAGCATTCATTTATAACAATTGCGCCTATCTTTTTAAATCCCACATTTAATCCTCTAAATAATCAAATTTTCTCGCGTGTTCTACTTCCTGAATGGAAACTTGGCGTGTTAATTCATCTGTTTCAGAGATATGGTATGAATCCCATTCGTCATTAACGGCAATTTCTTCAGGATCTTCATATAATTCATCATAATCTTCAAAATCCCCTTCAAAATCGGAAGGTGTTTCAGAAGTTCCATATTTTGCTACAACTTGAAACATATCTTCATAGTCATGAATATCATCCTTGTCATCACGGCCAGCAAAAGAATTGTCAACTGGAGGAAGCATCACTTGCTCTTCAACCGGTCGATCTGTTGGAACGTCTTTTGCAGTATGTTCAATACAAAAAGAGGTATAAGGCAGTGCCACCAATCGATCATATGGGATATCTTGTTGACAAACTTCACATACGCCATAGGAACCATCCTCAATCTTTTGTAAGGCCGTATTTACTTTTGCTAACTCATCAGTGTCATGGACTTTTAACGCCATATCTTTTTCACGCTCGTATAATTCGGTACCCAGATCTGCTGGATGATTATCGATTGTGGACAACTCATCAACAGAATCCCGTAAACTACCTCGTTCTAAATATTCATCATCTGTATCCATTCTTCGTTGGAGCGAGTGTTTTTGCTCAATTAACATATTTTTTAGCTTTGATATCTTCTTCTCATTTAGAATAGTCATCACGTCCTTTTCATTATTATGAACGAATTTGATTGAATTATTTGTTTTAAAGGATAAATTTAAAGACAAAAACGAAACTATATTCTTTGATAAATATGCTATATATAATTAGTTTAGCGTGCGATAAGGACATATTAAATCCGCATGTTTTTTATGCCCTTTTAGATTGTCCTAAAAGTTATGGCCTTCGAATAAAATGCCATTACATTTGATTATTGGAGGCTATTTTATGGATTCTATATTTACCTTTATCTTTTTAGGCATATCAATGGCTGCAACAATTGGACCTGTTAAGACTGTCCTATTGAATACAGGTTTAAAAAATGGCTTTTTTCATGCATGGTTTTTTAGTCTGGGTGCCATAGCAACTGACATTATCTATATGTTTATCGTATATTTTGGAATTGGCCAATTTATCAATTCCATCTGGTTAAAAACAATCCTTTGGTCCTTCGGCTGTTTTGTTCTTTTGTACACCGGTATCGAAAATTTACTATCGCTACATAAAATTGAGATGGATTCGAAAACAGGGAAAAGGACACGACTGAGACAATCCCTCATGACTGGATTTTTCATGTCTTTTTTGAATCCGCTAACCATCCTTTTCTGGCTGGGAATATACGGCTCCATACTCGCAAAAACGGCTGGTATCTCAACAGGGTATGAAATCATTTTGGTGAGTATCGCCATTTTGATGGGCATTATTTTTGTAGATTTTATTTATGCCTTTTTATCCAGTGTCGCTCGAAAATTATTATCTATACAGCTTTTGAAAACGGTCTCTTTTATCTCAGCCTTATTAATGATTGGTTTCGGGATCTACTTTGGGATGCAGGCTTACCAAGTGTTATTCCAATAAACTCACCGACAGCGCATAAAATAAACATGAAAGGAAACCATACCTTTTAAAAGAATATTAGTCGAGGTGTGATAATGGACCAAGAGAAGGTTAATATAAGTGTCTGGTGTATTGTAAGTTTGACTTCTATTCCGCTCATCATGACACTTGGAAATTCAATGCTTATTCCCGTGCTCCCTATACTGGAGGATAAGGTCGGGATCACATCATTTCAGTCGAGCATGATCATAACAAGCTATTCAGTCGCAGCTATTTTTCTGATCCCCGTAGCTGGCTATTTATCGGACCGCTTCGGCAGAAGAAAAGTGATATTACCAAGCTTAATTTTAGCTTTAATCGGTGGTCTGATTGCTGGATTTGCTTCATGGAAAATGGATGACCCCTACGCAATGATTATCGCTGGAAGAATTATTCAGGGAATTGGGGCCGCTGGTGCAATGCCGATCGTAATGCCTCTTGTAGGTGATCTTTACCAGGATGATGACGAAAAAATAAGTTCTACATTAGGGATAATTGAAACGTCTAATACGTTTGGGAAAGTGTTAAGTCCCATTTTAGGATCAATATTTGCTGCGTTTTTATGGTTCCTGCCCTTCTTTTCCATTTCAGCGCTTAGTTTGATTTCGATTGTACTAATTTTTTTCTTCGTTAAAGCTCCTAAAGATGATGATGAACCATTGAAGCTCAAAGAGTTTTTACGGAATACAAAAAAAGTTTTCAAGGAGGAAGGAAAATGGTTATATACCGTATTCCTTAACGGGGTCCTTGTGATGCTCATATTATTTAGTATGCTATTTTTCTTATCAGAAAACCTCGAAAAAGTTCATGATATAAAAGGGATTAAAAAAGGGTTTGTCCTGGCCATCCCGCTTTTATTACTTTGTATAGCTTCATTTATATCTGGTCGAAAAATTAAAGGAAACCTAGGAAGGATTAAAAAAATAATTATTGCCTCCTTGATTGCAATGTCTGTCAGTATTGTCTTTGTTGGGTTTACAAGTAAAAAACTGATTCTTTTATTAGTCGTTACGAGTATAGTGGGGATTGCTATTGGTGCACTATTGCCTGCACTTGACACAATTATTACTGACAATATTAGAAAAGAGTTAAGAGGAACCGTATCCTCTTTTTACAGCTCGGCACGATTTATAGGGGTTGCAGCAGGTCCTCCTATTATGTCACTTGTCATGAAAAATTATCTTCATGCCAGCTATATTACGGCAGGTGTTTTGGGATTCGTTCTCCTGTTTGTTGTCTTAAAGTTTATCAAAGTAGAAGATATTGAAAAAACTAATGAAATGGCATAAAAATAAAGAGCTTTAGATTGAATGACCTTATTTGAAAGCACATCGTTTATCCAGATCTCATACTAAAATAATTCCGCTTAAAAATACTTTTAGAAATAACTTATAAGAAGTAGTCTCTCGGCTACTTCATCATTTGTTGTCGTACTTGATCATTTCATGAGCTTCCAATAGCACGTATGCTATCCCATCAAACAATCTATGAAGTATTTCAACCTCTCTATCTGCATGCACTATCGAAATGCGCTTTTGCACCATTTCCTTAATTCGATCATTTAATGAATATATACGCCGTTGTAATTCCTTTATACAACTTTTGTGCCCACATGCCTTTGGTAATGTTGATTCAATCACTCCAATTTAGCTATTTTTATCAGCTTTCGTTACTGGCTGCCTTGCCTCCTCGATTGTTTCAGCCATCTTTAGTAACTGTTGTTTGCCCTGTTACATAGTTTCGTCCTCCTAAGTTATCATATACTACGTTTACTAGATTGACTTTAAAGGCATCAACCAATTCGAGCTGTAGCGTCTGCAAACACTACGGCTTTTTTTATGTATCTTTAATTGCAAATTAATAATTGCGTGTATCGCACACCCTTATTCGTTTGTGGGACTAGTTGACCGTCACGGCCTCTCTCATGTTAGAGTCACTACCAATCCAGTGACACTAGTTTCTTTCCTCATATTGTTCAATAGCTCCACTATTAGATGTTCTACTAAGGTACTATGTCATGAGAAATAGGTTAACCTCCACTTACATACTTCGCATTGCTTACTAAACCAATCCACACTTTTCTTTAATTTATAGAAATGATTGATTAATAAGACTAGAGAGTATACAGAATACTTCATACTATGAAAATATAATCTGCAGATTATACAAATTTTGTTTATTTGGAGGTGAAATAAATGAGTTTAACTACTGGCCCAATTGAAAATACAGGAAATCAACCAGCTAATGCAGCTAGTGTTCGTGTCAAAATTCTTAACCTTACGGGAGGTTTATTAACTGGCGTAGTAAGAGTTTTTCGACTAGATGGGTCAAGACAATTATTATCAACAACTCCTTTTGCCGCTATTGCCAATGGTTCTACTTTTGTAACGCCTGGTGTAGTTGGAGCTCAATATGAAGTTGAAATTATTCCAAATCAAAATGGTGGAATATATAGCGTTTATGGACGAACAGCTTCAGGTGTAATTATTGCTGCCCAACGGTTTGTGAACTCCGAATTAACACAGATTCTTTAGAATTTAATGTTAAGATTATAAAAGAGGCTGGGACAAAAAGAAAAAATGTTAGACCAAGATATAATTGGTCTAACATTTTTTTGATTTAGGAAGGCATATTTAACTACTTGAAGTGAAAAAGTTAATATCTATTTTTATTATTTTTCAATATAATCGAGTTATGTCCCAGCCTCTTTCCATATTCATTCATTTACCCCCAGCTTGTCACTCCTTGAACTTCAAATTGTCCAGTTAATCCCCATGCATATCCCTATTTCACCCCTACTATTAGCTCCTAATGATTTCAGACCAGAAACTATTCTTCACTCTCCCCTCCTCAACGTCCAAACAACTGTATTTGATATGAATAAGATATTTAGAGAATAGGAGGTGACTATAAAATGGCATCATTTGAAATTGGGGCAAGAGGTCTTTTCAATTTTCGAAACGAACGCTTTTTCGTATTAGTTGAAGATGAAATTACAATTCCAGAAAAAGGTGTGGAGATTGATCCAGTTAATATCTATGAGATTGACCAACAAACTTTTGATTTTATCAGAGATGAAGGAGATACACCTTTAGTTGTACCACGTTTCAATCTTCCTCCTGTACCACCTGGATTTGAACTAGAACGAAAATGTATTTTTACAGTTGATAATTCATACTTTGTGATCTATGAATTAGAAAATGGCACTGATAACTTTGTTATTTTAAGAATCAGTGCTGCTTTATTTAACTCATTGAGAAATGCTGGTGTTCGTGAATGTATTCCTCAAAATTTTATTAATTAATAAAAAAATTATTATATTTATAGTAATGTTCAGCAAGAATCCTCTTCCTTGCTGAACATTTTATTCAAAGTGTACAGTAAAGTTTCTTTGTTTTTATAACACTCACCAATAAACACAGAATAGGTTAACTAAAAATACATTTTGTGTTAACCTATATACATACCATTATTTGGAGGTGTGTGTGTTGACTGACAAAAATAAAATATTACTTAGTTCGGTTGGCAGTTTGGCTTTATTTACTTTAGGAGGATACAGGATATTCACTAACAACTTAGAAGCTATGTCCATACTAGTAGCCTATATTTTCTTTATTTGTGGAGTTATAGGCTTTGTTTTTAATGTAGTAAGGTTGTCAAAAACCCCACGTACTTAGCATTGCTTCGTTGCAATGCTTTTTTCGTTTGCCATAGTCATTCATTTTTCATCTGCACAAAAGTATGATTTAGTCGGATTTTTGCTCTAAGGAAATTGGAACGGTGAAAAATAGAGGGATGCTTTTCTTGATAGTTAAAATAAATAGCGATTTTTCTAACATGATATTCACTACCATCTAAACTTCTATAAATCCTTTTAAGTGCGGTATACTTATAAATAATTTTATACATTAAGCATGAGTAGTTACTTTTATACATACAATGCGTCCCTGATTTACCTCCAACTGAAATAATTGTATTGAAAGAAAGGTTGGATGCTAATCTTTGATTAAAAGAAACTGCTTTGGGAGTGGAGTAAAAATTAGTACTTATTTAAATAAGGGGATGATCGATTGAAATATATTTCTGGTTTGATTGGATTTATTTTTATTGCCTTTGGCAGTTTACTAATGAATATCACTGAAAATGGAGAGACATTTACAAATGTAACATTAAAGATTTCAGGGTTCTTTGCTTTAATTATCGGTTTAAAATTTATTTTTCCACATATGGGCTTTATAAAAAGTAAAAAATAACCAAGTATTCATATGGACACTTGGTTATTTTTTGATTAATCAACAACTTTCAGTGGTTAATTAGCAAACAACCCAGCACTAAATCAATATAAACTAGTGCTGGATTATTTTTTTAGATACTACTTAAACTCAATTTCCTCTGCCGAAGCCCCTTTCGTATAAGTAATAGTAGCTCCATCGGGTAAATTTCGTATTTCTTTTACATTTTTTCCTTCGATAATAATTTCACCTATTTTCGTACCTTTAAAGTCAATAATCGCATTTCCTTTTTTGGGACTAATCGTTACTGTTTTATTCGCAAATCCTTCCCCATGGAATTCAGCATATTGACTAAACACTGCAATTCCATTTTTAATATTCGTATTTTTCCCTAACGATAGCGAAATACTTGGGCGATTCATGATTAGTTTACCAGTTTTGTAGTTATCAATATTGTATACATCTTCAGGTGTTATTGGAGTTGGTATTTCCTCATTGTCTGCCTTCAAATCAATTTGAACTAATACTGGGTCATGATCTGATGCACGGCCTTGTGCTTCTGTAAAGTTCGCATTTATATGAATCAAATCAATTTCTGTAACGTCAGCAAGATTATTCGAAACTAAAATATGATCCAACACTTGATTGTTTCCTTGGAAGAAGTACGTAAAACGATCTTGCTCTGGGGCTTTATCTATCATATTCGTTAAAACATCACCCTTTAACGTTTGAAGAGCTGGTGTGAATTCAAAGTCATTCATGTCCCCTGCTACAATGATATTTAAATCTGGATTAATGGCAAGCCCTTCATCGATAAAGTCATTAATGGCTTGAGCAAGCTGAATACGTTTCTTTACTGATTCTAGCACTGGTGGCTGAGTTGGTCCCCAAAGTGAACCATCTCCACCTTTAGAATTTAGGTGAGCTCCGATAATCACTACACGTTCTTTCTGGAATTCAAATTCGGCTGCAATTGGTTTTCGTGTATCTACAAATTTTGATGGATCAACAAAGCCAGGATTTAAAGCGAGGCTTCCATCTGCTGTCCACGTATTGGTTTGGTCACCCATCCCTTTTGTACCTGACACTAATGAAACACGTTCTGGATTATATAGGTAGCCTACACGAATATTACCGCCAGGTGCACCACCTACTGTATTGTTCATTGGCATGACATCAATCCAATCATACGCAGGACCACCCGCAGCTTTAATTGCATGAATTAATCGCATGTAGCTTTCCGATGCATCTGCATTTCCTGAATCGGTTTGTCCATCATTATCTTGAACTTCGACTAATGTAATAATATCTGGTGATTTCATATTATTCACAAATGTCGCTGCTATTCTGGCTACTTTTTCGTTCGATGTATTGGCAGGATTATTTGAAAAGTTTTCGATATTATAGGAAGCGACATTTAACTTGTCCGCTACTGGTTCAAGATGCGTCACTTCTTGCTGAAGATTCGCTTTTGTCACTTCTGGGAAGACTTTATTTGTGTTCAGTCGATAGCCATCTGTAAAATTCTCTACAAATCCGATAAGGGCATCATTAAAACGATCACCTGAATCATAATTTTTACCAGCTACCCCTTCAAGCATAATTTTTTCTGGGTTATAATCATCGGCCGCTATATTTAAACCACCATTCACATTGAATGTATTATTAGTTGTGCTCGGTACAACAATTGGAGAATCGTTATTATAAATCGGTCCTATTACTCTCGCATCCGGGAATGATACCAGCATATACTCGATAGATTCCCAAAAATCGATGCCATCTTCTTGTGGGTCAAAAATTGCAAAACTATCATTATCGATAATTTTATTTGGTGGCAACAGATCCTCCCCTATCACAAGGGCTTCTGGAGTTCCTGCTGTACCTGTTTTTGTAATATTTGTTGCTGCAATTTGTGTATCTGTCAATCGAGAGTTGCCACCCGCCTCTACTACATTTCCTGAAACGTTAATAACGTCCCCTACTGCTACATTATGTCCTGTCTTATTTACTTTGATAGCAGTTGATTTTACGCCATCAAATGACGACTCGTTTTCTTGCATAATAAAGCTAGTTGAATTTAAAACAAATGTTACAATTCCCGCCACATCATTTACTGTTAAATCGACATATGGTGATTTATGGCTTGCCCCTTGAATATCGCTAATCTTGGCATTTTTAGTATCTATAATTTCATAAACAAATGTAGCCATTGCACTGTTCGTTAAACCTTCTTTTACCGCAATCGCTTTAATTGTCATTGGTTTATTAACAAGGATTTCCTCTGTATACTTCGTACTAGCAGTTGTTGGTGTTGAGCCATTCACTGTGAAATAAATCGTTGCACCTTCTGTCACTGTAGAAAGCGAAACCTTCGTGCCAGCTGTTACGCCTCCGACGTGAGAAGCTTTGATATCCTGGACCTTTGTTACATCTTCAATAACGCGAAGAGGGAGCAATTGATGGTTTGTATATTGACCAACAATCCCTGTAATTTCCCCATACGTTTTTCCACTCACTAAACCAGAATCTCTTGTTTTATCGTAAATAGCAAATGGGCCAGCTTCATCAGTTCCTGTAAAGTTTTGACCCGAACCAGTAACGGTCACATTTTTAATTGTAACTAGTTTCGATTCATTGTCTTCTGCCATCTCATTACTTTTAATAAGATGTGGCTCTGGTGTTGTCGAAGGAACAGGCATACCAACAAGTGAAATATTCGTTAATTGCTTTAGACCGCTATATTCATCTACTCTTCCTTGAACCGTCACTCGATCACCGACATTTGCGGCAAGACTATCCACAGGATAAATGGCTATCGCCACCCCATCTTCATCTTGAATGTGGGCTGTAGCCGTTTCTAATTTTGCTGTCACGATCCCTGATACGATAACAGTTTGCCCGATTGCTTTATTACGAGCTTCCGTAATGGATATAACGGTTGGTTCTTCTTTAATTGTATAATTAAAGGAAGCAATGTCACTATCGTCTAGGCCTGTTGCAGTAGCAAATGCTTTTATAGTCATGGCTTCATTTACAACAATCCCCGCTGCTGCATCATAAACCTCACTAGCTACTGACGGTTCAGAACCATCGATTGTGTAATAGATGGTTGCATTTGGGGTATTTGTAGACAATGTTACTTTCGTTCCTGCATAAACTTCCCCTGTTGCTGGTAAAGCCTTAATATTCTCTACTTGTGTTGGCTCATAGTTTGATACTAATTGGAAGCTTTCCGCGCTTAACGTTTTTAATTGATAGGTCCCGTTAAAAGTTGACGCAATCCCTGTCACTGTGATGACATCATTGTTATTGAAGCCATCTGCTTCAAACTGAGAGAACTGATAGCCTGTACGGTTATCATGGCGAATTAACAGCTCGTTATTTGCTGCATCGACTGCTTTAAATTCAAATGTACCATACGTACCAGATGGCGCTAAATCTTTAATCTTCACATTTTCAAGTGTGATTAATCTTCCTTGTGTGCTATCATCCGCAATCGGTAAATTTACTGTCTGCGGTGTAGGTGCCGTCCCTGTAGAAATCCGTTCAATTGTCGGTGAATTAAATTGAACTTCTCCACTATATAAACTAGTTTTCCCTGTGATGCTGACAATATCTCCAACAGCTAAGCTCCCTGCTTCTGCAGAACTAGAGAAGACATATACCCCTGCTGTCTCATCCTGTACATAGAAGGCCTTGCCTCCCCAGCCACCAGGTGTTGTCGTAACCGTCCCTTGAATTTGAACTGTGCGGTCTGTTCCAACAGCTGCACGAGCTTCGGCAATGGTTACTTCAGTCTCGGGAGGATTTGGTTCGGTTGTATCGTCCCCAACAAACTCCATTGAAGTTGGTGATTTTAGCCCTGCATGGTTACTAAAATATTTTTCTAGTGAACCTGTTATTTTAACTTTTTTCCCAAGATTACTTGGGTTAGTAAATAATCCGAAATTGGCTCTATAGGAGCTTGGCAATTGAATATACAGCATTTTCGTGACATCTGTTTCATCTGGTGTATCAGCAATCGCAATATTTGTGTCACTATCTGCTATTACAGAATAAGAAGTTTCACTTTTGGCGAACCCTACTATATATCCCTCTACAGTAACATTACTCTTTACTGCGGTTGGATCAAATTGATTGACCGCTTCCCCCACGCCAATAGCTTCTGTCGTTTCGGCCTTTACAACTGTGAAGTAAGGTGAAATCATAGAGATTACAAGTAAAAATGATAACGCTATTTTGATAACGACATTACATTCATATTTCTTCATTCGCTTAGCTCCTTATGATTTTAGTCTAACATAATCTTTTCCTTAGGTTTTACATGGAAGTTATTATTCAATTACTGTGTTCCCTACAACGGTTAACCCATCTAAAGAGAGGATTACATTCGGCGCATAAATGATTAAATCCCCCGAAATAGTACCTGTACTACCAGATGGCATTAAAGAAATTCGCATTAAAGCTTCTCCAAAATACAGATGATTAGTTTTTTTCGGGTTTAAATATACCCATCATGGCACGATCATTAAATTATTAATCTTTTTATAAAATTGTGGCGAGCGCTGTACATCCTTGTAATTGGTGTTACTACAACCGCTGAAGCTGTTAATGCGTTCAAATACTTGGATTTCCCCACTTACTCATACTTTGCGTAATCCCTCCCTATTCCTGTTTAGTAAGATAAGTTTTAAATCCTCTTAACAAAATTATCGGTAATTATCAAACAATACCAAAATATTGTTTAACATAATAATTTTAACAGAAAAATAATAAAACTTTGTTATTTAATATGAATATTCTAAATTCTATGTAAAATAGTACATATTTATCTTTTACAATAGTCATTTGAATAGTAGTTTTATATTATGTAATTACATTTCCGTATGAATAAAAAGCGCCAATGTACCAGCTTAGCTCTGTCAGCATAAAAAAACTTCACTTTTGTAGAGAAGGACTGACATGGATAAGTGTTATCTTTTCTTAGAGTGGTCACCATAATAGCAGCTCGCTGAAAGATTGTTGCTTGACTGATTCCCTTCCACCTCCTTCATATGAAGCATCGAGATACAGTAAAACGTACCATAACCCATCGCACTTGTTGTCATAGTGGATAATAAAAAGCCCTCCATTTGTGGAAGGCTAAAGTCAATTCGTTTGGTTTGTTATAGTAAGGAACATCTAATCTTTTAAAGGTTCATCTTCTTCCATTTTCGAATTTTGGTTCTGAAATTTGTAAATGGAGCAACTGAGTTAATATGAACCCATTTCCAAACAGGCCAATTAGCTTGTGTTTTTGCCCATCGTCTTTGATCAACTTCAAATAATTCCTTTTCTGAAAGGGTATTTAACCACTCACATAAATGATTGACAGCTTCATTAAGCATTGATTGTTGTTCCTTCAAAGAGTACTCTCCGTATTGTTGATAAAAAGAGTTATACAATCCACTTAGATTATTCCATTTATAGCCTTCTGCAGGTGTATGTACTTCTTCGCCCTTTTGTTCTTTTTGCTCCCAGTGAAGCAAAAGATTTATCCAACCAAGTTGATAAGAAAGATTTTCAGACGGCGTTTTATCAACTTCTTTAATCCGTTTGTTTTTCAAGATTTCTGGTATATCATGAAATTCGGCAATATATTTTTTATACTTTTCGTTAATCGTACTAATCAATTCTTCTTTGTTGGCATACTGTCTCACTCTATTTCCGTCCCTTCCACCTATTTCTTAAGTTCAGTCTAACATAACGCGAATACGCTAATTTTGAAATTTTTTTTAAAAAAGTTGTTATATGGTAAGTGTTACCTTCTATTTTTTCGGTGGATGTATAAGTAACCAAAATTTACACACACTAACCTTGAGTGTATCACCCATAACGAGTGAAACAGAGAGTTTTATTACGTTCTTCTTTTCTTATGTGTGATGATTAATAATAGAGGTGCTTGAAGTGACTACATTCGGAAAATGCTTATATATCGCATTCTTTATCATTATTTTTTTATTTACAACCATTTGGAATTATAGTAAAAATGGTCATTGGGCTTTGCTAGAAAATTTATTCTTTGCCTTTTGGGTGGCCAGTTTCTTATTCATGGCATTACTACTCAGAAGTAAAAAAGAAGAATCGGAAAAAGCTGAAAATAGAAGCTGATTTGCCTGTTTTAACTAGTGTTAAAATCCGCATCTATATTTGCTGTAGCTCTAATAAGCTGCAGCTTTTTTATTGTTGCATTCATAAAAGCTAGTCAGAACTACTATTTTATCGGTATATTAAAACTTAAAATGTTATACTATTCAATAAATTACTTTGAAGAAAGGAACGTGAATGATGGAGGCGAAGACCATTTTGTTAGATCAACTTTTAGCTAATGCAAATGACCCAAGTTGGTATATCTCATTTTCTGAAGTCGTAGAAGGGTTATCTGAAGCAGAAGCCTTTTGGAAACCCGATTCTTCTAGCCATAGTATGGCTGAAATTGTCCAGCATCTAATCTACTGGAATGAAATTTGGCAAATACGGTATCGAGAAAATCAAGTGAAGGCTCCTTCGCAAACAAATAATGCGAATACGTTTCTAGTTAAAGAGGAGGTAACTTTCTATGAACTAAAAGAAAAGCTATTACATATCCTACTTACGTGGCAAGAATTAATTGAGGAAGAACAACTTTTATCTATCGTAAATGGATTCCCTGTGAAGGCGCAATGGTGGGCCATCATATCTAATGCTGCTACTCATAATGCCTATCATATTGGACAACTCGCTTATTTACGTAAAATGGAAAAATAGACATTTATATGCTATACTCTTAAAATAGGACTACTGTTAATAGTCCTATTTTTATTTGTTGCCGCTTATTTAACTCAAATAACACCAAAGGGAGATGCATGTGAGCCTAGAAGAAATTACACAGATCTATTCATTTTTCTTAACAACGCCACTTATAGTAAGGCTAGTTGTATTTAATTTTATTTTTAAAGCCCACAAACATACTATGGTTATTTTATTGGATGCGATTGTTTTAGTATCAACCACTATTTGGTTAATATTGATTAGAGAGGTCATTTTCCCTCTGCCTTCGTTAATTTTAAATGTATTTAGCGTACTCTACATCCTATTGATTATTGACATTTCTCTCAATTATTATCGCTTAAAAAGGAAGAGCTCCTTGCAGTGAAAAGCCCAATTTATACATATAAACAAGCTCCAAATAAAAGAAAAAAGCATCTTTTTTCAAGATGCTTTGCTCTTACTATTGGGGCAATTCTTCTGGTGTTTTCTCAAATTCAAGTATATGTCCATCAACTTTTGCTCTTTCTAGTTCCTCAATAAATTCTTCCTTACGTTCTTCAAGTCTGGAGTCAAGTGTGTTTTGATAACCCGGAAATAGATTGTAATCTACTGGTTTCCCCATAAGTTCACCTCTTATTCTCAGCTTTTTTATTTATTATAGGGTATATTGATATTTTCTGACAATTGTTTATGTCAATTTTGATTACAAGGACTGACAAGACAATACAACGGAAGTCTTATAAAAAATGCCTACCTATACTTTATTGCCCATAAAATTATGCTGATAAATCGAAACAGCAAGGTTTATCTTTGCCTCTAAACGTGCAATTTTCATAAACTTTGTTGATAATCCCTAGACTGTTCCTCCCCTTTTTTACGGAAAATAAAAGCATTTTCCCTCAATTAGGTATACTACAAAATCTTAAGAAATCTTCATAATTTTTCTCAATAATTATTAATAATTACCATTTACAATAAGAAAAGTCGACAATAGATTAACATAGTTAGGAGCATCTTGTCTTGGGCGTTACAGATATTATGAATAACATTCGAATTTTAATGTTACCAGTCATCCTTATAGTTGGTGCAGAGTTCTTACTTATTGGACTTTATTATTTCCTCTATCATAAAAAACATCAGTCAAATCGAAAAAAAACAAACTTTAAGCAACTGATACTTGTAGCACTCTTTATCGGCTATATTGTATTTGTGTGTGAACTAACGATTTTTGGGCGTGGTTCTTCCCATTTCATGCAAATGAATCTCCAACCATTTAGTGGCTATATAGATGCATGGAAGAAATACTCGTTACGTGATCTTCAAAATTGTATTTTTAACATTTTAATGTTTGTGCCACTAGGCATTTTCTTACCTTTACTTTTCTCTAAATTTAAATTGTTCAAATGGCTTCTTCCTGTAGTGGTGATGGCAACCTTATCCATTGAAACGTATCAAACACTTACAGGAGCAGGGATTTTCGAGCTTGATGACTTAATCAACAACTCGCTTGGTGGGATTATTGGATACCAGTTATATAGACTAGGATCTTCTATTGTTCAGCATAAAAAAATAAAAATGAAAAGTTTGATCGGAAACCTAGCCATTCCTCTCATGATGGGTTTGATTTTTATTGGCATGATGATTGTCTACGCTCAACAGGAATTTGGTCATTTAGCAATTAATGCCTACACAAAATTAAATATGTCGGATGTTGATGTAACCACCTCATTAGATTTACATACAGCATCTACCGTTGCCCCCGTGTATAAAAAAATAATTCATACAGATGAAGTTGAGACTTTGTTGCAAAAGAAATTGGATTTATCAGAGTTAAGTCGGCAGGATATTCGTGGTGATCGTGAGCTCTTATTGAAAGATAAAGCCGAGAACTCGTATACGCTATTTATTAATTCAGAGGGAAATTGGTCGCTAACAGACGATCTTTATACGCCCGTGCAACCTTCTTTAGCTGTGCAAGAGACACTTGTGAAGAAGGCAAAGAGTATGATGGATGAGCTTTCTCTCCTTCCTAAAGATGGGGAGTTTACAGCCTTGGATAATGGCGTATTTGAATGGACGCTTCCTGACCAAGCTGAATTGAACCAAGATTATTGGCTTGGTGAGGTAGAGCTCGGTTTGAAACCAGATGGTAGTTTGTATTCATTATCGTATAATATTCATGAGCATCAATTGATCCGTGAAGTAAATATTTTGTCACCTGCAGAGGTGTATGAGCGAATTAAGAAGGGCGAATTTCCACAGATAAAATATAATGCACTCGTAACAGAAGAAGAACTGTTGATAAAAAAAGGCGATCAGCTTACTGTCGATTTAATAGAGCTCTCGTATATGTATGATACAAAAGATTTCTATCAACCCATATACAGAGTTTCTGGTACATTCAATGGAAAAAGTTGGTTCACCTTGATTCAGGCGAGAAAGTAGCTTTTTTAATACCGCTAACTAAGGAAAGCCCAGACTTGATACTTGGCTTTCTTTTTATATGAGTTGAAATAACATCTCAAACTTTGGAATACTTCTAACAAAATGGACACCATCAACAAGTAACTACTTAACAGAAAAATACTAGTGTTTTTAGGTTTTATCTAATCTGTAGCCTAGGTGCCGGTTCTATTAAAGATAAGAGAGTTGAATATAATATTTATATTGAGAGCATAGAGGAGGGTTAGAGAATGTTCGGTAAACATACATGTCAGAACTGTTGTCCAAATGAAATGAAATATTCCCCAAAAATTGTTGCGCTTCTTGGTCCTGTTGTTCCTGTCCCTTCACCAGATCGAAGTGCTTTAGCGTATGGATCCCTTAGAGGAGATACATTGGGCCTTTTATCACCTGATCCAATACCCGTCACTTTCCAAGTGGTTGGTCCGCTATCAAATGTTACGGTTAGCCCATCTGGGAATGAATTGGTCGTTCAAAATGACGGTGTCTATCAAATCACCATTTCGATTAATGCGCAAGCAACAGCAGCCCCTGATCCTGATCAACCATTTTTCACAGTTAGCATTACCGTCAATGGTCAACCGATTTTTCTAAACGGCATTGCAGTCTTTAATGTTGTCAATAGAAGTAGCTCGGCCTATGTGGTCCAAGCTACATTAGCCGCAGGGGATGTGGTGGGAGCCAGTGCAGCTTCAGATTCCTTCGTCGCTAGTTATGCTAACCGCTCCTTAACGATTGTTCAATTAAATGGTTAGATTAAAAGTATATAAAGGACAGTAGCTCTCATCTCTAAATTTTAGAGATGGGATCTTTTTGATTTGACGAGGAGTGTATTTGGCTTCCTCTAATACTTCATTATTTATTTCTTACTCATAATCAAGTGACGCCAAGTCTGTTCTTCTCCTATTTTTTAGGTACGCCTGAATGATCATGTGTTATAGTAAAAAAAAATAGTTACATGAGGTGGAACAATGGTTAGAAGAAGATAGCTAGCCTCCTAGGTTGTCAGTAGATTTAGGGGGCGAATTTAATTGATAGGAGTGTTCTATACATGAAACAAAATAAATATGATGAAATCAATTTCTTTTCCGAATATGAAAAAATGCCACGTTCCGTTCAAGGACTAGACGCGGCAGGTGAATGGCACGTATTAAAAGCACTTCTTCCAGATTTCCAGGATAAGACCGTACTTGATCTAGGCTGTGGCTTCGGCTGGCATTGTCGCTATGCCCGTGAACAACAGGCAAAATCAGTAATTGGTGTGGATTTATCAGAAAAAATGCTGCAAAAAGCGCAGGAAAAAACGAATGATCCTTTTATTACCTATTTAAAGATGCCGATCGAAGATATCCATTTCTCTGCTTCTCAATTTGATGTAGTAATTAGTTCATTAGCGATTCACTATGTACAATCCTTCGAAGCACTTTGTAAGAAGGTTTATGCTTATCTAAAACCTAATGGTTCATTTGTCTTTTCTGTAGAGCATCCTATATACACATCACGCAATGAACAAGATTGGGTCTACGATGAGAATGGCAACCGCCTGCATTGGGCAGTTGATCATTATCAGATAGAAGGCATTCGAGAAACGACCTTCCTTACCGAAAATGTTATTAAATACCATCGCACACTGTCTACTTATATGAATGTCTTAATACAAGCTGGATTTACGATAAGTGCGGTGAAGGAACCTATGCCTTCAGAGGAAATGCTAAAAAATATTCCGGACATGCAGGATGAACTACGGAGACCTATGTTTTTAATCATTACAGCTGAGAAAAAATAATCACTGTGTGCTTAGGCAATATGGATCGGGTATCGCTAAGTATACAGCTATATCGTATATAAACAAAAAACCAGATGCTCTCTTTTGGGGAGCACCTGGTTTTATTGTGAAAGTGAATCTTACTAACTTACTTAGTTTTGATTCGTTATAATACTACGACAACTTGAGGCGCTGAACAAGTTAAAATATTTTCCAATAGGATTTTAGGGGGAATTAATGCTTTTTCGAGAAAATAAATCATTCTATCAAATTTTAAGTCTTTCTTAGTTTCATTAAAATAAGAAATAACGAAATCTCATAAATGACTAACCGTAGCTCATGACACAGGGTCATTTACCAATGACAGCCCCACTGTATAGGTGGGTGACTGTTTGCTATTTTCACATAATTTAAAGAATGTTTCTACAAACTGAAATTGATAACAATGCTCCCCCTGCTCTAACTGAAAAATTTCTGCTAAAAGCATGAAATCCGCTTCATCATTCTCGCATAGTGATGGAAAAGCAATACAAGCAAGACATGCGCTGTTAAAACCATACAGGTCTCTATGATTTTAACTATGATAGGTGAAGCTACTAACTTTTTCGTGCTATTCATAAAACATGCTGAAGAAACACGTCTGCTAAAGGAACATTAAACAAAAAGACCAGTCACTCTTTTAAAGAGAACTGGCCATTTTGCGTTTAGGTTGAAGACTATGAAATATCTTCATTCATAGATTAACATATTATACTGAACAATATCTGAACAACCATACAAAAAAGACTAGACTCTCACATGATGATGTAAGCTCTAGTCTTTTAAGTGAAAGTGAATCTTACTAAATCTTGTCTAGCTTTAGATTCAAATTACAATACGAATGAACAGGCTAAAGGTTTCATAAATTCTTTATTTTTTCGTTAAATTATAGGACTACCACCACAAAAAGACCAGGAAACACGACAAAATGTGAATCCTGGCCCTTTTGTGAAAAGTGAATGTTACTAGTTTGCTTTAGTTCTTTGTATTCTACTGATGAGTTAGACGGCTGATGTTTTAAAAAGTTACACATTCTTAAAAATTTTTTACTCTACTAATTAAATGGCAAATCAAACACGCCGTTAGCTCCATCCACCATACTAATTGACATAGCACACGCTCCCTCTGACTTATATAGGCTTCCTTTTCCAGTAAAGATGTTTGTCCTTCAGCAGCTACTCTACCTTTAGCCCATATTTTCCCTTCCGAAGCCGTGACACTCCAGTTAAATTGTTGTGTGCCTTTATTTTTCACCTCATATCAGATACCGAGTTCTTCATCAGAATGGACACTATAAAAGGAGGTGTGAAATTCACCATTCCCAGTTGGTTCATCTACATAATTCACAGGGAAGATCTATGCTGTATCCCTACTTATAGCTTGTGTTGGATACTAACTAATTCTGTGAATCTTCCATTGCTTTTTCTAAAAGACTAAAAAAAACGTGATCTTCTATCATTTCAAAGCTTTCATTTGTGTTAAGGAGAACCAATATTTTATTTTTAGAATCAATGAACATCGGGTAGCTTGTATTGAGTGAAATTGTCATTCGGTAATCGTAATCAATAGTTTTTATGGCTGTTTTTTTGAATGTTACCTGTTGAAAAGACTGTATCAATTCTTGCTGTGTTTCTTTTGATATTTTCATTTCAGAAAAGATATCTTCTGTATCTGTATCTATACGATGTAGCGTAACAGTGGAATTTTCCACATGAAAATTAGCATTTTCTAATAGATCAATAGCAGAATAGCGTTGATCTTTCCATGTAATAAGCATACCACTAACAATTACTGCTAAGAGTAAAGATAAGCCTATTTTAAATTTTTTCATATTACTCCTCTTTCTCAGTATCTATAACTTGACAAAAAAATATTTTTATGCTAAAATTTACTTTTAAATAAATATTATATATAATAGGATTCTCCTGGCCAGGGGAATCCTATTTTTTGTTAAGGAGTGTTGGTATGAATCAACAGAAATCTAGTATCACTTCATTAGTTGCTGCCTTTAGTAGAGCCTACCATAGCCAATTTGATACGCCGAAAATTTTTGATGATTATTTAGCCAAGGAATTGATTTCACAAGAAGAATATCAAAATATTCAAGCTAATCTGATACAAGGCATTGCATTTTTTAATAAAGATATCGCTACAAAATTTAAAGACGATTCAAAGGAATTAATAAAATGGATTACACAGGTTCAACTCTCTCCGACTCCTTTGGCACGTGCTGCTTATTGTGAAAGGGTCTTGCATAGCGAAATACAGCTTGGTGTCGAGCAATATGTCATCTTAGGTGCTGGCTTTGATACTTTTCCATATCGTCAGCAACAAGGACAAACCATGCTGGAAATTTTTGAGGTGGATTATCCCACAACACAGACATCCAAAATAAAAAGATTACAGGAAGCTTCTCTCCCCCTCTTGAATCATCTGCATTTTGTACCAATGGATTTTACAAAGCAATTTCAATCTCAATTATTTTCAGAGCAAGGCTTTCAATCTAAAAAAACATTTTTTAGTCTGTTAGGTGTGTCCTATTATTTAACAAAAGATGAATTAGCAAGTTTACTCAATCATCTATTTGCCTTAGTTCCATCAGGTAGTTCCATTGTCTTGGATTATGGTGATGAAACACTCTTCACGGAAAAAGGACTCTCCAATAGAGTAGAAAACATGGTCAAAATGGCCGCAGTTGGTGGTGAACCAATGAAATCATGCTATGCTTATGAGGACATGGAGAGGATGCTAGATCGATTAGGTTTGCTTATATATGAACATCTATCTCCTACAGCGATTCAAGAGCTGTATTTTCAAAATCGAACAGATTACTTATGTGCTTTTGAAACTATCCATTACATGCATATTGTTAAAAAATAGGTCCACCCCATTCAATTTTATAAAATTCTAAATTTTCTTTTTATTACCCAGGCAATTAACTATTTCAATATAGAGAATTAGTATACTATAGTAGTGTAAAGCTAATTAGCCTTACACCTCCTAGATTTGTTACTAGGGTCACTGTTAACGCAGTGACCCGCTTATAATGATTGACAAACACCTAAAGGATTCCCATCAGGGTCATAGAAGGTAAAAAATTTGGTGTCCCCTTCTCCTTCTAAAGCCTCGACTTGAACATGATGATCCACTAGAAATAAATAGGTCTCTTCAATATTTTGAGAAAGGAAGTTCACATATTTCCCCACACCAAAGTGATTGTCTGGAAAATGACATGGCTGATGCTCCTTAGCTTTTACTAAGCAAATGACCGTGGGGGATTGTTCAGTGATTTTCATAACTGCTGCGCCCTCTTCTATATATTGAAGCTTAAATCCGAGTATTTCCTCATACCATTTAGCCGATAATTTAGGATCTTTTATTGGAATAAAAATGGCCTCTACACCTTTAAATAAGGATTGTTTCATTTTTCTTACCTCCATTTCACAGTTTGTTTTCTCATTTTATTCTCCTTCAAAAAGATTCATTGAGATTGTCATTATTGATTATTTTGCCTGTCTTTTGCTTATCCTTAATAGTATCCGAAATGTCTTCTTTTCCTAGAGGAGGTGTCCACCATTAAACACAAGGTATCATTCATCCTATTGCTGTCAGTACTTCTTTTACTAGGTGGATGCTGGAATAAGCGGGAGTTAAACGAACTAGCTATTGTTACGGCTGTTGGTGTGGATAAATCGGACGAGCAATTCGAAATTTCTGTTCAGATTGTTAATCCAAGTCAAGTGGCTTCGAACAAAGCATCTGGCATTCAAGTCCCTGTTTTTACCTACCATGCAAAAGGTAAATCATTATTTGATGCCATTCGAAAATTAACAGCGCTAACACCTAGAAAGCCTTATTATGCGCATGCCCAAATTATTATTATTGGTGAAGAAATGGCTGAGGAAGGTATGAATAGCATTTTAGATTTATTTCAAAGAGACCCAGAAGGACGAAGTGATTTTAACTTTATTGTTTCTCATGATTCGACTGCACAAGAAATATTAAGTGTTTTAACCCCTTTAGAGGATGTGCCTGCTAGCAAAATGTTTAAATCATTAAAGGTTTCTGAAGCAGTATGGGGCACTACAGAATCTGTTATTCTTGATGATTTAATTCAATCGTTAGGCAGTATTGATCATAGTGCCGTCTTACCCTCTATTCATATATACGGTGATGCGGATGCTGGAGATTTTAGCTCGAATATAGAAAAAATGGATAGCCCTGCACAATTAAAATATGGTGGACTGGCCATTTTTAAAAATTATAAGCTCATCGGCTATTTAACAGAACAAGAAAGCAGAGACTATAATTTTTTAAATAATAATATAAAAAGTACATTTGAAATTATTGCTTGTCCTGAAGAAGGGAAAATCTCAACAGAAATTATTAATTCTTCTACTAAAATGACGGGTCATTTTCAAAATGATGTACCCTCGATTTCCATCAAACTTGATATTGAGCAAAACGTTGCAGAGATAAGTTGTCCATTGGATTTAACAAAATCAAAAACCATCGATGCTTTAAATAAAGAAACGAGCAGACAAATCAAAGAGCGATTAGAACGTACACTTCAAACAATTCAACAAACCTATCAAGCCGATTTATTAAAATTTAGTAATGTACTACACCGAGAGGACTATCAAGCATGGAATCGAATTAAAAAGAACTGGCTGACCCTCTATCCAGATCTTGAAGTTCAAATTGAAGTCGATGTGCATACAAAAGGAATAGGAACTGCAACAAAATTAAAACTTGACTAATTCGTAAAAATGACCAGTACTCTTTTAAGGAGTACTGGTCATTTTAATTAACGTACCGCTTCAAACGTTATGAGTGACGTTTCTTCAGTTGGTTGTTGAAGGAACTTATAATTCGCAGAACAAGTTATTGCAGAGAAGCCCACACTTTGTAATAAAAGCTTAAATTCTTCAATCCCATACCAGCGTAATAAAAACTTTTGCAGTTCCGTATCACTTAATGTGCCTTGTTGCCACTTCTCATATTTTAAAACCATCAGCGTATATTGCTCCACCCAATTCATGGCAATCGATTTTCTTTCAAGGGCAATTCCTTCATCTTGTGAAATTTGATGGTAAGATGTCGTAATTTCTCCTGTTTTCCAGTCTGTAGGAAGTAATAAATCTACTAGGAGTCTCCCACCAGGGACAAGGTGCTGATACATAGAGGTTAAAGCTGATAGTGCTTCTTGATGATTTTCAATTAAACAAAATGAGCCTGTAGGCATAACAATGGCTTCGTATTGTTGACCTAAGGTGAATTGGCAAACATTCCCTTCATACAGCACTGGCGTCAATCCTCGTTCTTGGCATCTTTTTCGACAGGATGCTAGCATTTCTGGGGAATGATCAATTCCCTCTATATCAAAGCCTTTTTCCATAAAAGGAATATAGAAACGTCCAGAACCAACCCCTGCTTCTAGAATCTTCCCCTTTACACCTTGCAGTCGTTCTAGATAATATTCAATATCTCCACCAAGCGAGTATCCAACTGGTTTCGTAAAATCATAAAGTGCTGTGCTTAACGGTCCGTAATTTTTGTACATATATTCTCCTCCGATTGTTTGCGGAAGAAATCAACTAATCTATTTATTCTCCCGCACCTTTATTATATTCAATGGGAAAACAGAGCTGACTATCATCATCTATCACTCACTTTCTTGTAAATTTAGTTAAATTATACATTTATTTATTGTTTTAATCAATGTTTCTATTGATTTCCTATACATTACAATTTAATGTACAAATTAGCACAAATTATCAAAAAACCCTTCCCATTAAACGGTACCATTGAGTTAAGAAAGGATGATGGTATGGATTATTTTGAAAGAATTCAAAACGCCATAGAGTTTATTGAGAAAAACCTACATGAAAAGTTAACGATTACAGATATTTCTTCTCAGTCTTACTTTTCAGCATTTCATTTCCAACGACTTTTCCAAGCCATTACAGGTTTTTCTGTGCAGCAGTATATTCGCAACAGGAGACTTTCTGAAGCAGCTTCCTTATTAGCAACAACAAAGCAGAATATACTTGAGATTGCAATCAACTTTCAATATGGTTCTCAGGAGGCATTTACACGGGCATTTGTTCAGTATTTTGGTGTCACACCTGCTAAATACCGAAAAGGAGCCAACTCCATACCATTTCAAACCAAAATAAACTTTTTGGATTATAAACTGGAAGGAGAGCTCCCTATGCAGCGACCGGAAATACTTCACTTATCTAAAAAACGTATTACAGGCTATGAATACAAAACGTCCTTACAAGACGAACAGTACTATGCAGAAATACCTGGCTTTTATTTGGATTTTGGTCAGCAGCATTATTATGAGCGAATTTCACATAAGGTAGCCCCTAATATGGCGTATGGCATTTCTACAAACTTTCAGGAGAATGGTCAATTTTCCTTTATTGTAGGAGAGGAAGTCGAAACATTTGAGGAGCGAATAGAGATAGGCTTCACCCACCTTGAAATTCCTGCTGGTAAATATGCGGAGTTTACATTGAATAGCACTACGGAAGGAATTCAAAATACAAGACGTTTCATTTACGGCGTATGGTTGCCGAATTCTAATTATGAGCGCGATACGGGTCCTGATTTTGAAATAACCGATGTCATGCAATCGATCTATCCACAGGAGATGAAAATGAAAATCTACATTCCCATTAAAGAATAATAAAGGAGCAAGGTCGATGATTATTGAGAAAGTATTTAAGCAGTTCCCTACCCTACATTCAGCTACTTTACAATTTAAAAAAATTGAAGACTCACATATACAAGAGCTATTTGCTATTTATGATAATGACAAGGTATTTGAGTATTGTGGCATCATCCCAAAACATAACCTTCAAACTGTTCAAAAAATGATTGGCCATTTTGAACGTGATTATACGAAGAAAAGCAGGATTAAATGGGGGATCTTCGAAATATCACAGCGTGAAAAACTAGTAGGGATTATCGAAGCGATGGACTTTAATCAAAAAGTAGATATGGTAACAATCGGTTACTATTTAGCTGAAGCATCCTGGGGAAAAGGCATTGCATCAGAGGCAGTTGCAACAATCGTAAAATTTTTATTGGAAGAGGTAAATGTTAATCGAATACAGGCAGAAGTCATGCCTTTAAATGAACCCTCGAAAAAGATTTTGTTAAAAAATGGATTTTCAAAAGAAGGTCTTTTGAGACAAGCTTCATTATGGTCTGGTAAGGGTGTTGTTGATTTAGAGATATACGGCTTATTGAAAGGCGATTACAGTTTGAAAGACTAAACTCTACTAATGAGTTTAGTCTTTTCTTATATTGTACAGATAAATGGACATTTTACCATCTCCTAAAGGGCTCTTTAACATAGACTAGAAATAGATGACTCATGCTAGCATGACATTGTAATCATAAAGGAGCGTTTTAGAAATGGATGGAAACAGATATTTAACACGAATGAATTGGGAATTTAACAATTATCATAAATTTTCTAAATGCTATTGTGAATCAAAGAATGTTTACTTTGGTCACTCTCCCAGCGTAGATCATCCTATTATTGAGGAAGATTCTTATAAAATAAAATATTATAATAGTCCCCAATTTGAAAAAAAATATCAGAAACAAAATCAAATTGAAAAGCATTGTCAAAGCTGTATTTGTAGTCACTTAGAATGTTTTGAACCAGGGTCTTTAGTAGATGTATACCTTTCAGATGGCAGCCAATTTCTAGGAATATACTTTATTTATCTTATTCCGCAAAGCTGCTGCGGGTACTTCCTTCAAATCGATGATATGACACGGCCTGTCATTATGGACTGTCAAAACATTGATGCAATACGTAAAACTTGTTGAGGTAGTTGATACTTTGGCTTTTCTCTTTTTATTATTAAAATAGGCTGGTTAATTGCTATACAAGCATAACCAGCCATTCGACTACCCCTCGTTTATCCATTGAATTAGTTGTTCATTAAAAAATACAGGCTCTTCAAACATAGGATTATGACCACTTTTTTCAAAAATGACTTTCTTTACATAGGGAATATGATCTACTGCATCCCATAATGAAATAGGGGCTACTAAATAATCATACCTGCCTAGACCTAAAAAAATTGGCTTGTTAACTTGTAGCATTTGTTGTAAAAGGTTCTGCTCCGCAAAAGCTACTCCCCATAGATAATCAATAATTTCCATATTCGGATGAACGTTAACCCACATAGAGGTAGCATTGAACATAAAATCATAAAAACTATGCGCCCCCATACGAATACACATATGAACAAAGCGTCGTTCAGGCTCCTTCTTTAGATCCTGCTCCAATAAGGCTATTTCGTGCGCAAATTGATGATTACGCTCCATACTTGCATGTGCCTCAAAATAAGATAAGCTTTGTTGCTGTCTTTTTTGACTATTCGATGTTGCTGTATTTAAGAGTACGAGTTTTTGAACATGCTGGGGATAAGCTTTGGCATACGCCATTGCCATAAATGCATGTCCTGAATGTCCTAACACTATTAAATTATCTAGCTGTAGGATTTGTCTCGCATACTCCATATCCTTCACTATTTTGTCCAATGTATAATCTTCTTGCGTAAATGCTTGAGCTGGCTTACCAAAACCTCGATGATCTAAAAAAATCACCTGGAAATGTTGATAAAAGTCTTCTGAGAACAGACGTGGATAATAAACACTACTCCCCACCACTAAAATTGGTTGGCCTTGCCCCTTTATACAATAGTTTAATTCAAATCCATCACACATAAGTTTTTGATATGTCATTATCTTCATCCTCTTTTCTATTTTTGTATCATCACTCCCTTCCCTCTTGATTTTCCCGTGTTTTTTCCATTGAACGCTCTAGCATTCTATCACCCCAGTAGATGTTATTATTTACATTAACAATAGCATTCCGATAGATTCCTAGCAATGAAGGATCGTGTATACTGAATAAAAGGAGAATGTCTATGAGGGAAGATCTAATAAAGCGTTTGCGGTTATTTTTATTTAATGAGAAGCATCAAACGTTAGTGGGTAAACCTGCAAGTCAAAGGGAAATCATAGAGGCACAGCAACAACTTCATGTACAATTTCACAGCGACTATGTAGCGTTCATTGAAACGTTTGGTGGGGCATATGCAGGTATAGCAATCCATGCTTTTTCTAACGGCTCAAGTCTAGGAAACGAAACCGTTGTCAATTTAACACTGGATTTCCGTCAACAATATAAAGAGTTCCTATCTCCAAATGTTTTAGAAACGAGCTATGTTATTTCAATGGATGGTGGGGGTAATCCCATTTTCATCGATCCATCAGGCCATGTTTTTATTTGCGATCATGATTGTGGAGAAATTAAGCGAATAGCTGATTCATTTGAGTTGCTGATAGAAGATTGTTTTTATGAATGGTAAGTTACTTATAGTAAAGAAGAGGTTAAATATAATGGACAAACAATTAGAACACATACTTACATTAAGAAAAAACGGACAGCTTGAGGAAGCAAATCAATGTATGGTGGCACTGGTCAAGGAACAGCCTCAAAATGCTTATTATCAATTTCAATGTGCTTGGACATTTGATTCTTTAGGGCAGGAAAAAGAGGCTGTTCCGCACTACGAAGAAGCGATAAAGTTGGGGCTAGAAGCAGAAGTTTTAGTGGATGCCTATCTTGGTTTAGGAAGCACCTATCGGACTATAGGACAATACGAGCAAGCAAAACGGATCTTTGAACAAGCCATTCAAGAGTTCCCCAAGGCTGAGCAAATCAAGGTCTTCTATGCCATGACACTCTATAATCTTGGCGAACATGCAAAATCAATGGAAACATTATTGAACACGATATTACGCACAGCCAATCATCAAGGCATTCAAGATTATAAAAAAGCTATTCACTACTACAGTGATAAGCTAGATCAAACATGGTTATAAAAAACAGGCCCTATTTAGAGCCTGTTTTTAGCATTATTATATGGAAGTTTGCTTTTTGAATGTAGAAGATAACGCCATAATCAAGAATGTAAGTATACCGCTAAAGAAAAATAAATAGCTCAATGGAATTAAAAAGAAGTTTTTCTCCACTATCGTACCATCTGCTAGTATCTCATCTCCTATAAGGCCTTTTATAAATAAACATACGATCCCCATGATCATCGGAATTGTGGCAAGTAAATATTTCCCCATTATTTCTTCCTCCATTTGTTAAATCCTTGTTGTAATTGATGATAGCGTTATTTTTATTGCAAGTCAATTATTTTTTATCGAAAAACAATAAATAGTTATTGATTAACACTCCCACCTAAAAGAACAAACGTTCCCTCCTCTTTTAATTTGTTGTACGTGATTTATTATGTTTTTTGAGTAAATTTTGTGCGAGTTAGTATAAATAATTATATAAATTAATGTCGGATAATCTGTTATAATGGGCTATAAAAAACAGCTACTTTATTAAAAGTAACCGTTTTTCCATAAAATCATATTGATTGAGAAGCTTGTTGTATGAGGGCAGCGACCATTTTATCCATCTGAGCAAAGCGATCATCCTGCGTTTGTCCTTGAACATAGCGATAATAGATTTGCTGACAAATAACGGCTAATTTAAAATAAGCAAATGTACAGTAATAATGAATAGCTGACACATCTCGCCCACTTTTCTCTGCATAACGATCAATAAATTGCTGTCGGGTATAAAAGCCTGGTAATACAGTTACTGGTGGTTCACCAAGTGCATATAATAGCATCTTCGGGTCATCCGCTTGCATCCAATAACTCATTGCTACACCAACATCAGCAAGTGGGTCCCCTACTGTTGCCATCTCCCAATCAAAAAGGCCAATCATTTCGGTATAGTCCTCGGAGAACATTGCATTATTCAATTTATAATCGTAATGAATAATGGTTGCCTCATGATTGGACGGAAGATTGTTTTTTAACCACTCTGTTAACATCGCTACCTCTGCATGTTCTGCTGTTTTCGCATTTTCATAACGCTCAATCCAGCCATATACTTGTCTTTCAAGAAATCCGTCAGGCTTCACGATATCCTTTAGCGGAGTGTCCTGATAAGGAATAGCATGTAATGCAACTAAAGAATCAACCATCAGTTCGGACAATTGACGTGCTAGCTCCTCTGTTGGTTCTGTGCCTTTTGGAAAATGTGTATCAAGGACGATTCCTTTTTTGCGCTCCATTAAAAAGAAATCACTCCCGATAATGTCTCGATCCTCTACATAGACATATGGTTTTGGAACCGATGGTAAAAATGGATGCAGTGCCGATAAAATCGTAAATTCCCGCTTCATATCATGCGCTTTTTTGGCAACTGGTCCAAGCGGAGGACGACGTAGAACAGCTTCAAAATCAGCTATTTTTAAACAATACGTCAAATTGGAATGCCCTGCACTAAATTGTGCTATTTCAAGCTTCCCCTGTGGAAGCTCAGTGAAATAACTCTCTAAAAAGGCATGTAGTTTATCAACATCCAAACGTTCACTTGACCTTACTTGCATCGTATCCATTCTATCTCCCTCCTTAAATAATGGAGCTCATGCCCCCATCTACTACAATGACATCCCCAGTTACATAGTCCGAAGCTGGTGCTGCTAAAAATAAAGCTACGCCCTTCAAATCATTTTCGGAGCCTAAGCGTTTCAACGGTGTAACACCCATCAAATAGTCTTGTCCACGTTCGATTAAGACATTGGACATTTTCGTAGGAAAAAAACCTGGTGCAATAGCGTTGACATTGACTCCATGTGGCCCCCATTTGACGGCTAAATCCTTCGTTAAAGTAATGACAGCCCCTTTACTCGCGTTATAGGCAATCGTATCCATAAAGGCTGGTAGCGTCCCACCTAGTCCAGCAATAGAAGCAATATTAATGATTTTGCCGCTTTTCTGCTCTAGCATAATTTTGCCAACGGCTTGGCTGAATAAAAATGTCCCGTTGACATTGACATCAAATACTTTTTGCCAGGCTTCGTAGGGCATATCAATGGCAGGTGTTCCCCATGATGCGCCACTGTTATTGACTAAAATATCAATTCTACCAAATGTTGTAATCGTTTGGGCTACCACATTGGCAATATCCTCAGGCTTTGTGACATCACAGGCTAGAGCTAATGCTTGAACACCAAGCTTTTCGAGCTCAGCGGCAACCTCCTCACATGCCTCCACCTTTCGTGAGCATAAGACCACATTGGCTCCAGCCTCTGCAAATCCTTGAGCAATTTGCGCACCGAGTCCACGTCCTCCACCTGTCACAATCGCTGTTTTACCTTTTAAGCTAAATAACTCCAGGACCGTCATTTCACCAGCTCCTCTTGTTTGTTGGCATGCTTTTTCAATTCTAGTTTAGCAATGGTATTACGATGCACCTCATCTGGTCCATCCGCTAAACGTAATGTACGAGAATTAGCCCATTGTGCAGCAAGCGTTGTATCGGGACCTACCCCAGCAGCACCAAATGCTTGGATAGCTCGATCAATGACTCTGAGTGCCATATTTGGAGCAACTACCTTAATCATAGCAATTTCAGCTTTTGCCTCTTTGTTGCCTACTGTGTCCATCATATAAGCAGCCTTCAATGTTAAAAGTCTTGCTTGCTCAATATCCATCCGAGATTCTGCAATGCGCTCCCGCATTACCCCTTGATCTGCTAGTGGTCGATGAAATGCCTGCCGCGCTTGTACACGCACACACATTTCCTCTAATGCACGCTCTGCGGCACCAATAAGACGCATACAATGATGAATTCTACCTGGTCCTAGTCTGCCTTGCGCAATGGCAAAGCCTTTACCTTCACCCCATAAAATATTTTCCACCGGTACACGCACATTGGTAAATGTAACCTCACCATGTCCTTCTGGCGCATGGTCGTAGCCAAAAGCCGTTAGCATACGCTCCACTTTTACTCCTGGTGTATCCATCGGTACAAGAATCATAGACTGCTGCTCATGGATAGGAGCCGTTGTATCTTTATGCTTGCCCATAAAAATAGCCACCCTACAGCGAGGATCCCCAGCACCAGTTGTCCACCATTTATGGCCATTTAAAATGTATTCATCTCCATCGCGTTCAATGCTTGCCTCAATATTTGTAGCATCACTGGATGCTACGGCTGGCTCCGTCATCGCAAAGCAGGACCGTATTTCACCTCGTAATAATGGTTCTAGCCACTGTTTTTTTTGCTGTGCCGTTCCATAGCGTACAAGTACTTCCATATTGCCTGTGTCAGGTGCATTACAGTTAAACACCTCGGGGGCCAGAAGTGAACGGCCCATGATTTCACATAAAGGTGCATATTCTAAGTTGGTTAAACCTGCCCCATATTCACTATCTGGTAAAAATAAATTCCACAAACCTGCCTGTTGCGCCTTCTGCTTCAGCTCCTCCATAATCGGTGGAATCGCTCCCCAACGATCCTCCATTGCCTCAACCTGTGCAGCATAAACGGCCTCATTTGGATAAATGTATTGCGCCATAAAATTCTTCAGCTTGTCCTGTAACTTCTCAACTTTTTCACTATAGGAAAAATTCATTAGAAGATACCCCCTTTGCTTGAACTTCGCAAAATGAATGAATGTTCATTTTCATTCTTACAATAAATGTTACCGCTATTTTTCTAGTAAAGCAATGTTCTATTTTTGAATTTTCTAATAAAAGAGAAAATTCATTACTATGGACTTACATCATTTATTTTCAAAAAACTGTACTATATCCTTCAGTAATTGTCGGATGGCTAATGGTAAATGACGGTTTTTTAAGTACACTAGATAGACATTGCGACTTAAATTCAGACCCTCTATTTCTTTTTTTACAATCGTTTTAGCAGTCGGTCCTTGCAAGTAATTTTCAGGTAATATGGTCACTCCTAAATGTTCTCGTACAAGCGATACAGCGGTTTCAAAACGCTCAATTTCAAATTGAATATTGATGTTTTTACCAGCCTGTTCAAATGACGTTAAGATATCTCGTCTTGTTTGAAAGCCCTCGGTACTAATAATAAATGGTTCTTCACAAATATCTGAGATGGTTAAAGTATCCTTTTGGGCTAACGGATGATGTAAAGGTAATACTGCGACCAACCGTTCTTCATATAAAGTTTGAACTTCCAACTCTGGATCATCCATTAGCTGATTGGTGATGATTAAATGAGTTTTATAGCTTTTCAAGGATTTTTTCACCCGCTTACTACCTAAAATATCGACTAAATGAATTTTCATGTGAGGATAGTCTTTTTTATAGTTGGCGATTACCTTTGGCAGCCAATGCTTAATAGATTCCATGACACCAATGGTGATGTCTCTCGTGCCATGAACAATCACTTCATCCATTTCGATTTTTAGCACTTCCATATTTTTTACAATAACTTTTGCTCGTTCAAAAAGTAACTCTCCAGCTTCTGTTAATTGCAGATTTCTAGTATTTCTCTCTAATAAAGGGGAGCCAATCTCTTGTTCTAATTTTTTGATCGCATTACTTAAGGAAGGCTGCGAAATATGCAGTCTTTCTGCGGCTTTTGAGAAATTCATCTGTTCTGAAACAGCGATAAAATAGTGTAATTGTTTAATGTCCACCTATAGATACCTCCCAGATTTATAGTTAAAAGCTATAGATTAATATTAATTATATATTAGTAATTATAATTATGTGAATATATAATGAATTACAACAATACTTTTTCTACAATAATATTCACAATGGGGTTGATAAGTTTATGTACACAATGACAGATCAAAAACAATGGAAAGGCCGAATAGATTCAACGACAAATACAAGCAGCTTTCGTTTACATCAACAAGTAAAAAGAGTTGCGATTAATGATGTAAGCGCTTCAGATAAGAAAAATGCTGCTCTCGTTGGCTTTATCTGCGATGAAGGGGTACGTCGAAACCAAGGCCGTGTAGGGGCAGCAAATGGTCCAAACGCCCTACGAGAAGGCTTAGCCAGTTTACCGTGGACATTTGAAGACGATCAGCAAATTATTGATGTTGGCAATATCGTTTGTCTAAATCATGCTTTAGAGGAAGCCCAACGTGAGCTTGGTGAAGTCGTAGCAACAGTACTACAAAAAAACTTATCATGTGTGGTGCTAGGTGGCGGGCATGAAACGCTGTATGGCCATTATTTAGGCGTTCGTTCTGCTCTACCAAAGGAAGCTAAAATCGGCATCATCAATATCGATGCTCACTTTGATTTACGACCATATGATGAACAACCTTCGTCAGGTACGATGTTCCGTCAAATTTTAGAGCAGGATCCACACGCTGACTATTTTGTTGTTGGTATTCAACGCTACGGCAATACAAGAGAACTTTTCGAAAAAGCTGATGAATTAAACGTGGAGTATGTTTATGAGGATCAAATGACGGTAGCCTACCAACAACAATTAACGGATGCATTACAACATTTTATGGATAAGCATGATTATATTCTTTTAACATTATGTATGGATGTATTGAATGCAGCATTTGCTCCAGGTGTAAGTGCTCCATCACCGTTTGGGCTTGACCCATCGACTGTGCGCTCCATTTTGCAACAAGTCACTTCACACCCTCACACCCATTCATTTGATATTTGTGAGGTCAATCCGTTATTAGATGAAAACGGACGTACAGTGAAATTAGGTGCCTATTTTGTATATGAGGCACTGAACAACTTACTTAGGGGGCAAGGTTCATGATCGAAATTAATCAAATTACAACGGTATTCCTAGCTGTTGCACTCTTTGCATTAGGTAGCTTTCTTATCAATAAAATAGTCTTTTTAAAGCGTTTCTGTATCCCAGCACCAGTGGTTGGTGGTTTATTGTTCGCTGCTCTTGCTACCATCTTAAAAACAACGGGTATTTTAGAAATATCACTTGATACTTCTTTACAAAGCTTATTTATGATTACTTTCTTTACGACAATTGGCTTAGGTGCAAGCTTTAAACTTGTAAAGCTCGGTGGTAAATTACTGATTATCTACTGGCTAGCATGTGGCTTCCTAGCGTTAATGCAAAATGTCATTGGGGTATCTCTGGCCTCACTTATGGGGATCCATCCTTTAATCGGTATGATGGCGGGTGCCGTTTCTATGGAGGGTGGTCATGGCGCTGCAGCTGCATTTGGCCAAACCTTAGAAGATTTAGGGATTTCTTCAGCTATGACAATTGGTGCTGCTGCCGCAACATGTGGTCTAGTTGCTGGTGGCTTAATTGGTGGTCCAATTGTCAAATATTTAGTAGGTAAATATAATTTAACACCAGATGAACAAGAATCGGAAGAAGTCCAATATGAAAATAAACATGAGCAAATTACATCGGATTCGTTCTTTACACAAGTCTTATTAATTACTTTCTGTATGGCGGTTGGTACGTACGTCGGCACACTATTCTCAGAAGCAACAGGTTTCGTTCTACCTGGCTATGTAGGAGCAATGTTTGTGGCTGTATTAATGCGCAATATTATGGATAAATTCAAACCTGAAGCCATTAATATGAAAAGCATCTCATTAATTGGAGATGTCACATTAGGTGTATTCCTTTCCATGGCTCTCATGAGTATTAAATTATGGGAAATTGCTGATTTGGCACTACCATTATTCATCATTGTTTTTGCGCAAGTATTCTTTATTGTTGTATTTAGTATTTTTGTGTTATTTAAATTACTTGGCAAAAACTACGATGCTGCTGTTATGGTAGCAGGTTTTGCAGGACATGGTCTAGGCGCAACACCAAATGCCATGGCCAATATGTCAGCCGTTGTGCAACGCTTCGGTCCTTCTAAAAAAGCCTTTCTTGTCGTACCGATTGTCGGCGCATTTTTAATTGACGTATTTGGGATTCCTATTATTATTACGACTATCAATTTATTTAAATAAAAAAGAGCTTTGCATTCGTTCTGAGTAGACGATTGCAAAGCTTTTCTATTATTGTAATATCTCACTTACTGTAACAAATTCATAGCCTTGTTTTTGTAAATAATGAATAACATTTTCTAAACCATTGGCTGTCGTTTGATGGATATCGTGCATTAGAATAATACTCCCATCTTTTACAGAGGCTTTGACATACGCTAAAATTTTATCTGGATTGTGATGTTTCCAATCCAGTGTATCAATCGACCACAAAATCGAGGGGATTGTCATGACAGAACGTACTTGGTCATTGGTCGCCCCATAGGGTGGTCGGAAAACAGTTGGATACTGCCCGATGGCTGCATAAATAGCATTACTTGTGCCATTGACTTCTTGTTTAACGCCTGCTATTGATAAGGTCGTTAATTTTTTATGGCTCAAGGTATGGTTTCCGATTTCATGCCCTGCTTCATAGACTTGTTTAACGATTGCAGCATTTCTTGACACATTTTTACCTACCATAAAGAATGTAGCCTTGGCATCGTATTTCTTTAACGTTGCCAAAATTTGTGGTGTCACCTTAGCATCTGGCCCATCATCAAATGTTAAGGCTACCCGTTTTTTTGCGCCTTTCGCTACTGGCACACCTTTATTATAAACTTTATTATCTATTAACTGAATATCGGCTAGCTCAGAAGCTTTGACATACCCTTTTTGGTCGCCTGCTTCTACATAAGCCCAACCAGCAAGTGTTATGTAATACTGGACAGTTGTTTTATTGGGAAGTGTACCAAGAACTTCTCCGTTTGGACTAGCTGTTAAACGTAATTCAGCACCAGCAACAGCATTAATTTTTTTCTTCGTTGGAGCTGGTTTTTTTAATGCGTTTGTCGCTACATATCCTATCTCCTCGCCATATTGAACGAAAGACCAACCACCAGGTGCTGTGCCATATACATAAATTATTCGTCCTTCATAGAGCTGTCCTACATGCTGGGCATGTTGACTTGGGGCTGTAAATAATGTTGTACCGCCCTTTTGAATGACTAGGTATCCCTCAGACTTCAACTTGACTAAAGCATCAGATGTGACATAGCCCTCCTGCTCTGGCGTTTGAATATGTGTCCAACCTTTACTTACTTTTGTTACTGAAACAAAGTTACCTTTCGAAAGTTCCCCGATCTCCGCACTATTCGTAGAAGCTTCTTCAAAAATAACCGTATCTTTGACTACCTTGTGAATCACCACTGACCCTTCAGCATTTACTGAAAGTTGCCCTGCCAAGATGCACATCATAAACGTCAAAACGATGGCAAAGGGTAAAAATTTTTTCATTGTTCTACACCGCCCTTAGATGTCTTCCATGTCTGTTTGCTAAAAAATTGCTAAGATTTAACTTTTATTATAGAGTAAACAACCCTGCCATAAAATAGTAATAATCAACTAGATTCCCTTTTACGATGCTGCTAAAATTCATATTTTAGTAAATACTTATACATTCCTCCTTCCCTTTTTACTGAGAAACTATGCATAGGTTATGATAATTAAATGATGGTGGCTTATTTTGTAGATTTTTTGTTAGCTCCTTTTTCTCATGCTGCTAAACGACCTACGGACTTAGGTGAGTGACCTTCTCCTTACTGGGAGAGGGCTCTCACCTCTTTGAGCAGGTTCGCCACCTTTTGGAGATGGCTCCCCTCTCTTTTTGAACTGCTCCCTCACTTTTAGCAGCAGCTCTCCCCGTATTTGATGGTTCCTATAAAAAGCTGGTTATCCACCACCGAACCTCAGCTATATAATTCCCCTTTCTATTAAGACGTTAGGAACCATGAAAAAGTTGAGGTTTTTTCATTATTTTTCCTGCTATAAAGCTTCGAAGGCCGTTAGGGCATCTTCAATATGTGGGGGTGGGTTCCATATATAGCTAGGAGCATTGGTTGTAATGAATAAAAAAGATTTCCCTTCTTTCTCGATTATGGTCGCCAGACACAGTCCTGCTTCCGGGGTATAGCCTGTTTTTCCCCCTATTATCGGACTGTCTAGACCCGGTAATTTTGTAAATAATGAGTTTGTGATGATTAATTGATTGGGAACATAGGTTGTGTAGTTTTTTGAGGTAAATATTTGATAAAAGGTAGGATTTTCCAATGCATATCGCAGAAGCTTGCTGATATCCCGCACGGTGGATACATGTGCCTCATCATGTAGGCCACTGGTATTAACAAAATATGTGTCATGCATGCCTAATTCTTGCGCCTTGTTATTCATCAACGTGACAAATTTGTCCTCACTGCCAGCGACAGCATCTGCAAGTGTTCCTGTTGCATCAGCACCTGAGGCAAGGAGTGTACCATACAATAAATCCTCCATCGTGACAAAATCTCCTGCTTGAAAGCCTGCCATCGAAGCATTTTGTGCCGTATAGTTCGCAATCGTTTGGGGCTCTACAATGGTTTGTGTTTGTAAATTATCTGTCATCTCTATGGCAACGATGGCTGTCATGATCTTTGTTAAAGATGCAGGATAAATAATAGCATCCGCATTTTTTTCGTATAATACATCGCCCTGTTCATTGAGTAACAAAGCATTTTGACTATGTAATGATGGCAGTTCTAGATGCGTGAATTCATATGTTTTGCTTGTATAATAAAATAAGAAAACCATGATACAAATACAGCCTACTAACATCCATTTTTTCATAAAAAACGCCTCCTACACATTATAAGAGGCGGCATTTCTGAATATTCCTTGAGAAAAATGGGATACGCTCAAATATTTTCACAGGTAAAAATCATCATCGAAATTTGAACTAATTCTTGTAATCTCTTTATTTGTTAATTTGAACATTACATCTTGAGAAACCTCTAACTTGAGCGTCTCTTCTTTGCTTAGACTTGCATAGACGCCGCGTAAAATACGACCAGTTAAGCCATGCGAGACAATAATCACTTTTGAAAGTGGTTGAATCGTTTCAAGCAAAGCAGTTAATCTGCTTACAACAGCTTCATAGGTTTCCCCATCTGGTGCACGAAAATACCAATTGAAGGCATCTGTGTTCGTTAACAAGGCAGGCCATTGTTGCTGTATTTCCGCCATGGTTAATCCAGCCCATTGTCCCACAGCAACCTCTGTTAAACGTGGATCCTGCCTCACCTTGTTGCTGTCATAGCCCAGTGTTTCACAAAGTATGGCTGTGCTTTGCATGGCTCTTCCCATTGGACTTGATAGGATGGTCCATTCATCTGCATCGCCAATGAGTGATTTCAGCATGCGCGCATTTTGCTGAACCTGCTCCCGACCACGCTCAGTGAGTGGTGAATCAAGCTGTCCTTGATATCTCCCTTGTGTATTATAATTTGTCTCACCATGGCGAAGTAAGTAGATCATTTGCTCCATTTTATATCCCCCATTCTGCTCCCCTTATTAAAGTAAAATTGCTGTTAAACTAACACCAGCACATAAACAAAGCTAAGAAACAAGCATAAAGGACTATACCATTTTGAATCATTTTGAGCAAATGTGGAATGCTTAATCGTTTTAAAAATACCAACATACTTAAAATCACCAATTGCTCGTAGCAAAAATACTAGCGCACAAACGATACTTCCTACTTTTGAAAAAATAGAGGCTTGAAAAAATGGCATGAAGCCTCCTTGAACAAGGATGATACCACTTGCTAGCATCAACAGCATTGCAACAAAGAGCGTTCCCCATTTTCTAGGCGTAAAAACGGCTTGTTGGCTGCCTTCTTTCATAGGAATAACAGCTTCTGTACCCCATCGACCACCAAAGGCCCAATAAATATGTAGGATACTAATGAGCCCTAATAGTCCCACTGCGACAATTGATAAAATAAACATGTTCTACCTCCTCTTCATTTACATACGCTACCGTATGTTCTAGCGTTAAATATAGTCCCTCAAAGCCCATGTTAGCTCCGAGAGACCTTCTTACTGTATTAACAGCTTAATCATTTTTTCGAGATCGAAATGAGGATTGGCTTCAAATCGTGTCATCCAGCCTATATAGGTTAAATAAGCTAATCTTGCACGATCAGTGGATTCGTCTATGCTGATACCACTTTTTTGATAGAGTGTCGCCACACAGGCTATTCGCTGCTCCTCTATTTGAACGATACGCTTTGCGACATCTGAATCATATTTGGCCCAAGCATAAATGCCTATCTCCATCTTTTTATTTTTGTGAAAACTTATCCGTAAAAGCTGCTCTAGAGTAGCATCGACTTGCTCCATATTTTGAATAATGGCCTTTGTTGCATGGTTTTCCCAATAGTCTAGCATGGCATCTAATAGTTGTTGACGATCACGAAAATAATGATAAAAGCTACCTTTACTAATGTTTAATGATCGAGCAAGTGCTTCAATACGTACTTTATGAATCCCCGCTTCTGTTAATTGCTCTAGACCCGCTCTAATCCAATCCTCTTTCGTTACTTGCATAATTGCCCTCCAAAAAATACGTTAGCGTATGTTTTGTCTTATATTACCACTTTATACATCACTCATCAACTTTTATCGTTTTTATGGCGTACATTAATATGATTATTCACTGTAACATGAACTGTTACTAGTCGTGGTAAAATACATGCACACACTAAAATAAACACTAATAGCTTTTTCATGAATTTACTCCTTGTCTTAAAAAGTATTGTCAAACAACTTTTCTGCAATGCCCTGTAAAATATCCTGCTCCTCAAATGTCATGAGTTCTTCTCTCGAGATTGTTGCCTGTTGAATCAATCGGTTTGATTGGATCGTCACTAGTTTCTCAAACAAGTTTCGAATATAACGACCATTCGAGAAATTAGGGATGGTTTCAATCGGCATATGACGTAGCTGTGTTTTCATATGTTGGGCAAATGCTTCGCCAAATTGATAATCGTTCGTTTGACAAAGCATCGCAAAAATATCATAGAGTTCATCCGTGCTAAAATTATCAAATTGTACAAAATGATTAAAGCGAGATTTAAAGCCTGGATTAGATTGTAAAAAATCTTCTATTAGCTCTGTATAGCCCGCAACAATAATTACCAAGTCATCACGTAGATCCTCCATTGCCTTTAATAAACTATCAATAGCTTCCTTCCCAAATGCATCCTGTTTATCATTCATTAATGAATAGGCTTCATCAATAAAAAGTACCCCGCCTTTTGCTTTGTTAACGACTTCCTGAACCTTTAATGCTGTTTGTCCAACATAGCCAGCGACTAAACCTGCACGATCTGTTTCCACAAAATGCCCACTTGAAAGGACGCCAAGATGCTTGTAGATTTGGCCAATAATGCGTGCCACTGTTGTTTTACCAGTGCCTGGATTGCCCGAGAAGACAAGATGATACGTAATAGGAAAGCTTGTTAAACCATGATCCACACGCAGACTTTGAATTTTAATAAAGTTTATTAAATTATGTAATTCCTTCTTTGCATTCGGAAGACCTACAAGACTATCTAATTGTTTTTGTAGCTTGGCAATCTCTTGCTCGACTTCAGGTGTAATGCGTAACCGCTCATCGTTGATAAATTCACCACTATAGATAATTTTGCCTTCTTCATTATAATAATCGCCTCGTCCATGTTTTTTGCCTTGAACGAGGTCACCAATATAGGTAGCTTGCCCATTGGCATAATAGAGCGTTCCTTGCCCTGTCATCATATCCTCTTTAAATTGCCCTTCCGCTTCTAAAATTCCATCCCTAGAATATACTTTGCCTTTACCATGCTTTAGGTCCTCAAAGAAATGACCTTCATAGTAGAGATTAGTTACACCACGTGCAAGCTCCTCAGCTGTTGGTGATTCCGTAGGGTAATATAGCTTCCCAGCCCCTTGCATATGATGCCAAATAAAATCACCCTCATATTGTAAAAATCCATTTGGATAGTACTGCTTGCCTTTTCCCTTTTTCATGCCATGGACAAAGTCACCCTCATACTGCGGTTGATTTAAATGTGGATACTGTGCTCGTAGTGTTTGATAAGGGCTAATTACTTCTTCTTCATAATATAAAACACCATAACCATCCATTAAGTCATTGCGAAAATGACCTTCATAATGGATATGACCATCCTTATATAAAATGCCATGACCCTGTTTTTTATTTTGTATGAATTCACCCTGATAAATGAGTTGTCCTTTCAAATACATAATGCCATTGCCTTGCTTCATATGATTGACGAATTCACCCTCGAATAATAATTCTCCCTCTTGATCAAATAGCGAGCCTTTGCCGTCATAAATATCGTGACCGAAATCATTCTTCTTGACGCCACCTCGATACATAATGATTCCACTTGGGTAAAATAGTTCTTTCTCTTCATGATTATGTGTCATTTAATTGCCTTCCTTCATCATTTCAGTATATGCTCAATTATAGCGTGGAAAAGAATACATATGTGTGAATTTTTAGAATTTAAGGAGACAAGCATGAAAAAAAGATACAAACTACTTCTAGGCATTTTACTACCACTACTTATTCTGTATATCTCGACAATGCTGTTAACACGAGACACTGATTTTACAACAGAGGTAACAGAACGTCTCGAAATGGAGGAAATTCATGAGATTGAAATTATTCGTTCCTCAGATGAAAAAACAGTAACGATTACTGATGCAGCAGAAATCAATCAAATGATGCAGCCATTCAAGGACCTACCTTTAAAAAAGGTGTGGTTTTCGAATTCTGATTCTCATGAAGCATACTGGCTAACACTCTCAATTAATGACAACAGGGAAATTGGCTTGCGTTTAGATGATGACCAGCATTTATTCGTGTATTTATATGAGGAAAATTACATGAAAGATTATAAGCTCACTAAGGATATCGATACGACATTTATCAAACAATTGTTTCAGTAAACGTAAAAACCCGTGCATGTACACACGGGTTTTTATATGTAACGATAATTTTGCTGCATAGCTTGTAAGGTCTCAATAATCTCTTCTCTCAGTTCAATTGGCTCTAATACCTCCATATCGGCTCCTTGACTTAACAACCACTCTTTCACGCCATATTCTAACACTTCTGCCTCAAAAACATATTCATGATTGTTTTGTGAAACTAGGTGGGCTGTTGGGAAACGACTGTAGACTATTTGAGGAGAACGGCCTTTATAGAGAAGACGGATATGAGTAAGGTCATTAGTGTCCTCTACTTGTAATGGATGTACAGATGGAAATTCAAAATGGATAGTCATTTCACGAAAATGCTGAATACGATCCATTCTGTAAACAGTTGGGGTGTCTTGATTATCGCCTATTAAATAAAAATAATGTGTTGAAAAGATAACAGCGAGCGGCTTTAAAATTTTTGCAGTTGGAATCGCTTCACCCTCCTGTAAATAATCAATTGTAATGACCTTTCTCTTTTGAATGGCTGTTGAAATTCCCCATATCAAGGACAATAATGACTTGTTTTGATGGAGATCTTCATATACAATTTTTTCATTTAATAACAGTTGATCGTCTGCTACACGTGAGAGAAGTTGATTAACGATCTCACCGATATCCGATTTTACGAGAGCTTTTGAGGCAATCAGTATTTTAACGATGACTAGTACCTGTTCTTTAGATAAACGATTGTTTTTTGTATGCATTAATTTATACACTTTTTCTGTACGTACATATTGTAAATGGTAATCTAGCTTAGCCTTTTCCAGATACGTACGAATTTCATCGATATCCCGTTGTATGGTTTTTTCACCAACCTGATGTGTCAATGCTTCTTGCTTCTTGTTGATTCCTTGGCCATCCATCAATCGATCAAACATCGATAGTAGGCGATAGCCTTTGCCTTGTTGTGAATCTACCATATATCCCACTCTTTCTTCTATCATGCCCAGCTTGCAGTACATTGGCCATAAATAGCCCTTCTACTGATTGCGTCCAGATTTTTTGCGAGTTGCTCAAAAAGCTTCTCTTCAAAATCTGTGACCTCCACTTGGGCTTTTATCTTGATTCAGTTGGTGTTTTGACACCCACTCCATTTGTGCATTCATCTCATTATCTATAAACTGAATCAAGATAAAACTTCTACTTTATTGGTATAATTTGTACTATACGCATCCTATAATAAATCACCATTCAAGCAGCACAATAGACTGTATTTTTGACATAATTAACTAAAATTTTACAGCATTTTAGATGAATGTGTCACTTTTTAACCATTGAAAAAGGACTTCCATTGAATGAAAGTCCTTGTACTCTTTTATTTGAATTTTACAGCTGTTCCATATACCAATACTTCGGATGTACCATCCATGACAGATGAAGTAGCATAACGAACGCCTACAACTGCATCTGCACCTAATTGTTTGGCTTCCTCTACCATTGCCTCTGTGGCAATTTCACGAGAGCGCACAAGCATCTCCGCATACTCCTTCATTTCTCCACCTACAATATTGCGAAGACCTGCTATCATGTCACGACCAATATTTCTAGATTGAACAGAATTCCCTTTCACTAGCCCTAATGTTTCCATGATATCTTTTCCTGCCACCATGTCTGATGTAGCTAATAGCATCATGATGCCTCCCCGTTCTGTAGTTTTTGTATGGCTTTCACAGCCTCTTCAATAGAAGATGTAATCACGCCATTGCGTTTAACTAACCCCACAACAAATAAATTACGATAAACAAACTGATTCTCTAGCCCATCTCGGATCAGTGCCTCTATTTTTTGCATATTGTCCCGCCCTTGCTGACGAACATCCGTTAGCACCCCAATAATGGGACGATTCAGCATCGAAAACGCACCTATCTCTGCGGCAACGCCTGAATCAATTTCCACCCCATCTAATACAGCTATCAGAACATCGCTATCCTGTAGCATCTCTAAATCTGCTTGGGCAATCGCTAAGCTATCTGCATAGGCAGATTTATCATTGATGGCCTCATTCTCCTGAGGTACATATAATGCGATGCCTGGTACTGCCTCGCGAATAGCTGCTGCCAATTGTTCATTTACAAAACGATCGCCTAACGAAAATAACCCATTTGCTAAATATGCTTTCATGTATAAAACTCCTTAATTAATTATTTTTCAAATATAATTTTATGTCTGCCTTTTTCATCAATAAATGTTGATCGTATATCGAAACCATGCTTGAGGTTGGTAATGAGCATAGCTTTGAATGTATTTCTTCCATATGTACGAACTTTGTGAAAGCCTAAAGTCTTGATATGCTCATGCTGTTGTTTCATTAATTGACTTGCAATTCCCTGACCTCGATGTGCTACATGAACGCCACCCAACCAACTATCAAATACGCCCTTGCGTAATTGCGTCCAGATTTTTTCGAGCTTGCTCGAAAAGCTCCTCTTCAAAATCTGTGACATCCGCTGGGGCATTTATCTTGATTCAGTCGGTATTTGGACACCCTTTATATCAAAGAGTACAATTGTGCATTCATCTCATCACCAATAGAGGTGGGCATTTTCTGATGAATCAAGATAAAATATCATCTGGATGTGGGTAGCCTAGTTTAAAGCCGATTAATGTGTCACCTTCCACTGCCAATATGCAAAGAAGGCCTTCTTTCTTTTCTAGCTTTTCGAGTGGCGAATTTGCTCCATCAAAAACGTGAGCGTGGATTTCTGGTAATTGTTCAAGCCAAGCATAGGGTATGCCTTCAATCGTCACAATATGCATATTCATCACCTCTGTCTGTCATTATAGCAGTTCTATAGCCTGAAGAAAAAGGTAGACATCTGCTCCAAAAGCAATTATTATCACTGCATAAAAGTAACTATTTTCCATCTAAGCTATTTTCGACACCCACCAAATTCAGTATACTTGACCAAAATACAAAACAAGAGCTAGGAGGAAATTCGATTGACACCATTTACTAGTTGGTTAACCAATTCATTGCGCCCCTATTTCGGCCTACATACTTTAGAAGCACATTGGGAAACGATTCCGATTCGAGAGGATTATTTTATTTGCCTTGAAGGTGATCTCATTAAAAAAAGAATTTTCGTGAATGAGCATAGCTACCAAGAAGCGGATGTCGACATTTTAACACGTAATCGTGAAGTCATTGTCCCTCAAACCGCGCGTGGACAAGAAAAGAAATTGAATTATACCAATATCTCCGCTGTGAAAGCTGCAGGCGTTGTTTTTTCTGCTGGTCTAGGTAATGAAAACCATCCATCTAGCTATATCACAGCTCGTAACACTAAAACATATTACCAGCTGCCATTAACAGGCTTTGAGCATTTAACGACTAAGTCGGCTCTCTTGAATTGGTTAGAGCAATTTCCCTCCCAGCTTCCTGCTGATTACTCAGACAAGCTAGAAAAGCTAACCAAGATGAAAAGTCTACGCTATAAGACTGTGCCAGGTGATATTTTTCGTGTAGAAATCGATTTATTTGTAGATGGCTATGTGCTTGTCATTGGCGATTTACGTCAAATGCAAAAGGATCATCTTTTTGGAGAAGATAGTATTTGGCATAATGTAATGACAATGCCATTGTTTGTACGGCCCTATTTGTTGACAACGACAGAGCGCCTGCCTTCTCTTGAGGAAATCATATCAGCTCCATTGGCCCCTCAAACCCATATTGTGATGGATGACCATTTTATGCGGGGATGCTATGAAAAGATAGGCCATAAAATGTTAACAGAATCCGATATTGTATTTCCAATGGGCTATGGCGTGACACTAAACTATGGGAAAGAGCCTCGATATCGTCTATCCTGGGGGACAGGAACAATTAGTAAACCTGCACCTTCCACCTCCTATCAAACAGCTAGCCGTTTTACCAATCATGGTGTCTATGCAGGCGTTGCCAGTGATTGGTTGAAGCAAGAGGAAGGAATTGTAACAGAGTCGCTAGATCATCCACACTTCCGCGAAGATCGTCAGCGGGCACTCGCTGAATTTAGTTTTCCAGAAGATATCTCCTACGATGACTTTAATCGCCAAACGGGTGGATTGACCCGCACCCAATATATTCATTACCTCAATAAAACTTATCATCGTACACAAAAAAAATAGAGGGAGCTTCTAGATGCTCCCCCTCCACTTTTTCATTGATGGTTGATTTCATCCAATAATTACTTATAATATAGAGATATCATTAACCAACTTCCATCACTAGAGGTGCATTTTGTATGTATTTTGGCATTATTCCACTGATTCTTTTCATCGTTTTTCTTATTTCTTACTTCAAAGACCCAAGAAAAATGATCAACGGACTATTATTTAATCTATTTGTCTGTTCATTTCTGCTATTCTGCGTCATTCTATCTTTAGCATCTGACCATTACTTTTTAAGGCTTATTGTCATTATTCCACTGATTGCTCTTTTCATTTTAATTCCTTTTGGTATTGTTGCCTTAATGTTTGGTTTATTTTTAAATGCGAGAGTATTAATGAAGCGAGAAGGTAGACGTTTAGCCAATTCCTTAACATTACTTGTGGCGATTGGCATTTTACTTTTTATCCTATTACCGATTATCAATCCAGCGAGTTTGTTTTCAGTCCACCTCCAGCCCATTTTTGGTGGAATTTCACTCATTACGTTTTATTTTTTTATCCATTTATCCAATTTTTTATCTGCTTATTTTCTCTACCAATTCAATCGCCCTCGATTGAATCAAGATTTTATTATTGTACTAGGCAGTGGATTAATTAATGATAAGGTGCCTCCACTTTTAGCTAGTAGAATTCAAAAGGCCCTTGATTTCTATCATAAGCAAGCAGCAGTGACTACTCCACCTACCATTATTTTCTCTGGTGGACAAGGTCCTGATGAAAATCTACCCGAAGCTGAAGCGATGCAACGATATGCAATAGAAAAAGGCATTCCCATTGAGCATACACTCCAGGAGAACCGCTCTGTGAATACCTATCAAAATATGTTATTTTCTAAGCAGCTCATGGATGATCGGAAACAGGGTGAGGCCTATAACAGTATTTTCACCACGAATAATTTCCATCTTTTTCGTGCGGGTATTTATGCAAGACTTGCGGGCTTAGATAGTCAGGGCATTGGCTCTAAGACAGCCTTTTATTATTGGCCAAATGCGATGATTCGTGAATATGTAGCGATTGTTGTAATGGCACGAAAACGACATATGAAAATGATTGGACCTATTGTAATCATTTCGATTGCGCTATCTCTATTCAGCTTTTTCTTTGTATAGGTTCTAGGAAATGGATTCGTACACTTTTTATAGAAAGTGTTACGAATCCTTTTTGATGCTATCATACCCAAAATTTCTTCAGCTGTTGTTCATAGAATGTCTCATAGTAAAGTTTTCGAGGATAGCGTTGTTCTTGTAATACCTGATAGAGAATGGATTGACCTTCCTCATAGCGAATCCCCTCATCACAATTATCAAATAGTTTGCGTGTCAGCTGTCTTACTAGGTGAACATCTTTTGTGTTCACTCTCCAGCCAAATTGAATTAAATCCAGTTGATCGAGCGGATCTCGATAAGTATCAAGTACCACACAGACATGTGGTTGCTGCTTATTCGAAAATACTAAAACATGTCCTGTATGAATGGATTGACCAAAATAACGTTCGTAAATCTCTGCTAGCGGTACGTGGATTTCAAGCACATCCATGATCGTCTGTAAAGTTGGATGTGCTATATAGTCATCGCTTGTCTCATCTGGATATTCAACCAACTCCATGATGGAAGCCATCATCCAAAAATCATAGGTCATTTCCAATCACTCCATCTATTTTTGTAGCAAACGGTTAATCGCTTGTTCAACCGTCTGAATAAGATAGGCTAAGTTGGTCTGCCATTCTGGCCAACCCTTGGACTCTTGCCATAATTCTACAATCTCTCTACTACCATGTTGATCAGGTACTTCATCTCTAATGTCCTGTAAATACCGCAATATAAATGTCAAAGAGCTTTCATCAACTACCCATTGTATTTGTTCATCCTTACTTTCTTGACCATAAATGGTTCCTGTATCCAGATATTGACTATAAAGCTCTGCCAAAGCCAGGGCACTTATATCGTAGAAAAAATCTATATCCTCCAATGTTTTACCAAAAAAGCCTTGCTGTTTCATAGCCTGTACAATATCCGATAATGTTAGCTGAGTGGATTCCTTATGCTGTTCCATAAACTCCCGCAAAAACGCCACTACATCTAAACCTTCATCACTTTCCAATGCTTTGTATCCCCAAGCCCCCATCTCACTGCACCTCTCTTTTTTATTTTAGTAAAGCTCTGGTAAAAGTAAAATCTGCACATTATTAGTGCAGGACCATGGCAGCAGTTCATTATAGTATGTGCTCTTAAAATACCTTCGCTATATCAATAATCCTCAGCATCCTTTGGTCAGTTTTGTAATCGATCGAAATACTGCTCCTTTTTATAGGTAGGAGCCAAAGTAAAACTTCATCTTTTCCTGTGAATAGCCATCCTGTCCTCTCCAAGTTGCCATTGACATAAAATCAGTTCCACGTCCACGCTCCTTGCGATAATCATCCTTTGATACGAGTAGTCCCGCATAACCCCAGATTTCCATGACCACATCTCGTTCATGTTGATTGGACTTGAAAACATCTTTCCAGCGCTTTTCAAGCTGTCTAGCTGCATCTGTGTCGTTACAGGATTCTATTGCTGCTACCATCTGTTGTAAGATGGCTACGTCATCCTCACTGACATTCAATGCTTCTTGTTCTTTTACCAGGCATTCTAAGTCTAGTAAACAATAGATGAGCCAATTGAGGCGAACCCCTCCCCACTTGATGCGTTCAAAATTAAGCACATTTAAATCTTCATTGACATACGTATCATTGGACATGATTTTCTGCTCATTACAGTAGCCACAGCCACTATAGGAGACCAATGCCACAGGTTGTTCATCATACGTATGCATTGGTAAATCATGCGTAAGAGCCCAGCTCGATAAGGCACTGCGTAAATGTACTTTGCGCGTCGATAAGCTATGCAAAAATGCCTTTACCACAAGCTCCTTTGTTAAGAATTTCTCATGAAGCTGTTGCAATCTTTGTACACATTCATCATGGGAAATCGTTAATTGATCAAACATCAAGCCCTTACTTTTAGCATATTGAAAATCTTCTTCTGTATAGGTATAACCACCTGAACGCCATCCACCAGATTGCCAATAGGTTTGCATTAATATTTTCCTTGCTTTTTGGTCCATTACTCTCTCCTCGCTAGCTAGCATTTTAATTTTTCTTGTAAGGCTAGTGCCATCTCTTTCCATGGTCGCTTCCAATCGGAACTCGCTATTTCTTCCTCTGTTAGTGCTAGCCAATATTCTCCTTCCATGAGCTCAAACATGTCTATCATGGTAACAGGGGCACAAACTGGATTAGCTAATGCTGCGAGCATAGGCTCGGGGCCATCATCCCAGTTATAGCTATTGACAATGGCATGTAAAATAACAGCTGATAATACCTTGCTTATGCGCTGGCACATTGTATTGAGAGAATCCTCGTATAAAATGGCATCAACTTGCTGTTGTTCTTCTACATTCAAAGTTAGACGGATTGCACCTGGTGTATCTACCAATAAATCAGCGATTCTTGCATGCTCCCTTGCTGCAAACCAAGCTGTAGCGGTAATCCCCTCTGGCTCAGATAAATTTACACCCTTTGCAAGTAGTAAAGAAATCACTTCTTTCTGCTTAAACTTTACCGCTTTTTTCAGTGCTGTATCACCAAGCTTATCTCGTGCCTCCAAGTCTATATGCTGTGCCAAAAGAAGCTTGATTCCTTCATGTGGCATTCGATTTGTTATAAAAAGCATTAATGGTGTTCTCCCACGTGCATCTCGCTCATTTACATCTAATTTGCTAATGGCCTCCCGAACGACCTCTAAATCCTTGGATTTACTCACTTCCGTCCATTCCATTCGTCTACCCCCTTCAGGAATCCATCCATTGTCGTAATTTCTCAAGTTCATCCCTTATTGGTGCTGATTCTTGCTTTAGTCGCTGAGCAAGCTTCTTGGAACTACCGAATATTCGATATAAAACAAATGGACGCTGATAATCTGCTTTCTTTTCAAGTTCTTGTCCGAGTGCCACGAGCAAATCTAAATCCATGATGTCAATGTTCTTTATTGGCTTAGCTGATTCACTAGCACCAAGTAAAATAGCTACAAACACAGGCATCATCTCTATTGATAAGCCATGAGCTTCAAGAAAGGCTTCCGCATAAGCATCTTGCACGGATTGATGCTCTGTATCAACGAGTAACATATATCGTTGAACAAGTGGAAAATAATCCTTGCTATAAAGCCCTAATCCAAAAACCGCATAGGTGCTGGGCATAGCTGATTTTTCACTCGGCTCAACATCCTGATACCAAGCAAATTCCTCCATAGCAAGCTGGGCATAGTCCGCTAATAAAGGGAAAAGATTTGGATATTGTAGGCAATTGGCGAAAAATTGATGAAGCTTTGATTTAGCTAACTTTTTAATAGGAAGATAATGTTTCGCTTTACTCTTTAAAGTCAGCTTATAGCCCTTTGAAAAACCTTCTCGTAGCAGTTGAATGATATAGTAAAGGGCTTCACGATAAGCGTTTTCCTCTTCTACCATCACTCGTATATCAATCGTTTGTAAAATATCATTTGCCTGTCCTTCGAATACATCCCGCTTTCTTATACTTTCAAAACGACCGCTTCCTTTTTCCAAATAATTAGCTGCCTGCAGCGAGCCAAGCTGCTTCGCAAGTTCCAAGTATTCTAATCGAGTGGCTGGCTCTTTTTGACCAATCTTCAACGCGACATAAAGAAAGAAATCTAGTTTTTCCTTCTCTAGTTGTTGTACCGAGTCCTCTGTTTTCAATACCCACTCTTTCCGATAATCGCCTGCTTGTTCAAAATAGTGCGTTAAAAAATGCTCCTCTGCCCACTGCTTAAAGGCCATTGTATAATAATAAATCCATTTGTCTAAACGTTCTTTATTCGCCCGATGCTTTTCTTGAAGCCGATGAATAAGTGGTTCGACTTCCTCAGCTGTTTGATGGAAAAAATGTGGATTGACCAAATGCTTCGCAAGGAAAAATTCATCATTGTCACTTGGCCTAAATGGTAGCTCTGCCATCACCTTTGTTTCTATAAAGCTTGCCAGCACTTGTTTCGTTGACGCTAGTTTACGATTATTCAACAGCTCCTTTTGATAATGAAGCACCGTTTTATCATGTTCAAATTCCAGTACAACCTCAAAGCGGTAATCAAAAAATCGGGGACCGTATTGCTCAGATTGAAATACTTCCTCTGTTTTAGTACATAAAGCACTAAAAAGCTCTTCAATATGCTGGACATCTGTAAATTCTTGTATGTATGAACCCGCTTCCACCTTATAGGAGCTATCACTCCAACTAAATGGCTCATAAACATCTATAAAGATTGTGCCATTAGGACTTTTTCCTTTTTTCCAGGCAACTTTCAAATATTGAAGGATGCCTGCTTGTAACCTACTTTGCTCTTTCAGCCCTGTTATTCGTTTACTCTCTTGTTGATAAACAGCCGTGATTTGCTCCCACACAGCCGCTAGAAAATGCTCTACACACTGCTTCACTGTACATCCTCCCTTTCTATTGTTAGAGAAAAATCTCCCGCTAAAGCCTTAGCGAGAGATCCATCTTATCCGATTGTTTTCACAACCGCTCCTTCTTGATTTTTAATATGTGTCTTCAAAATTTGAAAACTTACACCAGCTAAAGAAGAAATAGTGAATTGACTTTCTTGCGGTATCAGCCGCTGACTTAATTCTTCTACCGCTGCCTTGTTCAATGTGATCGTAATCTCTTGACCATTCTCTGAATAGCCTACCTGAGGGCCTGCTTTAAATATTATCGTTATTTGTTGACCGACTAAGGTAAGATCTTTATCTTTCAGAATACGTCCACGTAATAATTTACTAATGACAGCTGCTTGCTTTGCTCCAAGTTGAACAACATTAGACGGTTTGTTAAACCAGCTCTTTTTTTCTACTTCCCAAGCAAGTTGATCTACGAAAAGAAACCCCGTATTAGAGCCATCTTCCTCCATTCCTCGCACAACTGCCTCGGCAACGTCAGGATTTTGTAGGAGAGAAGTTCTTGTTAAATCCGTAGTATAGCTTGGTATTTGCTTCATGCCGGCCTGTAGTACACCAAGCGTATTCCATGTCTGCATCGCTTCTAACTCATCCTCTGAAATACCAACCATTTGGATAAACTCCATCTTGCCATTTGGTGTATCGATTTCAGCAAGCTCTGGATCATGTGTAAAGGCTAGTGCCGTTAATTGTGTGTCGGCATCGAGGCAAATCGGACCATTTGCATCCAAATAATCTCCCGCTCTAAATACATTACCACTATTAAACACATATCTGCCCATATTCTGTAGTAAATTCAATGCCCAAGCAGGTGGCTCTTCCTCATCTAGTTGACGTACTAGTCGAAATGTTAATTCAAATCCATAGCCACTATAGTCCTTGTTTTCAAATTCCTTTTCATATAGTTCCGAGAAGCCATATGTAACAAAATGCCAATGTGGAATGGATGTTTCGCTTTTATAAACACTAATTCCATCTAAAGGATCTTGTCCTCCTAGTGAATAGGGAATCAAAGTTCCATAATGCTTTGGCTCCTGCTCACCATATACCTGTGCTAATGCCTGATCAATCGCATCCCAGCCAACTGCTGCTATTTCATCACTCATTTCCATATCCTCCTTGCTGTTATCACTCGTAGAACGTACGTATCTATTATTTATGATAGCAATTTTATGGGGACTCTTTTAACAGGAATAGGACTCATTTTCCAGTTTCCAGCAACTAGGTTTATTGACATTCTATATGGGGTAAATATGACTAATATTGACGACGCCTTAGCGTAATTGCGTTCATTTTTTTCAGCTTGCTCGAAAAGTATCGGGACACCATTGAATCAAAAGTACAAGTTGTATACATTCATCGCACCACTGATAAAGAAGGGCGTTTTCTGCTGAAAGATAAAAAGACAATCCTCTTACAAAATAGAAGATTGTCGCATGAGTGTCTATTTTACTATTTAAACGTCAGGTAGTGCATCTATTCATTAACCATATAGCATAGCTGGCTCACGTACCGTTTGTAAATAATCTGCCAGTTTCCCTGCAAAGACTTTCTCTAAATACGGTAATTGCGCTAGGCAATGAGGCGTCATTAATGCTGGGTTTTGAACTATTTTTAGGCCTCCCACCTTTAGTAGCGTCGCTACAAACTGGGAACAAAAATAAGCACGCTCACGTCTCACTTCCTTTTGCATCACCACACCAAAGAGTCCGATAAAATTATATTTATAGCGATCTCGATTCCAGTACATATAACGGACAATTTTCATCATGTCTAAATATTGATAATGTGATATACGACAGCGATAAATAACACAATCCGCACACTCAAATAGCCCTCTTTCTGCATCCTCTCGTAAAAAGCCCCCACTTAACGGATTGTTCAATTGCCTTCGCCCAAAGCTATACATATCAAATAGCCCCTCATCAAAGGCTATGGATGCATGATTCATCTCCTTGCCCGTATACATGCCGATCGCTTTTGATAATAACGTCCCTGTTTTGGTTAATACTATGTAAATCGTATGTGCCATATCTTCACCTACTTCAATATTCTCTCTCCTACTACCAATACGTTTTAAATCTTCAAATGGTTTCGTGAATTTCCTTTTTTTATAATTATACACAGCGAATCTTAAATATTTCCTAGTAGAACCTGAAGATTTTCTTAAGATTTGATAGGCTGGAAGTGTTTTTAGAATTTGATTATGACGATGAAAGGATGTTGATTTTTTTACTACCTTTATTTATATGAGCTTAATTGTAGTGTTATGTGTGAGGGGATCGTGAAAATTTTTTCTAAGGAAAGGAATTTATTTATCCTTTTTATTAAAAGACGCTACTCAATATTGAGCAGCGTTTACTGAGTAATCATGCATTTAAATCCGTTATGGCTGGGACATTAATTTCTTTTACACAGGAGACTGCTGATAGATTAATTACACATTGCACAAGAGAGACAATATCTTGTACGGGGATTCGTGTACCTTCATATAAATGAATGGCTTTTTCCGCTCCTTCTTCATAGGGTACTTCTGCTGCCAGTTCACCAGGATTAATGCATGTGACAGCAATTTTATCTTTCCTTAAATGTTCACGCAGTGCATTTGTAATGCCCCTTACGCCGAATTTAGATGTGACAAATGAAACTTGTGCATTGTTTGTGTGATCTAAGCCTGCTGTAGATCCAATTAAAATAACCTTTCCCTGCTTCGCTTGTCTTAAGTTGGGTAAAAGTGCCTGAATATATGTAATCGTAGAAGTTAGATTGATATTGATTAATTTCGAAATATCCTCTACTTCATCCTTATCAAATGTATAATCATCTTCAAAACCACGCTTTTCCCATACACCCACATTATAAATTAATACATCGAGCGGAATGCCTTGTAACACTTCTTTTAAAGTGGAAATTTGTTGTTGACTAGACAGATCAATGGATAACCAGTGACGATTTACTCCATCATTTAGCTCTAAACTATTGGGTCTCGTTCGTGCTACCATCCATACTGTATCTCCTTTGACAGGTAACCCCTTAACAAATGCATCTCCCAATCCTTGGCTAGCTCCAAAGATAATAAAATTCCTACTCATATTACCATCCTTTCTCATGACAAAATGTAATGAAAACCTGTAGCTTGTTGCCGATCAATATATTCTTAAGTGAAAGGAATTTCTGCCTTTCAAAATTATCGCTACTAACTGAAAAGAATGAATAACTTTCACCTTATTTGATCTTAACGTATTTAATGCTATTAATCTCTTTTTATCACTTGAACTTGCCACTGTCTCTTTTACGATTGTCGTATGAAAATTATTGTGAAGAGAACCTAAAGTAGTTGCAGTTACACAGCCTTCTGCAAATAAACCAACAATAATTATTTCTTTAATACCAGTAGCATTTATAAATCTAGTTAGCTCTGGGTCACTTTATATTTGTTATTCATTACCAATAGAATTTATCTGTTTAAACATGCTATCATTTTGTGGATATTGGTTAAAGCAGGTGAAAGATGAAAAGAAAGCTTATTTATACAATAATGTTCGTTTTATTCTGTTTCGTTTTTTTAATGAATCACATTTCTGTCTCTGCAAGTGGCTTTGATGATATAAAAAAACTGCCGAATCAAATGCAACAAGAAGTACAGGATCTAACAAAAAGAAATATTATTAAGGGGACAACACCGACAACTTTTTCCCCAAACACGACGATTACTCGTGGTCAAGTTGTCGTAATGATGGGACGATATATCGAACAGAACGGCATAGCGAAGGTTGATAAAAATTGGGAGGAAATGGATCGTTTTATGGATATGCCCCTTCGTGTGAAGGATCGTGAATTGCTAAAGTATTCAACTTTACTTTACGATAATGGCATCTTTAAAGGAGAAAATGGACGCCTAAATCCATATAATCACATGACACGAGAACAAATGGCACTAACGTTAAACCGACTTATGGTATTAGCCCGAAACTATTCATTGATTGACTATGCCTATGATTTGCAAAGTGATGTAGTGGATATACAGAAAGCAACTAAAGAAGCTAGACCCTATATAGAGGCACTTAATGCTTTAGGCATTTCCAATGTAGATACTTTCAATCCCAAAAACAGTGTGACACGAGTGCAGTTTGCTTCTTTTTTATCAAGAACAATCAAATTAATTGAGCGCAATCACCATGTTATTCATTTTGAAAAAACAGCTGAAGAGCTAGGATTTCAAAAAATTTCAAATGTAACAACGATCAATAAATCACATTTACATGTGTCCTTTTCTAATTCTCTTCTTCATATTTATGCACGCTATGATGGTAACTTTGCCATCGACGAAGAAGTGCTAATTGAAGGGACTAGCCTTTTTGGTCGTCCTCACGAATCACGATTACAGCTAAGAAATCAATTTATGCAATCAAATGCTTTCTCCATTGTAAAAAAATACATTCCAGGTCAACATGGATATATCAATATGAACCTTTTCTTAATGCATAGTTTTACAGATGCGCATTACAAATTATTAGATACAGGAAAAGAATATGGATCAGAAGCAGGATATTTAGATAAACAAGGTATATCTATGTATTTCATAAACAGTGATTCTGGCATAATAGAGCATACAATCAATGGAAATGTATTATCTATGAAAAATGAAGAAATGATAAGAACACCCAAGACGATGCATTACCGATATTATTTCGACTATCAAGGTGTGATGGTATCTGATACAGATGCCATGAATCATATCGGTGATAAGCGTTACACAGTAACAAATAATGGAGATGTTCTATTTGAAGGAAAAGTACTAAAAGATCGTACATTTTATTATTTACCTATCATTCGGCCGGTACCTTTCCATACCTATAATGATGATTTCGGTGGATTTACGTATACCGATGATGTGACATTGCAACAAATTTTAGCCTTCCACAAAACGGACGGACAAAAATCGAGTATTCCCAGACAATACATGCATCCAAAGGTGCTAGTGATTGATGGGAAGAAAAATATATATGGTACAATTAATCTACGGGATGCAACGTTCGGGACTTTCGAAGAGATTAAAAATTATTAATATTCTTATAAATAAAGAAGCCATCTGGTGTTGTTTTTTCAGCATCAGATGGCTTCTTCGTTTACAGTTTTATTCATTGTCCCAAATCGGATAATATGACTCGTTGATTGGGTAGCTATAATAAGGTGGTCTTACGCCAATGGTTGGTGTTAACCAGGTGTCATTCAAATAATGGATCTCAAGTGTAGACGCTTCATTTTCTAATAATCGCGTAACCTCTGGGAAAAATTCAACCTCCATTTTCAGTCCCCCCGTTTCCTTCAGTGCTTGTTTGGATGTTTAACACAAAAAGGTAAGCTTTCATAGTCTATGTTGAAAAGGGGGGATTGGTTATTACTAATCCGAATGACAAGGACTATCGTGAATTATTAGCACAAATCCACTTTTATCAAAAGTGGTTTGAGGACAATAAAAAGGAAGATCCATACCCGCAATATCCTGTCTATGGGAAGATTACGCAATATAAAGAAGTGCCACTTACTCAACCTGAACAAAGACAATTACGCCAACCGGGATTGGAAAGCTTAATGGTTCCTAAGCCCATCATAGAAAATCCTCATTATAAAGGGAGTGGTAAATTAAAGGGAAAAGTTGCGCTTATTACTGGGGGTGATAGCGGGATGGGTGCAGCTGCTGCCATTGCCTTTGCGAAAGAAGAGGCCGATGTGGCCATTGCTTATCTAGATGAGCATGAAGATGCGCTAAGAACGAAAAAAAGAGTTGAAGAATTAGGACAAAAATGTCTGCTGCTTCCTGGAGATCTTCGCTTTAAAAAACAATGTGTAGACATTGTTTCCGAAACGATGAACACTTTTGGTCAATTGGATATTTTATGTAACCATGTTGGGATTCAATTTCAGCAAAATGAGCTGACAGACATCACGGATGAACAGTTTGATGAAACCTTTAAATTAAATGTATATGCTCACTTCTATACGACAAAAGCCGCTCTCCCTTATTTACGAGCAGGAAGCTCCATTATTGGCACTGCCTCCGTTGTGGCTTATGCAGGAGAACCTTTACTCATCGATTATTCTGCTACAAAGGCGGCTATCGTAGGCTGGACTCGTTCCCTAGCTAAAAGCGTTGCCAAAAAACAGATTCGTGTCAACGCGATAGCCCCTGGCCGTATTTGGACACCACTTATTCCTTCTAGCTTTTCCTCTGATGAAAACGCCTTACATGGAACTAATTTATTTAACCGAATGGCTCAGCCCTTTGAAGTCGCCCCTACTTTTGTCTATTTAGCATCAGATGATTCTAGGCATGTTACAGGGCAAGTCTTGCATGTAGATGGTGGCGAATCAACCAATTCATAATTGACGTCATATGGTTTAATAGCAAGACTTAAAATATGTGACAAAATTTTCAACCATAGCAGACAAGGGAAAACCACCTGTTATTTATCCATGATGCCTCGGATTCTACCTATAATAAAAGCTTTACACCCTTATTTCAATTACTTTTCAATTTACTTACAGTGGTAATGTTTATAAGTTCTTTCACATACATTAATGTCGGGATAGCACCTTTAACATCGCCCCCAAGATGTTTTTGTACAATGCTATCCCTTTTTACATACTCTGTTTAGTTGGAGATTTCCCCAAGTTTTAATTTATTAAAAGCCGTTGCATTGTTCTTAGGAAGGTTTTCTTCATTCCAATCATCCTAATAGGACTGTGCCTTTTCCTCCCCCTTTTTCTCAAACTCTGTCTGTAACAATGAGTAGATCAACATATCGCTACGCTACTTTGTCCTGTAACACTATGATATTCATATTGTCTTAAATAGCCTTCTTCTTTAAATGTGAATTTTGTTAGTAACTTCTTGGAGGCAATGTTTTCTACAGCAACAATTGCCTGTATCCTGACTAGACCTAATTGATTAAAGCCAATTGATAATACTTCCTTCATTGTCTCTGACATAATACCTAGATGCCAGTAATCCTCTGATAATTCGTAGCCTATTTCAGCTCATTTACCTACAAATTCACTAAAAAAATCGTTCCTATTACTTCAACTGTCAACTTGTCAGCAATGGCAAAACGAATAATCCAGCCCTTTTTAATTGTTAGTGTCTAGTTAGTTTTTTCCAATAACAGAGAATGCTATTTTGTGAAGGTAAGAACCTCTAGCCACGCCTTTCATATATTATAGTGAAAGGAGTGGCTATTGTGCCTTGGCAACATAAAATTCCGTATTTAATCGGTCAGCCTGTTGGTGTTTCTTTTACAAATGGTCAAGGAACTTCTGGTGTCCTCTGTGGCGTATCAGGAGGAAAACTGCTTGTTCTTGAATATTTGTATCAAAGTCAATTTGCCTTAAAGCAATACGACCTTCATATGATTCATGATGTGAACGGCTTCCCCCCTTGTCATACGCAGCAGCCGTTATACTAAAAAAACATCCTAGAACGGATGTTTTTTTACATCGTGTTGAATACCAAAACAATTAGTTAGTAGAATTTGTTTCATTATTCTTGATGCTATACAGGCTAACAACTAACTCAAGCTACTATTCCATCATAATAATAAAGTAAAGCTTTCACCGCTTTATTCCCGAATGAAGGGACAACTCATTTTTTCTCTACTCGCTAACCCCCCCTTTTGTCCAATACATACTTTAAAAGAAAGAAAGGAGGTGTGTTTCATGAGTTACTGTAATTTCAATAGTTACTGTGGCGGGGACAATGGAAGCGGCAATAGCTCTACATTCGTGCTTATTGTTGTACTATTCATCCTTCTTATTATCGTTGGTGCTAGCTTCATGTGTTAATTGATCGTCTCAGGCTTTAGCCTCTGTTCCATTACAGAAGCTAAAGCCTTTTTACCATGAATCGCTACCACAGCTATTCAAATCTCCTCCCTTTTCGTTTTTTTCTAGCTCATTTATTTTTACTCACAATTAAAAGTTAGTAATTTAGATAGATAACTATCTTAAACCGCTAGCTTCACATAATAATAGTAGTGTAAAGTTCTTGTAACTTTACTTTACACTCCTTTTGGTGCTTGGGGTCACTTTCGTCCGAGTGACCCTGTTCTAGCAACACACATTTAGTTTCTCCTTTTCCCTATCAAGCGGAATCATCGGAACATTCCTACAACAAATTCGTTTTTATAGGAAGGAGGAAAACAATGGGAATTAATTTAAATCTCTGGTCATTTATCTTATCTTTGGGCTGTATTCTATTATTTTTTCTATCAGGTTCAATGAGAGACTTCTTTTACACATATCTTCATTTCCATCCATTACTGTTGACACTACTCTTGTCAGTTGCCTGTTTCTACCTAAGCCTGGTCGGTATGAAAAATGTTAAAAATTTAACGACCTTGCTTCGAGGAATTTTAACAATGGTCATTACACTTATTGTGATGATTAGTATTTCTTTTATTTTACTTTTTGGTACCCTTTTAAGTTAAAATGACCTACCCCCACATTATTTTAATACAAGCCTCCTTGACGAACATTTGTTCTATGGTTAAACTATTAGAAAAGGAGGCTTTTTTATGCAAGAAACAACGAATATTGAGTTAGTACATTTCTCTGAAAGCTATGTAGAGCAGTTAAATCGTTTTGAATTACCTGAAGAACAACACCAATTTACGGCACTTCCTCAAGAGATTTCAATCGAGAAGGTCGGACAGTATCCAATTGTGATTTTAAGTGGTGGCGTACCTGTCGGCTTTTTTGTGCTTCATGCAACGGACAGAGTCCAACAATATTCTAGTAATCCTCAGGCGATGTTACTAACTGCCCTGTCCATCGACCATCAGCAGCAAGGTAGGGGCTATGCTAAAAAGGCTATGTCTGCACTTGCTGATTTTGTGAAGCAGGAGTTTAAAGAATGTAATGAAGTAGTATTAGTCGTCAATCATAAAAATATAGCTGCACAGAATTTATATGTCAAAGTAGGCTTTATGGATCATGGAGAAAGAAGAATGGGACCTATTGGTGAACAAATCGTTATGAATTTGCCATTGTAAAGAGATCGTCACTCATTTGCTTTTCAAAATGAGAGACGTACCTTACAAACAATGGAATTCTATTTTCCCCTACCATCTCTAAGAATTTCATTGTTACACCTCCACTCCCTGGCATATAAGCTTTTCCTTCACGAATTCAACTGCTATGGGGCATGTTTATACAGTATAATAAAGTCAATTAGCTATAGAAAAGGTGGAACTAGACATTGAAAAAAGAGATGTGGCTATGGTTATTAGGAATTTCTCTACTAGCTGGATGTAGTGTTACTGTTCCAAACGAGACAGTAAACACCCCTGCTGAACAGGTCTCATCACAGCTGGAGATACAGCATGAGGCTCCATTGATCGCCGTTTCCGATGATGAGAAGGTGAAATTATTTGCACGAAATGAAGCACAAAATGAAATTACAGAGGTAACTTTAGATATTGATGGTAAGCGGAAAAATTTTGACTGGACAATCCCTGATACAGGAACTAAACCTCAGTTATTCTATACAGATCTGACAAATGATCATAAGGAAGAGGCTGCTATTATTATCCAAACTGGACGAGGGACAGGCCTTAATCACTATGAGATTCATGTGGTAAATGGAGAGGATTTATCGGAGATGAATGTCCAACATTATGAAGACATCGTTGCACATACTATTGAATCAACGATTACGAAAAAAGATGATGGCACATTAGCGATTACGATGAAAGCACAGGGAAAAGAATCTACATTTGATTATGACTTTGATCCAGCACCGGATATCAAGCAAGCGCAACTTGCTTTCGGTGGTGTGGTCATTTATACAGTAGAAAATCAAAAAATAATGTTAAACATCCCTGGATCGATTGGCATCTCACCTATTTATGTAGCCGATGTTCGTATTACCTATCAATTTAATCGTACTAACAATGAGTTTCTTGTTGAGCAAATTGATGTGAAACCTATCGAGAAATAAAGCCGCCAAAAGCTGACCACTCCTGTCATCAGCTTTTGGCTTTTTCGTCGTAGACGTAAGCCTAGGCATTGTGTAAATGTTTATTCATTAGCTCTTCGACTTGGGTTTTTAACGCTTGATTGGCATAGCGTAGTACCTCATCATTGCCTGCGGTAGCCACCTGCACATCACTAAAATAATCATCAATTCGATGCCAGCCAACTAATCGTATTTTTTGCTGGGCGAGCTGACGTTTTAATTGAAAATAATCTTTGTGTAGCTGCTTTAATAAGGCATCCATAGCAGGTAAAAATACACGCTTCATCTTAAAATGCTCCGCCACGGTTAGATCGTGCTGCAAGGATTTCACAGCTAAATCAAGCAGCAAATATTGATGTAATAATCGTCGTTGCTCTCCATTAATCACATCCATCATCTTCTATACGAGCAGCATAAATGTATCTTAACGGGATGTGCTTCGTTGTGGTAATGGTTTCTAGTAGCAGCTGGTCCTCGTTCATCGCTTGAATGGTACCTCCCCATTGCACATAGTTACCATGTTCCCATATAGTTAACATAATATAGTTATGCTGTGTGAATGCTTGTGTGATTATTTGCTGTAATTCTTCAAGCTCCCATTCAGCATGTTCCCGAGGCAACTCTGTCAACACCTCTTGTTTCCATGCCTTCAAAAGCATTAAATGCTCTGGTAGCATCATCGCTGTCCATTTCATCGTTCCTCTATCTCTTATCATTTTTTCCACTCCTTATGCTAAATGCCCGCCCACTAAGCGATTCCGTGAAATAGCTGTACCAGCGCTGGTATAGGAGGCTGCGCGTAATAAGGCCACCACTCCATATTTTCTACGAATCGCATCCATGACATGACCAATGACCTGTCGCTGGTCCTTACGCTCATCAAATAAATCAAGCTGAATGCTACGCTCTGCCTCTAAATTTGTCAGTCTAACAGATAATTGACGCGCTGGCTCACCCGCAAAATGCTCATCTAGTAAGTCCAGACAAGTCTGATACATAACAAGGGTCTCATTGGTTGGACTTTCGATGGTTCTTGAGCGATGGAACCCCTTCGTCATCGCATTGCGACTGTAAGAGAGCCCCAAGCTAACAGTCCGCCCGACATAGCCTGCTTCCCGTGTACGTCGCATCACATCCTCACACATTTCTAGGAGTACAACTGCAATATCCTTTCGTGTGTGATAATCCTTCATGAGCATTTGGCCCTTCCCAAAGCTTAATGCCGCATTGTTCACCAATGGCTCACCTAATGTGGAGAGATCAATGCCCCATGCATGGTAATAGTATTGATTACCCATAATACCAAAGCGCTTTTCTAATTCGGCTAAATCGGCATGGGCTAATCCACCGACCGTTTGAATACCCATCGCATTTAAATTGGCTGCCATCTGTTTCCCAATCCCCCACATATCAGATAAAGGACGCACTGGCCAAAGCTTTGTTGGGACATCGGCATAGGTCCATTTGGCAAAGCCTGTTTTTTTTGCCTCTAAATCTAATGCTAATTTAGCCATCAACATGTTTGGTCCCATACCAATGGCGGACGGAATGCGAAACTTTTCATAAATGTCTTCCTGAATCAATTTGGCTACCTGCTCAGGCGAACCCCAAAGTTGCTCCGTGCCTGTTAGATCTATAAAGCTTTCATCCACACTATAAACATGGATCGCCTCTGGAGGGACATATTGTGCAATCAGACGCGTAATGGCCATGGACATCTCTAGAAAAAAGGACATTTTTGGTTCAAACAACTTAATATCTGGATGTTTGGGAATTTCATAACGCCGATTCCCTGTTTTAATGTTAAATTTTTCTTTCATCACTGGTGATGCAGCCAGCACAATACTGCCAGGTTGTTCAAAATTACCGATGATAGCAATTGGATCTGTCAGCACATCTAGCCCTTCTAGCATGGCAATACAGCTTGCATAAAAGCACTTCATATCAATACAAAAAATATCTTTCTGTGGGAAGTCGTTGTAATTCATATCACCTCAGACTCCCGTTGGAGAATGGGCAGAAGTGCTAGAACATTGTTAATATGAAACGTACGCTTCGCTAGCCTTGTAAAACAAAAGGCGGTAAAGGAATCACCTTTAATATGGATGATTTTCACGCGCCTTTTCGTAATGGCACCTGATTTCGCTATATACATCATGTGAACGATTTGGTGACGATGCATGGCTTTTATCAACTGTTCTTTCATGTTGAATGCTCCTTTACTGACCCTGTTTGCGTTCATGTTGAACAGCATTTTTGATAACTAAGAACAAACGTTTGTGTTTTTATTATACGCACGTATGTTCTGAAATAGAAGTGGTAATTTTAGCTAATTTCTTATCCAGACAGAGGCTGACTGTAGCTAGGCATTTGTGTAAGTCTAGAAGTACCTAAAACATAATCTATGATGATGAATAGCTCAATTTATATGAGAAAGGATGTAAGTATCAGCTCAAATATCGATTATAGCTCCCCTTCTGCAGCGTTCACTTTTGATGTCAATAAAAGTACGCTTTTTAAAAAAGACTCCCGAAATTACATTAATATTCTCGGTGTGGAACAATTAAATACATTAGAAAATACATCTTTGCTTGATATTTTTTTAAGTAAAGACAATGTCATCGAGCCACATTACCATCAAAATGCTGCAGAGCTTGTCTATTGTATTGCAGGAGCAGCAACGGTTTCTCTATTAAATCCCTTTACCAAGAAAATTCAAAACTATCCTATCAAGCCTGGGCAGGTTGCGAATGTACCACAGGGCTGGTGGCATTATGAAGTAGCCACAGAAGATGACACGCATCTACTTGCTATTTTTGATGCGCCAACGCCAGAGGTCATTTTAGGCTCTGATATCTTAAAATTCACACCAGCCAATATTATGGCCCATACGTATTGTTTAGATGAAGAACAATGGAAGAAAACGATTGCACCGATTGTTCCTACGACTTATATCGGACCAGCAAAAGGCTGCAATCGTGTCCAATCAGCAACCGATCAAGCCCCTTATAAACCAACCATGCCACAGCAATATATGAAACCATGTCCATACCCTTATCCCTATCGTTACCCTCCTATGTACCCTTATGGCACCTACTATTAGCGACCTCTTATACACTTTTTATTGTAAAAGATGAATAGAATGTCATTTACTGCTACATCCTAATCTTAAATCAACCTAAGAGTTAGGAAGTGTCAGGATGACAATGATAAATGAAAATCTAGCATCGCTACGATTTAAGGAGGTTTTCAAGCTTTGGTCACAGCTTGGGATCAATCAAGGCTATATTGCTTCCAGTCATGCTTTTTTTAAGCATACGCGTGATAAAAACTTAAAAATCCTTACATTGGAATTTATTCAATGTTTAAAAGAGGAAAATAAACAGCTAACACTGCTATTAAAGGAAAACGGTGTGCTGGCACCAACAGCATCAATAGAATACAGTAAAATGAAAATAACGGATATTCGTGGGAAATCTTTCATTAATGATGGCGAAATAAGTGCTATTTTATCGATGAATATTGCCTCTTCTTTGATTGCCGTAAGCCAAGCTTTAGAGCTGGCAGTAAAGAAAACACATCTAACCAAATATAGTGAACTCCATATGCGTTATGCGCTACTTGGAGCGAGATTGATTGACCTAAGTAAGAGTAAAGGCTGGTTATTAGCCTCTACACACTAAAAAGAAGCCTCCGTTTTAATAACTAACGGAAGCTTCTTTTTTTAATCTTTATCGATTTCTCACGAACAGTAGCTTATACCATTGATTGACTAGGAATGGTAACACCGATAGGCTATAAATAAAGCCTAGCTGTGCTGGTGTTAATGGAGCTACCTCAAAGACCGTTGTAAGCATCGGCATAAATAAGACCATGTGTAAACTTAGCACACCAATGATAAAGGCGAACCACGTATATTTATTCGAAAATACACCAATCGCAAAGATGGATTGTTTGGATCGAGAATTAAAGCCATGCACTAACCTTGACAAGCATAGTGTTGTAAAGGCCATCGTGCTTGCTGTTAACGTATCGCCTGTCGATAAACCGATTTGAAACGCAATAATGGTGGAGATGGCGATTAATATGCCTTCAAGCACAACTTGTGTGGTAAATTTTTTATTTAATAAAGGAGTATGAATGTTTCTAGGCTTGTCCTTCATTGTCTTCTTATTATTTGGCTCTAAACCGATGGCAATAGCAGGCAGACTATCTGTTAATAAGTTGATGAATAGAAGATGGACAGGTGCAAAAGGAACAGGTAAGCCCAGAACCGTTGCATATAACACGACAAAAATAGCGCCTGCATTTCCAGATAATAAGAACAGAATGGCATTTTTAATATTTGTATAGATGCTACGGCCATTGGCGATTGCTTTAACAATTGTTGAAAAATTGTCATCCGTTAAAATCATGGATGAGGCATCTTTTGCAACCTCTGTGCCTGTTACGCCCATAGCCACCCCAATATCTGCTTGCTTCAAAGCAGGTCCATCATTGACACCGTCTCCTGTCATGGCAACCACATGTCCTTTATCCTGCCATGCTTTAACAATTCGAATTTTTTGGGCTGGTGTAACACGGGCATAAACAGAATAATCCTGTACTTTCTCTTGCAGCTCTTGATCAGTTAAGCCTTCGAGTGCATGTCCCTCTATAGCTTCAGCTGGATTTTGCAAAATACCAATTTGTTCGGCAATCGCGGTTGCTGTAATTTTATGGTCTCCTGTAATCATGACGGGTTTAATACCTGCCTTTATACAGCTTTCCACAGCCTCTTTCGACTCTTTTCTCGGAGGGTCCATCATCGCTACTAAGCCGACAAAGATTAAATCTCGTTCCGCTCGTGGATCGACTTTTTGTAGAGGCAATACCTCCTTATAAGCAATGGCTAACACCCTTAAACCATTCATAGAAAAATCACGATTCACCGCCTCGATTTTCTGGCGATGCTGCGGGGTTATCTCAAAAATACCTGTTGATGTTTTGATTCGTGTCACTTTTGGTAAGAGTACATCCAGAGCCCCTTTGGTAATCATGATGGGCTGCTTGTCCATCTGATTGACAGTGCTCATAAGCTTCCTCGTCGAATCAAATGGAATTTCAGCCAATCGTGGATATTGCTCACGTATCTTCAATTCATCTAACCCATACTGTTTCCCCAATTTCACGAGCGCAATTTCTGTAGGATCACCAATTTCTTTGTGGTCACGCTCGACAGCGTCACTACATAAAAGCGCTTTTACCATTAGTTCTTTTTCCACTGGATTTATTGGATTGAGCCAATCATGAGGAATTTTCTTCTGGTCCACAAAAACTTCCTGTACTACCATTTTATTTTCTGTTAAAGTACCTGTTTTATCAGAACAGATGACCGATACACTCCCCAAACTTTCCACAGCATAAAGCTTGCGGATGATCGCATTTTCCTTTGCCATCTTTTGGGTGCCAAAAGCTAATACGATGGTCACGATAGAACTTAAAGCCTCGGGGATAGCCGCCACAGCAAGAGATACAGCAAACATAAAGGATTCCACTAAGGCTCGTCCTCGGATAAGATCAATCGTAAAGATTGCTAAACAAATCAGCGTAATCCCTAAGGCTAATTTTTCACCGAATTGATCGAGACTAATTTGTAATGGCGTTTTCTTTTCCTTTGCTGTATCGAGTAAATTCGCAATTTTTCCGATTTCCGTCTGCATCCCAATTGCCGTAACCATCACGATGCCACGTCCATTGGTCACAAAACTTCCTGAGTACACCATATTTTTCTTATCCGCAATGGTGATATTCTGCTTCCGAATGGGGTCTGTACTTTTTGCCACAGCAATTGATTCGCCTGTAAGAGAGCTTTCGTTGATGTGTAAATTATGGCTTTCTAGTAGTCTTCCATCCGCATTAATATAATCTCCCGCCTCCAACATCAGAAGGTCCCCTACTACAATTTCTTCAGAAGGAATTTCTACTAGTTGATTATGACGCATGACCTTGGCAATGGGAGAGGTCAATGCTTTTAGATTATCTAATGATTGTTCGGCCTTCACATGCTGCACTGTACCTAAAATGGCATTTAAAATAACCACGATCATGATCACAATAGTACTTTCTACTTCTCCTAGTAGAAAGGAAACGAAGGCAGCAACGAGTAAAATGATGACCAATAAATCTTTGAATTGGCCCATAAAAACAGCCAACGTACTTGTCTTTTTCCCTTCCTCTAATACATTATAGCCATAGACTTGTTGCCTCTTTTGGACGTCATCATCAGTCAAACCTTGCGTGGTGACGTTCAATATCTTCATGACTTCAGCAGATGATTGTTGATGATATTCAGTCATTGAGTTCTCCTTCCATTTACAAGATTTGAAAGTCTCCTACTATTTTTCTTAAAAATAATATTCGCTCTTAAAATCTCAAACTCCTCAAATCTGTAAATTCATTAACTACAACAATCTATTCCATAGGTAATTAGAGTATGCTAAGAAACCATAGAGAATTTAATTTTGGGAAGTGTACGAAAATAGATTCATGCAAACCAATTAAAAAGGTATTGGGATGGCTTTCCCAATACCTTTCAGGGCTATCGTTCGATTATGAATGATGATGTGCTGACTGATAATCTACGTGCTGCTCCTGTCCAAGAGGTGCCCTTTTAATAGAAAAGATCGCGCAGCCTAATGCACAAAGAACTAGAATCGTACCAAAGCTAGCTAGGTGCATAACAGAACCTGTCCAAGCAAACATTGCGCCACCAACTGCTGATCCGATAGAAATACCAATTTGCAGGGCAGCTGTATTTAGGCTTTGCTGAATATCCGATGATTGAGGATCCGCCTGAATTAAGTAATTTTGTAATGGCGGTGTCAGTGCCCAGCTCAACGCACCCCATAAAACCGTAAATACTAAAAACAGTGGAAGGGCAATAATTGTATAAGGAATACTAAATAAGACAATGGCAAAGGCTGAGACAATTAAAATAATGGCTTTACTTGTGCCAATTTTATCACTCACCCATCCACCTACAGCATTTCCACTAACAGAGGCAATACCAAAAATTAAGTAACAAATACTAATCCATGAAGCTTTCATATCAAATGCCTCTACTAAAAATGGTGTTAAATAGGCGTAGAGCATGTAATGGCCCGCTAGCATAAATAGGGTAGTTAACTGTGCTGTCAGGATTTTCAAATTCGCCAGCGATTTAATTTGCGCCTTGAGTGGCACTACTTCTCCAATTGGCATTTTTTCAAGTAATAAAGCAATTAATATCATTGAAATCGTTGATAGGATACTAATACCTAAAAATACAGCTCGCCAGCCAAACGCTTCTGTAATAAAAATACCCATTGGCACACCGATCACCAACGCAGAACTTACCCCCATAAAAACAAGCCCCAGTGCTTTAGCACGATGGCGAGGCTCTACGATTTTAGTTGTAATCGTTAATGATAAAACAATCACTAACGCTGTACTCATAGCTGTGAAAATACGTGCGATTAGCACAATGATAAACGTTGTACTAAAGAAGGTCATTAGATTTCCTAACGTAAAAATAAATAAAGAAATAAGGAATAAGCGCTTGCGTTCCACCTTGGCTGTCAAGGATAGTAGGACAGGCGCAGAAATCGCATAAACAAGTGCAAAAATAGTAATTAATTGTCCCGCTGTCGCTAAAGACACATTTAAATCCTCTGCAATATTTGGCAGGATTCCACCAACAATTAATTCAACTAACCCTACTGCAAAGGTAGTCACAGCAAGAATATAAACTCTCCAATTCATCGTAATCTCCCCTTCGATACACGTTCATTTTTGTAGGAGATTGTTTTAAAACAAACTAAAAAAATCCTGACTACAAAAATGAAGCAAAGTTTTGTAGTCAGGATTTTATGGTTCCTGGTAGAGACCCTCAATCCATATTATTGAGGTTATACAGATCAAATATTTACTTTAGCTATAGTAGCACATCAAAATTTCATTGACAATAGCTTTTTTCATAGAATTCATTGCCTCTAAAAATCTTTTTGGCAAGAGAAAATTTCGATTTTCTGCTTATATTTCGACGAATTTGACCATATATATAAACATACAATAACTATTTTACGAGGTGATTGTTTGCGTATAGTAGGATTTGTCTGCTATTTTTTAATACTATTTTATGGCGTAGAATTAGTAGAAGAAGCGTTCACAAATGAAGAACCAGCAAGGCAATCGCCCATGAAAAGTAAGCCATCGCCCATCAAGGAAACCGTTGAAAATTCAAGGATTTGTGTCTATTATCCCACTTATAAAAGCTGTACCGATTTACCCCAACAATAAAAAAGAGGCTACTCAATGGAGTGACCTCTTTTTTCATCATTTTGAGCCAATATGAAAATGACTAAATGGATATAGTATTAATTTCGATTCACCATATACAGCATCCTCTGAAATTAACCCATAATGGCGACTGTCACTACTTTTTAGGCGATTGTCACCAAGCACAAAATACATGCCCTCTGGCACTTCTTTTTCATTCACTAATTGTTCCAATGTAAAGTTTTCCGTAATGCGTAATTGATTAGGATCATCCGTTTGACGGTTCACATAATCTTCTTTATATGCTTTGCCATTGACGTACAATACATCATCTTTCATTTCCACTTTATCCCCTGGAAGACCAATGACACGTTTAATATATAACTCATCTTCGACAGGAGATTGGAAAACAATTTGATCAAAACGCTCGATTTTACTTGTTTTGCTTACAATAATAATATCCTTATCGTGATAAGTAGGATACATAGATGCTCCCTGTACTTTAATCGGCGCAAATAAGAATTGCTTACAGCCAAAAACAACAACAGCTGTAATGACAATAATTTTGATGTAGGATAATATTTCTTTTTTAAGATTGGATGTTTTTTCCGCTTGCATGCTCATTCCCCGATACTGTTTTTTTAATAGTATAACATTTTCTCACTATTATTGACGAATGAATCACACAAATTGTTTCCTATTCATAGAAAAATAGACAAGGCTACAAAGTAACATTGTCTAGAAATTGATATTTTACTGTTTCAACGTTATGAATGGTTAGTTTGTGTAGCAGAGTGATGCTGCTCGTTTAATAAATCTACTGCTAATACGATACCCACTGGTAATGCAAATGCTAATAAAATTGTGCCTACAATCATCACAATCACTCCTTTAACCATTTCTAATGTCAGTATACACTTAATTTTCTGATATTTCAAGAAATATCGAAAAATGATGCATAACAGCAAAAAAATCATTCAACTAGGCATGCACCCTACCTGAATGATTTTTTATCCCTTACATAAATAATTTTAAACATAATACTTGTAGGCCTCTTATTGCTGATTGGACTGGATTTTTTCGCACTTTACGTTTAGGTACATAGCTTTGCATGCAATGATTCAGCGCTGTATACCTCAGCACCTGGGTCCTCCCATTCATTCATCTCCCTCCCTTCGTGGCCAAAAAGTTTACAGCTAGTATACGACATTTGTAAGCAACTTGCTTACTTACTTTTGTAAATGGTTTTTTAAATCTGTTTGTATTTTTTGAAGCTCTGCCTCATTCGGAATATAGTACCAAATGCGGTTAATCCTTTCACCGTCTCCCTGTTCGAACGATAACTGCTCAATATCCTTATCCATTTTTTTATAAATACTTTGCAGCTGAATAAGGTCCTTCACTGAAAAGTTCATGCGAACATTGTCGCCTAGTACATTCAACATATCAGTTGCTTTTAATAATGTTGATGGTGTGGAGGCTTTTTTCATCACCGCTTCAATGATTTGACGTTGTCGAATTTGGCGTCCAAAATCACCGCGAGGATCTTCATAACGAATACGAGAAAAAATAAGGGCCTCATTACCATCTAATGTGATTTCTCCCTTTGGATAATGGTATTCGTCAAAGGTTAAATCCATATCATTATCGATTGTTACGCCACCCAGCGTGTCAATAATCTGTAAAAAGCCCTCCATATTAATAAATACATAATAATCAATGGGTATATCTAAAAAATTTTCGACCGTATCCACAGCCATAGGGACGCCTCCAAAGGCATAGGCATGATTAATCTTATCTACCGTATCATGACCAACGATTTCTGTTCGAGTATCACGGGGTATACTAAGCATTTTCATCGTCTGCTTTTCAGGATTTACAGTGATTACAATCATGGTATCGGAACGTCCACTATCATCTTTACGTTCATCGACCCCAAGCATTAGAACCGAAAAGGGATCTTTTTTAATCACTGTTTTTTCTTCTGGTTGTGCTGCATCTGTTGTTTGAATAAGTGGTGTATTTATTTTATTCATAGTTTTTTGGATGGTAAAGTAGGCAGTACCTATAAAAATTAAAAAAATTGCTAATAGGCTACCAACAATCCACAGCCATAATTTTTTCTTGCTCTTTTTCTCTTTTGAGCGTTTCATGTTTTTTTCCATACATAAGTCCTTTCTTGCTTAACAATTTTGCCCCTCTTTTTGACGTATTAAGTTGGAAAAAAGTTTATCTAGTCTACTTATATGCATAATGAACGAAAAAAAGACGTACACTAGTATTTACTAAATTTACAACATACTATTCCCTCATTTGTCAATTATCTTCCTTTTACATTCATTGCCCTCTATCAAAATGGTGCTATCTTAATTTATTGAAAATTCATTATTGTTGATATATACTATTTTTCAGATACAACGTCTCTATAATAGAAACGGTTTTTAGGAGGAATCACTCAATGTTTCAAAAAAGAAGAGAGCAGCTCGTTTCCCGTATGCAGCAACAGTCAATTGATGTAGCAGTGCTAGTGCCAGGGTCAAACATGTATTATTTTACAGGTCTTCAGTTAAAGCAAAGTGAACGCCTAACAGTAGTCGCTATTACTGCTCATCATCAATTATACTTTCTCGTTCCACAAGTAGAATTAACAAAAGTTGACTTGGGTAATGGAGGGACAATCTTATCCTATTCGGATGAGGAAGGACCGTCACAGGCCATCCAGCAACTAAAAAAAGAACTAGGAACAGCGCAGACACTTGCCGTTGAGTTTGACACCATGCGCGTGAAGGAACAGAAAGCTATCGAAAACCTTACATATGACACTTTATGTGATATCGGTGAAACCATTCGTGATATACGTATGGAAAAAGATGAACACGAAATAGCCCTCATGCGTCAGGCTGTACAGATTGTCGAAGAAAGTCTTGCAGCCACATTACCGATTATTCAAGCTGGTATTTCAGAGATGGAAGTCGCAGCCCAATTAGAATATGAAATGAGACGACGTGGATCAGAGGGAACACCTTTTGGAACCATTGTTGCTTCTGGTTATCGAGGTGCACTTCCTCATGGTAGAGCGAGCACAAAGAAAATAGAGACAGGTGAATTAATTGTCATAGATTTTGGCGCGATTTATAAGGGCTATGTGGCGGATATGACTAGAACAGTTGCTTTAGGAGAAGTTTCTCCAACGCTCAAAACAATTTATAGCATTGTGAAGCAAGCAAATGAAACAGCCATAGCAGCCATAAAACCAGGCATGACAGCTCATGCCATTGATGATCTGGCAAGAGACATTATTCGCGATGCCGGCTATGGCAATTATTTCACACACCGACTTGGCCATGGCATTGGTTTAAGTGCACATGAAGAGCCTTATATGATGCAGCGTAATCAGCTAGTGTTAAAGCCAGGCATGGCCTTTACCGTGGAGCCAGGTATCTATGTGCAGGATGTTGGTGGTGTTCGTATCGAGGATAATTTAATCGTCACAGAAAATGGTTACGAAAATTTAATGACCTATTCGAAAGAATTAATCATTTTATAAGGTTGGTGTGTACAATGATCGATATGAGGAAAATACAACAGGATATGCCGCTACTTGAACACTATATTTATCTAAACACAGCTGCTGCATCTGCCATGCCACAGCCAGTAGTGGATGAAATGACTAGCTATCTCCAAAAACAAGCAAGTATTGGTCCCTACTTGCCCTCTTTTCGTCAAGAAACGTATGCGCAAGTAGAGCGTATTCGAAAAAAAGCAGCATTGTTCATCGGCGCAACAAAAGAGGAGATTGCCTTTGTGCCAAACGGTTCAATGGCGATTAATTATGTCGCAGGTGGCTTGCAATGGAAACGGGGAGATGAGGTCATAGTGCTCGACACAGAAATGTTGAGTAACTATGTGCCTTGGCTTGCCCTTCAGCAACAAGGGGTTCAACTGAAAGTGTTAAAAACTAATGATGAATATAGGGTAGATTTATATGCACTTGAGCAACTCATCACACCACAAACAAAATTGATTGCCTTTGCCCATATGTCTAATGCTGCTGGGGCACTCCAGCCCGCCAAAGAAATATGTCAGCTAGCCCAGCAACACCATGTACTCACATTGCTGAATGCCAATCAAACACTTGGTTTAACCCCCATTCATGTTGCCGAACTTGGCTGTGACTTTCTAGTTGCGAGTGGGCGGAAATGGCTACGCGGCCCTGAAGGATCAGGTATTTTATATGTACGAGAAGCACTCATTCCAACATTGACGCCTATTATGATTGGCTGGGGCAGCACCCAGTGGGATTATCAGAACAATGCCTATTCTTTTGTAGAAACAGCTAAACGTTTTGAACCAGGTTGTCCGATCATTCCAAGTATTTTCGGCTTAGGGGCAGCTATTGATTATGCGAACAATATCGGTATCCATCACATATATGATCGTGTAAAGCAGCTAACAAACTATTTAATTGAACAGCTTGCAACCATTCCAAACATTGTCTTATATGGTCCTCAAAATAGTGCTCATCGATTATCGATTACGCCGTTTAACATTGAAGGGCTGTCACCAGATGAGCTAACCAATGCTTTAGCCGAACATGGGGTCATCATTGAAGCTGGCACATTTATGGCAAATACCATTATGGAACGCAATCAAATTTCTAAAATGGCCCGTTTTTCACCACACTATTTTAATACGTTTGAAGAAATTGACAAGGCCGTATCCATCATGAAAAAAATCCAAGCAAAGGCTCAAGATAGTTAATGTCTATCTTGAGCCTCTTTTTCATGCTTATTCATGATATAATTTAAAGCTGTATTGATCGAAATACCGTTGAATATTCATCGCTCCATATTGAAGAACATTCACCATATCAGGTAACTTCTCCTCTGTTGGCTTACGATAAATAGGGCCAGCAATTGTTAAAGAGGCAATGACTTCTTTTTTACTATTAAAAAGAGGTACACCTAGCCCAAATACTGAATGAGAGTACTCTCCTGTTGAAAAGCACCAGCCTTGCTGTTGTATTTTTTCTAAATCGGCTAACATTTCAGCAGGGTCAGTAATGGTTTCAGGAGTTAATCTTTTCATCCCATGCTCCATAATCTCCTTTTTTCTCTCTTCAGGTAGATAAGCCATGATGACTTTACAAGATGCCCCGATATGTAGTGGTGTCCGCGTGCCAATCGACACTGAAAACTTAATGGTTTGAGAGCTCTCAGCTATTTCTACTGTGACACCATCTGTTCCATCCAGCCATGTTAAAAATACGGATTCTTTGATGGTATCTGCAAGGTTGATCATAATTGGTAAAACAAAGTCAGAAAGATTTAATTTATCTTTAACCATCTGGCCATATTCTAGAAAGCGAAGCCCTAATTCATATTTTTTTGTCTCAGGATTTTGAATAAGAAAGCCTTGTTTTTCGAAGGTTGCTAAAATCCGATAAATAATGGAGTGACTAATATCCATCTCTTTTGCTAGCTCACGAACACCCCATGTAGGATTTTCCTTATTAAAATATTTCAGTACCTCCAATGAGTTATCTAATGTTTTTAATGTCATTTCACACCTCAAATGTCTCTATAATAGAACCGTATTTTGATTATAAAATGAAGACGGACAATTTTCAATAAATTCAACTATTTTACAATTAGATTTTAAATGAACTATTTCATTTCAAGCAGTTCCTATGGACATTCTATCATGCAAAAAAGGAAGGCTATCCGCCTGAATCCTCTTTTTATCCGTCACATTTTGAGTTTTATCCGCCAGTTTGGGTATTCTATCCACTTAGAGACATTCTATCACGCAAAAAAGGAAGGCTATCCGCCAGATTCCTCTTTTTATCCGTCACATTTTGAGTTTTATCCGCCAGTTTGGGCATTCTATCCACTTAGAGTCATTCTATCACGCAAAAAAGGAAGGCTATCCGCCAGATTCCTATTTTTATCCGTCACATTTTGAGTTTTATCCACCAGTTTGGACATTCTATCCACTTAGAGACATTCTATCACGCAAAAAAGGAAGGCTATCCGCCAGATTCCTATTTTTATCCGTCACATTTTGAGTTTTATCCGCCAGTTTACGTACCCAATCCGCCTCAACAATGAAAAATCAACCCACCTCTTAAAAGGTAGGTTGATTTTTTTACATGGTTATTTCTGCTGGATACCCTGTACTAATTTTTCTTGAATCCGCAAGTATTGGGCAATTTCCTCATCATCTAATACTTCAAAAAGCTGTACAAAGACCTCTTTTCCGATAGATTGAGCCTTTGCTAAAGCGCTTTGACCCTCGTCTGTAATTTGTAAGCGAATGGTGCGACGGTCGGATGGATCATATAGTCTTTCTGCTAATCCAAGCTTGACCAGCTTTTCGGCAATGCTCGTCATAGCACCTTTTGTATAGCCGATTGTCTCAGCTAATTCGGCTTGTTTTTGAGGGCCTTTGACATGTAGCTCATTTAAAACTAAAATTGGTGAAATTCCTAAAGGATATGGGAACGCTTTTGTAAAACGTATAATATTCGCATTGTTCACCTGTTCAATCATATGAATCAGTTTAAAAATATTTGTCTGTTTCAAAAAAATCCTCCTCAAACGCTGAGAATTAATGAAGCATTAGTGAGCCTCCATCCACCATAATCGTTTGACCTGTAATGTATTGAGAATCGTCAGAAGCTAAGAAAACAGCTACTCGACCAATATCTTGCTCAATATCACCAAAACGGCCTAACGGGATTTTACTTCTCACCGCTTCATAATACTCTGGCTGTGCTTTTGCCCATGCTTGTACACCTGGTGAATCAGCAAGCGGACTAATGATATTGACATTAATACCAAAACGTCCCCATTCATTTGCGGCAACACGGGAAATACCACGAATGGCTTCCTTGGCAGCGGCATAAGCAGCCTGTGTTTCATGACCTTGAATGCCTGCTCCAGATGCAAAGTTAATAATATTACCCTTAGTTTCTTTTAAATGCGGTAGGGCTGCTTGCATTAAATAGAAGGTTGGATAAAAACCTGTTCCAAATGACAAATCAAGATCTGCTTGTGTAGTTTCTTCTATTGTAACTTGTTTAGCAGCATGAGCGTTATTAACTAGCACATCTAGTTTACCGTATTTTTCTACGACTGTATCAATAATTTTTGGTAATTGGTCGCGTTCCATTAGATTAGCCTGTAAAAACATAGACTTCGGAGACATTTCTTGTAATTCTTTTGCCATTGCCTCGCCTGCTTCTGCATTTAAGTCAACAATTGTAACAATCGCTCCTTCCTTTACCATAGCTTTTGCCATTCCACTACCAATACCACCTGCACCACCAGTAATGATGACCACTTTGTTTTGTAGTTTACCCATTGCAACAACATCTCCTTCTTGTTTATCTGTTAATAGTTTAACATTAAACTATTTAATTTTAAACTAAATTGTTTCCGATAAAAGAGCCTATTCTGGAGAAGGGTTCATCCAAAATAAGCTTTTCTAAAATTGATCTTTCTACATGTTTGTGCCGATTACTCTTTTCCTTCGCTCTATTTCTGATTTGATATTACACCAAATATAGACCCTTTAATGTAGGTTTGTCCTTGTAAAGACTGCAATTGCTCTGGAGTACCAGTTACGACAGCCCCAGTTATTTTCACATCACTTTTCTCCAGGGTTCCATTTTCCCCTACTAAAGCTTGATAAACCTGGTTTGTTTTCCAATCAAAGTTCTTGCTTTTACGCAGAAGCTCAATGTTTCGAATAAAGGTCTCAACCTCATCATTTGAAGTGCGTCGGGGTTTTGGTTTGGATTGCTCTGATTGGAAGCCATAAATGTATGGATCATTGGCTGAAATCGTATTCTGTCCTTGTTTAAAAAAATCTAGTGTATCATCTGTATAGGCATCCACCCACCACCAATCTACTTGTACTTCAGAAGGTAGCTTGCTTTTAATTTCCCTAAAACTATAGGCATCATTAAAGGAAATAGCTAATTCTACTAAAGTATTTTTCTCCAATTGATGCAGTTCACTAATATTATCTTGATAATGGTCGTAGGAAATCCTTGGATGATAAAAAAACATTTCTCGGTCACCTGTGTAGTCATTAAACCGTTCGAATTGATATGTTTCAGCCAGTGATTCTGAACCTTCTATTTGGATGGGGCTAGAAATGGCCGTTCGTGTAAGCGTTCCAAATAAATTATAATCGCTTTTGATAGGCTTCCAAATATATGGCCGATGCTGCTCTCCAAGCACCTTATAGGTTGTTGTTGTTATTTTCCCTCCCAGCAAATAATCGTCATAAACCTGATTACTAATTTGGACATTGGGCGCACTTATTTCGTTAAATAAATGAATATCATCCATTACTTTTTGCGCACTATTTAACGATAAAGCCCTCAGCCCATACCATAATGCTATTAGCACAATTGGTATAACGACCAATGTAATCCCAATCATTTTGACTGTTGACCAAAACCTTGCCTTTCTCATTATTTTTTTCGTTTGTTTATCATCAAACAAAAATTCATTTTCTTCCTTATTCATCATGAACATCCTCCTTAAATCGTTCAGTAAATTCTTCCCTAGCACGTCTGACATGTGTTTTTAGTGTGTTTTCATTCTTATTCATCAGGGCTGAAATTTCCTTATACGATAATCCCAGCTCATATTTCAGGATTAATAATTCCTGATGTAAAATGGATAGTGTTTCGAGTGTATTGTGGATATCCTTTAATTTTTCTTTCTTTAGCATCTGGATCTCAGGAATATGAATGAATGAAGTCAATTGAACTTCCTCTAATTCTATTGTGGGATGACGTGTTTCTTTTCTCTTGAGATCATAAAATTGATTGGTTGCTACACGATATAACCAGCTCATTACTTTGTCTGACTGAATTCCATTTTTATGTAATAAAAATTTATAACATGTATCTTGGACGATATCTTCTGCATCCTCATGGGCTAATCCCCGTTTTCTCAAATAACGATATAGCAGCGTTCCCGCCTGCTGTAGAAATGCATTCATTGATTGCTTTACCATGTCCACCTCCCTTCTGCCTATACAACGCAGAACTCCATGAAAAGTTTACATATTACAAAAAGTTCCCATTAAATATTTTAGTTTAATGAAAACCAACAACATTTATTTTCAAATACATACAAGCATCTTTTTAATTTGACAAGAATATACTGTAGCAGCTAGCTAAAATCACTTTCAAGAAAGGAGTTGTGGATAATGGGTGCTAAATGGATAAAGGTTTCAGTCTTTTATTTATTGATTGTTTTTGCTTTTGGCCTGTTTATGCATTATACGGTTCAACTTCAATGGAAAGCGACACATGCTCATATTGGTGTGGTAGGTTGGCTGACTACTGGATTCATTGGTTTAATTTATTCGACTTATAAAAATGCTGCGGAGACAGGTCTCGCCAAAGCACAGTTCTGGCTTTACAATCTCGGTTTACCCTTCCTTTTTGTTGGCATGATGATGGTGTATTGGGATGTACCACGCTGGTTATTTGAGCTTTTCGTGTCTGGTGGTGGAATTGCTGTAGCGCTGTCTGCCCTGTTATTCTTTATCAATGTCTTCAAATATGTAAGATAAATAGAAAAGCCCCGCTTCAGTTGAAGTGGGGCTTTTCATAGCTATTACTTTATTGTAAGGAGTTCGCCTGCATTTGATACATTTTGTCATAAATTCCGCCAAGCGCTAGCAGTTCATCATGCGTGCCGTTTTCTACAATTTTTCCTCGATCAAGGACAAGAATACGATCTGCATTTTTAATCGTAGAAAGTCGATGCGCAATAATAAACGTTGTTCGTCCTTTTTTCAGGACATCCATCGCATGCTGAATAATTTCTTCTGTTTCCGTATCAATATTCGATGTTGCTTCATCCAATATTAAAATGGCAGGATCAAACGCCAGGGCGCGTGCAAATGAAATCAACTGACGTTGTCCTGAAGATAATGTGCTGCCCTTCTCAATAACTGGCTCCTCATAGCCATTTGGTAAATTAGCTAAAACACGTTCCCCCCCGACAGCATTTAAGGAAGCTTCTATTTTCTCGTGAGAGATGCGCGGATTGTTTAAGCTAACATTGGATGCAATCGTACCCGTAAATAAGTAAGGGTCCTGTAGCACAATACCCATATGTTCACGCATCGTTTGACGTGGAACAGAAGTAATATCAATGCCATCAATAGTTATCTTGCCTTTTGATGGGTCGTAGAAGCGGAATAACAAGTTCATAATGGAACTTTTCCCTGAACCTGTATGACCAACTAAGGCAATTGTTTCACCTTGATGTGCTTCAAATGACAGGTTTTTCAGCACATAGTCATTATCTTTATAGGCAAAGGAAACATCTTCGAAAACCACATTTCCTTTATATCGTGGGATGCTCTTTTCAGAAACAGGCTCACCATTCGTATCTAGCACCTCAAAGACACGTTTACCTGCAATGAGTGAACGCTCAAGCTGTGAAAACTGGTTCACAATATTCGTGATCGGATTAAATAGCTTTGTTAAGTAATCAACAAATGCATACAATGTCCCTGCTGTAATCACTTCAGTTGCTGTGAATGAGCGTGTACCAAAGTAGAAAATAAAGACCGTAAACATGATAAGTCTTAGCGTATTCACAAGGTTAAAGGATGTAGCTGAATCTAGCACCAGCAGCTTACGTTCATACGCATAATGCTCATTATTCATGTCATCAAATTCCTTCGTCATTTGCTGCTCACGACGGAACGCCTGAATAATTGTCATGCCCTGAATAGATTCGTTAATCATGGCATTAATATCTGCAATTTTTGTACGAATGACATCGTTATATTTAGAGGCAAATTTCCGATATAAAATCATCCACACATAAACAATTGGAATCATGGTTAAAGCAAGCATTGCCATTTTCCAATTTAAAATAAAGAGCGCTATATACACCCCAAAAATAGAAATGAAGCTCGTCACAAAATTGGATAGTACCTGTACATATAAATTCCGAACTGCCTCTGTATCATTTGTTACACGCGCAACAATTTTACCTGCTGGTAAATTGTCAAAGTATTGGATTGGTAAAGTTTGAATATGTTCAAAGACATCTTTACGTAATTTTTGGATGACGCGGTTCGCGCCAATTTGTAAATAAATATACATAAAATAACGTAATATGGCTGTTGCAATGGCTAATAGTAAATAAACAATGAGCAACCATGTAATCGGTTTGATTTCTATATGACCGATTGTCATGTAATTATCAATAATATGTTTCGCAATAAACGGTCCAACAAGCTCCGTGAATACGGCAATTGTTAGGAAGAATAAGCCTAATAGTATCGGCTTTTTAAAATACATCGCATAGCGCATTAAACGTTGACTCGTACTCATGAGGCACCTCCTTCTAGCTGCTGACGGTCAAATTGCTCTTTATACCATCCTTGTTGCGCAAGAAGTTCCTCATGTGTTCCCTGCTCTACAATTTGCCCATCATCCAGTACGATGATGACATCGGCATGCTGAATACCAGACAAGCGATGTGTCGTAATAATCGTCGTTTTACCTTGACGTTCACGCTGAATATTTTCAATAATTCTTGCCTCTGTCTTCGCGTCGACAGCGGAGAGTGAATCATCCAGCATTAAAATTTCAGGATCTTTAATTAAAGCACGAGCAATAGATACACGTTGTTTTTGACCACCTGAAAGAGAGACGCCCTTTTCTCCAACAAGTGTTTCAAGGCCCATTGGTAGATTGTCTAAATCCTTTTCAAAATACGCGGCACGTATCGCCTGCTGCAACTCTGCTTGTGTTGCATCTTCTTTCCCAAATAATATATTTTCACGAATAGTTCGTGAGAATAACACATGATCTTGTGGCACATAACCAATCCAATCGAGGATCTGCTCCTTCGTTTGAGCGGTAATATCGATACCGTCAATGGAAAGCTGTCCCTGACCGATTGGGTATTCTCGCAATAATTGGCGTAGGAAGGTTGTTTTACCTGCTCCCGTTTTACCAACAATGCCAAGCGTTTGGCCTTTTTTCAAGGAAAGTGAAATCTGCTGTAGGTTTTTCACCTGACTCATCGGATATTGGAATGTTAAGGCATCAAAGCCAATCGCATTTGGTGTCGCAATCATTTGTGGATTCGGAATATTTTGAACATCCGCCTCGTAGTTCAATGTTTCCTGCACGCGATCTAGTGAGGCATTCCCCTGCTGCATAACATTGATGAGCTCACCAATTGCAAATATTGGCCAAACAGCCAATCCTAAATAAACATTAAACGTGACCAGTTGCCCAACCGTCATCGCCTCAGTTGCCACTAAATGAGCCCCGTAACCAAGTGCTACAACATAGCTAATGCCTGTTCCGACTTTTGTAATCGGGCCAAATAAAGCATTGATTTTCGCTGTATGAATATTTTTCGCATACACAACTTCACTCATATCTGCAAAATTAGCCTCATCCTTTTTTTCCTGCACATAGGCACGCACCACTCGCACTCCTGCTACAGATTCTAGCACACTATCATTTAGTTCCCCAAAAGCATCTTGTGCCTTCATATATCGCTCATGAACAATTTTCCCTAAATATTGAATGAGGATCGCCATAATAGGAACTGGTAACATAGCAAAAAATGTAAGCTTCCACGAAATCATATAGCCCATCGCAAAAATGATAAAGCCCATATAAATCGTTGAATCAATCAACGTCATAATGCCAAAACCTGCTGTCGTGGATACGGCATTCAAGTCATTTGTTGCACGCGCCATCAGGTCACCGGTACGGTTTTTTTCATAAAATGTTGGGGTCATACGTAAAAAATGCTGCATTAAATTACGACGTAAAATTTTCTCAAGGTTGATAGCTCCTTCAAATAGTCGGAATTGCCACACAAAATTTAATAAATAGCCCCCAATAATAATCCCAATAAAAATCAAGACATATTTTGTTAAAATAGCTGGTGTCATTTCTCCTGCAGTCAATAGATCTATAATAGAACCGAGTAAATAGGGAGGGACAACCTCTAATCCACTGGCAACCATTAGTAGAACAATGGCCACCGTATATTGCTTCCAGTATTTTTTAAAGAACCAGCCTAATTTACTTAACACATCAAACATACATCATAACCTTCTTTCCTCCGTGCTGTTGTGGATGACTACCCACTTTCTAGAAATTCCTTTTTGAAAATCATTCTTCTAACTGTTTTTGTCATATACATACACTCCTTTTTTGTTTGCACTACAACCTTTTTTGCACAAAAAAAGACACATACCCTAAAAGAGTAAGTGTCTCTTATAGAAGGCAGGATAATTCCATACCTAGTTCTGCAATAGTAAATAAAGCGTTAGGCACGGACAATGTATGTAACTGTGATTGAATTTGATACTGATAAAATTAACATTGTCATGCCCTCCTTTAGTTTATTTGTTATAGTGTTCTTGAAGATTATCACACTATAGAAATATTTGTCAACTATCACCCTGTTATTTTTTATCATTTTCAGGAAATAGTTAGCGCTTTAAAGCATTGAAATGCTCTAAGGAATCAAGGGGAGAACATGCTTAAAATTACAGTGTTGTCTATAACCTTACAATAATTCTACGGCACAAACATTAACCTAAAGACTGAAATCCAAGGCTAGAGATTTTGATACCCAGTAGTAGACAAGAGAATATTCTTTTTGCGTCTGTTGCACTCCTTCCATATGCTTATCTCATCATCTTTATTTAGTTAATTATTATTTAGTTATTTATTATTTAGTAGTGTCGGGATTTCCGTTTATGGATTAGCCGTCACCGGGTTTTCCGTCAACGGCTTCACATAAGAGGAACAAAGAATTGTCCTTATAATAAAAGATATTTCATTTTCCACATATAATATTTCGAAATATTATTTCATGCGCATCTATAACTTTCTATACACTATATACATTTTAACAATCGATTTTGGGACATAACTTGAATTGAAATATTTCTAAAATTTTTGTCTCATGATACACTTTCATTATAGTCATTTTCAGTAAGGGGTTTTTATGTTGAGGTCATTTCTAGCCGTGGGAATTGGTGGAATTCTTGGTGCCATCTGTCGATATAGTCTGAGTCTCGCCGTTCCCAATACAGAAATATTTCCATTCACAACACTGTTTATTAATTTACTGGGCTGCTTTTGCTTAGCATGGCTTTTTACTTCATTTATAAAACGCACACCTATTGTACTAGGAGTAGGTACAGGGTTTTGTGGAGCTTTTACTACCTTTTCGACATTTTCCTTAGAGACACTATTACTCCTAGAAAATAGCGAGTGGCTACAGGCTGTACTCTATGTTACAGTGAGTGTTTTAGGTGGATTAGTTTGCACATGGCTGGGAATACGACTTGCTAGGGGGCGTATTGCATGATTTTAGTTGGAATTGGTGGATTTTTTGGCGCTCTTTCTAGATTTTATTTAGGAAAATTACTTGTACATCCCTATCCATGGGCGACTTTTATGATTAATTGTACAGGCTCCTTTGCGCTTGGTTTCTTATTTGCCCTACATCTTAGTGATTGGTTATGGCAATTAATGGGCATAGGTTTTTTAGGAGCCTACACAACTTTTTCTACTTTTGGATTTGAATGTCTACAGCTTATAGAACAACAAAAATGGAGACAAGCCATTAGCTATATTGCCAGTACCTTGCTAATTGGCGTACTTTGTGCAGCTATTGGTTATCTAGTCGTATAAAAGAGGGTGAACTAGTGACACAGCCGTCAAAAGAGTTATTGGAGGAATTAGAAGTTGAAATAGAGCAAACGCTCTATGCATTGATTGACCTAGAATTAGAGGAAAATTACGCTACCATGAATACACAATTTGCGCAATTACTTGCCAAGGTTCAGACAGCCCAGTTAATTAATTACAAGCTGGATGTTCTCGTTGAACCTCAAGCTTTTGCAACTGAAACTTGTATTCTTTTACAGAGCCTCATAGAAGCAAAGGCGAGACCAAATAAAAGGCATAAACTGTTAACACATCGCATGATTTTGAAGATATGGTTACGAAAAAATCAACGATTCATGAGGGAATTTCTACCTCAAATGTTTTAGGCGCCACTTGAAATTGCCAGGGCGCCTTTTTTAAATTTGAAGTTTTTGCAACACTTCTTTTATTTTCCCCTCACTGTCAGATCAAATGTTGGTTTGAATATAAGATGATTATTCATAGCGTTGACTTCAGTAGAAGAACATTCTATTACAACATCGGAAAGACAAGAGACATATTTGGAACCTTTCCTTTTAAATGCAATATATATTAACCTAGGAATACGCCATTTTACACCTAAAATAAGCATTTTTTATATATAAAAAGGAGACGACATCTAAAAAATTAGATGTCGTTTTAATTTTCCCATATTAAATTTTTGGATTTTGATTAATTTATCTTTACCAGTTATTTTGGGGTATGGCAAGAACTTTTTCTATTTTGAGCAACTCACAAACTTGAATATAACCGTATCTTTTACGAAGAAAATAACTCTTTCGGATAACCCCTTCGTTAGATAAGTTTTTATTCTACTCCCTGTAAAATAGCCTTTAGTAAACCTGGAAAACGAGTATTTAAATCGTCATATCTAATTGAAATGAACCGTTGAGTTCCTTCTATTCTTGTGTTTATAACCCCTGACTCTCTAAGCACCTTAAAGTGATGCGAGAGGGTTGATTTTGCAACAGGAATTTCAAGATTACTACAAGATTGTTCCCCATTTGCAGCTAAACTCTTAATTATATCTAGCCTTATTTGATCACTAAGTGCATAAAGTACAGTTGATAGATTGATTTCATTAAAACTTGGATGGTAAAGCGTTCTCATATTAGTCACCTACCTAAAAATAATTATTAATTTAATAATTGCAATATATCATAGTTGGTGATATATTTCTATTGTTCGATTATATTCGAACAATAGAAATTGAGGAGATTTGCTATGAAAAAAATATTAACTTTATTTTTCTTTATCATGTTTATTATCGGAACTGACACGTTTATTGTCTCTCCTTTATTACCAACACTACGTGATGTTTTTGACATTTCTATTGAAAAGTCAGGTTGGATTGTATCTGCCTATGCTTTGGGATATGCATTATTTGCGTTAATTTCTGGACCTCTTTCAGATAGCTGGAATCGCAAAAAAGTGATGCTGGTTGGCATACTTAGTTTTGGTATATTCACCTTGCTATGTGGGTATGCTACGGGCTTTTGGAGTATGTTTTTATTTCGATTTTTAGCAGGGGTTAGTGCTGCGTTTACTTCGCCTCAAGTCTGGGCAGCTATTCCCCAGTTAGTTCCATCTAACAAAATACTAAAAGCTATGGGTATAGCCACTGCAGGACTAGCTGTTTCTCAAATGTTAGGTGTGCCAATCGGTAGTTATCTAGCTACTTTCGGTTGGCCAACCCCGTTTATCATTATTGGAATTTGCTCTTTCTTTCTAGCCATTCTTATTGCGGTTTTATTGCCATCTATGCCATCAGTTCATTCACACGAGAAAGATTCTTCTATTTTAGGACGTTACCGTGCTCTACTGGGTGAATCAAGATCAAAGTTAGCTTTTCTCGGCTACTTTATTTTTCAACTAGGAAATTTTGCTGCATTCTCCTTTATCGGCACATGGCTTTCTGACAAATTTCAGCTCAGCATAGCAAGTATTGGAACTGTGTTTTTATTCCTTGGCTTAGGTAATACAATTAGCAGTTTCTTTGGAAGTAGCTTGGTTAAAAAAATTGGTATAAAAACCTCTCTCTCTTTTGGAGTAATGCTACTCGTTTTGCTTTATCTAGTCCTTCCTTTTTTACCAGGTTTACCATATATTAAAGCTGCTTATTTTTTAATTTTTCTGTGCGTAGGAATTGTTTTTCCACTTATGATGAGTTTATTGCAAACACTCTCTTTCACAGCACGCGGAACGATCGCATCACTTGCAAATGCATCAATGTATTTCGGCACAACGTTAGGATCGTTTGTAGCTGGAATGCTTTACGCAAACATCGGCGGTTTTATTGCTGTTAGTATCTTTACAGGAATTTGTTTTACTTTTTCATTGATTTTATTCATAAAAAGTGGAGTTCTACCTACTAATCAGCAAATCAATTCAAAAAATACAACTGCTTAAAAATTTATCATGCCGATACTTACTTGGATTAATAATTTACCCTATATATCTAGTTGCTGAAAATCATGCAGTTAAAATACTAATACTAAAAAGCCAACTACTTAAAGTACAAGTAGCTGACTTTTTAGTGTCTGAAATATGTTTTTTATGAGTAACTCAATATTTTGCAGTTAGGGGATGCTTATCTTGATTATGTTTATCAAGATTAATTCTTTATAAAATTGAATGCCTACTTTTCTTGTTTCGCTTCACTTTCTTTTTCTTTTATATAAAAAATTAGCACTATGTTAAAATCTAAAAGCTACTCCAAAGATAACATCCTTGAAGTAGCTCTTTATTATAACTTTCTATACTTTTCGGGTACTCTGGAAGTAAAAATAGGAACTTCTTTTCTGATTTGTGGTACTTTTTCTAAATTCAATATAGCCCGTATACCTCCAACCTCTTGATCTAATTTCTGAACGATATCTCCCCAAGGGTCTATAATTTGCGAGTTACCTGCAAATATTTCTCCTAGATTTGTCCCAGTTACATTTGATCCAACAACAAACATTTGGTTCTCAATTGCACGTGCACGAAGTAAGGTATTCCAATGTGTTTCTCTTACTAATGGCCATTCTGCTACGACGTGTAGTACTTGAATACCTTGTAATGCTAAGTCACGAATAATTTCAGGAAATCTTAAATCATAACAAGTTATTACGCCCATCTTCACTCCTTCAAGCTCAAATACTTCAACTTGATTTAGTCCACCTGTTAAAAAATTTGGCTCATCTAACATCGGAACAAGGTGTATCTTATCATACGTATGAACAATTTCACCCTTTCGATTTACAATAATTGCTCGATTAAAGATATCTCGACCTTCTAAAAAAGCAATTGAGCCCCCCACCAAATTTACATTAAACTTCTTAGCAAGTAATTGTAAAAATTCAATAGATTGATTGCCATCCACACTACATATTTCTTTTAATTCTTTCAATGCATAGCCCGTCGACCACATTTCTGGAAGAACTACAATATCTAAGTCCTCATAGTAGTTAACTTCTAACCACTGTTCAATGATATTTCTATTCTTTTCTGGGTTTCCTACTTCTAGCTCCATTTGAAATACTAAGTAATTCATATAGCTCACTCCTCAAGTCTATTTAGTAATGAAATATCTGGTTTCACTAACAACCATAAGATAGCTGCAATGAATACAGGAATTACAGTCATTCCTAATGTGATATTCCAGCCAAAATTTTCTGCTAACCAACCACATAACAATGGTGATACAAATGCTCCTAAATTTCCCCACAAATTCATCCAACCCGAAACAGAGCCTGAAAAGTTTCTTCCTAAGTCTGTAGCAGAGGCCCATGAACATACTACAGTGAAACCTAGTGATCCCAAGCACAATGATAGCCATAATACATTCATATAAGGTGATACTGTCATAACAGCAAAGTACATTGAAATAATAAATACTATTAAACCTGATATAGCTAAAAAGGATCTTGATATTTGCTTTGAAAAACCTTTACGTACTAAGTAGTCAGAAAGAATACCACCAGTCATTACAGTTATCAATATAGCTAGCCAAGGTAGGCTCGCAGCAAATCCCATTTTACTTAGTGAAAATCCTCTATCTTCTAATAAGTAAGTAGGTAACCAAACTAAAAAGAACGTAATGATATACAAAACAACAAAATATTGCAGACCTATTGCCCAAAATCTATAATTTTTCAAAAATGTATTCCAAGGTGCTCTAGCTTTAGCCGTATTAACAATTTCTCTGCCTTCTAATATATATTCTTTTTCTTTTTCGTTAACCAATTTATGAATCTCTGGATAGTCTCTAGCTATAACCCACCATACGGCAGCTATAATAATTCCTAACAATCCAAAAATGTAAAATACAGCTTGCCAACCAAAATATTGATAGATATAAACGGTGACGATTGGAGCTATAACTGGTCCAAAATAGGAACCTGCTAATAAAGCACTAGATGCTCTTGCCTTTTCATCTCGTCTAAACCAATTTGTATTAAATACAGCGTTTGCCGGAAACATGGGTCCTTCTCCTACTCCAAATAAGAATCTCACTGCATACAGTAGACCATGAGATTTAACTAATCCAGTTAAACCAGTAAATACTGACCACCATACTAATGCAAAAGTGACCATTTTTCTTGGACCGAATTTTTCCGCCAATAAGCCCGCCGGAATTTGAACTAACGCGTAACCTAATGAGAATAATGATGCAAGCATCCCGAACTGAACTTTATCTAGACCTAAATCATCCATCATTGGCTTTGCTATTATTGATATGTTTGACCTATCCATGTAAGCGATTACACCGATGATAAAGAAAAAGAATGCTAGTCCCCATCTAACCTTTGTTGGTTTTTCTTTCAAAAAAGCGCCCCCTTACTTAATTGACAATAGTATAATGATGTTTTATTTTCCTGTTTAGCTTTGGCTGTTCAACTTCATATTCAAATTTTTCACCAAAGACAAAACCATTTTTTGTAGGTACAGTACCTGAATAAATCACGGTATGTTCTAAATCTATCTCCCCCAGCTTGTTCAGTTTTTCTAATAAAATATCCACCTCTAAAAGTGCTTCCAAAGTGTCTTCTTGATATAAAAACCTTTCACTATTAGAAGTAACATACGATCGCAAAATGATAGTATCCCAATCTTCTATTAAGTCCTTCAGTCTCCAAAAATCGGATGCTAGAGGTTTATCACATACTAATTTAGACTTTAAAATATTATCTTTTTCAACCTCTCTATCCGTATGATCACTGCCTAGAGTAAACAACCATTCTTGTCCATCATGGAATAATACATATTCAGCCTCTCCAGAAGAAAATTTGCTACCATGACATTCATTAGAAAAGTTAAGTTGTTCAATATTTTGTGGATATATCATAGGAACACTTGGTGGGGGTGCAATTCCCAATTCTTTTAATTCATCTATGTGTTCTTGGATTTTATCGACATTCCTTCCACCATAACCCACAACAATTACTTTTTTAATGTCAATTTCATGTTTTCTCACCTCACTATTGATAAGGTGTAAATTGATTGTTTTCTTCATTTAAATTGCTCCTTAATTGATTAATCACTTCTTTTTTAGTATTTTCAACGTGGCTATTTGATGCTAATAAAAGTTGATTTATATCTTGTGATTTTAAAGCTTTTATAATTTCTTTATGTTCAGTAATTGTTTCTTCAATACGTGATTTTTCAGTAATGGCTTTTAACCCAAACCATCTTATCTTATCGCCAATTTCCTCAAACCACTTTTCTATTTGCTCATTTTTAGTTAATGATACGATTTGAGCATGGAACTCCTTATCCAACTCAATAAATTTTTGCTGATCTGTTCTATTATTTTCTTGTTCTTTAACATACTCCTCTAAAGTATTTATTTGTTCTAAAGTAATCGTCCCACATATTTTTTCAAGTGCAAAACGGTCAAAAATCATCCTTATTTCCATTACTTCAATAACATCTTCTTCTGTAATTTCTTTTATAAAAGTACCTACTCGTGGCTTTGAAACTATCCATTTTTCCCTTTCTAGCAACGACAGAGATTCTCTTATAGGCGTTCTGCTTATTCCTAATTTTTCACTCAATTCTCTCTCATAGATTGCTTGTCCTGGCAATAATTCATAGTTCAAAATGGATTTCTTAATTTCCTTAAAAGCTATATCTCTAAGTGCCATACCTGTCTCTATTTTTTTCATTGGAAGCCCCCTTCGTGGTATGTGGTATACCAGAGATTTTACAACAATTCTAAAGTTCAGTCAATTTTAAATTGATATTTTATATTTTAGTTGTATTTTGCTCTATTGCGACCTTACCTTCCCAAAATCGAAAAGAATTTTTTTACGTAGTAATATATATAAAAAAACGCCATTACAATATTTCAATTGTTAATGGCGTTTTATCATACATCTTTTTTTATTTTTAAATCTATTTGATAACAAAATGCAAAAAATAATTACTGCAAATATTTAAGTACTATATTAATTTAGGGAATTTTATTTTCAACTAATTTCCATACACTTTCAAAACTCTCCTTATAAAACTCATTATCCCAGCGATCTGCAAAATATGGATTATGGAAATATACAAATGCTGTAATAATGGCAGATCCTGCTTCTTTTAATCCACTAATGGATTCTGCTTTTTGTGCTAATACTTTTAAATGCTCTTTAACAAGGATTTGAGTGCCTTCTAAGTAATCCGTATATAACCTAAACATACGTTCGTCGTCATGATAAAGCTTTTTTTTGGTAGTTGCTAGAAGCCAAAGCCAATCATGAAGTGCAGCAGCAGGACTTAGATCTTTAGGAGCTTCCCATTCTAATAATTCTTTAGAAGTAATTTTTAACCACCTAAGTGCAAGTTGCTGCATTAGGTCCTCTTTATTTTTGTAATGTTTATAAAATGCCGCATGTGTAACTCCAAGTTCTTTTGCAATATCAGAAAGAGTTGTTTTTTGTACACCCTTTCTCATAATAATGTCTTCTGCAACAGAAAAAATCTTCTCTTTTGTTAGTATTGCCATTATGGAACCCCCTAGTTTTACTAAGTTACATTATACAGTATAACAACCAAGTTACAAAATGTTGACTTTGTAACTAAACGATGTATAATAGTGGTGTTGATAGGTTACAAATTAAAATAATCGTAACCTACTTCAACTATTTAAGAGCAAAGGAGTTAATATCATGACAAAAAAAATTATTGAAACACAAGATTTACGAGTTGCACTTGTTACAGGCGGCTCTGGTGGAATTGGACAAGCTGTAGTAAAAAAACTAGCTAAAAATGGATTTGCTGTTGCTGTTCATTATTCTGGTAATAAGCTCAAAGCAGAAACTCTAGTGAATGAGATTGTAAAACAAGATGGAAAAGCAATTAGTATTGGTGGAGATGTAGCAGATGAAAAAGCTATGCAAAAAGCTTTCGATATAATTGAAGAAAAATTTGGTGGTATTGATGTTGTAATCAATACAGCAGGTATTATGTTACTCGGTTCTATCGCTGAGTTGAACTTAGCCGATTTAGATAAAATGCACCGCACAAATATTCGAGGAGCTTTCGTAATATCCCAACAAGCTGCGCGACGAGTTCGCAAAGGTGGTGCAATTATTAATATTTCTACTTCGGTTACTCGTACACAATTTCCAACATACGGGGCTTACGTAGCAAGTAAAGCAGCGGTTGAATCAATAACAATGATATTGGCACGCGAGTTACGTGGTAAAGATATCACCGTTAATGCAGTGGCTCCAGGTCCAACTGCAACATCATTATTTTTAGATGGAAAAGATAAGCAAACAATCGATAATCTTTCTAAAGCAGCACCACTTGAACGTCTTGGTACACCAGAGGACATTGCAGACACAGTAACATATTTAGCAACTTCAGGACGATGGATTAATGGACAAGTTATCTTTTCAAATGGTGGTCTTGCTTAATTTTTCACATTAGGAGGAATAAATAATGAAGAGTGAAGAACAAAAGAAAGTCATAGTTATAACAGGAGCTTCAAGTGGATTTGGTGCTCTAACTGCTAGAACACTTTCAAAAGCTGGACATATTGTCTATGCAGGTATGCGGGAAACAAATGGTCGTAATGCTCATCAAGTAAAAGCGATTAACGATTATTCGACTAAACATATGGTAAATATTAACGCAATTGAAATGGATGTGAATTCACAGTATTCTATTGATTCTGCAGTGAGAGAGATTTTAACAAAACATACCCATATCGATGTCTTAATCCATAATGCTGGACATATGGTTGTTGGTCCAGCAGAAGCGTTTACACCTGAGCAACTAGCCGAAATGTACAATATCAATGTGTTATCGACTCAACGTGTTAATCGTGCTGTGCTCCCTAACATGCGGAAACGTGGTCAAGGTCTAATTATTTGGGTGTCTAGCTCAAGTGTTAAAGGTGGAACACCACCCTACTTGGCCCCTTATTTTGCCGCAAAAGCTGGTATGGACTCATTGGCAGTTTCTTATGCTGCTGAACTTGCCCGATTTGGAATAGAAACTTCAATCGTAGTACCAGGTTCTTTTACTAGTGGAACGAATCATTTTATTAACGCTGGTCAACCACAAGACAAACAAGTACAAGCTGAATACGATGCTAAGTACAATAGTTTAATAGATCAAATAGGCGAAAAGCTAGCTGCTATTTCTCCTGAGGATGCTGATGTATCTATGGTATCTGATGAAATTGCACGTATTGTTTCTCTACCAGAAGGTGAAAGACCATACCGAGTACACATTGATCCAGTGGATGATGGCTCAGAGGAGGTCTCAATTGTTGCTGATCGTGTTAGAACAGAATTCCTCACTAGAATAGGCTTAGATGATCTACTTCAAAAAAACAAGTGAACGAGCTACTTTTTAGAAATGTAGGCCGAAACGAGATAATAGTACCAAGTAATAAGTAGAATAAACCAAAGAACGTTTGCAATACTAACGAGAGAAGGATTACCACCCTTATAATGAATGGTATATATTGAGCTTTTTAATGGTGAGCAACGAACTAGATTTTACAAAAACTGCAGTGAAGGTTTTTATAGAGTACTGCAATTTTAATGTAAAAAAGCATTCCATTATTACTTTAAAAGGGATCATTCGATAGAAAATTTCTATAATTATTATAGAAATTATCAAATAGATAAATGATAAATACTCTTTTACAATAAAGAAGCCTTTATCGAAAGGCAATTTTAAAAAGAAAGGTGTTTTAATGATGCTTAATGAAGTAGCCGGTATTAAAATTCCAGATTCTAAATTAGCAAAAGATGCACAAGATATTTTGAGGGAAAATGGAAATGATTTACTATGGAACCATTCAAATCGTGTATTTTTATTTAGTGCCATTAAGGGAAAAGAAGCAAATAAGAAGTTCGATTTAGAATTACTATATATCAGCGCATTATTCCATGATTTAGGATTAACAAAAGAGTATAGCAGTCCAGATTTACGATTTGAAGTAGATGGTGCAAATGCTGCAAGAAGCTTTTTGCAACAATATCAAGTTCCAGAAGAGTCAATTCGTCTTGTCTGGGATGCAATAGCATTGCATACAACAGTTGGTATTGCAGAACATAAAGAATCTGAAGTATCATTACTGAATTCAGGTATATCTTTAGATGTTATAGGGAAAGGTTTTGAACAATTTCCAGCTGAATTGAGAGAAGAAATTGTACAAGCATTCCCACGTAATAATTTCAAACAAGACATTATTCCAGCTTTTTATGAAGGTTTTAAGCATAAACCAGAAACTACCTTTGGTAATATGAATGCTGATGTCGTTAAATTCTTTGAACCGAACTATAAACAAAAAAATTTCTGTGAATGTATATTACATTCACCTTGGAAAAATTAGCAAATCAATATTTAATTTTAAAGGTTTAGAACCTCTTTATAATATCATTTTTAATCACAGGGAGATATAAAAATTCATTTATATGTGCCCCCTCTTAATAAGTTATTTTAAAAAATTTAATTAGAAATAGTGCATAACCATTTTATTTAGTTTGTCTAGCTTTTGACATAATGGCAAGACATACTAATAATTATTGTAGTAATAGCATATTGGTTAATTTCCAATATATCCACTCAAGTAAAACATTGTAATAATAAAAATGTATTAAGCGGCTTGAGCTTAGAATTCTAAAGGGCTCAAGCCGCTTAATCATTTCTGTTAGCAATAGCGATTAAAACAATGAATATTGTCTTCAATCGCCAGTTTTCCCCCCTTGATACGACTCGTATATATAAATAATAATTCTTACACTCCAAAGTGCCCTAAAAGGATTCAATGGTTCCGTTAACAATACATCGACCAACACCTGATATACTTTGTGGCATACTGGCTGTGTCAACACTTTGCTTAAATTCCTTTGATTTATGTTGATTTTATAAAAAGTTTGATGCTCTCCTGAGTAGTTTTTTTATTTTTTAACCACTCTTTCTGTTGAAGCTCCTCAATTTTTCCAATGGCCCAATGTGTAGAATGTAGAAGGGACATTACTAAACTTGCACTAATTTAATATCCATAATCTTATGAATTGAATTATTTTTGCTTTATTAATTGTTCAACAAGTAGTTGAGATTTTAACCCTTCTAACCCATCCACGAGTGGTTGCTCATCATTTTGAATACAATAAATGAAATGCTTTACAGCATCTTCAAAGCCTCGTTGTTTTAATATTGTATCCCATGAAGAAGAAACGGTTGTAGAAATTACATTTCCTTCTTCGATTTCTGTTGTATTCATGTTTTTTACACGGATAATTGCTCCGTCTGTAATCAATTCTATTTGTTCTAAATTCGTTCCTGCTTTTCTATGCATAGCTGTGGAGAAAGATATATTTTGAGAGGATTCATACATATGCTGCGCATATAAAAGTTGATTTTCATCGTTCGTATGAACAGTTCCATACAACACATTAAGATCTCCATCACCCAGCCAACGTACTGTATCGACTAAGTGGAGATAATCATCTAACATTGTGAACCCATAAGAATAAGGACCCACACTATCTGTTCTGTGCTTTTCAACACGTACCCAAGCTATATTATTTGCTTTTTCCTTTGCTTTTACATACATAGGAGCAAAACGACGATTGAATCCAACCATAAGCTTTCTTCCCAATTTTCCACTTAATTCGACTAATTTTTCTGATTCCGAAATAGATGCTGCCAATGGTTTATCAACATATACATCTATTCCTTTGTAAAGTAGTTCCGAAACCACATTAAAATGTGATTCAGTGGAACTGTGTACAAACACGGCATCACACTCTTGAGCCAATGCTGGTAAGCTATCGAAATCTTTTATACGATACTGATTACAGATTACCTTTCTCTTCTCTCTACTGGGTGAAAATGCACCCGCAAATGTCCAATCTATTTCTTTAGAAAGAATTGGCAAATATGCTTTCTGAGCGATGCCACCCAGTCCTACCATTCCGATTCTAGGTTTCATCGAATTAATCATCCTTTATCATATTTTAATTTGGTATCAAAGCTATTTTAATAATTTTTCAAAGTATACATAACTCTTAATTTGGACCTGAAAATCTTGAAGAGTTTTATACTTATAATCCACACATTTAGAATAGGGCGCAATCCTTAGGTCAGTTGTTTACAATTAGTTTCTACACATCTTCAAAGCTCTCCTTTTAAAACTAATTATTCCTAAGGTCCCAACTTCTGAATAACTGGCTTAGGATCACCTGTATTTAATGAAGAGGGTAACGTTTTACTGTATTTATTTTCGGTCCCTACAGTTCAATTTACACGTAAGTGAAATAGAAAAGATTAAAATCAAATTAATCACGCATGCTATTCCCCAGTTAATTCCCTCTAACAAAATACAAAAGATGGGTATAGCCACTACAGGATTAGCTGTTTCTCAAATGCTAGGTGTGCCAATCGGTAGTTAAGTCGCCGAGTATCTATCGGTTTTGAAACTACATAGATCTGTTTTCCTATCTTGCGAGAAAAGTTATAAAAAAAGAAAGCCTAGTACAATAGAGCCAACTACATAAAGTACAAGTAGTTGGCTTTTTAGTGTCTGAAATTTGTTTTCTATGAGCATGCTAATATTTACCATAATTCTACCTTCCAGCAAGAAAATAAAATCTTAATTTTCTTTCCTAGAAGTAAAATTTTACTTTCTAAGAACAATAAAACTTATTTTTAAAGTGGGAAGCCCTCTTTAAAAATGAGGGCTTTATATGCTAGTACGTATGGTCAATGTTACAGGTGACCGTAACGCTTTTTTAATTTTATAAATTATTTTTCACTTTTTCTCTCTCAATCAACATTGTACCTTTTTCTTTTAGGTTTGTATGGAAAGAGAAAGCTTTTTCAAGAATGTGTGGAGTATGACCACCAACTTTCTCTTTTGCTTCTAAAAAGTAATCACGTAATTGTGGTCTGTACTTAGGATGTGCAATTTCGATAAGCTTTTCTGCTCTTTTCACTGGTGGAAGTCCTCGAAGATCAGCATATCCTTGTTCTGTTACAATTACGTCTACATCGTGCTCTGTATGGTCAACATGAGATACAAAAGGAACGATTGTTGAGATAGCTCCGTCTTTTGCTAGGGAAGAAGTTACAAAAATTGTAATTCTAGCGTTACGTGCAAAGTCCCCAGATCCACCAATTCCATTCATTACTTTTGTTCCGCTAACATGAGTTGAATTTACGTTTCCGTAAATATCTACTTCAATTGCTGTGTTAAATGAAATAACTCCTAGGCGACGAATAATTTCTGGATGGTTAGAAATTTCCTGAGGTCTGAACAAAACTTTATCTTTGTATTTCTCTAAATCTGCAGATAGTGAATCAACACGTTTCTTTGAAAGGGAGAATGATGTACCAGCTGCAAATTTAACTACACCAGCATCTATTAAGTCAAAGATCCCATCCTGTAATACTTCAGAAAAAACCTCGATATCTTTAAATTGAGAATTTTTCATACCATTTAGAACTGCATTAGCAACAGAACCTACTCCAGATTGTAATGGAGCTAATGATTCAGTTAAACGTCCTGCTTTTACTTCACCAGCTAAGAACTCTAATAAATTATTTGCAATTTGCTGTGTTTCTTCATTTGGCTCGAATAATGGTGAAGGAATATCTGGCTGTTCTGATAAAACAATTCCTTTCACTTTATCTGGATCAACCTTAATTCCAATTTCTCCAATTCGATCTGAAACTTTGTACATAGGAATCTCTCTACGCTCACCTTGATTCCCTAGTACAAGGATATCATGAAGTCCCTCGTACGCTTTAGGAGCAGTTGTGTTTAATTCAATGATAACATTTTCAGATTTTTCCACAAAAATAGGTGAATTTCCAACAGAACCAGTTGGAATAATATAACCTTCTTCAGTGATTGCAGCTGCTTCAATAATTGCATAATCAATTTTTCCTAATGACCCTTTTCTTATCTCTTCTGCAGTATGTGATACATGTTGATCAATATAGTATATTTCACCAGTATTGATTTTCTTACGCATTACAGGGTTACCTTGATACGGAACACGTAAGTTAATGATCCCAGCTTCAGCCATTGATTGGTCAGCAGCAGGTCCTAATGAAGCTCCAGTATATAGATTGATTTTGAAGTCTTCTGTCTCACCGCGCTTAGAAAGTGCAAGTGGAAATTCTTTCGGTTCACCAAAAAGTGTAAATCCACTCATTCCAATGTTCATTCCGTCTTCAATCCAAGAAGCTGCCTCCTCCGCAGAAACAACTTTGTCCAAAAACACTTTATTTCTGATAAATTGGCTTAAATCTTTTTCCATTAACAATCACCTCTAAATAGTTATTTAATTTGATAGTAAAAATATCAAAAATGACTATTGCATTCATGATTGTTCTTAATTGTAAAAAGGATTCCATTATTCGTCTATCATATCCTTTCTATGATAATGATAGAAAAAAACTATAATATAAAACTTCGCAAGGAATTAATGTCATCTTTGTTTGTGTGAAAATAAAGCTTTTCGATTTCACGTACTAATAACTTAATATATTCACGTGCTGCATAATTAATAAAACAGTTCTTTTTCATTACGAGATAAACAGTGCTGGTTAAAGTTGGGTTTTCAATTTTTTGAAAAAACAAATCCTCTGTATCATAAAATTCATATAATGTTCGGGATACAATACTACAACCAACTCCACTTCTAACTAAACTCAAGATAGACTTAATACTTGACGTTTCAACAATAGGCTCTATTTGCTTTCCAAGCTCATAGCTAGTTTTATCTATTATTTTTCTACATTGATGCATACTAGGAAATAAAATAAGAGGACTATCTAAAACAGAAGAAAATGAAACTTTTTGTTCATCATTACTTTGATTACCTATTAGATAAAATTCTTCATCATATAATTTAGTCACTTGCAATAAATCATTAGTATTAATTTGGAAATCAATACCGAAATCAGCTCGATTTTCTAAAACAGCCTTTTCCACTTGATCAGTCGTTTGAATGAACACTTTAATGTTAGGATATAACTGGTTAAATAGAATACACAAAGTAGATACTAAATCAGTTATTTCTCCTGGAAGCACAGCGATTCTCAATTCCCCGATTTCTACTTCCGTAAATTCTGTAATTTGTGAAAACAAACTTTGTAAGGAACCTTGAATATTTAATGCTTCTTTTTGTACAATTTCCCCTACTTGTGTAAGTTCAATTTTCTTTCCAATACGGTTAAATAGTGAATATCCAATCTCTTTTTCAAGAATCTTAATTTGATGACTTAATGTGGGTTGAGAGATTCCTAACTTTTCAGCTGCTTTTGTAAAATGTAGTTCTTTACTAACCATTAAAAAATATTCTAAATGGCGTAATTCCATCTTATTTCAATCCTTTCTAATTAAACTTTATCTATTTTTACATGTTTTATGGTCAGATAATAATCTGGTATAAAGTAATTTTATTACTAAAAGAATTATTCTACAATATGGTCCGATTATTGAACATGGAGAACAATGTTCTCTTACTCAAAATTGTAAACCGAATAAAGTTTAACACGAAAAAAAGCTAACTACTTATTCTTAAGTAGTTGGCTTTTTTGTTTTATCCTATCATTTTTTATTATAGATACTTGAGAGCATGTTCTACTCTTGTTGTTTTACTATTTATTATCCCCTTATATCAAATAAAAACGAAATAAAATGAATAAATTCTCTAAATATCTCCCTTGGATTAAAGCTGATGGTATAAACCCCACCTAGAACAAACAATTGTGATTGATGTTTTGATTAACTTTTCCAAGGTGAATGTAAAATACATTCACAGAAATTCTTTGGTTTAAAGTTCGGTTTACAGAATTCAACGACATCAGATTTAATATTACCAAAGGTAGTTTCTGGTTTATGCTTAAAACCTTCATAAAAAGCTGGAATAATGTCTTGTTTGAAATTATTACGTGGGAATGCTTGTACAATTTCTTCTCTCAATTCAGCTGGAAATTGTTTAAAACCATCCCCCATAACGTCTAACCCTACACCTGAGTACAATAATGATACTTCAGATTCTTTATGTTCTGCTATTCCAATTGTCGTATGCAATGCTATTGCATCCCAGACAAGGCGAATTGACTCTTCTGGAACTTGATATTGTTGCAAAAAGCTTCTTGCAGCATTTGCACCATCTACTTCAAATCGTAAATCTGGACTGCTATACTCTTTTGTTAATCCTAAATCGTGGAATAATGCACTGATATACAGTAACTCTAGATCATAATTCTTTTTTGCCTCTTTTCCCATAATGGCACCAAATAGAAATACACGGTTCGAATGATTCCAAAGTAAATCATTTCCGTAGTCTCTTAAAATATCTCGTGCATCCCTTGCTAAAATAGAATCTGGAATTTTAATACCTGCTACTTCATTAAGCATAATCTAAAACACCTTTCCAATCTAATAGTCCTCATTTTCATAAGGCCATCTTCATTTTAAAAAAGTTTACATCATTTATCTATTAAATCATTTCTATGATAATCATAGTTTTTTTCTATATTAGATATTATTTTTAAAGTAAGGTAATTACATTGGAAACTACTTGTTTTTAGTTATAAATTTTGTATCGTTAATTGATTTTACTTTTCAAAATGTGCTGACCCAAAAAAGTTAGACATATTTAGTTAAGCTACTTCTAAGACCTGAGTTTCGGTACTCCACCTGGCTTAGGTCTTTTAATTTTGCCTTCACTCGTTTGTGATTGTAATAGTGAATATAGTGATGTAATTCCTGTTCATAATGCCATGGATTCAAATTCTTGTAGATACAGGAAAACTCTTTGGAATCCCTCGCATAGCAAAGGGTCTACAAAAGACACAAAAAATCCCCATAAAAGTAAGATTGGAGTCAAACTTTTACAGGGCAGTTCGTTTCGACAATCAACCTATTTTTCCTCTGCATTCTTATAGGAATGTTTAAAAGGAAGCTTCCATCTTAATTTATTATTCACCGATAACATGCGAATCACTACTATAAAAATAACAATGACTGACAATTCAAGCGGGCTGTCCCACCCTAACCATATACAAAGGGCACATACAAATGTGAGGACAGCATGGATTTCTTCTCTTAATGCAAGCGGTGTTCTACCAGCTAACAAATCTCGAACCATCCCTCCACCAACACCAGTAAACATCGACGCTATAATAATGATACCTAGGTCGTGATGTAAGCTTTTTGCTAACAATCCGCCTTGTATTGCGAAAGAAGCTAGGCCAATTGAATCAAAGAAATAGCCCCAGCGGTTCCAATGATGAATCCAGTTCCTTTTGACAAATAAAATGGTCGTCAGCGTGACTAAAACGACTAATAAGGATTGCCGTTCCCATATATCTGACACAGGGATATCCAGTACAACATTGCGGATAATGGAACCACCATAAGACGTTGTCAGACCAAGCACAAATATGCCAATAAAAGAATAGTTGGCCTGTAACGCAACAAATGCTCCACTAATGGCGTAGGCAATAATGCCAATGATATGTAATACTGACCATGTCACATCATCCATCTCCTTTTTACTATACAAAAAAGCCCACCATAAAATAGTTGCGCATTGAGTACGCAAGCTATTTTATGGTGGGCTAATATCCTAGCAGTAGTACCTACTAATTTATCCATCTCACCATGTATCATAAAAGAATATAGCTGCTGTGCCATACTAATTGACACAACGACCATAAAATTTCCTAGTTAGAATTGTAATTGATTTTTTTATTAAACTCAATATGAATTTTTGATTATAGCGTTTCATACATGACTTGGCCCATTAAAGAGATGTCATAATCTCCTAATGCAGCTACTTCAGATTGGAAATCAGGTGTATTTAAAATCTCCTTCACCATATCGATGAGCGGTTGATTTTCTGGTGTTTTTAATAACACAATATCGTAACGTTCAGTGACCATCGGTATAAAATCGACCTGAATAAGCTTGGCGATTTTTTCAATGCCAATCCCAACATCTGCACGTCCATTGGCAACTGCAGAGGCGACATCGAGGTGGCTCATTTCTTCATGGGTATAGCCTGCAATCGTGGATGGAGCGATACCGTGAATGCGCAATTGTTCATCTAACAGAGTACGAGCACCTGAGCCTTTCTCACGGTTGATGAATGTGAATGTCTTTGTTTGGAAATCTTCAAATGTGCGTATCTCCAGCGGATTCCCCTTTTGAACATAGAAACCTGCTTTACGTGATACAACATTGATGAGAACAAAGGCATGGCTGACAAAGATTTTTTTTACATAAGGAGTATTATAATCTCCTGTATCCCCATCAAACATATGTAAACTCGCAATATCACAGTCTCCGTGATACAACGCCATTACACCATTAAAACTACCTTCATGTGAGCGTAATACTTTCGTAGATCGTCGTTTCTCGATATATTTTGCTAAAATATCTAATACTAAATCTTGCCCACTCACTATAATTTTCGCGTGATTTTTAGTCGGAGTGGCTATGGAAGCCTGTGCCAAAGCTGGCATACTACCTGTTTTTTGATTTTGTATATAGGTTTGCAAGTCAGCACGATCTACCCGCATTTGTCGCCCTACGCGGAAAACTGGCAAATCACCCTTTTTCACTAAATCATAAATTGTTAATTTTGAAACCTTTAATAATTGTGCAACCTCTTCAATCGTATAGGATTGTTCTTGTGACATGTAAAAGTTCTCCTCCTATAAGCCTCTATTTTACATGGTAACGTATTTATAGCCTTATGAACATCTTGACATTTTCTACCCTTACTAACTTTCTTTTTTATTTATATCTGATTATAATTAGTTATGTCTTGTTATAACGAGTAATAAAAGGAGTATACTCATCGTGAAAAAATATTATCGTTTATTTGCGACACTGTTAGTACTAGTTGGACTATTAGCAGCCTGTGGTAACCAAGAGGCGGCAACAAACGAACCAGTTGAACTAACAATTTCTGCGGCAGCTAGTCTACAGGATGCCTTAGAAGAACTGAAAACAACTTATGAACAACAACACGATACAATCAAAATTCTCTATAACTTTGGAGGTTCAGGTGCTTTACAGCAACAAATTTTACAAGGGGCTCCTGCAGACCTTTTCTTTTCAGCAGCAAAGGATAAATTTGATGCGCTTGTAGAGAAAGAAATGATCGATCAAAAGCTAGGAACGGATCTTTTAGCCAATGATTTAGTATTAATCGTGCCTAAAAGCAATGAAAAGCAAATTCAATCCTTTGAAGATTTACAACAAGCAGGAAAAATTGCACTCGGTACGCCCGAAACGGTTCCTGCCGGACAGTATGGTGTGGACACATTAAAAAATATGCAACTGTGGGATTCACTCGAATCAAAAGTAGTGTATACAAAAGATGTACGTCAAGTACTTACTTATACAGAAACAGAAAATGTGGATGCAGGTATGGTCTATAAAACAGATGCCCTTGTCTCTGATAAGGTCAATGTCGTGGCAACTGCCGATGATGCTATGCACGCACCGATTATTTATCCTGTAGGTGTTCTAAAAGCTAGTAAACATGCACAAGAGGCGGAGGATTTTTATCACTTCTTACAAAGTGATGAAGCTATGGATGTCTTTGAAAAGTATAGATTTAAAGGGGCTCAATAAAAGATGAGTACCGATTTTTGGTCTCCACTTAGGCTTTCGATCGAAATTGCTTTTGTTGCAGGGATCATCGCTATTATAGCAGGTATTTTAATGGGTAAATGGATGGCAACCCATGATTTCAAAGGCAAAATAGTGCTAGAAACGGTATTGCTGTTACCATTGGTATTACCACCTACAGTAGTCGGTTTCCTGCTTATCGTCATTTTCGGGAAAAATAGTATGTTAGGAGATATCATTATCTGGCTATTCGATCAACCTATCATGTTCACATGGTGGGCGGCCGTCATCGCTTCTACAATCGTTGCCTTTCCATTAATGTATCAATCAGCTAAAACTGGCTTTGCCTCTGTCGATCGAGATATTGAAAATGCAGCACGTGTGGATGGAGCGAATGAATGGCAGGTCTTTCTTTATGTGTCCATTCCCCTTGCATTAAAGGCACTTGTTTCTGGTGGGATTCTAAGCTTCACACGAGCTTTGGGTGAGTTTGGAGCGACACTTATGTTTGCGGGAAATATTCCAGGGAAAACACAAACAACACCGCTAGCAATATATATGGCCATCGATTCTGGAAACATGACCCTTGCCTGGACATGGGTTCTGTGTATGATCGCCATTTCCTTCCTTTTACTTCTTAGTATCCATATCCTGAAAGTATAAAAGAGGTAGTTGGCTCTAGCCAACTACCTCTTTTTGCTTATCCCCCACTGATCGGTGGAATAAAGGCGATTGTGTCGCCAGATTTGACAATCGTCGTATCCGTTGCAAATTCTTCATTAACCGCTGTCATGATCTGTTGTAATGATAGCTGAGGGTAGCGCATTTCCATCCACTCTTTTAACTGCGCAACTGTCACATCTGACAGCTCTACTGATAGCTTTGATTCACCTAGTGCTTCCTGTAGGTGGGCAAATAATAAAATGTTAATCACAGGTTTTCCTCCTCCTGAATGGCTGGTTTCCCTTGCGGATAGGGAACATTTTCTAATTGATCACCAATCCACTCTGTCCCGTCCTCCCAATGTTCTTTTTTCCATATGGGCACGATTTGTTTTATGCGATCAATTGCATATTCATTCGCCATGTAAGCTATTTTACGATGCGGTGATGACACAGCAATCACTACGGCAATATCGGAAATAGCTAAATGACCGACACGATGGGTGATGGCTACTTTTGCTTCTGGCCACTCTTCTTGTATTTCCTTTGCAATCTGTTCAAACATTTTAATCGCCATTGCTGGATAGGCTTGATATTCCAAATGCATCGTTTTTTTACCATTTGTCATTTCACGCACTGTACCGATGAATAATGTGATGGCTCCAGCATTTCGACTAAGGACTTTTTGTCTTACTTCCTCCACATCTATTGGTTGATCGATAACTTCAAATAACGCTGTCGTCATAGTTTTTCCCTCATTTCTGTCAACAAAAATTCCATATATTGTGATTCTTCATGAATCGAAAAAGCAGGGATTGCAAGGGATAGATCAAGCGGACAGCTTGGCCAATAAATCACACAGCGGATATTGGTTACTTGCTGTAGTAGTACTTGATCCTGTGCAGTGCGCAGCAGCACAGCCTTCGGATAATGTTCATTTTTATACCCTTCAATTAGCATGATATCCAGTGGAAGGGACTCATAAATCGCTAGTATATCAGCCAATTGCCAGCTATTTTGGTGGATACTCATACGTAAAGTACCCGCCCCCTCCACTGCTGTAACAACCGCACCTGCTTGCTCATGCCGACTACTATCCTTGGAAGTTTCGATCGTCGGTACTCCACCATGTCCATGATGCTTAATGGTTCCTACCCTTAGCCCTTCCATTGTAGCCTGCTTGATCAATTGCTCCATCAATGTTGTTTTCCCACTATTTTGATAGCCAACTATCTGTAAGATTTTTCGATATTGTCCCAAGGCCACTCACTTCCTTGCAGATCTTCTAGCAAAAGGACATCCACTTGCATACCCTTTTCATAGCCTCTAGAGCCACCTGGTAAAACAATGAATGCATTGGCTGTCGCTAAAGATGAAACTGCACTCGATTTATCGAACCCAGATGGGACAGTTACGAGCTTCCCTTTTTCATATTCGATACGAGCTCGTACAAAGCGTGTAAAGGGATTTGGCTTTGTAAAATTAGCCCCTAAAATAGCTTGCTCTCTGCGTAAATGTGGTTGAGTATGCCCATATGCAGAACGTATAATCGGACGTACAAATAGCTCAAAGCCAACATAGCAGGCTGAAGGATTACCAGAAAGACCAAATAATAATTTGTCGTTGCGAGCAGCAACCGTTGTCACACTACCTGGACGCATCGCTATTTTATTAAACAATACCTTTGCATCGATCGCCTCATAAATAGCTGGTAAATAATCATAATCACCTACGGAAACGCCACCCGTTGTAATTAAAATATCTACTTCCTGTAAGGCTTTTTCTACGTTTTCAATACATAATGTAAGATCATCGCTCAACTTGCCGAAATATTTCACTTCTGCCCCAGCACGCTCAATTTGCGCCATCATCATATAGGCATTACTATTGCGAATCTTACCTGGCTGTAAAGCTTCACCTGGCTCTAGTAATTCGCTACCAGTGGCAAGCACACCAATAACTGTTTTACGATAAACAGGTACTTGCTCGTAGCCAAAAGTAGCAAGTAAGGCCATCACACCCGGGGTAATATATTGGCCTTGTTCAATGAGGACTGCGCCTTGCTGCACATCTTCCCCTTTATAGGAAATATTAGTACCTGCTTCAAAAGGTCGTTTAATCGACATGTACTTTTGGTGATTTTCTTCGAATGTTTGGGTTAATTCTAGCATGACCACTGCATCACATCCTTGCGGTATCGGGGCCCCGGTCATAATGCGGACTGCTTGATAATCGCCAACTACGTCTTCATAGACATAGCCTGCGCCAATTTCTCCAACGACTTGAAAGCGGACTGGATGCTGTGAAGATGCCTCTTGGCTATCGACGGAACGAATGGCATAGCCATCATACGGTGAACGATCAAAAGCAGGTACATCATGATCGGCTCTAATAGCTTGTGCTATAAAGCGTCCATGTGCTTGCGTTAATGACACATGCTCCTTTTTTGCTTGAAAGGCATAGTCCATTACACGATGAACGGCTTCTGCCACAGGAATTGGTTGTCTTTTTTCTACCATTTGGTACACTCCCTTAACCTAATAAACGATAATAAATGCTTTTGGCTTTCTGTATATCTTGTATACCATGTATCACAACTCGCCCATCTTGGAAAATAACGATTCGGTAATCGTCCGCTTGGCAAGATAGCAAATAAGGATTAACCTGGACTTCTCCGTGGGAACGGAGCTGATTTGCCAGCTGATCAAGCGAATAGTAAATGGGCTTTGGTGGTCGAATTTGTACCGCGTCTCGGCCACAAAGGATCTGTAATTTCGTTTGATTTTCATAGGATAGGTAAGGATAGGTCGGCTTGTCGCCACAAGATGGACAATCACCTTGCCTTATTTTCTCCACATTGATTTCATAGTGTTGATTTTGCCAAACATCAAACGTTAAGTAGCTTTTTCGTAAGGCTTTGTCATCTCCAACAAGCAGCTTGAAAACCTCTGCCACCTGATAAGCAGCAACAATTTGAACTGCTGGACTAATAATGCCAACGGTATCACAAGTCATCCCTGTATGGGGCATCACCTTTAATAAGCAATGCAAACAAGGCGTTTTACCTGGTACAACCGTGTAAGTCGCACCATAACTACCAACACAAGAGCCATATACCCAAGGAATACGATATTTTTGCGCAAGGTCATTCATGACAAAACGAACATCAAAATTATCGGTCGCATCGACCATCACATCAACATCTTCTAGTAATGGTAGCAAGGTCTCTGTACAAGCATCCATAATGCCGACATGAATTTCTACCTCTGTGTTTATTTGTTGGAGACGCTTTTTAGCTGCGATAACTTTGGGCATTTTTTCTTGTGCATCTAGCTCTGTATATAATTGCTGTCTTTGTAAATTACTCCACTCTACATAATCACGATCAATGAGTGTCAGCCTGCCAATACCTGCTCGCACAAGCGCTTCTGCACTAGCACTCCCCAATGCCCCCGCACCTATAATAAGGACGTGTTTTTGCTGAAGGGATTGTTGCCCAGTTTGTCCGATAGGGTGAAATAATTGTTGTCTAGAATATCTATTTTGCATACGTATGTGGCCTTTCTTTCTATGAATTTTCGTTTGACCTTTTCATTTATAGCATTATAATAAAAGCAATGTTTTTTAGCAAAAACGCATTTGAAGGAGGTCTTACTGTGCATCCCTCACATCAGCAGCAACCAATTCAAGTTGCCATTTTAACGGTCAGTGATACACGCACAAAGGCAGATGATCATGCTGGTCAGCGTATTCAGTCCTTACTACAAAAAGCTGCATTTGAAGTTATAGACTACCAACTAACAAAGGATGAACCGCTCGATATCGCTCATCATGTTAAAAATTGGTGCAGCGATCCAACAATTAATACCATTATCGTTACTGGTGGAACAGGATTTACACCAAGAGACCAAACCTATGACACCATTCTGCCTCTGTTTGAAAAAGAAATGATGGGGTTTGGTGAATTATTTCGAATGCTCAGCTATGAAGAAATTGGCCCAAAGGCGATGTTTAGTCGTGCCACGGCAGGAAGTCTCCAGCAAACAGCCATTTATGTTTTACCAGGCTCCACAAATGCGGTGACTTTAGCTATGACGAAGCTCATAGTACCTACAGTCCAACATTTTGTTGGTGAGTTGAAGCGCTTATGAAAATTGCAGGTATAGTGTTAGCTGGCGGTCAATCCTCTCGCTATGGACAGCCAAAAATGTTTGAGAAGTTTGCTGGACTGCCATTATATAAACATAGTCTCATAGCCCTGCAAAAAAATCAGCTAAACCCTCTTATTATCGCTACAAATGCGCACTTACAACATCAGTTTGGACAGGAAAATGTCCACTGGGTTATTGAAAAGCAGCCACATCAAGGCCCTCTTTTTGCTTTGCATCATATCATGACAGCCTATCCTGATGTGGAATGGTTTTTTGTCGTAGCAAGCGATATGCCTTATATGAATGCAGAATTTATCCAAAAAATGGTAGGCTTGATTAATGACACGTATGATGCTATTGTTCCGACACAAGCGCTACGCGATCAGCCATTAGCTGCATTATATCGACGTACTGCTTTACCAAAGGCGACACAATTAACGACACAAAATAAACGGAGTATGAAAGTGCTTTTAGAGCAACTTCGTGTTTGTTATGTCCCTTTTGATGACAATAGCTCAACATTTATCAATATCAACGCACAACAAGACTGGTCACAAACAAGTAAAAAGGAGTTTAATAATGAATAATTTTACACACTGGAACGAAGAAGGTCGTCCTAAAATGGTCGATATCTCCGCAAAAGAAATCACAACACGTACAGCCATTGCGCGCAGTACGATTCTTTTATCCGATGCGGTCTATGAAGCCATCCAACAAGGTGGCATTAAAAAAGGTGATCCGACGCAAGTTGCGCAAATTGCAGGGATTATGGGCGCTAAAAAAACAGCTGATATCATTCCCATGTGCCATCCCATCATGCTACAGGGTACGGATTTCCAGTTTGACTATGAAAAAGCAGAGAATGGCTATGAGCTCCATATTCAAGCCACTGTTAAATGCAGTGGAAAAACGGGTGTTGAAATGGAAGCTCTCACTGCTGTGTCTGTCGCAGCACTAACTTTTTATGATATGTGCAAAGCCGTTGATAAGACGATGGTCATCAAAGAAACTTACCTTGTTGAAAAAACAGGTGGGAAAAGTGGCACTTTTGTGCATAAATAAACAGAAAAAATTCGGCATTATTGTGCCGATTTTTTTCTGTTTTTTACACCCTACCCCCCAATATGAGACATTTCAATTTTTGACGTTTTCCTTTTTGCCATCGTTTGTTCATTGCGTTCATCTGAATAACGATCATTTCTTGTTTCCCAAACGTTCGTTATGCACTTGATGATGGCAGCATCATCTTGCCCTGAACGTAACAATTCCCTTAAATCCGTGCCTTCTGTTGCAAATAAACAAGTGTATAATGAACCTTCTGCAGAGAGACGAGCACGTGAGCAATTGGAGCAAAATGAATCCGTTACAGATGAAATTATACCAATTTCACCTTGAGCATCTTGATACTGATAACGCGTTGCCACCTCTCCTTTATAATTGGGCGCTACTGGTTGTAACGGCGTAAACTGATGGATTTGCTCAATAATCTCTTTTTTGGACACCACATCATCCAAGCGCCAGCCGTTCGAATTCCCTACATCCATATATTCAATAAAGCGTAGAATATGCTGTTTTTCTTTAAAAAACTGCGCCATTGTAACAATATCTTGTTCGTTTTTCCCTTTTTGAACAACCATATTAATTTTTACTTGTAAGCCCGCTTCTGCAGCCTTTTCAATTCCCTCTAACACTGGCAATACCTTGCCTCTATGACCATTCATCTCGAAAAAACGCTCATCATCAAGCGAGTCTAAACTAACAGAAACTCGGGCTAAGCCTGCCTGTGCCAATGAATGTGCGTATTTTTTTAATAACGAGCCATTGGTTGTTAAAGCAATATCTTCTACACCTTTTATGCGGTGAATACGGGCAATTAATTCGGGCAAATCACGACGTAGTAAGGGTTCCCCACCTGTAATCCGTATTTTTTTCACGCCCAATGAAACAAAGATTTTTACTAATCGTTCAATTTCATCAAAACTTAATATTTTATCAGACGGTAAAAATGCGTAATCTGGACCAAATACTTCTGCTGGCATACAATAGCGACAGCGAAAATTACAACGATCTGTCACGGATATTCTTAAATCTCTTAACGGTCTGTGTAATTGGTCTTGTAGATTCGTCATCTAATCTCCTTCTTTCAATTCATTAGCTGGTAATAGGATGCGTTGTGGATGTGTATAAATATTCAATGTCTGTTGCCGAATAAAGCCAACCGTCGTAATACCAAGCTGCTCTGCTAATTGCAATGCTAATTCTGTGGGTGCTGATTTAGACAGCACGATGGCACAGCCTATTTTGGAAACCTTTAGTAAAATCTCTGATGATATTCGTCCGCTAAAGACGATAATTTTATCTTCCATACGGATGTTGTTGCGTAGGCAATAGCCGTAAATTTTATCCAAAGCATTATGACGTCCAATATCCATGCGACTTAGGACGATGCCATTTACATCACATAGTGCAGCATTATGCACCCCACCCGTTTTCTTAAAAATATCTGCACTATCCTGCATCGCATGCATTAAACGGAAGCAATCTTCGGTCGTTATTTGCACATGGACTTGATCCATTTTTTTCGCTACTAATGCATCGTTCGTAAACACAAAGCCTTGTCGACTCATCCCACAGCAAGACGTAATATAGCGCTTGTTTTGCGTCTGTTGGTAATAAGGATTAATATGCTTTGTTTTAATATGCACAAAACCCTCTTTCTCTTGGTGCCAAATTTCCTCAATATCCTCAAAACTACGAATCACTCGTTCAGAAGCTAAGTAGCCAATAACCATATCTTCTACATACTCTGGTGTACAGACCATCGTGACAAATTCTTGCTGATTAATTTTTACGGTAACAGCGTATTCTGAAACAATTAAATCAACCATTTCTGTCACTCGTTGTCCTTCAACACGCACAATTTTTCTTGTCATTGCTCGATCCATAAGGCATCCCCTTTATTCACTGATATGCTTTTCAAAAACAAAGACGGAAATCGCAAAATCCTCTTCAATTTTAATATCTGAAAATAAGTGAAGTAATTTGCTGCCCATCAATTCTTCCATACCCTCTGGTGGCGATTGTCTATATAAATCTTGAATCATACTCGTCCTTGCAGCATGCACCATTTTCAGCCCTTCTGGTGTACTGGCAATAAATTTTTCTGTCGGAGTGATATTTCCGTATAAGGTAGATACAGCCATATTCTCGACAAAAACAGTATGAATACGTTCAGGACCTTTACCAAATACTTCCTTTCTTAACTTTCGAATCATGTCATTAAATTCGTGGATTTTTTTAGACATAGCAACGATTCTCCCATCATAATTAAACTTTTTTAGGCAAATGGTTATGTAGGCCACCCTTACAGTTTGTTAATGATATAGCAACTTTTAAAAAAATAAAAGAGAAAATACTTTTTGATAATAATTCTCATTTAATAAATTTTATGATAAATATTGTTCATTTTGAAGGAAAGGGCTATACTATTCATATCACAAATGGAATTAATTTATTTTGAACCCTATGTTACGATGTTGCATAGTGTTTTTAATAGTTGAATTCTATTGTAATTAAAAAATAAAAGTAGATTGAGTTTTTAGCAAGACCTGCTAAGAATTTTATCCACCATGAATTATTAGCATGTCTCGGACATGTAATTTCATGGTGGATTTTTTTATTTTTTCAAAACCGAGACATGGATAACATGTTATGATCTAGCAATTTACCTATTTTGAGGTAGCTTCAAGAACCATTGGGAATTACAATGATAACAAGACAATCTTTTCAACAATCACCAACTCGATTTGTTATTCCCTTTTGTCTTAAGCTGTACCATGTTATCCGATTCGTCTCAAAGTGCAAAAGGAGGAAGTTACCTTGACTCAAATTAATATTAATGGCGTACCGTATGAAGTAAAAGAAGGAGCTACAATCCTTGATACCATTAATCAACATGACATTCCGCATCCACAGATTTGTCATGTGCCCGCTGTTGACCCCATTGAAACATGTGATACATGTATCGTGGAAGTGAATGGCCAATTAGTTCGTTCCTGCTCTACAAAGGCAGTAGACGGCATGAATGTACTCCTAACTTCTGACAAAGCAAAAGCGGCACAAACAGAAGCGATGGACCGTCTACTCGAAAATCATTTACTGTATTGTACAGTTTGTGATAACAACAATGGCAATTGTGCTTTACACAACACTGCCGAAATGATGGAAATCGAGCATCAAAAATATCCCTACCAGCCAAAAGTTGAACCTCATGAAGTAGATATGTCACATCCGTTTTATCGATATGATCCTAACCAATGTATCGCTTGTGGTCAGTGCGTAGAGGTTTGTCAGAATCTACAGGTAAATGAAACATTATCCCTTGATTGGGAAGCAGAAAGACCACGTGTCATTTGGGATACGGGCGTTGCTATCAATGATTCTTCCTGTGTAAGTTGTGGTCAATGCGTAACCGTATGTCCATGTAATGCCTTAATGGAAAAATCCATGCTTGGAGAGGCTGGATTTATGACTGGCCTCAAACAGGATATGTTAGATCCGATGATCAGTTTGATTAAGGAAGTTGAACCAGGCTATAGCGGTATTTTCGCCGTTTCTGAAGTGGAAGCAGCCATGCGTAGTAAGCGCACCAAAAAAACAAAAACAGTATGTACTTTCTGTGGTGTAGGCTGCTCGTTCGAAGTTTGGACAAAGGGTCGTAAAATTTTAAAAGTACAGCCTTCCGATGGTCCAGTAAATGCGATTTCTACATGTGTCAAAGGGAAATTTGGCTGGGATTTTATCAATTCTGAGGAACGTATTACAAAACCACTCATTCGTAAAAATAATGAGTTTGTGGAATCATCGTGGGATGAAGCACTTGATTTAATTGCAACAAAACTAGGTGGCATTCAACAACAATATGGTCCAGGTTCTGTTGGCTTTATCTCCTCTTCTAAAATTACAAATGAAGAGAATTACTTAATTCAAAAAATGGCCCGTCAATTATTTGGAACAAACGATGTCGATAATTGTTCTCGTTATTGCCAATCTCCTGCAACTGATGGTTTATTACGTACAGTTGGCATGGGAGGAGATGCTGGTACGATCAAAGATATTGCTAAGGCTGGACTTGTCATTATTGTTGGGGCTAATCCAGCTGAGGGACATCCTGTTTTAGCAACACGTGTGAAACGTGCACATAAATTACATGGTCAGAAATTAATTGTTGCTGATATTCGTAAGCATGAAATGGCAGAGCGTTCCGACATCTTTATGCGTCCAAAGCAAGGTACTGACCAAGTTTGGTTAATGGCTGTTACCAAATATATCATTGATCAAGGTTGGCATGATGAAGCGTTTATTCAAGAAAACGTCCTTCATTATGATGATTTTAAACAAGTACTTGCAACCTATACACTTGATTATGCACAAGAAATGACTGGTATTAGTAAGGAAACATTGATCGAAGTAGCTGAAATGATTCGTGATGCAGATGGTACATGTGTTCTTTGGGGCATGGGGGTAACACAAAATACTGGTGGCTCCTATACATCCGCAGCGATTTCAAATTTACTTTTAGCAACTGGGAACTATCGTCGTCCAGGTGCTGGTGCCTACCCACTCCGCGGCCATAACAATGTGCAAGGTGCCTGCGATATGGGGACACTTCCAAATCTATTGCCAGGCTATCAAAGAGTCACAGATGACGAGGCACGTGCAAAATTCGAAAAAGCCTATGGTGTCCCTATTCAACCACAGCCTGGTCGAAATAATATGCAAATGTTAGATGCGATCATGGAAGGGAAAATGAAAGCGATGTATTTAGTGGGCGAAGATATGGCACTTGTTGACTGTAATGCCAACCATGTAGATGAGGTGCTCTCACAGCTTGACTTTTTCGTTGTCCAAGATTGTTTCCTATCACGCACAGCACAATATGCAGATGTGATTTTACCTGCTGCACCTTCGCTTGAAAAAGAAGGTACATTTACGAATACGGAACGTCGTGTTCAACGCCTGTATCAAGTATTACCAACACTTGGTGAGTCGAAAGTAGATTGGGAAATATTGCAAGCGGTTGCTCGTCGTTTAGGGGCAGATTGGCATTATGATCACCCAAGCGACATTTTTGATGAAATGGCGAGCCTGTCTCCCCTCTTCTCACAAGCCAACTATGATGTTCTTGAAGGCTGGGGAAGCTTCTGTTGGGGTAGCCATGATGGTAAAGATACACCATTATTATATGAAGATGGCTTTAACTTCCCTGATAAGAAGGCTCGTTTTGCTTTAAATGATTGGGTGCAGCCTGTTGAGTTTGAAGCACAATACGATTGTCATATTAATAATGGCCGTATGCTTGAACACTTCCATGAAGGAAATCTAACAAATAAATCGAAAGGTATTCAATCGAAAGTACCTGAAATTTTCGTTGAAGTATCACCAGAATTGGCGAAAGAACGAGGCATTGCAGATGGAGCCCTACTTCGTTTAGTGTCTCCATATGGTGCCTTGAAGCTAAATGCTCTTGTTACAGATCGCGTACAAGGAAACGAATTATTCTTACCAATGAACTCTGTTAGCAAAGATTCAGCCATCAACTTCCTAACTGGCCCTGCAGCAGATGTGAATACGTCAACACCAGCTTATAAACAAACAAAAGTACGAGTAGAAGTGCTAAAAGCAAAAGGTAAATCACCACTTCCTCGCACAAACCCACGCTATAAAAAGCGTCATCCTCAAAATGGTGTTGAGGTACAACGAAAATGGAATCGTCCTGGCTACGTTCACTTAACAACCATAAACGAAAGAGAGTGAGAGCATGGCTGTACCCATTACAGGCATTAAAAAACAACAATTAACAGAAGAACAACTAAAAGAACAAAAATTAGATAATCTAAAAGAACTGCTTTCTGAAAATGAAGAAGCCGTCAATCAGGTGTTTAGTATTATGGCTGAATTAAATGATATCGGTGCACTAGAAGCAGCAATGAAGCTACTTGAAGCCAAAGAGGAAGTGGCACATATTGCACTTGGACAATTAACACGTAAGCCTGTAACCAATATCATTAACAATTTAATGGGTGTTGCGGGAGCATTGACGGCGCTCAATCCTGAAACAACGACTAAGCTGATTGAAGGCTTAAATACAGGCGTAGATGAAGCAAGTAAAGCACTTGAATCGAATGAAAAGGTCAGTGCCTTTAAGCTCATGAAAATGATAAACGATCCAGATGTTAATCGTGCGCTCAATTTTGGGGTTCATTTCTTAAAGGGACTCGGCAAAGGCTTAAAAGAATAAGGTGGTTCCTAAATGTTAACAAAAGAAAATGTTGTAAACGCATTGAAACAGGTAAATGATCCTGAGCTACATCAGAGTATTGTAGATTTGAATATGGTGCGAAACATTCAAATACATGACAACCATATAGCGCTGGATATTATTTTGACCATACCAGGATGTCCGTTAAAGGCGAAAATACAGCAAGATGTGGAGGAGGCCTTACAAGCGCTTGGTGCCTCCACTGTTACCATTAGCTTTGGCGCTATGACAGACCAGGAGCGTCGCACTTTAACCGCCTCTCTACAGGCAAAGAATGTGACTGATCAAGGAATGCCAAACATGCTATTGCCTAATTCTGGTGTTCAATTCATTGCCATTACAAGTGGTAAAGGCGGTGTTGGAAAGTCTACAGTGACCATTAATTTAGCGGTTGCACTTGCTCGTCTTGGCAAACGTGTAGGTATTTTAGATGCTGATATCTATGGTTTCAGTATCCCTGCCATGATGAAGATTGATCAAAAGCCTACCATGCTTGATCAAACGGCGATTCCAGTAGAACGTAACGGCGTAAAAATAATGTCGATGGGCTTTTTTACAAATGACAACCAGCCTGTTATGTGGCGTGGTCCTATGCTCAATAAGTGGATTCGCAATTTCCTTGTCAACACGCTATGGGGAGATTTAGATTACCTCCTCATCGATTTACCACCTGGTACAGGAGATGTTGCAATTGATATGGCTGCGATGATTCCACAAGCCCAAGAAATCATCGTGACAACACCGCATCTTGCCGCTTCTCATGTTGCATCTCGTGCAGGCTTGATGGCGCAACATACGAAACACACGATTCTTGGTGTTGTTGAAAACATGGCCTATTTTGAAGGCGCTGACGGTCAAAAAAACTATCTATTTGGACAAGGCGGAGCCGAACAATTAGCAGATTTATTGCAGACCGATGTAATCGCTCAAATTCCTTTTGCTCAACCTGAGGAAAATACAGGTTCCTCGGTCTATGATGAAGTGTCGATAATCGGTGAAGTGTTTACTCATTTAGCAGAAGATCTACTCTATAAATAATTTAAAACCCTTGATTTGTTTTTACGCAAATCAAGGGTTTTTTTTTCGATCACTTATAACCAGCCTTTTGTAACACCTGCATGAAATAAAAACGATACGTATTTTTTACAAATGTCTCTAGAGGTAGCCCTACATTCACTTGATATTTTGTAAATATAAAATAAAATCGTTTATCCCACTTTAGGCGTAATAACTCGCCTGCTTCTTCGCCATACTTCATCGTAAATTCTTCCATCAAAGGTTCGATCATCTCATAACAATAATCTTTTAAATGGGCCAGTGCTTCAATATCCTTATCCCTTTGAAAGCGTATAATCCAATCTACTAATTGTTCATTCATATTTGCACGCCGTCCTTTTAATAAGAGTTTCTTCCTATTAAATTATACTCCTTTTTTGGCGAATCAAAAAAAGAACGATTTTTCCAATAGATTTCACTCATCAATAGGACGATTCCAACGTAGATGATAGTGAACAGACCTCTTTTTCGTTTCTTTATCGAATACTAGTAATCTATCACCAGCTTGAATGACGTAGCTATTCTCTAATGTCCGAACAGTGGGCTGTTGTTGTTGGGAATTAATGATGCCAATATTGCGTTCCCACAATACCTGATGTTTGTTCATATCATAGAGCAATAACATGTGTTCAGCACTTTCTCGCTGTGTTTGTCGATATGAAACAAGAGCCGTTTTTTCTATGATATCTACATCCACCACTTTTGGTTGTAAATTTTCATAGGCTTGAATGGCTGGCTCGGTTAGGACAGCTTGACTAAAATCGCGAATGGCCTGATAATCCTCTACAGGCTGTGGATGTGTAGCAAAATAGCCCGGCAACTCTGTCTCGATGAAAAAACGGGCAGATAGGTAATCTTGAGCCTTCGCATCCTCACTTAATGTTTTACCATCAAAGCGATAGAATTTGCCATCGACCCCTTCCAAATATAAATGGTTCTCTAGGACAGCCATTTGATGTGCATTATTGCTCAATATTGCTATTAATGACGGATGTTGCGTTCGAAAATCTTTTTCAGAAAGTAGTTCTTTGCCTGTTTCCATATCTACCAAGGATAATTGACCAAACTCATCATCACGATGATGGACAAGAACACCCCCCATAAATTCCCCAAGCAGTGTTTCTTTATAGGAAGCTGATTTTGTCCATTGCTTTTCACCTGTTTGTAAATTCACAGCTACTAGGAGATGGTGTGCGATTAAATGCGTAATTCCATTCGATGTCCCATTATTTTCTGAGCCTTGCACCATTTGAACAGCAATGCTTTGTGAATCATCTGTATAAATCGGCGAATCGGATTTGATGGGAAAGCCTCTCCCCGCTAAGCCAAAAACAATCATTAATAGATTACTGACGAATAAAAAGGCAATGAGCAAAATGCTAGAAATAACGAGTCGTTTTCGTTTCATGACGATAAACAAAAATAGTAGAAGTCCCGTACCTAACACGATGCAGAAAAAAATATCGTGGATAAGCCAACCATTTAAACGCCATGAATAGATATATCGTTGTAGAAATTGTTCCACTTCTCTACCCCCCTCAAACAACGACTAACTAAAATCTGAATAAAGGACATAACGGTCACATTCCAAGCATTGAAATAAATAGCCTTGATGATGACCATTGTTCATTAAGGATGCAGAAAGTTCTTCTTTTGAAAAGCCGGTATAATTATCAAATTGATCCTCAATTCCTAGCTCTACTAAATCACGCCAACCAACATAGCCGATAAACGCACAATAGTCAGAGCAATGTGCCACCCAATTATTGCCCTGCCAGCTTACATAGCCAGGCGTCCGAAAGAGTACTTCCTCAGCAAACTTGGGGTTCGTAACCTGTTCATCATCCATTAAGTCTTGCTGGAAAGAACCATCATATTTTTGAGCTGCTTCCCCGCTATGGATGCAGGAAGGACAAAGATAATCTACGTCCTCAATTGCATAAATACCACCAGTATAATAGACATCCACTTCTTGCTCGCAACAATCACATACAACGATTTCATCTGTTTCAAAAATTCCAGCCTCTAGAGGGTTTGGTAGATATTTAAACGTAGGAATTTTCGTTTTGAGCTGCTGATGGTCTCTAATTTTTCTTGGCAGCAGAGGATTCACCGAATTTGGTTTATCTATGTAGGTCTGGAGAACGCCATACTTTTTTCGATCCTTTTTATCGTCTTTATTCATAATGACAGTAAATAACTGATATGCCTCAGGATACATCCTAAGTAAACAGTAAACCTCTACTAATATCCTTAATGTTTCTTCTGATTGTTGAACCTGCTTTAATTGATCTTTAAACATATGCATTTGATTAATGGTTATTGGATTGGAAGGATTAAATTTTTGTCTTAGTTCGTGCCATTCTTCCGCAATCGTCATAAAAAATAGGCCTCCTTCTCACTTGCTATTTGGCAAATGAATACTCCTTTATCATTTGACAGATTTCCACTTTATAGTTTGTGTACCATTTGTCTTTACCCAATTGTTGTGCTGTTAAATGCTTGGCATTGTCTTTCCATGCTTGGATAGCCTCTAGCGATTCCCAATAAGATACCGTTATGCCCTTTCCTTCCTCATTTCTAACACTTTCAACACGAATGAAACCAGGCTGTTGCTGTGCTAAGGCATCAATTAGGTCAGCCATCTTGCCATAGCCATCCCCATCTTGCTCAGTTCTTTGCGATGTAAAAATCACTGCATAATATGTTTCCATTTATTTCTCCTCCTCTATTACTTTTATTGTAAACCATAATGACTTTGACTAAAATCTAAATATAGGACACTGAAAGGATTGTGACAGAATGGGAATTAATCCAAACATGGCAGAAATAGCGGCACTTCTTGGTGAAACGTCAAGGGCAACCATACTTGCTAGTATGATGGACGGTCGTTTTCATACGGCTAGTGAACTAGCATATATGGCTGCCATCAAACCACAAACTGCTAGCTTTCATCTTGCTAAATTAGTAGAAGGAAAGCTGATAAAAGTTGAAAAGCAGGGACGTCATCGTTATTTTCAATTGGCTGGTGAGGACATTGCTCAATTTTTAGAGTCATTCCTAGCCATCTCTCCACCACCTGAAGTACGTTCATTAAAGCAATCGAGCCAAATCAAGTTATTACAGGATGCTAGAACTTGCTATGATCATCTTGCTGGTAAATTGGGTGTCCAATTAACGGAATCGATGCTGAAGGCAGGCTATCTTACATTGGAGGGTAAACAATTTGTCCTGACAGATGAGGGCATATTATTTTTTACGACATTCGGAATCGATTTAACTGCTTTAAAGAGAAAACGACGATCCTTTTCTCATGCCTGTTTAGATTGGAGTGAACGGCGTTATCATTTAGCTGGTGCACTAGGCTGTGAGCTATTAAATCAATTTTTCAACCTTGGTTGGCTTTTACGAGTTCCCTCTATTCGCGCCATTAAAGTGACGGAGAAAGGGAAAATAGGCTTTAAAGAGGTCTTTCATTTAGATTTGTAAAATAGGAAAGGGCACGGGGTTATCTCCTAGCCTTTTCTCCACTAAAAGTTCGGTTTACTAAATAAATGCCCATGATGATGAATAAGCCGCCAACCATTAGTGATGGTTTTAACGGTTCTTCCAATAACACCCAGCCTGTTAATACGCCAAAAAAAGGAGCTAAAAATAAATAGGCACTTGTTTTTCCTGGATCACTATTTTGCAGAAGATAATACCACCCTGCAAATTGTATGATCGAGGAAAAAATACTAAGCCACAACAGAATCAATAACGATTGTGGATTCACAATAAAAAATGGCTGTTCTAACAATGCGCTTCCTAGTAATAAGAGTAAGCCACCAAATAGCATCTGATATGCAGATAAAACCCACGTATCAAATAACACGCCCCATTTTTTCACTAACAGGGTGGCAGTAGCCCAAAAAACAGCTGATAGCAAGCCAAAAAGGATACCTACTTTCCATTCAACTTGTGCCCCCATCGTAATTATCACCCCGATTAAGCCAAACAAAACCCCGATCCATTGATAGAAACGATAGGACACTTTCATGAAAATGGTGGCAAAAATTACAACTAGTAATGGGTTTGTAAATGTTAAAATAGAAGACTCACTTGCCGTGATGGTGCGGAGACTTAAAAAAATACACCCCATCACACCTGCTGTTTGAAAGAGCCCGATCATGCATAACTTGAACCACTCACTCCTTGTACTAGGATGAGGTCTCTTCAAGATAATAACAACGATAGCCATGATTATACCAGCCAATATAAAGCGAAGTGCAGCTAATAATAAAGGCGAGGCATACGGTAAGCCTAATTTAACAATGGCAAATGATGAACCCATTAAAAAGGTCGTTACTACTAATAAAGCAATAAATTGATAATTTTTCATCCAATAGCTCCTTACCTGATAGAATAATTGTTCTACGTACATTATAATCAGGAAGTATTTCAATGCTCATCGAAGTATGGATTACAACTCAATTTAAAGATTTTATAAAATTTCGTAAGGAAGAGGATAGTATTAAAAAATCTTACCTCCAACAGCAAAGAGGTAAGAAACTATGGATTATTTATTTTGCATAAACGATCTGACGTTGTCTGCGATTTCCTCCGATTTTGTATGGTGTAAGTAATGATCCCCATCCAGTGTGATTACTTTGCCGTATACGGAATGTTTGACTTGTTCTTCATGAAGCGGTATCCAGTTCTTTTCAACTCCACCACTTTTCGCTTGGACAAATAAGAGAAGAGGTAGATCTTTAGGGAATGTAAGAGTTTTGGCTGCCGTGAAATTTTTGCTAATATGCTCTAATTCATTTGAAGTGCTTGTATTATAAAAGTTTTTGAGTGTAATCATCCTAATTTGCTCTTTTGTGTCGTCATCATACGGAAGACCTGCATAGGGATCATCTGAAAATTTTATAAGAATTCTTGCAATCCCTGATTTTTTTAGCAGCTGTAACGACTTAATTGGAAACTTCGTGTCCATACCACCCTGTGTAGGGACACTGCTATCAATCCCGACAAATCCAGTTACCTCATTCGGATATTTATTAACATAATCGAGTCCATAGATGCCTGCTATCGAATGTCCCATTAGCATATACCGATCAATCTTTAACTCCTGTAAAGCTTCATGGATTTCACTAACAATATTCTCTGTGCTTCGTTCTTTAGCTGTATCCTCACTTAAGCCATAGCCAAAGGGCTCTATTGAAACGATTTTATAATAGGGAGCTAGTTCATCTATCAATGGCTTAAAGTCGAGCGTTGGTGCTGCAGTACCGAAGCCTGGTAGTAATACGATGGTTTCAGCACCCTTACCTTGAATGGTGACATTCATTTTTTCCCCATTCACGGAGACGAGCTGACCATAAGGTTCTATTTTTCCTTGCTCTATTTTGTTGCAAATCATGTTTATTGTAAAAACAATGACAAGTAGCCCCACAATGGATATACCTAGGACTGCCATTGATTTCAGTAAAACACGCATAAATTTTTTCATGTTTGATGCACGAGGGGATTCACCTTTACTCGTGCCTCCTCCTTTACTACGATATTCCAGCTACTTTTGAGCTGTTAGTGCAACTATAAAGGAGAAAGATGTCTGCCGAATGACGACAATATGAACACAAGATGAACAACAAAAAAATGTTACGACATCTCTATAGGAGTCGTAACATGCTTTCTTTACTTTAAGGTAATAGGTAATCTGACAATCATTGACGTCCCATGCCCAAGCTCACTCTCGACTTCAATTTCTCCTCGATGTAGCGAGACGATTTGCTTCACGATAGCAAGCCCCATCCCACTGCCTTCATACTTGTGACTATGGGAACGATCAGCCTTGAAAAATCGTTCGAATATACGATGCTGATCCGCTAAAGAAATTCCAATGCCTCTATCCGTTATTCGGACTGTCACATGATTTGCGCTTTGCTTCATGCTGATCTCAATCGTCTCATTAGGACTTGAAAATTTAATACTATTCGTAAGAATATTTGTCCATACCTGATGTAATTGATCGTAATCAGCCATGAGGCGAACAGCCTTCAACTGGAGCTCAAAATCAATATTGCGAGAGGACCATTGAGGCTGGAGGGAGACAATGACACGTCTAATTTGTTCATCTAGACTGAACGTATCGAGATGTATTGGCTGTGTCTTTGATTCTAGTAAGCTCAGCTTTAAAAGGCTATCACTCATCTTAGACATTCGATTGGCTTCCGAAATGATGATATCAAGATAACGGTTTTTCTCGTCATCCGTTACATCAACTTGTTTCAGTGCTAATGCGTAACCAGAAATGGAGGTAAGTGGAGACTGCACCTCATGGGACACATTCGATACAAAATCTCTCCTCATTTGCTCTAGCTGCTGTAACTCCTCCGCCATATCTTCAAAGCTTTTAGCCAACGTACCTAACTCCCCTGATTGCTTAATATTTAATTCGACATTGAAATCACCACCAGCAATATGTTTAGTGGCTTGTGTTAGTTTTTTGATGGGCTTGACTAAAAACATCGCTGCAACTAAAAACACAACGCTTCCTATTACTAAGGCATAAGTAGCAAAATTCAGAATCAACTTGATGGAAAAGGAGGTTGAAGGTAAAGCAATCGTTTGGATAAACATCGCTCTTGTTCCCATTTCAGTTGTTAGAGGTATGCCGACAAGTATGGATGAAATACCACTTGGAATTACTTGAATGACCTCTCCATCCAGTACAGCTTGTACTTGTTCCATTGTTACAGGGGCTAACTCATTGCCATGAAGCTTTCCGTAAGCCATAAACTGCCCTGTTTCTTCATAAATGCGAACATGATAGGATTCAAGCTGATGCATATCGCGTATAAAACGATCGGCTTCATGATATGGCAATGTGTCAAAAATTTGTACCATGTCTTGTCCAAAATTTAGTAAGGGAATTTGCAAGTTTTCATTTAATTTATCTTTAAATACCCATGTTGCCATGAAAAAAGAGATAACAGTCCCCCCAATGACAGCAACTAGAAAGATTAAAACGACGCGAGTATATAAAGATTTAATCATTCCTCAACCTCAAGCCTATAGCCCAGACCCCTTATTGTGTCGATATGAAAATCAGTGATGGTGTTGAAGCGCTCACGCAGGCGCTTAATATGTACATCGATGGTTCGATTATCTCCCGCATAATCAATCCCCCAAATTTGATCGATCAGTTGTTCTCTTGTATAGACTTGTCCAGGTGTTTCGGCAAGCTTATATAATAATTCAAATTCCTTGAGCGGTAGTGAAATAACATCTTTTCCTCTCATAATTTTATAGGTCTGACGGTCCAGCGTGATTTGACCAAGTTGAATGGTCTGCGAATGGCCAATCCTGTAGCGCTTCAAAAGTGCCTTTACACGTACAGTTAGCTCTAACGGATCAAATGGCTTTGTTAAATAATCATCCGTTCCAAGCTCAAAGCCCTTCACTTTTTCCCATGTTTCCCCTCTTGCAGTCAGCATCAGTAGAGGAAGATCCGTATTCATTTTGCGGAGCTCCTTACATAGTGTCCAGCCATCCATTGTTGGCATCATAATATCCAGTACAACAAGATCAATAGATGTTGAGCCGTAGATGGCTAATGCTTCTTTACCATCTCCTGCCTCCATTGTAGTGAACCCGTCTTTGCGCAGAAAAAGGCAAACAAGTTCACGAATGTTCGCATCATCATCCGCAACAAGTATCGTCGGCATACATTCGTTCCCCTCTTTTCGAATCTATTATTCACCCACATTATACTATATAATTTCTTTACTTCTCCCCTACCACACCTCACGATTAATTGCTGTGGCCTAAAAAACCACTTCCTAAAAATAGAAAGGAAGTGGTTCTAATCAAGCAATTAACTTTGCAAACCATGCAACGTAATGAGCACCTGGAATCAATAATAACTGTGCCACAATGGTTCCTAAAAATCTGGAGAACATCATCATAACAGACATTCTTTTCAGGTCTAGATAGCTTCCTCTCTTATTGATCACATCATCTGCTAGAATGGATATTTTCGGGTCAATGAATAGGATTAATAGTATTGTTGCAATGCCATTAATTAATCCAGATGCCATAACAGCAGTAGTCTTTAATTGTGGTACTAATAATGTGGCATACAATGCAGATAAAACGCCAATCGTATAGATAGCTGTAATAACAATATTGATAACAAATAATTTAATCGGGATATCCTGTAGACGAATGCCTTTTAAATAACTAAAATTCGGTGTATGAATATGCTTCATCCCCCGTCTTACATAGTCAAATGTAAAGCCCTTTTTCAATAAAGCCGGGATTGAGCCTCTTTCCTCAGCCAAATGAACGATAGCTCTTGAAAAAATGGCTACAAAGGTGGGGATAAGTAAGATTCCTACGATTGTTCCAAGCGAAGCCGCTCCAATAATTAGTCGAAATTGATGTTCTACAAATGCCATGGCATTCTCCGTAGGTGCTGTATCAACAAGGCTCCCTGTGAATGGTTGTTGCATCATATTTGCTAACCTCGACACCATGACCATTACATTAAAAAGAGATAAAGCCGAAGCTAGTAATTTGACACGTGCTCCTGATAAACGAACTGCATATGCAAGCGTTTCAATCGCATGAATGATTAAAATAAATAAAGCAATCATGATTAATTTTTCTGTTATTAAATCCACATATGTACCTACTCTTTGCTTTCTAACAATTTAATATTGTAACGCTTATTCAATAAAATAGTTCCAATTGAAAAAATGTGCTGTCCACGCCATAAAAGGTAATTATAAAAGTCGAGAGGTTGATTTCCGTTCCGCCAGCGTACTTTCTAAGGGGTCGTCCGATTAGCCGCTTCACTCACTTGCGTTCGCTCCAGGGTCTCATCTGTGACGCTAAATCCCCAAGGAGTAACGCTGGCTCCTCTCCAATCAACCATTCTACAAAAGTGTCTTTTCCTCTTTCATACTGGCAGTAGTGATGAGTGACTACCCTCGCCATAAAGAGTAGTGAACACCTTTGTTTTATTTGAAAATTTTTTCTAAAAAAAGAAACATTTTAACGGGTTGGAGTGGAAGGCTACTTGAATCTTCTTGAATAGCGATACAGGTAACCTCTAAACGGAGCTGTGTTCGCCCAGAGGAAAGCATGTAACCTGCACGGAAATTTTTCAACACTATGAAAAAACTTACCCTACGAAAGGGTAAGTTTTTTGTTACTTCTACAGTTGCTTTACCATTAATTTTAATAAATCATCCTGTGACATCTCTTCCGTCAGCAGCGTTTCACCATCCACCCCAAGATAATCATGCGGATTCCACCAAGCACGTAAAGAATCTTCTCCGAAGTCATTTTTTTTGGAGCTAGAATGATGACGAATAACGGTTTCCTCAAAAGATAAATCAAAATAATAAGTATTGGCCTTCTGATCATAGAAGTGGATTAAATCTTTTAACATAGCTCCATAACGACTGGCATATAATATTCCTTCTACAATGACAACTTCACAACGACCTTTACCATACTCTGCGATTTGACGAATTAATTCAATAGAAAGATTGCCTTCTCGATCATGCACCTTTAACATATCACGTCGGACAACATCTTGCGCAATCAAAAGTGTACCATGTCCCAGATGATGCTGAAGTTTCTTTGCAACTGTCGTTTTCCCACTACCTGAATTTCCTCGGATAATAATTAGCTTAGATGCCAATTTCCCCTTCTCCTTTTAAGCTGCTCTCCTAGACCAAATGACAACAGGAATCAATACTAACGACAATAGCCCTCCTGCTAAGGACAACACTGCATAGCTTGAATTCGCCACTACCATACCTGATAGTGCACCACCTGATGCCCCTGCCAATGCCACAAAAACATCCATCTTCCCCTGTGTTTTTGCACGGGTAGAAGGCTCCGTCGCATCAACAATTTGAGCAGTTCCACTAATTAAGCCAAAGTTCCAACCTAATCCCAGTAAAGAAAGTGCCACAATGAGTAACACCATGGAATCGCTTGGTGCAAATGCAGCCACTACGCCAGCGAGTAGTAACGTAATACCTGAAGCTATACTCATTGCTGTACGTCCGATTTTATCAACAAGAATACCTGTGACAAGTGATGGCAGATACATAGCACCTACATGAAACCCTATCACAATACCAACCTCGGCTAATCCATGTCCATGATGTTTCATATGGACAGGTGTCATTGTCATGATGGCCACCATGACAATTTGTGTCAGGACCATAACTGTTGCTCCTACCGCTAGGCCTCTTTTATTGCTAGATATAGGCATGGATGGTGTTTGATTTTCTTTGTTCATTTTTTGCTTATGTGCCTCTATGGCTTTCGCTATTTCTAGCGGGTCAGGACGCAGCATCGTAAACAATACAAGCCCCGCCATAATAAAGGCCAAAGCTGATAATAGAAATGGACCCGCTAAAGCTGGAATACCGATAGACAGTGCTACTTTTCCCATCCATTCTACTAAATTTGGACCTAAAACAGCACCAAACGTGGTCATAAGCATGGTTGTACTAATCGCCGTAGCACGTTGCTTATTATTGGCTAAATCTGTCCCAGCGTAGCGTGCCTGTAAATTAGTTGCCGTACCAGCTCCATAGATTAATAGAGAGGCAAACAATAACAAAATACTATTCATTAAAGTAGCAAGGACTACACCTATTGCACCAAGTCCACCCACTATAAAACCTGATGATAAGCCTATGCGGCGACCATAACGCTGTGATAGTTTTCCTACAATGAAAGCCGCACCCGCAGAGCCTAACGTAAATAATGCAGAGGGTACACCCGCATAGGCATCCGTTCCAAGCATTTGTTGTGCCAGTAGAGCGCCTACCGTAATACCCGCCGCAAGTCCAGCTCCCCCAAAAATTTGGGATAAGCTAACAACTATCAGTACACGCCTATATAGGTTTTTTAGTTTTTCTGGTGACTCAATATAGGACGCAATTGACTCTTGAGATTTTTCAACCATTTTTCAACCTTCTTTCTCTATGTATATCAAATAAGATTACTTGAATTAATGAAGAAGGAACCGTCTCCATCTAGACAGTTCCTTTCCTATGCTACCACCTTTTTATACCTCTATCGTATGCCCCAATTGGTGTCATGCATAAAGGACATGATATTAATGTGCATGCATAACGACATTCTTTTTCTTAGCGTAAAATAAGAAAGTAGTGGTTAAACTTAAGCTTATGATTCCGAAAACAAGTCCCATACCACTTAAACCAATTAAATCTAGCATCATACCTGTCGATAAAAGCACGATTTGAAAGACGACGGAATCAATCATGTTGCGGAATGAGAAAAAGCGTCCATGAAACTGTTTGGGTACTTGTTTTTGGAAAATTACCATTGTCGTTGGGAAAAAACAGCCAACTGAAAAGCCAAAAACGCCAAATGCCACTAAAGCGAAAAATGGAATATCTGCCAGTAATAATAGGAGCTCCATTGAGCCGATAATAAAGGCCAATGAAAAAAGCAGTGTACCCATTTGTACACGGTCAGCAATCATTTTCAAACCAGCTGCACCAAGCATAAATCCGATACCTTCCACCGTATACAATAATCCTGAAATTGTGGTAGATTGATGAATTTCAGATATTTTCATAATCACTAAATTAAAAGAGCCTAAAAATAATGTAGGAATTAACATTAAGACAAGCGTCATCAAGACGACTGGATGCTCTTTCACCATCGGTAACACTTCTTTAAAATTCCCTTTTTCTTTGTTTGTCATCGTTTCCGTAGATGCTTCATCCAATTGCAATAAACTAGTAATGACAAACATGCCTAAATAGACAATAAATGAAATAATATATAACCATTTTAACTCAAAAAAACTGAGCATAAACCCGGCAGCGGCTGTACCGATGATCCTTGAAATGGTTCTCGCATTCATTTGCCAAGCATTTAATGTAATTAAATCCTGTTCCTTCGCAATCATGGGAATAATAGATTGCAAGGCAGGCATATAAAATGCTGCTGTTATTTGCAGCGTGATTAAAAATAGAATCATCCAAATGACCGAATTAGTATAAAGTGCGATAAACATAAATAAAACACTGATGATGCGTCCGATACTCGCCATCTGGACAACCGTTTTTTTCTTCGATTGGTCAATGATACGTCCTGCCATTGGACCAACAACTAAGCCTGCTAAAATACCACAAGAAATAATTAATGATTTGTGAAAGTCAGAAGGTACTACCTCTTGCATAAAGGCTAAATTGCCAATAATGCCAGCCCATAAGCCGAGACCTACGACAAATTCACCTAATAAAATAATCCATACGTTTCGATTTCTCCACATGCTGTTCTCCTTGTTGCTATCATAAAATTTATCGTAACAAAATTTTAAATATTCGTACATAAAAATATAGAAAAATTTGCTAGATGCTACTATTCTTTCTCTTTCTAGTTTATCTTAACGAGTATACTATTTTTCCTAGAAGGAGTACTCATTCAAAAGTTTGAACTTGTCCTCAAAAGAAAAAACATCGTTTGATGGGCGTATCAAACGACGTTTTTCATTAAGAAGTTTCTAGTTTATGAACAAGTACTTTTTTTCTACGCTCAACGATTTTTTGACAAATGAATGTCACGATAAAAATGAAGCCGACTGTTGTTGCCATCATACCTGCTATAGAGGTATCCCAAAATTTCGCTAAATAATAGCCAATGACGGAAGCAGCAGCTCCAAAGAGCATACTATAGACGAACATTTGCTTAATCGTCTTGCTGATTAAATAGGAGGTAGCAGCTGGCCCAATCAACATGGCAACCACTAAAATGGCCCCTACACTATCAAAAGCTGCCACTGTTGTAAACGAAATCGATGTCATAAAGCCATAATGAAGAAAGACAACGGGAATGCCGAGGGTTGCTGCATACACAGGGTCAAACGTCGCAAGCTTCATTTCTTTAAAGAATAGGAGTAGGAACGCAATATTAATGACGAGGACGAGTAAGAGCATCCATACTGCCTTAGGCATTGCCAGCCCAAGCAATGTCCATTTATCCCAAGGAACAAAAGCAATTTCTCCCATTAAAACATGCTCAACATCTAAGTGCACATTGCCTGCAAATAAGGTGATAAGGAGAACACCTGCTGCAAACAGAGATGTAAACACTACGCCTATCGCTGCGTCTTCTTGAATACCAGAAGAATGTAATAATTGCACAAGATAGGCTGTTAAAATCCCTGCAAACGCAGCACCTACCAACATCCAAAAACCATTCAACGTTTGGGTAATAAGGTAAGCCATCACGATGCCAAAGAGCACTGTATGACTGATGGCATCTGCAATCATGGACATTCTACGCAAGATGAGGAAGACACCTGCAATTCCACAAGTTACCCCAACTAACAGTCCCGTGAATACAACCCAAAATTCGATCATCCTACACCACCCTGCTTTCGAAATTGCATTTTCCTACGATATTTACTAATTTGACCAGTTGGACTTATAAAATACGATAGAAAGAATATACCTGCTGCCACTAAGACAATTATAGGACCCGTCGATAACCCTGTTCGAATCGCACTAATAAAGGTTCCTGTTATGCCAGCGATACCTCCAATCGCAGCACTTAAAATGAGCATTGTGCTCAATTTTTTTGTCCATAACTTGGCACTGGCAGCAGGAATAATTAATAAAGCTGACATTAAAATAACGCCAACAGCTTGTATACCTGTAACAATTGTCATGACAATTAAAACCGTTAATGTTGCCTTTAAAGCCTCAATTGGTAAGCCAATCCCTTTTGCATAAACAGGATCAAAGATCAGTAGCTTCCATTCCTTATAAAGCAAGAGACTAACCACAATAATGATGGTTGCACTAATAAAGAGCCACATTAAATCTGCCTTGGTCATCGTCGCTGCTTTACCGAAAATAAAATTATTCAGACCACTCTGATTCCCCAGTGGGCTACGGTTAACCACTGTTAAAAATACAACACCAACACCAAAAAATACGGTGAGGACTAATCCAATGGCAGCGTCAGCCTTCATTTTTGAAAATGACACAATCCATTGAATACAATACACAGATAATGCAGATGTAATGCCCGCTCCTAGCATTAAAATTGGCAATTCCTTTTGACCTGTTAGCAGGAACGCAAGAGCAATACCTGGTAATGCTGCATGCGCAGCAGCATCCCCAACTAGACTTTGTTTCTGTAAGAAGGAGAACGTGCCTGTGACGCCTGCTGCAATGCCAAGTAACATCGTTCCACTCAGTACCCACAATAAGTTACCGCTTAACATTATGTCCCTCCTTACACATGCTGCATCATGAAAAGTTTACCACCATATGTTTTTTGTAATTGCTCTGGTGTAAAAACATCTTCCGTTGCGCCTGATGCTAAAATCGTTTTGTTTAATAGAATCGTATAGTCAAAGTATTCCTTGACGGTTTGAAGATCGTGATGCACAACAAAAATACTTTTTCCCTGTGCCTTTAAATCCTTTAGAATATCAATAATCGTTTTTTCTGTCGCAGCATCTACTCCTGCAAATGGTTCATCTAAAAAATATATATCTGCATTTTGTGCAAGGGCTCTAGCTAGGAATACACGCTGTTGCTGGCCTCCTGAAAGCTGCCCGATGGAACGCTCTGCAAAATCCTGCATCCCAACACTTGCTAAAGCTTGTCGAGCAACAATTTTATCCTGCTTAGACGGTCTTTTAAATAGGCCTGTATGGCCATAACGCCCCATGAGCACCACATCCAACGCATTTGTTGGGAAATCCCAATCCACCGCATTACGCTGAGGCACATAGCCTACGACTAAACTCTTTGGCTCAAACACCTTCCCTAAAATTTCTACCTTTCCCACTTTATTAGGAAGCTGATTTAAAATGGCCTTTAAAAATGTGGATTTCCCTGCACCATTTGGGCCAATAATGGCAGCTAGATGACCTGTAGGCACTGTTACACAGGCATTTTCTAATACTGTTTTTTTATCATACGCAACTGATAGATTTTCCACTGTTAATGCATACATATTCTTCACCTACTTTAATGCATCGACGATCGTGTCGATGTTATGTTGATACATACCTATATACGTACCTTCTGTTGTTCCTTCAGCTCCCATAGCATCTGAGAATAATTCCCCACCGATGACAATGTCGTGGCCTTTCTCCTTAGCCCCTTCAATAACAGCTTTCATTGCCTTATCGGACACACTGGATTCTATAAAAAGAGCCTTAATCTTATTTTCTACTAAGAAATCAACCATCTCCTGGACATCCTTCACACCATACTCTGAATCCGTACTCAGTCCTTGCAAGCCACGTACTTCAAATCCCTGACTTCTGCCAAAGTAATTGAATGCATCATGAGCCGTTACTAATATTCTTTGTTGCTGTGGTATTTCATTCACACGCTTTTCTGCGTAGCTTTGTAAATCATCCAGCTTTTTCAAGTAAGCTGCTTCATTTGTTTGAAAATCTACTTTAAATTCAGGGTATTCTTCCTGAAGCTGCGTACTGATTGCCTTGACAACACCTTTCCAAAGCTCAACATCAAACCAAATATGTGGATCATGGAGCATGGCATCCGTATCACTGGCAAGCAGTTGCTTTTCATCTAATGTCTCGCCCACTGCCAAGACCGTTTTATCCTTCGCCATTTGTTCAAATATATCGAGCATTTGTCCTTCTAAATGTAAGCCATTATAAAAAATGACTTCTGCTTTATCCAATTTCGATAAATCACTTTGAGTCGCCTTGTAGAGATGGGGATCTACGCCTGGACCCATCAATGCTGATACCTGTAAATGATCACCACTGATTTCTTTAATCGCATCTGCAATTTGTCCTGTGGTTGCAACCACAATGCCTTCTTTTTCACCCTCTGTTTCTGCTGAACAGCCAAATAATAGAAATGAGAGTGATAATACCACCACACCTAACCATTGTTTCATTTTCCTACCTCAACTTTCTCTTTATTAAGCAATTGTTTGAAAAAAGTGCCTAAACTACGAAGTAACCAATTGGCGGACAAGCCGTAAATTGGTTGTCATGCCCGCCCTAGTCGTATTCAACGCCAATATCCCAACTTTTTCCACACAATACCTTAATTTATATTCATTTTCCTGACAAGCTGGCGCCAGCTCATCCAGAAAAGGATTAACATCATACCTGCGCCTACTGAATCGGTCAGTTTCCATACGATTGCTAAAATAATTAAAATGGCCATTGGAAGAATCGTCAGTTTGAAATCACCTAAATCTTTCATTCACGCACTCTTCTTTCTTTGGAGATATTTTGTTTCCCTTAGGAAAAATATATGCTTAATACAAAGAAAATTCAACTACTTTATGAAAATTTCTTTAAAAAAATTTTTTTCTTATACAAAAATTAGTTTAGCCCAAACAAAAAAATCCCTAATGCAGACATTAGAGATTCTTTTATAAAAATACATAGATTTATGTTAATATACTTTTATTCTTCTTTTTCTAGCGGCTTTCCTATAAATTCAAATGCATAAATATGTGTTTTTGTTAATTCAATAATATCCTTGATTAAAGCTTCTTCTGATTTTTCATAGCCGCTTGCAATCCATTGCATCATCAATCCATAAAAGCCGTAGGAAGTATAATGCTTGAACATGTTCATGTTGACAGGCTGCTGATTGATCGTCTCAAATTTAAATTGCTCTTGATAAATTTTTGTGATCGTTAAGGGCATACGGGTGTGCAACCCAGGAATCGTATCTTCCACATTCAGCAGCTCGAAAAACAAACGGTGCTTATAAATGTAATGAATAATATTAAAGGATGGTGCTTTCAATTTTGTCGTGTATACCTTTTCTCCATATAGGTAGGGTTCACCTACTGCCACTTCCAGACCATTCAACATTTGTTCTAGTAAATTCTCTGCTAGTTCAAATTTATCTTGAAAATGCACATAAAAGGTACTACGGTTATAGCCCGCTCGTTCTACAATATCCTTCACTGTAATGGCTTGAAAACCATGTTGTTTCATTAAATCGACAAACGCTTCATAAAAATGACGGCGGGTTCTTTCTTGTCTTTGTGTCCATTTTGGCAATTTTACTTCCCCCTTTTAGACATTTCAGGCACATATGTCTACTAGTTAGATATTTACTACGACATTAATGATTGTTTCCGTTTTCAGGCGTTTTACAATAAAAGTACACCGTGATTTACACAGTGTGCAAGAAAAAAGTTTGTTTAAGGGAGTGTCATGTATGGGGAAATTACAAGATAAAGTCGCAATTATTACAGGTGGTGCTTCTGGTATCGGTGCTGCAACAGCCCAATTATTTGTAGCAGAGGGAGCAAAAGTGGTGCTTGTGGACCTAAACGAGGAAAAAGGCGAAGCATTTGCAGCTGAACTACAGGCAACAGGAGCAGAAGCCATGTTTATCAAAGCAAATGTAACGGATGAACAGGAAGTAGCAGCTATTTATCAAACAACTATTGAGGCATTTGGCAAAGTCGATGTCCTTTTTAATAATGCAGGGATTGGTCGTGTTACGCCAACTGAGGAGCTTCCTTATGCGGAATGGCGTCAAACTGTAAATGTAGACTTAGATGGTGTATTTTTAATGGCGCAGGCTGCCATCAAAGAAATGCTAAAAGCGAATGGTGGTACAATCGTTAATACAGCTTCGATGTATGGTTGGGTTGGCTCGCCAGGATCAGCTGCTTATAATGCAGCAAAAGGAGGCGTGATTAATTTAACACGTTCATTAGCATTAGAATTTGCTACGCGAGGGATTCGTGTCAATGCCCTATGTCCAGGCTTTATTGATACACCAATTATCCCAGAAGAAAGTAAGGAGCCATTACGTCAGATCACACCTATGCAACGACTAGGACAACCAGAGGAAATGGCAAAAGCTGTTTTATTTATGGCATGTGACGATTCAACGTTTATGACAGGGAACACATTAACAGTAGATGGTGGCTACACAGCCCAATAACGACGTTTAAAATAATCGCTACCCGACAAAGGGCAGCGATTATTTTTTCACTAGAAAAATTTGCAGTTTTTATCCATTTCCTGCAAACTATTACTAAAGCGAGCAAGAAAGGATGAAGACAACAAATGAAAAAATTAATAGGTACATTATTATTTTCTATTCTGATTATAGCTAGTGCAGGCAATGTACAAGCTGCTGGCTTTCGAGACGTATCAAAGGATCATTATGCATATGAAGCTATTTTATGGGCAGAAGAATATGATATTGTTAATGGCTTTACAGACGGTACATTTAAACCAAATGCTACCATTACTGAACAGCAATTAGCAAAACTATTAGCCAATTTTTATGAGCTCGAAACACCTATCGACGAATTAAAAAAGCAAACGCCTTCGGCAAACTGGTCGGATGAATTCTATAACCAACTCGCAAGCTATGGGGTGCCTTTAAATGGCTATTTCGACAACCGAATCCGAGCGGCTACTGTGAAGCGTGGTGTAGTGGCACAGGCTATTGCTCATTTAGCTAGCGGTAAGAAGGGCTTAGATCAATCTATTCAATTTTTACTTGATACCTATATTTCTTCAGGGCTAAATCCACAGTATGAAGAGCGCAATTTACAAAAGTTTTATGGCGTGACAAGCAACATGACCCGTGCGCAAGTTGTCACGATGCTCTATCGTATGGACGAACGAAATTATTATGAAATTTCAGCGGATGCACAAGCCATTCATGAGAATGCCAACAACGTATCTTTAAATAATAGGGCAAAAAATGCTCAAAATCAGCTCGACAAATCATTACAGCAGGCTACTCCTAGTAAAAGCGCATGGGAAGGTGTGTATACTTACTACTATAAATGGGGTAAGGGTACAAATGAGTTTAACCGCCGTGATGCTATAATCTCCAATGCCACAAACAAGAGCTTTTCTATTGCTTTAACGGCGAATGATGGCTCCGCTTCAGGTAGTGTAAATGGCACAGCCACAATTACAAGCAATACGAAAGCCCTTATGAATACATCCTCGAATGGCAATCGTTGTGTTGTCGAGTTTGAACGTTTATCTAATAATGCCCTAAAGGTGTCCGAGATTGATTGTCGTGCTGAACGTAATGAAGGCACCAATTTTTCGGGTACCCTCAAGCAGCAATAATTTGTAACAGAGTCTGAATCATTCAGGCTCTTTTTTCATCCTTAAAAGCTTCATAGCTATGTTTGGCGATGGCAATAAAATCTTCGAGACAGGGATGCATATGCTTATCTTTATGCCATGCAATATCTGTATAAATTGGCGCTAAATCAATTGTGGACGGTACTTCCATTAATTGCCCACTTTCCAGCTCCTTCTCTACAACCATTTTAGGTAAAAATGTAATACCTAACCCTGCCATCACACATTGCTTGATTGCTTCAATACTGGCGAATTCAATCATTTGTAAGGGATTGACACCCTCTTGCTGTAGCTGTGCTTCTAAATGATTACGATAGGAGCACCCTGTTTCTGTTAACAACATCGTTTCAGTTGAAATTTGTTGAGCCGATAGAGGCTGACTAATTTCTTTGGGGGCACTCACAAAAACAAGCTGTTCCTGAATCAATCGCTCTCGCTTGAGCATGGCTGTTTCCTGATAAGTGTCCGTTATCAATGCAATATCAAGTTTACCAGCTTGTAATAAATCCTTTGCAATAGCTGTTGTATGCACAGGCTTGAAAATGATTTTCACTTGCGGGTGTGCTTGTTGAAATTGCTGTAAAATACTTGGTAGTCGATAGACACACTGACTTTCCTGTGCCCCTACCTTCAATAGGACTTGCTCCTGCTCGTTGGATATAGCTTTTTTCATTTCACGGTCTAGCTCAAGCATTTTTTTTGCATAATGCTGTAGACGCTTGCCCTCTTCTGTGAGAATAATGCGCTTGCCAAGCCGCTCAAAAAGATGAACACCTAACTCTTGTTCTAATGTTTTTATCTGAGCTGTAATACTCGATTGAGCGTAGTCAAGAAGCTGAGCTGTCTGTGTAAAGCTTAATGTTTCAGCTGCAGTAAAAAACGTTTGAAGCTGCTTAATATCCATCACTTGAACCCCTTCATCTATTTCTTCGATAGTTTTGTTGAAACATTCATCCTTTTCGATAATAAAATCCAATATACACTAGTTTGTAGCTGAAAGAAAGAGATGGCTGCATTTACCAATAGCGCAAGTAAATATCTAACATCAAAAGAACCTTTCATCATATAAAGAGAAACGAATTTGGAGACTTCTTTCCTCCAAATTCGTTTCATTGTATTGTGCTATAAAAATAGTCAATATCATCTAAAGGCCAATAAGGTCGACTTATTGTAATTCTTTTCTAAGATGATCAGCTGCAGACAATGCTTTTAGATCTTGAAGGATCTCGCCTGGCTTGTTTCCTTCTCCTAGAATATATCCCTCAAAGGTTATCCCAACAAAATCAAAAATATGTTGAAATTGCTGAATCATTGGTAACCCCTTTATATAAGGCTCATCTCCACCAACTGCAATGACATATGCTTTTTTAGAAGACATTAATGCTTTAAAATCAGGATAATTCGGGTCTCTTAAGGTTTGTGACCATCGATCTATAAAGTTCTTCATCGCTCCTGTCATACTATACCAATAAATAGGCGTAGAAAATATAAGAATATCATGTGGAAGAATACGGTCAATGACGGCGTTATAATCATCGCTGACATCTGTGAACCCTTCCGCAGCATGACGCTTATCGATTATTGGCTGAATAACACAGTCCTTTAGATAAATTTCTTCAATTATTAGGCCTTGAGTGGCTAATTTTGTTAAAGTCTCTACATTCCCATTCGGCCGATTGCCACCGTAAATAACTGCTATTGACATTTAGAATTTCCCCGTTTCCTTGAAGTTTTTACTATTGTTCCCGTATACCTATATCTTATTATGAATTTACAATTCGATAAAGATGATTATTTCGATAAAATCAATCGAAAAAAATGATTTTAAAGGGGTTGCTCTTTTGCAAAATGGATAAAGATAGAAACATTTTTTTGCTGTATTGAGCTTCTATACCCTATTCTGTATTAAATATCTTGAGAAAAATCAAAATGTCTCTTTAGTTTTTAAGAAACGAGGATAGTGTAAAAGAGAAACATGAATACTGTGAATGATAGTGATTGAGATATGCTAAAGTTAACAAAGTATTGCATTAATCCAAGCATTAATATTCTTGTTTTCTAAAAATTTGTCGCACATAGCAAGTTAGTAGTCACTGTTTGCTAGTTACAAGGCGTGATTGAAAAGATACTATATACACTGTCCCGTTCAAACAAAGCAGGGCAAAAATCACGATATGAACAATAAATATACATGATGAAGGAGCCTCAAATTGATGTTGTTACATACCTCTAATCGTATTAAAATGCCTTTGGGATTTTGGGAAGGATTACGTCAAGTAGGAATTGCCCCGCAAGACGTGGTTCGTAAAGCACGACTACCTATCACTATTATTAAGGAACCAGTCGTCTCTATAACCCAATATTTTTCGATGTGGCAGGCTTATTCCGATATCATTGACGACACTGCTAGAGGAATCATCAAACTAGCGACTAGCTTTGAACCAACTCATTACCCACCTACTGTCCTAGTAGCCTACCATGCACGTGATTATCGTGATGCGTTAAAGAGAATGGTACGGTACAAACAACTGTGTCCGCCTGAAAGCTTGCGTATCACTGAGGAAGGTGAGGATTGTACAATCGAACTAGATTGGGCGTATACTGAGCAACCTGGTCCACCTATGCTGGTTGGTATCACACTTGCATTTCTTCTTGAGCTCGGACGTCGGGGGACAGGTCAACCGATAGCAGCAAAGTTAGTTGAATTTTCACATCCTATGGGCGATGTACAAACGCTTGAAGAGTATTTCGGTTGCAGTATCCAAATGGGTGCAACGTGTAACCGGTTGACGATACACCGTGGGGATCTGGATCGTCCCTTTGCCTCATATAACTTAGAGTTACTGGAAATGTTGACCCCTCTTCTGGATCAATCGTTGAATGAGCACCAACATAGCAGCTCCTTCACTGAGATGGTTAAATGGATAATAAAACGTAGCTTAGCAGGAGGACGCCCTGACATACAGACAGTCGCGAGCGAGTTAGGAATGAGCGACCGTACCTTGCAGCGCAGGCTTACTAGCGAATGCACGAGCTTTAAGTTTTTGTTAACACAGGTTCGACGTGATCAGGCACGCGAGTATCTAGCAGACCCCTCGCTTGATATTAAAGATGTCGCCTTCCTGATTGGATACGAAGATCAGAACTCGTTTTACCGTGCCTTCCACCTTTGGGAAGGTGATACGCCTTCAAATTGGCGTTCTAAACATGTAGGAACAAATTAGATAAATATAAAATTTTGAAACACAATAGCAATAGTCAGACATTCAAAAAAGTTGGAGTTTTATTTTTACATCCACTTTAGAAAATCAGAATAGATAGAGGAGCAATGTAATATGGATATAGGATTGAACAATAAAACAGCTTTAGTGACCGGATCTACAAGAGGTATAGGGAAAGCAATCGCTATCGAACTAGCCAAAGAAGGTGTGAACGTACTAATAAATGGACGAAATGATGAAGAGGTACAACGCACTGTAAATGAAATTAAATTAACTTATCCATCTACTTTTCCACAAAATGCTACAGCCGATATTGCTGATATACAGCAAAGAGAAGCTTTATTTGAAAAATATCCCTGTATTGATATTTTAGTTAACAATATGGGTATCTATGAAATTATGCCATATGAAGATGTTGATGATGATACATGGGAAAAATACTTTCGTATGAATGTTCTTGCGGCAAATGGATTATCTAAATTTTACTTGCCTAAAATGTTGGAAAATAATTTTGGTCGCATTATTTTTATTGCAAGTGAAGAAGCAATTATGCCCTCGGGACAAATGCCTCAATATTGCATGACAAAAACGATGCTATTATCTTTGTCAAAAAGCCTATCTAAATTAACAATAGGAAGAGAGGTTACAATTAATACAATCATGCCAGGACCAACACTCTCCGAGAATGTGTATCAAATAATTGATGGTATGTTTCCTAATAAAGACATGAGTTTTTCTGAGAAAGAGAGAGAATTTATGATGACAAACCTACCTCAATCAGAAATCCAAAGATTTATCAAACCCATCGAAATAGGGAGAATAACTACATTTGTATGTAGTCCATTTGCATCTGCATTTAAAGGTTCACCAATTCGTATGGATGGTGGTATGGTACCGACAATTTTTTAACATTCCCCTCGTCTCCATGACGATAAATCGCATGGCTGCATATTGCTCGATGAAGGAGCAGAAGGAGCATCTGGGAAAATATATTTCCACGACGTAAAAAAGATTTACCTAATTACGGTATACAGAATGATAATAAACGACCTAATCGCTTACCGCAATTAGGTCGTTCTACCGTCTATGCTTCTACTGAGATATGCTGGAAGGTTGTCACATCAAATAATCCTGTATCTGTTAGCTTTAAAGTAGGAATAACTGGTAATGCCACAAAAGAAAACGTTAGTAAAAAATGGAAATCTAATGTTGGATTAAGCGTCTTTAATGCCCTGTGCAAGCCAGCTAGCTGCTCCTTTGCCTGCTGAGCTGGTACATCTGTCATCAAGCCACCAATGGTTAATGGCATCTCCGCTAGAATTTGGCCATCCGCAACGATCACAAAACCCCCTTGGATTTCCTGAATGCGCGTAAGCGCCAGGACCATATCCTCATCATTTGTACCTACAACAAGGGCATTATGTGAATCATGAGCTACTGTTGTGGCTACTGCTCCTTTTTGTAAGCCAAAGCCTTTGACGATTCCTAAACCTGTCGTGTGTAACTGATGATGACGTTCGATGACGGCTAGTTTCAATAAATCTTGTTCTACAGACGGGACGAAAAAACCATCCTTTACAGGTACATCCATTATTACATGATTGGTAATTAGCTGATTTGGCACAATCTCCATTACATTCGCCTTTGTACCTTTTGTGAATGCTAGTTGTAGCCTATCCTTTGTAATGGTTGGTAAATGGACAGATTGGTGGATATGAGCAGGTACAACTGGCTCTTGACGATTTGTCAGCATTTTACCATCTTCAGCCACTTTCTGCCCATTTTTCCATACGGCCTTTGCTTGCATTGTGGACAAATTCTCTACTAACACAAAATCTGCCTTATAGCCTGGTGCAAGTACACCTCGATCCAATAAACGATAGCATTCTGCGGTGTTTACGGTTGCTAACTGGATTGCTTGCAATGGTGGCATTCCTTCAGCTATTGCCATGGCGATATCATAATTGATGCTACCTTCGTCAATTAACTCATCCACATATTTATCATCTGTACAAAATCCAAAGCGACGAGCATTATGTGACTGGACAGCTGGCAATAAATCACGTAAGTTTTTCGCGGCTGAGCCCTCTCGGATTAGTACATACATCCCCTGCTCTACACGGTCAATGGCTTCCTCAGCCGTTACACATTCATGATCTGTGTGAATACCCGCAGCTCGATAGCCTGTAATTTGTTCGCTTTGTAGACCTGCACAATGCCCATCAATGACTAAATTTGCTTCCTGCGATAATAAAATTTTCTGAAGCATGTCCTCTTGTCCATTTAATACCGCTGGGAAATCCATCACCTCTGCTAATCCTCGAACCTGTTCATGTTGTAAAAATGGCGCCAAATCCTTAGCCGTTAGTGTAGCACCTGCATTTTCAAACTGTGTACCCGGTACACTGGATGGCAGCATCACAAAAATATCCATATCTGCCTTTTGTGCATCATCGAGCATAAATTGAATACCTTCTGCTCCTGCGACATTGGCGATCTCATGAGGGTCTGTCATCACTGTTGTAATCCCATGAGGAAGTAAAACGCGACTAAATTCCCCTGGTGTCAACATAGAAGACTCAATATGTATATGACCATCAATTAAACCAGGAATGACATAGCCTCCTGCCGCATCCTCTTCCTGTTTAGCGTGAAACTTATTCGTGCGATCTAGAGCAACAATCACACCATTCTTTACGACGATATCTGCTTTTTGCCATGTTAACGAAAAAACATCCGCAATTTGCGCATTTCTCAGTATAAAATCTGCCTCTAGTTTTCCTTGAGATGATAATACATTTTGTGTTAGCTGCTGTAATTTTATCGACATAACCTATACTCCTTTTTCTTTTAAGAACTATCATGCCAAAAAGATGCTAACCATTGCAACTATTTGTCGTTACATCAGTAAAAAACGACCATTGTCAATGGTCGTTTGAAAATTCTAGCTCTTTAGGTGGTTGCCCTTTTTTATTCATCAAGCGCATACGAATAGGCTCAATCTTTAATGTCACCATTTCATCCTGATTGCCAATAAAGATACTCGTAAAAAATTCAGCTAGTTTATTTTTTATCCCTTCTTCATGTACTTCCGTAAGCTTGCCTTCTATTTCTACATACGTATCACCAAAGCCACCATTTTCGTAGCCATATAAAATATGGGTATATGGGTTTTTGCGTAGCTCTTCCATTTTTTCTGAATGTTTATTCGTCACTGTATACAATACAAAATCTTCATGCTGGAATGTCATGTATCGAGAGTAAGGTTTGCCATTTTCTACAGTTGCCATTGTGCCAATCTTTTCTCGGTTTAACACTTCTAAAATTTCATCACGTACAGAAGTCATAGTATCCCATCCTTTCATATATATATCTATTTTGCCCTCTCCCAAGAAAGCTAAACCGTCTTTTTTTGAAAAATGTGAAATGACAATCTTCGAGCATATTGAAAATCTATTGTTATAATAACTGGATGGACAACAGGAATTTTCGAATGAATGAGGGTTAAAAAATGAAACAAGCTTTTTTTACGCGCTGTTTGTTTTTCATAACAGGCATTATCGTGCTTTCTTTTGGTATCACATTAACAATTAAAGGCCAACTCTTTGGAGTGGGCTCATGGGATGTACTACATATTGGTTTAACAAAAACAGTAGGCCTATCAATCGGTTCATGGTCCATTATTTTGGGACTTGCTATTTTAGCGTTTGATATGCTGATTACAAAAAAATTCCCTTTACCTGGAACGTTTATCGATATGTTTTTGGCTGGCATTTTTATTGATATTTTCAACTATTGGCTACCCGATATTGATGGTTTTTGGATGCAACTTATTTCTTACCTTACAGGGTTAGTGTTGCTAGGCTGGGGCTGTGGGATGTATATGGTGGCGAATTTAGGTATTGGACCTCGGGATACACTCATGCTGATGATGGTCCATAAGCTTGGCTGGAGTGTGACTCGCTCTCGTACAACAATGGAAGTAACAGTTGCAATCATTGGCTTCCTACTTGGCGGTCCTATAGGCATCGGTACGGTATTTATGGCATTTGGACTTGGACCAATTGTACAATTTGCCTTATCCTATAACGAAAAATTATTTATGCGATGGACAGGCGTGAAAAGCGCCGTTGTCTAAACTTTAATGACAATGCAGTTTTTGCATTGTCTTTTTTTACGGTTGAAATATACAGTCCAACTATATATAATCAAACTATATAGTCCAACTGTATATTTGAGGTGAAGATGTGAAAAAACATAAATTATTACCTTTATCCGAAACCATGCATTATATTCTACTCGCCTTACGTGAACCGCTACATGGCTATGCGATGATGCAAAAAATTGAGGAAATGAGTGCTGGTACAGTCCGAATTGCTGCAGGTACGATGTATGGAGCCATTGACAATTTATTGAATTATCATTGGATTACACCTGTTGAAACCCAGGATACAAGACGCAAGGTTTATCAAACGACAGAAGAGGGTCTAGAAATATTAGCCGCAGAGCAACAAAGATTGCAGCACATTTTATCTTTATATGAGGGAGCTGGCGAACATGATAAAGTTTAAAGTCTTTTTTGATATCGAAAAGGAAGAGCGTTGGTTAAACGAAATGTTAGCCAAGGGTTGGCTATGCTCCAACATAAACTCAGCAGGTATTTATACATTTCAGCCTACTGAAGATCTTGAACAAGTTATTCGGATTGATTGTCAGCAGGAGCTTCGCAAAGAAAAGAAAGCGACCTATAAGCAATTACATGAGGATTTTGGCTGGCGTATAGTAAAAGAAAAAGCCTATGACGGCACCTACTATTGGTTAAAAAGAAAAGATGGCAATGATGAATTATTTTCAGATCATGATTCCCACATTGCGAAATATAAACGTTTAATGAAACAAGCAAGCAACTGGGCCATACTGTCATTTATCTTCTTAATGATTTTTTATGCCAACGATAGTTACTACTCCCTTTTCAGTATAAAAAATGCGTATTTTACACCTGGTTTATGGGAGAAAGAAGGGTTTTCTTTCCTTTTTGCCTTTTTATTTGAAACACCCTTTGCTATCGGGCGCTTTATCCCACCATGGCTATTTTTAGTAACTTGTAGTATTTACATCACACTGTATTATCGTTATCGTAAATCCATATAGCAATTTTTATAGCAAATAACAAGGAGCCTCTTACGTAGTGTAAGGAGGCTCCTCATAGTGTTGAAAAACAAAACAATCAATAGAATTTTTGTGAAAGGTGAAAATGGATTTCTGTTGCAGGCTACTTGCTTTCCTGTGGGCAATAAAGTGAAGGTGTTCATTACTCTTTATGAAGAGGTGTTGTCACGCATCACTTCTCCACCTTGGAAATAAGAACTTATCCCCTCTAAGAATACAGATAATGGGCTATTTGATCGCTATGCTAGTATGAAAAAGTAAAGACATTTTGCAGAATGGTTGATTGGAGTGGAGCCAGCGTCACGCCTAGGGGATTTAGCGTCACTGAGGAGACCCTGGAGCGAGCGCAAGTGAGTGAAGCGGCTCATCGGACGCCCCCTGGAAAGGACGCTGGCGGAACGGAAATCAACCTCTCACCTTGCTAAAAGGTCTTTTTCTGCTAGTGACATGATCTTTTTCAACAACAGGAGGAGCCCCTTACGTAGTGTAAGGAGGCTCATCTTTCCTTTATGCTTCTGGTTCAGCAGTATTTTGTCCTGTTGCTTCCATCACTTCTGGTGTATCGTCCACTGTATCATCTTCCTGTACGTTTTCAGCAGCAGGTGGTGTAATCGTCACGAGTGTGTAGTCATCCTCTTGTAAAATTTCAAACGAGAACTGTTGACGAATATCTCCGACGTATAGAGAAGTCCCAATTGCAACATTTGTAACATCTATTTCAATGGTTTCTGGAATGTCAGTTGGCTTCACTTTAATACGCACTTCACGATTAGGCTGGAGCAGGAATCCGCCATCAGCAACTCCTACTGCATCCCCAATTACAGTCACTGGAATATCCACTTCTAGCTCCTCTGACATATTGATGGATTTAAAATCCACATGCTTAACATTCCCTTTTAATGCACAACGTTGTACCTCTGTCAAAACTGCATTAATCCGTTTTCCTTCAACATCTAATTGGAAAACACTTTTTGTGCCGTGTGTAGCTAACATTTTTGCAAAGGCTCTCGCATCTAACATAATCGCCGTTGATTCCATTTGAAAGCCGTAAACTACACCTGGAATGCCCCCATTTTGTCGAAGCTGTGTTAAAGAAGATTGTTGTCCCTTTTGACGTTTACTGGCAGTTAAAACCATATTCATCGAATATTTCCCCTTTCATGGAAACTAGTCTCATAAAAGGTTTTGCCTTTTCTATTGTATTTTATACATAGCAAGCAAGCGATTATTTGGTCAGCCTTGTAGTAATAATTTAAATTTTATTAGCGAAAAAACATAAAAAAACACCTCCTCTGTTCATGGAACAAAGGAAGTGTCTTTCTGTCTTAATATAGTGCTATTTTTGTATGCAATAGCTCATGTAACTCATGCAATTTTTTAATTTCATAATGTGGTTCAATATCACTCGTATTTTCAACATTGCGGATGTTAAACCAGCATGTATCAATGCCTGACAGCAATCCGCCTTTAATGTCTGATGTCAAAGAATCGCCGATTATAAGCGTTTTAGCTTTATCAAAATGCTCAATCCGCTCAAATACATAATCAAAAAAGGCAGGCATTGGTTTTTGATAGCCCGTTTGCTCGGAGATAAAGATGCCTTTAAAATATTGTGCTAAATCGGCATCCACTAGTCGTTTATTCTGTGTCAACGTTACGCCATTTGATACGACATACAAATGATAGTGATTGGCTAGTTGAGCGATGACTTCATAAGCTCCCTCTACATAATGATGTGCTTCCTGTAAGTATTTTTGGAATAACGATTCAAAGTAGACACCATCGACCTCCATCCCAAATTCCTTTAAAGCAATCGCAAATCTTGTATTATGTAGTGTATTTTTGGTCACTTCCCCACGCTCAAAAGCTCGCCACATCGATTCATTAATTTCTTTGTAACGCGCTATCATCTCGGGCGTAGTGGCTATCTTTTCCTCGCTGAACATGCGGTCAAGTGCTGCATTTTCAGCTAAATCAAAATCTAGTAATGTATCATCTACGTCAAACAATAATATCTCATATTTCGTCATGTTCATTCCCACTTTCTTTAATGCATTATGACTTTTACTCTATATCATGATAACGTTTTTTATGAAAAATAACAGTAAAATGTCCTATGACAGAATATTAGCACATGTATGCGCTTTATACACATGCTTATCCGTCCATTGAAACGAGGGAACTTTTTCGATAATGGAAAAAACGTCTAGCCCTAAAATAGCCCGTTCTGCAATTTCATATTTGAAATTATCGTTGAATATGAGACAATAGAATGCTAGAAAGGAAGATGTACGAAAGATGACGACCTTACAAAAACGAAAATGTTAGAGTAATTGCTTCCGTTGCAGGTTTTAGTATGAATTTAACAATTAAGAGGTACTGGTGATTGGTATTTTAATACAAAGCCATATTAAGGAGGTTTATAGGTTTGCAAAAGTCTAGCATATTTAATAGAATTGCGTTAGTAGTGCTGTCTATTATGGTTATCGGGGTTCTTTATTCTTTCATTTGGCATAAAGAGCGTTTTGATAGACCAATTTGGATACAAGTTGTGATGACTTTTTGCTTTTTAATGTTGAGTATAAATAACTTCAGACTAAGGAAATACGCTATGGGTTGGGTTTTTGCTGGAGTAGTAGTAGCTTTTGGAATCAGTATATTTTGGGGCACTACTGCTGTTTAATCAAGCAACACCATGTCAGTAAACTTAGATCAGCCAACGATTTCTTGTTAATTTTTATGACAAAACTTCAAATTCAGATAAAGAGTAAAACGACTGTTTAAAAAGAATGGTCTTACAAAGACAAAGGCTCAAAGCTGTGAATAACAGGCTATAGGCCTTTTTCTTTGTATTAAGGTACAAGTAAATTGTGTTTTGACAAACTTTTAAATTTAAACTGAGTAGAAAAATTATATAGTATATATCGCTAAAAAACCTCCAATGGTTATTCCAATGGAGGTCTTCAATTCATTATTTAACTGAGCCACTAATAAATGTTTTATCAGGATAATACATATTCTTTACAATTACATTTGGTCCTAAACATTTGACTGCTGGACAGTGGCAATTAATTGATTTAGAAATATTGGAATCTAACCACCGTTCGTAAATTTGAGGTAATGATTCATTTTTTATATTTCCGAAAGCCGAACCGTCATCTGAGAAATCCGTAACCGATATATCCCCTGTGAAAATATTTAAATTCATTCTTGATCGTCCATCAACATCATTTCTGATTGTTATATTATGTTCACTATTGATTCGCTTGATTAACGCTAAATCTCGCTCATCTTGACTACAAGGGTAAAATGGCAATGTACCAAACAATACCCATATGTCTTTATTTCTATAATCAAGAATTTCATTCACAACTTTTCTGTATTCCTCCAAACTAATAACTTCTAAATTTTCAGCGAAGTCACTAGCATACATAGGATGAATTTCGTGTCGCTTACATAACATTTCGTTAGCCACTTCATTATGAATTTTCTCCATATAGGGTACAGTATTACGATTTAACATTGTTTCTGCTGATACAAACATCCCTCCTTTGGAAAGTTCCCTTGCATTGTCGAAAATATTACGATATAAATTGCCTCTATATTCAATTGAAGGTTGCTTTTCCATCATAGCGAAGCCTGTTTCAACAAATTCTTTTTCATCACACCAGTTATGTGATATGTGCATAACATCTAGATAAGGAGCAATTAATTCGTAATGAGACATAGGCAAAGTTAAATTCGAATTAATTTGCGTCTTAATTCCCCTACCCTTAGCGTATTTCAAAAGTGGTAACAAATTTTCCTTTATACCCTTTTTAGTCATTAAAGGTTCTCCACCTGTAAAACTCATTGTACGTAAAGTTTCCACCTCATCTAACTTGTGGATAATTTCTTCTGTAGGTAATGCTGGTAATTCTTTGGTTAATAATGTGTAGCCAACTGCACAATGCGAACATCTCATATTACATAAATGTGTTGTAGTAAATTCAATATTTGATAAAGTTAATTTCCCATACCTATCAATGTCATGGTAACTTTCCCATTCATCATGAGTTTTCTGTACTGTAAACATATAAAAAACTTCCTTTCCATGCTTATAATTTTCGCACAGATAAAATAATTTTTAAAGTGCATTTATTTATAAATTATCTCGGAATCGAACTTAATCTTTATTATAACTTTTTTATTATTTTGTTTACATCTGCTCTATTTCTGACAACTCTATCTTCGTATCCTCTTTTATCTTCTATACAATTAATTTTTCTTGCGCCACTGTAATTACAAGGAGTTTAAATTATATGCTTTTATTTTCGATTTACAGTAAACAGGCGATGTGATTGTTACCGACTTTGGTGACACACCAGCCCTCGGCACTATTGTACATGACGAACTACCATTGATTTTTGATAAATGGATGGCAACCGACTTGGCAAAATCACTTAACTGCCACTGTCCAGCAGTCAAATGCTTAGGGCCAAATGTACTTGTAAAAAATATGTATTATCAAGATGCCGCGTTTGTGAGTGGCTCTGCTCGTGTATACGTTCATCGATAAAGAAAGAAACTCCATGTTGAACAAAGACTGATCAACATGGAGTTTCTTTTATATATGGCGTTATAGATTGTAGGTTGTCCTTATACCTGTTCTTTAAGGCATTATATATAATTGTTCGATCGTAAGTGAGGAATCCGCCTCTTGATTTTTCTTGTCTTCGGAAATGATTTTCCCTTCATAAATCAATCCACCTGTACGTAAATCAACGATAGACAACCACTGTCCATCAGAAACACGATATATTAAATAAAATTTTCCCTCTGCTATACGTAAATATGGAGCATCATTCTCATTCGTAATGCTTGAATATTGAAGGGTTAAGGGGTCTTCCCACTGTTTCTTTTCAATATGATATCGATTCAGCGTTAAACCATTGGCTGAATATACAGGAATGTATATCGTTTCTTTATGAATAAGCATTGACTTCCGATAGGGTTTTAATTCTTCTGGCATAGTCCATTCCTCTGCTTCATTCTTGGCATTATTATAGAGATATATTTGACTAGAGATAATTTCTGGCTCAGTACCTTCTTTTCGATCACTATATTTTTCTACCATATATAAATAATAATTTTCGTTTTGAGTAGTAGTATTGTTTTCATTAAAAATACGGATACTGGAAGTGCCTCTTTCTTCTGACACTAATTCTGCAAGGATGTCGTCCTTTACTAATTCCTTCTTGTTCTCATCAATCGTATAGACATGCAACTCTTCCCTACCTTTTATAAGATAGTTGGCTGATAAATAGTTTGTTGTTAATATATTTATTTTTCCATTCCCTACGTAGACGTCATTTACATTAATCCAATCATAGCTTGCTTTGACTGGTATATCGATCTTAAAGGAAGAACTATCATTTGTTTTTTTATCAAGTGTATCAATTTGAAGCGTTATAACATTGCCTCTAGCTTCTTTTCGACCATCATCTAGAAATATTGTGTAAGTCAAATGTGATTTGTCTTCATAATATTTTCTTGGATCAAATTCTTTCCCACGCATAAAATTACGGTGTTCCTCAATATATTTTCGAAGAATCATAGGTTCATTCGGTGCCATCAAATCTCTAAAAAAAGACTGACTATTGGGATTCGTGGAACCATCCTTTGATATGTACAACATATGATAAAGATCATTACTTTGATAACTTGTTTGAAGAATAAGATTTTCGATTTCTTCCTTATTTCCGCTGATCGTTTCAATTTTATAGGTTCTATCATTTTTAGAAGCCATTGCTGTTTTTTGGATATAGTAAGAACTGATAAACACCACGATGAAGAAACTAATACTGATTGTTTTCCAATATTTTTTCATTGTTATACCTCCTCTAGACCCTGATTTTATATTTTAGTAAATGATTCGCAATCCAAATGGCACTGCCTAAAACAATCGTGCTCGTAACCAGTACCATTAAGAAAATTTCAAGTGGGTAAAAGTAATTTGTATAAACATTAACTAATAGGATTGGAGCAAAAAATACCCCAAGTGACAGTAAGCCATAAAAAATAGCGTAAAAAATCCCTTTTAAACCATAACTCCGCTCAATTAAAATCGCGGTAAATATTACTGCCACGAAAAGTAACCCAAGTGCATATACCAGAATAAACTCTGTAAAGCTAGTCGGATACAGCCACCTCCACATATTTAAAGTAGAACTAGCATAAATTGAGAAATTTGATTGGAGGTCTATTGGTATAATTTTATTCACTATTTGTTTTTCCATCAAAATTAGCAAGATTTGCAAAGCAATCAAGCCAAGAACTAAAAGCATAATCGTCGTTAATTTCGCAAAATAAATGGCGATTCTTTCAGTTGGTAACATGAATAATCTGTAAATAAATGTATTTTTACCAAACCAATCTCGATACCAAATAAAGAAAACATAGATCATCAACATGGCGATACAAAAAAAGATTGGCAGCAGAAACCATTCTGAATCAGTGAATCGATCGAAAGAAAAAGTCCCGTATTGCTCCACATACTGGTTCATGGATAACTGGTTTTCTGCCATCAACTGTTTAGCATTTTTCATATAGGTTTGTGAGATAATTCCCGCTCCTATAAGCTGGCTGAGCATGGTCAAGCCTATTAAAATCAAATACAATTTAAAAAATCGATTTACTTCAAAATTAACAAGTTTTAAATAGTTTTTCATGCTCGATATACCTCCCTCATCACATCAACCACTGATTTCCCTTCATTTTCACGTACTTCCTCCACGCTAAATTCCCTCAATACTGCACCGTCATCCATAAGGACTGCTTTATCAATCAAATGCTCAATATCACTAATTTCATGCGTTGTTATAATGACACCACGTTCTTCAATTAAATGGCTTGTAAACACCTCTGCAATCTGCTCACGAGAGAAAATATCAATGCCAGAGAATGGTTCATCCATCAGTAAATAATCGACATCAAGTGACAATCCCAGTAGCATATTCACTTTTGCTGTATTTCCTTTCGATAAGTTAGCAATACGTTCATTCGGATCAAGTTTAAAAAATTGTAATAATTCTTCTGCCCTCTGAGGATTCCAGCTTTTATAAAAATCAGCCATGAACGCAAAAGCTTCATTGATTTTCATTTGTGGCAACATCGTTATTGTGTCTGGGATGAAGGTTATTTTTTCAAAACTTTCTTTTGTGATTTTTTCTCCATCCATTAAAATTTCACCACTATTAATTGGGGTGAGCGCCATAATAGCTTTCATAATGGTCGTCTTACCTACACCATTTATTCCTATTAAACAAGTAATCTCTCCTTTTTCTGCAGTAAAAGAAATGTCTTTTAAAACCTGTTTCCTGCCGTATTTCTTGTTAACATTTTTTACTTCTATCATTTCGATTCCTCCGCTTCTCCGCTTTCGGCATCATGTTTTTTCTTTACAAGTTCCAATACTTCGGCTAAAGGCACATCGATAGATTTAATAGAGCCTAAAAATAAGTCAACCGCTTCGATAATCAATTCCTCACGGACATTTTTAAGGACTGCTTCATCTTTCGTAATGCAGCTAGGCATATTCCCCTCTGTAAAAATCAATCCTTGTTCCTCCATTTCCTTATAAGCTCGTTGTGCAGTATTTGGGTTAATCTTTAACTGATTGGCTAATTCCCTTCTGGATGGAATCTCCTGACCTGGCTCATAAAATCCCTTGGCAATTTGTTCTTTCAAATGCCGAATCACTTGGACATACACCGGGTCCCGATTATTAAAATTTATAGTCAAATAACTCAACTCCTCAAAAATTAATTCCGCGTATTAAACACTTAATACACAGTATGTAGAATGATGGGTTGCACCTATCAACATGGACATATTTTTTCTCACGTTAACACCTCATCGTATTAAGCACTTAATACACCGACAATAAAAAAATGTATTAAGCATATAATACACTTCTTGAAATGTATTATATGCTTAATACACATTTTAAGTCAACCACATTTATGGAAATATCTATCAATAATTAAAATCACAGCCAGTTCTAGCATGTACATCATGGATGCAAATATACTTTTCTTCAAACAGACGAGTGTTTTTATTTTCATTGTTAGTTAGTAATAAATGTATGTTTTCTTGTATTTACTTCTTTAGCACAAAAAATTAAATTTTATGGTCACTAGAGGTATAAGAAATAGAGGTAGGGCTATACTATTAAAGATTTCACTTCAAATCCAATGACTAGGAGGGTTAACCCGATGAGTGCGATTGATCGATAACTCAGAAGGACCATCAAAACTGAATAAGCTAAAGTACAGATTTCTTAGGAATATCTTAAGATCCTATGCGGAAGCGAGGCAGTGTGTCATGGAGCAGAAAATGTAAGTGGTAATCAGACCCGGAAGTAAATTTCCGGGTTTTTCTAATTGTAAAATCGCTATTCTATTTCAGCTAAATACATAAAAGCCATATTCAGATGAATATGGCTTTTCCTCTTATCTGATTAATTCCTTCGCAAGGAATCTATAGGTATTTAAACGACTTTCTAATGCATATTGATTGCAATTTAGCATTACTTCATCAAAGCCATAGCGTTCTTGCTCAGCGCTTAAAAAAGCAGCAATATCTTGGGGTGTCCCGACAAGATTCGCCTTGCGATTATTGTCAATCGTCAATTTATCCATTTCAGTTAATGGATAATCTTTCGCTTCTTCGGGTGACATTGTTTGAATGATTTGCCCTTTCATTAATTGAAGACGAGAAATATCAATCGGTTTAGCTAAATATTCCGCTTCTTCTAGGGTTGGGGCAACTGTTGCTGCATATGTCACAATGATTTGTGGTTTATCCATATAATAAGAAGGCGTAAAATAGGCTTTATAGGCATCAAAGATATCCTTTGACATATTGCCCGTGAAAAATTGTGCATACGAATAGCCTACTCCCAGCTGGCCAGCCTGCATTGCGCTCTGACCACTAGAACCTAGTAACCAAGCCTCTGGTAATGAAATATGAGCAGGAGCTGCAACGACTTGATCATAGACATGTTCACCTGTTTTTTGATTATTCATTAGCTTTAATATGATTTCTAGCTTATCATACTGTTCTGTGAAGCGTTGTCGTCTTCCCTCAGCCAAGGCATAGATAGCGGCATGATCACCACCAGGAGCTCTCCCCACACCAAAATCAATACGATTGGGTGCCAGCCCCGATAATGTTTTAAAGACCTCTGCTAGCTTATAGGGTGAATAATGCATCATCATGACACCACCCGTACCAATGCGAAGCCGCTGTGTTTTAGCAGCTAAAAAAGCAGCAGTTACTTCAGGAGCTGAACTCGCCAATGACTGGCTATTATGGTGTTCAGCAAGCCACATACGGTGATAGCCAAGCTCTTCACCTAGCAATGCCAGCTGTTCTGTACGTTGGAAGGCCTCTTCTGCAGAATGACCTTTTGGAATCGGCATTTGATCTAAAATACTTAATCTCATGTAAAACATCCTCTCTGTCTCTAGCTCCCCCTTTTACTGTAATACAGTTTGGATGATTTACAAAATAAAAAACCTTACTCATAAGCTAGTTGTTTCTTTTCCCAAGTGTGATAGACCATGCCAACAAGCTTTTGTTGTTGTTGCTGGTTTAATACGACTTCTTTAAATTTCATTGCCTCTAGGGAAAATTGCTGCGTTTGTTCGTTCACGACAAATTGGAGAATAGCATGTCCTTTTTCGTCTTGAAACGTAATATCACCTGATAATTCTACAACTTGCTCCCCAGTTTTTGCTTCATAATAGCGCCAGTAAGGTTCATAAAAAGCGTAATTAAACGCATTTCGAACTGTGACATCTGAAAAATTCTCCAAATAGCCTTCCTTTACGGTATCAATATACTCATGATCTGTTATATCTTTTTTTGCATTAAAGACATACCCTACAAGTACGCCCATAAACACAACACAGAGAAATACACGTATATGATTTCCTAAACTCATGTCATCACGTCCCCTTTACGTAAAAACACCATTATCTACATAATACATCAAAATAATGACTCCAAGTAGAATTTTTTTGAGTTATGTAGAAATTATCGTCATTTCAAATCGAATCACTTCATTTATTTCTATTAAAAAATAGCAGCTAGAGTGTTTACAGCCTATCCTCAGTTCGCTACTATCAGATTATTATGATAGAAAAGAGATGACCTATTGTGCCTTTTGATTTAGATTTAGATGTAAATATTTTATTAATTTTAATCCTCTTCGGTTTTTTAGCAGCCTTTATTGATTCAGTGGTTGGAGGAGGTGGGCTTATCTCATTACCAGCTCTTATGTTCGTTGGTCTTCCTCCCTCTGTTGCCGTAGCAACCAATAAATTGGCAGGTACAATGGGTTCCCTTACTAGTACAGTGACATTTTATCGCTCTGGTAAACTAGATATAAAAGCCGTCTATAAGCTATTCCCCTTCGTCTTTTTTGGCTCTATGCTGGGTGCTTGGATTGTCCACTTAATGGACCCAAGTGTACTGAAGCCATTAATGCTGATTATGCTTGCAGTTGTTGCCATTTATACCATCTTTAAAAAAGACTGGGGCAGTATGACCACCTTTAAACCATTAACTCCTAAGCGTTCTATTATTTTTGTTTTCGTGATTACACTTATTGGCTTTTATGATGGCTTTTTAGGTCCTGGGACAGGCTCGTTTCTACTCTTTGCTTTTCTCATAGTGGGCTTTGATTTTTTACAATCAGCAGGAAACGCCAAATTTTTAAATTTCGGCAGTAATGTAGCTGCCCTCCTTATGTTTATATACTTAGGACAAATAAATTATGCCTATGGACTACCAATGGGTCTTGCGCAAATTGCAGGAGCTATTGTTGGTTCAAAATTTGCCATTAAACGCGGCAGTGGCTATGTACGTAAATTATTTATCGTTGTGACCATTCTATTACTCTTGAAAAATACATATGACTATTTTTCATGATCAGCCGTTATACTAACGTATGCCAATACTATAGAAGGATCAAACTTATCTCAATTGGGGTAAGTTTTTTTCATGGTATCAACTTTTTCCCTCTCCTCGTACGTCTAGTAAATGTATACAATTTGATAATGTTAAAAAGGAGCTTCTTTGGACATGAGAACAAGAAATGCATTTCAACATGAAGAGGTGTTTGTCCAATTCATTCGAGAACAAAAAGAGCGTTTTTATTTGCTCGCGTATAGCTATACAAAAAATGAACAGGACGCACTAGATGTTGTACAAGACAGTATCCAAAAAGCCATGCTTTCATTAGATCGACTTGAGAATGTGACCTATATGAAAAGCTGGTTTTATAAAATAGTTGTCCGTACAGCCATAGATTTTTTACGTAAGCATAAACGCTTACAAGTGACAGATGATGATACATTACAATATTTAACACCTGCTCAAGAGGATGTTTATGAGAATGTTGACTTGGAGCATGCGTTGGATGAACTCCCGCAAATGTATCGAGAGGTTGTCATTCTCCATTATTTCGAGGATTTAAAACTCGCTGACGTGGCGAACATCCTCGACATTAAGTTGAGTACAGCCAAATCGCGTCTTTATAAAGCATTAAAACTATTGAAAATCCAATTGGAAGATGTGAAGGGAGAAACTGCACATGGATAAAAAATTACAGGAGTTAGAAAAACAATATATGAAAGTCCCGATTCCAAAAGAGCTAGACTTCGTGGTTGAAAAAGCACTTAAGCAAGGTCGAAAAAAGAAAAAAAATCGTACACCTCAATGGGTCCTTGGATCTGCCGCTGCAGCCATGCTATTTACAGCTGGTTTAAATGTAAGTCCTGCAATGGCCCGCACACTCTCAGAAATTCCCGTGGTTGGTAGTGTGATAAAAGTATTGACTTGGACAGAATATGAAGTGGCTGAAGATAATTATGATGCCAACATTAAAGTACCTTCTATTGAAAACTTAGAAAATCAAGATCTGGCGAATACATTAAATGAAAAATATCGTGCAGAAGGTAAGACACTTTACGATGAATTTATGGCAGAAGTGGGCGATTTAAAATTAAATGGCGGTGGTCATTTAGGTATTGATAGTGGCTACGAAATCAAAACTGATAACGAACAAATTTTGTCGATTGGCCGTTATGTAGTGAATACCGTTGCTTCTTCTTCAACGGTGATGGAATACGATACGATCGATAAAGAAAACGAAATTTTAATTACTTTACCTATGCTCTTTAAAGATCAACACTATATTGAAACAATTAGTGAAAATATTAAAGAACAAATGCGTACACAAATAGCTGAATCGAATCAAGATAAAGTTTATTGGGTAAAGGGTGCTGGCCTTGCCGATGAAGCGTTAATGGAGGAATTTACAACTATTAAACCTGATCAGCAATTCTACATTTCTGATAAAGGCAAGCTTGTGATTTCCTTTGATAAATATGAAGTGGCACCTGGCTATATGGGCGTTGTAGAGTTTGAAATCCCAACAGATGTCTTAAAAGACGATCTTGTAAGCACAAAATATATTCATTAATTTAGCTTACTTTTCCTATGACGAGGTATTGGATGATGGTGTCATCCAATACCTCGTTTTTTCATGAAACCATACCATTTTCTGCTTATAAAGCCGACTTTTTTTGTCAAAGCTAATATGTATCAATCAATGTTAGAGGGTTTTCAACATGAAAAGTGTAGGATCAATCAGTATTTTACATGTCATCTTCCTATCAATGACTGTTATTGGCTTAAAAAATCATGTAACCATTATTCCTCCACTACTAGATGTGGCCAAAAGAGATGGCTGGCTATCCGTATTGTTTGCTGGAGGAATTATTTTCTTTTGGCTATTTTTATTAGTATATATTCAATCAAAATCTAATCAGGAGCCCATCCGAGATTGGCTCGATTCAAAAATAGGGAAAATTGGCTCTACTATTGTTATTTATACAGTTGCTATTTTTTTAATGATTATCGCAGCTTTTACAATGGTTGAAACACTGCAATGGATTAATACTACATTTTTACCACAAACCCCTGTGATCATCTTACTATTTATCTATACCATTCTGTGTATTCTTCTTGTGACGACTAGCTTACAGACGCTCGTTATTTTAAACGTTTTTGTATTATTCGGAGTAGTTATCTTTGGCTTTTTCGTTGCCTTTACGAACATGCAGGTGAAAGATTATGAATTATTACGTCCATTTTTTGAACATGGATTCCAGCCTGTCTTGCGAGGCATGATTTTCCCTGCATCAGGGTTTATTGAGCTTTTAATGTTGCTATTTTTACAGCATCAATTTAAGGAACGTATTCGCTGGTACCACTTTGCTATTATGCTGGCCATTTTAGTAGGACTGACATTAGGACCTTTAATTGGAGCCATTACAGAATTTGGACCGAATGAAGCGGCTAAGCAACGCTATCCTGCCTACGAAGAATGGGGATTAGTGACAATTGGTCGCTATATCGAGCATCTTGACTTTTTCTCCATTTATCAATGGCTGACAGGAACCTTTATTCGTGTTAGTTTCCTTTTGTACATTGTGGTAGATTTATTGAAGATGACAGGAGATCCGAAGCGTATATGGCAAATGCTCGCTCCTCCCTTCTTTATTCTTTGTTTACCATTAATCATGCTAAATGAAAGCCTTTTTTTAAAGGTAAAAGGACATTATATTCTTGCAGCCACTTTTATTTTTTTCTTTTTACTGTCAATATTTTTCGTAGTCGTAGCTTTCTTGTCGGATAAATCTTCTAAAAAGGGGAAAACTGAAAAACAAGATAGGAAAAGTGGTGAATCATAATGCCTCAGCAAGAACAAGCGCTAGATCTTAGTACGCTCAGAAAATTATTTCAAAAATCAGCAGATATTCAATTTCAGGAATATATGTTTAATCAGCAGAAAGTACACTTTATTACGTGTGATGCTATGATTGATCAACAAATGCTTAATGAAGTGATTATTCAACGTATTCAATATTTATATGATCATTTGGATGAGGTTCCCTTTGAAGAGAATATCGCAAGGCATCTTCATGTTCCAAGTATTCAAAAAGTACAAGACAAGGAACAGCTAATAACTTTTGTCTATAGTGGCTTCATGTTGTTGTATTTTGACGAAGACAATCTTTTATATGCAAGCAATATTGCCCAAAAGCCGAATCGCCAGCCTGAAGAAACGCGCATGGAGGTTCTTGTTAAAGGGCCAAGAGATAATTTCATTGAAGATATTCGCGTCAATATCGCACTCATAAGAAAACGTTTGCCGACCAATTCATTTTGTGTGGAAAAAGTGGAGCTTGGGAAACGATCAAAAACTACGGTAGCCATTCTTTATTTTGATGATATTGTGGATATGGATATTTTACATGGCATCAAAAAGCAGCTTGCTGCTGTTGATACAGATATTGTTTTTAGTGGCGATTTATTGATGGAACGGGTGAATAAAAATTCCAAGCTTTTTCCGAAGTTTGATTATACGGGACGACCTGATTATGCGGTTCAGGCCTTAGCGAGAGGACGTTTTATTATTTTTGTAGATGGCGTCGCCTATGCTATCATTACCCCTGTCAATTTGTTTCTCTTACTGAAATCAGCTGAGGATAATGAATATCCTATTATTTTCAGTTCACTCGAACGATTATTAAGAATATTCGGTATTCTAATCGGATTACTACTCCCTGCATTTTGGCTTGCCTTGACAACCTATCACCAAAACCAATTGCCGCTTCAACTACTCGCAACCGTCGTGCAAGCGAAGGCTGGCTTACCGCTCCCCTCCTCGCTTGAAATGTTGCTCATGTTGCTGATGTTTGAATTATTTCGTGAAGCAGGCTTGCGTCTCCCTTCCGTTATTGGTGGGACCATCAGTGTTGTAGGTGGATTAATTATTGGGGATGCAGCCATTCGAGCAGGTGTAACGAGTCCTGAAATGATCGTTGTCATCGCTATTTCTACCATTGCTTCCTTCACATTAGTGAATCAGTCACTTGTTACTTCAGTTAGCATATTACGCGTTGCCTTTATCTTTGCTAGTGCCTTTTTCGGGTTATTTGGCTTCTTTGTTTCTTTATACCTGACACTGCTTTATTTAAGTAATATTCGAATTTACGGCTACTCTTACATGAACCTAGCAACAGATCTAAATTGGGCAACCATTAAAAAATCCATCTTTCGATTATCACCCAAAGGCTATACAGAGCGGAACAAAGCGCTTGCTCCTCAAGATTATACACGAACTTCAAAAGGGCATGAGAACAAAGATTCTCCAAATAAAAACAAATAGCATCCCTATCGATTGTGAAGGGATGCTATTTTTATTCGCTCAACTATTTTGGACTCTTTCTTTGATAAGGTCCAGTACACTTTCCCAATGACCTTTCATTTCTTCTCGTACTATTTGATCAGAAAGATGTTCTTGATGAAAGCTAATGGTTGTTTTATTACGCTCTTTGGGTAAAATACGGATTTGTACGGTAGATGGTTTTGACCACTCTTCCTTTTGCCAAGTCAATCGAAGCTGCTCTAATGGTTTAACAATCCTGATTTCGCCTGTCCCTGTCTTTGAATGGAATTTGTACCCAGGTTCGAATATAACTGAAGTGTCTTCCCCCAGCCATGTACGTACTCCTTCTGTTGTCGTAATCAATGCCCATGCTTGCTCCTGCGAAATTGGAAATGTCCTTCTAACCCCGATTTGAAAACCCACACTTTTCGTTTGACCGATGATTCTCTCGTTATCCATTGCTTCACCCCTATTTTATGACCTTTATTGTGAACTGTAATGTTCTATTCGATTTACCTGCTAAACATTCCTTCTATGATTCATAAATGAATGTTCCATTTTCCATATTAAAGATTTGACCTGTTACCCTATGCATATTCGATGGCATTACCTTCAATCGATTCCCTCTTTCCACATAAACCTTCACTATGCATGTCAGTGTCCTTTGGCTACCACATAAGCAGTAGGACAAGTAACTAAGGGAAGCAACCAAAAAAGGGAAATTGTTTTAAAAAACAATCTCCCCCTCCTTCATTTACGTCAATTCCACAAACTCTTTCTGAACGCTTTGTTCTGTTTGTCCCTTGCGAAATTGAATATGATGAAGCTTTGCAAAAATCCCATTTTGAGCCACTAGCTCATCATAGGTACCATCCTCTTCAATGCCCTTCGGTGTCACAACTAATACGCGATCGGCATTGCGAATAGTTGCCAGTCGATGGGCAATAACTAGTGTTGTACGATTTTCAGCAAGCTCTGTTAACGATTGCTGAATAATCATTTCTGTTTCTGTATCTAAGGCAGAGGTTGCCTCGTCCAAAATTAAGATAGGCGGGTTCTTTAGGAACATACGAGCAATCGCTAGTCGTTGCTTTTGTCCTCCTGATAATTTTAAGCCACGTTCACCTATTTGTGTATCATAGCCATCGGGTAGCTCAGCAATAAATGCCTCTAGATGTGCTTTTTTCGCTGCCTCTCGAATTTCCGCTTCACTTGCATCTAATTTTCCATAGGCAATGTTTTCACGAATCGTACCTGTAAATAAAAAGACGTCCTGCTGTACGATACCAATTTGAGCACGTAATGACGCTTGTGTCATATGACGTATATCGATACCATCAATCGTAATAGCGCCTTTTGTCACCTCATAAAATCGAGGAATCAATGAGCAGATTGTAGTTTTACCAGCACCCGAAGGCCCTACAAAGGCAATGGTTTGGCCAGCTTTTACATCAAATGATATATCATGTAAAACCTGTTTGGATGCATCATAATTAAAATGAACGTGATTGAAGGCAATATTTCCATCTAAATGTTTGATAACCTTTGCATCCTCACGATCTTGAATTTCTGGCTCCTGTTCAATTAATTCACGGAAGCGCTTAAAGCCAGCCATTCCTTTCGGATAAAGCTCTAATAAAGCACTAATTTTATCAATTGGTTTAATCAGGACATTCGTATATAAAACAAAGCTCACTAGCTCCCCATAAGATAATTTCCCATTAAAGCTTAGCCAAGCGCCGACCACTAACACCATTAATGTAAGGAGGCGCGTCATCATGTAAATACTGGAGTGTGTCCCTGCCATAATTTTATAGGCATATAATTTAGCCGTACGGAAAAATCCATTTTGCTCCTTAAAGCGTTTAATTTCAAAATCTTCATTTGTAAAGGATTTCACAACACGGACACCAGACACACTATCCTCTACACGTCCGTTCACATCAGCAATTTTGCCATACATCGTTTTCCAAGCATTGTTCATTTTTATATTACTAAATGTCACAAGCCATGTTAAAAATGGCACCATAATCGCTGCAATCAAAGCGAGTGTTGGATTGACATTAAACATAATGGCAAAGGCCCCAACAAAGGTCATGATCGCAATAAAGAGATCCTCTGGTCCATGATGGGCAAACTCACCTATATCAAACAAATCATTGGTAATGCGACTCATAATATGACCTGTTTTCGTATTATCAAAGAATCGGAAAGATTGCCTTTGTACATGCGTAAATAATTCCTGACGCATATCCGTTTCGATATTTATGCCTAGTTTATGCCCTAAATAGTTAACGATAAAGTTCAATAATGTACTAATGGCATAAACAAGCAGTAATAGGACACTTATTTTCACGATCATGCCCCAATCCCCTGTTGGCAATAACTCATCGATAAACCATTGAACAGCCAATGGAAACGCAAGCTCTAAGATTGCTACAATAATGGCACTCGAAAAATCGATGACAAACAATCGTTTATGTGGCTTGTAGTAGGAAAAAAATTTTCTATACATGTTTGTCTCCTCTCTAAGTTGTAAAAATTTTGCCTATCTTTTAATAGTACCATTTGTGCAAACGTAACGGAAAAGTATTTTTTCTCCATAGCAGTATATTTTTATTTACTTTTAAAATGTTGCATGTTACTATGTTAGTAAGAATTGAATAGCTTTTGACTTTATTGTCAAAGGGGAGTAGCTAGCAGATGCGATCGAAGCATCTGATTCACATTCGTCATTACATGGTATATTACCATCGGGTGTGATGGCATTTTTTGTCACACAGAACACTTTCTGTGCAACGAACAGTTAATTGCTTAGCAAGACCTTTGCCTATTTTTTAGGCAGGGGTCTTTTTCTTTTGCTTAAAATAGGGAAAGAATAAGTTAGCAAGCCATTCATTTCTGTTCAACAATTAAAGGAGGCAATAAATTTGGAGGCAATATTTTTAGAATACGCATGGGTACTTGTCGTATTAATTGTACTAGAAGGTTTGTTAGCAGCAGACAACGCCGTCGTAATGGCTGTTATGGTTAAGCATTTACCAAAGGCACAACAACAAAAAGCTTTATTGTATGGATTGGTGGGGGCATTTGTTTTCCGTTTTGCCGCATTATTCCTTATTACAACGCTCGTTAATTTCTGGCAGATTCAAGCAATAGGTGCAGCTTATCTACTGTTTATGTCTATTAAGCATATTTATGATTCGCGGAAAGCATCTCAAAACTCCGAAGAAATTCAAGAGCCGAAAAAACAATCTGGCTTCTGGATGACGGTTGTAAAAGTAGAACTTGCTGATATCGCATTTGCTGTGGATTCTATTCTTGCGGCGGTTGCCATTGCTGTCACACTTCCACATATCGGTGATTTTGATATTGGCGGTATTAACGCAGGTCAGTTCGCAGTGATGTTCTTAGGTGGTATTATTGGTGTCATCATGATGCGTTTCGCAGCTCGTTGGTTTGTAAAGGTTCTCGACAAATTCCCATCACTTGAAACAGCTGCTTTCCTAATTGTCGGCTGGGTTGGTGTAAAATTAGCTGTATTAACATTAGCACATGAAAAATTGGGTGTGATTCCACACGAATTCCCCCACTCCACTCTTTGGAAAGCTATTTTCTGGATTGTCTTAATTGCTATCGCATTAGGTGGCTACCTAATCGGTGTCAAAAATCAAAAGAAACAAGAACAATAATAATGAAAAATCGCTTCGATTACGATCGGGGCGATTTTTTTATTTTCTTAAAAGTATAAAAGAAGGTATTTTCTAATTGAGAACGAATATCAATTATTTTTCACATGAATTGCTTTAAAAATTAAATTTTTTGTATGTTACGGCTTCTACGCTGTATACTAGTAAAGAAGTCATTTACTGCAAAAGGAGGAAAACTTTTATGTTATCTGAAAAACTACACACAGCTCTTAATGAACAAATGAATTTTGAATTCTACTCTGCGCATGCCTATATGGCAATGGCAGCCTATTGCACAGATCAAGATTATGATGGCTTCGCTAACTTCTTTTTAGTACAAGCAGAAGAAGAACGCTTCCATGCCATGAAATTTTATAATTTCTTAAGTGATATGGGCTACCGCGCAACAATTCAAGGTTTTGAAAGCCCAGGCAATCATTTCGAATCCATTTTAGATGCCTTTAAAACGGCTCTATCACACGAAAAAGAAGTAACACGCCGTATTTACAATTTATCAGACATTGCTTTAGATGAACGTGAGCATGCGACAATGGCCTTCTTAAAATGGTTCATCGACGAGCAAGTAGAAGAAGAATCTACATTTGATACATTAATTCGTAAAATCGAGCGTATCGAAACTGACTCAAACGCAATCTTTATGCTTGATGCAGAATTGGCGACTCGTACTTTTACACCAGATACAGAAGCATGATAGTTCTTATAAAAAAATCTGCCATGAAGGCAGATTTTTTTAGGTAACTATCTTGCTTGTGGGATTTTCAAAAGATGCAATAAAAGAGAAACGTTGAAAAATCAACGTTTCTCAGGTTCTTTATGGTTCTCTTACCACTCCATCAAAGGCAGCTTGATAGATTTGATAGATATCTTCACGCCCTAATGGCATTGGACTTCGAGCTAAAATGCGAGTTTGTTTTGTAGCATCCTCTGTTAGCTGTTCAAGTGCTGATGCAGGGATATTAAATCCTTGTAATGTTGAGGGAATTTTCACATCTTGAACGAGTTGTTGTAAGGCATCAACACATTTATAGGAAGCCTCTTCTTGCGATAAATAGGATGATGATATTCCCATGGCATCTAAAATATCTTTCATTCGTTTTTCACAGCTTTGACGAATATACCCCATGACATATGGTAATAGTACTGCATTGGAATCACCATGAGCTATATGGAACTGACCTCCCAGGGGATAGGCTAAGGCATGGACGCCTGCTACACCGGCATTGAAAAAGGCTAATCCTGCTAAATAGCTGCCATAACTCATATCTGTGCGCGCTTGCTTGTCTTGTCCATTATGGACAGCTGTTCGGATTGACTGGCTAATTAATCGGATAGCTTGTAGTGCAAGTGCGTCCGTTACTGCATTCGCATTTACGGATACGTAGGCTTCTATCGCATGAGTTAACGCGTCTACCCCAGTCGCTGCTGTCACCTTTGATGGTAAGGAAATCGTTAAGGCAGGATCTACAATCGCTACATCCGCTAATAAATAATCATGTGTCACAACATCCTTGGTTGTATCCAGTGATAACACAGAAATATTTGTTACCTCCGAGCCTGTCCCAGAAGTGGTAGGAATTAAGATTTTAGGTAACCCTTTATTATCTAATGTTTTCGTTCCTGTTAGGTTTAAATAATCTGCAACTTTTCCATCATGTTTTGCTAATACGGCGGCAAGCTTTGCTAAATCTAGTGCACTGCCCCCACCTACACCAATCACCAAATCAAATGGATGCTTTCTCGTAAAATCAACCAGTTTTTCGCCAATTGCAAGCGGAGGCTCTGGTGCAATATCCGTATAAATGGTTGTGGTATAGCCTTTCTCCATTAAAGGCTTTTCCACATTGTCCGTTAGACCTATTTCTTTTAATAATGGATCGGTCACGATTAAAATATTGTGAGCATTAAACTTCTTTACCTCTAGCAGAAGCTGACTCAAACAGCCCCAGCCAGTATAGCTAGCAGGCGTAAAGGTTAATTTATGCATGGCTTCTCTACTCCTATCTATTCATAATAGCCTTCCGTCGATTTTCTAAATGATTTAAATTGAATAGGATCATGGCCAAACCATACCTGTGAATTTGTTTCATTTGCTAGTCTTCGAATCCGTTCCACAGTTGTATTATAACCTACAGAATCGTAGATAATGCCTGGTGGCTTGACAGGAGGGCCAAAGCTTTCTGCCGTATAAATGGCATCTGAAGCTAAAATAATACCACCTGTGTCAGGCATTTGAATATGCAAACCTAGCATTCCCCAAGCATGACCACTACCAAAATTTAATACTTGTATCCCTTCAGCTAGTTTTACATGATCCTCGCCACGTTTGATTAAGCGCCATTGTAGATTGTTTTTAATCCACATATCAATGTCACCCCAAACATAGGCACCGTCTTTCACGTTTCTAGCATATGTTTGTAATGTGCCATTAAACTCATCTTCCTGTACAATAATTGTGGCATTTGTAAAGAGTTCTAAGCACCCTGCATGGTCGAGATGCAAATGGGAAGCAACAACATACTTGATATCCTCTGGACGAACATTTAATTCTTCTAGACGATGATGTAAATAGCATTCTTCTGGCATATTAATAGGAAATGATTTTTGCGTAAATTCACCCCATCGCCCTTCTGGACCCATTGAGTTTGGATTGCATGCTGTATCAAATAGAATTTTACCTTCTGGATGATCAATCAATACTGTATAAACAGGGAATTCAACAAATTCATTTGGCTGGTTTGGATGATCGATGGTTGCGGGATTGTGCATCGCAATCATATAATTTTTATCCATTCGCATCGTACCATTGTCCATCACATACAATTTTGGATGTTGTTTAATCATTTTCATTTTCCCATCTCCATTCGTGATTATTGGTTATTCCAAATTACTAGCTTCATTTCCGTCATTTCTTCTAACGCATATTTAATGCCTTCACGGCCTGTGCCGCTTTCCTTTACACCACCATATGGCATGTGATCTACTCGATAAGTAGGTACATCATTAATGATGACTCCACCAACGTGCAATGCTTTTGTAGCCTGAAAAGCTGTCTGAATAGAAGGAGTGAAGATGCCTGCCTGTAGGCCATAGTGAGAATCATTGATAGCCGCTATCCCTTCATCAATGGTGGATACCGTATTAACGATAACAACAGGTGCAAAAATTTCTTCACAGGATACACGACTCTGTGGCTGAACATTATATAAAACAGTGGGCAATAAAATATGATTGTCAATGTGACCACCTGTAATTACTTGTGCCCCTTCAGCTACTGCCTCTTCAATCCATTGATAAGCACGCTGTTGTTCAGCTTGTGAAATCATCATAGCAAGATCTGTTTGATTATCCATTGGATCACCAATTGTAAGCTGCTCTATTTTTTCCTTCAGCCGTATTAAAAATTCCTCCACCATACTTTCCATGACATAGATACGTTGTAAAGAAATGCAGACTTGACCTTGGTTGGAAAAGGCCCCCATCACAATGCGATCCATAATACGCTCTAGCTGTACCCCTTCGTCTATAATTACGCCTGCATTGGAACCTAATTCTAAGGTTACTTTCTTCAAGCCTGCTCGATTGCGTAGAGAAATCCCTACCGCTGGACTTCCTGTAAACGTTATCATCTTAACATTTGGATGTGCTAAAAATGCATCGCCTACTAATTTACCTTGACCAGTTACAAGATTAAAGGCACCTGCTGGTAAATTTGTTTGCGCCAATAATTTTGCCAAAAAATGGGCAGATAATGCTGTTTGTGTGGCAGGTTTCAATACAATCGTATTGCCAGCAGCTAATGCAGGTCCAACTTTGTGTGCTACTAGATTTTGCGGAAAGTTAAATGGTGTAATCGCTGCCACAACACCGATTGGCTCTCTTAATGTATAAGCAAAGCGCCCCTCTCCATTTTTTGATGCATCCATTGGAACCATTTCACCAGTAAGTCGCTTTGCTTCTTCTGCCGCAAATTTATAGGTTTCAACTGTGCGATCAATTTCAGCGTAAGCATACTTTAATGGTTTAGCTGATTCCATTGCAATGATACTTGCTGCTTCATCTCTATTTTCTGCAAAAAGGGTGGATAACTGCTCTAATATCTCTGCTCGTTGAAAAGCAGTTAATGCAGCCATTTGAGGAGCTGCAGCATGCGCACTTTCAATGGCCTCCTGTACATCTTTTTCAGTGGCCATCGCAAAGTGTGCCAATACCTCTTGTGAATAGGGAGCATGGATCTCCATCCATTCAGCAGTTATCTTCCATTCTCCATTAATCCATAAGCCCTTTTTCAATCGTAATTCACTCCTTTCTTTTTATGGTTACGTATTCATTTCAGAAAATAAAGAAATGAATACGTAACCATTTTGGTGTAAAAAATAAACTGATGGTCTATCAGTTTATTTTACACGTTGTATTTCTTGGGAAAATCTTAACAGACTCTGTTTGTCTAATGCAAGTACTTTTTTTCTCCATTACCTCAAATAATTTTTCGATAGCAATAAAACCTAAGTTCTCTTCTGATGTTAAACCTACTGTTGTTAAGGCAATAGAGTGATGTTTACTAAGCTCGACATTATCAATACCAATGATATTAAAATCTCTCGGAACCTGAAAACCTCTCTCTAAACAAAGATTCAATATTTCAATGGCAATGGCATCCGTAGCAGCACAAATAGCTGTTGGTCTTTTTTCGAGTTGTAAAAGCTCTGCAAACGCACGTTCAATATCCATTTTATTGGTGTTCGTTAAAAAAGTAGGCACTAATTTTGCATCTAGCCCATAATCCTGTAAAGCTTGTTCAAATCCCAGATAGCGTCCATAGAAGGTACTCATTTGATGTGGACCCCCTATCCAACATAAAGAGTCATGCCCTAATGATAGGACATGCTTGGTCGCAAGGTAACCTGCTTGAACATTATCAATTTCTACAAAATGTCTATTCTCTTTATGCTTACGGTTAAACATAATAAATGGAATAGCTAGTTTTTCTAGTTTATAAAATAAATCATCTTGATACAACATAGAAGACAATATAATTGCGTCTGCTTTCGTTTCTAAAACAGCATTGTAGATTGAATTAAGATTATCCTCTGTGCCAAAATAGACATTCACTTTATAGCCACGTGCATTAACATAATTCACGATGGCTGTAGTTGTATCAACAAAAAAAGGGTTGTGTAAGGGCCCCGAAATCAATGTAATAATGCCTGTTTTTTTCTGAACAAGCGATCTTGCTATATCATTTGGCACATAGTTTAGTTCCTCTATCGCCTGCATTACTTTTTCAATTGTTTTTGGCTTTACAAGCTCTGGTGTATTCAATACTCTAGATACAGTTGTTTGTGAGACACCAGCATGCTTCGCCACATCTTTTGAAGATACCAAAAAAACCACCCATTTCATCATTGTGAAGCTATATTATATCATCTATAGAATAATGATTATAGTGATGATTTCTTCTCTACCTTAACGCTTTCGCTCATATGGCTTTGCAGCTTCACTCGCTTTAAAGTTATAAACAGGTTTAATAACTTTGACAATATCTACAGTTTCCCCAATCGCAGAAGTAATTTCTGTCATCGGCTTATAGGCCATTGGTGCCTCATCCAATGTTTCTTCATTGACTGATGTTGTCCAAATCCCCTGCATCGTATCTTTAAAATCGGCCATATTCAAAGCTTTTTTCGCTGCGCGTCGTGAAAACATGCGTCCTGCTCCATGGGGGGCTGAATAATTCCATTCCGCATTGCCTTTCCCTATACAAATCAGAGATCCATCCCGCATATTCATTGGAATAACTAGCTTTTCATCTTTATTTGCACGAACAGCCCCTTTGCGAAGCGTCATCGTTTCTGTATCGATATAGTTATGAATCGTATCAAACGTATCCGTAAAATGCCAATCCATCTGTTTAGCTATGGTTTCTGCAATGGTCCAACGATTCATCCGTGCAAATTGCTGTGCAATCTTCATATCATGGATATAATCATGGAAAGCTTCACCCTCTAAATATGACAAGTCTTTCGGAACGAACGGTGTTTGTTCTTTATAGGCTTGTATCATGGATTGAATCTCTTGTTGTCGTCCTTGCTGTTTCATTGCTTCTATTTTTTCTGTCAAATCTTCTCGACGTAAATTTTCATAAGCTCTTTTTTGATGCCAATTAGCAACCTTTGCCCCTACATAGCGTGACCCCGTATGGATGAGCAAATAGTGCTGATCATCTTCATCTTTGGCAAGCTCAATAAAATGGTTGCCTCCCCCAAGTGTACCTAATGACAAGTTCGTATAGTCATCTTTCAAGCCGCTCGCTCGAAATTGTTTACCTTCAAACTCTACAAAATGTCGGCTTGGCGATACTTCTTTATGAATATCCTGCCCACTGGGTACATATGTGCGAATGATGGCATCGAGTTGAGCAAAATCAACTGTTGTTACGTCAAGTTGTGCTACAAATACACCACACCCCACATCAATGCCGACAAGATTGGGTACAACACGGTCTTGCAATTGGATGGTCGTGCCAATGACACATCCTTTACCCGCATGATAATCTGGCATAATACGTACTTTAGTGCCTGCCATAAAAGCCTGGTCTGTTAGTTCTTGAATCTGATCAACAGCTGTTTGTAATGCTGTTTGCGCAAAGATTTTTGCATTCGTGAAGCGTCCATTTATTTCAATCAAGTGTATCCCTCCTTACTACTTATACGTAAAACTGGAATGATTTGTTTCATATCATAAAGAAAACGTTCTAAAAGCATGCTACTTTTAGAACGTTTGGTGAAAACCTAATCTTCATATTGTACAACTAATTTTTTAGGTATTTCGGGTATATCATTTGATTTTACATCTTCTTCCCTTAAGTCAAGCATTTGCATGGGATATTTTTCTTGCACCTCAAAAGGTATTGCAATACTTTCCATTTTATTATTCATTTGACTTCTTGCGAGTAAGCCATTGTTTGATAAATCAATGGCTAAAATAGCCTGCACAGTTTCCTCAAGCATGGCAATATCCTTCGATTTCAACGGCATTTGCTCATTCATTAAAAATGGTTGAAGATGTTCTTTTATATAACCCTGTGCTTCGATTAAGCAAGAAAATTCATTTAATTTTTCAGCATAGCGCTTTAACTGACGCTTATCTTTTGCACGCTGTTGATTTAGTTTCTGTACTTTTTGTTCAATACGGCTCATGCGTACTTTCACTAAATCAATCAAAAAAGGCTGTGTATCTCGAATCGCCTGTAGCATTGAAACCTCTGCTTGTTGTACCTTGGCATATTGGGCGACACAAACCTCTTGCTGCTCATTGAGTTTTTGAACACGCTCTTTGAAAAATTCATTTTGCGTATGTTGGCCAAAGAAAGCTTTCATAAGACCTTTACCATGAATTTTTTTATGTTGTGCATCTAAACGCTCATATTCGCGTAAATACTCACTGTGCATGTTGCGGTATTCACGCAACACTTGTTGATAGTGCACAGCAATTTCAGTAAATTCTTCCACCTTGGAATCGTGTAAATAATCATGTTGCGCTATCGTTTGTAATAGCTGATACAGTGTTTGAACCTGTTTAAACGTGTTCGCTACCTGTTCATATTCTTGCTCATATTCTTTGACAATTGCTAAGTCACGTTGATAGCGAGAATATTCATATTGGGTATCGCCTGCGTATTTTTCAATATTCTCTACAGCAGATTGAAATGGATCTCGTTGTGGAATTACAGTTAATTCGAAGCGGAATCGTTCAAGCCATTGTAAGAAGCGAATTAGGATGGCATATGTTTTTTTATCACTATTTTCAGCCACACGATGAATGTGAGCAATTAATTGATCATACTGACTTTTTTGCCAAAGCTCATGACTGTCTGTTTGTTTGGCTACTAGTGCATTAATTGCTGAAATCCCTATAAAATCACTCATCAAATGACCAATACGTTGTTGTTCAGAGTCCATAAATGCTGTGGCATGTTCCTCATCATCGATGCCGTTGATGACACATAAAGGTTCAACACCTTTATTCTTTAACGTTTCAATTAAGAGAAGTTCAGCATCCATTGCCATTGAACCAGCGCGTAACACCCAGAAAATTTCATCAACACGGTTCATAAGCGCCTCTGAAAAATAAGCCATTTCTCCTCCGCCTGCTTCTAATGACACAGAATCAATTATTGTCACGGATTTTAATAAATCATTTTTCAAATAGACTTCTAGGTAATCTAAGTGTTCACGTAAAATCTGGGAAGCAAACGTATCGCCAGTTGTTAGTAGCTCTAATTTACTGAGATCAAATACAGCGACAACACCATCTAAAAAATAAGCTTTAATCTCTTCTTGCTCGCCGTAGCGTATAAAAGTATTTACACTTGTTGGATGCTGATCATCTACCGATAATATTTCGCGTCCTAGAAGTCCATTCACAAGTGTTGTTTTGCCCACCCGCTCTTTTCCAACTATTAAAATCATCGTCTGGTTATTGGCATCTTGAATGATTCGATTTAAATGTTTTGCTGTATCTTTCACATATGTATTTTGGACGATGATGCCATACAAGTGTCGTAGTTGGTCAACAAATTGCGGCAAAATATTATTCGCTGAGGTTGTATTTTCGATTGGCGTATTGTCAATGTTCGTCATCCTCAAAACCTCTTTTCGTATGTATCTATAAGACCATTATAAATGAAACTATGGCTTTTCTAATACACGGATTGATAAAAAGAGGACAATATACTTATACGTTTATACGACAAATAGGAATTCATCCTTACACCTATTTCCTGTCTGCTTCATATATGATTGCTACACAGACTAAAGGGAATAGTCCCATCTATGAGTTTAGAAGTATTAGGCTTGGAGATTTCTCTCCAAGGTTGCTGAATAGCTGACCTTTGTCCTATTCCTCCAAACCAGCCATACGAGCATAAACAGCTCCAAGTAATGGCATTCCACCTTGGGCACCTAATTTCTCTACAGATAAGGAGGCAGCGATATTAGCAAAATATACAGCCTCATCCAACGATTGCCCTTCTACTAAAGCATAGGCTAAAGCACCATTAAAGGTATCACCTGCGCCCGTTGTATCCACGACTGTTGTCATATAACCTGGAACATGAATTGGATAGGAGCCATCGAAATAACGTGCACCATCACTTCCTAGCGTCACGATTAATTTATTAGGATATTTTTCTAAAACTTGTTCCACTGGCTCGTTAAAAATTTCAGCACATTCTGTCTCGTTAGGTGTTAAATAGGTAATATCGTCCATCCACTGCACATCAAAATTGGCTGCTGGAGCAGGGTTCAACAGTATCGGAACACCCGCTTCTTTACATAAATGAATGGCATGGGCTGTCGTCTCTTTAGGGATTTCAAGCTGTATAATTACCAAGTTACTTTTTTGTATCAACTCTTTTGAAGCTTCAAGATGGGATATGCTTAGGTCATAATTAGCTCCAGGTACGACAACAATTCGATTATCGTTATTGTAAATAAGTATATTAGCAATGCCTGTAGGAGCAGTGGTGCTTTTTACAATGGCGTTTGTCTGAATCTGCTCTTGCTGTAAAGCAGCATGTAATGTCTCACCAAAATGATCATTCCCTAAACAGCCAACCATCGCCACCTCACTGCCAAGACGAGCTGCGGCAACTGCTTGATTAGCCCCTTTTCCTCCTGGAACTGTTTGAAACGAGTTACCTAGAATGGTTTCCCCCTGCTTTGGAAAAGCATTCATTTGTACAACTAAATCCATATTTAAACTTCCTATAACTGTAATCATGGAATTCCACCTTTCATCTTTTGATCAAACAAAAAAACAACTGAAATGAGTAGTATCATTTCAGTAGCTTAACAATATAAAAATTCGTATGAATTAAAAATTTCCGAAATGCCTATCGACTGTTTTAGGGATGCTTTCAAAAGCTAGCTGGATTTGTCCTTTAATATACAAATATTTTTATAATGATAACATAGTGCCACCTTCGCATTTGATGTTTCCTTTATTATAAATAATTTCATATAGGAAATGCACTACAAACACAAAAAAACTGAAGACAACATCAAATTTGTCTTCAGTCACATCCATTAATAGGCTACTCGCTTCGCCTCATATGCGGCGATGTGGTCCTCATATTTAAAGGTTAAGGCGATTTCATCCCAACCATTCAGTAACGTTTCTTTATAGTACGGGTCAATTGTAAAATGATAAACTGTACCATCTTCACCTGTTACGGTTTGCTCTGCAAGATTTACTTCCATACTATAGGGCTTTGCTAAGCCTTTTGCTAAAATAGCATCACATTCCGATTCTGTTAGCTTAATCGGTAAGATACCGTTTTTGAAGCAGTTATTATGAAAAATATCTGCAAAAGAAGGTGCCATCACAACGTTAAAACCGTAATCTAAAATTGCCCATGGTGCATGTTCACGAGAGGAGCCACAGCCGAAATTATCTTGCGCCACTAGAATTTTAGATTCTTTAAATTCAGGTTTATTTAATACAAAGTCAGCTATTTCATTGCCTTGTGCATCGAAACGCCAATGGTAAAATAAAAACTGTCCAAAACCTGTGCGCTCAATACGTTTTAGAAATTCTTTTGAAATAATTTGATCGGTATCAACATTTTTTCGATCAAGTGGTGTGATGACACTATTTACGATATTAATTGGTTCCATTTTTCAATCATCCCTTCCCGAGTAAAGCAAGACTTACACTGTTTCCTTCACAAATTCACGTACATCGACGAAGTGACCTGCAATCGCAGCGGCTGCTGCCATTGGTGGTGACACTAAATGTGTACGAGCTCCTGCGCCCTGACGTCCTTCAAAGTTGCGGTTTGAGGTAGAGGCACAGCGTTCTCCAGCTGGTACGACGTCATCATTCATCGCAAGGCACATCGAGCAACCAGACTCACGCCATTCAAAGCCAGCATCCAAAAAGATTTTATCTAAACCTTCTGCCTCAGCTTGTTTTTTCGTTGTATGTGAGCCTGGGACAACGATGGCTGTGACCTTGTCATGCACCTTACGCCCTTTGATAACATCAGCAGCTGCACGCAAATCACTAATGCGTGAGTTTGTACAGGAGCCAATGAAGACATGCTGGATGTCAATGGATGTTAATGGCTGGCCTTCCTCTAAGCCCATATAGGCAAGTGCTTTTTGAAGTGCCGCCTTGTCTGATTCATCCTCATAATCTGCTTGTGTTGGAACATGCCCAGAAACACCAGTACCCATCGATGGGTTTGTTCCCCACGTAATGATTGGTTCAATTTCTTCAGCTTTTATAATACGAACCGTATCGTACGTTGCATCTTCGTCTGAAGCAAGACTTAACCAGTAAGCGGCTGCTTCTTCCAATTTTTCTCCCTGCGGTGCATATTTGCGTCCACGAATATAATCGACTGTTGTTTGGTCAGGTGAGATAAGCCCTGCTTTTGCGCCTGCCTCAATTGACATATTACAAATCGTCATGCGTTCTTCCATAGATAGTTTGTGGATAGCCTCTCCAGTGAATTCCACAATATGTCCTGTACCAACACCTATTCCGAACTTGGCAATGATGGCTAGAATAATATCCTTTGCCGCTACCCCAACTGGTAGCTCCCCTTCGACACGAATCTCCATCGTTTTCGGCTTATTTTGCCATAATGTTTGCGTCGATAATACATGCTCCACCTCTGATGTTCCAATACCAAATGCAATGGCCCCAAAGGCACCGTGAGTCGATGTATGAGAATCCCCACAAACAATGGTTTTACCAGGCTGTGTTAATCCAAGCTCTGGCCCAATCACATGGACAATCCCTTGGTCAGGGTGACCCATGCCTGCTAACTCAACGCCAAATTCCTCAGCATTTTTAGCTAATGTTTCGATTTGATTGCGCGCAATGGGATCATGGATAGTTGGTAAATTTTTTGTTGGTACGTTATGATCCATTGTCGCAAAGCTTAAATCAGGACGACGCACTTTACGTCCGTTCATGCGTAACCCTTCAAAAGCTTGCGGAGATGTTACTTCATGAATTAAATGAAGATCAATATATAACAGGTCCGGTTTGCCCTCTTCCTGATAAACAACATGTTTATCCCAAATCTTTTCAATTATATTTTTACCCATTGTCTTCACCTATTTCTTTAAATATATGTTGTCATAATACTTTGTGATACAAAGCTAGTATCAATTTCGTTAATTACCTTATCTGTCCATTCATTAGTTGATAAAATACGACTGCCGTCACGAGCAAGATCTGCTGTAAAGTAGCCATCATCAAATACTGCACTTACAGCGCGTTCAATTTCTGCTGCTTCTTCTTTTAAGCCAAATGAATATTGCAGCATCATCGCTACGGATAAAATGGTTGCAGCAGGATTTGCTACACCTTGCCCTGCAATTTCTGGTGCTGAGCCATGTACTGGTTCATATAAGCCAAAATTATCACCACGAATGGATGCGGATGGTAAAACACCTAGAGAACCAGTAATAACAGATGCTTCATCACTTAAAATATCACCAAACATATTTTCAGTAACGACTACATCATAGTGTCCAGGATTTGTAATCAGTTTCATTGCGACAGAGTCTACTAGGTTATGTTCTACGATTACATCTGGATACTCTTTTTTCTTTGCTTCTACAACTTCACGCCATAAGCGACTTGTTTCAAGCACATTCGCCTTGTCAACAGAGCATAATTTGCCACCACGTAAACGTGCTAGTTCAAAGGCATTTTCAACGATACGCTCTACCTCTGCTTTAGAGTACACCGTTGTATCAATTGCGCCATTTTCAGTACGCATACGTGGTTCCCCGAAGTATACGCCGCCTGTTAGTTCACGTACAATCATTAAATCAACGTTTTCAGCCACTTCACGCTTTAATGGTGAAGCATCTAGTAAACTCGGGAACGCCTTTACTGGACGTAGATTGGCAAATAAATCGAAGTGTTTCCGAATTCGTAGTAACCCTTTCTCTGGGCGCAATTCAGGAGGGTTTTGATCCCACTTTGGACCACCTACAGCTCCTAATAAAATCGCATCACTATTTTCACACATCTCGATTGTTTCATCCGGTAATGGATTATTATGCTGGTCGATCGCAGCACCACCAATTGTTGCATATCCTAAATGAAATGTATGATTAAATCGTTTACCAATCACCTGTAATACACGTACAGCAGAAGCAACAACCTCTGGCCCAATTCCATCACCGGGAAGTACTGTAATTTTTCTCTCCATCGTCAAAACACCTTTCTTTGTATAGCGTATTCGCTAATTTAGTAAAGACGCTCACCTACCTTTTATCGAGGTGAGCGTAGTCATTACGTCTAAGCGTAATTTTTGGTTAATTGATACAATACGCCATGACATCATTGCATCCGACTTGTGAATGGTACTTCATACAATTCACTACCTCAGAAACCTATACAGGATGTGCGCGAAGGCTTGCTTGAATTAAATGACGGTTAATAGCATTTAAATAAGCTTTTGCCGATGCTTCTAAAACATCTTGAGAGGAATTACGGCCTGTAGTCGAAACCTCATCATAGCGAATATTAATAACCGCTTCACCCAGTGCATCTCGTCCTTTGCCAACCGAGGTCACACGGTAATCAATGACATGTACAGCTCCAGGTACAAGTTGCTCCAGTGTATTAAAAATGGCTTCTACTGAACCAGAGCCAGTAGCTACAACGGTTTTCTCTAGTCCCTCAGGTGTAAGCACAATGGCTGTCGCTGTAGGAATATTTTCAGTACCATATTGTACCTGCACCATTTTCAACTCAAAGAGTGGTACATCTTCTACTTGAACTTGCTGCTCAGTAAGAAGAGTGAGTAAATCTTCCTCTGTAATTTCTTTTTTACGATCAGCCAATTTTTTAAATTCCACAAATGCTTTGTTCAACTTTTCATCAGAAAGATGGAAGCCCATTGTTTCCGCACGATCACGGAAGGCTGCACGACCAGAATGTTTCCCGAGAACTAATGGTATTTCACCTTCGCCGATTAAAGAAGGTGAAATAATTTCATAGGTTTCTGGATTTTTTAAGACACCATCTTGATGGATGCCCGATTCGTGTGCAAATGCATTTCTTCCTACAATCGCTTTATTTGGCTGAATCACAACATTTGTCAATTTACTGACTAATTGAGACGTCCGTTTAATTTCTTGCAACTGAATGCCTGTTTGCACCTGATAAATGTCCTTGCGAATATGAAGTGCTACAGCAATTTCCTCGAGTGCCACATTACCTGCGCGCTCGCCGATACCATTGATCGTTCCTTCGACTTGTGCAGCACCATTTTCTATTGCTGCAATCGTGTTAGCTGTTGCCATCCCTAAATCATCATGACAATGGGCGGAGAATTTCACTTTGTCAGCACCTTTGACATTTTCCAGTAGGAACTTAAATAATGCACCATATTCTTGTGGGGATGCATACCCTACAGTGTCTGGAACATTAATCGTTGTTGCACCAGCAGCAACCACTTCGTTCATAATTCGCACTAAAAATTCACGATCAGAGCGGAATGCATCCTCAGCAGACCATTGTACAAGTGGGAAGAATTTTTTAGCGTATTTAACAGCCTCTATCGCTTGCTCCACCACTTGATCAGGAGATTTTTTTAATTTGTATTCCATATGAATAGGTGATGTGGCTAGAAAAATATGAATATGTGGCTGTTGTGCTAATTTTATCGCTTCCCATGTAGCATCAATATCCTTTTGGATACAGCGAGCTAGCCCCGTCACAATGGAATTTTTTACTGTACCTGCAATGCGATGGACCGCATCAAAGTCACCGGGTGACGAAGCAGGAAATCCTGCTTCGATAATTGTCACACCAAGGCGCTCTAATTGTTTGGCAATTTCAATCTTCTCAGCTGTGTTTAAGTTAATCCCAGCAGATTGTTCACCATCGCGAAGCGTAGTATCGAAAATATCAATTTTTCGCACTTGTCGCCACTTCTCTCACAACTTTTTCTTTACCTTCGTTGATGAATGGCATCATAGCACGTAGTTTAGCGCCTACTTCTTCGATTTGATGGTTCGCACCAGCTTCTTTGAATTTTGTATATTCTGGACGACCATTTTCATTTTCTTGAATCCAACGACGAGCAAATGTACCATCTTGGATATCTGTTAATACATCTTTCATACGAGCTTTTACAGACTCATCGATGATGCGTGGTCCTGCCACATAATCTCCCCACTCTGCTGTATCTGAAACTGAGTAGCGCATTGTTGCCATACCGCCCTCAAACATTAGGTCAACAATTAATTTAAGCTCATGTAGTGTTTCAAAGTAGGCTAATTCTGGTTGATAACCAGCTTCTACTAATGTTTCGAATCCTGCTCTTACTAGCTGTGTTGCACCACCACAAAGTACCGCTTGTTCACCAAATAAATCTGTCTCTGTTTCTTCTTTGAATGTTGTTTCAAGAAGCCCACCACGTGCAGCACCGATTCCTTTACCATACGCAAGCGCTAAATCTTTTGCTTGGCCTGTAGCATCTTGGTGAATAGCGAATAGTCCTGGTACCCCAGCACCTTCTTGGAATTGACGACGAACTAGATGTCCTGGTCCTTTTGGTGCTACTAAAAATACGTCAACGTCTGCTGGTGGTGTAATTTGACCGAAATGGATATTGAAGCCGTGTGCAAACATCAATGCTTTACCAGCTTGTAAATGTGGCGCAATTTCCGCTTCATAAACTGCTTTTTGACGCTCATCTGGTAATAGAATTTGGATAACATCTGCTTCTTGTGCAGCTTCAGCTACTGTTTTTACGTCAATACCATCTGCTTTTGCCGCATCGAAAGATCCACCTGGACGAACGCCTACTACCACGTCAAAACCTGATTCTTTAAGGTTTAAAGCATGTGCATGACCTTGTGAACCGTAACCGATAATTGCGATTTTCTTTCCTTTTAATACGTCCTCGTTGATATTTTGCTCATAGTACATTGTAGCCATAGTTAATTTCCTCCTAGAATATGTTTTGTTTTTTATAGCTTTAGATTCTTGCTTTGTCTATAAAGCTATTTATTTTTATATGCAAACTATTTTAAAATAGAGAGCTGCGGGTTTGAGACTTTTTGTGTTTCACGAACGGAGGCAGTTGCTCCTGTACGTGTAAGTTCTTTAATGCCATACGGTCGAATGAGTTCGATGAAGGCATCAATCTTCTCTGGATGTCCTACTACTTGATATGTCACAACATTTTTGGCTGTATCAATAATTTGGGCTCGGAACGGCTCAACAATTGAATTCATTTCCAAACGTAAATTTGGTGGGGAAATCACCTTTACTAGTGCTAGCTCTCGCAGAACAATCGATTTATCGGTTATGTCATTGACCTTTAACACATCAATTTGCTTGGATAACTGTTTCACTAGCTGCTCAATTTTGCGTTCGTCCTCTACGTTAACAACGAAGGTCATCTTTGAAAAATTCGGTTGCTCCGTATGACCTACTGTAATCGATTCAATATTGAACTGACGCTTCATCAATAAACCTGTCAAACGGTTTAATACACCACTTTGGTTAATCACAGTTACGGTAATTACTCGTTTCAATTCTTTTTCACCCCAATCATTTCATGTAAGCCTTTGCCAGGTGCTACCATTGGGTAAACACATTCAAGCTGTTTCACTCGACAGTCAATTAATACTGGCTCATCAGACAGCAGTGCCTCACGGAAAATAGACTCTGCTTCATCGATTGTGTTAATACGATAGCCTTTAATGTCATAAGCATCAGCTAACTTAACAAAATCTGGTTGGATCGGCATCAGTGATGATGAATAGCGCTCTTCATAGAATGTTTGTTGCCATTGACGCACCATGCCTAGACAGCTATTATTCAAAATCACTATTTTTACTGGTAAGTTAAATTCCTGTAGGATGGATAGCTCCTGTGCCGTCATTTGGAATCCTGCATCTCCTACAATCGAAATAACTTTTTTGTCTGGCTTCGCAAATTGGGCGCCAATTGCGGCCGGGAAGCCGAAGCCCATCGTACCAAGTCCACCAGACGTTACCCATGCATGATCATTATTTAAATGATAATATTGTGCTGCCCACATTTGATGCTGCCCAACATCTGTCGTCACAATGGCATTCCCTTCAGTTACCTTGTGCACTAATTGCAATGCCTCTTGTGGTAGGATTTCTTGCGTATTTGTATCCTTGCAATACCATAATGGATATTCCATTGCATGATTCCTTAAATAAGCTAACCAATCGGCTGTATCAGGACCTTGGAAATCCTTTTTCAATAGGGCTTTTAAAGCCTCCTTGGCATCAGCAACAATTGGAATATCTGTCGGTACATTTTTGCCAATTTCAGCAGGATCAATATCGATATGGATAATCGTTGCATTTGGTGCAAATGTAGCTAGATTACCTGTTAGACGATCATCAAATCGTGCCCCAATATTGAGTAATAAATCCGATTTTGTGATCGCTGTATTTGCTGTAGCTGTACCATGCATCCCAGCCATCCCAAGGAATAAGTCATGTTCACCATGGATGGAGCCCAATCCTAGCAATGTGTTCGTTACTGGAATACGATATTTTTCTGCGAAAGTCGTTAATTCCTCACGTGCATCCGCAAAAAGAACACCTGCACCCGCTAAGATGATTGGGTTTTTTGCCAATGAAATGGCTTGAATCGCCTTTTGGACTTGTAGATAATTTGGTTTATATGTTGGCTGATAGCCTGGTAAATAAATTTCATCAGGTGCTTGCGGTGGATTCTCTACATCAAACAACATTTGGGAAACGTTTTTTGGGAAATCCACGACAACTGGTCCCTTACGACCTGTGCTAGCGATATGGAAAGCTTCCTTCACAATGCGGGGAATATCATTGACATCCTGCACCTGATAGTTGTGCTTTGTAATCGGTGTTGTAATCCCCATAATATCGGCTTCTTGGAAAGCATCTGTTCCGATCACAGATGTCGCAACCTGTCCTGTAAAAACAACCAATGGAATAGAGTCGATCATGGCATCCGCAATACCTGTTACAAGGTTTGTTGCACCAGGTCCACTTGTGGCAATAACAACGCCCGTTTTACCTGAAACACGAGCATAGCCTTCCGCCGCATGAATAGCACCCTGTTCATGTCTTGTTAAAATATGGCGAATTGGGTTTTTATACATCGCATCATAAATTTGTAATACGGCTCCTCCTGGATAGCCAAAGACAATTTCAACCCCTTGATCGTGCAATGCCTGCACTAATACATCTGCACCGTCCTTTGCTTGATAGGTTTGTTCAGCTGTTGCTGTTGTAGCTAATTGTTCTTGTTCATTGATTGAAACATTCGCACTCATCAAATTATGCCTCCTTCATTTCTTTCAAACTCACACATCAGTGTTGTAGATTAGTGAAGTGTCAATAGCTGGATTGACTATTCCTCTCATCCTTTTCGTTGAGAGGCTGTTCAATTGCATCGTGAAAATAATAAAAAGCCTTTTTCTCCACACGCAAAGAACTACCTTACGTAGGGATGAAAAAGACTTTCCATGGTACCACCCTTTTTTATAGCAAATAATTGCTACCTCGCGAATAAATGACAGCATTTATGCACCAATGCGAAAGACATCGCATCCAATATAGTGCCATAAAACATTTATTCATTAATAACGAGCACTTTCGACTATGCCCGGAGCTATCTAATGGTGTTAACACGTTTAATAGCCCACTCCGAGGGGATGTCGGATCTAGTTGTATCGCCGGCTTCCAGCACGACCGGCTCTCTGGTAGATACAAGGCTCTAGAACCTTTAACCTCATCAACGTTTTTATTTATCTAGTTGTTAAATTTTCATTACGCCTCCAGTGGAAGCGCTCGTCACTAATTTTGAATATCTTGCTAACCAACCCCGTTTGATTTTTGGCTCAAAGACTGGTAATTTTGCACGACGTTCAGCTAAAACTTCATCTGAAACTTGTAAATTAATCGTACGATTTGGTAGATCAATTTCGATAATATCTCCGTTTTCTACTAAAGCGATTGGACCGCCTTCAGCAGCTTCTGGTGAAATATGGCCAATTGAAATACCACGAGATGCACCTGAGAAACGACCATCTGTAATTAATGCAACCTTTGTACCAAGGCCTCGACCTTGAATGGCAGATGTTGGTGCAAGCATTTCTGGCATCCCTGGGCCACCCTTAGGTCCTTCATAGCGAATGACGACTACATGGCCCTCTTTCACCGTTCCATTATCAATGTTTTCTTGTGCTGCTTCTTGTGAATCAAAAACAATTGCCTCGCCCTTGAATACTTTGATAGAAGGATCAACGGCCCCTACTTTAATAACAGAGCCATCTGGTGCGATGTTACCGAATAAAACGGATAATCCACCTACAGCACTATATGGATTGTCTTTTGTTCGAATGACTTGATCATTCGTGATGTGATAATCTTTGACAAGCTCACCCATTGTAACGCCTGCTACGGTTGGACGGTCTGGATGAATAGCACCTGGAATAGATGTTAATTCATTAATAATGGCACTTACTCCACCCGCTTTATTAATATCATCCATTGAAATATCTGAAGCAGGCATGATTTTTGCTAAATAAGGCACTCTTTCCGCTACTTTATTAATATCTTCAATGTTGTAATCTATTTCGGCTTCATTGGCAATTGCTAATGTATGAAGAACTGTATTTGTGGAGCCCCCCATTGCCATATCAAGAGCAAAAGCATCATCAATTGCCTCTTTTGTAATAATATCGCGAGGTTTAACGTCTTCCTTGACCATGCGAATTAATTGCTTAGCTGCTTCTTTAATCAGCTTGTGACGCTCTTCAGAAGTGGCAACGATTGTACCATTTCCAGGTAAAGCAACACCAAGCATTTCCATTAAGCAGTTCATGGAATTTGCTGTAAACATGCCTGAGCATGAACCACACGTCGGACAAGCATTATTCTCAATATCCAACAGCTCTTCCGCAGACATTTTTCCTGATTTGTGTGCTCCTACACCTTCAAACACAGATGTTAAGGAAAGCTGTTTCCCTGCTGCAGAAGTTCCTGCCTCCATTGGACCACCTGAAACAAAGATAGATGGTACATTCGTACGAACCGCTGCCATAAGCATTCCTGGTGTAATTTTGTCACAGTTTGGAATATAAAATACGCCATCAAACCAATGTGCATTAATAACTGTTTCAGCAGAGTCTGCTATAATTTCACGACTTGGTAAGGAATAACGCATACCAATATGCCCCATTGCAATACCATCATCGACACCAATTGTATTAAATTCGAATGGAATACCACCCGCTTCAATAATAGCTTCTTTCACTACATCAGCGAACGTACGTAAATGAACGTGACCTGGTATTATGTCGATATAAGAGTTACAAACCCCAATAAATGGTTTGCCTAGATCTTTTGCTTTTACTTTGCCTGTTGCATATAAAAGACTTCGATGTGGCGCTCGATCTACGCCTACTTTAATCATGTCACTTCTCATTTTAAACGCCCCTCATTGCTATCCATACTATGTTCGTTTCTATAGACAAAATGTTCTGTCTTTTTAATTTTTGTTTATAGAGTAATAGTCTCTTAGACGATTACCGCTGTAACGAACGTGTTAAATTGTTGTTATCATAGTACGAAAAAAAGGTCTCGTCAACAGTATTTTTTGAATTGTTTAAACAATTCAAAAAATCTGTCAAAATTGAAATCGTTTACATGCTGATTAAGCATCAGTTTTATCTCGTTTTGATAAAAATTTTGACATTTCGTTCAAATTTTAATTTTTCAATAATAAACAACAATAAGTAAATAAATAATTCCCATATATTTGAATAACTTAAATCATCCAACCCTAGAGATAACGCTTACAATAGAAACAATTTTTTTAAGTATCCTGTAAAAAATACTTGTTCAGGATCATATTGGTGTCGAATGCTTAAAAACTTTTCAATCTCTGGATACAACGCATAGACCGTTTGCGCTGTTAAATGATGTTGTTTTCCCCAGTGAGGACGACCTTCATATTTTTGCATCAATGTATGCACCCATTTAAAGTAAGGCTCTTCTGCCATTCCCTTATACATATGAAAGGCTATAAAAGCCGACTCACGCCCTTGTGTTGGACTTAAAAAACCTGCTTCGCCTGCAGTTGTTCGACACTCTAAAGGAAAATGAACATTAAAAGTCCCTTTTTTAAAGGTTGCATGGATTTCCTCCAAACAAGCTTCAAACTGTGATAGTGGGATGGCATATTCACTCTCTTGGAACTTCACGCTACGAGGTGAGGGATAAATTTCATAGCTTATCCCTACTTTTTCACTTTCTACCACATTGGCAGCCGCTATTTTGCTCATGGCACCACTTAAACCTGGTTTCCACTTACAAAGCTCTGACATCGCAAAGAAAGCACCATTTTCTACTATTTGTAGCTTTAACGTTTCTATTTTTTTATTCCATTCACTTTGAAAGACAGGCGCGACCGCGTTCATCCGTTTTACTTGAATTGTTTCACTACCAGGGAAATAAAACCACTCCACATGACGATGTTGACGAATATCCCCCGCAAATAACGAGAGACCATTTGTCAATGTTTCTCTTGCCCCCACATAATGCAAACCATATAGTGGTATGACTTTAATCGTTACTTTGACCAGAACACCTAGCATCCCAAGAGATACATGCAGTGCTTCAGATAAATCATCCATACCTCTCCTATGTTCCTGATAAGTACCCGTACCGTCTACAAATCCCCATGCCTGGACAGCTGACGATAGAGAACCAAGTGTAACCCCTGTACCATGTGTGCCAGTTGACACTGCTCCTGCTATGGTTTGCTCCTGTATATCGCCCATATTGATTAACGCAAAACCGTGTTTCGCTAGCATTGGTCCAATTTCATATAGGTAGGTCCCCGCCCATAATGTTGCCTCCTGCCTTTCCTCATTCACAGCGATTAATCCACGCAGATTATGTAAGGAAATGGCTATATGCTCAGGCATAGCCACAGCGCTAAAAGAATGAGCAGCACCTGTGACACGGATTGTCTTTCCTGATTGACACGCATGCTTCACAATTGCTGAAACTTCATCAATAGAGTGTGGTAAATACATTTCACTCGGATAGGAAATAACATTACCAGCCCAGTTTGTCCACTTTTCACCATTTCGCCATTTTTCTATAGAAAACATTGTCCATCCCCCCTATATGTTGTGTAATGTCCTGCATACTTGTTCCCACGAATAGCATGGAGGACCTGAAAACGCTCACAAAGCTCTCCAGCCTTCGCATGTCGAAAATAAATGGTATCGCCAATATGGACACTCTTCCCTTTGACCTTAATGGGTGTTTGCACTTCCCCTGCGCCTTCTAGGCTAAGATATGCAAAAGTAGTAGGGTCATAGAATACAGGCAAACGATCCATCCCAATGGCTCCAGAAGCCGTGTAGCCTCCCCCATGACAAACAACGATATTTTTTTCCGGCATTCTTGTTACACGTAAGGCAAATCCAGCAGCCTTTTCTAGCTGTAAATGTGTAAATTGATCGAACAATGCAGGTGCATAAAAAGCTGAGCCAACTGTAATTTCCGTTACTTCCTTCTGTTGATTGGTGTACGTCATACTTCCCGATCCTCCACCATTCACAAAGCGCAGGTTGGGAAAATAGGCCTTGATATGGGCGATCGCTAATCGACGAAACTGCGTTACTTGCTTTTTGGCTTGTACTTGCATGGCTTCTATGATTCTACCTTTTAAAGCATTTGCAGGACGATTGCCAACCCCTGCTATTTGTGCCTCATAGCCCATCGCTCCTACCACTTCAATTACAGGGGTATTTTGAATGGTTTGTAAAAAAGGTGTCAACGTTTCAAGAGAAGACAATGACGAACGTTTTGTTCCAAAATACAATACTTTATAATCATTCGAAACATTAAGATCAATGCAAACCTGTACACATACGCCTATCTCTTGTCCTAATTTCGCCAATAGTTGGATATGTTCTGCTCTGTCTACCATAAAGGTAACGATTTTTCCTTCCTTTACAAAATGCAACAATCGACGAATCATTGCTTCCTCCATTACTGGATAGCCAAGCAATAAGTCATCAAACTGCTGCTCCAATAAAAAAAGGGTCTCTGCTGCAGTAAATGTCATAACCCCCACAACATTCACAAGTTTTTTCTGTATATAACGAAGGACCTCAATAGAACGAATCGATTTTGTTGCAATACGAATTTGTTTTCCACCACAAGCATCTTGAACCATTTGTATATTTTTATCTAGTGCATCTAAATCTAACCATGCAAATGGTCTTTCCAAATCACAAAATGCTTGATCCAATCTTGACGTCATTTCATCACTCCCTTGTATAAACTATGTATTTGACATTTAGCAGAACAATTCCTTTTTTCAGTTAATTAAGCATAATAAAACAACCGTGAGCCTGTTTTACAATAAGACTACACGGTTGTTTTAATAGGGGATAAACATTTTATTCACCTTTCTATTAAGTTGATTACGATGCGTATAAGAATTCAGCTGCAAGATTTAGCATCACTAATAAATGCAAACCAGCAATTAAAAATCCTTGACGATTTAAACGTTTCATAACAGCCATATTCATACGACCACGCTCCTTTTCTACATTATAATCCCTTTATACAGAATTTTCAAACTATTAAAAAGTGGAAATTTACCCATTTTTCTTTCTCTACTCTAAAAATTCTCCCCAAAAATAAGGAATTGTACAGGGAATTGACATTCTGTTTCAATAAATAATGTATTTTTTCACGAATGAAATGGCTATTGTAGTAAATAATTTAGTTAAATGGCTGTTTTTTATTGTTACTGGCGTTTCATTCATTTCTGGTACGAATTGAATGCATGAACATACTATAGAAGTAAGCGATAATCGGTGTATGTACAATATAGAAGTAATTGTAGTTAATGTGGACATTTTCACAGTAATTTATGCAGTTGGATTAGCTATAAAGTGAGCACAGCAAAGGAGCTGCATTCATTTGTCTACAGCCTTATTTACAACATGTAATAATTACTAAACAAATCACAGTGTTTAATCTACTCCATTCAGGGTATAACTAAGTAATCGCCATTATATCTTAAATTTAAGGAGATGAAAGTAATGATTAGTTTCATTTGGTATTTAATTATTGGAGGAATTCTTGGATGGTTAGCTGGCGTCATTTTAGGTAAAGATGTACCAGGCGGCATCATCGGGAATATTATTGCAGGGATTGTCGGTTCTTGGATTGGTAGTATGGTTTTAGGGAACTGGGGCTGGAGAGTAAGTGATTTCTATGTGTTCCCAGCACTAATCGGTGCCATCGTGTTGATCTTTATCGTCAGCCTTATTTTAAAAGGTATGCGTAAAGCAACTTAAATATGTAATGAAGAGCCATCCAGTGTGATGGCTCTTTATTATTTTCCATGTAAAAGAACAGCTGCTTGGAGCTCATCGTGAAAATCATCATACAACTGGTAGTAATATAACACATCCTCAACATATTTCTCGCTATGGTTGTATTGATAAACAGCTTTCTTAATATTCCCTGTCGCAGCACCGTATTTAGATAAGTAATTCGCAGCACTAAATACTGCATCCTCTATATCATAAGGATCGGCTATTCCATCCCCATTTGCGTCAACACCATATCCTCCGTATTTAGCAATCTTCTCAGGACTCATTAATTCAGTTTTCGTGATACTTCCTTTACCTAAACCTGAGCATGTAGGATGCTGCCAGCCAACGAATGTACAGGGCATGAATTGCATATGCCCCTCTGCCCCAGCAGATGATACCATTGATTTTACCGTAGAAAACCGTGTTTCAATACGATGATGAGCAGCAAGTAATGTCCAGGGTACACCATATTTTTCTTCTGCAGCTACATAAACGGGAATGTATTGCTCAGGAATTTTCATATCGAAATGCTGTTGAATCTCCTCAATTGCCTTTTGCTGGACAAGCTTTTCGAATATCGGTAATGTTTGAAGCTCTTTCCAAGCAAAAAACGTGAGGACATACACGGTAATTGCAATTGGAATCAATAATGCTATCATACCCAATTTTGTCGCGGGTGATAACATGGGTTTGTTATTCTTTTTCTTTGCCATACGTCACACCTAATCTAGTATTCTTTTTCTATATTACCAAATTTTCCGTCATGTGCAGTATATCTTTTCATTTTGAAAGATTGAAGTCTTCCACATCTATGAAAGTACATCATTTCCACCATGAAAGCAGTTGAAAGGTTTGGTAAAAATATAGTAAAATACAGATTGATTCGTTTATTGGTTATTAATAGGGAGGAATTTATTTTGTGGAAAGACTTTAAAGAATTTGCGATGAAAGGCAATATTGTCGATCTAGCAGTAGCAGTAGTTATTGGTGGTGCTTTCGGTAAAATTGTTACCTCCTTAGTTGAAAATATCATCATGCCATTGGTCGGTGTTTTAACAGGTGGTATTGATTTAACAAAGAGTTTTGTTTTTGGCTCAGGTGAAGCCCAAATCAATTTTGGTGTATTTCTACAATCCATCATTGATTTTTTAATCATAGCATTTGCCATTTTTATGGCCTTACGAATTATGACAAAGCTCACACGTAAAAAAGAAGAAGCAGTCGTGGAAGAACCAGCACCTGAACTCGATGCCAAAGAAGAGCTTCTCAAAGAAATTCGCGACTTGCTAAAAAAAGAACAAGCCTAACATGTTGTTAAAGCATCTGTCTCTCAAAGGAGGCAGATGTTTTTATTTTGCATCCTTTACTTTTTGTGTTCTATCCGCTACTTCAAAACCTATCCCTCACTTTGTCTGTTCTATCCGCCACTTTTCACGTTGTATCCGCTACTTTTCACGTTCTAACCGCTACTTCAAAACCTATCCCTCACTTTGTCTGTTCTATCCGCCACTTTTCACGTTGTATCCACTACTTTTCACGTTCTAACCGCTACTTCAAAACCTATCCCTCACTTTGTCTGTTCTATCCGCCACTTTTCACGTTGTATCCACTACTTTTCATGTTCTAACTGCTACTTCAAACCTATCCCTCACTTTGTCTGTTCTATCCGCCACTTTTCACGTTGTATCCACCACTTTTTACGTTCTATCCGCTACTTCAAAACCTATCCCTCACTTTGTCTGTTCTATCCGCCACTTTTCGCGTTGTATCCACTACTTTTCACGTTCTAACCGCTACTTTCTATCTTCTATTCGCTAACTTAGAAACTATTTATTTCGCATAAAGCCACAGTTAATCTCCTACTATTCCTAGGTGATTAACTATAAATAATCTAGCTAATTTTCAGAAATCACCTTGTTCTTCTTTAGTATCCATGTTAAATTGGTAACAATTATTGAGAATACTATTAAATTGAAAGCGAAAGCTGTTGCTTTTAATAATATTGAAGAAAAGAGTGACGTCATGACATTAAACAGAAGTATAGAAACAAAGCTTGTACAACTTGGTAATTTAAGTGACCCAGCAACAGGAGCTGTGAGCCCACCCATTCACTTATCGACTGCTTATAAACATACTGGGATTGGTGAATCTACTGGTTTTGACTATACACGTACAAAAAATCCAACACGTGCTCTTTTAGAAGCAGGAATTGCTGATTTAGAGGGTGGCGATATGGGCTTTGCCTGTAGTTCCGGGATGGCTGCCATTCAATTGGTGTTATCCCTATTTAAACCAGGCGATGAATTAGTCGTGCCAGATGATTTATATGGTGGTACATATAGACTATTTAACTTCTTCCAAGATACTTATAATATTAAGCCTGTTTATTCAAAATTTGAATCGGTTGAACAGGTGGAAGCATTGATGAATGAAAATACCCGTGCAATATTTATTGAAACACCAACAAATCCACTTATGCAGGAGTTTGATTTACAAGTGTATGCGGAGTTAGCACATAAGCATGGGGCATGGCTAATTGTGGATAATACATTTTATACGCCATACTTCCAACGCCCTATTGAATTAGGCGCAGATATTGTGCTTCATTCTGCAACGAAGTATATTGGTGGTCATAATGATGTTTTAGCTGGGCTAGTGGTTGCTAAAGGCACAGAATTAGCCGAACGCATTGGCTTTATTCATAATGGTAGTGGTATGGTGCTAGGAGCTATGGATTCATGGTTACTTATTCGTGGTCTAAAAACAATGCATCTACGCTTAAAGCAACATGATGCCAATGCGAAGGCAATTGCTGCTTACTTAGAGGAAGAAGAGTTAGTGACCGATGTCCTTTATACTGGAAAAGGTGGCATGCTGTCATTCCGCTTGCAAAAGCCTGAGTGGATTGACCCATTCCTTCGTAACTTAAAGTTAATTACTTTTGCTGAAAGTCTTGGCGGTGTCGAAAGCTTTATTACGTATCCTGCTACACAAACACATGCAGATATGCCTTATGAAGAGCGTGTGGAGCGTGGCGTTTGTGATCGTTTATTACGCTTCTCTGTTGGCATTGAGGAAGCAGAAGATTTAATGGCAGACTTACGACAAGTGTTTGATATCCTTAGAAAAGAGGCGTAATTGATGAAGCACCGTATTGAAACAAGCCTCATTCACGCAGGTGTTCGTGATGGCTATAGTAATAAAAAAGGGGCTGTTAACGTCCCGATGTATCTGTCGTCTACTTTCCATCAAGAAAGTATAGATGAATTTGGAGAATATGATTATGCTCGTTCAGGCAACCCTACAAGAGATGCGTTAGAAAAAGCTGTAGCAGAGCTTGAGGGTGGCGTTCGTGCCCATGCATTTTCATCTGGTATCGCTGCCGTATCAGCAGCATTAATGCTGTTATCGCAGGGAGATCATATCGTCATGACTGAGGATGTTTATGGTGGAACCTATCGTTTTGTAACAAAGGTGTTGCCGCGCTTTGGGATTTCCCATACATTTGTAGATTTTACGGATCTAGCAGCTGTAGAAGCAGCAATCACGCCAGCTACAAAACTACTTTATATGGAAACACCATCAAATCCAACGTTAGGCATTACAGATATTCGTGGTGTAGTGGCGCTTGCTAAGCAACACCACTGCCTCACATTCTTGGATAATACTTTTATGACACCGTTACACCAACGCCCACTAGAACTTGGTGTAGATGTCGTCATTCATAGTGCAACGAAGTTTTTATCTGGACATTCTGATATTATTGCTGGCTTAACGGTTACTGCCGATGAAAAGCTAGGTCAGGATCTCTACTTTATCCAAAATTCATTCGGTAATATTTTAGGTGTACAGGATTCATTCACACTACTACAAAACATCAAAACAACAGATGTACGTTTTAGTCGTTCTGCTGAATCTGCACAAAAAATTGCTGTGTATTTGGCTAGCAATCCACTAGTTGAGCAGGTCTACTATCCAGGGCTTGCTTCACACCCTGGCTACGCTATTCATCAACGTCAAAGCACAAGTCCTGGGGCCGTTTTATCCTTCCGACTACCAAGCTATACAGCTGCAAAGGCATTGGTTGAGGCGATGACAATTCCAGTATTTGCGGTCTCTCTTGGAGGAGTAGAATCTATCCTTTCTTACCCTGCAAAAATGAGTCATGCTGCTATGGAGCCTGAAGAGCGTGCTAAACGAGGCATCACAGATGGTCTTCTACGTTTTTCTGTAGGACTTGAGCATGTTGATGATTTAATTGCTGATTTTGCACAAGCCCTAGAGATTGCTGCCAAGGCTTAATTGAATCAACATAAAAACCGCGTCCAATTGACGCGGTTTTATTATGATAGGTTCAATTTCTCACCTTTGCTAACAATCGGTATAAATAATCGCCATGCCCCTTTGCTAGCAGGGCATCTTGCTCAGCTGAAATCCAATAGAATGAAAAGATTAAATCCCCTTCGTTTAAGCCTGTTGGATGATGTTGCCATGCATCCCGTGTTTCATCGGATGTTAAATGATAAAAATACCGTTTCTGTAAAACACCTGATGGATGGTTAAAATAATCCTGTGCTATTAGCGCTTGAACGACAAGTGTGGTTAGACCTGTTTCTTCTAGCATTTCACGTTTCACAGCATCTAAAGGTGTTTCCCCTTCCTCAACCGTACCTTTGGGCACCTGGATACCTGCCCCAACTGAATTCTGTTCAAATACGAGTACCTGTAATTGATCCTCATGCGTTCTCGTGATATAGCCAAAAGCTTTTTCAATTACTTGCATGAAAGTGACCCCCTTTGAATGATTGAATGTTACAATAAAGAGAAAAATTGGAATAGCAGGTGAAAAGTGTTGACACTTATTATACGACAGATGCAAGAAAATGACATTACTTTTGTACAAGAAATTGCTAGAATAAGCTGGCATCATACATACGAAGGAATCATTCCACGTGACATTCAAGATCGTTTTTTACAACTAGCTTATAGTCGAGAACGATTAATCGAACGTCTTATCAATAGTCCGTTTCTCGTTGCAATTTTTGATGAATGGCTAGTAGGCTTTGCTAATTTTTCAAATGTAACACAAGGTGAGGCGGAGCTACATGCGATTTATTTACATCCTGATATGCATGGTAAGGGCGTGGGTACTGCACTTTTACAGGAAGGACTACGCATGCTCCCAAATCTATCGTCTTTATTTGTTTGTGTAGAGAAAGAAAATAAACTTGGTATGCATTTTTATCAAGCAAAGGGATTTGTAGCAATAGAAGAATTTGATGAACAATTTGATGGCCATCTACTTAAAACAGTTAAATTGGTTAAACAATATGAAAAAGTGTAACGGTTCTTGCAACTACCGTTACACTTTTATTTATGTAAGATTTATCTGCTCCGCTTGGAAAACAAGTGCTGTTAAGCCCGTTATACTACCAGATTCATGTGCCTGTCCTTGATGCCATAGTACTCCCTGTCCTGTTTTTATCGTGATTTTTTCACCATCTTCACCACTAATCCATCCCTCTCCATTAATAACGATAAATAGCTGTGGAATGGGGGCGTCATGCAAACCAACCACACCGCCTGGCTCAATATAGATGAAACCAATCATCGTAGGTACTTCCGTTTTCGTGATTTTTCTATAAAATGTATCGATGGATTGGTATTGATGAATTGGATTTGCTAAATCTTGTGTAAATTGTATGAGTTGCATTTCGCGAAAATCCCTTCCTATTAGGCTAGTTCTTCTTCAGCAAATGCTAAAAGTGTTCCATCTTCTTTTTTAAAATAAAAAGCAAATGCATCATAGCCATTTCTTTTAATCGTTTCCCAGTTAGTGGTTTCTCCATTTATAAGTTGAACATTTTCTTGTTCATCTACCTCATATTCGTCTATTTCTTCGTCATAGTCGATGTTATAGAAAAATGATAATACGACTTTTGTTTCGGGTAAATTATATTTTTCTAGTGGACGGTTGTCACGGTGATTCTCTGTATACGCCTCACAAAATAGCGCATTATAACCATGTAGCGTCGCATCAAAGAGCAAAATTTCCTCCGCGGATAAAGGATCTTTAGCAACGATTCTAGCGGTTGAGCCTGTAATATAAGGCATTTCCTCCCCTTCAATCATTAGCAAATCACCGTAATACCAAATTTCAAATTGTTCATTGCCTGCACTAGAATGAAGCTGAAACTGGGATTCAACGTCATCTATAATTTGGACGTTTCCTGCAAATTGCTGTAGATAAATGGGAATAGGATTAATCATAGCTTTCCCCTCCTTTTCTGTTAGAAATTACTTCCTTACAATATAATACATCTTTCTTAGTCATAAAGAAAAACCCAGAATTTTTTCTGGGCTTGATGACACTTACTTTTCTAGCATGATTAAAACTGACGGGCCTTTGCTTCACTTCGCAAGAGACGGTTATGGAGAGTAATCTCCGTTTCACCATTTACTTGCGATTTTGATCGCTTAATCCTTGACCAGTTGCGGTGGATTTTTTGAGATTTGGGGTCTAGTTGTTCGAACCTACTCATTTTTCATCCTCCTCATCATTATAGATTTCATAAGTGAAATCTTCTTTATTATGACCAGTTAAGGTGAATTTATACTAATTTCATAAGAAGCTTATTTACTTCACTTTATTAGTTTTCGCTTAACCAAGTTAACGCATATTGTACATATAATTCGGCTCCAACGCGCAAACCATCTTCATCGATAGTAAAATGGCCGTTATGATGTGCCCAGCGTGTATCCTTTTCTGTATTGCCTGAGCCTACTAGAGCAAAACAGCCAGGTACTTCATCTAAGTAAAAGCTAAAGTCTTCTCCACCCATTGTCGGATCATCAATATGATAAGCATCCGCGCCAAAATGTTCAGCTGCAAGGCGCTCGACTAAGCTGGCACTCGCCACATCATTGTTGACGGCTTGTGTACCATATTCATAAACGACCTCTGCTGTGCCACCATAAAGTGAGGCAATCTGGTCAGCATAATGACGAATTTGCGTTTCGATATGTGAACGAACCTCTTTATCAAAACAACGCACAGTCCCTTCTAAAATGGCATCTTCTGCAATTACATTAAAGCGTGTGCCAACCTCCATTTTTCCAATTGTAAGAACGGCAGGTTGAAGTGGATTGACTGTACGTGCCACAACTGTTTGGACATTCAAAGCAAACGTTGAAGCAATCATCACGGCATCAATGGCATCATGTGGTACTGCGGCATGACCGCCCTGCCCTTTAAAGCGCACTTTGAAAATATCAGCAGAGGCAAAGGCAGGACCTTTATTACACTGAATTTTCCCTGTGTCAATTTGTGACCAAATATGAATACCAAAGACGTTATCTACACCTTTCATTGCTCCTTGCTCTACCATCGCTTTTGCGCCTGTAGCTACTTCTTCCGCTGGCTGGAAAATAAAACGAACTGTTCCCTCAATTTCTTCTTGTACCGTATGTAATGTCTTAGCTGCAATCAGCAACATGGCTGTATGCGCATCATGACCACAGGCATGCATCTTACCATCCGTTTTAGAGCGATACGGAATATCTTCTCGTATTTCATAAACTGACAATGCATCCATATCTGCACGTAAGGCAACGGTTTTTCCTTCCTTGCCCCCTTTTAACTCCGCAATAATGCCTGTTGGCTCTGTTCGTCTATATGGAATACCAAGGTTCTCTAAATATGCTGCTACATAATTCGTTGTTTCATATTCTTCCCAAGAAAGCTCTGGCTCACTGTGCAATTTTTGACGAATTGCCACAAGCTCACTATTTAATTCCGCAATAATTTCTTTCATTTTATTCATGCTGACTCTCTCCTTCTTTATAGCCAATTGACAAAAATACCCGCTAAAATCACAGATGTTATCGTTACACTAATGAAACCTCCCACAAGCATCGGTGGTAACATATGACTTAACAGCATTTCTCGTTCTTTTTGATCGGCTGTGGACGATTTCACTACTTCATTCGTTAAAATATAATCTGCGGGGAACCCATAGAGCGCTGTTAAGGATACAGCAAACGCTAAATTCGGGCTGACCTTTAAAACTTTCCCTGCGATGAAAGAGAAAATATACATACCAATAACTGCTAAGACAATAGACACTACTAATGGCACAATAATACGCATCAGCATTTCAGGGGAAGCCTGTTTTAAGCCATCAAATATAAAGAGCATTAACCCCATAATGGCAAAACCGAAGCCATTTGCTTTTTGCAATGGTTGTCTTTCTAAAAAACCAAATGTCGATGCAAGGACACCAAACACTAGGCATAGCACTAACGCATTGACTGTCACAACAGGTGCTAATGCTGTAGATGTACCATACGCTAATAATCCAACAAGCGCTAAACGGAAAAATTTAAAGTATTCTGTATTGTACTTGGGAGGAATTTTCCTAAATAATTTTGGTTGCTCAGATGCCTGTTCAACATCTTCCTCTACCTGTGTTACCGATTGTATATTCCCTTGCTGGTGTTCTTTTAATAAACGTTTTGCTTCACGCTTCAATACAATGGACGTGATGGGATATCCTGCAAAACCTTGAATGACATAAATTACAATGGCAAAGACGGCTAAATCCTCTAAGCCAGCTGCAGAAGCGCCTTCTGACATCACTAGCGCTGCCACAACACCACCGACTAATGGTGGAACTGCAACAATCATCGTTTTTAAATCAAATAGCAAGGCACCAATTGTAAATAATATGGCGATGATGCCTACAATACCTGCTAAAGAAATAACGATGGCTTTCCACTGGTTTTTCAATTCCTTAAGGGACAGAAGTGTACCCATATTCGTAATTAATAAATACATTAACATCGTGGCAACGACTGGACCAATCCCGGCAATACTAACAATATCTTTCGGGAAGAATGTCCAATAGCCAATTAAAAATAATACCGCACAGACGAACACAGATGGAATCCACGCCTTCGTTCTTGTTGCTACGATATCTCCGATGTAAAGAATAGCAAGTACTATCGTCAGTGCTAACATTTGCGACATATCAAAGAATTCTCCTAACTTAGTAATTTTTTAATGTCATCTATAATAATACTAATTATTCTTAAAATTCTATTTTTACAGAAAAGAAGAAAAACAGCGCGTGAACGAGCATATTCGCGACACTAAAATTACGGTTTTCCAAATATTTAGATTTTAAAGAATTTTCATAAAGCGCTTACAAAAAAAATAGAACCATTATAAAATGGTTCTACTTTCTCTTACATGCTATTTTTTGAAACGATTACCTGTGTTCGCATAGATCAATAAAAATATCGTAAGGGCAACAAAAAGTACAAGACCTACATGAAATAACCATTGTGTATGGAAAAATTCGTTTAGTATCCATAAAAGGACACAAAAACAGTAGCCATACATCATTTTTCCCATAAATCTTGCCAGTGCCTTTTCATCATATTGTTCTTTATTTTCCTGTGCCATCGTATGAAAGCCTTCAAGTAGAAAAGCTCCTTTACCTTGCGATAGAACAATGGCGAAGATGAGAAACGGCAGCATGATTATTAAATAGACAAGTACTCCCAAGGTTAATTATCCTACTTTTCATTTTTAATAAATTGCTCAATTGCTGGTAGTAATTCTTCATGCAGTGGCAGCGAAGGGTCTGCATAGGTTGCTAAGTTTTTGGCGCGATCTGCCGGTGCCTTTTTCAATACGTGATTCATACCCGCTAGATAAAGTAATTTTGAGTCTTGTTTGCCTTTCTTCAATGCCTCAGCATCGGCTTCCTTCACTTGTAAATCCGTTGTTCCTTGGACTAACAATACACGGCTTTTTACTTTTGCAAGCTCATTAGCAGGTTGATATTTTAGCAAGGAAATTAGAAAAGGCTGTACAGATGGACGGAAAAGGGCCTGTAGCTCTGGCGAAATATTTTTCACTTGCTCCCCTTGCTTTAAAGCTGTCAAAATATTCGTGGATTCATTAAAAAGCTTTGGTGCTAATTGACCTTTTAATTGCTCTAAAAGCACTTCATCTAACGATCTACCTGCACCAGCTAAGGAGACAAAGGATGCTACGCCTGTCTTTTGAGCCGCGAGCAAACCAATGAGTGAGCCTTCGCTATGGCCAATTATATGGACACTTGTGTAGGCTTTATCAGCCATCAATGTTTGGATAATTTGTACAGCATCATCCACGTATTGGTCAAACGTTCCATCCCCTTCCTTTGTTAAGAGCGCTTGATTGTCACCAAGTCCTCGCTTATCATAACGCACCGTCGCAATGCCCTGTTGTGCTAAACCTTCGGCCAACATTTTCAAGCTATTATTTTTTCCAGCCAAAGCGGAATTACCATCTTTATCAGTTGGCCCCGATCCTGCTATTATCAGTGCCACTGGTGATGGAGATGGGGAAGCCTTTTGTACAGCTACCGTTAAGTTGCCGTTTTGAACGGGAATTTTTAATGTGTCATAGGTAACAGGTTGCTCTTTATAAGCCTTTAGTATTAAAGGAAATTTCCCACCATTTTGTTGAAATGTAGCCTCTATTTGTTCATTTTTGATTGTGCCATTAATGGCAATAGCAGAGCCGTTTAAATTTATGGACACTTTTACTTTATCACCTGTATACGTCACACTTTGAAACGGAAAATTAGATAAGCCCTGTGCTGGCACGGATAATGTACCACTTTCCTTCTTTAAATCAATAATAATCGGTAATGGTCCGTTTGGCGTTTCAATATTCCCTTCCCATTTTCCAATAAACTGTTCATTCATTGCATTTGTCCCCTTTGTTCCTTGATGTTGAGCAGTGACCTCTTTTTGCCCACAGGCAGCTAAAAGTAAAATTGTACAGCAAATCAATAACCATTTTTTCATCTAATCTTCCTTTCTATATGAAAATCACCAATAAAATTGGCAGTAACGTAATCACTATTAAGATGTAACACCATTTGTTCGCGAAATTAACAGTCCAACCAATCCCGAACTTTTTAGGCACTAATAGGGATGGATCATTTTTATTGCAATAAAAAATACCCCATTTCCAGTATTGATCATCTGTGGCAGCTGTTTCATTTGTATGTACCTCATCAAAACGTTCATTACTTTTACTGAGCTTCCAAATGAACACTAGTAAACCACCCAACGTAACGACATTAAAGACAAGAAAAAGTGGGAAGAAGTAGGGAGCTGTTTGGTCTTGTAAAATAACAGTTGTATAGTGTAAAACAACAAATAGAATTGTCATACTAAAATTAATAGCTGCCAGGTACCAGCTTCCGTATTTACGCTGAGTTAACTCCCGATGAATGGATGCTTCTTTGGCCTGTGCACTTAATTGAATTTTGGCACTTTTCATGCCTTGACTCATCATGAAAAAACTAATTTGTATTGCCAATAATATAAGTGGCATACTGATGACTGAGAGCCGCGATTTTTGAGTCCAACCATCGACCTCCCCTCCCCCATTCCAATGTATCGCGAAAACCTCAGGGATTGACTCATAGTTCATGTACGTAAAAGCGATTAATGCAAGTGTGATGATAATGGGTACACTAAAAAATATAGGTGATAATGTTTCCTCTTTCTGACGGATAGACAAATCTGTCACATATATTGTTTTTATTTGTGCCTCCCACTGCTCCTGCACCTTTAATTTTTTCGTTTTAGCATGATAACTCATGTAAAGACCTGATGATAAAAGGAGCATGACATACAAAAGGATAAAGGAAATTAAAGATACCTTCTCCTCTTGTATAGGTGAAAGATAGAGAGCGATTTGACCTACTAGGAATAAGCCAGCAATCCCTGCGATGATTTGGCTATAATGCTTCTTCCACAGCTTTAATTGTGGATGTTTGACATATGGTTCGGGTATGGAAACACCAAAAACAAGTGTTTTTCTTGTTAAATGTGGTGTCATCATTTCCATAATTCCGACAATGATAAAGATGCCTACAATTATAAGCATACTACCCCTACTTCCATTGTTTTAAAATTCGCTGGAACAAACTTGTCATTTGCTCTTTCTCGAGGCCACGCGCAAAAGCCTCCGCCATGATAGGCTTCAAGGCATTTTCGACTTTTTCAACCTCCGTTTCTTCCAGCGCTCTCTTTTGACCACCAATAATGACCGCTTTTGCTTTCGGCTTCAATTCAATTAAGCCCTTCTCTTCAAGCTCATGATAACTTTTACTGACCGTGCTAACATTGATGCCTAGATCTGTAGCCATCGAACGTACAGACGGTAAAGTATCACCATTTTTCAGCTCACCTTGCGCAATGCATTCTATTATTTGATTGGCCAATTGTTTATATAGCTGCAATTCACTGTTTGGATCTAATTGTATTTGCATAATAACCCTCCAATCTGTATTGCTTGTAACCAAACAGAAATCTGTTATGTATAGAGTAATACAGATTTTCTTTAATGTCAAATGAAGGAATTTTTTATGGTGTTGAGTAGAGGTTTTTTCACAATAAGGGCGGGAGCCTTCCCTTAGTAGTGCTTTGAACTTCATTAGAGCGGGTTCTCCTCCCCTAGGAGCACTTTGAACTCCATTTAGAGCGGATACCCCTTCCTTAGGAGCGCTTTGAATTTCATTTAGAGCGGATATCTTGAGTACTTTAGACCCCAAATAAGAAACAAAAAGGACCCAGAATAATTCTGGATCCATGGACACTTATTGCTTCTATTTGATTTTTAACTGGTATGGTTTACACTTCTTCTTAATCTATAGCAAAACAGAATAGTCTGTTTCACCTTTAGGCTTAAGATTTATGAAGCTTCAACCTTCAACAGTTGTGGCGGACTTTCCTGAGATTCTTGGTCTTTGGGTGTTTGACTATTACTACTCATTCTGCATCCTCCCCATCAGATTAGATTAATAAGTGGTTCCTCTCTTATTATGAGCCTTCTTCTATTTTTTATACATGCTTTAGCTTTTTTCTGCAAAGACTTGTTGGGCTATCGTTAAAGCATTTTGCACTCTTGGAAAACCGATGTAGGGTGCTAATTGTAAAAGTGCCTCGACCACTTCTGTCTGTGTCAAGCCTGCATGTAATCCACGCTGAATATGCGTTTTGGTTTGTGGTGCAGCACCTTGTGTAACTACCGCTGTTATCACGACGAGTGCTCGACTCTTTGCATCCAGCCCAGGCCGTGCATAGACATCACCGTAAGCAAATTCAATAATCATTTTGCGTAAATCGGGTGCTATATCGGCTAATGCATCGGATTCAATCATCTGTGCTGCTTCTTCTTCTGTCACATATTGTTTAATTGTTTCGAGCCCCTTTGTAAAACGTTCATTCATTTCTTCATCCCTCCTACATTTACTTATACAAAAACCCCAATTCCGCGTCTCCAGAATTGGGGATTGTCCTTCACATATGTAAGGTTCTCTTCTTTACGTCACCCTCTGGCTCAGTGAAAAAGGATAAAGGTTTTCATAGTGCCTCACAGGACAGCTTTAATGAATATCTATGCAAAAAGTCACAAGGACATGCACGCAAAAATTAAATGGCTACAAGACAGGCTTTCGCTTTTTCAATTTGGATTTTTACTTGTTCAAAGCCAGTACCACCTAAGGAATGGCGGCGGCGAACAGCAGCTTCTGGCGCTAGTACATCATAAATATCCGCTTCAATTAACGTACTTTCTTGCTGCATTTCTTCCAATGGCAAGTCTAATAAATAAATGCCCTTTTGAATACATGTAAAGACAAGCTTACCAGTCACCTCATGTGCCTCACGGAATGGCATCCCCTTTGTAGCGAGGTAATCTGCTAGCTCCGTTGCATTTGAAAAATCAGCGTGAACAGCCTGATGTAAGCGTTCCGTGTTGACAGTCATTGTACGAACCATACCTTCAAAGATTTTAAGTGAACCAAGGATCGTATGAACAGTGTCAAACATCCCCTCTTTGTCCTCCTGCATATCTTTGTTATATGTTAATGGTGTGCCTTTTAACACCGTTAATAAGCCCATTAGATTCCCATAAACACGCCCTGTTTTACCACGAATAAGCTCTGCCATATCTGGGTTTTTCTTTTGTGGCATAATCGAAGAACCTGTTGAGAAGGCATCATCCAGTTCGATAAATTTAAATTCATCTGTAGACCAGATAATAATTTCCTCAGCAAAGCGTGATAAATGCGCCATAAGTAAGGAAGAATGACTTAAAAATTCCACGATAAAATCACGATCACTTACAGCATCCATGGAGTTTGCGTAAACCTCGCTAAACCCTAATAGCTCTGCTGATTTTAAACGGTCAATCGGGAAAGTTGTCCCTGCCATTGCCCCAGCACCTAAAGGTAAAATATCAATACGTTTTATGGATTCTGTAAAACGTTGTTTATCACGCTCTAGCATCCAAAAATAAGCCATTAAATGGTGTGCAAAGGAGATTGGCTGTGCACGTTGTAGATGCGTATAACCTGGTGCAATCGTTTCAATATGCTCTTGTGCTTTGTCTAATAGTGTTTGTTGGAACGTCACAATTAAATCAATTGCTTCCTGCACACGCTTTTTCAAGAAAAGATGCATATCCGTTGCTACTTGGTCATTTCGGCTACGTCCTGTATGTAGTTTGCCACCGACAGGACCTATTAAATCAATTAACATTTTTTCTAAATTTAAGTGTATATCTTCATTGGCAACGCTAAATTCAAGCTCACCTGCGATTGCCTTATCTTTTAATTGGGCAAGACCACCTAGTATGGCCTCTACATCAGCTGCTGGTAAAATTCCTGTGGCACCAAGCATTGTGACATGTGCAACACTACCTTCAAGGTCCTCTAGCACAAGTTGCTGGTCAAAGCCAATGGATGCGCCAAATTCGTCTACCCATGCTTCTGCTGATTTTTGGAAACGTCCACCCCAAAGTTTTGTCATGTCAGCTCACCTTTTCCTCGATTACTTATCAAAAGGTGTAGTATAAGCACAAATGCCTCACCACACCTTGCTTGTTCAACATTACTTTTTATTCACAGATGAGTTCACTACAGTTGGTAGACCCCATAACTCGATAAAGCCTACAGCGGAAGCATGATTGAATTGATCTTCCTTCGAGTATGTTGCTAGCTTTTCACTGTATAATGAATTTGGTGATTTACGTCCTTCTACAATCGCATGTCCTTTAAATAGTTTCACACGTACTGTACCATTCACATATTGTTGTGTTTGCGCAAGGAATGCTTCCAGAGCATCACGTAATGGTGAGAACCATAGACCGTCGTAAATTAATTCGGATAGTTTTTTCTCGATTACTGGCTTGAAGTGTGCTAATTCTTTTACAAGCGTTAAGTCCTCAAGCTCTTTATGCGCTGTTAACAGCACTTTTGCACCTGGAATTTCATAAACCTCACGAGATTTAATACCAACTAAACGATTTTCAACGTGATCGATACGTCCTACACCATGAGCACCCGCTACTGCATTTAATTCTTGAATTAAATCAGCAAGCTTCATTTCTTTTCCGTTTAATGCTACTGGTTTACCAGCTACAAACTCGATTTCCACATACTCTGCTTCATTCGGTGCATTTTCAACAGAAACAGTTAAGCCATACGCTTCTTCTGGTGGTGACACCCATGGGTCTTCCATGATGCCAGCTTCATTCGCACGGCCCCATAGGTTTTGGTCGATTGAGAATGGTGAATCCAATGTTGCAGGAATCGGTACATTATGCTTCATTGCATATTCGATTTCCTCATCACGGCTCCAGCCCCACTCACGTACTGGTGCTAATACCTCTAAATCTGGATTTAATGCTTTAATCGATACTTCAAAACGAACTTGGTCATTCCCTTTACCTGTGCAACCATGCGCAACAGCATCTGCGCCTACTTGATTAGCAATCTCTACTAGTTTTTTCGAGATAAGTGGACGGGAAAGTGCTGATACTAAAGGATACTTTTGCTCATACCATGTATGTGCTTGTAAAGAAATTAATGCATACCCTTCAGCAAATTCGTCTTTCGCATCTACCATATAAGATTCAATCGCTCCTACTTGAAGCGCTTTATTTTTTACGAATTCAAGATCTTTCCCTTCGCCAACGTCAAGACATACTGCAATTACGTCCCAACCTTGTTCTTTTAACCATGGAATTGCTACCGAAGTATCAAGTCCACCTGAATAAGCTAATACCACTTTTTTATTTGCCATTAAAAATGCGCCTCCATTGCTCTATCGATATGTATGTTTATACATTCATTTAAAAGTTTATACACGAATAGTATCATGTTATAAAAATAAATACAAGTGTATTTTTATAAATTCATAGACTTTTATTTTTATTGTCAAAAGTAAGTCGTTCCTTGTATAAGGTTGACAAGAAATCCATGGCAATTCACTCAAAAAAACGTTTTTTTACTATATATATAAATGTATACTATATAAATTTAGCAACGGACGAAAAAAAAGAATCCATGATACAAACTGGATTCTTTCTAGTTACTTAGCTGATCTATCTTATACAATACTTTTTTAGGATTAATCAAAATCAGTAGAACGGCCACCGCCGAATATAAAATGGCATTATACATGATTAAATCAATTAGGTTGCCATTGATAGAGCCGATAAAAAAATTAAAGAGCTGATGAATAATAATAGGAATCATTAAATTCTGATTGATCGTATAAAATACTGTCATGATGATGGTCGTAGCTATAATCGTTAACATAAAGAAGAAGCTATATTTGATCAAATCCATTCCTATAAACCCTGTTGTAAGCCATATCGGTAAATGCCACATTCCCCACCAAAAGCCTATGATAATTGAAGCTATTAATGGCGAATACTTCTTTTGCAGCTCCAGCAGTGCAAAGCCCCTCCATCCTAACTCCTCACCCAGTGGTCCTGACAAAAGCGTTTTAACAAAATAAAAACTGAGCATGCCCCATGAAGACACCGTAAAAATAGAGTTTTCTTCATAATTATTCATGATTTGAAACAAAATCATGATAAAGATAGCTGTTTGTATCATCACGATTAAAACAATTACTGAAAGTGACAATTTGTTTTTGAATTTTTGTTTGACAAAGTGGATAAAACGTTGTCCAGGATAGATTCTTGGAAATAGTAACGCAAAGGCAAAGGTGGATGACCAAGCCGATAGACAGCGTACGGTATCAAATAGCCAAGTAGGATAGCCTAATAGCTTGACGGCTCCTACAACACAGAAAAGTGGCCAAAAAATAATATTGGTTAAAATAATAAAGCTTGCTACTGGTTTTTTTAATTTCTTTTTTCTACGCAAGTAGATCCCCCATTTCATCTGAATATCTTCAGCATAAACCTAGGGGTTGCTCACAGGTCAAACCCATTTTGCCATTATTTTATCGGTACATACATTTCTAAAAAAATACGTTCAAGCCCTTCTTCATAAGTGGTAAGCAATAAGTTGATATAAACAAGCCCTAAAAGCTCGTAGCCATTTTCCTTAGCTACTTTTCTTATACCAGCCTCTACTTTATTGTCTGTATTTTTGCCACCTGTTGACCAGCGCCCATCTTCAATAATTGTATAAAGACATTTGGGATGTGCTAAAACTTCACCTTTAATTGGATAATCGCTATTTTCTACTTTCCTGACAACCATAAATTTATTTACGAGCATTCCGCTATCATCGAATCTAATAACTCTTCTTAAAGAAGTAAGAATTACCGCTTTCTTTATACTATCTGCATTTTCTTTTAACGAATCATATTCATCATAGGCTGTATAATGATCTATTACGCCCATTATTTCTAATGGTTTCATTTCCTTTATAGTATACGTGCCTAGATATTGGCTAATTTTTTGACAATCCTCTTTTACAAGCTGGAGCTTTTTTAATTGTAGCTTTTTATAAGCTATTTCCTCTAACATTACTTGTTCTTTTTCTACTAACAATGATTGGATGCCCTCTATACTCTTGCCTTTTCTCAATTCCTGAATCTTTTTGATTTCAAAATCAATTTCTCTATAAAAATTGATTGTTGTGATATCGTATATATCAAAATGATTGTATGTTCTATACCCATTTTCACTATTTTGCTGGGGCTTTACTAATCCCTTTTCTTCATAAAATTTTAAGGTATCTCTAGAAACTCCTAAAAATTTTGCAACTTGACCAATTGTATACATCTAAGTCTTCCTTTCATCTCTTCCTCTTTACTACTATAGCTACTATTATATGTAAATATGAAAAAAACCGTAGACAAGCTCGTGAAGCAAGTTTACAGTTTCAAATGTTGTTATTTCTTATGGAAAAATGATTTGCCTAGCCATTCAATGGTCGCAGGGGCTAATGCATACAATTTACTCGACAATCCCATAATTCTAGGTAGATTAATCTCACGAACAGGACGATCAATCGTTTTCACTGTCTCTTTGGCTACTTCCTCCGCTGACAATAAAAAGCGCCCTAAGGATTCTCGGTAGCCACTTGTATCATTGGCTTTATCTAAAAATGGTGTATCAATGGGACCAGGATGGATGGCTGTCACTTTTACATTGTACGGAGCTAATTCCATACGCAATCCATTGGTAAAACCGACAATAGCATGTTTCGTCGCAGCATAGACACTCGCTTTTGGTGTGGCCACCTTCCCAGCCTGAGAACCAATGAATATTAAATGGCCCTGTTTGCGCTCTATCATCTTAGAGGCTAATCGTTTGGCAAGATAAATGGGTACGCTAACATTTAATTCGATCATTTGCGCAATATCCTCATCCTGTAAAGCAGGGGCTACAGCAAACTTCCCTACACCTGCTGAAAGAATCGCTACATCAATCGGTGGTAGCTGCGCACAAACATCATCAAGTGTATGTAGATTGGTTAAATCCGCTTGGATCACTTGAGCCCCTAAACGCTCTAGCACCTTTAGTGCAACGGCATTGCGACCTGTGGCATAAACAATATGCCCTTGAGCTACTAGTAATTCAGTTATCTTTAAGCCAACCCCACTTGTAGCTCCTGTCACAAAGATTGTTTTGTTAGGATGTTTCATGTATAAACCTACTTCCTTTGAAATAAATAGATACCTGCTTCTGTCTTTGTTGACGTAATATAGTCATTGGCCTCTAGGTAATCTAAATGACCAAGTGTTTTAGATAAAGTTAAACCAAGCTGATGCTGGAAGATAGCCGGATACAAGCGTTTTGTTACTTGGACAACTGTTAATTGATCATCGCCTAATAATTCAAAAACTTTCATTGATTGTTGGTGCTGTCGCTCTAATCGTTTATCAATTAACAACGGAATATCCTCTAGCTCTGCTCCATGCCCTGTATGCATCATTTTGACAGGTAATTGACGTAGAATTTCAAGGGATGCATTATATTGTAGTAAAGATTTTGTACGTCCTACAGTACGATCCAATGGTGGCTCTATTAATGGATTGGGCGTTATTTTTTCAAGCAATAAATCTCCACCAATCACATGATGAGTTTTTTCATCCCAAAAAATGAAGTGACTTTGTGCGTGACCTAATGTTTCGATTGCCTTTAATCCTGGATGCCCAGGAACTTCATCTCCATCTGCCAAAATTTGCGTTAATGGTCGTTCCCCTACAAGCTCCAATTCACGACGAACATGGACACTTTTTGCAATATATTCTTGTGGTACCCCATGCTCCAATAAACGTTCACTGTAAAATTGTTCATGATAGCGTAAAAAGTCTTCATCATGACGAAGCCATTTGTCATTATAGGCATGCCCTAAAATTTCTGCATATGGAAAAGCATCGACCCATCCCGCATGATCTGGATGGTGATGGGTTAACACAACCTGTTCAATATCTTGCATGTCAAAGCCTGCTGCTCGAATCCCCCATTTTAAAGCATCATAGGCTTCCATTGTTTTTGGGCCAACATCAAAAATGCTAAGTGCATCGCCTTTTACAATAAATGCATTGACATCTCCTACTGCATAGGGTGTTGGTATTTCTATCTTGTATATAGACAAAGTTGTCTCCCCCTTTTCACGCACTTGTGAATACTGATTCATTCTATTTTACAAGTTTTTTCTGTTTTCGTCATCCTCCTGTTGACAGGTTGCTTATTCCTCACTATAATTTTGAATAATCTAATTATTTATGTGCGTTGAAGAAGACGAGTACGTATCTGGTGAAGGTGTTAGAGAGTGTTACATTTGCTGAGAGTAACATCACCCGCTCCCATTACCGAACCTACTTCTGAGCAGTTATGCAAACATAACCGTTTCCCTTGCGATAAGAGGGCTAAGAGTTGTGCCAACAATTGGCAAACAAAGGTGGTACCGCGGAAACGAGAGCGTTTTCGTCCTTCTAGATAAGGACGAGAGCGCTTTTTTATTTTGAACTGGAGGTTTTGTTCATGAAAAAAATTTTATTTATCGGTGCAGGCTCAATGGCGGAAGCATTGATGCAAGGCTGGATTAAACAAAAGGTGTTCACACCACAGGAAATTTACGTCACCAATCGCTCAGACAAGGAACGCTTACATTTCCTACATGAAACATATGGTGTCCATTGTGTGTTTGATCCTGCGATTTTTCAACAGGCAGATCTGATTATCTTAGCGATGAAGCCGAAAGATGCTATTGCTGCTATGTGTGATTTAAAGCCTAAACTTACGGCACACACTGCTGTACTATCTATTTTAGCAGGCATTGCGATTGATACAATTACAGAATTTTTAGGGAGTCGCCCAGTAGCAAGGGTGATGCCGAATACTTCCGCTACAATCGGCATGTCAGCAAGTGGCATTGCATTCAATAACGAGGTATCTGCAGACCAGCGTATCCTATTCCTCCAGTTATTAGAGGCTGTTGGCTCCGTTATTGAAGTCGATGAGGATCAGTTACATGCAGTCACAGCCCTTTCAGGTAGCGGCCCTGCCTATATCTATTATTTAATGGAAGCTTTTGAACGAGTAGGGACGAAGGTAGGCTTATCGAAAGATACGGTGCGCTTGCTCATGACTCAAACACTTGCGGGGACAGCTGAGATGCTCAAGCAGTCATTAGATGAACCAGATGTCTTACGCAAAAAGGTGACAAGTCCTGGTGGCACGACGGAGGCAGGGATACAGGCATTAGAGCAATATCAATTTAATGAAGCCATCGAAGCCTGTATTAAAGAAGCCGAGGCACGATCTCGTTCACTTGCAAATGGGTAGCATTATGTGCAAAATAGAGTGTATCACTAGGAATTAGGAGGCTTTATTTTGAGTAAATTATTCGAACCCTATACATTGCAATCTATCACCTTAAAAAACCGTGTTGTGATGGCACCTATGTGCATGTACTCAGCACAAGACGATGGCATGGTAACACCCTTTCATTTGGTCCATTATGCAACACGTGCAGCTGGTCAAGTAGGCTTAATCATTTTAGAAGCTACTGGTGTTGTGCCAGAAGGTCGTATCTCAAATAAGGATTTAGGGATTTGGGATGATGCACATATTGAAGGATTAAGTCAATTAGTTGAGGGGATGAAAGCGTACGGCGCTAAAACAGGCATCCAGCTTGCACATGCTGGTCGCAAAGCAACAGTAGATGGCGAAATTTTTGCTCCATCAGCGATTGCCTTTAGTTCAGACTATAAAACGCCAACAGAAATGACAGAAGAGGACATTCACTATGTCATCGAGGCATTTAAACAAGCAGCTATTCGTGCCGCAAAGGCTGGCTTTGATGTACTAGAAATTCATGGCGCACATGGCTATTTAATTAGCGAGTTTTTATCACCTGCTACGAATAAACGTCAAGATCGATATGGGGGCTCACAGGAAAATCGATATCGCATTCTACGTCAAGTCATCGATGCTGTTCGCAGTGTATGGGATGGTCCTTTATTGGTACGTGTCTCTGCGGAAGATTATGCGGAAGATGGTACAACAATGGATGACTTTATTGTTTTTAGCCGCTGGATGAAATCTCAAGGTGTTGATTTAGTTGATGTGTCAACAGGGGGCGTTGTACCAGCAGCCATCAATGTCTTTCCAGGCTATCAGGTACCACATGCAGAAGCGATTAAGCATGGGGCTGATATTCCTACTGGTGCAGTTGGTCTTATTACCACAGCCATTCAAGCCGAAGAGATACTCCAAAATAATCGTGCAGATTTAATATTCTTAGCGCGTGTTTTATTACGAGACCCTTACTGGGCACTACATGCAGCTAAAGAGCTAGGAGAAGACGTGCAGCCTCCCGTTCAATACGTTCGTGGTTGGTAATTACATTTCCATCAAAAAACAGCTTGTGCTCCAGCAAGCTGTTTTTTCATTAGAAAAGTGGATTTTGTTTTAATTCTTCATCAATAGCCTGTACCAATGTCTCCGCGTCATCTGCTGTCACAACTTCCCCATTTACTATCGCAAAAATACCTTGCTCACAGATTTCACAATGGGATGTACAACCAGATTCCTCTATCTCAATATCTTCTCGTTCTACTAATACATCATACGCATCTGCCGCACCAAGAGCTAAATTAGTGATACAAAACTCCACTCTATTTTTTAGCTGCTGTGGTTCCTTCTTTTTTTTAAAAAGAGAAAATACCATGTTTATTGACCCCCTACTCTCTAAAAATAATCATACCACAATTCCATAAACTACATGAAAACTGTAGCGTTAAGCAAAATGATTATCATAAAATACTATTAATCTTTCAGCTCAATCAACATAAGTTTTTCTTTTGAAATTAATGTACAACCATTAAACGAAGATGACTGCCTTGAAAAAAGGTAGTTACAAACTTATCATGCAAAACCTTCAAGTACAATTTTGCAGTCAACTAAAATAGCTATTTATGTTGTTCAATCAAATCATCAGTCTACTCCATAGATCGTGTAAACAAAACTCCCACACAAATGTAGTGCTTTTATTAAGTAAATATTAAAAACAACCAAGTCTCTTATGTATGACCTGGTTGTTTTATCTATTATTTAACGTATTGTGTCTTTTTAATAACCGATTTTAACGCCACCCCTACTACACATATAAATCCAATAAATAACAATAAAAATCCTATTGGAATAAGAAAGAATGGTTCTTCTAATGTACCATCAGGTGCTACATTACTCCCTTTCACCATAAAGATTAAAAAACTAAGTACGCCTAATATGATTGGCATTCATGCCAAAATATATTTTTTCATAACTTTTTCTTCTCTCCTAAATATTTTTATGTTTAATTCCTACACTGCAGCTTTCTACAACTCGCTGTAACAATCATAAACCCAAAATATATTCTAAGTCAATTATTTTTTATTGATAAACAATAAATTTTTATTCTAATTCAACCAATCTCAAAATTGACATTTTGAAATTCTAACTATAAAATGACCATAATCTCAAGTGATAATATGGAAGGATGATTTGTATGAACTATGAAGATTTAATGCAATGGAAAGGTTATTTGTTTTTAGATAATATAGTAGAGCCAGGGACAAACTCTTTGAGAGTCTCTATTTCTAGAGCTTCCGTCAGCTCCGAAATCGAGGATATAAGTTTTGAGGAATATACTATAAATGATGTCTATCCTATTGAAATTGATAAGACATTACCGGTCATAGAATTCGATTCATATGTAGCCTATACTGTTTTTGACGAATCATTTCATTTTGTCAATCAAGAAGATGATTTCTTGGGTAACTCAGTACGTCTTTTTACAAAATCAACTTATTTAGATTTTATAAGTAAAGGAACTATAGCTCTCGATATCTATTCCTACAAGGAGCTATTCCATTATCAGATTGTTTGTTTAGACCATATTATTGATATTGTCTCATTTGATAAACCTACTATTATAAGCGAATAAGTATTTTTTAAAACAGTCAATGAAATTTTGTTGTCTGTTTTCTTTATTTCTATTAAAGCATCTCGTAAAAGGTAGCTCCCGTAAGTTCAATTATTTTTTAATAGAAACTTTAAAATATTTTTTGTAAACTCTTCGTATGAAGTATTCTTTCCACGCTGGTTATACCACTTTCGTATTGTTTCTACTAACCAAAACGGCACAGAATTTCCATCAATTACATGATAGTATTGCTCATATCCTTTTTTTAAATGCTCCCATCGATGATCATTACCCTGTAGTGTGTACTCAGAGACATCAATTATTTTTGCCCTTCCATTCTGTAGCAAAATATTTTTCAAATGAATATCACGAGGGTTAAGGCCCTTCTTCCGAACATATTCTCTTGCATCCTCCACTTCATTTATAACCTGTTTTGGAATGTGAATACCTTGTAGAATGCAATCAAAAAGCGTTTTTCCTTCTTCGTAACTTAAAACAAGGTATTCGTCATGTGAAGCAAAGCATGTTGAAAAGAAAGGTGAATCTCCAAGTATTTGATACACATTTGCTTCAACTTTTACTTTGTGCACTTTGTCTTTGGCATATAGTTTAAATGCATACGCTGGGGCGGAAAGAGCTTGAAAAACAGCCGCATCCGTTCCAACACCTATACATTTCAAATCATCAGCTTCACCACTTATGGTAACAGGCTCATTATTTGGGTTTGAAAAAACGTTTATTTTAGAAAGAGAACCTATAGCTTTGTCCCAGTCGTTTTCCATTTCCATCTCTCCCATCATTTACATTGAAGAAAACTACACTACTTCAGTAGGAATTCTATATCGCCCCTAACAATATTCAAATCTCAAGTTTCCTACACATACTCTTTAATTTTAAAACGTTGGGAACTACTAGAAGTTTCTATTTCCATTTCTCCATATGGAAAGTATACTGCTTAGTTAGCTACAGAAGAACAAGTTCTATTCTCTATTTACCCTTAACCACCTTTATTAAAAACTCAGAGTGATTTGGGTTTTATTTTTTATCATGATTGTCACGAACTAATAGCTAGCCTTGACACAAAAAGAAACGCTGTGTCAGACTACTTCACAGCGTTTCTTCTATTAATCTTTAAAAATCATATTCAGCATCTTTTTTGGCTCGAATTTCTGCAAAAGCCTCTGTAACCATCACGGTATCCTCCGCTAACCGTTCTAGACGAAAAAGGACATCATCATTGAAAATTTCTTTACGTAAAAAATCCTTTTCTTCTATAAATACATAGGTCGGTACGATGTGCGCTTTCATATAAGCAAGGATCGGCTTTAGTTGCTGTTCCACCATTAAATAATGCTTGGATGTACCCGCTGTAACAATAACACTGACGACTTTATCGCGGAAGGCATTGACAGGTAAAAGGTCAAAGATGTTTTTTAATGTAGCTGGTATAGATGCTTGGAATGTTGGCGTCCCAATAACGATCGCATCTGCAGCCATAATGGTTTCCGTCACATATTTTGTATCGCCTTCATAGTCAAAGTAATTACGTCCATCACTAAAAACTAGCTGATAGTCAGCAAGATCTAGTAATGTTACTTCATGCTGTGGGTATTTTTCTTGTAACATCTCGACTAACTTTTGTGTAGCTGTTCTTGTCTTTGAGCCGACAATAGAACCCGCAAGTGCGACAATTTTCATAATGAGCCACTCCTTATTTTGCTGTGTGTTTTTTTATCGCTGGAATTATATCATTACCAATGATTTCAATATTTTTCATCAATTTTTCGAATGGTACGCCACCAAAATCGATTTGTGCCATAAAGCGTTGCATGCCATATAGTTCGTATTGATAAAGTAGTTTTTCAATAATTTGCTCTTTACTGCCCACCATTAAAGCATCACGTGTATCAGGCGCTTGTGCAAATTGTTGCTTTGGATAGCCCCCACCACGAATCGCTTGGAAACCACCGTTTAAATGTGGATACATGCCCTGCAATGCCTCTTTTGTTGTGTCTGCTACATAAAACAAGCTTGTTGTGGCAATAGGTAATTCATTTGGGTCAAAGCCTTTGCGCTCTGCCGCTTCGCGATAGGCATCCACTGATGGTTTAAAGTTGATAGCAGGTCCACCTAATGTTGTAAGCATCATCGGAATGCCCATATAACCTGCTTTAATGGCGCTGGCAGGTGGTCCACCCACCGCACGCCATATTGGCAACGAGCCGTTTTTTGGCTGCGGTAAAATTTGTGCATGGTGGAGAGGTGCTCTAAATTGCCCTTCCCAAGTCACAAGCTCCTCATCATTGATTTTCATAAGAAGCTCTAATTTTTCCTCAAAGATTTCTTCATAATCTTGTAAATCAACACCTAGTAAGTGATAGGCACCTACACGTGAACCACGTCCCGCTACAATTTCTGCACGACCATTTGATAATAAATCAATTGTGGCAAAATCCTCATATACTCGTACAGGGTCTGAAACACTTAATACGGTTGCGGAGCTAGATAATTTAATGGTCGAAGTTGCTTGTGCGATAGCACCTAACACGACCGTATGTGCCTGTGTTGTAAAATAAGACTGATGACTTTCACCTATGCCAAATACATCAATTCCAGCTTGCTCTGCTAATTGACTTGCCTCGACTAGCTCTTTTAGTCGTTGTTGAGCAGAAATACGCTCGCCCGTTAGTGGATTAGGGATATGATCTCCTAAAGAGTACAGTCCGAATTCGAGTCCTTGTGCTTGATCAATACGATATTTTTCCATTATGTGTTATCTCTCCTTATTCTAGCGGTTCTAAAATAGCTTCAATTTCTGAACGTCTCTCTTCTAAAAATGGCGGGAGGTCTAACTCTTTGCCAAGTTCTTCGACTGCTGAATCTACCGTAAACCCTGGCCCATCTGTCGCCATTTCAAATAAAATACCGTTACGATCTCTAAAATATAGACTTTGAAAATAATAACGATCAACCACACCAGTACTATCCAATCCAAGCTCCTTAATTTTGGTATCCCATTGCTGTAATTCTTCAACGGTTGCAACACGTAACGCAAGATGGTGAATACTGCCTTTACCAGGTTTCTCGCTTGGTCCTTCTAATTCTTTGACAACAATCTCGCCAAGCACTTCCCCTTCTATCGATTGTAGGACCGTTTCTTTGTCCTTTTCGGCAATAACTGTATAGTGAAATAAATCTTGTAATAAATTGACCGTTCTTGGTAAATATCGCACAGTGATTTCGATCGTTCCCATGCCTAAAATACGATGTTCCTTCGGTATATTATTTCCATCCCATGGTTGCCATTGAGCAGGCGTTTCTTGTCCTTGGTGGTTTAACAATACCATCCGTAAACCTTCATGATCTTCAAAAAATAAAGCCTCTTTGCCTGCATAAGTAGTGATTTCGCTATGTTCTACCTCTAGCTGCTGAAAGCGTTCTTTCCAATATAGTAGGCTTTCGGAGCTAGGTACAAGTAAGCCAATGCGCGTAATAGCATTCGTCCCTCGCACTGTACGTCCTGCAACAGGCATTTCAAAAAATGTTAATTCTGTACCTGCTGCGCCTGTTAAGTCTCCATAAAATAAGTGATACATGGAAGGTGAGTCTTGATTCACCGTTTTTTTCACACGTCGTAACCCTAAAATAGTTGTGTAAAAGTGATTATTCTGTTTACCATTTTTCGTTAGCATTGATATATGATGGTGTCCGCTTAATTTGTTCATCATAATTGTTCCTCCTCATTATTTTCACTTGACTAAGCAAGTGATTTTACAAAAAAAATTACACGGGTGGCAATTTTTTTTCTCGACTATGTTTTTCAAGCTTTGTCATCGCAATATATAAAGATTTAATTTCTTCAGCTGTTAATACTTCTTCAAAAAACGAAGACTGGAAGTGAAGTTGACTAGGTGTTGCTGCATCAATCATTTGCTCCCCTTTTGATGTCAATGAGATGGTTTTCGTCTTCCAATTTTGTTTACGCTCGATTAGTCCCTCTTTTTCTAGTCGGGCAAGCATGCGAGACATGCCACCTTGTGTTACAGTTACTTTTTCTGCTAATTGAGACTGTGTAATCGGGGCATATGTTTTAATCTGGATTAACACATCAAATTGTGCTGTCGTTAAGTCGAAACGTTTTAAAAATTCATTCGATAACTGATTACTTTGCGTTGTAAAGCGCATCATCCGAATCCACGTTAAGGTGCCTATTGTATGATTTCTCATGACTTCACCCTCCCTTCAGTTATCACTTTACCACGCAAGTGATACTTCTGCAAGAAAAATATCTCGAATTCAAGATATTTTTTTAACATAGGGAGACCCCCTATATGATGCCAGGTGTTGTAACAGGATATAAATTGCCCTTAAGAGCAAAAGAAATTCTACCCGTTTCTTCTGATACAACCATTACAAGTGCATCACTTTGCTCACTCAATCCCAGCGCTGCACGATGTCTTGTTCCTAATTTCTTTTCCCCTGTATACCGCTCTGACAATGGCAGTACATTGGCAGCTGACTCAATTTGATTTTGATGGACAAGTACCGCTCCATCGTGAAGTGGATTACCAGGGAAGAAAATAGATTCTAATAAAGAATGGGTTAAATCTGCACCAATATGAATACCAGGCTGAATTAAATTCTCTAAAGCATCCTGTCTTTGAATAACAATTAAACCACCATGCCTTCTCAAAGACATATTTTGCACACTGTGTGATAGCTCTGGATACTTTTCAGTAAACGGGGAAAGATAACAATTTAAATAGAACGTTGCAGCTTTCATTTCAATTGTCATAAACTTCTCTTTAATTTTCTCAAAATTACCGAGGAGACAATTTGCATCTGTATCCATTTCCTGTACACTCTGCTGTAAAGACATGATCACTTCGAGAAGCTCATCTTTTAAAGTTTCTTTCATTGGTGAAAAATCACAATTTGTTGGATCCACAAAAAGCACCTCTCTTTTTTCAAAATCGTGAAGCCTCTTCTTCCCTTAGTTTCTCTATTTAGGCTATTTTTATGCGTATTAGAAATGAGGTTAATGAGTAGTTTGCCCTTTCCTTACATATAGAGACAATAGTAGTCCAATGCTACTTAAAATCGTTGTGGCAATAAAAGCAGTTCGAATACCATTTAGCATCGGATCAGCTACTCCCAACTGATGTTGTAAAGTCGTCACAGTACTCATGATGGTTACAAGTAATGCCGTCACTAATGCACCCCCAACCATACGCAATGTGCTAGTCATTGCTGTTGCATGGGCCATTAAATGTGTAGGTAACGCATTCATGCCAGCAGTTGTTAGGGGCATCATAATCATTGAAATCCCAAAGGAAATCATCGTAAACACCCCTGCCAGTAGCAAAAGTTTCGTATTCATTGATATCGCTATAAGCAGACTTGTTCCAAGGAAAATACATGTGAATCCTACTAGTGCTAAGCCCTTTCCTCCAACTTTATCGAAAATCTTCCCTGTCACTGGAGACATAAAGCCCATCACGAGAGCACCAATTAATAAAACTAATCCTGTTTCAAGTGCAGAAAGTTGACGCACGTTTTGAATATAAAAGGTTAATAGTATTTGCGTACCAATCATAATGGCATAGACCAAACTTGATAGGAAGGTTGTGATAGAGAACATAGTAGATTGAAAGACACGAAATTCTAGCATGGGTTTGGGTAATCGTAGCTGTCGCCTAATAAATAAAGTCAACATCGTCCCACCTATCCCTAATGTGACAACAACCTGCATTGATTGGAAGCCAGCTGTTCCTGCAATACTAAAACCATATAACAAACCTCCCCACCCTAAAGAAGAAAACACGATGGAAAGAGCGTCTAACTTTCCCTCTTTTGTAGTCGTTACATTTTTCATAAAAATCGTCGCTACTGTCAACACCATGACCGAAACAGGTAGGACAGTAAAAAATAAATGTCGCCATGTAAGATGTTCTAATATCCAGCCAGATAAAGTTGGGCCAACTGCTGGCGCAAAACCTGTTACAAGACCAGCTAGCCCCATAATTGAACCCCGTTTTTCTTTTGGATACATCGTTAATAAAATTGTTTGCATTAACGGCATAATCACCCCTGCTCCAGCTGCTTGAATAATTCTTGCGAGAAGCAAAATTGTAAAGGTTGGGGCAAAGGCACCTAAAAAAGTACCGATACTAAATAACGTGAGGGCAACGATTAGCAGCAATCGATTTGAAAAACGACCGATTAGAAATGCTGTAATGGGGATGAGAATTCCATTCGTCAATAAATAAATTGTCGTGAGCCATTGTGCTAAGTTAGCATGAATCTTAAAATCTTCCATAATGGGCGGCATAGCTATGAGTAATAAAGTCTGGTTGAGAATAGACACAAATGCTGCAGATAGTAAAATTGCTACTATAACATTTCTTTTTTCCTTCATGTTTGAATCCCCTTTAATTTGTTAGTTAGTTATAACTAACATTTTATTTAAAAAATATATGAAAGCTTTGTGGGTAGAGCATTAAATACAGACTCCACCCACAAAAGTAGCTACTAAATGATCAACAAAACTTTCCTTTTGGTTTTTTAAAAAATGATCATCCCAAAATGCATTGGATACAAAGAATCCGAAAAGGCTCGTTAAAAAAACAGTGGCCTGCCCATTTGTATCAATATCCTTGATCTTTCTCTGTTGGATTTGGACTTGAAAATAACCTTCCAATAATTTTAGTAATTGTTTGGTTTTGCTATCCGAAATAAGCTCCATTACTCCTGGTAGTATACTTCTATCTTGTATAGTAATGAGAAATATCGCTTTATTTTTTTCCATAAAAGCTAGATAAGCGTTAGCAATTTGCTGTAAGTCATTCACTAGATTTCCTGATAAATCTCGAGCAAATAACTGTTCAAAGTATGGAATATAAGAATGTCTATCTAGCACAGCTTGTAGAATCCCCATTTTTGTTTCAAAATGACGAAAAACAGTCATTTCACTCACTCCAGCAGTTAAAGCAATATCTTTCACAGAGACATTGGAGTAGCCCCTTTCAGTCATTAAGCTTGTCGCAGCAGCAAGAATTTTATCCTTTGTGTCTTTTTTCATTTTACACGTCCCCTAAATGTTAGTTATGACTAACAAAAATATAGAGGATTAAACCCAATTTGTCAAAAAAAAGTGTTGTTAATAGAACATGTTCTATTAACAACACTTTTGAGTTACATATGCCCTGCTCGGATTTTCTTTACGATGCTGAAAGTCGTGTAGGCAGCAGCAGGTGCTAATACGACAATAAAAATAATCCACACAGTTAAATTATTTGTTGCTTTTAATGTTTCATAATTTGTCATGACAAAAATAAGTAGACCGAACAATAGTAAATAACTCAGCACATTTGGAAAAATGACGATTAATCGTAATAATGCTGGCGGCATCTTTTGTTGATTCATTTAAACCACACCCCTTTTTTCAATTATACGGGAATCTAGTGATTTATCGTACTATATTTTTCCTTTTATACTTTATATTTGCCTGCTGATAGTTGGAGGTTTTCCGCTGTTGTATTCAATTGGTCGATAAATGCGGTCATACTCTCCATATTTTCCGCTTGATGTTTAGCCTTTTGAGCAACGGCATCAACACTTTGCGAAGTCTGCTTAGCCAAGAGCGAAACATCTTCCATGGTAGCTGTTACTTCTTCTGTACTAGCAGCAATTTCCTCGGTGGAGCTTGACACTAAATCCACTTGTGTTGCTAACACCTGTACATCATTATGAATTCCTTCAAACGATTGCTGTGCTTCTAGTACGATAGCACGTCCTGTATGTAAGACATCTGCTGTTGCTTGGATGGTTGCTACAATATTGGCTGTTTCCTTTTGGACATTCATCACCACCTGGGTGATTCTATCCGCCGCACTCTTAGAATCTTCAGCTAATTTCCGAACTTCTTCAGCTACAACGGCAAAGCCTTTCCCCGCTTCACCTGCACGTGCCGCTTCAATAGATGCATTTAATGCCAGTAAATTCGTTTGATCAGAAATTCCTGTAATCACATTAGTAAATTCCCCAATCATTGTAGATAGTTTTTCAAGCTCCTGTGTTCCAATCACCGCAAAATTCGTTTTCTCATGAATAGTCACCAGTTGCTTTTGTAAGGACTGCATAATTTGTAATCCGTTATCTGCGTTTTCCTCAGTATTACGCGAAATACTAGAAATTTCTGCTATGGATTCCGAAATATATTGAATGCTGCGTGCCAATTCCTCCATTGAGTGCGCACTGTCTGCCGTATTATTCTGTTGTGCAAAGGAGGCCTGCGCTACCTGACTAGATTCTCCTTGGATAATTGCGGCTGAGTCAAGTGTTTCATGAGCATTTTCTTGAATTGTATAGGTAGCTTCTTTTATTTGATTGGCCCCTTGCTTGATTTCACACATAATTTGTTGGAAATTATCCATCATCCCATTAAATGATGTCACTAATTGGCCAATCTCATCCTTTGCATGGATTGGAATACGCTTGGTTAAATCTGCTTCTCCTTTACTAATTTCCTCTAAGGAGTTGCGCACACTTAAAATACGCGATACTTGCTTCGAAATAGACAGGCCCGTAGTGAAGAAAATCACACAGACAACGATCAATGAAGCTACAATTGTGCCTACCAAAATTTGTGAGAGGATCGCATTGGATACAATGATAGCTAAGTATGTACCGTTTGATAATGGTTTTACATATTGCGTGACACGCGTGCCATCGTAGCGCCCTGAAAATTCAGTTGACTTTTGTGCTGAAAATTGGGCTGGCTCAAAACCAATATCCGCTAAATTTTGTTTTGCTGTAGCGGCAATGGCTTGGCCTTTTTCATCTACAATTGCGGCGAATAATACGATTGAGGATAAATAGTTGTCCAGTTGATCGATATAGGATTCACTACCGATACTTGCTTCTAAATCTAGTAGCTGCTGTCCATGGCGGGCCACCTGTACAATTTGTGGAGTTGCTGGATTCCAGCTACCTACCCCGACAAATTTGAAAAATTGATCATCGACATCGCGAATTTGTGCTTTTTGGACAATTTCTTTCGCTCTTCCATCTAAGAGTTGCATATATTCAGCAGCTTGTCCGTTTGGATCAGCACCAAAGTTAAAATCAACAGTTGGAGCTACTGATGTCACCGTTGTATTCCCTTTATCATCTGTACTCCAAATCTCATCAATGCCACCTCGCTCAGCAATGGCCTTTAAATCCTCATATGTAGCACCTTTGTCAATGATGTAAGAAGCCATTACAGATTCAGCAATCATTTCTTTTTCCATAATTTCTTCTGCTTTTTCTCTAGATTGAATCGCTCCTTCCAACCCCATGACAATGGAGTTGGCGATTGCTTCTCCATTGCTTTTTTCACTTTTATATGTAGCTTGATAAACATAAATAGAAAATGCCGCTATAATGAACACCACAATGCCCATAATCTCCAGAAGCATTTTCCATTTCATTGACTTTCTCATGATGAGATCCCCCTAAAAATTACGATTATTTCCACTTCATCATACAATATTACTTCCATATATTTCATTAACAATTTATTAAATATAAAATAATAAGTTTTGAAGAAGTTGAAATTGTCATTAATTTGTAAAATTTTCGAAATAGATAAGCATGGAGGATAAAACTAACTATTTTGTACTAGTAGAGGCATACAAAAAAGCATATTTCTCATGACTAAACAGTAATATTTAAACAAATTCATCTATACATCTTTAGGACTATAAACTAAAAACATCTATTAGAAGAATCTCCTCTAATAGATGTTTTTCACTTAATAATTATATCAAAATAATTTATTGTGTTGCCATGTATAAACGGCTTGATCAGCTGTTAGGAATGTATTCGGAAAAATCCCCTGTGCTTCAGCTAAAAATTGTGGTAAGTCATATGGAAGAAAACGCGCGCTTAAATGATTTAATAATAAATAGTGTGCACCAGCTTGCTGTGCGACTTTTGCAGCCTCCACGTTTGTTGCATGACCGTAGCTTGCTGCTAAATCTGTTGTTGTACCATCAAAAGTTGCTTCATGAACAATGATGTCAGCGCCCATTGATAATTGGATTGCTTCTTCACAATATTTTGTATCGCCTAAGACTGACAATGTAAAGCCCTTTTTGGCTGGTGCAACCACGTCTTTCGCAAGTATCACATCACCATTTTCAAGTACAATATCGTGGCCATTTTTTAATTGACCTAGTAAAGGTCCCTTTGGAACGCCAAGTGCCTGTGCTTTGTCGATTAATAATTCGCCTGGTAAATCCTTTTGTTCGATACGATACCCATAGCAAGGTACAACATGGCGCAATTCTTTAGCATGAATTGTAAAATGAGCATCCTCAAAAATAATGCCTTCTTGTACCTCTACAAAGCGTAAAGGATATGTTAAATGGGTTTTTGATAGCGCTAATGTTTGTTCAATCCACTGCTGTAAGCCAGATGGCCCGAAGATTGTTAGGGGCTCATCCCCACCTTGAAAGGAACGCGAGCTTAAAAAGCCTGGAAGGCCAAAAATATGATCTCCATGTAAATGTGTAATAAAAATTTTCGTTACTTTCCGTGGCTTTAACGACGTATGAAGGATTTGATGCTGTGTCGCCTCCCCACAGTCAAATAGCCACATTTCACTTACTTCGTCTAATAGCTTTACCATCAGAGCACTTGTATTTCGTTCTTTTGAAGGCATGCCTGCGCCTGTCCCTAGAAAATGTAGCTGCAACATATGTCACCTCACTTCTTATTAATATCGTTTTATTGTACCTTATCCGTTCCCATAAGAAAAACCTTTGGTGTACAGTTTCTCCAAAGGTTTCTTGATTATTTTGGTTGCCATGAAACAAGCGCCGCATGGAAATCATGACGATAATAATAACGTCCATCCTTTTCTTCGATAAAAGGTAGCAGTGATTCTTCTACATGGGCTCGCTGAAAATTCGTCGTTAATATTTTTTTACTCTGCGTTGTCACAAGCTGCTCATAGCTTTCATATTCATAGACACGTTCTAGAGGGATAATCTGACAATCCGCGTAAATATCCATTTCATAGAGTAGATTCAAAAACTCGATATAATCTCTGCGCGGAAATTTAATGTCATACCCATACTTTTCATATAACTTTTCATAGTGTGGCTGAATGGGGCCTGTCGTCATCCCAATGATAGCACGCTTTCTCGCCAGCCGATTCATGTGATATAAAGCCGCTTTTATTTCATACATTCGGTAAAAACAATTCACGCCCAAGACGATATCATGTGGTTCAATCTCATCATCCTCTAAACTTTCCCACTTTGCATGAATATAGGAAACGTGCTCCTCCTGCGGTATACACTGTTGTAAGTAATGTAAAATGCTTTCCGAGCTATCTACACACGTGAGCTTCCTTACTTTATCAGCTAATGGAAATGTATAATTGCCCCACCCAGGACCAATTTCTAATACAGAATGCTGAGGTTCAATCTTTTTTTGAAGCTCCTGAAAAATCAATGCAGCATAAGGATCTGTTTGGCCCACTTTTTTACGTGCCACGGATTGGGCCCAAAATTGCTCCTCTAGCTGATCATTCACCATTCGTTCAGGCATATTGCCATGCCAGTCCTTCATGCCTTCCTGCCATAATGCCTCATAGTTAATGGCTAACGGTCCTTTTCTCGTCATATAAATACCTCTAACGATAATATTTCATATATTTTTTTCATATCAAGATTTGCTCGAACGTGGTCGGCTAACATATTATAGGCATCTTCTCTTCGTTCTGCGTCACTTTTCACATCACCTGGTAAAGCTGCTAGCCCTTTTTTCACTCGTATTTCATTGACGAGCTGACGGGTAAAGGGACGATTATGGAACAAGCCGTGGAAATACGTGCCAATCACTTGCTCATCTTGACTAACCGCTCCATCTTCTCTTCCATCCTCTAACAGTAAAAACGGTGATACCGCATCACGTAAAATTTTCGTACGTCCTAGATGGATTTCATAGCCTGTCAATGTGTCCTGCCCTCTTACGCCTGTCATTTGCACCGTTTTTTTATTGCCTACAAAGATGGTTTCCATCGGTAATAGCCCAAGACCATTTGCAGATTCACCATTCCCCTCCACCGCTTCTGGATCAAGTAATGTTTCACCAAGCATTTGGAAACCGCCACAAATGCCAATAATTTTAGTACCGCACTCACGTAAATGTGTGATGGCTTGATCGAAGCCCTGTGCTTTTAGCCAAGCTAAATCATCCATTGTACTTTTCGTTCCTGGCAGAATGAGTAAATCTGGTGTACCTAATTCATTGACATGACCAATTAAACGTACACCCACCTCAGGCTCATCGAAAAATGGATCAATATCGGTGAAGTTTGAAATACGAGGTAAACGAATCATGGCTACATCTACAGCAAATTCGCCTGGCTTTGGTTTTTTAAAACGTAGTGACGATAATGCAAGAGAATCCTCTGCTTCAATATTGACATCGACATAAGGAATCACACCAAGTACCGGAATACCCGTTTCGCGCTCCACCCATGCCAAACCATCATCCAGTAATTCACGCATGCCTCTAAACTTATTGATAATTAATCCCTTCACACGTGCTCGTTCTCCCTCATCTAACAATGCCAGTGTACCAACAATCGAGGCAAAGACACCGCCACGATCAATATCAGCAACGAGGACTACCGCTGCATCTGCTAAATGAGCCATTCGCATATTAGCAATATCGCGATCCTTTAAGTTAATTTCTGCTGGGCTACCAGCGCCCTCTAGGACAATAACATCATATGTATGTTGAAGCGTGCGTACTGATTTTTCTATGATTGGCATCGCTTCTTGCACAAAATTATTGCGGTAGCTTTTGGCATCCATATTTAAAAAATGCTTACCATGAACGATAACCTCTGACATCATATCTTGCTTCGGTTTCAGCAAAATAGGATTCATATCCGTCGTTGCAACAACACGAGCTGCCTCTGCCTGTACCCCTTGTGCGCGGCCGATTTCACCGCCATCCTTTGTAACAAATGAATTAAGAGCCATATTTTGTGATTTAAATGGGACTACCTTCAGTCCATCATCTGAAAATATACGACATAGTGCAGTACAAATCATACTTTTTCCAACATCGGAAGCTGTTCCTTGAATCATGATTGATTTTGCTGGCATAGTCACTCTCCTCCGTAATTATTCTATGGCAGAACGCATGTATTCGTTTTCGCTTTGTGTGTATTTCCTCCAGCAATTGCAAAGGGCTTTAAAATTCAAGCCCTTTCACCGCTGGAATCCCTTCATCATAATAATGCTTTGTCGCCTCAATGGTTGACACTAAATCAGCCATTGCTAGTAATGCCGGATTCGCACTTCGCCCTGTGACAACCAAATGCATTGTTGAAGGGCGATGTAGGATTGCCTCAATGACTTCTGCTAGGGGAAGAACATCATCGATTGGAAACTTGGTGATCGCTAGGGCATTGTTCAGTTCATCTAAGACCAATAAATCAATGCTGTCATCCTGTAGAGCTGCCTTCGTTTTTTTCCAAGCCTTCGCTAATGCAGCTCGATGCTCCTCAGGTGTTTTTGTCCATGTAAACCCTATGCCCATTTGTTCCATTTCTACGCCTAGCTTTCGAAGGGCAATTTGCTCTCCATAAGTACGTTCTGGGGATTTGATAAACTGCATATAACGCACATTTAAGCCTCGACCAACCGCACGCAATGTAACACCAAGTGATGCAGTCGTTTTGCCCTTACCTTCACCTGTATATACTAAAAACAAGCCTTTTCTTGCCATGCTGATAGCCTCCTTACAGCCATGTTGTCTTTTCTGCAAACGGTGTTCGTTTCTTGTCGGTTTGTTCTTGCTCCTGTGGGTAGCCAATAAATATTGTACCAACTACTTTTTGAGCGTCGCTTGCACCAATAAACGTATGCATACGAGGATCATGTACGAGGCCAACACCACGTGTACGCCAAACAAAGCCAAGACCTAGCTCCTCTGCTGTCAACCACATAGACATAATGGCACTACATACAGCAAAGACATTATCTTCTGTCGCATCTGTGTCTCCCTCTACTATGTCAGCTGTCACCACAATGGCTACAGGGGTTGTTTGTACAACCTTTAATGAACTTTCCACTAAATTTGGCTTCGTGGGAAAGCGTTCATGTAAATAAGCACTTGCCATTTCTTCATAACGCTTCATGGCTTCATCTTGAATGACATAAAAATGCCAGGGCTCACGCATCCGGTCATTCGGTGCATAGGTTGCTGCCTGTAAAATTTGCTCAATTTTTTCTTTCTCTACTGGTTGTGTCGTGTAATTACGAATTGCTCGACGTTTTTTTAATGCTTCCGTGACAGTCATAGTACTTCCTCCTTGTGCGCTTATAAGAAATGATTATGAAAAGGTAAGTCCTTGCTCTTCAAACCATTGAATTTTTTCACGTACATTGACAACCTCGCCAACCACAATCATAGAAGGATTATGGTACCCTTCACGCTCAATGATGCTAGCTATCTCATTTAACGGCCCTGTAATCGTGCGTTGCTGAGCAGTTGTTCCCCACTCAATGACTGCTACTGGCGTTGTTGCCTTCCGTCCATTTTCGATTAATTTGCGAGCAATGTAGGCAATATTACCAACGCTCATATAAAAGGCAACGGTATCTATACCCGTAGCTAATGCGGGCCAATTCAAAAAATCTTGTCCTTTTTCTTCACGACCATGTCCAGTTACAAGGGCAAAGCTTGTCGCAAAGTCTCTATGTGTAACTGGAATTCCTGCGTATGCAGGAGCTGCTATTCCCGCTGTAATCCCCGGAACGATTTCATAGGCAATGCCATGATTTTTTAATATTTCAGCTTCCTCCGCGCCTCGTCCAAAAACAAAGGGATCGCCACCTTTGAGGCGTGTAACAATTTTACCTTCTTGTGCTTTTTCCACGAGTAATGCATTTATTTCCTCTTGAATGAGATGATGCTTCCCAGGTAATTTGCCACAATAAACTAGCTCCGCATCCTTTTTTGCAAAATCAAGCAATTTAGGATTTACAAGACGGTCATAAGCAATTACATCAGACTTTTGAATACATTCCAGTCCATACACAGTAATGAGCTTCGGATCGCCAGGACCTGCTCCCACGATATATACGATTCCATCCTTCATTGCGTTGCTCCCATCAATAGTTGTTGTAAATAGGCTTCTCGTCGATCGATCTCACCATGACGTGTCCATTCAAGGATGTTTGGCTCTAGCAATGCTTGTAATGCCGCACGTCTTTGTGGACCTTTATCATACTGAGCAGCAATCATTAATCGAGCTTGCTGTAAAAAGCATACATAGTCATCATAAGCATCATCGAATTGCTCTTCTAAATCTGCTTTAATCTTGCGGGCTAGGCTTGGGCTTGCTCCCGATGTCGAAACAGTTACCACCAATGGACCACGGCGAACAGTAGCAGGCGTAATAAAATCACTTTCACTTTGTTTATCTGTGCGGTTGATTAATTGCCAATGCTGTGCTGCTTCTTGAACGGCTTCGTTCACAGCTGTCACATTCGTTGCAGCGATAATGAGAATGGCATCATCTAAATCACGAGGTTCAAATTCCTTTTGCTTCCAAGTAATTTGCCCTGACTCTGCAAGTGACTGTAATGTGTCATGTAAGGTTGGACTGACAATCACGATGTTTGCCTTTGCTGGTAACAGGGATGCTACCTTCTGCGTTGCCACGTGACCCCCGCCTACAATCACTACTGTTTTATATTCTAGATTGATATGAATAGGAAAATAATTAGTCATTACTTTTCACCTTCTTACAAGCTGTTAACCAATTGTCAACTAGCTTTGGGTTTGATACAAAATGGAAATGAGTATAGCCAGCCACTAAATTTCCTTCTTGATAGCCTTCTTTCTTTTTGCCAAAACGACCAATCGTTTCATAGGCTGCTGTATTGTGAGAACCACTATATTTGGAATAATGGAACTCATGGCCCTTCGCTTGTTCCTCAGCACCAATTAAGAAATTATCGGCTGTGCCAAAAATTTCACGATAACCAAGTGCTGCTAGTTTTGTTTGCATCGCCACTTCTCCAGGAATTACCCCTACCATGTCATAACGGTCGCCATGGCTATTTGTAATGGCCTCTGTTAAATACATAAAGCCCCCACACTCAGCTAATGTTGGAAGACCTTTAGCAATGACTTGACGAATAGAGTCTTTAACGACTGTATTGGTAGCAAGTGACTCTGCAAATTCCTCAGGAAAGCCACCACCAATATACAAGCCATCTGCTTCAGCTGGTACAGGCTCATTCGCAAGCGGTGAGAAAAACTGTAGTGTCGCACCTTTCGCACGTAACAAAGCCAAGTTTTCTTCATAATAAAAATTAAAAGCTGCATCTCTTGCAACTGCTATACAAATATTTCGTGAAGGCTCCTCCCTAAATAAATGGCCTGATTCTTGCAAGATAGGAGCCTTTGTTAAATGTATTAATTGATCCAAATCAATCGTTTCCGCCATCAGGTTCCCTAGTTTATCAAAAAATGAATCTAGCTCTCCTCTTTCAATAGCAGGTACTAACCCTAAATGACGACTCGGGATATCGATCCCTTCCTCACGCTTTAGGTAGCCAATAACAGGTATGCCGCATTCTTGTTCAATAGCTGCCTTCGCAATTTCGTAATGACCGACACTACCAACCTGGTTCGCAATAACACCAACGATATTCGGCTTATCTGATAGTAATTGGAAGCCTTTCACAACTGCTGCTACGCTACGTGCCATGCTAGCACAATTGACAATTAAAATAACAGGACTCTCTGTCACTACACTAATATCAGCAGCAGACCCAGCGTCAGATAAAGGGCTTTTACCGTCATAAAAGCCCATCACACCTTCAATAATGGACACATCTGCATCTATACTTGCACGTGCCACAATATCACGGACTGCTTCGTGTGAGAACATCCAGCTATCAATATTACGTGATATTCTGCCCGTTACAGCTGTATGATAGGTTGGGTCGATATAATCAGGACCGCATTTAAAGCCCTGCACCACGTTCCCTTTGTTTTGAAGTGCCTTCATCAGTCCAATGGTAAAAGTAGTTTTGCCTACACCACTGCCCGTACCAGCTAGTACAAAGCGATTTGTTTGCATGGACTTCCTCCTTAAAATAGATATCTAGCAACTGAAATCGTAGCATTACCCGATTTTTTCTTCCCTAATAGAAGTGATGGAACCTGTGCATAGCGCATTGCTGCTGGTTCACTCACGCCGTATGCACCTGTATATTTAAAGACTGTTTCAGAGGGTGATGGAAATTCGATTTCATTTAATTCATCCGGTGTATACGTAACGAACTCCCAATCATATTTCTTCGTAATCTCTAAGAAACATTGCTCATCTTTCTTCAAATCAATCGTGCATAAGGCTTTCACACTTTTTTTCGAAAGCTTTAACTCTACCAAGGTTTCATCGATTACTTGTTCAATTTCCTCTAAAGATGTACCACGGTTACAGCCCATTCCTAGCACAATGGATTTTGGGCGATAAATAACACCGTTTTCTAGAAGAACCTCTTCTTCAGGTTCAATGATTCGATCTGTTATTAATAATGTGGCATGGGGAGTAGCTTGGATGGCTGCCTGTGTGGATGGATAGATTTTAATTTGCTCTGGCATCGGTGTATCACGCATCCACCAATCACGTTCGCCTGTTTCCTGTACAATGGCTACATGTTCCTCATTTACAACAGATGCACTAACTGGTGTCAATTTATCCGCACTATCCCATACCCAGCCAAAGCGGGCTCCAAATAAATCAACTGGAATCGTCTTTTGTACATCAGAAGCCGTTGTAATAATCGGATTTGCACCAAGTGCAGCTGCCACCTCGTGTGTTAGCTCATTGGCCCCACCTAAATGCCCTGATAATACGCTAATAACATTTTCCCCTCGATCATCAATCACCACAACGCCAGGGTCTGTCTTTTTATCCTTTAAAATCGGTGCAATCATTCGTATAACTGCCCCTAGTGAAATAATTAAAATTAACCCTTTATATTGCTTAAAAAGTGTTGGCAATAGCAGACGCACTGTTCCTGTAAATAGTTGAATATGCTTTTCTCCTTCATCGCCTTGTTCAAATTTACTCATATAATATAAATCACTTGCTGCAAAGGTTTGCTGCAGACGACGTCCTATTTGGACACCATGCTTCGTAATAGCTACAACGGCATAAGGATTACGTTGGTCAACCTCTGGTAACACACCCTCTTGTAACTCAATCACTCGTCTTCACACCTTTTCTAAAGCCATGTGTAAAGCTTGCATCATATAACTTCGAACGATATTGATCCTTATCATGAATGTTCGGATCTAATGCCCAGCCCGCTAAAATCATCGCATGCTTACGAATACCATTCACACGCATCGCTTCATCTAATTCGATTAAAGTTGTTCGTACGATTTTTTGATCGGGCCATGAAGCACGTTGAATAACTGCTACAGGCGTGTCATCAGCCCAACCAGCATTTTGTAGCTCTTTGACAATTTTCTTCGTCAGCGTTGCACTAAGGAATAAGGCAATTGTACAATGATGGCTCGCTAAATCACGTAGCTTTTCAAATTCTGGTACAGGTGTGCGCCCCTCTGCACGTGTTAGAATAAGGGTTTGGGTTAGATCAGGAATTGTTAGCTCAGCTCCGATTGCAGCGGCCGATGCAAATACAGAGCTAACTCCTGGAATGACTTCATACCCAATGCCTTCCTTTTTTAATAGTGCAACTTGCTCCATAATGGCACCATACATCGCTGGGTCTCCTGTATGCATTCGTGCCACTGTTTTCCCAGCATTGACTCGGTCCACCATCACAGCAACCATTTCCTCCAAATGCATACCAGCTGTACGAATGACCTCAGCATCTGGTCTAGCTTTCGCAATAAGGTCCTCACTCACTAAAGAATCTGTATACATGACAACGTCCGCTGTTTGTAACATATGTAAACCTTTGACTGTAATTAAATCTGGATCACCAGGACCAGCGCCGACAATATAGATTTTTTTCATTATTTACGCACCACCATTAATGTTAAATATTCTAAATCGACACCATCCAACTCACGCACATCCCAAATGATTTCTTCATCAGATGTTACCTTTGTCACCACGGATGCTTTATCTAATAAATCTAAATCGCGTAGCACTTCAAGCATTAAATCAATCACTTTCGCCACTTTAATAAAAACAACAGCATCATGGGTTTCAATCGCTTCACGCATAGCTTCGTAATTGTCATACGCTGGAATAATCGCAACACGATCATCACCATCCGCTAACGCAATGCCTAAGCGCGATGCAGAGCCGTTAAATGAAGAAATCCCTGGTACCGTGCGAATTTCAACATCTGGATGCTTGTCCTGCATTAGCTTCATCATATGAATAAACGTACTATACAATAATGGATCGCCCTCTGTAACAAAGGCTACATCTTTGCCTGCTTGTAATTTTTCGTAGACAAGTTCTACTGACTTTGTCCATTCACGTTCTAAAACAGCCTCATCTTTCGTCATTGGGAATACAAGACCAAGCATATCTTTTTCTTCTGGATTAATATACACATCTACAATACGATGGGCATAGCTTTTACTGCCTTTTAGCTTTTTTGGGTAAGCAATAACAGGTGATTCCTGAATCACTCGAAATGCCTTTACTGTAATTAATTCTGGATCGCCAGGACCAACGCCCAAGCCATATAAAATTCCTAGATTACTCATGATTTTCTTCCTTTCGATAAGCGGAAATAATGTATATTGGATTTAATGGCACAAAGCGTGTCATATCTAAAATTGGTTTACTGCGTGCCAGCTGAGCCTGTAAAATGTCAACAGCAAAACCACAAGCTTTAAATGCCTCAACAGCTTTATATAAATTTTCAATAGTCGCCGCATTTAAGACAATGCGCCCATTTTGCTTTAAACGCTGACAGCATAATTGCAGTAACTCAACCATTTCACCACCAGTGCCCCCTATGAAAATGGCATCAGGGTCTGGAAAGTTGTCTAAACCCTCTGGTGCTTTACTATGGATAGCAGTCATATCGACTCGAAACTTTTGTTGGTTTTGAAGACAGTTTTCTAAATCAGGGGCATTTTTTTCTACGGCAAAAACTTGTCCCTCAGGAGCAAGCTTACCTGCCTCAATAGCCATGGATCCCGTACATGTGCCAATATCCCAAATAATGCTATCCCGTTGAAGCTGCATGGCTTGCAAACTTAGAACTCGAATTTCTTTCTTCGTAATAAGTCCTTTATCTGGCTTTCGTTGTGAAAATTCCTCATCATCAATCCCAAGTGTGTAGCGTTTCGGTGCTATTGTTTGTTTTAAAACCACGACATTTAAAGGAGAAAAATGAGTAACTTCCATTTCATCGAGCGAGTACCAGCCACTTTTTTCGTTGTCGCCCTGTAAATTTTCGGCTACAAAGGCACGATATTCCGTCATACCAAAATGCTTTAAATATCGAGCAAGAGCATTCGGACTATTCTCTGCATCTGTTAAAAGTGCTACTTTCTTTTTGCCATCAATTCGCTGTGCCAAGCCCTTCATTGGTCGTCCATGAATACTCGTTACGTAAGCATCCTGCCAGCTCTCTCCCATTTTCGCAAAGGCCAGCTGGACAGAGCTCATATAGGGATAAACCTCTATTTGTAGCTTTTTTGCTAAATAGCCTCCGATGCCATAAAATAATGGATCTCCAGATGCAAGAATCACGGTATTTCTTGTTTCTTCAGACAATCTTTCAACAAGTGTTGAAAGATCTCCTTTTATCAAGATTTTTTCACCCCTAAAGTCTGAGAAAAAATCAAGTACTCGCTCACCACCAACAAGTACCTCACAGTCTTCAATCCACTGAAGGTATTGCGGTAATAAGCTTGCTAATCCGTTATCCCCGATCCCAATCAACTTCATCGATCGATGCAATGTCATCAGCCCTTCCTAATAATTGTCCCTGCATCGAATAGATCGATGTGGAAAGCGTTAAACCGCCCTTAATATGATGGATAGAGGAATAGCAGCAAGCCTCACATAAACGATGGAAGAACGCATCATAGCCCTTCTCCATCATCATCTCACCTACTTGTGAAGCTGTATTTGCCTCTAGAACTTGTGCTATCGTTTCTCTATCTGCCCCTATATCCTCTGCCAGTTGTGCTAAAAAATTAAAATCGATTGGTGCACTTTTGGAATGCACCATCATGACTCCTTGTGCGACTTTAGAAAATTTCCCCATCATCCCAACGAGTGAAACTTGTTTGATGCCTATACGCTTACAATGCTTTAATGTAAAACCTACAAAGTCACCCATTTCAATAAACGCTTCTTCTGCTAGATGTGGGTATTGTTTCATCGCAAACTTCTCACTTCGTCCACCTGTTGTCACCACTAAATGCTCACAGCCAGCCTCTTTCGCTACACTAATAGCTTGGACAATACTGGCCATATAAGCAGAACTCGAAAAAGGCACGACGGTTCCCCTTGTGCCTAAGATTGAGATGCCCCCAAGTATACCGAGTCGTCCATTTAACGTTTTTTTAGCAATCTCCTCTCCCTTAGGTACAGAAATCACCACATTCACGCCTCGAGTAATGTGAAATTCGTCCAACACACCTTGGACCGTGCTATAAATCATTTTACGGGGTACAGGATTAATGGCTGCCTCTCCGACAGGCACTGGCAGGCCAGGCTTTGTGACACGCCCGACGCCAATACCTCCATCTAAATGAATCCCAGGTGTATCTGCCCAGCTCACTGTGCCAACGATGAGTGCCTGATGGGTCGCATCAGGATCATCACCAGCATCTTTAATCGTTTCACAGCTGACAGCATTTTCTTCAAATATGCATTTTTCAATTGTAAAGGTTGCATCTCGACCAATAGGTAAATGAATCGTACTTGTCTCTTGCTCCTCCTTGGTAATAAGGGCAAGCAGTGCAGCCTTTGATACAGCAGTTGCACAGGCTCCCGTCGTATAACCGTGACGCATGTCCTTGGGGTCCTTTTTTGGCTTCCGCTCCATTATTTTTTCGCCTGTTCGTCCGCTAAAAGTGAGATGGCATTTAAAGCAGCAACCGTCACTGTACTACCGCCTTTACGACCAACATTTGTAATGTACGGAATCCCTTCTAGTTTAAGCAGCTCTTCTTTTGACTCAGCTGCTGACACAAAACCAACAGGCATACCGATAATTAAATCTGGTTTTGCTAGCCCTTCTTTAATTAATCGAATCAATTCCAGCAATGCAGTTGGTGCATTACCAATGGCATAAATACCACCTTCATGTAATTTGGATGCCTTTTGCATCGAAATAATGGCACGTGTTGTATTTTGTTTTTTCGCTTCTATTGATACATCTTCATCCGCAATATAGCAATGCAAATCACCGCCATGTTTTTGGAAACGCTTTTTACCAGAGCCACTTTCAATCATTTGCACATCTGCAATGACATGACGTCCTGCAAGAATAGACTTGATACCCGCTTCAATAGCACCTGGTGTAATGATGACACTACGACCTAGCTCGAAATCAGCTGATGCATGGATAATGCGACGTACAACTTTCCATTCATCTTCTGAGAAGTCATGCTCGCCCATTTCCTCTGCAATAATAGAGAAACTGTAATCGTAAATTTTATCTGGGTCTACCGTTAATGGTTTAAAATCTGTTTTAAAATCCATGGAAAATGCCTCCTAAATTGTATGTTCAACAGCCTGTAATACTTCTTCAAATGTTGAATATTGTTGGCCGTACTGTATATTTGGTCGTGCAATAAGAATCGTTTCAATCTGGCATGCGAGAGCTGCCTCTAGCTTCTCATCAACTGAGCCCACTTTACCGCTTTCTTTGGTAATCAACAACGTCACTCCGTATTGACGAAATAGAGCTTCATTTAATTCCTTTGAAAACGGACCTTGAATAGCCACAATATCTCGCTGCGCCACGCCAAGTGCCTCACATTTTTCCATATTATCCAGTCGTGGAAGCATACGAGCGATTACTCTTGTATTTTCTAAGCCCTGTAAAACCCTTGTAAATGTAGCGAGTGTTTTACTACCTGTCGTTAGCATAATGACACCGCGTTTTTCTGCAGCTAGCTGAGCTGCCTCCTCATAATCCTTTACAACAGTAATCAAAGGATGGGCATAATGTTCATGAGCTCTTTCATAGCGAATATAAGGAATCTTTGCCTGCTCTGCCGCTGCCATCGCATTTTTAGAGGCTTCCTCCGCAAATGGATGAGAAGCATCTACCACCAATTGATAGCCCTGCTCTGTCATGATGGTCGCCATTTCCTCAGCTGTCAGTCTACCGATTAAATGTGGCAGGCCAACGTCAGCAAGACTAGAGGCTGCCGATTCAGTGACGACCGTAGCGGTTACCGCATAACCTGCGCTTTGTAATGCAAGGGCTAGATCCCTTGCATCACTTGTCCCTGCTAACATGAAAATCATTTTACCGGCTCCTCTTCATGATGATGGTCATGGTCATGATGGTGATGGTCATGCCCATGATCGTGATGGTCGTGATGATGATGCGCATGTCCATGATCGTGATCGTGATCATGATGGTGATGATGATGTGCATGTCCATGATCGTGATCATGATGGTGATGATGATGTGCATGTCCATGTACTGCCGCATAGGCGCGATAATCTTCTAGATCTTGCATACCTGTTGATGTACCGTTGATTGCCTGTTCAATACGCTCTAATAAAACATTTTGTAACCGTTCATGGTAGCCAAAATAGTTAGCAATTTGAATATCACAATCTGGATAAAGTTCATTAAACTTCTCACACATGCCATGCATGCGTTCCATCAAAATGCCTGTGAATAAAAAGTATGGTAACATGATGATTTTTTTTGCACCTAGTTTGACACAACGTTCAATTCCTTCTTCAACGCGTGGATCTGTGACACCCATAAAAGCACTTTCTACGTATTTTACAGGTAGTTTTTCCCATAAAAGTCGCGTGATTTTATAAAAATCACCATTAGCAGATGGATCACTGCCACCTCGTGCAATCAATAAAATCGCTGTGTCTTCCTGCTCTTGTTCTGAATTAAAGCCAATTTCAGCTAGGCGATCTTGTAAAATGGCAAAGATTTCATCATGGATACCAATTGTTTGACCATATGTGAAGGTAATCGCTGGATAATGCTCACGCGCATGCTCGATTTCCGCTGGAATATGCAGCTTTGAATGGCCTGCATGCAGTAAAATGATTGGAATTACATGTACCTCTGTAGCTCCCTTTTTCACACAGTTTGTAATACCTTCTTCGATGTTAGGTGAAGCAAATTCAAGGAAACAAGTTTCCACTAAAAATTGTTCATCAATACGAGGTGTCATTTGTTCGATAAATGTACGAACCTCATCATTTCCTGCTGCTAAACGGCTCCCATGGCCGACAAATAAAATAGCTTTCATCTCTCTACTCCTTACTAGTCGCCGCACGGAGCTGGCTCTACTTTTATTTTGGAAGACATATCTTGATACGTAAAATGCAGTATTTTTTTCACACGTTTAAAATATTTAAATAAGCGTTCATTTGGATGAGCATTTGCTTTATATTCTTCAATAATATCTGTAATGAGTGGAATCAGCTGCTCAGGCTCCAGCCCTTCTACAACAGGCTGTGCTGCGTGTGCAGTACGACCGACTGGTTTTGCTCCAATAAAGACATCAAATTTACTTTTGCGGTAGACGATGCCAATATCATCAAATACAGCCCGATAACAGGCCATCCCACAGCCATTAAAGCCAATATTTAATGTCTTCGGTAAGGACATACCGCCTAGTTTTTCTTGTATTTCCTCTGCATATGGTATTGAATCAGCCTTTTCACCGTAGCAAAAATCACAAGCCTTCAGTGATAACACATCACCAATCGGGGCTAATAAAAACCCTACTTCCTGTAATTTCTCTGTGATCTGTTCAGGGGCAGTCGTTGGTATTTTCAAATGAATTTGATGATCTGGTGTGTATTCCATCGTCCCCTCATCCCCAACGACCTCCGCTAACGTCATCATTTGCTGGGGAGTAAAAAACTTATTGGCTACACCAGGACTTACTGCTAATTCAAAAATAGATTCTATTTTTTGCTGTACAAGCTTCGGTGTTATTTTGACTGCGCTTGTCCCTTTTACCATTGCAAGTGCCGCTGTAGCCATTTCAAGAGCTGTTTTTTTCGGCTTTGGCGTAGCGGCTATACTGGGTTTATTAAAGCGCCCTGCATTAGGGTCAGCCGTAAAGTCATTTCGCGCTGTTCCTGTCTCTTGGTTCATTGCCCAAGGTTCATTTTCTTCGCGTAAACGTTGATGTGGACGTAATGGCTGTTTCTCTTCACCCAGGGTATATTTACGTTGGTAACCGCGGGGCGTAATCATCTTATTGTCATAGAAAAATGTTGACGAATTCCCGATAATGACAGTTGTCAGCATACCAATATCATGTTCTAGCATTTCTGCTAGTGTTGTCATGGTCACTTCTTGACGTTCTCGATAGGCACTTTTCACAAGCCCAACTGGTGTGTCTGGCGAACGATATTCTAAGAGTATTCGTTGAGCCTCGACAATTTGTCTTGTTCGACGTCCACTTTTAGGATTGTATAAAGCAATGACAAAGTCCGCCATTGCAGCTGCCTCGACACGCTTTGCAATTAAATTCCATGGTGTTAGATGGTCACTCAAACTGATTGTACAAGCATCATGCATAATAGGTGCACCAAGTATGCTAGCGCATGAATTAATCGCAGAAATCCCAGGAACAATTTCTACTTCAATTCCTGTAGCTTCTGTCCAGCCTAGCTCAATTAACACCTCATAGACTAATCCTGCCATGCCATAGACGCCTGCATCACCACTCGAAATTACTGAGACGATGCTCCCTGCTTCGGCTTGACGAACGGCTTCCTGTGCACGCGACACTTCTTCTGTCATGCCTGTACTAACAATCGATTTTGCACTTACTAAATCTTGAATCAGCTCTACATAGGTTTTATAGCCTATAATCATATCACTTTGTTGTAAAGCCTCTACTGCACGTGTCGTAATATGCTTAAAATCTCCAGGTCCAAAGCCTACTACGAAAATTTTTCCTTTTTGCGCCATGTTGTTACCCCTCTTTCACCTTTTCGATCCCTTTAATGGCAGTTGTTTGAGCAGTACGCTGTAATGTACCTTCACGAAGTGTAAAGACATGTTCGTTGTATAAGGATTCATGATGTAAATCTTGTACTAGTGTTCTAGCATGCTCTGTTGATGGCACACGATACCAGTTTCCTTGAGGATAAGCGATTACCACACAAGCATCCTTGCAGCGTCCATTACAGCGCGTTCTTGTCGTATGTATTTCCTGATCGAGTGCTTGCCGCTGTATCTCATCTCGAATGGCTAAGGTAATTTCCTCCCCATCCTTTTTCATGCAGCTACTGCCATTGCAAATAAAGAGATGTGTTTTCATCCCCTCTAAATTCCAAGTTGTCATCTTCTGTCTCCCCTCATTTGCTTTTTGGAAAAAGAAAAACCTTTACTCTATAACGAAGAGTAAAGGTTTTGTAGAAGCCAAATAAAAACGAATAGAATGAAATACAGGTACCCGCTTTCGCTTCAACTTCTCCCTCCGAAAAGTTTGCATGCACAATCAAATAAGCAGGTTTCCTGACTTAAGCTTCATTTTACTGTCGCACCTTCCCAAGTTTGCACCAGTGGCTTTGCGATTTCATCAGCTATTACAGTAGCGGGGGCTGTATTGGATTTTCACCAATTTCCCTATTATCTCGAGCTATTCGAGCACTTATTGACGTTTTATATGAAATTTTTAGTAGAATTTTAAATAGAAAACTGTCTTTATCATATCTTATTATTTTAAAATTTCAATATTTCTTTAAAAATTTATGACAAATTTATCAATTTTGAATGGAACTAGGTATGAAATTTATACAATCATATAATTTGCACACAAAATTTTATCAGAATATTCACCGTTGACCTTTAATTTAAAAAATTTCATAAAAGGTATAGCATATTTATGGAAATTCATGTTACACTTTGTCGTGAAATCTCACAATTTGAATGTTTTTCGGTGCAAAGTGCTTGTCATTTTGCTTAAAAGGGAAGCCGGTTTGAGTCCGGCGCGGTCCCGCCACTGTAATAGGGAGCTTTATAGAATATGTCACTGTCCAACGGATGGGAAGACCTATAAAGCATTGAACTAGAGCCAGGAGACCTGCCGAAAAATAAGTGATCGTTTCAACCTACGAGGATAGGTGTGCGGCTTAGCAGATGAGACTGTTATTTGCTTTTTTAGCTATGCACTTTTCCACCTAAGGAGAAGTGCTTTTTTTAATTACGCACGCAATATTCTAAAAATCTATTAATTAGTTAGGAGGAAAGCTTTTTGACATTATCATGGTGGAAACTTAGTTATTTTTTACTGGCCTTTTTAATCGTGCCAAAACGTGCCTTTGCCATGCATATCATGGAAGGTTTTTTACCAATCGAATGGGCTATTTTTTGGTGGGTGATCTCTATCCCATTTATCATTCTAGGATTGCGTTCTATTCGAAAAACCATTGATGAAAATCCTGAAACAAAAATGCTTTTGGGGCTTTCAGGAGCCTTTGCCTTTGTGCTATCCGCCCTAAAAATCCCTTCAGTTACAGGTAGTTGCTCTCACCCAACTGGTGTAGGACTTGGGACAGTACTTTTTGGCCCTCTAGCAATGAGTGTAATTGGAACAATCGTTTTATTATTTCAATCTTTATTATTAGCTCATGGAGGAATTACAACTTTAGGGGCTAATGCCTTTTCTATGGCTATTGTTGGTCCTTTTATTGCTTACTTTGTCTTTAAAGGGGCTCAAAAAGTAGGGTTGTCATTTTCACTAGCCATATTCTTTGCAGCTATGCTTGGTGATTTAGGTACATACATTGTGACTTCTGTACAACTAGCACTAGCCTTTCCTTCAGAGGTTGGAGGCTTTATGGCATCCTTTACAAAGTTTGCAGGTATTTTTGCCTTAACGCAAATTCCTTTAGCAGTGAGTGAAGGAATTTTAACGGTCATTGTGATGAATTTCTTGAAAAAATACAATGTTAGCGAATTAAAAACGTTACGTGTTTTCTCAACAAAGGAGGCACATTAACAAATGAAAAAAAATTTATTGTTATTAGCAATTGTTGTGTTGTTAGCCATCATTCCCTTATTCATACAAAAAGGTGCTGAATTTGGTGGTGCTGATGGAGAAGCAGAAGCAGCTATCGGTGAAATCAATGCGGAATATGAACCATGGTTTGAAAGTCTATGGGAGCCACCAAGTGGTGAAATCGAAAGCTTATTATTCGTGCTACAGGCAGCTATAGGAGCTGGCTTTATTGGCTACTTCATCGGCTATATGCGTGGCAAACACAAAGAAGGTTAACCATTATGTTACTCATTGATAAGTATGCCTATCTGAATAAGCTAGCGTCCGTTCATCCGCTAGAAAAAATGATATTTTCACTTGGACTACTTCTCATAACGCTCATCATGAGAGATGAACGACTTTCACTCATTACATTTTTAGTAATGAGTGCTTTTATCATTTTAGGTGCAAAAATTCCGCTTGCATACTACGGCAAATTATTATTGCTACCTAGCTTTTTCTTATTAACAAGTCTCGTATCTATTTTACTTTCCTTTACATCATCAACGAATACACTCCCTGCCCATATTTGGTCGTTTACATTTAGGAATTGGACTGTCTTTATTGGGAATGCAAGTGTGTTAGCAGCGCAACAGCTGTTCTTTATTGTCCTTGGCAGCATTAGTTGTTTATACTTTTTAATTCTAACCACTTCCGTACAAGGAATATGTTATGTGCTACGACAATGGCGACTCCCCTCTTTATTAGTGGAGCTCGTCGAACTAACCTATCGTTTTATTTTTATGTTTTTAGAAAGCATGCAAAATATACATCTCGCCCAGCAAGCACGTCTCGGCTATCATTCACCGATGCAATGGCTACGCTCTGTCTCCATGCTTATTGTGGCATTATTTGTGGAAATGTTTCAGCGTAGCCGGGAGCTCAACAACGCCATACAATCACGTGGAGGCGAGGCCGTCTACTGGCAAGAGATGGGCTCTTATAGCAAGAAAAATTGGCTAGGCATGGCAGCTATTTTACTAGTCCTCATCGTATATGGAGGGTATTTTACATGACAGCATTTTATTTTGAACTCAACCAATTATCTTATGCCTATGCGGATGGTACGAAGGCGTTGTCAGATATTACATTAGACATTCCAAAAGGTAAAAAAATCGCCATACTCGGGCATAATGGCGCAGGAAAATCGACTTTATTTCAGCATCTTAACGGTATTTTAAAACCTACAGCTGGGACGATTATATTCGAAGGCAACGGTCTGGAATATAGTCGAAAAGCTTTAAAGGCCCTACGCCAAAAAGTCGGCATTGTTTTTCAGAATGCAGATCATCAGCTTTTTTCAGGGACCGTCAAGCAAGATATAGCATTTGGCCCATTGAATCTCGGCTGGTCTACTGAAAAAACGGAAGAAAAAATAGCATGGGCCGTTGCGCAAACCGAAGTGGAAGATTTGCTTGATAAACCCATTCATTTTTTAAGCGTAGGTCAGAAAAAACGTGTAGCAATGGCAGGTGTTTTAGCGATGGAGCCCTCTGTCCTTTTGTTAGATGAACCAACAGCAGGTCTTGATAATTATTATGCTACACAAGTATTACAATACTTAGCCAAATTAGATGATGGTGAGAGAACCATTTTACTAGCAACCCATGACATACCTCTCGCCTATGAATGGGCAGATCTAATCATTGTTATGGAGGCTGGAAAAATTATTTATAACGGTGATCCAATCACCTTGTTTTATGAAGACGAATTGTTACATCGCGCGCATCTTGAACGTCCATGGATTTTTGAAATGGTCATAGCTTTGCAAAAAAAGAAGCTATTGCAGGAAAATATCAACATCCCTCGTTCCAAGCAGGAGCTACAACAATTAATAGAAATGATCTAAAGCTTTTAACAATGCTAGGTTTTTTCGTTAAACCTACCAAAAATTAAAATAGCAAAGAAAAATTTTCCTACATTACGAAACTTTTCTAATCTTTGTCCGTATTAATATAGTCGAGATTTAATTTATAACACCAAGGAGAGATAACAATTGAAAAGTTGGTATAAAAAATCAGTCGCTGTTGTAGCATCTGCTGCACTCATGGTTCCTACTGCTTCTGCCTTTGCTGAGGCACCTCAGCATAAAGCGAAAAACATGCTGGCAAACAGTGCGAAACAAACAGAGAAGAATGAAGAAAAATGGATGAGTAAGGATACAATTGTTATCAAGCATTCAGGTCTTGATAAAAACGTACATAAAAAAATTGGCTCCAAGGTCATCCGCTCCATTCCTTCATTAGGGTATGATGTTGTACAACTAAATAAAGGCGTATCGATTGAAAAAGCCGTCTCTTACTATTTAAAGCAAAACGGAATATCAAGTGTATCTCCTAGTTACATCTATCATTCTTTTAATAAAGAAGCTGATCCTAAAAAACAAGAGATGTATCATTTAAACTTACTGCAAATGGATAAGGCACTAGAATTAGCAGGCAACCATGATGTCACAGTTGCTGTCATTGATTCTGGTGTAGATTTTAAACACCCCGATCTAAAGTCACAAGTACTCCCACCCTATAATGCAGCAGCACCTGCTAATACTACCTATTCAGGCGATCACGGAACACATGTGGCAGGTATTATCGCCGCAGCAAAAGATAATGGCGTAGGTGGGCATGGGATTAATCCGAATGCAAAGTTACTGCCAATTGATGTATTTAATGGCAAAGAAGGTGCTAATGATTTCATCATTGCACAGGGTATTCTTTATGCAATTGAGCAGGGCGTTGACGTCATTAATATGAGTCTAGGAGGCTATGGTGAATCTCCCCTGATGAAGGAAGCCGTTCAGAAGGCGATTGATAGTGGGATTACAATTGTGGCGGCCGCAGGCAATGAATCGACAGATGAATATTCCTTCCCCGCTTCTTACGAAGGTGTCATTAGTGTTGGTTCAACAAACGAACGCAACAAACTATCAAGCTACTCCAATTACGGCCCGTCTGTGGATATTGTTGCACCAGGGGAAGACATTTATAGTACCGTTCATGATGCGAAGAAAGGATCATCTTTTGTCAAATTTAGTGGAACATCCATGGCCTCTCCTGTCGTGGCAGGTATCGCCTCTCTTCTTAAATCCAAAGACTCATCTTTAAAACCGCATCAAATAGAAGCGATTTTAGAAATGACCGCGCAAGATTTGGGCGAGAAAGGCTATGATCTTACTTATGGTCACGGATTAGTTGACCCTGTAAAAGCATTACAATTTGATTTAAATAAATTGCCTAAGCATTATTCAGAGACAAAGGAAGATCGTATTAAGAACGCCAAGATCCTTGCTAAAAATAAGCTAAATACAGAACAGGGTGCTTTTGAACAGCAAGACGAAAAGAAATGGTATAAAGTCGATTTAGAAGAAAATGAATATGCTCAATTAACATTAAAAGGCGCTGACAAATACGACTATGCCTTTGATTTATATTTCTACCCAAATAGCGGGATTGGAGATGTAGAGCCTATCCATGTGAATGATGTTCGCGTAGGAAAAAAAGAAGGTTATCTATTTAAAGCAGATCAAAAGGGAACGCTTGTCATTGGTGTCAAAGATCATAATGGAAGCTATAGTTTAAAAGGCAAATCTACTTACATTTTTACAGCACAAACGACGAAGGACTTGCCAATTGATACAATAGACAAGTCTACGATGGAGCCTATTAAAAAGTTCCCATATAGTACAGCAGGTAAAAACTATACATTACTGTCAAAAGATCAACAACAAGATCAAGATTACTTCACGTTCTCTGTCAAAAAACCGACGACGTTACAATTTGATCTATCGGGAATTCCAGGTGTCACTGCCTCTATGGAGCTTTATCTAAAAGATGACTTTAATCCTGTGCCACCAGAAGAAATCGATCAAGCTGAAAATGATGAAGGTGAAGAAGAAGCCTATCCAATGCAGACCGCTTATGGTACAGCAAAAGGTGAACCGGTTCGTATGATTATCGATGCTGTTCCAGATCAAGAGTACGTTTTAAGTGTATCTAATGAAAGTAATAGCGAGTTTTCTATGGAGATGTTCTTTAGTGGCGGCATCGAAAAAGAAGAAACGATCAGTGAATCGATGATCCCTTACACATTAAAAGGCGAAGTAGTTTCCCTCCCACCTGATGAGGATGGTCTCCCTATAGATGAAGCCATGATCGAAGAAAATGTTCCAGAGAGCCAATTACCGCTTATAGAAAACAACATAAAAAAACGTAATGAAATTGACAGCCTGATGAGTATGTTATTGAATCCTACGGCTTCAGGCAACCTAGAAAATGTTGACCCTATCATTAAGCAGGCAATCCGGTTTGAAATAGGTGACGATCAAAAAGCTTATTTCCAAACAGATTATGATGAGGATTATTTCTTATTTAAAGCGAAGGAAGACGCCCTTTATAGCTTCAGCTTTTTGAAAGGCATGAACCAAATGCCGACAGGTACAGTGTTTGAATATGATGAAGAAACAAAAGAATTAATTCCCGTTTCTTCCTTAACTAATGACCTTGGTATACTGGCACTACTACTTGGTTCAGCTGGTAACGAAGACGATGCAAAGGTCATCCCATTGAAAAAGGACAAAACATACGTGGTAGCCGTTGTCAATGCTGGAGAACGATCTGCTGAGCCTTATACATTGAAAACAAAGAAAATAGGCGATATTCCAGCAGAGTACAATCCAAACAATCATGAGGAAGCAAAAGCGCTAAAAATTCAACCAGGTACAACTTATAAAGACCACCTGATTTATCAAGATGATGTAGATTATTACTACTATAAGCAACAAGGCAATGATGAGGTCATGAGTCTGCTTCTTTCTTCGGTTCCCTTTACAAATGAACAATTAGCTCAGCTACCTAAAGAACTACAAAAAGACTTAAAATTTGCAGGAGCTATCATCGAAGATACGAACGGCAATATGAAGATTGATGCCAAAGAAATGGAAACAGAAATTCCATTCGGACTAGGTGATAATATTCTTGAAATGTTACTTGGAATGATGGGTACAAACGATGTAAATACATCGTTTAAGGCAAAGAAGGATCGAGGCTATTTTATTCTAGTCAACAGCATGGGGCTTGGCCAAGTATCGATTCAGCCTTATACATTAACATTGTTTGATCATAAGCATGTGGATGAAGATGCGGATTCAAAATTAGTAAATGGAGTACCTAGCAAGCCATCTGTTCTTGTGAAAAAGGATGAGAAATGGGTTGCAACGCAATATTTAAATGCAGGTATACCATTTGGTGATAAAGACTATTTTGAATGGAATAACGACCAGAAACGCGAAGTCTTCTTCTCACTCCAAACCGAAAAAGCGTTGGATGGTGTTATTCGAGTGTTAGATGCAAACGGAAAAACCGTCAAAACATTCGATCTTTACGGTGTTGGTGATGCCGAGGTTGGTACGGTGGAGCTAGATGCGGGTAAATATTATATTGAAGTAAGTGAGTTTGATGGCAAAGCTAGCACACAACCCTATACACTTGAAATAAAATAGTTAGAATTAAAAATATCCCCTAGATCAAAACGATCTAGGGGATATTTATGATCTGAAAGAAGCATTTTCATCCAACGATGTGCTTCACCACTTCAGCTTACATAAAATATTTAACATAATTACAATATTCATCTTGCTTCATTTGTAGCTTTTCATAAAGCTTACGTGCATTTACATTATCAGCCGCCGTTTGTAACGTGACATAGCGAGCATACTGTTGCTCGCAATAATGAAATACCTTTTCCATCAATGCCTTGCCCACCCCTAGGCCTCTAGCATCTTCTGTTACATAAATATCATTTAAAATATAGGCTCGCTGTAAAGCAATGGACGAAAATGTTGGATATAATTGTGTAAATCCAATTATCTTGTCATCCATCAGCGCGATAAAAATGACGGATTCTTTCAAGGCCAATCGTAATTGTAAAAATGCCTTGGCACTGCTTATATCTGACTCAATTCCATAAAATTGACGATATTCATCAAACAGTTTTGCTAAGTCCTCTAGTTCATCCATTGTTGCTTGTAGTATTTCCATTCTAGTCTCCCCTTGTGTCTACCCATGATTGTCTAGCTTTATAAAACTAGTTTTTATTATATAGGAAATACTGGTATAAAGAAAAGAATCTCCTCTCAATCCAGAAAAGATTCACTTTTATTCACCTAAATAATTGGCAACCTTCTTGACGATCTGCCTCCAATTTAATTCCTTGCGGGCAAATGCTTGAAGCTGGACACAAGTATCTGCCAATAATGATTCCTGTGCTGCAACTTGTTGCAATGTCCGACCTATCGCCTCCCAATCATGTGTAGGATGGATTGTACCAAAACGCTGTTGTTGTGTAATATCAGCAGCACCATCCACATCTGTTGTCACGATATAGCAACCATTTTTAGCTGCCTCCGCAAAGACATGGGCATAGCATTCGACTAAAGACGTTAAGCAAAAAATTTTAGCCTTACGATACTCCTCTTCTAGCTGGACCTTATCAACAATAGGTCCTACCATCGTTACTTGAGCGGCAAGCGGATGACTATCTAGTAATAGTCTCAGCTCTTCTTGAAATGAGACTGACATCGGCCCTACTAAACGAAGCTCCCAATCTGGCAGTTGTGCTGCTAAAAATGCCTTGACTGTCAAAATTGTTTGCTTCTCTGGTGCATCCAATCGCCCAACTGTTAGAATTCTATTTTCTTTCTCATGAAACGGCACTGGCTCTGTGGGAAAATGTTCATAAAAACCATTGGGTATATGTTTCACATCCAATTGTGAAAAGTCTTTGATGGCTGTTTGAATAGATATGCATTCAGAGGTAAGGAGATCACAAAGCTGCAACAACTCTAAAAAATAGGGATAGGTTTTTAATCGATTTAGCCAAAATCGATTAACATCTAATTTCATATAAATTTTGCCATTTGGATTAAAATGCTTATAGGTTTTCAAAATAGCTAAATAGGATGGATAGGGTCCAATAGCAAAGGCAATATCGATGTCCCTTGCATGCTGGGCTAAATAAGCATTCATATTCACCACATAATCATCTTCAAATGGTACAGACTCAAATTTTACAGTGGGAAAGACTTGTTGAAGTAGAGCTTCATTCATTTCTGTCGTGACAATAGTGACCTCATAGCCTAAATGTTCCCCCAACAAAATAGGCACTAGACTCAAATCTTTGAAAATATGGGCATCCGAAAGTTTGTAAGATTCTACGCTACAAATAAATGCTATCCTTTTTGTCATCGTATCCCTCTTTCTAAAAAAAGCGCTCTCGCTAGTTTATGACCTCTCTTGCTAAATGTGCTTATGTTAGTAAATTTTCGTCTTTCTTATGCCATATCTCTAGTAACCATAAAAATTCTATCTAAAAACACTCTCTTAAAAACATCCTAAAATAAGCAATTGCCTACAGTAGCACTACGTCTACGCATATTGTATTAAAGGATCTACTCAGTCACATGGAACAACTCTACTAATGAACATAGAATGGAGGGATCAGATGAAGATTAGTTTTTTATCACCTGCATTTAATAGCGAAGAATGGATCGTAACGATGCTTGATAGTATTCCTAAAGAATATGCCTATGAAATTATTGTGGTAGATGATGGCTCTACAGACAATACGCTAGCCATTTTACAGGATTATCAGAAAAACTGTGCAGCTTTAAAAATCATCGTTCATCCTACGAATTTAGGTGCAAGTGTTGCCTACAATCGATGTATTGCAGAAGCGACAGGAGATTATATAGCCATCATCGATAGTGATGACCACTATTTACCTGCTATTCGCAATGTACTAGCACAAGTGGATGGCACATTTGATATTTACTATTACAACATGATTATTAAAAATGGCTTTGCTTTTATTAAAGATGAATCCAACCGCTATTCCTTGCCCGGGCAATTTAAGATTATCAGGAGAAGTTTAATTGGAGATGCGAAATTTACGATACGGAAAGATATTGCAGGAGATTGGGATTTTAATTGCGCCCTGATGGATAAAAATCCGACAAGTAAATATACTAACGAATTTGCTTATTGGTACAACTACCCTAGGGAGAACTCAGAATGTGACCTACATCAAAGAGGATTGAAATAAGAGCATGCAGGAGGTGTAACGAACTATACAATGTTTACAGATAAAATATTATTGATTACTGGAGGCACGGGCTCTTTCGGGAACGCCGTATTAAAGCGATTCTTAAATACGGATATCAAGGAAATTCGGATTTTTTCAAGGGATGAAAAAAAGCAAGATGATATGCGAAAACACTATCAGCATACAAAAATTAAATTTTATATCGGGGATGTCCGCGATATTCAAAGCATTCACAATGCGATGTATAATGTTGACTATGTATTTCATGCCGCCGCTCTCAAGCAAGTTCCCTCCTGCGAATTTTTTCCCTTAGAAGCTGTGAAAACCAATATTTTAGGAACAGATCACGTACTAACAGCCGCCATTCAAGCTGGCGTCAAGAAAATCATTTGCCTGTCAACAGATAAGGCCGCGTACCCTGTCAATGCGATGGGTATATCCAAGGCAATGATGGAAAAAACGTTTATTGCGAAGTCACGAATGGTTGACCCTCGCCATACCCTAATTTGTGGCACTCGATACGGTAATGTCATGGCTTCACGAGGCTCGGTTATCCCATTATTCATTGAACAAATAAAGGCTGGGAAACCTTTAACGATTACGGACCCTCATATGACACGTTTTATGATGAGCCTTGAGGAAGCGGTAGAATTGGTATTGTACGCATTCTCACATGCTCAAAACGGGGATATTATGGTGCAAAAATCACCTGCTGCCACAATAGCAAATTTAGCACAGGCTTTACTTGAGATCTTTCAAGCAAACAACGCCATACAAATTATCGGAACACGGCACGGAGAAAAAATGTATGAAGTATTATGTACGAAGGAAGAAGCGGCAAAAGCTATTGATATGGGCCATTTCTATCGAATCCCCGCGGATAATCGAGATTTAAATTATGGAAAATACCTCGATGAGGGCTCTCCAAAAATTACATTAACGGATGAATATAACTCGAACAATACCCAACAATTAAGTGTGGCTGACATTAAAGTAAAGCTATTAACATTGCCTCTTATACAAGAAGAGCTCCTTCATTGGACAGGAGGAAAACCATGAAATTTTTAGTGCTCGGTGCTACAGGCATGGCTGGTCATACTATTGCCATCTATTTATGTGAACAAGGGCATGATGTAACAACATACTCTCGAACCCCTTTTCCCTATGGCAATAATAGAACAGGGGATGTGACAGACGCCCATTTTTTAAGGTCGCTACTACTAGACAATGAGGTAGATGTCGTCATTAATTGTATTGGTGTTTTAAACAATGCTTGTGAGGCTCATCCTGCCCAAAGTGTTTTACTGAATAGCTATTTACCACATGCCATTGTATCTCTCCTTGAAAATCGTCACACAAAGCTTATTCATCTAAGTACCGACTGCGTATTTTCAGGCAAAAGTGCTCCCTACTATGAAAATAGTGTACTAGACGGGGAAACCTTTTATGACCGCACCAAAGGTATAGGGGAAGTGAATAACGACAAGCACATAACATTTCGTAATTCCATAATTGGTCCTGATTTGAAAAAGGATGGCATCGGACTCTTCAATTGGTTTATGCAACAAAAAAGTCCCGTCTATGGCTATTCGGGTGCTATTTGGACGGGAGTGACAACACTTACTTTGGCTAAAGCCATTGAACATGCTGCACAACAAGATTTAACAGGACTTTATCATCTCGTCAATACGACAAATATTTCTAAACACGATCTACTGCATCTATTTAATAAGCACTTCCTGAACAACAGTATAAAAATTCTTCCTCATCACGTTGTTCAAATCAATAAAACATTAATAAATACAAGAAATGACTTTTCATTTCTTGTCCCTAGCTACGAAGAAATGTTGATAGAGATGAAGGAATGGATATTGCAGCATAAACACTTATATCCTCACTATTTTCAATGATCCATACATCAACTCCATTATGGATGACGATTCGTAATGGGGTTCCCCTACCGAATAACTGTCCCTTCAGGTAATTGACCATCCTTAATCCAATTCTCTACAAAGCGATTAAAAAATGCAGGCTGGGCTAATGAGACGCCGTGACCGATGTTCTTCAATAACACACCCTTGCTATTTGGATGACTTCGCACAAGTGCTTTAGCGGATTTTCTCATGTTGCTTTTCTCTTTTTCTCCCACAGTTATTAGGATCTTTCCTTGAGCTTTGTTAAAGTCAGCTGGGATGGAAAACGACATATTTTCTCGCAAAATTTGAATCAATGTATCTACTTTCATCGTGGCACTCTCTTGATAGTAACGCTCAAAATAATCTTCTTGAATGTACAGGGCTTTTGCTTGAAGTTTCGCAAATGTTTTATTTTTTATAAGTGGAAATGACAGCCGAATAAACGGTTGAAGCATCCTTTCTACAGTAGGAGAGGGTATCACGAGCGCACTATTGATGATCGTAAAATCGATTAAACTAGGCTGTAGACTTAGCATTTGAATAGCGATTTGCGCTCCTAAAGAGAAACCAATTACTATAACAGGCTTCCCATTGGCTTTTTTCTCAATAAGCAGAAGAAGCTCTTTCGCACTTTGTTCAATGGAAAATGGATTGTGTGTCATTAACTCAGGTATAACACAGTGATAATGGGAAAAATGGTGAACTTGCTGATCCCACATCCACCCTCCAACCCCCCCTCCGTGAATAAACATCATAAAAGGATTGTTAGCATCCCCATACTCCTTGTATTGCATAGATACACCTACTTTCATTCTTTCTCATTCATGGTCATCTAAAAAATCTTTACTAAAGCTTGTTTGTGATTGATAGGAGGAACGTTTCCCTAAATCTACACCTCGTTTTATAATCCCCTTGCCAAACCGTCCCTCAATTTCATCGACAAGCTTGAGAATCGGTTCATCTTTCGCATGCTCCTGAAAATCAAATATCGATAATTGCTGTGAATAATCTTTACGATCCACCACATTGGAAACCGTTACACCAAGTAATCTTACAGGAGATTCATCCCAATGCTTATCAAATAAAGTACAAGCAATGTCGTAAATTTCTTCATAACGATACAGGACATTGGACATTGTTTTCGAACGTGTATGATTATGCCAATCAGCATCCCGAATTTGAATGCTCACAGTTGAACCTGCTAAGCGCTTGGCATCAAGACGCTCCACCACTTTTTTACATAGACCTTCGATTGTTTTATGAAGTGTACGAACATCTGTTACATCTTCTGGTAAAGTTGTTGAATTCCCAACGCTTTTCGTATCAAAAATTGCCTCAGGATCGACCATGCGCTGATCCACCCCATTGGCCCTTGCTCGAAGCCGTACCCCATTCTTCCCTAAAATTTGCTTCATTTTAAATTCTTCTGTCTTAGCTAGATCACCTATTGTAAAGATGCCTTGTGCATTTAATTTTTTAGCAGTACTTGCTCCAATCCCATGCATGTTGACAACCTCACGATGCCATAATTGCTGTTCAATATCCCGTATTCGTAGTACGGTAATCCCCATTGGTTTCTTCATATCAGAGGCTGTTTTCGCTAAAAATTTATTCGGTGCAATACCGATGGAACAAGGTAAATCCAGCTCAGCTAAAATGCGCACTTGTATTTCCTGGGCAATACTTAAGGCATGCCGTTCCTTGCTTAGCTCAGTCACATCCAAGTAGCCCTCATCAATCGAAACAGGCTCTACTAATGGTGTATAGCTTCGAAGAATGGTGAACATTTCTTTAGATGCATGACGATACTTTTGAAAATCTGGAGGTAATAACAATAGCTCAGGACATTTACGCTTCGCTTCATGAACAGTCATAGTTGTATAAATGCCTAGCGCTCTTGCTTCATATGAACAAGTTACTAAAATGCCACGCCGTTCCTTTGGGTTCCCTGCAATTGCGATAGGCTTCCCCTTTAAACTTGGGTCATGTGCTTGCTCCACAGAAGCATAGAAACTGTTCATATCCACATGCAAAATAACACGCCCTTTATGTGCCATGTTCATCACCTCGTTTCTTTCTTAGCCTTATTATACGCCCCATAACCTCTAATCAACAAATGCATAATCACCATTACTTTCGAGGAGGTCCTTTAAAATAATTAACGCTTGCTCAAGTTGAGATTCTGGTGCTGCAATGGCTAAACGAACGGCATTGACAGGCTTTGTATTCCCTACGGCAAAGCGTTCCGCTGCATAGACTTGTACACCAGCTTTCGAAGCTAACAATTCAAATTGAACACCCGTAAATTTGTCAGGCAATTGGAGCCACCTAAAAATACATTCCTCATCCCCTAATATGTGATAATCCCCTAAATACTGATCGACAAGCGCATTTTGCTGCTTGGCATATGCTCGGTGTTTTTCTAATATCGTTTGGGCAACACCTTCATGGATTAATCGTGCTGCAAGCTCCAGCATGATAGGAGAAACAGAAATGTTGATATTATAGAGCGTTTCCATTATTTTTTTACGTAGCGCAGGCGGTGTCACAAGGAAGGATAATCGTAAACCAGGTGATAGTGTTTTAGATAGGCTAGCAATGTAAATAACCTTATCGGGTGCATAAGAAGCAATCGGAGCAAGCGGTTGCTCCTTGAGAAAGCTATAGATAGCATCCTCGATTACAAGCAAATCCTTCTGTCTTGCCACGTCTGCAATCATTTTTCTTGTTTCTACTGACATCGTATGAGTCGTTGGGTTATGAAAATCAGGGATCACATAGATTCCTTTGATATGTTCATTTTTACACGCATATAGTAATCCTTCTTTTGTCATTTCACCCTGACATTGTTGGATAGCCACAAGCTGGATACCAAGCATATTTGCAGCTGTTTTAATGCCTGCATAGGTAATTGGATCTGTACCAATGCGGTCGCCTGGCTGAAATAAAGCTGCAAGGGTTCCCACAATGGCATTTTGTCCGCCTGCTCCTAGAAGAATAGGCTGATCTGTTTGAAAATTTACTAGTTCGAGTAGCTTCATCACGGCTTCGTTTTGCCATGCATTGCCCTCAGGTCGTCCATATTGAAATAGCATGCTAAAACTAGGTTCGTTTATCATTTTCTTCATAAAGCGTGTAATATCATCATTCACAAAATTATCTGGTAAAACAGAGCCCATTTCAATGATAGGTGTGGCATGGTTGGTTGGCAGTAACATTTTATTGCTAGCCGCATCTGTTGAAACGAATGTACCGCTGCCAATCGAGGCATAAATTAATCCTTTTTGGCCACAAAGCTTAAAGGCTCTTGTAATCGTACTCAAATTCACATCTAAAAAATCAGCTAATTCACGCTGGGGTGGCAATTTTGTGCCTGGTACTAGCTTTCCATCCTTAATATCTTGTTCTAGCTGATGTGCGATGGCTATATATAACGGAGCAGAAATATTGCTAATATCCGGCTTCCAACTCATTGGATACTCGTCAAATGAATTAATAGGCATTCACTAGGCCCTTCTTTCTCTTAATTTGCATACAATAGTTTAATTGTCTTGCATACAATGATAATATTGTATGCACACGATGACAATGATATAATTTTTAAAAAATCAGAAAAAAAGGACCGATAATTATGCAATATTCTGAAAGAATCTTAAAAACACCATCCTCATTTATTCGAAATATTTTAAAAGTGACAGATGCAGAGGACGTTATTTCCTTTGCAGGCGGGCTTCCAAACCCAATTTCTTTCCCGATTGATGCATTGAGAGCATCCGTAGACCATGCTATTACAGTAAATGGCAGCCGATTATTCCAATATTCATCCACACAGGGTTATGCACCATTGCGTGAATATATTGCCGCGAAATATCAACGTGTCCATGGACTTGATGTACATGCTGACGATGTCTTTATTACTACAGGTTCACAGCAAGCGCTTGAACTAATTGGTAAAGTACTTATCAATAAAGGCGATGGCATTATCATCGAAGAGCCAGGTTACCTAGGGGCTATCCAAGCCTTTACTTTAACAGAGCCCACTTTCCATGGTGTTACGCTAGAAAATGATGGTCTTAACTTAGAAGAGTTAGAGCGTGCTCTACAACAACCAAATGTAAAATTCATTTATACGGTGCCGAACTTCCAAAACCCAACAGGACTCACATATTCGAAAGAAAAGCGTGAGCAAATTTGCGAAATAGTGGCAAAATATGATGTTGCTTTAATTGAGGATGATCCATACGGGGAGCTACGTTTCCAAGGGGAGCCACTTCCATATATCGGTGCTGGTAAATTAGAAAATAGTATTTTACTAGGTTCTTTCTCTAAAACGGTCACACCAGGCATGCGTCTTGGCTTTATTATCACAAAAAACAAAGAGCTTTTGCAGCATATTGAAACAGCGAAGCAAGCGTCTGATCTTCATACTAATATTTTTTCACAATATGTTATCTACGATTACTTAGCAAGTAATGATTATACCGAACATGTAAAGAAAATTATTGCTTTATATAAAAATCAGTCGGATGCGATGCTTGATGCTATGCAGGAGTTTTTCCCTGCCCATGTTGAATATACACGACCTGAGGGTGGCATGTTCATTTGGGCAACCATGAAGGACGGTACACCGGCCCTTGATGTATTCAATAAAGCGATGGAACAAAAGGTTGCCTTCGTGCCTGGCGATCCATTCTACACATCAAAAACGAATGTGAACACAATGCGTCTTAATTATACAAATGCAACACCTGAAGTCATCCGTGAGGGAATTAAACGTTTAGCTAGTATTTTATAAAACGAAAACGTATAAACGCTGTGAAAAGCGTTTATACGTTTTTTAATGTGGATAGTAAATAGTCATACTAAGTCGTGTTACTGTACTACCTGGATTGCTGTATGTGTGTGGACGGTCAGCCTTCAATCGTATGGCATCACCACTTGTTAATCGATAATCCTGACCCTGTATATGGATGATTAATTCCCCATCAAAAACGGTTATATATTCCTCCGTTCCTTCTCGATGAGCCTCAGCATCTAACGTTCCATTTTCTTTGATTTCAATTGTATATATTTCAAAACGACTATCCTTTTGATAGGGGAAATGAGGATAAACCATATATCGGCCATGATCTTCCTTCAATACTTGAATTTCTTTACCGCGAATAACCTCCGTCTCAGGTTGGGGAGGATGAATAAGCTCTGTAAACGAAACCTTTAATCCATTTGCAATTTTCCAAATCGTTGTCAAAGTTGGACTGGATTCTCCCCTCTCAATTTGACCAATCATCGTTTTACTCACGCCACTAAGCTGAGAAACTTTCTCTAAGCTTAATTTCTCCCTTTCTCGAATTGCCTTTAAATTTCTCGCAAAGACGAGATGAATTTCTTCCATCCAAAAGCCCTCCTTGTATGTACAATATAACGTACATTTTGTATAATAAAAAGACCGACGTTATACAGTCTATTTCGTGCATTATATCACACAACTTGAAAGAAGGGATTGTTTTGCCTGTATTTTCCTTTTTATTATTTATCATCATTACAAGCTTTACACCTGGCCCTAATAATTTTATGGCGATGGTTTTTGCTAAACAACATGGCTTAGCGAAAACGATTCCATTCTGTTTAGGTGTAGGGATTGGTTTTTTCATCATTATTGGTCTTAGTAGCTTTTTTAACACGATCATGTTAAACATTTTACCTGCCATTGAATTACCCCTAACCATATTTGGTGTAGGCTATATGTTGTACCTGGCTTATAAAATTTTAACAAGCAAAGAATTAGAGGAGCACGACAACGAAGAAGAAAAACGAAACCTATTTTTTTTAGGAGCGTTCGTTCAATTTATTAACCCAAAAGGTATTTTATTTGGTCTTACTGTTGTCGCAACTTACATCCTACCCTACTACTCATCCTACATAAGCTATCTACTCTTCTCGTTCTTTTTAGCGCTAATAGGGGTAATCAGTACATTTAGTTGGTCATTATGTGGCTCCGTTTTTCAAAAAGCACTACAGCAATACCGAAAACCATTTAACATGATCATGGCACTTTTATTAATGTACAGTGCTGTTTCCATTGTTTTACATTAAAAAACAGCCCTCTGTCGGTAGAGGGCTACTTTATCAGCAACTTATTTTGTATACGTTAAAACGGCATTTTTCTTGAATTTTGCTAAAGCTTCTGTTGCCTCATTTTTGCTCGCGTACTCAAAAATTCGAACGTCCTTTTTATCAAAAACTGTAATAACCCACATGTGAAAAGCTCCCTTCACTCATTATTTTTGTAATATAACAACCACCAAAATTTGTGATACGACTTATCAACTGTTTTATAACAATTCCTTACTTGATTCTTATTTTACGCTGATTTTTTCAAAAAGAAAGCTTTATGTGAAGGTCTTCACAAACTGTTCAATTTCAAAACGCTTTCATTGAACAATTTGTGAAAACCTTAATTTTATAGGTATATCAACAGACAGTGATGTCAGGTCTATCCGTCTCTTTTCATCTATAGCCAAAAAACCGTACAAAAGTACGGTTTTTGCTGTAGTAGTAGATTTGCATGTCATAAGTTTAACAAAATACTTCTTCTTGTTTATGTGTTAATTCAATTTCGAAGCCCAAATCCTCCAGCATGCGATAATCGCTATTCGCTTCCTGTCCTGCTGTTGTTAAATAATCCCCAACAAAAATACTATTAGCTGCATAGAGACCAAGTGGCTGAAGTGAGCCTAAATTGATTTCACGACCACCCGAAATACGGATTTCCTTTGTCGGATTGATGTAGCGGAATAAAGCTAAAACCTTTAAACAATAACGGGGATTTAAATCCTTTGTCCCTTCTAGCTTTGTGCCATCAATTGCATTTAAAAAGTTTACAGGAATAGAATCAGCGTCCAATTGATGGAGGGCGCGTGCAATATTGACGACATCCTCTTTTGTTTCCTTCATCCCAATAATGGCACCCGAGCAAGGTGAAATTCCATGCTTTTTCACAATCTCTACCGTATTGACACGATCCTCATATGTATGTGAGGTCGTGATGAAGGAATGATGACGTTCCGCTGTATTTAAATTATGATTGTAGCGATCCACCCCCGCTTCCTTTAGTTGCTGTGCCTGTTCTTCTTTTAATAAGCCAAGACAGGCACAAACCTTCAAGCCATACTTTTCTTTTATTTCAGCAACCGCCTCACTCACGACATTGACATCCTTACGTGTTGGCCCACGACCACTGGCTACAATACAATACGTCCCAATCTTATTGTCAAACGCTCGTTTTGCACCTGCTAAAATTTCCTCTTTTGTAATAAATGGATATTTCTCAATAGGAGCCGTTGATTTAGAGGACTGGGAGCAATAGCCACAATCCTCGGGGCAATAACCGCTTTTGGCGTTCATAATCATATTCAATTTAACTTTTTTACCATAATAATGACGACGAATCGTAAAAGCACCATCCATAAGCTGTAATAGCTCATCATCCTCACTATTTAATATGGCAAGTGCCTCTTCATTGCTAATGATCTTTCCAGCAATAACTTCTTGTGCTAATTGGTAATAATTCATATTACATTCTCCCCCTCTACGTGTGAAAATTTCACATTTCTTGCTGACTGAAATACTTTATACAAGCGCTCAGCTAATAGCGCTGATGTAATAGCTAAGCAAAAATCAGCGACAATACTACTTAAAAAGCCGACAACAAACACATGTGACCAGCTTGACTTCATGTCTAACCAGAAATTCAATGCTACATACAAATAAGGAACAGCCACAGCATAAATAATAACCAGCCCAATAATGGTTGCTACAATAAAATGCTTTTTCGTCGGCGTCTCAATCCTTTCAATAATGAACCCAATCACATAGGCGGCTAGGGCAAAGCCAATCAGATAACCAAAAGTTGGCTGTAAGACATATGTGATACCACCACCCTGTGTAAAAACAGGTAAGCCTACTAAGCCCACGCTGATATAGACAAGTTGACTATAAAAACCATTCCGACTACCCAATAAACAGCCTGCTAAAAATACAAAAACAATCTGTAATGTAAACGGTACGACAGGCAATGGAATTTTAACAAAAGCTCCGATTGCTGTTAGAGCAGCAAACATGGCAATCATGACTAGCGCTAATGTTTGTTGTCGCTTACCCACCCTTAGCCCCCCTGTCCTGGAAAAATTGTTCGATTGTCTCTTTCGTTGTATGAATCATAAATGACATTTCCTCTTCAGAAATAATATAAGGTGGCATAAAATACAGAACATTGCCAAGCGGTCTGATGAGTAAGCCTTTCGTTAAAGCCCGTTGATAAATTTGATAGCCGATACGCTCCTCACTGGCGAACGCTTCCTTTGTCCACCGGTCCTTTACTAGTTCAATCGCTCCCACTAAACCAACTTGTCGGTATTCACCCACATAAGGCATATCACAAAAAGCTTCCATGGCTAACGCTCGCATGTATTGTCCCTTGTGCTGAATCATCTCCATCACTTGTTCCTCTTGAAACATCGTTAATACTTCCAGTGCCACACGACAGGCCAATGTATTGCCTGAATAGCTATGCGAATGTAAAAAAGCCTTCATTGTTCCGTAATCATCATAAAAAGCGTCATAGATTTGCTCCGTCGTTAAGACAACTGATAAAGGTAAATAACCACCTGTTAGCCCCTTTGATAAACACATAAAATCTGGCATGATGTCCGCTTGTTGACAGGCAAATAATGTACCGGTCCGACCAAAACCTACAGCAATTTCATCTGCAATGAAGTGCACATCATAATGTGAGCACAACGCCCGTAAGCGCTGTAAATAGACAGGTGGGTACATTTTCATACCTGCTGCAGCCTGAATTAATGGTTCAATAATAACTGCCGTGATTTCCTCATGATGCGCTTGAAGTTGTTCCTCAACAAATTGACTACATGGTGCATTACAGCTTGCTGGATCTTCCTGAAATGGACAGCGGAAGCAATCTGGTCCTTTGGCACGAACAGTATCTAATAACAGAGGCTGGTAAACTTCATTGTAAAGCCCTACCCCTCCTATGGATAAAGCACCAATAGTTTCTCCATGATAGGCATCCGTCAAGGCGAGAAAGCGCTTTTTTGCTGGTTTCCCCGTCTGCATATGGTATTGAAAGCTCATTTTCAGTGCAACTTCAATAGCAGATGAGCCATTATCGGCAAAAAAGACTTTATGTAATCCCTGTGGTGCTAATGCAGTTAATTTTTCAGCCAATTGTATGGCTGGTTCATGTGTAAAATTAGCAAAGATCGTATGCTCTAATGTAAATGCTTGCTCACTTAAAGCTTGGCTAATACGCGGATTGGCATGTCCAAATAAATTAACCCACCAGGAAGATACAGCATCCAAGTAACGCTGATCATGTTCGTCATAAAGCCACACGCCTTGCCCCTTTTTTATGACGATGGGTGGAAATGCCTCATAGTCCTTCATTTGTGAGCATGGATGCCATACATGACGTAAATCTCTTAGCTGTAAATCAGTTAATGCTTGTTTCATAGTTAAAAAGCCTTTCAAACAGTGTGGTGTGTGTCATGGCATAATCCATTAGCTGTGACACATTTTGTAGCTTTGGAATAATCGCATAGGGCAAGGGATGGTACTGTAAAATCGTTTGTATATTATCTTGCTCCATACGGCTACCTGTGTTCCCATTAAACACTATGCCAAGAACGTCAACTTCACGAGAGCGCAATGCCTCTATTGTTAATAATGTGTGATTGATCGTCCCTAGGGATGTCCTTGTAACAAGCACTACTGGCAGCTTGCTACTGACGATGACATCAAGCAGCGTCATCCCATGGGGAGCAGTAAAAGGAACAAAAAGCCCACCCGCTCCTTCACATATCACAACATCATAGGATGCTTGTAATAATTGAATCCGCAATAATAGCTCATTGACATCAATTTGCTGCCCCTCCAGTTGCGCAGCAAAATGTGGCGATGCAGCTTCTCTAAATGAATAGCTATTGAGATGCTCTTGTTGAAGCTTTTGTAAGGAATACTTCTCATACATGGCTGTATCATGATAATAGCCACGACCGTTTTCGTATACCTCTCCTGTTTGCACAGGCTTGTATGGTGAAACTTTCAAGCCTTGTTTTTGTAAATGACACATCAACATGGTGGTGACAATTGTTTTCCCAACATCCGTATCTGTACCGACAACCCAAAAATGTTGCATTGTTAACCTCCCTCTTTTAAGTTAACCATTAACACTATTTAAGTTAACACATATATTTTTGTTTTGTAAATGCTATTTCTATATTTTTCTGAATACACTATTTTTGTTAATAAAAACAGCAAATCTTGTATTAAAATAAGAAAACGCTAAACTCCCACCATTTATGGCAAGAATCTAGCGTTCATTGATAGTCATGATAATAATCTCTCAAAAATGATTTCATAGTCTGTTGGTTTCCCATGTCCATTATAAGCAATCGGCAATACTTGCACTAAACGCCAACCTTGCTTCGCGTATTCTTCGATTGTTTTCCGATAGGTAGATTCCTGAAAAAAGCTACCTAAATGTGCTTGTACAAATTTATACTCATACATTGACTCACCCCCTGTAAATCTTTACGTAACTACGGAGTCAAGGTTTCAATAATTAGTAGGTTCTCGCTTTTGAATATTATGATTATTTTAAAGGATTTTAATCTTCACTCGTAGTATTAAACTACATGGGGGTGGTAGTATGTTTGGCATTTTTAAAGAACCAGCGAAGTTCATCGATACATATGAACAAGTGCATTCAATTTTAAAATCATTACTTACCTATGAACTAAAAGAATTACCAAATCGCTATGAATTTTGGTATCGGGTGGCCATCCGTCAAGAGGAGTATCGGACATTACAAGCAGAGCATCGGGCAAAAATCTCAATGACTTCTGCCGTAGGGCGTTTTCATCAAACACAATATGAAGTGATGACACAGAAATTAGCAAAGTTTGAACGCTTATCCGATATTTATAAACTATTTTGTATGGAAGAAGAACGAGAGCTATTAAACCATCGTCTCTCTTTTCATCAAGAAACGATTGCTGCCATCTATGACCATGTTCAACATAAAGAGCTGTATACGTACAGTGATAGTGTTCAACAGCAATTTTGGGAGGCCGTCCGTGATGATCTACTCCATGCTATCGCACACCTAGATTAATTTTTTAGAGACTTCATTTTCTCATGGGGAAATAGAAGTCTTTTTAGTGATTATTTTAACCTAAAGGTTATGAGGGATTCTAAAATCATGCGAGTTCTAAGTCTTCTAATTCCCAACCTAGACAAAAGTTGGTATATTTGAAATAGGAAGGTGATTAATAGATATGTCGAACGAGAAAATTTTAATAGTGGAAGATGATATAGATATTATGGAGGTTTTGTCGCTCACGCTAGCTAATGCTAATTATAGTGTATTAAAGGCATCCTCTCTATCCAGTGGCTGGCATCTCGCTGTCACGCAACAACCAGATTTAATCTTGTTAGATGTTAATTTACCAGATGGTACAGGCTTCGAGTTAGCCAAAAGAATTCGTGATGTGTCGGATGTCATTATCATTTTTGTGACCGTCAATCACCTAATTGAACAGAAACTTGAGGGCTTTGAGGTGGGGGCAGATGATTATATGACAAAGCCATTTATTCCAAAAGAATTATTGGCCCGTATCCAAGCACATTTAAAAAGAAGGAACCCATCAAAGAAAAGTAATATTGTACATATTGATAATTTGTCCATACATTTAGATGAGAAAAATGTTTATAAGGATGGTCAGCTTTTAAATTTATTTACGAAGGAGAAGCTGCTCCTCTTTTTTCTAATTGAGCATGCGAATCAAGTGATTAGTGTTGATCAACTCATTGATCATGTGTGGGGCTATGACGGTGTCACTGATTTGAAAACCGTATCTGTCCATATTAGTACACTTCGTCGTAAAATTGAAGATATCCCCTCAAAGCCGAAATGGATTCAAACAGTGAGAGGTTTTGGCTACCAATTTGTCTATAAAAAAGAGAGTGGTGAGAAGTAAAAAAACACTCACCACCCCTTTTTAATTTTTTATCAATGTCTTAACTAGTGGTAATGTAAAGCTAAATATGCTTCCTTCATTTTCAAGACTTTCAACAAAAATCTCACCATTATGCTGGTGAACAATTTGTTTACAGATAGCTAAGCCAATGCCGTGCGAATGTGCTTCATGGATGTTAGTTGCTCGATAATAGCTATCAAAAATAAAGGGAAGATCACTCTCAGCAATACCAATGCCACTATCTGCTATTGAACAACTCAAGTGCTTGTTCTCTACATGAATGGACACTTGAATACCACCATTTGATGTATATTTCATTGCATTGGTCATGATATTTTCAATCACTTGATTGATTCGTGTTTTATCAATCAAGAGCTGAGCTTCTTCATGACCATAAAAGTGAGCACTGAATGTTAATCCTGATTGTTTTACTTCATCCTCATAACGGGTTACCATTTGTAAAAATAATTCCTTCGCCTTTACCTCAGTAAAAGAAAATTCTGCTCTACCAGCTTCTAGATTTGCTAAATCAAACAAATCTTGAATTAAGCTATTTAATGATAGTAGCCTTTCTTTACTCCGTTTTAAATATTTCTTTCTGGCTACTGCGTCAACTATCACGCCCTCTAGCATAAGTTCTATATACCCTAATGTAGAGGTTAACGGGGAGCGTAATTCATGGGAAATACTATGCAAGAGTTTTTTACGTTCCAGTTCATTTTTTTCTAAACGTTCATTCATTTTTATCAAATGCCGATTCGTCTCATCTAGCTCCTTAGTACGCAACTGAACACGTTTTTCTAAATCTCCATATATTTTCGCATTTTCAAAAGAAACGGCAATTTGAGCCGCAATCACTTTCAATAGCTGAACATGAGATGGATGGAAGGCATTCGTCATTAAGGTATTCTCAAAATACAAAATCGAAATAATTTCATTTTGATGGATAATCGGCAGGCAAAGAATAGATTTAGCCGTCGAGTAGGAGAAAAGAGGATGCTGTGTCATTTGTGCATTGTCGATAATCACATGCTCTTTACTATTAAGAACATAGCGTATAATCGATTGCATATTCGCATTAAAATTCTCCATACTTTGGTGTTCATACATCGTAAACGTTTTTTCTGCAGCTTCCGCCTTTGCCAACACCAATAATTCCTGCCGCTGTTTATGAATGAAATAACCACTATTTGCCCCCACATGCTTTAACAGTGAAAACAATATTTTATGCAGTAAATCTTCCATACGAATAGCTGTTGCAAATGATTGAGTCGTTTCAAAAACCGTCATCATATCAAACGTGAGTGAATCTCTACTATGATTCTCCAGTTTGCGATGTATTTGATAATCTCTTGCCCATCTTCTAGCAACTGTTTCTGCTCCCCACGTTTCAATATTTTGAATACCATTTAGTATATAATGTCTTGCCGTTTTCTTTTGCTGTTTTGCGAAATAATAGTTTGCCGCTCGTTCATATGCTAAGGCTGTGTCCTGGACAAATCCATTCATACTTGCTAATCGTATTGCTCGGTCATAATAGAGTTCTGCCTCATTGTCGTTGTTGTGTAAACGGTAATTCTCTGCCATTAATAAAGCATAGAGATGCTCATAATTTTCTGAAGAATAAACAGCCCATTTCTTAAATTTCTTAAGGCTTTGACGTATATCCTTTAAAAACAACCTCTGCTCCTGTACCTGACAATTTTGACTATGCAGAAAGTGAAATTGCCACATGGACCGATAAAAATAATAGACCGTGGTGATTGGTAATGTATAAGTGTCCTTACTTAGCTTCTTTAATTCAACCAGAATCGCTTTCCCTTGTTTTTCATCAGCTAATAAAAAAGACATTTGTAAACGCACTGAATAATGCATGATTTTAATAGCAGGCTGATCCTGTATTGTGATGGGATAAGCCCAATGTACAGGATGATGAGGAGTGCGGAGGATATTCATCCATCTCCCCATTTCCGCTAAAAAGTCAATCGAAAGGGTACTTGCATGATTAGAAAATTCCTCTTGTTGTCGTTTAATTTCTTGTTGTAAATCCTCTAGGGCAACACCCTGAATAAGTCGTATCGCAACAATAAAACATGAAGCTGAGGATACTAGATGATATAAGCCGAGTTCTTGGCATTTTGCTTGAGCCTCGTCAATATATTGAATACTGGTTTCATAGGGTTCTGTCCAATGACTGATAAACACGCCATACACATAATAAGTATGGCCCTTGATATATATGCTTTCTTGGTTATCTGCCACAATGATGGCTAGTTTGCCAAAGCGAGTGGCTTCTTTTATATTGGTAAAACCTGCATTTAAAAGCATAGCATAGTTAATCAATACCATGCCGCTTTTCGATGTAGCGCCATACTTCAACTGTAAACGTAGCCCTTTCATTAAAAGAATACCTGTTAAGTTAGGATTTAATAGGAAAGCACTTGCCGTCATATTAATAATTAAATGAATCAAAATATCAATTTCTTTACTATTCGTTGGTGGATGCTGCAACAAGTCTTGGTCAGACATACGTCGCAATGCCCATTTCAACAATAAATACTCTTTTAGAAGCTGTGACTTTTTAGGATATGCTGAAATTTTAAGATTCGCAACTTGAAAACCTGCCAAGCCTGCTTCTAGACCAATAATAGGGTTATCGGACTCAATGTATAATACTGTTTTCAAATTGTTAATCATCAGTTTTTCTAATTTTGTCTGTGCATGCTGCAAAGCTTCTGTTAAATGCCTTTCCGATTGTTCGTAGTGACCAGTTAAATATTCACATTCACCTAAATTTGCATATAATTTAACCGACTGTTCTCTCCTAGTCTCCCAATGATCAGGTGTCAATAGTTCTTTACTAGTTGTAAAAAATTTTAGCGCATTATCAAAGAGCCCTATTCTTTTAGCCTCAATACCGAGTTGATAATTCCAAATAGCCAGCTTTTGCTTTTCTTCCCCAGTCAATAAGTGTCGACTGTAATTGAAATGCATGACGATTTCGCTTAATCGATCATGATCAGCAGCTATTTGAGGATCATCTGTTAAAAGTTGGCCAATTTGATAATGAAATTTTGCACGCAATTGCCCTGATAATTCCTGATAAGCTACTTGTTGAATACGATCATGGATAAATCGGAATTTGGTAGAAAATGTATGTAAAATCCCTTCATGCTCTAACGTACTTGCCCATTTATAATGGGCATCTAACGGAATAATAAAGCCATTTTCAACAAGTGTTTCCAGGTGTTTTAATAACGCTTGAGCGGATAAGGACACGAGCTTTAAGACATCTGTAAATTCAAAGCGCTGCCCAAAACATGCAACTATTCGTAAAATCTCATGGGCTTCTGTTGTTAAATTAGCCATTCTAGTTTCAATAAAGGCTAGTAGCTCGTTATTTAAACGGGATAAATTAAATTTCTTACGATTAAACTCCCATTCTTTTGTTGTTGCATTAAAATAAATTGTGTTATCTTGCTGGAGTGAACGAAACGCTTCTTTCACAAATAACGGATTCCCTTTGGTCAAATTAAATAATTGCTTGGTAATGAGCTGTATGGTATGAGGCTTTGCATGGAAAGACGCCTTCAACCATTGTTGAACATGTTGTTCCTGAAGCAGAGGTAAATGGATATGATGACCGCTCGAAAAACTAGTAGTTCTTTGCTGATTTTCCTCCCCTGTGCTGTCCTTATTCACTCGGAATGTACCAATCATCATAAAGTATCCTGCTCGGTGTTGCTCAAAGATTTGGGTCATAATTTCAATTGTACTTTGATTGGCCCAATGCAAATCATCTACAAACCATATAACTGGTTTCTTCTGAATAGCAAATGTCAATAAAATTTTTTGAATCGATATAAACGTATACGAATGAAGCTGTTTTGTATTTTGGCTAACTTCTTTTTGGAAGTGTACTTCCTCCTTCACAAACCATTTAAGTTCAGGTAATAGATGGATAAGTTCATCTGTCACAACTAATTTAACCTCTTGAAATAATTTTTCCCACAAATGGACAGACCTTTCACCTTCCATATAAATAAATTTTAATAAACTCCTTAAAGGATGGATGACAATGGAATAGTCATTTTCTAATTGCAATTGCTCATACTTAGTTGTAATAAAATAGCCTTTTGCGGCCGCAATTTCACCCTTTAGTTCTTGAACTAACTTGGACTTTCCATACCCTGCTTTTCCTGATATCGTAACCATCTTTTTGTCACCTTTTGCAACCTGACGAAAAATAGAGGAAAGCTCTGCGAATTGCGATTCTCTCCCATACAGCTTCGTAGACAGCCCCATATTCAGATGCAAATCCTGTTTACCAAGCAGGAAATTTTCAAGCGGTTCGTTTACTAAAAGTTTCTGTTGGATATGTAGTAAATCCTCTCTTAAACCAATGGCACTTTGATAACGATCAGCTGGATTTTTAGCTAATAGCTTTTCAATGATTTCCCAAAGCAAAGAATGATAACGACTGTCTATACTCACCAATGCCTCGGGTTTTTTGGTGATGATTTCATAAATCAAATCGACGGCATCCTTTGCTTGAAAAGGTAATTGCCCCCCCAGTATTTCGTAAAAAATGATCCCCAGTGCATATAAATCTGTCCGATAGTCTACCTCTAAATGAAGTCTGCCCGTTTGCTCAGGTGCATAATAGGGTAGCTGTTCTAGTCGTTCATAGGGATTTTCTATCACAACTGGAGATTCTACATCATATTTTGTACTAAATTCAGAGCTTAATAGTTTTATTTTTAAAGAATTAGGATTGATTAAGATTTGATTAGGATGTAGGTGTAGGTATAGTAAACCACTTTGTTGCATTTTCATACAAATATTGACAAGGTCAATCGCAATCTGTAGAAATTGATGCAAAGAAATCAAGTTATTACTGAATTGCTTTAAGGGGACTCCATTAAAATTTTCATAAATGATCGCATATTGATCATCTATATAATCAATAGCAATTGGCTTTAATAACCAAGGATTTTGCTCATTCGAAAACAAAGAAAATTCATATTGTAGTTTGGCTCTCGTCTCTGCTGAATTATGATGAACACTTTTTACCAGTACCAGTTTGTTAAATTTCTTCATATACATTCTTTGTAGATGCCAATCTTGACTAGACTGTAAAAGAATACAATCATTCACACATAAACCCTCCTCTTCAATACTAGTTGTTTATTATCTTTGTAACCGCTTTATATTTTTGCAACGCTACCTTTATATTGATTTGTTTCATCGATTGTCCAGCAAAGCTAAAAACAAGGCTCTCTAACTTCTTTGGTGTAATATGATAGAGCTCCAATTTTCGGTTTGTACCGATTAATGGGGTATATTCCTCTTCAAATGAACAGATGGCAGTCGCTTCACAATAATCTGCGATTTGCAATAACTCCTCTTTGCTTGTTGTAATGTCTATGATAATAGGACAGATTCCCTTTACATAAAAAACACCTTCTAATAACAGTAAAGGAATACTTGCTCGTAGATTTTGATCGACTAGAAAGATGGAAGAGCTTTTTGTTTTCGTATCTTTTCGCAAATGGAATATAGCCTTGTTTAATAACCCTCTTAACTTTACTCGTACATTTTCTAACATTACTTGTTCTTTGAGCACATCAAAGATTTGGTATACGGGGATATAAATTTTAGTAATGCATTCGGAAATGGTGTGTTGCTCAACTAGCTTATTATAATATTTCTCCATTAAATGCGCTTCGCCTTTTATTAAATACTCAGAAAATTTCTGAAACAACTGATCCGGTGTTTCTACATAATATGTAATAAGTTTCTCAATTTTTATTTGAAGATTTACTGGTAACTTAAAAATTGTATTCGAATCTAATCTTCTAACCGTAGGAAGAAGCGGGAACATAAGATTGACATGTTCTACTAAGGCATGCGTTCCATCTGACAAAAGGACAATGGACTTTTCTGGATAGATACCAATAAAATCAACAAATTTAGCCAAAAGCTTTCCGTCTAATAAATGCTTTTCTTTATAGATAGTAGCTATAGCTTCTGCAGCCCCTATTTCTTGTTGATAGGGGCGATTCATCGTGATAGCCGAGTAGATATCAATCAGCTGTAGTAATAATACTACCTTTGGAATCTCTTTTCCTGCTAATCCATCTGGATAACCAGAGCCATCGATCCGTTCATGATGTAGTTTTGCCAAAAAGGCAATGGATTCAAGTCCAAGTTCCTTTAATAGGTCATAGCCAAGCTGTGTATGCTTCTGCATGATAGTAAATTCTTCCACAGTTAGTTTTTCCTCTTTCGATAAAATTTCATGTGGAATATTTAATTTACCAATATCATGAAATAAAAAGCCTAATGCATAATGCTCTAAATCAGGAATACCTTCTTTTTTCGCAAATAATGTACCGAGTGTAAATACGTCAAGCGCATGCATATAAGTATATTCATCATATTTTTTTAGTGTCTGCAATAGCCTTCGATAGCTTAGATTCTCCATATACATTTCAAATAAATCTCGCACAAATACGATATCATCCATATTTTTTAAAGCATGACCATATCGTCTCTCCGTACTCAATGCTGCTAGCGCTTGCAGGAATTTAGGCATTCCATTCCATTCACTACTTACTAAAGAATCTTGTTGCTGTTGTACTGTAATAGACTGTATTTGATTAACCTCTTTGTCTATCGGCACTTCAATATATACCTGTTGAACATGACGGTTTTTTAATAATGTAATAATACGTGCTGTTAATACACTTCCCTTTTTTATTAGCATACGATTTTCAACATATAAATCTTTCCCTAAAACAAAGCCTTCCTGTAAATCAGTAATCTTTCTTGGAACTACCTTCAAAATAAACACTCCTTCTATTTTAGTTCATTAAAACTATAAAATCCGAAGGTTAAAATTAGGTTAAATAGTATTCATCACTTTTTATTAAAACAGGATAAAATAATCATATTCTAGTAAATCACTAGGTCCTTTGTTGTTGAAATGCAATCTCCGAGCTAAGTATATTGAATATTTTATTAAACTATAAAGAATGGATTTCTCTCCATTTCTTAACAGATGAGATGATAATCATCAGTAAAGACTTTTTATCCGAAAGCATGGCTAAAAATCAATCAATAAAAAAATAGTCCATGTTTTGATCATAAAACATTGACTATTTCATGTTGTTAAATAGAGTTGAAGTCAACGGCAGAAAAAGCAACTTTGCAAGGTGAGAGGTTGATTTCCGTTCCGCCAGCGTCCTATCCAGGGGGGCATCCGATATGCCGCTTCACTCACTTCCGTTCGCTCCAAGGACTCCTCTGAGATGCTAAATCCTCCTAGGAGTGACGCTAGCTCCACTACAATCAACCCTGCTGCACAAGTGTTTTCAATATAGAAAAGTAATGCGTGACAACACCTCTCCATAAAGAGTTGCGAACCCTTTACTTTATTTGAAAACCAGGAATATTTTTATGGGGTGGAGTGGAAGGCTACTTTACTCCCGTAGGATAGCGAAAGAGGCGAGGCCATAGGAAAACCAATAGCCTGCAACAGAAATTCGTTTCTACCTTTTAATTGACTATTTTGTTTTTTAACACTAAAAATAGTCAATGTTGTTGGCTCATTGCCATTCCTTCTACAAGCATTTGTCTAAATTCTTGAACCTGGTCTGCTTTAATGGCGATATGACTATAGTGCTTCTTGATCCCTAGCATAAACGTTACTTCCACAGGCTCTTTCATTTTCAAAATAAAATGCGGATAGGCCTCACCAAAATCACGTGCTATAAAGTCTATTGTATCTTTTGATAATTTTCCCTCTAATCGCTCCTTGTCTTCGATGATTTCAGCAATATGATCAAAACGAATTTCAGTACGTTTCATTAATCCCAGAGATAAGTACAATGTATCATTTGTGACATACACAGGATTTAGGCGAATAGCCTGCATATCCGCAAGAAAGAAGATTACTGAATAAATATTAAAAACAAGCAACACAATGGAAAGTATCATTGACTTTTCATGTAGCCACCAATGAATACCAATTGTTTCAATAGCAATCCCATGAATAATCATGAGCTGAAAAGCGATATAGCTAGAATTTTTATGCAAAGTTAAACCTTGTCGTTCTTGTCTTTTCCAACTCGCGAAACCATAATAAAGCACTAATAAATCGGCACAGAACATCTGAATAACTGGATGCTTGGGTGCATGTTTTTCTACAGCTTTTGAAAATGAAAAGAGATCAGGTAAAGAGCTGCTCCGCACTTCCCCTAGGATTTTAGGCAGGTATCGTACAAGTGTTGCCACTAGGATAATTTCTAATAGAATAATAGACCCTTCAATCGCAAATCCAGCCCATGTCACTGCCACATAAGGCTGAAGGTGTTCCATAGGAATGATAAAACGTGCTGCAATACAGCCAGCTGCAGCTAATAGGATGGCTTGCTTTAATGAAAATTTTCCTTTATAAAGCATAAATAGCACAGGTACCACCACAATACAATCAATCAATGAGCCCATGACAACACCATTTGTTTCGATAGGTAAAAGAGATGTGCCAAATCCTGTATTATAGAGTGTATAGTTACTTGCTAATACCACTAATAATAAGGCTAGCCAAATATTTTGCTTACTTTTTAAGACCATTCACAACGCCCCCTCTCTACTAATAATTTTACTTTATGCCAAATGGTTCATCTTGTATAGAATTTGAGAATAAAAGATGTTCCTATTTCCATTCACGTTCAATTATTTTTCACACTTAAAAACTTCTTACGATAAACATGTGGCGGATAGCCAGTGTATTCTTTAAACTTTTCAATATAATAACTGACAGTACTAAAGCCTGTTTCAACCGCTATTTCTGTTACAGATCGCTCACTACCTTTCAATAATTCTATGCTTTTGCGCAGTCGATATTGGCATAAATAGGTAAATGGTGTCATGCCCACTATTTTCTTAAAAAAACGACTACATTCAGCGCGACTTATATACACTTGGCTAGCTAAATCTTCTAATGCTATTTTCTGCTGATAATGTGCGTGTAAAAAATCTAGCATAGCTTTTGCTCGTTCATGCTGCACAATAGTGGCAGAATCCATTATTTGTTCTGTCAATAAGGATTGGGTTAGCATGGATTCCCAAATAAATAGAAGCTCTCTCCGTACCTTTAACTCAAAAAAAGCAGTTTGCTCTCGCATTAATTCAGCAATCGTTGCTACTTTCTGTGCTAACTCTTCTGTTAATTTGACATAAGGTATTCGATTTCTTGTAATATACGGTTCTACATATTTGGAGAAAAAGACACTGCCCTCATGCCCCCCCATTAACTTTGGATCTACATTTACACAATAAACGATCGCTTGCTCAATTTGATAAGGTTTTGCTTCATGTAATCCCGAGGCATTAATAAAGAGCCCCTCGCCTTGCTTCAATACAAAAACGTCCGTCCCCACTCGATACTGTGCACATCCCTTTTTTATAAAAACAAATTGTATTTCTTTATGCCAATGGAGAGGTAGAAAATCCATGCTTTCTAATCGCATAATCGTTTCATACAAGGCAACTGGAAATTCCTTTGTTCCATGCAAGGTTAATTCTTGTAAATCTTTAGCAATTTTAATATGTGTTAATGGCATTTATAACACCTCAATATATTGATATTTTATTGGATTAAATCGATATTTTTTTCCACTTAATCACTTTATAATCATCTTATATTGATAGTTTAGGAGATGTAAACAGATGAATCAAATTATCCAAAATAAACGTACACTGGGCTTTCTACTAGTTATTCTTGGAGCAAGTTTCTGGGGAATCGGAGGGACCGTTGCCCAACGACTATTTCAGCAGGACAATTTAGAAGTTGGCTGGCTTGTTTCTAGTCGTTTACTTTTAGCAGGTCTGTTACTAATAGCTATTTATAAAATGACCCATCGGCAAGAATCCATTTTCATCATATGGCGCACAAAGCAAAATGCTTTTAGACAAATTTTATTTAGCCTACTCGGCATGCTTGCTGTCCAATACACCTATATGATGTCAATCGCTATTGGTAATTCAGCTGTAGCCACATTATTACAATATTTAGCGCCACTGTTTATCATGGCTTATTACTTTCTAACCAGGCAAAGTCCATTGACAAAGCAGGATGGTATAGCTGTGTCACTTACACTTGTGGGGACCTTTTTATTATTAACAAACGGTTCTTTTTCAACATTGTCCGTTCCTTTTATGGCTGTGTTGTGGGGGATCTTATCTGGTCTTTCTGTTGCATTTTATACCATTTATGCCGTCCCCCTTTTACAGCAATTCCATTCATTACTAGTTGTCGGCTGGTCGATGATCATCGGTGGTATAGTAATGAGTATAGCTCACCCACCATGGGCTATCGACCTATCAGAATGGACGTTTTCAACCATTGCCTATTTTCTCTTTATTGTTATTTTTGGGACAATGTTCGCTTTTTGGTTTTATATTGCTAGCTTGCACTATCTTTCACCAAAGGAGTCAAGCCTACTAGGTAGTCTTGAACCATTAATGGCTGTCATCACAAGTGTTTGGTGGTTAAAGATTGCTTTTGGTGGCTATCAGTTTATTGGTACATTGCTAATTCTTCTGATGATTTTATACCTTACAGTATTTCAGAAAAAGCAAGCTTGAAAACAGAAAATTAAGAGAGTTATGAATTTTAATAGTCAATACCTCCTATTACCAAGATAGTAATATATGAATTTATACATAAAATTTACATATTTTATCTATCTTTTCTCCTTATTTGTCTACTATACTGAACATAACAACAGATATAAGGAGGTATTTTATGGATAAAAAAGTTATTTTTTTCGAGGTGGAGGGCGGCACAGATAAAGGACCAGATGGCTATCGCCCAGATACAATGCCAATGGTGGAAGCGCTACAGCAACGTGGACAGGATGCAGAGGTGCTCTTCTTTGATATCACAAAAAAGCAGGAAATCTTTCACTATGTGAAGGAACATGGTATTGCCTATGTATCTCGTATTAACCCAGGCAACTTACAGCATGAGGATGAGTACTTTGCTATGCTACAAGAGCTATGCCAAGCTGGCGTTATAGGGATGCCACATCCAGACGCCATGATTAGCTATGGTTCAAAAGACGTATTATCAAAACTGACGACAACAAATTTAGTACCTGATGATACATTTGCCTACTACACAATCGAAGCATTCAAAAAACAATTCCCTGCTTCCTTAGCCTTAACAGAGCGTGTTTTGAAGCAAAATCGTGGTTCCACTGGAGAAGGTATTTGGCGTGTAAAATTGGTGGAACCGCTTGCAGAGGGGATCACTGAAGTGCCACTTGATGCACAAATCAAATGTACTGAAGCAAAAGATAACCATGTAGAATATTGGCAGCTTGACGACTTTATGACATTTTGTGAGCAGTATATTACAGGGACGAATGGTATGTTAATTGATATGCGCTTTCTTCCAAGGATTACAGAAGGCGAAATCCGCTTATTCATGTTGCGCGATCATCCTGTACACGTCGTACATAAAAAACCAGCTGCTACCGAGGATGCCTTTAGCGCAACTCTATTCTCTGGCGCTCAATACCGCTATGACAAACCTGAAGACTGGCAAGAGCTGGTACAGAACTTTTTAAAGCAGCTCCCTCAAGTAACAAACCTACTAGGCAATTATGATTTACCGCTAATCTGGACTGCTGACTTTATGCTAGATACCAATGAAGTCGGAGAAGATTGCTATATTTTAGGTGAGATGAATTGTTCTTGTGTTGGCTTTACTTCAGAACTAGCATTAGCGCATGAAGTAGCAGAAGAAATTTTAGCTTGTATAAAAGAGCATACTGAGGCTGTTGCACAATAAAAAAAAGTGCGATCTTTAGGGATCGCACTTTTCATATATAAATCTTAATTCCTTGTATAAATTCATAGATAAAATAACAAGCGAAGCCAATCAATAAGAAGCCTGCGACAATTGTAAATGTCCTAATCATCTTCCGATTCATAGCTTTACGAGTAACCGAGACAATGGTCAGCAAACCGATATCGTGGAGTAAAATTCCACTTAAAACACCAGCAGCAATAATTAAAAAGCTCGTTGACTCCCCTTGTCCATAAGATTTTGCTAGCACCACACCAAATACGTTGACCCAAAAAACAAGATTACCAGGCGAAATGGCCACTAGTAAGCCGTTAAAATAAGAGGCAAAAAACGATTTGGTTACTTTTTCTCCTGCCAATGTAATATCATGGTCAGCATTCTTGATAGAATCATAGCCTAACAAGAATAAAAAGCCCGCTCCAATAATCCACATAGGTAGTTGAATCAAAGGCATAGCCAAGATGGAGGCTAGTCCCATATACAAAGCAAAAACCAATACTATATCAATGGTCATACCACCAAGCCCAACTGCCCAGCCGTGCATAAAACCATTTTTGAGTCCTTGCTTTGTCATTTCTACTGTAATAGCTCCTACAGGCATGGCAATGGCAAGTCCTACCAATACATACGCTACATATAAACTCAAAAAAACACTTCTTTCATGTCATCGATAAGCTTCATACGTCCGTTTATGGTTTCACTATAGCATAATTATACTTGAAAGGAAATAATTATTAAAAGATACATGTCTTTTTACCTGTTAGAGCATTTGCTTTTTCCATTGTGCTAACAAATCTTTTGACTTCTCCAAATCCAATTTCAATGAGATTTGCTTAGCTGTACAACGTTTTTTAGCTTTCTCCCACGCTTCTTCCAAGGCAGGCAAATAACTTAAATTTTTTGTCGCTGCTACTAGCTGGAAAAATATATTACCTTGAATATAGTGCCAACGAGGATTCATTCCATCTAGGAGTATTGCTTCTTCAATCAGTCTTAATGCCAAATAAGGGCTACCTTCGTGGCGATTTAAAAACTGTGCAAATGCTCCCCAATACAATGCCTTATTGGGCTGCAATTTGATTGCCTCCGCATACTGCACTGATGCCTTGTCCTGTTCTTTTGCAAGGACATAATATTCTGCCATTGTATAATAGGCGTTCGCCTGCGCTTCTATAGGTCCTGCTAATAATTCATCGACCACTTTACCAAATTGCTCATCATCCTGACTACCTATATAAGCTGCGAGAACATCTCGTTCTGGATACGAACCATCTGTACGTTCCTTACTTTGCTTTGCTTTGTCATCAGTAGGCTGAGGCATATTTGCATACCCATTTGCCTCTAGCATTGCCACATGCTGCTGAATGACTTGATAGGCCTCTTCTGCGATCGCTGTATCATTGCCCAATATTTCTTTAGCTAGTTGATAACTTTCCTTTACTTGACCACTCAAAAATAAGTCATTGACTTGTTGAACTTGCTCGTTCATTTGTTTTACCACCATTAAAATCCTCACCTTCGCAAAAGAAAAATCTTATTGCTAGTTTACCATTTAAGTAGTATAAGCAAAAGCCAATATGTCCTAATCTTTCTATTATTCTTTTAATTTAAACGCCTTTACATGTTGTTCGAGTGTGTGTGCCATGTGATTTGTTTCATTAGAGCCATGTGCCACCTCATCAATGCTTGCAGTTGTTTGCTGTGCTGCGACAGTAATCATATTCATCGTTTCTTCTATATCACGAATAGATTCTGTTAATTGTTGAATCATCTGCACAATACGTGAAGATTTTTCGTTTTCAGCGGTCATAGCATTAGAAATGGTAATCATTTCTTCTACTGTTGCAGCCACTGCTGTAGAAATATTTCCTAAAGATTGTGCGGTTAGACGCACTGTCTCTGTTCCTTTTTCAATATATTGCGTATTATCATTCGTAGATGACATGACCTGCTGCACATGCTTCATTATATCCTGAATCAGCTGTTCAACTTGCAATACCTCTTGATTAGATTGTTCAGCAAGCTTCCGTACTTCCTCAGCAACAATAGCAAAGCCTTTGCCATGCTCTCCTGCTCTAGCCGCTTCAATGGAAGCATTCAGTGCTAGTAAATTTGTTTGTGATGCGATGTTCGCAATAGACGTTGTAATCGTTTGAATTTTGGTTGCAGATGTAACCAAGTTTTCTACTGTTTGTCGTACCTCACCTGATCCGCTGTGAATTAATGCCATATCACTGCTTATATCTTTTGCTAGTCGCTCACCCTCTGTTGCTAATTCCATCGTTTGTCGAGCATTATCAGCACTGTTATTGGCATTGCTTTGAATCATTTGAAGGTCCTGTGCTAAAGAAGTAAGAACATCTGTCGCATTTTCAGCATGATGCATCCCTGCCGTCACGGCACTTGTTACCTCTTCGATATTATTGGCGACACCTTGAATGGTATTACTCATATCGTTCAAGGTGGAAGCGGTTTCATCTGCATTATTCGTTAAAGTATTAGAAGTGGAACGCATCGTCATAATCATATTTTGTAAATTAGCTGTCATTCGATTTAATGTATTCGCTAAATCTGCTACTTCATCTTTACTGTTTATTTTTGTTTCAGGTACAGCTAAATTACCATTGGCAATTTCTTTCGCCTGCTGAATCAGCACACTAATCGGTCTTACTTTACGACGGATTAAAAAGCCTGTAATAATGGAAGCAATTAGCATAGGGAAAATACTAATTAAAATCCCATTCCGTACAACATCCCAAGTTCGCTCCTTAACAATATTGGCATCAAAGTCGATGACACTAATGGCAATAATCTCTTTACTGGAATCATGGTCTTTAAAAATAGGGGCATAACCAGATAAACGGTCCATCCCTGCATAGGTATAAGGCTGTGAGTATGTTGGATGCTTATGTGTAAGCAACATATCAATAGCTTCTTTATCTAAATAAAATTGATCACCAGGGGTATAGCCTTTTTCAGCCAAATGATCATCAAGCGCTAATAATGTGCCATCCAACGATAAAATATATTGTGTTTGGAAAATATCTTTATGACCTGTTGTCCAGTTCAAATCTTTCCCAATGCTTTCCTGTACAGCCTTGTCGCCTTGAATGGCCTTGTCCAATTGTTGCGGATTGATCAAACCTGTCGTGATATTGGCACAGCCATAGGCCTCAACACCAGCAGCATCATAAAGTTTATTGTAAGCAGTTATGTATGTAGCGAACGAAGTAATCCCTAGCATCACCACTAAAATACCAGCGATAATCGTCCCAAGTTGAAAAGTTAATGAATTGCGTAATTTCACGATCCATCCTCTCCCCTTTCTTGTAATAATCTATGAATATTCCTGTTGTTTTTCATCATACTACAAAAAGATGTATTAAAAAAGCATCTTTAATTATTCTAGTAAGATAAAAACATTGGAAAAAGTTCTGAATTGTGCGATAATTGAAGTTAATTATCTTGAATCCTGAGCATTACCAATTCATCTAATAGGAGGGCTTGCTATGAATAAACGCTTTCATCTTATATCGATTGTTACAGGAAACTTCTTAACAATAGGGGCCATTTTTATTTATGCCATGCAAAGTCAAATGGAAGTAGCCCTCAGTACGTATGCTCTTGTGATGGGTTTTTTTAGTACTTTGCTTGTGGTTTTCTTCTATATATGGGGGGAAGAAAAACACCAAGTATCCAATCGTTTTCTGAAATAATATGTATCTTTTTCCAGTATATAGATACATGTAGCACGATTAATGTGGTTCCTTCCCTTTCTATAGAGGGATTTTTTTATGTAAAGTCAGTAGGAATGATTTAGTAACAGGAATCAAATAGTCAATCGGAAGAGATACTAGGTCATAACATTCATTGAGAAAAATTTTTACTTGATGTCGATGTATCTAGGATGAGTTCTGATGTAACGTCACCAATTATTTAGGTCTATACAACAGCTATTTTCCTCAATTTTTACTAAAATGGCGTTGTAGATTTATTCATGATTCCCTTCTTTTCCGAAGCATTCCCCTCCGTATACGTCTAATTGTTGTAGAAAAATAAATTTTTTTGTAGAAAATTTTAAAACAATGATTGAGTAGTATATCAATTTTCTGTATAATCAGCTTGTTTGACAATACTTTATATGAACTTGGGGGTAGACAATTGGGTAAAGCATTGATTATCGGAGCTGGCGGAGTTGCCAGTGTTGTGGTACACAAGTGTGTTCAAAATTCGGACGTATTTGAGGAAATTTGTATCGCAAGTAGAACTGTTTCAAAATGTGACGCTCTAAAAGAAAAACTAGACGGCGGAAAAACAAAAATTCATACTGCACAGGTAGACGCAGACAATACAGAAGAGGTTATTGAGCTTATTAAAGCTTTCGGACCAGATGTAGTGATTAACGTGGCTCTACCTTATCAGGACTTAACGATTATGGATGCTTGCTTAGCGACAGGTGTGCACTATGTGGATACTGCAAACTACGAGCCACCTGAAACGGCAAAATTTGAATATAAATGGCAATGGGCTTATAAAGAGAAGTTTGAAAAAGCTGGCTTAACTGCATTACTCGGAAGCGGTTTTGACCCAGGTGTAACAGGCGTTTTCACAGCTCATGCACAAAAACATGAATTTGATGAAATCCACTATATCGATATCGTGGATGCCAATGCTGGAGATCATGGATATCATTTCGCAACAAACTTCAACCCAGAAATTAACATTCGTGAAATTACAGCGAATGGTCGTTACTGGAAAGAAGGCGAGTGGATTGAAACAGCACCACTTGAGAAAAAAGAAGTGTATAACCTACCTGAAATCGGACCAAAAGATATTTACCTTCTATACCATGAAGAGCTAGAATCACTTGCAAAAAATATCAAAGGTTTAAAACAAATCCGCTTCTGGATGACGTTCTCTGAAAAATATCTAACACACTTAAAAGTATTAGAAAACGTAGGTATGACATCAATTGAGCCAATCGAATTTGAAGGACAAATGATTCAACCAATCCACTTCCTTAAAGCGGTATTACCAGATCCAGCTTCACTTGGACCACGTACAAAAGGTAAAACAAACATCGGTTGTATCATTCGCGGTCTAAAAGATGGTAAAGAAAAAACGTACTATGTGTACAATGTATGTGACCACGAAGAGTGCTACAACGAGGTTGGTTCACAAGCGATTTCTTATACAACTGGCGTACCAGCTATGATCGGTGCAATGCTTGTGATGAACGGTGAATGGCGTAAACCAGGTGTATGGAATGTGGAAGATTTCAATCCAGATCCATTCATGGATGCACTAAATAAATGGGGTCTACCATGGCAAGAAAGCCATAATCCAGAATTATTAGACCTTGATTTAGATGCAAAGGAATTAAGCCGATGAAACCAATTGATTTTTCAAAAGTTCCATCCCCTTCTTATGTAGTGGATGAGCGATTATTAACAAAGAATCTTGAGCTTTTAAAATCAATTCAAGATCGAACAGGCTGCCGCATTTTATTAGCCCTTAAAGGCTTCTCTATGCATTCAACATTCCCACTAGTAGGGGAATATTTAGCGGGCATTACAGCTAGCTCACTGCATGAGGCACGTCTTGGCTATGAAAAAATGGGCAAAGAAGTTCACGTTTATGCACCTGCTTATATTGAGCATGAAATGGACGAGCTTCTAGGCTATGTGGATCACATCGTATTTAACTCATTTAACCAATGGGCTCAGTTCAAGGATAAAGTGAAATCTGCTGGTAAAACAATTGAATGTGGTATTCGTGTGAATCCTGAATACTCAGAAATTGAAACAGCTCTTTATGATCCTTGCTACACAAACTCTCGCCTTGGTACAACATTGGCTAACTTTGATAAATCACAGCTTGACGGTATCGATGGCTTGCACTTCCATGCGATGTGTGAACAAAACTCTGATACATTAGAGCGTATTATTGAAGTAGTTGAGGAAAAATTTGGTGATGTTTTACACCAAATGAAATGGTTAAACTTCGGTGGCGGTCACCATATTACACGTGATGATTATGATGTAGAAAAACTTGTGAACATCATTAATTATATTCAAGAAAAGTATAACCTGCTTGTTTATCTTGAGCCAGGTGAAGCAGTAGCCCTTAATACAGGCTATTTAGTAGCAACAGTGCTAGATATTCAAGAAAATGGAATGGATCTTGCTATTTTAGATACATCAGCAACATGTCACATGCCTGATGTACTTGAAATGCCTTACCGTCCAATGATTATAGGTTCTGGACAAGCAAATGAATTAGCACACACATATCGCTTAGGCGGACTAACATGTCTAGCTGGTGATGTGATTGGCGATTATTCGTTTGAACAGCCATTAAAACCTGGTGATCGTCTTGTATTCACAGATATGGCTCATTATTCAATGGTTAAAAACCATATGTTTAACGGTGTCAACCTACCATCTATCGTTTCTTATAATGATGAAGAAGGTATTAAAATCATTCGTGAATTTAAATTCGAGGACTACAGTGGTCGACTGTCCTAATACCAATAGAAAAGCCCTTCCAGTTTAACACTGGAAGGGCTTTTTTTATGGACGCATAGTCATCCAATTCTCCACATAATGAATGGCTACTCCATGAAAAGCGTCATTATTTGAAAAATGTTGCTGAACAAGTATAAGCTGTTCATTCATAAAGGCTTCTCCATTATCATAAAAAGTAATATTTACCCCTTCCTCTGAAGCGCCTGTTTCTACACCAATTACAATTGATTTGTTCATAGTGGAAGCATAAGCGATTTCATGTTCTACAATAGTGATAATATCTTTTGCAGCATCACGATAGGCCATGATCGTCACACTATCCACATGGTCAATGACCCAATCAGCTAATAACCCTTTTCCAAATTCATTATAATACGGAACTTCATCAAACCAAAATGGCATATCTACTTCTAAAGTAAGTTGTAACTGACTCGCTTTCTCACTTGCTTTCATTATTAGTGTTTGATAGGATTCTATCGTTTGTGCTTGATGTAAGTTCCATCCACTATTTAAATAAGGTTCTACATCAAGGTGAATCCCAGAAAATTGCTCAGATTCAGTTGAATTCTCATTATATGTATGTAACCAATTAAACAATTCATCTTGGCTTCGACTACCCTCAGCTGAAACCCAGCTTGCAGCACCATCCAATGCATAAATGCGAATACCTTTGTCAGAAGCGTTACTAATAAAATGCTTATAGTCATCGCTCGCTATGCCTTGATCGATTTGCAGATAAACTTTATTGACATCGTTATGTTCTAAAAATAATAATATTTTTTCTTGGTCATCCCTGATAAGGGATGTATCCCACAGCCACGTAGCCTTTTCCTGTATAGCCATGGCATCAACCTTTCCACTTGATAAAGCTAATAAACTAATCATGATGACGATTAGTGCGGTCCATACTTTTAATTGTCTCTTCATACGAACTAACTCCATTCTACTCGCCTCGGCTCCTAGAACAGAACCTGGCAACCTGACAATCATGCACTAAATTATAGTGTTTAGACTCATGGCTTGGCGTCCCTCCCTTTCGATGAAGTTTGCCTTTTTCAGTTTTTTCTTAATCATTATCATACGCGGTTAGCGATGGTTTGTCTGTAGGTATAATGCATAATTGTCACATGTATGATCAGGTAAAAACGACAAAATACAGGTTAAATTTACTATTCAAACATAAAAAAACGTAGAGTACTTAAGCCTCTACGTTTTCCTTTTCATTTTCAAGCATTTTGTGTAAATAATTGATGATCTCACGAATGCCCTCTAATGAATTAACCAATATTTTGGGATCAACATACGTAATCATTCGATTTTCAAGATTAGCTACCGCAGTAAAATAGCGTGTTTTACTATAATTGACTAGACCCAATTGCTGAAGTACTGATTCATCGAAATCAAGAATTTCACGTGCTTCTGTAACAAGTAATCCATAATTAACAACATCTGTATTCAACACAATGATACGAGCAGTTGCTGTATTCGATGAACGATTGTACAGTATGCGTTCAAAATCAAGAACAGGTACAAGCTCACCGCGAATTCTTGTAAAGCCTAGAAGATAGTTAGGTAAATGAGGAATAGGTGTTACTTGCTCTAATTTTTCAATTGAAATCGCTTGCTCCACAGGCACAGCATACTCCTCTGTCCCACAAGCAAATACGACTGCTTTGACACTTTCCATAGGGTCACATCCTTATTCGACTGTTAGTTTTTCGCCGATTCTTTGACGATTTCTACTAGTAAATCTGCTAATTTTTCAAGTTCTTCTACTGGTATTTTTTCATTTGTTGTATGGATATCCTCGTATCCAACAGATAAATTAACTGTAGGAATGCCAAAGCCTGCGATGACGTTTGCATCTGAGCCTCCACCAGAAATACCTAGTGTCGGTGTGCGATCAATATTGCGTGCAGCAGCCATAGCTACCTGAACTACTTTATCAGATTCCGTTACACGGAAGCCTGGATACATTAGCTTCACTTCTACCTCTGCACGTGCGCCTAAAGAAGCAGCTACTTGTTCAAACGTATCTTGCATATGCTTTGTTTGCGCATCCAATTTAACTTTGTCTATAGAGCGTGCTTCTGCAAGAATTGTCGCTTCGTCACAAACAATATTCGTCGCTTGTCCACCTTCAAAACGCCCAATATTTGCTGTCGTTTCTTCATCTAAACGACCTAGTTTCATTTGAGCAATACATTTTGATGCGACTGTTATGGCAGAAATACCCTTTTCAGGAGCAACCCCTGCATGTGCCGTTTTTCCAATAATCTTTGTGAAAATTTTCGCTTGGAATGGCGCTGCTGTCACGATACCACCAACTTTGCCATCGCTATCAACCGCAAATCCATATTTTGCTTTAATGTTTGCTGGATCTAACTCTTTAGCGCCAACAAGGCCACTTTCTTCACCAGCCGTAATAATAAATTCAATATCGCCATGTGCAATATTTTGCTCTTTCAAACGTTTGATCATCTCCAATAGAGCAGCTAGTCCTGCTTTATCATCGGCCCCCAAAATCGTTGTACCATCTGATACGATATAGCCATCTTCACGTAAAGACGGTTTGATGCCTTTTCCCGGAACAACAGTATCCATATGAGAAGTGAAATAGATTGGCTCTACATTCAATGTGCCCTTTAATGTAGCAATAATATTACCTGCCCCATGTCCATTACGCGTATGTGCATCGTCTTGAATCACTGAAAATCCTAGTGCAGTTAACTTATCTACAAGAATTGGTGCTATTAGTTGTTCATGTTTTGTTTCTGAATCAATTTGTACGAGCTCAAAAAACTCTTCTACTAAACGACTTGTCATGTTGTAAAACTCCCTTAGTTTACGTGTATTTCCACGTTATAGTATATGTATTATTTTAGCACAACGTCAGAAGAGTTGAAATCATTGAACAATACTACCAAAATAAAAAGTCTGAGAAAAATCTCAGACTTTCCTTAGTCATTGAAAATAAGCTCTTTTTCTTTTTCTAATGATTGTAGGTAGTTGACAGCTTTATTATGTTTATCCTGTAAGCGCCAAATCGTATTATGTACATCATCTTGAACACGTGAGACCTGTTCCCTTGCTGTTGAGATTTTAGAATGAACAGACCATGCTGAAAAAATATCATCAAAAAAGTAATCCGCAAACTTAACAAACCCATCTGTTTCAATATGCAACGATTTCGTAGACATCTCATGAACATCTAATAATTCATTATGAAACCGTTGTAAGGCAATTTGAGCACTGTGTAAATCGTTTTCAGACTGATCGAGCGCATCATGCTTTAAGTGCGTAGCAATCAGCCCTCCACCAAGAAATGTATCCCATGTGGAATACCCATTGGCCGAATGTAATGAAGCTGCTGCTTGCCCTAGCCTTGTAAGAGCTACTTCTCCCGCTTCCTCCGCCTCTTTAATTTCTCTAATGAGCTGCTTTGTTAGCATTTCCTCATGACCTAAATGCTCTAGCCTTTCTGCTTGGGCAGCATCATGAATCTGTAAATACTTCTTCTTTTTTAGGTAGACCTGTTGAAGTGATTGCTGAAGCGCATTTTCATCAATCTGGGCTAGCTGATTCATCACTTGCATGTTGTCCTCTGCTAAATCTTTTTGCATTTTCTTTGCTTCATTCAGCTTTAATTCAAGTACTGCCGCCTTATCAATTTTTTCTGCCCTCAGTTCATCTTGTTGCCCTGTCCACGTACGAATCATATTCATAAACGAGAAACCATCCAATTTATCAAGTTTGGATCGAATTTGATGGAGTGCTGCCGTATGATTGTCTATTTCCTGTTGTGTATGTTTAATTTGTCCATCAATTAACTGATTTTGTTCGTTTAATCTAGATGCTTTTCTAAGTTGTGTATGAATCTTTTCTTGCTCTATTTGTAATTGCTGCCATTCCATTCATCTCAACTCCTCCTATCTATCAGTACGGATGACAAACAAAAATGTTTCACTTTTTGGCAATGAAAAACCTAGCAACTTTTGAGCTGCTAGGCTTGTATGACTATTATAGAGGAATATTACCGTGCTTTTTCTCCGGACGTGTTTCATGTTTGTTTGACAGCATATCAAGTCCTTGAATCAGTTTGATACGTGTATCTCGTGGATCGATTACGTCGTCTACCATACCGCGAGATGCTGCTACATATGGGTTAGCAAATTTTTCTTTATATTCTTCGATTTTCGCTGCACGAGTTGCTTCTGGGTCATCTGATTTTGCAATTTCACGGGCAAAAATGATGTTAGCTGCGCCAGCAGCACCCATAACAGCAATTTCAGCATTTGGCCATGCAAATACAAGGTCAGCACCGATAGATTTAGAGTTTAAGGCAACGTAAGCGCCTCCATAAGCTTTACGTAAAATCACTGTAATTTTTGGAACAGTCGCTTCTGAATAAGCATACAGAATTTTCGCACCATGACGAATAATACCACCATGTTCTTGTTTAACACCTGGGAAGAAGCCAGAAACGTCTTCAAATGTGATGATCGGGATATTGTATGCATCACAAGTACGAATGAAACGAGCTGCTTTATCAGAAGAATCGATATCTAAGCCACCAGCAAGAACTTTTGGTTGGTTACAAACAAGTCCAACTGATTCGCCAGCAATACGTGCAAAACCGACTACTACGTTTTTAGCAAACTCTGCATGGACTTCCATGAACGAACCTTCATCCACTACTTGCTCAACAACTTTACGTACATCATATGGACGTGTTGTTTCGATTGGTACTGTATCTACGATTTCTGGACGGTAGTCATCCCCTTCAGGTCTAGCTTGTCGAGGTGCCTTTTCTTTATTATTTTGTGGTAAGTAGCTTAATAGTTTTTTAATTTCATCAATTGCCGCCTCTTCAGAAGGAGCACGGAAATGAGCATTCCCACTGACCGCATTATTTACTTTCGAACCACCTAAATCTTCAGCAGAAATTTTCTCTCCTGTTACCGTTTCGATTACTTTAGGTCCCGTAATGAACATTTGAGATGTTTTATCCACCATTAGAATAAAGTCAGTAATAGCTGGAGAATAAACAGCTCCACCAGCACAAGGTCCCATAATCACAGAGATTTGCGGAATCACACCAGAATAAATGGCATTTCGGTAGAAGATATGACCATAGCCATCTAGTGAAAGAACACCCTCTTGAATACGTGCACCACCTGAGTCATTGATGCCGATAAATGGTGTACCATTTTTTGCAGCTAGATCCATCACTGTGGCCATTTTTTTCGCATGCATTTCACCGAGCGCCCCACCAAACACTGTGAAATCTTGAGAGAATAAGTATACGGGACGTCCGTTAATTTTACCAAATCCAGTTACGACACCATCACCAGGTCCCTCCATTTTTTCCATGCCGAAGTCTACTGTACGGTGTGTAATAAATGGGTTAATTTCGAAAAATGTACCTTCGTCTAGCAACAAGTCTATACGCTCACGAGCAGTAAGTTTCCCCTTCTCATGCTGCTTATCGATACGATCATAGCCCCCACCAAGTTCAATTACCGTTTTACGGTCATACAAGTCATTGATTTTGTCGAACATATCCATACTAATCACTTATCCCCTTTTCCACTTTTATCACATAATTCATATAACACCCCAAATGAGGATTTAGGATGCATAAACGCAACCTCTGCCCCTCCAGCACCTGGCCCTGGCTCTTCGGATAAGAGACGTACACCTTTTTCACGAAGCTCTGCCATTCGTTCACGAATTCCCGTCACACCAAATGCAACATGGTGAATTCCTTCTCCACGTTTTTCAATAAAACCATGGATGGCACTTTTATCACTCATTGGTTCTAATAGCTCGATTTTCACGTTCCCTGCATCGATAAATGCCACACGAACCTGTTGAGATTCTACTTCTTCCACTTTCATCAACTTTAAGCCTAAAGTTTCTGTATAATATGTAATGCGTTCATCAAGATCGCGCACTGCAATCCCAATATGGTCTACTTTCTCCATGGTGACATCTCCTTCTGTTATGGTACATACTCTATTTTACAGACTTTTTTGTCAAAACTCTACTACTTGAGAAATTTTTCAGATTTGCTAAACTATTTATAAGAAAAGAAGGAGCGAACGAGCATATGAGTAATAAAAAATTTCAAAAAGTCGTTATTTATAGTATGATCGCGATTATGCTAATCTCATCTCTAGCATTCGGATTATCTATGATAATTTAAGGCAAAGCATGAGGCGTCCACACTACTGTGGGCGCTCTTTTTTAGTCTTTAACCCTTTAAATGACTGCTTTATTTCTAAATACCTGTCCATTTCCTCTATAAACTGATAGAGGGCTGCCTGAGCGATAAATTGCTCATGGCTTTGTGGTAAAGGAAGCTGAGAAAAATCGCGCTTAACGTGTTCGAGCTTTTCGCGGTAATGACTAGCCGTATTTCCCGAATGAACATGCTCACCTAGGTCTTGTAAAAAATCTGCCACAATTTCAGCCTCTTGTACTATAACAGGTAATGTCGTCACTTTGGGTAGCACTCTCTCGATAATTTCTAGCTGTTGCTCTCGCATATCGAAATAGACATAGTAATCATTTTTACGTCTTGTAAAATGGTTTTGAACATCTTTAAACGCCAATGATTTTGCCTCTTCTAGTGCTTTGATTGCCTCGATAATTTCTTGGCCGTTCCACAACGTATCTCCTTGCCGTAAATAGCTGGCAATTTCTAAAAAAATCTTACTATATAGCTCCTCTATTTTGACTCTGTAGTAATTTAATTCCTTTTGAATGTCTGGCATATACATATTAATGGCGATCCCTGTTCCATAACCGATAGCCATCAACGCTAATTCATTATAAACAAGTGTCAATGAGTAACCTTCAGCAGCATAAATATGCATAATAATCACGACACTGGAGATAAATCCATCCGCTACCTTTAAAGATACAATGGTGGGTATAAAGAGTATAAGCATGCCTGCTAGTGTAAGTGGATGGTAAGCAAATAACTCAAAGCTTACAAAGGCAAAAAGCATTGCTACAATACTTGCAACCAATCGAGTATAGGCTGCATAAATGGATTTCTTTTTTGTTGGCTGCACACATAATATGGTTAGAATACCAGCAGATGCATATGAGGCTAAATCAAAATACTGTGCAATGGCAATAGCGATGGCCGCACCAATTGCTGTTTTTAAAGTTCGATAGCCGATTGAAAACTTCTTCAGGCCGACTGCCTCCCATCCTTTAGTACTCTTCACTCATTCAGCTAATTATTTAGCCAATATTACAAAAATTTTAACGATAATGAAACTATCTATACATGAGGATCAGTAGGAAGCCTACATAGATAGCATGATCTATGAGGCTTTTCTACTTGATTGAAAATGATTTTTCTTATGCAAGAATAGACTTAAAGCTCGTCACAATATTCTTCAAAGTTTGCTTGTAAATTTGTCACAACTGACATTGGGTCATGCCCTTCAATTTCATAGCGTCCCACTTCTGCGACAACTTGTCCGTCTTTTAATAGTACGAATGATGGTGATGAAGGTAGATGATCTTCTCCAAAATGGTAACGCGCTGCTGCAGTTGCTTCTTTATCTTGCCCTGCAAACACTGTTACTAAATGGTCTGGACGTTTATCATAATGAACGCATTGTGCTGCTGCTGGACGAGCGATACCACCCGCACAACCACACACTGAGTTCACCATTACTAATGTTGTACCTGGACGAGCAAACGCCTCTTCTACAGCTTCTGGTGTTGTTAATTGTTCATAACCAGCTGCCTCAATTTCAGCACGTGCTGTTTTTAAAATTTCCTGCATAAATAAATCGTAATCCATATTCATATAGCGATAGCTCCTTTCAAGTTCGCGCCAATTTAGTTATATTTCAGATAGTAGATTTTTGACGCTTATCCATCTCTTATCATAGCAGTTTGCAAGCAATTTGTGCACCTACTTGCTCAACACATTTCAGTTGAAATTACTACGATTTCAATAAGACTCGTTTACTTGTCTTCCTGCTCCTCGCTAAATAAACGATCCACACCTTGTGTAACTGTCAACTGTCCACTTAAAATTTGACGTTCAAGCTGTTGTACTTGTGCTTTACGTTGCGGGTTTCCATAAAAGAGATCTATTAAATGATCGGTAATCATCGATTGGAACCACTCTTTTGTTTGTTGCTGGCGTCGGGTAGCCCAATAGTGATTTGCTTCTACGATTTGCTTGAATTCCCCAATTGTGTCCCAAACCTTATCAAGCCCTCGATTTTCTAGTGAACTAACAGGCATGGCAGTTGACATCCAACCAGGTGTAGCAGGCTGTAAAAAGTGCAAAATTTGTTTGTACTCTGCAACCGTTTTTTTAGCTAGACGTACATTATCACCATCCGCCTTATGCACGACAATTGCATCTGCTAATTCCATAATGCCTTTTTTCATGCCCTGCAATTCATCCCCCGCTCCTGTTAAAACAAGAAGCAGGAAGAAGTCAACCATGCCACGGACATAGGTTTCACTTTGTCCAACACCAACTGTTTCAATTAAAATCACATCATAGCCTGCTGCCTCACAAACTAACATGGTTTCTCGTGTCTTTTTGTGAACACCCCCTAGGGTACCTGCCGATGGCGATGGACGCACAAATGCACTAGGCTTCTTAACGAGCTCTTCCATACGCGTTTTATCGCCAAGTATACTTCCTCCCGATAGAGAAGAACTTGGATCAATGGCAAGAACAGCAACTCGTTTCCCCATATCACAAAGCATAGTACCGAAAGCCTCTATGAATGAGCTTTTTCCTGCCCCAGGCACACCTGTTATGCCAATTCGGATACTATTTCCTGTATGTGGAAGAAGCTCCTGCAATAGTTCTTGTGCCTGTACTTTATGGGTAGCGTTTGAACTTTCAATGAGGGTAATGGCTTTTGATAAATGTGTGCGAGAGCCCGCACGTACTTGTTGTGCAAGCTCTCCTACATTTAGAGTGTCTGCCTTTTTCTTTCGGAACTTTTTGGGTGTACCATATTGCATCCCGTCGTGAGTCGCCTCTACTCCGTCCATGACAAATAGCGCACTGTCTTCCATTCCTTTATTTTTGTCCATTATTCAGACACTTCCTCATAGCCTAAACGTTTGTAGATTTCTTCAATAATTTTTTGTGCGGATACAGGAATCACTGTACCTGGTCCGAAAATAGCTACTGCACCGGCATTATAAAGGAAATCATAATCTTGTGCTGGTATAACACCACCCACAATAATGATAATATCTTCACGACCTAGTTTTTCAAGCTCAGCTATCAATTCAGGCACTAATGTTTTATGTCCTGCTGCTAGTGAAGACACACCAATAACATGAACATCATTTTCAACAGCCATTTGAGCAGCCTCAGCAGGCGTCATAAATAATGGAGAAATATCTACGTCAAAGCCTAAATCTGCATAACCAGTTGCGACAACCTTTGCACCACGGTCATGTCCATCTTGTCCCATTTTAGCAACTAAAATACGTGGACGACGACCTTCATTTTCAAGGAATTCTTCTGTCATTTGTTTCACTTCCGCAATTTGCTCCTCATCAGAGAAGTTTGCAGAGTAAACACCAGAGATCGAACGAATGACCGCTTTATGACGACCAGAAACTGCTTCAATTGCATCAGATATTTCACCTAAAGAAGCACGAGCGCGCGCTGCATCCACTGCTACCGCTAGCAGGTTTTCTTCTCCATCTTGAGCCGCCTTCGTTAAGCGAGCTAAATGTTTTTGAACTTCCGCTTCATCACGAGCTGCCTTCATCGCTTCTAAACGTTCAATCTGTTTTTGACGAACAATTGTATTATCGATATCTAAAATATCAATTGGTTCTTCTTTTGCTAAACGATACTTATTCACGCCAACAATCGTTTCTGTTTTAGAATCAATTTTAGCTTGACGTTTTGCTGCGGCTTCCTCAACCTTCATTTTTGGAAGTCCCGTTTCAATCGCTTTAGCCATACCACCAAGTGCTTCAATCTCTTCAATTAACGCCCAAGCAGATTTCGTAATTTCTTCTGTTAATTTCTCCACGTAGTACGAACCACCCCATGGATCAATGACTTTTGTCATCGCTGTTTCCTCTTGTAAAAATAACTGTGTATTACGCGCGATACGTGCAGAGAAATCAGTTGGAAGTGCAATTGCTTCATCCAGTGCATTCGTATGAAGAGATTGCGTATGTCCCATCGAAGAGGCATTGGCTTCGATTAATGTACGTGCAACATTGTTAAATGGATCTTGCTCAGTTAATGACCAGCCAGATGTTTGGGAATGCGTACGTAATGCTAATGTCTTCGGATTTTTCGGGTTAAACGTAGACATCATTTGTGCCCAAATACGACGTGCTGCACGCATTTTAGCAACTTCCATGTAATAGTTCATACCAATTGCCCAGAAGAACGATAGGCGAGGTGCAAATGCATCAATATCAATGCCTGCTTTTAATCCTGTTCGTACATACTCCAAGCCATCTGCTAATGTATAGGCAAGCTCAATGTCATTTGTTGCGCCTGCTTCTTGAATATGGTAACCCGAAATTGAAATAGAGTTAAATTTTGGCATATACTTCGCAGTATATTCAAAAATATCTGCAATGATTTTCATTGACATAGCTGGTGGGTAAATATATGTATTACGCACCATGTATTCTTTTAAAATATCATTTTGAATAGTACCTGCTAATTGATCTGGCGTTACCCCTTGTTCTTCCGCTGCTACAATATAGAATGCAAGGACGGGTAAAACGGCACCATTCATGGTCATTGAAACAGACATTTGGTCTAACGGGATTTGATCGAAAAGGATTTTCATATCCTCAACTGAGTCAATCGCAACCCCAGCTTTTCCTACATCCCCTGTTACACGTGGATGATCAGAGTCATAGCCTCGGTGTGTTGCTAAATCAAACGCTACCGAAAGACCTTTTTGTCCCATAGCCAAATTTCGTTTGTAAAAGGCATTGGATTCTTCAGCAGTTGAGAAACCTGCGTATTGGCGAACCGTCCATGGACGTGCTACATACATAGTAGGGTATGGCCCACGTGTGTTGGGTGCAATTCCTGCCACATCATTTAGATGTTTAGCCTCTTTAATATCTTCTTTTGTGTAAATATCTTTAATTTCAATTCCCTCATTTGTCATGAACTTATCTGCAGACGCTTGAGGTGCTTCAGCTGTTAAAACCTTTTCTATTTCTACTGCATTAAAATTTGGCTTGCTCATCGTTGGACCTCCTTCATGCTCGCAAACACGGACTGTAATTTTTCAATGATGTTTTGTCCTGCGAAAATAAAGCCGTTTAAGCCATTTGCTAACCATGCTTCTTCTTCGTCTTTAAATTTGCCCGCTACATCTACAAGCATATTCGCTGGTTTCTCAGCTAAAATAGCCGATACAAATGCTTTTGTATCATCATCATTGCCTGCAATCACTACATACTTAGCCTCTGTTGCCTTCAGCCAAGCTACTGCCTCTTCTACAGTTGTCACTGGCTCACTTTTTTCTGGTACAAGACCCACTGTGTTTAAGAAGCCCGCTACAAAATCTGCGCGTGGTTTAGAGTTTTTTAATGATCCTAATGCTAATATACCTGTTTTCACATTTGCTGCTGTCATGTCTGCACGTAAATCTTCAAATGGAGCAGCAATTCGCTTAATATCAGCAAATAATGGATTTGTTTCCTGTTCAAGGATATCAGCTGGATTAGCATAAATATTCGTTCCAATTAATGATTGCTTACGTGTTTGCGCAGCTTTGATGCGCTTTTGATAGGATGCTTCCACTTCTTCTGCAAGCTTGCCAGAGGCTGTATAGTTATCGATACCGCCAGCTGCCTGAATATCTAAAAATAATGCCCATGCTTCTTTCACAAAATCTGCTGTTAACGACTCGATAAAGTAAGAGCCCCCTGCTGGATCTTTTACTTTTAAGACATTTGTTTCTTCTCTTAAAATTAATGACACATTACGAGCGATACGAATGGATTGATCCGTAGGCTTCGTTAACACGTCATGTGGATGAACAGTAAAGAGATCAGCACCACCGATTAAACCAGAAAGCGCTTCATTTGAAGAGCGTAATAAATTTACATACACATCTAATTTAGAAAAGCTTCTTAATGATGTTTCAGCAACAGTAGGGATTTTCACATGATCTGTTACGCCATAAGCCGATGAGAACGCTTTCCAAAGTACTTTAAAAGCACGTAGCTTTGCAATCTCCGTAAAGAATTGTGTATCAATGGCAAAAGATACAAAAAACTTCTTCGAGAATGCTTCAAAGCTTTCTTCTTGTTCTGCAAATTTGGCTGCTAATGCAAGTGCAAAGGCTAATTCTTGTACAGCGTTAGCACCTTCATTATGATAAACCGTTGTGTCTGCACTGACTGAGCGCACGTTCGGAAATGCAGTCAAAGTGATAGGGTTTTTTGAAATAATGTAACCTTTAATGGACTCTTGTTGATCTACTGGAATGTTGTCGAATACTGCTAATAACGGGTCTTTTGAATTTTCAATAGTAATTTTAAACGAATATTCTGAGAAATATGATGCTAATTTGACCAATACTTCTTCTGTCCAAGCAAAGCTCACTCGGCTATCAATCGTAATAACTTCATTGCCTCGAGCTAGGCTATCATCAAGCTGTGCAAAAAAAGCTTCGCTTGAATCAGCGTGAATTTGTTGTGCCACCTGAAATACTTGATCATTTTGTAGGGAACGGATTGTGGCAACTTGTAAATCAAGCTCTTCTCCAAGCTTAGCTACTAAACTTTCTTGCGTGTAAAGCGGCTGTAGTGTAACACCTTCATTTGTTTTTGTGAATAGTGACTCAAATGGTTTCCCTTTTAAAGCTTTGATTGCTGCATCTTGCCAGTCTGAATAGGCTGGTATTTCAAATTCAATATTTTTCATGTTGTTTGACATGCGGACGCTTAATCAGCTTCCCCCCTTAGTAGTTTCTATTTGTTATTCTACATGACAAATTGCGACTCGAAAAGCATAAAAAAAATCGGAAACCCTTATACAGCAGGTTTCCGACGAGTCATCAGTAGACTGACGTTGAAGATTTATTTGTATTTTCGAGTATTTCTTTCACTCTATTTAGGAATTTACCACAGACAAGTCCATCAAGTACACGATGGTCTAATGATAAACATAAATTCACAATATCACGTGCAGCAAACATTCCACCTGGTAAAACAACAGGTTTTTTTACAATACTTTCCACCTGTAAAATCGCTGCTTGTGGGTAATTGATGATGCCCATTGATTGAACAGAGCCAAAAGCACCAGTATTATTCACTGTAAATGTACCACCAGTAATGTCATCCATTGCTAATTTCCCAGCACGAACTTTGATAGCCAGTTCATGGATTTCTTTCGCAATTCCTTTAATGGATTTTTCATCTGCGTGTTTTATAACAGGTACAAATAAGGCATCATCCGTTGCTACTGCAATCGAAATATTGATGTCATGTTTTTGAATGATTTTATCTTCCGCCCACATCGAATTCAGCATTGGGAATTCTTTTAAAGCTTGAGCAACCGCTTTTACAAAGAAGGCGAAATATGTAAGATTAAAGCCTTCTTTTTGCTTAAATTCATTCTTTAAGCTATCGCGATAAGTCACTAAATCTGTTACATCCACTTCCATCATCATCCAAGCATGCGGCGCTTCATGTACACTTTTCACCATATTATTCGCAATGGCACGACGGATCTTCGTCACTGGAATTTCGATATCTCCTGGATGAATAGGTTGTACAGGAGCAGCTGCTTTTTCCACTTGTTGCTGAGGTGCTGGAGCTGCTGCAGGTGCTGATGTCGTTTGAACGGTTGGAGCTGCTTGTGCTACATCATTTGCCGTTGGGATATTACCCGTTTCAATTAGCTTTAACAGGTCTTTTCGTGTAATACGACCACCCTCGCCAGTACCTGTTACAAGGTCTAAAGCTATATCATGCTCCTGCGCAAGTCGAAGAACAGCTGGTGAATAACGTACTTTACCCGTTCGTGCCTCTTTTGGTGCAGATACTGGAGCGGCTACCTGCTGTGGCGCCTCCTGTTTCTTTTGAACACCTGCATTTAAAATAGCCGTACTTACCGCTGATTTTTTTTCAGGTGGCGGAGCTGGTAATTCACCTTCTCCTGCTATTTCAATCGAGCAAACGACTGCTCCAACTGGTAATGTCTGACCTTCTTGCGCAAGAAGCTCCGTGATAACCCCTTCAAATGATGACGGGATTTCAGCATTTACTTTATCTGTAACAACCTCTGCTAATGGATCATATTTTTTAACTGTATCTCCAGGCTTTACAAGCCATTTTTCAATTGTACCTTCTGTTACACTTTCGCCGAGCTGTGGCATTGTAATATTTTGAACCGACATCCTTTATTCCTCCCATCAATTAAGCCTAGGCGTCATTGTACCTGATGCAGCGCTAAAAAACATTAAACGTAGATAGGCATTTAGGCAGATTTTGACTTTGCACATATGAAAGTCAAAATCTGTTGTTCCGTCTGAGGCTTTTATTTTTTCATTCAGCCTTGTTGTGATCTATTAGAACGCAGCAAGTTCTCGCATAGCACGTTCCACTTTATCAGGATTAATCATAAAATATTTCTCCATCGTTGGTGCATATGGCATGGCTGGCACATCAGGTCCCGCTAGACGTTGAATTGGTGCATCAAGTTCAAATAAACAATGTTCTGCAATAATTGCAGCAACCTCACTCATGATACTACCTTCTTTATTATCCTCTGTGACAAGCAATACTTTACCTGTTTTACTTGCAGCCTCAATAATCGCTTCTTTATCCAGAGGGTAAACTGTACGCAAGTCAAGGATATGAGCGGAAATACCGTCCGCTGCTAGGCGTTCTGCCGCTTGTAAAGCAAAGTGGACTGCTAAACCATAGGTAATGACTGTCACGTCATCCCCTTCACGTTTTACATCTGCTTTACCAATTGGCAATGTGTAATCATCTAGTGGTACTTCCCCTTTAATTAAACGATAGGCACGTTTATGTTCGAAAAATAATACCGGATCTTCATCACGAATAGCAGCTTTCAGTAAACCTTTTGCATCATACGGTGTTGATGGAATGACAATTTTCAAACCAGGTGTACCAGCAAAAAGTGCTTCAACGGATTGTGAATGATAAAGTGCCCCATGAATACCTCCGCCAAAAGGTGCGCGGATGACCATTGGACAAGTCCAGTCATTATTAGAACGGTAACGAATTTTGGCTGCTTCAGAGACGATTTGATTGACAGCTGGCATAATAAAATCAGCAAACTGCATTTCAGCAATCGGACGCATACCGTACATCGCAGCACCGATACCTACACCAGCTATTGCACTTTCTGCAAGAGGTGTATCAAGCACGCGGTATTCACCAAATTGATCGTATAGTCCAGTAGTGGCTTTGAATACACCGCCTTTACGACCAACGTCCTCTCCTAAAATGAAAACTCGTTCGTCACGTTCCATCTCTTCTTTCATTGCTAATGTAATCGCATCAATATAAGACATTACTGCCATTACATGTCACCTCCGTCCACTGGTGCATAAACATATTTAAGTGCATGCTCTGGTTGTGCATATGGAGCCGCTTCAGCATAATCAGTTGCTTCATTTACTTCTGCCATAACACGCTCTTCAATTTCAGTACGTATCGCGTCAGTCATCACGCCAGCATCCATTAAATACTTTTCAAATAATACAATTGGATCCTTTGCTTTGCCTTCTGCAATATCTTCAGCCGTACGGTATTGACGGTCATCATCATCTGAAGAATGGGCTGTTAAACGATATGTTACTGTTTCGATTAAGCTTGGACCTTCCCCATTACGTGCACGATCTGCAGCCTCTTTTACCACTTTATACACTTGTAACGGATTTTTCCCATCCACTGTCACTCCTGGCATTCCGTAGCCAATCCCACGATCAGATACTTTTGCACAGCCTAGTTGACGTTCTACTGGCACCGAAATCGCATATTGATTGTTTTCTACCATAATAATGACTGGTAGCTTATGCACACCTGCAAAGTTCGCTCCTTCATGGAAGTCTCCTTGGTTGGATGAACCTTCACCAAGCGTAACGAAAGAAACAAAATCTTCTTTTTGTAGACGTCCTGCAAGTGCAACACCCACTGCGTGTGGAACTTGAGTCGTAACAGGAGAAGAACCTGTTAAAATACGATTTTTCTTTTGACCAAAGTGGCCTGGCATTTGACGACCCCCAGAGTTTGGATCTTCTGCTTTAGCAAACGCAGATAGCATCAGTTCTTTTGGTGTCATACCAAAATGTAAAACAACACCCATATCACGATAATAAGGTGCAATATAATCCTTACTTTTATCCAGTGCAAAGGCTGCTCCAACCTGTGCCGCCTCTTGACCTTGACAGGAAATTACAAACGGAATTTTACCAGAACGGTTTAACAACCACATACGCTCATCTAGTCTTCTGGCCATTAACATTGTTTCGAACATAGCAAGTACATCTTCATTTGACAAACCTAAATCTTCATGTTTGATTTGAACATCTTGCATACGAACACCCCTTTCGTATTATAGAGAAATAACTATCTTATCCTATATCCCCACATTTGGATATGTTAGTTATGAAATTCAGAAAATTAAAAATGGATAGCGCGATCATCCACTGCTAGAGCAGATTCCACTAACACCTCATTTAAGGATGGATGTGGATGAATTGCCTGACTAATTTCCCATGGTGTTGCATCTAACACTTTTGCTAACGATGCTTCACCAATTAAATCTGTTACATGAGGCCCTACCATATGAATACCCAAAATATCATCTGTTTCTTCATCAGCAATAATTTTGACAAAGCCTTCTGTCTCTCCATTTACTAATGCTTTACCAATAGCCTTAAACGGGAATTTACCAATTTTTAATGAAAATCCTTGTTCTTTAGCAGCACTTTCTGTTAATCCTATGCTAGCAACCTCTGGATAGGAATAAACACATTTTGGTACTTTTAGTGCATCCAATGTCTCTGTTTTCCCTGTTGCTATATGCTCAATAGCCGAAAGCCCTTCATGAGAAGCAACATGCGCTAATTGTAAGCCACCAATCACATCTCCTATGGCATACATATGAGACTCTTTCGTTTGATAGGAATCATTCACTTTAATAAAGCCATTCTCCACTTGAATCTCTGTATTTTCTAGACCAATACCTTGCGTATTCGCCTCACGTCCTACACAAAGTAATAGTTTATCAGCCTCAAAAACTTCTTCTTTTTCATTCACTTGCGCAGAAATGAAAACGTTATCATTTTCAATTTTGAATGTATTTGTATCTAAGCGAGCATTCGTAACAATACGAACGCCTCGTTTCTCAAGTTGTTTCGTCACTTCTTTAACGATGTCCGCATCTTCTGCTGGTAAAATGGATGGACCATATTCTACCACTGTTACATATACACCAAAATCGCATAGCATAGATGCCCACTCAATTCCAATGACACCACCACCAACGATCAGCAAGGACTTTGGTAAACTTTCTAACTGTAATGCGTGGTCTGAATTCAGCACATATTGCCCATCTATCGTTAACCCTGCCATACCACGAGGCTTTGAGCCCGTTGCAATGACAACATTCGTAGGCACAAGCATTTCATTTTCATCGCCATTGGACATTTCTACAGATATTGTACCAGGCATAGGTGAGAAAATAGATGGACCCAAAATTCGCCCTGTACCATGATAAACATCTATTTTGCCTTTTTTCATCAGTGTATTCACACCCTGACTTAATTGCTCAACGATTGCTTGTTTCCTAGCTTGAACTTTGTCAAATTGTAATGTCACACCTTCAATATCGACGCCATATTCGCTAGCTGTTTTATTAGCCATACGATATACTTCTGCACTTCGGAGTAAGGCTTTACTTGGAATACAGCCTTTATGCAAGCATGTACCTCCTAAACGCTCACGCTCTACAATGGCTGTTTTTAAGCCTAGCTGAGCAGCTCGGATGGCTGCAACATATCCACCTGTACCTCCACCTAAAATGACAACATCATAATTTTGAGCCATGTTTATTCCCCCCTATTGAGAAAAGTGCTAAAGGATTCTATTAAACAATAACCAAGTGATATTTTTAACAGTCAGTCTTTAGAAAAACTTTAGCATTATTTCATTTAAGACCTAATTTCTTCTTGAAAATAGAAGAAGTCGACAATGCGACTTCTCTTCATGTATCAACCGTGTAAATTAGCGACCGTGTAAAATATTTTTTTCATTTTTTAAAAATTGGCTGCGAGATTTTGCTACGCGAGCGATACGTTCCTCAGCTAAGCGGTTCGCTGCCACATATGTTGGAATGCCATCTCGTTTTGAAATAGCAAAGATTTTTTCAATACTATCATAAATGCCATCAACACGTTTCATTGCACGTTCACGATTATAGCCATATAATTCATCTGCAACGTTAATTACGCCACCAGCATTGATTACATAATCTGGCGCATAGACGATACCTAATTCATGTAGGTAGTCACCATGACGTGAATCTTTTAATTGGTTATTGGCAGATCCAGCAATCACTTTCGCTTTTAATTGCGGAATTGTTTCATCATTTAAAATTGCCCCTAATGCACAAGGTGAGAAGATATCAACTTCTTGTGCATAGATTTCATCTGGTGCCACTGCAATCGCGTCGAAGTCATTAACAACTCGATCAATAGCTGCCTGATTGATATCTGTTACAACAAGTTTTGCTCCTTCATTATGTAAATACTCGCAAAGCTTGTAGGCTACATTTCCTAGACCCTGTACAGAAATTTTTAAACCTTCTAGTGAGTCTGAACCGAATGCTTCTTTTGCAGCTGCCTTCATACCACGGTAAACACCATAAGCTGTTACTGGAGATGGGTTACCTGAAGAACCAAATGCAGGAGAAATTCCTGTTACATAATTTGTTTCTTCATGGATTAAATCCATATCCGATACCGTTGTACCTACATCTTCAGCTGTAATATAGCGGCCATTTAATCCTTGGATGAAACGACCTAATGCACGGAACATCTCTTCGTTTTTATCTTTAAATGGGTCACCAATAATGACCGTTTTTCCACCGCCAAGGTTTAAACCAGCTGCAGCATTTTTGTAAGTCATTCCGCGTGCTAAACGTAATGCATCTTCAATTGCATTTTCTTCCGAAGCATACGTCCACATACGTGCCCCACCTAGTGCTGGTCCAAGTGTTGTATCATGGATAGCGATAACCGCTTTTAACCCTGATGCTTCATCTTGGCAAAATACCAATTGTTCGTAATCATACTTTTCCATATACTTGAAGATTTCCATGAAACTCGCCCCTTTGCTTTGGAAAGTGCATCCCCAAATGCCCATCCAATCAAGTTTTATCTAACAATCTAATCTTTATAGCGTACTCACTCAGCAAATTCTGAGCTCCTATTCGGTAGTAGGTGTTTAGACCCTAATACTTAAAGAAGAAATTGTTTAGTAATGGATAATATTGCTCCACTTATTTTTACAATACTGACAAATTCACAATTTCGCAACTATTATTACATATTCTTATTTAAGTAAGAATTTTCTAAACATTCAGTTACAATTGCTACTTTCTGTCCTGTCACGTTTTTAGCTAAAAATATTATATTGGTTTATTCCCTTCCTTGACATTCCCCCATCCACAGGTAAAATTAATCATAGGAATAAGGAGGGGTATACATGGCCCGTTTAGCTGCATTTATTGTAATGCTTATTCCAGGTCTTATGGCTGCAGGTGGCATTAAATTTATGCGTGATACATTATTTGGTAAGCTCATTTCACCATTCCCATTTTTATGGCTGCAATTTGTAGTTGGTGTCATTTTCTTTGTCATAGGCTTTGGGTTTTTCGCTGGATTTTTACTGCATCGTGATCGAAAAAACGGAAAAGTAGCACCACGCTTCCAAAAAAAATAAAAAAAGCTATCCAAATAAGTCATGGAAGACTTACTGGATAGCTCTTTTTATACCCGTTGCTGAGATGTGATGACTTTGTCAGGATAATCCGTAATCCAACCAATAACAGAAGGGTGCGGATTGGTTAAAAATGGTTCTGTGCCATCAATAGCATAAAAACGACATGCTTTTTCACTTGTAACGCAGGCCTCTAAGTATCTTGGTTTGTAGTACCTTTTATGCATATGCACACTATCAGCCGCTTTATAATCAGCTAGAAGATCCCATTTTATTTTTTTCGTAGCAATAAGGGCCGTTTCAAATTCAGGTCTATGCTTTTTTACGATCTCTAAAAGCTCATAGTGAAAGGATGAAAAATGACTACCCTTTGGCAGAGCCAACCCTCCAAGAAAATGAATTAGCCCACTCTTATTGTCCAAGATCGTTGATTTTAATTCAATATTCAACGGCATCTGCTGTATATTTGCCCATGCTAAAACTGCCTCAAACGCTGGCATTTTATAGGACGAAAATAGACGTCTCCAAGGCTTGCCAAGTTTAAAGCGCAGAAGCTCCTCCATCGTACAATCACTCACCAATTTATTGGTGCCTACTAACCTCGATAATTGTGGGTCATGATACACTACAGGTAATCCATCTTTTGAGAATTGAATATCTAATTCAATCCCATCAGCACCTAGTTCTAATGCCCTTTCAAAAGCTTGAAAGGTATTCTCTAATGCATAAGCAGAAGCACCTCGATGTGCAAAAACAGGGATAAAAGCTGCCTTAGACATTTAACTCACCAAATTCTAGCAGGAATTTACCATTCGTCATTTTGCTTAATAAAGATGATTTTCTGCCAATTTGAATATAAGTTCCAGGGTGGGCCTCTTTTGTCACAATAATCTCTTCTTTCCCTACATAACGCATTTCATCCATCAATAATTTTATTTCACGATCTAACGTAACCGCTTCTGCCTTTAATTTAGTTAAGGCTTGCTTTGTTACTTCAAATGATGCTGATTGTTCTTTGGACATTTGATTGAGAAAAGGCAATAAATTTTTCATGCTATTCTCGTGTGTTGAAATCTCTGTTTGCAATTGTTTTAGCTGCGCTGCCTTTTCCTGCATCACGGTGCTATTTTCCTGCTTATTTATACTTTCTATTATTAAATCAGTTCGACGCTCTAATCGGTTTCCTGAAATGGCCGTAACAATCGTATTTTTGGCTACTGCACGTCCCCCAATAATTTTACCTTTTCGTTCATCCACATAAATCGAATGAGCAGAAAGCTGTGATCCTAGTGCGTAAAAACCAATATGAATACTATTAGCTGCAAATAAATTTGCTTCATTCACATGTTTAACAAATATATTGCCACCTGCTTCTACCACTGTTGAACCAAGCCCAAAGATCCCCCCACGGATATATACATCACCCTCAATGGATTTAATAAGCTTGGCACCGCTTACACCCTCAGCCCCTTCAATGGAAATATCGCCAGTCGCAATAACTGTATAGCCATTTGTTACTGTACCTTTAATACTAAGTGACCCATTAAATTCAAGGTTCCCTGTTTCTACCCCAACATCACCATTTATAGGAAGGTGCCTGTTTACACCAATCATGCCTTTGACATCATCTAAAACGCCAGCAATCTTCGAGCGAATGACGATTTTTCCGTCTTCTTCTACTTCATAAGCAGATTTTGTATCATATTTGATAGGATAATCTCGTCCAGGTACAGCAGCAACTTCTTGACCTAGCACATTTTTCCCTGGTTTACCTAATGTAGCAGGAATCTTTTCACCTAGCCAAGAGCCTTCTGAAATTTCTGAAATAAAATTCATATCATAGTAATCCGCTTTACCATCTTCACGAATGACTGGCTTTCTCTCGGGTTTAGGTAAGTATGTAATTTGTGCATCTATTCCTGCAATTGGTTGCTCGCCTTGAGCAATTAAGAATGCCTTTCCTGGTTCAGCCTTCAATATATCAAAATCTAATATGCCGTGTATAATTCCATTTTCATTGAGTGTTTCGCGGATTTGTTCTGTTAATTTTTCTTTATTATTTTGAATATAATCAATCGTTTCATATATAAAAACAGAGGCTGACATCTTATCACGTGCCACTTCTGCTTCAATGTTCGGAAGCCAACGTCCAATTTCAACAGGTTTGGTATTTTGGGTTGATAACACATTTTTTAAAATTGAAAAATTAGATAATTTCAGTCGTGGATGACTACGTAGGATGCTATCAAATTCTTTTAGTGGGAAACCTGCGCTAAAAGTAAGCATAAATACCTTGCCATTTTCCTCAGAAATTTCGAAGTTTTCATTTCGAACTAGAATCAAGCTACCTCCTCCTTCCCTCTACATGTAAGTATATACAATCCACATACATTTGTTTAGAGACCATTGTCACTACCGAGAAAGAAAATAGTACCACTTAATCATTAAAATATAAGACAATATTTTATTTTCTCTAAACAAATATAGATATTTCATACTAATAAATTGTTTGTTTTTGAGTTTTTTATTAAAATTACCGATAAATTCAAAGTAATTCCATCAGACTATTTTGAATAAATCACCTTCCAAGTACAGGTATCAAGAGGTGCTTCCCACTAAACTATAGGTCAATATAGGTCTTTTTATCTAATAACGTATGGATATTCCTTTCAATTTGAAAAGTAGAACCTAGTTGTATCAGTTGCTGTCGATTCATATATTGCATACTTATTTTACCACCGAATGCTAAACGCACCTCAAATAGCTCTTCTGTTATCTGTGTGATTTCGAGTGAATTCATTCCATCTAATTGAAAATTTATACTTTTTATTGTGATCACCTACTTTAAGTTTTGTGAAAAGGTCTCAAATGATTTTTCTATTCAACTTAGAATATGTCTTTAAATCCACTATTCATGTATATATCGCGTATTTTTAGCTGATTTAGACGTTCTTTTAACGGTATCAATGTTAAAGGTCAACCACAATAATTTCCACAGTATTTGTTAAAGTAACAAAAAAAGCGCCCCTTTAAACAATAAGATTTAAAAAGGCGCTATACTATGCGAAGTATAATTGCTGTATATGTTAATGATCTGTATCGATACTAGCTAGCCATCATGTCAATACGAATTTTGTCTGCGATCATGGCGATGAATTCGCTATTTGTTGGTTTGGATTTCAAGTGATGGACTGTATAACCAAACATTGATGAAATGGATTCATAATTGCCCCTATTCCAGGCAACCTCGATGGCGTGGCGAATCGCACGTTCCACGCGGGATGGTGTTGTATTGAATTTTTTAGCGATTTCTGGATATAAAATTTTTGTCACAGATCCTAATAATTCAATATCCTCAAAGACCATTTGAATGGCTTCACGCAAATAAGAGTAGCCCTTAATATGTGCAGGTACACCGATTTCTTTGATGATGGCTGTAATCGTACTGTCTAATTGATGCTGATTTAATTTTTGAGGTACTGTCGGTTGTAATACGCTTGTTTTTTTCGGAAGTGTCGCCTTCTGTCCAGCACAATGTAAAATCTTTTGTACCAATTGGTCGAATTCAAAGGGCTTTAGCATGAAATAAGAAGCTCCTAAATCCACCGCCTGTTTCATGACATCCTCTTGGCCAAAAGCCGTTAGCATAATGACTTGAATTGATGACATTTTTTCATTTTGATACATGGACTCTAATACTGCTAAACCGTCAAGATGAGGCATTATTATATCTAGAAGTAAAATATCTGGTGTAAATTCCTCAAGCATTTGTAGACATACTTTTCCATTTGAAGCAGTTGCAATAATTTCTATTTCGGCATGTCCTTGAAAATACTGCTCCATCGTTTTTAATAACTCACGATTATCATCTGCAATCGCTACTTTTACCTTTGTCATTTCAATTCCTCCTTCTGGACTTGCTTTGAACACCTCAAAGCGATAACCTAAACCCCTAAATGCCGTTTTTGGCACACTGTGGAATTTTCGACATTTTTGTTTTAAAAACCTTTTCTATTTCCAAAAATGAGTATGTAGTCCGATACTTTCTTTTTATATCGACAAGTTACGCTAAATGACGCGACTTGTCGAATGCTCTTATAACTTATTTTAGATAAATTTAGTAGATAAAACTACAGTTTTTTTAAATATCATGCCTTCTTCAGGAAATTATCGGAAATACATGTTGGATTCGATGAAATAAAGGTAAAAAATCCGTGTAGTTTCCCGCAGCTTTTGTCCTGCCTGGGGAAAATTAAACGGATTTTTACCTTTCATACCTTTTTATGAAGACCTTCTTAACATTTCCGCTACTGTTAGCGCTGCACCTTTTTTCGGCTCCTCCACAAACATATGTGTCACAGCACCGACAAAACGACCGTCTTGGATAATAGGACTGCCACTCATTCCCTGCAAAATGCCACCTGTTTTTTCAATGAGCTTCTCGTCAGATACTATAAATTCAAGGCGTTCATTTTCCACTTTGGTAATTTCTATTGAAAAGGTTTCCACCTTACTGCCTTCAATGGCTGTATAGATTTCAGCTTTCCCCGTTTTTATATCTTTTTCATGCATAATTTCTATCGCTTTGGGCAATCTTTGTTGATAACCGTCTTCCCAGCGGCCAAAAATACCATAAATAGTATTTTTATCTATACTGCCTAGACGTTCTTGATGCTTTTCAATGGAGGAAATTTTATAGCCTGGTTGGCCTGGTGTGCTTTTTCGGATTTGCTGAATAGAAGCTAAAAAAATGGAGCCAGCTCTAAAAACAGGGGCTTCTTGTAGGGTTGAATCGACAATTTGATGACCTAGTGCACCGTAATTTTTTGTCTCTGGATCAATATAAGTCAGTGTTCCTACTCCATCTGTTTCATCTTTTAAAAAGGAAATGACATGCTCTGCTTCTTGGTTTTGTAATTCCAATGTAATTTGTTGGCCTTCACTATTGATCGTCCATTTCTGTTGGCCATCTTTTGCCACAGCCTGCTTGGCATCAGCAAGGGATTTTACTGGTATATCGTTTATTTTTTCAATAACAGCGCCTCCTTTCATCCACTGATTGGAAGCTAATAGTACATCGTGTGCGACAAATACATGTGACAATTGAAGTTGAATTCCAATTGCTTCGCCCATCGGTATAAGCTTTTTGGCGGCTAAAGCTTGTATAGGCATCACTAATAAAAAGATGAGCATAGGCAAAATGACTAATTGACGCCAATGACGATTCATACGACACCTCCTTTTCATTTTTGTCTTTTTACTATGTGTTGTTGTGACGTTCTTATAAGCGGTAAATATTTGCGCAAAATGAAAAAAGCCAGAAACAGCTGAACTGTTTCTGGAATAATGGTTAACGCATTTGTTTTTTTCGTTCATCTGCCATTTTTAAAAGCTCCGTGGCATGCTGTAGTGTCAAAGCTGTAATTTCTGTTCCGGACATCATACGGCTAACTTCCTCTATACGAGCATCTTGATCAATTTCTGATAAGGAAGTAAACGTTCGATCATGCTCGACTTCTTTTTTGATGAAGTAATGATGATCAGCCATCGCTGCAACTTGAGGTAAATGTGAAATACATAAAACTTGAGAATTAACAGAAATTGCGGCAATTTTCTCTGCAATCGCTTGCGCAACACGACCACTGACACCTGTATCCACCTCATCAAATATAATGGAAGTAATTCCATTGGAAGAAGAGAAAATCGTTTTCAACGCTAGCATCATTCGTGATAATTCTCCACCTGATGCAATTTTCGGTAAAGACTTTGGTGGTTCCCCAACGTTTGTGGAAATGTAGAAGATAATTTGATCTTTCCCATTGGCATCGAAATAGGGTAATTCATCGAAATTGACAATAAATTTTGCTTTTTCCATATGTAATTCACGTAGCTCTGCCATAATTGCTTCACTCAATTGTTGAGCTGCAGCTTTACGTACAGTTGAAAGTTCACTAGCCAGCTCATTGAGTACAGCTTCCATCTCTAACACACGTCGTTCTTTCACCTGCAAAATCTCATCACGATTCAACAGCTCATTTAACTCGTTTTTAATTTTTTCATAATAAGCCAAGATCTCTTCCACTGTCGTACCATATTTGCGTTTTAAAGTTTGCAACAGCGCTAAACGTTGCTCAACCTCGTTTAAACGTGCAGGGTCAAATTCTAATTCATCTAACACATTTTTTACCTGATAGGCTGCATCCTGTAATGCATAAAACGCAGTTGTCACTGCCTCAGATGACTCTTTGAATTGCTCATCAACCGTCGCAGCATCTTCTAAAGCACCCATTGCCGTTCCAATCCAATCAAGCCCTTTTGTTTCACCCTGAATGGCTTCATAGGCTGCACTAGAACGTTCAAAAATTTTGTTAAAATTCATCAAACGACGGCGTTCATCTAGAAGCTCGTCTTCTTCACCTAACTTTAAATTAGCTTCGTCCAACTCTTTAATTTGAAATTGATACAAATCGATACGTTGTGCCATCAACTGCTCATCAATGGATATAGAAGCTAAGTCTTTTTTGAGCAAACGGTATTCATCGTATTGGGAACGATAGTTTTTTTGAATTGGCGACAGCTCTTCTTCTGCAAACTGATCCAGCAAATTGATGTGCTGTTTTTCATCCATTAGCTCTTGATTTTCATGTTGGCCATGAATATCAATGAGACTTGCCCCAATGTCTCTTAGTACCGATAAAGGCACAAGCTTACCATTCACTCGGCAAATACTCTTACCAGTATCATTCAAATCACGACGTAAAATAATTGTATCTTCTTCTATTTCAATGCCTGCTTCTTCTAACTTTTTCAGAACAGGATGAGCTGAACTCGAAATTTGAAATAAGCCACCCAATTCTGCTTTTCTTGCGCCATGACGAATAAATTCAGTGTTGCCTCGTCCACCTGCAAGTAAATGCACCGCATCAATGATAATGGATTTTCCGGCACCTGTTTCCCCAGTGAGAACTGTTAAGCCTTCTAAAAAGCTGACAGTCAAATCCTCAATGATAGCAAAGTTTCGAATACTAAGCTCTCTTAACACAAATTGTCACCTCTAAATCAAATTAACCATTTTTTATAGCATGTCTAATAAACGATTTTTTGTATTTTCACGCTCATTTTCATTTCGACAAATAATTAAAATGGTATCATCTCCAGAAATTGTCCCTAAAATTTCCGGCCAATCTAAATGGTCAAGTAGGGAAGCAATGGCATTCGCATTCCCAGGAAGAGCTTTCATGACTAAAAAATGTGATGCCCCATCAATACTTACAAAAGCATCCGCTAATGCACGATGTAATTTTTGGACTGGATTGAAACGTTGATCCGCGGGTAGGCTATATTTATAACGCCCATCCTGTAATGGTACTTTTACTAAATGAAGCTCTTTTATATCTCTTGATACTGTAGCTTGTGTCACATTATAGCCTGCTTCTTTTAAAAAATCGACTAAATCATCTTGTGTTTCAATTTCATGATTGGCGATAATATCCCGAATCCGTATATGTCGTTGCCCTTTATTCAACGAAATCACCTCTTATAAATAATTGTATATGTGTATAATCACACTACCATTTTCAACAAAAAAGCACAAGAAAAAACACGGCTCTATAAGCGAGCACGTGTTATTTTAAAGAATTATGCGCTTCTTCAACGAGTGCATTAAAAGCTGTATATGCAGGTAGCACTTCTTGTTCAATAGGATTCACTAAATGGAATAAAAATTCAATATTTCCTTCTCCACCTGTGATTGGAGAGAACGAAGCATCTTTTACAACAAAACCAATTTCAGTTGCCATTGCAGCCGTTTTTTCCAAAACTTCTAAATGTACTTTTTTATCACGAACAATTCCCTTTTTACCTACTTTATCTTTCCCAGCTTCAAACTGAGGTTTCACCAATGCCATAACATCCCCGCCTGGCAGCAATAATGTTTTTAATACTGGTAAAATCAGTGATAACGAAATAAAGCTAACATCGATTGTTGCAAAATCAGGTAAACCTTCTGATAAATCGGCTGCCGTTGTATAGCGAAAATTCGTTTTCTCCATTACTGTCACTCGTTCATCGGAACGTATTTTCCATGCTAATTGGTTCGAACCAACATCTAGTGCATAGCAATGTCTTGCACCATGTTGTAAGGCACAATCTGTAAAGCCACCTGTAGAGGAGCCAATGTCAAGCATTAGCTTCCCTTCTACAGACATATCAAAAATTTGTAGCGCCTTTTCTAATTTAAGGCCTCCACGACTCACATATTTTAAATCTGAGCCCTTTACTTGTAGCGGTGCATCCACGGCAATTTTCTCGCCTGCCTTATCAATTCGTATTTCATTTGAAAAGACAAGGCCTGCCATAATGGACCGTTTTGCTTTTTCTCTTGTTTCACATAGTCCACGCTCTACAAGTAAAATATCTACACGTTCTTTTGGTTGTTTTGTCATTATTTATTCAAACCCACTTGCTGTTTTTGTTGAAGTAATACATGCATACGTGCAACCGTATCTTCTGCTGTCATATGAATTTCTGCGAGTAGCTGATCTACGTTGCCATGCTCAATATATTGATCTGGGATGCCCATTCGATCAACTAGCGCATTTAAATAGCCGTGGTCATGAGCAAACTCTAATACACCACTACCAAATCCACCTTGTAGAACAGCTTCTTCAATTGTTAAAATCGGTTTTTGACTAGATAATATACGGTGTAGCACATCCTCATCCATCGGTTTGATAAAGCGTGCATTGACCACTTCAATATCGATTCCTTGTTGCGCAAGCATTTCAGCAGCAGCCATTGCCATTGGAATCGTTGTTCCAAATGTCAAAATAGATGCATCTTTCCCCTCACGTAAAACTTCCCAGCTACCAATTGGTAAAGCTATAAGCTCATCATCTAATGGCACACCAATTCCATTACCACGTGGATAACGAAGTGCAATAGGACCACCATCATAATCAATTGCTGTTTTTACCATATGTTGCCCTTCATTCTCATCCTTTGGCATCATAATTGTCATGTTTGGAATATGACGAAGGAAAGCAATATCAAATACACCTTGATGTGTTTCCCCATCTGCTCCCACTAAACCAGCCCGATCAATACCAATAAAGACATTTAAATTCGGGCGAGCAATATCATGCAATACTTGGTCATATGCACGTTGCAGGAACGTAGAATAAATCGCTAAAAATGGCTTCATCTTTTGCGTAGCTAATCCTGCAGCCATCGTTGCCGCATGCTGCTCCGCAATCCCTACATCAAAGAAACGATTTGGGAAGTCCTTTTGAATACCTTGTAGCTTTGAACCTACAGGCATGGCAGGTGTAATCGTTACCACTCGCTCATTTTCATGAGCAATTTTACGAACCGTCTCAGCAATTAAACTACTCCAAGCTGGTCCAGTAGTCTCAGACTTCACAAAGGCACCATTTTCAATTTTATAAGGACCTGTTCCATGCCAATTTCCGATTGTATCATCCTCGGCTGGTTTATAGCCCTTTCCTTTTTTCGTAATAACATGAACAAGGACTGGCCCTTTTACTTTTTTCGCATGTGATAATGTCATTTCAAGCGCTTCAAAATCATGTCCATCAATTGGACCAAGATATTTAAAACCTAGCTCCTCAAAAAACACACCAGATACTACTAAATATTTTAAGCTATCCTTTACGCGTTCAACAGTAGAGGCAAGCTTTCCACCTAATACTGGAATCTTATTAATAAGTGATTCCAGCTCTTCCTTGGCTTTTGAATACTCCTTGGCTGTACGTAGACGACCTAAAACATTGTGTAATGCGCCAACATTTGGTGCAATCGACATTTCATTATCATTGAGGATGACAATCATATTTGTTTTTGCATGGCCAATATGATTTAATGCCTCAAGTGCCATACCACCTGTTAAAGCCCCATCACCAATAATAGGGATAACAAAGTTGTTTTCTTTTTTTATATCACGTGCTGCTGCCATACCCATGGCTGCTGATAAAGATGTCGAGCTATGACCTGTTTCCCACTCATCATGTTCACTCTCCACGCGCTTTGGAAATCCACAAAGCCCTTTGAACTGACGTAGTGTGTCAAATTGACTCGCACGACCTGTTAAAATTTTATGCACGTAAGCTTGGTGGCCAACATCCCACAAAAACTTATCTTTAGGACTGTCAAACATTTTATGCAGCATCATCGTTAACTCAACTACGCCTAAATTCGGCCCGATATGCCCACCTGTGACAGAACATTTTTCGATTAAGAAGGTACGAATTTCTTGGGCAAGCTGCTCAAGTTCCTTCTTATTTAAGTTTTTTAAAAAGGATGGACTAGTTATTTTATTTAAATCCACCTTTCTCACACACCTTTTCAATAAAATATTCACCGCAATTGTGTTTCCACCATTATAGCAGTGTTATCAATATGCTAAAAGTACGAGCACTTCATTGTTTACATATTGCAAACGTTCCCACCTATTCTAGCATATTCTTTTCCTTCAACGCCTTGATTTTCTCTTAGTTTTTACGATGAACTATATAAGCAGCAAAGTCACGTAATAGGCTGACATCTATTGGTAATTGATCGAGTGCGTTAATGGCATGTTGATAATGCTCAGCAAGCTTTTCTTTTGCTCCCTCTAGGGTTAAGAGGGCTGGATAAGTGCTTTTATCACTAGCGACATCTTTTCCAGCTGTTTTTCCTAGTTCTTCAGTCGTTCCCTCAATATCTAAAATATCGTCTTGAATTTGGAAAGCTAAACCAATATGATGCGCATATTGTTTCAATGTAGCACGGTCTTGTGCTGATACATCTGCAAGTACGGCTCCCGCTTCAATACTAAAACGCAATAAAGCACCTGTTTTATTGACATGGACTTGTTCCAATTCAGCTAAATTAAGCTGACGTTGCTCCCCTTCCATATCTAGTACTTGACCACCAACCATGCCTTCTGCACCTGCTGCAACGCTTAGCAATTGGACAAGTTCAATACGCTTTTCAGCAGAGATATCCATACGTGCTAAAATGCCAAATGCCAGTGTGTTTAATGCATCTCCAGCAAGCGTAGCCAGCGCTTCTCCATAAACTTTATGATTTGTTGGCTTGCCTCTTCTGAAATCATCATTATCCATGCTTGGTAGATCATCATGAATTAAAGAATACGTGTGAATGATTTCAATGACCGAACCGACAATCAAACCGTCCTGAAGATTTTCGCGGTAAAGCTCTAGTACCGCTAACACAAAAAGAGGACGAATTCGTTTCCCCCCTGCCTTTAATGAATAAAGCATGGATTCCTTTAAATCTGCGGGTGCATCAATTTGTTCAACAAGTGCAAACATCGTCTCTTCAATTTGTGGTGTATTGCTTTCAATAAAGTACTTTAATGGCTCATTCATTTCCTAATTCTCTCCCTTTAGTGGATCAAATGCTGTTGTTTCACCAGTCTCTTGGACAATTGATACAAGCTGCTCCTCAGCATGTTGCAGCTTACTATGGCAAAACTTTGATAGCTCCATTCCTTGCTTGTATAAATCAATCGCATTTTCCAATGGCACATCACCCTGTTCTAACTGGCGAACGATTTCTTCTAATGCCGTCATGGCTTCTGCAAATGTTTGTTGTTTTTCAGTCACAACAATTCCCCCTCATTCTTTGGCAAGATATTCGTCACTTTAGCCACAACCTTTCCATCATGGAAGGTCAGTGTCAGTTGATCTTGCTTTTGCACCTCAGTGGATGATTTGATCATTTGCTGATCTTTATATGCTACTGTAAATCCTCTTGTTAGAATGGACAGTGGATTTAAAGCTTCTAATGTTCTAACGGTTGACTCAAATTGTTGTTGCTGTTTTGCCACATAATACGTTGTAGCACGTGATAATTGTTGAACGCGCGCTTCAAGCTCTCTCTGATGAAAAGCAAGTGCCTTTTTGGGTGAATGTTGCTCCACCGTACTATGTAATTGTTGAAGTTGGGCAGCTTTTTTCATCAAGCTCACTTGCATTGCTGCCTGCAACCCTGACTCAAGCTGTGCCAATCTTTCTGTAAAAGGTCGATAAAGTCTTTCCGGCATGGACAATGGATAAGACTGCTGGAGCTTATTTAGACGTTGTCGCTCTGCCATAAGTTGCGACCTAACCATTTGATGAAGCTGTGATTTCTGCGTAAGCACACGTTGGTAGAGATCCGCTTGATCTGGCACAGCCATCTCTGCAGCAGCTGTTGGAGTAGGTGCACGTAAATCGGCTACATAATCGGCGATCGTTGTATCTGTTTCATGGCCAACCGCACTTATAATAGGGATTCGGCTTTCAAAAATAGCTCTTGCCACAATTTCTTCATTAAAAGCCCATAAATCCTCGATGGAGCCTCCTCCTCGCCCGACAATCAACACATCACAGCTTGCCTCTTGATTAGCACGTTGAATATTTTGCACAATATTCGGTGCAGCCTGAGCTCCTTGCACAAGTGTTGGATAAATCAAAATTTCAGCAAGTGGATAACGCCTCTTTAAGGTTGTACAAATATCCCGTATAGCTGCACCAGTTGTTGACGTGAGTACACCAATTTTTTCAGGAAATTTTGGTATCGGTTGTTTCCACTCAGGTTTAAAAAGGCCTTCTTTTTGTAATTGCTCTTTTAATTGATTGAAGGCAACAAATAAGCTACCAATGCCATCCGGTTGCATTTCTTGTACATATAGCTGATAGGTTCCATAGCCTTCGTAAACGTTTACATCCCCTCGGATAAATACTTGCATACCTTCCTTTGGTTCAAACGCTAATTTGGTAGCCGCTGTTTTAAACATCGTCGCAGCTATTCGGGCACCATCATCCTTTAATGTAAAGTAAATATGGCCGGATTGATGAATTTTCACATTCGATAACTCACCTTTTACATACACTTCACGCAAATGTGGATCTGCATCGAATTTTCGTTTAATATATTTTGTTAACGCTTTTACTGTTAAATAAGAAGCAGAGGACATGTTTTCGGCTCCTTTACTAAAATCAAGTTTTTCACAAAACTACACCTATCATAACATTTTTTGCAGTCGTTGACGTGCCAAAATGCAGTTTCGGTAGAAAAAATGACTGTCTTTCTTCTATTGAAAAACAACTATAACACATTCCTACACGTTCTCACTATTAGAAACCGTATATTATGACAAATAACAAATAAAGCCCCATAACTTCATACGTTATGAGACTTTATATTTTAATAGAATAGTAATAAAAGAGTTCCTACAATAAAACAATAATACGTAAAGTAGCTAAGTTTACCACTTTTCATAATGCCCATAAACCAACGCATCGCAAAATAAGTCATAATGAGAGTTGCCAAGAAAGTGGCGGCATATGGAAGAGCTAATGCACCTTTACTCGGCTCGTCTAAAAAATCTGTAATGCCAAGGACTACCCCACCTAAACTTACAGGAATATAAAGCATAAAGGAAAAACGTAAGGCTGTATCCTGCTTCATTCCTACTGCTATGGCGGAAATAATCGTGGCTCCTGAACGGCTAATACCTGGCGTTAAAGCAACTGCTTGCCCCAGCCCTACAATGATGGCATCTTTAGCACGTAAATCCGCATCGTTCTTCTTGCCACGCATATTACGAATTAGCCATAATGCAGTCCCTGTCACAAATAGCATGAGCGCAATCGTCGTCATACTTACGTTATCTGCAATGACATCACTTAATAACACCCCTAAAACGCCAGCAGGAATTGAACCGATGATAATATAGAGAGCAAAGCGAAAATCCGCGTTATACCGCTTTTCTCCAGTTTTTAAGTAAAGAAAAAAATGACTGATCAGACGAACAATATCCTCACGATAAATATACATAATAGCAAGTAACGAAGCTGTATTTGTTAAGATAGCAAAAGTAAAACCTTGTTCACCTAGTCCCAGCATTTCGCTAGCAATCATTACATGTCCACTCGACGATACAGGAATTGGCTCTGTAAAGCCTTGGACAAGTCCAATAATGATATGCTTGACAATTAACACAATATCGATATTTTCCATAAAAACCTCCTCCTCAGTATGTATGTCCCAAACGTTACATTAGACGACATAATCGAAGAAAAGTTCTGATTTTACACAACAAAAAAGTCACCTCAAACAATGTTGAGATGACTTTTTTCAAAAGGTCTTTTATTTTGCAAGCGTATTTTCAGCTGCTTGCACTGTGTTGAATAGTAACATCGTGATGGTCATGGGTCCTACACCACCTGGTACAGGCGTAATATGAGACGCAATTCCATCTACTTCTGCAAAGTTTACGTCACCGCATAATTTATTGTTGTCATCGCGATTAATGCCTACATCAATAACAACAGCCCCTTCTTTCACGTGCTCTTTCGTAATAAAGTTTGCACGTCCAACTGCAGCAATTAAAATATCTGCTTGTTTTGTAAATAAAGGTAAATCTGGCGTTTTAGAGTGTGTATAGGTTACCGTAGCATCCTTTTGTAAAAGTAGTTGTCCCATTGGTTTACCAACGATATGACTACGACCTACGATTACAGCATGCTTTCCTGCGATTTCAATTCCTGAATACTCAAGAAGCTTCATCACGCCAAACGGTGTACAAGGTAAAAATGTATCTTGGCCAAGCATCATTTTCCCAACGCTTACAGGTGAGAATCCATCGACGTCCTTCTCGACAGCAATCGTTGCAATGACTGTATCCTCATCAATATGTTTTGGGAGTGGTAATTGAACTAAAATACCATGAATATCCTCACGTTGATTTAAAAGCTCAATTTGCGCTAGTAATTCCTCTTGCGTTGTCTCTTCTGGTAATTTAATGAGTTCTGAAAACATACCAATCGCTTCACAAGATTTTTGTTTATTTCTCACATATGTAGCTGATGCCTGGTTGTCTCCAACTAATACAACCGCTAAACCAGGTGTTAGCCCTCGCTCTTTTAAACGAATGACACGCTCTGCTACAGCATTACGAATTTCTTGACCAATCTCTTTACCATTAATAATTGCACTTGACATAAACCTTCGTTACTCCTTCCAATTCAACACATTATTCTTGTTCTGTAAATTTAGAAAGTACACCATTGACGAATTTAGATGAACTATCATCGCCAAATGTTTTACATAACTCGATTGCTTCGTTTAGTACTACTCTTTTTGGTGTTTCTGGCATGTATAACAATTCATATACAGCTAAACGTAAAACCGTTCTTTCAATTTTGGGTAGACGGGCAAGTGACCACTTTTCAAGATGCTGTTCTAATGTAGCATCGATTTCCTCCAAATGTTCAGCTGTTCCATTCACGATCTTTTCGTAGAAGGCATTGGTAGGTTGACCTTTAATATGGCCCATTGCTTCTTCAACTGTTAGATCCGTATTGTCTAGCTGAAACAAAACTTGCAACGCTTTTTCGCGTGCTTCATGTCGTTTCATGTAAAGCTCTCCTTCTTAAGTGGCATTAAGGTTTATAATAGCATAAAATCACATGAGAAACACGATTTCAAGCAAGTTTTCAATAATCTGAACCTTTTTCAAGGAACTTTTTGTTTAAGCCCACTTCTCATCGAATAGTGGTATTCAAAAATAAATGTTTCCTGTTCGGAATGGTATAATAAAGAAAAAACTTTAGAGGTGTCACAATGCAACATGAAGCTATATGTTCTAGCTGCAAAAAACATTTAAAATGGTTGAAGGTGAAAAAAATATCAACAAATGAAGGAACGTACATCTCACCTATTTTACTGGGTGGATGCAAGCATAAAATTCGTTTTGATGCCATTCAAAACTTTTTTAGCTTTTATTAGTGGAGGCCATTTATGAAGGAACATTATTATACGATAGGTGAGGTTGCCAAACTTTCAAACTTATCGGTTCAGACATTACGTTATTATGATCAAATTGATTTATTTAAGCCTGCTTATATCGATACCTTCACCAATTATCGGTATTATAAAGGCAATCAGCTATTCTATTTAGACATTATAAAGTCCCTTAAATATATCGGCGTGACGCTCGATGATATAAAAAAAGCACTTAGATTAACCTCTGAGGAATTGCTTGATTTTTTAGCTCAGCAGGAGCTACGCATCAATGAAAAAATTTCACGTTTAAACGAAGCAAAAAATACTTTACTGAAAACAAAAAAGCAATTACAAGAGCAAATTGATATCCCAGTCTTCGGTGAAATTTATGTGCAGATAGAGGAAGCAATGCCCGTTCTTCAAGTAACCACTACTGCATTAACACCGACATCGAGCACCAGTACATACTATGCCACTTTAATTAAAATCATCGAAAAGGAAGGCAGTGTCTTAAACAGTCGTTATGGCTGTATTTATCCACTAGAGCCTTATAAAGATGTCAATGACATCATTTATGATGCTATTTTCACTCCCCTATTAACGGAGCGCACATTTTCGCAGCTTTCACCAAACATACAACAAACTATTATTCCTGGCGGTAAATATGTATGCATTGCCTTTATTTACGACCCTGATACTTATTTTTCATACTATGAAAAATTGAGAAATCATGTATTGGCTCAGCAGGAACTATTTGAGTCGCAAGTGTATGAGCTATATATGCCAGCAACGCTCACTATGGAGCAAGAAAAGAAATTTATAGTAGAATTAAAGATTAGGCAAAAACAAGTGACACAAAATTTCTCCGAAAAAGTAGTGGCGCATTCGTATAACTCTCTACCTGAACTCCCAAACTAAGAAAAATTTTAAAAAATAAAAACAAATCTTTTGACCCTATAGTTACTATAGGGTTTATCGTATTACATGGAAATATTCTAGTAGATTGAAAACATGTATCGCGAACCATTAGAAGGAGAAGTTTATGAGCAAGAAGCAAAATATAACCTTAGCTATTTTATTATCTAATCTTTTCATTGCCTTTTTAGGGATTGGTTTAGTCATCCCTGTTTTACCAACCATCATGAATGAGCTACATATTTCAGGCTCTGTTGTTGGTTATATGGTGGCAGCCTTTGCCATTACACAATTAATTGCATCACCAATTGCAGGTAAGCTTGTTGATAATATTGGCCGCAAAGTTATGATTGTTGCAGGTCTTTTTATTTTTGGACTTTCTGAGTTTTTATTTGGGTTTGGTCGTTCTGTTGAAATTCTTTTTGTCTCTCGTATGTTAGGTGGCGTGAGTGCAGCTTTCATTATGCCAGCCGTAACCGCCTATATAGCTGATATTACGACATTGGCACAACGTCCTAAGGCACTTGGCTATATGAGTGCAGCCATTAGCACAGGTTTTATTATCGGCCCTGGGATCGGTGGATTTTTGGCTGAAATTGGTACACGTGTCCCATTTTATGCAGCTGGGGTACTTGGTCTGTTTGCAGCTATCCTGTCATTGCTATTTTTAAAAGAGCCAACACGTGCTACAGACAATGAAGAAGTAGCACAATCCATGTTAGGTAGTGTCAAGCGTGTGTTTAGTCCACTCTACTTCATACCATTCATTCTTATTTTCGTGCTATCATTTGGCCTCGCTGCATTCGAATCATTGTTTAGCTTATTCGTCGATCACAAATTTGCGTTTACACCATCGGACATTGCCATTATTATTACAGGAAGTGGTATTGTAGGCGCACTAGCTCAATTAATACTATTTGATTGGCTGACAAAGAAAATGGGTGAGATTAATGTTATTCGTTACTCACTAATCCTTTCAGCAGTATTAACATTTGCCATGACGATTGTGAGTCATTATTTTGCCATCTTATTCGTTACATTCTTTATTTTCGTAGGCTTCGATTTAATTCGACCTGCTGTTACTTCGTATTTATCGAAAATTGCTGGCAATGAACAAGGATTTGTTGGTGGCATGAACTCTATGTTTACAAGTCTTGGTAATATTTTTGGCCCTATCCTAGGTGGTGTATTGTTCGATATCAATCTGAACTATCCATACTACTTTGCTACAATCGTATTGGTGCTTGGCGTCATACTTGCGTTATTCTGGAGAAAGCCAAAGCATATAGAATTATAAAAATAACGATACACATCCACATGAATCCTAGAGAAATCCATTTAAAAAGGATTGCCCTTTGATGAATAAATCATCATCGGGCAATCCTTTTCTTTTTTATTCATGCACTACTGTTTCTTCTTTTTCAAAGTGAATACCTGTAATATGCACATTTACTTCTGCTGTTTCTAGTGCCGTCATATTAAAAATAGCCTGACGGATTTGCGTTTGAACTTCTTTTGCTACCTTAGGAATGGCATATCCATATTTCACAGAGCAAAATACATCAATCGCAATTTCACCAGTTTCCGTTACACCTGATTTAATGCCTTTATTGTGTACTTTTTTACCGAAACGTTCCACGACACCCGTCGCAATATTCCCACGAGTTGCAGCAATGCCTTCTACTTCATTAACAGCAATCCCAGCCACAACTTCGATCACCTCTGCCGCTACCTCAATTTTTCCAAGCTCTTCTTTCCCAGAAGGTGTTGGTTGTACGAAAGATTGTCCTACTTTCTCTGCCATACAAATATCATCCTTTCCCTTACACATCACAAACAAGTGCTGTACTTACATTTATTATACTATAAAAAGGAAGGTTTGGCTGTCGAAAGCCGTTTTAAATTAAAACCGACTTTACTAATCCACTACATCGATTAAATAAATTCCCTTTTCAAATCCCCCACGAGCTTTCTTCTTGTGTTCACGCGTCACTTCTAGCTCCTCAAAGCGTACACCTAGCACACCGATAGCCATATGAATGAGCTCCAGTATATCTGCGAGCTCTTCAACACTATCTTCTTTATGCTGGGCTTCGTAAAATTCTGTAGCCTCTTCTATCATTTTAGCTTTTATTGCCTTTATTAGTTCACTAGGTTCTAAAATACGTGCATGATAGGATAAACCCTTCGCTTCAATTACTTCTAAAATTTTATCCCTCACTAGCTTATTGTATATAGGCATCCATTGTTTCACTCCTTTTAAGGGGGGATGACTATTTCTTTCTTCTATTATATAGTATTCTTTCTATAATATAGAATCAATTTGAGATAAAGTAGAGGTAGAGTATGTTACAAAAATGGTTGTTTGGTATCGGTGGGGTTGTCCTCATGTTGACAATGCTCTTTTTATTTTTGGGGAATAGAGCTAATGAAGACACATTGCTTGCGAAAAATATAATGGAAAAAGCAAATAGCGGTACAACAGTAGTTTCACTAAATAAATTAACGGATTTTGACTGGGAAAAAGCGCAAATTTTCGGACCTTATACAACGAAAGATGTGATTGAAGAAACAATGGACATACAGTTTAAAGGTAGTATTAGTGGATTAGATGTACGGGAAGATATTTGCCTTCTTGTCTTTGTGAAAGAGGGCCATGCGATAAAGACAGCTGTGCTTTACAGAGACATGGGAGACTATTCAACAAAGAATGGTATGTTAACACCAGATAACGATCTTCTATCTATAAAATAGAACTTTTATCATCTTTTTCACCACACTTCTATTGGTAACGGTTTAAGCTTCTATAACGGTCAATCTTTCTTCTATAATTGATCTTCCTACCTGCAAGTAAGTCTTCCATCTAGTTATACTTATACATAAAAAACCTCCTAACTAATAATAGCTAGGAGGTTTAAACTTGCGAACGCTTACTTCACTTTTTCTGCTACACCCAATACATCGTTCTCTTCTAGGAACTTTGTATTGAATTGTGCTGATTTGAAAACATCATTGTTCATCAATGCTTGGTGGAATGGTTGTTTTAGGGAAAAATTTCGAATGTTTAATTGTATATCATTGGTCTACTTTGAAGTTTGTTCCACAGTCATATGATGCAAAAGCGTTTAGATTATTGCTGGTGAAGCCGCCCACAACCTAACTATCATGAATGTTGTTAAATCAACGTTTGTTTAGGTTGATATAGGTAACTTATAAATTTGGAAGATATGTTACCATATAAAGCTACTGTCATATCGCTTCAATTTCTTTTTTATGGGGTGTTGGAGTATCAGGTAGATTAGTATTCTCAACACTAATTTCCAAAATATCGGAATTAAGGGGCAAGGCAATAATAGGTTTATCATCATACCAACAATGATCCTTTTCTTCATATAGTTATAACTAACTATCATATCATAGTTCTTCTTCACCTGTTGAATTACTGTAATTGCCTCGTTAATTTCTGTGTTAAAAATTCTCTATTAGACGAAACTCTCTCTCCACGTTCTTCTAAAATTGAATGAATCATCTTTTCTTCACGAACACAATCATTAAATTGCTCTTTGAAAACTAACATGAATGGAGTTAGAACACCTGTTGATTTTGATAATTCTTCTAATTGTTCTTCAGGTGTTCTTCTAGTTAAGCATTCGTAGAAGGATTCATCATCAATCAGAGCATATATACTTTCAGAATCCCTCCCTGCCATGAAAACTATCTAACATGGATATTTATAATAAAATCCTCTTTATTAGTTGCATCTGCAAACTCATATATATTTTCTTGCAATATCCCAATATCCTATTTTTCTTCCACAAACAATCTCTCCTTTGCTATTATTATACATGGTGTAAAATAGAAAGAGGCTGGGACAAAAGTATTTTAACCAGTCAAAAAGCCGAACTATTGAAGAAACAATTGTGAAATGTTCTTCATCGTTCGGCTTTCTCTTTTTCATTTGAACTAGTTATGCCTACTATCATTCGGCTTTTTGAAGCGATTATTTCGTTATGCCCCAGCCTCTTTTGCAATGAATGATTACTTTTCCCTTAAAGCAGTCAATAAAGTAATTTGGCTACGGTCACGAGCTTCTGCTAATTGGTCGATTGTTTGCTCCCCATATGACGTTTGCACATTGGCAATTAATTTAGCGACATTGGCATCGTTTAGTTCAGGCTGTCCTAGGTTTGCCCAGCTTTGTTGCATATTGCGTCCAAGATGTGCCATAAAGTGTTCAAAGCCACCTTGTCCACCACCTAAATGGAAGGATAAGAAAGGCCCACCAATTGCCCAACGTATACCGATGGATTGTTGGACAATAGTATCTAATTCTTTGGCATCAACAACGCCCTCTAATACAAGGTGAATACATTCCTTAAATAAGGCTGATTGTAGACGGTTTGCTACAAAGCCTGGCACTTCTTTTTTTATTTCTACAGGTGTCTTTCCTAAAATATTATAAAATTCAAATGCTTTGTCAATTGTTACTTGTGATGTTTTTTCACCAGCAGAAATCTCCACAAGTGGAATCAGATGTGGCGGGTTAAATGGATGGCCAATACATACACGTTCTGGTGTTACCATGCGTTCAGCAATAACCGTTGCTGGAATACCTGATGAAGAAGAAAATAGCAATGTGTCCTTGTCCACTAGTTGTTCGAGTTTTTGGTATAAATCTTGTTTAAATGCTGGATTTTCAGGTCCATTTTCTTGTACAACTTTCACACCTTTTAATGCTTTTTCTAAGTCTTTTTCAATGATTAAATTTGCTGTTAAATTGTCTACATTATAACCTAATGCTTGCAATGCTGGCTTAATGGTATTCAAACCATGGTGTATATCTTCCTCTAATGTGTCACTAATATCATTGACACGCACTTCCATTCCATTGGCCAAAAATAATGCTGTCCATGAAATACCGATAACGCCAGCCCCAATTACTGTTACTGGGCTATATTGTGTTAATTGTTTATTCATCTTACTCAAACTCCTTCTTCAATTGGCTTTGATGGTTCTGCCTATATTATAATGAATTATATTGAAAACTAAAAAACCACCTCCCTTCAAATTGCAACACATAAGGAAAATATGTTGGAATTCTATAGAAAAGAGATGATATATGTATACAACTGCCAATCATAAAATGGAGCGTAAAATGGAATATGCTTTATTAGCTTGTATGGAACATCAAACATTTGACAATATCACAATCAGTGAAATTTGCATACAGGCTAACATTAATCGTTCCACATTTTATCGCCATTTCCCATCTAAGGATGCACTTTTGCAAAAAACTTATCAACATGCTTTAGAACCTCTTTTAGGTAATCTATATCGTTTTTTTGATAAACATCATAGTATTGCTGAGGCACAGCTTTATTTAAGTAACCATATTTTTCATTATATTTATGATAATCAATTCTTGTATCAAACATTACTATTCAAAGATTCTCATTTTTATTTCATATTAAAAGATTTTATCCAAGCTTACTATCTCTCCTTTTATGAAGGAATTGAACTAATTAATAAAGAAATATTGACCGAATCCATCCTTGCCAACTACATCGCTTCTGCCTATGCAGGAATGATTTATGATTGGGTCAAAGAGGGTTGCTCACCACCACCAGTAGAAATGGCTGAGAAAATGAGATTGTTAAATTCAAATGGTCCTATGAGCTTTTTAATTGAAAAGAAAAAAGAAAGTGAGCAATAAATAAAGAGGCTGGGACAAAAGTATTTTGGCCAGTCAAAAAGCCGAACTATCGAAGAAACAATTGTGAAATGTTCCTTCATCGTTCGGCTTTCTCTGTTTAATTTGGACTAGTTCTGCCTACTATTATTCAGCTTTTTGAAGCGATTATTTTGTTATTTTCCAACCTCAGTAGGAAATCATAGATAATAGCCTTTAAATCAAAATAAGCGTTTTCTACATCGTCACGACACTCTTTGAAGTGTGCTTACGGAATGTTGTCCATTGGCTCGTAGTTAGGATTGAGTTCTCGTTATCTGATTCCTTTGCCTGTCTAATAAGGTCAATATAAGCTTTATCCCCTCTGTTGGTCTTTACCTGATTATCATGGAAATATGAATATGTCAGGCATGGAATAAACATTTCAGTTTTTAGACGTTCTATACTTATTCTACTAATGTCAAAAATACATCTATGCTATCACTTACTACTTCATTTACAATTACAAGTAAAGAAGGAGGAAGTAGAAAGTGAATTTATTTATAGATAACTCAGTTGTAAGTAGCATGGCAATTCAATTAGCTCTTATTCTAATAATCATGCTTGTAGCAGGTGTTGCTATAGGTTTGATTTTGAAAGTTGTTAAAGCCCCACAGTGGGTTTTCAAACCTTTTATTACGCTAGCTGTCCTAGTTGGAATGTACTTTGTGTTCAAAGTCATAACTTAACTTCATAAACCATTGCTTTGATTTTTCTATGTGATATTACTTTCTCTTTCTTCACAATTGCATTGAATAAGTTTGTTTAGTTTATTACTTGATAGTCAACACATAAAACTCAGCTACCATTTAAGTGATTGCTATCTAGTGCAAATATCTACATTAGTTAATTTTTAAAAAGGTAGTTGCTCTATAGTCACTACTACATCATTATAAACATCTTTAGTCATAACCATCATCTTTTGGAATGACTTCGGTACTTGATAAAAATTACTGTAACTGTTTGCATAGTAAGATAGCCTTTTTGATATGGTGCAAGTTGATTTTTCTGTGATAAGTGATTCACCAAATTTATTAATAAAAATATATATATTGCGTTTTCTATAATGACTTCAAATTTTATTGTTTTGTCCAATCAATCGCTTTAAAAAGCGTTCTAATTCATCGTCAATAGGAAGTTTTAATGCCTCCCTCTCCTTCATAATGTCCCCCTCAATAATTAGTAACTAATTATCAAAAGCAATGTGCTTTTCCTCTAATTGCACTAACTTATTTACTCTCAAACCACATTTATAAATTGTTAAAACTGCTACTGCATCACGAAATTGAATGAAGTTGCTCATATCAAAAGTAGATAATAGAATAGCTAAATTATTTTCATTTGCAGAGGGCTTGATTCTTTCATCTACTTTTATTTTTACATCCTTCCAAAATCGTTTTTCTATCCATATTGTCAAACATGCGATTTAATATTGCCTTTACAACACGTAGTTTACTTTGCTTTGTAATATCTTTAACATTCCCTAATGAAGCAATAAAACCAAATAATGTTTCTAAAGAAATCTCGTCTGCATATTCAATATTCATATTTTCACATGCGATTAAAACTATAATCCTAGTCCCTAATTGTCCGATTCCAAATACCTGACAATCATTAAAGCTGAATAGGCGCTAATACGATTCCCCTTTAATCGAACAGAATTAACATCTACCACAATGGATGTCGCTATAATAAGTGGCTCGTCACTCTCATTCTCAGAATTTATTCTTTTCAGCTCAATAGGACTATAATCACCAAATCAAATATTCCTGTTCTTTGCTTATTTTTGGACATAAAAAAACCTCCAACCTAAATAAATTTAGTTAGAGGTAAAAAATTTCGGATATCCCGATTTGTTTTATTCCAAGTTTTATTCCCTATACGCTTACTTCACTTTTTCTGCTACACCCAATACATCGTTCTCTTCTAGGAACTTTGTATTGAATTGTGCTGATTTGAAAACATCATTGTTCATCAATGCTTGGTGGAATGGAATGGTTGTATTAATTCCAGGACCAGATACTTCGAATTCACTTAAGGCACGATTCATTTTTGCAATCGCTTCTTCACGTGTATCCGCATGAACAATTAGTTTTGCTACCATTGAATCGTAATATGGTGGGATTGTATAGCCCGCATAGACAGCAGAATCAATACGTACACCATAACCACCTGGTGTTATATACGTATCAACAGTTCCTGCTGAAGGCATGAAGTTTTTATAGGCATTTTCTGCGTTAATACGGCATTCAATCGCCCAACCATTTAATTTTATATCATCTTGTGTGAATGGAAGCTTCTCACCAGATGCAATTTTTAATTGTTGTTGTACAAGATCTACACCAGAAATCATTTCTGTTACTGGGTGCTCAACCTGAATACGAGTGTTCATTTCCATGAAGTAGAACTTGTCCTCTTGATAGTCATAGATAAACTCGATTGTGCCAGCACCTTCATAGTTACATGCTTGTGCCGCTTTTACTGCAGCTGCACCCATTTCAGCACGACGCTCAGAAGATAGAGCTGGAGATGGTGCTTCCTCTACTAACTTCTGCATACGACGTTGAACCGTACAGTCACGTTCGCCTAAATGCACCACGTTACCGTAGCCATCTGCTAAAACTTGGATTTCACAGTGACGGAAGTACTCGATAAATTTCTCTAAATATACGCCAGGGTTACCGAATGCTGCCGCAGCCTCTTTTTGCGTAATTTCAATACCTTTTACAAGATCTTCTTCTGTACGTGCTACACGGATTCCTTTACCGCCACCACCAGCAGTTGCTTTGATGATGACAGGGTAACCAATTTTAGCAGCCCATTCTTTACCAGTTTCGATATCTGGTACAATACCAGTACCTGGAACAAGTGGAACGCCTGCTGCTTCCATTGTTGTACGTGCAACGTCCTTGATGCCCATAATTTTAATAGAATCAGATGATGGACCGATAAATTTAATGCCAGCGTTTTCACAAGCTTCCGCAAAATCAGCGTTTTCTGATACGAAGCCATATCCTGGGTGGATGCCATCAGCACCTGTCTTTTCAGCTACACTAAGTAGCGCTGGGAAGCTAAGATAAGAATCTTTTGATAGCTTCGGTCCGATGCAATAAGCTTCGTCTGCTAACTTCACATGTAATGCGTCAGCATCTGCTTCAGAGTACACAGCAACCGATTGAATGCCTAACTCTTTACAAGCACGAATGATACGCACAGCGATTTCGCCGCGGTTTGCAATTAAAACTTTTTTCATTTGTTTTGCACTCCTTACTCAGCTTTTACAAGGAATAATGGTTGGCCGTACTCTACTAAGTCGCCATCTTTAACTAGAATTTCAACGATTTCCCCTTGCACTTCTGCTTCGATTTCGTTGAATAATTTCATTGCTTCTACGATACATACGATTGTTTCGTCCCCTACTTTGTCACCCACTTTTACGTATGCAGGAGAATCTGGGTTTGGTGCTTGATAGAAAGTACCGACCATTGGAGATACAATTTTATGTAACGATGGGTCGTTAACTGATGGTGCCGCTGCAGCTGGTGCTGGCGCTTCTTCTTTCGCTGGTGCAGGTGTTACTGCTGGAGCTTCTGCTGGTGCAGATTGTTGTACAACAGGGGCTACTACTTCTTTTTTAGGTGCTACAGTTTCTGTAACAACAACATTATTCTTTTTAAGTTTTACTTTTGCGCCATCTACTTCATACACAAACTCGTCAATTGAAGAAGAATCCACTAATTTGATAATTTCACGAATTTCTTGAATTTTGAACATTTCTAACTCTCCTTATGAATTAAAATCTACTACAATAACTATTCTATATTTTTTCGTATCAATTTGAAATAGTTAAATGAAAATTAAGTAAATATGAACAAAATAAAAGGCTTTCCTTTACTAAGCGAAAGCCTTTTCATGAAGCTGATATATAACAACCCTTTGCGAATTAACTAAAAATTTGTTTTTTTCTTTATTTTTTAATAATTATTTGCACTGAACTTGACTTGCACATCATTTGCGCCTTCCATCTCTGTTTTTACCAGGTAAATAATTTCGTTTGCTTGAGCTTTTGACAATTCTTCAGCCATCACTGTCACCGACACTTTTTCTCCCTCAGCACGAACAAACGCATCCGAGTAACCTAATGATTTTACGAGCATCTCAAGCATAGCTTCCGCTGATTCACGTTTAATAAGGCCATCCATTTCATTATATGCCTCATTTTTTTCTTCGGCAGAATATTCTTCTGAGGCAATCTTTTGTGTTAACTGTTCACGAAGCTGACTTCTCTCATCACTAACCTGCATACGCATTTCTTCAAATAAGTGACTTGGTGAAGATACTTCTTGTGTTATATCATTTGTTGCTTCCTGATCTGTAACACCTGTGACAGCTGTTTGTTGCAGTGTATCATCTGTAAAAATAGTAAGACCATTGAATTGCTTGGCTGGATCTACCAAATAATACACTGAAATAACTGCTACTAAACTTAATAATGTCATAAACCAAACTGTTCTTCTACGTACGCGCATTTACTTTTCCTCCTTATTTTCCATTGGAACGATAATAATTCGATGAATCGGTAATTGCATCACTTGACTGACGACAGCACGAATTTCATTTTTCACAAAGATATCGGAAGCACCCTCTGAAACAACGAGCATTCCTGTCACGTTTTTCGCGCCTTGTTCAGTCCCTCGAAAATATTGGCTGAATAGTTTATTGGTATCCTGATCATCTGTCATCTCTCCATAATAAAAGTAGACTTTAACCTTCCCTACACCTTCCATTGCCTTCAGGGTTTGCTCAAGTTTTTCTTCATTCGTGAGCGGTGAACCTTTGTCGCTTGTCGAATTCGTTTGATACATAGGTAAAATGATGAAAATTCCCACGGAGGCAGCTATCAAAATTAAAACCATCAATGACGTTGTTTTTTTTCGTGTCTTTTCCACATCACTTGTACATTGCCTCCTTTCATCTTCTCTTTTTCAAGTGTATGTACGCTTGTTTCTTCCTATGAATTGATAAATGGAATCTTTAATAGCAATTGCAAAAATACTAACGTGATGACCAACTTTGTCAGTGAAATTATTTCCTTATCATCCGTTAGAAACACAAAAATCTGACAGACAAACAGCAATGCCAATAAAAGAATCAATCTATCTCCCCCCTGCCATGACTTGTACGAACACAATGAGGAAAAAACAAGAAAACATAAATGAAAAAGCAATTAAAAATGATACAGCACATAAAGTAAATAGCGATTTGCTAACTTGATCTAGTAGTCTACAAATATCATCAAAGGCAATGGGTTCTAAAATAGCCGCGAGCATTTTCAAAGAATAGGCACTGACTACAAGCTGCACGGTTGGGATAAAAGACACTGTAATGACGGCGATAAAGGCGCTAATACTTGTAAGAGAAGATGTAAATTGAGTCATATGCTGAAACATCGAAAAACTATCCACAATAAAAGAACCTACAACTGGAATATTTTCTTCAATTAATTTTTTGACGGGCTCCGCTACAGCCGCATTGACACTAAATGCTGCTACACCGCTTGCGGTCATCAGTAAGACATAGCAAATAACTGAGGCCGACACGATGCTCATAATTGTAAAGCGAATCAATTCAGCTATTCGAGTAAAGGATATTTCCTTAACGATTACACTGCATACATCAAAGACAATGGCCAAAAGCACGCCAGGAATAAGCCACTTACTACTGATAATGGTGAGGACTTGTACAAAAAACAGTAAAAAAGGCTGCCAGGAAGCAATCGCTGTAATACTACTGGATAATAAAAAGCTTGATGTAAGAATTGGATAAAATGCCGTAAATAGATGGGCTAGTCCTTGTGCAATTTCATCAATTAATGTAAAGGAGTTGACAACAACAGGACCGATTGTTGCTAAAACGATAAGAAAAAAAAGTATCCTTGTCCCTTTTTCAAACTCTGGTAATAGCATGTTCACAATCAAAATGATGATGACGTAGCTGCAAAGCATGAGCGTCATCTTGAGCAAGAGAAAGAATGGGTCGATTAAAAACGATAATATTTGCTCCTGCAATGGCTTCGCTCCTTAGTTTAGCCTTTTTAAAATGGCCGACACCTCCTGTAGAACAGCCAGAAATTCTTTAAACCAATACAGCAAAATCACAATTTTCACCGCAGCAAAAACGATGTTCCCGAGCACTTTATAATTATGTTCTGCCAAAAGCAATGCCACCCACTGCCCGACATAGAACATACTTGCACTGATTAAAATAGCCTTCGCATAAGGTAAAAACGCAAGTGTTTCTAACAATTGTTTGGCGAAAGGCAATAAAAGCGTCGAGAACAACATGCCAAAAAGCAAAAAAGAAAACATCACACTGATTAGCGCATGGAGTGGCTGTATAACTTCTTTTATCAGCAATAATAAAAGCAGCATGACAACAGCGACGATGACAATTTCCATTCACATTACCCGGATGAGGTAAGCCATTGGAAGAAGGTTAAAATCTCATTAAAGAATAGACGTAAAAAGCGAAGTAATTCTGCTGTCATATATAAGTAAGCAATGAAAAAGAGGAAAAATGAAAACTCCTTCTTCCCTGTTTGATCAAAGAAAACATGAAGAAGCGCAACGACTAGTCCCACTCCAGCAACTCTTAATACGTCTTGTAATTCCATTCCTACGCCCCCTCGTGTACAGCAATATATGTCGCTCTTCAAAAAAAAAGACCTCTATACAGATGTATAGAGATCTTCTACGATAAAAAATTATAATAGTTTGCTCACAATGTTTTTCACCGTATCCGTTTGCTGTATGAGGTGACTATTTTCACCCATCCACATGGATAAATATTCTGCATTACCTTGCTCAGCACTTTCCTTACGAATGGTCGTCGTTAGATAATTTTGTAGTGGATAGGGTGCTACTGTCGCATCCTCCATACGTTTCGTGAAATCATTTGCTAAACCTCTTGCTGGTTTACCAGTAAAGGCAAGCGTAATCGTCGTTTGTTGTTCTTTTGATGCCAATACAGCATTTTTATAGAGTGGCGAAATTTCGCATTCATCTGCCACTAGTAAAGCCGTCCCAATTTGAACTGCCTGTGCCCCACTTTCAAGTGCCTTTTGAATATCCTCTTTGGTTACAAGGCCTCCCGCAGCTATAATCGGAATCTCAACTTTTCCCACTACTTGTTGTAGTAAGTCATGCAATGGAATTAATTGCAGAGGGTCAGTAAATGAGCCTCGATGACCGCCTGCCTCTCCCCCTTGTAATACAACCGCATCCATTCCTGCTTGCTCCACCAGTATGGCTTCCTCTAATGTGGTAGCAGTACCAATCGTATAGACACCATGATCTTTTAATTGTTTAAGAACAGCTGGAGATGGCAGCCCAAAAGTAAATGAACAAACTGCTACCTTTTCTTCAATCACAGCTTGAACCTGTCCTGCAAAAACTTCCTTTGATGTTACGCTCTGTACAGGGGATAATCCTAATTCATCGTAAAAAGGTTGCAGTGCCATTCTGGCTTGTTGTAAAACCTCGACATCAATTTTGGGTTCTTCTTGCACAAATAAATTGACCGCAAAGGGCTTTGTCGTTAATTTCTTCACTTCTTGAATAAACTGCTTTGTTTGCTCACCATCTAAGTAACCTGCACCAATTGAACCTAATAGGCCTGCCTCAGCACAAGCCGCCACAAATTTAGGTGATGTCACGCCTGCCATTGGTGCTTGTATAATTGGATATCGCATATCAAATGTTGTTTGTAGCATACCTTTCACTCCTTACTCTGATTGTAAACAATTCTACCAGTAATGACCATCTATCTGATGATAGAAACTTGATAGTACCTCAATAAAAATTAAATAGTGCTTCTATCTATTATCACATTAAATGAACGATTTGACAGTATATGTATAAGAAAAAAATAAAAACCTACTCTTTAATGAAAAGAGTAGGCTGATCATTATGCACGTGAAACGTAAGAACCTTCATCCGTGTTAATGATTAAAACGTCACCTTGGTTAACGAAGAATGGTACTTGTACGATTAGACCTGTTTCAAGAGTAGCAGGTTTTGTACCGCCAGAAGCTGTATCACCTTTGATTCCTGGTTCTGTTTCTGTTACCTCTAATTGAACAGTGTTTGGTAATTCAACACCTAACATTTCACCTTGGTAAGATTGAATATGCACTTCCATGTTTTCTTTTAGGAATTTTAATTCATACTCAATAGCAGATGAAGCTAGTTCAGTTTGCTCATATGATTCCAAGTCCATAAATACATGCTCATCACCTTGTGCATATAAATATTGCATCTTACGATTATCGATTTGTGCCTTTTCAACTTTTTCACCAGCGCGGAATGTTTTTTCATTCACTGAGCCGTTACGTAGGTTACGTAATTTAGAACGTACGAATGCAGCACCTTTACCTGGTTTCACGTGTTGGAAATCTAACACGCGGTATAATTGGCCATCAACAATAATTGTTAGACCTGTACGGAAATCGTTTACTGAGATCATTTGTGTTCCTCCAAAGTTTATAAAATAATGAGTTCTTTTGACGAATGTGTTAGTAGTTCATTACCCGTTTCTGTGATTAAAATATCATCCTCGATACGGACACCACCGATTCCAGGTAAGTAAACACCTGGTTCAATCGTCACGGCCATACCTGGCTCTAGCACTGTATCAGAACGCATCGATAAGCCAGGGCCTTCATGTACTTCAAGACCAATACCGTGTCCTAAAGAATGACCAAATGCTTCGCCATATCCTTTTTCTTTTAAGTAGTCACGTGCAATCGCGTCCGCTTGAATGCCTGTTAATCCAGGACCCACTTTTTCAAGTGCTAACAGTTGAGAAGCAAGGACTGCATTGTACATATCTACCAATTTTTCAGATGGTTCTCCCACAGCCACAGTACGTGTGATATCCGAAATATAGCCATTATAAAGCGCACCAAAGTCTAATGTAACAAAGTCGCCTTTTTCAATCACTTTATTCGTTGCAACGCCGTGTGGTAATGCTGAACGAAGACCAGACGCAACAATCGTGTCAAACGAAGACTGAGTTGCTCCTTGTTTACGCATGAAAAACTCTAATTCATTCGAAACTTCAAGCTCGGTTTTACCAGGCTTGATGAAGCCTAAAATATGTGTAAATGCGTGATCTGCAATTTCACACGCAGCCTTAATAATATTAATCTCTTGTTCCGTCTTAATCAAGCGAATTTTTTCAATTAGCCCAGAAATCGGCACTAAATCTGCTTGAATCTTCGATTTATACAGTTCATAGGTGCCATAGCTTACAGTATCTTTCTCAAAGCCCAATAATTTGATACCCATATTATTTACTTGAGTAGCAATTTCTTCAAAAATTGTGGCTTCATGCTTGACAATACGGAAGTCCTGAATTTGTGCAGCAGCCTGCTCTGTATAACGGAAATCTGTAATAAATACAGCATCATTTTGAGACACAATTGCTACGCCTGCTGTCCCTGTAAAACCTGTCATATAGCGACGGTTGTACCCATTCGTAATTAAAATACCATCGATGCTTTGTTCTTGAAGTGCTTTACGTAGCTTTTGTAATTTCAACATAATCAATTCTCCCTCTCGATAAATGTACGTAGTGCCAGTTCATAGCCTTTCGTACCTAGTCCACAAATTTGACCAAGGCAGGCCGGAGCAAGATAGGAATGATGTCGGAAAGCCTCACGTTTGTGGATATTGGAAATATGTACTTCGATAACTGGCACAGAAATACCTGCTATCGCATCATGCAATGCGATACTTGTATGGGTATATGCACCAGGATTAAAGATAATACCATCATATTTTTCGTCCTCTGCTTCATGCACCCAATCTACTAGTACCCCTTCATGATTGGATTGACGAAATTCAACTGTAGCACCTAAAGAAGCCGCAAGATTTTGAACATTTTCTCGAACATCATCCAATGTTTCATGTCCATAAATATGTGGCTCTCGTTTACCAAGTCGATTTAAGTTCGGTCCATTCAAACATAATAACTTCACGCTTCTATTCGCCTCTTTCTATGTACTTGCCATTTATTTTATCATACACCGTGCATTCAGCAACTAATTTCAACTAGTGGTGCCATAAATATCCCCTTAAAGGAAGGGGATATTTTGTACCTTCAACTTTGTTTTTGTGCTGTATGTTCCTTCTGATGGAAATTGGCGGTTTCAAGCAAGAAACGTAATAAACAAATAACGGTCACCATAAAGGGAATCGACAGTTTTTTGAAAGACGTAAGCTGTAATGGTAAATCCAAAGCAATCCATTCCAATGAGATGGTCACCAAGAGACCTAATAAAAGGGAAGAAAAGACAGCTGGGATAATATATACATAGCGCATAGTCATGTATAAAAATAAGCCGATAATAAATAGTAGAAAAATAAAAAAGGTCCATTGAAATAATTTGGAGCTTTCTTCAAACCAATTCCATTTTTTATAAAACCCAATCGGATGCCATTTAATGAGATGGAAATAATGTAAACCCTTTAAGCACAGCGCTAAAACAAGCGCATTGACAAGTGCTGTAATTGTCGCTACTTTCACCCTATACCTCTCCTTTATGCACACTAATTATTTCCTAAAATGTACGATTAGTGTAGCCATATAGAAAATTTACTATGCGTAACGGTAGAGGTTTTTCACTAAATTTAGTACAATGGTACAGTTGAAATATATAAAGAGAGTGGTGTTAGCCTTGAGCAATTCACCTGTATACGGGGGACAAGCACAATTAGAGGGTGTGATGTTCGGAGGAAAGGAACATACTGTTACAGCCATTCGTCGTAACGATGATTCCATTGATTATTATCATTTCAAAAAAGTACAAAAACCTTTATTACAAAAGCTTAAAAAAATCCCATTTGTACGAGGCGTTGTGGCGCTGATAGAATCCGCTGGCTTAGGTTCTCGTCACATGCAATTTGCTGGGGATCGCTATGATGTGACACCTGGTGAAGAGGAAGATCATAAAGAAGAAGGCTCTAAACTTCAAATGATACTGGGCGTTGCTGTAGTAGGTATTCTTTCTTTTTTATTTGGAAAATTTGCCTTTACATTAATTCCTGTTTTTATAGCTGATTTTTTCTCAAAATGGATTGAAGGCAAAACGGGACAGATTTTACTGGAAAGTGGTATTAAATTATTATTACTGCTAGCCTATTTATATTTTATCTCGTTAACGCCCCTCATTAAACGAGTATTTCAGTACCATGGTGCAGAGCATAAGGTGATAAACTGCTATGAAGCTGGATTAGACATTACCGTAAAAAATGTTCAAGCTCAATCACGCCTACACTATCGTTGTGGCAGTAGCTTCATATTATTCACCGTGTTCGTCGGTATGTTTTTATATTTCTTTGTACCTACAGATCCACTGTGGCTTCGTATTTTAGATCGTATTCTATTAATCCCTGTTGTTCTGGGGATCTCATTTGAAGTCTTACAAGCGACAAATGCCTGCCGTAATATTCCAGTGTTACGCTTCCTTGGCTACCCTGGCTTATGGCTCCAATTACTAACAACTCGTGAACCGAAGGACGATCAAGTAGAAGTAGCAATTGCTTCCTTTAATATGCTACGCCAAGTAGAGCAGCAACCTGAAATCGCTGCGACATTAAATCATGATTAATAAAAAAGGCAGCCCAACGTCGGAGCTGCCTTTTTCTTATTTTGACCCGTCTTGCATTTTCTGTTTAAACATAAAGATGGCGAGAGTTGTCATAATGACTGTATAACCAATGACAACAATAAGTGAATAAAACATATTAGCATACTCTGCATGTAAGATAGCCCTAGCTGCATTGACTGCGTGCATGAAAGGTAAAAGCTGCGCAATCTTTTGAAATGTTCCACCAATCATATCTAATTCGAACCATGTTCCACTTAACCATGTTGTCACATTAACAAAGATGGCAAATATCCCTCCTACCTGCTTATCTGTAAATAATGTCCCAAATAATAATCCACAACTAATATAGAGTGGTGAGATTATTAGAAGTATAAGGATCATAAAGAGGATAGACTTATTAAATGGCAACCCTAAAAACATGGCGGTAGCTAAACAAACAAAAATTTGTAGCAGGGCTATTGGTAGCAAAGGTATCATATACCCTAAAATGTAATCAGCAGCAGACAAAGGAGAAACAAAAATCCTCATTAAAAAGGATGAGCTTTTATCTTTTCCTAGTAACATTCCTGAAAACAGTGTGAGAAAAGAAAAACTAAATACAATGACGCCTGGTGTCAGATTATTCATTTCATATAAAGCAAACGGCATATTTTTTTGCATAACAGAAAACAAGCCTAATAAAAGGATTGGTAAGCCTATACCAAATAATAAAGTGATTGGATCGCGGACAATCTCTTTATGATTCCTTGTTGCAAACGCTGCTACCCTCACAATAACGCCTCCTCTGTTTTTTCCAAGAATACCTCTTCTAAAGAATGCTTGTCTGTTTCACTGATCAATTGTTGTATCGTGCCTAGTGCACATATTTGCCCATTGTGCATAATTCCTACACGATCAGCCAAAGCCTCTATTTCTTCTAAATAATGGGAGGTCAAAATAATCGTGACATGTCCTTTTAAGTGCTTCAATATGTTCCATACATCATTCCTTGCCCGTATGTCCATCCCTAAAGTCGGTTCATCGAGGAACAATACTTTTGGGTTTGACATGAGGGCCATTGCTACACTTAAACGACGCTGGTAGCCGCCTGATAGTGTCTTAGCCTTATCATGTTGACGTGGTGTCAGTCCGAATAAGGCCATTTTGTCATATACTTGTTGTTGTGCTTGTTCCTTTTCGTAGCCATAAATCTGACTGAATAATAATAGATTTTCATATACCGTTAAATTAGGTGCAACGGCCGTTTCTTGGGGAGAAATATTAATAACCTTTTTTATAGCCTGTGTATTTTGCACAATGCTTTTTCCATCTATTGTGGCATCCCCCTCTGTAGGTGAAAGGAGCCCACACAACATTTTGATAGTGGTTGTTTTGCCAGCGCCATTTTGTCCTAAAAGAGCAAAAAGTTCCCCTTGATGGATTTGTAAATTTAAATGATTAACGACTACGCGCTCTTTATAAAGCTTTGTTAAATCTCTTATGTTAATCATCATGCTCTTCACCTCGCTTGATAAGAATCGCATTAATTTTTTCTATGTCACGTTGTGAAAATCGATATTGTAAAACCCATGTCACAATATAAGTTCCGAGAAAGCTGGCTACGAGAGAAAAAATATTAGCCATCGTTTTTGGCATCCATAGTAGCGTTACAATCGGTATCCAAATCATTGCCGTTATGAAAAAGTGGACAAAATATTGTTTCAGCATTCCCCAGCTAGCCATTTCAAAAATAAGAGCAGCAAGAGCAAAGGTAGTGCCAATGACACCCGTTAATAGAATTTGAGTAATAATTGCACTTATTTCATCTATAAAGTAAGCACGAAATTCTGGCACCACCCAAACATATTTTCCTTGCCCTATGCCCATTGATACAAAAAATTGCACAATTTGTCCCATTACTATACCGATCAAAAATCCACCAACAATACGTGTTAAAATGTCTTTTCGCATATTTATCACCTCAGATTCCTAATTGCTTCTTGATTTTGCTTACATAACGCCTTGAAGCGTATGTTTTCGTGCCATTCTTCAATTCAACTCCGATTGTACCTGTTCTACTAATGTCCATATGCTTGATCATGTAGCGATTGACTATTTCAGCATTTGAAATACGGAGAAACATTTGAGGATTGAGCTTTTCCTCCAGCTCATAAAGACGCAAACGTACCGTATAAACACCGTGCATACTCTGGACACAAACCTTTTTTTGCTCTGTATAAATACGCACGATCTCCTTACTATCGATCAATTCAACGCCTTTATGAGAGAAAGCTAATAAAGTGCTTTCCGCTGTCGTAGTAATAATTTGCATAAGATGCTCAATGTCATCAGTCATTTTATCTGTGAGAATGATTACTTTAGGTTCTTTATATGTAGGGTCAATCGATATTTCCACCTTCATATGATCACTGTCCTTTCTACGCCTCACTATAAATTTTTCCATACATGTTGTAAATGGATTATCGACAACTGGTCGTTATCAAGGAATAAGTGGTAATCTCAAAGATTCTGGCGAACAATAAAAAACACCCTTTAGATAGGCCTATCCAAAGGGGTTAAACGTACAACTTAGCTTACTTAGAATCTTTTTTTACTTACTAGTAGGGCTGTAAAAACACCCATCATATTCAGGAGCTTTTAAAATATTGGAGGTAAGCTCAATGATTGATTAAATTTTCCCAAATCAATTGCAGTGATTGATTGTTTTGAGACACCAACTAATTTGGACAAATCCTTCTGCGATTTCTGCAATTCACAAATTATATTTTTCAAATATCTACAGATAAATAAACCTTGCTAAAAATGTACAGAGAAAAAAACGTGTTTTGAATGGAGCAAAACACGTTTTTCTGTGAATTATTTACTTAGGATATTGATAATCTTTTGTTGCGCATCCACTGCCTCAGGGATCGGCATCACAACAAACACATGATTCATCTTAGGATAAACAAAGGTATCAATCGCAACACCTTGTTCTGTTAGCTTTTCATCAAACTGTATTGCATCTGGATATAAGCTTTCGTGGGACCCAATAAAATGAGTAATCTTGCCAACTCCTTGAAAATCGCCGTAAATTGGACTAATTATGGGATCCTTTAGAGCTTTATCAGCTGCCCATATTTTTGTTATGACTTCCATCCCTTCACTAGCTAACATGGGATCGTTTTCTTCATATTCCTGAATAAGTGGATTTTCTAAACTCATATCAACACATGCCGACAATAAAATAATATCTTGCGGCTGAGGCAGACGGTCTTGCTTCAACAGTTGAATGAGACCGAGTGCTATATTTCCACCTGCTGAATCTCCTATAATGGTTAATTGATTGGAGCTTTCAATAGATGCTAGAATCTCTTTATATAAGCTGAGCATCTTTGGGTACGTATCTTGATAGCTAAAATGAGGGACTTTTGGATAGATAGGCGCAATAACTTTTGCATTTAAGGCTTGTGCTATTTTATCCATGAACAACCAGTGTAAATTTAAAGGTTGATTCGTCCAAGCTCCACCATGAATATAAAGAATCACCATTTGTGATGAAGACTTTTGGTCATTTAAAATAAAAACCTGCATATCCTCGAATGTTTGCTCCTTCAAAGCGCTTAAAAGATTGACATCCTCCCCAATCACATAGGGGTGAATATTTTCTGTTCCTCTTTGCTTAATAAATTGTTGAGCATTTTCAATACTAGAAAAGCTCTTTTTATTACTTTGTGAAAACAATAATTTTTCAAATTGCACACTCTCTACAGATCGTTCTCCATTAAAAATTTCTATACTCATGTTTTTCTCTCCTTTTATTGTTCATTCTGTTTCCAAACATGTAATGATTAATAAAGTGATGTGCCAAACCACTAAAACTGAGTAATCGACAATAGTAAAATGCATCTTTTTAGCGAACTTTATTTTAATTCCACATTTTGAAGAATACTCCTTCTAAAATCTATCATCAAATAAAAAGACCTTCCTGTTGTAATCCATTGATTGTGCTGTATATAAAAAGCTGCCATTTTGAAACAAAATGACAGCTTTCATGTTGTTGAAAAAAGATGATGTCAACAGCAGAAAAAGTAACTTTGCAAGGTGAGAGGTTGATTTCCGTTCCGCCAGCGTCCTTTCCAAGGGGCGTCCGATGAGCCGCTTCACTCACTTCCGTTCGCTGCAGGGTCTCATCTGTGACGCTAAATCCCCTAGGAGTGACGCTGGCTCCACTCCAATCAACTATTCTGCAAAATGTCTTTACTTTTTTCATAGTAGTGGAGCGATCAAATCACCAATTATCTATATTCTTAGAGGGTTATTTTCAATGTGGAGATGTGATGCTTGGCAACACCACTTCATAAAGAGTAGTGAACACCTTCAATTACTAAAAAAACTTTCGCTAAAAAGGTAACACTTTGGTGGATTGGAGTGGAAGGCTACTTGACTCCCGTGGGATAGAGAGACAGGCGAGCCACTAAACGGAGCGGTAGCGGAGGAAGCGGTTTGGCGGTCGCCCACAGGAAAGAAAGTAGCTTGCAACGGAAATCCATTTCTACCTTTCAGTTGACTGTTTTATTTTTCAACACTAAGAAAGCTGCCGTTTTGAAACAAAATGACAGCTTTCAATTAGGTATCTGTTCCCTCCAACCTACCGCTATATTATTGGAGGTGGATTTGATAATGGCGAGTAACTATACCTATCCCATTTTCTAACCTCTTCCACTCTATGAATGAGGCTAATCAATTTTGTCTTGCTAAATGTAGATAGTTAAGATTGATTATCCTGAAATAATTCATCTACTTCTTTTGATAAAATTTCTACCTCATCTTCTGAATTTGGAAATAGGGCTTGATTTGCCTTTTCATCTATTGCTTTATGTTTTTGCTTGTTTATTATGTGGAGTTCCATCATTCAGAGGTAGCTATACAAAAGCGACACGTATGTATTCCTCGTTCTTTAAGCTTTCAAGGTGATGCAATTCAAGGTCATCCATCGTAATTCGACGGATTTTTAGTTTTTTATCATAATCCCCTGCCCAGAACCTAATTAATTCAGCACCTTGCTCTGGTTGTATATGTTCCTTCAAATAACTTAAAAAATCTTCTAAAAATTGAGGACCCCAATTTCCCTCGATGCCGTATACAAAGGATTTTTCATTATAAAGCCCTAAGTCATAAGGTGGATTATTCCATTCAAATATATTCAAATTTTCAAAAGCTGATTCATCTGCTGCATGTAAAACTCGTGTATCATCGTCCATCAAATGCCACGACTGTGTTGGTGTACTCTCTGTAATTGGATATAATTTTTTTAATTCTCCTACTGTTATTTCAGCAATTCCTGTACAATCAACTGTTTGTAAAGCACTGTTCGCCACTAGGACAGAATATAACGTCATATGCTTGTCTCCTTAAGCTTTATTCTAATATTCGCTTCATAATGTTCTTCATTTAGTCTCACTACTTCAAGTTCTTTTTTATTGTCATTCAATTTTAATGCTAAACTTTGAATGCCAAAGAATTCTGTGAAGGTATGACTTCCAATAATAAGATTTATTCCTTTAAACTGAGCATATTGAATTGTATATAAATTACATTCACCTGTAATATATACATCACATTTATTTTCAACCGCTTCCTTCAGGCAAGCTGTTGTGCCTCCATTTCCACAGACTAAGCCTACTCGATTCACCATTTTGTTATTGAACTGCCAAAATCTAACGGGTTCTTCAAGTAAAAATTCAAGTTTTGTTACGAAATCTTTAAATTCAATTTCTTCCTCATATTCAGCGATTCTACCGAAAAACAACCCTTCCCATTCATGGGTTCTTTTAATAATCTCTAAATTCAATTTTTTTAATAAGCTATCATTTGTGCCAAAGTTACAGTCATCAAGTGGTAAGTGATTATAGTAATGGCTTATACCGTTCGCTGCTAGTTTTTCAGTACATGCCTCTTTTAATCCATAGATTTCATCCCATGCATCATGGTGTGTTAACATCATGTCCACTCCATGAATTCTTGCTTCCTCTATCGTTTCAAGCGTTAGGTTAACACAGTATCCTATTTTCTTCACTTCTTTATTTGCCTTGTATGTAACCCCAGATTCATTAGCATAGATTTCCTGATTTGTTACATTAAAAAGTTCATCAATTCTTTCAACTATTAGTGAAACATCCATACTTCCATCCCCCTTCTCATTTCAATACTTCTTATCTAAATTAATAAGTAAATATTCCTATTTACACAAAAATACCCCTTTAGATTATCTTAAACTAAAGGGGTAAAAAGTTACAACTTGTAGGTTTGGAATAAAGTTTGAGCAAAAATACCTCGCAAACCCTTACTTTATGATAAATAAGAAGAATCCCTTTAAAAAAAAGATTGATCAAAAGGGATACCTCTTTAGCAGTTTTAAGTTAGGTTTTTATAAAAAAGTTTGATTGTTTTCTACCTATGTTGCTCCACAATCGCGCCCTTTAATTGAATAAAAATATTTACAACTCATTTCTTTATGTAATTTACAACGTCATTAATATAACTATCGATAGGTTCGCCAGTATTTACAACTATGCACTGATAATCAGTGGGTCTTTTACTATTGACTAATGTATATTTAAAATTCTCTTCGGAAGTTACCTCACTTATTTGACTTATCATTCTTTCTCGATTTTTCAATCTAAAATTAATCTCTTGAAGATCATCAAGGTAGCACTCAACATATTTGTACTTCACATTATATTTTTTTGACATAGCAATTCCTCGATCTACCATTTCTTGATAAAGGCAAGGGCTATCAAATACTACATTTTGCCCTTGTGATAAGTAAAATTCAATTAAAGACCAATCAATATTATATGAAATCTTACCAGTTAATTTTGAATCGATTTGAATTTCTTCTGTTGACTGTAATAAAGCAGATTTTACAATGTCGTGGTCTATTATGACTGCTCCTGTACGCTCAGCAATTTGACGAGAAAGTGTAGACTTTCCAGACCCAGGAAAGCCAGACATTTGAACAAAAAACATGTTAATCCCTCACTTCTTCTACTATAAATAAAGTATCTATTGCAATAACGGAAAACTCTTATTAAATAACCAAGTTGTTTTCAAGAACTACCCCTAAATTTTAACATAAATGTACAAATCTCTTTAGAGGCAGTTATTCAACTAAATGGCCCTTTAAACAAAAAAGACGCGTTCCTAAATAAACGCACCATTTAATAGAATAAGTATAATATGCTCAAATATCTTCTTTAGGGAGCGAGCAGAAACTATTATTCTAAATTTATTGAATAATGTATTCTATTATATTAGAATTTAGGAAATACATAATAAGGAGGCTCTTTTATGAAACACCTTTATTCCCCATATCCAGCTGAAAGTATTTCCTTACAAGTAGAATCTTCACCTGTTTGGGAAGTGATACTTGGTATTGCAGGTTACACACATAGGCAACTTCGACATACATTCGATTTAGATGGAAAGTGGTTATCAGAGCAAGATTCAATGCCTTTATCATTATTAAAACATTTGAAGGTAATTGAGGAGACCAATTTATGGTATGGACTGATTATGCTTCAAGATAAATTATCTGCATTATCTGTTCAAGATTTTTCGAATCAACTTTCAGAAATTCCAATTGCTCGCTTTTATGACATACTTTTGCCGTACAAAGATCGGAATACTGAGCCTATAAGAAAAGCGACAGCCACTGAACATCATCGAGGTGAATTATTTGAGAAGTATGCGACATATTTTGAAGACCACGATTACTTAGGTGGGTATGTGCGTAATCTTAGTCGTTATACACAACAAGAAATTTGTGACCTATTCAACAATACATTAGTTGAGTGGTACATGTGGATAAGTCAACAAGAAGAATGGGAAAAATGGACTCATGCGCTTGCTTTTGAACAGAAACAATACAAATCATTGGATATAACAAATCCTATTGAGGAAATCGAACGAATTACGGGTGGAATCAAGTATCTCCCTGAACCTTCTGTCTGGAATGTCAAATTAATTCCACACGTATCTTATCGTCCTTGGATCTTAGAAAAACGCACACCTGATACTAAACTTTTCTTTTATCCTTTAAAGGAAGAATATTTGATAGAGCCTGGTGTTCCATCAAATGAGTTAATTCGTGGTCATAAGGCCTTAGGGGATGAACTTCGATTGAAATTGCTTTATCAACTTTTAAAGGGACCTTTATCACTTCAAGAGTTGAGCGTGCAGTTTAATACATCTAAAACAACACTACATCACCAACTTTCTATATTGAAAGCAGCAAAGTTTATTCGTGTTGATAAAGGTATCTATTCAGCAAATCTAACGCAGATTAACGCTTTTTCTGGACGACTCACTCAGTACCTGGGGTTCACAAATGAATAAGTTCTCTAATTCATTTAAAGCACTTTGGATAGGTGAAATTGTATCCGAATTTGGTGGAGCAGCTGGAGCAATCATTAATGGATTGTTACTTTATGAATTGACAGGTTCAAAGGAATGGATGGGTGTACTTTGGCTTGTATATTTTATCCCCTCTTTAATTTTTCAAGGCATTAGTGCGCCTTTCCTAAACCATGTTGTGAAGGAGAAAATGCTTCAAAACATACAGTTGATTCGTGCTGGAGCCTATATCCTTCCACTTGTTGGTTATTTAATTGGTACAGACGTGGGGACCATTTTAGGATTAGTCGTTTTACAATGTTTGTTAGGCTTGATGCAACCAATTTACGCAAGTCTATCTTTTTCACTTCTACCAGAAATTTGTAAAGAGAAAGAACTTGTCGAAGCAAATGCATTACTAGATGGAACTATTCGACTTATGAGTTTTATCGCTCCTGGAGCAACTTCATTATTGCTGTTGGTCAGTCCTATACATTTTATATATGGATTTTCATCTGTACTGTTCCTCGTCAGTTTTCTCGCACTTTCACGTATCCCTCAATCAAGTAAGAAGAAAGTGGCAACTTGGACAAAGAAATTTTGGTGGGCAGAAATGAAGGAAGGCTATCGAACATTCTTTAAATATCCAAATCTTTTTCGACTTACCATTCTTTCTTCCACGGTACAGTTTGCAGTTGGAGCAACGATGGTTTTAAGTATTCCTTTTATACGAGGAGACCTTAATGGTCATTCTTGGGAATATGCGATCTTTTCTGGGTCTTTCCCAGTCGGTTATGCTGTAGGTATGGTACTACTTACGAAGTTACCAAAAACTTATCAAACTATGTACCTCGGTTTAATAGGAGGAGGTCTTTCATTCGTACTCTTGTTTTTTGTAAATTCAGTTCCTATTGCATGGGTGTGTGAATTGTTTGGAGGAATGGTATTTCCTTTATTCAATGCTCAAAGCGCAGCAATTTTTCAGCGTGAAGCACCTAGAGATCGTTTAACCCAACTAAGTGCAGTTCGATTACTATTCATTCGAGTTACCATGCCATTAGGGATATTGTTTGCTTCCTCAACATTTTTAGATTTAAGTACGCGACAAATATATGCGATTGTTGGTATGTTAATTGTCTTACCTGGATTATTTCACCTCCTTGCTTCATTTTCCCAACCAAATAAAGATTTACTTACAAATAAAAAATAAAAAACAAGTGAATATAGCTTCAGAATATAGATTGATCAAAAATTTACCTTCAGGCTTTATTTATCAGCAAATGCAAAAACTCCATTTTGAAAAAAGATTGGTCAAAATGGAGTTTATCTTTATCTAACGCTATATTTAAACAATAAATCCATTGAAAACGTTCCTCAACAATTTGGTCCGATTGCTGAATAAGGAAAAAATCCTGCATATAACAGGATTTTTGATCAAACTATTATAAATTATTATTCTAAGATCTAACAACAGTTCATCTTTTTTATAAACGGTATAACTTTTTTCAAAACGGTACAACTTTATTACAAACGGTTAAACTTTGTTTTAAAGATACAACAACTGTTATTAAATCTAATTTATAAACCGCATTTCAACTGTGCGCCACAGTTTGTACATGTATTACAGCCGCCCATTTCTTCGACTGTGCCTTTACGGCATACTGGGCATGTATTCCCAACGTCTGAGCCAATAACAGTTGTTGACTCTAACGCTTGAATCGTATCTACTAATACGACTGGACGTTTTGTATGTTCTTCCACCAATTCCTCTTCAAATGAAAGTTGATCCATATCATTTTCTTCTGCTTTTAGTGTAAGTACTTGTGAATCACGGCTACCGTCAACATAGACCGTACCACCCTTAGCGCCACCTTTATATAGTCGCTCGTACACTTTTTCAACTTGCTGTACTGTATAGCCTTTTGGTGCGTTTACAGTTTTAGAAATAGAGGAATCGATCCATTTTTGAATAATGCATTGCACATCCGCATGCGCTTCTGGTTTTAGCTCCATTGCTGTAACGAACCATTCTGGAAGCTCTTGCTCATTTACTTCTGGATGACGGTTCAAATATTCTTGGACAATTTCAGCTTTTACTTCAATGAATTTACCTAGACGACCAGAACGATAGTACGTGAAGGAGAAGTATGGCTCAAGACCTGTTGCTACCCCTACCATTGTTCCTGTGGACCCTGTTGGTGCAACCGTTAATAAATGTGAGTTACGGATACCAGTCGCTAAAATTTGCTCTTTGATATGAGCAGGCATTTTTTGCATAAAGCCTGTCTCTGTAAAGGCTTTACGTAAACGTGCTGTTTCTTCGTCTGTAGCACCTACTAAGAACGGGAAGCTACCACGCTCTTTCGCAAGCTCTGTAGACGCCTCATACGCAGTTTCAGCGATTGTTTTAAAGATATCATCGACTAACGCATTCCCTGCTTCTGAACCGTATTCTTTTTCACAGTAAATCAGCAAATCGGCTAAGCCCATAACGCCTAATCCAACACGACGTTCACCAAGAGCTTGTACACGGTTTTCTTCTAAGAAGTAAGGTGTCGCATCAATCACATTATCCTGCATACGAACACCAACACGAACTGTTTCACGTAGTGCTTCGTAATCAACTGATTGATTTTCTTTATTCGCAAACTGTGCTAAATTCACAGCAGCTAAGTTACACACAGAATATGGTGCAAGTGGTTGCTCGCCACATGGGTTCGTCGCTACAACACTTTGACCGTATGCCTTTGCATTTGTCATGTCATTGGCGTTGTCAATGAAGAAAATACCTGGCTCTGCTGAGTATGTTGCACATACATTAATTAAATTCCATAACTCTTTTGCTTTAATTGTACGGTATGTGCGGACTTTATAGCCCATTTTCTCCCATTCACGAACATCACCAACTTCATGCCATTTCGTGTTGTAAACGCTCATTTCTTCCTTTGTATATTCTTCAACAGCTGGGAAACGAAGCTCGAAGTCAGCATCTTTTTCAACTGCTTCCATAAATTCTTTTGTTAATGTCACAGAAATGTTGGCACCTGTTAAAAACTCTGGGTTATGAACAGTGTACGTGCCACCATCACGTAATTTATTTTCAGCCTCACGAATGATCGCTGTATCAAATCCACCTAAGCCTTCAATGTTTTTATAATTCACGATGCCTTGATACATCGCTTCTTCTTGCATAGAAAGTGGCTTGAAGTTTAATTTTTCTTTGGCTAGACGGATGATTGTTTCATCCGTTGTATTTTCGATCAGGTAACGCAGAATACGTGGATTTTGCATTTTGGAAATAATAAACTCCACAATATCTGGATGCCAATCTGCTAGCATAATCATTTGTGCGCCACGACGTGATCCACCTTGCTCCACAAGATGTGTCAATTTAGCAATGTCATCTAACCAGGATACAGAACCAGATGATTTACCGTTTACACCACGAGCTAATGTGTTACGTGGGCGTAATGTTGAACCATTTGTTCCAACACCTCCACCGCGGCTCATAATCTCCATAACTTGCTTACGGTGATCACTGATACCTTCACGAGAGTCAGCGACAAATGGCATCACGTAACAGTTAAAGAAGGTTACATCAGTTTCAGATCCAGCTCCATAAATCACTCGTCCAGCTGGAATGAATTTCAAGGATACTAATTGCTCATAAAATTTTTCAAACCATTCTTGGCGTTTTTCTGGTGTTTTTTCAACAGCGGCAAGGCCCGTTGCATTTCGTTTTGCAATTTGTTCATAATATATCTCAAGAGGCTTTTCTAGCACGTCAATTGAACGCGTAATCACACCCGTTTCTTGCTCTTGCGGATCGTCTAATGCGCTACGATAATCTTCTTCAATCAAAATCTCTGCTGTTTTTGTAGACATATCCAATTTTTGAATTGTCCCTAAACCACGTGCAGGAAATTTCGGATCAGCTTTTACCGTTAATACAACAAAGTCGCCGGCTTTCAATGTTTTCTTTTCTGTGTCTTTAAACGAATAGCGATCGATCATGACAAGTCTCGATACACCTTTGTGTGTAATATGCATATCAGATGTTACGGGGTGTACCTGCGGGAATTGTTCAATATCTTTGTTTAACTGTTCAAATTGATTGTTTACTTCGGGTTGATGATTTGTGAGTACCATCGTTTTGCCTCCCTTATTTTCTTCATTACAAAATAAATACACAATATCTCGTGTTGTTAAACACTACATATTGTGTATATGTCTTTAAAAAAGATACTATATATAGTTTTTTAATTCAACTCTTGCTTTTTTTAATAGATTCAGAACTACTTGTTATGACTAGGATTGAACGTTAAAAAATATTTTTTTCATACCATTTTTTACTTTTTAAAGTTCCACTCATCTGAAGCATATTTTTTTTCTTCTAAAGCTTGGACATATTCTAATTGCTCCTCAGAAAGTGTAAATGGTTTTAATTCAATTTGCAACGATTTTGCAAAACCATCTCTAAAAGCTGTCACACATTGTTCAACTGTCACTGGCTCTTTTACAAGACTGTTGATGGCAACAGCCTTTTCTGGTAGCTTTCTACGCATACGATTCTTCGCTTCTTCACTGGAGAAATTAAATACGGATAATAATTTCTCTTGATCCAAATCTAATAAAATGGCGCCATGCTGTAAAATGACACCCTTTTGACGTGTTTGAGCACTTCCAGCTATTTTTTTCCCTTCTACGACAAGTTCATACCAACTTGGTGCATCAAAGCAAACAGCACTTTTTGGACTCTTCAGGTCCGCTCTTTTCTCCTCTGTATCAGGTACACTAAAATAGGCATCCATACCCAGGTTATGGAAACCTTGCAAAATTCCCTCACTTAACACACGATATGCCTCTGTCACAGATTCTGGCATATTCGGATAGCTTTCCGTCACAATGACACTATAAGTTAGCTCATGTTCATGTAGGACAGCTCGTCCACCAGTTGGTCGACGTACAAAACCTAAGCCTTGTTCACGCACAGCATCTAAATTAATATCTCTTTTAGCTTGTTGAAAATAACCAATGGATAATGTCGCAGGCTCCCACTCGTAGAAACGAATTACTGGTGGAATTAACCCCTCACTATGCCAATCAAGTAATGCTTCATCTAGTGCCATATTAAAAGAAGGACTACATTTCCCTGAATTTAAAAAATACCAAGTTGTCATATGCTCATCTCCTACAAATATAAAATGATCCATCAGGCCCCACCTGTGGGTCAACTTTAACGAATAGTATACTACAGTTCAAATTGCGAACGATTGCTTGTGTAACGAAAAAAGCGATTTCGCTATAACCTAGTTAATTTTATCAAACTCATTGGACTATCGCTAGCGCATCTTTTATAATAATAGAGAAGATAGAAAGGGGTAAGAAAATCTTGGACATACTTATCACAATCGGTGTCGTTTTAGTAGTCACAATTGCATATATCGGAATTAATGCACTACGACTCAAAAAAGCCGTAACCAACCTAACACAAGAGCAATTCATAGAAGGCTATCGTAAAGCCCAGCTGATCGATGTTCGTGAGCAAAAAGAATTTGATGCTGGTCATATTCTTGGTGCACGAAATGTTCCTTCGACAACACTACGTCAACGTTATAAAGAAATTCGCCCAGATTTACCAGTATATCTATACTGTCAAAATACAGGCCGTAGCTCACGTGCTGCACTATTTCTTAAAAAACGTGGGTACAACCAAATTTACCAACTTCAAGGTGGTTTCAAAACTTGGACAGGTAAAATAAAAGCAAAAAAATATTAATGCTCTCATCAGAAAAAGTCGTCTCAAAGTACTATGAGACGACTTCTTTTTTAAAAAATTCAGAGTTTCTACTATATTATATCTATTTCAAATGATGCTGTACGAGCTTCATGTCATTAAAATAAAAAAGTAAAGCAACAAAACGCATTATAATCCCCTTTTTGATACAAAGTCTACTTTGAACGAGTTCGCTACTTGAGTCGGGTCCTCATAAAAATGAGCGCTTCGTCCACTTTTTTGAGCGTCCTTTTCATTTGTTTGAGCACTTCCACACTCTTTTGGAGCGGTTTTCACTTATGTTTGAGCACTTCGACAGCTATGTTGAGCAATCTTCCAATAATCCATCTCATATTAAAAACCCCTTCACGAAACACTTTGTATGACCAAAAATACTATTTTTCGTTAGAGATATGCCTGTTACGAACCCCATTCTTCTATTTTTCTGAAAATAGTCAAAATTTATTGTTGAATAATTTTAGAAGCACTGTTAGGATGTATAATATCTTACAATAATAATTGATTATCAAGTTAATAAGCTATGAATGCTATGGATCAAACTATAGCAGGAGCAGTTCTGGAGAGAGCGCACATTGCGTCGCCGAAGGGTTCACTATCTCAGGCAAAAGGACAGAGGAATAATACAGCTTTTATAAGCGATGCTACATAAAATATTTAACCTATTTCATGTAGACATCTGCGAGTAAATGATATTTGTTATTCTGACGTTTTTCCGAGACTAGTGTCACAACTAGTCTCTTTTTATTTTTCCAGTCATAGTTTTTTATGCATCTTTGAGGGGGATTAACGTGGAACAGCAACAATTAAAACGAGATTTAAAAAATCGCCATGTGCAGCTTATTGCCATTGGCGGAACAATTGGGACTGGTTTATTTTTAGGCTCTGGAAAAGCCATTGCCTTAGCAGGGCCTTCGATCATCCTAGCCTACTTAATTGTGGGGACAGCGCTATTTTTTGTGATGCGTGCCTTAGGTGAATTGTTACTATCCAACGCAGGCTACACTTCATTTACGGATTTTGCATCCGAGTACATAGGGCCTTGGGCAGGTTATGTAACAGGTTGGACATACTGGTTCTGTTGGATTATGACCGCAATGGCAGACATTATTGCGGTGGGGGTTTATACACAATATTGGTTTGATCTCCCACAATGGGTGCCAGCCATTGGTTGCCTTGTATTGTTATTACTACTAAATCTATTAACCGTTAAGCTTTTTGGTGAGCTAGAATTTTGGTTCGCTATTATTAAAGTTATTACGATTGTCGCACTTATTATTATTGGTCTTATTATGTTAGTAACTGGCTTTCAAACTAGCTCAGGGACCGTATCAGTTGAAAATCTGTGGGCACATGGAGGCATGTTCCCAAATGGTATATACGGCTTTTTAATGGCCTTCCAAATGGTAGTCTTTGCATTTGTTGGAGTGGAATTAGTGGGGGTTTCAGCAGCTGAAACCGCAGATCCTCAAAAAAATATTCCTTCTGCCATTAATAAAATTCCATTTCGCATTTTGCTTTTCTATGTAGGGGCATTATTTGTCATTTTATGTATTAACCCATGGTATGAAATGTCTGCTTCAAGCAGTCCCTTTGTCCAAGTGTTTACATTAGCAGGTATCCCGATTGCTGCTGGTATTATAAATTTTGTTGTGCTTACTTCAGCGGCTTCAGCAGGTAACAGTGGGTTATTCTCCACAAGTCGGATGCTCTATAATCTTGGTAACAATAAACAGGCATCTCCAGCATTCGCAAAACTCAACAGAAACAGTGTGCCAAGTAATGCTCTCGTTATTTCTGCTATTGTTGTATCAGTTGGTGCTCTGTTAAGTAAGTTGATGCCAGAGAATGCCTTTAGTGTTGTGACGACAATCAGTGCAATTTGTTTTATATGGGTGTGGAGCATTATCATCATTTCTCACATCATCTACAAACGAAAAAAACGTGCTTTACATGAAGCTTCCATCTTCAAAGCACCACTGACTCCTTTTATCAACTACGTCGTGCTTGCGTTTTTCGCCTTTTTATTAATGGTGATGTTTATTTCTGAGGCTACGCGTACAGCACTGCTGTTAACACCAATTTGGTTTATCGCTTTATTTATTATTTATAAAATGAAAAAAAGATGACTTCAGACTAAGCGCTGAAATCATCTTCACTTATTAAAAAATAGTCATATCCCATTCTGTTGCTAGCTGTTTCAGCAACTGTACACCTGCCACACTGTTTCCTATTGGATCAATCGCTGGTCCGTAAATTCCGATACCACAGCCAGTAGGAAACGGCGAGTGCAGGCCTGCATGTCCTGGAACAGCCGCAAGAATCGCACCTGATACACCACTTTTGGCAGGGAGGCCAATAAATGCCGCAAACTTCCCTGAGGCATTGTACATACCACACGTTACCATTAAAGCCTTCGCTAATTTTGCCACTTGTTTTGGGAATAGCTGTTTCTTTAACAGTGGGTGATAGCCATCATTCGCAATAACTAGGCCAATCATGGCTAAATCTGATACATTGACTTCAATTGCACATTGCTTCAAATAAACCTCAAGTGCCGCCTCTACTGGACAATCTAAAAACCCTGAATCCATTAAGTAATAGGCCAATGCTCGATTACGATTAGCCGTTTGCCACTCTGACTGGAATACTTCTTCATTGATACTCAATTGCTTGCCGATGATTTGTTCTAAAAATTGTAGAATCTTTGTGACCTTCTCTTGCGGAGAATGACCAGCCAACATGGAGGATACCGTAATAGCCCCAGCATTAATCATCGGGTTAAAGGGTTTACCTGGCTGATGACTTTCTAAGCGAATAATTGAGTTAAAGGTATCTCCTGTTGGTTCAACATCTACTCTTTCTAAAACATATGGTAAGCCTCGATCCATACAGGCTAAAATAAAGGTAATAACCTTGGAAACGCTTTGAAGGGTAAATAGTTCTTCGGTATCTCCCGCTTTGATTTCGTGGCCTTCAGTCCCCACAATCGCCACAGCTAATTGATTAGGATCTTTTTTGGCTAAAGCAGGGATATAATTAGCACATTGCCCTTCTTTGGTAGCTGCACGATACTGTGATACCCACTGTGCTAGAAGATGATGCTGATGATTGGGTTGTGTTGACATGTCGCGTTCTCCTTTCAAAATGAGGCAAAAACAGAGCCTTCATAGTTCTCCTATGAAGACTCTATCCTGTTAGCGCTTAGGTGGCTGTGTTCCCTCTGGAATTAAAGATTGATATGTTTCACCATCTAGACGTTCTTGCCATTCCTTTTTCGCTTTTTCAATGTATAGAGGATTATCTAGCAACGCTAAGGCTGTACAAGCCATAATTTTAGCAGCCTGTAGCATTCCTTTATGCGCTATTGGGGTCACTCCCTGAGACACTACCTGCCATGTATGTAATGGTGTCCCTAATGCCATGCATACAGTTGTACACTGTACGGTTGGTACGTTCCAGCTAACATCGCCAACATCTGTAGAGCCACCCATAATAAATTCAGGTAGCATGCCTGGAACATGATCAGCAATCACTTTGCCTTGTAATTGCTTGGCATCTTCTCTGCGTAAGCCCACTAATGAAGCTGCTTGTACTTCTGGTGTAAACGTATTGAAAATTGCCTGCGCATACTGTTCATCCTCTATTGTATAGTCTGGCATACCAATTTCAAGTATTTGTTGATACATCACATCATAAAGTGTTTTATTTGTAATAAGATTTGATGCAGCACCTTCAAACTCAATGTCCACTGACGTCCCTGTCATCATTGTGGCACCCTTTGCAATGTTCTCAACGCGCTGATAAATTTCCTGCACTTGCTGCTTTTTAGGTGCCCTAACTAGATACGTTACCTCTGCATATGGTTGAACGACATTTGGCGAAGTTCCGCCAGAATTAGTAATGGCATAATGCACACGTGCTTCTGGAATGATGTGTTCTCGTAAGTAGTTTACCCCAACATTCATAAGCTCAACAGCATCTAAAGCACTTCGTCCAAGATGTGGTGCAGCTGCGGCATGAGCACTTTTGCCCGTAAACTTAAACGTTGCGGCATAGTTTGCTAGAGAACTACACGTCATCACAGTCGAAAACGTACCTGGATGCCAAGAGATCGCGATATCAACATCATCAAAAAGGCCAGCCTTTGCCATATAAGCTTTACCAGATCCATTCTCCTCTGCAGGGCAACTGTAAAAACGGATTGTTGCTGACTGATGATTTTGCTCTAAATAATCCTTTACAGCAACAGCAGCTGCGAATGCGCCAGTACCTAATAAATTATGACCACAGCCATGTCCGCTTCCACCATCAACAAGAGGCTCATGTTGTGTCGCCCCACCTTTTTGACTCAAGCCTGGAAGCGCATCATATTCACCTAAAAAGGCAATGACAGGCTGACCAGAACCATACGTTCCAACAAGCGCTGTTTCAAGAGCAGCAACACCGACTTCTGTTTGAAAACCCTCTTTTTCTAGTGCCTGTTTCATATATTCCATCGATTTCTTTTCTTGAAAATGAAGCTCGGGCACAGCCCAAATCGCATCGCTTAATGCTACTGTAGCTTGCTGTTTTGCTTCAATTAATGTTGAAATTTTTTCATGATAACTCATATTTGTCCCTCCAAATTCATTATGCTTTTAATAATGTTCCTTTTTGGTCGTTTAATGTGACAAGCGATACAATACAGATAAGCGCAAAGCCAATTAACATCCAAAAGGCTGCATCAAAGGAGCCATTAAAGGCATCAACCATAAATCCAATTGCCATCGGTGTAACAAACCCTGCTAATTGTCCCCCTGTATTGGCAATCCCCATTGCAGAACCTGTGATAGAGGAAGGTAATTTCTTGAGCACAATAACAGGTAGTAATGTAATGACAAACGCAATAAAGATCGAAACGACTGTTTGGTAACCAATAAATAACGTCACTGTTTTGGCAGTAAACATTAAATACAATAAAAGACCAATGACTGCGCAGGAAATAGAGCCTAACACTTTCTCCATACCTTTTGGTAGCTTATCAATGATATAGCCACTACCATATACACCAATTATCGTTGTAATAGCTGGTATTGTTTGCGCCCAACCAATGGACATTAAATCCAAGCCTCGATTTTTTTGAAGATATGTTGGAATCCAAGAAACTAATCCCCAGTTCACTGCATAAATACAAAAATAAGCAATGATTAAATTCCACATTAGGGGTGTTTTCAATAACTCTTTAAAATTCACTTTGTTCGTAGTATTTTCTGTTCCAGCAGTAGCTGCCTCATCTTGCGGGAGTTGAATGTATTTCCAATATAAAAAGGCAATTATGGCCCCAATTGCTCCAATGATGATAAACATCATGCGCCAGCCAATCGTTCCTAATAGATAAGCAGCTAGCAAAGGGACGATGAGTGAAACAATGCCACCAGAAGTAAGCATGATGGACATCGCTCTACCTCTTTCCTCTTTTGGGAAAATCGTAGCAATAATTTTAGAGCTTGATGGCTGAAAACCACCCTCACCAATACCAAATAAAAAACGAATTACAATCATCGCTGTTAAAGACCAAGCAATAGCTGTTAGGCCCGTAAAAATAGACCACATGATAACAGCCATCAATAAAACTCGTTTTGCGCCAAACTTATCGGCAAGCCAGCCACCCGGTATTTGCATAATGGCATAGCCTAAAAAGAAAGCGCTTAAAATAATACCCGTTGAAGATGCATCCAGTTGCAAATCTCCTGTAATCGAAACCACTGCATAGTTCATAATATAGCGATCTAAATTCCCTAAAGACCAGCCTAAAAATAAAAGTGCAAGGATGACATTTCTAGATTTCTTCGTTATTTCATTTGTTGTCATACATATCCCTCCCATATATAGAAATCCTCTCTTTATTGCCACGACTATTCTTGAATATGCTTGCCCCCTTGTCCGTAAATCCCCTTTTATATACCGACATTTTCGTTATATATTCGTATAATAATCAAAGTTCAATAAAAAGACAATATTTTTTTGAAAATTTCTAATAGATAATCGTCTTCGTAAATCCATATTATGTACCTAAATAACCGCTGAATTTAGTGATTTATCAGTATTTAAGGCTTCAAAAAGCATAAAAAAATGTCCCACACCATTTATTGGTTTGGGACATTTTTGTTTTTAGACAAGTTGATACATTTTAATAGGTCTGCCTCGAGTATGCTGTAATTCTTCTCCACAAATTCTCGCTAAATCTACATTACATAAATCTGCTACGATTCGTTGGGCATTTCTCTCGCTCATTTGCAGTTGTGTCGCTAAATCCTTTGTCGTAAAATGCTTCCAATGCATTTTTTGTACAAGTGCATGGATTTTCATATAGGTTTTAATACTAATATTCCCTTTTTTTAGTTTTTCTAAAATATAAGGGTCTTCTGCTCGGTAGGAATAGGATAGCTCTTCTACATGCCCTACCGATTCAATAATGGTGCCATCATCCTGTATCATCACGATGTCAATAGCCTCGTTTTCCTTCGTCTGTCTTAGTCCTCGGTGAGCATGTAACTCAGCATTGAACACTGTTTGAGCAAAGCCAATGCCTGCTGTCACCTTTGTCTCCATTTCAATCGACAACTGATACATTTTTTCCTGTAAAAATCGTATTTGCCCTTCAATCGCACCTCTTGTACTAAAGATCGTATATTTACCATTCCCCTCTTCAATAAGAGAGCCATCAATCTGTTCACAGAGCTGTAGTAGATTTTCCTTCGTGCGCAATTCTAAATATTGAATACGATAGCCTTGCTTCATGCGCTCTTTTAATGAATCGAAGTCCTTAATTTCAAGCATGACTGCACCAATTTGTGTCTCTTTATAATAGGACGTTTTGATCTTCTCTGTAAAAAGTTGAACTGTATGATAAATTTCTGTTTTTGTTGGGGAAACCCAATAAGATGGCACACCACGTTTCTTCAGCTCTTCATCAACAGAGGGATAACAAGTAATCGCAAAATCAATTTTGCCCGCCTGCCAAAGGCTATAGTGGAAATCAAATAGCTCTTGTGGATCAATAGCGACATCAAATTCCTTTAGATACATATGGTGGACATTATGCTGAATCTCTGCAAGACTTTCTGAAGCCATTTGAGAAGGCGAAGGAATAATATCGATACTAACATTTTCTATAAACTTTTTTTGCTGATAGGATTGTTCTAAAAAACCCCGATAAATAGCCGCTTCGGAAAAAATAATATGGGTCAATTTATCTTGGGATACATTCGTTTGGCGGGCAAGTTTATAAGGGATGTAACCAGAAAACAACCAGAAATCGACAGCCTGATTATGTGTCTCCACAAGATGCTTTGTTTCCGTCGCCACTTCATATATATACGGAATAAATTCCATATCCTGTTCGATTTCTCGTGCTAAGGCAATAATTCTTTCAACGGATTGAATGGGACCAACAACACCTATTTTATACATCTTTTGTTCCTACCTTCTTTGTGAAACTACAATCTTATGTAAAAAATTTCTTCCTTTGTTGTACATAGTATAGCGGACAATCAAATTACTAGACAAATCTTATGTATAAAGAAAAGCCTCGAAAACTGTTCGAGGCCATCTGGAAGTAACAATTATTGCTCGGTTGGATACATGTTTGTATAGAGTAACTCTAATCTTTTAGAGAGCTTTCCATAGGCTGTTTGCCATGCTTTACGTGCAGCATCATTACTGCTCCCTGCTGGTTCGTATATAGCATGCACCTCTTCAACCTTCTTCAAATCACCCTCTGCTTGCGTGAGCTTCGAATAATTTTTAACAACCTTCTTATCAGCATCACTCAGAGCATCATAGGCTTTACGGATTTCACTTACTTTCTCCTGTAAACCATTGATATATTCACCTTTTACAAGAAGTGAATTGATGGATTCAATTAATGACAATGCATTTTCATTCGTTTGCTGTTGTCCTTTTTGCTTATCAATGATCAATTGTCTAGTTCCTGCATCAATCAGGCTCACTTGTTTAGATGTAAGCTTTTCATATGCCTTGATCACAGTGCTTGGATTTGAAGCAAAGGATTTCTCATAGGTCTTCATAAAGCTTTCCACTTTTTTCACGTCAGCAAGCGCAGTTTTTAAAATATCATAGTTTGTAATCAATTTTTTCTCACTTGAACTAAGGCTACTATATTGTGTCGAAAGATTTTTAATACTTTCAATCGTTACGACATAGAGATTATTGGAAACAATTGTGGCAATATCATTATTTAGCTGTGTAATTTTCGATGCATTTTCATCTATATTTTGATTTTTTAATAAAGCTTCATATTGTTCTTTTGCTAAATGCTGCTGATTCGCAGGTAATTTCGCATAAGCTTTTTGCACTGTTTCAATTTTTTTAGCCTTTTTCGCAGCATCTGTTTCTTCTCTAGCGGTCTGTATTTTTTTATAGAAGGATTTCACACCTGTAATATCCTTATTTGCTGCTGTTAATAAATAATAATTTGTCACGTATTTTCTTGCAGCTGAAGACAATTTTTTATAGGATTCAGAAGCTGTATTAACAGCGGTTTCTAATTGATTGAATGAATATTTCGTAACATCCGCAAATTTGGCAATATCCGCCACTAACGCCTCTGCTGCTGCTTTATCAGTAGGCACTTTACCATTGCCATCAACTGAAATCTTTGGCGTGTTTAGTAAAAATTCTTCAGCATTATATACAAGTGATTGCTGTAAATTTGTAAGATTATTATAAGCTTTTAAAGTACTTGTATAGCTTGAATTAAGTTTACTTTCCTTTACACCAGTTGTTGCAGATAACTTTTGATAGGCATCCATATCTTTAATTACTTTTTCAGCTGCTTTTAAATCTTTCTGTAAGGCAACAAGACTATCGTAGCCAATAATTTGTGCTGCTGAGGCTTTCGTTAAGCTCTTATATTCCTTGATCATTTGATTGACATTATTGACATGACTTTGCCATGAACCAGCAGACGGATTGAACGGATAAACATCATCGCTAATATAGCTATCTATAACATTATTTAAATTTATAATTTGGCTTTCTTCTGCACGTTCTGCTGTAGTCAAACGCTGCACATACACATCTGGCACTAATTTTAATTGTTTATACGTTAATTTTTCATAGGCTGTACGGATTGATTTAGCAGTCGTCACTTGTTTATTAGGCGTACTATTTGTAGCTAATTTATCAAATGATTTAATGAATTGCTCGACCTTTTTAATATCCGATTTAGCCTCAGACAAAATTGCTTGGTTTTGAACAGCGGCTCGGTAGCTTTGTGATAATTTCTCAATATCTGCTTCGATTGTCTTTACGCTCGCTTGTAAGGAATCAACATCCGAAGCTACATATTTCACAAGTGAATTCTCATAGGATAATAAATTAATAATAGCTTGATTGAGTTTTCTCACTTCTTTTATCTCTTCAAGATCATTTGGCTCGTTTAATAGATTTTTAATGCTCTTATATAGGGTCTCATCTACATCTAAGCTACGCTGTAACAGATCTAGCTTATTATAAGCCTCTTCTAGTTCCTTTATTTCTTTTTCATTACTAGTCTCTATTTTGCTCCATTTTTCGTTTAACTTAGTTATTAATTCAACATCAGCAAGTGCTCGCTTTAAGACATCATAATTAGACACATTCCCTTTAGCTGCCGCTGATAAGGATTGATAGTTTTTTTCTAGTTCCGCAACTTTAGCACCAAATTCTGCTAAGCTTGATACATTGTATTTATTATCATTGACCAGTAAAGCTTTAATCTCTTTCGTTAAAGTATCAGTGGGTTGTTTAGAGACAGTAATGGTATCAGATAGTTTAGATTCCGCAAAAGAAAGACCCACTTTTGCTTTGACGGTGACAGCAATATTTTGAATATCCTTTTCAATGGCATCCTTCGGAATCGTATATGTACTACCTGAAGCACCCTCTATGATCGTAAAGGAGGTATCACCTAATTTATAAAACCATTGATAACTATATGTAATTTGATCACTTTGCAATTTTGCACCATTCTTATCAGTGACAGTAATACCAGCTACTTTCACTGTTTCTCCAGGTGCTACAAAACCAGCGGATTGACCTTCTAACGTTGGGATGGTGATATCGAGCTCTAATGGCTCAATATGGCGCGGTGCACTTTTAAATTTTTTACCGTCTGTCGTAGTTGCTTCCACAAAAATGCTTTTTCCAGCTGCTTCAACAGGCACTTTTAAGGAAATAGACGTTGCTCCAGAGATGGGCTTATTTGTTGAACCCTCATCACCAGTAATTTCCTCTAGATAATACCATTGATAGGCATTGACGATTGTATCATTTGGTAATTTTTCTACTTTTAATGTTGCATTGACAATATTTTCACCAGTGACTGAAACTGTTTCGGCCGCACCTGCTACAGTGGGAACGATAAGTGCTACAGGAATAGCTGCTGCTGTTAAAAATAATTTTTTATTCAAATCTATTGACCTCCTCAATCCTTCTCCTGATTATATCGGTCATATGGCCATAATTTCCTTGAATATTAGGTAAATACTCTAAAAAGTGTATTTTTTCCTGATTTACTATTTAACAAATAATATTTTTTTGATAACGTTTTATTATTTTTGATTATAAATAAAATACTTTTCAAACAAAAGCCTTCTAACCCACATTCGTAGCCTCTACGAAGAGATTAAAAGGTATTAAAAAAATATATGCACTTTTGCTTCCGCTTCATCTGGTTATCCTCGTATCATATAAGTTGGTCGGGTCAGGGTCTTATAGGTATAGGGATTCGTATGCTGGGTTTCACTTACTTGGATACGAATCGTCATCCCTTCTCCTACTTTGCTATTTAATGCGAATTTCCCATTAAAAGCTTGAACGCGCTCCTGCATGCCTTGTATGCCCATAGAATCGGCAAGTAGAATATCATCTATATTACAACCAACACCATCATCGCTATACAAAATTTGGAATCCCTCTTCGGTGCCCAGTAAATGTATTTCAACTGTATTAGCATAGGAATGTTTTAACGCATTGTTTAATAGTTCTTGGAACAGCCGATAAATCATTAAATTTAAGCGCTCATCCTCTAAATAGAGGCGGTCAATTGTATAGATCAAAACAAAATTAGCCCGTTTATGAATTTTTTGTATTAATTTTTCAAGGGCTGCATTTAAGCCCAATGTATCTAATAGAGGTGGCTTTAAGTTTTCGCAGTAGCCCCTCAAATCATTCAGAGAGATAATCATATGTTCATGAAGCTTTATAAGTTTAGATGGGATCTCCTCTTTTTCTTTTGTATGCATGAGGACATCCATTTCCCTTGCAATGTGCAGTTGCTCTTGTAAAATCGTATCATGAAGTTCCTGTGCTAACTGATATTTTTCTTCCTCAAACCTTAGCCAAAGCAATTTATTGAGCCATGGTAGCTGTCGATTATCAGCTTCTTTCATATGCTTTAACTGATTTAAAAGCTCCTCAACCATTTTTGTGTTTTCGATAAAATTATTTAAATAGAGTAGCAATAATTCTAGCCATAGCAGTTCCTCGTCCTTGAGATAAATCGTTTTATTATGATCCACAACAAGGATTCGTTTAAAGTTCACATCCTGATGAATAAAGGCGATATAGAAATGATCTGTCTTTTTTATATCTCCCAAGCCTAATCTTTCGACTAGTACCTCATCTATTTGATGCTGCGTGTATTCTTTGGATTTATTGGTTAAGGTAACTTGATGTGTTTGAAAATCATATGTGAGCACATACACACTTTCCATTTCAAGCTGCACCACAACCTCTTGTACAAATTTCTCCAATAAGTCCTCAATCTTCACCACTCTACCAATACTCTCAACGGTCGTATACAAACGGTGGATGTAGTCGCCTTTTGTAGAAAATAAAATTTTCCGCTTACGATAATCAATCCGCTCTTTAATGTAGAACAACGCCATTAACGATAGAAAGGCAAAAAAGAAAATCTCTGTCATACGCGAAACTGATAAATCTGCAAATAAATATAAACCGATTAACAGCCATATCGTAAAGCCAAATGAGAAATTAAAATAATAACGCAATCGAGAAATGAAATACTCCATATCAAAAATACGTTCAGTGAGTTGTGTAAAAATGAAGCTGAATGGAATTAGTAAAAGAAATAATGAACAAATATCAGCAGAAAGTAGTTGTTCATTGAAAAAAATTTGAGGTAAAGCATATAAAAATAAAAAAGGCAGAAATGGGATAATTATACTCATTAATAAAAGCTTTAGATGGGAAGATTTATACTTAAAAAAACCTACAATTAAAATTCCAAGATTCAATAGTATTAATAGAAAAAATAGCCATAGTATCAATTCAGATAATATCGGATTAATTGATGGATAAAAAATACTAAAAACACTCATTGCAACAGCCAAAAAAGGTAAAACAAAGAAATTTCTTATATTTTTTAAGAATAACCACTTTATATCTAAAAACAAAAAATATTCTTTTAAAAAGAGCAATAAAATGACTAAACACAGAAGTAAACTACTACGATTAATAATCATACCTATATTATCTAAACGTCCTGAAGCACCAATACTTACATAGGCTAAAGAAACACTTAGAATAAATAATATAAGTAAATTAGTAAGTTTTTGGTTAATTCTTTTAGAATATAAGTATATTGTAATGAATAATGTTAGAAAATAATAACAAGCTGGTATTATCAATAAATAGTAAAATTGTTGAGGAATATCTAGATTTTTTATCTGTATAGAGACTATCCTACCATCCGACTTTTGAATTGTAATTTCTTTCGCTGCTCTTATGGCAGAATCAAAGGATATATAAGATAAATTACTTATTTTAACATTATCAACGTATAAAACAATATCTCCAGGAACAATTTTATGCTTAGACGCCCAATTTTTATAGTAAGAATCCGTTATTGTCCAATTATCATTTATTTTTTCTAATTCTATATTTAAAAAGGGCGTGCTATAAGTAATATAAAGTAAATAAATACCTGAAATTAAATAGAATCCTATAGCAAGCCCAAACCATTTATTTTTTAAATATTTTAGTACCAAACGCGATTTTCTAAACATACATCTTCATCAAACGAATCCAATATTGCCTTTTGCTCTAATGCTGTTACACCAATGAGAGAAGCTTTTTTTTCTTTTAACAATGTCACCAACGTCGGATTTTGCTCTAAATACTGAATCATGTTAATCATTAAAATCGCCTCATTTCTTCATTTTTTAAGTTTATAGTCACTATTTTTTGCCAATAATTCCTCTTAATAAGGAATTATTAACCATTTATGTAACTATATTTTCATTATACTACCTCTTTCCAATAATTCAACATTATTTTCTAAAAAATTCAAAAAATAATAGAATACGTAATAATTTTGCTTTATTTTCAATTATTTTTCTCCAAGAGTAGACATAAAAATCAAAAGAAAAGCCTCTTCCTTCTAGTAGGAAGAAGCTTTTCATTTATATCTCTTACTCATACTGACATCCTTCTTGTAGCCACTTGCTTAAATCAGAAGTAATCAATGTTGCATGCTCCGGGTTCATATCACCACTATCTACTGCTAAAACACGATAATCCTCTGCCTTTATGTCCATTAAAAAGATCATTCCTCCACTATCATCCCCAATAGCAATATAGCCTTTTGCATATTCCGCCACTTCCCAAGTCTCGTTTCTTTCTACAATTTCCTCCGTGCCATAAATGAACACACCATTCGTAAACGATAAACCGTTACTTTCCTTTAATACAAGTGTATAGGCACTCGGAAGTTGGCAATTCAACTTATTTTCTATGTGTACAATTTGGTGATCTGTTGCTGGTGGATTAGCTGTATAGCTATTATGTATAGGTAACATGTCGTCACCGTCCTTTCCAATAAACTTTTTTACGTCTGCGCTGCACAAAATTCATAAAACGCCAGGATTAAGGCATCAACCTTTTGTTTACTGACAATTTTACCTAACCATTCTTCTGGAATATTGTCCAACTGTTTATACATACCCGCTATCGATCCTGTAATCGCTGCAACTGTGTCCGTATCTTCTCCTAAATTAACTGCCTTAAGAATGGCGTCTTTAAATGTTGTAGAATTACCTACGCACCAAATGGCCGCCTCTAATGAATGAACAATATAGCCGCTTGATTGAATCTCGTCTTCAGGCGTATTTAAAAAGTTTTCATGAAAAATCCTTGCATAAGCATTTAACTCTGCTTTCATTTCATGTTGTAAATTATTTTGAAGTAGTTCAAAAACCTCTTTTAAGGCCACTTCTAGTGAATTATTTTGGTATAAGCTTAATAATAGCTCAATGTAAATAATGGATCCTACTATGGAACGCGGATGACCATGAGTAATCTCTGTATATTGATGTACTAAATCTTTTCTTTTAGCAAAATCTAACTCATGCATGACCACGAATACTAAAGGAGCTATCCTCATTAGTGTACCATTGCCATTATCAAACTCGCCCGTTTTACCACATTGTGCTGGCGGAACACCTTTTTTATAGTTGGAAACGGCTTCTGCTGTAGTTATTCCAATATCAAACATTTCGCCAAATGGTGTAAGATAGCCCTGCTCCATGTATTGTACAAATTTGTTCATTAATGTTTTGGTATCCCCATTTTCAATAATGTTCTCGACCAGGCAGAGTGTTAGCGAAGTATCGTCAGACCAAGTGCCAGGTGGCTGATTATAAGTACCATACCCCATCACATCTTGCACATGGAAAGTTCCTCTTTGTTTAAACTCAACAGGTACGCCCATTAGATCACCAATAATCCCGCCGTATAAAGTGTCAAACACTCGCTCCCTCAATTTTGTATCTACCATTGATGCCACCCCTAACTTTTATTTAATTTATCACAATTCAAAAACAGTACATTTAATTTTATAATAAATCAATTCCTCATTTATTATTTTTTCAATCTCTCTCCAACCCCCTCCTGCTAAACCTGAACCAATTTTAGGCATCTGTATCGATAATCGATTTTTTAATGCAAATCTCGCAACTTTTCTTAAACATAAACGAAGCGCATCATAATCAATATAGGTTGTACGATCTTTATCATTTTTCTTCACACCGTGTTGTGCAAGCATATTGGCAACAAAAGTAGCTTTCTGCTGGTCTACACATACAAACTGAACCTCTCCTAACCCAAAAGTTTCTTTATCCTTCGACCATTTTATATATTCATTTTTGGCAAAAGGGAATTGCTTTGATAAAGATAAAACAAAGCCTTTTCCCCATTTTCCTAAAATATTAACAACATGAATGATGAGTGTATGTTCTTCGAAAGGAAGAGAAGCATCACCCTTTAAGTAGTTTATGTGAGAATTGTTAGCTACAATTCCCTCCTGCCATTTATTCTCAAATTCTAATTGAGTAATAGGTACACTATCGCTTAAATCTAAACTCTCGATATGTCCGTCATACAATAAAGATCCAACATCTTCGTTCCAATCGTGCAATGATGAAGAACTATATATATCATTATTTATTATGTTGATCTGCCTAGTTGCAACGCCATCATCAAATTCTGTATATAATTGTCCATAACCTTTTAAAAATTCAATATTATCACATTTATAGTATAATAGACTATTACTAGTCCTTGCGTGACTCTCTACCACTGTTTACCTCCATTTTGGAATATCCAAATACATTTTTCAACCAATAATAAAAGTCCTGTTTCGACTAAAACTTTAATTCGCATATATTTAACAATCAAAACCACTTCCATAATCAATTTTCATAATTTAAAGACACTTTCCCTTTTTATGAATAGTATAGCATTTCTAGGTATTTCACCTAATATGAAAACCTCAGCATCTTTCTTTGCATAACTATATGCTGGATTTTCAAGTGGGCAGTCATTTGTAAGAGTGTTTCTAGTAATCTACCACCAGCACCATAAACACGATCTTTTTTGTCTTTTGTTTCATATAGATTGCCTACATCATCGACGCTACGGTATAAGAAATAAGCATTTGCACCCTTCCAAGCTAATACTGTACGAGGAAGTGGAGCGTAATACGCCTTTTCGCCCCAATCTGCTAATGTATAAGATGTTCCACCGATAATTTATTCAAATTTCGGGAACTCATTTGAGATTGTATAAAGTGAAGCTGTTACGGTAGGTAGCTTTTTATGAGCCATTTGCATCTTTGTAAATCACCATTGTTTTTTTAGCAGTTTGATTACCTGAAGCGTTTAAGTTATAGTTATGGTTTTTTGCGAATGTTTTACCATTCACAGTAATTGAATTTCCAATTTCATTAACGTCAACACAGATAGAGCTAGAAGATGTAGGTGTTTGATCGTAAGATTGAGTGTTGTAAAAAACCGCCATTGATACCATAATACGATGTACTCGTTAAGGGTTTACAGATTGTTTCTGTGCAAATGTTAGATAAAGGTGTTTTAATCATGTGAACGAAGGGGCGACCCATCATCCAAAGTTCGCTTGAATAAGTATAATTTGTAGCCATAAGATAGTTCCTCCTAAAGTTATGCAATATTTTGTTGCAACACTCTATAAAGGGGAATTTCGATTTGATTTAACAACCTCCTAAAAAAAGGTTTTAAAAAGGTTTTATTCACGTTCATACATATTTAGTCTTATTCGTAAAAAAAGCCCAAGCTGTATACAAAATGGGAAATGCCCCGAACATCCTCGCTACAATGACTGTTGTAATTTTATAGATTTGGAGTTTTCGCGATAAATATCCATAGGTTATACATCGTTGATTTAACAATGTTTTTCGATTGGATCACCAATTGCAGCATGTATAAAATTCTGCATAAATAGCATCAGAATTTAATCTTTACTTCTTATGATAAACAAAATATTCTAAGCCTCCATACGTCTTAAGCCATTTAAAATCAAAGTATGAGTATAATAACCTTGAATAAAATAACCATCTTAAACGAACGTAAACGACCTATAATTTGATTTCCATGAGTCTTATTTGGTAAAACAAACAAAAAAGCATTTCCCAAAAAACAATACAATACTGTTAATTTTCGGCAATGTATAAATAAAAAAGACCACCTCGTATGAGATGGATACATCATTCATCTATTCAATTAAAGCACCACGTTTGTTGAACAAGGAATTTTGTTTACCCTTCAACAATTGCAAGATATTTTTTGATTTCTCCTTCAGATTCAACAATTAAAATATCTCCTCGTTCTTTGGTGGAAAAAATCTTTGTACCAACAGGAAGTTTATTCGACATCTCATCTCTAAAATCTGTATTAGCATCATTTTTTGTTTTTATTTCACCGATTTGAACATCTTTTGTTAAAGACAATTTTTCAACCCAATCAATATTAGCTTTGTAGATAACTCCATCATACTGAAAAATATCAGCATCAGAATCTAATGTTAAAGCTTCTTCGGCATCTATACTGTCAATTGATACTGTTGTAGTTCCCCCTTGAATATTGCATCCTGTAATCATGAATAAAGCTAATGCGATCAAACCATAGAATAATTTTTTTATTTTATTTACCCACCTCTTTTATATAGACACCAATTATCCACCAAAAGTTACATATTCAACTAAATTTCTTCGTTAGTTGAACAAGAATCCGTTCCACAACTCTTTAAGTTTTGATATCAAGGCTGACCAAGACTTTCGAACTACCTTTTTACTAAAATTAACTAATTTATAAAAATTATTTATATATTTTAATTATTGGTATAAAATGGGGTTGTTTAAAAAATACCTAGGGGTTTTAACTTGAAATCAAAATCGAAACTTGCTGTTATGCTTCTGTCTTTTGTTTTATTATTTTCTATATTTCAAAACACAGCTTCAGCATACTCTTTAACTGGTTGGCGTTTTACTAGTACGAACTTTATTTCGTATAAATGGGGAGATAGCTTCAATAATGGCGTTGATACAAATTGTTAATTCTAATATCTCTAAAAATAGTTTTATCTTCTATTTTTTCTAAATTAAATCTGATGTTTTCACCTCGCAGCATTGCAAGAGATTCTTGCATATCTAAACCATCAAAATTAATTGATGTTAAAACATTTGAAACATTTATATATATTCGAGGTAAATAGCGCAAACAATCCACTAAGGAGAAGTTCCGTTATGAAAATTTTAATAACTTTGAACGTCCAAAGATAGATTAACACCAAATACACGATACATTAATTCTTCTCTAATACACAAAAACATAGGTAAAGAAGTGCTAATAGCGTCTTCTTACCTATGTTTGGAAATATTCATCATAAATATTTACTACTAGTTCAATTATAGTAAAGCTCACAACTTCAGAAAGAATCTTGAAATCTTTAAGAAACAAAACATTAGGATAAAGTGTACATCATCCATACAACAACAATATCGTTTGTACAACTTAAAAATCCAGATAATTATATAATGCTCTAGATGCCCTCGTAGTCTTATTTCCTCATACACATGTTTCTGAAAACTATATTATCTTACTTAAGTTTTGCCTGAATATGCTTGCAAAAATCAAGAAATGAAGGAGCAACAATAATAGCATTCTCAGGGTCGTAACTTACTTCATAATCCATGTATTTAATTTCTCCTGTTTGAATATCAATCCAAAAATCATTATCAGCATGATTATCAGCAAAAGGAATATGAAATAGAACAAAGTCTTCAAATTCCTCAGAATAATCTATCCTTCTATCTTTTGCTCTTTCAATAGATGTTGTATAATCAGAATCTTCCTCATCTTCGATTAAGGGGATATGAAAAAAACTACCAATTTCTATAGAATAATAATCCTTATTTGAAGCTTCATAAAAATTATGCGGATAAATATATGCCCCTTTAGAAAACACTCCACCATTAGTAGTAAGGTAAAACTTTATAAAATCTTTTTTACCTGGAAACTCATCAGGTACAATTTCATTTATTTGGGAAAGCGATATACTCTTCCAAGAATTCTCAAATAAAATATCATTATTAAAAAATTCATTAGAATTACTTTTAAAATTGTTGTTCATTTAGGTTACACACCCTCCTTTTAATTTATTTCTTCTTTTAGTTGCTTCCGCAACTGCTTCTGGCGAACCATATTTAAAACCTGTATCCTTTTTAAAATCATCAGCACCGCCTACATGTGGGTATTTATGGTATTCTTCGTGTACAAATTGCATTCTCATTGTATTCGTCTTAGGATCGTAATCTATATGATGAGATCGATAATTTTTGCCTGGATCATTAATTCCAGCTTCTTTTGCAAGTGCGGCTCTATCATCAAAATATGAACCAGTTGCATCTATAGTAAATATACCATGTGGATTATTCGGACTTATAGTTTTAGGATGTATTACTCCTCACCAGTAGAAAGGAAAATGATTGGTTGCCTTACTATTAATCCAAAGGGATCTATCATTGCATTTAGATCACTAACATAACCGTATAATGTAGGATTCCCACCCGCAAGTCCAATCGGGTCAATTTGAGTATAATTCCCTTGCTCTGGGTCGTAGTATCGGAATCGGTTATAATACAATCCGATTTCTACATCCTCATACTGCCCCTGATATCTAAATGGAATAAAGTCTCTTCAGAACCAGATGGATCTCGCTCAAGCTTGAAGATTGCATGTATGTTTATTCTCAGTCTCTATTAACAGACTGTTTTCTCAAAACATTTCTTAAATGCAACGGAATGAAAACTGTTCGCTTACGCGATGATATGAAAAAAGAAGGCTTAAGCGCCTTCTTTTTTATATTTCTACTATTATTTATCTAACTATGATATTGCCAATATTATAATCTTTCTCTTATTATATTTTTAAAAATTACCACTTTACCCCCTATATTAAAGTTATACCTTCCATCTTCCCATAGATTATTAAGCCTTCTAATTCATTAATTGCACCAATATCTTCAATAGTCCTTATCTTCCCATTCAACTTCAGATAACTGTTTACAATTTTCATGTTTAAGATAAAAAGGTAAATACTACTTTAAAACAAAAAAACGATTATGATTAACTTGAAATTTTTCTGAATTTTCCAACCTATCTATTTCGGGCTTTATAAGCCTCTTTTTCATAAATTAAATTCCTCTATATTTTAGTTTCTAATGAATACACTATAATGATTTATTTCTGCTCAATCCTCACTTTTGCACCTAAAGAAATAAAGTATTCAGCTAAAACTAAAATATTTTCTCCATATCCCGCAGCTATTAGAAATCCTTTATTATTTAAACCGTTTCGTATCTCATCAAGTGATAATCCTGTTTCTTTTTTTAATGCTAGTATCACTTTTGATTTATTTTCACCTGGATTATCCAGATACACATAATTCTTTTTTGCTTTTTCTATAATCCGTTGCTCAATTGGAGCAAAATTATCTTTTGATTTTACAATAGGAAGAAATCCGCATAAAACCCTAATTTCCTCCTCACTTAACTTAACTTTCCACTCTTTCTCCATTAAATCATAAAAATCAGATTGATATTCACCTCTTTTATAGTATCTATCATCGTGTTTATCAAGCCAAACAGATAGAAAATAGTCGAATTTTTCTAGTGAATCCACTAGTAGTTTTGGTGAAAAATCTTCTCCAACATAATCGTAATAAATTGGAGTTTCTGCTTTACTTATATCGGCAATCACTGGATTTCCACTCCAACTGGAAATAATAATCCAATTTTCACGCCATTTCATTGTCTTTGAAATATCTATCCAACCTTTATCATCTCTTATAAACCTGTAACCTTCTAACGCAACTGTTAGATTTTCTATACCAAATATATAGAAATCGTTAGTCCAATAAAACATTATATCTTTGGATTTTGGTAAATCACTGTACCATTTCAAAAGCGCTTGGCTTAAAATTGGAAGTTTGAAAACTTTTCCTAACTCCCGTTTAGTTTCTGTAGATGTTCCTAAACATTTTATCTTATTGGCATTTTCTTGCTTAGAAATTGAACGAGCTAGATACTTCATCGTTTTTTACAGCTCCTTTCACTGTTATATCTATCTATCATTGCTTGGCGATCAATTAGTCTACCAGTAGTTGCATTAGTATAACTTCCTCTATGACCTCTCTCACCATATAAATGTTCATTATATCCTCCAACATGTTTAGCATTAGGTAAAAATCTAATATTTCTTGGATCTCCCTTCCAAGCATTCCCTAAAGCCCCGTTCTTATGATTAGTAATATGATGTCCTGTATAACCACTCACTTTTCCCCGGCTTTTTAGTTCTTCTATTTCAGCTTCATCCCAAAGATGAGATCCACTCCCTGTTTTTTCAACCAATTCTTTTTCTAATTCCCAAGCACGTTCTATACCTTGATAATACGATCCATTTATTGGTGTTACTTTTGTTGGTTTATACATAATTAAGTTCAATTCTGATAAATCTACACCAGGAAGCATTGGAGATTTAGGGGCTAGACCAAATATATCCAATGAATTATTTGGGTTCCCGACATAACCATACAAAGTAGGATTCCCACCCGCAAGTCCAATCGGATCTATTTGAGTATAATTCCCTTGCTCTGAGTCGTAGTATCGGAATCGGTTATAATACAATCCAATTTCTACATCATCATACTGACCTTGATATCTAAATGGAATAAAGTCTTTCTCACCTGTAAATTCTTTCACTCTACCGTAAACATCAAGCTCTGCAGACCAAACTCTATTACCCTCATCATCATAGGCTTCAACAGACGTTCCGAGATAATCACTAATAATACTATAATGACCTTCACTCGTAATCTTTGCAGAAGGGACGAAGCCGTCATTGAACACCCATGTAACAAGATCATCTGCTATATCGGTATCAGTCTGTGAAGAATTCAGATTGTCTAAAGTATCTGCAACATTCTGTGTGGAGTACTCATGCAGAATCGTATTGCCATCCCATACAAAATGAGTTGCCTTATCCTCAGAACGCTTCTCTATCCGTCTACCTAGAGCATCATACTTGAAAATAACTTCTGTGAGATCAGGACGAATGACCTTCGACATCATGCCATTGCCATAATACTCGTACTTCCACGTATCACCATTGTTTTCGACTTTCTCTATGAGATTTCCTTCTTCATCATAAGAGAATTGGGCATCTTTCGTTTCAAGTAATCTACTACCAGGGCCGTAAACGCGATCTTTTTTGTCTTTTGTTTCATATAGATTACCGACATCATCGACGCTACGGTATAAGAAATCAAATTTACTGTCTTGATTGGCCCAGACGAGGTTACTGAATTCGTCGTATCCGTACGTTACTTTTACACCAGTTAGCTCATTGACCATGCTGCGTAATTGGTGATTCACATCCCAAATAGTAATTCTATTTCAGATGTGTTATGTGAGGTGACATCAAGTCATTTCAATATCTTTCTTCAATAATTAACAATAAATTCTTTAAAATTAAAATTCTAGCGGTTTTTGCTTTTTTAAAGCTTCAGTGTTGACTATATTTACTGGAAACTGATGAGAGTCCTTGCACTATAATAAAAGAGTAGCAATAATCCAAATTCTATGGATTTATGCTACTCTCTTTTAATTAGGTTCGAAATATATTCAAGATACTTTTTGGTCAAATGCTCAATCTTCTAACCTTCTGAAGGAGAGTACCTTCAAATCATAAAGAATATTGCCTCTCTCGTTTCAAACAATTTCTAATCTTCTTTTGTCTTTATTTAATGCCCTTTTTATCTTTTTACTAATCCTGTTGGAAGTACTCAGGATCTTCCATGATCTTGGATAAAAATTCTTCAAGAGAGCTGGCAATCTTCTTTTGGTTTTCATAAATAGGACTTTATTCACTATCTGTTAATTCTATTGAAAAAGGCACAGACTCCCATCCATTAAAAAGAATAGTTTATTCTCTTCATCATAGGGTGGGTAAGCTTCAAAAAATCCTTGTCTTAATCGAAAGTCTCTTATTAATTCAGGACTTAACACACAAGTCTTCATAGCCATCATGATAAAACTTTTCTAAAAAACTCCCAAGTGCTCCAAGACACCAAAGGGCGTCTTTCATCTAATAGAAATATAGGTTCTAAATAATCAAATGCATTATCTAACGCTTCAATTTCATCCATTATTTCATATGATGGGTCTGGAATAAATATTTATTTTTTTTAATATCAGCTAGTTCTATTAATCGAGCTAATTTATCAATAAATCTTTAATTTTCTTTTCCATATAAAACCTCTCCTCATTAATTGATTTATCTATCCAAGTTTATTACAAGTTTCTTTACCTCTTGGAAGATCCCCTGCTTTTATTTTTCTTTTTGTACTCTTTTAATAGTTGCGTCATCATTTATTCCTGGTTTCCATCTACTTTTTATTTTATTCACTTCTTGCTTCTATCTTTGTGTTTGCTTCCTGTAAGTATCATTAACACAAAAAACATAGGTAAAGAAGTATTAAAAATTCCTTCTTACCTATGTTTCAATATTTTCCCAATAATCATCTATTATTACGATGTATGACTAAAAATTCTACTTCTACTTGAAGATATATTTTAATACAAAAAATTCCGGCCTTCGTACATTTCATCCCATTACCAACAGAACATCTTTAATTTATGTCGTGAATTTTTTGCTTTCGGCAGGCGAATCATTCGTCTAAGTGATTAGAGCTATTGAAGCATCTTACAACGGAAAAATATATTTCTATTCAAGAAGTCTTAATGAGAAATAGGTATTGTCATTATTTAACTGTAATATTTATTCCTTTGTACTCATGTTGCTACCCCAACTTTATCAAAAGATAAACCTTTAATTTGATTATTTTCAATAAAGTCAATAAACTTTTGAGTACAATAATAAAAATTAATTTTAACATCTCTAAAGAGAATTTGATCGGATATTTCGTTTAATTTGAACTTAATTTCTTTATTTCTTAGCATACTAAGAGATTGTTGGGTATCTAAACCATCAAAATCAATAGCAGGAATTACTTTAAGTACATTTATATATATGAAATCCTCCGAAATATTTTTTATCCTTACAGGAAACATTTCAATTTCATTTGGCAGTAATTTTTTAAATTGATTTTCAAATTTCTTTTTCACAATTAAAGTAGAACCAAAACAACGTGCATCAAAATCTAAAAGCTCATTTTTTTGTAAATTATCCTTTGATATTGCAAAAATATCTTCTTTCCATTCTAAAGTAATTTTTTGTCCTTTAAAAGTTGAAAAAAGTCTCACGTCTTTTTCATCAAGAAAAGTCAAATCAAAATAGTCAAAATCATTTCCTATTTTAAATATATCCATATTAATCCCTCGCCTTGTTTTATTACCATATTTTTTTATTAAATAGTAAATCATTTCGTATTAATTCTAATTCAGCTTTTACTAACGCTCTTCCTCCTAACATCTCAGCAGATTCTAATCTTTGAGCAACATTTTCAAAATATTCTTTGGTATGAATTATTCTATGATAAGCCCCTGGTTGTTTACTATTTGGATCCATATGTTTTAAATAAATTCCATTATGAGCACTATTGATATCAATATCTACTCTTTTTAGTACATCTCTTGCCCTCTGAGCTGCTTGGTTTGAATGATCCCCCGCTACAATATGATGAGCTGCTGAACCTTTATACTTATGCCAAGCACGTTTCATGTACCCTTCATTCTTTCTTAACTCTCGATTAGCTTTGTTCATATTTTTCTTTAACTCTTTAGTACAAGAAAGACCAAAAATATCTATTGAGTTATTTGTATCTTGTACATAGCCATATAAGACCAAACCTCCATTAAGCCCAATTGGATCCTTTTGCGTATACATACCCTCAATTGGTGAATAATTTCTAAATCTGTTGTAGTAAAGGCCAGTTTCTTCATCCTCGTATTGCCCTTGATATCGGAATGGTATAAAATCCTTGTCACTGTTAAACGCTTTTGACTGGCCATAAATATCTAACTCATTGGACCAAACCTTATTACCATCATTTTCGTAGGCTTCAGAAGGTGTACCTAGATAATCACTAATAAGCTTCTTCAACTAATCAATCGATCTAATAAATTCCTTAAATTGATTTATTATTTACACCACACTCATCAATTTAAAGTCTCTCCATACAAATCTCACATAACTAATTCTTTTTTAGCGTGGGCCTTTTATTCATATACCTTACCTACATATAGCATAATATACAATAGTTTCAAGTCTATATTTTTGGGTGTATCTAAACCAGAATTTTCATAAAATCCTTCCATATCTTCCATCCATCCCTCAATGGCTTGAAGAAATAAATCTATAGATTTATTCTCCCATTCATCTATATTTTTTTGATAATCCGTTGATAATAAATTTACAAATTCTAAGAATTGTTGCTTGTTTGATACGTTTTCAATTTTGTTGTACCAATCCATATTATTCACACCTCTCTATTTCAACTATTGACTCTATTTTTCCTACAAATCACCTGTCTAGATCCACCTCTTTAAAACAATTGATGTCCCACCATTTTTTGTTGATATTTTAAACCATTGATTCTTCACTTGCCCAGTTTACTGGAATTTCATCAATACCTGCTAGTATTCATCAGTATCCTTTCAAACATTAACATAGTAAAACAGTTGTATTTACCTTAACTGAGAAGATATTTTCTTATCCATAGCCTAAGAGTTACAAGGAAGCTCCTAGCATAGAAAAGAGTTTTCGAAATATTAAAAGAGATGACTTCGGCAACATGCAGAAGTCATCTAATTAATACAGCATTCTTTTTTTACTAAACTGCTAAATTATGGGGCACAGTTGACAAAATTTAATTTTTTTACTACAAAAAATTAAAAACGCATCATTTTAAATAGTAAATAAAAGCTATCTAATGAAAACATCCCTTTATATTTAAATTTCATTTTTTCGAATTTGGAAGAAGCTAAAACCAAATCTCTGGAAGCGATAACACATCTTCAATAGTAATTAGTTTAATTTTTTTCGGAACAAAAATAATAATTTGTAATATCCTGTTTTGTATATTTTCGTTATACGTTTTTTACTATTCTGTATGACCAACTTTTTCATAACGTAATCCTTTGATTTGATTATTATTCATTAGATTAATAAAGAAATCTGTAACAAAATAGCTTGATGACATTTTGCTATCTCTAAATATGGACTCGTTTTTTACAGTTTGAAGATCAAAAACGTACCTATTATTTCTTACCATTTCCATTATTTCGTCTGAAGACATTTTATCCACATTTTTAATAGATTTAATTTTATTCGTTACATTTATATAATAATATGGACCTCTATCCGTATTAACTGGCAAAATTTCAACTTTTTCACTATAATTAGCTTCCAAAATCTCTTTCAGATTATTATTCACGATTAAAATACCATCAAAATAGCATGAAGCATCAAAATCTTCAAATCGTTTATCCTTTTTCTTTCCTTTTTCTTTGAAAATTTCAAACTCTAAAGGTATCCAATTGTCTCCTAATTTTTGACCTTCAAAGTTTAAATAGTTAGATGAACTTCCTTGTTTAAATACAAAAAATTTAAAAACATCATAGTCACTTTTAATTTCATATATATCCAAAATTAATACACCTTCTTGTCAAATAATAATTCATTCCTAATTAACTCTAATTCTTTTTCTACAGCTGATTTCCCTCCAACTTTACTTGCATTGATTATTTGTTTGTTTACATCCTCATAATATTTATTTGTATGAATCACCCTATGATACGCTCCTGGTTGTTTACTATTAGGGTATATGTGTTTCAAATAAATACCATTATCAGCTGAATTTACATCGATTTTATAATGAGCTAATATATCCCTCGCAGGCTGAGCCCTTAAATCATCGCCAGCAACAATATGATGGGCAGCCGACCCTTTCTCCTTATGCCAAGCCCTTTTGATATATCCTTCTGTTTTGGCCAGTTCTTTGTTAGCTTTATTCATATTTTTCTTAAGCTCTTTTGTATAAGAAAGCCCAAATATATCAATCCAAATATTCGTATCACTGACATGCCCATAAAGCGTAGGATTTCCTCCTGCAAGACCTATCGGATCAATCTGAGTATAATTCCCTTGCTCTGGGTCGTAGTATCGGAATCGGTTATAATACAATCCTATTTCCACATCTTCATACTGCCCTTGATAACACTCTTTCACTCGTCCATAAATATCAAGCTGAGCATACCAAACCCTATTACCCTCTTCGTCAAAAGCTTCTACCCTTCACTCGTAATCTTTGTAGAAGGGACAAACCTTTCATTAAATACTCATGTAACTAGATTGTTCTGTAATTCATGCTTGTTTTGTGACTCAACTAAGTTTTCTCGTTCAACTGTATCATTCTGCGTGAAACACTCATCGAGAATCTTATTCCATATTTCTTGAAATCACTGTAATTTGAAAAGGGGCAAAAATCCCTTTAGTGTGATTTATTGCCCCTCAGAATTGATACTTAGGTATCTCTCCTATACTATTTTAATCTATCTTTGCCACATTAAAGTTATATCTTTCATCTTCCCGTGGATCATTAAAACCTTCAAATTCGTTTACTTTTTTTAGAGAAAACAAAAAACCAAAGTTTGAATTTGGATAATCTAATTTCTTCTTACGCGCAAATCCTTTTATAGATACCGAATATTTACCAGAAGAAACACTGTATCTAAATCCGGAATATAGTGTTTTACCATCTAAAGTTTCATAAGATACTTCATCATTTCCTAAAAATTCATTTTTATCAAATTCATAAAATGAACCAATATCTGCAATCCACAATGAATCTTTAACTTCAATATTAAAGTCATGATAAACGAATTTTTCTTCCCATTCATCGTCAAATGACTGATTACAATTTTCAAGTTTGATTATATACTCTATGGAATTTATAGGCAAAAAAGGTATCCAAATACCATTTTTAAGTGAAGCTAAATAACGATTATGATTATCCTGAAAATTTTTTAAAATTTTTTTTGTCCTAACTTTTTCTTTCTTTAAAAAGTCTTGCAGGACGTCTATTGAAAATAAACAAATTCCGTAACTCCCAGTATCTAAAATTCTATCCATTATAACATCTCCTTTTTTTCTATTTACAAGGGATTTTTCCATTAGAATGTAATTCTTTTAATTTCTCTAAAGCTTCTGCAGGAGTTAAATCTTTGAATAACTTTTCTTTTGTGTATGGGATTTTTAAAAAACCTTTAACGTCAATGTCTTTGTAAGCTTTAGCAGCTTTTTCAAAAAATTCATCTGTTGTACCAGTAAATTTTGAACCATGATAAGGTATTCCATCTTCTATAAGCTTTCTATGCAATTTTTTGTGAAGTTCTGCCGTTCCCGCTCCTTCATCTGGATACCAAGAAATTGAATGAATTTGACTTAACTCTGAAATGTCTAAAGCCTTTGCTATTGATCTCGGCATCAAATGATGTCCCATACCAGTATCCAATAAATCTGAATATAAACCAAATTTATCAATATTGTTATTTGTATCCCGGACATATCCATATAAGGTAGGATTCCCACCCGCAAGTCCAATCGGGTCAATTTGAGTATAATTCCCTTGTTCTGGGTCGTAGTATCGGAATCGGTTATAATACAATCCTGTTTCTACATCTTCATACTGCCCTTGATAACGGAATGGAATAAAGTCTTTCTCACCAGTGAACTCTTTCACTCGTCCATAAATATCAAGCTGAGCAGACCAAACCCTATTACCCTCTTCGTCATATGCCTCAACAGGTGTTCCAAGATAATCACTAATAATACTGTAATGACCTTCACTCGTAATCTTTGCAGAAGGGACGAAGCTATCATTGAACACCCATGTAACAAGATTATCTGCAATAGCAGTATCGGTTTGTGAAGTATTTAGATTATCTAAAGTATCTGCAGCATTCTGCGTGGAATACTTATGTAGAATCGTATTGCCATGCATACAAAATGAGTTGCCTTATCCTTTATTAATACAATTATAAAAAAATTGTTTTTTACTTTTTGTATGTTACAAGTATTATTTTGTTATTTTACCAAAAAGCCAGATATAAGTTTTCAAATAACACAAAAACATATGTAAAGTAAAATCTAATTCATTTACTTTACATATGTCTCGTTTAAATCAGTAATAGTATTTTTCTTAATTTAATATTACTCTTATTTATTAAACTTTTTAATATTTCCGTTCTTCCTCTTCCTCATCTAGTAAGTAATTAAAAAAGTCAGAAAAGTCCTCCCATACATCTGGTTTAGAAATAAAATCCTGCATTTCTAATTTAGTTACTTCTACAGAATCAAGCCACATAATTGATGGTTTTTTTTCAGTATCCATAACAATAATACTTTCAGCTTCTTCAGCAATTACAATAAATCTGTTCGGCAAACCAACTGCTTCTCGGATTCTTATAGTTTCGCTTATAAAATTAGTTGGCTCAGAAAATAGAAAAGAATGGATATCTATCCCACCAACAATACCTCCACTGTAAAAGCCAGATATTTCACGGAAATCACTAGGTAGCTTTATTTGAAGTTCATTTTCAATTTTATCTAAATCCTCTTTAGAAACTCCATCAATATCATATAAAGCTTTATATTTATTTCGTAATTCATTCATATCTTTCATATTTTATTTACCTCCAAAATTCTATTTTTTACATCGTGTTTTAAAATATTCTCTAGTATCAACATTAAATTGAGGTCTATTTATTGGATAAATAGGATGTGGCTTGTTTCTTCCAAATTGGCTATGCAATATATCCTGCCCATATTTTCCTACTCCATGATATCGAGTACTTGCCTCTACTAATGCTCCCCTCGAATCTTGACCTAAGTGATGTAAAGTTACAAAGCTACCATCAGCAAGTTGAGGTGCTAATCCATATTTATTCGCCGCATCTCTATTTGTCATTCCTCTCCCCTTTGCACTACCAAGTGTTCTTACTTTATCCCAGTCGATATCATCCCTTTGATATACATCATATGTTTGTTTAGTACCCTTTGGTCGAGTAGCAGTCCAACTAATTTTTTTCCAATTTATCAACCCAAATGGATCAATATCCATAAGCGGATCTCTAACATACCCATACAACGTTGGGTTATTCCCTGCAAGCCCAATCGGGTCTGGCTGAGTATACATCCCCACATCTGAGTCGTAGTATCGGAATCGGTTATAATACAATCCTGTTTCTACATCTTCATACTGCCCTTGATAACGGAATGGAATAAAGTCTTTCTCACCAGTGAACTCTTTCACTCGTCCATAAACATCAAGTTCAGCTGTCCAAACCCTATTCCCTTTTTCATCATAGGCTTCAACAGGCGTTCCAAGATAATCACTAATAATGCTATAATGACCTTCACTCGTAATCTTTGCAGAAGGGACGAAGCCGTCATTGAACACCCATGTAACAAGATCATCTGCTATATCGGTATCAGTCTGTGAAGAATTCAGATTGTCTAAAGTATCTGCAACATTCTGTGTGGAGTACTCATGCAGAATCGTATTGCCATCCCATACAAAATGCGTTGCCTTATCCTCAGAACGCTTCTCTATTCGCCTACCTAATGAATCATACTTGAAAGTAACTTCCGTATGATCTGGCTTAATGACCTTCGACAACATGCCATTGCCATAGTACTCATACTTCCACGTATCACCATTCTTTTCGACTTTCTCTACGAGATTTCCTTCTTCATCATAAGAGAATTGGGCATCTTGTGATTCTAGTAATCTACTGCCAGCACCATAAACACGATCTTTTTTGTCTTTTGTTTCATATAGATTGCCGACATCATCGACGCTACGGTATAAGAAATCAAATTTACTGTCTTGATTGGCCCAGACGAGGTTACTGAATTCGTCGTAACCATACGTTACTTTTACACCAGTTAGCTCATTGACCATGCTGCGTAATTGGTGATTCACATCCCAATTATACACACGTCTTCGCGTATTTCGGCTTTGACTACTTACGCGATGGTGTGTTGGTCTACCTGTGATGTCATATTGCCATTTACTGATGACATCCCCTGGCAGGATTCGCTCAATCTCTTGCCCGAGTTCATTGTATTGCATCGAGGCTGTCCACTGGGCTTGCTCGGAGCGAGAGGCAGTCATTTGTAAGATATTGCCCAGCTCATTACGCATGACATCGATTTTGTCACCGAGGCTGCTTGTTATTTGGGAGCGATTGCCTAACTCGTCATAGCTACTGGCAATCCACTGGTCATTTTGCCACTCCTTGATGACTTGGCCGGATGGGTCTCGTTCTAGTTTGACGGTTACATGGTCGTTTTCCGTTTCTTTTAGCGAGCCGTTTTTGTCATAGGCAAACGTTTCCCATGTGCCATCATAGTAGTCTGATCGTATGACATTCCCTAGATCATCATGCTGATACGCTGTCCAACGATTTCCTGGACGTTGGATGCGCTGAACCAATCCTGCTGGACTTCGCTCATACGTTTTTTCCATATCATCAAAGCCGATTTCCTTGATGATATGGCCTTTCGTATCACGTTCAAACGTATATGCTTCGCCTCTTTCATTGATCACAGCGGTTAATTGCTCCTCTGTATCATAAGTGAATTGTACTTTCTTACCACCTTGTTTTCGAGACGTTAGGCTACCAAGAATCGTGTAATCAAAGGCAACTTGCGTATGGTTATCTTTCGCAAAAATAATATCGTCATAGGCATTGTACTGTAATTGCACATCGTTACCATCTGAAAGATTTGCGCGAACAAGGCGATTCAAGTGATCGTAACGGAACTTCTCTGTCGCCCCTAATGGATTGGTTGTACTAATGCAGTTACCTCGGCGGTCATATGTCCAAGTGGAGCTTGTCCCGTCTGGTAATGTCACTTGGCTCAAGTTCAAATCTGCATCATACGCTAAGCTTACCATATGACCTTGCGCATTTGTCACTGTGTCAATTAAACGATGCTCATTATAGGAAAATTCAGTCTTTGTACCGTCTTCTAACATAATTGCCTGCAATGTACCGTCTTCATTATAGATCCACTGACGACTTTCGCCCTCTGCGTTAACTGCTTGAATGAGCCTATCCTTAGTATCATACTGTGAGGATAATGTACTGCCATCTGCAAGAGTGATGGTTACCGGATTTGCCCATTCATCATAGCTGAATGTTGTTGTGCGGCCATCTTCATCTACTTCTTGGAGTAATTCAAAGTCCTCATTATATTGATAGCTGACTTCACTGCCATCTGGATAGACAATTTTCGTACACAAGTTATCTTCATTAAAATAGTAATAGCTTGTATGTCCTAAACTATTAGTGATTTCATTATAGCCGTCGAAATAGGCAAGCTCACCTGCTAGAACATTGCCATCTCCCCATGTTCTGATTACTCGTGCCCCTGTTGTTGGGCCATCGTAGCGCCAGAAGAAGCTATTTTTATTGCGGTCGATTTTTTGCATCATTAAGTGATTCACATAGGTTATATGCGTGCTCTGACCTAATGCATCCTGAATTTCGATTAGATCCTGAACATCATTATAAACATAGCGCACCAATACTTCACGATTGTTCTGATTACGTAAGGCAACTTCTGTCATTCTTCCTGCCTCATTGGTCGTAACATCTAGAATTCTGCCAACGCTATCTGTTACTTGAGATAGGAAACCTTTATTGTTATAGGCGAATTGAAGATGGTGCTCTTGCTCATTTTTTACTTCTTTTAATCGGTATGTTGAGGTTGTTACTTGTTCGAATGCATAAATTAATCGTGTATCATGCTCAAACAAATGATACTCTTCCCCTGTATTCATCAGGGTCATTCTTTCTTTTTTATTAAAATATGGCAAATTTATTGGTAAAATTGGAAACCCAACTGCACGACCATCTGTTACTACAATCCCAATCAGGTCTTCTTCCTCAAATATCTCTAAGGCAAGATCGTAGATAAAGTGCATACCATGACCTGACAAGCCAACCCTGCTACTATCACTGTACCAAGCTCGTTCCCATGAAAGAGGGATTGGTCCAGGTAGCTCAAAGTCTACACCTTCATATATCATTCGTCCTGTAATTAAATCAACAGGTTCAAAGCCTTTTTTACAGAATTTATCACTTAACCCTTTTGTACAATTAAATTTCTTTAATACCCCATGGTTAAATTTCGTTAGCTCTGTTTTGGCCATTGCTTTCATACCGTCTACTGCCTTCGAAACAGCTAGCACTTCGTCCATGGAGGCGATGACTTTATCTGCTGCTGTCTTGACGCTCTTTGAGCCCTTGTTGGCTACCGCTGATACGGTATCTAGCGTCTTGGATACTTTTGTGTAAGCTGCTTTCATCCCTTTAACTGCTTTTGAAGCATCAACTGCCTTATCCGCAGCCTTTGCCGTTTTACTCGCTGCCTCTGCCACTTTTGCTGCTTTCTTGGCCTTGTATGCTGTTTTTGCTGCATCACCAACTATTGGAACCGCCCCCACTAAGTTCATGGCTGCGCCCATATAGTCTCCCCGAGCTAAACTAATACCTGCATTCGCAATATCTGCAATTGTCCCTATACCAGGAATGAATCCAGCTACATCCAGTGCCAAACTTACACCATCTAATAAACTACTAAAAAAGCCTTTTTTCTCTTTTTTCACCTCTGCCTTTTGGGGGAAAATGACGTCAACTTTCGACGTAGCTTCGATTGCTTCTTCATTTAACTTCGGAGGTTGGCTTTTCTTCTCTGTACCTTCCTGATCAATAAGTGTACTAATTAACTGTGTGTCAGCAGCAAGGATTACATGACTTTGCTCCTTTGCTGAAATGGCAATCCACTCTTCCGCCTCTACAGATAGCTCTTTCATACCGCTAATGTCAAGTGTTTCGTCCGCTGCAAGCATGATGGTACTGTTACTAAGAAATGTTACACCTTCTCCATCATCCATCTTTAAGTCCAATACCCCATCTACTGCACTAAAGGTAATATCCCCAACACCTAATGTCACATCTTTCCCAGCATTGGTCGCTAATGATTTAACGGTCGTGTCCGCCATTTTCTTCGTCTGCTTTTGACCACCCTCAGGTGTGACTGGGTCAACCCGGACAGAGCTAATAACGATAGCCTCTTCTTCCACTGCACTCGGAAAATGTAATTGGGCACGTGCTCCTATTTGAGGCATTAAATACATAACCCCATTCGCATCGGCAGAATAAGCAAACCAATGGGCCTTTGCTTTATCTTGTTTTTTATCAATATCCAAATGAATTTTCACCGTGTTCTGTGTGACATCGATGATCTTTCCTGTAAAAGCTGCCCCAATAAGATCTAAATTGCGTACCAATCGCTGGCGAATACTTTTCTCTGGTTGGGCAGTATAGTGAAACGTTAAGACACCACCCTCAAGACAGACTTCCCGAGCCGTAATAACATAGGATCTTCCTTTTAATTGGACTGTAGTGCCTAGCTCATAGGCCTCTGTGCTTTCAAACTCACAAAAAGTATAATCGATTTCGCTTACATCAGTGCCATCGTTTTCAGTAATCATCCGATACGTATCGATATCCATTCGTATTGTGGAAGGTAAATGGTCGATTGATATGCTTTTCCTACTTTGCGGTGTACCCAACCAAAATCGCGGCCCTTTTCCTTTTAAATCTGGGAAAACAACCGCATTTAGATTTGAGGCCATTCTTTTAATAAATGCCCAATCTGTTTCTAAGTATTGAATGGAAATATGACCAATGGCTTGGCTATTAGAAGCATGGTCGATGTAATCACCCTGAGGGTAGGCTCCCACAATATGATTCATTAACTCTACATACGTCATAGTCGCATCTTGGAAAGACCGGGAACGTTTCTCAATATCCATGTTTGCTGTAAACGATACCGCTTCAACTAAGACATAATGCACACCTTGAACAGCCTGTAACTCTGCATTTTCGATTCGTCCTGAAAACAAAATACCTTGCTCTCGTCCAAATTTCACAACCACTTCATCAGTATGACTGACCCTTTGAATATACTTTTGTGCTTGCTCTTCAGCAATCATTCCTGTAAAGTACAATCTCGCATGGTCATTGCCTTTATGTTTAATGGTTAGTTTATCTAAATGAATAAGAGGATAAGGCCATTCAAGCACAAGATCCTCATACGTACTAATCATGTGGACTTCTTTTTTTTCTAGCGTTGTCATTGCTTACCTCCTTTCAAGCAATTTATTTTTTAAAAACCTTGTTTTGGTATTTCCAAATCCTCTTGTCCATCATGAACTATATCGATTTTGCCTCCGCCTGCAGAGCATTGCGTATGACAACGGTTTAATAGCGCTTGCTTCCCCTCGATATTGACATTTTCCATCCCTTCCATCCAGTCGATGGAACATGCTGGCGTACACGGCTTTTTTAATTTCAAGCAAACACCAAAGGTTGGGATATTTTCAGGGTTTCGATCGCCTACATTCATAACGGCTTTGCCTTTTATATAAACGCCATGATCCTGTGGTAAATTTAAATAATTCAGATGGCTACCATGCTCACAGGAAATGATTGCTCCATGTACCACATAACTAAATTGCTCTTGTCCCGAACCCTCTGTCTCCAAATTTTCTACAACTTGAGCCATTTGCTATCCTTCCCTTCAGATTATTTGTGATCATTTTCGCGTTTACACTGTAGCTACAGTGTTTCATAATTTATCGTTTCTCTAGCTTTACTCGCTGTAGCTGAATTCCAAGAAATGATCGCCTTAAGAGACTTTCTGCTACATCCAAATTAACGATGGTAAAAGATTCCCTTTTGCCATCAACCTGAAAAATACAATCCAATTCCACACTTTTGGGGTTAATCACAAGCTCCTTTATGCGTCCGTCTGGATAATACGTCGTTTCATGTGAAATACAATGCTTTTTCACAATGTCCAAAAGCCAATAGATGCGCTGTGTTCCTTTCATAACATCCGTAAAAACAATGGCCGTAAATGCTAAGTTATCCTCGTATTTTACTAATAACTTTTTTAATTGTTCAGACACGATTCTCCGAGGCTTTTCTAAATAATCCAAATAGAGTGCATTCTCTTTTTCTATCACTTCTCCAAAAACAGACGAACAGACAAAATCATCATCGAGGTCTGTCTTCATAGGAATAATTGGATTAGTAATACTTTGATCTTGCCGAAGAATAAAATACTCCATCTTTTCCTCCTGTAACCACCATTGCTTCCCTTCATCACTTTTGTACAAAGTTAATGAATCCAATGAATGTCTTTTATCTGTTCTGGGCTGAATAGATACTTTTCTTGATCGCGTTTAAAGAAGGTTGCACCTTTTAGATTGGCACCTGTAAAATTGGTACCTGCCATCTGCGCAAACTCAAATCTTGCATTTTCTAAATTCGCATTACTGAAATCTGTGCCAAGATAGCTCGCAACTTCATAATTGGAAAGCCTTAGCGTTTTTCCCTGCGCATGAGTAAAATTCGCGCCTGCTAAATTAGCCTGTCGAAAATCAGCATCTTGAATGGCTGCATATGAAAAATCAGCATTGGCTAATCTACACTGTTGAAAACTAGTACCAATGCATACACTGTGTTTCCATGAGGAGCCTTCTAAATTACTCTCTTTGAAATTCGCATAGGAGAAGTCCAGCTGATTGAAATCTTTCTGCTGTAAGGGAAGGTTCGAGAAGTTTTCAAACGTATACGATTGGTCGGTCTCTTTGTTCTCTAACCATAAAAGAAGGTTCTTCTCCTCACGTTCCCGTTCGTCGATGATTGCAACATCTTCACTGAACCCTTTATATTCACCGACACGAAAACGTAAGCACGCTGTTCGTTGAAAATTGATTTTTGGTACGCATTCTTTTTGATAGCGAAAGAGATAGCGTATCAATTGAATGATAAAGTGATGAAATAGGATAACTGTCTGCTGAATAATGACCCGAACGTCCGCTGCTTGAATGCTGAGATAGGGTTTTCTTTCTTTTTCAAGTATTGTTTGTAACTCTGTAATTGCCTCACTCAGCCAATCCGCTTCATACTGTGCCGTGCATTCTGTCCATTCGTAATACCAAGCTTCTCCATAGGCTTCTAGCAAATACGTAAACTTGTTTTCTAGCAAAGACGTTCTTAGCAATGAAAAATGAATAAAAGCAACAGATGCTAATCTTCCCTGCCTTTGCTGCTCTCTAATATTCGCAAACAACTGTTCAAGGGAGTGAATGATTGGCTGTAGCAAAAGTTCCTTGTTTTGGCGAAACCGTCGAACAACTTTCTCTTGCAATCGGCTGACATGAACTGACACGCATTCATCCATAAAATGCTGTAATGCTTCTTCTCGTTTCATGCATCCACTTCCTCACTAATTTGCTCGTACTTCCGTTCCCTTAATTTCCATTTTGTCTTCCATCTTGATGGAATTATCTTTACACGTCATCTCAATTTTCTCATTTGCATTAATCATAATTTGCTTCGCATTGATGACGACTTTATCTGTTGCTTTTAAGTTAATATTTTTATCACTTATGATTGAAATACCATTATCATCCATAAGTGAAATCATTAATCCCCCACCAGAAATGACAATCCGATCAGGAGCTAGTAGAATTTGTTTCCCATGCTTCGTTCTCAGTGTTTTCACATCTGGGTCAGCCATTCGCATCGGGTCTTGGCGACTATCTTCTGGCGCTGTAGCACCTGATTGCCCACCACCATCTTGACTAGTAGGATTCGTTGCTGCTAACATTGCTCCAGATTGGGGAGGTGCTTTTGATACGGAGCTAATGGCAATCCCTTCATCCTCACGATTGCTTGGGAAATAAATTCTAACGTTGTCAGATAGCTCAGGCATAAAATACCATCCTGTATTATCTTCCGATGCATAGATTGTTGAATATGGAAACCAATAGGCCGTGTCCTTTTCTTGCCCCTCATCAAAATTGACATGAATACGAATTTTGTCCCCAGCCACATCAATTACTTTTCCTTGAATAGAGGCACCAATAATAGCTTGATTGTAAGTCGTGTGAACACTAAAGCCATTTTGTGGTGTTAACGTATAGATATGCTTTAATAAACCATTTTTTAGCTTTGAGACAATTTTATAAACATACAATTTCATTGATTGGAAAGTAACTTCATTACCTATTTTGAATGATTGAGTCGACTCCACCTCATAGTACATGTAGTCACTATCCGTAATGCTATCGAGATGATTTTTACTAGAGATTAGGAAGTTGCCGATTGCTTTTTTAACTCGGTAATTAAGGGCATCCATTTTTGGTGTGTTACCCGGTTGAAACGGTACACCGAAGTAGAACTTTGCCGCCCCATGAATGGTATCTGGCACCAAGCCTGTATGAAATCTCGATGCCATTCGCTTAAGAAATTCCCAATCGGTCTCTAAATATTGCATCGTGAAGCTACCAAGACTAGCCCCCTTTGTGACATGGTCCATAAAATCCGCGCCTGGTTGATCGGCAATACATACATTGATTAATTCACTATAGGGCATGCTTGCATTTTGATATGTTTGATTTTTCTTCTTCACATCTAACTTATACGTATGTGAAACGGCTTTAACCTCCAAATAATACGTACCCATAACCATTTTCACTTGGACATCTAACGCAAGCCCATTAAATATAGGTGTGGATTGTCCATTGCTACCAATTTGTAATACTTCAATGGCTGTTTCTGCATCTGTCATATAGACGTAGGAATCTTCAAGTTCATCTGGAATCACGCCTGTTAAACGCAATGTTGCATGCTCGTTCATTTGTTGTGTAATTTCGATTTCACTAACGCGGATATTATAGGGCATCACAACCATATCTTTATACGTTAAAGCTGTTTCCTTATTTACTCGCTCCATCAAACAACACCTTCTCCATCTAATGATTTGTTTTCGATTGAGATTGATTCCATCATGCCGTATGCAATGGGTTGCCAAATAGGTATTTCTGATTTCAAGCAATTGACCGAGCCTGTTGCTACATTATCGCCTACCATAAACAAAAACATTAAATTGTAAATTTTAGAATCTAGAGCCTTCGTAATGAAATCAAAATAGCCGATTTGACGACCATCCACTTCTTTTATGCCAATATCTAACATATCAGCATCTGGCTGTAATTTTCGAAGGATATTCATCATCGTATGTGTGAAATCTTCTAATTCCTCTTCTTGAATCTGTTGCTCCATCATTTTCATCGTGATGTTAATAGATGTACTTTCACTTGTGTAGATATAATCGGGTCTACGGCTTGATGGATATTTAATATCCATTAATTCAGGTTCCATCTCTTCAAAAGCTGTAGGGATAAACATCCGAATTTGGTCCTCATAAAAACTACTCTCTGCAAATTCAATCATTTCATCTTCAATCGTTAGCTGGCCTTCTTTAATGGCTTGAACGATGTCAGTATGTAACAATTGGTTTTCAATGTTCTCCAGTCGTTTCTTCTGCCTTGCATGCTTCGTCATCTCAATGACTTCTTCATCCATGAAATTCATTTTTTCCCCTCCTTTGTTATTCGTATTTCTTATCTTCCTCTAACTAGCCAACCTCTTAATTCACTAGTAGACTATTAATCAACTATCATGCGCTTAGGTCGCCCTTGACCGACCCCTTTCATCCGACTACTGCCCTTAGATTCCAACAAAATGCGATTTAAATATTTATGAATTTGGCTATTAGATAAAGATTGATAGTCCAACTCTAGCCGGTTGCAAATATAGAAATCAATTACATCTCGTTGCACTCTCTCCTGATTTAAGCACTCTAAGGCAAAGGCAATATCATACGGATTAGTGGGTCGATTTTTTAAAAGCTCTCGCGAAAAGTATTGCAAAATGAGTGGATGGTAGGTGCTTTTTTCCAGCCCTGCATACTGACAATGAAGATAATTAACAGTATTATATTCTGTCGCAAAGTCGAAAAAATCGGTATGCTGTGAGCGTAATTTGGCACCTAATTTTAATTTAAAGCGCGCTAATTCTAGTTCATTATGAGCAAGCTCTAACGAATCGTCTAAGACAATCTCTGTTCTGTAATTGCTAAAGTCTAAGTCATTTGCTTCTTCAGCAAATCGCACTTTTAAAATCGTTTCACTTCCTGTAGCTTCATAAGGAAGCTCATAGCTACTATCTAGCATATAGAGCCTTCCTTTATGCTTAATAATGCCTTTTGTAATGATAAGACGTGTATCCGCTACAATAATATGGACACCAGCAATGATGCCGTTTGAATAATCTTGAAAATATAAATCTAAAAAATCTCTTGGGTAATCTCGCAAATTCTCCAGCATTTCTCGCTTTAAAATGCGACCTTTATGAAAATGTGGATATTGATTAGCAAACAAGCTGTCACCCACCTCTTTTCTTTTTTATCACGTGAGCTTGCTCTACTTTAATCCGTCAAAGAAATCTAGTTCCGATAAATCAGCTTCAAAGGCGAAGAATTCCTTCTTTCCAATAAACAGCTGTTCGTCTTTTCGTGCTACTGGCACCACATGAAAGCCCCAATGATCTTCGCCTGCAAAAACAAAGAATTTCACTTCGCCATTCATGATAGAATCCGTCTCGTCTTGTGGAATTTTATCGTAATAGTTTGCCGCAATATTTTCATAAAGAACAGGCTTAAAATTCTCAGGACGATTAAAGTAAGTGTATTTATAGGATGACTGATTGTCACTGCCAGTTAGGAAAAACTCCACCTCTGTTACACCCCATGGACGGGAAATAGTACCATGAATTTGGTTTAGCCTTTCTAAGCTACTAATAAGTAATTTTTCCTGGCGATTATGTGTAAAGGCACTTACAGCATAAGGTACAACAGGAGCATGATTTGTCACTTTTGTTTCAATCATGCCTATCTTTTTCGCATTTAAATAACGCAGTGCTCCTCTAAGGCAAGCAAGCTTTAATTCTGGCACTTTACCAATATTTTCAGCTTTTTGCCTAAATTCAATGCTTCGTCCGGGTACAAATTCTTTTAAGGCCTCACGAAATGCATCAATCTTACAGGACTGTCCAGTTAATTTAATAATAGAGTATTCGCCCAAAAGACCACTCTCATAAAATTCCTCTAAAAACTCACGCACAATATCATAAATATCAGCCTTTATAAGATGATTAATTTCTTTTATGTTGAAAAAGACATTTGGATAATCATAAACTTCCTTAAATTGATTGTTTTCAAGCAGAGATAGGCACCATCGATCTACTGCTGTCACATTTAAATCGCTATCGTGCTGCATATCACTGTCCGAATAAAAGCGGCTTCTTAAAATGCCTGTTTTACGGAAAAATTCCTTCTTCATTTCCTCTGCCATTTCCCATAAGAAATAATAATTATTTCTGACACGTAAGTATTCATCACGTGTGCGATTTTCATATTCCTTAAAGCGAGTTGGAATGATATACTCAGCATCTGAAAAGGCTTTTTCAAATTGTTTGTATACCTCGTCAACCCCATGATCGTCTACATATCGATAAATATCCTTGCCTGGAATATCAATGAGTGCATCAATATCATAAGCACTTTTTCCCCGACTATAGTAATTGGCAAAGACAATCTTCATAAATTGGAAAATACGATAGGTAATATTGTTGCCACCAAAATTGGTATCTCCATTTTCATAGGTTGTATGAATATCAATTTTGTATGAAATATGTCCATCCTCTATTCGAAACTTACAGGAGGAAAGGTCGGCTGTTCCACCACCACAATCAATGACCAGTGCCTTATATTCCTTCCCATCCAAGAAGCTATTATTCTCTATTTGATTGGCGATTGTATTATAAAGAACCGCCATCCCTTCATCGAGAGCATGTTCTGTTTCGATGTTGTATTCAGGTAAAATTGTCTGAAACATATCTAAAAATTGATTTTTCAGCTTTACAGGACTGGAAATATGTAAATGCTTGAAGCGACATTTAAATTGATGTTCTGCCATTTGAATAATATAAAGCATAAACTCTCTTAATATCTGACTTCGCGGAACAAGTGCTGTATTTCCGTTCGCATCCATTATCTCTTCCAATTTGGCATAATTACTAACCCAGCGTTTAATGCCTTGGAATTTCGTTGCCAATGAAGTGTAGCTATTTTTTTTCATCATTTTTAACGCTTCATAGCCATAGTAATAGCTCACTTGATCTTGATTTGAGCAATCTGCCACTGTCATGACTGTCGGCACTACTTCGATCCATTCATTTTGGTGAAGCGGATCTGGAAACTGGACAAAATTAATGCTATTTAGCTGAATTCTGTCATTTAATAGGTCATGGCTACAAGGAGAAGAGACATAATCACTTTCTAAGTAAACACCAGCCGTTGTATTGGTAGTTCCAAAATCAATGGCAAGAATCGCATCGGTTGTTTCCAGCTGTTTAATCTCTAAATCTGGTATTGGAACCTTATAGTAGTGAAGGTTTGTAGGCGGAAGTGGGGTCTCCTGATAGTAAGTCTTATAGATATACTCAGAATCTTGCTTTCGTAAAAATATAAAGCTGTAGTTTTTATTGTTAGTCTTTCGAATTTCTAGTGCCTCATCTGCCGCAAAATAGTACTTGTTTGGCTGCTGATCGTCTTTTATAACATGAAGGATGCCGCAAAGATCTAGCTGCTCATTGACTAGCAGTACATTGGATTCAACTAGAAATCCTCCTGTTTCTACGAAATACTGGTCTGGCTTATCAATTTTCATACCGCTATATAAGCTCATTTTGGCAGGAATTTTTATCTCACCATTGTCAGACAGTGGTGTTTTTAAATACTGCTGCACAGCCGCTTCTACTCTTTCGAATCCCCCATCCTTACTTTCTTTAATTAGAGGGTTTTCTTCAGCGCCACGATATCGTAAAATTTTGTCGATTAACTCGTCTCTGGTTAATGTATTAATAAGCCCTGTCACAAGTTTTTCCTTATAACAAATATTCCTCAGCTGGAAGGTTGTCATTTCCATTAATTCTACTCTTGTATAGGTCATAAACTTTTTTTCTGTATAACGCTTATTCGCATACAGTTTATATGAATATTTAGTCGTCATTACGAATCCCTCCTCTGCCCTGTTTAGTAAAGAGCTATTCGATCTAGCTTCATTGTTTCCTCTGCATCGATTATGCCGAAGTGATATTGCCAATAAACCTCTATATGGAAGCTGATAGGCAAAAATATTTCCTGTATGAGCTGTACCTTTTGCTCATTCTGCTCTGTCTTCTTCTGACGTATATATAAAAGCAGCTCATCTTGCTCCTCTGATTTTACATAGATGAAACAACCTTTAAAGAGCCTTTTTAGCGTATCCTTTAATAAGTAAATTTCATCCCCGGTCTGGTACAGTCTCAGCATGTTCAGGACCACGATTTCTTGTTCCTTTTTTGAAAACGAACAAATATTATGACGTACTACATTGCCAAATACATTGGCTTCGATATCTTTTAAAATAAAGCGAATAAAAAACTCTTTTTTATTCATCCCCTGCATACGATCAATGTCAGCTAAGAAATGCAGTACGATGTCAAAAAAATATTCCCTAAACGCTCTATCAGATGTATTATCCGGGTGAAAAAGATTGTTAAAAATATCAAAGTAGCGATAGTACGGATTTACTTCGACGTGCTGCTCAACCAACTGTGTATTTAAAAACTGTGGACTAAGCTCCATATAGGGCGAATATGTCTCGGCAAGGTGAAAATTTATATCCTTTTTAGAAAGTCCTTCATCCTCGGCTTTAATGAGCAAATCCCAAATATAATTCATAGCCACACACCTACACATTTATATTCAAAGAAATGTCGCTGTACCTCGGATACTAAAAAGCTCAAAATATCATTTGCTATAAAATCTTTTTTCTCTTTTGCCTTAAACTTTAGTAGCATCGTTTTTTTATGACTATTTTCTCCTATCATTTCTGTTAAGAAAGGGTTTACTGAATGCGTAAAACCTGCTCTTGAAAAAGAGTCCACTATCTCCACATCTACTAGCTCAACGCTAACAGCTGCCTCGAAGGAGTTAATCATCCTAGTAATCTCCCCCTTCGTTTTAACATTTGCAGTATACTTACTAGCAAATTTGTGCATAAAATGCTCTATTCGTCGATTGGAAACAAGCTCATAATGAAGCTTTCCAATTTTTTCATCTTCCATTTTTGCAATTTTGATTAACTGCCAAACCCCTGATTTGTCTTGTGGTGAAACAATGGTTAATTCATTATCTGAACGTTTAACGTAGCGAACATTCTCCTCATCCGCTTCAACAAGATACCCATGCTCGTTGCCAATTTTGCGGATTGAAAGGACATGCTCATAATTGACCTTATCGATAGCAGGAATGGGGAACCCCACATTCTTGACCTCATGTCGCTCAATATTCCATAGTGGAACCATGTCCACTCTCTTTTTTGGCTCGTATTCCTCTAAATCAACTATTATCTCAATGATTTCATTATCTTCATTGAAAGGTGGACAATCCACTAAATGTACATCCAAAAATTTATAGGCGTATGGGTGATTAATGGTTTTCCATGGCAATCCATTAATTTGGAATATCGGATATAGCTGATCGATTTCTTGCAAATAGTCTGAATTTCTTGAAAGGCTTACCTTTATCTCTAGTTGTCCTTCTGTTGTGATGAGAGTTCCGTTAAAGCGTCGTTTCTCAACTAATAACTGCTGAATTTGTATCGAGTCACACTCTAGAAATAAAGTACACAGGACGGCTTGTTCTTTGTTTTTTAACGATTGAAGTAATTTGGCTGTATCGATTGCTTTCGTTTCTAAATCAGTTGGTCGCATCGGAAATAAACATTGATGAATCGGGTCAACATCCTCCTTTGAACTAAGCGTGACATAAATGTCAAACCTATTCTCAACATCTTCTATTTCGTTAAATACTCGCTCTTCAAGCTTTCTATTCATTTCATCCTGATAGTCAATTAAATTTACAAAAACGCCACTGACAATATCTTTTAGCAGTTGACGTTGCTCTAAATCCTCTATTTTGCGTAACCGTTCAAACATGAGCTCTTTTATCACTTTACTTTCCCTCTTTCATCACTTCAGCATCAGATGACTCATTAGCAGCTGCTCCTTCTTCAAATGGTATTGCCGCTTCGTAAGATGGGTCTATATCAGTAGCCGGTGCCTGAGGAGGTGGATTTAATTTATCATTGGCGTTCATAACCTTTCGCTCAAGACCTAAAACCTTTGACAGTAGCTCTGTCTCCTGATAAATTTCCTGTGCAAGTGTATAATATTCAATCGCTTTTCCGTACTCTTGACGTGCATAGCTCTGATCTCCACTTTTTTCTAAACCTTCTGCCTTCAATTCCTTCTGGGCCTTTTTCAATTCAGCAATTTTAGCCTCTGTCTCTTCTATTTTTGTCTTTATTTGAGGCTCGCCCGTATAGGAGATGGTGAGGGCCTTTTTCCTTGCCTTTTCATATGTTTCAAGTGCCCCATTGTAATCTTCTGCTTCAAATCGAAAATCTCCATCCTTCACAGCTTCAGCAATTTGAACAATCGTATCCATATTCGCTATTCTTTGCTCAGTAGCTTCCTTTCCAAAGTTCTTAATGAGCTTTCCTTCTTTTTTAGCCTTTTCATATTGCTCAAGAGCATCTGTAAATTTTCCTGCTTCAGCTGATTTATCTCCATTTAAGATGAGATCAGTAATTCTTAACTTTTTAGCCAGTAAATTTCTATGTATTGGATCCTTCAATTTTTTGGCTGCATTTCTGCCCTCACTATATTCCAGAAGCGCTTTTTCATAATTTCCATCTTGAAAATAAAGATTTCCGCTCTTTTCATGGTCCTTCATTTCAACGGTTAATTCTGCCATTTTTTTGGCTTGCTTCGCTTGATAAAAAATAGTACTGCCCCCAACGACTAACGCTACGATTAATGCGGCAGCAATCATTTTAATGTACTTCATTTTTTTCTTATTTGTTTCCTGATAAACCTTATTAGCAAATATAGTGGCAATTGTATAATTATTTACAACCTTCCTTTGCCTACTTAGAAGCACCTCTTCCAATAAATCCGTGTATTGCTCAGGGTCTTTCGTGTCCTCCAGTGCGTCGGCCATTTCAATCTCATTAACATCCTCCCAAAAGCCCGCCGTACAAAGCACTAACACATCTCCATCCAATAACTTCATTTTCTTAGACACAAAGGGCTTAAAATCTTCAGGTTTACCAAGATAATTTAGTAGGTTGCTTCTTTCCTCGTGCTGGCTTATATCCAGTGAACGATTTCTGCTGTTTACGATCTCCTGCGCTAAGCTTTGATCAGTAGTTTTATACGATAAAGTACCATTTCGAAAATGATATAGCCTCGAATTTCCCGCGACTGCAACAATCATTTTTGAGTAATCTGATATGACGATAACAATACTTGCCTTTAATCTCACCCTTAAGCTTTGAGCCTGAAGTATAGCTTGCGCATTTTTTAGATATTTTTTAATACTTCTCCTGGACATAGATGGTTTTTCCATAAACTTTTCCAAAATTGCCTTCACAGCAAGTTCTGCGCTACTTATTTCCTGATCAGAATCTAACCCTTTTACAGCTACCCAGCAGGCTACATCGTCGAGCTCTGTATAGGCAAAGTAATCTTTGTTCTGCAAAAATGAACCAGCTTCAGATAGAAAACTAGTTTTAAAGTCGCTGTTTTCTTTTCTCATGATTACTCCTCCTTAACATGTAAAATGTTTACCATGTTTTTTCTAGAATAACGATGGTTGCATTATCTTGATTTTTTAAGCGTTTTTGTTCAACAGCTTTAATAATGTCTTGAGCAATATCATAGGGAGGAGTTGGCTGTGAGAGAATTTTTTCCATTTCAACCTCTGTTAACGTATCATAGACTCCATCGCTAAATAGACAGACCTTATCGCCCCTATTTAGCTGAATAGGGCTCTTCCCTATATCTAAATTTTTAAAGCCTTCATACCCTAAATAATTGATAAGTCTCTTTTTCAGAGGATTTTCTTGCACCTCAAGCTGAGTTATTTCACCAGAAATATATCGCTCTGTTAATACTGATTCAAAAATATGCTTTTGGTTAACCGCTATAAATTCGCCATTTCTAAAAATTTTGATAACACTATCTCCTACAGCCCCCCAATGGAGTAAACCTTCCTTGTCGATAATGGCCGTGACTAGGGTAGTTCCTCCGTTCGAGCCATTTAAATTTTCTAAAATCATATGATTACTTGCTATGGCTGCTTCCTTAAAATAGTTAGGTAGATTTTTTAAGGTAGTAAGCTTTTTAAATTCTTCTATAAATGTCGTTACAGCGATAGTACTGGCCATACGACCATTGGCTAAACCACTTATACCATCTGCAAGCACTGCAATTGTGCCATGCGTTGTTTCGGTTGTGGAGAAATAATCATCCTGTTCATCACGTCTTCCAATCGTTTGACCATTCCCAATATAAATTTTCCCTTTATCCATTTTTTGAGCTAGAATAAATCTGATAATTAGCAAAACGATGAGTATAATGATGAAAATTAAGGCAATTATGTAAGGCACTAAATTTTGGTCCATATATCATCATTCCTCACTTTGATTGTTTTCCCATTCAAAGTGAACGCCACATAATGGAATAAATAAAAACATACTTCTCCCTAACTGAATAACATCATAAGCTGCTAATTCAGTTGGGGTATAAACGGCTTCATTATTCAGATAAGCTAATCCCGAGGCATCACCTGGTAATAAATAAAAATTACGCTTTTTCGGATCATATACAATGACAGCATGATTACGATTCGAGATGGAATTATCTCCTGCTATCCGGATATGCATGTCTTCTGCTCTACCTATAAAATTCTTTTCAGTTAAGATGCGATAATCTCTCCCCATTTGAGGGCCTTCAATACAAACCAACCAACCTGTTACTGGATCAATTCCATCCATTTCTCCTAAATAGGGCAATGTTTTATCTTCTGATTCAACGACAGGAGCTGTTGGGCTATTTTGTCTGTGCTCTTGCTCCACCATCACGTTACAATATGGACAAATATTGCGATGTCTCCTTGAACTAAACATGTGACCATTTGTACATCTTATCAAACTCATTTCGTTATCCCCCATCTATGTTCCGAATTTCTTTCTCTATTTCACCAAAATTCGCGTATTTGCTATGTATATCGTGTCACCATTACCTAATGGGTAAGGGATCTCTTGTTTTAATCTATTTTTAACGCGCTTATTAGCTTTTTTTAAGCCAACACCATTTACTGAATCAATATCCTCTATATACCAAATACCAGCTACACAATTTAATACAGCATGCTCATAATTCACAAGAGATTCATATTCCGTTCCACATAAATCAATATCTGCCTTATGTTCAGCTGTACTTTTCCCGATAAGCAATGAAATTTGATCACCAAGCTCCCATTCATCTACTTTCATCCCGCGTTCATTAAGTAGTACAAGCTTTGAAATGTCGTTGTTTGTTTTCGCTTGAGTGAGTGATTTTGCCTCGTATTTGAGAGAACCATAAATAATGGCAAGTATCACCATTACGGTTCCGATAACAAATTTTAAAAGGACTTCCTGATTCATAACAAAAACATATAGGATAAAAAAGAAGGCAATTGTGATAATAATAATATCGATGAGTCTTATAAACATTTTTTTCCTTGCATTGTTACTATAATCTTTACTTGAATATGGTTCCTGCATATAATCACACTCCCTCTTGCCATTTTGAATTATTTATTAAAGAAACGTTCGAATAAATCTGTAGTATCAAGAGGATTCTTCTTATTTTTCTTATGTAACGTTGAGGACGTTTCCTTTGTTTTAGGATTAAAGCCAAAGAAATGTTCAAAGTTTTTTTCAATATTGTTCATATTAAAATCTGGCCTTTTTGCAGTCGATTGTTGACTTGTCGATTGCTTGTTAGCTGAGTGTTCATGATTCCAGCTTTGCGCAGCGCCATCTAGTCGAGCATCATATGCCTTCCTAGCCGCTTCATCCTTCAAAACTTTATATGCCTCTGTTACTTCTAAGAAAATTTTTTCAGACTCTTTGTTTCCTCCGCTTACATCAGGATGATGCTTTTTTGAAAGCTTTCGATAAGCGAGCTTTATTTGATCTTGTGTCGCGTCTTTACTAATACCTAATGTGTCATAATGTGTTTTCATTTTTTCATCCCCAGTACTAGGATTATTCAAAAATTATCTAAGGAGCTATATTAAGCCCCTTAGATAATTTTTAGTGTGCTATCTCACTCTTAGACAGCGTAGCCGCCTTCGATTTTTGCCAAATCTGTTTTGTCTTTCTTTTGTTTAACAAATAAGAAGAATTCACCAATACCTTCTGTGTCACCATATCTTTCTGTATAATCCACCACAAAAGCATTTGGGAAATGAATTTTTCTTACTACTTGATCTGCTGAAACAACCTCTAATGTCACTTTACGGTAACAGTCAGCCTTTTCAGCTGGTACTAATGACCATAAACCTAATTTCATCGTATCATCAGAATTATCACCATCAGTTGCTGTAAGAATTTTACCTCTTACTTTTAAAGTGGCTCCAACATCTGTAGAACGTGCGTTAGAATCATTTGGCGTATCTGTTTCATATTCAACAGACATAATGCTTTCTAACCCTAGTTCAATTGCCTCTGATCCTTCTACTTTTAATACAAAACCCATTCTAATTCCCTCCTAATATTTTTTGAATCTCCTGTTCATAAGATGAAAGTTTTTAACACTTGCTGTTTTCATTTCTCAATAAAACATCGAGAAATATGTAACACTCCACCTTAATGAAGATTCTTATTTATGTTAAAAGATTTAAAAAATCTTAAACATACGACTGAAAAATTGAATAATTGTATGTTTAAACTTGTTAGGCTTTAACAGCACTTGTCCCTTTTGTAATCATTACTTCTAAATTCTTCACATTGCCATTAAACACAAGGTCAATTTGACACGTGCTCGTTTTCTCATCGATAATGTAGCCGATATCATCTCCATCATGGATAATGGAGTTGACATAGCCTTTATCATTCAGCCATTTACTTTTTTGACTGCTTGGATTATTACTGAAGAACCTAACAATATTTTCATGCTTAAAGTCACCTGATTGGAATCGCAGTATTCTTTCAATATACGTACTCACCTGTGTTTTGTAGATAGAATCGAATCCATCCTCTTCCATCGCTAAGCTTCTAGCTTTATAGACAGTAATACGTTTAATATCTTTATCTTGGAGCTGGGCATTTTCTGACGAGAACACAAAGCCAAAGCTTCTGCTGTTAATCGCATCTTTAATATTATTCGTAAAGCCTGAGATTTCCTTTGCCATTGTTGTAACAGCTCTAAGCGAGTTTTCACCGGCTTCAATATCGAATCGTACGCCAGGATAATTACGTTTTACATTTCTGAAGGACTCCTTTAAATACTCAGGGCATTGGTAGGCGGAAACAATGCCTGCGGCTACATAGCTAGCCCCGACATAGACCCCTTCGATCCATAGCTTTAAAATATCTTCCTTTTCTTTAGATAAACGGGCGCCATTTTCCGTCGTGTACATTCTCGCATCAATAACGACACCTGATTTATCCTTTGGAATTATGGTGAAGTTCGGTAAGCACGGTATCGCAAACTCACTATAGTCTTTTCGAACAAGCACGGCGCATTTATCAATCAGACGATCTATCCCTGCGGTTGCAATCCCATTGAATGTTGTTTCTTCCTCCGCCATGAAGTTAAAGAAAACCTGCACTTTGTAATCTTTTATCGTATCTAGAAGAATCGATAGGGATTCCATTGTATTGCCTTCTTGCTTGGCAACCTTTTCATTCCCTTTAAATCTAGATCGGCTGACCTTCATTTTTCCAGTAGCCTCTAGCTCCAGTGCAGGAACAATGCCGTACCACACCGTATCCGTAAAGTCATTTTTAGAGTTTACAGTATTTAAATACGTCCGTAATCGTGGTAGGTTATTACTTTTCACGAGCATATCGAGCTTAGTGTTTGTCACAAGCAATGATGGCTGCATCCCTTTATTTTTCGTTGTGTACTGATCAAAGTACATTTTAATGCCTAGGAGCTTTTCCACTAGAGGCTTGACCGTTTTTACAAATTCATCCTTCGCATTCTTATAGAACTCAAGGTATGTATTGTAATTTTGAACCTCTGTTTCCACATCAAATTCCGCCTTCACAGCTGGTAGAGGAGAGAACGTTCTTACAACTAAATCTTTTACATAGGAAGAAGGAGACTCTGTAATGGCCTCATAATCTTCTTCAAAAACAGTACTTAAACCATAGTTACTATTTTCTTCAATCACCATCAGTTCCGAGCTATTGTTTTGAGGTGCCTCAATAATTTTCAACTCGCCATTATCACCAATAGAAAGGGTCCCAATTTGTAATTTTTCGGATTCTCCTTCATCCTGATTAACGCCTAACAATAATCTAGTTTTAATATCTTCGATTGCTAAAGGTAGCATGGCCATGACATTGTTGTAATTTTTACTGGCTACTTCAAACATCAGATTCAGCTTGTCACCAGTATCTAATTTTTTCGGATCACCCTCATCTAGCTTCTCATATTCACCGTAAAGGTAATGAATTTCCTTACGAACTTGGCGAATGTCGTCCATGACTTTCTTAGGAGAGATCATATCAAGTAGATTTTCGAATTTAAAATCTACATTTGTGATGCCCTGGCTTCTTTTGGTATCAATGAGGGTGAAGAGCATCTTTAAAAAATCATTATTTTGATCGATTGCTATTTCAGAAATACAATCATCTTGAATACCTTCAGGTTTCTTCAGGGTATACATTACCTTTTGATTAGCGGCATTGTAGAATGAATAAACCGTTGGAGAAAACTTATCTAAAAATTCGTCAAAGCTTTTGACAAGAAGATATTGATGAATTTCTTTAATCTTTTCATCACTTAGACTGTCGATCCCCTTTACATCTCCAACAAGCGTAATTAAGTCCATCTTTTCAGGATTAATTTCTTCAAATAGCATGGTTCTGTTTGTTTGACTAATAATATCCATTCATTCGGCTGTATTATTATACAGCCATCCCTCCTTTTTACATCGGATTTCGAGTAAGCACAATCATCTGCGAGCGGTAACTTAAAATTAACTTTTTAGTTATAAAATTCCATTTAAAGAAAAAGAAACTGCAGTTTAGCTAAACTGAAGTTAAAATTTTATAACCATTTTATCTACATCACAAATGACATTATGTATCACAACGTAACTATACAATATCTTATTTTATTGTCAATATTTACATTGTAATATTTTGTTAATTAAAATGTAAATTGATATTTTAATAGGAAAAATTAAACATACCTAATTTTATGATATTTTTTTTAAAAAAAATGTGTTTTTCCACTTTTTTTAATAAAAAAAGACAGCCTAGGGTGAATTTTTTAATCCTCTTAGGCTGTACAGAGCGCTGATCTTACACTACAAAATGATAAGAATGGATTACTTTTTCTAGATAATTGGTCATTTAGAATTATTTACCTTTAAATAGTTCCTTATCCTATTGACAAATTCTTCAACTGTTATTACCCACTTCATGATTTGTAGGGAAGGACACCGTTTTTTTACTTGTACTGCCAACCCCCACATAATGATGTAGGATAAGAGAAGACTTACACTATTATTATGTTCTTTTACTTGTTCAATTTTATCCTCAATAAGCCGCTGGGAAACATCAGGAGGAATACTATCTGTCATTGAAAAGTAAAATGTTGCAGCAAAACTATATACATCAGTATAGACACCTTGCGCGGATTTATTAGAATATTGCTCAAGAGGAGAGTAACCTGAGCTTGTAAAAATTTGATTATCTTTAGCTGTTTTATAAAAAATTGCTGACCCAAAATCTAGTAAAAATGGATTACCTTCTGAATCTATCAAAATATTACTTGGCTTAATGTCACGATGGAGAATCCCCAGTTTATGTACATAGCACAGTGCATCTATTAAAGGAAGAAAGATACTTTTGTATAAATGGTCTCGATCCTGGACAGGAAAATCCTTTAGATATTGATCTAATAGTTTTCCTTCATAATAATCCATAATGATATAAATCGATCCATTTTCCTCAAAATGATCAGTATATTTGACTATATTACGATGATTTATTTGCTGCATAATAAATGCTTCATTTAGAAAAATTCCTTTTAGATCCTTGAATTTTTGCTTTGTTGAAGGCAAACGATTGATGATTGTTCTATTATCTAAATCCCGTATAGCCATTTCTTTTGGAAAGAATTCTTTAACAATTAGTTGCTCTGCATTGTTAATATTTTCCGCAAGGTAGACGATGGATAATTTACTAGTAGCAACAACTTCTTTTATTTTATATGTATTATTCAGAACACTATTTATCGGTAAGCTCAATTCACATTGAGTTGCTTGCATTTTTGCTCCTTCCCCCTTATAAGCTTTGAAAACCTGTATGCAAATATAGATCAAATTATCTACCTTTTAACTAAAATACAAATTAATGTAAGTATACCAATTTATATCTTTTTATTAAATAGTGATCTTCTTTCCATTTGAGGTTTGGTACATCTATTTGACATTTTGATTTTTTATCCATCTCTCGTTAAGAATTTCTTATTATATTAGAAAGTCGAATTAACACTAACCTTTATTCATAAAAAAAGCTTAAATCACATTTAAATAGGTGATTCAAGCAGTTGATTTCAAAAGATAATCTAGCCATATATTTTTGTGAGATATTTATTTTATGTAGATTCTATATATTTATAAAAAAACAGATTCCTCTTTACATGAATCCAGTCCTAAAAGGTCTTGATGTGTTTTATCATAAACTTCCCAATATGTATTTGAAAAAAAAGAACTTTTATTTATTAAGTTTATAACGTTGTAGGGTGATTTCTTTATTGATTGTACGACACCTTTTATATCACATAACCTCTAAATCTATGAGTAACCAAAAACTCCTTCTTATACCCTAACAAATATGTTTACCTGTTAATGAATCTATTGAGTATATTTCCTTCTATTCTCATGAGTAGCTAAATCTGCATAACGTGTCGTAATTGGTAATCGACTATTTTTTTCTACAAAATGTAGAGTTATTTTTATTGAAGTCTCTAAATCGATCCAGTTACCGCATGAAATAAAAATGGGCTTTACATCCTTTCTCGTTCTCAATACTGCTCCATATACTTCTCCATCAACCTTAATATAAGTAAAATTTCCTGTTTCATTTTTTGGCATTTGAAAATCCGTGTCTTTTATCTTTAAGTAGCTTTTTGCAACGCCTATTGTGGGTTTCTTCAAATAAAATGAGGCATGTGTTGCGATTCCCATATGCCTATAATGTAAATAACCATTTCCATCAAACATATAAAGATCTGGTTCACATTGCAGCTTTTTCACTGCTTCTATCACCATCGGAAGTTCCCTAAAAGCAAGATATCCTGGAATATATGGCACATCTATTTGACCCCAATATTCTACTTCTTCGATAATTTGTTTGGTAATATAATCGATTACGACAATACAACAAACCCCATAATCTTGCTTCCCCTCTGTCCAATATGCAATGTCAATTCCAGCTACCCGACGAATAGCTGCTAACTGAAAATTGTTTTCTAATGAAATCTTAGAAATCCATTTTTCTTGTTCAATCTTAAACAATTCTTCCCTTTTCATTTTCCACCATTCATCCATTCTTTCACTTTTTTTACTTGTCTTTTATGCTTTTCTTTCTTTGCCCATTAAAATAGCTAACTATATCTAATTCTCTCTCGTTTTAAAAAATTTTCAAACCTTTTCATTATATCTTCATGCGTAGTTGGAAGTTCTTGGGGCATATAATTAACCAATATTGTGCTTTCTTCATTTAATTGAGGAAAATAATTAGTTCTTATAGCTAACATGAGTTTATCTAAATCTTCACTAGATATTCCCCAAGCAAGTTCATGAACAAATTCACTTTCGTCACCAATTTCCATCAATTCTACTGCATAATGAGAGATAATCCCTTTATTAAAATATTTCCCGTAAACCAAATGTTGCGCATCTTATCTGCTCTACCTTTGGCTCCAGACCAAATGCCATCTACTGCACCTAGAGTTAGATAATTTGCAAAATCATATGGAGAATCGAGTGCTTTATCTGCTCTTTTGTCCTACTGTGCGCTTTAAATTATGGCTTAAGCCCAGAAATATTTACATCCAATATTGCAACGTTACTATAATTCTTTTGAGGGTAATTTATCGCGAATGTGAAAACACGAAAAGCACTTGTTGAATGTTATACATCAAGTGCTTTAAGTAATTTTCCTAACAATATTTTTAGGTTCTAAAAAATCTTGCTTTTATTCTTTTAAAATAAGAATACCTTTACAGAGTTAATTTTCAAATCCAATTACAATCCATTCATCTACATAACTCCAAAAATTTATATTATATTTTGGCTTTAATTTCGCAGACCAAAAGGTTGCATTATTATCAACACAATTTGTATAATCTATCGCTATATAGCTTCCCATACCGTTAGTGAAAAAGCCAAAAGATGAATCTAGGTTAATTTTTATCGGTTCTTCTAAATCATCAATAATACTCCATTCAATATCTTCATCACCAAGGTATGTTACTGATTCTAGTGGAACTAAGCCCATCGACTCACTCGCATAATAATAAAAACCATCGTGAACATTTTCATAAAATTTTTGAATCGAAGAAGGTATTTTACTCCACGATTTCTCTAATTCTATGTTTTTTTGTCTCTTTTGAGGATTACGCCCTTCGTAATATAATATGTCTCCTTTTGAATTTCTTATAGTATATAAAACTGAATATTCTCCTTCCATTTCGATTATTTCAATATTTGTAAGATATTCGTTTAGATAAGAGATCGTGTTCCGTAGTTCAATCCCTATATTTTTTTCCCAAATTTTCACAAATAAATCAATTCTTTTTTTGATATCGTCATTATAAAAGATTTTTTTCCATTCAATTGGTATTTCATTATCCTCAAGTTTTTCAATTTGATCAATTGTTAATATGCGAACATTTTCATTGTACTTTTTTAAATAAGTAAGTTTTTGGTTCATCTCTAGTCATCTCCTTTTTTATTTAACTCATTAAAATCATCTATCTGTTTCTGTATCTTTCTTTCAAGCTCTTTTTCTTTGACAATCATTTTTTCCCTAAATTCAGGATTTACCTCTATTTCTCCTGGTTTCCCTTCCGTATAATGTGTCCACTCTTCATACGATTTAGACTGCTTAGAAGTATTGGCAGATTTACTTAACTCCACAAAATTTTCTGAATTATTTAAAATATCTAATTTCTGGGAGGTTGTTAAATTACCGAAACCATCCATCCTAGCAATTCTATCCATCGAAACAATATGATCAGCTTCCAATGCACCCTTAAATGTTTTTCCAGGAAGGACTTGATCTTTGGTTACTGTTTTTTTATCGTGTCCTTCATTTACTTTATCTCTCAATTTTTGTGTTGGCGTCTGTCCTCTTAACATATCATATTCTTCGTCTGATATTTGCCTATCACCATATCGAGGTGAGGTACCAATTTGGCTCGCATCCTTATTCTCATCAGGCTTTTTATTCGAGCCATTTTGTGGTGGTTGGGAATTAGATGGCTTCGGACTCGAGGATGACGTATTTTTTCCAACCGATCCTGTATCCGAAATCCGTCCAACGTTCACACCTGCCAACTCCATCTGCGGGGCTCCTAGCTGACGCAGCTGTTGTTTGACTTCGTCTACTTTCGATTGGATTTGGGTTTTGGCGTTCGCTACTTGCTTGTTGACTTTTTCTTTTACATTGCCTAAAAGGCCTTTATTCGCCTTTTGAGCACTTTCACTGATACCCTTCGCTGCCTTCGCACCTTTATTGACCCATTTACCTGCTGTTGCCGCATTACCCACTACTGGAATCATAGCGCCAAAGGAGAGGGCCGCATTGACCTTGTCACCTCTTGCCGCATAAATAATACCATTCACACCATCTGCTACTTCTCCTACAACGGGGACCATCCCGACTATATCTAAGCCCGTTTGGAGCGTATTTAACAGATTTTTAGGTTTTACAGCATTTTTCACTGCTTTGGTCGTTGCTTGCGCAGCCTTTTTCACAACTGGTAGTACTTGTTTCTTCACTACCTGCTTCGTCTGTTTGACAGCGGTCTTTACCTGTTGCTTGGCCTTCGAAACAGCCGCCTTTGTTTTTTTCACAACCTTTTTCGTGGTCAGAACAGCTTTTTTAATTGCCTTTTTTGCCCGTTTAACCAATTTACTCTTGGATAAACTATTTTTTAGCTTCCGTGCCTTGGTAAAGAATTTACCCCACTTCTTCTTTTTCTTCTTTCCGTTACATAAATTGAGATTAACGTAACGCTTAGACGCTATTTTTAGTATAAGTTCATTGTATGCGGCTTTAGCGATATACTCAACCCCTTTACCGATACAAATTTATTGTGTATCGTAAAAGGTAATATGAATAATAGGAAGGGAAATATCATGCCAATATCAATCAAACTAAAGGAAATCTTGAAACAACGTGACCTTTCACAACGTGAGTTAGCACGAATGACAGGACTACGACCAAATACAATCAGCCATCTTTGTTCAGACAATGTGGACAGGGTTTATCTATCAACATTAGAAACAGTATGCAAAGTGTTAGACATCGACATTCAGGAGTTAATCGAGGTGGAGTAGCCTCTCGCTCTAGTAATCGTTATATGTACGTAAAAGTTGCGAAAAATTTAAAGGCAGGGAGAAGCGAAGGTATGGCTTTGGAGAATAGAAATGGTGGTAACTGATGATATTATGGTTATTTGCTTAACAAAATAAAGAGTAAATAGGACATACTTTTTAAAGGTATTGTACGTACTATATAATTCGTAAAAACTTAATATGAGGCTTACAGGAGTTACTCATATTCTCTGCATAACAATTGAACTATTCGACACTGGGTATCCCCACCAACAAAAAAGAAACCTTGATAGGCTCATTAACCAAATCAAGGTTCTTTTATTATTCTTTTTCAATTAGTATAGTATTACAAACAACTTCTACATTTAAAGGCGGCATAAAAATATTACATTTTAATATATCTTCTCCATCAATCTGTACATCTGTAATCTCAACATCTTGAATAAAATAAGGAATTTGAGTTTTCGTTAACTCTTTTAAGGGTTTCAATCTATCATCAACACTTGTTACAAATGAGAATTTCGAACATCCAGTAAAAAGTAAGATTACATTAAAATCTGTGTCTTCAAATACAATTCTAAGTTCATCTCCAAAAAAACTGGACTCCATTTGCAGTACTCTAGCATCCCAATAATGCAGTTCTTCAATTTCATTTAGTATTTTCTGAGCATTCAAGTTACTCCACCTCACTTTTTATATGGAATATGAGCATCCGGGCTTTTTCTATCCACAACGTTTAGGTTTACATCAAGCGGATTACCACTTTCATCAAAAATATGAACATGGTCATACTTTGTAACTTTGTCAGGAGGGTCAATTTTCATCCGGACATTTCCATTAGCATCTCTAATATGAACAAAACCGTTATTCTCAGTGTATTTCCAGTTACTTGGTAACCCATCTAATATATCATTTTTAGTCATGTTAGGAATATTATCGGCATTAATTTTTCCTACAAAATTACCTACACCATTACCCGTACCCTTATCCTCGGCAGGCTTTTTATTCGAGCCATTTTGTGATGATTGGGTATTAGTAGTTTCGGACTTAGAGTTGTTGTGTTTCTTCCAACTGTATATGTAGAAAAGCACTTGTCGCCTGTTATAGACAATCAAGTGCTTTAAGTTTATAAATTTTCTAATTTATTAATATTTGCAAGTTTTATAAGTTATTTTAGTATTGACAGTATGACATCTTTTTTACTACATGGCAAGTGTACCTTTTAAACCCTTTAGCTTGTTTAATCTCGTGTGTTTGTTGCTTATGCCATCCATAAAGTGGTCCTTGTAAGTAATATGTCATCTCACCCATTTTCGCTCTTATTACATTAGTATAAAAAAACATTTCTTGACGGCTTGCCTTCATGAGTTATTTATTCAAATTCAAGGATATCTTTAACTGTACACAAAAAAACTATTTATATCCTTGTTTATCGCCACGAGCTTTGTCATTATCGTTTATTTAGTCACTTTTCCATACAAAACTACCTCTTGCATGTAAAATGTCATCTCGCCTAATTCTCACACTTTTATTCTTAGACCACTGTTTACATAGTGCTCCTTGATGGCCCAGCCTTTATTAGCTTTCGAATCAAATATCAGATTACTTTTTAACCATAAATTTCATTGAGTTAAGGAAAAACCTTGAGAGGCATATAGCCAGTCAAGGTTTAACAACTCAATATCTATCCTCAAAAAGACAATTAAATATTGTAACGTCTTCCTCTTTTAACTCTAAAGAAATATTCGGCACTACAACATTCAGAATAGCTTCGTCTAGCGTTTGAATTCCATTATTATTTAATATTTCTAAAATCCTTATATTAATTCGCTCTGTTTCTTTATTAAGTGGAGAATATGCTTCATTTTTGTACAGCCCCATCATTGTAGTTGTACCTAACATATTTAACCACTGAATACGGAGCAATTAATGAAATTAACACCATAACCCCTGTTACCTCATGCTTTTCCTTAAGATAATCGTTAAACTCATCACTACCTATTCTAAAGTCCGGACTTAGTGATGATTGAATAAAATAAGAAAAGCACGTTGAATAACTGAAGTCGGTAAGATTATCAATGAATATCTGTTCTACCTCATCATTGAACTTACTAACCCAATATTCCTTATCAATATACTTAGCAAGTATATATTGAAAATCACCTTTTCCATACAATCTGTCAATTGTATTTAGTAAAACTTCTCTCATATTTTATCTCCATGAATATTACCTTTTTTATCAATATGAACTTTCACCCTAGTTTCTCCATTTGGTCCAACAGGCTTGCCAAAATCATAAGTTTTTACACTTCCATCTGCTCGTACCGGAGTAAAATTCATCCATGCTTCTTGAGTTAACTGTACACCATTTTTGACCTTCAGGCATTGTGACTTGGTTGAAACGTTATTACCATGCCCTGGCACATGCTTACCTTGCTTTCCTGCATCTACTTTTAGAATGCCACTACCTTTATTAATATTTTGTTGATTTAATTAGTCCTTCATTGTGACCACCTGTGCTCTTTCAGTGAAAATTAATGATATAGTTGGGATGAAGAAGAAACCACAACATGAGCGACTAGCTCACATTGTGGTTTCTTGGTTGTATTGTAAAATCCGCTGATACAGGTCGATAATAAAATATTTTCGTGACTATTATTAGTTTAGATACATAAATCTATCTTAAAGTTAGGTGTTATTGTAACTTCGATTACTGGCTCTTTACTTTGTTGCTTAATTATTAATAGTTTAGCATTCTCTACCCTAATTTCCTCTACATTTTGTATTTCAACGTCATATAATGGATTTTGAAGTTGTTTATTGTCCAATCTTATTGTTACATATTGGTCATAAACTGAAAAAGAAAATGCTATTTCTAATCCTAGAGGACCTTGCATCTTATATTTGTAAATTTCAGCTTCTTTATCAATTATTATTGGCTCACTATTGAATATTTCAAGCAGTAAGTATTCATCATATTTTATTGCCATGAAAATCACCCTCACTTCTTCTTGCTTCCCTTCGGAATTACCGTAATAACATCACCATTTGTGTTAGTAATTACAGTAGCGGCTTCACCATCATATTTTAGTGTATTTGGTCTATTTCCAGGAGTAGGTATTACATTTCTAATTGTATCCTCTACAACCATAGGTGGAACACCCCTTGGGTCAACAAATTTTTCAAATTCTTTAGTACCTGGCTTTAATCCCTTTTCAATGGCTCTTTTTTCTAACTCAACGTTAACTTGGATCAGATTAGGTGCCATTCTTTCTAGTGCATGTTCTGAATATCTTCTTCCCCCTATCTCACCGCCACCACGAGGAATATCCCATCCGGTTTCATTTTTACCCGTACCCTTATTCTCATCAGGCTTTTTATTCGAGCCATTTTGTGGTGGTTGGGAATTAGATGGCTTCGGACTTGGAGTTGTTGTGTTTCTTCCAACCGTTCCTGTATCCTCTATGCGTCTGACGTTTACACCTGCTCCTGCTAACTCCATCTCTGGTGGTCGCAGTTGACGCAGCTGTTGTTTGACTTCGTCTACTTTGGCTTGGATCTGCGTTTTTACATTTGAGACTTGCTTGTTGACTTTTTCTTTTACATTGCCTAAAAGACCTTTATTCGCTTTTTGAGCACTTTCACTGATACCCTTCGCTGCCTTCGCACCTTTATTGACCCATTTACCTGCTGTTGCCGCATTACCCACTACTGGAATCATAGCGCCAAAGGAGAGGGCCGCATTGACCTTGTCACCTCTTGCCGCATAAATAATACCATTCACGCCATCTGCTACTTCTCCTACAACGGGGACCATCCCGACTATATCTAAGCCCGTTTGGAGCGTATTTAACAGATTTTTAGGTTTTACAGCATTTTTCACTGCTTTGGTCGTTGCTTGTGCAGCTTTTTTCATCGCTGGTAGTACTTGTTTCTTCACTACCTGCTTCGTTTGTTTGACTGCGGTCTTTACCTGTTGCTTGGCCTTCGAAACAGCCGCCTTTGTTTTTTTCACAACCTTTTTCGTGGTCAGAACAGCTTTTTTAATTGCCTTTTTCGCCCGTTTAACCAATTTACTCTTGGATAAACTATTTTTCAGCTTCCGTGCCTTGGTAAAGAATTTACCCCACTTCTTCTTTTTCTTCTTGCGTTTTTTCTTCTTTTTATTGGATTTTCTTTGTTTTTTCTTCGTAGAGCTCTTCTTTTTGGAGGATTTCTTAGTGCTCTTTCCTTTTGATCCGCCGCTCTTTCCTTTTTTCTTTCCACTTGGGGAGCCTACTTTCGGAATCATCCCTAGTAAGCTTCCTGCTAATCCTAATAGACCCATTAGGCATCACCCCCACCAACAGGGATCATCCCCATGACGTCTAGGGCTGCCTCCAGGTCTGCTTCCTCTTCTTGCGCTGCGACAGATACAGGGGCTTTAATGGAGCCATCCATCGTCACTACCTGTCCCTGAATATCGGTATTGCCATCAAATACAAGACTGCTTGAGCCGCATGTGAAACGCATCGACTCCGCTGCACTCATGGACACACGTTTTCCGGCAAAGGTGATCGTGTCGTTGGCTTTGACCAGCAAGGAGGGCTTACTATGCACAGTGATGCCGCTGTCCTGATGGAGCTGCAGAAAGACAGCACCCTCCTTGGCGGTAAATGTTACGGACTGTGGGTCTAGCTTCATTTCCTTCCCTTTCGGTGTACCCCAGTAAGACGTTTTGGGATCAGCTGTTTTCGGGTTGGACTCGCCACCCTTTCGTACACTATGACGAACAAACGCTGCTTCCTCTCGATGTGTTGGGAAGGTTAGGTGGACGCTATCTCCTTCCTCTGGTGGGCTGTAAAAGCCACTATTCCCTTGCCGTATATGGTTAGCCAATCCATTTTTATGGTTTTACCCCTAGCGTTGTTTGTTTAACTTCTTATATAATTTCTTTTTTGAATGTATCCCTTTTTTATTCACGTATTATATGAAATTAAAAAGGTAGAAAAGCTGTTAGAACAACGTTTCTACCTTTAACTATTTGTTTTGACAAAGTATCCTATTAGGACATGGAAGTAAGACAAAATTCATAGCTAGTCATACAACTGTATATACCTTTCATTTAAAGGTATATTGACATTCTTAACTAATTCAATTTTTAGTAGCTCTATTTTATTTGATAGAATCGAAATGAACAATGCATAATAATCTCCTGTAGTTGGATAAGAAAATAAGCCATACCCTTTAGATGAAATAATTTTGTTCACTTCCTTTATTTTTTCTGGTAAAAACTCATATTCCAATTTACCAAGTTGCTCAAGTTCATCAAGGTTCTCCTAATACGTGTTCTAAATACAATTATTTTTCTTCTTCATACGCTAAGGCAATCTCCACTACTTCTTCTGGTGATAAATCCTCTTCATTCCAAAAAATTAAGTCACTAGGGGCTGGATGAGGAACATTATCTTCTAAAATTTCTATATATTCGCTTACTTCTTCATCAGACAGCTTAGGATTACATATTTTATTTACTAGTTCAACTAATTCATTAAAAGTTAGCTTTTTATCTATAATTATTCACTCATCCTTGGTGAAATAAATTGACAATAAATAAAATGTTAGCTTTTTAATCTTAAATTTCCTATTAATTCTTGAACATTCTCAGCAATATACTCAAATGTACCTCTTTCAAAATCTTCTAATTGAATTATTCCACTATTGTTCTCAATAACCACTAACAAACCATTTCCCTCAATTCCAATAGGTACCTTTTCTAAACTATCACCGTGATTTTTTTTATATCCTTTCAAAGACTCTCGGAAGGAACTTAGGCCAGTGCTCGGTAGGACAGGTTCTAATGTAATATAGTGCTCCTTAAAAAATCCATCTAAGTCTGCAAACCAATATGAGTTAAAATAATCAACTATTGATTTATGCAAATTTATATCAAATTCATCTTCTAATCTTGTAAAATTTTGTGAAACAGCCATTTCTACAGGTTTCCATGAGATATATTCATCCTCATCAGCTTCACCTTCATAAATTATTAGATTATCATCACTACTAACTGGTGTTTTAAATAAAAAATCTAAACCTTCTGCAGCCACCTCTTTCCTCATCTGAAAGTATATCTGCATTGCTTCTTTTGTTGACAAAATTATCACCCTTTACTTATTTAAAAATTTTTCAAGTAATTTAGCATACTCACTATCATTTCCCCAAACACCTGCAGCTTTTTCGGCATTATGAATACCACCTGTTCCTGGGTGTAACTTTGAAGGCACTGCAACTGCTTGGCCACCCCCACCTACGTGATGATGGATTAATTTATCATTATATAATTCCTTCATATCATATTGAGGGAAATGTTCCCTAAATGTTTTATCATTTATAGGAGCGAAACCTAAATCAATTTTTTGTTTATTTGCTTTACTTAAACTTTCTGGATGTTTATTCATTATTTCTTTCCAATAAAAGTCTTTATCACGTAACCAACCTTCTGCATTGGTTCCTGGTTTACCCTTACCCACATATGGCATTTCTACTGTAATTCTTGGGTCAGCAGTATATTTTTTTTCTAATTTTTTCAAATCTGCATTTCTATAAGTCCTTATAGGATGATTAGCATTACCCGTACCCTTATTCTCATCAGGCTTTTTATTCGAGCCATTTTGTGGTGGTTGGGAATTAGATGGCTTCGGACTCGAGGAGGACGTATTTTTTCCAACCGTTCCTGTATCCTCTATGCGTCTAACGTTTACACCTGCTCCTGCTAACTCCATCTCTGATGGTCGCAGCTGACGCAGCTGTTGTTTGACTTCGTCTACTTTGGCTTGGATCTGCGTTTTTACATTTGAGACTTGCTTGTTGACTTTTTCTTTTACATTGCCTAAAAGGCCTTTATTCGCTTTTTGAGCACTTTCACTGATACCCTTCGCTGCCTTCGCACCTTTATTGACCCATTTACCAGCTGTTGCTGCATTGCCCACTACTGGGATCATAGCGCCAAAGGAGAGAGCCGCATTGACCTTGTCACCTCTTGCCGCATAAATAATACCATTCACACCATCTGCTACTTCTCCTACAACGGGGACCATCCCGACTATATCTAAGCCCGTTTGTAGCGTATTTAACAGATTTTTAGGTTTTACAGCATTTTTCACTGCTTTGGTCGTTGCTTGTGCAGCCCTTTTCACGACTGGTAGTACTTGTTTCTTCACTACCTGCTTCGTCTGTTTGACAGCGGTCTTTACCTGTTGCTTGGCCTTCGACACGGCCGCCTTTGTTTTTTTCACAACCTTTTTCGTGGTCAGAACAGCTTTTTTAATTGCCTTTTTCGCCCGTTTAACCAATTTACTCTTGGATAAACTATTTTTTAGCTTCCGTGCCTTGGTAAAGAATTTACCCCACTTCTTCTTTTTCTTCTTGCGTTTTTTCTTCTTTTTATTGGATTTTCTTTGTTTTTTCTTCGTAGAGCTCTTCTTTTTGGAGGATTTCTTAGTGCTCTTTCCTTTTGATCCGCCGCTCTTTCCTTTTGATCCGCCGCTCTTTCCTTTTTTCTTTCCACCTGGGGAGCCTACTTTCGGAATCATCCCTAGTAAGCTTCCTGCTAATCCTAATAGACCCATTAGGCATCACCCCCACCAACAGGGATCATCCCCATGACGTCTAGGGCTGCCTCCAGGTCTGCTTCCTCTTCTTGCGCAGCGACAGATACAGGGGCTTTAATGGAGCCATCCATCGTCACTACCTGTCCCTGAATATCGGTATTGCCATCAAATACAAGACTGCTTGAGCCGCATGTGAAACGCATCGACTCCGTTGCACTCATGGACACACGTTTTCCGGCAAAGGTGATCGTGTCGTTGGCTTTGACCAGCAAGGAGGGCTTACTATGCACAGTGATGCCGCTATCCTGATGGAGCTGCAGAAAGACAGCGCCCTCCTTGGCGGTAAATGTTACGGACTGTGGGTCTAGCTTCATTTCCTTCCCTTTCGGTGTACCCCAGTAAGACGTTTTGGGATCAGCTGTTTTCGGGTTGGACTCGCCACCCTTTCGTACACTATGACGAACAAACGCTGCTTCCTCTCGATGTGTTGGGAAGGTTAGGTGGACGCTATCTCCTTCCTCTGGTGGGCTGTAAAAGCCACTATGTCCCTCTGCCGTATAAGGCGTAGCAAGTGGGAACCACGTAGCTTCTTCCTTTTTTTGTGTCTCATCGATACTGAGGTGGACTCGAACCTGATCCTTTTTGACCTCTAATACCTTTCCTTCAATCGCTGTGCCCGGTAGGAACGGAATACTGCGCCTATCTTGACGTATGCCTTTTTCGAACAGCAGATGATACTCATAGGTAAGGATGCCTTGCTTCATGCGGGCGATAGACTTGGCTACTACCAGCTCCTTGCCCTGGAGCAGAACGCGATCACCCAGTTTCAATGTTTTTCTAGATTCTATCACGTAGGCAACTGTATCCCGCTCTTCAATTGGCTGCTCGATGTCATTATGCTTACTATGTAAAAACTTAGAGCGATCCTTTAAGATCGTATAATTTGCCAAGGAAAGCTTTTGCATTCGCCCTTCAGGTAGGCCAAACCAAAACTTCGGCTTATCAGCATCCACTGCGGCGACTAATACAGCCCGAAAATGGGAGGCCATACGTTGTAAAAATTGCCAATCCGTCTCCTTATATTGTAATATAAATTGCTTAAGAGGAGTAGCTTTCGATACAGTATCAATAACATCTGCACCTGAATAATCTTCTAGCACCTTTTTTAACATCGCCTCATAAGTCATTTTATGATGCTGAAAGGAGCGGTATTTTTGTTTACAATCCAAGGTGAATGTAGAAGAAACAGCCTCTAATTCAACTTGATATACACCCCTTGTCATTCGTACCGCAATTTCTGTTACCTGCCCTTTAAAAAGCGCATGCAGCCGTTGACCTTTGTGTTTTTGATAGAGCTCTATTCGATCTGCCGTACTGGCAAGCTGCATACAACTATCTTTCTTTTCCGCAGGAATAAATCCCGTTATTGCTAATCTTGCATGGTCGTTCACTGTTTGAGTCAACGTGAGATTATGCAATGTTTGGATTTCATAGGGGGATACGAGTTCAAGCTCACCGTATCCGATTACTTCCTCGTATGTGTTCACATGAATTCCCTTCTTTCCTCAGGGGACAATCGCTTATTCTTGCCCATCATCTTCTACTTTTATCGTTCCACAATACATACACATATTAATCGATTGACTAACTAACGCTGGATGATTTTCAATTAATTGATCATCCTTCCCATTAATCCAGGGCATTGTAATCACAGGTGTACAGGGCATGGGCTTTAAGACACCATTATTAGCAGCTGTAGCTGCCGCAACAGTTGGATTCGCTAATGTCTGGCATAAGCCAAATGGTTGAATATTGACATAAGGCTTATAATCCATCGTATTCATCTGCGCCTTATTTTTCGTATAAACACCGTGACTGACTGGCATTTTTAAAATACTCGTTTGATCTCCTTGTGAACAGGATAATTTGGCACCAGCTACGACATAACTCCGTTGGTCGCCACCCTTTGTCTGCAATTCTTCTGACATAGAAAAACCATCCTTTCGATACGTAAGGTGTTACCACTTTTGCTAAACATAAGACTTAACTGCAATACTTACGTCTGACGACTCTTTCTTCAAATTGCTCTAATTTTAATCTCGCTATTTTCTCCCTACCATTTATCTAAAGCACCTTCCATCATGTGCTTTAATCCTTTTTCAAGCACCTCATCTATTTTCCTACAGAAAGAATGTCGTTCCATCTTCCTTCAGTTTGTATTTTTTGTAATCGTATTCCCCGAAAATCTCTGCGTAGAATACTCTCTGCTAATTCAATATTCACCACTATAAACTGTTCTTTAATGCCCTCGATTTGAAAGAATGAATAAGGAGCAGCCAACTGCTCATCTATGACTAGCTTCTTCAACGTACCATCCAGATGAAATTCCGTTTGAGTGGAAAGACAACGCACTCTTGGTGGGATCACCAGCCAATATAAGGTTTGCATTAATTTAGGCATATCCGTGAGAACAACTGCTTTAAATGGCATATTCGGGACATACTTTTCCACTAATTGTTTAACAGCATCAGAAATAAGCATGATTGGCTTTTCTATGAGATCGGTATACACCACCTCGCCTTTTTCTAATACAGGAAATTGCCGTTCAAGTTCCTCTAATTCTTCCATTCTTTCAATGGTTAATAGCTCTTTTTTAATCACTTGGGCAATACCAACAGGTTTCACAGCATTTGTGATACGTTCATCTTGAGATAGAATAAAATAGTTCATCTTTCGTCTCCTTTTTTCACACTGTCTACTTCCAAATGACACTAGCAGCCTGGAATGGATCTAGCTTTACATATTCCTTTGCTTCCTTAGAGAAAATAGCCATTTCTAAATTGGCTCCCGCAAAATTTGTATTTCTAACATTTGCCCCCATAAAGCTGGCCCCTCGTAAATTCGCTAGCTCAAAATTGGCGCCTTCTAAATTCGCATCGGTAAAACGAACCGGTAAATAGCCAGGTATTTCCCATTTCTGACGATCTAGTAGACCACTCGCTCCTTGTACTTGTTGAAAATTCGCTCCCTGTAACTGACTATTACTAAAATCCGCCTCATAAATTGCGCTAAAGCTCAAATCCGTGTCCATTAGCTGACTCTCCCGAAAGCTAGTACCAATCAACAGACATTCACGCATATGACAATTGGTTAAATTGGCTTTGTGGAAAAAGGCATAGCGAATATCCAAGCCTTCATATCGCCCACCTGCTAAATTTAAATGGCTAAATACCTCGTATGGATATTCCTCCTCTAATTGTTCATCTAGCCAAGCCTTTATTTCTTCACTATCCTTCGCTGAAAAATCCTCGCTATAGACAACCTCATTCATATCCATAAACTCGCCTACACGTATCTCGACAGCCACATCCCGATCTAGCGCCAAATACTCTGGACATCGAATAATGTCAGGTAGCGCATATCTAGCGAGACTTATTACATATTGGTGAAAATGTTTGGCGTCCTGAAGTCTAATGCGATCAATATCTGCTTGAGTAATTGCCCCCATAAAAGTTTTGCTATACAAACTTAATTCTTCAATGTATTGCTCTAAAAAATGATGCGCCCAGCCTGCATCATAAGTAGTTAAAAGTGGATGAATATCAAAAAACCATTCCTCATCCGTAGCTTCTACTAAATAGTGAGGGTTGCTCTCTAGTAGCTCTGTGCGTAGCATTGAAAACGTGATATGTGCAATCGGTCCTTTCTGTTGAAGCGTTTGCTGTTGTTTGAGTTGCTGACATATTTTTTGAAAAGACATCCTAAAATCATCAGCGAGCCTATCCTTGGAGGCTTGAAAAAAATCCTCAAGCAATAAGAGATATTTCAACCGTCTTTTTTCTACTTCGTTATCATAAAAATGCTGTAAAACTCCCTGTGTCTGCATATAAGTCTCCTTCCTTCTCATTCACACGCAACCATTTTAATTTGCCTTTACTTCCTTCCCAAAAATCTGCACACTGCCATTCATCGTTATTTTACTTTCTTTGCATTGTAAAGAAATTTCTTCCTCCGCAGACAAAAGAATTTTCTTACTCGCATTCACTGATATATCTGCCTCAGAGATTAGTTTAATTTCTTTTTTACTAAATATTTCAATACCATTTGCTTCGTTTAGCCGAATAAAAATATCCCCATCCTGTGCAGTAATAACCACTTCAGTTGGACTCATTTTAATTTCTTTACCAAAGGCTGTACGATAATATTTGGTTGAGGGATCATCTAGTTTGTTCGTTGCTGAAGTATCTAAATTTTTTCGTATGGAGCTGCTAGAAATTCCTTCCTCCTCCCGATGTGAAGGAAAATAGACATGAACAAAATCATTAATTTCAGGCATACAATACCAACCACTATGTCCCTCTGCTGTATAGCCTGTAGAATAAAGAAACCAATGTGCTTTGCCTTTATCCTGCTTCTCATCAATCGCTAAATGCACCTTAATATGATCCTTTGCGACTTCTAATACTTTTCCTTCCAGTGATAAGCCTGAGATCGCATCGTTAAATAGTTCACTTTTATTCATGCCATTTTTCGTTGACAGCGTATAATAATGTTTCAGCAAGCCACCCTTCATGGTTGTGTATGCTTCACATATATAAAGCGTTTGTTGATGAAAAGTGACATGATCTCCTATTTCCATTACCTTATCTGTTTCCACCTCATAGTATAGAAAGTCATGCTCTCCCATACCTCCATTACCATTCTCTGTATATAGAAGGTAATCTGCTAGTTTTTTTCGGGTCGTATAATGGTAATCTTCTAGCTTGCCTTTAGCTCTACCAGCAGGCACACCAAAATGGAACTTTGGCTTATCAAAGGTAGCAGCAGGCACTAGTCCAGTGTTAAAACGTGAGGCTAGTCTTTTTAAAAATTGCCAATCTGTCTCTCGATATTGCAGGGTAAACTTGTCTAATTTAGCACCCTTTGTTGCTTCATCAATAATGTCAAGACCAGGATAAAAAGGATGTAATAGTTTGAATAAAGACGAATAGGTCATTTCCTTATCCTGATAGGAGCGATTTTTCTTTTTAATGTCTAGCTGGTAGGTGCTTGAAGCCGCTTCTACTTCAATATAATAAATGCCACGAACTGAACGAACCTTCACATCTAAAATTACACCTTTAAATAAGGGTGAAGGGATACCAAGATGATTAAGCTGATTTACTTCAATTGCCGATTTTGCCTCCGTCATTTCCACATATGTGTCTCTCGCTACTTCAGGCACAATACCAGTAAAACGTAACGTAGCATGTTCATTCATTTTTTTTACGATAGTAAGCTCTTGAATACTAATAAGCTCAAAAGGTAGAATTTGAATATTATGATAAGCTGTCACGACACTACTCATCGTATTCCCCCTCCGTTCCTACTATTTGAAGCAAATCGCAAGGATTCCATCATAGCTCTCGCAATCGGACGCCAAGTTTCAAGGTCCTCCTCCATACAATTGAAGGTTCCAATAAGTGCTATTCCTTCGATAGAGGCAAAGAACATTAAATTAAAAATATCGCCATCAATAGCCGGTGTAATAATCTCTAAAAAGCCTACTGTCTTTTCGTCAATCTTCAGGACATCCGTATCAAGCCAATCAGCTGAAGGTTGAGCTTGTTCAAGGATATCAATCATATTTTCTTGAAAAGCAGCAACTCCCTCCTCCTGTAATCGATGTGGAGTCAGGTTGAAGGCAAGATTAATCGATGAGGATTCATCTGTATAAATTAGATTTGGTCGACGGTCCGATGGGTACTTTAAGGCTGCTAATTCAGTAGACATCTTAGAAAATAGTTTTGGCATACGAATCGTCATTTTACCATCCAATAATGACTGCTCCATCACCCCTATCTTCTCATCATCAATGATGATGTAGCTTTGATAGATATTTACTTTTTCAAGGTCTTGCTCCTCCTGCTTAGATGCCTGCTCAGGCTCCTGTTCCTTTTGTAAGGCTACTTGTCGCTGGGCTAGCTCATGTTGCTCCTGCTCTCTCATTTCATTTCTTAATGCAATAATTTTTTCATCTATAAACTTCATCCCAATCACCTTCCGTTTTTTCATCAACTATATTTCAACCTATCAACTATTATTTGCTTAGTCCCTACACATCCTTCATGACACAGAATTTGAAATCTGATCCTTCCATTGCCTCAACCATCTCATCAAAGGCATACCTGTTGGCAATGCTTCTCTCTACTTCTTCCTCACAAAAATATGAGTTTGAGTGCTATCTTTTCTATGTATAGGATCTTTTATTTCCGCCTTTAAAGTAATTTTAGGGAGATTAAAAATAATCTAAGGAACTATAAAAGTTCCTTAGATAATTAGTAGTGTTTTATCCTGCTGCAATCTTAGACAGCGTAGCCGCCTTCGATTTTTGCCAAATCTGTTTTGTCTTTCTTTTGCTTAATAAATAAGAAGAATTCACCGATACCTTCTGTGTCACCATATCTTTCTGTATAATCCACCACAAAAGCGTTCGGGAAATGAATTTTTCTTACTACTTGATCCGCTGAAACAACCTCTAATGTCACTTTACGGTAACAATCAGCCTTTTCAGCTGGTACTAATGACCATAAACCTAATTTCATCGTATCATCAGAATTATCACCATCAGTTGCTGTAAGAATTTTACCTCTTACTTTTAAAGTGGCTCCAACATCTGTAGAGCGAGCGTTCGAATCATTTGGTGTATCTGTTTCATATTCGACAGTCATGATGCTTTCTAAGCCTAATTCAATTGCCTCTGAACCTTCTACTTTTAATACAAAACCCATTTTCTTACCCCCTAAAATTTGTTAAATCAAGACATCTAACTGTTCTGCAGAATATTAGCAATTAGTCTCTCGATTCTTATTTATGTTAAAAGATTTAAAAAATCTTAAACATACGACTGAAAAATTGAATAATTGTAGGTTTATACTTGTTAGGCTTTAACAGCACTTGTCCCTTTTGTAATCATTACTTCTAAATTCTTCACATTGCCATTAAACACAAGGTCAATTTGACACGTGCTCGTTTTCTCGTCAATAATGTAGCCGATATCATCTCCATCATGGAATTTCTTTAATCTTTTCATCACTTAGACTGTCGATCCCCTTTACATCTCCAACAAGCGTAATTAAGTCCATTTTTTCAGGATTAATTTCTTCAAATAGCATGGTTCTGTTTGTTTGATTAATAATCTCCATTCATTTGGCTGTATATTTCTACAGCCGTCCCTCCTTTAGATAACGAATTTCGGGTAAGCATAAACATTTAGTGATAAAAATACAGGATTAGAATTATATAACTACTTCTTATAAAGAATATTTCAGGAATAAAAATCAATTTGAGGCTAAGCTATGTACTAGAAACTCTAATTCTTCTTTTATGCATTTTTTATTCACTAATGATAGGATGTATCACAAAAGTAACTATATAACACCAAAAATTAATGTCAATATTTTCTATAGAAGATATTGACATTAAAAACAATTTAAAGTATTTTTAGTAAAAATGTTACATATAATAATTATGATATTTTTTCAGTTAATATAGGATTAATCCTATTTTTTTATAAAAAAAAAACTAAAGGTTCAATTACTCTTGGGCCCAAAGCTGTTTTTTTAAATAATCTTCTATATAGGAAAAATGAATAAAAAGTATTAATCAAATAACGACATTAGTCTTTTAGGATGAATATACATAAAATAGTTCTTTAAGCATTTGTACTTTTCTTTCAGGATATTATGAATTTCAAAAAGGAAAGTCCAACCTCCAAAAATAGTTAGGAGAAATAGCATTGTTCACCTCTTCATTTACAACTTCACCCTCTTATCCTTGGAAAGTTACATCTAAACAAAATAATCGAAAATTTTGCTTTCCTTTTATGATTTTCTTCCCAAAAGTCATGAGCCAGTAATCAGTCACACTTTTATTTGGCTTTATATTACGTCGCCAGCACGCTAAAATCCAATGTTCATCCATTCAGCTTGTAATTTAAGGTGCAAAAAAAACCGTTCACCTAAACGTGAACGGTTTTGGAGACTATGCTTTTTGATAACGAAGCACTGGTGTACGAGCAGCGCGTGTTTCGTCTAGACGAGATACGACTGTTGTATGAGGTGCTTCTTGAACGATTGATGGATTTTCTTCTGCTTCTTTCGCAATTTGAATCATTACATCACAGAATGCATCTAATGTTTCTTTAGATTCAGTTTCAGTTGGCTCGATCATTAACGCCTCTTCCACATTTAATGGGAAGTATGTTGTAGGTGGATGGTAGCCAAAGTCTAACAAACGTTTTGCGATATCTAATGTACGAACGCCTAGCTTCTTCTGACGACGACCTGATAAGACAAATTCATGTTTACAGTGACGGTTATATGGTAGATCGTAGAATGGCTCTAAGCGACGCATCATATAGTTTGCGTTTAATACAGCATATTCTGTAACAGCTTTTAAGCCATCTGGCCCCATTGTACGAATATAAGTATAAGCACGAACATTGATACCAAAGTTACCATAGTAAGGTTTTACGCGTCCGATTGATTGTGGACGATCGTAGTCAAAGTGATATGTGCCTTCTTCAGTTCTTACTAATACTGGTTTTGGTAGGAATGGAATTAAATCTGCTTTTACACCTACTGGACCAGAACCTGGGCCACCGCCACCATGTGGGCCTGTAAATGTTTTGTGTAGATTTAAATGCACACAGTCAAAGCCCATATCGCCAGGACGTGCTTTACTCATTACAGCATTGAGGTTCGCACCATCATAGTACACTTTACCGCCTACAGAGTGAATTAGCTCTGCCATTTCGATAATGTTTTCTTCAAATAACCCTAGTGTATTCGGGTTCGTTAACATGAGTGCTGCTGTATCAGAACCTACTACTTTGCGAAGGTCTTCGATATCAACTAAGCCATTTTCATCTGATTTAACAGTGATTGTTTCAAAGCCTGCTACTGTCGCAGATGCTGGGTTTGTACCGTGAGCTGAATCAGGAACGATTACCTTGTTACGGTGACCTTCACCATTTGCTTCATGGAACGCACGAATCATCATTAACGCTGTCCATTCACCATGAGCACCTGCTGCTGGTTGTAATGTAACTTCATCCATCCCAGTAATTTCCACTAAAGAAGTTTGAAGATCGTAAAGAAGCTCCATTGCCCCTTGTACTGTTGATTCATCCTGTAATGGGTGAACATTTGCAAAGCCTGAAAGACGTGCAACTGTTTCGTTAATTTTCGGATTATATTTCATCGTACAAGAGCCAAGCGGATAGAAGCCCGAGTCTACCCCATGGTTTCTACGAGAAAGTGCTGTATAATGACGCATAATATCAAGCTCAGATACTTCAGGTAGTTCTGCTGCCTCTGAACGTACTAGGTTTGCAGGTAATAAATCTGCTAGGTCTACTTCAGGCACATCTAGTGCTTCTAAACTATAGCCAACGCGACCTTCTTTTGAAATTTCAAAAATGAGTGATTGATTTTCGTTATGCATTAAGAGCCCCCATTTCTGCAACAAGTGCATCAATTTCTTCCTTCGTGCGTAATTCAGTTACTGCGATTAGCACATGATTTTTAAGAGAGTCATAATTTTGACCTAAAGGATAGCCACCGATAATACCCTTTTCGATTAAGCCTTTATTGATTTCCTTCACACATTTATTCGTTTTCACAACGATTTCATTGAAGTGTGCACCTTGGAATGCTACTGTAAAGCCTGCTGCTTCAAAGGCATTTTTTGCATAACGTGTTTTCGCGATATTTTGAGTAGCCATTTCACGAATTCCCTGTTTTCCTAGAGCTGTCATCGCTACAGAAGCTGCAAGTGCAAGTAGTGCTTGGTTTGAGCAAATATTCGAAGTTGCCTTATCACGACGGATATGTTGCTCACGTGCTTGTAGTGTTAATACGTATCCACGACGGCCTTCACCATCCACTGTTTCACCAACAAGACGTCCTGGAACCTTACGCATCAATTTTGTTGTCACTGCAAAGAAACCACAATGTGGGCCGCCGAAAGCTTCAGAAATACCAAATACTTGCGCATCACCTACACAAATATCAGCACCAAGCTTGCCAGGAGGCGTTAAAATTCCTAATGCCAATGGGTTAGAAGATACAACGAGTAAGCTTTTTGCAGCATGTGCAATATCCCCGATCACTTGGATGTCTTCCACTTGGCCGAAGAAGTTTGGATATTGGGCAATAACAGCTGCTGTGTTGTCATCGATCAACTCTTTTAATGCATCCACATCTGTCACACCATCTTTTTGCGGGATAGTCACAATCTCAATGGATTGACCGTAGGCATATGTAGCAACAACATCGCGATATTCTGGGTGCACTGCTTCAGACACTAAAATTTTCTTGCGACGCGTATGACCAGCTGCCAGCATACCTGCCTCTGCTAAAGCTGTACCACCGTCATACATAGAAGAGTTTGCAAGATCCATACCCGTTAGCTCGGCAATCATCGTTTGGAATTCAAAGATGGCTTGTAGTTCACCTTGTGAAATCTCTGGCTGATATGGTGTATAAGCTGTATAGAATTCTGAACGAGAAATAACATGGTCTACGATCACTGGTTTATAGTGGTTATAAACACCTGCACCTAAAAATGATACGTTGGCATTTGTGTCTTTATTTTTAGCAGCAAGTGCCGTTAACTCTTTTAATAACGCAGATTCTGATTTTGCTTCTTTAATATCATAAAGGCCTTTAAAGCGGACTTTCTCAGGAATATCCTCAAATAACTCATCGACTGAGGATACACCGATTACGTCTAACATTTCTTTTTGATCTTGCTCCGTCATAGGTAAATAACGATGTTTCATAAATGTAGGTCCCTCTTTTCAACTATTATTTTGAACGCTTGTAAAACGGTGTTTCTACTGTTATTACCTTTAAGTGTTTACCGCGAATTTCAATTTCCAGTTCAGTTCCGATTGTTGCGAATTGACTGTCAATTAATGCGTGACCAACATTACGTTTTGATGAAGGAAGCTGTGTACCAGTTGTCACTTCACCGATTTCTTGACCATCCTTAAACACTTTGTAGCCATGGCGTGGAATGCCTTTATCAATCATTTCAATGCCTACAAGTTTGCGTGGTAGACCATTTTCCTTTTGAGCTACTAATGCTTCATGACCAATGAAGCCTTCTTTATTTAATTTCACAGCGAAGCCAATACCAGCCTCTAGAGGAGAAATTGTTGCTGATAGCTCTTGACCATATAGTGGTAGCCCCGCTTCAAAACGAAGTGTATCACGACATCCTAGTCCAGCTGGAACCACACCTTTTTCTTGACCTGCCTCTAAAATTTTCCCCCAAAGCGCTTTGATGTCTTCTGGAGCGCCATATAATTCAAAGCCATCTTCTCCTGTATAGCCACTGCGAGAAACTAATACTTTATGTCCGGCAACCTCCACATTCTCTTGGAAGCGGAAAAATTTAATGGCACTTACATCAGTTGAAGTAAGGGATTGAAGAACTTCTTCTGCTAGTGGCCCTTGAAGAGCAATTTGTGCATAGGCATCTGATTGGTTATCAATCGTCACATCATATTGATGTTGATTTTCCATCATCCAATCGTAGTCTTTTTCAATGTTAGCTGCATTGACACATAATAAATAGTGATTGTCAGCTAATTTATATGTTAATAAATCATCAACAACGCCACCATCTTCATAGCACATTGCCGTGTACTGCGCTTGACCATCGACAATTTTTGAGACATCATTTGATAACAGATTTTGTAAAAAATCTAATGCATCGGGACCAGTTACTAAAATCTCTCCCATATGTGATACATCAAATAAGCCTGCACGATTACGCACTGCATCGTGTTCTTCTTTAATAGAAGAGAATTGAACTGGTAATTCCCATCCACCGAAGTCAACTGTTTTTGCACCATATTTCGCGTATTCTTCAAATAGAGGTGTACGTTTTAATTCATTCGCCATTCTTTTTTGCCCCCTTATTGTTAGTTACATTTTTACTGGTAGTAGTTCGTCTGCTTTTTGTATTCCTACAATCAATTACGTAAAACTGGCTATAGACATAAAAAAAGACAGACGAACCCCTTTTCGGGATTCTCTGTCCTTGCACCTGAAAGTTACACCAGACTGGCTCGCAAGCTTTACCCTTGCCAATCAGTCGGCTTTCCCCTTTGGTGGCTGTTATTGTTATACTACAGCTCTCTCCAGAGTTGCGTCTTGTACGAGTCCTTTTACCTGAGAGATTCATAGCCCATTGCTACTTGCTCCTTCGGTGGCGTCTACACGCTCTCTCCCCGCACAATCATCCGCCCAAGATAAATCTTGGTACTATTTAGTATTCAATGAACATTTAGTTACTTATTTGTCTATATCCTAACATTAAATGCATTGGAAAGGCAATCATTTTTTAAAAGATAATAAAACACGAACATTAAATTGACATAATATATTCATCGTTCGTTTTTTAACCTTTTCACTTGAAATACTAAATACTCTAGAATTTGGCGAATCGTCCTACCTTCTGTCAGCACCTGAATATGACCTGCATCACGGTAAAACTTCCTTCTGTAGTGATACAGACTTTCTAGCTCCTCCTTTGTAGAGCTCTGTACAATGGGTCTATTTGGATCATGCTGAACTCGTTTATAAATATCCTCAAACGACGCATCTAAAAAAAACACCAATCCACTGCGTCTCATAATTTTTCGATTTTCAGCATTAATGGCAACGCCACCACCAGTCGAAATAATGCAAGCCTCGTCCCTGAAATTTTTCAAAAATTCTGTTTCTATTTCTCGAAAGTGGGCCTCACCGTATTTTTCAAAAATCTGTGGAATGGTCATCCCCTGCTGACGCACAATTTCATGATCCATATCATAATATGGCATCTTCAATAAATAGCTTAAGCGTCTTCCTAATGCACTTTTTCCACTACCCATAAAACCAACTAAATATATTTTTCGCAATTCGATTCACCTTCTTATAACTACGATTCTACACTGTCTGACAAAATTTGTCCCAATAAATTTATCGTAGCTCGAACATTCAATTTTTCTAGCCCATCATATGTTCGATACTGCATTTCATAAGACATATAATACGCAAGAACAAAAGTAGTTACAAAAAATAATAATGCAATTGCGATCAAAAAAATAGCCCCTCTGTCATTTTTCAATAATTGGCACATAAAAGGCTCGCTCCTTTTGAATACCACTCGCCATTTCAACAGCTACCGTCAGCTTATTTTCGGAATAGCTAAATTGACATTTATTGATTCCTATTAGCATAGGAACATGTCCACCCTTTACCTGCTCACGAATAATATTTGAGTAGCAATCAACATGATGGAGCGTATTAGCTGTTTGGAAAGTTATTCTTTTTTGATCTTCACGAATGGAAAAGGTGGAAAGTTCTTTTAGAGAGAGGTTCAAGTCGGAAACAAATAGTTCCCACTTTGTTTGTTCATCTGTTAGCATAGTTGATTTCATTTCTGCAAACCAAAGTATTATAAGGACAAAAAAATGAGAAATAAGCACAAAAACGACTAATTGAAACATAGCTTCTATTAATGTATAGCCTTTTTCATTCATGAGGCTTCACCTGTCACTTGGATACATTTTTGGCGTGACTCCTGTAAATTTTGAAATTGGACACAAACTTGTTGTTCGTCAACGATCCAATGATAAGCAACCTGTTCAATGGTCCGAGAGCCCTCTGTTACTTGAATCGCATGGTACTGTTTTAAACCTTCGTATGCTGTTTCAGCTGCAATTAGCTCCATTTTTTTATTAGCAAGATTTGTTTTCATCGTATAGGTAATGGGGATTAACGAGGTACAAAGTAACATCAAAATACCCACACCTAAAATAGTTTCTACAAAAGAATAGCCTGACTCATTCAATCCTAGCTCTCCCTCGCCCTAATGTTATGATTACTTTTTTCTTGCCCTGTGGTGTTTTAAATGCCATGGTGCCTGCTGACATCACATTGCCGCTGTAGTTATAGACAAGTGTTTGAATGGAACTCTCAGCTGGCAAAAATTCAACCCCCTTCGGAAAAGAACGTTCATATAAATGAGTATAAATATCTTTTTGAATAGTATAACGATTTATTGAACCTTCCATTTTCAAGGCTATATATTGTCGTTGGCTCATACTATAGGTTTGAATATATTGAATATCTAGCTGTAATTGCGTAAAAAATCGTTCTAATTCCTTGGTTTCTGCTATTTTCAATGAGAATTTACTAACAATTGCTGTTAAACTCATAACAAGAAATAAGACAACCAGCATTTCAAGAATGGTAAAACCGCCGTTTTTACGAACATTCATTAGCTATCCGTACCTGTTTCCAAGTTGACATTGGCTGGACGTACCTCTCCCTCATTAGTAATCACTATTTCTTCTTTATTTGGGCAGGTTGTTTCATTTTCCTTTAAATAGCCCTTTGCCACTAAATCCTCTAAGGTAGGATAAGCCATATAATCTACACGATACGCCTCTACTTGACCTTGTACCATGCTTATATAAGCCGTACAGCCTTTCTTATCTATTGTGGCGAAATGCTTTGTAACATTTGGGATTGTAATTAAAATAAGAATAGATATAATTAACAAAACTATAAGCATCTCAATTAAAGTAAAACCATCTTGTTGGTTAAGACGTTTCATCATCTTCCTCCTAAACTAATTCAATCATGTGATAGATGGGTAATAATAAACTGATATAAGCCGCTATTATACAAGCAGCTATAAGGATAAAGAAACTAGGCTGCACAAACGATAATATTTTTTGCAAAAGCTGTTCCTGCTTTTCCATTAATAAATCGCTATACAATATTAACTCTTTTGCTAAATAACCGCTGTGCTCGCCATGCTCAACGAACATCGGAAAGTCCTTTTGAAAAACGGCCATGATCGTTACCGCCTGTGTGAGTGATTCTCCAAAGATGACTCTATCTTTTATACGCTGTGAAAGAACTTGAAGAAATGGTTGTAGTTGCTGTTCCTCTAATAGCTGTAGGCTTGCTTGTAATGAAAATCCACTTTGTAGTAAGCTTCCTAAATAAGCAGCAAATTGCCTTGTCAAAGTCAACCTAAAATAGCGTTGTAGAAAGGGGATTTTTAATAAGACTGTAAGTTGATGAGCAACAGCTTGTCGTTTAAGATAGAATCGAAAAAGGAATACGCTACCTATTACTATGAACATGGTCGAGATAACTACATCTGGAACATGCAATAACAGATTGGACAATGCAATGCTTGTCTCCTCTGTTTCAGAGGTACGACTGCCGACCATTCTTTCAATGTTCGGCAAAAAAAATGTACGAAACACAAAAAATAATAACAATAAAAAGATAATCAGTGTGACAGGATAGATCAGCAGCTTGATTAACTTTTTTTTAGTCTTTTCACTTACTGTTATCTGTTTAGCTACACCTTCAAACGCTTCTATCATATGACCATTGTTTTCCGCCACCTTAATTGCCATTAAATAATGATTCCCTAGCTGTAATGTTTCAAATATCCCTGCAACGCCTACTCCTTGTCTGAGCTTTTCATCAATTTGCTGTTGTATGTCCTCATGTGCTTCAATATGATGAGGTAGTAGCATGGAAATAGCTTGGGGAAATAAATATCCTTCCTGCATTAATACACATAAACGATTGAAAAGCTGAGCTTGCTCCTTTACCCGCCATTTCGTAGCCCGATTATAAAAAAGAGCCATTTTATCGATGTATGTTTGTAACTGCATATAGGCTCTCCACTAATTCTTTTTGTCCCATTAATGTTAAATCATAAGGAAGTTTGTAATTGCCCTTATCTTTGATGGCGGTGATGGCTCTTGATAGATGGTCATCATGTAATATCTCATAGACAGCTCGACGTTCTTCATGTATAGCTGAGGTTTGAACAAGCATTTGGGCAACTATACCGATAACCGTTTGACGAAGCTCTTCTATCGACACACCTAAATCCATTAAACGATAGAGACAATTAATGGAGTCTTTTGCATGAATAGTGGAGACAACTAAGTGCCCTGTTAAAGAAGCTTGGATGGCAATATTTGCTGTTTCTCTATCGCGAATTTCACCAATCATAATGACATCAGGTGAATGGCGTAAAATGGCTTTTAATCCTGCAGCATACGTAACGCCTGCTCGCTCGTTGACTTGAATTTGAAGTAAATTGGCTTGACTGTTTTCTACAGGGTCTTCTAAAGAGATTACATGTCGATTCAATTCTGTGGAACAGTAGTGGATGAGGGAATAAAGTGAAGTAGACTTGCCAGAGCCTGTTGCTCCCGTAAAAAACAGAAGACCTTGTCGGTTTTGTATCAGTTCCATGAGTTGGTGAGCTGCGCTTTTGGAAAAGCTTAGGGAAGTTAGTGGAAATGCATGATTTTGGAGAAGTAAACGAATAATTAAGCTTTCTTTTAAAAATACAGAAGGAAGTGTGGATACTCGAAACGAATAAGAATTTTGCTCCATTGCCTTTTGAAAGGCACCGCTTTGAGGTTTACGACGCTCACTAATATCTAATTCTGCAAGAAATTTATAGTAAGAGATCATTCTTTCTGCAAGTTCATAAGGTAGCTCACCAGCTTGTAGAAGTTTATCATATTTTCGAAAATAGATCCGATACTTTATGTTTCCTGGAACTAGCAATAAATCGGATGCTCCAAAATGATAGGCCTTTAGTAAAAGTTGCTCACATTTTTGTTCGACAACTGTTTCAAAATTCTGCATATATGCACCTCTCTTTTAGTTCATTCGAATATGACCGCTCTATTCGTTATTTCCTAGTATAAAGAGGAACTCGCCACGAGAAAAGCCCTTTTCAGAAAATAAAAATTTGTAAGTTAATTTTCTACCAAAAATGTTTTTTGCTATAAAAATGTGGATAAAGTGCAATTTTCCACTAAAAAAGAATATAAATACATGAAAAAATTAATATTTATGCCGAAATGAACTGTATCTTTTTCAATAATACAATATAATAGTATCAACATGATTATTTTCCTAACACTTGGTAGACGAACATAATTTTTATAATAAATTAAAGAGGTGAAGCTCATGATCCATCCATTAAAAATTACTAGTACACTAGCGGATGAAACAAGATACTCTATTTATGAGTACATATTGCAAGAGAAAAAAACAGTTACTGTACAACATATTGCTGATAAATTCGGTATCCATCCAAACGTTGCTCGACTTCATTTAACGAAGCTTTCAGAAATAAATATTATTACAGCTGACTATGTAAAAACAGGTAAAGGTGGCAGACCTGGACGTGTTTATAAAGCTTCAGAAAAAGGCGTATCTCTTACTTTTCCAAGACGCGAGGAAGATCGTTTATTAAAATGGACGATACAATTAATTGAAGACTTTGGTCCATCTGCATTAACAAAGTGCCAGGAAATTAGCTACCAAGACGGCTACCAGCAAATGAAAAATTATATGAGTGCTGAATTGACAGTAAGTAATTCTCTTTCCTTCGATGAAAAACTTCAGCTATTAACGGACAATGCCGCTTTAATTGGCTATATTCCACAAATTCAACAAACTGAGCAAGGAAAAAAAGTTATCTTCTCCATTTTCAATTGTCCATTCCAGGAGCAACTGACAGCCTATTCTGAAATTGTTTGTTCATTACATGAATCCTATTTAAAAGGTCAATTAGATGCATTGTTTACGAATAATGAATTTGTGCAAATGGAAAGTATGATACATAATTGCGATTTATGTAAATATGAAATAAACGTGACAGAAATCGATAGCTAGATTAAAAATCCATTTGTTTGTCACAAACATGGAGAAGTTCCAGTTTACAGACACCTTTCATATCATTTATAATGAGTAAGAGATTATTGTGTCGTGGGCAAAAGGAGGGGAAATTTCATGGATAATATGTATAAAGTTATGGCATTCTGGACAGGTATTTTTGCCGTTATGTTCTACCTTGGAGGTATGAACGAGGTATCGCTATTATTCTTAGGTAATACAGGTTTATTCTTATTATTAGGCTTCTTAAACCTTTCAGAACGTATGTACATGTACATTTTCGGAGCATATTTAACTGTATTCTTCGCTGGCTTCACGTACTATACAACATTCATTCACGTACCTGGTGGCGGTCATTAATACAAACAAAATCGCGTATCTCACTTTCGGTGAGATACGCTTTTTTCTGTGCTAAAACAGTTTATTGTCCCTATTTTAAAATCCATTTAAAAAAGGATTTGTCTCCATTTCTGCACCTACCGTTGTATAATTACCGTGTCCAGGATAGATAATAGTATCCTCAGGTAATGTCAACAGTTTATGATGGATAGATTCCAATAAAATTTTGGTTGATCCACCTAATAGATCTGTACGTCCTACACCTTGTTCAAATAACGTATCTCCCACGATGGCAAAACCGTCATTTTCAAAGATATAAGAAATACTCCCCGGTGAATGCCCAGGTGTAAAAACAGCTTGAAACACAAAATTACTTATTTCAATTTGCTGCTCTTTTTTGATGATTGTATCTTGCGCTGGTGCGGCTACCCTATAATCTGGTAATGCAGGATATTTACTAGAGCCATTCTTCGTTGGATCTGCTAGCCAACTAACTTCCTTTTCATGAATCCATACAGGAACGTCAAATACCTCACGCACTGCATCTACTGCCCCTATATGATCAAAATGGGCATGTGTTAAAAAGATAGCAAGAGGTTTTAAGCCGTTGCTACGGATTGTTTTAATTAGACGCTCCGCCTCTTCACCTGGATCAAATACGATACATTCTTTTTCTTTATTCGATACGATATAGCAATTCGTTTGGACGGGACCAAGAGAATAACTTCGTACGTTCATCATAGTTATCACCTCAACTTCCTATTATACAGGCTTTGCCACAATTTGACGATAAATGTTCATAGTTTACAGTATTTTAGTCCTCGACAAAAACAAGTAGAACGTTTACAATTAAGGAGGAATATTGTTTGCGACATTCATTTTCTGATGTCGAAAGGAGTGTCTATTTTTAATGAACTTATTAATGGTTATTTTTGGTCTAGTAGCGATTTTAGCTGTATTTGGTACATTCCAAGCAATTAAAGAAAAGAACCTATTAAGCGTTGTTTTCAACTTATTAAGTGCTGCTGTATTCGGATGGTTCGTCATCATGACGATTGTTCACAGCGGTTACCCACCAAAATTACACTAAAATTCAGACAAAAAAAGAGCAGTCTCTTCGGAGATTGCTCTTTTTTTGTCTATTATTACTTATTGAATTGAAGAAACCGCTTCTTGCCGATTTGTAGAACATCATTATTCATTAATACTTGTGATATGTCATCCATCGCCATTTTTTCTCCATTCAAGGATACTCCTTTTTGCTTGATTACCCTCAAAAACTCACTCTTACTTTGAATAAAACCCATTGCCACTAGTTGTGGAATGATATCCACGATTCTTTCCTTATCAATTTCTAAGAGCAGTATAGGAATGTTTTTCGGTATTTCCTTTTTTTGAAATGCTGCTTCAAAATAAGCTTTTGCTTCCTCCACTGCTGTAGATCCATGGTATAAAGCCGTTATAATTTCTGCTAATAGGAATTTCAAATCGCGGGGATTCTCTCCCTTTTGTAGTCTATCTTGAATAGCCTGTACGTGTAGTGGATGCTCATCTGTTGCTAATTCGAAATATTTGATAATTAAAGTATCTGGTACTTCCATCACCTTTTTAAACATAATCTCAGGTGCTTCATTGATGCCAATATAATTACCTAAACTCTTACTCATTTTTTCAATACCATCTAACCCCTCTAGTAAGGGCATAAAAATAGCAATTTGTTTTTCTAATCCTCGATGCTTTTGTAAGGTGCGTCCCATTAAAATATTGAACGTCTGATCCGTTCCACCTAACTCTATATCTGCCTCAAGTTCTACTGAATCATATGCTTGCATAAGCGGGTAGAAAAACTCATGTATACCAATTGGGATGTGCTGTTGGTAACGTTTCTGAAAATCTTCGCGCTCTAGAAGTCGAGCAACAGATGTTGTGGCTGCTAGCTTGATGACTTCTTCAAAGGACAGCTTCGCTAACCATTCACTATTAAAACGAACCGTTGTCTTGTTCGGATCTAGTACTTTAAAAATTTGCTCACAATAAGTTTGGGCGTTTTTCTTCACTATATCGTCATTTAAGGCTGTTCGCCCCTTAGCTTTACCTGTAGGATCGCCAATTCGTCCTGTAAAATCACCGATAACAATCACTGCATGATGGCCTAAATCTTGCATTTGCTTGATTTTCCGTAGAACAACCGCATGACCTAAATGAATATCTGGTGCGGACGGATCGAGCCCTAGCTTAATCGTTAAAGGTCGCTGTTCTTTATACGATCGCTCTAATTTTTTAAGTAAATCCTGTTCATCAACAATCTTGCTAGCACCTTTCTTGATAATCGCTATTTGCTCCTTTGGTGTAAAAAACATACGAAACATCTCCTTGTAATATTAAATATTAATATTGCAAGTTCTATAAGAGTATATGGGGTACCGATTTTGTTGACAAGGCCTTAATCACTTTACACGTTTTGGCTTAGAAGGCATAAAAAAAACGCCTTTAGGAAATTCCTAAAGGACGTAGATAAACGTGTTACCACCTTTTTTCGAGAGCTATTCACATAGCTCTCCTCAACAAGTACAGCCATAGCGATACTTTTGCAATGATTACGGATGCAACCCCGTCGTAGCCTACTATAGTTTCGGTACGCAGCTCCAAGATGTATTCACTTTAATATCCCCTTGCGCCTCTCAACAACCGGCTACTCTCTGTCAGTTCCATTAAAGTTACTCGTTCTTTTCGATGCCTTTCACTCTTATACTCCGAAATGCGAAAAACAAATCTTCGTTATGCAGATATTTACACTTATTATAATCGTATCTTGCTATTTGTCAATAAAAAGAAATGTTCAATAAAGTGTATTCACGTTGCATAGTGTTGTAAAACATTGCGAAAGATGTTTTCGTTAGCATAGGCTTCACAAAAATTTTATGAATGGATGCTTGAGACTCATTCCTTTTTATCAGCAATATAAAAAGAGAGATCCCCTATACGAGATCTCTCTTTGATTATTTAACTGAATCCTGCTTTAAATTACCTGTTTTTTCGTCATAGAAGCGAAGTAAGTCTCCATTAATGATGGCATCAGAATTTTCTAGCTCCATTGTAGCACGATCAGCATAAGACTGACATGGCTCACCATCTATTTCTTCGCCAGTTGCTTTGTCATAGCAAGCTTCACCAGCATAGACGTATTTATCTGTAATAAAACGTCCATCACGGAAGACTACAAAGTCCTCATGCTCTGGAGAGAATAAATCTGCACCCATTTGCATATCTTTTGACGTTTCAACGCCAAGAAGGTGTAAGATCGTTGGACGTAAATCCATTTGTCCTGAAATCTCAGCCATTTCTTTTCCATCGCCAGCTCCTGGGATATGGATGAATAAAGGTACTTCTTGAAGCATTGCATTATCCATTGGTGTAATTTGATCTTTTCCTAAATATTGCGCCATTGCTTTATTATGGTTCTCAGAAATACCATAGTGATCCCCATACATCACAATAATAGAATTATCATAGACACCTTGATCTTTTAACTGTTGGAAGAAGTCTTTTAAAGCCTCATCCATGTAACGTACTGTTTGGAAGTAACGATTTAATGTACCTGAATTTGAATCATATTCAGGAATCATAATATCTTCTGGATCCAATGTAAATGGATAATGGTTCGTTAAAGTAATCAGTCTAGAGTAGAATGGCTGAGGCATATCTTTCATTAAAGCAGCTGATTGCTCTAAGAATGGAACATCTTTCATTCCCCAGTTTACAGCTTGCCCCTCTTCCACAGTATATGAATCTATATCGTAGAATTTATTAATTTTTAACGATTGATACATCATGTCACGATTCCAGAATGATTTATTATTAGGGTGCATGACATTTGTAAAGTATCCATTTTCTCCAAGGCGTTCAGCCATTGAATTATACGTATTTCCACCATGCGTGAAGAATACAGCACCTCGACCTAAACCAAACAATGAGTTTTCAACAATAAACTCCGAGTCAGATGTTTTTCCTAAACCTGTTTGGTGATAGAAGTTACTGAAATAATACGTATCTTTATCCTTTGTTAAAGAGTTTAAGAATGGCGTAATTTCATGACCATTCATGTCATTATTAATGACAAAGTTTTGTAATGACTCCATCGATACCACAATCAGGTTACGACCTTTATATTTCCCAAACATCTCTGGATTTACAGCAGCCTGATTAGAACGTATATAGTTGTTCACTTCTACTAGTTCACTACCATCAGCTAACGCACGTTGTGCAGATGATTTAGATTGAATATAAATGTCATACAAGTGGTAATTGTACGTACCAATGTTTTTTACTAATAATTCGCGGTCAAAACTACGTGTTAGTAATTGTGGACGCTCAGTTTCTGCTAATCCTAAATTTAAGAATGTCATTGCTATTGCAAGCACAAAGAATGCACGACGGAATTCAATATTCACTTTAAATGCATCTTTCATTTTTGGTAAAAATTTATTCGCTAAGATTAAGATCACGACATCAACGAAATATAATACATCCCAAGGCTCAACAATGGCTGCTACTGATGTTCCTAAGTCACTAAAGTTACTTGTTTGGAATAATACTGGTAGCGTAATAAAATCATTGTAGAATCGATAGAACGCTACATTTCCGTATAAAACAATGGACAAAATAACGCTGACCGTAATCAAATAACGATTTCTAGCTTTTGCTGATTTAAAGAATAGTGATAAACCATACGTAAATAGCAAGAAGCTTAATGGATTAATAAATAAAATAAACTGTTGCATTGCATTTTCAATTTTCATTTCAAAGCTTGTGTGGTAAACAATGACCGTTTTGATCCAAGTTGCTATAATTGCTAGTATCATAAATGAATGTTTAGGCCACTTTATTGATTTCATTCCTAACATCCTCCCTACTTCCTTACAAAAAAATAATAATTTTTTACATTTTGTTACGGAAACAAAATATATCTTAATCCTTTTTTAACAGATAATCAACACATATCTTGTGGAAAATTTTTTCACCCTGCTCTTTCTATGCACCAGATATCTATATATACGTTTTGCATTGTAAAAAGTTTCATAAAAACATAAAAACAGCGGAAACCCACTGTTTTTAAGAATATTACATACATGTTACATTAATTTTACAATACCCAATTACATTATATTTCAAACATTACTTTTTATGCTCTTCCATACGAAGTCTTGTTGTTTCTTGTCGAATAAGCAGTAGGGCCATCTGATAATCTTTTATGTCTAGTACATTCGCTTTATAGAGCTCACGTATTTCATCCTCCATCAGCATTAAATCGCCAATAGGATCACGTGTATAAATATAGGTACCATATGTTTTCAAGAGTTCATAAATATCTAGCATTTTATCCATTTTCGTTCGCTCCTCGTTGTGCAACACAGTCAATACGTTTTGTGGGCGTCACAATGATATCTACTGGGCAATCATGTGCTTCAGTAGGAACACAATCAATGATTTGCTCATCAAAGAGCAGCGACATCAGCTTACCCTTCTTATAGTTTAATACATAGCGGTCATAATAACCACCGCCATAGCCGATTCGATAACCGTATGGATCAAAAACAACGCCTGGTACAACAATGATATCCATCTCATTTGCGTCAACAAACTCACTTTTTGCTGGAATGGGCTCACGCAAATGCATATATACAGTTTCAAGCTGTGCAAATGATTCAATGGCAAAAAACGACATTTCTCTTGTTTTCGGGTGACATTTAGGAACTGCGACCTTTTTACCTAGTTTCCATAATTCCTCAATTATAAGAATTGTGTCGACTTCTGGCTTATTTGAAATGGTCATGCCAATTGTATTTGCTTCTATTATATATGGTTCCTGTAGCACCTTTTTTAAAACAGCTAATGATTGACGATGATAGTCCTCATCCGTCATAGTTGCAAGAGCTTGGCGTACCGTGTTTCGTAAAGTTGTTTTATCCATCTAGGCTACCTCCTATATCGTAAAACTTCATATCCTCCTGGAATTGTTACATTGAATGATGTGATAAAATGTAGAAAGCCAAAACCACTTGTGGTTTTGGCTTAATGAGCGATTACTTAGTTTCACGGTGAAGAGTGTATTTCTTCTCGCGAGAGCAATATTTTTTAAGTTCAAGACGCTCTGGATTGTTACGCTTGTTCTTTTTAGAAATGTAGTTACGTTCGCCGCAATCTGTGCAAGCTAAAGTAATATTTACGCGCATCATTAACCCTCCCACTCTATATCAAGAATTTAAATTTGAGCATGATTTATACGACTAACCTATTATAACATAAACTGAAAAAAAATCTACCTTCATTTCATATTAAGTTTGCATATGGTAAAATATCTTATAATTACATACTACATTGAGGTGAAGCTATTGGATTTATCCATCGTATTAATGAGTATCGGCATTTTTCTGATCATCGTTTCGTTCTTTTTCAAAAATAGCTCGAAAAAAATCGAACAAGATGTCGAAGAATTATCTATCTCCATCTTCCAAGAAACGAATAATTTAAAGCGTCGTCTAAAGATTGTGGAGGAAGAACTTTTACTAGAGCCTGAGTTCCAAGTGAAATCAAAATCAAGTATCCCTCCAAAAGGCCAAGATTCTAAAGTGCATCAAGTCATGCAGGCTGTTCAACAGGCTGCACAGGGGGCAAAAGTTGGACAAACAACAGCACAAGCAAAACCGATTCATCAAATTATTATTAGTCAGGTACTTGAATTAAATAAACAGGGTCTTTCTATAGCAGATATTAGTATTCGCTCAAATTTAACAGAAGAGCAAGTTCGGCAAGTGATTGCAAACGGGGGGCGTTGATTGATGAATATGTCTGCCATTCGCGCATTTGGTATAGCCATTTTTCTTGTTGGGGCATTGCTTGCACTCGCAAACCACTTCGATGTAAATATTGGTCTTCCTACCAAGGAATTTTCCAATCAACAACAGGTAAAAGAACTACAAAACAAATTAAGTAAGGCCAATCAAGAAATTGCCTCGTTAAAGGATCAATTAAAGCAAGTACATACGACTGAAAAAACTTCGACAACAGATGCATCTGAACAAGCTGATGAAGAAGCGGATACAGATGTTACAACGATGTCTCTGCAAATCTATAGTGGTATCACACCGTATAGTGTGGCACAAAAACTTGAAGACGGTGGCATTATTACCAATAGTGTTGAAATGGAGTTACTACTCGCTAACCCTAAATATGCTAGAAGCTTACAAATCGGCTCCTATGAGGTCAATTCTTCCATGACTTTAGAAGAAATAGCTAATTTAATTACAGGCAAGAAACAATAACATAAAAAGCTGTCGCCCATTCAGATATGAGGCGACAGCTTTTTTATTACGCTAAACTTTCTAGAAAGGCTTGCATCATCATACTGCCTTCTTTTGTGCCAATTGATTCGGGATGAAACTGCAGCCCATAAAGAGGATATTCTTTATGTTGGATGGCCATAATCTCTCCGTCATCCCCCGCTGTTGCGAGTATCTTAAAATCCATGTGTAAAGTTTGTTCTTCAATAATAAGTGAATGATAGCGCATAACCTCGATATCTCCATCTAATTTGGCAAATAAACCCGTTTGCTCGTATTGTAATGGGGACAGCTTTCCGTGCATAATGTTTTTGGCCTGCACAATATTTGCGCCAAAAGCCAGCCCTATCGATTGGTGCCCAAGACAAATACCTAAAATAGGGAATTTTTGATAGAGTTCCTTGATGACCTCTATCGTTATCCCTGCTTCATTTGGCGTTCCTGGCCCTGGTGATAAAATGATGGCTTCTGGCGATAGTTTTTGAATTTCTTCTATAGTAATGGCATCATTTCGTACAACCTTGACGCTTTTTCCAAGCATACTGATTTGTTGAAATAAATTATAGGTAAAAGAATCGTAGTTATCTATTATTAAAATCATTTTTTTACCTCCAATAGGGCACGTGCCTTATTCAGTGTTTCTTCATATTCTGACAATGGAATCGAATCATAAACAATACCTGCTCCTGCCTGTACATGTGCCTTTTGATCCTTAATGAGCATCGTGCGAATCGCGAGGGCCAAGTCCATATCACCAGTTGTCGAAATGTAGCCTACTGCTCCCGCATATACCCCACGCTTTACTGGTTCTAATTCATTAATCAGTTGCATGGCCCGAATTTTTGGCGCCCCTGACACTGTGCCAGCAGGTAAACAAGCACGAAGTACATCCAGAACATGGAGGTCATCTCGCAATTCGGCAATCACCTCAGATACCATATGCATCACATATTTATAGCGCTCTATTTTCATATATTTAGTTAGCTTGACGGAACCGACTTTTGCAATACGACCAAGATCATTGCGACCTAAATCCACTAACATACGGTGTTCAGCTATTTCCTTGCTATCCTCTAATAGCGCATTTGCGATTGCTTCATCCTGTTCTATTGTCATGCCACGCGGCTTTGTACCTGCTATTGGGTTGGTTGTCACTTTTCGATTTTTTACCTTTACAAGACTTTCAGGAGATGTTCCTAAAATAACATAGTCACCATAATCCATATAAAACATATAGGGTGACGGGTTAGACGTGCGCAATTGACGATAGAGCGAAAATGGCGAACCTGTAAACGGCGCAGAAAAACGTTGCGATAACACAATTTGGAAAATATCACCTCTCAAAATATGCTGCTTAGCACGTTCCACCAAAGCAACAAATCGTTCCTTTGAAATCATAGGCTTAAACTGTAGCTCATCCACCTTTAATGCCTCAAAGGTCGTACCTGCACAAAGCTGTTGCTCCATCGTTGTAATAGCAGCTTCCATCTCCTCTAATGAACGCCCATCCTGAAATAGATCAATCGAAGCTAGTGTAATTTCCTGTGTTAGATGATCAAAAACAATAAATGTATCATAGAAAAAAACATGAACATCAGGCATAGCTAAATCATCCTGTAAATAGTCCCCTATTTTTTCTGTGTAAAATGCTGTTTCATAGCCAAAGACACCTATCGCTCCTCCAAAGAAAGCAAAAGGATAGCTTTCTTCATGAAAGGGTATTAGTTCTTTTAATCGATCAAGCACATTGCCCCTAGCCTTGTCATTTTCTGCTCCTTTTGAAAACACGAATTCTTCATTGTTTCCTTTTAGTTCAGCCACTGGATTGATGGCGATAAAGGAATATCGCCCACTTTCCTCATGTTTCGCTGAGGATTCGAACAACATTTTATGCTGCCCTTTCAGTGATTGATACACAGAGATCGGGGTCATCATATCCCCCTGTAATACTTTCATAGCATACTTTCTAAGCTCAACTGTCATACTCTTCTCTCCTTCTCTAAGCTCTTCTCATCTACACCTCATCTATCTTTAGCAGCAGAAATCTGCTAAAGGCTTTCTCTTCATTCAGCTAAAACATTTGCCGTCTAAAGAAAAAAATATAAAAAGGCCTTTCCATCACAAAAGGACGGAAAAGCCGTGGTGCCACCTTCATTGGTCTCCTGATAGGAAAACCCTCTCTAAGCCCTGTAACGTAGGCATCCGCTAATCCGTACTTTTTTCAGGATTAGAGCTCCAAAGTCCATTCACTAAACATTTGTACTAGTTTTCACCAACCACTAGCTCTCTATAACAAATTGTACTAGCTACTACTCTTCATCAAAGCTGATTTCTTGGTAATATTGTAAAGCAAACTATCTTACAATTCAATTTATTTTTTATTTCGCAGACTTTCTTCTTCAGGATGGCTAGCTAATGTAATCGATAGCTCCTCCATTATTTGACGAATCGCAAATAAAATATCCTGCCGCACTTCCAGCATAACAGCAGTATCATTTGTGGCAACAAAGAATCGAACAAGCACGCGATACGAATCATGATGAAATTCATCTATAAATACATGAATCATGTCTTTCTCTGTTTTAGCATGTAAATAAATTTCCTTATGAATGGCCGTTAAAGCGCTACGTATGTCTTCCTCATCATTATCAGCAGCGATATATAAAAATTGCTCACACTTCCGTTTTTCTCGTTTAGATAAATTATAAAGAGGACGATTCACTAAATAGGAGTTCGGCACATACACAAGTCCTTTATCGCCTGTTTGAATTAACGTACTTCTTAAATTGATATCCTCAATCGTTCCTTCAATTTTTTGATCCTCTGTCGCAATCCAATCTCCTATTTGGAATGGATTATCTAAAGCTACGGACATGCCACCAAATACATGCGCTAGTGTATCGCGAATCCCAAAGGCAATCGCCACACCCGTTAAGCCGATTCCAGTTAAAAAGCCATTCAGATTAAAATCCCAAAAGGAAGCAATCGTAAACATAGCAAAAATCATGATAAGTACTTTACCGATTCGTAGAAAAAACGGTAATAAAACATTCTGATCCTCTTCGCTCGTTAATTCAAATGGTTGTTTCGTATAAAAATTCAAAACATCATAAATCCCTTTAAAAGCAAGAAACACCATAATAGACAATACAAAATTCTTTGTTGATGGATGTGTAAATAAAGGGACTTTTATTAAATAAGATAAGCTTAGCACAATGACCGTCGTCATAAAGGCATAGCCAATTGCTTTACTAAATTGAGCCAGTACATTTGCTTGGAAATTGCGCTGACGATCTTTTAAAAATAGCACAACACGATGAATAATTTTTTTGATGATGAATCGTTGAATAAGCCACCCTACTAAACAAATAATGACAGCAATTAAGCCATCTAGCCAGGTTGGGACTGTAAATTTAGGTAATAACCAATGTAATGAATCCATGTATTTCTCCTTTATAACTACCTATGTATCGCCAGCAAAAAGGAGCCGACCTTCAGTAATGGTTAGCCCCGTTCTTGTTATTGTATGGCATCATCTGCAAAAAAAGCCCTACTAGCAAACCAAAATTGCTGTTTATTAAAGTTATGTTCATGCATGGCAATTACCGAAAATTCAGCATGATATTTTTGCTTCATTTCCTTTAGCATCATTTTTGCTTGCTTGCCAACGAGATGCTGCCCATCAATAGGTGCTCCTTCTGTAAAAATAATGACATCTGCTTCTGTACCTAATTGATTTTCCTGTAGCAATGCTTTCACAAATTGTAAAACAGGTAAAATGGCTGCCTCTCCCTTTGCCTTATATTCGATAAAACTTTTAAAATCAGCTAAATTTAAATGACCATTTTCAAAGCGGTAGTGGACATGAATTTGCCGATCATACGGTACAATGTATAAATCACGGCCTTCTCGATGTGCACTCATAAATAACGCTAAAATCATACTTTTACAAATCTCAGAATAAGCGGCCATTCCTGTCGTTTGTTCTAAACAAATAATCATCGGGCCAGGGTCTTGTTGATAATCATGAAAGGGTACATAGTAAATATTGCCGCTTTTCGTTGTCTGTTGCTTCAGCTTTTGACGTCTAAGCTCTAACCATTTTCGTTCATAATACTGGCGTTGCTCTTTGCCATTTGCTAAGCGTTCTGCCTTCTCAATAGCAGGAATATTCTCTTGGATTTCATGCATGATATCCGTCAATTCCAGAGCAAATGCTGCCATATTTCGTAATGGCTCACTCTTGAAAAAATAATCGATAAAATAATGTTGTTCCCCTTCACTTAACTCCTCTATATGTAGGTTTTCATAGAGAAAACGTAAATAGTCAAGTTGTTCTATTGTCAACTGCTTGTCAAATTGCTTGATGAGGGATTCAATTGCATCTTTCATATAGCAGCACCTCCTAAGCACCACATTTTTTGGATAATGTCTATAGTATAACCAAAAAAAATTTTTGACAATACAAAAACGCTTGCTATAAAGACGCTACAGCCAAAGACAATGTTGCTGCTTCAGGAGATTTTTTTCTGCAAATGAAAAAAAGAGCTAAAACGCAGCTCTTCTTTCTTAATTATTTAATTCATAATGTTTGCCTTTTACTAAGTAAAATAGATGTTCAGCAATATTTGTAGCATGATCAGCAGAACGCTCTAAATAGCGGCAAATAAATGTTAGGTGCGTAATCTGTGAAATATGGGAGGGGTTTTCTACCCCAGCACGGAGTAAAAGGGTGATCGTTGCCCCGTATAAATCGTCCACGTAATCATCTAACTCTGCAATCTCTTTAGCGCGTACCGTATCTTCCTCAGTAAAGGCCTTCATGATGCTCTCTAGCATTTCTACTGTTTTATTGCACATGGTTTGGAGATTTGTTATTGGGAATATCATTGGCTCCTTACCAATTCGAATTGCTTCTTTAGCTATATTAACCGCATAGTCCCCTACTCTTTCCATATCTGAAGCTGCCTTTACGAGAACCATGAGACGGCGTAAATCTGTTGCTACTGGTTGTTGCTTGGCAATCATTAGGATCACATGGTCATTAATTTCTTCTTCAAGGCGATTAATGATTAAATCGTCCTCCAAAATTTTCAAAGACTTTTCTAAATCCTGCTCTACCAATGCTTCAAAAGCTGTTTTTAATGCAAGGATACTGCTATTGGCAATGGCAAGAAATTGCCCCTGTACCTCTTTTAACTCTTGTTCAAAACGTTCACGTACGATCATTCATTGCTCCTCCTTAGCCGAAACGTCCCGAAATATAGTCTTCTGTACGTTGATCTGCTGGTGTTTGGAAAATAACATCCGTTTTATCGTATTCGACAACCTCTCCACTTAGGAAGAATGCTGTACGATCAGAAATACGTGCCGCTTGCTGCATATTATGTGTCACGATGACAATGGAATAATCCTTTTTCAGTTCTTGGACCAGCTCTTCCACTTTCAACGTAGAAATCGGGTCCAAGGCAGATGTTGGCTCATCCATTAAGATGACATCAGGCTCAATCGCTAAGCAACGTGCAATACAAATACGTTGTTGCTGACCACCTGATAATCCGTAGGCATTTTGATTCAAACGGTCTTTTACCTCGTCCCAAATGGCTGCCCCTCTTAATGATTTCTCCACAATTTCATCGAGAATTTTTTTATTTTTAATGCCATGAATTCTTGGTCCATAGGCAATGTTATCATAAATAGATTTTGGAAACGGGTTTGGCTTTTGGAATACCATACCTACACGTGTTCTTAATTCCTCTACCGTATAGTTTTTATCTAAAATATTTCGCTCACGATATAAAATTTCTCCTGATGTACGTACGATTGGTACAAGTTCAACCATGCGGTTTAATGTTTTTAGATACGTAGATTTCCCACAGCCAGATGGTCCAATAATAGCCGTTACTTCATTTTCATAGATGCTTAAATTAACATCTTTTAAACCATGATGATCACCATACCATAAGTTTAAATCGCGTGTATCATAGACAATATTTTTCGCCACATCTGCTACAGACTTAGTCGTTGCCTGATTCCGTTTGACAATTGTTTTTTCCTCTTTAAAATCTACTACCATAAGGTCACCTCATTAATAACGTTTTTGGAATTTATTTCGGATATAGATGGCGATCGAATTCATTAATAGCAGCACTGTCATAAGCACTAAAATACCTGCTGCTGCTACATACTGAAAGGCTTCTTGTGGTCGTTTTGCCCAATCATAGATTTGCATTGGTAATGCTGTAAATTGACTCAGCAAGCCATTCGGTAAAAACTGCAGGATAACTGGAATTCCAATTACAACTAGTGGAGCTGTTTCTCCAATGGCACGAGATAAGGCTAAAATACTTCCTGTTAAAATACCTGGGATGGCAGCTGGCAATACAACACGCAAAATCGTTTGCCATTTCGTTGCACCCATGCCATATGAAGCTTCACGTTGTTCGTTTGGCACTGCACGAATAGCCTCTTGAGCCGCTACAATGATAACAGGTAAAATTAACAAACTCATTGTAAAGCCAGCAGCTAAAATACTTTTTCCTAGACCCATCATACGTACAAAAATAGTTAATCCAAGTAATCCAAAAACAATGGAAGGAACACCTGCTAGATTCGATATATTCATGCGAATAAAGTCATTGATTTTATTTTTCTTGGCATACTCCTCTAAATAAATCGCAGTACCAACTCCTAAAATAATTGATACTGGTGCTACAACTGCCATTAACCAAAGCGAACCGATTAAAGCAGCTTTGATACCTGCCTTATCCGCAAATCGTGAGGCAAAATTCGTCAAGAAATCGATATTTAAGTAATCAATCCCCTGTGTCACAATGCGGTACAGTAAAATAGCTAAAGCAACAAGTGCAAACGTAGTAGCTAAGAAAAAGAGCGTTTTCCAAACTTTATTTGCTGTAATACGCTTTGTCATTCGTTTCATGACGACCGTGTCATCCATATAGCGCATGCTAGTAAACCTCCCTGAAGCGTTTCGAAATATAGTGAGCAAGTAAATTCATTACTAGAGTAAAGATAAATAGTGTGAATCCTACTGAATAAATTGAGTAATAAATGGTTGTACCATAACCCGCATCACCAGTTGAAACCTGTACAATGTATGCAGTCATTGTTTGAATAGAGTCTGTTACATTAAGGTCAAATTTCGGTGTTGAACCACCTGCAAGCGATACAATCATTGTTTCTCCAATTGCCCGGGAAATAGCTAACACAACAGAAGCGATAATCCCTGAAAGCGCAGCGGGTAATACTACTTTGATTGCTACTTCAAATTTCGTCGCACCTAGAGCTAAGGCTCCTTCACGCATACTATTTGGTACAGAGGACATGGCATCTTCTGAAAGAGATGTAATCATTGGTAAAATCATAATCCCTACAACAATACCAGGACTTAATGCATTAAAAAGTTTTAGTCCAGGTACAATTTCTTGTAAAACTGGAGTGACAAATGTTAAAGCGAAGAAGCCATAAACAATTGTTGGCACACCTGCTAATACCTCTAAAATAGGTTTCACTGTTCGTCGTGTTTTCTCACTTGCATATTCACTTAAATAGATAGCTGAAGCAATTCCAAATGGTACAGCTACTACAACTGCAATAAGTGTCACTTTTAATGTACCAGCGATTAATGGCAGAATCCCAAATAACGGTTCGTTACCTGAAAACGGTAACCATTTAGTACCGAAAAGGAAATCCGTAATCGACACACGTTTAAAGAATTCAAACGTTTCAAAAATAAGGGTGAAAACAATGCCAAATGTTGTTAATATCGAAATAATAGCTGCAGAAAATAATAGAGCTGGCATGGCTTTTTCCACTATTTTCTTTGTTTTTTGGTTGCGCGAATTTGCAATTAATTGCTGCACAGATGATGTCTTATCTTCCTTTTGAGAAACCATTGGGAGCTCCTTTCAAATAAGTGAGGGAAAGAGCACACATCTCTTTCCCTCTATGCATGTCTTCTTATTTTAAGCCTTCTAAAGTTTTTAAGCCTTCAGTATATTTTTCTTCAGGTAAACGAACATAGCCTACTGCTTCAGCCATATCGCCTGCGTTTTCAAGTGTAAATTTAATGAAGTCGTAAGCTGCTTCATTGTCCTTCATCGCACTATTTTTTACGTATGTGAATAATGGACGTGAAAGTGGTGTATATTCGCCACCTTCAATTGTTTCATTTGTTGGCTCTACGCCATTTACTTTGACAATGTTTAATTTATCTTTATTTTCAAGGTAGTACGCATAACCGAAGAAGCCGATCGCATTTTTATCACCAGCTACACCTTGCACTAGCATATTATCATCCTCTGATAATGTTGCTGAGCTTACTAGATCTGCTCCATCTAAAATCACTTCATCAAAGTAGTCGTATGTGCCTGAATCAGTACCTGGTGAATAGTAAACGATTTTTTCATCTGGCCAAGATGGATCAATATCAGACCACTTTTTCTCTGTCCCATCTTCAACCCAAATTTTTTGTAGTTGTTCTACCGTTAAATCCTTCGCCCAATCATTTTCTGGGTTCACGACTACTGATAAACCGTCATATGCTAAAGCTAGCTCTGTAAAATCAATGCCCGCTTCTTCTAATTTCGCTTTCTCTTCATCTTTTATATTACGAGATGCATTTGAAAAGTCTGTTTCACCTGCGATGAATTTTTCAAAACCACCACCAGTACCAGAAACCCCCACTGATACTTTGACATCTGGTTGTGTACCTGCATACTCTTCAACAACTGCCTCAATGATTGGTGCTACTGTTGATGAGCCATCTCCAGCTACAGACCCTTGTAGCTTTTCATCAGCAGCTTCTTGTCCTGAGCTTGCTGGTGCGTTCGTTTCTGTATTGTTTCCGTTTTGTGCAGAATCGCTACCACATGCACCTAGCATTAATGCAGAACCCATTACCGCTGTCATCGTTAAGTACTTCCACTTTTTCATCTCATTTGCCTCCGTCATGAACTGTTTTATAGTTATTTGTCTTACAATCTTTACTATAATGACTGATTGTTGAAGTCGTATAAACGGTTCGTAAAAGAGATGTAAAGGAATGTAATGCTTTGTAAACGTTTGTAAAGATGAATTTACAATAGAGGAAACTTGCTTCCTATAGGAAAGGTGTTATAATAAGCAATTGTGTCAGGAAATATTTAATTTAATGATAAGGAGAGTTTGACCTTTGTCATGAAACATGCAAAAGTACAAAATGCCGATTATTTTAAAACATATTTATCATTAGTAATGGAACATCGGGACTATACACTTCAAGAGGCGATTGATTTTATGCTAGCTTCTTATTTCTATAACAATATAGAACTTTATGGGGTAAAACCAAGAGAGCAATTTGAATTAGCCATTCAGCAATTATCCGCATAAAGGCACTAAATATCCGAAAGGGGCGTTTTGCTATGCAAACGCCCCTTTCACTACTTAGTTCAGTTGAGATTTCGCTACTGATTGAGTTCATCAGCACTTTTGACAAGTGCCTCTGAATTGCGCACAATGTCAGCTATCGCTATAGTGGATTTTTGAATAAGTGCTGATGTATTTTCCATTCCTGCCTGTTTATCATGAATAGCAATCACCCAACTCGTATCTTAATGCCTTATTATCTCTAGCTATACATGCCCTATTTACTTTAGGATTAGCGGTCGTGATTAGTCTTAAAAAAGTAAAAATAAAACGGATTTGGAAAATAATTTTTCCAAATCCGTTTTGTATTAGCGTATATCCAATACCCTTTAATCCTGCTCATTCTCTCCAATTTTTTCTTCCGTAATTGCTGGTAAAATTGGCTGTTTCACATTACTATCTGTTACTTTTTCAGCTTGATATTTAGCTTTTAATTCAAAATACTTATCTAAAGAACGTCTAGCAATGACATTATTTTGATAGTAGTGTGGAGCTAAGTTTGTATTAACCCATGGGATCACAACTGCATAGGCAATTTCAGGATTTTCATACGGGGCAAAGCCAACATGCGTTAAATTAATCGTATTTGTGCCGTAGTGCTCACGTAACGGACCATAATACACTACCTCTGCTGTCCCTGTTTTCCCTGCTGCTGTATAAGGAGCATCGGCAAATTGTGCTCGTGCTGTACCATGTGAACCAGTATATACACGACGTAGCCCTTGCTTTACATAGTCGATCTCTTCTTTAGGATTATCAATTTGATTCAAAATAGTTGGACCTACTTCAGTTACTAATTGTCCTAATTGCTTGCCATCCTGTGATGGGTCACGAACTTCTTTCACAACATGTGGCTGAATACGATAGCCACCATTGGCAACTGTTGAAATATATTGTGCAAGTTGAAGTGGTGTATACGTATCATACTGACCAATCGCCAAGTCAAGTGTTTTACCACCCATTGTTGGACCTGATGGACCACGCACTCCGCTAAATTCATTTGGTAAATCAATGCCTGTTTTCACACCTAAACCAAATTGCGCATAATTATTACGCATTTTGGAGAACGTATCGTCCTTTAAGCGTAATGGCATACCATAACTATAAGGGGTTCCATTAAGCAGCAACGCAATTTTAAACATATAGGAGTTGGAAGAACGTTCTAATGCCAACAAGTCATTCATCGGAATATATCCAGCCCTGTTAAAAATAGACGTTTTCGGATCCGTGCTAGCTAATTTAATCGGCTCGTCTCCCATTGAAGTCCCCATCGAAATAACGTCCTGATTGTAGCCAGTAAGGACTGTCGCTGCTTTAACTGATGAACCTGCTTCATAAGCCGTTGTAAACGATCCATATGCATAGTCAACGACTTCATTTTTCCCTGTCTCGGGATTCTTTTCTATTTTCTTACCCACCATCGATAAAATGTCGCCTGTATTCGGATCCATCATAATTAGGAAGGCACGGTCTAATAAATAGGAGCCTGGAAGTGCCTTTAAATTAAGCAGTTCTTCTTCTACAATCTTATCCGTTTCAGCCTGCAGCTCACTATCCAATGAAAGGATTAAGTCTTTACCTGGCTCCCCTTCATAGGTTGTGACTGTATCGACTACTTGACCTTTTTTATTGGTAATATTTTTGACGACTGTTTTTTGACCTTGTAGTAATTCTTCATACTGTGCTTCAATATAACTTTCTCCCACACGGTCATTACGTGAGTAGTCACGTGCTAAATAGTAATTGAGCTTCTCTTTTGGTATCCCTTTTGTTGGGACCGTTGTACGACCAAGAATAGATAAAGATGATAATTTAACACGTTTCCAGTCTGTTGTTGTATTAACACCTGGTAGTTCAGTTAAACGCTCAGATACACGAGCAAATTCATCAGCTGATACATTTTCACTTTTAATAATTTGAGGAGATAGATTATAGCCAGATACCATCTCACGATAAATCGCTAATACCTCTAAATCTGCCTCTGTTAATTGTAAAAGTTCTTCGTTTGTTATACGTTCCCGTACCAGTTTATCAATCTCTGCATTAATTTGACTGGTTGTAATATTTTCTTGTGCATTAATTTTTGTTTTTTCTGCCTCTGTGACTTTTTCATAGGCAGCATCGTGATTTTGTAATATCCAGAAATCCTGTTTATCACGCAATGTGACACGCTTTGTTGGCTGTTCTATTAATTGTGCCAGCTTTTTCGCGATATCAAGCATCTCCTCTGATGTGGTCGTTTGCATTTTTGTATAAGTAATGGCATTTTCTGGGTGATTATCCACTAAAATACGGCCATAACGGTCATACATGCGTCCCCTTGGTACACTTGTATTCACAGGTACCTCTTCTTTACGCTCTAAATCACGTACATAATCTTCCCCTTTGACGATTTGCATATAGCCAAGTCTAAAAATTAACATTGAAAATACGATAAATATTGCAAAGAAAAGGATATTCATACGAAATGTTAAGTTAGAATGATGTTTTGCTTTAACACTCGCCGCGCGATTTTTTCCTGGTGCTTTGCGCATATGTATTCCCCTCCTCATCTTCTGATCATTTCAATACACGATACCTAGTATACCATTCGAAGGTATGACAGAAAAGCACGCACTTTCGATTTCTTATGTAAAACATCATTTATTTGACGGTACTTTATGGAGAAAGGTTGCCCTATTTCACGCTCTCCTTATATTTCGTCTTCATTATCCTGCTATTTTCAGATTCTCACCCTTAATTTGCAGTTTTATCCAACAAAAAAAGGCTATGCCCCGTGATTGCTCACTTTAGGCACAGCCAATTATTCGTTATTATTTTGCAGCTTGGAATTTAGCTTCTACTACATCCCAGTTTACTACGTTCCAGAAAGCACCGATGTAATCTGGACGACGGTTTTGGTAGTTTAGGTAGTATGCATGTTCCCATACATCTAAGCCTAAAACTGGCGTTTTCCCTTCCATTACTGGAGAGTCTTGGTTTGGAGTAGACGTAACAGCAACTGAGTCACCATCAACGATTAACCAAGCCCAACCTGAACCAAAGCGAGTTGTAGCAGCTTTAGCAAATTCTTCTTTGAAAGCATCAAAAGAACCGAATTTAGCATCGATTGCTTTTGCTACTTCACCAACTGGTGTATTTGAACCGCCTGGAGCGATTACTTCCCAGAATAATGTATGGTTAGCATGTCCGCCACCGTTGTTGCGTACAGCAGTTTGTTTGTCAGCTGGAAGAGCATCTAGGTTTGCGATTAAGTCGTTAATGTCTTTTTCAGCAAATTCAGTACCTTCTACTGCTGCGTTTAAGTTTGTTACATAAGTATTGTGGTGTTTAGAATGGTGAATTTCCATTGTTTTTGCATCGATATGTGGTTCTAATGCGTCATAAGCGTAAGTTAATTGTGGTAATTCGTAAGCCATTGTTAAGTTCCTCCCTAAAATAAGAAATAATTAGTACATCCTTAGATTATCAAAATTGGTCAAACCATTCAACGAAAAATACTTCAATTTGAAGATTTCAGCCTTTTGACCGAAATACCGATATGTTTACTATCTTACCCTTTACTCACACACACTAAACCTTAAATGTGAGGCATTAAATAGCGATAAAAAATACAATAATCATAACAATTTGAATAACAGCCTTGACAACAGTAGATGTCAAAAAGCCAATTAAAGAACCGACACCACTTTTCACTGCCTCACTAAATGTACGTTTCTCAACGATTAGTTCCGCAATCACAGCCCCTAAAAATGGTCCAATTAAAATCCCTGCCACAGGGATCACAAATGGTCCAATTAATAACCCGATGGTGCTCCCCCACATGCCAGCATTGGAACCACCAAACTTTTTGATACCAAACGCATTTGCCACAGTATCTGCCCCAAATAACAACACGACAAATAGTATTTCAATGACCCAAAACCACCAGCTTAGCTCTGCGAATGAGAAAAATAAGCCATAGAGCAAAAATCCACCAACTAAAAACAGTACTCCGGGAATAATTGGATATACTAAACCAATAAATGAAATAATAAAGCAGGCAATCACTAAGATCCAGCCAACAACTTCCATAAAGATTCTCTCCTTTTAACGTGCATTGCCTTTCATACGAAATAACAAAGTGAAAAGTTTCATTAATGACGAATGCCTAAAATAGAATCTGCAATATTTACTGCATGGTCTCCTATACGCTCTAGGTTGCTCACGATATCCATATAAACAATTCCTGCCGCCCCACTACACTCATTCGTGTTTAATCGGGCAATATGCTTTTGACGTAGTTTATCTTCCATATCATCAATCAGGCTTTCTAGCTCTGTTACTTCTTGAGCTAAGCTTAAGCTAGCGGTATCTAATGCTTCTATACTTTTGCGCACTGCCTCTATAGCTAAACTAAACATACCTATTAAGTCCTGTCGCGCTGATTTACTTAAGCTTACCTCGTGGTGATCCTTGTACTGTAAAAGCTCTAATATATTTTCAAAGTGATCCCCAATTCGTTCAAAATCCCTTACATTTGTCAATAAAGTATGATGTCTTACTGAGTCTGCACGGGAAAGAGGCTGCTTAGACACCATTACTAAATAATCAGTAATTTCATTGTCTAGATGATTAAGCCCGACTTCTAGCTGTAGCACCGTTGGAATATGCTCTGCCTCTCCAGATTTCATATATAAAAACGTTTCTTCCAACCCACGCAATGCATGTTCACCCATTCGTAATACCTCTTCTTTAGCTTGACCTAGCGCAATAGCAGGAGAGGAATCAATGAATGATGGATCTAAATGCTTTGTTGTTACATTGATATTGCCATCATGTCCCGGCAGTAGCTTTGTAACTAAGGCTGCGAGTCCAGCAATAAATGGTAGTTGGATCATCATATTAAAGACATTGAATGAGCCATGAGCAATGGCAATTTGCATGCGAGGCTCTAAATGAAATACGCCACTGATCCACTGTACATATTGCATAAACGGTGTGAACAATAACATGAAAATAATCGTTCCAATCACATTAAATAATACATGAGCCGCTGCTGCACGCTTAGCGTAAATAGAAGCACCAAGGGAAGCTAAAACAGCTGTAATGGTCGTGCCAATATTTTCTCCAAACAATATCGGTAAAGCACTATTTAAACCAATTAATTGTTCTGCATATAAACCTTGCAATACCCCCACCGTTGCGGTAGAGCTTTGCACAAGTAAGGTAAAAATGGTTCCTAAAAATATGCCTAATATCGGTTGATTACTTAAATGAAGCGTTAACGATGCAAAATCTGCAAGCTGGTGTAACGCCTGCATACTAGCACTCATCAACTCTAGCCCTAAAAATAAACCGCCAAAGCCAAATAGAATCTGACCAATATGTTGATACGTTGCTTTCTTTAAGAAAAATAAACAGGCAGCCCCAATTGCCAATAAAGGGTAAAAATAGAGTCCAATATTAATACCAATAATAAATGCTGTAATCGTTGTACCAATATTTGCCCCCATAATGACACCGATTGCTTGACGCAGTGTTAAAAAACCAGCACTCACTAATCCTACAGTGATGACTGTTGTGGCAGAACTTGATTGTATGCAAATCGTTACAAATATACCTACCAGGACACCCATAATAGGGTTTGTGGTAAAGCGATTTAACCATTCACGTAACCGATCATCCGCTGATTTTTGAAGTCCATCCCCCATGAATTTAATGGAAAATAAAAAGACCCCTAGCCCGCCTATAAACTGAAAGAGAATGCTTTGCCAATCTATTGTCAATTGTTTTCGCTCCAATTCCTACATCTCTACTACCCTCGTTCTAATCATTAAATGATTCCAAACAAAAAGTAAAGAAATCCTTTAACTTCTTTACATAATGTTAACATTTTAACATCAAGACCCTCCTCATTTATACTTCTTTCATATCTTGTCCTCTTTGAACATGTTAAAATATCGATTGGAGGAGATATAGCATGAAACACTCACAGCTTTTTATTGATAGTCTTATACATCCTAAAAAACTAGCAGCCTATCGTTTATTACCTATTGGAAAGGTTATTCAATATACTTTTCTACTGATTACCATTGTGTCCGTATTCTCTTTAGGTCGTTTTGCAGCAGGTATGTCCGTTGATACATTCGATATGGATAGTTTAACTGGTTTAACAGATTACATAGAGGGCATTAAATGGCTCTTATATCCATTCACCTTCCTAATGCTTTTCGTCGTGACAACAATGCTTATTTTTGCACAAATTGCCCTTTATGCTTTAGCAGGTTTATTTATCTTGAAAGCGATGAAGCGTCGAGGTGAGTATCGCCATATCTGGAGAACAACTACCTTTGCGATCACTTGGGCTACATTACTTTCGATGTTAGCAGACTATCTGCCCGTTAGCAGTACTGTTATCACTGTACTATCTTTATTTTTAACCATTTCTCTATTAATTGTGGCCTTTACAAAATATCCAAAACAACCAAATATAAAATAATGTGCATGAATCCCCTCTCTTCTCAATATAGTGTAGAAAAGGAGGGGATTTTTTGCGAGCATTCATCTTAACAACTATCATCATTATAATTGCCTTTGTCGTCAAAGTAGATTTAACAGAAGGGTCCATCCCACTTGCGGCTTTATCCACAAAGAGCTCAGAAAACGGACTTTGTGAACAACAGCGTGAGCCAAATTATATTACTGTACAAACGATTGAAGGAGATACTATTCATAGTTTATTTGCTCTACACCCTGCTAAAGTTCCCATGACCTTTCCAGAACGCTTACAACTTTTTTACAACTTAAACCCATACTTACAATTACAAGCACTAGTTCCAGGTGAAAATATCAAGCTTCCTCTCTCATTTGAGCTAGAAAACAAATGCGGAAAATGAAAAGTTAGCGTTTCTTCCTTGTCCTTATTTTCTTACACTGCTAAAATAAATGACAGTGACGGCTGAAAATAGAGGCCCGAAAAGGAGAGAAAGTTAATGAGTGAAATTTGTCACCGTTCAAATACACGTCCTGTGCGTGTCGGTAACTTAACAATTGGTGGTAGTAATGAATTATTCATTCAAAGTATGTGTACAACCAAAACACATGATGTAGAAGCAACAGTTGCAGAAATTCTTCGTCTTGAGGAAGCGGGCTGTCAAGTTGTTCGTGTTGCTGTACCAGATGAACGTGCAGCGGACGCGATTGCCGAAATCAAAAAACGTATTCATATTCCATTAGTAGCTGATATTCATTTTGATTATAGATTAGCATTAAAAGCCATTGAAAATGGTATTGATAAAGTACGTATTAATCCAGGTAATATTGGTCGTAAAGAAAAAGTGGAAGCTGTTGTTAATGCAGCCAAAGCAAAAGGTATACCCATTCGTATTGGTGTAAATGCCGGTTCATTAGAGCGTCATATTTTAGAAAAATACGGCTATCCTACAGCTGATGGGATGGTAGAATCTGCTCTACATCATATTAAAATTTTGGAAGACTTGGACTTCCACGATATTATCGTATCAATGAAGGCATCTGACGTTAATCTTGCCATTGAAGCCTATGAAAAGGCATCTAAAGCCTTTAATTATCCGCTTCATTTAGGGATTACAGAATCAGGGACATTATTTGCTGGTACTGTAAAATCAGCAGCAGGTCTTGGAGCCATCCTATCAAAAGGGATTGGAAACACATTACGTATCTCCCTTTCTGCTGACCCTGTAGAAGAGGTTAAAGTAGCAAGAGAATTATTAAAATCCTTTGGCCTCGCTTCTAATATGGCAACTCTGATTTCTTGCCCAACATGTGGACGTATTGAAATTGATTTAATTTCTATCGCAAATGAAGTAGAAGAATATATTTCAAAATTAAATGTACCGTTAAAAGTAGCTGTTCTAGGCTGTGCAGTAAACGGTCCTGGAGAAGCGCGTGAGGCAGATATCGGTATCGCTGGTGCCCGTGGTGAAGGCTTGTTATTCATGAAGGGGAAAACAGTCCGTAAAGTGCCAGAAGAAACAATGGTGGAAGAACTGAAGAAAGAAATTGATAAATTAGCAGCAGAAATGGAAGAAAAACGTGCAGCGGAAGAAGCTCAAAAAGCGAATGCCTAAGGAGGTGCTAGCATGAAAAAGCCCCGCTTTGGTATTGATATTGATGGGACTGTGACATGTCCAAGTACACTCATTCCACATATTAATAAACAGTACAATGTAAATATTACGCTGGATGATGTTTGTGAATATGATTTTTTATCTGCCTTCCCACACCCTATTGACCGAAGTGCCTTTAATACTTGGTTTAAGGAAAATGAACCTTACATGTACGAAGTCTCTGAGTTGGCAAAAGATGCAAAAAATATTCTAAGCGCTTGGAAAAATAATTTTGAGCTGTATTATATTTCTGCTCGAGGTGAAAATGTAGCAGACATCACGGTCAATTGGTTTAAATCGCAAGCTATACCTTACGACCATATCGAGCTTCTCGGCAGCCATGATAAACTAGCCGCTGCAAAAAAACATCGTGTAGAAGCTTTCTTTGAGGATAAGCATGATAATGCAGTAATGCTGGCAGAGGAGTTAAAAATACCTGTTGTGTTATTTGACACACCTTATAATCGTCTTGCTGTTCCTAATAATGTTGTAAGGGTTTATAACTGGCAGGAAGCGAATCAATTTATTACACAATTTTTCAAATAAGTATAAGAGCTGTAGGCAAGGTTGGATGTAAATTTCAACTCGCCTACAGCTCTTTTAATTTAATATTGAAATTTAGCGAGTGCTGCCTGTAATGAGTCCGTCATAGCTGTTAATTGTTGGGCTTTGTTATTGATGTCATGAACCGCTAAATTCTGTTGTTCCATCGTTGCCATTAGCTCCTCTGTTCCTGCTGAGGATTGCTGGCTAACAGCCGTCATATTTTCTACTGCACGGACAACCTCCTGCGTCTCCCGTTGAATGACACTGGAGGCAGCTGTCACATTATCGATTTGCGCTACTGTATCGACAATATGGCGTAAAATCGCATCAAGTGCCTGCTTATTGGCATCAATATATTGCGTATTGTTTTCCACAGCTAAGACAACAGTTTGCATAGCATCACTAGCCTTTGCTGCTTCCCTAACAACCATATCAATAATGGAGGCGATTTGGCTCGTTGATTTGGCTGATTCCTCTGCAAGCTTTCGTACTTCCTCTGCCACAATCGAAAAGCCCTTGCCATGCTCACCTGCACGAGCAGCTTCTATCGCCGCATTTAATGCTAATAAATTTGTTTGACCTGCAATAGCATTAATGACTTGTAAAATACGATTAATTTCTGTTGATTGGTCACTGAGCTGTTGGACGACCATAGCTGTCAGTGACACTTTTTCAGACATCACTACCATCCCTTGAATAGACTGCTCTGCATGAATTAAACCTTGTTTAGAAGACGCTGTTGTATGCTGAGAATCCTGAAGCATTTCTTCAATTGCCATTTGAATTGCTTGCAATTTCTGCTCAACCTCTTGTGTAACGCCTAATGTGGTAGATGCCTGTTCGGCTTGTACAGTAGCACCTGTCGCCAACTCACTTGTTGTGGTTAACACCTGTTCGATACTGATGCTCATATCATTGGTAGAAGCACGTAATTCTCCGCTGTATACATTCACCTGATTGGAAATATGTGTAGCTGCTTGTAACAGCTCGCGCATATTGTCTGTCATATGATTCATTGCATGTGCAAGCTCACCAATTTCATCCTTCGAACGAACCTGTAACGGCTCCACTGCTAAATTTCCACCAGCAATAGTTTTGACCTGTTCCACTGTCTGAACCACTGGTTTGACGATCCGTTGAGCTATCCAAGTAATGGCACCAACTAATACAATAATACCAATAATAGCTAGTAGTATCGATAACCACATTGCCTCACTTGCGGCGGCCATTACCTCTTCAGATGGAATAATTACCTGCAATGCCCACGGTGTCGACGTTTGACCAATTTGGATAGGTGAGACAGCAATAAAGGAAGCTTCCTGCAAATAGGTTGAATAATCCTCTACTAGATAGGGTTTGCCCTGCTCAACAGCAGACAAAATTTTATCCGCACTTTTATATTTCTCCATTTCAGTCACTGGTCTATTGACATAATCAGGAGATGGATGGGAAACAAATGACCCCTTATGAGACACAATGGCACTATACCCTGTATCATATAGTACAATTTCATTATTAATGGCAACCAATGTTTCTAAGCTTATATCAATTCCAACAAGACCAACGACTTTTCCATCTATTTGAATAGGGATAGCTGTGGACGTCATTAATACTTCTTGACCATCAATTGGGTAAGTGAGCGGCTCTAAAATAACCTCTTGTTTCAACGTTTTAGGTAATACATAATAATCACTAGTTTCATAGTCTTCTAGAGGAGCAAGCGTCACACCTTTGTTGCTGCGTGCCCAATATGGAAGGAAACGACCTGATGCATCATGCCCTTTCAAATTGGCAAAATGAGCATCTTGTCCATCAAAGGCATTTGGCTCCCAAATTGTCCAAACCCCTAGAAAGGTGTCATTTTGTTCGAGTAATTGTTTGAGCATCTCGTTTGCTAAATCACGATCTCCCTTATGATTAGCTACCATTGTTTGGAGATTAGAGGCTACTGTCCTTGCTGTATCCATCGCATAATCAAGTTCCATTTGCATTTGATATGCACTTTCGGACGCCCTCGATTGAGCAAGCTGTCGTGCATCCTCCACTGCTAATGAATTAGTTTTTACAATATTGACACTTAAAATAATGATGAACACAAACATCATTGTAGATAACGTTGTCAGTAAAATTTTATGTAGTAATTTCATATGTACCAGCTCCTGCCTATAGCAACTAAATAAATAATAGCATTTATGCGACAATAAATAACAAAATATTCAGAAAAATTTTTTCTATAGAAAGTAACTCACAATATAGCTGCATGTCATCCCGTTGTACAGAAGATGACACGCAACCTTAGTTCTCTACTAAGAATGAAATTTTGCTAGTGTTTGTTGTAAGGAGTTCGTCATACCAGATAAGCTTTCTGCCATATTTTTCAGCTCATGAACCGCGGTATTTTGCTGCTCCATCGTTGCTAATAGCTCCTCTGTTCCTGCTGAGGACTGCTGGCTGACAGCCGTCATATTTTCCACTGCCCGCACTACCTCTACTGTTTCCTTTTGAATTAAATGAGAGGCAGTCGTCACTTCGTCAATTTGCGCTACAGTATCATTGATATGCTGTAAGATGGCATCAAGTGCTTGTTTATTGGCATCAAGATACTGTGTGTTGGTTTGCACAGCAGCTACAACATTTTGCATGGCATCCCCTGCTTTTACAGTATCCTTCACAACCGTATCAATAATAGCTGCAATTTGATTCGTCGATTTGGCGGACTCCTCCGCAAGTTTGCGTACTTCCTCTGCTACAACAGAGAAGCCTTTCCCATGCTCACCTGCACGAGCAGCCTCTATCGCAGCATTAAGTGCAAGTAAATCCGTTTGACCTGCAATAGCATTGATTACTTGTAAAATACGATTAATTTCAGTCGATTGGTCACTGAGCTGCTGGACAACAGAGGCTGTTAATGTGACTTGCTCCGACATCGCCTCCATGCCTTGAATCGATTGTTCCGCATGAACCAATCCTTGCTTGGATGCCTGCGTTGTCTCCTGAGAGCGATGAGTCATTTCCTTGATAGCCACTTGAATAGCTTGCAATTTCTGCTCTACCTCTTGCGTTACACCTAGCGTTAGGGCTGCATGCTCAGCTTGTAAGGTTGCTCCTGTCGCTAACTCACCTGTTGTCGTTAGCACTTGATCGATACTAACACTCATATTATTTGTGGAAGACATGAGTCGATCACTATAGGTACTTGCCTGATTTGAAATTTGCCTTGCTTCCTGAATCAATGTTCGTGTATTACTTGTCATGATATTGACAGCCTTTGCTAAATGACCAAGCTCGTCCTTGCTATCCTCCGCTAATGGTTCCACTGCTAAATTTCCATCTGCTATCGCTTGCACCTGTGCCACTGCCATTACGATAGGTCGAACAATTCGACGAATAAGCCATGTTAGCACGATTAAAAGATAAATCAGGCCAGCAACGCCTATGATGACCATCGTCCATGTGAGTTTTGTTGTTTGTGCTAACACTTCTTTAGTCGGTACTGTGACAAGCAATGACCACGGAGTTTCCGCTTTTCCAATATGAATGGGAGCAGTGACAATATAGCTATCCTCTTGTAAATAGCTTGAAAAATCTTGAATAACAGAAGCCTTGCCCTGCTGAATGGCTGTTTGGATCTCGTTTCTATATGTATACTGTTCTTGCTCAGCAAATGGCTTTGTCACATAATCCTTGTTTGGATGTGTCACAAACATGCCATTATTCGAGATAATCGAACCATAGCCACTATCAAATAATTTTACTTGTTGGCTTAGTTGAGCGAATGTTTCTAAACTCATATCCACGGCCACGATACCTTTAAATTCATTGTCAATCGTAACAGGCACAATGATAGACGTTAATAACACATCCTTACCAGCGACAGGATAAACAAATGGTTCCAAAATCATTTCCTGTCCTTTTTGTTTCGGTAATAGATAAAAATCAGATGTATCATAATCAACAATAGGAGAAGGAACGATACTATCACCATCGCGCGTCCAAAATGGAACATAGCTTCCTGATGCATCATGCCTTTCTGTATTAATGTATTTTTCATCTTGCCCGTCGAAGGCATTAGGCTCCCATACAGACCAAACACCCATAAATTGCTCATTATTTTTCAAAATACGTTGGAACATAGCATCTGTTAAAGCACGATCAGCCTTTTGTTCTTCCACCATTGTCGTTAAATTAGCTGCAAGCGTACGTGCTGTATCCATAGCATAATCAAGCTGAAGTTGAATCTGGTAGGCGTGATCAGAAGTTTCTGCCTGTGCCATTTTTTGAGCTGTTTCTATTGTTAAATTTTTTGTTTGATAAATATTCACAACGGTCAGTACTGCAAATACGACAAATACTGTTCCAATGACAGTTGCGAGAATTTTCCCCAATAAATTCATATGCATCATCTCCTTTAGATAGAAAGTAATAGATAAGTAACCAATTAAGCTAATTATAGCATCAATCACCATGAGTAAAGTATCTAAATCAGGAGGAAATATGTATTTTTTATAGATAAAAACTCCTGTTTCCAGGAGTTTTAACGTATAGCTCGCTATATGTCAAGTATGCCTCGTAGCCAACGCTCCACAAAGTTTTCAAACGTAATTCCATAATTATCATAAACAGCATGATAAACAAAATATGTTCCTAATCGATCAAGCATTTCATCATTAATTTTCATCACAAACCGCTCCCATTCTTTTGTTTTTTTACTAAATATTCAGACTTATATAATTCTCAAATGCCGAACAATCAAGTGGAGGTCGCATCGTTGCAAAACCGTCACAAACTACCGCCTTCATGCCCTTTCTTCATATTTTTCTTTTCGTTAAGATAGTTATAACAACTTACTAGACTGGAGGGACTACTTGTGAAATGGATGACAAAAGTTGCTTATATCACATGCATCTGCGTACTACTTTCTGGCTGTGGTGGTCGATTTTCAGAAATTAAAGATGCTGCTTCAGGCATCAATTCAGCTGCTAATTCCGCAGCTAGTGCAGTTAGCCGAGATGTCCATGCAATACGTGCTCTAGACATTAACTATAAAGATACATCGTTTACCGTTAATGACCTATTTAAAACTATTTTACGTGACATACGCTGGGATTATGACCTTGAAAAAAGTGAGCTGCATGTGAGAGGTACTTGGCAGCCACCACTATTTTCTGATCAGGCGTGGAGTGACGATATGAAAGAAAAGCTTACTGAATCAGGCTTTGTGACTGTTACCTGTCAAATAATTGACGACAAAATTGATAGCCAACAAACGAGCATAACACTTACATATAATGATGAAATTCTCTTACAAAAAAATGGTGAGGAAGCACTCCATCACCTATACGATACTTATTTACTTCCGTAAAACCTAGGAACGTCTCTACCATTTAATCATGGTAGAAACGTTCTTTTTTTGAAAAAAATCTTATAATTTCGAAATATCAAAGGCTATCATTTGAATAAACTAAAACCATCACGTTATAATCAAAGTATCACGTGATGGTTTGGAGGTGTTTGCATTGGGACAGAAAAATTAAAGATTGGCGAGCTTGCAGAAAAAACAGGCATTACTAAACGAACAATTGATTACTATACAAATATTGGTTTGCTAGATGCAGAACGATCTGCAGCAAATTATCGCTACTATGACCAAGCCATGATTAAACGGCTTCAATTGATTGAACAGCGCAAACAACAGGGGCTTTCACTTGTACAAATCCAACATGAGTTAAACATCACACCCTATGAAGAAATCGATGTACAGATGCTTCGTTTAAAAATGCAAGATTTAGAGCATGATGTTACATCTCTGCTCGCACAAATGAACAGGCAAGATGATAAAAAAATTGAAACGATTAAGAAAAATGTTTCACCCGAAAGTATTGCATTAATGCAATCTTTATTATTACTCATTCATAATTAGGAGGTGACGTTCTGTTTTTACAGAACGACTATTTGGAGACCATAATAAACCTATCGATTTTTACCATTTTATTAGCTTTAACAGGCTTTTTCGTGGCAACAGAATTTGCCATTGTAAAAGTACGTTCCTCAAGACTCGATCAGCTGGTTGCAGAAGGCAATAAAAAAGCAGTTGCTGCTAGACATGTTGTTCAACACTTAGATGAATACTTATCAGCGTGTCAATTAGGGATTACTGTAACCGCTCTTGGTATCGGGATGGTTGGTGAAAAAACTTTTGAATTTATGCTTCACCCGCTATTCGAAATAATCGGCATTTCTGATAAATATATGACGATCTTTACAATTGGAACAGCCTTTGCCATTGCTACATTTTTACATGTAGTGGTCGGCGAATTAGCCCCAAAAACAGCTGCCATTCAAAAAGCTGAATCCATTACACTTCTTTTTGCAAAACCCATTATGTTTTTCTATAAGATCATGTATCCATTTATTTGGTTCTTGAACGGTTCTGCACGCGTGTTAGTTGGCTTATTCGGAATGAAACCTGCTAGCGAACATGAGCTATCTCATACAGAGGAAGAATTGCGATTATTACTGTCTGAAAGCTTTAAAAGTGGTGAAATCAATAAATCTGAGCTCAAATATGTCAATAACGTCTTTGAATTTGATGAACGTATTGCTCGTGAAATCATGGTTCCCCGAACAGAAATTATTGGAATTGAACAAAATGAATCTTTTACAAACATTATTCATTACATCGCTGCTGAAAAATATACGCGTTACCCGATCTATGATGGGGACCGAGATAATATATTAGGTTTCATCAATGCGAAAGAACTATTAACGCAGGGTCTACTTGAACAACTTACAGACGACTCCTTAGTTCTAGAAGATTTCATAAATCCTGTCATTCGCGTAATTGAAACAATGCCCATTCAAGAATTACTTGTACGTATGCAAAAGGAACGAATCCATATGGCTATCCTAATGGATGAGTATGGTGGTACATCTGGCCTTGTAACGGTTGAAGATATTTTAGAAGAAATTGTTGGTGAAATTCGAGATGAGTTTGATGATGATGAAATTGCGGATATTCGAAAAATTACAGATCATCACTATTTATTAAATGCAAAAATGCTTGTGGAAGATGTAGAAAATCTATTAAACATTACCCTGGATGCTGAAGAAGTGGAAACATTAGGTGGTTGGTTCTTAACTGTGAATAACGGCATTAAAGCATCAAAAAATATTGAGCTAGGCTCCTATATTTTTAGCATCTATGAGCAACAAGGTCATCAAATTCATTATATAGAGGTTCGTCCTCTTCGAAAAAGTCTACCTCTTAAAACAGAGGTTCAATCGTAACAGTAGGAAACAGTATTCCTTATTCCATTATTAGCCATTTCACTATATAATGAATAGAGAAAATGATTTTAGTTGCAGGGGGCCATACACATGACATTATTTAAGCTATATCATTCAGATGGTATTCACATTATTACTGATGTAAAAAAACACAAAACAAATATTGAGTTAAAAACAATCACAGGAGAAGTTCTATTTATTATCGTGGTAACAGATGAAAATTACACAGTCTACGATGATCGGTTTGCAGGAGCTTCCAAACAATTAAATTCAGTGGAGGCTTTCGATATTGATGGGAGTTTTCGTAGTTTAGATTTCGATAATATGCGCGCACTATTTAAAGAATCTTTTACAAAGCTATTACAAGAGATTGCTGTGTGTGTCAAAAATAAAGAGGAGCTTGTGGATATTGATACACTCCGCCATAAGGTCAGCGCTCAGATTAAAGGCATCCACTTCAGGGTGATCTCGGATACGAAAAAATATGAAATCTAGCATCCAACAGACTGTCCATTAGGGGCAGTCTGTTTTAATTTTACGCGACCTCTGCCACTTCCCAAGGTGAAAGAAAAACACGCTTCTTTACTTTCATGTATAATGGAACTTAACAATCTGAAAATAAGGGGTGTTAGGATGAATCGTGAACAATTAATCACACTCGTTTCAGAAAAACTGAAATTAATCCGTACAGAAAAAGCTTTCACACAGGATCAAATGAGTGATTTACTAGGATTATCAAAAAAAACACTTGTCCAAATTGAAAAGGGCCGTATACTAGCTGGCTGGACAACCACTGTTACAGTTTGCACATTGTGTAGAGACAGTACGATTTTACAGCATGAGCTTGGTGGTGATCCATTAGAGGTTGTAGATTTAATCGCAAATAATGGAACATTGCAGCCAAAGGAGAAAACAATGGGTGGATACATATGGTGGAAAAACATTCAGGAGTATGGTGGTTTTCGACTACAGCAAAACGTCATCAGTCAGCATTATCGCATTTTAGACAGCAATAATTTTCGCCTCATTTCAACATTTGATGAACAAATAGCTAAGCAAGCATGGGAAAAACTACAGATATAATTTTTAAGTCAAACAGTAGGAGCATTGCAATTTGCTTCTGCTGTTACGTTTCAAGCATTTCCCTCCTCTCATCACCCATCTTCTCTAGACAAATGAATAAAGCTATAAAAACATCCTTCATATGATAAACATAGTAGTAAGAGAATTGTTTCTTTAAAAATTCTATGAAAAAAGCTAGGAGAAGCTAGAAAAGTCGAAACTTGTAGAATAATTCTCTATACTTAAGGGTAAAGCTGTACTATTAGAAAGGATGCTCGTAAATGAACCGTATACTAGCAATTAGTGACATACATGGAGAATTAGGGCTACTGGAAGAATTATTATTAAAAGCAAACTATGACCCAATGAACGACCAGCTTTTTCTTCTTGGTGATTATATTGATAGAGGGCCCTCTTCTAGTGGTGTGTTAAATTTAGTGAGTGAACTACAGACAAAAGGTGCACGAGTTTTACTAGGCAATCATGAGGCGATTATGCTCCATGCATGCCGTTCAGGCCTTGCTAAGCCATGGAACCATTGGGTAGGACTTTGTGGTGGTGAGGCTACATTAGCAAGCTATGGCTATCAGTTGGCAGACTTTGAGGAAGCCATCCAAAGTAATACTCTGCCTAGCTTTATTAAAACGCTCCCTAAGCTTGAAGAACATTTACAGTTAATGGAGACATTTGAAATATATATTGAGTTAGAGGATGCTATTTTCGTTCACGGTGGCGTTGTGCCAGGTGCTGCAATAGCCGAAACTGACCCTATGCGCTTACTTTGGATTCGCGAGGAATTCCACGCAGGTTATCAAGGGGAAAAAACAGTAATCTTCGGCCATACCCCTACGTATAACCTGCATCATGATCCAACTGATTATCGTGTTTATTTCGGAGAAAATAATATTATTGGTATTGATGGTGGCGCTGTGTTTGGCGGACAGTTACATGCATTCGAGTGGCCTAGTCGCCAAATCATTTCAGTCGATAATAAAAAACCAACAAGTAACGAGTAAACTTGTTGGTTTTTATTTTCGTAATTGTTTTCGCACAACGATATTTTTTCAGCGCCATTTTTGAAAAATTAATATAACTTAAAAATAACCCCTACTAGCGAGTACACAATAACTGTTGAGAATAGTATAGTCATATGGAACAGGGAAAAAACAAACATTTTGGTAGCCCATTTCACTTGATCTGTATTACTATGATAACCGTAAATACTCATCACTAACCAAGCAACACTTAAGATCAATGCCACAAGCATGATGCCTACACTTAACGAGCCAAATAAAAAGCTTGATAGAATCAATAATATTAAATAAAAATTGGTTTGATAATACGTTCGACGCATCCCTTTGATAACTGGTAGCATGGGTACACTGGCTGCTTCATAGTCTACACGTTTGCGAATGGCAATAGCATAGAAATGTGGCATTTGCCAAATGACCATAACAAAAAATAAACCAAGTATCGCTGGGTGTGTAATATCTGTAGATACAGCGGACCAACCAATTAATGGTGGTACCGCACCACTAATACTACCAATTTCTGTATTATATATCGTACGACGCTTTGTCCACATGGTATAAGGGACTACATATAGGAATACACCTAATAATCCAAATGCCGCTGCTAAAGGAGAGGCAAGTGCCAACACAGCTACGCCAATAATTAACATTACAACAGCTAATGATAAAGTCGATTTTGCCGACATTTCACCTGTTACAGTTGGTCTGCTTTGTGTACGAGGCATAATTGCATCAATATCACGATCATAGACATTATTAAAGGCCCCCGCAGCTCCAATGACAAGGGCAGAACCGATTGTTGAAAAAATAATTTCTGGTATATTGTCTACAAACGTCATTTTATTTTTGTACATGCCTAGCGTTAAACCAGCCCACATAGGTATTAAATTAGATTTGATAATCCCTGTCTTGACGGTTTGCGCTAAAATAGAAGAACGTGATGACTTCCCTCTTGTTTTTTCGGAGGATAGTGGTTTATGCTCCGTTTTCAGATTTTGTTCCATTCAGCTTAATTCCTTTTCTCCATAATTTCTACACGCTTTCATCGATAGAAAGCGACAAAATTTGCATCTAGCACATCAAATTATTATTTTACCCCTTTTAGATCTGTTCTGTCTCTCTTTTCACATAAAGTACATGTTTTTCATCTAACAAAGCACGTTCATTCACAACATCTACTATGATACCACCGACTGACGTGAATTTGAACCTTCTTGCCTCGATTCTTCCAAACACTATTGGAGAAAAATAATTTGATAATAGGTCATATTACGATAGCCAAAAAAACCGAGACAAATTTTTGCCTCGGATTTCCTTTTATTGAATTTCCTCCTGTAGTTGCTGCGCTAAAAATGCCACTAGATCACGAAGATTATCGGGTGTTACACCATGTCCATCTGGGTATTGTTTAAATGTCACCGTAGCACCAAATTGTTCAAAGATCTCCTTGCTTTCCATTCCCCATTGAGATGGGATTACATAATCATAATCACCGTGCGAAATAAAAGCATGTAAATGTTCTACAGAACGAATAGCGTATTCCTCCGTCACAAACTTTGGCGTATAGCCACTTAATGCAACAATACCCGTCACTAAATTCCCCATAACAAAGGCCAGTGATTGTGCTAAAACCGCCCCTTGGCTAAAGCCTAAAACAAATACTTTATGAGGATCGATTTGATATTCTTCGATGGCCTCTAATATAAATCGTTGCAATGCAATCAACACTTTATCGAAGATTGCACGATCTGGTTGCCCCACCTCTTGAATGGTAAAAAAAGCATAGCCGGGATGTTGAGTAATTGGCCCTCGCAAGCTAAATATATGACATTGCTCTTGAAAATCTTGCACTAATTGTGGTAAATCATCTTCATGGCTGCCCATGCCATGAAGCAAAAAAATAGCAGGGTATTTCTTCGTAGGGTCCATATTTGTTGGTTGTGTATGGTTAAAAGTAAATGGTGTATTCATTAATCAAATTCCTTTCACGTGAAGCTTTGTAACAAAATTAGTGTAATTTTGTTTTATTAATTAATCCATCAGTATGGTAGGCAATATAGCCATTGACAATTCGTATCGTTTCTTGTGGATCTGCGTTAAAGAGTATTTTTGACTGCTCTGGCGTGGATACAAGCACGGTTAATAAATCCATACGCATGGAATGCCCAGCAGAGCTATAGGCATAATCATAAATAATCGCTTCCTCTGTCATGCCTTCTGTCTCATATTGCTTATGGAATAAATTCTTTGCAGCATCCAATTGCTCTGCCACTTGTTGACGAATTCGCATCTGATGCATTAATAATTCCTCTTCAAGAGCTGATGGCTTTAGCCACTCCTTAGCTTGAAGCATTTTTAGAAATTCCTGCTGCCAAGCCTGTTCATTCTCAGTAAAATAAAGCATATTAATCATCAACATGTCCCAAAAGTCCATAGATGTTGCGGCTGATTGTCGCTGCATAGTAATTGTTTCTTTAAAATGCTCTTCCACTTTTGTAATATTCATATTGCGAACTAAATGATTACATACGTTTTCTATAAACTTATTTGCCGCTTCTTGTGCCATAAAAAATCCGTCCTTTATATCTACAAATCATTTTCTTTCTTATCATACCATGATTGTGAAATATGGCAACGAACCCGGCTCACTAGATTTCTCAGTAAAAAAGATGTCTCCATATGCATTGGAGACATCCTCACTGTGTTGGAAAACAAAATCATCCAAAGTATTTTTTGAAAGGTGAAAAGAGATTTTCGTTGAAGACTACTTGCTTTCCTGTGGGCGAGCGCCAAATTGTTTCCTCCGTTACCGATCCATGCAGGGGCTCGCCTGTCTCGCTATCCAACGGGAGTCATGTAGGCTCCCACTCCACTCTATAAAAATGTATCTTCTTAGCAAAGTCAAATAAAGTGAAGGTATTTACTACTCATTTTATGGAGAGGTGGTGTCACGCTTCACTTCTCCACATGGAAAATAAGAGCCTATTCCCTCTAAAAATACAAATAATGGGCCATTTGATTGCTATGCTCCTATGAAAAAAGTAAAGACACTTTGCAGAATGATTGATTGGAGTGGAGCCAGCCTCAGTCTTAGGGAATTTAGCTTCACAGGTGAGACCCTGAAGCAAACGCAAGTGAGTGAAGCGTCTCATCGGACGACCCCTGGAAAGGACGCTGGCGGAACGGAAATCAACCCTCTCCCTTGCCAAAAGGTCTTTTTTCGCTGTTGACATAATCTTATTTCAAGAAAATAAGGATGTCTCCATATACATTGGGGACATCCGCATAGTGTTGTAAAGTAATTATCGTTTGTGAAAGGTGAAAATAGGAATCCCTAAATATCAGGAGAAAACATAGCTATCCATATTATCTACTGTATTTTGAATGGCCTCTTTCAATGACCGCTGTTGTTCGCCACAAGAAGCTAGTGCATCCTCTAAGGTGATTGCTGCATTCGCCATAAATGGAGCCATTTGCAAATCCTTAGCTAATTGAATTAGTACGAGCGCTTTATTCCATTTCCAACGAGGATTTGTTGGATCTAGCTGTATCGCTTGTTCTAAATAACCGAGCGCATCAAATGGCATCCAACCAAAACGATGCATCGTCTGCCCTGTGATCCCCCAGTAGACAGCCTTATTCGGATTTTGCTTTACTGCTTGCTGAAAGCAGTGAACACTCTCATTGTATTGATGTGCGAATAGGAACAGCTCCCCCTGTGTAAAAAAAGATTGCGCCTTGTCTGCGGGTGTTCCAGTTTTTGCGACTTCCTCCAATTGCTGAATACGCTTCGCAAATGACTCTTCATCTTTTATTGCCCGTATATCTGCAACTAGATCTGATTCTGGATAGCTTTCATCAGCTCGTTCCACATGCTGTACTTCGAGATGAGCAGTTGGCTTTGGATAACGATCATATTCATATTCTTCTAATAATCGAATATATTTTTGTGCCAATACTTTGTCCTCTTCGTTTGTCACCTGCTTCGCTAATTCATAGCATTTCATCAGTTCACCATTATAAAAATAATCATCCATTGACATTCAGAATTCCTCCAGTGTACAACTATTCAGTATTTTTAGTATACACTACAAAAACAAAAGAGACCGTATCTAAATAATTATGATACAGTCTCTTCCTTTTCTATTTATTTAACACAACCGTATTTAAGAACGTTCGTAAATCTTCTTCTTTAAGAGCTCCTACAAAGCGATTTACTTCTTTACCATCTTCGAAACGAATGAATGTTGGTGTTGCTTCAATATTATATTTTTCCCATAGATCATCGTATTCATAGACATTCAATTGAGCAATATCAACACCAAGCTCATCGGCAATTGGCATTAATACTGGTGTAAATGCTTGACAGTGTACACAGATTGGACTGAAGAAGTAAGCATTGACCGGTTCACCCGCTTTAATTTTAGCTTTTAGTTCGTCTGGTAACATAATGTTTTGATAGTTTTCATCATCCAATTGATCAATTGTTTCTTGTTTTAGCTTTTTATCGCCATAAGGGTTATTTGCACTTTCTAATTTACTTTTGTTTGAGACGTTGGTAAGCACAATAATTGCTGCAAATAAAACAACAATCACCGAACCAATAATTAATAATTTTTTCACTAAAGTAGTGACCTCCTTTTTTACACTAAAAGCCCTAGTTTTAGTGCATTCGCGATTGATTATAAATTGTTTTGAAAACCTAGTAAACTAATTCGCCTTTAAATGAAGATATTTCACATTTATAACATAATTTCAAGTATATTTGGGAACATACATAGTGAGAGTTCATGAAAATTTGAATGTGGGGTGATCATGATGAAAAACTCGTTCCAGCATGTTTTTCAAATTTATACAAAAGATATCCGTAATATTGTCACAAACTGGGTCGTAGCTGTCATTATAGGTGGGCTAATTTTTCTTCCATCTCTTTATGCCTGGCTAAATATTTATGCCTCCATGGACCCTTACGCCCACACCTCTAATATGAAAATCGCGATTGTCAATGAAGATACGGGAACCACGGTAAGAGATGAAGCAATTAATGTCGGGAATGAAGTAATTGAGACTTTACGTACGAATAAAAGCTTTACTTGGAAGCTGGAAACAGAGAAAAAAGCTAAGGAACAATTAAAAAATGGTGATTACTTTGCAGTCATAATCATTCCAAATGATTTTTCGCAAAAACTAACCTCTATTTTAACCGACCAACCAACGAAGGCCCATATTGATTATTATGTAAATGAAAAAAAGAATCCTATTGCCCCTAAAATTACAAGTAAAGGAGCGAGCGTACTTACACAGCAGGTTTCGAATGAATTTGTATCCACCGTCAATGGGACACTTTTTTCTATTTTTAATTCAATTGGAATTGAAATGGAACGTGACATACCTGATTTTCGCAAATTCGAAAACTATGTTTTTACTATCGAACAGCATTTACCTGATATTAATTCATTTTTAACGCAAGCCTCTACTCAAGGAAAAGAGGCAAATCAATTACTTAATCAGGCGCTGACACAAGTTCCACAGGTGGAACAACTAACAACAGATGGTTTAACTACCATTCAAAAGGGTTTACATTTAGTGAATGAAGCAGATGCTTTATTTAATGAACTATCCCCTATCATCAAAAAGGATGTCACAACTGTTCAAAATATTGCCCAACATTTTACAGAGATCATCAATAAGCTCAATCGTATAAATTTTGACCCTGCCTCCATTACGCAAACGAAAGAGGCACTTAAAAATCAATTGTCAACTTCTAAAGACAACATAAACAAGAGTATTCAAACGCTTGAGGCACTGCAAAAATTAATTCAGGCAGATGCTTCGACTCGTAAGCAATTAGAAGACTCTTTAACAACCATTATTGGTTCTTTACAGGAAAGTAATGCCGAAGCGAATCAACCCATCATCGAACAGCTGACAGCCATTCGCGAAGCTTTGGAACATCCTCCAAACTTCATTGATTCTACGTCAAATGCGCTTAGCTCATTACAACAATTACAGACGCTACATGACGATTTACTAAATAAAGTGGATCAATTAAAGCCAATTGATAAAGATGTTATCAAGCAAGACATTACAGCTATTCAGCAAATCGCACAAAATGCTACAGCTAATTTACAAAAATTCTTATCCTATTATAGCGAAAGTCTAGAGCCACAAATTCGATCTACCCTTACCAGTGCGAAGCAAACTTTAACTAACGCTTCTACCATGCTGACAAATGTAAAACAATTCATACCTCAGGCAACAGATAAATTGACACAGGCCAAAAACACGCTAGGAACAGCAAATCAAGCTATTCAAAAAATACAAACTGAATTTCCAACTTTAAGTGCTAAAATCAAAGAATTAGCGAATAAGCTACGAACTTTAGAAGAAGAAGCGGATCTAGCAGAGATTGTGCAATTACTAAAAAATGATGTCAACGCCGAACGTGATTTCTTTGAGGAGCCTATTAAATTAAAGGAACATCGCGTATTCCCTATTGCGAACTATGGAACAGCCATGACACCGTTTTACACAGTACTCTCTATTTGGGTAGGCTGTTTACTGTTAATTTCATTATTGTCTGTGAATCTCCACGGAGATTCATCTTATAGTATTCGAGAAATTTACTTTGGTCGACTCTTAACATTTGCAACTTTCTCGTTTATTCAAACTCTCATTATTACCATTGGAGATATTTTCTTAGTAGACGGCTCCATTCAAGCACCTGCCTACTTTATCTTATTTGGACTTTTTATTAGTCTCGTATTTGTAACGGTTGTCTATACACTCGTATCCGTCTTCGGTAATGTAGGAAAAGCTTTAGCGATTGTGATGCTTGTGTTACAAATTGCAGGCTCTGGTGGAACCTATCCAGTCGAGTTATTGCCGAGGTTCTTCCAAATAATCAACCCTTTTTTACCATTTACGTATGCGATTGAAATGATGCGGGAAGCTGTCGGCGGAATTATTTGGTCAACAGTCTGGATGGACCTCATCTTCCTATTTGGTTTCTGGTTCATTTTTATCCTGTTCGGATTCTTCTTAAAAAAATTATTGAGCGAGAAAATGGAACATTTCATGAACAAAACACGTGGATTAGATATATTTCACTGATTTTCTACGAGGCGTCTGTAAATGTTTATGAAAACGATGTTATAATGGAAGTATTGTAAACATGTAGGAGGCGCTATTTTTGAAGAAATCGATTACTATTTTTGTTATATTGGCGTTACTGTTACTAAGTGCTTGTGGAGAAAATAAAAACAGTGCTGAAACCTCTCCTAAAGCAAATGACGCTTCACATGAAGGTCATGACCATGCAGAGGCATCTGGTGATATCCAAGAAGAAACGGCTTCTGCTGACGTCCTACCAACCTTTTTAGAGGGCAAACAAGAAAATATACGCTTAGTCTATCAAATCGCTGGACAATCAACAGAGATTCTCGAATGGATGCCATGCTATTGCGGCTGTGGGGAATCTGCTGGCCATAAAAGTAATTTAAATTGCTTTATTCAGGAAAAACGTGAGGATGGTTCGATTGTTTGGGATGATCATGGGACGCGTTGTTTAGTGTGCTTAGAGATTGCTGTCCAATCAGCACAACTGCACAAGGAAGGCAAGAGCTTAAAAGAAATTCGTCAGTTCATTGATGACACGTATAAAGAGGGCTATGCAAAACCAACACCAACGGACATGCCTGCATAAAAAAGCAAAGTCGCACATTCGCGACTTTGCTTTTATTGTTTCAGTTGATTTTTCTTTCGTTTACGAAGGATGATATACAGGATAACGGCAATGACAAGGATGAGCCCAACAAATTCTGCCATTAAAACATAGGATATTTCACCTTTTTTAGCTACTTTACCGTCTTCCTTATCAGCATTTTGATTTATGGCTACAACAAATTGCCCTTCTTTTGTTTCAATCGCAGCGTCTGTCTGTGAATTTGTCTCTTTCAAGTGAGCATAAAAGTTACCTTTTACAGAGGCATTTTCTAATGAATGAATCCATAATAAAGGCTCTTTAAGCTGCCAGAAATTTTTCGTTATGAACACATATTGGCCAATTGCCTCAGGTAAAAACCCTTGTGAGATAAGCTGCTCAGATGTGTGAGGGATCTTTGAGGATTGCTTGGCAAGCCATGTTAGCTGTTCCATTTCTCCCATAAAAATGACTGTTTTTTCATCGTCATCATCCTAATTAAAAGTTATTTACCCATAACGAATTCCCGATTTTTAATTATAGTATACAACAAATGGAATGGCTAAGTTTTTATATGAGTAATGTCACACATAATCTAGCCCTAAAATAAAAAAGATGCCCAATAAAGGTCTATAGACCCATCGAACATCTACATTTATTCAATCTAACCCAATTTCTTTGTATATATTTCTCTTGAAAACAAAATTGTTATTACAATGAATGGAATACATATACCAATTGTTTCGATTTTAGTGACGTTATTTGACAAGCTTCAAAATGGTTTTAAAATGTTCATGATCTGCACGTTGTAGTAGCTCATACAAGATCATTTCGGTGCTAGTTGGGTAAATACCAAGCGCATGCATCTTTGTAAGCCCAATTTCTTTATTTGCCTTTGTTCGAGAAGATACGGCATCTACAACAACCTCTACTTCAAATCCTTGTTCTTTCAGTTGTCTAGCCGATTGGTACACACAAATATGTGTTTCGATACCTGTCACAATGAATTGAGTACGTCCATTTTCCTTCATCGCCTCTACAAATGCCTCTTCTTGGCACGCACTAAAGGCCATTTTAGGAATCGGTTGCCCTTCTAAATGCTGAGCAATCTCAAGAGCCGTTCCCCCTAAACGACTTGGATTTTGTTCTAGCCATAAAATAGGTACTTCCAGTGCCTGCATTGCTTGTACGAGCTTTGCCACATTTTCAATTACCATTTCACTGTCATCAACAATTGTTGCTAACTTTCCTTGCACATCTACCACTACTAAACAAGCTTTCTCTACTGTAAACATCCTGAACACCTCTTTTTCTTTTCTTTATAATATTATACAAAAACCTGCTTATCTCTCGTAAAGTAATAAGGAGTTTTCTCTAACAATCGATTTTAATGGTTTTGCTTTAGCCTGTAGGTTTCACACTCCCAATAAGGAAATACTTGTAAATTAAAACACGAACATTATCGTTTTTATGGCAACAAAAAATATTTAATATACGGAAAATATCACTTAATTTCAAAAATAACTTTCTATTTGTTCGTTTTTAATGAAAATACCTGCTTAAATGTGTACATTTTGTTGCGAGTCTGTCTCCATTCTGCTCAAATATTAAGAATTTTATTTTTTCTCTTGAAAATTAGGTTATAATCCAGTAAAGTTCTGTTATTAACCAAACAAGGAGTGTACCACTTTGACACAACGTGCATACAATTTCAACGCAGGTCCATCTGCTCTACCACAAGAAGTATTAGAAAATGCTCAACAGCAATTAGTAAACTTCCGTGATTCAGGTATGTCCATTATGGAAATGAGTCACCGTAGTGCCATTTTTGATGAAGTACATAACGAAGCCATTACTTTATTAAAAAAACTTTATGCTATTCCTGAAAACTATGAGGTACTATTCTTACAGGGTGGAGCAAGCCTTCAGTTTACAATGGTGCCTATGAACTTCTTAACAACTGAGCAAAAAGCTAGCTATGTATTATCAGGCTCATGGTCTGAGAAAGCTTTTAAGGAAGCTAAATTATTTGGGACACCTGTTGAAGCTGCAAGCACAAAAGAAAACCAATACCGCAATATTCCTGCTTTAGAAGATATTCAATTCAATGAAGATGATGCATATGTTCACATCACATCCAATAATACGATATATGGTACGCAATGGAAAAACTACCCTGATACAGGAAATGTTCCATTAGTGGCAGATATGTCAAGTGACATCCTATCAAAACCCGTTGATATTGAAAAGTTCGGAATCATCTATGCTGGTGCTCAAAAAAACCTTGGTCCTTCAGGTGTAACGGTCGTAATTATTCGCAAAGATTTACTTGAAAAAGCCAATAAAAATATTCCGACGATGCTAAAGTATACAACACATGCTGATAGTAATTCACTTTATAATACACCTCCAACATTTGGGATCTATATGCTAGGCGAGGTGTTAAAATGGGTTGAAGCTAAAGGCGGCGTAACAGAAATTGAGAAACATAATGAATTAAAGGCCAAAGTCATTTATGATGCCATTGACAATAGTAATGGCTTCTACAAAGGCCATGCCACACCAGAAAGTCGTTCTTTAATGAACATTACATTCCGTGTTGCAGATGAGGAGCTGGAAAAATTATTCCTTGTAGAGGCAAAGGCAGCAGGTTTTGTTGGGCTAAATGGACATCGTTCTGTAGGTGGTTGTCGTGCTTCCACTTATAATGCAGTGCCCCTTGAGGCATGTGAAGCTTTACGAGATTTCATGGTAGATTTCCAACAAAAACATCAATAAACTTCTATTTAAAAGATGAATCTTTACAGAAATGTAAAGATTCATCTCAGACTGTAGACAAAAGCCCTCGAGAAGTTCACTCTCAAGGGCTTTTATCATTTTTCTTCCTATGTCGTCTTGATATTTGGTCATACATTACCAAATCCAACATACGCTTCGAGCATAGTTGCTCTCTTAAGCTACTTGCCACGTCCAAGTAGCCAGTTTCTTTAAATTCATGGCAGCAAAAGTAAGCATCGCCTGCATGGACAATTTTTTCAGACCTCTTAAGGTTGTCCATCGCATACCATGCTTTTCTTTTGCATCGGCAAAGACACGCTCAATCGTTTCTTTGCGCTTTGCATAGATTTGTTTGATGTCATAGGAATGGCGTAAATGTTCAGCTTCCTCCACATACGACTCCCAGATATGGCGTTGAATGAGTTTTTGATGATGCTTACTTTCTGTACACTGGGAAAGGCTTGGACACTTCGCACAAATCAAAGGATTCGATTTATATTGCCGATATCCTTCTTTCGTCGTTGTTGCATACTTCAATATCTGCCCTTGTGGGCAAAGATAACAATTATAGTGCTCGTCATATATATACTCGTGCTTTCGGAAGAATCCATCTTTCGTTTTAGGACGTGTATACGGAAGAACAGGCAACATTTGATTCTCTAATAAAAAGTTCGTAATCGCTGGTGTTTTATAGGCTGCATCTGCCGCAACAGCGATTGGTTTTTGAACGTTTTGAATGACTCTTTCAACAAGTGGCTGCAATACATGGCTATCGTGCACATTTCCCGGAGTCACAATGGCACCTAAGACAAAGCCCTTTTCATCTGTCGCTGCATGAAAAGAATACGCAAACTGTTTCGTACGTTCATCCTTCACGTAATACCCACTTTCAGGATCTGTCGTGCTTTCCTTTATTTCTTTCCATTCTTCTTTTTCAAATTTCTCCGGGGAAAAGGGCTTTTTTCCATGTTCCTCACGATCAATATTTAACTCTAATTGAAGTTTCTCTTCATAAGCCCGTGTTTCTTTTCGCACAACTTTTTTATCATACTTTCGTTTATTCGCACTCGCTTTCACATGCGTAGAATCGATAAATAAATGGTCTGCATGGAGGAGTCCTTGATGCATAATCTCTTTTAATATACGATAGAATATCTGCTCAAATATATCAGTGTCTTGAAAGCGACGGACATAATTTTTACCAAAGGTAGAGAAATGCGGAACTTCTGTATGGAAGCCAAATCCTAAAAACCAACGATACGCCATATTCGTTTCAATTTCTTTGATGGTTTGACGCATGGACCGTATACCAAAAACGTACTGAATAAACGTCATTTTAAAGAGAACAACAGGATCAATACTAGGACGCCCATTAGGTGAATAGAGATGTTCTACTAAAGGATAGATAAATGAAAAATCAATAGCCGCCTCTAGTTTTCGTACTAAATGATCTTGGGGAACTAATTGATCAATCGTTAACATTTCTAATTGTTCACGTTCATTGATTTGATTTTTCGTCATCATGGTTAATCACCTCGAAAGTGTACTTTTTATCAATAGATGAATAAGGAATTCTTTATGTAGGAGTTGATTGGAACGAAGGGTGGCGACTCCTGCGGGAAAAGCGGGAAAGTCGAGATCCTGGACTGAGCGAAGCGAGGGAAGCAGCTCGACCCCGCCCGCGGAAAGCGTCCGCCCGTAGTGGAAATCAACGGCTTTACTTTATTTTATTGTAAAAGAAAAAAGACTGTAGACAAAAGCCCTCGAGAAGTTCACTCTCAAGGGCTTTTATCATTTTTCTTCCTATGTCGTCTTGATATTTGGTCATACATTACCAAATCCAACATACGCTTCGAGCATAGTTGCTCTCTTAAGCTACTTGCCACGTCCAAGTAGCCAGTTTCTTTAAATTCATGGCAGCAAAAGTAAGCATCGCCTGCATGGACAATTTTTTCAGACCTCTTAAGGTTGTCCATCGCATACCATGCTTTTCTTTTGCATCGGCAAAGACACGCTCAATCGTTTCTTTGCGCTTTGCATAGATTTGTTTGATGTCATAGGAATGGCGTAAATGTTCAGCTTCCTCCACATACGACTCCCAGATATGGCGTTGAATGAGTTTTTGATGATGCTTACTTTCTGTACACTGGGAAAGGCTTGGACACTTCGCACAAATCAAAGGATTCGATTTATATTGCCGATATCCTTCTTTCGTCGTTGTTGCATACTTCAATATCTGCCCTTGTGGGCAAAGATAACAATTATAGTGCTCGTCATATATATACTCGTGCTTTCGGAAGAATCCATCTTTCGTTTTAGGACGTGTATACGGAAGAACAGGCAACATTTGATTCTCTAATAAAAAGTTCGTAATCGCTGGTGTTTTATAGGCTGCATCTGCCGCAACAGCGATTGGTTTTTGAACGTTTTGAATGACTCTTTCAACAAGTGGCTGCAATACATGGCTATCGTGCACATTTCCCGGAGTCACAATGGCACCTAAGACAAAGCCCTTTTCATCTGTCGCTGCATGAAAAGAATACGCAAACTGTTTCGTACGTTCATCCTTCACGTAATACCCACTTTCAGGATCTGTCGTGCTTTCCTTTATTTCTTTCCATTCTTCTTTTTCAAATTTCTCCGGGGAAAAGGGCTTTTTTCCATGTTCCTCACGATCAATATTTAACTCTAATTGAAGTTTCTCTTCATAAGCCCGTGTTTCTTTTCGCACAACTTTTTTATCATACTTTCGTTTATTCGCACTCGCTTTCACATGCGTAGAATCGATAAATAAATGGTCTGCATGGAGGAGTCCTTGATGCATAATCTCTTTTAATATACGATAGAATATCTGCTCAAATATATCAGTGTCTTGAAAGCGACGGACATAATTTTTACCAAAGGTAGAGAAATGCGGAACTTCTGTATGGAAGCCAAATCCTAAAAACCAACGATACGCCATATTCGTTTCAATTTCTTTGATGGTTTGACGCATGGACCGTATACCAAAAACGTACTGAATAAACGTCATTTTAAAGAGAACAACAGGATCAATACTAGGACGCCCATTAGGTGAATAGAGATGTTCTACTAAAGGATAGATAAATGAAAAATCAATAGCCGCCTCTAGTTTTCGTACTAAATGATCTTGGGGAACTAATTGATCAATCGTTAACATTTCTAATTGTTCACGTTCATTGATTTGATTTTTCGTCATCATGGTTAATCACCTCGAAAGTGTACTTTTTATCAATAGATGAATAAGGAATTCTTTATGTAGGAGTTGATTGGAACGAAGGGTGGCGACTCCTGCGGGAAAAGCGGGAAAGTCGAGATCCTGGACTGAGCGAAGCGAGGGAAGCAGCTCGACCCCGCCCGCGGAAAGCGTCCGCCCGTAGTGGAAATCAACGGCTTTACTTTATTTTATTGTAAAAGAAAAAAGACTGTAGGCAAACTCAAAATTCATTGAGTTTGTCTACAGTCTGAGATGAATCTTTACAGAAATGTAAAGATTCATCTTTTTTTCGCGCTTGTAGAAGGAAATCAGAAATCTATTCCCATACCATTAGCTTGATTAGATGTTTATAGCAATATTTCAGCTTAGGGCTTTACACATTGCAAAAGTTTTTGAGAAAAATATAGATTTTTAAGCAGCCTATCGGACATATCGCCAGCCTCTAGCTATGCACCAAACATAGATTATTACTGTAAGGGTTACCCTTACGAAACTAGAGGAAGGGAGGTCTAGACAATGGAAGATAAAAGATATATGTCACATATGAACTGGCAAGGCTGTAAATGTCCTAAAAAAGAGGAAAAATGCTGTCAACGTAAAGTTGAAAAATGCCATTGCCAAAAAGAGGAAAAATGTCACTGTAAAAAAGAAGAAAAATGTACACCAAGAATGAGCAGCAACTGTAGAGGCTGTATTTGTCACCAATTAAGAAAATTAGAGCTAGCTACTACACTAGATATCTTCTTATCTGGAGGTATTAGCTTCTTAGGTGTGACTTTCATTTCCTTCGATCCAAGAAATTGCTGTGCATACTTCCTTGAGCCAGGTGCAGCAGCTGCTTCTCCTTTAATTGTAGATTGCAATAAAATTGTTGCGATTCGTCGAGTGGCAGTAGCTTAATCCTTTTAGAGGGTAGCCTTCTATTGGCACCCTCTTCTTACATAGAAAAAAACTCTGTCAACATTTAATGTGACAGAGTTTCATGCTTACAATCAGGACATTTACCGTATATTTCAAACTTATGATTTTCAATTTCATAATCAGGCAATTTTTCACCTAACATTTCCATTGGACAAAGATTAAGCTCTTTGACGTTGCCACAGTCCATACAGATAAAATGATGGTGATGATGCGCAGATTCACAGTGCATACGGAAATTACGTTCCCCTGATAGCTCTGTTTCTTCTAATATCCCAAGTTTCACAAAAGTAGCAAGGTTACGATAAATAGTATCAAAACTCATTCCCGGAAAATCTTTTTTTAAAACATCCAATAAATCACGGGCTGTTAGATATTTATCTGTTGCTGCAAACATATCTAATATTAACTCCCGTTTATCTGTTTTTTTATAGCCATTTTCCTTTAATATTTCCCACGCTCTTGAAATATTCATTGCGCTACCTCCCCCTGCTTTGCAGCTATTTTAAAGGCTACTTTCTTCCCTAGGATTACAAGTAACAAAATCAGAATAGAAGTGACAACAATCGTGCCTCCTGGCGCTAAATCCATATAAAATGCGCTAATTAGACCAATTAGTACAGCTGTTTCTCCAAAAACAATGGCATAAATGATGGTTTGCTTAAAGCCCTTTGCTAAGCGCATTGCTGCTGCAACAGGCAATGTCATTAGAGATGATACAAGTAAAATACCAACTATGCGCATACTTGCCGCAATGACAAGCGCTGTGACAATCATAAATAAAAGATGAACCCAACGAGCTGGAAGTCCACTAGCTTTTGCATATTCCTCATCAAAAGACAAAACAAATAATTCTTTAAAAAATAAAAACAAAAAGATTATCACAATGGCAGCAATGCCAATCACTACCCATAAGTCTTGACGAGATACAGCCGAAACTGAGCCGAATAAATAACTCATTAAATCTGTGCTAAAACCACTGGCAAGTGAAATAAAGATGGCGCTAATCCCAATACCACCTGACATGATAATAGGAATGGCAAGCTCCTCATAGTGCTTATACAAACGTCTTAAACGCTCAATCAAGACAGAGCCACTCACAGAGGCTAGTATTCCTAGATAAATAGGATTGAGCATTGCTAAGGCTGTTACTGATTGACTAATGTATAAGCTCCCAGCAATTCCAGCAAGTGTTACATGCGACAAAGCATCCGCAATCAAGGATAGCCTACGTACAACAATAAACACACCTAGCAGGGGCGCAAGTATGCCAATTAATAATCCAGAGAAAAAGGCATTTTGTAAAAATTCATAATGTAAAATTGCTTCAATCATATGCCTGCTCCTTCTAATGAATCTTTCTCACGGAATGGCCATACCAAGCGTCTAGCGCATCCTGAGAAATATTATCAAATTCATTTTTATAGCCGTGGAAGTGAATCGTTTGATTCAAACATGCCACATGGCTAATACGATTCGATACCGTATCGACATCGTGTGTGACAAGAATCATCGTAATTCCTTGTTCCCGATTTAATTTCGCCAGCATATCATAAAATGACTGCACATTCTCGTGATCAATGCCGACAGTTGGCTCATCTAAAATGAGCAGTTTGGGATCACTGACTAAAGCTCTTGCAATAAAAACACGTTGTTGTTGTCCACCAGATAGTTCTCCAATGTTGCGATTCATATAAGCATCCATACCAACTGCCTTTAAAGCTTCTTGAACTTTGTCTTTGGCATCTCGGCCAGGTCTTTTAAAAAGCCCTAATTTTTTCGTTAATCCACTTTTCACGACCTCTTGCACGGTTGCCGGGAACCCAGAATTAAAGGCATTGGATTTTTGCGAGACATAGCCAATCCATTCACGGTGCTTAAAATTTGCACTTGGTTCACCAAATAATTTTATGTCTCCGGATAAAGGTTTCAGCAAACCTAAAATAATTTTTAATAATGTTGATTTTCCCGAACCATTTGGGCCGAGAAGTGCTAAAAAATCTCCCTCTTCTACACGAAAAGAAATGTTTTTTAAAACTTGCGTATAGTCATATTGAAATGACACATTTTCAATGTCAATAAGTGTTGTTTTCATGCATGATCGCTTCTTTCTAATTCAAAATCATTACGATTTACAAATTGTAAGTATAAAGGAAAGTGCAGTTTTTGTAAAGAAAAGAAGATGGATGCTTTTTCGAATAGCTGATTGCAAGTGTATAAATGATTTCGTGAAAATTAATGAGATAAAGGAGGATTGACTTTGAGTATTCAATTTTTACAGCAATTAGCACAAAGCACGGATAAGGAAATTGTCGCGATTGCTCGTGAAGAAGGCTTTAGCATTACGACTTCTGAAGTAAAAAAACTTCGACCTTATTTGGAGCAATTCTCATTTTCTTGGCTATTTTTAGGGATTCCTAAAGATATTCTTGTTGAAGTGGAGGCCGTTTTAGGAAGAAAGCGCTCTCGTCAACTCATCGCCTTGTTTACAAAATAAAAAAAGCCCGAAATCAGAACTAGCCTGATTTCGGGTTATTTCTGTTAGCCTTTTAAAGCTTCAATATGCTCAGGTTTAAAAGTACCGCTTCGTAACATATCGATTTCCACTTTATACGGAGCTACCTTAGATTTAGCGTCACTCTTGAGAGGGACAAAGGGTGTTTCTAAAATTTTAGGAACATCCATTAATTGTGGATGGTGTACGACATAGTTAAGGGCATCAAACCCAATATGACCAAAGCCAATATTTTCGTGACGATCCTTACCTGCACCGCGCACATTTTTGGAGTCATTGATATGCAATACTTTAATGCGTTCCACGCCTATCATTTTATCAAATTCGTTTAATACACCATCAAAATCTTCCACGATATTATAGCCAGCATCATGTGTATGACAGGTATCAAAGCATATAGAAAGTCGCTCGTTATTCGTTACACCATCAATAATTTTAGCAAGTTCTTCAAAGGAACGTCCACATTCTGTTCCCTTCCCTGCCATGGTTTCTAATGCAATTTGAACGGGATAGTTCTGAGATAATACCTCATTCAAACCTTCAATAATTTTAGCAATACCAGCATCAGCACCAGCTCCTACATGGGCACCAGGGTGTAAAACAATTTGCGTTGCCTCCAGTGCAGCAGTACGTTCAATTTCCGATTGTAGAAAATCTACACCGAGACGGAATGTTTCTGGTTTTTCCGTATTGCCAATATTAATAATGTAAGGTGCATGTACAACAATATTGGTCATCCCATGCTCTTTCATATGCAGGAGTCCATTCATAATGTTTAAGTCAGCAATGGCTTTGCGACGTGTATTTTGCGGTGCTCCAGTATAAATCATAAATGTATTGGCTCCGTATGACAGTGCCTCTTTACTAGAGCCAAGTAGCATTTCTTTCCCGCTCATCGAAACATGTGAGCCAAGTAACATGTAAAAGCCCCCTTATTTTTTACCGCGTGCCTTTAAGCGACGTTCACGTTTTTTAATTTTTTCCATTTCCCACTTCATATTACGTTTATAGCCAGGTTTTACCTTTTTAGGCTTACGTACCAACGCTTTTGCTTTCACATCAATTTCATTCTCTTGCTTCACACGATTTTTACGGGCATGACGCTCTTTTAACTCTGACCATTCGCCATCTTTTACATCTTTTTGCACAAAAGGAATGCCCATTTTTTCTACGCGCACTACTGCATCCTCGTCTGATGGCTCAAATAAAGTAATGGCTGTCCCTTTATTGCCTGCACGCGCTGTTCGACCAACGCGGTGAATAAAGAATTCTAAGTCTTCTGGAATCTCGTAGTTAATAACATGAGAAATGCCTTGGATATCAATACCACGAGCAGCTAAGTCAGTTGCTACAATGTATTGGTAGTCAAGATCACGGATTTGCTTCATCATTTTTTTACGATCACGTGGACTTAAATCACCGTGAATTTGGCCACAACGGATACCATGCTCATTTAAGTAGCCAGCAACATGTTCTGCTGTTTTACGTGTGTTGGTAAAGATAACAGCTAAAAAGGGATTAATGCCCTCAATGACTTCTAATAAACGTTTATTACGCGATTTTGAGCGCACTGGTACAAGTACAAAATCGATGCCTTCTGCCACTGGTCGTTTATCATTCATATGGACATGCACTGGCGCTTCCATATATTTCTTTAAAAATGGCTGAAGTTTTTCTGGAATTGTTGCAGAAAAAACATACATTTCAAGCTTTTCTGGCATCTGGGAAGCAAATCCATCAATCTCTTCAATGAAGCCCATATCAAAAGCTAGATCCGCTTCATCGACAACTAAAATTGGTGCTGTATGCACAAATAACGCTTGTGCTGAAACAAGGTCACGAATACGACCTGGTGTCCCAACAACAATTTGTGGCTGTGTTTTTAATTTATCAATGGAGCGTTGTTTGTCCGTACCCCCAATAAATAGTTTTGCTTGAATAGCAGTTCCTTCTATTAATTGATTTAATGCATCAAAAATTTGCTGTGCTAACTCTCGTGTAGGAGAAGTAATAACGGCCTGTACTTCCTGTTTTTCTACATCAATACGTTGAACAATTGGAATTAAAAAACTATGTGTTTTCCCTGTTCCTGTATGTGCCTGTCCAATAGCACTTTTCCCTTTTAATAAAAGCGGAATAATTTCTTTTTGAATTGGTGTCGGTTCTGTAAAGCCAAGATTTGCAATGGCGTCCTGCAAAAATGGCTGAAAATTATAATCAGTATATTTTGACATCATTCGTTCCTCCTAACATCTTTTTCATTGTACCATGATTCGAACTTTAAGGTATATTTACGTCCTATTTCTTACTAGCATAAACATATTTTTAATGTTTTATTATCACCGTAACAAAGCCCTTATCAAAGGTACTTGAAATACGCAGAATATGCAATCAAAAAAGCGCTGTAACAATGTTCGAAAACGCTTGTAATATGTAATTTTTATGTCAATTTATAGGGAACTAATGATTAGCAGATTCCCCACATGTTATGATAGAGCTGTAAGATATTATGGGAGGTTGGTAGATTATGAAAGCAGCAAGATGGTATAAAGCAAAAGACATCCGTGTAGAAAACATTGAAGAACCAGTCATCGCACCTGGAAAAGTAAAAATCAAAGTACATTGGACAGGGATTTGTGGTAGTGATTTACATGAATACGCAGCTGGGCCAATCTTTATTCCAGTGGAGCAACCTCACTATGTAAGTAAAGACATAGCACCTATTGTAATGGGACATGAATTTTCAGGTGAAGTAGTTGAAATTGGCGATGGTGTTACATCTGTTAAAATCGGTGATCCTGTAGTAGTAGAACCAATCCTTGCATGTGGCGAATGTGCTGCCTGTAAAAAAGGTAAATATAATATTTGTAAACATTTAGGTTTCCACGGTCTTTCAGGCGGTGGCGGAGGATTCTCCGAATATACAATGGTAGATGAGAAAATGGTTCACAAAATGCCAGAAGGGCTTTCTTATGAGCAAGGAGCACTTGTAGAACCAGCAGCAGTCGCTCTACATGCCGTGCGTCAAAGTAAATTAAAAGCCGGTGACAAAGCTGCCGTCTTTGGAACTGGACCAATCGGGCTTCTTGTCATTGAAGCATTACGTGCAGCAGGCGCAGCAGAAATCTATGCTGTAGAGCTTTCAGCAGAGCGTGCCGCAAAAGCTTTAGAACTTGGTGCAACAGCCGTTATTAACCCTAAAGATGAAGATGCCGTTGCGCGTCTACATGAATTAACAAATGGTGGTGTAGATGTTGCCTTTGAAGTAACGGGCGTTCCTGTGGTATTACAACAAGCTATTGACTCAACAACTTTTGAAGGTGAAACAATCATCGTGTCGATTTGGGAGTCTACAGCTGCTATCCAACCGAACAATATCGTTCTATCAGAACGTACAGTCAAAGGAATTATTGCCTACCGCGATATTTTCCCAGCCGTAATGGAGCTGATGACACAAGGTTACTTCCCTGCAGACAAGCTTGTTACGAAACGAATTGCTCTTGATGAAGTGGTAACAGAAGGCTTTGAAGCATTAATGAAGGAACGTAATCATATTAAAATTCTTGTAAATTCTCAAGCATAAAATACGATCAGGTAGAGAATAAAGCATTTCTCTACCTGATTTTATAGTTATTATTCTTGTCTATTATCCATTTTTTTCATGATAGTTAAATTCGCCATTAGAACGTTCACTTTATTTTCTCCAAAGATTCCTAGTGTTCGTTTCTCCGTATTTTCTTCAATGATTTTTTCAATCTCTTCTTCTGAAAGACCGCTTGCTAGGGCAATGCGCTTCACTTGAATGTTTGCAGCCTTCACACTAATATGTGGATCCAGCCCTGAGCCAGAAGCTGTCATTAAATCTGCAGGTATATCTTGGCGTTTTACTGTTGGGTTTGCAAGTAGAAACTTCTTGATATCTGCTTCAATTCGCTTCTTCAATTCTGGATTAGATGGTGCATAGTTAAAAGTTCCAGAAGTCACACCACTATAATTTAACTGACCATTTTTGTCTGGTACCGTATCATCCTCAGTATAAACATTATAATGAATGGCTGAAACACGTCCCCAGAAATATGATGGTGCTGAAAAGGATTGACCGATCAGTTCTGAACCAACAGCTTTACCATTGATTTCTAGTAAACTACCATTTGCTTGATGATGGAGTAATCCTTGAGCTAAAGCAGTCACCGCAAAAGGGTAGATTAGCCCACACAGTATAAACATTGTTATTGTAATAAGAATTGCTTGCTTTAAGTTCATAAATAGTTTTCGCATGTACCTTCCTCCTATAGCCCAAAACTACGGCATAGTGGACCAACTAGTATGTCAATTAACTTAATCCCAATAAAAGGAGCTATAATACCACCTATACCATAGACTAATAAATTTTTATTCAAAAGTTTTGTAGCACTCATTGGTTTATACGTTACTCCCTTTATTGCAATTGGAATTAACAAGGGAATAATGACTGCATTAAAAATTAAGGCAGAAATAATCGCACTTGTTGAAGAATTAAGTTTCATTATGTTTAATGCGCTCATCTCAGGTACAGCCACCATCAACATAGCAGGTATGATGGCAAAATATTTTGCTATATCGTTAGCGATACTAAATGTTGTTAAAGCGCCACGTGTCATCAGAAGCTGCTTCCCTATCTCTACAATTTCAATAATTTTAGTTGGATTTGAATCTAAATCAACCATATTAGCTGCTTCTTTTGCTGCATTTGTACCTGAATTCATTGCAAGACCAACATTGGCCTGCGCTAACGCTGGTGCATCATTTGTACCATCACCAGTCATTGCTACTACCTTCCCTTGTGCCTGTTCATCCTTAATGACTTGAATCTTATCCTCAGGTTTGCTTTCTGCGATAAAGCTATCTACTCCAGCTTCCTTTGCAATGGCTGCTGCTGTAAGTGGATTATCTCCTGTACACATAATGGTTTTAATCCCCATTTCACGAAGCTGTTCAAAACGTTCCTTTAGCCCAGCCTTGACAATATCCTTTAGATAAATAACGCCTAAAATTTTATCATTCAGTGCTACGACCAGAGGCGTCCCCCCTACTGTAGATACTTGTTGAACCAGCAACTCTAGATTTGAAGGAATACTGTACCCTGCCTTCAAACTCTCTCTTTTTATCGTATCATAGGCACCTTTTCGAATTTTTGTGCCATCCACCCTATCCAAGCCACTCATTCGTGTTTGTGCAGTAAAGGGAATATGTTTACTTGTCTGGATAATGCTTTTTTCACCGTCCGTATTCACCCCTAATTCGCAAGCAAGCGATAAGATAGATTTTCCCTCAGGTGTATCATCTGTTAGAGAACTAAGCCATGCAGCTTGCATTAACTCTTCCCTGGCAACTCCTTTTACTGGTAGAAACTCAGCTGCCATTCGATTGCCATATGTTATCGTGCCAGTCTTATCTAAGATTAATGTATCCACATCTCCACAGGCTTCCACCGCTCTCCCAGACATTGCGATGACGTTAAATTGTGTTACCCTATCCATACCTGCAATACCAATTGCGGATAATAATCCACCAATCGTTGTAGGAATTAAACAAACTGTAAGTGCTATTAATGTTGCGATAGAAATTGGCACATTCAAATACATAGTCATTGGATAGAGGGACACTACCACTAACAGAAAGATAATTGTTAAACTTACTAGAAGTGTATTAAGGGCTATTTCATTTGGTGTTTTCTTACGGCTAGCCCCTTCAATAAGCGAAATCATTTTATCCAGAAATGATTCGCCAGGCAATGAAGTAATTTCAATCATCAACCAATCACTCGTAACCGTCGTACCACCCGTAACGGATGAAAAATCGCCGCCTCGTTCTTTTACAACAGGGGCAGATTCACCTGTTATTGCCGATTCATCCACAGTAGCAATGCCATCAATGACTTCCCCATCATTTGGAATTACCTCTCCAGCTTGAACTAATACAATATCTCCTTTTTTTAGGTCATTGGCCTGTTTAAGGATTTCCGTACCATCATGAAGCAACACACGAGCCTGTGTCACTGTCTTTGTTTTTTTTAAAGTTTGAACTTGTGCTTTACCTCTTCCTTCTGCAATTGACTCTGCAAAATTAGCAAATAGAATTGTAACAAAAAGTAGGATAGCAACTATTCCATTGTATAATCGAGCGTGTTCTTCAACTACACTCCCAAACATATTTGGAAAAAGAACTAATAGCACCACAAACAAAAATCCTACTTCTACAACAAACATAACAGGATTTTTTAGCATATAAGTGGGACTAAACTTTTTTAAAGCGTCTATCATTGCATTTTTCAGCATCTTACTTGTCAAAAAACTCTTTCTTACTGTTTCCATATGCTCTCTCCTCCATTAAGAATAAAGTTGTAAATGCTCTGTAATTGGACCAAGTGCTAAAGCTGGTAAAAATGTTAGGGCACCAATCATTAAAACGATAGCCACTAGTAAAAAAGTAAAAGTAGTATTATCCGTTTTTAATGTTCCTTTTGAATCACTGTGCCAAAATTTTTTGGCAAGTAGTGACGCAATCGCAAGTTGAATGATAATGGTTAAATATCGTCCAAAGAACATTGCAAGTCCTGTTGTCACGTTCCAAAATGTGGAGTTATCTGCTAACCCTTCGAACCCTGAGCCGTTGTTGGCAGAGGCTGAAGCAAATTCATATAAAACCTGTGATAATCCGTGAGCACCTGGATTCGTTATCCCTGCTATTCCTGTTGGTGTTACAACTGCTAGTGCTGAAAATAGCAAAATAATAGCCGGATGAATCAAAATGCATAGAGCAATTAATTTCATTTCTTTCTCTTCAATCTTTTTACCTAAAAACTGAGGAGATCGCCCAATCATTAAACAGGCAATAAAAATTGTTAGTAGAACATACATCATCATGTTCATCAGGCCGACCCCTTTACCACCAAACACAACATTTAGCATCATATTAAACATCGGTACTAGACCCCCAAGAGGCGTCAATGTATCGTGCATATTGTTAACAGATCCTGTTGTAAACGCAGTAGTGACAGTGGTAAATAATGCTGATTGTACTACTCCAAAACGCATTTCTTTTCCTTCCATGCTCCCTAGCTCCTGTGTTATACCGAGTTCACTTATAATTGGATTACCAGCCTTCTCTGCTATGTACACAGTCACTAATCCGAGTAGAAACAATATACTCATTGCTGCAAAAATAGCTAAACCTTGTTTTCCAAAAATAGTTTTCTTTTTTCTATAAGCAATCATCAAACTAAAGGCAACTACACAAGCGCCCGGCAATAGCATCATCGATAACATCTCCACTATATTTGAGAGAACGGTTGGATTTTCAAAAGGTGTTGTTGAATTGGCTCCGTTAAAGCCCCCACCATTCGTACCTATATGCTTAATCGATTCTAGAGAAGCAACAGGTCCAAGTGCAATATCTTGTAATTTTCCTTCGATTGTTTGTACTGTTTTATTTGCACTTAAGGTTTGTGGTGTCCCTTGAGATACTAAAATAATGGCAACAACGATGGAGATAGGCATTAAAATACGCGTAATAACACGAACAAAATCAATAAAGAAATTCCCAATAGTATCTGTTTTCGCAACAAGGCGACGACAGAACGCCATACAAGCTGCATAACCAGTAGCTGCAGATGTAAACATCATGAAGATAATGACTAGCATCTGTGATAAATAACTGAGTCCAGATTCACCGCTATAATGTTGAAGATTTGTGTTGGTTATAAAAGAAATGATTGTGTTAAATGAAAGTGTAGCTTCCATATTGCTAATATTATTTGGATTTAAAAACAGGAATGATTGAATGCGCAACAAAAAATATCCAATAAAAACCATAATTGCATTTGAAAGTATTAATGAAAGTACATATTCTTTACCATTCATATCTACTTGTTTAATGCCACACAATTTATAAATTACTGCATCAACTTTGTCTAAAATAGGATCAAGCCATGTTTTTTGATGTAATGTTACTCGATATAGATAATGCCCAGTTAAGATAACGAGCGGTAAATAAATAATTAATACTATGGCTATTTGCCACATAGTGCATTACCTCCTAACAGCCTTTAATAATTTTCAGGACAAAGTAATGCATGCCCTAGATAACCAAACAAGAATACAAGTACAATCCCGATAAAAATCCACATTCCTATCTCCTCCTTATTGCTCATCCACTAGCTTGAAGCACCATGTAGTTAATGACAAAAGACTTCCGAAGCTTATCAGTAACAATACAACCATATAAAAGTCCATCAATAAAATACCCCTCCTTCATTTAGGTTGTTCTCATCATACTGACTTTCAAATTAATGTAGTGTTAGGAAATCTACTTTTCTATTAAGAAAGCATAAAGAGGCAAAATCTTTATACTTTCTTAATGGGAGTTAACGCTATAATACAAATGAGGTGAACGAGGATGGAAAATACACGTCCAACTCCTGAGATGTTTTTAGCTAGACTTCAACAGGAGCAACAAATTTTAGGGAATTTAAAAATCTTTCTCGGTTATGCTGCTGGAGTAGGTAAAACTTACGCAATGTTAGATGCAGCACATCAAGCTCAAAAATTAGGTAAAGATGTGGTGGTTGGCTATGTAGAACCGCATCCTCGTCCAGATACGTTAGCTTTACTAGAAGGGCTTGAGCAAATTCCGACGAAAAAAATAAGCTATAGAGGAAAAGCTTTTTATGAATTAGATATTGATGCCGTATTGCAGCGCAAGCCAGAAATTGTTCTTATCGATGAATTGGCACATTCCAATGTTCCAACAATGCGGCACAAGAAGCGTTTTGGAGATGTTGAAGAACTACTGTCAAAGGGGATTCATGTTTATACAACTGTAAATATTCAACATATTGAAAGCCTTCATGACTTAGTAGAAGAAATTACTGACATTAAAGTACGAGAGCGTATCCCTGATTACTTAATTGATCAAGCATCTCAAATAAAAGTTGTAGATATTGAACCAGATGAACTAATACAACGCCTACAAGAAGGTAAAGTTTATGCAAAACAACAAGCGGAAAAAGCACTGCATTCTTTTTTCCGTAAACAAAATTTAGTATCATTACGAGAAATCGCATTACGTAGAGCAGCGGATACAATCAACTATAAACAAATAAACAACCATGAATCTGTCAAACACCCTGTACAAATTGAAGAACACCTACTAGTTGGTATCAGTAGCTCTCCTACAAATGCAAAAGTTATTAGAACCACTGCAAGACTTGCACAAGCATTACACGGTAAATTTACTGCTCTTTATGTACAAAACCTGCAGGAGCAAGAAGGAAGTAGTGCAAATTCAGAACGATTACAACAACACATTAAACTTGTGGAACAGCTTGGCGGCCATGTCGTCATCGTTCAAGAAGACGACGTAGCAGCAGCCCTTGCTAATTATGCTCAAATTAGTGGGGTCACGAAACTTGTTATCGGACGAACAAGTATGAGGAAAAAATGGTGGCGACCAAGCACAAAAATAAGTGACCGCCTGAATGAATTTGTTCCGAACTTAGCCTTACACATAGTACCAGATCAAGAAAATGAACCATTTTATTTTCCTAGTATAAGTAATAAATTATCATTTGAATGGCTTGATTTGTTCAAAATGTTTATCGTATTTTGCTTCATATCAATTGTCGGCTTATATCTATATTCAATAGGTATAAGCGAGTCAAACATCATTACAATTTACATTTTAGGGGTCCTCATCCTTGCTATTTGGTCAACTGGATCGATGATGAGTATTATTAACTCCATTATTGCTGTCTTACTTTTTAATTACTTTTTTACAGAGCCTCGATTTTCATTTGATGCTTATCATCGTGACTATCCAATGACATTTTTTATCATGTTTATCTCTGGCGTAATTACGAGTAGCTTAACAAAGAAGATAAAGGAGCAAACCATTATAGCCATTCGTAAATCTTATCGAATGGAGGTGCTCCTTGAAACAAATCGTAGGCTTCAACATGCTAAGTCTATTGAAGAAATAATAGTTGAAGGCATGTCTCAAATTGTTAAATTAGTAGAAAAGCCTGTACAATTTTTCGAAATAAATAACCAGGTAATTGAGAAATCATCTTTCTTTCGTACTGAAACAATGTCTAGTAGTGAAAATCAAAAAATAGCTGTACTTTTCGATAATCCAAATGAATGTGGTGTTGTTAGTTGGGTTACAAATAATAGGCATGTAGCAGGTGTATCTACAGACATCTTTCCTGAAGTGAACGCTTATTATATACCTGTTATTTCTAATGGAGATGTGAAGGGTGTTATAGGTATTGCCCTATCTAAAGTCTCCCCATTGCCTGCATTTGAGCGCAATATTTTGCACGCCATTATTAATGATTTTTCATTCGCTTTGGATAAATGGTATTTACAGAAACTTAATGAGGAAGTAGCGCGAGAAGCTGAAATGGAACAGATGCGAGCTAACCTTTTACGTGCAATCTCTCATGACCTTAGGACACCACTCACTGCTATCTCTGGAAATGCAGATATCTTACTCAACAATGCACCACTAATACCAGAGATTGAAAAAAATAAATTGTATGAAGATATTTATAAAAATTCAAAATGGCTTGTACAAATGGTTGAAAATTTACTAGCTGTATCTAAGTTAGAGGATGGGCAATTTGCGTTAGAAATGCAAATTGAACTAGTAGAAGATATTATTCAAGAGGCACTTTCCCATGTTATTCGTCAAAACAATACACATAAAATATCTTATGAAATTAAACCTGAGTTTTTATTTGCTTTAATGGATGCTCGACTCATCATACAAGTTTTCATTAATATCATCGATAATGCATTGACTTACACCCCACCAGGTAGTGCCATTACGATCATAGTGAAAGAATCAGATGGATTCGTAAGTTTTAGTATTTCTGACAATGGGCCTGGAATCGATGACGCTTTAAAAAGTAGCTTGTTTGAGCCATTTACAACTGGAAAAGTACAACGCAGTGATAGTAGACGTGGTCTTGGTTTAGGCTTAGCACTCTGTCAAACAATTTTAAAATTACATGGTAGCAGCATAAACGTTTCAGATAATAAACCACAAGGAACGATTTTTAACTTTTCGCTGAAAAAAGGAGTAATGAAATTTGATGAGTAAAAGAATTCTAGTAGTTGAGGACGATGTAGCAATTGCCAATTTAATCAAAATGACATTAGCGACAAACCATTATGAATTCGACATTGCACGTGATGGTAATAGTGCCCTTCAAAAGGCTCTTACCATAAAACCTGACGTTTTTATTTTAGATTTAGGTCTACCAGACATAGATGGCGTAGAACTAATCACAAAAATTAGAAGTTGGAATCAAACACCAATTATCGTCGTAAGTGCTCGTGGAGAAGAACATGATAAAATTAATGCTTTGGATGCAGGTGCAGATGATTATGTAACAAAGCCATTTAGTGTGGAAGAATTATTAGCAAGAATTCGGGTTGCCTTAAGAAGAATGGCCTATGAACAACCACTTGAAAAAGAGAATCCCATTTTCACAAATGGTTATCTTCAAATTAATTATGTTGATCATACAGTATTTGTAAATGGAAAAGAAATACATGTGACGCCGATTGAATATAAACTTTTAATTGTTTTATCCAAAAATGTTGGGAAAGTTCTAACACATAATTATATTTTAAAGGAAATCTGGCAAAACGCTCTTCAATCAGATGTTCCAAGTTTACGAGTATTTATGGCTACACTTCGAAAAAAAATAGAAGTTAATCCAGCACAGCCCAAACTTATTCAGACACATGTACGGGTAGGCTATCGAATGCTTCGCTATCATGAAGAGGATGAATGAATATGGAGCCTAAGGTCTAGCTGTATTTGGACTTCTACTTTACAAATTCCATATTACATTTTGCTTTTATGTAGCTTTATTGAACCCTCCTATTAGCCTTTGCATATCATAGCTATAGTCAGGTATGTCATCAATGAAAAACAAGTAGAAAGGAGATCATTATGGTATTTCGACCACCTTATCCATACCCAATGTATCCGGGTGGCATGAGAATGCCCATGCCCATGCAAACACCTCCACAGATGTCACCACAGTCCTTTTTCCCGCCTGGAGGCTTCCCTGTTCAACCACGAATTCCAGGCGGCTTTCCAATGGCTAATGGAATAGGTTCATTTGGAGGGCAAATGCCGATGCCACCTGTGCAAGAAGCTTCAAAAGTCGGTTCATTTTTACAGCAAGCCAACAGTTTATTTAATACAGCCAAAACCTATACCCCCTATATCCAACAAGCTATGCCGATGGTGAAAAATATTCCATCACTTTTAAAATTGTATAAAGGATTCCAAGGACTTCCTTCCGCTGGCGGTGGAGCAACAGAAGCAGCAGGAAGCGATAGTAAGGCTGCTGGAAGTAGACGGTCATCTAGGCAAAGTGCATCATTTACGCCTCCCGAGCCACTTCCATCTAAACCACGTATTTTCCAACCACCAATGTAAATGAACGTTTCTTTGTATTCACTGTCACTGTCCGTTATAATGTAGATAGGTAAGCTTGAAAGGAGTCACAACCACCATGCAAGTATTAAAAATTAATCCACGTGGCTATTGCTACGGTGTTGTGGATGCGATGGTGATCGCTCGTAACGCCGCACTTGATAAAACATTACCAAGACCTATCTACATCTTAGGGATGATTGTGCATAATAAACACGTCACAGATGCGTTTGAAGAGGATGGGATCATCACGTTAGATGGTGATAACCGCCTAGAAATTATTGAACAAGTTGAAACAGGTACTGTCATTTTTACAGCACATGGTGTTTCACCGGAAATTCGTGAGATTGCGAAGCGAAAAGGCTTAGTGTCCATTGATGCTACATGTCCTGATGTAACAGTTACCCACGATTTAATTCGTGAAAAATCAGCAGAAGGCTATGACATTATTTATATTGGTAAAAAAGGACATCCCGAACCAGAGGGTGCTATTGGCGTTGCCCCAGATCATGTCCACTTAGTACAGTCTTCTAACGATATTGATGCTTTACAATTAACGAATGATAAATTACTTGTCACAAATCAAACGACAATGAGCCAATGGGATGTCGCCCATTTAATGGATAGTTTAAAAGAAAAATTCCCACATATTGAGGTACACAAAGAGATCTGTTTAGCTACACAAGTCCGTCAAGAGGCTGTTGCACAGCAAGCAGGTGAAGCGGATTTACTTATTGTTGTAGGTGATCCTAAATCTAATAACTCGAACCGCTTAACACAAGTTTCTGTAGAAATTGCAGGAACACCATCCTATCGAATTGCAGATGTTTCAGAGCTAAAAGTAGAATGGTTAAAAGGTATCAACATCGTTGCTGTAACAGCAGGTGCTTCTACGCCAACACCAATTGTAAAAGAGGTTATTAACTTCCTTGATCAATTTGATGAAAATGATCCATCTACACACGAGATTAAGCGTACAGTAACACTAGATAAAATTCTGCCAAAGATTAAGACACCAACACCTGTTGATAAAATTATGCCTTATTAATTACTCGCAAAAAATCCTGATGGTCATTTTGACAATCAGGATTTTCTTTATTTACTAAAGTAATAGTTTATAGGACGACCAATGCCACCATAATGGACATCCATTGTGATTTCCTCTTGTTTTTCGAGGTAATCTAAATATCTTCTAGCTGTTACGCGGGCAATGCCAATTCCACTGGCTACTTCTTCCGCTGAGGCACCATCCACCGATTGTAAAAAGTGCACAACTTTTTCAAGTGTTGTACGATTAAAACCTTTTGGGAGATTTTTTTCGGATTTCAATGTAACAGATTGATCCAACATGGTTTGTCCATCACGATAATGAAATAACTGATCTAATTCTCCCTGTGTGAGCTCTCGTTCTGTTTGAGTTTGCTTGTTAAAGCGTAAATAATTGTCAAGTGTCCCTTTAACACGTTCAAAAGAAAAGGGCTTCATAATATAATCAAAAACACCTAGATGCAGTATCTGTTTCACTGTCTCCATATCATTTGCGGCTGTCACGGTAATAACATCTACTGGTAGATCGAGCTCACGTATTTTGCGTAAGCTTGTAATACCATCTTGCTCTGGCATAAAAATATCCATAAAAACTAAATCAGGCTTCAGTTGGCAAATTTGCGTAATGCCTTCTAACCCATTAGGTGCCTGTCCAACCACTTGAAAATGCTCTACCTTTTCAATAAATTGACGATTTACCTCTCGTACCATTGGATCATCCTCTATTAATAATACCCTGATTTGTGCCACTGCTAGCCCTCCATCCCATTATGAATAATAAAAGGTGATTAAAAAACTTGTTCCTTTGTTCGGCTCACTGATGACTTCGATGTCACCCTGCCCTTTTTCGACAATTTCCTTTATTAAAAATAATCCTATTCCACGGTAGTTTTTCTCTTTTGTAGAATAACCATTATCAAAAATGTGCTGTTTGACCTCTTCCGTCATGCCAACACCATTATCGGTTACTAATATGGCTAAAACGTCATCATCTTCATCCACAGAAACATGAATCACCTTCTCCTCGACCTGTACATCCTTTAATGCATCAAACGCATTTTCTATCAAATTACCAAAGAGAATGACGAAATCATGATGATCCAAATTAGCTGGAAATGATGTTAATCGGCTTTCACGGTCAATTTCCAAACGAATTCCTTGTTCCTTCGCATAGGAAATTTTACTGAGCAATAGCCCAGAAATATTTTCATTTTTTATTCGTTCGTTTAAAAAGTTAGTGATTTCATCATGCTCTTCCTTCACTTGTGTTAAGTAGGAAAGTGCCTGTTCATGATGACCTAGCTGTAAAAGACCCGCTATCGTATGCAGTTTATTTTTATGTTCATGTGTTTGTACACGAAGGGCTTGGACAAATGCTCTAACGCCTGTTAATTCTTCGGCAAGCTTTTTCACTTCCGTACGGTCTTTAAACATGGCCACTGCACCAACAGTTTCGCCATTCACCTGTATTGGAATTCGATTACTCATAATACTATGATTATTAATATACAGCTCACGATTAAATAACGGCTGATCCAGCTCTAAAATTTCAGGAAGTCGTGTATCTGGCAAGACATGAAAGATTTTCTGTCCTATCAATGTAGAGGGTTTTTCATAAACGCCTAAGATATCACAGGCTTTTTCATTAAAAATCGTTATGGTCAAATCATTATCGATAGCAATGATGCCTTCGTGCATGGCATTAAACGTTTCTGTACGTTCTACATACATTTTGGCAATTTCATGCGGCTCTAATCCAAACATTTGCTTTTTCATATGAAGCCCCAATGTTCGTGCTCCCCATGCACTAAATAGTAACGATAATAGAACAGTAATCATTAGTTCGGTTTGCATTGTTTGCAGTAACTCCACTACCGTAAGAACACTGTACCCTACTACTGTAACACCTATTTGTTGTCCTTCATGATTCATAATCGGAACAAACGCACGAACCATATTACCATGTTCCCCACGTGCAATCGACGTATAGTAATGCTCTGAAAAAGCAGCGTTTAAATCTCCAGATTGTGATATTCGACCAAGTTCCTGGCTATTAGGATGAGAATATTTTCGTCGTTGCATATCAAGAACAACAATATATTTTGCCCCATTGATATCACGGATTTCTTCTACAACAGGATTAATATGCTGTACGGCATCATAGTAATTTTCACTAGCAATATATGTTTTTATTTCAGGAAGCTGTGAGACGGTTTTTGCTACAAGAAGTGCTTGATCACTTAGTTTGGTCTTTTGCTCATTCATGACAAAACCTAACAAAAAGGTACCGCCAATGCTAAAGGAAAGCATGAGAATAAAAAAAGTTAGAGACATAATTTTTCTTTGCATGGATAACTTCTGAAATTTCAACTGACCGCCTCCCTCCTACTATATTTTAGCTTACTCCATATGTTAGAATAACAAAAACATCAGAAAATACGAATTAATTGGGTGTATACAATGAAAAAATTTATTATTGGAACGATTATAACTGTGTTTGTGTTAATCCTCACTATCAGTGTTCAGCAAGGATTACTATTCGCCAAGCCGCTTCCCTATGATGATGAGCAAAAGGGTTTAGACACACAGATAACAATTCACTTAAGTCATGTCGTCGCTGAAAATACCCCTAAAGGTCAAGCTGCCAACAAATTTGCTGAGCTAGTAGAAGAAAAAACAAATGGGAGGGTCAAAGTACATGTCTACTCCAACTCCTCTTTATTTAATGATGAAAATGAATTTCAGGCATTGCAAAAGGGAGAAGTGGAAATGATCATTCCTACTTTTTCTAAAATGACAGCTTATGTTCCTAATTGGCAAGTGCTTGATTTACCCTTTCTATTTAATACAAATGAGCAAGTAAAGGAAGTCCTAACGGGTTCTATTGGTGAACAATTGGTGAATGAGCTAGAGCCGTTCCATATTAAAGGGCTTGGCTTTTGGTACAATGGGTTTAAGCATCTAACCTCTGTTAAGCAGCCTATTCATACTTTTGAAGATTTGCAGGGCTTACGAGTGCGTACGATGCCAAGTAAAACATTAGAAAAGCAATTTGAAGTGGTCAAAGCAACACCTATACCTATTTCTTTTAGTGAGGTCTTTTCGGATTTAGAGAAGCATGCAATAGATGCACAAGAAAATACCGCTTCAAATATCTATTCAAAGGGTTTTTACAAAGTACAAAAGCATATGACGATCACCCAGCATGGAATTTTAGGCTATGCTGTGTTAATGAATGAAACCTTTTGGAATTCTTTACCTATCAAAATTCAGCATCAGTTGTTGGATGCTATGAAAGAAACAACCGATTGGCAATTTGAGCAGGCTGAACTTATGAATGAACAAGATATGGACAAGCTGAAACAGCTAGATGATTTTGATGTGTATACAATGAGTCCCCAAGAAAGACAGCGCTTTAAGGAACAACTTGCACCTGTTTATGATTTTTATAGAGCCCATCTTCAAAACGATCAAATCTTAGCAGAGATTAAAAAAATCGTTGCTCCTTAATACTTTTGTTCATTAATGAAAAATCCTTACAATACGTAAGGATTTTTTCTTTTGTATTATAATAGATTCACCAATCTTACAACTACTATAAAACAGCTTAAAACCCTTGATATTACTAGCCTTAACTTCTTTTCCTCTCAGAATGAACAAAATGAACAATACAACCATTACGGTCATAAACACTATTGTCGGAAAATTTCAGCTATGATAACCACATGAAAGCGTTCACACAATATTCATAGATGTTGTAGGGGGAGAACTATATGCGGATAAATTTTAAAAACTTAACAGTACAAGTATTGATCGCCATTGTGCTAGGGATTATCATCGGAGCAACATTCCCAGAATTCGGGGCAAAGCTCAAAATCTTGGCGGATATATTTATTAAACTTATTAAAATGTTAATAGCACCAATTATCTTCTTAACAGTCGTAATCGGCATTGGTAGCATGGGGGATGTCAAAAAGGTTGGTAAAATTGGTGGAAAAGCTTTAATTTATTTTGAAATTGTTTCAACTTTTGCCCTTGCAATTGGCTTAATCGTTGTCAATATTGTTCAACCAGGTAAAGGTTTTAATACAGATGCAGCAAGCGGTGCTGATGTTTCACAATATACAGACGCTGCGGCTGCAGAGCATGGTTTAGGTGCATTTGTTATGCAAATTATTCCTGAAAATGTAGTTGGTGCTTTAGCAAATGGTGAATTATTACCAGTCTTGTTCTCAGCTGTTTTATTTGGACTAGCTGCGGCGGCGATTGGAGAACCAGCTAAACCTGTTATTAAATTTTTCGAGCAAGTTGCAGATATTTTCTTTAAAATCGTTAACATGGTGATGAAAATTTCTCCTATTGGTGCGTTTGGTGCCATGAGTTATACAATCGGAAATTTTGGACTTAAATCATTAGGAAACTTAGGATTTTTAATGCTATCTGTTTACATGACAATGTTCATTTTTATTGTTGTGATCATTGGATTGATTACCCATTACTTCGGCTTTAGTATTTTTAAATTTATCAAGTACATTAAAGATGAAATCTTTATCGTTATCGGAACATCTTCATCTGAATCTGCATTACCTTCCATGATGCGTAAGCTTGAAAACTATGGTTGTTCAAAGCAAGTGGTAGGGCTAGTGATTCCTACAGGCTATTCATTTAACTTAGATGGAACATCCATTTACTTATCAATGGCTGCTATCTTTATTGCGCAAGCCTATGGTGTGGATTTAGATGTTTGGCATCAAATTACGTTATTAGCCATCTTAATGCTTACTTCTAAAGGGGCAGCTGGTGTAACAGGCTCTGGCTTTATTACACTTGCAGCAACATTAGCAGCATTCCCGATGATCCCAGTAGAGGGGATTGCCCTTTTAATCGGCGTCGATCGCTTCATGTCAGAAGCACGTGCAGTTACAAATCTAATTGGTAATGGTGTAGCAACAGTGGTCGTGTCAAAAATGGAAAAAGAATTTGATACAGAGCAGGAAAAGCGTGCTCTGTCCGGTCATACCCAAATGTCCTAAAATGAAAAGGGCTGCTGAAAGTAAAGAATTTGCTACTTCAGCAGCCCGTTCTTTTATTTATAAAGAGGCAAGTAGATAAAAAACACCGTAGAGCTAGTTTCTTGAAACCTCATCGACTACCTCCTCGTATAAATAATGACTGGAGGTTTCTTTATGACAACTTTTACACTTACCTATCCGAAGGGCTTTAAAAGCTTCACAGATATTCCAATCGTGAATGAACACAACGAAACAGTATGTGTACTTCAAAAAATGGAGCGTACCTCTGCTGGTAAAGTACTGAATGCTGTCTTGCTGGTAGCTGCACAGCAAACATTACCGTACCGTTATGAGACACGAACTACATTAGGTGCACCACTTTTTCAAGTACAATCTACCCTGTTAACAAAAGGAGTCAGCCATCAAATTGTTATGCCTGATGGCAGCTTGATACCCATTCAACGGAAAACAGTGCAATTATTAGAATCCTCTTATTCATTTACAATGGACGATTTAGAATTTCGTTTTGAAAAGGATTTTACCTCTACTGCTAATTTTATTGCAATGATGAAAAGATTGCGAGTGCAAGCTTTATTGAGACTGAGCTAATAAAGATAGGTATACAGTTTAAGCTTTTCCAAGCAGATGATATGCGCTTTGTTGCACTCCTAGCAACTCTTTATCAAGCTCTCTTTGCAACAACTACATAGCTGCTTTAAACATGTCAAAGGCATCGAGCATTAAAATCTCGATGCCTTAATCCTATGTTATTTTTCTACACAGCTAATTTATTTTTTCTCGTTGGGCATTTAATATGTTAATAACATAGGAAGCATTTTGTGATGCTTTTGCTTGTACAATCTTCTTGATGGCTTCTTCCATCCTTAAAGCTAACTCAAGTGCCTCATGCGTAGCGCCCTTTATCGTTGTTTGTATGGTAATGGTTGTTCGATTTTCAATAACTAAATATTCATATACGTCAAAAGCTTCTAAGCCCGCAATTAAATCTTCCATCAAAAGGTTCATATCATCCCCCATTATCTTGTTGTTATCAAGCAAGGAGGTAAACTCCCATCTTTCAAAAACTATGGGATAGTCCTTTAAGGGCGACGTTTTTAAAGCATTTTTTGCTATGGATTCCATATCTTTTTTAATTGACTGGAAATAGTCTTCTCCGCCTACAACTTGGATTACTAATTCCTTTTCTTCCGTCGTTTTAACGTCAATGCCGACATACTTTTCAAGTAGCTTATCCTTCAATCGAGCCAGACTCAACTCTTCATTTGTTATAAGCGATTGAGCCTCTTTATTTGCTTCTGACCTTTTCTCTCCTGCAAATTTATCAAATAGGACCAACATAGATATAATGACTACCAACAGTCCGATGACAAGCCCAAACCGTTTACCCATTGAATCCCTCCTGATAGGAAGGTATGTCCCCTTTTACTACAATATTCGCTTTTCTAGCTTGAAACAGCACATACTTTTCATACTAAAATGCAGTGTCCATACAGTATCTCCACTCTTTATAATTGAATTTGTATCGCTTATTTTTCCCTATATATTCCGGGACGCGAAATAAATTTGCTTTGTTTTGTCCTTTCTGTGTCATGCTTCTCAAAAAGGAGTACACTTAAGAAGTAGTAATTCTATCATTATGGAGGGTTTTAAATGGCATCAAAAGCAGCGGATATTAAAAATATACTGACATTAAATCTGCTTGTACAAATCTTAGAGGAACGTGGCATTATGACAGATAAAGAACTAAAAGAGCGTCTCACTAATACAGTAAAACTATCTTCGATGGAGAATGATTTAAAGGAAAAAGTCCTTGAAGAAATCAAACATTAATGGATTTTACCTCATCAAAAAACGACCGCTTTCTGAAAGCGGCCGTCTGAATCAAAGCTTTAAGTTTAGGATCGAATTGTTTTCAAAGCAGTTGACCATGGCACAAGCTGATCTAACATTTGATGAACTGAATCTGCTTGCACCTCTTTTGGTTTAAAGACAGAGCCGTTTTCAAAATCAGTAAATAATGATAGTGCTGGATGTACTCGAACATCTGCAACTAGCAATTCTCCGAGAATTCCTCGTAGATGCTCTGCTGCACGCGCACCTCCAACAGAACCATAAGAGACGATACCAGCAGCTTTATTGTTCCATTCAACTCGTAAATAATCTAATGCATTTTTTAATGCACCTGTAATGGAGTGATTGTACTCAGCAACAATAAAGACAAAGCCGTCACAAGCTGCTACTTTTTCTGACCATGCAGCTACCCCAGAAGTATCTCCACCTGGTTCCCCTAAAAATGGTAATTTAAATTCAGCGATATCAATAATTTCATATTCCGCATCACGACGTTTTTCCGCAACTTCCTTTACCCAAGCTCCAACTTGTGGGCTTACACGACCTTCTCGCGTACTTCCTAAAATAATACCGATTTTTAACATATGACGCCTCCTCTTATCATCCATTCTTGTGACTCCATCACGGTTTATCGTACGTGTTCGCCACTCGTAACCATTTTGGTCAGAAAAATATCCCTTTATTCATCACCCGTTAATTAGCTCTGAATAGTTAGAATTGAATTATCTCTAATTCAAGATTAAGGTATCATCAACCATTCTTTCCTGTCAAATATTTAATCTAGAGGGATAAAGAGGATTATTTTGTTTTAATGGGCTGCTCCAATGCCTCTAATTCCTCTTCAATAGAGGCGTATTGTCTTTCCACAACATACTTGGCATCTGACAAGGCAGCATTATAAATATAGGGGGCAATATGCTCCTTGATAAAATCTAACATACGTTCAGCTTCAAATTCACTAATGTCTTCATCACGCTGATTATAAAAAAAACGTTGAATATCAGCAAGAATCATTTCCTGCTGATCTTTAGATAAACGAATAAACAAGACAACTCTCTCCACTTCTGTTAATCAATTTTATCTACATCTTATCACTGTTCATAGATTCCTTGCATTCAAAAAGGCTGAAACACTAGTACTGCTAGCGTTCAGCCCCATCTCATTGTTTACATTCAAATGAGTAGCTAGTGGATAAAAAGTTTTTCTCCTTTGCTACAATTGCTTGTCCACCATCATCTTCACATTGCTGTGTCATTGCATCGATTTTCTTATCATTGACCATATTGGTCATCACCGTCATACCAATACCAAAAACAACGATGAATAAACCAATCATGATCCATAGCTTGCCTGCTTTATTACCAGCTGGTCTTTCATTAGCCATATTAGTTCCCTCACTTATACAAATAAAAATGGTTCTGTATGGATCGTTGATTGGATGAATTCAACCAAGTATTTTTTATCCTCACATAGTTCAGCCATTTTTTTTGCTACTCCTGCAATCATTACCTTTTCTACATGATGACCAGGATCTACTATTTGCAGATCAATGGCTTGTGCGTCCTGAGCTGTATGGAAGTACATATCGCCTGTTAAGAAAACATCAGCTCCTGCACGTTTTGCCGCATAGATATATTTATTACCATCTCCACCAACAAGCGCAACCTTGCTGACCTTCGATTGTAAATCACCCACTACACGCACAGCTGGCACATCTAGTTGCTGTTTAACGAATTCAGCAAATTGTTGTAACGTCATGTCTTTTGTTAAGTAACCTACACGCCCTAATCCCATCACATTTGTTTGCTGCTCAAGACGTATTACATCATAGGCAGGCTCCTCATAAGGATGGCTAGTAAGCATGGCCTTTAACACGCGGCCTTTAATGGATTCAGGAAAAACAACTTCTACCTTTACTTCTTCCTCCACATGTAATTCACCAACAGAGCCAACGAACGGATTAGCTCCTGCTAATGCACGGAACCGACCTTCTCCAGTCGTTGTATAACTACATGCTTCATAGTCGCCAATACGACCCGCCCCAGCTTTTGCAAGCGCCTCACGTAATGCTTGGGCATTAGCAGTTGGTATAAAGACTGCCAGCTTCAACAAATTCTCAGCATACGTTTCTTCTAATATTGAACGGTTTTTTAGCTGTAGGGCATCTGCTAATAAATCATTTACCCCACCTTCGGCTACATCTAAATTTGTATGAGCGGCATATACAGCAATATCGTGTTTAATGAGCTTTTCATATAAGCGCCCTGCTGGATGATCTGTGCGGATATTCGCTAGGCGTCTAAAGATTGGTGGATGATGTGCGATAATCAGCTCACAGCCTTTTTCTATTGCCTCATTTGCCACGGCTTCAGTGACATCTAACGTCACCAAAACTTTACTTACAGGTTTGTTGAGGGTCCCTATCGCTAGTCCAATTGGATCATTGTCCATACAAGCTAGTTTTTTGGGCGACCATGCTTCGAACACTTGAATAACTTCTTGGCCATTTACCGTTTTCATCTTACAAAACTCCTTCTACTAAATGTATCAGAGCCGTTAACTCTGCACGTTTTTCTTCAATTTCAGGTGTTTGTTCTGCTCCTTCAATGGATTGTAGTACACGTTGCCAATTGTCTTTTTCACGCAACCATTTTTTCGTAAATGCTGGTGATTTACGCAGGCTTAGCTTAGGTCCAAACAAAATCTCGGCTGTAGAGAGCTCCATTTGCCCTCTTTGTAACACAAGGATTTCATAGATTTTATCATCTTCCTCTAAAATCTCTTCATCAAGAATCGCCCATTGATGTGCTAAAGCCCACTCACGGATAACCTTGGCGTGAATATTCGGTTGTAGGATTAGACGTGTGACACCTTGAAGCTTTTCTGGATGCTTCTCTAGAATGGAAACAATTAATGGTCCACCCATGCCAGCTATTGTCACCGTATCCACATGGTCAGCTTCTTCGATCGCTGCTAAACCGTCTGCAAGGCGTACTATAATTTTTTCAGTTAAGTTTTCCTTCTGTACTTGTCCTACCGCCGATTCATAGGGTCCTTTTACAACTTCCCCTGCTATGGCATATGAGGCAGTCCCTTTGTGAATTAAATAGCATGGTAGATAGGCATGGTCACTACCAATATCCGCCATGACTGCTCCTGTAGGAACAAATTTCGCTACTGCTTCTAATCGCTTTGAAAGTTTTTGTGCGTTCATTTTTATACCGCCTATCTTCAATAGAGTCCATTAATAGTATGGATGATGTCGTGAAAAAAAACAAATGGAGTTGTCTCACATTTCTATGTGGACAACCCCATCTTCATGATGCTTAAATCTAAAAAGTAGCTGTACTATTTCAGTACAGCTACTTGTCAGTTTTACTATTCTAAAGTAGAAATGTATTCAGCGATTGCTTTTGCTTCCTCTTCAGTTTTCATGTTTGGTTGCATTGGAGTACCTTCGATACCCTTTGTTAAAACTTCTACGATATGTGCTTCATCTAAGCCATGTAGATTTGGACCCATACTACCAGTTAAGTCACCACCATGACAACCGATACAAGATTGTACTAGTGCTGAACCATCAGCTTCTGCATCTGTTGTTTCTGTAGTAGTTTCGCCACCACCCTCATGTTCAGCAGCAATTTCTTTCTTGTTATCTGCACCTTGTAAAGACATGAAGAAAATAAGACCAATACCAAATGCCAGAATTAAGATGTAAGGAACGACTGGATTGTTTTTCATAAGTTTCCCCTCCTCATTTTAAGTCTACTTCTATTATAATATAGAATCAGTCAACATCTAATATTGTACTTCATTAACAAAGAAACGAAAAGCCCTATTCGCTAAGTTTTCCTTTGTTTGTAACAAATTCGACATTTCTGTATCTATTGGATAAAATATGTCTTGCCAACATCCAAAATTGGTCAAATTTATCCTTTTATACAATTTCTTTTTCATTATATTTATGCTGTTATCATACCCTTTTCACTCATTGATATACCCAAAATTAAAAAATCTGTACGTTTTTAATGAGCGTACAGATTTTGAATCTTCTGAGGTAAAAACTTTAACATGATACTGACCCTATTATAGATAAATTGTCACAAATTATGGTTTTATATAAACACTAAAGTTCAATTAAGTTTCTAACCTGATTTAGTAGATGGAGTTCCTTGTACATCGATAGAAATACCATTTGCTAAATCAGGATAAATTTATGATATAGTATCCAACTAGTGCTATTAATCCTAAAGCACCTGAGACTGTGAAATATAGAAGTTTCATTTTAATACCTGACAAAAGCCAAATGACACAATTTGCTGCAATCAAGCAAAATAAAACCGTATTATTTCCACTAAAATATGTAGTACAAATTCGGATCGACATACTAAATAACAGGATGGCCGCTAGTACATGAAAAATGGGAGCTAGTAGATGTTTTTTTCGAGCCATTTGCCAGGCAGCAATAAATAAGATGCATGCACCTACTCCCACGATTACTGTAAAAATCAATGTGAAAGATTGCATTGTAAAATAGAGTGCCAAAACAGCCATTATGGCGATACATAGACCCACTACCAATAGGATCATTTTTCTTTTTTCTGATGGCAAGACCGCTTGTTTAGGATGTTGCACTGGTTCTAACTCCTCTATGTCAGCCCCCTCTGTATAAAGAGCTGCTAAAAAGTCACAATAGTGCTCAGGTAAAAGTTTATTTTGCTTCCAAAACAAAATTTCATTAAGGATTATTTTTTTTCGAGGATTTGTCATAGTGTTAGCTCCAAACATTGCTTAATAATGGTTGTATTACAATTTTATCTCACACTATTTGAAAACACATCTGTATAAAGTCGCAAATCTAGCATTTCCCTCATTCTAATTATCTATGATTGCCTAACATCGATAGGTGAATAGCAGGGCTAATTTCTTTTTGTTGACTTTTCAATTCTATAAAAAAGGAGCTATACCAATTAGTCATTTTCTCACTACTTGGATAGCTCCAGCTATTTTAAATTTTATTCTAAGAAATCTTTTAAACGTTTACTACGAGAAGGATGGCGTAATTTTCTTAGAGCTTTCGCCTCGATCTGACGGATACGTTCACGCGTTACGCCAAAGACTTTCCCAACCTCTTCTAATGTACGTGTGCGACCATCGTCTAACCCAAAACGTAAACGAAGTACGTTTTCCTCACGGTCTGTTAACGTATCTAGTACATCTTCTAATTGTTCTTTTAACAGTTCATAGGCTGCATGGTCGGAAGGAGATTGTGCTTCTGAGTCCTCGATAAAGTCTCCTAAATGGGAATCATCTTCTTCTCCAATTGGTGTTTCAAGAGATACTGGTTCTTGTGCAATTTTTAAAATTTCACGTACTTTTTCAGGTGTTAAATCCATTTCCTCTCCAATTTCCTCTGGAGAAGGCTCACGACCTAAATCTTGTAAAAGTTGACGTTGTACACGTATTAATTTATTAATGGTTTCGACCATATGGACAGGAATACGAATCGTACGCGCTTGGTCAGCGATGGCACGTGTAATCGCCTGACGAATCCACCATGTAGCGTAAGTCGAGAACTTAAATCCTTTACGGTAATCGAATTTTTCAACAGCCTTAATAAGACCCATATTTCCTTCTTGAATTAAGTCAAGGAATAGCATTCCACGACCAACATAGCGTTTTGCAATCGATACTACTAGACGTAAGTTCGCTTCCGCAAGGCGTTTACGTGCTTCCTCGTCCCCTTGCTCAATACGTTCAGCAAGTGCAATTTCTTGCTCAGCAGATAATAAATCTACTCGGCCGATTTCTTTTAAATACATACGTACAGGGTCATTGATTTTAACACCTGGTGGCACACTCAAATCATTTAAGTCGAAAGTTTCTTCGTTCGCTTCTTCTTTCATTAGACTTTCTTCTTCAAATTCTTCTTTTCCAATGATTTGAATATCTTTATGCTTTTCAAGATCCTCAGCAAAATGGAAAATTTCTTCATTTTCCAATTCATAAGGTGTTAGTTTCTCTGAAATTTCTTTCATTGAAATTTCACCCTCTGTTTTTGCTTTTTCTTGTAGGAATTTTTTTGCATCATCTAATGTAATTTCTACTTCTATCTCTTTTGAACGTTCTGACTTGTCCGCCATAAACCTTCCTCCTTCTAAACAACCGAATCGGGTTAAATCGCCGATAACGATTTTCTTAAATGAATAATCTGTTGGGCGATTTCAAGTGCACGTGCATACTCATGCATCTTCTCCGCTTCCTTTGACTCATGCATCTTTTGATAAATTTCTTGCTCAATTCTATATTTTTGAAGCTGACGGATAGAGTCCATAACCTCTGCCTCTGCTTGATCAGGATCTCGCTCAACTAAAGCCGCTTCCATGACAATTTTTCGTAATTCAGCGTCATCCAAAATTTCCACAAAACGTTGATAATCAGGATGACCATACTCCTCATAAAATCCAACTAAGCGAACAAAAACTGCCATATAGGCATCTCGTACAAATGGCTCTTTTTGCTCACTACGTAATACCCTGTCCACTACATCTATATTATGAAGCATATGAGCCAGTAATAAACGTTCGGCACGTTCGGCTGCGTCCATAGGCTTTTGTTGTTGCGTGACTGGCATTGAAGGTATCTGTGTAGGCATTTCTACTTTAGCAGAACGTACCTGATTAGCCTCCAGTTTTCGGAATTGGGCATAAATGGCTTCTTCCGAGATGTTTGTTTCATTTGATAGCTGTCGTATATACAAATCTCGTTCAACTGGTGAAGATCTTCCCACTAGCTGCTCAAGAACTTCTTGAATATATTGAAGCGTATCGTTTTCAAATTGAAAGTTCTTATTGCGTCTAGCATGCATCATCATAAAAGCAATATACGCATGAGGTTTTTCCAAAATTTGTTCCTTAAATGCTTGTCCACCTAAAGTGTGAATGTATTCATCAGGATCTAATTTTTCTGGCAACACGGCAATATCAACTTTCATTCGCTCTGTATGCAGTAGCTGCGCCGCTCGTTTCGCTGCATCAAATCCAGCATTATCACCATCATAGCAAATCGTAATTTGCTCTACTAAGCGCTTTAGCTTTGTGATATGCTGATTTGTTAACGAAGTACCCATTGTCGCAACAACATTCATGACACCTACAGAGTTGGCTGCTAAAACGTCCATAAATCCTTCCATCAATACTACTTGACGATTTTTTCTGATAGAAGTTCGTGCTTTATCTAGGTTATACAGCACTTCACTTTTTTGGAAAATTGGTGATTCTGGACTATTTAAATATTTTGCTTCCTCACCATTGGATGAAAGGATACGTCCTGAGAAGGCAATAATTTTACCATTCTCATCTCGAATAGGAAACATGATACGTCCTCTAAAACGATCAAAATAACGCTCTTCTCCCTCTCTTTTGATGATTAAGCCACTTTCGGCAATTTCTTGTAAGTTATAACCTTTTCTTTCAAGCAATATTGTTAATGCATCAAAGCTTGGGAGAGACCAACCAATGTTATTAGATTCGATAAGTTCCCTTGTAAATCCTCTTTCTAGCAAATAATTTAAAGGTTCTTCACCATCTTCTGTATTCAACAGTAAATGATGAAAAAAATCTGCTGCAAAAGCGTGTGCTTCTTTCATCCTTTCTTCCGCTTTAGATATCTTTTTCGTTCCTCCAGGGAAACTTGGCTCAACATCTAAGTGTATGCCAACACGTTCCCCAAGTTTCACAACTGCATCAGGAAAAGAAATGCCTTCAATATCCATTACAAAAGTAATGGCATTGCCCCCTGCACCACAACCAAAGCAATGAAAAATTTGCTTGTCTGTAGATACAGAAAAAGACGGTGTTTGCTCTCCATGAAATGGACAGAGACCAAACCAATTTCGCCCACGCTTAGTAAGCTGCATGTATTCACTAATAACATCAACGATATCTGATTGTGTGCGAATCTGCTCAATTACTTCTTCTGGAATCTTCCCTGCCAAATCCATCACCATCTTTAATATTTGCGTTCTAGAAACACAATTCGCTATTCGTTTTAAAATTCCTTTATTTCTCGACAAAAAATTAGGATTTTTCTCTTATAAATATTTTTACCACAATTTTATTATTATAAAACAAAAATTAGTTTTTATCTATACCATTTTCAAAATCCACTCAAAAAAACCGCCTCTGCTAACCGAGGTGGTTTAAAATTCTATCCTTATTTACAGGTCAAAATATGTTCGATAATCGTATTTGCTGTCTCTTCAACAGCTTTATTTGTCACATCGATAACTTGACAACCTATTCTACCGACAATTTTTTCAAAATGCTGAATCTCATCAAGAATTCTTTCATGCTGTGCATAGATAGCATCATCATTCAAGCCGAGAGACATTAATCTTTCTTTCCGAATTGAGTTTAACTTCTCAGGGGAAATAATCAATCCAAAGCATTTTTTAGGGTCTATCTGTAATAGCTCTTCTGGTGGTTCTACCTCTGGCACTAAAGGTACATTCGCCACTTTATATTTTTTATGGGCTAAATATTGTGATAGTGGTGTTTTAGAAGTTCGTGATACACCAACTAGTACAATATCAGCCTGTAATAATCCTCTTGGATCTCTACCATCATCATATTTTACCGCAAATTCAATCGCTTCAATTTTTTTGAAATAATCATCATCCAGCAGATGAACAATACCAGGCGTTTCTAATGGATTTTCTTCCATAAAAGCTGCCATTGATTGTAAGGCTGGCCCTAAAATATCAACAGCCTGAATTTTTTCTTGTTCACATAAATCATGTAATAATTTACGCATTTCTTGGCGAACAAGTGTATAAACAATAAACGCTCGCTGTTGCGAAGCAAGAAAAACAATTTTACGGATAAGCTCCTCTGATTGAATATGTGGAAATCGACGAATCACAGTATTTTCAAGACCCGGTCGGAACTGGCTAATAACCGCTTTTGCAACTTGATCACCAGTTTCACCGACAGAATCAGATACAACAAATACGCGTAGTCTTTTCATGCAGCTCTCCTTCATTTAGACATTTTGTGCAAGAGATAAGAAAGCCCGTGTAATCGTTGTTTTTGTAAGACGACCAACAATCGTTAAACCACCCTCTTGCGGTTCAACTACTGGTAGTGAATCAACCTCACGTTCAATAAGTTTGTTCGCTGCAACAATTAAAGAATCTGATCTTTCACAGTACGAAATATTTGGCATACGCGTCATAATAATATGTACTGGAATTTTATTCAAATCCTGCGTGCCAATACTTGTACGCAGTAAATCTTTGCGAGATAGTACGCCTGTCAAAAACTCATTCTTATCTACGACAAAGAGTGTACCAACATCTTCTGAAAACATAAAGCAAATTGCATCATAAACCGTCATTGTTTCAGGGACAACTACTGGCCCTGAATGAAAATCCTTCACTTTTAAATTGTGAATACTATCTATTAATGTAACAGATGCCTTCTTACCTGAATAAAAATAACCAACCCTTGGTCTTGCATCCAGAAATCCTGCCATTGTTAGGATTGCTAAATCCGGTCTTAGAGTTGCTCTTGTCAGATTGAGACGTTCGGCAATATGTTCCCCCGTAATAGGGCCATTTTCTTTCACAATTTGTAATATGTCTTCCTGACGTTTATTGAGTTCGATTGGACTCACCGCCTCAAATCTAATAGTGTTATACTTATGCTCAATTATTATATACTATTTTAATAATTATTGCGAATTAAAGAACTACATGCTACAATATTGACACATACGCTTGCTCTATCTGTATTTTCGAGCAAATTGCGTTATACAGGCGATGATGGGAAAAAAGTATCTGTTCCATTCTATAGCGAGTAGAAGATGGTGAAAGTCTACACAGCAACAGAGAAAAGGCACTCCCTGAGCTAACTTTTTGAAAAGAGGTTTTAAACTACTCGTTTAAAACAATCAGGGTGGAACCGCGGGTATTAGCACTCGTCCCTGGGCATACAATGTGCCCGGAGACGGGTGCTATTTTCATTTAGTTGCAACTGAATGAAAAAACTATGGCGTTTTTACCGCTAAAACAACGTATTAAAAATTTAAAGGAGGCTATTTTATGGTTAACAAATCAATGGAAACCATCGTATCTTTAGCGAAGCATCGAGGCTTTGTCTTCCCTGGTTCTGAAATCTACGGAGGTTTAGCAAACACGTGGGATTATGGTCCACTAGGTGTCGAATTAAAAAATAATATTAAAAAAGCATGGTGGCAAAAGTTTGTTCAGGAATCTGAATACAATGTAGGTATTGATGCTGCTATTTTGATGAATCCAAAAGCTTGGGTTGCTTCTGGTCACGTAGGAAACTTCAATGACCCAATGATCGACTGTAAATCATGTAAGGCCCGCCACCGTGCAGATAAAATTATCGAAGACGCTGCATTAGCGAAAGGCGATGAAATCATTGTTGATGGTATGACATTCGACCAAATGAAAGAAACAATGATTAAATATGACGTAGTATGCCCTGATTGCGGAAAGGCTGATTTCACAGATATTCGCCAATTCAACCTCATGTTTAAAACATTCCAAGGTGTAACGGAATCCTCTACAAATGAAATTTATTTACGCCCAGAAACGGCACAAGGTATTTTCGTGAACTTTAAAAACGTTCAACGTTCTATGCGTAAACGTACACCATTTGGTATCGCACAAATCGGTAAATCTTTCCGTAACGAAATTACACCGGGTAACTTCACATTCCGTACACGTGAATTCGAACAAATGGAGCTTGAATTCTTCTGTAAACCTGGCGAAGACCTTGAATGGCATGCATATTGGAAAGAATTCTGTAAAAATTGGTTACTAAACCTAGGCATGAAAGAAGATTCGATGCGCCTTCGTGACCATGAGGATGATGAGCTATCTCACTACTCTAACGCTACAACAGATATCGAATTCAAATTCCCATTTGGCTGGGGAGAGCTTTGGGGTGTTGCAGATCGTACAGATTACGACTTAAAACAACATATGGAACACTCTGGTGAAGATTTCACTTACATTGATCCTGTATCAAATGAACGTTATGTTCCTTATTGTATTGAACCATCATTAGGAGCTGATCGTGTAACATTAGCTTTCCTGTGTGATGCCTATGATGAAGAGGAACTAGAAGGTGATGATAAACGTACGGTTTTACGTTTCCACCCTGCTCTGGCTCCATTTAAAGCTGCTGTACTACCACTTTCTAAAAAATTATCTGATGAAGCTACAGATGTTTGGGCTGAACTGCGTAAAGCCTTCCCTGTTGATTTTGATGAATCACAATCAATTGGTAAACGTTACCGTCGTCAAGATGAAATTGGTACACCATTCTGTATCACATATGATTTTGATTCAAAAGAGGATGGCCAAGTAACAGTACGTCATCGTGACTCTATGACACAAGTTCGTATGCCTATTGCTGAAGTAAAAGCATATATTGAAAAACACCTACAATTCTAATCACTTAAATGCTCAAAAAAGAGGGGGTAGCCAGCAGGCAACTCCCTCTTTCTTATGCTTTAAATGTTGAAAATAAGCGCTCTTGCATTTTTTCCTCGAATGAAAACTTTTTCATGCTCAAACCTATTAAGCTCACTAATAGCTCCTCAATATCCGCTAGTGAGTAATAAAGGAATGTACCTTCTCGCATTGGACGAACCCGTTTGTCAAAAGTTAGTTCATCTTCAATAAAGTAAGCGACATTAACATCACAATGTTCCATCAATTGTGTAATACGTTGATCATCACCTGGGTTTATAAAGAATGGCACAATTTTATCAATATACAAAATACTTTGAACAAGCTTAATGAAGAAATTTTCACGCAACGATGTCTCCACAACTAATATGGTCGTTTGCTCATGTTGATAATCCATATATAAAACGTTTAATTGCTCCTCTAGTAGCGTTTTTAAAATACCAATAGAATTGCGATACTTTGTCATATCCGTTTGGATTTCCCTTGTTAGTAAACGTAAAATACGAAAGGCTGGCAGAAAAATTTTTAAGACAATTTCTTTAGGATGTAAATGGTCAATTAATTTATTAAAATGAATTCTCAGATTATTTTCGTCACAGCGGATTAATTGCTCTACAAATAAGTTGAATATCTCTTCAAAGCTATTCGCTCGATAGTCGATCATTTTCGTAATTTTCACACTATAGTTCAAAGGTAAGTTCATTGATTTTTGCTCATCTAACAATCTTACTTTTGGTAATGTAGGAAATAAATCATAAACAAGCTCTACTTGTGCACTGCGATTATCGGATAACATAACAACAGAGTTTACTGGGTAAATCCCTAAACATTCTACAAATTTATGCATAAAGCTCTCATTATATAAATGTCGATCTCTGTATAAGACAGCTAAGGCATCTGTAGCACCATAGCCAACATGATAGACTCTCTTGGATGTCATCGCTGAATATACATCAACAATTTGTAATAATTGTACACCCTCACTCATATCATCCGCACAAAGTTGATTTGGATAGCCCTTTCCCGCAAAACGTTCATGATGATCTCGTGCCAAGTAGGCAATGTCTTTCTCGTTATGTTCCATGAGTAGCTCGTAGCCTTTTGTTGTGTGCGTCTTTACAATATCGAACTCATCTTCAGAGAGTTTACGTTTCAGATTTAATATTTCTTGGGGTATAAAAACCTTCCCGATATCATGGAACAGGTAGCCCCTAGCTAATGTTTCAATATCTGTTAAACCTAGGTATCTAGCAAAAATCGTACCTAATACAAACACATCAAATGAATGGACAAATGAATACTCGTCCCATTCCTTTAAACGCATAAGTAGCTCATAGCGATGTTTTTTCTCCAAAATCTTTTCAAAAACACCTCTTACATAAGCCGTATCCTGTATGCTTTTAAGAATTTGTCCATAGCGTAATTCGTGCACGACATTCTCCAGCGTTGTCATAAAAAGCTGACTAACTGTCTCTTTATAATCATCCACAGGATCTCTTTTTTCAATTAATGGGGCAAATAGATCTTCATATTCTCTTGTTCGTTGAGCACTTAAATCATGGACAATTCGAACTGAATCAGATGGCAAATAGACAGATAATTCATCTACTTTACGAAGTTTAAGTAAGGCAATAATTCGCTCCGTTAAAACTAGATCCTTTTTAGCCAATAAACGATACTCTGAAAAAATATCTTCTGCTAATATATCATTTGCTTCAACTTCATGAATACTTAAGGTTACTTTTCGTAGCATATATTTTGCCACATACGCAATGTACTAAGCACTATGTGACTCCCTCCTTCTTCCATAGGACTGCGCTATTCTGATAAACGTATAACAATACGTTTTGCTGATAGAGGCTTTTATATTTCATAGGCATGTCTAAAGTGATCTAGCGTACATCAGTTTCGATGGAGATTAAACGACTTAATTATATTTAAAAAATATAATTACCATTATCTATACCATTTACAATATCATAGGTTAAAATGCCTTTTCAACTAGTATATGGGTCTCGAATGAACAGTTTCTACCACTTATATAATGAAAACTAAACAAAAATACAAATCTTTTTACCTATTAAAATACTTATAAATATATAGATAAATAAAAATATAGATAAATAAGACTTCATATTATTCATTTAAAGACGGAAAAATAACAAATAAAATTAAATTTACGCAATAATTTTATTTTGTAAAAATTGAAATTTATTCATTAAAAAGAAAGGTAATCTAGTTGCATCCTCCTATAAAATCAAAGGTATTTCTTTTTATTTAAAAGATAAAATGAAGCGAGTTCTGTGCTATGCAAGTTAATTAGTTTTAGCTCCCCCTTTTTACTTAAGGTATTGGTGATTACCAAACACGTCATGATATGGATGAAATTCCCTCTATGCGTTGTTCCATCTATTTGGTATAAATAAGTTATTATAGTTAGTATTAGCTGTTAAATAAAGAATAATTAACAGGCTAAAGACATATCACCTTTTAACATTCATTCGTCCGGAAGTTTGAACTGATACATAGGAAGGTCTGACCAGAAACATATATACTATAAAATTTTCTATTGTACTTTTTGGAGGAATTTAATTGCAGTCTCAACGTTTATTTCAACTAGCTATGGCTTCTGCTTTAGCAACAAGTGCGATTATTATCGCACCACCCGCACACGCAGCATCATTTTTTCCTGATATCAACCCAACCAATGAAGAAGGTAAGGCTATTATTCAATTAGCAGAGCGTGGCATTATTTCAGGCTATATGGATGGGACATTTAAACCCGCTAATCCTATTACACGTACACAGGCTGCGAAGATTTTAGCAGGTATTTTAAAGTTAGATACAGTTCACGTAAAAAACCCCCAATTCAAAGACATCAAACCTGGCGATGAAAACTACGGAGCCATTGCAGCATTAGCAAATGCTGGCATTATTAATGGTGCAAATGGTTATTTCTACCCTACTCAAAATATAACTCGCGAGCAAATGTCTAAAATGATTGCGAAGGGCTTTGGATTAACAAGTACGAGTAACACGCAATTACCATTTACAGACGTTAAAAAGGGGAATGAATTTGAGCCTCATATTAAAGCATTGTTTGTAAATGGGATTACCAAAGGAACATCTGCAACGACTTTCGGCCCAAAAAGCAATGTAAAGCGCTCTCAGCTGGCTGCTTTTGTTGTACGAGCTGAAAAGTTGCTAGGCAATGCAACCGTCTATGCAAGTCAATTTAAACAGGACTATATTTTTGCTTCTTATGGTGGTCTTGAGCCAGCAGAGGATATTTTCACATGGAATGAAGAGGAAGATATGACAGAGTCTATCACGATTACCCCTATAAAAGAAGGTACGGGTAAATTAGTGATTACTGGATTGACTGATGATTCAGAGGACTTTATTGACATTTTTTATTTAGTACATGTCAAAAATGTAAATGGTAAGCTGAAGGTAACACTTGAAGAAGTAAAAGAAGATGATTATATCGAAAATTTACCACTCGATTTGTCTGAGAGCAAATTACCATTCATGCCAACAGAGGTGACGGTTCAAAATGCGAATGGACAGCCACTCGCTTCAAATTTCTATAACTTTAATCAACAAGATCAAACACTGTCCATCTCGCAAAATGGACAATACATTGTTACATTTTCAGATGGGACGCAACAACAAAAGATGGCCGCAGATGTGTATTCCTATGATTTTGTTCGCAGCATTGATTTATATCATTTGACAGATGAATTAATACTGACAGCGCAAGAATTACCTTTCGAACCAACACATGTAGCACTCGAAAGCTTTGGTTTTGAGCCAGTGCCTGTAAAAGCGACAATTCTTGACGGGCAACTACATATTACGCCAAAAGCTGAAGGTCTAGCGATTCTCCATTTAACAGGTAAAAACAATGAAACAGCATACCTTTATATTGAAAGTAAAAAAATTGCTGGACACTGGGCCTTTTTAGTGACAGAGGATGAGGATGAATTTTAAATAACGTGAAATGCCAGATGAACATTATGATTCATCTGGCATTTTGTCTTTCGAGCGTATTTGCAGTTCAGGGGTACGTTCTAGTTGCTCTATAAATTTTCTCGTCTTAAACCGAATACCGGTTTGTTCTTCATAAATGGTTGTTATAATTTTTTTAATGAAATATTTTGTTTCTTTTTTTAGTTCTATTTTCCCAATTTGGTCGATAGGAACGGTGTAGAACATCCTGATAAGTTTCAGCTGTGTTGGCGTTAAGCGAATGATATAGGGGTCATGCTGATAACAGCGATGGCATAAGAATCCTCCTTGAGCAAAGGAAAAAGCGAATTCCCCATCTACTGCGCCACACGCAGCACAGGCATGTAAAATAGGTTGTACACCTGTATAGGGCAACATTTTCCATTCAACAAATAGCGTAATAGCTTCAGGATCATAGCCATCCTCAATTGCTTGTAGTGCATGTAGTAAAACATCGAACGCAAATGGCTCTGGCTTTCCTTCTTCCACAACTCGCTCCACTAATTCCATAATATAGCTAGCATAAGCAGTAGCCATAATATCCTCACGAATATGGCGCATGGAATTTAAATGTTCTCCCTGTTGCAAAGTTCCCATGCCTGTATGATGTTGTACCATAAACATCCCATAGGTAAAGGGTTGCGTGATGGAAGCCAATCTACTAGAAGGTTTTTTTGCCCCTCTAGCCATCGTAGCCACTTTACCAGCTTCCCGAGTTAGCAAAATAACAATCTTATTCGATTCCCCATAAGCGCGAACCTTTAATACAATCCCCTCCCATTTATGAAGCATAATCCCCCTCCTTTCTTAAAAGAACAATCCATGAAAAGAAAGCTGCCCAAAATAATTTTGGACAGCTCAAAAATAAAAATGATCAAATACTGCTAGATCCTTTTGTGCCTACAAGAAGAAGTGAACCTGAAACCGTCACGTCAAAATTTGGCGTCTATTCCTGATTCAACTTGCAATGAACACTGACGGAAAAACATATGTTCATGTCCACAAAAAGTGGAATTCTTCACTTCACGAACGGTACAACTCATTTGATAAGCCAGGAAAAAACTTAATATTCATCATCACGGAATCCAAAATCGCGTAAATGTGTAGCTTTATTACGCCAATCTTTTTGCACCTTTACCCATAGCTCTAAATAAACTTTAGACCCTAAAAGCATTTCGATATCCTTTCGCGCACGTGTCCCTACTTCTTTTAGCAGGGCTCCACGTTTTCCGATAACAATCCCTTTTTGAGAATCGCGCTCCACAATAATCGTAGCCGCTACATGAATTTTATCATCATTTTCTTCATCACGACGAATTTTATCAATTACCACTGCGATAGAATGGGGAATTTCTTCACGCGTTAAATGTAGGACTTTTTCACGAATAAGTTCAGAGATAATAAATCGTTCAGGATGATCTGTCACTTGATCTGCTGGGTAATACTGTGGTCCTTCTGGTAAATACTTCGCCAAGGTCACTAATAAATTTTCAACATTATTGCCTTGTAGCGCAGAAATCGGTACAATCTCCGCAAAGTCATAACGCTCTTTATAGCTTTCAATAATTCCCATTAGTTCATCTGGATGAATGGCATCAATTTTATTGATGACCAAAAAGACAGGTGTTGGATTTCCTGCTAGCATTTCTAAAATAAATTCATCACCTTTACCGAGTTTTTGCTCAGCATTAACCATAAACATAATAACGTCCACTTCACGCAATGTGTTTTTAGAAACCTTCAGCATGAAATCGCCTAGTTTATGCTTTGGCTTGTGAATACCTGGTGTATCAATAAAAATCATTTGGCTATCATCTGTTGTCAGTACGCCTTGTACTTTATTTCGTGTTGTTTGCGGCTTATCACTCATGATCGCAATTTTTTGGCCAATGACACGATTTAAAAATGTCGATTTGCCAACGTTTGGACGACCAATGATGGAGATAAAGCCTGATTTATAGCCATTTTTAGTTTCCTGCATTCTCTAAATCCTCCGTCGTAAATGCAAACGGTAGTAATTCGCCTACTGATGTTACCGTCACATCACCTTTTAAGTTCGTTAAATAGACAGGCATAGTTGGAGCACAAAACTCCATCATGACCTGGCGACATGCTCCACATGGGGCGCATGGCCCATCCGTATCAGCTACAATGGCAATGGCGTCGAATTCGTAAATCCCCTCCGATACTGCCTTAAAAAACGCTGTACGCTCAGCACAATTTGTCATACTATAGCCTGCATTTTCAATATTACAGCCGTGAATAACCTCTCCATCTTTTGTTAGTAGAGCTGCCCCTACTTTAAATTTTGAATAAGGAACATAGGCTTTTTCACGTGCCTTTTTTGATTCTTCTAATAATGCATGCATATCCATTGTCATCTATACTAATTCTCCCTCACATTTATGGTTTATTTTCAATTAGAAGACACTCATTTCCATTAAAACCATTTTGGCAGAAAGATGAGTAATCCGATTATAGCACTGAATAGCGCAAATACAAGCACTGCACCTGCTGCAATATCTTTTGCTTGCTTAGCAAGCGGATGTATCTCCGGGGAAGCTAAATCGACTACCCGTTCGATAGCTGTATTCATCATTTCCAGTGCAAACATTAGTGCTATTAATAGTAGCACAATATACCACTCCATACGAGATAAACCTGTCAAATAACTAGCCAGTATAACAATGATTGCACTTACTATATGTGATTTAAAATTTTGTTCTTTACTTGCAGTTATGATGCCTTCAAAAGCATAGCCAAAAGATCGCAAGTATTTTCGCAAATTCATCTAGTCTCGACCTAAGCCAAAAGTTTGGAGAATCTCATCTTGCTTTGCAAACATCACTTTCTCTTCTTCTGGCTCCATATGGTCATAACCAAGTAAATGTAAAAAACCATGTACAGCTAAAAAGCCTAATTCTCGTTCAAAGGAATGATTGTATTCCTCAGCCTGCTCTTTTGCACGATCAGTCGAAATAATGATATCACCTAATACACGTGGCATACCTTCAAAAGTAACTTCCATTTCTCCTTCCCCTAGCTCCTCTAGTGCAAAGGAAATGACATCTGTTGGCTGATCTTTGCCACGATATTCACGATTAATATCTTGTATTGCCTTGTTTGTAACAAACGTCACTGAAACCTCTGTTTCTGGCTCAATATTTTCTACACTTGCAGCATGCTGTAATAGCTTTTCAACAAGTTCGATATGTTGTGCTCCCACTTCATTTGTTTCATCCGTAAAATCAATTGTTAAAATCATAGATCCTCCTACTTATCTGCCTTTGGATATTCAATACGTGAATGGAATATCCCATTCAACGTTTCACAAAGAACTCTCTCTATACATTTTAACTCTTTTATTGAAATATCGCATTCATCAAACTGATTATCTTGGACGCGATCATCGATAATCGCTCGTACTAGCTTCTGAATTTTCTCTGCATTTGGCTCTTTCATAGAACGTACTGCTGCCTCGACACTATCCGCAACACTTATAACAGCTGCTTCTTTTGTTTGTGGTTTGGGCCCTGGGTATCGGAACTTTGACTCATCAATATTTTTTCCTTCTTCCTTTGCTTTAAACAAGAAGAATTTTAACAAACTTGTGCCATGATGTTGTAAAGCGATATCGATAATTTCTTGGGGCATTTTATAACGTTTTAACATATTGGCACCATCTGTCGTATGGGCGATAATAATCTCTGCACTTGTTTCAGGTGGTAACGAATCATGCGGATTGATGCCCGACATCTGATTTTCGATGAAAAAGGAAGGTCGTTTAGTTTTACCAATATCATGATAATAACAACCCACACGTGCTAATAAACCGTCAGCACCAATCTCTTCACACGCAGCTTCCGCTAAGTTCGCTACCATCACACTATGATGATATGTCCCTGGAGTTTCCATTAATAATTTTTTTAATAATGGATGGTTGGGATTGGATAGCTCAATTAAGCGCAAAGACGAAAGCAAGCTAAACGCCGATTCAAAGAATGGTAAAAGTCCCATCGTTAATGCCCCTGAAAGTAAGGCAGATAACATCGCTGCTATTAAGTAAAATGCTAACTCTGGTAAGCCATAGGATGATTGTGTCATTAACAAATAAAACGCGATAAATGCCATATTTACAAGCGAAATCACACCAACCGCGTGTAAAATATGTGAGCGTTTTTCCACACTACGCAAAAAGAATAGGCTTGCAAACCCTCCGAATATAATATACAGCGTAATTTCCATTTGCATAACTGAAGAATAGCCTTCTTGAAAAATTACTCCTGCTGAAGCAGCCGTCATAACTGTAATTAATACAGCAGCTCGCTCATCTGCTAGCAATCGTACAAGCATCGTAGCAAGTGCTGTCGGGAATAAAAAGGCAATCGTCACATCAAAGCCACTAGAAACTAAGCTAATAAATTTCATTAGCAAAATAGACAAGCTATAAACAATCACTGTCACTAACAGTGCATTACGTTTTTTTCGTTCGTTCGTCTCCCAACGCTCAAATAAAATATACAAAAACATCATTTGCAGTAGCGTTAAAATAATAAGCCCTGCAATAGGCTTCAAGGAGGCTTTATTACTAACCATCCCTAATAGCTCTAATTGTCTATAAGCCTCATTGTCAATAACTTGGCCTTCCTGAACAATAATCTGACCTTGTAAAATTCGTGTTGGCTCTACACTTTCTTTGGCCTGCTGTTTTCGGATCTTTGTTTGTTCTTCATTAATTGTTTCATTTTCAATAATGCTTGTACGTCCTATTAACACGACTGTATTGAATATTTTATCAGGATATCCTCGTTGTCCACGAATCTTTGTCTCAAAATCATTTTGTGCAACAAAGACGTTCTCGGGTCGGATGGATTTTTGTAAATATTCCTCTACAAATTTAGATAATTGCGTACTTGTTCTAGTTAAATCATCTTCACTTTGCACTAACAGACCTTCGAGCTGAGAATCTGTAAAAATTAACGGCATCTGGTCTTCGTCAATGGATTCAAATTTTTTTCGAAGCTGTGTAACTTGATCTGCAATAGGAATAGGTTCCTTACTATTAGCAACATCTTTTTTCACTTCCAAAACATAATCAAATAATGATGTTACAATCGCTGCTCTTTGCTTGGCGACATCCTCCGAAAATTGATAGACTGAATCCACTGCATTGGCAGCTTTTTCTCGCTCTAGCTGTGTTTTATAAGTGTCTTCAATCGTTTTAGTAGATCGTACGGTTTCAGGCGCAAGCTGTAATGGTTTGAAATCATATGTAACCCCTTTAACATCGCCATACATGAACCCAAATTGTAGGCCACCTGTTAAAATGAGAATGATGATAAGAAAGTAGCGAAAACCGATAAGCTCTGTAAATTTTCGAAGTTGTTTCTCCATCTGGCACCTCCTCTATCTACCTACTATCATACCAATTCAGCATACATTTTTCTCGAAAAATGTATAAGAAAGCAAAAAACAGCTATGCATCTTCGCATAGCTGTCACATTTTTTTCCATATTTTGATTAAATTCGTGGTTTAGGTTTTAACTATACGGATGTTTTAAACCTCGTTACCCCTGTCGCTTCGCTTTCGGGCAGACTTTAAACCTCGTTGCCCCTGTCGCTTCGCTTTCGGGCAGACTTTAAACCTCGTTGCCCCTGTCGCTTCGCTTTCGGGGCAGACTTTAAACCTCGTTGCCCCTGTCGCTTTGCTTTCGGGCAGACTTTAAACCTCGTTGCCCCTGTCGCTTCGCTTTCGGGGCTGACTTTAAACCTCGTTGCCCCTGTCGCTTCGCTTTCGGGGCTGACTTTAAACCTCGTTGCCCCTGTCGCTTCGCTTTCGGGGCTGACTTTAAACCTCGTTGCCCCTGTCGCTTCGCTTTCGGGGCTGACTTTAAACCTCGTTGCCCCTGTCGCTTCGCTTTCGGGGCAGACTTTAGAATTGCTACGCAATTCTAAAGTTGCTGTTCTTCGTAGGCTTGAATGATTTTGGCTACGATTGGGTGACGTACGACATCGCCTTGTTCTAGTACTTGGAAATGAATAGATTTAACATACTTTAATGTACGTTCTGCTACAATCAAGCCAGATTCTGTATTTTTGGGTAAGTCGATTTGTGTTTTATCACCTGTGATGACCATTTTAGAGCCGAAGCCTAGACGAGTTAGGAACATTTTCATTTGTTGATGTGTTGTATTTTGTGCTTCATCTAAAATAACAAAGGCATCATCTAATGTACGGCCACGCATATAGGCTAAAGGGGCGATTTCAATTGTTCCGCGTTCAATTAGCCGCTGTGTCTGTTCCGAGCCGTAGATGTCGTTTAAAGCGTCGTAGAGAGGTCGTAAATATGGATCGACCTTTTCCTTTAAATCCCCTGGAAGAAAGCCTAGAGATTCTCCAGCTTCAACAGCAGGACGAGTTAAAATAATTCTCTTAACATGGCCGTTTTTAAGTGCCTGTGTTGCCATGACTACCGCTAAATACGTTTTCCCAGTACCGGCTGGACCAATACCGAAAACAACGTCTTTATGACGGATTGCTTGTATGTATTCTCGTTGACCAATTGTTTTTGCACGAATTGACTTACCTTTCGTCGTGCGTGCTATTTCTTCATCATATAGTTCTGCAAAATACTCGATTGTTCCTTTTTGTGTCATTTCAATAGCTGTTGTGACATCACGTTGATCAATATTAATTCCTTTGCGAATGACCTTCAATAAAGCATGCAGAAGAAATGTTGCCTGTTCCTTAGCATTTTCTTCACCCGCAAGTTGAATTTGTTCACCACGCGTAATGATATGAACATTAAGTGCTTCTTCAACTAATTTCATATTTGCATCGGAAATACCTAGTAGCATAACCGCTTCATTTGGATTATCCACCTGTAATACAGTTAACTGTTCTGACATAATCATTCTCCTTGTAGGCCTTGTATTGGACTTGCAATGTTTTCATTGACTAAAAATAGAACTTTCCCTTCAACTGTACCATTCCCCCACTTTGCCTGTAAAAGGTTTTCTTTCTTGATGATTGTTTTTGCAGGTAACGAACGTAATACTTTTTCATGCAATAAAGGAATCAGCAATGACTCAATTTTCGATTCATCTAACTCTACTTGCATCGTTTTCGTCTGTTGCTCCTCTACAATTGAAACATAGGGGGATAGCCAATTCGGTAAATCTTTTCTTTGTACATAATCCACCTTTTCCTGATGTATACCCTTTATCAACACTCGCCATTGCTTTTGCTGCAAGGTTTCCACAGTAATTTTTGTTGGAATTTTAAATGAACATTCAAGCCAATAGTCTGCATAAACCTCTCCCTTCGCCCCTACAAAAACTTGATCTGTACCACTTTCTAATACCCCACTTACGAGGACGTCACCCTCGTAGGCTGTATCATTTACTGAAATTTTTCGCTCGCCATGCTGTATATTAAAATGTGTAATGACACCACTTTTCGTTGCTACTATATGGGAGGCTAATTTATCAGTTGTTTGCTCTGTTTGTTTAGGTGATTCTTGTGGTCTCAAAATTACTCGTCCGCCATGTTTATCAATATGAACCCATGATAGCTCTCGGTGTTGCTCTAACAGTTTTTGTCGTATAACCGTATTGGAAGGTAACCTTTTTTGAGATAAAGGGGTTTCTAATTGAAAGGTTTCATGAAAGGTCTTACCTAAACGCTGCTCTAGTTCTGGTGTTGCGGCTTCTATGTCCACTCGCCATATGACTTGTGCACAAAGAATTGGAATAGCAATCATAAAGGCTAAGCCCAATAAAGTCCAAATTTGCGCTCGAAAAACTTGAAGCTCATCTGCATAAAATACAGCCATTTTTAAGCGAAAACGTCTTCGTACACGGCGAATTTTTGGTAGATAATGCATCGTCGTTTCAAAGGAAACTTCCTGCTCACGAAAGACAACACGCTTTAATGGGACATGTTGAGCGTGCAATGCTTGAATAAAAGGATGAACATTTTCATGGCGCTTTATACGTATAATAATTGGCCGATTATTCCACATTTTTGCTCACACCCATATTCTTTGTCATTTTCATATGAAGCTCCTGTAGATTGTCAACAGTGAGATGTAGCATTTCTTCTTTGAGCGCATTGATTGTCACTGAATCCGCATTGACAGTAATATGATAATCTGCATAGACAAACGAACAGGTCGTCGCATCTGCATGAATAAAACGGTAGGGTCCAATAATTTTTAATGATTCGTATTCTAACAACTCAAGTAGTGGCGTTAATTGAAATAATTTTTTCATAAAAAAATGCCTCCTTCTTCGGCAATATATGCATCGAAAAAGGAGGACATGCTAGTTATTTTCTTTTTGATTTCGGTGGACCTAATATTTCAGCCATCACGATTGCTTGCATAAGATCATTTTTAGATTGAGGTAGTTGTAAAGTCGAATTTGTGCCAACTGATTGCACTTCCTTTTTTCCAGCAGCTAATCGTCCTCGACCTTCTCGATTAGAAGAACGGCTAGGGATATCTGCGGGAATGACAGTTGGGGCAACATAGCTTGGCATTTCTTTTTTCACTTGTGCTTCAACAAACTTTTTAGGTTCCTCGACTTTCTCATTTTCTGGAATCCAATCTCCTATAAATTCTCGTGCAAAATCTTCAAAACTCTGTGCTTTCCCAGTCCGATGTGGCGCTTTCTCCGTAACTGGAGGCTCTACCACGGTATCTTTATTAAAAGGAGGCATCTGCTTCTGAGGCTTTTTATTTTTTGATTTTCCGAAAATAGAGCTGACTATGGCAATTATGGCAAAGAGTATTAATTGTTCCATATTATTAGTTCTGCTCCTTTCCGTTATTAAGCATTAGGTTCATTTGTTTCAGGTTTATCTGTGCTCACTTTTGAAATCGAATCGCGCATCGCTGTATCCGCTTGGATATTACGATAGTTCATATAATCCATAATACCAAGATTACCGGAACGTAAGGCTTCAGCCATCGCTTGTGGTACTTCTGCCTCTGCTTCTACTACTTTCGCCTTCATCTCTTGAACACGTGCAATCATTTCTTGCTCATTTGCAACAGCCATAGCACGACGTTCCTCGGCTTTTGCTTGTGCAATGTTTTTATCTGCTTGTGCTTGTTCAATCTGTAATTCTGCACCGATATTTTTACCGATATCTACATCGGCAATATCAATGGACAAGATTTCAAAGGCTGTTCCTGAATCTAACCCTTTAGATAATACTGTTTGCGAAATCATATCTGGATTTTCTAAAACTTCTGTATGATGTGTCGCTGAACCGATAGTTGAAACAATCCCCTCACCAACACGAGCAATAACTGTTTCTTCACCAGCACCACCGACTAAACGCTCGATGTTGGCACGCACGGTAATACGAGCCTTTGCTTTTACTTCAATCCCGTTCATTGCTACACCTGAAATGAACGGTGTTTCAATAACTTTTGGATTAACAGACATTTGAACAGCTTCTAATACATCACGCCCAGCTAAATCAATTGCTGCACAACGTTCAAATGACAGCTCTATATTGGCACGGTGAGCCGCAATTAAGGCATTCACTACACGGTCAACATTACCACCTGCTAAATAGTGACTCTCTAACTGATTAATCGTTACAGGTAAACCAGCTTTATGTGCTTTAATCAACGGATTAACAATTCGAGACGGGATAACACGACGTAAGCGCATCCCAATTAATGTGAAAATACTCACACGTACACCTGCTGCTAATGCAGAAATCCACAATGCTACGGGTACAAAGGTAAAGAATACCGCAAGCACAATGAATAAAATAACTAGTCCAGCAATAGGACCAATCAAAGCTAAATCAAAACCCATTTTCTATTCCTCCATCTCTTTATCTGTTTGTCTCACAACAATGCGTGAGCCTTCAACTTTAATAATTTCTACATGTTGATTAACATCGATATAGCCACCTTCTGATACAATATCAATGCGTTCACTACCAAGTACCATTGTTCCAGATGGACGAAGTGGCGTAAGCGTTTTCCCAATTTTCCCTAACAGTTCTGTGCGATTCACATTGGATACATACCCTTCTTCTGTCGTGGTTGCATCCATTAACACAAGCCTGTTTAAGACATGCAGTTTTTTTCCGAAAAATTTCATCAGAATCACCATTCCTATCATCGCTATCACAAGCGCAATGAGAATTGCTACTATCATTTGCATCATATTTGCACCTGCCAGTATCAGACTTAGTACTATTAAGACACCACCTAAAATACCAATAATTCCACCGGGGACAAAAAACTCTGCAATTAAAAGGGCTAAGCCAACAATAAATAACAATAATGTTTCATATCCCGCAAAGCCGGCCACCATATGTCCAAAGAAAAATAAACCAAGTGCTGATAAGCCCATTATACCTGGAACACCAAATCCTGGCGAATAAAGCTCCATCACAAGTCCTAAGCTAGCGATAGACAATAGAATAGGTACAATGATGGGATTTGTAATAAAACGAGCTAACTTTTCAGAAAAGGTTGGTTCAATGGGAACAACATCACTACCATTCAAGTTGGTTACTTCTAAAAGCTCCTGAAAATCTTTAACCGTCCCTTCAGAATATTTAACCTTTGCTGCCTCTGAGGCTGATAGGGTTAACAAATTCTTTCCGCCAGCACGGTATTCTGGTAGTTCATAGTTGGTATCTGCCATTGCTAATGCATATTTAGGGTCGCGCCCTGACGTTTCTGCTGCTGCTTTCATTTGAGCAAGCCAAGCGCTATTGGCCTTTAGGTCGGCTGCATTACCTGCTGAATCGATAACTGCTGCTGCACCAATTGTTCCATTTGGAACCATGTAGATCTTATCCGCATGTAAGGCTAAAAACGCTCCTGCTGAGTGCGCATCCTTATTAATATAAGCAATCGTTTTTATTTGCGTTGCATCCATAAGCATGGCGATATCGCTTGCTGCATTCACAAAACCGCCAGGCGTATGTATTTCTAAGATAATTGCCTCTGCATTGTTTTCTTCAGCCTCTTTAAAAGCTCGTTCTAAAAATGCATGAAGTCCTCGCTCTACTTCATTACGAATCGGAACATGATAAACCTTATTACTGGCAAAAGCCGAAGTTAATGGAAACGCTAACAAAAAAGTCATCCATATCACTAGTAAATAGCTGAGGATTCTCCGTTTTCGCATCTTTTCCCCTCCCTTCTAACATGCCTCTCCTCTGTATATACGGTCAATCATGCGAAAAGTTTCACAAATCTTAAAAATTTATTCACTTATTTATCACTAGATCTAATCCCAATTATCAACACTTAGTATGCGAAAAAAAGCCGAATGAAATCATTTTGATTCATTCGGCTTTTTCATATGTACGTAAAGTTGAGCAATGTAAAATACCTGAAATTAATCAAAAATGTGATTAATTTCAGGTATAACTTTGTCTGCTCAGTGAATCATACAATTGCGTGTTATGAACGTAGGGATTTTTAATGGGAAATTAAATTACCACTTACGTTTACGTGCAGCTTCTGATTTCTTTTTACGTTTTACGCTAGGTTTTTCGTAGAACTCGCGCTTTCTAACTTCTTGAATTGTACCACTTTTTGATACAGTACGTTTGAAGCGGCGAAGAGCATCTTCAAGCGATTCGTTTTTGCGAACGACAGTTTTTGACATCTCTCTTTCCCTCCCTCCGAACACACGTCAATACACAATTAGGCAAATCACCTTCTGTTGTGTACTAAAAAATTATATCGTATTGTCTAATAATGGTCAATAGAAAGTATGCGAAATTATCAAGTGAATTTTTGGTTTTATTTTTGCTCGAATTATTCATACACAATTCGCCCACAATAAAAATAATTACATTTTCTTAACAATTAAGGGGTTTACAAAAAATAGAATAAGGGCGTAGAATAAATCACATTCAATTTCATATCGGCCAAATCTCAACTATTTGAGAACGGAGGAACCAATCTTTTGGGGTTAATTCTGCTTTAGCAGAAGGGATGAGAAAGCTCTTTCGCCATCCTACCCGTCAGCTAACTTCGTCGGCTAAAGCGAAGGAGGTCGTTATTGACCACCATTATTAGCATGCTTTCTACCCTTTTCATGCTCTAATCGTAGGTCTTTTTATTATGCCATCTAACAAACAGTTGTTTACTATTCAGAATTGAGGAAAAATTAAATGAACAATTTTAAAAGAGCATTAAATCCTCCCAAAGTTCTTGTATTGGGCTTTGCCCTCATCATTGCCATAGGTACGTTTCTTTTAACAATGCCATTTTCTACTGAGGATGGGAAGGGTTTGCCCTTTTTAGATGCTTTATTCACTGCTACATCAGCTACTTGTGTCACAGGTTTAATTGTAGTCGATACAGGTGATACCTTCTCTACTTTTGGCGAAGTGGTTCTTTTATTCTTAATCCAAATTGGCGGTTTAGGATTTATGACATTTGCCACATTATTATTTTTACTGCTTGGAAAGAAAATTTCATTAAAAGAAAGACTGCTGCTAAAAGAAGCATTTAATAATATCTCCATTGCTGGTCTTGTTCGATTAGTGAAAAGAATATTACTCTTTACAGCATGTATTGAAATAATCGGTGGTCTTATTCTATCCATTCGTTTTTCTTTTGATATGCCTATTGGAAAGGCCCTTTATTTTGGATTTTTTCATGCCATATCCAACTTCAACAACGCTGGCTTCGATTTAATGGGTGGCTTTAACGGAATGACTGCCTATGTTGATGATCCCTTTGTTGTTTTCACCATCTGTACTCTTATTACAATCGGCGGATTAGGCTTTATTGTGATGAATGAATTATATGAATATCGTGTGACTAAAAGGCTTTCTGTCCATTCAAAAATAGTCTTAGTAACGACACTTTTGCTCACTGTTAGTGGAACCATTTTGATATTTTTGTTTGAGTATGGCAACCAAAAGACACTGGGACCATTATCCGAATGGGGTAAAGTGTTAGGTTCCCTTTACCAAGCGGTTACACCACGAACTGCTGGCTCCAATACACTGGCTATTGGGGACTTAACGCATTCTACATTATTTTTAATGATTCTTTTCATGTTTATTGGGGCAGGCTCTGGGTCGACTGCTGGAGGTATTAAAATCACAACCTTTGCTGTTTTAGTAGCTACTATGTGGTCACAAATTCGAGGAAAAGAAGATGTCGTTCTCTTTAAACGTAGAATTGTTACTGAAACTATCTTAAAGGCTTTGACGGTTACAATGTGTGGAGGATTAATTGTTGTAGTCGTGACGATTCTTCTCAGTATCACGGAACAGCATCATAGCTTTATGATGTACTTATTTGAGGCTACCTCTGCGTTTGGTACTGTTGGTCTTTCGATGGGCCTAACTCCAGAGCTAACACCTGCTGGTCGTCTTCTTCTGATTATTACAATGTTCGCAGGAAGAGTAGGACCACTAACCATTGCTTTTGCCATTGCAAAACGAAGAAAAAAAGAGAGTTTCCGCCACCCAAAAGGAAATATTATGATTGGATAACCAAATGAGAGGAAGACAGAACGCTATGACCATTAAACAATACGCTGTGATTGGCTTAGGTAGATTCGGAACAAGCGTCGCTCGCAGATTGCATGAAGCTGGACAGGAAATATTAGGAATTGATATAAATGAAGAAAGAGTAGAGGATGCCGAACCCTATGTGACTCACGCTGTGGTAGCAGATACAACAGAAGAAAAAGCCTTAAAATCGATTGGTATTGGTAACTTCGATTGTGTTATCGTGGCGATCGGTAATGATATGCAATCTAGTATTTTAACCGTCTCTTTATTAAAAGAGCTAGGGATCAAAAAAGTGATTGCAAAGGCACTTGGTAAAAGACATGGGCAAGTGTTAGATAAAGTAGGAGCTGATTGGATTATTTACCCAGAAAGAGATATGGGTGAACGTGTGGCTAATCAACTCCTATCCCCAAATATGTTGAATTATATCGAATTATCAAAGGAATACAGCATTGAAGAAATTATGATTCCTTCCAAAATGGCTGGACAAAACCTTCGTGATTTAGACTTGCGCGCAAAATATAACGTCAGTGTAATTGCAATTGTGCGCGAGGGAGAAATTATTATCTCCCCTTCTCCTGAGCAAATTATTGAAAAGGAAGATTTATTAGTAATGATTGGTCATCGAAAAGATCTTAGCTTATTCTCAAATATTCAGTAACCACAAAAAGGCTGTTTCAAGCTCAACTTGATACAGCCTTTTTGTCTTAGAAAACTTTCTTTTGATCTCTATCATCTTTTAAAATTTCAACAGCCTCTCTGAAGCGTTGGGAATGAACAATTTCCCGTTCACGTAAAAACTTCAAACTATCATTTAAATCCGTGTCATCTGATAAGTCAATAATCCATTGATATGTGGCACGTGCCTTTTCTTCAGCTGCAATATCCTCATACAAGTCCGCGATAGGGTCGCCCTTTGCTTGAATATAGGTTGCTGTGAATGGTACACCTGAGGCATTTTGATAAAATAGAGCCCGATCGTGATTTACATAATGATCACCCAAACCAGCTTCTTTCAGCATTTCTGGTGTTGCATCTTTTGTTAGCTTATAAATCATCGTGGCAATCATTTCTAAATGTGAAAATTCCTCTGTTGCTATATCGGTCAATAACCCTACTACTTTGTCAGGAATCGTATAGCGCTGATTCATGTAGCGTAGAGCTGCTGCCAGTTCCCCATCCGCTCCTCCATATTGTTCAATTAAAAACTTTGCAAGCATTGGGTTACATGTACTAACTTTTACCGGATACTGGAGTTTCTTTTCATAATACCACAAAGATTTTTCCTCCTAGTCTTTTGTTTAGACTTGCCATGGCCATGGTGTATCAATCCAGTTAAAAGGATAATTCGAATAGCTTCTCCCAAAATTCATGAGTGGTCCATACTTTTGCTCAAAATCAATTTTAAGTTTCATACTTTTCTCTGTATTTTCATTAAATTGCTGAATAGCGTCATAATCGTGCGGATGAGTGTCTAAATAGAGGTTTAATTCAACAATGACGAAATCAATTGCTTGTATTTCTTCTAATTGCTTATAAAATTCGGGCGGCATCTTTTTAGTCATGCTTCCTCCCTCCTTTTAGGGGAAATGGATATGGGCTAAACAACTGTGGCCATAGTGTACCCGCCATTAGCGCTTCTCTTGCGGTTGGAAATTGTGGAAGTCCAGGTGGTTGAAAACCCATATATAATTGTGGGGGTGTTGCATAATATTTAACTTCTATAGGCTTACAAGGATCAAAGGGGCTAATATAGGGCCTCCAAGACTTATATTGTGTAAACATGACATCCTCCTTTCTGTATTTACATTCATCAGTGGAGTATATGTGCATAGAAAATTATTATGCTGATTAAACACAAAGAAGCCATAAGCTCATGTCAATGTACACATGAGCTTATGGCGCTATAAAAAGATAATATTAATAGTTGGAGTCGGCAATTAAACCATTCATAATAGCTACACCAGAGCTAGCCCCAATACGAGTCGCACCTGCTTCTACCATTTTTTTCATGTCCTCTAAGCTACGAACACCACCTGATGCTTTTACACCAAGTTCTGGACCTACAGTTTTACGCATCAGCGCGATATCCTCTGCTGTTGCTCCACCAGTAGAAAAACCTGTAGATGTTTTCACATAGTCAGCACCCGCTGCTACAGCTAACTCACATGCTTTCACTTTTTCTTCGTCTGTTAGTAAGCATGATTCAATAATGACTTTTACAAGTGCGCTATCTTTAGCTGCTTCTACCACAGCTGCGATATCTGCCTGTACAAGCTCATAGTTTTTATCTTTCAACGCACCGATATTAATAACCATATCTACTTCTTTTGCACCGTTAGCAATGGCGTCTTTTGCTTCAAATGCTTTGACTGCTGGCGTATTGGCACCAAGTGGGAAGCCGATAACCGTACAAACTAACACGTCTGTACCCTGTAATAATTCACTACTACGTTTTACCCAAGTTGGATTTACACAAACAGAAGCAAAGTTAAATTGTTTAGCTTCTGCACATAATTTTTCAATTTGTTCTTTTGTTGCCTCAGCCTTTAATAATGTATGATCAATCATACGTGCAAAATTTTTTTCCATTGTTGAACGCTCCTTCATTAAACAAGATGTACGTACCTCTTCGAATCATATCATTTTTTCGCGATGGCGTCTAATTTCTTTCTATATAATGAACACCCAAATATAAACATTACAGAACGAGTCATGTTTATCTGAAGTCCTCAAAAGATTGTATAGAAAGTGATAACTTAATTATTTCACAAAAAAATCTTATATGTACTGATTTTATAAGGATTATGTTATCATAAATCACGTATCTAAAATATGTACAACGAAAAACTTATTAAATGTTTGGAAACACAAGGTAATGTGAATTGAAAGGATGATATATATCATGAGTAACGAGCGATCAAAAATCGTGAGTTTTCATACTCTAGGTTGTAAAGTAAATCATTACGAAACAGAAGCAATTTGGCAGCTGTTTAAAGAAGAAGGCTATGATCGAACAGAATTTGATCAACAAGCAGACGTTTACGTCATTAATACATGCACAGTTACGAATACTGGAGATAAAAAATCACGTCAGGTTATTCGTCGAGCAATTCGCCAAAATCCGGATGCAGTTATTTGTGTAACAGGATGCTATGCACAAACATCCCCTGCAGAAATTATGGCAATCCCTGGTGTTGATATTGTTGTTGGAACACAAGATCGTACGAAATTACTTGGTTATATTGAACAATATCGTGCGGAACGACAACCGATTAATGCTGTACGTAACATTATGAAAAACCGAGTATACGAAGAATTAGATGTACCAGCATTTACAGACCGTACACGTGCTTCGTTAAAAATCCAAGAAGGCTGTAACAATTTCTGTACATTTTGTATTATTCCATGGGCACGTGGTTTAATGCGTTCTCGTGACCCACAAGAAGTATTACATCAAGCACAGCAATTAGTAGATGCTGGTTATCTTGAAATTGTCTTAACTGGTATTCATACAGGTGGCTATGGTCAGGATTTAAAAGATTATAATCTTGCTCAATTACTACGTGATTTAGAGGCCAATGTAACAGGCTTAAAGCGTCTTCGTATTTCATCCATTGAGGCTAGTCAATTAACAGATGAAGTAATTGAAGTACTACGTGAATCAAAGATTGTCGTGAATCATTTACACATCCCTATTCAATCTGGTTCTGATACGGTATTAAAACGTATGCGTCGTAAATATACAATGGAGTTCTTCGGTGAACGTTTAACAAAATTACATGAGGCTTTACCTGATTTAGCTGTTACTTCTGATGTAATCGTTGGTTTTCCAGGTGAGACAGAGGAAGAGTTTATGGACACATATAACTTTATTCGCGATCATAAATTTTCTGAGCTACACGTTTTCCCATTCTCTCCTCGTACAGGAACCCCTGCTGCACGTATGGAAGATCAAATTGATGAAGACATTAAAAATGAGCGTGTGCATCGACTCATCTCTTTAAACGATCAGCTAGCAAAAGAGTATGCTTCTCGTTTTGAAGATCAAGTGCTAGAAGTTATCCCTGAAGAATTTGTGCATGATGACAGTGAAGAAGAAGGCCTTCTAACAGGCTATACAGACAATTACTTAAAAGTAGTTTTTGAGGGTCCAGAAAGTCTAATCGGACAACTTGTAAAAGTAAAAATTACACAAGCAGGCTACCCTCACTCAAAAGGACAATTTGTACGCGTTTTAGAAACAGTGAAATAAATAGTGAAAAAAGGGTTGCCCATTATATATGGCAACCCTTTTTCCTTTTAATGAAGCTAATCATTCACTTGTATTTGATTTTTCATAATATTGATAAATGCTTTTAAAGATTGACAGCTCCTATAAGAAAATTAGTAGTACAAACAAAATATCCATCTGTACTACCAGCTTTGTTAATATATTATAATCTTCTACTGTCCTCTAAACTAGCATTTATCAAGGACTAGGAGGAGGTGTAAGTCCTAAAAGAACAGGCGTTATTACGCTACTGCCAGCACCAAGGCGGATTTGTTGAATTTGCAATACTTTTACAGTAAGTTCTAAGACAATTTTTTCACGTAATGTGCTGAATGTCCCTTCAGGAGCCGCCATAATCGGTGAAAAATCAAGTTCAAAGAAGTTGGCAGCTACTAATTCACCAAATGGTTGTTCATTGTATTTAACAAGATTTTGGAAGAAAGCCTTATCTAATCGAGCATCCATTTGTGTTCTTTCGTTAAGGAAGTTCGCTTCAGCAAACTCGGAAATGCCTAAGATTGGTGTTGCGCCTCCAGGTGTTTGTGGGAAAATAAGATCTGTAAAACCAGAAAACGGAACGTCAGCAATTCTATCTCGAAGTGCCCCATTACATGCTGATGAAGCATATTCAATATTTTTCCGAATATGTCCTGCTACAAATAATTTAGCTCTTGTTACTCTAAAGAAATCAGTACCACCAATACGTGCAAAGCTAACTGGTACCAGTTTCACTTGATTTAGGAAGACATTCTTTTTCACTCGTTTGATTTCTGTAGCAGCAGGGCTAAGTGTAATATCCGACTCAACAACGATTTGCAGTGTTGGTTCTGCCAATACAACTGGAACTTTGATAGTTGGCGTTGTAACTGGTGTAGTGACTACTGGTGTAATCTCATTCGTTAATGGAATTTGTTCAGTTGATGTTACAGGACAAGGTTGAAATTGGCTTTCTAATTGATCGCTCAAAAAATTCCCTCATTTCATTTTTTAGTATTAGAGAGCTCTCCTATCGCTAGAATATGTAGCATTTAAATCTATACATGGACGTATATATTAGTTTTATTTTTTATTTGAATTAAGGGATAAATTTCTATAACCCTCCATTACCTTGCCAGTCAAACAGTACTTTAATTTTTTGTACTTGTAACATTTGGATAATTAATTCTAATACTATATTTTGACACAATCGATTGGGATGAATGGCTGACTTATTTTGCGTATTAGATACCCTATATTCAATATTATGCTGTATGTAGCCTTCTATAAATAAATTCCCCTTTAATACAGTTCTTGTTCCATTTCCCAATGACTGGGATCTATGAATAGGTACAAATCTACAATCGGATAGTACTACCTCATTTGTGATCTCTTTAACCTCTTCAATTCCTTTATCAAAAGCAATTTTTTCCTCCATACATATTTCTATTTTGTATTCCCCTAGCACAACAGGAACTCGTATATGTATAAAAGGCTCAGAGGAGTTAATCTCTCCTTTTTTAATTGCTTGTGAGTTATGTAAGGGAACTACTACTGATTTAAACGGATGCTGCTCACTACCATTTTTTTTATTAGTATCCGTTCTCATTAAAGAAATCATTTGATTAATGTTGGAGCTAACCAAACGACAATCTGGTTGTTCAGGGTAAATCGAAATCGTTTGGAGTAGCTTCGTCTGAAGTTGGGGAGATAGGTTATCATTTAAATCAAGAAAATCAAATATTGTATTTTGAACATTATCACCATAAATAGGAGCATGAAGAAAATCGTTAATTTCTACATAAGTAGAAAAGGGACTTTTTTGGATAATGGTGCATACTTCTCCTTGTAAAGACTTTGCAATCTCTTTATTACGATTTGGAGGATTGTTTTTCTCCTTTTCTGCTATATCATCCAAATGCATATTATTTTCAGCCTCTGACAGAGCTCTATTGAAAGATTTTGGATTATTGTCTGATTGGGCTGTTGAATTTTGTTCTTCAAGGGAGTTCTCATCACTATCTAGTAGATGGTCAATTTCTACCTTTGTTGGACTGGGTACGATTTGATTGCATGCTATCTGGTCTAAAGTGAATTCCTCTACATGGTTCTCATCCATATGTCGGAAATTTTCTTCGTTCTCCTTAACATTCGCTTCTATAGGTATGGGTATGGACGCTAATTGCTCTATTAAGGTCACTTTTGTGTGACTCTCATCGATATCTATGTGATGTTCGTTTTCTTGCTCAACATTTGTTTCTTTAGATATAGGTAGATCTTCATTAGATGGTAATAGCTCTGCTAGGCTAGCATCCTCCCTGAAGTTCTCAAAATTTGGGTGATGTTCGTTTTCTTCCTCAATAGTCGGCTCAATAGGTTCGGAGAGCTCTTCATTAGAGATTATATGGTCTGTTAAAGTTGATTCTTCTGTAATTGGTTTATATTCTTTTTCATCAAGCAGATTATTATTTCCATTAAAAGTCTGTTCTAATGGAGATTCGTCATCTATTTTAGTTTGATACCTCCACTCAGTGTATTTATTTTGTTTAGAGGATATTTTTTTCATCTCTCTAAAATTAATCCATGGAGTTGCCATTCATTCACTCCCAAATAATGATTTGACAAAAAAAGCATAACCATCAATTTTTAATTAAGTTTTAATCCATTAGCTAATTCTTCTGATACGATTATGTTAGGACAATTGAAAATCTACAATACTAATTACAATCCATATTATGCAATATTTTTACTTTTGTCACAGTCCCACCATGAGATACAATTGGAAGACGCATGTCCTTATCTTGCCAAAAAAAGCAGTTAAAAGTTCGAGTAAAAGTGAACTTTCAACTGCCCAACAACATATTTGATTTTATATCAGTATTATTGTTACCATTTTTGCTCCACTACATAAAAAAATTAACAAGGCTCAGTAGGCGGAATCATATCAGGAACAATTGGTGTTGCTGGTGGAGTAAGCCCTGGTAGAACAGGTGTTACTACACTACTTCCAGCGCCCAAACGGATTTGTTGAACTTGCAATACTTTTACAGTAAGTTCTAAGACAATTTTTTCACGTAATGTGCTGAATGCTTCTTCAGGAGCTGCCATAATCGGTGAAAAATCAAGTTCAAAGAAATTGGCTGCTACTAATTCACCAAATGGTTGTTCATTGTATTTAACGAGATTTTGGAAAAAAGCCTTATCTAATCGAGCATCCATTTGTGTTCTTTCGTTAAGGAAGTTCGCTTCAGCAAACTCGGAAATGCCTAAGATTGGTGTTGCGCCTCCAGGTGTTTGTGGGAAAATAAGATCTGTAAAACCAGAAAACGGAACATCAGCAATTCTATCCTGAAGTGCCCCATTACATGATGATGAAGCATATTCGATATTTTTCCGAATATGTCCTGCTACAAATAATTTAGCTCGTGTTACTCTAAAGAAATCAGTGTTAGCAATACGCGCAAAGCTAACTGGTACCAATTTCACTTGATTTAGAAAGACATTCTTTTTCACTCGTTTAATCTCTGTCGCTGCAGGACTAAGTGTAATATCCGACTCGACAACGATTTGCAGTGTTGGTTCTGCCAGTACAACTGGAATTTTAATAGTTGGCGTCGTAAGTGGTGTAGTAACTAGTGGTGTAATCTCATTCGTTAAGGGTATTTGTTCAGTTGATGTTACTGGACAAGGTTGAATTTGATTAAATTGTTCACTCAAAAAATTCCCTCATTTCAATATAGTATTAGTGAGCTCTCCTATCGCTAGAGTATGTCGCAATTAAATCTATGTATGGACATTGAACTTGTTCTTTTACATATTTTATTTGGAATGTTTGAGGTTGTGATTTTCCCGGTTGATCTTACACAATGCGCTAAAACTCCATTTAAGCAGGAATTTAACGCAGACCCCCTTCAAATATGATTTACGTAAAAAAACCACTTAATAATATTAAGTGGCCAGACTGTAGACAAACTCAATGAATTTTGAGTTTGCCTACAGTCTTTTTTCTTTTACAATAAAATAAAGTAAAGCCGTTGATTTCCACTACGGGCGGACGCTTTCCGCGGGCGGGGTCGAGCTGCTTCCCTCGCTTCGCTCAGTCCAGGATCTCGACTTTCCCGCTTTTCCCGCAGGAGTCGCCACCCTTCGTTCCAATCAACTCCTACATAAAGAATTCCTTATTCATCTATTGATAAAAAGTACACTTTCGAGGTGATTAACCATGATGACGAAAAATCAAATCAATGAACGTGAACAATTAGAAATGTTAACGATTGATCAATTAGTTCCCCAAGATCATTTAGTACGAAAACTAGAGGCGGCTATTGATTTTTCATTTATCTATCCTTTAGTAGAACATCTCTATTCACCTAATGGGCGTCCTAGTATTGATCCTGTTGTTCTCTTTAAAATGACGTTTATTCAGTACGTTTTTGGTATACGGTCCATGCGTCAAACCATCAAAGAAATTGAAACGAATATGGCGTATCGTTGGTTTTTAGGATTTGGCTTCCATACAGAAGTTCCGCATTTCTCTACCTTTGGTAAAAATTATGTCCGTCGCTTTCAAGACACTGATATATTTGAGCAGATATTCTATCGTATATTAAAAGAGATTATGCATCAAGGACTCCTCCATGCAGACCATTTATTTATCGATTCTACGCATGTGAAAGCGAGTGCGAATAAACGAAAGTATGATAAAAAAGTTGTGCGAAAAGAAACACGGGCTTATGAAGAGAAACTTCAATTAGAGTTAAATATTGATCGTGAGGAACATGGAAAAAAGCCCTTTTCCCCGGAGAAATTTGAAAAAGAAGAATGGAAAGAAATAAAGGAAAGCACGACAGATCCTGAAAGTGGGTATTACGTGAAGGATGAACGTACGAAACAGTTTGCGTATTCTTTTCATGCAGCGACAGATGAAAAGGGCTTTGTCTTAGGTGCCATTGTGACTCCGGGAAATGTGCACGATAGCCATGTATTGCAGCCACTTGTTGAAAGAGTCATTCAAAACGTTCAAAAACCAATCGCTGTTGCGGCAGATGCAGCCTATAAAACACCAGCGATTACGAACTTTTTATTAGAGAATCAAATGTTGCCTGTTCTTCCGTATACACGTCCTAAAACGAAAGATGGATTCTTCCGAAAGCACGAGTATATATATGACGAGCACTATAATTGTTATCTTTGCCCACAAGGGCAGATATTGAAGTATGCAACAACGACGAAAGAAGGATATCGGCAATATAAATCGAATCCTTTGATTTGTGCGAAGTGTCCAAGCCTTTCCCAGTGTACAGAAAGTAAGCATCATCAAAAACTCATTCAACGCCATATCTGGGAGTCGTATGTGGAGGAAGCTGAACATTTACGCCATTCCTATGACATCAAACAAATCTATGCAAAGCGCAAAGAAACGATTGAGCGTGTCTTTGCCGATGCAAAAGAAAAGCATGGTATGCGATGGACAACCTTAAGAGGTCTGAAAAAATTGTCCATGCAGGCGATGCTTACTTTTGCTGCCATGAATTTAAAGAAACTGGCTACTTGGACGTGGCAAGTAGCTTAAGAGAGCAACTATGCTCGAAGCGTATGTTGGATTTGGTAATGTATGACCAAATATCAAGACGACATAGGAAGAAAAATGATAAAAGCCCTTGAGAGTGAACTTCTCGAGGGCTTTTGTCTACAGTCTGACCACTTAATAATATTAAGTGGCTTTCTCTAAGTTATGTTGATAATAAATTATACATAGCTGTTATTCAAATTCATAGGATATGGCAGACAGTGCGTATAATGGCGCTGTTTCTGCTCGTAAAATTCTCGGTCCTAATGACATCGTTTGAGCGCCTGCTTGTAATAGCGCTTCCGACTCTTGACGAGAAATGCCTCCCTCAGGACCAAAGATAATAAGCATTGATTTCGATTTCTTATCATACACGTTTTTTAGCTTCTCCGCAAACCTTGTGCGCTTTTCAGCCTTTGCATCCTCTTCATCAGCAATAAAAACGGCATCGAATTGATCTATTTGTTGTACTAGCTGTTTAAATGATATGGGTTCAAAAACTGTTGGAATATGCGTACGGTGAGCTTGTTCCGCAGCTTCCTTAGCAATTTTCTGTAATCTTTCTTGCTTTTTTGCTCCTTTTTTCTTGTCCCATTTCACAATGGAGCGCTCAGCTTCAAAGGGTAATAAAGCAAACATTCCTAGCTCTGTGGCTTTTTGGGTAATAAGCTCCAGCTTATCACCCTTCGGTAAACCACATGCTACTGTTACTTGAATGGGTAACTCTGGGGAAGGGATTGTTTGTCCAGTCGCTTCAATGACAACCTCATCCCCTTCAAATCCTTCAATTGTGCATATATACGCAGTGTTTTGTGCAACAACTACAATGTTGTCGCCTTGCTTCATACGCATCACTCGTTCAATATGCCGTGCATCTTCTCCACTAATACGTGCATTTTCGATAGCTGTCTCAATAAAATAACGTTGCATGCCACACAGTCCTTTCTAGCAAGAAAGGAAAACGCCAAATCACAAGCACACGGCTCACGATTTGGCGCTTCCTCAGTCATGTTATAGTGGACGACGGGCAATAATGGCTACCCAATCTTCCATTAATAATACTTCTTCAATCACAAAGCCTGAAGCTTCTAGTGCTACTTTCACATCATCTCGTTTTGCACCGATGATGCCCGAAGTGACATATAATCCACCTGGTTTTACAATTGTATACGCGTCATCTGTGAAGGACATGATGATTTCAGCCAAAATATTAGCGACTACTACATCTGCTGGTTCTTTTACAGTATCCAATAAGTTACCATGGAACACTGCCACCTTATCTTCCACTTTATTTAATGCTACATTTTCTCGCGCTGAACGTACAGCAACCTCATCTAAATCAAGCGCATGCACACTTTTGGCACCAAGTAATGCTGCACCAATAGACAATACACCCGATCCTGTACCGATATCAACAACTGTATCCCCTTCTTTAATGACCTTTTCAAGTCCTTGTAAACACATTACCGTTGTTGGGTGGGTACCTGTACCAAATGCCATACCAGGGTCTAATTCAATAATTAGTTCATCTGTTGAAACAGGTGTGTATTCCTCCCATGTCGGTACGATAGTAAAGCGTTCAGAAATCTTAACAGGATGGTAGTATTGCTTCCAGGCAGTTGCCCAATCTTCTTCATTGACTTCCACAATGGATACCACATTTTCACCGATATCAATGTTAAAGTTCGTTAAATTTGTGATAGCTGCTTTTATTTCTTCGACTGTTTCATTTAAAAAACTAGACTCTGATAAATAAGCTTTAACAATCACGCCATCTTTCGGAAAATCATCTTCATTTAGCGCATAAATTTCACCATATTGATCTTCACGTGGCTTCGCAAACTCTGCAGAATCTTCGATGACAACACCACTTGCACCTGCTTCATGCAAAATATTCGAAATTGCTTCTACCGCATCATTTTTTGTATGAATGGATAATTCTGACCACTTCACGTAGCTCTTCAGCTCCTCTAATTATTCACCTTGGAATTTTTTCTTAATTTTATCGAATAGTGAACTACCTTGTTCTTCAGGGATATCGCCACTAATTTCTGCAAATTCTCGTAGTAATTGTTTTTGTCTTTCCGTTAATTTTTCTGGTGTCATCACTTTTACTGTCACATATTGATTACCCATACCATAACCATGAACATTTTTAACACCTTTATCTTTTAGACGGAATTGAGCACCTGACTGTGTTCCAGCTGGAATACGTAATTTTACTTTCCCATGGACTGTTGGTACTTCAATTTCATCCCCAAGTGCTGCTTGAGGGAATGTTAATTTCAACTCGAAGTAAATATCGTCTCCATCTCGTTCAAAATCCTTGTGTCCTTGAACGCGGAACATAATATATAAATCCCCTGCAGGTCCACCGTTTATACCTGGTTCACCTTGACCAGATACACGAATTTGTTGTCCATCATCCACACCTGCTGGAATCGTCACTTTAATTTTCTTACGTTTTTGGACTTTTCCTTCTCCACGACAAGTCGTACATTTTTCTTTAATAATTTTACCTGTTCCATGACATGTTGAGCATGTACGACGATTCATCATACGACCAAATGGTGTATCCACTGCTTGATTGATTTGTCCTGCACCTTTACATGTCGAACATGTTTCTGGTTGCGTGCCTGGTTGTGCTCCTGAACCGTGACATGTTTCACACGTTTCATCTTTTGGGATTTCTATTTCTGTTTCTTTTCCAAAAATAGCTTCCTCAAATTGGATGTTCATACGATATTGCAGATCATCCCCTTTACGTGGCGCATTTGGATCCTGACGGCGACCACCTCCGCCAAAGAATGAACTGAAAATATCCTCGAAGCCGCCAAAGCCGCCCCCTCCAAAGCCACCACCAAAACCAGCATTCGGATCCTCATGACCAAATTGGTCGTAGCGTGCTTTTTTCTGGTCGTCACTTAATACTTCATATGCTTCAGCGATTTCTTTGAATTTTTCATCTGCACCTGGCTCTTTATTAAGGTCAGGGTGATATTGTTTTGATAATTTACGGTATGCTTTTTTAATCTCATCTTTTGTAGCCGATTTTGTTAAACCAAGCACCTCGTAATAATCGCGTTTCTCCATGATTCACACTCCGCTCTGTTTGCATAAAATCTATTGTAACATGCAGTTGAAAAAACTGCCTCTTTTTTTCGATTAAAGGTTCTATAAATTCCAATAATGAAGATATTCACTTCCTAGCAGCTAACGTATGCAACTATCCCATAAATGGTGCATTTACGTGAAGTGACCTCACATCATGACAAAAGCCAAAGCCGCAAGCGGTCTTTGGCTTTTTCACTTTACTGTGTTACTTCTTATTTATCATCTTTTACTTCTTCGAATTCAGCGTCTACAACACCGTCATCTTTTTTACCAGCATCAGTGTCTGCACCTGCATCGCCACCTTGAGCTGCTTGAGCAGCTGCTGCCGCTTGTTCGTAAACTTTCATCACTAGTGGCTGTAATACGCCTTCTAGTTTTTCTTTAGCTGCTTTAATACCTTCTAATTCACCAGCTTCAAGCGCTTTTTTCAATTCATCACGAGCATCTTCCACAGATTTTTTCTCGTCTTCTGTAATTTGCTCACCAAGGTCAGCAATTGTTTTATCCACTTGGAATACTAATTGGTCTGCTTCGTTACGAAGATCTGCTTCTTCTTTACGTTTAGCATCTGCTTCAGCATTAGCTTCAGCATCTTTTACCATGCGTTCAATTTCTTCCTCTGATAAACCAGAATCAGATTGAATCACAATTGTTTGCTCTTTGTTCGTACCAAGATCTTTTGCTTTTACAGATACGATACCGTTTTTATCAATATCGAATGTTACTTCGATTTGAGGTACACCACGAGGTGCTGGTGGAATATCTGCTAATTGGAAGCGACCTAATGTTTTATTGTCAGCTGCCATTGAACGCTCACCTTGTAAAACATGAATATCTACTGCTGGTTGGTTATCAGCTGCTGTAGAGAAAACTTGAGATTTTGAAGTAGGGATAGTTGTGTTACGGTCGATTAATTTTGTGAACACGCCACCCATTGTTTCAATACCAAGTGAAAGAGGTGTTACGTCAAGTAATACAACGTCTTTCACATCACCTGTTAATACGCCACCTTGTACTGCAGCACCCATTGCAACAACTTCGTCAGGGTTAACACCACGGTGAGGCTCTTTCCCTGTTTCTTTACGTACCGCTTCTTGTACTGCCGGAATACGTGTAGAACCACCCACTAAAATAACTTGGTCAATTTCAGAAGTTGACAAACCTGCATCAGATAATGCTTGACGCACTGGTCCTACTGTACGGTTTACTAATGGTAAAGTAATTTCGTCAAATTTCGCACGCGTTAAAGAAATTTCTAAGTGTAATGGACCTGCTTCTCCAGCTGTAATGAATGGTAGAGAGATTTGAGTTGATGTTACACCAGATAAATCTTTTTTCGCTTTTTCAGCAGCATCTTTTAATCGTTGCATCGCCATTTTATCTTTTGATAAGTCTATGCCATTTTCTTTTTTGAATTCAGCTACTAGATATTCGATAATTGCGTCATCGAAATCATCTCCACCTAGTTTGTTATCACCAGCTGTAGCTAGTACTTCAAAGACACCGTCACCTAACTCAAGGATAGACACGTCAAACGTACCGCCTCCAAGGTCAAATACTAATACTTTTTGATCTTGATCTTGTTTATCTAATCCATAAGCAAGAGCTGCAGCAGTTGGTTCGTTGATGATACGCTCTACTTCTAGACCTGCGATTTTACCAGCATCTTTAGTTGCTTGACGCTGTGCATCGTTAAAGTAAGCAGGAACTGTAATAACTGCTTTTGTCACTTTTTCCCCTAAGTAGTCTTCAGCATAGCCTTTTAAGTATTGAAGAATCATTGCAGATACTTCTTGTGGCGTGTAGTCTTTATCTTCTACTGTTACTTTTTCAGCTGTACCCATTTTTGATTTAATAGAAATGATTGTGTTAGGATTTGTTACTGATTGACGTTTCGCCACTTCACCAACTTGACGTTCACCATTTTTAAAGGCAACAACAGATGGCGTTGTACGGTTTCCTTCTGGGTTTGGAATTACTTTTGGTTCTCCACCTTCAAGTACAGAAACGCAAGAGTTTGTTGTTCCTAAGTCAATACCAATAATTTTGCTCATTAAAATTTCCTCCTATTATGTCAACGCAAGGGATGCGTTTTCTAACTAATTTTAATTGATTAAATAGTGCAAGACTATTCGTTCACAGATACCATTGTTGGGCGTAATACACGATCCTTTAAGATATACCCTTTTTGTAGTTCGCGTAAGACGATACCCGTTTCTTTTTCACTATCTTGTTCTTGCATAACAGCTTGGTGAATCGTTGGATCAAATTGCTCACCTTCAGCTTTAATCACTTGTAGACCTTCTTTTTCTGTTGCTTCAATTAAAGAGCGATACACCATTTCAATTCCTTTAATGATCGATGCAGTCTCTTCAGAAGTTGTCTCAACTTGTAAAGCACGTTCAAAATTATCAAGGACTGGTAATAGATCAGATAGTAAGCTTTGGGCGCGATACTTTTCAGCTGCCTCACGGTCTAACTGATTACGACGGCGCATATTATCGAAGTCAGCACGTAAACGTAGGTGACGATTTTCCTCATCAGCCAGCTTTGCTTGTAGTTCAGCCAGCTTAGCCTCATACTGTTCTTCAATTGATAACTCTGCTTCTTCCTGAACTTCTGTTTGCTCTACTTCCTCAGTTGTCGTTTCAGCTTGTACATCTTCTTGTACTAAATCTTTGTTTTCAGTTGTTTCCGTCACTTGAATCCTCCTCATTATCATTCACTACGATTCTTCATAAAGGCTTGTGTTAAATCCAAGCGCATTACGTCTAATAAAGCCACAACACGCTTATAATCCATACGTGTAGGGCCAATAATAGCAATGGCTCCCTGTTGATCATCACCAATAGAATAGGTAGTGGTAATGACACTGCAATTTTCCATTTCTAGTTGTTTATTTTCTGAGCCTATCCGAATATGAATACCTGATTCATTCGGATGGAAAAGTGACTGCACTTGGCTAGTCGTCTCCATTAAGTCCAAAATCATCCGGACTTTATTTAAGTCATGGAATTCTGGCTGGTTGAACATATTCGTTTTCCCACCATAGAAAATTTTACTTTCTGAATTATGCATTGTTGCTGTGATAAGTGCGCGAATAAAATCATCCGCTGATCGAACATGTTGCTGTAACACGGCTAGCACTTCAGCTTCAAGGCTTTTATGGAGATCTTCTAATGAAACTCCAATAAGGCGATCATTTAAGATATTCACCATTTTCTCTAAATCAGAAGCGGTAAAGTCAGGGGGTAGAGTGAACATGCGGTTTTCTACATGCCCATTATTCGTCACGATAATCGCTACTGCTGTGTCGCTAGAAAGGGGGACAATTGAAAACCGTTTAACACGATGCCTCTGGACATCAGGTCCTAAAAGTATGGAAGTATAAGATGTCAGCTCTGATAAAATGTTGGCTGACTTTCGGATAATATGCTCTACTTCTACTAGTCGATCATTAAAAATTGATTGAATTTGTTGAATGTCCTTGGAATTGATACCTTGAGGACTCAACAAATGATCTACATAAAATCTGTAACCCTTTTCCGAAGGCACTCGACCAGAGGAGGTATGCGTTTTTTCTAAAAAGCCTAATTCCTCTAAATCCGCCATTTCGTTTCGAATAGTGGCTGGACTAAATGTAATCCCTTGTTTTTTGGAGATTTGGCGAGAACCTACCGGCTGCGCAGACACAATAAAGTCGTCTACAATGACTTGCAATATCTGTAACTGCCGATTTGTTAGCATGATTATCACCTCTGTTAGCACTCAACTAAGAGGAGTGCTAATACTATTATTAAGTTATCAAATCCCACATTTTATGTCAACGATATCGCTCAATCTTCTAGCAAAAATTGTTGAAATACTTCATTGCCCACAAAACGTCCTTTTCTTGTCAGGCGTACACCAAGTTCATCCTGTTCTAAAAGCCCCTTTGACACTAGATCTTTTATTACCACATCATAATGGGCAGACATCGGTGTTTTAAATTTCTCTTCATATAAAGTGTGCATAACACCCTCTGTTTTTCTTAGCCCTAAAAACATTTGTTCTTCTCTTTTTTCCACTTGTGATACTTCATGTGCGTGGACAATTGGTAGCTCATTTGCCTCAACAGCTTCCATATACTTTTTTAATGGACCGTGATTGGAATAGCGTATACCTGCTAAATACCCATGAGCCCCTGCGCCAAACCCCGCATATTCATCATTATCCCAATAAATCTTGTTATGCTCTGAATGATACCCAGGCTTTGCAAAATTACTAATTTCGTATTGTTGAAGCCCATGTAAGGCCATTTGTTGCATCAGCACATCATACATATCCGCTTCTAAATCTTCTGTCGGTAAATACAGTTTCCCTTTAGCGTACTGATTATAAAAAATCGTTTTGGGTTCCACAATAAGAGAATAGGCGGAGAAATGTGGCAAATCAAGAGTAAAAGCTTTGGCTAAGGAGTCCTTCCATTGAGCCATTGTTTGTCCAGGTAAACCATACATTAAATCAATGCTAATATTACGGAAGCCAATTTTTCTTGCCAAGGCGATCGTTTCATAGACATGATCATTACTATGAGTGCGTCCAATCTTCTGTAGTAATCCTTGGTCAAAAGATTGTACACCCATGCTTAATCGATTAACACCACCGTCAAACAACACCTGCAATTTGGCTGCAGACAATTCATCCGGATTTGCCTCTGATGTAAATTCTGTCACACTATTCATTGGAATATACGTATGAATAGACGTTAGTAGTTTGTCCAATTGCTCAGGAGATAAAGCTGTCGGTGTTCCACCACCCAGAAAAATCGTCTCGATGTTATGGAATTTTTCAGGATGTTTTTCTGTTGTCAAGGCCATTTCTTTTCCAAGCGCTTCTATATATTCATCCACTGGTTGATTTTTAAAATAAAATTTATTGAAATCACAATAATTGCAGATTTGATGACAGAAAGGAATATGAATGTAAACACCTCGTGCCATAGCAATCCCTTCTTTCCCGTTAAGTCTTTTCCATTTCTACATTATAACGAATCGATAGAAGGAACGCTATGAAACCCCATAGGTTCTTTTAATGAATATTGCTTCTGTAATGACAAAACAAACTGCACCTCCGATTATTAGTTAGAATCTAACAATCGAAAGTGCAGAATTTTTCATGTATAAAAAATGATGCCCACAGCCATTCCTAACAGCACCAATAAATAAGGCTGTATTTTCCACCGAATTAAACACCATAAAAAAATAGCCACTATGAAAATATCTAACATGCTAAGGATGGTTTGTGTCACAATAGGATCTACAAAAGCAGCGGCTAGAATGCCAACGACCGCCGCATTCGCGCCTGCCATCGCACCTCTAAGACGTGCAATTCGACTTAGGCTAATCCAAAATGGTAGCGCCCCAACCACTAGCAAAAACGCTGGTAAAAATATTGCAAGAGTAGCAATAATTGCTCCTGGAACGCCTGCAATAACCATACCGATATATGCAGCAAATGTAAATAAAGGTCCTGGAACTGCTTGTGTCATACCGTAGCCAGCTAAAAAATCTGAAGTACTTATTTGACCACTTTGAACAAATTGTGTTTCCAGTAAAGGTAAAACTACGTGACCGCCACCGAATACTAAGGCACCTGCAAGATAAAACTTCTCTATCATGGAAATCCACTCATGATGCCATAAGGCACTTAATATAGGTAAACCTAGGAGTAGCATGAAAAAAAGTACTACTAAAACCGTGCCAGTTGTTTTAGAAATAGGTATAAGAACTAATTTTGAGGTATTACCCTCGTCACTTTTTTTTAGAAGTTGAAAGCCTAAACAAGCAGCGATCAATATTGCTGCGATTTGAGCAAATGGATTTAGCCATGTCAATACTGTTATCATTGTCAATAAAGCAATCAACCAATGCCATTTTGTCGAGAGTAGCTTTTTGCTCATATCAAAAATAGCATGGGCGACAATCGCCACTGCTACTAACTTCAAACCATGAATCCAATCCATCTTTAACTCTGTATACTTGGAGAAATAGGCAAAAAGTATAAGTATCAGAACGGATGGTAAGGTAAAACCAAGAAATGATAGAAAGCTTCCTAACACTCCTCCTCTAAGTAAACCAATTCCCATCCCCACCTGACTAGATGCAGGACCGGGCAAAAATTGACTTAACATAACAAGTTGACCATAATCATGTGCAGAAAGCCATTTACGTTTCTGTACATATTCCTGTTGAAAATAACCTAGATGAGCTGTTGGGCCTCCAAACGAGGTACAGCCCAATTTTAAAGCAACAAAAAAAATCTCCCAAAGCCTTCGCAAACTCTCAACTACTTTCCATATCTTTTATTTCATCTTACACGGAAGGCTATGTTTTTTAGGTTAAGAGTTTGTAAAATTTACTTCATTATTCATCTCTCTTTATTTTAATTGCAGAACCTACTTTACTACCCTCTTTATTGATTGGAATTAAAGTGTATTTTTTTTCTGTTAGATAGAGTGCATCTACACGACTTCCCCACCTAGTACCCTCTTTATTTAATGGATAGGGTGTTGCAAAAGTCCATGATTGTCCAGATTTTGATTGGATTTTAAAGTGTAGCGCATCATTGACAACACTTTCCTCAGTATGAAAATAAATCGTTGTAGAAATAGGTGTGGAGACAACTTTATCAATAGTTATTTCCTGCCGATCAACATGTTTCACTTTTTTATCAATAGAAAAGATTTCACGATCTTGTTGTAATTGCTCTTGTGAAGCATCTACCTGAAATTCCCATGGCTTCTCAATTGGTGTTTCAACATTCCAATCTTTATAACGAATAACTAATTCTAATTGTTCATCAGTCGGAAAATCATCCATTTTAATACTATTGTATATCGTATAGACGTTGGCAGACTTTGCTATGGACTGTCCTCCATTACGAACCATATAATCTTGACCATTGACGAGAATTTGCGGAAAGAAAAACACTTGATGGTCTGGCTTAAACTCTTTTCCAGGTTCGAAAGTTGCATTCAGTAAAATTTGATTGTCATCTATAATCACTTCATTTAATGTTAACCGTCCTAAGCTATTGCTAGCTGTTTTCCCCACATCCGTTTTATAGGCTTCAAAATTCACATCCTGATCCCACCACAAATACAGCGTCGATCCACTAGCAATCATTAATAAAAGGATCACAATAATAAGCCATTTCTTACTTCTCCGATTTTCCTTATCCAAATCCACAACTCGAATCATATCATTGGACAACCGTACACCTCATTTTTATAAAAATCGTTATGATTCATTGTAGTGCTCAATCATGCATTATATAACCTTCTATGTTGAAGATTCATTATGTATAAAAGGATTTACATCCCTTTATGTAGATGACGAACTTTATTGACTTCACGCATTAAATAGTCCACAAAGAGATCATCTCTTACTAGCCATGCTTGTTTATTTCGCTTTAAAAACCACTCTGCTTCATTAAAGCTCGCAAAGGATTGTGTCAGTGGCATGTTATTTTTTTCAATTATCCAATCAACCTCATCGTTTGAAGAAAGCACGAACATTTCATCTTGCTGATTTTTATAGAAACTCCCAAACGTAGACCCTTTTACATTATAGCGATTTCTTTTAGCATCCTCTGGAATAGGCTCTATATGGAATGTTGCCACTACATACTGGTTGTAAGCTTCCACCGTTAATGAGCAGCCAGCAGCCTTTTGATGCCCACCTCCACCATATTTGGCAGCAATTGCTGACACATCAATATGATCATGGATTGTTCGAAAGGATATCTTTTTACTGCCCATATTAATCATCGCAATATAATCAAGATGCGGATTTTCCTTTCCCAATTCATTGCCAAGTTCAGAAAGATAGGATTCTGCATAGACAACCCCAGCATAGTATTCACCCAAAGTGGTTTGAATAAGTTCCCGTTTCTTACGCCGAATGTAACGTTCTGTTTTTTCTTCTTCCATGCTTAAAATTTTCTTTTCAAAATCATCGAAGTCAAAGTGATCACTTGTTTTTAAACGCTCAAGCATCTTCTCTTCAAACTCTTCAATAGACACTAGAAAAAAGAGTGCATTTAATCTTTGCGCTTGTAAATTGCCGTTCTTTTCCCATTCCCATGTATCGTATTGTCTTACTAACTCTACAAATTCAGAAACGGCTTCTGTTTTTTCTAATAGTCCATGGATAACCAGGTATTGATAATATAAAGATGTAGCTGACGTTAAAAAGCCTTGCTCGTCCTCAATTAATACTTTTCCCCATTCATATTGATTGAAATGGAGTGCTGTCTTATGATGATCCAGCAATTGCACATTACCAGTCGCCTGATAATAATCATGAATCCTTTTTTCATTCTCTTCATTTGGAGAAAGATCTGTAATAAACAAAAATGTTTTCTGTTGCTCATTCTCCAAAAAGAATTCGATTTCGCGATCAAGTGCAGTAATGGAATTGTAGCGTATCTTCACCTCATCGTTAAAAGCAAGCTTGGCTAAAATCCCACACCCTACTCCGTCTAAATCGTTATGTGATAATAATTTATACATGCTCTCACCTCGATTGTAGTATGAGTATTTTTTCGGTATTCAAACAGCTAATGACGTTCAATACGTAACAACATTGATATTGTTTTTCAGATAACATACATTAAAACCATATATCTTTAGGATGAAAGGGGACACAGTGAATGAAAAGGAAACTAGCTTATAGTGGAATCGGATTTATTTTGTCTTTGTTTTAAACCTTTGTAATTGTAATTAAATTCTTTTATTCTTGCGAAATTTTCTCCAATTGGGCGATCACTTTATCGTATGTTGCCAATTTAATTTGTTCTAGCACTTTAATCTGAGCCTGTTGTCTTTCAGCTTCCATCATTATCAAAGTTGTTTCTACATTCATTTCCCTCTGCTCCTTCTACATTAAAATAGGTTATTTAGAATCTCTATTCAAAATCTCCTTGATTAACCCAAAATATTTCATCCAATGTCGCATTCACTGTATAGCAAATCAGTAAACAAAGCTTCAAGGATGGATTAAAACTCCCCTTCTCTATCCGTAGTACAGTCTGTCTTGATATTCCTACTGCATCGGCTAATTGTTGTTGTGTCAAATCTGCTTTGACACGTGCAATTTTTACATGATTTTTCATATATTAACCTCCATATATATGGAGTAAAATATAGTTTACTTTATGTAAATTATATATCACATATATTTTAAAAATAATATCTAATGTTACACCTATTTAGTAGAACAGAATATACTTCGTAGTATAAAAGAAAATAAAATAATTGGTATATTTATGGTAATTAAATATTTTTTATATTAGAATTTTCCATGAATGGTTTTTGTATATCAACCGTTCCCGAAATATCAGAAAAGAATGGGGGTCTTAAATGAAAAAATCAGTCCTACTTAGAGTATTGGCATTTATAGCCGTATTGCTTATCCTTTTTTCAGATGGGATACAAACCTATGATTTTCTTATCCTATTGTTTGCTGTTTTCTTTATAGGTACCCCGTGGTACAAATTTTTCAAAAAAAAGTAAATTTAAATTTAGGAGGAATAGTAAATGAAGAAAAAATTGATCTTTTTTGTAATGGTTATGTTTTTAGCATTTCAACCCCTATCTGTAAATTTAGGTGCTTTAGCTAAAGAAAAAAATGAAACTACTGACACTACTGATTGTAATAGTTGCTCACAACAAGCACCTTTGCAAATTGAAAAGAATGGTTTCCTTAATGACTCAGTAGTTGTAAATGAAGTGAAACAGGATTTAGATATTGCAGAGAATTTCACACATAGTGAATACAGTAGAGAAGACTTTGATTGGCAAAATACTGAGTATATGGATTACGGTAAGAATAAAGATGGTTTGATGATTCCTTATAAAAAGAACAATGAAAGTTTTGATATTCGATTATTGACTACTTATGATAAAACCACTGGTGAAGTTGGCGAATTTATCATTATGAAATCAACTTTAGATATAGAGAATAATGAAATCAATGTTACTTATGCAACATTAAACAATGAAGACATGCTTGGTATGACTCTTGAAGTAGGTACAAATAAAGTAATTGATAAACAAGTTTATTTCGATGAAAATTCAGAAGTTTCCCTTTTATCAACCAATAGTGCTAAAGCAGGTTATTGGAGTGATTCATGGGAATGCTTAAAAAACTATTGGTATGATGCCCCTGAACTAACAAAACAAATTTGTAGTGCCGCATGTGCGTCAGTAATATTTGGTGGCAATGTTGTAGGTGCTGTTGCGTGTGCTAGTTGTTTAGGTTCTCATGTTATGGTATGTCTAATCCATTAATAGTTAATTAAAAATCCCCTTCTATGGACGTTTAAAAGGTAAACCGATAATAAAATTGTTTAATATTATTATAAAAATATAAGAGCCTTGCTACACTCTAGCGTGTAGTAAGGCTCTTTAAAGTTGTTTAATTCTTATTGAACTAAAGCACCCTGTTAGTTGAAGAACTAATTTTACGAAATAATTCCTTTATAATTGTTGTATAGTACTATATTATTCCGCATGTTCTTTCATTATTTTATCAAGTGCTTTAAGATAAGCATCTTTATTTTCCTTACTTAACTCATAAAGTGCATTATCCCAATTTTCCCCATCTACACCCGATAAATGTGGAGTACTTTTTAGTACAGCTTCTTGCATATTCGGTTTATCCTCTTTACTAGCGTCTTTAATAAGCTTTGTTGCTTTTCTTGCATCTGTAACCCCTACTTGTATGTCTTTGTGAATGTCTTTGTATTTAACAGGAACATTTATATATTCCATATTGTCTAAAATCTTATCCATCTTGATTGCTGTTTTTAAAATATCTTTTTCTTTTTCTTTTTCTTTGTCTTCCATAGCTTTCATCGAGTTTACTATGAATATCTTAAAAATATCACTCAAGCATTTGCCAACTACAATGCCCATCGAAAAGAAAAAGTAAATACTATCTCTAAACAATCATGGAATATTGGCAAAATGGCTCAGATGAATAATCGTTTTTTAATTAGCCTGAGAAATAAGTTATTAAAATTAACACCACAAGTAATGATTCAAAAACAAGCACAGCATGTCTATAATTTTGAAACCACAAAATAAGGAACTCTTAAAATCTGCACTTTCTTTGTGCAGATTTTTTCTTTTAACTAGGCAAATAGATAAAAAGTAATAGCTATTAAAGTTTTTCTTATAATAATATCATCATCCTTTTTCATTTTAAGATATTTCTTTAAAAATCAAGCTACAGTAACATAGTTAGAATTTGTCAATAAAACTTAGATTTTTCAGAAATGTCTATAAATATTTTTTCAGTAAAATATAATCACCATCTCTACTAAAATATGCTATTATACCTTTAGTATAATGTCCTATTTTTATGGAAGTAAAAATAGAGGAAATATGAACTATAAAAGGATGATGAATATGCAAAATATCCAACAATTATTCCAGAGCGAAGATGGAAATATCCAACAAAGAGAGAATTTTTTATCCCTATTAGAGAAAATTGTTTCCTCATTAGATGAATTAAAGAACCCAAATAAGACAACTCTTGGTCCAATGAAAGAGCGATCTGCTAATTTTTATCAAGAGCTTATGCAAGAGCATCAAGTGCCAACAACTGGGATTGGACTAGATCAAGTTGTAAAAGAATTGACACATTTAATGCAAGGACACCCTTATCATACACGTAATTTTGTAACAAATGTTTTACCAATGGCAAGTATTCCTGGAGTGTTAGGACAGTTTACAAATGCGCTATTGAATGGCAATAATTTATGGGATGTTTATGGTCCTGCTGCAGCTGAGTGTGAGGTTAAAGTAGTCGCAATGATGTCTAAATTAGTAGGCTATGATTATACAAAAAGTTTTGGCTACACAACATGGGGTGGACAAGGTGCTGTTTTCAGTGGACTTCGTCTTGCCATTGCAAAACAATTCCCACAAGCAAAAGAAGATGGTGTTCCTACTAATTTATATTGCTTTGCTTCAGAGAATGCCCATTACAGTCTTTTAAAATCAGTAGAAGCAGTGGGTATCGGCAGTAAACATTTAGTGCGTGTAAAAGCGGGTAAAGATCATTCGATGGATGTGGAGGACTTACGAGCACGTATGACAGAAGTCATCGAAAATGGCGGTATTCCTGTCTATGTAGTAGCGACAACAGGTGCTACTGATCAATTTGGTATTGATGATGTCCAAGCCATCAAAGTAGTCACAACAACCCTTGAGAAGAAATACAACTTACAACCAGTACATATTCATGCTGATTCGGCTTTAGGTGGTTTTTATGCCTTCTTCAATGATTATGATTTTAATAAAAATCCACTCCAATTCGAGGCAGAGGTTTTACAAGGATTAGCACAAATCCATGAACGTATGCAACATCTAGCCATTGCAGATAGTCTTTGCTTTGACTTCCAAAAGCTTGGACAAACACCTTATTTAACTAGTCTATTCTTAATTAAGGAAGGTAAAAGTTTACAGCTACTAGATATTGAGGACTTTGATACGCCATATGTAGGCAATCGTGGCTATGGCTCTTATCATACTGGCTATACATTAGAATGCTCTCGTATGGGTAGCTCCATTGCAATTTTTGCTGCATTACAGGCATTCGGCAAAGAGGGCTATCAACAACTATTAGCTAATTATGTACGAGTGAATTTAGCGTTCCGTGCTCAATTAGCTGATAAAACACCAATGTTACAAGTGGTGAATGAAATGAATATCGGTCCTGTAACAGCTTTCCGTTTGTATCCAGATGGGCTGAATTGGCAAGCTGAACAAGCTGGTCATTATACACAAGATCAAATTGAACATATTAATGGCATCAACGCTTCATTCTTTGAAATTATTGGAGAAGGTCGAGACGAAGTATTCTTTGGTGACACAACACGAGTTTGCACCGTTCATACAAGTGATACAACACAACATGTTCCAGTTGCAGCGGCAAAATTCTTCTCAATTTCACCTTATACGGAGACAGCGCATATTCCTGATATGATTCAATTCTTACAGCAAAAGCTTAAAGTACTGGAGGCGTCTCACATTGCGTATCGTCACTAAATTTAAGAGCTCTTTACTCTATAAATATATAGCCAGTTTCACCATTCCAATAGCGATTATTTCCTTGCTCTTTAGTATTGTGTTATTTGCCGTTTCTTACCGCATTATTGACAACTTTGTTATTAAACAATTTGAATCTACTTTAGAGATTACATCGACAACGATTTTTGAAGATATTGAGAAAAATGATGTAAAGGCAGCGGATAATGGTAGCCCTGACAAATACAAAAAGCTTTTAGATCAATTGAATGCAACGGTTAAAAAATATGATGTTGAAAACGCCTATATCCTTTCTAAAGCAAATGGTAAGGAACATATCGTCGCTCTAAGTAATACCGACAATCATCAGCAAGATTATGTATTTAGTGAAGAAATGCATGAAGCCGTAGCTACTGGTAATACACAAACAAGTGATATTTATAAGGATGAGTATGGTATCCACAAATCCATCTTTATCCCATTTAAAGATACAGATATTATTTTCGGTTTAGATATGGATGCCTCCTTCATCGCTGAACTTCAAACGGAAACACTATGGATCTGTATTATTCTTACAGTTATATTTATTATTTTTGGCGTGATCGTTGCTTACTTTATTAGTGTAGGTATTACGAAGCCAATCAAAAAAATGACTCGCTATGTCAGTCAAGTTGCACAAGGTGATTTAGCCGTCGAACCTCTCCAAATAAAAGGGTCCAATGAAATTGCCCAGCTGTCTTCAGGGATAGAAAATATGACGGAAGATTTACGCTCGTTGATTCATCAAATCGCCCAAAATGCTGAACAAGTGGCCGCCATGTCGGAGGAATTAACAGCAAGCTCTGAACAGACAAGTGCATCCATTCAGCAAATAACCTCTTCTATGCAAGAGGTTGCAGCGGGTTCGGAAAAGCAGACCTCTTCGATTGAAGAAGTAGATAGTCATATTACAACCATCTCAAACAAAATGTCAGAGGTAGTGACAAGTGTAACCGATGTTACAGATAAGGCATTCCAAGCATCTGCTATATCAGAAAAAGGCAACACAACGATCCAAGATGCTACTGAAAAAATGGCTGTAACATCTCAGGCTATTCAAGAGTCAGCAGCTGTAGTAGAACGTTTAAGCACATACACAAATGAAATTGGGGATATTGTGACATTGATTACCCAGATTACGGATCAAACGAATTTACTTGCATTAAATGCTTCGATTGAGGCAGCGCGTGCAGGCGAACACGGTAAAGGCTTTGCAGTTGTAGCGGAAGAAGTCCGTAAATTAGCCGATCAATCATTGGAGGCAACTAACAGTATTCGAACACGCATTGAAACGATTAAAGAGGAATCTTCACAAGCCGTCAAATCAATGGCTATCAGTAGCAGTAATCTTGCCGAAAGCTCCACAACATTCAATGCATCCGGAGAGGCATTTGCTGAAATCTATGCCCAAGTCACTGCACTGACGAGAGAAATGGACCATGTCAATAACGTGATGTCCAATATCAATGAAGGTGTTAGTAGTATTGCTAGTTCTGTTGAACAAGTGGGGGTTGTAGCTGTACAAGCTTCAGGCAATATTCAAAACGTAGCAGCTGCCTCTGAGGAGCAATCCGCAAGTATTGAAGAAATAACCGCTTCTTCGAACAACTTAGCTGAAATGGCGCAACAGCTTCGCAATATTATTCAAAAATTCAAGTTATAAAATATAACTAATCCGCTATCCTAATTATGAGATAGCGGATTTTTCCATCCATAAAAAAACTTCTACCGTAGTGGTAGAAGTTTATGCAATAATACTCTTCACAACTTTTGAAATAACGGCACCTTCAGCCTGACCTGTCAGCAATGGTTTTGCAATTTTCATCGCTTCTCCCATGTTCATTCCTTTTCCAACACCAGCTGCCACTAATTTCTCTGCAATTTCTTCTTCTGATAATTGCTTTGGTAAAAATGATCTCAAAAGTGTCAATTTGGCTTCCTCTTTTTCAATCAGGTCTGCTCGCCCTGCCGTTTGTGCACCTTCTAAAGCTTGATTTGTTTGTTTGACCTCTCGATTAATAATAGCTATTTCTTCGTCAGCTGTTAAAGCCTCTCCCTTTTCTTTTTCAGCTAAGTCTAATGCTGACTTTAAAAGGGATAATACACCCTTCGCTAACGTATCTTTTTCTCTCATTGCCGTTTTTAATTGTTCAAATACTTCAGTTTTTAACAATGATCTCACTCCTTCTAACCGTCTATATCAAAAAAATTATATCATAAAAATCATGAAGGATTATAGTTCGTTGCATCTGCTAACTTTACTTTATAGTGTAATATTCCCTTTAACTCGCCTTGATAAGAAAAAATGCCTTGCTGAATTAATTGGCGTAGACGATAGTCAATCCATTCAACCTCTCTCAATTCCTCCATATGCCCCATTACCTCTCCAATTAACCTAGCTGCAACTTGATAATGAATTTCCTCTTGTTCTTCCTGTAAACGTTTCGCACAGGCAATGATCAAGTCATCTTCTCTATCTTCGTTGTTATTGCCCCAAAGTTCATGGTATTTCCAGGTATGTATGCAATCGTAATCATCCATTAACAGATTTAGCCCTTCTTTGCATAGGGAGTGCCTCAATGCCTCTTTTAATGGCCGTGATTGGAAATGCTCATAAAAATAACATAAATCCTCTGCTCTGACTTCACCAGTTGATCTTGGATAATGATCCTCTGCTAACTGTGGTAAAGTATACAACTCATGAAATAACTGAAAAGTATCTAATACATAGATATCATTTGTTTTCTGTTTGAGCATCGCCAAAACGAGTCGAAGTCCTATTTGCTCATGAGCATTTTGACAAGTCCAAACGATTATATCCTGATGAGGGGGAATATTTTTAATTTTATCTATTGCTTCCTTCATCTCCCGCTCACCTATCATCAATCCATCGTCTTCTATTAAATAGCGCTGTTCCAACCATTGAAAACGAGCTTCAATTCCGTCCCGTGTATGTACATCTTTCAAAGGACCAACAGAAAAATTACCTGGCACAACAATAATCTCCTCGGACTTAGCATAGTCAGGATTACGAAAGGCTGCTTTCAAGCTCCCCCCAGGTGAATGACCGAATACAATATGCACCGTTTGTACCTTTGAAGGATCCCGCTCCTCGGCTTGTTGTAATAAAAACTGTAACATGCTGTCTCTTGACTGTTCATTTATTAAAGTTAAAAGCAGCATCTTCTTTGCATCAGCTTCACTCAGTCGTTGTATTGACTTTTTTAGTTGATTGATCTTCTTCATCATCTGTACTCCTTTATTTCAAAACACCTAGCCTAATCATACCTCTTTATTACCTCAAATTACTAATTTAGTTAGTTTTAAAGATATGTTACTACTATTGCTAGTGAATTCTTTAATCTGGGCGGAGGCTCACTTCTTTTGAGCGACTTGCTCACTTTTTGGAGCAGGACAATGTATGAACTATTTTCTCCAGATCTAAAAACACTCATGTCCCTATAAAAAAACATACTACACGTAGTAGCTCAACTACGACGGTAGTATGTTATTTAATCAACATTCGTTAAAAATACTTTTCCTTTTTTAGTTCCCTCAACAGCATCGATCGCCTTATGGATATCCAATAATGGATAATGAGCATGTACATTCATCATTTTTAAGGAGCCATCCTGTACAAGGTATATAAGCTGTTGCATCGTTTGTTGCCATTTTTCAATTGACGTCTGACGTTGCCAATGGCGTAAATGAAACATCCTCGCTTGTACCTTTGCTTCCTTCACAATGTTTGTCCAATTTACCTGAATACCCGATAAAAGGCCAATAGCTAAAAAAATACCCTCGGGCTTTACGCAGAAGGCAAGCTGATTGCCAGCCTCTCCACCAATCGAATCAATTGCTGCATCTGCTCCCTTACCATCTGTTAATGCCATAACGGTTTCGTAAAGTGGCATTTGAGAGGTATCAATGACAAATGCTGCCCCAAGTTGCAGTAATTCTTCAGTATGCTGATTATTTCGTGTCACTGCAATAAGTCGATAGCCTAGCAATTTCGCAAGTTGAGCATAAAGATGTCCAATGGCAGAACCACAAGCATTTACTAATAAGACATCGTTTGCTTGTAAATTAAGTACCTCTGAGCATGTTACGAAGGCTGTAATTGGATTAATATACATTTGTGCTGCTGTAAAATCATCCATCGTGTCAGGAATAGTCACTGCAAAATCTGCTTGCGTTTTCACTACTTCCTGCCAAGTTCCCTCCCCCCTTAACGGTAATACGCGCTGACCAATAATCTTTGGTGAAACAAGCGGTCCAACAGCTTCTATTATTCCTACTCCCTCATAGCCAGGGATAGTTGGTAAAGTGATTCTATGAGCATATTTCCCCCATATTGGGATTAAATCTGAGGGATTAATCGGTCTGGCTAGCATGCGAACAAGAATTTCTTGACCTTGAGGAGGCTCGATTGTTTTATTCTCTAGCCTTACAACCTCTTGCGGATTTCCAAATTCATAAATTTTTAGGCATTTTGCTTTCAACGATTCTAGCTCCTTTATTCATTCCGTATAAAACAACATCATACCAGGAGCATCTATTTCACGTTCCTTAAAGCCAAGCTTCTGGTAGAAAGGTTGTTTACCTTTGGCACAAAATAATTGAACCCATTTTATATTTTCTTTCTGACATTGCTCTAAAAGAGCATCCATCACCATTGTGCCAACTCCTTTTCTTTGATAATCAGGGTGCACCATCACATCACAGATAAATGTTTGATAGATACCATCAGAGATAATACGTCCATAGCCAATTAGATTGCCTTCATCATATATAGATGTACTGAACCAGCTATTACAAATAGCCTTGTATAATTGTTCATACGTATACTGCCCTTTTGCATTCCAGCCAGTTGTTTGGTGCAATGCTTTATACGAGTCTATCGTCGGATTTGTTTCTTTGATTATATACATATAACACCCTCCTTATTTTGAATAAATATACAAAAAAATATATATTTAATCAACAATAAGTTTATGATATTAAAGTTGCAGAAGCGTTAATTGACCTTTTTCATCCATATTTAATTGTAAAGCTTCGTCTATTTCAATACTAATTGGACTGATAACTGCTTTCTTATCAGAAAAATACCACAGACGTCCTCTCGGTCCTAATAGGATATTGGCTCCGTCTTCATAGTTTCCTAGAAAATTAAGGCCATCCAGTTGAATTTCCTTGTTTGCTATAGGGTTTATAGCATATTTCTTTAATTTTTCAGCAATTGTTTGAATGTCATCTGACGTTAAATTGATTTCTCCAATATGTAACACTTGCTCTACAGAAAAATTAACTTCAGCATGTTTTGGATTTATTTCCTGTCTTGAAATAAGCTCCACTATATTGCCTTCTGGATCGTAGAAATAGCATGCATATGCTTTTAAAAACTCAAAATAGACTTCATCCTGCCCCTCTGAATCCAGCAAGCCTACATGCTCTTCTGCCCAAATCTTTGCCTGTTGAAATAAGTTACTAGGAATATTTAATGCAAAATGATACTGCTTTGGCATTTTAGAAGACAACTTTTCAAATGTCATCCTGCTTTCCCCCATGGCTATTGTAAAATAGTCAGCTGTTCTTTCTAACAAAGTAAAGCCTAACAAATCAACATAAAACTGCTCCATTTTTTGCATATCATAGGCATATAATTTTACCTTCGTAATCTTCATCTTTAAGCACCCCTTTACCCTCCCTACTATACAAGCAGCTGATAAGAATGGCTTCATGCAAAAGAATGAAGTTTACTTTCGTGTAGTTAAAGCCGCTCTCGGTCTCCCCTGCTATTTGGCTGCGATATCACGAGGAATTCTACATCTTCTTGTGAATCGTTTCGCATTTGATGTGGTACATGTGGAGGTACTTCAATTCCGTCATGCTGCTTTAACTCAATTCTTTGATCATTCAGTTCTATTGTAGCTGTGCCTGAAAGAACAAAGAAAAACTGCTGTGCATGATGGTGATAGTGATTTACCTCAGCTGTTTGCGCAGACATTCGCTCATGTATCACACTAAGCTCCTTATTTTGAACAAGATGCCAGCCATCTCACTGTGCACCCCATTGATAGTGTTGTGCTAATGCTTTGTTAATTTTCATCCTTACACCTCCTTTCCTGCTTTAGAGGAGGGATATCCATCATTCTTGTTAATTTCCCTCATTCAATAAATTCAGCTAGGCTAATTTTCCTTTTTTGAAAATCTGCACGGATAGCCTGTAACTCGGCTTCTAACTTTAAGGCACCTGCTTCAACTCCCCTATAAATTACTAGCGGGGGCTGTTCTAAAGCCCTTCTCGCTTGTGAATAATCATAAGATAATAATTTTTTTAGCAACAATAATGTCTTTAGTTTATCTTTTCCGTCCCCAGTAATAGTTAGTTCATAGTACGCTACAGAACTTTCTTCAGGCAACATGTCTTCTAAACCAGGTGGAATCAGTACACTTTCAAGGAACAAAATTAAATTGTCATAAGCCATGGAAAAATGCCAACTGCCTGTCCCATGAAGAGCGGTAAAAACAGCCGTATCACCTCTTGATAGATCCAGACAATAGGGATCGCCTTCATCTGTGGCAATGACTAAATAATCATGTGGCCAATCCTCAATCATCTCATCTGTCACCGGATTATAATTATAGCCCTCCTGCCCACGTATTAAATCTCTTGCGCCATAGATATTTAGATTAATATAATCACCTGTAGCCCATGTAACCCTTTCAACAACATAATGTCTCAAAAAATAAACATACTCTGCTGGCAATGACCACCCACCATCCACAAATTGGCTAATATCCTCTTCTGATTGATGATAAAAAACCATGGGATAGGCTGACTCCCGCTCCTGAAGCTCATCAATAAAATCATGCATTTGCTGTAATACTGCATCGAGTTTCTTTTCTGAATCTTTCAATGGAATTCTCTCCTTTTGATGACCAAGTGTCTTTCTTGCATTTTAACATACCCCATCATTAACCAAATAAGGGGAACATGTTATAATCATTAAAATAGACTGGTAGTATGCATAACGTGAACAAAAATAACGGATGGGAGCGATCTGTCATGCAACATACGAATGAACAGATAATACAGCAAGCCAACACGGAATTTTTGAAAGCACTTCGCTATTTAGATTATGGCAAGGTAAAACAAGGGGAAGCATGTCTCAAACAAGCCACCCATTTGGCAAATCTGCTGAATGACCATATCACATTTATTCGTGCTGCCATTTGTTATGGAGAGTTGCTATGGCACGCTGAAAAATATGATGCCTCCGATCATTGGTTACAGCTGGCACTTGATCGATTGACCGCAGTACAGCAAGATATAAATGACTTACTAGATGTGGATGTGCATCGAGCTCGATCCCTACTAAACCACCAACGACATCCATTATAAGGAGCAAGCAATCATGAAATTACTTATTAGACGTCCAGAACAGTCGGACATCCAGGCGTTACACGAATTCTTTGATCTTGTCATTCGGGATACTTATAAAAAAGAAGGGATTGCCGAGCTAGTGGACGATCAACAGGATGAATGGGAAACGAAAAAACAGTATGTAGCAATGGACTTAGAAAGCCAGGGCAAAAAAAGATTTTTCTGGTTAGCTTTAAATGAAGAAACCCATGACATAATAGGTACTATCGAATGCGGTGAAGCCAACGAAATCATTCAACAAACGATCAAAGAAGAACTATTCAATTGTCTAGAAATCGGTACCCTTTTTGTTCATCCTGACTATCAAAATCGTGGGATCGGCACCATACTACTACAGAAAATGCTCCTAACGTTAGAAAATCGAAGGGTTCCTAGTTTTTGTTTAGATAGTGGATATAAACAAGCGCAAATGATCTGGCAGAAGAAATTTGGACAGCCTGATTTTATCCTTGAAAACTATTGGGGAGCAAATAGTCACCATATGATATGGAAACGAACACTACCATTTCGAATATAGAAGTAAAAAATGCTCTATCCGATTACACAAGAACTTTATGTAAAAAACAAATCTTTAGTCAATAACATGCTTTATGCATACAATATAAAACACTTTCCAAAAGATTTACAGGGTCGTTATTAGGAGATACACACAAGCTTCGTGGTTTAGGGTATGACAAATTACAATGAATATTCAGTATGATTTCCACTTAGCTTTCAAGTGTTACCATCTGATGAAAATATCCTAATAACAATTTACGGGACTCTCGATATGTGGGATAAGACTCTAAAAAAGACTTTAGATCAGTATGATGATTGGTAAGCAATAAAGAGATTATAAATGCTAATACTTATTATGTTTGGAGGGGAATGAAATGTTAAAATTCATTGATGATTTAGCTGGTGCGGTTTTCGATGTTTTTATGTTGTTTTGTTATTTCTTTGCAGGCGTAATAATTGTAGGAGTCCCCATTTTTTTATTAGCCAAGTTTTTCCTATTGTTTCACTAAATTTCAAACAGGTTGGTCCCACTATAAAAGGAATCACTATAAATAGTGATTCCTTTTATGACGAATACACTCAATATTAGGCTAAATATTTTGCTGCTAGTTCTCAGGTACTTATGGGCGAGACAATGCTATTATTTAATAAATTTATCATAGAACCGTTTGAGCATCGTTGCCATTTGTTGTCTTGTGAGTGTATCTGTAGGATTCATACACTTGCCATCGCCTCGTATAACTCCCTCTTCAATGGCCCACTCCCAATCTTCTTTATGTGCTGGTGATACCCTAGCATTTGATTTTATCCCAACTAATAACTCTTTCATTTCAGTAAGTTCCTGTTTTAGTTGTTTATTTTCTTTCTTTAATTCTTCATACTGAGAAAATGCTATTTCCTTCTTCTTATCAGTATCTGTGAACCAGGATAAAGACTTAGATCCATTTAATTGGTTTAAATCTACAGTTCCTTTAATACCTGCTACAATCCCTTTGTCTGTGTACTGCCATAAGTCACAAGCAAAGTTTGGCTTTAGTCCCGGTGAGCTAGAGCCACTATAGCGAGGAATCCACAGGAAATCATAATTTTTAACGGTATCCATCAGATAAGGTTTGTAAAAATGATGGCCTGTATATAGCCCGACTTTTACAGTCTTACTTTTTAAATAATCAATAAACACCTGTGTGCCTTGTACGATATTTTGGACACTAGCACCAAAGCTTTCTTCGATATCTACAACATAAAATAGCGGATTATAGTTTTTTGCTCTGTTATAGAAGTCTTTTGCTTGTTCCAATGCCTCAGTACCATTTTTAAAGGTAACATAAATATAAACACCAAAAGGTACCTTGTACTTAATACATGCTTCTATATTTTGAACGTATTTACGGTCAATTGTGCTTGTACCATATTGTGTGCGGATGATAGCCAAATCAACATCTTTAACCGCTTCAGACCAATCAATATCTCCTTGATGATGTGAAATGTCTATGATATAACTCATACAATTTTCTCCTCCCTAAAAATAGTAAATAAATTATGAATAGCGACAAACCCATTGCTTCAAGCATTATTTAGAATCATTCATTAAATAAAGTTATGTAGATTATTTTAGTCCTTATAGGTTCTTCATTTACCGATTTTTAGTGGTCAGATAATTAATAAGACAGAGCACATTTCACATAGTCGAATTAACTCTAAAAAAATAGCGGCTTTATATCAAATATTTACTTTGTAATTAAGTGCTAATTCATCCCCAGGTAACCCTCTTATTCCCCAATTATGTTTAGGCGTTTCAAAAATTGTAATTTCAACATCTTGAGGTGAAATATTTAATTGGTTATTTATGCGTTCAAATAGTAGCTTTACTAATTGTTTTTTAGCTTGAATCGTTCTTTTTCCAGCATTCGAATAGCTTCTAAGATTATCCCTCTGAAATTACTCATTTTCTCCCTCTCATTAATGGAATCTCTATCTAAATAAGGACTGTAGAATTATTTAAGCTTGTTCATCTAACCTGCCCCGTTTTCCATCCATGTAACACAAAATAGATACTACACCAAAGAAAATGGAAGATTTTCACGTTCTTTCATTGGAGTTTAACAACACTTCTTTCTTTATGTATGGCTCTCTAAAAAACAAAAATAACGGTAATGCCAGCGATAAACCAACTGTAAACAAAGTTAATAGACATATCCACTTTTCTTTAATGTTATACTTTCTTGACTCATTAAACATAAAGATTATAAAAACAAAGCATGAAATAAAAAAGTCAACAGCGAAGAAGGTCGATATCGAGTTTGCAAATAATAAATCTACTAATAACCCTAAATCAAATCCGTTTTTGTTCAAGAATTGCACCAAAAAATAATACGGGAATACTGTGCCGATAATCGCAAATAACAAGTACACGTTTCTCATTTAAATTAAACTCCCCCTCTCTATGATTTTTCACAAATATTATACTTCTTAATTAATCTCTTTTAGTTTAATAATACCTCATAAATAATTAATTTAAATAAATATTTCCATATATGATAATTAATTATAGATTAACATTTAAAATTTTAATATTATAAACTATATATTCCAAGAGAATATTGTGAATTATTTCTAACACTAAGAAAAGGTGGATTGATTATGAATTCAATATATAAGCCATTAATTTTAGCGGTGGTAGTAGGGGTATATGTATATATAGCCAGTAAAAGTGATAATAATGTGATATCAAATTTTGTCATACTTTATCTTATAATTACAATAGTTTATTTATTATTCAGAAAAATTGAAGAGAAAAGAAAAAGAGTAAGGAGAAGATAACTTAATTAAAAGTAGGAGATTCGAGACTCTGTGAAAAGATTCACTGTAAATTAGCCAACTATCTGAAAAAAAAGCAGCTGATAGTAGCCAAATACCCAGTTACTCAATAAATACGAGTATCTCGGCATTATTATTAACGATGCTAACTGAAAATGGACAACCAATAAAAACAAGTCAAAAAGATTAGGACATAGCAGATCAGCAATTACTGAAGACCGCTATGTCCATTTAACACAGAAGATGGCAAGAGATGCTGCCTATATTTTTGATGCCATCGCTAAAGATTTTTAAATTGCTTGCACAATTTCAATGCGGTGGCAAATGGTGGCAATCTCCACCCACCTGATACAAGACTATTTGCTTAAATCCTTATAAACCCTGATTATATCAAACTTACTTCGAATCATCCATTTTCAGCACAGCCATGAATGCCTCTTGAGGGACTTCGACTGAGCCTACTTGTTTCATACGTTTTTTACCTTCTTTTTGTTTATCAAGAAGCTTTCGTTTACGAGAAATATCTCCCCCGTAACATTTCGCTAATACGTTTTTACGGATGGCTTTAATTGTTGAACGCGCCACGATTTTTTGTCCAACTGCTGCTTGAATTGGTACTTCAAATTGTTGGCGTGGAATTAATTCTTTTAATTTTTCTACGATGATTTTGCCTCGATCGTAGGCAAAGTCACGGTGTACGATAAAGCTTAGTGCATCGACTTGCTCACCATTTAATAAAATATCCATTTTTACTAATTTCGATGGCTGGTAACCAATAAGTTCATAGTCGAATGATGCATAGCCCTTTGTATTTGATTTTAAATAGTCAAAGAAATCATAGACAATTTCTGATAATGGCATTTCATAAATAATACTTACGCGCGACGTATCAATATAATCCATTGTCATGAAATTACCACGCTTCATTTGACAAAGTTCCATAACCGCTCCCACATAATCATTTGGTACCATGATGGTTGCTTTCACATATGGTTCCTCGACACGATCGATTTTTTGTGGGTCTGGCATAAAGGATGGATTATCAACTTTAAGCTCGGTACCATCTGTCATATGAACGTTGTAAATTACGGAAGGTGCTGTTGTAATTAAGTCGATATTAAATTCACGCTCAATACGCTCCTGAATAATTTCCATATGTAGTAATCCTAAGAATCCACAGCGGAAACCAAAACCAAGTGCTTGCGATGTCTCTGGCTCATATTGTAGAGCAGAATCATTTAACTCTAGCTTTTCTAACGCTTCACGTAAATCGTTGTACTTGGCTGTATCAATTGGATACAAACCACAGTAGACCATTGGGTTCAAACGGCGATAACCAGCTAATGGCTCAGCTGCAGGTCGATTTGCATAGGTTACAGTATCCCCTACACGTGTGTCTCCTACATTTTTGATAGATGCAGTTAAATACCCTACATCCCCCACTGTTAATTCAGCCTGTGGCACAACTTTTGGTGTATGTACCCCAACTTCAATAACTTCGAATTCCGCACCGGTTGCCATCATGCGAATTTTATCGCCAGGCTTGACAGTACCATTAATGACACGAATCGAAATGATAACACCTTTATAAGCATCGTAAACAGAGTCAAAAATTAAAGCTTGTAGTGGAGCATCTGGATCACCAGTTGGTGCAGGTACCTTCTCTACGATTTGCTCTAAAATATCCTCGATACCAATACCTGCTTTTGCAGAAGCTAAAACTGCTTCAGAGGCATCTAATCCAATAACGTCTTCTACTTCTTGACGTACACGTTCAGGGTCAGCTGCAGGTAAATCAATTTTATTGATTACAGGTAAAATTTCTAAGTCATTGTCAAGTGCTAAGTAAACATTTGCTAGTGTTTGTGCTTCAATCCCTTGTGCTGCGTCCACAACTAAAATGGCACCCTCACAAGCAGCTAAACTACGTGATACTTCATATGTGAAATCGACGTGTCCTGGTGTGTCGATTAAATGGAATGTATACACTTCGCCGTCTTTTGCTTCGTACTTTAATTGAACTGCATTTAACTTAATTGTAATGCCTCGCTCACGCTCTAAATCCATTGAGTCGAGGAGCTGTGCCTTCATCTCACGGGAAGTTAAAGATTTTGTTTGCTCTAAAATACGGTCAGCAAGCGTTGATTTCCCATGGTCAATATGTGCAATAATAGAGAAATTTCGTATATTCTCTTGTCGTTTTAAACGTGCTTCTCGGTTCATCTTTTCCACTCCTAATTAAACTATAATGAATTATACTATGAACGTTACGCAAAGTACAACAGCAACTAGACTTGAAAGCCTATAATATCAATACTTTCAGTGTTTCACATCGTTTTTAAATTTTACAGTATTAAGGATGTAAATACAGAGAAATCTGCTACGGTAGCACACGATGTGTGACAATATAGATGGAAATGCGTCTACTTGCCAAGAGGAGGGATTCGGTTGAAAAAATTCATAGTAGGATGGTTGGTGCTTCTTGTCTTAGTTGGATGTGGCACACCAAAAGACCATGTAAACAATAAAGAGGCGGCAACAATTGAAGGATATGTGACAGCCACTCAAGAAAGCAGGTTCCTCGTTGTAAGCAATGAACCTGTCCCTTCAAATGATTCCAACACACAATTTGTAGATGCACTTTGGGTAACAACAACCAAAACGTTAGAGATAGGGGATTATGTCAAAGTATGGGCAGATACGATTGATGAATCTTACCCTGGTCAAACAAATACAGAGAAGATTGAGGTTTTACCCTCCACCGTAAAAAGTACGCTTTCTCCAAAAGATATCATCATCCATGTAGCCAAAAAACTTGAACACAATCCCATCATTACAAACATAAACTATGATCCTAAAAAGAAAGAATGGATATTGAACTATTTTCCTCGTACTCAAGGGACCGATCAATTAGTTAAGCTTACTATACAGGATCAACAACCAATAGAGTAAATAGGCCGAGCAAATAGTCTTAAGGTCAATTTTTTTGAAATAGTAACACTCCAAGAAAGATGTCAGATATAGAAAAAGTCAGCTACGCAGACAAAACTGTGTATACTGACTTTTTTATTTTATTTGTTTAAGGATTGTTGAATGAGCTTTGTTAAAACTTCTACCCCTTTTTTCTCTAAATGTACACCGTCAGGGGCAAAGTATTCAGGGTGATTGATGGCTGCTGCATGCCAGTCAATTAGTGTTATTCGCTCATGTTCCTGTGCTTTTTGCAGTAAAGCTTCATTCACCTTTGCTTCCCAAGATCGCGGCACACGTGTATTCACTAAATAAATATCGGCATTTGAAAAAGCTTCAAGGAGGGCATCCATTTGGTCAGTCGTAAAATAACCATTTGTCCCCAATTGTAGAATGACGGCATGATTAGGTTGATTAAAACTTGCATAATTTGGGGCAAGTTTTACAGCTTGCGAAACTTGACGGCCTATTTTTCCATCGATTGTAATAGTCGGATACATAGTATGTAAGCTCGGGGCAATATCAATCATTAAGGAATCGCCAATGGCTAGTATGCCACGATAAAACTCATCCTTTTCAGGCTCTATAATGGTGTTATTTTCTTCTTGTTTAGGTGTTTCTATCTCCTGAACATCCTCTCCTCCCTCATCCTTACTTTGAGAAGGCTTGTCAGTGGAGGCTTCAGCTTGTTTGTCCTGCTTGTTCAGATTGGCTGTAGGCTCTTCGCCATTAATTTTTATCGTTGTTGGCAGCGTTTTAGATGGGTGTTGCTGACTTTCACCCACTACACCTGTCATGCCTGTGAAAAATACAAGCAGGAAAAGAGGAACCATAACCGTTGATATTTTTCGTGGAAAAGTAAGGCTTCCCCACTTATTTTTATTACAAATCAGATATTTTTGACAATAGACTCTGAACCCTTCTTTTCGGATGGGCATCTCAATGAAGCGATAGGATAGCTCTGCAATCATTAGGATTAGTAAAAGCTGCAGGAATATTCGCCAATAGGAGGGATTACCAATTTCATGAATGGGTGTCCCTAAAACCATGACAGGATAATGCCATAGATAAATGCCGTAGGAACGAGAGCCTATCCAACATAATGGCTTCCATGCTAATATTTTTCCTAGTATGCTGACTGGATGAGAAATACATGCAATCAAAACGGCAGCATTCAAGCAAAATAAAAACATGCCTCCTCTATAAAGAAAGGATTGATATTCATCCACATACACTATGCTTACTAAAAAAATAGTAAGTGCCATGAAACTCATCGTATTTAGTTTCTTCACATGGTTCGCTGATAATTTTTGAGAAGATAGTCGTTTCATTGGCCAAACAAGTGCTAGCCAACAGCCTATTAATAATTCAAAACAACGTGTGTCCGTTCCATAATAAACACGACTAGGATCAGCGCCTGGCTGATAGAGTAATGCCATTACGAATGCTGAACAAAGGGCACCACAAAAGACGATATTTGCTAGTTTATTTTGTTTTTTAACAACAAAAAGTCCAATCATTAAGAGCAATGGCCAAATCAAGTAAAATTGTTCTTCAATAGCTAATGACCATAGGTTTTTTAAAGGTGATGGAGAACCGAAACTATCAAAATAAGAGAGTTTATGAAAAATGAACCACCAATTACTTGAATAAAAAATGGAGGACAATGCATCCCCGCGCAAAGTATGGAGAAGCTCTTTATGAAAGAGCATTGCCCAAACAAATGATGTAACAATCATAACGTAGGCAGCTGGTAGTAGCCTTCTAAATCGTCCCACCCAAAATTTCTTTAGGCTGACTGTTAATTGATTGCCCTTTAAAGGTAAGATGGTAGAGGTGATTAAATAGCCCGATAATACAAAGAAGATATCTACTCCTAAAAAGCCACCTCTAGCCCAACTGAAGTTAAAATGATAAGCAATAACTGCTAATACAGCCAATGCTCGAATCCCGTCTAGTCCAGGAATATAACGATGATTTAATGACTTGCCTGACATACTATTCCTTCCTTCAATAATCTCTCAATTTCGTTTCGGTATAATGTGTTGGTTTTTTCTAGCTGTACAATGAGAAGTCAATCTAAAAGCGCTGTCACAATCTGTAATAACCGCACACGGCTTCGGATAAATGATGTTAGGGAGTAGCGCTTTTTGAAGGTATTCCCTTCCGTATCAAGATAAAACCTGTTGTCACGTAATAGAACCTTTTGATTAATAACCATCCCCTCTCTATTATTTTTACTTATTCACTTATATGTTTGACGATTGAAATACGATAAAAGTTTGAGAGAAAAATGAAACGTTATCACTTTTTATCTTCTAAAAATTCATATGTATATTTTGCTATAGACTTAAAAAGGCATTCCAAAAATGGGATATACTTCAAAAGTATGTTTGCTTTATTTGCATATGCCTTCACTTAACGTTTTATCATGAAATTCGCGAGCCAACTTGAAAATTATAAGACAAGAATGGAGCAATGGAAAGACAATTAATGAGAATTATTTCTGGAAATTTTATTATCATACAATATTAAAAAAGTGAGCCCACAAGAGTCCCACTTTTTAATATGATTGGTCTATTTTGTTGAATCATTGACAAACGCTTTTGATATGGCCTTACCAATTACAGCAATTGTACGATTAACCTCTTCCTCAGTATTACCAATTCCACCAATCTCAATAATCATCATTTGCTTTGCTAAATCCTGATTGTATCGCCCATCAACCCCATCACCACTTTTAGAAATAACCCCTTTAGAAATTTTTGGAACGATGGCATTTAGTGTGGATGATAAACTTTCAGCATAGGCTGTATTCCAGCGGTAATTAGCATGCTCTGCCCCAACAACAATAGCGATTTTCGCATAATTTTCCCCATTATATGAGATCGTTGTAAGATCATGTTTTAATGAGTCACGATGTAAATCAACTATTAAATCATAATTATTTGTTTCTAAATGCTTACTTAAATATGGCCTCATCACATTATAAGATTCATGATAGCCTTTACCCTCTTCTTGTAATTTCTTCATAATATCTACATCAAGAACATCCGTCTTTAAACCATTTACATTAAAATGATTCACAATCTTATCCTTCAGGCTCATAATATTGACCGTTTCATGAGAAGTCGCTACCTTACCACTCACTGCTTTCACCATGGGTTCATATGCTTCATGCGTATGGGTAAATAACACTAACACTTTAAATGGGTCCGGGTCTAGGGCTTGATCTGGTTCAGGTTCTTTCGTTTGTTCCAGTACACTTTGTTCAGCTAAATTGGTAGCAGCAAACACGACTTGCTTATCTTCTGATTGTTTGATCGGAGTCGATGCTTGCTTGTTGAACGGAAGTTGCCCAGCAATGACAGGTAATACGAAAAAGAACAATAATATACCAAATGACCATTGTAGTTTTTTTAGCAAAGTCACACCCTCCTCCCCATATCGTATGGAGGGGGGATGTTAATTAGAACGAAAATAAATTTCTTGTTTTACGCATAAATAAGCGTGTTTTAGAAGGACTACTCTAAGCATTGTTTCTTCATTATTTATAAATCACTTGCCCAATCCATTAGCATAGAAGCCACTAATTTTGCATAGCGATCAATCCAATAGTCTGCTTCTTTTGGTGTAACCATCAATTGTGTGTGGGAGCCAGCGAAGGTTTCCTCAAACAGCTGCTGCCGCTCCTCCTTCGTCCATGTCGCCCATTCTCCAAATATAGGTTGTACTAACGTCATATCCAGTTCCTTGTTGATATCTGGTTGCCATGAGGATAATGAAAGCTTCGATGACGGTTTACTGCGTTCAGCCACACGAGCAGCTATCGAACGGAGCATAGTTTCTACCGCATCAGCAATTAATACAGGTGCATCTACTACAGTAGGTATCCCTATTGCTGTTACGGGAATGCCAAGCATCTTATAGGAAATCTCTTGCCGTTGATTGCCTACTCCTGAACCTGGATGTATGCCTGTATCTGTTAATTGAATCGTTTTACAGAGTCGATTACTCGCTCTTGTAGCAAGTGCATCTACTACAATGATTAATTTCGGTTGCAGACGTTCAGCAATAGCAGCCACAAACTCACCTGTTTCGTAGCCTGTTTGTCCTGTTACACCAGGAGCATACATGACAAATTTTTCATCAATGACATCTAAACTATGCAAATGGTCAATTAAATAGGGACCTATTGCATCAGGTGTAATAGTGCGATTGCCTAAACCGACTATTAAAATTTTATCGTCTTCTTGCCAAGAAAGTGCGTCATGCATTTTTTTGAAATTGACAAGCAATTCTTGTTCAAGTTGTGCAAAGCCTTCTTGATCTTCTAATGTTAGCGTAGGGACAGAAAGGGTAATATACTGCCCTTCCTTTTTACCAATTTGCTTTTCCCCTTCAGCATCTACAAGAACATCTGTAATTTTTACTCGACCAGCATTCCGATCTTCAATTTGAATGCCACTTGATTGTTCAAGCTTTTCTTTTTGCTCTTTGGTCTGATGGACAACTACCTCTTCTGATTCATCGATTAAATCTGTTCGTTGCCAATTAAAATTTTGCATACAGTTCACCTCAAGCTGTAGTTTGTTCAAACTGTCAAGTAAATATTCTTTGCATTTATCTATTGCAATTTGGCCAAGCGTTTGTTAAAATGATTTTTGTTGTATTGACACAAGAAATCAATGAGAAGATATCATCTCGTACCTAATTTAGGAGGTGAAATATATGCCAAACATTAAATCTGCGATTAAACGCGTAAAAGTTAACGAAAAAGCTAACATTGCTAATTCTCAAGCTAAATCTGCAATGCGTACTACAGTGAAAAAAGCTGAAAACGCTGTTGCTGCTAACGCTGAAAACAAACAAGAACTTTTACAAGCAGCTTTCAAATCTTTAGATAAAGCAGCTTCAAAAGGACTTATCCACAAAAACGCGGCGGCTCGTAAAAAGTCTCGCCTTGCTAAAAAAGCGTAATTGTTTAAAGGATCAGATACTCTATTAGGAGTAGCTGATCTTTTTAATTTTATAGAGAACTTAAAAAGCTGCCCTTATTGGACAGCTTTCTTTGCCTATAGTTGGCGCAATAAAAATAGCTCTAGATAGCGCTCTCGATTTCCACCAGACGATTTGAGCTGTAAATCAACCTCTGCTAATTGATATAATGCCCGTAGCAAATTTTCTTCTGAAGGCCGATGCCGTTGCTCAATCATAAGTTTGACGCGATACGGATGAATTTTTAAATTTTTAGCGATTTGTTGAGGGTGATACCCTTTTTTCAATAAATAAAAAACATTGGACATGGTACGAACATTGGATGCTAGCAAGCCCACTAACATAATAGGTTCTTGTTTTTGTCGCAATAAATCATGGTAGATGGACAAGGCTCCGACAGAGTCATTCGCCAAATATGCGTTAAGCATTTTAAAGGCATCTTGCTCTAATGTTTTTGCCACCAAATCCTCCACTAAAGAAGTTGTAATTTCGCCACCATCACCTAAATAAAGGGTTAGCTTGTCAATTTCCATCTGTAATTGTAGCATGTTGGCTCCGACCATCGTAACAAGCAATTCAATAGCATCTTGTGTAATGCTATTACCTTGTGCTTTGACAATGCCTTGAATCCATACGGCTAAATCCTGCTCTTTTGGTGTTTCTGCTTGTACAAATAATGCATGCTCTTTCATCATTTTAGTCACTTTTTTGCGTTCATCCAATTTTTCATAAGGGGCAATAAAAACCGTTACGGAAAAATCAGAAGGATTTGACAGCCATGTTTCCAATCGTTTCACATCATGATCGATTTTTTCCTTCCCTTTCTCGGTTGCCTTTAAAAGCGAAGCATTTTTAGCAATAATAAGCTTACGTTCTGAGAAAAAAGGAATGGTATCTGCTTCATCCATGACTGCATCTACTGGTACTTCTTCTAAATCAAATGTGGACATCTCCAGATCTTCTTCTGGACCCATTGCCTCTTTTAAACGTTTAATGGTTTCATCTATAAAATAGCTTTCTTCACCAACAAGCAAATATACTGGTGCAAGCTTACCTTTTTTTATTGTATTCCAAACCGTTGAAATCATAATTTCCCCTCCATCTAGCAATACTATTAGTATACATGATTTCATAGTCCTTTGTGTCTTTGACCGAATTGTGTCGATTCCTTGCCAGACGGGGAAATCACCTTTTCGATATAGCTTTTATGACCATGTTGTCTTATAATAAATAACAGAATTGGAGGGATAACAATGAATCCATTTGAAGGAAAAAACATACAATGTCGACGTAACGATGCCATCGATTCTGGTGTTGGCTTCGGTGTATCATTTGGCGTTTTCACGCTTATGTTTATTATTGCAACTATAGTAGAATTTGTATCACAGTAATTGGACTTATGCAGGAGAAGGGCCTTGGTCATTGGACAAGGCCCTTTTCATTTACGCTAACGGACCAGCGATTATCACGAATACGTATTTCGATTGATCCATTCACCCCTGTTGTCCATGTCACTAAATCTCTACTGACAAAACGTTGTACTACTTCTTCATGTGGATGACCATAACGATTATGGAGACCTGCACTAAAAACGGTTAATTGGGGCTGTAGCAGCTCGACAAATTCTTCTGTGCTTGATGTCTTACTCCCATGATGCCCTGCCTTCAGCAATGTGAGATTGGCCAATAAAGGTCCATAACGCTTGATCAGCTGTTGTTCGCCATATTGCTCCAAATCCCCTGTAAATAACGCTGTAAACGCCTTTTGCTGCATGTACAGGACAAGAGAATCATCATTTCCCTCATAAAAGGCGTCATCAGGCCATAAGTAATAAAAATCTGTATCCCCTACATGCCACGAAGTCCCCTTCATTTTTTCTTTAATAGGAATATGTCGCTTATTTGCTTCGCGTAATAAATCATTCATTAAAGGCTCATTCAATGAACCAGGTGTAACGTGTATTTCCCTCATGTTAATCTCCTGTAATACTTCCTCTGCTCCCTCAATATGATCTGCGTCCGCATGCGAAGCAATAAAAATATCGATAGTTCGTATACCCTTGCCTTTTAAAAATGGGACGACAACTTGCTTCCCTACCTCATAAGGACTATCTGCTTTTTTCCACGATGCCTGCTCAAAGCGCAATACTCCACCTGTATCTATAACATAGACAGCCCGTCTAAAAGGCAATTCAATGACGATACTATCTCCTTGACCTACATTTAAAAAGGTAATCTTTGTTTCGTTATACAACATGGGTGCCAAATGAATCCCAATAACAGGGATGACAAGGATCAACATAGCTTTCCTGAACCCTTTTATTTCCAAATAATAAAAGCTCGCTAAAACACTTACCATCGCCACGCTACTCAGCCAAATAGATGGTTTGCCTGGTGACCATAATTGCCAAGGAAGCACTTGCATATAAAGGATTATTTCGGTCAGCCAATTACGCAGTGGTTCATAGCCAGCAAATAGGACATTAGCAAGTGGTAAAGAAAGATAAGATAGCACAAAGGCAATCATGTTAAAGGGTAATATAATAAAGGAAAACAGTGGAACAAAAACAATATTGACAAAAAATGAGGATAAAGATAATTCATAAAAATGATGGAGTAATAGTGGGTAAACGAGCAGTTGGCACACGAATGTGATAAAAAAAGAACGACCTAGCCAAGTTCTTGTCTGCTTAAAAATAATACCAGAATAAAGAAGACTAGCGGTTGCTAAATAGGATAGCTGGAAACCAATTTGGAAAATAACACCTGGCTCAAGCAAAACAAAGCCTATAAAGCTAATAGCTAATGCATCATCGATCGAAAGAACCCACTTAAAAAAGCGCAGTAACATCATCAATTCTACTACAGAAACAGCACGCCATACGGAAGGTGCTCCCCCTGCAATGACTCCATAAATCGGTAAGAGGATCAATAGCACGACTGTAGCCATTTCCTTGCGAACTCTTATTCTAAGTAATCCTTGAAAAAAGAGCCAAGACATCAGCGCGACATGTAGCCCAGAAATCGCAAATAAATGGGTAATACCGAGCTTTTGATAGGCACGCTGCAGTTCATCCTCCATCTGATCTTGCACCCCTATTAAAAGTGCTTGAGCCTCTGCTACAAGTGATTTGGGAAAAGTCTTCTCTATATGCTTTTTCATATTGTGTCTTACTTCGGCAAGAATAGTGAAGATGGAGGTTCGTTTTGCTACATAATGCCAATTCGTGATTTCAACAACGCCTGTTGCTCCTTTGCTCGTTAAATAGTTTGACATGGAAAAGGCATAAGCATGGGCAGATGGAGAGGGAGCCACGAGTTCACCTTTTGCAGTATACGTCATTCCAGTTAATGAGGTATTTTCATAAAAATTTTTCTCTTGTTCCGAGGAAAAAGTATAAACTACGTAAAGTTTTTGGCCATGTGTTGTTGTCGCAAACCCACGGAGTTTTTGCCCGTTTATTTTATAGTCACTTGACCAAGTTATAGGGAAGGTTGACGGTAAAGAGGAAGGTTCCGTCAGATGATTGATAGAAAGGAAACAATAAGTTAGGAGACCACTAGTTAGCACAAAAATTGCAAGAAAACGTGACTCACCTTTTATGGTGAGCCACAGGACTAGTAGCAGTAAAAAAATGAGTAGCCATGCTGATTTGTATACTGCAATAGCAGCTATTAGTACAGCAAGAGCTACCATAATCCATCTATGCTTTAAAGCTTGATGCCAAATAATGCACTCACCTTCTGTTCATATGGGAGCAATTTTTCAGCAGATATCCCACTCTCGCGAAGCTCGTGCAGCATTTCTGTATACAAAGCTAGCTTGTCATCTCGTAAAAAATCGATTTTACGTTCATCAAAGGGTACATGAACTACTTCTACTCCAGCTTTTGCAAATAACTCCTGTGCATATGGATTATTTTTATAATCCGTTGCGTAATACACACGTTCGATGCCAGCTTGAATGATAGATTTTGTACATGGTAAACATGGGAAATGTGTTACATACAAATCAGCACCTTTTGTCGGTGTTCCATATTTAGCACATTGCAGTAAGGCATTCATTTCAGCATGCACGGTGCGGACGCAATGGTTGTCAACCACATAGCACCCTTTTTCGATACAATGCTCGTCCCCTGTAATGGAACCGTTATACCCACCTGCAATGATGCGTTTGTCCCGTACAACAGTTGCTCCTACAGCTAGTCTTGTACATGTACTGCGTAATGCGAGTAAATGGCTTTGTGCCATAAAAAATTGATCCCAAGTAATTCGCTCCATATGACTACCTCCAAAAATTGTCTAACAAATTAACTTTCTCTTGCTTTTCTACTATAGTGTAGCCCTTTTAGAAAAGGGGCGTCAATATACCATCCTGTAAAAGCATTACTTTACAGTAATCGCATCCTTTAGCTTCTCAAATGTTTTATCACCAATCCCACTAACATTTTTTAAGTCATCTATAGTTTGAAACTGCCCATTCTCCTCTCGATACGTAAGGATACTTTGTGCTTTGGAAGGACCGATTCCTGGCAATGTTGCTAACGTTGCTACATCAGCTTTATTGATATTAATCTTTTGCTCCTTATTAGTCTCAGTAGGTAGCGTTAACAGGGAAGAGGCTTCTTCCTCTAGCTGTTCGCCCTTGATAGGAATGTAGATAACCATTTCATCCTGTACCTTTTGGGCATGATTGATCAATTGTGTGTCAGCCATCTCTGTATAGCCACCAGCAAGCTGTACAACATCTTTTATACGTTGATCTTGCTGAAGCTCATAAACGCCTGGATACATTACAGCACCCTTTATTTCCACAAATACCTGCTGCATAACCGCTTCCTCAGCAGATTCACTCAAATTTTTTTCTTCAATAGGTTGGATTGTGTCGATGAGCTCTTCTTGGGGAGGTGAAGAGTCAGAACTCGAAAAATAGAAGTAACAAAGTCCACTGACGACTAGTATGCTGGGGAATAACATACTTTTTTTGTACTTTTGCCATAAAGAGTGTAGCACAGTACCATCCTTTCCTTGCGAAAGGTCATCATATGGAGTTATATATATCTTACACTATGGATGGGTGGTTGAAAATGATAAAAAAACATCAGGAGTTTCAATTTACCTGTTGAAGAGAGCTATCCTCTTAGTTATATCCAGTTTTATCCGACAATTTAGCCTCTTTATCCGCCTGTTTAAGTGTTCTATCCGCTACTTTAATCTTTCTATCCACTACTTTAGCTTTTCTATCCATCAAAAAAGCCACACTGCGTATTACACAGTGTAGCTCCCTTTTCTTTATTTCAGCGCACGAATAAAAATGCGTTCACTTTCCTCATCAGGTGCCTCATCTGTAAAGTCTGCTGTAATTTCCACATGACTAAAACCAATCGAATGCAACCAAGCCATATACTGCTCGATAGTGTAAGTACGTTGCACGTGCTCCTCATCAAAGCGTTCATATAATTCACTTGCGTCATCTCGTACATAAAAGGTCATTTGATGAATAACCGAATGTTCAAAGTCGGCAGGCTCCGTATGCCATATATAACTAATGTCACCATCATCATATGTGAACGGACCATCTAAAAAAATCTCATTCATTTTAAATAACGAGTGAACATCAAAAAACAGCTGACCTCCATCACGCAACGCCGCATAGATACGTTCTAATGTCGTATAAACAGAGTGCTCCTCTACCACATAATTCAAGGAATCAATTGTGATTGTGACAACATCGATTTCCTCAAAGCCATCTAGTTCGACCATAGACATACAGTATAATGGTGCATGGTAGCCTGCACGAGCAAAGCGTTCTGCGGCAATGGACAGCATCTCTTCTGATAAATCGATTCCACTGACTTGATAACCAGACTTTGCAAATAACAAGCTAAGTACACCAGTACCACAACCAATATCCAACAGTTTTGGGTACTGGCTGCTTGGTGCATGCTGTACAACCCAATCTACATAAAGATTGTAAGGAATATCCGTTTGCAGCTCATCATAGACATGAGCAAAGCGTTCGTAACTCACTTAGGCCTCTGGCATGTCTAGTTGCGGTGCATCGCCCCAAAGACGCTCTAAATTATAATAAGCACGCTCATCCTTATGGAATACATGTGCCACAACATCGCCTAGGTCAACTAGTACCCAACGAGCTCCATCGAATCCTTCGACACGGCGAATTTCATAGCCTTGTTGTTCAGCTACATCCTGTAATTCGCGTGCAATGGCTTGCACTTGGCGATCTGAGTTACCATGAGCAATGATAAAATAATCTGCTAAAAGGGAAATTCCTTGCATATTTAAAACGACAATATCCTCACCATGTTTGTCGTCAATTGCTTTGTACGCTGCTTGTAATAAAGTTGAAGTCATCCTTCACTATCCTCTCTGTTCATCATATCGTTATAACATTCTATAGATAAAGGATAAATCGGCTGCTTTGTGTCAATTAAAAATGCCAAAGTATGGCGTACACATGCACTCATCGCCTTATCCAAATTTTTTTGTGCTTTTTTGCGCAGACGATCAACTCCATCAAATCGACGGTTCGGTTCAATCATATCTGCGACAAAAATAATTTTTTCTAAACGGCTCATATTAGCCCTTCCAGTTGTATGGAAACGAATAGCATTCAACAGCTCTTCGTCTGTGATACCGAACTCACTTTGTGCTATATATGCACCTACTGGACCATGTAGTATTTCACTACCCCATCCAATTAGTCTTTCATCTAATTTTTCATCACGAACGATATTTTCCATCCACTCAATATCAGCATATTTAGCAATATCATGGAGGATAGCTGCTGTTTCAGCTTTTTTTACGTCCTCGCCATATTTATGAGCTAGGTTGATGGCCGTTTCCATCACGCCGACTGTATGAATATAACGTTTTTCAGGCATTCTTGGCTTAATCGCCGCTAAATACTGTTCGCGTTCCATAAAGACCTTCCTCTCGTATGAACGTCTCTACCGCTTCTGGTAGTAGAAATGTCACCGTTCCTCCTGTAGCCAGGCGTTCACGAATCAGTGTGGACGATAAATCGATTTGAGGTATTTCCACCATACGTATAGGGTACTCTGTTGCCGCAGCTGTCCCTGGACGTTTTACTCCGACAAACTGAACAAGTTTCACTAAATCATCTATACAATGCCATGTATGTAGCGAATCAATCATATCGCCACCGATGATAAAGTAAAATTTCACATTCGGCTCTCTTCTACACAATGCAGAAAGTGTCTCATAGGAATAGGATACGCCACCCTTCTCAAGCTCATACGACTCTACTGAAAAATAAGGAAATGGACGAATCGCACGTTTTACCATTTCAAGTCGCTCAACATTACTAGCATCAAAACGTGCATGCTTATGTGGTGGGATGGCATTAGGCATAAAGCGGATTTCATCAAGTTCTAGCGCATGAAATACTTCATTTGCCATTAAAAGATGACCCATATGTGGCGGGTTAAATGTACCTCCAAGTAAACCGACCCTTTTCATCGTCTCACCTTATTTCGTTACTTTTGGTAATACAATCTTTTTATGATTGCGTGACTCTTTATATAAAACAACTGTCAGACCGATTAATTGGACAAGCTCCGCATGAGCACCTGTGGCTAATGCTTCTGCGACTTCATGTTTATCCTCTTCACAGTTATCTAAAATACGTACTTTAATCAATTCACGTACTTCTAATGCCTCGCGAATTTGCTTTGTCATTTCATCATTAACGCCACCTTTTCCCACTTGGAAAATAGGTGTTAAATGGTGTGCTTCTGCACGTAAAAAACGTTTCTGTTTACCTGTTAACATAAAAATTAGTTTCCTCCTAATTGCGCCTTCAGTTGCGCAATCATTGAATTTGTATTTGGATAGTTTCCTAACCAGTGTTCAAAAGCGATGGCTCCTTGATGGACAAACATTCCTAAGCCAGTGACAATCGTTGCTCCTTTTTCTTCAGCCGCTTGTAAAAAAGGCGTCATTAATGGATTATACACAATATCCGCAACAATTGCTTCTTTCATCAGCCGATCTAATGAAAATGGCATTGAAAAATTGCCCGTGGAAAGGCCAGCTGATGTCATTTGCACAATAATGCTGAAATCAGCTAGCGTTTCTTCCGCTTGTTGTAATGAAATAGCACGTCCCATACCCATTTCATCAATAATCATTTGTGCATTCGTCACCGTACGATTGGCAATGGTTACATGACAATAGCCTTGTTGCTGCATAGCAAAGGCAATGCCTCGAGCAGCACCTCCAGCACCAACAAGTAATACAGGCTTGTCTTTATGAGAAACCCCAACGGCTTCTTCCAGTGATCGAACAAATCCAATACCATCTGTATTATAGCCTTTCAGCTTTCCTTCTGTTGTTCGTACGACTGTATTCACTGCGCCCATTTTTTGTGCCAGCTCATCTAGCTCGTCTAGATACGGAATGATTGCTGTTTTATGAGGAATGGTCACGTTCCAGCCACTTGCCCCTAATGTCTTCAAACCAGCAACAGCAGATTCTAATTGATCAGGCGTTACATGTAAAGGAATATATGTCGCATCAATTGACATGTCCTCAAACCAAGCATTGTGCATGGCAGGTGATTTTGAATGTTCAATTGGATCACCCATAACTGCAAACCATTTCTTCATTTTCTAGTCCCTCTCTCTACTATGTCCTCCATTTAGATCAGCGAAGGACGAATTGAAACTTGTACACCTTTTGGGGCGTAAGCTGCTACTACTACATTCGCATGTTGAACGGTAATCCAGCCAAGTCCAGAAAATACAACATCTGTTTTCGCTTCTTTGATGGAAAATTCGTGACGAACCAATGGCGGTAACTGGTCGATAAAGTCCGCAGTTGGGGGAGCCAATAATTCTCCTTTATGCTCTTCATATAACGCATCTGCCTTCTCAAGCTTTGTACGATGAATTGGTAAATCATTTGCCACATGGATGGTAAAGGCAGAACGGTCACCCTGAATAAAATCAAATCTTGCCAATGCACCAATAAATAGCGTTTGCCCAGCATTTTGTTGATAGACTTTCGGCTTAATTTCTTTTTTCGGCATAATATATTTTAATTCACTGGCATCAATATGATGAGCCATTTGATGATGATTAATAATACCTGGCGTATCATATAATGCACTACCATCATCCAATGGAATATCTATCATGTCTAAAGTAGTACCTGGGAAATGTGAGGTTGTAATCACTTCACCCTCACCTGTTGCCTGCTTAATAATTCGGTTAATAAACGTAGATTTCCCAACATTTGTACAGCCAACAACATATACATTTTGTCCTTTACGATATTCATCGATGGCTTCCATTGCTTCTGCCATCCCTTTGCCTTTATGGGCACTGACTAATAGGACATCCACAGGCTGTAGCCCAAGAGCCTTTGCTTCACGTTTCAGCCAGTTGATAACTTTTTTTGGCTTCACTGACTTTGGTAATAAATCAGCTTTGTTGGCAATCAATAGGACAGGATTCTTCCCTACAAAACGATGAAGCCCTGGTAGCCAGCTTCCATTAAAATCAAATATATCAACAATTTTTACGATTAAGCCTTGCTGTGTACCAAGACCATTTAAAATACGTAAAAAATCGTCATCTGTTAACGATACTGGTTGAATTTCATTGTAATTTTTCAAACGGAAGCAACGCTGGCAAATGACCACATCCTTTTCTAATGATGATGGGGGTGCATACCCAACTGCTGTTTTATCTTCTGTTTGAATTGTTGTACCACAGCCAATACAATTTGGCATTTCAATCATTCTTGTTCCTCCCAAGTTATAATTCCTTTTCGTTTCAAATCATTAAAAACGCGACGTTCAATGAAACGATTCAATTTTGTTACAAGCCCATCTGATTGTGCAACAGGCTTCACGAGCACTGTGTGCAAGCCTAAGCGGTTTGCGCCCATTACATCCGTAAGGAGTTGATCTCCTACCATTACTACTTCATGTGGACGCAAGCCTAGTTGTATCAGCGCATTATAAAAAGCATTACGAAGTGGCTTTTTCGCCTTGTGAATGTAAGGAATACCTAATGGCTCAGCAAAATGCTTTACACGAGCTTCCTTGTTATTTGACGCAATAATAACACGAATACCTGATTCTTTCATAATGCGTAACCAAATGATTAGCTCTTCTGTTGCATCTGGACGATCCCATTCAACAAGTGTATTATCTAAATCCGTAATGATTCCTCTAATCCCTAATTCTTGTAACTTTTCCGGCGTAATTTCAAAAATATTCGTCACAAATTCGTTCGGTAATAAAAAATTATACAAAATAGCGACCCCTAATCTTAACGTATTATTCGACCATTATAGCATATTTGCAAAGGCTTCACCCATTCGAATTGGGCTTCCTTTTACAACATTATCCGTAAATTTAATTGTATCCTTTTCAAACAGCATCACAACAGTAGAACCAAATGAGAAATAACCAACTTCCTGCCCTTTCTGCCATTTCGTTGTTGTATTGGTAAGCACAATGGAATTCACAAAGGTTGCACCTACTTTGATAAATGCAACATGCTGATTATTTGCTGCTTTCAGCTCAGTCACTAAACGATAATTATGAGAAATTGGTTTTTTACCGTATGTAAGACCTAACTGATTCACAGGATAAGATTTCTGACCAAGTGTATATTGTCGTAAGACTTCTCCATCTATCGGGCTATGGATACGATGGTAATCAGCAGGACTTAAATAAAAAACGATAAAATGTCCGTCTGCATATTGTGCAGCTCGTTCTGTATTGCCGAGTAAATCTTGTAATGCATAAGGCTTACCCTTCACAAGAAATGTCATATCCCATTCAATACGTCCAAAGGATTCCACTTTTGCGTCCACTGGGCTGGCATAGACAGTTGGATTTTTTTCAATAGGTCGAGCTTCTTCAATAAGTTCTCTTGTAAAAAAATCATGTAAACATGAAAATTGTTGTTGTTTTTTTGAAACTTCTTCAAGGTTAATATCGTATAACTTCATGTAGCTTGGTATTATACGTTTACTCCACTTCGCTTTTGCTATTGTCTGCAAAAGATGGGAAGATTGCTTACCATTCGTTAGTTCTATCAAGCGTTGATATAGTTTTTCTTTCATACAGTAAAACCCCTATCCATTAATTTAGACTGTCAATTTTTTCGCATTCGAAGTATAATGGTACAATATCTTAAGTGCAAAGGAGTGATCCCCCTTGTTTTTTTATCACAAGTTGGTGGATACCACGGTTAAGAAAATGAAATCGCACGCAGCTAACTTCATAACAATTAGTAATATGTCCTTTGGAGGCGCGGCTATTATGGCCACTCTACATGAATACTATAGCTATAGTGTCTTGTTTATCTTTATAGCAGCTCTTCTTGATCGCTACGATGGTAAGGTAGCGAGAGCGCTCGGACAAGTGTCAGAATTAGGTAAACAATTAGATTCTATGAGTGATATTATATCATTTGGTGTGGCGCCTGCATTATTAATGTATGAAGTTGTTCTAGTTGATTTTGGTTTTGTCGGCATGATGATGGCCGTATTATTTATCGTCTGTGGCGCGATGCGTTTAGCTCGCTTCAATATTAGCGAAGCGAACGGTTATTTCACAGGTTTACCAATTACAGCCGCAGGTACGTTCTTAACTTTAACGTATTTCGCAGCTTATACGTTCCATCCGGCATTTTATCTTTTCCTTTTCCCCATTTTAGCTTTACTCATGATTAGTACATTTACGTTAAAAAAAGTGTAACAGCACATTTGCTGTTGCACTTTTTTCATTTCCCACGTCTTTTAAACATATACTGTCGAAAAATGGGGAAAGGATGAAATCTTTCAATGAGCGGAATTTTTACATCGATGTTGCAGTTATGGCTTGAAATCCCTGCGTTGCTTGGCTATTTAAAGGGGCAAACATTCCATAAACCCTTTTCAAAAGAAGAGGAAGCTGCTTGTATTGAACGATTTTTAGGTGGCGATGAGCAAGCGCGTCTTGATCTAATAGAACGTAATATGAGGCTTGTCGCACATGTCGTTAAAAAATTCCATCCAAAACATGAGCAACTCGATGATTATATTTCTATTGGAACAATTGGACTAATGAAAGCCGTTGAGAGCTATACTCCTGATAAAAAAACTAGACTTGCCACATATGCAGCTCGTTGCATTGAAAATGAGATTTTAATGCATCTACGCACCCAAAAGAAAGTGCAAAAAGACGTTTCGCTATTTGAGCCGATTGGAACTGATAAAGATGGGAACGCACTGCAAATTCGCGATTTACTTCAGTGTGATGAAGAAAGTGCCACAGAGAAGCTAGAGCATAAAGAGCATGTAGCACAACTATACCACTATTTGCATATGCTCGATGAACGTGAGCTCGAAATTGTGACACTCCGTTATGGCTTAAATCAACAGGATGCACTTACGCAAAAGGAAATTGCAGCACGCTTAAATATTTCACGTAGCTATGTATCTCGCATTGAAAAACGGGCACTTATTAAACTCTATCAACTATATAAACGAGACCAAAAAACTATTGAATAATATATTGTAAAATGGTTATGAAAAAAATTCAATCCTTCAATGGCGGAAGAATATGCCTATTTCATGGCATATAAAAAAACTCCTTTGCGACATGACTATGTCGCAAAGGAGCTTTCCCGTCATACTAGTGTGCTGATTCAGATAGTTCTGCTGAAATCAACGTACCTATTAAAGTTGTAATAATGACTACACCTGCTGTTAAAAATAACATCATGAATGCCTCCCATTCTATTATGAAGAGATTGATTAATGTCAGTGTAGCATTTGTTTTTTGTATCAACTGTGATTTTTCTCACAGAATAAACCACACATTTTGACCATTCTGTGTAGTTTATAGTGAGGAAATTGCTTTTAATACGACTTGTGTCGAATGTTTTGCAGCAACTGGTAAAAATTCATCAAAGCTAATATTCGATTCTTTACCTGCAATATCTGATAATGCACGAATGACTACAAAAGGTGTAGCAAATTGATAACAAACTTGTGCAACTGCAGCCGCTTCCATCTCTACAGCTTTCATTTGAGGGAAATGGCGACGAACAGCCTCTACACGTTCAGGATCATTCATAAAAGCATCCCCAGAGCAAATTAAACCAACGCCATACTGGTGCTCTCCAACTGCCTTTACAGCCTCCTCAGCTACCTTCATCAATTTCTCATCTGATTTATATGCTGCTGGCATACCAGCCATTTGTCCAATTTCATAGCCAAAGATTGTGACATCTACATCGTGGTGACGAACTTCATCAGAAATAACGACAGCGCCTACCTCAAGTGCTTCATCATACCCACCTGCAGAGCCTGTATTAATGACAACATCTGGTTTAAACTCATGTAAAAGGATTGTCGTAGACATAGCAGCATTTACTTTACCAATACCGCTTTTTAATAATACGACTTCCTTTCCTTCAAAAGTTCCTGTTGTATACTCACTACCTGCAATCGTTGTGCTGTGTGCATCGTCTAATGCTGCTCTTAGAAGCTCCACTTCCTCTTCCATTGCGCCAATTACTGCAATTTTCATCTACTGTTACTTCCCTTCTTTTATCAACTCTATTAAAAATAATCAAAAGAGTGATTTTCGTCAATAGGCGCCTTCTAATGTATTTAGTTGCTCAAGCTTCACTGGCTTCCAACCTTCATTATCAACCCATTCCATACTTACACGATACATTTGAGATTTATCATTGGTCGAAACAGTAGCAATGGATGAATTAGGACCACCATTATTTTGCATACGCCAGATGATCATATTGCTTTGGTCAATACCAGTCACCGTAGATACTGTTGCTACTTTCTCAGCCCAGTCTACAGACTTGTCGTCATATGAAGACACATGCTGACCTGTTTGAGTTGTTGGTGTTGGCTGCCAATTTTTATTCGTGATAACCTTCTCAACAATAGGATTATCTGAGGCTGATTCTTCTGCTGTGCCTTGTTCTTCCTGGGATGTCTCAGGTTCTGATTCTTCCTCTGAAGGTTTATCTTCTTCTACAGCTAGATCTTCTTTTTCTTCATCCGTCGGTTCTTTCTCTACTTCTTTTTCTTCATCACCGCTCTGTTCTTCTTGAGCTGGTTCCTCTTTCACCGCTTGATCTGCATCATCTTGCCATTTAAACACATAGGTTGCTGTGATAATAATGAGGACAACCACAACACCAATTAAAATATTCAATAGTTTATCTAGCTTTTTATTACGAGATGGCTGCAAATGACGACCACTTCGAGTTTGTCGTTCACTCATAATGTCTCCCCCTCTCTAGGCAATATTCTATCAAGTTCGACAGCACTTGCAAAATAATTCTACTCACTATTTTATTAAATAGTTTTCACGCTAAAAATGGTACAAGCAGTCAGCCAAAGGCTAACTGCTTGTACCTATACATATTATTTAATTGAGAGAATTTTCACTTTCATTTCGCCGCCAGGTGTTTGAACGACAACCTCTTCACCTTCAGCACGACCAAGTAGACCTTTTGCAATTGGTGATTCATTCGAAATACGGAATTCCATAGGATCTGCCTCAGCAGAACCAACAATTGTATAAGATTCTTCATCTGTTGATGGCTTACCATTGATGATTTCTACGAATGTAACCGTTTTCCCTAATGATACTACACTGTTATCTGTCTCGTCTTCAGAAATAATCACTGCATTGCGAATCATAGATTTTAATGTTGAAATACGACCTTCTAAAAAGGCTTGTTCTTCTTTAGCAGAATCGTACTCAGCGTTTTCAGAAAGATCTCCAAAATCACGTGCTATTTTAATGCGTTCAACGATTTCTTTTCGTGTTTCAGTTTCTAATTTTACTAATTCTTCTTCTAATTTACGTTTTCCCTCAGCTGTCATAGGGTACTGTTTTTCATTTGCCAAAGTCCTTCACTCCTTGTTTCTTCAATATAAAAACATAAAACTCGACTAAATGCATGGAAGATGCATCTAATCGAATTTTATTATTTTTAAACGTTTTCAAATTACGCTTTGACCTAATAGTATGCATGCTTTTTCAAAATATGCATGTAAATATTGTCAATACCACTCTATCTTATTACAATACGTTGTCGGTTTCAAGAATAGTTTTAATTTTCGTTACCATTAAATCAATCGCCACCTCATTATCCCCACCTTCAGGAATAATGATATCAGCATAACGTTTCGTTGGTTCAATAAATAAATTATGCATCGGTCGAACCGCTGATAAATACTGCTCAATCACCGAATCCGTTGTACGTCCACGCTCTTTAATATCACGCATAATGCGGCGAATAATACGTAAATCTGAATCTGTATCCACAAATAATTTAATATCCATTAAATCACGTAAATCAGCATCCTCTAAGACTAGAATACCTTCTAGTATAATAACATCTACTGGTTCAACGTGTATAACTTCTTCTGCCCTTGTATGCTGGACGTAATCATACACAGGTTTTTCAATTGGTTGACGCACTAACAACTTTTTTATGTGCTCAATTAATAAATCATTATCGAAAGCTAACGGATGATCGTAGTTAGTTCCTAAGCGTTCTTCAAATGTTAAATGACTTTGATCCTTATAATAAAAATCTTGTTCAATTACCACAACAGAATGCTCACGGAAAACATCATAAATGGCACGCGTCACGCTCGTTTTTCCCGAGCATGAGCCACCTGCGATTCCGATGACAACAGGACGCTTCACTGCCATTAGTTATTCTCCTTTCGCATCATGTTATGCGGCTTCAATGGTGTATCACATTTAAATTTGACAATTTGTAATGGATGACGAGCTGCATCTAGGCTATTGCCATCCTCGTCCCAAATTTCACCCATTGTTAAACGGAAATTCTCAATTTCAGGACCAAAGAATTCTACTTCGTCACCAGGTTTAAAATAATTACGCTGTTGCATTGTCACTATTTTTGTCTCTGGATCATGCTCTAAAATAAGTCCAGCAAATTCATAGGTTGTTTTACGACCATGCACACCAAACATCTGCTCCTCAAAGCCAGGTGCATCATGGAAGAATGCTTCAGCCGTATCACGGTTAGCACATTTGTCTAATTCCTCTAGCCATTCACGTTTAATTTTAAAGTTATCAGGATCTGCACAATAAGCATCAATCACTTTACGGTACACAGAAACAACTGTCGCTACATAGTGAATGGATTTCATACGACCTTCAACTTTTAACGAGTCGATACCTAGCTCAATCATATGAGGAATCGCTTCAATTAATTTTAAATCTTTTGGACTCATCGCAAATGGTGCATGACTCTCATCGAAAAGTGCTTTTTCTTCACCATCTTCTAATTCATATAGATCGTAGTCCCAACGGCATGATTGGCAGCATCCCCCTCGGTTTGAGTCACGAGCCGTCATATGATTAGAAAGAACGCAACGACCAGAGTAGGCAATACACATTGCTCCATGAACAAAGGCCTCAATTTCAATGTCGACCTTTTCCTTCATCAGCTTCATTTCTTCTCCGCCCACTTCACGTGCTAATACAACACGATGTAAACCTTCTTCTTTCCAGTACTGCACGGCCTTCCAGTTGGACAATGATTGCTGAGTAGAAAGGTGAATTTCAAGCTTAGGTGCTGCTGTACGACATGTTTCAATAATGAGCGGGTCTGCTACAATAATACCAGTTACGCCGACTGATTCAATATCCTTTAAGTAACGCTCTAAGCCATCCATATTTTCATTGTGGGCAAAAATATTTGTTGTTACATATATTTTCGCACCATATTGATTGGCAAATTCTACACCTTCACGCATCTCTTCAATTGAAAAGTTATCCGCATTCGATCGTAGACCAAACTCTCGCCCACCGATAAATACAGCATCTGCTCCGTAATGGACAGCTATTTTTAATTTCTCTAAACTACCCGCTGGAGCAAGTAGCTCTGGTTTTTTAGTAATGACACGTTTACCGTTGACAATCTCACGGATTTTGTCATTTTGCTCTAACGCTAATGCCATGTTATTGTCCCCTCCTAGTAAACTGTTTCCTTAAAGATAAAGCCTGTATCTAATGGTCTAATAGCTGGTTGCATATCTTCAATTTTTGCTAATAAATCGTCTTTTATTTCTTCATATGCCTCTTCTGATTCGTCAAAATACGTATCGATCGCTTTTCGATAAGCTTCTGTTACTGCGACTACATAGTCTGGCGTTTGAAGAACACCTTCAATTTTTAGAGCATCGATGCCACCTTCAAATAATTCGCCTAGTTCATCAATAATACACATATCATTTGGACTGAAAATATGTGTACCATTTACATCTTCATATATTGGATACTTATTATTTCGTTCATCATCATGTAGGAACATATTACGATTTTCTTGGCGATTTTCAATCGCCATTACTTTATCTTGATATAAGAAATAATGGCCGAGTAATGGACGTTTTGATTGGAACATACATGTCATGCCATGTACTTGTACTTCAATTTCCATCTCGGTATTTTCTTTAATTTCTAATACTTCATCAAGAGAAAGCTCACGCGCTAACACAGCACGCGTTGCACCACGTTGCCCCCAGTAATTAGCCGTAAACCAGTTTGTAGCTGTCGTTTCTGGATTCCAATGTAACGGGATCGTAACACCTTGCTCTCTGCGAATAATGAGTACCGCTGGATCACCGTAAATTAAACGGTCCACACCGATACGTTGCATTTCTTTTACATAATCAGCAAGTGCCTCTAGTTTCTCATTATGGAAAAGTGCATTGACTGCAACATATACCTTTTTACCCGCTTCGTGTATAAGCTTTGTCGCTTGTTCTACTTCTTCAACTGAGAACTCTCCTGCTAGACGTAGACCAAATTGTTGTTCACCAATAACAAAAGCATCTGCTCCAGCAACTAAAAGTGCTTTTATATGTTCTAATGATTGTGGTGTCACAAGCAATTCTGGTTTTTTCATAGTAGTCACCTCTTCAAACATAGTAATAAACCATCACCGACTGGTAAAAAAGCACTTGTATACTCCGGGTGCTGCATAATCCAATCCGTGAAGTTTTTTAAATTGCGAATCATTGTTCGCTTACGACGTGGAACATCCTTCAACTCTAAATCAGACAAACCATGCATGTACATATTATCGATATACAATACCCCACCTGATTTTACTAAAGGTGCATATTTTTCAAAAAAGCGTTGGTATTGTCCCTTCGCAGCATCAATAAAGACCGCATCGAATGTTGTGTTAATAGCCTCGTCATCCACTTCTAAAGCGTCACCCTCAATGACCGTAATTCGATCTGATACAGTCGAACGTTTAATATAGGCTTTTGCCCTTGCTACACGATCTTGATCACGTTCAATTGTAACAATTTGGACATGAGGCAATGCCTCTGCCATACGAATAGCAGAGTAACCAATTGCTGTACCTATCTCTAAAATTTTTGACGGATTCTGAATACGCAACAGTTGATTTAATGCATCAATACCTGCTAGTTGCATGATCGGTACGTGATGCTCCTCCGCATATGCTTCCATTTCTAAAAGCAATTCATTACGTGGCTGTATAAATGATTGTATATATGCATCTGATAATTCCATTGTTTCCACCCTCATTTAAAAGGCAACGAGCGTTTGCCGTTGTCTGTACTTCATCATTTATCAACAAAAAGAAAAAGACCAAACGTGATGTCTTGGTACTTTGCCATACAAAAATGAGCAATTGCTTCGATATGCTCAAACAATTGCCACCACGCATATTTGTCCCGCATAAATGAACGGATTGATCAAAAATCACACTTTATAATAGCATGAAAATAGAAGGAAAGCTATTTTTCTTTCCTTCTATCCATCTGTTTGCTATATGATTTTTGTTCTTCCTATACGTTTACTCTTCTTTTCGTAAATATTTTTCTACCTTCTGCAAATGCTCATCATAGGTTTTTGAGAAGTGGTTGACACCCTCTTTATCTGCTAGGAAGTAGAAATAATCTGTTTGACTTGGATTTAATGATGCCTCAATCGAGGTTTTACCTGCACCCGCTATTGGACCAGGTGGTAGACCTTTATTTTTGTATGTGTTATAGGCATTATCCACTTCTAAATCCTCATATAGAACACGATCCTTGTGATCACCCAGTGCATAGAGTACGGTTGGGTCGGTTTGGAGTGGCATCCCTTCATTGATTCGATTATAGAAGACACTTGCAATAGTCTCTCGATCCGTTTGAGCAGTCGCTTCTTCTTCCAATAATGAAGCAAATGTTAACAGCTGATGTACGGACATTTGTTTTTCAGCTAATACATCACTATAGTTCTTCACCACATTGTTCATGGCTGCTATCATCTCTTCTACAATCGCTTGTAAGGATGGTTTTTCCTCATAATAAGAATACGTAGCTGGATATAAATAGCCCTCTAAGTCATAGCGAATATTGTCAGCTAAAACCGCCTCTGTAACTAGCTCAGGATAATTAGCCATCATTTGCTGAACAAATGTGTCACTCGTCACAAGATCCATAAATTCTTTTTGTGTGTACGGTGTTTTCTTTTCAATCACTTTCCCAATTTGTTCAAGTGTTAAGCCTTCTGGGACTGTCATCGTAAAGACAGGCTTACGATATACCTTCCCTGTTTTCAAGCTTTCAATGAGTTCATCAAATGTCATTGCCTGTGTTAAATCATAATTTCCCGCTTGAAATTGTGATTCATTTTTAAATTTTGCATAGTATTTAAAAACACGTGCATCTTTTATGACACCTTTTTTCTCTAGTAGTGTTGAAATGGAGGACAAACTAGAGCCAATTGGTACTTCTACTGCAATTGTTTTCGTTGCATTAGGGTCTAATGGTTTTAGAGCACCTTTTACATAATTGTACCCAAATAAACCAACAACTCCAATTATTAGTACGAAAACAATGGCAATAATTGCGACGATTTTTCTCACCATTTTTACCTCAGATTTTCTTTCTTGCATTTTTGAAAACATTTCTTGTTTTTTTGAACCGTTATCCACGGGTTTCCCCCCTATCACTATTCAATATCATACTAGAAATCAACTTTCACGACAAACAGAAATCGACAATTCAGGAGAAATTACATATGTAAAAAATCTGCCAACAACTTTCGTTAGCAGATTTTTGAGCATTCTAGAAATAGTTTATCCTATAAAGTGTTTAATACTTCTTCTACAAGTTCCCATTCTTCATCTGACTCAATCGGGTATAACTCTTCAATCTGGCCTTCATTTCCAGCTAGATATTGGGCTGCAAAAATATCACGCTCATCAATCGGTTCATCTGTTGCTGGCACATATAATACATACGATTTACCGAATTGCTCAGATGAAAATGTATGAATGACTTCGCACACTTGATCTTTTCCTTCTTCGTCTGTCACAGTAATTAGCTGTGGTTCTTCTTCAAATTCATCAAGTAATGTTAACACCACTTCATTAATCATTTCCCATTCGGCATCTGTTTCAACAGGCTGTAAATTTGTCATCTCACCTGTATTGTCATCATAATCAAAAGTCATCGCCGAAAGGTCTCCTGGAATTTCTTGACCTGTTTCATCTAGAAGGGAAAATAACACATAGGACTTGTCCTCCGCATCAAAGGTAAAGACCACACGACACTGCTGTTCCTTACCATCTTTCCCAATGATCATAAATTCTTGCGTTTCTTCATTCATTCTGTTTCCTCCTTTATGACAATTTGATGTCATTTATTAAATCGTTTTTTTGAGGTTAGACACTTTAGAATAGCTTCTCCTATTTTTGAGCAAGTTTTCCCTGCATTTCTTCTCTACCTTTGAGCAGGTTCTCGATGTTTGGAGTGGGGCTTGGAGCGGTTACACTCTATTTCTAAGCGAATCCACAAACTTTATGAACGTTTCTCAACAATTGTGGATCAAATTCACACATCTACAATGCATTCATTCTTCAATTTAACAATCCTTCTACATTAGAAAAGCTTCAATAAAAAAGGAACAAGGACTGCAAGCTGCGATCCTTGTTCCAAGCTTTGAGTTAGAAGATTAGTCTTCGTTTTCATCCTCTAAAGCGTTTAAAACGTCCTCTACCATATCCCACTCTGCTTCAGTTTCGATTGGTGTTAATTCACCATCTTCACCATTTTCAGATGGTACAAATGAAGATACAAAGATTTCAACTGAGCCATCTTCATCTTCCTCTGCGCCTACCATTGAGTAAAACACATATGATTTGCCAAACTCTGGAGATTCATGAACGTGAATCACTTCACAAAGCTGCTCGTTTCCGTTTTCGTCAATCACTGTAATGTGTTGAACATGTAGTTCTTCTTCATGGTTATGCTCGTGTGCCATGCATTGTCACCTCATCAATTAATTTTTGCTATCTAAGTAGCCTTGTAAAATCATCACAGCTGCCATTTTATCAATGACCTGCTTGCGCTTTTTGCGACTCACGTCCGCTTCGATCAGCATACGTTCAGCAGCCATCGTCGTTAAACGTTCATCCCATAATTTGACCGGTAGTGAGAAATGCTCTTCTAATAGCTTTTTATAGTTTTCAGAAGCCTCTCCACGCGGTCCAACCGTATTATTCATGTTTTTTGGAAAACCTACAACAAATTCTGTTATAGTATATTCCTTTACTAGCTCAGCGATACGGTCAATACCGAACTCACCATTAGCTTCATCAATTTTTACGGTTTCAATACCTTGGGCGGTCCAACCAAGTGCATCACTTACAGCAACACCCACAGTTTTTGACCCAACGTCTAATCCCATAATTCTCATTTCTAGTCCTCGTTATTCTTTTTGATATAAAATTTAACAAGCTCCTCTAGAATTTCGTCACGCTCAAGCTTGCGAATTAAATTACGAGCATCCTGATGGCGAGGAATATACGCCGGATCACCAGAAAGTAAGTAACCAACAATCTGATTGATAGGGTTATATCCCTTTTCCTCTAATGAAGAATGAACTTTCAACATTACCTGCTTGACTTCCTGTTCCATTGATTCTTCTGGAAAATTAAATTTCATCGTTTGATCAAATGAACTCATGACCAGCACCTCGCTTTCAGAAATAAGGAGATGTGCAAACAAGCTCATCTCCAATTTCTCTTTATTATAACATGTTTTGGTGAATTAATTAAATGGATTTAACATAATCATACACAGAAAGTAGTGCTTCATCAAGTTTTGATGCATCTTTTGCACCTGCCATCGCCATATCTGGACGACCGCCACCTTTACCACCACATGCTTCCGCAACCATTTTCACAATATTCCCTGCATGGTAATTGCCACCAACTAATTCTTTTGAAACACCAGCACATAACATAACTTTTTCACCATCAACTGCTCCAAGAACAATGACTGCTTTTGGCATTTTTGCTTTCAGGTCATCCATCATTTGACGGAGTTGATTGTTATCCTTCGCTTCCACTTTTGTAGATAGCACTGTCACATCTCCAATTGTTTGAGCGGCATCAACAACTGCCCCTGCCTGTGCATTGGCGATTTTTTGAGATAATGCTTCGTTTTCACGTTGTAATTCTTTATAGTCTGCTTGTAATGCCTGTACTTTTGTAACAATATCTTTAGCATTTGCTTTTAATAATGCTGCTGCATCATTTAATAATGCTTCTTCTTCTTTTACTGCTTCATAAGCAACTTTTCCTGTAACAGCTTCAATACGACGAGTACCTGCACCGATACCACCTTCTGAAACAATTTTAAAGAAGCCAATTTCAGAAGAGCGTTTAACATGGATACCACCACATAGCTCAATCGAATAATCTCCGATGGATACTACACGTACAACATCTCCATATTTTTCACCGAATAATGCCATAGCACCCATTGCTTTTGCTTCATCAATGCCTTTTTCTTCAATAACGACCTCTATATCATCCCACACTTTTTCATTTACAATACGTTCAATTTGCTGTAATTCTTCTTTTGTAACTTGACCAAAGTGAGAGAAATCAAAACGTAAACGATCAGGTCCTACATATGATCCAGCTTGGTTCACATGATCACCTAGCACATCTTTTAATGCACGTTGCATAATATGTGTTGCCGTATGGTTTTTAATGATTAAATTACGGTCATCACGATTGACCACTGCTTGCACTGCATCTTCCACATGCATTTCCCCAGATTCAACTACTACTGTATGAAGCGGTTGACCATTCGGTGCTTTTTGAACATCTTTTACAACAGCCGTAAAGCTATCATTTGAAATAGTACCACTATCAGCAATTTGACCACCCATTTCAGCGTAGAATGGTGTCTTCGCTAAAATAACCAATGCTTCCTGACCTTCAGAAGCGACTTTCGCAACTTGACCATTGACGATCATTGCAGCGATTTCAGTATTAACACTTAACGTATCATAGCCAACAAATTCACTTGCAACCGTTAAGTTTGCTAATACTTCATTCTGGACTTGCATCGAATCAACATCTTGTCGTGCAGCACGCGCGCGTTCACGTTGCTCTTCCATCGCTGCCTCAAAACCTTCATGATCTACTTTCATGCCTACTTCCTCTGCATATTCTTCCGTTAGCTCGATTGGGAAACCATACGTATCATATAAACGGAAAGCATCTGCTCCTGGGATGTAATCATGACCAGCTGCTTTTTGAGATTCCACTACTTCATTAAAGATAGCTAAACCACCATCTAATGTTTCGTGGAAACGAATTTCTTCATTTTTAATGACACGTTGAATAAATTCGCATTTCTCTGTAACTTCTGGATAGAAGTCTTCCATAATTTTACCCACAGTTGGTACAAGTTCAAACATAAATGGTTTTTCAATACCAATTTGTTTAGCATAGCGAACGGCACGACGTAGTAAGCGACGTAATACATAGCCACGGCCTTCATTTGAAGGCAGGGCACCATCGCCTATAGCAAATGCTACTGTACGGATATGGTCTGCAATCACTTTAAATGGTGTATTAATATCTTCATCTGAGCCAAAGATTTCATTTAAGTCTACTTCGCCAGGTCGTTTATATTTACGATTGGCAAACTCCTCGATTTTTTCAATAATTGGCATAAATAAATCAGTATCAAAGTTTGTTGGTACATTTTGCACGACGGACACAATACGCTCTAAGCCCATACCTGTATCAATATTTTGCTTTGGTAGTGGCGTGTAAGTGCCATCAGGATTATGGTTAAATTGAGAGAACACAAGGTTCCAAATTTCTAGGTAACGCTCATTTTCTCCTCCTGGATACATTTCAGGGTCATTTTCATCTGAGCCGTATTCTACGCCGCGATCATAAAAAATCTCTGAGTTCGGACCAGATGGGCCTTCTCCTATATCCCAGAAGTTCCCTTCTAAACGAATTAAACGTTCTTCTGGAATACCGATTTCCTGATGCCAAACATCATATGCTTCCTGGTCTTCTGGGTGAATCGTGATGGATAATAATGCTGGATCAAAGCCCATCCATTTTTTATCTGTTAAAAACTCCCAAGCATAATGAATTGCTTCTTTTTTAAAGTAGTCACCAATAGAGAAGTTTCCTAACATTTCAAAGAATGTATGGTGTCGAGCTGTTTTCCCAACGTTTTCAATATCGTTGGTACGAATCGATTTTTGAGCATTTGTAATACGTGGATTATCAGGGATAATACGGCCATCAAAATATGGTTTCAAAGTTGCAACACCTGAGTTGATCCAAAGAAGTGATGGATCATTTATTGGCACAAGTGGTGCTGATGGCTCATGATGATGCCCCTTTTCTTTAAAAAATTCCAAATACATACGGCGAATATCTACTGCTTTCATTGGATAAATTCCTCCTATTTTATATTGTAAAATCACGATACGAATCCTGCGATTTACCGAAGAAAATAAAAAAAGCCCTCATCCCCAAAAAGGGACGAGGACTTGTCATTAGTCTCGCGGTACCACCCTAGTTGTAAGTAAAAACCTTACTTACCTCTTTAGCACTTGTAACGTCAGTGAACGGCAGGGATTAGCTGCACTCTGGAGTAGCTTTCGGCATTTGCTGTTGTGAGGATTTTTTCAGCCTAGAAATCCCTTTCTTGTGCACACACAAATACGTACTTTTTCCATCATCGTTTTTACTTTTTCTATCGAAAATTATAAAAAAAATCTATTGCGCTGTCAATTAGTACTAGTATGACTAACACTAACTAAGCAATCATTTTTTTGAAATATATCCACATACCCCATGTAAAGATAACTAAGAAGGCGCTAATTGCAATAGTTGTATAAGGGGTATCTTGATAAGGCAAAGGTACATTCATTCCAAAAAAACTAGTAATTACTGATAGTGGTAACATAATTGTCGAAATGACCGTTAATAAATTCAGCTTTTCAATGGATTTCCCACTGATAATTGAAAAATACGTATCAAGCGTGCTGTTCACTAAATCGCGATATGTCTCTGTGGAGTCGACAATACGCTCTAGATGGTCATTCAAATCTTTATAGAATGGAATATTTTCTTCTTGAATATCAAATTTCCACTGGCCATTGATTGTAGAAAAAATTCTTCTTTGTGGCATAATGGCCTGACGAATTAAAATAATTGTCCGCTTCAATGCAAGAAATTCCTCTGTCACCACTTTTGGTTGATAATCATAAATTTCTTCTTCTAGTTCATCTATACGTGCGCGAATTCGTTCTAATACTGGGAAGTATTCGTCTGTAATACCGTCAATAATTGTATGCAATAAAAAATCAGTACCCTTTTCCAAAAATCTTGGGCTATTAACACAAACATTTTCCATTTTTCCTAGCCATTGCAACTTTTGTTTATGCACAGTCACAATATAGTTTGGTCCCATAAAAATATTTAACTCAACGGTTGTAATTTCATTGTTACTTTTCTCATTATAAATTGGTGCATGGAGCACAAAAAATTTATAATCACCATAACTATCCATTTTTGGACGTGAGCCTTCATGTAAGCAATCTTCAACTGCGAGTGGATGAAAGCCAAATACATCAGCTATATTATTCAATTCATTATAACTATAAGCATATAAATCTACCCATAATAAATCTTCGTTATGAATAGGGAGTTGTAAATCAATCATATTGAAATCATGTTGGACTGTCTTACTGCAGCTATTATAATAGTGGATTTTAATCATTGCATTTCACCTCGTGTTTGTTATTGAGGGAAACAAAAGGTCATCCTGAATCACCCTTTGTCTGCATCGGTGATCAGAAATCGATGACTTTTTATGTGTTTCCGTTTGCCTAAATGATACTTATTCGGTTCAGGACTACTATCCATTTCTCATCACCTTCCTTCCATAACAAAAACACGCCTTCGACGAATGAAGGCGTGTTGAATACACATATCAAAAAAATAGCAATAAAATACATTGCATGCTTGTTACCTTCAAACGTTGAGTTTTAGCACTATGCGGCATAGGAATATGTCCAGCTACGTTAAAAAACACCTTATTTCGATGATTTCTGTTGACCCATTGGCGTCTCTCGACATTTTTGGGTAGTAGCGTATCTCCAGCATAGGAGCCTCACCTAACGAAGGGAGTCTTATTTTTTTATTCCTGTAAATGATAACGGATAGTTTCACAACTGTCAAACTTTCTATCATTCATTTTTCAAAAAGTCTTCCACTCTTTGCACTAGATGCTCTCGTTGATAAGATTGATAAAGCAGGCTAGATAAACGTACAGGATCACCAAAGAAAAAGCGTTCGTACAATGTCTGTCTTGTGCCAAAACTACTCATCGTTAAATCCCAAGCCAAACGGAATTTCTTTACTCGCTCTTCTCCTTTGTCTTTGAATGATTGCAAATAATGTTCAAGATCACCGTCATCCGTTGCAAAAGCTTTTGCACTCGGTATGGACATTAATCCACTTGCTCCCAGTTGCTGGATGATATCTGTAAAGGTAGGATATACTTTCGGGAAGATATGAATAGCGACCTGTAATGTTGATTGGTCTGGTCTGATAAAGCCAAAGGAATCCCTTTGTGCCTCAATTTCTGATTTTAATTGCAATGCTTTCATCGTTTCTAATGCTACGATGACATCTACCACTTTTTGATGGACATGTTGGTAATCCCCAATATTTATGGAATCCACAATCATTTGTACAACCCCTAAGATGAATTCCGTCTTAGCAATTTGACGTGATAGCACATGATGCAAAGTATACGCTTGGAAGCCACTAACATTCATAAATTGATTGGCTACTTCAACATTTTCGTAATAAAATACTCGTTCCCAGGGGACAACTACATCATCAAACACAACGATTGCATCCATTTCTTCAAAACGTGCACTTAACGGATAATCAAAGGTAGAATCTCCCCCTACAAATGATTGCCGGCATAAAAACTTTAAGCCTTTCGTGTTACTTGGAATAGAAAACCCGAAACCTTTTCCTTCATCATAGCCATTTGTCGATAAAACAAGAAGCTCATCTGTGATGCCACCCTGTGTCGCTAGTAATCTTGCCCCTTTAATGATTAAGCCCTCACTTGTTTTCCCAATGATTTTAGCTGCAATGGTTACTTCTTCATCCTCATAGTAAAAGCGCTTGCGATTTACCTGTGGTTCGATAAAGGTATGTGTCATCGTAATATCATTCTCGCGAGCATACTCATAGAACTTTAGCAAATGCTCTGGGAAACAATTTGGCTTCTCTTTTAAAAAATCTGACGCTGATGCAAGGGCCATTAATGTTGTATTCATATAATCAGGGCTTCTCCCCATAAAGCCTTGAGAAGATAATGCCCATTCCCTTGCCGCTTGGCGCCTTTTCACAAGATCTTCTGGCGTCAATACTTGAAGAAATGACATGCCAACTTTCTGTTTACTAGTTGGCGATTCATAGGTCATTTTTTCAAGAAGTGCCTCTTGATGTTGTAAATCAAAAAGTTTCGCTTGACTCTGGATAATTCCTTTAAAGGCAGGATGTTCTGACACCTTTCCTGTCACGACTTTCCCATCTATCGAAATATACGTTTTTAAAGCATCAATTCGTTCAATATACTGCTGCCCTGTCATTATCGGCATGCTGTCACCCCTATACATTCCCTATGTTTTTGTACTCATCTAGTATATGAAATGTCCAAATATTAGGTGACGATACATCAATTAGAAAAACCCGATTAGACAGTCTAATCGGGAATATATATTTTAGTCATCCAAAAAATCATATGGAGAGACATCATTCATACCAATCATTGGATGAATATAAGGGGCTGTTTCTACTGTTAGCTTTGGTTCAATGGAAACCGGCTCCTGCATCCCTTCATTTTCTACTGGCACTGCCTCGACTTCCACAAGTTCTTCCTCAATTTCCATTGGGTTAAGTCTTGCACGTAAAGAGGTGAAACGCTGAAGGTCATCTGTACGCTGTAAACCATCCGCAAGCACATCTGGTTCACCACATAAAATCAAAAAGTTTTTAGCACGCGTAATACCTGTGTATAAAAGGTTACGCCGTAACATTTTGGAATACCCTCTAACCACTGGCATAATGACCGTTTGAAACTCAGAGCCCTGTGATTTATGGATGGAGCAACAATAAGCTAGTGTCAATTGATTGAGATCACTTCGTTGATAGGTCACCTCAATGCCATCAAAGGATACGATCAGTAAATCTTGTTTTTCGACCGTCTCTTTCGCTTTAATAATACTAATGACCTCACCCATATCTCCATTAAAGACATTGCTTTCAGGTTGATTGACAAGCTGAAGCACTTTATCCTTTATTCGATAGGTGACATCCCCAAAAACTAGCTCTTTTCGTGTGCCAGTATCATTTGGGTTAATTAGCTCCTGAATCATTTTATTTAAATTATCTATCCCAGCTGGTCCTTTATACATGGGCGCCAACACTTGAATATTACGGATTTCCTGGCCCTTTGCGACAGCACTTTTAACAACCTGTGTAACAACGTTGGCAACTTGATCGGCTGAAGCCTTTATAAACGAACGATCAGAGGTTTTAGCTGTTAACTCTTGTGGAATCGTTCCTTTTTTTATTTGATGGGCAAGTTCAATAATCGTCGAGCCTTCTGCTTGTCGGTAAACATCTGTTAGCTCGACAGTTGGTAGCTGCTTGGATGCTAATAGATCCTTTAACACCTGTCCTGGACCTACTGGTGGAAGCTGATCCTGATCTCCAACAAAGACAACTTGAACATCTTCATGTAAAGCCTTTAATAATTGATGGGCAAGCCATGTATCAACCATGGACATTTCATCCACGATAATCAACTTACCTGTCACTTCACGCTCTGTTTCTTCCTCTTTTTCTTGCCCTGTAAAACCGAGCAGTCGATGAATGGTCATCGCAGGAAGCTCTGTTGATTCGGCTAATCGTTTAGCAGCACGTCCAGTTGGTGCACAAAGAATAATCGGAAAAGGCTCCTCTTTTTGAGCATACTCTTTTGGATTTAAGGATAAGCCATGAAGCTTTGCATAAACTTCCACAACTCCCCGTACAACAGTGGTTTTCCCCGTACCAGGACCACCCGTTAAAATCATAACAGCTGAATTTAAAGCCTGTTCGATGGCATTCGCTTGTGTTTCTGCATAGGTAACATTGAGTAGCTCCTCTGTTTCTCCAATGGCTTTTCGAATTTCATCTTTACTAAAATGTTCAGCCTTATTATTTCGCTCGATAAGCGATAAGATTTTCGATGCAATCCCTACCTCTGAAAAATAGAGTGACGGTAAATATAACCTTGTCTCTTCACCACAAATTTTGCCTTCTTCACGGAGACCGATACAGGCTTGAGAAATATCCTCGAATGGTATCTCCTGTCGTTGGCTTTGTTCAAGCATTTCCTTAACGAGCGGTAAAACATGTTCTGCGTCTAGATAGACATGTCCATCCGATAAAGCTGCTGTATTTAAAATATGTAAAATCGCTGCTTTGACACGATCAGGGTGTTTACCAGTTATACCCAATTTCGCACCTAGCTCGTCAGCTCGAAAGAAACCTACCCCTTCCACATCTTCAATTAAGCGGTATGGATTTTCTGTCAGTAATTCAATGGCTTCTGTTCGATAGGTTTGGTAAATTTTCATCCCAAGCTGTGGACCAAATCCCCACTCATTCAATTGAATCATGACCCGCTCTAAGCCTAAGTTTTGCTCAATGGTGCGGTGAATGACTTCTTTTTTTTCAGCAGATAGACGTGGAACAGCATCGAGGGCACTGGGATCTTCTAAAATAACACGGAGTGCATTAGCACCTAGTTTTTCAACAATCGTTTCAGCTGTTTTTTTCCCGATCCCTACAAAGAGATCACTAGATAAATAATGAATAATTCCTTGCTCGGTTGCTGGTACCTCTTTTGTAAATGTCTCAATTTGAAATTGAGCGCCGTATTTAGGATGCTGTTTTAAAATACCAGTAAATCGATATTGTTCATCCATTTGTAGTGGGGGAAAATAACCTACAACAATAATCTCTTTATCTTCATATTGCAAATTCGTCTCTTGAATTTTCACACGTACAATCGAATACATATTTTGCGCATTATGAAAGATAGAGACGATCGGACGTCCGAGTATAAAAAATTTATTGAGTTCAAATAAATCTAAATGATCTGTCATGTTCGGTCCGTCCTTTCTTATAGTTTTCAATCTTTTTATTTTACCATAGCCACATGAAAATATCGCAGACAAAAATATATTCACTTCGTTATTTTTACATTATTTCGACAAATGACAATTCTCTGCCTTTATCCTCCGTTCCATGCTATGATTAATATGAATTAGTTGCACGGAAGGATTGTGAAATTATTGGAATTTAGACCTTGCATCGATTTACACGATGGCAAAGTAAAGCAAATTGTGGGCAGCACTTTGGGATATACAAATCAAGCAGTTATAGAAAACTTTATTTCTCAACATGACGCTAGCTACTATGCACAAATGTTTGCCCAAGATCGTTTAACAGGTGGACACGTTATTATGCTAGGCTCTGGTAATGAAGAAGCTGCCATATCCGCTTTAACAACCTATCCTCAAGGCTTGCAAATAGGTGGTGGTATTACGGCTGACAATGCTCAAAAATATATTGACGCAGGTGCTTCGCATGTCATTGTCACATCCTATATTTTTCATGATGGTCAGCTCGATTTAGCGCGTTTAAAGCGTTTAAATCAATTAATTGGTAAAGAACACCTTGTCATCGATCTTAGTTGTAAGATGCGTGACGGGAAGTGGTTTGTCATGACAGATAAATGGACTACATTTAGTCATTTCGAAGTTAATGCTGCGTCGATTGCCTATATTGAAGATTTTTGTGATGAGCTGTTAATACATGCTGTCGATGTTGAAGGAAAAAAGGGTGGCATGCAGGAAAGCCTGGTACAGGATTTAGCTGACTGGACATCTATTCCAACTACCTATGCAGGTGGCGTTCGTTCAATCGAAGACTTAGAAAAATTTAATCAATTAGCCCATGGAAAACTTCATGTAACCATTGGAAGTGCGCTCTCAATTTTTGGTGGCGATTTACCTTATACAGATGTAGTCGAATATTGTAAAAAAGGCGGGATCTTGTGAAGCTTATTTATAAAGATTATGTTTTTCCATTTCAAGAAACAAATTTAGAGAGAATTATAGATGGTAAGTATTTTAAAGTGAATAAAAAAGATCATTCTCTTGCGATTCATGTGCAACTTGACAACGAACAAATGTTACTGGAATTTTCAAAATCACTGAAGGCAACATGTGGGTTCTTACGCGATCAAGAAACAGAGCCTTATATCGGAACCTATATTGATTTACAAATTTTCGTTGATGAGTTTAATAAGCGCTATAACTTAAATGCTGAAATTATTAGTTAAAACAGGGGGACAGATGGTTCCCATTGTTTTAACCTTAAATCCTCTTCTGCATTCTTCCTTACCCCTATTTATGAAACCTTTTCATTGTTATGTGAGTTATATATTGTATAGCATAACCATAGGAGGTTTACGTGACTAATCTACATACTCAAAATTTCCTTCCTTATTTTTTTATGCTCCCTGCTCTTCTAATAGGGATGATCACCATGATCTCCTATGGCGTAGGCTTTCATATTTGGATACAGAACATGTTCATCTGGGTTGTTGGCATTAGTTTTTGCTATGTTATGTCAACAAAAAATACCTTTAAATTTTTAGATATTAGCCCTCTTTCTATTCTAACTTTTTTAATCTTTTTACTCATTATGCCCTTTTGGTTTAATGGTATAGAGGGTGTCCATCGATGGATAACTTTCGGTCCTTTTAATTTTTATATAGCTAGTATTTGTTTGCCTATATTAATTATTAATTTATGGACGCTTTCAATCAATAAAAATTTATCATTCATGATAGGATTCATGTTCCTCATAGAAGGTATATTATTATTGCAACCTGATGCAGGGCAAATCACTGCGTTCGCTAGTGCATCCACCATTATTTTGTGGAGAGCTATAGAAAATTCCATTTGGAAGTACATTTCACTACTCTTATTAGCTTTTTTTGTCATCGCATCATGGATTTTTCTTGATCATTTAGCTCCAGTCCCATATGTCGAGCAAATTATTTTTTTAGTGGCTGATATGGGCAGTATTTTTCTTTGTTTAGGTGTTTTAGCACTCCTATTGTTAATTTATCCATTCTTTATCCCATGGAAAAAAGATACCTTGTCATTAGCTTTAGGCTTATATTTTCTAATGACAATCCTTGTCACATTCGCGGGTCATTTTCCTATGCCTATTATGGGCTATGGCATTTCACCAATTATTGGCTATCTCATTGCCATCACAGCTATACAAAAAATAAAAATTGAACAAACCGAAAAGAAAGGATTTACAAACGATGAAAACTGAACTAGAAGTAAACACTTTAAAATCATTTCAAACTGAATTAACACGCTTCTTTTTAGCTTACAAATTTGCTCTACAGGAAGTGGAAACGAAAATTAATATATTACAAGAAGAATTTAAGTTAATTCATGAATATAATCCAATTGAGCATGTATCTACACGTGTAAAATCACCTAAAAGTATTTTAACGAAGATGATGAAAAAAGAGCTTCCTCCATCGATAGAAGCTGTGCGTGAAAATATCCGCGATATAGCTGGTGCTCGCATCACCTGTTCCTTCGTGGAGGATATTTACAAGGTAAGCGCCATGTTACAAGCACAGCATGACATAGAAGTTGTTGAGGTGAAGGATTATATAGCCAATCCAAAAGAAAATGGCTACCAAAGCTTACATCTCATTATTAAAATTCCTATCTTTATGTCAGACCATATGGAAAAGGTCTATACAGAGATCCAAATTCGTACAATTGCAATGGATTTCTGGGCAAGCTTAGAACACAAAATTTATTATAAGTATAACAAAGAAGTACCTGAGCATATTCGACATGAATTAAAGGAAGCCGCGCTACAAGCAGCTGAATTAGATCGAAAAATGGAGCGACTGAATAAGGAAATCAATATTTTAAAAGAAAATGAAGCCGAGCCTTCATTGCTAGACAGTACCCCCATCGCACATTTAGCGAAATACTTAACGGAACTACCTGGCAATAAAATAATGGATGACGCTCTATTCAAAAAGTAAAATTATGCTATGGTTTAGTCATCAAATAAAAAACCCACCTCACATGCTGCTTGACCACAGAATGTGAGGTGGATTTTACTATTAGTTGCTATTGCGCCTTCCTTGTGGATTTCGTTGCTACAAAAAAGGAGAAAATAAGTGCACCAATAGCAAAAATAAAGGTAGCTATATATACATAACTGACGCCATTCGCGATAGTGTCCTTTAAAAAGCTTACTTCTTCTAAATTAAACCCACCTTTTGCAAATTCACCGTTTAATTGAATTTCACCTTTTCCTAATGAAGCCATTTTTTCACTCGTTGCTAGGTTGAAAATCATACCGAATAGCGCTGCACCAATCGCTTGGCTAAATGTATTTGTAAAAGAGTTCAAACCAATTGAAATACCAAGCTGCTTTGGATCTGCCACCTTTTGTATGGAAATCATCAACATCGGCATAATAAAGCCCATCCCAAGCCCTATTAACGATGAGGCGAAATAAACGCTGAAATCACTAGAATCTGAAGATAGTCTTGCCAACAATAGTGTACCCGTAACAAGTAAAATCGTACCCATTTGGATAATGCGTTTATTTGTTAAACGACCGATTAAATAACCTGCCATAATCGAGTTCACCGTCCAAAAAATAGACATTGGTGTTAATAATAAACCAGCCTGCGTTGCATTTTTGCCTAAAACACTTTGAGCAAATATAGGAATATAAACAGTTACACCAATGACAATAGACATACCGCTTAAAGTTAATGCATTAATGACCATTAGTCGTCCATTTTTAAACAGTGTTAACGGAATAATTGGCTCCTCTGCTCGTAACTCCACCCAGATAAAAATACTTAAGAATACAAGAGCAACACCGTACATTAACAGCGATTGACCTGATAACCAGGTTTGTGTTTTACTGTTTTCGATAATAACAAATAGTAACGCAACCATGCCAATTGTAAAAAACACTGCACCTAGGTAGTCAATTTTACGCTTCACTGCCTCTAGTTGTTCTTTATAATGTTTAGCAATTAAATAAATAGAGGCTAAACCAAACGGTACATTAATGAAGAAAATAAAATGCCAAGATACTTGGTCAACTATAAAGCCTCCAAATAACGGACCTACTACACCAGAAACGCCCCATACCATACTTAAATAGCTTTGTCCTTTGGCACGCTCTTTTTCAGTCTTAAACAATTCACCCACCATTGTTAATGTAATCGGCAAAATTGAACCTGCGCCGATACCTTGAATTGCTCGAAAAACAATTAATTGCTCCATGGATTGAGCTAAACCACATAACATAGAACCTACTAAAAAAATAATGATACCTGTAATAATCATCCGTTTACGCCCAAATAAATCGGCTAATTTACCAAAAATAATCGCCGCTATGGCTGAAGCTAGTAAATAAGCAGAATAAATCCAGCTTATTAAGTCTACGCCTAATAAATCAGCTGTTATACTCGGAATAGCAGTACTAACAATAGTTCCCTCAATTGCAGCGAGTGCTGTTACAAGTAATAGTGCAATAAATACTTTATTCATTCTGTCACCTTTTCCTTTCCTGCATGACATACATTACCAAGTTTGAACTAGAATTAAAAGAGAAAGGGATTCAATTTATGAAAAAAATAAACGATGTTTTTATGTTTTACTAGAAAAAATCAATAAAAAAGCAGCAAGAATGTTAATCAACATTCACTCGCTGCTTATTATCTATCAGTTAAATCGTTGAGCAATCATATCGTAAATATAACGTGCTTGGTCATATTCAGGTTGTAAGGTAAAGGCTTGTTTCAAATGATACATTGCATCCTCTGTTTGTTCAGTAGACACGGCATATAGTACGCCTAAATTATAATGTGCATCGGCATTATTCCAATCCTGTTCAACCAAAAGATCCAGTTCCTGCTTCCCTTCCTCAAACATTTCTAATGCACATAGTACTATCGCATAGGCTAAACGAATCTGTGTATCTTCAGGAGCAATTTCTACCGCACGTTGTAAATAAGGTAATGCCAATTTTGAGTTATCCAACCGTTCAAAGCATTTCCCCATCATATAATAGACATCGGCACCTTCAATATGATGTTTTAGCGCTTGCTCATATAGCTTCACAGCCTCGGCATAGCGTTCAGCATTGTAATATAAATTCGCTAGACCGTAATAGGCTGTAGCTGCTGATTCATCTACAGTGATTGCCTTTTGGAAGAAACGTTCTGCGCGTTCAGTATCCTCTAATACGGCTAATAAATTGCCGAAATTTACATACCCAATAGCATTTTCAGGCTCTGCCTCTATTGCTTTTGTAAATAGTTGAGCAGCATCCTCATAACGTTTTTCTTGAAATGCTTGGATGCCCTGTTCATTATAATTCATTTGTTCTTCACCTCTATGTAGCGAAAGACTGCTTTTAGGAAGCCAAGAGGCCATAAAAGCAGTCTTAACGCAATTTATCCAACATATGTTAGTTTTTCATTACGTTTAAAGACTTCATCAATCGTTCCGCCACCCATACACTCTTCTCCATTGTATAGTACTACAGCTTGGCCAGGTGTAATTGCACGTACAGGTTCTGCAAATGTAATGTGTGCACGCCCATCTGGTAAAATTTCAACTTCTACTGGTGTATCAGTTTGACGATAACGGAATTTTGCGGTGCAAGAAAATTTCCCAGGCAATTTTTTTGTCGAAGTATAGTTCATTTTCACAGCTGTTAATGATGTTGAATACGAATATTCATTGTCAAAGCCTTGTCCAACAAGTAGAACATTACGTGCTAAATCTTTTCCTAGCACAAACCAAGGCTCGCCATCCCCACCAATACCAAGCCCGTGTCGTTGGCCAAGTGTATAGTACATTAAACCATCGTGTTGGCCCATTACAACGCCATCCATTGTTTCCATTTTCCCAGGTTGCGCTGGTAAATATTGACTTAAGAACTCCTTGAAATTACGTTCACCGATAAAGCAAATGCCTGTTGAATCTTTTTTCTTTGCCGTAGCAAGGCCAGCTTCTTCTGCAATTTTTCGTACTTCTTTTTTCTCTATATCACCAATTGGGAACATTACATGCGCCAATTGCTCTTGCGATAATTGATTTAAAAAGTATGTTTGATCTTTATTATCATCAACGCCACGTAACATTCTAACTTCACCATCACCATTACGATCAATTCGTGCATAGTGACCTGTCGCTAAATAATCAGCACCAAGGTTCATGGCATGCTCTAAAAATGCTTTAAATTTAATTTCTTTATTGCACATAACATCAGGATTTGGTGTACGCCCTGCTTTATATTCTTCTAAAAAGTATGTGAAAACTTTATCCCAATATTGTTTCTCGAAATTGACAGCATAGTATGGGATACCAATTTGATTACATACTTTTATTACATCGTCATAATCTTCCGTTGCCGTACAAACACCGTTTTCGTCTGTATCATCCCAGTTTTTCATAAAGATCCCGATTACTTCATACCCTTGTTGTTTTAACAAGTATGCCGCCACCGATGAATCTACCCCACCTGACATGCCGACAACAACTCGAATTTGAGAGGGGTCACGTGTTTCTTTCATTGTGGTCACCTTTTCTTTTATCTAATTACAGTTTATGTTTCCATATTTTAACGAAACATAACATAAGTATTTTGCAAATTATTTTTTAGCTAGTTTTTTCACAATTTGAGCCGTTTTTTCTGCTGCATCTTGTATATCCTTTTCCGTTAAACCCTGCCCAAAGCTGAATCGGATTGAATTCCGTAGCTCCTCTGCACTTTGTCCAAACATTGCTACTAACACATGAGAAGGATCAATCGATCCTGCAGTACATGCCGAACCACTCGAAACATAGATACCTGCCATATCAAGGTTCACTAAAAATGATTCTACCTCCATGCCTGCAAAGCTAATATTTAAGACATGAGGCAACGAATACACCTCATCACCATTTACATGGAATGCTAGCTTTTCCTGTGAAAAAACAGCAAGCATAATTTGCTTAAAGTGATTGTATAGTGAACGCTTTTCTTCACGCAACTCATTTGCAACTTGCACTGCAGTCGCAAAAGCAATAATGGCAGGTATATTTTCAGTACCTGCACGACGTTTTTTCTCTTGTGCGCCCCCAAGAGCATAACTTGCTAACGGTGTTCCTGCTTTTTGATAAAGGAATCCAACACCTTTTGGACCGTTGATTTTATGAGCAGATACACTTAATAAATCCACCTGTAATTCATTTACATCAATGCACTCTAAGCCATAAGCCTGAACCGCATCTGTATGGAATATGGCACTATGCTCACGCAATAACGCGCCAATTTCAGCAATTGGCTGAATCGTTCCTACTTCATTATTTCCATACATAATTGTTACTAAAATGGTATCATCACGAAGGGCTTTTTGGACATCCTCAACCGCGACACGCCCTCTTTGATCGACAGGTAAATAGGTCACCTCAAAGCCATCACGTTCAAGTTTTTCACACGTATGTAATACTGCATGATGCTCTACTTGCGTTGTAATGATGTGTTTTCCTTCATTTGCACGGGCATAGACAGTTCCTAAAATTGCCATATTATCAGCTTCTGTGCCACCACTTGTGAAAATAATTTCCCCTGCTTGCGCACCAATTGATTTCGCCAATAGCTCACGTGCATCATCTAGATATTTCCTTGCTTCTCGACCTGCTTTATGAATACTCGATGCATTGCCAAAAACCTCTTGCATAGCAGTCGTCATCGCTTCTATTACTTGGCCATTCATTGGAGATGTGGCCGCATGATCGAGATAGATATATGAATTCATGTTGAAAACTCCTTTTTAAACTCTGTGACATCCGCCAGAGGCTTTCGCTTGATTCAGTTAATGCTTGCAAAATAATACAAGTGTTCTTCGCTCCTCTATAAGTGGGGAGTCTTCCGTACTTAGTGGTTCATTTTAGTACAAAAACATTGCTGAATCGAGATAAAAGCACAAAACCCACATCACTCATCGTAAAAATAGTCATTGGGATGTGAATAGTTCACAATCTCCCATAAAGATGAAGTGAATGCAGGAGTAGCGCTTTAGCTTAAACTATTTTAAATATAGAACATGTAGCCTTCCACTACATTTTCTTCTGTATACTGTGCTAAATCTTCAATTGTCGTTGTATCTAACACATTTTTTACTGCATCGCGAATACGTAGCCATAACTCACGCTGAGGTGCTTCTTCATTTTCAATACCCTCTACTGGTTGAATCGGCCCTTCTAGCACACTAATAACATGGGCTGCTGAAATTTCGCTAGGTGGATTTGCTAGCATATAACCACCATAAGCACCACGTACACTTTTTACTAAGCCTGAATTACGAAGCGGAGATACTAATTGCTCTAAATATGCCTCTGAAAGCTCCTTTTCCGCCGCAATTTTACGCAAGGGAATTGGCCCTTCCCCATAATGCTTTGCTAATTCAATCATAATTGTAAGCCCATAACGGCCCTTTGTTGAAATTTTCATTTTATCACCCTCAATTAGTCTAGTCAAAATACTACCAACAGTATATCATAATCTCCTCTTGATGAACTCGGAAATACACCTAGAAGGATATGATATACTAATTAAAGCGATTCAAAATCGTTCAAAATCCATATGAGTGCTTTATTTTAGCGTAAAAAATGTATGAAACAAAATGACAACGACAGAAAGGGGAAGTTATTTTGCACAATGAACCACTCGCTTTTCGAATGCGACCTTTGACCCTTGATGAGATTGTTGGTCATCAGGATTTCATTGGTCCCAACACAGCCCTTTATAAAATGATTCAAAATGAACATGTCCCTTCTATGTTGCTATATGGAGAACCTGGAATCGGTAAAACATCCATTGCCAATGCCATTGCAGGAAGTTCCAAGCTCCCTTTCTTCGCACTTAATGCCACACGAGCTGGCAAAAAAGATGTGGAAGATATTGTACAGGAAGCCAGAATTTCAGGGAAAGTAATACTTTTCTTAGATGAAATTCACCGTTTCAATAAATTACAGCAGGATACGCTGTTACCACATGTAGAAAATGGATCAATTGTATTAATTGGTGCCACGACAGAAAATCCATATCATGATGTTAATCCAGCAATTCGTTCGCGCTGTGGCGAAATTTACCAGCTGAAACGCTTAACGAAGGAAAATTTAATCGAACTAGTTGAAAAAGCACTGGCTGATGAAAGACGGGGACTAGGTAAATATCATTTTGCCTTAACACCATCACAAATTGAACAAATTGCAGCCGCAGCAAACGGAGATGCACGAAAGGCATTAACTTTGCTAGAATCCATTTACTATGCCAGTGATGAGGTGGATGGACAAACGGTTGCTGCCGACCATGTCATTGAACATCTCATTAGTCGAATTGGTGTGTATGGTGATAAAAAAGGATCACATTTTTATAATTTACTATCAGCCCTGCAAAAATCTGTGCGTGGCAGTGATACTAATGCTGCTCTGTATTATTTAGCGCATTTATTGGAAACAGGTGATTTAGTGGCTGTCAGCAGACGCCTACTTGTGATGGCCTATGAAGATATTGGTCTAGCTAATCCCGACGTCGGACCTCATATATTAGCTGCTATTCAAGCAGCAGAACGACTAGGATTACCAGAGGCACGTATCCCACTTGCGAGTGCTGTCATTGAAATGTGCCTTGCCTCAAAATCCAACTCAGCCATTGTGGCAATTGATGCTGCCATTAAAGCTATTCATGAAGGCAAAACAGGTGATATACCTCATCATTTGCGAGATGCTCATTACGAGGGTGCAAAAGATTTAGGACACGTTGGCTATCAATATCCTCATAACACACCAATTGGTACTTTTGGTGGTTGGGTAGACCAACAATATTTGCCAGACGAACTTGTAGGAACTGAATTCTACAAACCTGTTATTGCTGGTGAGGAAAAGCGCATGGCTGGCATCTACGACAAACTAAAATCATTTCATGATAAGAAATAATAAAACAAAAGCAAAGTCACTATCTTAAGTAATTGAAATGACTTTGCTTTTTATATAACAACAGGATGGGCTGCTCTAGCAATCATCCCGTAAAGCTCGGGTTATTTGTCGTATATCGTTCTTGATAAAACAAATTTAATGGTTCTGCCAAATGTCGAAGTGATGGCAAGATGGATTCTTTCACATCTCCTTCATTTGCCTTACTATGCAAAAAAACAATCAAATTATACGACTGATACAACAAGCTCGCGAACTCTTGACTGTTTTCTCTTACCTCAAAGCGAATTGCTTTTACAGCAATTGCTTGTGCAATTTTTTGTTCTCTTGTTTCACAGGAGGGCTCCTTACTTAATTCATCATCCGACACTCTGTATAACCGTTTTAATGCACCATATACCTCTTTATTTCCACTAAATCGATCTTTTAACCATTGCAAGACAAATTGCAAAAGAATGACTGCATACATAAGGGAAAGACATTCATCGCCACGTGATTTTTTTGCTAAGCGTTGGAAATATTCTGCTTGTGTGACTAGTTCAAAAAGAATTAAACGTATTGGATAAAGCATGGCATGACCGCTATTGATGTACAGCTTTTCTCGATCTCTATACATAGCCAACCAAATATCTTTGACCAATGAAATAGATTTCCTTGTTGAGAGCGCTAATTGACATTGAATAAGCTCCTGCTCAATTGTCGGTTGGATAAGCTGTAGAAATAAAAGTTCATCTTCCTCACTAACTAATAAAAGCGGATTTTCCAAATTCGCCAAATCTATTTCTATTCCATTTACAATCATTGCTTAGCCCCCTTCCCATAAGTTTTTACAGCGTTAAGCAGAGTGAGCATATCTATTACCCATTTTTTAACTATAATTCGACAAAAAAACATAAATACCTTTCTAGAAAATATGTCTTTTTACTTTCCCTACAACTAAAAAAGAATCCACGCTACTAAAAAAGGCAAGTAAATCACTCTCTTTCCAATCGAACATTGTAGAAAGACTGATTCAATTCCTATTAGTTACGTAGATTCTTGACGTATAGGCTATTTTCAGAAAATAGATAGTCTATTATTGTCTAAGGTCTATGCTGGAAGTTCTTGATCCACAAATAATTTAAAGTGTTGAAGACATTGCTTCACTTCACCTTTTTGTGACAGCACCTCGTTGCGTATGTTTGTTGCTTTTTCTTCATCCTCTAGCACTTCAGTTAAAAGAGCCATGATATCTTCTAATAATTGCTCATTCTCTTCCTGCTCAATACTCGGTAAGGAATACGCTGCTATTTTTAATAAATGCTCTACTTTTTCAGGTGTTTCTTGCAAAGCATTCGAAGAATAATAGGTCGATGCAGCTAAAAAGTAGCATAATTTTGCACAACAATCGATAAATAAATGCCAATACGTATTTGCTTTTGGTAATTCCCCTGCCCGTTGATTAACATATTCCTTATAATAGGTAGTGACTTGTATATATAAAGGATTCAATTCTCTCATGGCTTTCGGATAGTTGTTGGATGTATCCAAATAGTCAAATACAATGGCATTCATTTTCTCTTGAAGTTTAACAATATCTAAATGATCACGAATTACTTGAATTTCCATTTTCCCACTCTCCCATATGTCATTTGCTGTTTAGCTTCCTGGCTATTCACTGAGTAGCACCAAGCATCCCAAACAAACAGATCGATTATCTAATGGATGATTCAAATTATAGCAATAAACCATCTGAAGTAGTGTGGACATGAAAAAAATAAGACAATTTCGTGAATTAATAGCATTTTATGTACATAAGAGGAACTATTTTGGTAAAATTATACCCTTTGTACATAATCCTCAAATAAGCATGGTTCGTTTGCTCGATCGATAATTTCAATAATACTTCCATGCACATATTTTTTAATGCGCTTTTGAGGTATATAAAAATAAGCATTGTTCATAATTAACCATTCACTTAATGTTAAATCACTACCTGCTTGTTGATTCGTTAAGATTTTTTTGTGTCGCAGAACATCGGCCATTTTATAAAAACCATCTGACAATTCGTAGGCTGATACATCAAAATTAAAAATGGGGCTGACAACCTGTCCAACATCAAAAATATGTATAGTTTGGTTTTCTTCATCTATAGCTAACTCTACTGTACTAATCTCGTCAAAAAGATTTAAACCTCTATACGCCATTTGATAAATTTTTTCCATTTGTATACGCCTCCTTTTTTACAACGGTCTAATTGTAACATAGAAAAAGTAGCTACCTCTAAAGACAATTAAGGCAGCTACTTCTACGAAAATGAACATTTATGCTGTTTTTTGACTATTACCAAAGCACCGTACTTGGTATTAACCTTGTACGCGCGTAATTTTCACATCTTTTAGGATGGTATTGACTACCCAGCTTGCTGCAATTAAACCTGCTACCGACGGTACAAAAGCGTTAGATGAAGGTGGCATCTTTGCTTTACGAATTGCTGCATCAGGCTTACCTACATGTTCGACAACATCTGGACGTACGACAATTGGACTTTCATCTGAAAATACAACCGTAACACCCTTATGAATTCCTTCTTTACGTAGCTTAGTACGAATGATTTTAGCCAATGGGTCTGTATGTGTTTTTGAAATATCTGCAATTTGGAAGCGAGTAGGGTCCATTTTATTTGCTGCACCCATGCTTGAAATAATAGGAATATTACGCTTTAAACATTCCTTCATTATATGAATTTTATACATCACTGTATCACTTGCATCGATCACATAATCAATACCTTGTGCAAAAAATTCTTCATAGGTTTCTTCCGTATAAAACATGTGCATGTCAATCACTTCACATGCTGGGTTAATATCTGCAATACGCTCTTTCATGACAGCTGATTTTGATTGACCAACTGTTGATAAGTATGCAACAAGTTGTCTGTTGACATTTGTGATATCTACATTGTCCTTATCGACTAGAATAATACGGCCGATTCCGCTTCGTGCACATGCCTCAGCAGCAAATGAACCAACACCACCCACGCCAAGAATGGCAACCGTTGTATTTTTTAATTTCTCGAGACCCTCTGTTCCTATTGCGAGCTCGTTACGTGAAAATTGATGTAACATCCTGACACTCTCCATCTATGAAATTTTATTAGTAAACCTAGTTATATACTAAGATAAAATCAAAACCTATCTTACATTTTATCATGTTATTGTTCAAGATAAAAATATAAAGAAAAAGTCAAAATTGTCTACTTAAATCCTCTGAGATAATAATCCATAAAAAGATTTCATCCCTTTTAGTTCAATATATGGTAAAATAGCACTTTAAAAATTAGTTAATTTAATTAGGTAAATCTTAGATAACATTATGCTCAACCACATAAAGAAAAAGAGATTGATGACTCAATCTCTTTCTCACTCTTCTTTACTTTGTAAAACCAAATGATGCCCATGGTTGAATGCATGTTAATAAAAATAGTTCTTCCTCTACAATGCTAGCTACGACATTACTCGATCCTGTATTCGGAATGTCCTTTAGCACAATCTGTAGCTCTCCCTTATAACGAACATCTAAATTATTATCAATCGTGACATCTCCTCTTTTTAATGGCCGTATATCATGCACAGGAAAATCTCCATTTTTATATTTCACACGGGATTGGGTGCTTCGAATCACGTATTCAGACACATCACCTCGATTAAAATGAGGCTCTTTATAAAGAATTGTCTCCTCTAGAATACTTGTGTCTTCAGACTGGACAACCTTTAACTCAAGCTTATTACGATTTAATTGTCCTAATGCACGTAGTTCTTCCTTAGAAGCGAACATATTGCCAATAATACAATCGTCAATTAACCCTGTATGCCATAAATCTTTCGCCTGTACAGTGATTGGGAGATGACGGTGTTCCTCTAATGTAGGTAACCCGTGCTCTGTTTGCTCCCAAGGTCCATATTGACCATGTTGTGAGGAGATCATCGCTGCCGTTCTCACATTGTGCGCTTTAAAGTGCTGTGACGTTTGTAAAAAATGCTGACGAGATAGCCCAGTAAAGCGTTTTGGATAAAAATTATGACAGCCGATAATGTTCTCTTTATTGGGCTGATAAGAGATAATATTATCTACATACTTCGTACCATTACTCATGTTTAATTCTATTTTTAGATGACTCCCATCAAGTGACATCAACGCTTCTTCTTGACCTGAAAATCCCATATCTAAACGTAAGGCTGCCAAATAATAATGTTCTTTTAAATAGCCAATATCCTTATAGGTTAAGCCTAAATCATCAAAAATACCTGGTGCAATATCAGCGGATATATCAAAGCCAAGGCGTTGCGCAAATTCGTTGATTTGTTGTAATTTTTGACGCTCCTCATCCTGTTTTAATGACATTAGGCATGTGAATATACGATCAAAGCCATTGTCATGAGCCAGTTGAACATAGCGCTTCATCTCCTCTAGCGTACTATGCTGCGGATATAGCGAGATTCCTAATCTTTTCACTTCAAACCCTCCGTTAATTGACGCTTATACTTCCACTTTTTGTCCTCTGGATTCCACTACAGATTCCTCACTCTGTGCCGCTAAAGCAGCTTTTTGCTCATTCTGCCTTGCCATACGGTTCGCCATTGAGATAAATGGCAGATAAATACAAACAGCGATGACAATTAAAACCATACTCAAAACTGCACCACGCCAAGATTGAGTTGCTAAAAAACCATTAATAATCGGCGGTGTTGTCCAAGGCGGTGAAACGGTAGCGGCTGGCACCCAGCCCCATTTCGTTGCAAAGAATGCAATTGTTACGTTTATCATTGGTGTCAAAATGAACGGAACAAATAAAACCGGATTTAATACAATTGGTAACCCAAAAAGTAATGGCTCATTGATATTGAAAATCCCAGGTGCTGCGGATAATTTCCCAACTGTATTATATTGCTTATTCTTTCTCGCAAATATGAAAATCGCAATAATAAGTGCTATTGTTGTGCCAGAGCCTCCCATATTAATAAAAGCATCAAAGAATGGTTTATTGACAATGTAAGGCGCAACTTTACCAGCAGAGATTGCTGCAACATTTTCATTAATAGCTGGTAAATTAATCGTTTGCATGAATGGTTCGATGATATTTGCTCCATGTACGCCAAGTGTCCATAAAAATGTAGGTATAAATGCCAAAATTAAAGCAGCAAGCCATGTATTTGTTAGACCCATAAATGGCTCTTGAATCGCAGAGTAGAAGGACCCGACAATATCTGGTATATCAAAACCTGCTGAAATAATTGTACGTACTAAAGCAAATATTCCAATCGTAATAATGGCAGGAAGTAACGCAGCAAATGATTTGGCAACAGCTGGTGGTACACCAGTTGGCATTTTAATTAGTAGTTTAGGATTGCCAGACAATCTACAAAACAATTCTGTAGAAAGTAGTGCTACAATCAGAGCAATAAATATACCACCCGTGCCTGTTGTTAAGCCGGTTAATCCGCCTTCCCCGAAAGTCCCAAACGTCATGTAGCTTGATAGACTAATTACTCCAGCAGACAGACCATCTTTTTGATAACTTTTAGCAAGATGATAAGCAACAGTAAAGGCAAGTAGCAGTGAAATGATATTAAATGTAGCACTCCAAATATTACCGCCAAATTGAGTCCATGTCTCATGTTTCCAAATGGCATCGAGTGTATTTTGATAAAATTTGATAGGCAAATTGTTAATAAGTACAGCCAAAGATCCCACAATCGTTAAAGGCATAATCGTAATAAATCCGTCACGAATGGCAACTAAATGACGCTGATTCCCAACCCTAGCAGCAACCGGTACAAACTTTTCTTCTAAAAAACGGAACACTCACATACACTCCCTTTACTTTTTATTGATAACATCAAAATTTGATGTTACTCCCCTTGGATTCGTTCATATAGCTCAATCATTTCCTGTGCTAAATCTCGAAAAGTAATAGCATTCATTAAATGATCCTGGGCATGAATTAATAACATGGAAACCTCTACCTTTTCTCCCCTTGCTTCTTGAGACAGTAACCCCGTTTGAGCATGATGCGCTTCAATTAATGACTCATTCGCTAATTTGATTTTTTCTTTTGCTGCCTCAATTTGCCCCTTTTTTGCTAGCTGAATAGCTTCCATACACTCACTTTTCGTATTTCCACTATGCACAATCAGTCCCATAATGGATGCCATTAATGCTGTATCTTCCATTCCCCATTGCCCCTTCTTTCATCCAATTAGTTGTAGAGCCTGTTTCAGGACATTTTCACCGTTCATCATGCCGTAATCCGCCATATTGATCACATCGATTGGAAAACCTTTATCCTTATATTTTGTTTCAAATGACCCTTTCAAATAACGAACCTGTGGGCCTAATAAAAGAACATCAGCTTTCTTTGTCGCTAATATTTTTTCCACCTCTCCTTCTGCAATGGCGTAAATATCCGCTTCAATATTTTGCTCTTGCGCTGCTTTTTGCATCTTTGACACTAATAAACTAGTACTCATGCCTGCTACACACACTAACATGATGTTTTTCATTCGATACACTCCTTTTATTTTCTTCGATTGTGTAATCGCTTACTTATTTTGAGAATAGCACCTATTGGTATATACCACAATACAAATTTTCCATTAATTTTATTTATATCAAGTTATTTACAAAATTGGACTATGTCAATTTTGTCGTGAAATTAATGATTAAAACCAACTGGTATAGTCCAGAAAAAAACGCAAAAAATTTTTAAATTTTCTTATTATTCAATACCTAGAAATACTCATAAAATGCTGGTTTTTCAGTAGGGATTGCCCATTGCCACTGTTCGATAACCTTTTCTACCGTAGGTTGATTAGCATAGACCACCACTTCTTTGACAGAAAGATAACCTACCATCATCGCAGAAAAAAGATTAATTGGTAGTGTTAGCATATGCTTGTCAGAGACCGAATTTGTCTCAATTATTGAGACCTGACCATTTTTATTTATTTGATAAACATGCTCATTCCAGAGACAAAATGGATCTTCAATACGAATAGTTAGTGTTTCTTGAATATCCTTCCACGGATACTGCTGCATAAATACATAAACATCTACTACTCTAATCATCACATCCTGTATGACTTCCCTTTTGAATTGCGGCTCCTTGAAATAAAAGCCAAAAGGATAATGATTACTAGTAACTCCAGTTATGCTACTGACACTTGCTGCATGAGATGTCATATAACGCCACATAGCTTGTTCAGCTAAGAGATTTGCTACAATAAAGTCTTGGATAGTAAATGTCCCATCTCGAATCGTATAACGAATATAGCCTTCTAAGTTATTGTCTTGAAAATAGGCAGCAAAGTGACTATCTGGGCTCCTTCTTTCAAGTCTTTTCCACCATCCTTCATCCCTTACCATGCCACCATTTCGAATGATTGCCTGTGCATTATGAAAATCCTTAATCATCTGAAAGAGCGCAGGATCTAACCACTCAAAGCTCATCCTTTTCATGTCGTCTACTTGTTTCCCTAAAGAGGGAAACATAGTTTGAGGGATTGTATAATGGAGCTTCTCAAAAAATAATTCCCAACCAAAATAACGATAGAAGGACACAGAAAATGGCGCTAATACTGAAATCGTTTGTCCATTGTCTCTCATTTTTTGCAGCGCTTCTGTCATAAGCCTTTTGATAATACCCTGTTGTCGATACTCAGGATACGTTGCAACAAAGCCGATGCCTCCCATTTTAAATGAAACTCCATGCACTGTAATATTTAGCGGTAATATTAATAGCTGCCCAACAATTTTTTTGTCATCATAAGCACCTAAGGTCGTGCTTTGTTCAATCCAATAATGAAAATCCTCTCGACGAGCCCCTGAGTACTTATTTGGAAAGCAATAGTCTCTCAATCGATGAATCTGCCCATAATCATTAGGCGAGACGATGTGAATGTCCATTTAATCACCCCTTAAATTCCAAATATTCAGATAATTATTCATAAGATTCTTTTACAGTGGCATAATCACAACCACTGCAAGAATCTTTTATCCCTCTTGCCATTCTTCTCCTATTGCTTTAGACAACATGACTTCAGTAATAGTTTGAAATAATGTTGCTACATCTGGCCCATCTGCTGAAATTTCCACTATACTCCCTGGTTTTACACCTAGTGACATTACGCCCATAATAGACTTTAAATTAACGGATCTTTCTTCATATGTTAATTTAATATCACTTTGGAATGGTGTCACTGCAGTTACGAGTAATGCAGCCGGTCTGGCATGAATACCTTCAGTAGATGTAATTTTATACATTTTCTTCATTTACATACCCCACTCTTTCACGTAAAATTAATCCGATGTTGATATTTGGCAATCATTTTCTCATTATGTGACCAATCCGAATCAACATTATTGCTGACAAAAATCGGTAACTCTCTTGAGGACTTTGCTAGTGTTTCTATGATTTCACTGAACAAAGCATTTAATAGTAATGAACCAATAACAGTAGATGCTGGCGCATACTGAATGTCATGTATAGTTAGTACACCATCACCAATCGGTATATGGGTATTAATTACAAAATCTACCACCTCTTCTAGCCGCAGCCCACTGTGATGACGTGTAGTCTGTTCCTTATAGTGGAGCGATTGGAGGGATAGCACAAATATCCCTGAATCCTTTGCTAATAAAGCAGCGTCGATAGGTGCTGCATTTCTCCCAGAGGTTGAAATGACGATGCAAACATCATTTTCACGAAAGTCAAACTGTTCCTTATGCAGTTCAATAATAGTTGAATCTTTCTCATTGATTGAAGAAGCTAATGCCCCAGCATGTAAAGCTAATGGTTCAATAAAAACAGGACGGACGGGTACTAAACCACCTGCTCGATAAAATGCCTCCTGTGCCAATAGCTGTGAATGACCACAACCAAATAATTGAATTATCCCACCTTTTTGGAGACGTTGGACAATAATTTGAGCCACATCACTTATATGTGATGCCTCCTGTTCCTTCACAACCTGGATAAGCTTTTCGATTTCAGAAAAATATGCATGCATAAAATCACCTTTTAATTTCACTTATGAATTTATAACGATCAGCTCGATACGTACTGCGTACAAGCTCAAAGGGCTTACCATCTGATAAATAACTTGTACGTTTGATAATTAAAACTGGTGCTGTTTGATTAATTTGTAGAAACTTACTATCCTCTTTCGATACGATGGCTGCCTCCATCTGTTGTACCGCATTCCCAATTTTTTGATGGAACTTTGCTTCGATTAAGGCATAAAGCGAGCCCATTATTTGCTTCTCATCCAACTCCGGATAAATTTTAACTGGGATATATGTTCTTTCGATTGCCATTGGTTGCGCATCTGCATTTCTTATGCGCACTACAAAAAATACTTCTTCGCCAGACTCTATCATCAAATCTCTTGCAATATCCACTGGTGGTATGATTTTCTCAAATCGTAATACCTTACTGCTTGGTTCCATTCCTCTTGCCCGCATATCTTCCGTGAAACTCGTTAAGCCTTTTAACGGTTGCTCTAATTTTGGATTTGCAACATACGTTCCTCTCCCTTTTTCTCGATATAATAGACCACTATTTACTAGATTGGTAATGGATTGACGAACAGTCATTCTACTTACATCAAATTGTGCAGAAAGCTCTCGTTCTGATGGGATGGTCTCACCAATTCTGTATTCTTCTAAATAAATTCGTTGTTTAATAATCTCTTCTATTTGTATATAAATAGGTATATGAGAATTTTTCTCTAACAATTCTTGCACCTTCCTTATCACCTTTATGATTTCTCCATACAACTTTACCTCGTTAGATCGGTTTTTGTATTTCGCATGATTCAACAAAGCTAAATGATATCCACGATAACAGTGTGAAAAGGACATATTTACTTGTCGCTTGATGTGGTAACTTTCTCACTATCATTGTAGCATCTGCGCTCAATCATTGTACCATTATATTCTCAACTGACTAATCACCGTCTTGTAATTTTGATCCAATTTGCCTTTTTTCGATAGGCTTTTCCCTCATGTGTTTTGTATCAATCACAATTAAAACGCTTTCAAAATCATTTAAATAAAGTGTTTATCCTCGTAATATCTGCCTAAAGATATAATGTATCTTTTCCTTTAGCGGATATAGCTTCTCAAAAGGTATAGTTGTCTATACCAATTATATGCTGCTTCATCAGAAATAAAAAGTGATTTTCCATATTTTCTAAACATTCACTTAAAATATTCTACTAGTTCTTGTTTAATTTTATGTAAAAAAAGGAGCTATTAATAAGCTCCTCTCAATCCTATGTATAGGACGAATCCCAATTGTGCCGTAATGCCAAGAAACATTCGTTTTGAACCCGCAATTTGCAGGTGGGTGCCCGCTTTGCAACTTTAAACGTCCCGCTTTATTAGGGGCATGTTTGCGACTACAAAATGAAGGCTCCCGATTCTATAATGTTCGGTCAAAACTGTGAAGTAGAGTTAGCAGTTAGACAAACACATCAGGATTCGTATTACAGTTATCATAACACCACTTTTCTGATAATTCAAACGATTTTCTCTAATAATCTATAAATTTATAAGAAAACGCAAAAAATACCTAGATTCCCTACAGTATTTGCTAGGTAATCCAGGTATTTTGTATTATACATTATTTTCTAAATGGTTTGATGGCCAGACTTAGCTCACTTAATTGCTCTGGAGATACTTCGCTTGGTGCTTCTGTCATCAAGCAGCTAGCACTAGCAGTTTTAGGGAATGCAATTGTATCGCGTAAATTAGTACGACCTGCTAATAGCATAACGAAGCGATCAAGACCAAAGGCAAGACCTGCATGTGGTGGTACGCCGTATTCAAACGCTTCTAATAGGAAGCCAAATTGTGCTTGTGCTTCTTCTTCTGAGAAGCCAAGTAATTCAAACATTTTCTCTTGTAGGTCACGTTCGTAAATACGTAATGAACCACCACCAAGTTCATAGCCGTTTAAAACGATATCATATGCTTGTGCACGTACTGCTGCAGGGTCTGTGTCCATTAACGCTATATCTTCATCAAACGGGCGTGTGAATGGATGGTGTGCTGCATAGTAGCGTCCATCTTCCTCTGAGTATTCGAATAATGGCCAATCAGTAATCCAAAGGAAAGCAAATTGTGATTCATCGATCAGATTTAAATCTTGTCCTAATTTTGTACGAAGAGCACCTAATGAAGCTGCTACAACAGCGGCTTTATCTGCTACAAATACTAGAATATCGCCAACTTCTGCTCCCATACGCTCGATTAAGGCTGCTGCTAATGCCTCGTCAAAGAATTTCGCAATTGGTCCGTTTAAGCCTTCTTCTGTTACCTTTAACCAGGCAAGACCTTTTGCTCCGTAAATCCCAACGAATTTTGTTAACTCGTCCATGTCTTTACGAGAATATTTGTCAGCTGCACCTTTAATATTGATACTTTTCACTTGTTTTCCTTGTGCAACAGTATCAGCAAATACTTTGAAATTACAGCCTTCAAAAATATCATTTAACGCCACAAGCTCTAATCCAAAACGTACATCTGGCTTATCTGAACCATAACGATCCATTGCTTCTTGGTATTTCATGCGCTGGAATGGTGCAGGAATGTCAATTCCTTTTACTTCTTTCATAACCGCTTGAATTAAGCGCTCGTTCATTTCTAATACTTCTTCTTGTGTTAAGAAGCTCGTTTCAATGTCCACCTGTGTAAACTCTGGTTGACGGTCAGCACGTAAATCTTCGTCACGGAAGCAACGCGCAATTTGGAAGTACTTTTCAAAACCAGCAACCATTAATAATTGCTTAAATAATTGAGGTGATTGTGGTAAGGCATAAAATTCACCTTCATGTACACGTGAAGGAACTAAATAGTCTCGAGCACCCTCTGGCGTTGATTTTGTTAAAATTGGTGTTTCAACTTCTAAGAATCCTTCATTTTGTAGGAAGTTACGAATTGTACGTGTCACATCAGAACGCATTTTGAAAGTATCGAACATTACGGGACGACGTAAGTCTAGATAACGATATTTTAAACGTAAATCTTCTGATACATCTGTACGATCTTCGATTTGGAATGGCGTTGTTTTTGCCGTATTAATTACGACTAATTTTGTTGCTTCCACTTCAATTTTACCGTTTGGTACATTCGGGTTGATTTGATCCTCTGTACGAAGGATGACTGTGCCTTCCACTTCGATCACATATTCACTACGCACTTTATCCGCTAATGCGTGTGCTTCTGCAACATCTGGACTAAACACAACTTGCGTAATACCTGTACGGTCACGCAAATCAATAAAAATTAAACCACCAAGGTCACGACGACGCTGTACCCAACCTTTTAATACGACTTTTTCGCCTTGTAACGCTTCTGACAGCTCGTTACTAGCATGTGTTCTTGTAGCCATTGTTAAATTCCTCCAAAATATCTTCAATTTATGTAGCATTTCCTAGAAATGCCCTCTGTTTATTTTTAAGCTTTTTGTGTTAAATAGTTCACTAGCTCTGAAAACGCCACTTTGTGCTGCTCCCCAGATTCCATATGTTTTACAGCCGCTGCTTGCTCTTCAAGTTCTGTTTCGCCAAGAACAAGCGTATATTTTGCACCTAGTCGATCCGCTGATTTCATTTGAGCTTTCATTTTACGGTCTAAATAATCCATCTCTGTCGCAAGTCCCTTTGCTCGGAAAGTGCTTGTCAGCTCAACAGCCTTTTGCTTCGCTTCATCGCCCATTGCAATAATGTAAACATCTAGCCCTGATGCTGTGTCTAATTCAACACCCTCCGCTTCAAGTGCCAGCAACAAGCGCTCAATACTTAATGCAAAACCTATACCTGGTACATCTGGACCGCCAATTTCTTGCACTAATCCATTGTAGCGTCCACCACCACATAATGTTGTAATAGCACCAAAGCCTGATGCTGTGGACATAATTTCAAAAGTTGTGTGATTATAATAATCAAGTCCTCGTACAAGATTTGGATCGACCTCATATGAAATACCCAATGTATCTAAGTACGATTTCACTTGAGCGAAATAAGCAGCTGACTCTTCTGTTAAGAAATCAGTTAACGCTGGAGCCGTTTGCATTAATGGATGCTCACGATCTACCTTACAATCTAAAATTCGCAATGGATTCTTTTGTAAACGATTTTGACAGTCTGAGCAAAATTCATGAATATGTGGCTCAAAATGCTGTAATAAAGCAGTACGATGTGTATCACGTGTTTCTTTATCGCCAAGAGAATTAATCACTAATTTTAAATCCTTTAAACCCGCTGAATCGTAGACGTCCATCGCAAGAGCAATGACTTCTGCATCAATCGCAGGATCTGCTGAACCAATTGCTTCTACCCCAAACTGTACAAATTGACGATAACGACCAGCCTGTTGGCGCTCATAGCGGAACATTGGTCCTAAATAAGAAAGCTTAACTGGCTGATCAGGAGCACCAAACATTTTATGCTCCACATAGGCACGTACGACACCAGCCGTATTTTCTGGACGTAGTGTTAATGAACGCCCTCCACGATCTTCAAATGTATACATTTCCTTTTGTACAACATCAGTTGTTTCCCCAACACCACGTGCAAATAGATCCGTTTGCTCGAAAATTGGTGTGCGAATTTCGTTATAGCGATAAACACGACAAATATCACGAATAATCGCTTCAACTTTTTGCCATTTTTCAGATTGACCTGGCAAAATATCTTGTGTCCCTCGTGGCACTTTAAAACTCATGTAATTCCCTCCTATATTGATTGCTTATGATAGAGCAGCTGTAGTCCCACTTTGAGCGAATGCATGCTTTGGTTGAGCAAATTTTTGTCCTGTTGGAGCGGGTTACAGCCTTGATGAGCGCTTTTCATACTAATTAGAGCGCCTTCCCCTCTTTTCTGAGCAAAAACAACAATCCCTCTTCAAAAACTCATTACTTTTTGAACAACAAAAAAGCCCTCGTCCCTTGCAATAGCAAGGGACGAGAGCTGTATAAGCTTCCGCGGTTCCACCCTAGTTGACACAAATGATTACATGTGTCCTCCTCTTAATCGGATAACGGCCGATTCCGTTTTTTCCTACTAGGCACTGCTTTTCAGAAAAAAGCCTCTCAAGTGTTATTCACGTGATACATTTTTGTAGGAAAGATTGCAGCCTAAGTCTTTCCCTCTCTTTTCCAATAGTGGTATACGCTACTTGCTTGGTCATAAGCGATTAATCATTTTTCGATTACCCTTTATGTTAGTCACTAGCCAAAGCAATGTCAACTATTTTTGTATTTTTCATCAGTCTATCTTGAAAATAACTAATTCTGTTACCATTTTACCACGAATTTTATGATAAAAGCATGGTAAAATAGCACAAGGAATAGGAGGAATCTGATGAGGACAACAATTTTACATAGTATAATCATCTTCGTACTAATGGTAACGATGGCGATTCCAAATAAGAACTTTGTTCAAAGAGCTTCCGCTGACACCAGTGATCTAAAAGTCGCTGGAACGATTCTTCATTTGCGAGAGGGTCCTGGATTGTCTTATCCCATTATTACGACTTTAGAAGAAGGTGACCCTTTAACCTCAATCGGTCGAGAAGGTGATTGGTACCAAGTCAAAGCAGGTAATTACGAAGGATGGGTTGCCTCTTGGCTGACAGCACCTACTAATGCTAAACAAGTGATTGACAAAACCGTCATTTCACAAGTTGACCGTTTAAATATTCGAACAGAACCAGATATCTCTTCAGCTGTTCTTGGTCAACTTTCTACAGGTAACCAAGCAAACCTCGTTGAAGAAAATGAAGAATGGGCAAAAATCGATTGGAATGGATTAACAGGATGGGTGTCAAAGGATTATGTCACGATCAACGATAACCCTAAAAAAGAAACGGAACCCAAGGAAGATGCTGTTGAAGTAACTACTACACCCACAGCACCCGCCAACAAAGATACAACCTTCACCATTTTAGTGGACACCCTTAATGTTCGTAAGAAGCCAGATTTGAACGCTAAAAAAATCGGCTCAGCAACAAAAGGACAAGCCTTTAAAGTACTTACACATGAGCATAATTGGGTACAAATTCAGTACAATGATAAAAAAGTAGGTTGGGTCTATAGTTTTTACGGTACATTCTCCAATAAAGTAAAAAGTACCTCAAAAACGTCAACTTCCAAAGAGTTAGAATCTGTTACGATTATCTATAATGGGACAAACCTACGAACAGATGCCTCAACAGCTGCAGAAGTAGTTGAACGAGTAGATGCTGGTGGAAATTACCCAATTGTAGGCGTTAAAAATGATTTTTATGAAATACAAATAGACGACGAAAAAACAGCTTTTGTCGCGAACTGGGTAGTTACAACAAGTTCCAATAAAGCGACAAGTCCACAGAAAGAAAAGGAAGAGCCTCGCAAAAAAGGTACGTTAACTGGATTAACGATCGTTGTTGATGCTGGTCACGGTGGAAATGATCATGGCACAACTGGTCAACGAGGTACAGAGGAAAAGGGCATTACTTTAAAAACGGCTACTTTGCTTGCTTCCAAGTTAAGTGCTGCTGGCGCAAACGTTGTCATGACGAGAGAATCGGATGAATATGTGGCATTGCGTAAGCGTGTATCGATTGCCCATCAATATGAGGCAGATGCCTTTATTAGCCTTCATTATGATGCGACAGATGATAGCTCCATTAACGGCTTCACATCCTATTATATGAATAGTAATCAAAAAGGGCTTGCTGAAGCAATTCATGATGGCCTTTCCAGTAAACTAGATTTAAGAGACCGTGGTACACAACAAGGAAATTATTTAGTTTTACGAGAGAATCGTCAAAAGGCCGTCCTTATTGAGTTAGGCTTTTTAAGTAATTCCAGTGAGGAGCGCGTCATTACAACAGCTAAATTCCGTGAACAAGCGACTCTTGGTATTTATCAGGGAATTCTCAGCTACTTTAATGAACAAGATGAATAAGCAAAAAAAAGCTGCGGATGATGATAACATCCACAGCTTTTTTATATTTAAGATATTCCTAATGCTACCGCAGCAATTAGCGCCAGACAGGCAATCAATGCCCACCCAAGAATCATCTTCCAGATAAACTTAATCCATTTTTCATATGGGATACCTGCAACAGCTAGATACGCCATTAATGCAGACGAAGTAGGAATAATAGAGTTCGTTAAGGAATCCCCATATTGGAAGGCTAAAACAGCCACTTGTCGCTCTAATCCTAATAAATCAGTGATTGGAATCATAATCGGCATTGTTGCAGCTGCCTGTCCACTACCAGATGAAATAAATAAATTCAAAAGAGCTTGGATAAATAACATGCCGATTGCACTGATAGCATGTGGCAAATGTCCAATTGTTTCTGATGCTGCATAAACGATTGTATCAATAATTTTCCCCTGCTCTAAAACAACTGTAATAGCACGGGCAAAACCTACAATTAAAGCACCAAATGTTACGGCCTTGGCTCCCTCAATAAAGGAATCAAAGATAGTAGCAGGTTTTAAACCACCAATTAATCCTGCAATTAACCCCATAATTAAAAAGGATGCAGTTAGCTGCGTTAAGAACCAGCCCCAGTTAAAGACACCATAAATATTAAAGCCAATCCCACAAGCCATGACAATAAATACGAATTTATGCTTGCCTGTTAATGCAGGGATGTCAATCGCTGAAACATTGGATTTAGCTTTTTGCTCAATATCGTAAATAACGCTTGCTTGAGGATTCTTTTTCACCTTAAAAGCATAGCGAGATACATAGAAAATAGCAAAACTTAATACAAAAACATAGACAACAGCACGGAAGCCAATCCCTGAGAATAATGGTACATCCGCTAATGATTGTGCTACACCTACCGTAAAGGGATTAAGCATTCCTCCAAAAAATCCACTGGCGGCACCAAGTGTAATCATGGCTGTTCCTGTTACAGCATCAAAGCCCATCGCGCGTGCAATGGCCACACCAATTGGTACGAAAATAATAGTTTCTTCCGCCATCCCCATTGTAAAACCACCAACAGAGAATAAAATCATCGATAAAGGAATCAGTAATTTCTCTCTGCCCTCTAAAGCTTTTACTCCTTTATAAACACCAGCCTCAATAGCACCTGTAGAACGAATAATACCAAATACACCACTGACTAAAAAAATGTAGAAAATAATTTGAGCCCCTTTTTCGAGACCCATTGGAACCGCTGTAAACATTTCAAAAAAGGAAACTGGCTCACTCTCAATATGATGATAGCTTCCATCTACAACGAGCATTCGCCCTTCTTCATCCTCTACACGTTCAAACTCACCCGCTGGTATAATATAGCTTGCAATACCTGCTAAAAAAATAATAGCAAAAATAATCGTATATGTATGAGGTACTTTCAACCAGCTTTTCTTCTTGGCCCCCTGTTCATTTTCCATTAAATCGCGCTCCTTTTTCTGATTTAGACATTAGCCGTATATTGTCGCTATTTGTCGCTAATTGAAAATAAATATACATGAGTTTAAATTTATTGTAAAGTATTAATTTTCTATTATTTCTGAAAGCACACGCTATCTTTCCTAATTAAACCTCTTGTTCCTCTTCTATAAACATGGAAAATTTTATTCACATACTCAAATAATAATGGGCATTTTCAACGTTATTTTTTGTTTTCCAAAATAATAATTTTATCTTATATGACGAATTGTTTTTTATTAAGGCAGGAGCAATATGCGGCGGTGTTAGAAATGATAAAGTTTAAATGGATTGTCCTTAAATGCTTTTTATTCATGAACTTCATAAAGTTCCCCTTATTAGTGGGATAAATTAATGATGAAAGACATCAAAGGTTGTAAGTAGAATGGAAAATCGTAGATTAACTATCCATGAGGAATCAAATGGACTTTCTTACATATCGTTTATATTTTTTTAAAAAAATAATATTCAAAGAGTAGCAACTGTTTTAATAGTTTTTATCTCTTCGAAATAAATTTGCTATTTAGGTATTATTATTTGCATTAAACAAATAAAAAAGAACCTTCTATCATTTATGATGATTTGAAGGTTCATACTTTCTCATTTTTTTGTAGTTTCCAATGTAACCCATACAATTTCCTCCATCCGAATGAAGAAAGGCGTACGATTTATCTCAAGAACCATATGGTCAGGTAGTATGGATAATAAAATACCTTGTTGAATATTTTTTTCTGTTTGCACAACTACTGCCTGACCAATCATCATGTTAAGAGTTTCGTATAAATATGGATTTGTTATACTTCTCGTCTGCGTCATGTTTAAGACACTCCTTCCTATAAAACTAACCATACTCTTTAGTATATGAAGGAATTATAGGAAATGTTCCATTATTTTGACTCTAGAAGAATTGTGACTGGACCATCATTAATTAGTGCTACATCCATCATGGCACCAAAAATACCTGTTTCCACATGTAAGCCCTGTTCGCGTAAAGCTTGATTAAAAGCCTCCCACAGTGGCTCAGCTGCTTCTGGTCTAGCTGCATTGATAAAACTTGGACGATTCCCTTTTTTTGCATCCCCATACAGTGTAAATTGCGAGACGGATAAAATAGCGCCCCCATGCTCTAAGATCGAATGATTCATTTTTCCATCTGCATCTTCCCAGAGACGTAAATTGGCTACTTTTTTTGCTAAATAGGCAACATCCTCTTGTGTGTCTTCATGTGTAATTCCCACTAAAAGAACATAGCCATGATCAATTGCTCCTGTAACAGTTCCGTCCACTGTTACAGAGGCAGCTTTACTGCGTTGTAATACTACTTTCATGTACTAAACCCCAATCCTATATTGCCTATCAATTAGTTAATGACGCGTTGCACCGAATAAATATCAGGTGTTTGTTTAATTCGCTCAACTACTTTATGCAAATGTGAAATATTTGAAATAGAAATTGTTAAATGAATTGTTGCCATTTTATCACGGTCAGCACGTCCACTTACTGCTAAAATATTCGTTTTCGTTTCACTAACAATTTGCATGATTTCATTTAAAATGCCAGGTCTATCAAAAGCTGAAACCTCAATATCAACAGGGTATTCCTTTTTCTCAGGAATGACACCATGCTCCCATTCCACTTCAATTAAGCGCTCCTGCTCATCCTCAATTTGAATATTTGGACAGTCCTCACGATGGACAGAAACACCTCTCCCCTTCGTAATAAAGCCTACAATATCATCCCCAGGAACGGGCGTACAGCAGCGAGAAAGTCGAATGAGCATATTATCAATACCCTTTACAATAACACCCGATTCCGTACGCTTTTGTGGAATTGGATTTTTCATTTTTTGTTCAATTTTCTCTAGTGCTTCTTCCTGCTCACGTTCTTTACGACGTTTTTCAGCTAAACGATTTACGACCTGTTGCGCAGTAATACCATTCACACCAACTGCCGCATACAAATCTTCTTCATTCGTATAGTTAAATTTGTCGCATACCCGTTTTAGGTTTTCGGAGGACATCGTTTCCTTTAAATCGAAATCCTGAGCACGGATTTCTTTTTCAATCATTTCTTTACCTTTGACAATATTTTCTTCACGCAGGTGTCGTTTAAAGAATTGCTTTATTTTATTCTTCGCCTGCGAGGATTGAGCTATTTTAAGCCAATCGCGACTCGGACCAAAGGATTGTTTAGAAGTTAAAATTTCAATGATATCGCCCGTTTTTAATGGTGTATCAAGCGGTACCATCTTCCCATTGATTTTCGCTCCAATCGTACGATTTCCTACTTCGGAATGAACACGGTAGGCAAAATCAATAGGAACAGAACCTGCTGGCAATTCAATGACATCACCTTCAGGTGTAAAGACATAAACCATATCAGAAAATAAATCAAATTTTAAGGATTCCATAAATTCTTCTGCGTTGGAAGATTCATTTTGAAACTCCAAAATTTCACGGAACCACGTTAATTTTTGGTCGACATTTTGCTTTTGATGATCAACGTTTTTACCTTCTTTATATGCCCAGTGCGCCGCAATCCCGTACTCTGCAATTTTGTGCATTTCCTTTGTACGAATCTGTACCTCCAACGGATCACCATAAGGTCCAATAACAGTCGTGTGTAGAGACTGGTACAGGTTTTGTTTTGGCATAGCAATATAGTCTTTAAAGCGTCCTGGCATTGGTTTCCAAAGTGTATGCACAATCCCTAATACGGCATAGCAATCTTTAATACTATCGACAAGAACACGAATGGCTAATAAATCATAAATTTCATTAAACTGTTTCTTTTGTAACACCATTTTTCGATAGATACTGTAAATATGTTTTGGTCGACCATAGACATCTGCGTCAATTTCAACCTCATTCAGTTGTGATTTCATCTCAGCCATCACATTTTCTAAATAAGCTTCACGTTCATCACGTTTTTTCTTCATCAGACTGACAATACGATAATATTGTTGTGGGTTTAAATAGCGCAGTGCTGTATCTTCAAGCTCCCATTTTACAGTCGAAATTCCAAGACGATGAGCAAGTGGTGCAAAAATCTCGAGCGTCTCTTTTGAAATGCGTCGTTGCTTTTCAGCAGGTAAATGCTTTAACGTACGCATATTATGAAGACGGTCTGCTAGCTTAATGAGGATGACACGAATATCTTGCGCCATAGCCACAAACATTTTCCGATGATTTTCTGCCTGCTGCGCCTCTTTAGATAAATATTTAATTTTCCCTAGTTTGGTAACACCATCAACAAGCACGGCCACCTCTTCGCCAAATTCACGTACCAAATCATCCCGTGTAAAATCGGTATCTTCGACAACATCATGTAAAAAACCTGCCGCTACAGTTTCCGGGTCCATTTGTAATTCAGCTAGAATACCTGCTACTTGTACTGGGTGAATAATATACGGTTCACCAGAGCTACGGAATTGCTCAATATGGGCATCCCTTGCTAATTCATATGCTTTTTTCACGAATGCGACATTTTCATCATTCATGTAGGATTTGACTAACTCAAAAACGTCCTCAGGAGTCAAAATTTGCTCTTTCGCCATAACATGTCCACCTTGCTCGTCAAATTTTTCAGATTAGATATAAACTTAATTGTATAAAATATTGTGGTCTATTGTAAAGAGACTGTATCATTTAGTTTAGTTAATCTCGTGAACAGTTCGAAAAATGGAAAAAATATTCTTCTTTTTAATAAAAAAGACCCTCTGCGACTTCACGTCACAAAGAGTCCTTGTTTCGACAAATTGATTAATGTAATTGATTGTAAGCTACAGCAATTTTCGCGCCGACTACTGCATTGTTTTTCACTAATGCAATGTTGGCATCAAGACTTTTACCTTCTGTTAATTCTTTAACTTTGCCAAGTAAGAATGGTGTAACATTTTTACCTTGAATGCCATTCTCTTCAGCTTCAACTAAAGCTTTTTCAATAATGTTTGTAATAAATGCATGCTCTAATGCTTCAGACTCAGGAATTGGATTTGCGATGACAGCGCCACCTTTTAAGCCTAATTGCCATTTCGCAGATAGCATTGCTGCAATTTCTTCTGGCGTATCTAATTGGAAGTTTACATCAAATCCACTTTGACGTGTGTAGAATGCTGGTAATTCATTCGTACCATAACCAACCACTGGCACACCTTTTGTTTCAAGATATTCTAATGTAAGACCGATGTCTAAAATAGATTTTGCACCCGCACAGATAACGGCAACATTTGTTTGTGCTAATTCTTCTAAATCAGCAGAGACATCCATTGTTGTTTCCGCACCACGATGTACACCACCAATACCACCTGTAACAAAGATTTCAATACCTGCAAGCTCTGCACAGATCATTGTCGCTGCAACTGTTGTCGCACCTAATTTTTTCGTTGCTAGTAAGTAGCCTAAGTCACGACGTGAAGCTTTTGCAACACCTTGAGCATTACCGAACATTTCTAGCTCTTCATCTGATAGACCAATTTTAATTTTCCCATCAATTAATGCAATTGTTGCTGGGACTGCACCATTATCGCGAATAATTTGCTCAACTTCACGCGCAGTTTGCACGTTTTGTGGGTATGGCATACCGTGTGAAATAATTGTTGATTCTAACGCAACGATCGGTAGACCTTTTGCTTGTCCTGCTTTTACTTCTTCTGATAATACGATGAATTCTTTCATGTTGTTATTCCTCCATTTCATTTTTCAACAAATCTACTGATAATTCAGGTCTTACTGTATAAGGAGATGCCAATGTATTTTTTGCATTGGTTAATCCAGCATCAATACATGTCTCAAAAGATTGTCCAGTCAGCCAGCTGTGAATAACAGCGCTGACAAAGGCATCTCCTGCTCCTGTCACATCTTCAATTTTGTCAATCACTTTAGCGGCAACATGACAAGGGGCAATCGTTGTAGATGCTGCATAAACGCCCTTGCTGCCAGCCGTGATAATGACATGCTCCGCACCTAATTGTAGGAGCTGTTGTAAAGCTTTTTCATAATGGGTAGCGTTTTCAATTTTATGTCCAACAATCGTTTCCGCTTCATCTGTGTTACAAATAAACCAAGTTACGCCTTGTAATGTTTCAGGTAGTCGATTCATTTTTGGCGAAGATACTGGCACAATGACAAGTGGAATATCACGAGCAAGGGCTACTTGCTGGATATACGCCACAGTTTCTTTTGGACAGTTTAAATCCAAAATAAAACAGCCCGCGTTTACAAGCATTGTTTCATGTTTTTTCAACAAGCTCGGTAACAGAAGATCGTAAACCTCCATATTTGCTACAGCTAGTGCTAGCTCACCCTGTTCATCCATGATGGCAGTATAAGAACCTGTGGAAGCCTCTGCAAGCTGCTCTACATAACGTAGATTCATAAAGGATTCCGAAGCCTCTTGGATCACTTGCCAATCAGCATCCTTACCTGCCGTTGTCAGTAACGTCACTTGGTGATTTAATCTGCCTAAGTTTTCAGCAATATTTCGACCAACGCCACCTACACTAAAGGAAGAGCTGGCAGGGTTAGATGTTCCAAATTGAACATTGCCCTTTACATGGAATTTGCGGTCTAAATTAGCTCCACCGATGCAAATAATTTCATTTTCTTCGGGTAATATATAAGCACGACCTACAATTTTTCCTTGCTTCGTTAAACTAGACACTAAATTAGCAAGCACAGGACGCGACAGATTCATTGCATCTGCCATTTCTTGCTGAGACATAAACGGATTCTGGCGAATTAAAGCAAGCACCGCCTGTTCTCTTTCATTCATAGCATCACCTTTTATTATATTTGTTTATATTATAAACTTTTGTTTGTGTTATGTCAAAAGATTCTTTATTAAAAAAGTTGAACCTCATCTTACCGAGGTTCAACTTTTATGTGTTTACGCTTGCTGGGGTGTTTGTTTTTTAACAATGATAACGAATAAACTGGCCATTGCACAAAACATTCCTGCAAGGAAAAATGCCCATGTATAAGAATTGAAAAATTTATAAATTACCCCCCCACCATACGCAGCAACCGCTGCTCCTGCTTGATGTGAAGCAAATATCCAGCCGTAGATAATACTGCTTTTTTGCATACCAAAAATTTGTCGTGTCATACTGATGGTTGGTGGCACTGTAGCAATCCAATCTAGTCCGTAAAAAATCGTGAAAATCGTTAATAAAACAAATGATCCTTGTGCGAGTGCATAAGGGAGCAATAATAAAGATGCACCTCTTAACAGGTAATACCAAAACAATAACCACCGATTATCGAAGCGATCAGATAACCAGCCAGACGCAGTTGTACCTAATAAATTAAAAATGCCCATAAAAGAAAGGAATGATGCGGCAGTGACTAAAGGAACGCCAAAGCTAATACAATAAGAAACAAAATGAGTACCAATTAATCCGCTTGTCGATAGCCCACAAATAAAAAAACTACCTGCTAAGAGCCAAAATGCTTTAACCTTAATCGCCTCAAATAAACCTTTAAAAGCCATAGCTATTGGATTCTTTTTTTGCTGTATTTGTTGTTCCTCTATAGCCTCCTCTTGTCCATAAGGAGTTAACCCCATATCCTGAGGTCTATTTTTTATAAAAAGCGCAATCATGAAAAATATTATGATACTAAGGAGTAGCATTAATGCGATAGCCCATCGCCAAGAATAGTGTTCAATAATGATAGCTAGAACTGGTAATAAAATTAACTGGCCCGTGGCTGTACTTGCCGTTAAAATACCAACCGCTAATCCTCTGCGTTTTACAAACCAATGATTCGCAACATATGGGCTAAGGACAGTTAAAAAAAGACTTGCTCCAAGACCAATAATGCCCCCCCAAATAACAATTAGCTGCCAGGATTCACTCATCAAAAATGTTAAAGTCATTCCTAATACTAAAGTTGCCATAGCACCTAGCATCATTTTCTTTAAGCCAATGACTTCAAGTAATGCAGCCATAAATGGTCCAGATATGCCATATAAAAACAAACTTACAGCAAAGGCTAAAGCAATGGTTGAACGATCCCAGTGAAATTCTTTTTCAAGAGGGTCGATAAACACGCCAGATGATGACATTGTAATTCCTGCGACAATTATCGAGAAAAATGTGACGATTAAAATAAACCAACTATAATGAACACGTTTCACCTCAACACCTTCTTTTCTTTGATAGACTACAAAACATGTATATACATGTTTAAGTCTGCTTATTTCATTTATATGTATATACATGTATAATCATAGTAAGCGTTCATAAAGCTGTCAAGAAGTAATTTCTAGTTATTGGGTGTATACTTATAATGAGTAGAATCCCCTTAAAGGAGTACTGTCGATGAAGAATCAACTTAAAAATATTGATTATACACAAATTTGTGTTTGTGCAAACCTTAGAAAAAAAACAAGGGTTGTCACACAATTATATGATAAGCTGCTACAGCCTACAGGTTTAAAAGTTACACAATATTCAATGCTTGCACATATTGACCTTCAACAAGCTGTCTCAATCAGCCGTTTAGGTGAAATTTTACAACTGGATCAAACCACTATAACACGTAATATTAATCTATTAAAGCAACATGGCTATGTTGAGTTAAAGCGAGATACCAATGATGCTCGTACCAAAAAAATAACGCTCACTGAAAAAGGTTTAGAAAAGCTGCATGAAGCAGCACCGATTTGGCAAGGCATTCAAGATAGAATTATCGAGGATATTGGAACCGAAAAATACGCAGATTTCTACGATACCTTGCGAACAATGCAAAAAATTATTCAAGCCTATGACGAAGTATAAAAAAAGCGCCCACAGTATAGGGCGCTTTTTGCCATGCTCTTAATATTGAATAAGTGTTTTAATATTTAAATCGCCAAGCTTTTCGCGACCATTTAATTCTAGAAGTTCAATCAGGAATGCACAGCCTACTACCTGACCACCTAATTGTTCTACTAAACGAACCGTTGCTTCAACTGTACCACCAGTCGCTAGTAAATCATCACAGATTAAAACTTTTTGACCAGGCTTAATTGCATCATGATGCATTGTTAACGTATCTTTACCATATTCAAGACCGTAGTCTGCACTTATTACCTCACGTGGTAATTTACCAGGTTTACGAACAGGGGCAAAGCCGATTTCAAGTGCATAGGCAACTGGACAACCGATAATAAAACCACGTGCCTCAGGGCCAACAATAATTTCAGCGCCCACTTCTTTTGCATATTCTACGATTTGGTCTGTTGCATATTTGTATGCAGGACCATTATCCATAATTGTTGTAATATCTCTGAAGGTAATGCCCTCTTTCGGCCAATTTTCAACCGTTGTAACGTATTGCTTTAAATCCATGTTATTGCTCCTCCTACGAAACGTTATTCGTCCGCTGATGTTAAACGTTCATCAAACCATTGTTTTAATTCTATATAAGGAGCATAGACAAGCTTTTGCTCCATTTCAATCTGTTCTGAACGTTGTTTGTAAGACGGTGCCTCTGTTAGTGCTTGTTTTGGAGCATTCACGTTGACAGTCGTCAGTCCACTCTCCATTTTAACAAAATCAAGCTCAAAAAACACCTGTGTCATAAATTTTAGTGTATCTAATGGCCACCCCGTATGCTTCGCTAAATCTGCGATATGCATATCAAGCGGAAAGGCTGGTCGATTTTTCAAGAACTTATAATACCAAGCAAATTGCTCACGAGTAGGTAGACCACTGAAGTATTGTGAGTCAGGCATATAAAAATGAGCATAAATACGTGAAGGGGCTGTCTTCTGTAAAACGTCCTCTAGCTTTTGAACATTGTGTGGCAAGTCTAAGAGCACGATGTAATCACTTTGTTCAATATTTGAAAGGGCTGGGTCAACCAGTGTAATAGATGCACCTATTAATGATTGATAATAGGTCATCGTTTCTGGACGAAAGGCGATAAACCGGGCCACGTCCTTCGGTACGGTATTCAGCCATCGAGCTGTTTGACGGATACCACGAATATCAAATAACTGCCATTCTGTAGTTTGGACATCCTCGATCATAAATTGGGCTTTTTTACGCCCCTGCCATTCGTTAATTTGCAAATCGCCTATAAAGGAAACTTTGATGCCATACGTTAATTCATCATGTAAATGCCCTTTGTTAAAACCAACACTATCCAATTTATCATAGCCGTTTGTTATTTCCATTTTAATATGATTCTCGCCCGCTCCAATTTTACGCATGGAGGCGATTTCTACATCCTCCAGCACATACACAGGCTTAGGGAAATCTGTGCCAAATGGTCCTAGTGTTGAAATTTCCTCAATAGCATCCGCTGAAATTTCATCTATGCTGAGCGGTATATCAATATGCACTACAGGTGTTAATTGCGCCTCTGTTAAACAGGCTCTTGCCTGAGCATCTAAGCGAGTACGTAGTTCATCCACATGCTCTAATGATAAGGTCATACCTGCAGCCATAGGATGTCCACCAAAATGTGGTAAAATATCTCGATTTTTAGCTAGTTCATTATATAGATGAAAACCTTCAATACTTCGAGCAGAACCTTTTGCTATGCCCTTTTCTGGATCGAGTGACAGCACAATCGTTGGACGGTAATACAGTTCAACGAGACGTGAGGCTACAATTCCTACAACACCTGCGTTCCAGCCCTCGCCAGCAACAACAAGAACTAAGGAATTGCCGATTTTTTCATCTGCTTCAATCAGTGCGATGGCTTCATCTGTAATACTTTTCACAATATCTTTGCGCTCGGTATTGCAGGCATTTAGCTTTTTTGCCAATGCGGTTGCTTTAGCATTATCCTCCGCCATTAATAATTCAACACCAGGAGCTGCTTCACCTAGACGACCAACAGCATTCAATCGTGGACCAAAATAAAAGCCAATCGTTTCTTCTGTAATTTTCGTCTGCTCTGTACTGGCTATGTCACACATCGCTTGTACCCATGGACTAAGGGAACGACGCATTTCTTGTATGCCCCTCTTCACGAGATAGCGATTTTCATCCACCAACGGAACTAAATCTGCTACAGTGCCAATCGCCACAAATTCTATTAGATGGCTTGGTAGTTCACCATAAAGAGCATGTGCCAGCTTAAAGGCTACCCCTACTCCTGCTAGCTCGCCAAATGGATATTGCCCTTCTGGTATTCGGGGATGAAGAATAATATCTGCTGGTGGTAGCTCCTCACCTGGTTCATGGTGATCTGTCACAATGACATCCATACCAAGCTCCTTTGCTACTCGAATAGGCTCAATACCAGATATACCATTATCCACTGTAATGATTAACTGTACACCATCTTCATAGGCCTCCCGAAATAGGGCTTCATGCGGACCATAGCCATGGATAAAACGATTCGGAATTTTAAAGGAGACGTCTGCTCCAAGATCTAGTAAAACATGTAACATAACGGTTGTGCTTGTCACACCATCCGCATCATAATCACCATACACTAAAATTTTCTCACCATTTTCTAGTGCTTGTTCAATTCGTGCTACCGCTTCAGCCATACCATGCATAAGAAATGGGTCATGGATATTTGCCTCAGTCATATTTAATAAGCTTTCTGCCTCAGCCGTTGTTTCGCAGCCTCGTGCTGCTAAAATTTTTGCTGCAATCGCAGAAAGTTGTAAGTCATTTTGTAATGCTTGTACAAGTGTTGCGTCAGGACGCTCCACCTGCCATCTTTTTTTCGATAGAATCATCTGCTCACTTCCTTACGAAAGCTATTATACCGAATTTCTATTGGTTGCGCACTATCCGTTAGATTGATAGTTTTATCCATTGGTTTTTAATTTCTATCCGTCACTTTTCCATTTCTTTCCGCCAATTAAAGCACTTCATCAAAAAAAGCCTACTCTTCTAAAGAGTAGACTTTTCTAACATACCTTTCGAGGCGGCTACTAATGCTTCCACCATTGCCAAATCTCCTTGATGCAATGCCATCACAATGGCACTACCGACAATTACACCATCTCCCAAAGCCCCCATCTTTTTCACTTGCTCAGGTGTTGAAATACCAAAGCCTGCAAGCACAGGGATTGGACTTGCTTGACGTAAGCTGGCAAAATGCTGTTCTAAATTATCGGCAAAACGTGATCTTGCTCCTGTGATCCCATTAACGGTCACTGCATAAACAAAGCCCTGACTAGCTGCTGCGATGCGTGCTATACGCTCTGGAGGGCTTGTCAATGAGATAAGCTGTACCACATCAATGCCATATGGATTTAATGCATCACGTAACAACTCGCTCTCTTCCAAAGGGACATCTGGTACAATTAACCCCTTAACTCCTCCAGCTACACAGGCTTGCGCAAAAGACTTTAAGCCATATGCTAATACTGGATTGAAATAAGTCATGACTACGAGAGGCACTGTTATTTCATCTTTAAATGACGCGAGTGTTTGCAACACGTTTCTTAATGTCACACCAGCTATGAGAGCACGTTCTCCTGCTCGTTCGATCGTTGGACCATCAGCAACAGGATCTGTAAAAGGAATTCCTACTTCAATAGCTGTTACCTCTAATTGCTGCAGTTTTAAGATAATTGGCTTAATGGTCTCTAGCCCTCCGTCACCTGCCATGATATATGGTATGAAAGCCTTATGACCTGCAGCATTTGCCTGTTCGATCGCTTGCTGTAAAGTTGTCATTTTACATCCCCCCCTAGTGCTGCTCGAACTGTGTGAACATCTTTATCTCCTCGACCAGATAAGCACACAACAATGATCTGATCTTTCGCCATAGTCTTTGCAAGTTTTGCCGTATAAGCAATGGCATGAGAACTTTCAAGTGCAGGTAGTATCCCTTCCGTTCGGCTTAATAATTGTAGTGCCTCCAGTGCTTCAGCATCTGTGATGGAGTCAAATTGAGCTCGACCAATATCATGTAAATAACAATGCTCTGGTCCTTTCCCTGGATAATCTAACCCAGCTGAAATAGAATGTGCTTCTTGGACAAAGCCGTTTTCATCCTGTAATAAATACATGTAGGCGCCATGTAATACACCTAATTGTCCACCTGCGATGGCCGCAGCATGCTTCCCAGTTTCAAGACCACTTCCTGCTGCTTCAACACCGTATAAGGCAACTGATTCATCATCAACGAATGGGTGAAACATACCGATTGCGTTACTGCCACCTCCAATACAGGCAACAACTGCATCAGGTAAACGCCCCACTTTTTGCATGATTTGCCTTCTAGTTTCTACCCCAATGACACGCTGAAAGTCCCGAACAATTTTCGGAAATGGATGAGGACCTAAGGCAGAGCCTAAAATATAGTGGGTATCCTCAACATTTGTTACCCAGTAACGTAGGGCAGCGTTCACAGCATCCTTTAATGTTTTAGAACCACTTTCCACCGATTGAACCTTTGTGCCAAGCAACTCCATACGAAAGACATTTAACTGCTGACGTTTTATATCTTCTGCTCCCATAAAAACAACACATTCTAGATTTAATAATGCACATGCAGTAGCTGTTGCCACACCATGCTGCCCAGCTCCTGTTTCAGCTACGATTTTCTTTTTACCCATGCGTTTGGCTAGAAGTGCTTGCCCAATCGCATTATTAATTTTATGTGCACCTGTATGGTTTAAATCTTCACGCTTTAAATAAATCTTTGCTCCATCTAGCGCCTTCGTTAAATTTTCTGCGTAATAGAGCGGTGTTTCACGGCCAACATAGTCTTCTAAATAATAGGACAGCTCCTCTGTAAATGCAGGGTCTAGTAATGCTTGCTCATAAGCAGCTTCTAATTCAAGCAAGGCTGTCATTAATGTTTCGGGCACAAACCGACCACCAAATTGTCCAAAACGCCCTTCTTTTGTCGGTACACTATTTGCTATTGATATTCCCATCATCTGCTCCCCCTCTTTACTGCCTGTAAAAAAGCTTGTATTTTGCTAGAATCCTTGCTTCCATCTGTTTCTACACCACTCGAAACATCCACCATAAAAGGCCCTACATCTGTAATAGCCGCTTCAATATTGTCTACATTGAGACCACCCGCTAATAGTAATTTTTCTTTGGGAATCCCTACTTGCTCAAGGAGTGTCCAATCAAAAGTGTGACCACTCCCGCCTTTAAACTCTGTACCAGGCGCGTCAAATAAATAATAATCTACCTGATAGCTAGCAGCCGCTTGAACATCCTCTTTTTCTCGTATCGATAATGCCTTTATGGCGGGATAACCTTGCTCCTGAATAAATGCTGGCGTTTCCTCCCCATGATATTGCACATAATCTAAGGGCACTCGCTCTACTGCTTCCTTTAATTCGGCTGACGTTGGATTCACAAAGACACCTATTTTTAAAACACCTTGTGGTACATGCTTCGCTAACTGTTGGGCTTGCTCAATGGATACACGGCGTTTACTCGGTGCAAAAACAAACCCTATAGCATCTGCACCAGCATGAACAGCTGTTTTGACATGTTCTTGCTCCTGTAGACCACAAATTTTGACCTTTGTCATACCGATGCCCCCTCTTTACTTACTTGCAAATCTCGTAGTGCTTGCCCCGCATCTCCACTCCTCATCAAAGCTTCACCTACCAGGACACCACTAGCCCCCATCGAGGCTACTAGCTTCGCATCGTCCTGCGTCCATATACCGCTCTCACTAATTAATACTCGATTCTCATCAAATGGAAACACATTAGCAATTTCTCTGGTACGCTCTAGGCTTACTTCAAAGGTACGTAAATCACGATTATTAACGCCAATTAACTTTGCATCTACCGCAAGAGCGCGTTCAAGCTCTTCACAATCGTGTACTTCCACTAAAACCTCTAGGCCTAAGCCCGTTGCATAGCTATATAAATCACGTAAGGCATCGTCTGTTAAGGCTGCCACAATTAATAAAATAATGGATGCACCTGCCGCCTTGGCAAATCGAATCTGCACTCGATCAATCATAAAATCCTTACAAAGAAGTGGGGTATCTACAGCAGCAGCAACTGCTGCTAAATCTTCAAAGGAGCCTTTAAAAAATTCCTTGTCTGTTAAGACCGAAATAGCTGCTGCTCCTGCTAGTGCATAGACTTTTGCTTGAGCAACTGGGTCTGCTCCGCCAGCTATTAACCCTTTGGAAGGGGAAGCACGCTTCATTTCCGCGATGACTTGCAGTGTATGAGCTTGACACAATGATTCAATGAACGAGCGACGTGGCGTTTCTGTAAAGTTTGCTAAAGGATCTGGCTGCTCTAATAAAGCACCTACCTCAATCTTTTTTTGCAGTAATATTTTATTGAGTATATTCATTACCCTACCTCCACTTCTTTAATTTGCATGCTATATGTTACAACCGCCTCTAATTTTTGTTGTGCTCTCCCGCTAAAAATACTTTCCTTTGCCATAGCTACACCCTCTTTGATGGTTTCCGCTTGACCATAGCCAAATAAGCCGATGCCAGCATTTAATACGACTGTATCTAAATAAGGACTCCGTTCCCCAGCCAATATTTTTTGCATAATCACCGCATTTTCATCTGCATTGCCACCACGGATGGCCTCTAAAGGGGCCATTTGAAGACCGACATCTTCTGCGGTTAGGGAAAAGGGAATTAGATCTCCTTTATCTACTAAAACCAATGTATTTTGACCTGCTAATGAAGCCTCGTCTAAGCCTTGTGGTCCTGAGACGACAATGGCCCGCTCACGTCCAAGCATTTGTAAGACTGAGGCATATTCCATAACAAAATTCGGTCGATTAATGCCTGTAAATTGTGTGGATAATGGGACCGGATTTGTTAAAGGACCAACAAGATTAAAGATTGTCGGTTTTCCTAATGAACGGCGAACTTCACCAATTCTCTTTAATTTCGGATGAACATTCGGTGCATAAATAAAAGCGATTCCCTCTCGCTCTAGCAAATGGGCTGTTTGTGGGATGGAAATAGCTGTATGAATACCTAGTGCCTCTAGCACATCTGAGCTACCAGAGGAGGAAGAGATTTTACGGTTCCCATGCTTGGCAATTTTGACACCTGCCCCAGCTAACACGAAAGCAGAAGCTGTACTGATATTAAAAGTATGAAGACCATCTCCACCTGTACCGCAATTATCCATATAGCCACCTTCTTTTACGGCTATATCAAGAGCAAAAGATCGCATAATAGTTGCTAATGCGGCTACTTCATGTGCAGTTTCTCCCTTCGCAGCTAAAGCTGTTAAAAAGCTTGCTATTTCTTCTTTAGGAGTATCATCCTGAAATAACCATTGCGCTGCCTGTAGCATTTCTTCGTACATGAGATGTGTTCCCTGCAGTACTTTCCTTTGTAATCGTTCCATTAGTTTTGCCCCCCATTGTTCACCAGTAACTGTAAAAATGCCAGTTCTTCCTCTTGCACTTGATGTAAAACGTTTTGCACATTTGTATATTTGGTAACAGTTATTGTTGCTTGCAAATGCATGGTATCCTGTTTAACTACAATAGATTGACCTGTTAAGGCAAAATCCAAATGACCATTAAATCCAATAAAGCCGAGAGCACCAAAATAACCAGCTGCATACGGAAGCTCCGTTGCTGAAAGTGGGGATATGGTTGCTGCTAAAACATCCAGGGCATGAAGCATTGGTAAAAGCTTTCCTTCCACCATAGTCGTCATGTGCAGTGCCTTTTTGGACCGCTGGATACGCATAGCCTCCATGACCTGAACAGAATCTCGGAAACAAACCGACTGTAATTCTTGCTGAATAGCCCTAACAAGAAGTGCATGTGATTGCCTAATGCTTTCATGGTTGTATAATTTACGTTCATTTTCTAGTTCTTCATTTTTTGTTTCCCCTCGCGGATATGTTCCCTCTGTAGGAGTCGCAATAACGCTTTCACCTTTTACTCGGATTAGACTTTCAGGAGAAGTACCTAACACAACATGATCCTCAAATTCAATATAATACATATAGGCTGCAGGCTTTTTTTTACGTAGCTGTCGATACAAAGCCAACGTATCACCTTGAAAATTGGCTACATTGTGGTTCAGCAAAACTACCCTTGTTATGTCATCATGTAAGTTGGCTTGCATTGTCTGTAAAACCGTTGCAAATGATTCGTTTGTTGTAGTATCAAGCGGTTGATAACGATAAGATGCTTCGTCACTGATATGCCCGTTTACTATTTGTTGAGCCAATTCTTCCAAATCAGGTTCCTGCTTTTCTGCATCTATATTTGTATGAATCAATGTCACTTCATCTGTTTGATGATCGAAGACAATAATCGTTTCATAGACATGAAAATAAGCATCAGGCAGTTCTATTTTTTTATCTACGAACATCGTTGTACCGCCAAAGCCTATATATCCAACGGCACCACCTGAAAATGGAAATTTCGTCGTATTGGAAATACGTGGCATGAGGCGTTTAAGAAGAACAAAAAGTTCCCCTTGATGCACGTATGTTTTTCCTGTTTTATAGGAAAACTCTTGGATTTCTTGGCCCACACCTTTATATGTTTTTCGTGGATTAGCACCAATGAAGGAAAATCTTCCAGCTCCTTCGTGTTGGGCAGAACTTTCCAATAAAAATTTATGTTTTCCCTGTAAACGCCTAAAAATCAAAATAGGTGTTAAAGAATCGCCATTGATCGTTTTCATTTTTGTTCTTGAACTCGTTATTTGCATAGCTTTTTTGCTCCTTTTTCAAAGATTCCTTTAGCTAATGTCTAGACGAATGCTGAATGAAAATAAAAAAGCCCTCTGCAAAAAGGATTATTCCTAATTGCAGAGGACGATTATGACCGCGTTGCCACCTCATATTAGAGCATATGCTCTCACTTTTGTGCTTTACATCATGGCTATGGTAAACCATACCTTGAAAGCACCCCTATAACGTGGGGAATCACGTTCGCTTTTTTATAAGCGACTCTCATAAGTCCATTCACATAAGCTGTAAATCAGTTTACACCAGCCACTGACTCTCTTTATTACACACTTAGGCTACTACTCTTATTCAACAATTTCTCAGCTATTCTCATCTAAACTCAGCTCATCTGTTCTGTGGCTGACCTCGCTCCCGAGATCTTCTACCTTGACCGAACAAAAAGTTAGCCTTAATTCTATGCCAATCCAATCCTATTGTCAATCAATTCTGACGAAAAAAGTTGAAATTCCTATTTTATCAGAGGAATCAAAAGTAGGTATATTATCCTTCTATAAAAACTTATTGGAGAATAAGATTTCCTACGATTGAAAATTCCTTGACTATTGACCATGTAAATATATCAAGTTATAGTAATTTCAGTACATCAATTTTTTCCATATAATAAAAGAAAGTAGGAAGTTTATGTCCGTTCGCAAAAAATTAAATATAGGATTCATTTCCTTAACATGTTTACTTTTTATCTCAAGCATCGTATCATTTATTCAATTTAAAACAACTCAGAATGATTTAGAAGAAGTATTAAAGCATCGGATGGTGCAAATCCAATTAACAGATAAAATCCAACAACAACTTGCTTCTCAAGGTTTATTTTTACGCGCCTATATTTTAAATAAGAAGGACGAAACAGCTAAGGCCAATTTAGATCGCTATGAAAAGTTGTTACCTGAAACAGTTCATGAACTTTCTACTATTGTTCGATCAGATTATACAAAAAATATTATGCAGCAAATCACGGAATTGCAAAAAGAGTTACTGTCAAATTCACAGAAAGCTTTACAAGCGTTTAATAGTGGCAACACGGATCTAGCACTCTCAATCATCAATAATGATGTTACAAAATACAATAAGGACATTTTTAAGTTAACAACTGAATTATTAGCTTATCACGATGAACAGCTTCAAAATGTTGACCAATCTGTTAATCAAACCGTTTCACGCGCTATTATCATTGCTATTAGCCTTCTCCTTGCAAGTATTATTATTGGTTTATATTTTATGCATATGGTCAAAGCCTCCATTGTCGTGCCCCTACGCAAGGTTATTGGAGCAGCAGATACATTAGCACAAGGTGATTTAACAATTGCTGAGCTTGACCATCAATCCAAAGATGAGATCGGTACACTTGCCAATGCAGTCAATACATTAAAACAAAATCTAGCTGGTTTAATGACTAACATTCAAGATCGTGCATCCCATTTATCGGCTGTTTCAGAAGAGCTTTCTGCTAGCACTGAAGAAGTAACTGCAACGTCCGATAATATTGCTCAACGAATTCAAAATAATGTAACACATATCACTTCTTCTGCTAGTGCCTCTCAGCAAAGTGCTGTGGCAATGGATGAAACTGCATCAGGTGTCCAACGCATTGCAGAGGCGACTCAAAGTCTTCATCACAATGCAGAAAATCTGACTCAGCTTGCCCATACAGGTGGTGCAACGATTGCAACAGCAAAAGAACAGATGAATATGATCGCACTAGCAACTTCTGATATTGCAACATTAACGCAAAAACTAAGTAAGCAATCAGAAGAAATTGGGCAAATTACAACAGTGATTACAGCAATTTCAGAACAAACAAATTTACTGGCACTAAATGCAGCTATTGAAGCAGCAAGAGCAGGAGAACATGGGAAAGGCTTTGCAGTCGTAGCGGATGAGGTACGAAAGCTTGCTGAGGAATCGACTCAATCTGCCAATCAAATCGTTGCTATTACAAAAGAAATTCTAACCGATACACAAAATGTAGCAGCATCAGTAGATAATGGTTTAGCTTCTGTAAAGGACGGTGTAGCCAAAATTCATGAGGCTGGAGATGCTTTCTATTCCATCACCTCTGCTGTTGCTGCATTCACAGAGCAAATTGAAGAAATTTCTGCCACATCAGAAGAAATCTCTGCTAGTGCAGAGCAGGTTGCAGCTTCTGTCACGGAAATTGCCAATGTTTCTAACGAATCAGCAACGAATTCTCATATGATTGCAGAATCTGTTGACGAGCAAGTTGCGACCATGCAGCAGGTAAATACTGTCGCAGAAGAATTAAGTGAAAATGCGCAACAGCTACAAGGCTTAATCCAGCAATTTAAATTGTAAAACTATATGAAAATTCTGCTGCTTTTTATAAAAGGCAGCAGTTTTTTTGCATGAAAAAAGCAGAGAATAGAAAACCATATGTTTTCCATTCTCTGCTCATTATATTATACAGTAGGCTCGTCTGTACCCCATTGTTTCTTCTCTTTTTTACGTAGCTTCCCATCTGATTTTTTCATTTCACGAATTTTTAATGAATACCAGATTTGAGCTGCGATACAGATTGAAGAATACATACCTGTAATCAAACCAATCAATAACGCGATAGAGAAGTTTTGAATAGATGGTGCACCAAAAATTAATAGGGCTACAACAACGATAATTACAGTTAATACTGTATTAACCGAACGACCCATTGTTTGGCGTAGCGATTTATTCACAATATTCGCCAATACTTCACGGTCATTAATGGTATCATAACGATCTAAGTTTTCCCGCATACGGTCAAAGGTAACGATCGTATCGTTGATGGAATACCCAACAATTGTTAATACAGCCGCAATAAACGTAATATCTACTTCTAAACGCATGAAGCTAAAGACGGCAACAATTAAGAATACATCATGCAATAATGAAACAATTGCACCAATACCCATGCGCCATTCAAAGCGAATTGCTACATAAATGATAATCCCTATTGCTGCAAGAGATAAAGCCTTAATCGCATTTTTTACAAGTTCCTTACCAACTGTAGGCGATACAGTACTTACAGCTGGTTCATGACCATATTTTTCGCCAGCTTCTTTTTTAAATTCTAAAATTTCTGCTTGTGTAAGGTCATCTTTATAGCGAATGACTGCTGTATTACTTTTCTCACCAGAGAGTATGATATCTTCTGATGAAAAATCAATGCTATCTAGATATTTGGACACTTCTTCTTTTGTTAATGTTTGATTCGATTCAATTTGGACACGAGTACCGCTTGAGAAATCGATACCTAGGTTAAGGCGGAAGATGCCAAGAACCACTAAACCAGCCACTAAAATGGCTAATGAGAACGTATAGAATTTCTTACGGTTGTGAACAAAGTCAAATCGATCGAATTTCGTTGATAAATCTAATGTACCAATATTTTCATCTAGACTATGCTGTTTAGATTTTGCAATACCAAACCATGCAGGACTGTTGAAATAGCCACTGTTTACAAGTAGTCCTAATAGGACACGTGAGCCCCAAACTGCTGTTAAGAAGCTCAATAAAATACTAATAATTAATGTTGTAGCAAATCCTTTAACAGAGCTTGTTCCCCATTGGAACAATACTGCTGCAGCTAATAAAGTTGTCAACTGCGCATCGACAATGGCTGATAAAGATTGTTTAGAACCAATTTGGAAGGCTTGTTTAGCGGAATAACCCACTCGTAGCTCTTCACGTATACGTTCTGCCGCTAAAATATTGGCATCTACTGCCATCCCTATACCCAGGACAATGGCCGCAATACCTGGGAGTGTTAATACCGCATTAATCCAGTCAAAGACCACTAATACTAGGAATGTAAACACAACCAGTGTAATGATGGAAATAAAGCCTGGTAAACGATAGTAGAATAGCATAAATAAGAAAATAACTACTACGCCGACAATACCAGCAAAAATAGTACTTTTCAGTGCTGCATCACCAAATTGAGCACCAACAGAAGTTGAATAAATTTCATCTAGCTTTACAGGCAATGCCCCAGCATTTAAAATATCTGCTAAATTTTTTGTTTCTTCAACAGAGAAATTACCGCTAATCATAACATCAGTTGTATTTAATGTTTGACTAACTGTTGCTGCAGATGCATAGCGAGGCTTTGCTTTTTGTGATTCCGCTTTATAGGAATCGACACCCTCTTCAAAGTCTAACCATACAACCAGTAAATTTTGACCTGCGGGTTTTGCTGCAATTTTACTTGTTATATCAGCAAATTTTTTCGCATCTTTTAAAGTTAAGGATACAATCGGACGATTTTGTTGGTCAAAGGAGCCTTTAGCACCGTTAGCTTTCAAATCGTCTCCATCTAATAATAAATTATCATCAACATCACGGAATGTTAAATTCGCAGAAGTAGACAATAACTTACGTGCCGATTCCTGATCTTCAACACCAGCTAATTGCACACGAATACGATTTTTGTCCTCAACCTGAATACTCGGTTCACTAACCCCCATCGTATTTACACGTTCACCAAGTGCAGTGGATGTTGCTGTGACAATTTCTGGTGTAATTTTTTGTCCTTCTTTTAATTCATTTACCTCGTAAAGCACTTCAAACCCGCCCTGTAAGTCAAGACCAAGCTTGATGTCCTTTAAGACGCCGGTTACAGTCGTACTAATACCTGCTGCCAATAGCACGATAATCAGTAGGAATGCAACTATACGACTTTTTAGTTTCATCAATAAATCCTCCTCGAATTGGTGTAAGGGCTGTCCTTACACGCCAAACAAGTAACTAGCAATACCTTTTGAAACGTTTAATCCTCCTTTTCATCTAGAATCGTGTTACCTGTGCTTCAAAAAGGTTGCTATACTTATTTCAATCGTTCATAACGCGCAAGTTTATCTTAGTATTATTAGGTACTAGCCTTCTAAATGTCAATAAAAGCATAGAAGACTTATGTAAGTAAGAACTTATTCAAAATAAAAAAAGCGCAACACACTTATTATGAAACAGGTTGCGCTTGGTGTCAATTCAACACGTATAGGATTCTTTGAATTATTGTAAAATTTGACACATCATTGATTACGTTCTGACTGGACCAAGCAGTAATTGTAACTCTTCTGTATTGACTTCTCCAAACCAATTATTACTTTGTAAAAACTCTACTTGATTAAATGAGACGATATCAGATGGTGATACCGAAAAAATGGTAGAAATGACTTCATGTATACGCAGTTGATCAACTTTCTTTTTACGCCATTTTTTTTCAATACAGTAGCGCCAGAGTTCTTCAGCTGTAATAGCAGTATATTGATAATGCTGAAACTCTGCTATCTTACTATCAATTGCCGGACGAATCTTTTCAAATAGTTGCTCATATTGCATACTCATTTTGAATCATCTCCAATCAAAGTCGTAACGTAAGACATGCTTGCATACAAATAGTGTAAATGAATTTTTGCGGCTTGAGAAGGGACGGATGGCATGAGTTCTTTTGTACGAGGTACATTATTTTTAATGTTTGTGATTTTTTTATCTAAACTTTTTGGCTTCTTTTATAGAATGCAATTTATGCGGATTGCTGGTGAAGAGGCTGTCGGTATTTATATGACCGTCTATCCAGCGTTTATTTTCTTCATCTCACTCATTCAACTAGGACTACCTATCGCTGTGGCTAAAATAGTGGCTGAATTACTAGCAAAAAATAAACGTGAGAACATCTTTGGTGTCATGCGTACAGCCATTCTTTGGTCATTCATTGGCATGATCATTTTTATGCCACTCGTTGCACTAACAATACCATATATTTCAACAACTCTATTACATAATGAACAGACAACATTTACACTATGGATTGCACTCTTTGCTGTACCAGTATCAGTTGGATCTGGCTTATTACGTGCCTATTTACAAGGTGTTGCTAAGATAACACCGACAGCATGGGCACAAATGATCGAACAAATTGTACGTATTAGTTTCATTACATTAATGCTACCCTATGTGGCTAATTACAATAATGCTGCTGTCACGGCTGCGGCCGCAATGGGCATTACACTGCTAGCTGAAGTTGTAGCCTTCTTGTATTTATGGCTACACTATATCGTGTCCAAAAAGAAATTACTGACACGAAAAACTAAAATTGAAGGGTATCCTGCATCACCAATGTTGCGTATTGCCCTTCCCTCTGCAGGCAGTAAACTTTTTGGTTCTTTCACTTGGTTTTTAGAGCCGATTATCTTTTTAAAAGCTTTAACTGTGGCCGGTTTAACCGCTTCTGCTGCCACTATTTTATATGGTGTCATCTCAGGTGTTTTGGTGCCATTACTGTTATTTCCCGCCTTTGTATCAACAGCCTTATCGATTGTGCTCATTCCAGCTGTTAGTGATGCCGTCGCTCGTCAGCACACCCCTCTATTACAGGAACGAATATCGGTGTCCCTAAGATTGTCTTCGCTAGTGGGGTGCTTTGCTGCTACGTATTTCTTTGTGCATGGAGATGAATTGGCGATGAAGCTTTTTCATTTAGAAGAAAATCGCGGGTACGTTAAAATTTTAGCTCCTATTTTTTATTTTTATTATATTCAAAGCCCTCTACACTCCATCTTACAGGCAATTGGTGAGGCAAGAGCTGCCATGATGAACTCCATCTATGGTGGACTAGGTAAACTTTTCGTGATGTTTGTACTTGCCTCTCAACCAGGAATCCAGGAAAAAGGAGCCGTTGTAGCTATTGGCTTTGGTGTATTACTAACGTCATTCTTGCATATTGCAACAGTTAGACAACGTAAAAACCTGCGTGCTGGCTTCAGAATGTTTGTCGTGCCTTATAGTTGTTTTATTGCTGTTTGCGTCGCTCAGTATTTCCTTATTCCAATACTATCACTACCATTTATTTTAAGTAGTGGTGTGACATTATTTTTGCTATTTACCTTTTTATTATTTACCAATCAGTTGCGTATTACAGATTTCCGTTACATTAAAAAATTAGCAAAGAAAGTCTAGGATTCCTTTAATTGGATATGCAGCTTATTGTCTTCCCAAATACAAAAAAATACTGTTTCACTGTCAGTAATATTATTTTTTGCTAGCTCACCCATTAGCCAATCCACATCTTTATGCATGGTAAATAAATGTCTCTCTTGAATATCACCGTCGATAATCAATGGATACACAAAGGCTTTTTCATCTTTTTTATAGACAGAAAGATTGCCTGAAGGCTCTAAATACGCAAAGGCTACATCTGTCACAGATGCAATTCCGTTTTCTCGTAATTGCTGACATAAATCATCTAAATTATAGCGGTGTTTTCTCATCTCACTCTCTAAAATAACACCGTCTTTTACTAATAAAGCAGGATCACCATCCACTAGGTCACGTATTTTTTTGAACTTTAATGACAAAAAGGCACTTAATATTTGAATAAAGAGCAAAATAATGATCGGTAGTATGGCATTAAAGAGAGGATTTTTATAATCGTCTAGCGCAAAGGCTGCTACTTCTGCAATTAATACAAATACGACCAAATCGATGACTGATAATTCACCTACTTCTCGTTTACCCATTAAACGGAAAACGATGATGATAAACACATACAAAAAGCAAGTTCTAAAAATAATATGGTAATATTCTTCCATATAAACACCCCCATACTATCAAGGTGACCTTACTTATTGTTTTTTATACAGTTTTCAAGGAATAGTCCGTACTTGTTCGTACACACTAACATAGAGCTTATATGCTTATTACAATAAACATGCAAACAAGGTGAGGACATGACAAAAAAAATAATTGTTTTCGTTTTTGTTTATATCCTTTTTCTTATTAGACCTTATCCTATTTATGGGTATCAGGAACAGGAAATACCTATTCTTATGTACCATCATTTAGAGGACAATATAAACAATACTACAGTTATTTCACCCAAAAGCTTCGAAAATCAAATGAAATTACTTAAAATGGAAGGCTATCAGGCCATTTCTGCTCAGCAATTATATGATTACTTAAACGACCAAGCGCCGTTACCTCAAAAGCCTGTGTTAATTACTTTTGACGATGGGTATTTTAGTAATTATGAAAAAGCTTACCCGATATTGAAAAAATATGATATGCATGCAGAAATCTTTGTGATTGCAAGCCGAATCCTAGAGATGAATGGGAACAATCACTATCCAAATGAAACAGCAAAGATGAGTTGGGATCAATTAAAGGAAATGAAGGATTATATTACAATCCAGAGTCATACTTGGGACTTACATTATAAATTACCTTCAAAAAACGGTAAACTAAATGGCGCAGTATTTGGTCCTAGTATTGTAAATGGGCAACTAGAGAGTCAGGTTGAATATGAGGAAAGGGTAAGAAATGATTTTATTCATTCAAGAAAAATAATCAAAGAAAAGTTAGGATATGAACCAATAGCAATAAGCTATCCTTATGGGATTTATTCACCCTCCACCATCCAATTAGCCAAGGAAGCTGGCTTTAAGATGACCTTTGTCATACAAAATAAACATGTGAAAAAAGGCGATTCCCTATTTACGTTAAGCAGAATAACGATTAATGGCAATGATACTGGTGAGGCATTTATTCATAAATTAAAAACTACAACGGCAAAAAACATTTAAACATAGCCATCCAATATTAGATAAAAAAGACTTACAATATAGCTATCGCCTATTGTAAGCCTTTTCTTCTTTGTTACTGATTGTCATTGACAATTCGTCCAATTGCTTGACGGTCAAATTTCACTCGTACATTGTCAGCAATTTTTAATGTTACTGCTGTGTCTTCAATTGCATCAATAACACCGTGTAAACCACCAATTGTAATGACTTTATCTCCACGTTGCAAACTACTTTGCATATTTTGTGTTTCCTGCTGTCTTTTTTTAGCTGGACGGATTAAGATAAACCACATTGCAACGAACATTAATAATATTGGTGCTAATCCTAATAATTGATCCATAATAGCATCTTGCCCCCTTTCCAAATCTCACTTTTTTAGTATAGACTATTCCACCATTAAAAAGCGATGGACAAGCCCAAAAATTTTCTCAATTACTAATATTTTTTCTATGATTGACAATATTTTGCTAGAAATATTCACTTTTTACAAAGTTTTGAATGATTTGCAAAACTATTGCTATTGATGATGGACATTAGGAAATGCCTAATGACCTTTTTAATTTAGCGCATGTAATGATCCTATTCGTCTAGTTTAAAAGTTTTTTGCATCTGGCCCATTAAAGCCGTATTTTTCAAAGAACTCTTCACGGAAATCACCAAGACGATCTTGACGAATTGCCTCACGTACTTGCTCCATCAATTTTAATAGGAAGTGTAAATTATGATAGGATGTTAAACGAATACCGAACGTTTCTTCCGTGCGAATAAGGTGACGAACATAGGCACGAGAATAATTTTTACATGTATAGCAGTCACAGTTCGGATCAATCGGTCCAAAGTCACGTGCATATTTTGCATTTTTCACTACTAGACGTCCTTCTGATGTCATCAGTGTTCCATTACGTGCAATACGTGTTGGCAGTACACAGTCAAACATATCAATACCACGAATTGCCCCATCAATTAAAGAATCGGGTGAACCCACACCCATTAAATAACGAGGCTTATTTTCAGGCATCATTGGCGTAGTAAATTCTAAAACGCGGTTCATCACATCTTTCGGTTCTCCAACGGATAATCCACCAATTGCATAGCCTGGGAAATCTAGTTCTACTAACGCTTCTGCTGAGCGGCGGCGTAAATCTTCGTACTCTCCACCTTGAATAATGCCAAATAAACCTTGCTCCTCTGGACGCTGATGTGCTTCCTTACAGCGTTTTGCCCAACGAGTTGTTCGATCAACTGATTTCAGCATATAGTCATGTGTCGCAGGATACGGTGGACATTCATCAAAGGCCATCATAATATCAGAGCCTAAATCATTTTGAATTTCCATTGCCTTTTCTGGGCTCAAAAATAACTTATCTCCATTGAGGTGATTACGGAAATGAACTCCTTCCTCCTCAATTTTCCTGAATTGACTAAGTGAAAATACTTGGAAACCACCTGAATCCGTTAAAATTGGACGATCCCAGTTCATAAATTTATGAAGTCCGCCTGCTTCTTTGACAATATCATTACCTGGACGAAGCCATAAATGGTACGTATTGGACAGAATAATACCGGCATTCATCTCTTTTAATTCTTCTGGTGACATGGTCTTCACCGTTGCTTGTGTGCCAACAGGCATAAATGCTGGTGTTTCAAAGGAGCCGTGTGGTGTATGGACGATGCCAAGACGTGCTCCTGTTTGTTTACATGTATGAAGTAGTTCATATCGAATTGCTGGTTGTGTCATAAAATAAATAATCCTTTCTTATCTGAAGTAAAAACAGTACTCCGATTTTATCCACTATTATTTTTTGGGACGTATAAACATTGCATCACCAAAACTAAAGAAGCGATATCTTTCTTCTACAGCTTGCTGATAAGCACTTAAAATGGTCTCACGAGTAGCTAGCGTACTAACAAGCATGACTAGTGTTGATTTTGGTAAATGGAAGTTTGTGATTAACCCATCCACCACCGTAAAATTGTAGCCTGGATAGATGAAAATAGACGTCCAACCTTGTTCTGCTCGCACTTCTCCCTCATATTTAGAACCAATTGTCTCTAATGTACGAGTAGAGGTTGTCCCAACAGCTACTACCTTGCCACCGTTACGCTTTACGCGATTAATTGTATCTGCTGCTTGTTCTGTAACACTATAGAATTCCGCATGCATTTCATGGTTCTCAATCGAGTCTACACTAACGGGACGAAAAGTGCCAAGACCGACATGCAGCGTAATAAAGACAACCTCTACGCCTTTAGCCTTCACTTGAGCTAATAGCTCCTCTGTAAAATGCAGCCCAGCTGTAGGCGCTGCGGCAGAACCACGCTCTTTGGCATAAACGGTTTGATAACGATCCTTATCCTCTAGTTTTTCACGAATATAGGGAGGTAATGGCATTTCACCAAGTTGCTCTAATATTTCATAAAAAATACCATCATACTGAAATTCAAATGTACGTCCGCCATGTTCAAGCTCACCTGTACATGTAGCTGTTAATAAACCGTCACCAAATGTGATGACTGTTCCTACCTTTACACGCTTTGCCGGTTTTACAAGTGTTTCCCACTCATCTGTACCAGCCATTTGCTTCAGTAGCAATACTTCTATATGTGCACCTGTTTCTTCTTTTACACCCATTAAACGAGCAGGTAAAACTCTTGTATCATTTAGTACAAGACAGTCTCCAGCATGTAGCTCGTCTAATACATGGGCAAAATGGTGGTGCTCCACTTTATTTGAGCCCGGTGTCACGACCATTAATCGACTGGCTGTACGATCCACTAATGGTGTTTGGGCAATAAGTTCCTCTGGTAATTCAAAATCAAAATCTTCTACACGCATGAAAATAACTTCCTTCTTTATGTTTGTTGGGGATACTCATATCCAAAATGTTCGTAGGCTAAATGTGTGGCTACTCTTCCTCTCGGGGTACGTTGAATAAGGCCAATTTGCATCAAATAAGGCTCGTATACATCTTCTATCGTAACCCGTTCCTCACCAATTGATGCAGCAAGAGTATCTAAGCCTACTGGTCCTCCTCGGAATCGCTCAATCATATTGGTTACAAGTTTATGGTCAATATGATCAAGCCCTCTAGGATCTACTTGTAACAGCTCTAATGCTCGCTGTGCAAGACCCTCCGTTATCATACCATCTCCAAGCACTTGTGCATAATCTCGCACTCGTTTCAATAAACGATTGGCAATTCGAGGTGTTCCACGTGAGCGTCTCGCCATTTCCATTGCTGCTACTTGCTCTATTTCTACCTCAAATAAATGTGCACTTCTCACAACAATTTCTGCAAGCGATCGGTCATCATAATATTCTAGGCGCAGCAACACACCAAAGCGATCTCTTAGAGGAGCTGATAAAGCACCCGCTCTTGTTGTTGCACCTACAAGGGTAAAGGGAGGTAAATCAAGTCGTACAGAACGTGCTTCAGGACCTTTTCCTACCACAATATCTAAGCAGAAGTCTTCCATTGCTGGATATAATACTTCTTCAATAGCACGGGGCAGTCGATGAATTTCATCAATAAATAAAACGTCTCCAGGCTCTAGTGAACTTAAAATAGCTGCCAAATCTCCTGGACGCTCAATCGCAGGGCCACTTGTCATGCGTACGTTAACATTCATCTCATTTGCGATAACAGCCGCTAAGGTCGTTTTACCAAGTCCTGGAGGTCCATATAACAACACATGATCTAAACTTTCTTGGCGAAGCTTTGCTGCTTCAATGAATATTTGTAAGTTTTCCTTTACTTTATGTTGCCCAATATACTGTGCTAATTTTTGAGGACGTAAAGATAACTCAAACTGCTCATCATAGCTACCTGCTTCACTTGCCATCATACGTTCAGACATGCACCCTTCCTCCTTTCCTTATTTTAATTTTAGCAGTAGTTGCAATGCTTGTTTCATAAAGGCATCTGTCGTTTCAAGTTTATCGTTATCCTCTAGCTGTGGTTTAATTTTTTCTAGCTCTTTTTCAGAATAGCCAAGAGCCATTAAGGCAAGTAAGGCTTCTTCTAATTCGTGTTTATAGGCATGTACACCAAACAAAGGTAATTCATCTTCTGCACTAGGTAATTCAAGTGTATCTAATAATGAACCAAGTTTACCCTTCAAGTCGAGGATCATTTGACGTGCTGTTTTTTTACCAACTCCAGGGAATTTCACTAAAAACGCTTCGTCCTCTCGTTCAATTGCGCTAATAACCTGTTGTGGATTACCTGTAGCTAAAATCGCTAAAGCGCCCTTTGGTCCTATTCCTGACACTAAAATAAGCTTACGGAATAACTCACGCTGATCTAGGTTAGGGAAGCCATATAAAACTTGCGCATCCTCTCGTACATGCAAATGAACATATATCTGTTGCTCAAGGGCAGATGTTCGAAAAGCAAATGGATTAGGCGTATTAAGTTGCCACCCAATCCCCTGTTGTTCCAGCACAATAAATTCAGGTGTAATACGAGTAATTTGTCCTTTTAAATAATCATACATCTATAATCCCTCACAATCATCGTCTTCGATTATAGCATATAGCGAACGAATGCTCGACAAAAAGTAGCCTCTAAACTCCGTTCGCAGACAAAAATGACCGCCAATTGACGGTCATTTCTTGACAAATCTATCAATATCGTACCACAGTTTTGGCCAGTAGGTGAGGGCTCGTTTTGTAAATGGTACTAAATAATCTAAAAATACTAGCTGTTGCTCTAGTGGCAAATCTATAGCAAACAGCCATTCTCGTAATAACTCATTCGGGTATTTCAAGCGATGAAGCTTTCTTTTATCCAGTCGTTTCAGCTCAGGTAACTCTGCAAAAATCTTTCCAAGATCATAATCTACAGCAGGTAACACACGATGTAACCATAAAATATACTCATCATCCGCTTCACCAAGGTGCGCTAAATCAAAATCAATTAAACGTAATTGTCCATCGGAGCACCATAAAAAATTATGATGAACTACATCCCCATGCAATAGCGTAATCTCTTTTTCAGGTGCATCTTCCAATGCAATCAATTGTAATGACTTATCACTATAATGCAATATTTGATCAATTTCTTCTTTCGTTAAAAATGTTCGAAACTCATTTCTTCTACTTTTAAAACGCATATGACGCATTTGCCATTTTAAAAGCTGTGAGTAGGTATGCAAGCCTGGCACGCGCTGCCACGCAATCTTTTTATGTGTGTCATGTAAAGCGATTAATAGTCTAAGAGATTCCTTACGATCTTTTTTATGCGCAAAGTTAGCACCGTGGCTTCCTTCTTGCCACATTTGCACAATTAACTGCTCATCATCGCTCTGAACTAATGGTAGGATCAAAGAAGGTTCCATACGTCCTAATTGGCGATGAATGGTTCTTACCTTCTCCGCAATTTCCACTTGCTTTGCACGTTTGACAAAATAATTTTTCGATCGATATTTATATTTCCAAATATTTGGCTTTACTTCTTCTACAATATACGCTTTTTCACCATCGATAAGGCGTCATCCCGCCTGGGAAATAATGCGGAGACATCCAAGGACCTGCTGCTGATGGGCATGGTGGTGGACATTGTGTCGGACATGGTGGTGGCGGGCAATGGCAAGGGTCCATTTGCCAATTTGGCATCATCATTGGTTGTGTGCCACAGCCACAAGATTGACCCATGTTCATATCAGGCATCATCATTGGTTGTGTGCCACAACCACAGGATTGCCCCATATTCATATCGGGCATCATATCCATTTGTGGCTTTTGGTGATCTTGCGTATGGAAGAATGGTGATGTGGACTCTAAAAAGTCTTCCATTCCACCTACTTTATGATCTGGCATGTCATAGGACATTGGCTGCTGTGGCATCGTATAATGCTCGACCTGCGGCTGCATTGGCATCGGCCACCACATCTGATGATAGATTGGCTGATGGCAACTTGAACAATGAGGTACAGCAGGCATTTGTGGCATGATATGCATTGGTGGATGTGGTGCTGGTTGTGGCATTGGCATTGGCTTTGGTTTAGCTACAGGCGGTGGTGGCGGTGTAGGTGCTGGCGGTGGTGGTGGCTGTATTTGTACAGGTGGTGTTGTAACATTTTGCTCCATTTGTGGCATCACCAATTGCTGGTGCCAATTCATTTCCACAGGCTGCGGTACCCACATCGGCTGTTGTGGCATCTGCATTGGCATTGGCATCGGTATTGGTATCGGTATCATTTGTGGTTCTGGCATTGGCATAGGAGCTGGTGGTGGCGGTACAATTGGCGGTGGTGGTGGCATTGGTCGCTGTACCTCTTTTTTAGGACTTTCCTTTGGTGTCTCCTTATGCACTTGTGTTTCCTTTTTCGGCATTTCTTTATGTGAATCTCTATGCGGCTCTTTGTTTATTTTTTCAGGCAATATAATTTCCATGCCTGGTACAATATAATCTGGGTTGGCAAGATGGACATTGAGCCGCTTCAAATCTTCAAACGAAATGCCGTACTCTTTCGCAATCTTCCACAATGTATCTCCCTTTTGAACAATATGAATACGCAATTTTTTCCTCCCTTCCTCTCTACGTATCATATGTTCAATGTTTCATTTGGATACAAAAATTTCAGCAAGTTAGAAAAGCTTCATGGTACACTAATTCATAAGGAACGCTGATTCCTTTATTACGAGCAGGGGTGATCTCTTATGAAAAAAATGTTAGGCGAAGAACGCCGACTGCAACTATTAGCGCAATTAAAAAAAAATAAAGCACCTATAACTGGGACAGACTTAGCAAAGTTCGCCAATGTTTCTAGACAAGTAATCGTCAATGATATGACTTTATTAAAGGCAAGAAATGAGCCCATTATTGCCACAAGCCAAGGTTATCTTTATATGCATCAAGAACAAATACAGCAAACCGTTGAACGAACATTCCCTTGCTTGCATACATCAGAGCAGACGGAAGATGAATTAATGACGATTGTAGACTGTGGCGGAACCGTCAAAAATGTCATTGTCGAACATCCAATATATGGTGAACTGACAGCCTCTATCATGGTATCCAACCGCCATGAGGTGAAACAATTTATCGAACGTGTGAATGCAACACAGGCCAACTATTTATCTGCTCTCACTGGCGGCATCCATCTACATGTCATCACAGCACCCTCTGTTGAAGTTTTAACATTAATTGAGGGAGCTTTACAAAAAAAGGGCTACTTAGTGTCAGATCAATGAATAGTAAAAGCACCGTCTGAAAAATTGATTTCAAACGGTGCTTTCTGTTTTTTAATGCTGGTATTGTTTCGTTAAGCGCGGGCTTCTGTCCGCAGCTATTGTTCCCTTAAAGGCGAGTATTTCCCTATCAGGAAAGAAATCTTTGACGTTGAGCAGGCGTAGGCAATAAGCATTCACTTTTTTTTCCAAACAAACGATAGCGTTGCTTTGCAAATAATCGATATAATGCATTGCGAATAAATGGTGGTACAAGAATGAAGGTGTAGAAACAAGGCCACAATCCATCAAATTTACGGCAAATGTTTAACGCAGCGGTAGATTCAACAGACACTTTCCCTTGTTCAATTAGAATTACACTATCTATATTCTTTGGTATATGATATTGAGTGAGAAGCGATTGACCAGCCTCGCTTTGCAGCGATGCAAATTGAAAATAGCCAGCTTGATCATGTTTGATGATAAATTGAACAGTGCTATCACAAAAATTACAGACACCATCGAATAAAATAATCCCACCCATCTTCTTTCCTCCTCCTTCACATTACTATGCTTCGTCTGATGTTACATAAGTAAAATAGGTACCCAGTGACTTTACTTTGCAGCCTAGCGCAGCTAATTCTTCCATTGCCCCACGCATCATCGGTTCCTTTTCATCTGCTAATACATCAATCATAAAGAAATAATCACCTAATCCAGTTTTTAATGGACGTGATTCGATTTTACTTAAATTTAGCTGACGCCATGCAAAAACAGAAAGCACCTGATGTAATGCACCTGAACGATCTGTTGGTAAGGTAATCATAAATGTTGTTTTTGCTTGCCCATCTGATAGCTCTTGTGGCAATCGTTTATTTTGCTTAGACAGTACAAAGAATCGTGTATGATTAAAATGAAAATCATGGATATTCTGCTCCACTATTTCAAGACCATATTTTTCCGCTGCGGCTGCATTTCCGACTGCCGCTATACACTCTTGTGGATTCTCTGATACATATTTTGCTGCTGCTGCAGTTGAAGTTGTTTGATGTAATGGTACATGACTAAAACGATAAAATAAATATTTATGACATTGAGCTAGTGCATGCGGATGAGAATAAACACCTTCGATTGACTGCCAATCATCCTTCTGCGCTTTATTGACCATTAAATGCTGCTGAATTTTCAGCAATAACTCTCCAGTCACATAAAGTGTTGCCTCATGGAATAAGTAATCTAATGTTAATGATACAGAGCCCTCTAGTGCATTTTCTAGCGGCACGACAGCTAAATCTACCTTTCCCTCTGCAACAGCCTCTATACATTCTGGAATCGTGGCACACGGTACGAGCCACTCATTTGGAAAAGTAGCCTTTGTTGCTAAGTATGTAAATGATGCTTCTGGTCCTAGATAGGCGATTCGATTTTCCCATTGTTGTTTTGTCATTGCAAATACCTCCTTTATGGCACAATAAGGAGCAGTCCCACGTGATGAATAACGCTTGGGACAGCTCCTTATTTGAGCTTTGTTATCGTATCTTTACCCATTGGGTTATTCAACACGATGTTTGTCATTTTGTCAAAAATTAAAGGATTGAACACTCTCTGTGCTTATAATGCTCCAGAACTAATCACTTCCGCTGATTCCACAAAATCTAAGCGTTTTAATTGCTGGATAAGATCATCAAGATCACAAGTCATGCTTGTTACATCTAATGACAATGTAACATTAGCACGTCCCTGAATAGGGATTGTTTGATGAATCGTTAAGACATTACAATGTGTAATTGTCACAGTTTCTAAAAGCTTGGCAAGTGTTCCTTTTCTATCTTGAAGCTGTAAAAAGACTGTTAAAATGCGTTCCTGCACAATTGAATGAAAAGGAAAAACCGCATCACGATATTTGTAAAACGCACTTCGCGATAAATCCACCTGCTTTACCGCATCCCAAATGGAAGATACTGAACCACTTGATAGTAAGTGTTTCGCCTCCAAAGTTTTTTGCATTGCATCCGTTAAAACATCCTCACGAACTAAATAATATCGCTGATTCGCAACATTCTTCATACGCTTCCCCCTAAAACTCATGTCTTAATCGACAAATTCAAATTCAAACTCTTGTAGGCGAACTGTATCGCCATCTTGTGCTCCACGCTCACGCAGAGCCTCGTCCACACCCATTGCACGCAATTGACGAGCAAAACGACGTATACCATCCTCACGGCTAAAGTCCGTCATTTTAAATAAACGCTCAATTGCATAACCACTAATAATAAATGTACCATCATCATCACGTGTGATTTCGAAATCTTCACCTTTCGCCTCATGCTTGTACATTACGGTTGCGTCTGATTGCTCCTCTAGATCATCATATAGTGGGAATTCAGGCGTTACTTCTAATAGATCGGCAATGGCAAAAAGTAGCTCTTTTAAACCTTGACGTGAAACAGCAGAAATTGGGAAAATTTGAACGTCTTCTCCAACCTTCTGACGGAAAGCTTGTAAATTCTCTTCTGCATCTGGCATATCCATTTTATTGGCTACGATAATTTGTGGACGCTCTGTTAAACGAAGATTATATTGTTTTAGCTCTTCATTAATTGTTAAATAATCTTCATATGGATCGCGGCCTTCCATCCCTGACATATCAATGACATGAACGATAACGCGTGTACGTTCGATATGTCGTAAAAATTGATGACCTAATCCAACGCCTTGATGTGCTCCTTCAATAAGCCCTGGTAAATCAGCCATCGCAAAGCTTCGATGGTCATCCGTTTCAATCATGCCTAAGTTCGGTACAATTGTTGTGAAATGATAAGCACCAATTTTTGGCTTTGCCGCGGAAACAACAGATAAAAGTGTTGATTTACCAACACTTGGGAAACCAACTAACCCTACATCTGCTAAAACTTTTAACTCTAATATAACATTTAATTCTTGTCCTGGCTCACCTTTTTCAGAAAGTTCTGGCGCTGGGTTGGCAGGTGTAGCAAAGCGAGAATTACCTCGTCCACCTCTGCCTGCTTTCGCAATAACTGCTCTTTGCCCATGCTCGACTAAGTCAGCAATAACGGCATTTGTTTCTTCATTCATAACCACTGTGCCTGGTGGTACTTTAACAATTAAATCCTCCGCATTTTTACCATGCATGCCTTTACTCATCCCATGCTCGCCACGAGGTGCTTTAAAATGGCGTTTATAGCGGAAATCCATTAATGTTCGTAAGCCCTCTTCTACTTCAAATACAACGTTACCACCGTGTCCACCATCTCCACCAGCTGGACCACCATTTGGTACATATTTTTCACGGCGAAAGGCTACCATACCGTCTCCGCCATCGCCACCTTTAACATAAATCTTTACGTGATCGACAAACATTTAGTTCACTCCCTATTTGCACTCAAGACATATTGCCAGCGTGTAGTTGTCTGCTCAATTGTTTGAATGTCGAATTGTTTCAAACCTTTTTCGGTGAATGCATCAGCACTCCATAACCCATTTAGCGTGAATGTCACGGCAAATGTATGATCGTCAACACGTACATCAAGCGTTAGGATCTGCTCTGTAAATGGATCTAATGTATCATAAACATGCATAACTGTTTTGTTTAAATAATCTACAACTTCCTGATCAATATCATTGGTCACAGGCTTTTTTATCTCACCGCCTAGCTTCCATGCTAATGATGGGTAACGCCATGCTGCTGTTTGAAGCCATTCAATTGTTTGTGGTAATTGTAGTCGATTGAGGATAGAAAATACTCGTAATTGTTCTGAATAATGTTGAATAAGTTTTTTCGATTCCTCGATTCTACCTAAATCTAAATTCATGCGAATCAGTTGCAGTTGATTCACATAATCATGATTTGCAAAACGTAATACTTCACTAATGGTTAGTGATTGATTGTTCATCCCATTCACTCCAATAAAGTTATCCTTACTAGTATAACAAGTTTTGCTGTATTTTTCCCTTAATTCTTTAATCAATTATACCTTGGTGTCATTGCGTCCAATCGGCTTTTTTGAAATGTAGCCAAAAAAAGGACTGCAATAAATGCAGTCCTCCGCTTTATGTTATCTTATAAAAGATTAAGCTTCTTGTGTTGTTGGATAAACAGATACTTGTTTGCGATCGCGACCTAAACGTTCAAATTTAACAACGCCGTCAACTTTAGCAAATAGTGTATCGTCACCACCACGACCTACGTTTGTACCTGGGTAAATTTTTGTACCGCGTTGACGGTAAAGAATTGAACCACCTGTTACGAATTGGCCATCAGCACGTTTTGCACCAAGTCGTTTAGACTCAGAGTCACGTCCGTTTTTAGTAGAACCTACCCCTTTTTTCGATGCAAAAAGTTGAAGGTCTAATGCTAATAATAATTTCATCGAGTTCCACCTCCTACTTGGTTGTAGTTGATTTGGATGTATTGTCCGTAATTTTGCACCATAGAATACACTTGGGCAGTCATTACTTGAACAATTAACTGTAGTTTTGCATCTACTTCAGGCTCTATGTCTGATGGTAAATCTACCTTGAGATAGCCTCCACCTTCAGCAGCTTGTTCGATTTCTGGCTGAATTTGTAATAATGCATAAATAGCATTCACTGTACCAATGGCTATAGTTGATGCTCCTGCACATACTAAATCCTTACCAGATTCATCATAACCAGCATGTCCTGAAAATTCGAATGCTGACACATGTCTATTTTCATCGTGATGAATCGTAACTTGTATCATTCGCTATACCTCACAATTAAGCGTTGATTGCTTCAACAACTAATTTTGTGTAAGGTTGACGGTGACCTTGTTTACGACGGTAGTTCTTTTTAGCTTTCAATTTGAAAACAACGATTTTTTTCGCACGGCCTTCTTTAACAACTTTAGCTGTTACAGTAGCGCCTTCTACGAATGGAGCGCCAACTTTAACGTTTTCGCCACCTACGAATAAAACTTTATCAAAAGTTACAACCTCATCAGCTTCTACGCCTAATTTTTCAACATAGATTTCTTGACCAGCTTCTACTTTGACTTGTTTACCACCAGTTTCAATAATTGCGTACATTTTACTGCACCTCCTCTTAGACTCAGACTCGCCTGTTTCATAAGGTGATCTTACTAGACACTTAAACCTTTACAGAGCGGTTGTAGTAGCACGGGTGCTACAAACAATAACATTAAAATATTACCACACGATTTTTTTCAAGTCAATCTATTCATAACATATTTTTCAAAAGCAACTCGATATTTTCGATAACGCCATTCTTTCAACACTTGCAACCAGATGAATAAATTTATGATGGCTAAAAAAATAGATTGTGGCAAGAACTTGAAAGTGACAAGTAATAGTATAGTAGCTACGATGAATGATAACCAATAATATAGCTCTATCACGTGAGCTCTTGGATATTTTAAAAATAGGCAGGCTAACAATATCCTTCCACCATCTAACGGTATGATGGGTACAATATTTACAGCCAATAACACGAGTTGTACATTTATAAGCTTAGTAGCGAGTAAATCAGGCATAAAAAAAGCGAGGCCAATCCCAATAATCGTAGCGATTGGCCCTCCTAATGCAATCCATAGGAGTGACGAAGCTTGCACAACCGCTGGATTTTCAAATTGAATTTCTCCCCCGTATGGTGTAATTACGCAGGATTTCACCTTCACTCCACACATTACTGCCGCAATTAAGTGACCAGCCTCATGCCACAGTAAGGAAAACAGAATGATCGCGTAATAGGCTAACTGGCCACTAAAAATCATGACAAATACGAGAGGGATACACAGAAGATGTAATTTAATCCTCATTTGTCTCCGTCGTTTCAAGCCATTGCACAATTTGCTCTAAATCATAATGGGCATCTCCCTTTTCGATGGACACATAAAGTTGACCCGCTTCTTTCATGCCAATTAAATCATTTGCTTGAATAGATGTGTATGGTAGTTGAGCTAAACTATCTAACATACCATAGGAAACGGTTGTACCATCTTCATAGCTGATGGTCATGGTCTTACCTGTGTACTTTGTATGGCCAGTAAAAACGACTAATCCATTTTGACCAGCATAGATAGGTAAGCCAACATCATACTGCAATAGATAGCCTTCTTTAAATACTTGGGCATTCGCAAATGTTAAAAGATCTGCCTGCCCTACATCACTAGAAACCATGATGGTCTCTTTTTCTTTTTCGAACCAGCTTTGTCCGAGTTCACTTAAATACGTTAAATCAGCAGAGGTTGTAACAAGCTTCCGAACAGGTGTATCCACTACACCCTGGTCCTCTAAACGAATTACAAGCATGATCGCCGCCACAAGAAGTATCGTGACAAACCATTTCCATTTTTTAAACAAGCCCTCATCCTTTTTTCCTCACTATATGTGATTGCATGTCCAAACATGCACAAGAAAAAACCTTCTCGTACAATTGCACGAAAAGGTTTTAATTTATTTTGAGAAAAGGGCTTTAAGTTTTGAAAACATCCCTCTTTGCTCATCTTGTATAGCCATTAATGGCACTGATTCACCAAGAATACGACGGGCAATATTTCGATAGCCTAATGACGCTTTATTTGAGGGGTCCATTACAATTGGTTCACCTTTATTAGAAGATGAGATGACGCCTTCACTGTCTATAATAATGCCTAATAAATCAATAGATAAATGAGTTGTAATTTCATTGACATCCAGTGTGTCACCGCTCTTCATCATATGTTGTCGAATACGATTAATGATCAGTTTAGGTGCTGTGATCTCTTCCTGCTCCAGTAAACCAATAATACGATCTGCATCACGAACAGCAGAAATTTCAGGTGTTGTGACAACAATCGCATGATCTGCACCAGCAACAGCGTTACGGTAGCCTTGCTCAATTCCCGCTGGGCAATCGATTAATACATAATCATAATCTCTTTTCAATTCCTCTACTAAGCTCTTCATTTGCTCAGGGGTAACAGCATTTTTATCTGTTGTTTGAGCAGCAGGTAATAAAAATAGTTTCTCATCTACGCGTTTATCCTTAATCAATGCTTGATGAATTTTACAGCGTCCTTCCACCACATCAACTAGGTCATAAATAATACGATTTTCAAGGCCTAAAATCACATCTAAATTACGTAGGCCAATATCCGTATCCACTAAACATATTTTTTTACCTTGTAGAGCCAATGCAGTCCCAAGGTTAGCCGTTGTCGTTGTTTTACCGACACCGCCTTTACCTGAAGTTATGACGATCGCTTCTCCCACACTAGCTTCCTCCCTTAGACACATTTAACAATGGTCGAATATTTTTTAAGGCATGAATTTGATCGTACGTAATGCGTCCATCGTAGCCAATAAATGCACAAGTCATTTCTACTTGATTTATCGCTTTTACATGTTCATCTGACATTACCTGAACTTGATCGGCAATCATGATATGCGTGGCTTCAAATCGAGATGCTGCAATAATTGCTTCTTTATTGCCTTGCATACCAGCATGTGCAATCCCTTTAAGTCTACCTAGGACATATACATTACCTCCAGCCTCAACACGACCGTTTGGATTGACATTTCCTATGATGGTAATATCCCCAGATGAACGCAGAATTTGTCCTGATCTGACCACTCCTATATATGTATCTTGTTGGCTTTCAAACATCTTCTGGTTGCTCTCGTGGACAGTCAGTACTTCACTTTGCACCTTCGATACAATAAGCTGTTCTGTTTCTTCTATAATTTTTATAAGTTCATTTAATTGTTCTTCAGTACAGTATCGATAGCCTAAGTATAATTGTACATCAACTTTACCATCGATACCGCCCTCTAAAACCTTATTCTTTAATTCTTCCACTAGTTCACTATACGCACATTGGTCGTCTAGGCGTAGTACAAAACCGTCCTTCGTTCCCTTCATATTAACTAACTGTTTTTTCATGAATGCCTCACCTCACGTTGTTCTTTGTTAAGAAACCTCACGTGCTCTCTGTAAGACACGCGCATTAATTAGATACTTGAAGGCCCACCCAAGAATCATTAAAAATAAAGCATTCGCAATGATTGTTGGTAGTAGTCGTGAACGTAAGAAATCCGCTAAAGGAATTGCTGTAAAATCGATTAGGAAAAAGAATTGATAGAGAATAAATTCTAAAATCGCTACTAGTACAACTGAAATTGTAGTTGTTACAACTAAGTGCTGATGTATAACTTTCACGATAGACCCTGCCAAAAAACATATAAGTGGATAAAGTACTGAATATAATCCAATAATATCAATGTAAAACACATCATACAAGACACCAAAAAAAAGTCCATACATTACCGCACGTTGACGGCTGTAATAGATGGATATAAAAATAAGGTATAAGATTAAAAAACGCGGTACCAGAAAATAGACTTCCCCTTTAATTTCAATCGGGGAAAGCATAGCAAATTCTGGTTCTAACAGGAATAGTAAAACCGCTACAGAGGGAATGAGAAATCGAACCATCACTCCGCCTCCTCTTCACTCGCCTCTTGCGGATTCGATAAATCCTCATTCGTTGCATTGCCATCTGAACCATCAATACTTGTGGATGTTCGCTTGGCAATCACAACATGCTCTAAAATTGAAAAATCAGCAGATGGTTTGACATACGCCATTTTCGTTAAACCAAAGTCATCTGTACTAACTTCCGTAATTTCTCCTATCGGCACTCCCTTAGGGAAAATACCACCAAGACCTGAAGAAACTACTTGCTCGCCTTCTTTCACCTTCATGCTAGAATCGATTCGCTTCATAATGAGTTCATTACGTTCTTCATCAAAGCCCTCGATTAAACCGTATGCTTCTTTTTCTCCTAGCACCATCGCGGAAACACGATAGTTTGGATTATTTGTATTTAAAAGCTCTACCTCAGATGTGAAAGGTGTAACTAGGGTAATTTTCCCCACTAACCCTTTCGCGGTCATAACTGCCATATTTTTTTTGACTCCATGAGAAGACCCTTTATCTAAAATAATTTTCTCTTCCCACTGGTCAGGATTTCTAGCAATCACTGTTGCTTGAATTGGATTAAATGCCTTTAAGCTCTCAGTTTTATCCAAAAGCTCTCGAAGCTTGTTATTCTCTGATTTTAAATCCGTAGCCTCAGCTTGTACAACTGCAAAATCTTCTAAGCGTGCTTTCAAACGTTTATTTTCTTCGTACGTGTTTAAGAGGGAGTCAATACTATTAAAAACACCATTAATATAATTCGCCGGCTTCGCAACAAGCGATTGTGCGAAACCGACAGTATCTTTAATAATTTGCTCTGGTAAAGTTGCATTCGTCCGATCACGTAATGAGAAGCTAATCAATGCCACAAGAAAAACCATGCCTATGAGCAGCAAAATTACTTTCTTATTGAAAAAAAAGTGTGGCATTGCCTAAACCTCCTTACCCTTTAACTTGTTGTTGACGAATTAAGTCGATATGATCTAATGCCTTACCTGTACCAATCGCTACACAGTCTAAAGGATCTTCTGCAATGAATACTGGCATATTTGTCTCTTGGCTGATTACTTTGTCTAAGTTTGTTAGCAGTGCCCCACCACCAGTTAATACAATACCGCGCTCCATTACATCAGCAGATAATTCTGGAGGTGTTTGTTCTAATGTTTTACGAACACCGTCAATAATAGAGGCAACCGCTTCACGTAAGGATTCAGAAATTTCCTGTGAAGAAATTTCGATTGTTTTCGGTAATCCTGTTAACAGGTCACGACCTCTAATATCCATTCGTGCTTCTGGTCCTTCTGCCAATGCAGTACCAATTTCCATTTTCACGGCTTCCGCTGTACGTTCACCAATTGTTAAATTATACGTTTTACGGATATACGAAATGATGGATTGATCCATTGCATCACCACCAACACGTACAGATTCACTCGTTACAATACCACCTAAAGAAATAACGGCAACTTCTGTTGTACCTCCACCGATATCAACAACCATTGACCCTGTAGGATCCCATACAGGAAGATTTGAACCGATTGCTGCTGCAAATGGCTCTTCGATTGTGAACGCCTCTTTTGCACCTGCTTGGCGTGCAGCATCAATAACAGCACGCTGCTCCACTGAAGTAATACCATAAGGTACACAAATCATAACATTTGGTTTTTTCCAGTTGCCTCCAGAGTTTTTACATGCTTCTTTTAAATAATACTCAATCATTGCTGTTGTAATATCGAAGTCAGCAATAACGCCATCTTTCATTGGACGAATTGCTACGATTGAGCCAGGTGTTCGACCAATCATATTTTTCGCATCATTACCAACGGCAACAATATCCCCTGTTTTTGTATTTTTTGCTACAACTGAAGGTTCACGTAATACGATTCCCTTTCCTTTAATAAACACTAATGTATTCGCTGTGCCGAGGTCAATCCCGACATCTTTGCTTCCTAGTCCAAACAAATTGTGTACTCCCTTTCTATATAAGCCATACTTTCGTTGACATCCAATATATTTGACGACAATGTATAGGAAATTGAATTGTGTACATACACAATTGACTCCTTTCAACGTCCATAACATCTGTCAAATTTTTTTATCTCCATCAGTTGGTAGTTTACACCTATGAAAAAACTACACACTCATTCACCTCACCACCAATTTTGATGGGAGTCCTCCCTGAATAAAGATAAAATTCATACCGTTCATTATAACGGAAAAACGCAAGAATTTGTAGTATCACATACTTCATCTCACAGAAAAGATACTATTTTAATTCCCTCTTAAACTAAAAATAGTACGTATAGATTAGCATATAATTTTTATTCCCATAAGACAATGTGTATCAGGCTACCAATTTTTGTGAAGATAATTGCTTTTCTATGAATACATTAACGTTATGTAAGAAAAAAGGTTCGCCAATATACCACAAAAAAATACAAAAAATTTTTAGGATTGGCTATAATTAAGGCCATTTATAGTAATAGCATCTTCTAAACAACAAATGGATTCATCATAAAAAACTCTGCATATTGTATGCAGAGTTAAAAATATCCTTTTTCCTTTAAACTAATATATTGATGATCGCCGATGATGACGTGATCTATTAACTCTATTCCAATAATATAGCCTGCTTCAACAATTCGCTTTGTTACTTCAATGTCCTCCGTGCTCGGTGTTGGCACACCACTTGGATGGTTGTGGGCACATATAATAGAAGCGGCAGACCTTTTGACAGCTTCTCGAAATATTTCTCTAGGATGAACAATGGAAGCATTTAAACTGCCAATGAAAATCGTCTGCTTATGAATAATTTGATTTTTTATATTTAAAAAAAGGACTACAAAATGCTCCTGATTAAGCGAGGTCATATCAGGCATTAAGTAAGTTGCTGCATCTTGCGGAGAACGAATTGTGAATTTCTCATCATTATGTTTTTGAGCCAGTCTTCTACCAAGTTCAACGGCAGCCATTAATTGAATGGCTTTCACCTCGCCTATTCCTTTAATCGCCATCATTTCTTCGATGGTTGCATGCTTCAAATGATGGAGTCGTTCAAAAACATTTAACACCCTATTTGCAAGAACAAGCACAGATTCTTCCTTTGTGCCTGTCCTCAATAAAATAGCGAGTAGCTCTTGATTCGATAAACTCTCAGCTCCTTGTCGTAATAGCCGTTCACGGGGGCGATCCTCTATATTGACATCACGTATCATCAAAGTTGGTAAAGCGTCTTCTAGCAAAAATATTCACTCCTTCGCAAATTGGACTATCTGTAGATCCACCAATTGCGAAAACAAAGCTGCAAGTGGTAAACCTACAACATTGTTATAATCTCCTTCAATTCGTTTAACTAATAGTGTACCAATCGTTTGAATGCCATAACCACCCGCTTTATCAAAAGGATCTCCTGAATCTACATAAGCTTCGATTAATTCCTGCGATAGACGGTGGAAAACAACTGTAGTCTCTTCCACAAAGGTCGTTTCCTTTCCATTCGGTTCGATTATAGCGACCGCAGTCATCACACTATGTTTGTTATCTGACAAACGTAATAAGTGAGAAATAGCTTCCTCACGCGTTTTAGGTTTATGTAGTAGCTCTTGATTGTAAACAACGATTGTATCTGCACCAATAATCGTGGCATTAGCTGCTTTTTTGGCTACATCACGCGTCTTCAATAAAGCTACCCCTTTTACATAATCCTGCATTGTATGAGCTTGTACACTTGTTTCTTCCACTTCACTTGTCAAGACTTCAAACGGGAGTGCTAGCATGTTAAGCAATTCCTTGCGCCTAGGGGAAGCAGAAGCAAGGACAAGCTTATGATTTGTTTTTAACATTATCTGATCATTCCTCCTTATCCTTATGATACAGAAGAATGCACAATTTGAAAATTTTCAAAAAAACAAGATAATGAAGATTTCATTATTATTTATTGTTAAAACTTCACTTGAAGACACGTATTTTTAGATTGGTAATGTGCAAAAACATGCAGACGAATGATGTTGATATCGTTGGAAATAGTAGAGGCCGCTGCGCCAATGGACTGCCAATCCTCAGGTAGCGTTGAGTCCTTGCCATTTTCCTTAAAATTTAATTTTGCGGCATTTTTATCTGCTAAAGCAGTTGGTATTTCTGCCAAGGTAGGTTCTTTACAGCTTTCACCACTGACGCTAAATGCCTTTTTAAAGGTTGCGGGGTCCTGTAAAAATTTTAGCTGACTTTCCTCCGTCACCATGCTTGTCCACACATAAAACTTGTCATCAACTTGAACGATCGCGCTCTCTTTTAAGGCAGGATACTCAGCAACAAATGAACTTGCGCTCTCATAGTTTGAATACACGCCGGCTTGGCTTGCATAAAACATCGATGCATTAGATGTATTGGTTGTCTCTCCGGCAGTTGGAATCGTTTCTGTTTGTGATTGATTATTTGCCACTTCACTACCATTTTTATTTAAAGGTAATTGTGTGCTGGCTTGTAAAACGCCCAGAAAAATTGCTACACCTAATAGTCCAACAAATCCACCAATAATCATTGCTCGAAATATTTGTTTTTTCATCACATGACTTACAATTTTCATTCAACTATCACCTCATCCTTCCACCTATCTATGCCAACATCATATGATATTATATGTACATTCCATAGGGTAAATGCGAATTTATTATTTTTTGATACGGGACTCATTACAATCTAAATTTGCAGCTATAAAAAAACTAGGACTCACTTTCAAGAGCCCTAGTTTTTTCATTGTTTTAATCTATGACGAACCTCTGTTAATAAGTATAACGAGCCTGCTACAATGGTTCTCTGCTGTCTATGTGATTGTGCCTGTATAAAGGATGTATAGTCTACCAAGGTTGTTTTCGATGTTGCATGAGAAAGTTTGACCATTTGATGGGCTGGCATTGCTCGTGAATTAGCAAAATCAACGAAGTAAAAGTCATCACTCACCTGCTCTAGAAGTCTGAGAATCTGCTGAATATCTTTATCTGCTAGTATGCCAACGACAAATGTTATCGGCTCATTTGGATATTCACATTGAATCGTTTCTACTAATTTTTCAGCACTTGCAGGATTATGCGCACCATCCAATATAACGAAAGGCATTATTTCTTCAAAGCGTCCCAAAATAGAGGCCTTTTGCACAGCTTGACGAATAGCTGTTTGATCAATAGACACGCCTAATACTGACGTGACTTCAAAAAATGCTGTAATGGCGAGAGCCATATTGTTCCCCTGATGTGTCCCCTTCATAGAACGATTCAGGTTCGTTATCTGGAACTGCTGCACGTCGTTCATATAGCTTTCTCCATCAGTTGTTTGCTTAATGGCAAAATGCTGACCTAATGCAAATAGAGTGGCTTTTTTTCGAACGGCTACTGCATCCACAACTCGCTTCGCCTCACCAGGCAATTCACCAATAATAACTGGGCGTTGTTGTTTAATAATACCTGCTTTATGGTGTGCAATGCTTTCAAGCGTATCCCCTAAAAACTTTGTGTGCTCTAAAGCAATACTTGGGATAATAGAGACAATAGGTGTTACCACATTTGTGCTATCCAATAAACCACCCATGCCCGCTTCAATCAGCGCAATATCCACCTGCCCATTGACAAAATGTAAAAATGCCGCCACCGTCAGCAATTCAAAATCGGTTAGTTTGCCACTCAGCCCAGCCTCATGTATCTGTTGGAAAACCTGATCCATTTCAGCCTCTGTTATAGGTTGACCAGCTATTTGAATTTGGTCATGAACATCAACGATACATGGTGACATAAATTTGCCTACGCGTAAGCCATGTTCTTGTGCAATTGCCTCTAGAAATGTTAACGTAGAGCCTTTGCCATTTGTACCCGCTAAGTGGACAACACGCAAAGTTTGCTCAGGATTACCTAAATATGATAAAGCCTCTTCAATCGCTGTAAGACCTGGTTTAATGATATCATCACTTTTAACCTGCCATTTCTCTTTATAATGATCAAAGTTTGGGATCATCGTCCTTCCTCCTGTAGCCACTGTCGAGCTTGTGCTATAAAGTATAATGAGCCTGTAATGACAACAATATCCTCTTTTTGGCGTTCTCGCACTACGGTTTGGAGGCTATTTAGCCATTCTGTATGAACCGTTTTATTTGCATGAGTCGACAACATCGCTAAGCTTTCAGCTGGCATTGCATTCGGCAGGTCTATTTGTGTAAAAATGATCGAGGTGGCAACAGCATCCATTAGTTCTATACTGTTGGCATGATCTTTATCTGCTAATGCCGCATAAATAAAGTGATAATTGTTTCTTGGATAGACATTTTTTAGTGTTTGGATCAGAGCAGCTGTCCCCTCTGAATTATGAGCACCATCTAGCACAATTTGATTTGGCCATTGCTCAAAGCGGCCTGCCCATTGCGCACATTGTAGTCCTTGACAAATAGACTCATTAGTAATGACAATTGCCTCCTGCTGACGTAATGTTAACATGGCTGTGATTGCCAAACTTGCATTATTTATTTGATGTTGACCAGCCATTTTTAATGGTACATCCTTCATCAAGACAGGGTCCTTTTCATATGTAAAATGCTGATAGTCAGTACTTTGCCAACTATTTGTCACCATGAAGTCTTGACCTAAAACATAGCACGTCGCATGTCGTTCCTCTGCCGTGGCTTTAATGACAGCCAATGCCTCCTCATTATGAACACCTACAACAACTGGTATGCCTTCCTTGATGATACCAGCTTTTTCAGCGGCAACCTTTGCGAAAGTGTCGCCTAAAAAGGCTGTATGCTCTAACGAGATCGTTGTAATAATAGCTAAAAGTGGCGTTACGACATTAGTCGCATCCAAACGCCCTCCAAGCCCTGTCTCAATAAGAGCTATATCTACACCTTCCTGTGCAAAATACTGAAACATAATGAGTGTAACTACCTCAAAAAAGCTTGGAAATTCGCCATTGTAGTGTTCTTCTATAATTTTCGCAAGTTTATTGAAATAGTAGAGAAATTGCTCATCCGAAATTTGGTGGCCGTTAATGGTCATACGTTCATTAACTCGCTCTAAATGTGGAGACGTAAATGCCCCTACAGTGTAGCCTGCATGTTGAAGCATTTCTCTTAATGCGTTCACCGTAGAACCTTTACCATTTGAACCTGCTACATGGATTACTCTTAGCTTGTTGTGAGGTTCATGTAAATGCCCTAGTACTTCTCGCATAAGGACAAGTGGCGCACGTTTATGATCAACTGCTTTTAATGTAAAAATAAATTTTGTACATTCGTTCATTGTGTTAAACAAAAGAAACACTCCTTCTTACTGCAATAACTTTATTTTAGTACAAGTAACGTTTAATAACATAGCAAAATGACAAAATACAAAAAACACGCAGCTAGCAACTGCGTGTTCGTACTAATATTATTTTAATGTACCTTGTGAGCCCCTAATAAAGCACCCATATTATTTAAAATAGTTTTGGCATCACTATTTAATAATGGATGGACATCTGGGCGTTGCACTAATTCAAAAGCGTTTTTTAACGTCCTTTTTAGCATCGATATATCAAAATCTGAGCAATACTCATTAATTTTTTGGATCGTTAATAAATCTGTTCGCGATAATTTAGGGCTATCCTGTTGGGGGTTACTATTTGCTAATATGTGCTTAATAAGGACACGGCCACTTGTATTCAATAAGCGATAATACTTTGCTTCTGATAATTTTAAGAGATTCGTTTCGATTAATACTCTCGCGCTTACAAAGTCTAATTCATCACATGCTTTGTTGACTTTTGTAATAATAGTTGCTATATTCCCTGACACTTTCAACACCTCCATTAGCTCTTATTTTCTTTCTAAAAAAGACTCTCTATCCAAAAAACATCCATTCCCAATCTTAGATTTGGTTTTTCACGGCTCAATAACATGAAATTAGGTTTTGTTTCCTATTATTTCAGTGAGCAACATCATCTATTAGACCAATTTATTTAAAATAATACTATATATTTTTTCCTAATTCAATGTATATCTTTAGCTCTACATAAAAAAAGCAATGGATGACTTTTTCGTCATCCATCGCTTCGTCTTTACATATTTTTTAATTCTTCTAAACGTTTTAACACAACTGCATGCTTGCTTTCGTAATCTGCTAATTTCTCACGTTCTGCGTTGACTAACGCTTCCGGTGCTTTCGATACAAACTTCTCATTCGATAATTTACCTGTAACAAGCTTTACTTCTTTTGCCCATTTCTCTAATTCTTTTTCAAGACGGGCAATTTCTTCCTCAAGATTGATCAGTCCAACAAGAGGCAGGAATACCTGTGCTCCTGTCACAACAGCGGTCATTGATTGTCCTGGAGCCTCTAAACCTTCACCAATTGTTAAAGTGTCAGGATTACAGAATTTTTCTAGATATGCTTGATTATCTTTAAGTACAGCTGATGTTGCTGCATCTTTCGCTGAAATAAACAACGGTACTTTTTTGCTCATCGGTGTATTTACTTCCGCACGAATATTACGTACTGAACGTATAATATCCATTAGGAGCTTCATATTATCTGCTTCATCAGCAAAATGAAGATCTGTGCGTACTGTTGGCCATGCTGCTACTGTAATAGATTCACCTTCGTGTGGTAAGTGCTGCCAGATTTCTTCTGTAACGAAAGGCATAAATGGATGTAAAAGACGCATTGTTTGATCTAGTACGTAAGCTAAAATAGATCGAGTTGTCTTTTTAGCTGCTTCATCCTCCCCGTAAAGTGGTAATTTTGCCATTTCAATATACCAAGAACAGAAATCATCCCAAATGAAATTGTATAATTCACGGCCAACTTCGCCGAATTCATAGCGCTCTGCAAGAGAGGTTACGCGTTCAATCGTTTCATTTAAGCGCGTTAAAATCCATTTGTCAGCTACTGATTTTTCACCAGTTAAATCGATCTCATCATATGTCATACCATCCATATTCATAAGCGCAAAACGTGATGCATTCCAAATCTTATTGGCAAAGTTCCATACTGCTTCAACTTTTTCAGTTGTATAGCGTAAATCTTGACCAGGTGATGAACCAGTAGCTAAGAAGTAGCGTAATGAATCTGCACCGTATTGTTCAATGACATCCATTGGATCAACACCATTGCCAAGTGATTTACTCATTTTACGCCCTTCACCATCACGTACTAAACCATGAATTAGCACATCTTTAAATGGACGTTGATCTGTAAACTCAAGACCTTGGAAAATCATTCGAGAAACCCAGAAGAAAATAATATCATAGCCTGTTACTAATGTATTTGTTGGATAATAACGTTTATATTCTTCATTTGCTTCATCTGGCCAACCCATAGTAGAAAACGGCCATAGTGCTGAAGAGAACCATGTATCTAGTACATCTTCATCTTGCGTCCAGTTTTCTGCATCTGCTGGGGCTTCTTTACCTACGTATATTTCGCCTGTTTCATTATGGTACCAGGCTGGGATTTGATGGCCCCACCATAATTGACGAGAAATACACCAATCGCGTATATTCTCCATCCAGCGGGAATATGTGTTTTCAAAACGAGCAGGAACAAAGTTTACTTTCCCTTCTTCGTCCTTTTGCAGCTCTAGGGAAGCATCAGCAAGTGGTTGCATTTTAACGAACCATTGTGCTGAAAGATATGGCTCAACAACAGCACCAGAACGTTCAGAGTGTCCTACTGAATGCATATGCTCTTCAATGCGAATTAACACACCTGCTTCTTGTAAATCAGCAACAATTTGCTTGCGGCATTCGAAGCGATCCATTCCTTTATATTTGCCAGCAAGATCATTCATTGTGCCGTCTTCATTCATTACTAGAATGCGCTCTAGATTATGACGATTACCAACTTCAAAGTCATTCGGATCATGGGCTGGTGTCATTTTTACAACCCCAGTACCAAATTCCATATCAACGTACTCATCAGCAACAATTGGAATTTCACGACCTACAATCGGTAAAATAACGTTTTTACCAATTAAGTGCTGATAACGCTCATCGTTCGGGTGAACAGCTACCCCAGAGTCACCAAGCATTGTTTCGGGACGTGTTGTAGCAACTTCTACATAGCCAGAGCCATCAGCTAATGGATATTTCATATGATAGAAGGCACCTTGCACATCCTGATAAATTACCTCGATATCAGATAATGCTGTTTTTGCTGCTGGGTCCCAGTTGATAATACGTTCACCACGATAAATTAAACCTTTTTCATATAACTGAACAAAAACTGTTTTTACCGCATCTGAAAGACCTTTATCTAATGTGAAACGTTCACGTGTATAATCTAATCCAAGACCAAGCTTTGCCCATTGATCACGAATATGTCCAGCATACTCTTCTTTCCATTCCCATGTTTTTTCGAGGAATTTTTCACGTCCTAAATCATAACGTGTAATATTATCCTCACGCAGCTTGGCTTCTACTTTTGCCTGTGTTGCTATACCAGCATGGTCCATACCTGGTAACCATAGGGCATCATAGCCTTGCATGCGTTTCATACGAATGAGGATATCTTGTAGTGTTGTATCCCAAGCATGACCAAGGTGTAATTTACCTGTTACGTTTGGTGGTGGAATAACGATTGAATAGGGCTTTTTCCCACTTTCAGGCTGTGCCTCGAAAAACTTCCCTTGTAACCACCATTCATAGCGACCAGCTTCAATGGACTGTGGGTCATATTTAGTTGGCATTGAAATGTTTTCTGTCATATTGACTCCTCCTATTGTTTGAAAATTGTTGGTAAAGAAAACTATTTATTTTTTTACCCAATAAAAAAACTCCTCTCGTCTAAAAGGACGAAGGAGTTTTAGTTCGCGGTACCACCTTTAATTCCAGCAGGGTTAAGATAAATGTTAAAAAACATATTTTCTCAGCCTATTCTACTGGCTCTCAATTCGGTAACGGTGTTTAACCGGCTTTAACTACTTTTAGTTCACTAAAGCTGCTCAAGGGCTACCTTCAATTTCGTACAAATAGAAACTTCTCAGCTACCGTTTCCTCTCTGAAAATGTAGTCAAAATTTACTCTTCCCTATCATAGCATCTGTATTTGATTTTCCTTATTGTACCGCAGGATCGAGTCATTTTTCAAGTTATTTAGTCATCTTTTAGTAAGAGGAAAGTAAATAGAAAAGGAAGTGACAATTCAAATGCGACGACGCAAGTATAACCCTTGGCTTTTACCACCTTGGCTACGACAAGTTCGTTTTTATTGCAGAACCATCATCGTGCCGATTTGTGCTTTTCAGTTTATCCGTGTCATTATTGTGCCAACATCAGGTGATTTAGTCTTCTTATTACTCCTGCTACTTCTCTGCTATTTACTTTTGAAAGATATCATTTGAAACACGAACTTTAAGCGGTGTATATTCTTCTGTTAGATCCCAAATCATAGAAGGCACTTCATGCCAAGTACTGGATTCGCGTACAACAATATGGCTTGAGGATTCTCTTAATACAGCTTTTTGCTCAACTGTTGTAGAATTCTCTTGGCGTGAAGCTGCTGCTACTGCGGCAGGTTGTTTCACTTGAACACTTTCTTCAATTGCAGCTAATGTCTCCTCTTGTTCGAAAGCATGTGTTGATAGGTGCGGATTGTCTAACACATCTTTTTCAACAACAGGTTCATATTCATTGAAAGCACTTGTGACTGTCCACTCAAGCTGACACATCTGATTTGTCAGACTAGGGCGAATATCCTTGACCATTAAATCTTTGACATCGGATTCCTTTGGTAAATCCACATGTAAAGGAACGGCATACTCAAAATAACCAGTATCTCCTTGAATATCAAGGGCATCAATTGTAATTAAGTCTTCATTTTCTGCAAATGCTTGCATATCTTGAAAATCAAAGCGAACGTGTGCGGTGATATGATAGATGCCCATAAGTCGCAAAGAATCCTCTAACTGCATTGCCTGCCACTGTGGCTTAATTTGAACAGCTGCTATTTCAGTTGGGCAGCCATATCCAGGAAAACAAAATGTTTCGCGCATATTCCAAGTTTTGTGTTCGATAATAATCCCTCCCTTTGCATCATATGACGATTCGAAGGATAGTATGCTAGGGTGTTGCCATTTGAACATAGTTAAAAATAGATACTACTAAAAAAATGGCATGCTAGAAGTATTAGTCTAGCATGCCATTCCCATGGTTGTTCGTATCATTAAACATTTACTAATTTAATTTTATTAGCTACACGATCTGTTAGCATTTGTGTTGCCTTTGGAACGATCGGTTTAAAAATCGGATTTAGAACAGGGCCAGCTAACCCGCCCGCAATGACTTCTAAGAATCCTGTCATTTTAGTATTTTCAGCGTCAATACTTTCTGCGAGGAAATAGCCATTTCCTGTGAAGTTATCAGAAAGACCCTTTAATTCAAATGTAACTTTTGATGGTGCTAACCATTCTAAGATTGTAATTTCTACTTCAACTGTTTTTTTCAGAACGCCAACATTGCCTTTAAAAGTCCAAGTGGAGTGTTTCTCATCAATCATTTCATGTGCATTATAACCAGGGACAAGCTTTGCCCATTTTTCCATATCACTAACGAAATCCCATACATGTTCAATCCCTACGGGTACCTCGACCGTGTGTGTGCCTGTTGCCATATCAATTCACTACTTTCTTTTATGAATAGCTATATTATAAACGATATCGCCCACAATTTGGCTATGCTGAAAGATGTAATTTTGACAAAAGCAGGTCCTTCATCCAGTATAGTTGAGCTTACTTACTAGTAAATATATGCTATTATTCCTTTTTGCTCATGTATTCCTCAAGCACTATAATGCCTACTGCTTAATCCATTAAAAAAGGTAATGTCAATGGGATATAAAGCAATTTACAAGGCGAGGGTTGATTTCCTTTCCGCCAGCGTCCTATCCAGGGGGCGTTCGTGAGTGACAACACCTCTCCATAAAATGAGTAGTGAACACTTTCACTTTATTTGAAAACCTTTGCTATAAAGAAAATTTATGAGGTGGAGCGGAAGGTGCTTGACTCCCGTGGGATAGCTAAAGAGATGAGGCCACAGGAAAGCAAGTAGCCTACAACGGAAACATTTTCACCTTTCGCAAAAATTCTCGTGATGGTTTTGTTTTTTAACAGCAGAAGAGCACGCTAGAAAAAACTCTAGCATGCTCTATCAAATTTTATTGCGCTAACTGTGCAAATACTTTATGGAATGCTGCCACTGTTGTCGCAATGTGCTCTTCCGTGTGAGCTGTTGAGATGAATAGTCCCTCGAATTGAGAAGGAGGTAAGAAAATACCTTCCTCTGCCATTAGACGGAAATATTCAGCGAATAATTGTAAATCTGATGTCTTAGCAGTAGCAAAATCAACGACATCTTCATTCGTGAAGAAGAAGCCAATCATAGAGCCTGCACGATTAACAGTGTGCGGGATATTATATTTAGTTGCTGCTTCACGGAAACCAGCCTCAAGCTGATCTCCTAATTTTTTAAAGTAATCATACGTACCATGGTCTAAACGTGATAACGTTTCATAACCGGCTGTCATCGCTAGCGGATTCCCTGATAATGTTCCTGCTTGATAAATTGGTCCAGCGGGTGCTACTTGCTCCATAATTTCTTTTTTCCCAGCGAATGCGCCTACAGGGAGACCACCTCCGATTACTTTACCTAAAGTAGTCATATCAGGCGTTACCCCAAAATATCCTTGTGCGCAGCCATAATCAACGCGGAAACCTGTCATAACTTCGTCAAAGATTAATAATGCACCGTGCTCTGCAGTAAGTGCACGCAAACCTTCTAGGAAACCTGGTTGTGGAGGTACAACACCCATATTTCCTGCTACTGGCTCCACAATTACCGCAGCTAACTCAGTGCCAAATTTCTCGAAAATCACTTTTGCCCCTTCTAAATCATTATAGGCAACTGTCAACGTATTGCGGGCGATATCTGCAGGTACGCCAGGGCTATCAGGTAGGCCTAATGTGGCAACACCAGAACCAGCTTTAATCAATAAGGAGTCACCGTGACCATGATAAGACCCTTCAAACTTTAAGATCTTATCACGTCCTGTCACACCACGAGCTACACGTAATGCAGACATAGTAGCCTCTGTTCCTGAAGATACAAAGCGAATCATTTCCATTCCTGGTAGACGGTCTAATACTAATTGAGCTAAGCGATTTTCTGTATAGCTTGGAGCACCGAAGGAAGAACCCTTCGCAGCTGTATCTGCAATTGCTTTCACTACCTCTGGATGTGTATGTCCTAAAATTAGCGGACCCCAAGACAATACATAATCAATATATTCATTACCGTCAATGTCTTTAATGATTGCCCCATGGCCAGATTCCATGAAAATTGGGTCCATATTTACTGATTTGAATGCACGTACTGGGCTACTTACACCGCCCGGCATTAATTGAACAGCTTCAGCATAAGCTTGTTTTGATTTTTCGTAAGAACGTGTCATTTATTTCTCCTCCAACCAACGTGCAACATCTTTTGCATGATACGTAATGATTAAATCAGAGCCTGCACGTTTCATGCCTAATAATGTTTCAAGCACAACTTTTTTCTCTTCAATCCAACCATTTATAGCAGCCGCTTTAATCATTGCATATTCACCTGAAACGTTATACGCAACAAGCGGTAATGGATAGTTATTTTTCATGTCTCGAATAATATCTAAATAGCTAAGGGCAGGCTTGACAATTAGGAAATCTGCGCCCTCTTCGATATCTGACTCTGCTTCACGGAATGCCTCTAGACGATTTGATGGATCCATTTGGTAGGATTTACGATCACCAAATTGCGGAGCACCATCTGCAGCATCACGGAAAGGTCCATAGTAACTGGATGCATATTTGACTGCATAGGACATAATCGGGATATGTTCAAATCCAGCTTCATCCAGACCAGCGCGAATTGCCGTTACAAAGCCATCCATCATATTTGATGGAGCAATGATATCAGCGCCAGCTTTTGCTTGTGATATCGCCGTGCGAGCTAAAACATCTAATGAAGGATCATTCAAAATTTGATCGCCCTCAATTAAGCCACAATGTCCATGATCCGTAAATTCACATAAGCATGTATCCGCGATGACTAACAACTCAGGATGACGTGTTTTAATGAGTCGAGTCGCTTCTTGCACAATGCCATGATCATGAAATGCACCTGTTCCAACCGCATCCTTTTCAGCTGGCAAGCCAAATAAAATAACTGCAGGAATACCTAATGCTACGACCTCATCCACCTCTGCCTCTAGTTTATCTAATGAAAATTGAAAAACGCCAGGCATTGAATGTACTTCATTTTTAATATTTTCGCCTTCTATTACAAAAATAGGATAGATCAGGTCCTCTTTATGTAAGTATGTTTCTTTTACCATTGATCTCATCGTTGCATTGGCACGCAAACGACGGTGTCTTTGAAATTGTAGTTTTGTCATGATTTGTCCCCTACTTTCATAATTTCTTCGATGACTGCTTGCATTGTATAAACGCTTGGCATAATATCCACAGTAGCACCGTATTGTTCAAGAGCTGCTTCCGTAATATGGCCGATGGCTGCAATGTGAGCTGCTTCCCAGCCAATATGTGGCACAACTTCCATTGCATACACGTCAACTGCTGAAGGACTAGCAAAAATCACTGTAACATTTTGATGTTGCTGGATGCAACTGACAATAACAGATGTTTGATCATGTCGTTCTATCGTTTCATAGACTGTCCATTCTTTTAATTCAAAAGGCAATCCATCCTTCAACGTACTTTTCGCCTTTTCTCCTCGAATAAACAGACATCTAGGTTGATTACCCGCTACACTCGGAAATTCTTTAACGAAAATATCAGCACTAAATATGGAAGGCATAAAGCTCACTTGAAATCCTAAATTTTCTAATGCTGTTGTTGTTTTAGTTCCAATGGAAGCTATTTTTCCTTTGAAATGACTTGCATTAAATTGATGTCGAAGCATTTTACTAGCAAAAGCTTCTACAGCATTTTGACTAGTGAAAATCAACCAATCATATTGCTTAGCGTGGTTTAATAGTTCAGGATCCTTGCTATCTAATCGTTCACAAGTTTCAATTAATGGGGCTACGATGGCATGTCCACCTAAAGCTGTTATATTTTCGACAATGGTTGTTGTCTTGGATGTGCCTGTTAAAAGTATGGTTTTACCCTTTAGAGGTAAATTACTGGGCATCTTGCTCTGCCTTTACACGCTGAATTAAATCGAAAGCTCCTTGTTTTGTTAAACTAGCAGCTAGCTCCTCTCCAATTTTTTGTGCATCTGTGCCAACTACTGTTTCCTTATATACAACAGATGCATCTGGAGCAGCAACAAGGCCTGTTAATGTAATTTCTTCCCCATTTGAAGTGGCATACCCAGCAATCGGAACTTGACAACCACCATCCATTGCCGCTAAAAATGCACGTTCTGCATGTGCTTCTTGCCAAGTGAATGAATCAGTCAACTTACCTAATTCGGCTAAAAGCTCCGCATCATCGGCACGACATTCAATGCCAAGAGAGCCTTGCGCTACAGCTGGTAGACATTGTTCGACAGGTAAAAGCTCAGTGACTACATCATCACTCCACCCAAGGCGTTTCAAACCAGCCGCTGCTAAAATAATGGCATCATATTCTTCTGTCTCAAGCTTAGCTAAGCGTGTATCAACATTGCCACGAATCCATTTAATTTCGATATCAGGACGTACTGTTAAAAGCTGAGCACTACGACGTAAAGAACTTGTCCCAACGACTGCTCCCGCAGGAAGGTCAGCAAATTTAACATGCCCTTTCGAAATAAATGCATCACGAGCATCTTCACGTGGTGGAATACAACCAATCACTAGCCCATCTGGCAATACAGCAGGCATATCTTTCATAGAATGAACAGCAAAGTCAATTTCTTTATCGTAAAGGGCTTGTTCAATTTCTTTTACAAACAACCCTTTCCCACCTACTTTTGAAAGCTGTACATCTAAAATTTGGTCACCTTTTGTTACAATCTCTTTTACTTCAAATTCGAATGGTGCACCAGCCGCTTTTAATTCATTAATGAACCAATTTGTTTGCGTTAGCGCTAATTTACTTCTCCTAGAACCTACAATAATTTTTCTCAACAGTCTCCAACCTTTCTTCTAATACCATAAATGGAATCGCGATAAACTACTACCTAAGAAGAAGTTTACAACAACTAATAGATAGGCATAAATATGTACCCATGCATAAGTTGTACCTGTCAGCTTGCTTTTGCGATTCACATATAGGATAAAACAATACAAAATTAAAATAATGAAGGACCCTATGATTTTCGCATCGAAAATCGAAAGACTCTCTAATGTTAATAGTGCCCATTCAAACCCTAATATTAAACTTATAAATAACATCGGAATTCCAATGAAAAATGAAATATTCATCCAGCTGCTTGTCTGCTGCAAGGAAGGCAATCTAGTCCATAAATGCGACCACTTTTTCTTTTTCAGCAATCGATATAGAACGAGATACAAAATGGCAAACACAAATGTTAATGTAAACGCTGCATAAGACAATATTGCAAATGATATATGAATAAAAAGCATCTCTGAAATTAAAGTATCCCCGACAGCTCCTGTAGGACGTTTCGGCATAAAAGTAAAGATACTAGCGAATAAAAATCCTAGTATATTAATAATAAACACAGGTAAATCCACTCTTGCTATGCAATGAAGGATAATGGATAACGTCACGAGTAACCAGGAATAAAAAAGTATTCCCTCAGACAAGGATAAAATCGGAAAACGCTTCGTTTCCACAAACGTTAAAATGATAATGGCACTTTGAATCATCCATACAAATGAAACAAGCCAAAAAGCAATGCGTCTTGCACGTACTTGCTTATAAAAATAATCAGTAAAGTAAAAAACTAGACTGATCGCATACAAGACGATCATCACTTCATAGAGCCTCGTCATGGTCAAATCAGCCAATAGACATCCCTTCTTTGTCGTGAAATTAATAAACTATTTTAGCATAGAAAACAAAAAAACGTTTTCGTATCCTTAGTTTACCATACAGATACGAAAACGCCTCATGTAATATCAGTAGAAAATCCAATTGCGCGTAACACCCATGTACAATCACAGCTTTCTACGTGAGCGCAATAGATAATTTAGAAAGAGTACTTTGGTTCAGTAGAAGTCTGAGATACTTGTGCGCGTTCTTTGCGCTCAAGCTCTTGCTTTGTCATCTCATGAACTTCAGCTTCCACAGCATCCTCTATACCAAAAATTTGTTGGAATAAACGTAACTGTTCATTTGCTTTTGGAGAATTAGCCATTTCTTTAGCTTGCAAGATTGGCTCTTTTAACAATTGATTGATAATAGATTTTGTATGTTTGCTTAAAATTTTACGTTCACGTTCCGTTAAATCTGGCATTTTATTTTCGATACTTGTCATAGTCTCTTGTTGAATACGATTTGCTTTTTTACGTAATGCTGAGATGACTGGCACTACCCCAAGAGTAGCTACCCAGTCTTTAAATTGCACAACTTCTTCGCCAATCATATTAGTAATATCAGCAGCAGCACGTTCACGCTCTGCTAAGTTCGCTTCGACAATACCTTGTAAATCATCAATATCATATAGAAATACATTTGGTAGGTCGCCAACTCGTGGGTCAATATCACGAGGAACCGCTATATCTACCATGAATAATGGTTTTCCTTTACGTAAACGTTCCACAAATTGCATTAGCTCGTAATCAATAACATAATCAGTAGCACCTGTTGAAGTAATTAAAATATCCGCTTCTAACAAAGAACATTGTAATTCCTTCATTGATTTAGCTTCACCATGGAATTTAGCTGCTAAGCTTTCTGCTTTTTCAAATGTACGGTTAATGACAGTAACTTTCCCTACACCACTACCGTAAAGGTTCTCAATTGCAAGTTCCCCCATTTTTCCTGCACCTAAAATAGCTACATGCTTGCGTTGTAATGAGCCAAAAATTTTCTTTGCTAATTCTACGGCCGCATAGGAAACGGATACCGCATTCTCACCAATCGCTGTTTCATTATGAGCACGCTTTGCAAATGTTACTGCTTGTTTAAATAGCTGATTGTATACCGTTCCTGTTGTGCCAATCTCTTGTCCACTTAAAAAGCTTTTTTTTACTTGCCCTAAAATTTGTGTTTCACCTAGAACCATTGAATCGATTCCAGCTGTCACTTTAAATAAATGTTCGACTGCCTCATCTTCTTCACGAATCGTTAAATACGAAGAAAATGTCTCCACAGGCAAATCAAACCAGTTGGCTAAAAATTGTTTCACAAAATGACGTCCAGTATGCAATTGATCCACAACAGCATATATTTCTGTACGATTACATGTCGAAACAATTACGTTCTCTAATATACTTTTTTGCTTTTGCAGCGCTTCCATTGCTTGTGGCAGTTCACTCTCAATGAATGATAACTTCTCACGTATTTCAACAGGCGCTGTTTTATAATTCAAGCCTACTACGATGGTATGCATGAATAACACCTCACACGTTCTAATTCACAAATCTCATTATAGCACAGTTCGACAAGAGTTCATCAATAATTTGTGAACATGTCATGAAGAACTGTAATTCGTCATCTACATTAGAATTATTATAAACTAAGTGTAACAAATTATACGTGTTGTTTCAAATTAAAAAACTGCCCCCATTATCGGAGGCAGTTTTCTCATTAATTTGTTATTGTAACACTCTTTATTGCAATTATATTACCATCTTTATCGTATGCTATAAACTCAATCTCATCATTGACTTTAAAATCCTGCATAGTTTGAACAGTTTTTGTTAACATATACACTTGATCACTACGCTTTTGCAAATCAAACTGGACATCCCCACTGATTGAATTAAAACGTACATTCATCTTCGCAACGTTTTGACAGTTACCATCAACTCGAGCACTCATTGTAATATAACCTTTTCGTAGCGAAACACTTGTCTCTTCAAATAAATCATCTGGATTGATACAGCTTGAAGCTTGCGTTTTACATAAAATAGTATCAATTAACTTCTGGAAGACTTGATGCAATTGCAAATTATCAATTGCATGGAAGTACGTTCCGCCCGTTTCTGAAGATAATTGCATTAAAGTGGCGTCATTTACTTGTGATTTTTTGCCCATACTAACTGTGTATACTTTGACACCTTGCTTTTTCGCGTCATTTATAACTTTTGTCATTTTTGATTTACTTGTTTTACCATCAGATACAACGACAATCGCTTTGGATGTTTTCGAATCATTCGAGAATTTTGTTAAAGCAATATCGATGCCTGCAAAAATATCGGTTGCACCCTTATCTTTCGATGCTTTATAAAGATCTTTTTTCAACACATTTTCTGTTGTACCTTCTCCAAGTACTGTCGCTTTTGTATTGGTTTCAATGACTATGTTATTTTTAGCCTTTAATTGATTGATTAGTTCAATCATTTTCTTCCCACGATAATTTGTTGGATCAACAGCCTTCATGGAAGAAGAATAATCCACTACATAGGCAATTTCTGTTGCTAAAGAACAAGAGTTTTTACTGAAGTATGGATTCGTAAAAATATCTTTCGTCACTGTTTTATCTTTTAAACCCTTCAAGGACGTTGCATAGCGAGGGTCTATTGGATTGACAAGTCTTGCTTCCACTTTAGATTTGCCATATATAACTGAATCAAAGTAGGCTACAGCAGTACCTGGATTCCCTGTATTATTTAATGGATCAGAAGTGTTCGTAATGAATGAAGCTGTTTTTTCTACTCCGTCATACTTAATTTTGACTGTTCCTTGATAATCTGTAATAGGCTCTCCACCAGGACGCACTAAAGTCACCATTACTTTTGTATAACGATCTTTTCCTGATGGTCTTGATGCAGCATCCGCACTTTCCTTTAGGGCCTCTACTCGTTTTTTAAACGCCTCTACTTGTCCAAGTAATTTACCGCCTTGGTATTTTAATAATACCGTGCGGTCATAGTTACTTAAGTTAGTGAAAATCGAATAAATCTTCATAACACTGTCATAATGTTCTAATGTTAAATCTTTTTCGTCTGGCATTTCTTTCATAAGCTGAATAATGGCGCCGACTGGATTAATGTTCTCTACCTGTGAGGCAATATCATCATCAATGCCCTGAACGCGATAAATAGGACGACCATCGTCAGCAATTAAATACATTATTTCCGTTTTAGCTGGCGTTGTAACAGAGTTCTCAAAACGTGTCTTTAAAAGTTCCTCAAATAAGTGAACAGAAATATCATAGTTTTCAAATTGAAGAATAGCATTTTCATAACCTAATGCCGGATATTTAGGATCAGATCCACCGTAACGCAAATAGATGTTTTGCACATTCCCTAAAACGTCCGTCACATTTGTTTGCTGCCCAATACTAAATAATTTTTTATCTGAATTAGAATCTAGAGGAACTGGGCTATAAACATCAATTAAGTTTTGCGTAAAGAACTCTGGAATATCTTCACTTTTCGGAAATTCAGGAATTACGCTCCCATTATCATCTGTATTTGCTGGGTCGTATACTTGGTAATCAATACGCAATTCAGGCTGTGGTGCATAACGCACTTCTGCATTTAGTTTCTCTCCAACAAGACACTTCATTGCTGGGTCCGTATTATTAATCAGTTCAAAAGTTATTGTATCACGTACTGATTTAGTTAGTTTTGGTGCTACCACTATAGCTGATACAGTTGAACCATCCGATTGGACAATGTCAACTGCTTCACCTGAAGTATCAACAATATTTCCGTAGGATGCTTTCACGCGGAATGAATAGGATTTATCATCAGCGATAGGATCACCATTACAAGCCTTTAAAGACACCGTAACTAGTGTTGTATCCACATTATTTGCAATTAAATCAGGCTTTTCCACCACGATACTCTGCAATGCATTATTAACATTATTTGGTCCAGTAAAATCATTGGAATTATCCTTTGGCTCTTCAAAATCAGCACTACTAGATCCCATAAAACCAGGCGGTAATGTAATGCTATCATTATCACGACCAGCTGGACTACGTTTTAATCCTTGTACTGCGAAAGTACTATTTTGAACAGCACGATAGAAAAATACAGCAACATCACCCCTTGTTAATTTTGTGGATGGATGAAAGCTAGCGAATGTGTTTTTGCCTGTAGAGCTTGTAGATAAATCATTTGAATATAAATATTGAACTGCCTGTGGCTCATCTAAATCTAAGCCTTTAAAAGCCGCGTAAATTTGGGCAAATTGGCCACGTGTTACAGCTTTTGTTCGATTCGTATTTACATGTGTACCGTTAAATGGTAAATAAAAATCACTATAGAAATTATAAGCAACACTATCAATATAAGATAAAGCATAGTTACGATCTAGTTTGGCAAACATCAGAACAAGATCGCGATCAGTCACTTGATCATTTGGTAAAAAGTTACTTGCACTATTTAAGGACATCAGGTCATTATCAACCGCCCATGAAATAGCTTTATAATTATTGCTATTTGTTGGAACATCTCTAATTGTTGTAGCTGCTTGCGTAACAGTAGGTGTAGCTGTCATCAGTAGAAGCATGAAGCAAAGCATAGCAAGCAATGCTTTTTTTACATATGTCATTTTTGTTCCATCCTTTCTTTAGTTAAAGAACAATATGTCATCACGGTAGTTTTGTTTTAAGTCATCCTCTAAATATTTCAAGAATCGTTCTATAACAACTGACGCCTCTGCACGCGTTAGCGGTTTATTTGGATTAAAACGACCAGCAGTATCACCAATCATTAAGCCAAGTTCATTCGCTATATAGATGCCATCTCTTGCATAATTTGGAATCTGTTTGTCATCTGAAAATTTAGTTAAGTAACCAGGATCAGGTGCTCTATTTTCAAGTCCTAAGGCACGGACAAAGATAGTTGCAGCCTGTGCGCGATTAATCGCATTATCTGGCTTAAAGTAGTCAGCTGATACACCTTTAATTATCCCTTTATTTAACGCTGATTCAATATAACCGTAATCTTTGATAGAACGCTTCAAGTCTTTAAAAACACTTGTAGTAGGTGTCTTTTTTGATTTCTTTTCTTCAAACACACGTAAATCAACCGCTTTACCAATAGCCGTCGTAAAATCAATACGTTTCATTGGTGTATTAGGAGAAAAGAAGTTACTTGAATCTGAGTAAATACCTAGAGAATAAAGTTTTTCAATTGCTTCTTTCGCGTAATGGGTTGTTAAATCTCTGAATTTAGGAATGATAAGACGTTCAATTGTCGGCATGTACTCTGTATCTAAATCAAGTGTCCCTTTTTGTCCTGACGATAGGTCGTATGTATATTCAGAAATAACATCCTTTTCACTTACGACTGCATATCCACCTTCAAAACTCCCTAAGCTACCGAGATTTTCCTCATAATTTAAAACACGTGATTTACTTGTAGATAGACGATTTTTCACATGACTTGTTTTACCATCACTATAGGAATAAACAGATTCCGTGATTTGAGTTTCTGTCGCACCCCAAAAGTTCTCATAGCCTGCATGTCGACTATCTGTTTCAATTGTGACTGTGTTTTGAACAGCATTTTTTCCTTTTCCTGTTTCAAAAGCATAGGTTTTTCTAGAAATAATATTTCCTGAGTAATAATCAGAGGCTGCACGATTATCAGTAACTGTTCCTTGTGAAAATTGATAATCGACTAAGGAATAAGTAATAGCGCCAATTGTAATTTTTTCAGTGTATTTCTTCACTTCACCATTGGATGTTTTTTGACCAAGAACTGCATAATCCACTACATCTGATTCATAGGCAATATTTCTTGTCAATGTAGCGCCATTGCTTGCTGTTAACTTCATGTTATATGTTTCAGTTAATTTACCTTTTGATTCTTTTTGTGCAATTTTAATATCTTTACTTGTCCCTTTAAAAATAACAGGTGTCCCTGAAAGGAACACAGCTTCTTCATATGTATATTCGTTTTTTACAGCGCCTGTTGTTTCTAATGAAGCAGCTGATGCATTGAATGGAATAGTTGTTCCAATCAAAAAAACAGCAAGGACTAGAAACATTATTTTAGATAATTTTTTTTGCATTCGCTTTTCCTCTCTTTCACTGTGCATTTGCGTGCATAATGAAGCTTGTTTCTAATATCACTAAAAAAATCTACTCATCTTGCTAATGTATCCACAAGTTAGCCTATTCGAAGTAACTTCCTCATCTTTCGATTATGAAACATATTCGCATAAGACTCGCAGATTTTTTTAGTTTACTATTCATGCTAATCTACCAAAATAAAATGAGCTTTAACAAATCGATCTGATAATACAACTAAACGATCAGATGGCTGTAAGTCAGAAGCTTGAATTACCTTACCTGCTTTAATCAGTGTCGCTTGGTCAATATTCATATTAACCATTTCACCTGCTTCATACCAACGTCCATTTTGCCATTGACTAACACTCTTGACATTAATGACTGCAGGATACGTAGATTTCACAGACTGTAGTTTCCCTGCGAGCATTAGTGGGGCAACAGGTTTAGCCTTGTCTAGAATATGGAGAGCTTGTACATGGCCTTCTTTCACATAGAAATAACCATAATCTCCCTCAGATAAGTAAAGTTCAATATCTGGCATGACACTATATGTTTTATTGCCGTCATCTACCATAGCTTTCGTTGAATTACTAACTGACAGTACAGTACGATCTGCTTTCTTGAAAACATTTGATTCAATCTTCATCGCATCGTCAATTTCAATTACATATCCATCTGCTTGAGATAAGCGTCCATAATATAATTCATGACCTGCAAGATTAGGTGACATGAAGCTATCGCTTGTAACTTGTATTACTTGGGCATAGTGATCACGAGTAGCACCATCAGCCACGACAAAAGCAGTACCATATGCCATAAGACCAGTAGGTTCAATTAATCGTCCATTTCGAATTAAAATAGTTCCATTGTGGAAATACATTGTTCCTGCTGTTTTCAGTTTCAGTAGTTGGTAATCTGTATCAACAGACAGCATTGGTTCGTAATATGTTCTTTCATTATTTTTCAATACGACAATTTTCTCGATTACTTCCTTACCAAATTGTTTAACGGTCGCATAGTATGCTTCGCTACCTATATAATTTTTCAGCTGACCTTTCTCAACTTTCGTATTCCCAACATATATCGGTACTTTGGAAGTAAAAGGCATAGTTGAAAGATCATTTGTTGTTTGAGAGCCAAATTGCCAGTTAACAAAGGCATGTTGATTTTTCACGGTAAGTTTGTTGGCATTAGGATTGACCGCTTGTATCTCACCTTTATATAAGTTTTCAACGAGCGTGCCTGTTTCACTGATAGCTACCTTTGATATGACTGAGGAAGTTTTATTTTTGAAACTTAATTTAACGCGATCCCCTACGTATAATGCACTAATATCTGTTGCAGAAGAACCTTTTTGATAATTGGTTTCTTTGTTTAAATAGTATGTCGTTTCTGCGCCAACATCTGGTTTTACCATGATAAATAAACCATTTGGATCAATACTCGTTACGACACCAGCAGTTGTTTTACCGTTACTGCTTTCTGTTGATGGTACATTTGTTTCTGTTGGTGTATGAGAGGTGCCGCGAAGTTCAACAACACTTCTAAGAGAAATTTCAGCCTCGACTTCCATCCCCATCTTAAAACCCTCAATCGTTGTAGACGTATTATTAATATATAATCTAGTATTTTTATTAATATTAAACGTTACTGTTCGCCCACGATCATTTTCCAAAGTTATTTTACTAAGTTGCTTTTCTATCGTACCATCTGGCTTCGTATATTCTGAAAACGTTACATCAACAAATGTCCCTGTCACTAGTTGGGCAGCTTTAGCAGATTGATGAAAGGAAAAACCAACTATCATCAATAACGTAATCATCAGTATGTAAAAATATTTTTTCAAAAAACCTGCCTCCTTACTAATTATTAGTATATCGTATTATTGGTAGTTTTTCTTATTCGAAAAGTTACATTTTAGGCCTTCTTGAATTTATTTCTAAAACAAAAGTTGAGATAGCTTTTAACTTCAACCTACTTCATATCTGAATATCAATTGTATGTCCGGCTGTTGGATGTGGAGCATCTAACATTTCAACTAACTGTTCTGTATTTTGCTGTTGCATTTCCATTGTCTGTTTCGTAACAGCTAAAGATACATTTTGCATAAGTGCTGCTTGGTTCATTGTCATCGATAAAGCTGCGATATCCATATAGTCCACCTCCTCTCTAATTTATCGGACAAATAGTTTCATCATCAAGTATTTTCCCTAAATTTCTACATCACCTTGACTGAAAATACAAAAACATCTATTGTCCTAACGCTTTAGATACAATAGATGTTTTTTATTACATTTTATTTTCGATTGTTTTCCAAGCTTCCTCAAAGCCAAGACCCGTTTCTGAAGAGAAGACAATAAGAGGATCACTTTTTTCCAACTCCAGCGTCTCTTTGACAATTTTCTTATGTTTATCCCATTTACCTTTTGGAATTTTATCTGCCTTCGTTGCAATGACAATGCAAGGAATATTGTAATGCTTTAAAAAATCATACATCATACGATCATCAGCTGTTGGAGGATGTCGCAAATCTATAATTTGTACGACTGCTTTTAACTCCTGACGTCCTGTAAAATAGCGCTCGATCATTTTTCCCCATGCCTCACGCTCTGTTTTAGAAACCTTTGCATAACCATACCCTGGAACATCTACAAAAAATAGCTGCTCTTCAATCTTATAAAAGTTAAGGGTTTGTGTTTTACCAGGCTTAGATGAAATACGTGCTAAAGCTTTACGTCCGATCATTCGATTAATGAAGGAAGACTTTCCTACATTCGAACGACCCGCTAATGCAAATTCTGGCAGTCCATCTTCTGGATATTGGTCTGGTCGTACCGCACTAATGACCATTTCGACATTATGGACTTTCATTTTTTTAAAAACCTCCGTCCAGCGCATAGGCTAAAACTTCATCAGCCGATGTCACTAGTTTAAATGTTAGTTGCTCACGTACACTATCAGGAATATCCTCTATATCACGTTCATTATCCTTAGGACAAATGATTGTCGTTAATCCCGCACGGTGAGCGCTTAATGTTTTTTCTTTTAAGCCGCCGATTGGCAATACACGGCCACGCAAGGTAATCTCACCTGTCATACCTACCTCGCGGCGAATCGGACGATGTAGAATAGCCGAAACGATAGCTGTTGCCATTGTAATACCAGCTGATGGTCCATCTTTTGGTACAGCACCTTCTGGTACATGGATATGAATATCATGAGTATCAAAAAATTCTGCATCCACATTAAGGTGTTCCATCTTCGTACGAACATAGGATAATGCTGTTTGAGCAGATTCCTTCATTACTTCACCAAGCTTACCAGTAAGTTGCAACTTCCCTTTACCTGGCGTTAAAGAAACTTCAATTTGTAATGTATCTCCACCAACTGTTGTATACGCAAGTCCAGTTGCGACACCCACTTGATTTTCCTTTTCAGCCTGTCCATAGCGGAAACGATGTTTACCGAGTAAATCTTGTAATGACTTTGAGCTAACCGTTACGCGTTTTTTCTCACCAGATACAATTACTTTGGCAATTTTACGGCAAAGCGTAGCGATTTGTCGTTCTAAACCACGCACTCCTGCTTCTCGAGTATAATAACGTATAATATCAGTGACTGCTTCATCTTTGATTACCACTTGTGTTTTTTTCAAGCCATGCTCTTTCAACTGCTTTGGTATAAGATGATTTTTTGTAATTTGAGCTTTCTCGATTTCAGTATAGCCCGCAATAGAAATTACTTCCATACGATCTAATAATGGTCCTGGGATGCTACTTAAATCATTGGCAGTTGCAATAAATAACACATTAGATAGATCATATGGTTCCTCAATATAATGATCACTAAATGTATTATTCTGTGCAGGGTCTAAAACTTCAAGCATAGCTGCTGCAGGGTCACCTCTAAAATCATTCGACATTTTATCGATTTCATCTAATAAAAATACTGGATTAATGGTACCTGCTTTTTTCATTCCTTGAATAATACGTCCTGGCATTGCACCAACATACGTACGTCGATGTCCGCGAATTTCCGATTCATCTCGAACACCACCTAAAGAAATACGAATAAACTTTCGATCTAAACTTTCGGCAATGGAGCGAGCTAATGATGTTTTACCAACACCTGGAGGCCCTGCTAAGCATAAAATAGGTCCTCGCAGTGAATTTTTCAACTGACGTACTGCTAAATATTCTAGAACACGTTCTTTGACTTTTTCTAGTCCATCATGATCTCGGTTTAAAATATTTTCAGCATGGGCAATATTCATGCGATCCTCTGTAGCATTTGTCCACGGTAACGATATAAGCCAATCAATATAATTGCGAATAACACCGCTTTCTGCACTAGCTCCAGGTATTTTTTCATAGCGATCTAATTCTTTCAGTGCTGCTTCCTTTGTTGTTTCTGGCATACCAGCTTCGTCGATACGCTTCCGTAATTCTGCAACTTCTCCAGTTTTCCCTTCGCGATCTCCCAGCTCCGTTTGAATAGCTTTCATTTGCTCACGTAAATAATATTCCTTTTGCGTACGCTCCATTGACTGCTTTACTTTGGAATTAATCTTCTTTTCTAGATCCAATACTTCCTGTTCATCATGCAAGCGAATAATTAAATGATCTAGTCGTTTTTTAACGCTTAGCATTTCTAATACTTCTTGCTTGTCGGCAATTTTAAACGGCAAATGAGAAGCAATAATATCTGCTAAACGGCCAGGCTCTTCAATATCCGTTACAGTATTGATCGTCTCAGTCGTAATTTTATTGGAGGATTTAGCATATTTTTCAAAATACGTCAACAATGTCCGCATCAATGCTTGTGTTTCTACATCTTTTTCTGTTGACTCCTCTTTAATCTCAATATCGACAACCGTATACTTCTCTAACGCACGATAGTTTTTCCACGTTGCACGAGCAACTCCTTCTACAAGGATACGTAACGTGCCATTCGGTAATTTAAGCATTTGTTTGACATAAGCAATTGTACCAACTGAATACAAATCTTGCTCTTCAGGTTGTTCATCGTGCATTTCTTTTTGTGTTACCAATAAAATCATTTGGTCCTCTAACATTGCCTGCTCAAGCGCCGCTACAGAACGATTTCTACCCACATCAATATGTAACACCATCGATGGGAATACTAAAAGTCCACGCAAAGGCAATAATGGTACATTTGTTGTTTTTTGTATTGTCACCATGCGGGCATTCACCTCCGTCAAAATTTTCATGTTAACATCCCGCGCTACTAGTATGTGTTTAAAAAGTTGATTCACACTAGATATTGAAGCGAGCCAAAAATTTCTTCAAGTTACAGCTGCTTTATGTAGGAATGAATAAAAAGCTGACTGTCGATATGTGCGAATATTGCACAATCGAAGTCAGCTAATTACTCTCTATCTCACAACGGTAGACAGCCACGTCTATTCATTATGCTGAAGTTTTAGTGTCGCTACCTTCATCGAGTTCAGTGCCATCTTCAAGAAGCAATTTCGGTTTTTCTTTATCCGTAATTGTTTTTGCTGTAATGATACATTTTTTTACGTCTTCACGTGAAGGTAATTCGTACATTACATCAAGCATTGTTGACTCAATAATTGAACGAAGACCACGCGCACCTGTTTTACGTTCAATTGCTTCCTTAGCAATTGCTACAAGAGCATCTTCATCAAATTCAAGCTCAACGCCATCTAATTCAAGCATTTTTTGATATTGCTTGGCTAGTGCATTTTTCGGCTCTGTTAAAATTTGTACTAGTGCTGCTTCATTTAATTGCTCCAGACTCGCAAGTACAGGTAATCGACCAATGAACTCTGGTATTAAACCAAATTTCAATAAATCCTCAGGAATCAGCTTGGACATGATAGAACCTTCATCTACATCTACTTTATTCGGATCTGAACCGAATCCTATTACTTTTTCACCCTGACGTCGTTTAATGATGGTTTCAATACCATCAAATGCACCGCCAACAATGAAAAGAATATTGGTTGTATCGATCTGTAAGAATTCTTGATGAGGATGTTTTCGCCCTCCTTGTGGTGGAACACTTGCAACTGTTCCTTCAAGAATTTTTAGGAGTGCCTGCTGAACACCTTCGCCGGAAACATCTCGTGTAATAGATGGATTTTCCGACTTACGTGCAACCTTGTCAATTTCATCAATATAGATAATCCCTTTTTCAGCGCGTTCAATATCATAATCAGCTGATTGAATTAACTTTAATAAAATATTTTCAACGTCCTCACCAACATAACCTGCTTCAGTTAAGGAGGTAGCATCCGCAATAGCGAATGGAACATTTAAAATACGTGCTAACGTTTGAGCTAATAAAGTTTTACCGCTACCAGTTGGGCCGATTAACACAATGTTCGATTTTGCTAATTCAATATCATCAATTTTACTATTCGTATTGATACGTTTATAGTGATTGTAAACTGCGACTGCCAATGCTTTTTTAGCACGCTCTTGTCCAATTACATACTCATCTAAAATCGTTAAGATTTCTTTCGGTTTTGGAATATCTTGGAATTCGATTTCCTCTTCTACACCAAGTTCCTCTACAACGATCTCTGAACAAAGCTCGATACATTCATCACAAATATAAACACCTGGACCTGCAACTAATTTACGCACTTGTTCTTGTGGTTTTCCACAAAATGAGCATTTTAAATTGCCTTTTTCATCATTAAATTTGAACAATATGTTTCACCCCTATTCAAGCAACAATCTTACAAGATTATTGAACCTTTATCAAATAAATTGTCTGCATCATTTACGCCTCAGTAATTATGCATGTGTAGATTATAACGCATCGTCATGTACTTTACTTCATTTGTCTTTCGAAGCATGCTATAGGAACCTGCTTACTTCGCCACCTTATACTGCTATAAAGTTACATTTATTCACTTCCGACACACTACAAACTACTGATCTCTATTTATAAAATCTACTACATTCATCAACCAAGGGTATATCAATCAAAAAATAAATTTTATATAGTTAGAACCTTTCTGAATGAAGTTAAGTTTAGCATCGTATCAATTTCGCCTTGACTCTAATAGCGTCCGGACTTCCAACAAATCCTTGACGCCTGCCAGCAGGCACTATCTTCATCCAGTCGTGGTTTAAACACACACTAAAAAGGTTAAAAGGCTTACAGCTCGCCATCTATGTGAGATGGGAGTTTTTTGTACCTAACATTATACTTTGGATACAAAAACATCTGCTGAATGAAGATAAAAACTAAAACAATACTATGTATAAGTGAAGTATAAAGTGAATTAAATGTTAAGGGGACTGATTGCTAAGAGTTTATGTGATAAAACAAGGCACGGATGAATGCCGTACCTTGTTTTTTTGGGCTATCTAATTACACAAAATCTTATTCAGTAATTTTAGCGTTTTCTACTAAAAATTCAACTGTTTTTTGGATTTTGATGTCGTTTTCAAGTACTGCTGTTCCACCTAAAGCACTTGTGATTTGATCTTTTGTCATGTTAAATTGAGCAGCCATTTTTTCTAATTCTGCTTCAATATCAGCTTCAGATGCTTCAATTTTTTCAGCTTCAGCGATTGCTTCAAGTGTTAATGATACACGCACACGGCTTTCAGCTTCTTCTTTCATTTGGCCACGTAAGTCTTCTTCTGATTGACCAGAGAATTGGTAGTAAAGGTCTAGGTTCATACCTTGCATTTGTAAACGTTGACCAAATTCTTGTAACATACGATCAGTTTCAGAGTTGATCATGCCTGCTGGTACTTCAAAATCAGCATTTTCAGCTGCTTTTTCTACAAGCTCATCACGAAGAGCTGCATCTGATTCTGTTTCCTTTTGAGCTGCAGTTTGTTCTTTAATTTTAGCGCGTAAAGCTTCAACGCCTTCAACTTCTGGATCTAATTCTTTTGCAAATTCATCATTTAACTCAGGAAGAACTTTTGTTTTAACTTCTTTCACTGTTACTTTGAAAGTAGCTTCTTTACCAGCTAATTCAGCTGCATGATATTCTTCTGGGAATGTAACAACAACATCTTTCGATTCGCCAGCTTTAACACCAACTAGTTGCTCTTCAAAACCTGGAATGAATGAACCTGAACCGATTTCTAGTGGATAGTCTTCACCTTTACCACCTTCAAAAGCTTCTTCACCAACGAAACCTTCGAAGTCGATTACAGCTGTATCACCTTCTACGATTGCTTCGTCTTCTTTGATTTCAAGCTCTGCTTTACGAGCTAATTGATCTTGAATTTGTGCATCTACTTCTTCATCCGTTACTTCTACTGGAAGTTTAGATACTTCTAGACCTTTATAGTCTCCTAGCTTTGGTTCTGGTTTCACTGTTACTTGTGCAGTGAATGTGAAATCTTGGCCGTGTACAAAGTTTTCTGTACCAGCGATTTCTGGGTAATCAACTGGCATAATTCCAGCTTCATCAATTGCTTTTGCATAAGATTCAGGAACGATGATTTCTAATGCATCTTGGTATAGAGATTCGATACCAAAACGTTGTTCAAACATTTTACGAGGCATTTTACCTTTACGGAAACCTGGTACGTTAATTTGTTTTACAACTTTTTTGAACGCTTGGTCCATTGCTGCGTCGATTTCTGCAGCAGGTACTTCGATTGTAAGAGTACCGATATTACCTTCTTGTTTTTCCCATTTTGCTGACATGTATAAATACCTCCAAATAAATAATCAAGTTTAGATGTTAGACAATTCATTCGTAACTACGATTTTGACAACCATTTTAGTATAACATAGATGTGTATAGTTTCAACTTATTTCATACCTAATGTAGTTCTGTTAGCTTTTCTAACATTTGTAAAAAGTCAATGATTTCATAGTCCATTTCTTGTATATTTCCAAGCATTGCTAAGACAAAATCAATATAACTATAGGCAACATCATCTGCTTCGAACGGGTGCCATTCAAATGGATACGTTACAATGGCATGCTTTGCCATTAAATATTGTACCATTTCTAACGTTGATGGGTCTTGCTCTAGCTTCACTTCTAGTATATTTTTTATTTTTCCATACTGCGGTAGCTGGTTAGGCAATACTAATTCAGTAGGATTAACAATTTTAGTTTGATTAAATTTGGACACTATAACATTTATAGCTACTTCTTGTTCTACTAATAATATGAGTGCTAGACTCTGGACAAACGGATGGATCGTCGAACATTCAATAATTTCTTTCAATGGCTCTTTTAATTGTCTTACATTTGTATCCATAAGTCGATGTAAGCGAATGGATTGCTCATTCGGACTAAGTGTCCTGAATTTTTCAAGGTCATATTCCTGTTCTTCTATTAAACGTTGTGCATTTTCCTTTTTTTCTAGATTCTTAGACACTTCACTATTCAAATTTTTTAAGCGTTCAAATTTTTCAATTTGATCCAGAGGCAAAACATTTTCTTCAAGTAGGGTTGTAATTAATGACTCTACTTGATGATATTCTTTTAACTGCATGCATACGGTAATGTACAATTCCATGATTTCTACATAAAATGACGTACCCAATGAAAATAATTGCTCACAAATATTCTTTGTCTTGCTATAGTCCTTCAATTCATACAAAGCAAAAGCATAGGCACTAAGAGCAAGTTCATCTCCATCTTCGTACATAAATGCCTTTTCAAAACTCGCCACCGCTTTTTCATACTGAAAATTTTCAGCAAACATATGTCCTTCACGTATTAAAGTTTGGACAGCGCCCGGAAAAACAACAACATTGTCATGTTTAATGACATGACGCTTTCTTTTTGTCATTTTTCTCACCTCATTGTTCTAATTTTTCATTTCTGCTATTTACTAAAAAATCCACAAGTTTCTTGTTTTTAACAAAAAATCATTGCTTTTGCATTCATATTTTGTAATAAATTGTATTATAATTAGAATAGTCTAAAATTTACTACAATTCGCAGACGCTCCCCCTTTGTTGTCTGCATCAAGAAAATCAAGTTCTTAACAAGGAGTGGAATCCATGCAATTACTTGATACAATTACAGAATTTGATCATTGTATCTCATCTGCATTCGAGGCATTATCGATTAAAGTCATTTCAATTTCTACAACGGACGGCCATTTTCAAGATAAGCCGATAGAATTTGAACTTTTAACACGCACCAAAATTGATGTCTACACACAAGAAGCCAGCACCTATATTTTAAAAATTCAAGGGTGTATTCCTGGATCTATTGCACTTGGTCATCAAAATGAGTCTCTTTCCATTATTCCTCAAAAAGTAAACATTGAATGTAACTACAAGCTGTTACATGTTGATAAAAAAGATATGCAGCAGATTTTACAGCATCCTGAACCAAATCGTCACTATAGTGAATGGCTCATTGATGCAATCAAAAATGCTAATATTCTTGTCGAGTTAAAGACGAATCAACACACGCTCACTGAATGGCCAATTGGCATTAAATCAGCAGTCATTATTTAGCTAGACAAAGACATACTTAAATAGGTATGTCTTTTTTATTGTTCACATTTTAGTTTTACCATTTTATTGCGTTTCTATCATAACAACTTTCTATAGTTTCTGGAAATAATATTGTAAAAATTATGTGACATTCTAACTGTGCTTAATTAAAATGAAGGTTTCAAATTTATCCCTTCGAAATGAAATGGCGCTATAATATATAGTACAAAAATAAGTTGGGGGCTTTTCTAACATGGATATTAAAGAAACATTACAGTCTTTTTCTACAATGACACTGTCTGAGCGTCAGACATTTATGTTCCAGCATAGTGATTGGCTATTACAGGAGATGTTAGCCCATATTGGCTCAGTTGATGCCGAATTACGAGACCACCTCATTTATCGCACCTTTGTTGATTTACTAAGTGATAATTTATTGAGTTCTCAACAACTTCAATATTTGTTTGATACAGTTACGGGTGAGGATTTTTTATATTTACATATCGGAGATAAAACAGAGGATAGTGTCTTTACTCGTTCGTTTTCCGCATTACTAGTTGCAGGTCTTCTTGCAAAGGACGCTGAATTACTCGTTTTAAGAGATGAAGACCTACAATTGTTCTTTAAAAAAATTGGCCGTTATTTGTTATTAGAACAGGATACGAGAGGATATGTTCAGGAAAAAGGATGGGCACACAGTATTGCACATGGTGCAGATTTAGCTACAACAACAATAAAACATCCAAAATTCGATTTACGGTATGCACCATCCATTTTACATGCATTAAAACTTGTCACTTGGAAAGAAACAGTCTTTGTTAACGATGAAGAGGAACGTTTAATTAATATAGTGGATGCATTATTGCTTCAAAATTACTCAGAGGAAGCACTAATCGAATTTGTTGAGCAGGCTTTTGATAAATTTGAAATGCATTTAATGACACAAGGTTATAATGAGCTCTTCTTTAGTGGAAGAACTTGTACCTTAAACTTTATGAAAACACTATATTTTTCTTTGAAAATGAATAATAAAGCGCCACAGCTTCAAAATACGATTTATGGACAAGTAGCCAAATGGCTGAAGCTTGGTGATTGACAGGTAATTTTAAAAATGCTGAATTACACCGCTTAATTCTTGATAACATAAATTTTTTCTAAAATACTAGCAAACTAAGAGCTGGCTTAGTTTGCTTTTTACTTTTCAAATAAAACAAATGAAGTAAAAATATGGATATTAAAGAAAACCAGTTATTATATTAACATAATTAATATTTCGCTCCATTTATTCCCTCCTCACTCATTCCTTTCATTGAAAATTCAACCTATTGTTTCCATAAAACGTCATTGCATCTACTCCTTTTTTGGATAAAAGGCAAATAAAAAATCCCAATAGGTCTGGTATGACAATGATTTTATTACAAAACAGCGTCTAAAATGTGAAATACCATTTTTCACATTTTAAATTATTTACTTAGGTAAACATCAGGAATGCAGTATTTTCAACGTTTCCACAGTGTTTAATAATTAAAACCTATAAATACCAATACTAAAATAACGATTTTTGTTCAAAAAATGTTCAAATTCAATACCGCTATACTATCATTTTCATAACAAAATTATGTTTTTTCTTAAAAACAGGGCGTATAATCCAATGTGCAAACAACGAGAGATTGTGACAATCGTAGGTAACCAAGTATGTATTTAAACGATTGCGCAAATCATTGATTTTGCTAACGCTTGCATCAGATCAATCAACACTAGATTTTATGTTTCATATTGAACCATGCCATTGTAATTTCTTATGTTGTTGATTGATACGCCAAGATAAAAGAGGTGACCTCAGTATCAACTATTTGTAAATGTGACACTGACAAAAAACACATGAATTTTATGAATAGCCGTTCTATAGAAAGGAGTCAAACATGAAGAAAAAATTAAGTTTAATGTTAGTAGCATTGAGTGCGATTGCTCTTCTTGCTGGATGTGAACCATTAACAGTGTTCAATCCAAAAGGACCTAATGCTGAAACATTATCAAACACAATTATCTTATCCATTATTACAATGGCCTTTATATTGCTAGTCGTGTATGTGCTTTTAGCCTTTATGCTTACAAAATATCGCGCATCAAAAGCAGCTGCAGATTATGAGCCTCCTCATGAAGAAGGAAGCCATCTGCTTGAAATTACATGGACAGTAATTCCAATTATTATCGTAGCATTTTTAGCTGTTGTGACAGTAAGAACAACATCTACAGTAGAAGCTCAACCAGCAGGTTATGACGATAAGGAGCCTTTAGTGATTTATGCATCATCATCAAACTGGAAATGGCACTTTAGTTATCCAGAAGAAGGTGTTGAAACAGTTAACTATGTAAACATTCCAGTGGATCGTCCAATCGAATTTAAGCTTTACTCATTTGGTCCAATTACTAGTTTCTGGATTCCTCAATTAGCAGGTCAAAAATATGCTATGAGTGATATGTTAACAACCATTCACCTTGCAGCAGATGAAGTTGGTTCATTTATGGGACGTAACTCTAACTTTAATGGACGTGGCTTTGCAGAAATGGAATTTGAAGCACAATCTATGACACAAGAAGACTTTGATAAATGGGTTGCTGATGTTAAAGCGAAAGAGGCACCATTAACAGAAGAAAAATTTGATGAGCTGTTAGAGGCAGAACATGTTGGTCGCCAAAGCTTCTCATCTACACACTTAGACTTTAGACCAGCTCCAATGGAACATGGTAAACACATGAATATGGATGAAATGGATCATGGGGATATGTCTGAAGAAGACACGAATAATGAACATTCTGGTCATTAATTTGATTTTATCGTTGAACGAATCGAGACATTAATTTTTAATTCTGAAAGGAGCGCATCCAATGAGTATGGAAGAATTATTCCATCCAATGCAAGAACCGATGATTTTAGCGGCAGCTATTAGTATCGTAGTTGGTGCAGTGGTTATCGTAGCAGGCCTTACTTATTTCAAAAAATGGGGCTATTTCTACAAAAACTGGCTATCAACTGTTGACCATAAAAAAATCGGGATTATGTATATCGCAGTAGCTTTATTAATGCTATTCCGCGGTGGTATCGATGCACTATTAATGCGTGCACAAACAGCCGTTCCAGATAACGGACTTCTTGATGCACAACACTATAATGAAATTTTCACAACACACGGTTTATTAATGATTCTATTTATGGCGATGCCATTTGTTATCGGCTTAATGAACATTGTCATTCCACTTCAAATCGGTGCACGTGACGTTGCTTTCCCACGTCTAAACGCTGTCAGCTTCTGGCTATTTGCAGCAGGTGCTGGTTTATTAAACTTATCATTCATTATCGGTGGTTCACCAGACGCTGGTTGGACAGCCTACTTCCCTCTTGCAAGTACGGATTTTAGTCCGACTGTAGGGAATAACTATTATTCTTTAGCCCTTCAATTGTCAGGTATTGGTACTTTAATGACAGGTGTTAACTTTATCACGACGATCATTAAAATGCGTGCACCTGGTATGACATTAATGAAAATGCCAATGTTTTCTTGGTCCATTTTAATTACAAACATTATTATCGTATTCGCGTTCCCAGTATTAACTGTAGCGCTTGCTCTTATGATGTTTGACCGTCAATTCGGGACAAAATTCTTTGCGATGCAAGACGGTGGTATGGATATGCTTTGGGCCAACCTTTTCTGGGTTTGGGGACATCCTGAGGTTTATATCGTTATCCTACCTGCTTTCGGTATTTTCTCAGAAATCATCGCAACATTCGCACGTAAAAACTTATACGGTTACAAATCAATGGTGATGAGTATGGTGGTCATTTCCCTACTATCATTCGTAGTTTGGGCCCACCACTTCTATACAATGGGTCATGGTGTAATGGTAAACAGTGTTTTCTCTATTACAACAATGGCAATCGCAGTTCCTACTGGGGTTAAAATATTTAACTGGCTACTCACAATGAGGCACGGGAAAATTCAATTTACAACACCGATGCTTTATGCACTTGGCTTTATTCCTATCTTCACAATTGGTGGGGTTACAGGGGTAATGCTAGCGATGGCAAGTGCTGACTACCAATATCATAATACGATGTTCTTAGTTGCCCACTTCCACTATGTATTAATTCCAGGTACAGTATTTGGTGTCCTTGCAGGTTACCACTACTGGTGGCCAAAAATGTTCGGTTTCCGTCTAAATGAAAAATTAGGGAAAGCTGGTTTCTGGTTCATTGCCATCAGCTTCAACGTAACGTTCTTCCCACTATTCATTTTAGGTTTAGATGGATATGCTCGTCGTATGTACACTTATTCTGAGTCTACTGGTTATGGTCCATTGAACATGTTATCGTTCGTTGGTGCTCTAGGACTTGCAGTCGGCTTTGCATTAATCGTCTACAATATTTACTACAGCTGGAAGCATATGCCTCGTAATGAAAAGGCAGATGTTTGGGATGGTCGTACACTTGAGTGGGCTACTCATTCTCCAGTACCAGAATATAACTTTGCCGTAGTGCCTACCGTTACTCGCTTAGATGAGTTCTGGTTCGCGAAAAAAGAAGGTCGCGATATTACGGCAGGTACAATCGAAAAAATTCACATGCCAAATAATACAGGCACACCATTCTGGATGAGTGGATTCTTCTTCCTTGCAGCATTCTTCGCTGTATTTAATCTATGGATTCCAGCCATCATCAGTATGCTTGGTGTATTTGGCTTCATGATCCATCGTTCATTTGAAAAAGATCATGGTCGTTACATTTCAGTTGAGGAAGTAATGGCAACTGAGAAAAGCTTGAGAGGTGATAAATAATATGAAAATCGATTCTTCACTTCCATTAGAATATAGTACAGAGGAAAACCGTCTAAAAATCTTTGGTTTTTGGATTTTCCTTGGCGCCGAAATCGTGTTATTTGCCACTTTATTTACTGTGTATTTCACACTTCATACACGTACAGGTAGTGGACCAAATGGTGCTGAGATTTTCGAATTAACTCCAGTTCTATGGGAAACATTCTTATTATTAACAAGTAGTTTCACCATTGGTCTTGGTGTTCATGCAATGCGTATTGGTCGTAAAAAAGCGATGATGACATTCTTTATCATCACGCTATTACTAGGCCTTGGCTTCTTAGCTATTGAGATTGATGAATTTGTCACATATGTACACGAAGGTGCGACGATTCAAACAAGCGCTTTCTTATCGTCCTTAATGACTTTACTTGGAACGCACGGTGCCCACGTAACATTCGGTTTCTTCTGGGGCGTAGCTATTTTAATCCAAGTAGCGAAACGTGGCTTAAACCCACAAACGGCTAATAAAGCGTTTATCTTCTCACTGTACTGGCATTTCCTAGACGTTGTTTGGATTTTCATCTTCAGCTTCGTCTACTTGAAAGGACTGATTAGCTGATGAAGGAATTATTCCCAAAACAACATGTGATGGGCTTCGGCTTCTCACTATTACTAACAATCGTAGCTTTAGCAGTTGTAAAATTTGATATGTCTCTTAATATGGCATTTGGAATTTTACTAGTAACTGCTCTTGCACAGGCAACTGTACAATTAGTATTATTCATGCACATCGGTGAATCTGAAGATAAAAAAACGTTATATACAACAATTTTATACTCAGTATTCGTAGGTGTTGTGACAATCATCGGTACATTATTTGCTATGATCTGGGGTTATAATTGATCCATTACACTATTGTGTAAGCAAAAGGCTGTCTGAACTTATCGTCCTTGTACGATAAGTTCGTGACAGCTTTTTTGTTTTATCCCTATTCATTTGGTAATTATCGCGTTTAGCGCTTACAAAAGTAGGAGTAATGTTATTTTTTTAATAAAAAAGTAGTTCTTTTCTAACAATTTATGAAACTTTTGCTTTTCTAGTGCGTATAGTAGTAGATAGTGTTTTTTACCAAGAATAGGAGATGAAAGTAATGAAGAAAATTTTTAAAGTATTAGCAGTCGGAACACTAGCGTTGACACTTGCCGCATGTAATTCAAGCGCTACGCCTACGAAAGACACAACTAATAAAAGCAAACTCACTTTAGAACAAGTGTATGACAAAGCAGTAGATCGTCAGGCTGATATTCAAAGTGCAAGTGCTAAAATGGATATGACACAGGTGACAAAGGTTGGGTCTGGTGATGAAGCAATGGAGTTTTCAATCGACTCCAAAATGGAGATGGATATCATCGTTGATCCACTTGCAATGCATTTATCAGGATCTATGACAATGCCTGATATGATGAATGAAGGTCAAGAAACAATGGACATGCCAATTGAAATGTATATGAAAAAAGATACAGGCTTATTTATGAAGGATTCGACAACAGATAGCTGGTTAAAGCTTCCTGATGAGAACTTTGATGCTATATTAGATCAAACGGCTGCTTCTGCAGATGCGAAGGAACAGCTAGAACAATTGAAAAAATTCATTAAGGACTTTACATTTGAACAAACGGATGATGAATATGTCCTTACATTAGATGCAAAAGGCGATAAATTCAAAGAGCTAATCGATTCTGAGATTAATAAGTCTATGCAAGAAATGGGTCTAGAAGAGAATCCAATGGATCAACTATCAATTGAAAAAATTAACTACGTGCTACACATCGATAAAGAGACTTTCGATACGAACAAAATGGATATGGATTTTGACTTAAAAATGGCCGTAGAAGGTGATGAATTGTTAATGAATACAAAATCAGTCGTTACGTATACTGAATTTAATCATCTAAAAACAATCGATATACCTCAAAGCATTATTGATAACGCTCAAACATTCCAATAATAAAAGAACCTGCTTGTCTACACAAGCAGGTTCTTTTACTCTCAACTATTTTAACAACTAACGAACAATCAACACATCACAAAGCGCATGACGTACCACTTTCTCTGCCACAGAGCCTAACATCATTTTCTCCATACGATTTAATCCAGTTGCACCGCAAACAATTAAATCAACCTGAGGTAACTGTGTTAAAATGCCTTTTGGTGAACCTGTTTCTACAATGGATTCGACCTCTTTGACTCCTGTCTGTAATGCCTCTTTTTCTAGCTTTTCCATTTTAAGAATGTTTTCCTTCTTCAATTCCTCGGCATATTTTAAGTCATATGCTGAAACTGCTCCAAACGATTTTGTATCAATGACATTCACCAATTGCAAAATAGCATTGTGTTCCTTTGCTAATTGACTAGCTCGATCCAATGCTTTTAATGATTGTTCTGAGAAATCAATTGCTACTGCGATCTTAAGATAGTTTGCCATGTTTGTCCTCCCCATTCATCCTACCATTCCATGTTTTCTCAAATATTATATCACAATGGCGTTCGATATAGTTTATCATCCTGAGGTTGCGGATTTCCACGACCATCTGTATTATTGCTAATAAAATAAAGAAATTCTCCATCTACAAAGACATCACGAATTCTACCAAATTCTGATAGTAATTCATTGTGTTTGTTCTTATTTATATCAAAAGCTAGGACTGCTGTGCCTCTTAGGGCAGCGACATATAATTGATCATTTACAATAGCAATGCCTGATGGTGCCCATGTGATAGAAGAACCAGATGTAAAAAGAGGTGTTATCATCCCCTGCTCTTTCTCCATTCCTTCAATAAGAGGCCAGCCATAATTCTTCCCCTTCTCAATGATATTAATTTCATCATTTCCTGCATTGCCATGCTCACTGGCATACATCGTACCATCAGTAGACCATGTTAAGCCTTGTGGATTTCGATGTCCATAGCTGTATATATAGGATTGAGGAAAAGGATTATCATTCGGTATGGTGCCATCCAAATTGATGCGCAAAATTTTCCCTTCTAAAGCTTCCACATCCTGTGCTAAAGAAGGTTGTGTTGCATCTCCTACCGTTGCATACAACTTGCCGTCAGGACCTATTTTCAAACGTCCCCCATGATGGTATGTACCACTCCTTATTCGATCCATAATAACATCCTGTTCGAGCCATTTATTATCGCTAAACGTTAACGTAACAATTCGATTAAATTGTTCCTCTTCCTCGACATACGTATAATACGCATAGGCAACTTGACTAGTAGGAAAATTAGGTGCTAACACAAATCCCAACATACCCGCTTCTGGAGCAGTTGATAGCTCCTTTTTCAGGATAACCTGCTGTCTATCAACGCCCCCTTCCGCAATCTTTACAATACTGCCAGGCCTTTCTGCTATATAAAAGACATCTCCACTTTTTTGAATTGACCAAGGTGACTGCAATTGATCTGCTATTATTTCGATAGAGGAATTCATGGCATCTTTAGCTTGATTTTCCTCACTTTCTAACCTATTATCGTTATTATCCTTCGTTGACGTACAAGCAACACATAGAATCATCGTTAGCAGTATTAAAGGTATGTAACGTCCCATGATTAATCATCCTCTCATTTATGAAAAATAGAAAGAGACGCCACCTAGACGCCTCTCTTACTTTTTATACTTTCAAACAGGATTATTTCACCAAATGTTCTTGTTTTCTCTAACACCTCTAGAAAGGCTTCTTTACGATGGATGAGTCGTTCTTGGTGCAATTTCTGATAGGAATGCTGAAAATCATCTATAGCTATTTTATCCATAAACTCACCTCATATAGTAGTACGTGCTAATATCATTATAATGTTGGAAAATTCTTACGACAATTCTATTTATATTTTTGATTATATGTTCCCAAAATAATAAGGATAAAAGACATATAATTTCTTGCAGCAGCTATTTAAATTTATCTAACTAATGAATGAAAAATGGTAGTACTTTTTCTTCCACAGCTTGTTCACCTGCTTGAATCCATCTACTTTTATCATGAATGTATCCATCTTTATCAAGCGGAGTTTGAAATTGACTAACACCAGTTGCATCTAGTAAGGAGCCCTCATCATAATCTAGACCAATATTCTCAACATGCTTAATGACAAATGGCTTTTGAAAACGAATTTGAGCATCTTCATTATCAAGCTCTCCTGATGTGACGATAAAAGGGACACGTAAATAAATAGTTTCTCCAGCCTCTTTCCATAATACCGAGTCAAAGCTGCCTTTATAGTACTCCCAATTCCCGCCGATCGTGAAACCTCGATCGGCAATTTTATCTCGTAAATAGCCAAATCCTATCTCTTTTCCAACAATTTTTGAATCAAATTGTAACAATTTATCTTCTCCTCCTTTCACTCGATAAAAGTTTAACCTAAAAGACAATATTACAAACTAGCTAAAAGATCATTTTGCTGAACAAAAAAATCCCGAAACCTGAGTAAATTATGGTTTCGGGATTTTCGTGAATTTTTTATAAAGGCACTGAAATATTTCGATGTAACACATATTTAGCAGCTTCTACATACTCTGTGACAGCTCTTTGACTGACTGCGGCTGTAGGGACAATACTCTCAAAGCCATGATAGCAGCCTGGGTATAAGTGGAATTCAACATCTACTCCAGCCTGACATAGCTTGGTTACATATTGCAAAGTCTCATCACGAAACGGATCAAGTTGACCCACACATGTATAGGTAAATGGTAAACCTGATAAATCATCCGCTCTAGCTGCGGCGGCATATGGTGGTACATTGTCGCTACCATTTTCTCCATTCAAATACATTTTCCATCCCTTTTGATTAAGTGAGTGGTTCCAGATCATATGTCCCGTAATTTCTAATGAAGATGGGGTATTATTGCGATCATCAATCATTGGATAGAGCGGCATTTGGAAACTAAGCTTCGGATAATTTCGATCGCGTGTAAGTAGTGCAAGTGCAGCTGTGAGCCCACCACCAGCACTTGCTCCAGCAATCCCTAAACGGGTAGGATCTATCCCTAATTCATCCGCATGATCTGCTACCCATTTTAACGCTGTATAGCAATCTTCAAGCGGAGCTGGATAAGGATGTTCAGGCGCAAGTCGATAGTCTACAGATACTACAACACAATTCGCTTCATTGACAAAACGCTGACAAAGCACATCATCACCCTCTGGTGCTCCTAAGACATAGCCTCCACCATGAATCCATAGCAGGCCTGGGTATATTTCCTTTTGCTCTTTTGATTTATAAATACGAAGACGAAGAGAATCATTATTATCAGGCCCTTGAATGACTTTATTTTCTACTATGATGTGCTCTTCAATTGGAGCTGGCACAGCAACGGCTGCCATTCCTTCTCTTGTAGCTTGTACATTATCCAAATCTAATGGGGGAAAAATTGCTAACGTTTCTTTTAGTTCTGAATCAATACGATGTTCCATTAAAATCCTTCCTCTCTTATTTAAAATGTTTTTACGATGTTAAACCGCCATCAATTGGGACGACAGCACCATTCACATAAGAAGCTTCCTGCGAAATTAAGAAAGCGATTACATTTGCGATTTCAGTAGGGTCTGCCAATCTACGTAATGGTCCATTTTCTTCTGGACTCGATGCCAATCCCTTTGTCATGTTTGTCCTCACGCCACCAGGACAAATTGCATTCACGCGAATCCCTTTAGGTCCATATTCCATGGCCGCCGTTTTAGTTAATCCAATTACACCATGCTTACTTGCCGCATAACCACCTAGATAGGGTTGTCCCTGTATACCAGCTGCTGAGGATGTATTCACAATGACACCTGATTGCTGTTGCTCCATTTCTTTTAATACATACTTTAAGCCGAGAAACGCCCCTTTAAGATTGACCGAGATTATTCTATCAAACGTTTCCTCTTCTAAATCTCCCAGTAGTGTAGGTGGGCTTAAAACACCTGCATTATTGATAAAAGCATCAATCCTGCCAAATGTTTCTTTTGCAGCGTCCACATATTTTTTGACATCCTTGCTTTGTGAAACATCACCTTGGACAAAAATTGCTTGTTGGTGATATTCCTTCACAGCATGTAGTGTGTCTTGTCCACTTTTTTCATCAAAATCCACTAAAACTAATGCTTTGCCCATAGTGGCAAGCAATTTTGCAGTCTGTCTTCCTATACCGCTTCCAGCACCTGTAATAATGACTACTTGTTGCTCCATATTGATATATGCTCCCCTCTCACAAACTATGATATTGATTTTAATTTCATTAACTTAAAGCCTTCATAATTGTTTTGAGCCACTTTATTACAATGTTTTGTGTAATAATCAAATCCTCCTAGATAGATTAAAAAACTTCGAGGTTTGCCCTCAATATTGGCTCCCGTATACCAGGAATCACCTTTGACGTAGAGTGTTGCATTAGCAACATCTCGACAATGTGTGCTCCAAGCTTGCTCTGCTTCTATTGTTGGTTCCACAAGATCAATGTCATGCTCACGCAAATAATGCATGCACTCGGCAATCCATTCGACATGCTGCTCAATAGCAATCGGCATGTTCACGAGAACAGAAGGGCTTTCTGGTCCCGTAATCATAAATAAATTAGGAAAACCTGCTGTTGTGAGTCCAAGATAGGTTTGAACAGCTGCCCCATCCTTCCACTTCTCTTTTAATGACACGCCATTCCTTCCTCGGATATCAATCTTAAATAATGGCCCTGTCATGCCATCATAGCCTGTCGCAAAAATGATGATCTCTAAATCAAAATGGTTATCCGCCGTTTGAATACCTTCTCCTGTTATTTTTTGAATAGGTGATTCTTTGACATCAACCAGTAAAACATTCTCCCTATTATAGGTTTCAAAATAATCGCTATCTAAAACCTGTCTTTTCGTGCCATACATATACTTAGGACATAGTTTTTCTGCAACCACAGGATCTTTCACAATCTGTCGTATTTTGGAGTGAATAAATTCTGCCGCTCTTTCATTGGACTGTTCATTCGTTAACAAGTCATGATAAGTAGCTGAGAAGGCAAAGCCACCTTGTGCCCAAGCTTTCTCAAAAACCGCCTGCCTCTTATCATCAGGTTCTTCCATTGCAGATTGCTGATTTTGTGCAAAAGGTGTACCTGAAACCGAATTTCTCATGGAACGTTTTATCGCTTCAAAATTTTTCTTCGTTTCTTTGATAAAGTCCTCTTCATATGCATGGTTACGAGCGGGAATCGTATATTGTGGAGTGCGTTGAAACACCGTTAACTGCTCTGCTTCTTTTGCAATAACAGGTATTGCCTGAATCCCGCTTGAGCCTGTCCCAATAATTCCTACACGCTTCCCAGTAAAATCAACCTTTTCATGTGGCCAATGCCCCGTGTGATACCATTTTCCGTTAAATTGTTGCAACCCCTGGATGTTAGGAACATTTGCTGCAGATAGACAGCCTATTCCTGTAATAAAGTACCTTGTTAAAATGTACTGCCCATCGTTTAGATGAATCATCCATTTATGTCGTTTTTCATCAAAATGAGCTGCAGTGACTCTTGTGCTAAATTGGATAGCTGATCGCAATTGAAAACGATCGGCTACGTAATTTAAGTAGCGTAATATTTCCGCTTGCTCTGGAAATCTAGATGTCCAAGTCCATTCTTCATATAATTCTTTTGAAAATGTGTAGTTATAATAGATGCTTTCAATATCACATCTAGCACCAGGATAACGATTCCAATACCAAACACCACCTACACCATCTCCAGCCTCGTATACAATGGTTGAAAAGCCTTTACTCCTCAACTGATGTAGCATATACAGACCTGCAAACCCAGCACCTAGAACAACTGCATCCACCTCTTTAATTGTTTGACTACTCACCTGTTGCTCCTCCTTACGCCAAAATAGAGAAATATGGCTTTACTTAGCTTAAATACTACAACTTACAGAATATATTGAAAATTCCTTATTTTAAGCGTAGTATATACTTAAAAAAGGGGATAGGTCATGTCCAATCTTTATACCATTCAAAAACGTTTCGACACAGTACAAAGTTATGCCAACCATGAAGAGCTGTTGATACACATTTTGCAGGTATATTTAGATGCTTTTCCTATCAAGGATGCCTATTTATTGAGGTATTCTCCAATAGGCTTTGTAGCAGAAGGAATCATTTTTTTAAATGAATCGGGTGGTAGTCATATCGGTGAAATTCGTGAGGAGATTCGTAGCTTCCCTATTATTTATGCTGCTATTGAAGATAAGAAGGCTAAATTTTGCACAGGAATGGACTATTTAAAAAATATCAGTATGAAATATTCTATTCCCTCGCAAAATAATACGTTTTTAATTGTCCCTATTTTCATTGGGTCATATGTTTTTGGCTATATTTGTAGTACTCAATTAGAAGAGGAAATCGATATAAATGATAAGCTGTTAGATGACATGACCACCTTTGGAAACATGATTGGACAGCTTATCATACAAGCTAGAACTAGCAAAAAAGAGGGCTTTCTGAGCAAGCGTGAATTAGAGGTAATGAGACAGGTAGCGCAGGGAGATAGTACCAAGGAAATAGCAGATGTTATGAAATTAAGTGAAGTAACCATTACACAATATGTAAAATCTGCTATCAAAAAATTGCGTGCCAAAAATCGCTCTCATGCCATCAGCATTCTTTATCAAGAAGGAATCATTCTTTAAAAAGCCAGGGGAGCACGCTACTCCCCTTTTTTTAGAAGTCCACAATTGTCTTCGCTTTAACAACTATCTTACCCCCAGTAGGCCTTCATTAAATCTATTGACCACGCTGGCTGTTTAACTTCCTCTTTAGGTAAAAATTCTTTCATTACAGGCTTTATATCTAGTATAGGTGTGCCATCTCTGGCGTCTAGCCCTTGAACGATTAATCCTCTTGATTTGACCTCTGACAAGGCAACGATTGTACTTCCTAATTTATTGGGTCTATTTTTACCTCTTTGTGCGAAAATGCCAACCTCTGGATAATCATGATTATTTCTCGGATGTCTTGCCTCATATTGAATTTGATCGTCTGTAACCTTATCAAAATAAAAAATAATTTCTAGATGAGAAAAATCTTCTATTCCTTTTAAGGACGCCTCTTGGATATGATCAGCAAGTTCAATAGTTGAAATAATCTCTCCCCAATGATCATCTTTTAACATTTGCCGATTGTTACGAACGGTAGCGATTGATTGAATAGTATATTGCATGTCTTTTATCCCCCATCTTTTCGAATATCTACTATATGTCCTTTCATTTCTGTATAGACTAAATGGACAGAAAAAAAGATGATTAACGATGTTAATCACCTGACGTGCCATAATCCTTAATGGAAACCTTCACTTCACATGTAATAGGAACCTCACTAAACGTTTGATCCCATTCTTTTTTTCTTTTTTGCCATACTTTCGGGTAATCGATTCTTAGTTTATTGCCAAACCCAGAAACATCTGTTTGAAATTCATGTTGCGTTTTATCTAGTGCCTTCCTCACTAATTGCTCTATCTCTTTTTCAAATACTTTCTCTGCTTTTTTCAAAAATTGATTATCAAATGCTTTATCGGAGAGAACCCAATGTTCAGCAATTCTTCCCTCTGATTGAATTTTTATCGTAAAGGAGATTTGATCCCCTTTTACATGTGGAATAATTTTACTTTTAGCTGAAATAATTTCATACACAATAGGTGCTCCTGACTCCTCATCAAAGCCTTTGACAAGGCCACCTTTCGCATCGCCAGACATCCATGCAATCCCTTCTAGGTCACTCTCATTTAAAAAGCCTCGTAGCTTTTTGGTTTTTCCTTCAATGATAGCAGCGCCTGCAAATTTTACTTCTCCATTTTCTGTACTCACATTTTGCAATAAAAAGCTAGAATCTGAATACAGCTTCCCCTCTAGTTTGGCTACGGTCATCGGAGGCAAAATTTTAGTCGTCCTTTCATGTCCCTCCATCATTTCTACTAATTGAAAGGCAGGAATTTTAGTTGGTTCATTTGTTTCCAGTGCCTGACTTGCCTGATCCTGAGCAATAAAGAGCAGTCCACTCGGCCGTATTTCTAATTCTCTTAGAAAAAAATCCAACGTTTGCTGGAGATTGATAGTACTAGCTAATTCCTCACCAATAATAATTACTTTGGAATGTTCAGCAAAAGAACGTTTATCCACCTTTAACAGCATATTTCGTAAAGTTGGTAACACCGCATCACCTGTCTCAGAAACATTTTTATACGCTTTTTCTGGCAATGCTCCCTCTTTTGTTCCAGAAACCGTTGTCTCTGACGTAACAAATTGATTGGTAATTGTTAGCAACTGTCTGTTTGCATACCTAGCATCTTGTTGCTCTTCAGAGGAAACATCACCCGTTTCTAAATCCAATGATGTACCTACAATAAGGCCTAAATCCTCTATCTCTTTACTACTCCAACATCCAGTAAGAAGTAAGGTTACCGTCGCAACTAGAAGTAAACGTACACAGCAATGTATTCGCTTCATGCTTTCTTTCCTTTCAATTTCGAAATAAGGAGTAAGGTTATCGGTACTACACCAAATAAAATTAATGCAGCATGACCAATCTTATCGCCAAATGTAAATAGATCATTAATATTTTTAGGTGTCATCGCAATAATATAAATAATTGGCAACAATCCGTATAAGAAGGGATGCATATTTTTCTTAAACAGTTGGGCTAATCCTAAAGTAGCGGCATAATAAGTAATCGTAAAGGTCGCAAAGATTTGCATAATCCAAATTACCAGAAGAAATGACTCAAAGCGTTCAAAAATTAAACCAGGGATTTCAAAACTTCGCATTAATTCAATCGTTGGCCAAGTCCTTGTCAAAACACCTTCAATGGATAGAGCACCAATGACCATCACAACCGTGATGACATAAAAGAGCAAGGGTATGGCTATACCCGCCAGTACAACCTTGACGGCTTTTGATTTATCTGAAGGGTACATAAATGCCACAAGTAGTAGCATAATTTCAGGTCCTAAAAATGCCAGTGTCGCTGTTTTAATTCCCTTTAACATCGGAACAACACCCAGTCCAAGTACTGGTCTCAAATTATCAATTTCAAAAATCCCTAAGCTTAAAAAAGCCACAAGTAAAAAAATAACAAAGGTAATTGGAAAAATGATTTCAAATAAACGAGCGATTGTATTGATGCCACCGCTTATTAAGTAAAGCCCAACCCATAAGAAAGGCAAAATAATCGCCCAAGTGGGGGTCCCTTCTAATAAAAAGAGAGAAGTTACTTCAGCCATGATGCGAACTTCAAAGGCAGAAATGGTAAAAAAGTAGGCAATTACACACGCACTTATAAACCAGCCTAACCACTTCCCTATGATATCTTGATTATATTGATAAAATGTTTTGTCAGGGTATTGTTGGCTTAGCTTCACAATAATTACACCTGCAATCATTGCAACGACTCCACCTAAAAATACACTAATCCAAACATCTGGCGTTTTTACTTTTTCTACAGATGCACGAGGTAAAGTAAGAATCCCAGTGGCAAGAATATAGTTAATAATAATAACAACTGCTTGTGACGTCGTTATTTTATCTTTCATACTGCTGTTCATGGCTGTTTTGCTCCCTTTCTCTTATTCCCCTTTGCGGACCGAATCTTTTGGCTTTAACAATCTAGGACGATGCTTCATCATCTTTAACGGCATTCGCACCATAAAATCTTTCCAATCACCTGCTCGATACGGAATAGTTGGGCTCAAATAGGATACACCGAAGCTTTTTAGCTTTACCAAATGACTGCAAAGGAATAAGAAGAATAGAATGATGCCATATAGTCCAAATAAAGCTGCGGAAAACATCGCCACAAAACGTAGCATTCTTAACGTGATACCAGCATTATATTGAGGGATAGCAAAAGAGGAAATTGCTGTTAATGCAACCACAATGACCATGATTGGACTAACAATTCCTGCCTGTACGGCGGCTTCTCCAATAACAAGCCCTCCAACGATCCCCATCGTCGGACCAATTGGCTTCGGTAGACGAAGTCCTGCTTCTCGTAATATCTCAATAGCGACTTCCATAATGAGGGCTTCAATCAATGCTGGGAACGGTACTCCCTGCCTTGTTGCCATCATGGACAGCGCTAGTTTAGTGGGGATTAAACCTTGATGAAATGATACAAAAGCAATGTACAGGGATGGGCCAAATAAAGAGATGCCTGCAGCAAAATAGCGAAGCAAGCGAATAAGTGAGCTCGATAACCAACGTTCATAGTAATCCTCTGGTGATTGCAGTAGCATATTAAACGTGACTGGCACAATTAATGCAAAGGGAGTTCCATCTAAAAGAATTGCGACTCGTCCCTCTAGTAAAGCAGCAATAACCCGATCAGGACGCTCGGTACTTTGCACTTGCGAAAATGGGCTGAGATAATCATCCTCAATCAATTGCTCAATATATCCCGATTCAGCAACATCATCCAAATGGATTGTTTCAATTCGTTCCTTCACCTCTTTGACAAGATTAGGCTGCACAATTTCATCTATATAGGCTAAAACCAACTCTTTTTTCGTACGTTCGCCTACTTCCATCTCGATAATCGATAAATTTCGATTCTCACCATGCTGTCTTAATAAAGAGGTATTCACACTTAATTTTTCCGTGAAGCCCACTCTTGGTCCACGTACCATTGCTTCAGAAACAGGCTCCTCAAGATTTCGAGTTTTGCCATGTGCCGTACCAATGATAAATACATTCTGTATGCCATCCACAATTAATACAGTGGAACCAGTTAATACTTTCCCAACAGCTTTCATGACTTTCGATTCCTCTAGCAGTTCACTCACTGGTAGGATTTCATTTCTAATTGATTGATGTAATTCATGACCTCTTAAAACAGACGACTTTTTTGTATGTCCATTCATTAATGATTTCAAAATATGTTTGTCAATTAATTCTTTATCGCATAATCCTTTAAGAAAAACGATCGCTGCACGATTATCCGTATTTCCTATTTGAAATTCTCTAAAATGAATATCCCAATTATGACCAAGTTCTTTCCTCATTTGTAAAAGATCTTTATTAAAATCTCCTGTAAATTGCTCTAACGTTTTTTGAATAGGTATGTGTACCATCTCAACTTGTTCACTATTTTCTTTCATCTCAATTTTGCCATTGCTCTTATTAACAAATAAAAAAACATGGAACAATTTATAAATTAAATATGGAATAAAAAACGCTAAAAAGCCTTGTAAAAAAACTTGCCAATGTGGCATGTAGGAAATCACCTTTTCCCACATATTGATCACCCTCTTTAGTACACTTGTACAGAGTATCCCTACATGTTTTTATCTTTATCTAAGCAGCAGTATTTTAAACTTCCAATCCTCAACATTCTTTCATAATAAGACACTAACATTCGGTGACCATAAAAAAACCAGCCTCAAATGAGTACTGGTACTTATAAAAGCAATCTTTAGCTTATGGTATACTAGCTACTATGAAAAATTAGAAGGTGAAATTTATGCTAGAAGTCAGTGAAAGTAAATTAACACAATATAGTCTGCATTTTTTGAGTGAGACGCTTATTTTAGGAGAAGAAGTTTTTTCACAACCTGAGGTCATGTTAGAAGCAGCCTTTACACAGCTCGCTTTTAGTAAAATTGATGTGGAACAGCAATATGAATTTTTCCATGAAAGCAATCTTGCACTCCATGAAGTTTTTACGTATTCGAGAGCTATTTTCGAAAAGGGAAGTAACTTCCTAGAACATTCACAAAATATTGCCAAGCACTTACATAGTGTGTCACAGCATCCTAACATCAAAAGCGGAGAACTGTTTATTGGCCTTTTTGAAAATTGTTTACTATTAAATGAGGCTAAAAAGATTATTGCTATTGTCAAAATTGATGAAAAAGAAATGTTTTTAGATGTGAAAAATGAACACAATCAAATGATCGTGAACGGCGTGGATGGCATTAACGTTAAGAAAATTAATAATATGGCTATTATTGTTGATATGGGACCAGATCAATCTCCTGCCGTGTATATTAAAACAAAACGTAAAGAAGATATAGTTTATTGGCAAGAACGATTTTTAAAAATTAAGGCAGCGGATGAGCATTATTATAAAACCCATTTAGCATTAACAGAATGTAAAAAATTCATTTTAAAGGAAGAAAATTATACAAGCACAGAAAAACTTGGCCTCTTGAATAAAACACTGGATTACTTTAGAAATGAAGAGGAGTTTCAGGTAAATCATTATATTGATACTGTTTTTGAGCAAGCGGACACTACGCAAAAAGATATCATCATTAATTCGGTCAAACCCTATGAAACTGTCATTTCTGATAGTGCGCTAGAAAAGGCTGAAAAGAAATACAAACGTAAAATCAAACTGGATTCCAATATTGAAATCCAAGTAAATATCCAACATATTGACCAAATAGATGAATTAATTGAAGTTGGCTATGATGAGGCAACGAATCGCAAATTCTATAAAATCTATTTCCAGGATGAACAGTAGAAGAGCTTGGATTAAACGGATGTAAGTTATCTTATGAGATTAAACATTAGATCTCCTAAAATCTTCAATTAGGAGAAAAAGAGCTTAAAACAGTATAGGCTGCAATAATGCCTTAGTTCGTGCCCATGAATTTTCTCTGGAAGCGCACTAATCCTTGTAAATCTTTGCTTCGCTAATCAACCCTTTGCATGGTCTGAGCTGTAAATAATAGCTATTTTTCAAAGACTACAGATACTAAAACAGTGAGTCTTATCATGAATCCTCCACTCTTTAATTTCTTAAAAATTTTTTTAAAAAGTTAAAACTTTTTCAATTGGTAAAACGTCTAATAATTGGTAACAGAAGTTAACCTAAAGGAGAATTGATAAATATGAAAAAACCTGCTAAAAAAACATGGCTATTAGCTTCAGCATTAACACTAGGGATGGCTGTATTAACACCGCTTCAAGCTGGTGCAACAGCTGTTGATACAACAAATAATGTAACGATTCAAATAGAACAAAAAATAACAGGTACCATTAAATATTTTGATGGCGGCAGCATTACCCTTAAAGGAACAGATGGAAAAAACTACTACATCGGTTTACACAATTTCTCAGATAAACAAATTGAGCAGTTAAAGCTAGCCGAGGGGCAAGAAATTTTAGTTGAGGGTAGTATTGTGAAAGATTACTCAGATTTCTTTACCTTTGCCGTCTATAAAAAAAGCTTACCTAAAGAAGTAACAAAAGAAGAATTAGTCCAACTAGAGAAACTCTTTTCTGACATGAAAAAGGCTGAAAAAGAAGAGAATTATGAGGAAATGGAACGAATCTATCAGGCGATGGATAACATCACAAGACCTTACGAATTAGCAAATTGGCAACCTGAGCCTTTTGAAGAATTTATTAATGAAGCTGCATTCGCTGAAAAAAATATTGTTATCAAAGCACAAGATAAAGAACAGCTAAAAACACTTTATAGTAACTGGATTAAGTATGTAAAAGAAAATAAAACGGATGAGGCATCAGAAAACATTGATAAAATTTTCACTATTCTTGAACCTTATTACCAAGAATTATATCCACCTTTAACTTTTGAAGAATATATGGCGGATATGAACGTCGATTTAACAAAAGAGGAACTTGCAAAACTTAAAACGCTCTATGAAGAGGCACAAAAAGCTGAAAAAGATAAAGACGAAGAATTGGCCATGAAGAAATGGGATGCATTCTATGAAATACTTCGCCCACACTTTAAACCAGTTCCCTTCGAGGAATATATGGCAGATATCGAATTCAGCATTAGTAATGCGGATTACGCAAAATTAAAGCAACACTATGAAGAAGCAGTTGCCCTTGAACAAAAGGGTGAAGATGAAAAAGCTGGCGAGCAATGGGAAGCCTTTTATAAAGTTTTAGACCCTTATTACGAAGCGAACAGAGAAATTCTTATCTCACCATCTAAATTAACATTTAACGGTCAGGATTTTACGCCAGAGCCAGAAACAAATTAAATAAAATTTCAAGGGCCCTCCTATTGGTTTTAGGAGTGGCCCTTTTTGAAGTGACAATTTTGTCATGTTATCCCGGAAATAGTCATGTTAATCGATGGTTTACCCTTATTTTTCTTGTTACAGTAAACCATGTTGCCACAAGCACATTACGTTCTAAGGAGAAAAACAACATGACATTATTCATGAAGAAATCGGTGATGATGACAGTAATGTTACTATTTTTTACGTTCACACCCGGATTTGGACACGCAGCATCAAATGATACAATTAGTAAAATTGATCAGTTTATTAAGGAGCAGCAAACCATTAGTAAAATCCCAGGAATTTCAGTAATTATTGTTGATAAAGGGAAAACCGTCTATCAACGGGGCTTTGGCTTTGCAGATACGAAAACAAAAACACCTGTTACCTCTGATACTCTTTTTGAGTTAGGCTCCACGTCTAAGGCATTTACAGGACTCGCTATTTTACAATTAGAAAAACAAGGTTTGTTAAAACGGTCAGATGATGTCCGAAAGTATATCCCTTGGTTATCATTAACCTATAAAGGCGAGGATCAGGCTGTGACAATACAGCAGCTATTGTCTCATACTAGCGGAATTCCCTCAAATTCCATTACTCAAATCCCAGAAAGCACAGCGGATAATGCCCTTGAATTAACTGTTAAAACACTGCTGGATCAATCACTAAATCGTCAACCAGGGAGTTCTTTTGAGTATGCAACCATCAACTATGATGTCTTAGGCCTCGTCATTGAACAAGTTGCAAAACAGCCATTCGATCAGTATATTCAACAGAAAATTTTACAACCTGTTGGTATGCATCAATCTTTTGTAGGAATTCACCAAGTACATTCCACACATATGGCTTCTGGCTATAAAATAGGTCTAATGAGAGAGCAGCGATACATACCACCTATCTATCGTGGCAATATCCCCGCTGGTTATATCATCAGTAACGCTAATGATATAGCCAGATGGTTAAAATTACAGGTAGGAAACAGTGATATCTATTCAATCAGTAACAATTTAATTCAAGAATCGCATACTCCAGATCTAACAGTGGAGCCTTTTGATACGAATACTTACTATGCAAACGGTTGGGCCGTTGTGAAAAAGGACACAAAGTCATATATCTACCATGCTGGTGAGAATCCAACCTTTTCCTCGTATTTCATTTTGCAACCTGACGAACAAATCGGCGTGGCTATTTTAGCCAATATGAATACAAGCTCTACAACAGCGATTGGACAAGGTGTCATGGATTTATGGGAGGGCAAAACGATTGACATGCAACATATCAGCAGCTATCAAAAGCTAGATAAAATTGTAACAATCATATGTGCTATCATCATCGCAATCAGCATTATGTTCTGTTATCTATTCGTTCAAAATATACGCAGCCTTTATAAAAAACAACGTCGTATGGCAAATCTAAATTACAAAAGAATATTGTTATTATCTGCCCATACTATACTTGTGGCGACAATGCTGACAGCACTATTTATCACGCCTAACATATTACTTGGTGGCTTAAATTGGACATTTATTGAAGTTTGGGCACCAACTTCTATTACATTCCTGTTGTATAGCTCCATTTCGGCCAGTCTTCTATATTTATTATTAGGCTTTATGATGATTGGTACTAAAAGAAAGAATTAAAAATTTAATCGTTTAAAAGATATTTAGCTACAATTAATAACGCTATCTTGATTGAATACTGCGTGATATGAGCTAAAGGTAAAGATGCTGACCTGTATCATTCATTGCAACTACATCCATCTTTGTAGGTAAGAATTGATTCCTTCAGCCCTTTGGAAAGAGTTGTAGGAACAGACCATATCATTTTAGAGAAATATTAATACTTGGGAGCGGAACAAACTCTTTCCGCTCTAATGTTTTTTCATCAACAATTCTTATAGTTGGTGTAATGATTAGCGTTCGAATAGTAGAATCAGGTATAAAAACCTCAACATAACCATTTACTCGCCCAGAACCGCTTTTAATAGTTGTTGCTCCTACATTTTCATATACATTTCCAAGATTATCTTTTATGTCTACCATTAAAAATTCTGTCTCCCAATCAAGATTTCCCTCAAAATAAAGAGTGGTTATATATTTTCCCTCTGTTATTTGATTATAAAATAACTGGTATTGATCATTACCAAAGGGTATATTTACTTTTCTTGAATAGGCTCGGGTTGGTGTAAGTTCTAACTGAAAGTCCCAAGCTCCTTCTACAAGAGTCGTATTTTCAATACCTATAAAATCTTGAGGACGCCATTGAACATTTATCTTTTCATCAATTACTTTGTCTGAAATTCTCGCTGTAAACATACCAATCCAAGTAGCCTCATTCTTTTTAACGATTTGATGACTAAGTACGTCTAGCTTGTTTCCGTTGCCTTCTAAATCGCCCTTCCAAAATAGAGGGGGTTCATCTATCGATTGTTCGTGTTTCATTTCATAACTAACCGATACAATCGTTCCATCGAAAAAAGCCTCAGCTAATTCAATGAAGGTTCCGTTACTTTCGTCTATTTGATTGATGGTTGATGCATTATCACTAAATACTTGTAATTGGGGATTATCATTGCTATTTAATAGTTGCTGTACAATTGGTACTCGATTAGCCACTACAGGTAGCCAAATGCTGCTACTAGCAAAAATAAATGTGAGCATGGCGACAATACTAACCCACCTCCATTTTTTAAATACATACTTCTTGGTTGAAGATGACCGTAAAACACTTTTTTCAATATTAATCTTTTCCCAATCAGATAATTCAATTGGTTCAATCTCATCAATATCTATTTCGATGAAGTCCTTTTCGTTCATTTAGATACCTCCCAGCTCTTCTGTTAACTTTAACTTACCTCGATATAAACGATTTTCTACAGCTGATTTAGATAGACCAAATATCTCAGCGATTTCTCCGTTGGAATATCCTAAGTAGTATTTCAAGAGAAAAATTTCCTGATCGTTTTTACTTAAATTTAAAATACTGATAAATAGTTGCTCTTTTTGTACTTTTTGTTCTACGATTCTTTCTGGTAGATCCTTGCTATTTGAAATTGATGAAAGTAACTCGACTGTTTTAGGCTTATTTTGAAGGCTTCTATATGTATCAATCGCTTTATATTTTGCAATAACGCCAATCCATTTTTTAAAATCAATCTCATCGCCAGTAAATTGAATACTCTTTTGCCAAATGGTTAGAAATACATCGTTGATACATTCTTCAATAGCTGTTTGATTGGGCTGTAACACTTTCACTACAATGGCTTTAACATAACCTCCATATTTGTTAATCACTTCTCTTAAAGCTTGTTCATCTTTTTTTTGTAGCTGATTAATTAATGAATACACGAAGTTAGAAAACCTCCTTTCCTTTCTTCTCTACAAGTAATAACGAGCAAATGAAAGAAAACTCTCACATTATTTAAATAAAAAAATAAATGATTCCTTTCCGCAACACATTGTAGCTAAAAATAGAAACGGAAAAACATCGACTTACTGTTTCAAACCCGCTCCATCATCATGCATCAAAAAATTATTTTTTATCTTATGGACTGGATTGACAACTAATCATCAGGCTGTAACAAGCGCCTTTGAGTTTCATCCTATCAAGTGTTTAGTGATACTCATCCATCCTTCACCCAAGATTCTCTTTAAAATTACCTAAATACGATTCATTAGACGAATACCCTTTTCTCTTTCAATGACATTCATACAATAAACTGAAGAAAGGAGAGATCTTGATGGGATACTTTGGAAACATGGGTAATTTCAATTGTTGTTATGGAGGCTATGGTAATGACTATAGCGGCGGTTATAGTATGGGTTGTTGTGGCATGGACTATGGCGGCAAAAACAATAGTTCAACATTCGTTTTAATCGTTGTGCTATTCATTCTTCTCATTATTGTCGGAGCAACATTCGTGCAAAAAGAATATTAATAGTTATTGATAAACATGAAAAAGGGATGATCTTCATTAATAGCAGCTCACATTAATGTCGATACATCCACAGCAAAGAGGGTCACTTCCAGCCTATGTGACCCTTTTTTAAACCTGCTTGTCTTTCACCTTATTTAATTTTAAATTCTCCATTTCTCACATTTGCGGTAATACGCATCGCTAAAGAAATATAATAAGCCAACATTCTTACTCCCATTTACGCCCCATATCCGCTTTTACATCATAAAGTTTTTAAAAATGAAACCACCTAAAGCAATGAATCGTATACTTACTTATGAAAAGCCAGCACTTTTTTTGTAAAAGGGGTCGAGTAATGTGAGAGAATGGTTGCAAGGAAGGAAAAACAAAAAGAGAAGAGATAAGAGACGTAAAGATCAATATTCATTAATTGACTTATTTCTTGATGTACTAATTTGGATACCAGAATTACTTTTCCTCCCATTTAGAATCATTTATTGGTTGTTGAGAGGAGTTGGAAGGTTTATTGGAGAAGGTTTTAATTAAAAAACCGCTCAAAAGGATGTCATTTGATTTTTTGTACCAATATGATTGAGGCAAAGGAAAATTTTGTTGGGCATTCAAAAGGGATAAAGTCATTTAGTTGAGGCGCTGACCCTATCCCTCTCCAAGTGGCATTCTCCTTTAAATTAGATTAATTGGAGATAAACGGTGCTTTTTGTACATACTTTTGATTTTCTATTTGGTTAATGATGAATGTAGCTATATCCCGATTTGTTATTTTTGTACCTGGCATATCTCCAAGATTTTCCTTTATGAACCCTACTTCATCTCCCTCTACGATAAATGGAAGCCGAATTAGTGTCCATTTGATTACTTGATTATAGCTAAGGAGATGCCATTCTTTTTTCTTATCCATCATCATTTTTGAATAAATAATTTCAAATATCTTTGCACCCATTCTATTTATAATACTCTTTGTATCTCCAGCAATGGTTAGCGATCCACCCGTTACCCCAATATAACGATCCATATGTAAATCAGACATGACTCCCAATATATTTTCCGTTACTTTACTATAAATCGGTTTTTCTTTCATTGGTTGACCAAAAGTATTGATAACGATTTGACAATCTTTTAATAGCTTTTGAAGATCCTCGATATTTTGTACATTTCCTTCTATTACCTCAATCCTACTGTCTCTGAAAACTAACTTTTCTGGGTTTCTAACAAGCATCCGTACGTGATACCCTTTCTCTAATGCTTTAGAAGCAATGTAACGCCCCGCTTTACCTGTTCCCCCGATAATTGCTATCTTTTTATAAACGTCCATGATGCCCCCCTAATTATCATAATAATATGTATACGGGCAAATCATGGTTTAGATTCAATAATTCGATTATTCACCTCTCTTTATCAAATGAGATAAAGAAATAGTAATTTTGTTTATTCTAGCTAGAGCTTTTGTCTAAGCAAAAGAAAAAGAACCACTCTCTTAAAAGAAAATGGCACTTCAATGCCTCATCGTACTAACTTGATAATACGCTTTTTAGGTGTATTCAACTTAACTCTTGTGTAAAAAAATAGATCAGTGATTTATATTATTTACTAAGTCTTTATTATAGGCAATCCACTTCTCCATTTCTCTCTCGACAGCTCGGTTTTGCCATTCAAACCAAATACCTGTACATTCACTGCAGTGACTATCGACACCCTTTTTTTCATGTGTATCTTTACATGTAAACACAGTCTTTTTACGACAACTATAACAGTAAATGACTATGTCTTTATAAAATTCCATCCCGATCAACTCCTCAAATTTACACCTATTTCTTTCCTTTTTTCATCTAAATTATTCTTTAAAAAGAAATAAGTAAGGATGATGAGTGCCATCATGTTTGTCCTCTCCTTACTAATAAAAGCGATTCAAATCCTTACTATTAAGGGATTTGAATCGCTTTTTCTGTTAGTCCAATTTTCTATTTGAACCTTAAGGAGAATATAAAATCTTGGTATTGCCATACTTATTCAAAAATGACCAATAAAAAAGCAATTCAAGGTAATGGTATGATATCCTATAGACTTTGATATCGTACACAATTCCTTGAACCGCCTTAAATTATTTAGACTCTACATTTTCATCAGGAGAGTAATTATATTGAGAAGGATCAACTGGCGTATAACCTGTTGGCGTATAGAATCTCAATAGGTCACCATTCACGACTCTATCAGATAACGCCAATTTATGATCTACTTCATTTTTAATCGTCTTTGCTTCCTCTAATTGACTGTCGTCTAATGGTAAGCCTGTTTTATTATCATAATATTTTTCATTAATTGAATAAATCGTAGGGCTGACAAAATCGCCATTTCTAAATGGTACAATTTCATCATGCTCTTCTGATAATAAGTCTGAACCAAATTGAACAAATTGTTGTGAATCAATTCCTAGTAAATGCAATAACGTTGGCAGTAGGTCTGTTTGGCCACCATAGCTATGGTTGGTCCCACCTTGTATGCCTGGAACATGTATAAATAATGGTACACGTTGTAAATTAGCACTTTCATATGGTGTAATCTCTTTTCCAATGACTTGTTCCATCGCTTTATTATGATTATCAGAAATACCATAATGGTCACCATAAAGAACAATCATTGAATGATCATATAATCCTGATTCCTTTAATTGCTGGAAGACCTGTTGAATTGCTTCGTCTGCATAACGAGCTGTTTGGAAATAATTATCAACGCTTGCATCTCCCGTATTGGCTTTATCAATTGTCACTAAATCTTGATTCATTTTATATGGATAGTGATTCCCTACCGTAATTAATTTTGTATAAAAAGGTTGTGGTAAGGAGCTTAAAAGACTTTGAGATTGTTCAAAGAATGGTTTATCTAACAAACCATATTCAGCCATGTCCTCGGAAGTCCCTGTGTTATAGTAACTAGCATCGAAGAATTTGTCGAAGCCAAATGATTTATAAATTACATTTCTATTCCAGAAGCTTCCGTTATTACCATGGAATACAGCTGATGTATAACCATAATCTTTTAAAATACTAGGAGCTGCCTGATACGTATTTTGTGCTTTTGTAATATAAGCAGATCCTTGTGGTAATCCAAATAAAGAATTTTCAAGCATAAATTCTGCATCAGACGTTTTCCCTTGACCTGTTTGATGGAAGAAATTATCAAAATACAATGTATTCTTATCTTTTGCTAATGAATTTAAAAATGGTGTTACTTCTTCACCATTTAATTTATAGTCGATTAAAAAGTTTTGGAATGATTCTAAATGTAAATAGATAACGTTCATTCCCTTTGCTGCACCGAAATATTGGGCATTTGGTTTGGCATAGTTTGACTTTGTATAGTTAATTACTTCAGTAATATCACTACTATCCGCCAAAGCTCTCTGAGAAGAGGCTTTCATCGTTTCAACTGAGTCATAAATCGTATAGTTATACATCCCTAGATATTTCACAATATAGTTTCTATCAAAACCTCGCGTTAATAGTTGAGGACGATTAGTTTCAGCTAGTCCTAAATTAAGGATTGATACCGCTAATGCAAAGGCAATGATTGCCATTCCTTTTTTATAGCCAAAACGTTTGGTATCTTTTTGGATTTTTTTAGAGAATCGTAGATAAAACATAACCATTACATCCACAAAGAACAAGATATCATAAGGCTTTAATAAAGAAAGAACACTACCACCTAAATCTCCAAAATTCTGCGTTTGAGAAAGTGTAGGTAATGTAATGAAATCACTAAAGAATCGGTAATAAACAATATTGGCATATAAAACAATAGACATTAAAGTGTAGACAACAACGAGTGATGTGTATTTTCTTTTACCCTTAAATAAAAATGAAAATCCTAGAAATAGCATTGCTGAGCCTAGTGGATTTATTAGTAAAAGGAATTGTTGTATGACTCCTTCTACACCTAAGTCAAATTGTGATAGTTGAGAGATGTATGTTTTAATCCATAACATTAATACTGCTACTATATAAATTCCTAAAAAGTTTTGTAATAGGTTATCTTTTTTATTTGCTAGATTTTTCATTTTTGCACCTACCTTTTACTGATTAAATTAAAATCTAGTTATATATGAACTTAACTGATAAGTACTGTATGGCACGTTAAAAAATGTTACGTTACAATAGCTTTTTTCGCGACCAATGTATAGTACTCCCCATTTAAACTTCTGTCAAGTTGTTAGCTATTCTTCATATAAATATTTCTAATTAACCTAAATATTGTCCAAAAAATACCCAGTAAACATTAGTGTTTAACTAAAATTTACTGGATATTATAAGCCATAAGTAAATGCCTTCATGAAATCTGCCTCGCAATTTTTCTCATTTGGGCATCAAAAAATCTTCCATTCTAATGAATTGGAAGATAATCTGGTATGCTATTCACTTTTAGCTGATAAACAATTGGATTTTATTGCACCATTTTTCTAGCATATATATATTTCTACAGTGTCTCTCATTCTATTTAAACGTTTCTTTATTTATTTGAGCACCTACTGAATCTTTCAATGATGAAGAAAGACCTCTTCTGATTAGATTGGCAGAAACAGGCGCTCTCCCCATTTCCCTTGCCCAAATTGATAATTGTCCTATATGGTGAATTTCATGTGCAATGGTATGACGAATGACTTCACCCCATGTATGCGTCTCCATACTACCATCGGCTAATGGATTATGAAGTATTCGCTCTTCCATACTATCATCCCATTGCTTTACAAAGCTTTCGACGTCTAAATGAAATGCAGCTTCCAATTTACGAACCTTTTCCAAGCTATTATATTCATCAAAGCTCTCCTGAAAGTCTGTTTTCCCCTGTAAAAGACGAATCCAACTCCATTCAACATCAATGATATGGAAAAGTGTGTGTAATATACTGCCCATTCCTCCAGTTCGGTTTTGCAAAAGTTCTTCTTCAGTCAACTCTTCACACCAACGAAACCAACCTTCCCGAACTAGCCAATTATATTTAAAAAATGTTTGCAAAAAAGCACCTCCGTAGTTGTTGAAAAAATATTATAACTCACTATTTCTTCATATAAAGTGAGGATCCCTTCTTTGCTCTTTTCAGATATCCAAATAAGCACTACAAGTAACATAAGAATAACAAGATTCCTAATCTAAATTTCTAGTAATTACCATTTCTGGTTACTCTTATGAATTTTTCTATAAACGTAATCTGCATTATCTAGGTTTTTCCAGCTACTAATAAAATTTAGTATTAGCATAAAAATTCCAAATAAAATAAATGCCACCATATATTTACCTATGAAAAATACAACAAATATTGCAACCAAAAGTAATATCATTAAAATTATTACGAGGATTTGTAATTTCCCCTTTTTCTTCTCATCCATCTGTTCAACCTCCCATCAGAGCGCCAATACTTTTCTTAAATGTTTTCTTTGGTTTATTTTAACATAAAAATTCATTTTTTCTAAAAAATCAATTATTTTATGTAAAAGCCAAACATCAGAAATTTCCTACCAAATTTACCTTACATAGTCTTGGGGTAATCTGAAATTTTAAGGATGAAATAGAAATAAACAAGGGATATTTTATTGGATAAGATAAATAATATCTTGAGGAGGTGTCGACATGAAACGAGACAAAAAAAATACAGAATTTGCAACAGACGAGCCAACAAAACAATCATTTGCTAGTGGAGCAGACCCAAAAAAACCTAATGGGCGCAAAGAATATACGGAAGCCCCACGCCCACAACGTGAAGAAGACCTTATTATGGATGAGAAAAAAGGTAAGTCAACTTCATTATAATGTAAGAAAAGTTAGTATTTTTGACCACTCTATTAGAGGTGGTCTTTTTTCATTTTCTCCACATCATGTAACCCTATTTAAAGATTGAGACCACCCATCATGGAGTGGTCTTTCTACTATTATTAAATACAGATTATTTTAATTAACTTATCTCATCGCCAGTATATTATATATTAAAACAAAAAAGTAAATTTATGTTTTTTAACCTAATTTTAACCTTTTATTGATAATCTATAGTTGTTTCAACAATTAAATTACTAGGAGGAATAATTATGACAGTAGCAGTAAAAAATTTTAGTAGTATTATGAATCAAATGAGAGATGCTTATACGGGAGAGCAAACCAAAGAATTTTCTTTAGCAGCGTTCATTGGACTTCAAGCTCCTTCATTATCAGACGCACCTGATGAATTACAAAAACTAACACAAGAATATCAGGAGAACGTTAATAATTTTTATGTGCAAGAAGAATTAGACTTAAAAGAAAATGTTAAGCAATTAGAAATTGATAAAAATCAAACAACTTTTTTTGAAAATATGCGTAAGAAAAAAGAGGAAGCTTTAAAAAAATCGGAAGACATGATCAATAAATACTACGATTCATTGATAGATTTTGGTGAAGAGCATCCTTCAGCCCAAACACTAATACTTACTATTGCTGATAAAGTCGGTGCCTTTATACAAGATATTATGGATAAAGTTTTAAATGTTTTTGTTACCGTTGTGGAAACTGTAAAAAATGCAATAAGTGCTGCTATTAATTTCATTTCCTCTACTTTTAATTCAATTGTTAGCACTACGAAAAATTTCTTTTCTAGTTTATTTTAAAAACATTCTTAGCAGGACTGTCTATGGGCAATCTTGTTTTACATTCAATACACTTTACAAGAAACAGATCAAAGAGCTAGTGCTCACTTTGATAAGCTTTTTAATAAAAGGATTGATTTGGACAAATTATGGGGAAATTTTAAGGCTATTCATATTAATGCATAAAAACAAAAAGCCTTACAGCCGTTATGGCTGTAAGGCTTTGCTTGACGTCCCAGGAGGGATTCGAACCCCCGACCGTACGCTTAGAAGGCGTATGCTCTATCCAGCTGAGCTACTGAGACAACAACGTTTCTATGATTTTAGGGATTCGGTCAAATTACGTTCTTAGACCGAAAGTATCTTTAAAATATATTATAACATATTTAAGATTCTCGTGGCATCATACCGACACTAAGAACCACAAGGGATTGAATGCTTTTCCATACTTATTACGATTTTCTTTACTAGGGAGTATCATATATTTACCAACTTGGTTCGAAACCTAAAAATATTATCTAATATCACTGTAAAAATTTGTTGATATTAACTTCAATTTCTTTAATTAATTCGTTAATAACTATGTTATTATTACTACTTCGAGCAATCATTATTAAAAATGAACGTGTTCCATTTAAATAGTTAGCTAAATCTTCAAAATCTGAAAAATTAAATCCTGATAAATTTAATTTTGTCAGTACATGCTTTTTCTTAGTATTATTACAGATATATAGACATGTATTTAATTTAGCTCGCTTTTTTCGTGTTAAATTAATTTTATCTGTAATACGAAATCCATTTAAGTTCAAACTTCCAATAGAAAATTTTGTTTTACGATTATTTACATAGAAATTAGATTCATTTAAAATCTTTTTTATAGTTTTGATAAAAAAAGGAGCATGTATTACTTTTCTATCACTTGAAAAAATCATGTCATCTGCATACCTTGAATATCTTATACCGAATTTTTCACAATATCTAGCTATTCTTATATCAGTAAATCTAAAAACTATGTTAGATAAGGAAGGAGAGGTAACCGCCCCTTGTGGCAATTTGTTATCTACTGTAGTTAGCTTAACTATATTATCTATTATTTCTTTACTTATTTTTGACGAATTAGTATGTACATGTTTTTCTAATGTTCGTTCAATATGAAATGATTTTATACTACTAAAAAAGTCTTTTAAATCTAATTTCAAATAATAAATATTTTTGTAATTTTTATAAACATGTGTATATAAAAAATCAATATATGAACGTCCTTTTACAAATCCGAAGGCATTTTCAGATATAGGTATATCATCTAAAAAATTCATTAAAATATTCTTTTGTAATATATATAACTCTGAACTATCATCTATACAATATATTTCTCTATGCCCTTTTGTTTTAGGTATTTTAACAATATTATAATTTTCCTCTATATTTGAGTCAGTGACCTTTTTTACGTCTTCGTATTTCATTTCAAAAACTTCTTTAAAAAAAGATTTTCCAGAGTAAATATTCATACTTCTCCTCCACTTAAGTACCTCTCCCAGCCTCGCAACGCGTTTTAAGCGTAGGCCCCTTACTTTTTCCTAATTCTAATCCGGAAATGACCACTAATAGTGTTTTTTCATTAGCCACTATAATCCTAAGTGCTTCTCGACAAACTCAGGGGAACTTCAATAAGTTCCATTTATCTACTTAATAAATACTCTCTATTAAAGAAATTATATGAAACAACTCTGGAAAATCAGCTTTAATTCTCTCTCTAATTTCAATTTTTGTCAAATTTTCTTTTTTTATAACTTCTTTAAAATAATATGTAATGAATTCGTTTACCCACCCACTTGTTTTACCTTGCATTAAAGCCTCAATAGATTCAACTATTGGAGTAACAGCAATATTCTCTTTCATTTTACTAATCTTTTTCTTACTAAAAATCTCCAAATTATCGAATTTTCCTTTTTGAATCAACCTAGCAATGGTAAGTTGTATTGCTATTGGAAGATTATTATTAAAACAATTATCTATCTCTTGTTCTTTCTTTTGAGATTTTTTATATTTTTCTCGCAACCACTCAATATAATAGCTTAAACTATTTTCGTTAATTAAAACTCCTTCAATAGTAGTTGAGTTTGGATATACATTATAATTTTTACAATACTCTTTGATTAATTCATGCAGCTTATTATGGTAACTATTACCAGACGGTACTCCCCAAACATCACTATAATAAAATGATGTCTTATTAGTCATATTTTCGATTCGTTTCCTTAAATTTAATGTTTTGTTTCTTTGCTTCCCCCAAGATAACCTCTCTTGTTTCGCTATAACTTTATTTCTTAAGGGATTTATTGCTTTATCACCATCTATTATAACAATTTTATTAATTTGCTTTTCATATTTATATATTTTATCCATATCTAATAACGTTAAAAAAGGTATAGAAATATCTGTATGTAGTGGGTGAAGTAGCCTAAGTTTCTGTATATCACTATCGAAGCTATACACACTTACTTTCTTTAAAATTTCAAAGCTATCCCTTAATTCTGGTGAATTAAATAATTGAATTTCAGTTGCTCCCTCAACAAAAACAATCATTTTTTCAAAAAAATAACTAGTTTCTTTTTCAGACAACAAATGCTTTCCTTTTTCTTCAATCATCATATTTAACGGATATATTTCAGAATAATTCCTTTCAAATTTAAACTGGTATACTTTTATTGCTTCACAATTAACAAATAAATTTTTTAATAACCTAGAAGAGTGTGTGGCAATAAACATAGTTACTCTGTCGTTATTCTCATAAATTAATTCGCTAATTCTATCAATATATCCCGTATGTAGACTTATTTCTGGTTCATCTAAAATTATTATTGGAAATTTTAATTTAACAGTAGGCACCCAATTAATTAATTCCATATAAAGTTTGATATAATTATATGAATTTAACCCATCAGAATAATAATTCAGTTCTTTATTTAAAAAACTTATTTGTTCACCACCTAATAAATGCTTGTACAAATTATCATTGTTATATGATTTTTTTACTTCTAAATTGTTTTTCTTTAAAATTCCTTCTATTTCTTTTAAATAGTTTGATTCCTTGTTTTTTAATTCGGGCATATAATCAGATATTATTTTTGAAAGTTCTTCTTGTTTCTTTTTAGTCAAATGCCCAATCTGAGCAATTAATTTCCAAATATCTTTCCAGTCAGTTAATTCTATTTCTCTTGCTCTTAAAATATATAGGGGAAACAGGTTTATTATTAATTTCCTATCTGCTTTTTCTTTAATATTACATTTAATTCTACCACTTTTATACACTTCTAATTTTACTGTCAAAATACCCCTTTCACTATAAGTATTTAATAAAGAAAATATTTTCGAGAAATAGTTGAAATTATCACTATCTATATCTAATCTACTAATTTGGTTACGTACAATTTTCTTTAGTAATCCTATATCATATGTTATAGACAAACTCATTTTTTCTATGTAAGGATTATTTTTATCCCTATATTCATCCCATAACAATGTACCATTCTCTAAGTATAGGTAAAATGCTTCCATTAACTTTATGAAATTACTTTTTCCTGCACCGTTTTCTCCTAAAATAACGTTAAGTTTATCAGCAGTTAACCTTAATTTTTTATAAGATTTCACATTTACAAATTCTACCGCTTGAATCACACTTTTCATTCCTTTTACAACAAATTTATATTACATAAATCTAATATTTGCCACTGAAACTTACATTAATATATTACCAAATAAATACAAACAACTCATCTATTAATTAGGGAACGCAAGGGAACAAAAAGTAATATTATACCCACCCCGTGCCGAATGTTTCGTTTAGTACTCTTTTTACACTTAGTAACGCTCATTTGATACGGGAGAAAATTTCACAAATTTTTTCGAGTTACCTACATATTAATCCACTTTTTTATTAGCCACGTTCCCTCTCTATGCCTAATCAAATAAACTTACTTTTATATTTCATTATCATGTTATTACTTCTTTTATCAAATCTTATAATTCGTATAGAAATGAATAGAGGAGGTTAATTGTTTTATGTTTTTGACCGCGAAAAAGGTAGCAGAATTATTCAATGTAACAGAACTCACCGTCTATAGGTGGGCAAAAAGCGGAAAAGTACCAAGCTTTAATGTTGGTGGAGTTATTCGCTTTGATTACGATGAAATTATGGAATATATACGTAAGGGAGTAGACGAAAAATGACGTACACAGTTGAAAAAGTAAGCCGAATTCTAAGTAGATTAAACATGGGATTTACTACGAGTGCTGCTAAACGATTAGCAGAAAGTAAATTGAAAAGAGTAGAACGTCCTAACAACTACTATAACACCAGCTTTAATTACCTAGTAGACGTACAAAGCTTAGAGAAGTATTTAATTAACGAATGCAAGTTAGATGCTAGCTTAGTTCATTCGGTAATATATGGAGGGAATCATTAATGTTGCGAGTTGAATTAGCTGAAAAGATTATAGAGTATTTAGGTTTTAGTTGTTCCATGATACATAGAGCTATTAACGCTAACGTGTTAGAAACTGTTTCAGATGATAGGGTATTCAGTGATTATAAATATGCTATTACTAGGAGTTCATTCCATAATTATCTCTATAAACTTGGATTAAGTGAAAGGGAAATTGATAGCATAATGGCATCTTTTTAGCAGATAATTCGCCCTCTTTTTTTAAAGGGAGGGCATTTTAATTTTCATTCATATAAATTTTTTGTTAACAAAATAGCCCTTTTCGGTACTAAAAGTGTGAGAAAGTTATTCTCGTATTTTAAAGGAGGAATTATATTATGACTGATTACTTTTTACACCCTAATTGGGAAAGTAAAACAGCTATTAAATATGACTCTAATGGGAAGATATTGGATAAATTATTTTTGGTTTCTGAAAATGATAAAGAAAAGGAAAGGAAGCAGCGCGAAGCATATAAAAAAAAGCTTGGATGGAGTTTAACAAATGAAACAGGACGACTAGAGCATCACATTGGTTGTTTTCAAGAGAATATTAGGGCTCTCATCTCAAATCTATCATTAACAGAATGCGGCATTTTAATTACACTATTAGCGAAAATGTTGTTAGGAAAAGATGGTATCCTAACTAATGCAAATAAGCCTATGACAGTTACCGATATTCAATCTTATATCGGTAAAGGGCGAACAAAAACATCGCAATACCTTAATAAATTTTCTACATTAGGTATTTTAGAACCAATACCTAAAGGTAGAACAAAAAGCTACCGTGTAAATCCTCAATACCACATTTTGGGTAAACATCCTAAAAGCCATACGAACTTACACTTCGTTAAGCTTTATAAAAACAAACTTAATGAATTAATAGATATCTTAAAGTTAAACGAACTTGGCTTCATATATAAAGCCTTGTCTCTATGTCATTATAACGAGTTCTATCTTGTACACAATCCTAATGAACCAGACACAAGAAACTTAAAATTCATCAATCGAATTGAACTTGGTGAAATTATGAATGAGAATGTCGACAATATAACTAAGATTGTTAAATCCCTAGGTGAAAAAGGTGTTTGTTATCAAACTCCTAAAGTGGTTTCATATAGAATACACCCGCACATTGTACGTCCGTTAGGAAGCATACCTAATCAACGAATCATAGACATTTGTAATGAATTCGAAGCTCATAAAAAAGAAGCTTTACGTAGAAAAACTAGTAAATTAGCACTTTACTAGAATACGGTAAATACTGAACATATCGCCAGAAATATGGTGACAGCTTTGCTGTCACCGAGTCAGCGTAGCTGACTCAATACTGTTTTTATCATTCTAAAATTTTATTTAGTAAAGTTGGTTTTTATTAAGATAACTGTAGTAAAAATATTTTAGAGATTCCGCAATCTAGTTTATAGATACTCTCTCAAATCCTTTGCTACTTCTTCTACACCCAAATCCAAATATTGCGTTGTAACTGCTAAATCTGAATGTCCTAGTGCCTTACTAATAAGTCTATACTAGCACCCTTCTCATACAAATTCTTCGCGTATGCCCTTCTAATTGCGTGTGCATTAATATTCTCTAATCCAAATCGCTTTGAATACTTTGTTAGCTGCTTTGATATTGCGTTATTAGTGGATTTAGTATTTAGTGTCGTTCCTTTAGTTGAAATAAAAAGATTACTATTCTTTTCGCCATAATGATTGCGTATCTTATCGTTGTACTGAATTAGCACTTTGTATATGCTCATTAACAGTTCGTCAATTGGCAGCTTTAACAATTGATGATTTTTCAATATGGAACCTTCTAATACGAGCGTTTTATTCTCCCAGTCAATATTCTGCTCTCTTAATTGACCTAGCGTATTAATCCGAACCCCCGTTTTATACATTGTAAGAATGGCGGCTACATCTCTTAAACCTATAAAGGTATTCTTATCAATCAATGATACAAGTATGGCAATATCATTGGGCTTAGCACCCTTTTTAACCTTCTTATCGACCTTTACATTAACTGATTGCCAATAATTCAAGCTTAACCATCCATTATTAAAGCACTTCCCTAAAAATGATTTCAGCACTTTTAAGCGTGTTAGCTTTGTTTGATTCACTACTTCCATACTATTGAGCCACCAATATATCGTATCGACTGTAATATCCTCCAAATACTTTACATCCGCGCTCTTAGCAAAATTCATTAGTACCGTTTCATAATCTTTAATTGTTCGAGGACGATAACCGCTTGCTTCCATTTGATTAATTACCGTTCTTAAAGCCTCTGTAAAAGGTTTATACCGCGCGGTTGTCAGTTGCACTCCTTTATTAACTTTTGTCAGTTCAGTTGAGCGGAACGTAAAATCAACATCAAACAATCCAGACTTTTTAGTCATAAAAAAATCCTCCATTCAATCGAATTGGAAGATACTTGCGTTCATTTAGATAACGTAATTGTGGGTACAAAAAAAGGGATTCTATGTCAGTGACCGAAGCCCCGACCGAATCCCTAGTTTCTCACAAATCCAATTGTATCAATGGTTTGTGACTAATTTTTAGACGTCCCAGGAGGGATTCGAACCCCCGACCGACGGCTTAGAAGGCTGTGGTTATAGGTTTTCTAGCTTTTATACATTTATATAAATCTTGCAATTACAGCCTATTTATCAATCCATCTACTATGTTCCTATTATTCTTTCTTCCTATTTATCTGTTTTTATATTTATTTGGGCACCTCGTGGGCACCAGTTAAAATCCATACTGACAACACCTACCAGTATTGATACAATTTTATTGTATTGCCAACAAGCTATAAGGAAGGAGGAAATGTACTTGAATATACAAGAACAAATTAGAGATTTATTAAAGCCAGCTGGTAAACAAGTTATTTCGTTTGTTGAAGAAGATATAGATATTTTGTCAACTCATATTGAGGATGATGAACAGATAATATCTGCAACAACAGGTTCAAAAAAGTTAACGTACTTTTTATTCTTATTGACTACTAAAAGATTGCTTACATTGGAAAAAGATAAAAAAGGAAAAACGTTTGTTTCTTATGATGTAAATGCAATTAGTAACTTAGTCGTTAACAGAAAAATATTTGCTGTAGAAGTTGATTTCACCTATTTAAAGAATGAGATTAAACTCAAACTAACTAATGATAATGCAACAAAACCTTTCGCGAATGAGCTTGAAAATATCTTTGGCATTCCAGAAAAAACAATACCTAAAAAGAAAGAAAAGGAACCTAAAGCAATCAAGCTAAACATGAACATCTTAAATGGAAAAGAACAATTGAAAGATCGTGGTTTTAGTTATGTTCTTAGACAAACTAAGCATGGATATGTAGACATTCTGATTGACAACAAAGAACCTGAAACTTTTAAGTTAGTAAGATGGGAACGCGTTGAAAATATTCAGAAAAGCGCTCTTGATATAGCAGGTTGGACAGTAATCGGCAGTAAATTTGGGAATGCTGGAGCGATTGCAGGAGCTATGGGGGCTAATATCGGAAAGGATAAATCCGTAGCAACCCTCTTCTTGAAGCGTGAAAACGGAGAAAAAATACCTTTAGTCATTAAGTGTGATAAGAAGGATCTTGAAAAACTTTCATTATTAATTGTTGCTGAAGAGGAAGAGACTACACAAGCAGCTCCCCCTTCTACAACATCGTCAATTCCAACGGATGAATTGATCAAATTGAAAGAACTAATGGATGCTGGTATTTTAACACAGGAAGAATTTGATGCAAAGAAGAAACAGCTTTTAGGTATCTAAACTTTAAGACCACTCAATCAAGAGTGGTTTTTTATATAAAACTATTCATAGCCTCTTTGGTTTCAATCGAATATGTTTCGTCTTCATGGATAATTGGTTCGTTGCGATCTATCCTAATTTCACTTTCTGGGCCACGATTCATATCCTCTTCAATCAATCGTTTCACATACTTGCTGAAATTACGTGCTTTGCCTGTCAATGGGTTAATCTGTTCTGCGTGATTTAATAGTGCAAGGTCGTGTTCGTCTTTGGTATTAAAGCTGACAGGTTTGTTCTTCCTACCTTCATTACTCATCCAAATGCCCCCTTCGCTATTGCATAAAATCCAACAGCATTTGAAAAGACAGGATGTAAAGTTGTCACCCCATTTCCACGATGTATTGTTGGATTAATGATTTCTGCATTAATGTAATGTTCTATTATATATGGTGCTATTCCTTCTGTAATACCTCCACAAATCAAGATTTTGTCATTTTTATTCCATTTCAATTTTGTTGTATTGCGTATGATCCCCCTAGCTATCTTTTGTACATCGTCTTTATTGGATACTGTTTCAACCCCAAAATTAAATGTGGTGCTTGCGTTATTAACATGCTTTCTATCGATAATCGTTGCCGCATTAACAGTTCCACTTCCAACGTCAATTACTCGGATAATCCCATCACTAGGTTGCGCCCAGAATGCCCCACTACCTTCAGGAGCTACGGCCACTCTTTCTATAGATACTTTTCTTATCTTCCCATTAACCTTTATTTCATGATTACCTTTCAACATAGCAATAATTGAGTCTTTTTCAGCTTGTTTATGACGTTTAATTGGCTGTCCTGTTACAAAGTTTACTTGTTCAATATGCGGGCAGTATCGACTTAAATAACGATGTATTGCAAGTAGGACTCTTATTTTGGTATCCTCATGAGCCTTACTATCTCCATATCTAGTTCCATCCCCGAATTCATCCTCAAACTGTGCGATTGTTCCGGCAAACCCTTTACGGCCAGCAATTTCAAACTCCATGTCATCAGGACCAAACGATTCTTCAACATCACGTTCAAACCAATCACAAATATTCGTTTTAAATGAGTCAACTCCAAACGGTCCAACTACCTTCGCTTTGTGATTCCCTGCATCGATACCCAAAATTATTTTATTCAATCCAATCCCCTTTCTTTTTTTGTATTACAAATGTAGTACATTCTATAACTCAACGACTTGGATTATTACAATTGTAATAAATATTTTTCGGGTAGTTCTTTTCCATTTTCCTGTTACGTATACCTACATTAAGCCTAGGAATCGATTAAAGTTAGGATTAATTCCTAGGGATAAGTTACGAACAGGTATGGGGAGGAGGAAAATTTTTCGATGGGGAGTAGGAGAATCACTCGCTCAGATAAAAAAGTTGATGTGAAGCCCACTATCTCGGAAAGCCTAAAAACTACTTTGTATCGCTTTGCTGAAATTTGTGATGAACCTGTTAAAGATGTAGCAGAAAGGTTATGTAATACTGGAGCTGTATCGGAGATTATCGTTGAAGAAATAAGGAAGTGGTTCCGAAGAGATTATCGTTGGAAGAACACAATCACTTTAGGTTACCCAGAAAGACCGAAATTAAGGATCACTGTTCATGCTGATAAAGGCAAAGTAACAATCAAATTTAAACGGAGAGACTACGACCAATTAAGTGTGTTAGCATTTGCGCTTGATATTACACCTACCACCACTGCTGCAGTTTTAATTCGTGTGACACTAGGCAACAGGAAATTCATGCAATGGTATTTGTCAACCTATTTATTGCATTTAGACCAATTGAAGATACGTCAGATTTATCGCTTACTCAAATTATAAAAAGGAGATGACTTATGGACATCATTGACTTTGTAGGCTATACGTTTAGTGGTGGTATCATAGTCGTGTGGGTTGCTGAAAAGGTTGATCGTGTGGTTAAAATTGTGAAGTTGATGTTCGGTGAATCGATTGACGAGGCTATTACTGTGGTAATGAAGGTCATTCCTAATAAAAAGAAAGAACATGATGAACTAGAGGTTTAGTTCACTAAAAACCAGATGCTAAAATGAGCACCTGGTTTCTTTAATTCTTCAAATATCTAAATATCAACTCTTCAGTATGGGTTTTCAGGGCTTGATTAGCATACTGATGCACTTCATCTTCTCCAGGCGTTCGTATTGTCACCTCGCTAAAATGCTCACTTATTTTCACCCATCTTACTACCTCAATCTTTTGTTTAGCTAAAAAACGCTTTTTGTTGTAATAATCGTTTCGTATATCCTTTAAAAGTGAATCTACTATGTTGAGATATACCTTGGACATTTTGAGACTCCCTAACACATCATAATCACGCTGTAATGATTTGATTGCCATATCTAATTTTATATACTCATAAAGCACTTGGCGATCTTCTCTATTAATCATCACTGTCTACTAATAAAGCTCTTTGAATTTTATCGAATGTAATTCGCTTTATTGAAAAGTCAGTGTCTAACAGCAACTCTTTTTTATAAACGTCAGTACCAGTGACCCTGCCTACCTCATCATGCAACTTATTTTGTTCCCATAATGTCAATCTCACAAGCTTTTGCATCTTAAAAGCACGCTGGATGGTTTGTTCTATTTCTTCAAGCTCCCATTCGGTCAACTCACGCTTTTTATCGTAAAATTGTTCTTGCTTCCATTCTCGGATTTTCACCAGATGTTCTGGCAGCATCATAGCTGTCCACTTCATGTTCCCACGGTCTCTCAGCATCCCAAACAACCTCCACTAATAATCCAAATTCGAAACACTCAAAATGTCTAAAAAATGCACTTTATGGACATCCATGTGTTTATCCTGAATGTGGATCATCTTTGTGTTTGGGTCCATTTTTGTTACCTTTCCTTCTAATGACCCCGACTTATTGTAAACAGCAAACATCCGAAACTTACAATCTTCTAGTGCTTCACTTAAACTGTAGCCAAGCTCCTCAAGGTCAAACTCGTCGCGTTCAGGGTGTTTAGATGGTTGTTTTGGTTTTTCAGCAACCTTTTTAGATGGATCCTTTTTCTTTGACTTTGCCATATTCATTCCTCCTAATAAGAACATTTGTTTGTACTTATTATAGAACTAATGTTCTATTTTTGGCAATGAAAATAATTATCTATTTTCATTCCAGTTACTTAGAAACTATGGTAAATTATGATATAATGCCTACCAAAAGGAGTTTTTTAAATGCCTTGGAAGTCGAGACCAGCTATTCTTAATAATATTCCTGGTAACATTGATAATATTTTAGCAATTGATGAGAACGGAATACCAAGTTTAAAAGATTTACTGCAGCCTAAAAATGATTTACTGCAATGGTTTACAATTACAGGTGTTGTTTTTACTAGAGAAGGTTTTAAAACATTTATTGACGATATTACAAAATTAAAAAATAAATACTGGAACAATGGGTGTTTTAATAAGAAAAAGGTTGTATTTCACTCCCGAGATATTCGAAAAAAGACAGGTGCCTTTAATCCTAAGTTAATTAATTATGAACATTTTCTTGAAGACTTAAAAGTTTTAATAAGTGATAGTGATTACAGTATATACAGTTCTTCAATTGATAAATTTTCCCATGTTAGGTCTTATATCAATCCCTATCCAGTTTACGATTTATGCCTTGAATTTTTACTAGAACGATATTGTTATGAATTAAATTCTGGAAATAAAAACGGTATTATAGTAGTAGAATCAAGAGGAGAGAAGGAAAATAAATTACTTCTTGATACAGCTTTAAAGTTAATTACTTATGGTAATCGATATCATGATTCATCTTTTTTCTCAAACATAAAAGGAATTTACTTTAACCCAAAACGTACAAAAGATAAAAAATTATCATACCCACAACTTGAGTTAGCAGATCTCGTTTCTTTTCCCATACATTCATATGTGAAAAATGACTATAAAAGTGATGAATTTTCAGCAATTGAGTCTAAATTATATAATTATCCAAACTATCAGGGGTATGGCATGAAATTATTCCCTAATAAATAATAGGAGTGAAAATAACATGACATTAATGAATAACACACAAAAACTAGACGAATGGACACAAGAGAAAAAAGTTTTAGTCAATACTTATAATGGTAACCCAGAGTCATATAAGGAAATGACAATTAACAGAGGTGATATTTATTTGTGTAAAATTGGAGAAAATATCGGAGAAGAGCAAAACAATGATAGACCTGTAATCGTTTTATCAAAAACATTTTATAATAATGTCAGCACTCAAATTACAGTTGCTCCTTTATCTACTACCATCAGATACAAAACAGTAAGAGGAAAGCGTATTCCTAGGATTAAAACACAATTTATATTAAAAAAAAGCGATTATCCTTTTTTAACAGAGGATTCTTGTATTAAATGTGAACAAATAAGAAGTTTAAGTAAGGTTAGGTTGGCCCCTCATAAATTAGGCACTGTGGATCAGGAAGCCTTAAATAAAATTATGGTACGTGTAAAAGATTTGTTTGACATTTAAAATTAACGCAAGTATAATAAGTTTGCATTAATAATTTGCTTATCAAGTCATAAGCAACCTACACAGTATGGTTTGAGGTTATCTCAAACGCACATCTTGTGATGTGTTTGTGTTTCTTCTTGAGGCCTCTTGTCAGGCCTTTTTATTTTGGAACAAAATAGACCAAGGTAGAGGTTTAGCTGTTTTGGTCATTAAAAAAATGCCCAGGCTCAAATTAATGAGTACCTGGGCTTTTAAGAAACAAAAAAGTATACATAATATGCCAAATGTGGTACAGTAAATTTACTTAAATTAATTTAATTTTAACTTTGACACAGGAAGCACCTGGGGATAAGTCATCTTTATGATGGCTTTATCCTCAGGTGCTTTTTCATTTGAAAGGAGGTGAAAGGAATGCTAGGATTTATGAAATTATCAGTCTTAGCTTTGATCTTTATCGTGGTATCTGCATTAGGATTAATTTACCTATTTAACAATTCCATTAGTTTTAGAAAGACCAGATATTATGATTCTCGATTAAAGTTATACTGGGCCGGTGCTATTGTAATTACTGTTGGATTAACATTTCTTCTTACTCATTAAAAACAAATGCCCGATAAAACAATACTATCGGGCATACCTTTCTTTCATCTTGTTAAAAAACCTATTCCATATTATCGTTGAGAAATAATAATTTTCAAACCTTCAAAATCACCACTTGTCATAGTACCTGAATCAAATTTCTCAAGCCAAGACTTATCAATCTTGCCTTTATCTACAGCCTGTTTAATGTAATCACGCACAGCATTTTCAGTTGTTGGGTTTGTAAATCTCATTGTTTCATCATCCTTTTCTTGTGATTTATCTTTAACAATTAGTTGTACTTTCAGCTTACTATTAGACGGCACAATAACTTGCCCTTCTAACTTGTACCCTTTTGGCATTGTCCAATTTGAAGGAATTTCAAAATGAGGTGCATCATACTTTCCAGCTTCCCAATACCCACCCCATTCAATGCCTAGCTTTTTAGCAATTACCCCTACTTTCGAAAGCGTAGAAATGTCATATAGGTTTCTTGGCGGTGCTACAGCAATATCCCAAGCTCTACGAGATGTATGATTGCTGTTACGCGTCCATGTAACTTTTTGACCTGGTCGTGATCTTCCTTGTTCATAAAGGTAATTTTGACGAGCTTGGCTGCGGAATGTTTCTGTGATGAAAATAAAATCTATACCTGCCTTGTAGCATTCTTGAAAGAGTAGTCGGCACGCTGTTTGTGCTGTAGCTGTTAATTCGCTTAGATCACGGCAAGTTGTTGTTATACTCGTCATTTCACATCATCCTTTGTTTTTCCATATTCTAATGCTTGTTCACTGTCCCCTGTACCTGGAGTAGTTGGATCAACAACCACACCAATCAGCACAAAAAAAGCGAGCACAGTGTTAAATAACTCTGTAACTCGCTCATTATAAATTGTTGTGTCGTAGCCGAATAACGCACCGATTTGTTGCACTAACAGTAGTAGTAAAGCAAATGCTCCCACTAAGAATGGTTTGTGTTTTAATCGTACTTTCCAGTTGATTTTCATTGTAGGTTCCTCCTATAACATTTTATTTGCCGCAAAAATTATTCCTATTGCTCCAGTAATGACACCAGTAACAATTCCACCAATAATCAGTCGAACAATCCAAGTCGTATTGGATTTAATTGCAGTTAAATCATCTTTCATATCCTTGATGTTATTTTCTGCAATAGAGATTCGAACCTCATGAGCATTTACTTTTTCTTTCAACATATTGTGTTCAGTTACACTTACATACGATGATCCTTCCATATCATCACCAATCCTTTGCCCTAAAATTAAAGCTATGAGAAGCATCGAGATTCAGTAACATGTACTGTTGCCCATCTCAATTGCTCTCATAGCTAAAAAACATAAAAAATAACACTGATCGGTACAGTGCATTACTTTACTTAGGTATTAATGATACAATATAATAAGCACTCTCAGCTGAGAGTGCTTATACCAAGCTATATATACTCCAATTTCACATCAGATTCATCAATGTTTAAACCATTAGCTACTAATTCAACTAAAACAATGTCAGTTGTGTCATAAGTCTTTTCATTGATGAAATGATTAGTTATTTCTTTATTTTTAATTTCATTTTTATTGAGATCAAAAATTTTCACATCATCAATTACCACATAATATTCATGGTCTTCATTATCATATTCTCTTTTAACAAAGATTTTTGCAGACTCGGTTTTCATATCATCATCCTCCCTTCGTATATATAATTCGACAAAAGGTAATGATTTCCTTCTTTGATAGACAAATTACTTAGTTATTTGAGCCTATTTTTTCAACTCGTACTTCAATGCATCAATCTCACGCCTCATTTTGCTAATAAAAGTAGGCTTATCATTATCAAACACGACCTCAACCTTACGCTTTCCGTACTCACAAATCACTTTAGCTGCGGTAATTCGGGTATCCATGGTCACACACCAACCTTTATCTCGGACCGTCACCATATCGCCTACACTATAATCTTCATCATATATAAGTCTTGATGTAGTCAATATCTGGCCACCTAAGTAAACCTCTTGGGCATGTTCGGCCAGCTTTTCGTTACCTCGCTTGACTAGTCCAGCATTAGTAGTTAAATCACGTGCATCAACAAACATTTCATATCGATCTTTTCCAACAGCTTCACCGATTTGAACTATTTTTCTATAGATGCCCTCACCCTGCCCTGCAACGATAGCAAAATTTTTATATTCCAGATCACTTTCGGTGTATTCGAGTGATTCAATCGTTTCAAATTCTGTTGAAAAAATGGCTTGAGGCAATCCGACTTGATTAGCTACTAGATTGCGCCCTTCATTTATCACGAATACGAACTGTTTATTATGCAAATCAAGTTCTATATTCCAACCTAATCCATGAAGCTCTGATAGTTCTTTGAGCTTTTCATTTAATGGGTCGTAACGTGCTTTTTCTTCAATTTCTGGACCTCGATTTTGATTATCCGCTAGCACAAGGTTAGGGAATACACGGTTAGGATCAACTGGATTAATCATTTGCGTGTCAACAAAATGCCGCATGACTGTTTCTACATCACCAGTAACCTCTTCATGCGCTTTTTCAGGTGCTGGGTAAATTAAACGTTGAGAGGTAAAGGTTTTAAGTGATAAAGCTTTAACTCGCCAACTCTCTGTTTGTTTGCCGTTTTCATCAAGTTCGATTTCACGATAGCGAATAATATAGGCTTGGTCCAATCGGTTATACGGAAAGATGATGTTACCCTTTGTCAGCTTATCCGCATGCTGTAGGTAACGATTAATCTGAAGTTCTAGCTCTCCTATATCAGACCAGGAGATGCCTATTTGTGCCGATGAGTATCGATCTACTTCGCCTAGTAAGTTAAAATCATCATCAATAACTCTTAGTGGGATGTTCTGCAATGTGATCACCTTCTTTTGCATAATAAAAAGCACCCTACGATGAGAGTGCCTTACTTTATCTTAATTGAACTGTTTTTAGATTTTTGCTCCAACAAATTCAATATTTCATCTAATACAGCCATATTGAACGAAGCATGTGGAACAAACGGTGCAATTGTACTTAAGTTGGGTTCATAATAATCATATGAATCAATCGTAATACCACCGAATTGCCTTAAATGATTCATATCAACTATATCATTTGAAAAATCCGAAACAATTTGGTTAAAAACCATATTTCTTGTTTCAGCATTTTCAAATCTATAAGATTTACTCTCACTTACTTTTCCATCTGCATAATCTAAATTGATTTGATATTCTACATACATTTTTCTCACCATCCTCTTGTCTATAATAATTCGACAAAAGGGTTTATTTACCTTTGAATTCAGACAAAAAAATAACGCTAGCTTTATGCTGCGTCTACGTAATCAATACCTGTTATAGTTTCATACTGATCGACAGTAATCATTGCTGCTTTTACAAAAATCTTTAAACTCTCGTCATTGTAAGATGGATGTTTTGTGTCATAATATCTTTTTACAGTTGCATACCACATTATAAATTACCTCCCTTTTTCAGCATGGCTACTTCCATAAGCAGCTCGCCTTGCGTTTTTTCAAGTTCTACAATCCGCACCTTATCTGCTGCATTCTCTAACAAAGCAACACCTAACGCTTCATTTATTTGAGCATACTTTTCATCTTCAGTAGGTGGGAAATCTGCGTACTCATAATACATTTCTTTAGTACTTTTGTTTACAAAAAGCGTAGCATTTTTACCGTTATCCTCTCTTACTGGTAAGGATTCTACCAATAATCCAGTTTGATTTAATTCCTCTTCCGTTTTACCAAGTCCATAAGTTTCATCAAATGGCATATTATGCACACCGTCAACTCTATAAATACTACCTTGAATAAGAGCTAAATCACTTAGATAAATCATATGCTATTGCCCTCCTTCTATTATTTTGTACATTGGTTTCTCTAAAAAAATCATCCCATTTGAGCCTTGATAAGTCGCTCCTAAAGTTTTTCCGTCTCTTGCTGGCCTTACCATTGTAACCCCTGGTGCTACTGCCCAAGTTTTAGCAGATGAACCTAAAAAATCAAACGTGTTTTCATTAAAAGCGTGTGACTTTTTAGCATCAAAGTACACTAAGTTGTTAGCATACCTATTAAATGCTGCATTTGAAAACTGTGGATAAACTTGCGCTTTATTATCACTAATTGTCCTTTCATTGATAACACTACCATCTATAGAGTTAAATTTCGTAAAACGTAAATAATAGTACCCTGCGATACTGTATTCCAATACTGGATTACCATTAGAATCTAATGCCCATAGCATATAGTTAGGGTCATTTGCGTCTACTTTCTTCCATGCAGTCTTTTCCCAGATTAACTCTAAGTCAAAGTTTAATTTTCTAACGGCATAAACAGTGTTAATTATATATATGCATTTATTTATAGGGTCAACTAGCATATCAGAAATTTGTTGACTTGTAGGTGATGTATATTTCTTGATCATAACCCCATCTGCTAAGTTTACCTTATATACAACATGCGCTGAGTGCATAAATATATGTCCTTCATTGTCTATAGAAACTTTACCTGACCTACTAAAGTTTTTATTAACTACATTTTCTACCGTTTTTAAATATAGCTGAGTTTTACCACCGTTAATATATCTAGCGAGCGCACCACTAGCAGAAGTGTATACATCTTGGTCATCATCCGAAACATACATATCATAAACATTAGGTAAATTAATACCACTCATAGTTACCGTAAAATCATCAAGATTATATAATGTTGCTTGCCCAACTTGGGCATTACCTATTGTTGTTACTGCTAATTTCGTGCCAATAGCTACCGTAGAAAGATAGTAGTTACGAGTATAAGATTCTGTAATATCCACCACTTCTGTTAACCCTTTAAATATTTTGTTATAATCAAAGTCGTCACCACCCCCATCACCCTGTAAGATAAAATTTCCAGTCGCACTATTGTAACGCACAGTATAAATACTTTTAGCTGCTAAAGCCCCTGCTTTTAACTGCTCACCTTTGGCATTTAAAACTGGTACAGCGCCTAAATTATTAACATTTAATGTTACTGGACCAGTATTAGCTAGTGAGTTAGCAAATGATACAGCAAATCCTAATGGTAAAGAAGATAGTATATGATCCAATGTTATAACCTTATCATTTTCATTTGTAGCTACAGCAAAATGAACATGACTTGTAAAATCATCTGCATGGGTTGTTAGCGTGTCATTTACCTGTTTAACTGCTCTAGGTGTAACTGCTTCAGTGGTTGATTCACTACTTACAGAATCAACTATTTTTACATGTCCAGGTGTCGAAGTAGTTGCTGCATTGTTTTCATGAGCCTCAAAATCTTGTTCTAACGTTGTAATTTTAGCAGCTAATGTAGCTGCTACATCACCATCTAAAATATTTTGAATCGATGCAAACCAAGCGTCAAAATTCGCTTTTTCCTGTGCTTGCCAAGCATCAAAATTTGCCATCTCCTGCAACTGCCACGCAATTACTTCTGCTTCCACTCCACCTTTTATCGAATTAAACCAAAGATCCCATTGTTGTTGGAACACACTAGTAGGTACGCTAATGAGTGAATAAACAATGCCACATAGATCCTCATCCATCCGTTCATCCACGAGATTTAGCTGTTCTAGTGAAGCTGTATTTGCCATTATCCTAATTTGTGCCAACGATATTTCATATACGTAATTGTCGCGTTGCAAAGTAGGAGCAACTGGGTTTTCAGCTGACACACCTTCTTTTACAAACAGCCTAATGTATCGTGCATTGTTCCGTTTATCCAATCTCAAAACAATACGGTCAATTCGATCTACATCTGGTTCTGGTAAACCATGTGTTAAAAAAAGTGGCGTTGTATTTTTGTATTGGTACCCCTGCATTAATGCTTTACCCGGTTCTATAATTGTCTGCATGGTACCAGGGTTTACCTTTACTAAAAGATTGGGTGTTCCGTCTTTGTGCAATAGTCCACTAGACAGTACATCTCCAAAATAATCAGCAAAATCACTAGCATAATGCCAACGCTCATCTCCTGGTGCACTATTAAAAAACTTAAATATTTCAGCCACTGTCATTCCTCCTATACTGCGTTGTAGCGTTTATGATAGCTAATGTTTACGATTGAACCCTGCACATCATTGTCAGCTGTATAACTAATGTCGTTCTCACCTAGCTGCAACTTAAAAAATACACTGTCTAAATCGAGCCAGTTTATAACATCCCTGCGAGATCCACCCTCATCGACAAACTCAACCGATTTCGTGCCTGGTGTTGTATCAATCACCATCTTTTCACCTTCAGCGAGCGTTTGGTTAACTTTAATGAATTCACCTGTTGTTACGTTTTCGATTTTAGGGTTATCTGCTGGTCCGAAAAACTCAATGTACAACGGTGCCGCAACATCCCCATCATTGTTAATGATACGTCGATCTCTCTGCATGCCCATTTGAAACGGGCCAGAAAAGGGAAACTGAAATAACGGTTGAAAGGCTGGCTCTTCATCAATTTTCAAACTGCGCCAATATGGATCAGGTGCGACAAAATTAATCATACTTTTTTGTAATGTTTTAGCTCTCCCGTCACCATCAGGAAAAGCTGGTACACTTGATGCAACTACTAAAATCTCTCGTACTAGATAGTCATTTTCATAACGTAAGGTACCAGGGCCTAACTTCGGGTTAACAATACGTGCAACTTCTGTTCTTCGCCTTGATACGGTTTCATATCCACCTTCATCGATGGCATTTACGATAAGAAATGTAATATCTATCGAACGTTCATCCAGCAGTACATCTATTAATGTACTACCGTCCTCATAGGGTACTTTTTGTGTTTGGAGATTAGCTGACACATCTCCCAAACCCTCAATATTTTGCAAATAAAAAGGAGGACCGCCAAATGTGACGGACTCTCCAAAGCGATTTGTGTATGTGACTGTCTCCACTAAGCGACCTCTCCTTTAATTAATTGTAAGCCATTTGTTGCGCTACTTTTTTCAATTGTCGTGCATTCTCTGAAGGACTTAAAGGTGTTGGTGAATGTAAGTGTACTTCTTGATGTACACCTTTATCATTCGTACCTTGTTCTACAGCACCGTTTACTTCTACATCAACCTTCACTTTATGCTCAATTTCTGTTTGGATTGCATCGATGGCACCACTGATATCTTTGATAATATCACTAACTTCTACATGAGGCTGAATCCACTCGGCTACTCTTTCGGCAGCTTTTATGGCATCCGATTTCATGTCTGCAAGACCAATAATAATGCCTTTTATAAGGTTATGACCCACGAACTTTTTACCCCAGCGGCTTGGGCTATGGATATCAAGGGCATCCTGAATAGTTTGCTTAATTGCCTCAGCAATCGCTTGGGCTTGCGCAAGTAAAGCAGGTATCATCTCGGATAGCCCTTGCTGCATACCCTTGATAACATTACCACCAATCTCAGGCATATCAGCAACCATGGAATTAAACTCGTCTTTTGTACCCTCTCGGATTTCTGACACAGCTGCTTGCCATTCTGCTGCATACATATCAAGTTGAGCCGCTGTAGATGCACGTAATGCTTGTATTTGTGCTTCTGTATCCAACCTCATTTGTTCATGTTCAGATATCGATTGAGTGTGAGCAAGTTCGGATTTTTCTTTCCAAAGCGCTGTGTACTCTGCAAGTTCGGCTTCACTTAAACCATTAAGAGCTGTAATTTCTGATGCTGCTTTAGGACCCATGGCTTGTAATTCTGCTAATAGCCCTTTATCCAATCCTTTTGCTGTTAATGACTGAAGATCAGACATCCAGTCCTTAAAGGCATCATTTTGACCACGTAAATTACTAATTAATTCTTGCCCTGATACTTCCGATTTTTCACTAACTGCATCAAATAATCCAACAGTACTGTACAGTGACTGCTTACGTGATGAGACAGCATCTTCATAAGCTTTATTTAAAGCAGCTTCACCATCGATCAGTTTTTGGTTAGCATCTTGTATCTTTTTCAAATAGTCATCGTTGATCTTCACAAGCTCGTTATGGATAGCCTTTTTTGCTTCAACAATCTTTTCTTCATAATAGATGCGTTCCTCTGTTCCTTCTGCATAGTTTGCTAAGAAATTTTGATACGCTTCTAATTCATCCGCAAGTGACATTGTGTTGAATTTCTTACGCTGTTCTACATAAGCTTTTTCAACTTCGAATCGCTCTTTAAGACTTTCTTCAATTACAGCTAATTGTTCCTTATAAGCAGCCGTGACTTCATCGATTTGTTCAGTGACTTGAGAATATTGATCATACGCATCGCCAACCTCAAAAGAATGACCGCCTTGTGCAGCGTTTACTGCGTCAATATATTCGTAAAGAGCTTTTTCTCTCTCTTTATTTAATACGGCCATTTGCTTGTTGTAATCTTCTTCAATCTTGATGCGCTCATCTGCTGAATGAGCACTTAGTTCAACAAGTTTGTCGTGTAAACCGCCAATTGTATCAAGCGTGGCATTCAGTTGATTAGTTGGAACCTTTGGTACAAACCACTGAGACATATTAATCGTTGCTTTAAGCGCTAAAGATTTCATGCTCTCTATACCAACAATAACCCCTTTTACGACATTGACCCCTATCAAATCCCTTGTGAGGCGCGAGGGTGAGTGGATGTCTAAAGCTGACTGCATCGTAGTGGCAATGGATGTAGCTATTTCGCGCGCTTTAGCCTCTAAAGGCCCTTGCATACTAGATAGACCATTCAATAATCCTTGTCCAGCCTGTCTGCCAATCTCAGGTAATGAGGAGAAACCGTCACTAGTAGCTTCTGTGATTCCTTTAACAGCTGCAGTCCATTCCTTGTGAAGGTTATCTAGCTCTATCTCAGCATTTTCAGTCATGGAAGCTATAATTAATTGCGTGCTATCTTTTAATCCTTTGAACTCGGCCTCAGCTTGTGTACGAGCAAGTTCGCCCATTTCTTGATACATATCACTGTACTGTTTAAGCTCATGCTCAGATAAAGAATTAAGCGCTTTTAACTCACCAAGTGCTGCTGGACCCATTTGACGTAATTCTTCAAGTAGCCCCTTGTCAATAGCCTTTTCGGATAGCTTTTCTACTTCAGCCTGCCAAGCTTTAAATCCGTCGACCTGAGACTTTAGGTTATTAAGAAGATCATTACCTGATCTATCAATCTTTACTTCAAACGCTTCAAAGATTCCGCCAAGATTACGTAAAGACTTTTCACGATCTTTAACCGCATCTTCATAAACTTTTGTTAGCTTCTCTTCTTCTTCTTTCAGATTCTTATTAACTTCGCTGATTCTACTGGAATACGTTTCGTTAATAGTAGCAAGCTCTTCGCTTACAGCTTTCAAGGCATTCTTGTACTGGATTTGCGCTTTGATTTTAGCAGTAGTGCCATCAGTAAACGTCTTGAGCGCTTCTTCCCACAATCTAGCTTCTTGCGCGTTGCTAATTAACTCTAACTCTCGTTTACCTTCGATAAAGCTTTTCACTGAGTCTAATCGAGCTGTGTCGGCTTTTTCCTGAATGGCTTTAATCTTTTCAGCATATTTTTCTTGAGCAGCAATAGATTTAGCTGCTGCATCTGCCTCTAGCTTTTTGATATGCGCTAGATCAGCTGCAGTTAACTTACGCTTAGCAGCCTGTGCTTTCAGATGAATTTGCTGTATGTTGTACGCTTTGTCTGTTTCGATCTTCGCAAGTTTAGTAGCATTTTCCTTGGTTAACTTTTCGACTTGGGCATTTGAATTATCAACAGTTTTTAGTATGACATTGACCATTTCAACCATGGCTTTTTCTAGAGCTGGTGAACGACCTTCTACGCCAACCAAAATGCCATTTACAACATCAGCCCCTGGCCCAATCATCTCGCGCGCGGGCGAGTGAATTCCAAGCAATTTCTTAAATTTTTCTGGTATAGCATTAGCAATTTCGGATATTTTCGACTTAACACTATCCATCATACTGCTTATACCATTTACAAGGCCTTGAATAATATAGCGTCCTATTGAATGTAGATTAACGCTTTCTAAGAACGATTTGGCCTTGTTCCAGCCGTTCACAACAGCCGTTTTTACATTATCCATCGCTGTCGTAACAGTTGTTTTAAATCCGTTCCAAATCTTATCTATGACTGATTTAATACCATTAAGGATAGATGTCGTCGCTGTTTTAATTCCTGTCCAAATGCTTTTCACAACATTAGCAATAGCATTTAAAATGCTTGAAATAACATTCTTAATTCCATTCCATACAGAACGCACAAGACCCGAAATACTCGTAAATAAATTATCTAAGAATGTCGCGATACTTCTCCAAATATTCGTGAAAACAGATTTAATGCCGTTTAACACCGTTGTGAAGAAGCTTTTGATACTGTTCCAAACTGACGTTATTGTTGACTTCATGCTATTGAAAACAGAAGTAACCAAACTTTTTAATGTATTTAAAGTATTTGTAAAGATACCTTTAATTGCTGTCCATACACCTTGTAAAAACGTCTTAGCTGTTGAACCAAATGCCTTTAATGGTCCTAGTAATTTACCTACGAAATAGAGATTAACAACACCCCATACAGCTTGTAGTGCACCATTAAGTATTTGTTTAATACCATCCCATACGCCTTTCCAGTCACCTTGGAATAATGATGAGAAGGTTTGAATGATTCCTAGGATTACCTTAGTTACTCCGTTAATGACGTTCTTAATTGCTTCCCAAGTGGAAACAATAATCGCTTTTACGACTGGCCATATAAACTGCATAATTGCACCGATTGCAGACATAACTGTTGTTATAATATTCCCAATAGCTTTCCACACAGTGGATGCAGTAGATTTAATGCTTTCTTGGTTCTCATTCCAGAATGAGGTGATTTGTGACCAGACCGATGAAATTAAGCTTCCTACTGCTGTAACAGCTGTTGAGATAGCTGTTTTAATCGCTGCCCAAACTGTTTGCACCTGACTACGGAATGTTTCGTTTGTATTGTATAAACCTACAAAAATTGCTATTAAGCCAGTGACCACACCAATTACAATGCCTACATTACTTGTTATGATTCCAAGTGCTGGACCTAATGCTGGAATTACTCTAGTTGCGAGATTTGCAATTGTAGTACCCAAAGTATTCAGCCTTGGTAAAAATGCAATAAATGACGATCCAACCTTTGTTATAGCTGGAATCAAACCTTTAAATAATGTCCCAAATGCAATGATGTTAGGTACTAATGCAAGTAAAATACCGCCGAATGAGATAAATCCTGCTATCAGGACCCCAATCGTACGATTACCTTCCATCAAACTATTAGCAAACTCTAAAAACTTATTTGCTAGGTTGATAATGGTTGCACCAAGAGGAGCCATGCCAATCCCGAGGTTTACTAAGAATTTAGTTAAGTTTCCAATCAAACTCATTACACTAGGTGCTGTTTGATGTACATAATCAATAAACTGTTGGAATCCTTGGCTTTGACTTAATGTAGCAGACCACTCTTTAAATCTAGCCATCATCGAAACTAGACCATCCATCATACCTTGTGATGATCCAGCAAATGCGCTGAAGAAATAAATAACCCCTGCTGTTGCATCACGGAATATCGCTCGAACCTTCGGCATATTCGTCGCAACATAATCCATGAATGATTGGAATTTTGCGCTATCACTTAAGCCATTTGCCCATTCAGCAAAACGTGCTGTCATCGCTTCAAACCCTTTTGCAGTACTCGCACTTAATGGAGCAAAAGCAGTTAACATGGATAGTAAACCTTTAAATAAGTTGCCAAAAGAGCGACTAAATGTTTCAAGCATTGTAGCCCCACTAGTATTAAGGTAATCCAAGAACTTTTGAATAGGTGGCGTAGCTATCGCTTTATTAAGTTGGTCCATTAAGTTTGCCACTGCTTGAGCACTAGACAAAAGCAGTGGTCTTAATTTAGTAAGTAATGCATCAGTAAATTGCATTGCACTTGTAAAAGCTTGTAAGACAGGTTTTTCTGTCTCAGTAACTAGCGATTGATATGTTTTTTTCATGTTGTCAAAAGAAGCTTTAGAGCTCTTTTGCACTGAATTTAACTGCGCATTTTCATCAAACAACTTCTTGATTGTTGGTATTGCTACAGCTGCAAATGCTCCTGCTGCTGCACCTGCCGCCGTAAACGCGCCTACTAGTGCAAATGCTGAACCTGCTGTTACTCCTAACATGACACCCAAGTTAGCAATTGCAACCCCAACATTTGCAATAATAGGCACAATTGCTGGTAAGACAGCGATTAATGAACCTGATATCGTATGTTGTGCCAATTCACCAAAGGCTCGTAAATTAGAAGCAATGCGTTGAATCTTTCTTTGGAAATCTTCAATCCGTGCCTCAATTTTGATGACCACTTTTTCTCGTACTAATGCTGCAATACGCGCTCGGATTTCAGCCATACGTCTGTTAAATTCGCTAACATCTGCCCCGATGTCGACCCTGACATCATTGGCCGTTGTACGAATTGTATTTTGCACTTGGCGCATTCGAGCCATAAACTCTGTAATGCGCGCTCCAATCCGCGCTGTAAAATTACCGTTCATCTAACTCACCCTTTCTTACTTAAGTTTTCAGCCCACTTCTTCATAGCTTCTTGAGCTTTAGCATGACGTGTTGTATCGATTTTCTTTGATTCTTTCCATGCTTTATCTCCACCTGTGATGCGATCACGTGCTGATTTTGCATCAAATAAATCCTTCTCAATTCGTAGCTTTTTCTTATTAGCAGCTATGCGATTAAATACAGCCATACGAGCCATGTTGTCATAGTTGTCAACGACCTGCAGTAAAGCACCTTTTTTAAAAGCTTTGTACTCGTTTGGTGTCCATGACATTATTAAATCGACATCATACAAATTCATGTGCTGAGCAACGTCTGTTAGGACTTCGAGCCATTCTAAGCCAGCAACTCGGTTTTTGCGTCCAATAGCATCTGAACGCCCTGAGCGTTCTCTTTCTTCTCTGCTTCTGTTCGGGCCATCCCTTTGAATAGCTCTAAGTTCTTCCAAAACGTCGTCACACTTTTTTTGAAAAAACCCGAAGCGTCAATTTCACGGAATGCTTCTTTAAATAATTGATCCGTATCGCCATCTTCTTCGATACGTGCTTCAAGAGCCTCTTCGATATCTGCGATGGATGGGCGCTTCTTTAAATGGGCCAGACCACAATCCCAAAATGCTTTTAATGCATCAATGTCATACTGTAGCAAGCCCGTATAAATGCCATTAAAACCGCCTACCTCGTTTCCTTTGTCATCTTTTTGGTTATAGTTTTTATCCGCCAGATTTTTAAATGCGAAACCGAATTTCGCCTCTTGTTGTGTACCTGCAATCGTTAATGTAGCCATGTGTTATAGCCTCCTAAATAATTTTTTCGGATTAGAAAAAGCACTCACTATGGAGTGCTCGAATTATGTTGCAGTGACTGTTACAGCGACAGTAGCTGTTTTACCTCCACTTGCCGTTGTGATGGTAATCGTTGCTGAACCTTCAGCTACACCTGTGATTAATCCAGCAGTTGTCACCGTAGCGATTGCCACATCGCTTGAAACAAATGTTACATTTTTGTTGGTTGCTTCTACTGGAAGAACTGTAACTGTAAGTTGACGAGTGCTGCCAACTACTACCGATGTTGTTTGTGGCGTAACTGATACGCTATCCACTACTACACCTTCCGTTTGATCCTTACCAAATTCACCAGACTTTTCGCCAGGTGTTTCGAAGCCGTATGTCGCAAACTCAATTACCTCCTGTGGTAATTTAGGTAGTTTACCTTGCTGTGATTTTCCGATAACTTGGAGTGTTGCAGAGATCTCTTGGAAACCGTCACCTGGTGAAGACTTTTCCACTGATTCAACTAACGTGTAGGCAAAATTTGCATCGTGAGTACCATCTTCATTTACTTTCAAATCAACTTCCCACACTTTTAATTGTTTCTCGTTTCGGATTGCATCGAGAATTGCCTTTTGCCCAGGATCCTTTTTATCTCCGTAAGCTGAGATTTCAAATGATTCACTTGATTGGCCGTACGCTAAGATACGACCAAATTTCGTTTGCTCATCTACTAATTCACTCTCAAGTGAATAACTATTTTCAGTAAGATTCCCAATCAAGAATCCATCTGAACCAAGTGCTGCATCTGCTAGCTGTACAAGTAAGACCGTGTCTTTACCGTTTTGCATAAGTGTTTTCCCTCCTAAAAATAAAAACAGCCCATTTAGGACTGTCAGATGTTTTGTACTTTATATTGAATTGATAAAATGCCATGCTTTACATCGGGGCTATTATCGTCTATAACGCGAGATTCACGTCTTAGGACACTTAATACTCTTGCGCCTGGTATGGAGTAATTTCGAGACATTAGAGCCTGCTGGCAAGCTGATAGCATTTCATACGTCTTACGCTTACCGCTGTAATCATCGTTATCCTTCCACCATGTGTGGATTGTAAAAGTTATGGTTTCGATATTGCTTGTTTTGGTATCAAATGGGCTCGTATAAGGCTCTGAGATTGCCACGTATGGATAAGGTGTATTCTCGTCTACTGCATCATAAACACCAAGATCATCTTCATCTTTTCTAGTGATGGCCGTTAGTGCTTCACATGCAGTTAACTTTTGAAAAATAGCTTTTTGAAGTTCAAAGAAAGGCAAGGCATAGTAATTACTCATAAGCCCAATCGCCTCATTTCTGTTTTAAAATATTCTTGGCCTGCATCAACTGCTGGGCCCCAGAATTGTTGAGCTTTCATCCCTTCTGTTGTTACATAACGGCCAAGCTTTAAACTGTAATAAGTCCAAGGTGTTCTGCGGCCATTTCCATTTTGAGCATAGATACCAGTACCATACTCGACGTATATGGCATAATGAACACCAACCGTAACAATAGCGTTAAATTTACCAAGCATCTTCATTTCAATTGAATCTCGCAAGCTACCATCATCAACAGGAGCTAGAGCCTTGGCCTGCGTTTGTATAAGCCGCGCTGTCTCATAAACAATGTCAGATATCTTATCCAGTAGCCCTTCTTCAAATCTACGTGCTGCCCTTAGCAACTCGCGTCCTCCGAATGTAATCCTAGCCATTATTCAGTCACCAACTTTAATGCCACACGCATGATTTCGTGTTGACCACCCTGGTCCTCAGCACGACCTGCGAATGCATATATCTCACCTTCATAGCGTAATCGCATGCTAGAAGTCAAATCGGTTCTGTAAGGATAATACATGTACCTATCCAAAGGATTACTTAGCTGTTGCGCATAATACTGCTCTTTGCTTGTTGGTGTATCAACAAAAGCATCAAGCGTATCTACTGGCACCCATATGGTTGTTGAACCGCCAGCACCGTCTGATACTTTCTTCTTCTGAACTACTTCAACTTCATGAGGAAATTCATCGTAATGCATGGAATTTCACCCTCTTATAAGGCCTTAGATAAGTCCAGATGGCTTTTGGAAACTCTGTATCATAGGAATACGAGACAGTCCCCATCGTGCGCCCTGCTAGACCTGTTGTTTGCATATTAAACTGAATCGCTTTAGCGATGAATAGCTTAACGGCAAGTGGCATTTCGGACGGTTCCCACTTACCATTACAATGGTCTTTCGCTACATCAAATAAAATAGGAGCCATTGCACGATAAAATCCATCATGCTTAGCTCCTGTAACATTATTCAATTGCTTTAGCTGATCTAATTCTTCTTGTGTTGGTTCCCACATAAGACCACCTACTTTTCTGTTTCATCATCTGTTTCTGATTTCTTCGAAGGAGCACGTTTTGGCTTTGGTGCTTCTACCTCTTCAAATTCATCAGTACGTAAAAGACGGGCACCATGTTCCTCAGTGACCGCCCATGTAATTTCTGTTTTTAAGTTTTTAACAAACACGTAGAACCCCTCCTTATTGTGGACGTTTAGCTGATAACACTGCTAGAGCTTCAGGACGCGTTACTTTGGCACCGTACAGGTGAAGTCCTTTCACTGCATCAGCGAAACGTTTCTCCATGCGGTAACCTTCTACTTGCGCTGCTTGCTCCGCATACGTCCAGGCCATGTTATGACCAGCAATGATTTTAGAGTTTGCAACCACTCCAGTGTCTGCTGCAATAGTAGGAGCATTGTTAGATTTCATTAATAAAAAGCCTGCAGCACGACCAACCACACCATTAATTAAACGATCATCAGCCGGGAGTGCGCCAGAACCTACAAAGCGATCATCTTTCAGTAAGAGACCCTCAAACCAAGGTGGTAGAACAGCAAAACGCCCTTCTGTTGGAATGTTTGATTCATCGAGTTTAGTCGAAAGGTCTACTAGGTATTCATAAGCATTTTCCTTTGTCACATCAATAGGTGCTGCATCTGTACCAATTACATTCGTAGCATGTACATAATGTGAGGCGATAAATTGATCTGCTACATTTGATAATGCATAAGCTGCTTCTCGCATTGCAGCATCCATCAGCTTCGGATTTTGTTGGATTTTATCTAAGTCATCAATTTGGAAATTAAAGAATTTAGACTGATCAATCACTAAGTTACGAGTGTTATCAGAAAGTTCCTCTGGATCAGTCATATCATTATTTCGCGTGTAATCGCCTACTGATACTGCACCAATACCATTGATTTTCACAGTGTCACCATAAGCCGTGATTTCGCCTTCGTAATCACGATTGATTACTCCAGTTTGTCCGAATACTAAAGATTTTTGTAAGTTGTGTAATAGTCGAGCTGACCAGATTTTTGGAATAAAGTTTGTTGCTGCCATAATAATGTTTCCTCCTTACCGATAATCGGTTATAATAATTTGTTTTTAACGATTTCATCCCAGTTAGCATTGATTTCTTCAGTAGTCATTTTCATAACAGCTTCTTTTGTCAATGCGGTAGGTTGACCGCCTTTAGGTGGTGGTGGCGTGCCTCCATCTTTGAAACGCTTGTCCACTTCTGCTTGTACAGCCGCATTAAATTCTGCTTCTAAGATGCCTAAATTAGCAGTTGTCTTTTCTGCATCCTCACCTACAAAGAACTCTACTAATTTTGCTGGTAAACTCTTTTCTGTTGCAGTAGACAACGCTTGATTAAATAGCTTTTCACGCGCTGCTTCTTTTTGAGATTGCTCAAATTGTGCTTTTAAATCGCGTAACTGTTTTGCTTCTTCTGATTCAGGTGGATAACGCTTGGAAATCTCATCTTCTAATTTCTTTGGAAGAGTTTTAGTTTCATAAGTCTTAATAGCATCAGTTACTCGAGTATCAGCAAATGACTGTAGCCATTTCTTACCCTCATCATTGTCATTTAGAAATGATTGAACCGTTTCGAGTGTCAACGCAGCCCCTTGACCGTTTCCCCCTGATGCTGGCTCCGGTGTAGGTTCAGGTGTTGGCTCTGGATTAGGATCTCCTTCTCCCGCAAGCATTTGAATATCTAAAGGTATTAACGTTTTAAGATTGAATGGATTTTGATTCATAATTTCCTCCTTGCCCAATTTAGTTATTCATAAGAATCCCTAAACTGTTCAAAAGTTTATTTGTTCTCGTTCTTTATAGCGTCTACGAGAGTAAAGACAAAAATAAAAAGCCGTATGACTACGACTAAAATTACTCCAAATTTCATCTGGACTTACATTATTTAGTTAACTATCATAAAAATGAGGTGATACTTTGTCAGGCATTTTTAAATACACAAAATATATTCTTATGTTTATTTCCGCAATTCAGTTAGCAAGGTTTAGTCCAGAATATTTAGAACCAATACTTCTTTATGAGTATCTAGTATTGATAGCGTTTTGTTTTTTTCTAGGCATTCTGGAAGATTTTTTAAAGCCAAGTAAAAAAACAAATATTTTAGTGCGTGTAGCCATTATCATTTGTTCTCTTGTGTTATTTTTTACATCAGTCTCTCTCAAATCAATTGCTACAATTATTTTTTCGGTAATAATGTTTATTGCTATCAGTTTCTCAGTTTATTTAGAGATTAGGCAAAAGGATTAAATCACCTTTTGCTTTTACTCCTCTCCACTGAATTGTTTTCTCCACTCTTTATAACTCATGAACGGAATTGTAACACTAGGTGGTTTCACCAGTTTGTACGCTTTGTTAAAAGCCTGTCTGTAGGACAATCCTAAATCAGACATATAAGCATCAATACGAGCAGCCAATTGCTTCTGGTACGTATCGTCCATGTAATCTCTGCCTCTACGGTACTCTGGTAACTTGCCATTCACCATATAAATCGTATGACATCGACATTGTATATCCATTGAAGCAATGCCCCATAACCTTGGTGCTTTTGATTTCCATTTACCATAATGATAATAGCCATCTTTATCAGCTTTCTGACCATCTAGCTTTCTATGAGACTTCCTTACCCTGGTATCAAGTGAGGACATCCAAACCTTGGTTAGCCGAGCTGTCTTGCTAGCCTGTTCCTCAATAGCTAGGTCAACTTGCGACCTTACTCGACCACCTTCTGTTCTGGCAACAAGTATAGCTTTCTTTCTCGTCCAACCCATAGCTTGTTCAATTCGAATTGCCATGTCTGTGTAACTTTCACCAGCTTGTAAACTCTGTGCAATCTCGATGTTTAAACGCCTGATAATATCGTTTCTATGAGCCTCGAATATCTTAGGTAACGTTAAAAACTCAACAGGATTAGTTAACGCTGCTTGTATCACTTCAACAGAAGGTATTTTAAAGCCCATTTCCTCACCTGTTGACTGCTGTAGCAAATATGCCATCAATAAGTACCTCTCGATGTAAAGTCGCTCCTGTGAAGCTTGTATGAGCTTGATAATCTCTTTATAATCAGCATTTAGTTGTTGAGCAATTAATTTCATCTCTTGGTTAAAGCGATTGTACTTATTGACATCAGTCCAGGTAGCTTGACCGTTCTTACCGAACTTGCGGTGCATCTCTAACATCTGACTAAGTATCGACTTTAAGCGTCTTGCAAAAACAACCTCAATATCCCTCTCAGCTTTAGCTTCTAAATCATCTAAGATACGATTGATTTCCTGTTGATTCATCGGCTAACCTCTCCCGATCCACCGCATTTTTTACATACAATTTGCTTCCCTGTTTTAGTGCTTGTTACTTCACCAGTACCTCCACAATCTTCGCACATCTTTTTGCTACTTAATGATGTACTCTTCTCCTCTTTTTTCTTCGGGAAGATGTCGTCCATTTCTTGCGCTCCGATTTCGTCTAAAGGTTCAAGCTCATTACCATACAATTGAGCATCCTTCTGCATCTCTTCTAGTTCATACTCCACATCATCAACAATTGTTAACTTAGAAAGTCGAGTGCGTTCTGACACTAACCCTTTTAAGGCTTGTGAGGCTTGAGCTTCTGATAGTAAATCAACAGGGATGTTTCGCTTGTATTCATACCAAACTTTCAAGTAATCGTCCTTAGAGCAAATACCTTTTTTGGCCCATGCACTACATAAGACTTTGAATTGGTAACGTAAAGCTGTCGTAAACTTTCGCTCCATTGTTTTGCATTTGTTCTCAAGGGCCATAAGTTTATACTTCATTGCTACGCCACTAGCATTACCAGCAAACGATTCATCACTGAAATTCACACTCTTAGCTAGGCGCATGATGTTCTCTTCAAGGCGGTTTAAATGGTTCTCAATCATTTGATCATTAACATCTTTGGTTAGATATTTAATGTCGTCATCTTCGCCCATCAATTCAAAGATGCCAGTTCGAGCGACCTTCTTCGCATCTTCGTCATCCATCCCCATACCTTTAAGCACTAGGTATGCCAATCGGAACTGTTCGATTTCGTTTGAAGCATCAGATAAAGTTCTATCATAAGCGTCGATAAGGTTGTACACCTTATCTGCATCGCCCTGCAGCTCCTCATTATTGGGAACACCGAATAAAGGGCAATAGTCAAATAAGTGCTTCCTTTCGTCTTTCAAAACAAATGGTGAATCAGTATCAGAGCGAGTGTAGAGTCGTTCAGTTGTTGCATCATAAAACACCAGCTGCTCAATCTCTACTTTTTCTCCCTCAGCATCTAGTTCAGCACTTTTGAAGTATCGCAGTGCGTATTTTGGTTCACTTACATTTGCTGTTTCAGAAAGGATGATAGTTTCCCATGGATCAATTGTTGTAACTCGTTCATTTCCATCGGTATCAATATAAAGCAGTCTTGCTGAATAGCCACAAATAGCTGTTTTCTTGCCAGATTCACTGTCCAAATCATCGACAGAATTACGCAAATTAAAAAGCTCAATCGCCTCAGATAATTTATCAAGGCCTTGAGCTTGCTTGTCTACTACGTATGAGATTGGATTACCAAACATGTAGCCAACCTTTGTGTCTACTATTTCAGCGTCTAAAGGGTTATTAAGAGTATTGTTCACCTTGTCGTCAACACGGACTACATTGTCATTACCTTGGGCATAATCAGTTGGCTTACGTGTTAAAATCGGTACTGCTGATAGTTCTGCTTTATAGCGATTGTAGTTGAGTAATCGTTTGTTTCGTTCAGCTTTAGTTTCTGAAACGAGCTTATCAAGTAATAGAAGTGTAACACCCTTCGCATCGATATAAGCAATGTATTCGTTCACTGTACCACCTCCTTATCGGTTCTTCCCTGTGATGATTTCTTTATAATAATGCGTATAAATCGCATAGCGTAGAGCATCCAGTACGTCATCCCACAATTTAATTGGTTCTCCAGTGCTCGAATTCCATACGTATTGAAAAATTTCATCTTCAAAACGTTTCACTTTATCACGAACAACAAACAACCTTTCTAATTTGAAACGTCTAGCTACTTCTTCTATTCCTGCTACAACTGTTTTTTTTGCATTGAACGCTCGTATTTTTTCGCGTTTAAAACGTGCAACATGTTCTGGTCGAGCTGTATCACAATAAAAGTTGATATTGCCATAACGCTCTTTAATATCTTTCGCTATCTTTACCCAATCATCAATCTCATAATATTGATGAGCATACTCTTCACACAAATACACATCGCCTTGGTCGTCTTCTGCCAGTACAACAATAGATCCAAAGTGCTCATATCCCCAGTCAACGCCAGCAAAATATTTTACGATATTCTTTTTGCTGAATTCTACAGAAGAAACATAATGTACGTTCTCTTTAAAATCTTTATATACAATACCTTCTGCAGCTACCCAGCGTCCGTAAATATCGCGTTCAGTAAACATGCCTGAAGGTGTACTTGCTACAATTGATTCGATGTATTCCTCATCTAATTTATCGTTATCAAATAAAGAAAAATTGAATACGCGAATGTTCAAACGACCACTTTCTAAAGTTTGACCATCTTTGTCAATGTAGTCTTTCTTGATACTGTGTGCTGGATTCTCCGGGTTTGTATCAATAAATATTCGAGCTCCTGGGTAAGAACAACGTGAAATAACTTCTTTTACAAATGTGTCATGTAATGCAGTTCCTTCATTGACGAAAGCCCCTGCGGATGTAAATCCACGTGCCTTTTTCCAGGAATCTGCTTTTGCCCCATCAAACACGTATACCTTATTACCAAAAATCGTAACAGCATTAGCCTTATTGAGCTTCAATTCTTTGCCCAATATCATTTCCATATCATCTAGTACATTTCGTCTTATACTCGCCTGTGTAGCGCCACCGATGATAAAAGATAGCCCTTGTCCTTCATACTTTGCAATATGCATTAAAAAAAGCAAGATAAACACGAATGTTTTCCCTGCTCGCTTTGCACCACTTGCGACTATGATTTTAGGCTTTTCTTTAACGAACGAATCCATAACGGACTGTTGTTTTTTTGTTAATTCAGCCATTACTCTTCACCAGCCATGCGACGTAACATTTTCGCAATCTCTGATTCTTGCTTATTACTATCAGGGTTTTCGAGTTTGCTAATTTCGGCTTTTGTTTTATTGATGTTCAACTGCATCTGCTCAAGCTTCAACCTACGCTCATCATCCTGATCCGCCATCTCCACAAATTGACGAATAGAAGAACGCAACTCCCCAATTGCTCTCGATTGAGCAGTGAGTAGTTGCGCCTGTCGTTCCCATGCGAATTGGAAGTTGTATTCTTCTTCTGTTACAGCTTTTTCTACGCCTCCGCCATCCTCTTTGGATCGTGGGTAGTATTCGTATTTTGCCTTTTTGAGCTCTTTAATCATTTCATCTTTAGATTCCACATGCATAATCCGTTGAGCTCTTATGATTGCAGCATACTGAATCTGTATCTGATCCCAGATTAAATCGGCTGGAGAACGTTCATTCATAGCTTCCATGATTTCGAGCGTTTCCTCTGGTAAGAACTTTTGAAAGAAACCATGTGTCAGAGCATTTGAGTTTTGTTTTGGAGCTGATGCATTTTTATTACCTCGATTACCTTTTGCGTTAGCATTACCAACAGGTGCTCCTCTTTCTCTCTGAACATTTTTAATTGTAGTACTACATTCATTTGTTTGTAGTACTACATTCCACTTATCACGACTTTTCCATGCTGAAATTGTTTTCTCTGGTACTTCTAGTTGTTCAGCTATAGCTCGATTTGTGATATCTCCGTCATGTTGCTTGAATATATCAAACGCTTCATCCCTTCTAGGGTCTCTTTGTCTAGCCATATCTCATAAACACCACCTCCAACACAAAAATTATTCAAAAGAAAAACCCCTCCATATTAGGAGAGGTTTTTTATTTCCAATTCTGCATTTCGTATTTTTAATGTCATAAGTTCCATTTCCATATTTGCAGTTTCTATTGCATCTTTCAAACTCTTTTCCATTACTTTTTCGAAATCCATTTTCATAGATTCATCAATTATTTGGGCTGCTTTATTCCAAGCGTTTTTCTCATTTTGTATTGCATTGTTTTTGATATCATTTAAAAACTTCTTGTTTGTCTTAGCAAAGAGATTTTGCTGAATCTTATCCCATAATTTTGTTGAATGCATATGATTCTTTTCTAAATTCTCATCTAATGCATGTCCAATTTCATGACAAAGAATAATTATGAAATAATCTTCAAAATCGATATCATTGAAGTCTTCCTTCAAGTCATTTCTCAAAGTTTCAACATTGTAATAAATACTATGTTCGTCCAAACTGTAACACATTTCATAACGTTCCTCATCAGAAACTTTTAATTCAATATCTGTTAGATTCGCCTTAATAAAACACTCCTGAATTCGCTTTTCTAATTCTGCTGACAATTTCATAAGTTCCACCTCCCACCCAATCATAAACTAGCAGATGAAATATATGTAATAACTTTTTGCTCTCAAAACCACACCAAACTCCGCCCTCTCATCACAAAGTGTTTTGGCTGTTTGATGCAGTATTCAAAGCAAAAGAAAAACACCCCTAAGGATGTTTATTTTAGTTTTTTATCTCACTTTTCTTTAATCTGATTTCTTTTCGTACAAGTTTTTGAAAATCAGCTAATTTTTCTTGTATTAGATTAAATCCTTTTCTATCGGATACTCCTTCTATTTCTCCAGATTCATAAATTTGCATGGCCATAAAATCATAGAAATCCTTTATCTTAATTAACTCAGCATAAACTTCTAAGCTACCTCTTTGCGCATATTCATATAATTTTCTTTTTATAGACAAATGCTTTTGGACATAATTAAGTATTTCTTGATATGGAGCATGATTCTCATTATATTCAAACCAAATGTATTCGTTTATCTCCTCAACTTCTCTTTGTAAAGGGTATAAAAACATTAATTCTTCTTTTATTTTCTTCTCATTTTCTATTAATCTATTTGATTCGATTGTTCGTTTAACACCAATTAATGTGATGAAGCCACCTATTATCGCACCTACAAATGCAATTATTCCAGCTAATAAAGTTGTGTCTATTGTCTCGAACTCTATAAGGACCAAACCGATTGTTAATAAAGTGGTTAATGTGGTTAATGCTATAACAGACCATTCTGCAATTTCTTTCACTATAAATTCCCCCCACTTAATAATAAAGTGAGAATGAAAAATTTCAACCATTTATAAAAATAATAAAAAGCCTCCATCCTAAGATGAAAGCTTTGATATTGTGGTAAATTGTCGAGAGCTCACTTGCGACTCGTGGTAGAGCGACACCACGTTATTTTGTAACGAATTGTGTTCTAGATTTATAGTGCATTTCCGTGCACTTTGTTGATGTAGTAAGTTTGACTGAAATTATGGAAAGTGGACGAAGTTCACATATAAACCACTCCTTCAGTTTTATTTGCCTGTTCCCTATATCTCTTAAAAAATATGGGCCGGCCATGTATGTCTTGCTCCGAACTAATTTGCTCGGCGCAGGTCGGTCGTCGGTCTGTCTTTCCCTAATATTTAGGTTTTTATAAATACCAAGAGAGGAAAAGCTTACCGCGCCGTCCTGCCTCCCAGTTTACAATGGATTTTTTATTTCACAAAACATGCTACATGTTTTACATTTGTTCCTTTTGTTACATCTGTTTCATTTGTTTCTTTCGTTCCACAATCGCGCCTGATTGTGGAAGATCGGTTTTTCAATTAAATGTCCTATAATTTTCTTCGTTTGTTTTTCAAATCATTTATTTTAATAACACCATAATAAACAATCCAAAATAAGAGAATTAAAAATACAGAATAATTCTTTTTACTTTCAGGCAATAAAATTAAAGTTACAATATATATAAGAACACTAGGAACAAGTAATACCCAATACAATTTTCGTCTATTCATTTAAAATCACTTCTCCTTCAAGACAATCTATTGACAGTATAGCTCTCGCGCAAACAACCCTAATAAAGGAATTTTAAATATATTATACCATTAACAAAAAAGCTCCTAAAGCGTCCTTTGGTGACCTTAATTGTTATTCAACAATCTGGCCCCGATTTTTGAATAAATGTTATTAAAAAGAAGTAGCCCATTGGCTACTTCATCATCTGACTTAAAATATTATTTCTCACTCTAAATATCGTTGTACTAGATAGTCTCATATGTTTACCAATCGCTCGCATACTATCCCCATCCAGCAGTCTATGAAGGACCTCAACCTCCCTGTCACCAATCACGTAAGGAATACGTTTTTGCACTTCTTCAATCTTTTGCTCATATTCCTTAATACGATAATTTAACGAATATACACGACGCTGTACTTCTGTATAAACTGGATCACTTGTACCTCCACTAGCTTTTGGCAATGTTGCCTCAATCCCATACATAGCCGTTTTTGCCCCAATGTAGCTATTGATATCAGCTTTCGCTACTGGCTGCCTTGCTTCCTCGATTGTTTCAACCATCCATCGATAATTCTCAATCCATTGTAGTAAATCCTCTTTTGTAACTTTAATTTGCCCTTGTTTCATAGGTTTGCCCTCCTACGGTGTGATATACTAGAGTTGTGAACACCATCAAAGGGCATAAACCAATTCGAGCTGTAGCGTGTGCAAACGCTGCGGCTTTTTCTTTTCTAAAACTACTAATATGCTATAATTTGGTTAAAAAGGAAGTAGATAAATTATGTTCGATTTTATTATTGGAATATTAGAAATTATGGCTAAGATTATTTCAGTTATATGGGATGTACTTGTTTTACCATACAAGCTAATTTGGATAATTTTAGTTATCGGTATTCTAGCTAAATTTTATTTTAAAAAATCCCGAATTAACTAATCCTTAAAGTTTGGTAGGTAAATCCCCGCCGAACTTTTTTCGTTATTTCCTCAAAGTGTTCAGCAACTAAAATAAAGCAAGTTGCTTAATTTCATAATTCATTATTAGTAATTCTTCAGCTGGTGCCCCCATATTCTCGCCACCAACAACTTGTTTAAATGCCTGGTGAGTTTCCACAAACCAATCTTTATATATATTTTTTAATAACGGATCCTGATAGTAACTAATCATCACTTTGGCCTTGCATGAATTAAGCATATCAGCAAGTTCAATATGATCTTTTTCAGTAAATCCGCCTGCATAGTATTTTTCACGCCCAATATAAGGTGGATCGACATACATTAACGCTTCGGCCGAGTCATATTTATCAATTATTTCTCGGAAGTCTTTCTTTTCGATCATTACCCCTTGCATCCTCTTTGAAAAATCTTGTATTGCCTTACAAGCATTCACATAACCCATAGCAGGATTTTGACTACTTGTTGTACTATGTCGCCATCCAGTATTAGGTACTTCATCAGCATTACCACGACTAATGGCTGATCTATTTAAGTAAAAAAATCTAACAGCCTGGTCAAACGGATCTCGAGGTAAAGGCTCTCTCTTCCATTTTTCAAAAAGTTCTCTACTATAGGGTAATTGTTGGCATGAATCAGCTAAATCGTTTGGCCGATCGATTGCCTGCATAATAAAATTTACTACTGATCCATCAATGTCGTTATAGACTTCGTGATTGACTCTTGGCTTGCGTGAAATGACATGTGCTGCACCCCCAAACGGCTCAACATATACTTTGTGACTTGGCATTTTACTAATGATTAGATCAGCTTGTTTTCCTTTTCCTCCAAACCAAATTAATGGAGTTCTTGACATTATAAACACCTCCTGGTATTGAACATTTTCTTTCAATTACACCTCTAATTGCTTTAATTTCATGTTCCAAAGTTCTGCAATTTCTTTTGCAACATCAATCTCAAAATCATCAAAGATATAGGCGTTTTCAATATTCCTTGTGAATGTATAATGCCATCTAATGTCAGAATCATTAGCGATATATTCGGATATGATATCTGGTAATTCGCCTCTTATTTTTGGGGGTGTCATATAACTTTGATAAACAAGGTATCGTACCATATTAGATTCACCCTATTTCGCATTCTCTTTTTCAACTATTACTCAACACTGGCTCTTTATTCTTTTTAAACTCCTCAAACCAATCATCATAATCTCCATCCAGCTGTTTTCCTATTAATCCATGCTTTCTTGGTTTGATTACACCTAGTAGCTCCAAATCCATAACTATAAGAGCAGCACTGACCTTATGAATGTTCAACTTGCGATAAATCAGATTAAGAGAGAAATCAGCTTCCCACATACCAATGAATTTTTCGATCTGTGCATGTGTGAAATCCAGTTGCACCATTTCATGTTCTTCCTGTGAAAATAAGATGTATCGATTCTCTACTTTTGGTGCCATTCAATCGTCACCTCTGCCCTCGGATTATCCGAATACCACTTACGAGCAACTAACTCTGTCACTTGGCTGTCATCACGCCATATAACCTTGCTTAGACCGTCTTTAATGCCTTTTGCCAGATTGTCGATGTCTGGTTTAGTTGTTGGTCGCAACTCACCATTTAACGCCTGCTGTAGCTTTTTCTTGCTATTGCTGATAGCTTTTGGCATCTTACGATAAACATCGATAGTTAGCTTTATATCCTCTGTAATTAGTGATTCTGGTGCATGCTCTGCAGCTACTAGTCTCACGAATGATTTATAGTCTTTGGATTCTTTTGGATCGAATGTACCATTTCTTGTTACTCGTGGTCTTTGTTGTGCCTGCACATCTCCAGGTATTTCAAATGTGAGTACGTTCATGTTTGCCCTCCTGTCAGCACTCTCAGAAGTCTGCTGATAAAACAACCTAATGCGGTTCTACCAGCAGCATGTATTTTAGTTACAATTCAAAAATCCTCATAATTCAGCTTGTTATTTACCTGTTGGTACTGCTACTTCAACACCCATTTTAATTAGTTTGGATTATTATTTACGTTAAAGGAGAAAGTTGTTATACTATTTTTCAGAAAACAATATTCTATTATTATGAAACAGATGAAAAATTATCCTTTCTAATTTATAGATAACTAGGAGATAAAAAATGGGACCTATTTTTCCTATTGTTGTAGGAGCTTTTATGTTTATACCTTTGTTAATTATTAGTAGTGTCTATAATTTAATTACTGAAAAGGTTACTGAAAAAGAAATAAGGCCAGTAAAAAACATTGCAAAGAATATCGGTGGTACCATATATGATTTAAGTCGAATAACTGCATATGCTGTTATTCCAACAGGATTATATATATCAAGTATCTATTCTCATATAGCACTTTTTTCAGAATACTTTAAGGAAAATGAATTAGAAGTCTTTTCATTTTTTGTCTTTACATTATTATTGATAAGTGGTTATCACTCTTTGCGTTTTTTATTGAGATACAAAAGTTTTTATATTGAAAGAGTAGATTATTTATTTTTCTTGGTTTTGGTGCCTCTTTTTGTACCATTAGCAGGTGGGATTTTGATAAGAATTGCTTTTTGGTTCTATTATGACTTACTTTCATTCCTTCTATAATTTGTTATACTAATCAGTAGTAACTATAAAATCTTGTTTCTTTATTTCTCTTTCAAAATCTTATTAGATGTACTCCGTCCACCTTTCTTAAGAGAAACTTATCACCTTAAGGCGGTGGGCTATTCTATTAAATTACCTTTCTTCATTTACAAGAATTACATCTACATCCTCATTCCATGTAAATGTTTCTTCACATGCTTTACACCTTTTTAATTTACTCATGCAGCCATCGCCCCTTCCATTTTCATGATGAGATAATCCGTAGCCTCATCAGCATCTTTCAGCCCTACCATGACTCTCAATTGCTCCAAACGGTTATATGCCATGATTTCGTTTTGTTTGCCTCCAAAGCGTTGATGTTGCCCAAGGTACAAAATGATTTGGTCGATTAAGAATTGTTCATTCATAATTTTCACCATCCTCTACCTCACGTTCATGTTGCGTGACATAAATGTATGGTCTTGTATGGAAATAATCATTTTCTTCGGGGTACTGCACCTCAACTTCTGGATGCCTTGATACGAACTCTTCCACGTCCCATACGTTGCCTATATCTTCTGTTACTAATGGAATACCGACCAAGCTATGACGTGTGTTTCCTGACCAACCAGTTTGTTTTAAAGACTGGATGTTTTCGTGCATTGCTTCTAAATTGTTATGAATTACTCTGATTGTTTCTTTAACCTTTGTTTCAATAACGTGCATCCCTCATTCACTCCCCACTAATTTGTTAAAAGCTTCACGGTCGCCAGTTTCCAAAGCGACATCAACAGCAGCGCTTTTGTAATTCTGTTTGTTGAAATCTTCAAGTTCACGGTAAAGATGATTCATTGCAATGTCCCAATACATGCCGCCTATCTCAATAGCTGCTCTGTATACATCTTTGCTCATATCCCTTCACCCTCCATCAAGGGGCTATGCGCCCCTCGTTTATTTCAACCGCCAATCAATTCCTTCTGTTTCTAAAACTTCACCGTTTTTATCTAGCAATCTACTAGCCCCTGCGTATCCAATACGTTCCGCAATGGTAGCTCTATCCTCATTGCTGTTGAAAATAATTGGTAACTTTCGTTTGTAACGTTCATTGATAACGTGGTAATACAATCCCTCACGAGCCTCTGTCCATTTGGCTTTCCCGATGTCATCCCAAACGAGAACATCTGCTGTTAAAACATCATTCAATAAGCCGTAATACGTTTCACTATTGTCGTCCATTCGTTTAGCAGCCATCATTTCATCCATGAAAGCTACATCAGATACAACCAGCACGTTAAAGCCTTTTTTTATCAATTGTTTGGATAAAGCTATTTGTAAATGCGTCTTCCCTATACCGAAGTTGTTATGTCTGTTTTTTAGTTCAAGGCGCTCATTAGGTGGTAAAGAACGAATCCTTTGCTCACCTATAGTTGCTATAAAACCGATGTTTTGAGCCCCTTCCTTTTTAAGTGCCTCACGATCTACTGGGAATGATTCTAAGTAACCTTTAATCATCGAGAACATTCGCTGTTGCATATCCGTTTCTCGAACATAATTTTCAAATTTGGCATGTACAAATTCCTCTGGAATCAACGCATTCTTAAATCTACGTTTCCAACTATTAACCTCTCGGCAATCACAAGGCTTATGAATCTCGTATTTTTGGTTCCCTTTTTCTTCGTAATGAGAGAAAACGAACTCTGTTCCATTACATTTAGGGCACTTATCCTCCCCAGGCTTGTTTGTCTCGTTCGAGTTGCTCATAGAAGGCATCGATGCCTGTTCCTGCATGAACTTTAGAATTTGTTGAAATCTGTCTGTTTGCAAAGTGTCCTTTAGTGATTCCATCAGGTTTAGCCTCCTTTGCTACCCAATCTTTATAAGAGTTAATACCTTTTTCAAGTGCCCAGTTTCGTAAAATACCCTCTACATATTCGATGCTTGATTTTCCAAGGTCGGCAGTAAGCTTAATTGCCTCAATAATCAATAAGTGATCTGGATAAAATTCAAGCAGCTTGTCCATTTTTTTATGGTCTGTAAAGTTGCTCATACGGATTAATGAATCAAAGGTAGTTTTTATTTCAAGAAAAGGATTATTAGTTGAAGAAGGAGAAGAGACCGACGACTGACTGTCTTCTCTCTTTTCTTTTTCTTTTTTATTTTCTTTTTTATTTTCTTTTTCTTTTTCTTTTTGTCCACGTATCGTAAGAACCCGCATCATTACTGGATTCTTCATTTTTTGACGAATCGTTATACGTATCGTGTGACGTATCGTAGTACGACTCGTAGACGATACGTACAGAATCATTCGAGATTCCTTCGCCTACCCATCGAATTAATGAAGTATCTTTCACTTCTTTTAACTCTGATTTCACACAATCAAGAATCGGTTTGCCCCCACGATTCAGGTTGTATTTCCCCCAATTTTTAATGGCTATCTCACGAGTTTCTTCGTTGTATTTAATAATCTTGTGATGGTCCCTAAAGCGTTGTAGCAAGGCACCAGCACTTTCCATTGAGTAGCCCATATCAAAAGCTATTTGTTTTTTAGTAATTTGATAGATACCAATCTGAGTCGTACTTTCATTTGTCAGCAAATATAGGAAGAAGTACTTGTCCTCTGCTGTCATTTCCTCAACCACACGAGGATCGTTCCAAAAAGTTGTGTAGACGTATCTGTATTTAGCCATTTGCCCTCGCCCCTCCTAGTACGTTTTGACTGGCTCCCAGTCGTTTGCATATGCTGCCTCATTGAACTTATCTACTGACATATCAATGTTGACTGGCTCATATGTTTCAAGCCATTTTGCGACATCGTAACTGATGGAAGCTCTATTACCGAATTTTTCAAGCATGTAAGCTTTGTGTGCCTCTGAATGTGCTATTACCTCATCAATTTCTGATTGTCCTGGCTTTTGGCGATCATCCCGAACTATGATGAAAGCGTCTTGGATATCATCCATCGTTATATCACCATCTGGATCACTGAAATCTGCTACATCAATATCTGCAGCTAGATAACGTCCTTCTTTATCACGATGTTTTAAGACGATGACAGGAACAGTAGTAATAATTTCATCCTCTCCACCAAAGATGTTTTGTTGAAATACTTTCATGGTTCGCCCTCCATATTTTCAATATTCAAATTTTTAATCACAGACTTATTCACAAAATCCACAAGAAATAGAATTTAACTTCACTAGGATTACGTTTTCGTTTCTCAATGACCTCGAAAATAACCTCTGTTGCATTCTCCTTAAATGGCACGGATGGTATTTCTGGAACCTCGCTAGGTTTAACCTCATGACCATATTGTGAGTATGGTGTGTCTGTTGCTAAGAATTGCTGACCTATGCCTTTTCTTGTAAGCATTACAGCATCTTTTGAGTGGATTGAAACGTGTCTATACTTACCACTCTGTTCAAGCTCTAGTTTCTTTTGTTCAATGAATTGTTGTAGTTGAATACTCATGTAATTGTCCCTCCACACTTTTAAATTAAGCCCCTATAAACCTTTAATTTTTGAATCAGCTCATAACATTGTTCTTCATTAAACATGCCGATGTGAGCCTTTTCAGGTGGTAAGTTCATTAACTCTTGCATTACTTGATACGCCTTGCCTCTACCCATTTTTCGACACTTGCCTTTCCACAGAGGATCAAACATTGAATGAGCCGTTTTCCTCATCGACCGTAATCTTTTATTCGCTAATGTCCCTAGTGGCGTTTTCCCTTTACCATGCGTACCTACATAAGCATCACAAGGTCTACACACATACATATTCACACCATAATCTTGACCATAAAATTCTTTGCTGGACATAAACTCAGCCTCGTTACCACAGTAGCCACAAATCATTTCTAAACCTCCTATAACAACCTCTGTTCACGCTCACAAACCACAAAACTACCACTCACTTTGACAATTCGATAGTTCGGATATCTAGTCATGTACTGCAGCACCAAACGTCTGATTTCATCGTTATCCTTTGCCTGTTGGAATATCCAAGCAGGCAGAAGGACTTTGTGTGGTACGTTACTGTTCAATGATTAATTCCTCTTGAACTGGTTCTTCTTCAACTACCGAATAGTCAGTTACATCAATAACTTCACTCATATCCTTTGAAACCTCTGTTTTAATAGTTTCATCAGCCTCAACAACCTTTTGAAGCTCAATTGACTTAGGAGCAAACTTTAATACTTCTTTTAGTACTGTCTTTTTGGCCATTGCGTCATAATTGGTCTTCCAAGGACTTGTCCAACCCTTCTGAACTGCTTGAGAGAACTTGTGAGCATGTTTTTCAATTCGTTCTCTTGTCCAGTAAACAAAGTCGTATCCTCCGTTTTTCAAGTGGTATACAGCATAGTAGCCGATTGGCTCGCCCTCTGGGTTTTGTGAAGGAACATGTACTAAATCTTTGTGTAATCCGTAAGAGTATGAAAATTCATCTTCTTGGTACACTTCATGGGCATAAATAGCTTTGTATTGACCACTTCTAACAGCTAGGTCAATTAAGCCTTTATAACCTAACTGGAACTGAACCTGTTTTCCGTAAGGAATTAAGTACGCTTGCCCTAGCCCTGTATTTGGTTCAACACCTAGTTGAGCTGATTGCATAAGTGCTGCTACAAAACTGATTTGGTCGCACTCTAGTAATTTTGGTGTTGTTCGAACTGCTGTTAATGCAATTCGAGCGATACGATCAGAATCCATGTGTTTCGGTAAAGCGCGTTGGATTTCAGGACCCATCTTTTTTAACAATGCATTTAATGATGGTTCAGGCGTTACTTGCTTTGATACTTGATTCTGTGACTTTGCTTTTAATTCATTTGTAGTAGCCATTTATTAAGCCTCCAATTTTTTAATTGTTAGTCGTCGCGAAGATGATGGTTTAATGAATTTCTCGTAAATATCAGGAACCTCTACTTTCAGCCGTTTACTATCAACACGATTCGAAACAACTGTTTTATATGTCACCTTATGACGTTGAGAGTGCCCTTCTGTAGCGTTTTCTAACTTTAGCTTTAACCGATTCTCGTACTCTTTCTTTTGTTGCTCTAACGCTTTAATTTCATCTGAAATAGAATCGATAGCATCCAGTAGTACATCGTCATCCTTTGTGAGCATGATGGCCGTACCGTCATCTTGTGGGTACATTTTTTTGATTAATTCATTGGTTGCTTCTGAACCATCAATCGGTGGAGCTATGTCTTTTAGGACATGATTTTCCCAGAAATCTTTCTCACGTTCGATAAGGATTTGTATAAATTCTTCATCACGCTCGATTTCTTTCCAAATGAATTTATTGCCACCAACAAGAACAGCGATATAAGCCTTTTCAAAGCCTGTAACAGCTAGGTAATGATGAACTTGGCATAAATAACTAGCTGGTATTTCTTCGCCTACCCAGGCGTCTTTCACGTACTCACTAGCTGTTTTACACTCAAGCACTGCTCGTTCTCCAACAACAACCCTATCAAGGTTAGCAAGCATGAAATCATGTTCTGGATGGACCAACATTTTATTTAATCGTCGAACCTTTTTTCCTGTTCGTTTTGCAAACTCTTGAGCTACAAAATCCTCTAGTGCATTTCCAAAATAAACAGCTTCGTTATCGATTTCCTCGTGATACTGGCCTGTTTTTTCTAAGAACACCTGGTAAGCACTTTTATATTGATTGAATCCCATAATTGCCCCAACATCTGACCCACCGATACCAGCGCGACGAGCATCTAACCACTCGTCACGACTCATATCAGCAGTTGTAATTTTTGCTAAAACCATGCAAATTACTTCCTTTCGTGATATGATGGTAAAAATGATTTGTTAAGCCACTATTCTGAGTAGTGGTTTATTTTTTTGTGTAAAATTTAGCATTGTAGTTATCCTCTAAATACGTATGGATGTTGTCTAAATGAACGATATCTCCATTTGGAAACTCCATATAGTCGTCGTTATAAACGATTAAGCTACCGTAGATATCACGAAAATCTCTCTCGATATACCGAAATGTAGGTACGCTATTTACGGATTCAATCGTTCCTAACACCATTGGATTTTCAACTTCCATAAGTTGTCGCATGTGCTCACCTTCTTTCCTATGTATTGATGGCATCCCATCAAGCAACTCACAGTGGCAAAGCATAACCGTAGGGAGACGGCAAATTGCTGGCTGCTTGACGGAAGCGAGATAACTCTCGCAAACGTCGAAACTTGTGATATAATAGATTTGTATATGTTGTCTGCTGTTTAATCTTCGCTCGATTAAGCAGCTTTTTTGTATTCATTTAGCCTCAATAACACCCTCTTATCGCAGAAGAAATGTACATATATTAACCTCTGCTTTAATGTCATGTGTCGCCATGCTCTAGGCTTGATGCGCAAGTTTCTTCACCACCTGAACAAGTATTCCTCGCTGGTTTAAATCAGCAACCGTTGCCCATAACTCTTTTTTCTTATGAAGTTTTTCTAGTTGATTCAACGAATTATGTAGGTCTCGTTCTAGTTGTTTTGCTATGTTGATACGACCTGCTTTTACGTGTAGTTTGATTACATCTGTTAGATCATCTATGCAAGCTAGTTCTCTTTCAATTTGTTCATCTATATTCATTTAATAAATCCTACCTTTTGAAGATATTTGTAATGGTCCATCCATACACCTGTGTAGCTAATACCAAGGTGCTCGGTTGTTACTGCGATAAAGTTCGCTAGTGCTGTAGCTGCCTCAACTGCCTCTTCAATCATGTCCAAAATGTTTTTTCGCTCATAATGCTCAATGGCATCGCTAGGTTTTGCAAGGCTTGTACTAGTTATGGCGTCCAAGGCTTCTTGGAGTTCTTCTATTGTTTTCTCTCGTACACTACAGCGATGGAGGTCTACGTTTGGGCCGTTCAAGTAAATGGGCCCTGTTCCTGTGTACTCATGCTGCACTGCTAAAGCAAGCTTCGGATTATCGAATCGATTAACCAGTGTTCTACTAATATCCGATGGCACTTTAGCACGGCCATTTTCATATCGAGAAAGCCGTTCCCTTCCAACACCAATGTCTAAGCCAAGACTTAGCTGTGTCTCACCACCCCTTAATTCTTTTATTACTCCCCCAACTGTATTTTCAGTGACATTCACATTTACCACCCTTTCTATTTAATTAAGGTCACATTTCAGTCTAAAGTTAACTTGGTTGCAACCATCAAATTTCAGTAATTTGTGTATAATAATGGTTAAGAGGTAGATTTGCCCCTACCTCTCGATTTCTACTAGATTGGTAGTTTGATTTATCTTGAGGCCATTTGCCCTGGCCTCTCCTATGCTCTTAATAATCTAAGCCTTTCATTTTCACTCACATAGATACCAAGACGTGAGTTCATGTATGACACATTATTGTTTTTCCATGCCAATACTTTGTCTCTTGGATAACGAGCACTTAATGCTAAACACTTTGGAAAGCCATCCATGCGAATTATTTTTTCTACTGTTGGTAATTCGCAATTGAATATTTTAGCTACATCTTCTTTTTTTAAGTTTGGTGGTAGAGAATTTTCGAATTTCGCTTTTTCTATCTCTCGGCCATCTTCTACACCCTGCTTATATGCTTTTTGAAACAAATCAGCTAATTCAGCGTTTAATAACGCTTCTTTTAGTTCATCTATTGTTAGATTCATAGTTTCGCCTCCAATCTCAAGCGCTGGTATAGCGCCTATCTTATTCGTTAGAAACTTTTTTTAAATACTCATTTGCAGCATGTAGGAAACCTTTCGAAGTATCGATGCCGTTTTCTTCTAAAATAACTAACAATTTTTCAATTCTTTTTTCATTCAAATCCGAAGTTAGACTTGTAACAGATTCTATTATTTCAAGCGATTTTTTCATCTCTTTGTTGAAATCAAACAGCGGATCATAGAAGCTGAACAGAGTTACACCTCCTACATCTTCTAAATACTCATCGAAAAGATTCGAGTTTGATCTGGTCACTTTTTCGAAATAAACGCCCATCGGATAAGAATCTGTTTCTTCTTCTCTAACGAATGAATAGTTGTAACAATCAACATTTAATTTTTCTGCTATTTTCAATACGTCGTCACTGATTTCTTTGGCAATTAAACAAACCCTTTTGATATTTTTGTCAAAAGAATATTCAAATGTTTGATAAACGTCCTTCCTCTTTGCTTTGCCGATTTTCAATTCTAAAGCGAACTGGCCGTTTATCGAAATATCAGATCTTCCGAACCCTAAGTATTCTTGTCTTTTAATGCTTTTTTCATCACCGTAATAATCAATGAAATCTTTAAAAATCATGTTTTCTAAATCCTTTTCGAAACGGAAATTTTCTTTTTCAATTTGAATTCTTTCATCACAGATTAATAAATTTTTATAATTGCGACCAAACAAGATTTCTTTTTGATTCTCTTGATGCAACTTATATTCTTCATCTTGAACAACGACTCCGTTATACGCATCAATGAAAATTTCATAAGCATCGAAACTGGATTGTACGAGCAAATATTTTGCATAAGCATGGCAATATGAAACGAACGTTGAAAAATTTTGTTTTTTACCAAAAACTCTGAAATATTCACTCTTATAATGTGGGTGCATCATATTTATTACAGCTAAATACTTAATGTTGATTACATTAGACATTTTTAATCCTCCTATGCTAGTTGTTTATTACCTTCAATGAGCTTTAACTTCATTCGCTCCATCGTTGGTAAAATGCCTTTTGCTTTTAAAGTTTCGTAAAGGAATAAACGCCCTTTTTGCGTCCACTTTGTATGAAGTCTTACACCAGTGGAACCATCTGGCTTTTTGTATTCTTTCGTTTCAGATTTTGTGTAGCCTTGACCTTTGAACTTGCTATACAGTAACCATTGTTTATTCAAGCTGTATTGAATGCCATGCTCGTTTAATAATTTATTTAGTGCGTATGCACTCATTCCGTAATCCTCTGCAATCTGCGAAGTTAGGAGTAAATCAGTACATTTCAGTACTTCGTCAACGTAAGTTACGATTGGTTGCATATCAGCTACTTGTTGCTGATACATTTGCTTTTCGATTTCAAGTTGTTCGTTCTTTTCAACTTCTTTGACTAACGCCAGTAAGGCTTCTTTGTAATTAGTTGGTAATTGTGGTTGCGTTTGAACGATTTTCAATTCACCTTTACGCAAACTTTCTAATAAGTCGTATACGAAGTCGTAAAATTCATCTGCTTTTGGTTGTTGGCTTTTTCGGATGACTTCGTAAATACCTTTTTCGTTGTAGATGAACGTTTCGTATTGCTTACCATCAGTTCCGACCAGTTTGGTCTGTACTGAAAATTGGTCAAGACGTTCCTCGTGTCGCTTATGAATTTTACGAATAGCTGTTTCTGGTTCTGAATATTCAAGCGCTTCACCTATTTGTTTGCGCGTCATAAACACATCGCCATTTTCGTTTTGCCATAAATCACATACAACAGAATTGAATGCTCGGCTTTGAACTAAGATTAAATTCATTGTTATTCCTCCTTGTATCACGCTGTTTTCTCTTGTGCATTTTTTGCACAAAATTCAATAAAAAAAATCGTCCAGTCAATACCTAATACTTTAGCAATAGCTTGTGCAACTTTTACACTTGGTTTTAATCCATTCTCTATTTTGGTGTAATAAGAGCGTTCAATTCCCACCATATTTGATACTTGTTCATGGGATAATTTGAGAGCTTTTCGCTGTTCCTTTAAAATTTCTGGAAACATGTCACCACCTCCTTTGTGCATTTCTTACACATAGTATATCGTGCATTTTTTGCACAGTCAATACATTTTGTGTAGTTTTTTCACAAATTATTTATTGTGCAAAAAATTCACCTATAATAGAGAGAATAGAAAGGAGCGTACTGTATGAAATATGGCGAGATATTAAAAAAATTACGCACTGAAAAAGGTTTGTCTCAAAAAGAACTAACTGACCGCCTTACAATCAATAGATCAACATATGCTCGTTATGAAACTTCTTCAACACAACCTGACTTTGAAACCTTAAGTAAATTAGCTGACTTTTATGATGTATCTGTAGATTATCTACTAGGTAGAACTGATAACAAGAATGCTTTACATAAACAAGCTGGTATCTCGGACGATGACTATAACAATTTAAGTGCATATCAAAAAGAAGTTATTGATTTCTTCTTAACTAGAGAAAATTTGTTTTTTAAAAACCAACCCGAAAATTTGCTTGATGCTTTAGAGCAATTCGAAGTTTATTACGAGGTATGGAAAAAGCAACAAGAAAATAAGAAGTGATTTTACATTCTTATGTAGACTTTCCAGACATTTAAAAATTCGCCTTTTCAGTGGTGGATTTTTTTGTTAACATCAAAAGAACATATGTTTGCAAAAAGAGGGATGTTATGACGTTTGTTTATACTCATTTAGAAGATTACGTTCGCGATTTATACACTAGTATTGGGGTAACTAAACCTTCCCACTTAGATCCGCGGATAATTGGCCCGAAGCTTAGCTTCACAGTAATTTACTTACCAATAGATTCAGTAAGTTACGACAATATAATAATTATAGATTCAAGATTATCTAAGCAAGAACAATGGCAAGAATTTTGCCATGAATTAGGCCATGTAATCTCGCATTCTGGCAATCAAACAAAAACTCACCCTTTATTTGTAGAGTACCAGGAATGGAAAGCAAATAATTTTGCTTTGCAAGCTTGTGTTCCTACTTTTATGTTAAATAAAATTAGACTTCCTATAGATGAAGAATTGGCGATTATTAAAATTTGTCTACTTTTCAAAGTTGAATATGACTTCGCTGAAAAGAGACTCAATCATTACTTTAACAATCATTTTTTAAGAATTGTAATCTAGTTGAAAGGAGTTATTAACATGGGATATGTACAGAAAATCAGTAAGAACAAATTTAAACTTATCGCTGATTTAGGTTATCGGGGTAATCGTCGGATTCGTAAAACAAAAAATGTAGAAGCGAAAAATGAAAAAGAAGCGCTACGATTACTGATCCTGTTCGAAGAAGAAATGAAACAAAATAAAGATGTCTATTTTAGTGATATTGAATCTATCACTCTAAATAATCTATTTCCACGATGGAAAGAAAATTATGCAAAACAACATTATAGCGCACGATCATTTCATGATAACTGTACACATTTAGAAAAGCGTATTCTTCCTATTTTCGGCGATATGAAATTAAAAGATATTAAAAAAGTGGATGTAGTTTTTTTTGTTGGTGACTTACAAAAGAAAAAGCGTAGATTAGATGGTGATGAAAGTGAACTGGCCCCCTCAACCATCCATAACATATACAAAGCATTCGCTAGTATTATGAATGTAGCTGTTGAATGGAATTTAATCGAAGAAAGTCCATGTAAAAATATAAAACTACCCAAACTCAAATATGAAGATGGAAAAGCCTACAATGAGGGACAAGTTAAATTGTTGTTTGAGCGATTAAATAATAGAGAGACTGCTGAAAAACGATTGTTAGTTGAACTGGCTGTAGTAAGCGCTGCTCGACAAGGTGAACTAGTAGCCATCGAAGAAAAACACTTAAACATAGAAAACAATACCTTATTAATTGAACAAGCTTTAGTTAATTTAACTGGAGAAGGAATCATTGTAAAAGAGACGAAAGGTAAAAGAAAACGAGTTGTGACTATCCCTTCAAATATCATGAATGATTTAGTTACACTTGCTGCAGTAAAAAAATATCAATTAGAAGAAGCTGATGACGAGCGAGAATGGGAAGGACATATTTTTCTTTTCTCAAATGAGTTTGGTAAACCTTATCGTCCAGATTCAATAAGTCAGTGGTGGGATCGTTTTATGAAAAGGAATCCTGATTTACCTAGAATTCGTTTTCACGATTTAAGACATACTTCAGCTACCCTGTTAATTCATGCTGGTGAACATCCAAAAGTTATTCAATCGAGATTAGGTCATTCTAATATCACAACTACAATGAATACTTACGGACATCTTTTACAAGAAACAGATCAACGAGCTAGTTCTCATTTTGATAAACTTTTCGATGAAAAAGACTGATTTGGGCACCTCTTGGGCACCAAACAAAGAATTATACATTCTTGCATAAAAATAATAAGCCTTACAACCGTTGTGGCTGTAAGGCTTTGCTTGACGTCCCAGGAGGGATTCGAACCCCCGACCGACGGCTTAGAAGGCCGTTGCTCTATCCAGCTGAGCTACTGAGACATGATGTCGTTTCTTATGTATTCCATAGGAAGGACAATATTTATTATATGTACTTTATAGCATAATGTCAACATTAATTTTACTATGCAGGCAAGGTTTGCCTCATATTTTTTATCATATGTTGCTACAGCATCCATTATACCATTTCTTCCCCCTCTTAACAGGACGGATAGCAAAATATTTGCTACACTATTGGCGATAAAAAAGTAGGAGGTTTGTGGATGTTTAAAGATTTAGTCGTTATGGTCACAGGTGGTGCACAAGGGATTGGTAAGGGTATTACGCTTGCATATGCACAACAAGGTGCAAAAGTGGTGATTGCTGATTTGAAGGCAGGCTTAGGTCAACAGTTAGAACAGGATATGCTTGCTCAAGGCTACTCTGCATTATTTGTGCCAACGGATGTGACAAAGGAACAGGATATCATTCATTTGATGCAGCGAGCTGTTGAGCAATATGGAACCATTCATATTTTAATTAATAATGCTGGGAAGTTCCAGCATCAATCTCCCTATGAGGTAACGTTTGATGAGTGGCAGGATTTGTTGCAGACGAATTTAACGGGTACCTTTTTCTGTGCCAGAGAGGCTGCAAAAGTGATGCGGCATAATGCAAAGGGTGGTTCCATTGTTTCGCTGGCCTCAACGCGAGCTGAAATGTCAGAGCCTCATTCAGAAGCTTATGCGGCTACAAAGGGTGGTATCATCGCGTTAACACATGCTTTAGCGCGATCTTTAGGGCCAGATCAAATTACAGTGAATTGTATTTCCCCTGGGTGGATTGAAACAGGTGATTACGAGGCACTACGGCCAATCGACCATGCGCAGCATTTGTCAGGAAGGGTTGGTCTGCCTGAGGATATTGCACAGGCTTGTCTCTATTTAACAAACCCGATCAATAACTTTGTGACAGGTATTAATCTTACAGTTGATGGTGGCATGACGAAGAAAATGATGTATGAAGCGTAATTTTGTCGTCTCTTCTTTTCTTTCTTGTTCTTCATACTCCGAGATTCCTTAGAGTATGCTACTGTAGGAGAAAGAACAAGAAGGAGTGAAGCCTTGTACCCCTATTCAAATGGTTTTTCATTAAGTCAGCTGTATCATGCTCCCTATACGCAGTATACGGCTCCGATTCGTCACATTTTACAGTCAAATGATTACCGACGCTGTATTAGTAAAGGCGAAGCAGACTTTATGGCTATGAACCGCTTACTTTGGATGGAGCATGTGAATTGGACACGGATGACTATTATTAGCATTGTGTTTAATTTGCCTGATTTACCCTTTGTGCAGCAGCGTTTGCTACGCAATGCAACCGATTTAGGGAATTGTTTACGCCCCTTTTATGGTGACTCCGTGGCGGATCGTTATGCAGCTTTAATTAAAGAGCATCTGGTAATTGCGGCTCAATTAGTGACAGCTGCTGCGAAAGGTGACGCTACCACAGCGGAAGCTAAAGAGAGGGAATGGTATCGTAATGCAGATGATATTGCTTTCTTTTTGCATACAATCAATCCATACCTAACTAGAGAGGCCGTACAAAAAATGTTTTATACGCATTTAGCTTTAACGAAAAATGAAGCTGTCACGATGATACAAAAAGATTATCAGGCAGATGTAGAGGTATTTGATGAAATTGAAGCAGAGGCACTTGCGATGTCGGATATGATTGCCAGCGCCATCGTTATGCAATTTTGCTACCTCTTTTAATGCAAAAATCTTGATGGATTTATGATCATTTTATGCTCAACTACTGGAGGAAAAACTCTCGCCGTTTTGTTTTTAGCATAATGAGCACGAGGCTGCATGCCCTGAAGTTTCCCCTTCATAAAAGAGGCTAATGTATTGCTTTCAATCGTTACGTTGGCTCTTTTTAATTCCCACGGGGAGTGGTGAATATCAATGCGAAAAAGTGTATCCTTCCATTTCGCCCATGAATGGTAGCGCTCTACAATCCATCGGTCAAAATTAGTATTGGTCTTGTCTCCTATAGTATAAATAACCCTCAATCTTTCGTCACATGCTTTGTAATGGCTTGTATATGAATAGTGATTCCCTCTTTGTTTTACTAGGATGTTGGAATGGCGATATGGCAAGCTACCTATTGCCGTAATTTTTGATAAGAAATTATTCGTCACATCTAAATGAAAAAAATAAATGCCTTTCATGCCGTTATACTCCACATATGTTCGGACATTCAATTGTAAATAGGTATTCATCCCAGGAAGAGGTGGTAAAAAGCGTAGCCGATGTCGATAAACTTTAAAAAGGACAGCACTAAGCCAGGCATTTTGTTCAAAGAGATCGAGCTTCAGTTCTTTAGGTACATGTTTTTCGAGTTCTTGAGGGGCTATCGGCCAATGTAAAAATAGAACATCTTGCCATGTTTGAGTCATCATCCACATCGTAAAACTCCTTTCTAATCACTAGTTTTTCCTAGAAAGGAGTTCTTCAAACAAACGATCTATTGATTTTGGTCAGCAGACTCTATTTCGACATAACGATAATATAAGTTTCGTAATTCAGATTCTTTATATAAGCCTAAATGACTTTTAAATTGAGGATGAACCATAATTCCATGAGCACGTAAAACTTTGACAAACCAACCCTTTGAATACTTATGCACCAACCCTATTCTCCTTTATTTTTATTCATACATAGAATATGCGTTTGAATACGGTAGAGTGCCTTTACAAATAAAAAACGAGAGAATAAATAGCTCTCGTTTTTAGTTATGTGCCACAAAACGTACGATATGGTTGATTAGTCGGTTCAGGTAATGAAGCGTATTCTTGTTGGTCTTTCGTATGAGCATATGGCTGGGCTAGGACTTTTAGTAAGTTGTTCATCACACTATAATCGCCTTGTTCTACAGCCGCTTCCAAAGCTTCTTCTACCCTGTGGTTTCGTGGAATAACAGCTGGATTATGTTGACGCATTAATTGTTGTGACATGTCTTTTGTTTGCTGCTGTCTCGCTAATCGAGCTTGCCATTTGTGATGCCAGTCTTTAAAAGCTGATGCATTAAATAATGGGGAATCCTCCAATTGCTCAAATGTTAAGGCGATAAATGTATTCGTATAATCAGCTTGATATTGCTGAAGAAGCTGAAGAAGCTCTTCAACAAGCTTGATGTCTTCTTGCTCCTCATTAAAAATGCCTAGCTTTGCACGCATACCTTCCAACCAATTTTCTACATATAATTTTGGATACTGTTGTAGCGTTTCTTGTGCCAGTTGAATGGCTTTTTCTTGATCATCATCAATTAAAGGTAGTAAGGACTCTGCTAAGCGCGTTAAATTCCAGCCACCGATATTGGGCTGATTTCCATAAGCATAGCGTCCTTGGTGATCAATCGAGCTAAACACAGTCGCAGGATCATAGATGTCCATGAATGCACAAGGACCATAATCAATGGTTTCACCGCTAATGGTCATATTATCGGTGTTCATGACGCCATGGATAAAGCCCACTAACTGCCACTTTGCTATAAGGGAGGCTTGTTTCTTTATGACTTCATTTAACAAATAAAGATAACGATTTTGATTGCCAATATTAGCTGCGTAATGTCGTTCTATTGCATAATCAGCTAAAAGCTGTAGCTCCTCATCTGTCCCCCATTGCGCAGCATATTGAAATGTCCCTACCCGCAAATGACTACTTGCAACTCTTGTGACAATAGCGCCTGGTAGTTCCGTTTCTCGAATAATCATTTCACCTGTAGTGACTACTGCTAGACTACGTGAAGTTGGGATCCCTAGTGCAAACATCGCTTCACTAATAATATATTCTCTTAGCATTGGACCTAATGCGGCTCGCCCGTCTCCACCGCGAGAATAAGGTGTTCTACCTGATCCTTTTAAAGCAATATCATACCGTTCCTTTTGAGGTGTGATTTGCTCCCCATATAATAGAGCCCTACCGTCACCTAGCATATTAAAATGACCAAATTGATGCCCTGCGTAAGCCTGTGCAATCGGTTCGCCACCTTCTGGAGTTGTATTACCAGCTAAAACGGCTAATGCTTCCTCACTCTTTAAAGCCTGAATGTCTAACCCAAGTGAGGCTGCAACTGATTCATTTAATAAGATCAATTTTGGTGAACGAACAGGATTTAACGATATGTCGGAATAAAAAATACTTGGTAGTTGAACGTAACTATTATCAAAATGCCAGCCAATTGTTTTTTTCATATTTTCTCCTTTATTGCCTTTACGATTTATTTTTGCTATTTCAGCATGAATCATTCATAGGCAATTTTACCATTATCAGTAGCCCAAATAAAAATCCGCATACTTTACTAGTTATGCGGATTTTCTCTATTATTGTCGATCAAATGTATATGTAGCCATACATTGATTATCATCTGTCATGCAATCAACTTTAAAAGATGTCGCATTGATTTCCACAACAGCAAAGCTTTTCTCTTTACGACCACGTGGTTTTAATAAGCTGCCTGGATTTAAAAATAGGATATCATCCATCATTTCGGCACCAAGAATATGTGAATGACCAAAGCAAACGATCTGTGCACCTACTTCTTTAGCACGATAGGATAATGATAAGATGGAATTTTTCACATTGAATAAATGACCGTGTGTCACAAAAATCTTTACATCATGGACCATGAAAATTTCTTCTTCAGGGAAAGCTTTCTCACGATCACAGTTTCCACGTACTTTTTTCAATCCTTCTAATGCCTCATGTGAATAGGGAAGTTCACTATCTCCACAATGAACCACAATATCTATTTCAGGATAAAAACCTCTAACCTTTTCGATGACATGGCTGTCACCATGTGTATCGCTCATAACAAGCATTTTCATGGATATCACCTCTTATTTGATAAGATTCGGTAATTGCTCCTTTAACTTGCGAATTGCATTGCCTCGGTGAGAAATAGAACCCTTTTCCTCTGGTGAAAGCTCAGCCATCATTCGATTTAAGCTTGGCACAAAAAAGATTGGATCATAGCCAAAGCCATTCGTTCCGCGCTTTTCATGGGCAATGACGCCTTCACATGTACCAAATACCGTTGTTGTTGCGAAATCAGGTCCTGCAATTGCAATACAGCAGCAAAAACGTGCTGTACGTTTGTCATCTTCGACGCCTTGTAAATTTTCTAACAGTTTAATCATGTTTGCTTCATCGTCATGGTCACCAGCATAGCGAGCGGAGTACACACCTGGCTCACCTTTTAATGCATCTACTGCTAAACCACTGTCATCTGCAATAACAATGGTATTAAGCTCCTTCGCCAATGCTTCTGCTTTTAAGATGGCATTTTCTTCGAATGTTGTTCCTGTTTCTTCTATTTCCATATCTGGCGCCACTTCAAACATTGTTACGACTTCATAACCAAGTGGTCCAAATAATGCTTCAAAATCTTTTGCTTTTCCTTTATTTTTTGTGGCGATGACTACTTGTTTCATATTATTGATTCCCTCCAACTTTGTGTGCCAGTTCACCAAGCGTTATTTTTTGAAGCTCCACTAATTGTTGTATGCCTTTTTCACCTAATGCTAACAATTCATTTAGTTCTTCACGAGAAAAAGTAGCTTCCTCACCAGTACCTTGTAATTCAACAAATCGTCCTGCGCCTGTCATCACAATGTTCATATCAACAGCTGCAGCCACATCTTCTACATAATTTAAATCAAGAATAGCGCCTTGTTCTTCAACGATCCCAACACTTGTAGCTGCTAAAAAGTCTGTTACTGGGAATTTTTCAAATGGCTTTTCTTCAGCAAATTTAGCAATGGCCTGTGTCATGGCAACAAATGCTCCCGTAATGGATGCTGTACGAGTACCGCCATCCGCTTGAATGACATCACAGTCAATCCATACAGTACGTTCGCCTAGCGCCTCTAAATCGACTACAGCACGCAATGCACGCCCAATCAAGCGCTGTATCTCCATTGTACGACCATTGACTTTCCCACGAGAGGATTCACGTGGTGTACGTTGAGCGGTTGCACGAGGCAGCATGGAATACTCGGCTGTAATCCACCCTTTCCCTTGCCCACGTAGAAAACCAGGTACCTTGTCTTCAATCGTTGCGGTGCAAATTACTTTTGTATTGCCTACTTGAATTAATACGGAGCCTTCAGGGTGTAATAGATACTCACTATCTATTTTCACAGGTCGTAGCCCATCTGCATTTCTACCATCATATCTTGTCATATATTTCGTTCCTCCTAAAAACTTTCGCGCCCTCATCTTATCATAATTTGTGCCATCAAAAAAGTACTCGGTGGCTTATGTACAATGCTAAAAACGTAAAAAATCAGCCTAGCCTGTTGCTAAGCTGATTTTTTATTTTAATGTGATACGTTTTATGTCGAGAGTACCTTGCTCTAACCAATTCTCAGCAATCGAACGGAAAATTGGGACAGAACCAGTTGCAAAAAATCTATGAGCAGGCACCGCATTTGCATTTGCTAAAGTGCCATTATACGCTAACATTTCCTGTACATCCTTTGCTGTTTCCTCCGCAGAAGATAAAACATTCACATCTTCTCCGACAACAGCTTCAATTTGTTTTTGTAAAATAGGATAATGTGTACACCCTAAAATAACCGTATCAAATTGTCGATTTTTCAACGGCTTTAAGCCTTCTGCTATTAAATTATTTGCAAAGTCACCTTTATATTCGCCACTTTCTACAAGTGGTACGAATGTGGGACAAGCTAGTGGAATAATATGTGTTGACGTATTGAGTGACAATAAGGCTTCTTCATACGCCCCACTTTTAATTGTTCCTTCTGTTGCAAGCACAACGACTTCATGTCGCTTCGTTTTTTTTACAGCTGCACGTGCGCCAGCATTGATAACACCTAGTACTGGAAAAGGCATATTTCTTTGTAAACTTTCGAGTGCTACTGCAGTCGCTGTATTACAAGCTATAACGAGCATCTTAACATTCATTTTTTCGAGTGCTTTTGCCATTTGCCAAGTAAAATTCCGTACTTCCTGACGACTTCTTGGACCATACGGACACCTTGCTGTATCGCCAATATAATAAATCGTTTCGTTTGGCAATCGCTTCATGATTTCTTTTGCTACGGTTAAACCGCCTACTCCTGAGTCAATAACGCCTATCGGGGCATTCATACTTTCCGCCTCAATCCTGTTTCATGTGTACATGTAGTTTTTCTAAATAGCTTGATAATTGCGCGACTTCTTGTTCATTAAAACCAACAAGCATCTCTTGCAAATATTGCTGTCTTTTTTCAATTACTTCTTGAATGATACGTTCGCCCTTTTCGAGAAGATGAACGACAACGACACGGCGATCATTTTCATCACGCACACGCTTGACTAATTCATTTTTCTCCATTCGGTCCACTAAATCTGTTGTCGTGCTAAAAGCTAAATATAAACGGTTTGATAATTCGCCAATTGTAATATCACCAAGCTCTTCTAACCACTGTAATGCAACAAATTGTGGCGGCGTAATCGCATAATCGGAAACAATTTCTCTTCCCTTTTGCTTCACGATGGCCGCTATATAGCGTAATTCCTTTTCAACCGTTGCAACGGTTTCAGGTGAGTGCTTTGTTACTTCATCCGACATATAACTATTTCACTCCTAAAAATACGTTGAATAGTTCTATTTTGTCGTTTTTTTCACGAAATAGCAAGTGTCCATTAGTCTAATTTAAATTCTTCCAAGCGTAACAGCTCAATTAACGCCTGAGATCGATTCGTTACACCTAGCTTTTGAATTGTATTGGAAATGTGATTTCGCACTGTTTTTTCACTAATACCAAGCTGCTCTGCAATATCTCTCGTTGTTTTTTCAGCTAATAAAAGCGCAAATATTTCACGTTCTCGGTTTGTTAAAAGAGAACGATGATGAGAGCCATTCATTCAGTTACACCCTCCTCCCCCGCACGTATTGTAACTTATGTTAAGGGGCAGGAAGCGGTGACGGCTATTTGCATGATTATTCCATGTTTCCTTAAAAATTTCGAAAATTACATTGTTACATTCATAAATTTTACGTAAAAAGTAAAACCTACTATTTCACTTAATTTACATATACTTATATATTGAACTAGTGAGGCAGAATGGCCAACTGAATGAATTTTGTTTTTTCTTCCTCTGAAATCGGCACACTTTTACCTGTACGAGGATCCATTTGCACAATTGTGCCACGACCAGTGAAACAGATTTCGTCCTTTTGATTTTTTGCTAGATAGTGAATGTCCAGCGACGAATTCCCAACTTGCGCGATTTTTGTATAGATTCGTAGTACATCATCAAAGAAAACCTGCCTTACATAATCACATTGTAAATCGGCTACAATGGGTATAGATTTCACATTCTCTTCTCCAACTGAGGGCATTAAAATTCCTAAATGTCGGAAGTAATCAATTCTTGCCTGCTCAAAATATGTAAAGCTAATCGTATTGTTCATATGACCATACATGTCTGTTTCTGAAAATCGCACTCGTACCTCACTAAAAAATGAAAAACCCTTTTCCCACTCTTGAAAATTATCGATATAATTTGCCTTCATGATATACCATCCCCTGTCATGTAATTGCCCGTCTTTTATCAATCAACGGCAAACAAAATGAATACATATTCATTATAAAAGAAAATACTATATTATCATAGAAAAAACGTAAATAACACTTGATAAATTTCATTTCTATAACTTTAAAAAACTCCCTTACACTTCGTGTAAGGGAGTTCAGCTTGTCCATATATTAGTCTACGTAGTGGTCAGAACCGAAGAAGTTACGGAACATTTGCACTGTAGTTGCACGGTTTAATGAAGCGATGGATGTTGTTAAAGGAATACCTTTTGGACATGCAGCAACACAGTTTTGAGAGTTACCACAGTTTGCAAGGCCACCGTCACCCATAATCGCATTTAAACGTTCATCTTTAATCATAGCACCAGTTGGGTGAGTGTTGAAAAGACGTACTTGTGATAATGGAGCTGGTCCGATGAATGAAGCCTTTTCAGACACGTTTGGACATGCTTCCATACATACACCACAAGTCATACATTTAGATAGTTCATAAGCCCATTGACGTTTACCTTCTGGCATACGTGGACCTTCACCTAAATCATACGTACCATCGATTGGTACCCATGCTTTAACTTTTTTAAGCGCGTTGAACATACGTTCACGGTCAACTTGTAAGTCACGAATAACAGGGAATGTTTTCATTGGCTCCAATTTAATCGGCTCTGTCAATTGGTCTACTAGTGTAGAACATGATTGACGCGGACGGCCATTGATCACCATTGAACATGCACCACAAACTTCTTCTAAACAGTTCATATCCCATGATACTGGTGATGTGTTTACACCATCTTCAGTAACAGGATTTTTTTGAATTTCCATTAAAATTGAAATTACGTTCATACCATGACGGTAAGGCACTTGGAATTTTTGCCAGTAGCTATTGCCGCCTTGTGTATCTTGACGTAAGATTTCCACTTTGACCATTCTTCCAGTATTTGCTGCGATTTGCATAACTTTTAGTCTCCTTTCGCAGAGTAGTCGCGTTTACGTGGTGGGATTAATGAAACGTCGACTTCTTGGTACGTGATGATTGGATTACCAGTAGCTGGGTCAAACTTCGCCATTGTTGTTTTTAAGAAGTTCTCGTCATCACGGTTAGGGAAATCAGGTTTATAGTGTGCACCACGAGATTCATTACGTAATAGTGCACCTTTTGTCATTACTTTTGCAAGCACTAACATATTTTTAAGCTGACGTGTAAAGTGCGCGCCTTGATTGCTCCATTTTTGCGTATCATTGATGTTGATGTTGCTCCAGCGCTCAGTAAGCTCATCAAGTTTTTTCAATGTATCTTCAAGCTGATCATTGTAACGTACTACAGTCATTGTAGCAGTCATCATTTCACCAAGCTCTTTATGCAGTAAGTAAGCGTTTTCTGTGCCTTCCATTTTCATGATAGCATCCCATTTCGCTTGTTCCTCTTTTACACGAGCATCGTAAATCTCTTGTGGAAGATCTTCTGCATGCTTTTTAAGGTGTTTTACATAGTCTACTGCGTTTGGTCCTGCAACCATACCACCGTAGATAGCAGATAATAATGAGTTTGCACCAAGACGGTTTGCACCATGTTGAGAGTAATCACATTCACCTGCTGCAAATAGACCAGGAATTTCAGTCATTTGATTGTAGTCAACCCATAATCCACCCATTGAATAGTGGACAGCTGGGAAAATTTTCATTGGTAATTTACGTGGGTCATCCCCTACGAATTTTTCGTAGATTTCGATGATACCACCAAGTTTAACATCCAATTCATGTGGATCTTTATGTGAAAGATCTAGGTATACCATGTTTTCGCCATTGATACCAAGTTTTTGGTTTACACAAACGTCGAAAATTTCACGTGTTGCAATATCACGTGGTACTAAGTTACCATAAGCTGGGTATTTTTCTTCTAGGAAGTACCAAGGTTTACCGTCTTTATAAGTCCAAATACGACCACCTTCACCACGAGCTGATTCTGACATTAGACGGTTTTTGTCATCTCCAGGAATCGCTGTTGGGTGAATTTGAATGAATTCACCATTCGCATATGAAGCACCTTGTTGATAAACGATAGAAGCAGCAGAACCTGTGTTAATAACAGAGTTTGTTGTTTTACCGAAGATAATACCAGGGCCACCAGTCGCCATAATAACAGCGTCTGCACGGAATGATTTAATTTCTTCTGTACGCATATCTTGCGCTACGATACCACGACAAACGCCGTCTTCATCGATAATAACACCAAGGAATTCCCAGTGTTCATATTTATTTACTAAACCAGCTACTTCATGAGAACGAACTTGCTCATCTAGCGCATATAGTAATTGTTGACCAGTTGTTGCACCAGAGAAAGCTGTACGGTGCATTAAAGTACCACCAAAACGACGGAAATCTAAAAGCCCTTCTGGTGTACGGTTGAACATAACACCCATACGGTCCATTAAGTGGATAATGCCAGGTGCTGCATCACACATACCTTTTACTGGTGGTTGGTTCGCTAGGAAGTCCCCACCATATACTGTATCATCAAAGTGGATCCATGGAGAATCCCCTTCACCTTTAGTATTTACCGCACCATTAATTCCGCCTTGCGCACAAACAGAGTGTGAGCGTTTTACAGGAACTAATGAGAATAAATCAACTTCAGTACCAACTTCAGCTGCTTTAATCGTTGCCATCAGACCGGCAAGACCACCGCCGACAACAATTATTTTGCTTTTCGCCATGATTATTTCTCACTCCTCTTAAAAAATTGCAATGATTGCATGTGCTCTATCGTAGCTTCTATTGAATTATACGAAAGCTAAAATAGCAGCCACACCAACTACACTTAGAATTACGAAAAGAATGTTTGTTACGTAAGTAGCGATCTTTTGAGACTGAGGAGATTGTGTAATACCCCAGCTTACTAGGAATGCCCATAAACCGTTAGATAAGTGGAAAGTTGCTGATAAAATACCAACAATGTAGAATCCAAGCATGAATGGATTAGCAACAATATTCGCCATCATGTCGTAATCAACGTGTGTGCCAAGTGCTTTTTGAATACGAGTTTGGAAAATATGCCATGCAATGAATATCACTAAGAATACACCAGTAAAACGTTGTAAAGAGAACATCCAGTTACGGTACGTGCTGAAACGTCCAGTGTTTGGTGTAGCAGTGAATGCAATGTAGACACCATAGAATGCGTGGAACATTAATGGAATATAGATGACAATCCATTCAACTAGGATAAGGAATGGAATCTTTTCCATTACTGCGGTAGCATCGTTGTAACTTTCTGCCCCGCCTGTTGCTGTAAAGTTAATGAACAGGTGCATCGTTAAAAACAGACCTACTGGAATGATCCCAAGTAGAGAATGTAAGCGACGCCATAAAAACTCTCGATCTTTCGACAAGACTGTTACCCCCCTTAGTACTTAAAATAGCACAACAAAAGAAGTCATCATTTTGTAAATGATACTTCATTGACTGTGTATTTCATCATGGTACAATATTATGACATGTTTATTGTACTCTCAAGAGCTACGAGCGTCAAGGCAACTCGGAGTTTTTCATAGAGCTTATTAAAGAACTAATCTAGTACATGATGCGTCGTTTTTTCTCGAAAAATCTATCATTACTTTATTACCGTTAAATTTTAAGAAAATTCTAAGAAAGAAGGATAACAATGTTAAACACTCCATCTCCTACAATCTCATCATTTGGCTATGAGATCATTCGTGATCATATTCTATCTTCTATACTTGGTAAACATGAAGATGACGTCCTTTATTGGGCAGGTAAAGAGCTTGCTCGCAAGTTCCCATGTAAAAGTCAAGATGAACTTATCGCATTTTTCGCAGATGCCTGCTGGGGTACATTAGAACTCATAAAGGAATCAAAAGATGGACGTATTTTCCAGTTGACAAATGACCCTGAAATTCTGCAAATAAAGCAGCGCAGCTTTAAACTTGAAGCTGGATTTATAGCAGAGCAAATTCAACTAGCTAAAGGCTACCTAACAGAATGCTATAATGAAAAACGGGAAAAGCAACAATACGTCATGTTTACAGTCAAATGGGACGTTAAAGAACGTATTATGAATACCATTCCCTCAGAATAATTAAAAAGGATTGTTTCCCATTAAAGAATGGGATGACAATCCTTCTTTTTTCTTCCTTTTATTTCGGTCAATTACATAAAATGCTGTTTCTTCTATTATTATATGTAAAGTGCTTGCTCTAAATTAAACTCATCATGGAGAGCATTAGCTGCTTGGATCATATCATCCTGTGGTACAACAACGGACACTTTTATTTCAGAAGTACTAACCATTTTTACAGGGATATTTTCACGACGTAACCGATCAAACATACGAGCAGCAACGCCTGGATTGGAAGCCATGCCTGAACCAATAATAGAAACTTTTGCTAGTCCAATTTCGAAGTCAGCAAAACTAAATCCAAGTGATAATTTACTATCCTCTAAAACACGTAATGCTTCCGCAAATTCCTCTTTTAAAATGGAAAACGATACAGTTGGCTTCAACCCATCAATAATGGCTTGGACAATAATATCTACATTAATACGGTTCTCTGCAAGAACCGTAAATATATCTGCTAATGAAGCATTGGAAAAAGCATCATACCCTACTGTTAAACGAATAATATCTGATTCAAATGCAACACCACGAACGACTAAATTTTTTTCCATTTCCACTTCCTCCTTCAATAAAGTGCCTACTGATTCTATTAAACTTGAACGTATAATAACAGGCATTTGAAATTTCTTCGCTAACTCCACCGCACGAGGATGTATGATATGAGACCCTAAATTCGATAATTCCAACATTTCATCATATGAAATTTCTTGAAGCTTTTGGGCATTGGGAACATATCGTGGATCTGCTGTATAAACACCATCCACATTTGTATACATATCTACTCTCTCCGCTTCCAACGCTATGGCAAGTGCAACAGCAGCTGTTTCAGCTCCACCTTTTCCAAGCGTGGTGATATTGTGCACTTCGTCAATCCCTTGTTCTCCAGCAATAACCACAATTTGTCCCTGTGCAAAATGTTCTTCCATACGACTAATATCTATATAGTCGATACGAGCATGTCGATACATACCATCCGTATGTATACCAGCTTGCCATCCAGTTAGAGACACAGCCTCATAGCCTGCTTCCTGCAAGGCAATGGCAAATAAAGCACTAGATAATTGAGAGCCAGTTGACAAAACTGCATCTAATTCTCTTTTCGACACATCGTCAGTTAGTTGGTGTACCATCATTTTCATCTCTTTCGCAGTGTGTCCCATTGCTGCAACGACCACTACTACATCCAATCCTTTGTCCTTTTCAGCAATCGCTTTCCTAGCAGCCTCTTGGATTTGTTCAGTAGAAGCTAATGCAGCTCCTCCAAACTTCATCACGACTTTAGCCATTTCTTTCGTTCTCCCTTCCAGTTCATGTATTTCACCAAATTATGGGGGGTAAAACCGTTTCTAGAAAACTAAAAGGCAGCCTCCACATAACGTGAAAGCTGCCTATAACATGTACAATAATCGTAACTTGCGCATGTGTGATAGCTCTCCGAAACGTTTAGAATCGACAGTCTTACATTTCTTAAATGCAAAACCAGTACAGCAATGGAACAACAATACTGTACTTCGGCAAGCTCCCCTTTCACACAATATCTCTGGACTTGTCCATCCTCCATTGTGTTACTCTTGAATCTTGCACCTCTATCATCACTTTAAAGTGAATGTATTCAATTCATTAAGCCTTAGCGTAAACAAACTAGTCACGCAGTTGGCTCTCCATAACATTGAAAACAATGTTATTTATAACCATAGCACATGCCTATTCCTTTGACAATGATTGTTGCTGAAAATAGCTAAAAATTTGGCTTGCTAAATTAGCGGGCATCCCAGCCTCCTGTAATGCTAGCTCGCTCGCCTCTCGAATTTTTTTGACTGAACCGAAATGTTTAAGAAGCTGTTGCTTTCGTTTTGGTCCTACCCCTTCAATATGATCTAATACAGATTGAATGGCATGCTTCTCATGCTGTTGACGCAAGAAGGTAATAGCAAAGCGATGGACTTCGTCTTGAATTCGTTGTAATAAATAAAAGCCATCACTTGTACGTTTTAAGCTAATCACTTCTGGTGGATCACCAAACAAGAGCTGAGATGTATTATGCTTATCATCCTTGGCTAAACCAGCAATCGGTATAACAAGACCAAGCTCATCTTCTAGTACTTCACGGGCTACTTCCATTTGTCCCTTACCACCATCAATTAAGACTAAATCTGGTAATGGTAGTCCTTCCTTTAAAACACGGATATAGCGACGACGTATAACCTCCTGCATTGCACCGTAATCATCATGCTTGGCTGCTGTACGCGTTTTATATTTTCGGTACTCCTTTTTCGCAGGCTTCCCATCAATGAAAACAACCATAGCAGACACTGCATCCGTTCCATGCATATGACTATTATCAAAAGCTTCAATTCGTAAAGGAGTACTAATACCCATTGCTTCGCCAAGTGCCTCACAAGCACCAATCGTACGTTCTTCCTGGCGCTCTATTAGCTGGAATTTAGCTGCCACAGCAATTTCAGCATTTTTGGTAGCTAATTCAACCAATTCCTTCTTTTGACCTCTTTTCGGTGTGAGCACTTTAATTTCTAATAATTCTGTTAAGATAGCTGCATCAATGGCTTGTGGAATAAAAATTTCTTTTGGCTTAATATGCTCTGGCTTTTCATAAAAGCGCCCAACAAATGTTAAAAATTCTTCCTCTGCATCTTGATAGATCGGGAAAATTGAGACATCTCGCTCAATCAGCTTTCCTTGGCGCACAAAGAAAACCTGAACACACATCCATCCTTTTTCAACAGCATAGCCAAATACATCTCGATTTGTTGTATCACTTGAAACTATTTTTTGTTTCTGCATAACCGTATCAATATGGGCAATTTGGTCTCGGAATTCCTTCGCTCGCTCAAATTCTAGGTTTTCTGCAGCTGCTAGCATTTTAACTTCAAGCTCTTTTTTGACTGCCTCCACACCACCATTTAGAAACTTCGTCATATCCTCAATCATTTCTTGATAAACCTGACCATCAATTTCCTTCACACAAGGTGCTAAGCATTGACCCATGTGATAGTACAAGCAAACCTTGGAAGGTAATTGTACACATTTGCGCAGCGGATACAATCGATCCAATAGCTTTTTCGTTTCACTTGCTGCATAGGCATTCGGATAAGGACCAAAATATTTTGCCTTATCCTTTTTTACCTTCCGTGTCGTAATCAGACGAGGATGTTTTTCATTCGTAATTTTTAAATATGGATAGGTCTTATCATCCGTTAACATGACATTATATTTTGGATCATGTAATTTGATGAGATTCAGCTCTAAAATAAGTGCTTCAATATTTGATGACGTTACAATATACTCAAAATCTTCTATTTCACCTACAAGCCTTTGCGTTTTCCCTTCATGTGTTCCCGTAAAATAAGAGCGTACACGGTTTTTTAGAACTTTTGCTTTACCGACATAAATGATAGTCCCTTGTCGATCCTTCATCAAATAGCAGCCAGGTTGATCTGGTAAAATATCCAGTTTTCGCTTTATTAAATCGTTCATTACCTACCTGCCCCCCTAAGTAAAAATTCCCCTCATTAGAATCATGTTAGTTATTTTCTTTATTATATAACGAAAAAAAGCCGAACACATCCATTGATGGCTCGGCTTTGTGAACTTCATTCATTACGCATGTTTTGCGATAAATGCTTCTAAAGCTTCTTTTGGTTGGAAGCCTACTGTTTTGTCAACTAATTCTCCATCTTTAAATAATAGTAAAGATGGGATTGACATAATTTGATACTGAGCTGCAGTACCTTGGTTATTGTCAACGTCAACTTTTACAATTTTAGCCGCACTACCTGCTGCGTCCATTTCTTCAAGAACTGGCCCAATCATTTTACATGGTCCGCACCAAGCAGCCCAAAAGTCTACTAGTACTAACCCTTCTTTAATATCGTCCTGGAACGTAGCATCTGTTGCATGTACAATTGCCATTTGAAATCCTCCTTAAACTTACTATGCTTGTAGTATAGCATGGATAAATTCACTTGAGCGAACAATCTGCCTACAATGTATTTTTTATGCAAATCTGTGTCGAAAAATCAATACACAGTCATTAATTGACTTGATAACGACCCTTCAATACATAGGTTAACGTAATAAAAAGGTAAATAGCTAACGTAATGCCTGTCACAATAATAGATGTGGTGAAAATAATTCCGATGAGAATCGCACTTAACGCCAATATAGCTATCCAAGTCGTATAAGGGAACCATTTTACTTCATAGGCACTTGTGTGCTCTGCTTGTTTTTTACGTGATTTTAAATGGGCAATCGCAATAATTAACCAAATAAATAACACAGTATAGCCAAGTGATCCCATTAGAAAATCAAATGTTTTGCTTCCCGCATATAAAGATAAAATGACCCCTAAATACATCGCTAAAGTACACATTAAAATAGCATATACTGGTACTTTTCGTTTCGATAAATAAGCAAAGATTTTAGGCACACGTCCATCTACAGCCTGTGTATAGAGTACGCGTGATGAACCATACAGTCCTGAATTCATTGATGAAATAATGGCAAGTAAAACAACAGCGTTCATAATATGGTCTGCCCCTGGAATACCAACCATTTTAAAAACCATGACAAACGGGCTTTCAGGAACCCCATTTACTTCATTCCAAGGAATCAAGCTTACGATAATAAAGAATGGCAGTAAATAAAAAGTAACAATACGTATTAATGTACTGCGAACAGCTTTTGGTACTACTTTTTCCGGATTTTTCGTTTCAGCTAATGTAATCCCGATGATTTCTGTCCCACCATAGGAGTAGATAACTACAAGCATGGCAGCAATTAAGCCAGTCGAGCCATTAGGGAAGAACCCACCATGCTCCGTTAAGTTAGCAAAACCAACAGCACTATGATTTCCAAACGTCACAAGCAATAAAATAAGTCCTGCAATGATAAAGACAATAATAACAGTAATTTTGATTAATGCTAGCCAATATTCTGTTTCTGCAAAGATTTTTACGGATAATAAATTAATCGCTGTTACTAACACAGAAACAGATAGTGCCAGTATCCAAATTGGATATTCTGGTAACCAATATTGAATAAAGATAGCAGCCACGACAGACTCTGCTGCAATATTTAAAACCCACATTTTCCAGTAGATCCAATCTAGGAAATACGCAGGGTATTTACCTAACACGGATTGCACTAAATCTCTAAAGGTTCTCGCTTCTTTATTACGCACGGCCATTTCTGCTAAGCCTTGCATAACAAATAATAAAATAATGCCGCCGATTAAATACGCAATCAGCACAGATGGTCCTGCCATATCAATGGCTGCACTACTTCCTTTAAATAATCCCGCACCAATGGCACCACCTAACGCCATCATCGTGATATGACGCGAGGTCATTGTTCTTGTTAATTGTTGCTTGTTTTTTTCCACTTTCTTACCTCCTAAATATCAAAAAAGCATACCATCTATTCCTTCATCATCAAATGAAAGAAGAGACGATATGCTATCAGCAAACCGCGGTACCACTCTAATTGGCTCTTGAGAACCCAGCTTAAAAAACCTTGTAACGAAGGTTAATCGTCAAACAAATAGAATAATCTGATAATTCTATTTGTGTTACCACTCCTAGGCAAGTTCAAAGTCTTATTGGTCTGCGTTGCACCAACCCGCAGCTCTCTTCACCGAATAACGAGCTTTTACTACTCCTAATCTTTGCGTTTCAAATCATTAATGTATCCATCACTATAATGTCTATCGTTAATTATGTCAATATTTTATTTTGCAATAATTTTCAAATAGTACTTTTTAAAATGGAAAGCAATATAAAAAAACAGGAAGGGTTATCCCTTCCTGCATCTGTATTACGCATTCACTTTTAATGCTTTAAATTCTTCAATTAGAAGCGGAATAACTTCAAATAAATCTCCTACGATACCATAATCCGCTACTTTGAAAATATTTGCTTCAGGATCTTTATTGATAGCAACAATGACTTTTGAATTGGACATTCCAGCTAAATGCTGAATTGCGCCCGAAATACCTGCTGCAATATAAAGATCTGGTGTTACAACCTTACCTGTTTGTCCGATTTGCAGCGAGTAATCACAGTATTCAGCGTCACATGCACCACGTGATGCACCTACTGCACCGCCTAGTAAATCAGCTAGCTCTTTTAATGGCTCGAAACCTTCTTCTGATTTCACACCACGACCACCAGCAACAACTACTTTCGCTTCTGAAAGATCTACACCTTCTGAAGATTTACGAACAACTTCTTTAATAATTGTTCGCAGGTTTGTAATCTCTACAGTGATTGCAGACACATCACCTGTTTTTCCATCTGCTTTTTCTAAAGGTGTAATGTTATTTGGACGAATAGAAGCTAAAACAACGCCTTCTTTAACTTTTACCTTTTCAAAGGCTTTACCAGAGTAAATTGGTCGGATGAATACCACATCATCGCCGGCACCTTCAATAGCAGTGACATCAGATACCAGACCTGCTTGCAATTTGCTTGCAATTTTTGGCGATAAATCTTTCCCATTTGCTGTATGACCAAAGACAATACCTGCTGGTTGTTCTTGCTCGATAACAGCTAATAATGCTTGACTATAGCCATCAGATGTATATTGTTTTAAATGTGGATGTTCCACTGTTACTACTCGATCAGCACCATATTCAAATAGTGGACCTGTTAAACCTGCTACAGCATCCCCTAAAAGTACCCCAACAACTTCGCCACCATCAGCGATTTGTTTTGCAGCTGCAATTGCTTCGAAAGAAACATTACGTAAGCTTCCTTCACGAACTTCACTTAATACTAATACTTTTTTTGACATAGCATATTCCCTCCGTTACCCTTTAAGATTCGATTGACATCCAATAATTAAACAACCTTTGCTTCCGTGTGAAGTAGATTTACCAGTTCTTTTGCTTGTGCAGAAAGGTCGCCTTCTAAAATACGGCCTGCTGCTTTTTGAGCTGGTAAGAAGATGTCTACTGTTTCAATCTTCACTTCTACATCATCTTCATCGATATCTAAATCATCTAACTCAAGCTCTGCAAGCGGTTTCTTTTTCGCTTTCATAATACCTGGTAGAGATGGGTAACGAGGCTCATTTAAACCTTGCTGAGCAGTTACTAATAACGGTAAAGAAGTTTCAATTACCTCTGAATCCCCTTCGATATCTCGAACAATTTTCGCAGATGTTCCGTCAATTTCAAGTTTTGTAATCGTAGTAACATAATTCATATCCAATAGATCAGCTACACGTGGACCCACTTGCCCTGAACCACCATCAATCGCAACATTTCCTGTTAAAATTAAATCTGCATCTTTATCTTTTAAGTATTCTGCTAGTAGATAAGCTGCTGCATTTTGGTCTAGCTCATCTAAATCATCTTCTGTATTAATAAGCACTGCTTCGTCTGCTCCCATAGCAAGCGCTGTACGTAATTGCTTCTCTGCATCCTCGCCACCAATTGTCACCACTGTTACTTTACCACCGGCAGCATCGCGAACTTGGATTGCTTCTTCAATGGCATATTCATCATAAGGGTTGATAATGAATTCTGCGCCGTCCTCTTGGATTTTACCACCCGACACAACGATTTTTTCTTCTGTATCAAACGTACGTTTAATTAATGCAAAAATGTTCATATATCCATACCTCCTGGAACGTTTTATAATTCTAAGTAAACTTATAAATATTATATATTTTCAGTTTCGTTAACGCCGATAACATACTGAACGTTGCTATCGACATTTGGAAAATTATTTGCCAGTAAACACAGGCTCACGCTTTTCAATGAATGCTTGAATTCCTTCTTTGGCATCTTCTGTGACAAATACTGTCCCAAAGGATTTCGCCTCTGCTTCAATGCCTTCATAGAATGATGCATGCTTTGCATATTGCAATGTTTGAATAGCTGCTTTTAAAGCAATTGGGCTTTTCTTAGCAATGCTCTTAGCAATCTTTAACGTTTCTTCTAGCAATGCTTCGTCTGGGAATGAACGGTTTGCTAAGCCCCACTGAACAGCTTCGTTACCAGAGATTGGTTCACTTGTAAACATCATTTCAGCAGCCTTAGCTACTCCAACATAGCGTGGTAAGCGCTGTGTACCACCAAAACCAGGAATAAGCCCTAATTGTAATTCAGGTAAACCTAATTTTGCTGATTCAGTGACAAATCGCATATGACAGCTCATTGCTAACTCAAGCCCTCCGCCTAATGCCGCACCATGGATGGCTGCAATTACAGGCTTAGAAAACGATTCAACACGCTCAAAAACCTGCTGCCCGTTGCTAGCTAGCTTTGTAAATTCCTCTCCAGATTCTACCCCAATAAATTCTTTAATATCTGCCCCTGCAGAGAAGAAACGGCCTTCACCATGAAGTACAAGGACTCTTACAGCATCATCGTGTTCTACAGCATCTAGCACAGCGTTAACTTCTGCAATAATACCGCGAGATAATGCATTTGCTGGTGGACGTGCAATTGTAATAATCGCTACTCCATCTTCTACTTTCCAACTTAGAAATTCCATTTCTCCACATCCTTTTAAGCTTTAATGCCGTTCAGGATTAATGCCTGAACCTTTGGAACCTGTTCCATCAAATCATATCGATAGTCATTCATAACCCACGACGTAATAGTTTCATCAATTGTTCCAAAAACCATTTGTCGAGCCAAGCGTACATCCATCGTCTGATTGAACTCACCTGTAAGCATACCCTCGATTAAAATTTGATCAAGTAGCTGTAAATACTCGCGCAATACGGAATTAATTTTTAATCGTAAGTCTTTGTTTGACTGGCGAAGCTCTAATTGTGTGACAGTTGCTAGGTATCGATCTGTCGCTAGAACATTAAAATGATTTTCAATCATTCGTGAAAGTTTGTCTTTAGACGTACTCCCCTTTTCTATTATATCTTGTAATGACTCTACAAAAACAGCCATTTTTTCATTAAAGACAGAAATTAATATATCTTCTTTATTTTTAAAATATAAATAGATTGTTCCATCGGCCACCCCTGCCTGTTTGGCGATTTTCGATACTTGCGCTTGGTGATACCCATTTTCCGCAATAACGATGACAGCTGCATCAATAATTTGTTTATATTTTGGCTTATCTCGTTTCACTTTTATATCACCACCTAAAAAACATGCGCACGTCGATATGACGTGTAAACCTAAAAAAATATGAAAATATGAATGGTCATTCATTCATATTTTCATATTATATTTTACAGCATTGCTTGTCAATACTTTCACACGTATTTATTTCGCTTCTTTATTCGCTAATTTTGTTTTTTCTTCTTCAACTAACGTACGACGCAAAATTTTTCCTACAGCTGTTTTTGGCAGCTCTTCTCTAAATTCATAATAACGCGGAACTTTAAAAGCTGCTAGATGCTGACGGCAATATTTATTTAATTCGTCCTCAGTAATCGAATATCCTTCTTTTAATACAATATAAGCTTTAACTGTTTCACCACGATACGGATCAGGTATGCCTGCTACTACGCACTCTTGGATCTCTTCACGTTCATATAACACTTCTTCTACTTCACGTGGATAAATATTAAAGCCGCCTGCTATTATTAAATCTTTTTTACGATCTACTACATAGAAGAAGCCTTGCTCATCCATATAACCAAGATCACCTGTTAAAAACCAACCATCAGCAAATGTCGCAGCTGTATCCTCCGGACGGTTCCAGTAGCCCTTCATTACTTGTGGTCCTTTAACAGCAATTTCACCAACTTCACCTATAGGTAGCTCTTCTGTATCACCTGTACGTAAAATAACCGCTTCTGTATTTGGCCAAGGTAAACCAATCGAGCCAATCACCCGCTTCCCCCAAATTGGCGTAGCATGTGTTACAGGTGAGGTTTCAGTTAACCCATATCCTTCTACTAGCTTTCCACCAGTCACCGCCTCAAACTTCTCTTGCACTTCAATCGGCAATGAAGCAGAGCCACTTAGGCATGCCTTAATGGATGATAAATCATAATTCGCAATGTCTGGGTGATTTAAAAGGCCGATGTATAAGGTTGGTGCGCCGGGGAACAGAGTTGGTTTTTGTTTATCAATTGTTTTTAATGCCGTTTCTGCATCAAACTTCGGTAAAAGCACCATTCTATTTTGAGTGAATACAGATAAAAGCATAACAGTTGTCATGCCATAGACGTGGAAGAATGGTAGAATGCCCATAATGGTTTCTTCACCATGAACACATTTATACATCCAAGCATCACACATTGTCGTATTGGCAATTAAATTTTTATGGGTCAGCATAACGCCTTTTGGGAAACCTGTTGTCCCACCCGTATATTGAAGGAGTGCTAGGTCTTCTTCAAAATCAAATGGCATATTGTCAATTATCTTAATTGGTGCTGAACGCATTATTTCTGAAAACAGATGATTTTGACCGCTATGTTCAACCTTGACACTAAAGCCATACTGCTTTTTTTGAATAAATGGATAGACTAAATTTTTTGGGAATGGTAAATAATCCTTAATAGCTGTCACAATGACATTTTCAAGAGCAGTCTCTTTCATAATTTTCATGACTCTCGGATATAAAATATCCATGACAAGAATAACCTTTGCTCCTGAATCAGCCATTTGATATTGAAGCTCACGTTCAGTATAAAGTGGATTTGTTTGTACTACAACAGCACCTGCATACATGGCACCATAGTAAGCGATTACACTTTGTGGCGTGTTAGGCAACATAATTGCTACTCGATCTCCCTTTTCCACACCTAGTGTTTGTAAATAGTTTGCGAACCTTAAAGCTGACTCATATAGCTCGGTGTACGTCAAATCCTTTCCCATAAAATGAATCGCTACTTTGGATGGATTCTTTTTATAGGCACGTGTCAAAAACTCTTGCACTGGAATTTCCTCAAACGTTAAAGACGATGGTACTTCTTCAGGATAATTTGCTAGCCATGGTTTTGCTGTCATACGTCCTCTCCCCTTTGTCCCAAACTTTGTCAATTCTTATATTTATTATAATGAAAAAGAAATACAGTTTCAAACAGAAAATAGAAAATAAATGCATTTTCGATTAATTATTATGCAATTAACAACATTAATATGATTGGTATTTATCAGGATTTATTTCAATACACCTTATGAATGCTCGTTCATTCTCGAGTCACTCCATAAAAAAACAATCAGCATATTCCTATATTATCAAAATAATTTTTCTACCCTTTAATAGAGTTTTATGAAAGAAAGTTAATAGGTTGTAGTAGAAATTTATGCTATGTACAATTAACAAAAAACGCATCCTCATAAAGAGAATGCGTTTTTTATTTAAATCGTTAACATATAGTAGACACCTACTGCCAAAAATGCAATACAGACAACGATTAGTACTTTTGCTAATTTTTCCATGTCATGACACTCCTATGCAATACTTGCCCCAATTACAAACGAAAGACCGACTGAAATGGTAAAGGAAATGAAACCAACTGAGCGATTATCATTGGCAATCTCTTGATCAACGTTAAAACGAGGTGTCATAAATTCAAATAAGAAATACGCTACAATCAATAATGTAAAGCCAAAAAGGCCCCAACCGATCATTTCACTTAATGTACTATGACGTGCAATGGAAAAGCGGAAGATATTACAAATCCCTAGTATTTTTCCACCTGTTGCAAGAGCCACAGCGACATTACCTTTTTTAATTTCTTCCCAATTTTTATATTTCGTAACGACTTCGAACAATGCCATCGAGACGACTAAACATAATACTACAACACTAAAATATCCTGCCGTTTCGATAATTGGATATCGCCAAAAGCCAGAATTCAGCATTTTTCTCCGTCCCCTTTATAGCTTATTTCAATTCAACAATTGTGACGCCTAAGCCCCCTTCACCGGCTTCACCAAAACGGAAGGATTTTACGCGCTTATGCTTTTTCAAATAGCTTTGAATTCCTTGACGTAAAGCCCCTGTACCAACTCCATGAATAATGGACACACGACCATAATTAGAGAGTAATGCATCATCAATATATTTCTCTGTTCTTACGATTGCATCCTCATAACGTTCACCACGTAAATCTAATTCTAGTTTCACATGACTATTTCGATTTTTCACACCAGCTGTTCGTAATACAGGCTCTTTTTCAGGTTTAATATATTCCAAATCACTATCTGAGATTTTCATTTTTAAAATCCCCATTTGGACAACCCATTCAGTATTCGACACCTTTTCTAACAAAGTACCTCGTTGACCATAGCTTAACACCTTTACCTCGTCTCCGACAACTAAGTTTTGTGCACGAGCTTTGACTTGTGCCGCCTTTTTTAGCACTTTATTGTCTTCAAGTGGTGTTGCTTCTTCCAAGCGTTTACGTGCTTCAATCAATTCATGCTCCTTGACAACTTGATCAGCATTTTTACGCATTTCTCGAAGCTCTGCAATAATCGCTTCTGCTTCACGTTTTGCTTCATCAACAATTTTACGCGCCTTTTCCTTCGCCTTCTTATCAAGCGCCTCTTTACGCTCCTCATAGGCTTGCAATTTATCTTGAAGCTCTTTACGTAATGTTTCTGATTCTAATAGCAATGCATGCGAACGCTCTGCATCATCTTCAGATTGGCGACGTGTTTCTTCCAATGAGGCAATCATCGATTCAACCTCATGTCGATCGGTTCCAGTAAAGCCTTTAGCACGATCAATAATGGATTCAGGTAAACCAAGACGACTGGAAATTTCAAATGCATTTGAGCGCCCAGGTACACCGATAAGTAGACGGTAGGTCGGGCTCAAAGTTTCAATATCAAATTCTACACTGGCATTGGCTACACCTGGTCGATTATAGCCATAAGCTTTTAGCTCAGGATAGTGAGTTGTAGCCATTACACGAGCACCGCGCCCATGTACTTCGTCTAAGATTGAAATGGCTAAGGCTGCCCCTTCCTGTGGGTCAGTACCTGCCCCTAACTCATCAAAAAGAACAAGTGATTCGTGATCAAATTTTTGTAGGATGTCAACAATATTAACCATATGGGACGAGAACGTAGAAAGTGACTGCTCAATTGATTGCTCATCACCAATATCGGCAAATAATTGCTCAAATACAGCAAGTTCTGAGCCATCTAATGCTGGCACTGGTAATCCAGCTTGTGCCATTAATGTACACAGACCAACCGTTTTTAATGTCACCGTTTTACCACCTGTATTAGGACCTGTAATGACAATAGCTGTAATGTCTTTACCAAATTCAATGTCATTGGGAATAGCTGATTCTATTGGTAGCAATGGATGACGCGCACGTATTAGTCGGATATAACCATCCTGATTCATTTTAGGCATTGTACATTTATTGGCTTGGCCATATTTGCCCTTTGCTAAAATGACATCGATATCGCCTAATACCTTCACTAAGTTAAATAAATCTGATGCTACTTCTTGCACCATTGCACTTAATGCTAGTAAAATACGTTCAATTTCAGCCTGCTCTTTCATTTTCAAGCGATGAATTTCATTGTTTGCTTGGACAACAGAATCTGGCTCAATAAATAAGGTTTGACCAGAAGAAGATTGGTCATGGACAATCCCACCATAGTGGTGACGATATTCCTGCTTTACGGGAATAACAAAGCGATCATTACGAATTGTCACAAGTGTATCAGAAAGCATTTTCGCTGCATTACTTCCCCGAATTAAACTTTCCAGCTTAGAGCGGACTTTCCCTTCTTCAGCACGCAAAGATTGGCGAATAGAGCGCAATGTTTGACTAGCAGAATCTAAGACAGCTCCATTGTCGTCAATACAGTTATTAATTTCATGTTGCAATCCTGTTAGGACAGGCATTGCTTCCTTTTTGGAGATGAAATGGGGAATATCAATCACTTCATCGGCTTCTAAATCTTCAATAAAATTGCGTAGAATTCGGCTTGCTCGAATCGTGCTCGAAATTTCCATTAGTTCTACTGCTGCTAACATGCCTCCTATTTGAGCACGTCTGGCAGAGGGACGGACATCAAAAATTCCGCCCATTGGTACATTGCCCTTCACACGCAAAATGGATAGTCCCTCATCCATTTCCTCTAATAATTGTACTACTTTATCAAAATCTGTTTGTGGCACAAGCTCCTCAATGGCAGATTTACCAATAGAGGAAGTACAATAGGAAGCCACTTGTTGCCTAACTTTATCGTATTCTAGTGTTTTCAATGCGCGTTCTGCAATCACTGAGAACACCTCCTCAGCTATTTATTTCGTTGGATGAACGCTTCAAACTGTTCACGCGTCCATGTATTCACAATCATATCTTTCGGTAACCATGCTCTATTTGCATAGCGAACCCCAATATCCATAAAACGTAAATGTGCAATATCATGTGCATCTGTGTTGATGGCTACTGGCACACCTGCTGCGCATGCCATTTCTAAATGTTCTACACATAAATCGAGACGATACGGATTTGCATTTAACTCTAAAATTTTACCATATTCCTTTGCCCACGCAATTAACTGTTTCATATCAGGATTATAACCATCGCGATCTTCAATAATTCGACCAGTCGGATGGGCAATCATATGAACATAGGGATTTTGCATAGCTGTTAGTAAACGTGCCATAATTTTATCTTGCGATTGTGTAAAACTAGAATGAATGGAAGCAATAACAAAATCGAGCTCTTTTAACACTTGATCTTCGAAATCAAGGGAGCCGTCTGGTAAAATATCCATCTCCGTTCCTTTAAACAAATGAAAATCTGGATGTGCTGCATTAAATGCCTCAATTTCTACACGCTGCTTTTCTAAACGCTCTGGTGTTAATCCATTTGCTACTTTTAGGAATTGCGAATGGTCTGTAATAACGCTATATTGATAGCCTCGTGCTAGTAACGCCTCGCCCATTTCTGCAACAGAGTATGCACCATCTGACCATGTTGTATGCATATGCAAATCAGCTTTAATATCCTCTAGTCGAACTAAGTTTTGAATTATGTTTGTTTTGTCAAATTCTGCTGTTCCTGTCCGTAAGCTCGGTGGAATCCAAGGTAGATCAAAATGAGCGAAAAATGCTGCCTCGTCTTGGAACGTTAAAACGGAACCATCTTCCTGTTCCACACCATATTCACTTATTTTTTCACCACGGGCTTTGGCAATTTGCCGCATACGAACATTATGATCTTTTGAACCTGTGAAATGATGTAACGCAGTCGCATATTCATTGTCTTTCACTAAACGGAAATCAACGCTAACTGGTTCATCTAAGTCTAAAATCACCGAAATTTTTGTATCCCCCGCCGCCACGACTTCTTGAATGGCCAAGCTATTTAACAACGTTTCGCGTACTTCCTCCACTGCTTCTGTCACAACAATAAAATCAATATCTTTGCTAGTTTCTAACGCTCGACGGAAACTCCCAGCAACTGAAAATCGGTCTACTTCCTTCATACTACCTAGAAGCGCCTCAATTTGTAAAACCACAGGCTCAAGCTGCCAAATTGGTAGTCGTTCTGAACGATTTGCTAAATTGGCTAGCTCCTTTAAAATTTTCTCTTCAGTTTTTACAGCAAATCCAGCTAATTCACGTACTTTTCCTGCTTCACAAGCTGCCTTCAAGCTTTCTGCAGAGTCAATACCAAGCTCTTGGTGTAGTTTCGCAATTTTTTTTCCTCCCAAGCCAGGTAATTTTAGCAATGGCAGTAACCCTTTAGGTACAACCTCTTCTAACTCCTTTAACAAACTCGATTCACCTGTTGCCATTAAGTCCTCTATTACAGCCGCAGTACCCTTGCCAATCCCTTTGAGTTTTGTTACATCATCCATTTCGCTTAATGATCGCTCGTCCCCCTCTAGTGCTGCCGCGGCCTTTCGAAAGGCTGATACCTTGAATGGATTTTCTCCCTGTAGTTCCATATATAAAGCAATTTTTTCGAGTGTGCGAATAATTGTTTTTTTATTCATTGGTAATTCCTCCTATCGTAAAAACACTTCCCTCAAGACAGAGAGAAGTGCATAGTTACTATTGCATATAAATATACCACCAGTTTTGGAACATCTTTGTAATAATTGGTGTGTGCTCCAACATGAGACCACTTAACAATGACTTCGACATTAAATTTTGTATGGCATCTACTGGTAATAAGGCGCACACATATAGCAAAATAAACATAATTAAATAGTTTTCAATCATGCCAAGTAACGCCCCAAGCCAACGATTCACAGTATTTAGCACTGGCAAATACGCGATAAAGTCAAATATCGATGCCACGATTTGCAACGTTATTTTTACTGCAAAGAAAATAACAGCAAAGGCAATTACCCGATAAAAGGTACGGTCTAAATCTAGACTATCAATGACAACGCCAAGGCTGCCTGTGTCAGTGACGCCTGGATATGGAACCCAAAATACAAATTTTTGTGCTAATGGCTTATAATAAATATACGCAACAATTAGGGCTACTACAAAGCTGACAATATGCATCATCTGTACAATAAAACCTCGTTTTGCACCGACGCCTATACCAGCTAACAGTACCACTAATATGATTAAATCTAACATTCTCTTCAACCCTTTAACTTTTTCAATTCTTCTTCTAATTGCTCCATTCGTTCTTTTAATAGTAAATAATCATGAACTGTATTTACTGCTGTCAGAACAGCAAGTTTTGTGCTATCAAGTGAGGGATTATGTACGTTCATCTCGCGCATACGGTCATCAACAATCGAAGCAACAAGTCGCATATGGCCAATGGATTCAGAGCCGACCATTTTATATGTATGACCATATATTTCAACAGAAATTTTATTCTTTTCTTGTTTTTCCATAGTCGCACCCTCCTATAAATTCGATGCACACACGATTTTAGAGGCTTGTGAGCACCATCACACAAAAAAGCTATTTATTATCATACCATGAAAGGTATAAAATTGTGAACAACGAGGACAGAAAGGAACGATTAAATGGCAAATATTGTGCTTTCCATTTCAACAAATATTCAAAAAGAGGTGATGGCTTACTATGCATCGCACTTTATAGAACGAAAGGCTCCGGGAGTCATTTTTGCGGCAAAACTACCAGATACAGCCATAACTATGTATAAATCAGGCAAATTAATGTTTCAGGGGGGCGGTGCTGAACGTGAGGCAGCACGTTGGGGAACTGTTGAAAAAACTGCTACGCCACTCTCCACTATCGGGGCAAAAGGGGATGTACTGCCTAACAATTTCGCAACCATGTCTGTTTTAGGCTCAGACGAAACAGGCACAGGTGATTATTTTGGTCCAATCACTGTAGCAGCAGTATATGTGCCTACTTCCAAAATCGAACTCATGAATGAGCTTGGCGTAAAAGATTCAAAAATGCTAACAGATGACTATATGAGGAAAATTGCACCTGATTTGCGTGCAGCCTGTGTCCATAGTGTTCTCGTCTTACGCAACGAGAAATATAACAACTTACAAGCGAAAGGCTATTCCCAAGGTAAAATGAAAGCCATGATGCATAACAGGGCACTACAAAACACGCTATCAAAAATGGCTCCTGAAAAACCTGAATTTATTCTAATCGACCAGTTTGCTGAACGTGGTGTCTATTACAATTATTTAAAAAATGAACGTGACCTTGTGCAAGAGAATGTCTACTTTTCTACTAAAGCAGAACAATTACATGTAGCTGTGGCTACAGCATCTATTTTAGCTCGTGCTGCCTTTTTAAAGGAAATGGACCGTTTGAGTGACATTACAGGGCTTACATTAATGAAGGGCGCCTCTAACAAGGTAGATGTGCAAGCAGCCCGAATCTGGTGTAATCAGGGCGAAGAATTTCTACGCTCCATCACAAAATGGCATTTCGCCAACACTGATAAAGCACGGAAGATGAAGTAAATCATACTATTGGTTGCTTAAAAAAGCTTTTTTGGGGTTCCTGATGAGCGTGAGACGCATTAGGAACCTTTTTGAGCGCTTTCCTCTTTTTTGGATCACTCTTTCTTCACCTTTTGGATCATCATCTTCACCATTCTCAAACAAAAAAAGACTGCCTCGTCAGACAGTCTTTTTTCATTATATTAGCGTACTTCTGTGCCTGCAATCGTAGCAATGGCTTTTAATACTTTGTTATGTGCGGCCACTACTTCTTCGTCTGTTAAAGTACGTTCTGGATCAAAATATGTGAGAGAGAAGGCAACCGATTTTTTACCTGGTTCCATTTTCTCCCCTTCGTAAACATCGAATACGCGGATATCTTTTAATAGTTTCACACCCGCTGCATCAATGGCTTCCATTACTTCGCCCGCTGTTGTTGTACGGTCCATTATAAGAGCGATATCACGAGACATAGCTGGGAAACGAGGCACTGGTGTGTAGGCAAGTGGTGCTTCTTGTGCCGTTGCATTTAATAGGGCCACTAAATTCATTTCCATTACATACGTGTCTTTTACACCCCATGCTTTTTGCTCTGCTGGGTGAAGTCCACCAATGATGCCGACTTGCTTGCCATCTAATAAAATGCTAGCTGTACGACCTGGATGTAAGCCATCCACTTGTGATTTCACAAATGTCAGGCGATTTGCTAAGCCAAGTTTGCCAATGACACCTTCGATGATACCTTTTAACACAAAGAAATCTACAGCTTTTTTCTCACCTTGCCAAGCATGGTCTAGCCATTTGCCAGTTAGTACTGCTGCCACATGCTCTTCCTCATATGGTTGCCCCTCATCTGATTGACCAAGGAACACGGAACCAATTTCATATAAAGCCACGCCTTCAGCTTGACGTGCAACATTATAAGCCGCCGCTTCGATTAAATGTGGAATAAGGCTTTGACGTAATGTAGAACGCTCCTCACTCATTGGCATAAGCAAGCGAGTTACCGGCTCTGCTTTCAAAGCAAAACGTTGTGACAATGCATCCGACGTTAACGAATAAGTTACCGCTTGATACAGGCCAGCCCCTTCCATGTAATGACGAACAACACGTCGATTTGCTTGGTAAGGTGATAAATTACCTACTTGTGTTGCACCCTCTGGTAATGTCATTGGGATTTCATCATAACCATAAAGACGAGCAATTTCCTCCACGATATCCTCTTCAATTTTAATATCTTGTCGACGTGTTGGTGCATCAATAATTAATAAACCATTTGCTGCCTCTACACCAAATTTTAAACGCTCTAAAATAGAAAGCATATCTTCTAATGCAATTTTCATACCTAAACGTTCATTAATAAAATCTGGGGAAACGACTACTCGCGCTGGTGTTTTATCTAACTCATCTACTAAACATGTACCTTCTAATACTTCACCGCCTGCTAATTCAGCAAGGAGAGCGGCAGCACGTTCGGCAGCTGGTAAGACACGATTTGGGTCTACCCCTTTTTCGAAACGAGCCGATGCATCTGAGCGTAGGCCAAGATGACGAGACGTTTGACGCACTGTTAAACCATCAAAATAGGCTGACTCAATGACAACAGTCGTTGTTGAATCTGTTACCTCTGAATTAGCACCACCCATTACACCAGCAATGGCTACTGGCTCTTTGCCATTTGTAATGACTAAATCTGAAGCTTTTAATGTACGTTCTTGGTCATCTAATGTTGTGATTTTTTCACCTTCTGTTGCTTTACGAACAACGATTTTACCCGTCGCTAGGCTATCATAGTCAAAAGCATGTAGAGGTTGACCATATTCCATTAATACATAGTTCGTTACATCTACGACATTATTGTGTGGACGTACTCCCGCAGCCATTAGACGATTTTGTAGCCACATTGGTGATTCACCAATTTTTACGTTTTTCACAACTTTTGCTACATACATAGGATTTGCTTGTAAATCTTCTACATGAAGCTTCAGGTAATCCTGTGCTTTTTCACTGGCAGTTTGATAGGAAATTTCTGGATATTTAATTTCCTCTGAAAGAATAGCACCTACTTCATATGCTACACCTAGCATTGAAAGAGCATCTGAGCGGTTTGGTGTTAGTCCTAACTCCAACACTGTATCACGTAGGCCCAATATAGCCAGTGCATCTGCCCCTACTTCTGCATCTGCTGGTAGGACGAAGATACCTTCTGAATACGCCTTAGGCACAAGCTTTCCTTCGATTCCAAGCTCTTGTAAGGAACAAATCATTCCGTTCGATTCATGACCGCGAAGTTTTGCTTTTTTGATTTTAATGCCACCTGGTAAATGTGCACCTGGACGAGCAACAATGACTTTTTGACCCGCATCAACATTCGGTGCACCACAAATTATTTGTTGAGGCTCTGCTTCGCCAACGTCAACTTGGCAAATATTTAACTTATCCGCCTCTGGATGTTTCTCCTTAGAAACTACATAACCAACTACAACTTTATCCATAGCATTAGCACGATCAATTACTGCATCTACTTCGATCCCAGAGCGTGTAATTTTTTCTGCTAACAGCTCAGGTGCTAAGTCCTGTGTATTGATATAATCTTTTAACCATTCTAATGATACTAACATGTTTTATCCCCCTTACGCTTCTGTTCGCTCAAATTGTGATAAGAAGCGAGTGTCACTTGTATAGAAATGACGAATATCGTCAACACCGTATTTCAACATCGCAATACGTTCTGCACCAATACCAAATGCAAATCCAGATACTTTCTTTGGATCATAGCCAGCCATTTCTAATACGTTTGGATGCACCATACCTGCTCCTAGAATCTCAATCCAGCCAGTGCCCTTACATACGTTACAGCCTGCTCCACCACATTTGAAACAAGAGATATCCATTTCTACTGATGGCTCAGTAAATGGGAAGAAGCTCGGACGCAGTCGAATTTCGCGGTCTGCACCAAACATTTTTTTCGCTAACGTATCTAATGTACCTTTAAGATCACTCATGCGAATATTTTCGCCAATGACTAAACCTTCAATTTGCATAAACTGATGTGAATGTGTTGCATCATCATTATCACGTCGGAATACTTTACCAGGACAAATTATGCGAATCGATTCACCTTTTTTGGCTTCCATCGTACGAGCCTGTACTGGTGAAGTATGGGTACGTAATAATATTTCCTCGGAAATATAGAACGAATCTTGCATATCACGAGCTGGATGTCCTTTTGGTAAATTTAGTGCTTCAAAGTTATAGTAATCCTTCTCCACTTCTGGACCTTCAGCAATTTCATAGCCCATTCCAATAAATAAATCTTCAATTTCTTCAATGACACGTGTTAAAGGGTGACGATTCCCCACTTTAATTTCTCGACCTGGTAAAGTGACATCAATCGACTCACTCGCTAATTTTTCAGCAATGGCTGCCTCTTCCAACACGGTAATCTTTGTTTCTAATACTGCCGTTACATTTTCACGAACATTATTCACTAAAGCACCCATTTTCGGACGTTCTTCAGCTGATAATTTGCCCATCCCTTTTAGTAAATCAGTGATAGGTCCTTTTTTTCCTAAATACGCAACACGTACTTCATTCAATTCTTTTAAATTTGCAGCTGCTTCAATTTTAGCAAGTGCTTCTTGCTCTAATTGTTTTAATTGCTCTTCCATGTTAAAACCTCCTCAGAAAATAAATGCCTGCTTTTTAGGCATAAAAAAACTCGCCCCTAAAAAGGGACGAGGACATTTTCGCGGTACCACCCTAGTTATTGCAAAGCAAAGCCTTACAATCACTTCATTGACATAACGACTTGATAAAGCCGGCTTACCTTTACAGCATTACACTGGTCCCGGTAGCTGCTCGCGGGCTGAATTCAAAACTGCATTGATACGGCGTTGGCTCTCAATCTCTGGCCTACGCTCCCTGTCGTCCATTCACAATCTTTACTACTTCCCGGTCAAAGCATTTATTATTTAAACATACATTTTAGAATAAATTATACAATAATGGGCTGTAGCAAATCAAGAGACAACTGCCTCAATCCCACAATGAACAATTAATTACTTGGCAAAGCCATATAAAACAATACCTGTTGCTACTGCGACATTTAATGATTCAGCCTGTCCAAAAAGAGGAATGATCATATTTTGATCTGTCATCGCTAATAACTGAGGCTGAATGCCACTTCCTTCATTCCCCATAATAATCGCAAATGCACCCGTATGCTGAATATCACTATATGGCACCGCTTCCTCGTCTAATGCAGTACCAAATACTGGTACACCTTGATCCTGTAATATATCTATCGATTCTGCTAAATCTCCACGCACTACCGGAATATGGAAATGGGAGCCTTGAGCAGCACGTAGTGTTTTAGGATTATAAAGATCGGCACAGCCTTTTCCTAAAATTACAGCATCTAAACCTGCAGCATCTGCTGTACGAATCATCGTTCCAATGTTACCTGGATCTTGGACAGCATCAATTAATAACACTTTTCGCCAAGTAGTCATCACATTATCCTCTAAGACGGGCTGTTTACATACAGCAAAAACACCTTGAGAAGTTTCTGTCTCCGCGAATTCCTTCGCTACCGCAGTCGATACCTCTACAATAGCTATATCATCGATTGGCCATAACATTGGTAAATCTATACCTTCACGCACTATAATTTGTAATACTTGCTTTTTATTTTTTAATGCTTCTTCAACAAGATGAAAGCCTTCTACTAGGAATTCACCCGAACGTTCACGCTCTTTTCTTGTTGTTGCTAACTTTTTCCAATATTTCACTAACGCATTTTGCGTAGATTCAATTCTCTTCATCGTACCTCTTACCGCCTTTTTCCTATATATTGACCACTACTATTATACCCTACGAAATGGCAAATTTCATAGCTAAGTAAGAAAACTGTTATTTTCCTGTGGTGGCAAGTGGCGTACAACTTAAACATGCTATAATCATACACATCTAATGAAGACACAAAGTGAGGTATATAAATGAAAAAAACAATACATGTAGTAGGGGCTATTATTGAAAATGAGCAACAAGAAATTTTCTGTGCTTTAAGAAATCCCCAAATGGTATTAGCAAACTATTGGGAATTCCCTGGCGGTAAAATAGAGCAGGGTGAAACACCTGAACAGGCACTTTATCGAGAAATCCTTGAGGAATTTAACTGTCTGATTCAAGTAGGTAAACTAGTGGCTGTAACACTCCATGAATACGAACAATTTTCTGTTCATTTAGAAACATACAAAGCTTCAATTATAAAAGGCACACCCCAAATTCTAGAACATGCTGAAGCAAGATGGGTTCCCCGCAACCAATTGCTTGACCTCCCATTTGCCCCAGCAGATCTTCCTTCTATTCAAAAATTAATAGCCGAATTGTAAAGGCTATTCACTTTATCTCATGAAAATGAGTGACTTTGTTTCGTCCATGCTCTTTCGATCCATACAATGCTTTATCTGCTTTTTTTATCAATGTCGTCTCTGTATCTTCTGAAGTTACTGTGGCAATTCCCATACTGATCGTAAGATGACCTGTTGGCCAACCATCCTGCTCCACGGTGTGCCTAATTTTTTCGCCGATTTCTTTTGCAACAGGTATCTCGGTCTCTGGTAAGATGATCATAAACTCCTCCCCACCATAACGAGCGACGATATCTTCCAGACGTACTTGTATTTGTAATAGTTGTGCCAATTGAACGAGGACATCGTCTCCAATTTGATGACCATATGTATCATTGACCTTTTTGAAATGATCGATATCTAAAATGCATAACGAAAAAGGTACTGCTGTCTCATGAAAACGATTAAAATGTTGTTCGAGTTGTTCCTGGAAAAATCTCCTGTTTTTCAAGCCAGTCAGTTTATCAGTCATTGATAATTCTACTAAAGCAGCATTCATTTCCAATAATTTCGCCTGTTGAAGTTCTATTTCTACATGAATTTGCTCCAAATTAGCTAATGCACGATCCTTTTCTTGGTAGGCAGCCTCAAGTAGTTTTTTGGCTGATCGTAATTCTTGTTCATAATCTATACGCTTTTTCATCTTTACTAAAATACAATCAATACGCTCTACCAAATCCTCTTTGTACAATTTAGCATTCATTAAAAACGGAACCGACATTCCGTCCTTCTGTTTGAGATGAATGAATAATTCCTCTACTTGCCCCTCTAGATTAATCGTAGGATAAAAATAAGAGTGAAAAATCATCTTATTGGGCGTAGATAGAAGAATTTCTAGATGCATATGTAATAATTCCTCTTGCTCATAGCCGATCCAATCTAGCAGGGTTTGATTGATTTCTGAAATAAGCCCTTCATGTGTGATGGAAAGAAATCCACATGGTGCATTGTTGAGTCGTTTTTCCATTATTGAAAATCCTTTCATTTTTCCTTACAAAAAATCTGCAATACATTGTATCGTTTCATTTGGGTGACTAATATGTGGATAATGACCTTTTGCTTCCATTAATTGTAACGTGCTATTTTTGAGATGCTGATGTAAATAATCCCCTACACTAATTGGCACAATACTATCTTCCGAGCATTGGATAATTAACGAAGGAACGGAGACCTTTGGTAATTCACTTCGATGATCAGATAAAAATGTGACCTCAGCAAATTCTTTTGCAATGATAGGGTCTGCTGCTATAAAGGTTTGCTTCAGTTCCTGTGTTAATGCTGGCTGATCAGGGTTACTCATTGCAATAGGTGCCATATAGCTAGCCCAACCTGTAAAGTTCATTTCCATCATGTCTAGTAACTCTGCTATATCACTTCGCTCAAATCCCCCTCGATAACCATTATCATTTAAATAACAGGGAGAAGGACCAATCATAATCAATTTCTTAAAATAGTCAGGGTGCTGGATAGATGCGAGCAGTCCTATCATGGCACTAATGGAATGCCCTACAAAAATACTATTTTGTAATGATAGCGTTTCAATAATGTCCAATAAATCTTGTACATAGCCCTGTAACGATTGATATTTTTCTGATGAATAGGCATTTATATCTGAGTTACCTGAGCCTACATAATCAAATAATATAATCTTATATTTGTCCATAAATGCAGGTGTAATGAAACGCCACATATTTTGATCACAGCCAAATCCATGTGCAAAAATAAGCGGTTGGTCTCCATGTCCGAGTATTGTTACATTATTACGAACAACAATATTTTCCATTCCAATCATCCTTTTAGAAATATATGTAATAGTTTTATTGTGACCCCTTATACAGTATTTATCAAGCTAAAACGTGAAAATCAAAAAGAAGCAGGAGTGCCGCTTCACCTGCTCCATTCTCCAGCTACAACCACTTCCTTATAGGTGGGATACTCTGCTGAAATTGAAATACATTATAGGGATCATATTTTGTTTTCACTTCACGAAGCCTTCTAAAATTGCGTCCGTAATAGGCTGTATGCCAGTCCTTAATATATCGATCTGGAAAATTCACATAATCACCAGACGTATAAGGTGATAAAGCTTGACGTAAATTTTCTACCCACTTAATATTTTGTTCTTCCTCTTTTGGGTTTTTCCAGGAAGTATTATATTCTTGAGCTATTATCGCATTGCGATAGTGATAGGCTGTATGCTGGGGAGCAATTTCACCTACTGCTCCTCTTAAAGACTGTTGCCATATTGTTGTATTTGAATTAGGTGCATGGGCTAAAAATTCTTTCATTCTCTGAATCGCCTTATATGGAAACGGTCTCTCCAAAAATGACCCTGATCTTTTTCGAAAGGCAGGCTGATTACCGCTTGGTAAATCAAAAAATTCTATTGCCTTGCTATATGGCACTTCCTTTATCCAAATACTTGTTGGCAAGCCTGTTTTTCTAAGAGGGCGAAGCAATTTCTTTAATTCAGCTGCTGTTCCTATAAACTCACCTTGTGCGACTATCTCACCTACTTCCTTTGTTTTTAGCTCAATCTGTGAGGTTAGACGCTTATCTGTATAGGGAGCCCATTTTTGCCATGCATCAAAGGCCACTTCAAAGTCATCCCATCCCCATGTAATAGAAAAGAGTGATACGTCATTAATCGCATGAAGCTTGAATGTCAAAGAAGTGACGATACCAAAATTGCCGCCTCCTCCACCACGACTTGCCCAAAAAAGATCATGATGTTGTTGCTTATTCGCTCTGATTGCCTGAGCACCCTCCTGTTCACTAGCAACCACCGTTTCGATTTCAATAAGATTGTCACAAGTTAATCCAAACGGTCGTGATAGCATCCCAATCCCTCCACCAAGGGTTAAACCGACCACCCCAACACTACTTTCTGTACCAGCAGGAATGGTAACACCATGCTCCCATAATGTACGGTATACGTTTCCCATATTAGCTCCAGCATCAATCCTAGCCGTCATTTCTGAGAGATTTACCGAAATATCATTCATATCACTTACATCAATGACAAGCCCTTTATTTACTAAAGAAAAATTTTCATAGCTATGACGACCACTTCGAATTCTGAAAGGCTCATTGTTTTCTCTAGCCCATTTTAAGGCATTAACCACATCTTTCGTTTTTTGACAAAACACAATGACACTCGGATATTTGGGATTAGTTAAATTATTATTCGTTCTCGCTTGTTCATAATCCGAATCTTCAGGCGTGACGATTCTTCCTGTGAGCTTCGCCTTTTTCAACATCAAGCCCCTTTCTCACAATGATACTTATCCTATGCAACTCATTGAGAAAGAATTTGACTTTTCAACTATTTTACTGGACTCACACTAAAATACTCTTTTTCACACTTGAAACATATGATGCACTAATAACAACGTGTTGGAGGTGTTCTATGCTTATCCATGTGGTAAGTGCTGGCGAAACACTGTGGCAAATCGCTAATCGTTATGCTGTACCCGTTCAATCTATTAGCCAATTAAATGCATTAGCTACTCCTGATCAATTAGCCATCGGACAATCACTGGTTATCCCTTCTCCTTATACAATTTATACCGTTCAAAAAGGAGATACGTTATGGTCAATCGCACAGAAATTTAGCGTTCCCTTGCAATCTATCATATTAGAAAATCATCTAACGAATCCCAATCAATTAACACCAGGAACGAAATTAATTATTCCACCCATTGTTCATATCGTGCAGCCAGGAGAAACTTTATGGCAAATAGCACAGCGCTATGGTACGACCGTTCAAGCCATTGCTGTAGAAAATAAACTAAACAATCCCAATATGCTGTATGTTGGTTCACAATTGATGATTCCAAGAAATTTACCAATGATTGAAGTCAATGCTTATTCCTACCAACCTTCAGAAGAAGCTGTAGACTCCATTAATGCTATTGGTCATCTACTAACTTATTTTAGTCCTTTTGCTTATAAGATGAAGGAAGATGGGACATTACAGCCCATTCATGATGAAAATATGATAGCGGCAGCAAAGGCTAAGCATATTATCCCTATGTTAACGCTCACTAATTTTACTTCTACAGAAGAAGGCTCTAATTTAGCACATGTCGTCTTGTCCAATGCAGAGTTACGTAAAAAGGTCATGAATAATGTATTACAGGTGATGCAAGATAAAGGTTATCAAGTATTAAATATTGATTTTGAAAATGTTTTACCTGCTGATCGTGAAAATTTCAATGCCTTTATTCAACTGGCTGTAGATACACTTCATCCAAAAGGCTATTTGGTTTCAACAGCACTCGCCCCTAAAACAAGCGCTTCACAAACTGGGACATTATATGAAGCGCATGATTACGAAGCACATGGGAGAATAGCAGATTTTGTTGTATTAATGACATATGAATGGGGCTATCGTCTTGGCCCTCCACAAGCCATTTCCCCGATTAATGAAATGCGAAGAGTCGTGGAGTATGCTTTAACTGAAATACCAGCTGATAAAATCTTATTGGGCTTTGAGTTGTATGCGCGTGATTGGCTCTTACCTCATGTCAAAGGCCAAGAAGCCGAAACGTTTAGCCCACAGGAAGCGCTCAATAGGGCCATCAAGTACGGGGCAACAATCCAATATGATCCAACGGCCCAATCTCCTTTTTATCGATATGTTGATGAGCAAGGAAGGCAGCACGAGGTATGGTTTGAAGATGCGAGAAGTGCACAAGCCAAATTCGACATGACTAAACATTACAATTTACGTGGCATTAGTTATTGGGCATTAGGATTCCCGTTTCCTCAAAATTGGGTTTTATTAAACGATAATTTTTCTGTTAAAAAATCTTAATACACATTATTGTTCGCAATCAACAAAGAGCTATGCGAATTTTTCCTTGTGAAGTGCAATCTGTGCTGACGGGATAAAAAGTTCATTTCAAAGCCATATTAATGTATATCAATAGGAAAGGAGCAACTCACATGGGAAGAGACAATAAACAAGGTCAAAGCAATAATAAAGGCTCATTACCTCAAACGCCAAAAAACCAAAAGATTGCACCAAACAAGGTGAGTGAGGAATTTTCTCAAGAGTTTATGGAGCTAATTAACACAGTCACGCAAAATAAGAATAAGCAGAAAAAATAAGGGGGGCTTCAGTTGGATTTTCAACGTGCACAAGAAATTGTCGCCTCACCTTTAGAATTTGAAGTGAGCTATAATGGCGTTTCCATCTGGATCGATCAGCTCCACGATGATGAAAAAACAGCGACAGTTCACCTACGCCGTTCTTTAGAAGAGCGATCTGAAGTAGCTATATCCGAATTAAAAGAAGAATATCTCGTTCACTAAAAGCAAGAACCTGCTTACTCAATAGTAATAAGCAGGTTCTTTTTTTAAATACTATAATCTTCAATATATTGAAGTTGTGTTAATACTTCCTCCACACGATGATGTAAATCTTTATAGGTTTCGGTAATTTGCTGTGGGGATATTGGCTTACTGAATAGATAGCCCTGAATATAATCACAGCCACCATCTATTAGAAAAGATAATTGCTCCACTTCTTCAATGCCCTCTGCCACAACCTTCAAACGTAAATGTTTAGCCATCGAAATAATCATGGAAACAAGTGCTTCATCATTCGGATTATGTGGCACGTTTCTCACAAATGTGCGGTCAATTTTTAAACAATCAATTGGGAATTCCTTTAAATAAGATAGAGAGGAATAACCTGTTCCAAAATCATCTACAGCAATTTGGATGCCTAATGCCTTTAACTCATGTAATAGCTGTGTCATTTGATCAATATTCATCGTCATACTTTCTGTAATTTCTAATTGTAAAAATGACGGATCTAAATTGGTACGATGTAAAATATCTTGTACCATTTCTACTAAATCCTGTTGAAATAACTGGCCAAGTGATAAATTCACTGCCACTTTCATCGAAGGTAAGCCTTGTTTCTCCCATATTTTCGCTTGAGTGCATGCGGTTTCTAAAATCCATTTACCTAGTGGGATAATAAGGCCACATTCTTCAGCAATAGGAATAAAGATATCAGGTGGAACAAAGCCCCGAGTTGGATGACGCCAGCGAACCAAAGCTTCGACCGATTCAATGGTGCCTGTTTTTAAGTTGACCTGTGGTTGATAGTCTAAATAAAATTCATTATTGGCTAACGCATTATGTAAGTCTTGCTCTAACAATATTCGATCTGCAATACCTTTAGACATGTACGGTTTATAAAAAAGAAATCTTTGAGGTATTTGTCTAGCTTCTCGCATCGCTAACTGTGCATGCATTAATAGCTCTTCACCAGTCCATTGCTCCTCATAGAGAGCAATCCCAATATTTAGACTGCCATTCAATGAAAATAATTGGACCTGTAAAGGATCTGTCATGGCACTTTTAAGATTTAAGCAAAATTGTAGTAGTTCCTCAATCGTCTTTACATGGTCAATATAAATAACAAATTGTCCTTCACGCAGTTTAGTTGCAAAATAATGGGGAGGTACAATCAATTGAATTCGCTCTGCAACAAGTTTCATCATTTTATTAGAGTTACTAATCCCAATGGACGAACGAATCGCCGCAAAGCGATCAATTTCTATGGCAATGATAGCCTTTTGCGCTTTATGTTCATGTAAATTTTCTTTTAACGTCTTAAGTAAAAAATGTTCATTTGGCAACAATGTAATATCATCATGATAAGCTTGAAATCGAAGCTCCTTTTGAGATTGTTCAAGATCCTTTTTAATTTTCAACAGCTGCTGAAAGGGTTTTTCCACAGATGTATAATAAATCGCCTTTAGGAAAAAATAGAATGCTAAAAACTGATAGATCAGTGCTGAGAAATCCCATATCGCATTTTGATCTTGACTAACAATAAAGAAGACATCACTCACAATAAGGGAAATAGCTGCGCTAATTAGCCACATGGAACGCTTTGGTAATTTTTTTACATATGTACTAACAATAGCAATGGTTAAAATTTGAAGAATAATAGCAATTAGGTGTACCATATTATCAATCGTATCTAACCAATTTTTAGGCAATACTTTGGGCGAATTATAGGCCAGAAAAACGCTTCCTAGAACGAAAAGCATCGAACAACCATATGTCAGTATCCGATGATTCATGGTTAATCGCTTTTTAGGGTTTAAAATAATAAGTATAAATCCAATGGCTAAGTATAAACGCATTAATATATGTAGGGGCTCGTTCATAAAGTACCATTCTCTAGATTGGCTAAAAAACAAGCTAACTAATTCTAATAAGGCAATAATGAAAAACATGTTTCCTATGTATAAAGTTTGATTGGATAATAAGTGTGAAAATACTAAATAGGATTGGATCGCAATTGCCATTGTAAAAACAATGATTAATATTTGTATCACCAATTTCATATCTTGATACATGTTACCTTGGAAAACACCATATATTTGATTGCTAAAGCTCAGTAATGGTATGACAAGTAATAAGGGTAATACCATGTACCAAATTTCTTTTTTCTCTATCTGATTAAACCATCTCTCCACTCCAAACCCTCCATACTACTATATAAACATTCACTAGGAAATTTTATCTATCTATATCGATTATTTAAATTTGAATTGTATATTTCTTTGACTTCTTACAAATCATAACACTTTTATCGGAATTTGTATGCACCTATGTGAAGTATGCTAATATTCATTTTATTTCAATATTAGCATACTTTTGATATTTTTAGTTCTTTATTCCACCCTGGAAAGTTGACGTTTCAATCTCTGAATGATTCTACCTCTTCTTTTTTTAATAGCAACAGCGGATAAGCCTAATGCATTAGCTATTTCTTGATCACTGTAACCTTCTACATAATAAAGTAGTAATATTTCTCTTTCTATCTGCTTAAGCTGAGACAACTTAATTTCAAGTAAGCTAGGATTTTTTTGATTGTCCCATCCCTCCAAGTCACTAAGAATAAAATTGAGTGTTTCACCATCAACAACCGTTATTCGCTCTGAATAGTTTTTTTCCTTTGATAATTCATTTAGAATCTCACCTTTTATCGAAGAATAAAGATAAGCAGAAAATTGTCCCTTTGCTGGATCTGCTTTTAGCCATGCCCTCCATACCGCAATAGAAGCAATATGACGATAGTAATCAAAATCCTTGTAAATATGAAGCTGCTTAAAAATGGCTGTAATCATTGGTTGCACAGCCTCTAAAATTTCTTCAAAAGATTGTGTGAATGAAAGCTTGTGATTGTTGCGAATGGACATACCACTCTTCCTGTCAACTGTGCACAGTTTAATATTCCTAGGTAACACAATCTTAGACTGTCATGTTGTTTGAGAGCTAATGCCCATTTTCAACATTTCAGCGCGCAGAAAGAATAAAATGCCTGGCATATTTAGTCATAATTCCTCTAAAGTTATTGCAAAAATTATCTATTTTCTTTGGTATTTCATACATATTTAAACGATAGTTGGACAAATTACTACTAAGGAGGCGATATAGATGAATTTTCAAATAAGAGATGCAATTACAGCGAATGTACATGGTCAATCTGCCGCAGAATTCAAAGACATTGTGGAAGATGCTATTAATCGTGGAGAAGAGCATTTATTACCAGGGCTTGGGGTGTTTTTTGAAAAATGGTGGAAGCAATCCAGTCCATCTGAACAAGATGAATTTGTTCAAAAACTAGAAAAAGTATTTGCTAACTGATTTTTAATGAACTGTGCATTCCATTTCCAATAAATGCGTGATAAAGTTTTACTTATCAGAAAATTTGGAGGGATTGGAATGACTGTTGCAGTAGAATTACTTGTCAATCAACTCAAACAGGTTTTATTAGAAGAACAAGTGTCAACAAACGAAACGGTACGACAGCTACACGGAAAGGATGAATCACATCATATGATGAGATTACCTGATATCGTTGTCTTTCCCCGTTCCACAGCTGATGTCAGTGCCATCTTAAAAATTGCACATGCTCAACGTGTACCAGTTGTACCATTCGGTGTTGGCTCCAGCTTAGAAGGAAACGCGATTCCTATTGCACATGGTATTTCTATTGATTTCTCTGAAATGAATACGATTTTAGAAGTTCGACCTGACGACCTTCTTGTAAAAGTTCAGCCTGGCGTGACACGCTCTCAACTGAATAAGGAGTTAAAAAAACACGGGCTACAATTCACAGTGGATCCAGGTGCAGATGCAACACTAGGTGGCATGGCTGCGACGAATGCGAGTGGTACGACTGCTGTGCGTTACGGTGTTATGCGTGATCAGGTTCGTGATTTAGAGGTTGTCCTTGCAGATGGCTCTGTCATCCATACAGGTAATTTAGCCGCGAAATCCTCTTCTGGTTATCATTTGAATGGACTATTTGTTGGCTCAGAAGGAACACTTGGCTGCTTTACGGAGTTAACGTTAAAAGTGTATGGTATACCTGAATTTGTGATAGCAGGGCGAGCTGTTTTTGACACAGTTGGAGATGCTGTGAGTGCAGTGACCGCCTTATTACAGGCTGGTATTTCAATTGGTCGAGTGGAATTGGTCGATGAATCCTCTATGAAGCAGGCCAATGTCTATAACGACACATCCTTTAGCGAAAAACCAACATTGTTTTTAGAATTCCATGGAAACGAAGCGGGTATGCATGCGGACATCGCATTTGCTACAGAAATTTTTGAGGACTACAGCTGTCTATCCGTCGAATTCGAGCAAGATAATGCTGCTCGTAACAAGCTTTGGGAAGCACGACATTCTTTAGCCTATGCATATATTCATGCTTATCCTGGTAAGAAGCTCATGTCAACGGATGTCTGTGTACCAATCTCTGTGCTTGCCGAAACCATTTTATATGCACGAGAACAGCTTGATCTTGTTGGACTCGCAGGTGGGCTTGTTGGCCACGTGGGCGATGGAAATTTCCATGCACTTTTAATGTTAAATCCAAATGACGCCGAGGAGCAGGTAAAAGCGGATCGCTTCAATGAACAAATCGTGCAATATGCACTACTTCGAGGTGGTACATGTACGGGCGAGCATGGTGTTGGCATTGGGAAAATGAAATATCAAGCCACTGAGCATGGTACCTCTTTAGTCGTCATGAAAAGCATTAAAGCAGCGCTTGATCCACTTAACATTATGAATCCAGGAAAGATTTTCACTCTATAATTAACATTAAAACCCGCTGATAGACTAGAGCATCAGCGGGTTTATCATTATAAATCATAACGGAAGCTCTTGACTAATATATCTCCCTTGTAAAATTCCTTCGACTCATCTCGCACAAAACCTAATGATAAGTAAAGATTAATGGCTGCCTGCATCATATCACCTGAGTGTAAATAAAGTGCCCGATCCTGTCTCTTTCTAGCAAAGGCAAAACTTTCATTTAATAATTTCTTAGCAACCCCTTGCCCTCTTCCTTTTGGATGCACACCTAATAAGCGCACAATCGTCGATTGAATATTTAGCTCTGGCAAGCCATACGCTTTCCCTGCATCTGTAAATAGTTGTAATCCACCTAATATGTCATCTCCGCGTTTCGCAATAAGAATTGTCTCTGCATTCGGATTACCAACCGAAGCACGGATATCACTTAAATATGATTGCCAGTGCTCTGGGTCTTCATAGTCCTTTTCATATTGCGCATAGCTCTCAACTAAAACCTCAAGATAGCTTGCATAATCTTCCTCTTGTAAATGTTCAATCACAATATCCGCTACTGTCATTCTAATTTCCCCTTTCTATGATGAAAAACCGCCCTTACTATAGGCTGTTACTCTTTTTTCAATACGGTGTGAAACCCATTCTACTATGATGGAAATTCCCCAATAAATAAGACCAACAGCAATAAATGACTCTAAAAACTTTAAGTTCATGGAAGCAATAATATTTGCCACACCGGTCAATTCTTTAATGGATAGGAAAAATGCTAATGATGTAGCATGTAAAAAACCAATAAAAACATTCGTCAAGTTGGGAATAGATTGCCCAAATGCTTGTGGTAAAATATAACGTCGCATCGCTTGAGGAAATGTTAATCCAATCGCATATGCTGCTTCTAATTGTCCTTTAGGTACAGCTAATATCCCTGAACGAATAATTTCTGAGGCATAAGCCCCTGCACTAAGTGTTAAGGCTAGTATGACAAAAAATAAAATAGGAATAGAATTTGATTGTATCTTTAAATGAAGCAAATTAGCTACACTATCAACTAGCATTGGCAAGCCAAAATAAACGAGCATGATATGCATAATGATAGGTGTTCCTCTGAAAAATGAAACATAAAAATTAAGGACAGACGAGACTATTTTTATCTGTTGAATGCGCACGAAAGCTACACTTATGCCAATAACGATTCCTAATAAAACAGGTGTAATAGTCATGAATAAGGTTAACGGTATTACTTTACTAATTTCTCGTAATGCTTCTACTATAAAAGCGATATCAATGGTCATAGCATATTCCCCCTATTGTGAAGCAAGCTCCTTTGGCATATAGCGATTAAAATAGCGTTCATTAAGTTTAAATACTTTTTCAAGGATTATCACGATGACATAGTAAACAATTGACAAAGCTACATAGATTTCAAACGCTCGTGTCGTAGAAGCAATCAAGGTTTCTCCTCTCCCCACCATATCCATTACACCGATGGAGAATGCTAACGATGTATCTTTTAATGAACTAATCATTGTATTTGCTATATTTGGAAAAGCAACACGTATTGCCTGTGGCAAAACAATTCGCATAAAACCCTGTGATCCACTTAAGCCTACTGAATAGGCCGCCTCCATTTGACCCCGATCAACGGTTAAAATTGCTGCACGAAATATTTCGGCAAAGGCTGCCGCATTGCTGAATGTGTACGTAATAATAACAAAATACATTGCATCCATTCGTGTCATATCAATATGAATGAGCTTTAACAATGCGGGTATACCGTAAAATACTAAGAACAACTGCACTAAAATGGGTGTACCACGAATAAAGGATATATAGATTGTAATAATTTGCTTCAATATCGGTATGTGAAGTAGCTTTGGTATGGCTAGCACAATCCCAAGCATCATACCAAAAAGTATGGAGAATACTAGAATCTCGAAAGTTATGGGTAAATACTGAAGCAATATTGGAAGTACTTCCGCAATTAGCACGACATCAAAGTTATTTTCCATACTGCCATCTTCCTTTCCTGTTCATTAGAAGTCTACTGTATAATCATCACCCAACCACTTTTTACTAAGCTCACTCACTACCCCCTCATTCTTTAATTCAACGATTGCTTCATCTAAGCGCTCCTGTAACTTCACTTCATCTTTATTGAGTAAAAAGTAGACCTTTGAATTTAATAATGCATCACCTACAACCTTTTGCTGTGCCTCATTGCTTTCGTTATAGTATCGAACAGCAAACGGTGTGGTAATAATGGCATCAATTCGTCCCGTTGCAAGTTGATTATTAACATCAACTGAGCCAGAAGAATAAACGATATTGGCTCCTAAATTATGCTCTTTATTATACTTTTCAATAAAAACAGCAGAATTACTTGTTGGTGAAACACTCACATTTTTTCCTTTTAAATCATCAATGGATTGAATGGCATTATTTTTCTCGTTGACTGTCACCTTTAATGGGAAAACATTATACGGCTCTTTATTAAATAAAAATTTCTCTTCACGCTCACTATTAACTTCCATTTGATGGGCAATAAAATCTATTTTTCTTGTTTCTAAACTTAGTAATAAATTGGAGAATTCCATTGTTTTAAATTCAAACTCATATTCTGGTAGCTTCTCATCAATTGCACGAACAAGCTCTACATCATAACCAGTTAAATTTCCCTTGTCATCTAAAAAACAGATGTTTGGAAACTGAGTTCCCGTACCAACTATAATTTTTTGAACATCCTTGCCACTCTGTGCTGTTTTTTGAGCACTTGCGTCACCAATTGTTTTTTCTGAGTTTGCACAAGCAGTTAATAGCGCTGCTAGCACAAGTAGCAAATAAAATGATATTTTTTTCATAAGATTCCTCTCTCCTTCTGTTATGCATATGAGGGTAGATTCACAGCAAGTGCCTTCTGTAGATGTTCTAATCCAATTGCCGTTACAGCTCTATAGATACCTGTTTCACTTGACCCGATTTCTACAACAGGCACATGTCGAACACCATACTTTATATCAAGGATGTCTCTGAATATATCATTAGACGTGACATCAACTGTTTTGTAGGAAATATGTCGTTCTTGTAGATATGCTTTTATTTCCTCGCAATAACTACAACCTTGCTTCGACCAAATGATTATATCTAAACTTTTTGTCATTTCATGACCTCCTTAGATTGCCTTCACCTTTTGTTGTAATTGCAAATGGACAGGACTTAAAAGCTCAAACGAACGTTGACGTTCAAATTCCTTCAAGATGGGTGTATGCAAAATAAATTCATCAATTTGGAATCGTACATGGTAGTCATCTAAGTTGGCTCTAATGTCTTCTGCTGTACCGTATAAAATATCGGCCTCATACTGCTCCACCGTGTATTCCTCTCCTGATTCCTGACCAAATTTCTCTGCTAGCTCTACTGATTGTAGTGTCAAGCTTCTGCCACTTGCTAAATGGACCTTTGTGATTTTTTGATCTCCAATTAGCTCTTTCGCTTCCTTTTTGCTTGGAGCAGCAAGTGCGGCAATGGAAAGCGCAAAAATACCGTTTGGATGATGACTGCGATAGGTTGAAGCTGCTTGTGCCAAAACCTTATTGTCGCTATTAATAAATCGAGCAAAGACGAAGGCAATGCCAAGTTTCCCTGCAAGAGTAGCACTTTCTGGGCTAGCACCTAGTAAAAATAATGCTGGCTTTTTCTGCGGTATCGGCGTTGCTTGTATGCCATATAGTTCGTGCTCTTTTGGTATGGTTTGTTCGATCAATTGCTGTAATAATGTTAGTCTCTCTTCAAAATCTTTCCCCTGGTTAAGGGTGCCATATTGTAGAGCCTTTGTTGAAAGTGGTAAGCCACCAGGGGCTTTACCAATGCCCAAATCTACACGTTCTGGCTCCAATGATGCTAGAACATGGAAATTTTCTGCTACTTTATAGGGGCTATAATGCTGTAGCATAACCCCTCCTGATCCAATTTGAATGGATTTGGTTTTGGCAAGTAAATAAGAAACTAATACTTCTGGAGAAGAGCCTGCTAATGATTCTGTATGATGATGCTCCGATACCCAAAAACGTGAATAGCCTAACTGCTCAGCTCGTTGTGCTAAAGCCACCGTTTTTTGTAATGTTTGTTCATTGCTTGCTCCTTCAATAATAGGGCTTTGATCTAATATGCCTAATGTATAACTCATACAATCACTCCCAATCTCTTTTATTCAAATTAATTTACTAGGTTTTTAGACAGACTGTTTAACATAGCGACTTTCCTTGAAGGGTAAACCTAAATTCCCTCGCAAAGTATCTGCCTCATAGTCTTTACGATAAAGCCCTCTTGCTTGTAAAATTGGCACTACTTTATCAACAAAATCTTCAAGAGCACCAGGGACTGTCACGCCAATAATAAAGCCATCTGCTGCTTTCTTTTCAAACCATTCTTGTACAAGATCTGCTACTTGCTCAGCTGTCCCAAAAAAGGCTGTTTTTGGTGTCGCCTCGCGTAAAGCGACTTGACGTAATGTCAAACCCTCTTGCTTAGCATATCGTTTAATATAATCGGTTGTGCTTCTAAAGCTATTGGCTCCAATATCCCCTAACTCAGGGAACGGTGCATCCACATCGTATTGGGTAAAATCATGATGGTCGAAGTAACGTCCAAGATAAGCAAGAGCGCGGTCTATGGAAACTAACTCAACAATTTCTTGATATTTCGCCTCTGCTTCCTCCACCGTATCGCCAATAATTGGTGATATACCTGGAAAAATCTTTACTTCTTCGGGATTTCGTCCAAATGTTGCCACCTCTTTTTTTACTCTCGAGTAAAATTTCTGTGCCTCTTCAATAGATGCCCCATGTGTGAAAATGGCATCTGCCTCTTTTGCAGCTAATCGAATGCCTGCATCAGACGACCCAGCCTGGAAAATAACGGGCTGGCCTTGCTTTGTTCGACCAATATTTAGTGGTCCTTGGACTGAAAAATATCGCCCTTTATGATGTAATGTGTGTAATTTTTCTGGATCAAAAAATTGATCTTTGTTGACATCTGCAATAAACGCATCATCATCCCACGAGTCCCATAAGCCTTTGACAACCTCTAAGTATTCTTCCGCAATTTGATAGCGTTCTGCATGGCTAGGATGTTGGTCGATTGTTTTGTTATAGTTCAAAGCAGTACTTTCTAATGGTGTCGTTACAACATTCCATCCAGCACGCCCAGCACTAATATGATCTAATGAAGCGAATTGGCGTGCTACTGTAAATGGTTCGCTATAGGAAGTTGAGACTGTTCCAACTAATCCAATGTTTTTCGTCGCTACTGCTAAAGCCGATAAGATTGTAATAGGTTCAAATCGATTTAAAAAATGAGGGATGGATTTTTCGTTAATAAATAAACCATCCGCAATAAATGCTACATCAAATTTTCCCTGCTCTGCTTTCTGAGCCTGTTGAATATAGAAAGGTAAGCTTACACTTTGATTGCTCGCCACCTTTGGATGACGCCAACCAGAAATATTTCCTCCTACCCCATGAATAATTGCTCCAAATCGAATTTTATCCTGTCTAGCCATGTCATTTCCTCCTCATTTTTTACTTTACTAAACATAGTGGTTAAGTATGTTTTATTGGATTGAGAATGATATTACCGTTCCTTTCGACGATATGCAATAGGTCCAGTAATAGAAAAAATTTTATGTGGTGATAAAATATTTTATCAATACGTGTCTTCTATGCCTTCATAATGCTTAGCTGTTTCACAAATTGTCTGCCAAAAGGCTGATGGCAACGTCTCTTTCTCTTTATAGGTTAAAAATATATGTTGATTCATATCCAGTAAATGCTTGACGTCTATCTCCACAAATTCACCGCTTTCCAGTTCCTTTTTGATGCATAGATGTGGTAAAAAGCTTAGATAGTCTTTTGTCCGAATAAATTCTTTGGCAACTTCTAAATGATCTGTTCGTACTTCAATATTGGCTGCTACTCCCTCTACCTCGAACATTTTATGCACATAATTCCAATCAAACGCCCCACATTCAAAAAACACCATTTTCTGTTGAGCTAATTCTTTTGCTTGAATAAGTTCATCTAGTTGTAATGGGTGATCACGGTGTTTGACAAGTTTCACTGTATTGTTCAATAAAAGCTCGTTCTCAATGCCATCCCCATGTACATATTGAATAAAGCCGAGATGAATTTGGTGGCTTTGTAGCTTTTCTAAAATGTTTGTTGTGGAACCTGTAAATAATTGAAAACGCAAATAAGGGAATTGCTCTTTCCATTTAGGCAATGCATAGGCTAAGAAATACTGGGCTGTTACGCCGTTTGCACCAATACATACCTCATCGGTCTCCTGCGTTTCTTCTAATTGCTTCTTTCCTTGCTGAAATGTTTGCACAATTTGCGTGGCAAATGGTAAAAAGTCTCTCCCTTTCTCTGATACGCTCACACTTCTTCCATCTCGGTAAAATAACTCAACACCTAGCTCTCGTTCTAATGACTTAATACGTGCAGTTACAGTTGGCTGTGAAAGAAATAATGCATTGGCTGCTTTATGGATACTTTTGTAATGGACAACATATAAAAATGCCTCGATATGATCTATATTCACGAGGAGTTCACCCCTTCATTACTTATTTAACCTATTATATAAATAATCCCTTATTTTCTCTATAACTTATAAGAAAACTATGTTTTATATTTTTGACAAAGAAAAAAGTAACCCAGCTTCTCCCAGGTTACTTTCCTATGTAGCGATGTAGCCATCCATCTTGACAACAAACATCGCACGTGGTGAACATCCCTCTGTCTGCCTACCACTTTTATGTTATTCACATGAACACCCTCTGTTGTCCATGTAAACTCTATCTATCGTACTTCTCAACTCGAGAAAGCATATGTCTATATTTAAGCTAAAATCGATGCTAATACAGCTTTTTGAGCATGCAATCTATTTTCGGCTTGCTCAAAGATGTAAGAATTAGGTCCGTCAATAACTGAAGTCGCAACCTCTTCCTCACGATGTGCTGGTAAGCAATGTAAGAACATATAATTTGGTTTTGCATAGGCTACTAGCTCATCATTAATTTGATAGCCAGCAAAATCTTGTAAACGTTTTGCTGTTTCTTCCTCTTGCCCCATAGATGTCCAAACATCAGCATAGACGACATCTGCATTTAATACTGCTTCAACAGGATCATTCGTGATCATAATCGTACTGCCATTTGCTGCCGCAATGGCCTGTGCTTTAGCGATGACTTCCCCATCACATTCATACCCTACAGGTGTCGCAACAGCTACATTCATGCCAACGTGTGCTGAAGCTACTACGAGTGAGTGTGCTACATTGTTGCCATCACCTACATAGGCAATTTTAAGTCCTTTTAACATGCCTTTATTTTCTGCAATCGTCTCTAAATCAGCTAATGCCTGGCAGGGATGATAAATATCCGTTAATCCATTGATGACAGGGATTGCTGCATGCTCTGCCAGCTCTTTGACCATTTTGTGAGAGTTTGCGCGAATCATAATGCCATCTAAATAGCCAGATAATACATGCGCTGTATCGTAAATTGATTCACCACGACCAATTTGCAAATCACGCGCATGCATAAACATGCTTTTCCCACCTAATTGATTCATACCAACTTCAAATGAAATACGTGTACGAGTTGAATGTTTCTCAAAAATCATACCAAGCGTTTTACCTTCTAGTAATCTTGGACATTTCCCCTCTTTTGTAATCATTTTAAGCTGTGTTGCTAATTCAATAAGATCTTGAACCTCTTGACTTGTATAGTCTAGCAAAGTTAGTAGATCTTTTCCTTTTAAACTAGCCACTAACTTTAACTGTACTTCTTCGAGTAATTTCATAGCCTTCGCTCCTTATATCGTTGCTGTTGAAATTAGTATAACATGCATAAATATAAAATCAACTGAATTTTTATAATAAATTTTAATTATTATTCATTTGTTATTAAATGTGACGAAAATTCGTCAAAACGAATATTTATGCATATTTCCTTTTTTATTAAACAAACATATTCTTAAATAATTGCATTATAGTTTATATGCATTCATAATTAATGTATATTAACTATTTAGGCGGTGAAATAAATGGAAAACGAGCTGATACAGCTGGTCAAAGAGCTGAACCAAGTAGAGTATGAAACAAATGTGATGCTAACAGAAGAATTTTCCACCCTATTAGACGAAACATTAACTACAAAGCAAGCGCTATTTTTAAGCCTTCTTCAAACACATGGTCCTTTGCAAACCTTCGAATTAGCAAAGTTGATGGGGACCTCTGCTAGTGCTGTAAGTCAATTAGTAGGAAGACTAGAACAGGAGAGCTTTATAAAAAGAACCGTAAATAAAAAGGATCGTAGAGAAATCATCATCGAGTTAGATACGCGGGGCTTTGATTATTTTCAAAAACAGGAAAAAATTGAGTTAGCCATTATCAATAAATACTATTCACAGCTCGCTAAAGAGGATTTACTGCAATTAAAAGAAATATTTACGAAGCTCCATGCTATTGTCTCTAGCGCTCAAAAAAATTAGCGATGGAAAAGGAGGAATATTTGTGGATTTAAATGATTTAAAAAAGGATATTTTTAAAATTGCTTATCCTTACGTAAAGACTCGTCCGAATGTAATCCTATCCATTGGTGTTATTTGTCGTAATCTAGATGCTGCTTTTATATTCAACGGCTCAAATGTCACATATGATAAAAAACCCTATATCTATGAAATTGGATCAATCTCTAAAGTTTTCACAACATCCATGCTTGGGGAAATGATTCAAGAAGGAATCGTGAAGATAGAAGACTCTATCGCCAAATACTTTTCTGAAATTCCCGACAATCACCCTGTAACTTTGAGGCATTTGGCAAATCACACATCTGGTCTACCGGGATTTGGTGTACTGAAGAACATCTATAATCTTTTTGATAACCAAACACCTCGTGACCCCTTTTGTCCCTACTCATTGAATGAGGCAATACAGTATTTTAAAACCCATACCCAGGAGCCTAAAGTTAAGTTTAGATATTCTAATGTAGGAATGGGCCTTTTAGGATATTTATTAGCAAATGAACTTCACACTGACTTTGAAACAGCCATTACTCGTAGAATCGTAGAACCTTTAAATTTAACGAATACCTTTATTTCTATCCCCCCCTCTAAAGAAAAAACCGTATTGAAGGGATATTCTGTTCGGGGACATAACAAGCCCCCACTTGAAATGAATGAATTTATGGCAGCGGGCGCTATACGATCCACTGTTGATGATTTATTAAAATTTTTAAAAATACACGTTGGCAATCGAAATTCAGGCTATTTATTAACACACCAAGCTACTCATACTATTTCAAAAGATGTAAGCATCGGATTAGGATGGGTACTTGAAGACGATATTATTTGGCATAACGGATCAACAAAAGGCTTCTCTAGTTATCTAGGGTTTAATAAAAAACAGCAAACAGGTGTCGTGATTCTATCCAATTATCGATCCTCTATACTTGCAACCAATCCTCTTGAAATGGGGAAAAACATCTTACAGCTTTTAGAAAATTCTTTATAGCGAAATCGGGGTGTTTCTTGGATGGTATAAAAGGAAATACCCTATTCTTCACAAGAACTCGCTTGTAGCTCCTATACACCTCTTGAAACCTATCCACCTTCACTCATTCTCAGTAATCTCGGCCCGCTAAACGTTTCTAGAAGCTAGCAATGGTTCTTATCATAAGCTAACTTAACATACTTTGGCTGTTGCTCAGTTAAAAGCAACTGTCAGTTTACTCGCAGATATTTTCCATTAATTTATATTTTGATTTCTATAAAATATTAGCAAGTCCTAATTGGCCTTGGAATGAGTAAAAAAGCCTCCTAACATTTTGTTAGAAGGCAAAATCATGCTATATCTATTTAGCAGTATCAGTCAAAAGTAATTTTATTGACTGCATCACGGTCTAATTTTTTAATGACTTCTACCATTAATTTAACGGCATTATCATAATCATCACGATGTAGGATACCTGCATGTGAATGAATATAGCGTGTTGCAATACCGATTGATAGTGCTGGTACACCATTTGCTGTTACGTGGATGGAGCCAGCATCTGTACCACCGCCAGCCATCGCTTCAAATTGATATGGAATATTGTGCTCATCTGCTACATCTAATACGAATTCACGTAAGCCACGATGTGAAACCATAGATGCATCATACACAACGATTTGAGGGCCTGCCCCCATCTTACTCGTTGATTCTTTGGCTGTAACTCCAGGCGTATCTCCTGCTACACCTACGTCCACTGCAAATCCAATATCTGGTTGGATTTTATGTGTAGCAGTTTTTGCACCGCGAAGTCCAACTTCTTCTTGTACATTCCCTACAGAATAAAGAATATTAGGGTGCTTTTCATTTTGTAACGCTTTCATAACATCAATCGCGATTGCACAGCCGATACGGTTATCCCAAGCTTTAGCTAATAGATACTTATCATTTTTCATTACATTAAACTCAAAGTACGGTGTTACCATATCGCCAGGACGTACGCCCCACTCAAGAACTTCATCTTTAGAAGCTGCACCAATGTCGATAAACATATCTTTGATGTCTACTACTTTATTACGTACATCAGCAGGTAAAATATGAGGTGGCTTTGAACCAATAACCCCAATTACTTCATCGCCCTTACGTGTAGTAATTGTTACACGCTGTGCAAGCATAACTTGGCTCCACCAGCCACCTACTGTTTGGAATTTGATAAAGCCTTTGTCATCAATTTGTGTAACCATGAAGCCTACTTCATCTAAATGTCCTGCTACAACAATTTTAGGACCGTTTTCATCGCCAACTTTTTTAGCAATGACACTACCTAAGTTATCTGTTTCTACAGTATCTGCATATGGTGCAATGTATTTTTTCATGACCTCACGCGGTGCACGTTCATTACCTGCGATACCATTCGCATCTGTTAAATCTTTAAACATTTGTAATGTTGGATCTAGTTGTGTCATCCTTTTGCCTCCTACTTCTTGTATCTATTTTATTATACTTCGTTTACCGAAATATTCCTAGCTTAATCGTCTGAAAATTGGTGTATTTCTTACTTTAATAACCTGAACGCTGCCGATGATAATTTTCTTGATTTTTTTCAAGATAAGCACCCACCACATCCTCAAATGTAAAACCGAGATTATACGCTAGTAACCCATAGTATTGCCAAATAGCTAAATAACGCTCCTCTGTAGGTTGATGAATAAATGCTAAAATAACACTTTGTGTTTCTAAAAAAGTAGCTGTTAAATCTTTGTTTTCTTCTACGAAAGGCCACATTTCAATCGATGTATAGCCCTTTAATAAGCCAAGAGATAAGATAAAATGAATCGAATCTACATATTCTTCTAAAATGACTTCACGTGCTGATGGTCCCTTTGTGCTCCAAAATTTAAAGCAACGTGTTTCATTAGCAAGCTCAGCTAGCTCCACTAGTAAGGCTAAGCCCTTTTCCTGAAACACATCTTGCTGAATATTTTGTGTTTGCTCGATAAAATCATCAAGCTCTTTTTGCATGGTAAACAATTGTTGTAAATTCATTTTTTTCTCCTAAATTTCTAAAAAATTTTTTATAAAAAAGTGAAACTATTTGACCCTTCTAATCGTATAGGAAAGAATAACCTTTCTTCAAGGGGGAAATTTAAACATGTTGCCGTTACTAATTCGACTTGCTGTAATAGCGCTTATTATTTATGTATTTTACAAAGCGATTCGTTATATAACCGATCCTAAACGCAAACTTGATGAAGCCTATGAAAAAGGCCAGTATTATTTCTATGATGACGTTAAAAATGTCCGAAAAAATTTCTTTATTTCCTATAAGGGTGCTCTTTTTGAAGGTGAAAAATACCTAGGCACAACAGAGGATGCATTTGAGGTTGTAACCATTTTCGTCGGTGCGCGCGATGCTGCAACATTACAAGGCTTCAGCAAAAGCGACTTTGAATATTTGCAGCAAGAAATATTATTGAACTATCCAAGCGCCAAAATCAATTGGAAGCAGCCCATTGAACAGCTTATGCGAAACACATCCCCGTCATGAGGATGTGTTTTAATTATTCTCATTTATGTCCAGAGCTGCACAATGATAAAAATTTGTATGGCTGCAAGTAGGGGAAAACCAAATGCAAAACGATTATGACGTGTTTTGTGGCGGAATAAATACATACCCAATACACCCCCAGCTGCCCCTCCTGCTATGGCTAGTGTAAATAATGTACGCTCTGCTATACGCCATTCATGATTCTTTGCTCGTGATTTATCCATCCCCATTAAAATGAGCAATACAATTGATACAATGCTCATATAAGCTAATAATGCTTGTCCCATCTCTTACTCCTTTAAAACCATGATACTATTAATCTAACACAAAAAAGACTGATGGAAAAACCCATCAGTCTTTTTTTTGCACTTGTGATATTTTGCACCTGTGGCTAAGCTTTCGGTGCAGAAATAACGGTTAGCGTTGTCAGCTATTATTTAGCTACTGCTTTTTTAGCAGCGTCTGCTAATTGAGTGAATGCTGTAGCATCAGTTACTGCAAGGTCAGCTAACATTTTACGGTTAACTTCAATACCTGCAACTTTTAAACCGTGCATTAAACGGCTATAAGAAAGACCGTTCATACGAGCAGCTGCGTTGATACGAGTGATCCATAATTTACGGAAATCACGTTTTTTCTGACGACGGTCACGGTATGCATATTGACCTGATTTCATTACTGCTTGGTTAGCAACTTTGTATAATGTATGTTTTGAACCATAGTAACCTTTAGCTAATTTCAATACTTTTTTACGACGTTTGCGCGTCACTGTTCCGCCTTTTACGCGTGGCATATGAATTACCTCCTGCTTTTCATTTAAAAATGAATGTTAGTATTTTTTTGTAGTCAATTATTTCATGTAAACAAGTAAAGATTTGATGCGTTTGAAGTCACCAGATGATACGATGTTTGCTTTACGTAGGTGACGTTTTTGTTTCGTAGATTTGTTTGCGAATAAGTGGCTTCCATAAGCACGGTCGTATTTTAATTTACCTGAACCCGTTTTTTTGAAACGTTTCGCAGCTCCACGGTGAGTTTTCATTTTTGGCATGTCGAATTCCTCCTAAACTGTTCGTCTAATATTATTTCTCGTTCTTTGGTTGAAGAACTAAGAACATGCTTCGGCCTTCCATCTTCGGTTTTTGTTCTACCGTTGATACTTCAGCACAAGCTTCAGCAAAACGATCTAACACACGTTGACCAATCTCTTTGTGTGTGATCGCACGACCTTTGAAACGTAGGCTACATTTTACTTTATCGCCTTTTTCAAGGAATTTAATCGCATTACGTAACTTCGTTTGGAAATCATGCTCATCGATTGTTGGGCTCAAACGAACCTCTTTCATTACGATGACCTTTTGATTCTTACGAATTTCACGGTCTTTCTTTTGCTGTTCAAACTTAAATTTACCATAGTCCATGATACGAGCGACTGGCGGCTTGGCTTGAGGGGCCACAAGGACAAGATCCAAGTTTACACGAGCGGCGATTTCTAGCGCTTCATTACGTGTCTTTACACCAAGCTGGTCACCATTGTGATCGATTAATCGAAGTTCACGTGCGCGAATGCCTTCGTTTACATACATGTCTTTGCTAATAGTAATCCACCTCCAAGTAGTTGTCGCGAATACATGGTTTGGGCAAAGCCTTGCCCGGTTGAACGGTACATCCTCTCGTCATGTCCATAAAAAAAGGACGGACATTTTTGAAGATGTCCGCCCGCTATATGTGCATGCGCAAGTCTACGCAAAACAATTCAACGTGTCATACCTGTTCACAGCCTTTAAAGCGTTGTATCAGGTGAGAAGCGGGCAGCCTCTACTTCAACCACAAACTTTGTATTCATTAACCTTAATTATATTAGCATGTATATGATAAGCTGTCAAATATTTATTTTCTTATCAGTGCTAACATAACCAAAATGAAGCTCTTCTATACAAATGCAAGATTTATTTTATACAGAAACCCTCACTTTGGCAAGCAAGGGTCTCTAGTTAAAGCTTATTTTGTAATTTCTGCTTTAATAGCTGCTAGGAAATCCTCAAAGCTAATTGTTTCGGAATCTTTCGAGCCATAACGTCGAACATTCACGCCATTTGCCTCAACCTCTTTATCCCCGATAACAAGCATATAAGGAATCTTTTTCATTTGTGCCTCACGGATTTTATAGCCTAACTTCTCTTCACGATCATCCATTTCCACACGTAAACCAGCTGCTGTCAGTTGCTCTTCAATTTGCTTTGCATAGTCGAAGTGAGCTTCATTCGATACTGGAATAACTTCAACTTGTACTGGTGCTAACCAAGTTGGGAATGCTCCTTTGTATTCTTCAATTAAGAAGGCAACAAAACGTTCCATTGTTGATACAACACCACGGTGGATAACAACTGGACGATGAGGCTTACCATCTTCCCCAACATAAGTTAGGTCGAAGCGTTCTGGTAATAAGAAGTCTAATTGAACTGTAGATAAAGTCTCTTCTTTACCAATCGCTGTTTTTACTTGAACGTCAAGTTTAGGACCATAGAATGCAGCCTCACCTTCCGCTTCAAAGTAGTCTAAGCCAAGTTCATCCATTGCTTCTTTTAGCATGCTTTGTGCTTTTTCCCACATTGCATCATCATCGAAGTATTTCTCAGTATCTGCTGGGTCGCGATAAGATAAACGGAATGAGTAATCATTAAGATCGAAATCTTTATAAACCTCTAAAATTAACTGTACTACTTTTTGGAATTCCGCTTTAATTTGATCTGGGCGAACAAAAATATGGGCATCATTTAATGTCATCCCACGAACACGTTGTAAGCCTGAAACCGCCCCTGACATTTCGTAACGGTGCATTGTGCCAAGCTCTGCAATACGCAATGGTAGATTACGATATGAATGCATGCTGTTTTTGTACACCATCATATGGTGAGGACAGTTCATTGGACGCATAATTAATGTTTCATTATCCATTTCCATTGGTGGGAAAATTGAATCTTGATAATGATCCCAGTGACCAGAAGTTTGATAAAGCTCTTTAGAACCTAATACTGGTGTATAAACGTGCTTATAGCCAAGTGATAATTCTTTATCGACAATATAACGTTCAATAACACGACGAATTGTTGCACCATTTGGTAACCAAAGTGGTAAACCTTGGCCAACCTTTTGGGAAGTTGTAAACAGTTCTAATTCTTTTCCGATTTTACGGTGATCACGTTCTTTTGCTTCTTCTAGCATTTGAAGGTGGTGTTTTAATTCCTCTTTTTTGAAGAACGCTGTACCATAAATACGTTGTAACATTTTGTTATCAGAGTTCCCTCTCCAGTAAGCACCCGCTAATGATAAAAGCTTGAATTCACGAAGTTTACCCGTAGATGGTACGTGGATACCACGGCAAAGATCAAAAAACTCGCCTTGATAATAAATAGATACTTGCTCATCTGCAGGAATGGCTTCAAGTAATTCTAATTTATACTCATCGCCAATTTCTTCATAAAGGGCTTGTGCTTCAGCACGGCTTACATTTTTGCGTTCCACCTCAAGGTTTTCAGCAATAATTTTCTTCATTTCTTTTTCAATGGCTGGTAGATCTTCAGCAGTGATTGGTGTTGGTGAGTCGATATCATAGTAGAAACCACCTTCAATTACCGGACCAATACCAAGCTTTACATCTGGGAATAGACGTTTAATAGCTTGCGCTGTTAAATGGGCAGTTGAGTGACGTAAAATTTCAAGTGCTGCCTCATCATCTTGTGTAATGATTGCAATAGTTGCATCCTCTTCAATTGGTGTTTTTAAATCCACTAACACACCATTAATTTTACCTGCATACGCTTTTTTACGTAAGCCAGGGCTAATAGATAATGCTACGTCATCCGTTGATGTGCCTTTTGCAAATTCCTTTACAGCGCCATCTGGGAAAGTTAATTTAATCATTTCTGACATAATCTTTGCACTCCTTTGTTTTTGATAAATACATCATGCTTGATGATTGGCTGGAGCAATATTTGTGTGACTCTACGGCTTGGTTTGAGCGGAGTCATTGCTTTTTTAAGCATTTCTCAGTGCAATCGGAGCGGCATCTTCATGCTTCTGAGTATTTTCTTACTCTCTATGAGCAAGTTAACCACTTTCGCGAGCGACTTATCTCCCTATATGAGCGGAGCCACCACTATTTCAATGAAATCTGAGAAAAATAAAAAAAGCTCCGTCCCTCACAAAAGGGACGAAGCGTATGCTCGTGGTTCCACCCTTCTTCCTTCCGACTTACATAAAGTCAGACGAAGCTCAAGGCTAGCTAACGGGCTAGGGACCGGCGAAAGATTATCCCTTTCGCTGCTCAGTAGGTAGTAAATAATGTGCCCATACTAGGAAGTTTTCAGCCGATGACTTCCCTCTCTAAAAGCTGATACACAAAATTCATGTCCTCATCAATGCATATTGATATTAAGTATATGAGTCAGTATACGCTCGATTGTCGAAAAATGCAACTATCAATGTTACATCCGACGATTTTTGCCTCGCATTTCGATCGGCACGGTTAGGGCTTTAATTCGCTCCATAATTCGTCCCGCTTTGACAACCTCAATATCACCTTTTTGTGACTGAGCTAAGTGATGCTCTAATTCTTCATAGTTAAAATTAGACGTAATAAAAGTTGGCAATTGCTCTGCCATCCGATAATGGAAAATAGTCCCCAATATTTCATCACGTGTCCAGGCAGTCATTGTCTCCGCACCTAAATCATCTAGCATTAAGACAGGAGCCTTTTTAATATAATCTATTTTCTCATTCAATGTATTATCGCCAATGGCATTTTTCATTTCTCGTAAAAATTCTGGAACGAAAACTACCACAGAGCGGATTTTAATAGATGCTAATTCATTGGCCAATGCCCCAAGTACAAAGGATTTCCCTACACCAAATTTACCATATAGGTAAAAACCTTTTGCAGGTAATTGACCAGTTTCTTTTGTTATTTTAATAAATTGAGCTGCTTTTTGTGCAATCGCCACACGTGATTCATCATCAATACTTAAATCATGAATTGTTGCTTGTAGCACATCTTTTGGCATATGCATACTTGCAATCATATTCGCAACATCCCGGCGTTCTTCTTCCCTAATCTTTTGCTCACAGCGCACATAGTCCATTTCAATAGAATTCCGTACAACCCTTAATGTCGGGATGAATCCTTTTAAATAGTTTGTACAATGTTCGGTATTATCACACCCACAGCACTCAGTAGATTGACTAATAAACTCATGCAGTTTAGGTAAATTTCGCTCAACATTGTCATAGTTTAATTCATCTGCATGCTGCGCTAAAAATTCCAGCACATGCGGGTGCTCTAAAATTTCACGTCGCATGGCTTCATAGCGTTCTTGGAACGAGGGTACATTAATTGCTCGCTTTAGTGGTCCATTTATAGGTTCGATTACTGCTCACCTTCTTTACTATTCGCTTTTTCCTAGCATCTCTAATATTTTTTGTCGCTCTTTTTCAAAATCTATAGTACTAGAGGTAGATTCCTCTTGATTGTCATTTCGTTTATAGAACCATTCAGGCACTTTTTCTTCACGTTGATATCTTGAACGTCCTTTTGTCTGTTGACTCGTTTTATTGGACGTTTGCGGCTTGTTTTTCCAAGCTGTATATTTATCATGCTCTTGACGTGCAAGTTCCATTGCTTCCTTAGCGGTCTGGACATTTTTTCGTACCCAATGATCAGCAATCGTTTCCACATATTTTTTAGGGAGCTTCATATCTGTTGTTAGCATAACGTATTCTAACAATGCATTAACCACTCCAATTGGCATGCCATGTTGAACGATTAAATTTTCTGCAAGTTGGACTGAGGTTTGTAATGGTTCTTTACCATTATTTATATCTCTTAAAACTTGGACAGGCGCCGTTGTTTCTAAATAGTGTTGAAGTTCCTGATCCTTGGTTTTTTGTCCCGCTTCTGCTACTGGTAGAGGATCGGTGACACGGGCAAGTTTTGGCGGCTCCTTGGATACGGTTAATTTATAAAAATCAGCAGCAGCCTTTCGTAAACGTTCCTGAGAAATGCCTAAATCATCATCTAAAGCAAGTATGACTACTTTTTGCATATCAAGGGCTGTTAAATGATATAAAAATGCCAACTTGGCTATAGCTTCACGCACTTCAAATGTCAACAAATTGGAAGGTACCAATTGCTCTGACAAACCGGCTTGCAATAAATCAAAATCGAATTGCTCCAAATAAAATGGATACACTTTTTGTTTATCCTTAGGACTCGTATCCACTTGTAAATCTGATGGAATATTGGCATGAACAGGCTTGTAGACATCAATAAAAGCACGAGATACATCCTTAAACGCCGTGTCCTTTACAGGTGACATAAAGCGCTGACGTAAGTTGCGATAAGCCTGCTCTCCAATTTTACTAAACAAAAACATCGACAGTAGCGGGTCTTTCATAAAGCTATCTGCATCTAATGGGCGCTGTAGCTCATATAAAAAACTACGCTCACCAGCATTTTCTTTTTTCCATGTACGCAGCAAACCAATAGCTTCTAAAGCAATACGAGCCTCAAACACTTTACCAATTGGTAGCCCTAGCACATTCATTAAATAATAATGTGTCATTTGCTGCTTTGGCATTTGCTCTGCTTCTGCCCATAATGTTAAATAGAGGCTAACTGGCTCTGATCCCGTTAATGGTTGATAAAATAATGTAACTAATTGACGCTCTTGTGTAGAAAATGCATGAGGTAGACGAATGTCGAAAGGATCGCCAGGCTGCAATTCCTTATATAAATGAATCAACGGCATTCATCCTCTCTGTTTGCTATGATTTCTTCTCCGTTTGACGTTGAATAATGTCCTTTATTTCTTCAATAAAGACATTGATATCTTTAAACTGACGGTAGACCGACGCAAAACGCACATAGGCAACCTCATCAATTTTGGCTAAGCGGTCCATGACCATTTCGCCAACATCTTCTGAGCGTACTTCCGAATTTCCAATACGACGAAGATCTTTTTCAATGGACAGAACAAGTTCCTCCAGCACATCAAGTGCCACTGGACGTTTTTCACAAGCACGAATAAGCCCACGAAGCACCTTCTCACGGCTAAACTCTTCTCGTGAACCTTCTTTTTTCACAACGACTAATGGTGTCTCTTCAATTTTTTCAAACGTTGTAAAACGGAAGCCACATGACTCACATTCACGACGTCTACGAATTTCTTTATTATCATCTACTGGCCTCGAATCCACAACACGCGTTCCGTTAAATTGGCAAGATGGACATCTCATATAATTACTCTCCTGGTTTACAACAATTTAATATATCTATTATAACAAATTTCCTACATGTAAGAAAAGTGCATTCACGTTTGTGAGCTCATGATAAATCTAAAGCACCTGAAGTACAAGAAAAGTTTCTGTAAAAAAAGAGCACATTGAAACCTTTTCGATTTCAATGTGCTCTCTATAGAAATTATTACGCGTTTACCGTTTCTAAAGCATTTGCCACTTTTTTTACAAGGTCAACAACGCGTGCAGAGTAGCCCCACTCGTTATCATACCAAGCAAGTACTTTTACTTTGCGGTTGCCTAACACCATTGTAGAAAGTCCATCAACTGTTGAAGAATAAGTTGTTGTATTGTAATCAGAAGATACTAATGGCTCAACAGAGAAATTAAGGATACCCTTCATTGGACCTTCTGTTGCCGCTTTTACAAATGCTGCATTGACTGCATCAACTGTTACATCTGTATTTAAATCTACTACAAGATCAACTAAAGATACGTTTGGTGTTGGAACACGAAGTGCCATACCATGAATTTTACCTTCTAATTCAGGTAAAACTAATTTTAATGCTTTCGCTGCACCTGTAGATGTTGGGATAATGGATTGGGCGCATCCACGTGCACGACGTAAATCTTTATGCGGATTGTCTAAGTTCTTTTGGTCATTTGTATAAGCATGAACTGTTGTCATTAAACCATTCTCAATACCAAATGTGTCATTCAATACTTTTGCTACTGGCGCTAAGCAGTTTGTTGTACAAGAAGCATTTGAAATAACATCATGTTTAGCAATATCCAATTTGTCATCATTTACACCTAAAACAATTGTTACATCTTCGTTTTTACCCGGTGCTGTTAAGATTACTTTTTTCGCGCCAGCTGCTAAGTGCATAGCTGCTTTATCACGCTCATTAAATTTTCCTGTAGCTTCAATAACGATATCTACACCCATTGTAGACCAAGGTAATTTTAAAGGATCACGTTCACTAATAATTTGAACACGTTTACCATTTACAACTAAAGCATCGCCTGCTGGTTCTACCGTACCTTCAAATGTTCCGTGATTTGTGTCATACTTAATCAAATGTGCTAACGTTTCTGCAGGATAGCTTGCGTTAATTGCAACGATGTTTAAATCTTGTTGTACGATAGCCTGGCGGAAAACCATACGTCCGATACGCCCGAAACCATTAATAGCAATTGATACTGTCATTTATAATATCCTCCTGTGAGTACATACTCAGATTAATTAATTATATACTTTATGGTGATTAGTATAACACAATTTTAAAAAAGATGAACATTATATATTGAGAATATAAAAGTTCTTATTTTCTGAAAAATTATTCTTTATTATGGCGTTTCCCCATAAAAAAATGCGTAGCAAGATCGGCTTGCTACGCATCATAGAAGAACTCATTAAATAACATCCCAATAATGCAGGATTTTTTTTAATTGTTCTGCTGTACTTTCTATATTTTCGTTATTATAAATGACCGCATGTGCACCCTTTTCTTTGACAGACATCGGCAGTTGAGAGTGCATACGTGCCAATGCATCTTCTTTAGTTAAATTATTTCGTTCCATTAAACGTCGAAGCTGAACTTCTTCACTGACCGATACCACAATGATACGTTCCACAAAATGTTGAAGCTTACTCTCAAATAACAAAGGAATGTCCATCACAACATGTTCATGTCCTGCTTCTAAATAGGCATCACGCTGACGTAACATTTCTTTTCTGATTGCTGGATGCATGATATCATTTAACGTTTTGCGTTTGGCAGGCTCATGGAATATGATATCACCCAGCATAGTTCGATTTAAATTGCCGTCCTCAAGCAAGATAGCTTGTCCAAAACTTTCAGCAATCAAAGCTAATGTCTCTGTTCCAGGTTCTACGACATCTCGTGCTACGACATCTGCATCAACAATCGGTAAACCCAGTTCGCTCATCATTTTAGCTACTGTACTTTTTCCACTTGCAATACTTCCTGTAAGTCCGATAATCATTGCTAAATCCCCTTTAATGTTGACAATTTGGGCAATAGACAGAGGTGCGCCCTCCAATTGTCATTTGACTTGTTGCCGTTTCACATGCTGGACATACCTTTTTCCCATACATTTTTAATCGATTCTGCATACTCCCTGCTTCCCCATTAATATTCCGATAATCAGAAATAGTTGAACCACCCGCTTCAATGCTTTGACGTAGGACGGCAACAATCTCCTCAAATAATGCTCGCTTCCGCTTTTCACTAATGCGGCTCATTTTGCGTGCAGGGTGAATTTTCTGAGCAAACAATGCCTCTGTTGCATAAATATTGCCACAGCCCGAAATGACTTGCCCATCCATAATTACTTCTTTTACAGCTTTATTTTCATATTTCGGTAGCTTAGATTTTGTTATAAAAAATTCACATGCATGCTCATCAAATGGCTCTGGTGCCATTTTTGTCAATGGCGCATGATCTTCAATTTTTGTCAGAAAACGAAGTTCACCGAAGCGACGAATATCTGAATAAATCAAGTATCCTCCATCTGCCATTTCAAATGTCGCATGGATATGCTTTTGAAATTTCGCCTCATTGATTTCTTCGGGGGAATTCACAACAAACCAAGCACCTGTCATCCCTAAGTGACTAACAAGAACATATGGAACATCATCCTTCATCAAATGAAAGAAAATATATTTTGCTCGTCGTTCAATTTTGGTAATGGTCATCTGGGACAAAGTACTTTCAAATGCATCAGGCTCTGCTTGTTTGACAATACATTGTTTACCCTCACTAAAAGAGAAATGTACTCGTTCGGAAAGCTGAACCTGTTGAATGGTACGTCCTTCAACTGTTGGCTTCAATGCCTGGACGACACCCTCTACCTCTGGTAATTCAGGCATTTGAATCCCTCCTTATTTTGCCTCGTACCAAGTTGAGCCATTGTTAAAATCTACTTTAAGCGGTACAGCAAGCTCAATAGCGTTCTCCATGACTTCTGGTACTATTTTTTCTAGCAAGGCAATCTCTTCCTTTGGTGCCTCAAAGATTAGTTCATCATGCACTTGAAGCAGCAGTTTTGCCTGCATCTTTTCTTTTTTCAATCGAGCATCCATATCAATCATTGCCTTTTTAATGATATCCGCTGCACTACCTTGAATTGGCGTATTCATCGCCGTACGCTCAGCAAAGCTTCTTAAATTAAAGTTTGAACTTGTAATATCCGGTAAATAACGGCGTCTATTTAATATCGTTGTCACATAACCATTAAATTTCGCATTTTGTACAATGTCATCCATGTACTGTTTTACACCAGGGAAACTTGCGAAATACTTTTCAATAAAATTAGCTGCTTCCTTACGCGTAATATCTAAGTTTTGGGATAGACCATAATCACTAATACCGTAGACTATTCCAAAGTTAACAGCTTTCGCTGCGCGACGCATATTACTATCTACCTCATCTTCTGACACATGAAATACATCCATAGCTGTACGTGTATGAACGTCCATTCCTTCACGGAAAGCCTCAACAAGGTTTTGATCTTCTGACATATGTGCAAGAACGCGTAATTCAATTTGCGAATAATCAGCAGAAAATAATATCCAATCCTCTTTTGAAGGTACAAAGGCTTGACGAATTTTGCGGCCCTCCTCTAAACGAATTGGGATGTTTTGTAAATTCGGGTCTGTTGAGCTTAAACGCCCTGTTGCAGTTAAAGCTTGCTGGAAGCGTGTATGCACTTTACTATCTGATTCATGAATCTCCTTTAGTAAGCCTTCAATATATGTGGATTGTAATTTTCCAAGTTGGCGATACAACAGAATATGTTCGATGATAGCATGCTCTGACTGTAGTTTTTCTAGGACATCTGCAGCAGTTGAATAGCCTGTCTTAGTCTTTTTAATCACAGGTAGCCCTAGCTTATCGAATAGAATCACACCTAATTGTTTTGGTGAATTAATATTAAAGGTTTCTCCAGCTTCTGCATAAATTTCTTGCTCAATTACCACAAGTTTATCATTAAGCTCTTGCCCCATTTGCTCTAACGTAGCGCGGTTAACCGTAATCCCTTCGCTTTCCATTTCACCTAAAATTCCTGCCAATGGTAGCTCTAGGTTTTTATAAAGATCGAATTGTTCGTTTTCCTTTAATAAGGCTTCCAGTTTCGGCTGTAATGACCATACTGCAAAAGCTTTACGGCTAACATGCTGTGCAAGTTGGTCCAGATCAGGTATTGCACGCTTGGCACCTTTTCCATATACCGCTTCATCTGCTTGGACATCATAGTAGCCTAGTTCCCTTGCAAGTGTTGCGATATCATCGCCACTTAATGCTGGATTATTAATATAAGAGGCAAGTAGCAAATCAAAGTCAACGCCAGCTAATTGAATCCCAGCTCGCTTTAATGATGCTTGAGCTGCCTTAGAATCGGACATATATTTTATTTTTGTGGCATCTTCTAGCCAACGACGGAGAATATCTGATTTTGCTGCTTTATCAAATGGAATATATTGCGTCTTTACGCCATCTGATAAGGCAATTCCCAGCTGCTGACAAGTATGATAGTGCTCGTTTTCAAGCTCTACATGCACAGCCATCACGTCTTTTAAATCCTCAGGTCGAACTTCCTGGACAAGGTCATAATCGAGAGGCGCCTGTTCTTCTTCTTGCACTGTAAAGTCACTTTTATCAAGCAGCGATTTAAAGCCAAGCTCACGCCACACATTGATTAATTCATCTTCTTTTGGCCCATTATAGGCAAGATCAGCCAGTGAAATGGTGATTGGAGCATCCGTATAAATCGTTGCCAGTTTCTTACTCATGATGGCTTGCTCTTCATTAGCTACAAGCTTTTCCTTCATTTTAGAAGCTTTCAATGTATCCATTGCTTCATAAAGTGCTTCAACGGAGCCATGCTCTTTTAATAATTTTACAGCCGTTTTTTCCCCGACGCCTGGTACACCAGGAATATTATCGGAGGAATCCCCCATCAAGCCTTTCATATCAATAATTTGGAGCGGCGTTAATCCGTACTTTTCCGCAATAAAGGCTGGTGTATTTTTCTCTATTTCCGTAATACCCTTTTTCGTTATATAAACGGTTACTTGCTCTGTCGCCAGCTGAGTTAAATCACGGTCTCCAGAAACGATGATGACATCCATATCCTGTGATGAAGCCTCTTTAGCAAGCGTTCCGATAATATCATCCGCTTCATATAATTCCTGCTCATATTGCTTAATACCATACGCATCAATGAGCTTTCGTAAATAAGGAAATTGCTCTGATAATTCTGGTGGAGTCTTTTGACGTCCTCCTTTATATTCTGTAAAAGTTTCATGGCGGAAGGTTGTTTTCCCAGCATCAAAAGCAACCAATATTTTGGTTGGCTGTTCTTCCTCTAATATTCTTTGTAGCATTGTTGTAAAGCCGTATACAGCATTCGTATGAATGCCACTATCATTCGTTAGCAATGGCAACGCAAAAAACGCGCGATACGCTAAACTATTACCGTCCAATAATAGTAATTTTTCCTTGGTCATGATTTTATCCTCCTGCGTTGTCTTCTACTTCTACTTTATCATAACAATACATTTCAAGTAAAAAAAGCAGGCGTCCATCCTCAAGGTTATCCATTATTTTTAATGGTTTATCCACCAATTTTAAGTCTCTATCCACTACTTTAGCATTTCTTTTCATTCAAAAAAGCCAACCGCGCGCACGGCGGTTGACTTGTTTAAAATATTTTAACACCCTTAACGCATATTACCTATAATAGATGAACGACTATCCTGCATTTTTTTCACAAAATTAGTCATTACATCAAAAGCCTCATTCCGTTTACTATTCATGCTTTGTAAACGGAGCATATCCATTTGCTGTGAATTACTTAAAACATCCATTTGACCTTGCTGTGCATTCAAATCAGCTAGCTGCTGATTTCGTTGATGAATCCCCTCTAGTTGATCCTTAAGCTGATTTTCGAACAGCTGTGCTCGCTGCGATTGAACTGCCTGTAATGCCGATTCTAGATCCATGCCTTGAATATCAATTGGTTGAATTAGGCTATTAGCAGAGGATTGCCCTGCCCCACTAAATAATAATCCGACTGCTAAAGCACTTCCAAACACGACCTTTTTCATCTTTATTACCTCCTATTAAAATGAATCTTTGCTTATCATACATACTAAAGGTTAAAACTAGGTTAAAAAATTCAATATGGTATGTATGCATCCGCCTATCAAGTTTAGTCATTGACTATTCTCAATAACTTGACTGTACTACAGATTAAATAAGGGCAATACTGACAAATGTTAATAATTTACTTATTACATCCATTACTAAAAAGCAAAAACTTTCATTCAAGGACAAGTCTCCTGTAAATGAAAGTTCCTAATAGTTGTTATTGATTTGAAGTACGATAAAAAACTTCTTCATAGATGACAGTTAATATAAATGCATTCATAAAAGCAAACACAAGGAATAACGGCATGCCGCCTAATTGTGGATATGTTAGCTCTTGATTAAATACCATTACTGTACTAATTTGTGCCAAAAAGAAGATTAAGCCAATTCCAACTTGCCAAATAGGACGCTTGACCTTTCTTTTTTCATACCAAAATAATTTCTTAAAAAGGTTTCTTACATCATCTGCAATAATAATACTGACTAAAAAGATACAAACAAAAAATACTGGTATATGATAAACACTCTTCGTCACCCACGAAAAATCGGATAGACGGAAGAGAAGTGTTACTATCGAAGCTATACTACAAGCAATCCCTAAATTTTGGAGCCATTTGCTAATTTGTAATTTCAAAGCCCTTACCCCCAACCATTCTTTTTTAAACATTATCATTCTATCAAATTATAGCTGATTGGGGAATACAAACTTATAAATTTCTATTATTTTCTTCCTATAATAATTTGATTTCACGGATAGTTATAATTCTAGTGCAACAAAAAAGTCGTCTCCTTCAAGACAGAGACGACTTTAAACTTATTTTATATAACCAGACAAGATGTTGGCATATGGTGAAGTAGCTGGCAAGATAATAACCGTATCTTCCCCAACCGTTTTCTTATACGATTCTAGTGTGCGGTATAAAGAATAAAATTCAGGATCTTGAGAGAAAGATTTATTGTAAATCTTTGCAGCCTCTGCTTCTCCTTCAGCTTGAATTAAAGCAGCTTCTTTACTTGCTTTAGCAAGCATTTCTTGTACTTGTTGATCTGTTTGTGCCTCAATACGACGTTTCTGTGCATCTCCTTCTGACAAGTACTTTTGGGCAATTGATTCACGATCTGAAATCATATTCGTAAAAACGGATTGTTCATTTTCTGTTGGTAAATCAATGCGACGTATACGCACATCTACTACTTCAATACCATAGTTATCGTTGGAAAGAAGTTCATTAACACGTTCAGTTACTTGATCGTTTATGCTGCCTCGAGAAGAATCCTCATCATTTATGATCTCAGTATAGTTAATTCGGCCAAGTTCAGAGCGAATAACAGAATAAATGAATTCTTCCATACGTGATTCAACTTTTTCTATCGTACCAGCATTCGAAATTAATAGCTTAGGATCCGTAATACGCCATACAGCATAATTATCAATAATAATTCGTTTTTTATCCTTTGTATTAATCTCTTCTTCCGAAATCTCATATGTCATTTGGTTTTTTGGTAACTTCGTGACACTTTGAATAAAAGGAATTTTCATATTTAAACCTGGTTCACGTTCAAACTTAACAACTTCTCCAAACTGCCGAACAACTGCATACTCTGATTCTTTAACGATATAAATATTCGCTAATAAAGTAATCGCTAGAGCGAATATGATCGTCAATGTTACAGCTAGAGAGATATATTTTTTAGGATTCTTCGGTCCTTTCTTCGACATTTTAACTACATTGTCCCCCGAATCACCTTCTGAAGGAGCAGCTTTTTTACTTTTACCAGATAAGAAATTGAGGAATTTTTCTAGATCCTTATTTTTTTGGTCCATTAGTTACCGCTCCCCTCTTTTTTCTCTGTTTGTGTCTGTTGCGACTGTTGAGGCTGTAGTTGCTGAAGTGGTAAATACTTCATCGTACTACCGTCATCATTCATAATGTAAATTTGGGCTTTTGGCAAGACATTTTCAAGCGTCTCTAATATTAATCGCTCTCTTGTAATTTGCTGATTTCCCTTGTATTGCTCATACATTTTATTAAAGACGGCTACATCCCCTTGAGCTTGCTCGATACGGGCTGTTTTAGTACCTTTAGCCTTGGACATAATCGCATCACGTTCACCCTGAGCCTCATTAATGCGTTGGTTTTCATATTTTTCAGCTTCGTTTATTTTTGTATTTTTCATTTCACGTGCATCTGTTACAGCAGTGAATGCTGCACGCACATCTTTATTTGGCAATTCTACATCTTGCAATTTCACACCTAAAACGCTTATTCCAATATCATATTTTTCAATAAGAGAAACTAATAATTGGCGAGTATTTGCTTCGATGTCAGCTTTACCTTCTGTTAACGCTGCATCGATAGAAGAACTTCCGATGATAGAACGAATGGCACTCGATGTCGCGCTATGTAGTATTCTTTCTGGATCTTGCGAATTAAATAAAAACTTATTAGGCTCTGTAATTTTCCATTGAACAACAAGGTCTGTTAAGACAATATTTTCATCCCCTGTAATCATTTTTGTTTCGGCGTCGTATGCCTCTAACTCACCTGCTTTATTTTGCTTATAACCAAATTGCAGACTAAACGTTTCTTTTGACAAAATTTCTACGGATTGGACGGGCCAAGGTAATTTAAAATGAAGACCTGGATTTGTTACTGTATCATCGGCACGACCAAATGTAATAACCACAGCTTGCTCTGATTCATCTACCGTGTACCATGATGTAAAAACTGTAATAAGTGCAATAATTCCAAATATTCCAAGTCCAACAATCATTAGTGTCCTTTTCACACTCATGTCTGTTCCTCCTTTTGCTTAGTACTATTGTTTACGGTGAACCTTTATAAAAAGTTTCAAAATATTTTCATATAATGATTGTAAAGGACAGAATCCTCTGTATCACACGCTTAACAAAAGCTTATTATTGCAAAAAAATCCTGTTACCTTTTATGGCAACAGGATATTGATAACCAGATGTTCAAATACTGGGAAAACGGTAGTGGATAATACAATACTAATTAATGCAGCAACGATCATCGCTAGACTAGCAAAGGTGCCTTCTAGCTCTCCAAATTCAAATGCTTTAGATGTACCCGTTCCATGTGCACCCATACCAAGCATTAAGCCCCTAGATGAAGGCCTGTGGAAACGACATACTTTGATAACGATTGGTGCTAACAAGCTCCCTAAAATACCAGTCGTCATAACGAAAACAGCTGTAAGCGTAGGAGAACCACCAATCATATTAGAAATATCCATCGCAATAGGAGTTGTGACAGAACGTGGCACTAAACTATGCACCAACTCATCATTTAAGCCCACAAATAGAGCCATCATAAAGGATGACACAATAGCAACCGCAGAACCAACAGCAATGCTGATGAAAATTTCAAATGCGTGTTTTTTTAATAGGTTGACATTTTTATATATAGGAACGGCAAACGCAACGGTTGCTGGTCCTAGTAAATTTGTTAAGACACTCGCTCCAGAATTGTAGGATTTATAAGATATACCTGTCAGTAGTAAAATACCTATAATGACTAAAGGTGTAATCAGCATAGGTGTCAGCCATTCTTTTTTATATTTTTTATAAAACATTTTACAAATATAAAAAATAGCAACCGTCCCAAGTAAGCTGACAATGGCGATTAATAAAGTCATATCGCATCACCCTTCTTTCGCTGCTCTAGCCATTGTGCTGTATACCCCGTAACAAACATTACCACAATGGCACTCACGACAATGACCAGCACAACCTTCATTCCCTGCAGACCGAATAAGGCATGATAATCAATAACACCGATGGCAGATGGAATAAAGAATAATAAGAGTTCACTTAATAGTACGGCTGCTCCTAATTCAATCCATTCAAGCTTAATTATATGAAACTGTAACAGCAAAAATAATAGGACAAGTCCTATTATACTCCCTGGAATCGGCAAATGAAGTAGGCGTGCAATAGTATTTCCGATTAATAATAGGATATAAAGATAGCCGATTTGCACGATACTTTTGACGATTTTCATGGTCATCCTTCTCTCATTTTTTTCTGTGCCTCAACAGTCAGGAAAACACGATTCGAATGATAAGAAGGTTGATTCACTGACTGTCAAAGTGTTCGTCTAACAGACAATCGCGGGTAAGATGGTTGTTAAACGTTATGCTACTATACTTTACACCTATTTACCTTCCCTGTAAAACAGAAAAAGAACCTAGTGTTTAAAAAACACTAAATTCTTTCTGGGCGAATATAAAGCATTTAAAAATCTTCTATTAGATTTTTATGGTCATCGTCTTAACAATCATATTGGGGGTTTCTAGAGATAAGTATAGTGCCCAAATATGAATGTAACGTGTTGTTCATGTAAAGGATTTGTTAATTTTTCGGAATCATGACAATCATTTTAGTTCCTATGCCGACTTCACTCTCTACTTGAATTCGGCCATGATGCGCCTCGACTAAATGCTTAACAATCGCTAGCCCTAAGCCTGTTCCACCAGAATTACGACTTCTCGCTCGATCCACTCGATAAAATCTTTCAAAAACGCGGGCGATTTCATGCTTTTCAATTCCAATCCCTTGATCCTCTATTTCGATAATGCCATGTGTTTCATTTTCCTTTAATCGAATAGAAACAGTTGTGTTTTCAGGTGAATATGTAATCGCATTGGTAATTAAATTCGTCACAATCTGAATGATACGATTGGCATCCCCCATAACCTGGACATCTCGTTCGATATCCACCTGGAAGCTCATATTTTTTTCATCCAAACGCGGAGCTGTCAATTCTGCTCCACGAATTAAAACATCCTGTAAGCCCATCGGCATAATATTGACAGTAAAACCATGCTGCTCGATCTTTGAGAGCTCTAGTAAATCTTGAATCAGCATTTGAAGTCGATTACTTTCTTTATATATAATCTCCAAAAAGGAAATCAGCATTTTTTCGTCTTTATAGGCCCCATCCAATAAAGTTTCTGAAAAGCCTTTAATAGATGTAATAGGTGTGCGTAATTCATGTGATACATTCGCAACAAAGTCTTTCCGAATTTGTTCTAATCGAACTAGTTCCGTTATATCATGCATAACGATAACAACGCCTAGCCATCGTCCGTGGTCCCCGATGACCGGTGCCCCATAAACTTCTTTGTTATAAAGTTCTTGCTGGACTTCCATTTTAATTTGTTGTCGATAAGGCATTTCTGTCAGAAAAACATGATCGATAAATTGTTCTAATGATTTAGGTAAGCCTATTGTACGAAAAACCTTTCCTTGGACATCATCAAGCTGCATTCCAAAGCGCTCTAGAAATACTCGATTTACAATGGAAATATTCCCCTCACGACCAATCATCATTAGGGAGCTTCCCATATTTTCAATTAAGGTTTTCAGTCTTTCTTCCTCTACTTCACGTATCGTTGTAATATCTTGCAAATTCCGTGCCAATATATTTATGGAATGACTCAGTGGGATCATCCGCTCATGTTCATTTTCTTGAGCACGCGCACGATAGTTACCCTTTGCAAGCTCAAGGGCCGTGTCGGTCACATTATCAATCGGTGCTGTAAAGTTACGTATCATATAACGACTTATAATTGCTATTAATATCAACGTGATGGTAAAGAGAATAGCCAGTACTCCGTAAAGGCGAGCACGGACATAGTTCAATAAGGATTCGTCTCGTTCCATAGCCTGAGCTGCGTACAAGGCTTCCTGATCTTCCTTTGTTAAATCCATTTTGCGTTCATCGATTACTTGGTCCATTGATGTCCTTATCTCAGTGGATGCTTGCTCGTTATATTGCTTTATATAAACAGGAAAAAGCTGACCTATAACAATCATTAGGACAGCTAGTATCGTTCCAAGTAAAAGCATGAATGTCAAGAATAAGCGGTTGCTCATCGATTTCATGTCGTTTTCGGCTCCTCAAATTTATAACCAAGACCTCTAATTGTTTTTATAAACATCGGCTTACGGCTATTTTCTTCAATTTTATCGCGAAGGTGGCTAATGTGTACATCCACAATTCGAGTATCGCCAGCAAAATCATATTTCCATACAGCACTTAATAGCTGATCACGTGTTAATACACGATTTTTATTTTCAAGTAAATAGATGAGTAGCTCAAACTCTTTTGGTGTAAATTCCAGTGCCTCATCCTGTAAAAATACTTCAAATCGCTCTGGGTACACGCGCAGTTGTCCAAACTCATACATTTTTTCCTGCGCCTCATCCTTATCATCTGCGACAACGTTTTGCGTGAAACGTCTTAATACAGCCTTGACACGCGCTAAAACTTCACGAGGACTAAAAGGCTTTGTCATGTAATCATCTGCTCCCAACTCAAGACCAAGAACTTTATCAAATTCGTCATCTTTAGCAGTTAGCATAATAATTGGCGTATTCATACGTTGCTGTCGTATTTGTTTACAGACCTCCATGCCATCTAGTTTTGGAAGCATCAAATCTAAAAGAATTAAATTTGGCTGTAAAGCGATTGCTTTTTCAAGCCCTTCCTGACCATCAGCAGCCGTCTCTACTTCATAGCCTGCCTGCTCTAAATTATATTTCAATAATGTTGCAATCGAAAATTCATCTTCAATTACTAAAATCGTTTTTGTCATGTCTAATGCCTCCGTTAGTGATTTGAAACCCCCATTTCAAATCTCAAGACGTCTATAGCGCAAGTGGTGGAGTCACAAGCAATAAACCTTCAATTACAAGCTGTTTCTGCTCATTATAGGAGTGGACAGAGACAGTGATGGTATTGTCATATTTATTGATTGCTGTAACCTCTAATAGCGTATCGAACAATTCATAATGATAGAGAGGTCCTAAATATTTCAAATGTTGCTCAATAATTCGTGCACCTGGTCCTGGAATATACTTTGACACAGCTGATGTAATAATACCATTTAACATAATTGTCGGCACAATTGGCTTTTGAAAAGGTGTCATAGCCGCATAATCATGTTGAATATAAAGCGGGTTACTATCGTTTGTAAGGCCTAAATAAAGCAATAGATCCCTATCTTCAATTTTTTCAGTGATATGGATTTTCTCGCCAACTGTAATTTCATCGATTGTGAGACCAAGTTTACTATTTTTTTGAAGCAAAGATACGCCAACCCCTTTTCTATCATACTACATTCATAGTATCAATTTTATGCTAAAAGTACAATGAAAAGCAGAAGAACCTTACCTTTCTCAACCCTGGAAACATAAAAAAACGAGCAGGAACATTCCCTACTCGCTTTAAGATTTAGACTGATATTCTACACTAAAATTTTCATCACATTACGAACTGCTTCTGCCGATTGATCTAAAGCTGCTTTTTCTTTGTCCGTTAATTCTAGCTCAAAGATTTTTTCAATACCGTTTTCGCCAAGTAATGTAGGAACACCTAAGTATAAATCATGATAGCCGTACTCGCCTTCTAAATAAGCAATAGATGGTAAAATACGTTTTTGGTCTTTTACAATAGCTTCAGCCATCTCTATTAGTGCCGCAGCAGGCGCATAATAGGCAGAGCCGTTACCAAGTAAGTTGACAATTTCTGCTCCACCATTACGCGTTCGGTCAACAATTTCTTCTAAACGTTCAGCAGAAATAAGTGTTTCTAACGGAATACCACCAGCAAATGAATAACGTGTTAACGGTACCATTGTGTCACCGTGACCACCTAATACAAAACCAGTAATATCCTTCACTGAAATTTTAAGTTCTTCTGCCACAAATGCACAGAAACGAGCCGTATCAAGAACACCTGATTGACCAATTACACGGTTTTTAGGGAAGCCAGTTTCTTTGTATACTGTGTATGTCATGGCATCAACTGGATTTGTCAGTACAAGGATTGTAGCATTTGGTGAATGCGTAGCAATCTCTTTTGAAACAGTTTTCATAACACTCTGATTGATTTGAACAAGGTCATCACGGCTCATACCTGGTTTACGTGCAACACCAGCGGTAATGATCACTACGTCAGAATTCGCCGTATCTGCATAATTGGAAGTACCTTGCACATAAGAGTCAAACCCTTGTATTGGTGCTGCCTCCCACATATCTAGCGCCTTACCCTTTGTTGGGTTTTCTGCTTGTGGAATATCCACTAATACGACGTCACCAAGTTCTTTCTGAGCTGCTAAAAATGCTGCAGTAGCGCCTGTAAAACCGCCACCGATAACTGAGATTTTTTTTCGTTTCAGAGACATTTGAATACGCTCCTTTAAAATTAGGTTATATATTTTAAAAGAGGGAGGAGACTTCCATCTCACTCCCTCAATTAAACAAGTTTATCGTAAATATTCAATTAAAATTTACTGTCACCCTAATTATATCGGCAGAAAAAAGCATCCGCTTTAGCGATAAATTCTATTGTAGAATAGAAAATTATAGGTTTTTGATTAACTCATTAGCGAATTCTGAACATTTCACTTCTGTAGCGCCGTCCATTAAACGTGCGAAGTCATAAGTAACAACTTTAGAAGAAATTGTTTTCTCAACAGATTGAGTGATCATGTCAGCAGCTTCTTGCCATCCTAAGTGTTCAAGCATTAATACACCTGAAAGTAATACTGAAGATGGGTTTACTTTATCTAAACCAGCATATTTTGGAGCTGTACCGTGAGTAGCTTCGAAGATCGCATGGCCAGTAACATAGTTAATGTTCGCGCCTGGAGCGATACCGATACCACCAACTTGTGCAGCTAAAGCATCAGAAATATAGTCACCATTTAAGTTCATTGTAGCTACTACATCGAACTCAGTTGGACGAGTTAAGATTTGTTGTAAGAAGATATCAGCGATAGAATCTTTCACTAAGATTTTGCCAGCTGCTAAAGCATCAGATTGAGCTTTGTTTGCTGCTTCTTCACCTTGTTCAGCTTTGATAGCATCGTATTGGTTCCAAGTGAAAGTTTGATCAGCAAATTCTTTTTCTGCTAATTCATAACCCCATTTTTTGAATCCACCTTCAGTGAATTTCATGATGTTACCTTTATGAACTAAAGTAACAGATGGGCGTTTATGTTTAATTGCGTATTCGATAGCAGAACGTACTAAACGCTCAGTACCTTCTTTAGATACAGGTTTAACACCGATACCAGAAGTTTCTGGGAAGCGGATTTGATTTACACCAAATTCAGATTGTAGGAAGTTGATGATTTTTTGAGCTTGTTCTGAACCAGATTCGAATTCAATACCAGCGTAGATGTCTTCAGTGTTCTCACGGAAGATAACCATATCAACGTCTTCTGGGCGTTTAACTGGAGAAGGCACTCCATCAAAGTGACGTACTGGGCGTAAGCATACATATAAGTCAAGTTGTTGACGTAATGCTACGTTAAGAGAGCGGATACCACCACCGATTGGTGTAGTAAGAGGACCTTTGATTGCAATTAAGTATTCATTAATTTTGTCTAAAGTTTCTTGTGGTAACCATTCACCAGTTTGGTTAAATGCTTTTTCACCAGCTAAAACTTCTAACCATTCAATTTTCTTTTCACCGTTATAAGCTTTTTCTACTGCTGCGTCAATTACGCGTGATGCTGCTGCCCAGATATCTGGACCAATTCCATCACCTTCGATGAAAGGAATTACTGGATTGTTTGGTACATTAAGTACGCCATTTTCAACTACAATTTTGTTTGACATTCTGTTGCCTCCTAAATTCATAATCATAGGACTGTGTTAGTGATAACACAGTCCCAAACATTCTAGCATATTTTCCAAATTAGCGCTCGCTGATTGGAACATATTTTTGCATGCCTGGTCCAACATACTCAGCACGTGGACGGATTAGGCGGTTATTAGCATATTGCTCAAGGATATGTGCCACCCAACCTGAAGTACGTGATACTGCGAAAATTGGTGTGAACAGGTCATGATCAATACCTAAAGAATCATACACTGACGCAGAGAAGAAATCTACGTTTGCAGGTAATTTCTTTTGTTCTACGATCATGTCATGGATTTTAACTGACATTTCGTAAAGCTCTGGTTTACCAGTTAGCTCAGTTAATTTTTTAGACATTACGCGTAAATGCGGAGCACGAGGGTCGCCTTTACGATATACACGGTGACCGAAGCCCATGATTTTTTCTTTGTTGTCTAATTTATTTTGAATATAAGATTCAACATTTTCAAGTGAGCCAATTTCAGTTAACATTTTCATAACTTGCTCATTCGCTCCACCATGAAGTGGTCCTTTTAATGCACCGATCGCTGCAGTTACACCTGAATAAACGTCAGATAATGTAGCTACACATACACGTGCTGTAAAGGTAGATGCATTCAATTCATGGTCAGCGTGTAACACTAATGCTTTGTCAAATGCTTCAATTTCAATAGCTTCTGGCTCTTCACCTTTTAGCATGTATAAGAAGTTTGCCGCATATCCTAATTCTGGTTTTGGCGCAACTGGCTCTAAACCTTTACGAACACGTGCAAATGCAGTTACTACTGTAGCAATTTTAGCTTGTAGACGAATTGCTTTACGGTAGTTTGCTTCTGGATCCATAACATCCGCTTCTTCATCGAATACACCAAGTAAAGATACTGCAGTACGCAATGCAGCCATTGGATGTACAGTTGAAAGTGGGTATGTTTTAAATTGGTCGACAATCGCTTGCGGAATTGACATGTTGTCTGCCAATTGTTGTTTTAATTCAGCTAGCTCGTCCTCTTTTGGTAAACGAGTATGCCATAACAGGTAAATTACCTCTTCGAATGACGCATTTTCTGCTAAATCATCAATGTTGTAACCAACATATGTAAGTGTGTCATCGATAATTGAACTGATTTTAGATTCCGCTGCTACGATACCTTCTAAACCTTTAGTTGCTGACATAAATTATCGCTCCCTCATACTTATTTTTTTGTTGCAAATGCGTTTTTTATGTTGCATTTACGAATTTTGCTCATATGAACCATTAAGTAAATCGCTTACATTGCTATTATAATCATTTTTGACAGCTTTGTGAATGAAAATCCTCCAAATAAAGAAAAAGACGTCCGAACGACTATATAATTGTCCTAAAGAGATTTTTTTGTATATTTTGACATTAATTTATCAATTGGTTTGGGGTGAATTTGTAAAAATGAGGAATTTAAAGTATTTTTCATACGAAAGAACTACGAGCGTTTTGCTATTTATTTTTTATTTAGTCATACTTTGGTTTGTATTACCTGTGTCACTCGCAATTTTTTTATCATTTTCGACGTATCCTATCATAAATTTTTTACACAAATATTGTAGGATTGCGTATTGGATTGCAGCAATTATTGTGGAGGTATTAATATTAACCTGTATTTTCCTACTTGTTGTCATATCTATTAACAGTATTATCGTCATTTTCCCAGAAATTCGAGAGACATTACAAAATTTCCCGCTTTTCAGTGAATATGAATCCATGTTTGTACAAGTTTTAAAAGAAAAATCACTGTCCATTTTCGATTCCATCATCGTATATACAGCAGATCTTTTTCAATTATTAATGAAGCATGTCATTGAGGTTTTCATCTTTTTGGTCGCTTATTACTTTGCGCTTTTAGAAACACGTAAATCACGCTATTGGTTCTTTCAATATGTGCCTAAAAAATATCGTCAAGAGTGGCAATCTCATTTTGCAAAAATCATGCAACTTTTTCATTATTTCTTATTTGTAGAGTTTCAATTATTTACGATTACCCTACTTATTCTTTGTGCTGGCTTTATGATCCTTCAATTTGAACAAGCCATTATTAAAGCATTTATTGTAGCATTTGCAGATGTACTACCGTTTTTCGGGATTGGCGTTTTTCTTGTGCCAATGAGCATTTATTTTTATTTTAATGGCAATACCTTTTTATGTGTGGCCATTTTACTACTGTATTTATTTGTACAATTAACAAGGCAGCTAGCCGATTCGATGCTTTGGTCTAATACGCTTCAGCTACGCACATTCCATACATTCTTTATCAGCGCTGCCTCTATTCTATTATTTGGCTTTTATGGTATATTACTGAGCCCTATCTTTTTATTTCTAGCTGTAAAACTGAAAGAAAACTCTATCTTTGAACGATGATGAATTGACCTTTTTTCATTTTTTTACGCATCCAGTAATAGACAATGGGTTGGAACATTTTTCGAGAAAATGGCATGAGTAGGAATAACCCTATGACATCTGTTAAAAATCCAGGTAACGCTAAAAGCAAACCACCACCAAAAGTTAAGAAAGTATCCACTAATGCAGCTCCTGGCGCTTCTCCGCGTGCCAATGTATTTTTCACATTTTGAACAGAGTTCATACCTTTATTTTTCATGACATAAATCCCAATTACACTCGTAGCAATAATGAGCAATAATGTACTTAAAACACCAATATTTTGTCCAATGACTATTAATAACGTCAATTCGGCTAATGTGTAGACAATGAAACCAAGAAAAATTTTTCGCATATTTTTCTCCTTTCTACTTGAAAAGCTATACCTTTTATACGTTATTATAGCCCGTTTAGTTTCATAAAAAAATGAATAGACCTATTCTATGAGAAAGCAACTTCTGTTAAAGGAAGGAATTAATAGTTTCCATAAAGTGTGTGTACAACCTTTATGGAAAAGCTCTAGTACAACAAACCGCACTAGAGCTTTTTGTTAATTATTAAAGAACGCTTGCATGTCCTTTGTAAATCACACCTGTTTCAGCGTCCATTGTAATTTCTTGACCATGACGGATTAATGTAGTTGCTTCTTTTACACCAACGATTACTGGAATACCTAGGCTTAACCCTACAACTGCTGCATGGCTAGTAAGTCCACCTTCTTCCGTAATTAGGCCAATACAATTTTCTAGAGCAGGCATCATATCACGATCTGAACCGACTGTAACAAGGATGCATCCATCTGTATCGTAGGCAAGTGCCTCAGCAGCATTTTTAGCAACTACTGTTTTACCAACAACTGATGCTTTTCCGATCCCTTGTCCACGTGCAAGTAAATCTCCAATAATGTGAACTTTCATTAAGTTTGTTGTACCCGCTTCACCTACAGGTACACCTGCTGTAATGACAACTGCGTCTCCATGTGTAACAAAACCATGCTTCAAGCTTTCATCCACAGCTAGTTCTAAAATTTCATCTGTTGTTGTCACGCGTTGACACACAATTGGGTATACGCCCCATACTAGTGTTAATGTATGAGCTGTATTTGTAGAGCCTGTTACGGCAACAATTGGCACTCCTGGTCGATATTTTGCAATCATTCTCGCTGTATTACCACTTTCTGTTGGAGCTAATACGGCTTTCACCCCTAAATTGATAGAAGTATAAGCTACAGCTTGTGAAATTGCCTCTGTCATATTTGCTTCTTTCTCACGACTACGTGTAGAAACAATTGATCGATAATCTAATGAATTTTCAGTGCGTTGTGCAATTTTATTCATCGTTTGTACCGATTCAACTGGATAAAGACCTGCGGCAGTTTCACCAGATAACATGATAGCATCTGTTCCATCAATAATTGCGTTGGCTACATCACTTGCTTCTGCACGTGTTGGTCGTGGGTTACGCTGCATGGAATCTAACATTTGAGTTGCCGTAATTACCGGTTTACCAACTTGATTACATTTTAAAATTAATTTCTTTTGTACAAGTGGTACTTCTTCTGCAGGAATTTCAACACCAAGATCTCCACGAGCAACCATTAAACCGTCAGATACTAGGATGATTTCATCGATGTTATCGACACCCTCTTGGTTTTCAATTTTTGGGATGATTTGAATATGACTACCACCATTTTGTTCAAGTAATTCACGAATTTCAAGAACATCTTTTGCACGACGAACAAATGAAGCAGCAATAAAATCAACACCTTGTTCGATACCAAATAAAATATCTTGTGCGTCTTTTTCTGTGATACCTGGTAGTTGTACAGAAACACCTGGTACGTTAACACCCTTTTTATTTTTTAGCACGCCAGCATTTTCAACAATTGTATGAATTAATCCTTTTTCCATATCCGTTGCTAATACACGTAGTTGAATTAGTCCATCATCAAGTAAAATAATTGAATTTTGCTCAACGTCTTCAATTAAGCGCTCATATGTGACAGAAAAGCTCGTCTCAGTACCTTCTACTTCTGTCATTGAAATATCAATTACTTGACCTGCTGACAAATGAAGCTCGCCATTTTTCATGTTATGTGTACGAATTTCCGGTCCCTTTGTATCAAGTAAAATTCCCACTGGTTTATTTAATTTTTGTGCCACTTCACGAATTAAATGGATACGCCCTGCATGTTCCTCATGTGATCCGTGTGAAAAATTCAAGCGGGCTACATTCATACCTGCTTCGATTAATTTTTCTAAAATTTCTGGTGACTCACTTGCAGGTCCAATTGTACATACGATTTTTGTTTTTCTCATTTTTGCCCACTCCGTTTTATAACAAATTATATTGATAGTTCTTTCATTAGTGTATATAGGCTTACATCAGCCTCATGATTCTTTTCAAAAGCCTCTGGCATATCATAATCAATGACTTGATGATTGCGAATACCTACTGCTCGACCAGCCTTGCCTTCCATAAGTAATTCAACTGCATGTGCGCCAAACTGACTCGCTAATACGCGATCTCTTGCTGTAGGTGATCCACCACGTTGGATATGACCTAATACTGAAACACGTGTTTCTTTTCCTGTTTTTTCTTTTAACAGTTTTGCCAGCTCACTTCCTGACATAACACCCTCTGCCACAATAATAATACTATGCTTTTTACCACGTGCAGCACCACGATCTAAGCGTGCGACAATATCATCTAAATTATAATCTTCTTCTGGAATTAAAACTGTTTCAGCACCAGCGGCAAGACCTGCCCATAAAGCGATATCTCCTGCATCACGTCCCATTACCTCTACAATGAAAGAATTTTCATGAGATGTAGCAGTATCTCGGATTTTATCAATGGATTCTACTACTGTATTTAGGGCTGTATCAAAGCCAATCGTATATTCCGTTCCTGGAATATCATTGTCAATTGTCCCAGGTACCCCTACAACAGGGAAGCCTTTTTTTACTAAATCCATGGCACCTCGATAAGACCCATCTCCACCAATGACAACAAGTCCTTCAATACCAGCAGCTCGTAAATTCTCAATACCGCGTTGCTGAACAGCATCCTCTTTAAATTCTGGGCATCTTGCCGAATTCAAATGCGTTCCACCGCGTTGGATAATACCACCAACTGCACCTAAATCAAGTTCTTCCATATATCCTTTTACTAAGCCTTCATAACCATGCTTAATTCCGACAACATCAATTCCATGAAATGCTGCCTTACGAACGACCGCTCGAATAGCAGCGTTCATTCCAGGCGCATCTCCACCACTAGTTAATACAGCAATTTTTTTCATTGTCGAACCTCCTGCAGTTACTATTATTATTCACATTAACATGAAAAAACAAACTATGTAAGGGTTCTGGGGATACAAAAACATAACTTTTACATAAAAAATGAAAAGAATGCGCTTTCACACACTCTTTCCACCTAAAAACATCCTAAATCTAACATTTTTTCAAGAAGTCTGGCGTTTATTATGCGCTATTATCTTCTTTCATTTTTATAGCTTTTTAATATGTTAAGAAACAAATTTTGTCTCTTAACGAGCAAATATATAGCTTTTAAATTTTATATCCTATTAAAGTAAACAACATTCATCTTTTTACAAACAGATTTACACTTCTGTATACTGTCCAATTTTTTTAAATTTTTCATAGCGATCTTCAACTAATTGTGCTCCATTTAAAGAATTTAATGCATGAAGTGTGTCACTAATGCATTCTTTAATAGAAAGGGCCTGTTTTGCTACATTGCGATGTGCTCCACCAATAATTTCAGGAATAATGCCATCAATTACACCAAGTTCTTTCAAATCAGGTGCTGTGATACGCATGGCTTCTGCTGCCTGCTTAGCCAGACTACCATCACGCCATAAAATAGATGCCGCTCCTTCTGGCGAAATAACAGAGTAAGTCGAGTTCTCAAGCATAAAGACACGGTTTGCTACACCTAATGCTAATGCACCACCACTTCCTCCTTCACCAATAACAATACTAATTACTGGCACAGTTAAGCCAGCCATTTCTACAAGGTTTCTAGCGATTGCTTCACTTTGACCACGTTCCTCAGCAGCTTTCCCTGGGTAAGCACCTTTTGTATCAATAAAACAAATAATTGGTCGTTTGAATTTTTCAGCTTGCTTCATCAAGCGTAGTGCTTTTCGATACCCCTCTGGATGAGGCATACCAAAATTACGACGGATATTTTCCTTAGTAGACTTACCACGTTGATGTCCAATTATTGTTACTGGTTGCCCTTCGAAAATGGCAATTCCACCAAGAATGGCTGCATCATCACCAAATGTACGATCACCATGTAATTCAATAAAATCTTCACACATTGCTTCAATATATTGAAGCGTTGTAGGTCTTTCTGGATGCCTTGCTACTTGCACACGATCCCACGGCTTCATATTGGCATAAATCGATTGCTCTAATTGTGATAAACGTGTTTCAAGCTTCTCGATTTCACCAGACATATCAACTTCTGCTTCAGCAGCAATTGTTTTTAATTCATCAATTTTCTCACGTAATTGTACGACAGGTTCTTCAAATGCTAAATTTTTAGACATGTTGTACGCCGCCTTTCGTATGCATTTTTACAAGTAAAGAAACTTGTTTACGTAAATCTTTGCGATGGAAAATGGCATCAAGCTGACCATGCTCTAATAAAAATTCTGCTGTTTGGAAATCACTTGGTAGTTTTTCTCGTACAGTTTCTTCAATTACACGTCGCCCTGCAAAGCCAATCAATGCCTGTGGCTCTGCAATATTTATATCACCAACAGAAGCAAAGCTTGCTGAAACTCCGCCTGTTGTTGGATGCGTTAAGATGGAGATGAACAATAAGCCTTGATCACTGTGGCGTTTTAATGCGACACTAGTTTTCGCCATTTGCATTAATGATAATACGCCCTCTTGCATACGAGCACCACCACTAGCGGTAAAGATAATAAATGGTACACCTAGTTCAGTTGCCTTCTCTACTGCTCGCGTAATTTTTTCACCGACTACAGAGCCCATTGACCCCATACGGAAGTGCGAATCCATAATCGCTACGACAATTTCTTCCCCATCTATTGTACCAACGCCTGTTAGGACAGCCTCATTCAAGCCTGTTTTCTCTTGGTCTGCTGCAATTTTTTCAACATACGCTGGGAAATTAAGGGGATTACTTGTTTGTAAATGATCATCCATGGATTCGAATGAGCCTTCATCTAAGAAATAGTCCACACGTTCTTGAGCAGTCATTTTGAAATGATGACTACATTTTGTACATACTTTATGATTTTTTTCTAATTCTTTTGTTAATTGAATGTGACGACATTCAGGACATTTTGTCATTAACCCTTCTGGAAATGCCTTTTCTTGCCCGTCCTCTTTCTTTTTTCGATTACCACTAAATAAGCTACGTATTGCCATGTTCGACTCCCCCTTTGTTGTTGTCTAAATGCTCTGTACAGTACTCATCCACTGCTCATAAGCTTTTAATGCTTCTTTTTCGTAACCCAGCTGCATCGATTTCAACATCGTTTGAATGATTAATTTTTCATCTTCTGTTGAGTTTCGATTTAAACGGTCGCCATCATAAGCTGCTAATTGAAACCAGATTTTTAATGAAAGACGATTACCTGTCGTAATTAATAGTTCTCTTAAAATATCTCGACAATTAATTGTACCTTCTATTTCTAGTTTCACAAAAAAACTATCCCACACAGGTAGTGTGCGAAGAATCTCTGTACAACTTATTACGCGGATTGCTTCCATTTCATGAATTTGTCGCGTTAATTCGACATCTTTTTTTGATTTTTCATCTTCTAATATAAACATCGACAGTATTTCTACGAGCTGATGCTTATGTGTGGACGCAAGAAAAGTACCACCACCATGTCTCGTTTCAATAAGCCCTAGCAACTCTAAGCTTCGCAAAGCCTCTCTCACAGAGGATCGCCCGACACCTAGACGCTCTGATAGAACTCGTTCGGAAGGTAGCTTCTCGCCTGCTTGAATTTTTTCCATTTTAATGAGTTGACGTAGTTGTTGGACGATTTCTAAAAACACTTTTTTTTGTTCGGTTTTTTTATCCATACGACTAACTCCCCTTATCAAAAAAGTGGTCTGACCACTTTTTAACGTTGACTCTAGCTTACAAAATAACTGTGCAAAAGTAAAGAAAAAACTGCATAAAATTTAATGCAGTTTCTAATTTCTTGTTTCATTTTATATCTTTTTCGTCGTTTGCGCATGTTTTACTTTGATTTGCGGCTTGCCAAAACGTCTTTCTAAAACACCTTCAATCCATAACATTTCCTCCTCTACCAGCAGGTCTTGGACCAACTGAAAGGTTTGTGGAAAAAATGTAGTGGAAACTGTTCCAAACTCATCCTGTAGCTGAACAAAAGCCATTTGCTCACCTTTTTTCGTACGGATTTTCTTCACTTCTTCAATCAGACCAATCATTTTTATGGAGGTACCATCACGCTCCTGCTTCAACTCTCGACAGGTACTATTGATATCCGCCCAGAAGAGTCTTTCCTGTGCAACTGGATGGGTAGAAATATAAAAGCCCAAGCTCTCTTTTTCATGCATCAATTTTTCCTTCTGGGACATTGCTTCTGCCTGCATATATTTTGGTTTACCAAAACTAAATGCCATTGCTGATGCTAAATCAATATCTTCAGTTGGCCTTAAAAGTTCCGCGTGTTTCAAAGCTGCCTCAACTGTCATGATGAGGACGGCTCTATCTTTTTCTAGATAATCAAGCGCCCCAGCATATATCAATGATTCCAACACTTTTGGCTTAAAATGCTGCGCACTTAAGGCAACAGCTAGATCAAATAGGTTATTTAATACCTCTGGATTTGTTTGACGGAGTCCATGTATTTTTTCTATAAATGTATGAGGCACACCTTTAATTCCTGATAAGCTGTAGCGAATGCCTTCCTTTTCCACCGTAAAATATTTCGTACTACTTTTTAATGAAGGTGGATAAAATGGGATGCCCTTATCTTTTGCCTCATGGACAAATTGTTGAATCTTTTCTACATTTCCCGTGGCATTTGATAATAACGCTGCATAAAAGTTTTGAGGGAAATGCGCCTTTAAATAAGCCATTTGATAGGAAATAACACTATAGGCCACAGCATGACTTTTAGGGAAACCATAATCCGCAAAGCGTACAATCAGTTCGTATACTTCTTCAGCTAAACGCTGATCAAAGCCTTGGCGTAGCGCCCCCTGAACAAATGCTGTGCGTTGCTCCTCTAAAACTTGTCGATTTTTTTTACTCACTGCTCGGCGAAGCAAATCTGCCTGTCCCATTGTAAAGCCGGCCAGTACTGATGCAATTTTAATAATTTGTTCTTGATAAACGATCACACCAAAGGTCTCTTGTAAAATAGGCTCTAGCACTGGATGTGGCATCGTTACCATTTCTCTGCCAGCCTTCCGTTTTGCATAGACAGGAATAAAATCCATTGGACCTGGGCGATAAAGTGCATTTACAGCCACAATATCTAAAAAGGTTGTAGGGCAGATATCACGCAAGGCTTGCTTCATACCGTCTGATTCTAATTGAAAAATCCCCAGCGTATCCCCTCTTTGTAATAGTTGAAACGTCTTGTCATCATGCAGTGGGATTCGCTCAAATTCTATCCAAGGACCACCAGCTTTATAAATTGACCAACGTATTTGCTCTAAAATAGTAAGATTGCGCAAGCCTAAAAAATCCATTTTGACGAGACCACATGCTTCAATATCTCCCATTGGCCATTGGGTACTATAAATACCATCATGCCCTTCTTCAATCGGTACAGTATTCACTAAAGGCGATGGAGCGATGACAATACCAGCTGCATGTATAGACGAGTTTCTTGGTAGGCCCTCCAATTTTAACGCCACTTCGTACCAACGCAAATGCTTATCATTCTCCGCTAACCAGCCTTGAAAGTCCTGTGACTCTGCTACAGCTCTTTGTAATGTAATTCCCGGCTTATTTGGAATCATCTTCGAAATTTTTTCTAGTATTTCCGCATCAAAGCCAAATACTCGTGCAACATCCCTGGCAACTGCTTTTGCAGACAATGTACCAAATGTAATAATTTGTGCGACATTTGCTTTGCCATACTTTTGGGCAACATACTGAATGACTTGATGCCTTTTACTATCAACAAAATCGATATCAATATCAGGTAAGGTAATTCTTTCAGGATTTAAAAAACGTTCGAATAATAAACCATAGGCAAGTGGATCTACTTGGGTAATCGAAAGACTATATGCCACAAGCGAACCTGCTGAGGAACCACGTCCAGGTCCCGTCAAAATTCGATTTTCTTTTGCATATCGCATAAAATCCGCCACAACCAAAAAATAGTCAGCAAAGCCCATAGAGCAAATAATTTCTAGTTCATACTGTAATCGTTCATGGTAAGCACCGGGTATTGCCAGTTGCTTGAATCGCTCTTCTAATCCAGTAAATGCCTCTTTAACAAGCAAGCTTTCAGCTGTTTCACCTTCAGGTACAGGAAATTTAGGCATTTGCACAGGCATTTTTGGTAAATCAGCTTTACAGCAAGCAAGCATTTTCGTACTGGCATCAAGCCAATCTGGACGATCCGCAAACCAATTTTGCCATTCGAATGCTGTTGGGGCAAAATAGCCCTGTACATCAGCTGTTTGCATAGTATTACCAAGCTTTTCTCCTGTATCAATTGCTCTTGCTACTTCATAAGCAAAATGATCTTCTGGACGCAAGAAATAACAGCTTTGAGATGCTACAAGTGCAATAGCATGTTCTTCACACCAAGAAACGAAATCATCTTCTTGTTCAGCTTTTATCCCTCCAGGTCTAGCAATCCCCATATAGAGGTGATGGTTAAATAGTTGGACCAAAGCAGAAACCATTGCCTGCCAGTCATCTACATCTGTTAAATCGTCTGAAGAAAGTAGCGCTATACAACCTGCTGAATATCCCTCAAGCCATTTCCAAGGCAGCATATCATCTTGTCTAATTGAAATCGCACTACTAATCTTTAATAAATGTTGATAGCCCTCCTGTGTCTGCGCATACAGGACGAGGGGCAGCGTTTTATCATGCCACTGAACGTTTACCGAAAGCCCTATAACCGCATGGATATTTACTTGCTGCAATGCTTTACAAAAAGGCAAAAGCCCGTACAATTTCGTATTAACGATTGCACAGGCTTGTGTCTTTTGTTCTTGTAAAAAAGGAATCAATTGCTCAAGCCGAATTGTGCTTTTCAATAAATCCGCGCTCGTATGCATCTTTGTATATACATGTGTCAAATGAATCCCTTCCTTTTCTCTGTTAATGATACGCTTTACAAATCTCTTTTAATCTTGCAATTACGTGGTCTGCTTCTTCCCATGAATAGGCAGTAGCACCAGATGCAAGCGGATGTCCGCCACCGTTAAATTCTTTTGCTAATGTATTGATAACGGGACCCTTCGAACGTAATCGTACACGGATCTGATCCCCTTCTTCAATGAAAACAACCCATGAGCATATATCTTTAACACTGCCTAGGCAGCCTACTAATAAAGAAGCCTCAGATGGCACTGTGTCATGCTCTGCCAGTAATTCTTTTGTTAGCTTCACATACGCAGCTCCATGCTCATCCATTGTAAAGTTTTGATAAATATATCCCTGTAAATTAAGTAATTTTTGCTCCATTTCGTACATGCCATCAAATAGTTGGTTTCGATCAAAATCATATGTAATCAGATCCGCAGCAACTTTAAATGTTTTAGCTGTTGTACTTGGGAATTGGAATCTGCCTGTATCGCCCACTATTCCTGCAAATAATAAGCGTGCAGCAGCATCTGAAAGTTTCCAGTTTGCTACTTCCTTGCCCTCTTCATATAATTCATAGATCATTTCACTACAAGAGCTTGCTGTCGTGTCCACCCATAAAAGATCACCATAAGCATCATCATTTGGATGATGATCAATTTTTATCACCATTTTTCCTTTTGTGTAGCGTTGGTCGTCAACACGCTCTGTATTAGCCGTGTCAGTGACAATAACTAAAGCATTTTCATACACTTCATCCGCTATTTCATCAGGCTGTGCCATAAAAGATAAAGAAGCATCATGTTCCCCTACAGCAAAAACCTTTTTCTCAGGATAATTGGCTAAAATAATCTCTTTTAAGCCTTGCTGTGAGCCATAAGCATCAGGATCAGGACGTACATGACGATGGATAATAATGGTTTCATTGGCCTCAATTGTGTCGATGATTTGTCTTTTCACAATAATTTCCCCCAAAATGATAGTAAGAACCGTTAGCATTTTTACATAATTATCGTTACAATAATGTCTAGTTATGCTAGGAGGTTTACTATGCTCAATTTAATATTTGTGTTTGCGATTATCATATCTTTTGTTTTTTATTTTTATTTTAAAACAAAACAATTCCGTTCTCCATTACCTATTGCTAAAAACTGGTATAAAAGCAAAGCGAACATCGGCTTAGGTTCCTTAATATTGTCATTTGCTTTAAATCAAGCTTATTTATTCCCGAGCTTATTTACATTTATTATTGTAGCAATTCTTGCCGCGCTCGGCATCTTAGTTATTGTAGAAAATATAAAAAAAGCACGTCATTATGGACAATTTGTTGAGGAAGAATTCCGCATTAATCAATAATATATGTAACAAAGGGATGACCAAGCAATTGCGCTAGGCCATCCCTTTTCAATACTTAACGTTCTAATAGTTGGAACATCATCATTGCCTTACCAACAAGCATTTGTTGATTATACACTTCAAAATCCATCTTCACAAACTTACGACTCATATCTAAAATCCGAGGCTTAACAGTTAGCGTACTTTCCATTTGGACTGGTTTAATAAAGTAAATAGTCATATTCTCTGCCACTGCATCTCCACGTTTACGTCGTTTTAATGCGAATGAACCGACCTCAGCTAGTAAAGTTGTAAAAGCACCGTATGAAATTGCTCCATATTGATTAGTCATTTGTGGTGTGACTTTAAATTCAACGATGAGTTCTTCATCACCTAATACCTTCATTTCATTTTTCACTAAATCATCAATCGTTTCACCATGCTGTGGCTGTCTTTGTGCTAATTGCAACGCCTTCAGTACATCTTGACGGCTAATAACACCCTGTAAAATATTGTCGTCATCTACAATTGGTAAGAGATCAATCCCCTCCCAAATCATTCGATGCCCTGCCGAAGCGACACTCATTTTCATGGAGCCAGCAATTGGGTTTTTCGTCATTACTTTTTCAATAAGCTCGTTTTCTTCACGACCAATGACGTCTTTTACGGTAATCATACCGACCAATTTATTTTGGTGGGTAACTACAGGAAATGCACCATGGGTTGTACGTTCATTCAGCTTCTGGAAATGATGAATTGTTTCATCATTTTTTAATGCTGCAGTGTCAGTCATCGGTACATAAATGTCTTCGATAAAAAGAATATCTTTTTTAATCAATTGGTCATAGATTGCCCGGTTAATCATTGTTGCTACTGTAAACGTATCGTAGCTTGTTGAAATAATTGGTAAATCTAATGAATCTGCAAGCAACTTATTATCTTCCGTAGTATCAAAACCGCCGGTGATTAAAACAGCTGCCCCCGCTCGAAGGGCATTCTCATGTGCTTTAATACGGTTACCAACAATTAATAAGCTACCTGCATCAGTGTAACGCATCATGTCCTCTAATTGCATAGCCCCAATAACAAATTTTGTTAGTGTTTTATGTAGACCTGATTTACCACCTAAAACTTGGCCATCTACAATATTAACAATTTCTGCAAAAGTTAAGCGCTCAATATTTTCTTTCTTTTTTTTCTCAATACGAATTGTTCCAACACGTTCAATAGAACTTACTAAGCGACGATTTTCAGCTTCCTTAATTGCACGGTAAGCTGTTCCTTCACTCACTTGCATTTCCTTTGCTATTTGCCGTACTGAAATTTTATCGCCCACGGGTAGTGATTCGATGTATTGTAAAATTTTCTCATGTTTTGTAGACAAAATATCACCTATTTCCTAAGCTTCAATTCTGCTCTTAGTGTACCATATTTTTTATGAAAATATTTAATATAAAGTGATGAAATTGTTTAACTTTCCCCATCATTTCAACTACCAGCGTGGTGTCAATTCATATAGTACAGCATTACCAACGATTAGAAACAGTTTACTTTTTCGCCAGCTTTCAAAATTTGAACTTCTGTATTTTGTACTAAATCTGCAAAAATTTGTGGATCTTGCTCGATTGGTGGGAATGTATTGTAATGAATCGGTACGACAATTTTCGGCTTTAAAAACGAAACTGCACACGCTGCATCCTCTGGCCCCATTGTAAAATTATCACCAATTGGTAAGAATGCAATATCAATTGGATGTCGTTCACCAATTAGTTTCATATCACCAAAAAGAGCTGTATCGCCCGCATGATAAATTGTTAATCCTTCAATAAATAATAATAGTCCAGCAGGCATGCCCATATAAATTATTTCGTTATTTTCTGTTACATAAGAAGAGCCATGAAAGGCTTGTGTAAACTTTACTTTACCAAAGTCAAATTCCTTTGCACCACCTATATGCATCGGGTGTGTTTTTACACCTTGCCAAGAAATCCAATTAGCCAGCTCATTTGGCGCAATGACTAGCGCATCTTTTTTCTTCGCTAATTCTACTGTATCTCCAACATGATCATTATGGCCATGTGTAAGTAAAATAATATCTGGCGCTTCATCAGCCACTTTTAAGTCTGTTTGCCCATTGCCATTAATAAAAGGGTCAATTAATATCGTTTTTCCATTTGTTTGAATTTTGACAACTGAATGTCCATGATAACTTATTTTCATCTTAACATCCTCCTCGATTAACAAAGTACAGTCCAACATTTTAATTCGCTACCCATGCGCTTTTTCCCTTTTTTTGATATGCTTGTACAGAGAATAATGGTAGCATTCTCTAACAGCCTTATACCCTGTTAGAGCATAATTATTCAGTACTCGATAAGAAACCTCGCTACTTTTTTCAACAGTCGAAGCTTTCTTACGTAAAATTTCCCATGCAATAAAAGGAGGACATATTGATGTCAAAGGTTGAAGAAATCCAACGTTACTTGCAGCAAAATCATATCGATGCAGCATTCGTAACAACACCTGACAATGTTTTTTACGTTTCAGGCTTTAAAAGTAATCCACATGAAAGATTACTAGGAGTCATGATTTTTAAAGATGCGGAGCCTTTTCTAATTTGTCCACAAATGGAGATTCCAGATGCAAAGGCTGCTGGTTGGTCTTATGAGGTAATTGGTCATCAAGATACAGAAAATTCGATGGAAGTTCTTGCTCAAGCGATTGTAGCACGCCAAATCACCCCAGCTACATTTGCTATCGAAAAAGCACAACTCATTGTTGAGCGCTTGGAAGCTTTACAGCAATCTTTCCCTCAAGCTAGCTTTGTGCGTCTTGACGAAAAAATTAATGCGATGCGCGTAATCAAAGATAAAAGTGAATTAGAAAAATTACGTAAAGCTGCTGAATTGGCCGATTATGCAATTGAAATCGGTTGCAAGGAAATTGCTGAAGGTAAAACAGAAATGGAAATCCTAACAGCAATCGAAAGTGCCATTCAAGATAAAGGCTGTAAAATGTCTTTTGAAACAATGGTATTGAGTGGTCCAAAAACTGCCTCTCCTCATGGGAAGCCAGGTGCACGTAAAATTGAAAAAGGTGATATGGTACTATTTGACCTTGGCGTTATTTACGATGGCTATTGCTCAGATATTACACGTACTGTAGCTTTTGGGGAGCCTAGTGAAGCACAAAAGGAAATTTATCAAACTGTTTTAGCTGCCAATACAAATGCTGTCGCAGCAGTAAAACCAGGTGTTCGTGCGATGGACTTAGACAAAATTGCGCGTGATACAATTACAGAGGCTGGTTATGGTGAATATTTCACCCACCGCCTTGGACATGGTCTTGGTATTTCTGTGCATGAATTCCCATCTGTTACAGGTGCCAATGAGATGACGATGGAAGAAGGTATGGTCTTTACGATTGAGCCTGGCATTTATAAATCAGATGTAACAGGCGTACGTATTGAGGATGATGTTGTCGTTACAAAAGATGGCGTTGAAGTATTAACAAAATTCCCGAAAGATTTAATCATTCTATAATGCAAAAAAAGGAAGCAACTAGTGTGCTTCCTTTTTCTCTGTCTAGCAAAGTTTATTGAATTAATTCATCCACATTGACAAATGGTAGTCCTTGCGAATCTGCCACTGCTTTATAAACAAGTTGTCCATCTAATGTATTCACACCTTTTTTCAGTGCTGCATTATCAAGGCAAGCTTGTTTGTAGCCTTTGTTGGCAATTTGAAGTGCATATGGAATTGTATTATTTGTTAAAGCAATTGTAGAAGTACGTGGTACCGCACCAGGCATATTTGCAACTGCATAGTGTACAACGCCATGCTTCACATAGGTTGGATCATCATGTGTTGTCACACGGTCAGATGTTGCAAAGATACCACCTTGGTCAATTGCGATATCGACTACAACAGAGCCGGCTTGCATTGACTGAATCATTTCTTCCGATACAAGTTTCGGTGCTTTTGCGCCTGGGATTAATACCGCACCAATAACTAAATCTGAATCTTTCACTGATTCTGCAATATTATATGGATTAGACATTAATGTTTGAACATCACGTCCAAACATATCTTCTAATTGACGTAAACGTTCTGGGCTTAAATCGATAACTGTCACATCAGCACCCATACCAACAGCAATTTTTGCAGCATTTGTACCTGCAATACCACCGCCAATTACTGTCACTTTTCCACGTTGTACACCTGATACACCACCTAGTAAAATACCTTTACCAGCATGGTTTCTCTCTAAGAACTGTGCTCCAATTTGTGTAGCCATTTTACCAGCAACTTCACTCATTGGTGTTAACAAAGGTAATGAACCATTTGCTAATTGTACTGTTTCGTAGGCAATTCCTACAACTTTTTTATTTAAAAGTGCCTGAGTTAATTCAACCTCTGGCGCTAAGTGTAAATAAGTGAATAAAATTTGACCTTCGTAGAAGTAATCATACTCAGAAGCTACAGGTTCTTTTACCTTCATAATCATTTCTTGTGACCAAGCTTCTTTAGCTGTTTGAACAATATGAGCACCTGCTGCAATGTAATCAGCATCCGTAAAGCTTGAACCTAGCCCCGCTCCTGTTTCAATGTACACTTCATGTCCTGCATGTGTTAAAGTGACAACTCCTGCTGGTGTCATTGCTACTCGGTTTTCATTGTTTTTAATTTCCTTTGGAATACCAATCTTCATTGTTTCCTATCCCCTTCCATAACGTAAGAAATAAGCATCATTTATGTAACTAAACTTGATGCACCCCTTGCACTTCCATATTACCAAACAATTGCAAAAAAAGCTTTAACTAATGCAAATACAGATAAAATTTATAAGATTTCCAAATTAACAAATATTCAAACGTTGTATATCATTATAAATTACTATATTTAAAAACTAAAAAGGAGTCTAAGTAACCGTTAATGGACCTGATTCATGTGTAGTTGAAATCAATCAAAAAACGTTTACACACTGCAAATAGTGGGAATTAGATATTTATAATTAATGAACATTTCTACATGAAATGCCTTCACATTTTCATAATTTTTCTTGCGGAAAGTATTTCCTTTAGAAAATCATTTGGTATAATCAACATATACAAATCAGGGAGGTTTTTCAAATGGCTAATCATTATAAAAGCATTGTTGTTGCAGTAGACGGTTCAAAAGAAGCTGAATACGCGTTTCGTAAATCAATTGATGTTGCAAAACGAAACGAAGGTGCAGTGTTAAATCTAGTAAATGTAATCGATACTCGTTCATTTGCTGCTATCGAAGCATATGACCGTTCCATTGCAGAGCGTGCTCAAGCATTTTCTGAAGAACTATTAAATGGTTACAAAAAGCAAGCTGAAGATGAAGGTTTAACGAATGTTAATCTTATCATCGAGTATGGCTCTCCAAAAAATATCATAACAAAAGAGCTTTCTAACATCGTAGACGCAGATTTAATCATTTGTGGTGCAACTGGTCTAAATGCAGTAGAACGCTTCCTAATCGGTTCTGTATCTGAGGCAATTGTACGTTCAGCTAAATGTGACGTACTAGTTATCCGTACGCCTGAAAACTAATTTGTAATACATAAAAAGGTATCCTTATATAGGATACCTTTTTACTTGCACTCAAGAGCAATTACTTGCCCTCTTTCCACATCTTCACTTTTTCAAAGAATAGCGCAAGTGCCTGTTTATTCTGCATATTTGGTACTTTAGCTAATAGGACTTCTTTAGGTGCTTTCAATTCCTTCGATTGTTTTTGTAAAATCACAATGCTCTTCTCTAATGATTTATTCGCAAACATAGAATCAGGTAATTGAATAATCGCTTGGATCCACGCATGCTTTTGAATGTATTTGTGTAATTGCTTAGACTGCTCTGACTCAAACAGATGAGAGGGTGCAAGGAAAAATAAATAGCCGCCATCCTTTGTATAATTCATTGATTGCTCGATGAATAAATGATGGGCATAACTCATCCCCTCCGCTGGACATAATTCATAATCGAGCGCCACTTCTTCATTTGGATAATAACCTACAGGTAAATCACAAACAACGGCATCAACCGGATTGACCAATAAATCTGCTAAGGCATCTTGACGGTATAAAGAAATAGGTTGTTCTGTTAAGTCAGCAGTTGCAGCAGCAAGGCGAATAAGTAGCTCATCCACCTCTACACCTGTTGCTTCCACTTTTCCATCTAATAAATTCATAACCGTCAGTAATAAATTGCCCGTGCCTACTGCTGGGTCCATGATCGAGATCTTTTCATTTTCAAGACGCTCTGCAAAAATCTGCTCCACAAAGTAGCCCACTAATAGCCCTAACGTATCAGGAGTCATTTGATGATTCGGCTGTGAGCCTTTGCGCATCCCTTTTAAAATAGCAATTTGAATAGCTTTACGAATATCCTCTTTTGTTGCATCTTTTTGAGAAAAATCAACTTCGCCATCAAGCCATGCCTCTAACCCATCTAATAATCCTTCTAGTAACGTTATATTGTGTTCTTTTTCGATTTTTTCGGCATGCGCATTTAGCAAACCAAATAACTTTTCGATATTTTCCATATCTAACTTCCTTTCACGCAGAAAAGAGCCGTGACAAACACTTGTCACAGCCCCTTTGTCTAGTATTATCTTAGCCTAAAAGCAGCTTATTATGCTAGTGCTTTGACAGCTGCAATGGCCGCTTCATAGTTTGGATGATCTGTAGCTTCAGGTACATATTCAACATATGTTACTTTATTGTTTGCATCCACAACGAATACTGCACGTGTCAGAAGACGTAATTCTTGAATGTATACGCCATATGCCTCACCAAATGAAAGGTCGCGGTGATCTGATACAGTTTGGACTGCATCTATACCTGCTGCACCACACCAACGCTTTTGAGCGAATGGAAGATCCACAGATACTGTATAAATGACTACATTATCACCTAAGTTCGCTGCTTCCTCATTGAATCGACGTGTTTGCGCATCACATACACCAGTATCTAATGATGGTACAACACTAAATAAACGAACTTTTCCTTCTGAATCATTTAATGTTACAGGTGATAGGTCATTCGCTAATACCGTAAAATCTGGAGCCTGATCGCCCACCTTTACTTCATTTCCTACTAGTGTCACTGGACCATTTTTAAATGTTACTTGTGCCATCTAAACGCCTCCTAATCATCATATGTACATAATATTACTAAATGAAGGGAATTAATTGCAACTATGATAGCTTACATACTTAGAAATAGATAAGACTGTCTCCTAATTTGAGACAGTCTTATGTTTATTGTTCATTTTTTTCCTCTAGCTTGGCTAGGTCTATTTTTTCTTCTTGCACCGTAATTTCTACATGTTCTTCTTGTTTTGGTAATGTAGTCGGTGTTGAAGCCTTTTCAATAAAGATTTTTTCGTGCACCACTGTTGTATCGGCAAAATAATCATGTAAGCCTTGATTTTCTGGCAAAATCACTACCAAAATATACAGTGGCATAAAAATATTATTGATGATACGACCAATCCAATCACGGAATAACACATCTGACCAAGTTAACTGATCGTGCTTTAATGAAATGACACGTAATCCAAACACCATTTTCCCTAGCGTTTGTCCCAAGAACTTTGTCATCAGCACAAAATAACTATAGTAGAAAATTGCTGTAATAATAGAAATCGGCGCATACCAAACAGAATCAGATAAGGACCAATCCATTAAATAAAAGATAGGATTGACGAGTATTCCTCCTACAGCAGAAATAATGAATCCATCTAATAAAAATGCCCAAAATCGTACCCAAAAACCAGCAGTTTTTAATGCATAGTTTTTTTCATTTGCTGATTCTCCTGAAGTGTTTATATAGAAGCCATTTTCCAATGAGGGTGAACCTTGCATAACAATTTCATTGTTTGTCATTGTGCTCCCTCCTAGTATTCCCCATATAGATACATCATTTTCGGTGCGCTATAGTCCGTCATGATTTTCATTAGCATTTTTTCCTCGGCAGAGGGACCGAACATGGAGCCAATTTTCATACCTACGTATGATTGCCAGCCACCCATATCGTATGAATACTCAAATAAAGCCGCATCTTCAAGTCCATAATCCTCACGAAGAGCTGCAATGGCCGCTTCTTCATCACCAATTTCATCAATTAACCCTGCTTCAAGCGCTTTTGTACCGCCAAGAATACGACCATCTGCAACCTTCTTCACTTCTGCTTCAGACATATTACGTCCCTGCTCTACAATATCTACAAATTCTTCGTACGTTTCATTAATCATATCTTGCATCATTGCACGTTCCTCTTCTGTCACTTCACGCATTGGACTTAGCATATCTTTATGCTCTCCTGATTTAAACGTCTCAAATTTGACCCCTACTTTTTCAGCCAACTCTTGATAGTTAATAGATTGCATGATGACACCAATAGAACCTGTTATTGTATCACGATGGGCAAATATTTTATCTGCTGGTGCCGAAATATAATAACCACCTGAAGCTGCCATAGAATCCATCGATACATAAATTGGTATTTGTCGTTCTTCTTTGATTTTTAGTAGCTTTTTATAGATATCTGCAGATTCCTTTACACCACCACCTGGTGAATTAACGCTTAAGACAACACCCTGTATGGACTCATCATATAAAATATTATCCAATTGTTCTAAGAAAAATTGATGATCATAGGCAACTGGTTGCCACAATGTACTTGAGCCGATATCTTGAATCGTTCCATCTACCTTTAAATAAGCAATTCGCTTATCAAAATTTTCCCCTTCAATGACATTTTCATATACATCTAAGCTATTACCTGCCATTAAGCTATCAAAATTACCTAGGAAATCTGCTTTAAATAGCGCAAAAATGGTATTAATTCCTAACGAAAATAGTAAGAGAACACCTGCCACTACTAAAGCAACCCACCTTTTTACATTCATGTCTTTCCGCCTCCTCAACACGTAATACGTATGACTTGCCAATTTGTTTCATTTTTTTGCAATAATTAAACACAAAAAGCTTTAAGCTATGTATTTCCTCATATTACCTTACCTAAAAAAAATAAAAAAATCAAAGTCCATACCTTTGATGAACTTTGATTTTCGACATTATTTCCTAGGAAATGAATTAGAATTGGAGGTGTTTAATTTCTTGTTGTCGTAATTCGACACGTCTAATTTTCCCAGAAGATGTTTTTGGTAGTTCCTCTACAAATTCAATAGCACGTGGATATTTATAAGGAGCGGTCAATGATTTAACATGACTTTGGAGTGTTTGAATAAGCGCTCCATCACCTTTTTCACCATCGCGCAGAACAATAAATGCCTTGACAATATTTCCTCTTACTTTATCAGGGCTCGCTATAACAGCAGCCTCTTTTACAGCTGGATGCTTCATTAAAGCATCCTCTACTTCAAAAGGGCCAATTGTATAGCCTGAGGAAATAATAACATCGTCTCCTCGTCCGTCAAACCAAAAGTAGCCATCTTCATCTTTATAGGCACGATCTCCTGTAATATACCAATCCCCACGAAATTGTAAATTTGTACGTTCAGGATCATTTAAATATTTTTTAAAGAGGGCTGGTGTTTCACGATGAACAGCAATATCACCAACTTCTCCGATTGCAACGGGTTTGCCCAAATCATTAATAATTTCAACAGTGTTGCCAGGAGTAGGTTTTCCCATCGACCCAACTCTTGCGTCCATTCCTACCATTGTGCCTACCAATAATGTATTTTCTGTTTGTCCATAGCCATCTCGCACTTGTAATTTGAATGTTTCCAAGAATACTCTAATGACCTCACTATTTAATGGCTCACCAGCTGATACAGCTTGGCGAATCGCACTTAAATCATATTCATATAAATCTTCAAGCGCTGCCATAAAACGATATTCAGTTGGTGTACAGCATAATACATTGATTTTGAATCGCTCAAGCAATGCTAAATAACAAGCTGCTTCAAATTTACCTTTGTAGACAAATGCAGTAGCACCACTACCTAAAGTAGCTAGAAACGGACTCCATATCCATTTTTGCCATCCTGGTGCTGCAGTCGCCCAAACAATATCATTTTCTTGTACCCCCAACCAATGTGGTGCTGTTGTTCGTAAATGAGCATAGCCCCAACTATGCGTATGCACTGCTGCTTTTGGATTTCCTGTTGTTCCGCTTGTATAGGCTAAAAATGCATGGTCTGTACTTTTTGTTGGGATAGGATTTATGTAGGTTGTAGGTTGATTATTCATTTTTTCAAGTATGTTCTGCCAAGGTTCATGTGCATTCCCTATGACAAATTGCAGTATGTCTTGTAAATTTCCAACTTTATCGAACTGTTCAATATAGGGTTCGAATGCAATAACTGCTTTAGCATTTGCATGATGAATTCGATACTCAATATCCTTTGTTCTTAACATCTCAGAACTTGGAATAATCGTTAAACCCGCTTTCAATGCAGCAATATACACTATATATGCTTCCACTGAACGTGGTACCATCACTAAAATGACATCACCTTTCTTTAAACCTTGCTTAGTGAATACATGTGCTGCTTGATTCGCTTTTTCCAATAAATGTGCATATGTAATACATTGGATGTCTTGGTTTTCCTCATAAATAATTAAAGCATTTTTGGTTGCATCCTGAGCATATTTTTCAATTTCCTCTACTATGTTATACCATTCTGGTGCAACTAAATCTTGTCTTTTCATGGCAATTGCCCCCTTTTGTTATGACACATTATAAGACTCTTTTTTCAGCATTTTCAATGGTTTGTGCTTAATTTCGGTAAAGTCATGACAACTATCATACTCTCCTATATGGCATCGGTCACATTTTATCTATAGGAAAACTTGCTATTGAATACAACTGAAAAGTATGGTACATTTTGGTCAACTAAAAGCAAGATTGCAGGGGGACTCGTAAGAGTTGAGAAGGTAAAACCTGACCCTTTGAACCTGTTAGTTAATACTGACGTAGGGAGCAATAAACATCGTTTTCAGATGAAAGGCTCTTTTCGTGCATTTTTACACAAAAAGAGCCTTTTTTGCATGCTTACGTCCATCCCTAAAGGAGGACTACAATGATTTTTCAAACAATTCGTCAACAGCAACCACTTATCCATTGTATTACCAATTATGTAGTGGCAAATTTTCAAGCAAATGGTTTATTAGCGATAGGTGCTTCACCAGTAATGGCCGATGACTGCCAAGAGGTAGAGGAGATGGTGGCCATTGCTCAAGCATTATTAATTAATATTGGAACACTTAATGATCGCACAAAAAGTGCCATGTTATTAGCAGGCGAAAAAGCCAATAAACTTGGTATTCCTGTTATTTTAGATCCTGTCGGAGTTGGAGCCACAACTTATCGTAAGGAAACCGTAAGATACTTACTGGAAAACATACAATTTGCGGTGATTCGCTGTAATCTCGGCGAGCTAGCAGCAATAGCTGGTGTAAATTGGCAACAAAAAGGTGTCGATAGTGGTCATGGCACTATCGCTATGGAATTAGAAGCCACATCATTGGCTCAACGCTATCAATGCATTGTTATTGTCACAGGAGAACACGATTTTATAACTGATGGCAAGCATAGCCAATGGATTGCTGGTGGTCATCCACAAATGACGGAAGTAACGGGTACAGGTTGTTTACTTAGCGCAATTTGTGGCGCAGCCTATAGTGTAAGCCATAATCCTTACCAACAATTAACAGAAACACTTACTTACTATAAAAAAGCAGGTGTACTGGCATCCGCATTTACTGCAGACATTGGTGATTTTCAAATAGCCTTACTCAATGCTATACATCGCTTATCAAAGGATGGTGCAGCTTCATGCATATTGTAACAACAATCGCTGGCTCAGATAGTGGTGGTGGCGCGGGTATACAGGCTGATTTAAAAACATTTCAGGAATTAGAAGTGTTTGGTACTTCTGTTATTACTGCTCTAACTGCTCAAAATACTTTGGGTGTAACAGGTGTTTGCCCGATTGACGTTTCCTTTATAAAAAAACAATTAGAAGCCTTAGTAGAAGATTTTCCAATCGCTGCGATTAAAACAGGAATGCTTTATTCCTCAGAAATTATCACAGCAATTGCACACAAGATCAGGGAGCTAAACATTCCACTGATTGTTGATCCAGTGATGATTGCAAAAGGTGGGGAAAGCCTATTACAGCCAGAAGCTATCGATGCCTTACGCTCAACTTTATTACCACTTGCTACGGTTGTTACGCCCAATATACCCGAGGCAGAGACACTTACTGGGAGATCTATTCATCATTTTGAAGATATGAAAGAAGTAGCTCAAAGCTTGTTACAGCTAGGTGTACAATGTGTCATCATTAAAGGTGGTCATTTAGCAGATCCACTTTATGCCATTGATTACGTATTTTTAAAAAATGGGCGTTCTTTTTCGATGCAGTCTCCTCGCATCCAAACAAAAAATACGCATGGTACTGGATGTACATTTTCCGCAGCACTTACTGCTTTTCTTGGACAAGGATTTGCTCTGGAAAATGCCATTATAGAAGCTAAAAAATTTATTCAATTAGCTATTATGTATAATTTATCGATTGGAAATGGTCATGGACCCACTAATCATTTTGCTTATCAACAGCATAAGGAAGCCTGTGAGGTGATTATTCATGAAACGTGAGGATTTGCAGCTTTATTTTATTATGGGTACGAGCAATGTTCCTTCTCAAGAAGAACCTATCTATATCCTCGAAAAAGCCTTGCAAGCAGGCATTACAATGTTTCAATTTCGTGAAAAAGGTCCTCACGCATTAACGGGACTTGCCTATGAACAGTTTGCACGCCAATGTCAACAACTATGTCATCACTATAATGTGCCCTTTATCATTAATGACGATGTTGATCTAGCGATACGACTCGGAGCTGATGGTGTTCATATCGGGCAAGATGATTTACCTGTAGGTGTAGCACGTAAAAGAATTGGGAACATGATTCTTGGTGTATCTGTCCATAGCGAGGAAGAATTGCAAATAGCTATGAACCATCAAGCTGATTATGTCGGCATCGGCCCAATCTTCCCAACGTCCTCTAAAAGCGATGCTCAACCACCATGTGGCACATCTTTTTTACAGGAGGCTCATTCTCTGCATCCTGAATTACCAATTGTAGCAATTGGCGGAATAAATTTCGCAAATGCACATTCTGTATTTCAAACGGGGGTTGATGGTGTTGCGGTTATTTCAGCTATTTGTCAAAGCAAAAATGTTGATTATACAGTAGCTACATTTAAATCCCTATCTTGTATAAATAAATGATCAATAAACAAACTAAAACCAGTGCCTTTTACGGTCACTGGTTTTAAGTTTATAAATGCTTAATCAGCATTTATTGGTTGTTGTTTGGCATACCTTTTAATTGAGATTCTGCCATTTGTACAAGACGTTTAGTGATTTCACCACCAACGGAACCGTTGGCACGAGCTGAAGCTTCAGCTCCTAATTGAACACCAAATTCTTGTGCAATTTCGTATTTCATTTGATCTAGTGCTTGTTGTACACCAGGTACTGCAAGCTGGTTTGAACTACGGTTGTTGTTTGAAGCCATGTTTCTCACCTCCTTGTGAATATAGAATGTGCGATATTAGATTTTTAATACAAAAAATTTAGAGGTAAATTGTACCTCTATTGGAATAACGCTATCCATACAAAAAAGCCGTCTCAAAATGGGCTTTGAGACGGCTTTTAAATCCTTATAGTAGATCTGCAAATTTATCTTGCTGTTCCTCTTTCTTAGGGAAAATATAGACCTCGCGATTCTTCACTGCTCGCTCGATCAATTCATCAAAGTCAGAGAAGCTTTCATAATGCTCAACCTTTTCAAGCTTCGGTTTTGTTTTTGGACTAGCTGGTGTAAAAATCGTGCAGCAATCTTCAAATGGCTGTATAGATGTTTCGTATGTGCCGATTTTTTCCGCAATATCAATAATTTCTAATTTATCTGTTGAAATCAGTGGACGAAGGATAGGTGTATTTGTTACTGCGTTTATTGCTGTTAAGCTTTCAAGCGTTTGACTCGCTACTTGTCCAAGACTTTCACCCGTTACAATAGCAAGTGCACCAATTTCCTCACGCACCTGATCAGCAACCTTCAACATCATTCGGCGAGTTGTCGTCATCGATACATTAGAAGGTACTTTTTCTTTAATAAGAACTTGTATTTCAGTAAAAGGAATGACATGCAAACGAATACTAGCACCAAATTTTGTTAATTCATTGGCAAGCACTTTAACCTTTTCCAATGAATTTTGGCTTGTATAAGGTGGACTAAAGAAGTGAATAGCCTCTAATCGCACACCACGCTTCATCATTAAATAACCAGCAACAGGGCTATCAATACCACCAGATAGCATTAATAAAGACTTGCCATTTGATCCTACTGGCATTCCACCTGCACCAGGTAAGACTTGTGCCATCATATAAGTTGCATCATGGCGAACTTCTACACGTAGCTCAATATCAGGCTGCTTCACTTTAACAGATAAATTTTGAAATTGCGGTAAAACATAGCCACCGATCTCACGTTGGATGGCATGAGATTCTAAAGGAAATGTTTTATCAGTACGTTTTACCTCTACTTTAAATGTATGGGGCTCGTCTTTAAATGTCTCCATAATCGTGATAGCGAGCTTTTTCATACTGTCCATATCTTTTTCGCATGCAGCGACAGGACTAAATGATTGAATACCAAAAATTTTAGGTAAACCTGTAATTAGCATTTGCATTTGTGCTTCGTCTTCTATGGCAATAAACATACGGTCACGTTCTGTGCGAATATGCAGTTGTCCTAAATCTGCAAAGGCATGACGAATATTTTCACGTAAACGGCGGATAAAATCCATTTTGTTGCGACCTTTTGTAGAAAGCTCACCATATCTAATTAAAATTTCTTTCCAAATCATTTACTTATTTTCTCCTTTGAGTTCCAACATTACTTCTGCTAGTACTTGTTTAAAGTTTTCTATATCTTCTATTGTGTTATGTGCGCCAAAGCTAAGGCGAATCACGCCTTTTTTATAATGCTCATCAAGGTGAAGCGCCTCGACGACATGACTTGTTTTCGTTTGCTTGGAAGAACATGCACTTGATGTCGACACAATGACACCACGTTTTTGCATAGCATTAATAATGACTTCCCCTTTTAAATCACGAACACTAAATGACACAATATGCGCAGCTCCCTGTGGGGTTGATAAAACATGGACTGCTTCGCCATAACTTTCTAGCTGAGTTCGGATTTCATCATGCCATTGACGGTATTTTTTTGTGCGTTCATTCATGGTTTCAACAGCAAGTCGAGCCGCTTTCGCTAAAGCAACAGCTTGCGGAACTGCTACAGTACCACTACGCATACCAAATTCCTGACCTCCACCAAGAGCAAAAGGCTGCCATCTTATGGGTTTACGGAATGCTAACACTCCTGAGCCTTTAAAGCCATGAATTTTATGGCCAGAGATAGAAATACAGTCAGGTCCTTCTTCTTTAAAGGATATTGCTAATTTTCCAAAGCTTTGCACAGCATCAACATGAAAGACAGCACGACTCATTTCATGAATCATTTTTGCTGCTTCCTTTATAGGCTGAATTGCACCCATTTCATTATTCACATGCATGATGCTAACTAAAATTGTTTCTTTTCGTATTTTAGTACGAAGCTCATCTAGAGAAATCACACCATTTCGATCGACATGAAGATATTCAACATTATAGCCTTCTTTTTCAAGTTGTTTCATTGTTTCTAACACTGATGGATGTTCGATTTCAGTCGTTAAAATATGCTTTCCTATATGCGTATTACTACGTGCTATGCCAAAAATAGCTGCATTATTTGATTCTGTACCACCTGAAGTAAATAGCACATTTTTTGCCTCTGTCTGCAAAATATCTGCTACTTGCTCACGCGCACGTATTAATAAATCATTTGCTTCAACACCCATAGCATGGATGGAAGCAGGGTTGGCATAATACTGCTCATTCACAACCATAAATGCTTGCATAACCTCTTTTAAAGGCTTAGTTGTTGCACTATTATCTAAATAAATTGTATTAACCATAACTTTTCACACACTTTCAAAACGTTGATTTAACGGTATTTATCATAACGCAATCTTTGGCGATTGACCACTAACTTTAACGATTATTTAATTTTTAATTGAATCCTACATTTTTTTCACCATCGTGACAAACTCTGTTGGTGTACTAAATTCAATTGCTTTAACAAAACCAAATTTTTCATAAAGATGGATTGCTCTCTTATTAAATAGGGCAACAGTTAAACGTAATGGCAGCTGATGTTCTTCCTGAACTGTTTGAACAATAAACGAAAAAAATGCCGTTCCTAATCCTTGACCCGTTAGATTTGGCTTCAACCCAATTCCAATATCTATACAGTATTCTTCATACGCACCAACACCTTTCCCTTTTGGCACTTGGGCTGCTTTACCTGTACAATAATAGCCAATTAATTCACTATGATTATTAAAGATCGCAAAGTAAGGATTATCAAGCATTTCTTGTATATTTTCACCCGATAATTCATTATTGTAAAAATCGTAAGGTGTTACATATTGCCATTGTAAAATTTCACTTACGAAATGTTCATTCATTTTTTTGATCGACAGTTTCATACTGAATCACATCCTAATCTAAGCAATAAATAGAAAGCTGTCTAAAAAGTAATCGCTATACTTTTTAGACAGCTCAAAAATTTTTTTGAATTATTTTGCTATGAAATCTTCGGCAACCATTTCTTGAATACGCTTTAAGGCACCCGGCTCCATTTCTTCCACTGCTGTACCTGCTTCTTCTAAAGCCTTTGCATAACGGAATTGATGGAAAGCCTCTTCTGCTTCTCTTAAACGTCCGTTCAATTTTGGGTTCGATGCGCGATGGCGATTACCGTATTGAATAATACGCTCAATGAGCATCACATTTTCGATTAACTCATGTGCCTTTACTCTAACATCCTCTACACAGAGTGTAGCTGCATTTAGATTATTATGAACAGTACCCATATTAAGTGGTACTTCTTGCAAGCTTTGCATGACAACATAGATGTGCTCTGCTGCCTCATCGAGTCGTGCATCCATCTCCTCAGGAATTCCTGGAATATTTGCCTTGTTCAATAAACGGTCAGTATCCTGTAATATTTTCTTTAAGTTTTCGACTTGAGCGCGTGCTTTATTTTCGTCTATTCGAAGTTTCTTCATTGTATTCGATAGATGACCTTGTTCTTCATGAATTCGTTCAAGCTCTTCACTAATTTCGATTAACTCTTCCTGTAAGCTAGAATAAGCCGATTTTTCTTCCCTGACACGCATAGCTAATAGATCATAGCGACGTTGCAGCGCTTCCAATTGTTTTAAAGCGGCTTTTGGAATTTCGGCATCCTTTTCATTTAAATGATAACTTTGCTGTACATAAGTTGCCTCGTCATTCACTAATTTTGTTGAAGAAATGACATTGGTAATAGAGCTTAATAAACGGTCACAATTTTGATCTACATAATTTTTAGCAATAACCTCTTTTTCAAGTAAATCATAAAAATGATCGATTTCTTCATTTATTTCTGTGACACGAGGTTTAACAACTTTTAAATTCAGCTCTGCAAGTTCGAGTTTTAATGCATCAAATTCTTTTTCATATTTATTCAGTGCATCTGTCAATTCTAAATGCTGTAAATAGTAAGATTGGTCTTCCATTTCACGCTGACCATTACGCAATTCCTGCACCGCACCTGGTAGCTTTACTTGAATTTCCGTTAAGATGGTTGGAACATCATTAATATATTCGAATGTCTGCTGTGATTCTTGATTTAAGCTAATGACAATTTCTCGCGCTTGCAAATAATTACCTTCATTTGTTAGGACATCGAACTCTTCAAATTTTTGAACAAATGTCTCTAGCTTCTTCTCTAATGCAGGTAATGCTACACCGAATGAATGCTGATGAGCCAGCAATGTCTTTCTTGCAGAGCGATAGTATTCTTTTAATTGTTCGATTTCAATTCGATTTTTTTCTTCGCTGCCAATTAATTCATTCAGTTCTTCTAAAATTTTATTTTTATCTTGGTCGCATTTCTCAATGTAATCTTCAATTTCACGTTCTATTAAAGTTGCCCTTTTAAAACGAAGTCGATTAATTTGATCCTCAGCATCAAATAGGAGAGAATCGATTTTAGTCATATGTACGTCGATGACTTCATCCCAAGTATTGCGCCATCGTTCAAACATTTCTTCCGTTTCACCGTTCATGTTTAAAGATTTTACTTTTGAAATTTCTTCATTTATAGGATTATGTTGTATTTGTAATTTTTCATTTTCTAGTTTTGCAATAATTGCAACATGTTTTCTTCGCATCATAAATCCTACTATGGCTAAAATTAATAGTAGGATAATCGGAATGATGATATACTCCATCGTAAGCCTCCTATTCTACAATAAACGAATTGGCTAGTTGTATTTATTATATACTATGTTTTCGCCTTTTGTACTAAAATTTAAGTGTTTTTCAGAAAACTGTATTTTCGCTATTGTGAAATATTTAAATAGCGTATCTATAGAGCTAAAGGAGTGGTAAATTATGAAACGTGATGGGCATATACATAGTCCTTTTTGTCCACATGGCACTACGGACTCATTCAAGCAATATATTGAAAAAGCAATTTCTCAACATTTCACAGATATAACATTTACAGAACACGCCCCATTGCCCAAAAGTTTTGTCGATCCAACCCCGCAACAAGATAGTGGCATGAATCCTGATGATCTCATGTCTTACATTGAAGAATTGCAACATCTGCAACAACAGTATGCACAAGATATTCGTATCCGCATCGGACTAGAAGTTGACTACATCCAAGGCTACGAACAAGAAACTCGTCAATTCCTTGATACCTATGGACATCTTTTAGATGACGCTATTTTATCAGTCCATTTTTTAAAATGGCAAGATACCTTTGTATGTATCGACTTTTCTTCTGAATGCTTTATTGATTTTTCTAAAAAAGTTGGCTCTGTTGAACAGGTATATGATTTATATTATGATACTGTCCTACAATCGATTAGAGCAGATCTTGGTCCATACAAACCAAAACGGATTGGGCACCCATCACTTATTCATAAATTCCAACTAGCGCACAACGAAAAAATCAATGACACCCCACGTATCAAAGAAGTATTAGACAGCATGAAATTCGCGGGCTATGAATTAGATTTAAATAGTGCTGGTTTAAGTAAACAATATTGTCAGGAGCCTTATCCACCATTTGCTCTTATCAATTATAGTCAAACTATTAAACTACCATATGTATTTGGTTCAGATGCACATTGCACAGAAGATTTACATCAACACTATAATGTTATATTACCAATATAAATAACTTTTAAACGAGGTGCTTAATATGTTTACACAAATTAATTACGAAGGATCAATTGCTGACCAATATCTGACATTATCAAAACAATTGGATGCACTATTAACTGGTGAAACCAACCAAATCGCCAATTTAAGTAATGCCTCTGCCCTGTTAAATCAATTTTTAACGAACATTAACTGGGTTGGTTTTTATCTCTTGCAGGATAATGAACTTGTGTTAGGGCCATTCCAGGGTCTTCCTGCCTGTGTTAGAATTCCTATTGGGCGTGGTGTTTGTGGTACAGCTGTGGCAACAAGAGAAACCGTTGTTGTAAAAGATGTACATGATTTTCCAGGGCATATTGCCTGTGATGCTGCATCGCAGTCTGAAATTGTTATACCGCTAATAAAGCAAGGTGAAATTATTGGTGTGTTAGATATCGATAGCCCTATCGTGAATCGATTTTCAGAGCAAGATCGTAATGGCCTAGAGGCTTTTGTTAAAACACTCCTTAATCATTTATAATACAATATTAAAAATTGCCCTGAAATGTTTTATATTGTCATTTCAGGGCAATTTATTTAAACAACCATTTACGTTTTGCTTTATCAATCCTATGAATTCGTTTGGAACGATCCATTGTGAGTACAAAAGCGATTTTTCCCGCTGTTTTTTGCTTCATACAACGCTGTATCTGCATGTAAAAACACAGATTGGAATGCTGGTCGATCTCGCTCATCCCATGTTATAAGACCCGCAGAAATGGTTACTTGTGGATCTGTGGCATTTGGGATGACTTCCACAATGGTTGATGCTAATTCCAAAGCTTCTTTTTCATCGATGTTGGGGACATAGACAGACATTTCTTCTCCACCCCATCTTGCACAAATCCCCCGGCTTCCAATAGTCTCTTTTAATTGAACCGCAATCTGAACAAGAATTTTATCTCCAACTTGGTGACCATACGTATCATTAATGCGTTTAAAATTATCAATATCAATTAACAAGAACATACCCGATTGATCATATTCAAGTGATTTTTCTACAAACTGATCGAGGTAACTGCGGGCATACAGTTTCGTTAAATGATCCAAATCGACCATTTCCTGAAGCTGTGTTCGTAAAATTGAGTTTGCAATGGCTAACGATGAATGGTGAATTAAAGATTGCATTAATTTGAAACTATCGAATGAAAAGAAATATGGCTCTTTATGTAAGACGATACTAAAACCATTAATCTTTTCCTCCATAAGTATAGGAATCGCCATAATAGAGCGATACTCAATTTGATTAGGAGTTAGACGGCTGAAATCGGCAACAAATAGTGGATCATTCGTTTGAGCAAAGTGTTGTTCAACATGTTTTATATAACTTTGACCGTTTTCTGAATGGAACAAGGAGGTACTTGCACCTGTTATTTCAAATGTCTCGTGTTTTTTAAATGCGAAACATACTTCCATTGGCTGAAAGGATTTCAGTAACTGCTTTTGTAGGAAAAGTAACATTTCATGAATGTCAATTCGCATATTTAAACGATGCGAAGTTTCATTGATGAGTTGTAAGTCACTTACGAGGCGATGCGATTGATGATATAATTTTGCATTTTCAAGTGCATTTCCTGAAGCTTGTGCCAGCATCCGTACAAAATCTTTTTCGGTTGTTGAAAAAAGATAAGTGGTGGGAGCACTTACTTGCAAGATGCCATAAATAGCTTGCCTGCCCTTAATCGGTGCATTTAACAACCGACAATTTAAATCGCTCGCTAACTCTGTCGTTAACTCTCCTGATACAAAGGCTTCAATTGTAGCAGGTCTTTCTGATAAATAATCAAAAAGCTTAATATCGATGGTCGTGTGTCGATCTTGATCATTCGATAAAATAAGCTCCACATTAAACTCTGGAAAATTATCCCGTATATTTTTTAATACATTTTCTAAAATTAAATCAATATCCATTGTTGAATGAAACAAATCAGTCATGTTATATAGTTTTCTATATTGGTCTTCATTCATTTTGACATCTAAATTGTCTCTAATCATTTGAAGAACCTTTGAAAGTATTTCTATACACTCTTCACCATACTCCGAGGTCATAAAGTCTGTCCAAGACTCTGTTGCCTCCACAAGTAATATACCAATGGGATTTTTGCCCTCTGCTTGGAAAAGCACCATATCTGTCATCATTGAATAGGCCTGTCTTGCTTTCAAAATATAAGGAATTTTCACTACTTTTTGTTGATAAAAACTAGCTTCGATCATCAGCCATGACACAGCATTTAGCTTTGTTTCTATTGTTAATGAAGCCATTTCTTCGATTGGGATTAAAGAATTACCTTCAAAACTAAGAAAAGCAGCATTATCAATTTTCAAGCGCTTCTTTAGAAACTGTTTCAATGAACAAAAATACCCATTAAAACTAGTTTGTTCTTCATAAGAACTCACCCAAAAGCTCAAAACATCAGATTTTATATATTTTAGCGTTTGTAAATGGTCTGTCATGAAATCACCTTTTCTATATAACGTCCAAATCAATTACTATTAACTTATAATATATTATACATAATTTGTGTCATTTTGACTATGTAATTATCCCTTACTTTTACAATTTACATAACACAGCGTATCATTAACTATTTCCATATTATTTAAAATAGGTAGTGAGGAATTTCCTACTATGTTCTTTTATATTTTTTTACTAGCTAATAATTGACGTCCTTGTCCTAAGCAGTTACAATGGAGGTTGTGTAAAATAAACGCAGCAGTGGTATAAGCTTATGATTGTATTTTATTCCTCTATTTTCTGATGTACAACTACTTAGATGATCAGTAATGAAAATTAGATGGTGTATTGTGTAACCTAACGGCTGCATAGGCGAAAGTACATGAAAATAAAATGCGTGTAAGAACGGGTACTACTGGTTTTTGTTTTACAACAAAAAAACCAAATTTAAAGGAGGAGACAACAATATGTCTCGTTATACAGGTCCATCTTGGAAATTATCACGTCGTCTTGGTATCTCACTAAGCGGTACAGGTAAAGAAATCGAAAAACGTCCTTACGCACCAGGACAACACGGTCCAAACCAACGTAAAAAATTATCAGAATACGGTTTACAACTTCAAGAAAAACAAAAACTTCGTCATATGTATGGTATGAACGAACGTCAATTCCGTACTCTATTTAACCGCGCTGGTAAAATGAAAGGTGTTCACGGTGAAAACTTCATGATCCTTCTTGAAACTCGCCTTGACAACTTAGTTTACCGTTTAGGTTTAGCTCGTACTCGTCGTGGAGCTCGTCAATTAGTTAACCATGGTCACATCTTAGTAGATGGCAAACGCGTTGATATCCCATCATACAGCGTAAAACCAGGTCAAACGATTTCTCTTCGTGAAAAATCTCAAAACCTTGCTGTAGTAGTAGAAGCAATTGAAGTAAACAACTTCGTACCTGACTACTTAACATTCGATGCTGACAAAAAAGAAGGTACATTCACTCGCCTTCCAGAGCGTTCTGAATTATCAGCTGAAATCAACGAAGCATTCATCGTAGAGTTCTACTCTCGTTAATTAAATTGCTCTGCAAAGAGTAGTTTAGAAAACCCTAGAAAGCCTTTTATATCAAGGCTCTCTAGGGTTTTTGCTTTTTATCAACCATGCTCAATCATGTATTAATTATTATATTTGGGGCTAATTATTAATGTTTTTGGTGGGCATATTTGTAAAGATGTTCAAGTAGGTTAGGAATAATATCCTATTCCTTTTTTATTTTGCCTCCCCCAAAAAACACCTGCCGTAGCAAGTGTTAATTTTTATTACTTTTCTTTATTCGTATCTTGTTTTGAGATTCCATTTCTTTACGTTTTTGCTCTTCTTCTAGTTGTTTTTATAGATACGTGGAGCATACGTTTTCATAAAGAAAGCATGCATACGTTGTTGAGTTTCAATAGATGGTATGGTGTTTTCAATTCATTCCCTCTTTCCCCATCCATCAGGAGTGGTCCTTTTATTCAAAGAGCAACACTATATACAACTATTATTTTTAGAAATTACTCAACTAATTCTACACTAAGTGTAGTAATCGCAAGTGGTGCTGTATCTTGAACTGTACCATTATAACCAACTTTTACCTTTGAACTGCATCTTAGATGTAAAACTTTCGAGATGCAGTTCAAAAATTTATTTTGGGCTTTTATTGCTTATTTAGTTTTTTGCTCATCACAACATCAATGTGTATTATAAGTGATTTAATTAATTACTGTTTTGAAAATTAATCATTACCTATTACCGTAGATTTTACTCCATACCCGCTCCTCATTTTTTTCCGTTTCACCCGCAATAACCATCCAACTACGAGATATAGACAAGTAGTTAAAATCCCTGCAGATGGGGAAACGAGAAATTCTTTTCCCTGAGCAAGTTTGATATAGCCATCGAGAATAAGTGGATTAACAAGTGCATCCTCAGTCATATGCATAAGGACAAGCGGCCATATACTCCTTGTCATTAAGTAAATTTCTGTGTACATCACTGTCCAGCAAATCATCGTGACGATACCTATTATTGTAAATAGCCATCTATTGACAGGAAGTACACTGATGATATCACTCTCTGATAAAAACACAAGAAAGTACGGGATATGCCATGTACCCCAAACACCACCAACAATTAGATAGAGCCAAAAATCATCCAACTTTAAATTTGAAAGCTTACTTGTCAGATAACCTCTCCATACGGATTCCTCGAAAAAGTTTTTAACGAATTGAATAAGTAATCCACTAAAAAACACAGATAATACAGTGCTTAGATTAAAGGCTGAAAAGTCCATCCAGTTGAAAACATAGCTAATTAAAAGTACTAAAGTTGTGACTGCTGGATAAATGAAAAGTGCAATGACATACCATTTTAAATTGCCCTTAAAATTAGGCAATAAACCTATATCCCGCCAACCATCTCCTGCGAAGGAACGTAACAGGATGGTTGCAAGCAGCGGAGATATGAGCCAAATTCCCATACCAAGAGTATCTCCCTGAGGCTGCTCTGGAATCAATTTATCCACTAACACACCAAACCAACCACACAGTAACACAACAACAATAAAGATCATTATGTTTCTCCGGGATGTTTTCATCTTCAATTAACCTCCTTGTTTTCAAGTATCGAAAGAATCCACATAATATTAGGACAAGGTGTTTCTGGATGTAGCGCAATATATTGAGCAATTCCTTGTATAGAACACCAAAATGACACTGCAAGGGCTTCTGGATTCCCTTGCCTGATTTCACCTAGCAATTGTCCCTTTTCAATTAAAGGGATACTCCTTTTTATTAATTTGTCTGCTTCAGCAAGCATTTCTTTTAAATCCTCTGACAAATGTTCAAGATGCTGGGCATTTTCCATCAATACAAACATTTTTGCAGCAGATGGATTTGTACAAATCATATTAAATAACTCCTCAACAACTACCTTAAACGTGTCCAATGGTGATTCATCAGTAAAGTGAAAATCCATTTTAAGTCGTTCACAGCCTATTCGAATAAGCTCTTCATAAAGTTTTTCCTTTGAGTCGAAATAATGAAAAAGCAATCCCATACTCATATCAGCAGCTTTGGCAATATCGGCAACCTTTGTTTCCCCATATCCCTTCCGTATAAACAAATCCAGTGCAGATGTTAAAATAACGGCCTTTCGTTGCTCCTTTTGTTCATGTCGTAATGACATTGTAAGCACCCCTTCATTAAAAATATATTCATTGAAATAATATTCAATGAATATTTAAAAATCCCTGCAAAAATACCTACTAAACGTAAAATTTTTTAAGAAGCTAATGGAACTTTTCTGTTTGGAATAAGTCAAATGTAGGAAATATTCAAAGTAAGAGGAGGATAATATGAAGCTTGATGAATTAGTTATGCTGATCTTAATTTAAGTGGACTAATAACATTTTTCATTGTTCCATTTGATAGGAATAAACCTTTTGAACATCCCTGCACTTTTTCAACGCTTTTCAGAGAAAATCTAATGCGGCTCATTTTCCATAAAAAGACGCTATTTGCGGTTATATTATGGATTCTCCTATTAACAGGTATTTGGTTTGGCTTTAAACAACAGGAGTACCATATCAACGCTCATAGTGGAAATCCCCCTATTCACACAAATACAACAGCAATTATATATATGTGGATTATTCCTCTATACAATTGTTCTTTATTTACTACTTGCATTGACTACAACTTTCAAAGCTCAAAAAATAACCATTAATTCATCTAAATAATGACAATTTTATGTACATTAAAATAGTAATTGCATAGGGAAAAACAACTTAAACACTATCATTATAATCAATATAAAATATCAGTTATTTACTATGTATTCCAGCTTGATTTTAGAACCAATTCCTAAAAAATATATTTTACTTTTATAAAAAAACATTTAAAAAGTGTATTAAAATCAATATTCCTAGGCAATCCAATCGTACAGCCATCAATAAAAAGGTTCATCTTTTTTGTAAAATAATAACTTGGTAAAAAGGGAATATTTTAACAAAAATATGAGTTGAACTTTCACAAAAAATAGAATACGATGAATTGCGAAAGGTGGTTCACCATCATTCAAGCAATAATAATTTTTTAAAAGGGGTTGGAAATATGTCAGACGTTCTAAAGCAATTTATTATGCCGAAAACAAACTTATTTGGACCTGGAGCAATTCAAGAAGTTGGTAAACGCTTAAATGATTTAGAAGTGAAAAAGACATTAATCGTAACAGATGAGGGTCTACACAAATTAGGTCTCTCAGAACAAATTGCTAACATCATTACAGCTGCTGGAATTGATGTAGCAATTTTCCCGAAAGCAGAACCAAATCCAACAGATCAAAACATTGAAGATGGCATTTCCGTGTATCATGCGGAAAACTGCGATTCTATTGTTTCTCTTGGAGGAGGCAGCGCACACGATGCAGCAAAAGGTATCGGACTTATTGCTTCGAATGGTGGACGTATTCATGATTATGAAGGCGTTGATAAATCACAAAATCCACTTGTGCCATTAATTGCAATTAATACAACTGCTGGTACTGCCAGTGAAATGACTCGTTTCACTATTATCACGGATACAGCACGCAAAGTAAAAATGGCCATTGTTGATAAGCATGTGACACCGTTACTTTCTATAAACGATCCTGAATTAATGATTGGTTTACCTCCTGCTCTTACGGCGGCTACTGGGGTTGATGCATTAACACATGCTATTGAATCATTCGTTTCTACGAATGCTACACCAATCACGGACGCATGTGCTGAAAAGGTACTTCAACTAATCCCTGAATATCTACCACGTGCCTATGCAAATGGAGCTGATATAGAAGCCCGTGAACAAATGGTATATGCACAATTTTTAGCGGGAATGGCCTTTAATAATGCATCACTTGGTTATGTTCATGCAATTGCTCATCAATTGGGTGGTTTCTATAACCTACCACATGGCGTGTGCAACGCTATTTTATTGCCACATGTTTGTCGATTTAATGTCACAGCACGTACAGAGCGCTTTGCTCGTATCGCTGAATTATTAGGAGAAAATGTAGAAGGTTTAAGTAAGCGCGATGCCGCTGAAAAGGCTATTACAGCTATTGAGAAGTTATCTCAAGATTTAAATATCCCTAGCGGCTTCCGTGAATTAGGGGCAAAAGATGAGGATATCGAGATCTTAGCAAAAAATGCATTGTTAGATGTGTGTGCTGAGACGAACCCTCGTAAAGCAACACTAGAGGATATCAAACAAATCATCACAAATGCAATGGGTCCTATTGTGAAAAAAGAAGAGTCACTCGAGGCAGTTGCCCTTTCTTAATCGACGGTTTCCTATAAGCCTATACAAAGGGTGGAGAAAACAAATGTTTTCTCCACTTTTTTATGGGCTCGATACACACACATTGTCTATCACGGGAACTCTCGCTATACTTTTCTTAAAAAGAATAGGAGAAAACAATATGCGTTTAATTTCAATTTGTCCTAGCAATACAGAATTAGTCGCCTATTTAGGGCTGACAGACCAGCTCGTTGGAGTAGATGATTATTCCGATTGGCCAGCCTCAGTTAAAAATCTACCACAGCTTGGGCCTGATTTATCAATTAACATGGAGGCATTAGAGGCATTACAGCCTGATCTTGTTCTGGCTTCCTTGAGTGTACCGGGTATGGAAAAAAACATTGAGGCACTAAAAGAAAGAAATATTCCTCATATTATTTTTAATGCAAACTCCTTAGAAGAAATTGCGCAAGATCTTCTGACACTTGGGAAAGCTTGTCAAGTGGAGGAACAAGCAAAGACAATCGCTGAAGAGTACATGCATTCCATCGAAAAAATGTATTCCATTGCACGAACAATTCCAAAGAAACCTACCCTTTATTGGGAATGGTGGCCAAACCCTATTTTCACTCCTGGGAAAATAAATTGGCTAACAGAAATTAGCGCTCTTGCTGGTGGCATTAATCTTTTTCAAGATGTTGAGCTTGCTAGTGTTCAAACAGATTGGACAGATGTTGTTAAACGACAGCCTGACTATATCATGATGGCTTGGGTTGGTGTCGCATTTGAGCGTATCCAGCCTGCTAATTTATTAAAACGTCCATATGCCAAAGAGCTACATGCCGTTCAATCGGAACAGCTTCATGTAATGGAAGAATGGCTGTATTGTCGCCCTTCTCCACGACTTGTTGAGGGTGCTATAAAGCTTGCAAAAATACTGCATCCTAAAGAATATGAACAAATAAAACCTCCAAGTTTCTTATGATTAAAAAACCACATCCAGTGTTTTGGATGTGGTTTTGCAAATAGAAATTATATAAATTTCACCATATGATATTTTTTCTTACCTCGACGGACAATACTAAATGCATCCTCTAAACGATCCTTCGCATCGACTACATATTCTAAATCCGTTACCTTTTCACCGTTTATACTAATAGCACCATTTGATACATCTTCACGTGCTTGACGTTTTGAAGAGGAAATGCCTGCCTCCACAAGTAGATCCACAATGTTTTTATCCTCTTTAGCCATTTCAATAGAAGGAACATCTTTAAAAGCGTCTTTCATTTCTTCAGCTGAAAGTGCTTTTAGATTTCCTGAGAATAAAGCAGCTGTAATACGGATGGCTTGCTCTAATGCCTCTTGACCATGGATTAAACGAGTCATTTCTTCAGCTAGCGCCTTTTGTGCCTTACGTAAATGTGGCTCCTCCTCTACAGATACGGCTAAAGCTTCAATTTCTTCACGAGATAGGAACGTAAAGATTTTTAAGTATTTTATGACATCTGCATCAGCTGCATTGATCCAGAATTGGTAGAACTCATATGGAGATGTTTTCTTACTATCTAACCAAACAGCACCACCTGCTGTTTTACCAAACTTCGTGCCATCTGCCTTTGTTACTAATGGAATCGTAATTCCAAAGGCTTTCGTTTCTTCCTCGTGTGTTTTACGAATAACCTCTAACCCGGTTGTAATATTACCCCATTGGTCAGAGCCACCTACTTGAATACGGCAATTGTAGTGATTGTATAAATGATTGTAATCAATACCTTGAATTAACGTATAGGCAAACTCTGTAAATGAGATTCCTGTGTCAAGACGAGAAGCAATCGTATCCTTTGCTAACATGTAGTTTACGTTAATTAGTTTCCCATAATCACGTAAAAATTCAATTGTATTGATATTACCAATCCAGTCACGATTGTTCACAAGCTGAGCACCATTGCCATCTTCCGCAAATTCGAAAATACGTTCTAATTGACGACGGATTCCTTGAACGTTTTTATCGATCTGCTCTACTGTTTGTAATTGGCGCTCTTCTGAACGGCCAGATGGGTCACCGATCATCCCTGTCGCACCACCAACAAGTAAAATTGGGCGGTGGCCCGCTTTTTGGAATCGACGAAGTGTTAACAATGGAACAATATGTCCAATATGCATGGAGTCAGCTGTTGGATCTACCCCACAGTATAAAGATACGGATTGTTCTTCTAATAATTTTGCCATGCCATCAGCATCTGTTTGTTGGTATAGCAAACCACGCCATTCTAAATCTTGTAATAATTCGTTTGTCATGTTCATTCCTCCTAAAATGGTTAAATTCGTTACGTGCATGGACATGTTTAAATAAAAAAAGTCCCTACACGCAAACAATTGCATGCAGGGACGTTAAGTTACAAACTAACGCGGTACCACCCAGCTTGAAGATGTCATCCACCTTCCACTTCATTCAGCCGCCTTTATCGCAGGCGCGCACGTCTAAGCTCCAAGCACGTAATTCGTCTCTACATTATGACCAGCTTTCACCAACCACTGGCTCTCTAAACAGGGAATATAGACACTACTGCAAACTCTTCATCACCAGAAAACTATAAACATAATTCTATACGATTCTTTTTCAAAGTCAATAACTATGTTCGTGCTAAAACAATATGTGCTATAATAGACAAGATTTTAGGAGGTCGATACATTGAAAGATTGGATTGAAAAAATCAATGCAAAGATCGATGAATTACTTGAACAAAAATGGATGAAGAAATTACGTATTTCAGGTAGTGTTACCTGGAACTTATTTTTACTATTTTTAGTCTTTGCATTGGTTGGCACTGTATTTGTCGGTTCAGTTGGTGCTGGTTATTTTGCTTCTCTTGTAAAAGAAGAACCGTTACGCTCAAAACAAGAGTTAAGGGATCAGATTTTTAGCTATGAAGAAACCAGTGAGATTTATTTTGCCAACGAGATTTATATTGGGAAATTAAGAACAGATTTAGATCGACGTGAAACTTCGCTTAGCAATGTTGCACCAGAGGTCGTGAATGCTGTTCTGGCAACAGAAGATGAATATTTCCGAGAGCATAACGGAATTGTTCCTAAAGCGGTTATTCGTGGGTTATTACAAGATGTCACAAACTCTGCAACGCAGACAGGTGGTTCTACACTTACCCAGCAACTTATTAAAAACCAAGTACTAACTAATGAAGTATCATACGAGCGTAAAGCTAAGGAAATTTTACTGGCGATGCGTTTAGAACATTTTATGACGAAGGAAGAAATATTAGAGGCTTATTTAAATATCATTCCCTATGGTCGTAACTCTTCAGGACGAAATATTGCAGGTGTTGAAACAGCTGCGGAAGGAATTTTTGGCGTAAAAGCAAAAGAATTGTCTCTTCCTCAAGCTGCGTACATAGCTGGTATACCACAGGCACCATTTGCTTATACACCTTTTACAAATACAGGTGAACTGAAAAGTGAAGAAGCTTTGAAACCTGGTATTGATCGTATGAAAACAGTACTTTATCGTATGAAAGAAGCTGGTTATATTGATGATGCACAGTATAATGAAGCGTTAAACTATAATATTGCTGCCGATTTCCGTGGACCAGAAATGCGCGCGGAAGATCGTTATCCTTGGTTGACTTATGAGCTTGAAGCTCGTGCAAAAGATATTATTGCTGAAAAACTAGCAAAAGATGATGGGGTTGACCCAGAGCGCTTAAAGTCAGAAAAAAAATTAAAGGATAAATATACAATTTTAGCAGATCGTGATGTTCGTTCAAAAGGCTATCGTATTTATTCAACCATTAATAAAGATATGTATGATGCGATGCAAAAAGCAGCAAAAGACTTCCAGTATTATGGTCATACGTATACTGGTAAAGGGAAAGACCCTGTTACTGGTGAAGAAATTGATATTGAGATGCCAGTACAAGTAGGTAGTATTTTAATAGAAAATACGACAGGTCGCATTTTAAGCTTTGTCGGAGGTCGAGACTTTAAAACCACTCAAGTAAACCATGCAACACAAGCTTATCGTTCTAACGGTTCTACAATGAAACCATTACTTGTTTATGGACCTGCCATTGAGTATGGCGTAATCGGTGCGGGTAGCCCATTAGTTGACGTGAAATTCTCAATCGGTTCTTGGAGTCCAAGTAACTATATTACGAGTGATGAGCGAGGTCTTATCCCAGCACGTGAAGCTTTAGCAGATTCTCAAAACATTTCAGCACTACGTTTATATAATGATATTATTAGTAGACGCCCTGCAGATTTATTAGTAAAAATGGGATTCTCAAAATTACATCCTGATGATTTTACTAACCTAGCAACTGGGATCGGTGCTTTAAGCGAAGGAACTACTGTTGAAGAAAATACAAATGCCTTTGCTACCTTTGCAAATGGTGGCCAATTCATTGACGCTTATATGATTGATCGAATTGAAGACCAAGAAGGAAATATTGTTTACCAACATGAAGTAGAACCTGTTCAAGTATTTAGCCCTGAAACATCTTATATCGTGACAGATATGTTACGTGATGTTCTCACTAAAGGAACAGGGACAATGGCACGAAATACATTAAAATTCTCTTCTGATTTCGCTGCAAAAACAGGGACTTCTCAAGAATATAAAGATGTTTGGTTAGTTGGTTATAACCCTAATGTATCTCTTGGTGTTTGGATGGGTTACGATCAACCTCGTACACTTTATGCATTTAACAACACCTATTTACAGCCAAGCGTTCGGGTGAATAAGCTATGGGGTACTTTAATGAATGCCGTTTACGATGCGGATCCTCAGCTAATCGACCCACCAACAAGTTTTAAGGCGCCTAAAAATGTTGTGACTGCGTCATTCTGTGGCATTTCCGGCATGGCCCCTTCTGCAGCTTGTGCTAGCGCAGGTCTTGTACGCTCAGATTTATTTAATGCGAAAGTATTTTTACCATCACAACCTGATGATAGCTTAGCCTCTTCAAGTGTTGTGACGATTAAAGGAAAAACTTATAATGCGTTGCCAAATACACCAGCAGAGTTTGTAAAAGCAGGTGGCGCAGGCATTAATCAAGACTTTATTAAACGAATGTTAGGTAGACTTGGCGGGAACCCTGCTAGTCTGTTACCAAAGAATTCTACATTGTCGAATTCATCTGTATCAGCAGTTGATTTCCCAGCGGATGGTAACCCTCCAGCAGCTGTTTCAGCTTCAGTAAATGGCTCTACATTATCATGGTCAGAGTCATCGAATGATGTTGTTGGTTATCGTATCTACAACGTTACGAATGGCGGTAATACACTTGTAACGTCCGTACTAGAGTCAACACAAAGCATTACGGTTGCTAGTGGACAAGCTTATGTAGTGGTCGCTGTAGATATTACAGGTTTAACATCACCACACTCCAATGTTGTGTCTACTGGCGGTAGTGAAAATGAACCTGACCCTGAGGAAAACGACCAAGAACCAATACCACCTACAACGCCACCTACTAATGGCAATGGTAATGGTTCGGGTAGTAACGGCAATGGCTCCAATAACGGGAACGGGTCTGGTAATAACGGCAATGGCTCCAATAACGGGGATGGTTCTGGTAACAATGGCAATGGCTCCAATAACGGGGATGGCGATGGAAGCAATGGCGATGGAACTGATAACCCCGGAGATGGCACAAACGGAGGAGACAATGGTAATACCACTACTCCAACTGAAACGTCAAGGCGCTAATCCATTTTGCCTTAGCAAAAGCATTTGTATTAGATAATCAATTAAACAGACTTACTGCATATTCCTTATGAATTGTAGTAAGTCTGTTTTTTTGTCATTATTAAGAGGACTACTATTTTGAAGGGGTGAAAATATATGAACATATTGATTTTAGGAGGCACACGTTTTTTTGGAAAAAAGCTAGTTGATCTTTGTATTCAAAATGGACATAATGTAACGATTTTAACACGTGGTCAAAGTGGCAATCCCTTTGGTACACATGTTAAGCAATTAGTAGTAAATCGTAATGATCGTGATGCTTTAGAGCAGGCACTAGCCAATACAACATGGGACATTGTCTATGATAATATTTGCTATTCGCCCAACGAGGCACAAGCGATTTGCGAGATATTAAAGGGAAAAACGAAAAAGCTCGTCTTTACTTCTACTCTTTCAACATATGAGGTAGATGGTAAGATGAAAAAGGAAGAAGACTTTGATCCATACCAGTATCAAATTCGTATGGGACATCAAGAGGAATTTTCTTATGGAGAAGGAAAACGACAAGCGGAGGCAGTCTTATTCAAAGAAGCTTCATTCCCAGTCGTAGCTGTACGTTTCCCAATTGTGATGGGCGAAGATGATTATACTCGACGTTTACATTTTCACGTTGAACATATTTTACAGAATCAGCCGATTACTTTACCGAACATTGATGCAAAGATGAGTTATATTACAGATGAGGAAGCTGCTGAATTTTTATACTTTGCGGGTGTTACTCCTATTGAGGGACCATACAACGCTACCGCATCAGGGGCCATATCTCTCAAAGATCTAATTGCTCTAATTGAAGAAGCAAGTGGTCAGCGCGCAAAAATTTCCCTCATTGGTGGTGATGAGGAATCACAGTCTCCTTATGGAGTGCCTGCTGATTGGTATATGTCCAATGCTAAGGCTGAGAAGGCAGGATTTACGTTTAGTCAGCTTGAAGATTGGTTACCAAAATTAGTGACAACATTAGTAAAACAACTACAATAGCATTTATAGCGCAAAGAATCTGCTAATATCTAGCAGATTCTTTGTTCATCCTAATGTCTAGTCATTTTTGCCGCTAATGCCTCACTTTCTGCTGAACGAAAGTGTATTTTCACGGTAATATGTTCTTTAAAATAGCTACTGCTTTGTCAATCTCTTCCTTTGTGACCGTTAATGGAGGCAAAAGACGAATAACTGTTGGCCCTGCCCCTACTAATAAAAGACCACTTTCTTCTGCTGCCGCGATATAAGGCGCAACTTCCGTGTCCCCACAGCCAATCCCTAACAAGAGACCCTGACCTTGAACCGTATAGCTAGAAGGTAAATGAGCCCTTAGTTGTGCCATAAAATAGGCAGATATTTCTCGTACCTGCTGTAAAAAATCCGGCTCAAACACATGATTTAAAACAGCTTGTGCCACATTCATCGCAAGAGGGTTTCCACCGAATGTTGTACCATGTGTTCCTGGACTAAATGTAGCCTGAAGCTCAGCAGTTCCGAGCATTGCACCAACAGGGAAACCACCACCTAAGCCTTTTGCCAAAGTTACGATATGTGGCTTTAATACCGTTTGTTCAAATGCATAGCGTGTTCCTGTTCGTCCAATGCCCGTTTGCACTTCATCAACAATTAGTAGTACACCTTGCTCCTCACAGACTTTTGCAATAGCTGCGGCAAATTCTGCTGATACACTATTGACGCCACCCTCTCCCTGAATCATTTCTAGCATTATAGCTGCAACTGAATCATCAACGGTTGCTTCAAGTGTAGCAGCATCATTAAATGGCAAAATCGAAAATTTTTCTACGAGTGGTCCAAAGCCATTATGTACTTTGCCTTGACCTGTTGCAGACATTGCTCCAAAAGTACGACCGTGGAATGATTTTTCAAATGTAATAATATGATGTTTGCCTGTATGCTTACGAGCTAATTTAATGGCCGCTTCATTAGCCTCAGCGCCGCTATTACAAAAAAAGGCATGTGAAAAGTGTGTATTAGCAATTAATTTTTCTGCCACCTTTTCCTGACCTGGTATTTCAAAAAGATTTGAAATATGCCATAGCTTTTGGCTTTGCTCTTGAAGTGCCTGTACAACGGCTGGATGGGCATGACCAAGACTCACTACAGCAATGCCACTAGTAAAATCCAAGTATTGCTTCCCTGTTGAATCCTCAACAATTGTCCCCTGACCTTTAACAATTTGTGCACGACGCTTGCCGTAATTCTCAAATAAAACACTCATGTTATCATCTCCACTATATTTAAAATAGTTTCTTTCAACAACTATACTTCTCAAGCTATCCTATTTAGAACACTAGGAAGAAAGAAGTTCACTTGTGGCTACAATTGTTGTACCAATTAAAGTTGCGCCTACGATTTGTACAGAAGGAATCCCTGCCCGTAAACAGTCAATCGCTCCCTGCACTTTCGGAATCATTCCACCATAAATATGGCCCTGCTCTGTCCATTGATCTATAAGACTAGGTGTAGCTATTGCTTGATATTCATCTTCAATACGGATACCACTCACATCTGTCACGAGTAGTAAGCTATCTGCTCCGATGGCTAAAGCAATTTCACTTGCTACCGTATCGCCATTAATATTAAGAGCCTGACCTGCTTCGGTCGTACCTACGCAGGCAATAACAGGTACAATCCCTACACCCATTAAAGCTTCCAATAAGGATGTATTGATATTTTTAATAGCTCCGACATAGCCATAAGCCTCTTGATCTAAAAAGTCTACGACCATCAACTGTCCATCAAAGCCATTTAATCCGATGGCTGTTATACCAGCCGTTGTTAACTCATGAACTAATGCAGTGTTTACTTGTCCTATTAGAGTGGATTGGACAACTTTAATTGCAGAATCATTCGTGACGCGTATTCCATTTAATGTATGTGATTGTATGCCTTGAGCAGCTAGTTCTCGATTTATGGCTGGCCCACCTCCGTGGGTAATAATCAGCTCTACCCCACTCTCTTGTAATCTTTTAAAATTATCAAAGAAAGTATCATTTAAACCTTCCAGTGTACTGCCCCCAAGCTTAATGACCACACGTTTATGAGCGGTATGATGCATTGATTTGGACATAGTCATATGTTAAGTCACATCCCCAAGCATGCCCCTTACCATCACCCACACCAAGAGACACATAGATTTTTACTTCATGCATTTTTAATATTTGAATTAACTCATTCTCAGAAAAGGGAATTGGTTCACCGTTTTCTACCATAGTAGCACCACCGATTTGGATGGTAATTTTATCTGGATCAACTGTTGCGCCACTATACCCTACTGCTGCAATAATACGCCCCCAGTTAGCATCACAGCCGAAAACAGCAGTCTTTACAAGTGGTGAACCAACGACTGTTTTTGCAATTTTACGTGCCTCCTCGTCTGAAATTGCACCAACAACTTCTACTTCGATAAGCTTCGTTGCTCCTTCACCATCTTTGGCAATCATTTTTGCTAAATCTTCCGCTACTGTTTGCAAAGTGTAAAAGAAATTTTGCCAATCTGGATGCTCTGGTGTTAATGAATCATTCCCTGCCAAGCCATTAGCCAATATTACCACTGTGTCATTAGTAGACGTATCCCCATCAACTGTAATAGCATTAAATGTTAAATTAGTAATAGTTGTTAATGCTGCTTGCAACACCTCAGATTCAATGTTGGCATCTGTTGTAATAAAGCCTAGCATTGTTGCCATATTAGGTTCGATCATACCTGAACCTTTTGCTACACCTGCAATAATAACTTCCTTGCCATCCACAGTTGTACTATAGCTTGTGTTTTTCATGACAGTATCTGTTGTCAAAATAGCCTGTGCAAAGTCAATCGCACTTTCTAAATTGTCCTTTGGCTCTAACTGTAGAATACCGTTTGCTACTGGCTCTAATTTCATCATTTCTCCAATAACACCCGTCGAGCAAACTCCCACCAAATTTGGTGCAATCCCTAATTTTTCAGCAGCTAGCGCTTGCATTGTTTGGGCATCTTTTACACCTTGTTTACCTGTACAAGCATTCGCATTGCCTGAATTGACGATCATCGCTTGCATTTTCTTAGTTGCATAAACAACTTCCTTCGTGACTTTTAATGGTGCTGCTTGCACAGCGTTTGTAGTAAAAACACCTGCAACACTTGCTGGGACTTCACTTACTAAAAGGGCTAAATCTTTTTTCTTATGTTTTAAACCACAGTGTAATCCGGCTGCCTTAAAGCCTTTTGGTGAAACAATATTTTTACTTGATAATTTTTTCATTACATTCGTTGAAGTGGTAACTGTCATCCGAAATTCCTCCTTAGATTAATAAATAAGAGAAGCATACAGTTTCCTGCATGCTGTTAAATAAAGAATGGTACGACATCTAGCCCTGTCGTTTGTGGTAAGTCAAATTGCACATTCATATTTTGGATTGCTTGCCCCGCTGCTCCTTTGACAAGGTTATCAATTACACTAACAATTGTGGCGCGATTTGTACGGGAATCTACTTTCACTAGAATGTCACAATAATTTGATCCCTTGACACGATTTGTCCCTAAACTAGATGCATCCGTAACGATTCGAACAAATGGATGATTCTCATAGGTTGCCTGTAAGCAAGTGATCAATTGCGACTCTGTAATTCCCTGCATTACTGGTGCATAGGATGTCGCCAAAATTCCCCTGGTCATTGGAACCAGATGCGTATTAAAAGTAACCTTTGTATCTGCTTGAGCAAACATGGAAAGTGCCTGTTCAATTTCGGGAATATGTTGATGTGTATTTACTTTATAGATTGAAAAATTCTCATTTGTCTCACTAAAATGGGTAGTTTGTGAGGGCTTATTGCCTGCTCCTGAAATACCACTCTTTGCATCAATAACTAGAAAACTAGGATCAATTAAACGTTCTTTTACAAGTGGTAGTAAGGATAATAAAACTGCTGTTGGGTAGCAACCCGGATTAGCAACAAGTGTTGCTTGACGTATAAGCTCTTCATTCCATTCTGTTAAACCATATACACTTTGTTGAACACTATGAAACGGTGCAGCTTTTTTGCCATACCAGGTTTCATAGCTTGCTAGATCTTTTAACCGAAAATCACCAGATAAATCGATTAGCTTTGGTCCTTTCCCAACCAAAGGCGGTAATAGCTCACTTGTCACCCCAGATGGTGTACTCGTAAAAATAACATCGAATTTTTCTAAAGTGTCATACGCAATCTTTTGTAACGGTGTATCAGCTATCCTAACAAGATGGCCAAATTTGGAAGAAAATTGGACACCCTCTTCTGAAGAAGTAAATAAATCAATTCGTTCCACAGCTGGATGATTATATAAAAATCGAATAAGTTCTAGACCGCCATATCCAGTTGCTCCAACAATACCTACTTTCACTGCACTCACCTCTGAAATAAGTTAAAAATAGTATACGTCTGCATATTTATTAAGTCAACTGAATTTTTATTTAATTCATTGTTTTTTTGAAATAGATAATATTTCACTTACTCTCACCTCTATACTATTGTAAATCCAGAAAAAAGAAGGCAAGAATCCTTTCGCCCATCGAATGAATCCTTGCCTTCTTTTTATGCACATGTTGTATAAATATCAATTGATGTTTTAGATAATTAATTAATCTTCCATGGTTGATAAATCACCAGTCGGTAAATTCAATTCCCAAGCTTTCAAAACGCGACGCATAATTTTACCACTACGTGTTTTTGGCAATTTATCTTTAAATTCTATTTCACGTGGTGCTGCATGTGCAGATAAACCTTTTTTAACAAAATCACGTATATCTTCAATTAATGCATCAGAAGGTTCTACCCCTTCTCGTAAGGATACAAAGGCTTTAATGATTTCACCTCGCACTGGATCTGGTTTGCCGATAACACCTGCTTCAATTACATCTGGATGCTCAAGTAGCTTACTTTCTACTTCAAAAGGTCCTACACGTTCACCAGCCGTCATAATAACATCATCCACACGCCCCTGGAACCAGAAGTAACCCTCATCATCCATATAGGCTGAATCTCCAGAAACGTACCATTCTCCTTTTAGGAAATAAGATTCATAGCGCTCTGGATTGCCCCAAATTTGGCGCATCATGGCAGGCCAACCACGACGAATAGCTAGATTCCCCATTGTAAATGGTGGAACCTCATTGCCTGCATCATCTACAATCGTCGCATGAATACCAGGAAGAGGTTTCCCCATTGAACCTGGCTTAATATCCATCGATGGATAATTACAAATCATATGCGCTCCAGTCTCTGTCATCCACCATGTATCATGTATACGATGACCTAGTTCCTCTACTCCCCAGCGAATAACTTCTGGATTCAAAGGCTCACCAACAGACAGCACATGGCGTAAAGATGTTAGATCATAGCTTTCAAGCAAGCCACTACCTGCACCCATCAGCATACGGAATGCTGTTGGCGCACTATACCACACTGTCACACTATAATCTTCAATAGCCTGATACCATGCTTGTGGTGAAAATCTCCCTCCGACGATTAGCATTGTTACACCGTTTAACCACGGACCAAAGATGCCATAGGCTGTTCCTGTAACCCATCCAGGATCAGCTGTACACCAATAAATATCATCTTCACGTAAATCAAGTACCCATTGTGTCGATTGATATTGCTGAATCATAGCATTATGAACATGCAATACACCCTTTGGAGCACCTGTTGATCCAGAGGTATAGTGAAGAATCATCCCATCTTCTCTGTCTACCCACTCTATATCAAAATGAGCTGAAGCTTCTTTTAAATGTTTAGTAAAGTCCAGGATTTTATCTGTTTCCTCAACGCCCTCCCCTACTAAAAAGATATGCTCCAATTTAGGTAATTTAGCTAAAGGTACACGTTCAAGTAAAGCAGGTGTCGTGACTAATACTTTCGCCTCACTATCAGCAAGTCGATCATACACAGCACCTTCCATAAAAGCTTCAAACAATGGTCCAACAATAACCCCCATTTTCAACGCACCTAATAATGAAAAATAGAGCTCAGGTGAACGAGGCATAAAAATAAATAAACGATCACCTTTCTGCAGATTAGTAGTCGCTTTAAAAACATTTGCTGCTTTGTTTGTTAACCTTTTCATTTCATTAAATGAATATGCCTCTTTCCGTTTACCATCATTAAAATACAATGCCACCTTATTTTTGCGATGTGTTTCTGTATGGCGATCAATAGCCTCATATGCCATATTCACTAAACCTGTTTCGCTCCAACTAAATGCCTTTTCCGTATCTGCCCAATTATGAGATTCTGCCACTTCTTCATAATTCGTTAAATGGTGTTGACCAGGTAAAGCCATTAACTTCTCCTTCATTTTCATCCCCATGAAAATACCCCTTTCTTTGCTTTTGTTTTTGACTAAATTTCAACAATCCCCCCTGTGGAAATTCAGAGAATTTTCCAAAAGCAAAATTGATATGTAGCATTTGTTATATAACAGATATCCATAGTATTAATGTTCGAATCCCTAATAGCACTACTTTTATCTGTTAAATAACAGAAGCAATATAATCCTATTTTACACGAATTCGGATAGATTGTCTTAATATTTTTATTTTTCCAAAAATACAGGTATATTTTGCAAAAATAAGCGTTTTTACGCAAGAAATCAGCTATAATGGAATTATTAAACTCAGGTGGTGTAATTATGGAACATAAAAAAACTTTTTTTTCTGTCACAAAGGAAACAAAGCATGGTACTGTGTATGTGGAAGGACCTGTGCCTCCAGAAAAATTAGCTACATATTCATTCCATGAAGGCTTGGTTGCCTTCAGACCTCCAAAACAGCAACAGCAGGCCATTATAGAAATTGCTGGACTACCCGAAGGCCGAATTATTATTATTCGAAACGAAGATATTATTGTAGGCTATGTTACCTATCTTTACCCTGATCCACTTGAACGATGGGCAGAAGATCGTATCGATGACATGATCGAATTAGGTGCCATTGAAGTCATTCCAGACTACCGTGGTACTGGTGCAGGGAAAGCACTATTAGCCGTTTCATTTATGGGGGATGAAATGGAAGATTATCTTGTGATTACTACCGAGTACTATTGGCATTGGGATTTAAAAGGAACTGGTTTAAATGTTTGGGATTATCGTAAAATGATGGAAAGAATGATGAGTTCTGCTGGTTTCGAATATTTTGCAACAGATGATCCTGAAATTACATCACATCCAGCCAATTGCCTGATGGCACGCGAAGGAAAACGGGTGCCTCCTGAGACAATGGAAAGATTTGATAGACTTCGTTTTAGAAATCGTTTCATGTATTAAAACTAATACAAAGGGGATGCATATATGATTGTAGAAGAAATTATGAATGATAAGCCTTATACATTAGCTCCTACCAATACAGTGCAGGAGGCACTAAAGTTAATGCGTGAAAAGAAGGTTCGTCATTTACCAGTTGTAGATGAAGAACATCACGTTTTAGGTGTAATTACTGAACGAGATATTAAAGAGGTCTTGCCCTCATCTTTGCAGGATGAACCAAACTCTCCTATTTTTAATGCAAAAGTAGAGGATATTATGGTGAAAGACCCACTTATAGGTCATCCACTAGATTTTGTTGAAGAGGTAGCACTTACTTTTTACGAATCAAAAATAGGCTGTTTACCTATCGTCTCTGGAGGAAAATTGGTAGGCATTGTTACGACAACAGATTTACTCTATACATATATAGAGCTGACTGGTGCTACAGAGCCTGGGTCAAAAATCGAGATTCGGGTATCCGATACACCGGGAGTTTTATTTGAAATTACAAAAATATTTCATCAACATCATGCCAATGTTCAAAGCGTCTTAGTTTATCCTGACTCTGAAAATACACAAAACAAAATTTTAAGCGTCCGAGTAAAAACACTAAATCCTTTAGCAATGATTGAAGATCTACGCAAAGAGGGCTTTGATGTCCTATGGCCAAATTTACCGGGTGTTTCGCTATAATGAAAAAAGCCGTATTCGTATACTCGCCAGAACAACTCGGATATAAATTTTCAGATACACATCCTTTCAATCATAAACGCTTGACGCTAACTATGGATCTACTAAAAAATATAAATGCTCTCGATGATGTAGATATTGTACCAGCACGTGTTGCAACAGAAGAAGAGCTATTGCTTGCACATGATTCAAAATATATAGATATCGTAAAAAAAGCAGGACATGGTGAATTATCAGAAGCTCAATGTGAAAGCTATGGAATTGGTACTGAAGATACCCCCATTTTTGAAAATATGCATGAAGCAAGTGCACAGCTAGTTGGTGGAACTTTAACCGCTGTTGATTATGTAATGGAAGGAAAAGCCGAACACGCCCTTAACCTTGGTGGAGGACTCCATCACGGTTTCCGTGGTCGTGCATCAGGTTTTTGTATTTACAATGATAGCACAGTAGCTATTCGTTACTTGCAGGAAAAGTACAACGCGCGTGTACTTTATGTAGATACAGATGCTCATCATGGAGATGGTGTCCAATGGAGCTTTTATGAGGATCCTAATGTTTGTACACTGTCCATACATGAAACTGGTCGTTATCTATTCCCTGGAACCGGAAATATTACTGAACGCGGCAATGGTCAAGGCTATGGGACCTCGTTTAATTTTCCCATGGATGCATTTACTGAGGATGAAAGTTTCCTAGAGATCTATGAACAGTCCATGCGAGAGATTTTTGAATTTTTCAAGCCAGATGTTGTATTAACGCAAAATGGTGCAGATGCACATTATTTTGATCCATTAACACATTTACATGGAACAATGAATATTTATCGCGAAATTCCTAAGCTAGCTCATCAATTAGCACATGAATATTGTGATGGTCGATGGATTGCAGTGGGTGGCGGTGGCTACGATATTTGGCGAGTGGTACCCCGTGCCTGGTCCATGTTATGGTTGGAAATGACTGACCAAGCGTTACCAATAGGACCACTCCCTCATGCATGGCTGGATCGCTGGCAACCAGAAGCCCCCGTTCCTTTTATTCCAACATGGGAGGACCCGATTCCTTTATATGAGCCCATTCCTCGTAAAGCAGAAATAGAGGAAAAAAATGCTCAAATGTTAGCCAAATCGCTACATATTATTCGGAATGAAAGACGGGATTAATTTGTTGGCCTCACGATATTCGTGGGGCTTTTTAAATTCGATGATTGCTTTTTGGTCGTATATCCATCAATTCTATTGTTCTATCCCTCACTTTTGAAACGCTATCCGCTATTTTTGACGTTCCATCCAGCAAAGAAAAACACGCAAATCCTTCATAAGCGATTTACGTGTTAGGTATCATTATTTACTTTTGACAGATTGTCGATGCTCAATACGGTGTGGTAAAATAACCGCTTCGTCCTCGACAGTTTCCTTGCTCATTAATTTTGTCAGCAGGCGCATTGCAACAGCTCCAATATCGTAAAGCGGTAGCGCGACACTTGTTAACTGTGGACGAACCATTCGTGCTAACTTTGAGTTCTCAAAGCTGATAACTTCAATATCTTCTGGAACATTTTTGCCCGCATCTTGTGCGCCATGAATTAAACCGATGGCCAATTCATCACTTCCTGCAAAATAAGCTGTTGGTGGCTGTTCAAGAGCAGATAAAATCTCCCAAGCCTCTAAGCCCATATCATAGCTGGACTCTTCTGCAGCAATTAATGCTTCATCTATTGGTAAACCAGCATCCTGCAATGCTTTCTTATAGGCTGCTAGCTTGAATTTTCCGTTAATTGTATACGAAAGTGGGCCAGTTACAAAACCAATCCGTGTATGGCCATTTTGAATAAGTAATGAAATAGCTTCATAAGCCGCCTGGAAATAATCGATATTCACAGTTGCAATTGTTTGGGATTCATCCACAGAGCCTGCAAGCACAATTGGTACTGGCGAATGATCCATCGTTTGCTGCATCTTTTCTGTAACCTCATCACTCATCATGACAATACCATCAACCTGTTTTCCAAGCATTGTATCCAGTAGCTGTAGCTCTTTATCTTCATGTTGATCTGAGTTGGCTAAAATAATATTGTAACGATACATTGTGGCAATATCCTCTACACCACGAGCCAGCTCCGCATAAACATTGTTTGCAATATCTGGGATAATCACGCCAACTGTTGTTGTTTTCTTACTTGCTAAACCTCGCGCTACTGCGTTTGGACGGTATTCTAATCGTTCAATTACTTCTAGTACTTTTTTTCGTGTTGCTGGTTTTACGTTTTGATTACCATTGACTACACGAGAGACCGTTGCCATGGAAACATTTGCTTCTCTTGCAACATCATAAATTGTAACAGTCATCGTACGTGCCTCCCTTTTTTCCTATTATAGCCTTATCATACGATAATTTTCATATTATTTTCAAGAAGAACTACGTAAAAACCAAGTACTAATAGTCCTATTCTAGACATTATTTTGTCACGATATAACAAACACCGCCTGCCGAAGTAAGCAAGCGGTGTTCGCTGTTAACAATTAAGCATGAATTTCATGATTTTTCATGAATTTTTGTAGCGTTTCATAGAATGCGTCAAATGTTGGAATGTCCATTTGTTGTTGTGAGTCAGACAATGCCACAGATGGATCTGGATGCACCTCTGCCATAACGCCATCAGCACCAATTGCAATAGCTGCTTTTGCACATGGTAATAATAAATCACGACGCCCTGTTGAGTGTGTAACATCTACGAATACTGGCAAATGCGTTTCTTGTTTTAAAACTGGTACGGCTGAAATATCTAATGTATTACGTGTTGCTTTTTCATAAGTACGAATACCACGTTCACAAAGGATAATATTTTCATTTCCTTTAGACATAATGTATTCTGCAGCATGAATGAATTCATCAATTGTTGCAGCTAAACCTCGTTTTAATAAGACAGGTTTATTTGTTGCACCTGCTGCTTTTAATAATTCAAAGTTTTGCATATTACGTGCACCAATTTGAATGACATCAATATAATCCAATGCTTCCTCTAAATGACCTGGTGTCACGATTTCGGTAATAACACCTAAACCATATTCCTCAGACACACGTTTTAAGATTTTCAGACCTTCTAATCCAAGACCTTGGAAGTCATAAGGAGAAGTACGTGGCTTATAAGCACCACCACGAATTAACCTTTCACCTTTTGCTTTAATAGAAGCGGCAACTGCTGCTACTTGCTCATAGGACTCAACCGCACAAGGACCGAATACGAAAGAAGGTTTTCCTTGACCAATTAATTCACCATTGATATTAATAATTGTATCTTCTGACTTCTTCTTACGAGATACAAGCAACTCTTTCTTCTTATCAGCTTCAAGTTGTTTTAAAGCTGTTTTAAAGATTTGCTTAAATATATAATCAACCGTCATTTGGTTTAATGGACCTTGATTGTGTTCTTTAATAAGATCAAGCATGTGTCTTTCACGCAGCGGATCATAGCGATTCACACCTTGTTTTTCTTTAATTTTACCGATTTCATCAACTACAGCTGCACGTTCATTAATTAGACGAAGAATTTCTAAGTTTAAACCGTCTATTTGACTACGTAAGCTTTCTAAATCTTTTTGGCTCATGCTTTCTTGCTCCTCTCCTCATGACAGACACTTTCAGAACTCTGAAATGTATGTTACATTTTTAGATAATAGCATTATTATAATCAATGTTGTTCAGAATGTCACGCATTTTTAATTTAGCGCTTCAACTCGCTAAATTATTTTCAAGTATGACGCGAAAGGAAGCGATTACATTGAGTTCTAAACTATTCGCACTTGATATTGGCACTCGCTCAGTGGTCGGGATTATTCTACAAGAAGAAAATGACCATTTTCATGTGGAAGATATTTTGGTAAAAGAGCATAAAGAACGTGCCATGGTAGATGGACAAATACATAATGTCATGTATGTGGCAGATTTAATTAATGAAATAAAACGTGAACTTGAAGAGAAACATGGGCCTCTTACAAAGGTAAGTGTTGCTGCAGCAGGTCGATCTTTGAAAACTGAACAAGCTAGTGTGACCATCCATATACGTAATCGACCCATTTTTACTGAAGAAGATATTAGTCGCTTGGAACTTCAGGCTGTTCAACAAGCACAGCAGCAACTCTTGCAACAAAAAGAGGATGCAAAAATTAGCCACTATTATTGTGTAGGCTACTCAGTCCTGTATTATCGCTTGGATGGCGAGGAGATTGGAAGCCTGTTGGATCAACAAGGGGATGAAGCCCAAATCGAAGTGATAGCAACGTTTCTACCTCGGGTAGTGGTGGAATCATTGATTGCCGCTCTTAAACGAGCTGATTTAGAGATGGAAGCATTGACGTTAGAACCGATTGCTGCTATTAATGTGCTGATTCCTCCAACGATGCGTCGCTTAAATGTGGCCCTTGTTGATATAGGGGCAGGGACATCAGATATTGCCATTACGGATAAAAGTACAGTTGTAGCTTATGGCATGGTCCCTACAGCTGGCGATGAAATAACAGAAGCTTTAAGCGACCACTATTTGCTAGACTTCCCTGTAGCTGAAGAGGCTAAACGTCAGCTACAAACAGCTGAAGAGATATTGATTCAAGATATTCTAGGCTTTGATCAGTTCTATCCCAAGGAAGAAGTTTTTTTAGCAATTGAGCCTGCAGTGAAACAGTTGGCGAAGTCGATTGGAGAAGAAATTTTACGACTCAATAACCGAGTAGCACCCAAAGCCGTTATGCTGGTTGGTGGCGGTAGTTTAACACCCAACCTTACGATAGAACTAGGTCAAGTTCTAGATTTACCAGCTAATCGTATTGCTGTTCGAGGCATTGATGCTATTCAAAACTTGACAAAAGAAGAACATATAAAAGCCTCACCTGAATTAGTCACTCCTATTGGCATTGCCATTGCTGCTAAAAAGATGCCGATTCAATATATGAGTTTAACAGTCAATAATCAAGTGGTTCGCCTTTTTGAACTAAAAGAAATGACTGTGGCTGATGCCTTTCTAGCTGCAAATATTCGCGCAAAGCAATTATATGGAAAACCAGGACATGGGCTATCTATCAGTGTCAACGGACAGGACATTTTTATACCAGGTGAACATGGCCACCCTGCTGAAATAATGGTAAACGGGCAACAGGCATCAACTAAAACCCTGATTAAAACTGGCGATGCCATTCAGTTAATCGAAGGCCAAGACGGACAGCAGGCGACGGCTACAGTAAGAGATCTTATAGATGAGGCAGCAATAAAGACAGTGACAATCCAAAACACCAAATATGTGATTGAGCCAAAAATTACTGTCAATAACTCTTCTGCATCACTCGATACAGTTTTACATGATCGTGATATCGTCGCTTTTGATATAGCTGAAACAATTGAGGATGTATTTAAAATCACTAATAATTGGCATTTGTTAAAGCAATTTGAGTCCTATACGATTCAAGTGGATGGACAACCTTTATATTTACCAGAATTTTCTCCTCAGTTAATGATTAATGGAAAAGTTGCTAAATTGAGCTATGCTGTACAACATGGAGATGTGATAAGCTTCCAACAACCATCTCTACCCACAGTACAACATATCGCGGATCAAATGAATCTTTTGCTAGAGGATAAAATCATTATTCATTTCCAACAGGAAGTTTTGGAACTAAAGAAGACTGCAAATGAAGCGATTGTTAATAAAATGGTTGTATCTCCACAGTCCACTGTACACAATGGAGCGACTTTAGTATTTAAAGAAAAGGATCGCAGTCGTTGGATTTATCAAGATGTTTTTCGATTCTCTAATTGGCAACTACCAAGTGCCTTTAAGGGGAATTTTACGATTTTAAGGAATGGTCAGCCGGCGAGCTTTGATACAGAAATATTTGGTGGCGATCAATTAGAAATAATACTAGAAGCTACACCTATCATTTAAAAAAAGGGATACGTTACAACTTTATCTTGTAACGTATCCCTTTATATTATGCATTATGCACGAACTTCTTCAGTTGTTTCTTCTTTTTGATCTGCTTTTTCTGTCGTTTCTTCGGCTTTTGGTTCCTCACTTGGAATGTAATCCTCTAATGGTTCTTCCCCTTCAAAGGAAACTGTACCATCATCAAAAACAGTTGGTGCTTTTGCCGTTTTTAGTGTTTTTACTTTCTCTACTAATTGTGTAGATTGCTCTTGAATTTGTTTAGAAAGTTGAACTGTTTTATCTTTTGCAGTTGTCGAGAAGTCTGCACTCTTATCTTTTAGCTGAACAGCTTGTACAGCCACATCACTGCGTAAATCTTTTCCTGACTTTGGAGCTAACAGTAGACCTGCAGCAGCCCCTACGATTCCACCAACTAATGCGCCAATCACAAAATCCTTCATGTTTACACGCTCCTCTTCATAAATCGAGTCTTGCGGATGATAAAGCTGAGGCAAAGAACTTTCAAGCTGCTGTTCCTTTACTTCGTTAAAATTTGGCTTTTGAGTTGTCATGCAACAATTCCTCCCCATCTAATTATCAAATTTGTCTAGACTGGTTGTCCATCTCAAAGATGCATCTTCAACTTATATGTCTAAGACTTTATTTTTATTCAGCCAGCATAGAATACTCACTGAATAATTATCATTTTTTACGACCCCATTTTCTTTTTGGTGTTTCTTCTACTTGCACAGTTTCAAATGCATAGACATCTGGTGATACCGCTTCCTGCTCGATGATTTTGCGCTTTTTCCATTTATCAGCAATACCCATCGCAACATTACTCCATTGTACAACTTGTGCAATTTTTTCTTCATTTTGTTCTACGCTTTTAGAAACTGAAGAAGTGATCTGCTGAACAGAATTATTTAAACCATTAACGGAATCACCAATACCCTTAACAGCTTGAACTACTGAATTTAATTGTTCAGATTTATGTTGAATATCCTCTGCTAAGCTATTTGTTTTTGTTAATAAAGACGTTGTTTCGCGAGTGATGCCTTCCATTTGGCCTTCAATCCCAGATAATGTCCCAGCTAAGCTGTTTAGAATGGATTTAAGCGAGAATAATGTCATGCCCACGCTCACACATAAAATTAAAAAACCGATTGCAGCAATAATGGCTGCAATATACAAAATCACTTCCATAAGTTTACCTCCTGCTAGTAAATTGTCTTTACTATTACTTTCCCTATCTTCGACAAAAAAAACGGAATTCCTGCTTAAATTTGAGAAAAAACAGCTTAACCCCTACGGACTAAGCTGTTTCATTGTTTTTAAGCACGTCTTCAAAAGCATCTTGGAACTTGTGAACATCACCAGCGCCCATAAATAAGAATACTGCGCCATTATGTTTTGTTAATATATCAATTCCTTCAGTGGTAATCACTGCACTGCCTTCAATAAGTGACGCTAAATCATGAATAGAAAGCGCGCCTTGCGTTTCTCTCGCAGAACCAAATATATCACATAAATAGGCTGTATCTGCAAGGCTCAAACTATCCGCAAAATCTTGTAAAAAAGCTTGTGTACGTGTAAATGTATGTGGTTGGAAAATCGCAACTAGCTCACGTTCAGGAAATTTTTGTCGTGCTGATTGAATTGTCGCGCGAATTTCCGTTGGATGGTGTGCATAGTCATCTATTAAAACATTATCCCCTATGTCCGTCTCAGTAAAACGTCTTTTTACACCTTTATATGTGTGTAAACGCTCCTGAATAATATCTGGAGAAATGCCTTCATACTCACATAGCGTAATAACCGCCAATGTATTTAGAACAGCATGGTCTCCAAATAATGGGATAAAGAAAGTGCTATAAAATTCATTACGTACAAAAACATCAAATTTTGTACCCTCAGTTGTTTTTTCAACATTACGTGCTTCAAAATCATTTTCAGCACCAAATCCATAATAAACAACTGGTACTTTTGCTTGAATACGTTGCAGCTGTTCATCATCACCACATGCTATAATTGCTTTTTTCACTTGTAATGCTAATGACTGAAATGCAGAATATACGTCCTCTATATTAGCGAAGTAATCTGGATGATCAAAATCGATGTTCGTCATCACAGCATAATCAGGATTATATGCTAAAAAGTGACGGCGGTATTCACACGCCTCCATTACAAAGAAATCAGCATTTTCATGACCTGCCCCAGTACCATCACCAATCAAATAAGATGTCGGTTTATAGCCACCTACCACATGCGCCATTAAACCAGTCGTAGACGTTTTACCATGTGCACCTGTGATGGCAATGGATGTATAGTTGCCAATATATTCACCTAAAAATTTATGGTAACGAATGACTTCTACACCTATTTCTCGAGCACGTACTAATTCAGGGTGATCATCGGAAAATGCATTACCTGCGATCACTGTCATACCTTCTTTAATATTATCTGCATTAAATGTAAAAATTGGAATATTACGTTCACGTAACGGCTGCTCCGTGAAGAAATATTTATCGACATCTGAGCCCTGTACTTGTTCACCAGCATCAAATAAGATTTGTGCAAGCGAACTCATGCCAGAACCTTTAATGCCTGTGAAATGAAAAACTGTCATTAATTAAACCCCCCGGGAATTTCAATATCCCATCTATCATCTATTAGGTGTATCGTATTATTTGACGAATGGTTAGGTATTAATACCTTCACAAGTGTTAAAAAATACGTACTATTCAACACATCTTGTCTATTATAGCACTTTTTATGCATAAGGATAGATGTGTAACTTTTCTAAAAAAACTAAATTCGACGTAAATTAGATAATCTAGACGAAAACAATGCAATTCTTATTCAAACATAGTAATTAAATCTTCTTCTGTAATGTAACTTTCACGTGGCTTACTTCCTCTTGCCTCCGAAACAAAACCATGTGATTCTAACATGTCAATTAAACGAGCAGCACGATTATAGCCAATATGATACTTTCGTTGAATCAATGAGGTAGAAGCGCCACCTTGCTCATAGACAAATCGACAAACATCTTCAAATAAATCGTCCTGTTCTGCCGACACCTCTGTTTTCTTTAATAATTCCTCTTGATCGAAAATATAATCAGGCTCACCCTGTTCACGAACATGCTCAATAATTGATTCAATTTCATCATCTGTAACAAAAGTTCCCTGTAAACGCACTGGCGCTGACATACCATTACCTAAATATAGCATATCCCCTCGACCAAGTAACCTTTCTGCTCCCTGCCCATCTAAAATGGTACGAGAATCAATTTGAGAGGAAACTGCAAAGGCAATACGTGTAGGAATGTTTGATTTGATTAACCCTGTAATAACATCCACTGAAGGTCTTTGCGTTGCAACAATTAAATGAATACCACATGCACGTGCCTTTTGAGCAATACGGCAAATGGCCTCCTCTACATCTGCTGGAGACATCATCATTAAATCAGCTAACTCATCAATGACAATTAAAATGTAAGGCAACTTCAGGCTATGTTCATTATTTTTATCCGCTATGGCGTTAAAACGTGTAATATCACGTGCACCTGCATGAGCAAATAGTTGATAGCGGCGCTCCATTTCTTCAACTGCCCATTTTAGTGCAGCCGTTGCCGCCTTTACATCTGTAATGACAGGACTAACTAAATGTGGAATATGGTTAAATGGCGCCAGCTCTACCATTTTAGGGTCGATCAGCATGAGTTTTAGCTCGTGTGGTGCAGCTTTATATAATAAACTAACCAAAATAGAATTAATACAAACAGATTTACCCGAACCTGTTGCACCAGCGATTAAGCCATGTGGCATTTTACGTAGATCTAACGTAACAGGCTTTCCAGTCAAATCAAGTCCTAATGCTGCCTCTAATGGTGAATCCGACTCAACGAAGGAGGCACTATTTGTTACCTCAGATAAGCGAACAGCTCGTGATACTCGATTTGGGATTTCAATACCGATTGAACTTTTCCCAGGAATTGGTGCTTGAATACGAATATCTTTTGCTGCTAAGGCCAGTTTTAAATCATCTGCTAAGTTTCGAATTTTACTCACCTTTGTACCATGGCTCACGGTTATTTCAAATTGAGTAACAGCAGGACCTTGCATAATCGATTCAATTTGCGCAGAAACTTGGAAATAAGATAGCGCTTCGACTAATGTTTCTCCCTGTTGCTCCATCCAATCCGTATCCTGTGTTTTTTCCTCTGGTGGCTCTAGGTATTCATCAGTAGGCTTTTGATAGACGTGTACAGGCTTTGCTGGTATCTCAGCTTCTACTTCTACTACTTGTGGTGCTACTTGATTCTCAACAGATTCTACTGGAGCATACTCTACAATTTCTGAAACTACTTCAGGTTCAATAGCTTGTTCTGGTTCTGACACTTGTTCCTGTTCTGAAGCTAGTTCTAGTTCTGGTTGTAACTCAAGCTCTGGCTCAATAGTTGCAGAAATTTCATCAGCAGTTGCTTTTTCAATTTCTATTCTTTCATTTGTTGAGATACTTGACATTGATGTAACAGGAGCCATTTTAATTACAGCAATAGGCTCTTCAGCACTGCTTTTTGTAGTGACACTTTCTACTTCATCTTTTATATCAAGTTGCACTGGACCATCTACTTGCAATTGAACATTCTCTGTCATATAGAAATCGTTGTCATCTTCTGGTGGTGAAACGGACATTTCATTTGTTGTCATACTGTCTAAGGACGATGATTTTTCTGACATCACATCCACTAGTTTGTTTTTCTCTGTTTCTGGCTTTCTCTCTACACGTAGAGGCTGCTGAGCCATCTTCAATTGCTGTTGGATTCTCCATTTTTCTTTATCTGTTTTTAACATTAGTACATTAAATGGAATTCGACTTTTTTCTTCCCTCGATGCAGTATCAGGAGATTGGTCATCCATTGACGGTTGAACGACAGTAACTTCTCCAATATGGATCGTAGAATTTTCAATTTGTACTTGTTCCACAATCATTTCTTTGACATGGATTTCGGATTGATCTGCTGAAAGTTGTTGAACTGTTTGATCTTGAACCACAGCCTCCTTCTCTTGCCCTTCAAAATCCATAGCAAAAGAAGTCGTTTGAGGCACAGCTACATTTGATGACAAATTTTCCTTGTCATCGTTCTCTTCAACCAACAGTTCTTCCTCAAAAATAATTGGTTCACTTACTGTCGAAAGTTCTTTCGATTGAATGATCTCATGATGTTCCGTTACAACCGTTTGGTTTGTGCTAGCCGGCTCTTTTTCTTCTAGTATATTTTCATTGACCTCATTTGTTGTCGCTTCTTTTAAAGGCTTTACAACAGTAACCGCTTCAACTGCCTGTACATCGGTTTCTTGCTTCTCGTATTCCTCTTTTCTTTTATCTAATAATTCTTTGATGGGACTTGGTTTTGCAAAACCATAGACAGGTGAAGGCACATCTGTTGGAACAAATCGTTTGCGATTCTCAGGCATAATATTTTCAACTTTTTGTTCTTTTCGCTGACTCTTTTCTTTTGGTTCAGGTGCAGTCATAGGGCTTATAGTAGCTGTTTCATTTTGTGCATCTCGAAACACTAAGCTTGCTCTTGAACGAAATTCTTGTTCTGGAGGCTGACTTTTCATCATTGTTTTTCTACCTGTACGTTTAGAGCGATTTGCGAGTAAATCTCGTATTCCTGAAACCTCTACATCATAAACACTTGAATCGACAATATGATGATTTAAATGTTTTGGTAACGATAAATCCCCAATTTGTCCATAATCATCATCTTCCATTTGATCATACATTTCGTTTGAGGACGTATAGGATGCCTCACCTTCATTATCGTCAATCAAAGGGAAACGGAAAGTCTTTTGCTTAGCGATTGGTGGTTCTTTTTGTGTATGTAATTGCTCCGACTGAACTTCTCCATAATCCTCATAATATTCCTCATACTCATAGTCTTCATCTTCTTTATTAATAAATTTACTAATTTGTTTTTTAAACCAGTTCACTTCGTTTCACTCATTTCTCTTACACTTCATTTATAGCATTGTCTAGTTTTAAATTTATCAATAGCTCAATGTCTACATCAAAAAGCATACCATAAAAACGGTCTTGAAACTTGCATTTAGAGGCTCATTCTAAACAAAAAAATCGTTATGCTACTAGCATATTAGTAACATAACGATTTAGGGCATTTCACCTTGATACAAGGAATAATATCATGATAAAACATTTAAATTTTAATAATTTCTTTTTTTAATAGGGGGATTTTTATTTAGTTGGTGCTTCAAAAGCACTACCTACTATAGCATCCTCTGGTAATACTAAAATTCCTTTTTCAGATGGTGCATTAGGAATCGCTAATTCACGCGCTGAACAAAGCATGCCGTAAGACTCAACACCACGTAAATTCCCTTCTTTAATAAGCATTCCTGAAGGCATTACGGCACCAATTTTCGCAACAACTACCTTCTGTCCTGCTTCTACATTCGGGGCACCACATACAATTTGTAGTATCTCCTCTCCTACATTGACTGAACAGATACTCAATTTGTCAGCATTTGGATGCTTGTCCTTTGTTTCTACATAGCCAACCACAAATTTTGGTGAAAAATCTACATCAAGATTAATATTAGCTCCATTTTTTTCGATTGCCACTGCTAGCTGTGCTACTAATTCTGGTGTCACTTCTACTAATCCTTTTGCATCTGTTTGGATGTAACTGCTCGCATTAAATAAATTGAAGGCTTTAATTTCTCCCGTTTGAGCTTCCTTTAAAATAGCAATATCACCAGCACGCTCTACTTCTGTTTTCACAATGGCCTCTGTTGCTAGTTGAACTAGTAAGACATCTCCTACATGCTCTTTGTTGTAAAATACGTTCATTGTTATTCTTGCTCCTTTTTCACTCTGTTTTTTGCTAAGATAAAGATTGGTTCTAGTTCCCCATCTTCATAAATAAAAGATAATGACGTAATCGGTACAGTACCAACTGCAAAGAAATGCATCGTCATCTGTGCTAATACATCATACCCTGTTTCATTACGAATATCACCTATAATTAATACATCTTGATGAGGCACGGATAATGTCATATCGCCCTCTACTTGTGCCTGCATTTCTTTTAAAAAGCTCTCATTTAAAATACGGCTAGCATCATAGCCATCATTCACATTGACAAAATAAAAAATATTTCCTGCTACCTCATCTTTTTTATAGGCGGTTGGTAGTTGTTTCACCGAAAAGCGTGCCATTTCTCGAATTTGTTCTACGGTTAATTGTAAGGCTTCTAGCATAGATTCATCAATAAAGCGATACGTTTTACCTAAATCGAGTGCATAAAAAATGCGCGTTTCAGCTGTATGCTCAGTTGCAATAAAGGCATGCCCTTCTTTCGATGCCTGTGGATAAGAAGTGGCACGAATCACGGGATAAATCTGTGTAGTCGTTTGGAAACCCTGTTCTTTTTCTTGTACCATCGCATTAAAGGTTTGCTCAATTGTATATACAACTTCTTCAATCGCTGACTCTTGCTTCTCATTATATTTTGCTAAGATTCCAGGTAAGGAGAGCTCCATCCCTTTTTCAATCATCTTATGATTCAAGCGTAATTTATCGTACTTTTTATCAAAATGAAATTCATATTTCTCTTCAGTTAATTGCTTTTTTAATAGCTCGACTAGTTGTTCAGACTTCATTTGCTTCATCTTTTTCACATCCTAACTTCAAAATGAAACGGCTCACATGTTTGTGAACCGTTCTGTTCATACCTTCTATTTACTTCATCTTAACCGAATGAACGATTTTCGTCATCTCACGTAAATTATTTTCAATTTGTTTAGCCTTTGAAATGGTTGTCATCTTCACACCACCACTGCTAACAATGAGCTCCATTTCATTTTCTTCGTCTGTTTTTAGAACCGCTGTGAAGCCAAAACGACCATCCTTATCAAAAGTTGATTCCTCAATAATTTTGTCCGCTTCATTTTCTTTTAAAAGATTATAATAAAGTTTACTGTCTTGTGCTTCACGATCATTGATAAAAAGAATGTAGCTTTCTTTTCCTTTTGAAATCACAATATTATAAGCATCTGAACTGTCTTCAATTTTAAAGTTTGAAGGTAAGTATAATTTGATATCCCCAATTTCTACTGTATGTTCTTCTGGCTCTTCAGCAAAAACCTTCTCCGTTAATTGGAGCCCATTAGCAATTTGATCATCAATAGATTGATTGCAGCCAGAAAGGACAAGGAGTAAAAGCATTAGGCCAATTGCTCTTAGCCATGAAAACAACATGTCTCTCTTCCTTTCACTACTAACTTTTTTCTATTTTAAAAAAATTATTCATAAGATGCAACCTAACTATCCTCTTACCACTAATTCTTTTTAACTATTTTCGTGAAAATGTGAACAAATATTGACCAAGCAAAAGTGAGACAATATGCTCAAACATCATCTGCCTACTAACTAAACCTTGCGTAAAAATACCTACAGCACCAGCACCCTGACGAATATCTCGACGTTTTGTATATTGCTCCATAATCGGTCCAAGTTCTCCACCAGTTCGTATTTCCTGGGCAATTTCTTTTGGCAGTATAATTTGTGCGCCAGCCGCTGTAATCATTGTTCCGTCTGACACAGTTAATGCACCCCAGTTACAAACATACATTTCATCATCGATTTCAGTTACGCCACCTTCTAAACCAAATGATAATTCTGCATCCGTTAAAATCAAGGCGTTTTTAGCACGATTCATTGCTCCTAATCTCGTTTCTTCATTACTTATTGGTTGATCTGATACTTCAGAAGCAGCTTTGACATGAGTAAAGAGTGAGTCCTCAAAGTATTTTCGAACAATTACTTCAACTGCTTCTGTTTTGGCTTTATTAGTTGTGCCAATTGCTATCTTCATTTAATCCCCACTTTCTTTCCATAGAAAAAGATGCCTCTAAAAGGCATCTTCCTAGCTTCTTATACATTAGCGTGAATTGTCTCTAATGTCGAACGATCTGCTTTTTTCACTAATTCAACAATTAATGCTTTGGCAGCTGCATAATCATCAATGTGAATAATTGACGCTGATGTATGAATATAACGTGAGCATACACCAATAACTGCACTTGGAACGCCATCGTTTGCCGTATGCACTCGACCAGCATCTGTTCCTCCTTGGGAGACAAAGTACTGATAAGGGATATGATTGGATTCGGCTGTATCTAAAATAAATTCACGCATACCACGATGTGTTACCATTGTACGATCTAAAATACGAAGTAAAGTACCTTTGCCAAGCTGTCCAAATTGACTTTTTTCACCTGACATATCATTAGCAGGAGAAGCATCTAGTGCAAAGAATAAATCAGGCTTAATCATGTTTGCTGATACTTGTGCACCGCGCAAGCCAACTTCCTCCATTACGTTTGCACCTGAGTATAAATGTGAACCTAATTTTTCATGCTGTACTTCTTTCATTAATTCAATCGCTAGACCACAGCCATAGCGGTTATCCCAAGCTTTAGCCATAATTTTCTTCGGATTTGCCATTGGTGTGAATGGACAAATCGGTATAATGGATTGTCCAGGACGAACACCCATAGACATAGCATCTTCTTTATTATCAGCACCGACATCGATAAGCATATTTTTTATATCCATTGGCTTCGCTCGTTCTGCATCCGTTAATAAATGTGGTGGGATGGATGAAACGACACCAGGAATTGCCCCATTTTTCGTATATACTTCTACTCGCTGTGCAAGCATAACCTGGTTCCACCAGCCGCCTAATGTTTGAAAACGGATCATTCCATTATCTGTGATAGAAGTAACCATAAATGCTACCTCATCCATATGACCAGCAACTAATATTTTCGGTGCATCCGTAACATCACTGTGCTTAACACCAAAAATACCCCCTAAATTATCTTGAACGATTTCATCCGAGTACTTTTCTAATTCAGAACGCATGAACGCACGTACTGCGTGTTCATTACCCGGAGCGCCTGGTAATTCTGTTAATGTTTTAAATAATTGTAATGTTTCCTCATTCATGATGACTCTCTCCCCACGAAGTAGAATTTTCTTCCTTGCCTATTGTAACACAATTATTTCCGAATTCGAAATATTGATACATTTCCTAAATCCGCTTAATTGTGAACGTGCATTCACTCTATAGGCTATGCTAAAATAAAGGTATAGAAAAAGGAGGAAAAAAGTATGAAATTACGTGATTTTTTAATTGGTGTCGCAACTGGCTTAGCTGCCGCAGTCATTATTAAAGAAGCTAGTGAAAAAGTTTCTCCGTTCGTACCTGCAGGACAAGTACTTGAAAACATAAAAAGAGAATTTAAAAAGGATTCACCGATTGATGGTTCTTGGATTTTCATGAAAACTGAAGATTTCACAAATGGTATTATTACCATCCCAGTATATCGTGGGGGGATCTCGCGTATGCATGAAGGTGAGATGCAGACATTCGAATTTGCTGCTGATGCACGCTCTGGTGTTGTCGTGGAACTAACAGAAGTTTAATTATGTATATACGAGAGAAGCCATCTCATAAATTGGTGATGGCTTCTTATAATGTTGAAAAACAAAACATTTTTGCGAAAGGTGAAAAGAGATTTCCACTGCGCTGGCGGAACGGAAATCACCCCCTCACCTTGCTAAAAGGGCTTTGCTGCTTCTCATCATATCTAATTCAATAACATAAGAAGCCATCTCATAAAATGAAGATGGCTTCTCTATGTTATTCGGATAAACCTTTATTATTAAAGTACTTTTTATACTTTCGGTAATAATTTAAATTATTAAGTGTTAGTTTCACCCAACGCTTCGCATTCATATCCTCGTTAAAGTAAAGAGAATTTGTGTATTTACCCTCACTAATTAATTTTTTTGCTTCTAGTTTGAGCTTTTCATTCGATGCATATTTGAATAATACACCTTTAGGAATAATCATCCATAAATGCTTGTCCTGCACATATGTGACTTCTTGCTCGATATTTAACATATGGTCATCCGCAACATACTTCATTAAATTATGCCCACTTGCTGTTACATAATAGCTAGAACGCCCATTACGTAAATTGATTTCAAAAAGTTTATATTGCTTGTCTCGAATATCATATTTCATATCAAAATTCGCAAAACCTGTATAGCCAATGTCCTCTAGGAAGAAACGTACTTGATCCATTAATTCTTTATCATAGGTTGTCACGATGGCTGCATAACTTCCGATTCCTTCAGGAGAATGTTCTTCTAGAATAGGGTTACCTAGACACATCAGCTTCACTTTTCCATCCTTCCCTACATAGGCATTTAATACACGCATATAGGAATCGTCCCCAGGAATAAATTCTTGAATAATCATTGTATCCTGATAAGTAGAGCTATAAATAGCTTTTAATATAGCCGTTTTTTCCGCGTCATCATGTGCAACAAATACTTTTTTCTTCCCAGGGAATTTACAAGCCCAATATTCTACAGAGTTTGAAGCCTTTAAAATAATAGGGTAAGCAAATGGTGGTGTAAAGTTTTCATAGTTGTCAGCTGTCACCGTTGTTGTACCTGGATATTTAAAATTATATTGATCACACATTTTATAGAAATTTTCTTTCAATAAAATTTCATCCATCAACGATTCATCGATATAAGGTACGGTAAAATGCTCTTGTAATGCTGGCTTATTTTTGATGATCAGCTTGGCATAATCGTCCCCACATGCTAAAAGTAATAGTTTTTTATCAGCATATTTTTTTGCAACTTCTGCAAGGGCAGGTGCAAAAACATCTTGTTCATTTAAACGGTCTATTTCTTGAAAGTGTAGGATATGGCTATCTTGTGTTGCTGTTAGATGAGAACGTCCTAAGACAAGTGGTTTAATACCATATGCTTCATAAAACGCACGTGCCATACCATATGCATTCATATCTGATCCAAGTAAAACGGGTAAAAATGGTTGTTCAGTTGCCATGTTTATTTCAACTCTCTTTTGTATTTTAGTATCGTGTTAAGTGTATCATATTTTCTATCTTGTTCACGAACAAAAACGCGAGGTATTGACATTTTATATGCCAAATACCTCGCCTTTGCTTGCTCGATTAAAATGTAATAACAGCTTGTCTACTACGCTCTAGTTTATCCACAATCTCTTTGCCTGACTCATCCCATCGAATCATACGGTAATAAGCATCGTGATAGAAAATAAAGCCATAGTTATTTGCAAGGGCTTCCTTCATCAGTCGCTCTTTTGCAAATACACTTGTCATTGGATAATCGTCATAGGCTAATACCCATAATGGATTTTGATGAGCATGAGTCGGCATAATATCTGCCATATGCAATAACACTTCATCATTTTGTGTTAGCTTGATGACAGCATGTCCCTCACTATGACCACCAGTATGAAGCATTTCGATTCCAGGTACTACTTCCAATGACTCTTCGTAGGTTTCAACTAAATGCTGAACTGGCTCCCAATTTTCTTTCCAATACGTATTTTTAGAACGGATATTGGGGTTACGCATTTCATCCCATTCAATTTTCGTTACAAAAATCTTGGCATTTGGGAAAGTTGGTACAAGTACATCCCCTTCCCACTGCGTTAACCCCCCAGCGTGATCAAAATGTAAATGCGTCATTAACACTGCATCAATATCTGCTGTCGTTAATCCTAGCTCTTGTAAGCTATCAGCTAACGAAGATTCTTCTGTTACTCCAAAGTTTCGTAGCTGCTTTTCATTTAATTTGTTAAAGCCAACACCCGTATCAATAAGGTAGTTCTTGCCCCCAAATTGAATAAGAATAGGTTCTGTTGGTAATTCAATTTGGTTTTTTTCATTGACTGGATATTTGCGGGACCAAAGAGGCTTTGGTACAACACCAAACATCGCACCACCATCTAGGCACGTAACACCCCCGTTTAGCCATGATAATGACATATTGTGAAACTGTAACTGATCCATCCATATTCCCCCTACAATTTAGTGATAAATTGCGATTCTAAGCGATAAATCGGCTGCCCCTTCGCAGAAAACTTCTCTTCATATTCTGTCATCACATTATCCTCTGGCATATTTGCATGCAGGTCGAGAGATACATACTTTAATAACATCCCATATTCAGACATACTGATTAAAGAATACTCGAAAAGACCTCGGTTATCCGTTTTAAAATGGACTTCCCCATTATCCACTAAAATCGACTCATATAATTTCAAAAAATCCCCGTGCGTTAAACGTCTTTTTGCATGTCGTGTTTTTGGCCAAGGATCTGAGAAATTCAGGTATACACGTGATACATCGTTTTTGTCAAAGAATTTATATAAATCTGCGCCATTTACTTTTAGTAAACGTAAATTCGCTGGAGATTTTGCCTCTAACACTTTTTCTAGTGCACAAACAATCACACTATCGTAAAGTTCAATGCCAATATAATTGATTGTTGGATTTTGCAAAGCCATACCGGTTACAAATTGTCCTTTTCCAGACCCTACTTCAATATGAATAGGGTTGTCATTGCCGAAAACAGCCTGCCAATTTCCTTTAAAGTCTTCAGGATTTGGAATAATCACCTCTGGGTGATCTGTAATCATTTCCTCTGCCCAAGGCTTATTTCTTAATCTCAATGTTGTTCCTCATTTCTTTCTTGTGAAATTATTGATTTTTTTATAGTATAACGTATTCCCCTATAATTCGCATGATATTATTGCACAATGATATTTTAGGAATATTTAGCAATCACTTGCCATGCATTTTGCTGCACTGTGCAATGGATAGGTGTCCCTTGATCAACAACGCCGATATAATTACCATCTGTATGACCATCAACTTGATGTGTGCCTACGCTCATTTCAAAGTATTGTCCCTGTAAAAAAGTAATCTCCTTAAATTTTGTATGCTTTTCAAAAAAAACAGTGACAAAAATAAGTAATAATTTGATCCGCGATATACCATGTACAATCGTTATATCAACTTGACCATCATCCGCTTTTGCAGCTGGTGATATTTTCATACCTCCCCCAAAATAAGGCTGATTACTCATAGCGACAAACCATGCCTGTTTGAACTGCCACTCTTGTTCACCTGAACGTATCGTTACATCAAAACGCTCAAAGCGAAATAACCCTCTCATAACAGCGACAGCATAGGAGAGCTTTCCTAGTCCTATTTTATTGAGATAAAATTTTAGACGAGATGCATTAATTGATTTTGTCACATAGGCATCAAAGCCTATGCCCGCATTATTGACGAAAATTTCATTCCATCTATCGCCGAGCTGAATGACCCCTGCATCCATCTTTTCATTGGCCATAGTGGTTCTGGCATAATCCTCTATTTGCCTAGCATGATGAAAGGTTGGGAAAAAACGAGCAAAATCATTACCAGAGCCGGCTCGAACGACACCTATGATGACGAACTTATTATGTACTACACCGCTAACTACCTCATGGATAGTGCCATCACCACCAACAACGACAATTAACATGTGTTCTTGCTGTTGTTGTGCCCATCGTTTGGCTATTTCCTGTCCATGTCCTTCATATTCTGTAAAAGCCACTTGATAGGAGATCGTTAGTTGCTGTTGAAGCTGAAGCCAAACCTTCTTCCCTTTCCCATTTCCTGCTGCCTCATTGACAATAAATAGAACCTGCATCTATCAATCCTCTGTTGGTTGTGGTGCTTGTTGCCAAATGTCTCGATTAAAGGAGGTTGTTTGGACCGTATTTAAAATGGTTTGCGCAGCCCGTATTTGCATATGTTTCATAGGAGAGGAAACTTTTTTCAACTGCTCTATCCATTCGTGGTAATTTCGACGATCAACAAAGCGAACCCCAAATGGTGAACCAGGATAATCAAAATAACCATTCCGAGTTAGCACAACTTTACGGATTGGCATATCAATATTCTCTTGTTTAAATAATTGCGACAGCACCGATTCCATCCGCCCTAAATTAATTGTCGGGTTCAATACTTTAGCATCTCTTGTTCCAACCTTCTTCATCCAAAAGCGATCACTACTACCTACATAAACAGCTTGGTTTTCTGCTTCTAACACCTTAATGCAAATACATTCTGTCGGTGACATGAGCACGACATCAAGCTCAATTGGTGCTTTTCTTATTTGTAGAATCGGATAATAAAACAACAAATAGTTATCAGGTAACGTTTGCAATAACGTACGTAATAAAGAGTCACGCATGAACCGAGGATCCACATATGATTTTTCACGTAAAGTTGAACTCGCCCATTTCATTTGAAAATGAAAAAATTGATCGATAAACATTCGTTTCAGCTCATGGATGGATTGTGGTGCAAACACAATATTAGGTTCAAATGTGAGCGTTGTTTCTTCTTCTGGGATGGAATCTTCATCACTGACAAGCTCATTGGATATTTCTATTTCCTCAACATCCTCTGTAGCTTCCTTTTGGCGACTAGTAAACATTTTTTTCAAGAAAGCAAAACGTTCCTTTTCCTCAAAGGCTTCCGACTCGACCTCATTATCAACATGTTTCCATTCACTAATGTCCTCTCCCAATTCCCACTGACGCTTAATACGCTCCCACTGGCTTTTCTTCAAACGCACAAATTGAGTTGGGTATCTCGCTAAATCAATTTGATAGCGTGAAATATAATCTTGTATTTTTACTAATTGTGCCAATGTGTTATCACTCCTATCTTACGAGCATGCATAATTATATATATGTAAAACTTGTTATCCTTTCTATTTTACATGACACGTCATAAGATTACATCCATTTTTATCCCTATAAATGTTGTCATAATGCAACTGTTCGATAAGAGTTTATGAGAATAGTAGTAGAATCCCTGTTATAAATCTTAAGAATATGTATGATTGATTTTAGCTTTACGACATATAGAAAAATAGATCGATTATGTATCCTTTATGTTATCTGTAAATACAGGAACCCAACAAACAATTTTCAATTGCCTGTTGGGTTCTTGATTTCTTCTATTTCCTTATATACCTAAACCAAATGAGAATAAGATTACAGCTAATATAACCCCTATTGCCGGCACTATTACTGTCAATGCTCCAAATGCAGGGTACGCATCTTTATGTGTTTCTCCACAGATTGATCGAATGGTCGTTACAACATATCCACCTTGTGGAAGTGAATCAAGTGAGCCTGAAGCAATGGCAACAGTTCGATGTAATGCTTCAGGATTGACACCTAAATCCAAATAATGCGGAGCTAATAATGGTAATGCAATGGCTTGTCCACCAGAAGAAGAACCCGTTAAACCAGCAATTACTGCTACAGCAAGTGCACCACCTACTAATGGGCTTCCTGGAATATCAGTCATAAATGCCACAGCAGATTCAAAAGCAGGCGTTACTTTTACAACACCACCAAAGCCAACCACTGCAGCTGTATTAGCAATAGCTATAATCGCTCCCATTGCCCCTTCTCCAACTGCGCCGCCAAAATTTTGGAAGTATTTTCTGTTGATGAGATAGCTAGCTAATATACCGCCTGTTAACGCGATGATTAATGCTGACGTTCCTAATGAATTATGGAATGTAAAAGAAATAATCAATACTACTAATAGCGGCACTACACTTAAAATCGGGTTTGGTAAATCTGTTCGTGATGATGTAAATACATCCGTCTCTCTACTAACAAATCGTTCTCCATTCGCTAATGCTTTGTTGATCATCTTTTTTAGCCACCAATAACCAAACACAAGCATAAATATTGCAACGATAAAGCTAACTTCCCACCCTGCATATGGTGAGGTACCTAAAAATTCAATTGGAATCCAGTTTTGAATTTCAGGAGAACCCGCAGAAGTCATTGTAAACGTTGTTGAACCAAAGCCAAGGGCCGCGGGAATAAAACGTCTTGGTAAATTTGCCTGTTTAAATAGGCTAAGTGCCATTGGATAAACAGAGAAGGCTACAACAAACAAGCTTACGCCACCATAAGTTAAAACCGCACATGCAACCACAATAGCTAAAGCAGCTTGCTTCATTCCAATTTTATTGACAATCCATTGTGAAACACTATCTGCAGCTCCGCTATCCTCCATTACCTTACCGAATATAGCTCCAGTTAAGAACATTAAATACCAGGATGCAATAAAGCCTGTGAAGCCTGACATGTAATTTGTTAAAAAGTTTGCAGCATCTTTTTCTGCAAGCTGTGGGAAAAGCGGAAGTCCATTTAGTAATCCTACAAGCAACGCTGTTAAAGGTGCAGCAATGAGTAGGTTCATCCCCCTCATTGTTAAATATATTAATAATGCTAATCCGCCAAATAACCCAATCATACCTAACATAATCTTTCCCCCAATTCCCCATTTGTGCTTATATGATCTTCACTTACTTTCCGTCAGATTAATTATTCTTTTTGCCGTATCTTCTTACACGTAGAAGGGCTTGCTCTGCATGACCTGCAAAGTTTTCTAGTTGACAAAGGCGTGCAGCATATTCCCCAATGTAAGCACTTGCCTCTGGTGTTACCTTTTGATAAGTTACAGTCTTAATGAACTTACCAACCCATAATCCACCTGTATAACGAGCAGCACCCTTAGTTGGTAACGTATGATTTGTGCCAATGACCTTGTCACCATAAGCAACATTTGTCTCTGGGCCTAAGAATAAGCAACCATAGTTTGTCATATTGTCCAGGAAGTAATTTGGATCTTCCGTTAAAATTTCTACATGTTCAAAGGCAAGTCGATCTGCTTCGATTCTAGCTTCCTCGATAGAATCCACTAGCAGTATTTGGCCATAATCTTCCCAAGAAACGCGTGCAACATCTGCTGTTGGTAACGTTTGCAATTGACGTTCAATTTCTTTAACAGTTTCTTCTGCAAGTTTTTCAGATGTTGTAATAAGGGCACCAGGTGAAGTTGGTCCATGCTCGCCTTGTCCAAGAAGGTCTGTAGCGATCATTTCAGCATCTGCTGTATGGTCAGCAACCACTAAAGTTTCCGTTGGACCTGCAAACAAGTCAATTCCTACACGACCATATAATTGTCTTTTTGCTTCAGCAACGAAAGCATTCCCTGGTCCAACAATCATGTCTACAGATTCGATTGTTTCTGTACCTATTGCCATTGCTGCCATTGCTTGAATTCCGCCTAAAAGATAAATTTCATCAGCACCTGCTAATGACATTGCCGCAATTGTGGCATGTGGAATCTCCCCGTTAATAGGAGGTGTACATGCAATAACTCGTTTTACACCTGCTACTTTAGCTGTTAATACACTCATATGTGCCGATGCCACCATTGGATAGCGTCCACCTGGTATGTAACATCCAACACTGTTTACTGGAATATTCTTGTGACCTAAAATTACACCAGGAATATTTTCTACTTCCACATCGTGTAACGAAGCTAGTTGCGCCTCTGCAAATTCACGGATATTTTTTTGAGCAAATTTAATATCCTCAATCACATCATTAGGGACTTTAGATACAATGTCATTAATTTGTTCTTGCGTTAAGCGGAACGATTCTGGAGACCATTTATCGAATTTTTCCGATAGTTCACGTACCGCTTGATCTCCTCGTGCCTCTATATCCTTAATAGCTTCCGAAACAATGATAGAAACTTTTGAATCGTTTGCATTTACTTCTTCTTTTGACTTTCCAAATTTTAATACTTTAACCATAATTATTTCCCCTTTATGTTCATTTTTTATTTCTGCATACGTATGCAAAAATTATATAAGTAAGATTATTCTAAATATAAAAGGTTGTCAATAAAAAATTAATTTCGTTATTTTTATTATTTATTTCAAAACAACTTATGAAAAAAATGAAAGCATCATACTATTATTCTCATAAGATGCCATACAAATTACTGTATGTATCCTATTTTGATATAGCATGATGCTTATTTAATAATCATAATTTAATTTTGCACTATGTTGTTTTTCGTAAAATAAGTGAACCGTCAATTTCTAGATTTTTTGCTTCACCGGAGTATTCCTCAATTTCACTAAGCAAGTATTTGACAGTCTCTTCAACCATCTCTGTAATTGGTTGCTCCCATGTTGTGAGATTATATGTTGGCCAAGCTGCCATCTCAATATTATCAAAACCGATCACTTTCGTCTCATCTGGAATAGCAATTGCGTGCTCCTTTAATGCATCCACTACACCTAACGCCATGATATCATTTGCCACAAAAAACGCATGTGGTAATTGTTTTTTTTCTATAATTTGCTGGGTGGTATTGTACCCACCTTCATAAGTGTAGTCAGCATTATATTTTTTATAATTTACTTTATTCCCCTGCAAAATAGCACTAAATCCCGTTTCTCGTTCTCTACTTGTAGATGTATTTTCATTCCCTGAAATATAGATCATCTTGGTACAACCAATACTTAAAAGATATTCAGCAATTTGCTTACTTGCTTCAAGATTGTTACAACATACGGAATAAAATTTATTATTATCTATTTTTCGATTAAACAGTACTAATGGTATACGATAATTAATAAAATCTTCTGTAACTGACAAAGAAAGTGATGCATCCGTAATAACTACACCAGCCACATTATAATTCAATAATGTCTCGATATCTTCCTTTTGGATTTCATCATTATTGGTATAAACGAATAGTACACTGTAACCATGTTTTTTAAAAGAAGTGGTAAATTGCTTTAATACTTGTGGGTAGAATGGGTTTTGAACGCCCTTCATTACCAATCCAATTATTTTTGTTTGGTTAGTAATCAAACTTCGTGCAAATTCATTCGGGCGATAGCCCAGCTCCTTAGCTGCAGCTAAAACCTTTTCTCTTGTTTTCGCAGATACCGACGCACCTTCAAAATAAACTCTTGATACTGAAGATTGTGAAACACCAGCCAATTTTGCTACATCCTTGGCAGTAATTCCTTGTTTCATGATGTACATAACCTCTTTCGATCCATATTTCATCTCAACAAATTTGTTGTATGAACTGAAAACTTCTTTTTCTCTATAAAAAAACTACCTTAGAACTTGTCTGAAAGCAAGTCCTAGGTAGTCTTTTAGTTCGTTTACTTAGGCATCCACAGAAAGTGGTAATTTCGCCTCAAAAGCTTGTTGTAATTGACGCGTCCATCCACCTGGAACACCTGCACCAATTTGGTTTCCATCAACATCAATAACAGGCGTCACCTCAGAAGATACAGACGATACAATGATTTCATCCATCGTTAATAAATCAGCTTTTGTCATTGGCTCTTCCACAACAGGTAACTTTATTTCCTCTGCACATTTTAAAATGACCTGACGAGTAATACCGTTTAAAATGAAGTTATTTGCTGGGTGTGTATAAAGCTTACCGTCTTTAATCCCATAAACATTTGCTGATGAACATTCTGTTACGATATCCCCGCGATGTAATATTGCTTCGTAGCAGCCCTTTTCAGCTGCCTCTTGTTTTGCTAATACTGCACCAAGTAAATTTAACGATTTGATATCACAGCGCAACCAACGAATATCCTCTACAAACGTAGCCTTAACCCCTTTTTCAAAGTTTTCATATGCACGTTCACCAGCTTTCACATTACCCGTTAATACAGCTGGAACACTTGCATCTGGGAAAACGTGATTACGTGAATTGGCACCACGTGTAATTTGAAAATAAACATGCCCTGTATCAAGATTATTTTTTTCAATCAGCTCATGTAATAATTTGTGTAAAACGTCTTTTGTATAAGGAATAACAAGACGAATTTTTTCGGCGCTTGCATAGAAACGATCAATATGCTCTTGTGCTGTAAACATATTTCCGTTATAAACTTTGATTACTTCATAAATACCGTCACCAAATTGATAGCCTCTATCTTCTGGTGATACTACAATGGATCCTTCTTCAACAATTTGATCATTCCATAATGAATATGCCATGCTTTGTTCATCCTTTTCGTCTTTGAGTTATTTTTTTCCTGCAAGTTCAACAATTGCTTCAGCATAAATTGCCGCTGCTTTTACAAGGTTTTCAACGACAACAAACTCATCCGCTCGATGCGCTACATCTGGCTCCCCTGGGAAGAGCATGCCAAATGCCACGCCTTTTTTCATCACACGTGCATACGTCCCACCACCAGTTGATAATAAAGGTGTTTCTGTATCTCCTGTTTGACGTCTATAGATAGCTGCTAATGTCTGGATGAATGGATCATCTTCGCTGACATAATGTGGCTTGGAGTCGTCTTGTATGTCTAGAGAAAACCCTTTTTCTACCGTTAAGCGTTGTGCTGCTGTTATTTTTTCATCGAATGGATAGGAAACTGAATAGCGCATACTAATTACTAAACTGCCGCCTTTATGGACATTATAGCTTACGATCCCTGGATTTAATGTTGTTTGTCCTGACATTGTATCCTCAAACTGCAGATCGAGCTGACTACCATAATGATCCTGATAAAAAACATCTGCAATAAAGTCGACAAATTGTTTACTTGCTTCTGTCGTCAACTCTTGTTGTAAAAATGCTGCAAGATAAACAGCTGCATTGATACCTTTATCTGGTTCCATTGCATGGGCTGCTTTACCTTTGATAGTTATTATATAGCGAGAGTCCTCCATTAATAAAGAGCCTTCTAGCTGATTTTTACTTAAAAATGTTTGAAAATTCTGTTCGAATGATACTGTTACGTGCTGAATCGTCGCTTTTGCAAAATCAGGTACCATATTTGGGCGCTTTCCTGCATTAAATAGTAGTAGTTGTTCTTTCGTTGCATCACCCACTTTATTTTGAGAGAACACAAGCTCTGCAATGCCCTTTTCTGCATTGATGAGCGGGAAATCCGCATCTGGTGCAAAACCAATTGTCGGCATTTCCTCCTGTTTAAAATAGTGGTCGACACAGCGGAATCCTGTTTCTTCGTCTGTACCAATAATCATTCGTACTCTTTTTTCTAACGGAATACCTGCATCTTTCACAAGCTTCATGGCCATCCATGCCGCAATCGTAGGCCCTTTATCGTCAATCGCACCACGTGCAAATAATTTACCATCAGCTACTGTGCCGCTGAAAGGAGGGTAAGTCCAATCTGCTTCTTCTCCAATTGGGACAACATCAACATGACATAAAATACCAAGTAAATCTTCACCAGTTCCCATTTCAATATGTCCAGCATAATTATTAACATTTTTCGTGAGCAGGCCTTCATTTTGACCTTTTGCTAGTAACCATTCAAGCGCTTGAAGTGGACCATCTCCAAAAGGTACTTCAGTAGTTATTGTATCCTCATCGAGCACACTATTTATTTGCACAAGCTCCTGTAACTCTTGTATTAATTCGTCTTGCCTTTCTTTTGCAGCTTGTAACCAATCCATACCATGTACCTCCTTCAAAGTATTAACATTATTCTACACCTTACAACATATATGACAATCAGCTTTCTGACAACTATTTTCAGTAACTTCTACTGTCACTACCATATATAGCACGTTTTTCACGTATTCCCACAAAATACAGTATAAATTTTATATATTAATTGTAAATTTCTCTTGCATTCACTAGAAAATTAAGTAGTTTTTCTATATAATAAAGTTATCAGAATAATTGTTCTGACTATAAAATTAGAAAAGGGGATGTCTAAGGCAGCTACTTATTAGCCTAAGTGCACTCCGCACATATTGTCGTCCGCTAGTCTTTGCCAAGAGAATTAAGATGAAGGAGTGGTTCATTTAATGAAACCAACTACTGATCGAATGCTTAATCGTATTAAAGACGTGTACATGTTTATTTTAGACAAAGGAACCGTGTCTACACAGGATTTAGTCGAAGAGTTTAGTATCACTCCTCGCACCGTTCAAAGAGATTTGAACGTGTTAGCCTTTAACGATTTGGTGACGAGTCCAAGTCGAGGCAGATGGACAACGACGAAGAAAAAAGTAAAATTAACGTCTTAGTTTTACGTTTTGTACGTAAAGCATTATGTATGGAAAAAGAATGACCTTTCGTCGGGGTCATTCTTTTTTGTCGTTAGAAGATTATTAGATTTTTCACCCAGTTTGCTGACTGACTTTTCCAGCTTGCTTTCTGTGTAAAGTCATTATTATCATCACTTTTTCAATCTTCGATCTATGTAAAGCGATGATTTTTATCTCACTTCTATTCATCTATATAAAGCAATTATTTATATTTCTCCTTTACCCTTCAATCTGCGCTTCACATCTTAGCATAGCAACATAAATCCACGCGCCATTATCTGCTCTGTGCTCTTTCAAGATTATTTTAACTATTTACAGTTGCTTAACAATCCGTTAAACTCGAAACATTCTAAATGTTGAGAGGAGGATTTTATATGACTTTGTCAAAGCTGTTTCATCCATTAGTTTGGATTATTTTAGGTGGAACAATTTTCACACGTATTGCAAGCTTTATGGCAATGCCTTTTTTAGCTATTTATTTACATAATGAAATTCAAGCCTCTCCCTTACAAATTGGATTGACCATTGGTATCGCGCCGCTCATTTCCACAGTAGGTGGATTTTTCGGGGGTTATTTAACAGATCGCTTTGGTAGAAAAAGCGTTATTCTATTAACAATTATCGTTTGGAGTCTTGTGTTCTTTGGCTTCGCAACGGTTCATGCTGTTTGGCTTTTTATTCTATTCAATGCTTTGAATGGTCTTTGTCGATCATTTTTTGAACCTTCCACACAGGCATTGATGATTGACTTTACACCTGCCGATAAGCGAAAAAGACTATTTTCCTTACGTTATACGGCCATTAATATTGCGGCGGTTATTGGTCCTATTATTGGCGTGTATATCTCACAGCTCTCCAGTCCCAGTATCCCTTTTATGCTGACAGGGATGATGTATATTATTTACGCAGTCTTTTTATTTTTTGTCTTAAATCGCTATCAAATGCAGCAACCCAAAGCGGTTACACAAACAAAAATACTCAGTACATTCACAATTCTTTTGACAAATCGTGTGCTACTTAGCTTCATATTGGGAGCCATTTTAATCAATATTGGTTACTCGCAATTTGACTCAACGCTACCACAAATTATCGAATTAAAGATTGATGAAGGCGCAAAACTTTATTCGTTATTAATCTCTCTTAATGCAGCAGTGGTGTTATTACTACAATTACCTATTAGTATAGTATCAGAGCGTTTTTCATCTACAGCAACATTATTAGTAGGTGTACTGTTCTTTGCTATTGGATTATGTATGTTTGGATTCTCCAATAATTATACACTCTATATCATTGCCATGATTATTTTTACCATAGGTGAAATCTTTGCCTTCCCTACAATGAATGTCATGATTGATGAAATTGCGCCAGATACTCAAAAGGCAACCTATTTAGGTGCTGCACAATTTAAAAATTTAGGTGGCTTTATTGGCCCAATAATAGGCGGTTGGCTCTTGACGCATTATATGAACGCTATGTTTCCAGTCATCGCTGTTCTTGTTTTATGTAGTTGTATCTTTTATAGAACAAAAATAGCTGCTCATTAATAAACGCCCCATTGCTATCAAAATAGCTAATTATGCTATCGATAGAATGGGGCGTTTTTTAACTATTATAACCCTCGTCAGCAGCGACCTCTGCAAAACTAGAATATTGATCCTTACCAGCATTTTTGGATTGATAAAGCGCTTTATCGGCCCGTTCAAATAAGCTCATTTCTGTATCCTCAGCATGGTTATAAATGGCTCCGCCCATACTCACAGACAACACAGACCATTTCTCGCTAGCTTGGCCATCATATCTAACTGACCTTATTTGAGTCAAAATGGCCTCTGCCATGTGTTGCATCTGTTCCTCTGTTGTATCGTATAAAACAATGGCAAATTCATCCCCACCGAAGCGTACGACAAAGCCACTTTGTTTCACAACATGCTTTAAAATCTTTGCTGTTTGAATGAGGATATGATCTCCTTCTACATGACCAAATTGATCGTTTACTTGTTTAAAGTTATCTAAATCAATTAACAATAAACCTGGCACATTCAATTTTCTTTTTCTTAATAAATTATCAATTTTCCTAATATATGTAGCACGGTTATAGACACCAGTTAACGGATCGAAGGTAGCTAGGTGTATTGTTTTAGATAAAATTTTATTAATAACTAACAGCATAATAAAGGATGTTAGTAGGGCGATAAACAGTAGAATCCAAAATTGTTTCGTATTTTTTTGGAGAGCTTCCATTTTAGTGAAATTGATAAATTTCACATAGACAATTCTTTTGGATGACTCCCCTCTGACTGTCTCTGCTTCATAGGGCAGAAAACGATGTGTTTCTATATAACCATTGTCTAATGCCTTTTCATACTCAACTGGCTCCATTGTTTTCTTTGCTAGCTCGAAGTATTCTTGAAATTTCTTAGATTGCTCCTGTACAGTGATTTTCTTTGATCTCGAATCATTAAAGAAAACGCCACCTGCATTAATGGCTTGCACATCCACTAAATCAATATACTTACCAATTAAGTACTGTGCAGTTTTCTCAAAATTAAAGGTTTGGAAGACAGGATCATTTAGTAGGTCTATACCTAACTCAAACAAATATTTCTTATCATGTGTTGCTAGATAGCCAAATTTTCGATATTCGCCTGTTGATGTTGAAATATCAATTCCATCTGTAAAAAATTCGCCGCTAGCGCGCCTTTCATCCAATAAAGTAGAAAAACGTTGACAGCAAAGCGAGAAATCCAAGCCAATATCTTTGGCAAAAGTCGTGTAAACCACTGTATTGGATTGATCCACTATGTAAATATCCATGCCATGCTTCTTTTTCATTTGCTGCAAATCCCAAGTAGCTACATTAGGGTTTTCATGGTAATAGTTTTTTAACTGTCTAAGCTCCTGTTCCATTTTGTCTGACATATTATTATCAAAATAAAAATGGGCGTTATCAACAGTTTGCATATCTGTCAAAATATGATTTTCAATTAATATTTTATTCATGCTCACTTGTTTCTCTATCTCTGTTACCAGTATTTGCCGGTTCACATATGAAATAACAGCAACAAGTATGACTGCAAATGCTATTAAAGATAGTAATAATTTAATACGCAGGTTCTTCATTTAATTGTCCTCTACTTATTTATACCATCGTCTTTTGGGGAACATTTCAAATATGATACATTCTATGACTATATCACAATAACTCATTTCATATTATACAGTTACAGTCATATTACTGTATATTAAAATCCCCGATGCTATGTGAGACATCGGGGAATAATATGTTTAATGATTGTTTTGTAAACCGTTTAGCTCTTCAGTAGTGAGTTCACGATATTCACCTAACGCTAGATTTTCATCTAATATCAGGCTTCCCATAGAAATACGCTTTAAATATGTTACACGTTTTCCTACAGCCTCAAACATTCGCTTTACCTGATGAAATTTGCCTTCTTGAATCGTTAGCTCTATTTCAGATTGCTGTGCAGACTTTAAGATCACAAGCTTTCCAGGCTTTGTAACATAGCCATCATCTAGCTCAACACCATTTGCAAATTTCTCGGCATCTTCTTCTGTCACAACGCCTTCAATCTGTGCGTAATAAACTTTCGGCACATGCTTTTTGGGAGACAATAAATTATGAGCTAATTGACCATCGTTTGTTAATAAGAGCAACCCTTCTGTGTCTTTATCTAATCGACCCACAGGAAACGGTTGAAAATGCTGATGTAATGGCTCTAATAAATCAATGACTGTTTCATCTCTTAAATCTTCAGTGGCAGAAATAACACCAGGTGGTTTATTCATTATAAAATAAACAAATTCTGTATAAACAACGCGCTCTCCAAACACTGATACAATTTGCTTTTCTGGATCTACGTGTAAAGCTGCGTCCTTGACATAAGCACCGTCTACTGTGACTGCTTTTTGCTTTAATAGCTGCTTCACTTCCTTACGAGAGCCGTACCCCATATTTGCTAGTAATTTATCTAAACGCATCGTTCCACTCCTATTTCAATCCCAGTTTACTCATAATACGGGTTAATCGTTCACCTAATAGCTTTTGGGCTAAACCTAGGCGTAATGATAAAAAGCCATAAACAGCCGCACCAACACCCGCACAAATAATTGAGAATAATAAAGCTGAGAATTTACTATCAACTGGTCCCATTAGTAATTCCAATAATTTATGCACAATCAGCACGCTAATGGCCATCGCCATTGTCAATAAAGCAATTAACATGACACGACGCACAACCATTTCTGATCGATAATTCAATGTTTTTCGTAACACAAGCATATTAATGATAATCGAAACACTATAGCCAATAGCTGTAGCTACTATAGCACCATCTGCCTCTAACCAGCGAATTAAAGGAATATTTAATGCTAGTTTTACGAAAATTCCAGATAATAAGCTGAAAACAATCCACTTTTGAAAATCAATGCCTTGAAGTAAGGCTGCTGTGACTTGGAATAACGCAAATAAAATCGCAACAGGTGCATAATGCGCTAAAATGGTTGCCCCCATTTCGCTTTCTGAATAAAGCATAAAATAAATTTCATTGGCTAATAGAGAAATACCAACCACAGCTGGCAATGTAATAAAGATTAAAATTTGATAGGTTTTATCCATTGCATGGCGGAGGGCTAAATACTCCCCCTGTGTAAAATACTTTGTAATTGTTGGTACAAGCGCCATCGAAAATCCAGTCGCTAGCATAACAGGGATGATAACAACTTTATGTGTCATAAAGTTAATCATTGATAAATAAGTATCTGTTACTTCTGCTAAACCAATGGACGTCATTGCTCCATTAAACGTAAGCATGTCGACTAATTGGAATAACGGATTTGCCACCCCTACAAACACCATTGGGATGGAATAGGTAATCACTTCTTTATAAATATTGGACATTGGTAGCTGTGTGGAAGTCACACTTTGGCTACGTAATAAGTTAAATTCAGGCTGATATTTTTTCCAGTAATAATAAAGAACACCTAATCCACCGATTGCCCCGATAAATGCAGCAAACACAGCAAAGGAGATGGCTGTCTCTGGTTTTCCTTTAAACACAATCACCACTAGGAACGACCCACCAAGTAACACAACAATCCGCACAATTTGTTCTACCAATTGTGAAACGGCAGTAGGCTCCATTTTGTCGTAGCCTTGGAAGAAGCCACGCCATAGACTCATAAATGGTACTACGATTAAGGCAAAACTAACCCATCGTATTACTGAAGCAATTTGTTCAACTGTAAAGACCTGTTCCTCACTCTTAATAACTAGCCCTGCAATTGGCGTAGCAAGTAAAAAGAGGGCAATAAATGCTGCAAAGCCAGTCATCATCATAATAAGAATGCCCGATTTCATCAGCTTGCGACCAGATTGATAATCTCCCATGGCATTATATTTGGATACAAATTTAGAGACGGCTATTGGCGCACCTGAAATGGCGATTGCCAGCATAATTGAATAGGGAATATATGCATATTGGTAAAGCGCAATGTTCTTCTCGCCAACAATTGCATAAAACGGAAAAATATAAATTAATCCGAGTACCTTCGATAAAAACATCCCCATTGTTAATATCGCAGTACCTTTCATTAAATTGGACATCATACCCATCCATTCATTGTAAAATAAATATTATTATCGTAACACTTCAAAGGATACTTATAAAACTTTTTCGTTTTAAAACAAACGATATGCAAGCGCTGTCACCCTAAGAGCAATAAAGTAAACCAACTGTAATCTTAACATATTTATAGGAAATGAGACGCATAAAAACACCAAAAAGTTCATTCATAAAGAAACTTGATGAAAAAAGGCCTTAAAATAATCGGTGAGGAATTGAACATCCCCACCGATTTAGGTATTTCTTATACCATGTCCACAAAGAACTTTTTATACCATACTAGGAATACATAAACTGTCCAAATATAACGACCGCGATTTGCTTTCCCTTCGTAGTGCTCATCTAGATAGCCAACTAATTGTTTTGTATCAAAAAATTCATTTGCAAAGTCAGTTGTAAACATTTCTTTTACCATACTGTAATACTTTTCTTCACGTAACCAGTGACGAATTGGCACTGGGAATCCAAGCTTCGGACGCTTTGCCCATTCTTCTGGCAATTCCTGATGCGCAGCTTGACGTAGAACATATTTTGTATCGATATCATTCACACGGTATCGTGATGGAATATTTTTCGCTAACTCCATTACTTCTTTATCTAAAAATGGTACACGTAATTCAATTGAGTGTGCCATACTCATTTTATCTGCCTTTAATAAAATATCACCAGGCATCCAAAGATTTAGATCTAGATACTGCATTTTTGTCACATCATCATCGCCAGGTACTTCATCATAAATACGTTTTGTAATCGATTTTACAGATGGCGCATTTTTATAAGCTGGCTTTAAAACATTAATAGCATCCACTTCATCCCAAACTACCGCTTCCCCAATAAAGCGCTCTTCTACTGTTTGAGCACCTTTGATAAGGAAATTCGTGTATTGATTTTTCGGTAGAGCTTCTGCCATTCCACGTAATGTTTTACGAAGACCTAATGGTAATTTTTCATATTTTTGCATTCTTCCAGAGTTTTGATACCAAGCATACCCACCAAAAATTTCATCAGCACCTTCACCTGATAGGACAACCGTTACATCTTTTGAAGCAAGCTCCGAAAGGAAGTAAAGTGGCACTGAGGATGGATTGGATTGTGGTTCATCCATATGCCATTGAATTTTAGGTAGCGCTTCAAAGCACTCATCTGCGGTAATGTATCTACGTTCATTTTGAATATTCAACGTATCTGATAAATCTTTTGCAAGATTTGTCTCATTGAACATATCTTCATAGTCCGCAAACCCGACTGAGAAGGATTTATCTGGGCGTAATAAAGACGTAATATAACTAGAGTCAATACCACCCGATAAGAATGAACCTACTTTTACATCACTGATTTGATGGGCCTCTACAGATTCTTTAACAGTTGAACGAATTTCTTCAATATATTTTTCGATTGGTGCTTCTTTTGCATGGAATTTTTTATCCCAATATTGCACGATTTGCTTTTGTCCATTTTGAATCAGCATATAGTGTGCTGGTGGTAATTTAAAGACACCTTTAAAGAATGTTTCATCCATAGATGAATACTGGAATGTTAAATATGGGCGAAGTGCCTGTTTATTTAACTCTTTAATAAATGATGGGTGTGGTAAAAACGATTTAATCTCAGAGCCAAAGATAAACGTACCGTCTGTTGTATGCTCAGAATAATACAATGGTTTGATCCCAAAGCCATCGCGCGCAATGAATTGTAAATCATTCTTTTTATCCCAAATACAGAAGGCGAACATCCCACGCAGTTTCTTCACAAAATCTACGCCATATTCTACATAGCCATAAATAATGACTTCACTATCCGACTGCGTTTTAAACGTATGACCTTTTTCAATAAGATCTGCACGCAGCTCTTGGAAGTTAAAAATTTCTCCATTAAATACAAGCACAATATTACCATCTGCACTATATAATGGTTGATTTGCTACGTCTGATAAGTCAATAATACTTAATCGACGGAAACCTAACGTTACTTTATCGTCACTATGAATACCACCGCTATCTGGTCCACGGTGAATAATTGTATTCATCATATTTTCTATCGTCTGATGATGATCAATCACATTTGTTCCATTAATATAACCTATAAATCCGCACATTCTATTTTTCACCTCATAATTTAGTGCATAACCTTTACCATAATAGCACGAAAAGACATTCATTTCATGCTGACAATGCTAATAAAGGAAAACTTTCATTCATCCAATTGTATAACAAAGAATATTGTGTTTCATTCTACTGTATAAGCTCTTCATCCCAAAAGAAGAGATAAAGAATTATAAAACACTTTTCTATTATTTTCAATGTCAAAGAAAGTCCCTCTCTATATAGACTTCATGTATAATAGGAAAGATTCCTAATTTGAACAGAAAGTGAGTTTCTAACTATGTATGATGTAATCGTGATTGGTGGTGGCCCATCTGGTTTAATGGCGGCGATTGCTGCTGGAGAGCGCAAAAAGAAGGTGTTATTGTTAGAAAAAGGCACAAAACTAGGCAAGAAATTGGCCATTTCTGGCGGAGGACGCTGTAATGTTACAAATCGTTTGCCTGTTGAAGAAATTGTGAAGCATATACCCGGTAATGGCCGTTTTCTCTATAGTCCATTTACCGTTTATAATAATGAAGATATAATTGCATTTTTTGAAGGGCTTGGTGTCGCCCTAAAGGAAGAGGACCACGGTAGAATGTTCCCTGTATCCAATCGCGCACAAGATGTCGTTGATGCGCTGATTAGACAGCTACAACGTCTTCATATTGAAGTTCGTTTACACACAGCTGTCAGTAAGCTTCTAATGGATGAAGATAAAATTTTGGGTGTACGTCTTGCTGATGGCACCGAAGTCCGTAGTCAAGCAGTCGTTGTAGCCGTTGGGGGCAAGGCGGTTCCACAAACAGGCTCAACAGGTGATGGCTATCCTTGGGCTGAACGTGCGGGTCATACAATCACTACCTTATTCCCAACAGAAGTTCCTGTTATTTCAAAAGAAGATTTTATTCAAGCACGTGAGCTACAAGGACTAGCATTGCGTGATGTTGCTGTCTCCGTGCTAAATAAAAAAGGCAAGGCACTCGTCACCCATCAAATGGATATGCTCTTTACCCATTTTGGTTTAAGTGGTCCTGCTATTTTGCGTTGTAGTCAATTCGTTGTGAAAGAATTAATGAAAACAGGCTATGAGCCCGTGACAATGCGTATTCAAACACTGGTACATTATAATGAAGAAACATGTCTACAATATTTAAATAAATTAATAAAAGAAGATCCGAAAAAGGCTGTGAAAAATGTTTGGAAAGGCATAGCACCTGAACGATGGCTCTTGTTCTTATGTGAGCGAGCACATATTGATGTTCAATTGACGGGCGTTGAATTATCCCAAGAGAAAATTCGTCAGCTAGCACGTTTACTAGTAAACTTCACGTTAACAGTGAGTGGCACACAGTCACTTGATAAGGCGTTTGTAACAGGTGGCGGTGTCTCTGTAAAAGAAATCGAGCCAAAAACAATGGCCTCAAAGAAAAAAGAAGGACTGTTCTTTTGTGGAGAAATTCTTGATATTCATGGCTATACAGGCGGCTATAACATCACTTCAGCCCTCGTAACGGGACGTATTGCAGGAATGCATGCGGCATTATAATAGGAGAAAAAGCGTGTCCGTGGAACAACGGACACGCTTTTTTAGCTTTCACTAGACATATAAACTTCTTCAAATGGTTGGATAATGACAAAGCCCTCACCAGAAAACGCCATCTGGATGGATTCTCCACTGCCTCGGCCGATAAATGTACGGAAGCTAATATCTGTTTTAAATTCAGGTGTTAAGTTGCCTAACCAGGCGACAGTAGCATGCGGATCAGTATATACTGTTTCACCTGGTTTCACTAATAATGTCAGTGGTTCAAAATGAGTTGTAATCGCAACCTTCCCTGTTCCTTGAAGGGTTACATTAAATAAGCCACCTGACATGATGCCAGCCATTTTACGCATCAAACGTATATCCCATTCGATGCTAGGCTCAAAGGCAAGTAAATCATTGCCATTGACACAAATACTGTCGTTTTTCAAATCAAAAACAGTTACTTTCTTTCCTTGATCCGCTAAGTAGAGTCTGCCCTTTCCGCTAGCTTTCATCAATTGCGTACCTTCACCCGTTAAAGCCTTTTTAAACATTTTGCCAAGACCATGCTCCAAGACGCGCTCACGTTCAAATTTAATATCACCTGTATAGGAAATCATAGCGCCCATTTTTGACCACACTTCACCGTTTAGATTAACCTCTAATACGCGTTCAGTTTCCAATTCAAAATAATCATTCTCATTATCGTCCTGCTGTGTTTTATGAACAAATTCATCTAAAGAAAATTTCCCCATGATTGATCCCTCCCTAATTACTTTATATACGTTGTTCTTTGAGAAAAGATTCAATTTTTAATAGTTTGTTCCTCATCGTGCATTTCGTTACAAAATTTCTCTTTTAATTACGAAATCACTTTATTTCCAGTAATGTTATTGACTTCAGACAGGTGCTGTTATACATTAAATAAAGAAATTACAATTGTTATATAACAAGCACTTCAAAAAAATAACTATATAAGTGCCATCCACGAAATGACACCTATATAGTAATTGAAAGTTCATATTATTGTGTAGCAGATACATCTCCAACATTTTGCGCTGCTTTTAAAGCTGTTTGCTTACGTACATCTGCACGTAACGTTAAGGAAATAATCAACGAAGCTGCGATTAAACCTGCGAATACATAGAATACAGGAATGTAGCTTCCATACGCATTTTTGATTGCACTTACTAACAATGGTCCAAAAACTCCACCCAATGACCACGTTGTTAATAAATAACCATGAATCACACCAAGTTGCTTTGTGCCAAATAAATCACTTGCAAATGCAGGTAGATTTGAGAACCCTCCACCATAGCAACTAACAACTAAGAAGATAAGTGCTTGGAAAATAATTACGTTAGTTGTATGTGGTAAAACGATAAATGTGATTAGCTGTGCAGTAAAGAAAATAACGAAAACGTTAGAACGACCGATATAATCAGACACAGCGGCCCAGATTAAACGACCACCACCATTAAATAACCCCATAATTCCTACCATTGCGGCAGCACCTGCTACTGATAGACCGACAATTTCCTGTGCCATTGGTGAAGCAACAGAAATCATCATAATCCCTGCTGTTACATTAACTAAATGCATGGACCAAAGCATCCAGAAGTGCTTTGTTTTAACAGCTTCTCGTGCTGACATAACAGCTAAATCTTTCTTCACTACGTCCTTACCATTATTGGCAGCTGCTTTCATATTAGCAGGCATATAACCTGGCTTAGGTGGTGCTATATATGAAGCCCCTAAAATCATTAACGTGAAGTAACTTGCCCCTAGAATAAAGTATGTTGTAGAAATGCCAACTGCCTCCATTAAGTTGGCTGCGACTGGTGCTGTAATAAGTGCACCCGATCCAAAACCAAGTACGGCCATACCTGTTGCTAGACCACGACGGTCTGGGAACCATTTTACAAGTGTTGATACAGGTGCAATATAGCCAATCCCCATTCCTAATCCACTAAGAACACCATATGTTAACCAATACATAACAACAGAATCCATTGAAATGGCTACACCAGCACCAGCTTGTCCTGCTCCAAATAAGACAGCTGCTACCATCGCCGATTTACGTGGTCCCATTTTTTCTACTAAACTACCAAATAATGCAGCTGAGAAACCAGCTAATCCCATCATAATGGTAAAGGCAATCGTTACCTTTGTTTCACTCCATCCCATTTCTGTGACAATCGGTAGCTTGTATACACTGTATGCATAGGCTCCACCGATTGAAAGGTGAATAGCGATTGCAGATAATGCAATTAACCATCTATTTTTATTCATAAATTCTCATTTCTCCCCTCTTTTGCTACCTGTGAAAATTCTATGAACGTCCATGTAAAACAATTTACCACTTAGAATTATTCAAATGCAAGATGTTTTTCTAAAAAATATTATTTCTCCAAAAAGTTTTTTATTCTTTTCTTAAAAATTAAAATCAAACAAACCTTACAGCCTCTAAGAAAAATAAAGTTTTACAAACTAAAAAATCTACATATACTAGATTTTATTATTTTTCTACTCTACTTTATCGTTATATATTAATTATTCTTGAATAATTAATTTTGTGTATATATTCACATACTGTTTATGAATAAAATCTTAATTAGAATATTAATTCTATTATTTATCTACAGAAAGAACGTTTTCTTTAGTTTATTTACGCTAGAATTTTTAAGAACAGAAGAGAAATTCGGAACTATTTTCTACAAGATTTTCACTTTTATATGTATGAATGAAAAGCTGATTCCCGTCTTTTATTTCCATATTTTTTATCTTATTCAAAAAATCAACAATACAATCAATGTATATTTCAAATTATTTATTGAAAGTGAACTATTTTTTATTATTCAAATATATATATTAGAGTGCGATTTTCTGGTATATGTACGCCATTACAACAATATAAATCATATTTATCATTCGTTTTGTTATACTACACAATAATAAAAATGCTCTTCAACAAATCTTGTATTACAACAGCTATGTTATTTATGGTAATTTAGTATAAACTAAGTATTTTTAGTATGTTTTAAGGTAATCATGCTTATTTTGTAGAATTGGGGTGATGAATGTATAAAAGAAAGCTAATAGCTATCGCTCTTTTATATGTCTATGAAAAATATATCTTTACGTCTAAAAATGTTTATTTTTTCATTTATTATTGTCCTTTTTTCTATAGCAACAAGTGGTGCTATCATGATCCATAACCTTTCGGGTGCATTTGAGAAAGAATTTGGAGCACGAGCCATTGCTATCGCGAGAACCGTTTCACAACTGACAGAGGTACAAAATAATGTTGGGAAGCCGAATGGATTTGAAGTTATTCAACCCATTGCAGAGAGAATTCGTTTAACAACTGATGTTGATTATATCGTGATTATTGATATGAAGAAAATCCGCTATTCTCACCCTTCTGAGAGCAAACTTGGCACAGTTTTTGAGGGTGGAGACGAAATAGAAGCTTTTTCACAGCATGAATACATATCAAAAGCTCAGGGAGTGCTTGGCTATTCCATCCGTGCATTCGTTCCTATCATGAATGAAGAAGGTACACAACAAGTTGGTGTTATTACAGTTGGGTTACTTACCCCAAAATGGTACAACCTACTAGATGAATATCAATTTGATATATTGATTTCTCTTTTTTGGGGACTAGCTATTGGATTAGGTGGTTCAGTCTGGGTAGCTAATCACCTAAAGCGTCAAACATTTAATTTAGAGCCATACGAAATCGCTCGCTTAGTGGAAGAGCGATCTGGCATTATACAGGCAATGGATATTGGTATATTAGCAACCGACGAAAGCGGTAATGTATCATTTATTAACCGCCTCGCAAGGCAATATACTCATTTCTTTGAACAGAGAATTTCTCGCAAAGAATTATTTAATGGGACATGGCTTGCGGAAGACATTTTACAGCAGCATGAAATATATAGACCTTTACTTATACATGACCAGATGTATTTAGTACGCACCTTCCCTATTCGAATTTTAGATCAAAATGCCGGATACCTTATAATGTTAACGGATCGTAAAGAGGCAAATATGTTAGCTGAAGAATTAACAGGGATTAAAATGCTTGTGGATTCCTTACGAGCTCAACAGCATGAATATATGAACCGTTTACATAGTATTGCAGGATTAATTCAACTAGACCGTAATGATGAAGCTCTGAGTCTTATTATTGATGAAATTACGGATGAAGAGGAAATTATACAAATTTTACATGATAAAATACTTGATTACTCGATTCAAGGTTTACTACTTGGGAAGTACTCGCGAGCAAAAGAACTCGGCGTGGAACTGACCATTGATGATGATTCAAAGCTAGACGATATTATGAGCGGTTTTTCTAGTGGTGATTTGGTAACTATAATTGGGAATTTGCTTGATAACGCGATGGAAGCATGCTTTGAGTGTACGTATAAAGATGTACGATTAACGTTAATTGGCGATAAGCATTATCTATATATAGAAGTACAGGATAGTGGCATGGGGATAATAGGTTTACCGAAACGAATTTTCGAATATGGTTTTACTACCAAACAAAAGGAAGGACATGGTATTGGCCTTGCACTTGTTAAACAAATTGTAGAATCTAATAACGGAAATATACAAGTTGAATCAACGTTCAATATTGGTACAAATATTACTATTGAGGTAGGGGTGATAGAAGAACAATGAGTAAACTTTCAGTTTTTATTGTAGAAGATGATCCAATGGTGCTTGAAATAAATAAAGGTTTTTTAAATAAAATGGTTGGTTTTCAGCTTGTAGGCGAATCTATCACTGGTCGTGATGCTTACGAAAAAATTAAAGTAAAAAAACCAGATTTAATTTTACTAGACATGTTTTTACCAGATATGACCGGTATGGATTTATTTTTAAAACTCCGTTCAGAAAGAATTCCTTCAGATATTATTCTGATAACTGCTGCGCGAGATGCACCGACTGTTCAAGAGGCTTTACGATTTGGTGCAAGCGATTATCTCATTAAGCCCTTTCGCTTCGAACGTTTTGAAAAAGCTTTACAGCAATATAAAAATAGCTCTAAATTGTTTACTAATTGCACAGCCTTAAATCAAGAGGATATTGATAGTTGGCTAGGTATACAACAAGAGTCAAATGAATTACCTAAAGGCTTAAACAATTTAACGATGAAACAAATATTAGATTATTTAACAACATATCGAGTAGCTATAACCTCCGAGCAGCTGGCCCAAAATGTTGGAATGGCAAGGGTTACAGTTCGGAAATATTTAGATTTTTTAGCAACTAAAGGAACCGTTAGCATTGAACTACAATATGGAACAGTTGGACGACCAACGAAATATTATTCCATAAAATAATTGAGCATAAATAGTTATTAAAATAAAAACTCATATAGAATCTGCTATTTTTCTTATTATGCATAGCTTTATGATGCTTTACTATGCACATTAATAAAAGAAAAGTAAGCAGATTCTTTTTTCTCTAGCAATTATCTTGTATTATAACAATTTATCAATATAACTAATTGTTATATACCATAAATACCAAAATGTTCATTAAAACCATAATATTGAATATTTATTCGTATAAAATACAATAGAAAGCGTTCACATCTTATACAGTTAGGAGTGAATAGACATGTGGCGTAGTCCTATAAAAGTACTTTTCTTAAACTTATGTTTTTTAACCATCCTCATAGGTTGTCAACAGCAGACCTATCCAACTGACAATGAGCAATTAAGTCATGAAGAACAAATTGTCATTCGCTTTTCACATGTTGTAGGTGAAAACACACCTAAAGGAATGGCAGCAATTAAATTTGCAGAGCTTATTAAGGAACGAAGTAATGGTCATGTAGAAATTCAAGTTTTCCCGAATGGCGTACTGTACAAGGATGGCGAGGAGATGAATGCTCTTTTAAGAGGAGATATTCAGATGATTGCCCCTGCCATTTCAAAAATAACTACGTTTGTACCCGAATGGTCTGTCATGGATTTACCTTATGCATTTAAAAATGCAAAAGAAGTTCATACATATGTTGAAAGCGAAGTTGGACAATCATTAATGAAGAGATTAAATAAACACAATCTAATCTCGATGGGCGTATGGGATAGTGGCTTTAAACAGTTAAGTAATAGTATTCGTCCCATCCAAAACTTAACTGATCTACAAGGCTTACGCATGAGAATAATGCCAAGTGATATTTTAGCTGAGCAATTCTCCATTGCCGGTGCCTATCCTAGACGAATTGATTTTAATACGGTCTTCCATCAACTACAAAAAGGCAATGTTGATGGGCAAGAAAATACGCTCACTAATATTACAAGCAAAAATCTACATTCACTTCAAGATTACTTAACTATTAGTAATCATGGTTATCTAGGCTATTTGTTATTAATGAATAATGAATTTTGGAATTCCCTCCCTAAAAATGTACAGGAGCTTTTGATTGATACTCTTGAGGAAGTACAAAAATGGGAGTGGCAACAAGCAGAGAATTTAAGTACGGAAAGACTTCAGGAAATGGAAGCATGTCAATGCATACAAATTCATTATTTAACGGAGGAAGAAATAGAGGATTGGGAGAACGCCTTTAAACCTGTATACGACTATTATGCAGAAAATTATGGTTTTAAATATATTGAGGCACTTCCTAAAAATCAATTTCATTAACTAAGGTTTAAAAGGTTGCCCTTTTAACTATAAATATAAATTTTAGGGGGATATAGAATGAAAAAATGGCTTTTCATGTCATTCATGGCTTTGCTTTTAGTCGTACTTGCGGCTTGTGGTGGCGAAAAAAAAGAAGCAGCTTCTGCTCCAGCAGCTGAGGGAGATGGTGGCTACACCAAAGAAAAACCTCTTGTTATTAAATTCTCTCATGTAACTTCAATTGATAGTGTTAAAGGTAAAGCAGCTGAGGCATTTGCAAAACTAGTGGATGAAAAAACAGAAGGTAAAGTGAAAGTTGAGGTTTATCCATCCTCACAACTATATGGAGATAATGATGAATTAGATGCCTTAGTATCAGGAAATGTGCATATGATTGCTCCTTCTGTAACGAAAATGGTAAAAATCGATCCTCGTTGGCAATATGTTGATATGCCTTACCTTTTTGAAAATCAAGAGCATGCTCGTAAGTTCTTTAATTCAGATGTTGCAAAGCTGATTCTAGAATCTGACCAACTAGCAGCTAACGATATTAAAGGTCTCGTTTTCTGGGAAAATGGCTTTAAACACTTTTCCAATAACAAACACCCACTTGTGACAGTGGACGATTTTAAAGGACTAAAATTCAGAGCACAAGCAGGTAAAGTTTTAGAATCGCAGTTTAAAGCTTTGAATGCTGGTTCTGCGACAATTGCATTTGGTGAAACATACGCTGCCTTACAACAAGGAACAGTAGATGGACAAGAAAACACATTTAATAACTTTGATACTCAAAAATATCAAGAAGTTCAAAAATACTTCTCCGTATCTGAACATGGTCGTCTAGACTATGCCATCTTTGTAAACAAAACATTCTGGGAAAAAATACCTTCAGAGCTATTGACAGCAGTTGAAGAATCATTGAATGAGGCAACAACGTTAGCTTGGGATTTAGCTGCGGAAGAAAACGGAAAATCATTCGAAAACATTAAAAACTCTGGTATTGAGGTCATTGAGCTATCAGATGCTGAAAAAGAAGCCATCAAAAAACAACTGGAACCAGTCTATGAAGAGTTTACTGATGTTATCACAGAAGAACTAATTAATGGTATTCGTGATTTAAAATAAACAGAGTTCTTAAAAAAACTTACTATTCCAATAATTAGTTGATGTAAGGAATAGGAAATTGCAACAATTTCTTGGGTATTCTTTGTTAGGAAGTTGCCCGTAGTAGTGAGTTATCGTCAATATCAATAATTTTATTAGTATATCGCTTACTTACAAACGGGTGCTAAGAAGCTCACTTCAAACTGCAACATTTACAGTGGGAATAAAAGCATCCGTTTTTAACTTTAAATAAAGGAGGCATCAACATGAAGGCCGTTTATAAAATATGGGGCTACTTAGAAGAAATTCTTGCTGGAATTTTTTTCGTAGCAGGTGTTGTACTCATTTTTTATGGGGTTATTATGCGCTACATATTCAATGAACCACAAGCATGGGTAGAGGAATTAGCACGCTATTCTATAATTTGGGGTACATTTTTGGGATTTGGCTTAGCTCTTCGCCACAATCAGCATATACAGGTGGATATTCTATATGACAAATTAAAGCCATCGAAAAAACGTCTATTAGATTTAGTAGCAACAGGCTTGAGCATCGCCTTTTGCTTAATTTACACGTACTATGGTTTTGTTTTAGTGGAAAATCGCTATACATCTGGTATGGTTTCACTTGATATCGGGATTCCAATGTGGATTGTATATTTAGTCCTACCTCTTTCAGGTATTTTATTTTTACTAAGATTCGTAGAACGATTAGTTAATATTCTACGAGGAAAGGATGAAGAATATGCTAATCCTCTTACTTAGTTTCTTTTTGCTATTATTTCTACGAGTACCTGTTGCTATTAGCTTAGCACTATCAACAATTCTAGTGTTCTTCCAAATAGATTTTAATATGAATATGATTCCACAGCGCATTTTTACTGCATTAGATTCCTTCCCTATGATGGCCATCCCAGGATTCGTGCTGGCTGGCGTATTAATGGCGCGGGGTGGGATATCCAAATATTTAATTGAAGCTTTACGTGCATGGATTGGTCACCTGCCAGGTGGTCTTGCAGTTGTTACAATTGTTGCCTGTGCTATTTTTGCCGCTATTTCAGGCTCTTCACCTGCCACAGCAGCAGCAATCGGCTCTATTATGATCCCAGCAATGATTTCAGCAGGCTATAAAAAACGTTATTCGATGGGACTTGTGGCAGCAGGTGGTACATTAGGCATTTTAATTCCACCGAGTGTTCCATTAATTATTTATGGTATCACCTCAGAGCAATCAATTGGTGAATTATTTATGGCTGGGGTTCTTCCTGGATTAGCTTTAACAGGAATCTTAATTATTGCTGCTATCGTTTATGCGAAACGCAATGGATTTAATGGAGATCAACCAGCTTCTTGGGAAGAACGTGGGCGTAAATCTTTAAAAGCCATTTGGGGAGCATTTTTACCTTTTTTAATTTTAGGAACAATCTATTCAGGAGTTGTGACACCAACTGAATCAGCGGTGATAGCTGTTTTCTATGGTCTTATTGTATCCTTGTTTATCTATCGTGAAATGAAGCTAAAGGATTTCCGCGAAGTATTAGTAGAATCTATTAATATTACCGCTATGATTTTCTTAATAATAGGTGCCGCTTCGTTATTTGGACTCTATTTAACAAATGCACAAGTACCACAGCAAGTGGGTGCATGGATTGCAGAAAGTGATTTAAATAAGTGGATTTTTATGATAGTTGTCAATATTTTGTTCTTTATCATGGGTATGTTCTTAGAAGCCGTCTCCATTATTCTAATTACTTTACCAATTTTATTACCAATCCTTGCACACTTCGATATAAATTTAATCCACTTTGCCATTATTATGACGATTAATATGGAATTAGGAATGATCACTCCACCAGTTGGATTGAATCTCTTCGTGGTTAGCGGTATTGCAAAAGAAAAACTTGGGGAAGTGGTAAAAGGCGTTATACCGTTTATCATTTTAATGATTATCTTCTTAGCACTTGTTGTCTTAATCCCACAACTTTCTCTCTGGTTACCAGAGCAAATGAAATAAGGTTTTAAGATGGGTATAAATACAAAGGGTTATTCAATAAGAGATCGCTCTTTTTGGACAATTGTCATTAGTTTGGGCGGGGCTTCTGTTTTTGTATTTGCAGCAATGTATTCTGTTCAGCCCCTGCTCCCCTTCTTTACAGAGCAATTTCATATTTCTGTATCCGTTGCAAGTCTATCCGTATCTATGACTACTCTATCAGTAATTCTTGGATTAATCGTGCTAGGTTTTTTATCAGATCGTTATGGAAGAGTTTTGTTCATTCATTTATCCATAGTTTTTACTGTCATACCTTTTTTTTTCATGCCACTAACTGATTCTTTTTCTACTATTATTTTATTACGCTTTATTCAGGGCTTTGCTATTGCAGGTGTACCTGCAGCAGCACTTGCCTATCTTAGCGAAGAAATTGATCAACAATCAATGGGCTTTGCCACTGCATTGTATATTTCTTGTAATGCACTAGGCGGAACAATTGGTAGACTCATGATGGGGTATGTCACTGAATATTTTTCATGGAAAATGGCATTTATTTCATTAGCCATTATGGGATGCATCGTTATGGTAATTGTCTGGTGGATGCTACCTAAATCCAAAAATTTTTCGGTACAACAGCGTACGATTCAACAGGATTTACAAGGCTTTTGGTTTCATTTGAAAAACCCTCATTTATTGATGCTTTTTGGATTAGGAGTTATTTTACAATTATCCTTTACTGGAGTTTGGTCATTTATTCCCTATTACTTAACAGCCCCTCCTTTTCTATTATCTTTACAAAGCATTTCTTTTATTTTTTTAGCGTATGGTTTAGGTATTATTGGTTCGCCTCTTGCTAATGCACTCGCAGGAAAAGTTGGATTACATACCATTCGAACATTTGGTGTTTGTTTATTAACTGTGGGAATACTTTTTACATTAAGCAAGTCACTTTTCATTATTGTCATGGGACTTTGTCTAGCATGTTTAGGTTTTTTTACTGCTCATGCATTAACTTCCTCATTGGTAAGTCGGCTAGCTCTTTACCAAAAAGGAAGCGCCTCTAGTCTATATCTGGTCGCTTATTACCTTGGGGTGGCCTCTGGAAGTACAATACTAAGCCCTGTTTGGTCATTATTTCAATGGCATGGTATCGTGACCATTACTGCTTTTCTGCCAATAACATACCTATTTATTTTAAATTCGCTACAGAAACAGCAAAAAAGAGATGTACTCAAAAAATGAGCATCTCTTTTTTTGCTAATTCATTGTTTTTTTTCAAGGACAATTGCTTTAATTTCTTTATAATATATGCACAGTAAAATTCCTACTAAGATTAATAAAGAGCCATATAATTGAACACTTGTAGGGAATTGTTTTAAAAATACCGCACTCAATAGCATAGCTATAGCTGGCTCAAAGTTTAACAACAGCGACGCATTTGTTGAGCCGACCTCCTTCATTTTTTGATTCCACATTAAATTGCTTACTCCGTGAATAATAATCGCTGATAAAATGAGCAAAAACCAGTAGGGCATTGCAACTTGCCAATTCGTCTGTGGCAAAATAGTAAATGAAAACGGTACGAGCACTAGTAAACCTATTAAATTTGTATAGAACGTAATCGACTGGGCTGACATTTTCTGACTAAGATGATTGACAATAATGAGAAACAAAGCAAAGCTTAGCATTGTAATTAAGCTCAACACTTCACCCACACCGATTGAAATGGTGATAAGTGCCCCTTTTGTAATGATGAGGCCAACACCAACAAATGAAAGTACCGCACCTAGCCAAAATATGCCGTTACGTGATTCATGATAGATCATTTTATTCAGTAGAGATGTAACAATCGGTGCACAGGCTAATATTAAAGCCGCAGTGATAGGAGAAGTGTGCTGGAGACTAGCATAAAAGCTATAGTGATTAATGGAAACGCCCAGTATTCCTGCCAGAATCAATAACAATAGATCCTTTCTTGTAAATGTTGTTCGGCAAATTGCTTTCCAACTAATCCCCCCTAAAAAGAGAACAATGACAATTAACCTAAAAATGGCGACCGTTAAAGGATCCCAATGGTCAATTAAAATAGAGCCAATAATGAAGTTACTGGCCCAAAAAAATACACAGCTAAATAAAATCATATAGATCGTTAGTTGTTTCATATTTTATCGCACCCGCAAATAAAGAGATTTCTACATAAGTAATGGCAAATCTACTTTCCTTTCCTTTATTCACCTTTTCTATTAAAACATAAGTATAGCAAACTAGAAAATTTCTAGTTTGCTATGTTATCTAAATAAGGGGGATTTAGATTTATGCTTAGTTGATAAACTTTCCTTTAGACATAACCACTCGGTTGGATGGTTTACGTGCAATAACTTCCGCGCTTGATACTGCGTCAAAAAATACAAAACTTGCTTCGTCCTTCACATTCGGCCAAACCTTCTGACCATTTGCATCTAATGGCGTGACACCACCTGTAATATATTTTAATGTTCGTCGAATAGAGCGTTCGTCAAGTTTACGAGAAATATCTGCAAAAGTAGTCGCTTTTTCTAAAATATCTCCTGAGCCATTAGGACTCCAAGAATCATAAAAGCCGTCACAACCAAAATGGACATCCACGCCGTGCTCTGTTAGTAATTCAATCGGTGGAATTAATCGTCGCAAATCAAATGGCACCGTTGACATTATTTTTACTTGTTGTTGTGCTAAACGATCTGCAATTTTATGCTGTTCCATGATCGATACATCACCAAGTGAAAACGCATGACTTATTGCCGTTCTACCCTGATATTTGGCATCCTCCACGATATCTATCCATTTATCGATTGTATAATACCCAACATGGCCACCATCATGTAAATGAATATCGACATCAACATTAAATTCCTGTGCAATATCCATCACTTCATAAAGAGAAGGCTCGATTGAGTTATCGATGCCTGCTGGATCTAGGCCACCAATCATCGTCGCTCCATTGCGTAAAGCTTCACGCAATAATTTAGGGACATCATCTCTTAATAGACCATGCTGTGGAAAGGCAATGACGTCGGATGTCACGACATCTTTATAATCGTCCAATGCCGCTAGAACACCTTCTAAATTTTTTAATCCAATGTATGGATCAATATTGACATGTGTACGAATATGATTCGCACCATTCTTAAGGATTTTTTCAATCATTGCAGCCGCACGTTGTTTTCCTGTTGTAGCAAGAACGGATAACTCTTGTGCTTCACGTTCAAGTCGTTCCTTTAAATTCTTTACGGGCACACAAGCCTTCCACGGTAAAGATAAGTATGTTTTATCTAAATGATTATGCATTTCCTTAAAGGCAGGTAATAGCAGCTTCCCTTTCATATCTGTGACTTCGTTTGGAGAATCAATTGCGTCTGTTGCGGGTACAATTTGCGAAATGAAGCCATCTGTAATTTCAAGGTGAAAAAGCTCCACTTTCGTTCCAACTGTATCATTTTCCTTTAGATATTCTCCTGTTTCAAGTAGAACATTTGTAAGCCAGTGCTTCATCTGAATTCTCCTTTCAACTCTCCTACATCCTGTTGGTGAATCATTTTGCCTTGTGAAATGACCGTAGTAATTGGGCATCTTCTTGCTATCACATGAGCAGTGCTCACGCCATCCACTAACAGCATATTCGCTTTATCACCAACTTGTGGCCAAACACGTTCTCCAGCATCATTTAAGGGTGTGATACCACCAGAAGCGTATTTCCAAGCTCGACTTAATGAGTATTCATCAATAAAACGGAATCTCTCCGCCATGACATTTAATTTCATAATCGTATTACCAGTACCATATGGTGACCAATGATCTGTTAAGCTATCATGTCCGACTGATACCTTTACACCATTGTTATAAAGATAAGGGATTGGAATTGTCGAACGGTTCAAATCAATTGGTACAGTTGTTGTTACATCCATTTGTACCTCAGCCATTGCTTGAACTAAATTTTCTAAACGTGACTGTTCTAAATCAGCAAGTGCCATCGCATGGCTAATTGTGACTTGTCCTTCTTTTTTCGCTTGTTTCGTTAACTCTATCAGTTTATAAAATTCAAATTCGCCTAGGGTGTTCGCTGTGTGAATATGAATATCGATCCCTGCATTATAGTCTTGTGCAATACCCATTGTTGCTTGCAATGACTTTTCGATATTGCGATCTACAATGGATGGGTCAACGCCTCCAACAAGCGTTGCTCCCATTGCCATTGCCTCACGGACGAGTCCCTCTACATTGGAGCGTAATAAGCCATGCTGTGGAAAGGCTACAATATCATAGGTGATTTGATCTTGATAGTTTGCTAAAACCTGCTTTGTAATTTCAATATGCTTTGTCCCAATTTGTGGGTCAACATTACAATGTGAACGAATATGTGTGTGTCCTTGGGAAATGAGCCACTTCACCATTTCCTCAGCTCGATAAGCAGCTGTCGGCAATTGTTTAGGTAGTAGTGTTCTTTCCTCTTCAATGCGTGTTAAAATCCCTTTAGTAATGGGTCTTGGTGCCTGCCATTCTCCGCCGAAATACGTTTTATCAATATGAATATGCATCTCTCGGAATGAAGGGACTAATAGTTGCTGTTGTGCATCTATTACTTCTACATCTTTATCAGCCACTATATCCTTATCTACTTGTTGAACATGCCCATCTTCGATTAGAACATCATAAATACCTGTACGAGTAGCAACAATGTGTTCATTTTCGCGCTCATATGCTTCTTCTAATCTCACATTTTTCAGCAATAGTTTACTCATAGTTTCCTCCCAATTGGTATTTTCCGTCTATCCCCAAATTTATTTACTCTACAATTTCAACGCCACTGATCATCGTGTAGTTAGATGCATCTAACCAAAAACCTTTTACAGCATTGCTGTAGACTGCTAAATGCTCATAGTTACGCACTGGAATATAGACAGCTTCGTCTAACTCGATTTGCATTGCTTTTTTGTAGATTTCATTACGTGCCTCTTGGTTTGCTTCAGAACGCCCTTGCTCAATTAGCTTGTCTACTTCTGGATTTGAATAGTAGAAATGGTTTCCTGGAGGTCCCATAGAAGCAGTGTGGAATAGATTGTATTGGTTATAATCAGCATCCCCCGTTGCATTACCCCAGCCACTAATAAAGATTTGGTGCTGTTCTTTCGTAATTTCAGAAATAAATGCACCATACTCCATTACTTGAATATCAACATCTAATCCGATTCCTTTTAATTGAGATTGAATAACCTCCGCCATATTAATACGCTCTTTACGATCACTTGTCAGTAATTTAACTTTTGTTCCCTCTTGAACGCCAGCTTCTTTTAACAATTCTTTTGCCTTCACTACATCATAGTCATACGGTTTCGTTTCACTAGAATATCCAATAATTTTTGGACTCATTGCAGAATTTGCAAGTGTCCCTACATTATCATAAATACCGCTAATAATTGCTTCACGGTCAACAGCATAGCTAATAGCTTGACGTACTTTTACATCCGATAATAATGTATCTTTTACGTTGAATCCGATAAATTCTACTGCTAGTCCTTCTGCACGGAATAAATTCATCGTTGAAGAATTTTCAATTCGATCAATCTCTGTCACAGGTACTTGTTCAGCAATATGTGCTTCTCCACTTTCAATCATTGCTAGACGAGTAGAATCCTCTGGTACAACTTTAAATGTTACTTTATCTACTTTTGGTACAGTTCCCCAATAGTCTTTATTGGAAATTAAAGTAATTTCTTGACCAGATTTCCAAGTTTCAAATACAAATGGGCCTGTCCCTACTGGATGAGTTGCTAATTCGTCCGCTGCTTCAGCTATCGCTTTCGGGCTCATCATACTACCCTCTTGACTTGCTAAAATAGATAGAAGCGGAGCATATGGTTCTTTTAATTTCAACGTTACAACATATTCATCATCTACCACTACTTCACTAATCATAGATAATTTATCACGCTGTGGTGATCCAGTTGCAGGATCTAGAATTCGGTCAAATGTCGCTTTTACAGCCTCTGCATTAAAATCTGCACCATCATGGAATTTAATGCCTTCATTCAATGTAAATGTCCAAGTGATTTCATCTTTTTGCTCCCACTCTTTTGCAAGTAATGGAACAATTTTACGATCTCTATCGAAAGCGACAAGTGTTTCATATACCTTGCCATGAATAATATTTGCTGATGGAATATCTGTAATAAAGTGAGGATCAAGACTTGTCGCATCTGCTGCTCTTAGAACAACTAATTCTCCTCCTACGCTTTTTGATCCCTCTTTGGAACCTTCTGTACTATTATTGCTAGCAGTAGAGCATGCTTGCAGAATAAGTACAGTCATTAGTGCCATGAATAAAAACAACTTCATTTTCTTCATCAACATTTCCTCCTTATGTGATTTGTTCCTTACATTTCGAATTATAAAGAAATAAAATTCACTTGTTTTTTAATATTTTTACGTGTTTTTTAAATTTTCTGACTAATAGACCATAAAATATTTACATTCTTTACGCTTTTCACTAAATTGAAATCAAATCAAATAGAAAAGGAGTTTCGATATGAATAAAGTAACAACTACTATCGATCGTTCTGTTTTAGTGAATGCACGCAAGGCATCTAGAAAAAAGAATCTTGTTTCTTTCCTAAACAAAATCAAAAAAAATAAAGCAGCTGTCGTAGGAGGCATCATCATACTTCTATATATATTGATGTTTCTTATCGGGCCCATTTTAGCCCCTTACGATCCCTACGACGTACAATTAGATCAAAAATTACAAGGACCAAGCGTTGAACATCTAATGGGAACAGATGACAAAGGGCGAGATATTTTAAGTCGAATTTTATATGGATCACGTTTATCAATTGGTGTTGGTATTTCAGCTGTTTTATTCGGTGGTACAATCGGCACTTTCTTAGGTCTTATTGCTGGCTATTATGGCAGATGGGTTGATTCTATTATTAGTCGAATGTTAGATATCATGCTTGCCTTCCCAGGTATTTTGCTAGCTTTAGCGATTGTCAGTGCATTGGGGCCAAGCCTTATCAATGTCACAATTGCTGTTGGGTTTTTCTCTATTCCTATGTTTGCTCGTATTGTACGTGGCTCCACAATGGAAGTTAAAAAATTAGAATATATCGATGCTGTCAAAACACTTGGAGCAAATGATATGACAATTTTAATTAAGCATATTTTCCCAAATATTTTATCTCCCATTATTGTACAAGCATCTATGCGCTTAGCAACTGCTATTCTATCTGCAGCAGGTCTATCATTCTTAGGTTTAGGTGCTCAGCCACCATCGCCTGAATGGGGTGCCATGCTTTCTAATGGACGAGATTTCCTATTTACTGCTCCTTATATGGCGCTATTCCCAGGTATTATGATTTCTATACTTGTATTAGGCTTTAACTTATTTGGCGACGGTTTACGTGATGCACTTGATCCAAGAATGAAAAATTAAAGGAGAGAAGACACATGACATTATTTATCTTAAAACGACTAGCTCAAATTATTCCTGTAACACTTGGTGTAACGCTTGTTGTTTTTCTCATTATGCAGATGATTCCTGGAGACCCAGCGATTATTTTAGCAGGGGAAGGGGCTTCTCAAGAAACAGTTGCAGAATTACGTGAAAATTTAGGGCTCAATAAACCATTAGCAGTTCAATATACAGACTATATTAAAAACCTTCTTCAAGGAGATATGGGTCACTCTTTAAAAAATAATCAACCAGTATTCGAGGAAATTACCTCCCGATTACCAATTACCATCGAGCTAGCCTTTTATAGTATTTTAATCACCATCGTTCTGGGGCTTATTGCGGGTATTATCTCCGCTATCCGTCCTTATTCGTTGATGGATGTAGGATTAATGGTTGTCGCTTTATTAGGGATTTCCCTTCCAAGCTTCTGGTTAGGAATTTTATTAATGTATGTATTCTCTGTACAGTTACACTGGCTTCCTGTAGCAGGCTGGGATAGTGCCAAACATATTATTCTACCAGCTGTCACACTTGGTGCTGGTGGAGCTGCCATCGTCGCTCGTATGACTCGCTCTAGTATGTTAGAGGTTGTAAACCAAGACTATATACGAACAGCGAAAGCAAAAGGCTTAAAGGGATACATCATCATTTTAAAGCACGCATTACGTAATGCCTTGATTCCAGTTATTACAGTAGTAGGCTTACAGTTTGGTAGTTTACTTGGCGGAACAGTTTTAGTTGAATCTGTTTTCGCTGTAAACGGATTAGGACGAATGATTGTAGATGCCATTCGAACACGGGATATACCAGTCGTACAAGGTGGCGTTCTTGTTGCCTCATTAATATTTGTTTTCATAAATCTTTTTGTAGACATAATGTACCGATTCTTTAATAAACGAATGGATTTAAACTAAGGAGGGGAAAAACGGATGAAACAAGAAACCGTGTTGGAAGTCAAAAATTTACAAACCTATTTTTATTCGAGTGAAGGGGTTGCCAAAGCTGTCGATGGGGTATCCTTTACTCTTCAAAAAGGAGAAACACTGGGCATTGTTGGTGAATCTGGTTGTGGGAAATCCATGACTTCCCTGTCATTACTTCGTTTAGTACCATCGCCCCCAGGTAAAATCATCAATGGCGAAATTTTATTAAATAATACAGACATTTTGAAGCTCTCAGATGAAGAGCTACGTAAAATTCGGGGCAATAAAATCTCGATGATTTTCCAAGAGCCTATGACAAGCTTAAATCCTGTATTATCCGTTGGAGAGCAAATTGCTGAATCCATTCGATTGCACCAAGGCTTATCACGTAAAGAAGCATGGCAAAAGGCTGTCGATATGATTCGCCTAGTTGGGATTCCTGCACCCGAAAAAAGAGCGAAGCAGGAACCTTATCAGTTAAGTGGTGGGATGCGACAGCGTATTATGATTGCCATGGCACTAGCGTGTACACCAGATGTGTTAATTGCTGACGAACCAACGACTGCTCTAGATGTAACCATTCAAGCTCAAATTATTGATATTATTCAAAACCTGCAAAAACAACTAGGCATGAGCATTATCTTCATTACCCATGACCTTGGTGTTGTAGCAGAAATCTGCGATAAAATTGCTGTTATGTATGCGGGGCAGGTTGTAGAAGAAGGCACAACAGAAAGTCTTTTTGAAAACCCGCTACACCCTTATACAAATGGATTAATTCAATCATTACCTAAGCTATACGAAGATCAAGAAGAATTATCTACTATTCACGGAACTGTTCCAAGTCCCTATAATTACCCAATTGGCTGCCGTTATGCAGAACGCTGCCCATTTGCTACAGATTTATGTCGTGAACAACAGCCTGAGCTTTTGACTGTTGAGCAAGGAAAAAAGGTAAGGTGCTGGATGTACAGTAATGAATGGCAAGGAGAAACACTTTTGAAGGAGCTGACAGTATGACAACAGCACAACACACACAACCACTATTACAAGTAAATGATTTAAAGCAGCATTTTTTCTTAAAAAAAGAAAAGCTCTTCGGTCCACAGCAGGTTGTAAAAGCTGTGGATGGGGTGTCTTTCGATATCATGCCTGGTGAGACGCTCAGTATTGTTGGAGAATCTGGCTGTGGAAAATCAACAACTGGTCGTTCTATTTTAAGATTAGATGAGCCTACTGCTGGAGAGGTATTGTTATTCGGTAAAAATTTAGTGAATATGAACAAAAAAGAGCTTCGTGCTGCACGCAAGGACATTCAAATTATTTTCCAAGATCCCTATGCATCCCTTAACCCACGAAGAACGATTCGTAAAATGTTAACAGAGGCCATGTCTATTCAAAAAATTGTACCACCTGAGCAACAAGAAGCACGCATGATTGAATTAATGTCCCTTGTTGGGTTACGTCCTGAATACTTAGAGCGTTATCCACATGAATTTTCTGGTGGTCAGCGTCAACGGATTGGTATTGCCAGAGCCCTTGCTGTTAATCCTAAAATTATTATTTGTGATGAGTCTGTTTCTGCCCTAGACGTTTCCATTCAAGCTCAAATACTAAATTTACTAAAACAACTACAAAGAGATTTAGATTTAACCTTTTTATTTATCTCACACGATTTAAGTGTTGTTCGACATATTTCAGACCGTATTATGGTGATGTATCTTGGAAAGGTCGTAGAAATTGCTGATAAGCATTCCCTTTTTACTCAGCCACATCATCCTTATACAAAAGCACTGTTTTCTTCTATACCTGTCATTGATAAGCAGCATCGGAAGGAGCGTATAATTTTAAAAGGTGACTTACCATCACCTCTTAGTCCCCCTACTGGCTGTAGCTTTCACACACGTTGCCCATTCGCAACAGATAAATGTAAAGCAGAAGTACCAGCACTACGAGCGATCACTGCAACACATAAGGTAGCTTGCCATTTCGCAGAAAATTTAGTTTAATGTATCTTACACTTATAAAATAAACGGAGAGGTCATTATGTTACAACCAGAAACCTTCAACATATATATTCTCCTATGTGTAATTGCTCCAATTATTGGAGCTTTTCTGCTTACTTTTATATTTATTTTCGAAAAGCAAATCGATAGCCTTGAGGAGGAAAAAAGAAATTTAGAGCTTGAGCAGGATTTACAAAGAGCAAATATTCTCCAGTTGAATCAGCAAATACAGCCACATTTCTTTTTTAATGCATTAAATTCATTATTAAGCCTAGCTCGCATCAATCGGAAGGAAGATTTGGTTGCGGGCATTGAGGCTTTGGCAACATTTTTTAAATTTAAATACAATAATCATGAGGTTTTAATTGCGTTAAAGAACGAGGTACAATTTGTCGATAGTTATTTAAATATTCAACAATTACGATTTGGCCATCGTTTGACTGTAAATAAATATGTTGATGATGAAGCACTATCCGTCCAAATACCACCTTTTATTCTGCAGACCATTATTGAAAATGCCTATAAACATAGCTTTGAAAAGCATATAGGACCTGCAGAGCTATCCATTACAATCAAAAAAATGGCTAATAGCTTATTAATTGAAATTAAAAATACACAGCCTTTAGAAAAAATAGAAATGACTACTGAACAGGTAGTAGACGAACTGCAGCAAGGTTATGGGCTCGAAAATATTAGAAAACGGCTTGAGCTCATTTATGGGCTCGAAAATATTTTATTCTCGATTCAAAACAATGAACAGCATTACACTGTTACCATCCATGTTCCCGCTTAGGCTTTCTATCAACTGGAAGGAGAAAGGAGAAACTCACCATGAATATTTTAATCGCAGATGATGAGCCATTAGAGCTTGAGCAAATGATTTATTTATTAAAGCCACATTTTCCAAATTGGACCTTCCATACTGCCCAAGATGCCTCACAAGCTCTGCAATTAGCTAAGAAGCACCGTATGACTATCGCCTTTTTGGATATTCAAATGCCTGGGAAAGATGGAATCACGTTGAGCAAGGAATTAAAAGCGCTTTATGAGGTAGACATCATCATGGTAACAGCTTATCAAACCTTTGAATATGCCCAACAAGCATTGCGTATCGGGGTAAAGGATTATCTTACAAAACCAGTCATTGCAAGTGAATTAGATGCTATTGTGGAGAAATATAAGGTGTGGAGTTCTAACCATGATGCGATTCAAAGCGCACTTTCCTATATTCATGAAAACTATTATGAAAAACTGAGTCTCAATATTATTGCTGAAAAAATTCATTTAAATCCGAGCTATTTAAGTCGTAAATTTTTGGAGGAGCAGTCTATTGGCATTAATGAATACATTAATAATTATCGCCTAGAAATGGCTGTAAAGAAAATCAATGAAAATCTAGACACAAGTATGTCTGCAATTGCTGAGAGCTGTGGTTTTAATAGTCAGCACTATTTTAGCGTTGCGTTTAAGAAAAAATATAATCAATCACCAAGACAATATAAATCCTCTAAAATGAGTAAAGGTCTTTACTAGTATGCTAAGGAAGTTTTCATTGCTTGTTCCATTTGCAAGTTTAAGCACAGCAGCAGGAGTCATTATTCTTTTAGCGAGATGGATTAATGGTAATTTATTATTGTCCTCTCCTTCAGCCCTTATTTCTTTTGGTTTTATGGCGGGCATTTGTTATACATTAGCAACAGCTATTTCATTTATCATACTTGGTTCATTGCTGAAGAAGAGCGATTACACACAAAATCAGCATACACAAAGCTTTTTGCTATTTACCATACAGCGTAAATTGTCTGGAATGAATTTAAAGGTTATACGTCTATTTTACCTGCTAACAGGTATTGAACTTTGGCTTATTCAATTAATAAGCATTAGTGTATTGTCTGAAATTATGTTAAATATTCCAGTCCCTATTACACTTTTTTTCTTTTTAATCGGCATCTTACTTCTTGACCGCATCATGTCAGTGAAAAGTATACTATGGTTGGAAATTTTATTTATTATTGCTCTTTTTTCATTACTTATTTTTATCCCTATTTATTACTTTGTACTAAATGGGGCAAGCACCGTATATGAGGGTATTCGCTTATATCACCCTTATTTATTTTATTTTAAAAATAGCGAAATTCTGCTGTTCTATGTCATTATTCAACTAGCCGTTTTAGGACAAGTATTTTTTGATAAATCAACATGGTATTTAATTGCCTTTATAAAACCTAAAAAAGTACGTAGCAGTCTGTTTTCCTCAGGTGTAATTTTAGCGTTATTAACGCTATCATTTACGGCAATTTTAATGATTGCCCTATACAGCGGATCATTTGGCCAATTCCAAGTACTGATTTTTACGTTTTTATATGAAGTACAACCAGGCTTTCTGACATTTGCTTTTCTCGTCATTGTCCTATTAGCCATTGTCACAACTTTGCTTGTAGACATGCGGGCAACGAAACGTTTTTTTGTGACGAAAAGACCCTATTATTTCTATTTGATTGGCCTGATGATTATATTATTCACCTGTTTCTTATCTATCGATTTAACGATTTTAGGTGTTATTTATTCTTTTGCCTTTCTGCACATTACCATGCTACCGTTTTTGTTAATCCTTTTATTTACGAATCGCCATATTCATAAGCATAGCTGGCTTGTCATCCTACTATCCATCATCATTGGAATTGGTGTTGGTTTAAGCTTTAATACGCTTTACGGATTAGCTACCAGCTTTATGATCTCAAGTATTTATCAATTAATGCTTCAGACTGAAACAATTGAAAAAAATACCTGAACTCGATATTATTCGGGTTCAGGTTTATAAGTTATTTAACTGATATAAAATAAGAATAGGATTAGTACTAGCAAGCCAACAATGGCCGAACTAATGGAAAGATAATGTCTTTTTTCCTCTCGACCATAGTAATAGTCAATGAAAATAGAGCTGAAAAGGCTGACAACTAAATATCCTCCAATAATAACAGTAAATAAAATCCACCCTTTAATTATGATCACCATGAGCATCATGGTATTCAAAATTTTAATAGCCCAAACAGCACGTCTATGATGACTATTGACATACTCCTTTGGTATAGTAAATTTTTTCCTCATTAGTTTATCGACAAGCATTTGGATAGCTATGAGCAAAACTAGCATAACGATTAAACCTGACATTCCAAATTTAGCATCTTTTTTGAGAGCAAGATCTAAATAAGCCTTGGCCAACTCTTTATTATCTACTTTATAAAATGAATTGCTGTCATAATCAACAATTCCGATATCCTCCTCGTTTATGAACATTTTCAGCTTCATAACCTGACCTTTTTCAAACTCTACCCAGACATCACGTTGTAATCTAAAAAAAATACGCTCATTCATTTGTGTCACTGTAGCTTGCTGTAATAGTTGTTGTAATAACTCTTTTTCTGAACTTTGCTCCATTACTCGTTGTCCAATGACCCACCCAGGTCTACCAGCCTTAAAGATCTCCTCATCTGAATTGTAAATCATTGTATATTTTTTTATAGATTGCTGCTGTGCTAATTGAACAATTGAAGCATGCTGCGTTTGCTCTATCTGCCCCAATGGACCGATTTCTATTATCAATAGAAACATGAAAATCGTGCCTATGATGATCAATGGGTAAGACCAGCGTCTTGTTTTTTTTGTTTGCCGCACTTGCCGTAAAATATCCTCCTGTAAGGATTTCGTAAATCGTGGTGCTTCGCCAAGTTCTTGATCCAATTTCTCTTTAAAAGTTGTCATTCATTAACACCTCCCACTTACTATTCGCTAATTTTTCCTGTAACATTTTCCTTGCTCGATGCAATCTGGTTTTAACTGTATTTTCTGCACATGTAAGAATATCTGCAATTTCTCTAATCTTTAATTCCTGATAATAATAAAGGATGACGACTTCTCTATAAGTAATAGGTAATTCAAATAAAGCATTTGTTAATGTTGTCCGTTCATCCTGTGCTAATAGCATCGTTTCAGGTGTTCGTTTACTTGCACCAATATGCAATTTTTCCAACAGTTGATGGCGTTTATTTTTCCAGCTTCGCAAATAATCATGACTTTTATGTACAGTTATTTTAACTAAATAGGTCTTTAGAGATGCTCTTTGTTCGAAGCGATCCTGCTGCCGATAATAAGAAAAAAAGACATCCTGGACTATTTCTTCTGCCATCGCCCAATCCTTTACATAAAGATAAGCCACTCGTAAGCAATATTCTCCGTGTTCTTCCATAATGGCCACCAAATGCTCACTCATCTAAACACCTCCTCTAAACATTCACCCTATAGTCGTAATCGGAACTTAGTTGGTTTCAAAAAAATCGAAAAAGTTTCGTTAACATGAAGGTCATAAAAAGAAAAAATCCTCACACAATAAGAGGGTATTTTTATGAATAGTAACTCCTAAAGAAATAGCCTACATTTTTAGAATGAATTTGTTTGTATGCCATGTTGCATACTTTTTTTCTATTATCTATTGAATAACTAGCAAAAAAACTGTTATAGTGAGATTGTTTGTCTGACGTCTGACTAATTAAGATCTTTAGCTGTTCTTCTGAAATTGGAACATCAGGACAAAATATCACAGATACTTATGGAGGAACTTATGAGATACTTAATATCCTTTTGTGGATTGTTACTTGTTTTTGCCTTAGCTTTATTAATGAGTAAAAACAAAAAAGAAATAAAATATAAATATATAGTGATTATGTTGATCATCCAATTTTTATTGGCAGCTTTACTACTTAATACAACGGTCGGCTATGTCCTAATCAAAGGAATCACCAAAGTGTTTGATCACTTATTGTCCTATGCAAATGCAGGTATATCATTTGTTTTTGGTGGCTTAGCAAATGAAGGAGAATCACCCTTCTTTTTAGCTGTTTTATTACCAATCGTCTTTATATCTGTTCTGATTGGGATCTTGCAGCATTTCAAAATTCTTCCTTTTCTAATGAGATGGGTAGGTTTATTTTTAAGTAAAGTAAGTGGTATGGGGAAATTGGAATCCTATAATGCTGTTGCCTCTGCTATGGTAGGCCAATCCGAAGTGTTCATAACTGTTAAAAAGCAATTAGATAAGATTGCACCACAACGTATGTATACATTATGCGCTTCTGCTATGTCGACTGTTTCGATGTCAGTAGTTGGAGCTTATATGACGATGATTGAGCCAAAGTATGTTGTTACGGCCATTGTATTAAACCTGTTTGGTGGATTTATTATTGTTTCCATCATTAATCCATATACTGTGGATGAAAAAGAAGATATCTTAACAATTGAAGATGAACAGAAGCAAGCGTTCTTTCAAATGATTGGCGAATATATTATGGATGGCTTTAAAGTAGCCATCATTGTTGGGGCAATGCTTATTGGTTTCGTAGCATTAATGGATTTAATCAATTCATTATTCGATATGATTATCGGTATATCTTTCCAAGAAATATTAGGCTTTATCTTTGCGCCAATCGCTTTCCTAATGGGTATCCCATGGGCAGATGCTGTGGCAGCTGGCGGTATTATGGCAACCAAATTAGTAACAAACGAATTTGTTGCTATGATTAACCTTGGCGATGTTGCCGAGTCCATGAGTGAACGTACATTAGGTATTATTTCTGTATTCCTCGTATCTTTTGCCAACTTTTCATCAATCGGGATTATTTCGGGAGCTGTAAAAGGTTTGAATGAAAGGCAAGGGAATGTCGTTGCTCGATTTGGACTAAAGTTGTTGTACGGTGCTACACTCGTAAGTATCCTAACAGCTATTATTGTGGGATTGATTATTTAATTGTATCAGGAGCTATTTATTGAACTGCACTCAGTTAGATGGGTGCAGTCCTTATTTTATTGCTTAAGCTCTAAATTAAAAAATGTACATTACTAAAATTGAATTTAGTAATGTACATTTTTATTTTATATCTCTTTATTTTACGACAATATTGACAAGTTTGCCTGGAATAACGATGATTTTCACTAAGCTCTTTCCTGCCATGTATTCTTGAACCTTTTCATCGGCAAGTGCTACTTTTTCAATATCCTCTTTTGAAGCATCTTTTGCTACGACGATCTTAGCACGAACTTTACCAGCAACTTGTACAGCAATTTCTACTTCATCATCCACAAGCTTTGCTTCATCATATGTTGGCCATTGCTCATATGAAAGAGTTGAATCGTGTCCTAATAGTTGCCATAGTTCTTCTGCAATATGTGGAGCGATTGGAGCTAGCATTTTCACAAAGCCTTCAGCATAAGTCGTTGGAATCACATCAGCTTTATAGCAATCATTAATAAAGACCATCATTTGTGAAATAGCTGTGTTAAAGCGGATGCCTTCATAATCCTCTGTCACTTTTTTCACTGTTTGGTGGTATGATTTTTCAAGTGATTGCTCGTTAGACACTTGAATTTTTGCTGAAATTGCGCCATCTGCTTCACTGACAAATAGACGCCAGATACGGTCTAAGAAGCGACGTGCTCCATCTAAACCATTTGTAGACCATGCAACAGAAGCCTCTAGTGGGCCCATGAACATTTCATATAAACGTAATGTATCGGCACCATGTGACGTAATAATTTCATCTGGGTTGACAACATTGCCCTTAGATTTAGACATTTTCTCGTTACCTTCACCTAGAATCATTCCCTGGTTAAATAATTTTTGGAATGGCTCTTTTGTATGGACAACGCCTAAATCATAGAGAACTTTATGCCAGAAGCGAGCGTATAGTAAATGTAATACAGCATGCTCCGCACCACCAATATAAATATCAACAGGTAACCAACGTTTTAGTAACTCTGGGTCTGCAATCGCCTCTGTATTTGTAGGGTCGATATAGCGTAGGAAGTACCAGCTCGAACCTGCCCACTGCGGCATTGTATTTGTTTCACGACGTCCTTTTTTACCTGTCTCTGGATCGACAACATTTACCCATTCTTCAATATTTGCTAATGGTGATTCACCAGTACCTGATGGACGGATATTATCTGTTTTTGGTAGCATTAGAGGTAATTCTGATTCTGGAACTGGCGTTATCGTGCCATCTTCCCAATGAATCATTGGAATTGGTTCACCCCAATAACGCTGACGGGAGAATAACCAGTCACGTAGACGGTAAGAAATTTTCTTCTCTCCCACACCCTTTTCCGCTAACCATTCAATGGCTTTCGCAATGCCATCTGCTTTATTTAAACCATTAAGGAATTCAGAGTTAATATGTTGACCATCACCTGTAAATGCTTCTTTACTGATGTCTCCACCTTCAAGTACAGGAACGATGTCTAGGCCAAATTCAGTCGCGAATTCATAGTCACGCTCATCATGTGCTGGCACCGCCATAATAGCACCTGTACCATAAGACACTAACACATAGTCAGCAATCCAAATCGGCACTTTTTTACCGTTTATCGGATTCACTGCATAAGCACCTGTAAATACACCTGTTTTTTCTTTCGCTAAATCTGTACGCTCTAGGTCAGATTTCATTTTAACTTTCTCTAAATAAGCCTCAACAGCTTGGCGTTGGTCAGCTGTTGTAATTTGTTCCACTAATTTATGCTCTGGTGCAAGCACACAGTATGTAGCACCAAACAATGTATCAGGACGTGTTGTGAAAACTGTGAAGTTTTGATCAGAACCGTCAATGGCAAATGTCACTTCTGCCCCTTCTGAACGGCCAATCCAATTGCGTTGCATATCTTTAATAGATTCAGGCCAATCAACTTCTTCTAGGTCATCGATTAAACGATCAGCATAGGCTGTAATTTTAAGCATCCACTGCTTCATTGGTCTGCGTTCTACTGGATGACCACCACGCTCTGATTTCCCATCAATTACTTCTTCGTTAGCTAATACCGTGCCAAGTGCTGGACACCAGTTAACAGCTACTTCATCTACATAGGCTAAACCTTTCTTATAAAGCTGGATAAAAATCCATTGTGTCCATTTATAATACTCTGGATCAGTTGTGTTAATTTCGCGATCCCAATCATAGCTGAAGCCTAGCTCTTGAATTTGACGTTTAAATGTTGCAATATTTTTAGCTGTAAATTCAGCTGGATCATTCCCTGTATCAAGTGCATATTGTTCTGCTGGTAAACCAAAAGCATCCCAGCCCATTGGATGAAGTACATTATAGCCTTGCATACGTTTAAAGCGCGATAGAATATCAGTTGCCGTATAGCCCTCTGGATGGCCTACATGAAGTCCTGCGCCTGATGGATATGGGAACATATCTAATGCATAAAATTTAGGCTTTGCTGTTTCATTTTCAGTTTTAAATGTTTTGTTATCAGCCCAGTATTGCTGCCACTTTTTTTCAATTTGTTCATGATTAAAACTCATTTTTTTTCCTCCTTCGATTGATCGTGCTGCTCTCCATTATAATTGACAAAATATTTAAAAAATAAAAAAACTCGCCCCTATCTTATAGAAGGGACGAGAGAATTTGTACTCCCGCGGTACCACCCAAATTAGTGATTACACTCGGCTCAAGCTTCCTTAACGCGGAAGAAACGACACACGCTGTTTCACGCGGGCAGACTCAGAAGGCGAGTTCAACTTGCATTCTTACTAGCTTCCACCAACCGCTAGCTCTCTAAAAAGAACCACAAATTTACTATTCCTCATCACAGTCTTTACATGATATTGCATTTATTCTAATGGAAAGTATTGAAAAGCACAAGCCTTTGTTTACAGCTTACCCATTACTGAACAATTAAATCCTTTTCTTCCTTAGACTTTGATAAATCCTTACATTCATGAAAAGCAAAATGCTGACAACCAATGCATTGATTGGCGTTCAAATAATGGAAAGCTTTTGTAATCGCTTCTCCTGTATGCTGAAAAAAATGTTGCGCGCCTATTTTATCGTAAAGACCATTGTGCTGAAGAGCATCCTTTAAATCACCTTGCACACCCGTAACCAAAATAGTACCGCCCTGTGCTTTATAATTTTCTATGATATTACTAAAATATGCTTCTCCAGTAGAATCCATAAAGGGCACTTTCCCCATCCGTAATATCAAAACTCTTGGTTGCTGATGCAGAGTACTTTCAATCGTTTGCTCAAACATTTGTGCAGCACCAAAAAACAACGGCCCTTCAATGGTGTACATACTAATTTGCGGGCAATCATGCTGCTGATGCACTACATGTGGCTGTACCTTTTCACTTTTATTTGAATGATCTGGAAGTACTTTTGTAACAACAAGCTTTTCACTCATGCGTTTCGCAAATAATAGCACAGCCAGCACAAGCCCAACCTCAACTGCTAACGTAAGACTAGTGAATACCGTTAATAAAAAGGTAATCAATAATACCAGTGAGTCGCCTGATTTTAATTTTGCGATATGTGAGAAATGATGTCGTTCACTCATATTCCAAGCTACGACCATCAGTACCGGAGCCATGCTTGCTAACGGAATATGAGATGCATATGGAGCTAATAACAATAATGTGATTAAAACAAACACACCATGAATGATACCCGACATAGGGGATACTGCTCCTGTTTTGATATTGGTCGCTGTGCGTGCAATAGCACCTGTTGCTGGAATACCACCGAATAAAGGCGTCACAATATTAGCAATTCCCTGACCAATTAACTCACGATTACTGTTATGCTTACTATTTGTCATCCCATCCGCCACAACTGCCGATAATAAAGACTCAATACCACCTAGCATTGCAATGACAAACGCTGGACCAATAAGTTGTTGTAATCGTTCGAGCGTGATGTTCGGTAAGGCGAAATGAGGTAATGTATTAGGAATTTGCCCATAGGCCGTTGCAATGGTAGCAACTTGTCCTGAAAAGAAGAAGGTTGCTATAAGTGTAGAGACAACGATACCCGCTAATGCTCCAGGAACCTTTGGAAAAAACTTTGGTGTCACCACGATTGTCACCAAGCATACCGCAGCAGTAAGAATACTATACGTATTTGTCGTATCAAGCTGCTTAATAATTTCCTGTATGTTGGCGATAAAATATTCATGCCTTTTAACATTTGTGAGCCCTAGAAAGTTAGCGATTTGACCTGTAAAAATAATCACTGCTATCCCTGCTGTAAAACCAACTGTTACAGGACGTGGAATAAACTTAATTAAAGTCCCTAACTTAAAAAAGCCCATGACACAAAGCAATACCCCTGCCATTAAACCCGCTAGTAATAAATCTTCATAGCCATAGGTAAGAACAATCCCCAATAGAATTGGCACAAACGCCCCCGTAGGCCCACCTATTTGATATTTGGAACCTCCAAAGAGAGAAATAAGAATACCTGCAATGCAAGCTGTATAAATCCCATATTCAGGTTTCACACCCGATGCTATGGCAAAGGACATGGCAAGTGGAATAGCAACGATTCCCACAATAATCCCTGACAATAAATCCTTCTTTACATGTTGAACTGAATATCCTTCAAAGCGTCCTGTAAACAGTGACTTCATAGATAAATCTTCCCTTCGAAATAATAAGCAAAGCTCAATTTGTCATCATCATTGATTTACTTATTCTCTTCGTCACCTTCATTACTCGTCATTTCCTCTAATCTCGAAATGGTATTAACCAAATGGTTATTAAAAATATCCTTTGCCACCCCAAGTAATGCACCAATCATTGGGTCACTTAAAGAATAATAAACTTTTTTCCCTTCCTTCACGCCATAAACAATATTTTTAGCACGCAATACACTTAATTGCTGAGAAACAGCAGAACCCTCTTTCTCCAAGCAATCTTGAATCTCATTGACACTTTTCTGTCCATCTACAAGGAGTTCAAGTATTCGGATGCGTAACGGATGTGCTAATGCTTTGAAAAAATCCGCTTTAAACTGTTGTAAGCCCTCTTCCATAAAAAAACCCCTCCATATAACTACATATTCAAATATTTGAATATGTATGATTGTAATCCTGTCACAACATTTTTTCAATATCTGCTATAAAAAAAGAACAAAAACAAGTACTTAATACTCGTTTTTGCTCTTTTCAGTGCGACATTATTAATCTGCTACTATTTTGTTCTTCTTTAAAGGATAATCGTATGTTAAACATGGAATAATCGCCAATAGTACAATAACTACTAATGTTAAAACAAGAGGAATCATGCCAAATTGATCCACCATAATACCGCCAAATAGTGGACCAATCATCCGTCCTCCAGTGGCAGCACTATTGATAATGCCTTGATAGAACCCTTGTCGACCTTTTGGTGCCAGTTGATTAGCAATCGTTGGTAACGCTGGCGTATAAAACATTTCGCCAAATGTTAAGACAAGCATCGCTGCTCCAAACATTTTAAAATCGTTTGCAAAGGCAATAATACCAAAGGAAAGTGCAATCAGCGTTACACCAAATACTAACTGACGTTTTAAATTGTGTTCCCATCGCTTTACGAGTGGTGCAATGAGCGGTTGCCCAATGACAATTAGAAGACCGTTGATTGTCCAAAGTAAGCTATATTGCTTTAATCCCAATCCTAAATCTTGTGTATAAGATGAAATGGTTGCACTCCATTGAGAATATGCTAGCCAGCATAAAACGGAGGATGCACTAATTATTAACAAAGCATAGAAAGGTGCCTTGTTTACGATTCGCTTACTTTCGCTCAAGACATTTTTAGGTGCAATACTGCCCGCCTCCAAACGCTTAAATGTAAATAAGGCAATGAAAAAGAATAAAATATACATACCTAAATTCACTTTAAACACATAGTCAAATTGATAATCTGCCACTATACCGGCAAGGGCAGGACCTACGGCAACACCGACATTTTGTGCTAAATAGATAGTATTAAAAGCCTTACGTCCACCTTCTGGCCAGGCAGCCCCAGCTAAGGCAAACATACCTGGGAAAACAATACCCCCACTAAAGCCTAGTATCGTTAAAAACCACACATAATGTGGCCAACCGTGCCAAATTGTTAAGCCAATTAATGAAGCAATCGTTAACAGGATACCAAGCATAATAGCTTTATAGCCACCAATTCTATCAAATAAGTAACCACCTAATAGATTACCTAATACTCCAGCAGCAGAATTCAGCATTAAGACAAAACCAGCCATAGCTAAAGATTTGCCTAAATAATCATGCATATAAATGGCATTCAAAGGCCATAAAAAAGAGTTGCCTGTTGTGTTCACAAGCATTCCGATAATTAAAAACCAAACACGTTTTGGCATAGGATGACCTCCATTATTTCGCTTCTCTAAATAGTTAGTGTATGCTGAAATACTTAAAAGTACAAGGAAAATAATTTTACCTTTTTTACAAGACTTCTATCCTATTTTCAATCGTATTTAGTTTTGTTCCTTTCCATTTTACTTTATCCAAATCATGATATTACCCTTACCCCATGACGGAACGAAATGCACATGATAGAATAGAGCGTTAGAGGAGTGAAATAAATGACAGAGACGAATTTTCCTTTTCCTTCAGAGGGGAAAAGATACTATACATGGAATCGCTATTTACGTGACCAATTTGGTCATAAAGTTTTTAAAGTGGCATTAGATGCAGGATTTGATTGCCCTAACCGCGACGGCACAGTTGCTTTCGGTGGCTGTACATTTTGCAGTGCTGCAGGTTCTGGTGATTTTGCTGGTAATAAGGTAGATCCAATTGATGTTCAATTTGCTGAAATCCGAGACAAAATGCACCAGAAATGGAAGGATGGCAAATACATGGCCTATTTCCAAGCCTACACAAATACACATGCCCCTTTGCCAGTTTTAAAAGAAAAATTTGAAGCAGCTTTAGCGCAAGAAGGTGTAGTAGGTCTTTCTATTGCTACTCGTCCTGACTGTTTACCTGATGATGTTGTCGAATATTTAGCAGAGCTAAATGAGCGGACGTATTTATGGATTGAGCTCGGTCTACAAACGGTGCATGAGAAAACGGCTAATCTTATTAATCGTGCCCATGATTATGCAACGTATGTGGAAGGCGTTGAAAAATTGCGTAAGCATGGCATTCGTGTTTGCTCACATATCATTAACGGATTGCCTCTCGAAGACTATGACATGATGATGGAAACGGCACGAGCAGTTGCACAATTAGATGTCCAAGGCATTAAAATCCACTTACTTCATCTATTAAAAGGAACGCCTATGGTGAAGCAATATGAAAAAGGTATGTTAGAATTTTTAGATCAAGATGTGTATACAAAACTAGTAGCAGACCAATTAGAAATTTTACCACCAGAGATGGTCATTCATCGTATTACAGGTGATGGACCGATTGATTTAATGATTGGACCCATGTGGAGTGTTAATAAATGGGAAGTACTGAATGGCATTGATGCTGAGCTTGAACGTCGTGGTAGTTGGCAAGGGAAGTTGTATAAGGCAGAGGTTATGAAATGATACTACAACGCGTTTTACAATATGCCCAGCAGTTATTAAAAGATAATATAAAAGAGGGAGATACAGTTGTGGATGCAACTGCTGGAAACGGCCATGACACATTGTTTCTGGCACAGCTTGTTGGGGATGAAGGGCAAGTTTATGCCTTTGATGTCCAAAAAGAGGCGGTTGACGCGACACTCCTCCGACTTTTAGATCATGGTTTAGAACATCGAGCACTCGTTTTAAATAAAGGGCATGAAGAAGTTACACAGTTTGTTCACAAGCCAGTAACTGCGGCAATCTTCAATCTCGGCTATTTACCTGGTAGCAACCATGATATTATTACAAGACCTAATACAACAATCCAAGCCATTGAGAATATATTAAAGCTCTTAAAAGTGGGCGGTTTGATTGTTCTTGTTATTTATCATGGTCATCCAGGTGGAAAAGAAGAGCGTGATAAGGTCATTGATTATGTAAGCCAACTGCCACAAAAATATGTTCATGTCTTAAAATATGCATTTCTGAATCAACAAAATGATCCACCATTCGTCATTGCATTAGAGAAAATGAAAGAATATCCTATTCAATAATGACATGCTAAAAGGCGATCAGCTAGTTTCTATCAAACTAGCTGATCGCCTTGCTCTTTATCTACTTGTTATTGCGTTTTTCATTATAGTCAACCCAGAAATCTGCACCTTTAATTCCTAGTTTACGAGGATCAAAGACTGGGTCTTTTCCTTCTTTTTTCTGTTTCTCGTAATCTTTTAATGCGATAATAGCTGGTTTCATGATAATTAAAATAGCTATAACGTTAATCCAAACCATCAAACCAAGACCTACATCTCCCATTGCCCATGCTAGACCAGACGTACGGATTGTACCATAAAAGGCTGCAACTAAAATGGCAATTTTCGCAATCCAAATGAATATCTTTTCTGTGCTACCTCTAAATAAATAAGCGACATTTGTCTCTGCAATATAGTAGTAAGCCATGATTGTTGTAAAGGCAAAGAAGAATAACGCAATGGCTACAAATGGAGCACCAAAGCCAGGTAATGATGAGTCAACTGCATATTGTGTATAGGCTGCACCCGCTTCAATACTTTTCGCAAAAGTCATTTGCTCATCACCAGCTAATCCACCACTATTGAATTCTCCAACATGAATAAATGGATCTGCTCCCTCAGCTGCCTTTTCATCTTGTACATTGTACATCCCCGTAAATAAAATCATAAATGCGGTAGCAGAACAAATTAATAATGTATCAATATACACAGATGCTGCTTGAACAATTCCTTGCTTAGCAGGATGTGATACTTCCGCAGCTGCCGCAGGGTGGGCCCCAGTTCCTTGACCAGCTTCATTGGAGTAAATTCCACGTTTAACACCCCAAGCAATCGCTGAACCAATAACCCCGCCAAAAATTTCTTGAGCACCAAATGCACTAGAAAAAATTAATCCGATAACCGTTGGTACTTGTGAAATATTCATAAAAATAATGATAATGGCCATAATGATATAGGCTAATGCCATAAACGGTACAATAATCTGGGCAGCGTTTGCAATTGATTTAATACCACCAATGATAATAGCACCTAGTAACACAACAATTATAAGTCCTGTGATCCATGTATCCAAACCGAAAGCGTTTTCAACAGCACCTGCGATGGCATTCGACTGCACACCAGGCATCAAAATTAACATTGCTATTAAAGCCGCCACAGCAAAAATAACTGCAAACCATTTTTGGCCCATTCCTTTTTCTATGTAAAAGGCCGGTCCACCACGATATTCTGTATCTTTCTCTTCTTTATAGATTTGAGCTAATGTTGACTCTACATACGCGGTAGCCGCACCTATGAAAGCGATTGCCCACATCCAAAAGACAGCACCAGGTCCTCCCATTCCAATCGCTGTCGCAGTACCAGCAATATTACCTGTACCTACACGTCCTGATAATGCGATAGACATTGCTTGGAATGAAGATATTCCCTTTTCTGACTTCTCCCCTTTAAACATTAAAACAAACATATCTTTAATGTGCCTTACTTGTAGGAACCTTGTAATAATTGAGAAAAATAACCCAATTAATAAGATGCCATAAATAAACCATGGTCCCCATAAAATACCATTCAACTTCTCTACAATTACATCCATTTTACCCCTCCAATTTGAATTACCTTACTTTAAGTCATTATAGTATTACACTTTTCTGAAAATTACAATATTATTTTTAAGTAACAATATTTAAGTAAGTAACCTAGTAAATGGAAGGGTATAAACCTATTTAATTATATAACCAATTCTTCGAAGAGCATTATTAATAAAATCTCGTATATACATAAAAATCTCTTCGCGCTCTCCCTCATGAAATAAATTATGATAACAATTTGCCCATTCTTTAAACTGAAATTCCGTGAATTCCTGTTGATGAAGCCAATTTCGAGTTTGGCGAGTGTCCGTAATTTTATCCTTCTCAGCTGTCATAATTAGCATAGGCATATTAGGCATTTCACCTTTAGGCAGCATCACTAAATTTTTCATCATCTGCTGAAGTTCTCGATACCATTTCACAGAAACAACAGACATGAGCGGTACATCATCTTTCATTTCTTCTCTGCCTTCAACACTACGCGTTAATTTCTCTAATGTAATATCATGTGTCAATTTAACATTGGCCGTTAACGCACTTAGACTTGTTAAAGCATTTGTTAATTTACCTGGTAATAGCTTTAGTTGCAACCAAGGTGATGTTAAAATAATGCCTGCACATTCATATTGTCTCTTTTGCAGTGTATGGAGGATTAATGTTGCACCTAGTCCATGCCCTATTACAAAGGTTGGTAAATTATATGAAAAAGCATTTTCAATCAGGTTTCTTGTATACTTATTGTACAATTTGAAGTCTTCATCATGGACTCGAGCAAACCTTGCATTACCCCCATGATTCGGTAAATCTCCCATGACTATGTGGAAGCCTTCTAATCTTAATTTCTCTATCAGCCATGCATACCAACGGTGATTTTCATAAGCACCATGAAGAATAGCAATCACAGCTTTTGCTTGTCCATCAGCTTCCCATTTCCACATTACATAGTCCTCCTAAAAAATGATTACACTTTGATTATATCGAAATAAATAGCACATTTTAATTTTATATTTCCATAAAGTTGCGTATTTGATACGATAATACTACATTATAGAAAGAAAAGAGGCGATTTTCATGATTTATCCATTTAAAGATAAAACGCCAAAGATCGATCCGTCTGTTTTCATTGCTGATTACGCAACTGTTACGGGCGACGTAACAATTGGCGCCGAAACAACTATTTGGTTTAATACGGTTATTCGTGGTGATGTTTCCCCAACGATTATTGGTAAACGTGTCAGTATCCAGGATCTTTGCTGTTTACACCAAAGCCCAAAATATCCGCTCATTATTGAAGATGAGGTAACAGTTGGACACCAAGTCACTTTACATAGTTGTACAATTCGCAAAAATGCCTTAATTGGTATGGGATCCATTATTTTAGACGGAGCTGAGATTGGAGAAGGTGCATTTATTGGAGCTGGAAGCCTAGTACCTCCTGGTAAAGTCATTCCTCCAAATAGTTTAGCATTAGGTCGTCCAGCAAAAGTTGTCCGAGAATTAAATGCTGAAGATAAAGAGGATATGGAACGCATCGTACGAGAATACGCAGAAAAAGGTCAATATTATAAATCACTTCAGAAATAAATAACCTACACAAAAAATCAATACTAACGAAAAAATCCCTCGCGTTTTCGTGTACCGAATATGTTCACGAATCCTAGCGAGGTATTTTTGTAAAAAAAACAAAAGGAGCAATGTTGCCCCTTTGCTTATTAATACATCAGAATAATTTTCTAATGACTTCATTACTTTAGTTCAATAGTTTATAAACGTGCTTTTTCTCGTAGCGCGTCTGCTTTATCAATTTGCTCCCATGGTACATTTAAATCTGTACGACCAAAATGTCCATACGCAGCAGTTTGTTTATAAATTGGACGACGAAGATCAAGCATTTTAATGATACCTGCTGGGCGTAGATCGAATAGCTCGCGTACCCATTCAACGATTTCGCTTTCTTTCACTCTACCTGTGCCAAATGTATCGACAGCAATGGAAACAGGCTGAGCAACGCCAATCGCATAGGCAAGTTGCACTTCAGCACGCTCTGCTAAGCCAGCTGCTACGATGTTTTTCGCTACATAACGTGCTGCATATGCCGCCGAACGGTCTACCTTGGTTGCATCCTTACCTGAGAAGGCACCACCACCGTGACGTGCATAACCACCGTATGTATCAACAATGATTTTACGCCCTGTTAATCCAGCATCACCTTTTGGCCCACCAATTACAAAACGGCCAGTTGGATTGATGAAGTATTTCGTATTAGCATCTAATAATTCACTCGGTACAACTGGTGCAATAACAAATTCTTTTAAATCTGCTTGAATTTGTTCAAGTGTTGCTTCTTCATCATGCTGTGTTGAAATAACAATTGTATCCACGCGAACCGGTACATTATTGTCATCATATTCAATCGTTACTTGCGTTTTACCATCAGGACGCAAATAGGCAAGTTCCCCTGATTTACGTACTTCTGTTAAACGGCGTGCTAATTTGTGTGCCAAGCTAATTGGTAATGGCATTAGCTCTGGTGTTTCATTACATGCATAGCCAAACATTAAGCCTTGGTCACCAGCACCAATTGCTTCTATGTCAGCATCTGTCATAGAGCCTTCACGTGCCTCTAATGCCTGATCAACACCTTGGGCAATATCAGGTGATTGTTCGCCAATTGCCACAAGCACCGCTAAGTTCTCTGCATCAAAGCCATATTTACCTCGTGTATAGCCAATTTCAGCTACAGTGTCACGAACAATACCTTTAATATCCACATAAGTAGAAGTAGTAATTTCTCCTGCTACTAATACTAATCCTGTTGTTACAGTTGTTTCACACGCTACACGTGCATTTGGATCTTCTGCTAAAATAGCATCTAAAATGGCATCCGAGATTTGGTCACAAATCTTATCTGGATGTCCTTCTGTTACACTCTCTGATGTAAACAGTCGACGGTTTGTCATTTGGTTTTCCTCCTAAATACTCTTACAATAAGTAGTTGTGTATGAATACGGTACTCATTACCCATGTCAAGTCCGCTCCTAAGGATTGAACTCTCAAGCCGTTACTGCTGCTTTTAACACGAGGATTTCGAAAGATCCGTCATTATAATAAGGAAAGAACTACATATACTTACCTTTACATTGATTTTTAACAATAAAAAAATCCTTTTCTCACGTTACTTTACATGAGGAAAGGAATAATGACTGCGTAACCTTTCACTCTTATCGTTCAAGGGATGTTCCCTTGCATCAGGTTGGCACCAACGCATGTCGTGAAATAGTTCATGCAGGTTGCCGGGTTTCACAGGGCCTGACCCTCCACCAGCTCGGGATAAGAGTATCCGTTCAATCTCATGTTACTGAAAAGGTCGAACGTTGTCAAATATTTTCTTATGTATTACTGTATAGAAAGGAAAGAACTTATTACACAAAAACTTTTCATACTTGGATGATGATGTAAATAGAAGCAAATTAATCCCTACAACATACCTAGCTACTTGTGGTAACATATGTGTGGCTCAATTTTCGTGCCTAATTACAGTAGGATTGATGGTATTCTACTCGAAAAACATTATTTTTTGTCAGTTTATTGAAAAGTGGTAAAAACTCTAAAATAATTTCTTAATTAGTATAGATTATTTAAGCAATTGTGTTATACTATTTTTGAAATTAAGAAAAAATCCCTCTAAATCAAGGGAATACTATAAAAAAGGATGGTATTTAATCGATGAATTCAGTAGAAATTGCAAACGAACTGAAGGAATTATTAAACGGCGGTAACATTAATGTTCAACTTTCAGTACCACAATTAGCAGAAAAAGCTACATCTCGTGGTGAAGCAATGTTAACAGTAGATGGCGCAGTTCGTGCAGAAACTGGCAAATACACTGGTCGTTCACCTAAAGATAAATATACGGTAGAAGAAGAAAGCACAAAAGATCAAATTGACTGGGGTAAAGTCAACCAACCGATTTCTTCTGAAGTGTTCGATAACCTATATGTAAAAGTAATAAAATATTTAAAAGAACGTGACGAGTTATTCGTATTCAAAGGCTTTGCAGGTGCTGACAAAGATTCACAATTAAGCATTCAAGTTATTAATGAATACGCATGGCACAATCTTTTTGCTCATCAATTATTTATCCGTCCAACAGCAGATGAATTAGCTTCTCATGTTGCTGACTTCACTGTCATCTCAGCTCCTAACTTTAAAGCAGATCCTGCGGTTGATGGTACTGCTTCTGAAACATTCATCATCGTATCACTTGAAAAGAAAATTATTTTAATTGGTGGTACAGAATATGCTGGTGAAATGAAAAAATCTATCTTTGGTATCATGAACTACTTATTACCACAACAAGGTATTCTTTCAATGCACTGCTCAGCAAACGTTGGTGAAGCTGGCGATGTAGCGTTATTCTTCGGTCTATCTGGTACTGGTAAAACGACGTTATCAGCTGATCCTGATCGTAAGCTAATCGGTGACGATGAACACGGTTGGTCTGCTAATGGTGTATTCAATATTGAGGGTGGCTGCTATGCAAAAACAATCAACCTTTCTGCTGAAAAAGAACCAGAAATCTACAATGCGATTCGCTTCGGCTCTGTATTAGAAAACGTAGCTGTTGATCCAGAAACGCGTATTTGTGACTATGATGACGGATCACTAACAGAAAATACTCGTGTAGCTTATCCAATCCAATACATCGAAAATATCGTTGATCCTTCTGTTGCAGGTCATCCAAAAACAATCATCTTCCTAACAGCTGATGCATTTGGTGTATTACCTCCAATCAGTAAATTAACTAAAGAACAAGCAATGTATCACTTCCTAAGCGGGTTCACTTCTAAACTTGCTGGAACTGAACGTGGTGTGACTGAGCCAGAACCAGTATTCTCTACTTGCTTCGGGTCTCCATTCCTTCCACTTCCTGCAACAGTATACGCAGAAATGTTAGGACAAAAAATTGACGAGCATGGGGCACAGGTATACTTAGTAAACACTGGTTGGACTGGTGGCGAATATGGCACAGGTAGCCGTATGAAACTTTCTTATACACGTACAATGGTCCGTGCAGCAATCGATGGTAAATTAGCAGATGTTGAAACAACACAAGATGCTGTGTTTGGTTTACACATTCCAACAGCAGTTGAAGGCGTACCTTCAGAAGTGTTAAATCCTCGTGAAGCTTGGGCAGATAAAGCTGCATACGATGCAAAAGCTGCTGAGCTTGCAGGCTTATTCAACGAAAACTTCAAGAAATTCTCAAACGTTTCTGAAGCCATCACTACACTTGGTGGTCCATTAAAATAACATCTATTTAAAAGACAAAGGGAACAATTAATTCGTTCCCTTTGTCTTTTTGTTTTCTCTATGCTTTATTGCTGTTTCATCCACTTGCAAAGAGCACGAACAGTTTCACGATTTTTTGCTGGTGGATATTGATGTGCATAGGTAAGATCATACCAAGTTTCGAATGATTTATTTGCTTCCTCTAAAAAAAATGCCAATTGTCTGGCATGTTCAATATCCACATTTTCATCACGATAGCCATGAATGATAAGAACGGGAGCTGTTATACGCTCTATCTCAAAAAGAGGTGTCCTTGCATCATACGCTTCTGGTACACGATTAGGTGTTCCTCCGATAACGCGCTTCATCATCCTGCGCATATCTGTACGTTCCCAATAAGTGGCTGTTGCATCAGAAACACCTGCCCATGTTACAACAGAAGTAATATCCCTCCTTAAAATAGCTGTCCACAGAGCCATAATACCACCTCGTGAAAAACCAAAAACATGAATATTGTCATTGCAGAATTGTTTGAGTACATCTACGGCATAGACCGCATCGTAACGGTCTGCCCCTGCAAACTCGTCACGACCCTCTCCCCCACGATTCCCACGATAATATGGGGCAAATACGATAAAGCCCTGCGCCGCAAATTGTGCAATACGAGAGGGTCTTACCATCCCAATGCTTTGCATGCCGCCCCTTAAATATAAAAAGCCATCATATGTACCTTCTGTCTTTGGCTCTGCTAATAGTCCTTTTATACGTAAGCCCTGTGAAAGATAGGTTATTTCCGTTAAACGGATAGCTGGATTTGGTGAAGGATAGGGGCGTTTTTCGATAATATCACCATTGTGTGTCACGATGTTTCAGCTCCTCCAGCATTTTCTTCATCCCCTCATCCTTCATGTGAAAACTCAAGTTAGGATGCTGAGCAAATTCTTCATCGGTTAACCAAAGCATGCCTGACGTTTCTAAATCAAATTCTATATCCTCTTGCGCCAAAAATTGTGCAGTGAAAACGGATTTACAAAAAACGATTTCATCATACACTGCATACTCTGCAAACCATTGAAGATTTTTCACATGAACACCCGTCTCTTCAAAAACTTCTCGAATCGCCGCCTCCTCTAAGGTTTCGCCTTCTTCTAATTTCCCTCCTGGCACTTCTACACCACGTCGTTTATGGACAGTACATAACCATTTATTTTCATGCTTTAATAGGACGAGGACGTGTTTAGGTTCTACTTTAAATTCGCCTCTTGTAAAACTCAAATCTACTTGTAGGCCATGTAAATCTGTAAATGTTAACATCTCTTCAACCTCACGTTCTTTCTTGTTGCAAAACAAAAGTTACTTGCTTCATCATACTTCTATTTTATGGACAGAATTTAAACATCATTCCTATTCATCTATATTAACTATATTGTAAACCTACAATGACAAGCAACCCTAAGCTACAGTCTTGTAAAGCATGAAAAAAGCGTGCTTCATAGGAAGACACGCTTTTCTTTAGATTACTTGCTGACCATCAAAATAGACGATAGGACTTTTCACAACACAATCAATATGAACATCTGATGCATTGGCTCCACCGAATGGCGCATTACTGCCAAATGCGATATGGATGGTCCCATACACCTTCTCATCCTCTAATACATTGCCACATAGGATGGCACTTTTATTGGCTCCGATGCCAAACTCTGCAATGACTCTACCATTGCCTTCACCAAGTAATGCCAGTAGTCGTGGACCATCAGGACCGACTGCTTCTTCTAAGCGACCATTCTTTATTTTTAATAATAATGGCTCCTTTAAGACACCAATATTAGCAATAGAGCCATCTACTAAAATCTCTCCATTCGCAGATGTTTCTATTGGTGCAATATATGATTCTCCTGAAGGAATATTTCCATACTCACCAGGTTGACGAATAACCCCTGTGGAACGTATTCCGAAACGGCCTTCTACACTAAACATCAGCTCATGGCCATCCTTGACAATACGAATATCTTTAGCCGTATCAAGTAAAAGGGCATATTTTTCTACCGTAGCTTCGATCTCCTGTGCATCTGCATGAAGGGCACCTTGCTCCAGCATCTCCAATGTTACCCCTGGCATTGTTGCTACACGTCCACCCTTTTCACAGGCATGTTTACGAGCCAGTGTATGTGTTAGGGAGTGGGAGGTAATACACAGTGCAACATCGGCATTAGCCATAAGCTCAGAAACTGCATGGATTGGCTCCTGCCCGGATTTCTCTAACAGGGGCATCACCATGAACATTGTATTTGCAGTAATTGACAGTCCAGCTTCATAAAAAATTTTCGCGATGTCTTGTTTGTGGCTATCCGTCAAAATTAATAGTGACTCTGAAGAATGAACATTTAGATTGCCTTTTAAAACATTTAGTGCAATATCATGTAAATGATGCATAATAGGACTCCTTAATTAAAATTCAAATGATATCTACGAATAATTCCTTCTATTTCATTTCTAGCTTCCGTTAAAGGTCCCAAAAACTCCGGAACACGTTGCTCTGTAAAACGATAAATTGGTCCAGAAACGGTAATAGACGCTACGACCTGCTCCTCACTATTAAATATAGGCATAGCTAGCGCCAATACATCGACCGAATACTCACTATTACTAAGTGCATAGCCACATGTTCTAATTTTTTCTAGCTCTGCCCTTATTTCTGTGGCATCTGTCATCGTATTATTTGTATAAGCTGTTAATGGTTCATCTATGACCTTTGCAACTTGCTCTTCATTTAAAAAAGCAAGCATTGAACGGTAAGATGCTCCTACATATAGTGGCGATCTACTTCCTCTTGAAACTGTAAACTTCACCTTATTTACAGGCTCTGCTTTTAGTAATGTTAACGCTTCCAGTCCATTCAGTACGGTAAAAATGGCTGTTTCACCAGTGACATCCTTTAATTTATCAAGAACTGGCATACATAGCTGATCTATGTTTAATGAATCATACATATTCATACCTATTTCCCATAATGCAATACCAAGAGAATATTTTTTTGTTATAGGATCTTTTGTAATAAACCCATTATTTTCGAAGGTTTCAAGAATGCGATATAAATTTGTATGATTCATGTTCATCGCCAGTGCTAACTCTCGACCACCCCATGTGGGTTTTTCCTTTGTAAACATTTTTAAAACCGCAATTGATAAATTTAATGTCTTTAGCATATCTCTCATCCTTCTGAACTATTTATCTGTACAAACGGCTGCAAATCTCTCTCTTAAGGGGGAAATAATCGACAGATTTAGCAGCCGTCAGCACCTGATATCACTTTATCAAAAGTAAGAGAGTAGCTAATCTCTTACTTTTGATATAGGAAATCAACAGCAGCAGTTATATAAACTTTTGCACAGCGTACGATATCCTCAACACGTACTTTTTCATTATAACCATGAATACTTGGTAAATAAGCTGGGCCGTATTGCAATACAGGAATATCATATTGTCTGAAATGACGAGCGTCACTGCTTGCCCATTGCATGACACCATATGCCTCTTGCCCTGTAACATACGATATATTTTCCACTATCGATTGGCAAACAGGATTTTCAGCAGGCGTATAATTGGCTACGCTTTTGAAGCCAAAACGTTGGATTGAATAATCGATAGCCAAGCCATCTAGTTTAGTTGTCAAGATTTCTGTTACTTCTTCTTGTGTAATACCAAATGGTAAACGACAATCGACCTGGACCTTACAGTAATCCGGGATTACGTTTGACTTCGTACCTCCCTCAATTGTACCAATATTTACAGTAATTTTCTCTAAAACTTCTTGATATTTCAAGCGATCTTTCTCCACTTCACGCATGTATTTTTTTGATACCTCGATAAGTGGCTGTACCTCTTCAGGTATTGTGATTTCTACATCCCATAGTGTACGAATCTCTTGTATAGCTCGAATTGCATCGACAATGGCATTTCGTCCAGCCAATGGTGACAGGCTTCCATGACCAGGTTCCCCACGCACCTCTAATTCAAACCAGTAAGAGCCCTTTTGTCCAATAGTTGGGTTTAAAGGCGAAGAGGGCTCAGCGATTAAACAACCATCTCCCTGCACATAGCCTCGCTCTAACAGCCATGGAACACCAAATTCACCGCCAGTTTCTTCATCTGGTACGATCGCCAAAGTTAATTTCCCTGGTAGTTCAATGTTCAGTTTCTTTAATAGCTTTGTTGCAAAAATAACACCTGCTAAACCAGCTTTCATATCACTCGCCCCACGGCCAAGCATCCAGCCATCCTTCACTTCTCCTGAAAACGGATCAAAATCCCATTTTGATAGATCACCGACAGGAACAACATCGGTATGGCCACAATAAACGAGTTCTTTTCCTTCCCCATTTCCAATAGAAGCTACTAAATTAAACATTTTATCTGCAGCTTCATATTTTTGATAAGTAATGCCTACATCATTTAAATAGTTTTCAATAAAAGCTGTTATTTCAGTCGTATCCCCCGGAGGATTGACACTTGGAATTTGAATGAGCTTTGAACAAAACGCTATCAATTCATCTTGATGATTTTCAACTGCATCTACTAATTGAGCTTTAAGTGCTTGTAAATCATTCATGTGTGTGTACCTCGTTTCCTTTCGTTTGTAAATGACGCATGCTACCATATAAGCCTTTCATATGTGTAAATTGTGTTTCATCAAAGAAAGAGCATTTATTAGCACCATAAGTTTTTGCTACCTCCAACACAAATCGCACAACATTCTCTACATCTGTAACATGGGTTGCACCTGTTGCGCAGCCTGCCACAACAGATTCGGTTGTAATCGCTACACCTACAACAGGGCTAGATGTTGCAACTGCTGGTTGTAAAATACTATTGATATGGAATAAACCATTCCCATAGGGTGTAATGTCTTGCATCGTAATCGGCAGCACAACTGGAGAAATGCCAGCAGATTGTGTATATACGTGCAATAAATCATCACTTATTTTTAATATGTAACCTTCTTTGACAGTTGGCGTTATCGCAAATCCTTTATGGTTACATACTTGATTGCCTTTTGTTGTATCAATTGATAGAATAGCATCCATTGTGTCTTCTACTTCATTTTCGTTCATGACACTAATATCCACTGGCGAGTTCATAAATGGCACTGGCTCATGTGGTAAGGTTGGAGCTGTTGGACAAATATGTGTGGAGAAAATAACGTCACCCTCTAATTGATCACCCTTTAAGACCATATCAATAGCTTTTGCTGCTCCTGCCAGACATGCCAGTGCGCCGTCTCCATCTGATACAAAGCCTGTCATTTCAGGGCGTGCTCCAATACCACCTAATCGTCCAATAATTCCTAATGTAGGTGCATTCCCGCCAGAGGATTTGCCGTTCTTTCCTTTCACGAGGACACGAACAAAATCAGTTGAGCCGCTTTCGCCTTGAATAGTTTTTACCTTGACATCTGCTGTGGAATCAATATTGTGTAAATACTCTTTAATCGTGTCTCCGTTTACATGAATACTATCCATTACCTCGTATAATTCAATAACATGCTTTAATGACATAATCAGTCCGCTCCTTTTTCTGCTTCAATAAATTTTATCTTTCGTTAAATTGATGATACTTCTTGCTGTATCGACTTAAATAAATGACACGATACTTGATGTGTAGCTGATACTGTATCAAGTGTCGGTTGGACCTCAGCACATTTTTCTGTAGCAAAACGACAACGCTTATGGAATGCACAGCCACTCGGGGGATTCACTGGACTTGGAACATCGCCAGATAAAATAATACGGTCCTTTTTATCAAAAGGATTTTCCTTAGGTATGGCTGATAACAAGGCTTGTGTATAAGGATGCTGAGGGTTCTCATAAATTTCCTTGTATGTGCCAATTTCCACTATTTTCCCTAAATACATGACAGCAATACGATCACACATGTAGTTCACGACATTCAAATCATGTGAAATAAAAATATAGGTTAAACCGAATTCTTTCTGTAAATCTTTTAATAGATTGATAACCTGAGCCTGTACAGAGACATCTAATGCGGAAACAGGTTCATCACACACCACAATATCCGGATTCAGTGCAAGAGCGCGAGCAATATTAATGCGTTGTCTTTGTCCACCAGAAAATTCATGTGGATGGCGCTTTGCATGGTAGGCACTTAATCCGACCGTTTCCAGTAATTCAACTACCCGCTTTTTACGGGATGCCTCATCACCAATCCCATGGATCACTAATGGCTCAGCAATAAGATATTCAATCGTTTTACGAGGATCGAGTGATGCATAAGGATTTTGGAAAACCATTTGGATGGATTTTCGAGCAGAGCGAATATCTTTTGAATTTAAGCTTGCTAAATCCGTTCCCTTAAATTCAACTATTCCCTCTGTTGGTGAAATTAGCTGGTTGATTAAACGGGCGACCGTCGATTTACCACATCCCGACTCTCCCACAATCCCCAGTGTCTCGCCTTTATATAACTCAAAACTTACACCATCTACCGCCTTCACAAATTGTGTTGGTTTTTTAAAAGGAATTGAACTTTTAATGGGAAAATGCTTTTTTAAATTACTTACCTTTAAGACAAGTTCATTGTATTGTTGCATTAAAAATTCCCTCCTTCCTTGGGACAATTTGATCTTTTGCTTGTAAATGGCAGGCTACAAAATGGTTGTCCTGTACTTCCACTAAGTCAGGCACCGTACTACGACAAATATCTGTCGCTAAAGGACATCGTGCTGAGAAGTGACAGCCACTATATGGCATTGTTAAATCTGGCGGACTACCTGGAATAGCCGGCAGCCTTTGTTGCTCTTGTGTCCCCATTGTAATTTGAGACTCTAATAATCCCCACGTATAGGGATGTAAAGGTTTTTCATAGAGCTGTCTGGTTGTAGTAGACTCTACTGTACGACCTGCATACATAACATTTACTTTGTCACATAGCTCCCAAACCACACCTAAATCATGCGTTATCATAATAATGGCTGTATCATGTTCTTGCTGTAATTTTTTCATTAAATCAAGAATTTGAGCTTGTACAGTTACATCTAGTGCAGTTGTTGGCTCATCCGCAATGAGTAGTTTCGGGTTACAAGCTAGGGCAATAGCAATCATGACACGCTGACGCATTCCTCCTGAAAATTCATGAGGATACATTTTTAATCGTTTCTCTGGCTCAGGAATCCCAACCATTTTTAACATATCAACGGCTTTGATAGCGGCATCTTTCTTCGATATTGTTTCATGTGCTTGGATGACTTCAATAATTTGATTGCCCACTGTTAATACGGGATTCAAACTTGTAATGGGATCTTGGAAAATCATTGAGATGTCATTGCCTCGCACATTGCGCATTTCCTTTTCAGAAATTTCGATTAAATCGCGGCCATTAAATAGAATTTTTCCATTCGTTATTTTTCCTGGCGGAGATGGAATTAAACGCATGAGAGCAGTGGCTGTAACACTTTTTCCTGATCCTGACTCTCCCACAATACCTAGTGTTTCCTTCTTATTTAATTGTAAATTTACTCCATTAACAGCTTTCATTGTAGAGCCGCCACTTTTAAATTCTACTGTTAAGTTTTCTACATCTAGTAAACGTTCAGTCATGACTCCACCCCCTTCCATTAAACTTTCATTTTCGGATCTAATGCATCGCGTAATCCATCCCCTAATAGGTTAATTCCAAGAACTGTTAATAAAATACAAATGCCTGAAAATGTCGCCATTTGGGGATTTAATACTAAAAAGTCTTTGCCATCTTTTAAAATACTGCCCCATGAAGCTGTTGGTGGTTGAACGCCTAATCCTAAAAAGCTAAGGGCAGCTTCTGAAATAATAGCGCCAGCTGTACTCATCGTTCCATAGACAATTAAAGGGGCTAAACAGTTCGGTAATATATGGCTAAAAATGATCCTCGTATGTGTAGCACCTAAAGAATGCGTTACTTCAACGAATTCCTCCTCTTTTACACTTAACACCTGTCCTCGAACAAGTCGTGCGAAACCTGGAATATTAGCAATACCAATCGCAACAATGACATTGACAAGTCCTTGCCCTAATACCGTCATTAATGTAATAGCTAGTAATATAAATGGGAATGCGAAAAGACCATCCATTGTGCGCATAATAATGGAATCAATGCGTCCACCAAAATACCCTGCCACTAAGCCTAGCAGTGTGCCAAACACAGCACCAAATAGCACCGCCGCAATCCCAACAATCATTGAGATTCGTGTACCGTAAACTAAGCGACTAAACAGATCACGGCCATAGTTATCTGTTCCTAATAAATGTCCTTCTGTATTCATCGGTAAAAACGATTTACCGACAATCATTTCATTCGGTGGATGGGTAGCAATCAATGGGGCAAAAATAGCAACAATACCCATTAAAGTGACAATGATTAACCCAATTGTCGCTAATTTATTTTTTAGCAACTTGCGCAATAACGTATTTCTTTTTTTCGTTTCTTGGACGATTGCTTGAGTCATTGTTATTTTTTCCCCCCATCCGATTCTAAATTGACCTTAGGATTGACCACTTTATAAAGTACATCGACTACTAAGTTAACAAGCACAAAGATAAACGCAATGAAAATAACAGTACCTTGGACGACTACAAAGTCACGTTTATCAATGGCATCTACAATTAATCGACCCATCCCAGGCCAACTAAAAATTGTTTCTGTTAAAACCGCTCCGCCCAGTAAATTAGAAATTTGCATTCCTAACACGGTTAAAATCGGTGTTAGCGCATTCTTAAATGCATGTTTACCAATTACTAAATATTCTTTAATACCTTTAGAACGAGCTGTTTTAATATAATCTTGCGAAATAACCTCTAACATACTTGAACGGGTAATCCGTGCAAATGTCGCCATTGGAATCGTTGCTAAAGCAAATGCTGGCAAAATTAAATGTTTCAAATAGGTCCATAGGCCATCACTGATATTCCCCATCCCAGTCGCTGGGAACCAACCAAGGTTAACACTAAAGAATAAGACAAGCATGATGCCCAACCAGAAAATTGGCATAGATACACCAACTAATGACACAAGCATTACAACATAATCAATGATGGTATTTTGCTTTCTCGCTGCAAATATTCCTGCTGGGATGCCAATCACGACGGCTATTAACAGCGCTGCCAATGCCAATATCACTGTATTAGGGAACCTTTCGAGAATAAGTCCGATGACAGACTCACTATAAGAATAGGAATATCCTAAATTTAACTGTGCTAGATCTCCTACATATGAAATAAATTGCGAAGGCATGGATTTATTTAATCCTAGCTCTTCTCTTAAATTCTCTACATCTTCTACACTTGCTTGTGGTCCAAGCATGACTGAAGCCGGGTCACCAGGAATCATTCGCGTAATAATAAAGACGATAATTCCTACTACTAGCAGTGTCGGGATGAGGTTAACTAATCTTTTTAAAATAAATGAGCCCATCTTAGCAAGACCTCCTTTTCATTATTAGAATCAGTGGTTCATATTGTGAATAACCACATAGTACACCACTCAATAATTGTTTGTAAATATATTTTTTTCTGAATCTTTGTAATTTTATATTTACTTTCTATTTACAAGTATGCTAATTTTAATCTCGAACCTACCATTTTTGAATCAACGGTTCATATTGTGAAACAAAAACTAAGGAGGCTAGTGCATATGAAGAAATTAAACGTAAGAAAGTCTTTACTACTACTCTTTTTAACTTTACTAATTGGTGTTTTAGCTGCTTGTGGTGGAAACAATGAGAAAAGTACTTCAACGGATAAAAAAGAGGGAGAAGCTACTTCTGGAGGCACATTAAATATTGGTCTGTCAGCCAATGCAAAAACATTTGATCCGATCAAATATACTGGGGTTTATGAATCACAGGTGATGCGCCAAATGGCTGATACGTTAGTTGTTTATAACAAAGATCTATCTGATATCATCCCTTCGTTAGCAACTGAATGGAATGTATCAGAGGATATGTTAGTCTACACATTCAAATTACGCGAAGGTGTTAAATTCCAAAAAGGTCAGTATCAGGATGGCCGTGAAATGACAGCTGAAGATGTCAAATACTCTTTAGAACGATCTGCTAAAGAATCTGCTATGAATCGTTTAAGTGGTGTGACAGAAGTGAAAGTGTTATCGGATTATGAAGTAGAGATTCACTTAGCTACACCAAATGCTGCCCTACTTGCTATGCTAACGGATGCAGGGAATATTATTATTCCAAAAGAAGAAGTTGAAGGATGGGGCGATAATTTTTCTGAACACTTTGTTGGTACAGGTCCATTCCAACTAACAGAATGGAAAAAAGACCAAGAAGTAAAATTAGTTCGTCACGATAATTATTGGGGCGATAAGCCAAATGTCGATAACTTAACAATGAAGTTTATCTCCGATCAAAATATGATGACCAACGCATTACGTTCTGGTGATATTGATATTGCCATGGACGTTAAAGGTCAAAACCGAGAAATCATCAACCAAGATAGTAACCTTGAGCTTTTAACAAATCCAGGTCTATCGATTGTTTATCTTGATCTTAATAACAAAGTAGGTCCAACTGCTGACAAACGCGTTCGTGAAGCGATTTATATGGCAACAAATGTAGAGGAAATTATTTCTGGCGTTAACCAATGGGGTGGCGGCGATGTTTCTTATTTACCATTACCACCTGGTTCATGGGGATATGATCAATCGTTAGTTGATATGGTACCAAAATATAATCCAGAAGAAGCAAAAAAATTACTAGCAGAGGCTGGTTACGCTGATGGCTTCAAGACAGAGATTTTCGTATCAGAAGCACGTGTTCCTTACGCAACGATTTTCCAAAGTCAGTTAAAGAAGAACTTAAATATTGATGTGGAAATAAAAGTGCTTGAATGGGGTACTTACAGTGATACTGTGGCAAAGGGTAATGCGCCAATGAATATTGGTGGCTGGACTTGGTACCCAGATCCTTATTTCTTCCTTTATCAATTATTCCACACAAATCAAATTGGTGCGTTAGGAAATGGTAAAGGCTACAGCAATCCAGAAGTGGATAAATTATTAGAACGTGCCGTATCAGAAACAGTGGTGCAAGAAGAACGTGCAAAATTATACCAAGAAGCATTAAAGCTAATTTTAGCGGATGTTCCACGTATTGAATTAGAGGCAACACAAACAGTTGCAGGTGTAAACAAAAAAGTACAGGGCTTTGAGGTTTCTGCTGATAACTCCGTACAAATTGTGCATCCAAATGGCACAAACGTTTCCATTACTAAATAATTAAACTTGAAAAGTGGAGATACTAGTCTCCGCTTTTCTCTTCATAAGGAGAGATTAGATCCGATGACTCGCTATATAAATGGACTTGTTTTTAATTCTGAGACACGTAGCTTTAATAAGCAATCTTTTCAAGTGCAAGGGCAATACTTTGAGCCCGCTACTCATTCACCTGAAACAGAGTTGGATTTAGATGGCTACTATATTACACCAGGTTTTATCGATAGCTGCTCACAAATCGGTCTAGCTGAAATAGGGATTCGTTGGGAAGGTGATGATAGCTATGAATTTGACTCCCATCTGCAATATTCTGTCGTTGATGGCATATACCCATTTGATACTGCTTTTCAAAAAGCTGTTTCTCATGGGGTGACTGCATCTCATATTGTTCCCTCTCCTAAAAGCTTGATAGGTGCAAAAACGGCTATTATTCACCATACACATACAACGGTTGATGAAATGGTAATTTCAAAAGATGTGGCTTATTCCTTCTCTATTGGACATCAGGCAAAAAGTACTTTTTTCGCTGAAAAGAAAAAACCACTCACTCGTATGGGCATCGCCAAAATTTTAAGAGAAACATTACAACAAATTCAGCAACAGGAGCCGTCCATTACGAAAATCGTTATTCGAGCGCACAAAGCCGTTGATCTTGAATTCATTAGCCGCCTTCAACAAGAATTTGGGTCAATTTTTGATTTTCATATTATCCATGGCACTGAAATTACATTCCTTCATGAAACATCCTTTAATACGGTTATAGCTGGTCCTACATTTCGATATATTGAGCACAATGAGATGATGGCACTATCTCCCAAACTGTATCATCAACTGTATAAGCACAGTATTCCATTCGTTTTTTGTACGGATCATCCTGTTAGTAGCACCTCGCATCTAACATTAGAAGGATGCTTAGCTGTAAGAGAAGGTATGGCACGCCAGGACGTGCTATATGCTCTGACAACCGGGGCTGCAAATTTTCTAGGGATTGCCCATCTAACAGGTGCTATTCGTGATGGTCTGCTTGCTGATTTTGTTATTTGGGATAAGCATCCATTAAATTTAGATGCCCAGGTTGTCGCAACCTATATTAAAGGAACAAAAGTTTATGCACGGGAAGAAGGGTTTACACAATGATTATTTATCATCATGCAAAGTTTCATACAGTCAATGAGCAGAACGATACTTGTGAACAGTTATGGATCGAAAATGGGCGTATTGTCTATATTGGACCAGCCAAAGAATTTCCCCCACAAGCAGAGCTAGTTGATCTACAGGGAGCTTATGTTACACCAGGATTAATTGATATTCATGCACATGTCGGAACATGGGCTGAAGTCACTGAAGACATTAATGATGCCAATGAATATAGCGAACCCTTTACACCTCTTATGCACGCTTTAGACAGTGTAGATATCCGACACTTTTCCTTTCAACATGCGTTAGAAGGGGGCGTAACCACTGTGCAAACTGGGCCAGGTAGTGCCAATGTCATTGGTGGTATTTGGAGCATTCTTAAAACAGCAGGACCTACCCTTTCCTCTCGTGTTTTAGTAGAGCGGAGCGGTTTAAAGGGGGCCCTAGGGGAAAATCCGAAAAACGTCTTTGGCAATCAGTATAAGCGCAAGCCGATGACTCGTATGGCCATTGCACAGCTTTTACGAGATGGTTTCCAACGTGCAAGTCAACTCAATGAACAACAACAAACTGAGCAAATTAAAGAAAATGCTGAGTTACGCCCGTTTATTGAGGTACTTCGAGGCGACATGCCACTTCGCCTTCACTGCCATAGAGCAGATGACATTATGACAGCAATTAGAATTGCCAAAGAATTTAATGTGAAGCTTCATTTAGAGCACTGCACAGAAGGCTATCTCATTGTGGATGCCGTTAAAGAAAGTGGATTCCATGCAACGCTTGGGCCCTATATGTTAACGCCATCTAAATACGAAACGCGTCATTCTACACCCGCAATTGCTGCCGTTTTTAAAGAACATAATATTCCATTTGCTATCATGACAGATCATCCATTTGTACCAATTCAATACTTAAAGTATTGTGCCACAGAAGCGATTCGTTATGGTTTAGATGAAGTCACAGCCCTCAAAAGTATTACGATCAATGCAGCTAAGCTTGTACAGCTTGATCACCGCATTGGCAGCCTTGAGGAAGGCAAAGATGCTGATTTTGTGGTTTGGTCGCACCCTATTTTTGAAACAGAAGCAAAGGTTTTACAAACTTATGTAAATGGACAAAAATATTACGAAGCGGAGTGAACGCAATGCAACATTCGAAAATTGCCGTTGTAACAATTGGTCAGGCACCTCGTAAAGATATGGCAGAGGATATACAGCAATTAAGAGAAGCTGGTTTACATGTTCGTGAATTTGGTGTACTGGATTCACTTTCCTCAGAGGAAATTGCTACACTTTCGCCTTCTTGTGAGGACTCAGATGTTTTAGTAACACTTCTTACCAATGGTCGACAAGTAAAGCTCAGTAAACAAAAGCTCATGCCTTATATTCAAAGCTGCATTGATGATCTACATGAATTCACTTGGATACTACTTATGTGTACAGGAGATTTTACGAATAAATTATCCTATAAAAATCTTTTACTACCTGATCGTATGATGACTAATTTAGTGAAGGGCTTACATACAGAATTAGCCATTGGTTTGATAGGCCCCGAACCCGAACAACATCGAACGGTTGCAGAGAAATGGCAAAAAGCACAGTTCGATGTAACTTTTTCAGCAAGCTCCCCATACCACTTTGATAACCAACATTTATTGTCAAAAGCACAACAATTAGAAGAGCAAGGAGCCGATTTGCTTATACTTGATTGTATGGGCTATTCCACAACGATGAAAAACATGATTAAAGATCAACTCACTATCCCCATCATTGTCCCTCGAGAAGCGGTTTTTACAATTTTAAAAGCCATTTGCTAATAGAAGAAAAGGTCACTTTTTATTCAGTGACCTTTTCCCCTATTCGCTAGACACGTTTGTTGAAATAAGGAAGCTGCTCAACGAATGCCTTCGTATCATCATCTCCATATTCATGAACAAGTGCATAGATTTTCATTAATCTTTTATCTATTTCATCATTTTCTCTATCTTGGTGATACTGTATATACGGTAACTGTGCACGCCATGCATTCGAAATTTCTAACAGTTGCATTTGCTGAAAGATTCTCTCAAATACATCTAATGCCTGTCGATCTACATTGAGTTCGAAATTCCATGGTCCTGCATATGGGTTGGTATAATACGTTCTATTGGCAAGTGAAAAATATACGCGCTGACGATCCATCTTTACGATTCACTCCTTTTTCCATAGTATGGAGTGATAGGTGTTGTTTTATTCGCATTTATGTCAAACTTCCTTCACAATTAATAGGACCAGATAATTTATAATAGGTATGATGAATAAAGAACGGAGTGAATACTATGAGTTTAACTACGCTCTTAATAGTCGCAGTTATCATCGTTATTTTAATCACCATTGCGACAATTATCAGTGTCAACCGTGCCTATGCCTTTAAACATACTGTTGATGAAAAACCGAAACAAAACTATCATCAAGAGGAAAATTAAATACCATTACTGAATTTGGAGTGAAAGAAATGGGTGTACCTTTACCAATTATCATTATGATTGCGATGATGATGCTAATGTTTGGTGTTTCTGTCATTATTATTATGAAGAAAAAAAATAATATTTTTACACAAACAATTGATCCAAAGCCTGAACAAAATACGTCTCAGCAAAAGGAAGAGCAACGATGAAATACCCCTTTATTTGGCTCATCCAGTTTTATAGAAAGTTTATTTCACCTATGACGCCACCTACTTGTCGTTTTCATCCTACCTGTTCTTCTTATGGGCTCGAAGCTTTTCAAAAGCACGGTGCATTCAAAGGCTTTCTCTTAACTATTACACGTATATCCAAATGTCATCCATTTCATCCTGGTGGCTTTGATCCTGTGCCTGAAAAATGGCCTTCGAAAAAGAATTAATTTCGGAGGGCATTTTTTTCTTGTACTTTTTTAAGTTGTGCGTTATCATAATAACTGTTCTAAAAAACAAATCGTAATGATTACTATTTAAGAGAGGTATCTTACTTATATGAAAAAACTATCTGTATTATTGTTAGTCGCAGTTCTTGCTTTATTTACTGCCGCTTGTGGAGACAAATCGTCCACATCCCAAAAGACTGAGGAAAAAGATAAATTAAGTGTTTATACAACGGTTTATCCGTTAAGCTATTTTGCGCAGCGCATTGGTGGCGATTATGTTGAAGTAGCTTCTATTTACCCAGCTGGTGCGAATGAACATACCTTCGAGCCAACTCAAAAAGATATGATGAAATTAGCAGATGCTGATATCTTTTTCTATATTGGCTTAGGACTTGAAGGCTTTGTAGAAAACGCTAAAAAAACTTTAGCAAACGAAGATGTCACAATGGTGGCAACTGCTGATGACGTTTCAGATGAAAAATTAGCTGTAAGCACAGGACATGTTCATGCAGAAGATGAAGAACATGAAGCAGACGCACATGATGAGCATGAGCACGGTACAACCGAGGAAGAGCATGAACATGAAGCTGAAGAACATGGACATGATGAGCATGAACATGGCGATATCGATCCGCATGTTTGGTTATCTCCTACAATTAGTCAAGACTTAGCACTGGCTATCAAAAACACACTAGTTGAAAAAATGCCAGCTCAGGAGGCAACTTTTAACACAAATTATGATGCATTAGTAAAAGAATTACAGGATTTAGATCAAGATTTCAAAGCAATGACTGACAAAGCACAAAATAAAACATTCTTTGTATCCCATGCTGCATTTGGCTATATTGCTGGTCAATACGGCTTAACTCAAGTGCCGATTGCTGGCTTGAATTCACAAAATGAGCCATCTCAAAAGGAATTAACAAAGATTGTAGACAAAGCAAATGAATTGCACATTCACTATATTTTATTTGAACAAAATGTCTCTTCCAAATTAGCAGAGATTATTCAAAAAGAAGTTGGTGCAGAATCTCTTGTCTTGCATAATTTAAGCGTATTAACAGCTGATGATGAAAAAAATAAGGAAACCTATTTCACATTGATGCAAAAAAATATTCAAACATTAGAAAAAGCTTTAAGCGTTCAATAATATGAGTAAGGAGGTGCCCCTCTATTGGGACACCTCCTTTATTATGACGTATTTTTCTTGTGGCATCCGTTTTTCCGTTCGATAAAAAGACCCTAGCCACTTCATTGTTTTTTGCTTAGTCACATGCTTAGCTTTTGGCTGAAGGACAACAAAAGCCATTATACTACTTTCTACTAGCATCGGTGGCCACTCAGTAAAGTTAAACTGAACTAAATGGTCTTGTTTATTTGTTTTTTGAGTAACAAGCTTCATCGGCTGTTCCACTAATTGTTGTACGGCTAACCGATTTTCTCCGATGATTGATAACCCCATAATTTGATTCAATTGATGTTGTATAGGTGTTGCTAAACTTTGTCTTTTTGTTTCTTCCTGTAAATCTATATATTTTTCGCTTGTTGCAGCGGGGAAACTTGCATAATCCCATGTATGATCTTGTGCTAATTGGCGATCCGACACTAAAAAATATTGATAGCGAACTTCTCCTTTACGATCAGGCAAAGGGTCATCCCATGTCACATCAATATGATACCAAGCATGATCAAGTTTCACTAATACCCAGGCATGTAGCTGTTCTCCTACTTTTCCTGGTACATATTGTACCTCAAAACCCAGCATTTCTAACATTCGATATAGCACTAAAGCATATGCCTGACAGACGCCCTTATTCTCCGTTAATAATGTATATGGAGAATATTGACTTCCTTCTGTTTCCTTAGAGTATTCCGCGGACAATACAATAAAATCATGTGCAGCCTGTAGTTTTTCTATGTCACTTAATCCATGCATAGGTGCAATAATATTTTCCAAAGTTTGCTCGACAAATAACGCCTCTGTTTGTGATAGATGGTACGTAAATGCAAAGGCAATGACAATATTATTGCTATAACCCTCGTACTTCCATTGGAAACTTGAAATATTAGTATAAATATAAGAGTTTTCAATTGCATTTTTAGTAATTTCTGTTAGTTCATCTTTTATCTCGGCTAAGTCACCAGTATAACGAATCGAGAATTCGGATGATAGATGCATAACTTCTTTATTAATGAGAGATTGTAGTGTTTCAATTGAATGAGCTGTTGCTACATCTTCTTTTTCATAGTTTGCAAATACTTGCACATGACTCATTTGTAGAACAAATAATATAATGACAACATTATATATATATTTCCTCATATGAGTCATTCTCCTTTACTAAATAGTTTATGCCTCTCTTTTTTTATTATGTTAATAAATGATTAATTTCATGCTAAAAGTTCAAATAAAAAAGAAGCCTTCCTTTTAAGAAGACTTCTTTCACAAAGTTTTTATTGTAATAATTTCCGTCTCAACAATTTGTCCGCACCATTGCGCGGAAGACTGTCTGTAATAATCATTTCTTTAGGCACTTTATATTTAGCAAGTTTCTGTAAACAAAAGACTTTTAGTTGCTCAACAGATACCTGCTCATTTAATACGATAAATGCAATAGGTACCTGCCCCCATTGTTCATCAGGTATACCACATACACCCGCCTCTTTGACAGCTGGGTGTGTGAGTAGTACGTTTTCTATTTCTGCAGGATAAATATTTTCTCCTCCTGAAATAATTAAATCTGCCCTTCGATCAATGACGAATAAATACCCCTCTTCATCCACATAACCAATATCACCTGTATGAAGCCAGCCAGCCTTTGTTGCATTTTTTTGTGCAAAACGTCCAATATAGCCTGGTGTGACATGAGGACCTCGAATGCAAATTTCCCCTTCACCTTTAGCATTTGGCTCAGCAATCATTATTTGATTAAAAAATAAAGGCTTTCCTGCAGAACCAATTTTCCGCATAGCATCTTCACTTGCCAATGTGGCTGTTTGTGAGGAGGTTTCTGTCATCCCATACGTTTGTGCGACAGCTAAATTTAACGCATGTGCTCTCGCTAAATAATCAACGGGAACAGGTCCACCTCCAGCTAACATTAACTTAAAATAAGATGACGCTTTCACATTGCGTTGCTCTAGCGTATGTAGAATTCGTTCCAAGGTCACCGCTACAACAGACATATGGGTGACATCCCCATCCATAATATTTTGTGCGATAGCTTCCACATCAAATTGCTCATATAAAAAGATTTGATTTCCATATAGCAGTGAACGCACTAAAATGGAGAACCCACTAATATGGAATAAAGGGACCGCGCATAGCCAAACGTCCTGAGCCTGTAGCCCAATATTTAAAACGGAGGCAGTGGCACTAGCCTGATGATTGCCAACTGTTTGGCGAACCCCTTTTGGGAAGCCGGTTGTACCAGACGTATACATAATAGTTGTTGTTTGATGAAGAGGCCATTCCTTGACAATATCTACTGCACCCTCTGCACTCTTTTCAATTGCTGAAAATAAATGATAGGTTGTTTCAGATGGTAGCTTTTCTACATCCTCATCGGCAACTAATACCGCTACAGCCTCTGAATCCTCTAGCTGATAAGCCAGCTCATCCTGTGATAGTCTACGATTAAGCATCACCATTTCACATTGCAGATGCATGCAGGCATACATCATGATTACAAGTTCAGGCTTACTTGGCCCCATAATAGCAATTCGATCACCCTGTTGAATACCAAGTGTTACTAATTGTCGAGCACGTTTTATCGATTCATCATTCAATTCTTGAAAAGTCCAGCTTTGCTTTTTAAAGGTAAGTGCCTTGCGCAATGGTGTTAAATAAGCTCTTTGTAAAATCCAGTTAGGATACATCTTTGTCACTCCAATCACCCTACATCTTAACGCTTTCCCATCTAGTTTGTCTATTATCCATGTAGTATCTAGCTTTTTAGTGAATATCTCTAGCCTTCACCTCTTGAGTTCTATCCGCTACTTTGAGAGTTTTATCCACCGCTTAGCCGCTTCTATCCCCTATTTTTATCTTCAATCTTGTTCAAGACATATAAAAAGCTCGTATCTCCAAAAGATACGAGCTTTAAACCCTATACTAATCAAGGGAATCTTGGGAATTGACCGAAATCTGGTTGACGTTTTTCTTTGAATGCATCGCGGCCTTCTTTTGCTTCATCAGTTGTGTAGTAAAGAAGTGTAGCGTCTCCTGCCATTTGTTGAAGACCTGCTAAACCATCTGTATCTGCATTCATCGCTGCTTTTAAGAAGCGTAGTGCAGTTGGTGACATTTGAAGCATTTCTTCACACCATTGAACTGTCTCATCTTCCAATTGCGCATAAGGCACAACTGTATTGACTAAGCCCATATCAAGTGCTTGTTGTGCATCGTATTGACGGCATAGGTACCAAATTTCACGTGCCTTTTTATGACCAATAATACGAGCAAGATAGCCTGAGCCATAACCAGCATCGAATGAACCCACTTTTGGTCCAGTTTGTCCAAAGCGAGCATTGTCAGCTGCAATTGTTAAGTCACAGACAACATGTAAAACGTGACCTCCACCAATTGCGTAGCCAGCTACCATTGCTACTACAGGTTTTGGAATTACACGGATTAAACGTTGTAAATCAAGAACGTTTAGACGTGGAATTTCATCTTCTCCTACGTAGCCACCGTGACCGCGAACTTTTTGGTCTCCGCCTGAGCAGAAAGCATGTTCACCTTCACCAGTTAGAATAATAACACCGATATTTTTATCATCGCGTGCACGTGAGAATGCGTCAATCATTTCCATTACCGTTTTTGGGCGGAATGCATTACGCACTTCTGGACGGTTAATCGTAATTTTTGCGATACCGTTATAGAACTCATACTTAATGTCTTCATAAGTATGTAATGTTGTCCATTGACGTGTCATTGAATTGCCTCCTATATCATTAAATTCGTCTCGTTTCTAGCGAGGCGCTAACGTAATCGTTTATTACGTTAAATACTCCTCTACTATTGTAGCAAACTCAGCGGGATTTTCCACATGAATTGCATGTCCAGCGTCATTTACTGTTAAATGCTTAACAGTATTTAATAGCGCTTTCATTTCTAGTGCAATTTTACAAAATTTCTCATCCAATGAACCTGTAATTAACAGGACAGGTATTTCTAGTTGCGACAATCTATCCCAATTTGAAGGTTGAACGCCTGTCCCGATACCTCTCAAGCTACCAGCAAGTCCCTCTTCTTTCTGTGATAGTCGCTCTTCTCGAATAGTTTCTCTTACAGTTTTAGGTAGACGTTGCTGTGAAGCAAAAAGCGGTATACTTTCCCAAGCATTGACAAAGGACAGTACACCATTCGTCATTATTTTTTGCGCTAGTGCTTCATCTCGCTTACAACGTTCATTTTGCTCTTCCATTGTTCGCAAGCCAGGAGATGCACTTTCTAAAATGAGCTGATGGATACGAGTTGGATACGAAATGGCATAGGATAAAGCGATTCTTCCACCCATTGAATAGCCCAACAGCGTAAATTTCTCTAAATGAAGCTGACAAAATAGTTCTTCTAAATCCTGTAATTGCTCCTCCATAGAAAAACGCTGTACGTGCTGTGGAATAGCTGTTTGACCATGTCCGATTAAATCAACGGCAATAACACGCACATGAGGTAGAGCTTGTGCTAGATTATGCCATGTTGCTGAGCTACCAGTAAATCCATGTAAGGCAACGACTGTATATTCACCGTTTTCATTCCATATATCGACATGGGTTTCAAGACCACGAATCATCCACTTTGTCATGCTTTTAACTCCGCATTAATTCGATTCCATAGACCTCGATGTGCATTTACATTCTCGGTTCTATCTGTAAATATTTCAACTAATCGTAAAGAATGGTTTTTACATGTTGAAAATTTCTCAGAAAGCTCAGAAATTGTTTCCACACGTACATAGTCCATATCATACATATGTGCAATGTCACGGAATTCAAGAGCTGTTGGTGTGCCAAATAAATCCTCATAGTGATCTTCAACAGTTGACTGTGGTAAATAAGAAAAAATACCACCACCATCATTATTCATCACAATAATCGTTAAGTTACATTCCTGATATCTGGAAGCAATGAGTCCATTCACATCATGTAAAAAGGCTAAATCACCAATCAGTAAATAACTTTCTCGATTATTTCCCTGACTGAAACCGATTGCTGTTGATACGACACCATCAATCCCGTTTGTTCCTCGATTGGCAAAAACACGTAAATCTTTCGGTGTAGCCAATAAAAATGTATCAATATCTCGCACTGGCATACTACTGCTAACGAAAATATCACTACCGTCAGGAATCATTTTGAGTAAACGACTGACTATAGCCCCTTCATCTTTTTCTACCTCTGCGTATTGTTCAATAAACATAGAAGCAAGCTGATTTGCTTTTTGCCATTCGGCTAAGTAGGTTTCCTCGATAGCCGTTTCAGTGATAGCCAATTCTGTTAGCCATTGATCGACATTCGCATGAATAAAATGCGTAGAAACGCCTGTAGCATCTCTAAACATAGGGTCTTCATCGATAATCACATACGCATTTGGACGTGACTTTGTAATAAATTGCATCATAAACTTCGAAACTGGTTGTGCCCCTATTCGGATTACTGTATCTGGTTGCACCAGTGCTTTGAAGTCATCACTCTTCATAATGGCATCATAGGTTGACACGATATATGGTAAACAATCCTCTGGTACGGATGTACGCATATTCGATAAACTTTCAACAATGACAGGCCACTTCAGCTGACGTACAAATTCCCAAACAATGGATAATTCTGTACCAAGAGCTAACTCACCAATGATCATAAAGCCTCTTTTAGTTGATTGTATAATAGAGGTTAGTTCCTGTTGATCCACGCGTGTTGGGGTTAATTGTCCCATACTGCTGTGCTTAAATGTCACTGCTGGTAGCTCCTGCTGTAAATCAATTAATAGTGGTTCACGGAAAGGTACATTAATATGGACTGGTCCAAAAGGTGCGCTCGTGGCAATGGCTACCGCACGAGCAAGATGACGCTCAATAAAGGGCAATGTTGGTTCAGCACCATCTGCTAACGGAAAATCAACACTCCACTTCACATGTGAACCATATAAATTGGGTTGGTTGATAGCCTGTGGAGCGCCTACCTCACGCAATTCATGTGGGCGATCAGCTGTTATAATGATTAATGGTACACGTGCATAGCTTGCCTCCACAATCGCAGGAAAATAGTTAGCTGCTGCTGTACCAGATGTACATAAAAGAACCACAGGCTTAGTAGTTGCCTTAGCAAGCCCTAGCGCAAAGAATGCTGCTGAGCGCTCGTCTACCTGCCGATACATTTTTACTTGTTTAGTAGAAGCAACCGCATAAGCAAGCGGTGTTGAACGTGAGCCTGGACTAACGACAACATTCTCTACACCAGCTTGCACTAGCGATGCGACCATTTTATAAACATAATCTGTTAGTATTTTTCGTTCACTCATGTAATTGTCCCCCTAGCGCACGAAGCATTGGACGGAATTTTACTAATGTTTCTTCATATTCAGATTGCGGTTCTGAATCTGCGACGATTCCACCGCCTGCATATAAATAAGCTTTATCATTTAGTAAGGCTGCTGAACGTATGGCAACTGCAAATTCACCGTTACCCTCTGCATCTAACCAGCCTATTGGCGCTGCATACAGTCCCCGATTCATCGGCTCATATTTACGGATGGCTGCCAATGCTTCTTTGCGTGGTACACCACCTAAAGCGGGTGTTGGATGTAATGATTTAGTCAATTGTAAGATTGTTGCATCCTGATTTAACTGACCTTCAACAGGCGTATACAGATGTTGAATATCTCGTATTTTTAACAAGCGTGGTCTATCTGGCACCGTCATGTCCACACAATTTTTACGGAATGTTTCCGCAATCATATCCACAACATACTGATGTTCTCCGCCATTTTTAGGGTCATTTAATAAACTTTGTCCAAAAGCCTCATCTTCCTCTGCAGTCTTACCTCGTTTAATTGAGCCAGCAACACAAGAAGAAAAGGCTCGACCATCTTCTACCTTCACAAGTCGTTCAGGTGATGCTCCGAAAAATAATAAATGTCTATGCTCTAAACCAAATAAATAGCTTTCTGGTTGTTCATGAATAATTTGAGAAAGTACTTGTGGTGCGGATACATACTCTTTAAATTGCAAAGCAAGTGATCGTGCAATGACCACTTTATCTGCCTTTTTCTGTTTAATTAATGCTGTCACTTGATCGATTGAGGCTAAATAAGGCTCTTTATATGGTTCAAAATAACTTGTGATTTCAGGTTTTGTATACGTTTTCACTTCTTTAACCTGAGCTGCATGGATTAAATGATCGCGCTCTTTTCTTAGCGCTTCGAACTGATCCTCAGCCTGTTGGTCTTGTGTCAAAAGGTGAATACTTACGTATGCTTTATCATCGCGTATCACCAGTTGAAACGTTGCTAATGCAAAATAAGCCTCTGGGAAATCCGTCCATTCCCCATCTACATTATTTTGAGGATCAAATGTAAAACCGCCAAACAAAATTGGTTGTAACGCTTGTTGACCTTTTGGACAGTTTTTCGTTATGTTTTTCCATTCCGCTTCAACTGCATCAAAGCGGTTTTCTTTAGCGTTGTTTTGAATAGTATGAGCATGTCCTAGCCCAACTAATGTCATTGTTTTTTCTCTATTTTGCCAATAAAATCGTTCACCTTTATAACATTCCTCGCCAGCTGCATAGAACGCCAGTGCAGATAGGCGACTTACTTCAATTGTTTCCATATAAAAATGAAGGCTTTGGCCCAAAGAGTCCACTTCTACTTCTGTGGCTTGGTACCACTTCTGTTGCATGAAAATTACCTCCGTTGTTGCAATGTACATAATGAATGATGGTTAAATAACACATCATATTTTAGTTGGCAACACGTTATTCGTACTGTTGCTAATTGTTCTTTTTTATTTTCAGTTCATAAATGCATGTTCTATTGTATCACTTTTTTTCATTAAACAGTATGTAATAAGCTGTGAACCTACCCATTTTCTCAATCTTCGTTTAAAATAAGAAGAGTCGACAACATTTGAAGGAGAGAAAGACCTTATGACCAAAGTCATTGAAGCTGATAGGGGTTTTAAAGTGTGGTGGCATTTAACACGTCCACATACTTTAACCGCTTCATTTGTTCCTGTATTCCTAGGAACAGCAATTGCCTTAGCAATTGAAAAAGAAACAATTGATTTTGGACTATTTTTTGCTATGCTCATTGCAAGTATGCTTATACAAGCAGCAACGAATATGTTCAATGAATATTATGATTACAAATTAGGATTAGATAACGAGCATTCCGTCGGGATTGGCGGAACGATTGTCCGTCATGGTGTACAGCCAAAAACAATTATGATGATTGCATTAAGCTTTTATGCTATTGCCATGCTTCTTGGCATTTACATATGTGCCTCAACATCTTGGTGGTTAGCTGTTGTCGGACTTGTTTGTATGCTTATTGGCTTTTTATATACAGGTGGACCATACCCAATCGCCTATTCGCCATTTGGTGAAATTGTTTCTGGCGCAGTAATGGGGATGGGCATTGTATTAATTGCCTTCTATATTCAAGCGCTTACAGTAACATTAGATGCTGTCTTGCTCTCTGTACCAAGCATGATTTTAGTCGGTGCCATTATGCTATCGAACAATATACGTGATATTGTTGGTGATACAGAGGGCGGACGAAAAACCTTAGCTATTTTGGTAGGACGTGATAATGCCATTTCCGTGTTATCAGGCTTTTTTATCGTCTCTTATTTATGGGTGATTGCTCTTGTAGCAGTTGATGGTATTACGTTTTGGGCATTAATCATCTTCCTAAGTATTCCAAAACCATTACGTGCCATTCAAATTTTCCGAGACAAAAAAGAAGCCAAAGAGGTAATGCCTGCGATGAAATATACAGCGCAAACAAATACATTCTTCGGCTTCCTATTAGGAATCGGTTTATTAATTCATTATTTCTTTTATTAAGATGCGGCAGCCTTAACGGGTTGCTGCTTTTTTTACATAGCATCGGAAATTTTGGCTTGCAATACCATACACTTCTTCATCTGAAAAGCTTGTACGTAATGCCTCTAGTAAATTTTGCGCCTCTCCTGCATGGGCTAAGCCACTGACAGTCCTATCAATCCCATCAAAATCAGAGCCTAATCCAATATGCTCCACACCTACCAGTTTTGCTAAATGCTCCACATGCCCCACTAAATGGTCTAGTGTTGCACCCTCGCCAATAAAGAGTGGGAAATAAACTACATGGATATGTCCTCCCACCTCAACAAGTGCCTTTGCCTGGGCATCAGTTAAATTACGCGGGTGATCACATAGTGCACGTGCATTACTATGGCTTGCAATAATATGCTTTGCAAGCGGCAAGACATCCCAAAAGCTTTGCTCATTTAGATGGGACACATCAATAATAATATCGCGTTCATTTAATAATTGTATAACTTCTTTACCAAATGGCTTTAAACCAAGAGTTGCATCCTGTTCAGCACCATGGGCCACAGCATTTTCTTCATTCCACGTTAAACCTACTAATTTCACCCCTGCATCCAGGACAGCTGTTAGTTTTGTTAAATCTTCGCCAATGGCACTACAGCCCTCTAAGCTTAAAATGGCTCCTATTTCGTGGGGAGCTAATTGATCTAACTGTGCCCAATCTGTAATATGCACCATGCCCTCTGTTTGTAATACGTGAGTATGGAATGCTTCGATTTGGCGCATGACCTCAAGAAATTGTAGACTTTGTGGGATTGTTGGGTCAATAAAGATAGCGAACACTTGCGCCTCTACTTGCCCTAATTGCAATCTTTTTTGATTAGCATGTATTCGTACATCCTCAGCAAAATTAGCCGTTTCAAGAGTAGTTAATTTTAAAAGCGCATCACAATGTAAATCAATAATCTTCATATCCTCACCTCTACAGTTATTATACTGCTTCTGCGAGGAAAAACTTACTAAATTTTATCCTGTGGTGTATCAGAAGAGCCGAATTCCTCCAGCTCAATAAAATCATCTGATTTTGGTGTCGAAGAAAGAACATCTTCTTCCACTGGTCGTAAATTGTCTTCTTTCTTTTCTGCATGTTCCACACATGTCAGAGCTTGCGGCATTGCCTCTAAGCGACCAATTGGAATTTCTTTACCACAGACGGTACAATTGCCATATGTACCGTCTGCCATTGCTTGAAGAGCTTCTTTTATTTCTTCAGCATTATCACCACGATGCTCATCAATAGCCATTTCTGTAAGCTGATCCGTTAAATCACTTGCATTATCAGCTGGATGATTATCATAATTCGATAATTCTGTCGCTTGAGGTCGCTCTGATTCTTCTATTCGTTGTTCTATTTCTTGTAATTCTTGCTCTAGTTGTCTTTTTAATTGTTGCATTACTTGTTGATCCACAATAATCTCCTCCTCATGCTTTCATTTTTTCCTATTTTACGATTTCTAAAACATGTCAGCATAAGGAAGACCTATTTACTTACTTGTATAAGCTATAATGGCGTCATGCAAAAATTTTGCTGCTCCTGTTTCACCACGTTCATCATAATAAGCTGTAAAGCGTTCATCAGCAATATACATTTGTGCCAGCCCTGCATGTGCCTCTTTGGAATACTCTTTCCACGTAAAGTTGAGCCAGCGTTTATGCAACTCTGCCACTTCCATCGCAATGTCACTTGTAGTATCTCCAAGTTTCATTGCCTCTGCTAAACGTTCAAACATTTGCTGTTCTAGCTGTTGCATCGCTTGATATTGTTGCTCCGTCATGTTCATAAGCTTAGCATTGGATGCATCTACTGTTTCATTCCCATATTTCTCACGGATTTCTTTGCCGTACTGCTTTTCGTTATTCTCAATTAACTTTTCTTTAAAGCCTTTAAATTTTTCTTCATTTGACATTGGTTGTTCCTCCTCAATGGATTGTATTGTTTTTTCTACTGTCTGTAAGATCGTTTCCAGCTGCTCTTTGCGTTGAAGCAAAGCAGCTCTATGTGTTTTGAGCGCCTCAGCATGCTGAAAATTTGGTGCTTGAATAATAGCCTGAATTGTCGCTAATTTCATATCTAATGCACGGTAAAATAAAATCTGCTGCAACATATCGACCTCCCATTGGCCATAAAATCGATAACCTGCCTCATTGGTCCTTGCTGGTTTCAGCAATCCAATTTCATCATAATAACGCAATGTTCTTGTACTAACACCCGATAGTTGAGCAAGCTCCTGAATGGTATATTCCATCTCATCACCTCCACTAATGCTACTGTAAGCTTTGACGCAACGTTAAGGTCAAGAGTTAAAGTAAAAAAATTTAATTAAACTTAATTATACTTTCAAATCCTTTTACAAAAGTAAAAATAGCAAACTAGTAAATCACTAGTTTGCTATTGATTCGCATATTTCCCATGCCATACTATTTCTCGATAACTCTCTTTATCTGTATCACCCTCTGTATTAATAAACAGCACCTTCGCCTGTTCATTTAGGTGCAAGGCATGTTTTAATTCCTTATATTGTTCATTCGTCATTATTTCATAAAAGCAACCAAATGGCGCTGCTCCTGATTCACCAGCTATAATGCGAGTGTCTGTAGCTAAAGGATTTCCTAGAACGCGCATACCTGTTGCTGCTATTTCTTCCTCACACGAGATACTTATTTTTATGAAGGCTTTTAAGATTTGCCAAGCCTGTGGATTCGGTTCACCACAAGCAAGACCTGCCATTATAGTTTGCATCTCCCCACCAACAGTGACAAATTGATCTGTATTTTTCTTAAAGCTTTCATAATAGCAATTAGCGACATGTGGCTCAACCAAGACAAATGTAATATCCTGCTCATAGTATTGCTGTAAAAATGCTACTACTGCTCCGGCAAAGGACCCCACACCAGCTTGCAAAAATACATGTGTTGGGGCTTGCTGAATCTGTTCATCAATCTCCTGTACAAGGGTTGTATACCCCTGCATAATCCATAATGGAATTTCTTCATAGCCTTCCCACATCGTATCCTGAATCAAGACCCAGCCATTTTCTTGTGCAAGCTGTGAGGTATAACGAACAGTATCGTCATAATTCATTGTCGTAATTTCAGCAAAAGCCCCTTCACTTTTAATATGCAGTAACCGCTCAGCGGCGCTACCAGCTGGCATATATATTCTTGCTTGAAAACCCAGTTCTCTTGCAGCCCATGCCACACCACGACCATGATTTCCATCTGTCGTTGAAATAAATGTTAGATTGCCTACTTGCGCTCTTACTTCTGGAGTTTTTAACTGTTCAAACGATAGCTCCTCTATATTCCTTCCAAGCTTATTGGCAACATATTGCGCAATTGCATAAATACCGCCTAAAACTTTAAAGGCATTTAAACCAAATCGATAAGATTCATCTTTAATCATAATTTTTTCTACATCTATATATGAAGATAGTGCCTCAAGATGATGGAGTGGTGTCTTCTCAAATTGCTTATATGTACGCTGAAATTGACCAACCTTCCTCACTTGATCTAGTGAAAAATATGGAAGTATTGCTGTTGCTTGTTTTATATGATCTTGCTCTAAATAATGCTGATTATAAACCCACCTTAATTTTTCCTTCATCGCCATCCCCCTCAATTTATGATCACTCTCTACATCATAGTCTATCTAACTTTAAAGTACCAGGAGAGTATATATTAGGAAATAAAAAACTATACATGTATCGAACATCGATACATGTATAGTTTATAAGAAAATTATTTAACAAAGATTTCTTGCACTTGATCTAGCATAATATTCGCAGCTAAAATGCCTCCAGCCGTATTCCAAATGACATCATCCACCTTATGTGCTTTGCCTTTTTGGACTGCTGTTAAGTTTTTCCAAAGCGGGTCTTGTGTCCATTCTTGTTCAGTTGCTAGTGCTGAATCATCGCCTGTTGGCATGTACGTGAAGTAGAAAATAACATCCCCATCCATTTGAGGGATCGCTTCTTTCCCTACTTCAATCGCTAAGTTTCCTAGTTTAGCATTATCTTTAAATAAATCTGCTTGCGCTGCAACACGTTTAAATCCTAAAGCATCAAAAATCACACCTGAGAATGAATCTGTGTAATAGATACGAGATTTATCGGCCATAAAGCGTACAAATGAAACTTCTTGGTTGGTTTGTTCTCCAAGTTCTTCTTTCAGAGCTTGTAACTTATCTTCGTAAGCTTTTAGAACTTCTTCACCTTTTGTTTCTTGATTTACTGCTTTAGCGTATAATTTAAAATTCTCTTTCCAGTCACCACGTAATGTATCAGAAAACACAGTTGGAGCAATTTTGCTAAGTTTAGCATAATCTTTTTCTTGTCGTAATTTATTGCCAATGATTAAATCTGGCTTTAAAGAAGCAATTTTTTCGATATTTATTTCATGTTCAATACCGACAACCTCTACACCTTCCATTTGATCCTTGATGTGATCATACCATGGATCGCCTGTCCAAGATTGAACAGCACCTACTGGTTTAATACCTAGAGCTAATAATGCTTCTGTTCCTTCATTAGTTAAAACAACGATACGTTTTGGTGTGTCTTTTACTTCAGTTGTCCCCATTGCATGGTCAACACTGTAAGCATTGCTTTCTTTTGTACTTTCTTCTTTGGCATTATCTTTAGAAGTACCGCATGCTGCCAGAACAAAAATAGCAACCACAGCTAGTAAAACTAATAGTTTTGGAAAAGCTTTTTGCACCTTTTCTTCCTCCAATGTATATGATAAAATGTTTAAGCATATTTGACGAGAATGAAAATCACTTTCATCTGTCTAAGAACGATATTAATCGTATTGTATGTAACTATCAATGTCAATAACTAATTTATTAATTTTCCAAGAAAAGAGTACACGTTAAATATGATATTAAAAAATAATTATTCTAAAATGATTGCTTTACTAGTAGGAGTCATACTATTACTTCTTTCTATGGGGATCAGTATTGTGTATGGTTATGCAAATACTTCTATTCAAACTACGTATGAATCTTTTAGACAATTTAACCATTCAAATGAGCATCTTATTATTCAAAATGTTCGAATTCCAAGAGCTCTTATAGCCAGTTGCGTTGGTGCTTCATTAGCTATTACAGGCGTGCTTATGCAGACCTTAACGAAAAATCCATTAGCCTCTCCTGGAATTTTGGGCATTAATGCAGGAGCAGGCTTTGCTGTTGTCTTTGCCATGATTTTTTTCCACATTTCAAGCTTGCAATCTTTTGCGTGGATTGCATTTCTTGGTGCAGCAATCGCTGCTTTATCCGTTTATGGGATTAGTTTCTCAGGTAGAGATGCTGTTACTCCAGTGAAAATAACTTTAGCTGGTGCTGCCATCAGTGCCCTATTTGCATCATTTACGCAAGGTTTACTCGCTACAAATGAAGCAGAGCTTGATCAAGTTTTGTTTTGGTTAGCAGGTTCTGTACAAGGTAGAAAACTTGAAATTCTACTATCTGTTCTACCATATCTAGTAATTGGGTGGATTGCTGCCCTCATCATTTCCCCCAAAATGAATATTCTCGCTCTTGGCGATGATGTAGCAAGAGGTCTTGGTTTACGTTTAGGACTTATGAAGATATTGGTCGGTCTTATTGTTATTTTTTTAGCAGGGGGAGCAGTTGCAATTGCTGGCCCCATTGGTTTTATAGGGATTGTCGTTCCCCATTTTGCGCGCAAGTTTGTCGGCACTGATCATCGATGGCTTATTCCTATGGCTGCTTTACTTGGGGGGATACTTTTATTGCTGGCTGATGTTGCGGCTCGTTATATTATCATGCCACAAGAAGTTCCAGTAGGCGTCATGACTGCTATGATTGGCACACCATTCTTTATTTACCTTGCGCGAAAAGGTGGAAAAAAATAATGAAACATGTAAAAACAATTCGTTTACTTCAACAAAAAATTTCATTTTTAATAGATGTACAAGCTATAAAAAAATTAACAGTGATTTGCATACTAACTCTTGCCGTGTTCTTTCTTAGTGCATCATTTGGTGATTCATTCATCAATCCATTTAAAGTTTTACAAGCTTTTTTTGGTTACGGCTCAGATTTTGATCAACTGATTATTATTGATTTTCGAATGCCTCGAATTTTCATGGCCTTGTTTGCTGGAATGGCGTTAGCCGTCGCAGGTGCAGTTTTACAAGGAATCATTAAAAATCCACTTGCCTCACCTGATATAATCGGCATATCTGCTGGTGGTGGGGCAGCGGTTGTTGGTTTCTTAGCCATTTTCAGTGATTCTAATCACTCTTTAACAGTTAGTATAGAGTGGTTGCCATTAGCAGGATTCATAGGTGCTACTATCGTCGGATGTATAGTCTACCTATTTGCTTGGAAAGATGGTGTCACACCAAATCGTCTTGTCTTAATCGGTATTAGCGTGTCGGCATTCATGCAAGCAATTACTACAATGTTAATGATTATCGGCCCAATTTATCAAGCAAGTGAAGCGAATAAATGGATTACGGGTAGTGTCAAAAGTTCGGATTGGGATCAAGTACAAATCGTTGTTCCATTGATTATTGTACTTCTACTTATAACCTTTTTTATTACTCGGCAGTTAAATGTTCAAGAATTAGGTGATGATACAGCATCAAGCCTAGGGCAGCCTGTTCAAAAAACACGCCTTTACTTAATTCTATTATGTTCCAGTTTAGTAGCGAGTGCCATAGCATTTGCTGGTGCTATTGGGTTTGTAGGATTAATGGCTCCTCATATTGCACGACGCATTGTTGGTTCATCGTTCGGTGTACTTATTCCAGCATCCGCTGCAATTGGTGCATTGCTTGTAATGGTTGCAGATATTATAGGTCGTACAGCATTTAGCCCATTAGAAGTACCCGCAGGCGTCTTTACTGCTGCTATCGGTGCTCCTTACTTTATCTATTTATTATTTAGAAACCCTAAAAAATAAAGGAGTCTATACTACATGACTGAATCTTTATTAACCAAATCCCTAACATTAAGTTATGGTGATTTTAATATTATCGAAGATCTCAATTTATCTATTCCTTTGAATGAAATTACTGTATTAATCGGAGCGAATGGCTGTGGAAAATCCACACTCTTACGCTCCATTGCTCGATTATTAAAACCTAAAAAAGGCTCCGTTTTATTAGACGGTGAGGATATTTTTAAATTATCAACAAAACAAGTGGCTAAAAACCTCTCTATTCTTCCTCAATCTCCTGTTGCACCAGAAGGGTTAACTGTCCTACAACTTGTGAAACAAGGTCGCTATCCTTACCAGAGTTGGCGACAACAGTGGACTGAAAAGGATGAAGAAATCGTTTTAAACGCTTTAAAAGCTACAGGCACTGAGCATTTACAAGATAGACCAGTAGATGAGCTATCAGGAGGACAACGTCAACGTGCTTGGATAGCTATGACGCTTGCTCAAGATACAGATATCATTCTTTTAGACGAGCCTACGACATACTTAGATTTAACTCATCAAATAGACGTTTTAGATTTACTATACGAATTGAACCAACAGCAAAAGCGAACTATTATTATGGTCCTACATGATATTAATCTTGCTTGTCGCTATGCCGATCATATTATTACAGTGCGTGACCGTGGTGTCTATCGTCAAGGGAAACCAGAAGAAATTATGACCACTGATTTAGTTAATCATGTGTTTGACCTTGATTGCCAAATGACGACAGATCCAATCTTTGGTACACCTCTTTGCATCCCATATGGAAAAGGACGAAAAATTTAATCACTATTTTAAAAAAAAACAAGCCTACACAGTTTAATCATTCTGTGTAGGCTTTCATTTATTATAGCTAAGTTATAAATCTAAATATCAAGTAAATTAAAAAGTGCAGTAGATGTAAATTCATCTACTGCACTTAGTATGACCCGTACGGGATTCGAACCCGTGTTACCGCCGTGAAAGGGCGGTGTCTTAACCACTTGACCAACGGGCCCATGGCGGAGAAGGAGGGATTTGAACCCTCGCGCCGGTTACCCGACCTACACCCTTAGCAGGGGCGCCTCTTCAGCCTCTTGAGTACTTCCCCAAAATAAAAAATGGCTCCGAAGGCAGGACTCGAACCTGCGACAACCTGATTAACAGTCAGGTGCTACTACCAACTGAGCTACTTCGGAATAATGGTGGGCCTAAATGGACTCGAACCATCGACCTCACGCTTATCAGGCGTGCGCTCTAACCAGCTGAGCTATAGGCCCTTGGAGCGGGTGATGGGAATCGAACCCACGACATCAGCTTGGAAGGCTGAGGTTTTACCATTAAACTACACCCGCATAAATGGTGGGTCAGGACGGAATCGAACCGCCGACACTTAGAGCTTCAATCTAATGCTCTACCAACTGAGCTACTGACCCATTTCGTCCATGCTAAGCTTTCTCACTCTTTTGCTTCTCATGACTTTTATTTTAAAAATGGCGGTCCCGACCGGGATCGAACCGGCGATCTCCTGCGTGACAGGCAGGCATGTTAACCGCTACACCACGGGACCTTTTGGTTGCGGGGGCCGGATTTGAACCAACGACCTTCGGGTTATGAGCCCGACGAGCTACCACTGCTCCACCCCGCGATAATTTTATGTTGTTTCGAGTTTTTAAAGCACCATTTATAAAAATTTAAAACTGGAGGAGGTAGAGGGATTCGAACCCCCGCGCGGTGTTACCCGCCTGTCGGTTTTCAAGACCGATCCCTTCAGCCAGACTTGGGTATACCTCCGTTACAATATATAAATGGTGGACCTTGCAGGACTCGAACCTGCGACCGGACGGTTATGAGCCGTCTGCTCTAACCAACTGAGCTAAAGGTCCTTTAAGATGGCGGCAGAGGGGATCGAACCCCCGACCTTACGGGTATGAACCGTACGCTCTAGCCAGCTGAGCTACGCCGCCAGGATCTTTATACTGGTTAATTTACTTATGGTGGAGCCTAGCGGGATCGAACCGCTGACCTCCTGCGTGCAAGGCAGGCGCTCTCCCAGCTGAGCTAAGGCCCCATAATTTTTTGGAAATGGTCGGGAAGACAGGATTCGAACCTGCGACCCCTTGGTCCCAAACCAAGTGCTCTACCAAGCTGAGCTACTTCCCGTTGTTCTTATGGCGCGCCCGACAGGAGTCGAACCCATAACCTTCTGATCCGTAGTCAGACGCTCTATCCAATTGAGCTACGGGCGCATTTAAAATGGTGCCGAGGACCGGAATCGAACCGGTACGGTAGTCACCTACCGCAGGATTTTAAGTCCTGTGCGTCTGCCAGTTCCGCCACCCCGGCACATTTGGAGCGGAAGACGAGGTTCGAACTCGCGACCCCCACCTTGGCAAGGTGGTGTTCTACCACTGAACTACTTCCGCATGTGCATAAGCTTTTTTATCTGGCAATGAAAATAATGGTGCGGGTGAAGGGAGTCGAACCCCCACGCCTTGCGGCGCTAGATCCTAAGTCTAGTGCGTCTGCCAATTCCGCCACACCCGCTTATTATTATTTAAAAATGGTGAGCCATGAAGGACTCGAACCTTCGACCCTCTGATTAAAAGTCAGATGCTCTACCAACTGAGCTAATGGCTCGAAAAAATGGTGCCGGCTATAGGAATCGAACCCACGACCTACTGATTACAAGTCAGTTGCTCTACCTGCTGAGCTAAACCGGCATATGGTGGAGGATGACGGGCTCGAACCGCCGACCCTCTGCTTGTAAGGCAGATGCTCTCCCAGCTGAGCTAATCCTCCTGGGTATTATGCCTAGCGACGTCCTACTCTCACAGGGGGAAGCCCCCAACTACCATCGGCGCTAAAGAGCTTAACTTCCGTGTTCGGTATGGGAACGGGTGTGACCTCTTTGCCATCATCACTAGACTTTGTTATGTATCTTGTTTTGAAGTTGTTTACCTGTCCTTCAAGACAAGAATTATTGTATAACGTTTTCTAACATTGTGCAATACTTTTTTATAAAAAAAAGAAATTATTACTTTTTAAAGATATTTTTGTTAAGTAAGAGAAAATATTGCCCTGCAAAATATTATAGCAATTGTTGGTTCAAAAGAAAACAATTATTTTATTTGGCCGATATTATTAGCTTATAATCTATTTCAATACAAGTGAAGAATATAGATAATCCTTCACTCGTCTATTCATTAAATATTTGAAAGCTCTATTTTTAATTTTACAATATCCTCAAGTGTAGTGGCGGGACCAAAAGATATTCTAAAAAATTGGCGTGCCGCTTCCAAAGAGAATCCCATTGATAGAATAGCCTTTGTTCCCGATTTACTACGAATATCACATGCACTACCTGTAGAGATACAGATTCCCGCCTCATTTAACTTTAAAAGAACATATTGCCCCTCTACTTTTTCCATCATTACCCCACAAATATTAGGTAGTTGCTGTTTACACTCAACGAGCTGACATTTTTCAGGTAAATTATTTTCAAAATAATTTCTTAGCGTTTCATAATGTTGCAATTCATATTGATAGTTTTCAATTGCCGCGGCAAAGGCCACGATTGCAGGAGTATCTAATGTCCCCCCTCTAAGACCCCTCTCATGTGTCAAACCCGGTGTTAATGCAGGTACTCTGATTGCAGGGTTCAGATATATAGCACCACAGCCCTTTGGTCCGCCTATTTTATGAGCCGAGATGGTAATCGCATCTGCCCCTTTTGGTATAGCTAGTTTGCCAAATGATTGTACACAATCAACATGACAGAATATATTTGATTTTCTTGCCATCTTTACGATTTTCTCTACAGGCTGGATTGAACCAATTTCAGAATTGACATGTTGAATGGTAATCAAAGCAGTCTCTTCCCGGATTGCTTGTTGCAATTGCCCCAGATCCACACAACCATCCTTCTGCAAAGGTAATTTTGTTACAGTAAAGCCCTTTTTCTCAAGTGTATTCAAAGCCGCATGCACTGACGTATGCTCAGCTTGAGATGAAATAATGTGTTTTCCTTTTTTTGAGGCTAGCGCTAACGACAAGATGGCTATGAGATTTCCTTCTGTTCCACTACCCGTAAAAATTACGCCATCACTAGTTACACCTAGGGCTTGGGCTACAACCTCCCTTGATTGCTGGACAAAATAAAAAGCTTGTCCCCCTAAATCATGCAAACTCGCACTATTTCCATAATACCGTTGTGCCACCTCTACATATGCCTCAAGAGATTCCCTCATCATAGGTGATGTTGCAGCATAATCCATATAAATCATCGTCTTCTTCCTCTCTTGTTCATCAGGTCTTGTTTTCTTTTATATTTTATGTAAAGATAAGTGTCAAGACAACTGTAAAGAAGGTATAACGATGGATGTAAAGACAGACATCCTTATAATTGGTAGTGGTATTGCTGCACTTCAGGCTGCTTTAGTGCTTGAAAAACATTTTCAAATACAAATTGTTACAAAATCATCTGTATATATGAGTAGTTCTTATCGTGCACAAGGTGGGATTGCTGCTGTTACCAGTGAGGAGGATCATATTCAACATCATATTGCTGATACATTGAAAGCTGGAGAGTATCATCATGAGAAAAGGCATGTTAAAACACTTATAAAAGATGGCACTGAGATTATGCAAAACTATCTAAAGGATGGCCTCCCTGTTGATCGGCAGGTCGATGGAAAACCTGTTTTAGGACTTGAAGGAGCACATAGTCATCATCGTATTCTACATGCAGGTGGTGATCGTACTGGTCAGATTTTCATAGATTACTTGCTTCATAAACTTTCGCCCAAAACAAAGATCAATTGCTATGAAATGGCTTATGAGCTTTTACGGAATACAGATGGTGACTGTGTAGGAGTACTAACTAAAGGAGAAAAAGGTACAAAACGTTATTTGGCTCATCATGTTATTTTAGCGACAGGTGGCGCAGGTGCCCTTTATTCAAGTACATCTAATTTTCCAACTAATACAGGGGATGGGATCGCATTAGCATTTCGGGCAGGCGCTGCCATTAGTGATATGGAATTTATGCAATTTCACCCGAGTCTTCTGTGGTGTAAAAATGAAGCAAAGGGATTAGTTTCTGAAGCTGTCAGAGGGGCTGGTGGTATTTTTGTTAATGCCCAGCATCAGCCCATTATGACAGGTTTACATGCTCAACTTGACTTAGCACCAAGACATATTACTGCACTTGCCCTATTTACAAAACGTGCAGCGGGTGAAGAAACGTTTATTGATATCACTAACATTCAAGACTTTGAAGTAAAGTTTCCAACAATTGCTCAGCTGTGCCATGTTCACCGCGTTCATTTACAAGATGGTCTAATCCCCGTGGCTCCAGGAAGTCATTTCTTGATGGGTGGTGTTATTGCTGATGACAAAGGAAGAACTACGATACCGAACTTATATGCAGTCGGTGAGGTTGCCTGTACAGGCGTACATGGTGCGAATCGTTTAGCAAGTAACTCCCTATTGGAAGGTATTACATTTGGTCAAAAAATGGCGCAGTTCATTATTCAAAAAGGGTGTCATCAAAAAAACTTTTTACTGGAAAAGCATCAATGTGCTGATAAAATGCCACCTTTATTTAGCAAACCCCAATTACAGCAAAACATGATGCGGTTCCTAGGTATTGTTAGAAATATGGATGACTTGCAGCATTTTGTAAAGCAACTCCCCTCCTTGCAATCACTTATTCAAGTTAATTTAAAGGGTTTAGAACTAGCTGAGTTGGAATTATTTATGATGCATGTAGTCGCCACATTAATGGCACATGCAGCAATTACGCGAACGGAAACAAGAGGAGCTCATATTCGGACCGATAAACCCGAAATGGAATCACACTGGGCAAGCCGATGGATTATTTTTTCGCAAGGACAAATGAAAGTGAGGAACTCATTGTATGAATATCATCAAACTCGAGGAAATGCTCAAGCAATTTTTTAATGAGGATTTAGGAGATGGAGATTTAACGAGTGAATTTATCTTTTCAGCCGAACAACAGGGAGCTTTTTCTTTTTACGCGAAAGAAAGCGGAATTTTTTGCGGAGCTAACATTATTGAGCATGGCTTTCTCTTACTCGATCGATCAATCGAAGTCAACCTTCATACAAAAGATGGGGAGATGGTGAAGTCAGGTGATGTACTCGCTGTGATTAAAGGTCCCTTACAAAAATTATTAATCGGTGAGCGTGTCATTTTAAATCTTATTCAACGTATGTCTGCTATTGCAACTGCAGCCCATCTTGCCGTTCAAGAAACAGTAGGTACTCACGCAAAAATATGTGATACGCGTAAAACACTACCAGGACTGCGTATGTTAGATAAATATGCTGTTCGAATTGGTGGTGCTTTTAATCATCGTAATGGCCTGTATGACGCAATTATGCTAAAGGATAATCATATTGCCTTTGCTGGTAGCATTACAAAGGCAGTTCAGGTAGCTAGGGCGAAAGTCGGTCATACCGTGAAAATTGAAGTTGAAATTGAAACAAAAGAACAATTAGAAGAAGCTGTCCACGCAGGAGCAGATATTATTATGTTTGATAACCGTAGCCCAGAAGAAATCCGTGCATGGCTTCCCATTGTTCCTCCCACTATTGCGACTGAAGCATCTGGGGGCATCACACTTAAAAATTTAAAGGCATATGCCCAATCGGGTATTCAATGGATTTCTCTTGGCTCCTTAACACATTCAGTTAAAGCTTTTGATATTAGTGCACTCGTTCAAATGAAAGGAGATCATTCCCTTGTCCATCACTAGTTTATTACAACAGACGACATTACTCCCAGAGCATTATCGGGCACTATCTGTAAAGGAAATGGAATCTCGTATTTTATCAATAAAGAAAAAATTAGGTCCTAAATTATTTATTCCTGGCCACCATTATCAAAAAGATGAAGTCATTCAATTTGCAGATGCAACTGGGGATTCTTTACAGTTAGCGCAATTATCCGCAGCAAATAAGGAAGCTGAACACATCGTATTTTGCGGTGTACATTTTATGGCAGAGACTGCTGATATGCTGACAACGAAACAGCAACATGTCTATTTACCAGATATGCGCGCTGGTTGTTCAATGGCTGATATGGCAGATATTTATCAAACTGAACAAGCATGGCCAATTCTTCAAGAACTCTTTGGGGATACGATTATTCCTCTAACCTATGTTAATTCAACTGCGGCTATTAAAGCCTTTACTGGAAGACATGGTGGTGCTTGTGTCACTTCGTCGAATGCAAAGGAACTTGTTCAATGGGCTTTTACCCAAAAACAGCGTATCTTCTTTTTACCTGACCAACATTTAGGAAGAAATACTGCCTATGATTTAGGTATACCTCTTGAAAATATGGCTGTTTGGAATCCACATAAGAACATGCTCGAAACAAAAGAGCCTCTTGAAAATATCCAAGTTATTCTTTGGAAGGGTCACTGCTCTGTGCACGAAGGTTTTACTGTTCAACATACAGAGGTTATTCGCAAAGAACACCCGACTATGAGGATTATCGTTCACCCAGAGTGCAGCCGTGAAGTGGTAGCAGCGGCTGATGATGCAGGCTCCACAAAATACATTATTGATACAATCAATCGAGCTCCAAGCGGATCTGCATGGGCAATTGGAACAGAAATGAACCTTGTCAATCGCATTATTAAGCAGCATCCTGATAAACATATTGTCTCCTTAAATGAAAACTTTTGTCCTTGTTTAACAATGAATCGAATTGACCTTCCACATTTGTTATGGAGCTTAGAAAGTATTGATCAGGGTCAACCTCATAACCGTATACAAGTAGATGAACATACTACTTCTGAAGCACTTAGTTCACTTGAAAGAATGCTAGCCAGAGGATAAATAGTTAAAGCTTTTTAAACAGAAAGGTTGAAGATATAACCTTTCTGTTTTTTTTGACATAACACCTACTTTCAATAGTGCTGATGGCTTCATTTTCGCCTGTATTGCTATAATTGACACGACTTTATGCTCCATGATACTGTCAATTTGGAGGTGATACTAAATGGCTTTTCAATCGAAAAATATCTTTATCAATTTACCAGTAAAAGATCTAAACAAATCTATCAGTTTTTTTAAGGAATTAGGTTTTGCGTTCAATCAACAATTCAGTGATGAAACAACAGCCTCAATGATTATTAGTGAAAATATCTTCGTATTAATAATGGTTGAAGAACGATTTAAAGGATTTAGTAAGAAAGAAGTTACAGATACTACTACTTCTGCAGAAGCAATCTTATGTCTCTCTGCTGAAAACCGAGAACAAGTAGATCAATTAGTGAATAAGGCACTTGCCTCTGGTGGTAAACCTTATAGTGAACCACAAGATCACGGATTTATGTATGGTTGGGGTTTTCAGGATGTAGATGGACATATCTGGGAAGTAGTTTATATGGATGAAAATGCATTGAATCAAGAGTAAATTTTGTATCTATGAATATCAAAAAACAGTAGATGCAATTGCATCTACTGTTTCTAGTATGACCCGTACGGGATTCGAACCCGTGTTACCGCCGTGAAAGGGCGGTGTCTTAACCACTTGACCAACGGGCCCATGGCGGAGAAGGAGGGATTTGAACCCTCGCGCCGGTTACCCGACCTACACCCTTAGCAGGGGCGCCTCTTCAGCCTCTTGAGTACTTCCCCAAAATAAAAAATGGCTCCGAAGGCAGGACTCGAACCTGCGACAACCTGATTAACAGTCAGGTGCTACTACCAACTGAGCTACTTCGGAATAATGGTGGGCCTAAATGGACTCGAACCATCGACCTCACGCTTATCAGGCGTGCGCTCTAACCAGCTGAGCTATAGGCCCTTGGAGCGGGTGATGGGAATCGAACCCACGACATCAGCTTGGAAGGCTGAGGTTTTACCATTAAACTACACCCGCATAAATGGTGGGTCAGGACGGAATCGAACCGCCGACACTTAGAGCTTCAATCTAATGCTCTACCAACTGAGCTACTGACCCATTTCGTCCATGCTAAGCTTTCTCACTCTTTTGCTTCTCATGACTTTTATTTTAAAAATGGCGGTCCCGACCGGGATCGAACCGGCGATCTCCTGCGTGACAGGCAGGCATGTTAACCGCTACACCACGGGACCTTTTGGTTGCGGGGGCCGGATTTGAACCAACGACCTTCGGGTTATGAGCCCGACGAGCTACCACTGCTCCACCCCGCGATAATTTTATGTTGTTTCGAGTTTTTAAAGCACCATTTATAAAAATTTAAAACTGGAGGAGGTAGAGGGATTCGAACCCCCGCGCGGTGTTACCCGCCTGTCGGTTTTCAAGACCGATCCCTTCAGCCAGACTTGGGTATACCTCCGTTACAATATATAAATGGTGGACCTTGCAGGACTCGAACCTGCGACCGGACGGTTATGAGCCGTCTGCTCTAACCAACTGAGCTAAAGGTCCTTTAAGATGGCGGCAGAGGGGATCGAACCCCCGACCTTACGGGTATGAACCGTACGCTCTAGCCAGCTGAGCTACGCCGCCAGGATCTTTATACTGGTTAATTTACTTATGGTGGAGCCTAGCGGGATCGAACCGCTGACCTCCTGCGTGCAAGGCAGGCGCTCTCCCAGCTGAGCTAAGGCCCCATAATTTTTTGGAAATGGTCGGGAAGACAGGATTCGAACCTGCGACCCCTTGGTCCCAAACCAAGTGCTCTACCAAGCTGAGCTACTTCCCGTTGTTCTTATGGCGCGCCCGACAGGAGTCGAACCCATAACCTTCTGATCCGTAGTCAGACGCTCTATCCAATTGAGCTACGGGCGCATTTAAAATGGTGCCGAGGACCGGAATCGAACCGGTACGGTAGTCACCTACCGCAGGATTTTAAGTCCTGTGCGTCTGCCAGTTCCGCCACCCCGGCACATTTGGAGCGGAAGACGAGGTTCGAACTCGCGACCCCCACCTTGGCAAGGTGGTGTTCTACCACTGAACTACTTCCGCATGTGCATAAGCTTTTTTATCTGGCAATGAAAATAATGGTGCGGGTGAAGGGAGTCGAACCCCCACGCCTTGCGGCGCTAGATCCTAAGTCTAGTGCGTCTGCCAATTCCGCCACACCCGCTTATTATTATTTAAAAATGGTGAGCCATGAAGGACTCGAACCTTCGACCCTCTGATTAAAAGTCAGATGCTCTACCAACTGAGCTAATGGCTCGAAAAAATGGTGCCGGCTATAGGAATCGAACCCACGACCTACTGATTACAAGTCAGTTGCTCTACCTGCTGAGCTAAACCGGCATATGGTGGAGGATGACGGGCTCGAACCGCCGACCCTCTGCTTGTAAGGCAGATGCTCTCCCAGCTGAGCTAATCCTCCTGGGTATTATGCCTAGCGACGTCCTACTCTCACAGGGGGAAGCCCCCAACTACCATCGGCGCTAAAGAGCTTAACTTCCGTGTTCGGTATGGAAACGGGTGTGACCTCTTTGCCATCATCACTAGACTTATTCGACCTTCAAAACACGGCGTATTACTGCGTCTTGAAGCTCTCTTTTTTGTTGAAAGATTTGTTCTTTCAAAACTGGATAAACGGTGCATTGAATGTTTCAAACTTTTTTGGTTAAGTCCTCGATCGATTAGTATTCGTCAGCTCCATGTGTCACCACACTTCCACCTCGAACCTATCTACCTCATCGTCTTTGAGGGATCTTACTTACTTGCGTAATGGGAAATCTCATCTTGAGGGGGGCTTCATGCTTAGATGCTTTCAGCACTTATCCCGTCCACACATAGCTACCCAGCGATGCCTTTGGCAAGACAACTGGTACACCAGCGGTGTGTCCATCCCGGTCCTCTCGTACTAAGGACAGCTCCTCTCAAATTTCCTACGCCCACGACGGATAGGGACCGAACTGTCTCACGACGTTCTGAACCCAGCTCGCGTACCGCTTTAATGGGCGAACAGCCCAACCCTTGGGACCGACTACAGCCCCAGGATGCGATGAGCCGACATCGAGGTGCCAAACCTCCCCGTCGATGTGGACTCTTGGGGGAGATAAGCCTGTTATCCCCGGGGTAGCTTTTATCCGTTGAGCGATGGCCCTTCCATGCGGAACCACCGGATCACTAAGCCCGTCTTTCGACCCTGCTCGACTTGTAGGTCTCGCAGTCAAGCTCCCTTGTGCCTTTACACTCTACGAATGATTTCCAACCATTCTGAGGGAACCTTTGGGCGCCTCCGTTACCTTTTAGGAGGCGACCGCCCCAGTCAAACTGTCCGCCTGACACTGTCTCCTGCCCCGCTAAGGGGCATGGGTTAGAATTTCAATACAACCAGGGTAGTATCCCACCGACGCCTCCTTCGAAGCTGGCGCTCCGAGATCTCTGGCTCCTACCTATCCTGTACAAGTTGTACCAAAATTCAATATCAGGCTACAGTAAAGCTCCACGGGGTCTTTCCGTCCTGTCGCGGGTAACCTGCATCTTCACAGGTACTATAATTTCACCGAGTCTCTCGTTGAGACAGTGCCCAGATCGTTACGCCTTTCGTGCGGGTCGGAACTTACCCGACAAGGAATTTCGCTACCTTAGGACCGTTATAGTTACGGCCGCCGTTTACTGGGGCTTCAATTCGCAGCTTCGCTTGCGCTAACCACTCCTCTTAACCTTCCAGCACCGGGCAGGCGTCAGCCCCTATACGTCACCTTACGGTTTTGCAGAGACCTGTGTTTTTGCTAAACAGTCGCCTGGGCCTATTCACTGCGGCTCTCATGCGCTTGCACGCTCAAGAGCACCCCTTCTCCCGAAGTTACGGGGTCATTTTGCCGAGTTCCTTAACGAGAGTTCTCTCGCACACCTTAGGATTCTCTCCTCGACTACCTGTGTCGGTTTGCGGTACGGGCACCTCTCACCTCGATAGAGGCTTTTCTTGGCAGTGTGAAATCAGGAACTTCGTCCATACGGACTCGCCATCACAGCTCAACGTTACAGTGTGCGGATTTGCCTACACACACGCCTTACTGCTTGGACGCGCACAACCAACGGCGCGCTTACCCTATCCTACTGCGTCCCCCCATTTCTCAAACGGTGAGGAGGTGGTACAGGAATATCAACCTGTTGTCCATCGCCTACGCCTATCGGCCTCGGCTTAGGTCCCGACTAACCCTGAGCGGACGAGCCTTCCTCAGGAAACCTTAGTCATACGGTGGACGGGATTCTCACCCGTCTTTCGCTACTCATACCGGCATTCTCACTTCTAAGCGCTCCACCAGTCCTTCCGATCTGACTTCAACGCACTTAGAACGCTCTCCTACCACTGACATCGTAGATGTCAATCCACAGCTTCGGTGAATCGTTTAGCCCCGATACATTTTCGGCGCAGCGTCACTCGACCAGTGAGCTATTACGCACTCTTTAAATGATGGCTGCTTCTAAGCCAACATCCTGGTTGTCTGTGCAACGCCACATCCTTTTCCACTTAACGATTACTTTGGGACCTTAGCTGGTGGTCTGGGCTGTTTCCCTTTTGACTACGGATCTTATCACTCGCAGTCTGACTCCCGTGTATAAATATCTGGCATTCGGAGTTTGTCTGAATTCGGTAAACCGGGATGGCCCCCTAGTCCAAACAGTGCTCTACCTCCAGTATTCTCATCACGAGGCTAGCCCTAAAGCTATTTCGGAGAGAACCAGCTATCTCCAAGTTCGATTGGAATTTCTCCGCTACCCACACCTCATCCCCGCACTTTTCAACGTGCGTGGGTTCGGGCCTCCAGTAAGTGTTACCTCACCTTCACCCTGGACATGGGTAGATCACCTGGTTTCGGGTCTACGACCACGTACTACTTCGCCCTATTCAGACTCGCTTTCGCTGCGGCTCCGCCTTCTAAAGCTTAACCTCGCACGTAATCGTAACTCGCCGGTTCATTCTACAAAAGGCACGCTATCACCCATTAACGGGCTCTAACTACTTGTAGGCACACGGTTTCAGGATCTCTTTCACTCCCCTTCCGGGGTGCTTTTCACCTTTCCCTCACGGTACTGGTTCACTATCGGTCACTAGGTAGTATTTAGCCTTGGGAGATGGTCCTCCCGGATTCCGACGGAATTTCACGTGTTCCGCCGTACTCAGGATCCACTCAGGAGAGAACGAACTTTCGACTACAGGGCTTTTACCTGCTCTGGCGGACCTTTCCAAGTCGCTTCATCTAACTCGCTCTTTTGTAACTCCGTATAGAGTGTCCTACAACCCCAAGAGGCAAGCCTCTTGGTTTGGGCTCTTCCCGTTTCGCTCGCCGCTACTCAGGGAATCGATTTTTCTTTCTCTTCCTCCAGGTACTTAGATGTTTCAGTTCCCTGGGTCTGCCTTCAAGACGCTATGTATTCACGTCAAGATACTACGCGATTAAACGTAGTGGGTTCCCCCATTCGGAAATCTCCGGATCAAAGCTCACTTACAGCTCCCCGAAGCATATCGGTGTTAGTGCCGTCCTTCTTCGGCTCCTAGTGCCAAGGCATTCGCCGTGCGCCCTTAATAACTTAACCAAGTTATTAAGCCTATAAAAAACTTAAAAAATAAATGTGTTTGTTACAATTTCAATGTCGTTTTATCCAGTTTTCAAAGAACAAGTTTTGAAGTGTTTCATTCAGAAGAATGAACCTTCAAAACTGAACGCAAAACGTAATCTTACAAACCCAAGGTTTGTATTCCGAAATAATCCTTAGAAAGGAGGTGATCCAGCCGCACCTTCCGATACGGCTACCTTGTTACGACTTCACCCCAATCATCTATCCCACCTTCGGCGGCTGGCTCCAAAAGGTTACCTCACCGACTTCGGGTGTTACAAACTCTCGTGGTGTGACGGGCGGTGTGTACAAGGCCCGGGAACGTATTCACCGCGGCATGCTGATCCGCGATTACTAGCGATTCCGGCTTCATGTAGGCGAGTTGCAGCCTACAATCCGAACTGAGAACGACTTTATCGGATTAGCTCCCTCTCGCGAGTTGGCAACCGTTTGTATCGTCCATTGTAGCACGTGTGTAGCCCAGGTCATAAGGGGCATGATGATTTGACGTCATCCCCACCTTCCTCCGGTTTGTCACCGGCAGTCACCTTAGAGTGCCCAACTAAATGATGGCAACTAAGATCAAGGGTTGCGCTCGTTGCGGGACTTAACCCAACATCTCACGACACGAGCTGACGACAACCATGCACCACCTGTCACCGTTGCCCCCGAAGGGGAAACTATATCTCTACAGTGGTCAACGGGATGTCAAGACCTGGTAAGGTTCTTCGCGTTGCTTCGAATTAAACCACATGCTCCACCGCTTGTGCGGGCCCCCGTCAATTCCTTTGAGTTTCAGTCTTGCGACCGTACTCCCCAGGCGGAGTGCTTAATGCGTTAGCTGCAGCACTAAGGGGCGGAAACCCCCTAACACTTAGCACTCATCGTTTACGGCGTGGACTACCAGGGTATCTAATCCTGTTTGCTCCCCACGCTTTCGCGCCTCAGCGTCAGTTACAGACCAGAAAGTCGCCTTCGCCACTGGTGTTCCTCCAAATCTCTACGCATTTCACCGCTACACTTGGAATTCCACTTTCCTCTTCTGCACTCAAGTCCCCCAGTTTCCAATGACCCTCCACGGTTGAGCCGTGGGCTTTCACATCAGACTTAAAGGACCGCCTGCGCGCGCTTTACGCCCAATAATTCCGGACAACGCTTGCCACCTACGTATTACCGCGGCTGCTGGCACGTAGTTAGCCGTGGCTTTCTAATAAGGTACCGTCAAGGTACAGCCAGTTACTACTGTACTTGTTCTTCCCTTACAACAGAGTTTTACGATCCGAAAACCTTCTTCACTCACGCGGCGTTGCTCCATCAGGCTTTCGCCCATTGTGGAAGATTCCCTACTGCTGCCTCCCGTAGGAGTCTGGGCCGTGTCTCAGTCCCAGTGTGGCCGATCACCCTCTCAGGTCGGCTACGCATCGTCGCCTTGGTGAGCAGTTACCTCACCAACTAGCTAATGCGCCGCGGGCCCATCCTATAGCGACAGCGAGATGCCGTCTTTCAGTCTTTTACCATGAAGCAAAAGAGATTATTCGGTATTAGCCCCGGTTTCCCGGAGTTATCCCAAACTATAGGGTAGGTTGCCCACGTGTTACTCACCCGTCCGCCGCTAACGTCAAAGGAGCAAGCTCCTTTTCTGTTCGCTCGACTTGCATGTATTAGGCACGCCGCCAGCGTTCGTCCTGAGCCAGGATCAAACTCTCCATAAAAGAAATTTGATTAGCTCAAATTGTTTTGCTGGCATCATGTTTGATGTCCAAAATTGTGTTTCGTTCACCAGTGAAACTAGCTACTTAAAACTTTATTGATTACGTTTTGCTTGTTCAGTTTTCAAGGTTCATTTTACCTAAGTCGTTTTCAGCGACTTTATTATCTTATCTCATTACCAACTAAAAGTCAACAACTTTTTTAAAACTTTATTTTTAAGTGTTCCTTCTTGTTAAGGACAAGTAATAATATATAATATAGCATTTTAAAAATCAAGCATTTTTCATAAAAAAATTAAAAATCTTTTTAATATCTATTACAAACAATAGAATTCCTGCTAATACAATCAATCCGCCGATGATTTGTGTCATGATTAAATACTCTTTAAATATCACCAAAGCTAAAAGAGCAGCTCCTACAGGCTCAAATAATATAGCAATTGAAACAACATTCGTACTAACATATTTAATTGACCAATTAAACAAAGTATGACCAAGTAGATTTGGTATTAATGCTAATAAGATAAACCATAACCAATCCATCGAAGAATATGGACCAAAGGATTCTCCTTTAACCATTACATAAATAAATAAAGTGATGGTACTTACAACATATACAACCATTGTATAGGTCACAAGTGATAATCTCTTACGTACATCCTGCCCTAATAGAAAATAAGCTGTCGCTAGTGCACAAGCAACGAGCGCAAGTACATCTCCATAAAAGGCTGTTCCACTTACTTTAAAATCGCCCCAACTAATTAAAACACTTCCTAGTATTGCAATTGAACCTGCTATGATGGTTTTCATCGTTATTTTCTCTTTAAAGAAAAAGGAAGTGCCCACAAACGCAAACAAAGGTTGTAGCGTTACTAAAACTGTTGAACTTGCTACTGAAGTATAGTTGAGTGATTCAAACCATAATATAAAATGAAAAGCTAAAAAAATCCCCGCAACTGAAGAAAATAACCAATCACGTCTTTTTAAAGTTGCTAACTCCTTTGTATATCCCCTTAAAAACCATGGCGCCATGATTAAAACGGAAAATAGCATGCGATAAAATGCTATAATTCCCGCTTCCGCAGATGCTAATTTCACAAAAATAGCTGACATCGATACTGAAATAACACCAATCACAATCGGGATGTATGGATGAATTTTTGGCTGCTCCAAAAAACCTCACCTTCCTAAAAAAATACTTATATGTCCTTACTTCATGTTGTACAATACAAAAAAGTGATGCACATATAATAATGACAGTTTGCATATCTCTTAGCAATACGAAATATCAATGGAGGGTTGTGTATGGAAACATTATTCGAAAATATGATTACATATGAAGTTGGCATAAAATTAGTTATTGCAGCCACATTAAGTTTAGTAATCGGTATCGAAAGGGAATTAAAGAAAAAACCAGTTGGATTAAAAACAAGTTTAGTTATTGCTACTTTCAGCTGCTTATTAACGATTATCTCCATTGAAACAGCCTACTCAACCCCCGCTAGAGAAGATATTAATATTACGATGGACCCTCTACGTTTAGCCGCACAAATTGTTAGTGGAATTGGCTTTCTTGGTGCAGGAGTCATTCTAAGACGCGGTAATGACAGCATTACGGGTTTAACAACCGCTGCTATGATCTGGGGAGCCGCTGGTATCGGTATTGCAGTTGGTGCAGGTTTTTACATGGATGCAACACTAGCTGTTGTGATCATTGTTTTTGGAATTGAAGTACTATCACCTTTTCTTATGAAAATCGGACCAAAGCGAATTCGTATGCGGGAAATTTTATTAAAAGTTCAAATTGATGATGACAACCATACAGAATCATTTCTTTTATTTTTAAAGGACAACAACATTATCATTGAAAATATACGCATTAAAGATGTGCACTTAAAAAACGATAGTGTTTTACATGAGTTAGATTTACGCCTTTCCTTAATCGTCTCGGATAATTTGTTGTCATTTTATCGTTCATTACGAGCACTATCTTATATAGAAAAAATCGAAATGGAAATTTTAAACTAGTTGGAGGATTTTTTATGGCAGAACTATTAAAACTACTAAAAGACGGTAACAAACCCTCTCTAATGGCTGCATGTGTAAATGCATTTTTAGGAATTATTAAAGGAATCGCCTTTTTCTTTACAGGTAACGTTGCGATGTTTGCAGAAATGATGCACTCTCTAGGCGATGCTGCAAACCAATTATTTGTATATATAGGTTCAGCACTCTCTAAAAAGGCACCTACAAAACAATTTCCCGGTGGCTTTGGTCGTATTGTCAATTTAGTATGCCTTTTTGCCGTAATAATTGTAGCTATCCTTTCTTATGAAACAATAAAGGAAGGTTGGCATCATTTTATTCATCCCGCAGGCGAGTCTAGCGGGATACTGATTGCCCTAGGGGTATTATTCATCGGGATTGTTTTAGAAGGGACAGTGCTAGCTAAAGCGGCTGCAGAAGTGTTACATGAAGCAGGTCAAGAAAAGGCAGGTATCGCAGCTATTCCCAAAGCCTTCTCATATTTGAATAGGGCAAAACCGGCAACAAAATTAGTTTTTATGGAAGATTTAGTTGCTACTGGGGGCAACTTCTTAGCCTTTGCTGCTATTTTAATTGCTTATTTTACAGGTTGGAGTCGAATAGAAGGTCTCGTTTCGATGATAATTGGGATCATGATGTTTTATGTAGTCGGTAAGGTGTTCCTCGATAATGCACGTGGCGTCATTGGCGAGACTGATGAAGAGATGTTAAACCATATTGCTCACCTTGTAATGGATGATCCGAATATTAAAGATATTGTGCGTCTTGAAGTAATTAAAGAAGGAGAGTTTTTACATGTAGAATTAGTAGCTGAAGCTGATCCGCTTTTATCGTTAGCCTTTTTAGATGATGTTCGTGATCATTTAACCGAGGTAATCCTAAGCCAAAAAGGAGTATCTAAAGTAGCTATATTATTCGACGAAGATGATGGGAAAACAAGCTGGATACATGTTGGTGAAAAACCAAACAACTCCATTTAATACTTTATAAAAACAAATAGCCAATTGCCGTATTTCAGGCAGTTGGCTATTTGTTAGACTAATTTTAAATTAGGAATATCCTCATAACCTACATAAACATGGTTTGTAATCATAAAAGTAAGTAATTTATTACAAGCAATCATTTGTCTTTTACCATTCTGCTGAATAACGATTTTTGAAAATAGTAAGGAGGCTTGACGATTAGCTAATGCATATTCTTCTGCATTGAGAATATTTCTGCCATCCACATGACAACCCAACACGAAATTTCCTAAAAAAGAATCCTTTAATACATTCGGATGCATGGATTGATAATGTACTTCAGCAATTGAATCTTCTATATTCATAAATTGATGGGCCACCAAATAATGTTTTAAAGCACCTTTTAAATCAATTGCAATAGCTGTATCTGCTAAAATTGTTCGATAATAAACAGGAACAATCTCAGCACCCCCCAAATACGGCTTAACTTCTACAACAATTTCTCCAGAAGGACGAACAAATAATTGTACAATTGCTTTATTTACACCATCCGAAAAAATAACATTCGTTCGCCCAAAACGCACGCTTTTAAAAAATATACTTTGATCAACAATGTATCCAGTGATAATTTTATCATTTTCAATTTGCAATGATTTCGCTTCAATCCCCAATACCTCTACACAATTTTGCATTTTATAAACATGTTGCTGAAATGGCATTTCTATACAACTTAATGTAACAATACGATCCTGTAGCAATTGTTTCAACATTTGATCCCTCTCCTCTTTGTTTAATATTGTAATTATTTTAGTAAAGGTGGCTGAACAACTTCTGAACATTGACACACGAATTGACTGATTACGACAAAAAACTATACTTTTCTGTCATTCCATAAATCACCTTATAGTAAAATAATCTATAATATAAGTTGAATGACTCAGCTAAAAACATGACTTTTCTCACTTAAAATAAAGAAAAATACATTTATATTCCTTCTATTATGTATCTATTTTATTATATTGCAGGACTAAAGAAACTTCTACGACAAAATTCTACATTAATCGTTAATTTTTCTTAACCTTGCAATAAAAAAAGTATGAGGCTATAAGCATAGCCTCATACTTAAAGTATTAAAGAGAATTTCGTAAAATGGTTCTTACATCTTCCTCTTGCAATCGATTAAAGTTGCCAAAAGGGCCATTTTGCATAGCATGATCTACAATTTGCTGGAATTTCGAATCATCAATATCGTAATCTGCCAAACGACTAGGTGCCCCTAATGATGTCCAAAATGCAGATAAACGATCAATCCCCTCATAAGCAACCTCTTCTACTGTTTTGCCTGTTGCCTCGACTCCAAACACACGTGTTGCTATACCTGCAAAACGCTCAGGATTTACTGGTACATTTAAACGCATCCAATGCGGTTGAAGAATGGCTAAACCACCTGCATGTGGAATGTCATATACAGCAGATACAGCATGTTCAATATTATGAGATGCCCAATCCCCTCGTGAACCAATTGATAGAAATCCATTTAAACCAATTGTCCCTGCTAATAGAATGGTTTCGCGTAACTTCGTATTTTCTAGGTCCTCTAATAATTTTGGAGCTGTCGTAATAACTGTTCGCAATACCCCTTCACACATTTCATCTGTGATAGGAGTATTCGTTGTATTGTGGAAATATTGCTCAAATACATGCGACATCATATCCACTATTCCATACACAGTGTGATTTTTAGGTACAGTCACTGTATATGCTGGATTTAGTATTGAAAATTTCGGGAAGGCTGCTGGACTACCCCAACTTAGTTTTTCTTCTGTAGCAGCATTCGTTATCACAGATCCAGCATTCATTTCTGAGCCTGTAGCAGCAAGTGTTAATACCGTTCCTAGTGGTATAGCTTGTTCTACAATCACTTTACGTTTCACGATATCCCAAGCATCGCCATCATACTTAGCGCCAGCAACAATTAATTTAGAACAATCGATTACTGAACCACCACCAACAGCAAGAACTAAGTCAATTCCTTCAGTTTTGCATATCTCAATACCTCGTCTAGCTGTTTCTACTCGTGGATTTGGCTCTACACCACCTAATTCAAATACGGTTTTATCCGCCTGTTGTAATTTTTCTATAACAGCATCGTATACACCATTCGATTTAATACTTCCGCCACCATATACAACTAATACCTTGTTTCCAAATTGCTCTAATTCTTTCGGCAATTTTTCAAGTGCATCCTCACCAAAATGTAGTTTCACTGGGTTAAAAAAAGTAAATGAATCCATCTAATTCGCCCCTTTCTAGTTGGATTTTCTCATAATTACGCTAAAGAAAGCAAAGATTAAACGCTGTCAACACTTCGCTATTTCGAAAGCGTTTTTCAAACTGTTCAGATTTTGTTCAGGCAATAGTTGTATAGTACTATACATTACATAAAGTAAAAGGAACTTTTGCACATGCTTATTATTGTAATTGTTGTTGTAATCATAATTTCGAGCCTTTTTCTTCTAAGATTTTTTAAAATCAAAAAAATAAGGAACGAAAAAAAGATGCTATTAGAACAGCGTCTAGACCACCTTCTTCAATCGAATAAAATTGAAAAAAACGAGTCATCCGATTAAGGAAATGACTCGTTTTTTCATTTTTTGCTTAAACCCAACCACGGAAGCGAGAAGCTTCTGCAGTACGGCGAACACCTACCATGTAAGCTGCTAAGCGCATGTTGATGTTACGTGTTGTTGCTGTTGTATATACATTATCAAATGCTTCGACCATTTTTTTGTATAGACGTTCTTCCACTTCTTCTTCTGTCCAATAATAACCTTGGTTATTTTGCACCCATTCAAAGTAAGAAACTGTAACTCCACCTGCAGAGGCTAATACGTCTGGTACAAGTAAAATGCCACGCTCTGTTAAGATTTTAGTTGCTTCAGCTGTTGTTGGACCATTTGCTGCTTCTACTACGATATTTGCTTTCACATTATGTGCATTGTCAGCAGTAATTTGGTTTTCAATAGCAGCTGGTACTAAAATATCACAATCAAGCTCTAATAGTTCTTTGTTTGAAATTGTGTTTTCAAATAAAGTAGTTACTGTTCCGAAGCTATCGCGACGATCTAATAAATAGTCGATATCTAAACCTTCAGGATCATGAAGTGCACCATAAGCATCTGAAATACCGATTACTTTCGCACCTAAATCATGCATGAATTTCGCAAGGAAGCTTCCTGCGTTACCAAATCCTTGAATAACAACACGAGCACCTTTAATATCAATACCACGTTTTTTTGCTGCTTCTTCGATTACGATTGTAACACCTTGTGCAGTCGCACGGTCACGACCTTGAGAACCACCAAGTACTAGTGGCTTACCAGTGATGAAGCCTGGAGAGTTGAACTCATCCATGCGGCTATATTCATCCATCATCCATGCCATAATTTGTGCATTTGTAAATACGTCTGGCGCAGGAATATCTTTTGTTGGTCCTACGATTTGACTTACCGCACGAACATAGCCACGGCTTAAACGTTCGATTTCGCCCATTGACATTTGACGAGGATCACAAATGACACCGCCTTTACCACCGCCGTACGGTAGATCGACAATACCACATTTCAATGTCATCCACATTGAAAGCGCTTTAACTTCCTCCTCAGACACTTGTGGGTGGAAACGAACCCCACCTTTAGTTGGTCCTACAGCATCATTATGTTGTGCACGGTAACCAGTAAATACTTTTGTTGTACCATCATCCATTTTCACTGGGATACGTACTTGTAGCATGCGAAGCGGTTCTTTTAGTAATTCATACATTGCTTCATCATAGCCAAGTTTATTTAGAGCATCTTGAATGACATCTTGTGTTGATGTGAAAAGATTTAAGTTTTCAGACATTATTAAATCGCCTCTTTGTTTTTTTTAATGATAGTTATCGGCATCATTGTAACATACTTCCGAATTAAAATGTGAACATTTTGTTAAAGTTTAAATACTTTTTCAATTTGTTCAATTGACCAATCTAAATCCTCTTGAGAAATAACAAGTGGTGGGGCAAAACGAATTACTGTATCATGTGTTTCTTTACATAATAGACCTAATTCTTTAAGTTTTTCACAATATGGACGAGCTGCTTCTGTTAGCTCCATACCGATAAATAAACCACGACCACGTACTTCCTTAATAACTGGGTTGTTAATTTCTTTTAATTTACCTTTGAAGTATTCACCAAGTTCGTGTGAACGCTCTGCTAATTTTTCATCTAATAATACTTTAATAGATGCAATTGAAACTGCACAAGCTAAAGGATTACCTCCGAAAGTTGAACCATGTGAACCTGGGTTGAAAACACCTAAAATACTACGGTTTGCAGCCACACAAGAAATTGGGAATACGCCGCCACCTAGAGCTTTACCCAAGATATACATATCTGGTTCTACTTCTTCCCAATCACAAGCAAACATTTTACCTGTACGTGCTAAACCAGCTTGAATTTCATCAGCAATGAATAGTACATTATTTTCACGGCAAAGTTCACGAGCTGCTTTTAAGAAGCCTTCTGTTGGAATGACGATACCCGCTTCACCTTGAATCGGCTCAATTAAAAATGCAGCAGTGTTTGGTGTAATAGCAGCTTTTAAAGCTTCAAGATTACCATAATCTACTAATTTAACATTTGGTAGCATTGGACCAAAACCACGACGGTATTCTTCATCAGAAGATAAAGATACAGCTAGCATTGTACGACCATGGAAATTACCATTACATGCAATAACTTCAGCTTTACCCTCTTCTACGCCTTTTACATCATAGGCCCAACGACGAGCTGCTTTAAACGCAGTTTCTACTGCTTCAGCACCAGTATTCATTGGTAATACCATTTCTTTATTTGTTAATTTCCCTACTAGCTCATACCATTCACCAAGGTTTTCACTGTAAAAAGCACGTGAAGTTAACGTTACTTTATCAGCTTGCTCTTTTAAAGCAGCGATAATTTTTGGGTGACGGTGTCCTTGGTTTACTGCTGAATAAGCAGATAACATATCTAAATATTTGTTACCTTCTGGATCTTTAACCCAAGCACCCTCAGCCTCTGAAATAACGATTGGAAGTGGATGATAGTTTGCTGCACCAAAATTTTGTGTTTGTTCAATAACTTGTTGAGTTTTTGTCATATCCTATTCTCTCCTTACTAATCATGTTGAAAAACTTTATAAAAGAAAGGGACTATGTATCACTATAAGTAGAATGATTAAGCATATAGCAACAATTCAAACGGTAAATTTGCTAACTTCTCCAAGGTAAACTACGTCATGAAAGTCTACGGTTTTAGCCAGGGTAGCGTTACCTGGAGAAGTGTCACAAATTCATTCAAAATGCCTCAATTTCTACCTACTTTGAACAGCCCTCACGTCAATGTGAAAATTAAAGCATTTCTGAAGTTGTTTTTGCTTGCATATGCAGTTGTAGGTAGTCTGGGCCACCTGCTTTTGAATCTGTACCTGACATGTTGAAGCCACCAAATGGTTGGTAACCAACGATTGCACCTGTACAGCCACGGTTGAAGTAAAGGTTTCCTACATGGAATTCTTCACGCGCTTTTTCTAGGTTCATGCGGTTTGTTGTGATAACAGCGCCTGTTAAACCGTATTCTGTATCGTTTGCAATTTCAATCGCATGGTCGAAATCTTTTGCTTTTGCAATGGCTACCACTGGTCCGAAGATTTCTTCTTTCATAATACGAGCTGAAGGATCTACGTCCGCGAACACAGTTGGTTGTACGAAGTAGCCAACTGAATCGTCTGCTGTACCACCAGCTACTAAACGACCTTCGCCTTTACCGATTTCAATGTACTCTGTAATTTTATTGAATGCTGCTTGGTCAATTACTGTTGCCATGAAGTTGCTGTAATCAGTTGGGTCACCTACTGTTAAAGCGTTTGTTAACTCTTCTACGCGATTTACCACTTGCTCATACACATCTTCTACGATGACAGCACGCGAACATGCTGAACATTTTTGACCTGAGAAACCAAATGCTGATTTCACGATGGATTGTGCAGCTAATTCTAAATCTGCTTCTTTATCCACTACGATTGTATCTTTACCGCCCATTTCAGCGATGACACGTTTAATCCAAATTTGGCCTTCGTTTAATACAGATGCACGTTGGTTGATACGTAAGCCAACATCACGTGAACCTGTGAAGCTGATGAAGCGTGTTTTTGGATGATCCACTAAGTAGTCACCTACTTCAGCACCAGAACCTGGTACGAAGTTCACCGCACCTGCTGGAAGACCAGCTTCTTCTAATACTTCGATAAATTTATACGCTACAACTGGCGTTGTAGAAGCTGGTTTTAATAACACTGTATTCCCTGTTACTAAAGCAGCTACTGTTGTACCAGCCATGATTGCAAATGGGAAGTTCCAAGGAGAAATGACAATACCGATTCCTAATGGAATGTAGTCATAACGGTTGTATTCACCTGGACGGCTTTCGACTGGCTGACCGTTTTTAATGCGTAGCATTTGGCGGCCATAGTACTCCATAAAATCGATTGCTTCCGCTGTATCTGCATCAGCCTCTGCCCATGGTTTCCCAGCTTCTTTTGTTAATAATGCAGAGAATTCATGTTTGCGACGACGGATAATCGCTGCCGCTTTGAAAAGAACGTCCGCACGAATGGCTGGATCAACTTTTTTCCACGTTTTGAATGTTTCATCTGCCGCTTGCATCGCTTTTTCAGCTAAATCTTTGCTTGCTTTCGAAACGCGACCAATGACTTCTGTTTTCTTTGCAGGATTGTACGAAACGATTTTATCTTCTGTTGTAATGCGCTCACCACCAATAATTAGTGGGTAGTCTTGACCTAAGTAACCTTCAACTTTATTTAAAGCCTCTACATAAGCATTGTAGTTTGCCTCTTGTGAAAAATCTGTGAATGGTTCGTGTTTGTATGGAATCATACTTAATCCTCCCTTGTGAGATGTGTTTGGGTATGCAAAAAACATTGACGCAAAATATCTTTGCGTATAAAATATTCTTACACTTATTATAATGCAAAATTTCGTTGCATATTTCAAGTAAAAAATTTTTGAGGTGCACATTTTTATGAAAAATTCTGAACCTTTACTACCTTTTTATGAGTTTATTGCAACAAATGTATCCGTTGGTATTCATGCAGTAGACCTATCTGGTAAAACGATTATTTACAATACGAAAATGAAAGAAATTGAAGGGTTTCATTTTGATGAACTTGCGGATCGTTCCATTATTGAAATGTTTTCCTTCCGTCAACATGAAAGTACATTAATGCGTGTTCTACAAACAGGAAAAAAAGAAATTAATGTTAAACAATCCTACTGGAATAAAAATGGTCATGAAATTACAACAATCAATGATACTTTTCCACTTTTTGTTGAAGGCAAACTGATTGGCGCAATCGAATTTGCACGTGATATTACCTCACTGGAAAAGCTTGTTTATCAACCCCTTCGTCGTTACGATGAACCTTTAACATTTGATATGATTAAAGCTGATTCTGAATCCATGAAGCAGGTTATCGACAACGCTAAAAAAGCAGCTGCTGTAAAATTACCAGTATTATTAATTGGCGAATCTGGCACAGGGAAAGATTTAGTAGCAGAGGGAATTCACCACGCAGCTTCACCTGATCCTGATGCCTTTGTGACACTCGTTAGTCGCCGTTCAGCTCAATCGGTGCTCGATAAATTACAACAATTACTAGAAGAAGATAAGGATTACACCTTTTTCTTCGAACGTATCGATTTTTTGAGCTTAGACATTCAAGAGCAACTTTTAGATATACTACATTCACTTCCACAGTCCAAATATATGCTAATTGGCAGTGTGGGTAGTGATCCCATTACATTGATTGCCGAAAAGAAGCTGTCAAAATCGCTATATTATTTCTTTGCAACAATGGCTATTACTATTCCCAATTTAACGGATCGAAAAGAAGACATACTTCCATTTGTAGAAGATTATTTTAGTCGACATCGAGAACGATTTGCCTCACAAGTCACTGAACTTGCACCAGACGTACAGGAATTATTTTTACAATATGATTGGCCAGGAAATCTAAAAGAGCTTGAGCTGCTACTGGATGAAATTGTTTCATTTATGACAACGGAATCCACTGTTACTTCAGATTTATTACCATTACATTTCCGCTTCAAAGTGCAGCAGCAAGATACAAATAATCGTGAACCAGAATTTTTTATGTTCCATCAAAATAACAATGTCATGCCACTCGATGCCTATTTGCGTGAAGCCGAATCATATTATGTGCAAAATGTCTTAAATTTATATGAGGGCAATATTACAAAGGCAGCAAATGCACTTGGTATGAGCAGACAAAACCTACAATATCGAATCCGCAAAATAAAAAAACAATAGAAAAAACGAGGATACTTTCATTCGAAAGCATCCTCGTTTTTTTATTGACCAGATTGTTCAATCCAGTCCTGCAATTTATCTTTTAAGGAATTAAAACCATTTGCATCCGATTCATCTACACGGTCCTGCAATGATTTACGTGGTGGTGCGTCTTTTTTTCTTACTGTTGCTGGGCGATCCTGTAGCGCTCTCATCGATAAACTAATTTTTTCGGCCTCTTCATCGATTTCAAGAATTTTGACTTCAACTTCTTGCCCAACAGCTAAAAATTCACTAACGTCCTTCACAAAGCCGTATGTTATTTCCGAAATATGCACAAGGCCTTGCGTATTGTCATCTAGTGCAACAAATGCACCGTATGGTTGAATACCTGTAACTTTTCCGGTCAACACGTCTCCTAATTCATATTTTTTTACCATAACCTTTGCCCACTTTCTTTTGTTTGCTACGTATATATCGCTTAAATTATAACATACGTGTAAAAACGGGGCAAAAAATCATCTCATCAATCCATGATACCAATTATACGGTAAAAGCCATCTTCATTTTGAGATAATCTAAACAAAATCTGCTTGCCATACTCTTTTTGATGTTCTTCATCAAGTCGTACAGCCACCATTGGGTAATTTCCGTTGTATTGCGACATTTGGCTAATAATGGATAAGTTTTTTACTTTGTTTAAAAAATCAGACTCTATTTCTACATTTGATAGGATTACTTTCTCTTGCAATGATTCATCTCCAATAGAAATTGCATATAAATAAAGGGAAACCATATTTAAAGGACTGAGCTGATTAATAAATGGCTCAGGGTCACTTTTCAAATACTGATCATAAATTCTCTTAACTTGTGCAATCTCCGCATCATCGATGTCTACAATATTAAATTCTTCAACTGCCGTATCTTTCCTAACTTGCAAAATGGCCGTTGAAATATCTTGTATTGTCAGCCCTACTAACGTTTCTGAGTTATTATATTGGTGTAATTCATTTAAAATAGTTGCTGCATTCTTTGTCATTACCTCCCCATACTTTCCATTAGCGACTTTTTGTAAAAAATTCAGGTATTCTTTATTAACGATTCCCTTTTCAGCATACACTTGATAATTAGTGGATCCTTTCATTAGAGCTAACCAAGTATTTTCAAATACTGCCTTTAATTCCTTATAAGTAACATTCCCCGTATTGATATCAAACAGCAATGAACGCTCCATAATTTTTAAGGATTCAGCTGTTTCTTCTCGTGTATACCTCAAGCCTTCTTCTCCTACTAAAAATCCCTTTTGTAAAAACTCAAAGTAACCAAAAATATCAGGATGCATGTATTTTATAGGTTCAAAAGCAAATTCCCCATCGATGGGATTAGCTTTAAAATAATAGGAACCATCCACATCCAAATGAAGTTCCATATATTGCTTGTTTGCTGTTTCAATGATTGCTTTTAAATCTGATGGATACTGACTACGATCTATCTTTTTCTTTAAAAACTGTTCATAAGGTTCAAGTAAAGAATTAAAATACATTTCTATGTCATTAAGCGATTGCTTATATAAGTTAAAGATTCCATAAGATTCATTAAAGGATAATGGCCCGTATCCTTTGATTGTCTCTAAGGCTCGTCTCGGGGTCATTAATCCGTCTAGAATTTCCTTCTCCATTATTTGCAATTCCCAATCCTCCTTTATCGGACGTTCGTAACTCGTATAGAAGGCCAACATGGAATCTGCATTTTGAATATATGAAAAAGTATTCAGTTCTTCTACTGAAACTTTCAACTCCCTACTTATATCTTCTTTCACTCTCTTGTATTTCTTGGTGATTCGCTCTACCCATTTTTCATACGTCCCTATCGTGTTGTCATCATTTTCTTGGGAAATCTGTTTATCACTGTTATTGTATGTTTCAGGCTGTCCAATCATATATGAAGTTCCCAATAAACCCACTAATAACACGCTCGCAATACTTACAAACCAAACAACCGACTTTTGCCATCTGGAGGGGCGCTGATGACCTTTATTGATAATTTCAAAAGATAATTCCTTGGATATATCCTCTTCTTCAATTTGTTTAAAGACAGTATCAGGATCAAGCTTCGCTTCCATTCGTTCATAGGATTTTTTCAGTAGTGCCATACGTTGGTCAAATTGCTTATCATCCATTTTCAACACTCCCATCTTGCATTAATGCTGCCTTTAGCTTTTCCTTCGCTCGTAATAATCGCACTTTCACCGTCGATAACGAAATATTTAAAACCTCAGCGATTTCTTCGTATTTTAATTCGTGGAAATAAAACAACACGAGAGGATAACGGTATTTTTCGTCAAGTGCCTGAATAGCACCATGTAGATGCCTGTCCTCTTCAAACAAAAGAACATTCTCTTCAGCAGATGAATGAGTCTTTTGCTGTTGGGCCTGTAGCTTGTCCTCTTTAGCCTGCTGCCGTTTTTCCTTACGATAATAATCACGCGTAGCATTTAATGTGATTTTATAGAGCCACGTGGTAAATCGATCCTGTTTAAATTGGTGTAAAAAGCGATACAGTTTAACAAATACCTCCTGTGAAACATCAGCTAAATCATTTGTATGTACGCCACATTGAAAGGCAAACTTTTCAACGGTTTGCTGATGTATGCGGATAAGCTCGATATAGGCATCTTTATCTCCTTGCTGCGCCCTTGCTATTAGTTCAACCTCCGTCATAGCTACCCCCCCTTTTTGATAATGAAACGAAGCATTCTACCTAATTGTTACATAATTTAAATGTCTTTCCTCACATGTCATCTCTCTATATTTTTACTCCTTCAAATGTCTTTCTTGCTATCATCAATTTTCTGATATTTGCTTGTGTTATGAGAATATTGAGGTAAAATAATACTTTAGTATAAGGAGGATTTATTTTCGTGTCATCGAGGGATCAATTTACAACAAAAATTGGGTTTATTTTAGCTGCCGCAGGAAGTGCTATAGGGTTAGGAGCCATTTGGAAATTCCCCTATATGGCGGGTACGAATGGCGGTAGTGTCTTTATTTTATTATTTATTTTATGTACTTTCTTTATTGGCTTACCCGTCCTCATTGCTGAGTTCATGATTGGTCGTCGAGGTCAAAAGGATGCTGTTACTTCCTTTAAGGAACAAGCGCCAGGAAAGCCATGGTATTTGATTGGCTGGGGCGGTATGGTAATCGCAGGCCTTATCCTATCATTCTACAGCGTTGTTGGTGGATGGATTTTAAGCTACTTGGGTCGTGCCTTTACATTTAAGCTAACGAATGCTGGCTCTGACATCAACTACGCTGATTTATTTGGCGATATTATTTCAAGCCCTTTTGAAGCAGTACTTGTACAGGGACTATTTATGTTATTGACAGTGGTCATTGTGTCAGCAGGTATTAAGGGCGGAATTGAAAAAGCCAGCACATGGATGATGCCTCTCCTCTTTATTTTCTTTATTGTCCTAGTTATTCGCTCTTTAACTTTAGACGGGGCTATGGAAGGCGTTAAATTTATGTTTGTACCTGATTGGTCCTATTTAAATGCTGAAACATTTTTAATGGCCTTAGGACAAGCATTCTTCTCACTAAGTGTAGGTATTGCGGTTATGATTACATATGCTTCCTATTTATCTAAAACAGAGAAGATTGGTAACTCTGCGATTAATGTAGCATCTATGAATATTATTATCTCTTTACTTGCAGGACTTGTTATTTTCCCAGCAGTGTTTGCGCTTGGTTATACGCCTGATCAAGGGCCAGGCTTAGTATTCATTATTTTGCCAGCTGTATTCGAGCAGTTACCTCTTGGTGGCTTGTTCTTAATAATCTTCTTCATTCTATTGCTTTTTGCTACAGTCACTTCTTCCATTTCCATGTTAGAAATAGTCGTAGCAATCGCTATTGGTGATAAACCAGAAAAACGCAGAAAAATTGCTTGGATTGGTGGAATCATTATTTTCATCGTTGGTATTCCAAGTGCCCTTTCATTTGGTATATTAGCAGATGTAAAAATAGTAGATCGCTCTATTTTTGACTTTGTTGATTTTATGACTAATAGCATCGGTATGCCGATTGGAGCTATGTTGATTTCAATTTTTGCAGGTTATTATTATACAAGAGATATTTCACGTAAAGAATTAGCTGCGTCAAGCTTCATGTTTAATATTTGGTACATTTTAATTCGCTACGTCTCCCCACTCGCCATTCTTATTATTTTCATTCAGGGGATTTTGCCTTTATTTAAATAAGTCTTAGCCTCAAAGATGTATTAAAAAAGAGGTTGTCCATTGACAACCCCTTTTTTTATAAGGAATATGCAAAATATTTTAAATAATACATTTCGCTTCAAATTTAATGGCAATTAGTTTGTAAGAAATGGCTACACAATCTTCAAATGGAATCCATTGCTCAAACGAATGCTCATATGTTTCTTGAATAACTTTTGCAAGTGTTGATGGATCATCAATCCCTTGTAATGCTGCAACTACATCTGCTGTTTCTGTATCATAATGGTCTGGACCTAAGTGGAATGGATCCCACTCCTCTAGCAGATGGACAGCTGCTTGATTCATTTTTATATTTTCCAAAATACTCACCTATTATCCTTTGATCATACTCGTATGATACCATAGTAAAAAAAAAAGAAAAGAGTGATTTACTTGTCTATTTTTGATCAAACTATCAAACGTCGATGTACAAACTCTGTCAAATGGGACGCAATGGAAAAGGTTTATGGCCTAAACGATGCCTCAGATATCTTACCTATGTGGGTAGCCGATATGGATTTTGCGGCTCCAACAGCCGTTTCAAAGGCTCTACAACAACATGCTGAACATACTATTTTTGGCTATAGTTATATGAGTGAGGAAGCGATTCAATCCATTGTAGACTGGCAAAGTACTCGCCATGACTGGCACATTGAGAAAGAAGCTATCCTATTCTGTAATGGTGTGGTGGCTGCATTAGCTAACAGCGTTGTTGCCCTAACTAACCCTGGTGACAAAGTACTCATTTCACCACCAGTTTATCCGCCATTCTTTAACATACCAAAAAGTAATGGTCGTGAAGTTGTGAGCTGTCCATTAATTGAAAAAGATGGATTGTTTGTCTATGATTTTGAATCCTTCGAGCAGTCTTTAGCTCAAGATGTGAAAGCCTACATACTATGTAACCCACATAATCCAGGAGGCTATGTATGGGATGAAGCTACTTTAAAGGAAATTGTACGACTTTGTGCTAAATATGATGTCATCATTATTTCTGATGAAATCCATGCTGATTTAATGATTAATGGGGATAAACATATTCCTTTAGCTAAAGTTGCAGGTGATGAAATCAATCGCATTGTTACGTGTATGGCTCCTACTAAAACATTTAACTTAGCAGGAATTCAAGTTTCATATATGATCGTAACAGATAAGGAAAAACGCTTGAAGCTAGAGGCCATCAATATGGCAAGTGGTCAAGGCTCATTAAATACATTTGCCTCTGTTGCCCTTCATGCAGCATACACAGAAGGGGCTCCTTGGTTACATGAATTACTTCCTTATATTTCTGCCAACATGGATTATGTGAAAACGGAGTTAGAGCAGATTCCAGGTATTCGTGTTACGATTCCTCAATCCACTTATTTAATCTGGATTGATTACCGAGAACTAGCGCTTGAAGAGAAGGAGATCATGAACCGCTTACTTGAAATCGGGAAGCTAGCTCTAGAACCAGGGACAAAATACGGAGAAGAAGGTCGTGGCTTCCTACGTATGAATGTTGCTTGTTCATTTGATACTGTGAAAGATGGAGTCGAGCGTTTTAAAAAGGTCTTTGCGCAATAAAATGATTGAAAGGATATCTCTCCCCTTAGAGCTATCCTTTTTCTATGTTTAAAAACAAAATTTTGTGGAAAAGGTTCTTATCAATCGGATTTATAAAGAGGTGATTTTACATGGACATTGTCCCATTAACGATTAAACGTGCTTATATGACATTCCTATTCCCCTTCGCCTATTCCGAAAAAAATCGTCAAAAAATCAGTGATATACTACTAAACGAGGGCTTTTTCTTTTTCACCTTAAACAATACATCTCTTGAAGACGCTTTTTATGGTGATATGACGATTATACATGAGGAACTTGCCCAATTTTTCTATCCTTTTTTGGAGGATAAATTATTTCCAAACGAAATGAATAACCCTGACTTTATTCGTTTTTCGAAAGCTTTTTATACACAAGGCGCCTTACATCTGCAAGAAAGTCAAATCAAATATGATTACGAAGTGATGAGTATTGATGTGACACTATGTCCTTTTGGGAATGGGATTATAACAGTAAGAACAAATATTACAGATCAATCACATGATCTAAGTGATATTTTAAATTTTATCCACTATTTTAGAGTATTAGAGGCTAAACTAAGAGAGGAGAAAGGTGCAAGTCATCATTTTTCATTTGGTCATTGTTCTTCTACGAGTGAATTATTATTTAAGTATTTTATACCTTTTTTAAAACCTTTTCTATTACATCAACAAGACCATAGCTACGAAGGCTTACCTTTCTTTGAAGATGAGCGAATGTTTGCCTCAGCTTATTTAATGGCAGAGGAAGAAGCTAAAATTATACCTGAGCATTTATTTCGCTTAGGACAAGTAGACGGTAGGACACCTGCTGGCAAACCCTTTATTTCTAGCACTAATCCTTCATATATCTCTAATTATGTACAAGAGCATGCCCATAAACGCTGGGCTCCTAACAGTTATATTATCACCTCCTCACAAGCACAAATAACGATTACAAATAGGCCGTTTGCCAAATGTACACATAGTATTCAAGAATTTATGGGTACGCACTATTATAATTTGTTCATTCATTATTTTTATAAAATGATGCTCTTAAAGCTTTCCTATGAGTATAGTGAAATAAAGTGGGGCAAAGATAAACAGATTGTCAATGAACTAATCGAGCTGATTACAAAGTTTTCTGCACGCTATTATTTTGAAGAAGTTATCGTACGAACAGAAGGCAGAGAAATTGCTCAATTGCTACGAAAGTACTTCCGTATAAATGAACATTATGTAGAAACGAAAGAAACATTGAATAGTTTGTATCGAACACAGGAAGATCAATCCGATAATCGAAGTAATAATTTACTATTTATTTTAACAGTCTTTACTGTGGTATCGGGCATTTATGGGATGAACTTAGTCATTGAAGGGTGGAAAGATAGCAGTGATTTCGATAGCATCGGTAGTTATACACTCTTTGAATGGGTAGCCTTTATTACTGCATTGAGTGGGATTGGCTTGTCACTTGTACTGGTTTGTTTCACTGCCATCAAGGCCCTGCAAAATACTATTCGACGCTTTTAAAAAAATTGATACAATAAAAAAGAATCTGCTCGCCCTCTGTGGCAAGCAGATTCTTTTTATTAGACATTCTGTTGATTGTTTGTGTTTTTCTTTTCTGCTAAAATACGTGCTTCAATTTCTTTTGATTTTAATTCTTGTTTCTTAGAAATTTTTCTGAAAAGCGTAAACACGATAATACATAGAATAAGCATAATTAAAAATTCAAATGCTGCTGGAATATAACCTGATTTGTCTTCTGGGAAATATAAAAATTGATACATAAAGTTCTGCATGTTCTACACGTCCTTATACGTATTATTCAAAGACTGTAATTGACTCAATTTTCACATCTTCTAATGGTTTGTCACGGAAATCTTTTTCCACATCTGCAATTTTATCCACAATGTCCATACCTTCTACTACATGACCGAATACTGTGTGTTTATGGTCTAACCAAGGTGTACCACCGTTTTGAGCATAAGCTTCGATGATCTCTTCAGGGAAGCCCGCTCCTTGTAATTGGCGAAGCATATCACTTGGAAGGTGCTTCATTTGTACAATAAAGAATTGAGAACCATTTGTGTTTGGTCCTGCATTTGCCATTGAAAGCGCGCCACGTAGGTTAAACAATTGCTCTGAGAACTCATCTTCAAAGGAATTACCCCAAATTGATTCTCCGCCCATTCCAGTACCAGTTGGGTCGCCGCCTTGAATCATGAAGTCTTGAATAACACGGTGGAAAATAATGCCGTTATAGTAGCCTGATTTAGCATGACCTAAAAAATTCTCAACCGTTTTCGGTGCGTGCTCAGGGAATAATTTAATTTTGATAGCACCTAATGTTGTGTTCATTTCTACAAGCACTTCGCCTGCTTGTACGTCTGTTGTTAACTGTGGAAACATGGAAGTCTCTCCTTTAATGATAAATTTCAGTTTCAATGAAAAAGATGCCCTTGCACCTTTTCTGACCTCATTTTAGTCTAACATACTTCCTACTGGTTTTCTCCCTCTAAGTATTGACGATTTTTGCACTTTTACTATTCATGTTTAAAACTATGTAAATAGGTCTGAGCGAGTATTTGGAATCAATCCAAAATATGTTATTCTGATGAAGGATTTATAGAAAGAGTGGAGGCACACATGAAAAAGGCTTTTGGTTTTTTTATTATAGCTCTATCCCTTCCTGCTTTATGGTGGATTAGCTCAAACATTAAAACAGAAATCAATATTGCACAAGCACATGAGGAACAAATGACTAATGCAATACATTTACCCGAGGTAGAGGCCCAACTACCTGTTACCCTTATTGATCGAAATGGGCAAACTTTTAGTGAGGAATATGTCGAATGGCGGCAGCCACTAAGTTTACAAGAAATTCCACAAATTGCCCAGGAAATATTCATTACTAGTGAGGATGCTGATTTTTATACGCATATTGGCTTTGATTTAAGTGCTATTATTCGTGCAGTTGTAGCCAATTCAAATAGCAACACAACCTCTCAAGGAGGTAGTACAATTACGCAGCAGCTTGTCCGGATGCGTTATTTATCTGAGGAAAAAACATATGAACGGAAATTAACAGAGCTTTTTTATGCCTATGAATTAGAAAAAGAATTTGATAAAGAAGCCATTTTAACGATGTACCTAAATGAGTCCTATTTCAGCAATCAAGTTTATGGCATTGGCGGAGCAGCCACCTATTATTTTCAAAAGCCACTCCAAGAATTATCCATAGCTGAAATAGCTTTCATTGCTGCCATCCCAAATAACCCTTCCCTTTATAATCCTTTAAAGAATTATGATCAAACTAAAGCAAGGCAGGAGCGTTTGTTAGATACCCTTGCAGCAAATGAAGCTATTACAGAGGAAGAGGCAAAAAACTATAAGGCTGATCCCATTACATTAAATGTGAAAGATAAAATTCAAAGTTATCCAATGTATAGCACTTATGTTCTTCAAGAGCTAAAATGGCTTATTGCAGAAAAAGAAGGTTATGCGGATCGACTAAGCTTAACAGAGAATGAGGAAGAAAAGAAAAAAATTAAAGCACAATTAGACAATCGACTCAATACATTATTTCAAAATGGACTCATCATTCACACAGCGCTTGATCCTACTAAACAGCAGCATGATGAGGAAAAAATGTCAGCTATTTTAGGTACTAGCCCATTCCAAGCAGCAGGTGCAGCCATTGAAAACCAATCAAGAGAAATAGTCAGTCTGTATGCAGGAAAGAATTATGAAAAATTTGATTTCCATCGTGCATTCCAAGGAACACGTCAGCCAGGTTCAGCTTTTAAGCCTCTGGCAGTCTATGCACCATTCTTCGAAACAACATCTCATACACCTGATTCGATTGTCAATGGTGGGCGTTATTGTGTGGGCTCGTTTTGCCCACAAAACTATGGGGGCTATACGTATGGTGATGTGTCAATTCGTACTGCTTTTCGACATAGCTATAATACATCTGCACTTCGTCTCTTTCAAACCGTTGGCGTCGAGACAGCCTTTCATTATCTTAATCGCTTTCACTTCCGCTCGATTGTAGAGAAAGATTATAATTATGCCGCATCATTAGGAGGACTAACCTATGGTGTAACAGCATTAGAACTAGCAGATGCTTATACTAGCTTTATTGATGGCTCTTATGTACTTGCTCATAGTATTCGCAAAGTCACAGCATTAGATGGAACAGAGCTTTATAGTTGGGATACACAGCGTGATCAAATTTGGTCTCCGAAAACAGTAAAATACATGCGTGAACTCCTTGCAGATGTTGTAGCAAACGGTACGGGTCAAGGTGTCTATAGTAACAGCAGCTACGTTGGTGCAAAAACAGGGACAACGAATGACTATCGTGACTACTGGCTTGCTGGACTCAATAATGAATATACTGCTGCTGTATGGCTAGGGTATGATAAACCTCAATCGATGCAGCAATTAGAAGAGTACAAAATCCATCACCAATTATTTAATGTTTTGCTTGAGTAGTGAAACATGCAAAAGGTAGTAGTCTCAATCGACTACTACCTTTTCAACGTGTTAAAAAACAAAACCATCCATAAAATTTTTATGAAAGATGTAAATGGTTTTCCGTTTCAGGCTACTTGCTTTCCTATGGGCGAGCATCAAAAGCCTTCTACTCTAACCCTTAAAAAGGTTAGCTTTTTAGCAACAGTTTTCAAATAAAGTGAAAGTGTTCACTATTCTCTATGGAGGGTGGGTCTCACTCATCGCTTCTCAACATTGAAAATAAGAGCCTACCCTCTCTCTAATTATACAAAAAATGGGTTATTTTGTTTATGCAGCTAGTAAAAAATAAGGAAAAGGCAATTTTGCACCTGGTTGATTGGAGAGGAGCCAGCTTCACTCCTAGGGATTTAGCGTCACAGATGGGACGCTGGCGGAACGGAAATCAATCCCTCGCTTTTTCTACTATTAACATCACCATTTTAATAGTATGTATTAATTTGCAAACGGCAGACTTGCCAAAATGCCATTATATAGCTTTAATACGACATAAACAACTAATGTTAAAAGAATCGTCCACATAAAAAGCTCAAAGATTAATAGACCGATTGTGCCGCCCATTGATATAAAATGACTCATTTTATAAATCAGATAAACAAAGTAGGTAAATATCGTTATGACAAAAATACCTATTAAAACATAAATAAATTGGATGGCAAATGCAGAACACATAGCACCTACAAATAAAATAATATAGCCACCTCGAGCCTGACTAACTGTGGCTCCTTCGTTGTCCTTTGAAAAGAACAGCATTCCTACCTCATGAATGGTTTCGCCTACAAGTTTAAGGGCAGAAAATAACATAAAAAAAACAATGGCAAAGACGATGAGTAGAAATACACGTAATTCAAAATCTGATAAAAACTCTCGCATTCCTGAATATACACCGATGGCTTGAAAAATCTGTAATGATTTACCAACAGCATACATCCCAAATGTCAAACTAAACAATAAAATTGTAATTAATGGTAGATAACCATAGATATATGGGTTCTTCATAAAAAATTTTTTTCCTCTATTTTTATTGATAACTTCCTATTTATAATATAACGAAAATTCTCCAACGACCGCAAGCTAAATCCCAATAGTACATATGCATTCCCAATTAAAGTACGTTATAATTGATTTACTTACCTGCATAAAGGAGGGTTTTTTTGTTACAAGTACTTTATATTTTTATTCCAATGCTTGTTGCAATATTAGTGCCATTTTTATATAAACGCATGAATAATATTCACACAGGTTGGTTTGTTCTTGCTGTACCTGTTACGCTTGCTGTTATTTATGCAACATATATTGCTCAAGTTGCTAAAGGTGAAGTATTTACTGCAGAGCTACCTTGGATTCCATCGCTTGATATTTCCATCATCTCATATTTAGATGGACTTAGCTTATTATTCTCATTACTCATTACTGGAATTGGCTCGTTAGTTGTGCTTTACTCCATTTTTTACTTAGATAAACATAAAGAAAAATTACATAACTTTTATGTTTACCTACTGTTATTTATGTCAGCCATGCTGGGAGTAGTACAGTCAGATCATTTAATTACACTCTATTTCTTCTGGGAGCTAACATCCATATCATCATTTTTACTCATCGGCTATTGGTATAATCGGGATGCCTCACGCTTCGGCGCATTAAAGTCTATGATGATTACAGTTGGCGGCGGCTTAATGATGCTAGGTGGCTTCGTTCTTCTTTATTTAATGGGAGGAACCTATTCTATTCGAGAATTGATTGTCATGGCACCAAATTTAGTAGATCAGCCTTTATTCACTTGGTCACTTGTCCTATTACTCTTGGGAGCATTTACAAAATCCGCGCAATTCCCATTCTACATTTGGTTACCAGATGCCATGGAGGCGCCAACACCAGTAAGTGCATACCTTCACTCAGCAACAATGGTCAAAGCAGGTATCTATTTAGTTGCACGATTTACGCCGATTTTTGCAGCCTCTGAGCTTTGGGTGTGGCTTGTAACAGGTGTAGGTATCTTAACTTTATTCTGGGGTTCCTTCTTTGCAGTGAAGCAAACTGATTTAAAAGGCATTCTAGCATTCTCTACAGTCAGTCAGCTTGGGCTTATTATGTCACTACTTGGGGCAAGTGCTGTTGCTTTTCATGCAAATGGCTCAGTCGATACCATTAAGTTTGCTGCATTTGCTGCCATTTTCCACCTTATTAATCATGCCACATTTAAAGGTAGTCTCTTCATGATTGCAGGCATTGTGGATCATGAAACAGGAACTAGAGATATTCGTAAACTCGGTGGCTTAATGAGTATTATGCCAATTAGTTTTACCGTGGCTGCAATAGGAAGTTTATCAATGGCTGGTCTTCCGCCATTTAATGGCTTCTTAAGTAAAGAAATGTTTTTAACAGCCATGCTTGCACTTCAGAAGTTTGAATTATTTGGCTTTGAAACATGGGGAGCACTCTTCCCTATTGTTGCGTGGATTGCTAGTATTTTTACATTTATCTATAGCTTCTATTTTGTTTTCCGAACATTTAATGGGAATTACAAACCAGAGCAGTTACCTCATAAACCACATGAGGCGCCGATTGGTATGCTAATTTCACCTATTCTTTTAGGGACTTTAGTTGTGACAATCTTCTTTATTCCAAACATTATCGGTAATATCTTTGTAAAACCAGCCGTTCAAGCGATACAGCCATTTTTGTATGATTCGCCTCAAGCTGTTGATATTCATGTATCAGCTTGGCATGGTAAGATCACTCCTGAGCTACTGATGACTATTGGAATTATAATTGTAGGGGTATTGTTATTTGTTGCCTTACCAAAATGGCAAGGGATGTATCAACGATTCCCGCAAGCGTTAACATTAAACAATGCCTATGACAAAATCATGCAGGGATTAGATGTTGGCTTAAATCGTATATCTCGACGCTATATGACAGGTTCTATGCGTCACTATTTACTCTATATGTTTAGCGGAATTACTATTATTGTTATCGGCTCTCTATTCGTGAAAGATGCATTTAATATTTCATTCCAAGGAGCCTCCCCAATTAATCTATACGAAATTATCTTGATCATTGTCTTATTAATTGGTACTGGCATCACCATCTTGGCAAAATCGCGATTAACGGCCATTATTGGGCTTGGTACTGTTGGCTATACAGTCGCCTTATTCTTTGTCATTTTTAACGCACCTGATTTAGCGCTGACCCAGCTCGTTATTGAAACGATTTCAGTTGCACTATTTTTATTAGCATTTTACCATCTACCTAAGCTTGGTAAACGAGAGGAGCGAATGAGGTTCCAGTTAAATCGTGCCATTGTTTCAGTTGCAGTTGGTGTGATGGTAACACTTGTTGCGCTATCAGCTCATTCTCAAAAACTAATTCCCTCTATTGCTAAGTACTACGAGGAAACCGTCTATTCATTAGCTGGTGGTGGAAATATTGTAAACGTAATTTTAGTAGACTATCGTGGTTTCGATACATTGTTTGAAATTACAGTACTCGGCATAGCTGGCATGGGCATCTTAGCTATGATTAAGTTACGTATGAATAGAAAGGAGAACACTCATGAAAACAAATGATGTGATAATACAATTTACAGCTAAAATTGTATTTTTCATTATTTTCTTCTTCTCCATTCATATTTTTTTAGCTGGTCACTATACGCCTGGTGGAGGCTTTGTTGGGGGGCTGTTAACATCAAGTGCACTTGTTCTTTTAGTGTTAGCCTATGATATCAACACAGTCCGCCATATTCTACCTATTAATTACACGTATTTAACAGCCATTGGCTTACTATTAGCCCTTGCTACTGCGGCATACCCAATGTTTGTGGGCAAACCGTTTTTCACACATTTCTTTGATTATTTCGATTTACCGCTTCTAGGCAAACAGTCATTACACACGGCTATGCTTTTTGATAGCGGGGTCTATTTGGTTGTTGTCGGCGTTACGATGACCATTATTCAAACGATTGGAGAGGATGAATAATGGAAATAATTATGGCCTTTGTGATCGGCTTTCTCTTTATGGCAGCGGTCTATTTAATCTTATCAAAAAGTTTATTGCGCATTATTATTGGAACAGGTCTGTTAAGTCATGGTGCTCATCTACTCATCTTAACAATGGGTGGTCTTGGTGGTGAAGCTCCACCCGTCTTAAACGAAGGAGCCAAAACATTTGCTGATCCCTTACCCCAAGCACTTATTTTAACTGCAATTGTTATAAGCTTTGGGGTGACAGCATTCTTCCTTGTACTTGCCTACCGTTCCTATCAAGAGCTTAACACGGATGATATTAGCTTAATGAGAGGAAGTGATGAGGATGAATAACTTCCTACTATTACCCATTATCATCCCGTTTTTCTTCGGTATGATTTTAATGTTTGGACAAAAAAATCTAACTTATCAGCGATCATTTTCATTACTTGGGATTGGACTAGCCCTCCTCTCTGCCCTCTCTCTGCTTTTAACAGTGAAAGAAGATGGTATTCAAAAGGTCACATTTGGAAATTGGCCTGTTCCTTACGGTATTACAATGGTATCTGATATGGTGTCTGCATTGCTCGTTACAACGACATTGCTCATTGCGCTATTTGTTGTTTGGTATGGCTTCGGTTCCATCACGAAGGAACGCGAACGCTTCTTTTATTACCCTGGTATTATGTTTATTTTAACTGGGGTCAATGGTGCCTTTACAACAGGAGATATTTTTAACTTATTTGTGTTCTTTGAAGTATTGTTAATGGCTTCCTATTTACTCATTGTTTTAGGTGGTGAGAAGGGGCAACTGAAAGGGTCTATTAAATATATTTTAATCAATGTTATTTCTTCGGCCTTATTTGTCATAACCGTTGCCTATTTATATTCTGTAGTAGGAACATTAAACATGGCTGATATTGCGGTAAAAATTGCTGAAATTAATCAACCAGGAATTATTACTGTTATTGCCGTACTATTTTTAATGGTATTTGGACTTAAAGCAGCTATTTTCCCATTATATTTTTGGCTTCCTACTTCGTATGCAGCAGCACCGATACCTGTCTTAACTCTATTCGGCGCACTGCTCACAAAGGTTGGGGTATATGCCATTACACGTACCTATACACTATTTTTTGTACATGATTTATCCTATACGCATGATTTACTAATGGCATTAGCTATTGCAACAATTGTGGCTGGTTGTATTGGGGCGCTCGCTTATTTTGATGTAAAGCTCATTATTATCTATAACATTGTCATTGCAGTAGGTGTCATTTTATTTGGTGTCTCTCAAATGAATGAGGCTTCTTTAAAAGGAGCTATGTTTTATTTAATTCACGATATGCTAATTAAGGCAGCACTCTTTATGTTAATCGGCATTGTCATCTACATTACTGGTACATCTGACTTGCGTAAAATGGGTGGACTTATGAAAAAATACCCTGCACTGGGTTGGTGTTATTTAATAGCAGCGTTTGGCTTAGCTGGAATTCCACCACTTAGCGGGTTTGTTGGAAAGCTGTTAATTGTTCAGGGAGGCTTTGAGGCTGGAAGTATGTGGAGCAGTATTTTCATTTTAGCATCTTCATTGCTTGTTTTACTATCCGTGATTCGTATTTTCCTTTATGCCTTTTGGGGTGAGGAAAAAGAAACACAAGGTACCGTCGACAAATCTACCTATAAAATGCTGTTTATGCCTACTGCCTTTTTAGTACTTATTACAGTCGCATATGGTGTGGGTTCTGAATGGATTACGCCATTTATGGATGATGCTGCAAAACTATTAAATGATCCATCTATCTATATAGATGCTGTGATGAAGGAGGATTAGCACTATGGCATTTCAAATGATTTTAAATTTTGTACTTGCCTTTGTCTGGATGTTCCTTTCCTCTAATTACACAGCAACTGGTTTTATCATAGGATTCATAATGGGCATACTTTTACTTATTCTCATGCGGAGGTTTTTCAAGTCTCGTCTTTATGTCTATCGATTATGGGCTCTGCTAAAATTAACGTTGTTGTTCTTTAAAGAATTAATTTTAGCAAATGTTCAAGTGTTGAAAGTAGTGTTGAAGCCTAAACTGGACATGCAACCAGCCTTTTTTGCTTATCCAACTGTTTTAACACAAGACTGGGAAATTACGTTATTATCAAGTCTTATTACTTTAACACCAGGAACAGTGGTAGTGCATGTTTCGGATGATGCGAAAACATTGTATGTACATGCCATTGATATTAACGATGTGGATGAAGCCATTGCTTCCATTCGAGATTCATTTGAAAAAGCGATTTTGGAGGTGAGTAAATCATGACAACATTTATTATTGCTGTAATCGTAGTGATTTGCTTATCAATGATAGCGGTCATTTATCGAATGGTAAAAGGTCCTTCCTCATCCGATCGTGTTGTAGCTTTGGATTCACTAGGTGTTTCACTCATTTCCCTAATCGGACTATTTTCGATTTTAGTGGAAACAAGCTTCTTTCTTGAAATCATTTTATTGCTAGCAATTTTATCGTTTATCGGTACGATGGCTTTCTCTAAATTCATAGAGAAAGGAGATATCATCAAACGTGACAATTCTCGCTAATAGCTTAGTTATCTTTTTCATTACTGTTGGAGTACTCTTTATTGTCGTGACAGCTATCGGACTTGTCCGCTTACCCGATTTGTATACACGTGCACATGCCGCTTCAAAAAGTGCAACACTTGGCGTCATGTGTGTACTAATTGGTGTATTCTTTCACTTTTGGCTGATTGAAGATCATTTCAACCCTCGTATTTTACTGGGGATACTCTTCCTCTTTATTACTGGTCCTGTTGGTGGACACATTATGACACGTTCTTCCTATATTGCTGGTGTTAAGCCATGGAAAGGTACCGTACGTGATGAACTAGGTCCTGAAATTGACAAAATGAAAAAGGAACAAGGTGTAAAATAAACGTAAAAATCTGCCCGATTACTAAATCGAGCAGATTTTTTTAGTTAAATATATCCCTTGGCAGTTAAAATATTTGTCAGTTGCTCCACGCATTCTTCAATGGAATGCTGTTCTGTATCCAAAATAACTTCTGGGTTAATCGGTTCTTCATATGGAGCGCTAATCCCTGTAAAATTAGCAATTTCAGCATTCCTTGCTTTTTTATACAAACCTTTAGGATCTCTTTTTTCACATGTTTCTACTGAACACTTTACAAAGACCTCTAAAAATTCACCATCCTCTACAAGTTCACGGACTACCTGACGATCTTCTCGATAAGGTGAAATAAAAGCCGTTAGCACAATTTGACCGCTCTCTATAAATAACTTTGAGACTTCACCTATTCGACGAATATTTTCCTTGCGCCCTGCCTCATCGAATCCTAAGTCACTATTTAAGCCATGACGCACATTATCACCATCTAATACGAAGGCTTGATTGCTCCTTTCAAATAATCGACGGGCAAATGCATTAGCCACTGATGATTTTCCTGAAGCAGATAAACCCGTAAACCATAAAATAAAGCTTTGATGTTTATTTTTTGAACGGCGTTCGTCTTTTGTAATGGAGGCTTCATGCCAAACAATGTTTGAACTCATTTCACTACCTCCTTACTCATACCTTTAATTAAAATGTCTACGACTTCTTTACGACTGAATGTACTTGGTGGTACTTCTCCATTTCGTAGCATCTCACGTACCTTCGTTCCTGATAGAATGACATGGGCAGAGCTATCATGTGGACACGTCTTTGTCGTCGCCATGCCTTCACATTGCTGGCAATAAAAGCTATGCTCAAATTTCAGTGGGACAATTCCTAATTCATCTTCAGTAAACTGTTCAAAAATCTTTTGTGCATCATATGTGCCATAATAATCACCCACACCTGCATGATCACGACCAACAATAAAATGCGTACAGCCATAATTTTTTCTAACAAGTGCATGGAAAATAGCTTCCTTTGGTCCTGCATACCGCATAGCGGCTGGAAAAATACCTAATTGTACACGACTTTCAGGATAATAGTTTTCTAATAAAACCTCATAGCTCTCCATACGTATAGCAGCTGACACATCATCTGACTTTGTTTCTCCAACAAGTGGATTTAGAAATAACCCATCAATCGTTTCAAGTGCTGCCTTTTGAATATATTCATGCGCCCTATGGACTGGATTACGTGTTTGGAAGCCAACAATAGTTTTCCATCCCTTGTCAGCAAATAATTGTCGCGTTTCTATTGGGTCAAATGAATAAGCAGGGAACTTTTGTGTAAGACGTTTAATTAACGTAATTTTCCCTCCAACATAAATGGCAGGACGATCAAAAAGCTTTTGAACGCCCGGATGTGCTAAATCCTCTGTTCCATAGACAAGTAAAGCCTCTTTTCGTTTATTCGGCTCATAAATATCTGCTACTTCAATAACGCCATATACTTCATCACCATAAACCAGCTTCACCTCGTCACCAGGCTGTAAAATGAACGCTTTCTCTTTTGTAACAGGTAATGTAATCGGAATACTCCATACTACACCTGATGCTAAACGACTTTGTGCCACGACTGACTCATAGTCTACTTGTGTTAAAAAACCTTCAATTGGGCTATACCCCCCTATAGCAATTAGCTCTAAATCACTCAACGAAATTGCATCCAACTCAATTTCCTTATGAATAGTTGTGATTTTTTTTTCCGGATTAAATGCTTGCACAAGTAGTCCACCATGTGGTTGTAGACTCATAAAAATCTCCTCCTAATTCTAGTTAAATACTAAGTTTTGTAGTCAAAAGATAGTGATGATATGATTCAATTTAAATGCCTTCCCCTGCATCATAGATAGACTGCTCTTCTTCACGCATCGTACGCATCAGACTAATGACCCCTAGCGTCCCAACAATAATGCTGCCATTTAAAATAATGGCATAAAGGTCTTTTTCTAAAAATAACTGCACTAAAAAATAAGAAATGACTAATGAAAAGATGGGTGATACAACCCAAATACGTATAATTTTTTTCACAATATGCTTATGGAAGATTTGCTTTCCGTTTTTCGCCATCCCCATACCAATGATGGATGAAGAAGTGACTTGTGTTAAGGGTACTGGAAGCCCAAAAATTGAGCTTACGCCAACAAGCAGTGCACCTGTACTTGAAATGAGAATGCCCTCTGCCTTTTGAAAGCGCACTATTTTTTTACCGTTTGTTTCAAGCACTCGTTTACCAAGTAGCAGAGCACCTATTGCGACAAATGCACCGCCAAGCACAATGCCCGTTGTCACATCTATCATTCCTGCTCCCACCAACGGCCCAACTGCATTGGCAACATTATTCATCCCCGCTGAAAATGCTTCGAAAAATCCTGCTAAAACGAGAAGAACAGTTAAAATTGGTCGATCTTTCAGCAACCCTGTGTTTTGTAACTTATATAATAACTTTCCACAGACAAGAGCAATGACAAAGGCAACAAGCGGTACAATCACCCAAAATGATATAATGACAAGCAGCGAATTGACGAATAGTACTTTATAGGCAATTCCTACACCCACGACAGCACCCACTGTTACTTCACTCGTTGATAAGGGAATGCCTAAAAGATTGGCGAAAAATAACGAGCTTGTCGCAGAAATCAAGATAATGATAACAACCTTTACCGTAATATATTCCTGGGGCATAATGCCTGAGCTTATCGTTTTAACTACCTCTCCTCCGCCTAATACAGCTCCACTGTAGACGCCTATCGCGCATAAAAGCAATGCTTGCCACGCTTTTTTGATGGCACCTGCCCCATAAGCAACACCCATTGAGGCTGCTGCACCACTTGCTCCTATGTTCATCGCAAAAAATAAACTAATAGCTATTGCAAAATATTCAAGCATGGCAGAACTCCTTTATTCATGTAACCCGCACTCGGTTTTACCAGAGCCTTGCCATCTACCTGAACGTAAATCCTCCATTGTAAATGCTGGTTTCGTACAATGCTCACAGCCGATGCTTGGATAGCCTTGATCGTGTAACGGATTATATGGCAAACTGTACTTTGAAACATAACGCCAGACATCCTTCCAAGTCCAATGAATCAATGGACAAACTTTAATCGATTTAAATTTATCGTCACGATTTAAAAAGTTTGTTTGTTGACGTGTTGGTGATTGCTCACGACGTAAACCTGATATCCAAGCCTTTTTACCTGATAAGGCTTCGTGTAAAGGTTTTATCTTACGAATATCACAGCACTTATTTGGGTTGGTTTTCCATAGTTCGTCACCATGTTGTGTCGCTTGTTGCTCAAGTGTAAGGGTTGGCTTTTTCATGACAATGTTGAGTTGTGGATATTTTTCTTTGACTTTATGAATGGTTTCATATGTTTCTTTAAAGTGTACATCTGTATCTAAAAATACAATCGTAGCGTTAGGCTTTACCTTTGAAATGAGATCAATTAAGACAATGCCCTCAATACCAAAGCTACATGCATAGACGATTTCATCTCCATATTCTTGATAGCTCCACTGTAAAACCTCTAGTGCAGCCTTATACATATCATCAACCTGAAAATCAATGATCGGTTCTTGCCAATTTTCGTAAGTTAACATCGAATCCCCCTCATAGCAAAAAAGGCGTTTTAACAAAAGACATAGGAAAAACAGGTCTTTGTTAAAACGCCTCTAGTTTGACTAGCCAGCTCTATATTTAATGATTGTTCACTAGTAGTTGTTACCTCGTACTACAATCATTCTTCTTATTACCAAATATATACTAAAGTACACCAAGCAGTCAACTAGGTTTTTTAAATATCTTTTCCATACACCCATTTTTTTTGCTCTTTGCTGCATATGATGAGTGGTATCTAAGGACACTTTTATTAATTTTCAAAATAAATAATCTTTTTTATAATTCCTTGTTGACTAATAGGAAATATATGTTTAATGTATTACTAAAGCTTTGACCTAAAAAAAAACGCTGATCAGAGGATCTGAAGGCCATCTACCCAATGTTGTCATGTCATTGTGGGTGATGGCTTTTTGCATTCTTAAGACAGAAAAGGGGCGGATTTACTATGAAAAAAAAGAGCTATGTTCTCCAATCATTGGCATTATTAACTATTCTAACGCTTAGTTTAACTGGCTGTGGAAGTGCTAACTCAGATGAAAAAGCAAGCGGTCAGGAAGACAAGAAGTCTGTAGAGCTACTAAATGTTTCCTATGATCCAACACGGGAGCTTTACGATGAGTTCAACAAAGATTTTATAAAAAAATGGAAGGATGATACTGGCCAAGACGTCACAATCAATCAATCACATGGTGGATCTGGCAAACAGGGGCGTGCAGTGATTGATGGTCTTGAAGCCGACGTTGTGACACTCGCACTCGCTTACGATATTGATGAAATTGCTCAAACGCGTGAGCTGCTGAATAAAGATTGGCAAACCGAATTTGATCATAATTCGACTCCCTATACATCTACAATTGTTTTTTTAGTTCGCAAGGGCAATCCAAAAAACATACAAGATTGGGATGATTTGATTCAAGATGATGTAGCTGTCATTACACCTAATCCCAAAACCTCTGGAGGTGCACGTTGGAACTACCTAGCTGCTTGGGCTTATGCCGGAAAGTTATATAACAATGATGAGACAAAAATAAAAGAATTTATGAAATCACTTTACAGCAATGTAGAAGTACTTGATTCTGGCGCTCGTGGAGCTACAACAACATTCGTAGAACGTAAAATTGGAGATGTCTTAATTGCGTGGGAAAATGAAGCATACCTCTCTCTTAATGAATTAGGTAAGGATGAATTTGAAATCATCACGCCTTCATTAAGTATTTTAGCAGAGCCACCAGTTGCAGTTGTAGACAAAATCGTAGATAAAAAAGGGACACGTGAAGTCGCTGAAGCTTACTTACAGCATTTATATAGTGATACAGGGCAAGAAATTGCGGCGAAAAATTATTATCGACCACGTAGTGAAACGATTCTAGCAAAGTATAAAGATCAATTCCCTCAGCTTGAACTTGTTTCCATCGATGATTTTGGTGGTTGGTCACAAGCACAAGCAACCCATTTTAAAGATGGTGGTACCTTTGATGAAATATACGTACCACAATAAGGAGCGTTTTGATGAGCAGTTTAATCATTCCTAAAAAATCGCGTCGAATTATTCCAGGCTTTCATTTATCTCTTGGTTATACAATGCTTTACGTAAGTTTACTAGTGTTACTACCACTTTCCATGATTTTCATTCATACCATGTCCTTAAGCTGGTCAGCATTTATCGATATCATTACAGATCCCCGTGCTGTTGCTTCCTACAAAGTGAGCTTCAGCACTGCACTGATTGCAGGCTTACTAAATGTTTTTTTCGGTACGACTATTGCATGGGTTCTCGTTCGCTATCAATTTCCCTTTAAACGAATCATTGATGGGCTTGTAGACTTACCTTTTGCATTGCCTACTGCTGTCGCTGGAATTGCTTTAACATCTCTTTATGCACCAAATGGTTGGATTGGTCAATTTTTTGATTTTAAAATTGCCTTTACACCTCTTGGCATCATTATTGCTTTAACCTTTATCGGGCTACCATTTGTTGTACGAACGGTCCAGCCCGTTTTACAAAATATCAGTGCTGAGGTGGAGGAAGCTTCGGCAAGCCTTGGAGCCAATCGTTTAAAAACCTTCCGTAAAGTCATCTTACCAGAGCTAGTACCAGCAATTTTAACTGGCTTTTCCTTGGCCTTTGCGCGCGCTTTAGGTGAATATGGCTCGGTTGTTTTTATTGCAGGAAATATGCCGATGAAAACGGAAATTACGCCGTTAATTATTATGACAAAGCTTGAGCAATATGATTATGCGGGGGCAACTGCCATAGCTGTTGTCATGCTTGTGACATCCTTTATTTTGTTGTTCACCATTAACTTGATACAATGGCTAGCCAATCGTCGGTTTGTACATTAGGAGGTACTATATGGAACAATCAACTTTTATTCAGCAGGCTAGTACAGGAAAAAGGAAAGCAGCTACACAGACTGCTGCCTTACAGGAGCCTCGTATTATTCGCTATACGTTAATATTTATTGCCTTAGCTTTTTTAGCTTTCTTTATCGTACTACCTTTAGTATCTATTTTTATTACAGCCTTTCAAAAAGGATCCGATGTTTACTTTGCTGCGATTACACATCCAGATGCATTAGCTGCTATTAAGCTTACATTAATCGTCGTAGCCATTACTGTACCCCTCAATGCGATCTTTGGCGTAATGGCTGCCTGGGCACTTACAAAGTTTAATTTTAAGGGGAAAAATCTATTACTTACTATGGTAGATTTACCTTTTGCAGTTTCACCTGTTATCGCAGGTTTAGTGTTTATTTTATTGTTTGGCTCACAGGGACTATTTGGTGAATGGTTGTTTGCACATGATATTAAAATAGTTTTTGCACTACCTGGTATTGTCCTTGCCACAATTTTCGTCACATTGCCCTTTGTTGCACGTGAATTAATACCGCTGATGCAAACCCAAGGTATATCTGAGGAAGAAGCGTCCATTTCATTGGGGGCAAGTGGCTTTAAAACCTTTTGGTATGTCACATTACCCAATATAAAATGGGGACTATTCTATGGTTTGATTTTATGTAATGCACGAGCCATCGGAGAATTCGGGGCTGTGTCTGTGGTATCTGGTCATATCCGTGGCATGACAAATACGATGCCCCTTCATATTGAAATTCTCTATAATGAATATCAATTTGCAGCAGCCTTTGCAGTTGCTTCCTTAATGAGCGTAATGGCCATCTTTACATTAATTGTGAAAGACATTATTGCTTGGAAATCAAAATCTAGTTAAAAGGAGATGGTCTCAATGAGTATACAAATTCAAAACGTATCCAAAAAATATGGGTCCTTTCAGGCACTAGAGGATATATCCGTACATATTCAGTCTGGGGAGCTAGTAGCACTGCTTGGCCCTTCTGGATCAGGAAAAACCTCATTATTACGTGTGATTGCTGGGCTTGAAACAACGGATGTCGGCAATATTTTATTTGATGGTCAATCCATCACAGATCGTCATCCAAAGGAACGCAATGTGGGCTTTGTCTTTCAACATTATGCGCTTTTTCGCCATATGACGGTCTTTGACAATGTTGCTTATGGCCTGAAGGTACGTCCTCGAAAAAGCAGACCTTCAAAACAACAAATCAAAGATAAAGTGATGGAATTATTGCAACTTGTGAAGCTTGAAAATTTCTCAGATCGATATCCAACACAGCTCTCAGGTGGGCAACGACAACGTGTCGCACTGGCAAGAGCGCTTGCTGTAGAGCCAAAGGTACTGTTACTAGATGAACCATTTGGAGCTCTCGATGCAAAAGTACGCAAGGAGTTACGTCGCTGGCTTCGAAAGTTACATGATGAATTTCATATTACAAGTATTTTTGTGACACATGACCAAGAGGAAGCTCTCGATGTTGCAGATCGCATTGTGGTCATGAATAATGGCAAAATCGAGCAAATTGGTAGTCCAGATGAGGTCTATACAAACCCCAAAAGTCCGTTTGTCTATGACTTCTTGGGCAATGTTAATCTATTTAAAGGTCGCTTACATAATGGTAAGCTCATGCAGGGTGAAGTTGCACTTGATGTACCTGATGCCCTAACACATTCAGAGGACAATGCGATAGGCTATGTACGTCCACATGATATTCAGATTGAGAAAACAAATATTTCAGGTACAGTTCCTGTTAAAATCAGCCACATTCATTTGCTGGGACCTATCGTTCAAATTGAACTACGCCGTGAGGATCTTGATGAATTTTTAGAAGCGGAGTTATCAAAAGAACAATTTCATCTTCTTCAACTGAAGGTGGGCGATCAGGTATTTGTAAAGCCGAAACAATTAAAGGTATTTATTCCTGAGGATTATTCTATATAAAAAACCATGTAGCAAATTTTTCTTTGCTACATGGTTTTTATTTTTAATGAAATTCTCTTCCATCATAGACAGCTGTGACATACCCAGCACGAATGACAAAGTCTCCAAAATGTTCGCCCTCTAAACGTTCCTTTGAAAAATGCAGAAGAATTGGTCGTAGCTCTGCTAAAATTTCCTCCTCACCAATATTTTCACGATAGATTTTATTTAAGCGATTGCCTGTAAAACTTGCACCAAGGTACATATTGTATTTACCTGGCCCTTTGCCAATAAAGCCGATTTCACCCATTGCTGCACGTGAACAGCCATTTGGACAACCAGACATGCGAATAACAATTTCTGTTTCATTTAAGCCAGCCTCATCAATAATGGCATCAATTTTTGTTATAAGAGAAGGTAAATAGCGTTCTGCTTCTGCCATGGCTAAGCCACATGTCGGTAATGAGACACAGGCAATGGAATTGCGGCGTAAGGCAGAATAATGCGCACCGTCTGTTAGCTTGTATTGTTTAATAAGCGTATTTATTTGTTTCTTTTTCTGGGGTGTTACATTGCTAATCATTAGGTTTTGGTTCGGTGTTAAACGAAAATCACCCGTGTGCACCTTAGCTATTTCACGTAAGCCAGTTAACAACTGATAATCCTCAAAGTCTTTTATACGGCCATTTTGAATAAATAACGTATAATGCCAATGACCATCTGCCCCTTTAATCCAGCCAAATTCATCACCTGTACGCTCAAAAGTATAAGGACGAGCCTGCTGAATTTCCCAGCCTAGACGACGCGTTAATTCTTCTTGGAACCATTCAAGTCCTCTCGCATCAATCGTGTATTTAAATCGTGCATTTTTACGGACAGAGCGATTCCCATAATCACGCTGTATCGTTATTATTTTTTCTGCTGTTTCTAATAATTTATCTGGCGTTATAAAGCCAATTTCACGAGCAAGCTGTGGATAGGTTTCATGATCACCATGTGTCATGCCCATGCCTCCACCAACCGCTACGTTAAAACCAACAAGCTGATTGTCTTCAACGATGGCAATCAGTCCGATATCTTGTGAAAAAACATCTACATCATTACTTGGTGGAATCGCAATACCAATTTTAAATTTACGCGGCAAATATTGAGCTCCATAAATCGGTTCAATTTCTACATCCTGACTATCTACTACCTTTTCTCCATCTAACCATAATTCATGATAAGCGCGTGTTCGCGGCAGTAAATGCTCACTTAGTTTTGCAGACCAATTATAAACCTCTTCATGTAATGCAGACTGGTTTGGATTGACATTACACATCACATTACGGTTCACATCTCCACATGCAGCAAGAGAATCCAATAACACCTCATTGATTTCCTGCATATATTTTTTAACATTCCATTTTAAAATGCCATGTACTTGAAATGCTTGGCGTGTTGTTAATTTTAAAGAGCCATTGCCATACTTTCTAGCCATTTCATCCATCACAAGCCATTGCGCTGGGGTAGCTGCTCCACCTGGTGTTCGTACACGTACCATAAATTGATAGGCCGGTTCCAGCTTTTGTTTCTGACGTTCATTCCGAAGATCTCGATCGTCCTGTAAGTAACTGCCATGAAATTTCATAAGGCGATTATCGTCCTCTGGGATACCAGAGCTTAATGGATTATTCATGGTACGTTCGAGTGTTCCACGTAGGTAATTACTTTCGGTTTTAATACGCTCTACATCACTTGGTTTCCCGGGCTGTGGAGGTAACACTATTTTTTCAGTCATTCTTTATCGCTCCTTTAATCCATTACACCTCAGCGTATTGGGCATACCTGAGGGTTTACTTGCTAACAAAGAGATCAACTCATTAATAAGGGAAGGTTTTCGAGAAATTTGTGTTGAACTCCATTAATAAACGTCACGTTGGTAGCGTTTTTGCTGTTTTAATGCATTCACATAGGCTTTTGCTTCCTCTGGTGTTTTCTGTCCTTGCTGCTCAATAATTTGATGAATGGTTGCATCCACATCAGATGCCATTGATTTTTCGTCACCACATACATAAATGACAGCCCCCTGCTCCAGCCACTCATAAAAACTTGCGGCATTTTCTTGCAATTTATGTTGAACATAGATTTTTTGGTCTGTATCACGTGAAAAGGCTACATGCATGTGACTTAATGTGCCAGCAGCTAGCCAACGTTGCCAATCCGTTTGATAGAGGAAATCCGTAACAAAATGCTGATCACCAAAGATGAGCCATGCTTTCCCCTCAATCCCTAACTCTTCTCGCTCCTCTAGAAAAGCTCGATATGGTGCAACACCTGTGCCTGCACCAATCATAATAATTGGCGTTTCATTATTCTCTGGCAATCTGAAATTCGGATTTTTATGAACATAGATTGGTAATGTATCACCTATTTGTATTCGTTCTGCCACACTTCCAGAGCAAACACCAAGACGTTGTCTACCTGCTGTTTCATAGCTTACCTTGCCAATCGTTAAATGAACCTCTTCGCTATTGGCCTTTTGGCTACTAGCAATAGAATAAAGTCGAGCTGGAATTTTACGCAGTAACTCTACAAATTGCTGTGCACTCCAAGTAAATGGTGTAAATTCCTCTACTAGGTCGAGCAAGTCTCTTCCTTTTGCATAGTCCTTCCAGGCTTTTGGTTCTTCAAATAGCTTAGAAAATTCTTTATGCTCTGTATAAGCAGCAATTTTTTCGAGTAACGGTTTAGATAACACCGTAATTTCTAATTTTTTCTGTAGTGCTTCTTTTATTGTTATTGTTTCATCAAAAACAGTCACTTCTGTCTCCGAATCAAATTGAAGTGCTGTCAGCAATGCATTGACTAATTGTTCATCATTCTCTGGCAGAATGCCAATGCTATCGCCAGGTTCAAAATGAAAATTAGCTCCCTCAATCGATAATTCAAGATGACGCGTCTCTTTATTGGAGCCACGACCATTTAGATTTATATTTTCAAGTACTTCAGCGTAAAATGGATTTTTTCTTGAATATGTAGATTCTTCAAGTACTTGCGCCCCTTCGGTGTGTGCTGAAGTAGACGTTGCTGAAGTTGTATGCTGAAGAAATTCCTGTTGAACCGCGGAGAACCACTGTGCAGCTGCGTCATCATAATCTACATCGCAATCTATACGAGGAACAATTCTTGTTGCACCTAATTGCGCAAATCGCTCATCGAAGTCCTTACCTGTCTTACAAAAAAATTCATAGGAGCTATCCCCTAAAGCAAGAACCGAATATTGTAGGTGTTCTAATTTAGGCGCCCGCTTGCTATGCAAAAATTCATAGAATTGTATCGCTTGATCTGGTGGATCTCCCTCTCCATGTGTACTCACAATAAGTAATAGATTGGTGATCTTTTTTAAATTACTAGCTTTAAATTTCCCTAATGATGAGACAGTTACATCTACCTGCTGCTCTTTTAAAGCTGCTGCATACTTTTCAGCTAATCCTTGACTATTGCCTGTTTGGGAACCATATAAAATTGTTATTGTTTTGGTAATCGGCTGGGCTGCTGGTGGTGCCTGTTCAACAATTGCTTCAAGAGTTGCTTGGGGAGCACTTAGGTAACCGTTTAGCCAAAATTTTTGTTCAATTGTTAATTTAGGGAGAAGCTCGTTTAATAACTTCACCTGCTCTTCATTAAATGGACTGTTTATTACTTGTAATTTCAATCTTTGCCACCTCACGAATCATCTTCATTTCATATTTTTTAATTTATCGAAGCCTTATTTTTTCCTTTTTCTCAATCTGAACCACATAGGAATTTTGAACAATCAATGTAATTGATCCGTGGTTCACAGTATTTAACATTTGGCGGACATTATCTAATGCTAGATTTACATTTTCAGTTCTTTTATCTACCATTACGAAACACCTTCCTCTTTAAAATGTAGTAATTCATCAATACGTTCCACTAATACTTTTTTCACATTGTCGTCATAGCCTAAGCTTTCACATAACATAATGTTTTGACTGTCAAAGCCTTGTAATCGCTTGGCAATACTTTGTCTTAAAATGCCTGTAAATAATAAATAAGGGACAATAAAAACTTGCTGTTGCTTCCCTTTAACTTGCAGTAACCAGTCTTCAAAGGTTGGTCCCATTCCGTATAAGAAGCATGTATCAACGGCTTTATAGTGATATTTAGTACGTAGCCTTTTGGCAATTTTTGCTAAATCCCTCTTGACGGCTGGATCACTACTCCCACGTCCTATGAGTAAAACACTCGCATTGCTGTTAGGTTGCTGTTTTTCTATTATCCTAGCTTGTAATGTGTCAATTAATCGTTCATGAATGCCAAGAGGCTCACCATATGTAAACTTTACATATGGGTATAGTTTTTGAGCTTTTGCCATTTCTTTCGGAATATCATGTTTTGCGTGTTGAGCAGCTAGTAGGAGAATAGGCATTACGGCAATCGCTGTTGCCCCTTTCCGAATACAGCTAGCAATGCCTTCTGCAATGGTTGGTGTTGCCAGCTCTAGAAAGCATATTTCCTGAATAGGTACTGTCACTTCTTGTCGTACACCTTGAAGAAAGTTTACGGCCTGCTCTACACCTTCCTTGACACGACTGCCATGTGCAATATATAAAATAGCCTGCATAATCCCACAACCTTATCCCGTTATTTGGATTGGCTGTGCGGGGTTTTGCTCAAACCAATGAATGGTTTCTCTTAAGGTCACAACCTTCCCTACTAATATGATGCTAGGGTTATGAATATTTTCTGTACGCACAATTTCCTCAATTGTAGCTAAAGTCCCCGTAACAGTTCTTTGCTTAGTAGAAACTGTTCCCCAGTGAATAACAGCCACAGGCGTTTTTTCATCACGGCCAAATTTGAGTAATTGTTGACGGATATACGGAAGATTACCAACACCCATATAAATGGCAATCGTATCAATTCCTTTTGCAAGACTTTCCCAACGGATAGCATCTTCTTTTCCATCCTGCATATGCCCAGTAACCATAGCAAAACTTGAACCTAAGTTACGATGTGTGACAGGAATACCTGCATATGCTGGAGCTGCTATACCTGACGTAATACCAGGCACAATTTCAAAGGGAATTTGATGCTTCGCTAACACATCTGCCTCCTCTGCCCCTCTACCAAAAACAAATGGGTCTCCTCCTTTTAATCTTGTGACAACATATCCTTGTTGGGCATAATCAACAAGCGTTTGGTTGATTTGCTCCTGAATCATGGCATGTTGCTGAGGCAATTTCCCGCAAAAGATTAATTTAGCGTCTTTCTTGGCATAGGCTAATAGCTCTTTATTAATGAGTCTGTCATATAAAATGACATCTGCACATTCAATGCAACGTAATCCTTTAATCGTAAGGAGGTCAACATCTCCAGGACCTGCACCAACAATATAAACTTTCCCCATTTCATCTCACTCCTTCTGTCAATTACGCCTCGTTGTCATGGCATTTCAGATTGATTAAACTTACTAATAAGGGTCCTCGATTTTCTAAACCTGACACTTTGCTTTCGGTACAAAAACCTTTACTAAATTAAGATAAAGAAAAAAGGCTAATATTATCCTTAGACACAAAAATGCCTATGAATAATAAAAGCCTCTAGTTTGCTAGTCAGCCACATATTTAATTCTTAGTAATATAATAAGAATAATAAATAATTTAGTATATTCTGTCAACACTAATTTTGATACTTCGTTAGGCACAATAAAAACCAGTTGTCGATATCAAGATCGACAACTGGCTGATCTAATTATGTGCTTACCATGGTCTACGATATCGCGGACCTGGTCGAAAATATGGACCTGGTGGATATGGTCGATAGTTTGGATAATATGGATTGTAAGGATATTGATTAAATTGAGAGCCAAGGAAACTGCCTAAAAAACCACCAAAAAACGGTGCGCCAAATGGCCAAATAAAGCCTCCAAATCCTCCGCCTGGATAACCTCCGAAATTGCGCATATGCTACCTCCCCTTTTTACTCTATCGTATGAAGGAAGATACATCTATCATATGTAGAATGCCTATTCCATCGGGATTAGTACATAAATCACAAAAAATCAGCGAGAATAAACTCCCGCTGATTGACACGCTTTATTATTTTTCTTCCCCTAAACGTTGGACAAAATTCGCGAGTGTACGGACCATAACACCAGTACCACCCTTAGGTCCTAAATCATGTACAGCTACTGCATCAGATGTGCCTGCTATATCCAGGTGAATCCATGGTGTATCACCAACAAATTCGCCCACAAAACCGCCGCCGAAAATCATATGACCATCACGACCAGGTGAATTATTTAAATCAGCTACATCTGATTTTCGAATTCGTTTTTTATCATTTTCTGTTAAAGGCATACGCCAAACAAATTCATCAGTCTCTTTTGCAGCTTCCATAAATGCTTCAAAAAATGCATCATCATTTGCAAGAGCACCTGTTTTATCCATACCTAGTGCAGTAATAACGCCTCCAGTTAAAGTAGCAACATCGATCAGTGATGTAGCCCCTTGCTGTTTAGCATATGTAGTTGCATCTGCCAGAACTAAACGCCCTTCTGCATCCGTATTTAATACTTCTACCGTTTTTCCACTGTACGTCGTAATCACATCATCTGGTTTAAACGCTGTATCAGACACCATATTATCTGTAGAACCGATAACGGCTACAACATTTTTATTTGGACGTAATTCTCCGATAATTTTCATCGCACCAAGTACAGCAGCAGCACCACCCATATCACCTTTCATACCAACCATAGAGTCCTTTGGTTTTAAAGAATAGCCGCCTGTATCATACGTTACACCCTTACCAACAAGGCCAATTGGATCTTCAAAATCTTCAGTCGCTTTATATTTTAAGGTAATTAATCGTGGTTCTTCATAAGAGCCTTGGTTAACACTCAATATACCACCCATACCTAGTTCCTCTAATTGTGCTTTATCTAATATCTCTACTTCAAAATCGTATTCCACAGCAAGAGATTGTGCATAGTTAGCTAAATCCGTAGCTGTTAGTAGATTTGGAGGTAAATTAATTAAGCTACGAGCTTCATTGACAGCATCCGCGTAAATCACACCTACCTCAAAGCTTGCCACCACTTCATCTAAATCCTCTGCTGTAGTCACAAGGTGAACAGCATCAATACGTTTATCTACTTCGTTTGAAGTGGTTTTATAATGTGGGACAGCATAATAGCCAAGGCCAATTCCTTCACCCGCTAAAAATGCTACATCTGCTGTTGAAATTGACTCTGTTGTAAATGATTCAAGCCAGATGGAATACTCTTTTACTTTTAAAGATCTTAATTCTTTTCCTACCAAACCAAATGCTGCGCGAATATCACCTTCTGTTAGGTTTTTACGCTCATCTAAACCTACGAATACAATACGTTTCAGGTTGGCATGGTCTTTCACAAATGGTAATTTCGTTAATTTCTTTAATTCAGTTGAGACGTCCCCTGCACTAATCCATGTATCAAGGGCTTCACCGTAAAAAGTTGAAAAGCTTGCCCAGTCCTGCATTTGTTCACGATGTTTTGTGACTCCTACCACTAATAGTTCAGTAGAAATCGTTTCAAATGTTTTTGCTTCTTTTACAATATGCATGTAAATTCCTCCATTCCATATACTATTATAACGAAGTTTCTGAAAAGCGCGTAATATTTGCCTAAATCTTCTTTTAGAAAATAATGAATGTTATAATAAAAGCAATTATTTACGAAGGTTGTGATGAGATTGAGTTTACTCCAAAATACCCCATTACTAATTGCCCTCTTTGCGGTTCTCTTTGCACAGTTTGTTAAAATCCCCATTCATTTTTTAATGACCAGACAAGTAAAATGGGGGCTTTTTACCTCAACGGGTGGAATGCCTAGTTCTCACTCTGCTTCTGTCACTGGTTTGGCAACCTCAATTGCCTATGAGACGGGTTTGGAATCCCCAATTTTTGCGGTAGCCGCCATGTTTTCCATTATCGTAATGTACGATGCTAGTGGTGTTCGTTACCAAGCAGGGCAGCATGCAGCCATTTTAAATCAACTGCGTAAGGATTTCCAAACATTGCTTCATGATTTAAAAAAATGGCCACAGATGGACGGACAAGAAAAAATGGAGGAATTAAAAACATTATTAGGCCATAAACGAAGTGAAGTATTTTTTGGGGCTCTCACGGGTATTTTTATCGCTATCATAGCCTATGAGTTTTTCATCTAACAGACATCAACACATCCTCTAGAGGAGGCTGTGTTTTTTTGTATAAAAAAAGTATTCCCCCTTCAATTGAAGAAAGAATACTAAGCATGTTAGAACATGCGATAGCCACTTTTACGTAAATAAATCATCACGATACCCGCCACAATAGAACCTGCAAAGCCACCTGATAAAATAGCAATATCCACAAACTGAAGTGCCTGTAATTTATCAATTAATGCTGGGAATGCAGAACCTGGCTTAAAAATATAATCTAAGAAGCTTACTTCATCTACAATAAAGATGACAACAATTGGATACACAATTGCCATTAACCATGTCATTCGTAACAGCATATTTAACAAGAATCCGATACCAAAGAACATGACGAAAAATAACAAAATAGAAATGATTAACTGTACTAATGAAACTGGACCATCCATGTATGTATAACCTCCGTTTTCCTCTCATTAGTTTACATGATTACGACACCGCTTTCAATGAACATATCCTTGTTTTCGCTTGTTCGTCATATTTAGGAAAATCATCAATCGATCATCTATGGTTGATCTTTGAATTTAGGGGTATATGCTTCTTCCGCGGGTATTTGCTTCTCCTTCGTCGTAGATGCTTTTTTCACCAAAAAACTATTGAAGACAAATGCTTATCTTCAATAGTTTCTATGATTTTATGAAGTTGATTGAGCTACTAAAAACTTTGGTGATTTCCAAAGCTGTGCCCATTTTTTAAATGCTGTCAGCACAATTAAGAAGCCAAGCATTAACATGATAACAGATAAAATCCCATTTAACATATTAAAGCCTGCAGCGGCTGGATTCCAGTATACATTTTTAATCATCCAATAGCCTGCAACGTTGACCGTAATGTATAAATAAGCCAATGGGATAAAGCATGTCAATGCATAGATGCGTTTATCTGCGACCTTCAATACCATCGTCACGCCACATACTAGACCAATGGCTGCCATTAGCTGATTGGATACACCAAATAATACCCAGATTGAGCTTATATCCCCTGAATACAATAAATAGCCCCACATAAAGCAGGCAAGTGCACTAGCAAAAATTGTACCTGGTACCCAATTAGTACGCTTCAGTGGTTTATAAACATTGCCACCAAAGTCTTGTATTAAATAACGAGCTACCCTTGTTCCAGCATCAATGGCTGTAAGAATGAAAACCGCCTCAAACATAATGACAAATTGATAGAAGTACGAAGATAACTCTGCGAACCAAGGAATACCTGTAAAGATATCTGTCATACCAACTGCTAGCGTTACAGCACCTCCTGTTCGTCCTTCCAAGTCCATGCCGATACTTTGAGACAATGCTTGTAGATGAACGGGCTCCATTCCTAATGTAGCAAATACAGCTGGTGCTGAGTTAATCGCAAAATAGTCGGCTGGATGAAGAGCAGTAGCTGCAATTAAAGCCATCACACCTACTAGTGACTCTACTAACATAGCACCAAAGCCTACAATACGGATGTCCTCCCAACGATCAATCATCTTAGGTGTTGTTCCTGAGCCTACAAAAGCATGGAAGCCAGAAATGGCACCACAGGCAATTGTAATAGAAACAAACGGCCACACAGGACCGGCAATTACTGGTCCACCACCATGAATAAACTCTGTCAATGGAGGGAATTGAATAGCAGGATTAACAAAGAAAACGCCAATAATTAGTGCAATAAATACCCCAATCTTCATGAAACTACTTAAATAATCACGAGGTGCTAATAATAGCCACACAGGTAATGCAGCGGCGAAAAAGGCATAGATCGGTAAGATGATAGCTAGTGTATCCCGATCAAATGTTAAAAAATCACCGAATGCTGTGCCTTGAATCAGCGGTCCGATAAATACCCCAATCATTAATAAAATAAAGCCTACAGTAGATGTAACAATTAAATTGCCTGTTTTACGATAGGCAATACCCACAAGCATGGCGATTGGTATCGTAATACCTACCGCAAACGTTCCCCATGGATTGCGCTCTAAAGCACCTAACACCACCATCGAGAGACCTGCCATTGTAATCGTAATAATGAATAGCATCGCAAGGCCTGTACAGAAACCTGCGATAGGACCTAACTCCTCCTTCATCACTTCCGATAGGGATTTACCACCATGACGCATGGAAGCGAATAAAACAACAGCATCATGAACTGCCCCGCCAATTACTGCCCCGATTAATAGCCATAGAAGTCCAGGTAAATACCCAAATTGTGCCGCTAGGATTGGTCCAACTAAAGGCCCTGCTGCTGCAATCGCTGCAAAATGATGCCCAAAGGTTACCCACTTATTCGTCGGAACATAGTCTTTACCATCTTCCAAAGCGTGGGCTGGGGTGGGCGTATCATCTTTTATTTTAAGTACCTTCTTTGTAAAGAAAATGCCATACAAACGATAGCTGATCATCAAAATACAAATAGACCCTATCACTATTGTAATCGCATTCATGTAAACACCCCTTTTACTTTTTCCACATCATAGCAAAGGAATGTCCCTATTATTCATAAAATAACTGAAATGTCAGAATTTAAAGCTGAAAGGTTGTATTTGTCCGTTGAAATGCAATTACTTTGATAGGTCAAAAATTTTCCTTACCTCCTTCATATACAGCCTACTGACAGGAATAGAATGTCTGTTGTGCACAATTAAATTAAATTTAGAACTACTCCAAGGCTCAAGTTCCACAATATGCTCTAAATTGACAATATACGCGCGATGGACACGTACAAAGCCTTTTAAAGTAAGTCTTTTTTCTAACGCTGCCAATGATTCGGAAGCAATAAAACGTCCCTGCTCTGTTACAACAACCGTTTTACTATCCTCAGAGGTACAATATAAAATATCCTGTATTTTCAATAATAAAATTCGATCGTTTGCATAAACTGTTAACTTATCGAGCTTATCCAGCTGCGACACCTTTAACTCCTCCATTGTTTTTGCCTGAGCAGCTCTTTTTTTAGCTAACAGTTTTTCCACAGCTGTTTGTACCCTTTCTGCCTCAAAGGGTTTCAATATATAATCAAATGCATTGACTTCAAATGCCTGTAAAGCATAGTCATCGTAGGCTGTAGCAAAAATAATTTCAGGTCTCTGTGCATTCCGTAATAATTGTTTAGCTAAGTCAAGTCCATTGTTTATGCCTAATTCAATATCTAAAAATATACAATCGACTTCTTCAAGCTGTGCCGCTTTGCACAACTCCTCAAGATTTTCAGATTCACCACAAACATTCACTAATGCTGTTTGTTCTAATAAATAACGCAGTTCCGCTCGTGCTAACGGTTCATCATCCACAATATATACATTCAAATTTTTCTACTCCCATCTAGTCGCCTTTAACGGCAGTTGAATCATAATTTTTGTGCCCACATCTAACGTACTTGTTATATGAAAATCAGCCTCCGAACCGTAAATTTCATGAATTCGCTGATAAATATTCCATAAAGCCGTGCCTGTCCCTTGTTCCGATTCCATAATACGTTTACCTAGTTGTTTCACCTGTTCTTTCCTCATGCCACACCCATTATCCTCGGTCAACAGCAGTAGCTTATCGTTCACGCGTTGTACTTTGACATAAATCTTGCCTTCTTTACGATTTTTAAAGGCATGATAAATAGCATTTTCGACAAGAGGCTGTAAGGTAAATGGAGGAATCTGGACATCAAAGAGCGATTCATCCATCATAAACTCAACTTCATAGCGATTCGGAAATCTTGTTTGCTCAATGGATAAATAGGCTTCAACATGATCAATTTCATTTTTTAATGGAATAAGCATTTGTCGTGCGCCCTGCAGATTGCTTCTAAAGAATGTACTAAGCTTGATTAACAACGCTCTCGCCTCATCTGCATCTGTTCGAATCAAGCTCGAAATAGTATTAAGGCTATTAAAGAAGAAATGAGGATGGACTTGTGCTTGTAATGCTTTTATTTCAGCATCCTTTAATAATTTCCGCTGCTGTTCAATTTCAGCATATTCAAGCTGTGAGGAGAAAAGTCTACTTAAGCCCTCTGCTAGCTCCTTCTTCACCCCTGTCAAAGAATCCGCTTTAGTGAAATAAAGCTTTAAGCTTCCAACTGTTCGATGCTGTACCTTCAAGGGCAGGACAATGGCAGCACGTAATGGGCAGCTAGCGTGTGGACATTGAATTTCCTTTTCAGATGTAGCCATTAAAATTTTGCCTTCCTCTAATACCCGTTTCGTCAAAGCCGTCATAATTTCACGATGAATTAAATGATGATCCTCACCAACGCCAACATGTGCTAACACCCCATTTTTATCGGTAATAGCGACCGCATCTACTTTTATTTCTCTTTTAATAATTTCTGCAACCGTTTGGCATGATTCTTCATTCAAGCCCTTACGAAAATGCTCAATTGTTTGTTGGGCAATTGAAAAAGCTTGATGGGTTTGTAATGCCTTTGTTCGCTCCTCTTCATCAATAAACGTTTTAATAATCATGAAAAATAAAAATATCCCAAAGGCATTCATTAAAATCATCGGCATTGCAATTAATGAAACTAACTGCAAGGCCTGCTCAAATGGCTTCGCGACTACTAAAATCACCAGCATTTGAATCGTTTCTGCACAGATGCCGATAATGACTGCTTTCTTATAGGAAAAAGTTTGACGTATTTTAAAGCGTTTACTTAAACCACCTGTAATAAAGCCAGCTAGAATTGTTGAAACACCGCAGGCTATTGCTGTAAAACCACCAAGTGTAATTCGGTGAATACCTGCAATAATTCCTACACATACACCAACAAGTGGTCCACCAAAAATTCCTGCAATAGCGACACCAATTAATCTCGTATTAGCAATGGCCTCCTCCGCATTGATCGTACTATGTATCATCTGATTTAAAGGATGGATTGTCCCACTTTCAATTTTAATCCCTGTATAACTGCTGATAATACATAGGCTACTAAAGATAATAATGAGCCATATTTTCTCTTTCGTTCCTTGCTCCTGAAACAGCTTTTCTCGAAAGAGTCGCCATCTTGACATTAAAAAGGCAAACACAATGATCAGCCCAACTCGCTCTAACATAAATAAAAACAGCTCCATCAAAGGTCACCTCCTAAAAGTCATATTATTTTTTAAAGAATAAACGATAAGAGGTATAACCAAAAATATCACCAGGATTAATCCCTTCTATCGCCTCTAATTGATGTCTTTCAAATTGATTGGAAGCCATTTCCTTTAACATCACAGAGGTTGTTTCATCTTGTGCTAGTTCCTGTGGATACAACCATTTAGCTTCTAAAATTTCTTTTTCTTGAATGGAAACCTGCTGCTGCTCATCTAGCATTCGACAATAAAAAATCGCCATATTATCACTGATATCATCACGGATGACACCTGTTCTAAATCCAATTAAGCCTGAAACTCTACAATCGATGCCTGTTTCTTCTTTGATTTCACGAATAACCGCTTCATCTACCGTTTCTCCTGCATTAACAAAACCTGCTGGCAATGACCAACGTCCTTTCAATCCGCTATAAGCCTTTTTCACAACTAACCATTGTCCAAGCTCATTCACCGTAACACCTGATACACCCAACCATATTTTCCCTCGATCTTTTCTCATAACCTTCACCTCTATCTACCTATTATACCTGCTCATTTTCTATGGAATGAAGCATTTATTCTGAATTTTACAGTTAATCCACAGTGAAAATGCTTCTTTCATTCAACCTCAATGAAAGAAGCTATTATACATTGCCTTGAATTTCACTAAATAAGGTCATAAAAATTTGTTGGAAGTGTCAAATGATTTTTAACATAGTTACTTACAAACGGGAAAATAAAAAGAAAGAAAAAAGCTCCTTTCATTCATCATGTTTTGCAACATCATCAATCAAAGAAGCCTATTATTGTTAGCCCATTATTCGAATGGATTTATTTACTTTTACTCACAAACCTCAGGCGTACCTTCACGCTTTGCTGTTCTGAAAGACGTACCACAACCACATGATGCAATGGCATTTGGATTATCGATGGTGAAGCCACCGCCCATTAGCGATTGTTTATAGTCAATTTTTGTTCCCATCAAAATCGGCGCATCTTCACGGGAAACAAGAATTGTTAAACCATGCTGTACATCTTCAAAATCATCATCTTTTTTCTCTTTATCAAAATGCATGCCATAGGATAGCCCGCTACAGCCGCCACCATTCACCACTACACGTAAAAAAGAACCTTGTTCTTCATTATGCTCCATCATTTCATTAATATGAAAGCCAGCAGCCTGTGTCACTTCTATAATTTGCTTTGTACTTGTCATCCCAATCACCTTCCTTCTTACGTATTATCATAACAATTTTGACCATTGTATGACAAACATTCAGCTTCAAGTCGATTTTAAGTTATCATTCTCATATTTTTCACATTAATAGTATTTTTTATTCATGTTTATAAAAACATCATTGGTATAATAGTTACAACGAATTCTTGGCAGGGGGTAATATATATGGAGATTTCACCATATTATGAGAAAAAAATTCAATGTTTAAATTGCAAAAAAGAATTTCCAACATTAAAAGTGCGTTCAAAATTTATTAAAGTAGATCATACGGAAACAGATTTTCAACCTATTTATGCAGATGAAGTGAATGCTCTCTATTATAATGTTTTTGTATGTGAGCATTGTGGCTTTTCCTTTACAGAAGACTTTACAAAATATTTTGCACCGGGTATCCAAGATGATATACGTACACAAATTACAGAAAAATGGGTGCATCATGATTTCAAGGGTGAACGTACTGTATTTCAAGCCATTCAAGCCTATAAGTTAGCGTTTCTTTGTGGCACAATAAAAAAAGAAAAAAATGTTGCGATTGCTGGACTAACTTTACGTCTTGCATGGCTCTATCGTTCCTTGAACAATAGTGGACAAGAAGAGCGCTTTATGAAATTAGCTCGTGATTATTATATGGAATCTTATTCAACCGAGGACTACAGCTCCACACAAATGTCAGCTGTCCGAATTATGTATATGATTGCTGAATTATCTAGACGTATTGGAGATATTGAAAATGCGACACGCTTCTTTTCTAGAGTCATTGAAAAACAAAGTGTCAGTGGTGAGGCAAAAATTATAGATATGGCGAAAGAACAGTGGGCCATTATTCGTGAAGAAAAAGAACATGCGCGTCATAAATAGGTAAATAAAAAAGTTCTAGCTTGCAAACAGCTAGAACTTTTTAAAAAGGCTTAGAATACTTGCTCTACTTCCACGATACCTGGTACTTCTTCTAATAATGCTCGTTCAATACCAGCTTTTAATGTAATCGTAGAACTTGGGCAACTGCCACAAGCACCTAATAAACGTAATTTCACAACGCCATCCTCAACATCTACTAATTCACAGTCTCCACCGTCACGTAGTAAGAATGGACGTAATTTATCTAATACCTCTTGAACTTGGTCGTTAATTGTTGCTTCTGCCATTTATCTCGACTCCTTTCCTTATAATGATTATAATGTTAGCAACAGAAAAAATCCAATATTGAATCACAAGGAGAGAAAATACTATGCCATCAACAAAACCTATGATTGAAATTTATGGAACAGCTGTCATCTGTGCTAGCTGTGTCAATGCCCCATCTTCCAAGGATACATATGAGTGGCTACAAGCAGCCATCAATCGCAAATATCCAGATCAAGCATATGATATTCGCTATATCGATATTGAAGGTCCAATTGAGAATGAACGCGATCAAGAGTACGCGTCACGTATTCAAGATGATGAATTTTTCTACCCTCTTGTCCTCATTAATAATGAGGTAGTTGGAGAGGGCTATGTCCAATTAAAACCTGTATTTACAGCGCTTGAAACTTTAGGGTTTGTTCCAGACGAAACGGTTTAACAAAAAGAAAGGGAATGTTTCAAAATGATTTTGAAACATTCCCTTTCAGCTAATTAATCATTTTGACGTTTGTAATACCATAATAATCCTGATTTCATTAAGCGAGCGATACGCCCAGTTACTGTTGTATCAGCTAAGTATACAAAGCCTTGTTTTTTACCAAGAGCTCCCATAAAGCCTTTTAATTTAATATCTGGCATCTTCTCTGGTAAATGTTCACCTTTCCAACGCATACGAAGTACTTTCACAATTTGCTCCGCTTGTTCCTCTGCTAATTGTGCTGTTGGGGCTAAATCTGATGAAGCACAGTCTCCTACAACATAGACATGTTCATCATCGAGTAAATTAAAATACTGTGTGACAAGTGGACGGTCATGTTTATCTTTCTCAACATCCATATCACGAACAATTTTGACTGGCTGGACACCTGCAGTCCAAACCACTGCATCGAGTAAAATTTCATCATCATGATTAAAAATTTTACCTGGCTCTACTCTTGTAATATTTGAATTGGCAACCACATCAACATTATGCTTAACAAACCAATCCTTTACATACTTACTTAGTTTCTCTGGAAAATCTTTTAATATACGTTGACCACGGTCAAATAGCTTGATTTTTAAATCTGAGCGACTTTCACGTAGCTCACTTGCAAGCTCAATTCCACTTAAGCCAGCCCCTATAATTCCAACTGTAGACCCAGCTGGTAAACCACAAAGTGCTTGGAATGTTGCACGTGATTTGCCCATTGTTTGAATGCTGTACGTATACTCTTCCGCACCTGGTACACCATGATATTTATCTTCACAGCCAAGCCCAATGACTAAATCATCATATTCTATACGTTGTCCGTCTTCAAGAATGACTACTTTTTCCGCACGATTAATTTCAACGACTTCTCCATATACGGCTGTTAAACGTTCATGCTCTGGGAAGCTTACACGAATTTCTTTATCTGTTGCAGTCCCTGCCGCCAATGCATAAAACTCTGTTTTTAAACTATGGAAAGGGGCTCTATCTACTATAACTACCTCTCTGTCTAATGGTAGGCTGTTTAATAGACGAAGCATGACACGCATATTGCCGTAGCCGCCACCTAAAAGTACTAATTTTCCCATAATAGTCTCCTTTTATATCTCTTTTAATAATTGTTCACAAAGTATCCACAAACGAGTATAACCGATTGTGAGAAGTTTCACAATATCAGAATGAAATTTTGTGAAAGATTTCACAAAATAAAAGAGAACCTGTTCATTTCTATTGATTTTTAAGCCATTAATAACAAATTCCCTTTATCATTTATTAAAAAACGTTTCTTTTCTCTTAAACATAAATAATTGACGAAAATCGTAAAACCGAGTAGCATTACTTTGGTGAGGTGACATGGATGAATCCAATGGTTGAATTTTGTATAAGTAATTTAGCAAATGGCTCTCAAGCAACTTATGAAGTACTCGAACGCGATCCAAACATCGACGTTTTGGAATATGGCTGCCTCAGTTATTGTACAAAGTGCTCAGAATCCTTTTATGCAATAGTAAACGGTGAATTAGTAGAAGCTGATTCTCCTGATGAATTGACGAAAGCCATTTATCAATTTATTGAAGAAAATCCTTTATGGTAGTTTTCTAATATGCCTATATGAATAAATTTGAACAAATAAAAAGGATGTTATGCTGAAAATTAGCATAAACATCCTTTTATTACTTTAGTACGTCCACTACATATGTAGGTTGGCATTCTTTTTTGAGGACAGTCTCTGTAGGCGTCACACCAGTATTCACATGAATGGTGTCACAGCCAAAGCGAATGCCACACATAATGTCCGTATCATAATTATCACCGATCATTACCATGTCTTCTTTCGCAATTCCATGTTCGGTAGTAATTACTTCAAGCATGGCTGGCGATGGCTTACCAATATAGATTGGTTCAACATCTGCAACTTCTCCTACCAAGCGTGCAAAAGAACCATTGCCTGGTAAGAACCCGTATTCTGTTGGAAATTTAATATCCTGATTCGTGGCAATAAAGGTCGCTCCTTGCTGAACAAAAACCGTTGCTCTAGCAAGTGCCATATAATCAAGCGTACGATCAATCCCCATAACAAATACATCGGGTTCATGCTCAACAGGCACAATATTTTCATTGAGTAGTGCCTGACGAATACCATCTGTACCCATCATCGCTACTTTTTTGCCTGGAAAATGTAGGGCCACATACTTTGCTGTGACCAATGCACTTGAATAAATATGCTCTAATGGCGCGTTCACACCAATAGATAGTAAAGCTTCTTGCAGTTGTTCTCGCGTCTTGGAAGAATTATTCGTTACATAGAATGGCTCAATTCCTGCTTGCTGTAAACGATGAATAAAAGCTACCGCAGAAGGAATACCTTCCTTCCCACGGTAGACAGTACCATCTAAATCAAAGCAATAGGCCTTATATTGTTTCATTGATGATCCTCTGGCAAAAATGCTGAAACAGGTCCTAATTCATTTGTTAAATAATTATGAACTGCTGGCGAGAACTGCTTTAAAGCCGTTAGATTGGCTGTTAGTACATGGATAACCTCTTGGATATCTACCTCTATAAACTCACGCACTAGCATTTTACGTAAGCCAACAACTGCTTTGTATGGTGCTTCCAAATCAGCAGCTACAACTTTTTCATCGACTAAAATATCAATAATATCCTCGTAGCTTCCTGGATCGCGCATAATGAAACCGTCAATCATTAAATTTCCTACATCCATCATTGACTCCATAATGTTGTGTCCAATTCGCTCGATAGCTAATTTCTTTATATCATTCTGAAGCCAGTTATCCTCTGTCTCCAAAATAGTTAATAGCCCATCTAAGTACTGTAAATTTTTTGTGATTTTATTACGATCTACAAAATACACAAGGAAAGCCCCCATTCAAATCATTAAAAGTTGATAGTCTTTTCTCTTCTATAGTACCATAACTATAGGATTGGAAGGAGATTAAAAGATGGAACGTTTTTTTTTATATGATGATGTAGAAGATACGAAAACAAGATTTGTTAGTTTTGCTGGACAAAAGCTACGTTATGATTTAGCTATATTACAATCTGGCCGCTTCTTTGGAAAAGTGCTTGTCATGGATATCCAGTTCGGTCGCTTTGCTATTATTGGTCCTGATGATGTAGAAGAGCCTGGTTACTTAGAACATGTGTACAATCGCACAGAGGAAGAAACAATCGAATTACGGGAATACTTGCGTGAATTATTGAACTAACACCCATTTTATTGGGTGTTTTTTTATATAACATAAAAAAATTTCGCTAACCCTGAGCGATTGCGAAATCTTTTTACGTATTGTTATTTATTTAAAGTGGATGGATTATCTTTATTATGGGGCTTGTCTTTATTTTCATTATCATTTTGCTTTTTCGCTTGCTGATTTTGACCAATCACAGCTAAATCGTCTACACTAATATCAAAACCATACCCATATTCCTCTCGATCTAATGGCTTTTTATTGCGTTTTTCTTTTGCCAACATCATCACCTCCATTCATAAATTATCCCTTTTTTAATGATTTATACGCCCTTTTTCTCAATACGTTTAAGCTGTGACATCCTTAATAATCCACTGGGCAGCACTTATTAAATCTGGAAAGACAGCATCTGCTAATGAATCTTGTTCTCCTAGGAAAACACCCTTTGTTCCTGCCCGTTTTCCTGCAATAATATCCGTATCTGTATCGCCTACCATATAGGATTTTGATAAATCAATGTTATATTTCTTTCCTAAATCCACAATTAATTTGCTATTGGGCTTGCGGCAGGCACAACCTGACTTAGGTTTGTGTGGACAATAAACGACTTCATGGATCGTTGCCCCTTTTTTCTTTAGCTCCTTCACCATATGTTCATGTATTTTCTGTAAACCACTTTCCTTCATAAAGCCTAAACCAACCCCACCTTGATTTGTCACGACAAACACATAATCAAAATGCTTATTTAGCTTTCTGATTGCTTCAGGCACTTGCGGTAAAAAGTACAAATCCTTAGGCTTATTCACAAACTTCACACGATTTGTTAGCACTTCATTGATAACACCATCACGATCTAAAAATACGGCTCTTTTCATTTGCAACACACCTTCGATAAGCTGTTTTGTGCTTTAGTTTTCCCCAATTACACAAAAGCTAACAATGATAAAAAAACCTGATGCCTATCACATCAGGTTTTTGTATAAGAATTTATTCTGCTAAAGGTTCATGGTCTGTAGGCTTTGTTACTTCACTCATATCCACTACTTCTGGCTGTTTCATAACTTTCCCCAGTTTACGTAATACAAAATAAGCACAGCCAAAATTACAGTATTCGTATAGATAATCTTGAAGCGTACTTATTTTTGTATCAAAAGTGGATTTTTGATTTTTATCATCAAAAAACCCCTTTAAACGTAACTGGTTATAGCCCCAATCACCTACAATATAATCGTATCTGGCTAAGATATCTGAGTATCTTTCCTGAAAAACTTCCTCCTGAAAGGCCTCGCGATAATCTTCTATTAGTTCATATTCTAATCCTTCAACTATAATCAAAGTGACACCACCCTTTTCGTTCAGCCTTGACGTTTACACTTCCGCTTGTAATTGACGTTCTTTCGTTGCAGCATTTACTTGTTCGTCTGCATGATAACTACTACGTACAAGTGGGCCAGCCTCACAATGCTTAAAGCCTTTCTCCATGGCAATCTTACGCAGTTTACCAAATTCTATTGGTGAATAGTATTTTTTAACTGGTAAATGCTTTTTCGTTGGCTGTAAATATTGACCGATCGTCATAATATCTACATTATTTGCACGTAAATCGTCCATGACTTCTAAAATTTCTTCATGTGTCTCGCCTAATCCAATCATTAGTGATGATTTCGTTGGAATTTCAGGCTGCATCTCTTTAGCTAAACGCAGGAACTCTAAAGAGCGTTCGTATTTTGCACGAGCGCGCACTCTAGGTGTTAAACGGCGTACTGTTTCAATATTATGATTTAAAATATCTGGTTTTGCATCCATTAACATTTGAAGGTTCTCCTTCATCCCACCTAAATCTGATGGCAATACCTCAACAGATGTGAAAGGACTTTTACGACGAATTGCACGTACTGTTTCTGCTAAAACTTGCGCTCCGCCATCCTTTAAATCGTCACGTGCTACCATTGTAATAACAACATGCTTTAAATTCATAATGGCTACTGAATCTGCAACGCGCTCAGGTTCCGCCAAATCTAGTTCATTTGGTAAACCTGTTTTCACTGCACAGAAACGACAAGCACGTGTACAAACGGAACCAAGAATCATCATGGTAGCAGTACGTCTCTCTCCCCAGCATTCGTGGATGTTTGGACAACGAGCTTCTTCACATACTGTATGCAGATTTTTCTCACGCATCAGCTTTTTAAGCCCTTTATATTCATCATTCGTGTTTAGTTTTATTTTTAGCCAGTCTGGTTTTCTTACATGTTCTTCTTTACTTGTAGGTTTACAAGATGTCATACGAGTATCGCCCCTATCAAAAATATACATTTTTTAATATTAACTATCTTCACTGTTGTCAATGTAACATATTAAAGGCACTCCAACAACTATCACAACAAACATTTCTATTTATAAGGGACAGGTATTTCTATGGACGGTTGTGGCGCGTCACTACTATTGGTATAAATGTTTGGAACAGGTCCCCTTGTTAGGCCCATCGCTACAGGTATATCCTGCGCAACGGTAGAAGACTTACTAGCGAAAGGAACAATAATCTGAACATTTACCTCTAAATGAATACCTACCTCCACATAAGCACTATTGATACCAAATTCTTGAATAGAGGATGTCACATTACTATGAACATTCCCAATCACATGGAAACGGATTGGGATCTTCGGCCCTAAATTTCCAAGTAATGGGATATTAGCTGCTTGACCAAGCGGTACAAAAAAGACAATGCCATCACCATCTTGGATCCTGTTAATATCATATTCAACATTATCTAATTCAGGTAAATGGGATAGCTCTCCTTGTTCAGCTTGCTCCAAATACATTTTAACAAGCTCTAATGTCTCTGCCCGAACACGATTAATGATTTCTGTATTAAACTTAGTCGTCATCATTTCAGACGTACCTGGAGGAATATCTTCAATGATATCATTGACATCTAATACATTAGAGGTACGTGAATTAATGGCTTTACTCACAACATATGAGGCAATCTTCGTAGTTTGCACTTCCGCATATTGCAAATAGGTTGGCATGAGCCGTTCATTTAAATAATAAATAAATAATATAAGGCAAACAACCATACTAACAATTAAAATCGTTAATTTATTAAGACGCATTCCCCTTCTACCATATGAGCGTAATTTCATTCTTTTTCGAGGGAAAAACAAAAAATCTCCTCCTGTTCCATAACGTATGAACAGGAGGAGGAATTTATTCTACTTTTGCTGGAACCACATAATCCGTCTCAACATTTTCAATTGTTACATCAGGATAATCCACTAAATTAACTTCATATGTAGCTGTGAGCAATTGATCTTGTTCTTCAAAAATACGAATCCATGGTAATGCCGCATCCAACGTGTTTTGTCTCGATACAATCCCACGGCGTCCATCTGATAATTTTAAAATAACACCATTTGGATAATGAACGACAGCTCTTTTTAAAGCTTTTACAATTCGAGCATCATAAAGAGTACCAGAGCCAGCTTCAACAATAGCTAGTCCTTGTGAAGGGAGCATTTTCTCTCGGTATACACGATTCGTCGTCACCGCATCAAAAACATCTGCAACGCCAATTATCTTGGCAAATGGATGAATTTCAAAGTCAACAAGTCCTCTTGGATAGCCACTTCCATCAATACGCTCATGGTGTTGGAAAGCACAGTGCGCCACAAGCAGAGAGATTGAATGTAAATTCCGCAATAAATCAAAACCATAACGAGCATGCATCTTCATCATTTCAAATTCATCATTCGTTAAACGTCCTGGCTTTGTTAAAATATCTTTTGGTACCATTAGTTTACCGACATCGTGTAATAATGCACCGATCCCGATCAAACGTAAATCCTCAGCAGAGTAGCCAAGTTCTTTGGCAATGGCAATAGAATACAATGTCACTTGGAAAGAATGCTGATATAAATATTCATCAAATAAATAAGCATCTGTTAAAATGGTTAGAATTTCATTATTTCCAGTAACTGCAGAAAGTAATTCATCTACAATCGAAACAATTGTCTTTGATTGCTGATCTAATATATAAGAAGCATTTACTGGATTCAAACCATCAATGGACTGGAACGAATCCTTTATAGTTTTGATGACTTTATTTCGCATAGCAGGTGGAACAGTCTCTTCTACTTCGATACCCTCAGAAATCTCATCGTCAATATATAAATAATGTGTATTTAACTGTTGAAGTCTTTGAATAATACGGTCATTAATGACAACATCTTTCTTTAAAAGCGGATGACCTGCCTCATTCCAAATGGTTCTTCCTAATACCATTCCTTCTTTTAATACATCGATTGAAATTAATCGCATGACTTCTTCCCCATTCCATTCTTTAAACTCTCTCTATTGTTTAAAGAATCTTTGACCATAATCTATCATAATGTTTCGTAAAAATTCAGGTAAAATATATTGTTTTTTTGCATATTTAAAACTTGGATAAAAATAACCAAATGTAAACAGATCCAATGTGACCAGTTTATAAGTGTGATTTTGATCTGCTAGCTTACCATTAATTAATAATTGTCGATTTTCATTCATGGAAAATCCATATGTCAATATTTTTCCAAAAATGACGCCTCGAAACCCTAATCCTTTTAGTTCGATATAGGGCCATTCTTCATTTTTGGATTGCATATAAATTTCTTTCATTTCAGCGACGGATAATTCAATTGTACATAAATTAATGGGATGTGGAAAAATTCGGTGCAAATCTAAAGCAGTCACTATTCCCTTAGGAAGACCATCTAAAAATATCCCTGCATTGAATAATGCACAGTCGGCTCCGCTTTTTTCCAAAATTGCATGTGCAAATAAATCAGACAGCTGTGAATAATGGAACCATTCCTTGTTGTAGGCTTTTTTTGTTGTAAAAACTGGAGTATCCAATATTCTGTTTCCTTCATCCTCCAAAAACTGTACCATCATCTGTTCATTTTTAACAATTGGCAAATCCTTATTATGAATTAAAGTATCCTTTTTTTCAACAATTTTCCTCAATTTTTTATCATATTCTATGATAAGATGTCCAGTATATTGACCAAACTTACCTCCACCTGTCAGTAAAACCCCATTAATCACTTTGCCCTCTGGTAGGACATGATGCGTATGAGAGCCGAATATAACATCAATTTCTGGACACTCATCCGCTAAGAGCTCATCCTCTGTAATGCCTAAATGGGATAAGCATACAACAATGTCTACTTCTTCACGTAGTTGATGCGCTAAACGTAGTAGTGTACTTCGAGCATCGTCCATATGCCAATTTAATTCTTCATAATATACTTCAAACATGGCCGTGGCTGCAATGACGCCAATTTTCGTACCCATTGCTGTTGTTAAGATTACATAAGGCTTCATCCATGCTGGCTTCATCCCGTGGGAGGCATATACATTTGCAACTACAACATCAAAATTAGCATTGTCATACAAGTGGAAGAGCTCTTCATGGGATAATGTAATGCCTTCATTGTTGCCGATTGTCACCACATCGTAACCCGCCTCATTTAACAATCGCACATTCCCTTTCCCAACTGTTGCTTCTGTATAAATATTGGAACGATCTAAATGATCTCCGACATCAAACAAATAGCTTGTTTCCCCTATACTCCCTAATTTATTGCGCATTTCTTTCACATAGCTTTGCATTCGTGGCCAATACTTAAAATGACTATGCAAATCATTTGTGTGAAAAATATGGATCTTTTCAAGCATTAAAGCCACCTCACTTCAAATTAAGCTAATATGCCTTCTATAATAGACCGAATTCCTAGTAATAAGAGAATAATCCTTAAAGCTAGTACAAGTGTATCGGATTTAATTCTTTTATTTAACGCAGCACCCAGCTTTGCTCCAACATAAGCACCAGGAATAACTGGAATAGTATAAAGCCAAGGTACATGACCGAAATAAACATGGCTTGCAGAATTAACGATGGACGTTAAAAATACCATAAACATCGATGTTGCCACCGCGACATGTGGTGGGAATAAGAATAAAATAATCATTGCTGGCACGATCATGGAGCCGCCACCTATTCCAAATAAACCAGAAGCAAAGCCAATACCAAATGTTAATGTAATAGCAAACCAAATGGGATAGCCATATACATAGTTTTTTCCCTCAGAGTCAGTAAATTCTTGTTGCATACCATTTTTTACAAACCATTTTACAGGCTTCAGTTTGTCCCGCACAAGCAAAATAATCGATAAAATAATAAGTAAAATACCAAAATACAAATTAAAGGATGGTAAATCTAACCCTTTATTGACCCATGCGCCAAGGATTGTTCCTGGAATACTTCCAATAAAGAATATAAAACCACTTTTATAATCCACCGTTTTAGATTTCATATAGCTTAGCGTGGAGGCAAGTCCCGTGAAAATCATCATCACCACTGATAAACCGACTACTCTTTGTGGTGTAATATCTGGAATCATTCCTAAATTTAAGCCGATGTATAATGTTGCTGGTACTAATACTACACCACCGCCTAGCCCAACTAATGAGCCAATTAGACCAGCAAGCAAGGCAATGATGACTAATAAAATAAATTCCATTATAGTTCCCCTTCAAACATGTTTAATTGTTTAGGTGCCAACCCGACATCGTTAATATTTAACATACCTTGTAGCTCCTTTGCGTTTTTCGCTGCATGATTACCAGAATTATTATTAAATAAAACGAAGAGTTCATTGACCTCTGGTTCAAGCTTTTTCATGCTATCCCCAAGCTGCAGTAATTCTTCTTTATTATAATCATATAAGAAGCGAACTTTACGCCAATTTTCTGCATTTCCCGTGTTCCGCCATCCATGTATATTGCGACCATGAAGACGAATCAACGCTTTATTTGCAGTCACTACAGGGTAGAAAGGAACAGATCCTACACCAGCCTGTGGCTCATCACAAATCGTATGAATAAATTGATGTTCTCGTAAGAAATCTATCGTTTGCTTGACAACATTTTCTGCATACCATGTTTGATTTCGAAATTCAATCGCTACTTCAAAATCCTTTAGCTGTTGTCGGATATACAATAAATATTGCACATTTTTTCCCTGGCAATCAAACCATGGTGGAAATTGTACTAATACCATGGCTAGCTTTCCATAACGTTTAAATTCATTGGCACACTCAATAAATGCATTGAACATATCATTTTTTGATTCAAAGGGAATCTCTCCACGTAAATGACCCGTCATGCCTTGGTAAGCTTTCACAACAAAACGGAAGTTTTCAGGTGTATCCTCACACCATTTCCGAATATGCTCTTTGGCTGGTATGGCATAAAAAGAAGTATCTACTTCAACCGTTAAAAAATGACCTGTGTAATCAAATAATTTATCCTTTGAAGTAGTCACTCCACTATAAAGTGAAGGGTGATCGCCCCAACCAGTTAATCCTACTACAATCATGTGACATCCTCCTCTATGTACATAATCATAGCACACAGTATGTCACTACAAATAAACATCATGTAAAAAATCTACCTTCTTTTATCACTTAATTATGCCAAAGAAAAAGCATGAGTCCATATTCCATTGAACTCATGCTACTATAACAGGCGACGTTTATTTCACAAGATTTTGCTGAATAGCCTCTAAAAACTTAATTCGGCTGTATGCAGGGCCACCCTCCATTAATGGATCTAGTACATTAACAAATACTTGATCATTTTTAAATGCAGTAATATTTTGGATAATTGGATTCTTTTTAAAGTCTTCTAAAGCATTCGGCGCGTCCGCATTTTCATCTGTTGAAAACTGCACAAATAAATAATCAGGATTCATATCTGCAAGCTGCTCAACAGAAATAGCCTCTTGAGATTTAGCTTTAGCAACTTCATCAGGTACTGCTAAACTAAGCTCTCCATAAAGAACTGCATTTAAAAATACTTCTTTTGGATAAACATACGCTTGTCCTCCACGAATACGAATAGCCGCCACTTTTTGATCTTGTAGTTTTTCAGTTAACGTGGATTTAACAGCTTCAATATCAGCTTTATATGTAGATAATATCTTCTCAGCATCTGCTTGCTTACCAGTTAGTTCAGCTAGTAAATTCAAATTAGATTCCCAGTTCGTCGAAATATGTGAAACCAAAATTGTAGGTGCAATTTTCTCTAATTTACTTTGTACCTCTTCTGGAAACTTTGTGGAGCCTAAAATGACATCTGGATTTAATTCTACTATTTTTTCAAAATTTGGTTTAATCTTCTCACCAATAGATTCTGCTTTGTCTGTTACCGAAGCATATAGCTCAGGGAATTTGCCGCCAATAGCAATAGCTCCAACTGGGTGAACATCCAGCACAACCATATCCTCCATTGCTTCCATAGCTCCTGTTACAACAATTCTTTCCACTTTTTCTGGCACTTCATAGCTTTCACCAAGATATTCAATCGTTCTCGTGCCATTTTCATTTGTTGATTCTTCTTTTGTTTGTGTCACATCTTCTTTTCGTGTATCAGTGGAGGATTCCTCTTCTACTGCCTTCTTCTCCCCACATGCGGCGAGAATGAGTATAAATAATGCTATGAAACTAATAAATAAAAACTTCTTTTTCATTTACCGATTCTCCTTTGAATGATGATTGTTAGGATGATTAACTATCTCATCTGGTTTATTGAAGAACTGAACATCTTCTAGATTTATCAGCCCCCTTTAATTGATATTGATTCTCATTATCATTTTAGTATGTAATCTTTAAAAAATCCAGTACTATTTCGATATATTATAAATATCCATTTTTATTCTCAACGTAAAAACACAAAAAACCCCTAGTCACAATTTATGTTGTGACTAGGGGTGGCTAATAAATTAACCGATAGAACCTTCCATCTCGAATTTAATCAGACGGTTCATTTCTACTGCGTATTCCATTGGTAGTTCTTTTGTGAATGGCTCGATGAAGCCCATTACGATCATTTCTGTTGCTTCTTCTTCAGAAATTCCGCGAGACATTAAATAGAATAATTGTTCTTCAGATACTTTTGAAACTTTTGCTTCGTGCTCTAAAGATACATTATCATTAAAGATCTCGTTATAAGGAATTGTATCAGAAGTCGATTGATTATCCATAATCAGCGTATCACATTCGATGTTAGCACGTGCACCACTTGCTTTAGGACCGAAACGAACTTGTCCCATATACGTTACCTTACCACCTTGTTTAGCAATCGATTTAGAAACGATTGTTGAAGATGTATTTGGTGCCATATGGATCATTTTTGCGCCAGCATGTTGGTGTTGTCCTTTACCTGCTAATGCAATCGATAATGTCATACCACGAGCACCTTCACCTTTTAGGATACATGCTGGGTATTTCATTGTTAATTTGGAACCGATGTTACCATCAATCCATTCCATTGTACCGTTTTCTTCTACAACTGTACGTTTTGTTACAAGATTGTAAACATTGTTCGCCCAGTTTTGAATCGTTGTATAACGGCAATATGCATCTTTACGAACAACAATTTCTACAACTGCTGAGTGTAAGGAGTTTGTTGTGTAAACAGGAGCTGTACAACCTTCAACATAGTGTACGTGAGCCCCTTCATCTACAATAATAAGTGTACGTTCGAATTGACCCATATTTTCTGAGTTAATACGGAAGTAAGCTTGTAATGGTGTTTCTACTTTAACACCTGGTGGCACATAAATAAATGATCCACCTGACCATACTGCTGAGTTTAAAGCAGCAAATTTATTGTCTGTGTAAGGAATCACTTTGCCCCAATATTGTTTGAAAATATCTTCGTTTTCACGTAAAGCAGAGTCAGTATCTTTGAACACAATACCAAGATCTTCAAGGTCTTTTTTCATGTTGTGATAAACTACCTCAGACTCATATTGTGCAGATACACCTGCAAGATATTTTTGTTCTGCTTCTGGGATACCTAATTTATCAAAAGTTGCTTTGATTTCATCAGGTACTTCATCCCATGATTTTTGAGTAGCTTCTGATGGTTTTACATAGTACGTAATTTCATCAAAATCTAAATCTCCAAGATCGCCACCCCATTGTGGCATCGGTTTTGTATAAAATGTTTCAAGAGCTTTTAAACGGTATTCAAGCATCCATTCTGGCTCTTGTTTCATATTTGAAATTTCACGGACGATTTCTTCAGTTAAACCGCGTTTTGAACGGAAAATTGATACGTCCTTGTCATGGAAACCGTATTTGTAATCGCCGATATCAGGCATTTTTTTAGCCATCGTTTCTCCTCCGTTCATTGAGATGTATTTTCTAGGTAATCATCCCTTGCTTTGAGTGAAGCCATAGTAGCTTTCACTCAAGAACAAGGAAGTAAGATTTATTTCACACCTTTTTCCATTGCTTTCCAAGCCAATGTTGCACATTTAATTCGTGCTGGGAATTGTGAAACACCTTGCAGTGCCTCCACATCCTCTAGGTCATATTTATCACTGTACTCTTCACCCATCATCATTTTAGAAAAAATATCAGAAAGCTCAATAGCTTCTTCTACTTTTTTCCCTTTGATGAGCTGTGTCATCATTGATGCAGAAGACATAGAAATAGAACAGCCTTCACCATCAAATTTCGCATCCTCTACAACACCGTCAGTCACTTTTAATGTTAAATGAATACGATCACCACATGTAGGATTGTTCATATCAATCGTTACAGCATCCTCTTCTAAAGAGCCTTTATTACGAGGATTTTTATAGTGATCCATAATGACTGAACGATATAGTTGATCTAAATTATTAAAAGACATCGCCAAAATACTCCTTCGCAGAACGTAACCCTGCAACTAAACGGTCAATATCTTCCTCTGTATTGTACAGATAGAAGCTTGCACGCGCTGTCGCTACTTGCTGAAGACATTTCATTAGTGGCTGTGCACAATGATGTCCTGCACGAACAGCAATCCCGTTCATGTCAAGCACCGTTGCCACATCATGTGGATGTACATCATCTAGATTAAATGTTACTAATCCACAACGCTTCATAGGGTCACGTGGGCCGAAAATTTTCAAACCGTCAATTGTTTCAAGTTGATCCATTGCGTAGCCTGCAAGCTTATGCTCATGCTCTAGAATGTTATCTAACCCGATATCAGTTAAGAAATCAATAGCGGCTCCTAATCCTATTGCACCTGCAATAATAGGCGTTCCACCTTCAAATTTCCACGGTAATTCCTTCCACGTTGACTCATAAAGCCCAACAAAATCAATCATTTCGCCACCAAACTCAATTGGCTCCATCTTTTCAAGGTGTTCCTTTTTACCATATAGTACACCTATTCCAGTTGGTCCGCACATTTTATGCCCTGAGAAACCTAAGAAATCTACATCTAAATCTTGCACATCAATTTTCATATGTGGCGCAGCCTGTGCACCATCAGCTACCATGACAGCACCATTAGCATGTGCAATTTGAGCAATTTCTTTAATTGGATTTATTGTTCCAAGTACGTTTGATGCCATAGACACCGAAACAATTTTTGTTTTAGGTGTGACTGTCGCACGTACTTTCTCTAGGCTAAGAGTGCCATCTGCTTCAAGCTCAATGTATTTTAAAGTTGCATTTTTTTCTTTGGCTAATTGTTGCCAAGGAATAATATTGGAATGATGCTCCATATGAGTAATGACTATTTCATCACCCTCGACAACATTTGCACGTCCATAACTTGTCGCAACTGTATTTAAAGCGGTTGTTGTCCCACGCGTAAAAATAATTTCCTGTGTTGATTGTGCATTAATAAACTTACGAACCTTTTCACGAGCACCTTCATATTTATCTGTTGCACGGTTTCCTAGTGTATGCACCCCACGGTGAACATTGGAATTATCAAATTCATAATAAGCTTTAATCGCTTCAATCACTTGAACAGGCTTCTGAGACGTCGCTGCACTATCAAGATATACAAGTCTATGACCATTTACATCCTGATTTAAAATTGGGAAATAGCTTTTAATGTCTTTATTCATCATTAGCGAACTTTCCTTTCAATAACCTCCGTCAGTTGCTTTTGAACGCCTTCAATTGGTAATTGCGTAACAACTGGCGCAAGGAATCCATGGATAACAAGGCGCTCTGCTTCTGCTTTCGAGATACCACGGCTCATTAAATAGTAAAGCTGTAATGGATCTACTCGACCAACAGATGCTGCGTGTCCTGCTGTTACATCATCTTCGTCAATTAATAAAATTGGGTTTGCATCCCCACGAGCTTTTTCTGACAGCATTAATACACGTGATTCTTGTTGTGCATCGGCTTTTGTTGCACCATGCTCGATATAGCCAATACCGTTAAAGATTGATTGAGCTGCATCTTTCATGACACCATGCTTTAAGATATGCCCGTTAGAGTTTTTACCCCAATGACGAACCTCAGTAGTGAAGTTAAGTTTTTGTTCTCCACGACCAACTACGACTGTTTTTGTATCTGCATGAGAACCGTCACCAATCAAATGTGTAATGTTTTCAGAGATTGTGTCTGAATCATTCATTAAACCAAGAGCCCAGTCAACTTTCGCGTCACGTGCTAAACGTGCACGACGATTTACATAAGTCGTAAAGCCTTTTGCAAGGACATCCACTGCACCATATGTCACCTGTGCATTATCTTGAACAACAACTTCTGCAATAATATTCGCTTGCCCTTTTGCCTCTTCAACTGTTGAAACATATGTTTCAACATATGTTACAGCTGAATTCGCTTCTGCTACTACTAAAACATGGTTATATAATGAAGCTTCTGCATTGTCATTAAGGAAAACAACTTGAAGTGGTTGCTCAATGATCACGTTTTTTGGTACGTATACAAACACACCACCATTAACAAGTGCTGCATGAAGTGCTGTTAATTTATGCTCATCTACTTTAACTGCTTCAGTCATAAAGTATTTTTGAACAAGTTCGCTATGTTCACGAACTGCTGTGAAAATATCAGTAAAAATAACACCTTTATCCGCAAGTTCTTGTGATGCCTTAATATATGCTGGTGTATTATTACGTTGAATATATAGGTTTTCTTGTGCTTCAAGGTCAATTAAACCTTTTGCTTCTTCAGGTAGAGCATCCAATGAAGGGAATGCCTCACTATGAACTGCCAACGCTGGGAAGTTCATGAAATCCCATTTTGTAATATTTGTTCTATCTGGTTTTGGCAAATCTAAACCAGTTACTTTGTCTAGTGCTGCCGCGCGAAGTTCTGTAAACCATGTTGGTTCACCATTTGCTTCTGAGAACGAGCGCACGTCCTGTACTGTTACAGGCAAGTTAAGTTCCACTGTCATGCTAGTTCGTCCTCCTTCTTATGCTTCTTGTTCTTCTGTTTCTTCTTCGATTCCTAATTCTTTTTTAATCCAGTCATAACCTTCTGCTTCTAAGCGTTGTGCAAGCTCTGCACCACCTGATTTAACAACACGTCCTTGCATCATTACGTGTACATGGTCTGGTGTAATGTAGTTTAATAGGCGTTGATAGTGTGTAATCATTAAGCAGCCAAAGCCTTCACCACGCATTGCGTTGATGCCTTTTGAGACAACTTTCAATGCATCGATATCAAGACCAGAGTCAATTTCATCTAAGATTGCAAATGTTGGTTTAATCATCATTAATTGAAGAATCTCATTACGTTTTTTCTCACCGCCAGAGAAACCTTCATTTAAATAACGTTGAGCCATATCTTCGTTCATTTCAAGGAATTCCATGTTTTTATCTAATTCGCGGATAAATTTCATTAATGAAATTTCATCGCCTTCTTCACGACGCGCGTTAATTGCTGAACGTAAGAAATCAGCATTTGTAACACCAGCAATTTCAGATGGATATTGCATAGCTAGGAATAAACCAGCTTGAGCACGCTCGTCTACTTCCATTTCAAGCACATCTTCGCCATCTAACTCAACAGTACCTGAAGTTACTTCATATTTTGGATGACCCATAATAGCAGAAGCTAGTGTTGATTTACCAGTTCCGTTTGGTCCCATAATTGCGTGAATTTCGTTTGTATTAATTGTAAGATTTACGCCTTTTAAAATCTCTTTTCCGTCGATAGCAACGTGAAGATCTTTAATAACTAAAGTTGACATGAAAATACCTCCATAGTGTTCAGTGAATGGGTCAACCATTCCTTAATTATCATCATTCTAATCTTAACTGAAAATCGTTCTCTATGCAAACCATTTCAATTACTTTCCCATTCCTTAAATAAAATCTTTAAAAATAAAGACTTTGTAAGCATTTTCAGTTTATTACTACTTCACCTAAACAATGAGAATAGACTTTCTTCATTTTCAATAAAATCCCTCTAATTGAGAATTGATTTCATCTAGCTACATAGTGAAAACCTCGAGAAAAGTGCTAATTGTAGCGGTTTTGTGACAAATTAGCATAAACAACATATCTATACTATAACCTATTTCATGAAAATGGAATCAATTTAAGTTCATATTGCAAGAAAGAAATTTTGCTATAAAAATTGATGGATTGTATCCAACGTTTCTGCCATTTCTCCATTAATTTAGATGATATGCCCATAAATATCCTTTTATTTCCAGTAAAAATGCATCTAACAGCATATTATTTTTATTTTGACATGAACAGTCCTTTTTCATCTTAAATAATATATAATTAAGGTATAATCAATCTTATTTTTAGATTAATAGAGGTGAAATGTTAGTGGAGTTACGTCAATTACGCTATTTTGTAGAGGTTGCTGAACGTGAGCATATTTCCGAGGCTGCTGAGCATCTTCATGTAGCCCAATCTGCCATTAGTCGGCAAATCGCAAATCTTGAAGATGAGTTAGGCACTCCGTTATTTGAACGAGTGGGACGAAATGTCAAATTAACTCCAATAGGGAAGACATTTCTTGAGCATACCATTACAGCATTAAAGGCCATCGATTTTGCAGCAAAGCAGGTAGAAGAATATCTTGATCCTGCAAAGGGCTCAATTAAAATCGGCTTTCCAACAAGTTTAGCTAGCTATGTTCTGCCAACCGTTATTTCAGCCTTTAAACGAGAATATCCTGATTTACAATTTCAACTCCGTCAAGGGTCTTATCGATTTTTGATTGATGCAGTCAAAAATAGGGAGTTGAACCTCGCCTTTTTGGGACCCCTGCCCCCGAAGGACGAATCCATTCAATCAACCATTCTGTTTACTGAAAATATTGCCGCACTCCTACCAGCCAATCATCCATTAGCTAAAAGAGAAAGCATACAGCTTGCAGAGTTGAAAAATGATTTATTCGTATTATTTCCAGATGGTTACATTTTGCATAAGGTAGCGATGGATGCTTGTCGAGCTGCAGGCTTTTTACCTAATGTCATTTCAGAGGGGGAAGATTTGGATGCATTAAAGGGCTTAGTCGCCGCTGGCATAGGTGTTAGTCTATTACCAGAAAGCTCTCTTTATGATTCAGCAGCTCGCTTTACCATCAAGGTCCCTATTGAATCTCCTACAATCCCTAGAACTGTTGGTATTATTTCACCCGTAAATCGAGAAATTGCACCATCAGAAGTCATTTTCTTAGATTTTGTGAAAAACTTTTTTTCTCGTCTTTCACAATTTCAATAAAAAAGAGCTAAGGGTAGAAGAATCAACCCTTAGCTCCTTTAATATGATTTAAATAATTTTTGTAAAATATAATAGGATTGTTTTAAGCGCTCTTCATATTTTGGAACTTGCCATGTTTCCCATGTATAAGCAGACAGTGGTGGTAAAATACCATTAGTAGCTGCTGGCATAGATTGAACAACGTTGTTTTCTTTATCTACAAATAAAGCACCAATATAAATATTGTCTACTTTAACGGCCGCTTTATCGCCATCTTTATACAGGTTACCTATAAACTCACGCTGACTCGGATCTTTAGCTTGAATCAATAACCAAGGGATGCGAAGTTCGATAACATTGTCATCGGTCCAAGAATAATCAACTAAAGAATCATAATCTTTTGCTTCTGGATTAGCATTTCCTTGAAGTAATTTTCCTGTTTCGTAGATACTAAAATCAGTCGTTCTATTTTGCTCAGGTAAAAATAGTTGTTTATTTAATACATAGTAAATAGGGGCGAACTTTCCACTATTTTTCATGGCATTAGCCATTCGGGGAGCAATTAAATTTAAACGGTGGCCATATAAATAATCATAGAAATCGTAGTATTCATCAATAACAACCTTAGATTGACCATTTTTATTGAGCTCAACTATAAAATCAACACCATTTGAAAACGTCATATTTTTTATAGATGTAGCAGACGTATTTCCTTGATCTGGTACAACATCTAATAAAATGCGAGGGGAGGTATTGGCTAACTCCTCACTTTTTAATTTAATGTACATATAGCGCTCATCATAGTCTACTGCAAAATCTGTTGGATTGTTTGGTGCAGTATCATATAGCTGTTTACCCGTCCATTCCGTTGTCTCTCCATCTACTTTTACCTTCAGTCTATCAAAGCTTAATAATCCAAACTGTTGCTCATTTGTTTGAGCATTGGACCAAAATGGTCGACGATTCGGATCATCATAATCCATCGTATTCCATGTTCGTTTAAACCACTCATCTTGCCATGTAAAAACAAGTCCTCCCAGGAGCCCTTCATGCATAATATCCTCAAATAAATGTTGAAGTGTTTCTCCCTGTGCTTGTTCTGACATTTGCCCCTGATTCCAACCATATACATTATCATGTGTTTTACCACGTGATGCTGGGATACCAAATTCCGCAATAAGAACAGGCATAGTATGAGCTTCATGGAGCTCTTTTAAATAACCTGCATAGCTATTTTTATTCCCTCGGAAATCGACATAATTTAAATAATCTTTATCGAAATTAAAGAAGTCAGGGTAGTAAGGATACACATGATAGGAAGCAAATTGTCCAGGCGCAGTCATTTCTCCTTTTGTATAAATAACATTTGGATTGACCCCTACTAAATCTTCCTCCTCTGATGGCTCTGACGGATGTTCAAGAATGTCAGTTGTGACCCAGTTCGTGAAACTCATTGGACGTAGCCAGTTATATTTTTCCTTTTCATAAACTGACACCACATCCATTTGTTCTGCTAGCCAATGCTCAAACGGAGAGGCACCCTTGGTTTCAAAAAAAGTACCGTTGTATTGACCAATATTTGCATGTTTTTCATTTGTTCCCACAACCATGTGTGGATACCATTCAATTCCTAGTACCCATCCTATAACATATTTTGATACGTCTACATCATACAAGCCAGATGCATGTCCTGGGCGAGGCTCCACATAGATATTTCCATGAATGACATCTACCATTTGTTTCATTTCTAATTGGAAATCTTCTAACGTATCTTTATCATAGGCGTCCAATGAACCTGCTAAGCCCTCTTCATTAATCCAAACCCCATGTAAAACATATAATGGTTTTTTTGGATGTTCTTCATTATATTTAGCAAGTGCTCTATAAAAGCCTGGTGGATGTAATGTATAGACTCGTATCGTATTAGCATTCATGTCTGCTATTTGTTTAAACCATCGATAATATTCCTCTTCTGTAATGGCTGCTTCTCCAGGAAAGGCGCCAGGTTTCCCCATTCCGATATTGACACCCTTAAATACGATTGGTTCCCATTTGCCATCTCTTAGCACCTCAAAAGATTGTCCCTGAATCCTTGCATTATAGTTTAATTTCTCATGATTTACAGTATCCTGAACCTCTTTATGCTCAAATGCATCAAATATTTGATGCATTACTGGGATGTAAATGGACCAATAAAACGAACTGTCCGCATACTTCTCAGCATATTTATAGATTGTAGGTAACCCTTTTATTTTATAAATATTCGGTACCCGTGCGATATCATTAAAATCTCCCGCAAAATAATAACTAGATGTGTAGCTTTTATCTTGGCCTACAATTGCTGCAAATTGTTCTGGAATGCCATTATCCTTTAACAGCTCTGTTCCTTTTTTTGTTAAATCCCATTTATAATTTGCAAGAGCATCTTCAGCATATTTAGGAGTAATAATATCAAACCAATAATCGTATTGCGCCCGTGCAGATGAATGAAAGAATTTTTTCCCATTTTCAGTAAACTGCACTTGAATTCCTTCAGATTTAACATGCTTGTTCATCTCTAGAACAAGGAGCTCCTCAGTTATTTCGTTAAATAGTAAAAAGCCTCCACCTTTATATGACCAATTATCGCTATGTTCATCGATCACCCATTGCGGTATCTCTAAGTTTTTATGATAATCAAGCTCATCGAAATAACGCCCGATCCAGCCAGACCATGTGATTCCTAAATAATCCTGTAATTCTTTACGAACTTCCCCTGATGTTGGGGAAGCAAACGTGTTATACTCAGCTATTAACATACTCTTTTTTTTGCTGGCTAAGCGTTCGACGATTGCCTGCCATTCTTTTTGTTCAAGTCCCCCCACAATTTTTTCAGAACGTTCACCTAAACGTTTTGTTTGTTGTAAATCATCTTTATAAACTCCGTACGAATCTGCCAAATAAATGACATCATAGTCCCTATAATCCTTTGGTAAATTCTTTTCTACAACACTTTTAGTTTCATCGTTTGGGACCGTACCATAATAATCGCGTTCTACGTCATAAGGTTCATTATTTAATCTATATTTATAATGGTTTAAAAACCAATTCACCCCTAAGTGCTCTCGGTAAGACTCATTCGGAACGGTTTTATCTATAATGGCCACATTAAGCTGTTTTTCATCTTCTAAGTACCACCATGTAATAGGGATTATCACGAGGACTAGAACGACCATAACCCCTATATAGATTCGTTTCATACACTTTTCTCCTTTTCAGCAATGCCGACACGTTTCATATTACCCCAGTCACTTTTTCTTAAGACAAAACGAAGTAATCCCTCACAGCGCCAGAATAATGTTAGTGGGCGATACCAAAAAATTTCTGTAAACGCTAAAAGAATCATGCGTAACAACTCTCTTTTTTTCGGATACGTATTCATACTCCACGATTCAAACAATATTGCCGCTATTGAAAAAATAACACCATAAATAACGAATAGTAGTAGCAGCATGAGTGCAACCTCATAATAAATTTTCCCTAAGAAAAAGGCTATGACAATATAAATATATCCTCCTAACTCGACAAGAGGCCCTAGACATTCCACTAGCCAAAAATACGGGAACGAAAGAAATCCAATCATTCCATATCTAGGATTCAAGGTCATTTTTTTATGCTTCCATAGACTTTCAAATAACCCTTGATGCCACCTTCTTCGTTGATTGCGTAGTACTCCTAATGTTTGAGGTGCTTCCGTCCAGCAAACTGGGTCAGGTACAAATTCAATACGCTTATTTTCTTTTTTTTCTTTTATAAGTCGATGGATATTCACCACCAGTTCCATATCTTCCCCAATAATATTGGTTGAATATCCACCTGCTTCAACAGCCCATTTTTTAGAGAAAACACTAAATGCTCCGGAAATAATAAGGACTAAATTGAATTTACTTAACGCTATTCGCCCCATTAAAAATGCCCGAAAATATTCGATTACTTGCATGATTACTAAGTAATTACTAGGTAATTGAGTCTCATAAATAGAGCCAAACTGCATCTTTGCACCATTTGCAATACGAATATTACCTCCTGCTGCAATGACCTCACCATCAGATAAAATGATAGGCTTCATCACCCGCAGCAAGGATTTTTCATCTAAAATGGAGTCCCCATCAATAGAGCAAAAATACGGATATTGAGATACATTAATACCCACATTTAGTGCATCAGCCTTACCACCATTTTCTTTATCAACTAAAATACAATTTTTATAGATTTCAGATTCATATATTTGCTTAATGTCTTTTGTAGGGATATTAGTTCGGACAATTTTATTGATTGGCTTCATTTGAAAATGTTCGATGACCGTTTGAAGGGTTTTATCTGTAGACCCATCGTTAATAATGATAATTTCAGTTTGAGGATAACGTAAATTCAATAATGAATAAACTGTATCTACAACTCCTACTTCTTCATTGTAAGCAGGAACAAGTAACGATACCGGTTTTGAATAAAGGGCATCTATATGTGCATCATCATACTCTGATAGATCAAGACGATAGCGTTTTCTTAAATCCAGCATTGCAATGATGAACATTGTACAATACGAAACGATAACGAACAGCATATAAAATAAAATGATGCCTCCAAAAAACAACATGCAATAATCAATTATTTTCATTTACTTCCCCTCTTTTCTAGCTGCAATTTCCTGGGCCATTTCAACTGCATATTGGTCATTTGAGGATTCAATGAATTGCTGTAATTTAGCTATACCATGTCGATCTTCTACAATCGTTTTTGCCGCTTGGGAACGTACCCACCAATTCTCATCTTGAAGAAGCTGCTCTAAATAACTATAAGTGTAAGTAAGTGGGACATGCTTAAAAATTTTGGCAACCATTAACCTGGCTTCCCACATTTCTGAAGTCACAAAAGGGACAAAGGGATCCACCTCATCAATAATTCCTATTTCATATAGCCCTTTTAATGCTCTGATGTTAATCTCTGGTGTATCATGGCCTAATAATTTTTTTAATTCATCCAAATACTCCATATTTCTTTTTACAGCAGCAGTATCAATAACTGCAAATTGCATATTAGCCGACAAACTATTAAAATCATGGAAAAATCGAGTAAATACATTATCATCTAATAATACAAATAGTCTTCTATATTCACTTTCAGCGTGATTTACATTGGAATTTTTTATTTTCTCCATAAATAAATCTGGTTGGAAAAGGGAGTATATTTTTAATAACTGGAAATGTTCTTCATCTGTAATGTTATTTTTTTCGAATTCTTGGCACTTCGTTAGCAATTCATCTATTTGTAAGTCTGCAATTCGATAGAGGGCATTCATTCGAATACTCCATCGTCTACTGGATAAATCTTTTTCGTAGAATGCTTTTAAATATTGATTGGAGAATTGTTTAATTTTTAATTCCACCTGTTCATTCCTTATATTCTTTAAATAGGATGAAAAAATTTTTTCAATAGCTTCTACTTGGGGGCTTCCTCGAGGTACTAATACGATACTAAAAAATGCGTTATTGAATAAGTAATCATACCAAAGTTGAGAATAATTTTGTAAATAACGGTCACAAACTTTTTCAAAATAGCTTTCACGCTGTCGCTGAACAAGTAAATACATTAAAAAGATAAAGAGCACAACTAATAAGAAGGAAACTATTGCTAAAAGCGTCGAAATAGTCAGCTTAATCATAACCAAAACCTCGCAAACGTTCTTTTAATTTTGGCTTCTAGCAAACGTAAATTAAATGGTTTGACAATATATTCATCAACACCGCCCTCATAAGCATTAAGCGCTGCCCCTTCAGAATTGCGTTCTGACATCATATAAATAATAAATTTCTTTTCATTTGGCATATGTCGTAAGATATGCAATATTTCTAAGCCATTTTTTAGCGGTAAAATATCATTCATAAGAATTAGATGCATATGCCCCGATTTATAATCATCCGATTGCAAAAAGCTATAGCCATCCTCATAAACCTTTACCTCTAAAGAAAAATAAGGGATATTTATTTGGTTAAGCGTTGACTCTAATACTTGTCTAAAAATGGCGTTTTGCTCAATAATACTAACTTTCACTAATTCAGTTGGTTGCTCACAGTAATCCTTTACCTCTGCTATACTCCATGTTAATTGCTCATCCCCTGATAACATCTGTTTATTTTTATTTAACAGCTCTTCAAAAATAACGTTATTATTTCTTATTTCTGTTATAGAGGCCTTTAATGCAATCTGTTGGAACTTCCGTTCTGCTTTTAAGATGGCAAATATTCGTTTTAAAAACGCCCTAGCTTCTACATCACTACTTTGTAAAAAGAAGATGCCCCAATGATCCCCATCGGATAATTGAAAAAGCAAGTCTGTCTTGCGTATTTTTGATTGTAAAAACGAGGTAACTTGATCATTCACATTTTCATTTAGTTGTGTAGCATTAGCTGTTTTTAAAAAGACTGCTGTTATAGTAAGGCGTGATCTAATCACACTTTCTCGCCATATTTTAAAGTAGCGCTCTACTTCATGTTCTTGCATGATGTCATGGGTGAATTTTATATCATTCATTAGAATCACTCCATCTAGTTTTTTCTTATTATTACTTTCTATCATTTATTTCGCAAATTAACAACATTACTATAGTAATAAATGTGACTAAACAATATCTGAACATAAATAGACGTCATAAAAAATACATAGTTTCTCATCAATTTAACTACAAATAAAAAAGAGTACATAAGTCGTTAAACTTATGTACCCTTTTATAAAATTTCTAATTCTTATTTTACCGGTACTACTGCACCTTTCCACTCTTCTAAAATGAAGTCTTGGATTTCTTTAGATGTTAATACTTCTAATAATTTTTTAATTTCAGGTTTTGTTTCATCACCTGCACGTACAGCGATGATGTTAACATATGGAGATTCTTTATCTTCAAGAGAAATAGCATCTTCAATTGGGTTTAAACCGTTATCGATGGCAAAGTTAGAATTGATAAGTACTGCATCGCCTTCATCATTTTCGTACATTTGTACAAGCATTTCTGGTGCAGTATTTGCATCGAATTTAAAGTTTTTAGGATTTTCTTCAATGTCCTTTAATTCTGCTGCTGTTTTATCAATGCCTTCTTTTAATTTAATTAAGCCTTTAGCCTCTAACAATGACAGCATACGACCATGGTCAGATACTGAGTTAGAAAGTAAAATTGTTGCGCCTTCAGGCAGGTCTTCTAACGTTTTATATTTTTTAGAGTAAATTCCGATTGGTTCAATGTGAACGCCACCTGCATTAACGAAATCATAGCCATTGTCTTTAATTTGTAGCTCTAAGTAAGGAATGTGCTGGAAATAGTTTGCATCAATATCTTTTGACTCTAAATCTTGGTTTGGTAAAACATAATCTGTATATGTTTCAATTTCAAGATCAATACCTTCTTTAGCTAAGATCGGTTTTGCTTTGTCTAAAATAACTGCGTGTGGTGTATTAGAAGCACCTACTTTTAATGTTACGTTTTCTTTACTATCTGTTTGATCGCCAGATGCTGATTTTTCATCTTCTTTTTTATCTGTACCGCAAGCTGCTAATGCTAGTACAAGTATTGATAAAAATAATCCTGCTAATAACTTTTTCATTTATGACACTCCCTTTTATTTGTTTTAAATATGTTAGCGGTAAAAACCGGAATAACCTCAATTTCGTGCTAGCGTTTATCAATTTTCTCAGTAATTAAATCACCAATCCATTGAATAATAAATACGACTACTAAGATCAAAATAGTTGCCATTAATGTCACATCTTGGCGATTTCGCTGGAAGCCGTCTAAGAAAGCTAAGTTACCAAGACCACCTGCACCAATAATTCCTGCCATCGCTGTATAACCTACAAGAGCAACAGCCGTTACGGTGATACCAGAAATCAAAGCTGGTAATGATTCAGGAACCAATACTTTCCAAATAATTGTAGAAGTTTTCGCTCCCATTGAACGAGCCGCTTCAATGACACCTTTATCAATTTCACGTAACGCAATTAATACCATACGAGCATAAAACGGTGCTGCACCGATAATTAAAGCAGGTAACGCCGCATTGGCACCACGAATTGTACCTAGTAACAACTTCGTAAATGGAATTAATAAAATAATTAATACGATAAATGGAATGGAACGGAAAATATTAACGAGTGATCCCGTTAAAAAGTTAACGATTTTATTTGCCCATAACTGATTGGGACTAGTTAAAAATAGAACAATACCAATGACTAACCCAAGAATAAATGTCACAACCGTTGATATAGCTGTCATGTATAAAGTTTCATACGTAGCTTGCCACATATTTTCCCAGTCTACATTCGGAAAGAGATTAGTTAGCATTTTCAATCACCTCCGTCTGTACTTCCACTGTATTTAAATAACGAAGGGCTTCAGTGACGTTTTTCTGAGAGCCATCAATTTGCACAATCAATGTACCATATGCACCATTTTTTGTTTGTGAAATATTTCCGTGAACAATACTTACTTCTACATCAAATTGTTTCACAAGATGTGAGATGACTGGCTGTTCTGTTTTTTCACCAACAAAAATAAGTTTGACAAGTTGTCCAGTTGGATAGTTTGTTTTAATTTGTGCTACCGTATCCTGTGTTTCCTTAGTGTCTGTAATTTGAGATACAAACTTCTTAGTAATAGCCGCCTGTGGGGCTTGGAAGACTTGCAATACCTCACCACGTTCCACAATTTCGCCTGCCTCCATCACTGCTACACGATGACAAATTTTGCGAATGACATGCATTTCGTGGGTAATCAGGACGATAGTTAAGCCTAAGCGTTCATTTATATCAACGAGTAAATCAAGAATAGCATCCGTTGTTTCAGGATCGAGTGCCGATGTCGCCTCATCACATAGTAAAACCTCTGGATTATTCGCTAATGCACGTGCAATTCCTACACGCTGCTTTTGTCCACCAGAAAGCTGGGATGGATATGCCTTATCGCGCCCTTCTAAGCCTACAAGGGCAATTAATTCCTTCACACGTGCTTCACGTTGAGCCTTTGGGAAGCCTGCGATTTCTAAAGGGAATGCAATATTTTCGGCAACTGTTCTAGACCAAAGTAAATTGAAATGCTGGAAAATCATACTTACCTTTTGTCTAGCCGCTCTAAGCTTTTGCCCTTTTATCGATGAAAATTCTTGATTGTTCACCGTTACTGTTCCTGCTGTCGGTTTCTCTAAACCGTTTAATAAACGAATCATGGTACTTTTACCAGCACCACTATAGCCAATAATGCCAAAAATTTCACCTTTATTAATAGTAAGGTTGACGTCTTTGACTGCCGTTAATTCGCCATTTGCTGTTTTGTATTTCTTTGTAATATTTTGAAGCTGGATCATAGCGAATACTCCTTTTCTCATATAGAAAACCCCTTCACTCACAGACAAGTAGAAGGGGTCACGTATAATACGTTAAACCGTTCTCTCATCTTTCAAAGAAAAATCTTTGGGTGATTTGGCACCTTTTCACATTGTGATGGTTGCCGGGCTTCATAGGGCACTTCCCTCCGCCACTCTTCATAAGAGTTCGATATATTTAATGTTTTAGTAATATATTTGATACTTTACCACGCTAGTAAAGTTCAGTCAATTGATTTTTTTAACAATTCATATAAAAATGGTACGGATTGAAAAGCATAAATCTTTTCTGTCACTTTTCCGCCATCACTGATGAGTAGACATGGAACACTTTCAATTTGATGCTCATAAGCAATGTGTTCCAAAAAGTTGATATTTGCTTTACCAATTTGTAGCTGTGGCAGTAATTGTTCAATAATGGACATCATTTTAGATGCCACTGCACATGTTCCACACATCGGTGTATATAAATAAAATGCAGTTTTCTCTCCTGACTGTTTAGCCGCTTCCCACTGCTCTGTTGACCATTCTTCCATTTACTCACGCAACCTTACAAAATATATTCATTATGGATTGAAAAATGTGCTCGCAGTAAAATCATCGCTAGCACTTTTCTTGGTGTCGTTTCTACTTCCTTATATGTTGGCATTGTGCGCAGATGCTCAGCTTCTGGATAATGTCTGTCCATTAATGCACGTAGCTTATCGCCAGAAGTATCTGCATCAAAAAAAGTAAATAGCTCACAGCCCTCATAGGGATCCAGTAGTTCTTCTAATTGATGCACACCAATTGTACCATTCGTACATAGTATTGTAACATTCTCATTCAAAATAGGCTCAATTTGTAGCTTATCTGAGCGTCCTTCTACTATCAAGCATTTTCCCTCGAACATTACGCCACCTCCATTTAGAGATCCCCACTTATAAGTCATTATATAACAAAAAACGCCGGTAGTTTCCGACGTTTTTCGATTATAGCTTGTCTTATTCAGCGATCATTTCTTCGTATTGCTCTGCTGTCATTAGTTTCTCAACTTCTGATGCGTCAGCAGGCTCAACAACGATCATCCATGCTTTTTCATATGGTGATTCATTAACGAATTCTGGGCTATCTTCTAAATCTGCATTTACTTCCACTACAGTACCTGAGATTGGTGCATATAATTCAGAAACAGTTTTTACTGATTCTACGCTACCGAATGGATCATCTGTTTTGATTTCGTCGCCAACTTGTGGAAGCTCAACGAATACGATATCTCCTAATTCAGATTGTGCGAAGTGAGTAATACCAATACGTACTTTTCCATCTTCTACTTTTACCCATTCATGTTCTTCAGAGTATCGTAAGTCTTTAGGTGTGCTCATGCAAAAAACCCCTCCATAAATATGTAATATATTCACTTTCAGTGTGCCATACTTCTCCTATAAATACAAGGTTTAATACGGTTATTTCCAAGCTTGCTCAAAATCTACTTCTTTAAAACCTAAAGTAACTTTTTTTCCATCTGTCACGATGGGACGTTTCATTAACATGCCATCTGAAGCAAGTAGCTCAAGCTGCTCATCCTCCGTCATTTCCGCTAACTTGTCCTTTAAGCCAAGCTCACGATATTTCATGCCTGAGGTATTAAAAAATTTCTTCAAAGGCTGTCCACTAGCTTGCCAAATAGCTGTTAATTCTTCTTTAGTGGGAGGTTGCTCTGCGATATGTACCTCTTCATAGGCAACCTCATGCTCATTTAACCACTTCTGTGCCTTTTTACATGTTGTACATTTCGGATAATGGAAAAATTGAATCGTCATTACAATGCTCCTCTTCTGTCTTTTTCTGTAGTATACCATCATAGTTGTTTTCAATGGTGAACTTCACTCTTTTTTGTAAGTTTATCCACCAGTTGTGCAAATTTATCCGCTCCTTTTACGATTATCCATCTCATATAAAAAAACCTAGCTATCTTTTGCAGATAGCTAGGTTAAATTTGCACTATTATACAATATATTTTTCAGCATCAATCAATTTAACGGAAGCCTCACGCTTCTTCGCAATTAAATTGTATGGATTATTACGTGTTAGCTTACGCAGTGCAGATAATGTCATACGGGCTGCATCGCCATCCGCTGAAGCAAGAATTGTGTCTTTTGCTTCTTTTTCGATTTCTGAGAATGCTTCTTGGCAGAAAATTTGTGTGTATAGCAATTTTTGATGTGCTTTTTCAGCACCGTCACGAGCAATTGCTTTTTCTGTACGTAAGACAGCTGATTCCATTGCAAATAATTGGTTAGCTATATTCGCAATGTTTACCAATACTTCTTGCTCTTGATCAAGCTTTGCACCAAAGCGTTGTGCTGCTAATCCTGCAGCTAATACAGCAATCTTCTTGGCATTTTTCACTAAATATTTTTCTTGTGCTAACGGCTCTGTACCGATATCTTCTGGCATTAGCATAAGCAGCTCTTGCTGTAAATTTTGGGCAACTTGTAATAATGGTAGCTCACCTTTTAGCGCCTTTTTCATAAATGTGCCAGGTACAATCATGCGGTTAATTTCGTTTGTACCTTCAAAAATTCGATTAATTCGAGAATCACGGTAAATACGCTCTACCTCATATTCAGCCATAAAGCCATAACCGCCATGAAGTTGGACAGCTTCATCAGCAATATAGTCTAAAGTTTCTGAACCGAATACTTTAGCAATAGAGCATTCAATGGCATATTCAGCAATCGCTCCTGCAATTACTTTACCTTGCTTTTGCTCTTCTAGGCTTAATTGGCTTAAACGATCCTCAAATAGACCCACAGTACGATAGTTTAATGATTCTGAAGCATACAATTGAGAAGCCATCGTTGATAATTTCTCTTTTGTCAGATTGAAATCAGAAAGCTTTGTCTTAAATTGCTGACGTTGGTTTGTATACTGAATAGCTAACTCCAATGCACGTTTCGATCCGCCAATTGTGCCCACGCCTAGTTTATAACGACCAATGTTTAAAATATTGAACGCAATAATATGACCACGACCAATTTCACCTAATAGATTTTCTACAGGTACTTCCGCATCTTCCAATACTAATGTACGCGTTGATGATGATTTAATCCCCATTTTCTTTTCTTCAGGACCAACTGAAACACCATTGTAGGCACGTTCTACGATAAAGGCGGAGAATTTATCGCCATCAATTTTTGCGTAGACCACAAATACATCAGCAAAGCCTGCATTCGTAATCCACTGTTTTTCACCATTTAAAATATAATGTGTTCCAGCTTCATTTAATTTTGCAGTCGTTTTTGCACCTAGAGCATCTGAACCTGAACCTGGCTCTGTTAATGCATAGGCAGCGATTAATTCACCTGAAGCAAGCTTAGGTAAATATTTTCTCTTTTGATCTTCATTACCGAATAGAACAATTGGTAATGACCCAATACCAACGTGAGCACCATGTGTGATAGAGAAACCACCTGCAACAGACATTTTTTCAGCGATTAAAGCTGAAGAAACTTTGTCTAATCCTAGCCCTTCGTATTCTTCAGGCACATCTGCTCCAAGTAAGCCTAATTCGCCTGCACTTTTTAGGAGACGCACTGAATGCTCAAATTCATGGTGCTCTAAATTTTCCACTACTGGTAAAACTTCATTTGTAACGTATTCCTCTGTTGTTTTAGCAATCATTTTATGCTCGTCAGTGAAATCTTCCGGTGTAAATACACGATCTAATTCCACATCTTCAATAAGAAATCCGCCGCCTTTAATGAAATCAGTTGTTTTTTCAGTCATGATTAATTCCTCCCAATATATCTTTTTGTTAGTTGATTCCCCTAATGATCATGTATAGAAAAGCTTGACGTATACAATGTTCGGAGGCAACCGTAAACAGTACACCTCAAGCTGATCTAGCAAAAATTATAGAATTTCAAATACGCCAGCAGCACCCATGCCGCCACCAATACACATTGTCACTACACCATATTTCTTCCCTTGACGCTTCAATTCATGAATTAGCTTTAATGTTAAAATAGCTCCCGTTGCGCCTAGAGGATGACCTAATGCAATCGCTCCACCATTCACATTGACTTTCTCTTGGTCGATGCCTAAATGACGTACCACCTGTAATGACTGTGAAGCAAATGCTTCATTGATTTCCCATAAATCAATATCTTCGATGGATAAACCTGCAATTTCCAACGCTTTTGGCACTGCCACGATAGGCCCGATACCCATTACTTCAGGAGGTACACCGCCAACTGCAAAGCCTAGGAATTTTGCCATTGGTGTCAGTCCTTGCTTGTCAGCCTCTTCACGATCCATTACTAGTACAGCTGCTGCACCATCAGAAGTTTGAGAGGCATTGCCCGCCGTTACACTGCCTTTTACGTGGAAAGCTGGACGTAGTTTGGCTAAACCTTCAACTGATGTACCTGGACGTACACCTTCATCCATACTGAATGTGAATTTTTTCACTTGTGCTTTATTGTTATCGTCTACGTAATGCTGTTCCACTTCAATTGGTACAATTTCATCATTGAATTTACCTTCTTTAATTGCCTTTTCAGCAAGCTCATGCGAGCGAACAGCAAAAGCATCTTGGTCTTCACGACTAACATTATATTGACGAGCTACTTCCTCAGCTGTATGCCCCATGCCCATATAATACTGTGGAGCCGTTTCTGCTAAAGTCGGATTTAAACGTGGTGTATTCCCTACCATCGGCACCATACTCATGGATTCTACACCACCAGCAAGAATAGCCTTTGAGTGTCCTAGCATAATTCGCTCTGCTGCATAAGCAATTGCCTGTAAACCTGATGAGCAAAATCTATTGATTGTCAAAGCAGGCGTTGTATCTGGTAATCCAGCAAGTGCCCCAATACTACGTGCTACATTCATTCCTTGCTCTGCTTCTGGCATTGCACAGCCTAAAATTAAATCATCAATTGGCCCTTCATAGCCTGCTCTTTTCAATGTTTCCTTGACTACAACAGCACCAAAATCATCTGGTCTTACTGTTGCTAAAGAACCTTTTTTTGCTTTTCCAATTGGAGTTCGTGCTCCTGCTACAATAACGGCTTCACGCATCGTATTAATCCCCCTTTGTTTCATGTGCAAGATTGATCTATTTCGTCAATTAGTTACGAAGTGGTTTACCTTTTAACAGCATGTGTTGCATTCTCTGCTGTGATAGCGGATCAGCAACAAGGCTAAGGAATGCCTCACGCTCTAAGTTCAATAAATATTGCTCATCGACTAATGTGCCGTACGGAACCTTTCCACCTGCAATAACATAAGCTAATTTTTTAGCAATTTTTAAATCATGTTCGCTAATAAAGCCTGACTCAAACATTCCTTGCGCACCGATGAGTAATGTACCATAGCCTGATGCACCGACCACTGGCACTTTTGTTGGTACAGGTGGTTGATAGCCCGCTTCATAAAGTGCTAATGCCGCCTGCTTCGCATCATACAATTGATGATCTGGATTAACTGAAATACCATCCGCAAAGTTTAGGAAATTATTTTCACGTGCTTCCTCACCAGATGTTGAAACCTTCGCCATCGCAATTGTTTCAAATACTTTATTAGCAATATGTTGATAGTCTACCTCTACGCCATTTGGTAAGCCCTTTAGGAATTTCTGATAGAGCGCTTTATTTCCGCCACCACCTGGGATTAATCCAACCCCTACTTCCACTAAGCCCATATATGTTTCCATTGTTGCTTGAATATGTGCAGCTGGTAAGCAAACCTCTGCTCCCCCGCCTAATGTCATGGCAAACGGTGCTGCTACAACAGGCTTACGTGAATATTTAATTTTCTGCATAGCATCTTGGAATGCTTTAATGACGAAATCTAGCTCAAATATATTATCATCCTGTGCTTCTACCAAAATCATTCCTAGATTTGCCCCAACACAGAAGTTTTTCCCCTGATTACCGATGACTAAGCCCTTATAGTTAGCCTCTACTTCATCTACCGCAAAGTTAATCATTTGAATAATATCCAAGCCGATTGCATTGGATTGCGAATGGAACTCCAGTAATGCAATTCCATCCCCTAAATCTATTAAACTAGCACCTGTGTTTGATTTAATCACACCATGCTTTTTCTTATAACGTTTTAAATTAATCTCTTTTTCATTGACTGGCACTTTCACATATTGTGAACCATTATAGTAAGCTAAATCTCCGTCTAATTCTGTATAGAATGTCTCCACGCCATTTGCTAACATCTCTTTGACAAAAGCAGGTACCTCTCGGCCCTCAGCCTCCATTTTCGCCACAGAATCTTTTACGCCTATAGCATCCCAAATCTCAAATGGCCCTTGTTGCCAGCCGAATCCCCATTTCATCGCGTTATCAATGGCTACGATATCATCTGCAATCTCCCCATGTAGCTGTGCAGAATAAAGGAGCGTTGGTGCAAAAATCCCCCATAATAGCTCGCCTGTACGATCCTTTGCATAGGTTAACGCCTTCACTTTATTGGCCAATCCACGAGTTTGTTTTGCCATTTCGATAGAAGGTGTTTTTAATTTTTTGGCTGGACTATACGTTAAGGTTGCTGGATCAATCTCATGTATCTCTTTTCCTTGTTTTAAGAAGAAACCTTGACCCGATTTTGCTCCTAGCCAACCGTTTGTGACCATTTTTTGTAAAAATTCAGGTACTGCAAATACTTGCTGCTCCTCACCTGTTGTTTGATCGTAAACATTTTTCGCTACATGAATGAATGTATCTAAACCAACTACATCTAGCGTACGGAAAGTTGCAGACTTTGGACGGCCGATAAGCGGACCTGTTACAGAGTCTACCTCACCAACAGAGTAACCACCTTTTAACATTTCCTGTAAAGTGATAAGTAAACCATATGTTCCGATGCGGTTGGCAATAAAGTTTGGTGTATCTTTTGCAAGTACAACTCCTTTACCAAGCACATCTTCCCCAAACGTTTTCATGAAGCTAACTACTTCAGGTGCAGTTGTATTGGCAGGAATCACTTCTAATAACTTTAAATAGCGAGGTGGGTTGAAAAAATGTGTGCCAAGAAAATGCTTTTGAAAATCATCTGAACGTCCCTCTGCCATCGCATTAATGCTAATACCAGATGTATTTGAACTAATGATTGTTCCTGGTGAACGAACCGCATCAATTTTTTCATAAAGACTTTGTTTAATTGGTAAATTTTCTACAACAACCTCAATAATCCAATCTACATCTTTTAGTTTCCCTAAATCATCCTCAAAGTTGCCAACTGATAGTAGTGATAAATTTTTCTTAGAAGTAAGTGGTGCTGGCTTTTGCTTTAATAACTTTTGCAAAGCTCCGTTTACAATACGATTTCTAACAGCTGGATGCTCTAAAGAAAGGCCTTTTGCTTCTTCCTCTTGCGTCAGTTCCTTCGGTGCTATATCCAATAGTAATGTTGGTATACCGATATTTGCTAAATGTGCTGCAATTCCAGAGCCCATCACCCCAGAACCTAGAACAGCTGCTTTTTTAATGTTGTAAGTCACAAGCAATTCCCCCTTATTCTCCCATTGAATGAATAGCCATTCATTTTTTGGCCAAAAAAATATCAAGTGTTCCTTAGTGAATTTTTTGTCCTTTTGTTGAATGAGATTCCCTCCACTCAACCAAGCACGACTAAGGTTTATCTTCGCTCCAAAATGACACTTCTCAATGAATGAAGATAAAACTACTTTTCTGTTTTTAGTGTAGATTATTTTGTCTAATTTAGCAATCTTTTTTCAAGAATTATTTTTGCAGTATACATCTTTTTTTGTTTTTAACGAGCTAAAAGAGGACAAGAGGTAGCGATTGAAACGGCCAAACAGAAAACTTTCAGATTGCGAGAAAAATGTGTAGAATGGAAAGCAAGGAGAGTGAATACTTAATGAAAACTATTACTACTGCAGAACAATTTAACGAATTAATCGCTGGCGACCAAAAAGTTTTAGTGAAATTTTATGCTGGCTGGTGCCCTGATTGCACACGTATGAATATGTTTATCGATCCAATCATTGAAGAGTACAACCAATATGATTGGTATGAGCTAAACCGAGACGAGCTTCCAGAAATCGCTGATAAGTACGATGTTATGGGAATTCCAAGTCTATTGATTTTCCAAAATGGTGAAAAACTTGCACACTTACATAGTGCAAATGCAAAAACACCTCAACAAGTAACAGAATTTTTATCTGCTCAACAATAATGGCGAGAGAGCTGCATTTCTTCTTGAAATGCAGCTCTTTTTGAAAGGAGTTTATTATGCGTCAACAATTGGCACTACGAGGGGCTTCACAATATGAGATTTCCATTGCACCAAGCTATCGCAATTCTGCCTGTGGACCTACTACGATTCATGTCATCTTAAAATTTTTAAATGAGTCAACTCCTTCCATTAATGAGCTATATAAACTGCTTGGTGGTACAAAAATTGGCTTATTCAAATGGAGACTGATTCACAATCTTCGTCAATTGCTTCCAACGTGGGATATTCGAACTTGTTCATTAAAGGAAGCTCTACAGGAAATTGACGCAGGTCGACCAGTTGCTATGCGTTTTGATCGTTATTTTAGCCTTCAGTGGCGAGATAAAAAATCTACCTTTGCTTATCATTGGGTACCGCTTATTGGGTATGAGATAAAAAATGATGAGCTATGGCTAATATTTCATGATAATGGTGGCCCACAACGTGATAGTCAAATTCGTCAGGCTCTCTATAAAGACAACGAAAAGGTATTATCCTTCGTGAAAATGGTTCCTTACTAGAGCAAAGATCAATTAGCCTTCTATTTGATCTTTATTCTTTTCCTTACAATAAAAAAAGCAGAGCATATGACTATACTCTGCGATGATTGATTAAATAAGCGAATATAAAGAACGGGCATGCTTGGCAATTAGCGTGTAGCCATGCTCTTCTATTGCTTTAAAAATATGTGGTTCATACGTTGGTACCACAAGACTCGTAAAATCAGCATCAATTGGTACATTGGTTTGAATTGTTGCAAGCTCATGTGATAGCTGCAACATTTCTAAATTATCTTGGATTTTTGTTCTTTGGCCTGGCTTCAATTCACCAATCGATGCCAGTATTTTGTCTATTGAGCCATATGTTTGAATAAGCGCTAACGCTTGTTTAGGGCCAATCCCTTTCACACCTGGATAGCCATCACTTGAATCACCCATAAAGGCTTTCACCTGTGCAAACTGTGAAGGTTCAATACAATATTCTTCTTTAAAGCGAGCATGTGTATAAATATCGTATTCTGTATAGCCCTTTTTCATAAACGCAATTTCTGTAGATGGCCTTAAAAGTTGAAGTAAATCCTTATCACCACTAATGACCGTAATGTCTGCCTCGTCCTGCCATTTCGTTATCATGGAGCCAATTAAATCATCTGCCTCCATGCCCTTCACCCCGAAATTTTGCCAGCCCATTTGCTGCGATAAATTTTTCGCCATATCAAATTGTGGTAGCATTTCCTCTGGAGGTGCTGGGCGATTCGCTTTATAACCATCAAATAAATCATTGCGGAATGTATGTGCACCCATATCCCAGCAAACAGCCATATGTGTTGGCTTCATAATAGTTTGTGCTGTTAGAACATGTCGCACAAATCCTTGGGCTCCATTCGTTGGTGTTCCATCTGCCAAGCGAATAAAATGCCCCATGGCAGCCGAAGCGAAAAAAGAACGGAATAACAGTGCCATACCGTCGACAATCAATAATCTTGGTTTTGTTGTCATCATAAATTTCCTCTCTATTACAATACAAAGTTTGTATTTATTTATTGTTTTCTACTTAAACATTATAGCAAACTTTTAACAATCAGCATTGTTAATACTCGGAAATACACTTGCTTTACAACATAACCTTTCCTTTTTTCGAGATACGATTGCGATGATCTAGCTGAATGCCTGTTAACCATTGTAAAAATGCGGTTACACCGATTTTAACAGTTTCTGGACGTAGTATACCTTCTTTAGGATCAGCATAAACAAAATCAATATGACGCACACCCTCATTTTCACCAATAAGCTTGAGGATATCAAATAACTCATAAGCCGTTAAACCACCAGGTGATGCTGCAGGAACATCACAGGCAAATACAATATCAAGTGCATCTAAATCCACTGACACATAAATGCGATCTACTTCATACATAAGCTGACGCAGCATTTCACGTATTGTGAGTTGAATACCATCACGTCGCATTTGCTTTAACGTAATCATATGGATGCCTTGTTCTTTAGCATAATGAATCATTTCGGGTGAATTGAAGAAGCCATGCAAACCGACATTATAGACATGTCTCCCCTCCACAACCCCTGCTGCAATTAACTGATGAATTGGAGAATCTTGCGCTAAACCAATTTCCTCTTGGTTCCTTGCATCTAAATGCGTATCAATCTGAATGATGCCAATGCGATCCTGTGGGAAAGCATTTTTTATACCTTTTATGGAGTGCGCGGTAATAGTATGATCTCCCCCAATCAAACAAGTAAAACTTTTTTGAAAGGCTATACTTAAATTTTCCGCAGCAGCCTCGATGGCAGATTCAGAAAGCATTCGATCATTTTCTAGAATCGCCACATCCCCGATATCCGCAACTGAAAGGGCACGTAAATTCACCTGCTCATCTAAATTATACGATTGAAAACCTGGCCAAGCTTTACGAAAGGCTGTTGGGTATTGCGCTTTTGACGACGCACCATTGGCATATGATAAAAGAGCGCCATATACGACAATATCCACCTCATTCGGATTCGGATTTGTTTGCTGCTTTATCCACTGATGCATCGCTGATCCATTTTCCTGCTTCCATTGGCATTCTGATTGTATAAACATATTCATCTACCACCTTCTTCTCTTTTCCATTCAAGTTCAATTGACCTAAATCAATTGGTGCTCCCCTATAAATGTCCTAACATATTTTCTTTATAATAATAGTACCATTCGTACAATGATTTTCGTCAAAGATTTTCTTTTTTCCTTTTATATTGAAAATATTCTTTTGATCAAACAAAAAAAGCAAACTTGAAATCAGTTTGCTCAGAAATTGCATGTATTTAGGTTAGGGTTATGTCATTTCTCTGCTTTGTGAGTTGGTTTCAACCTGCTTTTATCTAATACTCTTCAAATAGCGACCGTTATTTTGACAACACTTAGGTCAACTCTTCGTCCAGAAATCCCTCTTATATCAAGCAGAGTCTCCTTCCATTTCGACTACTTTTGCTGTTTCGAATGGCTTTCGCAAAGTTCTGCTACCTCATACATGGAATAGCTTTGAAAATTATATTGACTACGCAGTTCTTGATGATAACTTAATAGTTCTTCTAGCATCGCCAAATTCTTATCAATATGCTTGCCAAAATTATGAGGATGCCACCATAAATGATAAAAGGCTTGTGCCTGTGCAGCCTTGAGCATACCTTCCTTTATTCGCTTTACTTTTAAATTTTCGAATATACGCAATGGACTACAGTATGGCCTTAAAAAAGCACTTGATCGAATATTAATCAGTTGCTCCTCTTGCATTTCTTCCAGAGTGGCGAAATGATGACCAGTTATATTCCAATAGCTATCTAACCACTTCTTAGCACCTAAAAGTCTTCCCTTTTTCGTAAACTTTTGTGCATCATATAGCACATGATTTTCGGTGCCTCTGTAGCAAACATACCCCGCTTCTAGGCATGCTTTTAAATAGTCTTTGTTTACTTGATTACGAGGAAAGACTATGGATTTCATGGGCGCAGTATAACCGTCACTAATTGTTTTGGTTGCATGTAAATCTGCACAAAAGGCAGCTTCTGTTTGGCCCTTCTCCAAGCAATAAAAATGAGAAAAGGTATGACTTCCTATTTCCTGATGTGGTGTACGTTTAATTTCCTCTATTAAAGATTTACCAAAATGCAGTAGATCCTCTTGTTCATTTTCGCCAACTTTTGCTAGCTGTGTATGTGCTGCAAAGCGCATATTTTCATATTTCACAGGGATACCTCGCAAATAATGAGCCATTTCTGCCTTTGATTCAGCAAACAATAATCCAACTGTAGCCCAAGTTGCATGGATGTCATATTGCTCAAATAACGCTAATATCCTGGGCAAGGCTTTACGGACACCATATAGGTTTTTATTGTATTGGCCATAACGAAATACGTCATGGACACCCCAATTCAGCTCAAAATCTAATGAAATAACGAGACCCCCACCATTCATGTTGCTACTTCCTCCATTTTTGCACACCTAATAGTAGTGCACGTATTTTTGATTGGATAATGTAGCCTGAGTAAACATGAACAACCTGGCCACCAAAGCTTAATTTAAAGGCTCGTACATTTCGATTGTCCGTTAATTCTCCCATATCATATAAGTCAAAACCTTGCTCCTTTAGGTGTAGCAGGTTATGCCAAATTAAAAACCGATTTGCATAACGGAAAGGTCGTTTTAATTGTGCAGGTAATGCGGTTGCATGACACGTTGCCTCGAAATAAGACATCGCTTTTTTCTCATGCACAATATCTAATCGATAACATAATGTCTGTCCACAAAAACTCTGGATCTCCGATAATAATAAGGCGCCCTGTTCATTAAGGAGCAGAATGGTTTCCATTTGCGACTTGCCGATTGCTTCAATTTTTTTTCTTTTGGCAAACTGATTGTAAAATTGCTGAAAGGCTTTCAAATTTTCTATGGATGGCTCTTTATACAAAATGACTTGATAGGATTCTTTTTGGGCACGTCGTAAGATTTTACGATTACCTTCAGACAGTGCTAAATACAATGAAAGCTCATGCTCTTGCAAATAAATGTGGATCGTTTCGCTTTTTACAAGCTTCCGACTTGGTACTAATGAATGCGTATAGCCTACAACTTTCATAGACTTTCGAAAATTGGCTGGCTTTTCGAGAAAATAAAAATGCTGCATTGCGATATTCCATCGCTTACTTTTAATGGACAGAATGTACATCGCCCCCACTCTCTGTATTTTTTTCTACACGGTGTCGCTCAAAACGAGCAATTTTATAATGTTTCATTCGAGAAATAGGTTTATAGCCTAGCTGTACTAAGCGCTTGCGCTTGCGCCATTGCCAAAAACTTACCGTTACCCACAATGTTTGTGCTGGTTTTATTTTCCGTAAAAAAGCTGTAATAATATCGATTTGTTTGAAAACATCATAGGCTAAAAAATAGGTTTGTTTCGGTAAGGCTTCTACAATTTGCATTGAATCCACCCGCCAGTTTGTAGCATGTAATGCAAACGCAAGCTTATTCGTTTCCGCAAAGGAGTCTTTATAAATCGTATAGCCCTTATAAAGGAGGGCCATGACTTCTTCCTGATCAAGCTGCATCGCTTCCTGAATCGACATTTCTTCAAATAAGTTTCCAACAGGTTGCTGTGGTGATATGTCCTCTGATGGGGATAATTCATACAGCTCCACTTGTTTCAAACGAATAAATTTTTCTACGAATTGTTGTCCATATTCTAGCCAATCTTTTACCTTTCCATACTTTACTAAGTATCGTAAATGGCCCAGTGTGTTACGCTTCCAATCTACGACTCGTTGGTTCCCTTTCATAAATTCTTTGAGCCTTTGCTTTAACGATAAAAAACCTGCCAGTAGATTTGTACGTTTCGTACCGCTGCTAGCAAGCATCTGTCTTGTAAAATCAATGTCTGAGCGCCAATCAAATTTATAAGATTCATAGCCTATGCTCATATCATATAAGCGATAGTTAGCAGTAAACGTTCGCTGGATGGCTTCCTGAGTGACTATCCGACCAGCACCAAATAAATTAAAAGTTGGCTCATGCGCAAGAGCATATGTTACATAGCGGCCACGACAGCATAATCCATAGGTAAAAGCAATCCACTGGTTTTCAAAGACAAGTGCATCGACCTCTACCTGTAACGCCTCATCTTTAAGCATCGTTAAACGCTCAAAAAAATCTCTTTTCTTGCCTTTTGTAAAGCCACTTGTATCTAGTTTTTTTGCCCATCGCCGATCAAATAATCGAAACATTTGCCAAAGCTCGTCCTGTGAAGGCTCACGTCTTTCTAAGGAGCCTAAATTTCTTAGTTTTCGTTCTCGTCGATCAACGCCATGCATTTTTCGACGTTGATTGAAATGGCGCTGAAAATCTATTTCTGAAAAAGCAAGATAGGGTGTCACAACTCGGAATAGGCTTGTTCGTAATTGTCGTTCTACAAAGTATTGCTCTAAGATTTTAGTAGACACCTTACTTTCTAATAACCCATGCAAGGAAAAAAGAATATGCCGATGCTTTTTAATTAGCTCATCAAACACAAAGGTTGTAACTTGCTGTAACCATTCCTTTTTAGCCACAACCCCTGTATAATTGGCGATGTTTTCACCCGCAAAAGTATACACTCTTATCCCCCAACAAATAGACACTGTAAAAGGAAAAAAAGCCCTAATTGTCCCTTCATGCTCAATAGCATAAAGCTCTACCCGCTCTTTCCGACCTACAATTTGCCACCAATTATAAAACCACGCAAATTCTATAAATGGATTATCATTGTTCTCTTCTTCTAAAATGGCATCCCAAATTTCCTTGTACCACATAAGCTCATCATCAGTTCTAATGCGAATTAATTGCAATTTAATCCCCTTTCTTCACTAATTCTGAAACAGCCTGTTGATAAACCATTAATGTTTTTTGATACATGGGAATGAAGGTGAAGTACTGTAAATAACGCTGCTCACTTGCCGTCCCCATTTCCCCTCTTAAAGGAGCATCCATTAATAATTGATGCAGCCTCCTCTTCAATAATTCATTATTCTCTCGCTCCACTAAAAACCCATTGTTATGATCATTAATAAGTTCCTTCACACCACCTACATTTGTTGCGATAATAGGAAGTCCTACACGCATCGCTTCAATAATCGAAATCGGCAAGCCTTCCCAATCTGATAACAGAACAAATAGGTGGCATTTCTCAAGATAAGAATGAACGTCTAATTGATTACCTAAAAATGTTACACGATTTGATAAACCATTTTGTTCAACGAAATGTTCTAGAGCTGGACGCAGAGAACCATCCCCAATCAATTGAAGGTGCCAAGGGATATCCGTCAGTTCCGCTAAAGTCTTTAACAAGACATCTTGTCTTTTAGGCACTTCAAAACGAGCAACCATGACAATGACTGGCTGCTCCATGCATATCTTTTCAGTTGCCTTCTTTCTCTCTATAGGGGCAATGCCGTTGTGAATAGTCAACAATTTATGAGCAGGAGCGACCTTTTTCAGTAGTGCTAGTTCCCGATCATATTCAGACACCGTAATAATTTTTGTCGTAAATGGCTGAATGGATCTTTCCATCCGTTGATAGAACCGCTTTTTCTTGTAAGGAACGCCTTCTGTAAAGCTCCAGCTATGTGCCGTAAAAATAGTTGGAATCTGTAACAACCTACCAACTACGCGTCCAATCACACCAGCCTTAGAGGAGTGGGTGGCTATAACGTCTGGTTGTAGATGTTTGAAAACGGCTCTTAATTGCCAAAATGCTTGAAAATCTTTTGCCAGATGAATAGCCCGTTGAAGAGCAGATATACTGATAACAGGAATTTTATGCTGTTGTAAGTGCCACAGTGATGGTTGATAGGAGCCCGTCACTATTGTGACATCATGCCCATCCTGTTTTAAGTGGATAGCAAGTGCCTCCACATGTTTTTGCGCACCTCCAATTTTATCCATTCGTGTAATAAGCTGAACGATCTTCAGTATGGCCACTCCTTATTTTTTAATAAGCACCTGTGCGTGCAACTACAACATAAATTGTCTTCAACAAAATTTGGACATCCAACCAAAAGGAATAATGATCAACGTATTCAATGTCATATGATATTTTTTGTCCATGTGAAATATTCGACCTACCATTAATTTGAGCGAGGCCTGTTAATCCTGGCTTTACCTCCAAACGCCGAGCCTGTAAGGAATTATATGCATTCGTGATCGTTGGTACCTCAGGACGTGGACCTACAATGCTCATATCACCTTTTAACACATTTAAAAGTTGTGGAATTTCATCAATACTGAGTTTTCGAAGAATAGCGCCCACTTTTGTGATGCGTGTATCTTGCTCTGTTTTAAAATAATAATCATCAGGGATACCATCAGCACAAATAGTCGGCATATTGACTGGGACTGCCTGAATACACATTGTTCGTAGCTTCCAAATCACAAAGCGGTGATGATCGAGGCCAGTTCGGATTTGTTTAAAAAAAATGGGGCGCCCTGTCGTTATGAGTAAAATGAGGAATATAGCTAGCATTAGAGGGATCGTTATAAAAAGCAAAAATAACGCCCCAATAATATCGAATATTCTTTTGCCGTACTGACCATAGAATGTGAGATTCTGAGCTGTATGAACGTGCAATACATCATCCTTTGCATTTTTTTAGCACTTAACTCTATATATTCATTTTGAACATTTCTAGAACTATTTTAGAAAAAGTGCTTATTTTATGAAAAAAAGAGTTATATCAGCGTTACTTGCTGAATAACTCTTGCTGTCTTATTATATGCTCGCTTCAAAAATATGAACATCACATTCAATCACAACATTACCTTTTAATGCTTTACTGATCATACATGTTTGTTCTGCCTTGTGTGCCAAGCGTAAAAGTTTTTTTTCAAGATGTTCTGTTAGCTCTTGCACAATAATAGTCGGTCTATGCACAATTTTTTCATACGTAAAAATGCCATTTTCTACACTAACAAATCCGTGTGCCTGCATGGATAATTCCAGCACATCTATTTCTGATCTTTCGAATAAAGCAGCTAGTGTAATTAAATAGCAGGTTGCAGCTGCCCCTAAAAGCATTTCATCTGGATTTGTACCAATGCTAGGTCCATTCATTTCCCGAGGAATAGAAATTTGTGTTTGCAAATTACTAGCTTGGATATTTCCTGTACCGTTTCTTCCTCCTGACCAAGTTAAGTCCATTGTAAATTTATGCTGAACCATTCTAGATCCTCCTTTATTTGTGAAGCGAAGAAAAATGCCCGCTTACAAACGTAAGACGAGCATTCCATTTATTCAACTGTTACTGTATTTTTTTCTGTGTCAATATGACGACCTTTCTTAGTCACGGTTTGGTACTCTGCAAGACGGGCGGTCGTTCGCCAATAGTGATAGACAAGTCGATCAATCCACAGCAAAGTCTCCACTTTCGATACGGCTGTCTCTAACTCTACCACATTTTCAACAGTATGCTCAAAATATGCGTTTCGTTTATCACGACGCACCGCAGCCATTTCAGAGGAAGTAACCTCAAGCAAGGTTGCAATCTCAGGTAGACGTTCATCCTCATCAATGATTAGTAATACTTTTTCCAATACCTCTAACCACTTTTGGGTTAATGTCTCCTGTAATTGAAAAGCATTTGGATGTTGCTCACGTAATGCCTTTGACAAACGATATAAGTGATCTAAAGCATGTAAAAGGGCAATATGCTTATACCGTTCTTTTTGAGAGGAAGATTGGATAGCATCCATAAATAAACGTGTTTTTTCGATTGCCTCATCTATTTGAGTCAATCTACTGTCTGTTTCAGCTGTGCGTTTTTTTCCGTGAATAAGAGAAACGAGTACAGTCGTCATTTCCTTAGTAATATCTTGCAATGTATTAAAGGATACCTCTACAGCAACCCCAGGTAGTTTGGCAACACTACTATCTAAATTACGAGTTAAATAATTTCCTTTTTCAGGTATCATTTTTTCAATGGCCTTTGCAAAAGGACGAACAAATGGCACAAAGAGTATCGCACCAATCACACTAAATAATGTATGAAAAACAGCAATGCCCAGTGTTTCATCAAAGCTACCGTTGATGGATTTTGTGACGAATTCTGTAAGAGCAAACATAAACCTTGCACCGAATGTCACTAGTATAGCCGTTACTACATTGAACATAACATGTGTGACAGCTGTTCGTTTTGCAGCTGTTGATGCACCAATCGCAGCAAATAACGCTGTAGCTGTCGTCCCGATATTTTGACCAATGACTAAATAAGCAGCCTGTTCAAAATCAATAGCACCTGCATATAAAGCTGTTAAAGTGGCCGCTATTGCAGCACTAGAAGCCTGCATAATAACCGTCATGATAAGACCCAAAACAATTAAAATTAGCTTGCCACTAATAGAATTTGCACTAAATGCATCGAATGGAATTTTATCTTGTACCGCAGCCATTCCTCCCTGAAGAACATCAATACCTAAAAATAATAAGCCAAAACCAGTCACTAGCCCTCCAATTGCTTTGTAATCACGTGGTGCGAGCAATTGGACAAAAACACCAAGCGCAATAAAAGGCAAGGACATTGTCTGCATATTGATCTTAAAGCCGATCAATGAAATAATCCAACCAGTACTCGTACTCCCGATATTGGCCCCAATAATAACGCCAATCGATTGGACAAATGTGAGAAGTCCAGCACTGACAAAACCTATCGTAATCAAGGTCGTGGCCGTGGAGGATTGTACAAGCATTGTCATAAATGTACCAGATAATACCGAGCTAATAGTCCCCCCAGTAAAACGATTGAGCCATTTTTTTAAGGCATCTCCTGCCAATTCCTTTAAACCGTTTGTTAGCATCGTCATTCCAAGTAAAAATAAACCTATGCCCCCAAGCACATTGATCAACCTATCAACACTCCCTACTAAAATTGTATCTCTATTATGAAAGACTCCTTTTTAAAGGAGCTTTATTCCCCAAACATTCTTAATAGTACCATTATTAAATTTGAGAAAATAGGGATATTTCCCTGCATTGTACAAAATCAACCATTATTTTACGAAAAACAATGTGATAATTTTTATGGTAGAATAGAATAAATAATTCTTTAGGAGATTTTCAAAATGATTTTAACAAAGCAAGAAGCAATACAGGCACTTAAAAAGAACAAATTCATCGGTTTTACTATTACAACGGGTAATATTATTATGAAAAAGATTAATAAAACCGAGTATAATATTTTTGTTTTCGAAGAAGGAAGAGAAAAACCATTACGCTATGTAGGCTCTATCATGAACGTGATGGCGACAATGAGCGATAAAGCTTCTAAGAAAGATTTTGTGATTGTTGAACAACTACCAGCAGGAAACAGTGCTAAAGAAACTCAATCTTCTGAACAAGAAGCAACAACAGAGGAAAAAGTAGCACTAAATGAAGAAAAGCCTTTAGTTGAAGGACAAGAAGAAAGTCGTGCAATCGCTGGCTATGAAGGCTTATATGAAATGACGACAAGTGGTCGAATTATTACAGTAAGAGAAAACCGCCCATTGGCTCGCTGTAATGATGAATATGGCTTCCATATTGCGCGATTAACAAAGGACGGCAAAGCATCCAGCCATAATGTCTTTGAACTTTGGAAACAGACATTCCCAGAGCTGGAGCACACTCTTTTCAAAGGTGCCCTAAAAGCCAAGTATGGTACAGGCTGTAAGCTAATTGATAAACCTGGTATTCATTTTTAATGAAACACCCTCAGCAAATATGCTGAGGGTGTTGTTATTTAGATATCGTATATTTTTTGCCACTTGAAAATCTTTATTATATTAATTTTAGCTACTTTATGGAAACCTGCCTGCATGAGCTTTCTTCGTCTGGATCTCTTATACCAAGGGACTATTGTACAGACTGCTCTCCCTTCCCGCTGCACATCTGCAACGATCTCCTCTAGTCGCAAGCTATCATATTCTTTTATAAACGACATATTGTCTGACAGCTTGTAGGAATAGTTAACCGTTTCTTCGGTAACCGTTTGATCGTGTCGTCTATAGATGACATGATCGCTATCTGCAAAGAGTCGATAGCCCTTATAGAAATCTGTAACATTTGTCGCTCGATCCTTCGTTGTCATGATGTCTTTCATTGATAATTCTTGAAATCTCACATTTCTGTTATTCTGTTGTTGCTCTGCAATATAAACGTCTAAAATATGAATAGCTAGCATTCGTTGGAACATTTTTGTAACAGCTCGTAGCCAATCTTTTATGCTTGCATGCTTCAGAAAATAACGCAGTTCTCCTAATCGGTCTCGCTTCAATTTTACTAGCTGATGATTATTTGTTAATAGCCCTTTTAGGCGATCACGTATGACCATCCATAAACGAATACTACGCTCTTTAACTCCTTTTGTACTCATCACAAATTTCCTAGTAAAGTCAATATGTGTATACCATTCAAATTTATATGGCTCATAGCCACTTCCTAAGTCATAATAACGATAGCCAGCTTGATGTGCTTTTAGCATATTTTCTTTTTCAATGAGGCGACCTGGACCAAATAGATTAAAGTCTGGCTCATGGCCCATTGCCTGACAAAAATTGCGCTCTCTACAGCATAGATCAATTGTAAAAGCAATCCACTGTCCTTCAAATTGTAAGCTATCAACTTCTACGCGAAGCTCCTTACTGTTGCATTTAGCTAGCCGCTCATAAAATAGACGAGTTTGCTTTTCGGTAAAGCCACTTTTATCAATTTTCTTTTGCCATCTTCTCTTGAATAACGTAAACATGTCTTGTAGATGATTGTGATTTACTTCCCGAAAGACGACATGACCAAGTGACTTTAATTTGTTTTCACGCCGTTTAAGGCTTTTGAATTTCTTGTGATGCCTCTTTAGAAATGTTTCCATAGGAATGGTTTGGAAATCAATATAAGATGTGACAGTTCGAAAAATCGAATGAGGCATTTGATATTCGATCGCAAACTTTTCTAATTCTTGAGAGGTATTTTTACTTTCTAATAATCCATGTAACACGATTAAATAACGCTTATATTTTCGTGAAAACTCCTTCAAAAGAAACGTAATAGAAGGTTCTAACCACTCCTTGTCAGCGATCACTTCCATATAGGTCGCAAAACCTTGTCCTAAAAAGCTAAAATAATGGATTGTACCAAATCGTACAGTATGCACTAACGGAAAAAAGGCAACTGCTACACCTTGATGTTCCACTATGTAAATCTTGACATTGTCATGAATCCCGAGCGTTGTCCACCAAGTTGAAATCCATTCGTACTCAATAAAAGGGTTATTATTATACTCTTTTTCAAGAATCTCTGACCAAGTGCTCCGATAGGGCTCTAACTCTTCGATAGTCGTTATGAGTTTATAAGCTAGCAATGAACTCAATCGCTCCTTTTCACGTGATCATCGCCATACATTTAGTAGCCACTATATTCCTAGCAATAAAGTATTAGAACATTACACCAACGTAAAAACCCCTCCTTATTAGAAAGGAAGGGCTTCGTTTCATTTACACGTTTACAAGTGATACCTCTGCCTTTGTCACTGCATTGGCCATATGTGCTGTCGCCACAAAGCTTAGTGTCATACCAGGCCCAATGGTTGCGCCTGGGCCAGGATACGTTTCCCCCATGATAGACGCTGAACAATTGCCAGAAGCATACAACCCCTCAATGGGTTCGCCATTCTCCTTTATTACCCGAGCATATTCGTCCACTACGAGGCCACCTTTTGTGCCGATGTCTCCAGGATAAAGACGCAATGCATAGAAGGGTGCTTTCTTGATTTCTGCTAAATTTGGATTTGGTAGTGTCGGGTCACCGTAGTAATTATCGTAGGCACTATCTCCTCGATAAAAATCATCATCATGTCCGTTCCGCACAAAGTCGTTAAAACGATTCACCGTCGCTACTAGGCTCTTCACTGGCACATCCATTTGTCTAGCAAGCTCTTCAATCGTTTCAGCACTTTTTGCGACTCCATGCTCAAACCAACTTTTCGGGAATGCCTGTCCTGGGAACAATCCTGTAAAAATATAACGGCTTTTAGCTGAGGCATCAATTAATATCCAGGAAGGAATCGCCTGCTTTGTGACCTCTTGATGCTTATACATCGTATCCACGAATTCATGATATGGAGCCGCTTCATTAACAAAACGTTGCCCCGCACTATCCACTACAATCATATTGGGCACGCCACGATCTGCCACTAGGAAGAATGGATGTCCTTGTGGATCAATAACAGAAGGTGCTCCCCATACTTTATCCATTAAATCCAACATTGCACCAATTTTTACGCCAGGTTCAAGGATGTCACCTGTTTGACCTTCTGGAGAAGAAGTCCATGCAGCATTCGTAGGACTTGGTAAATACTTTTCACGAAGTGTCTGATTATGTGAGAAGCCACCTGATGACAGAACAACACCTTTCTTCGCCTCAATTCTAAGCTCTTGTCCATCTCGTTCCACAATAATTCCAATTACTCTTCCTTTGCCCATAATGAAATCTTTAAAGGCCGTTGATAGCCAAAGCTCACCATTTGCTTCTGCAAGGGAGAGGCGTAAACGTGCAATTAAAGCTTCTCCTAATGCTACCGGATCGCTCTTAGTCACCTTTGACTTGACTAAACGCGCCCCTAATTTCAGTGCAGTAGTTTTACCTTTTAGCGTCCGGGTAATCATATTCACCTTATGAAACTCGTAGCTATTCATCGTGAAGCCTTTTGTTGATAGAGTTGCACGACGCATAGAATTTGCTAAAGAGCCCATTTTTGTTAAATCGAAAATAAGTGGTTCAATGGAGCGTCCCTGTGACAAGCCACCTGGTTTTTCTGGATAATAATCCGAGTAGCCTTTTGCATATTGGAAGCGCATATGCTTTGTTTTATTGTATAAAAAGCGTAACATTTCAGGCCCTCTCGTAATATAGGCTTCCTTTAGCTCTTCTGGCACACGATCACCGATTGTTGAATCTAGATATTGGCGTGCAAGTTCATGTGTATCTGGGACACCTGCACCTTTAATGATATGATTATTAGGAATCCATAAGGCACCGCCTGAAATAGCAGAAGCACCACCATAGCGATCTGTTTTTTCGATCACTAATGATTTCATTCCTTGTAACTTTGCTGTTAAACCTGCTGTCAATCCCGCTGCACCAGAGCCTACTACTACTACATCATAACTAGCATCCCATTTCATTCAACCATTCCTCCCTATATGAGCTAAATCGATGAATCTGTCCTTTCTATTAAAAAGTATAGAATTAAACCAATATTCAGTCAATTTAAACCATTCCCTATTTTTCCACAAAAAAAGGAGCATGCTCACTCGATTTAAGGTTTTAGAATCACCATAGGCTTTACTTGCTTCTTCTAATGGCAATAAAGTGTAATGATTTCTGTCGATGGCATTATTATAACCTCCACACGATACATTAAATGGCAAGATGACACGGTCACCCTTTTTCACTTTTGTCACATCTGCTCCTACCTATTACATAATCCTTAAGTGAAGGAATAGCGCCTTGGTAAATATGCAAATCAGTTCCACGAATAGCAGTAGAAGTGATTTTCACAATAATATGTCCTTCTTTTTATAGTTGGATTCTCTACTATACATTTTAACTTGGATATCTTTAATTCCCTGATAGGTTACAGCCTTCACGACAACACTCCCTTAGCATAGTACCATCACAACAAGCATTAGATTTTCAACTCTATTCTTTGCTTCGCTAACCTGCAGTATGCACATCTTTGTCATTATCGTTTTTATACAGGCAAATCAATGTCAAGCATATTCATTTCTACTTAGCATATAGTTTGAAAAGACATTAAGTTGATGATAGGGCGGAGGAATTTTACAGGTGAGTGCAATGATACTTGGTGGTTTTCTATTTTTCAGTGTGAGCATTGGGGGCGCGATTGCCTGGATTTTCTCTAAGCTATTTCAGCATACGACACAGGGATTATCATTATTGTGCGGAGGTTTTTTAGTAGGCTTACTTGTGCTAGATATCATTCCTTCTTCCTTTCAAATCTATCAATCATTTGGGATTATATTAGGTATTTTTATTGGGTATTTTATCTTTCAACTACTAGATACCTTATTTCATGCTTCTCATGCACAAAATCCCTCTGTCTCTCTATTAACACTTGCTATGATTATCCATACAATCCCTATTAGTCTCACTGTCGGAAATTTACTTGGAAATGCTGCATTAAGTATTTCTCTCACAGCCTCCATTATTCTTCACCATGTTCCAGAGGGATTTGCTCTATCTACTGCACTCATCTCTCAAGGTGAAAGGCTTTGGAGACTTTTCATTTATTTCTTCATCTTCTCCATTTTCTTTAGTATTTTCATCTGGTTTGGTCAGTATTGGGCCTTACCTGAAAAAGCACAAGGGATCTTAATGGGCATTTCGATAGGATTGATTGCTACAGCTAGTATTTCTGAATTCATTTTGCATCAGCTACAGAAAGTCTCATTTAAAGCATTCTTTATGTATCTATTTCTAGGCTATTTCCTAAGCTATATTTTCCATATACTTGTTGAATAACAAAGGGATGTCTCCACACAAGAGACATCCCTTTCCTCTTTTATTCTTCTTCACTAACTAGCATTAAAGTAAGCGTTAAAATTTTAGAAACCTCTGCCCGAGTAAGATTACCTTTTGGGTTAAACTTACCATTCGAACCATTTAAAATACCTAGATGTTGCAATAGACCAATAGCATCTACTGTTTCTTGACGCATTTGATTTTTATCTGTGAATGAATTGTTTTTGCTCACTTGCGCAACATCCACTTCCATACCTTCTAAATATCTAGCAGTAATATAGGCCATTTCCTCTCGTGTAACGGGCTTTTTCGGCTCAAATTTTTCACCATTGAAAATGTCGATTAAGCCATACTCTTCAAGAATCGCTACTTCCTTAGCACCCCAGAAACCATTAAGATCCGTATAAGAAGCAGGGCCCTCATAATCATCATTCACATTTAAGCCAGATGCACGGAAAATAATAGCCGCCAGTTCTCCACGCGTCACTTGTCCATTTGGATTAAACGTAGTAGCCGTTGTTCCATTAATGATATCTGTTTGATACAGTAACTGAATATAGCTTTCAGCCCAATGACCAATAGCATCCTTGAAATATCCACCTGATTTTAACTCAACGTCGGCACGAGCAAATACCTGTACCATATCATTTAAATCCTCTGCACTAACTGCTTCCCATTTGCCAGCAGTATATACTTCACTTTTATAGCCATTACTAGTTTGTGTAATTTTTATTTGAATCGCCTGACCAAATAACTTCTTCAGTTCTTCATAGTTTTCCTTAAACTCTTTTTCTCCCTCTGGATAGAGGTTTGTACCATCTTTGTACGATTGAAGAATCGCCTCTAATGAAATTTTGACTGTAATACTATTTTTTGTTGTAACAATCGACACTTCGTTATTTCCAAAGCCTATTTTAGATAACAAAAGCATTTTATAAATATCTTGATAGGGCATGGCTTGTAACTGATTAGTGGCTACCACATTCTGTTTTGGATGAATTATATTTGCCACATTCACTACATCCTGTGCATACGCCTGTCCACCAAACCCTCCTGTAAAACATGCAATACTCAGTGCACCAGCTAACATTATTTTCTTCACTGTTTTTCCCCCTTCGATTCATAGATTCAGTGTACTAAAACAACAGTTTATAAATCTATAAAAATATGGGAATTATACAATAATTATATAAAAGTCCTATTATTAACACATTATAATTTTCCTATTTTTACTTTTGAGTTTGAAACTAGTTTAACAGAAGAACAAATTACATAATGCTATCTACAACAATTACATATGTAATTAGCTATATCTCTTAAATAAAGGCAGCTTAAAGGCTGTTCTTTGTTATATTTCTTTAACAGTGGGTACATACTTGGAAAGAAACTTCTTTCAGATAACTTTATATTTATATAATATTAGAGGCTTTCATTTGATTTTTATTCGTAGGTAGAAGTAGTATGGAATTGTAATGAAGGATTATCTACATATCCACACTATTATATTAATGTAACAATTTCAAAGGAGGAATTTCGATGAATTATCAAAACATTACAGTTGCAGGTAGCGGTGTATTAGGGAGTCAAATTGCTTATCAATCTGCTTTCAAAGGTTTTAATGTAACAGTGTATGACATTAACGATGAGGCGTTAAAAAATGCACAGGATCGTATTACAAAATTAAAACCATTTTATCAACAAGATTTAGGTGCTACACAAGAAGAAGTGGATGCAGCCTATGCACGTCTTACATTTAATAGTGACTTGGCGCAAGCCGTTGCCGATGCTGATCTTGTTATAGAAGCAATCCCTGAAGTTGTGAGCATCAAAACAGAATTTTACACGAATCTTGGAAAAGTAGCACCAGCAAAAACAATTTTTGCAACAAACTCGTCTACTTTATTACCAAGCCAATTTGCTGAAGCAACTGGCCGTCCTGATAAATTTTTAGCTCTTCACTTTGCTAATACAATTTGGAAAAACAATACTGCGGAAATTATGAAACACCCTGGTACAGATATGATAGTATTTGATGAAGTGATTGAATTTGCACGCGCCATTGGCATGGTACCACTACCATTGCATAAAGAGCAACCTGGCTATATTTTAAACTCATTACTCGTTCCGTTTTTAGATGCAGCTGAATCTTTACTTGTAAAAGAAGTGGCCGATCCAGAAACAATCGATAAAACATGGATGATTGGTACAGGCGCTCCACTAGGACCATTTGCTATTCTAGACATCGTTGGCATTAACACTGCCTATAACATTGTAGAAGCGAAAGCAACTGCCACTGGTGATGAAAACATGAAAAAATTAGCTAACCTCTTAAAAACAGAGTACATCGAAAAAGGCAAATTGGGCCGCGCAACAGGTGAAGGCTTCTACACATATCCAAATCCAAGCTTTGCGAAACCAGATTTCTTAAAGGGTTAATGATTAAAAAGAGCAATTGTCCTTCTTAAAAGGGCATTGCTCTTTTTTTATCATACAAAAAAATTCCAAAAACTAGGTGTGTTTTCAAATTCCTTCGTTGTCAGCTTTTCAATAATTTTTCAGCTTAATCTCCTGCTCTAAGTCTTCTCTATCCTGGTAACTTGTTTGATGAAGACACTGCTTAATTTTTGGCGTAAAATTTTCAATAATTATTAGCATCTCCTCATTCATATTGTCCTGCATTGACTAAATCTCCTCCTTTCTAATATTTTGATGATGAAGCTTCTTTAAAGCCTTTCGATGAAGATTGGATATGTTCTGTGGTGTTGTTTGAAATGTCTCAGCGATTACTTTTATAGAATAGTCTTTGACATAAATCATTTCTAAAATTTGAAGTTGCTTGTCTGTTAATTTTTGTAAGCCTTTAAAGAGCTGTTCATTTTCAATTTTTTCTAATAATCCTTCTTCTCCGCTATCTTCGTCTCTTATACCGTCGTCCATTAGGCCACTATCTGCGACTAATAAAAAGCGATTTTGCAATCTTCTCTTTTTTTTATCGAAATCCAGGCTAAAGAAATAAATTAAATTGCTGATATACTTTATTTTCTGTACCCTTTGATAATGAGCTTGAAATGTTTCATCAACCATTTTCAAATTACAATCATTGGGATATAAGATTGCATGTTGTACCAAATAAAGATTTTGTGCATCTGCCAAAAAACTTCTGATAATTGGATTTTTAACCTGTTCTCTATTTCTGTAAAAAAACTCTTCTATTATTTTGTACTCATTACACATTCGCATCACTCCTATATATTGGCCTTCTTGTTCATTAAAGTGAATATCATATATCTATTATAAACCAAAAACAGAACAAACGTTCCCTAATTTATTCATTCATATTGATTTTATTAATCGTACGTTCACTTTTAATAACTGTAAGCATCACAATAATGAGGGAGGAAGATGTTATGATACCAGTTGAAACTATACAAATGTGGGTTCACCTAATAGGTAATTCAGGTTTCCCTATTGCCATTACCATCTATCTCTTTATGCGTTTTGAAAAGAAAATAGAAAATTTGGAAGCGATCATCTTGAAGTTGTTAGATAAAAGGGAAAATTCATAGGTCTACAAAAAATTTACGGCAGCATCCTTTTTAAAGGATGCTGCCGTGTGACTTAAAGATGCCTCTGCATACCATATATGTAAGAACAATTATGTAGATGGGGGGATTTTATGGAGCTTATATTGACCATTTTACTCATGCTAGATATTCCCTACAATTACTTTCACCATTCATTCCCCATTATGATTGAATACTTGGGGAATCTTGGATTTTGGCTGGCACTCCCATTATCGGTCCTTACTATCTTGCTAAGTCTATGGTTACTTATAAAAAAAGTGGGCATTGTTAGCTCTTTACTTATTCTTTTTATTACGGGGATTCTTTTATTCCTTGCTTTAATTCCATTGTTCCATTGCTACTCATCCTAATAAATTGAAGCCTTTGAAGATGGAACTTCAAAGGCTTTTTAGCATTTTTAGAAATACAGCACCATATAATCCTCATCAAAATATTGCTGCCCTATTTTTAAGGCGTTTCGTTCTGTTCCAAAAACGTGAAAACCTAACGATGTGTATAATCCTTTTGCTGATTCATTGGAAGAAACAACTGTTAAATTAATTTGCTCGACGTCTACGAGTGTTTTGGCTTGATTGATGATCTCTACCATTAGTTGTTTTCCTATGCCCAATCCCCGTTTTTTTGAAGAAACATAAACGGCAAAAATACTCGCTTTATGCTTTAGCTTCATTTTATTTGCGTGCACCAATGTCGCCACACCGAGTAAATCCTCCTGGTCAAATGCCCCAAATGTAAATGTTCCCTGTCCTTCGAGCCTACTTGCAAACGACTCAAGTGACAAATCCTTTTCTTCCTCGAAGCTAGCGCCAAAAGCTTCTGGATTTGTTTGCAATCCCTCTAATCTTAAATCTCTATATACCTCAGCATCTGCAGCTGTTAATTGTCTAATTTCCATGCCTTTTCCTCCTATCATACTTTTCCTCTTTATCGGCCATAACGATTGGCATTTGATGTACTTTTCCAGCAGTAATCCTTAAAATGGAAATAAAGGAGCTAAAAATCTATGAAATCTACTAATATGTCAAAACATTTTCTTACGTTACAGGCACAACGAGCACACTATCTACCAGCTTTTCATTCACTTTCACAGGAAGAACTATGGCAAGTAACACGTGAAGGAAAATGGTCCATTGGTGAACACTTTTATCACCTTTATTTGATTCTCAAAATGCTCCACACAGCAACCAAATATTCTTTATTCCTCACGCCTATCGCTAAAATGCGAAGAAACAAGCCATTCTCTACTGAAATACATGATATTTATGAAGAATATCAATCCAAAAAAGGACAAGGAATGCGAGCACCAGGTATTTTAGTTCCACCTAAGAAAATACGCTTTGTATTAAACAGTTATGATATCGACCAATTACTTATCAACGAGACACTTGCTTTGCAAAAGTTAGTACAAAATATAGACGAGGATGTTGCAGGGCACATTGTTTTTCCTGATCCCATTGCGCATTATCCTAATCTCATTCAAGCTATTCAATTGTTGGCTATTCATGAGAGGCATCACTTTAATAGGATGGAAGGGCTTTTAGGAGAAAAGAATTTGAAAGGTACAATTAAAGAAATCAAATAGAGCCATTTTGATTTTATGCCCATCAAAACTGGCTCTGGATTTTTCAGTATAGCAACTTTGTCATGGAAAAATTTTATTAAGAAACGCTACGATCTCTTTGTTCTAGAACTACACTTAAAATTCCAAACAATAACAGTAATAAGACACCTATTAATGTAATATTTGACCATTGTAGCCTTGTATCGAATAGCTGAAAAAAGAAGGTAAATACAGGAATAAAGCACAATGACATCATGACTAGAAATACTTCACAATATTGAATACCCTTCTGTAATAAATACATTGGTATTAACACACCGATGACTGTCATCAATAAAATCCAACCAATGTTTTCAAGCAAATAAGTAAACATGACATCATATGTAGCGATAAATGAAAGCAAAATGATACCATAAAATCTTTTTGATAAAATCATCGAGCTTGTCCATCCTAATTGACTGAGCTGCTTAGAATAGACTGTACATAATACTGCACCAAGTCCACACAATATGCTTGCCCCGACTCCTAAAATACTTGATTGGTCCCATGTTTGTACAGCCGATTTCCCTGTAAAAATAGCACCAATCAGTAATAAACTAGCTGCAAATATGCCAATTGCAAGACCCCACTGTGCATTTATCACTCGTTTTTTCTGCTGTATCGCAAGTAGCAATGCAAACAATGGGCCTAGTCCCATTTCAAGAGAGCTCACTATCGCTGGCTCAATATATTTTAATGCAAAGTAAAACCCCATAAAGGCTAATATGGAAGCACCGTTTAACTTCCATAAAGATGATCGTGCCTCTTTCCAGCAGGGCTCTATCTTTTGCTTACTTGTGATTAATTGAAAGAAGACAGTCGTAAGAAAAAAACTAATACCGGTGAAGAGAAATGGATGCACTGCTTGTACACGGTTCGAGTAATACACTTGGCTAATAGACGTTAAAATGGCTGACACTAGTAAACTTATTACCCCTATTGCATATAGTTGACGTTTATTCTCAACTCTAGCTCCCATAGATTCCCCCCTGATAGCATATCTACTCTTATGTTTACTATTGCGTTGCTAGAGTAAACTTCTTTACTAGTTTCTCCAAACTGTTCTCTACATGATGACAGTCGACAAAAAACACCCTCACTTCGGCACTTTGATCCCCTTCATTTGTGTTAAAATAAATTTCTTTCATTTGTTCAACTTCCGTATTCAGTGGATAAAGGAGCCATATTTCTTTAGCGTGATATTTTTTAGCATACGCATACATTTGATACATATCTGCCTGTGAAATGCCATAGTTATTGTGTGGCGTGTTACTTAGCATTTTCCATTTTGTATCTAAAATAATGTTGCCAGTGACATTTGTTAATACAATATCTGGTCGTAATGCAAATTTCCCTTGAAATAAATGATAGCCTTTATCCTGTAATTGTACATGCCACGCTGAATCACTTAGTAGCTTTTTCAGATGAAAGCCAATATAAGACTCAAAAACTTTTTCCATTGGAAATAATAAGGCTTTAGCAAATGAATGTCCTGAAAAAGTTGTAAAGCTTTCATTATTTAAAAAAATTTTAGACCATTGCATAATCGTTTCATAATCTTTTGAGTTACGATCAATCTTTACCTGGGAAAAATCCTTACTGTAGTTTTTTGATTGCTCAATGAGTTCAAAGTGTATGAGTTGCTTACGAATTTCATTTATATTGTCATTGCTAGTAGATTGTTTTAACAAATAAAGCAATGTAGCCTTGATTAATCGATTTTCTGCTCGATTCATTCCAAACTCATCATAGCGTGTATAGAAACGTTGACGATGAACAAGGTTATATTTTAATTGCTGTGAGAATACCATTTTTCCTTTGTATACATTTAAGTTATCCTCCATCGCATAATACGATGATTTAAGTCCTTTTTTAATCAGTTTTTGTACTTCTTCAATGTACAATCGAATGAAAATTTCCAATAACGTCATATGATCTGTACGAAGACTAGTCTCATTAAAGGTTTTGCTAGGAAATTCTTGTAATGACTTAAGCATTTTCAAAAATGTTTTTTTAGGGTCAATGGCTGTTTTCCCATATATTTTTGGCAAAATTTGAATTTGTGTACCATTTTTCAATTGCACAATCCCAACATAATTTTTTGCACGAATGACCTTCCCTACATGCCGCTTTGTGGAGACAGAGAAAAAATCGTATGCATCCACATCTTCCATATCATTACAGTCCAAAATCATATTTTCAAGCTGCTCGAAAGAATCATTGTCTAAGTATACATACTCATCTTTAAAAGCTTTATTGCATGTCAGGATATCGTATTCCTTTATTTCAATTAACTTCTTCATTCTCGACCCTTCCATATATGCCGATATAGCTTAATGGTTCCTCGAATGCACTTGCTTGAAGATGGAATTTCGTTTCTGGGAGGTCTATATCAATGGCTCGACCAAATAATCCTTTTATACTTAATTTCTCATCCAAAATAAATCGATATTGCTGGGGTTTTAAATGATCTCCTAACACTAACTGAATCTTACTATAATCTTCATAAAAATATTCTTGAAGAAGTGGAATAATCGCATTCTTAAAAATATTAGCTAGATTTTCTAATGAACTGTCTTCTTTTAAGCTCATAAAATAGGCATGACCAATAGTATGTTCACGATCATACAGTGCTTCAATACGAGCGTTCATAACTTCCATTAGACGTTGAATATGGATATGCCCAACTTTTATATCAGCTACTGCATTCAAATTTGGCAGCATTTCAATAAATTCAAAGCGTCTTCTAAGTGCTGTATCCATCAGTGCAATGGAACGATCTGCTGTATTCATCGTTCCCAGCAAATAGACATTTTGAGGGACACCAAAATCCTTTTTAGAATATGGAAGCTTCACATGCATTTCTTCTAGTGCTCCAATTCGTTTTGTCGGTTCAATTAATGTAATAAGTTCACCAAAAATCTTCGATATATTGCCTCGATTAATTTCATCGATAATAAAGACATAGTTATTAGTATTTTCTTCCACATCGATTTGATCATTTTGCGAGTATTTTAAAATTAAATTATTCACATCATTGATTGATAGTCGCCAAAGCTCATAAATGGTTTGCTGCACTAAGTTCGTTTTGCCATTTAGCTCGTAAATATTTTCATAGATATCCGTGGCAATCCACTCTACTTCACGACTTCTTTTAAAATCTTCCTCTGCCTCTAACCATTCAGGCTCTCCTGTGATAATGCCAATTGCATCAATATGCTTTTGATCTCCTAAAGAAAAGACGATATCGCCAACACTCATTCCCTCATAGAAATAGTACAAGGTATCTGAAGGATATTCCCCATCCTCAATAAAATCAGTACCTTCCTCATCCCAGCCTATACGAATTTGATTGTCCTTAAAGCATTCTTCTTTCAGCCAATTCTTGCCACTGCCTCCTAAAGAAATCTTCCAAACTTTTTTATTTCCTTCCATCACCTGATCATGAGCAGTTAATTTTAATTGCTGCGCTTGCTCACAAAATTCTTTAAACACGCCTGATTCAATTTTATATTGAATGCTCTCTTCTGCTTCATCGTTTAAAACAGGCTTAATTCCCTCGATAAACTCTTCATATCCATATGATTGATGAAAAGTAACGAATCGAATCTGACCTTGCTTTTTATACGTAAGATAACGTTCAAAAACATCTTGATACGCTTCTGCGCAAATCGCCATAAATTCTTTATTCTCAATAATACTAACCGCGTAGTTCACCGTATTATAAGTTTTTCCTGTTCCTGGTGGACCGTACAGGATGGTATTGATATTGCATTGACTCATTTTTGGGGAATCCTCCTCAATTATTAGGTTTGTTAAAATGAAATGAGTAAACTTTCCTTCAATGAAATCATATAATTCAGCAATTTTTTTCTGACCCATTATGGTCGTTACGGTTATTTCTCTATTTAATGCAGGGCGTTCTTTTTGGTTATTAAATTCTCCGTAATAAGATAGTCTTCGCTTAATCGAATCATTAAAATCTCCTGCCACTAGATAGTTATAAATAGAACCAGTAGCATTTGCTACACAGTGAGATGATGCCAATGCAGGAGGAATTATATCTTTGTTTAATTCCTCCGCTTTTTTAACAATTTCACTCTGCTTAAAATACAAATCTTCACTTTTAACATTCTCTTTTTCGATAAATTTTTCATATGTTAATATTGCTCCTGCTAACCAAATAGCCTCTACCTTTTTCATAAAAAACCCTCTCTCGATCTGGTTCTATTAAAGTAAATTATCAGCCTTTTTCAAAGGAAATACCCAAACATTACGCATTCGTCCATCAACATCTTTCTGAAGATCAGTGTACGGATCGGCAGCGAGAACTACCTCACCTCGATATGTATATTTCCCCTTTGTCATAACTTCAAAATAATGAACTGTTATACCATTTGATTTGGATTCAGCTAATGTCTTATTTTGTGACTTTAAATGCTGATCGCCCTTTTGTCCCATGCCAGTATAGTGATAAATTTCATTTACAGTCCTGTCATCATATAATTTTGTTCGATCTGATATTAACACTAAGGTATTTGTTCGGTGTGATCTTCTCATGCCACCCTGTGGAGAACATTTAAAAATTTCACAAAGTTGATGGTTATCAATTATCGTATTTATTTGTAAATCTTTTATTTCCTTCAATAAATTACACTCCCTACACTCATTATTTTATTTCCATTATAGTACCATAAATTTGTTCTAATTTTACTAATTGTTAATGAAATCAAACATAATTTCCAGTTATTTTTCACTAATTTATTCAAGTCTTTTAACAGAATTATTTGCTGAAAATTCCCTTTAAAGAAAAAAGACGTGTAAGCAATAATAGCCTTCACGCCTTTCTATTTAATTTTTTCATGATTATCAACACTTAAAATTTTTTACGGATCAATTCATAAAAAATCAAATTGATACAGAGAATATTCCAAGTTAATTGCATCTTCTAAAGTAGCATGCTTAAAAACTTTTCAAAATGCACGCCTGCCTCACGAGGTACTTGCTCCTTCGAAGTAGCTTCAATTGCAGCGGCTAAAAATGTTTCTGCTAGTGTCATTGAGGCCATTAAATCTTGTCCGCGCATCATGCCACCCATTATGATGGATGCGAAGAGGTCGCCCGTGCCTGAATAGCTCTCACCATTATAGTTGCGGATACTATGAAAAGACCGCTCAGAATCGACAAACATATTCCCAACATAACGCTTGTCCGTATCACCTACTGGTGGATTCAAACCCGTAATAATGACGTTTGCTCCAGTTGCTTGCTGTAACTGCTGACCTGCCTCTTTAAGGGCATGAATATAATCAGTATCATTTGGATAGCTCAGTAGCCTTTCATAGGATAAACCTGTAAGCAAGCAGCATTCCGTGACATTTGGCGTAATAATATCAGCACACTTTACTAACGCTTTCATACGATCAAGCAATTCACCAGTAAACATTTTATAGACCTCACCATGATCACCCATTACTGGATCGACAAGCAACGTCGTCTTATTTGAGTGAAACACGTCTAAAAAGCGAAATATATTATCGATTTGCTCCTTACCTGTAACAAAGCCTGTATGAATCCCTTCAAAGGTAGCTCCAAGCTTACTCCACTCATCTATAAAAGAGTCCATCTTTGACGTTAAATCTTCACAATAAAAGCTTGAATATCCTGTTTGTGCCGTTAAAATAGCTGTTGGTAATGGGACTGCTTGCACACCCATCACAGAGAGTACAGGCATCGCAGCCGTCAATGAGCACTTTCCAAAGGACGACATATCTTGAATTACAGCAACTTTTTTCATCATACATTCCACCTAACTCATCCTGCTTTTACTCTCCCCATCGTATCACAATTCGAAAGATGCGAAAATAACCTCAAACTGACCCTTAACTTTTTTATAAAATTGACACTTTTACAATAGTCAGTCCTTTGTTAAAGTAAAAATCATCAAAATATTCATCATAGTGAGGAAGAGACAAATGCAAAATATACAAAGGCCAACATCCTATACAAAATCACGCACAAAAACATTTGATTTAGTCATTACAGCCATTTTAGCAGCACTTGTTTTCGTTGCTACAATGTTTATCAATCTGAAGCTACCGATTGGGCAAGGGGGCCTTATCCACTTAGGAACATCTATGCTGTTTATCTCCGCTATTTTATTCGGGCCTAAAAAAGGAGCACTTGCTGGAGCTATTGGAATGGGTTTATTCGATATCGTAGGTGGCTGGTTAATTTGGGCACCCACAACCATTATTTCACGCGCATTACAAGGCTTCATTGTCGGTAAAATTGCTTGGTCAAAAGGACATAAAGGTGATAATCTTGGGCTGAATATTTTAGGAGCAGTAGTATCAATGCCTGTGATGATTGCTGTTTACTATGTTGGGCAAGCCATTATGTTCAACAGCTGGATTGCCCCGCTGGCATCCATTCCTGGGGACGTCATTCAAAACATCGTAGGCTTAGTTATCGCCATCCCAGTATGTGTTGTACTGAAAAAAACGCCATACTTCAAAAATAATTTTTAATGAAAAACACCATCTTGCTGTTGAACAGTAAAGATGGTGTTTTTTATGGAGTGATATACAAAAACAACGAATTTCAAGATAAAGTGAAACTAGCCTTGTTCTTTTTCATACTATAAGGTGGAGGTGGAAAAATGCCAAGAGTAAAATACCGTGATGCAGACGTTGCTTTAATGGCAAGGATGATGAGAGCAGAAGCAGAGGGTGAAGGTCAACAAGGTATGCTTTACGTGGGCAATGTCATTGTGAATCGTGCTGTGGCATCCTGTTTAGATTTCAATGATGTAAGAACAATTGAGCAGGTTATTTACCAGGTACAAGGCGGAAATTATTCTTTCGAAGCTGTTCAAAAAGGCAATATGTTTTACCAACGAGCGAGAGAAACGGAAAAAAGATTGGCGAAACAAAACTTAGATTTCTGGCGTGAACATCCAGCAAAATACGCACTCTGGTACTTCAATCCATATGCACCATGTCCCCCAACATGGTATGGTCAGCCGTTTACAGGACAATTTAAGAATCATTGCTTTTATGAACCTGCTCCAGATACTTGTGCCAGTGTATATATGGGATAATACGTTCAACGTTAAAAAGGGAATACCTCTATTGCAGGTATCCCTTTATACTCATATTTTATAGCATGGCTTAATCCATCACCTTTAAAAGCTTTTCCTTAAACATCATTACTCCAATCAAGCCAATGATAGAAAATATGACTGGCGAAATGAAGCCATAGTAGTATCCATCACTTACATTGCCTGTGGCAGCTTGAAAGTAATCTAAAATAAACCCAAAAATAATGGGCAGCAATGCGGCACTTAGAAAGCCCCCAGTATTGGCAAATCCAGAAACAATGCCTGATTCATTTAAAGGGAAAGTTTGACGAACTGCCGCAAAGGTTAAAGCACTTGCACCATAGCCAAAGCCAATGATAAAGAACAGGACAATGAGCATGAAAATGGACGGATGCCCTTTCAATAAAAGAAAGGCAAACCAACTAGCTAAAACCGCAATATGCACAACAATATAGGGTCTCTTAATTGTACCTAACCAGCCAGCAATCCAGCTCATTAAAGGTGCTCCTAAAAGCGCTCCGACTAGACCAATCATAATTAACTGACTAGCCTCTGACCGTGACATCTCATACATATTGATCCCATATGGTACTGCCCACGAGCTAATAAAGCCAACATACCCGCCCACAACGCCAAAATGACAAAAAAATAAAGCCCACGCTTGCCTGCTTGAAAATATTCTTCGTAATAATATGGAGCTTTTTTCACGTTTTATTTCTTTAGTTATGCTTACAGATTCCTTTGAAAAAATGCGTTTTGTGTTTTGTACAAGCACAAAATAAAGAAGTACACCACATAAGCATAGTAAAAGTCCTGTAGAGAAAAAGGTGATTCGCCAACCTAATAAAAGAATCAATGTAGCAAAAGGCACCGTTGCCAATAAGAAACCTAAGCTCCCTGTCATACCTGCAAAGCCAATTAATCGGACAAACTCCTTTTTATGAAACCATTGTGCCAAAATAAGCACCATATTCACCCATATGGTGGCATCTCCTATACCAGTAAGTATTCTAGAAAAGAATAGAATGAATTCATGTGTACCTAGACTGTAAAGAATGGTTCCTATACCTGTTAGGGTGGCACCAATGATGAGGAAAACGTTTGGCCCAAATCGGTCAGCTAAAATCCCCATCGGAATTTGCAAACTCGTGTACACAAAAAATTGAATACTCGTCAATAAGCCAATTGTCGAAGCCGTTACCCCAAAATCCTCCATCAATTGATCTGTAATTAACCCTGGAGCAGTTCGCTGACTTGCCATTAACAAATAGGTAAACAATACAGCAACAAACACAATCCATCTGTACTTATGTTGTTGTTTGTCCAATAATCACTACTCCTATTAGCTTTTATTTTATGTATATGAGTTCGAGGTCAGGATAAAACCTGCTTTTAAGGAAGCTTGAAAATTACGACCGCAAAAAAAACGCACCTAGTCTCTACTAAGTGCGTTCATGCTAGATTATACTGCTGGCTGAGGCTGTTCACTGACATGTACTGCTGGTTGACGGTCTTTCCAAGGCATGGCTTCCTCTAGCTGTCTACCTAGCTGTAATAACGTCATTTCATCTGCAAATTTACCCGTCATTTGTAGACCAATTGGTAGGCCTGATTTACTTTCGGCTAAAGGCAATGATATGGAAGGCTGGCCTGTAGCATTGAATAAATTTGTAAACGGTGCATACGTGAAAATTTGCTCTGTCCATTCAACAGCCGAAATATTAGGGTTGTTGGCATTTAACTCACCAATTTTAGCAGGAAGTGTGCCAATAGTTGGACTCAATAAAATATCATAGTCTTCAAAGAATCCTGCTACTTGACGTGAAACGACTGCATTTGTATGAATAGCTTCCAATAAATCAGCCGCCTTTAATTGTCCACCATATTCATAGCATTTCCAAATGGCTGCTTCAATATAGTCTGGAGAAACTGTTTTACCAGTGCCTGCTGCAGCCCCCTTAATCATTTGATAAATATTCGCTGTCCAAATATCGACCGTCGCCTTTGTGAATGATGCTTGTTCATATTTCGGACGCGCCTCTACTACCTCGTGTCCTAGTTCTTTTAATACTTGAACTGTTTTATGAACCGCTTCTATACATTCCGGATCGACAAATGCCCCAGAATTTGTTTCAGTTGTCCAAGCAATTTTTAGCGGGCGCACTGTTTCCTGGATAAGTTGTCCATACGGTGCATGTGTTACTTCTAATTTGGAATAGCTCCCTAAGTCAGGGCCTGCTACTTGATCCAATAGCACCGCTGTATCACGAATTGTACGAGTCACAGCGAACTCAATGGCAATACCATTTAAAGGCTCGCTATTGAATGGACCAGCTGGAACTCTTCCACGTGTAGGCTTTAATCCCACTAACCCACTACAGGAAGCGGGAATACGAATAGAACCACCACCATCATTCGCATGGGCAATTGGCACAATACCACTTGCAACAGCCGCTGCTGCCCCACCACTTGAACCACCTGGACTATGCTGTAAATTCCACGGATTGCGCGTTGCGCCATAAATTAGCGCTTCAGTCGCTGCATTATAGCCAAACTCAGGTGTTGTTGTAGTACCTGCTAAAATCAAGCCAGCCTTTCTAAAACGCGCCATTAATTCACTATCGACGGGTATAACCGTATTTTCTCCAATACGACTCCCCATACTATGCGGAACACCCTCTGCATGTAGCACAAGTTCTTTAATTAAAAACGGAACACCTGCAAATGGCGCATTTTCATCAACCTTCTCAATTGCTTTATCAGCCTGCTCTTCTAACACACTAACGACCGCATTAATGGATGGATTGACTTTTTTTATTCCTTCTAACGCTAGCTCCTTTAACTCCTGTGGTGTTACCTCCTTTGATTTTACTAGCTCTGCCAACCCAATACCGTCATAGGATGCATACTCTTGTAAATTCATATCATCACCTCGTATAGTAGTAATCTTGCAACTATAATGTACTGAATATTCTAAATTTAAGATATTACCCAAAAGGATAATTCCGTTTTAAGTAGAATATAAATGCATAATAGAGAAATGAGGTGTTTTCATGTTTTTAGAAAATGATTTAGAAAACATTCTTAAGGCAAGCTATCATATTTCAAATATGAATGTGAAACAAAGCAATGAAGGGTTTAAACAGGAACTATTGCAAACAATTAGTCAGCATCTCGGCTATCACCATATGTTATTTTGGGAAATAGCAAATAATGAGTTAACCGCCCCAGTGCTTTTTAATATAGAGCGTCATACGATTAATGACTATTTGCAAAGATATAAAAACTTTGATCCATTACACCCCCAAAATATAACTACACAGCCTTCCATTCAGCTAATGAGTAGGAATGAAGTGATGTGCCTGCAAAAACAAACCCATTATAAAGAAGTTTTTTTGAAAGAAAATCGCTATGAAGATGAAATGGCCATGTATTTAAGAATAGACAATAGGCTCGTAGCCGTTATTGGCTTTTTAAGGAAAACAGGAGAGAAGCTATTTAATGACAAAGATATTTTAAAGTTAGTGTATTTGAAAAGAAATATCGAAAACATGTATTCCTTACATCACTTTTCACAGCCCTCCATCGTGTTGGAAATGACAGATCGAGAACGAGAAGTTTTAAAGTTTGTATTCAAAGGCTTGAAAAACCTAGATATCGCCCAGCAATTATTCGTCAGTGAAAATACAATCAAAAAACATCTTCAAAACCTATATAGAAAGTTTCAAGTAACCAATCGTACCCAACTGCTGGCAAAGTGTTTGAAGTATATTGATCATATTTAGGGGGGGATCACCTATTGAATTCAAAGGTAGTATGCTGATTAATTGGCATAAAACTATTTTTCCTCAGTAAAAAGACTGCCCCACCAATTGGTAGAGTGTGTCTAACAATTGGTGGGGCAGTTCTCATTTTAATTCTAACTATAAAGGGCTCTTTTACTTAATTACTTTGCACTTTATATACTTTACTATCAAGCTGTCTATCAATTGCCTGCTGTAAAAATCGCGTAGCGGTAAATAGTTTTTCTTCATCAATATTCGTTTGCACGCCTAAACGGTGCAGGAAATTTACTAAATCATTCGTTGACACATTGCCGCTTGCACCAGGGGCATAGGGGCATCCCCCTAAACCTCCAATAGCACTGTCGTATTTTGTAATCCCCTGCTCAAGTGCTGCAAATATATTTGCTAAAGCACGTCCATACGTATCATGAAAATGAAGGGCAAACAAATCACGATCGTATTGAGTGAGCAGCTCTGATAAAATAGCCTTTACTTGTACAGGATCCGCTACCCCAATTGTATCGCCTAGTGAAATTTCAGAAACGCCCATTGCTAGATAGGCATCAATGATTTCCTTCACTGTTTGAAGCTTTACTTCATCACCAAACGGACTGCCAAATACAGTTGAAATATAGCCTCTTAACGATATACCTTCACGATTTGCTGCTTCAGCTACAGCTTTTAAGTTCTGTAAAGATTGGTTAATTGAAGCGTTTACATTACTTTGATTATGCTCCTCAGAAGCAGAAATAAATAACGCAATTTCATCAACCTTTTGTTGAATGGCTCCTTCTACCCCTTTCAAATTAGGCACAAGAGCTGTATACGTTATGTTTTCATGACGTGCGATTTGCTCAAACACTTCATGATGATCGGCTAAAGCTGGTATCCACTTGGGACTAACAAAAGAGGATACTTCGATATGACGGACACCTGTTTCACTGATTAAATTAATCCATTGTACTTTCAAATCAGTTGGAATAAAAATTTTCTCGTTTTGTAAGCCGTCACGAGGACCAACTTCTCTTATTTCCACTTGTTTTGGTAAAGTCATCAAGATACACTTCCTTTAATTAAATGCCGAACAGCTGTAGCATAATCCAGCTTGATGCGTAGAATACCATGAATTGCACACCAGCCCCTACACCTAAAATACGATTCAATAATCCACCAACAGTTGCGACTGTAAATGTTAACACTACTCCTAGCAATTGTGCCTCGTTATAGGCAAGCAAAAATGCTAAACCGATGAACATCGCTACGATTGCTTCCTGGCTAATATATTTCAATACTAATACAGATGCTTTACGGGCATAATTCATCGCAAATGGATAAGCAATTAAAGCGGCTACACTAATACCGATTAACCCAAAAATGAAAAAGTCCCATGAAGACATTAGCGTGTGTAAGTTGTTAACTGGATCTACTGTAAAAATAGGTGGTGCATTAAATAAAGGTGATGCTGGTCCAAGTGCTACTGGGCTTAACGGAATACCGAATGCAATTAATGGAATAATCGCTTCAGCTATATATGTCGATTCCGTTACACCATTCATGACAGTAAGACTCGTTGTTGATTTTTTATAGGCACCTTTTGTACGTGAGCCTACAATTTCTCCCATCAATGACGTCATCCCGACAGGACTGAAGACAAATGTAAGGGAGGAAAGAAACGTTGTAATGCTCGTAAAAATGGTCTGCCTTTTCGATAAAATTTTAAATGGATTCGGGAAATAGCCTTTCCATGATTTCGTTTCAGGAGCAAGATTATATTGATTTGGCTTACTGCGTGCTAGATCATTTTTAGCAACGGAGGAAGCCGCCATTAAAATATTACAAAACATCGGTCCAATGGCAATTCCTAAAAAGAATGTAATACTTAAATGTTTATCCAGCATCGCGAAGCTAACGCTATCTAAAGCTTTAATGAAAAATGCAAATGGAATAATAATTAAAATACTTGCCCATTTTCCTTTTGAAAAGAATGCGATTAAAATTGCGGCAAGTGTAAAAATGATGCCTGATGAAGATTTAAAAAAGTCGGCAAATTGACCTAAAAACTGACCTAACAATACAGCGGTTGGTAGGGCGATAAATGCACCGATAACACCGCCAGAAATCATTTTACGTAGTGCAACGTGCGGCATCCCTAAACGGCGTAATGTATTGGCATGGTCGATCAACGGTACAGCCGTTGTATCCCCTGGAATGCCTAATAACGCAGTTGGGACAGCATGTGTTAAATGCTTAGCTAACACGCCCGCCATGAAAAAGGCGAATACCCCTTCAGGAGGCGCTCCCAGCAAAATAACTAACAATGTAATGGGTACCATAATTGCTGTTTCATCTGTACCTGAGATAAGACCAATGACAGTAAAGATAGCTGCACCAAGAAGTGCAAATAAAAGAGCTATTACATAAATACTCATTTTTTATCCGCTCCCTTCAAGCCTTGTAAGCTAGAAAGAATACCAAAATCCTCAAGCTCTTTTTTTGTCACTGGATCTTCCTCGATTAAGCGTATTTCCTCGTCTATATCAATTTGTAAATCCTCAAATGCTTCCTTTAAAGAATGACTAGATGCTTCATCTTCTACTAAAATACGTTTTGGTTTAAAAAGAATCGTATTAATAGCAACAACAATCAGAATACCCGTGATGCCTGTTAACAATGAATAGGAGTTAATCATTTGAGGGTCTGCAAACTTCGGAAAAACCCACTGGCCAAACTGATAGCCTAAAAAGCTTGCGGCAACACTTAAAATAATTGAAATAATTAATTGATTACCAGAAACCGTGTCTCCTAAAATTTCAATAAACTTCTTTTCCTCTACATTTTTTTGCTCATTGTATGGAGTATTCGCCATGTATTATTCACCTCGCAGAGAGTTTGTAATCTCTAAAACACGATCATAACGGAAATCCTTCTCTTCTACCGCCTGCTGCACAACACGATCAATAATATCGCCTGTAGCCCCAGCCATTACAGCCAAGTTTTTCGCATGCAGACGCATATGACCAGATTGAATACCCTCTGCTGAAAGTGCGCGTAAGCTTGCTAGATTTTCTACTAATCCTACTGCGGCAATGTAGCTGGCTAGCTCCTCTGCAGATTGCACATCCATAATTTTTAGCGCTGCTTTTGCAACAGGATGAGTCTTCGTAGCCCCTCCCACAATACCAACAGCTAATGGCAATTCCAACGTCCCAACAAGATTGCCTGCTTTATTCAGCTCCCACGTTGTTAAAGAACGATATCTACCAGAACGAGCAGCATAGGCATGAGCACCAGCCTCAACAGCACGTGTATCGTTACCCGATGCTAATACCGCAGCTGTAATACCATTCATAACCCCTTTATTATGTGTGGCAGCCCGATACGGGTCAGCATCTGCAAATTCGTAAGCACTTACAATATTTTTCGCAATCTCTATTCCCCCGAGCATTTCTGTTGAGAATTCACCACGCGCACGAACAATACGCTTATCTGCTAAATTTGAAATAATCCGTAGCACAACTCGTCCATTTGTAATCCGTTCGATTAATGGTGACACAGATTCCGCCATCGTATTAACAGCGTTTGCCCCCATTGCATCCTTCGTATCAACGATTAAATGGACGACAACCATAGTTTCTTTTGCTGTGTCGATTAAGTGCACTTCTATATCCTTCACTCCACCGCCTAACTTGACTAACGTTGGATCTTTTTCATTACAATGCTCGATGATCTCATTTTTATGTTCAAAAATTTTCGCCCTCGCTGCATGAGGGTCCTCAATATTTAATACCTGAATCTGTCCGCGCATAACTGTTCCCGAGCTGGAAGTAAAAATACCCCCTAACTCATATGCTGCACGGGCAGCATTACTAGCCGCAGCAATTACTGACGGCTCTTCAGTAGCCATCGGAATAAATATCTCTTTGCCATTCACCTTAAAGTTGGCCGCTACCCCTAGAGGCACTGAAATATGTCCAATAACATTTTCAACCATTGCATCAGCAAGCTCTAATGAAATTCCACTTTTTAAAGCTTCAACTTCCTCTTTGGTTAAATTTGACTTTTCAGCGATTAACTTAATTCGCTCTTCTACTGAAAGTAAATAAAATCCCTTAATACGTGAAGTCATCCCCATACCCCCAAAATTAAAAAAGTGTAATATAATTCAACTTAGTTGAATTATATTACACCAATTGTAAATTGTCTGAATAGTATTGTAAACAAGAAATTTGTATTTTCGATAATATTTACGTTTAAAAGAAAGATTTAATCCTCAACATAAATCGTTAATACCTTTGAGTTTTCTGCAGAATTATTAATAAAGATATGCTCCTTTTTCCCAGAAAAATACGCAGAGTCCCCTTCTTCTAAATTGTAAAATTTATGATCGTATTTCAAGACGATACTACCCGAAATGACATAAATAAATTCATCATTATCGTGTGTATAAGGCGCTAAATTTTCCGCCCCATTATGTACGGTAACAATAGAAGGATTGATATTACTCATATAGCTCTTATTCGCTAACAGCTCATATTGATAGCCAAGTTCATTCGTCTCAACCGTCTCATTGCGTTCTTTTTTCGATACAATCGAAATGCCATCAAATTGATCCTGAATAACAAACCAAGCCATTGGCACATCAAATATTTCCGCAATCTTAGATAATGTCACCAGACTCGGTGTCGCTTTGCCATTTTCTATTTTTGAAATATGGCTTTTCGTTAAATGAATCTGCGAAGCTAAATCATCCTGAGACATTTTATTTTTCTTCCGCATCTGCTTTATTTTTACGCCAACTTCTAGTAAGTTCATCTATTCCAGTCCCCTCAATCATTTCGGTTTTTACAATAACTATACTATATTTTTAAATGATGGATCGAAAAATACGGAGCGTATAATACTTCTGCATTTTTCATCTGTTCAATTGAATACAAAAGGATGTGCTGAAAGTTTCTAGACTTTTAGCACACCCTTCTACATTATAGTGATGACATTCACATCTTCTTAGGCTGAATCCCGAGCAAGATTGTTGCATTATGCTTCACAATAAACACGTTGAGAGGCCAAAATCAGCTTAAGTTGAACTGAAGAGAGACCAATAATTCAAAAGCTCTTGATAGAATCGATGACATTTCCGACCTTGTCATAAAAGCATTCAAAAAAATGAAAATGAGATGGATTAATTCTCTCAAATTTTCAACGATTTCATTTGTTTCAAAAGAGAGTGTCTTCCCTATGACAACAAATGCACGGAGTATGAACAAATAAAAACTCTAGGGTGGTACGGTACATGAAATGTTAAGAGGAATGGATATCTGATAATAAGTTTTCTGTCATCGAATCTGCCATTTAGGAGAATAATAAAATATACCGCAATTTTATGTTAAAGAAAAACATAGGGAGATTTTAGTCTTCCTATGTTTTCATTCAAATTATTGATCTGTTTGTTCTTGCTTCTTTTTCAAATACGCCGCACGTATTTTCTCAAGTTGCTGCTTTTTATCAAATTGGGCTGGCTTGTTTTTTTCATGATACTTTGCCACAGCCACCTTACCTTTAGTATCCAATTGATATTTCCCCACTTAGGTTCACCTTCTTTTCCTGCCTTTAAAGAAATCTATTCAACAAATATAGTATACCTTATTTTGCCGATGTAAACCTTTTTCCTATATTGGTGTACTGCTTAACCTTAATTTCGGTAAAAGCTTAGTAAATAATTCATAGCCAAATGTATTTAAAATATCTGTATCCACCCATATATCAGAAGATGATACCTTTATCATTATTTACCGCTACAATATTGCTCACCTTTATGTATGGAGACGGCGGGAGTCGAACCAACCGTCTCGGAATATTGTTAAATCAAGGGTTGCGGGGGCAATGAATTTTATTAACTATATTTTTGACTATTTCATACAAATAAAATTAATTTTCTAAGGCATTTTTAATATATTCTTTATATTCTACTGGTAAATTATACAGTCTATATACCAGTTCATTTATTCTAGCATTAAGCATTTTTATTCTTTGTTGAAGTTGTTCTTTACCAACATCCGTTGTCCCTGCTTTATGCATTTTTTGAAACGCATCAAGAATTTGAGCTACCATTTTTGAAATATTACTAAATAAATCTTTATTATCCTCATTAATCAATGGCACATATAGATTTTCTATTCTCTTTTTATCTACACCATAATAAGAACCTTTATGTTTTGAACCTCTTCTTACAATTTGATATGAAACTACTTCTGAATTTAGAATTCCAAGTAAGGATAAATAATTATAATCAGATTGATCGGGCAAGACTATTGCGCCTCCACCACCGCCTCCAGCACCACTTCCTACAAAATAGTACTCTCCATCCGAATCATAACAAAAGCTACTACCCTTTGATATCGCTGGAAATACTATTTTTAATTGGTCCATCCTCGTGTGATTCTTTTTGTAAATATATTTATACCACTCATTATAATTCGGATTAATATCCAATTCTCTCTCAATACTTTTTCTTTTTGCTAATCTTTCTTTACAAGACTCTAAGTATTTCCATGTTTCTGGGAAACACTGTTTGTAAGTTGTTTCGGGAATTAAATCAGAAGTATTTTCCGAATTGGTATAAGGGAAAAGTAACCACTTATTAACATTTGAAAAAGTATATTTCTTTATATCTAGAGAACCTTTTAAAAATGGTTTTAAATGATCTTTTTCAAACTTGTGTACTTCAGTAGTATATTCTGACTTACAATATAAATAATTTTCTTCTTCATAAACTTCTTCTAAAATATATACTGGATCACAGTCTGTCTGAACACCAACAAAAACCCTATCACTAATGGTTTCAAGTAAAACCATATTTTCTTCAAAGAATTTGTAAATTTCTTCATCAGTATTGCTTGATAAATACCAAGGAGCACTAGTGAATTCGGTATGATCTACCACTTTCCGATCTGAAGATTCTCCAGCTTTCCAAGTATTTAAATCAATCACTCTTTCAATAATTATTTCATCTGGATTAGTTTTATCTAAAATTAATATACAAGTATAAGTAGTAGCATTATTAAATATTTCATTAATTCCAAAATCAATGATTTCATATAATAATTTTTCTGAAGTTATTAACTTGCGCAATTTTTCTCCATATTGTGTAGTAAAAAATTTGTTCATCACAATATATCCCAATATCCCTTGGTCATTCAAGAGCGATAATGCTTTTTCTATAAACACGACATATATATCAAAGTTAAATTTTTCGGCAGAAACGTATTTTTTTTTCAAATAATTAACTACATCTTTTCCATATAACTCTTCAAAAATTTGAATTCTTATATAGGGTGGATTGCCTAATATTACATCAAAACCTCCGTTATCTATAATATCAGGAAAAGCATATTCCCAATCAAATGGTAATGTTGCATCAATATCGTAAGTTATATCATCTTCAAATAAAATTTCATTATCTATTATTGAGTTACCATGTTTAATATTATCATTTAAGTCTGGTAATATAGGTCTTAATGTACCTTCTCTGTATCCTTCTTCTAACATGGTTATATAAAGACTTAATTTCGCTACCTGAATTGCTTGTGAATCTATATCTACCCCAAAAATATTTTGCTGAAGTATCCCCTTTTTATGTTCCATTGTTAACATTAATTTTCCATTGTCTATAAATACTAAGTTATTACTAATTAATGTTTGAACATCCGCTTCCGAACATTTGGAATAAATATATTGAAATTTATCAATTAAATATTTATATGATGAAATTAAAAAGCTTCCTGAACCACAAGCTATGTCAGCTATTTTTATCTGTTCTAAATTTTCAATTGTAATATCATCATGTAATTTTTTGGATAATGTATTTTCTACTATTTTTTCAACTATATATGAAGGTGTATAATAAACACCCCCTGATTTTTTATTAATATCTTTTAATCCTAACGTTATTTTTCCATCAATTATTTCAATTTTTTCGCCCAAAAATTGCTCGAATATTCGTCCTAAAATTTCTGGTTTAATTAATCTAAAGTTATAAGGAGACTTTGGATAATATAAATTGTCAATAATAGCTAATAAAATTTCGTTATCTATCAACGTTTCGTTAACAAATGTATGGTCATGGAAAACTAATCCATTAAATTTCTTATTTAATTCAATACATAGATTATCTAGTTCATTTTTCACTGAAATCGAATTATCTTGTTCGTGCATTTCTACAATTTCTTTTAAAAACTCTTTTGATTCAATATTTCTGTCTTCAATGATACGGATAAATATCAGTCTATCTAATATTCTCTGAACTACTTCATTAATTACGTTAACATTAAGTGAATTATTATTAAAGATATTTTCAGCTAATGATTTTCTCCATATTTTCAAATTTTTCAAGAAAGATATATCCAGTAATGATGCACCTTTATCAATTTGATAATTAAGTTTAAAAATTAAATCTGGACTATCTACTATATTTCTTCTTTTAGCATAAAACTTGGCTAAACTTCTGTTAGCAACTGCTTCTCTGCTGAATAATTCCCATAACTTATCAAAGTTTTGAACATATTCTTTATAATCAAAACAATATTCTTTCACTTTATCTGTATCCGGTTGATTGTGTAAAGGTTCAGTTGAAACGTCATAAAATCTGAACTCTTTAAAATTTGTTAAAATGACAAATGGAATCTCCGTAGTAAATGCATAACTTTTAGCCTGAAAAATATGATCTTTTTTAGAAAGATTTTCAGCTGGCTTTTTAGCTTCTACCAAAAACTGAGTCGTTCTATTAATTTTAAAAACATAATCTATATACTTTGTAGATTTTTCCGTTTCTAAACTTTCTTCTATAATCACTTCTAAGTCTGCTGGATTAGTTATTCTTTCAGGGCGCATTTCCCATCCAAAAAGTTCAAAAAAGGGATCTAAAAAACTAGATCTTAAAGTTGCCTCTTTATAATCCGAAGCACTATATGTACTTTCATACTTCTCGAACTGTTGAACTAATTGTTCTAATTTTTTTTTAGATTCTACCCTATTCATTTTTCTCCTCCTATTATAACAAAAGCAATATTGCATAGATAAATTCATGCAATATTGCTTTGTTTTAATGATTTCGTAAAGACATAAGTACCTCAAAAATTGTAAATAAATCGTTAGAAGAAACTTGATTTGTTTGACAAAAAATATCTATCATGGTTTCGAAATCTTCACTTGTAATAAATTGTAACATCATTTGAATTTTCCTCATATCATAATTTTCATGTTTTATAAAATTAACATGATTTTCTAATACATATTCTGGAATATCATCTGTGCTAATAATAGTCGCAATCATTCTTATTTCATTACCGATTGGAGACATTCTTCTATAAAGAATAACAATATCGTTACGAATATATCTGTTTTCATTGCTTACTACGCAATAATTATACTTCGAGTTCTCCAAATTTATACCATCTAAATTAATGCTTGGTCCCATAATTAGTGGAATTGAATCTTCAACATATTGATTATATATATCATCTTTATTCTGATTCCAAACAAAATTCCCAGTCCCAATTTCAAATTCAGTAATGTAATTTAGAATTTCCATTTCTGATAAATGTCGAGCCATATTTAGTTCAAATTCAGATTTAAAAACTGGAATGACTTGATTTTTATTGTTAATTAAATTTAATGGTAATATTATTGTTTCGAAATTTTCGAAATCATTGTAAGGTATACCAACCTGATAATAATCTAAATTTCTTCTATTACTGAAATAAAGTATCATTATATCTTGCTGAACTAAGAAAGATTTTTCATGAGATTTATCACTAATTATTAATTCGAGTCTGCATTTTTCCATTATCTCTTGTCTTAATTTTTGGTAATAAAAACCTGACAACATTGATTGAGGTAAAAATAAAACTGATTTTCCATTTGTTTTTAAATGTTGAATTGCCCAATGAACAAAAATACTTTGGATATAATTATGTCCATAGCTAACACAATCACATATTTCATTTTTATCATCAGGTTCTATTCTAAAAAAAGGAGGGTTTCCTATAATCAAATCAAATTCTAAGTTCGTAATCCTATTGTCGTTATTTTTGCATTGTAAAGAACTTACTGTATTATGAAGAATTATATTTTTAAAATAAAATTCTTTACCGCTAAAGCTTTTCTTAGATTTTACAAAAAATTCTCCAATTAATAATTTTGACATGATAATTGAAAAGGGAAAAATATCGAAACCATAAATATTATTTTTAATCGTATCAATATCTAATAACTTTCGATTTTGTAGTTCCTCTAAATATTCGAGGATGAAAAACCCACTACCACATGCCGGATCGACTACTTTGTTGTTAGTATCCATCTCTAAACTTTGAAAAGATAATCTTATTAGCTTTTCTGGAGTATAATATTCACCATACTCTCTTTGATCCACTTCTTTAAAAAAATCCTCTAAAGAATTTTTAAGCCATTTTTTAAAATCCTTGTTTTCTTTTACATCAATATCAATAAAACCATAATATTCACTGTGCATTTGAAACGGATAATATTCAATTATTTCTTTAATATTACTTATTATATCTAACCTAGATATTCTATATTTCAATTCTAAATATGATAAAGTAATATTTATAAGAAAATTTTCTAATTTATACCTTTCTATTATATCTAATTTACTTGTATATATATTTCTTGGCTTTATATTCTCAATATAATTCTTATATTTATTATATGCATTTTCCCCAATTTCTTCATGTAAAAATGCATTACTGAAATTCACTTCAAAACTGGGATACTCCGTATACTTTTTTAACATCTATAAAATACCTCAATTTTAATTTTTATTTATTGTAACACAAAACGAACATACATTCCTTTAAGAGGATATTTAATTCCTTCAACTTATATACATTACACTTTTATTATAGATAATTCAAAGATATATTATTGGTACTTAAATACCGTTTTTTTACACTAGTTCCGTATCTACAAAGTATTCAAATATATATTATTCCTTAGAATATGATATTCACATTCTAAGGAGGAATCTATTTTGAATAAATCTAATGAAATCCTAATTAAACAAATTGCTGCTAAGCGTGTACAAATCGTTGAAGTAAAACTAGTTAGAGAGACATCTTTAAAGTATAAAGAAAGAAAAATACGCTCCCCCTTCAGCCTACTTGTATTCAAATTGTTCATATTGGTAGCCTAAATGCCAGTATCGTTCATCCTCGTGAATCAATAAAAGTAATGAAAAGCCTACTAATGAATTATACGCTCGTAAATACACCCATTAAAAATCAAATTAAATATTCATAAATGAAAGAGTGAGAAAGATGCCGGGACAAAACTGGTCAAAACCTTAAAAGCGCGAGAAATCAATTTTAGAAACATTGATTTCTCGCGCTTTTCTGATGTGAATTTTATCATTCTACTTTGAAAATATAATTATGCCCCAGCCTTATTCTTACAAAGCTTTTAGCCATTGTCCCTAAAATTAATAAATTATAATTAGTATTACATATCTTTCAAAACACTTTGTGCTTGCTTATAATATTCGGACTCCTCGGTAAAAGATTCAAAGATTTTAACTGCTTCTTCATAATTACCGTCATTCCACAGAGCAGCCGCCTTATTATAAAGCAAATAGTCTTTGCCATCTTTAATTAATTTTTGCGCTTTTTTATATTGTATTGAATCTTTTGGTATTTTTTTGGCGACTTCAACAGATTCTTTTATTTCACCTTCATTCCATAATTCTACCGATTTACTATAAAGCAAATGTTCTTCGGCATTTTTAATTAATTTTAGTGTTTTTTTATACTGCCTTGAATCTTCTGGTATTTTTTTTGCAACCTCAAGCGCTTCTTTTATTTCACCTTCGTTCCATAAATCTACTGCTTTATTATATGTATTAACATCTTGGTTTAAATAAAGGTAACCGCCGATCGGTATACCGAGTATTATTAATATCCCTAATACTCCCCCAAAAAAACTTAAAATTATAGCGCCTTTAGAAGTCTTTTTACGGTACTCCTGTTCATTTTTTTTAATATTTGTTAAAGGGTCATCTTTTTCGTTATAATATCTTTTTCTAACAGCTGAATCTTTGAAACTTAGCTCACATTTTTCACAATAATTATTTTCGACGGGATTTAGATGTCTACAATACCTACAGATTTTCATACTAACACCTCAAATACTATATAAAACAAAGCTTTTGATTCCATTAATAGAATTATCATATTTTAATTGATCCTCCGCACCACCAATTATATTCATTTTAGTAATTATTAGGTAATATCAAAAACTTATAATCCATTCTTAATTTCTTCATGGAGAGTTAAAATATTTAGCAATAATTCTTTATACTTTTATGATCTTTTCCTGTCAGTAATATAATTATACATAAAAAGATACACATAGTATATATTTCTATTAAATAGATATTAATAGTATGTAGAATTAATTAAACCATCCTACTAGGGTTATCTTAGAGGGGGGATTGTTTGGATAGTTTAGTCAAGTCTGTCGGATTGCAAATTCGTATATTAAGGAAAAGTAAAAAATTTAGTCAAGAAGAGCTTGCTTTTAAAGCCAATGTTCACCCAACATATATTGGTCAAATTGAACGTGGGGAAAAAAACTTAACTATCTCTAGCCTTAATCAAATTACTAATGCACTAGAAGTTAATCTTGCTGATTTTTTTTCAGTTATTGGAACAAATTATGATTCTACAGAAAATCTTCCTTATCGATTGATTATTGAAATATTACAAGAAATAGACATAGATGAACAAAAACAGTTATTTGAAATTCTAAAGAAAATCGTTGAGTTCAAAAAAAAATAAGGAACGCCCATTGGTACCCCGTAAATCTATAATAAAATCCGAATCAAGAAATAATCTTGATTCGGATTCTTTACTGTTTTAAGTGTAGTTTGAATTATTCATTTATCTAAATCTTCGTTTTTCTTTATAATGATATCTGACCATTTCATTAAATCATTGATTGAATCTTTTTTATCTATATCCTTCTTTTCTTTTAAAATTGTTAAAGCACTTCTTTTAAAATTATTTGCCTGCTCAATGGAAGAATTTTTTATAAAAATTTTTATTTTATCAATTTTATCATCTTTATTTAATTTATTTGTTTTAATATTCATAGTTTTTTCAATTAAATAAGATAGTTCATATGATTTAATTCTTTCTAAATGTAGATCTTCTATTATCTTTTCTTTATACACTTTTTCTTCACTTGATTGACTATCTTCTTGTACCATTTGTTCCAACAATTGCGCTAATAGTAAACAGGTTTCTCTGTCTTTTAAAATTAAGCTAGCTGATTTTAACACTTGTTCATCAAATTTGGAAAGAGCTTCAATGATACTTAGTAAATTTTCAATCTTTTCTGAATTTATCGTCATTTTATTCCCACTTTTCCTGCTAATTCTTTTGTAAATCTTAAAAATTCATTAGACTTTTCCCATCTAGCATATGATGTTCTGAATATAGGTTTATTTTCTCTTGCCCCTTTTGCATAGGATCTTGAAAAAGAAATTTCATTTTCAAAAACTTGGATTGCTAAAGTTTCTGCAACCTCGCTTACATTTATTTTAGATTTATCTTCTTCTGGTGAATAATCATCAGTTGCATTAAATACTATTCCGGCAATCTCTATATTACTATCTGGATATTTTCTTTTATGTTCTTGAATGGATTGATAAAGTAATGGTAAACCAATAGAAGATAGATATTCAGGTCTTACAGGTACTATTACATAATCGCTACATAAATATGCTGCCTCAGTTAAAATAGAGTCGGTAGGGGAACAATCAATTATGACAATATCATAATTTTGTTCAACTTTATCCAGAAATTTTTTTAAATTATGTACCTTATCGCCTGGATTTTTTAACGTATAAGCTAATTCTAGCTGAGCCGGCAAAATGTCAATAGTGCTCTTATCTGTATAGTGAACCACACTTTTAATGACATTGTCTAAATTAATTTCTTTAAAAGATGGGTTATGTTGTTCAAAAATATGGAAGACAGTTTCTTCTTTGTTTTCAATAATCTTTGAATATTTCTCTACACCAAGTAAATATTGACTTGCATTAAATTGTGGATCTAAATCTATTAAAAGAATTCTTTTTCCTTTCCAAGTATCATACCCCGCAAAATGCCATGCTAAATTTACGGCTAACGTAGATTTACCTACGCCACCCTTCATATTAATCATTGATAATTTAATAGCCATTAAAAACCCTCCTGTAAATTTATTCAAAGTACTTAGTTCTACAAAGAGGTATGTTTTACCTTTTAATTTGTAATATTTTCAAGATATTTTTCATATGTCACACAAGATCCTACGAGTATATTTCCTAGCTTAGAAGTGAAGTACACCATCAACTTATGATAGTGTTTTTCCATTATAACACTAAGAATAGTTTACTAATTTTATTTATTCAAAATTTATTGAATCAACAACAACCTTGATTAATATAATCTACAATTTCATCTATTGAAAACTTCTGTGACTTAATGCAAATGTATCAACTTCGCATACCTCTTCTTGGAATATAACCCCACTAAAGAGATATTACTGCTTTTTTCTCGTTAATTTCTCTTTTTAACAGACTCTTAAATTCATAATCTGACCAACAAATTTTAATAAAGTTTTGCGATAAGAATACAACAACAAATCTAGAATTTAAGCTGAATTGAAGACTTTTATTAAGGCTACATTTACTTTGATTTCAATTATATATTATTAATGAGCAGCTAACCCTTATTTAATCTGGATTAGCTGCTCTATTTTTAATACAAAATGAGTAAATACGAAATAAAAATTAAAAGCTTATTTTAAATATTTTCGTAAAAATTTCATTTTGTAAATATTATAAATGCAGTGTTGTAATTCTATAAAAGGAGGTGTATTCGAATGAAACTGGAATTTTTTCTTAAATTTATTACTAACAAATATTAAAATTCAAAAAGGTAATATAAGATTACCTAAGTGCTTAGTAAAGCCTGATTTATCATGAGGTAATTATTCAGCACAGAATTGTAATATTGGTTATGCCTTATAATTACAAAACTCAGATTAATTCACATTATTGATTGTAATTGTCAACATTTATAATTTTACGGCCTAAACTCGGTTTTCAACGGATGCTCTACTACTTATTAATAAAATACGATAAATCAAAACACAATTAAACCATTCCAAATCAAAATAAAAATTGAGATAGCACGTTTGAAAATTTGAAACATACTTCAACAGTTAAACTTGACGATGTTTTAATATTCTATGAGTTTTCCAAAGAAAAAAGCAGCAATAGTCTCCGTATAAAAGATTTACTTTTTGAAAATGTCGTTTTGTCTGATGATAAATCCAATTCCGAAAAAATAACGATTTTAATTACACGTAAAATTAAATATATCCACGATATTAAAATTGCTCTCGTTAATAATAAAACAAGTAAAGTGATTGTAGATTATAACTTATTAAAGTTTAAAGTAGATATTAATGCCTTTTATGATGCGGGTTTCGAAGAATCAGAAATAACTAGAGAGACATTTTCTAAATATATTGCCTATTACCTTTTATCAACTAAAGGTAAAGCTCAATTAGCGAAATGCTTTGATACTAATGAAAATGATGTTATACAAACTTTAAATATCAGTTATTTAAAAGAAATTTGCATTCCATTTTATCCTCGAATTAAATATGTAGTTGAAGAAATAGAAAATCAAATTCATTGGAAAGATGCTGAAAATTATTCGAACCAATTAGATTATTCAGAATCAATGTTTAAAGCCTTTGAATCCATTATTGCAAGTTTAAAAAATTCATCCACTACAACCTACTTTGTTCAAAAAGATCTTTTTACAGCAAACGAATTCGGTTTGATGATGGCTAAATATTTAGCAAATACACCGTTCTATGACGATATAATGATTTCTGTTGTTTTAGAAAGCGCGGTTCATTATCGTTTATTCGAAATTTATCAAGAAAAAGATTGGGAAGAAGAAACAGTTGAATTCTTTAGTCCCCATCAGGAAATTGAAGGTGACATCATAATTGTTATTCGAAAACCTAATCAACGTTTAAATTTACCAAAACATGCAAAAATAATCTATTTAGAGGAGCGTTAGGTATGGGATTTTTAAGAGAAATAATAGAATGTGCAAAAGATATTTCAAATATCAATAAGGAGTTTATTAGTGATGTGAAAATAATTGTATCTGAGACAAAACGAGACATTATTCAAGATTGGAAAAAGGATGCTCCCACCCTTGGAAAAATGTCCGAAAAATTCGATCGAGGCATTACGACAATAAAAAATATTACCGAGCAAATACCAAATCCAAAAAATACACTTAGAAATCTTGATAAAGAATTAAAAAAATCGCCGCACCTCGCCAATAACGTTAAGAATAAAATCACTAAAGTGGAACATTTAAAAGTTAATCGTACCATCTATTCTCATCATGCTCTATCTTTGAATGAACAAGAAATAATTCATTATCAAAATGGCATTGTTAAAATAGACTCACTCGAAAACTTTGCTAAAGGAGCAGCTATTTATATAATCAATACTCCTAGGCTCTACACTATAAATGAAGTAATCGACCGTGCTTATTCACGTTTAAATGAAGTACGATATAACTTGGTATTCAATAATTGCGAGCATTTTGTTAGATGGGCTTTGAATGGTGAAAAATTATGAAAACAATCTAGAATCATTTTAGTTATATCAATTCTGAGGTTTTTCTAACTAATTAATATTAATACGTTAATCCGGAAAAACATTAATTTCAAATATATATTATTAAAGTGAATAGGACCTATCATTTATAGAATGATAGGTCCTTAAATAATGTTTAGGAGTGAATACAATATGAATATAAATGAATCAATGATCAAACCTGCAAAACGAATACAAATCGTTCAAATTAAATTAGTTCGTGAAAAATCCATGCTTTATAAAGGACGTAAAATACGTTCTCCTCTTGATGCTTACGAATTAATGCAAGAATTTTTAGGTGACGTAGATCGCGAGCATTTTATTGTTATGTGCCTAGATACTAAGAATCAACCTACATGCATCCAAGTTGTACACATTGGAAGTTTAAATGCTAGTATCGTTCATCCTCGCGAAGTAATGAAATCCGCTTTATTAAGTAATGCAGCATCAATTTTAGTCGGGCATAATCACCCGAGCAATATAAGTACGCCTAGTACTGAAGATATTGAAGTAACAGAGAGACTTAAAGAAGCAGGTAAAATTTTAGGAATTGACTTGATAGATCATTTGATATTGTGTACGGATAATTTTACTTCACTTAAGGAGAAAGGCTACATTTAGAAAACACCGGTATCAAAAGTAGATAGTGTAAAATAACGCTATCTACTTTTCATTTTTTCCTAATACACAGAATGTATATTTTTTCCTATAAATTCATACAATTTATATTCCTCTCCTGGACAATTAATATCAAATACTTTAATTTCTTCGAGAGAATTAATTATATTTTCATATGGTTCAAAGTTGGATAATTGTAATATTACTATTAATTGAAGATAATATTGCCTCTCTGATTCATTATAATTATTAAGTTGGTTTTTAATTGAGTCATATACAAAGTTGAAAAACTCTAACTTTAATTTTTCTATCAAATTATTAAAAAAATCAACAAAATACTTAGTATTCTCTAACAAAGATTCTATTTCATAATCCTTTTGATTCAAAAAAAAATTTTTTAAACTTAGTCCACTAATCCCATTCAGTAGTAATCGGTTATTTAATCTTTCTTTATAATCTAACAGATATTCTCTGTTTATTTTTTGCTGATTTTCATCTGTGTTTTCACTCTCTTCTACATAATCATCTTTTAAAATTAGTTGTTTCTTTTTTTTATTTATGAAATTAATCTTATTTGATAAATATTTAGGATTGCTGATACTATAAAAGAATTCTATGTCATAAGATCTCTTTGATTGATTAAATAAATGTAAACAGAGAGATTTATTAATATTTTCAAACTCATCAGTCCCCATTTTCAACCAATTTAAAAATAAAGAGAAAATCTGTCTATCCTTAATAAATTCATCCTTCCAATTTACATTTTTATTTTTAGGCGAGTATAGTATAAATTTTTTACGAGCTAAAAATCTAATATCTTTAAATTTTTTTATATTTATAGAATCATATAACTCATTAAAGTTGAAACTAAATAATAATACAAACAAAAAATATAAAGAATTTTGTTGAGTTATTTGGTTAACATAGGTACCACTATTTATATCTTTGTTTAATAAAACACCCTCAAATAATTTTTCATTTTCAAGAGAGTCTAATATGATTTTAATTTTATTATCCATGATTTTTCGATCACTTATATAGATTTTATTCAGAATATCTTCATTTATATCTTCTTTTATATTTTCATTCAAAGCAAAAGTACTTAAAACGTCTAACGCTTCTTTCAAAGCAGCAATTAATACATCTTCTTTTATTACCTCAATAAATTCCTTAATATTAACTTCAGCAAAATATTTAATAAATAAATCATTAAATTCTTCAGAGTTCAAAACTAATTGCATTCCGTTTTTCCATTTTAAAGGGACAGTCTTTTCAAATAAATCTTCAAACTCTTTTTGAACATTATCATACAGTAATGAATCACCAGTAAAATCCATGTCTATTATACGTGTTCGGTCACCTAATGCTTTTTTTATTCTGTTCATCGCGTTCACCTATTTCAATAATCTTTAAAAACACTTAAATAATATGTAATAATATGTTATTTATAGTTTATTTTAATTGATAATTAAATGATTGAACAGAATGAACATGCCTTTTATCATATTTTTTAATAAAGTAAAGGGAGAAAAAATCATTAAATTTTCTTCCCTATAGTTATTTTCATAAATTTTGTATCTTGGAATTAACATCTTATAGATGATTAGATTCTAAGGAGAGAAATTAAATTGAAAAAAGACATAATCAAATCATTCAACAAAGCTGTAAAAAAAGCTACCGAGGGCGATTCAAGATATCAAGCTATATTAGTTAATGAAGGTGCTCCCAAAATCAATGGAATTGCAGAGGTGGGGATAGATCCCGAAAAGTTTATATTTTATCATTCAAATGATCAGGGAGAAAATTATTACTACAATTTCAATAACAAACAAATTGATACTATAAACAAATTCTTAATTGTTATTGATGGTAAAAACCCTGAAAATATCAAACTTTTATATAAAATAAATGATAACATTTATCATTCAGACGAAAAATTAAATTGTACTTCATTAATCTATTGGGAATATTCCTACTACACTTGTTTAGTTTACACATTTCACAATAAACAAACTGAACAAACTATAACAAAATGTCTTATACAAAATACCGTATCTGATAGAATATTTTTATATAATTTGTTAATGAACCTACTACCTCAAACTCAAGTGAAAAATGTATCTAAACTAAAAGAAAATATAACTGAAAATGATTTATTTAATATTTGAGTGAGGTATTTATTATATGTCTAAAACAAACCATATTAACAAATCAAGAATCATCCCAGCTCTTCCTTATGCATTAAATAATTTAAATTCAAAGCTGAAAATAAAAAAGCCTAAATATTCAATGAGTACATCTTTCAAAAAATTTCAGCAATCCAATGTTCAAAGTAATAATAATAAAAAAGCCATTATTGATTCTGAAATTAAAACATCTTTGAAAAATGACAATCAAAAACATCTTTCTATTACAGCTTATGATTTGGCAAAAGATCTATTAAAGAAAAATGAATTGGTAATCATAGAGGATATTCTATATTACTGGGATACTTTACAAAGAAAATATGTTGATTTAAATCAAGCAAATGCGATAAATTTGTTAGACAAAAAATCGAAAATAAATACAAATATAAAATCAATAGTAATTCTATAAAGGAAATAATTCTTTGGATTAAATCAAGAGAAGAAATTATTATAGACCATAAAATACTAGATGATCAAAAATCGTATATTCCTTTCAACAATGGAATATACGATTTAAAAAACGATGCATTACTTGAATCAAATGCAAGTTTTTACTTTACCTATTCCATTAATGCTAAATTTAAAAAGAAAAAAAGCTTGGACAGAACTATATTTAATGAATTTCTTTTCCAAATTACAAATGGTGATCCTGATCAAAAGATTACAAGAACTCTTTGGATATGTTATCTCTGGATATAGAGAACTAAAGTACTTACCTTTTTTGTTAGGTGTCAAAGATTCTGGTAAATCTATAATTTTGAAATTACTAGAGTATCTAGTAGGAATTGAAAACACAACAAATCTAAGTTTTGAGCAATTGAATAAGTCTGAGTATCTAGTTGAGCTATTCAATAAAAGATTAAATACTTGCGGTGAAACTTCAGAAGTATCTTTAAATAAGCTCGATGTTTTTAAGAAAATTACTGGAGGGGATTTTATTATGGCAAGGCAATTATACAACCAGCCAATAAAGTTTGTTAATACCGCTGTATTAGTATTCGCGGGAAATCATTTACCTATTATTAAAGGACAAGATTCTTATAGTGCATTTAGTAAAAGATTATTGATATTTCCTTTTGATTATTCAGTTCCTAAAGAATCACAAGATATTCAGCTTTATGACAAATTAATTGATGAAATTGATTATATTGCTTCGTGGGCAATAAAAGGCTTAAAAAGATTGATAAAAAATAACTTTGAATTTACTACAAATGAATATATTGAAGCTATTCTTGATAATTTTATCAATAATAATAATAGCATTTCTAATTTCATTAATCGCTGCTGTGAAATAAATGTCACAAAGCAAACTCACACCTATGAACTTTATAAAGCATATGAATCCTTTTGTAATATTAACAATTATACATTGGAGTCCAATAACCAATTTTGTGCCTTTCTAAATAACCTAAGTGGATTACAGAAGACAAGATTTCGAAAGAATGATGAAAATAAATTAGGTTATAAAGGAATTAAATTAATAGAGGGAGAGAACTAAAAATTATGAAAGTAATAGAGCATTCTACATCAGAATATTCGTTTACCCAAAAATCATGGTTTTCATTAAAAGAAGCCGCCAAATACGCTGGAGTTTCATACAATACCTTCATTAAATTTCGTACCATGGGCTTAAAAGTATGCGAAATTGACGGAATCAAACGAGTTTCAAAAAAAGAAGTCGACCGTTTTTTAGAAGAATATAGCTATTAAAAGCTACGAGAGGATTTTTCCCCAGTTAAATTATATATTATAACTGTGAGGATTAATCCTCTCCTTTTATATCTTGCCCCCGCAAGGATATTAGGAGGATCACTATGACTAAAAATAATTCTTCACCTATCAGGAGCTATCAAAATAAAGAGGGTAAAACTTTGTATATGTTTCGTGTTTATTTAGGTACAGATGGGTTAACTGGTCAACCAAAAAATACAACACGTCGAGGTTTTAAAACAAAAAAAGAAGCAGAACTTGCATTAGCTAGAATTAAGCTTCAAGTATCTGAAGGAACATACAAACAAACTAGCGTGGAAACTTACCAGGAAGTATATGATTTGTGGATCACTCAATACGAAAAAACTGTTGAAGAAAGTACTTTTGTTAAAACAGTTGGTTACTTTAAAAATCATATATTACCTTCTATGGGGAAGTATCGTGTTGAAAAAATTACGATAGCTATATGTCAAAAACATTACAACGAATGGGCTACAAAAGTTCAAAAGGCTCGTACGATTAAATCATACGCAAAAAAAGTTTTAGACTTTGCAATTGTACATGGCATTATTACAACCAATCCATTTATTCACGTTGAAACAAAAGTAAAAAAAGTTTTTACTGAACCATCAGAAGAAGCAAATGAAAACTTTTACACACGTGATGAATTACTTTTATTTTTAGAGAAAGCAAAAGAGCATCTAAATTATAAAGCCTATGCTCTACTACGCTTAATTGTATATACGGGGATGCGAAAAAGTGAAGCACTAGCTTTAACCTGGAATGATGTAAATTTTGTTGAAAACGAACTCACAATCAATAAAGCTATTGGTCGAGGTAAACAAACTAAACTTTATCTAAAAACCACCAAAACCGGTAAGCCTCGAATGATTAAATTAGATGAGACCACTTTAACGATTCTAAAAGAATGGAATAAGCTGCAAAAGCAGCAATATATCCAGCTTGGTATCAATACAATGAAAAAAAATCAATTGATGTTCAGTAACACTAGAAATGATTATATCCAACCTGTTCAAGTACAAAAATGGATGTATAGCGTACAAAATAAATATTCTTTGAAAAAAGTATCGCCACATGGATTACGGCATACCCACTGCTCACTTCTATTTGAAGCAGGTGCAAGCATCAAAGAAGTTCAAGATAGTTTAGGCCACTCTGACGTAAAAACCACTTTAGATATTTATACGCACGTCACTAAAAAGGCTAAAGAAGGCGCCATACAGAAGTTTGTTTCCTATTTAGAGGGTTAATTTTCTGACTCACATTTGACTATAAATTGACTATATTTAATTGAAAACAGATGAAATCAGATGAAATAAAAAAAGTGTCAAAACCCTTTCATATCAAGGGTTTTGACACTCATTGAAATCATTTGATTTCTTATAATGGAGACGGCGGGAGTCGAACCCGCGTCCAGAAACTCCAATACTTCAGCTTCTACGCGTGTAGTTTGCCTATTTACGATTCACGTAACATTATGCCGACAAACAGGCGTCCTGTACGCTAACCTGGAAATCTCTTGCCGATGACTCAGGTGGCACCATCGACCGTATCCCACTAAAGTTGGGCCCCACGTTCTCTACATGGGCGATAGAGAGGCAGAGCGCTTACGAGCTTACGCTGCGAAAGCTAAGTTTTGTTGTTTGCCAGTTATTATATAACTGTCGTTGATGACGGAGCCGAGCCCTCCGACGCGCGACCAAAGCTTGAACCATCCCTGTCGAATCCGTAACGTCCCCGGATATAATCCGGTTATAAACCGTTCGGACAACGCTGCATAAGGCAGGTTGTAAATGAACATCGTATGAGTAGATGCTCACTGGCATGTGTTACTATTATAAAATAAATAGCTTAAAACATCAAGTAGAGACACTTTATAAGTTGGATCAGCGTTCTTATAGAAGCCTTGGAAAAGTTGAGCATCTCTACTTTTCTAACACTCTAGTTTATCGCGATTTTTTTTCCTTTGAAGAAGTCTTTCCTCTAAATTGCTTGTGCCGATTATAACGCCTGAAATAATAATTAAACTGCCTATAAATTGCTGCAGTGTAATGATTTCATGTAAAAATAAGGCCGCTCCAATGAGTGCGAATATGGTATTGAAATTCACAAAAATAGCGGATTCCGCTGCACCAATGTGTTTTATACATAAATTATATAGTGTATGTCCGATCGAAGTAGCTAAAATAGCAGACATAAAAAATACGAGCCATATGAAAGGGCTGAAGGATACAAAAGCCCCGTAGCTTCGAAGGCTTGTAGCGAATGTGAAAATTAATAAGAGTGATGAGCCTATGAGAAGCATCCAGCCTGTCATCAGCATGGGAGAGATGACTTCCGTGGCACGGCGAATTGCAATAAAGCTAAAGGCCTGCAAAAAGAATGACATAAAGACGAGAAAATCACCTAGCTGTAAATTCGTTAGTTCGGTAATGTCGTCCACCACTGCGAATAGCACGCCAACTCCACCAAGTGCAAAGCCAATTAATTTAGATTTTGTCATAACCGTGTCTTTAAATAATACGGCAATAAGTGCCGTGAAAAGTGGACTTAAGCCACTAATAATGGCTGTTTTCATGGCTGTTGTTTGAACGATGCCATATGCTAAAAAGACATGGTGACAAATGACGCCGAAAAAACAACCAATGAATATGTACTTAAATGGCATTCCTTTTACATAAAGCGGCTGCTTCGTTAGCTTTAAAATAATAAAAATCGTAATAGCTGCAAGAAAAATACGCGCCGTTTGTATCGTTAATGGATCGCCATTGGAAACAATTACTTTTAGCCATGTAACATTCATGCCCCAAAGAAACATAACGAAAACTAAAATGGAATAAACCTTTGCATTTGCCAAGTCATCACCTCCTGTTTTATTCGATCGCAAGATAAGTAGCCTCTCCATGTTCAATGGGACATCAGGCTAACACCTGCAGCAGGACCCAAATTGAAATTCCCCTCAATAAAGGAGCATTTATAATAAGTCTAGTAGACTATTCATAAGAAAGTAGGCTGCCAGGAAAGACATCGCCTTCCAAACAGCCTACCATACTTCATCCCCATCCTTAAGCAGTTCTCACCTTTTGATACATGTATGTTCCATCTTTCATTTCATCTAGCTGTACGAGGTCACCGATTTGGACACTTTCTTGAATACGCACTGTTAGCTTGGCTGTTGAATCATTTAGCTGTACTAGTGCCACAGTATACGGTGCCAAATGGGCATATTCTGCTGGTGCAATATGAATGACCGTAAAGCTGTACACGGTTCCCTCATCTGGGACTTCTCGTTCATTTTTAATTTCTTGGCGGCAGGTGCTGCAATACACTTTTTTCGTTACTGACTCTACACCACAGCATTCATAAACCTTCATCTGCTACACCCTTTCTAATATGTGGACTACCGAATAAGAACCAGTGCCACCTAAATTTTGTGCAAGTGCTAATCGCGGTCGTTTTTCTAGCTGGTTTGGTGCGTGTCCGCGTAATTGTAGTACTAATTGGTAAAACTGCGCCACACCTGTTGCGCCAATAGGATGTCCTCTTGATAAAAGCCCTCCGCTTGTATTGACAGGCTTTTCTCCGTTCACGCGCGTTTTTCCTTGCTCAATAGCTAGCCAGCCTTCTAATTTCGGGAAAAAACCAAGCTCTTCAATGGCCAACATTTCTGTCATGGAGAAGCAATCGTGAATTTCCACAACATCAATATCCTCAGGACCAACCCCTGCTTTTTCATAGGCTTGCTGACCTGAAATGCGAATCGCTGGTAATGATAGTAAATCAATGGCATCCTGCATCATTGTCGGTCCTGACGCCTGTGCAGATGCTACTATTTTAATATCCGATGGCTTACGAGATAACACAACTGCTGCTGCTCCATCTGTAATCGGTGAACAATCGAATAAGCCAAGTGGATCGGTAATCATGCGTGCGTTCATTATTTCTTCGAGTGTTGCTGGTTTTTGGAATTGGGCTAATGGATTTTGCAATGCATTTTCACGGTTTTTCAACGCTAATTTTGCTAAATGGGATTTATTTGCACCTGTCTCATGGAAATAGCGGTTTGCGACTACACCAAAAAATCCTGGGAAGGTTAGACCCGCATAACGTTCGTTAGTCGTCTGATCCATTGCAGAGTTAATAAATTGCGTGACAGTGGCGGTTGGGGCATGCTTCATTTTTTCTACACCAACAACTAAAACGCTTTCATATTCGCCACTTAATATACCTAAAATACCTTGTCGTAATGCAATACCACCTGATGCACAGGCACCCTCTAATTTGGCTGTGGGGATGGGGCCGAGCCCTAGGTCATTTGCTACGATTGCACCTAGAATTTCTTGATTGGCTAAGCTACCTCCCATATAGTTACCAACAAAAACCGCATCGATTTTTAAGTCTCTTGCCTCATCTAGCGCCTCTCGACTAGCAGTGAGCATTAAATCCTTCAATGAAGCATTTTCATTGTTACCGAACTTCGTCATGCTTACACTATGAACATATACCGTCATTGTGTCACCTCCATATGCTGTTTTACTAGCTCACGTTTTAAAATCTTCCCATAGGAGCTTTTTGGTAGGGCTTCTACTACGAAAATTTCTTTTGGCTTTTTAAAGCTCGCTAAATGTTGCTGACAAAGCTCGATTAAAGCATCCTTCTCAATTTCCCCACGGCCGTTTGGCACGACATAGGCGACAATGGATTCGCCCCATTTGTCATCTGGAATACCAATTACACATGTTTCCTTGACGAATTCATGCTTGTTCAACACTTCCTCTACTTCGCGAGGATAGATATTAACGCCACCTGAAATAATGACCTCCTTTTTGCGGTCCACGATCGATAGGTAGCCATGCTCATCTAGCTTGCCTAAATCGCCTGTATGAAGCCAGCCATCACGCAATGTTTCGGCAGTCGCCTTTTCGTTATTCCAATAGCCTTGCATAATAAGCGGGCCCTTTGCCGTAATTTCGCCTATTTCTCCTACTGGACATTCATTGCCCTCAGCATCCACGATTTTCACATCAACAAATGGTCCAACTCTACCACATGAATCAAGGCGAGATGGTAAATCCTCGCGTGGCATCATAGAAATGCACATCGGTCCCTCTACTTGACCATAGGTTTCTACAAATTTTGTTCCTACTTTGTCTAGTGCCTCTTGCAACTTAGCGGCAGCGATCGGTGAGCCTGCCATATTAATCGACTTAATGGTACGAAGCTTCTGCGGGTTGAACTGATCGTGCTGAATCATAAGGTTGACCATCGTTGGGACTAGGAAAATGATTGAAATACGGTCCTGCTCTAATAAATGAACAAATTGCTCTGGCTCAAATTTATCGTAAATAACTTGTGTTAAGCCGTAGAGCCATGCCACATGACTTAAAAAGTTTGCCCCGTGTGTCAGTGGTGCGACGTGACCGAGCATATCCGTATAGTCAACTTCACACGCTATTGCTAAGGATAGGGCTCCACTAACCATATTGCGATGTGATAGCATAACGCCCTTCGGATTACCTGTCGTTCCTGAAGTATACATAATGGCCATCGTATCATTTTCTTCCACTTCATTTTCATGGGACTGTCCTTTAAACTGTTTCACTACTAGCTCATACGGTTCTCCACAATAAAGAATTGGAAAGTCAATTTGTAGCGGATCAATTAATGATTTTTCACCAATCATCAGACTCATACCTGAATCCTTCACCTGATACTCATGTTCTTTCGGATGCAAGCGGTAATTAAGTGGGACTTTAATAAGACCATATAAAGAAACAGCTACATCAAGCTCTATATGCTCTAATCGATTTGACATTAAAATACCTACGCGCTCTCCTTTTTGTAAGTTAAGGCTTTTAAAATAAGCTGTTAGTGCATAGGCACGTTCCATCAAATCGGCATAGGAAATCGCACGATCTTTGAATTTAACTGCTATTTTATCTGGATACGCTCGAGCCGATTTCAGTGCTAATTGGCCAATTGTACTCATTTATCTTCCCCCTATTCATCAAAATGAAAAATTAGAACCCCAAATTGTTGATCCTTCCGTCTTTTCGGTATCGCCTCTCTTAATGGATAGAGGATGAATTCGACTGTGATAGCGATTTCATTTTCTCCTTCAAGAAAATGTCCACCAGTAAAATGTTGATCACAATCGACAAAAGATCCATGGAAATGAATATCTAAATCATTCGTCTCCATATCTATCCCAATAAACCCTAAACCAGAAATAAGTTCGACCGGAGAGGTAGTTTGCCGTTTTGGTGAATAAACAATGGTCCCTTGCTTTTCACCTCTTTGAACTTGGACATAGGTAGCCTGCTTTAGGGATCCCATGCATTGAAATTGCCCTCCCTTTACCCCAAAGTGATTGCAAACCTCTTTCATCCCAGTAAATAAATCCGTTCCTGCTTTCAATCTTCCGATAATTCTATCCGTAGGTCGGTCATACAAAGCTTGCCAACGAGAATTATCCAATACTAATCCCTCCATCTACCTTTAACACCTGAGCAGTTGCATAGCTAGCCTCCCTCGATGCAAAGTATAAGACAGCACTTGCAATATCATCAGGTGTGCCGATACGCTTAATAACCTGCTGATCTAAATTGTATGGAACCCCTGTTGTAATACCTGTTAAGGTTGCGCCTGGTGCCACGGAGTTACAAGTAATATTAAGTGGGCCAAGCTCTTTTGCTACCCATTTCGTAAGGGCAATTACCCCTCCTTTTGAGGCAGCATAAGCTGGACCTGATCGACCTGTACCATCTTCACCAGATGTAACACCACCGTTTAAACCTGAAACTGAGCTAATATTAATAATCCGACCATATTGAGCATCCTTCATATGTGGGTACACACATGCCTGGGTAAACATAAATGTTGCTTTTAAGTTCGTATCAAGATCACGCGACCATTCCTCAAAAGTCATTGTTTCAATATTTTTGCGACTACATGTCCCAGCATTGTTCACCAAAATATGAATCTCTCCATACTTTTCAACTGTGCGATTGACTGTTGCTTTCACAAACTCTGCATCACGAATATCTCCTAAGCATTCTAAATAGCTATCATGTGCTAGTTTTTCAATTGTCTTCTCACATGAATTTAAGTCAACTAAAACAACATGTACCCCTTGCTTTGAAAGCTGGACCGCAACTGCTTGTCCAATCCCACTTGCTGCTCCTGTAACAATCGCTACATCATCTTTTAATGTCATAATAGTTTTCCCCTTTGCTATTTAATATTTAATAAATCTGGTAAAAATGTTGATAGAGAAGGTATATAGGTTACAAGTAATAAAACGATAACCGAAGCAACAATAAACGGGACCACCCCTTTGGAAATTTGAATGATATTAGCCTTTGACATACTTGCTGCAACATATAAATTCAAGCCAACAGGTGGTGTAAATAAGCCGATTGCTAAGTTAATTGTCATAAACACGCCAAATACAGCTGGGTCTACATCGAGCATTAACATAATTGGAAGTAATATCGGGACGAATATATAAAACGCAGAAATGGCATCAATAAATGCACCCGCAATTAATAAAATAATATTTACGAGTAGTAAAATAATGATTTTATTATCTGTTAAACCTAAAACCGTATTTGAAATAGTAGAGGCGATTTGCTCTGTTGTGACAATATAGGCAAAGACAGAGGCGGCACTTACGATAATCATTACAACAGCTGTTTGTAACGCCGACTCAATAAAAATACGATACATCATTTTTATGTAGCCTTTTCGATGAATGAACAGTCCGACAATTAGTCCATATACAACCGCAATAACTGCCGCTTCTGTTGGTGTGAAAAACCCTCCATAGATACCACCTAAGATAATGACAGGAATCATTAATCCTGGTAGTGCCTTTATAAATGCATCCCAACGTTCTTTTCCTGTACTTTTTTGCTTAGTTGCTTCCACAGAGTCATTAAAAATACCCTTTTGAATATCACGTTTGCGGACATACATCCCAGCAATAAATAAACCGATACCTACTAAAATACCTGGTATAACCCCTGCCATAAAAAGACGGTTAATTGTAATTGGGATTTGATCTCCTGCTACTACTGCAAAAATAATGAAGGCAATCGATGGGGGAATAATAATACCTATCGCACCCGCACTCGCCACTAATCCACCAGCAGTTTCTTTACGGTAGCCGTTTTTCACCATTGCTGGAATGAGAATACCTCCAATTGCAGCAACTGTGGCTGGACCAGACCCTGAAATAGCAGCGAAGAAAATCGCTACTAATACCGTTACAAGTACAATCCCACCTTTACGATGTCCTACTAATGTTTGTGCAAAGTCGATTAAACGCTTAGAAATTCCGATATGGTCCATAATGACACCAGCTAAAATAAAGAATGGAATCGCTAATAGCGTAAACTTTGCCACGCTCGTATACATAATATCTGTTAGTGCCTCAAAACCAGATAGTCCTTGTGATGTAAATAGGACTACCATTGAGGCTACCGCTAAGGAAGCAGCGATTGGTACCCTTAAAAATACGAGCAATATAAAGGAGCCAAAAAGTAATAATGCTATCATACGAGCTCATCCCCTTTCGCTCCATTCCCTTCATTACTCACTGCTTTATACTCTTCAACCATTGCTTGAACTGTACGAATTAAGCACAGTAATGCACCTAGTGGTAATGCCGAAGATAAAATCCACTGCGGCATCCCTAAGGCTGGTGTTGTTTGATTAATCTGCATTTGGAACAATACCATATCAATGCCGTAATAAAGTAATACTGCAAACAATACACCACTCGCTACTGATGAAATAATAACAATCGCCTTTTTTGTCAGCTTGTTCCCTTTATCGAACAATAAGGTAAAACCAAGGTGTGCGTATCTCCGCACACCTAATGCTGTACCAACAAATGTAAGCAATACTAACAAATTAACTGTGATTTCTTCTGTAAAAGAAAGGGATAAGTTGACTAAATTACGAGAAACAATGTTTACAAATGTTATAAATGTAATCGCTGCAAATGTAACGCTTAATATAATCTCTTCAAAGTAGTCTAAGAATTTCATATGTTTCCCCCTTATGGCGTAAACGCTTTCAGTAAATCTTCTCCCCAAATATCTGTGTATTTATCATAAATAGGCTGAACAGCTTTTTTAAACGCTTCCAATTCTGCATCTGTTGGGGTATAAACATTCATTCCTTTAGCTTTCAAATCTTCAATTTGTGACGCTTCTTTTTCACGTGCAATTTTCACTTGATATGCAGCTGCCTCTTTACCCAGGCGATCAAATAATTCACGGTCTGCATCACTTAAAGAATCATAGAGCTTTTTATTCATACCTAACACTAATGGATCATATGAATAGTTCCACAATGTTAAGTAATCCTGAACTTCGTCAAGCTTTGACGAAGCAATAACATCAATAGGATTTTCTTGCCCATCAATCGTTCCTTGCTGCAATGCTGTAAACACTTCTGAGAATGTCATTGTTGCAGGATCTGTTCCTAATGAACGGTATAAATCTGTGTACATGGTAATACCAGGTATACGAATCTTTAATCCATTTAAATCTTCTGGTAGCTTAATTTCACGCTTACTATTCGTTATTTGACGGAAACCATTTTCTCCATAGCCTAAAGCTTGTACACCCTTTTCAGCTAAAAGTTCTTTAAGCTTTTCTCCCCCTTCTCCATTAAACACTTTATCTACCTCTGAATGATCCTTAAGTAAAAAAGGTGCACTTGTCACACCAAAACGTTGATCTAAAATCGAATAAATAATCGTAGAGTTAAATGTTAAATCGATTGAACCCTTTGCTAAGCCTTCAACAGCCTTACCCGAATCTCCCCCAGATAATTGTTCATTCGTAAATACTTCAATTTTAATGCGACCATCTGTTTCTTTATCCATATCATCTGCCAGTTTTTTTGCTGCCTCATACCATGTTGATGAATCTGATACTGTGACAGACATTTTTAATTTATATGACTTTTCTTTATCATCAGCATTCCCGCTACTGCTACCACCACAGGCAGCTAGTATTGCTGATACAATCAAGAGCATAGCCAAGAGAAGATTTCTCCCTTTTAAAAATTTCCTCATAAAATATATCCCCCTACTCTTTTTATATTAGATTCTATAATTATTTTATAATTCCGAAAAATCTAAATATATATTCCTAGGGGATAAAAAGTTACATGATAATTGAGTGATTTTTGTCTCTAATAAATAAAAAACATACAAATAACAGCATTTTAAGTATTTCATTAAACGCTTTTTCTTTTTCGAAACAGCAAAATAGCAATCATTAATTCCAATTTATTTTCATTATTATTAATATCGATCTTTAAAAGCTTTTCTATTTTTTTCAAGCGATATTTTAATGTATTTTTATGAATATGAAGGGCATCAGCAATTTCCTGTAAGCCCCCTTTACTTTTTAGCCACATTTCTAGATTGTATATTAGTTCTTCTTCCTCTATTAAAGAGCCAATTGTTCTGCCGATGAAATGGCCAACCTTTTGTTCATCAAGGTCGGACAATAGTAACTCTAATTTCAAATCCTCTTCAAATACTATTTGTCTATTTTCTATAGCAACCGTTAACGCTATATTTGCTTCATTATAGGATTCATTTAGCTCAAAGAAGGAGTGTGAGTTGCCGACACCTATAAATATATCTTCATCATAAAGCTTGATAAGTTTGCGGTTAAATGAATGAAGTGTTTGCTCTAAATGAATACGCGTTATGTTTGGGACAAGCAGCACTAGCTTATCAAAGCTCCATTGAAAAATATGTAATTGAGGATGGATTATTTGAATTGCACGCAAATAATCCACCCCCTTCTCATCGATTCTCCTATTCAATTGAATTATAATAATTCGATTGTAGAGCTCTGTATCAATATTTAACATTTCTGCTCGTTGCTCTAGCAACAATTGATTTACCTGACCATTTAATAAATCTAGCAGGAAGAGCTCAAACATTTTAGTCTCTCGTTCTTTTTTACGGTGCATTAAAAAATCTTCCACAAAAAACTGTGTAATTTTCTGAACAAGCTTCCCGTATTTTTCTATTTCCACAGGTTGTCCAGTAACACCAATTACTCCGATTGATGTATCTTCAATAACTAATGGCATGACAAGACCCTCCCGCACACCCTTCAATTGAACCGACAGTTCCTTCGTCATATGCATGACTTCTTTGTTTTTCATGGCTATTAAAGCACCCTCATGAAATTGATTCATCCTCGACATGTCTGTGCTGGCAATAATAAATCCATTATGATCGATTACAACAACATTTTGATCAATCAACTCACCAAGCTCTCTTACAATTTTTGTGCCAATTATTTGCAAATCAAACATTGTGCCACCCCCCATAAAGATTAATATACTGATTATGCCGAAAATTTAGTATATTTTAGCTATTTTACTACAGTTTTCTATGCTCTTGTAGATAAAATCAACAATATGTGCGGCTTGCATGCTTGCTTCTAGATTTTCTTTATGGATACCAGATTGAATTTGCAGCAAGCAACCAGGATTGGCTGTGACAATCACTGTAGGCTGTAGCGCCTTAATCGTAGCCATTTTTGTAGTTAAAATATTATCTGCTGATGCAGGCTGCAATAAATTATATATTCCTGCTGAACCACAACATGTATTGGCATTTGGCAGCTCTTTAAAGTGCACATTCGGTAGGGCCTGTAAAATCATTCTTGGCTCATTGAAGATTTTATTAACATTGCGTAAATGGCAGGAGTCCTGATAGGTTACAAGAGTCTTGTTTACTTGTTGTGGCAAGGTTGCTAAATAATCCAGTAGCCCAGCTTTGACAAGCAGACTTGAAATATCAATTGTCTTCGTTGAAAATCGAACTGCTTTTTCACGATAGCGTTCATCACTATGTAAGTGCTTTTCATATTCCTTTAAGAAAGCACCACAACCACCTGCGTTATTAACAATATAGGTATAATCATCTGAATCAAATAGCTCTACATTACGAATTAAGTTTTGCTTACCACGTTTTAGCTCCCCACTATGCCCATGGAGAGCCCCGCAGCAACTTTGATTATCTGGAATAACGACATCAACACCAAGCATTTGTAGCAAGAATACTGTTTTATCGTTTGTTTCCTTATAAAGTGTATTCATTAAACAGCCTGTAAAAAAGGCCACCTTCATCGAAGCTGTTTTTACCTTCTTTAATGGCTGTACCTTTTTAGCTACGGGTGGTAAAGATGCCTCCATTGTTTTTAAATGCTTTGGGAATAAATTTAAAAAGCCAATTTTCCGTACAGCTTTTTGTAGACCTGTTTTTTGATAAAGATGCACTAGACTAACTGCATGCTCCATATTTTTTTGCTTGACGAAAAGATGATTGAAAACAATTTTTCTTGTTGTTTTTTCTACGAAGGAAGATTGCTTCACTTCTTGTACGGCTTCACGGGTTTGCTCGATTAAAGCACCATACTGTACACCAGCTGGACATGCCGGCTCACATGCGCGACATCCTAAACATAAATCGAATGATTGTTCTACAGATGCATCGAAAGGTACAATCCCGTCACGTACTGCCTTCATTAAGGCAATGCGTCCACGTGGTGATTGTGCCTCATCCTGCTCCATGTGAAGATAGGTCGGACAGCTTGGCAAACAGAAGCCACATCTCATACAGTCGAGCAATAGATTTTCATCGACATGTGTCTGGAAGGATTGCTGCATTTGCTGTTGTACGTTAGTTACCACCATGTACCACCACTCTTTTCTTCGTTTCTTTAGCAAAGACTTTGCCAGGATTCATAATATGGTTAGGATCGAAAGTTTGCTTAATGTTTTTCATTACATTGATACCAATAGGACCAATTTTCCATTCTAAATAAGGTGCTTTCATTTCACCTACACCGTGCTCCCCTGTAATCGTGCCACCTAGCGACAGTGCTGCCTCAAAAATTTCCGAAAATGCCGCTTCCACACGGTGCATCTCCACTTCATCTCGCAAGTCTGTTAAACATGTAGGATGCAAATTTCCATCCCCTGCATGACCAAATGTGGCAATATTGACATTGTACTTTTCGGATATATCATTAATTCTCATCACCATTTTGGCCAGCTCTGATCGTGGTACTGTGGCATCCTCTAAAATAACTGTCGGTTTTAATTTTGCTAATGCTGATAAAGCGACACGTCTTGCTGTTTTAATTTGCTCCGCTTCCTGTGCATCTTTTGCAATTTGCGTAAAGAGAGCTCCATTTTCTTCAGCGATTCGTACCATTTCTTTGACATCTTGTTCTACTTGATGCATTTCACCATCCTGCTCAAGTAATAGCATTGCTTCTACATCTGTTGAGAGTCCAATTTTCATATATTGCTCGACGGCGCTAATTGTTTTTTTATCAAGAAATTCTAGCGTTACGGGAATGATTTTATTGGCAATAATACTAGAGACTGTTCTTGCTGCATCCTCTAAGGATTCAAAGTATGCGATGCTCGTCATTTTATATTGGGGCAACGGAATAAGCTTTAAAGTAATCGCTGTTACGACACCCAATGTTCCCTCTGCTCCAACAAATAATGATGTGAGGTCATAGCCCGCTACGTCCTTTGCTAGTTTGCCACCTGTTTCTAAAATATCCCCGTTTGGTAAAACAACTTGTAGACCTTTGACATAATCCTTTGTTACACCATATTTTAAGCCACGCAAGCCACCTGAGTTTTCACTAACATTGCCACCAATCGTAGAAATTCTCATGGAGCTTGGATCAGGAGGGTAAAATAAACCATGTGCTTCGACGAATGTACAAAGATTCTCAGATATAATGCCAGGCTGGACTGTAATCGTTAAATTTTCCTTATCGAAATTTAAAATTTGATCCATTCTATTAAATAAAATCACTACGCCCCCATCGTAAGGCACCGTTCCTGCTGCAAGATTTGTTCCAGAGCCTCGCGGAATAATTGAAATTCTATATTCATTACATACTTTAATTACCTCAGCAATTTCCTCTGCATTCCCTGGTGAAATGACAAGATCAGGTAAGCGCTGAAAATTTGCCGTTGCATCATAGGAATATGCTAAAAGCTGTGCAGTTGAGTTTTTAATGTATTTTTCACCAACAATGTGCGTAATTTTTTCGATAACTGTTTTATTCATAAGACTCACCTCGAAATGAGATATTTATTACTACAATTTTAATTGTTAGAATTTTCTAAACATATGTCTTGTAAGATAAAAAAGTGTAATAAATTTTAATTTTTTTGTGTTATAAGACCAAAAAAATAGAAGTTATCGGACAAATTCCAATCAACTTCTAAAATTTATACTATTCTTCCATAAAATATAAAAGGCTGATGAGAAAGTGGCACTTGCCTGCTTTCTCATCAGCCTTTTTAACGCTGGCGTTCCTTGAAGGCACGTTCCATCTCGCGTTTGGCTTCTTTTTTGCGCATGTCGCTACGCTTATCGTAATCTTTTTTCCCTTTACCAATGCCGATAAGGAGCTTGGCATAGCCATCCTTGATGTACATTTTCAATGGAACGATTGTGTAGCCGTCACGTTTTACGGCACCGACTAGCTCGCCGATTTGCTTTTTGTGGAGCAGCAGCTTTCGGGTGCGTAGTGGATCGTGATTGAAACGGTTGCCTTGTTCAAAGGCACTAACGTGCATATTGTTGATCCATGCCTCACCATTGCGGACGCGGACAAAGGAGTCTTTCAGTTGGACTTTACCTGCACGGATGGATTTGATTTCTGTACCTGTTAGGACCATGCCTGCTTCGATTGTTTCTTCGATGAAGTAGTCGTGGCCTGCTTTTTTGTTTTGTGCTAATACTTTACCAGAACCTTTTGCCATATCTTTCACCCTCTACTTAAAAGGTTGAGCTTAAGCGAAAGCACCCTTTCAATGAATACTTTCACTTAGGCTTATTTACGTTTTGTTTTTTTCTTTTTGCCTTTTTTGGCAATGCCCTCATAGAACTTTTGCTTTTGCTTCACGCGTTTTTTAGGACCTGGGCTTGAGTCATCTTTGCGGCGTCCACGTGGATCACGGTCACTTTCGCGTCGTTCACCTTGCTTTGATGAGCTACGAGTTCCACGGTCATCCTCTTGACGACCGCCTCTACGATTGCCACCACGTCCGCCTTTTTCCTCATCACTGCGTGTGCTTCGGCGACTGCGTCCACCTTTGTTATCGCTGTAATTTTTACGTGCATGAATAACAGTTGGTGCTGCTTTGCGTGTTCGTCCATATGAAGTTACCATTCCAACGATTTCAAAGTCAATGGATGACTCCTCAATAATGACATTTGCTACACGAACTGTCACTTCATCCCCAATACGGAATTGGCGATTCGTTCGTTCCCCGATCATAATCATTTGACGATCATCGAAGCGGTAGTAATCATCAGTCATATTGCTAATATGGACAAGTCCTTCGATGGTGTTTGGTAGCTCCACGAAAATACCGAAGTTTGTAATGGATGAAACAATCCCTTCGAATTCTTCACCAATTTTGTCGGACATATATTGTGCTTTTTTCAGTGCGTCTGTATCACGTTCTGCATCAACAGCACGACGTTCACGCTCAGACGTGTGGTCAGCAATTTCATCCATCGCCATACTCCACTGTGCAATGGTTTCTCTCGATGTATCCTTGTTAATTAAATACGTACGAATTAAACGGTGTACAACTAAGTCAGGATAACGACGAATTGGTGATGTGAAGTGTGTATAGAAATCCGTTGATAAGCCAAAGTGTCCAAGACTTTCAGGGTAGTACTTCGCCTGCTGCATTGAACGTAGGAGCATCGTAGAGATAACAGGCTCCTCTGGCATCCCTTCAATAGCCTTCAAAACATCCTGTAATGCCTTAGGATGAACGGTATTACCAGTACCTTTAATTAAAATACCGAAGTTCGTGACAAATTCAAAGAAGCGTTGAAGCTTTTCAGGCTTTGGATCTTCGTGAATACGGTATAGAAACGGTACATTCATCCAGTGGAAGTGCTCTGCCACTGTTTCATTGGCAGCTAGCATGAAATCTTCAATTAATTTCTCCGCTACTGTTCGTTCACGTAATTCAATATCCACTGGCCATCCTTCTTCGTTTACGATCACCTTAGATTCTTTGAAGTCAAAGTCAATAGCTCCTCGCATTTCGCGTTTACGGCGTAAAATACCAGACAGCTCAGCCATGTTTTTAAACATTGGAACAAGTGGCTCATAGCGTTCAATTAATGCCTCATCCTGCTCCTCTAAAATCTTGTAAACGTCCTTATATGTCATACGTTCAGTCGTTTTAATGACGCTTTGGAAAATTTCATGTGCAACCACATTACCATTCGCATCAATAATCATTTCACAGGAGAGTGTTAAACGGTCAACCTGTGGATTTAATGAACAAATGCCGTTTGATAAACGATGTGGAATCATTGGAATGACACGGTCTGTTAAATAAACACTTGTCGCACGATCATAAGCTTCAATGTCAATGACCGAGCCTTGCGTTACATAATAACTTACATCTGCAATATGTACGCCAAGTTTATACGTTCCATCTACATTTTTCGTTACGGTTACGGCATCATCTAAATCCTTTGCATCTGCACCATCAATTGTCACAATCGTTTCATGACGTAAATCACGACGCCCTACTAAATCGGCCTCGGTAATTTCATCTGGCACACGCTGTGCCGCAGCAATGACTTCATCTGGGAATTCAGGTGGAATGTCATGCTTATACAAAATGGATAAAATATCCACACCTGGATCATTTTTATGCCCTAAAATTTTTGTAATATAGCCTGTAGCAGATTTTAAATCCTCTGGCCATGTTGCTACCTCAACAACAACTTTATGTCCATCGACAGCTCCTAATGTATCTCCTTTGGCAATAAAGATATCCATTGGTAGCTTTTTATCGTCAAGAACAACAAAGCCGAAGCCACGGTTAGCTTGGAATGTGCCGACAAAGCTTGTTTGACCACGCTCGACAACCTTTGTTACCGTACCCTCACGTCGATCACCAAATGATTCCTTTAAAACACGAATCAGAACGATGTCTCCGTTAATGGCACCGTTAATTTCATGCGGCGGAATGAACACATCATCCATGCCCTCGACATCAGGTGTCACGAAGCCAAAGCCCTTCGCATGTCCGATAAATTTACCTCTTAGTAAATTCATACGCTCTGGTAGGCCATAGCGATTGGAGCGAGAGCGTACAACTAAGCCTTGCCCCTCCATGCGGACAAGAGTTTTCACAAGCTCCTTGAACTCCTCCGCATCCTCAAAGCCGAATTCATCCTCGATTTCACCGACGGTTAGTGGTTTATAATCATCTTTGCTGAAAAAATCGAGTAAACGACTTTGTAGTGTATCTTTTTGGTCTTTCATACATATTCCCTCCTTCATGAGAAAATCCTATTTATTATTTATTGTGCCCAATTTAGGCTTTCTAAAAAGCGATAAATGTCCTCATGTAATTGATCTTTTTCTTGATCTAATGTAATAACATGTTTTGAGTTTTCATACCACTTGATGTGCTTTTCAAGTGACTCAGTTTGATTATATATAATGTTGGCAGATTCTGTCTCTATTACTTCATCATTTGTAGCTTGTACGACGAAAATAGGCGCGTAAATCATGTCAATTTCTTGACGAGTGCGAGCTATAAATTCTCGTAGCTGCTGTAGAGATGGCATGCCTTTGTCAGCAATGCTTGCAACTTCAGCTTCAATTTGTTCTTCCTGTTTCCCTTGGAACTTTTTATAGTCCCTTGCATATTTCAAAACACCCTCAAACATAACGTCGGTTGTACGCATTGTCATAGGGGCACACATTGTCACAATGCCTTTAACAGGATTATTTAATGCAACGTTTAATGCCATAACACCGCCTAATGAAAGGCCAGCAACGGCTATTTCCTGATAGCCAGCATCCTGTAACTGTTTGTAGGCGGCAATAACATCCTGCCACCAGTCTGCTGGACCTGTTGTGATTAGTTCTTCTGGTTCCACACCGTGACCTTTATAGTGAGGTGCTAATGTAGTATACCCTTTTTTCTCTAAAAATCTACCAAGCATTCGTACGTCTGCAGAGCTCCCTGTGAAGCCGTGTAATAATAAAACAGCACGAGGTCCTGCCTGAAAGAAAAATGGCTGTGATAATGATTTGTTCACTGTAAGCACTCCTTCATTCTAAAACACTTATACATACTATACCCATTCTCGTCATCTCGATGATGCCTAGCAGATGACATTGGTTATTGTGTTACAATTCATTTTTTACTACTGAGAGAGAAATTACCATTTAACTATGATAAAAGAAAACGCCCAACCAATTCGGTTAGGCGATATATCTTCAACTATTAGATTTTTGTAATAGCGATTGCTAATAAAAAGAACACTATAGCTAACACAATTGTTGCACGGTGAAGGATTAAATCCATACCACGTGCTTTTTGCTTTCCAAATAGTTGCTCAGCTCCACCCGAGATGGCACCTGATAAGCCTGCACTTTTACTAGATTGAAGTAATACCACAACGATTAACGCCAATGATACGATAACTAATGAAACTAATACTACTGTATGCATTCACTGCACCTCCCGAACTTTGAAACATCACAACAGACTACATTATAACAAAAAAAGGTTGTGATGACAAACTTCGCTTTATGTTTTGCTGGAAATTCTCCGCCTCATACTTCCACCCTTGTCGACTTATGCTACTATTTGTGGATGTCACTCCCAATAAATTAAATTATAATGGCAAAAATGAACTTTTTTTGGAGGGTGGGAAAATGAATAAAAAAATAACAGCGCTGCTAGTACTATGCTGCATGATTCCCTTTCTTACGGCATGCTCAAAGGCCATTGACCTACTTCTTGAGGAAGAGGATGTAACAACTACAACCTTAGCAGAAGATACAGAGAATGATATGAAGAAACCAGAAAGTAAAGCGCTATCTGCCTCTTTTTCACCTAATGATCTTTTCTCAACCTCATTATTTAAGGATGATCCTGCCTTACTACAATTCACTAAAAAAGTTGAAAAACAAGTAGCAAAGTTTGAACAGCACTTTGAAGTCCCTTATACTGGGAAGCTAAACTTCGAAGATTTTGAGGTGCAGCTGAATGACTTAAATAGCCTGCTTTCCTTCGTCGATCCCTATACAGCTGGTTATTTTCTTACTTATGAATGGACGGCTTGGGAAATAGATAATGGCTATTTGGTAGAGTTGTCGATTGATTACTTAACAGATGCCAAAAAGGAGCAAAAGGTCGATCAATATGTAGAGGCTTTTGCTGACCAGTATATTAAGACAGATATGACAGATTTTGAACGTGCTAAAATCATTAATGATACGGTCGTACAGTTAGCCACTTATACAGAACAAGGCTCTACTGAGGGACAGACGGTTTTTGAGCTGATAGACGAGGAAACTGCGGTATGTCAAGCCTATGCTCTACTAGCTTATCGCCTACTATTAGCTTCAGATGTAGAAGCGAAATACGTATATGGCTATAGTGAGGATCAGCTGCATGCTTGGAATTTAGTCAGTATCGATGGCAATTGGTATCATCTTGATACAACGTGGAATGACGTGGATTCAGCGGAGCCTTATGCGATTTCCTATGAATACTTTTTAGTCAGTGATGAAAAACTAAGACAAGATCATTTATGGGTAAATGAAAATTATTTTACTGCTACAAATAACAATTATGATTTTATGCATGATATGTGGTATGCCAATACTGTGGATGATGTGATTTATTATAATAGTATCCATGATAATATGGTCTATTCCTATAATTTAGACACAAATGAAAACAATCAAATTACAGAAACGGCATGCTATTATTTAGCTACTTATGATGATTTCATTTATTGCAGTGACTATGACAATGCTGGTTATTTAACAAAAATAAATGTCCAGGACGGTTCGGAAGAAGTCTTACTTGAAGATGAAGTCCTCAACTTGTACATCGAAGAAGACATTTTATATTATGAAACAATTGATGGCGCACAACATCAGGAAAATTTGTAATGCCCCAAAAGAATCTGTGTGACTTTTACACAGATTCTTTCCTTCCCCAATATTTACATAATTACCATATTCCATTAACAAACCTTTAACGCTAGCTTTACACCATTCCTTTACACTTACAATTGAATTCACCTAAAGGAGGAAAATCATGAAATACGCAAAAAAATGGACTTCATTGTTCTTAGCAAGTGCAGTGACTTTATCCGCAGTTAGTATCCCACAGCAAGAGGTACATGCAGCCGAAGTAAAGAAACCGACGAATGTCATTATGCTTGTGATGGATGGTAGCAGTAATAATGCTGTCACTCTTTCTCGCTGGTATAAAGGTGAAAGCCTAGCAATGGATGAAATTTTATCGGGTGCTATGCGCACATATTCTGCTGAATCTGCCATTACTGATTCTGCACCAGCTGCGACAGCATTAGCAACTGGGCATAAATCGAACGATAAATATATAGGTGTGCTGCCCTCTGTGATCAACTCCCCTGGATTAGCGCAAATCGCTAAGGAAGATGCCTTCCGACCTGTAGCCAATGTGCTAGAAGGAGCTAAGCAGCAAGGTATGTCCACTGGATTAATTTCTACTTCCGAAATTCAACATGCTACACCTGCTGGTTTTTCTGCCCATGTCAACAATAGAAGTCAATATGGGGATATAGCAGAGCAGCAGGTTTATCAAAATATTGATGTTGTCTTAGGCGGTGGTCTGGAATCACTATCACCAGGCACATCGAAAAATGCTCGTCAAGATGGCGAGGATTTAATCAAGGTTTTGAATGAAAAAAATTATGATCTCGTTAAAACGCGCGATGAGCTATTTAACAGTCAATCCTCAAAAATTTGGGGAAGCTTTGCGCCAAGTGCACTTGCTTATGATTTAGATCGTGCTAAAACAAGAGCATCTGAGCCTACACTTGCTGAAATGACAAATAAAGCAATCAATACGCTGAAAAAGGATGAGGATGGCTTCTTCCTCTTTGTAGAAGGTAGTAAGGTTGACTGGGCTGCACATGCCAATGATACTATTGGTATCATTAGCGATATTTTATCATTCGATGATGCAGTGAAAGAAGCGGTTGATTTTGCGAAGGAAGATGGTAATACTTTAGTCATCGCAGTAACTGATCATGGAAATAGTGGCATTACGATGGGGAACGCTAACACTACTAGTACCTATTCCAGCATTCCAGTTTCTGCCTACATCGACCCGTTAAAAAAAGCTACAATGACCATTGAAGGAGCTTTAAGCCAACTAAAAGAAGATCGCTCTAATTTAGTTGAGGTCGCTGCTCTTTATGGCTTAGATTCATTAACGGAGGACGAGCTTAAAACATTACAGTCTGCTAAAGACTTAGGCAATGAAATGGTAAAAATGCTAGCCAATCGTGCAAACATTGGTTATACAACAGGTGGTCATACGGGGGAAGATGTATTCTTATATTCATTTGGTCCTTCTAAATTGACAGGATTAGTAGAAAACACTGATTTAGCCCATACAATGGCACGCTTTATGGGCTTTGACTTAAACACATTAACAAATGATTTATATGTGCCTGCAACGAAGGCATTTACGGAAAAAGGATTTACAACAAAAATTGACTTATCGGATAAAGAAAACCCAACATTTATTGCACAAAAAGCAGATATCACAGTGAAAATTCCAGTCAACAAAAACACGATGACGTATGAACAAACTTCCTCAAACACGGCAAAGACTCATACATTTGATACAATCAATGTCTACAATGGCTCTGAATTTTATGTATCTAAAAAAGTTATTAATGAAGTGAAATAAAAATAATAGCACGAACATAAGTTGAGATTATTCCCTTATGTTCGTGCTTTTTTTACATAAGTAAACCAGCCAATAATTTGTAAACTCTACATATCCCCCCAAAACCTTAAATTTACCTTAAATTAATCTTATGATTTACTGAATTCATCTTAATTCAGCAACATTTTTCTCCACATTCCGTCAAATCAGTGTTAAAAACATAAGGTAAGGATTTTTAACTAGTAAATTACTATTTTTTTGAAAGTTTAATCCTATACTTTTTTTCATTGGAGGTGGACAAATGCAATCCATCAAGAATAATGAGTATTTACGCTTCATTGGCTTCACGCTGTTTTATTTGATTGTTTTGGTACTGCTGTTTCTTATACATGGCTTCCATGATATGAACGCTGGACCATTTATATATACGGAATTTTAAATAAAGGAGATTAAAATATGTTAAGTATTTTGGCAGCTATTGAACGTGTGGCCCTCCAGCAGCCACAAAAAACTGCTTATCAGACACACAATGCCTCCTTAACTTATAGTGAGCTTTGGCATTTATCAGATCGTCTTGCCGATTATTTAATGAAGCTTAAGTTGCGGAGACAACAACCTATAGTCATTTATGGACATATGTCCCCCCTACAAATTGTTGCGTTTATCGGAGCTGTAAAGGCTGGCCATCCATATGTACCTGTTGATTCGTCAACACCATCCGAAAGATTACAGCTCATTACAGAAGCTTCTGGAGCAGGTTTAGTATTGACAACAGAGCTATTACAGATGCCGTTGAACCTGCCAGTTATGGCAGTGCATGATATTCTGGATGCCTCCTCAAAGGACGTGATCCTATCATCCGCAACATGGGTTCGAGATGAGGATATCCATTATATTATTTACACTTCTGGTTCAACAGGTCAACCAAAAGGGGTACAAATAACAGCTAGTAATCTAACACACTTTGTTAGGTGGATGCAGGAACACTTCCCTTTACAGCAAGACGGCGTATTTTTAAATCAAGCACCTTATTCCTTTGATTTATCTGTTATGGATCTCTACCCAGCTCTTGTAGGTGGACACACACTTTATGCGATTACACAGCAAGAAATTGCTAATCCAAAAGCCTTGTTTGATTCTTTAGCGACGTCAAATACTCGTGTATGGACTTCTACACCTTCTTTTGCCAAGATGTGTTTGATGAACAAAGAATGGGATCAAAAACTCATGCCTAGGTTGGATACTTTTTTATTTTGCGGAGAGGTTTTACCAATAGCGGTATGTAACGAGTTGATGTTCCGTTTTCCACAGGCAACAATTTATAATTTATATGGTCCTACGGAAACAACCGTCGCTGTATCCTATGTAAAGGTGTCGAAAGAGCTAGTAGCACGCTTCGAACAATTACCGATTGCCCCTATAACGGAGCCAAACGTATCTGTAGCTGAGGATGGAGAAATTATTATTTCAGGGCCAACCGTTAGTGCCGGGTATTTGGGAGCGCCTAAATTAACAGCTAAAGCTTTTCCGATCGTTAATGGCGATCGCATCTATCAAACGGGTGATATAGGCTATGAGCAGGATGGTTATTTGTTCTTTTCAGGTCGTAAGGATTTCCAAGTGAAATTACATGGCTACCGTCTTGAGATTGAAGAGATTGAAAAACAAATCAGTAACCTGCCACCTGTTTCAAGCTGTGTTGTTGTACCTGTTTATAAAGAGAAGGAAATCATTTCTCTTAGTGCCCATATTGTTTTACATGAGCCATTAACAGACGCTGCTTTTAAAACAACAAAGCAATTGAAGGCTCTTTTATCGGCGTACTTACCTGCCTATATGATACCGAAAACATTTAAATATATGGACGCTTTACCACTAAATCCAAATGGTAAGGTAGATCGTAAAGGATTGGCGGTTATGGAGACAGTATGACGCCTTATGGAAATATAGCATTTTTTGTGATCATCGGACTTTTATTATTACCTACCATCCTCTTAGGGTTACGAGGCAAATCTTCGAAACGTTATAATCTTTTTGTATCGGTCATTGTCTTAGCATTAATCTTCGGACATTCATTAAACGGGACGATCTCGCTCGTACTATTTACTGTCTTTCAGGTTGTACTTATTGTGGCTTATCAGCGTTACCGACTTCAGCAAAATAGCGGTACAATTTTTATAATAGCAGTGCTTTTATCCATATTACCCCTGATTCTTGTGAAGGTTTTGCCAATTCTCGGGTTACATCATGTATTTGGCTTCCTTGGTGTGTCCTACATTACGTTTAAAGCGGTACAAATGATTTTAGAAACCCGTGATGGCTTGATGAAAGAGAAAATTTCTGTAGTAGAGCTAGTCTATTTCTTATTATTCTTTCCTACCGTATCATCGGGACCTATTGATCGTTGGCGTCGTTTTACAAAGGATTTTCATACCGTACCTTCCTCGGGAGATTACCAAAAGCTGCTATTGAGTGGCATTAATTATATTTTTGTCGGCTTTTTATATAAGTTTATTTTGGCTTATTTAATTTACAACTACACGCTTATTTATTTGCCTAACCATACGTATAACTATTTGACACCTTTTCAGGGGCAGCTAGCGTATATGTATATGTATAGCTTTTACTTATTCTTTGATTTTGCTGGCTATAGTGCATTTGCTGTTGGTGTGAGCAGACTAATGGGTATCCAAACACCAATTAACTTTAATCGCCCATTCGCCAGCCGTAATATTAAAGATTTTTGGAATCGTTGGCATATGAGCCTTTCCTTCTGGTTTAGGGATTATGTCTATATGCGCTTTGTCCTTTGGATGACAAAGAAAAAATGGCTAAAAAATAAATTTGCTATTTCGTATATAGGCTTCTTTTTACTATTCTTTTTAATGGGTATTTGGCATGGTCTGGAATGGCACTTTGTGGTCTATGGACTCTATCATGCCCTATTGATTATCAGCTTTGATAAATTTGAACGCTGGAATAAAAAGCATAAGCGTTGGCCAAAAAATAAATGGACGCATGCTATTGGCGTAATTATTACGTTTCATGCTGTATGCTTCGGCTTCTATATTTTTTCTGGCACATTATTTTAAACAAAGGGCTGTAAGAGCCTGTTCACTAAAGGAGAATTATTAATGGATCAACAACAAGTTTTAGAAATGCTAGTCGAGTTATGTGAAGATGAAATTATTGTAGAAAACCCAGATATTGATTTATTTGAAGAAGGTTTACTAGATTCGTTTGGAACAATTAATTTACTAGTCGAAATTGAAAATCGTTTTAATATTTCTGTCCCTATTACTGATTTCAATCGTGAAGAATGGAATACGCCTAATCGAATTGCAGGGAAATTAGCTGAAAGACAATGATCAAAAAAGGCTTTCTTTCTTTATTTATTGCATGTGCTCTTTTTACTGGCTTTGTCTTTTTTCCTAATGCTTGGATTAAAGCCTGGATATCCAATGAGGATGTGGAGCAAGCCAAAACGAACATGTCTCCACTTGTATTTCAGGGCACCTATTTACAGGAGCGAATGTTGCAGGAGCCTAATTCCATGCCACTTTATGGCTCCTCGGAATTAAACCGTTTTGATCCGTTCCATCCATACAATTATACGCGAGCAACTGATGCTCCGTATTCGACATTTATGATTGGGCGTGGAGGCATGCAGTCCATTACCCACTTCTTGAATTTTGCAGCACAAGAAAAGAATTTAAAGGATAAAAAAGTGGTCTTTATCATCTCCCCGCAGTGGTTTACAGAGAAGGGCATGGGTGAATTTCACTTTTCACCGAATTATTCCATGTTACATGCTTATGATTTAGCCTTTAATCAGGAAATGGATGCCAACCTTCGTAAAAGAGCAATGGAGCGCCTACTAGAATTTGATACTGTCAAACGAGATCGCCTCTTAAAGACCATGTATCAATATCAAATGTCTAACGGCAAGGAAAAACCAATTACTGGACGTATGGCTATGGTCGCGGGGCGTTTCCACAAGGAGTTACTAGAAAAGAAGGACTTATATTATTCCCTTTTCCCACGTAAAGGTCATGCATTAAAAAGTAATGACAAGCTCATTGCCAATCAAAGCTTTGAGCAACAATTGCAGCATGCAGAGGCATATGGGGAGAAGCGTGTATCCAATGACTATATGATTGAAGATCGCGCCTATCAACGACTTGTAAATGCTAAATTTTCAACGTTTAAAGATATACGAAAAAAAGAGGATTATACAAACTCTCCTGAATATGAGGATTTCCAACTCGTGATAGATGTTTTAAAGGATGCAGGTGCGAAGCCACTATTCGTCTCCATTCCAGTTAATGGCTATTGGTATGATTATAATGGCTATCCTGAGGATCGTCGTCAAAAGTATTACGATAAAATGGAGCAAGTATTACAGGATTCAAGGGTTGCTTATGTTGATTTTTCAGATCATGAATATGATCCTTATTTTATAATGGATACAATTCATCTTGCCTGGAAGGGCTGGGTCTATCTCGATCATGAACTAGATCAGCATTGGGCACAGCCATAACAATAGTCAGGACAGTCTAATATAGTAGACTGTCCTTTCTTATTATCGTAAGACGCCTTTTATGTAAAGCGCCTTTTGTTCACTTATCTTGCTATAGCTGTCACACTAAAAAGCATTCTTACCTCTTGTGCTACGATGTTGAAACCTGCACCGTATTGGCCTGCTCGTGCCGCTTCTTTCTTCGTTCATAAATAAAACCCTCCACCGATAATGTTTTTGTATCCTAGTAATTGGTGGATTTTGTGTAATAAATATTAATGGTAACAAACAGAAAAATTTGCATACAATTTAAAAATTCACCTATTTTTCATCTGTGTAAAATTGTTCAATATACTGCTCTTCTTCCTCGGGCGATAATAAACGAGTTGCTCTTCCTGAATTTGTTGTGTCATCGCCACCTTGCAATTCCCAAATTTTGTTATGGTCGTCAACGGCGTTTGAAAAGTCACCTTTCGACCATCTTTCTAATATTGAAATGTAAAGATCTTTATATTTATAATCGTTCATTTTAACTACAGTTAACAATCGGTCAACTTTTTCTTGTGTTATTCGCTCACGACCCCATTGAGAAGCAGCTTTCACTTTTTGGTGAGACATGCTATGGATGGTTTCATTTACTTTGCTTTCTATTAAATTGTCAGGATAAAGCAATTCTTCTTTTGTAACTTTTTTATCTTCAAGCGCTACTCCGTCAACAACAATAGTGGCTCTTTCTTTTTTGGCAACAGTTTTTTCCATTTGTTCGGTGGATTTAATGTAACCAAAAATCCCTCCAAAAATTATCAATATTGCAATGATAACAATTGCAGATTTTGTTTTTCTCTTCATGTTATTAACTCCTCATTGTAATTTATATCATTATATCATTATGTAATTATGTATTGGTTTATATTATGTAATTAGGATAATAATAACAGAGTGTTCAATGACTATAGTACGAACACTGTTCGTAGATAATGGTATATACTTTGTATACAGCATGTTAACCAATGCAAAATTGCGTTCTATATTTAAATACAACTAATACAATTTTGTATGCGTTAATCCGTCACAGGTGCTCTCTATAGAGGAGAGTACCTCTGCTGAGATATCTAGCATTTTGCAAGGTACATAACGTTTTTGTTTTGCGACTCCCTCCAAGGGTCTGAATAATGTTACGATAATGTGCCTACCTTTCATCACACAACGATTCGGCGCGTGCCATAATGTTTAATGTGACATATTCTTCCGCCACCAAATACGTGTAAAACGACCTCAACGATTTAATTACAGTATTAATGTAAGTCGCCTTTTTACCAAGATTTAATTGATGTTGCATATATTTTTTTACATGAACTGTAGAAATGTCTTCCATTTCATTCATCTTATGAAACTCGTCCAGATATTGAATGAAGTGAGTTGTATTGTAGTTATAAGTTTCTGTTGTTCTGATTGACTAATTTTTAATCTGTAATTCGAATGTAAATTCCTTCAATAAATCTTTAATAAGCACGAAAAAACCTCCAATCTACAAGTGTTTTATTACACTTATAAATCAGAGGTTGTTAAATGTACAACATGGTTCAAAGATAAAAGCTGTATTTTACTAAGTTCAAACCATTTTCTCTTCAATCAAATACTTATTTTAAGTTATAGAATGAATTTAAACCAAGATACTCTGCAGTTGAACCAAGTTGATCTTCGATGCGAAGAAGTTGGTTGTATTTAGCTACACGGTCTGTACGTGATGGAGCACCTGTTTTAATTTGACCAGCATTTGTTGCAACAGCGATATCAGCAATTGTCGCATCTTCTGATTCACCAGAACGGTGAGAAATAACCGCTGTGTAGCCTGCACGTTTGGCCATTTCGATTGCTTCAAATGTTTCAGTTAACGTACCGATTTGGTTTACTTTGATCAGGATTGCATTGCCTACACCTTGCTCAATACCTGCTGATAACTTTTTCGTATTTGTTACAAATAGGTCATCACCTACTAATTGTACGCGTTTGCCGATACGGTCTGTTAATAGCTTGTGTCCAGCCCAGTCGTTTTCATCTAAGCCATCTTCAATTGAAATGATTGGGTATTTATTTGTTAACTCTTCGTACCAATCCACCATTTCTTCAGAAGTTTTGACAACACCTTCACCATCTAAGTGGTATTTGCCATCTTCTTTATTGAATAGTTCAGAGGATGCTACGTCCATTGCAAGTTTCACTTCGTCACCTGGTTTGTAGCCTGCTTTTTCAATCGCTTCTAAGATCACTGTAATTGCTTCTTCGTTAGAGCCAAGGTTTGGTGCGAAACCACCTTCATCACCTACTGCTGTGTTGTAGCCTTTTGCTTTTAGAACAGCTTTTAGGCTATGGAAAATCTCCGCGCCAATACGTAATGCATGACGGAATGATTCTGCACCAACAGGCATAACCATGAATTCCTGAATGTCAACATTGTTATCTGCGTGAGCACCACCGTTTAGGATGTTCATCATTGGTACTGGTAATTGCTTAGAATTGAACCCACCAAGATATTGATAAAGAGGTACATCTAAATAATCTGCCGCAGCATGTGCAACTGCCATGGATACACCTAGAATTGCGTTGGCACCAAGCTTGCCTTTGTTTTCTGTGCCATCTAGCTCGATTAAAGCTTTGTCGATGACTACTTGATCAAGAACAGAATAGTTACCTTCTAATTCTTCCGCAATAATTGTGTTTACATTTTCAACTGCTTTTAATACACCTTTGCCTAGGTAACGAGATTTGTCACCATCGCGTAATTCTACCGCTTCGTATTCACCTGTTGATGCACCTGATGGTACGATTGCGCGGCCAAATGCGCCTGATTCTGTAAATACTTCAACCTCTACTGTTGGGTTCCCACGTGAGTCTAAAACTTCGCGCGCATAAACTTGTGTAATAAATGGCATAATTAATTCTCCTCTTTTTCAATTAATGATTGTCCTGTCATTTCAGTAGGCTGTGACACCTCTAATAATTCTAACATGGTTGGCGCTAAATCGGCTAAAATACCACCATTTCTTAACATTATATTTGATTTTGTCACAATTACTGGAACAGGATTTGTTGTATGAGCTGTCATTGGCTCACCTGCTAAAGTTAACACTTCATCAGAGTTGCCATGGTCAGCTGTAATAATAGCTGCGCCACCTTTTGCAAGGAGTGCGTCTACTACTTTCCCTAAGCATTCATCTACTGCTTCAATGGCTTTAATTGTTGGCTCCAGCATTCCACTATGACCAACCATATCAGGGTTGGCAAAGTTAAGAATAATGCCATCAAATTTTTCAGCCGCAATTTCTGCAAGTAAGGCTTCTGTCACCTCATAGGCAGACATTTCAGGTTTTAAATCGTATGTCGCCACCTTTGGAGAAGCAATTAAAATACGTTCCTCACCAGGGAATTTTTCCTCACGTCCACCACTCATAAAGAATGTAACATGTGGATATTTTTCAGTTTCCGCAATCCGCAACTGTGTTTTCCCATTCGTCGCTAATACTTCACCAATTGTATTTTTCAAGTTGTCATTTTCATAAGCAACCTGTGCGTTGACTTCATCACTATAGTGGGTGAAGGACACAAATTTTAAATTCTTTGGATGATTTGCAGATATAGCAAAGCCATCGAATGCTTCATTTGTAAAAACTGTTGACAGCTGAATGGCACGATCGGGACGGAAGTTAAAGAAAATCACTGCATCATGATCGCCAATTGTTGCTACTGGCTCACCATGCTCTTGAATGCTAAATGGGATGACAAATTCATCGGTTACTTCACGCTCATAGGATGCTGCTACACCACTTTTAGCACTCTCTGCTGCTTGGCCAACACCATCTACCAATACATTATACGTAAGTGCAACACGATCCCAACGCTTGTCACGATCCATAGCGTAGTAACGTCCATGTATGGAAGCAAATTGCCCTATGCCTATTTCAGCCATTTGCTTTTCCGTTTCTTCGATATAGTCTAATGCTGTTGTTGGACCAACATCACGACCATCTAAGAAGCCATGTACATAAACTTCCTCTAATCCCTGCTGTTTAGCTAGCTTTAATAGTGCAAACATATGCTCATAATGACTATGAACACCACCGTCTGATAATAAGCCCATAACATGTAGCTTTGACTGATGAGCTTTCACATGTGCTACTGCATCTAAAAAGGCTTGATTCGTGAAGAAATCTCCATCACGAATAGATTTATTTAAACGTGTTAAGCTTTGATAGACGATACGTCCTGCACCGATATTTAAGTGCCCCACCTCAGAATTCCCCATCTGTCCTTCAGGTAATCCAACGGCTTCTCCCGCTGCTGTTAATGTCGCATGAGGAAATTGATGCCAATATCGATCAAAATTAGGCTTATTGGCCTGTGCTACTGCATTCCCGAATGTTTCATCTCGAAATGCAAAGCCATCTAAAATAATTAATGCTACTGGCTTTTTAGGCATTTGCTGCCGCCTCCAATAATGTTAAATAAGATTCTGGTTGTAAGCTTGCTCCACCAACTAAAGCACCATCAATATGTTCTTTCGATAAAAGCTCCTGAATGTTATCAGGCTTAACACTGCCACCATATTGAATACGCACAGCATTCGCAGTTTCAGCATTATATAGCTCTTCTACTACTGCTCGAATCGCTCCGCATACTTGATTTGCATCGTCTGCCGTAGCCGTTTTACCAGTACCAATCGCCCAAATCGGTTCATACGCAATGACCATATGCTCTACTTGCTGTGCTTCAAACCCAGCAAGTGCCGCTTTAATTTGGCCTGCCACTTTTTGCTCTGTTGTGCCTGCTTCACGTTCTTCGAGTGTTTCGCCACAGCAAATAATAGGTACGATAGTATGTGCAAGTGCTGCAGCTACCTTCTTATTAATCGCTTCATCTGTTTCATTGTAGTATTCGCGACGTTCAGAGTGTCCTAAAATGACATAGTCAACATCCACACTTGCTAGCTGCGCTGGACTAATTTCACCCGTAAAAGCACCTTCATTTTCATAGTGCATAGTTTGTGCACCAATTGCCAGCTCTGACTCACTAGCAACTTGTACAAGTGTAGGTAGGTAAAGAGCTGGTGCGCAAATAACAGCATCTACTTTGTCATTGGAAGGAAGTTTTTCTTGTACAGCATCTACAAACTGAATAGCCTCTTCAAATGTTTTAAACATTTTCCAGTTACCTGCAATAATTGGTTTACGCATTATTTTGCCTCCGATTAGCTTATTTATCGTTTAGTGCTACAATCCCTGGAAGCTCTTTGCCTTCCATTAATTCTAAGGAAGCACCACCACCTGTAGAAATGTGATCCATCTTATCTGCTACCTCAAATTTTTCAACTGCTGCAGCTGAATCACCGCCACCGATTACTGTGTAGCCAGCTGTTGTTGCCATTGCATCAGCAACTGTTTTGGTGCCGTTTGCAAATTTGTCCATTTCAAAGACACCCATTGGTCCATTCCAAATGATTAATTTAGAGTTTTTGATAACTTCTGCATAGTTTGCAGCCGTTTTAGGTCCAATATCTAGACCCATCCAATCAGCTGGAATAGCATCTACATCAACGATTTGTGTTTCAGCATCCTGTGAAAATTCATTTGCCACAACAGCGTCGACTGGCATATGTAATTGCACACCTTTTGCTTTTGCCTTCTCAATAAAGGACTTTGCTAGCTCAATTTTATCTTCCTCTAGCAATGATTTACCGATATCGTGGCCTTGTGCCTTAATAAAGGTAAAGGATAAACCACCACCGATAATTAAGTGATCTACTTTTTCTAAGAGGCTTTCAATAACACCAATTTTATCTTTTACTTTGGCACCACCAATAATGGCTGTAAACGGATGCTCAGGGTTAGACAATGCCTTACCAAGTACATCTAATTCCTTTTGCATTAAGAATCCAGATACAGCTGGAATATGCTTAGCAATTCCTTCTGTAGAAGCATGGGCTCTGTGGGCTGCACCAAAAGCATCATTAACATAAATATCTGCTAGCTGAGCAAATTGCTGTGCTAATGTTGGATCATTTTTCTCTTCGCCAGCATGGAAGCGTACGTTTTCAAGCAGTAGAATGTCTCCATCTTGCATGTTTGCAACGGCTTCTTCCACTGCTTGCCCAATGGATTCATCAAGCTTCGTAACAGGCTTGCCCATTAATTCTGCTAAGCGAATGCCAACAGCTGTTAAACGCATATCTTCTTTTACTTCACCTTTTGGACGACCTAAGTGAGAAGCTAGAATAACTTTAGCACCCTGTTCTACTAAATACTCAATTGTAGGAATAGCTGCACGAATACGCGTCTCATCTGTAATAGCACCGTCTGCCATTGGTACATTAAAATCTACACGTACAAAAACGCGTTGACTCTTAACATCAATATCTTTCATTGTTTTCTTATTTAACATGAAGAAACTCCCTTCAAAGTTCGTTTTAGTCTTACACTCTTGTGTTTTACCCATCTTGGCTCTACACCATGCTTACTAAATTGAAAAGTCATTTTGGTACTTTTTCAGCATCACTATCTCGTGTAAGTAGGATTCTCCAACTTTTGATAATGAACCCTAATACTTGTTTTTATAGTAGCAAAAGTTAACTGCGATGTCTTGCATCAACATGTATCAATTACGCCACTGCGTAATTGCCTCCAGATTTTTTTCGAACTTGCTCCTCTTCAAAATCTGTGACATTCGCTGAGGCTTTTATCTTCTTGTTTCAGTCGGTGATTGGACACTAATGAATCAAGAGAGTAATTTGTGTGTTCATCTCACCACCTATAGAGGTGGGCGTTTTCTGCTGAATCTAGAAAAAAAGGAGTAAGGGTTATCCCTTACTCCCAATACCCTTGTATATTATATCTATTCGATATTATAAAGGCTATACTTTTTGTGCATAAAAAGCAGTAATATGTCACACTTTTTACTCAAAATGTCGAAATATGATACTTATTTATGGTTTAAGCCTTGTTCAGCAATGTATAAAGCTAGGTCCATTAAGCGAGTAGAGTAACCAATTTCGTTATCATACCAAGCTAAAACCTTCACCATTTTGTTTTCTAACACCATTGTTGAAAGGCCATCTACCGTAGAAGAATAATGGTTACCGTTATAATCAATTGATACTAATGGTAGCTCATTGTAATCTAAAATGCCTTTTAATTCATTTTCAGAAGCTTCTTTTAATGCTGCATTAATCGTTTCTTTCGATACATCTGCTTTTAGCTCTACAACTAAGTCAACACATGATACGTTAGGTGTTGGCACACGCATAGAGAAACCATCTAGCTTACCTTTTAATTGTGGCAATACTTTTGATACAGCTACTGCTGCACCTGTTGTTGTTGGAATCATAGATACCGCTCCAGCTCGTGCACGACGAGGGTCAGAGTGTGGGAAGTCTAGAATTCGTTGGTCATTTGTATAAGAGTGAATTGTTGTCATCATACCACGTTCAATGCCAAATTTCTCATCAAGCACTTTAGCTACTGGTGCTAGACAGTTAGTTGTACAAGAAGCATTGGAGATCACATCATCAGTTGCTGGGTTATAATCCTCATGGTTTACACCCATAACAAATGTAGGCATTGCGCCTTTTGCTGGTGCCGATAGAATCGCTTTTTTCGCCCCTGCTTCAATATGCTTGCCTACTTCTTCCATTGAACGGAATCGACCAGTACATTCAAGCACTACATCTACGCCTAATTCACCCCATGGTAATTGTGCAGGATCTTTTTCAGCATATACTTTTACACGTTGACCATTTACTACGAAAGAATCTTCATCTGCATTGACTTCAGCATCATAGATACCGTGTACTGAATCATATTTCAATAAGTGCGCAAGCTGACCAGCATCTGTTAAGTCGTTTACGGCTACTACTTCAAATTCATCATGCTTCATTGCCTCACGAAATACTAAACGTCCAATACGTCCAAATCCATTAATCGCTAATTTTAATGCCATTGTTAATTCCTCCAATAATGTGTGATGTCTGTCTCTATGAATAGAGACATCAAAATTTACTTTATGCTCATTCAAAAAATGCTTAAGCACTTTCTGAGATCGAGTGACATGTTTACAACTTTGCCATCATTCAAGATGCTTATTTTCTATAGAAGATATTTTAGCAGCAATTGCTTTGGCCGCTGCTTCATCTGTTACAAATATGGTTTGCTTAGGTGCTACTTTGAAATAAGAAAGCATTGCATTGACCTTCTGTTTTCCTGCTGCAACTGCAATGACCTGCTCACTGTTTTGTACCTGCTCAAGCTGGATACCAATTGTGCGTATACGATGTACTATTTCTCCGTCTGCATTGAAATAATAGCCGAAAGCCTCACTCACAGCGCCTTTTTCCTCAAGAATTCGCAAATCCTCAGGAGATGAGTTACGACGAATCGCCATTTCCTCTGCAGAGCCAATCCCATGAATGACGCAATCTGCTTGATCATAGAAGGCCATCATTTCTGTTACCATAGGCTCTGTTAGCATCGCTTGATAAGCTTGCTCACTTAAATGCTCTGGTAAAAATAAAGTACGGTATTGTGTTTCCATTTGCATGGCAAATGTTGCAACAAGTGTATTGGCCTGCATTTGCATTTCATGTCCAATCCCCCCGCGTGCAGCTACAAAAGTGATATCCTTTTGTCCGTCTAAAGGATGTAAAAACTGCGCAAGTGAGGCAACAGATTTTCCACCAGTGACAGCTACAACTTGCTCATCAAAAGCAGCCGACATAAATTGCAAGGCTGCTTCTTTGCCTAGCATGCTTAGGATTGTATGATCCTCATTGTAATCACCAGGAACTACGACTACACGTTGGATGCCAAAGTGGCTTTCAAGCACTTTTGCAAGCTGGGTTAAACCAGACCATTCATAAACGATGGCTCTTAATTTTTCAATGACTATTTCACCATCATCTGTACATACCATACCCGACTTTTGCGCATCTAATAACCCTTGTTCACGTAAAATATCAGTTTCTTTGCGTATTTCTCTTTCTGTCATTTTCAGTGAATCAGCTAGTGTACGTCGTCCGATTGGTTGCATGAGTTGAACGGCTTGCAATATTCGATATCTTGCTTGCAGAAGCGGATACATTTCAGGAAGTAGCCTTTGCTGTGCCTCTGGAACAGTTAACATATCTATCTACTCCCCTAATTAATAGTGGTGGGTTTATTTTTAACCCACTTAATTGTTTTGTGTCCCACTTATGCTTTTATTATAATATGCATTGTTTTAAAGTGCAAGTAGTTGTATTGTTCTGGATAAAAAAAAGCCTCATAGCTCTAAAAACAGCTACAAGACTTTGTTGAACTTATTTAGTGAAAGATAAAATTGCGTTCTTTTTAAAACCTTCTAAAGCTTTTGTTGCTTCAGTTTTATTTGTAAATTCAAAAATACGAACGTCCTTTTTCTCAAATACTGTAATAACCCACATTGTAAAATCTCCCTTCACATCATTCATTTTTGTAATATAACAACCACTAAAATTTGTGATACATTCGCTAAACTGTTTTATAACAACTTCTTACTTGATACCTATTCTACTCCGATTTTTAGGAAAAGAAAGTCTAATGTGAAGGTCTTCACAAACTGTTCAAATTCAAACCGCTTTCATTGAACAATTTGTGAATTGTGAGAATGACAGCTAATAATAAAGTCATTTATACCGTTAATAACTCTTTATACTTTCAGTAGATTAACTGCCTAATCGCTCCATTAACGTGGCATAATCTAAATGACCATACTGAATGACGACACCCTCTTTTTCAACAACCGGAATCATTAGCATATATTTTTCATGTATACGATCATCCTGCTCTATATCAATTATTTCAATATCAAATAGAACATCTTCCTGAACAAGCTTTAATGTCTGTAGCCCTTCTACACATAAAGGACAATTCGCCCGACTAAAAAATTTAATTTTCATAGATAGCACCTCCTCCTTTATTATAAACGATGTGGCAATGAAGAAATGGCTACTATTCTTTGATGATGTTTATTTGAGCTGTCTTAGCATCCTTCTTTGTAATGGTTGTATTTTTGCCAACAATGACGGAAATCACAACAATCATTGCCACGACGATCGTAAACCAAGAGATGGATTCATTTAAAAATAGCGTAGCAAAAAGAATCATTAAAAATGGCTGTAAATATTGGATCTGACTAACTCTTGCAATACCTCCTAAAGCCATTCCCCCATACCAAGCAACATATGCTAAAAACTGACTGACAACAGCTAAATATAACAGGCTAACCCACGCTGTAAGAGGGGCATGTAGCATTTCCAAGGAAAAATTAGAAATGACGGGGACAATAAAAAAGGGAGCCGCCATCAAAATAGCCCAAGCAATCACCTGCCAGCTCCCTAATTCCTTCGCTAACTGTCCTCCTTCTGCATAGCTAAGACCTAATATTACAACTGCTGCTAATAATGCTAGATCTGCCATATGTAATTGGCCTAAGCCTAAAAAGCTAGCATATATAATAACGGCTATAGCCCCAATAACACTCGATAACCAAAACTTAAATGAGGGACGTTCACCTGCTCTGAATAGAGCAAAGCCCGCAGTCGCTAAAGGTAAAAGTGCTAATTCTACCGCTCCGTGAGAAACTGGTAACCTTGTCATTGCCCAAGATGTAAGTAAAGGAAACCCTAATACAGCCCCAAAAGATACTATTATCAAGCTTTTAAATTGTCTAGCAGTCGGTAGTCTTTCTTTTCTTACAAGTAAAACAATGGCGACGATGAACGCCGCAATGACAGCTCTCCCCAATCCTACAATTGTCGCTCCAAAATATGGTACAGCTGTACTTGTTGCGGGTAACGTTAGACTAAAGCAAATTACGCCCACAAATCCTAACAGCAAACCTATTTTTTCTTTTCTTTTATCCTGCATGTTCTCATCCTTCCATTTTCCTCTCCATCTGTCCCTGGTATAATCCATAGTAAGTGGCACTACCTCAAAAATAAACAGAATTTTCTACCAACTGTCCTGGTACAGATAAAGGAGGAAAGATGATGATTGCAAAATATTTAGAGGTTGTAGAGGACATTAAAGAGCAGCTTGCTAATGGTGTGCTCCTTGCAGGCAGTAAACTACCTTCCGTTCGACAACTGTCTGAGCAATTTTCCTGCAGTAAAAATACAGTGATAAGAGCGTATAATGAATTAGAAAAGGAGCATCTTATTTTTTCCAAACCCAAAAGTGGCTATTATGTTGTGAATAACATAGAGCAACCAACTACAAACCAACAAGTTATTGATTTTTTATCAGCTGGCCCAGACAAAAGCATTATGCCCTATATTGAATTTCAGCATTGCATCAATCAAGCTATTGACACATATAAAGAAGAATTATTTAGTTATAGTGATCAGCAAGGGCTTTACTCGCTGCGTGTACAATTGGCTAAGTATCTACAGGACTTACAGGTCTTTACTGAACCTGATCGATTATTTGTTGTCTCGGGCTCACAGCAAGCATTACATTTACTAGCGGCAATGCCTTTTCCGAATGGTAAAAATAATATATTAATAGAACAGCCTACCTATTTTGGTTTTATAGAATCTGTCCATCTGCAACAAGCTACAACTTTTGGGATTGATTTAACAATGGAGGGCATTGATTTAGATCGTCTTGACTATATTTTTCGCAATAATGACATTAAGTTTTTTTATACTGTGCCGAGATTCCATAATCCTCTTGGTCATAGCTATACAAATGACGAAAAAAGAAAGATTGTGGAATTAGCAGAAAAATATGATGTTTATATTGTGGAGGATGATTTTTTAGGAGATTTAGATCCTAATAAAAAAGCGGATCCGTTTTTTTCTTTTAATCCCACTGGCAGGGTTATTTATATTAAAAGCTTTTCAAAGGTATTTCTACCGGGTTTAAGAGTAGCGACAGTCGTCCTTCCCACTATAATGACAAATCATTTTCTACGTTATAAATTTAGTGCTGATTTCAATAGCTCTGTGCTCTCGCAGGGTGCCTTAGACATTTATTTAAAAAGCGGTATGTTTAATAGTCATATTAAAAAGATTAAAGAGCTTTATGTAAGAAAAATGAGCGTTTTACAGGAGGCTTGCGAATCATTACTTCCCACCTCTACTAACTATACGAAACCAGTATCAGGCTTTTATCTTTCCATTTTTCTTCCTGATAATGTAAGTGCTAGGCAGGTGGTTCATTTATTAAAGGAAAAAAATATATTGATGGATGACGCTGCTAGAATGTATCTACCAGAATTTAAAAAGGATAATCTTATTCGTTTAAGTATTTCTCAGGTAGATGAACCATTAATTTATACTGGTATCGAGCAACTAGCACTGTGCATTTCATCATTTGAACGTAAAATGCGCTATCCAAAGCCCATTCACCTATTGTAATAAAAAAAGGCATTGATTGTGAGCAAGCTACACATCAATGCCTTTCGTTTTAAATTATTTTAAATGACTATCGAAGAATTTTACCATGGCATTATAGAATTCAATTCTATTTTCTTCATTGGCAAAGCCATGTCCTTCATTATCTTTTAGCATGTACTCTACATCCACACCTCTAGCGCGTAAGGCTTCCACAATTTGATCGGATTCTGCTTTGTTTACACGTGGGTCATTTGCTCCTTGTGCGACAAATAATGGTGTTTTGATTTTATCTGCATGGAAAACTGGTGAAACAGCAGTTAACAATTCTTTGTCTTTCTCTGGATGACCTACGCGCTCATAAAACATGTTACGCATAGTTTCCCAGTAAGGAGGGATGGTATTTAATAATGTAAATATGTTAGATACCCCGACATAATCAACTGCAGCAGCATATAAATCAGGTGTATACGTAATACCCGCTAATGTTGCATAACCACCAAATGATGCCCCATAAATACCGATGCGATCAGGGTCTGCAATGCCTTGGTCAATTGCCCATTGGACACCATCAGTGATGTCATCTTGAATCTTCAGACCCCATTGCTTATTACCAGCCTGAAGGAATTCTTTACCATATCCAGTTGATGAACGGAAATTCACCTGTAGCACTGCATAGCCACGATTAGCTAATAATTGTACTTCTGGGTTGAAGCCCCACATATCACGTGCCCAAGGCCCACCATGAGGATTGACAATAAGAGGGAGATCTTTTGCTTCTTTATTTTTCGGTAAAGTTAAATAGCCATTAATCGTTAAGCCATCTCGGCTCTTATATGAAATTGGATGCATTTCGGCAAGTTCATTCGGATTTAACCAAGGGCTTAAAGTGGCCAACTCGGTTAATTCATCTGTCGTAGAATCGTAATAATAATATTTTCCATAGACAGTATCACTTGAAACACTCACAATAAATTTTGTCATTTCTTTATTGTAATCATTGATACCAAGCTCACTTTCATGCACATTCAGCTTACTTTGAATTTTACGGAAAAGCTTTTCAAAGTTCTCGTCAAAGAATTGGTAATGTGTTTTATCTGTTATATATGCACCATATAGCAATTTATCGTGTTCGGCACTATATAAGACACCCGAAACATCTACCTGATCATTAGACATAATTACTTCTTCATTACCTTTTAAGTCGTATTTCACAACTTCTACTTTGTCTCTACCTTTGTTAGATGTAGCGTAAATGTATTGATTGTCTTTTGAGAAAGCTAGTGGCATTACTTCATCTCCAGCTTCCATTTCAATAAATGGCTTGAATTCATCCTTTTCAGAATCTCGATAAAGAATCGTTCCTTCCACACCATCTGAGGCTACAGCAATTCGTACATTTCCATTGCGATCTGCTAGCCAGCTCGTAATATTACCCGGATTTTTTGCAACGTGAGTTGTTTCCCCAGTCTTTACATTCAACTTGTAGACATCAAAAACTGTTGCATCTTCCTTATTCATCATGATAAGTATTTCATCTTTAACACCTTGTAGGCCACTTAATATCCCAACTGTGACGTTTGGATATGGCGTTAGATCTTTTTCCTCAGAGCCATTAAATGTTGTAGAATAAATATGGAAGTTTTCATCTCCACCTTTATCCTTTACGTAGAGTAAAGCATTATCCTTCCAGAAAAATCCTGCAACGTCCCGATCTTTTGAATTCGAAACACGAACAGGCTCACTATCATCATTCATCTTTTTCACGAAAACATTGGATCTATTCTCCCAAGCAGAAGAAAAAGTAATGTAATTGCCATCTGGCGAAAGTTCATAACCGAAATTTCCAGGATTTTTCATAAAGTCTTCAACTGAAATTTCCTTTACACCTTCATGATTAGAACCATTTTTTATTTGTTTTGCATTGTTTAAAATTTTTACTGCATCTGGTTTTGAAATTGCTTCTGAATTTAATGATAAACCATTAAATACACCAATCTTATTGGCCTTCTCTAAATACTCAGCAAGTGAAGTCTCTTTTTCTTCTTTATTTAAAGCTCTAACTAAAATTCGAGCCACTTCATCACGTTTAATAGTCAAACTTAAATCTGTGAATTCTCCAGCCTTTACCCATTTATCAATAATTTGTTGACGCATTGAATCTGAGCCGTGCTGGAATGTTAAAGTTGTTACAGCTAAATTCAAAAATTCCTGCGCTGATACACGTTCTTCTTGTGCTATTACGCCGCTATTTGTTTCATTGGCAGCACGAACATCTTGCATGGTTGCAGGAATAACCACAGAGGTTGTTAAAATGATTGCTAACGATGCAGATAAAAATCTTTTTTTCAAAATGATTCCTCCCTATATCAGTTTACGTTATATCGATTGTCGATATATTTAAATTATAGCAATTCTAGCATTATTGTCAATAATTGAGAGTTTTTTTATTCAGCCAAAATGAAAGCGAACTAAATAGAATAGTTCGCCATTACCTCTATTAAAATTTCCTGCTTGCTCCCCCACCAGCAGAAGATCCGCCACCAAATCCGCCAAAGCCCCCTCTACTCGAATGTCCTCCACCAAAACTACCTGGATAACCGCCATAGCCTCCAGAGCGAGGACCTCCGCCACCCTTCGAAAAGAATGAATAGATAATAATAACAACGATAATGATTAGGATAATTAACCAAGTGGGTATGTCATCCTCTTCTTTTGTTTGCGCTGGCAAATCACCGCTCCAATTATACTCTTGGGCAACAGCGCGAAAAACTTCAGAATAGGTTGCTTGAAAAGCTTGATCTAAATTACCAGTACTTGCTGAGGGATAAAATGCATTATCTAAAATGCGTCCTAATTTACCATCTGGTAATGCTCCCTCTAATCCCTGACCCACGGCAATTACAACGTCGTTATTTCCTTCCCCTTGACCTAAGGTAGCTAAAATCAGGACACCGTTATTTTTTTCCTTGTCACCAATGCCCCATGACCGAATCAATTTTGTCGCATACATTTTCGGCTCTTGTCCATGAAGACTATCAACTGTGACTACCATGATTTCAGCACCCGTGCCTTGATCCAACTGCTCAGAATATTGATTTATCTCTTCTTTGACATTCGCAGAAATTACATTGGCAAAGTCATGTATATACGTATTTTTCATCGGTGATGGCATCGTTGCTTCTGCTAGATTCGAGAAAAAAAGAAGCACCGAACAAACGACGATCATCTGTATAATGCAACGTTTCATTAATGTGTACCTGATTGACTAAAATCGATAGATGGTGCTTTGTCAGCTCCTGCTGTGGCTTTAAAGTATTCTTTTTGTTCAAAGCCAAACATCCCTGCCATTAAATTCCCCGGGAAACGTTTAACATGTTTATTGAATTGCTGTACCTCATTATTGTAATCCTCACGTGCTACTGCCAGACGATTTTCGGTACCTGCTAGCTCATCCATTAACTGGCGGAAATTTGCATCTGCCTTTAAGTTTGGGTAATTTTCTACAACTACTAGTAAACGACTAAGAGCGCCCGTTAAAGCATCATTGGCAACAGCTTGCTCCTCTGGTGAGCTTGCACTTCCCATTTGTGCACGTGCCTCCGTAATATTGGCTATCACCTCTTGTTCATGATTCGCGTAGCCTTTCACAGATTCCACTAGATTGGGAATCAAATCATAGCGACGTTGGAGCTGATTTTCAACTTGTGCCCATTTAGAATCAACATTTTCCTCGGCTGTCACCAAACTATTGTATTTAGGTATAAATAATAAGGCGATTACAATAAAAATGATGACAATTATTCCAATTGGTCCAAGTAACTTTTTCAATTTTAATCCTCCTTGACTTGCTTTTCCTTCTATCTTTAGTCTACATTTTTACCTTTACATTTATACCGTATGAAATTGAATTGACACGACATACTAAATACTGCAACAAAAAATTATTGAGGAGGCGTTTTTTTTGTCACAATCGTTTTACAATGAATCATCAAACCAAACAAATTTAAATCAACAACATAGCCTAAATCATGGTGGACATGAAATGATGGACATGCATGAAACAATTGGCGAAATTATTGCAGGTATGAACCAAGCGATTATTTTGCGTCCCCATGTAAAAGATCCTGAATTACTCAACATTTTGGATCGCCAATATAATTTCACTCTTGGTATGTACAATACGATCGTAGAGTCCTTTAAAACAGGACACGATCCATCTGTTCCAACAGGACGCTACCAAATGGAAACAGGAAATGATTTCAAATATGGCCTAAATCCAGGTCAACCAAAAAAACCAATGCAAAACGCTAATGAAATTAATGATGAGGCTATTTCTGGATTTTTACTTGGAGCTCAAAAAGGAGCAGCAAAATGTATGACAACTGCTGCGTTGGAGACAACAAACCCTGTAGTTCGTCGCGTTGTTGCGGATAGTATTCCTAACTGTATTGAAATGGGATACGAATTATCTATTTATCAAAATAAACACGGCTATTATCAGGTGCCTCAGTATTCCCAACAGGATATGCAAACGATGCTGAATGCATTCGACACAACATCTAATCCCCTTCATTAAATAAGAACAGTGCATGGTGAATATTCACCATGCACTGCTGTTTTTAACATAAAAAAGCGAACGAGCATATCGTTCGCTTTTTCAGCTTTATAATACTTTTCCTAAAAACGCTTTCGTACGGTCACTTTGTGGATTGCCGAATAGTTCCTCTGGAGACCCTTCTTCTACAATATAGCCCCCATCCATGAAGACTACTCGATCGCCTACTTCACGAGCAAAGCCCATTTCATGTGTCACAACAACCATTGTCATCCCTTCAGCTGCTAGATTTTTCATAACATCTAGTACCTCTTTTACCATTTCAGGGTCAAGTGCTGAAGTTGGCTCGTCAAATAAAATAGCTTTTGGCTTCATTGCTAAGGCACGAGCAATCGCCACACGCTGTTGCTGACCACCTGATAGCTGCTCAGGATAATTATAGGCCTTGCTGTCGAGTCCAACCTTGTTTAATAGCTCATGTCCTAGAGCTTCTGCGTCTGTACGATTCATTTTACGAATTTGCATAGGTGCCATCGTGACATTATCGATAACAGTCATATGCGGGAATAAGTTAAATTGTTGGAACACCATACCCACTTCAGCGCGAATTTCATTGATATTCGTTTTAGGATCATTAATTTTTACATTTTCAATATAAATAGCACCATCCGTTACTTCTTCTAACATATTGATACAACGGAGAAATGTACTTTTTCCTGAACCAGACGGCCCAATAACACAGACAACTTGTTTTTCTTGAATTTCATAATCGATTCCTTTTAATACTTCAAGCTTGCCAAAGTATTTGTGTAGGTTTTCAATTTTTATCATCTTGCTTCCCGCCCTTCTACCTTAGCTTTACGAGGGACATAACTATTGCTAAATCGTTTCTCGATAAATGCTACAATCTTCGTTACACCATATGTCAAAACTAAATATAATAATGCTGCAACGATATACGGTTCCCAGAAGCGGAAGCTCGCACCAGCTACGACCTTACTAGCGTATAAAATATCTGGTGCTGCAATTACAGTTACAAGTGAAGAATCTTTTAATAATGCAATAAATTCATTCCCCAATGGTGGAATCATACGTCTAAATGCTTGCGGCAAAATGACCTTACGCATCGCTTGGTTATGCGTTAATCCAAGAGAGCGAGCAGCCTCCATTTGCCCTTTTGCAATACTTTGAATCCCTGCACGGAAAATTTCAGCATTATAAGCAGCACAGTTTAAAATAAGTGCTGTAATCCCCGATACCATATAACCTAAAGAATGACCAAAAATTGTCGGAATAACTGCTAAGTGAATTAACAAGATTTGTACAAGCATTGGTGTTCCACGGAATAAATCGATATATAGTTTAGATGGCCAATAAATCCATTTTTTACTCGATAATTTTCCAAGGCCTAAAAATAGCCCTAATAGAATACCGCCAAAATAACCACTAAGTGTCAAAATAAGTGTTACGCCAATACCTCGTATAAACATATCTCGGTAGTTCCAGACAATGTCCCAGCGTAAGTCAAAGATGTCCATCCGAAAACCCCATTCCCCTTTAAATTACGATTAATAAATGAGCCGTTAGCACAATCACTATGTTAATAGCATCATTTCATTCATTTTTATTCAAAATCAATGCCTGTAATTTCTTTTAATTTACCGTTTTCTTTAATCTTTTTAAGACCTTCGTTTAATTTATCTAGCAATTCTTTATTCCCTTTTTGAACCATGAAGCCATAGTATTCTTTTTCGAATGCATCATCTTCAATTACTTTTAGTTTTTGATCTGGGTGAGCTTTGATATATTCATAAACTACTGCGTTATCTCCGATAGCTGCATCAACATTCCCATTTAACATTTCTTGAATAGCGATTGGCTGACTTTCAAAAGCCATAATATTTGTACTTGCTTCCCCTTGTAGCTTTTTCGCCGCCATATGACCAGTAGCATTGATTTGTACAGATACTTTTTTATCTTTTAATTCATCAAGAGATTTAATCTTTGAATCTTCTTTCACAACAATTAATAACTGAGACTCATAATACGGTTCTGTAAAATCAAATGATTCTTTACGCTCTTCCGTAATTGTGATTCCAGAAGCACCGATATCTGTTTCACCGTTTTTAATTGTTTGGAACACTGGCTCCCATCCAATATTATTCCACTCAACCTCAAAGTCCATCTCATCTGCAATAGCTTGTAGAATATCGACATCAATCCCCACAATTTTCCCTGAATCGTCAACAGATTCAAATGGTGCAAAAGTGGCCTCAGTACCTACTTTATAAACTTTTTTGCCATCTCCACCATCTTCTGAAGAAGAGCTACCTGAAGATGCATTATCTTTTGTACCACATCCTGCAAGTGCTAATGTTAATGCTGCAATTATCATCAATAACATCCAACCTGTTTTTTTCATTGTATTTCCCCCTAGTTCGATAATTTTCCGAATTACGTATTATTTTTCGCAATTCGGAAATGTTAGACTATTAGGTCAATTATATTAACATTATAGTATTTAGACAACAACTTTTCGCATAAAATAAAATATTTTTTCATATAAATTTATAAGAAATTCATATAATTTGAGAAAACATGTATAAATAACAAGAAAATTAACCTAAAACTAATATATATACAATATGAACCATGCCAAATTTCGATAAATTTAGGCAAAAAAAAGAATCCCCTCAGATAGGATTCTTTTTTTTCGACTATTACTAGTCTCACGTACAGTATGTTCACTAAAAAATAATTTGGAGTTGTTGCTTTTTTGAAGGTTTGAAAGGAATAAATAGGGGAATAATGCCAACTAGGACAGTATTCCCTTTATTCTTCCTCTCGATCTCCAGTAAGCAGGCTGCTAAACTACTTATTAGGAGATGAGCTATAACAGTATATCAATTAATCAGTAAAATGGCGCCCTCGGAGGGAATCGAACCCCCAGTGCAAGAACCGGAATCTTACGTGTTATCCATTACACCACGAGGGCAAAAGACACAAAAAAAAAGTACTCACTCTAGGCTTACGAAAAGCATGATGTAGATAACCCTCATTTTTGAAGCATACCTGCAAAATAGTGTCCTGTACTTTAAACCTTATAACCTTAATCATTATACAAGCCTATCCTATATAATTCAACCATAGAATGCAAAAACAATTTATTTTTTTTAATTTCACTTTAGCAGGGTTAATATTTGACCTTCCCTGACTATAATGTGTATGATAAGGATACAGCTGAAATACAAAGGAAATTTTTCAGCAAAGGTATTCGAATTTAGCTTTTTAAGGAGGATTTAACATGAATTTAATTCCTACAGTTATTGAACAAACTAGTCGTGGTGAGCGTGCATATGACATTTATTCACGTCTACTTAAAGACCGTATTATCCTTTTAGGAAGTGCTATTGATGACAATGTTGCTAACTCCATTGTCGCACAGCTTCTTTTCCTACAAGCAGAAGATCCAGATAAAGATATCTCTCTTTATATTAACTCACCTGGCGGATCCATTACGGCTGGTATGGCTATCTATGACACAATGCAAATCATTAAACCACAGGTACAAACAATTTGTATTGGTATGGCTGCATCAATGGGAGCTTTCCTACTTGCAGCTGGAGAACCTGGTAAACGTTTTGCCTTACCAAATGCTGAAGTCATGATTCACCAACCACTAGGTGGTGCACAAGGTCAAGCGACAGAAATTGAAATTGCTGCTAAACGTATTCTATTCTTACGTGAAAAATTAAATGGCATTTTATCTGAACGCACTGGTCAACCACTTGAAGTCATTGCAAGAGACACAGATCGTGATAACTTCATGACTGCTGAACGTGCAAAAGAATACGGTTTAATCGATCATATTATGCACCGTAGCGATAATAAATAAAAAATAGAAGGCATCACAGAATTACTCTGTGATGCCTTTTATATTTAATGAATGTTAATCTTCATTTTCAATAATTGTTGCCAATGCTGTAACCGCTTGCTCAGCATCGTTACCTTCACTGCTTAAAGTCACTTCGGTACCTTTAGCAACTGCTAAGCTCATAACACCCATAATGGATTTGGCATTTACTTTTTTCTCATCTTTTTCTAGAAAGATATCAGCACTAAAACGATTTGCTTCTTGCACAAATAGTGCTGCTTGTCTAGCTTGTAGTCCTAATTTTAATTTAACCTGGACTCTTCTCTCAATCATTCTCAAAACTCCCCTTCACTACCGTTCGTCTATTAGTTTTATCTTACCTTACTTACTGGCAAAAGAACAATAAGCGATTAGCATGACATTCATACCTGAAAAGTATGATAACTTAACCACCTATTTTTTCACCACGCCTTAATGCATCCGCAATCTCATCAATTTTTCTCAATCGATGGTTAACACCAGATTTACTAACCGTTCCACTAGATACCATTTCACCAAGCTCTTTTAATGTCACATCTTGGTATTCAACACGGAGACGTGCTATTTCACGAAGCTTCTCTGGTAGTTGATCAAGACCAATTGAATTTTCAATAAATCGAATATTCTCAACCTGCCGTAATGCTGCTCCAATGGTTTTATTTAAATTGGCAGTTTCACAGTTCACAATACGGTTGACACTATTACGCATATCTCGCAAAATCCGAACATCTTCAAATTTCATCATAGCCTGATGCGCTCCAACAATATTAAGGAAATCTGAAATTTTTTCCGCTTCCTTTAAGTAAGTTACAAAGCCTTTTTTACGTTCAATTGTTTTGGCATTGAGTTCAAATTCATTCATCAAATCCATTAATGCCTCACCATGTTCTTTATATAAAGAATAAACCTCTAAATGATAAGCCGATGTTTCTGGATTATTGACGGAACCTCCTGCTAAAAAGGCTCCTCTTAAATAAGCTCTTTTTTGGCCACTCTTTTGAATGAGCTTTCTTGAGATAGTATGGTTAAATTGAAAGTCGTCTGAGATGATTTCTAAATCAATTAATAGCTCACGCGCTCCTTCTCTAACACGGCATATATACACATTATTTTTTTTCAATCGCATTTTCTTACGAACAAGTAATTCAACATTGTACGGATACAATTTTTTCATAATCGTATATAGTCTTCTAGCAATTGCAGCGTTTTCGGTTTGCACGTCTAAGCTTAGTTGTTTATTTGCAAAGGATAATGAACCATTCATACGAATTAGGGCAGAAACTTCTGCTTTCATACAATGATTGTCCGCTTCTATTTGTGTCAATTCTTTTTTTGTTTCAGAAGCAAAAGACATATCACGCCCCCCTTTCATTCATGATTTCTATGTATATGTTCATCTTACCATATACAATAAAGCCATTATGTTTCTATTATTGGTCCTCTTACTTTTTGATGGTAAATATCAGCATAATCTACCAGCCATTCTGCAACATTTGTAGCATTATGTCGAACCGTTCCATCTGGACGAATTGTAGCAATGTCTCGTTTGATAACTTCTAATCCCATACTTTCAAGCTTTGCTACGTCAAATGTTACTGGTTCCGCTCTTTCTTCTTTATACAGTTCTTTTACAGGGTTAGGGAGTTCTTCATCATTTACTAAAATGGAATCGATAAAATCATGGCCAACATGCTTATGTATAGCTGTTACATGATCGCCTGCTGTATAAGAAATGGTTTCACCCTTTTGTGTCATTAAATTACAAACATATATTTTTCTTCCCTTAGCCTTAACAACTGCTTCACCGATTTCCTTAACAAGCAAATTCGGAATAATACTTGTATATAAGCTTCCTGGTCCTATTAAAATATAGTCTGCACGAAGTATTGCACGAATAGCTTCTGGCAACGGTTGCACATTTTCAGGTACTAAAAAAACGCGATTAATGCGTTTTGTCGCTGTCGGAATTTTTGATTCTCCCTCGATAATTGAACCGTCCTCAAGCACAGCATGTAAGGTGATTTTTTTATTAGCAGCTGGAATAACTCGACCATGAACTTTTAAAACCTTTCCCATCTCACTGATAGCATGATTGAAATCACCGGTAATATCAGTAAGAGCTGTAAGCATTAAATTCCCTAAGGAGTGACCTCGTAAGTCTTCAGATGCCGAAAAACGGTATTGAAACATTTGCTCTACAAGGGGCTCAATATCTGATAATGCTGCAATCACATTGCGTACATCACCAGGCGGTGGGATATCGTAATCATCACGTAAACGACCTGAAGATCCACCATCATCTGCTACCGTTACAATAGCAGTAATATCAAATGGGTGATGCTTCAGCCCGCGAAGTAACGTGGAGAGCCCTGTGCCACCACCAATTACCACAAGCTTTGTTTGCTTTTTCCCCATTCACTCATTCCTTTCTACGATTAATATCACGATGCGTAATAACCGTATTTTCCTTGCCCGCAAAGTATGCACCAAAAAATTCTGCTAATGTCACGGAGCGATGCTGGCCCCCAGTACAACCAAAAGCAATAACAAGCTGTGATTTACCTTCTTGTCGATAGAGAGGAATCATAAAGTCTAATAAATCCGTCAGTTTTTGTATAAGGATCTGCGTATCTTCCAACGCTAACACATAAGAAGATACCTCTGTTTGTAGACCCGTTTTTGGACGTAGCTCCTCCACATAATACGGGTTTTTAAGAAAACGAACATCAAACACTAAGTCCGCATCAATCGGCATACCATGTTTAAAGCCAAAGGACATAATGTTAACGGTAAAAATAGTGTCTGCCTCACTTGCAAATTCTTTGACGATTTTTTCACGTAATTGCTTTGGTTTCATGTTAGATGTGTTATAAACAAAATTGGCACGACCCTTTACTTCAGATAAAAGTACTCGTTCCTGTTTAATTCCATCTAGAGGTAAACCATTCACTGCTAATGGATGTGCACGTCTTGTTTCTTTATAACGTCTGACTAATGTGGCATCATCTGCATCTAAAAATAAAATACGAGCAACAATATCGCCTTCTTTTAGTATATGGTCTAATGCGCCAATTAGAGCATCAAAAAAGTCACCTCCGCGCATATCCATTACTGCTGCAATTCGGGTACTGTTTTTACCAGAATCTCTTAATAAGGTTAAAAAAGTTGTAAGTAACGCAGGTGGTAAATTATCAATACAGTAATACCCTAAATCCTCAAAGCTTTGAATAGCTACTGTTTTCCCAGCCCCAGACATTCCTGTAATAATAACCAATTCATGTGTACTTTGTTGGCCTTCAACCACCACTGTCATGCAACTCCTTTATTGTTCTTTTGAAATTTGTATTTTCTGATGAAGTAATTCAAAATCTGTTGTATAGTCAAACGTGCCATACTGAATGCCTGATTGCGAAACAGCAAATTGTAAATTAGTTCGATCTCCTTCAGCCATTGGCAAATGTGCTAAATCCTCTACTGGGTGCCATGCAAGTTTGCCTTCTCTTGTTTCTTCGAACGGTACTCCATCTACATCCTTTGCAACAAATGTATAGAGCATCCATTCATCCACTACGTCATTGTTTTCTTTAATGATCATCGTATAAACACCCTTTAAATGAACATGTAAAGGTATGACGTTTGTCTCTTCTTGAAACTCTCGAATAGCAGCCTCAAAGATTGACTCGCCACTCTCCATTTTCCCTCCAGGAGCTACATACCAGCCTCGTCTTGGTTTCTGAAGTAATAATACTTTACCGTCTTTTACGGCTATTAAATTTGCAATTCTTTGCATTAGGCACACCTCTAATCACTTTTGCATTCTACTCTTCATTATAACAAGACCTTGTAAGTTTTGTCCTCATTTACAACTCTTGTACGTAGACAATTAACAATTTAGTTCTATTCAAAGATAACCATTTCATCTTGGGCGAAATTTACATTTTCGTGATATTATTATTTGATTTTTTACGCATAAAAAAAGTAGGTTGCTCCCACCTAATGGAGGCGGCAACAACCTACTAAACAAAATAAAAGGGGGATTGCTAATTACATTTTTAATCATACACCTTTTATATGTCATTCAAGTTACAGCAATATTAAAACCACATTAAAATTGTATTTTTTTCCTTAAAATAGCCATATTAGGCATTAATTTTCTCAAATAGCTCTTCTACATAATGTTGAACAGCTTGCGCGGCAATACTACCGTCACCAGTTGCTGTTACAATTTGACGAAGTGATTTTTCACGAACATCTCCAGCTGCAAAGATACCTGGAATTTTTGTTTCCATTGTTTCATTTGTCAAAATATAGCCAGCCTCATTTAAAATACCTAATGACTCAAATGGTTTAGTTAAAGGTAGCATACCTATATAGACGAATACACCATCTGTAGCAAATTCAGATTCTGTACCATCAACAGTTGATTGTAGTGTTACACTGCCAACTTTACCATTCGCTTCATTGATTTCTTTTACAGTTGCATTCCAAATGAAATCAATTTTTTCGTTGGCAAAGGCACGATCTTGTAGAATTTTTTGTGCACGTAATTTATCGCGACGGTGGACAATTGTCACTTTGTCAGCAAAGCGAGTTAAATAAACACCCTCTTCAACAGCTGAATCTCCGCCACCTACGACAACTAGATTTTTTTGTTTAAAGAATGCACCATCACATACTGCACAGTAGCTGACACCACGGCCACCAAGTTCTTTTTCACCAGGCACACCCATTTTTTTATACTCAGCACCAGTGGTAATAATAATGGCACGTGTTTTATATTCTTTTGCACCTGATTTAATTGTTTTATATTCTTCTCCATCGATGATTTCTGTGACATCACCATAGGCATATTCAGCACCAAATTTTTTAGCGTGCTCAAACATTTTTGTAGAAAGCTCTGGTCCTAAAATTGTCTCAAAACCTGGGTAGTTTTCTACTTCTTCTGTGTTTGCCATTTGTCCACCAGGAATGCCACGTTCAATCATTAGAGTTGACAAATTTGCACGAGATGTATAAACAGCGGCAGTCATCCCAGCAGGACCTGCACCAATAATTACTACATCATAAATTTTTTCTTCCGACATAAATACTTCCCCCTAAACAGAATACTTTTTATCTTCATTCAACCAATACATGTAACGCCATCTATAGAAGAAGATCAATGACGCTAAGGAAAAATTGGTGATAGCGTTAGTATGTTCATCGTATGTGAAAGTATAAAGTTATTCAACTATGTTGCTCACACATTAATTATGACTGTTTGGCAAAAACGTTAAGATTTCGTCAATATACTTCGATAAAGTAGATACAGATACTCCATATTGCTGCGCAATTTCCTTTTTTGTCACTTTAAGCATTTGTGAAGATCTGAATAAATAATCGTTTGCTCCTGCAATTGCTGTTGGATTTGTAAAACGATAATTTTCTATTAAAGCTTGTTCACATAGCACAAACCACATTTGAAACATCGGTACAATTAATGATGATAGCTTTCCATACTGTTCTAATAAAATTTCTGAGACCTGTACTGATCGTAAAAAGCTTGCTTCTACTTTATTTTTCTTATCAAATTCATGTCCAAGTGCATAAGCCAAAAACAATTTTTCAAAAGAGCCGAATTGTTCAATATTTATCCATTTTGGATGGGCGATAATTTCTTGCTTATGCGCTGTACCTTTCAGTAAAAATAAACCAAAAATGCGCTCACTTGTATAAGTACTCTCTAATTTTTCAACAATAAAATCACGATCATGCTCCAATGCATCGAGTCCAAATTCATTTTCTTGTTGGCGCCAAGGTTCGAAGCCTTCTTTGTCTGGGTCTAGCTCTAGTAGCTGATCCCACGCACTTTTCGAAATCTCCTCATGTCCGGAGAAATAGGCAGCATGTGACAGCCAAAAGTAAAATCCTGCATCTCCTACATAGCCTCTCTTTTGCATACTGCGCAACCATTTATAGGCTAATTCATATTGGCCGATTAAGGCTAAGGTAGCACCAAGTTTATAACGATGCTCCCAAGTATAGGGTTGAATTTTAACAAGAATATTTAACAGTTCTTGTAAATCATCTTCATTTTTTTCATAATACGCAATCACCGTTAAATTGCATAATGCGTGTAGATTGCCCTTATTTTCACGTAGCACTGTATGCAAGAGAGCCTTTGCTTGCTCTTCTTCTCCAACATAAAAATAAGCGAGTGCTAGATTATTATAAGCTGACCAAAATGCTGGTCGATCTTCAATTAAATCTTCTAAAATAGTAATAGCTTCAGGAAAATCTCCCTTTTCCATACAACGACGGGCTTGCTCCTGACGATATAAATCCTCACCAGAGCCTTCAAGTTCTTCAAAATCATCTTGCTCAAAAGCAACAAACTCTAATATTTCTGCTGCTTCATCCGCATAAGCACCCTCAGGTTCTAGCTTTAAATATTCTTCTGCAAAGCGTTTTGCATCATGCATGATGCCCACACACCCTGATACTTCTGCCATGTAAAATATGATTTCTGGATTATCTGGATCAATTTGATAGGCGCGACGAAGTAGGTCATACGCTTCCTCAAAACGTTGACCTTCTAACTCTACTATGGCTAACTGCAAGATAATCATTGGATCGTCGGGACTTAAATCTACCGCACGCTGTAAATATTTATAGGCTTTATTCATTTGTCCACTGTTCATTGCTTGAATTGATTTCTTATAATAATAGTCGCCTGTTGGAATGAACGACACTATATTCGATTGAGTCTCATTTTGACGTTTCTTTTCCAATATATTTCCTCCGAAACAAGAAATAAGGAACGTATTCTACGTTCCTTTACACAGTAACTCCTATTATACCACACAATCAATAATATGCTGTTATTTCTCCTCGTGACGTTTTTCCAACACATGTAGAACATCATAAATGCTTACTTTTTGTTCTTGCAATAATACGAGTAGGTGATAAATTAAATCAGCTGCCTCCCATTTTACTTCCTCAGCATCTCGGTTTTTGGCACCAATGACCACCTCTGTTGCTTCTTCTCCAACCTTTTTACAGATTTTATCAATACCCTTATCAAATAAATATGTAGTGTATGCTCCTTCTGGCATTTCCTGCTCTCGCTTTTCGATGACACGGGCAAGTTTAGAAACGATGTCCACAGAGCCTACCTTCTCTTTTTGCTGAATAACCTCAGTGAAGCAAGAAATTGTACCATTATGACATGCTGGTCCTGTCGGAAGAACCTCCACTATTAACGCATCTTGATCACAATCAGCTTTGATTGAAATCACTTGTTGTGTATGGCCACTTGTTGCTCCCTTATGCCAAAGCTCTTGACGGGAACGAGAATAAAACCAAGTTTCCCCTGATTCAATTGTTTTAGCTAACGACTCCTTATTCATATAAGCTACCGTTAATACCTCTTTTGTATTGGCATCTTGTACCACAGCTGTAACAAGACCTCTCTCATCAAATTGAATGTTCTCTATCATCTTACTGCCACTCCTTTTTCACGTAAGTATTCCTTTACTTGGGCTACACTTGTTTCTTTATAATGGAAGATGGAGGCTGCTAGTGCAGCATCTGCATCAACCTCTTTTGCTAATACTTCGTAAAAATGTTCGGCATTTCCCGCTCCACCACTAGCAATCACAGGGACTGTCACAGCTTCACGCACAGCTTTGGTTAAGGATAAATCAAAGCCTGATTTTTCTCCATCTTGATTCATACTTGTTAATAAAATCTCACCAGCTCCTAAGCGTACAGCCTCTTTGGCCCACTCAATGGCTGACCAAGATGTTTTGTTGCGTCCACCATGTGTATAAACCATCCATGTGCTATCTTCCTCACTATAGCGAGCATCGATTGCTACAACAATGCATTGTGCGCCAAAGTAATCAGAGCCTTCCTGAATAAGGGCAGGTCTTTCCAACGCGGATGTATTCACTGAAACTTTATCAGCACCTGCTCGTAAAATACGCTTCATATCATCCAACGTACGAATGCCTCCGCCAACAGTAAAGGGTATGGCAAGCGTAGCCGCTGTTTGACGAACGACATCTACCATCGTTTCTCGACCTTCATGCGAAGCAGAGATATCTAAAAATACAAGCTCATCTGCTCCTTGTTCATCATAAAACTTCGCAAGCTCCACGGGATCCCCTGCATCTCGGATAGAGACAAATTGTATACCTTTTACAACACGACCTTCCTTCACATCAAGACATGGGATAATACGTTTTGTTAGCATGCCTTCACACCTTTCAACCATTGCTCTAATAAATAAACACCTAATTCCCCTGATTTTTCAGGGTGAAATTGCATGCCAGTCACAGAACCATTCGTCATAATACCAGGTACTTGAATGCCAAAGTAATCAGCATAGGCAACAAGCTCTGATTCTACGATATCTGTTGCATAAAAGGAGTGAACAAAATAGACATGCTTCGCTGATACTTCATTGTGTAACCATGCAGGACGATTTGTCACAATCAGTTCATTCCACCCCATATGTGGTACTCTGTATGCTTGGCCTTCTTGGCTACCACTAAAGCGTTTAATACACCCCTTGAAAAAACCTAGCCCTTTTGTGGGGGTTACTTCATCACTTTGCTCGAATAATAATTGCATACCTAGACAAATTCCTAAAAGAGGACGGTTTTCTCTTTGTGCCTTCTGTAAATATTGGTCTAAGCTTGTTTCAGCTAAACGTTTTCTGGCATCAGGGAATGCACCCACCCCAGGTAATAAAAGTGCGTCAGCTGCATCTAACGCCTTCTCATCAGCAGTTATAATAACTTCACAGCCTAGCCTTTTTAATGCCTGCTCCACACTAAATAAATTACCCATTCCATAATCAATGACACCTATTTTCACGTCAACAGCCCCTTAGTCGATGGTACGCCTTTAACACGCGGGTCAATTTCCACTGCGGCATCAATCGCACGTGCTAATGCTTTGAAAATTGCCTCAATAATGTGATGTGTATTCTGTCCATAAGGTACTATTACATGAACATTCATCCTTGCCTCAAGGGCAAATTTCCATAAAAATTCATGCACTAATTCTGTATCAAACGTTCCTACTTTTTCTTTTAATGCTGGCACACGGTACTCTAGATGAGGTCGATTCGAGCAATCGACCACTACCTGAGCTAGTGCGTCATCCATCGGTACAAAGGCGTTACCATAGCGTTTTATGCCTTTCTTATCACCAAGTGCTTCTCGAACAGCCTGTCCTAATACAATACCAAGGTCCTCTGTTGTATGGTGATCATCAATATAAGTATCGCCATTTGCATGTATTGTGCCGTTAAATAGTCCATGCTTAATAAATAAGTCAAGCATATGGTCCATAAACCCCACGCCTGTTTGGATATCTGCCTTGCCTTCACCATCTAAATCAATTGCTACAGAAATTTGCGTTTCATTCGTTGTACGCTCTATCTTTGCATATCGTTTCTTTTCTGTCATCGTCCTATTCCTTCTCCCATCCACGTGATTCCACTGCACGAGCATGGCCCTCTAAGCCTTCCATACGCGCTAAACGTGCAATTTTTGGTGCATTGTCTCTCCAGGTTTTTTCACTATAGTAAACAATACTTGATTTTTTCACAAAATCATCAACATTTAAGCCACTTGCAAAACGAGCCGTACTATTGGTTGGTAGTACATGATTGGTCCCTGCAAAATAATCACCAACTGGCTCAGAACTATACCGACCTATAAAAATACCACCAGCATGTCTTATTTGCTCAGCTAACGCCTCCGCATTTTCCATCACAATTTCTAAATGCTCCGGTGCTAATGAATTAATGGCTTCCACTGCATCTGCCAATGTTTCAGCTACATAAATTACCCCAAATTTCTCTATGGAAGCACGAGCTACTTCTTGACGCGGTAAGTTCAGCAGCTGCTTCTCTACTTCCTCACCTACTTTTTTGGCTAATTGCTCTGAGGTTGTGACAAGAATTGCACAAGCTAGTGGATCATGCTCTGCTTGTGATAAAAGGTCTGCAGCAATTTCATCAGGATAGGCTGTGTCATCAGCCAGCACAGCAATTTCACTCGGTCCCGCAATCATATCAATGGCCACTTCTCCAAATACCTCACGTTTGGCAAGTGCCACATAAATATTTCCTGGACCTGTTATTTTATCGACTGAGGAAATTGTTTCCGTGCCATAGGCAAGTGCAGCTATTGCTTGTGCCCCACCAACTTTATAAATCTCATCAATACCTAAAAGGTGAGCCGCCACAAGTACACCTGCTGGTAGTTTCCCATTCGGCCCTGCAGGTGAGGTAATAACAATACGTTTCACCCCTGCAACCTGCGCTGGTATCACATTCATCAATACCGATGAAGGGTAGGCCGCTGTACCACCTGGAACATATAGTCCTACTGCATCTAAAGCCGTTACCCGTTGGCCTAACCAAGAACCATCTCCCAGTTCTAGGCGATACCCTGAACGTATCTGTTGTTCATGATAAAAACGAATATTTTCTGCTGCTTCCGCTAAGTCCTTATATAGTTGAGGGTCGAGTTCACTTACAGCTTCTTGTATCTCTTCTTCAGAGACACGTAAACTGTTAGGGACATAGCCATCCCATCGCTCAGTATAGGTGCGTAACGCCACATCTCCCTGTGTCTTAACATCCGAAAGCACTTGTCGTACAACTTTTATTTGTTCCTCATTTCCTCCTTCAAGTGGTCTCTTTAAGGAAATGCCTTTTTCAAGCTTTGTTATTTTCATAGGATTAATCCCCTTTAGTCCTTCATATGTAGCTACAAATGATTACTTTTTCTGCTCATTCACACATTTCTTTAATCGCCTCACAAGATCAATAATACGCTCACCTTTCATACGATAACTTACCGGGTTTGCAATTAATCGCGAAGAGACAGCAGTAATAAATTCATATTCTACTAAGCCGTTCTCTTTTAATGTACGACCTGTAGAAACAATATCGACAATTCGATCAGCTAAGCCAATCATTGGTGCTAATTCAATAGAGCCGTTGAGCTCGATGATTTCCACTTGCTCTCCAATGCCTTTGTAGTACTTCATGGCAATATTCGGATATTTCGTAGCAATTCTAGGTGCAATCTCATTCATGGAGGTGTTTGGTAGGCCTGCAGAAGCGATATAGCAATTACTAATTTTCAAATCAAGTAATTCGTGCACCTCTCGCTGTTGCTCTAACAGAACATCCTTTCCAGCAATACCAATATCAGCAACACCATGTTCAACATAGACAGGAACATCCATTGGCTTCGATAAAATAAAGCGAATCTTTTCCTCTGGTATTTCAATCATTAATTTACGTGACATTTCTACTTCTTCTGGTAAATTAAAACCTGCCTCTAACAACATTTGATATGCCTCTTCAAAGATTCTTCCTTTGGGCATTGCAATCGTTAATTCATTCACCGCCAACTTCCTCCTGTCCAACTACCACCACTTCTGTAAAGTATGCTAAAAAGGCCGCCTCATCGACTAGACTACTACGTAACTGCAAAGTAGCTAATTTTCCTGCTGCTCGTAAATTTTTAACCTTTAGTAAAGCTTCCTCAAATTGTTCTTCTTCAAAAAGAACAACTGTTGCTTCCTGTCGTTTCACTGACTGCCCATCTAATGTTTCTAATAAACGATCCACACGAATACTAAATCCTGTAGCACCAACCTTTGAACCAAAAACTTCTAACAAGCCATCATAACGACCACCATTTCCTAATAAAAAGCCACTTCCCACAGCAAATACTTCAAATAGCATACCCGTGTAATAACTCATATGACTCGAGAGTGTGAAATCGAAAGCTACATAATCAGCTAAATCAGCCATTTCAAGTAGTTGAGCAAGTTGTTGCATATATTCTAACGCATCATTTTTGCGGACATATTTTTCAATATCTCGTATATCTCTGACATTCATGGCTTCTTCAATAAATTGTAAGAGGGCATCGGATTTAGCTTTAGGCAGATCAAATGACTCTACTGCTTCTTCAAACCCTACGTAATTTCGTTGGACAAGCAATGTTCTAAGCGTTGTTTGCTGTTCGATACTCTCTGTGTAATCTTGTAAAATGCAATTTAATATACCAGCATGTCCAATTGTGATTTTAAACTCTTCCAATTTAAAGTGCTTTAATAGCTCCATTGCCGTTACAATAACTTCTGCATCGGCAAAAACGGATTGATCACCTATTAACTCAATTCCCATTTGATCAAACTCAGCAGGCCTGCCTCCCTCTGCTTCCTGAGCCCGAAAAACGCTTGCAAAATAGGCAAGACGTAGTGGGATCATTTCCTTTAATAGTTTCGATGTAGCTACTCGAGCAATCGGTGTAGTCATGTCAGGTCGCAGCACTAACGTATTTCCTTGGCTATCCACTAGCTTAAATAAATGAGCATCAGCAATCGCTGAAGCCTTCCCTACTGTATCGAAATACTCCACCGCAGGCGTTTTAATAAACTCATAACCCCTTTTATATAAAAAGTCTCTGCCCGCATGTCTAACTGCTTCAACTTTCTCATAGATTTGCGGGAATGTATCGCGCATTCCAAGTGGCTTTTCAAACATTTTTATCGACGACATATGGACACTTCCTCACATTTCACTTTAATTCACTAGAGTATTAGAGAATTAGATTATGAAAGAATTTTAACTTATTTCATTAAGACAGTCAACGATATCCTTATTAATTATCGAAATCTTTAAATACTTATTATTCTGTTAATTATACACATTGAATTGCAAAGACTTCCAAAAAAGCATCACTATGAGAATATGTCCAAATTGTGACTAACCAAATTTTAATCACTTTAAGTATTCGCTAAAAATTGATAATGATTCTCTCTTAACAAATCATTGATAAAAATAAAGAGTTTTCAATAGAGTATTCTCAATATCGAAACCCAATAATTATATCTATATAATTATTTTTACCCAATCGCTTAAAATGATTCTCAATCTCATTATCATCAACAATACTTTTATATCAATACATTTATTGATTATTACTCTCATTCTATTTTACTTTTTACATTTCAAAAAACTCAATATAGAATAGCATTAATAACAAAAAGAACCATATACATTACACATTGGAGGGATTTATTATGGCATGTCCATTCATACAAATTAGTGAGCAAATGATCGTTAGTATTTGTAAAGGCGAATTTTATCCTGGTGACAAGGTAACACTTCATACAAATGAAGACATTGATGGGACTGCAATTAAATCAACTTTTGTTGAAACAACTTGCTTAGGTGATCATAACACTTGTGAATTCAAATCAGATTATGACGCAGCTCTTGCTTAAACAGTAAAAGCTACTCCAAAAGCTAGTGTTTTTGGGAGTAGCTTTTTATGCAAAAAACTCACGAAGTATATCTCTATACTACGTGAGTTTTATTATTTCTTTGGTGTACACCACTCTACAGCCTCATTACGTTTGCGCGCTGCCATTTGTTCAGCAGTATATATTATTCGCATTGGATTACCCCCTGCTAAACAGCCTGCTGGCACATCCTTATGTACAAGAGTGGCAGCTGAAACAATGGCACCATCACCAATTGTTACACCTGGTAAAATAGTTGTATTTGCCCCTATCATTACTTCTTTTCCGATATGAACATCACCTAAGCGATATTCCTCTATTAAATATTCATGCGCTAAAATGGTTGTATTAAAACCAATCACAGTATTGTCTCCAATGAAAATACGTTCAGGAAACATGGTATCTGGCATGACCATTAAGGCTAATGACGTTTGCTTACCAATAGTCATGTTTAAAAAAGTACGATATAGCCAGTTTTTCACACGTAAAAATGGTGTGAAGCGTCCAATTTGAATGACAATGAAACACTTCATCACCTTCCAAAAGGACACCGTGTCATAGATATTCCAAAGTGAATTGGCTCCTTCGACACGGTAACGTTCGGTTTTACGCGCCATCTACCTTACCTCTCTTTCACAATATCAAATAAATCTGACATATGCTGCAACATATATTCTGGTTGATACTGCTGTAAGTAAGCCTCTCCCTTAATTGCCCAAGCAACACCCGCTGCTCTTACACCAGCACGATGTCCAGCTTCAATATCGTGCGAATTATCACCAATCATAATCGCATAGTCTTTTTCTATCCCTAATCGTTCCAACGCAAGCAATACTGGCTCTGGATCAGGCTTCACATTGTTCACATCATCTGTACCAATACGCACATCAAATAGCTGCGTTGCACCAAGAATAGCAAGTCCACGATCGATGGTCTCATTACGTTTCGTCGAAACAATAGCCAATTTTATACCTTGAGCTTTTAACTGCTCTAGAGTTGACACAACATCAGGATATTGGCTGACTAGGTCATCATGGTGTGCGATATTCCAAGCGCGATACATCTCTATCAAATCGTCTTCTTCACCTGGTGCAATGTCATTAAATGTCTGTTTCAATGATGGACCAATGAATTTCAGGCAATCTTTTGGCGAATATTGCCCGGGAAATCGCTCATTTAATACATGCATAAATGTTTGAATGATTAAATCATTTGTATTTAGTAAAGTCCCATCGAAATCAAATAGTAGTGCCTTTACAGCCATCTTTTACAACCCCTTATTTATTTTCCAAGTATTTTACGGCTGGTTTCACCTTTATTCTACGATAAATAATTGCACCTAGACCAACTACAATACCAATAATGGAAACAACCTGTGCTGAACGTAAATCTCCCACTAAGTAAAGGCTATCTGTACGCATTCCTTCGATATAGAAACGACCAATTGAATACCAAATTAAATAGCTAAAGAATATTTCTCCACGATGTAAGTTCACTTTACGCAAAGCTAATAAAATAACAAGCCCAATCAGGTTCCAAATCGATTCATATAAAAAAGTGGGATGAACATATGAACCTAATTCTTCAATATACATTTGATTAATAATCCAATCTGGTAGCATTAGGTTTTCTAAAAATGCTTTCGATACCTCGCCACCATAAGCCTCTTGGTTCATAAAGTTGCCCCATCGACCAATAATCTGCCCGATTAAAATACTAGGTGCTGCAATATCTGCTACTCGTAAAAAGCTTACATTTTTTATACGAGTATATATGTAAGCTGTGACAAATGCCCCGATGAGTGCACCATGGATGGCAATACCACCATTCCATATCTCTATGATTTTGCCTGGATTTTCGCTATAGTAATCCCATCGCATTGACACATAGTAAATACGTGCACAGATAATGGATATAGGAACTGCCCATAATAATAAATCTGCAAGAAAGTCTTCAGGCAAACCTCGTTTAACGGCCTCTCTTTGCCCAACAATATAGGCTAAAATGATTCCCGACACAATTAGCAATCCATACCAACGAACTGGAATTGGTCCTAAATGAAAGGCAATCGGGTCAATTTGCAATAGTAATAAATCCATCTTCTACTCCTCTCAATATGTCATAAACAATGTTGTTCGCTTTTTAATCGTCTAACACATCATTTGATGTAATCACTTCATCTAAACGTCTTGAAAATTCCTCTGCCGCATTGACGCCCATTTTCTTTAAACGATAGTTCATCGCTGCCACTTCAATAATAACGGAGACATTGCGTCCTGGTCTTACTGGAATTGTTAGTTTTGTTAGTTCCGTATCAATTATTTTCATTTTTTCTTCTTCTAAGCCCAATCGATCATAAACTTTTTGTGGATCCCATATTTCGAGCTCAATGATGAGGGTAATACGTTTATAGGGGCGTACTGCACTTGCACCAAAGAGTGTCATAATGTCAATAATGCCGATGCCTCGTATTTCCAATAAGTGCTCTAACAAAGGTGGAGGGCTTCCAATTAATAGGTTTTCTGATTCTTGACGAATTTCAACACAATCATCAGCAACTAAACGATGGCCCTTTTTTACAAGCTCAAGTGCTGTTTCACTTTTACCTACGCCGCTTTTGCCGATTATAAGCACACCAATGCCATACACATCGACAAGTACACCATGTGCTGCTGTCATTGGAGCTAAGCGCCCCTCTAAGTAGTTCGTCAATCTACTCGAAAATTTGGTTGTTGTCATATGTGTTTTAAACACAGGTACATGCTTTTCGTTTGAGGCCTGAATAAGCTCCTCTGGTACTTCTAAATCTCTAGAAATAATAATAGCAGGTGTATCCTGTGAACAAAGTAAACGCATACGCTCAAGCTTAACATCCGCTGGGAGCATTTCAAAAAAGGAAAGTTCAGTCTTGCCAAGCAATTGGACTCGATTTGCTGGATAGTGAGTAAAGTATCCTGCCATCTCAAGCCCTGGTCTTGAGATATCACTTGTCACAATTGTCCTGCCTATTCCTTCTTCACCAGCTAATAACTCTAATTTAAATTTCTCCATAACATCTCTTGTTAATACTACGACCAATGAAAAAGCCTCCAATCAATGGATAAGGTTCATCTTATTTTAGCATGTCTATGTGTAAAAGAAATGTATTTACTCTCAATACAGCGTTTACTTGCACTAAAAAAACTAGCGGCTCTCCAGCCCGCTAGTTTTTAAAAAGCAATTATTTTTGAGTTGCTAACCATTTAGCAACAGCTTCAGCATCTGCACCTTTTACTAATCCTGCAGGCATGCCGTTTTTACCATTATTTATAATATCTAAAATTTCTGATTCAGACAAACGTGAACCTACATCATTTAATGCTGGACCATTTGCACCTTGTAGCTCGCCACCATGACAAGTAACACAAGATTTCATCGCTATTGCTTCGCCATCTGGCTCTGTAGCAGTCTCATTACCATTATTTGATGCAGTTTTATCTCCGCCGCCACATGCAGCTAAGAAGATTGCTGATCCGAACACTAATGTTAACATTGCTTTTTTCATTAGTACCCCTCCTCATAATAAATACCTTACGCCGCCATTATACCAAAATTATGCACGTTTGAAACCTTCTCCTAATACCTCATATGCATCAGAAACGATAACAAACGCTGATGGGTCAACGCTTTTAATGAGTTGTTTCAGCTTTGTGAATTCTGTTTGATAAACAACAACCATCAGAACTGGTCGTGCTTCTCCTGTATACCCTCCAATTGCTGGTAACTTCGTTACACCACGATTAATTTCAGCATAAATGGCTTCCCTTACCTCATCTTGTTTCAATGTAATGATATAGACCATTTTAGACTGACTAAAACCTAGCTGAATAATATCAATCGTTTTTGTGGTAACATAAAGTCCAATCAGAGCATACAAACCTTTTTCTAAGTCAAAAACAATTGCTGCACTAATTGCGATAACGCCATCTATTAACAGCACACTTGTTCCAAGCGACAATCCTGTAAACTTCGTAATGATTTGCGCCAGTAAATCAGTGCCACCAGTTGAAGCATTCCCCTTAAAGACCAGTCCTATTCCTAGGCCAACAACAATTCCACCAAAAAGAGCACCCAATAAAGGATTATCAGTCCAGGGCTCCCAGCTATTCGTTAATAAGACGATAAAAGGTAATGTAATTGTCCCAATAAAGGATTTTATTCCAAATTTTTTGCCCAACAATAAAACACCAGCAATAAAAAGCGGAATGTTAAATGCATACTGAACAATTCCCGGATTCCAACCAAATAAACCATGCAAAATCGTACTTATTCCACTTACCCCACCTGAAGCGACTTGATTTGGTAATAAAAAGACATTAAAACCAATAGCAATTATTGCCGCTCCTACAATGACATACACATACTCCACAATGCTATCTCTCACATCATGTTTCATTTCCCCACGCCCACTTCAACTATCAGAATTTTTTAAAGACGAGATGATTATAGCAAATACTTTTAGCATTGAGAACTTCATCATGATGAAGGGATACTAGATTGAGGAAGGTATAAAATAAGCTATCTTACAGTATTCAATAAGATAGCTTTTGTTGATTTGGTTTAAAATGATTTTTCTGCCCATTCGATGGCTTCATAATATAAAAGATCAATGTCAACTAACTGAATATTCAACTGTACAGCTAGCTCTTCTAATCGTAGCCAATCAAGTTTACTTAACGCAATACTAAACTCCAAATATGGGGTCATTTCCGTTTCAAAGCCTAAAATGGTATTCGTAATCGCCTCTGAGAATGGTAGCTGCTGTAAAATAACATTCATCGGTCTTTGAAGTAATGTATCAATTAGAGAAAACATGCCGACTAAAAAATATTCTGAGAAATTCTTTTTATAAGCAAGCTTAGCTAGTTTTTCACAAACCTTAGCTCGGAATAAAGACGTGCACATCACTTCTTTAAAAAGATCAGAATCAGCATCAATATCAATTTCACGCATGGCCAATAAATAAATCCATTTTCGTAAATTGGATACGCCCAATAACACAATCGCTTGCTTGATGGAGCGCACTTTAGATTTAGAACGTTTAGATGAGTTATTAATCATTTGCAATAATTTGTATGTCAATGAAATATCACGTTCAATATTTTCCGCTAACAAATGAATATTTGGTTCTTCCTCTTTTAATAAAGAGATAATGTGAATATATTGAATCGCATTTGCTGGAATGTCTGTTGCTCGTATTATTTGCGGTTGTTCAAAAAAATAACCCTGAAATAACACATAGCCTGAGGATTTAGCGACTTCAAATTGATGACGCGTCTCTACTTTTTCAGCGAGCAATTGAATATGTGGAAATTTCTCCTTAACTTTATTTTCGATTTCCATTCTTTTTACAATGGAAGATGCTAAAAAATCCACCTTAATATAATCAATTTGTTCAAATAATTCATCATAAACTTCCACTTGATCATCCATCATAAAATCATCCAAGGCAATTTGAAACCCATGTTTTTTTAGCTCAATTACACGCTCCACTAATTGAGCGGTAAGTGGAACATCCTCTAATATCTCAATCACTACCTGTGAGGGATTTAAAAATTCATGGATAGAGCTCATCAATAAGTTTTCAGTAAAATTAACAAAACCAGGTTTACCTTTCGTTACCTCTTCAAAACCAATTGAAAGAAATGAGTTCACAAGTACATCAATCGTTGCTGCATCTGAATCGACCAGTGGAAAGGCATTTACATTTTTGCTACGGTATAACAATTCATATGCAATGACTTGCTCATGAAGATTAAATATAGGCTGTCTGCCAATGAATACTTCCATTCCATTGCCCCCCATTTCTCCATTTTCTAGTAATTTATAGTATAACATTTTTTACGACCTGATGCTTATACTTCAAGCTAACTTAACAGGCCAACTTGGCTTTTTCAGCCAATAAAAAGGAAAGGACAGTCCCTGTGATAATAATCACTTAAGGACTGTCCATATTATTTACCTACTTTGGATTTTATTGCACCAATCACTGCAGGCACAACAGATATAATGATAATCAAAATTAGTACAACTGAGAAGTTATCTTTAATAATTGGAATATTCCCAAAGAAGTAACCTAATAATGTACAACTGAATACCCATAAAATTGCACCAAAAATATTATAAAATAAGAAATAACTATATTTCATTTTACTTGCACCCGCCACAAACGGGATAAATGTACGAATAAATGGCATGAAACGTGCGATTACGATCGTTTTCCCACCATGTGTATTAAAGAATTTTTCAGCTGCTTCCATACGCTCTTTTTTAACAACTCTACCGAGGAGGCTCTTTGGCGGAATAGATGTCCCTACCTTATGTCCAATATGATAGTTCATCGTATCTCCCAAAATAGCTGCAGCTAAAAATACAGGGATTAAAATCCACATATCGAATGCGCCCATTGCCGCAGCTAATGTTCCACTTGCAAATAACAAGGAATCACCAGGTAAGAATGGGAAAATAACAACTCCTGTTTCTACAAAAACAATCGCAAATAAAATAAGATAGCTCCAATTGCCAAAATCACGAATAATTTCTTCTAAATGCACATCGATATGCACAATAAAACTTATTAACTCCTTAATGAGTTCTAACATGTTTTTGTATGCTCTCTTTCAATAGTATTTTTACCTAAAAGCTTTGACGTGGCTTCACCTCAAAGGGTTCCAGTTTTGTACGTCTTTTTACATTACTTCCTCACTATATGACAAGCTCTTGAAAAGTATGTAGAAGATTTCACAAGTTTGATTTTATCACTTACAGTCATCTACTCTCAACTGATTTTACTATTATACGAATAATGTACAAAAAAAGAGCTACCATTTTTCAATAGTAGCTTTTCTCGTTTAAACTTTTTCTTTTAATGAACGTCTTAATATTTTTCCTGTTGTGTTTTTTGGTAGTTCATCCAGTATTTCAATTACTTTCGGAACCTTATACTTCACCATATGTTTAGCACAATAGGATAGTAGATCATCTGTTGTAGTAGCAGCTACTTCTTTCAGCACAACATAGGCATGTACTGCTTCCCCTAAGTTAGGGTCTGGGAAGCCTACCACTGCTGCTTCTACAATATTATTATGGGCAAACAGCACTTCCTCCACTTCACGAGGATAAACATTAAAGCCCCCTACAATAATCATATCCTTTTTACGATCGACAATGTAAAAATACCCTTCTTCATCTACCTTTGCTAAATCTCCTGTATAGAGCCAGCCGTCACGAATCGCCATCGCCGTTTCTTCAGGCATTTTATAGTATCCCTTCATCACGTTTGGACCACGTACAATTAGCTCTCCAACTTCGCCCACAGGTACTTCCTGACCATTAACATCGACAACTCTATTCTCGACATTACTAATGGATGTTCCAATAGAACCAGCTTTACGATCACGATCTAATGGGTTAAAACATGTAACTGGTGAAGCTTCGGATAAGCCATAGCCCTCTGACACACGCACATTAAATTTCTGTTCGAAATTATGTAATAGCGCAACAGGCAAGGAGGCACCACCTGAAATAGCTAAGCGAATTGTTGAGAAATCCTCTGGATTGCCTTCAGGTAATTGGTACAAGAAATTATACATAGTAGGAACACCAGCAAATACCGTTGCTTTTTGCTCTCGTGCTAAAGCGAAAATTTCGCTAGGGCTAAAGCGTGGGGCAAGTAAAACTGTTGCTCCACTTAATAAAGGCGCATTCACCACTACCGTTAAGGCAAATACATGGAAAACAGGTAGTGTCGCAATAACACGGTCCTCTGCATTAATGCCTAAATAATGCGCAACATCACGTGCATTTGAGTACACATTGCCATGTGTCAGCATAGCTCCCTTTGGACTACCTGTAGTTCCTGAAGTATATAAAATAATAGCATTGTCATCCTCTGCAACTTCAACAGGTTGTAAAGATTGAGTGGTTTTGGCGATTACATGTGTAAATAAATGTGTTTTTTCTTGTGCTTGTGGTGATAAAGCTGCCACTTTTTCTGCTATATCTGGTGTGGTTTCACAAACTATAAATGTTTTTACCTGTGGAAATGCTTGTACACCTTTTTCAACCAATGGTAGCAACATATCTAGAGCAATGACTGCTTTTACATCTCCATTATGCAAAATGTAAGAAATTTCATCCGGTGTATAGATTGGATTAACAGGTATTGCTGTTGCCCCTAAGCGCATTGTTGCATAGAGAGCGATTAAGTAGTGTGGCGTGTTGCCGAGTAAAAACGCCACATGATCCCCTTTTTCAACGCCTAAATCTTGTAATCCCTTTGCAAAGCGGCCAACTGTATGCTCAAATTCCCCGTAAGTCGTATCTTTCCCCATAAAATGATACGCCACTTTTTCAGGTTGTTCTGCTGCCTGTTGACGAACACGTGAAACTAAATTCAATTACACCATCCCCTTATCGTATAAAATGAATCGTTATTCAGTAATATTATATAAGAAATATATCTAAAAAACAATGAAACTTTTTATCTCATGTCATAAATTACGTTAAATAATTCATTTTTTTCTCCTTTAAACCATTACCTCATGAGCGAATATGGGAGATATAGCGCCATCGAATTAAATAAAAATAAACCACTTGTATTAATACAAAAAAGCCAAAAGCAAAGAATACTTCTTTTACAATCGATATATTCGCGATGTCCCTTAAAATACCTTGAACCATTAGAAAAGCAAAGGCACTATGCATCATCGCAACACCCCAAGGTAAGAAGAATTGGGGAAACAAATGGCGATTAACTAGCTTTTTTAACTCCGTATCTGTTAAACCCATACGTTTTAATACATCAAATTTACGCTTTTCACGTTCGAGGGATGTATGCAATTTAAAATAGATAAAGCTTCCAGCCGCAAGTAAAAATACAGTGGCTACTAAAACACCCACTAATGTAAATAATGAGTAGGTAGCTAGTATATAAGAATAATTTAATCCTGCATTTTCAAAGTAAAAAGGGCTAAACTTATCCTTTTTAATAAAATATAAATTGGATTCTAGATAATCGATATCCTTACCGATTTCCTTCGTTTCCATCCATTGGGGAATAACAAATGTGAACAGATGATAGCTTGGTTGAATAATGTCTTGCTCGGAAATTGGATGAATAAGCTTTGCGAAATCTTCATCACTAATGACAATCGAATTGACACTGACAATAGAGCCTGGAAACACTATTTTTGGATAGACACTATCAATAGTGAGCGGTATATTATTTTCTTCTAAAACAGTATGCACAACTCGATCTTTTAATTTTTTTAGGGAATCCTCCGAATAAGGAATAAATACTGCCTCACCTGCTTCCAGATTCAGTAATGGATAACTGTAGGAAGAAAGCAGAACATTCATATCGGACTCTCGAAAAACCTCCACTTCATTTCGAGTGAAAGAGGAGGTTTGCTTCACAACAATAAAACGGGATAGCTGATAAGATAAACCTTTCTCCTCTAATTGCAACCTTAAAGAATTGATATGCTCCCGTTCATATGGATTATCGACATCCCCTTTATAAACCAGCCCTAGTGGATTTAATCGATCATATTGCGTTGTATAGGAGGACATCGTTGCTAAAACACCAACAGATAAAAATGCAAGCGTCGATACCATCGTCACAACGAAAAACATTTTCACGTTATCCATCATTATATGCGTTTGTTCTGCTAGCGATAGTAGACGGTAGCGTTGCCAATGATATTTGCGTTTCCCACGTGCTAAATCTAAAAAACAAGGCACAGAATCACTGAAAAAATAATAGGTGCCAAATGTTGCGGAAAATGGTATTAACAGCGTTAGCCCGATTAGTGATGTATGTCCGACAACAAACGCGAGAATATACGTCGTTACAATTAAAGCAATACCATAGAAAGCTCGTATTTTGGAATACGTTGTTAAGCTATTTAAATAATCACTGCCTTTTATAAGATCTCGTAATTTTCTCTCTCGTGTAAAATACACACTAATAAAGGAAATGACGAAAAATGCACTTGTGAAAACACCAATCGTTAATAAAAATGGCTCCCATGAAATATAGAGTGGTAAATCTTCTAAATGTAAAATTTCCCGAACAATCATAAAAAAGAATTTTGAAAAGGAGAAACCAAAGACAATCCCTACAATAATGGAGCCTGTTCCAATAATCATTGTCTCTAAAAAGACAAGTTTATTCATCTGACGTTTTTCCATTCCCAAGTGCAATAAAATAGCAAATTCATGTGATCTGGCCTCTAAAAAGGCACTCATGGAATAATATAAAAAGAATAATGTAAACAGGACGAGAACAATTTCAGCCCCCACCATCCCAATGAGAGACATCTCCCCTAATATCCCACGTTCAATATCAGGGTGAAACATCAGCATGGAATAGATAAAAAATACAGCCACAGAAAAAAAGCTTGCCATGAAGAAGGCGCCATATATCCGGCTGTTCCGCACGACATTACGGTAAGCGAATTGTCGAAAGGTCACCTACTTGCCCTCCTCCTAGTAAGCTTAAAACATTTAAAATACGTTGGAAAAACATCTGACGGCGGTCATCTCGATAAATTTCATTAAAAAATTCACCATCTTTAATGAATAACACTCGATCACAATAGCTTGCTGCAATTGGATCATGCGTGACCATCACGATTGTCGTTTGTTTATCCTGATTCACCTTTGTCAATAGTTCAAGCACATCACGTGAAGAATTTGAATCTAAATTACCTGTAGGTTCGTCCGCTAAAATGAGACTAGGATTATGAATAAGCGCACGACCAATTGCTGTTCTTTGTGCCTGTCCCCCAGATATTTCATTTGGACGTTTATGAAGGAAGGAAGTTAAATCTAGCTTTTCTACAATACTTGCCAGACGCTCCTCCATTACCTCTAGCGGCTGTTGATCTAACGTTAAGGGCAACACAATATTTTCCTCGACGGTCAGCATATGCAAAAGATTGAAATCCTGAAACACAAAGCCAAGCTGTCTTCTTCTAAAATAGGCAAGCTCTGTTGCATTCAATTTATGTGGATTCATTCCATCTAAAATAATTTCCCCACTAGTTGGTTCATCGATGGTCGAAATAATATTCAGTAATGTCGTTTTACCGCTTCCTGAGGGGCCCATAACAGCTAAAAACTCGCCTTCTTCCACGTCAAAGCTCAATTGATTTAATGCACGATGTGTTACTTTACCTTCGTACACTTTAGTCACATCTTTAATTTGTAAAATAGGCATACTTCATTCACCTTATTTCTTCATTAATTCTAAGGATTGAGGTAAAAGCCACTGTAAAACGACCTCAAAACCAATATGAAAATGAGGCTCTGTTAAAGCCAGTATTGACTCTTCCTCTACTAAACTAAAGCAATGCTCCCCAATAATCACATCCCAAGCATCCATTTCTCCCTCTACAATTTCCCCACATACAGTATAATATCCACTATACATAATCTGTTGACCGTCTACAGGAAAAGCATTCAATAATGTTGGTTGCTGTAAGTTTAACCCAAGGCTCTTTGAAAAATGCAGTAGTTCTTCATCTAACTTTTCATGTGCCAGGATAAAATTTTGATAGGCTAATGGATCTCCCGCTTGCAGATGTGTCATATAAAGCGCATTTGTTTTCTCCTTATCAATCGTTAGTTTCCAATTTTCTATACGTACCTCTACCATCCTAATGCCCCCTAATTTGTAAATGTTACTGTCACAATCGTCCCTTTTCCTACCTCTGATGTAATAGCCAGCTCATGGCCTAGCTTTTCACAGATTTCTTTGGCTAAATAAAGGCCCATTCCAGTTGATTCCCCTGTTTTCCGCCCATTTTCACCAGTAAAAAAGGCTTTCGTAACACGTGAAAGATCGGAAGCTGGAATCCCAATACCCTCATCACAAATCGCAAGTTGTACATAGTCATCCTTTTCAATGGCAGAAATAACAATTTTTTTATTGGCTTCAAACGTGTATTTCACTGCATTGGTGATAAATTGTCCAAGAATGAAACGAAGCCATTTTGAATCACTGGCAACAATTAGATCGTCCTCAATATGAATTTCCGGAAAAACTCTTTTCGTAATAAATAAACGTTTATTTTCATTAACAGTTGCAGTTACAATACCTTTTAGTGCAACTCGCTCTACTTGCATATCATCCTCAAAATTTTCTAGGCGTGCATTAACAAGTACCATGTCCAATCCTCTTCGCAAGCGATCGATTTCCTCCTGAACATTCTTTTTATCAAGAGGTCGGTCATCTTGTAATAATAATTCAATCACTGAAATAGGTGTTTTCATTTGATGGACCCACTGGTTCATAAATTGATCATGCCTTTTTTGACTTGCATATAAAGCATGCAGCTCATGTTGATAAAGTCGATACAATTCATGCATATACTTCTCGGTTTGCATAGCTTCTGGCGTTTTTGCGTTTTTTTGTAGCACATCCTCCATTGCTGTTGGAAGCTGAGTTATCTTCAATAAGTAGCGTTGCCGCATTAAATAGCGAACAAGTAAAAAGGATGCTAATAGCACAAGGCTAATACAAAAGGAATAAATAGCCGTATCAATATTTCGAAAACCGTCTAGTCCATAGATAACCATGATGAAGCCAACTAATAAAAGCTGGAACACAATAAATGATGCATAATCACGTAAAAAAAGCTTCCAGCCCACTATAGCTCACCTGCACTTAAAATGAATCGATAGCCTGCACCACGTACCGTTTCGATTGTTGACGATATATGATAATCCGCTAACTTTTTTCGAACTCTGGTCATATTCACATTCAAAGTGTTTTCATCGACAAATGCTTGATCGTCCCAAAGTTCCTCTAACAACTGCTCACGTGAAACTACTTTTGGTGCATTGCCCATCAGTAGCTCTAAGATGATACATTCTTTTTTCTGAAGTGGAATTTCTAAATCATTTTTATGTAGCTCCATTCTTTCTAAATGAAGTACAAGCTGTCCTTGCTTGATTGTCCGTTCTTCTTGCCTTGCTGCATATTCACCATATGTACGGCGTAGATGACTACGGATTTTAGCCAACACAATTTCGTAGTTAAAAGGCTTGGTAATAAAATCGTCGCCCCCATTTTCAAGTGCAAAGATTTGGTCCATTTCTCCTGAGCGTGCAGAAATGAAAATTATCGGACATGTTGTATGCTGACGTAGCTGGCGACACCAATAATAGCCATCGTAAGCGGGTAAATTTATATCAAGCAGCACCATATGTGGATTAAATGCTGTAAATTCTTCTATAAGATGATCAAATTCTTGAATTGTTGCAACTTCGTATTGATATTTTCTAAGCGTTTCCGCTAGTAATGATGCAATCTTGACATCATCTTCAACTATGAATATTCGATGCTTTTCCATATCAACACTCCTTTCTTTCTATATTGTATCAAAAAAAGGTTCGACGACATAATTGTCAGCGAACCTTTAGGCTAAAACATTACATGAAACCGTATTTTCCTTAATAAATTAATTGTAAAAAGTCCTCAGTTGAAATGCCACCAAAATATGTAGGGATATCAATGTCTGCTAATGCCTTAGCAATAGCCGCTCTGTCATAGTTTGTCCCAACTAAGCGCTGTTCTATATCAGCCATATCACCGACGCCAAAGAAATCTCCAAAAATATGCGCTTCTTCCATCACACCATGATTTACTTCTAGGCGAATATCAATGCCTCCTGTTGGAAATCGATGTGTTTTTTGAATATTAAAGCGTGGTGATTTTCCAAAATTCCACTCCCATGTTTGATAGCGTTCCTCTGATAGCTTGTGGATATTTGCCCAATCATCTTCAGTTAGCTCATAATAACGAATATTTTCTTCCCCGCCAAAAATGGATTTCAAAATTTCAAGACGGAATTCCTCAACTGTCATTTGCTCTTTTAAAAACTCTGAAATGTTTGCTACTCGTGAGCGAATCGATTTAATACCTTTTGATTCGATTTTATCCTTTTTGACCTTTAAGGCAGAGACAACCGCATCAATTTCTGTATCAAACATCAATGTACCATGGCTGAACATACGTCCTTTTGTAGAGAACTGAGCATTTCCTGAAACTTTACGTCCCTCTGCTAGTATATCATTGCGTCCTGAGAGCTCTGCATTCACACCCATTTTTGCTAGAGCGTCAACGACTGGTTGCGTGAATTTTTTATAATTCATAAAGCTATCGCCATCATCATTTGTAATAAAGCTGAAGTTAAGATTGCCTAAATCATGATAAACAGCACCACCACCTGAAAGACGGCGCACAACAATAATGCCATTGTCCTCTACATAGTCTGTATTGATTTCTTCAATCGTATTTTGGTTTTTACCGATGATAATAGACGGTTGATTAATGTAGAAAAGGAGCACTGGCTCTTTCTCAACGTCCATTGTTTTTAACAAATACTCCTCAATAGCAAGATTAATGCGTGGATCATGGATCCCTTTATTATCAACGAAAATCATAGTTCACGTTTCCTCCTTCACAAAATATCCATATTTATTTTACCGTAAATTAGGCATTTTGTGTTGACGAAAAGCATCTGTTATAATACACTAGAAAATATCAAAACAGTAATAGTACAGATGAACTTAAAGGAGGAGTCCACAATGTTAGAAAACGTAGTTGAATTTTTCAAGAATTTACCTGCTAAGCAATGTACTGAGTGCGGTGAAAAAATGGAAGAACAAAGCGAATGCTACAGCAACACTTGTGAAAAATGTAACCACCTATAAGCATTTGCCTATTCTGATATAGTCATATACGTGCCCCACACGTAGCAATCATGACACCTTTCATCATATTTTGATGAACCCTTAATTAAATCTCTTACACTTACAAAAAACAACAGCTGATACGCTCATATCAGCTGTTGTTTTTATGTTTTTGAAAAAGACAATCACTAGCAGAGAAAGACCTTTTGGCAAGGAAAGGGGGATTTCCGTTCTGCCAGCGTCCAGAGGGAGCAGCTCGCCTACTTAAAAACAAATGGCCGCAATGGAATCATACTCTTTTTCATAAAATTTCTATAGATTGCTTTGTTTTTATTTATGTCATTTGAGGCTGAAGAATTATTACATAACCCCAATGAACAACAAAGCACTCACCGTACATTCGGTGAGTGCTTCATGATTAGTTCTCTTCAGCTACTTTAGAGTAACGTTTATTGTGCAGTAGCATGAAGTAGCCAAATGTGATTGCTAAGAATGCTACTAAGAAACCAGCTAGAACACCATAGTTTTGCATTAAGAATGTCGTATCACCAGTAGAAATACTTGATTTAAATGCTTGAACTGTATATGTCATCGGTAATAGCTTGTTAAATACTTGTAATGGTGAAGGTATTAATTCTAATGGGAATGTACCTGCACTTGTTGTTAATTGTAAAATTAGTACAACTATTGCCATGAAACGACCAGGGTCACCAAAGATCGAAACAAGCATTTGAATTAAGGCTAAAAATACATAGCTTGTTAATAAGGCTGTTAAAATAAAGTAGCTCATGTTATTCACTTCGAGTCCTAGACCCCATTTGACAATAACTACTGTTAGTAATGTTTGCACTAAACCTACGACTGCTAGTACAGTCACTTTACTTGTAAACCAAGATGCCCCGTTTTTAGGACGAATAGCAGGTTCAACAAGTGGGAACACAATTGAAATTAATAATGCTCCTACGAATAAACCTAGAGAAATAAAGTATGGTGCAAAACCTGTACCATAGTTAGGAACATGGTTTACAGACTCTTTTTCAACTTCAACTGGACTACCTACCATATCGTAAGTGTCTTGATTTGCTTTGACTTCATTTGCTTTTTCACTTGCCTCACCTAATTTGCCTGATAATGTAGACGTACCGTCAGCAAGTTCTGTAGAACCATCTGCAAGTGTTGCTGAACCTTGTGCTAGCTCACCAGATTTTGAAGCAAGGGTAGATGTCCCTTGATTTAATGTCGTTGTACCATTCGCTAATTCATTTAAACCAGATGCCAATGTTTTAGAGCCTGTTACAGCTGTATTCACACCTGCATTTAGTTCCCCTAATTTTGCAGCTAATGTAGCATTACCTGCTTGTAGACCTTTTGCACCTTCCAATAAAGCATTACTTTTAGCTGTTAATGCATTCGCACCAGCTAGCACTTCTGCTTGACCTGCTGCAATTTGAGTTGCACCAGAGCTTACTTGATTGGCACCAGCTTGTAATTTTTCTGTACCAGCTGATAAAGATGTTAAACCGTTATGCACACTAGCACTACCTGCCTGTAGTTCCGCTAATGTTTGTGTCAACGCTGCTGCTTGTTCTTCAGGCATTGAAGCCATCATCGTTTGTAATTGATTTGATAGGGCTGTAATACCTGCCTCTACTTTTGCAGATCCCGCTGTTAATTGGGTTGCTGCACCATTCAATGCACCGGCGTTCTCAGCAATAGATGCTGCACCTGTACTAATTTGCTGTTGTTTGTCGTTTAAAGTGGTTAAACCAGCTCCAACTTTTGCAACACCCTGTGTATATTGTGATAACCCCTGTTCAAGGCTCGTTGCTCCATTTGCAGCTTGCTGTGCACCCTGTTGTAATTGAACTGTACCATCTTGTAGTTTGACTAAACCACTAGATAAGTCATTCGCGCCTTTTGCCGCATCTCCCGCACCTTTTGTTAATTTATCAGTACCATTTGATAGTTCAACTGTGCTCGATGCTAGTTGCTCCAGATATCCTTTTAAATCTTTTGCACCATTCGCTACTTTTTGTGCACCCTCATCTAGCTTATTTGAGCCATCTGCTGCTTCTGTAAAGCCATCTCCAAGTGTTGCAATGGAATCAAATAATTTTTCTGCATACGTCGCTGATACTTGAGAATTTACTTCAGCGCGTACACGATCCATTGCTGTCTCACCAATCTGAGCACCAAGGAAGTTCAATCCCTCGTTTGGAATGTAGTTCATTACTAATTTTGATGGTTTGTCATCTAATAGTGTTGTTGCATGTTCAGAGAAATTTGTTGGAATTTCCAAAATCATATAATAATCACGACTATTTAAGCCTTTTTCAGCTTCATCTTTTGAAACTTCTATAAAGTTAAATTGCTCGCTATCTATCAATTTATCGACCAAGGTATCCCCTAAGTCTAATTTAACGCCATCCATCTCAGCACCAGTATCCTCATTAACAACTGCTACTGGAAGATTAGGAAGCCCCGCATACGGATCCCAAAACGCCCATAAAAACATACCCGCATACATTACTGGAATAAATAATACAGCAATGATTGAAACAAGCATTTTTCTTGTTTTAAAGATCTTTAGCCACTCAGCTTTAATCATATAATATCCTCACTCCTAAACTATTTGACCGAAAACGTCATTTGGTCATTTTCATTCAAAAAAAATAATCAACCTCGACAATATTGCAAAAAGAGTACTTGATTCGATACTTATACTGCTGTATTTTTTCGAATCAAGTTAGAATCAAACCTCGAAAGATAGTTTCCTTAAAAAGATTAAGAATCTTTTCTTCAGGGATTACATCACCATGTAACTCATGCCAATCGACAACAAAAGCAAGATATGCCTTCAGCAATAAGTAACTAACTAGCTCCGCATCACACTCTCTAATTTCACCTTTATTAATACGTCGTTGTATTAACTCTGCGACATACGATAAGATTTCAGTCTCGATACGTAGTAGCACCTGTTTAACTGCTGGTGTTCGTAATTCTTTTTCTTCCTCGATTAGCTTTGCAAATAAAAGATGTTTTTCTCGGAACTGTAGCATTTTCATTAAAGCATTATGCGCATTATCCATAAAGCTTGCTGATGCATCCAACACTGCATCTGCTTCCGCTTTCATCTCTCGTACAAGTGACATTGCGATCTCTTGAAATAAAATTTCTTTATTTGCAAAGAATGTATAAATCGTACCTTTACCTACATTGGCAATTTTCGCCACTTGCTCCATTGTTGTTGCCTTGTAGCCAAACAATGTAAAAGATTTTGCAGCTGCTTCAAGAATTTCCTGCCTACGATCCATTAGTAACATCCTTTCTAGTTAGGTTATGTACATCTCTCGTACACTTTAATAAAAATGACCAGAAAACCATTTCGGTCATCTGGTCATTATCATATTCCTATTTCAAAAAAATTGCAAGCCTTTAATGATGATTTTTTTCATCTTTTTTCTCTTCCTCATGATCCATATCATTTGAAGTGTCATTATTATGGTCCATCATGTTATTATCCATGCTGTTATTGGCTTTTTCATCCTCTGGGGCAACCTTTGTCATATCAGGGCTTCCAGCAATAATTTGTTGCTTTGGCATATTATGAACACCGTTAGCTGTTGTATGTGCATACATATAATACACACCATCATGATCAAAAGTAGTCGTTGCTTTATATACACCGTCTTGCTCTAATTTCCCATCAATCATTTGTCCTTCATCGCGTTTTCCTGATTCCCAAACTTCGAATTCTACTACAGCATCATCGACATTTTTTCCACCTTGTTCAACATGTGCTGCCAGCTCAATCGTTTCATTGAGTGCTACTTCTTTTGGTGTTAAAATTTCCACTTCTGGGATCTGTGGTACTTCTGGTTCTGGCAATGCCTCTTTTTTTTCTCCACATCCTACTAATAATGTAGGGACTGCAATTAGCGCAAATAACCACTTTTTCATCTTTTAATCCTCCATTAATGGCAACCGTATCTTTACGGATGTGCCTTTTTCAAAAACACTTTCAATTTCTAACGTTCCCTGTAACTGTTTTAATAACTGTTCAACAATCGATAAACCGAGTCCACTACCACCGTCTGCACGACTTCGAGCTTTGTTAACACGATAAAATCGTTCAGTGACATGGGTTAAATCCTCGGCAGGAATACCAATTCCATAATCCCTAATGGTAATTTGTGCACTACCAGCCTTTTCAGCAGCAACAATTTCCACCTTAGAATTTTCATGCGAGTAATTAATCGCATTTTCAATAATGTTAATAAAAATTTGTTTTAGTTTTACTTCATCCGCTTCAATAATTAGGGCATCATCTACATCTAAATATAAAGTTATGTTCTTTTTATTTGCTTGATGCGTTAAGATTTTTTGAACCTCTCGTAATGTTTCACCTAACGGAATTGGATATAAATCAATTTCGGTTTGTTCATTTTCTGTTCTTGCCAGCTGAAGTAATTCGTTTGTTAAGCGTTCCATGCGATTGGCCTCACGTACGATTAGCTGAATAGTTTCTTCTTTTTGGCCTTCTGTGATGATGCCATTTTGCATGGCTTCGCTATAGCCCTTTACATAGCTAATCGGTGTTCGTAATTCATGCGATACTGTTGCCAAGAATGTTTTTTGGGCTTCATCCTCTTGCTGAATGGCCTCTGCCATTTTATTAAAGGTACTAGATAATTTACCGATTTCATCCCGTGAATTGACAGGTACACGAGTCTCATAATTCCCATAGGACATCTGCTCCACTGCAAGCTGTAAATCGTTTAATGGTCGCATAATATGTCGAATCCCTTTATAAATTAAATAGCTAACAACTACTAAAAATATGAAGGCACTAATAAACAATAAAATAACGCCACTATTTGCCAATTCACTAATTTTGGCCAGTGGGAAATAAATATAAATAATACCTTCTAATCGATTTTGATCAACAAGTGGTACAACCACCGAAATAAGTTGTCGATCAAAACGAGGCTCGTACCCAATTTTTTGCACATACTTTCCTGCCAATAATTTTTGTCTTTCCTCAGGACCAATCAATGTCTCATAATCGATATCAAATGGAACACAGGCACTTAATTCACGAGGATTCCTTACCGCAAATATATTCAAGTTGGAATAATCATTAAATTCTTCAATATCTGCAATAAATTCATCCGTTACCTTGCCATTGTCATACATTGTCTGTAGCTTCAATCCAACTTCGACCATTGTATCTTCTGTATCTTGTACATATAAACGTTGATATAAAAAATTTGTGAGAACATACATAAAGACGACGGTAATAATTAAAAAGGCGAAAATTAACAACCAAATGCGCGTGGCAATTTTTTTCATTCGCCAGGATCAAAGCGGTAGCCCACACCCCAAACGGTTTGGATATGTGAAGCCGCATCCTTTCCAAGCTTTATTCGTAAAGTTTTAATATGTGTATCTACCGTGCGTGTTCCACCTACATAATCAATATCCCAAATGCGTTCTAATAATTGCTCTCTCGAATAGGCATTTCCTGGATTTTTCATAAATAAGTGTAAGAGTTCAAATTCCTTTAAAGTAAGTGGAATACTCTTTCCATCAACAGATACTTTTCGTGCTATTTCATCTATTTTAATAGAGCCAAAAATTACATACTTTTGCTGTAGTTCTGTAATATTTGCACCACTTCGTCTTAATACAGCATAAATTCTGGCTACGAGTTCATCATGTGTAAATGGCTTAACAATATAATCATCTCCGCCAAGTGTAAGACCTTTCACTTTATCCTCATTCGCATCACGTGCAGTTAAAAAAATAATCGGCACATTGGACATAGCCCGAATACTTTGACAAACAACAAAACCATCCTCATGTGGCATCATAACATCAAGTAAGACTAAATCTATATTTTCACGCACTATTACATCGTAAGCCTCAGTTCCACTAGCGGCAGTATATGTCTCTATATCAGAGTTATTGAGCATCATTTCAATTAAATTACGCATATCCTGCTCATCATCAACTATTAATACAGTTGTCATCATTGTTCCTCCCTTACTAACAGCTGAAAAGCACCTTTCCCTACATCAACTGTTTTTTCCTTCTGGCCATCTTTTATAAAATACAATGTATGATCATCATAGCCAGCGACAACAATATAATCTTTAAATTGATCCACTACAAATGGATTTGCCCCAACCTCTTGTTGCCATTTGATATGGCCATCAAAGTCAGCCACATATAACTCGTTGTGACCATGACTTACAACAAGAACAGCATCTTTGGTCTTTTTTAATCCTACTGGCATCAAAGGCATGTCAATCTCTCCATGCAGTTGACCTGTAGTCAAATCATATTTTTTAACAGAACTATTTGGCTTACTTCCTTCCCCATGACCGCCTACCCATAGCTCATGTGTTTCTTCTAGAACAGCTATTCCATGTGCAGATTTTTGAATCGGCCACTCTTGCTCAATTTTTAAATCCTTCATATTTAACACAGATAACTTTGTATCTTTAAAATTAATAACATATAGTTTATCCCTATACGATGTCATTGACATGGGATAATTGCCAAGTTGTTGTGAAGCTAGCTGATTGCCTTCTTGATCAAAGCTTGTCACTGTATTGGTTTTACTATTCGTGATAAAAAATTGCTTGATGTTGTCATCGTAGTATACATTGGTCGTACCAATCTCTACTTTTTTTGAATAGAGCTTTTCTCCAGTGGATATTGTATAGACGTCGATGTTATTTAATTGGTGTCCATATAATAAAACTTGGTCATTTCCTAATAGGATGGCCCCTGAATAAGCCTTATCAAATAACCATGTCGCAAGTATATTCCCATCCTCATCAATAAAATCTAATGATGGCTCTTGTATATTTAATGAAGCTATAAAACTTCGTTCCTTTTCAATGGGTTCATATGACTTTTCAGCGCAACCCGCTAACCATATAATTTGTAGTAACGAAAAAATGAAGAATGCCCATTTTTTCAACTTTATCACCTCTGCCCCTTTACTATACTTCACAATTGTGAAATTCGGGTGAAACTTGGAAGGTAAATTTATGACAAACCATGAAAATACATTTCACATATCAGGCGCGCAATTCTTCTAACAGTTCAATCATCCAACCAATATTTCCGTCCTTACATATATTACAAAGATAATGGTAAGGAGGAATAGAGTATGATATCCATTAGCTTATGTATGATTGTAAAAAATGAAGAAGATGTTATTGGTCGATGTCTTGACTCTGTCAAAGATATAGTAGACGAAATTAATATTGTTGATACGGGATCAACAGATAGTACAAAGCAAGTGGTTGCACAATATACAGACCGAATTTTTGATTTTACATGGATACATCACTTTGCAGCAGCACGAAACTTTTCGTTTCAACAAGCAACAAAAGAATACATCCTCTGGCTTGATGCTGACGATGTTTTTTTAGACGAAGACCGCCAAAAATTAAAGGCACTCAAAGCATCTCTTACTTCCGATATTGATGCTGTTTCTATGAATTATCATTTAAGTTTCGATCATGAGGGAAATGCAGATACCTTAATAAGAAGATATCGCCTTGTCAGGAGGGAAAAGCAATTTCAATGGATTGGTGCAGTTCATGAATATTTAGAAGTTTGTGGTATGTTGTTTGATAGTGATGTTGCTGTCAGCCATTTACCGTTAACCCATGATCACTCCCGCAATATTACGATTTATAGACAACTGATTGAAACGGGAGAAACACTATCACCACGTGATACATTTTATTTTGCTAATGAATTAGTAGATCATGGCCTGTTTGAGGAAGCTATTTATTATTATGAATTATTTTTAACGTCCAAATTAGGGTGGATTGAAGATAACATACGTGCCTGCTTAAAATTAGCTGATTGCTATTCCCATTTAAACGATAAAGGAAACAATTTCAGCGCTATACTACGAAGCTTTGAATACGATATCCCCCGACCAGAAGCCTGCTGTCGCCTAGGTTATCACTTTATGGAACAATCTAGAAATTACGAAGCTATATTTTGGTATGAGCAAGCTCTAGTGATTAAACAGAAGCCAAATGCGCCCTTTCAAAACAAAAGCTTTTCTACATGGCTACCCCACTTACAGCTCTGTGTTCTTTACGATCGCTTACAACAATATGAACTAGCCAATGCCCATAATGAATTAGCGGGCTCGTTTATTCCGAATGACCCAAAAATTCTACACAATAAAGAATATTTCAAGCGTATTTTAACAATCAATCAAAATGACTCTTAAAAAATATCAATCACCATCTAAAAAGTTTCGTCTTCTATTCATAGGATAAACATCCAATTATCTTAAATACAATTGCAACGAATCTATAAATAACTCTCTATTTACAAGTAATTAATAGTTATGTGTCTACCTCTCCTCTCCTTCCTCAGAATACGATATTTGAGAGAGGAGGTGAGATTATGCATTTTGGAAATTTTATAGATAGAGTTTGCAGTAAGTGTCATTCATTTCCCTGTTGTTGTAAAACTGGTCCTATTCCAAGTTGTCCAATTTGGCCAGTGAAACCTACAGGACCAACCGGGGGGATAACTGGACCTACAGGTAGTACAGGTGTGACTGGCGTTACCGGGGCTACTGGTGTTACTGGCGCTACTGGGGCTACTGGTGAGACCGGCGTTACTGGCGTTACCGGCGCTACTGGCGGTACTGGGGCTACTGGGGTAACCGGCGCTACTGGCGTTACTGGGGCTACCGGCGCTACTGGCGTTACTGGGGTAACTGGCGCTACCGGCGCTACTGGCGGTACTGGGGCTACTGGTGAGACCGGCGTTACTGGCGTTACTGGGGTAACTGGGGCTACCGGCGTTACTGGGGTAACCGGCGTTACTGGCGCTACTGGCGCTACTGGCGCTACTGGCGCTACTGGAGTAACCGGGGCTACTGGCGCTACTGGCTTGACTGGCGGTACTGGGGTAACTGGCGCTACCGGCGCTACTGGCGTTACTGGGGCTACGGGTGAGACCGGCGTTGCTGGGGCTACGGGTGAGACCGGCGCTACTGGCGTGACTGGTTCTACGGGTGTAACCGGGGCTACTGGGGTAACTGGGGCTACCGGCGTTACTGGTGTAACCGGCGCTACTGGCGTTACCGGCGTTGCTGGCGCAATCGGACCTACTGGGGTAACTGGCGCTACTGGCGCTACCGGCGCGACTGGGGTAACTGGCGCTACCGGTGTTGCTGGTTCTACGGGCGTTACTGGGGCTACTGGGGTAACTGGGGCTACCGGCGCTACTGGGGCAATCGGACCTACTGGCGCTACCGGCGTTGCTGGGGCTACGGGTGAGACCGGCGCTACTGGCGTTACTGGTTCTACGGGTGTAACCGGCGCTACTGGCATTACTGGGGTAACTGGCGCTACCGGCGTTACTGGAGTAACCGGGGCTACTGGCGTTACCGGTGCAATCGGACCTACTGGGGCAATCGGACCTACTGGCGCTACCGGCGTTGCTGGGGCTACGGGTGAGACCGGCGCTACTGGCGTTACTGGTTCTACGGGTGTAACCGGCGCTACAGGTGTTACTGGCGCAATCGGACCTACTGGCGCTACCGGCGTTGCTGGGGCTACAGGTGAGACCGGCGCTACTGGCGTTACTGGTTCTACGGGTGTAACCGGCGCGACTGGCATTACTGGGGTAACTGGGGCTACCGGCGTTACTGGTGTAACCGGCGTTACTGGCGTTACTGGCGTTACTGGCGCTACTGGCGCAATCGGACCTACTGGCGCTACCGGCGTTGCTGGGGCTACAGGTGAGACCGGCGCTACTGGCGTTACTGGCGCTACTGGGGTAACCGGCGCTACTGGCGTTACTGGGGTGACCGGGGCTACCGGGGCTACCGGCGTTACTGGCGCTACCGGCGCTACTGGCGTTACTGGCGCTACTGGGGCAATCGGACCTACTGGGGTAACTGGGGCTACCGGTGTTGCTGGTTCTACGGGCGTTACCGGGGCTACTGGCGTTACTGGCGCAATCGGACCTACTGGCGCTACTGGGGTTACTGGGGCTACCGGCGCTACTGGCTTGACTGGCGCTACCGGCGTTACTGGCGCAATCGGACCTACTGGCGCTACCGGCGTTACTGGGGTAACTGGGGCTACCGGCGCTACTGGCGTTACTGGCGCAATCGGACCTACTGGCGCTACTGGCGTTACTGGGGCTACCGGCGCTACTGGCGTTACTGGCGCTACCGGCGCTACTGGCTTGACTGGCGCTACCGGCGTTACTGGCGCAATCGGACCTACTGGCGCTACAGGTGTTACTGGCGCAATCGGACCTACTGGCGCTACAGGTGTTACTGGCGCAATCGGACCTACTGGCGCTACCGGCGTTGCTGGGGCTACGGGTGAGACCGGCGCTACTGGGGTTACTGGTTCTACGGGTGTAACCGGGGCTACTGGGGTAACTGGGGCTACCGGCGTTACTGGTGTAACCGGGGCTACTGGCGTTACCGGCGTTGCTGGCGCAATCGGACCTACTGGGGTAACTGGGGCTACCGGCGTTACTGGAGTAACCGGGGCTACTGGCGTTACCGGTGCAATCGGACCTACTGGGGTAACTGGGGCTACCGGCGTTACTGGAGTAACCGGGGCTACTGGCGTTACCGGTGCAATCGGACCTACTGGGGTAACTGGCGCTACCGGCGTTACTGGAGTAACCGGGGCTACTGGCATTACCGGTGCAATCGGACCTACTGGCGCTACTGGGGTAACTGGCGCTACCGGGGTAACTGGGGCTATCGGCGTTACTGGCGCTACCGGTGCTACTGGGGCTGCGTTTACTGAAGGATTCTCTGCCTTTAAAAACACGTTGGCTGTTAGTGGATCTACTTCAATCACTAACTGGAGTGTTGCTTCACCATACTTTACAACACCTGCTTTCAATCCAACAACTGGGATATTCACTGTACCAACTACAGGTAGGTATTCCTTTGAAGCAACCATTAACTACTCCACTGCTGCGGCTATTACCGTTACTTTAGGAGCAGGAATAAACCCTTCATTTGCAATTAGACAAAATGCTACTACAAATTTAATTAGTGGCTTGTTCCCTGTACTAAACGTCAATGTGGCGCTTGTATTAACTTTACGCGCAGTTCTTGGAAATGGCACTATCACTTTAGCAGGAGAAGTGAATTTAAATGCTGGAGATACGATTGATTTGTTCTATGAAGCAAATGGATTGACTATCTCTCTTACACTAGGCGGCGCTAACTCTGGTGGTATTGTTTGGTCATGTCATCGAATTTCTTAGCGTTAGGACATTAATCAGCAATACAGCTCTTAGTAGAAATAGCAAACCACTATTTTGTGGTTTGCTATTTCTTTTTCATGTAACAATATAAAAAAATAGTACAAACATTGATAATAAATGTTTGTACTATCTGATTTGCATTACTTGAACATTTCCATTAATACTTCATTCGCAACCTGTTTACCTTGTTGTACACATTCTGGAATTGATATTCCTTCAAACGAGCTTCCTGCAAGCTTTACAGTTGGAAAATGTTCTTGTAATTCTTGCTTGATACGAAGGACTTTCGCCTCGTGCCCAACTGTATATTGTGGCATCGCATTTTTCCAACGTGTTACAACAGTTGTGATCGGTGCTCCATCGATACCAATCGTTTTCTTTAAATCCTGTAGCACGGTTTTTTCGATCTCCGTATCCGATAACGCCACAATTGCTTCGTCACCCACTCGACCAATATAACTACGTAATAATACATAATCCTCTGGTGAAGTACCTGGCCATTTTCGATTCATCCAAGTGCAGGAAGTAATTGAAAAATCACTATTTCGAGAGACATAAAAAGAAAGTGCATCTAAATCACCGAGTTGTTCCTTTTTAAAGGCCATTGTAACGGTTGCAATAGTTGCAGCCTTCATAGTGCCCAATTCATGTAATAGACTTAACTTACTAAACATTTTTTCAGCCATATTAAAGGGGGTAGCAATAATAACAGCATCTGCTTTAATATGCGAAAAATTATTGAGCATCACCTGAACTGAACCATCCTTACCATGCTCAATTTCCTCTACTTTGACACCCTTCATCACTGTCCCCGGAAGTAGGGATTCTTCAATACTTTCGATAAGTGTTTCAAGGCCATTGCTAAAGGTTTGAAAGATACCTTTATTTTCAGCTATGTGATGATTGCTTAAGAAATTCGTGCCTGACTTCTTCATACCAATCAGCAAACTACGATATTGTTGTTCTAAACTATAAAGCTGCGGGAAGGTTGAACTCATACTTAATTGCTCAATATCCCCTGCAAATGTACCCGCTAGTAGGGGCTCTACTAGATTTTCCACAATCTCTGCACCAAATCTTCTTCTAAAAAAAGCGCCTAATGGTTGATCGTCATCCTGTGTAGAACGAGGAATGAAAAAGTCCCCCGCCGCACGAACTTTACCACTAAGTGAGAACAGGCCAGAAGTTATGAATGAAGAGATATGTGGTGTCTCTCCAGATAGGAGATGACTAGGTATTGGATATAACTGACTACCAACAGCAACATAGTTTGGACCCGCATTACTTGTTAATAGTTTCTGTTCGATCCCGAGATCCTTCGCTAAAGCATTGACATAGTTTTCACGATCAAAAAAAGATTCTGGCCCACGCTCAATAATGAATCCATCTTTTCTTAGAGTTTGAATTTTTCCGCCAAGACGTAATGACGACTCGACAAGTACGATATCTAATGGCAATTCTTTTGCGCTTGCTTCTTTTTGCATATAGAACGCAGCTGTAAGGCCTGTAATGCCACCGCCTATGACAACTACCTTTCGTCTTTTCTGAGTCACCAACATCATCACTTTCTTTTCGCTTAGCTTAATTTTTTATGAATCGCCTCTACCATCGCATCAATAAATAAAGGATGTGTATTTGGCATCGCTGGACGATAGTATTTTGCACCAAGTTCATCACAAACAACTTTACATTCGTAATCGTTGTCATACAACACTTCTAAATGCTCTGTTACGAAACCTACTGGTGTATAAACAAATGAACGGAAGCCTTTTTCTTCGAATAGCTCACGTGTTAAGTCTTGAACATCTGGACCAATCCAAGGCTCTGGGGTTTGGCCTGCTGATTGCCAGCCAACCTCTACATTTTTTAAACCAGTCGCAGCTTGAATAAGACGAGCTGTTTCAATTAGTTGATCTTCATATGGATCACCTAAGTTTTTAATTTTTTCAGGCAATGAATGTGCTGATACAACTAGACAAGCTGTCTCACGTTCTTCTTCTGACATTGCATTGAATGTCTCATTCACTTGTTGTTTCCAGTATTCTATGAATTTTGGCTCGTCATACCAAGATTCCACAGAAGTTATCTTTAAGCGACCTCCTGCAGCCTCTTCAGCACGACCATTATAAGACTTAATTGAGAAAGTAGAGAAATGAGGAGCTAAAACAATAGAAACCGCTTCTTTTATGCCCTCCTCCACCATTTGCTCTACTGCATCTTCTATAAATGGATGAATATGTTTTAAACCAATAAACAATTTATATTCTACAGCATCCTGTACTTCGTTCAAACGTGTACATAATGCTTCAGCTTGTGCTTGTGTTGCCGCAGCTAATGGGGATAAACCACCGATTGCTTCATAGCGGCTACGTAAATCTTCTAAATGCTCTGCAGAAGGTTTACGTCCATGACGAATATGCGTATAGTAAGGTTCAATATCTTCTTCTTTATAAGGTGTGCCGTATGCCATTACTAATAAGCCTTTAACTTCTTTCATTACCCTTTTCACCTCTAAAATTGTTTTATGTTTTCATACATTATGTGATAAAAAGAAGCTGCCCAATCTGGCTTGTTGGACAGCCCCTTTTCTACATTGAAATAAAAATTTCCTATATAGAAAAGGTCATATGATTCACGCCTGATTGTCTTCTATTAAGAACGAGCTTGAATTTGTTGAGCACTATATTCATGAATAAGCGTTGTAAGACGTTTTAAGACATCTGGGTCAACCTCTGGGAAAACACCATGACCAAGATTAAAGATATGACCTGGCATTTCTAGACCTTGATCAATAATATCTTTCGTTCGTTTCTCAATCACTGACCAATCTGCAAGTAATAGAGATGGATCTAAGTTTCCTTGTACAGGCTTGGTAATACCATTGGCACGTGCGTCTTTAATCGGTAAACGCCAATCTAAGCCCACAACATCTATCGGTAAATCATTCCATTCCCTTGCTAAATGGCTAGCACCCACTCCAAATTGAATTAATGGTACATTTTCTTTTTGCAACTCTGCAAAAATACGAGTCATAATCGGTTTAATAAATACACGGTAATCCTCTACATTTAGGGCTCCAACCCATGAATCGAATACTTGGATAGCTTTTGCACCAGCTTTAATTTGAGCCGTTACATCTGCAATAATCATGTCAGCAAGTTTATCCATTAAAGCAAACCAAGCTTGAGGTTCTGATACCATAAATGATTTTGTTTTATTATAGTTTCTTGAAGGTCCACCTTCAATCATGTAGCTTGCAAGTGTGAATGGGGCTCCAGCAAAACCGATTAGAGGTACATTTAATTGCTCTTCTGCAAGTAATTTGATTGTCTCTAATACAAATGGTGTATGCTCTTTAGCATTGAATTCACCTAGTTTTTCTACATCCGCTACTGAACGAATAGGATTTGAAATAACAGGACCAACACCTGCCTTGATTTTCACATCTATCCCAATTCCAGGGAGAGGTGTGACAATATCTTTATATAAAATAGCAGCATCTACATTGTAATTTTCTACAGGTAGACGAGTGACATACGCACATAGCTCAGGTTGATGTGTAATTTCCTCTAAGGAATACTTTTCTTTAATGGCACGGTATTCTGGCTGAGAACGTCCTGCCTGACGCATATACCAAACTGGTGTATGAGCGGTCCTTTCTCCACGTGCAGCACGTAGAAGTGTATCATTAAAAGTTGTCATGAATAGTTCCTTCCCCTCAATAAATTCTTACTATAAAAAATCGCATGTTTATTCCTTTATTATTGATATCCGTTTCCAATAGTAAACGCTTCCTCTGTTATTGTATAGTTTTCCTAGTGAAATGTCATAAAATTGTTCTTTCTAGGCATATTCTTTTTGAACGGAGCGTTAGACTTACGCCAGAAAGGGTATAATCACGCTATATTAGTAAGATTCATAAGGAGGATAAATTCATGTATATTTATTTAACTTCTGGTACTGGCGATTTTTTGGAACAGGTAAAAAATAAGTATCCTAATGAACATATGATTTTAATTCATGGCGAAGGTAACTCTGTACTGATACATGAAACAGAAGGAAAAACAGTATTTGCGACACCCCGTAAATTTGAAGTGCTAGATTCAGTAAATGATTTAGAGGAACATGGTTTCTTTGTTTTCAATAATATTCCTGTAACAGATGAAGGAAGACCAGTTTTCGAGCATCGCTTTTTAGAACGTTCACGCGCTATTGAAAACGAGCCTGGCTTTGTTGCCTTCCGTTTATTAAGGCCTATCAAGAGTGATACTTACATTGTCATGACTCAATGGCATGGACCCCATTCATTTGAGGCATGGAAGAGTTCTAAAGCCTATGAAACTGCCCATGCTAGAAGAGATGATTCAACTGGGATACGCCAGCAAAATATCTTCTCATCAGCTTCTTATGTAACTACCTATAGTGCTATACCGAAAGAAGAAGATTCATAATAAATTTAAATAATTAAAAGCTCATTTATCCAACAATATCATTGGTAAATGAGCTTTTTAGTATTTTATTCTACTTTGAAACCTTCGACGTTAATTCACTAATCATCATAACAATGATGAAGGCAATATAAAACATTGGTTGTGTCATAGCACATAAGCCCACAACAATAGCTTGTGTAATCATGGCTAAACGCACAATTTGCTTCACAGCTAGTTGACGAGCATGATCTGGTAACGGATAGAGCATGTCCATTCGAAATTCGCCACTGGCTAACAGAGCTTGTTTTAACTGAATAGTTGTCGCAAAGCTGAGTGCACCCGCTACAATCCATGTAACGACAGGAATATCTACAAATGCCGCAATGATTGCTGATATAGCAGTAAGGCGTACCCATAAATAGAAATGGTCATCTGTCCGAATAAAGGTACGAAATACCAGGTACTTTTGAGCATTTCCCTGACCGTATGGTACAAATTTATAGAGCCAGTCCATCCAGCTTCGACGTCGAATGCTACCGTGTAAATGAGGTACGTCTGTAAAATAATTTGCAAAACGATAGAAGCTCATCATACGATTCTGTTCAAGCTTGACAAAATGCTCATACGGCACTGGTTCGCCAACTGATTTTTTACTAAAGACCATCAAATAAACAACACTAATAACTGTCGCGATTACTGCTAATAACAACTGCGCATGAAGCCCCATATAAACAGCAGCCGCAAAAATGACAGCTCGGATAAACCTATCTACCCAAACCATCTGCCCTCGTTCACTATAACGATAGCTGAATTCTCCTCGAACACTTAGATATTTCAACACAATAGTAAGTAAAAATATTGTCCATATTTCGACCGTTGTTAATTCAGTCACGGCTTTTAATAAAGGGATACTAACAATATAGACAATCGCTACAATCCACACTTGAGACCAAAACGTCCAAGCCAACGCCTTGCTGAAGTACAAAGACATCTTTGATTCTAAAGGTAATAAGTATACTTGATCTGGCTCTCTCAACAATGTAGTCGGACGGCTAAAGGCCAATAAAATCCCTATGATAACAGCTATCAGGACTTCTGCTGGAAAGTCTGTTTGAACAACTTTCAGCCATTCGCTATATTGATAGCCCCCTGCTCCTATTAGAAATACAAGTACGATGGCTATATGCCCTGTAAAAATAAATTGCATATATTTTTGTACTTCTCCTATATAATGCATGAAGCGAGAGGACCATACATCACGCAAGTTCTTCATGGTCCCGCTCCTTTGTCATAGCAATATAGAGGTCATCTAATGTCGCATTCGGCATAGCAAATGATTGACGTAAATCAGCCATTGTTCCTTGTGCTCGAACTTTTCCTTCATGCAATAAGATAATGCGATCACAATACTTTTCAGCTGTCGATAGAATATGTGTAGACATTAATATAGAAGCGCCTTCTTTTTTCTTTTCATCCATTTGGTCTAATAACGATTGAATACCTAGTGGATCCAATCCCACAAAAGGTTCATCAATAATATATAGACTTGGATTCACTAAAAAGGCACACATAATCATAACTTTTTGACGCATTCCCTTCGAAAAATGTGAAGGGAACCAATTTAATCTTTTCTCCATTCGAAACTCTTTTAATAGTACCTCAGAACGAGCATCCAGTGTTGCTTTGTCAATACCGTAAGCCATTGCTGTTAATTCTAAATGCTCTCTTAATGTTAGCTCATCGTACAATACAGGGGTTTCAGGAATATAAGAAAAAGCTGTACGATACTTGTCCGTATCTTCCTTTAAGGTTACACCATTTAGACGAATGTCACCTTCCTTTGGCAACATTGTTCCTATAATATGTTTAATCGTTGTACTTTTACCAGCTCCATTTAAGCCAATTAAGCCAACTAGTTCACCTTTTCCAATCGTAAAAGATAGATCTTTAATAACAGGTTTTCTTGTATAACCACCTGTCACACGCTGTACCTCTAATACTGACATATTCTCACTCCTCTTCTTGTATTATATATTATCAAAAATTAGCAAATGATACAGGTTTGAGTATGATAGAATGTACTTACATATACGTTAAGGGGGAAATTCTTATGAGCGATTGCCTATTTTGCAAAATTATCGATGGTTCTATTCCAAGTACAAAAATTTACGAAGACGATCATGTCTATGTATTCACAGACATTTCACCTGTTGCAAAGGGCCATACACTATTAATTCCAAAACATCACTGCCAAGATCTATTTGAAATGCCAGAGGAAGTGGCGCGTAATCTATATGCTGTAGCGCCAAAAATTGCAAATGCTATTAAAGCAGCATTTCAGCCCATTGGTTTGAATACCATTAATAACAACGGTGCTGCTGCTGGACAAACTGTTTTCCACTACCACTTACATTTTATTCCGCGTTACGATGAAAAAGAAGGGCTAGGCTTAATTTGGCAAACACAAAAGTACTCACCAGAGCAGTTGACAGAAGTAGCAGAAAGTATTAAAGCCAATCTATAAGCCATTTGTAATATTTTAACATCTGAATGTTCAGAATACTGTATTGCAAATTTTAAAAATTTAGCGTACAATCACAAATAAGTTTCGCTAGCGGTCAAGAGGACACGTTAGGAGACAAATAGATTAGCATAGTCGAGGAGAGATTCAAATGAATACAAAGAATTTAGTATTAATGGCACTATTAGTTGGTGTCGGTGCTGCACTTTATGTGGTTACACCAGGAATGGTGAATGGGATGAAGCCTGATTTTATGTTAACCATGATGTTTATTGGTATTCTGTTATTCCCAACAGTGAAAGAAACGTTCCTACTTTCTCTTTCAACAGGGGTGCTTTCAGGTTTATTTACAACATTCCCAGCAGGTCTAGTTCCAAATATTATTGATAAAGCTGTTACTGGTTTTGTATTTTTAGCTGCTTTAATCATTCTCAAAAAACTGGCAGGTCATTTCGCCGTATCTGCTGTATTAGTTGGCTTGGGAACAATTCTTTCAGGAACTGTTTTCTTAGCAGTAGCGCTTTTTGTATTTAATGCAAATGTTGGCGCGACGTTTGCGATGCTATTTATTGGCGTTGTCCTTCCAGCTGTCGTATTTAACGTTGTTGCGTTTGCCGTTATTTACCCAATTGTTTCAAAATTAGTGAAGCGCTCTAAATTCAATACAGCTATTTCTCAAATTTCATAAGTAAACATTTTAAATAATCAAAAGAAACTAAACTGTGAAGGTCAAATCATTCGTTTAGTTTCTTTTTTCTTTTTGTATTGGTGCATTTCATGGTTTAATAGTAAATAAACATGACTAGAAATGAGGTATCTAATATGAAAGCAAAACCATTTTTACTTGGACTAACTACAGGAATTATCGGGGGGACAATCGCTGTGCTTTTCTCCACGCCACAATCTGGGCAACAGCTACGTGCTTCTGTTAAACAAAATGTTGACCAAACAAAGGGTATGCTCCTTGATGTAAAACAACAAGTAGGAACTGTTAAACAATCTGTTAATGCATTAACAATTGAAGTGAAAAATAATATCCCACAAATAATAAATGATTTAAAGCAAACAATTACGACTTTTACTGAAGAAATCGAACCAACGAAAAATAATTTACAACAAGAATTAGATGCTTTACAGAATTCGATAAGCGAAATCGAGAAAAACATTGCACAAATTACAGAAAATAAGAAAAAACCTCAAGAAAAAGTTAGCGACTAAAGTCCTTATCGATAGTTAGATAATCTGTATTTTTATCAAAAACTATTGCTATAATATTATTTTTTAGCCACTTTTCAATTTTTTAATTTTTCTAACTTTAAACTTTTTTCCTTTACTGCTATAATATTTTTAAAAATGTGAAAGAAAGCAGTAGGTGATGGCTTTGTCAGAGGAATTATATACACAAAAAGAAGCGATGCTTTATAGTCAAAGAATCGCACAGTTATCAAAAGCGCTGTGGAAAGCGGTTGAAAAGGATTGGCAACAATGGATTAAACCTTATGATTTAAATATTAATGAACACCATATTTTATGGATTTCATACCATTTAAAAGGCGCTTCCATTTCTGATGTTGCGAAATTTGGCGTGATGCATGTTTCTACAGCATTTAATTTCTCCAAAAAATTAGAAGAGCGTGGCTTTCTCAAGTTTTCCAAGCGTGATGACGATAAACGTAATACGTATGTTGAACTTACAGAAGCTGGCACAGAGCTCATTATAGAGATGAATAAAAACTACCATAATACGTATCATTCCGTACTGGAAGGATCATTAGCATTAAAAGATTTATATGGCCGTTTCCCTGATTTTTTAGATGTAATGGCTGTTATTCGTAATATCTATGGTGAAGATTTCATCGATATTTTCGAACGCTCTTTCCAACATTTCCGTGATTCCTTTGACACACTAGAAGAACGCACACCTGTAAAAGGATAAGACGAAGCTTCAAACTGCACATAATTTTTCCTGCAATTATTTATAAGTTGAACAAAAATGAGTTATACTACTGTTCATTCAGGAATGAGTCATGTGAAAGGAGGTATTTCAGAAATATTTCTGAAGTACCTCCTTTTTCTTGCATTCTAACATAATTCAATTTACATTAAATAGGACACTTCCTATTCGGAGTTGATAAAAAACCATGCATTGCTGGAAAATTTTAAATTTAGAACATCATTACGGTACTACGCGTATTATTATAATGGGTGTCATTACTTTTTTATTGGTCTTTTCTGTTTCGTATGTAACGTTTAATTTATTTAATGAAGAGCATTATACAGATCGACTATTCTGGCTCTTTGTGATAGCTGTGCTAACACTTTATCCCATTCACAAATTTTTGCACTTTGTGGCCCTATTTGATTTACGCCAACATTTAAAATTACGTGTACGTAGTCAGTTTTATATAATTCCTGTTTTACACATGCGAATTCGAGAGCCATTATCTAAAAATCGATACATCTTAGCATTACTTACGCCTTTTATCGTTCTAAATACTAGTATTATAGTTGGAACATGGCTTTTACCAGCCTATACCCATTATGGGACATTGCTGTTAGCCTATCACTGTAGTCTGTGCCTGATTGATATCCTTTACGTAAAGTATCTCTTGAATTCACCTAAAAATTCACAAATAGAGGAAACACCTAAAGGCTATGAAATTTTAGTTCCACCGACCGTTCACTAAATGGCTTGTACTTGTTTTTTATTGACGTTCTTTGTTATGCTATTACTATTGAAAGAGGGGAGGAATAGACTTGCTATTAATGATTGTAGTTCTATTCTCGGTATTCTATTTATTTCAAATTAACCGCATGACATATGCTCTATGCATGCGACGTGAAATTCCCGAAGAAAACCAACCAAAAATATTCCGAACTATAAATATACTTATTACTATCCTACTTGTCTCATTCTACATTGAAATTTTATATGCAGTTTAACAGAAAAATCCATTACGCCTCGGCGTAATGGAATCTAATTTTTTGGGGCTTTTTTTGAAAAGGCCCTTTTTTAAAAAAGTGCACCATCCGCGCCCGTCCGCACGCTCGAAGATAAGTCGAGCCCCCCATGCAACAACTTTTACTAATCAAATAAATTGTTTAGAACCTAAGGCATGCGGCGCGAATGTCTAACATTGTTAAGAAAAGCTAAGAGTTGATGCTCTTAGCTTTTCGCTGTTTTATTAATTAGTATAGGAACGCTGCACCAACGATAATTAATAAAATAAATAACACAACTAATAAAGCAAAGCCTGAGCCGTAGCCACCGCCACCGTATCCTCCGTTGCCCATAACTTCACCCCCTTTCTTTCTATATCCTATGCGCTTCAAAATTTGAAATATAGGCAATACTCAAGGGGGAACCATTTTGTTTTTAAAACGTTTATGTTATAGTAAAAAATGGACGAAACCATGTTAGGAGAGAATATCCACTATGAAAAAGACAGTTTTATCTTTAACTTTAGCTGCGTCTGTATTAGCGCTTGGTGCTTGTAGCGGCGGAGATAGCAAAGCAATCGTTACTTCTAAAGTGGGCGATATTTCAGTAGCTGATTTTAATGAAAAGGCAAAAGCTTTAACAGGCTCATATGTAATGCAGCAAATGGTGACTGAAAAAGTTTTAGCTGACAAATATGAAGTAACAGATAAAGAAATCAAAGAAGCGTATGACACAACTGCATCACAATTTGGTGATGGCTTTACACAAGCGCTTGCTGAAAGTGGCTTAACAGAACAGGGCTTTAAAGATTCTTTACGTGTTCAACTTCTTCAAGAGAAAGCTTTGAAAGATCAAGCCATTAAAGAAGAAGATGTGAAAAAATACTACGAGCAAATGAAAACAGAATTAAATGGTCGTCATATTTTAGTAGCAGATGAAAAAACAGCAAAAGAAGTAATTGAAAAAATTAAGGGTGGCGCTAAGTTTGAGGACGTTGCAAAAGAGTACTCAACAGATACTGGCTCTGCTCAAAAAGGTGGAGAGCTTGGATGGTTCTCTGTAGGTTCAATGGTAGACGAATTTAACGATGCTGCTTATGCTCTTGAAGTAAATACATTAAGTGAGCCAGTAAAATCTAGCTTTGGTTACCATGTAATTGAAATTACGGACAAGCGTGATGTAAAAGGTGTTGGTTCATTTAAAGACGAAGAAGAAAACATTCGTTCAACTATGTTAAGTAAACTGAACCAAACTGGTGAAGCTCAAACGATTCTTAAAGATATCGTTGCTAAAATGGCTAAAGATGCCGATGTGAAAACATCTGATAAAGATTTAAAAGAACCGCTTAAATTCTTTACAACAACAAGTGAAGAACAAGCAAAAGCAGCTGAAGAAGCAGCTAAAAAAGCTGAAGAAAATGCGCCAAAAGAGGATTCTGAAGATAAAGCAGAAGATACTGACAAGGAATCTAAATAATTAGAGTCTAGTGTAACAAAAAGAGAAGCACCTGATACATCAGATGCTTCTCTTTTTTACTCTATTTTACTTTAAATTGGCTAATTTCAGTTTGCAGGTCATTTGACATTGTTTGAAGAACATTTGCAGCACTTGCTATTTCCTCATTAGAAGCACTTTGTTGCTCGATAGATAAAGCAATATGCTGTATGCCCGAAGATGTGCCATTCGCTATGCCAACGACTTCTTTTACAGCCTCATCTGTTTGACTTGCTTTCTCATTGACACGCAAGACAATATCCTTTACTTCCATTGTACGATGACTTATCTGTTGCAAATATACGACTATATTTTTAAAGGTATCGCCTGTCTGTTCAACTGATTCACGACCTTCCTCCACAAATTGCGTCCCACTATTAATAGCATAAACAGCACTGGAGGTTTGGTTTAAGATATCATCCACCAATGATCGAATATTATGTGCAGCCTTCCCAGATTCCTCTGCTAGCTTTCTTACTTCATCTGCTACTACTGCAAAGCCTTTTCCAGCCTCTCCTGCACGAGCTGCTTCAATAGATGCATTTAATGCAAGCAAGTTTGTTTGATCTGTAATACTTGTAATCAACGCTACAATCGTACTGATTTCCTTTGATTTTTCACCTAAAGCATTCACAACTGCGGTTGACTGATGAACAGATTCATTTATGGTATTCATTTTTTCAATCGTTTGTTCAATTAACTGTAATCCTAAATCAGCCTTTTGGTTTGTTTCATTTGCTATTGAGGCCATTTCCTGTACAGCAGAGGATGCATGATCCATATCTTTAGTAATTAAATGTTGTGATTCAGATAATAAATCCATTTGCCTTAGTTGTCCTTCTGCACTGGAGGCAATTTCCCCAATGGCACTAGAAATAGTTTCAACTGTTTGACTACTTTGCTCGGTAATCGTTGTAAATTCCTTTGTAAAGGTTGATACATCTGTCGATGCTTTATTCGCCTTTTCAATGACCGTCCCAATTTGTTCTAGCATATGATTAAATTCAGTTGATAATTGACCAATTTCATCTTTTAATCGATCGTCAATGCGAACAGTTAAATCGCCATCTGCAGCTTGGGTCATAGCATTTAACACACGCTTTACACGCCTTAAGACAATATACCTTGTACATAACGAAATAATTACCGTGCCAATAAATAACGAAATAAATGTATTAATGGCAACCCCAGCACTTCCATTCAAATGCACTACCTTCTCGAATTGACGACTAACAAATTCTGAAATATGGGAGCTAATAAATAAACTTATGCCGATAGCTAGTATCATTTTGAAAATTAAACTTTTCCAAAACTTAATTTTTCGTGAAAAAAGTCCCTCTGTATCCATTACTTTTCCCCATTCCTATAATTTCTCTCTCTATTCTAAATTAAATATTCCCATTGGTACAATAGTTAGGCACTACAATTGAATTTATGAATATTTAGACTCAGAGAAATTAATAACGAATAGCTAGACAGTAACGTCAGTTTAAGGGCTGATTGATACTGCTGTTTAAATAGTAGGCTTATAGAATGAACGATTATCAAGAGGGAAGAGTCTCTCTGTAAATTCCCCTGGTGTCGTTTTACCTAACGCCCTTGTTAACATATTCATCTTTGCATCAATGTTATCGATATAATGCAAAATTTCCGCTTCCTGAATCATAGGTTTTTTTGGGCTACCCCACTCTTCTTTCCCATGGTGAGACAATACCATATGTTGTAACAGCATGACTTCCTCACCTTCAATTTCAAGCTCACTAGCAATCTTAGCAATTTCATTTACCATAATCGTAATATGACCTAATAAATTGCCCTCCACTGTATACATTGTGGCAACTGGGCCTGATAACTCTACAACCTTGCCTACATCATGTAAAATAATCCCAGCATATAATAAGTCACGATTTAATGTTGGATATAGATCAGCAATGGCTTTACCTAGTTTGAGCATGGAGACCATATGATCTAATAAACCTGACGCATAGTCATGATGATTTTTAGTCGCTGCTGGAAAAACTAAAATAGCCTCTTGATGTTTTTTAATTGCTGCTCTTGTAATTCGTGAGATATTAGGGTTTTTAATGTCAAAGAAAAATTGCGTTAATTCTTCATATAGTTGTTCTTTTGGTGTTGCAGAGGAAGGCACTAAATCATGAATAGCAATTCCTTCCTCTGGCTTTGCAACACGGATAGATTTAATACGCAATTGATTCTTTCCTCTATAGTCATGAATCTCTCCGCCAACACGTACAATGGCTTCCGCATGGTACATCTTTTCATGATCCTCATTCGTGTCCCATAGCTTTGCCTCTATATCCCCACTCTTATCTTGTAATATTAGCGACATAAATGGCTTTCCAACGGTTGTAACCCCTTTTGTCGCTTGTTTTATTAATAAAAATTGATCAACTACTTCTCCAACTTGGAGCGTCGTAATCCCTTTCATGTTGACGCCACTCCCCTTTCATTTGCTAATGCTCCTATATCGACAATCTGCTCTTTCTTCCAATAGTTGAGCATTGTGTCATGACAAGTAAAATACAAAATTTGACGTTCATATCCTACTTCTTTCATTAATTGTACCATTTTGTCTGTGCGGTTTCGATCAAAATGGACAAAAGGATCGTCCATAATCATTGGAAATGGAGCAGCACTCACTAGGGTTTTTGCTAGAGCCATTCGCAATGCAATATAAGCTTGCTCTTTGGTAGCCTGTGACAACTCCACCATTTGATAACGTATTCCTGCAGCATCCTGTGCTACAAAGTAACCATCCTCATGAATCGAAAGTTTGTCATAGTTTCCTCCTGTTAGTAAACGGAATACAGCATTTACCTCTTCAAGGACATGAGGTAATTTTTCTTCACGAAGACGGAATAGGGTTTCATGAATAGCTGTCGCCACCGCTTTTCTAGTTGCCCACTGCTCAATTAACTGCTGCAATTCTGTTTTCTCCTGCTCAAACTGTTGAAGTAATTGACCATACTTTTCATCATTTAATAGCTGTTCTTTTTCCATAAGCAAAGCAGCACGTTGTTCCAGACATTGATCAATTTCTAGTTGCAATGATTGCTGCTCTTGTTCCAAAGCAAATATGCGTTCGCTAACAGAGTCCTCAATCAGATTTTCCTTCTGTTGAAGATCGAGTGAAGATAATTGAGCCTGGACGGTTTGCAATTCTGTCTCAATTTTTCTTCTCTGTTCAAATTGCTCATGCATTTCATAATAAGCCTGTTCATTTTGGATCTTTGCTTCTTTGAATAGCTCGTACATTTCAGCAGTATAACGATCCATTCTTGATTGTCCACCTTCTATTTTTATTTGGACGCTGGCTAGCTGATCTTTTGCATGCTGTGCTTGCTGCTGTTGCTGTTGTGCTTCAAGGTAGGCTGTTCGTAAATGCATATAAATTTCATGTTCATCATAGGCTCCATCTAAAACCCGCTGAAGCTGCTCATAAATGCTGTTCTTTTCTACCTGCGTTTCTTGCAACAGACTTGAGGTACTGTTTCTTTTAGCTGCTAATTCTTGTACACCACGAATACGCATAAATAATTCGGGCATTAGCGATCTGGCTATCGTTCCTTGTAAGCGATAACGCTTTAAAAAATGCTGGAGTGTTTGAGTGGCTTCTTCACTCTCCACCTCCGTTAGTTGAATTTTATATTCAAGAGAAGTATATTGCTGCTCCTTCTCTTTCTGCTGTTCCTTGATGTGTAACAAGCGATCTTCATATCTTTGCTTCTTTATAAGAACTGCTTGTACTGTCAATTCCTCTTGCTCTAACTCCCGTAGGAGGATGCTGTGCTCTTTATTAGTAGGTTCATCTGCTTGCTTAACATATCGAATAAACAAAAAGGTTAGCAATGATAAAACTGCTCCAATTAGGATTACAATTATGTTTTTTTCAAATACACCATAAGCAAATGACATGAAGCCAATCAGTAGTACAAGCCAGATAAAGTCATGAGGCTTCTTCTGCTTACTTCGTTGCGATTTGGCAGCACGTAATTGCTCAAGCCTTCGCTTTTGTTGAGGCCATTGTGCTAAAATATGTTCTTCCTCACTTGTTAATGACTCATCCATTAGCTGTTGTTTCTGTTTGGCTATTGCATCTAATTCTAGGTGTACTTGCTCTAGTGAACGTAGATGAAATTTTAGCTCTTCCTCCGCCTCCTCTAATTTACTTAATTGAAGCTGAAATTGTTGCTCCTGTTGGAGTGAAACTGTTTCGTTCAAAAGATTTTCTTGTGCTTCTTTCTCTGTTACACCTAGTAAACGAAACTGTGCTTCAATTTCTTGTTCGAGCAAAAATAGATCATCCTGAAGATTTTGCTCTTTCACTATTAGCTGATGCCATGTTGCTTCCTTTTGCATAAGGTAAGCCATTTCATTAACCTTTTGCTCATCCACTGTAGCAAGTATTTTCTCCTGCAATGTTTGATGCTGCTCCTTTAATTGCATCAGTTGTTGGCTTTCATGTAACAGACGATCCTTTACTTGCTCATATCGTCTGATACCCTCTGAAGGAAACTGAACATGTTGAAAATTGGTCATTGTCTGTTGCAACGTCTGTTGCTGCTTGAGAAGAGGGAGTGCTTGCTTTTGAACAGTTAATTGCTGCCATTGTTGCTGTTGCCGTTTTTGCGTACCAAATAGCTGTTCCAACTTTTGCTCAAGTAATTGTAATTGCTGTAATTTATCCTCAAAGGTTTGAATCTTCCCCTGTTCCTGTTTAATCGTCCGCTCAAGTTGCTTTAATTGTTCAATTTTTTGATTAATCAATGGCACTTTACCTGTCTTTTTAAACAGCTCACTAGCCTCTTTATCCATTTTCTTTTCAAGGGTGGATAGATACTGAATACCTGTTGTACCAGAGGCAAGTAGCAAATGGGTTAGCTCCTCTTCAGACATTTTTTCAATACCTTGTAGTTCATGCAATGAAAAAGAAAAAATGGCTTCAAAGGATGCCCTAGAATAACCATATAAAAGCTTTACTAACAACGCCTCATGCCCCGTTGTTCCATCCTCTAGGTAGACAGTAACATCACCAGCAGCCTTTCCTTTCACACGTTCAACTGTACATTGCCCATAAACTGGGTGCAAAAGTGTCAGCTGACCTCCATATTTCGTTGAAATTTTCGGCTCATATTTGCGCTGTATCTGCTGCCTTGTTGGGAAACCAAAAAGCATTTGTAGTATAAACTGCTGAATCGTCGTTTTTCCTGCTTCATTTAATCCATAAAAAATAGTGACACCATCATTTAACGAAATGGAGATATTTTCATGCTTACCAAAGCCATATATTTGGATTTTCTGTATTGTCAGCATGTAATCACGCCCTTTGAATTTCTTCAGCTAATAATGTCTGTGCACGATTGGTTAAGTTCTCAATTTCCTTTTCACTAAGTGGCTCTATTAACCTCGCACCACCAGCATACTGGTACAAATCCTTTAGAATATCCTTCCATTCATTGCTGTCCCATTGCTCCATCAAGCTCACAACGGATTGAGTTGTTGCTGTATGCTCAAAAAATCTCGATGTCTTTTGCAACACCATTTTTTGTACCCAACACATTGGCTCAATACCTTCCTCTGCCTCTCGAATAGTCTCTAACCAAGCATCTACTGTTGCATGCTCAAATAAAGCTTCCGTTTGTTCGTCAATATGTTGCAAATGAAGCTCTACTACCGATGCGCCATATTTCTTCCTATTGGCTGTAATAGCTTCTGCACATCTCTTCAATAATTCATTGGCGTGTACCACATTCGTACAATCCACCTCAATGGTGCTATAAACAACTGTAGAAGTAGAGATAAAATCAAGCTCAGTCGATGTTTTGGATAACGTCACATCATAAAAGCCTTTCATTCCTTGTTCTTTACGATGTCGACTTTGAATATTGCCTGGATAAACAATTGGAGGGTTTTGATGTAAAAGCTGTCTTTTATGAATATGGCCAAGCGCCCAATAATGATAGTTCTTTTCAAGTAACTGTTGCTTTGTAAAAGGAGCATACACATCATGTGTCGTATTGCCTGCCTCACTGCCATGAAGCATACCAATATGTATAGCATGCTGATCATGTGCAATTGGATAGCTTTCAATAACGGATTCCTTTAAATGACGTTCAGGATAACTAAAACCATAAATATTCACTTGTTGACCCCGTATTTTTAATTGAACTACACTCGTTTCAGCGGGTAATTCATAGACATTACTTGGTAAAGAAAAGCGTGTCCATGTGCCATTTAAATGATCATGATTTCCGTAGCTTACAATGACAGGAATATTGTGTTGAAAAAGCTTCTCCATTGCATCTTGAAATCTTCGTTGTGCTTGCAAGCTACGATTTTCACCATCATAAATATCCCCAACAATTAGTAAAAAATCAGGTTTTTCCTGAATCGCTTTAAGGATAATTTTATCAAACGCTTCAAAAGTGCTTGACCGTATTTTCTTTAAAATGGGTTCGGGGAGACCAAATAAGCCCTTAAATGGACTATCTAAATGTAAATCTGCCATATGGAAAAAACGAATTGCTGACATCCAATCACCTCAAATAGTAGATAATTCTCTCTTTAGTGCAAAACCAAAGTAATAATATGCTGATTAATCAAAACCGAATATTTGTTCTATTTTATCATAATTCATGTATGATGAAAAATGCTATTACGCAAAAAAACAACATTGCCTTACTTTTTCCACAATTTTCGTAATTTATCAATAAATTCACTAGTTTTACCGTGAAGTTTATAAATCTTCTATGTATAATAGAAATATATTCAAGTAAAAGGGTGGGGTCTGTATGGAGAATTATCGTTTTACAGCTTTTGAAAAAACAGGGGAAACATTGTTTGATGAAACTTGGACTTTTGAAAATGATGAGGCTGCTAAACTAAATGGACAACAACAAATTGAGGAAAAAGGTGTTGCCGATAAAACTCATCGTCTTGTAAACGCTTCTGGTAAATTAATTTTATTCCATGTTTAGTGGCTAATAAAAGGCACGTAGTCAATGGTTTGCTACGCGCCTTTTATTATTTTTATTTACCTACAAAGACAGGCGTTCTTTTCTCTACAAATGCATGAATGCCCTCGACATGATCTGTTGTTTTACGCATTGCAGACTGGCCCTCAGCCTCTAATGCTAAGATATTTTCTAGCTGTGGTATATTTTGTGCATGTAAAATTTTTTTCGTTGTAATCATGGAAGAAATCGGGGATGCAAGCATTTTCCCCACCACCTGATCTGCCATTGCAAATACAGTGCCCTCTGGTGCAATATAATCAATTAACCCTGCATCTAATGCTTCTTTTGCTGTTAATACCTTTCCCTCCCATATCATTTGTTTCGCTTTAACAGTACCTACACGCTCCTTCATGAAGAAATGACCGCCCCCATCTGGAATCAGTCCAATTCCAATGAAATTCATAGCAAGTTTACTATTTTCACAGGCTACAATAATATCTGCCCCTAGTGTTAGACTAAATCCTAAACCTGCTGATGCACCATGAACCGCTGCAATCACAATCATTGGTAGCTGATAATATGCCTTCACGATACGTGTCAGATAAACCATTGCCTCATCAATATTCAGTGGTTTGCTTTCATCTAGCATTGCTTTTATATCACCACCCGCAGAAAAGACCTTTCCTTCCCCACGAATAACAAGCACCTGAATATCTTTTTCCTGTTGTAGTGCCTCGAAGCATTCTGCAAGTTCACGCATCATGACATCATCCATTGCATTCATCGCCTGTGGACGATTCAACGTTAACGTTGCACGACGCTCTAATTTTTCTAAAGTAATCGTTGAAAATTCCATTTCTATAACCCCCAAATATGAATAGTCATTCACTATGTATAATTCGTGTTTTTTTAGAAAACTCCTTCTCTCTGAGCAAAATTGCTCCTGTTATGCTATATTAAAGGACGAATATCGAGATAAGGTGGTAATGTATTTTGACAAAAAAAGACTATCGTGTATTACTTTATTATAAATATATTACGATTGAAGATCCTGAAGCGTTCGCAGAAGAACATTTAGCATTGTGTAAAGAGATAGGGCTTCTTGGTCGTATTTTAGTAGGTTACGAAGGTATTAACGGAACTGTATCAGGTACTATTGAGCAAACAGATGCTTACATGAACCATATGAAGGCAGATGCTCGTTTTAGCGATATGATGTGGAAAATTGATGAGGCTGAAGGGCATACCTTTAGAAAAATGCATGTACGTCCTCGTCGAGAAATTGTTCACCTCGGTTTAGAACAAGATATCAATCCGTTAGAAATCACAGGTGATTATTTAACACCTAAAGAATTTATGGAACAGATGCAAGATGACAACACAGTAATCATCGATGCCCGTAATGACTATGAATATGATCTCGGTCATTTCCGAGGTGCTGTTCGACCAGATATCGAAAACTTCCGCGACCTACCTGCTTGGATGGAGGCACATAAAGGAGATTTTGCAGATAAAAAAATCTTAACTTATTGTACAGGTGGTATTCGCTGTGAAAAATTCTCTGGTTGGCTAAAACGCGAGGGCTTTGGTAAGAGCGTAGGTCAATTACACGGCGGTATTGCTACATATGCGAAAGATCCTGAAGTGAAAGGTCAATTATGGGATGGTCAAATGTTTGTTTTTGACCGTCGTCGAAGTGTACCGATTAATCAGGTGGAACATGTCATTGTTGGGAAGGATTATTTCACTGGTGAGCCTTCTGAACGATATACAAATTGTGCAAATCCAGCGTGTCATAAATTAATGCTTTGTGAAGAAAAACATGAGGCTTTTTACATGCGAAGCTGTTCAGATGATTGTCGCCGTGCCGAACGCAACTTTTTCGTGGAGGAAAACAATTGGACAAAGGAACAGGTTGAAGAACAAATTGCTAAGATTGCAGAGGTCCAACAATCAAATTGCTAATCTATTCCATAATTTAATCAAGGTGAGCATCGCTGTTGGATTTCTGCTCAAAACTTCAGCATAGTGATCCACTTCAGCATTATCAATCCATTTAAAAAGAGCATCGTTCATCAAGACGATGCTCTTCATTATGCACCTTATCCTTGTCCTAAATAGCGTCCTACCTGACGTCCACTAAATAAACAACCACCAACAAATGTCCCTTCTAAAGCGCGGTAACCATGGACGCCACCGCCACCGAAACCACTTACTTCACCCGCTGCATATAACCCAGGAATTGGCTGACCGTCCATGCCCAAAACAGCGCCATTTAAATTTGTTTGTAAGCCACCTAAAGTTTTCCTTGTTAGAATGTTTAAGCGAACAGCAATTAAAGGCCAATTTTTGGTATCTAAAATTTTATGTGGCTTGGCAACACGCACCCATTTATCCCCAATATAATTTCTTGCTCCATGAATAGCGTTTACTTGCAAATCCTTGGTAAACTTATTGTCCATTTCCCGATCTCTTGCCAAGATTTGCTCTTTAATCTTCATGAAATCAAGTAGCTCATTCCCAGCAAGTTTATTCATTCCATCTACAAGTTCCTTTAGATCATGTGCAATCACAAAATCCTCTCCGTGATTTTTAAAAGCTTGGATAGGAGCAGGTGGGCCTGGTAAAATGCGTTTTAGAACATCGCCAATGCTTTTGTTTGTTAAATCTGGGTTTTGCTCCGAGCCAGATAAAGCAAATTCTTTCTCAATAATTTTCTCCGTTAAAATAAACCAGGAATAGTCATAACCTGTTTTTTGAATCGCCTCTAACGTACTGAGTGTATCAAACCCTGGAAAGTTGGGTGCATGAAAACGATTCCCCTCTGCGTCAAACCACAGGGAGGAGGGACCAGGCAATATCCGAATTCCATGGTTGGGCCATATTGGATCCCAATTTCTTAAACCCTCTGTGTAATGCCACATGCGATCACGGTTTACAATGCGTCCCCCAGCATGTTCCGTGATCTCTAGCATTCTTCCGTCAACGTAAGCTGGCACACCACATACCATATTTTTTGGAGGGATTCCTAATCGAGCAGGCCAATTTTTTCTCACTAAATCAAAATTTGCCCCAATACCACCACTTGCCACAATCACAGCTTTCGCTTCGTAGGAAAATTCACCGATTCCTAATCTCGAACTTTTTTCACCTCGATTAATAAAGGTTTCAGCTAGCACCGTTCCGCTAACTCCTATAATCTTCCCTTCTTGCTGCACAAATTCATCCACACGATGCCTTGGCTTGAAGTCAATGAATCCTTCTCTCATAGCCTGTTTTACTTTATCTACAAATGGTTTTACAATGCCAGGGCCTGTTCCCCAGACAATATGAAATCTAGGTACTGAATTGCCATGCCCTCCTGCCAACGAACCTCCCCGCTCTGCCCATCCAACAACAGGGAAAAACTTTATACCTTTTGACTTTAACCAGTCGTATTTTTCACCTGCAGCAAAATCGACATATGCTCTTGCCCATTTATATGCCCAAGAATCCTCATCTTCTAAACGATCAAAGCCTGCAGTTCCTTGCCAATCCTGCCAAGCAAGCTCCTTACTATCTTTAATTCCAAGCCTTCGTTGCTCTGGAGAATTTACTAAAAATATTCCTCCAAAAGACCAATAAGCCTGTCCTCCGATTGAATTTTCAGGCTCTTGATCTACTAAAAGCACTTTTTTCTTTGCATCTATTAATTCACAAGCTGCGACTAATCCTGCAAGACCAGCACCGACTATTGCAACATCGTACTTCATTCTTACACCCCCAAATCAATCATCCTTAACTAACATTCTTCTCTCACAGTCTGTTTACCTTCTACTTTTTATATTTTTGTCTAAAATGTGACAAACAAAAACGTTCGCTTTCTTAGAACAAATCCGTGGATAATTAGCATAAACCCTCTATTTTATTCCATTTAATTCCCATATAATTTTTCATGCTAAAACTACACAGAAACCTGATACTATCGGACTTTTCAAATATCGTTAGCGCTTTCATTGTACTCCCCAAAAAGACGAACTATATAACAAAAATATATACAAAATATTCGTTTTTAGTTATTTTTCAGAGTTTTGAAGTCAACATTTTTAAAGTTTTTAAGAAATATCGTTGACAAAGGTGAACAATAGGGATTATGATGTTAACAAATTTAATCACAAAAAATATAACGACGGAGACACACTAGTCGCAAGAAAATCCAAAGAGAGCTGATGGTTGGTGCAAATCAGTGATTTCTACGATAATAGTTCCACTCCTGAATAGATAGGCTGAACAACTTAAAAGTAAGCTTATCCGTCTCATGCACGTTACGCATATAGCTAAGACTGCCAGAATAAATTTTCCAGCAGTGATTAAGGGTGGTACCGCGAACCAAAGTTTATACAGCCTTTCGCCCCTTACAACACACTAACTGTGTTTGTAAGGCGTGGAAGGCTTTTTATATTGTCTTCGATTTAGAAAGGAGATTGTTTGTATGCTGTAAGATGTTCGAATTTTACAAATTTCAGACTATCGTAAATAAAGCCATAGCCAATAATGATAAAAAAGGAGCTAATTATAATGACTACTGCAACAAAAACAAGAACTATTAACGTATTTATCGCTGATCCACTAAGTGAGGATGGTATTTTCCCATTACGCCAGGAACAAGATTTAGATTTAAACATTATTGTAGACACAGGTTTAGCACCAGAAGAATTAATCGCTAAAATTGCTGATGTAGATGTATTACTTGTTCGTTCTCAAACAACGGTAACACGTGAAGTAATTGAAGCAGCTAAAAGCCTAAAATTAATTGGTCGTGCTGGTGTTGGTGTCGATAATATTGACCTTGCTGCTGCTACAGAACACGGCATTATCGTGGTAAACGCACCAGATGGTAATACTAACTCAGCTGCCGAACATACAATTGCGATGATGACTTCACTTGCCCGTCATATTCCACAAGCTTTTAATACATTAAAAAATGGCAAATGGGATCGCAAATCTTATGTTGGCGTGGAGCTAAAAAATAAAACTTTAGGTGTTGTAGGTTTTGGTCGAATTGGTGTTGAAGTAGCTTATCGTGCTAAGGGTCAACGTATGAGTGTTATGGCATATGATCCTTTCCTAACAGATGAACGTGCCAAAGAATTAGGTGTAACAAAAGCAACGGTTGAAGAAATTTGTGTAGCTGCTGATTTCATTACAGTTCATACACCACTTCTACCTGAAACTCGCAACCTAATTAATAAAGATAAATTTGCGATGATGAAAGATGGCGTACGTATTATAAACTGTGCACGTGGCGGTATCATCAATGAAGACGATTTATATGATGCAATCGTAGCAGGAAAAGTGGCTGGAGCTGCTCTTGACGTATTTGTTTCTGAACCAGCAACAGATCATAAGCTGCTGACTTTACCACAAGTTATCGCAACGCCTCACTTAGGAGCATCTACAATCGAGGCACAAGAATCTGTAGCGGTTGACGTGTCAAATGACATCATTAAATTTTACAAAACAGGGACTGTAACAAATCCAGTAAATATGCCATCTATACCTAAAGAGCTTCTTGCACAAGTTGAGCCTTTCTTTGAATTAGCTGAAAAACTTGGTTCATTCCTATCACAAGTGACAACAGAGCCAGTCAAAGAAATCAACCTATCTTATGCTGGAGAAGTAGCAAACTATGATGTTCGTCCATTAACTTCAAATGCGTTAAAAGGTTTACTGTCTAAAAATCATGGTAATCATGTCAATGATGTGAATGCTCGTTACTTATCTGAACGTATTGGTATGAAAATTAATGAGCACAAAACAACAACAGCAAAAGGCTTTACTAGCTTAATTACGATTGAAATTATTACTGCTAACGAAACACATACTGTAGCGGGTACACTATTAAACGGTTTAGGTGCACGTATTGTAAAAGTAGAGGACTATGTTGTAGATGTCATTCCACAAGGCCACCTTCTTTACATTAAAAACACTGACAAACCAGGTGCAATTGGCCGTGTAGCAACAAAGCTTGCAGAAAAAGAAATCAATATTGCAACAATGCAGGTTGGTCGTGCACAGGTTGGTGGTACAGCGGTTATGATGTTAACGGTTGATAATGTTGTAACAGAAGAAGATTTAGTTTTTGTGGCACAGCTTGAAAACATTGATGAGGTAAAAGCCATTAACCTATAATTAATAATAGCAAGAAGCAGGGAGTCTCTACTCTCTGCTTTTTATTTTGGGAAAATGATACTTTTCTATGAGTTCTTCGTCCTTATAGAAAAGGAGGTGCACAGCTTGAACATTGAAGAAATATTTTACTTACATAATCACACCATTTTTAAATACTTATATTACTTACTAAATGACGAAAAATTAGCAGAGGATTATACACAGGAAACCTTTGTCCGTTATTTGAACCATCATCAAACAATAAAAAAAGGAGCTGATCTTGCTTGGTTACGCTGTACTGCGCGTAACCTTGCCTATGATCATTATCGTCGAAAAAGGATCATTCAGTTTGTTCCTTTTTTACAACAGCATGAAGAACAAGTATCACCTTCTCCTCATCAATGGCTGATGCAACAAGAAGATGCCAAGATACTATATCTTGCCATTCGGAAACTAAAAATTACCTATCGCGATGTGATTATTCTGCGCAAAATAGAGGGACTGTCCATCGAAGAAACCTCCAATATCCTTGGTTGGAATGAGGGGAAAGTAAAAAACACATTAAAACGAGCACTCGTCGCATTAAAAAAACAGCTAGGAGGTGAAATGGATGAAGAATGATAAGAAGACATGGCAACACTTAGATGATTTAACATTATCTAATCAGCAGGAGAAAAAAATATTACGCAATATGACAGAGCCTTCAGTAATTAATAAACAACAATCAAAAAATAAATGGAAAATCCCATCTGTAACATTACTATTTATAGTAGTTCTTTCTTTATTAATTTTATCTTTTGTTCAACGTCCGATTGATTCTCCTACGACAATGGATTCCTCCAAAGCAATCCAACGAGTCTACTTAAAGGAGAATCTGAACAAGGAAACCTTTATAGCAAAGGACTCTTGCCTTTATGTTCCTCAGCAATGCTATGCTCATACAAAGGCTATCACACAGCTACAACAGAATTGGGACAACGCTTCTCCTATAACAATATCCGCTAGTCAATGGAAAAGTGGTACTAGCTATGATATTTTGATTCTCTATAATGACCGTACACAAGAGAAATGGAAGGTACTCAATAACAAGATTTTCTTCAATGTTGAAACCCAGCAAGCCTTTCTGATTGAAGAATCAATTGACTCTTTACGCTATTTTTATGATGAGAAGCGGTCGACGAAACTGATTTTAGGGAACTTTTTCATCCTACTTATGCATTTCATCCTATGGATTGCTAAAAAAAGAATGCCTTATACAGAACGTCGCTTTTTCGCTGCGACAGTAGAGCATGCTATTGCCAATGCCATTATGCTCGTGTTGTTTGGAGGTATTTCATTTGGTATCTATCTTGTCCACCATACTATTCATGCAACAATTATTTATGGCCTTTTCTCACTCTACTCCTTTATGCAAATCTATTATCGTAAAAAGGCTGGCGAACCACAGGGTTACTTAATTGCTAGCGCTCTTGTTCAGCTTTGTATAGGGATAGCTTTTACATGTTTATACCTTGGACTGAATGTCTATTTTTAATAAAAAAATGTACTGTCTCCACGAAGGATCAGTACATTTTTTATACTATAGCTTATTTACAAGCTCCAACAACGCTGTCAAAGAGTCCACCTCATAGGTAGGTGTCACAGCCCCGTTGGCGATATTGCTTTCACGATTAATCCATACATTACGCATTCCCACACGAGATGATCCTAAAATATCAGTATTAAGATTGTCGCCAACCATAATTGCCTCGTCGGCTATAATACCTGCTTTTTCCATCACATACTCAAAAATAGATGCGTCGGGCTTCCCTTTACCAAAGTCACCTGAAATAATAATATGATCAAAATATGGGGCAATTTCTGGTGTGATTTCTAGCTTTAAATTTTGCAAACTTGGTGCGCCATTTGTAAGCAATACAAGCTGATATTTTCCTTTTAATTCATCTAACACTGCAAAAGTATCTTCGTATAAAAATGGCGCTACTTTACGCTCGGCTACAAAGCGCTCTCCTAGCTCCGCTCCAAATGCTGTATCTTCAATACCAAGAGCAGCTAACCCTTTTGTCCAAGCCGCTGCACGATAGCTAGGCACAATTTCCTTCATTTTCTGGAAGGAATCCGTCGAGTCGTCAAACGTTCCCCAAAGTCCTTCAAAGGGATTGATACCAATTAATACCGTATAATCATATATTTCATAACTCTCATATAAAGCACGTGCCTCTCGGCGAACAGCTTCCTCTAGCTCAGTAGGATTCACATTATGTACTGTTGCTGCATAGTCACATGTTTTTTCAAATGCAGTTTTGACTGATTTCTTATCCCATAGCAGTGTATCATCTAAATCAAAAATAATTGTATTTATCGACATTTTTGTCCGCTCCTAGCTCCCGATTAATACTACTATTTTAGCATATTTTCAAAATAGTTAGGATAACAAATTATGTACAATTCCTTTATCTAAAAACAAGCTGTGCGTCAAATCTTCACAGCTTGTCATACATTAATTATGTTTATTACGCAAACGGTTCATTAAACTTTGAATGTCAGCTCTTTTTTGCTGTGTTTCTTCTTGTAAAATTTCAATATAGTAAATGCCATCTTTTTCTTCTATCTGAACACGATCACCTACTTGCACAGGCTTGTTCATAGCTGACTGAGAAATAATGAGTTGTTCCTCTTCTGCTGGAAACTTTAAGAAAACCGCATAGCCATTTTCAATACGGTCCAATGTGTATTTACTCAAGCTCACTTACAAGTTCCCCTTTCTCATTCCGTAATTGCGCAGCATCTCCAGCATTTAACCAAATTTGTTTAGTTGTCCATTTCAAATAATTTTGCCCTTCCCGTGCATTGGTTCCACTAGTAATATAAATCGTTTTCCCTGGCTGTAAAGAAAGATTAGGGAAGTTATAAACTTGATGCCCTTCAATTGAAATAAGCTGCCAATCTTTTAAAGATACTGCGTGTTGTCCACTATTTTTAATTCCTACAATTTCAGTAACAAGATCCTTGCTAACGATTTCAATAGCTGTTGTCGGTTCTTCTTTAGATAGTATATTACCAGTTTCTACACTAGAAGTTTCCTTACCGTTCACCGTATAGTTTACCCCATCTGTGGACACCGTAATCGTTCCTAAATCCGCGGTGGCATATATTTTACTACCAATAGCCTGCAAACGGTCCACAATTTCTGCATGTGGATGTCCATACTTATTATCCTCTCCATAACTTAATATCGTGACCTCTGGTTTTACAGCCTGAATGAACTCCTCTGAGCTACTTGTGTTAGAGCCATGATGTCCAGCTTTTAAAACTGTTGCTTTCACATCATACTGCAACATTTCCTTTTCTAATGCCACTCCCGCATCTCCTGTCAATAAAAAAGAGACATTCCCATAAGTCATTTTTAAGACAATCGAGGCATCGTTATTGTCTGTAGCCTGATCATTGGCATTTAAAACTTTCACATTTACATCCTTATCAAATTCGATATCATCGCCGATTTTTGGCACATGATAAGGAATATTTTTTTCATCGATACGTGTCAGCATCTCTTCAAAGGTTTGCGATGTATGTACTTTTCCCGAATCATAAAATTGCTCAATCGTCATGTTATCTAATACAGGAATAAGCCCTCCAATATGATCAGCATCTGGGTGTGTTGCTACTACAATATCAAGCTTATTTATCCCAAGTTCTTTTAAATAAGAGACAATCTGTTGCCCTGCGCCCTTCACTCCCCCATCTATAAGCATCGTTTTACCACTTGGTGATTCGATCAGTATAGAATCCCCTTGTCCTACATCAATAAAATGAACCTGCATTTCATGACCAGCTGTTACAGGAATTTTCTCTGTCTTGACTGCCTCGGTACAGCCGGCTAATAAAAAAAGACAAAGGAGTAATACCTTTATTATTTTTTTCATCTACTAACTTCCTTTCTATTTTCCTATTATACAAAAAGAGAGCTAGCCATGGGCTGCTCTCCTTTTACTTTAAACAAATATCCACCATAAAATCATCGTAATAATAATCGTCACAAGACCCTGTAACAACGTGGCCACCGTTTGGGCTTTATAGGCTTGTGTTACTTCCATACCACTATACTGCGTAATCACCCAAAAGAAGCTATCATTCACATGGCTAACTGTCATTGCTCCTGCACCTATTGCCATCACCACTAATGCTAATGGTACCGCTCCATCAATTCCCAATGTCACAAGCATTGGGGCTACTAAAGTAGATGTAATCACAAGAGCTGTTGTAGAAGAACCTTGAGCCGTTTTCAACGCTGCTGCTACTATAAACGGCACAAGAAGGAATAATGTACCTGAGGCAAACATACCTAAATCCATTTCTTGAAGCATTTCTCCAACACCAGCATTTTTTATAACAGTTCCAAACGAACCACCAGCCCCTGTTATAAGTAAAATTGGTGCTGCTTCTTTTAGACTTTCGCCAATCCAACCTGTTAATGTCGTTTCATTGATTTCAGGTAATAATAAAAAGGCTGCTGCTACACCTAAAAATAAGGCCACTGTTGGAGAACCTAAGAATTTAAAGATGGTATTGAAAGTCGCTTCCGTATCACCAACTAATGCTGCTATAGAACCCAAACCAATTAACACAATCGGCAGAACGATTGGTAAAAATGCTTTAAATGTTGAGGGCATTTTACCAAAGGATTTAATGACTTCCTCATAATCTAATGCCTCTACCTCATCTTCAGGAACGCGAATTTTTGTCGCAACTTTTACTGACCATAGATAACCTACGAATGTCGCTGGTATCGCGACTAATAAACCAATGACAATGACTGTTCCTAAATAATCTGCTGCGCCAATATTTCCTGCTGCTGCAATAGGACCTGGAGTTGGTGGTACTAATACATGCGTCGCAAATAAGCCAGTTGCTAAAGCTACTGCCATAGATGCAATCGTAACATTGGCTCGCTTTGCTAATGATTTTTGCAAACTGGATAAAATAATAAAGCCTGAATCACAAAATACTGGTATGGATACGATATAGCCAATTAAAGACATCGCTAATTGTGGACGTTTAGGTCCTACAATTCTTAACACTACTTCTGCCATTCGATAAGCAGCACCTGACTTTTCTAATATTAAGCCTATAATAGTACCAGCAATAATGACTAAACCAATACTTGTCATTAAGCCTCCAAATCCAGTATTAATGCTTTCCACTACTGTCAATAATGGCATACCTGAAGCAATTCCAACGAAGAAAGCGCTGATTAATAAAGCTAAAAACGGATGAAGCTTTAACTTAGCCGTTCCTAAGACAACAAATAATACCCCTATTAATATAATAATGAACAACATCTAGTCATCCCCCTTTTGTAAGTAACGCTCCAGCATTCTTTTTGTTTTTAATCGGATAAAGTGAGCAGGTTCTTGCATTGCCTGCTGCACACCAATCTCCTCATCTACCAATGACTCAACAACTGTAAAATACGCTTGTAATGCTGCATTTGCCTTGGTATCAATTCCTCCTGACAGCAGCATCGCCTCTACATTCGCTTGCTTTGCAGCCTTTGCTACACCTAATGGTGCCTTACCATGTAATGTTTGAAGATCTGATTTTCCTTCACCCGTTATCACTAACTGTGCTTCTGCTAAATGAGCCTGAAGCTGTACAGCGTCCAGCACAAGGTCAATTCCTGCATGGAAGGTTCCTTTTAAAAAAGCGATTAATGCGCCCCCCATTCCCCCAGCGGCTCCAGCACCTTTATAGTCATGTAATCGTATAGCAAATTTAGCTTCAACAATATCTGCAAAATGCTTTAAACAACGATCAAATTCAGCGACCTGGTGTTTTTGAACACCCTTTTGTGGACCAAAGATGGCAGTGGCTCCTCGTTCACCAATAAGCGGATTATCCACATCACAGGCAATCGTAAAAGTTGCTTCTGCTAATCTAGTATCTAGTAGACTCATATCTATGACATCTAATTGCATAAGGTTAGAAACACCAGCCTTAAGTTCCACCCCTTCTGCTGATAATAACCGCACACCTAATGCTTGTAACATACCAGTACCCGCATCATTTGTAGCACTCCCACCAATGCCAATAATAAATTTTCTAAAACCTTGATCAAGTGCGGCTTTAATTAATTGTCCTGTGCCATAAGATGTAGCAAGTTCAGGATTTTTCTCATTTTCTTGTAACAGCATAATACCAGATGCTTGAGCCATCTCTATTACACAGGTTACTTGATCGCCCAGTACACCATATTGAGCCTGGATAGCTCTTCCCAAAGGATCAAGCACAGTTGCTGAGCAATATCGACCATCTGTAGAGGCAATAAGTGAGTGCAGTGTACCTTCACCACCATCTGCCACTGGTAGTATAATTGTTTCAATTGAATGATCCACATCTAGGATTCCTTTTTGCATTGCCTTTGCTACTTCAACTGCTGACAGAGTACCCTTGTAGGAATCTGGACTAATGATAACTTTCATGTTATACCTCCACTTATGTCGTCCATTGACATTTACGTAAATTTTCATATCCCTAAGTTAAGCGCTTACAATTTATTATAATGACAATAAATTCAGAAAACATTATAATAAGTGTACAATTTATCTGTCATATAACAGGCTGTTTTTTATGCGAGGTGTATAAACATGTTGACAAAAAAGTTAGCAGAAGACATCGTCCATCAAACGATGCTACGCTTGCGTCACAATATTAATGTTATCAGCCCAAGTGGGGTCATTTTAGCTTCTGGAGATAAAATGAGGGTGGAAAATATTCATGAAGGTGCACTATATGTAGCACAGACAAAAGAGACTCTAATTATAAATGAGGAAAATATAGCACTTTATCCAAACACAAAACCAGGCATCAATATGCCAATTATGTATCAAGATGAGGTTGTAGGTGTTATAGGTATTACAGGAGATTCAGACGATATGCTTGAAATTGCTAATCTCGTTCAACTCACAACAGAGATTATGGCCCATCAAGCGATTGTTGAATCTAAAAGCGAATGGCAACGAAAGAATAACGATTACATATTTGAAGCACTCGTTCATGGAAGTAAGCTAGACGGAGCCTTAAATGAACGGATTCAGAAATTACCATTTGCTCTTTCGGGCTCTTTTCAGGTGATTTTAGTGAGCTTAAATGAAGCATCCTACGCAGAAAATACAATACCCTTCTTTTTTGAGGATCTATTTTACAAACAGCCTGTTCTTGCTGGTCATAGCCAATTACAGGAATACTATATCCTACTAACAAATTGCGGGGAGCAAAATTGCCGTCCTATTATAAAAGCACTGCGTAAGCAGAAGCAGAAACTTCCCTCCCTTCAAATTGGTGTAGGGCCTGTGGTTCAGCATTTATCTCAGCTTCCCTATAGCTACCAAGGTGCCAGAACAGCTCTAAAATTTGCTACAATCCATAATGAATTGACTTTTTTTGAAGATGTCGAGTTATTTTCCCTTTTTAAACCTCGTGAATCGGAGGAGGTTCAAGCATTTTACCATCGTATACTCAAAAATTTAGACGCTAAACAATTGGAAACATTACAATCGTTTTTTGACTGTAATTTACAGCTAAAGCATTGTGCTCAGCAATTGAATATTCATCGACATACACTTACTTATCGTTTAAATAAAATAAGGGAATTAACAGGCTATGATCCGCAATACTTTGAGGATGCTGTTCTGCTAAAAATGGCCTGTACCTTGCGAACACTACAAACAATGAAGGCAATCTGAACAGATCAGATTGCCTTTATCATTAAGCCTTATATAATTCATTTAAAAATTCAATTTTCTTCCCAATAGCCTCTTCAAAGGTCATGATATAGGCAGCAGGATCTTTCGGATTATGGAATTGTGTAATTCTCCCTGTTTCGGGATGAACAAATTTTGAGGATGCCCCACAGCCAATTCCTAAGATTGTCTGCACTTCTTCCATAATAACGATATTATAAATACTTTCTTCTCCCGCTTTACTATAGCCGACATTTTCTAAATTACCTAAAATATTTTTCTGACGATATAAATAGTATGGAACATAATCATTTTCTTTTGTCCAAATTTGGGCCATTTCCATCATTTCAGCTACCGTATCACGGTCGGCTACTTTGTATTTATCCTTATTACGCGTCATCTCTGATGCACGTTTAAATGATAGCGTATGAACAGTTAAAGACTCTGGCTGCATCTTTGCCGATTCCTCTAATGAATGTTGGAATTCTTCAATCCCTTCATTCGGTAGCCCAATTATAAGATCCATATTAATATTATTCATTCCTGATGCTCTTGCAAGCCAAAACTTATCAATGGTTTCCTGAACCGTGTGATGACGACCAATTGCTTTTAATGTTTCATCAGTATAAGATTGTGGATTTACACTAATACGATCAATACCCCATTTTTTTAGTACTTCTAATTTTTCTGGTGTGATGGTATCAGGTCTTCCTGCTTCAACTGTCACCTCTCGAATTGTTTCAGGGTTAGGGAATGATTCAAACATCGTTTGATATAAGGCATCCATTTCATCGGCCTCAATTGAAGTCGGTGTACCACCACCCCAATAAATGGAGGTGATTTTCATATCATTGTCCTTCAGCCATTTGCCCATTTCGCGCAATTCAATATGCAAGCCATCTAAAAAAGTCGTAACACGCCCCTGCTTACGATTGCTACCAATCGCATAGGCTGGGAAAGTGCAATATGCACATTTGGTAGGGCAGAATGGAATACCAATATAAACACTGATTTCTTCTCCAATGGCATCAAGATCAGGAATGGTCACTAGTTGTCGGTCCACAATTTCCTTTAATAGTCCAACTTTTTCCTTTGATAAGCGGAAATCTCGAATTAATAGATCAGCAATTTCTTGCTCACTTTTACCTTCTTTTCTAAATTTATGATACAGCTTTGTTGGGCGTACACCCGTTAAAATCCCCCATTGCTGATGCACTCCAGTATGCTGTTCAAGAACATCTAAAAATACATGTGACAATGCACGTTTTATGCGAATATTTAGCTCACGATCTGTTGCTGGGGAATCATATTGAATACTGTACTCATTCGTGTATTGCTTACCATCTACAATCAAGTTTGCTTTTGTAGAAATGGAAAAATCGTCTCCAGTCTGATAGTCAAATGAAGCAGACATATCTGCTCCCATTGGTTCAACCTTCAGCTTGGAATCCTCAAAAAATAAATTCGCAATATGATTTAATACGCGAATCCAATCTTCAGGATATTTTTGATCTATATGAATAATTTTCATTTCGTTTCGCTCTCTTCTTTTATATATTGCAGATTTAAGTTTAACAAATTTCTATGACTATAAGCAAAATAACAATTAGAATCTATAAAATAACAGAATATTCAGTTTAAATATAGACAAACTATTTTTTTGTCATTATAATTTTCAGAAAAGGTGGTGTCGAGAATGTTTATTTTAAAAAATGACAATTATACATCTGTTTCGAGCTTTATTCATCAAGTAGAAGTAGCATTCCACCATTTTGATTTAGAGCGCTGTGACGAAAAAACATTATATGTCACGGTAAAACTTAATTACGGCACACATAAAGTACTTTGTGATTTTATTTATATTATTGATCAACAAGAAATCTATGGCGCTATTTCAATTAACAAGCATTATGAAAAGACAAGGGTATTTATTCAACAGCATTTTCAGCAATTTTTATTGTATTCAGATGAAATGGTATTAGCTAAAAACTTCATGAGTACAATATCCTTTAAACAATGTCTCCAACAATTTGCGAAAAAGTATCCAGCCTTTATTTCCTCAAAGAACCATTACGCTCTAGCAATGGCTGAGTAACCACAAATAAAAATAGTATGCCAAGCATTGTTGGCATACTATTTTCTTAATTATTTTAAATATTCATCCACAAATTCAACAGGTACATATGTCTTTGTATCTTTTAAGGTCGGTGCGACTGTTAGTGTACGTAATGCCTTATTATAGCCAAATGTTTTTTCACCGCGAGTAATTGTGTAAGATATATTCCCTTTTGAAAGGATTGCCCCCTTGCCTGTAGAATCCACTTTGAAGCCAAGCTTTTCAGCGATCACACGTAATGGCACCATTTTTGTACCAGCTACTTCATAAGAATCTGATGCGATAATATTATCAATTTCTTCATGTATTGGATTCTTAGTAGTTGAGGAATCATCGTTCAGTACAATTACTTTAGATGGTGTTGTTTGAGCTGGGATACTTTTAGTAGAGGCCGTATAGAAAACAATCAGATGCTTCTCTGCTAAATCTTTAGCGTCCACCTTTTCACCTTTTTCATTGAATAGCTCTGTTTCTTTCCCAATATTTAATTTTAAAATATCATACGTATTAGTTAAATCTTCAAAGAAATAATCCACTTCTACAAAACCAACTTCTTCTGTTTCAACGATGACAACCTCTGGATTGAATTGTGGTGGATAAATATATTTTTGCGGTTTGTTAGCAAAGGTATAAGCTAATACTTTATCACCCTTTTGTAGCTCCACTTTCTTCCCAGTATTGTCGAACACGAGAGTATCTTTAGTAATTTCTAATACATTTGTTTGCTCGCCTTCTTTTACTGTGTAATATGTAATATTTTCCCCAACACGAACATCTTCCACAGTACCACGAGTATCATTAAAAATGTGTACGGGATCAATTTGTATTTGTGGTACCTCCGCTTCTGTAGATTGCTGCTCATTTGCTGAAGCTACTGGTACAAGGGCACTTCCAAATAATAATGCAGACATAGCTGCAGGTGCTATTTTTTTCATGTTCATAAAATCTCTCCTTATTGTTTGGATTCATAGTAGTAGTAGTTTTAAAATGGAAAAAGTTTCAGTGCAAACCGAGGATTTTATGAGAAAGAGGTGGCAGTATCTACTGCCACCTCTTATTCCTATTCTTTAACAATCTCGCTCAAACCAGTAATATCGATGCCATTTAAAGCTTGAGTAGCAAGGCGATCCGCTTCTGAATTATCCTTACGTGAAACAAGCTGATATTCGGCTTGAATGTGAAGTTGCTCCAGCTTAGCATCAATTTTATCTGCCCAGCTTGCTAGTTCTTTTTCCAATGCTGGCCATTCCCCATTCAGCTGGTTGATGACCACTTGTGAATCTCCTATAATACGTACAGGCAAATGGTGGACATTTAAAAGTTCTAGCTCTACTAAGGCTAAATAAAGCGCTGCATACTCTGCCTCGTTATTTGATTTCAATTCAGACGAAAAGGCATTCCTTCTCAATCGTAAAGGTTTACCATTTTGTTCGTAATAAATGGCGCAGCCTAGTCCTGCTTGCCTTGTCCCACGATCAAAACCTCCATCAAAATAGAGCGTAATATTATGAGGCTCTGTATCAATTTCCTTTAAATATGCTTTTAGCTCTTTAAGTGACCAATTTGTATCTTGCCGATCAACACAATGTAGCGATTTTACCCTTCCCGTTCTTTCCATATCCTCTGCAAGTAAAAATGCTTGAGCTGCAGGCATTTCAGCTGAACGTAAAACTGTTGTTGCTCCTTTTGATGTTTTATAGGTCCATTCAATGATGACATGCATATTCATAACCTCCCATACTCTTTAACTGGTACATAAAGCAAAAACGTGTACCGACCAATAGCGGATACACGTTTTCCTCTCACTTGTTATATGTGCAATTCCTAGAAAAATTATTCCTTTTTAAATTGCGCTTATCACCTATTATTGAATTCCTTCATATAAACCTTGGATAGGTTTTATTAAAATGCGATTTACTTCTTCGATTACTTTACTTACCTTCATTTCTGCCTCAAGCATCGTTGAAATTTTTTCATTTTGCTGTGCAAGCTGTGCCGCTTTTTGTGCATAGACAAGCTCATCTTCCAAAATATCCTCACCAGCTAATTGCTTTTTCTGTAATTCGATTTGGATTTTACGGAAGTTTTTAAAGACATTTAATGCCTCTTCATCATTTTTAACAACTTCAACAGCAGCTTTTAACGCTTCAAATTCTGGAATCTTACGGAAAGTTGCTTCTAGCGCATTAATGTCATTATAAATATTAATCATTCATACAATCTCCTTTTAAATAAAGTAAACAATCAAGCCTTGCACAATCCCAATCAATCCACCAAGCACTGCACCTAATACAGTAATCATTTTAAACTCACGTTTTGAAATACCTAATACAAGCTCCTCTAATTTCTCTACTGGGAATGAGTCAACCTGCTCTCGCACGACCTCTTGTAAGTTTAAACGTTTTAGTACATCCTCAAGTTTTTCCTCTGCCTTCACAAAAGCTTTTTCTATAGCTTGTGGAATCACGGTATACTTCGCCCAGTCATTTCCTTGTGGCCAATAATAAGAAATCGGTTGATTTAAACGTTCAGAGATTGCTAATTGTTCTTTCACGTACACTTGTAATTTCGATAAAATGGGGTCAAATTGAACATCTTGCAAAAAGTCCATAGCTGGTCGATCTTTAAGTTTTTCCCATTCCTGCGAAAATATTTTTGTTAGTAAGGTTGTTGTTCCTGGTGCTTGTAAAAACTTCACAAGCTCACGTTGAACTTTCCCAACTAATGAAGAGGAATCACCTAAGAACATATTGATCATGCCGCCTAGAGACCCTTTTGATGATAAAAAGTCATCAATCATTGCCTTAATCGTCATTTCACCTTCTGGTGATAAAAAATAATCCTCGCCTTTTTCTAAAATGTGCTGAACTGCTACTGGAATTTTAGCATCAATTGTATTTTGGATATCATCTGATAGGAGCGTACGAATTGATTTTGTTGATAGTGTATTCTTTACTGACGAAAATTGTCCCTCAACAATTGCTTCAACCTTCTGTTCAATGGTAGTAGGTAGATGAGCAAACCCAGCTAAGTTTAGCCAATCCTGAATTGTTTTGTCGTTTGTAAAGATTGTTTCTTCAACTTTTGTTTGCACAAAGTGTTCTACTTTGTCTTGAATATCCTTAGAGAAAAACTTTTTTCTAAATGTTTCAGGTGTTAGTAAATAATTAACTACTGTAAGACCCAGCTGTTTAGCTAATTCATCACGTCGTTTGGGTATAAGGCCTGGTGTAAACGGTACACGCCAATTTTTAATATATATCGCTTTATATGGACGAAAAAGCATTTTAATGGCTAAGTGATTTGTAACGCCCCCAATTGCAGCCCCAATGATAGCCATAAAAAGTAATGTCACTATAAAATTATCCATTAGTATCCTCTCATTTCAATTGTATTCAAGATTGGCGTATTTTGTCGCCTTCTGCACTCATTATAGCAGAGCAATGATTTTCAACGAAAGAAATACCCCTTTAGAATTTCAATCTCATCCTATTTACTTCTATGAAAAGTGAATAGTTGCAAAAATACCTTTATACTTGAATAATATGACTACATACTATAAGAAGCGAGGTTTGATGATGATTCAACATTTCAGTTTTAAACCACTATTTGAAAACACGCAACTACCTGGGTGGTCTATTTCGTTTTTTTATCAACGAGAACGATACCAAGGGGAATATTTAAAGGACGGTACGATTGAGTGGATAGGAGCCATTCCATCAGACGAAGAGGTTGTTAAAAAAATGATACATGAACTTATGCTGTTTCATGTATACGATTGAATTTGATAGTCAATTTTTCGTTGTGATCCCGTATAAAAATACCTATATTTACTATTAATAGCACGCCATTTAAGCTAATTATGTTGAATCCTGTTGAAATTTGTATATTTTTCTTATACATTTATGATATCAGCTTAATAGTAAATGTTTTTTATGCAGGGGGCCATTTCAATGAGTAAAGTCACACTTTCGGATGACTTAAATAGCTATAATTCAAAAGCGTTAATTCGTGTAAAAGTAAAAGAATTTTTTTCAGAATTTTCCGCTAAAATATTCGAATTAGTGGATGAAGCGGGTGCTGTTAATAGTAAGAAATTCGAGGAACTTTCTGGCTATAAAAGCGACTTTTACAATGAGTATTGCAGTCAACTAAAGGGCTTCTTTGATTCTTCTACTAGCTCTTTCGGCAAGAAATCGATTAAAACGTTCTATTTAACGTATAATAATAAGAACTATGTTTTAACACAGCAAGGCATAACGGAAAAAGCACCTGTATCTATCGCTCCGCTTACAGGTGAAATACCTTTAAAGGAAACGGTTCATGACGTTGAAAAAGCGTGTTTAAAATTACGCTTCCAGCAAGAATAAATAGGTCAAACATTTAGAAAGGGGGAGTCTCAAATGATGATTGAGACTCCCCCCTTTCTATAAAAAATAATTCATTTAAAAAAATCCGCAAGCTAAAGCACTCTTGAGATTTTTGACGTGTCGTATTATATGAGATGCAAAATGCTTCTTTCCCTAAACAAACTATCTTTGATCTTTCTAAAGTTAGCATATAGCCATGGTAATTACAATCTTTTGGTATTTGAATCTAGTTGCATTTTTACAAAAGATCCATGAAAAACAAGTGAAAAAGTTGTTGTCAATATTTGTGTTTTTCTTTTAAATAATTTATGATTGAAACATCCAACAATTTTTTAAATCATAGGAGGTGTACACTTTGTTTACTTCCCTCATTCGGGCGGGAACAAAGGAATTATTTGGACGGAGACATATTGGAGATAACCATTAGGTTGGCGGCATTCGCCCTACTAATTATAATGACTGGATTTTTCGTTGCAACTGAATTTGCAATCGTAAAAGTGAGATCTACCCGCATTGATCAATTGCTCGCGGAAGGGCATAAAAAAGCGAAAAATGCAAAACGTGTTGTTTCAGATTTAGATGAGTACTTATCTGCATGCCAGCTAGGTATTACCATCACTGCACTTGGTTTAGGTTGGTTAGGTGAACCTACATTTGAAATCATTTTACACCCAGTGTTTGAATTTCTAAATTTGAATGGTAGTATTACATCTATCCTTTCATTCATACTTGCATTCTCAATCGTTACGTTTATGCATGTTGTTATTGGGGAATTGGCGCCAAAAACATTAGCCATCCAAAAAGCAGAATTTGTCACATTAAATTTTTCTGGTCCATTAATCATCTTCCACAATATTACGTATCCCATCATTAAGCTATTAAATGGCTCTGCTCGTGGTTTAACAGGTCTTTTCGGCTTAAAAATGATGTCAGAATCAGAAGTGGCTCATACAGAGGAAGAGCTGCGTATGATTTTGTCGGATAGTTTAAAAGGTGGAGAAATTAATAACTCAGAATATGAATATGTTAACAGTATTTTCGAGTTCTCTGATCGTCTTGCAAAAGAAATTATGGTTCCTCGAACTGAAATTGTCGGCATAGAAAAAGAGCTAACAATTAAAGAAGTGTTTGATTTAATGGGTGTTGAGCAATATACTCGTTATCCAATTCTGGATGGAGATAAAGATCATATTATTGGATTAGTTAACATGAAGCATTTATTAACCGCTTACATTAAAGATCCTAAAAATGGTGATAAGCCAGTCATTGATTATATGCAACCTATTATTCGAGTGATGGAAACAACGCAAATTAACGATCTATTACTAAAAATTCAACGTGAACGTATTCATATGGCCATTTTAATGGATGAATATGGCGGAACATCTGGTTTAGTGACGATTGAAGATATTATTGAGGAAATTGTCGGCGATATTCAAGATGAATTTGATGAAGACGAAATCCCGGAAGTACAAGAAATTGCAGAAAATCATTTTATTTTAGATGCTAAGATGCTTCTTGAAAATGTAAATGATATGCTTGGTACTGACATAGAAGATGATGATATTGATACTATCGGTGGTTGGTTCATGACGAAGCGTTTTGATGCGGTCGAAGGTGACAGTATTGAAGAGCAAGGTTTTGAATTTATCGCAAAAGAATTAGATGGTCACCATATTTTATACTTAGAAGTTCTGAAATTACCTAACAGTGATTTATCAAATGAATATGACGCAGTCATTGACTAAAATTGAATTGATTTGCCATACTTGTCGTGGTACTATTAGAAGCACGCTTGTATAATCTAGGCTATAAATATGGTCTTTTCTTCACACCTTATATAGGTGGGAGCAACGACTGTAATAAATAGATGAAACGACTCCCTTTTTAAAAGGGGGTCGTTTTCTAATGTTCGAAAGTTTTGCGAGGAGGAAACAAAATGGAGCTCTATACAAATTTACGTCAAGGGGAAAAAGGTGCATGGCTATCCATTGGTACATATCTTATCCTAAGCTCTGCTAAGCTTACAATAGGCTACATTGGTACATCTGAGGCTCTAAAAGCTGATGGTTTAAACAACACCACTGATATCATTGCTTCCATCGCGGTACTGGTTGGTTTACGCATTGCCCAAAGACCACCTGATTCCAACCATCAATACGGACATTTACGAGCTGAGACGGTTGCCTCTTTAGTCGCATCGTTCATTATGCTTGTTGTCGGTCTCCAAGTATTAGTTAGTTCCCTAAAAAGCTTGTGGGAGCCCACTGGAACAACACCTTCACTGTTAACTGCCTATGTCGCAATAGGTAGTGCAGTTGTCATGTATGTGGTTTACCGCTATAATTTGGCACTATCTAAAAAAATTAAAAGCGCCGCTGTTAAAGCAGCTGCCTTTGACAATCGCTCCGATGCACTTGTCAGCATCGGTACAGCCATTGGTATTTTCGGAGCCATTTTCGGCTTTCCGATCATTGATTCACTTACAGCTCTCATTGTTGCCCTTTTAATTATTAAAACAGCAGTAGAAATTTTTTGGGAAGCTGTTCAAAGTCTTACAGATGCCTTTGATATTGATGAAGTTGAAACGTTATCGGTCTTAATCCGTAACGTGGATGGGGTAATGGAGCTTTTAGACTTTAAAGGACGTGCCCATGGGAATATGTACTTTATCGACGTAACTGTCACAGTAGACCCTTATTTAAATGTCTTTGAAAGTCATCGTATAACCGAAGAAATCGAACATACCATTATGCGTGAAAATCGCTTTTGTCAGGTTCTTGTGCATATTGAGCCACATATCATTCCTCCACAAAACGAAGAAAAGTCTCCTACCAATTGATTGGTAGGAGACTTTTTTTATTTAATAGCTATATAAATAGCCACTTGTGAATCATGTGGATTAGCACATCGTTCATCATACAGTTCAAAGTCGCCTGTATATGTTCGTTCAACTTTAGAATTTGCAAACCATGTCCAAATCTCTTGCCAAGTTTGAATGACAACTTCAGGCATCACGCCTTTATCTGATGTAAAAACTAGATACTTAGCTGCTGGAATCGTTTTTACTACTAAATCAGTTTGAATGTCATCATTATCTACCTCTACTCCTAGTGTAAGAGTATAATTACCATTCACATCCGTCTCATAGTCTGAATACAAACCATAGACATGACCATTTTTTCGCTCGGCTATTTGATCCGTAATATTTTGCTGATAAAAGTGATCCCATAATTGCGGAATTTTAGCTTGCTCTGTTATTTCATTGGCATTACTTGTTTGAGTTGAAATACCCACGATGTTAAATGCATTTAATTCAACTACTTTTGGTTCTCGCCACTCACTTTTTCTCCATCGCTTTAAATTTGGCAAAAAGGAAGTCAGCATATTACGTGCTTCATTTTCTGGCATACCACCTTCCATAAGATGCGGTACACAAATTTCAATCATTTCGTCTACTGTTAACTGGGGTTGTTTAAACTCGCCCCCCTCGTAACAATATGTACAATAATCCTGACTTTTTCCCCCTTCTTTTTCAGTACCCAATAATGCCTCTTCTACTAAAGGCATACCGCAGCTTTGACAATAGCTTTGCATCGTCATTCCACCTTTCGCTTTATTTGTACTTACTATAGCAAAGGAAACCTGACAACTGTCTGTCATCAATTATCTAGATTTTTATATAATTGAACAATTTCTAAAGCTCGTTTTTGAATGATATCTCTTATATAAGGTGGTTCCATAATTTTAATGTGATGGCCAAAGCTTAGCAAGAAACCATAAAGCCATTCATCTTCAGGTATAGATATATGAATCATAGATTGTTCATGGTCTATATGTTCTGCACCAAAGGATTCTTCCACCAATGTTGTAATGTCTTTATCAAAAGAAATGACCAAATCGACTACGTTTTGCGGTCGATGCCATTCTTTACCCCAAGGGAGTTCACTTAAATTCACTTCCTTACGATCAAAGGTAGAATTAGCTTGAAGCAAATGTTTCATTCTCGCAAGCTTAAATAAACGAAAGTCCTTTCTTAATGTACAATAGCCATACAAATACCATATCTTCCCTTTTTGAACAATTGTATGTGGTTCGACTATTCGGCTTGTTTGTTCACCATAAGTAGTAGAATAATGAAAGCTTATGCAACGATTATTCTCTATAGCTGTCTTGAGCGTCGTAATATGCTCTTTAAAGAGAGCGTTTGGTCCCCATGGACTAAGATCAACAAACAGATGGTCCATCGATTGTTTTACATGATCATCAGCAATACTCGTTATTTTCTCGAGCACGGCTTCAGCGTGGGAATCTTCATAGGTAGTCAACGCACTTTTAATCGCAATAGAAAGTGACGTGAGCTCATCCTTCGTCAACACTTGCTTATCAACACGATACCCATCGATTAAACTAATACCACCATTTACACCTTGCTGACTAATAACAGGTACACCAGCACAGCTCAGTGTTTCAATATCTCGATAGATGGTACGAATCGAAACATTAAATAACTCTGCTAATTCCTGTGCCTTAACCTTTTTACGGTTGATTAATATCATCGTCATGGTTAGAAGTCTTTCTAATTTCATGGTAAAATCTCCTTTCTTGCCATCCCATTATTCCTATATATACTTCTATTTTAATTAACAAACTATCTTTTTAAGTATTTTTTAAGTACTTTTTGAGTATTTTTTAAGGCAAATGTACTATAATAACGCCTAATTATTGTTATAACAATTATACTATTTTAACAATAAAAGAAAAAACAAGGCTAATGCCCATATGCAACTTTCATTAACAATACTATGTTGTTTCATTTTTGTATAAGAATAGTTTGATTTTAACGCCTAAACAATTATTTCAATTCTCTTAACACAACATAAAAAACTTCTATCTTCTATATAATGAACGGCGATATTTTCTTTGAATGGATTTGACGCGATGTGACAAACACATCGGGATTCATTGACTCTCACCCGTGAAAGAACTACAACATAAATTGCTTTTTCTAGCATCAAATTTTTAATAGAAAAGTTGAGTGAGTTTCACTTTTCTTGCCCTTCACTATATAGTAGGAAGCCTTTTCACCCAAAATGAACTAGAGTTTAATGTTTTTAATTTAATTGTATAAAGGAGAGTTTGATGTGATTCGAGCCGTTTTAATAGACAATGAACCTTTAGCTTTACACTATTTTCAAAATAAACTACATGCCTTTCAACAAATACAGGTGATTCAAACCTTTACTAGCGTAGAAGTATTTCTGAATGAACTACCCACTATGGAATTTGAAGCTATCTTTTTAGAAGTAAAACTTCAAGAATTATCAGGACTTGAAGTTGCTGATATTATCAAAACGGAACGTCCACAAGTCAGTGTAATTTTCATTACCTCCTATCATGAATTTGCATTACAAGCCTATGAAATTGGCAGTCTCGACTATGTATTAAAGCCTATCAGTCATGCCCGTTTAGAAAAAACTGTAGCCCGTATTGAGCATGAATTCTCAATTCAGCAAATGCTTCAACAAGCTACACAAACTGTATTAAATGTACAATGCTTCGATCAATTTGCCGTCTATAGTAACAATAGTTTAGTGGCATTTAAAACAGAAAAGACAAAAGAAATGTTTGCTTATTTTATTTTGCATCCAAATATACCGATTCATCGAGATTATCTAATTGAAATTCTATGGCCAGATTTAGATTATGTAAGAGCCAAATCAAATCTTCATACAGCTCTATCTTATTTAAGGAAAACTCTAAATACAATTGGCTATGAAAACTGTATTGTCTTTTCAAATAAATACTATATCTTCGAAAAGCCAAATATCGTATGTGATTTATACGATTTTCAAAAACTTCATGAAGATTTTGCAAAACTTGAATTTCCTTCTATTTCTTTGATTGATCAATGTCTTTCTATTTATAAGAATGGCTTATTTGTTTTTGATGATTATGAATGGTCAACTGCCTATAAAGATAAATTAATGAAATCATACATAGAGCTATTAGAAAAAGGGTTTCAAACAACAGTCTTTTCAGACACTGAAAGAGCTATGGAATTTTTACATGCATTAATAGAGTATGATCCCTATAATGAACAAAAAATTGAGCACTATTTATATACGTTAATACAGGCAGGGCTTCATGATCAGGCACTCAAAATTTTCCAAACATATACGCAAAAACTAGTGGAAGATTTAGCACTAACACCAAGCTCTACATTATTAGAGATATCCAAAAAATTATTTGTTCAACATAAATAATGTAAAAAACGGCGAGTGCTTCTATGTGAGTAGAAGCTCGCCGTTTATTTACATCCCACTACCTTCAGTTAGCCCGTGCTTAACAGCATACAGCGCTGCCTGTGTACGGTCTTGTACTTGTAGCTTTGTAAAAATATTTGAAATATGGGTTTTCACTGTTTTTTCTGTGACAAAGAGTGAAGATGCAATTTCCCGATTACTCTTTCCTTTTGTAAGCTCTGCTAGCACATCCTGCTCACGAGGTGTCAGCGGATTTAATAAATGGGGTGCATTCTGTGATTCCTGGCGATCCATTTCAAGCGTTGTCGTTGCTTCAGGATGTAAAGTGTTTTCACCACGCATAATACGACGAATGGATAAGACCAATTCATCTGGCTCAATATCTTTTAACTGATAGCCTGCCGCTCCAGCCTCCATTGCTGGCACCACATGGTCTCGATCAGAAAAGCTAGTAAGCATTAAAATTTCTATTTGTGGAAATTTCGCTTTGATGCGTTTAGTCGCCTGAATGCCATCCATTTCAGGCATGACTAAATCCATTAAGATAATATCTGGTTGAATGCTTTCTGCTAATGCAACCGCTTCGTGCCCATTTTTTGCCTCTCCAACAACCTCAATATCCTTTTGTGTCTTTAAGAAAAACAGTAGTCCTCTACGCACCACGTGATGATCGTCTGCAATTAATACACGTATCATGTCCTCTCCCCCTTAATATGGCAAGCGGATTAGCAGCTCCGTACCTTTGCCAATTTCACTTACCCAGTCGGCAGTTCCACCTACTGATTTTGCACGATCCTTGATAGATTGTAAGCCCATCGAAAGCAACTTTGTATTGTTGTCAATGACAAAGCCTCGTCCCTCATCACGAATAACCAACAAAATATCTGTTGATGTAACAGTAATATACAATGCTGCCTCTAATACACCTGCATGGCGACGTACATTATTTAACGCCTCTTGGGCTACGCGAAATAATGTTTCTTCAATACGTGAGGGAAATTGCAATACGCCTGAAACTGTAACATGTAGTTTTAAGCCAAGCATTTCAGCGTATACTTTCATGGCCTCAAGTAAACCATTTTCCAATCCTTTAGGTCGCAATTGCCAAATTAACGCACGCATCTCTGTAAGTGCGTCTTGTGTTAAATGCTGAATCTCTTTAAATGTTTCTTTCACTTCGCAATCATCCGTCATTTCAATACCAGCCCTAGCTGTTAACGTGACCGAGAATAGTAGTTGATTGACTGAATCGTGTAAATCGCGGGCTAGACGATTACGTTCCTTCACAAGTGCCATTTCCTGCTCCTGTTTTGTCAGTAAAATTCGCTTAATAGCTGAACCCATCTGAAAGGCAACTGATTCTAATAAAGCAAGCTCCTCCTCTGAAAAGCGCACTGTATCCTTAGATGCGACATTTAATACGCCAAAACGTTCTTGTCCAGATTGAAGGGGTACTGTCGCATGATGCGTGATTCCTTCATGATCCCCAACATTTGCGGCAATGGCACTTTCAATACGCTGACACTCAATAATATTGGAGGCTTTTTTTAGCTCTTCATTACGATAACGGGATACACACCAACAACCGCCCTTTTTTAAATAATGGCAATTGTTATATTCCAATGCCTCTGGTAGATTTTCATGGACAACAAGTTCTGAACGCCCCTTTGCATCAATAAAAAAAATCCAGCCTGTTTCAAAATTGGTGCCATTTAAAAATTTGATGAGCGCACCTTTTAGCATTGTGACAATTTCAGTTTCTTCATTTAATAGTTCAGCAATTTCTTTTAAAATACTGATATTGGAATGCTCATTCTCTCTCACGAAAACACCCCTTCTTTAGCATTACTATTGTTAATGATACCATTAAGCTATTGAAAGCGTCTGCTTCCACCGTTCATACTTTAGACTGAAATTCATCACATACCTTATTTTGTGTAAGTTGATTTACATATAAAACTAGAACCACTATAATCGAACAAGGACATGGTTTTATGAAGGGAAGATTGAATATGTCTAAAAAAGAAGAAAATGGCTTATTATTTATTTGGATTGTTTCTGCTATAGCAACGCTAGGTTCGTTATATTTTTCTGAGATTCGTCATTATGAACCTTGTAAATTATGTTGGATTCAACGTATTTTTATGTACCCAATTGTTATTATGACGACAGTAGCCTTTATACAAAAAAATGCGCGTATTGCTGTCACAACAGCTGTATTTTCTTTGATTGGCGGCTGTATTTCACTTTACCATTATGGAATTCAAAAGCTTAGCTATTTAGCTGAAAATGCTCCTTCCTGTGGCGCAGTTTCTTGTACAGGACAATATATTAATTGGTTAGGCTTTATTACTATTCCGTTTTTAGCATTAACTGCATTTATTTTAATCGCAGGGGCAAGCTTTTATTTAATAAAAGCTTCTAAAGCTGCAAAATAATCGGAAGACCGTGTTCTACCTTTGGAATACGGTTTTTTCTACGGAGGAAGATCTATGTTTCATTATGAAATTGCTGAAGATAACTTAAGTGTGGAAGAACTGCTACGTAATCATTGGCGACTCGGTAAAAAACTCGTTCATGAATTGCGTATGGCCAAAGCCATCACATTGGCAAATGATGAGCTGATTCAATGGAATACACCTTTACAAACTGGAACAATAATCAAATTTACGTTTCCTGTTCCAACTTCTAGCTACAAACCAACACCTGTATGTGCTATTGATGTAGTCTATGAGGATGACCATTGTTTAATCGTATCAAAGCCAAAAGGGATGGCAACACATCCTAATGATGCTCGTGATACACATACATGTATGAACCATGTCATGGCACATATCAAAGAACAGGGTGGCATTTATGCTGAACATGTTCATCGTCTTGATAAAGGGACACAGGGCTTATTACTAGTAGCAAAGCACCCTTTAGCAAAGTCCATTTTCGATCGAATGATTGAGGAAAAAACCATTATTCGTACGTATGCAGCAGAGGTGCAAGGTAATTTACGAACATCTTCTGGAACGATTGCAGAACCAATTGGCAAAGACCGACACCATGCCACAAGACGTGTTGTGTCTAAAACTGGACAGCATGCGGTAACTCATTATGAAGTGGTGGCGCGTTACAAAAATTCCTGTGTCGTTCATCTCATACTTGAGACTGGACGCACACATCAGATCCGTGTGCATTTAGCCTATATTGGCCATCCAATTATTGGGGATACAATGTATGGTGCACGAGAAACAGTAAGTGATGATTACGAACTACATGCCATTCAATTAGAATTTGACCATCCTTTTTTAAATCAACGTATTATTGTCAAGGACGAGCAATAAGAAAAATCCCGCCTCTATAGGAGTGCGGGATTTATTCTTTTTTAAAAATCAAATTTAAAATGATCAGGATCTTGTCCAAATCGTTGGTTACGATTTAATGTTGCCATTTTCTCCATTTGATCTTGGGTTAATTCAAAATCAAAAATCTGTGCGTTTTCCTCAATTCGGCTCGGTGTTACGGATTTGGGTATAACGAGTGTATCATTTTGTAAATGCCAACGTAGTACTACCTGAGCAGGGGTTTTGTCGATCTCTTTCCCAATCTCAATAATGGTAGGATCAGCAAGTACACCACCACGTCCTAGTGGAGACCATGCAGTAACAGCAATTTGGTGTTTATTACAAAATGCGCTTAATGGCTGCTGTTGTAAATATGGATGTACCTCCACTTGATTCACCATTGGTGCAGTATTTGCCTTAGCCAATATTTTTTCTAAATGATGCTCATGATGATTTGATACACCTGTTGCGCGAATTAATTTTTCATCGTAAAGACGCTCAATAGCTCGATATGTTTCTTCAAATGTTTCAGGGACAGCCCAATGTGTTAAATATAAATCTAGGTAATCCATATTTAAATTCTTTAGCGAAACCTCAAAAGCACGTAATGTTGCATCGTATCCTTGGTCATTATTCCATACTTTTGTTGTAACAAAAATATCTTCACGACGAATGCCTGAATGACGAATTGCTTCTCCTACTTCTACCTCATTCCCATATAGGGATGCTGTATCAATAGCTCGATAACCGTATTGAAGTGCTTTATCAATAGCCTGTAATGTTTCCTCGCGTTCTGTCATTTTGTAAACACCTAAGCCAAAACGAGGCATTTCTACACCATTTGTTAATGTTTTCGTTGATTGTAAATTCAAAAAGCACAACCCCTTTCTTATCCTAGTACCATTATACAAAAAATTGGATTTAAGAAAAATAAAGCGGCTTTTTTATAATACACTACTTTTTCTTTTGTTCAACATCTTCCAATTGAATTGGATCAGCGATTCGCTCATCCTCCGCAAGCTCTAGACCATCACGTAAATGCTCCATCTGCTTGCCTAAATCTTTTAATTCTTTCATATCTCTCACCATTGTCCCATTTTCAATATTTGGCACCTTTTTTTCCATATTGATCACCTCACTTTTAGTTTTCCCGATATCAAGCTGTTTGAACCATTTCTGACATATTTTATTCTGCTATGTCGTTTCATTTTTAAAGTAGATAGGCTATACTAAAAAGAGATTTCTTTATAACATGAGGAGGGTTACTTCCATGAAATTATTATTAATCATTGGTGTAACAGTTGCTTTCTTAACAGCTATTTTCACTGCTGGATATGAAGGCGACTACAAAGCTGACAAATAATATCTCAAGAAAATCACTAAGCTTTTAGAAAAGCTTAGTGATTTTCTTTTTTTGTGGAACAATAGAAATACTTGACTTTCCTTTATTTTTAAAATAAACTAACTTACATAAAGTAACTTAATGAAAAAAGATAACTATTCGGAGGTATTCTAAATGCATTTTCATGAAAAACCTAACACATATGTAACAAATGTTGAAATAAAAGTGAGTGATTTACATCGCTCTTTAACCTTTTATCAAGAAATTATTGGCTTTAAAGTGTTACAACAAGATTCACATAAAGCTATGTTAACTGCCGATGGAGAAACAGCTCTATTAACTCTTGTTCAGCCTAAAACTGTAGAAGATAAGCTTAGCATGACGACAGGACTTTATCACTTCGCCCTATTATTACCTAGTCGACGTGACTTAGCTAATGTTATTTCTCATTTTCACGAAAAAGGTGTGTACCTTGGGGCTTCTGATCATGCTGTAAGTGAAGCACTCTATTTAAGTGATCCTGATCATAATGGAATCGAGATTTATGCAGATCGTCCTGAAAGTGAATGGACATGGCATAACAATCAGGTGCATATGGTGACAGAACCACTCAATATTCGTTCTATTTTAGAAGAGGGCGATGGCAACTGGCTTGGTCTGCCTGCTGGCACAGTAATGGGCCATATTCATTTATCGGTCTCTAACTTGGTTGAAGCCGAGCAATTTTATACAAAGGGATTAGGTTATGATATTGTCACACGCTACGGGTCCCAAGCATTATTTATTTCTACAGGCCGTTACCATCATCATATCGGCTTAAATACGTGGCACTCAGAGAATGCACCAAAGCTTGGAAAAAATCAAGTTGGCTTAAAAACGTTCTCATTGCGTTTAGATAACGAAGAACAAGCGGCAACTATGAAAGATAATCTTCGTGGTATAGGTGCACCTGTTACAGAAATCATCGGAGGGTTCCAAACAGAGGATCCTGCGGGGAATGTTGTGTTATTAAAGTTTTAATATTAAAAAGCAGTTCTCACAAGCGGAGAACTGCTTTTTAATGTAACCCTGGATATCCTTGTTGACGTAATGCCTCATAAATAACAATTGCAGCCGTATTGGACAAATTAAGTGATCGCACATGATCACTTTGTGGAATACGTAAACACATATCTCGGCGTTCATAAGCAAAGTCCTTCGGCAAACCTGTAGTTTCTTTTCCGAACATAAAATAAATATCTCGGTCTTGATCACTAAAATCATTTTTCGTAAACGGCTCATCACTGTATGTTTCGATTAAATAAACATCTCCATTTTTAGAGTACTCTATAAAATCCTCAAGTGAATCATGATAGACAATATTTACACTATGCCAATAATCTAAGCCCGCCCGTTTCAGCATTTTATCATCCGTTGAAAAACCTAGCGGACGAATTAAATGGAGCGATGTATTAGTACCCGCACAGGTACGTGCAATATTCCCCGTATTGGCTGGTATTTCTGGTTGATATAAAACGATATGCAATGGCATAACGACACACTTCCTTATTAAAAAATTCTTTAAGATAGCTCTTTAAAAAGTTAAACGAAGTCTTACTCTTTTGGAGCGACTCTTCTCACAATTAGAGCGGATCCGCTCTCAATCATAGGAACTCCAAGCAATTGATTTCATCCCTACATTAAACTGTAGTTAGTCAATGCTTCTACATCCAATACTACTTAAAAAACTGCAACCCTTTATAAATTTCACTTCGCACTTCTTCGTCCTGCTCCGTAGCTTCTGCTTCATGTAAGGCAGTTTGTGCTGTATCCCCGCCAATCTTACCCAATGCCCATGCGGCTGTGCCTCGAATGACAGGACGGTCATCTTTATGAAGTAGAGCAATCAAATCTGGTATGGCGGCTTCCTCTTTAAAATGAGCAAGTGCCAAGATGGCATTTCGCTGAATAGGCTTTTTTCCACGCCATGAGCCTGAAACATGACCAAATTTCCCCTTAAATTCTCGATTGGAAATCGTTAAAAGCGGTGTCAATAATGGTTTGGCTAGCTCTGGATCTGGCATAAATTCTTCATGTATCCAATTAATTTTCCCTTTATTTTTAGGACATACTGTCTGGCATGTATCACAGCCATAGAGTCGATTACCGATATGACTACGAAACTCATCTGGTAATGTTCCCTTCGTTTGAGTCAAAAAAGCAATACAGCGCTGTGCATCCAATTGTCCACCTTGTATTAAGGCTCCCGTTGGACAAACATCCAAGCACAGGCGACAATCTCCGCATTCATCCTCCATTGGCTTATCTGGCGCAAATGGAATATTTGTAATGAGCTCTCCTAAATACACATAGGAACCAAATTCAGGCGTGATAATCGAGCAATTTTTTCCGCTCCACCCAATGCCTGCACGTTCAGCTACCGCCCGATCTACGAGGGCTCCTGTATCAACCATTGATTCAATACGTACACCTTTGACATGTTCCTCAAGCCAAGTGGATAATAGCTTTAAACGCTCACGTAATGCTGTATGATAATCGACACCCCATGAAGCACGGCAGAAAATTCCACGTCGCGCACCCTTTTTACCAACTGGAGCATTTTGCATACGTGAAGGGTAAGCCACAGCTATTGCTACAATACTCTCTGCTTCATCTAGTAATTGAAGGGGTTCTGTACGTTTTTGAATATCACTTTCTTCAAAGCCAGACTGATAGCCAAGCTCCTGCTGGCGACGCAATCTGTTTTTTAATTCTGTAAAGGGAGCTGCTGTTGTAAAACCTATTTTATCAACACCAATGGACATCGCATATGCCACAAAATCACGTTGTAGGTCGTGTATGTTCATTTTATTTCCAACTCCTTACATGGTACAATATTAGAAATAGATAAAGTAGGTGATGTTCATTGGAAATTTCCATTAACCCAACTCTATTAACACAACATCCCGAGCTAAAAATCGGCATTATTCATTATACCAAAATTGTTGTAGCAGAATCCCCTCAAATGATTAAAGGGCGTATGCAATTGTATCAGGAAAATCTTTTTCTTGAAATGCAGGAACTTCCTGTAACACAGCGTGAGGGGATCGCAGAATGGCGACAAATCTGGAAAAAGCTTGGTGCTGATCCAAACCGCTATCGTCACTCAGCAGAAAGCCTTATGCGTCGAATTAGTAAGCAAAACTATTTAACGCCAATTCATTCAGGTGTTGATTTAAATAATTTCTTTTCACTTCAATATGAAATGCCAATTGGGCTATATGATGTTGCTCAAATCAAAGGGTTTGTAGCAATTGAGCTTGGTCATGACGAGATTGGTTATGAAGGTTTGAATGGGCGCTTTAACACATTAGAAAATATTCTGTATAGTCGTGATGAGGTAGGAGCATTTGGCTCACCTTTTGTTGATTCTAAACGCACAGCTGTCACAGAGGAAACAACTGATGCGTTACATATTTTTTATTTCCGCCCTTCCTTAACAAATGACGCAGCGAATGAACTGCTAGCGTCAGCTGGGAAAATGTTTAATCAAATTCATGGCGGACATTATCAAATCGCAATTATATCAAATGATGTACCATCTATAACACTATAAAAAGGACGTGTTTTCGTGATTAATCTTGCAGAAGCTGTTAAACTAAAAAGTATTTTAGGAAAGAAAACTCAAGAGCTAGTAAACGAACTGCATCGCAGTGCCTTTGTAACAGTTGAAAAGGGACAAGCCCCTAAAACAAGTAATCGAGCACTCCCCCTTATTGAAGCTGACTTAGCCCAAGTTCGTCTAGATACTCGTACATTAGACCGCCTCGTTTACGAAGCAAACATCCAAAACACCGTAGACTTTAAAGGGCAAAAGCTAGCACTAGTAGAAGCCATCGAACTAGCAACACAACTCCGTGCCGAGGCTGATTTGTGTAAAGATTTCAGTATGCGAGAAAAAGAGAGTGTAAGATTTGGCTATGGCGAAAATACAATGTTATATGAAATCGCTTTGTATGAGCCAGATGAATATCGAGAACGGGCTACAAAGCTAGAAAAAGATGCACATAAACTATCTAATCTTATTAATTCAAAAAATTACAGTATTCAAATTAACTTTGACGATTCCCGTTATTTCTAAACTCGGGACGGTGAGACTCCAACCCGAGTTGGATGTGCTGTTTTCAAATCTAGCTTTTCAGCTAATTAGTTAAAAACCAATAACAAGTTACCTGTTACTGTATGACCGATGACTAATGACCAACTATAAGCAATGGCCATACTCAAAACAACTTGATTCCATTTGAAAACGCCATCCAAGGCTCTCCTACATTTATGTATGGAGAGCTTTTTTAGTAGTTCAAAGGGATAATTTGGATGACTAGTTTGCCCCTTTCAAGGACAAAATGGAAGTATCTATAGGAAAGGGGTCATACTATGACACAGCAAAATGATGCAACACATGAGCAAGATATGACAATGACCAACAGACAGGGACATCCAATTACCAACAATCAAAATTTGCGAACAGTCGGTAATCGAGGTCCTGCAACATTGGAAAATTATGATTTCCTAGAGAAGATGAGTCATTTTGACAGAGAGAGAGTTCCAGAACGAGTTGTGCATGCTCGTGGAGCTGGAGCACATGGGTATTTTGAGACCTATGGTGTTGTTGGCAATGAACCTATTTCTAAGTATACACGTGCAAAAGTCTTTCAGGATAAAGGGAAAAAAACACCTGTATTTGTGCGTTTTTCAACTGTTATACATGGTGGTCACTCCCCAGAAACATTACGTGATCCCCGCGGTTTTGCAGTAAAGTTTTATACAGAGGATGGCAATTGGGATTTAGTGGGCAATAATTTAAAGATCTTCTTTATTCGTGATGCGCTCAAATTTCCAGACATGATTCATGCTTTTAAGCCTGATCCCATTACTAATATTCAAAACGTTGAACGTTTTTTTGATTTTTGTGCTAGCTCACCAGAAACCTTCCATATGGTAACATTCGTTTACTCTCCTTGGGGGATTCCAGCAAATTATCGTATGATGCAGGGCTCTGGGGTTAATACGTACAAGTGGGTGAATAGTGAAGGCAAGGCAGTCCTTGTCAAATATCATTGGGAACCGCTACAAGGTATTAAAAATTTAACACAAAAAGAAGCAGAAGAAATCCAACAGAAAAATTTCAATCATGCTACACAAGATTTATATGATGCTATCGAACGTGGAGACTTCCCCGAATGGGAGCTACATGTTCAAATTATGGAGGATGGTTCACACCCTGAGCTTGATTTTGATCCATTGGATGATACAAAGCTTTGGCCAAACGATCAATTTCCGTGGTATCCAGTTGGCAAAATGGTGCTAAACAAAAACCCTGAAGACTATTTTGCTGAGGTGGAACAGGCTACTTTCGGGACAGGGGTGCTTGTTGATGGCTTAGACTTCTCTGATGATAAAATGTTGCAAGGTCGTACCTTCTCTTATTCTGATACACAACGCCATCGTGTAGGAGCCAACTACTTACAGCTTCCAATTAATGCACCAAAAAAACGTGTAGCGACCAATCAACATGGTGGGCAAATGATGTATAAGCGTGATTTGGCACCTGGACAAAATCCACATATTAACTATGAGCCATCCATGCTGAATGGGTTAAAGGAAGCAACACAAGCTGGTAAAGAATATACACCATACATTGAAGGAAACCTTGTTCTTGAATCGATTGATCGTCAAAGTAATACGAAACAGGCTGGTGAAACTTATCGTAACTTTGAACAGTGGGAACGCGATGAACTTCTTGAAAATTTAATCCGTGATCTATCGGTCTGTCATGAGGATATTCAAAATGCCATGATTGCTTTGGCACAAGAAGCCGACGAAGAATATGGTCGCTTACTCAAGGAAGGTTTGCACAACGCTAAAAAAGATTCCTCTGCATCAAAACCACTTGGCAATATCAAGGGTGACCAAGCACCTCAAGATGCCATGAATAAAGGACACGATGCTGAGCCTTATTAACGAAGCTAAAAAAGACATTACATTTTTTGTAATGTCTTTTACTTTATTGTTCATATGCTTTATACCAATGATAAGGTTGAATTTCCTTTAATGATTTAAATACCAATTCTCCATCTGCATTCGTAATCGCTGCCTTTACATTTTCTCCCCAATAGAAAAGTCTTTCCTGACAGACTCCACAGGGTGTCAGCACTACAAATTTAGATGTTTCATCTTCCCTAGCAACACAAATCGAATGTGTAACTTTTGTATTCAATTTATGTGCCTCTAAAATAGCACCTGTTTCCATACATAATTCAGTAGCAGCATTCATGACCTCGGGTGCGACACTTGTTAAAATTTGTCCATCCGCGGTATATAAGGCTGCAGCTCCTCCCCATCCAGAGGGATATCTTTTTTCTGCTAGTGCAACGGCAGCTTCATACAGTATTTTTTCAATAGCCATATTTCCTCTTCCTATCATACATGCACACCTGGTAATATTTTCAATACCTTTTCCTGTGCGTCTAAAATTGCTTCTGTTCCTAATGGAATCGCTATATTCGTTGTTTCATGTCCGAACTTAAAACCTGCCACAACTGGTATTCCTAAATCTGCAAAATACTCCTTCATTAACGAATGAAGAGCCGCTTCCTCAGATCCTGTCTGTGTAAACGAACCAATGACGACTCCTGCTAATTGCTCAAACTTCCTTGCTTGTTTTAAATGCTGAAGCATTGAATCAATAACTGGAATTGTTTCATTTACATCCTCTATTAATAAAATCCTGCCTTCAGTCCTCACTTCAAATTTGGTACCTAGTGTGCTGACAAGACGATAGAGATTTCCTCCAATCATTTCACCACGTGTGATGCCCCCAGCAATCGTTGTTAACGGAGAAATTGCCTCTGTATATTGAATTTCCATCGGGGAGAATAGCTGTAAAAACATTTTCTTTGATAAATCATCCATCTTATTAGCTGACATCAGCATTGGCCCATGAAATGTCACCATATTGGCATATTCATTAATCGCACAATGTAAATATGTAACATCAGAAAAGCCCCAGAAAATTTTAGGATTTTCTTCTATTAAAGCATAATCAATTTTATCAGCAATTCTGGCAGAGCCATAGCCACCCTTTATACAAAAGATTGCTTTCACTTCTGGGTTTTTTACCATCTCATGAAAATCAGCTAGTCTGATTTCATCACTTCCTGCCAAATATTCATGTTTTGCATGAATCGTATCACCCACAATATAGCGAAGACCCAACTCGTCCAAAAAAGCTACTGCTTCTCCTAGTTTTTCAGGCTCTACAAGACTTGAAAGTGCAACAACACCGACTAAATCTCCCTTTTGTAAACATGGTACGGTACTTTTCACAGTTATTCCTCCTCTTGTTTTCCTTATTTTAGCATAGCAAAACTTCAGGGGCATTGATTATTGCTATACTGACTGCCTATAATTAACTTTACTATTCAATTAATAAAGGGGTTAAAGCATCTTGAAAATTCCACCATATCTATTATTAGTACTCGCAACTCTTTTATGGGGTGGTAATTTTGTTATTGGACGTGCCGTTAGTGAAGATATCCCTCCCCTAACACTTGCCTTTTTACGCTGGTGCGTCGCATTTATTATCTTTTTTCCCATTGCATTTCACCAACTAAAACGTGAATGGCGGATACTGAAAAGACATTGGTTGATTGTCATCATTCTTTCATTAACAGGGGTTACAGCATTTAACACACTTGTTTACATTGGATTACATTACACAACGTCTATTAATGCATCTTTAATGAACTCTTCTACGCCCATAATGATTTACATACTTTCCTTTATTTTTTTGAAGGAAAAACTATCAAAATTTCAGTTAATAGGGACCGTTTTATCACTGAGTGGAGTTGCCTTTATTATAATGGGAGGCTCTTTTACAAGGATTGTCGATTTTACTTTCAATAAAGGGGATTTAATTGTAATCGCAGCAGTATTTTGTTGGAGCATATATTCATTGCTCATTAAACAATATGCAACTCGCTTACCAGGGCAGTCTACCTTTCTAGTGACGATTGGACTTGGGGCTATTGTGTTATTTCCGTTTTCTCTCTATGAAACATTGTCTAGTACAACAGCAATTCATTGGGAATGGTCAACCATTGGTGCTATTTTATATGTTGGTATTTTTGCCTCTATCATTGCTTTTCTCTGCTGGAACAGTGGTGTTATACAGCTTGGAGCGAACAAGGCAAGTATTTATTTAAATTTCATTCCTGTTTTTGCCTCCATTTTTGCTGTTCTTTTTCTACATGAAAGATTGCATTCTTTTCAGCTTATAGGTGGACTAGCCGTTGTAGCAGGGGTTATTTTATCAGGAAAAATAAATAAGCAAAGACTTCAATCCTAAGAAGCCTTTGCTTATTTTTGCTAATTCGTACCACCATAAATTATTGTAACATTAGGATGGTTTAATAATTGGCTTGCTGGGAATTCTTCTGTAATATGACCACTTTTCAATTTTTCAATCGCCGCGAGCTTTTTTTCACCAAAGGCAATGAGAACGATTTCCTTTGCCTTCATGATGGAGTGAATGCCCATTGTAATGGCATGTGTTGGTACTTCAGACGGATCATTAAAATAAATAGCATTTTCTGTTCTTGTTGACTCTGTTAGCTCCACAATATTCGTCTTGGCATCAAACGATGCGCCTGGTTCATTAAAAGCAATGTGTCCATTTACACCAATACCTAGAAGCTGTAAATCAATGCCTCCTGCTTCTTCAATGCGCTTATCATATGCAGCACATTCTTCAGCTAAATTGGCTGCCTGTCCATTTGGCAAATGGACATTTTTCGGCTGTATATCCACAAAATTAAATAAATTCTCATGCATAAATGTAAAGTAGCTTGCTGGACTTGATTGCTCAATGCCTACATACTCATCCAAATTAAAAGTTTGTACTTCCTTAAAAGATAAATGGCCAGCTTGGTGTCGTGCCACTAATTCTTTATACATGCCTACAGGTGATCCACCAGTTGCTAAACCTAAAACACTATCAGGTTTCTCTTGTATTCGTTTTGAGAAAATAGTAGCTGCCACTTCGCTCATTTCCTCATATGTATTCACTTCTATCCATTTCATGCTATATACGATACCTACCTTACCATTTATATTATTAACTAATATGTAAAACATTTCACTTTATAGTAGCTAATATATTAATCTTACTAGTTATTTAGCTATTTTTCTATCATTTCCTACTTCAGTTTATGCGTGTAATCTAAGACTATTTCGGTTATGTTATTAATAAGGAAGTGAGGCGATTTTATGAATGAGCAGATTCAGCACTATTTACAGTATATTCAATTTCAAGGAACGTTAGAGCCATCTATTCAGCTACTTGGACAACTTCAAACTAAACATCTATTAACCATTCCCTATGAAAATTTAGATGTTGCCTTGAACCGGGGTATCTCCTTCGCTATTCCTGATTTATTTCAAAAAATAATTATTGATAAACGTGGTGGCAATTGTTTTGAATTAAATATCTTATTCAGTTGGCTCTTACGAGAGCTTGGCTTTTCTGTTACCAATCGTTATGCCCAGTTTTGGCGCAACATAGCAGAAAATACCCCTCCTGAGGAAATTCCCATGCATCAATTATTGCTAGTGAATGTGAGGGGACAATACTATATCTCGGATGTAGGTGTCGGTGCATTAGCCCCCTGTAAACCAGTGCCACTAATTGCTGGCTATCAACACCGTGAAGGTAAAGAGTTATATAAAATAGATTATGATGAAGCGAATGGTTGGATGCTGTTGGAACAAGCTAAACATAGTTGGCGTTTGCTTTATAGTTTTCACGACGATGCCAATGATGCAAAATTTGCACCACGACTTTCCAAGCAAAAAAATAAAATTGCTATGATTCGAACCATTGGTGGCCGTCATACCATGATGAACAACGAATTTAGAATTTATGAAGGACAATCCTTAACTACCTATACAACAAACACTGAGAAGGAATGGCTGCAAGCTCTACAGCGTTTTTTTCATATCTCTGTACAACTATAAAGGAAAGCAAGTCCATCGGTGGCTTGCTTTCCTTTCACATTATTTCATTGTCCTATTGAGCAATTCAAACACAACTATGTCATTGTGTAGCTCTTTAACTAAACCTATATCATCTACAAAGTAATAAATTTTCACTACATCACTAAATTCTGACCTTTTCTCGACTATAACCACGCCCGTATATTGCACATCACCTGCTTGTACCGTACCATCTGTAGATTTTACAGTTACTCGTTCCCCTGCAGAAACCCCTGGATCATCTTCATGTAAAACAACACCTATTCTAAGTGGGAGTTCTATATATAAATCATAATGTGTGTTAGCTTCACTAGCAATGGCTTGTCCGTATGCACGATCATGACCATATAAAAGCTCATCAGAGATAGTTTGTCCTGTACTTACATTTTTGACTGTCCATACATCATTTTTACCGTCGTGTTGCTGATATTGATAGTTTAAAGTATAACGCTTATTGTCACTTAAAGAATAATAGGCATACGTATATTCAAATGCGGGGTCCCTTAGCAAGTTAGGTTTAGACAGAGTCATTGCTCTCGCTAAAAACGCTGAGAAATGGGCGCGTGTAACAGGATCATTAGGTTTAAACGAACCATTCTCATAGCCCCTTACCAAATGATTATGGGCCAGTGTTAAAATTTCTTTATAACCTGGCGTCTGCTTACTCACATCTGCAAAATAATAAGGATCTGAACCTTTTAATTGAAAGGCCCTATTTAGCACAATCGCCATTTCCCCCCTAGCTAGCGGTGCATCTGGATGAAATTTATGGGCAGTATCAAATATACCTTTATTTTGCACAGCCGCAATTTCTTTATAAAATTTATGAGTGGTTGTTACATCTTGATAGTTTGGATTTTGCATATGGATCGTGTTTAATCCTAAAGCACGTGTTAGCATTACAGCTACCTGTGCTTTCGTAATATAATCATTCGGCTTGAACAAGTTATTCGAATACCCTTTCGCAATATCCTGTTCTACTAAATAATGAATTTCCGTCGTTAATGTATCATCCGTTAGATCGATAAAGCTGGCTGCCTGCACTTCCTTCGGTAATATACCAATCGTTATCAGGATCAAACATACTAGCTTCAATATGTTCTTCACATTATCCCTCCTCCTTCGATTCTATACCCATAAAGACGTATCCATATGCTTAAAATGAGAAAAGCCTCTATTAAAAGAGACTTTATTCGTTATATTGAATTAATCCAATCCCTATTCCAGTCGGATCGACCAAATAAGCTAGATAGAAATCTTCGAACGTCATTTTGTCACGCAAAATAGTAGCACCGTTGTGTTTTGCCTGTGCAATGACTTCGTCAATTGCATCCACTTCAATTTGAATTCTTGTACCATGCGGAAAATCACTTGGTCCTTTACCAATGCCACCATTAATTCCAGCTTTGTCTTTATTCCCAGTCATAACTGCCCAATAATCCCACTTTGGAGTTGCTACCTCCCAGCCAAACACTTTACTATAAAAAGCTGCCGCTTTCTCCGGTTCCTGACTATTTAATTCAAAGCCAATCACTTTTCCCATACATATACCCCCTCATTTTTAGCATAACAAATAATTCAACAATAAATTGGAATTCCCTTCCTGAAGACTTTAGAAATTTGACAATATTCTAAATAAAAAATTATGTATTTAATTAGTTAGAAAATTATGTATAATTAAATTAGAACGATTGTTCAAATCATTAAAGGAGTACAACATTGAGTAAAAGACGCTATGACAGTGACAAGGCAAAGATTGAGATTATCAAACATGCCATCCAATTATTTTCTCAACATGGCTATAATCAGACATCTGTTGGTGATATTTCGAAAGCCTCTGGTTATAGTAAAGGACATATTTATTATCATTTCGAAAATAAAGAAAAGTTATTTGTGCTTTTGGCGCAGCAATCGATGAAAAATTGGCATAACAAATGGTTGCAACAAGAATCTTCATACACCACATCCACAGATAAATTGTATGGTATGGCCATGCATGTCCTCTATGAGTATCAAACACCCTTACTAAAGTCAGGTCAGGAACTGGCATCTAATCCCAAATCAAGTCCTGATTCAATACAACAGTTATACAATTTAGCTATTACGCCAATGAATGCTTATCGAGCAATTCTTCAAGAGGGCATCGACCAAAACGAATTTGTTCATGGAAATGTAGATACATGGACCGTCTTACTTGGCACATGGCTAGGTGGATTATGTCAGCTGACCAATACTCATAACTTGAAATCATTAGAACCACTCTTTCAACAGGCAATAACGATTTTCTTAAAAGAAATTAAAAAAGGTGGGGTTTAAATGAAAGTAGGTTTAATAGGTGATAGCTTAACAGAAGGTCGTCCAGGCGTTTCATTTTATGATCTCTTGAAACATCAATATCCCCATATTTCATTCGATAATCTTGGAAATCCAGGCGAGACGATTAAAAGTTTATTTACTCGCTTGGAAAAAATGCCGCTCCAATCTTCCTATGATCTTCTTATTCTTTGGATAGGCGTCAATGACGTCTATTCAAAATTATTAAAGGTGCAAGCACAGCCTGTGGCGAAGGATCACATTGAATTCGAAGAGTACTGCCTCAAGGTATTAGAGAAAGCACAAGACGCTTCCAAAAATGTTGTATTAGTATCTCCAGCATTAGTAGGAGAAGATCTTCAAAATCCCTCTAACAAAGAAATAACACAATTAACGTCTGTTATGGAGTCTATTTCAATGAAATCTGGCAATGTTTATTTTGTAAATATGCAAAATCTCTTTAAAGAGCATTTAGAACATTTGGAGTGCTCAGGCTTTATTAATACGAATGTAATAAGAGTCCTACTGGATGTTTTATTTTACAAAAGTCCTTTACGTATCGATAAATTATCTCAAAAAAGAGGGCTACATGTAACTTTAGATGGTGTTCATTTGAATAGTAAAGGTGCTGATTTAGTGGCACAGCAATATAGCTCTATCATTGAACTTTATAAAGTCGAAGGAGACAAAATCGGGAGGTCCTAAAGATGAGAAAGATTGCTGTTGTTACTGGCGGTGTTTCAGGGATAGGAAAGGCTATTTGCCAAGAATTAATCGCTCGACATATATTTGTCATTATTGCTGATATTCAAGATCATGAGGGTCGTGTGTTAGAAGCAGAGTTAAATAAGGATATCGCCCATGTAAAATTTGTACATTTAAATGTAACCGATTACAAAGATGTAGCTTCTGTCATTCATGATGTATTTGAAGAATTTCACCGTATAGATTACCTGTTTAATAATGCTGGTATCGCTATGTATGGGGAGATAGGTGAAATGACTATTGAGGATTGGAAGGAAATTATGGCCATTAATTTATGGGGTGTCATTTATGGGACTCAAATAGGCTACCCGCTTATGAAAAAACAAGGTTTTGGTCATATCGTCAATACCTCCTCTGCTGCAGGGTTAGGACCTTCTCCTTTTTCTACTGCATACGCTACTACCAAACATGCTGTTATAGGACTAACAACCTCTCTACACTATGAGGCTGAGGAATTCGGGATTAAGGTGAGTACTTTATGTCCAACGTTTGTGGATACACCCATTTTCGATAATGCAAAGGCGATTCATATGGATAAATCCATTATCACCAAACAATTAAAGCAGCAAAAAATGATCTCACCTCAGCGAATTGCAAAAATGGCTATAGAGGGTGTTCATCAAAATAAGCCTATCATTTGTCCAATGCCAATGCGCAAAACACTGGATGTTGTTTTTACTATTTTTCCTTTTTTACACAAAGCGTTAATGAGAATGGTTTGTAAAGTGAGTCGTAATGCACGTTTAACCTAATGTTTCACAAGGCTCCCTTCTAATGGGAGCCTTGCTTATTTTATAATACGACACCATCGCTCATTTTAATAATACGATCTGTATATGCCAACATTTCTTCGTCATGCGTCACTATTAATGTTGTTATATTTAAAGTTTTTGTTAATGTTCTTAATAACAACATAATCTCTTTAGAACGCTGTGAATCTAAACTAGCCGTTGGTTCATCAGCAAACAATACTTTCGGTTGATGAATAATAGCACGTGCAATTGCTACACGCTGCTTCTCTCCCCCTGACAAGGAGGAAGGATAGGCAGTTTTACGGTGTTCCATTCCAACTAACTTCAATAGCCGATTGACTTCATATTTCTGTTCATTCTTTTTTAAAGGAGATTCAGCCACATCTAGCATTAATAGCAATTGTTCCTCCACTGTCAAAAAGGGGACGAGATGTGCAAATTGAAAAACAAAGCCGAATTTACTTGCACGTAATTTTCGTACCTGGTCGGATTTCATCTTCGTAAGATCTTGCTCTTCAAATAACACTTGCCCATCTGTTGCTGGTTGTAGTCCTGCAGCGATCGTTAATAATGTACTTTTCCCAGAGCCAGAAGCACCTACCAATGCTGTAATCTCTCCTTCATTTAAAGAAAGATTGATGCCCTTTAAGATCTCTTCCTCAACTTCACCATTCTTGAACGTTTTTCGTACTTCATCAATTGTAAATAACGTCATGATTAAGCCTCCCCTTGCTGTATTGCTTGTAACGGTTCAATTTTTTTAATTTGCATTCCTGACAAGGTCGCACCAATAAAGCCTATGAGGAGGAATACAACGGATAACTGTGTTGTAGTGCCTATTGTTAAAGTGAATGGCATCCCCTTAGGAGCAATTATATTAAATAGCTGGCTAAGGCTGACAGATACTACAAGTGAAAAGATTGTAATAATAGCCATCTGTGTCCAGATCATTTTAAATAGCTTACTTGTTTTTAATCCAATCGCTTTTAAAATGCCATACAAGCCAATTTTTTGCACATTCATCATGTAGAAGAAAATAGCAAACAACATCCCACTAATCACAACTAAGAACCATATAATCATATTTAAAGATAATTGTTCCGCATTATAACTGGGGATAGTATTGAGAAACTCTTTATTGCTATATGCTTGCAATCCCTTAATATCTTTTGGCTCACTATTTGGTACGAAAATTAACTGTTTATCAGCTACTCGATACATCTCCTGGTAAGCCTCCTCACTAATATAAGCAACGGGAGCATGGCTATATTTTTTTTGTTTTACAAAACCTTTTACAATGAACTTTCCACTGTACTGATTATTCGTTAATATATCTCCTACTTGTATTCCTTTATCTTGTAGTGAGCTATCTAAAAGCACCTCGTCTTGATGCACATTGCTAAAAAGTGTAGATTCCGTTGATGTCACAAAGGCTACACTTTGTTGTTTATCATCCTGATCATTTAAAAAGCCCATCTGGATAGAAAAAGCTACTGCCTCTTTTTCTTTACTTATGACTTTCTGCTGCAGATCGCTATCGATTCTTGAAAGATTAAACGTGCCATCCGCATCCTCAGCCATATAAAATTGCCCCTTCGGTAAATCCTTAATTATAGCTGCATTATCCTGTGACAGACCATTTGCTAAACCCGAGATAATAAACGTTAAAAAACTAACTAGGAAGATAATGGAGCCCAAAATTAAAAACCGTACTTTATTCTTCTTCATTTCTTTCCAGGCAAGATTCATCACTAACCCCTCCATTTCTTTGATTACTCCTAGCTTAAAATTGTTAAATGAACAGAGCATGAACTAATCGTTAAAATGTAGAGATCTTATAAAAAGCCGCTCTATAAAGGCATTTTTATCCCATAGAGTGGCTTCTTTTTTGAATCTTATTTATCTTTACTTGCTAAAATCTTATTTTGTTATAGAACCTCGCCTTGAATGAATTGCTTTTTTTTGATTTCTAGTCACGGTCTTACTATTTTATACGAACTGTGAACTTCAATTGTTGTATGAATATAGTACCTATAATAGAAGACAAGTACACATTTATCTATTAGATAACGTTACCACGATCATCGTGATTACATATAATATAGCTGTTGTATAGACAACAATAAGACCCATTCAGTCTACCTCTTTTTTATCTATGTTTATATACATCCTATAATTTTTTACAATAAAAAAAGAATTCCTAATAAATCAAGGATTCTTCGTTGTAATTGATACCGGTGGTCAGGACAGGCAATGTAGTAAAATGCCTTATATATCAAGTTTTTCTACTTGGTGTGTGTAAAAATTGTGTAAAATGATTTGGCAATATAAATCTCAAAAGTACATACTTCACTTTCTTTTAAATTGACATGCCTCAAGCATAAGTTTTTTGGTGGATCCTAAGGTGGATCGAACCCTGACCTCATCGCGGTTAGGGGGGAGATGAGATTTTGTACGGTAGGAGACTAACTAAGGAAAGCCTTTTGAAACATGCCTTTTTTAAATTTATATTGCTACTGTCTAGTACTCAGCGGCATACAAAGAAAGAAAGCGTTACCAAGTTTGTGACCATTAAATTAAACTTACATTATAAATACATTAGAACTTGAATATTGAGAAGTCGTGGTGGGGTGGATGCTCTAAATATCAGATTCATCGACTAAAAATCCCTTGTCCTACTTGGGATTTTAGTCGATGAGCTCAATTATTTTGTAAAGCATTTGAGTATTTATATTAAATCAATTAATAGAAAGTTTAAACATGTCTGTTCATTTCCAACTATAAATAGTATTGATTTTGCTCTGCTTAAGCCTACATATATTAGTTCCCTTTTTTCATTAAATTCTAAATAATCCATTCCCCATAATCTCAGATTCTAACCCTTTAAATCTATTAATAGTAGTCATCGTTACAACGTTTTCCTTTAAGAGATCATTTTCAAGATATTGGATTCTTTGAGGAAGAGCATGCTCTTAAAGAGCGTCAAAATAAATTTTTAAGGATGTACCATTTTCAATTGTAAAATTTAGTACGTCCAGTTTAAACCGTTGTTTGTAATTTGTACATCGTTTAATAAAGGCATCAAGGCCATTATGTTCATATTGTATCACCCATATAAAGTTTGACTTCTTGTTTACACCAATGGTTTGCCCAATTTCTTTATAACTTTCATTACCATTCAAATAGCGTTGAACAGCTTGTAATTTTTCTTCAGCAGTAATTTTCGACAAAAAAACTGCACCTCCAATTGTTAGATTGTGTGTCTAACAATTGGGGAGCAGTTCATACTAGAGGTTGTTTTTAACCGTATTAAAATAAAAGGCTATTCGTAATATGTAGTAGAATAAGCTTATATTTTTACTAAACAATCGATAATCAAGTGGCGTGAAGCCATCTTTTTAATTTGCTTTATCAGTTATAAACACCATTAGCATATACATACATCGAGATTGTTCCACCACTGTTTGTTCCTGTTGAACCAGTATAAGATACTGTTGCATTAACGATTAGCATAGAAGTGTTATTCTTATCAACAGAAGTACCTGTTGCTTTCAAGTTAGAAGAAGATGGTTTATTGATTATCTTGGCTGAATGGCTTGTAGCCCCCACTATTTTCCCATCAGATATACATGTTGCATTAATGACTACAGAACCAAGGTTAGCGTTATTATAAAGGTCAGTCATTACAACTGTCTTGGTTGCATTTATCCCCGCTTGTGTTAATGTAGGAAGAACTCTAAATTCAATCCCGTCGATTTCGTAAACTTGCTCAGAATTGTCCGAAGCATCAATTTCGAGAAGAAAACCTTTTTCTGTGGGTTCTTCAGTTTCTGCTTCTTGTGCAAAAGCAGCTACTGGTGTTAATCATTGTCAACATACTCATCATCCATTTTTTCATTGTTAAATCCCTCTCTTTTTTCATATTTTCTTGTATAACTACTGAGATTCGAAGGTGGCATCACATCCCTTAAAGAAATTTTTCTATATGTGATAGTTCAGAAATGCTAAGTTTCTTAATAATATAAGAGAAGCCTACATCACTCAGTTATACAACACGATTTCTATGGTGTAGACTCCATATATCTTGGTGTAGTACCTATAGAATTCTGACTTGGGAAAGGCAGATGATCATTGTTCGTTACCCAACCACCAAAACGAAATGTGAATTCCACTCGTGCGTCTGTATTCTGTGTATCAATATCTCGCATATAGTCTTTCAATCTATTTTCTAGGTAATTCGGTGTGATAAAATCTGTATATGGTATAGACTTTAACTCATGAAAAGGCAACAAATAGGCTTCGATAAGGGTATTGAGCTCATCATATTCAACAGGTGCAAGTAGCTCATAGTCATATTCAATATGAATTACTGTTGTATATTTTTGTCCATTTTGTCTATGCACAATTTCAATCGGGTATTGGTATCTTGCTTCAGTTCCAATGACCCCCGCTGAAAACACATCACGATAGAGCTCTTTGTTTATAGTAGGCTCAGGTGGCACAGTTTTTCTATCACTCATATTCTTTGGGTAAATAATAAATTTGTCTGTTGCAAAGTAGCCTCTTGATGCACCATTTAAAATGGATTCTTTCATAAATGTTTCGTCTAAATAGCTCAACTGCTTACTGGAAATAGCAAATGCTGAACTGACAACCATTCCACCTGTTGTAAGTAAAATTAATAGTGCCATCACAACGATTCCTGATTTCTTCTTACTCATATCCATAATGGAGAGTATTCTCTTTTTTAAAATTTGTGTACTTCCTAGAAAATTTGTAGTAAAAACACCTTCTCCTCTTTTTAATTTCTCAGCATGTAGTATCGTCTGACTATACGTTTTTCTAAGTTGGATGTCAGTATTTTTAACTACTTCATCATCACAAGCGTGTTCACAAAGATTGTCCAGTTCTTTAGCGAAGAGATAGAACAATGGATTGAACCAATGAATACTACTAATCAGCAATACAAAAGCTTTATACCATAAATCCTTTCGTTTTAAATGAACTAACTCATGCTTCAATATCAAGTTTAGTTCTTCTTCTCGATAAGAATTATTAGGTAGCCAGATAGTATTTTTAGTAAATCCCACTAACATGGGGGAATGGATAAAGCTACATTCTTTCAATGCGATTTCCTTAGTGATATTCATTTCGCCTTTAACTTTTTCAAGCAAATAAAGGGTTTTCGGTTCAGTTATCGTTTGCCCCCATCTTTTCACCATGTACATAAATCGATAATGTTTTACAAGATGAACTGCCAAAAATACAACGATTCCTAAAATCCAAATTATCATCACCATCTGCCAAACAGAAAGTGCTGTCACTGTATCTACGGATGAGGACACAAGCGTTATCTGACTACTGTTACTTGGAACAGGTTCTTTAGATGGTATTTGCACCGATTCTGATAGATTGACAACTGGGGTCGATATATTGATTGTAAATGGTAAAATAAAGCCTACAAGGATAGCAAGCCAGCCATAATAAAGCCATCTAGCACTGTATCGTTTTAAAAGGAAAGGCGTTACAGCTATAAAAAGTAGTCCAATAAAGGACATAACTACTGATTTAAAGAATAAACCTACCATGATACTGTGCATATTAATCCCTCTTTTCTTCCACCCATTTAATTAATGAGGCTAAATCTTCATTAGAAATAGTATCGGATTTATAGAGTGTACCCACTAAATTCATAAAGGAGTTTTTATGATAGAGCTTCATAAAATGCTCTGTTTCAAAACTTAGATATGCACCTTTTTCTACTATAGGGTAATAAAATCTCTCCTTACCTTTTTTCTCACTATGAAGAAATCCACGTTCAGTTAATCTTTGCATAAGGGATACTACGGTTTGGATTTTCCAACCTTTCTCATTTCCTATTTCGTGCATTATTATACCTGTAGTAATTGGAGGATTACTTTCCCAAACTATCTTCATAATCTCAAATTCTGCTTCAGGCAATTTTTTCATATTCACTCACCCCTTTTTCATTTAAGTCAATTGTCTTAAACGTATAATATATCTTTTTTAAAACATTGTCAAATTATGCTATATATGGATATATAATATTCCGATGTCAAAAGTTATCCCAACATCCATTGCATTTTTGGTTCAAGTCGCAAAAATTCCCTATTAAACGATCAATTCTATGTAGCTATGGAAAAAGAATTATGGGCAGGTATTACATAAAAAAGCAAAAGCAATAGAATTAAAAACAAACCTTTTGACCTATAAAAATATTAATATTTTGAAAGTATGATACTTATAATTGAAGGCGGGTGGAGAATCACTTAAAAAAGTTAATTATGTTTTAGAAAAAGTCTTCGAAAATATAAATAGAAAGTATAGTATATTCTAATTAGGATGAGAGAATATCGAAATTACTATATTTCAGAATTATCCGGTTAATTCACTAAATATAATCGAATATGTTAACAAGGGAAAAACCCAAGCAACAGATATTCCAATGGATATTTCATCACTTTGAATAACTACTGCCTGAGTCTTTGCGTTGGTTAGAATATTATTTGCTGTTACTAGGTTTAATATCGGGACTACGATTTGAAGCATTGGTCGGACTTATATTTAGTGATTATAATTTCGATAATAAGGAAATAACTGTAGATAAAACATGGGGATATAATAACAGAATGCCTATAGGATTTGGACCATTAAAAAATAAAACATCTAAAAGGAAAGTTAAATTAGAGAATATAACTAATGAAAATAATTTAGTATTTTATAATGAAAAATCAAAGTATAAAGTAATTGCTAATGAAAGAGCAAATGATATTTTAAGGGAAGTTTTACTCGAATTAAATATTCATCCATTGATTACTATGTACGGTCTAAGACATACTCACAGTAATATTTTAGTTTATTCTCTTCTTTATATTTAATATACCTTTCAAATGTAAGAAAATAATTGTTTATGAATATGGAAATTCATTCTTTTTCAATAGCTGGTCTTTTAGAGTATTAGTCATTTTATCTTCTCCATTATAGAACTCTCTATTGATAATACCGTTAAAAGACCCTACATAGTCCTTTGCCAGAACTTTCGTTAAATATTATCAAATAATCATTAAACTCCATCTCCATCTCCCTTTAGAACATATATTTAAAAGAATTCTACAACCTTTCATTAAACCCTTATTGGATAACAGCTTGTGTAAAAACTTGTGTAAAATAAATCTGATTATGTGTAAAATTTGTGTAAAACAAAATCATTTCTTATCGTTTTATATCGTATTCTCAGGAAATGTAAAAAGCTCATAAACCTGTCATATCAAGGTTTATGAGCTCTCTTAATTTTTTAATCGTAACGTATATTAAACTAAAGATACCGGTGGTCGGGGTCGAACCGACACTCCAAAGGAACACGATTTTGAGTCGTGCGCGTCTGCCAATTCCGCCACACCGGCATAATGGAGATAAAAAAAATCGGATAAACCGATTAACAGTTGAAATATGGAGGCGGCAACCGGATTTGAACCGGTGATAAGGGTGTTGCAGACCCGTGCCTTACCACTTGGCTATGCCGCCGTCATACTTGGAGCGGAAGACGAGGTTCGAACTCGCGACCCCCACCTTGGCAAGGTGGTGTTCTACCACTGAACTACTTCCGCAAAAATGGCTGGGGTACTAGGATTCGAACCTAGGCATGACGGAATCAAAATCCGTTGCCTTACCGCTTGGCTATACCCCAACAATGGGGCGACTGATGGGAATCGAACCCACGAATGCCGGAACCACAATCCGGTGCGTTAACCACTTCGCCACAATCGCCATTGTATTATGATGTTTATTAATTTTATATGAGATGGGGCGACTGATGGGAATCGAACCCACGAATGCCGGAACCACAATCCGGTGCGTTAACCACTTCGCCACAATCGCCATAAAATTAATTGGCAGGGGCAGTAGGAATCGAACCCACACCAAAGGTTTTGGAGACCTCTATTCTACCGTTGAACTATGCCCCTAAAAAAATAAAACTGGTGGAGGGGGACGGATTCGAACCGCCGAACCCTAAGGAGCGGATTTACAGTCCGCCGCGTTTAGCCACTTCGCTACCCCTCCGGGAAAATCTGGTGCCGGCTATAGGAATCGAACCCACGACCTACTGATTACAAGTCAGTTGCTCTACCTGCTGAGCTAAACCGGCAAAAAAACAGGATGGGTCAGGACGGAATCGAACCGCCGACACTTAGAGCTTCAATCTAATGCTCTACCAACTGAGCTACTGACCCATATTTTAAAATAAATGGCGGTCCCGACCGGGATCGAACCGGCGATCTCCTGCGTGACAGGCAGGCATGTTAACCGCTACACCACGGGACCATTTGGTTGCGGGGGCTGGATTTGAACCAACGACCTTCGGGTTATGAGCCCGACGAGCTACCACTGCTCCACCCCGCGATAATACTATAATGTTGTAAAAATAATGGTGGAGGATGACGGGCTCGAACCGCCGACCCTCTGCTTGTAAGGCAGATGCTCTCCCAGCTGAGCTAATCCTCCATCTGGGTATTGAAATGGTGACCCCTACGGGATTCGAACCCGTGTTACCGCCGTGAAAGGGCGGTGTCTTAACCACTTGACCAAGGGGCCATCGTTTGGAACACATCAAAGTGCTGGCGGAGAGTAAGGGATTTGAACCCTTGAGACAGTGTTAACCGCCTACACGATTTCCAATCGTGCTCCTTCGGCCACTCGGACAACTCTCCAAGAATGGCTCCGAAGGCAGGACTCGAACCTGCGACAACCTGATTAACAGTCAGGTGCTACTACCAACTGAGCTACTTCGGAATAATTTTAGTATATAGCCTAGCGACGTCCTACTCTCACAGGGGGAAGCCCCCAACTACCATCGGCGCTAAAGAGCTTAACTTCCGTGTTCGGTATGGGAACGGGTGTGACCTCTTTGCCATCATCACTAGACTATTATCGACCTTCCATACACGGATTATTGGTGTATCTAGAAGCTCTCTTTTTAGAAAGATTTGCTCTTTCAAAACTGGATAAACGGCACATTGAATGTTTCAAACGTTTTTGGTTAAGTCCTCGATCGATTAGTATTCGTCAGCTCCATGTGTCACCACACTTCCACCTCGAACCTATCTACCTCATCGTCTTTGAGGGATCTTACTTACTTGCGTAATGGGAAATCTCATCTTGAGGGGGGCTTCATGCTTAGATGCTTTCAGCACTTATCCCGTCCACACATAGCTACCCAGCGATGCCTTTGGCAAGACAACTGGTACACCAGCGGTGTGTCCATCCCGGTCCTCTCGTACTAAGGACAGCTCCTCTCAAATTTCCTACGCCCACGACGGATAGGGACCGAACTGTCTCACGACGTTCTGAACCCAGCTCGCGTACCGCTTTAATGGGCGAACAGCCCAACCCTTGGGACCGACTACAGCCCCAGGATGCGATGAGCCGACATCGAGGTGCCAAACCTCCCCGTCGATGTGGACTCTTGGGGGAGATAAGCCTGTTATCCCCGGGGTAGCTTTTATCCGTTGAGCGATGGCCCTTCCATGCGGAACCACCGGATCACTAAGCCCGTCTTTCGACCCTGCTCGACTTGTAGGTCTCGCAGTCAAGCTCCCTTGTGCCTTTACACTCTACGAATGATTTCCAACCATTCTGAGGGAACCTTTGGGCGCCTCCGTTACCTTTTAGGAGGCGACCGCCCCAGTCAAACTGTCCGCCTGACACTGTCTCCTGCCCCGCTAAGGGGCATGGGTTAGAATTTCAATACAACCAGGGTAGTATCCCACCGACGCCTCCTTCGAAGCTGGCGCTCCGAGATCTCTGGCTCCTACCTATCCTGTACAAGTTGTACCAAAATTCAATATCAGGCTACAGTAAAGCTCCACGGGGTCTTTCCGTCCTGTCGCGGGTAACCTGCATCTTCACAGGTACTATAATTTCACCGAGTCTCTCGTTGAGACAGTGCCCAGATCGTTACGCCTTTCGTGCGGGTCGGAACTTACCCGACAAGGAATTTCGCTACCTTAGGACCGTTATAGTTACGGCCGCCGTTTACTGGGGCTTCAATTCGCAGCTTCGCTTGCGCTAACCACTCCTCTTAACCTTCCAGCACCGGGCAGGCGTCAGCCCCTATACGTCACCTTACGGTTTTGCAGAGACCTGTGTTTTTGCTAAACAGTCGCCTGGGCCTATTCACTGCGGCTCTCATGCGCTTGCACGCTCAAGAGCACCCCTTCTCCCGAAGTTACGGGGTCATTTTGCCGAGTTCCTTAACGAGAGTTCTCTCGCACACCTTAGGATTCTCTCCTCGACTACCTGTGTCGGTTTGCGGTACGGGCACCTCTCACCTCGATAGAGGCTTTTCTTGGCAGTGTGAAATCAGGAACTTCGTCCATACGGACTCGCCATCACAGCTCAACGTTACAGTGTGCGGATTTGCCTACACACACGCCTTACTGCTTGGACGCGCACAACCAACGGCGCGCTTACCCTATCCTACTGCGTCCCCCCATTTCTCAAACGGTGAGGAGGTGGTACAGGAATATCAACCTGTTGTCCATCGCCTACGCCTATCGGCCTCGGCTTAGGTCCCGACTAACCCTGAGCGGACGAGCCTTCCTCAGGAAACCTTAGTCATACGGTGGACGGGATTCTCACCCGTCTTTCGCTACTCATACCGGCATTCTCACTTCTAAGCGCTCCACCAGTCCTTCCGATCTGACTTCAACGCACTTAGAACGCTCTCCTACCACTGACATCGTAGATGTCAATCCACAGCTTCGGTGAATCGTTTAGCCCCGATACATTTTCGGCGCAGCGTCACTCGACCAGTGAGCTATTACGCACTCTTTAAATGATGGCTGCTTCTAAGCCAACATCCTGGTTGTCTGTGCAACGCCACATCCTTTTCCACTTAACGATTACTTTGGGACCTTAGCTGGTGGTCTGGGCTGTTTCCCTTTTGACTACGGATCTTATCACTCGCAGTCTGACTCCCGTGTATAAATATCTGGCATTCGGAGTTTGTCTGAATTCGGTAAACCGGGATGGCCCCCTAGTCCAAACAGTGCTCTACCTCCAGTATTCTCATCACGAGGCTAGCCCTAAAGCTATTTCGGAGAGAACCAGCTATCTCCAAGTTCGATTGGAATTTCTCCGCTACCCACACCTCATCCCCGCACTTTTCAACGTGCGTGGGTTCGGGCCTCCAGTAAGTGTTACCTCACCTTCACCCTGGACATGGGTAGATCACCTGGTTTCGGGTCTACGACCACGTACTACTTCGCCCTATTCAGACTCGCTTTCGCTGCGGCTCCGCCTTCTAAAGCTTAACCTTGCACGTAATCGTAACTCGCCGGTTCATTCTACAAAAGGCACGCTATCACCCATTAACGGGCTCTAACTACTTGTAGGCACACGGTTTCAGGATCTCTTTCACTCCCCTTCCGGGGTGCTTTTCACCTTTCCCTCACGGTACTGGTTCACTATCGGTCACTAGGTAGTATTTAGCCTTGGGAGATGGTCCTCCCGGATTCCGACGGAATTTCACGTGTTCCGCCGTACTCAGGATCCACTCAGGAGAGAACGAACTTTCGACTACAGGGCTTTTACCTGCTCTGGCGGACCTTTCCAAGTCGCTTCATCTAACTCGCTCTTTTGTAACTCCGTATAGAGTGTCCTACAACCCCAAGAGGCAAGCCTCTTGGTTTGGGCTCTTCCCGTTTCGCTCGCCGCTACTCAGGGAATCGATTTTTCTTTCTCTTCCTCCAGGTACTTAGATGTTTCAGTTCCCTGGGTCTGCCTTCAAGACGCTATGTATTCACGTCAAGATACTACGCGATTAAACGTAGTGGGTTCCCCCATTCGGAAATCTCCGGATCAAAGCTCACTTACAGCTCCCCGAAGCATATCGGTGTTAGTGCCGTCCTTCTTCGGCTCCTAGTGCCAAGGCATTCGCCGTGCGCCCTTAATAACTTAACCAAGTTATTAAGCCTATAAAAAACTTAAAAAATAAATGTGTTTGTTACAATTTCAATGTCGTTTTATCCAGTTTTCAAAGAACAAGTTTTGAAGTGTTTCATTCAGAAGAATGAACCTTCAAAACTGAACGCAAAACGTAATCTTACAAACCCAAGGTTTGTATTCCGAAATAATCCTTAGAAAGGAGGTGATCCAGCCGCACCTTCCGATACGGCTACCTTGTTACGACTTCACCCCAATCATCTATCCCACCTTCGGCGGCTGGCTCCAAAAGGTTACCTCACCGACTTCGGGTGTTACAAACTCTCGTGGTGTGACGGGCGGTGTGTACAAGGCCCGGGAACGTATTCACCGCGGCATGCTGATCCGCGATTACTAGCGATTCCGGCTTCATGTAGGCGAGTTGCAGCCTACAATCCGAACTGAGAACGACTTTATCGGATTAGCTCCCTCTCGCGAGTTGGCAACCGTTTGTATCGTCCATTGTAGCACGTGTGTAGCCCAGGTCATAAGGGGCATGATGATTTGACGTCATCCCCACCTTCCTCCGGTTTGTCACCGGCAGTCACCTTAGAGTGCCCAACTAAATGATGGCAACTAAGATCAAGGGTTGCGCTCGTTGCGGGACTTAACCCAACATCTCACGACACGAGCTGACGACAACCATGCACCACCTGTCACCGTTGCCCCCGAAGGGGAAACTATATCTCTACAGTGGTCAACGGGATGTCAAGACCTGGTAAGGTTCTTCGCGTTGCTTCGAATTAAACCACATGCTCCACCGCTTGTGCGGGCCCCCGTCAATTCCTTTGAGTTTCAGTCTTGCGACCGTACTCCCCAGGCGGAGTGCTTAATGCGTTAGCTGCAGCACTAAGGGGCGGAAACCCCCTAACACTTAGCACTCATCGTTTACGGCGTGGACTACCAGGGTATCTAATCCTGTTTGCTCCCCACGCTTTCGCGCCTCAGCGTCAGTTACAGACCAGAAAGTCGCCTTCGCCACTGGTGTTCCTCCAAATCTCTACGCATTTCACCGCTACACTTGGAATTCCACTTTCCTCTTCTGCACTCAAGTCCCCCAGTTTCCAATGACCCTCCACGGTTGAGCCGTGGGCTTTCACATCAGACTTAAAGGACCGCCTGCGCGCGCTTTACGCCCAATAATTCCGGACAACGCTTGCCACCTACGTATTACCGCGGCTGCTGGCACGTAGTTAGCCGTGGCTTTCTAATAAGGTACCGTCAAGGTACAGCCAGTTACTACTGTACTTGTTCTTCCCTTACAACAGAGTTTTACGATCCGAAAACCTTCTTCACTCACGCGGCGTTGCTCCATCAGGCTTTCGCCCATTGTGGAAGATTCCCTACTGCTGCCTCCCGTAGGAGTCTGGGCCGTGTCTCAGTCCCAGTGTGGCCGATCACCCTCTCAGGTCGGCTACGCATCGTCGCCTTGGTGAGCCGTTACCTCACCAACTAGCTAATGCGCCGCGGGCCCATCCTATAGCGACAGCCGAAACCGTCTTTCAGTCCCTTGCCATGAAGCAAAAGAGATTATTCGGTATTAGCCCCGGTTTCCCGGAGTTATCCCAAACTATAGGGTAGGTTGCCCACGTGTTACTCACCCGTCCGCCGCTAACGTCAAAGGAGCAAGCTCCTTTTCTGTTCGCTCGACTTGCATGTATTAGGCACGCCGCCAGCGTTCGTCCTGAGCCAGGATCAAACTCTCCATAAAAGAAATTTGATTAGCTCAAATTGTTTTGCTGGCATCATGTTTGATGTCCAAAATTGTGTTTCGTTCACTAGCGAAACTAGCTACTTAAAACTTTATTGATTACGTTTTGCTTGTTCAGTTTTCAAGGTTCATTGTTTAAGTCGTTTTTCAGCGACTTCTTTATATTAACATTTCATTCAAAACATGTCAACAACTTTTTTAAAAAGTTGTTTGTGTTTTTCTGAGTTATTCGTTTATGTCTTAGCGACAATTAATATAATACAATACTAAGATATTATTCGTCAACTACTTTTCTAAAAAAATATCGAGGTATTTTTTATATACCTCGATTACAAGCATACTACAGTCATTGCCCCATTTCTAGAGCATCTTTATTTACCTTGTAATGACGGTGAAATATCCTATCATTTTTCGCTGCAATGGGTTCAATTTGAATATAGCCTTTATCCACTAGATACTCAACAAACACTTCTAAATCCACGGAGTAGTTCACGAGCTCATGATGATCATGTAATTCCTGGATAGTCCACATTTCTTTTGTTTGCATGACTTCTAATATATGTTGTGCCCCATCTCGTGTACGAGAGTGGATTAAAAACTCACTTGCTAAAAACAACAATTCTAAGCGCTTTTCTATTGGCTCATTACTTGTCACTAGCTCTTCATACAACTTATAGATGGCTGGCTCAATTTTTTTCACCTGTGCCCAAACAGTTACTTCAGGATACAGGCCACTATCGATAATAGAAAGGCGGCCTAGATGATGTAGGGAATCCACAACGTGATTATAAGCATCCAAGTAACTTCCTTTATCGAAGTATTCTTTCCCCTCCAAATAGCGGCGAATTAACTTTGAAAATTGAATACCTGTTTTAATTTTACGACCACTATACGGAAATTCCTGCAATTCTATTTTTAGTTTATGCAGAAATTCATTCCGATCAAATAATACTCTACCGAAGAATATCCAATCAACAACCTTTCTATTTGAACCGATGAGTAACCATTTTCGAATTATTTTCTCCGTAACAGTATGTAGAGCGATTTTATTTCCTTCATATAAGTAATGTTTTGAAAAGACTGGTTGCTCTGCTTCTTTTACGATAATAAGTAAAACCGTATCAAATGTATCTGTAACGTTACTTTGTTCTTCACGCTTTTCCACTAAAATTACGCCTAATGTATTCGACTGACTCGCACGTTCTTGGTATATTGGACGCAGTACTTGCTCCATGTTCAGCCCTCCTTTATTCATATAGGTTCTTTTGTTCCGTTAAAAATTCGACATACTCTAAAAGTATTCCTTCTTTCATTCAGTTCAAAGCTAAAATACTTTGCCCTTATATGTTATAGTAGATTTTAGATTGGGAGGCAAGATGAAATATGAAACCTTATAAAAGTAAAATTAATAAAATTCGTTCATTCGCATTAGCACTAATCTTTTTTGGTTTTATTGTCATGTACGGAGGCATTTTCTTTAAAAACAGCCCGATATTAGTTTTAATTTTCATGTCACTAGGTGTTCTTTGTATTATCGGTAGCACAGTTGTATATGCGTGGATCGGATTACTGTCAACAAGAGCTATTCAGGTAGAGTGTCCTAATTGCCATAAACATACAAAGGTTTTAGGCCGAGTAGATATGTGCATGTACTGCAATGAGCCATTAACACTTGATCCTACTCTAGAAGGTAAAGAGTTCGATCAATCCTATAATAATAAAACAAAAAAATCCTAGCCCTTTTTAAGAGCTAGGATTTTTATTGTACTTTAGCAGTAGCAACTTTACATGATGGACAAGTGCCGTATATCTCTAAGCGATGCGAATGCACATCAAAGCCTGTTACCTGTGATGCAAAATGCTCTATTTCGTCGAGTCCAGGATAATGGAAATCGACGATCTTACCACAGCATTCACAAATCATATGGTAATGATCGTTTGTCACGAAATCAAAGCGACTTGAAGCATCCCCGTAAGTTAGCTCTTTCACAAGACCTACTTCACGAAATACACGCAGGTTGTTATAAACAGTCGCTACACTCATATTAGGGAACTTACCCTCAAGAGCTTTATAAATTTCATCGGCAGTAGGATGTGCCATTGTTTGAATTAGGTATTCCAAAATAGCATGACGCTGAGGAGTAATACGTACACCAGTTGTTTTCAACGTGTCCAGTGCATCTTGTAAATGCGTTGCAGACATCGTCATGCACCTCTTCCATAAGTATTATTAATTTATAATTGTTATAAATAGTGTATCCAATTCGTACTACTTCGTCAACAATCACACATTGCCTATCCTCAATAAATCAATGTTTTTTCCTTAATAGCCTCTCGATAAATCCATAACATTTTCTAAATCCTTGTCACCCTTTAGCCATTTTGTTAGGCTTGGCTTGAATATTTCTAAGCTACGCTCAACATAACGAGAAGAATGACTGGATACATGAGGTGATACTATGACATTTGGTAATGTCCATAATGGATTGTCAGATGCCAGAGGCTCCTCTTCAAATACATCTAAAACTGCGTGTCCTATTTGTTTGGTTTCAATTGCTTGCAAGAGTACCTTTTCATCAACTAAATTACCTCGACCAAAATTCATGAAGATCGCATTATTTTTCATCACAACAAAATGCTCTTCTTTTAATAAATGGGTCGTTTCTGTTGTTTTTGGTAGTACAGAAATAACGATATCTGCATGAGGTAGAGCTTCTTTTAATTGGGTAAAACTAATCATCGTATTCATATAGGCTGCTTCTTTACCAGAGCGGTTACAGCCAATCGTCGTAACACCAAAAGCTTGCAATAAACGTCCAACTTCCGAACCAATGGCACCTGGCCCTAAAATAAGTGCCGTACTATCCCGTAGTTCCGTTTGTTGTGTTTTTTTCGACCATTCTTTTTTCTTTTGCTGCTCATACATCCAAGGCAAAGCTCTTTTAATGGCTAAAATATGAGCAAGCATGGATTCAGCCATAGGCGTTTTATGAATGCCACGAACATTTGAAACTAGAATTCCACGTTCAATAATAGCCTGAGCTGGCATTTTTTCTATACCTGCTGATGCAACAAAAATCCATTTTAGCTTAGTCGCAGATTGAATACTCTCTTCTGTTAAATCTTCACCATATGTAACTAATACATCCGCTTGTTGAAGCTCTTCAATTGATAAGCTCTTTTCAAAGATAAATTCAAGCTGCGGAAATTCTGCTACTAATGGTTCTCGTAAATCTGGTCTAGGTTCAAATGTAAAATAGATTCTCATTGTTTTGCCTCCTGTTCTGCTAAATAAGCATATACATCTTCAATATGATTTTTCACTCGAACTTTGCGCCAAGCTTTTACAAGCTTCCCCTCAGCATCAATTAAAAACGTTGAACGCTCTATGCCCATATATTCACGTCCATACATTTTCTTTAAAACCCATACACCATATGCTTCAGCAATAGCATGGTCCTCATCCACTAATAATGAAAATGGCAAACCATGCTTATCAATAAATTTTGTATGCTTGCTTGCGTTATCTGGGCTAACACCCAGAACAACAGCATTTAAATGACTGAAGTCTTCAAACTTATCACGAAAATCACATGCCTCCGTCGTGCAACCTGGTGTCATATCCTTTGGATAAAAGTATAAAATAACATTTTTTCCTTTAAAATCAGCTAAATGCACCATCTCGCCCTTTTCGTTCAATAGAGAAAAATCTGGCGCCTTTTGTCCTTCTAGTAATGTCATATAATCTCCTCCTCTGTAGGTCCTATTTTACTCTAAGTAACAAATCAAGTCATATCCCTTAATTTCTTTGGATTTCTTACACTGATAGGTCTACAATAGATTACGTATAAAAAGTTAGGAGGCAATTCTATGAATCATGCAAAATCTGAAGCAATACATGCAGAGGCATTACAGCATATTGTTGGTGGTGTAAACAGCCCTTCTCGTTCATATAAAGCAGTAGGTGGCGGTTCTCCTGTAGCCATGGCGCGAGGAAAAGGCGCTTATTTTTGGGATGTAGATGGCAATCGTTATATCGACTATCTAGCAGCATATGGTCCAATCGTTACTGGTCATGGCCATCCTCATATTGCAAAGGCCATAACGCATGCTGCTGAAAATGGTACATTATTTGGGACGCCGACTGAATATGAAGTTACTTTCGCAAAAATGTTAAAGGAAGCCATTCCATCGATGGATAAAGTACGTTTTAACAACTCTGGTACAGAAGCTGTTATGACAACGATTCGTGTGGCACGTGCCTATACAGGCCGTACAAAAATCATGAAATTTGCTGGTTGCTACCACGGACACTTCGATTTAGTATTAGTGGCTGCAGGATCAGGTCCAGCAACATTAGGAACACCAGACTCAGCAGGTGTAACAACTTCAACTGCTGAAGAAGTTATTACTGTACCTTTTAATAACCCTGAAGCCTTTACAGAAGCCATGAATAAATGGGGCGAGGAGATTGCAGCTATTTTAATCGAACCAATTGTAGGAAACTTTGGTATTGTTGAACCGAATCCTGGCTTCCTTGAATTAGTACACGCTACTGCTAAAGAAAAAGGGGCCTTAACGATTTATGATGAAGTCATCACGGCCTTCCGCTTCCACTACGGTGGCGCTCAAAATTTACTTGGCCTCACACCTGATTTAACTGCACTTGGTAAAGTTATTGGTGGTGGTTTACCAATCGGTGCATATGGCGGGCGTAAAGAGATTATGGATACTGTTGCACCACTCGGTCCAGCATACCAAGCGGGTACGATGGCTGGAAATCCTGCATCTATGCAAGCCGGTATTGCTTGCCTAGAAGTGCTACAAACGCCAGGCATTTATGATGAAATGGATAGATTGGGCGCAATTTTAGAAGAAGGAATTTTAACTGCTGCTAAAAAACATGACGTAACCATCACGTTAAATCGTCTCAAAGGGGCGCTGACTATTTACTTTACAGACGTGAAAGTAGAAAACTATGAGCAAGCTGAAAACTCTGACGGTGAAATATTCGGACGCTTCTTTAAACTTATGCTTGAGCAAGGCATTAATCTAGCTCCTTCTAAATATGAAGCATGGTTCTTAACAACTGAGCATACAGAAGCAGATATTCAGGAAACAATTGAAGCAGTAGATATTGCGTTTTCTCAATTGTAATCTTGACAAGAAAAAGGCGACTTGCAAGTAGAAGTCGCCTTTTTCTTATTCATCCATGCAAATCTATGTATTTTATGAGCACTTCCTTCTATAATGTAAAGAAGCTAAAAAATATTAGACAGAAAGGACATCTTTATGAAATTAGGTGCCCGTGTATTTAAAACTGGTGTAGCTATCGTATTTGCATTATTTATTGCAGAGTTGTTAAAATTACCTTCACCTGTTTTTGCTGGAATTGCAGCTATTTTTGCTATTCAGCCTTCTATTTATCGTTCTTACCAAACCATTGTAGAGCAAGTACAAGCGAATATCATAGGTGCGACAATTGCTGTCATTTTCGGCTTACTTTTTGGCCATCATGTCGTTGCCATTGGTATAGCTGTCATAATAGCTATTGGTTTAATGTTAAAGTTTAAACTGGAAAAATCACTTTCGCTAGCGTTGGTATCAGTTGTGGCTATTATGGAATTTCAAGGGGATGACTTTTTAACATTTGGTTTAATACGCTTTGTTACGATATTAGTTGGTGTATTAGCAGCGTTTGTCGTAAACCTTGTGTTCTTACCACCTAAATACGAGGTAAAACTATTTCGCAAAATTTATATTTTACAAGATGATATTATTCGTTGGACACGACTGGCTGTACGTCAAGCTTCTGAGCACACATCCACAAAGACAGCATTAAGTAAGTTTAAAAACCGTATGCTACGAGTGGATACGCTGTATGATTTATATAAGGAAGAGCGTAATTATTTTAAAAATAAAAAATATGTGAAAGCACGTAAACTAGTAGTCTATCGTCAAATGATTTTAACTTCCAAGAAAAGCTTGGAGTTACTACAGCGTTTGCATAATCACGAAAATGAATTAGCGCAGCTCCCTACACAATTTCATTTAATGATTCAGGAAAGACTTGATTCCTTGCTAACGTACCATGAGCAATTGCTCTTAAAATATACAGGAAAACTAAAGCCTGAGCATTCAGAGTGGAGTAAAAGCATTGACTATGTCCAACGTAATGAGCTGATGGAAATTTTCATTAAGCAAATCAACTTTGCTCGTGAAGAAGGCGATACGGAGTTTTCTAGCTATCACCTACTCTATATTTTATCGCGTATTTTAGATTATGAGGAAAACTTAGAACATCTTGATACACTCATTGTTTCTTACCAAAGCTATCATGGACATGAAATCAATGTAGAATTTGAAGAGGAATTCATATAGCTAACATTTTGGCGACAGATTACCTTGATTCAGGGGGCTTTGATCACCCATTGAATGCGGTAATTCTGTCGCTTTTTTTATACAAAAAACCTCCAAGTAGTAATCTACTTAGAGGAAAGAAGCTAAGAACGCAATGTTAGCAATTGTTGCTCTGCTTGTTGGCGTTTAACCGTTTGTTCATCACGTAATTGCTGATAATTGGCAATGCCTGATACAATCGTATCCCACATTTCTTCAAGAGTCTGGGTAGTGCTGGATTGTTGAGCCATGGCAGTACTTAATTGCACCGCTTCCTTGCTAGCTCCCCCAAATTGCTTCATACGATCTTCAAAGGCAGCGGCTGATTGATTTTGTAATTGTTGACGTCTCTCATTAACTGCATTCATCAAACCCATTTTAAAAACAGGAATGGTTTTAACAAAAGCCCCATTAATTTGTTCAATCAATTCATTGTTACCATTACGTAGCATATCGATTTGAGGGGCTGTGATAATAGCCACCATACGCGATTTTTCTAAATCATCTATTTTTTGCTGGAGCATCTCTGCAATAGCTTGCAAACGATTTAGCTCCATTTTCGCCAGCTGATTACCTGCTTCACTCTGTTTTTCATACATCGGAATCAATGTTGTTTGGACCTCATGAAGTTTCATGTCAGTTGCTACGATATACTTTTCTAGCTCAAGATAGTACATGAGGTCTTCTTGATATAAACGTGCAAGTACTCGATTATCCCTTGCTAATTCCTCTTCCATCAGTACAAATTGATAATGGATTTTCTCAATATCTCTCCCCAGTCCATTGTATTTCGTAAATAAATCGCCATCATTTTTGATCTTACGTGCAAATAGCTTTTTAAAAAATCCCTTTTGCTCTGTAAAATCTTGTTTGTCGAATGTCTGCATAAGGGCTTCAAGCTGCTTAAATAATTCATTTGATTCGAAAGTTGTTGACTGGGTGATGATGGCTAAAATTTGATCTGCAAATGTAGCTAATTTTGTGGACGGCTCTTTTCCCAAAGCTAATAGCTCTATCTGATTTTTTATATTGATTTGATTGGCAATTTGCCGTACCTCTGCATGATCCCTTAACTGTTCTTTGAAGGCTTCTGCTGTTTCCAGTGTCAGCTGCTTCAGCATCAACGAGTTATTCGACATTCGTGCCGCCTCCTTCCTATCATCAGAAAAAACGATTAAAGAGTTTTTTTATGATTTTGTCGGGTGCAGTTTTCTGTGGCTTTGGTTCTTCATAGTGCAAGTCAAACAGCATATGCTCTAAACGGTGTACATCATAACTATCCTCTTGCAAATACTTTTCTAAATCTAGTTGACCTGTCGGATTATAAAAAACAATATCCACACCAAACCGATTTAAAAAGGCCAATAACGCTATATCCTCACGTGATAAAGCTGGTTGTTGAGGTGCTTGGTATAATACCAGCTTCGGTACCTCTTGGGAATAGTCAAAGCTTTGTAGTAATCTTAGGATCTCCTGTGGAATCATCGTCATTTGTTTAAATAAAAATAACTGTAAATCATATAAGGTCTCATTTGGCTGCTGTTTCAACATGGGCTGCTCACAGGAAGTTTTTATCGTGTGTGCAATCGCACGCTGTAGCTCCAATGTTAACTCACCGTATTGCCACCAATCACTTTGCATAATACGCTCTACTGATAGTTCTCCATTTACTAGGCAGTGCTTATAGTGAAAGTGAAAATTGGCTCTACTCGTTGGTGCATAGGGGAATTTCTGGACAAAAACAGTTTGCGGATTTGCTAATAACTGATGCATATAATACCAGTATTCTTCCCGTCTGCTCGAAACCCCACTAATTTTGGCAAATATGACTGGAATGACAATCTCATTCCCAATTACTTCAAACTGTGGTCGAACCAAAGCTTTCTCTTTTGCATAAATAAAAATATCATCATATGTCATCCGTAATGTTAAGGAGCGTGGCATAAAATCTTTAAACTGCCAAGGCTTATAGACACCTGATTGCTGATCATGCATTAATTGCTCAAAATGCTGACTAGATCGATATCCAACCGTTGCCTGCCGGTCACGCAACTTATCAGGAAATGGCTGTAAAGTTGTTTGATTGGCATATGCATATGTGATAGAGAAAGTATCGTTAGGATCAATCTCAGCAAATTCATCTATTTTAACTGGATGAAAAATTAACACATCACAACCAAGCTCCATTAATAACAATAAGAAATAGCGCTGACTTAGAGTTGCTTCCCCATACCAAACTACTTTAGGAAAATCATCTGTTGGTTTCATGGATTTTGTCCATAGAATCCAATGGTTTTTCAACCATTTCACCATATCAATTAAAAAACGGCGAAAGTCATTTGCTAGCAAACCTAACGATTGCTGTTTTTGAAAGAGCTCTACTACTTTAATGGTTGCTAACTGTAAATGGCGATTCATTACACTGTCATCATGCTTAGGAATTAATTGATAACCATACATCATTGCCACTAAACGATTTATAGATAGACCTTGTGGAGTTTGTTGATGCTGCGAAAGGATTGTTTGTATTGCCTGAAAGTCTTTTGGTTCAATATGTTTATTTAATTCTTCACTTAAAATATGGATGTTAGTGTTCTGTGACAATGTAAATAATGAATTGAAATAATCATCTTCTTCGATTGGTACGCCCAATACACGAACACCAATTCTACTAAAGCTCACTTGCTGCTCTGTTGTTTCATAAAATGCACGATCCTTTGGTGAATCTTGAAACGCCTGTAGCCAATCATCAGGATGACGCTCCAACACTGATTTAATTGTGATTGTTTGCATACAAACGCACCTCCTAAAAATCATCCTCAGCCTATGCTAAAGCATTCATTTGTCATAGGACGTCTCACCTAATGACAACAAAAATATTTGAACATCTATACGATCGTTTGTTGTGATGCCATCTGTAAAACTGTTTCCAATAAATTCTTTGTAAATGCTTCACCATTGTGAGGCGAGTAAGTTGTATTTTGTAAAAACTTTGGCTGTTTATCCTTTAAGTCGCCATGATTTGGTGTAAAACCTAAATCAGCCATTGCAAGCATGCCATAATCCATAATAGAATCACCTGCTGCTATATGCACATCGTATGTACAGAACTCTTTTATATATTCTATAGCCGCTTCCTTTGTCAGCACCTTGGGCATAAAATACAATTTTTTCCCTTGTAGCAGAACATGCCAACCATGCATATCAAACTCTTGAATCATCGCTTGTAATTCATCGGATGGTAAAACATCAATATCTACATGATGTACATAAAAAAGTTCATCTATATACAGAGATCGTTGTAGCCATGTATCAGATTTAATCGTCTGAAAAAGCTTTAGCATATCCATACGAGGGATCGAGGAATCTTCAATACGTCTAGATAATGTTTGTGTCCATTTCTCATATGGCTGACCCTTTTCTACTATTGTACCCCCATTGCTTGTAATTGCAAAAGCAGGGCATAAATCATGAATAAAATGGATTCTTTTATATTGATGTAAGGCTCTTGTCGTAACAGGTACAAATAAACTTTGTTGGTGTACCTGTTGCAATAGGGGTGCTGTTGCCTGTGTCATCATACTCATTGCTATTTCGACCTTGTGTTCAACGACGATTGTCTCTGTTGCTGGCGGAAACATCTCCATCATGCGTTTAGAATAAATAAGGGTTCTATCTAAATCAGATGTAAATAATATCATCATATTCTCCTCTATAATTCTTTGATCAAACCACAACATGCATAGGACATATTCGAATACTCTTCAACCAATACATTTTTTTCTTGGGCTAATAATAAAATATGTTTCAATTCATGCATGTACTGTGGGTTAATTAAAATCTTCCAAGGTATTCTTCTCAGCAAAACTCTTGTCGTTTCCCCAACACCTGGCTTAATGAAATGAATATTATCAATACCAAAATCTCGTTGAATTGTTTGCACGGACTTCATACCCTCCCAAGTAATTGGAGAGATTTCTTGCTCTTGAATTTGTTGCACAATTTTACTCTGTACTTGTTCAAAACATGTGACGATACGCTCTATGTACAGATTGGAGACATCTATTGCCTCTAATTCTTTGTAGTATTTTGCACCATGAAAATCGTTTGCATCCATAAACTGCAAATTTAATACCGTTCTACTTACTAATCCAGATACAGTGGAATTTAAACAAGCAGATGGTATTAAAAAATCCTCACGAGTTCCATAAATAGCTGCACAATGGCCAGGATCAGCCAAAACAGCTAAATCGGCACTTAACTGTTCTTGGTATTGTAAATTAAACTTTTGGCAGGATTGAATTAATTCATTGGTAATTGCCCCTTTTCCTGTCCAACCATCAATAAATTGCAGACTTCCTAGAGGATGCTGTGTCAAAATATAACGAATTGCCATTTCATCAAACCCACGACCTCGCAGTATAGAGATGGAGTAGTGTGGAACATTCACATGATAATGCATGGCTATATACCGTTTGATTAAAATACCAATGGGTGTACCTGCACGAGCTAAACTCACAAGAATTAAATTTTTTAATCCTCTATTTTCAATGATTTGTTCTGCCACTACTCCAACGGCGATTGCTATTCTTTCTGCATGAACATCTAGCGCTTTATAAAAAAGATTCATGTAGGTATCCGATGGTTGCTTCTCCACTGGCAGCATTTCCGAATAATGTATACCCGATTGAATGAGTTGTTCACGTTTCTCATTATCCATTTCAAGGAATGCACTTCCAATATCACGCAATAAAAAAATAACGTCCTCTGGTGCATAACTCCCCATTTTATCTGGCTGCAAAGTCGATATCATCGTTCTACCTCCAATTCATGCATACTAATTACATATACTTTGGCGTTAGTGGCTTCTTGTAATGCCTTTACCACACGAGCAACTACCTCTTTACTTGCTATACGTTCCACTAAGAAAAAAAGTTCCGTGTAAGACTGGCTTTGAAGATTATATAAAAAATTAGTGACCCCGTTATTTTCTGGACTTTCAAAGGCTATTTTATCGTTAATCGTATATCCTAAATCATCTGTACAATAGATTGGACTACGAGTAGTTGACTGAAAATAAACATCATTCCCTAAATAAGAGGCAATTTGCATAGGAACATACATGAACTCACCCGTGCCAATAACAAGCGCTGGCCCATTTGTTCTTAGCTCTTGTATTTGAATAGCAATAGCTTGTATCGTTTGCTTTTGGTCAACATGCTGTTTTGACGTGAGCATAAATCTCCCTGTTGCTAGTAAATAGGGATGCTTATTTATTAATCCATTCTCCGCAACAGATCGATAGGATTTGCGATCAGCAGATACTTGAATCGGACAAATATCCATATCTCGTGCAATCTGTGTTAGTAAGTTAGGTTGTGTACTGGTTAAGCTTGGAATGCCTGAACAGTAAAAATTCCCACACATAATGGAGATGAATTCTATAGAGATATCCCATTGTACTTCTAACTGCTTAAAGATTGTTTGCTGCTGTTGGGAACGCCAATCTAAAATAGATAGTACCGCATATTGTCTCACTAAAGGAAATTTCTGTCTTAATGTCTCAATCATATTAATGACCGTATTTCCAGTAGTAATCTCATCATCAATTAACACAATGCGCTTAGCTTGCAGTAAAAGTTCTGGTTCCTCCGTATAAATTCTATGGCTTGTCGCATGTGAATGTTCTTCCTCAAACGTAACAAATGGCTCAAAATCTAGCAGCACTTCACGTGTTGTGTGGATATACATAGCATTCGAGTGAAAGGTATTAAATACTGCGTGTCCAAGTGCTGTTGCCGTCTCAGCAAAGCCAATAAATAATGTTTCATCCGTTAATTCTAGGGTTCCTTCTATGGATTTTTGTACTTCATCCAAATTAGATTCATCTTTTAAAGCTGTAACGACAGACGAAGCCATTACCTTTTGTCCAGTAAGGTGCTGCTGATATAGCATAGCTAAAAGAGTTCCTGTCAGTAAAGGGATTTGCGGACGGACAGCCAAATGTTTGCCTAGTACCGTGCTTACAAACAAAAATTGTCTCTTCTTATTAATCCGAGCCGCCATTCTAAACAAGTCGGTTAGCGCAAAATTATGTGGATTGTAGGTAATTTCAATATCAATTGAATAATTCGGTAAAATGCTTAATTTACTCATTTGTTGTTGCATATACACTACCACCTATTTCAGACTGTAATAACAGTGAAGCAAAATCGACAGATTCATGATAAACACCATAGACATGAGCCTGTTTTAAAATCCGTTGTGCCCATCTCATATGTGGCTTCATTTCATTCATTTTATTAGCATAGTGACTTTTCATAACACCTTTTTGTCCATCATTATTTTCTATAATACTTAGCGCATCTAAGTATTCCTCATACGAAATAGCATAGAGGGCATGCACAACACGGATATGGCTCGGATGAATAATTGTTTTTCCCACTATGCCATTTTGTTTATCCATTAAAACTTCTTTCATTAATCCATCTAAACAATCGTCTAATAATGCTTTCCTTGTATCAAGCGCACCTTTCTCACTGAATGGTGTCACTCTAAGTGCGGGCTTTAATACACGCTGATTATTAAAATACTCCCACACAGGCCCAGAAATAATAAAACCATCTTCCTCACGGCCTAATATATTAACAATATCTGCAATACAATCGCGAATGACACTAATATCATAAATGGTAGAATCCATACGGCGTCGAATTCCGTAAATGCCACAAAAATCGGTAGCACCAATTCGTACATTTAACACACGGGCTTTGTATTGATGTAGAACTGCTTTAATGTCTAATAACGCTTCCATGCGAGATTCCTTATATAGGACCTCACGACTTTCTAAAATTGGCATACCATATAAAATTAAATCATTTTCTAAAATGGTTTGTTCAAGCAACTCGAAATAACGAGCACCCTGTTCTGCTGTAAATTTCGGAAAGACATAGCCAGTTAATATTTCTTGCTTTTTTCCTAAAACAGTTGTTAGCTTTTGAAATTGCTCAACATGACGTACTCGAACAAAAAGTAAAGGGAGCTCCTGAAGTAATAGCTGTTTTTGCTGATAGAGTGCATATAATTCACTAATATCCTCTATCAGCTTAGCTTCACAATCTACTAACTCTGCATCTCCAACTGCATCCTCCAAATCAATGACGAGTGATGTGAGTTCCTTATATTTTTGTGATCGGATCAAGCTCACAATCGTAGGCATGGAAGCTGGCATATACAAAGTCGCACCTAAGGCATATGACAAAATATCCGACGTTTCCCATTTTGTAAACGGCTGTGGCTTCTTATAAAAAATCGTCTCTGCTTCTGTTGCAAAGTGTTGCATCTAATCCTCTCCCCAGTAACTATGCCTTTTGTGAAAAAAGCACTGTATCAGCCTGTTCCATACAGACTAATACAGTGCCTTGTTTACACTGCTGTTTTCTTTTTCAACTTGTAAACCACAAATGTCAATAAGAATTTAGCTATTAAAATAATAACGAAAATTTCATGCGAAGGATGGTAGCCCCAAAATACTAACACATATTTTCAGTGCATTACGATAAGCCCTTGTTACATCTGCTAGTGTTAAAACTGTGCATATGTATTGAATATCTCATTTAATACATCTACACCCGCTCCTTTACCATGCCCCTATGTCCCATAGTTACTGTAGGCCATATGCATTGATTAAAGCAGCTAGTCCACCCTGGTAACCTGAACCTACTGCAGCAAATTTCCACTCACCATTATGTCGGTAAAGCTCACAAAATACTACAGCCGTTTCAATACTGAAATCTTCACCTAGATCGTAGCGCAATACCTCTGACCCCGACTCTTCGTTCGTCAATCGTACATAGGCATTTAAGACTTGCCCGAAGTTTTGATGACGTCCCTCAGCATCGTAAATAGTAACCGTCACTACAATTTTTTCAATTTGAGGTGATACTTGCTTTAAGTTGACAAGAATTTTTTCATCATCCCCATCCCCTGCACCTGTACGATTATCTCCTGTATGGACAACAGATTGGTCTGGGCTCGCTAGATTATTATAGAAAATAAAGTCCTGTTCATTCCGACATTTACCTGAAGCATCTAGTAAAAATACAGATGCATCCAAGTCAAAGTCTTGTCCACCATCAAATTGCTTTACATCCCAGCCTAAACCAATGCCAATGCTATTTAAGCCTGGATCTTGCTTTGTTAAATCAATACGTTGCCCTTTACTTAATTGTATAGCCATTCAAAAATCTCCCTTTCTGTCCAAAGATGAAATTTTAGTTTACACTTAAGCCATAATCATTACATAAAGCAGCTAAGCCACCTTGATAGCCTGCACCAATCGCATTAAATTTCCATTCTCCGTTATGACGATATAATTCTCCTACAACAATAGCTGTTTCGATACTGAAATCCTCGCCTAAATCATAGCGAATAATTTCTTCGTTGGAAGCAGCATTCATAATACGAATATAGGCATTAGACACCATACCGAAGTTTTGACTGCGAGACTCTGCATCATGAATGGTTACTGTGAAAGCTAGTCGCTGAACATGGGCAGGTACTTGAGTTAATGCCACTTTCACCACTTCATCGTCACCTTCGCCTACACCTGTTAAATTATCGCCTGAATGCTCAACTGAACCATTGCCACCTGTAGTGTTGTTATAGAAAATAAAATCATTTTGATCTGCAACTTTACCTGTATCAGCAAGTAAAAATACAGAGGAGTCTAAGTCAAAATCATGACCACCATCATATTTATTTGTATCCCAGCCTAAACCTACAACAACATTCGTTAATCCTGGATTTGTTTTAGTTAAATCTACCTTCTGACCTTTTTGTAGTGAAATGCCCATAATTTTTATTCCTCCTAGTTAGTCAATTATTTATTGATATCTTCGAACAACGTCGCCAAGCTTTATGTCATTTGTTCCCGTACCAACCGCAGCAAATTTCCATTCGTTATTATGACGGTAAATTTCTCCACATACTAACGTCGTTAAATTCGAATAATTATCAGTTAAATTATAGCGAATTAATTCGCTTCCTGTCCTGTCATCATATACACGAATATATGCATTTTGAATCATACCGAAGTGTTGATTGCGACCTGCCGCATCATAAATGTTTACAACAAACACAAGCTTGTTATATTGCGAAGGTACAGACGATAGTTCAATTGTAATTACCTCATCATCACCATCGCCATCACCTGTCAAATTATCACCTGAATGTCGAACAGAACCGCAGCTACTTGTTAATTTCCCGAAATAAACAACATCGTCACCCGCTACAACCTTATCATCTTGTAACATTAATACTGAAGCATCACAGTCGATACTTCTGCCACTGCCACTATTTCTGCTAGAAAATAAACCACCTAAAAAGCCGCCACTTTTCTCTTGGCCTACAGGGTCCCACCCTAAACCAACTTTAATTTTATTTAATCCTGCGTTACCCTTTGTTAAATCAACTCTTTGTCCTTTTTGTAAATTAATCCCCAATTCTAACACCCTCCTAAAATATGTATTTCAGTCGAAAGATTTTATGGTAAGCAATAATCTACTAAGCTAAAAGATTTCTACTTAAATTAAGTCTAAAATAACGTGACAAAAAATTCAATTAATGGCTCCGAAAAGGTGTTTTCTCTTATTTTTGAAAGCCCCTCATGTCTTTTTCTATACTATAGAACGTTTTTGTAGTAAAAATGTTCCTTTTATATCCATTGGTCCACGCAGCTAAAAAAACCTTCTAACTTGTAGAAGGCTATTGTTCCTAATTACTAACTTTTCATTTTTGGATCAAGTGCATCTCGTAGTCCATCCCCCATTAGATTAAAGCCTAAAACTGTTAACATAATAGCTAAACCAGGGAAAATCATCGTCCACGGAGCATTTAATAAAAACTTCCGTGCATCCGCTAACATTTTGCCCCATTCTGGTGCTGGAGCTTGAGCCCCTAGCCCAAGGAAACCTAATGCTGCCGCTTCAATAATGGCTGTCGCAATTGCTAGTGTTCCCTGTACAATTATTGGGGTTATGGAATTCGGCAAAATATGTGAAAATAGAATTCGTGCATCACGCATGCCAATTGCTTTTGCCGCTACTATATATTCCTCTTCCTTGACACTTAAAACTTTAGAACGGATTAAGCGCCCAAAATTCGGTACGTTAATAATAGCAATGGCGATTAATGCATTTTGTAAAGATGGACCCAGCACTGATACTACTGCAATCGCTAGTAGCATACTAGGGAAAGCTAGCATAATATCAAAAATACGTGAAATTATCGTATCGATCCATTTTCCATAATAACCTGCAATGATGCCAAGTAAACTACCAATTATCACGGACAAAATAACAGAAAAAAAGCCTACCCATAGCGATATCCTTGCACCGTGAATGATCCTCGAAAAAATATCCCGTCCAAAATCATCCGTTCCAAACCAATGATCAGCGGATGGTGCCAGTAAGCGCTTCGTTAAATCTTGTTCATTGATGCCCTGCGGTGCAATGAACGGACCAATGACAGCCAGTAAAATGAAAAATATAACAATTCCTGCTCCCACAAGGGATACTTTACTCTTTTTAAAACTACGCCAGCCTTCGAGCCATGGACCTACTGCCTTTTCTCGAGCTGGTGCTACTTCTTTTTTTATATCGATTGCTCCAGTCATCATTGCAACTCCCTTCTATTTGTATTTAATCCGTGGGTCGACTACTGTGTACAGTAAATCCACGATTAAGTTAATCATGATGAAAATAAATGCAACGATGAGAATACCTGATTGAATAACAGGATAATCCCTGAAGCCAATCGCATCATAAATATAACGACCAATTCCTGGCCAACTAAAAATCGTCTCTGTTAGAATGGCACCACCTAGCAGTAATCCAGTTTGTAGACCAATTACCGTTAACACAGGAATAACCGCATTCTTTAATGCATGCTTATAAACAACGATAAACATTTTTTGTCCTTTTGCTCTTGCCGTCCTTACATAATCTGAACGCATAACTTCTAGCATGGAGGACCTTGTGATTCTTGCAATGATAGCCATCGGAATCGTTGCAAGTGCTACTCCTGGTAATATTAATCGCTTTATGACTTCGATGAATTGATCAAAGCGGCCTTGAATGAGTGTATCTAGTAAATAAAAATGGGTTATGGCGGTAATTGGATTTCGCACATCTTCTCGACCAGATGTAGGCAACCAACCAAGCTTACTACTAAATGTCCATTGCTCCATCAATCCAAGCCAGAACACGGGTACAGAAACACCGATTAACGCTATGATCATCGCTGTATAATCAAACCAAGAATTTTGGAACCATGCAGAAATAATGCCAGCATTCACACCAATAACGATCGCAATAATCATCGCAAATAATGCAAGTTCGGCTGTTGCTGCTAAGTATGGGAAAATTTCTTCTGATACAGGTAGTTTCGTACGTAGGGAAACTCCTAAATCTCCCTGAAAAATACCCCCTAAGTAACTAAAATATTGTGTATACCACGGCTTATCTAATCCTAAACTTGCGTTTAACGCCTCGACCGCCTCTTTTGTTGCCTGTTGTCCTAAAATAACCTGTGCTGGATTTCCAGGGATTGCTCGTATCAACATAAAGACGATAAAAGTCATTCCAAGCAAAACTGGGATTAGTTGAAGTAAACGTCTCCCCATATAGTGAAGCATTTTCATCACCTCTCTATGATTTTCATAATCTACTGTGAAGTCTTTATATACTGTTGAAAGGTTGAGCCTTCACTAAACGGTTTTGAATGTTTAGTTGAATTCTTTCATACAGGAAATAATCATTATCTTTACTTGAAAAGAATCTGCGAGATTTCCACGGCTTACCCGCAGAAAAGCAAGCAGATTCTTCACATTTTTTTGTTCAATTAAAAAATGATGAAATTTACTATTGAATATCTACTGCATCTAAACGGTCAGAGCCAGTAGGATGCGCAATGTAATTTGTAACTTTCTTGTTAGCAGCTAAAATTGGAATAGAGTGAGCAAGTGGAACCCATGGAGCATCCTCAGAAATAATTACTTGAGCTTGCTTATAAAGTTCATTACGCTTGTCTTCATCGATCTCAGTTTGAGCAGCTGTTAATATCTTGTGTAATTCTGGATTATCATAGAACGTATAGTTATTAGAACCAATATTATCGGCGTCTAATAACGTGTATAGGAAGTTATCCGCATCCCCATTATCGCCTGTCCAGCCAAGTAGGAATGCATCCGCTTCACCATTTTGAGCTTTTTCTAAATACGTAGCCCATTCAAATGACACAATTTTAGATTTAATACCTACGTCTTCTAAGTTCTTTTGAATCGCTTCAGCCACTTTTTGTCCGTCTGGCATGTATGGACGTGGTACTGGCATTGCCCATAGCTCAATTTCCTTGCCATCATAACCTGCTTCAGCAAGTAATGCTTTCGCTTTTTCAGGATCATACGTATAGCCTGTCACTTCATCGTTATAACCAGAAATTACTGGTGGCATTGGGTTTTTCGCTGGTTCAGCTAGCCCTTCATAAAACGCATCCACTAATGCTTGTTTATCAATTGCATAGTTGACTGCTTGACGTACTTTTACATTATCAAAAGGTGGACGTGTAACAGTTAAACCAAGGTAACCAACGTTCATAGATGGACGTTCGATTAACTGTAAATTTGCATCGCCTTCAATTGTTCCTTTATCAGAAGGACTTAAGCCATCAGCTACATCAATATTGCCTGCTAATAAATCATTTAAACGTGCTGAGTTTTCTGGAATAGAACGATAAATTACTTTATCTAATTTAGGATAGCCATCAATATAGTAATCTGGGTTTTTCTCAATTGTGATTGAATCATTACGTACCCAGCTAACAAACTTGAATGGACCCGTTCCTACAGGATTTGCAGATAAACCTTCTTCATCTGCTTCAAATGCTGTTGGAGAAGCAATTGCAAATGGAGACATTGCTAAATTTTTCAAAAATGGTGCTTGAGGTTGACTTAACTTAAAGACAACTGTGTAGTCTCCCTCTGCAGTTACAGATTCAATTACTTGCTTGTCACCAACGACAAATTGCGAACTAAAGTAAGGATGTTTATCCGCACCTGTTTTCCAACGTTCAATATTCTTAACAACAGCCTCAGCATTGAAATCTGTGCCATCATGGAATTTCACACCTTCTTGTAGCTGGAAAGTATACGTTAAACCATCCTCTGATGCCTCCCATGATTTGGCTAAGCCTGGTTGAATTGTTACATCTCGTTCACCAAAGTTTACAAGTGTTTCATAAATATTAGCTGTCACTGTGAAGGATTCACCGTCTGTAACAACAGCAGGGTCAAGTGCTACAGAATCTCCACCACGACCATAGACTAAAATTTTTGGTTCTCCACTGCTCGCTGTATCGCCACCAGTTGAAGTATCTTTACTACCCGTATCCTTGTTATCTGAGCCGCCACATGCTGCTAAGATTGTCGAGAGAATAAGGAGTAGCATTACACCTAAAGTCCAAAACTTCTTTTTCTTCATCGAATTTCCCCCTATGAGTTTTTATATCATTTAATGTTGTAGTGCCTCGTAAAGATGGCAAGCAACATAATGACCTGGTTTCACTTCTTGCATTTTAGGTACTACCTGTGAGCACTGATCCTTTTTAAATGGACATCTCGTATGGAATGTACAACCGCTTGGCGGGTTTGATGCACTTGGAATATCTCCAGAAATGATGATCTGTTCCCGTTCAAACGTAGGATCTGGAACAGGAACCGAAGATAAAAGTGCTTGTGTATATGGATGAAGCGGTTCAGCATATAAGTCCTCACTCGCTGTCAGCTCAACTAATTTACCTAAATACATAACGCCAACTCGATTACTGATATGACGTACAACCCCTAAATCATGGGAAATAAAAATATAAGTTAGCTTTAAATCCTTTTGCAGCTTTTGCAATAAATTCAAAACCTGTGCCTGAATGGACACATCAAGTGCAGATACTGGCTCGTCCGCAATAATTAAGCGTGGATTGGTCATCAGGGCTCTAGCAATGCCGATACGTTGCCTTTGCCCTCCACTAAATTGATGCGGATAGCGCTTGATATGATACTCATTCAATCCAACAATCTCAAGTAGCTCCAACACTTTCTGTTTTCGCTCTTTGGCATTACCTATCCCATGAACAATAAGGGGCTCCTCTAAAATTTTGCCAATGTTATGGCGAGGATTTAGTGAGGCATAGGGATCCTGAAAAATCATTTGAATATCTCTACGTGCCTTCCTCATTTCATTGTTGGATAATTCTGAAATCATTTTACCTGCGAATTCTATCTTACCTCCAGTTGGCTCTAGTAAACGCATTAATAAGCGACCCGTTGTGGATTTACCACAGCCTGATTCGCCAACAATTCCTAATGTTTCTCCTTCAAATACTTCAAAGGAAACATCATCTACAGCCTTTACATCCCCGGCATGTGAATTAAGGACTCCCTTTCGAATCGGAAAATATTTTTTTAACCCCTCAACCTTTAATAACGCTTTCGACACGTTGCTCCACCTCCTGCTTCTCTAGTAAAAAACATCTCGATTTATGATTCTCTGCTGCTTCAAATAAAGGTGGTGTTTCCTGTAAACAACGTTCCATTGCATATTCACAGCGTGCCGCAAAACGACAGCCTACCTGAATACTTCCTGGTTTCGGTACACTTCCAGGAATGGAGTATAAATTTTCCTTTTTATAACGCATGTCAGGTACTGATTGAATGAGTCCTTGTGTATAGGGATGTTTAGGATTAGTGAAAATTTCATGAATCGGCGCCTCTTCCACTATTTGTCCTGCATACATAACAATCACTCGCTCACAAGTTTCCGCGACAACCCCCAGATCATGTGTAATTAACAACACAGCTGTATTCAATCGTTTATTTAAGTCTTTCATAAGCTGTAAAATTTGGGCTTGTATCGTAACATCCAATGCAGTTGTAGGCTCATCCGCAATCAATACTTGAGGGTCACAGACAAGTGCCATAGCAATCATCACACGTTGACGCATACCGCCAGACAGCTGATGTGGGTAGTCCTTTAGCAATTCCTCAGCACGTGGTAGACCTACCAATTTCATAATTTCAACCGCTCTTGCAAACGCTTCCTTTTTTGACCATTTTGGATTGTGGATTAATATAGCTTCCTTTAACTGATCACCAATCGTGAACAAAGGGTTTAGCGAAGTCATCGGCTCTTGGAAAATCATTGCAATGTCTTTACCACGTATTTTTTGCATTTGTTTGTCCGTACATTTAGCAATATTTTTGCCATCTAGCAAAATTTCTCCACCAGTTATTTTACCTGGTGGTGATGGAATTAATCCCATGATGGACAGCGACGTAACACTTTTACCACTTCCCGATTCTCCTACAATCCCTAAAATTTCTCCTTCATGGACAGAAAAATCGATATCGTCTACAGCAGGAATTTGCCCATTATCTGTGAAAAAGGTTGTTTTCAAACCTTTTATTTCTAGTAGTTTTTTCCTCATGTGTAACGCCCCACCCTACCTATATTTTACTCAAATGTATAATAATATTAATAGAATACTATAACTTTCGTTAAATTCCTTATTTTCAGATAATTCTAACTAAAAATCATTACTCTTTCAATCATTAATATTCTGCAAATTACATAGAATTTCTACAATAATTGCCTTCGATAATAATAAAATCTTATAAAGAGATAATTTTTTACATTTTTCAAAAAAAAATAGCCTTCCATTTTCGAATAAATGAAAGACTTTTTTTGAAAAAAATTCTTAAACCATGTATTTTACGGAAAATTTTAATCTAAATGCTGTACTTGGAATAAATTATAATATGTCCCTTGACTGTCCATTAGCTGTTCATGTGTTCCACTTTCAATTAATTGACCATGATCGATGACGAATATCTTGTCAGCATGGGTAATTGTAGAAAGACGGTGCGCAATAATAATAGTTGTTCGTTCATGAGCAAGCTTGTCTAATGATTCTTGAATCAGTGCTTCACTTTCTAGATCTAATGCAGAAGTAGCCTCGTCAAGGATTAGAATTGGTGGATTTTTTAAAAACACACGCGCAATGGCAACTCGTTGTTTTTGTCCGCCAGAGAGCTTTACTCCTCTTTCCCCAACCTTTGTGTCATAACCATTAGGCAGACTCATAATAAAGTCATGGGCATTTGCCGCTTTCGCTGCTTCGATGACCTGTGCATCTGTTGCATCTGGTTTCCCCATTAAAATATTCTCTTTGACAGAGTCACTAAAAAGTATATTATCTTGCAGGACAATACCAATTTGAGATCGTAAGGAATGTAAAGTGACATCCCGTACATCTTTTCCATCAATGGTCACTTGCCCGCTTGTTGTATCATAAAAGCGAGGAATTAAACTGATAATCGTTGACTTACCACCACCACTCATCCCTACAAAGGCAACAGTCTCCCCAGGATTTATCGTTAAATCGATAGCATCTATAATAGGTGAGCCAGTTTCTTCATATTGGAAGGATACATTGTGAAAGCGAACCTGCCCATTTGCACGTGGGAGTTCACCAGCATAGTCCTTATCCTTGACTTCATAAGGCTCATCTATTAAATCGAACATTCGATCCATTGAAGCGATTGACTGCGTTAAAGTTGTGGACGAGCTAACCAGTCGACGAAGTGGGCCATATAAACGTTCAATATAAGCAATAAAAGCAACCATTGTTCCAACTGAAAGTGACCCATTTATTACTTGATAGCCCGCATAGGCTATAACTAGTAATGGCGCTACATCTGTAATGGTATTCACGACAGCAAATGATTTTGCATTCCACTTTGTTTGATCAAGCGCTTTTTCTAAAAACTCACCGTTTGCTGAATCGAACAATTTTTGTTCATGCTTTTCTAAAGTAAAGCTTTTAATAATGCTCATACCAGCTACACGTTCATGTAAATAGCTTTGTACACCTGCAAGTGCTTGAGAACGTTTCCGTGTCAAATCTCTCAATTTGCCAAAGAAGTATTTCACACTGAAAGCATAAAATGGAAATGCGATTAACGCTACTAGTGTTAGCTTCACATCCATGGTTAGCATAATGGCAATCGCAATTACAATTGTCGCCAGATCTAACCAAACATTCATTAAACCTGTCATGACAAAGGTTTTTGTTTGTTCAACATCATTAATTACTCTTGAAATAACATCTCCTGCTCGTGTATTGGCATAGTACCTTAAGCTTAAACGCTGTAAATGTGCATAAATTTCCTTACGAATATCAAATAGCACCTTGTTGCTTACGTGTTGTGCAAAATATTGTCGATAATATTCAATAGGTGGACGGATAATAAAGAATACAATAATAGTGCCACCTAGCCAATAAAATAGTTCTTTTGTTTTTTCTACATCTGTTAAGTCATCTGCTGCAATAATATCGTCTAGCACAATCTTAATGAGCAGTGGAATAAATAGTGGAATAGCAAATTTTACTATACCAATGATAATCGTTAAAATAATTTCCCATGTATAGGGTTTAACAAAGCGCATATATCGCTTAATGCTTCCCAATTTATCATCACATCCTTACAAAAGAAACAGACATTCGAAGATGAATGCCCTATGTATTATAGCAATATTTTGATTAAAATACAGTTATGATGACTTTATAGCGGACTATTTTACCTTTGCCTTAACAACACTCTGTTCCCCTCCAATAAAAAAACACCTATTAGTTAAACTAATAGGTGTCATGATTGATCATCTGACTGCATATCAAGCTGGAACTTGTAACGATTTGTCCAGACATCGATGAAATCGGGTGCAAATGGTCCTCTTTTTTGTTGAATCCAGCTTATTAATTTATCGACATTGCGCTTTAAAATCTTATCTATGACATCAGGATAAGACATTTCCTTACGATGGAGCTCATATTCATCCTCGTCTAAAAGGGTATAAGACATGTCAGGAAAAACTTTAATATCTAAATCATAGTCGATATATTTAATGGCATTATTATCGAAAACAAATGGTGAGCTTAGATTGCAATAATAATACACACCGTCTTCACGTAGCATACAGATGATGTTAAACCAGTGTTCCGCATGGAAGTAGCAAATAGAAGGCTCTCTCGTTAGCCATGTACGACCATCGGATTCTGTCACAAGTGTCCGTTCATTCGCACCGATTACGATATTTTTCGTTCCTTTTAAAACCATCGTTTCTTGCCAAACACGGTGGATACGGCCATTGTGCTTATAACTATGTATTTGTATCGTTTCTCCTTCTACCGGTAATGCCATTTTGTTAGCCCACCTTTTCGTCTATGCTACCTAAATCTAGCAGTCTCTAGTATATTATAGCAATGTGTACGCGAAAGGTGTAGTTAGAAAACCACAAATTTCACTACGCTATTTTGAATTTGTATAAAATTTAGTCAATTATAAGCGAATTTTATTATAATGTCAGCGTTGATGGGATTTTTTAGTTAATGCTATAGAGGATTTCCTTTTATGCTGACGATTTACTTACCTAAACAATTTGAAAGGGGCTGTCTTTTTCATCTTTTCGGATTTAAGACAGCCCCTTAGAGGTAAATGCAATTATGCAGTTACAAAGTGTTACTCACCTAAATCTTGGTTAGTTTTTGAGAAACGGCCAGAAGCTGGAGCTTTCTTTTGCTCTGCTTTCGCATTTTGCTTTTGCACTTCATTTACGTCCGTTTCATAACCAAACTCTTCACTTTGACGTTGCATGTTTTTATTCGGTTGGAAATTTTGGTTGTTTTGTTTTTTCATCATTCATTCACCTCCACGCTAGTTATTGTGTACGGAGGTGATGACTTTTATGCTCATGTATCAATGATTTTAAGAAGGTTTTATTTTCCTGCCGTTTGCTTTTTTACTTCATCCCAAATTTTTAGCATAGGCACAGGCATCGGTAAAAGTTCTATTTGCTCACGATTTAGCCAATCACCTAGCTCAGTCGATTCGCATTTTATATAATAGCTATTTAAATGCCAAGTTAAATGTGAAAAAACATGTTTAAATGTAAGTAATTCATGTTTGGCTTGGACAATTACTTTATATTCCATTGTAAAGTTTTCTACCGAAGATTGGCTTGTATCAATCATTGGAAATTGCCATAGATTAGCTAGCAGGCCTTGCTCAGGACGTTGTTGCATTAAAAATTGTCCTTTGTCATTTTCATATACGAGAACATCATATGTGAGATGCTTCATTTTTATCTTTTTTGATTTGACAGGTAATTTTTCTGGTTCTCCCTCATTAAAAGCTGTGCAATACTCTCTGACTGGGCATAATAAACATTTTGGAGAGGTAGGTGTACAAATAAGTGCACCCAGCTCCATTAAGCCCTGGTTAAACGATGAAGCATGATCAGGATCAATTAGTTCCTCAACCGCACTTTCGAAAATTTTCTTCGTTTTGGGAATAGCTATATCTTCATGTATATCAAGCACTCTACTTAGAACCCGCATAACATTACCGTCAACTGCATGTTCAGGCTTATTATAGGCAATACTTAAAATAGCACCTGCAGTATAGGGACCAACACCTTTTAATTTAGATATTTCATGGCGATTGTCAGGTACTATACCACCGTAATTTTCTATAACCTCACGAGCACCTGCTTGTAAATTGCGAGCACGAGAATAATAGCCAAGACCTTCCCAATGCTTTAATAAGTATTCTTGGGGTGCTTCTGCAAGCAAATCTAATGTTGGAAAACTTTCCATAAAGCGATTGTAATAAGGAATAACTGTGTCGACACGTGTCTGTTGTAGCATCACTTCAGATACCCAAATTTTATAAGGATCTGTTGTGTGTCTCCACGGTAAATCACGCTTCTCTGTGTTAAACCAGTCAACTAATGATTGTCGAAATTCTGTTACATATGGGTAATTCACAGTGACCTCCGTTGTTTTTACGATTTAATTTATGATGAAAAGGGTATACAATGAAGAAAAGAATATTCGTGGAAGATCGACAATAATCGTCGCTTTCGCACGAGTGTCAGAATATTTCAATATACCTTTTATTATGTTCGAAATAAAGTTGTATGCACATTGTACTCGATTTTAATGCATACTAGGAGTGGATATTTTTGGATTCAGGTACACATTTCGTTATGGGTATTGCCCTTGGCGGTCTTGCATTAGCTGACCCTGTAGTAGCCAATCATTCAATGACTTTTACAGCAGTAATGGCAGGTACAATTATTGGCTCACAAGCTCCAGATGTCGACACTGTGTTAAAACTACGTAATAACGCCATCTATATCAGACATCATCGTGGAATTACACACTCACTACCAGCTGTAGCTATATGGCCTATTTTAATTACAATTGTTTTATCACTGATTTTGCAAGATGTGAATGTGTTACATTTATGGCTTTGGACATTTTTAGCTGTTGCACTTCATGTTTTTGTCGATATTTTTAACGCGTATGGTACACAAGCAATTCGACCTTTCTCTCGAAAATGGGTTGCGTTAGGTGTCATTAATACCTTCGATCCCATCATTTTTACCTTACATTGTGTAGGTATTGTGTTATGGGCATTTGGTACAAATCCAGTATGGACATTCAGTATCATGTACGTGGTTATCGTGATTTACTATATTTTACGATTTGCTGTGCAAAAAGCAGTAAAAAACGCGGTGCATCATACTATTCAAGATGAAGAATATGTCATTGTAGCACCTACTATGCGCTTCTTCCACTGGCGAATCGCAGCAAAGTCAAAAACTCATTATTATGTTGGCCGTGCTTATGGAAGGACTGTTAATATTTACGATAAATTCGAAATTAAGCCTTTGCCTAAAACTGCGCTTGTAGATGCTGCAATGAAAGATCCTAACTTAGCTGCATTTGTGTCTTTCTCTCCTATGTATCGATGGGAGATTTCCGAGCTTGAAAACGGCCTAATAGAAGTAAGGTTAATCGATTTGCGTTACCGTAGTGACAATCGCTATCCTTTCGTTGCCGTAGCACATTTAAATGATGCGAATGACATTATTACGTCTTACACAGGCTGGATTTTTACAGAAGATAAGCTCCAGAAAAAACTACAAATTGGTGCGAGTAATTAAGCAGTAAACCCTGACCAATATTGGTCAGGGTTTTTATTATTGTACCATATCATCACTAGCATCTAGTAAATGTATATACTTCGGATTGCGCCCTGCAAAAGCATGTAGTTTATCACCATAGCTTGCAATTAATTGACGAACAAGATTTTCTGTATACTCTGCCCCACGATAATCATACCCTGCTTTCGCGGCAGTTGATTCAAAGTCACTCCATAACAACTCCACCCAAACCTGTGCCCGTCCAACAGACATCTGAGGATTCTTTGCAAGTAACTCTTGTGTTAGTTTCTCAATTTTTTCATCCATTTATTTGCCCACCTTTACTGGTGAAAGGATAGATACTGGTAGTGCCTCTTGGTACTTGTCTCCACCTAAACGATGACCCCAAGCAAAGCGACCCTTCAAATAATCTACTTGGAAAAACTCATTATCTGAACCATCAATACGATACATTTCTCCTGGAACGATTGTATCAAGATCCACTAAATAAGCCGCAGCCATTAAAGCTTTGCGTTCATAAACAGCAAACTCATTGATGATCCCTAGCTGTTCTGCCTTTCGAGCTTTCTCTTTTAGAAAAGCAATTTCCTCTCGCAATTCATGTTCAGACATAGCTGCATAATTTTTTTCACTCATTCTTCATTCTCCTTCTCTTCTATAAAACGATCTATTACTTCTATAGGAAAACCCTTTTGATAGAGCGCCTGTTTAACCTTCATTTTTAGCTCATAACCAGTATACTTCGATACGTACTTTTTCCAAACTTTTTCGCCTTGAGCATCAAGTAGCTGCTGCCAGTTGTCATCATCCTGCCCTATCTCAACTTGGCTAAGCACCTCTTCTACAATCGAGAAAGCATACCCTTTTCTTAATAAGTAATCCTGAATTTTGGTCTTAATCTGTGTTGGGGTCTTCTTGCTCTCCGCTCGAACAATTTTCTCTGCCAGTTGCTTCGCCAGTTTTACTTGTTCCTCAAAACTATATGTAGCAAGCACCTCATCCTGCAAGTTTTTCTCAATGCCTTTTTTGATCATGTCTTGTCTAATGGCTCTTGGTCCTTTTTTCATAGTAGCTTTCTTTGTATCAAGAAGAGCCTTTGAATAGTTTTCATCATTAATAAAGCCATAGGATTTTAACTTTTGGATTGCCTCTAACACTACAGCTTCTCCAAATTCTAAGTTGAGCAGTTTTTTCTTAACCTCATGCTCACTTCGCATTTGATATGAAAGGAAGTTTAACCCCTTATTAAATGCCTTACGTATCTCATCTTCATAGGCAATCTCTTGAATTTCGAATTCATCGAGCACCTTTCCCTTTGTTAAACCAAATTGAATGAGAATGGCTTCATCAACCGGAAAAGCATACTCTTCATTTAAATAGATATTATAGCGTTCAGGATTGTTTTTTTGACGTGCAATTTTCGTAATCATACGCATAGCAAACACCTCACTATTATCATTATAGCATTTCTTGATGGGGGATCTGACAATTAGCACGGTTAATTTCCCTTTGTTCGCGGGCATTCCCTTCCTTCCATGGGTAAACTTCCTGATCTGCAATTAATGCCTAAAGATGTTTACTTTTTGCTTACATGATAAACTTATTAGTAAGCGTTTTATTCGAGAAAAGAGGTGCTTGTTATGAAAATAGTGATTGCAGGTGGCACTGGCTTTGTTGGAAAAGCTCTTATACAGCTATTGCAGGACAACGGACATGACATTTTTGTCTTAACGCGTCATGAGTCCAAACTAGAAAATGGCGTTCACTATGTTCAATGGCTACATCAGCAGGAGCAAACTTTGGCCATCTTTGAAGGTGTAGATGCCTTTGTGAATTTAGCAGGTGTTTCATTAAATAATGGTCGTTGGACAAAAAAGCAAAAGAAAGCTATCTATTGGAGCAGAATGAATGCCACACTAGAGATTATACGTATAATGGACATGCTCACGATAAAACCAAAAGTCCTTGTCAATGCTAGTGCAGTTGGTATATACCCTACTTCCACACAAGCCATCTATGATGAAGATTTTGCGGATTACGCAACTGATTTTTTAGGCACTACAGTCCACGATTGGGAGCGACATGCGAAACGAGCAGAAGCATTAGGTATTCGTGTGGCTCTTGCACGCTTTGGTGTCATTTTAGGTAGAAATAGTGGCGCACTTCCACCCATGCTATTGCCCTATCAAATGCATATAGGTGGAACGATTGGCTCTGGGGAGCAATGGCTTTCATGGGTACATATTGAAGATGTAGCACGTGCTATTTATTTTGCTATTACAAATGAAAATATTCATGGACCATTTAATATAACAGCCCCGCATCCTATGAGAATGAAGGAATTTGGTCAAACGATTGCCGAAGTCATGGGCAGACGTCATTGGCTGCCTGTTCCTAGCTTTGCGATGCGTTTAGCTCTCGGCGAACAAAGCATACTTGTTTTAGAAGGACAACAAGTGCTACCAACCCTATTAGAACAACAACATTTTATATTTAAATACCCTTATTTAAAGCAAGCACTTGAAAATTTGTTAAAGGCTCAAAATAGAAAAAATTAAGTTGGATAATTTTTTAAGTAATTACGCATTCTAATGAAAAAGAAAGGATGCGTTTTTTATGTGGAAACAACATATTGTTGGTGCGGTAATTGCTACTTTTATTATTGCCGCAGGAATTAGCTTTAATCCATTTTTTGCTGCTGGTTCTGATGAACACCATTGGGGTTTTAAACGTGCTAAAAACGGTGAGCAGGCAGAGGCAGGAGCACAGCTCGATCAGTTACTCGACAAATATGGTGCGATTTATAAAGGGAAGGCAGATAAAAAAATTGCCTATTTAACATTTGATAATGGCTATGAAAACGGCTTTACTGAAAGTATTTTGGATACATTGAAAAAAGAAAATGTACCTGCTACTTTCTTTTTAACAGGCCATTACTTAGACAGTGCAAGCGATTTAGTAAAACGTATGGTGAAGGATGGTCATACTATTGGGAATCACTCATATGGACACCCTAATATGGCTCGACTTTCGCCAGATGGCATGCGTGCAGAATGGCAAAAGTTCGATGGCAAGTTACGTGAATTGACAGGCATCGATCGTACAACATACGCTCGTCCACCTGAAGGAATTTTTAATGCAAAAGTGCTAGAGGTGGGCAATGCTGAAGGTTATCGTCATATTTTCTGGTCTGTGGCCTTTAAGGATTGGATGAAGGATGAGCGTCGTGGGGCAGATTATGCTTATAATGCACTTATGGAACAACTGCATCCTGGTGCCGTTATTTTAATGCATACCGTAGCACAGGATAATGCCGAAGCATTACCAATGTTTATTGCAGAAGCTAAAAAGCAAGGTTATACGTTCTTATCGCTTGATGATTTAGTATTAGAATACGAAGATTTCCCTGTTGCTTTGCAATCGCCTGCTCCTTCGCTATAATGGGGAGATGACAATATAGAGCAGGGACGTGGAACGTTTGACGCAGCAAACAACAATGACCGTGGGACAAAAATTCCCACTAACAATAAAAAGGCTAGGCATTAATGGTGAAGGTGTAGGCTTTTATAAACGTAATGTGATATTTGTAAAAGGAGCCATTCCTGGTGAAGAGATCACAGCTCAAGTAACAAAAACACAACGTAATTTTGCTGAAGCAGAGATTTTAGCCATTCGTAAAGCTTCAAAACATCGTCAGGAAGCACCGTGCCCAGTGTACAATGAGTGCGGCGGCTGCCAGCTTCAGCATATGACCTATGAAAAACAGCTAATAGAAAAGCGAGACATAGTTATACAAGCATTAGAGCGTTATGCCAAACCTTTACTCGAAACAATTGAAGTGCGAAAAACACTTGGCATGGATGATCCTTGGCATTATCGTAATAAAAGCCAATTCCAAGTACGTAAAGAAGGCAAGCGTGTTTACGCAGGTTTATTTGCTGAAGGAAGTAATAAGCTGTTAAACATTAATGATTGCCTTGTTCAACATCCGATCACTTCCAAAATCACCGTTGCCACTCGAAAAATTTTGCAAAAGCTAAATATCACTATTTACGATGGTCGTACGCTAGATGGTTTAGTGCGTACGATTGTTGTACGTACAGGTATTCGTACCGGGGAGACACAAGTCGTTCTTGTCACAACAAGGAAAGAAATCCCTCATTTAGCTGAATTGATTACACGTATTAAAAAAATTGATCCGAGTATAGTATCCATTGCGCAAAATATTAACCGTGAAAAAACATCATTAATCTTCGGTGATGAAACTGTTGTACTTGATGGCAAAGAAACCATTCATGAAGAGCTTGGTGAATTGGCTTTTGATTTATCCGCTCGCGCCTTCTTCCAACTAAATCCAACGCAAACAGTTCATCTTTATGATGAAATTAAAAAAGCTGCTGCTTTAACGGGAAAAGAAACAGTGGTTGATGCATACTGTGGCGTTGGCACAATTGGATTATGGTTAGCGGATAAAGCGAAGGAAGTTCGTGGAATGGATGTCATTCCTGAAAGCATTCAGGATGCTCGTAAAAATGCTCGAAACCATGGCTTCAAGCATACGAAATATGCAGTCGGTACAGCGGAAAGTGTCCTAGCAAAATGGCGCAAGGAAGGATTTACTCCTGATGTGATTACGGTAGATCCACCACGTACAGGACTAGCACCTGAATTTATTCGAACAGTCCTTAAACTAAAACCTAAACGTTTTGTTTATACCTCCTGTAACCCATCCACTTTGGCAAAGGACTTACAACAGTTAACGAAGCTTTATCATGTTGAGTATATTCAGCCTGTGGATATGTTCGCACAAACGGCGCAGGTGGAATGCGTTGCAAAACTTGTTTTAAAAAACAAATAGTATGAAAAGGACGTTTCCCTAGGAGACGTCCTTTTTCTAATGCACAGCACAAGCTGCCTGGTGGATGATGGATGGTCCAGAAAAGTCGATACCTTAACCAATAACCCAGGATTTAAATGATTATTAAATGTTAAATTTTCAGCTTTTATCCAAAGAACTTTAAAACGTAAGCTTTGTACTTTCACCTTTTACCTTTGAGCTTTCAAATCAGTTTAGTTGAAAGTTACCATTGGAGTAAGGCATGTTTTACGTTTTAACTCGCACACATGCCTTGAAGCGCGAGTGACTTTTCGTTTTCCATTTTCGCTAGGACATGCAAATCTTTTTAAACGTGTACTTCAATAAAGGTTGTGGCATTCGACTCTGATAAGACAGCGTCCACCTCTGATTCAAATTCTTCAATCCGATTGCTCAATTTCTCAATTTGTTGTTTAACATTTAGGGGATCAATGATTTCAAACTCATTTCTTTTCATAAATGTTTCGGTATGTAATTTAACTTCCTCTGGTGATTGTTTATCTTTATTGCCCAATATGTTAATTAAATAGGTTTCCAGCTTTGCAGGTAATGCATCATTTTCTTTGGCAACCGTATTGATAGCTGAACGATGCTGATGCTGAATAACTTCTAGCAAATTCTTTTCGTATTGAATGGATTGTTTCCGTTCAATTGCCTCCGCTACAGTCATTTCCTCTTTGCCCACCAACACCTTTGTGTTTGCATTGGACTGCACAACTAGTGCTTTTATTTTATTTCGATAGGAAATTAAACCTAGCACTTTATCATAGGATGCTTGCATTTGTTTTTCATATTCAGGAATGTCTACACCATTAATTTTACGATTGCTTTTTCGATTAGCTACGACTGCGCTAACCTCATTTGTTGCTGCTTCAATTCGTAGAGTCAGCATTTTTAATTCTGTTAAAGCACGGTGGATAGATAGTTTTTTCATTTCTGTCATGATAAAAACCTCCTTTTTAAGCAAGTGTTCCTTTATTATAAATAGAAAGATAGATAATGTCCAAAAATACCCATTTTATTTTTTATTGCTTTCATTAGAACATGTCTGTATAATAATTTTCTAGGTGCCAAACCTATGTAACTTGGACGGAACATCCTTGTTACGCAAAAAACGCCATAACAGCACGGATTTGCTGGGCGTTTTTTGTTTTTTGAGCGGGAGATGAGCCCCGCTCTTTTTATTTTGCCATCGTTGGTTGTTGATGCTTGCGGCGTCCAAATATAAATAAAACGATTGCAACGGCTAGCAAAAGCATAGCCACAAGTAAAAGGAAGCTATAATTTTTTACATATTCTAAATAAACTCCACCTAAAAATGGACCTGTTAAGCTACCAATACTTAAAGCAATTCCGCATAGTAAATTCCCCGTAGGCAGTAGCTCCTTTGGTGTCAAATCAGCCATAAATGTAATTCCTAAAGAAAACATCGAGCCAACCAGCGTACCCGTTAAGAAAAATGCGACCGCCACAGCGAATTGTGAATGCTCTAAAAAACTTGCAATCGCAAAAATAATTGCGCCACCAAATGACCCAATCATCAAAATATTCCTTCTCCCTACTTTATCTCCTAGTGCACCAAGCGGCACTTGCGTTAAAATACCACCAAATGTAAAAACAGATAAAATGATAGGAATCATGCCGACTTCAAAGCCCTTGCGTAGTGCATAGACAGGAAACAAGGCATTTAGTGAAGACTCCAGAAAGCCATAAACAAATGGACCTAAAAAGGCAATCCACCCAAATAAAATAGCCATTTTGTACCGTTGCCACCCTCTGGCATTTAAGTCACCTGTTAAACGCTCAGGCTTTTCATTTTGTAAGAGAAATACAAAGGACCATGCTAATAGGCACATTATTGAAGATACGATAAACGGTAGCGCCTCAGCAATTTCAATTAGCCTCACCATAAGTGGTCCAACAGCAAAACCTATGCTAAATGATAAGCCATAGATGGCCATTCCCTTTCCTAAGCTTTTATGATCTGCTGTACTTGTAATCCATGTTTGTGTCGCATAATGCAAGGCATGATCGCCTACGCCAATTAATAAACGAAGGACAAACCAAAAGGTCACACTTTTCCATAGAGGAAATGCAAGTAAAGACGCAAAAACTAGTGCTCCACCAATTAAAATAATCGGTTTATAGCCCCACCTGCGTAAGGGCTGCTCGATAAATGGTGAAATCAATAATGTTCCTATGTATAAGCCTGTTGCATTCAAGCCATTCAATGCAGAGGATACCCCATCACGTTCAAAAATTATCGAAATAAGCGGTAATAGCATCCCTTGTGAAAAGCCTGATATGGATACAATTATTACTAAAATGGTAAATCTTTTCTTGCTGTAATCTGAGAAGTACGTCATTTTTCCCTCCACTATCTAGTCATTCTTCCAAAGAACAGCATACCAAAAAGCCTTAGCGCTCACCACATGTGATTTTACGCTAAGGCTTAACTAATACTTATCCTCATTTAATTGTATAAACACGATTTTCGGCTTTTGAATATTACCGATTACTTGTTTAAACTCCCTCCTTTTCGAGTTAGCGTTACAGATGACTTTTTTCAATCAGCTCCTTTACTTTATCTTAAAACAACTTTAACATACATACTCAATATTGTAAATATTCTGTCTATTGTTTTTTTAAAATTAATCTCTTAGTCCTAGGTGTTTCCCTAAACATTGAAATTTAAGCTCAAATCGGCTACGATGAAAGGGATGAAATGAGGTGTACGAATGTCAAAGCCAATCACTAATAAAGAGCAACAAGTAACCTATTTAAAAGAGCGTCTGGAGATGTTTTTAGAAGTATTAGATGCCCTTGATCCTGAAACAGCTGAGTTAGAAGATATTGATCGCTTAATCCAAATGATGGATGATTTAGAGGACAAAATGGAGCAATTTCATGCTCGTGAACAATAATGAATAAAAAAACAAGCGAGCATCGTGTGCTCGCTTGTTTTTTAATGGCAATCCCAATTATAAAGTACCTTGCTAAAATCTTTATTCATTAACTCTTCCTCTGTGATAAAGAAATTGCCAACGCCACAATCACCCCAAAGAATATTGTCGCCGACACTATCAATCTGTAACAGCAAAATGATTGAATCTTTATAATCTCCATATGCTCGAGGATCCTCTTGCGTAAAGAATGGATAGCCTCCAATTTTACAACCATCACCAGTCATAGCATCATAGAAGCTGTCTTCTAATGCTTCGTCATCCTCCAAAGCTGTTAAGATGCTAGCATACTTTTCATTGCTTCTAAAATCATCAATCGACATCGGCTCAACGCCTGTAGTAAAGGATAATGCCATTTCACGCTCGACAGGAAAATATAATTCCTCATCATCTATTTCTATAAAAGAAAAGTCTTGTATAAGCTGTGCTTCATCTTGCATAACTTGTTCATGAAATATTACACGAAAGCCTTCTTGTTTTTGTCCATTATCAAAATCCATTCCTAAAACATCGTCATAACCATCAATATAAAACTGCAATATTCCCTCTTCTGGGAAATTGGGTAAATGCATAGGAACCTCTGCAAAGTTAATTTGAGCTAATAGCTTTAACGGTTGTCCCTTCATGTTTTTTGGATATTCCATCGCCAATGGGAAATAAGGATCTCCTGCAAACTTACTTTGAAATAAAGTTGTCTTGCTTATCTCCGTATTAACCATTACAACAGGCTTCATTGTCCCCTCTATTAATGGTCTATATTGCTCGAATGCTTCTGGTAATTCAAGTAAAGTTTTAGCAGCCATGCAAGTTCCGCCTAATATTGGATTTATTCTATTTTAGAACAAATGTTCTGTAAAATCAATACTCTCCTTCTATATTATTAAAATATGCTTTAATTTAGCAGTCTCAGATAAGGACTCTTTTTTTCATTAGTTGAAAAGAGTATAATGTAACGTGGAAATAATCAATTTTTCTATGGGGGGCAATACCAATGAATCTACAAAATTTGGAGAAGAGTCTTTACGATTTAATTACTGAAACATCTACGAATTTACCTAAGGATGTACGTCGTGCTATTAAAAAAGCAAAAGAAGCTGAAAATGCTGGTACTCGTGCAGCAATGAGCTTAGACACAATCGCAAATAATATTATTATGGCAGAAGATAACGTGTCACCAATTTGTCAGGATACAGGGCTACCAACTTTCAAAATTTATACTCCTGTTGGCGTAAACCAATTAGAAATTAAAGCTGCAATCAAAAAAGCAATCAGCGATACAACTGCAGATGCTAAATTACGTCCTAATGCGGTGGATTCATTATCTGGTGCAAACAGTGGTAATAATCTTGGTGATGGTTTGCCAGTAATGAAATTTGAACAATGGGAAAAAGATTACATTACAATTAAGTTAATTCTCAAAGGCGGCGGCTGTGAAAATAAAAACATTCAATACAGTCTACCATGTGAATTAGAAGGTCTTGGTCGTGCAGGGCGTGACTTAGATGGTATTCGTAAATGTATTTTACACTCTGTATACCAAGCACAAGGTCAAGGGTGTTCTGCTGGTTTCATTGGTGTAGGTATTGGTGGAGACCGTTCTTCGGGCTATGATTTAGCAAAAGAGCAATTATTCCGCCATGTTGAAGATACAAATCCAAATGCAGATCTTGCTAAGTTAGAAGAATACGTTGTTAAAACGGCTAACACATTTGGTATCGGTACAATGGGCTTCGGTGGTGAAGCAACATTATTAGGCTGTAAAATTGGCGTAATGCACCGTATTCCTGCCTCTTTCTATGTATCAGTAGCATATAATTGTTGGGCTTACCGTCGTATGGCTGTGGACATCGATCCTCAAACTGGCGAAATTTTGAATTGGCACTATCAAGAAGGTGAAAAAATTACCTTCAAAGAAAATGAAGTTGCTGCTACAACAGAAGATACAACTACAGATGTAGTAGAACTTACTGCGCCAATTACTGAAGAACAAATTCGTTCATTAAAAGTTGGAGATGTCGTTTCGATTACTGGTCGTATGTATACTGGCCGTGACGCCATCCACCACCATTTAATGAGCCACGATGCACCAGTTGATTTAAATGGACAAGTTATCTATCACTGTGGACCTGTAATGGCAAAAGACGAAGAAGGCAACTGGACAGTGAAAGCGGCTGGTCCAACTACTTCAATTCGTGAGGAGCCTTATCAAGGCGATATCATGAAAAAATTCGGTATCCGTGCTGTTATTGGTAAAGGTGGAATGGGACCAAAAACATTAAAAGCGCTTAATGAGCATGGTGGCGTTTACTTGAATGCAATCGGTGGAGCAGCACAATACTATGCGGATTGTATTAAAGGCGTTGATGGTGTTGATTTAATGGAATTCGGTATCCCTGAAGCTATGTGGCACTTAAATGTTGAAAAATTTACAGCAGTTGTAACAATGGATTCACATGGTAACTCACTACATGCAGATGTGGATAAATCATCATTAGAAAAACTAGCTTTGCATGCAGAAAGAGTCTTCTAATTAAATAATAGGTAGCAGTAGTAACTCGTTTTATTGCACAATTTTGTAAGGCACAGAATATTCCTAGTGAATAGACTGTGCCTTTTTCAATCCTTTCGCAAATTGTTTAAAAATCTCCATCAAACTTCCTACTTTATTTTTATAAATTCCTTTGTTATAATAATTCTAAACAAAAGAGATGGTAATTGAAATCCATTTTCAATTGAATAGCTCAAAACAACGCTAATTTATAAAGGTTTTGATATTGATTTTCATTATCAGGAGGGATAAAGATGGAATACTCTAATCGAGAAAACATAAACATAATTGAGAAAATAAAAGAACATGCAGAATTAATTGCTGCATTAATGGCTGGAATTTTCATCTTACTAGCATGGCGTTTAGACACAAGTGGACAAACAACAGCTTCTGTTCTACTATATTTAATTGCCTTTTGTGTAGGTGGTTTCGCGAAAGCAAAAGAAGGCATTGAAGAAACCATAGAAGAGCGAAAGCTAAATGTTGAGCTGTTGATGGTATTAGCTGCAATTGGCTCAGCTGCAATTGGCTATTGGACAGAGGGGGCCATCCTAATATTTATTTTTGCAGTAAGTGGTGCACTTGAAACTTATGCGATGAATAAAAGTCATCGCGAAATATCTGCACTTATGAATTTACAGCCAGAAGAAGCTTGGTTAGTGCGTGGCGGATTTGAGCCTATGAAAGTATCAGTTTCCACATTACAAATCGGGGATCATTTATTGATTAAACCGGGCGAACGAATTCCAGCAGACGGCATTATTTTTAAAGGCCAATCTTCTATTGATGAGTCAGCTATTAGCGGTGAGCCACTGCCAATCTCAAAAAGCGAAGGAGACGAAGTTTTTGCAGGCACAGTCAACTTAAATGGTGCTATTACTATGGAAATGACAAAGGCGAATTCAGAGACCCTTTTCCAAAAAATTATACAGCTCGTTCAAAGTGCCCAAAGTGAAAAATCTCCCTCTCAACAATTCATCGAAAAGTTTGAAGGGACTTATGTAAAATTTGTTTTACTTGGTGTTGCCATTATGATGGTTCTTCCCCACTTCTTACTCGGCTGGGACTGGACAACAACCTTTTACCGAGCAATGGTGTTATTAGTGGTTGCTTCACCTTGTGCACTCGTTGCCTCCATTATGCCTGCAACACTCGCTACTATATCAAATGGTGCAAAAAATGGTGTGCTATTTAAAGGTGGTTTACATTTAGAGCATCTTAGTGTGTTACGTGCATTGGCGGTCGATAAAACAGGTACTTTAACGCAAGGAAAACCAGTTGTTACAGATTTTATTGTCCGTGATGGAGTAGAACGTGAGACGGCTCTAGCAATTCTTGCAGGAATTGAATCTCAATCCAATCATCCCCTTGCCCAAGCGATTACCTCCTATGCTAAGGCTGAAGGAATCGACATACTGCCACAAGCAACAATTGAAGATATTCCTGGCTGGGGTATTAAAGGAACGATTCAAAACAAGGAGTATCAAGTAGGCAAACCAGAGTTTGTTGATGTACAACTTGCTAACAGTTTTGCAAATGGTGCTGTAACTAAACTTACAGAAGAGGGAAAAACAGTTATTTTCATTCGCGATCAACATGGTATTGTTGCATTAACAGCATTAAAGGATACTGTGCGCTCCGAAGCTAAAAAGGCTGTTACATTATTAAAAGAGCTTGGTATTCAAGTGGTGATGCTTACAGGTGACAACGAAAAAACAGCGAAAGTTATCGCGAAGGAGGCTGGCGTTACTGAATACGTCGCAGAATGTCTGCCAGAAACGAAGGTAACTGAAATGAAACGCCTACTTACACAACATCAATTTGTTGGCATGGTCGGCGACGGTATTAATGATGCCCCTGCATTGGCTACCGCAACTACTGGCATCGCTATGGGTGAAGGTACAGATGTGGCGCTTGAAACAGCGGATGTCGTGCTAATGAAAAATGACTTATCAAAAATCGCCTATGCTGTTCGTTTATCACGTAAAATGCAACGTATTGTGAAACAAAATATTTTCTTTTCTATCGGGGTTATTGTCTTATTAATCGCCTCTAACTTTTTACAAGTTGTCGACTTGCCTTTAGGCGTAATCGGGCATGAAGGTAGTACAATTCTAGTTATTCTAAATGGTTTACGTATGCTCAATAAAAATGTTTAACATCAATTAAGCCTCAGCATAATTGAGTCCAGCTTGCTTAAAAGCTCCTCTTCCTGCGCCATCCGTTAAGGCTTTTATTGAATAATTGATGCATTTAATCAGCTAAAATCAAGTTAAAAAAGCCTCGCTACTCTTTAGGAGTTTAGCGAGGCTTTTTATAATGAATTCATTTCCTTATCGACGAATTTCCTTTTGAAGTGCTCTTTTCTGCATTGTAGCATTTAATACGCCACCAAAGATTAAAATGATTCCCGTAAAATATAACCAGAGCATTAAAATAATGACGCCACCAATACTACCGTATGTAGCAGAATAATTTGCAAAATTATTAATATAAAAAGAGAAACCATATGTGACTGCTAACCAAGCAAGCGTGGCAAATAACGCTCCTGGCCATACGCCCATTATTTTTAAACGAGGACTTGTATTTGGCACAAACCAGTAGATGCCCATTAATACGATGAAAATCAATAATGGCGGGATTGACCATCTTAATCTATGCCAAACTGATTCAAATTGCTCCTCTATTCCGACGATTGAGAATAGGAAATGTCCAATTTGCTGACCAAAGACCGGTAATAAGAGCGCAACGGCAATAACAATGACGAGAGCGATTGTAAAAACTAGTGATAAACCCCTATCTAATATGCCTGCTCTCCCTTCTGTATCATAGGCTTTATTTAAAGCACGAAGCAGTGCATTAATGCCTTTAGATGCAGACCAAATTGTACCTAAAACCCCAATCGATAGTAAACTACTGTTGCGATTTGTTAAAATCTCATTCAGTGTATTTTCAATAAGCTTATACACTTCATCAGGTAAGATATTCACTAAAAACGAATAAACCTGAGTTGTTTCTAAGTTAAGATATGGTAGGAGTGTCACCAAGAAAATAAGTAAGGGGAAGAACGATAGTAAAAAGAAATAAGCCAATTGTGCAGCAAGCGCAGATATTTCAACTCGCTTGAGCCGACCTATTAAATCTTGGATAAAACCCTTGGATGTCATAATATCAATCGCTCCCTCCTCTGGAGAGACAAACGACTTTACAAACCCAAAAGCGTTATGCAATGTTGCTTTATTCTTTTCCATACATTTCCTCCTAAAACGACCTTTACTCCTTATGAGGTAAAGTAAAGGCTGATTTCGTATCTTCAATCATTCCCTGTATCGTGGAAGGTAAATCCTTAAATTCATCCACCTTTTCAGCAATTGTGTTGACATTATCTGACACACTTTCACAAAGCACCTTTGCTGCTAGTACTTTTTCCTCTACCAAAACCTGCAATTCTTCTCGATTTGCAGCATAGTATGAGATGGCTTCCTTCATCTTTTTTGTTGAGGCAATTGTTTTTTCTCGTGTAGCGTGATCTAACATACTTAATGCTGCTCCTACAGCTGCTCCTGCTACAATAGATACTAATAATTTACTTTGACCCATAATAAAACCCCCTGCTTGTATAGTTGCCTATTCCCTATTATTTCATAAATAAACAGTCTTCTGCCCTTATTCTACCCAATAACCGTCTATTTTTAAAGCAATGCCTAAATACAGAGTTGACATTTTTTTTATTCAATGAAATGATATGTGCGAGGATGACGAAAGGTAGGGTAAAAAATGGATTTATCAGTTCCATCTAAAGAAAACGTTGTGTATATGGTTGATCAAATGAAGGACAAGCTTCGTATGGTGAATGTCGATGCAATGAAATCAGAAAACTTCGATGAAGCAAATTATGAAGATTTAGTGTATCTATATGAAATGGTTATGAAGAGAGAAACTTTTAGTCCAAGCGAAATGCAAGCGATTGTTGCTGAATTAGGATCTTTGCGTAAATAGGTAAAATGAAAAGCTATTAGCCTAAGACATTTGTCTGCTGCTAATAGCTTTTTATTACTGTGTACTCTAAGTTTCTGAACCATCCTCAGTAACTAATGGTTGAATTAATACTTCCACACGACGATTCTTCGCACGTCCTTCGGCTGTGTCATTTGGTGCAATTGCACGATACTCACCGTTTCCTTTTGCACTAAAGCGCGTAGGATCTAATTTGTCATTACTTTCAATAAGCAGTTCTAAAAATTTAGTTGCACGCATTACAGATAACTGAAAATTCGATGTAAAATTCGGACCTGCTGGCACATTATCTGTATGACCTGTGATGACAATATTTCGAGCTGGATCAGATTCCAGCATAGTTGATAGCTCTTTGGCAATAGGGACATACTCAGGTTTAACTGTTGCCTGCCCTGGATCGAATAAAATACTATCACGGATTGTCACTAGCAACCCTTCATCCGTCATTTCTGTGGCAAATTGACCTTCCATTTCATTGACTGCAATAAAATTATCCACACTATCTTTTATTTCAGCTAACTCCTGTTGATCCTTTAAATAGGCAGAGTTTTGCTGTGGCGTTTGGTCGCTATCCGCATTCGGAGTAGGGACTGGTGCAGGTTGCTCTAGAAAACTAGTTCCACCATCAAAGACTTGATTAAAAACTGCCGACATTCTTTCTAGCTTTTCTTGATCGACTGAACTTGAGGCAAATAAAATAATGAACACGGCTAGCAGCAAAGTTAAAATATCTGCGTATGGCACTAACCAGGATTCATCAATATGTTCATCATGCTTTTTTTTCTTAGCTTTCTTTGCCAAGGCCACCCGCCCCGCTTTCACCAGAAATTTGACGACGTTCTTCCATCGTTAAGTATGATGATAGTTTCTGTTCAATTACACGTGGAGCCTCCCCTTCTAATACTGAAAGGATACCCTCAATCATCATTCTCTTTTGTTTTACCTCTAAAGCAGATTTACGTTTTAGCTTGTTCGCAAATGGATGCCATAAAACATACCCTGTAAAGATACCGAGTAATGTAGCCATGAAGGCAGCTGAGATAGCATGTCCTAGCTTTTCGATATCATTCATATCAGCCAATGCGGCGATTAACCCTACTACTGCACCAAGAACCCCTAAAGTAGGTGCATATGTACCTGCTTGTGTAAAAATAGCTGCTCCACTAGTATGTCGCTCTTCCATCGCTTCTACTTCTTCTGTTAAGACATCACGTATGTAGTCAGCATTTTGACCATCAATTGCTAATGTAAGGCCATTTTTTAAAAATGGATCTTCAATCTCTGAGGCCTTACTTTCAAGTGCTAATAGCCCTTCGCGACGAGCTAAGTCAGCCCATTGTGAAAACATTTTAATAATCTCTATATCATTTGCTAATTTTGTTTCTTTAAAAAGAATTTTAAATAGCTTCGGCACTCGCTTTAACTCCTGCATAGGAAAGGCAATTGTTACTGCGGAAATAGTACCAAAAATGATAATTAGGATAGCTGCAGGGTTATAAAATGCAGATAAACTTACACCCTTCATTACCATCCCTGTTAATAGTGCTACTAAAGCAAGTATTAACCCTATAATCGACGACTTATCCATTCTAGAACCTCCAAATCTACTATCTAATGTTATTTCGTCTTTTTTTCCATATTTTAAATATATATATTCCTAGTATAAATGTATTTCATATATTTTTCGATGTAATTAATGCTTTTTATTCACATTTCGACCATTTTTGATTATATTGAATTAAGAATATTACACTTAACTGTCTTAAATTGAAAGGGGATATGATTTTGTTATTATCGTTTGACACAAAATTACTAAAATATGCCGAGTTAGCGGTGAAAGTAGGAGTAAATATCCAAAAAGATCAGTATCTTTATATAAGCTGTTCGACTGATAACCTAAAACTCGCACAAATAATTACTAAAATTGCCTATAAAAATGGTGCAAAACAAGTTTTTGTCGATATATCCGATGATGAACTTGTACGTGCTCGCTATGAGGGGGCACCAAAAGACTCATTTGATTTCTTCCCACCTTGGAAAGTGCAGGAACGTGAATGGTTAGCTGAACATGGCGCTGCTTTTTTAAGCATTAGCTCACAAAATCCAGATTTATTAAAAGGTATTGAACGTGATAGAATCATGGCATTCCAAAAAGCATCTGGCCAAGCACTTGCCAACTATTATCAATGGTTACAAGCAGATAAGTTTAGCTGGTCTGTTATTGCTGCTCCATCTAAAGCTTGGGCAGCAAAGGTCTTTCCTCACCTTCCAGAAGAACAGCAAATGAATGCATTATGGGAAGCTATCTTTGCAGCCACACGTATAGACGTTGAAAATCCTGTTGAAGCTTGGCATGCCCATGATCAGGAATTACATAGTAAAGCTGATTATTTAAATGCAAAGCAATTTAAGTCACTACACTATACTGCACCAGGCACAGATCTAACAATTGAGCTGCCTCCACACCATGTGTGGACAGGGGGTAGTAGTATAAGTACACAAGGCCAAACATTTATGGCCAATATGCCCACTGAAGAGATTTTTACAGCACCGTTAAAAACAGGTGTTAATGGTTATGTATCAAGCACTAAGCCTTTAAGCTATGGCGGCAATATTATAGATAATTTCACATTAACATTTAAAGATGGTCGAATCATTGACGTCAAGGCGGAGCAAGGCCAAGAAATTTTAGCTTCTCTTATTGAAACAGATGAAGGGGCTCATTACCTTGGTGAAATAGCATTAGTACCACATCAATCACCTATTTCACAATCCGACCTATTATTTTACAATACATTGTTTGATGAAAATGCATCCAATCATTTTGCCATTGGTAGTGCCTATGCTTTTTGCATTGAGGGCGGCAAAGAAATGACCTCTGAGGAACTAAGTGCGCATGGTCTCAATCAAAGCTTAACACATGTAGACTTTATGATTGGCTCTACCAAGATGAATATAGATGGAATAACACATGATGATCAAATAGACCCAATATTCCGTGATGGAAATTGGGCATTCTAAATAATCCATTCCTACTAATAGTATTCTAGGCTAAGTATGTTAAGGTTGTCATAAATTATCCTTAGATTTTCCTAGTAACCTATTGTATAATTGTTTTAGGGAATTTTAGTAGATCATTTAAGTAGAGAGGAGCTCTAATAATGTTCATTACAACTGTTCTTGGCTTTTCAGCAGTTTTATTAATTTCAACGGGATTCTTCATCCACTACCTACAAGTTGGTTTAGATAGCAAGTCTTCAGTAACTGTAGATCCAAAGCCAAACGAAAAATTTTAATGTATAAAAAACAGCTACTATTATAGGTAGCTGTTTTTTTATAGCTTACAAGTTATTTATTTCATCTACTAAAGCGTATGAAACTGCTCCTTTATTGTAAAAATTATCTGAATAAAGTCTTTATTGTTTGCATATTGAAAATTTTGCTCTACAATATTTTTTGTAAGGAAGGGAGCAATATTCATGACAATGTTACAAGATATTCTAGAATTTAACAAAGAGTTTGTACAAGAAAAAAAATATGAGCCATTCATCACTACGAAATATCCTGATAAACGTATTGTTGTTTTATCTTGTATGGATACTCGTCTTGTAGAGCTTTTACCAAAAGCGATGAATTTGCGTAATGGCGATGTAAAAATAGTGAAAAGTGCTGGTGCGTTAGTGAGCCATCCTTTCGGTGCAGTTATGCGTAGTTTATTAGTTGCTGTCTACGGCCTACAAGCTGATGAAGTGTATGTTGTTGGACATTATGACTGTGGTATGAGTGCGGTTGATCCTGACGCCATGCTTAGCGAAATGGTACAACGAGGCATCGACCCAGAAACAATCAAAATGTTGGAATATTCTGGTTTTGATTTGAAAGAATTTTTACGAGGTTTCGGTGATGTAGCAACAAGTGTTAAGAAAAGTGTCGATACAATTCGTAATCATCCATTAATGGTAAAAGACGTACCTGTTCATGGTTTAATAATTGATCCAAATACAGGTCATCTAGATTTAATTGAAGATGGAAATAAGCAATAAAGTTATTTTTTGATACATTAATAAAAGAACAAGTGCCTATCCTCACTATGTAGAAGATAGGCACTTATTATTCTATTCATCCTCTAAACGTGCGTACATATAGTGATCTACCCAATGACCATTGATATACAGTAGCTTTCTTAGCAGACCCTCCTGCTGGAATCCAGCCTTCTCTAATACACGCATGGAGGCATTATTTTGTGTCGATACATAGGCCTCTACACGATGTAAACCAATTTGTTCAAATGCAAATCGGACCACCATATTCACAGCTTCTGTGACAATGCCCTTTCCAACATAAATCTCATCCATCGCATAGCCAACAAATGCACTCGAGTACGGTAAGCGTTTGACAGCATAAAGTGCAATATGCCCTATTAGATTATTTGTACCATGCTCAAAAATACCAAAAGTAAATTCACGCTTTGATTCCATTAAATAGAGACTTTCTTGAATTTTTTTGTATTGAGCATCGACTGTATAGTATTCAGGTCTTTGCAGTGGCTCGTATATAGACCAAAAGTATTTATTACGGCTTACGAGACCCGTTAAACTTCGTGCATCTTTTTCTTGGAATGTGCGGATGTAGCATTTTTCCCCCTTTATTGTTACCACATTCCCACCCTTTTTTCTTAATAGATTCCAAATTTTAAGCACCATTTCTCCACACTAGCCTTCCAATAAAAATCAATCCATTTCTCTTTGTTACATTGGCTATAAGCCATAATTGCAAAACCCTATTTATATTTCATTGTATGTAAAAAAAGAGGCTGCTACAACCAAAACAGCTTATGTCTTATTGTCATAGCAGCACAATTCAATTATTTAGTTTTTTGTTCTTTCTTTTTCTCATTTACTATTTCTAAGCTGGAGGAATCAGCATCCTCTAGTTGTGTATTGTCTAACACATTTGTTAAATGAAGACCACGTCTTTGAGCCTCTCGTTCAATGTGTGCAATAGTTTCCTGTAGCACCTGAACCCGTGCATACTTTTTGTCATCTCCAGCGACTAAGATCCATGGTGCATCCTTTTTATCTGTCTTTTCAAACATTGCATTCGCTGCTTCAATATACTGAGGTGTTTTATCTCGATTGCGCCAATCCTCGGCAGTTAACTTCCAAGATTTATAAGGGTTTTGTTCACGTTCTTTAAAGCGTTTTAATTGCTCCTCATCTGAAACATGAAGCCAGAACTTAATAATTATGTAATCTCCTGCAGTTAAAATCTTCTCAAAATTATTAATTTCCTCATAAGCACGAGACCATTCATCTTTTGTTGCGAATCCCTCGATGCGTTCCACTAATACGCGGCCATACCACGAGCGATCAAAAATAGCGATTTGCCCATGCTGAGGCAACTTTCTCCAAAATCGTTGTAAATAATTGTAGCGTAATTCATGAGCTTGAGGGGCAGAAATAGGATGTACAACATAACCGCGGGGATCGACACGTTCGATTAATCGTTTAATAGCGCCACCTTTACCAGCCGCATCCATTCCTTCGAAAACCAAGATCAAGCCAATCTTGTTTTTTAATAAAAATTGTTGTGCGTTCAACATTTCATATTGGAGTACTTTTAATTTCTTTTTATACATCTTTTTGTCTAGTTCAACAGTTAGATCTAGATTTTTTAAATTTTGGGTCATGAAACTTCACTCCTTTTATTTGACTATTCTTATTGTACTAAAGAAATATGTGGATGCCTATCAGACATGGTAAATTGTAGGTATTAATAGTAAAACAACACGATACATTGTTGGAAATTTCCGTTATAATAAAAAAAGTGACAGTACTATACTTATTTGTCTTTTCCCTATACAATCTAACACGAAGGGAGAGGAAAACATGCCTCGGTTTATCATGATGACAATCTCTTATCTTGTCTCAATCATCCTAACCTTTTCATCCTTTTTCGTGAACATCAACGGTCAATCTTCGCTAGAAATCGCTAATCGTTTTTCTGTTGTATTTGCACCAGTTAGTGTAAGTCATGTAATTTGGATTATCATTTATTTTTTACTCGGTTATTGGTTAGTTATGAACATGAAAAAGACAACTTTGAAACAGTCTGCGCTTTTTAGCTGCATAAATATATTACAAGCATTGACGATATATGTCTGGCACCATGAGTTATTTATTGTTTCTCTTGGCATTACATTACTCTTAGTCTTGTATTTATTTATGTTGTATAATACGTACCCTCTTCAGGACAAATCCTTGTTTGGTCGTATTCCTTTCTCTGTTTATTTAGCATGGATGACATTTATTTTTATCACAAATACAAGCTTTACGTTAACGGCTTATGGTTGGAACGGCTTTGGTCTTAGCACACCTCTTTGGGCAGTGATTTTACTTACTTTAGGTGGAGCCATTGCGCTACATATCCGTTTCCATCACTTTGATGTTATGTATCCAAGTGTTTTTATTTGGGCTTATATTGGAATCGCCATACATAATGGTTTTGATGAGCTACTTGTCACTACAGCCGCTTTATTTTTATGTGGTGTTCTCTTTGTTGGCATTTTATTTATTAAAAAAAATCCTGCTAACCAAAAATAATTTGGTTAGCAGGATTTTTCATTACATCTTATTCTTCGTCTAATGACGTTAAGATAATTGGTTTATCTTTTGTTACAATGACTGAATGTTCGATTTGAGCTACAAGTGATTTATCAGGTGTCACGAATGTCCAGCCATCACCTGCTTCTACGATATGCTCTGCATTTGCTGAGATAAATGGCTCAACCGCAAGGACCATACCTTCTTTCATAATAGTAGTATCCCATGCATCGTAATAATTTAAAATATGGTTTGGTTCATCATGTAAAGATTGACCTAAGCCATGACCTGTTAAATTCATAATAACAGTTAACCCATTAGCATTTGCCTCGCGTTCAACAGCTTTACCAATTTGATTTAATTTAGATCCAGCCTTTACCTTTGTCATTGCTCGATCAAAGGCACTTTTAGCAACACGGCAAAGCTTTTCTTTGTCCTCATAGCCATCACCCACAACAAATGAAATACCTGTGTCAGCAAAATAGCCATTTAAAGAGCCTGAAACATCAATATTTACGATATCTCCCTCTTGAATAACACGCTTTCCTGGAATACCATGTGCTACTTCTTCATTGACGCTAATACATGTATACCCTGGAAAATCATATTCTCCCTTTGGTCCTGAAATAGCGCCTGCCTCTGCAAACATGCGACCAGCAATTTCATCAAGCTCAAGTGTTGTAACACCTGGTTTTGTGGCAGCTTTCATTGCTTCGCGAATTTCAGCACAAATGCGTCCTATTTTTTTAAAAGCTTCAATCTCTTCTTGCGTTTTTACAATCATGTATAACGTCCCTTTCATCTAATATCTATTCTTTAATATAACATAACTTTTTATGCGTATAACGATAAACGCTTTAAATATTGTATGCTTTCCTACTTTGCAAAGTGCTAAAAGAGTTATTCACGACAAAAAAGTCCCTCCACTCATGTGAAGGGACTAGCATTAAAATTTTCTTTGCATTAATTGTGGAGCGGCTGTGAATAAAAGAACACCAACGACCGCCGTTAAAATGGTTGCTGGTAGCATATATGTACCATTGTAGATGATGGAATAGATCCATGCATTTTGGTCACCGGCATATTCGGCAAAAAATACAGCACCAGCAATTGTATGTGCTGTGTATCGTAAGAGGCCTGCGAAAACGGTACCTATGATTATATAAAGTGCCATTTTTGTTTTGTTCATATGTTTAGCAGCGTCTAACACTGGTCCACGTACAACCGCCGCTAATCCTACAACTGTAAAAGCAACTCCATAATCCAGGAATCCTTGTAGCCAGTGCACAATCGTAGCACCAAACATGGTTTGCATTACACCTACGAGTAATCCAGTTGTTAGCCCAGCTATTAAGCCCCAGCGAAATGCTATTAACATAATTGGTACCATAACAAGACTAACTGAGCCGCCTTGTGCCCATACTTTAAAGGAAACCTGATCCAGTACGAGACCAATCGCTGCAAAAATCGCAATCTCCACTAGCATTAATAGTCTTTTTTTGTCCATACATATTCTCTCCTTTGTTCCGATGTAGGATACAAGAGCAGGAATAGAAAAGCGCTGATATGTCTCTTTCTGACACCTTTTTTCCTTTAAGGACGAAAAAACGATGTCAGGACAGAGCCTCACATCGTACAAGTGTCGGTTTCTATCCACATCCCTACGCAAGCGTTAACTTACAGGTTCGAAGAGTCAAGGCATTACGTGCCCAGTCTCAGCTGACATCATCAGCTCCCCTTGTGGTCGTTACATCTGAATTTATTTGAACACTCTCATTGTACGCAAAGGATTAAAGGATTACAACCTTCCATACATCATTTTTTTGAAACTTTGCTGTTTTTCATGCGTAAATATTTAAAAAGGAGGTACAACTATGGAGAATCAAAAAATTTTAGCTGCCTTTAGTTATCTTAGTATTTTCTTCGCCCCTTTTATCGTTCCATTAATTGTATATTTTGTAACAAAAGACAGTGATGTAAAAAGCCATTCGATTCGTGCACTTGTCTCTCATTTAATACCTTTTGTTTTTGGCATTCTATTCTTTATTGTCTTTGTTTTTTCTACATTTAGTTTAGATCCAACCTCCAATAACAAGACGGTGATGATTATTTGGTTTGCTTCATTCGCCATCTATGCTCTCGTCTCACTAGGTATTGTGATTTGGAATATAATTCAGGCTGTTCGTGTTATCCGTTAATGTTTTATTTTTAAGTGAAACAGGTAGTAGTAATTGTAAAAGGAGCTGTTTTGGGATGAAAGTATCAAACGTTGTAAAAACCGCCGTTAAGTTAGCACCTATTGTTATTCCTATCGTAAAAAAAGTAATGGCTGCAAAAAAGGGCACAACGCCTACAACCACCACTCGAAAAAAATAAAATGAAGGCGTATTCCTTTTAGAGGAAATACGCCTTCGTTTTATTTCACTTCAAAATGGGTTTGACTATGGCCATTCAATGTTTTTTCTACATGTAAAACTGCTGGCATTGCAGATTTCAATTCAGGTACATGCGAAATAACGCCAATCATACGACCCGAATCCTGCAAATCAATTAATGTATCGATTGCTTTATTTAGTGATTCCTCATCGAGCGAGCCAAAGCCCTCATCAATAAACATCGTTTCAATATGAATATTACCTTGGTAGCTTTGAATCACATCTGCCATCCCCAATGCAAGGCTCAACGAAGCATTAAATTTTTCGCCACCTGATAAAGTTTTGACATCTCGTAATTGATCTGTATAAGCATCATAAACATCAAGACCAAGGCCACTTTGCTTCGCATGCTTTTCTAATCTATCTGAACGTCTAAGCTCAAATTGACCGTTTGATAAATGATACAGACGTATATTGGCAGCTTCTGTAATTTGATCTAAGTAGTTAATTTGTATATAACGCTCAAAGGATAGCTTTTTCGAGTTTTGTCCATTTAATAATCCATAGAGCTCCTTTACTCGCCCTGCTTCTTGTTCAAGTAAATGAAGCTCTTTCGCTATTTCTTCCACCTTTTCACTAAAGCCTTGGCATGCTTGTATAAAGCCATTGATCTGTTGTAAACGTTTAAATGCTTCCTCATAGGAAACTCGATGCTGTTCTACTCTTGCTTCCATCGCCTCTAAATCTTGCTTCTCTTTTCCTTGAAGGTATGTAGCCCCTTCGGTAATCTGAATTTGCAACGTGTGTACTTGTAAAGCATAGTCGCTACATGCTTTTCGAAGTGCATCCAATTGTATGGCACTCCGTTTAGCAGTTGCATAAGCCTCATAGCTTTCGAAACCTATTTCTTGCATATCTGCTGAAAATTGCTGAAGCTTTTCATTCATTTTAAGCTGTAATTCCTCAAAGGACTGTTTGGCAATTTCTACTGTTAGTGTTGCATTGCTAGCTGCTTCCTTTGCTACATGCAAATTTTCTTGACTCACTTGCCAACTTTTTTGAAGCCCTTCTTTCTGTTTACTAACTTCATTAAGTTGTTGCTTTAATTGCTGTAAAGTTGGTAAATTAGGGGGCATCTGCTTAAGTTGTTCGTCTACAACCGCTTGTAATTTTGTCCATTCTTTTATCTGCTCTGCTAAATATTGCTCTAGCTTCATATGCTTATTTCGTAGCTGCTCTATTCGATCATGCTGATGCTTTATTTTTAATCGCACATCAGCTAATTGATGTTGAATAATTTTTAATGCTGCAATCTCTTGTTCCACTTCATGTAAAGTAGCGATGATCTGTGGTTGGTCTTCTTGTTTAATATGCTGCGCCTCAAGTTGTTGCCATGTATCTTGAAGAAGCTGCTGCACTGATGCTAAAAATGCCTCTTTCTCTAAATACTTACGCTCGTCTGATGATGCCTTCGCTCTCAATGCTTCCACTTGAGCAAGCTCAATAATTTCCAGTTGCTCATTGTGTGCTTTCTGATGTGTCATACTACCACAAACAGGACAGGGTTCTCCTTCCTTCAGCTGTTCTGCTAAAATACTAGCTTGACTCGTCAGCCATCGTTGCTGCAAAAGTTGAAGAGCCTCTTTACTTTCTTGATAGAGACTTTCTGAAGCAACTACATCCTGCTTAGCTAACTCTACGACATGTTTATATTTCTCTGCTTGCTTGATTAAAGCAACCTGTTCCCGTAGTTTCGGTAATTGTTCTAAATAGCTTTCATAGGGTTCAACCTGTTTTTCATAGCCTTCTACTGATTGAGAAAAATGCTGTAATTGCTTTTGTTCATTTTCCAAAAGTTTGATGTTATCATTTACTGCTCGTTTTGCATTTTCAGCATATTGCTCCGCTATTTGCAGCTGTTGTATATTGTTTTCATAGGCTTCAAATTTCGGTAAAAGCGCTAGCATCTGCATTTCCTGCTGTAAGATTTGCTGTCGTTCAGATTCTTTAGCCTGCTCTATCTCATATTTTTCTTGTGCTTCTTGCAACTTTTCTTGTGACTGCTGTTGCGTAACTTTTGCTTGTTGAAAAGCTAGTTCTTTTACATTCAGTTCAGCACGTAAATCCTTGCATTGTTGTTCGAGGAGCACAAGTCGCTCTGCTTGTTCTGCCAAAGCAATCTCCTTCTCCTTTGCTTGGTATACATCCTGCTGTTGTAAAAGCATTTGCAGCCGTTGCTGTCGATTAGCTTGTTCATCAAATTGCTCATTTAGCGTTTTTGCTAAGCGATAATATTCCTGCTCTTTTTGATGAAGGCTATACGCTTCTTCATAGTATGACTGTTCATCTTCTCCACATTTCTTATAGTAGCTAAGCTCCTCATCAAGTGCCTCTGTCAGTTGATGTAAATTTTCGGTATTATCCGCAATCAATGTGAATAAAGCGGAAGAACGTTGTGGTAAGGCGCCCACAATTTGACCAAGTAAATGTTCTTTTAATTGTTTGGCACGTTCAAGATCACTTTCTGCTTCTTTACGCTTGGCATCAAGCTTTTTTGCCATGACACCGAAACGATCAGTTTTAAAGATTTTCCGTAAAATTACTTCTTTATTTGTTGAATCAGAGGTTAATAGTTTTCTAAATTCACCTTGAGGTAGCATGACAATCTGGCTAAATTGATCTTTTGTGAGACCTATAATTTCCTGCAATTTCTTATCGACTTCAAGCGTTTGCTGTTTCTCTACAATGCTATAATCCAGCTTTCCCTCTTTTACTTCTGCTAGCTCTATTTTCTTTCCAGTAACCGTTTTATTTTTTTCTTTAATATGACCTGGCTGTCGTACTATTTGATAGACTTTTCCATGCATTTCAAAGACGAGTTCTACAGCTGTATAAACTTCATCATGTGCAAAGCCGCTTCTTAGTAAAGCTGTATCCTGCCGGTCCTCCCCACTACCTGATCCGTAAAGAGCATAGCAAATAGCATCGAAAATGGTTGTTTTACCAGCACCAGTTTTTCCAGAAATGGCAAACAATCGATGCTCCCCTAGCTCTTGAAAATCAATTACTTCCGTGTCTTTATAGGGACCAAACGCTGTAATTGTTAACTTTAAAGGCTTCATTTTACAGTCTCTCGCTCCTCATCTAATAACTCCTGTAACATCTCTGTGAATAGGCGTTCCGTATCTTCATCAGGCTGAATGCCAATAATATTGGTGAAGAATGAACGGAATAAATCAATATCTTCTAGTTTTTCAGCTTCTACTACTTGTAGTTCACGTGGCATATCTTGTCTTAGTACCTTCCGCTCCACATGCATAGCGTGCGGAAATACACTACGAATGCGTTCCATTGGTGAAGTCACAGATATTTTATCCGTCAATCTAACAAAGACATAATCCTCACTTGGTGTGAGGGTTAATAACTCCTCTAATTGACCTTCTATTACTCGTAGATCTCTTCTTGGCACAAGCTTTCTTTTACTTACTGTGGTGTTACCTTGCTCGTCTAATTCAATGATTAAAAAACCTTTCTCATGTAAATGCTCAGATAACGAGTATTTTAAGATAGAGCCTGAATAGCGTATGGTTTCGTTTAAAACAAAATGTGCCTTATGTAAGTGCCCAAGCGCCGTATAGTGAAAAGGTTTGAATAAAGCTGCATTCACACAATCTGAGCCTCCAATGGAAAGGGGTCGCTCGGAATCACTAGTATTTGCTTCCTCCTCACCATACTTCGTCACAAAGGCATGTCCAACAAAAACATGACGCTTACTTGTGTCCATGTCTTCTGTGATATGCTCAATAATTTTTCGCATGGCGTCTTGATGAGAACGGATTGACTCATCTTCAAAGATGTTGCGAATAGCTGCTGGCTCTGCATAGGGCACTAAATGAAAATGTACTTCTCCATGTTGATCATTCAAAACAATAGGTGCATGATTTTTTGTAAATTGGCCCTTTATATATAAACCACTATCACTCATTAAACGACTACCAAAATTTAAACGACCTGCACTATCATGATTTCCCGCCACTGCTAGAACAGGAATCTTCTTTTCTAATACTATTTTCGCTAATACATCATTTAGTAAATTAACTGCCTCAATAGGAGGCATCGAACGGTCATATAAATCACCTGCGATGATAATTACATCTGGTTTTTCCTCATCTATCGCTTGTATAAATTGTTGAAGAATATAATGTTGATCTTCTGTCATATAGACACCTTGAACAAGCTTTCCTAAATGCCAATCTGCTGTATGAAATATTTTCATTCTAGTACCTCCTAGTCTTCTCTATATTTTAGCATGACTATTCCCCATCTAGTGCACACTAAAGGTTTAGTAGTTCTAGCCAAAATTGGTTTTCATAGAAAAAAGCATCTTAATAGGTAAGATGCCTTAGATATCGATTATTTAGATGTATTTGATAAATGCCTTATATCCTGGGAATCCCTGAATTACGTAAGTCATACGAGAAGATTGATGTTGTGCCACATTTTGCTTCCGAGGCTTCGCTGATGATTGTTGCTTTAGGATTTCCTCAAATGATTTGGGATTTGGCTCTGGCAATTCTGCTGAAGAGATGTTTAAAGCATCACTCCCACTATAAATCTGTAAAAATGAGTTAGCCATTTGTCGATAGCCTTCAATATTTGGATGAACATCGGCACTATTTGGTAAGTAGTTGGTTGCATTCAAACCAAAGGCATCATAGACATTTATATAAGCTGCGCCAGCTTGCTCTGCTTGTTGTTGTAAAATTGCATTTAATCTAACTAGCTGGGCGTTTGTTCCTTCTTTTTGCGTCGGATGAACTGTTGGATAAGCAAAATAATACCCTATGACATAGATTTTTGCTTTAGGCGCACGTTCTTCTAATTCATCCAAAATCGATAGCATATTTTTTCTAGCCAAATTTAAAGCGTAATCTGTCTGAAGCTGTGAAAAAGCTAAGGTCCCTGCATTTGGGTTTACCTGGACAAGACGTAATAAATCATTAGCCCCTGCCGAAATTGTAATAAGTGTCGCATTTGCTAATAAATTTTGCGCTTCCTCAGATCGTATTCGTTCTAATACATCTGCCGTAGTAAAGCCAGGAAAAGCAAGTTCTTTTGTATAAAATGATAATTGACCAATCGAACTTAATTTCATGGCAATCAAATCACTATACCCTACATCAATTTCTTTGTAGGGTGTTTGACCCGCTGCTAAGGAATCGCCAATAGCCACATAGGTTTCTGTTTGAGCGAAAGCAGATGAAACCCAAATTGTCATGAATAATATTGTCATACCTAGCAAGCTACATAACCGTTTCATCTGCTTCCCTCTTTTCTTGACTAAAATTAAAAAGCCCAGCTACCCTTGCGGAAAATTGGCTCAACCGTACCGTCTGGTAAAATACCATCAATGTCCATTTCACCACTGCCAATCATGAAGTCTTCGTGTGTCACAGAAATATTCGCACCCAATGCTTCAAGTTGACCATTTTCTAGGTCTCTACCGCCCTCTAAGCAAGTCGGATATGCCTCACCAATAGCTAAATGGTTTGAAGCATTTTCATCAAACAGCGTATTGAAATATAAAATCTCCGACGCTGAAATGGGTGATTCGTGAGGGACAAGTGCTACTTCACCTAAATAGCTTGAGCCTTCATCTACTTGAATAAGCTCTTGTAATAAATCATGTCCTACTTCGGCCTCTGCCTTAATAATTTTGCCCTCTTCAAATGTTAATTTAAAGCCATCGATGATATTGCCCTGATAGACTAATGGCTTCGTATTACGAACATAACCGTTTACACCTTGTTTCAATGGAAGTGTATAAACTTCTTCTGTTGGCATATTGGCCACAAAGACATTATCTTCTGGTGTTTTACTACCACCAGTTAGCCATTTATGTTGTGGTGCTAAAGCGATTGTTAAATCTGTACCAGGAGCTGTATAGTGAAGCTTTGCATACTTTTTATTATTTAAAAGCTGTGCACGAGATTCTAAATTAGCTACATGCTGACGCCAATTATCAACTGCATTGCCTTCTCCAATATGAACCGTTTTAAAGATTGCTTCCCATAATGCAGGTACTTGTTGCTCCTCTGTTAATCGTGGGAAAACCTTTGCTGCCCATTTAGCTGAAGGAACAGCTACGATGGACCAAGCAATTAAATCCTTCATGACTGCATTGCGATAGTTTTTTAATGCTGCCCCTGATACTTTTTGATGTGTTGCTAGTCTGTCCGCAGGAATTCCTGTTAGCTTATCAGGATCTGCTGCATCAATCCATAATAGAGCTCCTTTACGTTCAATCAGTTCATCACGCATTTTCACAACCCATTCAGGGAAGCGATTAAATTCCTCATCGGAAGCATGCTCAAAATAAGCACGATCCAATTCATCATCGGAAAAGTTTACATGAACACGACCTGCCCCAGCCTTATAAGCCTCTTTTACAACTAAACGGGCAAAATCTAAAGCATCCACAGATGTATTGACTAATAAGTACTGACCTGGTTGGATGTTCACACCCACTTTTACTGCAAGCTCTGCATATGCCTGTAATTTCTCTTCAAATGTCATACTATTTCCCTCGCTTCTGTCCAATTGTTTTAGAATTACCTTCAATCAGCTCGCCATCATGCCATATTTTTTGCACAGGCTTGCCTGGAATTTCCCTTGTCCATTTTTTATAGGTTTTTTCATCACGATAAGATAATAAGGTTAATACTTCCCCATCTGCTCCAGCACGCCCAGTACGACCAGAACGATGCAAATACTGTTCAATTGTTCGTGGGACATCAACATGAATAACATGTGTTAAACCAGCAATATCTAAACCACGAGCTGCAATATCTGTTGCAATTAAAATACGTGCATCTCCTTTACGGAATGCATCTAACGCTTTTTTACGTTCTTCTTTCTTCATATCAGAATGGAGCGTGACAATCGGTGCTGAACGGTATTGTAGTTTTGTTTCCTTCATTAATAATTGATCGATATTATTAACAAAAGCCAACGCTCTTAAACCCTCTGTATGCGAAAGTCGGCGCAGGAAATCCGTTTTATCACGTTCTTCTACCTTCACAAAAGAATGGACAACTTTACCAACCTTTAACATGTCCTCAGGCTTAATTTTAAAACGCAGTGGCTCAAACATCATACGACTTGCCACTAATTCAATTTCCTCTGTAATCGTAGCCGATACAACAACAACTTGTCGGCCATAGGCAGAACCTTCGATAAAGGATTTGATAACAACACGGTATTCCCGACTTAGTAATTGATCACATTCATCTAAAATAACTGTTTCGACTTCTTTAAGTTTTAATTTTCCTGCTCGTGCTAATTCGTTTAAACGACCAGGTGTGCCAACAACAATCGTTGGCTTTTTCTTCAACTTTTCAATTTGACGAGCAGAATTGGCACCACCAATCAGCTGTTGAACAGTAATGTCTGTTCCAGCTGTCCACTCACGAATTACTTCTACGATTTGCATAGCGAGCTCTTGCGAGGGAGCGACGATCAGTCCTTGTGTTTGCTTTTTTGCCCCATTCACTTTATTTAATAATGGTAAGACATATGCCAACGTTTTACCTGATCCTGTTGGTGATTCCGCTACAATATCTTTGCCTTCAAGCATAGCTGGTATCATTTCATCTTGAATTTTCATGGGTGTTTCAAAGTTCCATTTTGCTTGTAGTTCTTCTTTTAATAAATTAATGACTGACATGTTATTTCCCACCTTCTATCTACTTGACACTAGTTTAACACACTCCGTAGGTTCCTACTTTATATGTACGAAGCAATTATTTAATCGTTTCAATAAAACATTGCTTCCTTTCATAAAAAATCTGCTTCACTCAACACGGAAAAGTAAGCCTGTCCACAACTCTTTCAAGAATTGTAGCTTACCCGTGAAAAGCAAGCAGATTCTTTTCAATTAATCCACTAATTCATAACCACATGCTAAAATGGCACATTCAGCTAAAACGATTAATGAATCAATATAAATGTCACTTAGCTTCAAATCTCTGTTTACAACTGAAAGCTCAGTACAACCTAATACAATTCGATCACAATTTAATGCTAGCATCGCCTCTTCTATCGGTTGCCAATCTTCTAGCGTAACATCCTTCCCAGCCTTGACGTAATCATAAATAATCGACATCACATAGGATCTCATTTCATTATCTGGAACAACTGGTGTAATACCAAACTCCTCAAGTGCCTCCTGATACATCTGTGATGTTAACGTGCCTGTTGTTGCTAAAATACCTACTCGCTTTGCTCCTAAATCAGCAGCACGCTTCGCTGTTTCACGAATCATATGCAAGACAGGTATAGGAGAACCATCTTCAATTTCTTGATAAAAAGTGTGTGCCGTATTACATGGGATAGCTATTACGTCTGCTCCTACCGAAGCTAGTTTTTTTGCATCCTCAATAATGACTGGAACTGGATTCTCCTTTGAATTATCTAAAATAAAAGCCGTACGGTCAGGAATATTTGTATCATTATCAATAATGGTATGTAAATGATCCTGATCTTTTTGTGCCTTCGTACGTCTTACAATCATTTCTCCTATAAACATTGTTGCGAGTGGACCAACGCCACCAATAATACCTAAAGTGTGTTTTTTCATGTGTTAGACAGACCCTTGTTATTAAAATATTTCTTATAGCTACGATAAAAGCTTAAATTATCAAGCGTAACATTCAACCAACGTTTTGCATTCATATCCTTATAATTAAAAATAGAATCTGTAGCCATACCTTGACGAATTAAACTTTTCGCTTCCATTACTAGTTGTTCATTTTGAACATATTTGAACAATACACCATTCGGTACGATTGTCCAAAGATGCTTGTTCTTCACATATGTTAGTTGTTGTTTACTTCCTCGAACATAATCGTTCGCTACATACTGCATTAAATTAAAGCCACTGGCCGTCACATAATAATTGGAAAGTTCATTATGTAATTCAATACTCAACAATTTATATTGACCATCACGATCATCATATTTCATATCAAATGTGGCAAAGCCTTGGAATTGTATCGCTTCAAGGAATAGCTTAACATTATCCATTAATTCCTGATGATAGGTTGTCATAATCGCTACATAACGTCCTATCCCTTCTGGAGAATGCTCTTCTAAAATAGGGTTTCCTACGGCAAGAAGTTTTGCCTTCCCATCTTGTCCTATATATGCATTAACAACACGCATGTTAGCGTCTTCACCTGGTATATATTGTTGAATCATCAGATCATCACGATAAGCTGATTCTTTATAGATAGCACGTAGTATACTGTCCTTTTCGTCCTTATCATATGCAATATATACTTTTTTCTTACCAGGAAAAATACAAGTAGCATATTTTGTCATATTCATGGGCTTAATGACAACTGGATAATCAAAAGGCATGTTGTAGTCTTCATAATCATTCACCGTGCATACATGTGTAGCAGGGTATTGAAAACCAAATTGTGCACATAGCTCATACATGCTTTCACGAGTTAAAAGTTGATGCGCAAGTGTGGCGTCTACATAAGGAACTAGAAAATCCTCTGCTAACTCCTCTTTGTGTTCTACGATTCTTTTGACATAAAATTCATCACAGGCTAATAGCAGTAATTTTTTGTCTTGGAACTCCTCCGCAATGGCTTTTAGGGCGGTCACAAACCTTTCTTCGATATGAAGTCGCGGTATCTCACGAAAAGTCCATAAATCACTTTGTTGAATTTTTTCCATGTTCGTATGGTTTAGTTTCAGTGGCTTCACACCATAGGCTTCATAAAATGCTCTAGCCATGCCATAAGCATTCATTTCATCTCCAAGTAAAACAGGTAAAAAAACGTGCTCAATGGCCATTCTACTCAACTCACTTTTACTTTTTTATTAGTGTAACATACTAATGATTTATAGCTTATTTATGAACAGCTACAGCTTGTTTGCCTAATTCCTGATAACTTTTGAAAAATTGATCGACATTGTAAGTAACATACCCTTTTAAAGGATCCATTACGACTACCTTATCACCTAAATGTCCAGTTAAGACGACTGCATGTAAGTTCATAAAAGCATCATGCGGAGTCGTTTCCCCTGTATAAATCCAGCCTCTTTCTGCTTTTCGTTTAGGCTTTGATAAATCTAGCGTTACCCATGTCACAACAGGAATACCTTCACGCACAAGCTGTAAAATATCATCCTGCGAGGCGTTACTCATATTTTTGACATGTAGGTTAGCTTGTTTATCGGTAATAACTGCCTCAGCCGCTTTGACAATTGGAGCAGCAAAAACATACATGCCACGAGCTTTATCACGAGGATTACCTGCAAAAGCTTCATTGGGATTTGGTCCAAAACGTTGATTGCCTACTGTTCGTATTTCTTGCTTTGGTAAGTATTTGTCAGTCATTTCGAGTTTTGACACATTCATCCCAAAATAATTTAATACGGCTGTAAGTGAAGTAATTTCACAGCCATGTGGCAGCTCAGGGTTTTGCATGACAACAGGGACATCTAACTCCTGATCGTCTCTTAAAAAGTGTGTTTGTAATCGATAATAGGGCTTTGTTGTATCGTAAGTGAAATTCTCGATTGTTGTATACCCATTATTTGTCGTACTATTTTCAAGTGTTGTTGCCGCAATTGCATATTCTCTCCCTGCCTTTAGCTTCGAAAATATAGCCTCTCCCTCTTCTGAACCAATCGCTTCTTCCACTACATCACCTGTTTGTACATCTGTAACCGTAAGGAAGAGATTTGGAATAGGTGCCCCGCTATTAAATTCTACTGTTAAAACCGTTAATTGATTTTTTTGTTCAGCATCTTGCTGAGAAAATGGCTGACAGCCTGAAAGTAACATAATAATCAAAATGCCAATAAGTAAAAGGCGTTTATACCCCGTCCACAAGACAAATTCCGCTCCTATTCTAAGGCGAAGAGCAGCCCCTTCGCCATTCTGTTATTCAATTTGTCGTAGACTCTATTATACGATACTTTCATAGCCGTTCCTATTTTATCTTGATTTAGTAACTATTTTTTGTACTAATAGCGAGTTACACCCAAGACGTAAACCCCAAAAATCTGGATAGCAATTATGCCAAAGGATAATGGAACTGTCTTAAATCGTTGTCACTTTCGGCCGTAATGTATGCTTTAGGACCTTCCCAGAGGCATTTCGTGGCAATTCTATTAAAAATTCAATTTCATAAGGTACTTTGTATTTGGCAAGTCGTGTTTGACAATAGGATAGTATCGAATTTTCATCAAGAGACTTTCCCTCCTTTAACACCACAAATGCTTTTGGTACTTCTCCATATACTTCATGTGGCAATCCAATCACTGCAGCTTCTAAAATTTCTGGCATTTGATATAGAACTTCTTCTATTTCGATTGGGTAAATATTTTCTCCACCACGAATAATCATATCTTTTTTTCGATCTACAATATATAAATAGCCTTCCTCATCAAAGCGACCTAAATCGCCTGAGTACAGCCAGCCATCCCTAATCGCTCTTGCTGTTTCCTCTGAATTGCGCAAATAGCCCTTCATTACTTGTGGCCCTCTTACGCAAATTTCGCCCACCTCTCCAGCTGGTACGACCTTTCCTTCACTATCAACTACACAAACCTCTGTCTGTGCTAATGGTTTTCCCACTGAGCCAATTTTCGTCAATGCATCTGTATCTAGCAGAGAGGTAGCTGCAGGTGAATTTTCAGTTTGACCATAAAGATTTTGAACCTTTACATTTGGAAATGCTTCTTTCACTTGCTTTACTAGCTCATAAGGCATCGGGGCAGCCCCGTAACATAATAAACGTAAATGATTAAAGCTATGTTCCTTGAATCCTGGAGTATTTAATATGATCGTATACATAGATGGAACACCAAAGAAAATTGTTGCCTCAGTCGCTACAATTTGAGCTAACGTTTTAGTTGGTGAAAATGCTTCTTCAATGACCACTGTTCCCCCACGATAAAACATAGGCATAGCAAATACGTGAAGACCTGCACAATGAAACAAAGGCGTACAAATAAACATTTTGTCTTTGCTAGACATTTTCATAGAAGACGACCAAATATCTGCTGTAGCCACGATATTCTGATGCGTTAGCATGACGCCTTTCGGTTTACCTGTTGTTCCTGATGTATACATGACCACTGCCGTATCGTCAGCCTCTAATTGCACAATTTTTCTAACACGATTATCATATTCAATTATGTTTTTCATTTCGTGAAATCCGATTGTATGTTGGAATGAATAGGAGACGTCCTCTAATATCTCTGTTAATCTTTCATCAAAAATTAAGCCCCTTGCTTGTGAATGATTAAAAATAAAATCAACCTCAGGAGCAGCTAATTTAGTGTTAATAGGCATTACAATAAATCCAGCTAATTGGACGCCTAAATAAGCGATTAAAAATAAATCTGAATTGAGCGTATATAGGGCAATCACATCATTTTTTTCAAAATCTTGTTCCTGCAAGTAAGCCGCAAATCTTTCTACACGTTGGTAAAAATCATGATAGCTTAATGCCTTTCCATCATACAGTGTTGCAATTGCATTTGGTTGCTGCCCTGCGTAGTCTTCAAGAATATCTGTCATAAACTTCGTCATTATAAGCCCTCCATACATTCATTTTATTATTACTGAATAAACAAGAATGGGAAACTATTAAACTTCTTAAAATTCTGAAAATTACGATTATATTTTATCAGGCAATGTATTTCTTGGCAATTTTTCCACACATTCAAAATATGTAGCTGAAGTAACGAAATATTCTTAGACATTTTACTTTTCTAGCAATTTCTATTGGGTGTATGATACTTGTACCATTATTATTAGGAAAGGCCGGGTTTAAATGCTTTATGCACTTTTAGGAGATTTACATTCTAATATAGAAGACACTAAAGCTGTTCTAGCTCATATTCAACAAACAGCAGAGGAAGCAAAAATCATTGGGTTAGGGGATTTATATGAATGCACTGTTAGTAAGAAAAAGGCACAAACCATATCTGGCTTACCTTTGCAAAAGGCGGCCATAGTAGAAAGTGAATTTGAAAAACTGCTAACCTTCCCCTCTATTCGAGGCAATCAAGAAGAACGTATTACTCAGGTCACTGGCATTGAACGTTTTAAAGCTTTACCTGAGACAATAGAGATTGATGGAGCCACGCTTATGCACGGACATCAATTTAAGTGGAATGTAAGCTGGCAACCGACTTTCCCATCCTTTCAAAAACCATTATTTTTCTTTGGGCATAGTCACGAATCAGGTCTTTATCATCAACAAAAAAAGCTGCCGATTCGTATTCGCTACGGGCAACCAATTGCGTTACAAGACAAACAATATGGTGTGAATGTAGGCTCTGTTATCAATCACCGTGAATGGTGTCTTTATGATAGCCAAAAGCGTACAGTGACATTTATGTGTGTTCCACCTATTAATCTATAAAAGAGCAAGCTAGTATGTAGACTAGCTTGCTTTCCAATTTTTAATGAATATATTGCTTTTTCCCGCTCAATAAAATTTCCTTTAACTCTTTTAACTTTTCAATTACAGCATACGATTCATCCGTAATTTCTTTTAGGTATTTTTCAGCGCCCGTTTTATTGCCTACATTGTATTCACGCACTGCTTTTTTTGCTATATCATGCACGTAAATAAATGGTTGTTCTAACTCTGCGTAGACACGCTCATCACCTAACAGTTTCTTTCCTGTGCCGTAATACCACTCGCCAAGGCGTGATTCTTTTGGAGACCCTACATCCTGCTCCGTCATCGTTTCAAAGCCTAGTAGCAAATTGTAGATTTTCCATCTCCACAATAGATGGTCGGTAATAGCTAATTCAATAATATCCTCTTGGCTAATAATAAAGTTTTTAGAAATTGTTGTGGATCGGTATCCATCAATCATTTTACTTAACTTATAAATGGCAGAGCCCATATCAAAAACGATTACCTTACTTTTTTGCATGCTTTCTGTAATAGTATGGTTACGTTCAGAAATAGTAGTAGCAGATTGTGCCTGAACCTTTGTCGTTGTAGCTATTTCCTCAAAGCGCGCCCCCTGCTGCTGTAAGTTTTTATTTAGCTCAGCTAGCGTCTGTGATATATATAAGGTATCTGTAACACCTTGATGTAAATCTTGGGAAAATTGAGTCGTCAATGAACTAATATTATGGGTAATATGAAGTAGCTCCTGTATATCTGTATGTATAGATTTGACAGATGTACTTGTATCATCAGCAAGTTTCCGAACTTCCTCTGCAACAACCGCAAAACCTTTTCCTGCTTCTCCAGCACGAGCGGCCTCTATTGATGCATTTAAAGCCAGCAAATTTGTTTGATCTGCTATTTTTTTAATTAATTCCATTAATTTCGCTACACTATTTACACGTTCAACTAAACGCCTAATATCTTCCTGCATTGATTTATGGCCTTCATCGGTTGTCTGTAAAATAGATGATACTTGTTGTAATGATTCCAAATCCTGATTTAATTTTTTAAAGGCATACTTTGTTTGCTCTGAAATATCACCAACTGATGTGGCAATTTCTTCAATACTTTCGTCTAACTCATGCATTAATTGATCTGCTGCTACAATTTCCTGTTGTTGAATCTCCTGAAATTCAATCAGTTCCTTAATGGTATCTAACTGTGTATTATAAGTAATTATTTCACCTAATCCATTTACTACGGATCCTGCTTGAATTTCAATATAGGTCTCTAAAATAATTTGTTGATCAATTGTTACTAAGCTATCGTAAGACAATAAAACATCCAGCATTTTTTCTTCATCACGAGATAGTTCTTTGACAATAAGCGGAATGATTAATTGATTAATCAGTGTATAGGCAGAAATCATCCAATTCGGTAGTACACCAATTCTTGCATGAACATACGCAATTTTACGACGCTTAAAGACATAATCTAAATCTAATTCATCATCAAATAAGCTAATAAAATGTGTATCAAACAATCCTTTTAAACGCTCTACTGTCGAATGTGTATTGATGACATGATTAAACTCTGGAATTTCCAGTAGACGAGCATAAAAATTATCGAGTATATGCTGTCGATTATTCTCGTAAATTTTACGTAAAAACCCTACAGATTCTCTTCTAATTCTAGATAAAGCAAGGAAATCCAATTTTTCTTTAAAACGTTCATTTGTTTCGATGTCTGAATTTTTCGTAGCCGAAAAATAATCATAACTTTGATTAATCTTCTTCCTTTTGAACATAGCTCCCACTCCTAGTTGTATTCAAGTAAAATATAATTACCAATATTTTAAAGCCAATTATAGATTTCTCTTCATTACCTTCAACTAATAAAACATATATATTTTACCAACAATAGAATGACAAAAATAGATTCTCATTTAATTCTTTACACTTTATTATTTTTTCGTCCACTTTATTGACAATTTCTTATTTTCTTAGTTAAACACTGTCTTTACGCAGAAAAAGCGCTAAAATCCCAATTGATTTAGCGCCTTCTTCCCATATAAACTTCTCGTTAGTGCTAGCACTCACAATCGCAATTTTGTAAGCTATCCAGTAGCTTTTCCATGGCTTCTAGTTGCTCACACAGCGTTTGAATCATGCAACGTAGGATTGGAATTAACTCTTGACAGATGCAGAATCTAAGCACATTTTGTGCCAGTCGTATACCACCCTGATGATGGACGATCATTTCCCGAAGATAATTGATATTAATGCTATTAGAGACTGGTGGAGCACACATTGCATTGAACATAGCTTCTGTAATTTCTTTGTAAGCACACATATACTCGTATAATTCATACTCTGAATTTTGTACGACACAACATCGATTTTGTATCGCTTCAAGACTCTCAACCATTTCTGTATGTGTGCGAATGATTTCTAATGCGAGATTTTGCACAGGTATATTCGTTGTATAACGTAAAACATTTTCAGACATTTGGATTGCTGCAACTTGATGAGGGATGATTTGCTTAATAAAATTTTCTGAGATACTACAAGTAATGGTAACATAGGTCATACCCTGCATCATTTTTTTGAGGATTCGCTGATATTCCTCTAAATATGCCTTTGTCACATTACTGAGTTCAATTGGTTTAGCCATTAGACACACTCCTTTCAGAGTAATGTATGCCTGCTAGGTTGTTGTGCGATAGACAATTGTACCAATTGCTCAATTTTTACCAATCTTTATCATCGTAGAAAACTATACTTGCTCTTTCTTATATGTATCTATGCATGTTGAACAAATGCATAGATTTGGCTCTCTTTGAACTGAAGTTAACAGGGTTTCTGGTATGCTAACTGTCATACACCAGCACTCTTTTTCACCTCTTGCCACGCCACAATGGTTTTCGCCTCCGCATAATGGACATTTCATTTCTCCAGTTGTCATGCTTTTACAACTCCTTTATTTTTCACCATTGTAAAATAAAAAGGGAAGAGCGCTCAATACCTTGCTCCTCCCAAAACTTTTACTGTTGATGCCTGTGTATATCTTGTTTTACTTCTTCAATGTCAGTGTCGCTATAAATAGACGTTCCACGTCCACCACTTTTTGCTAACAGGGCCTTCACTTCATTATAGGATAATCCTGCATCTGCATTTTTTTGCTTCACTTCGTTAATATTTGTACCTGCAGATGTAAACTGGATGTCTTTTTCACGATTCATCATTTTTACCTCCTATAATTCATCTGGCTGCATTTCAATTAATTCGTCGCCTTCTCTTTTTACACGCTTATTGAGTTCCTCTATTGGAATGGCATCTACAGTTTGCATATCCTCATGCAGATCGAAAAGACTAATCGTATCTGATTCAACCATATCAGGCTTGTCCTTACTATTTAAATTCATGAACATTTTCTTTTCATGTGGTATTTTTTCGATGTCCATTCTGTCACACTCCTTTACCTTTAATGTGTGTAATGCTGAACAGATTATGTGTCTTTCTCTTTCGCACTTTTATCTATTCGATGATACTCAGCTATTTGAATAACTCGTACATGTTTTGTGTGCAGTTCATGGTATATTCCCCTACTATCCGTAAAGGAGATATATTGATCGCGTTCATTTTTCACTAATTTTTCTGCCTCTTGTTGCGATTCAATAAAAATGAATCTTCGAACATAATGTACCTCATCAAAAAAATACGTAATTTTAAATTCCTTCATCTTTATGCCCCTTAATCCTGCAATGTCACCGTTTATTCTGTCCAGAAACTGAAAAACTTTGCATTCCTAACATTACCTAAAACATCTGAAGCATATAGTAGAGCAATAAATCTTTGCATTGGAGTGAATAATAATTGATTCATACTGTCAAAGCTGGTGAAACCCTTGCTCAAATTTCTCAAGATTACCGTACACCTTTGGCATCCATTATCGCTGCTAATCCAGGAATTCAGCCTGACCATCTTTTCATGGGTCAACAAATTATCATCCCCGGCTTGCCCGACCCTGAAGCAATTCCTTATCGTATCGAGATATCCACCAATAATCGCTGGCTCCGTTTATATAAAAACAATATCCTTCAAAAACAATACCCAATTGCAGTCGGACGCATGCTTCACGAAACACCTGTAGGTAGTTTTATTATCATCAATAAAGCGCCAAACCCTGGCGGTCCTTTTGGCACGATGTGGATGAGTCTTTCTAAAGAACATTACGGAATTCATGGCACAAATGATCCTAGCTCGATTGGGCATGCTGTTTCACATGGGTGTATCCGCATGCAAAATCGAGATGTTGAAGAGCTAGCCAGTATTGTGCCAATAGGTACAGAGGTAGTGATTCATCCCTAACTAAAAAGGCTATCTAGTCAGTTTAGATAGCCTTTAGATTTAATTATCTTGTTCTCTAGCCTGTGCAAGCTTTGTTAAATAGTATTGCTCTTCACGCCACATATGATCCGCCATCGGAGCTGTAAATGTACCTAGCACCTCTGCACTTAGCTCCATTTCTTCTAATTCTCTTAAGAATGTTTTAAATAATGTCATTTCTAGCTCAACATCTTTATTAAATCGTTTTAAAGCTGGAAAGGAATCGATATTCGTACGTAAATAGCCTGTTAATTCTACGGCCTTTAAGTAAAATTGTTCAAAGTGTTGAGCAAACTCATGACTCTTTTGCTTCAAACGCTTCTCAACACCATCTAAATCATCATTAATAATGCCTGCATGTCCAGAGGCATCTAAAAGCCAAACTAAATGATGATGAAGTTCATGGATAATCGGTGGTGCTTCTCCTTTTTTCAAGTAATTCAGCACATTTTGGTATTCCTCTAATTCATTGACCATATGGTTGACAAACGTAGGCGTTAAATGAATCCCAATATCCCCCAATAGTTGATGTCTAAGTAGATGAAGCTTGAATTGTTTAAATTGCTCAACATTGTCGTCCACGGACACTGAAAAAGATACAGCATTTGAATCATCGAGCGAAGGTATATACGCAAGTAGCTGCGAGAATTGATAAATATACGTATGGGCATTTTGAATAGCATCCTTTTCTGAGGAATAGAGAGCGTCATGAATAAATTGAGCATGATTTTGCATAATTTCTAGCCAAAATCTATGCTCAAAAATAGCATGTTGCACAAAATTAGACAAAGGTTTACCTCCTCTTAACTTGATTTTAGAGAAATAACTAAAAAATTTACTCGGAGCTGTCTTTGATTTTGTTGTCTCTCCATTCTATTCTTTGCGTTATACAATTAGTCGTATATTTCGTATAGGATGAAATGCTAAAAGCTATACTACCTATGGCAAAAGCATTTAGAAGGCTTTATTTAAAACTATAGGAGGGAATACGTTGTCAACAAGTAAACAGCTATTATCCATATTCGCCCTAGGTGGGATAAATGAAATTGGTAAAAATATGTATGTAGTACAATATGCAGATGACATAATTATTATTGATTGCGGAGCAAAATTTCCTGATGAAACACTGCTTGGAATTGATTTAATCATTCCAGATATTACGTATTTACTTGATAATAAGGAGAAAATTAAGGCATTAATTGTCACGCATGGTCATGAGGATCATATTGGTGGTATTCCTTACTTACTAAAAAAATTAAATGTCCCTGTGTATGCTACCCGATTCACGCTTGGACTTATTGAATTAAAGCTGAAGGAACATAAACTTTTAAGAGGAACCGATTTAATTGAAATTCATGCAGACTCAGCTCTACATTTAGGACAAATCGATGTTAGTTTCTTTAGAACCAATCATAGTATACCCGATTGTTTAGGAATCGTTTTAGCCACACCAGAAGGAAACGTTGTCCATACTGGAGATTTTAAATTTGACCTAACGCCTGTTAACAACCAATTTGCTGATATTCATAAAATGGCTGAAATCGGTTCAAATGGTGTGCTAGTTCTTATCTCGGAAAGTACAAATGCAGAAAGACCAGGTTTGACACCTTCAGAGCAACTTGTAGGGCATCATATTGAGGAAGCCTTTTTACATGCTGAGCGAAAAGTAATCATCTCTACCTTTGCTTCAAATGTTAATCGTATTCAACAAATCGTACATGCAGCAATTGCCACCAATAGGAAGCTAGCTTTAGTAGGGCGTAGCATGGTCAATGTCGTTGATGTTGCAATTGAACGAGGTTATTTATTTGTACCAGAAGATCTGTTAATTGATGCACGAGAGGTCAAATACCTCCCACCAGAAGAGGTGGTGGTCCTCTGCACAGGTAGCCAAGGCGAGCCTCTAGCTGCACTTGCAAGAATAGCAAATGGTAATCATCGTGAAATTAAAGTTTTACCAGACGATACAGTCATTCTTGCCGCTTCACCAATCCCTGGTAATGAAAAGGGCGTTTCTCGCATTGTGGACAATTTGTTTCAGCTTGGTGCTAAGGTTATTTATGGTTCTTCCAGTCATACAGGTATGCATGTATCAGGACATGGTCATCAAGAGGACTTGAAACTTATGCTGACGTTTATGAAGCCTAAATTCTTCATCCCTATTCATGGTGAGTACCGTATGTTACATCAACATCGTTTATTAGCAGAATCTATTGGCGTTCAAAAGGGACATACATTTATTATGAAAAATGGGGATGTTGTTGATATTGAAGATTCAAAGGCAAGGCAAACACGGAAAATTCCAGCTGGGGATACCTATGTAGATGGGATTGGCATTGGTGAGGTCGAAGGAATTGTCCTCCGTGATCGCAAGCAACTTTCAGAAGATGGAATGCTTGTTATTGTATTGACACTCAATAAAGCTGACGGTGGTTTTATTTCAGAACCCGATACCATTTCACGTGGTTTTGTTTATGCTAAAGATTTCGAGGCACTGTTAACTAAAGTCAATGTGCTTTCCAAAGAAATCGTCAATGAGCTTCAAGAAGAGGGCAGACAGCAAATACATGTCCTTCGCCGAGAAATTAAAAGAGCTGTTGGACAATATTTATTTACCCAAACAAAACGTAAGCCCATGATTTTACCAATTATTATTGAAATTTAACAAGTCGGTGCAAGGATTGCTCAATCCATTTGCACCGACTTATGTTAATTGCTCAGCATTTGAAAGGAGGAATCATTTAAGAAATCTCCATTATAAATCTTATGTAACATATCCGCATATAAAGATTGGAGCTGGTCAAAGCTATGATGTAAGTTTTTTGAATGCTGATTTACTTGTTTTGACACATTATCGAAATACTGTGGAAGTTTTTCTACCGCTGTGACTAAAGAATCTTTATTCATTAATAGATGTTGAATAGCGTTTAATAGTTGAGCTGCTCTATGCTGTATATCAAGAGGAGGTAATTCGATTATTAAACGAAGGATATGACGCTTCTCTTTATTTAATTGATACCATTTAAAAAAGTGAAATAAATAGTCACTAACAACAATGGATTCATTTGGAATAATGGCAATGATATCATGACCGATGCACACAGCTTTTTTACATTGATAAATAATGGTTTCCTTTACATTTAATTTGTTGAGAAGAATGCTTTTTGCAGGTACTAGTGACAAATTTAATGAATCAACCGTGTGATCAATCTTTGGCACTTGACTAGCATCATCATCTACCATTAATTTCAAGAGTGTTGCTTTGGTGATAAAAGGAGTACCTTCCCTAGTAAAATATTGATCGTTCACAATTAAATGACCAATTTGGACTTTTGCTATTTCTTCTAAAAAAAACTGCTTCACCATGTATGAACCCTCCAATCCTCTGTCCCAATTAATACCCTGAATTCAATCTTCATTAACGCATGCCTAGTTATTTATTTAGGTCATTTGTCTGGATAAAAGTATTACTCTAAAGATTGTACCATTTTAATGGAACTTTTTCTCTATTATACCACTATAATAGTATAGTCATTTCCATTGTTTTTCACTAGCTTTTAACATAGAGGTGAATCATATGTCAGATTTTTTAAAGCTAGTAGGTGAACAACTTCGGATTATTCGATTATCTAAAGGACTTAGCCAAGAAGAAGTGGCTGAAAGAACAGGGAAGTTGGGTTTCAGTAAAGGAAGAGTTTCCAATATTGAGCATGGACAATCTAATATTACCTTAAGTACTTTGGAAACAATCATGAAGGCATTAGACATTACCCCTGAGGAGCTATTTAATTTTCAAAAATTATCTGGCGTTACTGATATTGAGGAGAAAAACCTCATGCTAGACATTCATCGCTCATTATTAAGAGAACGAAATTTAGACGAGGTAAAATATGTAGTTCGTATAACGAAGGATTTTTTAGATACGATTGATTCTCAATCAAAGAAAAACAGCTCTAACGGTCAATGACCATTGGAGCTGCTTCTTTATTTCAACGTAACTTTTTAGAAGCTACATACCAAACTTTTGACGATAGCCGCATTTTCTACATAGTTCTTCCACAGCTTCTCTTCTTGAGAAGCCTTCAACAATCTTATTGGCACGCTCTCCTTCTACAATGTCGGAGAAGGATTTTTCATGTACATTCCCTAAATTAATGACACCTTCACCATCCAAACAGCAAGGTACAACGGTACCATCCACCAATATAGCTGCTTGACTACGCAGAGCATGACAAAAGCCCTTGCCTTCATCCTCTGGTTCTAGGAGACTTGGCCATCTAAACTCATGATCTTGATTTAAATACACATGCGGGGCAATTTTTACCCCTTTACCAGGTTCTACTTTTTCTTCTATACGATAATCAAGATGATACTCATTTTCTAATATTTCTAAAGTCTCGCGGTTGCGACGAGCTGCAACATCTGAAACATGATCCTGTTGTAGATTCCATAAACGATAGGAAATAATCGTATTGTATTCCCTAGAATCTCGCACAAAATCCAAAATATCTCCTAAATATTTTTCACGATTTTCGGAGCCTTCATGCCCATCAAAGCTATGCAACGAGAAATTAATTTGACGTAATGCTGGCTTTCCTAATATTTTCTCGCGATTCTTTTTGATTAGCGTACCATTCGTTGTAATATTGACTTTGAATCCTTTTGCATGGGCAGCATCTAATAGCTGATCAATTCTTGGATGTAGTAATGGCTCTCCTTTCACATGCAAATAAATATATTTTGTATGTGGACGAATTTCATCTAATATTTTATTAAATTGTTCGACTTTAATAAGCCCCTTTGCACGCGCTGTAGGTGGACAAAAACTGCATGCTAAATTACAAACGCTTGTAATTTCTATATAAACCTTTTTAAATGTTCTCAATGTTGCTTCTCCGTTCCCATTCACTAAATAATCAAATCTCATTCATTTTAACAAATTTATTGGATAGATAGCAAAAATCGTTGAGCTTCCCTCTGGCCACTCCTACCTTTTCTCTAGGTAACATGGCTACACGTACAGGTGGGTTCAAGAAGCGCTAATATCTTAATAGTAATAGGAATGGAAGGGAGGAAAAACGATGTCTAGTTTTAATTCTAAAAAATTTTATGGACCTGACGAACCTGAGCAGGAATCCTCTAACAAGCAAGGGAAAAATCATATAACAATAAATTTTACATTCAATATAGGAAATACTGATTTTCACTTTGAGCAGCGTGCAGAAGGCGGAGGCCAAATCAATCATGATGTAGGCACAAATGCCAACCAAGGTGGACAAAACGCTAGTAACGGTAGTCATACACGCAACGTCAATTCACAGTTTGCTGACGGTAATGGAAGAAGCGGTATTGCTGGTAATCATAATGACGAGGCTGGTGGGCAACAAGGCATTAAAGTACGAGATAGTCTTGTCATTGATAGTGATATTCATTCATCCTCTAACCATAGTGAAAGTAATGAAGAGACTGATGTATTAACTGAAGAAGGCGAGTAGATTGGTTTCAAAAAGATCATATCAGTCGCAAAAAAAGTCCTTTTGGCAAGAACAGGCTCTGTGCTCTGCCACAGGAAAGCTAGTAGCTTGCAACCGATTGTTGACCTTTTCTAAAAACTACTATTAATGGTTTTGTTTTTCAATGCGATGAAAAAACTTCTATCTGCTTGATGGTACCCTCAACAGATAGAAGTTTTTTTATTATACATTGCGTTTATAATTTTTTGTGCCGTCATATGAATAGAGCATCGGCTTTTTATCCACATAGGTTTCTAAATGAACAGGACGTCCCCATAGCTGGTAAATATAAGGTAATACATTTTCTAAATAGTGTGGATCTAACTCCATCCCTTCATAGCCATGAACTAAATATAGCTCGCCATTCCGCAAATAATCACCATTTTTCACCACAATATATGGGAAGCCGCCGTTTACACGCATGGATACGAGTTGATCGCGAACCATCTCGTGATCCTTATCCGTTATACGGTATTCATTCCCTTTCTTTTGGAACAAGTACAAATCTTCACGCTTCGCTAAATCCTTTGTTAAATAGTTTCGAATAAAGGAAATATCTGATTCTACCTCTCTTACCTCAAAAATCTTTTCACGTCCCGTATTTGGCAAAACACCTAACCGTTTCATTTCCTCAGTAGGATTATTATAGCGATTTTCAATATCCTCGAAAATTTTAATCCCAAGATAATATGGATTAATCGATGTTTTGGAGGGCTGCACAACCCCCGCATTTAATTTGGCATATTCGATCGTTTCAGCAGTAGTTAACTTTAGCTCCCGCATGATTCGTTGATGCCAGAAGGAGGCCCAGCCCTCGTTCATTATTTTAGTTTCTAATTGAGGCCAAAAATAAAGCATTTCCTCTCGCATCATTGTTAATATATCTCGTTGCCAGTCTTCCAATTCACGGCTATGTTCCTCTAAGAATAACAACAGATCTTTTTCTGGCTGAGGAGGAAATTGCTTTAATCTGCGTCGAATTGGTTTATAAACTTTTTCTTTTTCTTCTATACTCCATAAATCATCATACGGTGATTTTGTTGGTGGTTTTTCCTCCTCAAGCTCATCCTCTTCACTCCAGGATAGCTTCGGTCTTAAAATTGATGGATCAATATGTTCTTGAATAGCTAAAACAGCATCTAAAAACTGCTCCACCTCATCCTTGCCATACTCTCTCTCATAGCCAGCTATTCGCTCCGCAGTTGCGGTCATACTTTCTACCATATCTCTTCTTGTATTAGAAAAACGTATATTATTTTTGAAGAAATCGCAGTGTGCTAGAACATGGGCAATAATCAATTTATTTTGGGTTAAAGTATTGGTATCCAGTAAAAATGCATAGCAAGGATTTGAATTAATGACAAGCTCATAAATCTGACTAAGTCCTAAATCATATTGAAGCTTCATTTTATGAAATTGTTTGCCAAAGCTCCAATGGGAAAAGCGCGTGGGCATACCGTAGGCGCCAAATGTATAAATAATATCTGCTGGACAAATTTCATAACGCATTGGATAAAAATCTAAGCCAAAGCTTGAGGCAATTTCGGTAATTTCATCTATTGCACGATGAAGCTCTTTTGTGTCCATTTTACGCCCCCTCCTTTGAACGTGGTGCTGAGGATACTTCCATGTTACTCTTCACTTTTCTTGAAAAAGCTCTTTAAAGCGTCATACACATCGCCTTTTTTTCTCAAAATATGGTATCTGAATTTAGGATCATCAATTTTTTTATACGTATACATAAGCGTTGAGAATCGGTTATGCTGATTCACCTCACCATAGCCAAACATGCTGGATACATCCATTAACTCTCCTACTAGCTTCAAGCACTTTTCATTGTCCATCGATATATTTTCACCATCTGAAAAATGGACAGGATAAATATTGTAGCGAGACGGATGATATTTATCCTGAATTAATTCCAATGCCTTTTTATAAGCTGAAGAACAAATGGTTCCACCACTTTCGCCCTTTGTAAAAAACTCCTCTTCTGTGACAACCTTTGCCTCAGTATGATGGGCAATAAATTCAATTTCTACTGTTTCATATTTTGACCGTAAAAACTTCGTCATCCAAAAGAAGAAGCTTCTCGCACAATATTTTTCAAATGCTCCCATTGAGCCACTTGTATCCATCATGGCGAGCACTACGGCTTTGGATTCTGGTTTCTCCACTTCATCCCATGTTTTAAAACGTAAATCGTCATTGTGGATTGGCGTTATTTCTGCTTTCCCATGCATCGCATTGCGCTTTAATGCATTCAAAATGGTACGCTTTTTATCGACATTACCCATGAGTCCTTTTTTTCGAATATCATTAAACTCTATTTTTTCTGTTTTAATATCTGCCTTTTCTTTTTGCTGTAAATTAGGTAACTCTAGTTCATGAAATAAAACATTTTGAATTTCCTCAATACTGACTTCCGCTTCATAATAATCTTGGCCAGGCTTGTCACCTGCTTCTTTACCTTTACCGGGAGCCTGATTGGCCTTACTGCCATCGCGCGCTACTACATCTCCAACACTACTATCCCCTTGTCCCTGCCCTACATGCTTAGAGTTATCATAGTTATATCGAATTTTATATTCATCAAGTGACCGAATTGGTATCTTAATAACCTCGCGACCATTGGACATCACAATACTTTCTTCGCTAACTAAATCAGGTAAATTATTTTTAATTGCATCTTTCACTTTTTCCATATGGCGTTGTTGGTCTTGGTGCCCTTTACGATGGAGGGACCAATTTTCCTGAGAAATGACAAAGCGTTTATTTTTGTGTTCAGTCATTTTTATCCTCACCCATCTATCAAATTCGCTTTTTCTATACTATGCTTGAGAGCCAAATTTTTGAACTTTTTTCATAAAATCAATTGTAAATCTATCAATCACGCCTCAATGCGTCCAGATTTTTTCCGATTATGCTCGAAAGTTTCTCTTCAAAGTCTCGGACATCCTCTGGGGCTTTTTGTTGATAAATCTCTCCTCCTGATAATAAAAGGAGTGCCCTAAAAATGGGACACTCCTATCTGACTTGGAACAATGAACATCAAGTTATCGATTGAGCAAACTTCCTACATACTGTAACAACTCATTTGCTGATGTTGTATTATAGCCATGTTCATCAACAAGCCTTGCCACAACCTCATTAATCTTCTTCAGCTGCGATTCATCTGGCATCTTAGAAGAAGTAGTAATTTTCACGACATCTTTCAAATCTGCAAATAATTTCTTCTGAATGGCTTCTCGCAATCTTTCATGAGAATTGTAATCAAAACGTTTACCTTTTCGTGCATAGGCTGAAATTCGAATGAGAATCTCTTCACGGAATGCCTTTTTAGCATTTTCTGAAATGCCAATTTGCTCCTCAATCGAGCGCATTAATTTTTCATCTGGGTTCATTTCTTCCCCAGTAAGTGGATCATAAATTTTATTTTTATTACAAAATGCCTCTACATTATCGAGGTAGTTGTTCATCAATGTTTTTGCCGATTCCTCATAGGAGTACACAAAAGCCTTTTGTACTTCGTTTTTAGCAATTTCATCATATTCTCTACGAGCAACCGCAATATAATTCATGTATTTTTCACGATCCTCTTGAGAAATAGATGCATGCTGATCTAGCCCATCCTTCAATGCTCGTAAAACGTCTAAGGCATTTATAGATGGTATCTCTTTGCGGATAATAGCGGAAGAAATACGGTTAATAATATAGCGTGGATCAATACCGTTCATGCCTTCATTCGGGAACTCTTTCTTCAGCTCCTCTAAGTCAACGGAATTAAATCCCTCCACATTTTCTCCGTCGTACAAGCGCATTTTTTTAATTAGATCCACACCTTGTTTTTTCGGAACTTCCAATCGAGTAAGAACCGAAAAGATTGCTGCGGCCTTTAAAGCATGCGGTGCAATATGGACATGGGACATATCGCTCTCTTTTATCATCTTTTCATAAATATGCTCTTCCTGACTAACTTTGAGGTTGTAGGGAATTGGCATAACGATAATTCGAGAATGTAATGCCTCATTCTTTTTGTTCGAAATAAATGAACGATACTCTGTTTCATTTGTATGGGCAACGATTAACTCATCTGCACTAATTAAAGCAAATCTTCCTGCTTTGAAATTTCCTTCCTGTGTTAGCGATAATAAATTCCATAAGAATTTTTCATCTAGTTTTAGCATCTCCTGGAATTCCATCATTCCTCTATTGGCCTTATTCAGCTCCCCATCAAAGCGGTAAGCACGAGGATCCGACTCTGAGCCAAATTCACCTATTGTAGAAAAATCAATACTTCCTGTTAAATCTGCAATATCCTGTGATTTAGGGTCTGATGGAGTAAATGTCCCAATGCCCACACGTTTATCTTCTGAAAAAGTAATACGTTCAATCATTACATTTTCAATGCGTCCATCGTATTCCTTTTCAAGACGCATTGTATTTAAAGGCGATAAACTTCCTTCAATTCTAATCCCATATTCCTCAAAGAACTCATTACGCAAATGATGTGGAATTAAATGGAGCGGATCTTCATGCATTGGACATCCCTTAATTGCGTAAACTGCACCTTCATCTGTTCGCGAATATTGCTCTAAGCCGCGTTTTAGTAAGGTAACGATAGTTGATTTACCACCACTAACTGGTCCCATTAATAATAAAATACGTTTTCTAACATCTAACCTGCGTGCTGCTGGATGGAAATATTCCTCCACCAGTCTTTCAATTGCTGTTTCAAGCCCAAAAATTTCTTGTCCGAAAAATTTGTACATTTTTTGCCCATCGCGTTCCTCTACACCAGAACTTTTTATCATATTGTAGACGCGTGAATGGGCTGTTTGAGCAACTTCAGGTCTTTCCCTAATGATGTTTAAATAATCTGCAAATGTCCCTTCCCACTTCAGCCTGTTTTCTTCTTCGCGATAGTTTTTCACTTTATCTAAAATGTTAATAGCCTTCCCTCCATTCAGGGCTTGATTTATAACATAGTATGAAGTTAATGGCATGATGATACCATTACTTTTTCTTTGATGAAGTTTCTTCTTATTATTTCTATTTTTTTTTGCAAAAAAATAGCGGAGATATCAACTGTTTTCATACATAGAACCTTACTGAATGAAGATAAAAATTTCGGTTATTCTAACGTTAGAAAGGAGGTCTATCATTGCATCGCCATTTTATATTTCTTTTCACGTGTTTATTTTTAGTGATTATGCTGTACCCTTCCGTCTCTTTTGCAAAGGAGGATCTTACAGAAGAAGAAATTTTACAGCAGCGTATGTCCTATTATGTACAATTCGATGAATTACTCATTCCATGGCATTTTTTAGCTGCTATCGATCAATATGAAAGAAACCTACAATCAGTTCGTAAAGACATCCCTAAACGAGAGGGCTATTTGGCTATTCAATTTTCTGATGAATACTGGTCAGGCGCATTAAATCCTGTAAAGGAAGACACTTCTCCTGAGACAATTAGCTATTTCGGAGGAATGGGCCTTGACGGTAATCATGATGGAATAGCTAGTCCAAAGGATGATGAGGATGTCATTTTTTCGATGGCTAGTTATTTAGGGAAATTCGGAACAACAGATGAGGATTTTAAATTAGCATTATGGGAATATTACGGAAGCGAAGAAGCAGTCAATCAAATATTTACCATCTCCACATTGTACAGACATTTTAAAACTATAGAACTTGATGCACATACCTTCCCGCTAAATATCCGCTCTGATTACAGTTACAGGGGCACTTGGGGCGCCAATCGTGGTTGGGGGGGACGCCGTATTCATGAGGGAACTGATATTTTTGCCAGCTATGGAACGCCTGTATTATCTACCTCTTATGGAATAGTGGAGGTTAAAGGATGGAATCAATTTGGTGGCTGGCGTATTGGTATTCGGGACAATCATAATTCCTACCACTATTATGCCCACCTTGGTAGCTATCATAAGGAAATTGAAGTAGGTACAATTGTAAAACCTGGTACTGTTCTTGGCTATGTTGGAAGCTCTGGATATGGAAAAGAAGGTACATCTGGCAAATTCCCTCCACATCTTCATTATGGTATTTATAAATTTAATGGAAGAACCGAATGGGCTTTTGACCCTTATCCTTCCCTTCTACAGTGGGAGCGCAAGGCGAAAAGTCAAAAACAATAGAGAATCCTTTACTTATGGCACTTGAAGCATGTTGCTTCAGGTGCATTTTCTTTCTACATAGGAAATTCTACATAAATATATAAATCAGTCGTTAGACATCTATATATATTTAACTATTAATAAAAGGAAAATAATTATATCATTGTACTAAGAAACTATTTTTAAATATTTCTACCGAAAGGCTTATTAATACGCATAATTAGTTATAAAATAATACTTGTGTTGAAAAAATTTCTCAATGAGATAGTAAAGGGATGGGAAAATGAAAGGCATTATCAAGTTTAAAACACTTAAAACTCGAATTTTAAGTGCATTTATTCTTTTGTTAGTTTTAGTAGTTAGCTTTACAACCTACACTTACAATTCCAATACAAATATGGAAAAACAAGCAAAAGATTTAGTGAAAGAAGATTTAGTTGTTTTAGATGCAAGTAAAAATTTAGCACTCTCTATGAGTGTCCGCCTATCTGCAGCGTTAAATTATGTGTTGACAGGTGACGAAAAATACAAAGAATCATTTAATGAGTATCGCAAAATGGCTGAGGAAAATAACGCTATTCTAGACAAATATGAAAAATCAGATGAACGCGATCAACTTGTAGCAATTGCCCGAGATTGGAGTACCCTTGTCAATACAGAGGTATTTGATATCTACCAAAAGGGCAATAAAGAATTAGCTTTAGAAAATTTAATGGATACACATGAACTCGTAACGAAAGTGCGATATGGTTACGAAAAACTGGCAGATGAACGCGCTAAAGCCATTACAGATGTCGGTAACGATGTCGTATCAACTAGCTCTGAGAATCGAACAATTGGTATCGCCTTTAGCTTGATTCTAACTATAGCGGGTATTCTTATTGCTATTATCACAGCAAGTACCATTTCTAAACCTGTTACAGTCGTAGCCGACCGAATGAAAGAATTAGCAGATGGAAATTTACAACTAGAGCCTCTACCTGTAAAAACACGAGATGAAATTGGAACGTTAATGGTAGCAGCCAATGACATGAACGAAAAATTAAAACAAACGATCCAGTCTATCTACACGGTTTCTGAAACAGTAGCAGCTAGTAGTGAAGAACTTGCTCAATCATCGAATGAGGTACAAGCAGGTACTGAGCAAATTACAGTAACCATGCAAGAGCTTGCATCGGGTACAGAAACACAAGCTTCTACCACAGGTGATTTGGCAGAAACAATGACAGCATTTAAGCGTAGCATTCATGAAACTACACAGGAGGGCATTGAATTAAGCGAACATTCTAGTCATGTTCAACAATTAACGGTTTCAGGGAAAAGTTTAATGGTTCAATCTACCAAACAAATGGCTACAATAAATGAAATTGTATTAGACTCTGTGAAAAAGGTGGAAAATTTAAATGAACAGTCTGCTGAAATATCCAAGCTTGTGTCCGTTATCGATGATATTTCAAACCAAACAAATTTACTTGCCTTAAATGCAGCCATCGAAGCAGCACGAGCAGGTGAGCATGGCAAGGGCTTTGCTGTTGTGGCAGATGAAGTCCGAAAGCTTGCTGAGCAAGTACAGTTCTCTGTCACGGATATTGCAACAATTGTCCAGCGTATTCAAGGTGAAACTGGCACTGTAACATCTGCCCTTCAGACTGGCTATGAGGAAGTAAAAAGAGGAACCACTCAGCTCGATGAAACAAATAAAACATTTGAAAAAATTTCTGATGCTGTTGGGGATATGATTGATAATATTTCAACGATTTCAACGAATTTAAATCAGCTGGCTCAAAATTCGGAAACCATTAATGCTTCTATTGATGATATGGCCTCCATTTCACAGGAATCCGCAGCTGGCGTTGAGCAAACAACAGCAACTGTTGAGGAAACCGCCGCTACAATGGATGAAATCGCTAGAAGTGCAAATCAGCTTGCTGGAATGGCCGAAGAATTAAATACACAGCTACAGCAATTTAAAATTTAATCATCTAAACAACAATGGCTATCTCAAATTTTTCTATTTTGAGATAGCCTTCTCTCTTATTGCCAATGACTTATTGGCACTCGTTCCAGTTCATGACGTTTAATAATAACACTTATCTTTTGAAACCATTTCTCACAAAGCTCTATGGCTTCTTTATAGTCATCCTCCTCTTTTGATATGGGATCTTCACTATTATCCATGAACATATATTCTTGAATAGGCTCTGATAAATGATCTACAACTAACTTTAGCGATAGCTGTGAAATTGTATCTTCTTCTACCTCCTCTTCTTCTATTTCATCTGCTTCAGCAAGTAAGGAACCACTCATTAGATGATTCTTTGTTCGAACCGTAAATACTTCATCTTCCATGATGGCCACCTCATATATTCTGTTAAATGGAACCTCTATAATTTTTAGTTCTTCGTCTAAAGCTTCTCTTCGGGCGAAAATAAGCATGTTTGTCTCTTCATTTAACAGTAAAGCATTTAAAGCATCATGGGAAACTGTACATTGTGTATGAGGAATAGCCATTATCTCCTCCTCACTAGCTTCCGTCATGGCTGTCAAAGTTTGTATGGCCATATAACGCTCTTTTAAATAACGGATACTTCCTAGACCGACTAAAGCGAGCCCAATTAAAAAAAATAGTTGCTTAATAATGACTAATTCAATAGCATTTGCTAGATAAAGATAGACAATCCCTAATAAAATGAAGAAAATATTTTTCATTCAATTCCCGCCTTTATCAAGATAATCACTAGAAAAATTCAGATGATGTACTAGCAATAGTATTCTTGATTCTATCTTTTCATTCTAATAAAAAACACGAATTCATTGAACTTTACAATGAATCCGTGCTTTTGCTTTTAACGACCAATTAGCTCTTCTTTACTACTTACGTCATCTAATGTTTTATCTTTTTCTATTTTATGCATCTCAAGAACATGCTCAGATGGCGGCACGAGTAAGCTCACCACGACAATTGTGATACCAGTTATAACAACACCCGAAAATACAGGAGCCTGCCATAATTCATTTAATAGGCCTATGAAGCCTTCTGATTGGATTGTCAGACTAGGTACGAATGTTAGTGATGTCACAATATAATAAACTAAGCCAACGGAAATACTTGCCCAAACTGCGGGTGTACTGACACGTTTCCAAAATGGTCCTAAAACGATTGGCCAGAATATTGTTACGAATATAATATCCCAAGCTAAATAAGCTAAATCAATTACTTTTTGGAAGCTTACAGCTAGCACTAAACCTAATAAAGCACTAGCTAGAATAATAGATCGTGAAAATCTTAATAGCTTCTTAGGATCAGGATTACGATTAATAAAATCTAAATAAATATTCTTTGTCACAATCCCTGAAGTCGCTACATAACATGCAGCTACTGTAGACATCCCCATGGCTGCCATAGCTGTTAAGAAAATAGCTGCTAATATAGGCGGAAAATAACCTTGTGCAAAGGTAAGCATCAATGTTTCTGGGTTTGTGCTCTCAGGATAAATAGACTTAAAGGCTTCCCCTAGCATCCCTGGAATCCAGCTAATTGCAATGACAATAATACCAGCAATAATCATACTTCGTTGTGCCACTCGCGGACTTTTCGCAGCAGCTACCCGCTGCCCAAGGTCAACTGCTGGGATATCTCCAAGTGCTAGTACAAGATACAAAGTCCAAAATTCTGCTCCTGCCTTCTCAAATAATGTACTGATATTCCACCACTCAGGATTAAATGTAACGTCAGGATAGTAAAACAAAATAAAAATGGTGATACCCAAAATGCCTGCCACTGCAAGCGCACCTTGTACGATTTCAGTATAGGCAACTGCCCATAAACCACCAATAACTGAATAAATAGCCGTTAGCGATACAAATAGAAGCGCCGCAGGTATAAAATCAATTTGCAACAATTGCTGAATAATATAAGTTCCACCAACTGTTAATGCCGCTGCATTAAAAACACCAAAAGCAATTGCCATAACAACCCCTGTATAGGCTCCTAGCTTTTTACTGCCATAGCGTAAACCGTAGTAATCTGCTAATGTCCAGCCCTTTAAACGTCGTAATGGCTTGGTCCAAATGAGTGCGCCAAGAATCATACAAGTCCCTAAACCACCCATTGTTGCCGAACCTTCAAAGCCACCACTTGTATAGCCAGAGCCTACCGCTGCAAAAAAGAAGGGAGCAGCTAATAAAGCAGCGACTAAACTACCCGTTACAACGGATAAAGGCATGCTCCAGCCAGCAACAATTAAATCCTCGGCTGTGTTGACACGCTTATAGCCTTTATAGCCAATGTAATAGATAAATAATAAGTATAAGCAAAAGATAATAATATTTAACATTATTTACTCCTTCGTTTTCCATTAACCGTTCATTACGACCCCACCATTTGGCGTTAATATTTGACCTGTATAGAAGTCAGCATGATTAGAGGCTAAAAATAATACACTTTTCGCAATCTCCTCTGGTTGCGCTAAACGTTTTAATGGATATTTTGCGGATTCTTCCTCCACATAGTTATCGCCAAACTCTCGTAGAATGTCCGTAAATGTTCCACTAGGAGCAACTGCATTGACAAGTATAGAAGGTGCTAATTCTCTTGCTAAAGCCTTTGTAAATGCATTAATAGCACCCTTCGCAGCTGAATAATGTGTGAATTCTTCACAACCCAAGCTACCAATATCAGATGAAATATTGATGATTTTCCCTGTATTACGTTCCTTCATTCTTTTAGCTGCTTCACGGCAATTATAGAAACAGCCATATAAATGAACTTTAATCATGCGGTCCCACTGCTCATCCGTTAAATCTGTCATACTGGAACCCTGTGCAAATCCAGCGTTATTTACAAGAATATCAAGATCCCCGAGATGCTCGTCCATAAATTGATGCATCGCTTGTACTTCTTGTGAGTTAGCAACATCTGCGTGGAATATTAAAGCTTTCACACCCCACTTTTCTGCTTCTGCACGTACAGCTTCTGCCTCTTGCTCATTCCCAATATAATTAATTAAAATATTGGCTCCATGTTGCGCAAAGCCTAATGCAATTGCTTTACCAATTCCTTTACTAGAGCCTGTAATTAAAACATTTTTTCCTGTAAAATTAATGTCCATTATGATCATTCTCCAATTTGAATTTTGCCACAAGACCTTGCAGCTCTTCTGCAGTTTTGCCCAATGATGAAGAGGCATCCTTTACTTCCTGCATGGTAGATAATTGCTCTTGTGTAGATTTCGATACATTTGAAGAGAATTCTGCTGACTGCTCTGCAGATTGTTTAATATTATTAACAGATGCCGCCACTTCCTCTGAGGATGCAGAAATTTGTTGTGAGGCTGCTGAAATTTCACGTATTTGGCTAGCTACTTCTTCTGATGCAGTAAGAATTTCTTTAAAGATTTCGCCTACTTCATTGGTAAATGCCATCCCTACCTTAACATCCTCTTTGCCTTTCTCCATAACCGTGATAGAAGCATTTGAATCAGACTGAATAGAACTAATTAAATTATAAATTTCTGTTGCTGATTGAGAGGATTGTTCTGCTAAGCGTCTCACCTCATCCGCAACAACGGCAAAGCCTTTTCCATGTTCACCTGCTCGTGCCGCTTCGATGGCAGCATTTAATGCTAATAGATTTGTTTGATCGGCAATAGCAGTAATTAAGCTAACAATTTCACTTATTTTTTTCGTATTAACATGTAGACCATTAATGGTTGTCCCTATTTGTTCAACAGAATCATTAATTAACTCCATTTGAGCAATAACTTGTTGTACAACTTCATTGCCTCGTTCAGAAGCCTGTGATGCTGAAATAGAAGATTCCGCAGCTACATTTGCAGAATCAGCAATTTGCTGAATACCTGTTGCCGTTTCTTCCATAGCAGCAGCTGTTTCCTCTGTCATGGTCATCGAGGCCTCAGCATTTTGTGTAATTTGATTCATGTCTAGTGCAATATTTGTTGAGCTGTTATAAGTTTCACCAGCATGTACCGTTAATTGATTGGCTGCTGAAGAAACGTGATTGGATGTATTGCGTATGTTTAAAATAATATGTTGCAAATTAGCCACCATTGTACGAATGGATTCAGATAATTTACCAATCTCATCCTTCGATGTCTCTAAATCAACATCTATTAATTCACCATTTGCCACTTGATTGGCAACGTTCACTACTTTTTTCAGTGGCTTTAATAGTCGATCTATAATTATGTAAACTAAAACTAATAAAATTAAAATGCCGATAATGGCAATGACAATTTGCTTAATCACACTTGTTTTAATAATCGTATTGATATAATCAGCGGAGTAATCAATCCCTAATAGGGCAATCAGTTGGCCATTATCATCTTTAATAGGACTAAAAACCGTTCTCCAAGAACCAAAAGGATCCTCGAAAATATCAGTTACCTCTGTACTATTATTTTCAATAGCTAATTTTGCTGTTTCTACATGTTCATCCGCTAAATCAGTAAAAATTTCACCAGCTTCATAGACTTCATTTAGATTAGAGGTATAACCAATTGGATTGACGCCACCCTCATCCTTGACATCCCAAATATAACTCCAGCTCATAATACCTTGCTGTTCCTGAATCATATCAAGTTGCTTTTGGATCTTTGTAAACTTTGCGTTTGTTTCCCCTTTTTCGGACAGCAAATCTTTTACTTCATCACTGTCTAAGTTCATAGCTGTTAATAAACCAACACTTTTTAATTCTTGCTTCAAATCCACATTCATCCGATTATTCAATTCACTAATACTTTGCGTCGTAATAATAGCGATAAGCAGTAATACAACGATAGAGACTGTTAGTAAAAGCTTATTTTTTAATGATGTGTTTTTTAACAACGTCATTTCCCCTTTTCCTCCTTTGAACTTTACTTGCAAAAAAAATGCCTATTTCAAAAGAAATAGGCATAAAAGAACAAAAACTAGAATGAAGATGATACAACTAGCACTCTTTTGCAACCCAGCCGTCATAGCATTTATTGCCTTAGACCTGTAGCTTTGCGTCTCTACTTTTCAGTAAATTTGCCTATATTTCCCTACCAAAATTAACACAGTAGGTAAAAGTAGTCAATGCTCTCTACTTAAAACATACATATTTTATACTAGCTGTTCCTTCATTAATAATTATATAAATTACTTAATTATGAAGGTTTTATTCATCTATGGGACAAAATAAAAACAGCTACAACCTCAATTAGCGTTGTAGCCGTCAACTTTCAATTCACTTACCCCTAAGTGTTTGAATAAATTATACGTTTTGTGTGACAAGTAATACGGATGGTATGAAGGATAACGCAAACATAGCGATATACCATACGGAAGTACGACGTAATGAAAAGCGCACTTTTTTTCGTTCTGCATAAAAAATATCTAACATAACTGCAACAATAAAAGGCATTGTAATACATGCAATAGCTACTAATAAGATGTCAAAATAAATCATACAAGCACCCCTTTGTTTGTGAACATTTTTCATCTTTTTTGTGAACATTTTGTGATAAATTCATTGTACACAATTTCGTCACAAATTGTCAACGAGTTTTAAAGAAAAAAATGGCACTTTATGATTGATATCCATTGTGCATTATGCTCTATATTTATATGTTAGGCCCCTTAAAAAATTTCGTACGAATGAATCGCCACACTCTTTATAATTACGATGACTTGGATTTCTTAAAATAGCACCTAATTCACCTTTTGTGACTTTAATACCGCCGTCATATAAAATCTCAAGCATCTCCTCGGTTGTTAAAGCTAAAGCAATTTTCACTTTCTTTAGTAGCATATTATTTGGGCTTTCTTTACCTGACACAGGTAACGGTCCAACCGCCTGTCCTTCCCTTGGTTTCTGAGGCCCGCGTTTAAAAGTAATTAATCCATTTAAAAATGCCTCTAACATTTTATTATTACATTTGATGTATTCCTCTGGCGCTTCTTCCTCATCATTAATCTTAATCAGCATATTTAATACTTCTTCCTTTGTATAATCCATGCCACCAAGTTTAAAAATTTCTACCATATCTACATTTTTTATATCGAACGCATAGCGTAAACGAATTAAGATATCATTATTTGTCATTATATGTTCCTCCTTTAATTAACCTTATATAGTAAAGAGCCAGGCTTAATTATAACAGAGAGTTTGCTGATTATTGCTAGCTTTCCACAAGTTGTTGTTGTTAGCAAATAGCGTGTGCATTTCCTACTTTTTAAATGTATGAAAAATTTCATCGCAACCATTCTAAGGTCAAGGAGGTGAGAACAATGGCTAACAATAACCGCAGTTCAAATAAACTTCTAGTACCTGGAGTACATGAGGCTGTCAATCAAATGAAATATGAAATTGCACAAGAGTTTGGCGTTCAGCTTGGACCAGAAGCATCTTCTCGCGCAAATGGTTCCGTTGGAGGAGAGATCACAAAACGCCTGGTTGAAATCGCTGAAAAACGTTCAAAAGGTTTATTATAATTAAATACTAATATGAAAAGAACGAATCCCATTTACATAATTGGAATTCGTTCTTTCGTGCTCTATAAAATTATGCTGTTTGCAATTCCTTCCCTGAGCTCTTAAGCGTTAGCATAACGATAAAGGAAATACAATACAGTGCTGCTAAGTAAATCATCACGACAGTCATATCGTAGCTTTGTAAAATAAAGCCGACAAAGATTGGTGAAAACCCACCTATAGCTCGTCCAAAGTTAAAAATGGTGTTTGTTGCTGTACTGCGAATTTGTACTGGATAAAAGCTACTAATTAATGCACCATACCCTGCAAACATTCCATTAGAGAAGAATCCTACAACCGCACCGCCTACTAATATCGCTACTGCACCTGTTGCAAACGAGTAAAGGAATACAGCACATGCAGAGGCTACTAAAAAGATCCCGAACGTTCGCTTTGCACCAAAACGATCCATAAATCTGCCAAACGTTAGCATTCCAATGATCATGCCTACTGCGGTACTAATGGTCCACAATGCTGAGCTTGAGACCGATAAACCTTGCGATTTCTGTAACATCGAAGGTAGCCAAATCATTAGACCATTATAGCCTGCAATTTGAACAGTAGCCATTAGAATTAGGGAGAGTGTTGTCATGGTGATACGAGGTGAAGCAAATAATTGTGCTAATTTCCCGTTCTCTTCCTTATTATTTTGTTGTTTCTGCGCTGCTAACCATTCTGGTGATTCATCAATATTTTTACGTACGATAAAGGCAAAAATAACTGGTAGTAATCCTACAAAGAATAATGCACGCCACCCTAAAGTTGGTAAAATAATAGCACTTAATAAAGCGGCTAAAATGACTCCATATTGTGCACCTACACTGACATAAGAGGATGCTCTGCCTTGTTTATTCTTTGGCCAAGCCTCCGCCACAAGCGCCATCCCAATACCATATTCTCCGCCAGCACCTAAACCAGCGATAAATCTATAAACATAAACTTGTTCAATACTTGTTGCTACTCCTGTTAAGGCCGTTCCGATGGCAAACAAAATAATCGTATACGTAAATACTTTTACTCGACCATATTTATCTGCTAACACACCGAAAACAATACCACCCAGTAGCATCCCAATATTCGTGATGGATGAAATCAATCCACCTGTTGCAAGATCAATATTAAATTCTGCAATAATCATTGTCATAGCAAAGGAAATAAACATAATATCCATTCCTTCTAACGTTAGCCCTGCCACTGAAGCGACCACGGTTTTTTTACGATAATCCATTCTTGTTAGCCTCCAATTTTCTAGTTGTCGATCTCTTTTAGTGAATGGATTATAGCTGTCTTGTCCATTCTCTTTTGAAGCCTCACAGGACTTCCTTTAAAAGAGGAGTATGGAACAATAATAAAAGCCCTTCCGTCACAGAGGACAAAAGGGCATGACAAAGCAAAGATATTAGCTTAAAAATATCACATAGCCCTTTTCAGCCTCTCTGGACCGTATTAAAGGATTTATATATCGTTCATTTATACCGTTCTACATTCTATAAGATTTAGAAAGAAAAAGCAATGGTCGAATAGTGGAAATTCAACTCGGTAATTCTATAAAGTTTTGAGCAAACTGATAAATTAAATTGGCAGGTACAGCCAAATTAAGGTTTTGACCATCATCGAAGCCTGCTGTAATCAGACCTACCAAGCGCCCATGCATATCCAATAAAGCACCCCCCGAACTGCCATTTGATATAGCGGCTGTAAATTGAATCATAGACATTTGCCGTATATCACGAAAACCAGAAACAATTCCATCAGAAACCGAATTAAACAATCCTAAAGGACTGCCAATCGCCACAATTTTTTGCCCTCGAACTAATTGTCCATCCATTTTAACAGGTAAAGGGTGGCTTCTTCTGTCTACCTTCAAAATAGCCAAATCATGCATATCATGATATTTCACAAATTGATGAGTAATATACTCATTGGTATCATTTTCATAGAGCACAGAATAATATTTTCCACCACCCACAACATGCAAGTTTGTTAAAATATATCCATCTTGGTGGAGAATGACACCAGAGCCATAGCATAAAACCTTGTCATCTTCCCCGAAGGTCTTTATCATCACAACAGATGTGGCTAAGGAGGCTAATTGCTCATAGCTCCACTCCTCTGTCGCATTCGTTTTTTGAGCAGGAATGTTCAATTGTCTTAAAGTACTTTTAATAGGCAATGTTATTTCTTTTTCATAGAAATGACGACACATATGTAAGGTAGATGACGCTTCTATTATAGGGTACAAATTGGCAATATCTCCTTTAGGATTCATGTAACAAATATCGCACCCCAGTGACGATAAGAAATATAAAAATAGTAATTCATGCTGCGTAATGTCGCCTATAAAAACAATTTTTGGGGACGTTGGATTTTCCTCAGAAAAAATTTGTGGTAAATAATAATCCATCCAATACAAAAATTTAACGGCAAAATTTTTTAACAACGTTTCATTAGGATAAGGCTGATTTTCTTTAAATAGTTGAATCATCTGTAAAAAGCTTAGCTTTTTTGTCCATTCAAGTTGATCACTCGCTAATTTACTACACAAAGAAAGCTTATACAGTAATTGCTTGTTTTCAGCAGCAGTCTGCCACCTTCTCCAACTTTCCGTCAATCTATCTACATCTTCCTTATTACGAATGACCTCAAGCTTCTGCAGCCGTAAATAAAAAATGCTTTGCTTGGAGAAATACTCCTCCATTTTTAGAATCTCATCTTTATAAAAATCTACAGAATCAGGTATACCGATATATCTTAGAAAAACTACTTCCTTCGTAAGAGAATGTTTGTGGTGATGAATTTGCATAAACTCCTGAAAAGTATTTGCTGATTTATTGTATTTAATTTTTAACGGTCTAGTTGTCACAATCATCTTCATACAACTCCTATAAGAACGTCATTACATAATGGTACTTATATACAATTCTCTGATGTTTCTCTAAATCCTCTATTGATGCAAACAAAAAAGCCCAACTCTATAAAGAATTGGATGTAGCTTTGGAATAAAGATTTAGAATAACAACCCCCAATGTTTTCTAGTTGTTCATTAGTATTCCATAAGTTGTTCATGCCGCTCTAACATAATTAAAAACTAAAAAGATGTTTTATCCATTCAATTTAGTGGAATAGATTGAATGTGAACATATATAGGAGGGATCAATAATGACAGTCAAATTGACAGTAGAAAACGTAGTACAGGCGAAACAAGAAGTGGAGAAATTAGAAGCGCAAGGATATCTTCGAGATAACATTTACATCTTTGCGCACTATGAAGAACGTGAAGATGATATTAACGAAGCACTCGGGACTGAAGAAGCTGGTATTAGCGAGCAAGGGTTCCTGACTTCTCTGAAGAACCTGGTGAATTCCCGTGGAGATGAACTCCGCAACAAGTTAGCTTCTGTCGGATTAAGTGAATCGGAAGCTGCTCAATTCGAAAAGGAACTGGATACAGGTAAATTGGTCATAATTGCCAATAAGTAAAAACAAACCCGGGAATCCAATCCCGGGTTTGTTTCATTTTACACCTTCGTCTCTGTATTCAAGATAGCCTTTCAACTATTGTCAATGATCTGCTCGAGGAAATTTTCTTCTTCTTCATTAAAGAGTCTTCTTTAGCAATATGGTCCTATTCATAAAGAATGACACTTTTCCTTATTACGGAAAAGCACCCGATAATGGAATAACTAAATATGATTTCCATCAGATTATTATTTCTCCCAAATTAATACTGCACGTTCTAAAACTGAATCCCAAGAATCCTTTCCTCCAGGAACCATCTCTTCTGAATCAAATTCCACATAATATACCGCATCGTTATTTCCACTTTCAGGTAGAACAAAGGTATCTTCTTGTCCAAGCCTCTTTTCATCATCAATCAGGTTTCTCGAAGGCGAATCAGCTACTGTTTTTGTATAATAAATAAAACTCACAATCTTTTTCTCTCCATCAATTTCAATTCCCATAGGAAACGTTCCGTGAACACCTGCACGGCTTTTGCCATAATATCGGGAAACCAACTGATGATCATTTTGTCTTTCAATTTTGATCAAATCTTCCGAATAAGAAATAACCGTTTCATAATAGAAAACAGACAAATAGGTCCCTAATAAAATAAGTGCCGTTATGAAAACCGAAGTAATGGAAATGATCACTTTTTTCTTACGCCATTTTTTACTGATCTCTTTAAATTGAAAAGCCTTATTTTCTGCCGGGATATAAAGTTCCTGTTTCATGGTTTCATATTCTTTTTGACATTTTTCACAATGCTGTAAATGTTCGTCTACCATTTCTTTTGTATCTTCACTAACTACCTCATCAACATACAGAGGTAAAACATCTTGAATAATTGTGCATTTAATCTCTTTCATAATTCATCGCCTCCATATACTCGATAATTTGTTTTCTCGCTCTGTAAAAGGTAACCCTTGCCCACCCTGCACTTTTTCCAAAAAGACGTCCTATCTTTTCAAAAGGTAATTCTCCAAAAGTACGTAATGAAAAGACCTCCTTATATGGCTCATTCATCGAGTGAAGAAACTGATGAACCATGAAGGCATCTTCTTCATTCATCAAATGCTTTACAATTTGCACTTCCATACTTGATTCTTCTACTGCACCTGAATCTACTTGTCGTTTCTTTCTTTTGTAGTGTGAGAAATATGTATTTTTCGCAATTGTAAAAAGCCATGCTCGAATATCCTTAGAACCATCAAATTTTTTTATTGCTTTTAATGCCTTAAAAAATGCTTCTTGTGTTATTTCCTCGGCTATGCGCTCATCGTGACTTAATGATAGGATATATAAATAAACTTCTTTAAAGTATTCCTGATAGATTTCCTCAAAGTCCACCTATTTTCACCCCTTTCACTTATATAACTCTTAGAATTTAATTACGTTACAAAAATATGTTATTTTCGATTACCAATCTACAAATGATTCAGGGGCAATATTGTTATTTTCACAAACATAAAAACAAGAGCCCCCTAGCATCTGACAAAACCTCAATAGCGATAAATTGAAAGGAGCAAAGAAAGGGAAATCTCATCCTCAAATCTTTGCTCCTATTTCTACTGTTATTTACTTGACTTTATTAGTGGTTCCATCATTTCATTGTCATTCAATATTGTTTGATTCAAAGTTGTCTAGCAATACACGCACTTCATCCGTTGATTTTGTGTTCATCAATTGACTTCTTAATTCACCAGCTCCTCTGAATCCTTTGACATAAATTTTGAAGAAGCGATGAAGCCCTGTGATGGAACGTGGTAGTTCTTCCGCGTATTGATCTTGAAGATCGAGCTGCAGTCTTAAAAGATTAAGATACTCTTTACTGCTATGCTCTTTTGGCTCCTTTTCAAAAGCAAAAGGATTTTTAAAAATACCTCGTCCAATCATCACGCCATCAATCCCGTATTGTTCAGCTAGTTGGAGTCCCGTTTGACGGTCAGGAATATCTCCATTGATTGTCAGTAGCGTATTAGGTGCAATACGGTCACGTAGTTTTTTGATTTCCGGAATAAGCTCCCAATGCGCATCTACTAGGCTCATTTCCTTTCTTGTTCGTAGATGAATCGAAAGGTTCGCAATATCCTGTTTTAATATATGCGTTAGCCAATCCTCCCACTCATTTACATCCTTGTAGCCAAGTCGTGTTTTCACGCTAACAGGCAGTCCGCCCGCTTTTGCTGCTTGAATTAATTCTGCCGCCACATCTGGTCGGAGAATAAGGCCACTCCCCTTCCCTCTTGATGCTACATTCGGTACAGGGCAGCCCATGTTAATATCAATGCCTTTAAAACCCAGCTCAGCCATGCCAATACTCATTTCACGGAAATACTCGGGATTATCTCCCCAAATATGTGCCACCATTGGCTGCTCATCTTCTGTAAAGAGCAAACGACCTTGCACACTTTTCTTTCCCTCTGGATGACAGTAGCTATCCGAATTTGTAAACTCAGTAAAAAACACATCTGGTCGACCTGCTTCACTTACAACGTGACGAAACACAACATCTGTCACATCTTCCATCGGTGCCAATACAAAAAATGGTCGTGGTAAATCACGCCAAAAATTATCTATCATGTTAATTCCAAATCCTCTCACTATGGATAAAACTCCATGCTCTCAGTTAAAAATTATAAAGTCAAATGTTACATTTATCTCATTAGCTAATGCAAAAATCAACAATGTTTATTTTAACGAAAATCAGTCCTAAATGGTATTTTAACAAACAAAAAAGTAGATGGTATAGATTGTTTCTACCTCATCTACTTTTATTATACCTAATTTTCATTTCTATATTTTTTCGAATGGATCCATTTGTGAGGTGGATTTAAACAAAATAGATAATATGACTGCACTACTATCGGGTGGAACTCAAATATTTACTTTCTATATTTGAGTTCTGCGGTTATCTTCTTGCATCTGTTTATTATACTGTACCTCTGGTTTCTCTGGTTTTTTCGACCAATAGGTAGCGAGAATCGGACCAGAAATATTATGCCAAACAGCCCCAAGTACACTAGGTAGGGCCGCTAAGGGACCGAAGTGGGCAGTAGCTAACGCTACACCCAGACCAGAGTTCTGCATGCCAACTTCAATTGAAATAGCTCTTCGATTGCTTTCATCGAGGCCTAATACACGAGCTGTTATATAACCAAATAACAATCCGAATGCGTTATGAAGCACTACAGCTGCAAAAATAATGGAGCCTGCCGAAGCGATGGTATCGACATTACCAGCAACAACAGCAGATACAATAATCATAATAGCAACTACTGAAATAAGAGGAATCACATTAATACTTTTTTCTACGATTTGAGGAACAACTCTTCTGATAATAATCCCTAGGATAATAGGGATAATAATTACTTGAATAATTGAAGTAAACATCGCTATGGGATCAACTGGCATCCATTTACCTGCAAGCAATAATAGGATGAATGGTGTGGCAATTGGAGCTAATAATGTCGAAAAGGATGTCATTGTGATGGACAAAGGTACATTTCCTTTAGCTAAATACACCATGACGTTTGAAGCAGTTCCACCTGGTACAGATCCAAGAAGGACTAGCCCTGCAGCTAATTCTGCTGGCAAGTTCATTATATAAGCAATTAAAAAAGCGGAAAGTGGCATGATAACATATTGAGCACATACACCAATAATGACTGGTACTGGATTCGTTATAACCAATTTAAAGTCTACTGCTTTTAGCGTCAGACCCATGCCAAACATAACAATGCCTAGCAAAATCGTGATATACCCCCCAAATATTAAAAAGGGTTCTGGAGCTATAAAGGCAATAACAGCAATACAAATAACCCATATAGCAAAGTATTTACCAGCAATGGTACTAATCGTTTCTAAAATCTTCATATTTCCACTCCCTATATTTTTATTTTCAATATTTTATTCGGATTGAAAAGTGTGTCAGGGTCAAGTGCTTGTTTAATCTTTTCCATCACTAGAAGTGCTTTACCGTGTTCTTTCTCTTGATATTTCTGCTTACCAATGCCCACACCATGTTCTCCTGTGCAAGTTCCTCCTCGTTCTAGTGCATACATCACAATCAACTCATTTAATTCATCAGCTTTCTTTATTTCCTTTGGATCATTCATATCAATCATTAATAGTACATGGAAATTGCCATCACCAACATGTCCAACAACCCCACCTGTAAGCGCTAACATATCAAGTGCTTCTCTTGCATGTTCAATAGCACCTGCTAACTCGGATATCGGTAAGCAAACATCGGTTACCATTAGTTTTTTTCCTGGATGACCATGGACATAGGCATAAGCTAAATTATGGCGAGCTTCCCATAGCTGATTTCGGGCTGCATTATCCATCTCAAATTCAATATTTTTGCAATTATGAGCCGCTACAATCTCTTTCATAAATTCTACATCCTGCCTTAAGCCAGCCTCATTCCCCTCAAACTCTAAAAATAAGGTTGGTTGTTCCTCATAAGCTGTTTGACTATACAAGTTCACTTGCTTCATTGAAGGTTCATCTACAAGTTCAACTCTTGCAATAGGAATTGCCGCTTGTAGAATACTCACAACTCCTTCCACAGCATCATTCACTGTTTCGAAGGACGCTCTAACAGCCATGACACATTCAGGAATACCATAAACTCTTAACGTCAACTCAGTAAAACAACCAAGTGTTCCCTCTGACCCAACAAATAGACCGTTTAAATGATAGCCCGATGAAGATTTCTCTGCTAAATTCCCTGTATGAATCACGGTTCCATCTGACAGAACAACCTCTAAATCTCGAACTTGATCGCGCATAGTTCCATATTTAACAGATGTTGTCCCACTAGCATTTGTTGCAGCCATTCCTCCAATTGTCGCATCTGCTCCTGGGTCTACGGAGAAAAATAATCCATATTTCTTTAACTCTTTATTCAATTGAGAACGTGTCACCCCTGGTTGAACTTTCACAAGAAAGTCCTTCTCTCTAACTTCTACTATTCTGTTCATGAGTGAAAAATCAATTGTTATCCCATGATTATAAGGAATCACATGTCCTTCTAAGCTTGTTCCTCTTCCAAATGGCACTATTGGTACTTTGTATTGATTTGCTATGTTCATTATCTTACTCACTTCTTCTGTCTTTGTCGGAAACACCACAATATCGGGTAGACAGGCACTATGATAGGATTCATCACTGCTATGCTGTTCTAAAATCGTTTGATTAATTGTCACTTCAATTTCTGGAAGAACATTTCGTAGGGCCCTCACTAATTCTTCATTTGTAATAATCATTTTTTCCTTCCCCTTTTGCTCTCATAGTATTTGGATTGTTTAATTGATAAATTTATATGTCATACCAATTCACCGTATTCTTAAAATTGGTCCAACCTTTTTACATTGTACTAAATATTCAGAAAATATCAACTATTAATTTTTTTCGTAAATTGATAAACATGCTGTATTTCTGTATGATTAAAGCGTTTATAGTACTATGTATTTAAGGTGGTGAGATAGGTAATGCCTCAACCAAAGAAAAAAGCGTATCAGGTAATCGTTGATCAAATAAAGGAATATTTTTTAAATGGTGAATTACAGCCTGGGGATAAACTCCCGACAGAAAGAGAATTAGCGAGTCGTTTTAATGTCAGTCGGACATCCGTAAGAGAGGCACTTCGAAAGCTTGAAATAAAGGGATTTATTGAAATTAAACAAGGCAGTGGTAGCTTTATTAAAACAGTAGAATCCCATACTTTAGGTGAAGAGCTTTCCTCTACAATTATAAATACTGAAAAAAAATTAATTTATGAAATGTTGGAGCTTCGCCAAGCACTTGAAGTAGAATGTGCCTTTTTAGCTTCCCGACGAGCTACTTCTGTAGACTTAGAACGAATAAGCAAAGCATTAGACATGATGGATCAAGGTAAAAATGATGTAGAATTAGGAATTCAAGCAGACCTAAGTTTCCATCATAATATTGTACTCGCTTCACATAACTCTATATTTTTGCAATTATTTCAAACCCTTAGTGAGCATATGCAAGACACAATCCGAGCTACCCGCAGACAACGCTTGGAAGATCCAGAACGAACGCAAGAAACCATCGATGAACATAAAAAAATTTACTTAGCCATTGCTTCTGGAGATGCGAACCAAGCTAAGCAACTCATGGAAAACCATATCACGCAAATAAGACGAGAATTGACAGAGTCTCTTTTAAGTCATATTGGAGAAAAAAACAATTAAACTAGAGATACACAATTATATATAGTTTATAAGTGATGGGATGTTCTGAATGGTTTTTGTCAATGTGAATTGACTCAATTAGTGAAGGTTTCAGATGGAAGAAATTACATCGAAAAAAACTCGGATTCGTATTTGATCGAATCCGAGTTTTTATTGATTTTAACTAAATTCCGTCCTAAAACGGTAATTTTTATATTGTATAGATGAGTTTAGTAATGTGTTACACATTTAACTTAAGCCATGCCACGGCTTCACAATGCGTCGAATGCGGGAACATATCCACTGGCTGGATTTCCTGCGTTTGATAGCCGCCATCCTCTAAAATGCGAAGATCACGTGCTAGTGTGGCTGGGTTACAGGATACGTAGACCACTCGTTTTGGTCGTTGCTCTAGTATCGTAGTTAGCAGTGCTTCATCGCAGCCTTTGCGCGGTGGATCGACGACTAGTACGTCTGCTTCCTTGCCTTCTTTATACCATCTTGGGATAACTTCCTCTGCTGGGCCTGCTTCAAAATAAGTATTTGTAAAGCCATTAAGCAGTGCGTTGCGTTTGGCATCTTCAATCGCTTGTGGGACAATTTCCACGCCCATGACAGCCTTTGCTTTTTGAGCAAGGAATAAAGAGATCGTACCAATTCCACAATACGCATCAATGACACGTTCATCTCCCTGCAAGTCAGCATAATCTAGTGCTTGCTTGTAGAGGACCTCTGTTTGCTCTGGATTGACTTGATAGAAGGAGCGAGCAGAGATTTCAAAACGTACGTCACCAATTGTATCAATAATAACGTCTTTACCCCAAAGGTTGATTGTGTCATCACCAAAAATAACATTGGTTTTCTCACTATTCACATTTTGCATAATTGATGTAACGTTTGGCACTAGCTTTTGGATTACTGCAATAGCTGCCTCTTTTTGTGGGAACTTTTTCTTTTTCGTTACAAGGACAACCATGACTTCGCCTGTTGCTCGTGCTTTACGGATAACGACATGACGCAACATCCCTTCATGTGTATGCTCATTATAAGAGCGAACACCTAACGTTGCTAATTCCTTTTTCAAGCCTGCAAGAATAGCATCTGCTTCTCCTGTTTGAATTAAACAGCGATCCATATCCACAATGCTATGCGTTTTTGTTTTATAAAAGCCTGCAATCGCTTGTCCAGCTTCATTTTCAGAGAAAGGAATTTGTGCTTTATTACGGTAGTGCCAAGGTTCTTTCATACCTTTTACTGGGTGAACAGGTGCATGAATTTTACCAATCCGCTGCATCACATTGCGCACCATATTTTCTTTCCATTTTAGCTGCCCCTCATAGGATAAATGCTGTAATTGACAGCCGCCACACTGCTTGAAGTAATCACATGGAGCTTCAACACGGTCTGGAGATGGCTTGATAATATCTATTACCTTTGCAAAGCCATAGTTTTTTAATGTTTTTAACACATGGATTTCGGCCGTTTCGTTTGGCAGTGCGCCTTGTATGAATAGTGGATAACCTTCAACCTTTGCGACACCATTGCCATCATGCGTTAGATCTTCTATATAAACTGAAAGTCGTTCATTTTTTTTTACGGGTGCTGACATTCGTACATCCTCCATTTCAATCTCCTTATTGTAGCATGTGTTGGCGAATGAAAAAAGAACAAGACTTGGCTGTTGCGTGTCTCTGCTAATTAACTTGAAAAAAGAGTCGCTATTCGCGACTCTTTTCCTGCTCTTTTGTAATATGATAATCCCTTGGTGCCCACCAAAATGCACACAAGATCCCAAGTATGACGACAATAAAAGGTGCATAAAAAATTAAAAAACTTTGCATATGTGCTTTCCTCCTATGCGTGATTGTCTTCTTTTCCTGTCACATATTTTTTATTGAATAAGAATAGTTTCATCAATAAATAAAGTGAAGGAAGAAGAAGACACAGTCCTAAAATAAATGCGATAACTAAAGCAATCGCCATTTGTGTGCTTGTAAAGCTATCGTAAATGGTTAAATACGGATACAGTAGGTATGGATATTGAGCTATTCCATAAGCAAAGAAGGCTACGGCAAATTGAGCAATCAGGAGCCCAACTGCAAGTCCGTACTTTTTACGCATGGCAATGAGTACGACTGTGACAATAAATAAGACAGCTGAAATCGCAAACATCCACCATAAATTTACCATATGACTGTAGCTCTCTGGGTTGATGGATTTCATTTCATACATAATGCCAAGCGCACTAATCATTAGCGGTGCTGCCCACACAAGAGCATATTTTCTCATCAGTTTCGTTGCTTCGCTATCATTTGCTTTATGCGCGTACCATGTTAAAAATACGGCTGAAATATACAATACAGCAGCGATACTGAGTACCACTATGCTCCAAGCAAATGGACTTGTATATAAAGTCCAGTAGTTCAGCATAGGCTGCCCATCAATTACATCAACATAGCCTCCACCAGCAATGGCAAAGACAACGGATAAAGAAGCGGGAATTAATAAACCTGCTACACCATATGTCAGTGTATATCCGATATGGCCTCGTGTACCATACGATTCAAAGGCATAATAGGAGCCTCGAATTGCCAATAGTACAAGCGAAATACTAACGGGCACAAGTAAAATCGTTCCGTAATAAAAAGCGGTTTGCGGGAAAAATCCTACGATTCCTACAAAGAAGAATACTAAAAAGACATTGGTAACTTCCCAAACAGGCGATAAATAACGTTTAATAATATTTGTTAAAATATGATTTTTTCCAATAAGTAGACTGTATGCATTAAAGAAGCCAGCACCAAAATCGATTGATGCGACAATGACATAGCCAAATAGGAATATCCATAATACTGAAATACCTAAAATCTCTAACGTCATAGGATGTCACCGCCTTTTTCAGAGTGGCGATCTTCAATCTCGCGTTCGATTGGGTTCTTTTTAAACATTCTTACCAATACGACAATACTTCCCACTGCTAATACTGCATAGACGCCTGCGAATAAAAGCAGCATTAAATCGACATGGTCGCTCGTCGTAGCTCCCTCAGGTGTACGCATTAGTCCATAAAGTATCCATGGTTGACGTCCAACTTCGGCAAGCCACCAACCTGCTTCAATGGCGATAATTGATAGTGGTCCACCCGCTACGATAATCCATCTATACCATCTTGAATGAATAAACTGCCAGCCCCGTGCTTTCCCTACAACATAAAGTAATGAAACTAGCAGCATAAACATACCAATGGAAACCATGATATCAAAGAGATAGTGAATATAGAGTGGCGGTAGATCCTCTTCCTCAAATTGATCTAAGCCGATTACCTCTGCATTAGGATTAAAATGTGCAAGAATGCTTAAAGCATACGGAATTTTAATAGCATATTTAACTTCTTCTCCATCTAAGACACCAAATAATACAAGAGACGCCTTACCTTCTGTTTCAAAATGCCATTCTGCTGCTGCTAGTTTTTCGGGTTGATATTCGGCTAAGTATTTTCCTGAAAAATCTCCAATCACAGCGGCTGCTATGGAGAAAATCAAGCCAATTTTCATTAGTAAAAGTAGTGATTTTTTATGGTATACATGCTTCGAGCCTTTTAACATTCTAAATCCTGCAATAGCTGCTAGCACAAAAGCCGATGTCATGTACGCTGTCACAAGTACATGTGCAACCTTCGTTGGCATGGCGGGGTTAAACATTGCAAGAAAAGGTTGAATATTAACAAGTTCTCCGTCTACGATATCAAATCCTCTTGGTGCGTTCATAAAAGCATTAACGATTGTGATAAAGACTGCTGACATGGATGCTCCGACAGCAACAGGGATTAACAGAAGCATATGCTTTTTCTGACTATCAAAGCGATCCCAAGTATATAAATAGATGCCCAAGAATATCGCCTCAAAGAAAAATGCAAACGTTTCCATAAAAAGTGGTAACGCAATTGTTTGACCAGCGAGTTGCATAAAATTAGGCCACAATAATGATAGTTGTAAGCCGATTGCGGTTCCAGTTACCACACCGACTGCTACAGTAATGACAAAACCACGGGCCCAACGTCTTGCCATTAAGATATAATGTTCATCATTCTTTTTATACCCAGTCCATTGAGCAATCATAATCATTAACGGGACACCCACACCAATTGTTGCATAAATAATATGGAACGATAATGTTAACTCCGTTAATGCTCGGCTCCAATAGACCGCTGATTCATTAATCATCTCATTGCCCCCTTAACTTCCAAATATTCTTCCAAGAATAGAAAGTAGCATAATGATTGCAACACCAAAGCTTAGCCATATAAGCTTCTTTTCTTGTGACTTATACAAAGGCAACACTTCCTTTCCCTTATCCATACCCCCATTTTCCACTATTCCAACGAAAAAAACCTTAATAACGGACCGAAACTTCAGTCTATTATTAAGGTTTCAAATTTTGTTCAAGTAATATACGCACATTTGCCAAACATTTTTCTAATTTCATTCACATTCTTACTTCTAAAGCTTAGTTTATGGGATTTAGCCAGTTTTATTCTAATGATGGAATTTTAATTTGGAGCGGCCTCACCTCCTTTGAGAGCGCTTCAAGCAATCAACCAAAAAATACAAAATAAAGCTCATCCTCAATAAAATCGGATGAGCTTTTCGGGTTCATTAAATACGGTCTTCCTCTCGAATATCTGCGAGTGGAACAAAGATTTCGATGTGACGCTTTAGGTTTTCAAATGTAGCAGGAGCGTCTCCGCCATATTCGCCATCGAGGTTAAGGTGGACCTCATTTTCTGTAGTCACTTTGACAACACTAGCTTTCTTGTAGATGACACGATCATCATTTAAATGTTCGCCTCTTAGTGCCATGGCAGCTAGCTGAATAAATTCAGGAAGACTTACCTTCTTTAGCACTATTAAAGTAAAGTAACCATCATTAATGCTTGCATCAGGAGCTAGTTTTTCAAAGCCGCCTACTGAATTCGTTAACCCACATAGGAACATCATAGCGTCGCCATCAAATACTTCGCCATCATATTCAATGCGCATATGTGAGGCTTTGATGGATGGAATCATCTCAACTGCCTTTACATAATAGGCTAGCTGACCAAGCATTGTTTTCATTTTGCTTGGTACTTCGTAAGTAAGCTCTGTAATACGTCCGCCAGCAGCAATATTGATGAAATAGCGTTCGCCATTTAAGAGACCAACATCCACTGGCAATGTGTCGCCTTGAATAATAATGTCTACTGCCTCTTCAATATTTCGAGGGATATGCACGGCACGGGCAAAATCATTTGTAGTGCCCATTGGAATTAGACCAACTTTCGGACGGTTTTCAAATGGACTTACACCTGAAACAACTTCATTTAATGTGCCATCTCCACCAACTGCGATGATGATATCAAAACCGCGTTCTACCGCATTTTTTGCTGCAAGCGTTGCATCGCCTTCACATGTTGTTGCGTGACAGGATGTCTCATAGCCTGCTACCTCTAGTTTTTCCAACACCTCTGGTAGATGTTTCTTAAACACTTCGCGTCCAGATGTAGGATTATAAATGATTCTTGCTCGTTTCATAACATACCTTCCTGCTTCATAAGATTCTACTTCATTCAACGATTTATACGTTGAAATGTTGCAATGCTCTTGTTATTTTTGTAATGCTTCTGTTACTTGCTTCTTAAAGTCCTCATAAACATATATCCAATATGTTTGATTGGAGATATTTTCCTCACGAATTTCTGCATACAGAGCCTTTTGAGCCTCTTCAAAGGTTGGATCTTCTTTATCTGGTAAGCTTGCTCGTTTCGTTACGACGAACTCTTGTAATTCAGGTGCACGTGGTCCCCATTTTCCAATCACTTCTCCAGCATCATCTAATAATAGATAAATTGGAATTGCACGACCACCGTTTGTTAAATAACGATCAATTAGCTCTGTATCAGCATCACGGAAAACGGTACGCATATCTAATCCTGCCGCTTCAGCAATACGGCGAATAATTGGATTATTTAACATTGCGTCTCCGCACCAATCCTCTGTAATCGTTAAAATTTTAGGTTGTTTTTCTTTTAATAACGCAATAAAACCATCGTTTGTTGGTACTTCAAAGCCATCATAAATACGAAAGCTTTCTTCTTTTAACGTCGTCATGTTCTCCATATATTGCTGTATTGATATAGCTTCATTAAAATACTGTTGTTCTGTTTTCATTGGCTCGTCCCCCTTATTACTGTCTATTCTATATTTTGCTATGGATACGCTTTTTAAACAACTATTAAGTTTCACAAAATGCAAATTTGTTACATTTTTGAATAGTAATAGCCGAGGGAGCAATGAAGCTCTCTCGGCTATTATGTTACAACGAGTATTATCGTTTGGCAATTTCTTGTTGTAATAATTTATTAACCATTGGTGGGTTAGCTTGACCTTTTGTTGCCTTCATAATTTGACCAACTAAGAAGCCAATCGCACGGTCTTTACCATTTTTGAAGTCCTCGATAGATTGAGCATTGTTATCTAAAACTTCTGTTACGATTGCTAGTAATGCACCTTCATCGGAAATTTGCACTAAGCCTTTTGCTTTCACAATATCCTGTGCAGAGCCACCGTTTTCTACCAATTCAGCAAATACTTTTTTACCGATCTTAGAAGAAATTGTACCGTCCGTGATTAATTTTACCATTTCAGCAAGGTTTTCTGGTGTTAATGCAGTATCTTTTAGATCTTTTTGCTCTGCGTTTAAATAAGCAGAAACATCACCCATTAACCAGTTAGCAGAAAGCTTAGCATCTGCCCCATTTGCTACCATTGCCTCAAAGAAGTCTGAGATTTCTTTAGAGATAACAAGAACTCCAGCATCATAAGGTGTTAAGCCTAGTTCTTCAACATAGCGTTTTTTACGAGCATCTGGAAGCTCTGGAATTTCAGATTTCACACGCTCTAACCACGCATCATCAATTGAAAGACGAACTAAGTCTGGCTCTGGGAAGTAACGGTAATCATCTGTTCCCTCTTTAACACGCATTAAAATTGTTTTACCTGTTTTTTCATCAAAACGACGTGTTTCTTGCTCAATCACGCCACCAGATAATAATACATCTGCTTGACGTAATTCTTCATGCTCTAAACCACGACGAACATAGTTGAAGGAGTTCAGGTTTTTAAGCTCTGTTTTTGTACCAAATTCTTCTTGACCATAAGGACGAATAGAAATATTGGCATCACAACGTAATGAGCCTTCTTCCATCTTACAATCAGATACGTCAGTATATTGAATAATCGATTTTAATTTTTCGAGATATGCATACGCTTCGTTTGGTGTACGAATATCTGGCTCAGAAACGATTTCAACAAGCGGTGTTCCTTGACGGTTAAAGTCAACTAGTGAATGGTCACCAGCATGTGAAAGCTTACCAGCGTCTTCTTCCATATGAAGACGCGTGATACCGATACGTTTTGTATAGCCGTCTACTTCAATATCAATCCAACCATTTTTACCGATTGGTTTATCGAATTGTGAAATTTGATAAGCTTTCGGATTATCTGGATAGAAGTAGTTTTTACGGTCAAACTTTGTTTCTTGTTCGATTTCCATATTGAGTGCAAGCGCTGCACGCATAGCGAAATCTACTACATTTTTGTTCAGGACTGGTAGGACCCCAGGATAGCCTAAATCGATTACTGTTGTATTTGTATTTGGTTCAGCACCAAAGTGAGCTGGTGCTGGTGAGAAGATTTTTGAGTTAGTCTTCAACTCAACGTGTACTTCTAAACCAATGACTGTTTCAAAGTTCATGTTATTTTCCCTCCCACATTTGAGGAACTTCTTTATGGAACTCAGTTGCTTGTTCAAAAGCATGAGCCACACGGTAAATAGTCGCTTCATCGAAATATTTACCAATTATTTGTAAACCTAATGGTAGATCGTTTTCAAAGCCACAAGGAATTGAAATCGCTGGTACACCTGCTAAGTTCATCGGGATTGTTAAAATATCGTTTGCATACATTGTCATTGGATCATCAACATTTTCACCAATCTTGAATGCTGGTGTTGGAGCTGTTGGACCAATGATAACATCAAAGTCTTCAAATACTTTATCGTAGTCTGCTTTGATCAGTGTACGTGCTTGTTGTGCCTTTTTGTAGTACGCATCATACGTACCTGCACTTAGTGAGTAAGTACCTAGCATGATACGTCGTTTTACTTCATCACCAAAGCCTTGTGCACGCGTTTCTTTATAAAGGTCCATTAAATTTGTTACGTTTTCTGCACGGAAACCATAGCGGATACCATCGAAACGAGATAAGTTAGAAGACGCTTCAGATGAAGAAAGGATATAGTACGCAGCTAGTGCATATTTCGAGTGAGGAAGTGATACCTCTTCTACAGTAGCGCCTAAGCCTTTTAATACCTCTAATGCCGCAAGCACTGATTGACGAGCTGCTTCACCAACGCCTTCACCAAGGAATTCTTTTGGCACAGCGATACGTAAGCCCTTAACATCACCAGTAAGAGCTGCAGCGTAATTTGGCACCTCAACATTCGCGGAAGTCGAATCATTTGGATCTAATCCAGCGATAGCTTCTAGTAATAGCGCATTATCTTCAACATTGCGTGTAATTGGTCCAATTTGATCTAGAGAAGATGCGAATGCAACGAGACCAAAACGAGATACACGACCATATGTAGGTTTCATCCCTACAACACCACAGTAAGCTGCAGGTTGACGGATTGAACCACCTGTATCTGATCCAAGAGAGAATGGTACTTCACCAGCTGCTACAGCTGCTGCAGATGCACCTGAAGAGCCTCCTGGTACGTGGTTTAAATTCCATGGATTTTTTGTTGTTTTATAGTATGAGTTTTCGTTTGAAGAACCCATTGCAAATTCATCCATGTTTAATTTACCAACTGTAATCATGCCAGCTTCACGTAGCTTGTTGACAACAGTTGCATCATAGATTGGCATAAAGCCTTCTAGAATTTTAGAGGCACATGTTGTTTCTAAGCCTTCTGTTACGATGTTGTCTTTCACACCGATCGGTAGACCGAATAATGGTCCACGCTTTTCAAATGGTACTTTATCCATTTCAGCAGCTTGAGCAGTTGCTTTTTCTTCGTTTGAAGCAAGGAATGCTTGTACATCGCCATCAAGCTTTGCAATACGCTCGTATGCTTCTTTCGTTAAGTCAGCGATTGATAAGTTACCCGCTTTAATTTCTGCTTGTAACTCCTTAGCTGAACGTTCAAATAGCGTCATGAGGAATCCTCCTATGTTTTAGTATTACATGATAGCTGGTACTTTTACTTGACCATCTTCTTGTTCTTTTACGTTTAACATCATTACTTCGCGGTCTAAACCTTTTACTGCTACATCTTCACGCATTACATTCACTAATGGTAAAACGTGCGTTGTTGGTTCAACATTTGTTGTATCCAGTTCATTTAACTGCTCCGCAAAGTCTGTAATTTTACCAAGCTGTTCAGCAAATTTCTCTGCTTCTTCTTCTGTAATTGCAAGACGTGCTAAATTTGCCACGTGCTTTACTTCTTCTTTTGTTAATTTAGCCATTTTTCACACCTCCGAATACTTGTTCAATTCATTGTTTTTATTGATAACAATAGGGTTGAATAAAGTTAACCATGCCAATAATCATAACATTTTTCATTTTAAAAATCACAACTTTCACTAAAAATATAGAAACTTTCACTACTATAACAAAGTGTTGTCGCTATCATCCTGTTGTGTTCCTCTATTTCAATCCATTACCATAAAAAATATAGTCAGCACAAAGGCTGACTATATTAATCATAGACATGCACGTAAGGGTCCTTGTCATTGGCCTTTTTAATGATTAGTGCCTCAGGACCATTCACTGAAGTAACACTCACTTCCACATGAATATTATCAAATTGATTGATTAAAATCCCTGTTAAATATTGCGTAAATCCTATTATCTCTGCTTTACCGAAAAATTGGATTGGAATTTCAATCGAAAGATTTTGAATTTGTTTATTACGATAGAAACCAGTACCGATCACACTTGTATAGTTAGAAAAATATTTATCAACATCTTGTTTGAAGTTCTTGAAGTTATTGTTGATATCTCGGTATACATCTTGTGAATCATCTGTTGGGAACAAGACGTAATTTTCATCTATACCTTCCCAATCAGCAATGCTGTTCTGTCCAGCTTTTGCTACACCATAGCTAAAGTATGTCCCTGGAATAATTTGATTACGGGCTTGCTGCTTAAACAAACCGACCACAATCGGTACATCCTTTAACTCTTCACGTGAACGTAAACGGGAAACGATTTCAGCAGCCATTTTTTTGCCTTGCTCAATAAGAGTAGACTCTGAAATTGGTTTCTCGTAATATTCGCCATACTGTTCTTTTTGATAATAATAGATAGAATTTAAGGCAAGACCAATTGAAATCCCACCTAGTTTCACTTTATTATCATTCGTTTTTGTTAAGTAGTTTTGCTCTACAATATGAGATAAATAAACTGGAGCCTTTGTTGCTCGCTCCTCTGGTGTCATTGTGTCTGTTGTCGGTGGATTTAATCCATCCTCTGTTTGTGAACTACGAGCAAGCCAAGAGCTTACTGTACTTTCAGCTAAATATTGACCTTCTTGGAAGTAGTAGTTATCTGTGTCGAACTCATTTTGAGATAAACGCATTAAACCTGATTCAACTTCCTTCATATCATATTTCGTATAAATATTAGATACCACTAGACCTCTACTTGCACTCTCTTTATAAGGGATAAGCGTCTTATAATAAGATTCATCAATTTGTATGCTTGGGATAATTGTTGTTTCAGCTTTTTCTTTCTGTTGCGTTTCCTGTGTAAGCTCTGTCTCCTTCTTGTCAGAAGGCACACAGCCGACTAGCATTGCAGCAGCTACGATTGCTGGAATGAGTCGAAAAGACTTCATTATTTAGTGCTCCTTTACTAATAGTCAATTTTAGGTCGACGAAACTACTCGACGCCTTGATGTAACGGTTGTGCACTCGACATCGCTTCCTATTCATAAAAGGGAAGATATCATGCACTTATTCGATGAGGTTAAGTTGTTCAATTAAGTTATCTTCAGTCCAAACTTCGATACCCAATTGCTCAGCCTTTGTTAGTTTAGAGCCTGCATCCGTACCTGCGATCACTAGATCTGTTTTTTTGCTGACACTACCCGTGACTGTACCACCTAACTCTTCTATTTTCGCTTTTGCTTCGTTGCGTGTCAATTGCTCAAGTTTACCAGTTAAGACAATTGTTTTACCTGCAAAAGGACTATCACCAATCGCCACTTCTACTTTTTTACCTTTGTATGTCATATTAACGCCTGCAGCAGCAAGACGCTCAATAACTGCTCGTGCATCTTCATTTGAGAAATACTCCACTAACGATGAAGCCATTTTATCTCCAATTTCATAAATTGCCACAAGCTGCTCCTCTGTTGCAGCCATCACCGCTTCCATTGAACCAAATTCCTCTGATACGATTTTGGCTGCTTTTTCACCAACATGACGAATTCCTAGTCCAATTAATAAACGCTCCATCGAATTTTCCTTCGATTCTTGAATAGCATTTACTAAATTAGTTGCTGATTTTTCGCCCATACGCTCCAATTCCACAAGTTGCTCCACCGTTAAATGATACAAGTCAGAAACATCATGTATTAAATCTGCACGCAATAATTGCTCCACTACTTTATCCCCAAGACCGTCAATATTCATCGCGTTCCGAGAAACAAAATATTTTATGCTTTCTGCAATTTGAGCAAAGCAGGCAGGATTTACACAGCGCAGGGCAACTTCGCCTTCAATACGAATCAATTCACTATCACAAACAGGGCAATTTTTTGGCATGACAAAAGGGACTGAATCCTCAGGACGTTGTTCTATTAGTACACCTACAACTTGAGGGATAATGTCTCCAGCTTTTCGAATAATAACTGTATCTCCAAGACGAATATCCTTATCTCGAATTAAATCCTCATTGTGTAAAGAAGCACGCTGAACCGTCGTCCCCGCTACTTGTACGGGGGTTAAAATCGCTGTAGGAGTAACAACACCTGTACGACCTACTGTTAAATCAATATCAAGTAACGTAGTAACAACTTCCTCTGCAGGAAATTTATAGGCAATCGCCCAGCGTGGACTCTTTGCTGTATAACCTAGTTCATCTTGCTGAGCATAACGGTCAACTTTAATAACAATTCCGTCAATCTCGTAAGCCAATTTTGGACGGTTTTCTGTCCAATGTTCTATAAAGGCCATTACCTCTTCAATAGTAGAGCATCGTTGGCGTTCTTTATTGGAAGGGAAGCCTAAGCCTTCTAAATAATCAAGCATTTCAGCATGACCGTCGATACCGTATACTTCACCGTCTCCGCCAATGGCATAGATAAACGTTGATAGTTGGCGACTGGCCGCAATTTTAGGGTCTAACTGACGTAATGAGCCAGCAGCCGCATTACGTGGATTAGCAAACAACTCCTCACCATTGTCAGCACGTTGGGCATTTAAGTTTTCAAAGGATTTTTTCGGCATATACGCCTCACCACGTACTTCAATCGTAATGGGTTCCTTTAAACGAAGGGGAATCGCACGGATGGTCTTTAAATTGGCGGTAATATCTTCTCCTACCACACCATCTCCTCTTGTAGCCCCTTGTACAAACATGCCATTTTCATATTTTAATGAAATAGCCAAACCATCTATTTTCAGCTCACATACATAAGAAAATTGATCTCCGATAGCCTGACGCACTTTACGATCGAATTCTCGCAAATCCGCTTCATGAAAAGCATTTGAAAGACTAAGCATCGGGTAATCATGCGTTACTTTTTTAAAGCCCTCTACCACTGCTCCACCAACACGCTGCGTAGGAGAATCCGGGTAAATAAGGGATGGGTTCGCTTCTTCTAATGCAATCAGTTCCTGTAATAGCTGGTCATAGACACTATCTGCTACGACAGGTTTATCTAAAACATAATAGGCATAACCATATTCATGCAATAATTTATTTAACTCCGCTATACGCTGTTCTATTTCGTTCATTTACGTTCCTCCGCTTACGCTTTTTCAATCGGTGCAAATTGAGCAAGTAATCGTTTAATACCAATTGGTTGTGGGAATGCGATATCGAGCTCTGTACTATCACCTTCACCTTTTACACTAACAACCATACCTGTTCCCCATTTTTTATGAATCGCCTTATCTCCAGCCTTCCATCCAAATTGATCTCCACCCGTTGCTTGTAAACGTGCTGTGGCAGGTTGTGTTTGCTGAATAGCACCAAGTGTACGCTTTTGATGACCACCTGTTGAACGATTGTTAGTAGCAAATGGTACTGTTGATGTTGTCCCTGCCTTAGAAATTGACTCTGTAATATCTTGAGAAATTTCACCTAAAAATCGGGAGGCATTATTAAAGCTTGAACGACCAAAAATCGTACGGCTTTGGGCACATGTTAAATATAGACGTTCCTCAGCACGGGTCACACCTACGTACATAAGGCGGCGTTCCTCTTCCATTTCATCTTGATCGTCAAGTGAGCGGGAATGTGGGAAGATGTTTTCCTCCATACCGATAATAAAGACAACTGGGAACTCTAAGCCTTTAGCTGCATGCATCGTCATTAAAATAATATTGCCCTTGGATGCATCCTCTTTGTCGAGTGCATCAATATCAGCTATAAGGGCTAAATCGGTTAAAAAGGCAATTAAGCTTTTATCATCACTGCGCTCTTCAAAAGCCTTTGTGACAGATAAAAACTCTTCAATATTTTCTAAACGGCTTTCTGCTTCAATTGTTTTTTCGTTTTGTAACATTGCTCGATAACCCGATTTGTCAATAACTTGCTCCACAATTTCAGTGACAGATAGATATTCCTGCATTTGTGTAAAGCCTTTAATCATGGCATAAAATTGCTCAGCCGAATTTGCTGCTTTCCCTGATAGTCCCATGAAAACAAGATCATTCATCGCGTCAAAAATCGAACGATCCTGATCTATTGCATAACGTGCCATTTTTTCAAAGGAAGTTGCACCTATACTGCGCTTTGGCTCATTAATAATACGTGCTAGTGATAAATCATCATCATTATTGGCAATAAGTCGTAAATATGCTAGTAAGTCCTTTATCTCTTTACGATCATAGAACTTTGTTCCGCCTACTATTTGATAGGCCATATTGGACTTAACAAGTACTTCCTCCATTACGCGAGATTGAGCGTTTGTACGATATAAAATAGCAAAGTCATCAAATGAACGATTTTCTTTTTCAATTAGCTGTTGAATTGTTTGTACAACAAATTGTGCTTCCTCTTGCTCGTTATAAGCTTTATATAGCGCAATCTTTTCACCTTCTGAATTTTCTGTGCGTAATTCTTTTGGGTAACGTGTTGTATTATTTTGAATGACGTCATTAGCTGCCTGTAGGATGCGTTTAGTTGAACGATAATTTTGCTCTAGCATAATCACCTTTGCAGTTGGATAATCCTTTTCGAAGGATAGAATATTCCCAATATCTGCACCACGCCAACGATAGATAGACTGATCGGAATCACCTACAACACAAATATTTTTAAATTTCTTTGCTAGTAACTGTACAAGTAAATACTGAGATTTATTGGTATCTTGATATTCATCGACATGAATATATTGAAATTTATTTTGATAATATTCAAGCACTTCTGGTACACGTTTAAACAACGTAATCGTCGTCATAATCAAATCATCAAAATCAAGGGATTGGTTGCGGCGTAATCTTTTCTCATAGCCTTTATAGACACGTGCAACTGTTTGTTCATAAGGATTCTTATCGTTCATTTGACCTGCATAATCATCCGCTGCTATACACTCGTTTTTTGCTGCACTAATAGCATTTAAAACTGCTCGTGGCTCAAAACGTTTTGGGTCAATATTTTCTTCCTTCATCACATTTTTGATGACTGAAAGCTGATCCGTAGAATCTAAAATAGAGAAGTTACGGGAAATGCCTAGTTGATCGATATTACGACGTAAAATTCTTACACACATAGAGTGGAAAGTAGATACCCACATACTATCGCCCGTACCATTACCAAGAATGCCATCAATACGTTCACGCATTTCTCGTGCTGCTTTATTTGTAAATGTAATCGCTAAAATTTTAGAAGGATATACTTCCTTTTCAATCACTAGGTAAGCAATACGATGTGTTAAAACTCGTGTTTTTCCTGACCCAGCACCTGCCATAATGAGTAATGGTCCTTCAGTTGTTTTAACTGCTCTTTCCTGTTCAGGATTCATGCCTGCTAGTAAATTTTTTGTTAACTGTTCCATTTCGCACCGCCTTACAAACATTTGTTCTAAAATTATAACGTATTTTTAACAGCCTTAACAGTCGCAAGTGCAGCTTTTAAATCTTCGTAAATAATATTTCCAACTACTACCGTATCTGCAAACTGTGCCATTTCCTCTGCTTGCTTTGCAGATGTTATGCCACCACCATAAAAGAGCTTGGTATGCTTCAGTTCGTTTTTCACAGCACTGACTATCCCTAAATCCCCATACATTCCACTGTACTCTAAATAAAAAACAGGCAGTTTAAAGAAATTCTCTGCCATGCGTGCATAAGCTACCACATCATCCATCGTTAAATCTGTTTTCGCCCCCGTTACGTGGGCTACTTTACAATCAGGATTTAAAATACAATATCCTTCCGCTACTAATTCATCCCATACCATAATATCGCCGTATTCCTTAATAGCCTCGTGATGTAAATTTTTAATCCACTTTGGATCATCACTATTTAATACCGTTGGGATAAAATAATAGTCGTAACCTGGTGTTACCGCATCAATCGTAGAAATTTCAAGGGCTATTGGCACCTCAAAACGACGTACTCGAACAAGTAAATCTAATACCCCATCCAACGTTACATTATCTGTTCCCCCAACTAAAATAACATCTGTCCCAGACTCGCAAATTTTTTCTAGTGCTTCATCGGAAATGTCCTTCGCTGGATCTAGCTTGAACACATGTCTCCATTCTAAATAATCCATCTATGTTTACCACCTATCATTTTCTATCTATTCGTTTACAAGTATAGCTTATGATTCACGACAAAAAAATGAAAAAGACCGAGTAGAACTTCTACTCAGCCTTTTTTCTGACTATTCTTTTGGTGCTTGGAATGGTTTTTCATCAGGATACAAACGACCTAACATTTCATCATATGTATCATTCCCGTAATCGAAGCAGCGACGCACGCGCGAAATAGTTGCAGTACTTGCCCCTGTTTCCTTTTTAATGGATTCGTAGGTTTTCTTTAATCGTAATAAATGTGCAACCTCAAAGCGTTGTGCCAACGATTGAATTTCACTAATCGTACATAAATCATCAAAAAACTTATAGCATTCCTCGATGTCCTTCAACTCTAACACTGCTTTAAATAATTGATCTGTTTGATGCCCCCGAATTTTTTCGATTTGCATGCAATTTTCCTCCCTTTAAGGCTGCGTTTTCACCATTGCTTGTAACCCTGGCGAAGATGGTACGAAATGAACCCACGACTTTCCTGGTACAAGCTTTACAGGATCCCCTGTTTGCTCTACAGCCATTGGTATTCCATTAACATTAGCCCATTTGACTTCCCTCAAATAGCCATTTTGAAATACATACGCATTTCCACCAGACGTTAAATCAATTGCTTGGCGACCAATATCATCAATTGTTTGGTGATCCATTTCGAAAAATAGAACATTTGCCAATGACACTGTTTCGTCTGTTAACATATCTTTTGTGTCCACGCTAGCCGATTGTCGTTCATAGTGATTAGTTTGATGTTCATACACATACGCGTTATGGAAATCTTCATTATTTCCGTAGTAAATATCCACTTGACTTGTTTCAATACCTATTTTACCACGTTCATCAGGTTCATAAAAAGCCTGAAGTACTTTTTCACTGTAATTCATTGAAGCGCCTACCATTTCAGCACCCTTTAGAATGTTTTCTGATGTAATATAGGAATTATGTGGGGCAACGCGGTCGTTAGAACGTTTAAACAGAATACCATCATAAGCCATACCGTTGATATTGTCGACGATACGATGATCAAGCATTGTTTTCGCCTCTGGACTATAGCCATGTGCTACATAAAAGGCATCAAATCCCTTGGCCATATCGATAAAATAAGAGCGTGCACTACGAACTGGCCCAATATTTTCAGGCAGTTCACTTTGGTATACTGCTAAAAAGCGTGTCACATTACCTTCTGCAAGCATTTCATAAATGATATCCGCCGCAGCTAAGCCTGATTGTGGACGTGCCGCTGGATGATTATTAATGGTTACGATAATTGGTCGCTGTGTAATTTCTTCTTGTACAGCCTCCCCAGTAAGTGGTGCAACAAAAGCTGGTTGTTGCACAGGCTCCTCCACTACTGCTTCTTCCTCTACAATTGGTTCATCATTCTCTTTGACTTTTGGCGTATCCTTTGAACATCCCCCGATCACCAAAGCACTAAATGCAAAAGCAATCCATAATTTTCTCGATTTGAACACAAGCATATCTCTCCTTTGAACAATTACACATATTTGTAATTGTTTAAACAACTGAAACACTTTCATGAATTAGCGCATAACAGCAGGTAATAATAACTTATTCTTCATCACATCGAAAATTCCTTGTGGTGTTATACGAATATATGGTAAATGAGTAGATTGTAAAAATAATAATGTATAAATGGCATCTCCTAATTGATAGCCTCTATCTGCTAAAGCTTGTTTTAAAGACTTTTCTTTCTCCGTTAAAGTGAATACATCTCCATCATATAAAAGTCCACCAATTGTTAATGGGATATCCGCTATAACTTCTCCTTTTTCAACGAGAACAATACCACCATTCATTGCCTTCATTTCTTCGAAGGCTTTAATCATATCGTCTTTATTTTTTCCAATTAGCAATATGTCACCCGTGTTGGAATAAGAGGATGCAAAGCCTTGGACATCTGTTGCAAATCCTTTAATCATTGTATTTACATGCCAGTTGCCTTTTCGGTTAATGAGCATTAAATAGCACTCATCATGATTTGCCAATTGCCCTTCTTTCGTAATTAAAGAATTATAAGGCTTTGTAATCACATCATTAACTAATTGAATCCCAAACGGCATAGAAAACTGGAAATCCTGTGAATCTAATGAGAAATCTAAATCTAAAGCTGGGATGGCAGAATAATCAATTGTCGCCATTCTATGCACACGATCCCCATCACGCTTCAACCAGACACCCTTTGATAAGACACTTTCTGGAACAGGATGATATTCATCTTGTAGAATATTGAGTGAAGCAAAACGCCCTGTTGCGATAAAACCATGTAAATTAGACATATTGTAATAACGTGCTACATTATAGGAAGCCATTTGATAAGCATCAATAGGAGATACTCCTGCATCTAAAGCTACTTGAATGCATTTATCCATCACACCATCCTCATGGAATGAAGGTGTTGAACCGTCTGTTGTCATCATTAAATGATCAAAGATTGGAAGCTCTTTTTCTACTATTCCTTTTAGTAGATTTGGTAAATCTGGTCGTATGGAAGAATGACGTAAAGTTACAGCATAGCCCTGCATAATACGACGCTCTACCTCTTCTACTGTCATTGCCTCATGATCACCATCAGCACCAAGCAGTTTCATGCGTGCCAATGTTCTTTCTGAAGCTCCAGGGAAATGGCCTTCAATTTTTTTTCCCAGTCCCTTAGCCATTTGCATACGATAAAGCATTTGATCGTCACCATGCAACAGCTTAGGCCAGCCTGTCAACTCTCCACCAAGTAAGACATCACTTCTCTCTAACCACTCTACTATAGAAGTATTAGAGAAAACCTCTTCTTCTTGCTCCAATTCAGTTTGTGAGTCAAAGCGAGTCCACCAATAAAAAGAAAAAGGTAGCTTTTTCAAACTCTCTAAAATTGAAAACGCTTTCTTATTTTCTAAATTTAAAACAAAGCTTAAATTATCCGAAATAAAAGTTGTTGTCCCAAGCTGACCACAAAAATCTGCAAATGACTGTGGATGATAAAGCTGGAATGGGTGTACATGTGGCTCAATATAGCCAGGTACGATTGTTTTTCCTGTACAATCCACCACTTCTGTTCCTTCTAATAAAGGAGGCATTCTGTCACCAGCATAGACAATGCGATCTCCCAAAATCCAAATGTTCCCTACTATGAATTGTTTTAACATACTATGCAAATAACGTGCATTCTTCAGCACGATATCTGGTGCCTTTTTCCCATCAATTACTGCTAATTGTTGACGTATTTTTGTTATTTTCCATACTGGATCCATGCTATTCGCTCCTTCCTAAATTACGTAATTTTTCATTGTGTAAATCCAACTTGAAATCACATACTACTACTGCATAATCGCATATTTTCATAAAAATTATGCTTTATGCAATCATCTTGTTTCAATCGTAACACAGCACTTTCATAAAGCAAAGTGCACCTCGCTTATTTTTTCCACAATGACTAAAGGAGGAAGTATGATGATGCAGCAAGCAAATTTAAGCGAAAAGAATGCATTTTGTCGTTTTGCCATGGGGACGAGTTTGACCGCATTTGGTATCGCTAAAGTTTCTAGAAATCCTAATTGTACAAAAGGTCGATTAATGATTGCATTAGGTGCCATGAAAATGGCTGAGGGACTTTTTAAATATTGTCCAACGAAAGCAGTTTTAAGCTCCAATATGCAGAATGCCATGAACACCTCTATGCAAAGTATGTTCAGCGGGCAAAATTCTATGTCTACTGAACAAATCGATAAGCTCATGAAGGATTTTTCCTCTGCTATAGCTGGTAATTCTTCAGGTTCACAAGCTACTGCTTCAAAACAATCTGATACCAGCACTTCAACTCAAAATTCCTCAAATAGTAGCGATTCTTCAACGAATAAAGCTCAAAATCCTTCTTAGTCAAAGGAGCCGTCCCAATCTATTATTGAGACGGCTCTTACCTCTTACGTTTTGAAACAACAAGAGGTTTCAAAAATATTTAGTGAAAATAATAATTACTTAAATGTACGCCAGCCAATATCTTTACGGAAGAAAAAGTGATCCCATGTTTCCGTTGCAATACCTTCATAAACCTTTTCCTGTGCTTCTTGTAAAGTAGCTGCTTTTGCACCAACTAACAGTACACGTCCTCCGTTACCAACGAATTGACCGTCTACTAATTTTGTACCTGCATGGAAAACTGCATGTGATGTCGAAAGTGCCTCTAAATTCGGTAATACCTTACCTTTTTCAACGTCTCCTGGGTAACCCTCTGCTGCAATGACTACACCAAGCATTGCTTCTTCTGACCATTGTAAATCAAAAGGCTGTTCATCCATTAACGCCATCATAAATGCACCAAAATCTGAAACCATACGTGGCAATACAACTTGCGTTTCAGGATCACCAAAACGAGCATTAAACTCTATGACCTGAGGACCTTTCTTCGTTAAAATTAACCCTGCGTATAAAATACCTGTAAAGGAAGCACCATCTGCCTCCATCCCTTTAACAGTTGGTTCTACAATAGTTTGAAATGCAATATCTACTACCTCTTGTGGGATTTGTGGTACTGGTGAATAAGCACCCATACCTCCTGTGTTTGGTCCTTTATCACCGTCATAAGCTCGTTTATGATCTTGTGCAATAACCATCGGATAAATTTGTCCTTTGTGTACAAAAGACATAAAGGAGAATTCTTCACCGTCTAAAAATTCCTCAACGACAACACGTGAAGAGGATTCACCAAAACGTTGGTTTCCAATCATATCCACTACAGCTTCAATCGCTTCTTCCTCTGTCATTGCCACAACGACTCCCTTACCAGCCGCTAAACCATCAGCCTTAATGACAATAGGCGCTCCTTGTTCTTTAATATAGGCTATTGCTTTTTCTGCTTCAGTAAATGTTTCATGTGCTGCTGTAGGAATATTGTATTTATTCATAATTTCTTTCGCATAGGATTTACTGCTTTCTATTTGAGCAGCAACTTTTGTAGGACCAAAAATACGTAAACCTCTAGCTGTAAAGAAATCGACAATGCCTTCAGCAAGCGGCTGTTCTGGGCCAACAAATGTTAATGCAATATCATTTTCCTTGGCAAATTGAGCGAGACCTGCGAAATCCATTGTATCAATAGCAACAACTTCTACTTCGCCTCGCATCCCATCATTTCCTGGCGCGACGAATACGTTTTTCACTGATGGAGAGATGCTAAATTGTTTAGCGATTGCATGCTCACGGCCACCGCTTCCGATTACTAATACATTCATTTTAGAGAATCCTCCTCTTTGTAAGTAAGACCGAGATGAACCAACATCTCGGTCTGTTTTGATTTCTATACAATTCAACAATTAATGTTTAAAATGACGTACACCTGTGAATACCATCGCAATGCCGTATTCATTTGCTTTATCAATGGAATCTTGATCTTTAATGGAACCACCTGGTTGAATAATTGCTGTAATCCCTGCAGCTGCCGCCGCCTCCACAGTATCGCTCATTGGGAAAAATGCGTCTGATGCTAATGCGGCACCTTTTGCTTTTTCTCCAGCTTGTTCAAAGGCAATTTTAGCTGCACCTACACGATTCATTTGACCTGCGCCAACCCCAAGTGTCATTTGGGAATCTGTTACAACAATCGCATTGGATTTCACATGTTTGACAACAGACCAACCAAGTTGCAATGCTTCCCATTCTTGCTCTGTTGGTTCACGATCTGTCATCACTTTAATATCCGCATTGCCGAAGCCATAACGATCTGGCTCCTGCACAAGAAGGCCACCCTCAACTGATACTACATTGAATGAATCTTGTTTCGCTTGCTCGAAAGGAATTGTTAGTAAGCGGATATTTTTCTTTTTCGTTAAAATATCTAATGCTTCTTGTGAGAAAGCAGGTGCAATAATAATTTCTAGGAAAATATGACTTAGCTTCTCAGCAGTTGCTGCATCTACTTCCATATTTAATGCGATAATACCGCCAAAAATAGATGTTGGATCGGCCTCATATGCTTTATCGAATGCTGCCTCTAACGTGACACCAGTGCCAACACCACATGGATTCATATGTTTCACCGCTACAGCAGCTGGCATTTCAAATTCTTTTACAATTTGCAATGCTGCATTACCATCTTGAATATTATTGTAGGATAACTCTTTACCATGTAATTGTGTAGCATAAGCTAATGAAAAGTCAGAGCCAAGACGCTTTTGGTAGAAGGCCGCTTTTTGGTGAGGGTTTTCGCCATAGCGTAAATTTTGCTTTAATTCATATGTCATCGTTAAGCTCTCTGGGAACTCTTCTTCAGTCAGGTAGTTCGAAATATAAGAATCATAAGCGGCTGTGTGACGGAAAACTTTCGCAGCTAGTTTACGACGTGTTTCAATTGTTGTGGCACCGTCTGCTTTAAGTTCCTCTAATACTGTTGCATAGTCATTGCTGTCCACGATTACTGTTACATATTGATGGTTTTTTGCAGCAGAACGTAACATTGTTGGACCACCGATATCAATGTTTTCAATTGCATCATCCCAAGTTACATTAGGCTTTGAAATTGTTTCAACAAACGGATAGAGATTCACACAAACAATTTCAATTGGTTCAATTCCATGCTCATTCATCTGTGCTTGATGAGAGACATCATCAAACTTTCCTAATAGACCACCGTGAATCATTGGATTTAAAGTTTTTACACGACCATCTAAAATTTCAGGAAACTTCGTTACTTCATCTACTGCTGTTACAGCTACCGCATTATCCTGTAACATTTTTTTTGTACCGCCAGTTGATAAAATTTCATAACCTAATGCTACTAATTCCTTTGCAAATTCTAAAATACCATCTTTATTGGAAACACTGATTAATGCACGTTTTGTCACAACAATATCCTCCTAATTTTTATCGTGCTGTCCACGAACTGACTTGCTTCAATAGATTAATAGAGTTAGGTCTTACTTGTTGAGTAGGATTCTCGACCTAACTCCTTCTTCAGTTATTGTAATAATTGCTGTAATGCCTTTGTATATAATAAATGCTCTTGTTTATGAATTTCAGCTTCTGTTGCCTCGCGATTTCCTTCAATGACAGGTACCGCTGCCTGAGCGATAATTGGTCCAGTATCCATTCCTTCATCAACAAAATGCACTGTGACACCTGTTATTTTCACACCATGATTAATGGCTTGTCCAATAGCGTCCTTTCCAGGAAAGGCAGGCAATAGGGACGGGTGAATATTAACAATTCGCTGTGGAAAGGCTGCTAATAATACGTCACTGATTAAACGCATATACCCAGCAAGCACAATCCATTTCACATCGCACTCATGTAAAGCTTCGATAATTGCTGTCTCATAAGCTGACTTTGAGACAAACTCTTTTGGATTCAATGCTAACACTGGAATCCCAAAGTTTTCAGCACGCGTTACTACAAATGCTCCAGGCTTATCTGTGACCACTAGTGCAACCTTTGCATGGAGTTCACCACGTTCAATGGCCTCTTGAATGGCTTGAAAATTGCTACCGCTACCTGACGCGAACACGGCTATTTTTGTTGGTGCAGTCATTACGCTAAACTCCCATCATGTGAGCCATTAAATACTACTCCGTCACCTTTAATAACACGTCCGATTGTATAAGCCTTTTCACCATTTGCTTCAACTGCAGCGATTACTTTATCAGCTTCAGTTTCTGGCACAGCTATTACAAAGCCAATACCCATGTTAAACACATTATATAAATCCTTATCTTCTAGCTGACCCTTATCTTTTAGGAATTCAAAGATACGTAATACAGGCCAAGAACCTAAGTCGATTTCCGTTGCTAGTCCCTCTGGCATCATGCGTGGTAGATTTTCATAGAAACCGCCACCTGTAACATGTGCACAGCCATGTACATCTGCTGCCTTTAAAGCTGCTAGCACAGGTTTAGCATATAGCTTTGTTGGCACTAGAAGCGCCTCACCGATTGGGCCTAGATCTTCATAGCCTTCTACAATAGCATCCACAGCATATTGATGATCTGCAAAGACAATTTTACGCACTAAAGAATAACCGTTTGAATGTACACCACTTGATGCAATTCCAATAAGTACATCGCCTTCTACGATTTCTTCACCTGTCACGATAGCAGACTTTTCACAAGCGCCTACTGCAAAGCCAGCTAGATCATATTCATCTTCTTCATAAAGACCAGGCATTTCCGCAGTTTCTCCACCTATTAGAGCCGCACCTGATTGCACACAGCCATCTGCAACACCTTTGACAATTTGTTCGATTTTTGCAGGCTCTGCTTTCCCAAGAGCTACGTAATCTAAAAAGTACAGCGGTTCTGCTCCTTGAGCAACAATATCATTTACACACATTGCTACACAGTCCACACCGATTGTATCGTGCTTGTCTACCATGAAGGCTAGCTTTAGCTTTGTTCCAACACCATCTGTCCCCGAAATAAGAACAGGTTCTTTAAGATTCAGTTCTGACAAGTCAAACATGCCACCAAAACCACCAAATGTCCCCATTACACCTAGACGGTTCGTACGTTCAACATGAGACTTCATTCGTTTTACGGCTTCATAGCCCGCTTCAATATTTACACCTGCTTGTTCATATGCCTTTGACACGCAGAGTTCCTCCTTATCATCCAAGTCGCCTAAGTTTCCTAGATAGAAATGACTGTAAGACACTAATTTGTTGCGATGTTGTTCTTAACGTAATAATTCTTTTTCATGTGGCAAAATCGTATCCGGGAAAATCTCTGTTGGATATTTGCCTGTAAAGCATGCAAGACAAAGTCCTCGGTTTTCATCTTCGTATGGTCGTGCAATTGTTTCTACCATCCCCTCAACAGAAAGGAATGTCAGAGAATCTGCACCAATTGCTTCACGAATTTCATCTACATTATGACTAGAAGCAATTAGTTCTTCATGCGTTGATGTATCAATGCCATAATAACAAGGGTTTGTCATCGGCGGTGATGAAATCACAACATGAACTTCCGCTGCGCCAGCATCTTTTAGCATTTTGACAATGCGACGAGATGTTGTACCACGAACGATAGAATCATCAACCATTACTACTTTTTTTCCTTTTACGACTTGAACAACAGGTGAAAGTTTCATTTTCACACCACGTTCACGTAGCTCCTGTGTCGGCTGAATAAACGTACGACCAACATAACGGTTTTTAATAAGACCTAATTCATAAGGGATTCCACTTTCTTCTGCAAAACCAATCGCTGCGGAAATACTTGAATCAGGAACACCTGTTACAACATCTGCTTCAATATGCGCACACTCACGAGCAAGCTGTTTACCCATACGTTTTCGTGCCATATGAACGTTAATACCATCAATATCCGAATCAGGACGTGCTAAATAAACATATTCCATCGCACACATCGAACGTTTATCCATATCAGCAAAACGATCTGATTTTACGCCCTCATCATTAATAATGATTAATTCACCTGGTTCTACCGAACGAACAAATTCTGCACCAATTAAATCGAATGCACAAGTTTCAGAAGCTACCACCCAGCCATCTCCTAGCTTTCCAAGAGATAGTGGACGTAAACCATGTGGATCACGTGCAACAAGCATTTCATCCTTTGTCATAATTAAGAAAGAATAGGCACCCTTTAAAAGAGAGAGGGCATTTTTCACCTTCGCACGGAATGGTGAATGCGAACTTTTCTTAATAAGATGCGCCAACACTTCTGTATCAGAGCTAGAGTGGAAAATGCTACCTTGTCGCTCTAGATATTGCTTTAAATGTGTCGCATTGACTAAGTTACCGTTATGGGCAATTGAAAGGCTACCAGTTGAGGAGTGGAATAATAATGGCTGTACATTTTCGATACCGCCACCACCAGCAGTCGTATAACGAACATGCGCAATAGCTGCTTTGCCGTTCACTGCTTTTAATTTATCTTCGTTGAAAACATCATTAACTAGTCCTTCGCCTTTCACCGCGCGAAGATGCTGTCCGTCTGAAACGACAATTCCAGCGCCTTCTTGTCCACGGTGTTGAAGAGCATGAAGCCCGTAATAGCTAAGGTGTGCTGGATTTGGGTTACCCCAAATACCAAACACCCCACATTCTTCGTTTAAGCCTCTGAGTTCAGCAAGCATGGGATTGCTCCTTTCCAATTAGAACGGAATTCCTCCACTGTACCTTCTACAAGCACACCTTTGTCCCCGTTGATTTTCACAAGTGCATCGTTTGTTACGACACCAATTTTTTGAGCATCTTTCATGATTTCTACAAATGCTGCAGCATTTTCTTCTTTAACTGTGACAACAAAACGAGATTGACTCTCACTGAATAGCGCAGTTGTTGCAGAGCCTGTTAATGTTACATCCACACCAAGACCGTTAGCGCCAAATGTTGTTTCAGCAATCGCCACAGCTAGACCTCCCTCTGCTACATCATGCGCAGATTGAACAAGGCCTGCTTTAATCGCCTTTAATAAAGCTTGCTGACGTGTCGCTTCAACCTCTAAATCAATAGCTGGCGCTTTCCCTGAAATAACACCATTATTTAAAAGTTTTTGAAGCTCTGAACCACCAAATTCTGTTTTTGTCTCACCAATAACAAAGACAAGATCTCCTGCTGCCTTTACATCCTGTGTCGTTACATGTGCTAAGTCTTCAATAAGACCAACCATACCAATTGTTGGCGTTGGATACACCGCTTCGCCTGAACGCTCATTATAAAGAGAAACGTTACCTCCGATTACTGGAGCATTTAATGCCGTACAAGCTGCCGAAATACCATCTGCAGATTTTTCAATTTGCCAGAAGATTTCTGGTTTCTCTGGATTACCAAAGTTTAAGCAGTCTGTAATTGCAAGTGGCGTACCTCCAGTTGCAACAATATTACGAGCTGCTTCAGCTACTGCAATAGCACCGCCCACTTCTGGGTCTAGATAAATGTAGCGAGAGTTACAGTCCGTTGTCATTGCTAAGCCTTTATTTGTACCACGTACACGAATAACAGCCGCATCAGAGCCTGGTTTAACAACAGTTGAAGTACGAACCTGATAATCGTACTGATCGTATACCCATTCTTTCGAAGCAATTGTCGGTGCTTTTAATAGAGCAATTAGTGTTTCTTTGTAATCAGTCACAGCAGGTTCAGTGTTTTCGATTGCTTGGAACTGAGCATAGTATGCAGGTTCTGCAGATGGTTTATGATAAACAGGTGCATCTTCTGCTAATGCATCAGCAGGTACCTCTGCCACCACTTGTCCATTGTGTAAAAGACGAAGCATTTTATCGTCCGTTACACGACCAATTGCTACAGCATCTAAATCATATTTATCGAAAATCGCTTTAATTTCATCTTCGCGACCTTTTTTCACAACTAAAAGCATACGTTCTTGAGACTCAGACAACATCATTTCATACGCTGACATTCCTGTTTCACGCTGAGGCACTAAATCTAAGTTCATTTCTACACCAGAACCAGCCTTTGAAGCCATTTCTGCTGAAGAAGAAGTAAGACCAGCTGCACCCATATCTTGAATACCAACTAGAGCATCCGATTTTACAACCTCTAAACAAGCTTCAAGTAAAAGCTTCTCCATAAATGGATCTCCAACTTGTACCGCTGGACGTTGGTTTTCTGATTCCTCAGTTAATTCCTCAGAGGCGAATGTTGCACCATGAATACCATCACGGCCTGTTTTCGCTCCAACATACATCACTGTATTACCTACACCAGCAGCAATACCTCGTTGAATATCTTTATGATCAATTAAACCGACACACATAGCATTCACTAGGGGATTACCTTCATAGCAAGGATCAAATTGAATTTCGCCACCTACTGTTGGGATTCCGATACAGTTACCATATCCTGCGATTCCCGCTACTACTTCTTCAAATAGATATTTACCACGCGCTGACTTTAATTCACCAAAGCGTAATGAGTTTAACATTGCAATTGGACGTGCACCCATTGAGAAAACGTCACGGATGATACCACCCACACCCGTTGCAGCTCCTTGATAAGGTTCTATTGCAGATGGATGGTTATGTGATTCCATTTTAAACACTACTGCTTGTTCGTCACCAATATCAACAATACCTGCACCTTCACCTGGTCCTTGTAGTACCTGTGGCCCTTTAGTAGGGAATTTACGTAGTACTGGCTTTGAATTTTTGTACGAGCAGTGTTCAGACCACATTACTGAGAAAAGACCTGTCTCTGTCCAATTAGGTAGACGTCCTAAAATACCTTCTACCATTGCAAATTCTTCGTCTGACATCCCCATTCCAGCGTATAGCTTCTCATCTTTAATCTGCTGTGCTGTTGGCTCAAACTTAGTTGTTGACATGATTTTCCCTCCACTGCTTCACGATTGATTTAAATACTGCTAGACCGTCTGCGCCGCCCACCAGTGCATCAACAGCTCGCTCTGGGTGTGGCATCATCCCTAATACATTGCCGCGCTCGTTTATAATCCCTGCGATATCTTCTAAAGAACCGTTTGGATTGTCACCTGAGTATGTGAATACGATTTGATTATTATCTTTTAGTGATTGTAAAGTTTCCTCGTCACAGTAGTAGTTACCTTCACCATGTGCGATTGGAATATTGATGATTTGACCTTGCTCATATTGATTTGTGAATAATGTATTGTTGTTTTCAACTTTAAGCTGCACTGTACGGCACATAAATTTTAAGTTTTTATTGCGCAATAAAGCTCCTGGCAATAAACCTGCTTCCGTAAGGATTTGGAAGCCATTACATACACCTAATACAGGTTTACCAGCATCTGCTGCCTTCTTAACTTCTGTCATAATGTTAGATTGATTAGCCATTGCACCACAACGAAGATAATCCCCATAGGAGAATCCTCCAGGTACTAATACACCATCAAAACCACTTAGATCTGTTGCTGTATGCCATACATATTCTACTTCTTCACCTAGCTCGTCTTTAATCGCATGATACATATCGATGTCACAGTTTGACCCAGGGAATACGAGTACTGCGAATTTCATGATTAAATAGCCTCCTCGACTTCGTAACGGTAGTCTTCAATTACAACGTTCGTTAAAACCTTTTCACACATTTCTTTTACTAGAGTATCAATGTCACGTTCTGAATCTTTAATTGATAGTTCAAGATATTTACCGATACGTAAATCTTCTACTTCACCGTAGCCCATCTTAGCTAAAGAACCTTGTACTGCAGAGCCTTGAGGATCAAGAATACTCTCACGTAATGTTACATAGATTTTTACTTTTTTCATTGTTATTTGCCTCCGAGTCTAGAAAGTATAATAGTATAAACTTCAGTTAAATTACCAAGGTCACGACGAAAAACATCTTTGTCTAACTTTTGCTTCGTTGTTGCATCCCAAAGTCGGCATGTATCTGGTGAAATTTCATCTGCCAATAATACATGACCATCCATATCACGGCCAAACTCTAATTTAAAATCAATCAATGTCACATTGACATCTGCAAAGATCGGCTGTAGCACTTTGTTAACGGCTAATGCACCATCATAAATAGCTGTCACTTCAGTTGGTGTGGCAAGTTCAAGAACATCAATATGTTCTGTCGTAATAAGTGGGTCGCCTAAATCATCGTCTTTATAATAAAATTCAACGATTGGTCGTTTTAAAGGTGTCCCCTCTTCAAGACCTAGGCGCTTTGCTAAACTTCCAGCAGCAATATTACGAACAACTACCTCAATCGGAATAATTTCTACTTTTTTTACAAGTTGTTGTGTATCGGATAATTGTTTTACGAAATGTGACGCAATTCCGTTAGCTTGTAATTTTTCGAAAATTAATGAAGTAATGCGATTATTTAAAATGCCCTTACCTTCAATTTCCTCTTTCTTTTCACCATTGAATGCTGTTGCACTATCCTTGTACTCAACAAGTAGCACATTTGGCTCCTCTGTTGTGAACAATTTTTTTGCTTTACCTTCATACAAAAGTTGACCTTTAGTCATTTCGTTTTCCCCCTGATATTATGAGATACGCTTGTAATAATATTCAGAATTGAACCGTATCTCTACGATTCAACTCTGAAACTTTTACGGGTGGCTCTAACATTTATTATTAGATGGCTAAATAAATATTAGTTAAGTCCTAGTCGTTCAAAAATCATATCAACATGCTGTAAGTGGTAGTTGTAATCAAAACAATCATCCAACTCTTCTTTTGTTAAATAAGATGTGATTTTTTCACTTCCATCGACTAATGTACGGAACTGAACTTGCTCGTCCCAAGCCTGCATTGCTAAAGGTTGTACTGTATCATAAGCTTCTTCTCGTACTAATCCTTTATCAATCAATGCTAGTAAGATGCGTTGAGAATAAATAAGACCAAATGTACGATCCATATTACGTTTCATGTTCTCAGGGAATACTGTTAAGTTTTTCACAATATTACCGAAGCGATTTAGCATATAGTTAAGAGTAATTGTTGCATCCGGTAAAATAACACGCTCTGCAGATGAATGTGAAATATCACGCTCATGCCATAAAGCTACATTTTCATAAGCAGTCACCATATAACCTCGCATTAAACGGGACATACCAACCATGTTTTCAGAACCGATTGGATTACGCTTATGTGGCATTGCGGACGAACCTTTTTGACCTTTTGCAAAAGCTTCCTCCACTTCGCGTGTTTCAGATTTCTGTAGTCCACGAATTTCTGTTGCGAATTTTTCAATTGAAGTAGCGATTAAAGCTAATGCACCTAAATACTGAGCATGGCGGTCGCGCTGTAAAGTTTGTGTTGAAATCGGTGATGCTGCAAGGCCTAATTTATCGCAAACATATTGCTCAACACGAGGATCAATATTGGCATATGTTCCAACAGCCCCAGACATTTTTCCTGTTTCAATTACTTTCGCAGCTGCTTCAAAACGTTCAAGGTTACGCTTCATTTCCTCGTACCATAAACCAAGTTTCAAACCGAAAGTTGTTGGTTCAGCATGAACACCATGTGTGCGTCCCATCATAACTGTATGTTTATGTTCTTTTGCCTTAGCAGCAATAATATCAATGAAATTTACGATATCTTTTCGTAAAATATCATTTGCTTGTTTGATTAAATAAGAAAGTGCTGTATCTACTACGTCAGTAGAAGTTAAACCATAATGTACCCATTTGCGCTCTTCTCCAAGTGTTTCAGAAACAGCACGAGTAAAGGCTACAACGTCATGACGAGTTTCTTGTTCAATTTCTAATATACGATTCACATCAAATGAAGCATTTTCACGAATTTTAGCAACATCCTCTTTTGGGATATCCCCTAACTCTGCCCATGCTTCACAAGCTAAAATTTCAACCTCTAGCCAAGCTTGGTATTTATTTTGTTCTGTCCAAATTGCGCCCATTTCGGGTCTTGTGTAACGTTCAATCATTGCGTATCTCCTTCTATTCTGACCAAATGCCAGAACTTTCGATTTGTTGTAGTGTAGCTTCTAAGTCTTTTGTCATAATCGTCACATGGCCCATTTTACGGTTGACCTTAGCTTCAGCTTTCCCATAAAGATGTATGGACCATTCAGGATATTTAGCAATTGAGTTACTGAGTGGCACGACATGCTGCCCTAATACATTGACCATAATGGACGGTGCCCATAGTTGTGGCTTACGTAACGGCCATCCACAAACAGCACGAATATGTTGATGGAATTGTGAAACATTACATGCTTCAATTGAATAGTGACCAGAATTATGAGGTCTTGGTGCTAATTCATTGATAACAATACTACCATCTTCTAATACAAACATTTCTACTGCTAGCGTTCCTACTAAATGTAAATAATCTGCAATTTTCAAAGCTTCTCGTTCGGCAGCTTGAGCTGTGCTTTCAGTTATGCGAGCAGGTACTATTGTCTCGTGAAGAATATGATGAACATGAATGTTCTCTCCAACTGGCTGACAATACGATTCACCATGACCATTTCTTTGAACAATGACCGATACTTCCTTTACGAAAGGAACAAACCCTTCTGCAATACATTGTGAATGTGTGAATAATTCTTTCGCTAAAGGCAAATCTTCAGTTGATTTTAAAAGCTGCTGTCCCTTGCCATCATAACCACCTCTTGCTGTTTTGACTATACAAGGATAACCAATCGAATCAATATTGGCTACTAATTCTTCATAAGTTTTTGCAACAATATATGGTGCTACTGGGCAACCAGCTTTCACAATAGCTTCTTTCTCTGTTATACGGTTTTGTGTAATACGTACCAACTCTGCTCCTTGAGGAACATAAGCCATTTGTGATAAACGCTTTAAGCCTTCATAATCAATATTTTCAAATTCATATGTGATAATATCACTTACTTCTGCAAGTTCTTCTAAAGCAGCTTCATCATCATATGGAGCTACAATGCGAATATCTGCTACCTGCCCACAAGGTGAGTCCATTGCTGGTTCAAGAACAGCCACTTTAAAACCTGACTCTTTTGCAGCAAGTGCCATCATTCGACCAAGTTGTCCTCCGCCTATAATGCCTATCGTTTGTCCAGGATAAATAATCTTCGTCACACTAAGTCACCTGTACTTTCTAATACTTGCTGCTTTGTTGCTTCACGTCTAGCATCTAATTTATTAGCAAGCTCCACATCTGTTGTTGACAAAATCTGAGCTGCAAGTAACCCTGCATTAGTCGCTCCTGCTTTGCCAATCGCTACAGTAGCTACAGGTACGCCACCAGGCATTTGAACGATGGATAATAGTGAATCAAGTCCATTAAGTGCTCGTGATTGAACTGGTACACCAATGACAGGTAATGTTGTTTTAGCTGCCACCATTCCTGGCAAATGTGCAGCACCACCTGCACCAGCAATAATTACTTGTATTCCTCGCTCGCGAGCTGCCTCTGCATATTCAAACATTAAATCAGGTGTACGATGTGCAGATACAACTTTCTTTTCGTACGGTACTTGTAATTCATCTAAAATATCACATGCATGTTTCATTGTTTCCCAGTCACTTGAACTACCCATAATGACACCGATTTTCGGATTCATAAATTGTCGCTCCTTTTAAACGATAGAAAAATGATCAATTATTTATTGTGCTAGCCTCTATTTTAAATAGCTACTGCAATTCTTATTTACAAAGAAAATCCCCAAGTAAACTACTCTCTACCAGTACACGTGAAAGCAGTTTACTTGAGGATTATTCGGACAAGATCGTCTCCATGTACATAGCTGTACAAAGACCTTCTCACCATACGCCAAAAGTGCTTTCCCGCATAGTCCAGCATTTACGGTGCCGGGTAGAGACACTAGAGCCAATCCTCTAGCATATATGTGGGATCTATTTGTTTTTCCTTCTCACATTTTAACAAGGGATTGTCTTATCGTCAATCCAAAAATGCGAACATTTTTTATTAGGCGAAAAAAAATGTTCGGTTTTTAGTCAAAATCATTCGATATCTTGAGCAGGTATACCTTTAAACTGAATTTTTTGACGCAGATAAGCTGGCTCGCCATCTACGATATGAAAAAGCGGCTCTTCTTTTCGTCCTATGACCATAAAGCCATCTTTCCGCATTCTTGCCAAGCAATCCTCGATTGACTCGTTTTCCAGTACCTCATACCAAATTTGCTTTTTTCCCAACTTTTTCTTCCTTTCCATTGTACATATTCATTCACAACCAATTTGTAATTCATTATACCTTTTGTTGCTTACAGAAGTATGTAAGAACTTAAATAAATAGAAAAAAACTGCAGATTTCTCTCCGCAGTTTTGATGAATGCTCATAGAATATAAAATGCCTTTAAATAGATACAAAAAAATAATAACAGTAGGAACAAATGAAGGACAACAAGAACCATACGATATCCTTTGATGCCAAATAGGGCACTGGTGATGCCTAAACCACCTAAAATAAACGGCATAAACATATTTACACGATAGAGAAATGTAAAAAAGTTTCCATACCATTTGGTTGAATCATAGCCAAACATAAAGAATATAAGTAGTAGACTTGAGATCGAAATCGCAGAAAAAATGTTCTGCCTCATTTTGATTCCTCCATTATTAAATCCAGAATGTATCTAGGTGAAAGAATTTTCCTTTAAATCCACTTAAATATATTATAGCATTTTATGAATAGTTCACAAAATAAAAAAAAGTCATGGAATAGATCCATGACTTTATAATTGCCTAGCGACGTCCTACTCTCACAGGGGGAAGCCCCCAACTACCATCGGCGCTAAAGAGCTTAACTTCCGTGTTCGGTATGGGAACGGGTGTGACCTCTTTGCCATCATCACTAGACTTTGTATTTAATTGAAAGATTTGTTCTTTCAAAACTGGATAAACGGTGCATTGAATGTTTCAAACGTTTTTGGTTAAGTCCTCGATCGATTAGTATTCGTCAGCTCCATGTGTCACCACACTTCCACCTCGAACCTATCTACCTCATCGTCTTTGAGGGATCTTACTTACTTGCGTAATGGGAAATCTCATCTTGAGGGGGGCTTCATGCTTAGATGCTTTCAGCACTTATCCCGTCCACACATAGCTACCCAGCGATGCCTTTGGCAAGACAACTGGTACACCAGCGGTGTGTCCATCCCGGTCCTCTCGTACTAAGGACAGCTCCTCTCAAATTTCCTACGCCCACGACGGATAGGGACCGAACTGTCTCACGACGTTCTGAACCCAGCTCGCGTACCGCTTTAATGGGCGAACAGCCCAACCCTTGGGACCGACTACAGCCCCAGGATGCGATGAGCCGACATCGAGGTGCCAAACCTCCCCGTCGATGTGGACTCTTGGGGGAGATAAGCCTGTTATCCCCGGGGTAGCTTTTATCCGTTGAGCGATGGCCCTTCCATGCGGAACCACCGGATCACTAAGCCCGTCTTTCGACCCTGCTCGACTTGTAGGTCTCGCAGTCAAGCTCCCTTGTGCCTTTACACTCTACGAATGATTTCCAACCATTCTGAGGGAACCTTTGGGCGCCTCCGTTACCTTTTAGGAGGCGACCGCCCCAGTCAAACTGTCCGCCTGACACTGTCTCCTGCCCCGCTAAGGGGCATGGGTTAGAATTTCAATACAACCAGGGTAGTATCCCACCGACGCCTCCTTCGAAGCTGGCGCTCCGAGATCTCTGGCTCCTACCTATCCTGTACAAGTTGTACCAAAATTCAATATCAGGCTACAGTAAAGCTCCACGGGGTCTTTCCGTCCTGTCGCGGGTAACCTGCATCTTCACAGGTACTATAATTTCACCGAGTCTCTCGTTGAGACAGTGCCCAGATCGTTACGCCTTTCGTGCGGGTCGGAACTTACCCGACAAGGAATTTCGCTACCTTAGGACCGTTATAGTTACGGCCGCCGTTTACTGGGGCTTCAATTCGCAGCTTCGCTTGCGCTAACCACTCCTCTTAACCTTCCAGCACCGGGCAGGCGTCAGCCCCTATACGTCACCTTACGGTTTTGCAGAGACCTGTGTTTTTGCTAAACAGTCGCCTGGGCCTATTCACTGCGGCTCTCATGCGCTTGCACGCTCAAGAGCACCCCTTCTCCCGAAGTTACGGGGTCATTTTGCCGAGTTCCTTAACGAGAGTTCTCTCGCACACCTTAGGATTCTCTCCTCGACTACCTGTGTCGGTTTGCGGTACGGGCACCTCTCACCTCGATAGAGGCTTTTCTTGGCAGTGTGAAATCAGGAACTTCGTCCATACGGACTCGCCATCACAGCTCAACGTTACAGTGTGCGGATTTGCCTACACACACGCCTTACTGCTTGGACGCGCACAACCAACGGCGCGCTTACCCTATCCTACTGCGTCCCCCCATTTCTCAAACGGTGAGGAGGTGGTACAGGAATATCAACCTGTTGTCCATCGCCTACGCCTATCGGCCTCGGCTTAGGTCCCGACTAACCCTGAGCGGACGAGCCTTCCTCAGGAAACCTTAGTCATACGGTGGACGGGATTCTCACCCGTCTTTCGCTACTCATACCGGCATTCTCACTTCTAAGCGCTCCACCAGTCCTTCCGATCTGACTTCAACGCACTTAGAACGCTCTCCTACCACTGACATCGTAGATGTCAATCCACAGCTTCGGTGAATCGTTTAGCCCCGATACATTTTCGGCGCAGCGTCACTCGACCAGTGAGCTATTACGCACTCTTTAAATGATGGCTGCTTCTAAGCCAACATCCTGGTTGTCTGTGCAACGCCACATCCTTTTCCACTTAACGATTACTTTGGGACCTTAGCTGGTGGTCTGGGCTGTTTCCCTTTTGACTACGGATCTTATCACTCGCAGTCTGACTCCCGTGTATAAATATCTGGCATTCGGAGTTTGTCTGAATTCGGTAAACCGGGATGGCCCCCTAGTCCAAACAGTGCTCTACCTCCAGTATTCTCATCACGAGGCTAGCCCTAAAGCTATTTCGGAGAGAACCAGCTATCTCCAAGTTCGATTGGAATTTCTCCGCTACCCACACCTCATCCCCGCACTTTTCAACGTGCGTGGGTTCGGGCCTCCAGTAAGTGTTACCTCACCTTCACCCTGGACATGGGTAGATCACCTGGTTTCGGGTCTACGACCACGTACTATTTCGCCCTATTCAGACTCGCTTTCGCTGCGGCTCCGCCTTCTAAAGCTTAACCTCGCACGTAATCGTAACTCGCCGGTTCATTCTACAAAAGGCACGCTATCACCCATTAACGGGCTCTAACTACTTGTAGGCACACGGTTTCAGGATCTCTTTCACTCCCCTTCCGGGGTGCTTTTCACCTTTCCCTCACGGTACTGGTTCACTATCGGTCACTAGGTAGTATTTAGCCTTGGGAGATGGTCCTCCCGGATTCCGACGGAATTTCACGTGTTCCGCCGTACTCAGGATCCACTCAGGAGAGAACGAACTTTCGACTACAGGGCTTTTACCTGCTCTGGCGGACCTTTCCAAGTCGCTTCATCTAACTCGCTCTTTTGTAACTCCGTATAGAGTGTCCTACAACCCCAAGAGGCAAGCCTCTTGGTTTGGGCTCTTCCCGTTTCGCTCGCCGCTACTCAGGGAATCGATTTTTCTTTCTCTTCCTCCAGGTACTTAGATGTTTCAGTTCCCTGGGTCTGCCTTCAAGACGCTATGTATTCACGTCAAGATACTACGCGATTAAACGTAGTGGGTTCCCCCATTCGGAAATCTCCGGATCAAAGCTCACTTACAGCTCCCCGAAGCATATCGGTGTTAGTGCCGTCCTTCTTCGGCTCCTAGTGCCAAGGCATTCGCCGTGCGCCCTTAATAACTTAACCAAGTTATTAAGCCTATAAAAAACTTAAAAAATAAATGTGTTTGTTACAATTTCAATGTCGTTTTATCCAGTTTTCAAAGAACAAGTTTTGAAGTGTTTCATTCAGAAGAATGAACCTTCAAAACTGAACGCAAAACGTAATCTTACAAACCCAAGGTTTGTATTCCGAAATAATCCTTAGAAAGGAGGTGATCCAGCCGCACCTTCCGATACGGCTACCTTGTTACGACTTCACCCCAATCATCTATCCCACCTTCGGCGGCTGGCTCCAAAAGGTTACCTCACCGACTTCGGGTGTTACAAACTCTCGTGGTGTGACGGGCGGTGTGTACAAGGCCCGGGAACGTATTCACCGCGGCATGCTGATCCGCGATTACTAGCGATTCCGGCTTCATGTAGGCGAGTTGCAGCCTACAATCCGAACTGAGAACGACTTTATCGGATTAGCTCCCTCTCGCGAGTTGGCAACCGTTTGTATCGTCCATTGTAGCACGTGTGTAGCCCAGGTCATAAGGGGCATGATGATTTGACGTCATCCCCACCTTCCTCCGGTTTGTCACCGGCAGTCACCTTAGAGTGCCCAACTAAATGATGGCAACTAAGATCAAGGGTTGCGCTCGTTGCGGGACTTAACCCAACATCTCACGACACGAGCTGACGACAACCATGCACCACCTGTCACCGTTGCCCCCGAAGGGGAAACTATATCTCTACAGTGGTCAACGGGATGTCAAGACCTGGTAAGGTTCTTCGCGTTGCTTCGAATTAAACCACATGCTCCACCGCTTGTGCGGGCCCCCGTCAATTCCTTTGAGTTTCAGTCTTGCGACCGTACTCCCCAGGCGGAGTGCTTAATGCGTTAGCTGCAGCACTAAGGGGCGGAAACCCCCTAACACTTAGCACTCATCGTTTACGGCGTGGACTACCAGGGTATCTAATCCTGTTTGCTCCCCACGCTTTCGCGCCTCAGCGTCAGTTACAGACCAGAAAGTCGCCTTCGCCACTGGTGTTCCTCCAAATCTCTACGCATTTCACCGCTACACTTGGAATTCCACTTTCCTCTTCTGCACTCAAGTCCCCCAGTTTCCAATGACCCTCCACGGTTGAGCCGTGGGCTTTCACATCAGACTTAAAGGACCGCCTGCGCGCGCTTTACGCCCAATAATTCCGGACAACGCTTGCCACCTACGTATTACCGCGGCTGCTGGCACGTAGTTAGCCGTGGCTTTCTAATAAGGTACCGTCAAGGTACAGCCAGTTACTACTGTACTTGTTCTTCCCTTACAACAGAGTTTTACGATCCGAAAACCTTCTTCACTCACGCGGCGTTGCTCCATCAGGCTTTCGCCCATTGTGGAAGATTCCCTACTGCTGCCTCCCGTAGGAGTCTGGGCCGTGTCTCAGTCCCAGTGTGGCCGATCACCCTCTCAGGTCGGCTACGCATCGTCGCCTTGGTGAGCCGTTACCTCACCAACTAGCTAATGCGCCGCGGGCCCATCCTATAGCGACAGCCGAAACCGTCTTTCAGTCCCTTGCCATGAAGCAAAAGAGATTATTCGGTATTAGCCCCGGTTTCCCGGAGTTATCCCAAACTATAGGGTAGGTTGCCCACGTGTTACTCACCCGTCCGCCGCTAACGTCAAAGGAGCAAGCTCCTTTTCTGTTCGCTCGACTTGCATGTATTAGGCACGCCGCCAGCGTTCGTCCTGAGCCAGGATCAAACTCTCCATAAAAGAAATTTGATTAGCTCAAATTGTTTTGCTGGCATCATGTTTGATGTCCAAAATTGTGTTTCGTTCACTAGCAAAACTAGCTACTTAAAACTTTATTGATTACGTTTTGCTTGTTCAGTTTTCAAGGTTCATTTACTAGTTACACTAAGTAACTTTTTATAATTTAACATAATGTTAACTCACTGTCAACTGTTTATGTTAATATTTTTTAAGTTGTCCGTTTGTTTCGTAACAACGTGTTTAAATATATCATCTTAAATTTAAGTTTGCAAGTGTTTCATTAAAGTAAAACTATTCACATTATTTAAAACCGAGTTCCTTCTATATAACTGTTAAAATAATAACTTCTTTTATTTTGAATCAACTCAATAAAAAACACCTCTAATTGTTAGCAACTTACTAACAATTAAAGGTGTCTGTTTAACTAACGTACCCAAATGAAGTATGCAAGGAAAACAAAGAATAGACCGTACATCATTGGGTGAATTTCTTTTTTACGACCGGCTAATAACATTGTAATTGGATAGAATACAAAGCCGATTGCAATACCAGTAGCAATTGAATAACCAAGTGGCATCATTAACACTGTAAAGAATGCAGGTACTGCTATTTCGAATTTGTCCCAATCAATTAAACGTAAGGACGATACCATTAGTACCCCTACGATTACTAAAGCTGGGGCAGTAACTGCTGGTGTTACCACTGCTAGTAATGGTGAGAAGAATAATGCAACTAAGAACAGTACTGCTGTTACGACTGCTGAAAATCCTGAACGAGCGCCTGCAGCAACTCCAGAAGTTGACTCTACATACGCTGTTGTTGTTGACGTACCAAATAAAGAACCGATAGTTGTTGCTAGTGCATCTGCCATTAAGGCACGTCCTGCACGCGGTAATTTATTATCTTTTACTAAGCCTGCTTGTGTCGCAACAGCCATTAAAGTACCAGCTGTATCAAAGAAATCAACAAACAAGAATGTTAACACTACTACTAAAAACTTCACGTTAAATAATGTACCGAAGTCACCAAGTGGTTCTAGTGCTACCATGAATGTAGAATCTACACTTGGAATAGCTGATACAACTGCTGTTGGAGGATCAATGATACCTGTGATCATCCCAATAATTGCAGTAATCACCATTCCTAAGAAAATACCGATACTGCGCAATTTAATAATAAGAATAACTGAAAGAATAATTCCGAATACCGCTAATAAAGTAGCGCCTGTGAAACTTCCTAAAGTGACTAAAGTCGCTGGGCTATCGACAATGATCCCTGCTCCTTGTAAACCAACAAAAGTAATAAATAAACCAATACCTGCAGAAACTGCATACTTAAGTTGTACTGGAATAGCATTAATAACAGTTTCGCGGATACCAGTTAAAGATAAAATAATAAAGATAATCCCTGAGAAAAACACGCCTGTTAAACCAGTTTGCCACGGAATACCGTATGCTCCGACTACAGTAAATGCAAAGAATGCATTTAACCCCATCCCAGGAGCAAGTGAAATCGGAAACTTAGCGAAAACCCCCATAATCAAAGAACCGACTGCTGCTGCTAATGCTGTTGCTACGAAAACAGCACCTTTATCCATCCCTGCATTTTCTAGAATACCTGGGTTAACAGCTAGAATATATGCCATTGCAAGGAAGGTTGTAATACCGCCTATTATTTCGCGGCGATAATTAGTTCCTAATTCATCGAACATGAAATATTTTTTCATTATCAAAAAATCCTCCGTGTGGTCGTCTTCAATATCGAAAACAAAAAAGACACGCTGACTACTCTACTAGTCGCATGTCTACGATATATTTCATCACAATTAGTGTGTGAAACAAATTAGTGTTTATACGTTTATGTATAAACCTAAATCGTAGTCAAGTTATTTACGGTAACTTGGTAGAAACTCACGGGCCTTATCCCCGACATTATACGACGACGTATTTAATTTACATTCGTAATATATCATTTCGTTTTTTAGATTTCAACCCTATTTCCGAACATTTTTCTAAAAAGAAATACGAAAGTTCGTGTAAAATTCTTATTTAATGTTCAGGTTCTATTAAATACATTACTAAAGAGGCTTTGTACTGAACATTCCACCAATCAGTTTAAAGAAAAAATCCCCTAGAAATTCTAGAGGATCCTTCTTTTGAGCTTATGTTTTAACTCATCACTTTACTTTGCAAGATTTGAATTCTTTTTTCTAATTTTTCTTTCCAATCTTCTGCTAATGCATCTACTGCTTGTATTTGTTTCATAGCGATTGCATCATTGTTTTTGAAGTACACTTCATTGCAATACAAAACAGAGATACGTGCAGGATGCTTTTCTACAAGCTCAATTGTTGAATCTGCACAGATTGTCCCTTCTTCAAGTACACGCGCAAGGAAACCTGTATAGCCTGTTTCGATTAAACGTTTGAGTAATGTGTTTGCCTCGGTATATCTATCAATCGTACTACATGGAATACGTCCCTGTGTAATTTGAATGACAGCATCTCCAATTTTATAAATATCACCAATACACACATCTGCTTCTAACATATTTGTTACGGTTAAATTTTCGCCAAATGCAGCAATAGGTAACGTTTTTCCAAGTTCCTGTTCCCATTGTATGTAATGCTCCGCAGGATATAAACAAACTGCTCGATCAGGGCCACCGTGATGTTTTTTATCTGCCACATCATCCCCTTCAAAGCCTTGAGAGGACAAATAAACTTCTTGCACTCGTTGCTTTTCAATCCCTGTAATCATTGAACGTCCTTTACTATCAACCAATTCTTTTGGCATCCCAACCGTTAATGTATGAATCATTGGTTTATTTTTCTCCATTTAAATCCCCCCCTAATCTGAATAGTATAATTTCTTGTGCATTCATTTAGTTTACTACATACAACACTTTACCAGCAATTTTTGCAGTTGAGATACTTCATTAAGCCATAAATTCAGAAGGAATTAAATCAAAAAGGCCCTAAAAACCTCTCAGGGCTTTTAGGGCTTTTGCTATTATTCCCACTCAATCGTTGCTGGTGGCTTAGATGTAATATCATACAGTACGCGGTTCACGTGTTTTACTTCGTTTACAAGGCGGACAGAGATTTTCTCTAGTACATCCCAAGGAATACGTGCCCAGTCAGAAGTCATACCGTCGATAGATGTTACGGCACGGATACCTATTGCATAGTCATACGTACGAGCATCGCCCATTACACCAACTGAACGGATATCAGGTAATACCGTAAAGTACTGCCAAATGTCACGCTCAAGACCAGCTTTTGCGATTTCTTCACGTAGAATGAAATCAGATTCACGAACGATTTCTAATTTTTCTTCTGTTACTTCACCAAGCACACGGATACCTAATCCAGGACCTGGGAATGGTTGACGCCAAACGATTTTTTCGTCAAGTCCAAGCTCTAAGCCTAGCGCACGTACTTCATCTTTAAATAAAGTTTTCAGTGGCTCGATTAGTTGGAATTGCATATCTTCAGGAAGACCACCAACGTTATGGTGTGATTTGATTGTTTGTGCAGTTGAAGTACCAGATTCAATAATATCTGTGTAAAGAGTTCCTTGTGCTAAGAAATCCATACCCTCAAGCTTAGATGCCTCTTCATCAAATACATAAATGAATTCATTACCGATAATTTTACGTTTTTTCTCTGGATCAGAAACGCCAGCGAGTTTGTCCATGAATCGTTTACGTGCATCGATTTTAATAAGATTCATGTCAAAGTCTTCTGTGAATGTTTTCATTACTTGTTCAACTTCACCTTTACGGTTTAAGTTGTGGTCTACGAACATACAAGTTAATTGATCGCCAATTGCTTTATGGATTAACACCGCTACAACTGATGAGTCTACACCACCAGAAAGTGCACATAATACTTTTTTATCGCCAACGATTTCACGAATTTTTGCAATTTCAAGCTCAATGAAGTTTGCCATTGACCAATCGCCCTTCGCTTCACAGATGTCGAATACGAATTGACGTAATAGATCATTACCATATACAGAGTGACGTACTTCTGGATGGAATTGTACAGCATATAGTTTACGTTCAACGTTTGCCATTGCAGCAATCGGACAAGATGCGCTAGTTGCGATGACTTCAAATCCAGCTGGAACTTCTGTTACATGGTCACCATGGCTCATCCAAACGATTTGTTCTGTAGGTAACTCACCAAATAATTTGTTTGGTGTTGTTACTTGAATTTCGGCTTTACCATACTCACGTGTTTCAGCACCTTCAACTTTACCGCCGTTTGTATGTGCCATTAATTGCATACCATAACAAATACCTAAAATCGGTAAACCTAATTCGAAAATAGCTGGATCCACATGAAAGGCATTTTCATCATAAACAGAGTTTGGACCACCTGAGAAAATAATACCTGTTGCGTTCATATCTTTAATTTCTTCTGCAGTTACCGTATGTGGATGTAGTTCACTAAAAACACCAAATTCACGAATACGACGTGTAATTAATTGGTTAAATTGGCTACCGAAGTCTAATACAACGATTTTTTCTTGCTCTTTTAATAAAGGGCTAGCTGTCAAAATTTCCACCTCTTCTATTATTTTTAAAGGATATTTTTCATGTGTTCAAAGAAAAACGCGAAGAAAGTAAAAAAACTTTCTACGCGTCCATAAGCTCTAGAATATTGATAAAGGCGAATGCGTAGCAAAGTAAAGTGATTTACTATACTTTTCACCTAACGAAAACATCCGCCTTCATAGAGAAATCATTTAAGGTGATTTCGTAGAAACATCCGAACCCTATTATCGAACTTATATGAAAGCAATCCTTGCATTTAATTTTTTTCATTTTACTCTTTGTCTACGTTAAAATCAACTGATAGTGCGATTGATTAAATATTCCCAACTTTCTTTCAGCTTCATGAAATCAACATCTTCTTTGTCTTTTCCATAAATATGTTGCTCGTAGACTACCGTCAGCTTTTGCATTTCATCTGTTTCTAATGCTGCATCTACACGCTCTGCGAATGCACTTAACGTTTCTCCATCTTTTCTGCGCAAACCAATGCGAGATAATTGCTTCAGTAAAACATGGTAAGAAGAATCGAAATTTGACCAATCCGCTACTTTTTTACGGTATGCTCGAACATGCATCTTAGGAATCCACGTTTTACGCTGTAAGAATAAAGAAATACCCGTGATTATGAATAATACAACAATTATTACCCAAACATAGGCAAACTTTTTCATCCATAACCACATTGCATCAAAGCTAAATGTTGATTTCATCTGTTCCTTCTCGGTTACCTGTTCTTGCGGTTGTGGCTGCTCGGGTTTTGATTCTGGCTGCACCACTTCCTCCTCATCAGACGTATCTAATGGGATATCATAATCGATATTGACATTTCCAGAAAAGCCGATTGTCGGTTCAAACTCCATCCATCCCGTTCCAGGTATAAATGCTTCTACCCATGAGTGCGCATTGTCATTCGTGATGCGATATTCACGTAACCCATCTGACACAGGGCCTGCAGTTCCAGGCGCAAAACCTTTCACCCATCGAGCTGGGATCCCTACTGAGCGTAAAAGTACCACCATTGAAGTGGAGAAATTATCACAATACCCTACTTTTGTATCGAACAAAAATTGATCGACATAGTCTTGATTTTCACCAGGAATAGCAGCTTGCGTTTTATCGTATTTAAAACCATTTGTTCTAAAATAACTTTCTACAGCCTTAATTTGTTCATAAACCGTATCTTTCTTTTGCGTTATTTCAGACGCTAAGTCCCTTACACGTTGAGGAAGTTGGTTTGGTAACTGTAAAAATCGATCAAAGGAAGAATCCATTGTTTCAAGTGTTGCTGGATATGATAATTGGAGCTGCTCCATACTATAAACAGGCTCACTATAAGACAATGAATAGTTTGATAATGATTTCGATTCCCCCACCTGTTGTTCTATATTCATTCTTTCAGTCTGCTCATCTTGAATAAATAAAGTGGAATCTTGAGCCGAAACAGAAAGCATACCATATGTTTGAATTAAAAATGGCATTGGAACAGCAATGTCTAATTGAATCTGACGTTCATTTTCAGGTGGCCCGACTTGTAAAGAAGTCAGAATGGGTGTATTTGACTCATAAACATTTTTCCCAAAGTTCCCCTCTGAAACAATCCAACCTTTCGACGTATACGTATCTTTTGTTTCAATGCGCCAGTAATGGCGATCACGAGAAGAGGCAGTGAAAATTAACGTATTATCTCCTTGGAAAGGACCACCTAACTGACTATCATCTTGGCTATAACCAACTGATTTTTGACCATTTCCATTTCCATCTTGTCCAGTAACACCTTGGATAAAGGGCACAGGATCTGCCCATGTTGGTCCAGTCTTTGGTAAAAAGAATGCTACAGAACTAATGAGCAATACAGCTACTAGCATGGGAATCACAATTTTCCATTTTTCCATTGCCGTACTTGTAGTTTCCACTTGAAGCCATAGACGCTTGACAAAAAGAACACCTGTCATGATTAATCCTAAAACAACAACTTTTACAATTGCCGCTTTACCATCATAGTCACTAAATGTATCCAAAGTAGCAATAAAAAATACGGTCATGGCAAAGAAGTAGAATATATTTTTTCGCACCGAAACCCAATGGTGAATTAAATAAACTAGCATCCAAATTAACACAAGAAATAATACTGTTCTGAAAACATCTGAAACCCGTCCAAAGTCACCTGTTAGAATCGTGGTTATGTTCCCTTTCCCTTCAGCCAATAAAAAAGGCAATGTATTACCAGATAATACAGGACTAGGGCTATAGATAAAAACGATAAACCAGGTAATATAACCAAACTTCACTAACCCTGATAGCAAAGGATGTACGCGGAAAAGACTTAGCGCTAAAGACATACCGATAAAGACTAAGAAAAGATGCATCCCACCTGTATTCGTTAATTGCATAATGGGAATAAGCCATTCACGCAAAATGAAAAATACAATAACATAAGCTATGGCTAATTCTAAAAATTCTCCTAATGTTTGCTTCACGGTCTCATCACCTCCGTGAATAAATGATAGAAATCTGCTGGATTTACATAAATAACTTGAATATGTTTATACCGCATCGCAAGCTCAGATTGCACTGGTGGCTGCTTGGCCACTACAAAACAAATACAGCTTTTCACAATATTTGCAAGAGTATGTAGTAATTCATCTGAAACATCACTTGTCACATAAAGCAGTGTTGCAACTTGCTTAAAGGCTTGTTGGTCATGAAATCGAAACTTGACATTCTCCGTAGGTTTTATCGCAGCTAAATAATACATGACCTGATCTAAATGCTTGTCCCCCTGTATAGCAGGGAATACTTTCGTCATTTCTCCAGCAGAAATAAAGGATAAATCTCCTCGTTCCTGAACGATCATCTGTAGCATTGAAGCCACTAACTCCACTTTTTCTTCAAACATTGTGGATTTTGTTGCGTCTAGCACTAACATTAGTTCTGATGATTGTCGATCCTCAAATTCCTTAGACTGCAACTTTTGTGTACGTGCAAATGATTTCCAATGAATCCATGAAAAACGATCTCCAGGAACGTACTCTCTTAATCCAACAGCCATCGATGTGTCCTTCACAATAGAGTATGGTGACATCATCGGGCCAACATCATATTTTGTTTGAAGCGCAGCATATTTCATCTCTTGTATTCTTGGGTAAACTAAAATAGTTTGGTCCTTTTCTGCTACGACAACCTTTTTAGCCCAGCCAAAAAAATCGTAGAAAATAATTGTAACACCTAGGTAGCGATGTTCACCACGTGGCATATTCTCCAATTCATATTGCCAGCTAAAGTCTTTTTTAAATCCAACGAACTTAATGGCATTCGCATTTTGTATTTTAGCTTGCACTAATCCCTCACTATCCACAAGTTCCTCCATTACGATATAGGCAAACGGAAAACGTGTTTTACGTTCTATCGTAATAAGCACCTTCGCTGATTGACCGCGTTCTATATGAATCGGGTCAATCTTACGTTCGATTAGTAAAATATCCTCTCTAACGATAAAGAACATACATGCATACACTAAAAACGGACTAACCGTAAAAAATACAAACCAGCTCACAAATCCACCTTGGAACATTGCATAACAAAATGTTACGATCATCAAGAAAGCGATTAATAGGAAATGTTTACTTTTTTCTACAAAAGCTTTCCATCGCCTCATTGTTCTGCAAACCTCTTTGTCGGAACTGGTGTTTTAGCAATGATACGCTGGATAATTTCGTCTGCCGTCACATTATCATAGCGTGCATCTGGTTTTAAAACTAAACGATGACTAAAAACAAATGGCACTAAATATTGAACATCATCAGGGGTAACATAGCTTCGCCCTTTCAAAAATGCGTAAGCTTGAGAAGCTTTCATTAGTGCTATTGTGGCACGAGGACTCACACCTAAATAGACATAATTATTTTCCCTTGTTAGGGTAGCAAGCTCCACCATATAATTTTTAACAGAATCTTCTACATACACACCTTGAACAAGTTCCTGTAATTCGATTAATTGCGCTACCGATAATACCGCTTCGATTTTTTCAATGGCTTTACCATTCTCAGCTCTTCGTAAAATTTCAACTTCCTGCCCCCTAGATGGATAGCCCATTTTTATCTTTAAGAGAAATCGATCTAGTTGTGCTTCAGGTAAAGGATAGGTACCTTCATGCTCAATGGGATTTTGTGTAGCCATAACAAAAAATGGCTGATTGATTATCAACGTTTTCCCATCAATAGTAACAGAAGCCTCTTCCATTCCCTCTAACAAGGCTGATTGAGTTTTCGGAGACGTTCGGTTAATTTCATCGGCTAGTACAACATCCCCCATGATTGGACCAGGACGAAATTCAAACTCCATTGTCTTTGGATTATAAATAGAAATACCGACTACATCTGATGGCAATAGATCTGGCGTAAATTGAATACGCTTAAATTGTGCATCAAAAGATTTTGCAAGCGCTCGCACCATCATTGTCTTTCCTACTCCAGGTACATCCTCCAACAAAACATGCCCTCTTGCCAATAATGCGACAATACTGAGCTCGGCAATTTCTCTTTTACCAATCATTACTTTTTCTATATTTTCTAAAACATTCTGTATTTGAGCATTCATTAATCGAAAAGCCTCCCATTCCATCAAGCAATTGTGTGAATTGCAAGCAAACTTAATCTAAGCATAGCGAAATCTGTCCTGTAAAACAATTATCTGAAACTTCTACTTCCTATGAACATTCATAAAAAAGGCTTGTTTGATAATACCCAAACAAGCCTAACCCTTATTATATAACGTCATTAATCATTAGAATGTTACAAATTCAATCTTTTTAACCATATTTCTTCTAAAGATGTAGAATTTTCTTGTAAGAAAATTTCAGTTATCGCCCCAGAAATGATAATTTCCCCTTCATGTAAAACTAATAGATCATCCGCTATTTCTTCCGCAAAAGACAGCAAATGAGTAGAAAAGATAACGGTATTGCCTTTTTCCTTCTCCTCCAACATCATGTTTTTCAACTGTGCTATCCAAAAGGGATCTAGACCATTCGTTGGCTCATCTAAAATTAGCAATGACCCGTTACCAAGTAGGCTTTGAGCTAGGTTTAGGCGCTGGAGCATCCCTTTAGAAAAGTGTTTAGCTCTTTGCTTCCGAACATCCCACAAGGAAACACGCTTCAGAACATTCTCTTGCTCATAACTATCTACTTCTTTTAAAGATGCCAACAGCTCTAATACTTCAGATGCAGTTAGCATAGTTGGAAAGTTTACATCATCAGGCATAAAACGTATTGTTTGTGGTTGATGCCATATTATTTCACCAGATTGCGCTTTCTCTTGACCCGTTAACAAACGAATCAAAGTACTCTTTCCTGCCCCATTTCCTCCAACCAACGCTAGAATTCGACCAGCTTGCAGCAGAAAGGAGGCTTCTTTTAATCCCCTATCATTTTCATAAACCTTGACTACATTTTTTCCCTCTAACAGAATCATCGCCGCTCCCCCTCCTTTAACAGCTTCGTAGCAAGCATTAACGGTAGTACAATCCAGAGTATTGTTATTATTCCATACACCACCTGACCAAGCGGTGATAAGTAAAACCTCGTAACATCATAAAAGGCTGGACCAAGCACACTAGCTTGATTACTAAATATAAAATAGCCGAAGCGCAGCCATTCAACTGGATTAATATGTATCGTTATGATGATAAACTTTTGTAAAAAATGCCCAGGAACAACTGCGCCTATAGCCATTAATGCATACGATATGAGCAATAAAAGTAAGGACCATACTACAAGTGATAATGCAAGTGCAAATAATCTTGTTTTTGCAAATACCCCTAGCAAGATTCCTAAAGACACAAAGATAATAATACATAATAGTGTAAGCATAACTAAAACAATTGGTAACCGTACCCCACCTAGTAACCCACCTACGGCTAATACAAAACCAAATGCCACTACTATTACTAATAAAAACGCAAGTGCTGTCGCTACATATTTGCCTGTAATATATTGCATCCGTTTCATAGGATATGTTTTTAATAACGATAACCAACCTGACTCTATGTCACCAGCTACACTCATACTACCAATGGTGAGGATAAATAGCGGCAGCAGAAATAACAACACACTTAAAAACGATGCAGTTTGCCGTGTAAAGCCTTCAATATCTGGCAAAGCCATCTGTTGAATGACGATAATGGCAACGAAAACAAACGTAAAAAGAAAGGCTACAAGTTGCATCCATCGACTTCTTAAAATCTGCTTCAGCTCTATTTTTACAAACATCACTCATGAATCCCCCAATTCAATGTCAACAAATCACGATAGACTAATAGTTGACCTTCTCCTTCATCATTCATCCATTCTCGCGCTTCGTCTTTTGTAGCAAATGCAATAACGCCATAGTTCATAGGCGTCCAATAATTTTTGTTGTATACATAAATCGCTTTATAAACATCAATCCATTCATTCGTTGCTTTATTTTTAATATAGGCTGCCCCAACTTCATCATCGCCATTTAGCTCAAGGTAATCCATCAAGCATCCAATATCATCAAAAATCTCATCGTCTCCATTTTTCAAAACAATCTGCCCTGCGTATTCATTATGAACAATACTCATATTACAAACTTTACAAACATCTGTTTCACTATTAATTTCACGTGGATGGTATGCTTTTTCACCACAGCCCACTAAAATAACGCCACATATAATTAGTATCATTATCCATCTAGTCATACTCGTCCCCCCCTTTTCCAAAGCCACAAACTTCCCATAAACACGATAAAACCAATCATTATTTGTAGGATATCTAATGAAAACTCTATCTCTTTCCTATTGCTCAGTAATTTTGGCTCATTATCTACCAGTAGATTTCGTTCTGTTTTATTAATCTGTTGATCTAGTGACGTCAGGATAACAACGCTGGGTGATGCCACAAAAAATTGATAAACTGGCTGTCTCACCATCCATTGTCCAAAACTCGACACAGCCACATATGGAACATCTCCAAAACCATCACCTGTAACATCTAGCCCTGTATAATCATCATAAAAATTATGAATTAAACGTAATCCCTGATTGTCTGACCTTGCTGTTAATATATTGCCTGTAAACTGATTATCCATAATGGTTGAACGCGCATCGACTTTTGTACCTTCTAATGCAGTTTGATTCATCTGAAAGCGATTTTCATGTATTTGAATCACTGAACTCTTCTGCAACGCTACCCCTACACGATTATGTAGAAAGCTATTTTCTCTTATCATTGCCTCCTGTGTGTCATACATCATAAGTCCATAACTATTGAAGCCATTATGAGTACTGATTGTATTACTACTTATTTCTAAATTAGTAGTCATCATCACCATAAGACCTGTAACATTGTGTGAATACGTATTGAACAACACCTTCACACCACTTGAATACATAAAATGTGTTCCATATCGACTATTTGTTACTTTATTTCGCTTTACATCCATTCGCGTCACTTCTTCAACGTATATACCATCTTGGACATGTTCGATCGTATTTTGATCGATCACAACATCCTCACTTTTAAAAACTGCAATTCCATTTCCTTTTTCAGCAAAGTGTGTTTCATTTCCAATGATCTTATTTTCCAAAACTCGAATATGCCTTGAATGTTGAAGATGTATACCAACGCGGATATCTTTTAATTCAATAGCTCTTAGCTCTAAATTCTCCACCTCATTAGCAACAATTCCTTGATTTTTTGCTGTTATTCTTATATTTTCTATCAAAACATTCGATGCAGATTCAATTTTTAATGCAGGTTCATCATTTTGAGCATAAAGCTCAGCTCCTTTTTGTCCGTACAGTTTGATCGGTTTTTTCACAATGAAATTCCCTTGGTAACGACCAGCAGGAATATGAATACTATCTCCAGCTTTTGCTTGATCGATAGCATATTGAATATCAAATTCTGCATACGCCGTTTGACTTGTAAATAGAAAAAACAAAAAGAACAACATCATTTGCTTCATCACTTTCCACCTCCTTACTCAGCAAGAAAAGACTAGAGGATTTCCCCTAGTCTTTGATTTAATGACTGTGCCCTTCTTGATTCATCTCATTCGAATGCACAGAACCAGATGCATCGTTTTCATCCTCAGCCTTTTTTTGCATCATTTTCTTACGTCTCTCCAATGCATCATCTTTAATTTTTTGTAGTTCCTCCACATAAGCTTTCGAATTTTCTTGCATATATTTATCTGCTTCAGCCTTGTCCACGAAATAAATATAGCCCCAGTTCATCGGCGATTTCAGCTCCGTTTTTATAATTGTTACATCTTCAATCTTTGCCCAATCTTTCGTCACAAAATCACGTACAAATTTTTCGTTTTTTTCTTCATTAGCAACCTCTGCATTTAATAAACAGCCAATATCGTCATAAAAAGCGATTGTTCCATCTTCTTTTATTGCCTGCGCTGAAAATACACCCATCTCATGGTCTTTCATATAAACTTTCATATTACACATTTCACAAATTGTATCTTCTTCTGGCTCTTGTAACCGTGTATCTACTAGTGAAGCAACTTGCACGGTTTCTGATTCGTTTTTCGTAGTTTCTTGTTCAATTCCCTTTTCTTCTACCTGTTTTTTTTCGCTACCACAAGCTGCAAGTACAAATAATAATATTAGTGCAGGTAACCATAATTTTTTCACAACTTTATCCTCCAAGTTTAGTTTTCTGTTGCCATATCCTACATTACAGATTAGTTGTGAAATTAGTTAAAAATCGCTGTGAAGAAATGGAAAAATTACCTTGAACATTCCATGAACATCTTCACTTCAAATATTTTGAATTTAGTGCTTTTATTTACTTCTCCTCAAAAATAAAAACTCCCCACACTGATGTGGAGAGTTTGGCTTATATGGAAGAACGATAACTATTGAGTCGCTTCTTTTGTTTGTTTAAACGACTGAGCTTTAATGCCGTTTCATTTAATTCACGGCGAATCTCCAAATCACTAGCGCTATCTACATGGATAGGTGTAATCGGTTGCTGCTGTTGTGAATTTACAGAAACAGTTGTTGAATTGTACGTTTTCTCTTTATTTTTTTGTAATCTATTCCGAAATTGCTTTTGTGGATTTTGCCCAAAGTTATGGCTGAGATCACCAGCATGTAAATACTGCTGTTCCTGCCGAAAAACACTACTTGTCGTTGCACTCACTCTAGAAGTCCTCATAAAAAGTTACCCTCCCCTACATTTTATTATCCTTATAGGTAATTATATCGACATTATATGCTGACAATTAACAACATAGAACCATAATACATAAAAAAAGAGCGAAAAGAGCTATTTTTAAAAGTGAAACCACTTTCTTTATAACCCTTTTCGCTCATCTTACTTCCAAAAATCATCAAATATTGTAATTGGCATATGACGTTTATGTTGGGAACGCAAATAATACTCTTCTAATCTTTGGCGAGGTTCTTCTGGAATTTCTTTCCCCTCTAAATAATCATCTATTTGATCATACGACACACCTAGCGCCACTTCGTCTGGCAATGAGGGACGATCTTCTTCTAAGTCTGCTGTAGGCACCTTTTTATAAAGATGCTCAGGGCATTGAAGTTCTGCTAACAATTGCTTTCCTTGTCGTTTATTTAAACGAAAGATTGGCATTAAGTCTGCTCCACCATCCCCGAACTTTGTATAGAAGCCTGTAATAGCTTCCGCAGCATGATCTGTTCCTAATACAACCGCTCCATTCATTGCAGCAATTGAATATTGGACCTTCATACGCTCACGAGCCTTTTCATTCCCTTTCACAAAGTCATTCAGCTCAACCCCCGCATTTGTTAGAGCTCTCACACTAGCATCCACTGCGTCTTTTATATTTACTGTATAAACCTTCGTTGGCTTTATATAATCAATGGCATCTTGGCAATCCTGTTCATCAACTTGTACGCCATATGGTAATCGTACAGCGAAAAACGAATACTTCATTTCTCCCTCTTCTGCATTTAATTCATCAATAGCCAACTGCGCTAGTTTTCCTGTTAATGTTGAATCTTGACCACCAGAAATACCAAGAACAAAACCTTTTACAAAACTATAGCGTTTTGCATATTCCTTTAAAAAATCAATTGATTTACGTATTTCCCTCTGTACATCAATGTTAGGCAGTACGCGTAATTCCTCAATAATTTGTTGCTGTAAAGTCATTGCACCCGTCACTCCTTTTTACATTCGTTTAACCATCGCATGCACTTCTTCAATATTACGCATCTTATTATCCCAGCATTTTTGACTGAGATCGACCGGATATTCTTCAGGATTCATCGCACGCTTATATTCATCCCACAACAGCTCTAAATTCTCCGCCGCGTAATCACGCATTTCCTCTAATGTAGGGTTTTGATAATTGATCGCTCCATTTTTAATAACATGCTGATGTAAATTTTTTGCTTCAAAATTTGTGACAAACTTTGAGACAAACGTATGAATCGGATGGAACATTTTGATACGTTCCTCAGCTTGAGGATTTTCATCGTGCATTGTGATGTAGTCTCCTTCTGCCTTCCCATTCTTTTTATCGATAATACGATAGACATTTTTCAAGCCTGGCGTTGATACCTTTTCCGCATTAGCTGAGATTTTTATTGTATCTTCAAGTTGCCCTTCGCTATTCTCGATAGCCACCATTTTATATACTGCACCTAACGCAGGCTGGTCGTAAGCTGTAATAAGCTTTGTACCAATTCCCCAAACATCCACTTTTGCTCCTTGAGCTTTTAAATTTAAGATGGTGTATTCATCTAAATCGTTTGAGACAATGATTTTGGCATCATGGAAGCCTGCAGCATCCAACATACGACGAGCTTCTTTTGATAAGAAAGCAATATCGCCGCTATCTAAGCGTATGCCAATAAAGTTAATTTTGTCTCCTAGCTCTTTAGCTACTTTAATTGCAGTTGGCACCCCTGATTTCAATGTATTATAAGTATCTACCAAAAACACACAATCGCGATGACGTTTTGCATAAGCATGGAATGCATCATAATCATTTTTATAAGCTTGTACTAATGCATGGGCATGTGTACCAGAGACAGGAATTTTAAAAAGTTTACCTGCTCGAACATTACTTGTGGAAGCAAAACCACCGATAAACGCGGCACGTGTTCCCCAAATAGCAGCATCCATCTCTTGTGCACGCCTTGTACCAAATTCCATTGCCACTTCATTTTTAATAATTTGCTTGATACGGCTAGCCTTTGTAGCAATTAATGTTTGATAGTTAACAATATTAAGTAAGGCTGTTTCAATTAGCTGCGCCTCTACTAATGGAGCTTCAATTCGGACGATTGGTTCATTAGCGAAAACCAGTTCCCCTTCTACCATGGAATACATTTCTCCAGTAAATCGGATGTTCTTTAAATACTGTATAAAGTCATCTTTATAACCTACTTCATCACGTAAATACGCAATATCCGATTCACTAAAATGAAAATCACGTAGATAATCAAGCATTCGCTCTAACCCAGCAAATATGGCATAGCCATTACCAAAAGGTAATTTTCTAAAATACAATTCAAAAACCGCTTTTTTATTATGTATGCCATCCGCCCAGTAGGATTCTGCCATATTGATTTGATATAAGTCTGTGTGTAGCGCTAAGCTATCATCTGCATAGTTCGATCTCAAAAGAAACCCCTTCTTCCGCTTTGATAATTAGTCCTAGTATACACTATATACCCAAATTCTTGCGTATTACATTCCCACTTATAGATGTTAGGTTTTCTAACATTAATAGTCAGAAAATTTAGAACTATTCACATTTTAGACACAAATTTTAGTACCGCTTTCATTCCCTTTATAAAAAGCTTTTTTCTAAAATACTTCGGGACTAGAAATATTCTGTGTAAACTAACCTTACACAGAATTCAAAAAAACAATTGCACTGTTTTTAATACCGTTTTAACATGTAAATTAAATTTACGCAAGGAGCTGGTACACATGAAAAAAATTGAAGCAATCATTCGTCCTGAAGTTTTTGGAGCTGTTCGGGATGGTCTTGCACAGGAAGGAATTGCAGGGTTAAGCGTTTCTGAAATCGCTGGTTGTGGTCGTCAGCTAGGTCGAACAGGACTCTTCCGCGGCAATACGTATGAAATTGAATTTTTACCTAAATTAAAATTAGAAATGATTGTAGACGATGGCAAAGTTGATGCCATTGTAGAGATTTTATTGCGTGAAGCAGCAACCGGTAAAGTTGGGGACGGGAAGATTTTTATTTATCCAGTAGAACAAGCAATTCGTATCCGAACAAAAGAAGTCGGATCGATTGCAGTAGAATAAAGGGGGCGATATAGATGGATGAAGTACTATTATCTGTTAATTTAATTTGGGTGATGCTTGGCACTATTTTAGTATTCTTTATGCATGCAGGTTTTGCTATGGTTGAGGCTGGATTTACCCGCTCAAAAAATGCAGTCAATATCATCATGAAGAATTTTCTTACCATTTCTCTTGGTGGGATCGTCTATTTTTTATGTGGCTATGCCATTATGTTCGGAGACTCAGTAGGTGGCATTTTCGGCACAAGTGGCTTTGCTTTAAAAGGAGTAGATGATCTTTCTTTCTTTATCTTCCAAACGATGTTTGCTGCAACTGGAGCAACTATTTTATCGGGGGCTGTTGCAGAACGTACTAATATTTTTGCTTATGTTGGCGTTATTATACTTATGTCTTTAGTTGTTTATCCTGTAGTAGGCCACTGGGTTTGGAGTGGTCAAGGTTGGTTAACAGATTTAGGTTTTGTTGATTTTGCTGGCTCGACAGTTGTCCACTTAACAGGTGCTGTTGCAGCATTTGTCGCAGCAGTTATGGTTGGACCTCGACTAGGCAAATATGAAAATGGTCGAGTAAATGTTATTACAGGACACAGCATTCCTTTAGGTGCATTAGGCGTATTTTTACTTTGGTTTGGTTGGTTCGGCTTCAATGGCGCTTCTACATTAGCTGCTGATCCAGAGCTAGTTCCTAGTGTTATTGCTAATACGTTTTTTGCAGCTGCAGCTGGTGTCGTTGCCACTGCTTTCTATACAAAATTTCGATACGGACATATCGATGGCTCTCTTACATTAAATGGTGCATTAGCTGGGCTTGTAGGGATTACTGCTGGTGCAGCGAATGTCAGCATATTTGGCTCACTTATCATCGGCTTAATTGCTGCACCTTTACTTGTGGAAGGTGTTCGCTTCCTAGAGTGGAAGCTAAAAGTTGACGATCCTGTTGGAGCAATTGCTGTTCATGGTATTTGTGGTATTTGGGGTACACTGGCAGTTGGCCTATTTGATATTGGTGGGCAAGGCTTATTTTATGGTGGGGGTTTTGGTCTATTAGGCATTCAAGCAATCGGCGTTATTGCTACTATTGCTTGGGTTAGTGTATCTGTAGCAGCAGGTTTATTGATCATCAAAGCATTTGTCCCATTACGAGTAACGGCTGAAGAAGAAATAGCTGGATTAGATGTAATGGAACACGGAACGCCTGCCTACGAATACCAAGATATTTTCAAAAGCTCCGCTGTACGAGGCGAAACCTTCGCTCATCGTTTAACACATTTCGGTAAAGCTCAGAACAATGTTCAAGAAGAACAACATGTATAGCTAGTAGAAACATCTGCTCCTTTATCTCTGGATAATGGGGGCAGATTTCTTTTGGCGCACTCCTACATCGGAAACCTTCATTTACAGAGGAGGTAGGATACTTTGTTTGGAGTGATCAAATCTATAGAAAAAGCGCTCTTTCCACGATTTAAGAAGATACTAACATTTACAAGAAATTATTTCGCTTCAATCCATTGATTCTTTCTCTAACTCAAGTAAAAATTGTTTCATAGCTAAGCCGCTTCTGAAGCCTGTTAATTGACCATTTTTACCAATGACCCGATGACATGGAATAATCGCCAGGATTGGATTTGCTCCAATAGCAGACCCTACAGCTCGAACCGCTTTGGGATTACCAATGCGTTGAGCAATATTTCCATAAGTTGTTGTTGTACCATAGGGTAATTCTTTTAATGCATCCCACACCGCTAATTGAAATGCCGTCCCTTTCACATGGATTGGAAGATTAAATTCAATAAGCTCCTTCTTAAAATAGGCTGTTAATTGCTCTTTATATGGGAGCAACGTTTCTGAATTCTCTTCAAAACAATATCCTTTAAATGGTTTTTTAGCCCACTCCTTTACTTCATCGAATGATGCATTTGGTGTACCTATATAAACTAGTCCTTTATCTGAAGCAACAACATACATATCCCCTTGCGCATATGTTAATGTATCGAAATACAATATTTCCATTCCCAAATCCCCTTCTTTCTTTTATTTCAACACCATCTTCCAGTCATTTCATGCTACAGTTATTTTACTGACTAAAGTAAAGGAGTTTCAATAGATGAATATGTTATATGAACCTGCCATTCACTTCCAACAAGTTCATTTTTCAGTAAATGACAAAATGATATTAAAGTCAATTACTGGGTCATTTCCAAAAGGGCAAATCACCACGCTCGTTGGCCCCTCTGGCGCTGGAAAAACAACATTACTTAAGTTATGTAATGGCCTTCTCTCACCATCAAATGGGCATATACTCGTTGATAATCAACCTATCTCTACATATGATCCAACAGCTTTAAGAAGGCATGTTGGTATTGCTTTACAGGCAGCTCCTATGATAGCAGGTACAGTGTTAGAGAATCTTGCACTTCCCCGCACACTGCAAGGACAGAAACTTTTGCAGCAGGAGGCTATTCAATATTTAGAGGACGTTGGGTTAAACGAAAGCTTCCTGCATCAATCTACAAATGATCTATCAGGCGGACAACGTCAAAAGGTATCCATCGCTCGAACACTTATCAATCAATCCTCTATTTTATTATTAGACGAAATAACGTCTGCCTTGGATCGTCAATCCGTTCAGGATATTGAAAAATTGATTGTCACCATTAACAAAAAATACAATGTCACCATGATTTGGATTACCCATAATTTGCAACAAGCGCTAACGATTGGTCACTATACATGGGTGATGATGAATGGGGAGCTCGTTGAAACTGGTAAAAGTTCATTACTCAATGCACCAACAAATCCACGTGTTGCCGAGTTTGTACAGGGGGTTAACAAATGACATATACAGCCTTATCACTGACATTAATTTTTGTTTGTATCCCTTTACTATTATCCAAAATATTAAAATTAGACCTTGAAAAAGATACGCTTATTGCAACATTACGCTCCATCATTCAATTGCTTGCTGTTGGCTATATATTAAAATTTGTGTTTGATGCAAATAGTTATAGTTATATTTTCCTGATGGTAGCACTAATGATTATCGTGGCCACGTTAAATGCACGAAAAAAAGGAGCAGGTATTAAAGGAATCACCTGGAAGATAGCACTGACCCTTGTCATGATAGAAATAATTACACAAGGTGTTTTGCTAGGCTTTCATATTGTTCCAGCAACTGCTCAGTATATCATTCCCATTAGCGGGATGCTAATTGGTAATTCCATGGTGCTATCCATTTTATTCTTAAATCGTTTTACAGCTGAAATTATTAACCATAAGGATCAAATGGAACTAATACTATCCCTAGGTGGCACACCAAAACAGGCTATTCATCGCCAATTAATTCATGCCATAAAAGCTAGTATGATTCCTACGATTGAGAGTCAAAAAACAATCGGGCTAGTACAGCTACCAGGTATGATGAGTGGTCAAATTATCGGGGGAGCCGACCCTCTTCAGGCAGTCCAATTTCAACTATTAATTATCTTTGCTCTCTTAACAACTGCAACATTATCCAGCGTTATGATTGGCTTTTTAAGTTATCCTGCACTATTTAATGAACGTATGCAAATACTTGAAATGAAATAATTGTTAGGCTGAATGTAATATAGTTTAAAAAATTTATGTTATACTAAAAAGAAAATGCAGTTAGGAGAATGACCATGTTATTACGCGATTTTTTCATCCACTTATCTGAGAACCAACTATTAAATAGTGCTGCAAAGAAATATGGCCTAAAATTAGGAGCACAAAGTGTAGTAGCTGGTACAAATATCGAAGAAACAATTGCAAGCATCAAAGAACTAAATGCACATAATATTTCTTGTACAGTAGATAATCTAGGTGAATTTGTTTCAAGTAAAGAAGAAGCGACTGCTGCTAAAGAAAAAATCCTTACTGTGATCGAAGCTATTCACGAAAACGGTGTAGCTGCACATATTTCATTAAAGCCATCTCAATTAGGCTTAGATATTGATGTTGATTTTTGTTATGACAATCTGTATGAGATTGTAGAGAAAGCCGCTTCATACGATATCTTTGTTAACTTTGATATGGAAGACTATGGACGTCTACAAACTTCCTTCGATATGGTGGAAGAATTATCGAAAACATTTAATAATGTTGGTACAGTCATCCAATCATACTTTTACCGTGCAAAAGATGATATTGAAAAATTTAAGGACTACCGTTTACGTATCGTAAAAGGTGCTTATAAAGAGCCAGTTGAAGTAGCTTATCAAGACAAATTAGATATTGATTTAAACTTTATTGAGTTGATTGAATATCACCTACTAAACGGTAAATTTACATCAATCGCAACTCATGATCACAATATCATTGCGCACGTAAAACGCTTTGTAGCTGATCATAATATTCCGCTTGATAAATTTGAATTCCAAATGCTATATGGTTTCCGTACTGATATGCAAAAAGAGCTTGCAAAAGAAGGCTATAACTTCTGTGTGTACGTTCCATTCGGTGAAGATTGGTACGGCTATTTCATGCGCCGTTTAGCTGAGCGTCCTCAAAACCTTAATCTTGTCACAAAACAAGTATTTACGAAAAAAACGAATACTGTTCTTGCAGTAGCAGCAGGTGCATTCGTTCTTGGCCGTTTAACTAAACGCAATAAGTAAAAAAAATGAGAACCTTTTCGCTTATGATGCGATAAGGTTCTCATTTTATTTATTCCATCCTTTTTCTTTAAAGCGTGCAATGGCCTCAATTCGATTGCCAACGTTTAGTTTTTCTAAAATCGTCGAAATATAGTTACGAACTGTGCCAGCAGACAAAAACAGCTCAGCAGCAATTTCCTTTGTCGTTTTGCCCTCTGCTACAAGTGTCAGTACTTGACTCTCTCGCTCCGTTAAAGGATTTTCACTATCATCTTCATAGACAAAATCAACGAGCTCTGGTGCATAAATACGTTTACCGTCCATGATTGTACGGATTGCGCTCACTAACTCCTCTATAGGGCTATCCTTTAATAAATAGCCTCTGACACTCGCTTTTCTAGCACGTTCGAAATATCCAGGTCTAGCAAATGTAGTTAAAATAATGACTTTACAACCTGAGCCAGTGCTATGCATTTCTTCTGCTGCATCTAGTCCCGTTTTCACTGGCATTTCAATATCCATAATACAAATATCAGGCTGATGCTCTTCCACAAGCATCAATGCTTCCTCACCATTTTTTGCTAAGCCAACAACCTCCATATCCTCCTCCATACTAAGTAAAGAGCGAAGCGCGCCTAATAGCATCCCCTGATCTTCAGCAATCACAATTCGTATCATGTCACAATCCTCTTTTCTATATGTTCTTCAGATTGTCTTTGACATTCTGATGCGTAATAGCTACTGGGATAGTTACCGTTAATGTGGTCCCCTCAACACTTTCAATTTTGAAGGACCCATTAATAAACTCTAAACGTTCCCGCATTCCTTTCAATCCATTACCAGTTCTCCAGGCTTGTTTTTTCGTAATGCCCTGTCCGTTATCTCGCACTACTAAGTAAACTTCTTTAAAATTTTGATGGAAGGCAATTTCGCATTTTGTTGCTCCACTATGTTTGACAACATTATTAACCGCCTCTTTTAAGCACATAGATAAAACATTCTCTACAAGTGGTGGAACTTGCAGTGCGTTTTTATCCCCTTCAAAGACAAACTCCATTTCAGCTGCCTTTAGCATTTGTGAAATACGCATGATCTCATCTTCAAATTTTGCTGTGCGCATATCTGAAACTAATTCCCGAACCTCTTTTAAAGCAATACTAGCCGTCTGGCGTATATCCTTAATCTCAATCAAGGCCTGCTGGGGATCTCGTTCAATCAGCCTAGAAGCTAGATCACTCTTCAAACCAATCATGGACAATTTTTGTCCTAATGTATCATGCAAATCTCGAGCTATTCTTTGTCGTTCTTCAAAAACAATTAACTCAGCAATACGTTCATTGGCTGTTTCTAACTGTCCCTCTAAATTTTCACGTTTATTTTTGGAATAAAGCGTTAGCGGTAAAAGGACAACAGCTAAAATAGTTAATACAACGAAAGGCAACTGCGATAAAAATAGGTTGAGCTCTACAAAAAATCCAGCACCCGTTGAAATAACTGTAAATCCAATATGTAGACCATACATAATATAAAAGCCGACGGGTCTTCGGATATTGCCAATAAAAAATGCTGTGAAAATGGACAAATAGACATAGCCATACAAGATGGTCATAATAATGTTTATGACCATTTCAAAGCTAATCCACATATAAACTAAACCGCTTTTCGAATTCATGGCAAATCGATAGAAGATAAAATAGAGCATTAAAAATGTAATGCCTATCGATATTTCGATATAAGATGATTTCCTAAAAATGAAGAAAAACGGTAGGAAACAAAAAATTATCCACAAATATACACTGAGCATCGGACTATTCGGAATAATACTATGCCATTTCCTCAACATAATCTCACGCTCTTTCCTACTTTTCCCTTATTATAACAAGAAAATTAAATTTATGCCTGTACATGCTTTGACCCATATTCCTCTCTTTATATAAAACAGCCATCTCCCTTGCAGAGATGGCTGTTTTCAACTAAGCGGCAATACTGCCTCTTGCTTTACGTTTTATAATTTCATTTACTTCTTTAAACGTCACAAATTTACCTTGATCTTCATCATATAACTTGTAACGTAGTGATTCTAAACTCGTACGTAAAGTAATCGTTGTTGCCATGTGTAATGGCGGTGTCTCATTGTGTGCCTTTTCAAGATTATAATTAGGTACACGAGGAGCTAAGTGATGAACATGATGGAAACCAATATTCCCTGTTACCCATTGTAAAAGTTTTGGCAATTTATAATAGGAGCTTCCTTCAACTGCGGCTTTCACATAATCCCACTCTGAATCATGTTCAAAATAAGAATCTTCATACGTGTGCTGGATGTAAAATAACCAAATTCCTAAAGAACCTGCAATAAATAAAGTAACGCCTTGCACTAATAAAAACGCTTGCCAGCCCATGAAGAAAATTAAAGCGGCACAAATTCCCACAATGACAATATTCGTTAAAATTGTATTGAGACGTTCCTTCTTCTTCGCATCCTTACGATTAAAACGATTTAAGACAAGAACCATATAAAGTGGGCCTAATCCAAACATCACAAATGGATTGCGATAGAAGCGGTACCATAGACGTTGCCCTTTTGAGGCTTGCATATATTCTTCAACTGTCATCATATCAATATCACCGATACCACGCTTGTCTAAGTTTGAGCTTGTTGCATGGTGAATTGTATGTTCACGTTTCCATTTTTCATAAGGGAATGATGTTAGCACCCCAGTAAAAAATCCAACCCAATCGTTTGCCTTTTTACTTTTGAAAAATGAGCCGTGTGTACAATCATGAAAAATAATAAAAGTTCGTACGACAAAACCTGCTGAAATAGCACTTAAGCCGACTGTTAGCCAAGGTGATACATCCACTAACAAGTAACCAGCCACCCATAATGCAATTAACGGTACAATTGTATTTATAATCTGAAAAACACTTTTACGCGTATCTGATTTGGCAAATGGCGCTACATCTTGGCGTAACTTTTTTGTTTTTTCTTTAATAGTTGCCATCTTTTACTCCCTCGTTTCTTTTTTTCTTATGACCTCATCATAAAACAAGAGTACAAGTCAGTAACAGACGCAAACATCACAAAAAGGATATGACAAATGTCATATCCTTTTATGATTTCGGTCCAGTCAAATGAAGTTGATAGAACACAAGGTCTAGCCATTGTTCAAATTTATAGCCTGCATTTTTAATGGTTCCTGCATATTCAAAGCCTAATTTTTCATGTGCTTTAATACTACCAATGTTTTCTCCATCAATACCAGCAACAAGCGTTTTGACACCATTTTCTTCAGCGATCTCTATCAGCTTGTTCATGAGCTTTGTCGCAATCCCTTTTTGATAATGTTCTTTGTGCACATAGACAGAGTGCTCCATTGTATATTTATAACCTGGGTAAGGACGGAATTGACTATAGGTAGCAAAGCCAGCGACAAGCCCATTATCCACAAATACAAGTAAAGGATTATCTAATGCTTGTTGCTCCCTAAACCACTGTACTTTTTCATCTAAAGTTTGTATTTCGTATCGATAGACAGCCTTGCTTGTTAAAATAATATCATTATAGATAACCAAAACCTCGGGAATATCTCTTTCTTCCATGAATCGTATCATTCTGCTCACTTCCCTTAACCAAATTGTTTTCTTCTATAAAGAAACAGAGATAGACAGTCATTGAATAGACTATCTACCTCCTCTTATTTATGCCTTAAACATTGAAGTAGCGAGCATCAGGATGAGCAAAAACGATTGCAGATACAGATGCTTCAGGCTCCATCATAAAGCCTTCTGTAAGATGGACACCAATATCCTCAGGTTTTAATAGGCCGAATAGTTTCTCTTGATCCTCCAAGTTAGGACATGCAGGATATCCGAATGAAAAGCGTTGACCCTGATATTTTGCAGCAAAACGATCTCTCATAGTGAAATCTGTTGCATCAGGGAAGCCCCATTGGTCACGAATTTCCTGATGCATACGTTCAGCAAAGCCCTCTGCTAATTCTAAAGCAGTCGATTGCAAGGCATGACTTTCAAGAAATTTCCCAGCCTCTTTTAAATGGCGTGCTTTAGCCATAACTCCTTGACCTGCTGTTACAACCATGAGTGCAATATAGTCCATTTCACCGCTCTCTACCGTTTTTAAGAAATCTGCAAGACATAAAAATGGTTCAACTTGCTGACGAGGGAAGGTAAAACGTTCAATTTCTGTCTTACTATCAGCAGGATCATACACAACGACATCATCACCATCTGCTTGAGCAGGGAAAAATTGATACAAACCAGATGGCTTTAATAGATCACTTTTTAAATAATCATCTACTAAATCCTTGAGCTCTGTTGCTCTTGAATCACCCGCATCAAGCAATTGCTGAACTTGCCCTTTCAAGCCTAAATGGTGTCCCAATAATGTACGCATATTAACATAAGGATATAAATGAGATACAGAATAGTCTTTTTTCACATGACGTCGTAAATCAGCTGGTAAAAATACTGGCGCTCCTTTTACTGTTCGTGCAGGCTTTATTGTTACCTCTTTTGCTGGACGAGCAGCTCGTTTTTCATCGGCCGCTAAACGTTTTTGACGGGATTCTTCAATTTCTGCTAAGAAATTTTCACGTGTCCCTTCACCCATTAATAGATTCGCTTGCTCTAAGCCTTGCATAGCATCCTTTGCATAAATAACAGGACCACCATATTCATCTGCAATTTTTGTTTCAGTAAAACGACGTGAAAGTGCAGCACCACCAACTAAAATAGGAACATCAATTCCCGCCTCTTTAAAATCTTGAGCAGTAATAACCATCTGTTGCGCTGATTTCACGAGTAAACCTGACAGCCCAATAAAATCAGGTTTTTCCTTACGAATCGCTTCAATCAATTGGGCAGGGGTTACTTTAATGCCCAAATCGACTACCTTATAGCCATTATTACTTAATATAATATCAACAAGGTTTTTCCCAATATCGTGAACATCGCCTTTTACCGTAGCAAGTACCATTTTTCCTTTTCCGGCACTCTCTTCATCCTTCTCCATGAATTGCTCTAAATGAGCAACTGCGGCCTTCATCACACCTGCTGATTGTAAAACCTCTGCTACAATGAGTTGATTATCATTAAATAATCGACCTACCTCAGCCATACCCTCCATTAAAGGACCATTAATTATATCAAGTGGCGCCTCGAAGATTTCCCTTGCAGCGTCTAAATCCTCAATTAGCCCTTCTTTGGTACCTTCTAATATATAGTAAGCTAAACGACCTTCAACCGTTTTCGGAATATCCGCTTCCGTTTTTTCCTTCTTTTTATCTCGATAAAAATCTGTAAACACTGCTAATGTTTCATCATTTGTATTAAAGAGCAGGTCATTTGCGAGTTTGATTTCCTCTTCAGGGATGGATGCATAACGCTCCAATTTCTCTGTATTAACAATGGCATAATCTAAGCCCGCCTGTGTACAATGATAGAGATAAACAGCATTCAGTACTTCACGGCCAACTGGTGGTAAGCCAAATGAGATATTACTTACGCCAAGTACTGTCAATGTCTGCGGCAATTTTTCTTTGATGAGACGGATGCCTTCAATCGTTTCTAACGCTGAACCAATATACTGCTCATCTCCAGTTCCTACAGGGAACATTAATGGGTCGAAAATGATATCCTCTGGTGCAATCCCCCATTTCTCTGTTAAAAGTTGATAGGAACGCTCGGCAATTTCAAGCTTTCGATGACGGTCAACCGCCATTCCCTTTTCATCTATCGTTCCAACAACTAACGATGCACCATATTTTTTCACAAGTGGTAATACTGCATCAAATCGTTCTTCACCATCCTCTAGATTAATAGAGTTAATGATGGCTTTCCCTTGTGAAAACTTTAATGCTTCCTCTATTACTTTTTCATCAGTTGAGTCAATCACAAGAGGCACCTTAACCTTTTTTACAACCTCCTGCATAAACCCACGCATATCGGCTAATTCATCGCGATCAGGATTGGCTAAACAAATATCGATAACATGTGCACCATTTTTGACTTGAGCACGTGCAATCTCTGCGGCCTCCTCAAATTTCCCATCAATGATTAAATTCTTAAATTTACGAGAGCCGATTACATTTGTTCTCTCCCCAATAAATAACGGACGCATAGAATCGTCATATAATAATGGTTCAATTCCTGATACCGCATGACCATGTGTTTTTTCTGGTAATTGACGAGGTTTTTCATCTTTTAAGACCTCACGAATGGCTGCAATATGAGCAGGTGTCGTCCCACAACATCCACCTACAATATTAAGCCAGCCCTTTTCTGCAAAACCTTTTAATTTTTGCGATAGCGATTCTGGTGATTCATGATAACACCCTTCTTCATCTGGTAAGCCAGCATTTGGGTAACAGCTAATATAGCCTGTTGAAAGCTCTGCTAATGAACGAATGTGATCCGTCATAAACTCAGGTCCTGTCGCACAGTTTAGGCCAACTGATATTGGTTTAATATGCTCAATTGAAATATAAAAGGCATCGATTGTTTGCCCTGCAAGCGTTGTACCCATCGGTTCTATTGTTCCTGAAATCATGACAGGTAGCTCTTTGCCAGTTGATGCAAAAGCGCGCTTTACGCCAAGTGTGCCTGCTTTGACATTGAGCATATCCTGACTTGTTTCTAATAACAAAACGTCAGCTCCTGCCTCAATTAATGCCTTTGCCTGTACATAAAAATTTTCCTCTAGCTCATCAAATGTAATACCACCAGTTACTGATAACGTTTTTGTTGTTGGTCCCATAGCACCTGCGACAAAACGTGGCCAATCCGATGTCGAATAACGATCCACTGCTTGGCGAGCAATTTCCACTGCACGCTTATTAATTTCTTCTGCTTTTGTGCCAAGATCATATTCATTTAACACAAGAGGCGTCCCACCAAATGTATTTGTACAAATAATATCTGCGCCTGCCTCTAAGTATTTATGGTGAATTTTTTCAATAACATCTGGTCTAGTAAGCACAAGATTTTCGTTACAGCCATCAAGTTCCTCGCCACCAAAATCCTCTGCTGATAAATTTTCATTTTGTAGCATTGTTCCCATTGCGCCATCAAGAATTAAAATACGTTTCTCTAGTTGCTCTTCAATCGAGTGCTTAGCCATGTATACTTACTCCTTTTTTCTGTTCATCCAATTGCTCTATATATTTCATCAACTCTAGTGTCACATCGTAACGTAAAAATGGTGTAATAAGGTAAATGCCATTGAAATATTGTGTAGCCACTTCTACTAATTCTTTAGCAATGGCAATCCCCTCCAATGTCGCTCTTTCCTTATCTTCTCCACATGCTTTCATTCTTGTTAAGGCATCTTCAGATAATTTGATACCTGGTACTTCATGATGTAAAAATTCAGCACTTTTATAACTCGTAACAGGCATAATACCGATGTAAATTGGAGCTTGTAAATGCTTTGTTGCCTCATAAATCTCTACAATTTTTTCTTTCGTATATACTGGTTGAGAAATGAAGTAGTCTGCCCCATGCTCAATTTTCTTCTCTAAGCGTGTCACAGCACGATCTAACACACGGACGTTTGGATTAAATGCAGCAGCAACTGAAAAATTTGCTTTTTTTCGAAGTGGCTTACCTGAGAAAGAGACCCCTCCATTTAATTGCTTAATTAATTGGATTAGCTCCATTGAAGATACATCATAAACACTTGTCGCACCTGGGAAATCTCCTACTTTCGTTGGATCACCCGTAACAGCCAACACATCATGAATACCTAAAGCATTTAACCCCATTAAATGAGATTGTAGACCAATTAAATTACGGTCGCGACATGTAATATGAGTTAGTGGACGTACACCATGTGTGCTCTTCAACAATGCTCCCATTGCAATATTGCTAATACGTGGAGAGGCCAATGAATTGTCTGCCATCATAACTACATCTGCACCTGCATCATATAATTGCTTTGCTCCTTCAAGGAACCCGTCAATCTCTAAATGTCTAGGTGTATCCAACTCTACTATGACAGAACGTTCACGTTTAACCTTTTCATGAAGAGGCTCATACTTTGTTGGCTCCGCTTCCCGAACAATCTCAATCTTTTCAGGTTTCGCATGCTTCTCCTGAACCGGTGATAACTCTTCTAAATACTTCTTTGCTGCTGCAATATGTTTGGGTGTTGTACCACAGCAGCCCCCTATTAAACGTACACCTTGATCACGCAATTCAACAGCCGCTCGACCAAAATAATCAGCTTCTGATTCATAAACGACACGCCCATCCTCTAAGTCCAGAAGTGATGCATTTGGATAGGCCGACATAAATGCCTTATTAGGAAGTTCTACACCTTCAAATGCTAGAATAGTATGGTGTGGACCTAGTCGACAATTGACACCAACAATATCAGCACCTAGGGCTTCAAGCTCATGGAGAGCATTATTTAAAGACATCCCATTTTGTAGAACACCGGGCTCATGCATAGAAACTTGTGCAATAATCGGCAATTTTGTTTTTTCTCGTAGCATCTTTAAGGTTGCTGTTAATTCTTCAAAATCATAATAAGTTTCAAGTAAAAGGCCATCTGGATTCCCTGCAAGTAAGACGCTTGCTTGTTCTTCAATAGTCGCTAATATTTCATCCAAGGTTGCATCACTTTTACGAATTCCCCGAATACCACCAATTGTTCCTAAAACAAATTGACCGCCATCAGCCGCTGCTCGTTTTGCGATGGTGATAGCAGCTTCATTAAATTGTTGGACTTTTGATTCTAATCCATAGCGAGCTAATTTAATGGCATTTGCACCGTACGTATTCGTTTGAATGATGTCAGCACCAGCTGCAATATATTCTCTATGAATCTTTTCAATTAACTCGGGTCTCTGAACATTCATTTCCTCATGGCAATACTCCAATCCATAGCCATATAGCACTGTGCCTATTGCACCGTCTGCCGTCAATACATGCGTTTTTAACCTTTCAAGCAATCCCATAAAATTAGCCTCTCTTCCTATGTCTCTATATAATAAAAAGCCTTCTTTCATAAAAAAAGAAGGCTTTAACGATTCATCATTGTTGTTCCTTCTCATCTTCGACTCAACGGTCTTCTGGATTTAGCACCTGACAATAAAGTTGGTTGCTGAAGCTTCAATGGGCCAGTCCCTCTGCTTCTCTTGATAAGAATTAAGTATGAATTTTTTAAATAATTAAAAGAATCATATCGTTTACTGACGAATGAGTCAAGACTATTTCACATAACAAAGTTTTTTTTCACTTAAAATCTTAGAAATTGGCAAGTTCATTTGCAAGCTCTTCGCCAATTTTTTTCCCGTTTTGAATACAAGCACCAATACCTACGCCAAAATATGAGCACCCTGCAATCGATAAATTAGGATAGTTCTCATGTAATTCTTGTAGTAGTCCTTGTAATGCTTCACGATGCGCTAAATCATATTTAGGCATTTGATCAATCCACTTTGTTACATTCACAACAGTTGGCTGCTCCTCTATTCCTAGGCTCTTTCTCACATCTTCTAAAGCAACTGCTGCCAATTCTTCATCAGTCATGGCACGTAGTTGCTCATAGGCTGGATTGATGCTCTTATAAAAGAGTCGCACAAGTAATTTATTTTCTTTCGATGTATGCTTCCATTTACGACTAGTCCAAGTTGCTGCATTACAAGTAACGTCTGAATTATGGGAAACAATATAGCCCGTTCCATCTGCTGGCAATTTAGCGTCTGGCACATCAAAACCTAAATAGATAGTAATTGCTGACGCTGTCGTAAATTGGTTAAAATAGCGGTTTAAAGATTCATCCTGTAGCAGATTTTGGACAGAATCATTCGGTAATGCTAAAACGACATAATCTGACTCAATAATTTCACCATTAGCTAAAGAAATTGTGTAGTTCTTATCTTGTTTTTGAACATTTAGTGTAGTAACACCCTTGATAATTTCTACATCGGATAAGGTTTGTTCAAGTCGATTAATTAAAGAAGATAAACCATTTTTAAAGGATATAAATTTTTTGTTCGCTGCTTTAACAAATTGCTCACGATTCGCATCAAAGCCTTTAATAATACTTCCAAAATCATTCTTATAATCAATTAAATACGGTAAAGTAGAGCCAATAGAAAGCTGATGTAAATCTCCCGAATAAACACCTGCAAGGACTGGTGCAATTTGGTTTTTCACCAGTTCCTCTCCTAAATAGTAAGTTAAAAATTCACCGATAGAACTTTCCTTTGTGAAGCCATTGTTTGGCAATGTTAAATCCTTCAACGCTTCTTTTTTTCCCTGCTCGGAAATAAGTGTACTTTCCTCTAAGGATGCTACACTCATCGGTATTCCGAAAGTTGAATCTGCCGGAATAGCATGTAACTCATTATTCGTATAAATATAAGAAATACCTGTTTCGTTGTAAACTAATTCCGCCTCAAAATCAAGCTCCTGCACGAGTTCCATAACGCCTTGATGACGGGCTACAATAGAATCAGCACCCGTTTCCATGATGAAACCTTGTTCATGTGCTGAATATAATTTGCCTCCTAAATATGTATTTTTTTCTATAAGCACTAGACGAACATCTAAATTATGTTCCTTCACTTGACGTTGCAAATAATGCATTGTACATAGTCCTGTAATACCGCCGCCTAAAACAACAACTGTTTTCATCATAACCGCCCCTAATATTCATTCTTTCTACAGTATAATCTTTTTTTCATTGAAAATTACGTTAAACCCTTTACAAATTTAGCAAAAATAGAGCTATTTCATCAGTGAAATAGCTCTTACTTTCTGAATCTCTATAAAATTGATCCTCTATAGCGATAACTTCACAACAAACATTTAAATAGGTACTATAGTGTTTATTACGTCTAAAAATATGAAAAATAGAATGTAAATGTTAGTAGTCTATCCTTTTAAATTTTGCGCAAAGCTCGCTAATTTTTCAGCTGAATTTGTTACCTCAGTAAATGAAGTGCCTAATTCACTTAATATGCCTACAATTGCTTGTATTTTTGTTGCAGTACACTCATTTTGATCTTTTGCTTCTGTCATGGCTCCCAATATACTCGTAAATTGGCCTTCAGTTTGTAACATATTTTCTTCACCTGCTGCAACTTCATCTTGAATGTTGGTCAAAGAATACTCTAATTTCTCTGTTCGTTCACCTGTCTTTTTCAATAACAAAGCCACCGCTGTAACAGATTCTTTTGTCTGAATTGATAATTTACGTACTTCATCGGCCACTACGCTAAAGCCCTTTCCCGCTTCCCCAGCACGTGCTGCTTCAATTGCAGCATTTAAAGCCAATAGATTCGTTTGATTCGCAATATTGGTCACAACACTCATAATTGTTTCCATTTCCTTAGACATACCTGATAATTGTTCAATATTTTCTTCTATATCATGAAGAGAATGACTAATATTGAGCATATTTTGTGATTGATTTTTTAAACGCTCGCGACCCTCAAGTGCTTGGTTTTCAGCCAGTGTAGACACATCGAGTGATTTTTTTGCCAAATGTTTAATTTCGTCAGATTGCTTACTTAAGCAGCAAAAAGAATTATTGGTTTCCTGCGAGATAGCTGCAAGTGCTTCCGAAGAATCTACAATCTGTCGTTCAATCGCTTCTTTTTCATGAACCATTTTTTCTTTCAGTTGTTCTACAGTGTTTTCAAAAGCTTCTAAAACGAGTTGTTGCTCAAAATTACAAATTTTCGATATAGCTCTGATCGTATTAAATTGATCTTGTGGAAATTCTATATTTTTTTCGACTAAATCTATAAATGATATCGATAAATCTTGGAATGCACAGATATACCACTGTGTTCTAAGCCCAATGTGGACATGCACCTTTGCAATCTTTACACGCCTTTGGTAATACATCTCATCAATGGTTCCGTTAAACATTTCAATAATATGCTGCCGTAATGTTACTTTAAGCTTTTCTACAGAACTATGATGGCTGATGATATCTACCAAATGATGCTCTGTTCCAATCATGTTGTAAAAACGGTTTACGATGTGATCTACATTATCCATAACTATTGGCTGGAAAGCTTTTAAATATTGTAAGTCGTTCTTCGTTAAGTTCAGCATTTCAATTTGCTTCGCCATCGATTGACGAGAGGACAAATCCATTTTCACTGTGTATTGCTGTAAATCCAATACCTTCGTCTTTCTCTGTCTTTGAAAAATCACACATCTTCCCTCTTTCATTCCGTTTACTTTCATCAGGCTGAGAAACATCAAATCCTTTTAACATATTGATGGATACACGAAAAAATACCGGTAAAATCAGATTAGTCAGATTTAATGGTTACATTCGATAGCGCAATTCCGTATGACAGACTTCCTCCAAAAGTATGTCGGGTACCCCTTTGCTAATTTAGCCTAAGGTCATATGCTCTCAGCAAACAGATATAGTCCTACATGACTAACAGTAAATTATTTACGTATGCTTCTTTTCAAAATCACTCATTTACATTAATCATTTTATAAATGACTGTCAATCTTATTAATACCATTATTTTACACAAAATGTATAAAAAGTCCTTGTTGTTAAATAAAGCGTAATAAACTATAAAAAAGCTACCACAATATTATTGGGTAGCTTTTTTAACCATTTTTTTGTTTATTATGCTTACTTGCTTTATATTTATTCTACTTTTTTATCGAACATCTTCAAATTTCACTATATTAATATTTTTTACCCTGAATTACCATCTATCTACATACCCATATACAGTAGTTTATTTCAGACTAAAATACCCATACTCCATAGCTTTATAAATCATTCTAAAAGCCTATGTTTTTTTAACACTAAATTTACAATCCTTTAAGTTCCTGTAATATTTTAGCCGCTTCTTCGGATCCTGCATCTGCCGCGAGTCCATACCATTTAATAGCTTCTTTTAGATTTCTATCTAACCCTGTATCTTTATTAAAAATATGCCCTAATTGTAGCTTGGCTTCTACATCTCCTTGAAGTGCAGCCTGCTTAAACCAATGAATACCTTTTTCAAGATTGCGTATTCCAGCCAGACCATTACTCCATATATAACCTAAATCATAAAAGGCATCTACATGATATTGTTCCGCAGCTCTTTCATACCAAAACAGACCACGATTGACATCTTTCGCTTGGCCTAAGCGCCCCTCTAAATAAATTCCACCAAGTCGATATTGTGCTTCCACATACCCTGCCTCAGCTGATTTTTTATAGGCGTTAAAAGCTTCTTTCTCATCTACCTCAACGCCTAACCCCTGCTCATAAATTATTCCTAACGTAAACATTGCCTCTGCCACATTCTTTTGTGCAGCATAATCAAACCATTTTTTTGCCAATGTATAATTCGTTGATACGCCCTCGCCATTAAAGTACATATCTGCTAAATTATTGGCAGCATCCGCATGTCCCTGCAAAGCTGCCTTTTCATAGTATGAAAAGGCAAGGGAATAATTCTCCTCCATACCTATGCCCCCAAAGCAGAAATTCCCAAGCATATATTGAGCATCAGCATTTCCCTGGACAGCAGCTAGCTCAAACCATTTCAATGATTTTTCAGGTTGAAAATGTTTACCCTCTCTAGAATTATAGTATTCGCCCAGTTGATATTGGGCATCTCCATCCTGCTCTTCAACCGCTTCTTTATACAAATCAATAATCAGCTCATGATCTAAGTCCTCTTCATCTAGAGCAGCAACTTGTTCATCTTGATGGCAAAAAAACCACTCTACAATATCAAGCACATCATCTACTACTTCTATACTGTTTTTTAACTTTTCTAGCGAAGAAATTTGCCAAATGAGTATATAGATAGGCTGTGGAATGGCATCGCGCAAGACATCATCATATTCTGCCAACAGCGTTAATACATTCTCCTGTATCGATTGAGATTGCACTGTATGGACAATCTGCAAATGACGTTGTTGCTGTTCTTTTAATAACCCTCGTACTACTTGATACAGTATTTTCTGCAAGGCTGTTAGGTTAACTTCAGCGAATGTAAGTAATTTTATATTTTGAGCAAACCACTGATCTTGAGTTTGTGTAAGATTTTGTAGGGAAATTATTCGTTCTTTATTTCGCTTGGCTAAAATTTGCTCGTACATTATTTTCCTCCCTTGCACACTATGTAAAAAACTGCCTTACCACTATTATATGGAAGACAGTTGAAGTTTGGTTACACATATGCTCTTAATAGTAAGCCTACGAATAGCGTAATAATTAAAAATACTGTGACATGGGTCCATTTATACATGGCTAATAAACCTATAAATTCTCGTGTGAATGCATTCGGAACATAGTAAAAAGCAGTTTTTGAGCCAATTCCCTCGGCATCTAATGCTGCTTTTCGAGCATAAATACTTGCGCGAAACACATGGAAATTATTCGTAACAAAAATGGAACGATAGTTAACTCCATGAGAATGGTGGTCCATTATTTGCTTTGAAAAGATCATATTTTGTTCTGTATTGGCTGAACAATCCTCCATTATTATCTTGTCAGTCGGAATATGATGTACTTCTATTAGGTATTGTTTCATTGCATATGCTTCTGATACCTTTTCATCATTTCCTTGACCACCAGAGACAATGATATAAGGCTTCATCTCATACTTTATATATTGCTTTACTGCTTCATCTAATCGGCTTGCTAAAAGTGGAGGTACTCTATCGCCAATTAATCCTGAACCTAATGCAATAATGTAATTTGGTTTATAACGTATTGGTGTAAGAAGATACAATATTGAATAAGCAAGGACACTAGTGTATAAGAACATTGTATAACCAAAAATCAAAAACGCATAGAAGAAAAGAATATGCCAAAATACATTTTCAATTTCAATAAAAATGACGAATACATACCATAACATCATAATAACAAAACTTAGCCCTAATATGGCTAACATTAAGTTACGGAATTTGCGTCCTTCCTTTTCCAATAATACTTTACTATTAAAAAACATGGCTATTGATAAAATAAACATAATACTTGGAAAGCTTCCTAATATAATGAATATCCCCATTTCAGAAATAATCCCCTGATCATTTGGTAGCAATAAAGGATAATGAATAATAAACGCTCTGACAATATATATCCCTATCAGGCCAAGGGCTACAACGTTGAGAAAGCGCCTTTTTTCTGTTAGGTACAAAATGATAAAAATGGTAAGGAAGATTGATAAAGTTAGTAGCATTTTTTCACTCCTTCCTATTGCATAATTTCTACAATCATTACATCTGCCACTATTTGTCCATATTTTTTGATATAGCTTAATTTTTGAAAGCGTTTGTTTTATTTTTTAATATAGTTCATGTAATATTACTATATAAGAACTAGTTTATGATTAGATTAAAAATTATATTGGAGGAATGTATGTAATGAAAAAAATTCTTGCCGCTCTTTTTGCAGCGACACTGATATTTTCGACTGTTGGTGCAACATTATTTATTTCTGATACACCAACGGCAGAAGCTAAATCCTATAAATCGGGTAAAAAGGGCTTCTCTAACAATAATAATAGCTCGAATATCCAAAAATCGGATAATACTAAAGATCAAAACAATGCAACAACAAATAAAAACAACTCAACATCTACTAATAAAGCAGATACTACTAAAAAAGGTGGCTTTTTCTCAGGTGGTCTGATGAAAGGATTAATGCTTGGGGGACTTGCTGGATTATTATTCGGTAGTCTATTTAGTGGTATGGGTATACTGGGGAATATTTTAGGTTTACTCATTAATGTGGCAGCAATTGTTGTTATTGTGATGCTTGTTGTGAAGATAATGAATATATTTAAAGATAAAAAGCGCAAAGAGGAAGCACAATGGCACAAATAATCAGTGAACAAGATATTATTAATGCTATTTGTTTATCTCAAGCCTACTATCAAAGCATTCGCCCTGAGGATGTTCTTGTTGAATTGACTTACGAGGATGATGCAGGTTTTGGTGCAGAGGTCGAAGTCAACGGTCAAATCGAGGTGCTTAATACAGCAGCCATGATTGGTGCCTTACGTGTTTGGATCAAGGATGTTCTACATGGTGATCCATTCTCGACAGGGATTGAACTTGTTTTAGATGACGAAGAAGGCATTATTGCCAAACTATCATAAAAAATAGCAGTACAATGAATCGTCCAAAAGAATTCATTGTACTGCTATTTTACTTTTTCAAACGTTTTTTAACCTCTTCTTTTTCTTCTTCATTAAGAGAAAAATCTACGATAGAGCGTCCCAACATTAATAACATGATAAACATTACTCCTGTACCAACAATTAAATAAATCATTGTAAATACTTTAGAATAAGCCGTTGTTGGATATAGTCCTGTTTCGACTCCAGTTGGAATTAAGCTCACTACAGCAAAATACATGGCATCCAACCAATACCACCCTTCTGTCCCCTTATAGAATAGAGTTCCTGATAGAATGATTAAAAATAGTGTAGTAAATAATGAAAGGAACTGTGGACGTTTAAAGGACCTCCACAAACCTTTTCCTAATCTTTTAGCAGATAATATAAATGACAACATCCCATTCTCCTTTATCTAGTTAAACTTTAACTTCGTTTTTTACGAAAACGTCAAAAGGTAGAGGAGACAATCCCCCTACCTTTTAATGATTATTGAATGAGTAGCTGACTAAGATTGGTAAATATTTTAGCTGCTTGACCTCTTGTTGTGACAGCCTCAGGTGAAAATTTGCCTCCATCCCCTGTCACGATTCCTAATTCATACAGCATTGTGATGGCTCGTTTGGTTTCTGCATTATATGAAGCAACATCTACAAATGGCACATTGCCTTTTGCAATATACGGCTGATTAGATTGCTGTTCATAGGCGCGATGAATCATTAAAGCTAATTGAGCCCGTGTCACAGGGTGTCCGGGCTTAAATTTCCCATCTGTTCCTTTAATAAGACCATGTACATATGCTGCCGCAATTTCTGATTGGGTTGCTGCATCATAATTTGTGATATCAGTAAATGGTGCTTTTTCTTCTGTAGTTAATCCAAGACTTCTTACAAGAATTGCTGCAGCTTGGGCACGTGTTACACTACTCTCAGGCCTAAATGTTCCATCTGTATAGCCATTCATTAAACCTGTATTTGCGGCTTTTTGAATATAATCTTTTGCCCAATGATTCTGTGTATCTGTAAAGCTAACTGTTCCTTTCGTAGTGAACGTTACTGTAGGATTTTGAACACTTTCATTACCAGCAGCATCAATTGCTTTGATAGATACATTGTAGCTTGTATTTTCTATTAAATCTGTGAGCGTAATCGTAGTAGTGTCTGCATTTAATGTTGAAGTTAATTTTCCATTCACATAGACAAGGTAATTTGCTATGCCTACATTATCTGTCGCTTCTTGCCAGTTAACCTTAACAGTTGTACGATTTTTTACATCTACTCCAATAGCCTGCGTGACATCCCATAAAGAGCTTGTTTTAATGATTGGTAAAAATGCTTCATTTGCTACCGCTAAATAACCAGCTTCACTTAAATGAATATTTTCAGGGTTTGGTAGATAGTTGGCAACATCTTTTGCAACAACATCATATGTAGGAACAAAAATAGCGCCCGCTTTTTCAGTAGTTGTTTTGATTGTTGAATTCAATGTAGCTAATAACAGATTAAATTGTTTTTGTAAGTTCTCACTATAGTATGGGAAGGAATTATAATAGCCCATTACATATACTTCAGCTTGTGGATTAATCTTTTTGATTTCAGATAGAATAGTAGCAATGTTCGATACAGCTTCTTTAGTAGCTTTTATGATAGCCACCGTGTCAATTCCCGTTGCTTGGGATTCTTTTAATATTGGCAATAGATCATTTGCCCCAGCTGTTAATGTGATGATTTCAGCTTCTTTAATAGAAGCTCGTAACTTTGCCTGTTCCTCTGTATAGCCAAAACCAGTCACTGTTTTTGCCACATCATTTTGTAGATCAGCTAAAATATTTTTAGTTGTGTAGCCTGACATAGCAAAGCCCTTATTAAAGGAAGTAAGGAAGCCGTCTTGTTGTAATGCCTGTGCAATAAAATCGGTATAGCCTAATCCAATTCCACCAACTTCATTCATCCCATGTGCTAATGAATCACCAAGTGCCACATAATCAGTTTGTACAACCCAACTTGGTGCTATATGGTCACCCTGCCCTTCCTCTGCACTAGCTGCTACAGGTATAGCTAATTGCAAAGCCAATACACTTGAAGCTAAAAAACGAAATTTCTTTGATAATCGCATTTACTCTCTCCTCTACTTATAAAATAGTCGTTGTTTTCACTATTTTACTAGAGGAATGATAAAAATAGGTTAAATTACAACAATCTTTTTGAAATATTTCATTTTTTATCTAATCAACCTGTATCTTTCCATAAATCCCACCTCCACCAACTTCAATGGCTAATTGACCCGTTCTCGCTAAATCGATTAATTGGGCTAGTTTATGTGGTACAGTTTGTTCAAGCTGGTCGATTGTTACACGATGCAAAATATTCATTTCTGTACCAAATGCCTCGATTAAACGTTCCATCATTTTAGGACCAATACCTGGAATAAAATCAAGTGGTATCTGATGAATGTAAGGTGGTCTATTTCGTTTATTGGGAAAGTCTTCAGATAGCTCCTGTATACGGGTAGCTACTCCCTTTATAATTTGAGTACTCCCACATTCTGTACAAATGGTAGCCTCTTTACTTAGCTGTTGACTACATTTTGCACAAACTGTTTGATGATATTTACCAAGCAAAGGATTTAGGCCATAATTGGCTATTACTGCTCGTCCCTCTTGCTCATGCAGGGCCATTTTTAATTCTGTAAAATTTGCTTCTGCTAATCGTAACTTTTGATATTCTCGTGCCAATTTTCCAAGCGAATGTGCATCAGAATTGCTAACGAATGTATATGCTTGTAATTCTTTAATATGACTTACCATATTTGTATCAGAGCTTAAACCTAATTCAATGCCATCAATAAGCTCCGGATCAAAGACTTCAGTTAAACTTCGACGAACCCCTTTGCCAAACAAGCTTTTAAATGGTGTAAATACATGTGCAGGAATAAAAATACCTCCTAATTCATGCACCTTTTGCTGCAAGGTCTTGCCATCACAATAAATACGCTGTGAACTTAAATGGATATTCTTCATATGTTGTGACATCCATTCTGAGAACAGCTTCATGAGCTCTAGTGTAGGAAAGTAAGCAAGCACATGAATAGGACCCTGACAATGTTGATCATAAATTTCGATCTCTGATCCGGGAATTAAAGTCGTTTCCTGAAATCGCAGACCACCTTCTTTAAGTTCTTGCAGTTCTCCTTGTTCAATCATCCTCACCATTTCTTCGATTACTTCAGGTGAGTGACAGTCAATGATCCCAATGATGTCTAATCCCTTTCTTGCACTAGCCGTCTCTAAAATTCGTGCTAATGTTAACGTTTTACTGCCAGTAATTTTCACTGCCCTTCCACTAGAAGTACGTCCAATATGAATATGTAAATCAGCATAGAATTCATTCAATTCAAACACTCCTTTAAATACATTCTATAAAACGAAAATACCTTACATTACTGCAAGGCATTTCTCACTTCATTATGATGGATGATTTGTAGTAGTGCTATTATTTGACTCAAAAGCGCCAGAACCGTGTGATGGTGTGGAGGAAGCATCATAGGCAACTAATGTTACACCAATCTTTTCTTCAAGCTCATTAATTTTTTCTAGTTGCTGCGGGTCTAATTGTGCAAACTTAATTTCTTTCATGGTTATCAATCCTTTCAATTATACAATTCCCCGAAATATAGAAAATATACTCTTACGCATAATTGTGGAATGACAAACGAACATTGGATAATAAAAATGACTGATAATCAGTCATTTTTATTGACATTATTTTTCTTATTCTATAACATAATAATTAAGTAAGGCAAAAGTGAGGGATTGCATGTCAAAAGAAGAAAAAATTATTCAAGCTGCCATTGAGGTTTTTCGAGAAAAAGGTATAGAAAAAACAAAGGTTTCAGATATCGTTAAAGCTGCTGGGATCGCTCAAGGAACATTTTATCTTTATTTCCCATCACGCCTTTCTGTTATGCCTGCTATTGCAAAAAATATGGTAGAAAGAATTATTGCTACCTTAGATGAAGGTATTTCAAGTCATAAGCCCTTTGAACAGCAACTTGAAGAGGTTGTGGAAATGATTTTCTTAATCACGAAAGATTATGGAGACATCGTTGCACTTATTTATGCAGGTATTGCGCAAACTGAGCATTTAAAAGAATGGGAAAATATATATGCACCCTATTATGACTGGATGAGTCATTTCTTACTATCTGGCCAGCAACAGGGAATGATACGTGATTCAATTGACCCAACACGTTCTGCTAAACTGATGATTGGTCTAATTGAATCTGCTGCTGAACAAATTTATTTATTTGATGATAGCAAGGACGAAACAATGAAATTGCTCAAGCTTGAGCTTATAGACTTCCTATCTCACGCACTTGGCCTACGTCACCCATAAAAGTGACGTTCTCTTTTACCTCAAAAATGACTGAATGTCAGTCATTACATTGCCTAATAGAAAGGATTTTATTGATGAAAAAAGAATGGATGTACGTCGTTTTAACAAGTTTATTTGAATTGCTTTGGGTATTTGGCTTTAACGTAGCAAGCTCATGGTGGCATTGGATAATTATTGTGACAATCATTGCTATAGATTTTCATTTCTTATCGAAGGCTTGTGAGAGCTTACCTACTGGTACAGTCTACGCTATTTTCGCCGGAGCAGGTGCAATCGGTACCACATTAATGGATATTTTCATTTTCGAAGGAGAATTTAATGCCGTTAAAGGACTGTTCATGATTATTTTATTATTAGGTGTGATTGGTCTAAAATTAGCGGATAATTCCTCTAAAGAGCAGGTGCAAACGAAAGGAGAGAATGTATAATGGGTTGGGTACTTATTATCTTAGCTGCATTGTCTGAAATTATAGGTGTGGTTGGCTTACGCTTCTATAGTCAGTATAAAACATTACGAAACTTAATGTTATATATTGGTGGTTTTGGTGTGTCCTTTGCCCTTTTATATACATCCTTCAACTATTTGCAGTTAAGTATTGCCTATGTTGTTTGGGTAGGAATTGGTACTGTTGGAGCTGTACTCGTAAATATCATTTTCTTTGGCGAATCCAAAAATCTATCACGTATTATCAGTATCATAGCAATTATCATAGGTGTAGCAGGCTTAAAAGCAGTATCTTAATGGCTTTACAATATAGGACGCCACCCTTAAATCGGAGGCGTCCTGTATTCATTTATTTAAAATGGCATGACGAAGAAGGATGGGAGTAATTAAGATAAAAATTCATAAATACCATCTGCAATAAATGCTGCAGGACCACGCATCCAGATATGGTCATTGTCAGCCCATCGTATGGCTAAGTCACCACCACTAAGTTGGACTACTATTTCTTCCCCCTTCTGACAAAAACCATTTAATATAGCAGCCACTACCGCTGCACAAGCACCTGTCCCACATGCCTCTGTTATACCCGAACCTCGTTCCCAAACGCAGCATTTTAATGCCTTCTCATGAACAACCTCTACAAACTCAACATTGCAGCGATAAGGAAATCTCATATCGTTTGCTATAATACCGCCTAATGTTCTTAATGGTGCTTGCTCGATCGCATTCACAAAAACTACAGTATTCGGATTGCCCAAAAACAAAGCAGTTACCATAAGAGACTGTTGGGGTAAAGGAAATATCTCATTGATGACAAGCTCATTTGGGTTTCCTAACATCGGAATGTCTTTGCGCAATAAGAGAGGTTTGCCCATATCGACAATCACTTCTATTACACGATTGTCTTGCACCACTACCTGTGCCAGCATAATCCCGGATTTCGTTTCAATCGTAATTAGCTCTTGTCGTACAATATGACGTTCAAAAATATACTTAGCAACACAGCGAAGACCGTTACCACAATTTGTCCCCTCAGATCCATCTTTATTAAATACACGCATACCACAGTCAGCAATTTTAGAGGGTTGGATAATAATCAATCCATCTGAGCCAATACCAGTATGGACATTGGCCATTTTTTGAGCCAATACACAAAAGATATCTTCCTTGTAATCATGTTGGAAAAGATCAAGATAGATATAGCTGTTGCCAATACCATGCATTTTCGTAAAGGCTATTTGCATACAGTCACTCCTTAAAGGATGTTTTATGTATCTAATAGAAGATGACACTTTTCTATATTTGGCTAAACCCCTTCGTGAACTGTTCAGGAACATATGTAAGATACGGCTTCCCTGTCATTGGATGGATTTGAATATCCGCAAAAACACCAAATACATCTTGCAGCACTGTTGGCGTAAGTACTTCCTCTGGTGTACCATGACAAACTATTCGCCCTTGCTGTAAAACGTAAATTTGATCGCAATACATAGCAGCAATATTCAAATCATGTAAAGCTGCTACTACGGTTAAATGCAAAGTCTGAATTAAATCCATAAGTTGAAGTTGATGTTGAATATCTAAATGATTCGTCGGCTCATCTAATATTAATATCTGTGCTTGTTGAGCGAGTGCCCTTGCAACCATGACACGCTTTTTCTCGCCACCAGAAAGCGAACTAAAGCTTCGTTTCTCTAAATGCGATATGCCCGTTTGCCTAAGAGCCTCTTTAACAATTTGAAAATCTTTCTCTTGATCAAGCTCTAACAGCTTTTTATGTGGGGTTCTTCCCATACTGACTAAATCATGCACAGTGAAATCAAATAATACGGGTGTCTCTTGGCTTACAACAGCCAAATTTTTCGCAATTGCTTTACTTGATTGCTTTAATATATCTTGCTCATTTAATACTACCGATCCACTTTCAGGTTTTAGGAGACGATACATATTTTTTAACAATGTTGATTTTCCGCTCCCATTAGGACCAATTAATCCAACAAATTGCTTTTCTTTTATTTGAATGCTTACATCATGCAGTATACGCTGATCGTAAATGGAGAATGATATTTGTTTCGCTTCTAATGTCATGGAAGTTAATCTCCTTCACCGAAAGAATAGTTGTTACGACGGAGAAGCCAAATGAAAAATGGTCCTCCACAAAAAGCTGTAATAATACCAATTGGCATTTCCTGAGGAGCAATAATAATTCGAGCAAAGGCATCTGCCCACACTAAGAATATTCCACCTATTAAAGCACTGATAGGTATTACGTATTTATAGTTTGAGCCCACAATTAAACGCACAATATGGGGAATAATTAATCCCACAAATCCTATAGAACCACTAACTGCGACAAGCACACCTGTTAATAGAGATACTAGTAGTATTAACTGAATACGGAATTGCTGAAGATTAACGCCTAATGTCACTGCCGCCTCTTCTCCTAGTAATAATAAATTTAAATTGCGATAGTGTAGCCACAGTAGCCCAAATACAATAAAGAATACGAAAGCTGGAATCACAATATTATTCCATTTGGCTCCAGCTAAACTACCTAGCATCCAAAACATAACAGCCTTTAAGGCCCCTTCTTGCTTTGACATCATTAAAATAAAGTTAGAGATAGCCGTTAAGATAAAGGACACAGCCATGCCTGCCAATAGCAAGCGGAAAATAGAGACACGTCCCCCAACACGTGATAAGAAAAAGACAAGTGCAATGGCAAGTAATGAACCAAGGAATGCGGATACTGAAAGAGCGTAAATACCTAAAAATGAAAAGGCTCCTAAAATAATCACAGAAGTAGCGCCGACAGCTGCCCCTGAAGAAATCCCTAGAATATACGGGTCTGCAATAGAATTACGTACTAGTGCCTGAATGGCTGCCCCTGCAATAGCTAACCCCGCTCCTACTATCGCTGCTAGCAAAACACGAGGTGCTCTTATTTGCCAGATGATGATTTCCTGAGAGCGACTCCAATCTTGCTCGATCGAATTTTGTATAAAAGGAATTTTAGAAAGAATAACTTTCCATACATATAGCGGTGTAACTGAAACTGAGCCAACCATTACAGCAAAGGTCATTGAAACAATTAATACCATGAAAAGTACGAAGGAAAATAACATAAATTTTTTATTCATCTGTTTTAAACTCCTACTGAATATATTGATGAATGAAGCAATAAAAAAAGGTATCCCATGCGAAAATGCGCATAGAAATACCCTAGATTAAACAAAGTCAGAAAAATATCCAGCTATTGTCCGTATTGCTTGCATCCTCGTGGGCATTACAGGTATTACTAAATGGCAGGTCTCCTGGCTTCGATTCACTATCCTATAATTGCCTTCCCATTCTTAAACAGTGGCAAATCATATTATAGGATTCCTCGTTACAGTTGCGGGACAGCGTCGGACTTCCACCGACTTCCCTTTTAAGTGACATTTAAAAATGTCACACCAATAGTATTTGAAGTTATAAAATGGTGACGGTTCTATCATACATTTTTATAGATAGATAGTCTACTTCAATTTAATTCAGCAATTGAGTTAACTTAAATAAACAATAAGGTTGACACAAATACATTCGTTTTTTACACTAGCAGTAATAACTTATAAAGCGAGGTGAAATTCATGGCAACTGTTACACAACATAGTCACCATAAGTTAAGAACTGTTGACATTACCTACATTGGGTTATTTTCAACGCTAATGATGGTGGGTGCTAATATCACTTCCTTTGCACCTTTTATGGTAGTTGGTGGTGTACCCATTACGCTTCAAACCTTCTTTGCAATTTTAGCAGGGCTTATTCTTGGTAGTAGAAAAGGTGCGCTCGCCTGCACAATTTATATGTGCGTAGGATTGGCAGGAGCCCCTGTCTTTGCTCGTTTCGGTGGTGGAATTGGCCAAATTTTAAGCCCTACCTTTGGGTTTATTATTACATTTATATTAGCTGCATTTGTTGCAGGATTGATCGTAGAACGAAGCGGGACAAAGAAAAGTTTTATCGTAGCTGCTTTGGTAGCAACGGCTATAAATTATTTGATAGGAACAAATTGGATGTTTTTTGCCTATAAGCTTTGGGCAAGTGCGCCAGAGAATTTTTCATATAAGCTCGCTTGGCTTTGGATGATTCCTCCACTACCAAAAGATATTATTTTAGCTATTTTTGCTGGTATCTTCGCCTATAGATTACAAAAAACATTGAAGATTATGCCCATTCAATAGTATATCTCCCCCTACTTGTGCTAGATATTTTTCATAGGTCATATCCATCGTTTCTGCACATTTATTTGCTACCTTAAGAGCAAATAATGAGGAGGATATCATATGAAATTCAATAAAAGATGGTCAGTCGGACTATTATCAGTGGTCACTCTAATTAGTTTAACGGCTTGTACAGAGGAGCAAACAAAACCTGCGTCCACTTCTAATGAAACTGCTGAAAAAATGGATCATTCTACAATGAACCATTCAAGTTCTGGCCATGTACCAGTAACGTTAAAAAATGCTGAAAACCCGAAATTTCCTGTAGGGGGCACAGCCATTATTACAGATGGACATATGGAAGGTATGAAAGGAGCCGAAGCAACAATAGTAGGAGCCTATCGTACAACTGCCTATGTTATTTCCTATGAGCCTACATCTGGTGGAAAGCGAATAGAAAAGCATAAGTGGATAATTCATGAAGAATTAATTGACCCACAAGAAGCACCACTGGCACCTGGAACAGAAGTAAAAACGGACGCAACACATATGGAAGGTATGGAAAATGCGACTGTCCTTATTGACGAGGCTGTGCAAACAACTGTATATATGGTTGATTATACTTCCACTACAAGTGGTGAAGCTGTAACAAATCATAAATGGGTAACAGAAGAAGAGCTTAGTTCAAAATAATAGAAATAACCTCTACCTTCAATTCTGGTAGAGGTTAATTTCTAGCTTTTATGTTCCATTTGCTTTCTCTTTGCAGACTTATGCCATTTATAGCCGATGCCCCAAACGGTTTGCAAGTAATCATCCGCCGGAAAACCACTTTTTCTTAATTTTTCTCGTAAATTACGTACATGTGAATCGATGGTACGATCTTCAATCGTTACATCAAATCCCCAAACGGCATGGATAAGGTGTTCTCTAGAAAATGCTCTATTTTGATAATCTAAAAATAGGGCGAGCATGGCAAATTCCTTTGGTGTTAATGGAATTGCCTTATGTTGAAAATATACTTCAAAGGACTCTCTATCTAAACAAAGCCCTTCAAAGTTAATCACTTTGTCTTCAGATATCGTTCTTCTTAATACAGCATGTATGCGTGCTAACAACTCTTCCTCATCAAAAGGCTTTAAAATGTAGTCATCTGCACCAAGGTTTAAACCTTTTACAATATCAGCGTGTTCTCCTTTTGCAGTAAGCATAATGATAGGAACATCCCAAAACTTCCTAATTTCCTGGCAAACCTGCCACCCATCCATCTCTGGCATCATAATATCCAAAAGAACTAAATCCACATGCTCTTCTTCTAAAAAATCCAATGCCTCTTGTATAGAAGACATTGCTTTACAAATAAATAGTGGTTCCAAATAAAGGGTTAATAAATCTAACATTCTTGGTTCATCATCAATGCATAAAATCGTTTTCATTCGTTTCTACTCCTTTAAATGACAATTCAAAAGTAGTCCCTTTATTTATTTCACTTCTAACCTTTATTTCTCCCCCATGTGCTTGTACAAGCTCCTTGACAATAGCAAGCCCAAGTCCAGATCCACCTAATGCACGACTACGTGATTTTTCCACTCGATAAAACCGATCAAAAATATACGGTAAATCCTTCTTTGGAATTCCTTTCCCTGTGTCTTCAACGACGATGCTTAAAATTCCACTGTCTTGTTTTACAGTAACTGTAGTCATATCTCCTGACGCACAATAGATGAATGCATTATTTAATAGATTAATCACGATTTGCTCAAGTCTTGCTTCATCTGCACATAGTGTTAAGCCATTATCACAACGTACAACCAAATAGATACCTTTATCTTGAAACGCGGGACTTAATTTTTCTTCAATGTTTGTAAAAAACGGCTCTAAATATAAGCAATGTTTTTCAATTACAAATGAATTTTCATCCATTTTCGCTAAATCAAATAAATCTTTAATTAATCTTGAAAGTCTATTTGTTTCTTCTATTATAATAGCTAAATACTTTTGACGATCTTGCCCTGTTAAATCCCGTTTAGCAAGAATGTCTGTATAGCCTTTAATAAAAGTTAGTGGTGTACGAAGCTCATGTGCAATACTCGATAAAAACTCCTTACGCTCTTGCCTTAGATGATTTAAATCATTGGATAAAAGCTGGATAGCATTTGATAAATCCCCAAGCTCATCTTTTCCATTCATAGAAAGAGCGACTGTAAAATCACCCTTACTCATTTTCAATGTAGCCTCTTTCATTTGAATAAGTGGTTTAGCCAGCTTGCGAGATAGAACAACAATGACTGCAATACTGACAAGACCAGATACAATACCTACGATGAGAAAATGCTTATTGAGCCGTTTCATTAATGCATGGATGGAATCGGTATTTTGAAACATAAATACATAGCCAATCGTTCCTTGCTGGTTTTGAATAGGGCTTATAGTCGCAATAGCTTTAACTTCTTGCCAATTGTCTTGTAAAACCCTTCCTTCATAAGGTATTTCCCCCTCCCCCTCTATCTCACGAATCAGATCACTGATTTCTTGATGTGGTTGTGAGGATGCAAGGATTGTCCCGAAAAAGTCAGTCACCACGACATCTGTACTTGCTTCTGATTCCATAAGAACGACATGTGCTAATGTTTCATTATTGAAGTTCTGTTCTAATATCGTACGATGTGAATTTCCTCTCGCTTGTAAACGCTCTAGTTCCTCTTCCACTCTAGAATTCGTCAGGGAAACATGCAAAAAAAACATCATAAAGGTCTCAATACAAAACAATGTAATGAAAAAGATAATACCAAGCTTTAATGATAATTTTCTCATCCGTAACCACCATTTTAGAATTTCTTAAAAGTATATCGTGAAAGTGTGAAGATTTCATGCAGAAGTAGCATCTTTCTAAACAAAAATGCCCATAAGTATATTGTATACTTATGGGTTAGAATTTAATTAAACGTATTTTTTTGCCCAACTTAAGAAATTATCAATGACTACGTCAAGGAATTTCACTGTTCCTTCATCAGTTAAATTGCCTTCTTCATCAAATTTAGTGTGAACAGCACCAATATAAACGTCATTGCCGCTAAGTAATGGTGAGTTAATGCCTGGAGAGAATAAGATATCACGTAAATGTAATTGTGCTTTTACAGTACCTAAGTTCCCCATTGATGCACCCATAATGATGGATGGTTTGCCAATCATTACTTTATCTACACGAGATAGCCAATCAATAGCATTTACCATAACCCCAGGCACTGTACCATTATATTCTGGTGTAACCCAAAGTACAGCATCTGCAGCTTTTACTTTTGCTTTAAAATCAAGAACTGCTTGTGGAGCCTCATTTTCAATATCTTGATTATACATTGGTAGGTCCTTTAGGCTTAATACTTCAAGATCTAACTTTTCTGTATAACGTTTTTGAATAAATTGAGCTAATTGCATATTATAAGATTCTTTACGGATACTACCTACGATTGCTACTACCTTCATGATGTTTCCTCCTAAATGTACATTATTCATAGTATTTGTATAGCTATTGTATTTTATACCATTTCAATAATAAATGGCAAATTCTTCAACTGGCTTGCGATACCCACGTAATCGACGACTGCTTTCTTTTTCTTTCCCAATAGTAATCATTAAGGCTATTTCATGTGTTTCTGGCACATTGAAAAGCTCACGCATTTTCTGATTATCAAAGCCAATCATTGGGCAAGTGTCCCAACCACGATTTTTCGCAGCTAGCATGAATAACATTGCAGACAGAGAAGCATTACGAATGGCTTCATCTTTCATGAATCCTTCACCACGATCCTCATAAAATCTTGTATTCTCTGCTACAATATCCTCTAGTTCGCCCGCTGTAATTATGCCTAAATCCACCATGCCCTGGCTTAGCTCAGCAGTATTTTTATATGCTTCCTTGTCACCTAGTACAAGAATTACACCTGAAGCTGAATGTACTTTATATTGACCATATGCTGCCTCTCTCACCTTTTCTTTCATATCCTCATCCAGCACAACAATATAATTAGCATGCTGTAGGTTAAATGCTGAAGGGGCAAGCTTAACATCCTCCAAAATAGAGCGTATATCTTCTTCAGTCATCTTAACGTCCTTGATAAAATTATTAGCAGAGCGACGCTTATCAATCAGCTTGGAAAATTCCATTTTTTATCCCCCAATACAGTTATGTATACATCCAGTAGGGCTTTTCTTTCCCAACTGGATGAAATGGTATTACTCATATTCTTTATCGAACATAATGGAACTTCTTACAGTGTCAATCGGACGAACAAGACTTTCAATCTGTTCTCGTTTTGGTTCTAAAAACGGTGGTAATGACAGTTTTTCTCCTAATGTTTCATATGGCTCATCGCCCATAAATCCTGGACCATCTGTAGCCAATTCAAATAAAATCTGCGGAGCTACTCGTGCATACAATGATTCAAAGAAATGACGATTTACATAGCCAGAAGTGTGGAAACCAAAACTTTCAAAGCGTGCAGTCCATTCATCTAATACCGCACGATCCTCTACACGAAAGGCAGCATGGTGTACAGTACCAAAACCTTGACGAGCAACGGGTAAGACTGTATTGTGCTCGACAATAATCTGGGCGCCATTTCCTCCATCACCTACTTCAAATAAATGGAAGTCTCCTTCTTCTGCAATCTCTCTAAAGAGCATTACCTTTTCTAATACATCTTTAAAGTATTTAAAATTAGCGACACGTACAAAAACTGGCCCTAAACCTGTAATGGCATACTCAAGTGGGATGGGGCCATCCTGCCAAGGTGTACCTGCTGCCACACCAGTATTGTACTCATCAGAAATTAACTGATAGTGCTGCTCATCAAAATCTACGAAAGATAGTGTTTTCTTACCAAATTGTTCTTTCATACCTGTATGCTTCACATTTAAACGATCAAAGCGCTTTATCCAATAATCTAAAGCAGCATCCGTTGGTACACGGAAAGAGGTCTTTGAAATTTCATTAGTACCATGTACACCTTTTGGGATATTAGGGAAATCAAAGAACGTCATATCTGTACCCGCACTACCCTTATCATCTGCAAAGAATAAATGGTATGTTTGAATATCATCCTGATTCACTGTTTTCTTTATTAAGCGCATTCCTAAAACATAGGTAAAGAATTTATAATTTTCTTCAGCACTACTTGTGATAGCCGTTACATGGTGTACACCTTTTAAATGATTCATAATATGCTCCTCCTATATATCTCGATATCGAGATATATATTTAAAATTTTTTATTGGTTAGTGGCGTTCTTGCCAACTTTTTTAAGTGATAAAATCATGTTGTCCAGCTCCTGAGCTTCCAATACTTCAAATATCTCATTTATTTTCTGTTCATGCTTAGGGAATATTTCCTCCATCAAAACCTGTCCCTCAAGCGTTAGTAATACATACGTAACACGACGATCTTTTGGACATGCCTTACGGTACACATAGCCCTTTTGCTCGAGCTTATCAATCACATAGGTAATACTACTGCTTGCAATTAATATTTTTTTACCAATCATTTGAACTGGTTGTTCTCCATGATGATACAAAAATTCAAGAACCGAAAATTCAGTTGGATTTAAATCGAATTGAAGTAAATCTCTTTTAGTTGCATCTTGAATCGTTTGATATGCTCGGAACAAGACCGTAAATGCTTTTAAGTTACGATTGTTTTGCTTCATACGACTCCCTCTTTTTACTTCGAATTTAATTATCTTTAATTCGAGATAATAATAACATATACATTTTTAAACAGCAAACAATTTGTTTCTTCATGTTTGCCATCTTTTCGTTCGGGTAGAAGGTAGTTGTAACTTATAAAGGAGGATTCTAAATGAAAAAAGATGTCAATCAAAAACAACAACAGCTAGAAGCATTCCGAGTAAGTGATAAAGATCAACCTCTCACAACCAATCAAGGATTAAAAATATCGGAAGATGAGCATTCACTAAAAGCAGGTGAGCGAGGACCCACTTTACTAGAGGATTTTCATTTCCGTGAAAAAATGACTCACTTTGACCATGAACGAATTCCTGAACGAGTAGTACACGCACGTGGCTCAGCCGCTCATGGAATTTTTGAAACATATGAATGCGCAAGTGATATTACAAAGGCACAATTTTTAAATGGAAAAGGAACTAAAACCCCTGTTTTTGTCCGCTTCTCTACCGTTGCTGGATCTAAAGGCTCTGCAGATACTGTTCGTGATGCACGCGGCTTTGCTACTAAGTTTTATACGCAAGAGGGCAATTATGATTTAGTTGGAAATAACATTCCAGTGTTTTTTATTCAAGATGCTATTAAATTCCCCGATTTTGTACACGCTGTAAAGCCCGAACCAAATAACGAAATTCCACAAGCACAAAGTGCCCATGATACATTTTGGGATTTCATTGCAAATAATCAGGAGTCTGCTCATATGGTTATGTGGCATATGTCAGATAGATCGATTCCACGAAGCTATCGAATGATGGAGGGCTTTGGTGTTAATACTTATCGCTTTATCAATGCCGAAGGAAAAGCCCATTTTGTTAAATTTCATTGGAAACCTGTACTTGGGGTAAAATCATTAGTATGGGATGAAGCACAAATCATTGCTGGGAAAGATCCCGATTTTCACCGCAGAGATTTATGGGAATCGATTGAACGTGGGTATTTCCCAGAGTGGGAGCTTGGTGTGCAACTTATTCCCGTTGAAGATGAATTCAAATTTAGCTTCGATATTCTTGATGCCACGAAAATATGGCCTGAAGAAGAAATTCCAGTACACATTCTTGGGAAAATGACCTTGAATAAAAATGTGGATAATTTTTTTGCAGAAACGGAACAAGCCGCATTCCATGTCGGGCATGTTGTGCCAGGCATTGATTTTTCAAATGATCCTTTATTACAAGGTCGTTTATTCTCCTACACCGATACACAGTTAATACGACTGGGAGGACCTAATTTCCATGAGCTTCCTATTAATAAACCAATTTGTCCATTTCATAATAACCAACGAGATGGCTATGGCCGACAAACCATTAATGTGGGACAAGTTAGCTACCATAAAAATTCCTTAGCCAATAATACACCACATCCTGTTTCTGAAGAAGATGGTGGATATAAGCATTATGAAGAAAAAGTTGAAGGGCATAAAGTACGTGCACGTAGTGAGAGCTTTAAAGACCATTTTTCTCAAGCAAGATTATTCTGGCTTAGTATGACAGATATTGAGAAAAAGCATATTATCGATGCCTTTAGCTTTGAACTTGGCAAAGTAAAAAATAAAGCGATTCGAAAACAAGTTGTAGACATGTATGCTCATGTCAGTTACTCACTTGCTTCAGCTATCGCTGAACGAATTGGTATAGTTCCACCTGTAGAAGTGGAAGTACCACATATTCAACAAACTTCTCCTGCTGTTAGCCAAGTAATCAATGCAAAGGAAAGTGTCAAATCTAATAAAGTAGCTGTAATTGTTACAGAAAATAGTGGTGAAAAATTAAATGAACTTATTGCTACATTTTTAAGTGAAGATATTGTAGTTGAACTAGTAAGTAATAAACAAGGCATAGTAAGCGGCTATGAAATTCACGAAACATTTGCTACTACCTCCTCAGTTCTTTATGATGGGGTTTATGTTACAGGAGCCTTTCAGAATTCCTACGAACAAGCAAAAGCAGAACAGTTTATTGAACAAGCCTATCAGCACTGTAAAACAATAGGTTATACGGAAAATGTTTTATTTTTACAGCATATAGCCAATAAACATGGGGTTGCAACCGATCCAAAATCTTTTGTTCATGCCCTTGCTAAACATCGACATTGGGTTCGAGAATGTAAATGAAAGAAAAGCCAGCTAACTGATTAAATCAGCTAGCTGGCTTATTTTTATTATTTAATTCGTTTAAATTCCTTTTCATTGCCGTCTACAAATTCGACATCTACTTCAATGGATTGATAGTTATCTTCAATATTGAATACTTTAATTACTTGATCAATCACTTCATCATTAGATGTTGTAGAATCAAAATTCAACTGCTTAAATAACGGCTCTAATTTAGTATAAGCTTCATCGCCCTGCAGTTTTTCTTGTTTTCGATCATCTTCTAATTTTGCTTCTATTCCTGTTTTTTTATCCTCATATTCTACCTCATAAGACTCCGTTGCAGAGTAATCAACATCTAAAGAAAACTCTAAAAAATTAAATGTCACTTGGTCAGTTGGCGTCTCACCAGTCTGTTGAGTAGCATTCTGATCTGCTGGAGCGTTTGCAGGCACATCTTTTACCTCATCCTTATTACAGCCGTAAAGAATAACAGTCATTAAAGAAATCACTAAAATAAATTTCAATTTCAATTTATTCACTCCTTTCTTTACTTATTATTTCCCCATTCTTCTACAAACTAACCTAAAAAGGGCATCTCCTACAATTAAGGAGATACCCTCTTCATGGAATGCGACTTAATAATAGAAGTTACGATCCACTTTATTTTCTTGAATAGCTTTGGCTAAACGAACTGTTGAAACAGCCAAATCGGCATATGACACACTCTTGGTAGCATTAAAGTTATTTTGCTGTGTATCTATCAGACCCATCCCATTTGCTATTGCTATATAGCCTGTATATGCTGGATCAATGGACGCTGCATCCGCAAAGTTTAATTTGTAAATATCCTTATACTTTGCAACATTCTCCAATTGCATTGCTTTAACAGCCCATACCGCTAGCTCTTGACGAGTCAATGATTCATCTAAAGCGAATTGGTTTGCTGGCTGTAAAATTCCCATTCTTACAGCTTGTTCAACCACTCCATATAATGGATGATTTTTATCGATATTGCTGAAGGTTTGCTTTTCACCATCGCCACTACCAAAATAGCCATATGTTAGAGATTTTAGTAGAATCTTTAATGCTTCTCCCTTTGTCACAGCAGCATCAGCATTAAAGTTTGCTATATCTTTTACCTCTAATACATTTTGATGTAAAAGATAATTTAATTCATTGGCTGCTGTTGGGTGTGAAATAGATGGTTTTTCTTTTGAGTCATCTACCTCATACAACCATTCACCAGTAATTGCATCAATCTGATTAACTAAGCTACCGTTGTAAGTTGGAGCATAGACTAGATCATAATGTTGTTTACCTTCAGTAGCTTGTTTTATATATTGTAGTTGTAATGTAAGGGCCTTACTATATGCTTCTTTTGCTTTATCAGCAGAGATTACCTGATTAAGAGAAGGCCAATTATTAATCTTTTGTTTATTAACATTCAGTGAACGTAATGACCCATCAGAGCCAATACCTACGTTTATTTCATCTCCAACAACCGCAATCCCGTTTACGATGCGTGGGAAGGAGAAGTAATAATCTTTACTATAATCATCATGGACAGGATCATCAATTGGCATCGAATACTCATGTAAATAGGATGGAGCCCATTGCTTTAAGTATTCAACAGCCTTTGCCAATGCAGCATCCTTAGAAATAGTATTTGTTTTGTCAGTGTTTGTAAAATCTCTCTTTAAATCGTGGTACTGCACGATTTCGCCTGTTGCCTTATTCATTTCGAAAGAGGTACCAGAACCACCATTATTGTACATATACGTATAATTTACTGTATAAACTGTTTCGCCATTGTCATTTTCTCTTTCATCCACCATATCAATCGTGAGCTTCGCCTTATCTTCATCCACCTTTAAGAAGTTTTTAGCAAATTCCTCCACTTCTGCTACTGTCATACCACTTTTTCTTGGTGGTAATTGCTGTGAGGATATTTTCTCAGCGCTTTTCGTCTTTGGAACTTGGGTAGAGAAGCCATTCGTTGTTTGCCATTGGCCCGTTAAAGCATGTACACCATTAAATCCTGTTGCTGGCATATAGACAAGCTTCACATTACGTTGATCGCTAAAATAGTCAACGTAATAACGAAGTTCAACCGCTAAGTTATCACTTACTTGTGCAACAATTTCTTCCTCATTTTTTTTCTGGCTTGAGTTATCAAATGTTGCTTTACCAATTGATTCTGTATTTCGATACATTCCTGTTATTTGACCATTAGCAAGAACATCTATAGTGATACTTTGATCGCCAATAAGCACTCCATTATAGGTTGGTGAATAAACAAATGAGTAAGTAATTGGTTGTGATAATGGACGATTGATGTCATTGTAATAACCGAAGCCATCTTCACGGAGTTTATAGTTTTCTATTTTCGCAAATTTTCCCAGGAAGTCTTCTGCAATTTTTTTGGCTTCATTCTCTGAATATTTTGCAGGATATACTGCTTCAGCGATATTAGCTGGCTGATAATAGAAATGTTCTAACTCTAAATCTTCACCTTTAAATGTAAAACCACCATAGACATCTTTACCATTTACAGTTTTATGGAAGTTTAAATCATAACGGACCGTTGTATCTTCTCTAAAGAAATGACCGCCACCAGAACTAAATTCATTATCAGCTACAAATTTGAACTCTTCAGGGAATAGTGCCCGTAACTTGTTAATTAGCATACCTTTTGTCACTTTTGTCTCTGTAGCAGCTAACTGTATTGCAATACGCTCCGAAGGTTCTTTCACATTTGCAGAAGCTTGTGAAACGGGTGCTAGCACTCCAACAGAAAATGCGGTAGTTGTTAAAATAATACCTAACTTTTTTAATTTACCCAAAATATCCCTCCTAAAATACTATTTAATATAATTATAGTATATTTATCCATAATTAGAAATGAAATTTACAGATTATTTCCTCTTTGAAGAAAATACATTGGGTAATCTGTCCCTTATACTTCATTATCTTATTTCTTTACCACATCAAAATTCGCACCAATTAACACCCAATTCTGAGGGAATGGTAGTCCTAATTTCCAATACCCAATACCACGAAGATTATATTGTTTTATAAGATTGAATTTAGCTTGAATAGATCTAGCATCTTCAAACCACACCATATGTGCCCTACCTTGCTCATCATAGTATTCAAAAAATGGCGCTTGGGCTCTCCAATCATACTGAATCGCTGCATTATAACGTTTAGCAATCTCAATGGCTCGCTGAGGACTAAGTGCTTCTGCAAAAGGTCCCCCCTGGACAAAAGGTAACGTCCAATCATATCCATATAAATTTTGCCCCAACAGAATTTTGCTTGCCGGTATTTCACTAATCGCATATTTTACAACAGCCTCTACCTCTGGGAGAGGTGAAACAGCCATTGGTGGGCCTGCTGAATATCCCCATTCATAGGTCATGAGTAAAACAAAGTCCACGATTTCTCCATGTGCCTTATAATCATGTGCCGCTGTCCATGGCCCTCGCTCACTATCACTGGTTTTTGGCGCTAATGCCGTAGACACTGTGTATCCTTGAGCATGGAATTTTTCAACAGCTCTTCTTAAAAAATTGTTATAGGCTTGTCGTTGATCTGCTGGCAAATTTTCGAAGTCAAAGTGGATATCTTTAACATCCCCAAGTCGCTTTGCTTCTGCAAGAATATTATCAAATAGTAAATCTTGAACAGCTGTACTTTGAAAAATATCTCTCGCTAATTCACCACTAAAACTAAAATTCTCCAAATTAGAAATAACCATTGCCATTGATGCTCCCGTATCATTTGCAATTTGTGTCACACCTTGGCTTGGTGGCCTCTGTAAAGTACCATCACGCCTAGCCTCATAGCTAAATAAAGCTAAATATGTTAAATTAGGACCCGCTTCCCTCGCTTGATTCAAGAGTGCCTCACTAACTGATGTTCCTCTCGGCTCTAAATAGGCTAATGTTTCTGCCCTTGTTCTTGGTGGCTGTGGGATGTATAATCTCGTTCCAACTGCTAATGGTTGATTGGGATTAATACCATTTACTTGTGCAAGTGTTACATAATTAATACCGAAACGTTGGCCAATTGACCATAAGCTATCACCTGGCTGTACATAATAAAAACTTCCGACAATCGGGATTACAAGAGCTTGCCCCACAACTAAACGATTTGGCTCTGGAATTTGATTGGCATCTATAATGCTCTGAACCGTAGCCCCATACGCCTGTGCAATTCCCCATAAAGACTCGCCAGCCCGTACAACGTGTATTTGAATGATTTTGCCTCCTTCTAGCTTGATAAAATCATACCTATAAAGCTTATGAAATCAGAGATAAAAAGATGTCTTTCAACAACTACACAAAAGTAGACCACTATATATAGCGGATGAATAGTATGCTGTATTATGTCACCTATTTAATACTAATGAGAATAATCTTCGTTTACGAGATTTCATGAAAGAATTTTCTTTTAAATACGTATGTCTAAAAAGTTACCTGAGTAATATATTCTGCTTCTTCACCGTTATTAGAATAAAAAAACGCAAAATGATACTTATCTTGACAACAATAATCGTACAAATGTTCTATTTTCCGCATAATCTTCAGTAAATTTTCACCCACTTTCTACCCTACCAATCAAGTGTAGCAGGCTACTTTTTGTTACACTTTTCCCAAACTTTTTTACACAACTAGCGTCATATGCCTTATTCTTTTCCCTGTTCTCACTCTTGTATAATGAAATTATTGTAAGGAGGTGTTAGATTGCGTTTATTTTACCAGCAAAAAGTAATCGGTAAGAAGTCTCGTAAACTTGAAAAATTTCCATTTTCAATTGAAGAGCCTGTCATCACGTTACAAGATTTACTTGTTCAGCTTGTTACACAGCAGGTACAACAATTTAATGAAAAAATGGTAGATACACCACTTCATCTATATTTAACGGATCAGCAATTAGTAGACGCGGCCCAATATGGCAAAGTACAGTTTGGAGAAAAGAAAAGGGATACTGTACAGTCAGTTGATCATGCTATTTCCACAATGCTTCAAGCCTTTCAGGACGAACTGTTCTTAGTCCTTCATAATGAAGAGCCTTTAGATTCTCTTTCTACACCATTAAACATACAGGAAGATGATGTTTTTACATTTATTAAACTTACTATGCTTGCAGGACGAATTTGGTAGGAGGGATTTTTGATGACACTTTCACATGAACAAAAGACACATTTTCAAACTTTAGCTGATTCTGCACCTATAGCGATACAGCCTTTAGCAGCCGCACTGTTAAAATACATGGACAATAGAGATTATGACATTGAACCACTTATAGCTGCTCAGCAATATTCCTCACTTGGAGAGCTATTTAGTGGACCACTATTTGAAGTGCTTACCTTGTTTTCTTCACAAGAACGTGCACTCAAGATCAAGAAACTAGCATTACATTTTGATGCTACAATGTTTCAAACAGATGCTTTACGTCGATCCTTTCGTTCATCTCAACCAGTACAAGACCATCTTTTTCAATGTTTACAGTTAATAGAAGAGATGCTGACATTTGAGGAAATTACTTTGCAGGAGTTATTAACGAATCATCGCCAATATGAGCATGGCACTTATCCAAACTATAGCTCCTATGTCTTGAAGAATGAAAATGTGAAAGTCATGGGTTTTAATGTTTTTGAACAGTTGCTCGCTGAAGAACTATCATTAGAAAACCCTTCCATAGAAGAAGCAGTAGAGAGTATTTTATTTGATGAGCATCAAAGTAGCTTTTTCGGTCATCCATTCATTCGAGGTATTTTCAAGTCAAGTAATCGTCGTATGCATGATGCACTTGGTAAACTCTTAATAGCAGCTGCACGACAAGAAGGTTTACGACAGGCAATAGTAGAAAATATTGACCATGGCAATCTAGATGCACAGCTCAACATGATGAAGCTTATTCAGGAACATCGCCTAACACGCTTCTCCTCTGTAATTCGAGCAGTCGATACTTGGATGGGGCTTGGCTATAATAGCTTCGAAAATCAAAAAATAACAGAGGAAGTTCTTACATTAGCCATCCACGCAATTGAAGAGGACAGCTTTGTTGAGCAATTGTTAAAAAGTGAACGTACAATTGATATTTATGTTGCATTATGGGCTACTGCTACAAAGGACTATACGAAGTTAAATGACCTTGTAACAAAACTCTTAAAGCGTGACAAGCATATCCAACTTACAACGCTTGCCTTTTTGAAAAACTTATCGAAAATCTCCTTTACAGCGCCATTTGTGAAGGATTTAATCTTATCAACAAAAGATATTGAGCTGTTTGCCTTTGCATGGGGCAATTTTCTTTATGCTAATCACCATATTAATAGTGAGTATGCAAGAGACAATGAATGGGCGCAAATCCTTCAAACCTTCATGCAAGAAAACACACAGCTACAAGGGATTGAATACCTCTTATTTGAACAGCTTGAGTGGGCAAAGAATGAAATTACGAAAGATGGACTTATCATTACAGGCAAACCTCTATCCTTTGTCCATGTCCATTTGTCATTAGAAGATTTAATTTCAACACAAATTATTTTAGCCCACCATATACAAGACGAGGCATTATTCCAACGGATTATTGAGCATGCTGATTCTTACTCACCATCAAGTAGAATCGGACTACTGAATATTTATTGTCTTGACCCTGTCACAGAAGGTCAACGTGAATTTTTATTTAATTCTTTACGGGATCGCAGTTCCATCAATCGTTCTCTTGCGTTAAAGAAAATACATGCTCTAACACCAACAGAAGAAGAAATAGCAAAAATTGAAGATCTTTTAGCTAATAAATCAGGTGCACTTCGTAAAGAGGCTATTTCACTCTTAAAAGTTCAGCCACAGAACCATCTATTACAAAGTGCTGAAAGGCTGATAAAAGATAGTAAGCAGTTAAAGAGACTTGGAGGGCTTGAGTTACTATTTGAAGCCTCTAAGGAATACAGCTTAGCAAGCGAGCAAATTACAGCTTTATGCTCCTTATTACCAAAAGTAACTAAAAACGAGCAAGTGTTGTTAGAGCAATTAATTACAAGGGATGTCCCTGAGTATAACGAGAGTAATGGCTTTGGCTTGTATACGCCACATCCCCCTATTCAATACGGCTGTATTTCGGATGGAGCCATTCAAATGAATGATGTAGAGCCTTGGCAACAGCTTGCTCCACTTTATGTACAGGCACCTACACCTTTTGAAAAATTCTTTCAATATGATGTTGATCAATTATTATCTAAGCTAGAGCAGCTTATTCAACTTTTAGATAAACATGCTGAACTAGAATATGAAACATACCAATGGAATGACACACCCATTAGCACTACATTAGGACAAAGATATAGTATAATGGCAACTAAATCGGATAATCAACGACATGCTAGTCTTGATGCTTATCCTATCCCCGAAGAAATTATTCAATGGATGAAGACAGCATTATTTAGTAATGAGGACTTAGCCTATTTTAATTTTTATCATAGTCTATCAGAATACCCCTCTGCTCATGATCTTTCCGAAGCAGCTCATACACTAATTAAACCGTTCTTCCAATACAAAGATTTAAAGGTACGTGTTGCGCAATTTAATTCCTTGAAATATGACGATACAATTCAACAGATTTTCTCAGTGCTATCCCAAGACATCGACAAAATCTCAGGTGATACAGTGCTACATCAGGAAGCACTTTCATTACTACAAAAGCATGCACCCGAATTTAATCGCTTCGAACAGGCATTAGGCATAATATTACAGCTATTCAAACAAATACCTGCTGATCAGTGGCAACTTGATGTTCGAGAGAAGGGTTATTATTACTATCGTTCCACTTCTACCATTATCGATTTAGATGTCATTGAGACATTTGTTGATCGATGCTGGTCTGATTACGCAACCTATGGTGAATATGTAAAAATGCTAGCTATCAATGAAGAGCTAACAAAGCGTATGAAAAATGAAAGCTATAAGCCAAACGTCTACAATTTATCTTTATTCCAATATTTAGACGCAATGAAGGTTGGTTTATTTACGCAAGATCACTTATTTGAGGCCATCTTTACCAATACGCTCGCTTCAGAAATATTTAACGAGCCAACTAAATTACAAGAACGCTATCAACAGTCATTTGAAGATTTAACCGATTTCTTTACTATTCGTGAACAAGCAATTGATCGAATTTTAGCCATAGAGCTAAAACGTGGTGATACGCCTACTGCTGTTACAAAGCTTGCTAGTAGCATTTCTTATTTTGAGGGTATTGATTATTTCTTACAGATTCTACAGGCACTTGACGGAGAAAAGCTTGCGCGAGGATATATTTGGCAGGCAGAAACGAAAAAGGATGTATTCTCCCGATTGCTAACTAACTGTTACCCCAAAAAAGAAGAAACAGCGCAGCAATTAAAAGAAGCATGGCAGAAAACAGACATTTCTAAAGAACGTTTAATTGAAGCCATGATGTATAACCAGCATTGGATAGACCTTGTCAGTGAAGTAATTGGCTGGAATGGATTAAAAGAATCAGCCTGGTATTTTATTGCTCACACAACAGATTCATTGTCCGACTATGCCAAAGATCAAATTGCCCTTTTCTCTAGCATCACTGCTGAGGATTTCCGTGATGGTGCATTCGATTTAGCTTGGTTCCAAAGCGCCTATCAAACACTTGGGGCTAAAAATTTCAAAATTGTCTATGATGCTGCAAAGTATGCCTCAGAAGGAGCGAACCATCGTCGGGCACAGCTTTATGCCGATACAGCTATCGGTAAGCTCAGTCCAAAACCGTTAATGCAAGAAATTCAAGATAAACGCAATAAAGATAAACTGCGCGCACTTGGTCTTATCCCTTTAATAAAATCAGATGACAAAGACGCCCTGACACGCTATCAATTTATTCAACAGTTTTTGAAGGAAAGTAAGCAATTTGGTGCTCAACGCCGCGCAAGTGAGGCTCGAGCAGCAAGTATCGCTCTAGAAAATTTAGCGCGCAATGCAGGGGATGGAGAAGCCACTCGCTTCACATGGCGTATGGAGTTATCTGCCTTTAACGATATGAAGCATTTATTTAAAGCACAACAAATCGAACAAATTACAGCCCATCTACAAATAGAGGATGATGCCTCTGTAGCTATTATTGTTGAAAAAGATGGTAAACGCCTAAAGAACGTTCCTGCTGCATTAAAAAAGCATGCTGATATTGTAATCTTGCAGGAAGCCCGAAAAGACTTACAAGAACAATATAAACGAGCACGCCCAGCTCTTGAGCAAGCAATGGAATTAGAAACTGTATTTTCGATCGAGGAGCTCATTCATTTATTGGCCCATCCGATCCTAGCTCCACTTTTACAAAAACTAATATTTATCAGCGATGATTACGTTGGAATGCTTACACCACAAGGCTTACAGCTTCTATCGGCTGACATTGTGGACCTTGCTCCTTCGTCCTCTATAAAGATTGCTCATCCTTACCATCTTCTAGAAAGTGGTCAATGGAGACAGTGGCAATCCTATATGTTCGAGCACAAAATACAACAGCCATTTAAGCAAGTGTTCCGTGAGTTATATCTCATCAATGCTGATGAAAAAGCACAGAAACAATCATTGCGCTATGCAGGACATCAAGTAAATCCTTCACAAACAGTAGCCTTGTTGAAAACACGTGGCTGGCAAATCAGCTATGAAACAGGACCACGTAAAGTATATTATAAGCAAAATATTGTGGCATCCTTGTATGCACAGGCAGATTGGTTTACGCCAGCAGAAATTGAAGCACCTGCAATCGAAGGTGTTTACTTCTATGATCGACTCACAGGCAAAAATATCGTTTTAGATAATATTCCAGCTGCGATATTCTCTGAGGTTATGCGAGATATTGATCTTGTTGTCAGTGTAGCTCATGTTGGTGGTGTAGACCCTGAGGCAAGTCATTCTACTGTTGAAATGCGCAGTATTATCGTAGAAGAATTGGCTAAATTATTGAAGCTAAACAATGTGGAAGTGAAAAAGCACCATGCTCTCATAGAAGGTAAGCTAGCAAGTTACTCCTTACATTTAGGAAGTGGTGTGGTGCATCAAATAGGCGGTTCCATGATCCCGATTCTTGCTGTACCTTCTCAGCATCGTGGACGAATTTTCTTGCCGATGGTGGATGATGATCCGCGTACTGCTGAGATCATGTCCAAGCTTTTATTATTAAGTGAAGATACAAAAATTAAAGACCCTGCCATATTAACTCATATTCGAAGCTATGAGCAAATGCGCTAATTTAACACTAGATAAAAACAGGTGACGTATTTCGTCGCCTGTTTTTTACTGTACATCTGTTTTAATCATTTCAAATAATAGCGGTACATTCGTGCCTCGTTGCAATGAATGACAATCCTCCATTAAAAATGACCAACTTTTCTTTATCTTTTCCCTATAAGGCAACTCTGAACTGACCGGTAGGTATGCGCTTAGGTATTCCTCAATCGTGCCTGACAGATTGTCCATAAATTCATCTGCTTTTTGCATTTTTTCTGTAGGGATTTCATTGCGCTCATTCCATAAGACATGCTCTAAATTCGTAGAAAAATAAAATAATTGATAAGGTACTTTCATACGGTTAATGCTAAAGTGGTCGTTGGCAATCAAAATTCTAGCATTCTTAGCCTTCATATCATTACGTTGTTCTATTTGTTGTTTACGTTTATCTGACTTCACTAAAATAGCATCCTCTGTATAAAATAAGTTTTGCTCGATAGTCTCATCTATCTTGACGCATTCTGGTGCGATAAAGCATCCATCTGCATCTGTAATGTGAACAACAGCAGTTAAATCATTGGCTAAAAATTTATATTTTTGAAGATAGCTTTGAATCACTCGTACAACACTGTTTTTAATATTGGGGATCCGTTTGTGTGCATCCCACTTTGTTAAAATATCTTCACGTTGCACATCAAAGCGTATCGTCGAATTCGCAAAATGAGTATCTAAATAATCCTCTAAAATAATTTGCTCTGTCTGCCCTTCCACAATAATTAAAAGTACTTTTTTAGTCATGTTGAACACCCGCTTTACGAAAAGCACGCTTTATTTTAAATGTTTTGGTTTCCTTATATATCTCTTCGTCCTGTCCACCAAGTTGGATAGCACGTAAATAGACATCTCTAGCGTTATTCACTTCTTTAATACCTTTTAGCTGCATATAACGGTGATGTTCATTTGTTGTCGTAAACCATAAATTTTTAATAGCTAGCACCTCTAACACACGTAGATTATGGGATGTAAAAATAAGTTGCCCTTTTCCATCCTCATCTATCACTGTTAACAACTCGCCCAACAAATATTCAAATACACCTGAGTCTAATTCATCAATCACTACACATGCATTCGGATTATTGTATACAGCAATTAATACACTAAGAATCGAAATGATCTTTAAAATTCCCTCTGACTCTGTTCGTAGCGGTAATTCCCGCTCCCCACGCTGAGACAAAAATTCAAAACGAATTCCCTGCTCACCATTGTCCATCATTTGCTTTGTAATGATATTAATTTTAATCGTCAAACCAGGAATAATTGCTGAGAGCACTTGATTACTTTGTTCAATAACTTCACATAGAGCATAGAATGCATCCTCTGGTAATAAAGCTGGTCCATTTAAATCATAGGGAATAAGGCCTCTTGTTTTCTCTAAATGAATACTGAATGGCATCATTCGTTCTTCAAATAGTGGGGCAATATTTTGATTATTAACAACATGTAAGTCCCGACTAAAATCGACGGCAATATTTTGTAGCAACTGCATTTCTAACTCAGAAAGTCGTTCCTTTAATAATGGCTTTATATCTTTATGGAATAGAAATGACATATTTTGTTTTCTTGCTAGCTGTTGAATAACCAGTAATTGAATTCGCGCTTGTTCACTCAAATCATCCAGTTTCGATTGACGGATTTGTACATCCCTCTCCGTCACAGCCACTAAAACCTTTGATCGCTTCCCTTTCGTGTTTTCTCGATAGGTAAGGCGCTCCAACGTAGTATATAGTCGATACTGATCCTCCTGTAGTTCCACATAGTAATTCACAAAAAATGTACCGAATTGATTCTGAACTAGAAATTCTACATCCATGCTAGCTGTTTGCTCGCCTGCTAATATAAGTCGCTTCTTTTGAGAGGGCAACTTCACTTCAGCAAGCCATCCTGATAGAAGTGTCTTCAATAAACTAAATGCATCTACAATGGTTGTCTTTCCAGAGCCATTTTGTCCATATAGGCCAACAACATTCGCTTGTAGAAATGTCTCAAAATTTACTGCGAGTACAATTTCACCCTGTCGTACATTTCGTAAATTTTGTATGTTTATTTTTTTTATCTTAATAATTGCCATGTGCTAAACATCCTTTTAGCTTTTTCCCTTATTATAATGAAATTTGTTTTATTTTATAACAAATTAGAACTTAAGCATCCATAGCCTATAGCCTATGACAAAAATCGCAATAGGCATATGTTAGAAAAAATGAAGAAAGGTGTGTTTCATTGGTTTATCCTAGATTAGCCCCTGAAGATTTTAACAGTCAATTTCGCCCAGGTATGAAAATATGGGTAACACTCCCTACTGGTACTTATTCAGGTACATTAATTCGGACATTTGGAACTGGAGGAAGAACTGCTGAAATTCAGTTAGATAATGGTCAAATTGTGACTGTGGATGTTAGTCAAATCACTGCTGCAGGTACAGGAACACCTCCTGGTAGTTCCTATCCGCCGCCATACCCACCACCATATCCACCATATCCGCCTCAACCTTATCCACCGCGTCCATACCCACCACAGCCTTATCCACCGCAACCTTATCCGCCACGTCCATACCCACCACAGCCCTATCCGCCCCAACCTTATCCGCCACGTCCAGGGGGGCAATATCCTGGTTTCCCACCACCATTAATACCAGGACTCCCTAATATTTTACCGGGTATATTTGGTAATCCACGGCCATAGCAACAACTAGAAAAGGTTATTTCTTTATTTAAGAATAAAGAAATAACCTCTTTTCATTTTATTCCCATAACAAAAATAACCAAATTTCTTTACACATAAGACATGACAAAATAAGTAAAAAGCCCTAACAAGGAATTGAAAATTGGTATTTCAGCCAAATTTTTAATCAACTGAAAATAAGTTAGATATGAGCATACTTCTTTTTTATACTAGGAAATGTATAGCTTTTTGTAAAAATTTAACCTAACAATAAAAATACATAGACTAAAAAACTATATATTAACTATTATTCATAGAGATCATGACTTGAAATAGTAAGTTTTCTGGGTTGTGAATCAATTTTTTTGGCAGTATAGTAGTTAAATGATAGGGGATAAATAGATTATTTTGCATTTATAAATAGTTTACACGCATCTGGACTTCTACGAATAACATCAACATCTTCAATGTGTAGTACATTGACTGAATTATCCATTTATAGTCCTTAGCTTGAAATATTCGCTATATCATATTAGGAGGAAAAGCATGAAAACACGCAAGAAGCAGCAAATGTCTATTAGTAAGAAATTAACTGCAATAGTAGTGAGTATTTTATTATTATTTGGATTAGTTACTTTAGGTCTTTCTTATTATATAGTAAGAAATAGTAATTTAACAGACATGAATCAATCTCTTTCTGACAAAGGCATGATCCTAGCCAAAACCATTGATATTACTACACTAAAATCGATATTAGAGAATCCTACAAATAGTAATCCCGATGCTCTACGATTAACTAGTGAAATGGATGCAATCAATGATAATTCAGATAGCATTACCAATCTATTTTTAATTACAGTTAACGGTGAAAATATTAATGCACCTGTTCTATCATCTAGTATACTTGAACTAGGGGCAGAGTATAACCAAGATATGATTGCAATGGGTTTATCTCCAGATTTCCTAGCAAGAATTAAAGAAGTTTTTGATACAAAAAAAGCAACAGCAACAGATATTTATAGCGATGAATATGGTAGCTATAAAACAGGCCTTACACCAATCTTGGATGAGAATGGGGACATGCTGGCTGCTTATGCCATTGACTATGACGTATCAATGGTAACAGGAAAAGCGATGTCTGAAGCCCTATGGACGTTATTAGTAACGGTTATATTCTTAATTGGTTCATCCATTGCTGTTTACACTCTTTTAAGAAAAAAATTAACACCGATTCAACAACTTTCTTTACAATCTAAAAAAGTCGCAGAAGGTAATTTAGAGCTTGAACCATTACCAGTTACTTCAACAGACGAAGTAGGAACGCTCACACAAAATTTTAATTCTATGATTGATAACTTAAAAAATGTTATTAAGAGTACAACGAATGTTTCTGAGCGTGTTTCAAACACAGCCAATGTTTTATCTGTAAATATGCAAGAAGCTTCCGATTCATATAATAATGTAGCATCTTCTATGCAGGAGATTGCAAGTGGCGCTGATCTTCAAGTACAAAAGGCAAAAGAAAGTACAATTACCATTGAAGAAATGAATATTGGTATTCAACGTATTGCTATGACGTCCAATCAAATTTCAGAATCCTCGATTTTAGCATCAGAGGAAGCTGAAAGAGGGAATGAATCGACAAATAAATCTGTTGCACAAATGAATGCTATTAGCAAAGCTGTTAATCAATCTGCAGCTTCTGTTAAATTACTTGGCGATCATTCCAATAAAATAGAAGAAATCGTAGGAATCATCACAGGGATTGCTTCACAAACCAATTTACTTGCATTAAATGCAGCTATCGAAGCTGCACGTGCTGGGGAGGCTGGTAGTGGCTTTGCAGTGGTTGCTGACGAGGTACGTAAACTTGCAGAGCAATCTGAGGCATCTGCAAGAGAAATTTCTACACTTATTTCGCATATCCAGCACGATACAAACGAATCTGTAAATATCATGGTTCACGCTGTAGAAGAAGTAGATCATGGTATTGTCATGATCAATGATTCAGAAAAATCATTTAGCCAGATTTTAACTTCCATTCACCATGTGACAGGGCAAATTCAAGAGCTTTCTGCAACAATTGAAGAAATGGCAGCTGGTATGGAAGAAGTAACATCTGCCGTAAAAGATATGGAAGACTTTTCAGTCAATTCAAAGGACAATACAAGAGCAGTAGCAGCAACTTCTGCCTCTCAATTGAATACAGTACAACGAGTTTCTGAAGAAGCTCAAGTATTATCCGAGCTATCTGATGAATTAATGAATGTTGTTAATACCTTTGTAGTGAAATAAAAAATGAAAGGGCTGCCCTTATTAAGGAGAGTTATGTCCGTTAGTTTCTCACAGATCGATTCATTACTGTGGACCTAATGACGATAATCGCTCCTTCATAGGTGTCGGCCCTTTTCTAAAATAGGAGTTGTCATAATTGAATAATAAAAAAGAATTTGATGTACACCCATCACAGAATAATACGCTTTCTTTTGACCAACAAACACTTCAATCCAATAGTACACAATTATTAAACAGAGAAGACTTACTCGCATATCAAACGTTAAACCGTACAATAGCTGACTACGATCAAAACACCACAATACCTGACGTATTTTATCAGGCAGCACAAAAATTTGCGGAACGAATCGCATTATCCTATGGAGGTGGAAAACTTACCTACCGTCAGCTAAATGAACAATCCAACCAAGTTGCTCATATGTTAGTTGCCAACGGTCTACAAAAAGGAAACTATGTAGCGATAGTTATGGAACGCAGTAAAGAAACCGTCATTAGTTTGTTAGGTATCCTGAAAGCTGGTGGAGTTTATGTTCCCATTGATCCGAGCTATCCAAAAGAACGTTGTCAGTACCTATTAAACGATACAGGTGCTCCATTTATCATAACGAAAAACGAACATACAGCTCTACTGAATGATTTTATACATAATGATTCCCAAACACGCACAGTGTTCACAATCAACCAAATGGAGCAAGGATATTCACAGGAAAATATCCAATGTGAACTTCTTCCATCCGATTTAGCCTATATTATTTATACATCTGGTTCAACAGGTAAGCCAAAAGGCGTCATGCTTAAGCATGAGGCTGTCATTAATTTAATAACAGATAATCAACGAATCTACCATTCAACTAAAGAAGATGTTTATTCCCAGTTTATTTCTTTTAGTTTTGACCCTTCTATAACAGAAACCTTTACTGCTTTATTTTCAGGTGCAAGACTTCATATGCTTACAAGTATAGAGCGTTTGTCCATTGAGGCATTTGCTGATATGATCGACCGTGAGCAAGTAACGACCGCTACTGTTCCAAATGCTTTCTTTACACAGCTAGCTACACATTTACCAGTAAGCTATAGAAAAAAGCTTTCGACATTAAATTATTTATCTGTAGGTGGTGAAGCCCTATTGCCTGCCATTGTTCAAAAATGGCAAGATAAATTTGGACTCTCTACAGAAATTATTAATGTGTATGGACCAACTGAATGTACAGTATTGTCCTCCTATTTTAAGGTGAAAAGTCAGATAACAGACATGCAATCTAGTATCCCTATTGGTAGACCAATCGCCAATTATGAAATGTACGTTATTAATACGGACGATCAGCTATGTCCCGTTAATGTAATCGGAGAATTATGTATTGCTGGTGCTGGTTTAGCAGCAGGTTATTTACATCAGCCTGAAAAAACAGCTGAAGTATTTGTACCTCATCTCTTAAAGCCAGATCAAAAAATGTATCGAACAGGTGATTTAGTTCGACTATTGCCAACTGGTGTCATTGAATTTGTTGGACGTAAAGACTCTCAAATTAAAGTAAGAGGCTTCCGTATTGAACTTGGAGAAATCGAAACCGTATTGAGCAATCATACGAGCATTCAGGAAGCTGTGATCATTGCAAAAAAAATGGCTGATGGGAATAATCATTTATTTGCCTACTATACGGTGGCAAGTGGGATGCAGCTTGAGGAGAATCTTTTAAGGGACTACTTAGCAAATCTTTTACCAGATTATATGGTGCCAGAGCAATTTATTGAATTGCAAGAAATGCCATTATCCCCTACAGGAAAAATTGACCGAAAACACTTAGCTTCATTGGAATTAACTTTATCACGCAGTATTACATATATTGCCCCAGAAAATGATACACAGCGTATGCTTGCTGCTGCATGGGAATTTGTACTCGGTATTGAGCCAATTGGCATTCACGATAACTTCTTTCATATCGGAGGGCATTCGCTAAAAGTGCTCGAGATTCTTGTACAAGTGAAAAAACATATACCATTCTTAAAGATTCAGGATTTCTTCCAATATCAAACAATTGCTGAACTGGATCATTATATTCGTCATTATCAACCAGAAGCCATTGAAGATCAAGACGAGCCAGCTAAAAGCATTGTATTCAAGGACTTAATGGAGCCTAGTCCTCTAAAAGTCTCCCAAAATGTGAAGCCCTTGCCAATGACATCGGTATTACTAACAGGTGCTACAGGTTATTTAGGTAGTCATGTATTATATGAGCTATTAGCTACAACAACTGCGCACATATATTGCCTTATTCGACCAAGCACCCAAACTACGATTGAAGATAAACTAAGAGAGAGTATGCAATTTTATTTTGGCAATACTATTGCTCAGCAGATGAAAGATCGTATTACTGTTATCCAAGGTGACTTAGGGAAGCAACGACTACACTTATCTGATAAAGATGAAAAAATCATTATGAAAGAAATTAATGCTATCATTCATTGTGGTGCAGATGTACGTCATTTTGGTGCAGCTGATCATTTTAATAATGTCAATGTGAATGGAACTCGCTACTTGCTTGAAATAGCCAAACAGAAACCAGGTGTGCATTTCCATTATGTATCGACAATTGGCATTCCAGAGGAGCTAGCCGCCATACAATGGGGACCAAATGAAGCAAAAGGTAACTTCAATTACAATGTTAAGCTTGATAATGTTTATACTCAAAGTAAGCTAGAAGCAGAAAACCTTGTTCGAAACGCTGTACAGGATGGAATCCCTGTCTCCATTTATCGTGTAGGAAATTTAAGCTGTCATTCTGAAACAGGTAAATTCCAACGTAATATCGATGACAATGCCTTTTACCGTATGATTAAATCAATGCTTTATTTAGGTAAAACACCTACCGCACAATGGCATGTTGACTTCACACCAATCAATTATGCTAGTCAGGCACTTGTTTCTTTGGCAAGCCAGCCAGCAACCAGCGGCCATGTCTTCCATTTATGTAACCCTGTATCACTTACTTATTTAGAATTAATCGATATGCTTAAGGAAATTGGTTACGACTTAACAATTGTTTCAAAACAAGAGTATACTGATTGGCTATTAAATGGCGATCATTCAAGAGGTGTACAGGGATATTTATCGTTAGCCATTGCGCAGCTTGAAGGTGATGGAGCAAGTGACTCCCCATTTATCTTCAATTGCAAAAAAACGATAGAATTTTTAGCTCCTACCAAGATTGAATGTGCGGCACCAAATAAAGCCTTTATTTATAGAATGATTCAATATGGCATTGATACAGGCTACTTTCCTGAGCCAAAACAAGTCAATATAAGATGATAAAACAAACTATACAGTTATTTGCACTTCCTCTAGGAGTACAGTTAGCACCACCAGAACGGGATGCTTTCCTTAAAGCACTCCCTTTTGAGGTGCAAAGAAAAGTTCAGCAATACAAGCACTGGCAGGATCAGCAAAGAGCGTTGCTAGGTAGCACTCTTATTAGATGGGCACTCCTTCCCTATATAGATGACGTTCTGTTACATCTAGCTCATAATGAATGTGGGCGCCCATATATTGCTGGACACCCACATTGGCAGGGGGATTTTAATCTCTCTCATTCTGGGGATTGGATAGTGTTAGCAGTCACCACTATCGGACGAGTCGGCATTGATGTTGAAGAAATAAAGCCAGTGAGTGAAGATATGATGATATATGCGCTTTCTGAGACAGAGCGTCAATTGGTCTCTCATCAGCCTTTACATGTTTTTTATGAGTTTTGGACTTTAAAAGAGGCTCTTTTTAAAACAGGCTTATTGCCAATCCTATCGCCCTATTTGCTTGATACAACTACCATAAAAAAAACAAGACAAGACCTTTTTACTCAATTATTCTATCTCGATCAGCAGCATCCTGTATCCGTCTGCTGGAACACTGAAAATTCTAAGTTAATAACCACAATAGTAAATAAAGAGCAGCTTCTACAGTCATAACAATAATTATTCCTCCGTATTAAGAAAACGCTGCCCTAACGTGTCATTTATTCGACCCGCTAGGACAGCACTTTTTGTTTTATTTAAATAAGTCTGGGTACATTTCTTTTGCTAATGCTTCCATTCCATCAATTGTGTTATAGCCATAGCCAAACATGTAATTGTAATCTACAATATACATTTGTTTATTTTTAATAGCCTTCATGCTTGATAGTTTAGGATTCGCATAAATTTCTTCACGTACTTTTGTCAAATCAGAACCGTCCCAGTTAGGAAGAATTAATACATCTGGATCTGCTGCAATTAATGTTTCAACACTTACATCGCCTGTTTCATCTTTAAAAATATTATCTAATTTAACCATTTTGAATGCATCATTAAAGAATGTTTCATCGTGTGCTGGATAAACAAAAAGCTCTTTTGGATCATTTGTATGCAAATAGGCAAATGTTTTTTCTTCTTTTATACTTTCTAATTTTGAGGAAATATCTTGTTGTCGACCTTTTAATTCTTTAATAAAGCTATCTGCTTTGTCTTGAACATTAAAAATTTCACCAATATTCTTTATATCTTTATAAATAGAATCATACGTGCCGCCTGTTACGGATGACTCTAAAACATATGTTTTTACACCCATTTCATTAAGCGAATCTACTGTCCCTACTCCCCATTCAGCATTATCAAATAAGCCACCACGACCAAATACTAAATCAGGATCAGTACCTAATGTAACCTCTTTCCCAACATATTCATCACTTAAAATATTTAGCTTAGCATACTCTTCTTTAACAGCTTTATCAACTGCACCAAAGTTTGCACCAACACCAACGATTTTATCGCCTAATCCTAAATGTAATAATAATTCTGCAGCTGGGCGTGTATTTGCCATAATTCTTTCAGGTGCTTTATCAAATACTTGATCTTTCTTTTCCCATGTTGATCCACCTTCAGCCTTTGTAAAGTTCTCAATTGTCAGTGGATAATGCTCTTTTGTTTGTGTTTCCTTAGATGTATCTTTTGATGTGTTACCGCAGGCTGTTAATGTTAATAAAGCTGCTAAACCAATTCCTAATAATAATTTTTTCTTCATGTTTTTCCTCCTACAGTCCATATGCAAAGCCTAATCCATTCGTCACTGGATTAGTAAATGTTTGACATTTGATATGATATAAAGCTTCTATTGTTTCTGGTGTTAAAACTTCTTGGGGTGTACCATGTGCATAGATTTCACCATCTTTTACTGCATAAAGATAATCACAGTAATGTGCTGCCATTTCTAGATCATGAAGAGCTGCTAAAACACCGATGTTTAAACTTTTTACACAGGATAGTATTTCAATTTGATAACGAATATCTAAATGATTTGTTGGCTCATCTAAAATCATAAATTTAGGCTGCTGGGCAATCGTTCTAGCTAAAATAACCCTTTGCTTTTCGCCACCAGATAGTGAAAGAAAACTGCGCTCTCTATAAGATTGTAAGTTTGTTCTTGTCAATGCCTCTTCTACGATGTCAAAATCCTTTTGGTTATCTGACTCTAGCATTTTTTTGTGAGGTGTTCTACCTAACATCACCATTTGTTGTACCGTTAAATCAAAGTGCATTTCATTGAATTGTCCAACTACACCTAAGTGTTGAGAAATCTTTTTTTCGGCGCTTTTTAAAACATCCAAATCATCTAAGAAGACCATCCCTTTTTGAGGTACTAGGCTTTTATAAATGCTTTTCAGTAAAGTTGATTTTCCGCATCCGTTTGGTCCGATTAAGCCCACAAATTGTTGCTTATTCACATGAATGGATACGTTTTTTACGATTTCCTTTTTGCCGATTTTTACTTCTATTTCCTTTGCTACTAATTCCATTGTTCTACCCTCCGAAGTTGTAACCTTTTTTTACAATCATATAGATAAATAATGGTGACCCAATGACAGAAGTAATAATACCAATCGGTAATTCCACATTTTGGATTAATGTTCTAGACAGAATATCAGCCCAAATCATGAAAAGCCCTCCTAAGAGCAATGTTCCTAACATTAATCGTTTGTGATCTGCCCCGAAAATACCTCTTGTGATATGAGGAATAATTAAACCAACAAAACCGATCATACCTGCATAAGCGACCATCGTTCCTGTAATAAGCGAGGTAAGAATCATATATAATTTACGATAAGCACTTAAATTGATCCCTAAGGTGATAGCTGATTCATCCCCAAGTAGCATTGTGTTTAGCACACGATGTTGGAAAAGGAATAATGCAGCTCCTAGTACAATCACGATTGTTAAAATTGGTGTTTTGTCCCAGCTGGCAGATGCTAAACTCCCCATAGACCAGAACGTAACCGTTTTGATGCCCTCTGCATTATTGGCAAAAAAGATGATAAGGCTTGAAAACGAACTACATAATGCACCGATAACAACCCCTGATAAAACCAATTTTACTGAGGTTGCTTTACCTCCAATGCTGGATAAGATAAGCACTGCCATAGAGGTAATCATCGCCCCTGCAAATGCACCAAAGGCTACTCCAAATTGTGCTAACAATGCACTACTCCCAAAACCAACTAGAATAGCAAAGGTTGCACCTAATGACGCTCCTGAAGAAATACCAAGTATGTATGGATCAGCAAGCGGGTTTTGGACAACTGCCTGCATGACAGCCCCACACAATGCAAGACCGACACCAATCAATAAGGCAAAAACCACACGCGGCATTCTGACCTGTAGAATAATATTCAAATAGGATTCACTTTCCACACTATCAAGTGTTCCAAGTTTTCCATTGGATATAGTATGTAGCAAAATATCCATCGATTGCTTGAAAGGAATGCTGATTTGTCCTATTGATACAGAAAAAACGGCAGATATTAAAATAGAGACTATTAAAAGCAAGATAATAACATAATAAATATTGCCCATTCCTATTCTGTTAGCTTCCTGTCTATCCAAAATTTCACCTCTATCTATTAAACTTTTAGTCAATGATAACGATTATCATTTTCATTTTGTATTGTAAGTGATAATCCATTGAAAAACAACAGGAAAATTTTTAATTATAAATTATGCATACATTCAGTAGATAAATATTCCACTACTAGCGGGTTTTAATTCGCTAAAATTATTGTTCCGATAGAAATTAAAACAGCTCATTGTAAATTCCGGATATTATATAGCGAAGAAAATTTAGGGATTTTTATTTAAACTCAGTTCTAATAAAAAATCAAAATAAAAAACCACTTTCCATAAAACTATGGAAAGTGGTCATATTACTTAAAAGATTGTGCTTATAGGCTAACTAAATCTTACATCATTCCTGGCATACCGCCCATGCCGCTCATATCTGGCATTGCTGGTGCTGCTTCAGGGATATCTGCTACAACCGCTTCTGTTGTTAAGAATAGGGCTGCAACTGATGCTGCGTTTTGTAAAGCTGAGCGAGTTACTTTTGCTGGGTCTACTACGCCTGCTTCCATCATGTTTACCCATTCGCCAGTTGCTGCATTGAAACCAATGCCAACTTCTTCACGTTTTAGACGATCTACGATAATTGAGCCTTCAAGACCAGCATTATTAGCAATTTGACGAACTGGTTCTTCTAAAGCACGTAGAACGATTTTCACACCTGTAGATACGTCGCCTTCTACTGCTTCAGCCGCTTTTTCTACTGCTGCATAGACGTTTAGAAGAGCAGTACCACCACCTGATACGATACCTTCTTCAACAGCCGCACGAGTTGAGTTTAAAGCATCCTCAATACGAAGTTTACGCTCTTTCAGCTCTGTTTCTGTTGCAGCACCAACTTTGATAACTGCTACACCGCCTGCTAATTTTGCAAGACGTTCTTGTAATTTTTCTTTATCGAACTCTGAAGTAGTTTCAGCAAGTTGTGCACGAATTTGACCAATGCGTGATTCAATTGCGTCTGCTCCGCCTACACCTTCAACGATTGTTGTGTTGTCTTTTGTTACAACAACTTTTGCTGCACGACCAAGTGCAGAAATATCAGCTGATTTTAGGTCTAAGCCTAATTCTTCTGTAATCACTTGTCCACCTGTCAGGATAGCAATATCTTCAAGCATTGCTTTACGTCGATCACCGAAACCTGGTGCTTTTACTGCTACAGCATTAAATGTACCACGAAGTTTGTTCACAACAAGTGTTGCAAGAGCTTCACCTTCTACATCTTCAGCAATCATTAAAAGTGGACGACCTTGTTGCACCACTTGCTCTAATAATGGTAATACTTCTTGAATGTTTGTAATTTTTTTATCAGTAATTAAAATGTATGGGTTATCAAGAACCGCTTCCATTTTATCTGTGTCAGTTACCATGTAGTGAGAAGCATAACCACGATCAAACTGCATACCCTCAACTACATCTAACTCTGTTGTGAAGCCTTTTGATTCTTCAATTGTAATAACTCCATCGTTACCAACGCGTTCCATTGCTTCAGCGATTAGTTGTCCAACTTCATCATCTGCAGCAGAAATAGCAGCAACTTGTGCAATTTCTTCCTTATTGCTTACTGGGCGAGAAATAGCGTGTAATTCAGTAAGTGCTGCAGCAACTGCTTTATCGATACCTTTACGGATACCTACTGGATTTGCGCCAGCTGTAACGTTTTTCAAGCCTTCACGAATAATTGCTTGAGCTAATACTGTTGCTGTAGTTGTACCATCACCAGCGATTTCGTTTGTCTTAGAAGCAACTTCTGCTACTAATTTTGCTCCCATGTTTTCGTATGGGTTTTCTAGTTCGATTTCTTTAGCGATTGTCACACCATCATTTGTAATAAGTGGTGAACCGAATTTTTTTTCTAAAACAACATTACGTCCTTTTGGTCCTAATGTTACTTTTACTGCATTTGCTAATTTATCTACACCTTGTAACATTAATGAACGAGCGTCTTCTGAGAATTTAATATCTTTTGCCATGAGAATTTACCCTCCTGAAATGGAATATTCGTTAAGCTTCTTCAATATATTTATATCAATTTCACCTTATTGTCACATTTGTTATGCAAACAATAAGTATTCACCTTACGTAAGGTGCCTTTAAAGTTCTTATTCAATAATTGCAAGAATATCGCTTTCGCGTAAAATTAGGTATTCATTACCTTCAAATTTAACTTCTGTGCCAGCGTATTTAGAGAAAATAATGCGGTCGTCAACTTTAACGTCAAGCTCTACACGTTGCCCGTTCTCTAATACACGACCTGTCCCAACTGCTACTACTTTACCTTCTTGTGGTTTTTCTTTTGCAGAGTCAGGTAGTACAATACCGAATGCAGATTTTTCTTCTACCTCGATTAGTTCAATTACAATACGATCTCCTAGTGGTCTTAACAAGTGAAACAACCTCCTAATAATTAAATAATTGTTGATATTTATTAGCACTCTATATCAATGAGTGCTAACACAATTATTATGATAATCAATCACTCTTTTTTTTGCAAGTCAGAACTTCAAAAAATTTTGTTTTCTTTCCATATTCCTCTACAATAGAAAGGAAGCATATGAATGGAAAGGATTTTGACTGTGACTAATTCTCAAAAAGTAACGAAACATAAAAAAACAGCCCTGTATGTTTTGCTGATTTATATCTTGATGCAAATCTCTAGCAGATGGTTGCTCTTACCGTTCCATAGGCTCATCATGAAGGTAACTGGTTTAGCTTCTGAACAAGCGGCTCCTATTACTCAAGGTTGGTATATCGCACTAAGTTTTGCGGTAGCGCTCATTTTAAGCTTAATCCTTACATCTCGAGATAAAGCATTTTGGAACATTTACCAAGGAAAAAAAGAAACGATACCTCTTACAATTGTGTGGGGAATCATCGGCTTCTTCCTAGTGTTCTTTGGACAAATGATTGGTGCAGCTATTGAGATGGCTGTTTTCGGTATTGAAGGAGGCTCACAAAATACTGCAGATATTGTCGCGATAGCTAAAGGTGCTCCCATCGCTATATTAGCAATTGTTGTATTCGGGCCAATCTTAGAAGAATTCGTCTTCCGTAGAGTGATCTTTGGCTCGCTTGTCCAAACAACAAATTTCTGGGTGGCAGCAATTGTGAGTGCCATTTTCTTTGCGATTATCCACTTCGACTTCTCACATATCTTGCTTTATACCATTTGTGGTTTAATTTTCGCCTTTTTATATCACAAAACAAAGCGCATTTGGACGTCTATTATTGCACACGTCATGCTTAATGGATTTGTGACACTTGTACAATTCTATGCGGAACCATTGCAAAAGTTTCTTCAAGAACTCGAAAAAATGCAATAAATTTTTGTAAAGCGATTGTAAGATGCAAAAATAACACAAAAGCTCGGTGTCCCATTTAGGGCACCGAGCTTTATTTATTACTGTTGATTCAATTCTTCTATTTGTCGTCGTTGCTGCTCAAGTGCCTCTTCAATCTGGCGCTTTTGTTCCGCTTCCTGCTCTTCTTTTAATCGAATCTCTTCGGATTTAAGATATTTCTTATAGCCGATTCGTGAAATCATAATACTAATTTCATACAAAATAAACAGTGGAACTGAAACCATTAAATGCGAAGCCAATTCAGGCGGTGCAATAATCGCAGCACATACAAATAAACCAAAGTACGAGTATTTACGAATACGAATTAGTAATTCTGGACTTAATATGCCAATTCGTGAAAAGAATAAAACAACAATTGGCAATTGGAAAAGGAAACCAAAGGGTATTGTAAGCTTAAACAAGAATGTAAAATACTGATGTATGCCAATGGTTTGCTTTATCTCCAAATCATTCGATAAATTCATCATGAATTTGATGACATATGGGAATAGTAAAAAGTATGAAAAAGATAACCCTGCAAGAAACAATAAAAATGAATACGGAATATAGCTTAGAGTTGCTTTACGCTCTACTTCCCTTAATCCAGGGCTAATAAACGACCATAATTGATACATCAACACTGGTGATGAAAGAATAAATGCAATTATAAAAACAACTTGTATATAAATTGCAAGTGGTGTGACTACATCAAATGCATGGAGTTCTATATTATATTTGGCTCCAGTCATTTGAAGGTATTTTACAAGTGGCTTTGCGACAAAAAAGGCGCCGGCCATAGCTAGAACAAAGAAAACGGCAACAATGAACAGCCGTTTTCTTAATTCTTCTATATGCTCAATGACAGTTAGATCTTTTGGATTCATTCCTCAACATCCTAACTTACTTATCTAGTTCTTTCTTTTTCTTATCATCATCATCTTCGTCGGCTAAACCTTTAGTAGCATTTTTGAATTCACGTAGTGTTGAACCAAATGCCTTACCAAGCTCTGGTAACTTTTTAGGACCAAAAATTAGTAACGCGACAACTCCGATAATAATGAGGCTCATAGGACCAATACCACCCATTACAGCCACCTCCTCTTTATATCCATCATTTTAACGCATATTTCGCCATTTTGCTAACTAATTATATGTGAAAGTTTTTCGTCACACTCACTGATTTGACCTCATTTTATTTAAATTATCTATTTGACAGAAACGGTGAATTACACTAAAAAATATGTATGGTTTTCACTCTTCCTGATTACGTATTAAATAAATAAGCGCTTGCAACTCTACCGATAAATCGATTGTTAAAAGCTGCATTCTATCAGGTACTGTTAATCGCTCTGGCGTAAAGTTTAAAATTCCCTTTGCATTCATGGCTGCTAAGCGATCCGCCATTTTTTGAGCGGAGCGTGGTGAAACGGTTAAAATAGCAAGCTCTGCACCGTATTCTGCATATTTTTCTTCCAATAAATCTGGATGAAAGACCGGAATGTTACTGATCATTTTGCCATCCTTCGGTGCTTTTGAATCGAATGCTACCACAATATGTGTATTATGGTTTTTTTGAAAATTATATTTTAATAATGCACTGCCTAAATTCCCCACACCAATTAACGCTACTTTTGTCGTTTCATGTTGATCAAGCGTCTGGCTAAAAAATTGTAATAGATGTTGCACATCGTAGCCATAACCTTTTTTCCCAAGTGCACCAAAATAAGAAAAATCACGGCGAATAGTTGCAGAATCTATTTTCATCGCTTCACTCAATTCCTTCGACGAAATACGTTCCATACCTTCTTGTGCAAAGTTTTGAATAAATCGATAGTAAAGAGGAAGTCTTTTTGTAGTGGCTTGTGGAATTTTTAATTCTTGTTTCAAACTTTTTCCTCCTTATGATGTACCTCCATCAATTTTACTGTCTTTAACTACTAATTTTAATACATTCATCCTTAACAATATACAACATTTTTGCAATCCCCTGCTGTATTTCTCTTTAGTTAATGGCGCCTTATACGCAGCTAACTAAAAAGAAATCGTTTCAATCTTACATGACTGCTAGGAATAAGTAAAGCACGGACATTGCATGCAAATCGTTCATCCTTTACACTAAGGTAGAATTGAGGTGTCAAGAATGATTGTTTTACAGGTCAATCAACTAACTAAATCCTTTCTTGCAGATGAAATTTTAAGTGGTGTTAAATTAGAAGTTCAACACCGTGACCGTGTTGCCTTAGTAGGACGAAACGGTGCAGGTAAATCTACTTTATTAAAAATAATTGCTGGTCAAATGTCTTATGATTCAGGTGATATCATTATCCCAAAGGATATTCAAATAGGCTATTTAGAGCAACATGCAGGATTAAACTCTACGCTAACAATTTGGAATGAAATGATGACTATATTTGAATCTCTTTTAGCCCAAGAACAGCTGCTACGCTCACTTGAACAACAAATGGCTGATCCTACTGTCTATGAAAACCCTACTATGTATGCGAAAGTTATGTCGGAATACGATCAATTACAGCATACGTTTAAAGATGCAGGTGGCTATCAATATGAATCAGACATACGGTCAGTCCTTCATGGTATGCAATTTTATTCCGAAGACTATGACAAACCCATCAGTTCCTTATCTGGTGGACAGCGCACACGTTTAGCACTTGCTAAGCTCTTACTTAGTAAACCAGATCTTTTAATTCTCGATGAGCCAACGAACCATTTAGATATCGAAACACTATCTTGGTTGGAATCCTATTTAAAGGGCTATGAAGGCGCTATTTTAATTGTTTCCCATGACCGCTACTTCTTAGACCAAGTCGTTTCTATTGTCTACGAAGTATCTCGTCATCGCGTTACCAAATATCCGGGTAATTATAGTGCATATCTAGATGAAAAAGCTAAAAATTATGAGCGTGATGTCAAACTCTTTGAACGTCAGCAAGATGAAAAGGCCAAGCTAGAGGATTTTATCCAAAAAAATATTGCACGTGCTTCTACAACAAAAATGGCACAAAGTCGACGTAAAATGCTTGAACGTACCGAGTGGATGGAATCGCCGGATGGTGATGAGAAATCCGCTAGTTTCGGTTTCACGATTGAACGTCAAAGTGGAAATGATGTTTTATCTGTTGATGAATTAACGATTGGTTATAACGAACGTACCATTTCTAGTGGGATAAACCTCCGCACTTTTCGTGAGGATCGTATTGCCCTTGTTGGACCAAACGGAGTTGGTAAATCGACATTATTAAAAACAATTGTAAAAGATTTATCCCCTCTTGGAGGTAGTATTCGATATGGTACGAATGTACAAATCGGCTACTATGATCAAGAGCAAGCAAAGCTATCGAGCAATAAGAGTGTCCTAAAAGAATTATGGGATGAATGGCCACTCATGAACGAAAAAGATATTCGAACTGTATTAGGGCGTTTTCTTTTTAGTGGTGAAGATGTGGATAAAGCTGTATCCTCTTTATCGGGCGGTGAAAAAGCACGCCTTGCACTCGCAAAGCTAATGATGCAAAAGGCTAATTTCTTAATTCTAGATGAGCCTACCAACCATTTAGACTTAGATAGCAAAGAGGTATTAGAAAATGCCTTGATCGATTATCCAGGTACGCTTCTATTTGTCTCACACGACCGCTACTTCATTAATCGTATCGCAACAAAAGTGGTGGAGTTATCTGGAACGGGTTCATTTGAATATTTAGGTGATTACGATTATTACGTTGAGAAAAAGCAGGAACTATTAGAGCTAGCACAAATGAAGGCTGCCTCCCAACCACAAGTACAGCAAGACCTCCCTGATAAAACGTCTACATCAAAAATTGATAAAGAAGCAAAAAAGCGTGAACGTCAAATTAGACGTACGATTGAAGATTTAGAAAGCAAGATGCAAGAAACATCTGCTATGGTTGCAAGACTAGAAGAAGCTCTTTGTGACTCTGCCATTTTTACCGACCATGAAAAAATTTCAATGCTTCAAGCAGAATTAGCAACTGCTAAAGAACAGCATGAGCTATTAGAATTAGAATGGCTTGAGCTAAATGAAGAACTAGAAAATATTAGCATGTAAATGATGTAAGCCGTGTGACCTTTCACATGGCTTTTTCTTTACTTGTCTTCATTTTTCATATATATTGGTCAAGTGCTATTTTTCGACAAAAAATGCCCACAGTTTTATTCACACTATAAATCTAGTAATACCAACATATCAACAGAGTTTTCCACATTGTCCACAACAAAAATTTATTTTATCCACATTCTATCGTATAAAACCAGCTACTATATATTGAATAATCACAAGTTATACACAAGTTATCAACAATTTGTGCATAAGTACGCGTGTTCGCCATTTAATTCGCTCCTTTACCTGTGGATAATTTTCTGAAAAATTTGTCAATTGTAATGCTTCTACTGACTATTCCCTTCGCACGGTTCTTTTTTATCAACAATTATTCGACAATTAATAAAAGAGGTATCTAAAAATATAGATACCTCTTTCCTATACTATACCCAGGATTTTAACTCCATTCCTGGACGTCCATTCATCATTAAGTTTCCTCGAATACCAGCCTCAAACATCGGCATAGCTGCTGCGCCAATCATTGCCGCATTATCCGTACACAATTTAAGTGGGGGGACAAAAAACGGGATGCCTTCTTCTTCAAAAACAGTCTCCAAAGAAATTCGCAAACCCTTATTTGCTGCTACACCTCCAGCTGCAATAACCTGTTTCACCTGATATTCGCGAGCAGCACGTAATGTTTTAGCAGTCAGTACTTCAACAACACTTTCCTGAAAGCCCTTGGCAACAGCTGCTGGTGAAATAGCTTCACCTCGTTGATCCATATTATGTTTATAATTGATGACAGCTGATTTTAAACCGCTAAAGCTAAAATCATACGAATCCTCTTCCAACCATACTCTTGGAAAAGGAACAGCCTCTCCTTCCTCATGAGCAAGACGATCAATATGTGGCCCACCAGGATAAGGTAAATTTAAAACACGCGCCACTTTATCATAAGCTTCACCCGCTGCATCATCTCGTGTTTCACCAATGACCTCAAAAGAGCCATGTTCCTTCATATAGACAAGCTCTGTATGACCGCCTGAAACTACAAGTGCTAATAAAGGGAACTCCATCGGTTGAACAAGCGCATTGGCATAAATATGCCCTGCAATATGATGCACACCTACAATTGGTAGGTTATTCGCAAAGGCAAAAGCCTTCGCTGCATTAATACCAATCAACAATGCCCCTACAAGACCCGGACCCTCTGTAACAGCAACCGCATCCAAATCTACCGGCTTTAAATTTGCTTGAGCTAATGCTTCTTCAATTACCATCGTAATTTGTTCAACGTGATGGCGTGATGCAATTTCAGGAACAACGCCACCAAATCGCTTATGACTCTCTATTTGAGAAGCAACAACATTCGACACGATTTCATGACCATTTCGTATAATCGCTGCAGCTGTTTCATCACAGCTTGATTCTATTGCTAATATCAATCCATTATTCATTATAAATTCACCCACATGACAAGGGCATCCTCCCCGTTATCCGTATAATAGCCTTTCCGTATACCACCATCTTGGAATTGGAGCTTACGATAAAGATTTTGTGCAACTGTGTTCGTTACTCGTACCTCCAATGTCATAACCTCCATTCCATGTAAACGAGCTATTTGCATTGCCTCACGCATTAATCCCTCGCCTATACCTCGTCCACGAGCTGCCTCAATAACAGCTACATTCGTAATTTGGGCTGCATCTATAACCATCCACATCCCGCAAAAACCAATAATACTTCCACTTGCATCAACAGCCAGCACATAATGGGCATACTGATTTTCATGTACTTCATAGTAAAAGGAATCCAACGTCCAAGGTACAGGAAATGAAGCTACTTCAATTTCATAAACTGCTGGTACATCATCAGAAACCATTTTACGATAAGTTACATCACTACTCATGTTCTTTCTCCTTCTGTTCTTTCAGCCAATTTGCTTCAGCCTCTGCAATTCGTTTATATTGTGGGACAAAGTGATGAGTAGCTTCAACACTCGGTAACTCCACTTTAGTTCCTACACGAATAACTTCCGTTGCACGTGGCAAGTCAAGACTAAAAGGTGCACGTAAAGCGTTATCACCAAGCTCCTCTACAATGTTATCCCAAAATATGCCCACATCTGTTCCTACAAATAAAATAGGTGCATCTAATGCCCTTAAACGCTCTAACAAATCCGCGATATGTGCATGATGATCCTCCACAAGAGCCTCTAGTGTCTCTCCTTGATAAACAGCTGTATAAACGTTATCTCTTCTTGCATCAAAAATTGGACAAATTAACCCCTTATAAAGGGAAGCATTTGCAGCTAATGCTTTTAAGCTAGAGACACCAACTAAAGGTATCTGTAATGTCCATGCTAGGGTTTTCGCTAATGTTACACCTATACGGACCCCTGTATACGAACCAGGCCCTTCAGACACTGCAATCACATCCAAGTCGCCTGCCTTCAAACCTGCTCTTGCTAATACCTCTTCAATAGCGGGCATTGCGCCTGCTGAATGTGTTAATTTTATATTTTGTACCAGCTCAGCTACCACTTTTCCATCCCTTACAATAGCAACGGAAAGTGGTGTATTCGCTGTTTCTATTCCTAACCAAATCATTTCATTAGCTCCTCACATAGTGCCTCATAGCGTTCCCCACTAGGTATTAACACAAATCGTCGTTCATTGTCTCCGATTCGATAAATCTCTATCGCTAATCGATTCTGTGGCAAATCCTGTTCAATTAAATGCGCCCACTCTACCACTGATACTGCATCTCCATAAAATAATTCATCCCAACCAAGGTCCTCGTCACTTTCAGCCAAACGATAAACATCTAAATGATTGAAGGGTAAACGTCCTTCATACTGTTTAATGATTGTAAATGTTGGACTGTTGACCGTTCTTTTCACACCAAGCCCTTTTGCTAATGCCTTCGTAAACGTTGTCTTGCCTGCACCTAAATCTCCTTCTAATGTAATCGTATCTTGAGCTTCTAGTAAATTGGCAAGTGTCATCGCAAAACGCTCTGTATCATCAACTGAATTCATGATTATTTCATACATTCTCATTTTTCCTCTCATCACTACATTACCTCTAGTTTACCTAAACTAGCGAAAATGTTCAAAGCATCCAATATCATTATATCCTACTTAGATTGTCTTCGTTAAAAAGCCTAATTTTATGACATAGGTAACTCATTTAAATAAAAAAACACGCCTTCATTTACAAAGACGTGACAACTATTTATCTGTTTGAATGACCTTTCACTGCTATGATTTCTTTGCCAATTAGTTTATCATCCTTAAATTTCACTATATAGGCCTGTGTCATCAAGATTTCATCATTCCAACGATATTCATTATTTTTGATTTTTTTACCTGCTCCGCCCGCTGCTTCTACTACCTCAATATATGACATATCATTTTTTAATTTCTCAAATTCTACTTCATTCATATTTTTTTGCCAGTGATACGCATTTGATTCTTCAATCTCCATAATAGGATCTCCACAGCCTACCATCATTATCATGGAACCAATAAGCAAAGGGAAATAAATACTTTTAAAAGAATAATCTTTGCTCATCTAAACACCTCCGTAGCCAATCCGATTACTTCTACATTTTTACCCCTAATCTTTACATTAGAAACACTCTAATTTTACCTTATAAAAACGCAATCATTTATCGGTAATTTTTACTATTTTTAGATAATGTTAAATATATGAAATTCGCTATGTTTATGGGCATATTTTCGATTATTTCACAGCGATTTAAGCCATTTTTTAGACACCCTTGATATGTTTTAGGGAAATAGATGTTGTTTATGAAATAATAAAGGGAAGTTGGTCTCAAATACTTCACAGAATGTTATGCTTTTAGCCTCTGTGTTTCTATAAGGCGGTGTTAATCCTTTCGACGTTATTCATTGGTCATGTAATTTCTACTTAATTTTACTGATAAGCTCCTGAAAGATGTATTGGATCCATACTCCAAACACATACAAAAAAGTCCCTATGATGTAAAATCATAAGGACTGTAATATTAATTTAAATGGCGGTCCCGACCGGGATCGAACCGGCGATCTCCTGCGTGACAGGCAGGCATGTTAACCGCTACACCACGGGACCTCTTTAAGACATTTATAAATATATCATAGAAAATATAGATATACAATAGCTTTTTTCATATTTTAATAATATATTTTCCAACAATCTCTAATCTAGGATAGAATTTATCCTGCAATGCATTTTCCACATAATCATATAAGCTCTAAACATGATGCAAATTTTGCAGTATATTTAACTTTAAAGGAGGAAACAAAACATGTCAAAATTAGAACAATTACAAGCAGCCTTACAGCTCCACGATACCGATGCAATTATTATTACAAATGCTCAAAATCGTCGCTATCTAACAGGTTTTACAGGTAGTGCAGGTACAGTCATTGTAACAAAGACACGCGCACTTTTATTAGTAGACTTCCGCTATACACAGCAAGCAACAAATCAGTGTGACACCTTTGAAGTACTAGAGATTGATCGCAACCATTTATATGAAACCATTCAGGAAATTCTGGAACAGGAATTAATTCAAACTGTTGGTTTTGAGCAACATCATGTAACTTATTTTAGCTATCAATTAATGAAGAGCAAATTGACAGCTATATTAAAACCAATGCCTACTATTGTAGAAGATTTACGGATGATTAAAACACCAGAAGAAATTGAAATAATTAAGAAAGCAGCATGGATTTCCGATGAGGCGTTTAATCATATTCTGACATTCATCAAACCAGGTATTTCAGAACTTGATATTGCCTATGAATTAGAGTTTCATATGCGAAAAAATGGTGCAACAGGTGCAGCCTTCGATATGATTATTGCTTCTGGCCATCGTTCAGCACTCCCACATGGCGTAGCATCCTCTAAAATAGTGGAGCAAGGTGACATGTTGACAATGGATTTTGGTGCTTACTACCGAGGTTATCGTTCTGATATGACAAGAACGATTGCTGTTGGAGAACCATTAGAGCAATTAAAAGAAGTATATCATATAGTTCATGGTGCCTTACAACATGCCCTTTCCAATATGAAGGCTGGTATTACTGGACAAGAGGCAGATCGTTATTCACGAGACTACATTACTGCAAAGGGATATGGACAAAATTACGGACACGGTGCAGGACATGGCATAGGCTTAGATATCCATGAAAATATATTTATGTCTACCATATGTAAAGACATGTTAGAAGAAAATATGGTACTAACTGTCGAACCGGGTATTTATATACCTAATGTAGGTGGTGTTCGTATCGAGGATGATGTTATCGTTACAAAAGAAGGTGTGGAAGTCATCACTCACTCTCCTAAGGAACTGATTATTTTATAGCCCATTAAAGTGATGTTTTTAATATGGAGATATCATTAAAGAAGTTTCGCTGCTTTCTTTGATATAAAATAAATGTTTTAAAGAGTATGTACAATTATTTCATTGTACTTACTCTTTTTATAAAAGGAAAAACAGCCAGCACACAGCTGACTGTTTTGTTTGCCTAGCGACGTCCTACTCTCACAGGGGGAAGCCCCCAACTACCATCGGCGCTAAAGAGCTTAACTTCCGTGTTCGGTATGGGAACGGGTGTGACCTCTTTGCCATCATCACTAGACTTATTCGACCTCCAATACACGGCGTATTACTGCGTCAGCTGCTCTCGTTCAATCAGTCACGTACATAAGTACGCTCCTTCAATCACTCGTTTGCTTCCTTGTACTACTTGTGTCTTGAAGCTCTCTTTTTTTGTTGAAAGAGTTGTTCTTTCAAAACTGGATAAACGGTGCATTGAATGTTTCAAACGTTTTTGGTTAAGTCCTCGATCGATTAGTATTCGTCAGCTCCATGTGTCACCACACTTCCACCTCGAACCTATCTACCTCATCGTCTTTGAGGGATCTTACTTACTTGCGTAATGGGAAATCTCATCTTGAGGGGGGCTTCATGCTTAGATGCTTTCAGCACTTATCCCGTCCACACATAGCTACCCAGCGATGCCTTTGGCAAGACAACTGGTACACCAGCGGTGTGTCCATCCCGGTCCTCTCGTACTAAGGACAGCTCCTCTCAAATTTCCTACGCCCACGACGGATAGGGACCGAACTGTCTCACGACGTTCTGAACCCAGCTCGCGTACCGCTTTAATGGGCGAACAGCCCAACCCTTGGGACCGACTACAGCCCCAGGATGCGATGAGCCGACATCGAGGTGCCAAACCTCCCCGTCGATGTGGACTCTTGGGGGAGATAAGCCTGTTATCCCCGGGGTAGCTTTTATCCGTTGAGCGATGGCCCTTCCATGCGGAACCACCGGATCACTAAGCCCGTCTTTCGACCCTGCTCGACTTGTAGGTCTCGCAGTCAAGCTCCCTTGTGCCTTTACACTCTACGAATGATTTCCAACCATTCTGAGGGAACCTTTGGGCGCCTCCGTTACCTTTTAGGAGGCGACCGCCCCAGTCAAACTGTCCGCCTGACACTGTCTCCTGCCCCGCTAAGGGGCATGGGTTAGAATTTCAATACAACCAGGGTAGTATCCCACCGACGCCTCCTTCGAAGCTGGCGCTCCGAGATCTCTGGCTCCTACCTATCCTGTACAAGTTGTACCAAAATTCAATATCAGGCTACAGTAAAGCTCCACGGGGTCTTTCCGTCCTGTCGCGGGTAACCTGCATCTTCACAGGTACTATAATTTCACCGAGTCTCTCGTTGAGACAGTGCCCAGATCGTTACGCCTTTCGTGCGGGTCGGAACTTACCCGACAAGGAATTTCGCTACCTTAGGACCGTTATAGTTACGGCCGCCGTTTACTGGGGCTTCAATTCGCAGCTTCGCTTGCGCTAACCACTCCTCTTAACCTTCCAGCACCGGGCAGGCGTCAGCCCCTATACGTCACCTTACGGTTTTGCAGAGACCTGTGTTTTTGCTAAACAGTCGCCTGGGCCTATTCACTGCGGCTCTCATGCGCTTGCACGCTCAAGAGCACCCCTTCTCCCGAAGTTACGGGGTCATTTTGCCGAGTTCCTTAACGAGAGTTCTCTCGCACACCTTAGGATTCTCTCCTCGACTACCTGTGTCGGTTTGCGGTACGGGCACCTCTCACCTCGATAGAGGCTTTTCTTGGCAGTGTGAAATCAGGAACTTCGTCCATACGGACTCGCCATCACAGCTCAACGTTACAGTGTGCGGATTTGCCTACACACACGCCTTACTGCTTGGACGCGCACAACCAACGGCGCGCTTACCCTATCCTACTGCGTCCCCCCATTTCTCAAACGGTGAGGAGGTGGTACAGGAATATCAACCTGTTGTCCATCGCCTACGCCTATCGGCCTCGGCTTAGGTCCCGACTAACCCTGAGCGGACGAGCCTTCCTCAGGAAACCTTAGTCATACGGTGGACGGGATTCTCACCCGTCTTTCGCTACTCATACCGGCATTCTCACTTCTAAGCGCTCCACCAGTCCTTCCGATCTGACTTCAACGCACTTAGAACGCTCTCCTACCACTGACATCGTAGATGTCAATCCACAGCTTCGGTGAATCGTTTAGCCCCGATACATTTTCGGCGCAGCGTCACTCGACCAGTGAGCTATTACGCACTCTTTAAATGATGGCTGCTTCTAAGCCAACATCCTGGTTGTCTGTGCAACGCCACATCCTTTTCCACTTAACGATTACTTTGGGACCTTAGCTGGTGGTCTGGGCTGTTTCCCTTTTGACTACGGATCTTATCACTCGCAGTCTGACTCCCGTGTATAAATATCTGGCATTCGGAGTTTGTCTGAATTCGGTAAACCGGGATGGCCCCCTAGTCCAAACAGTGCTCTACCTCCAGTATTCTCATCACGAGGCTAGCCCTAAAGCTATTTCGGAGAGAACCAGCTATCTCCAAGTTCGATTGGAATTTCTCCGCTACCCACACCTCATCCCCGCACTTTTCAACGTGCGTGGGTTCGGGCCTCCAGTAAGTGTTACCTCACCTTCACCCTGGACATGGGTAGATCACCTGGTTTCGGGTCTACGACCACGTACTATTTCGCCCTATTCAGACTCGCTTTCGCTGCGGCTCCGCCTTCTAAAGCTTAACCTCGCACGTAATCGTAACTCGCCGGTTCATTCTACAAAAGGCACGCTATCACCCATTAACGGGCTCTAACTACTTGTAGGCACACGGTTTCAGGATCTCTTTCACTCCCCTTCCGGGGTGCTTTTCACCTTTCCCTCACGGTACTGGTTCACTATCGGTCACTAGGTAGTATTTAGCCTTGGGAGATGGTCCTCCCGGATTCCGACGGAATTTCACGTGTTCCGCCGTACTCAGGATCCACTCAGGAGAGAACGAACTTTCGACTACAGGGCTTTTACCTGCTCTGGCGGACCTTTCCAAGTCGCTTCATCTAACTCGCTCTTTTGTAACTCCGTATAGAGTGTCCTACAACCCCAAGAGGCAAGCCTCTTGGTTTGGGCTCTTCCCGTTTCGCTCGCCGCTACTCAGGGAATCGATTTTTCTTTCTCTTCCTCCAGGTACTTAGATGTTTCAGTTCCCTGGGTCTGCCTTCAAGACGCTATGTATTCACGTCAAGATACTACGCGATTAAACGTAGTGGGTTCCCCCATTCGGAAATCTCCGGATCAAAGCTCACTTACAGCTCCCCGAAGCATATCGGTGTTAGTGCCGTCCTTCTTCGGCTCCTAGTGCCAAGGCATTCGCCGTGCGCCCTTAATAACTTAACCAAGTTATTAAGCCTATAAAAAACTTAAAAAATAAATGTGTTTGTTACAATTTCAATGTCGTTTTATCCAGTTTTCAAAGAACAAGTTTTGAAGTGTTTCATTCAGAAGAATGAACCTTCAAAACTGAACGCAAAACGTAATCTTACAAACCCAAGGTTTGTATTCCGAAATAATCCTTAGAAAGGAGGTGATCCAGCCGCACCTTCCGATACGGCTACCTTGTTACGACTTCACCCCAATCATCTATCCCACCTTCGGCGGCTGGCTCCAAAAGGTTACCTCACCGACTTCGGGTGTTACAAACTCTCGTGGTGTGACGGGCGGTGTGTACAAGGCCCGGGAACGTATTCACCGCGGCATGCTGATCCGCGATTACTAGCGATTCCGGCTTCATGTAGGCGAGTTGCAGCCTACAATCCGAACTGAGAACGACTTTATCGGATTAGCTCCCTCTCGCGAGTTGGCAACCGTTTGTATCGTCCATTGTAGCACGTGTGTAGCCCAGGTCATAAGGGGCATGATGATTTGACGTCATCCCCACCTTCCTCCGGTTTGTCACCGGCAGTCACCTTAGAGTGCCCAACTAAATGATGGCAACTAAGATCAAGGGTTGCGCTCGTTGCGGGACTTAACCCAACATCTCACGACACGAGCTGACGACAACCATGCACCACCTGTCACCGTTGCCCCCGAAGGGGAAACTATATCTCTACAGTGGTCAACGGGATGTCAAGACCTGGTAAGGTTCTTCGCGTTGCTTCGAATTAAACCACATGCTCCACCGCTTGTGCGGGCCCCCGTCAATTCCTTTGAGTTTCAGTCTTGCGACCGTACTCCCCAGGCGGAGTGCTTAATGCGTTAGCTGCAGCACTAAGGGGCGGAAACCCCCTAACACTTAGCACTCATCGTTTACGGCGTGGACTACCAGGGTATCTAATCCTGTTTGCTCCCCACGCTTTCGCGCCTCAGCGTCAGTTACAGACCAGAAAGTCGCCTTCGCCACTGGTGTTCCTCCAAATCTCTACGCATTTCACCGCTACACTTGGAATTCCACTTTCCTCTTCTGCACTCAAGTCCCCCAGTTTCCAATGACCCTCCACGGTTGAGCCGTGGGCTTTCACATCAGACTTAAAGGACCGCCTGCGCGCGCTTTACGCCCAATAATTCCGGACAACGCTTGCCACCTACGTATTACCGCGGCTGCTGGCACGTAGTTAGCCGTGGCTTTCTAATAAGGTACCGTCAAGGTACAGCCAGTTACTACTGTACTTGTTCTTCCCTTACAACAGAGTTTTACGATCCGAAAACCTTCTTCACTCACGCGGCGTTGCTCCATCAGGCTTTCGCCCATTGTGGAAGATTCCCTACTGCTGCCTCCCGTAGGAGTCTGGGCCGTGTCTCAGTCCCAGTGTGGCCGATCACCCTCTCAGGTCGGCTACGCATCGTCGCCTTGGTGAGCCGTTACCTCACCAACTAGCTAATGCGCCGCGGGCCCATCCTATAGCGACAGCGAGATGCCGTCTTTCAGTCTCTTGCCATGAAGCAAAAGAGATTATTCGGTATTAGCCCCGGTTTCCCGGAGTTATCCCAAACTATAGGGTAGGTTGCCCACGTGTTACTCACCCGTCCGCCGCTAACGTCAAAGGAGCAAGCTCCTTTTCTGTTCGCTCGACTTGCATGTATTAGGCACGCCGCCAGCGTTCGTCCTGAGCCAGGATCAAACTCTCCATAAAAGAAATTTGATTAGCTCAAATTGTTTTGCTGGCATCATGTTTGATGTCCAAAATTGTGTTTCGTTCACTAGCAAAACTAGCTACTTAAAACTTTATTGATTACGTTTTGCTTGTTCAGTTTTCAAGGTTCATGTCATCGCCCTTTTGGACAACTATTTAAATTTACCATACAACCAAGAGGTTGTCAACACTTTTTTTGGAGCGGGTGATGAGAATCGAACTCACGACATCAGCTTGGAAGGCTGAGGTTTTACCATTAAACTACACCCGCATATATTTTTTGAAAAAATGGCGCGCCCGGCAGGAGTCGAACCCACAACCTTCTGATCCGTAGTCAGACGCTCTATCCAATTGAGCTACGGGCGCATATGAAATTAATTAATTGACTTGGTGCGGCCGAGAGGACTTGAACCTCCACGGGGTTGCCCCCACTAGGCCCTCAACCTAGCGCGTCTGCCGTTCCGCCACGACCGCATTCAATTAGTAACTTTTTTATTATACTATGATAATTCAAAAAGTCAACTCTTTTTCTTAAAGAGATGAGCCATGAAGGACTCGAACCTTCGACCCTCTGATTAAAAGTCAGATGCTCTACCAACTGAGCTAATGGCTCGAATTAAGAAATGAATGGCTGGGGTACTAGGATTCGAACCTAGGCATGACGGAATCAAAATCCGTTGCCTTACCGCTTGGCTATACCCCAATAAGTGGCGGTCCCGACCGGGATCGAACCGGCGATCTCCTGCGTGACAGGCAGGCATGTTAACCGCTACACCACGGGACCAAAATATTATTTACATTAAATTATGAAAAATGACCCCTACGGGATTCGAACCCGTGTTACCGCCGTGAAAGGGCGGTGTCTTAACCACTTGACCAAGGGGCCATGGCTCCGAAGGCAGGACTCGAACCTGCGACAACCTGATTAACAGTCAGGTGCTACTACCAACTGAGCTACTTCGGAATAATTCATGTTATGTTGTCGTCGTTATCTTGTCGACTTTTACTATTATAGGGACAACTCAACAAAACGTCAACTATTTTTTAAACTTTTTTTACTCTACTAATTTTAATTTCCCCAAACACTTACTGCAACAATACTTTTCAACATTCATTTTTATTTTCCGTATATATAATTGGTGGCAATTGACACAAGTATATGTATAGCGTCGTCGTTGTTTTTTAACTGTAGCTTTCGGGACATGTAAAACTGCGCAAAATCGAGGGGCATCTACTTTCCTTAATAATTCTCTAAAATCTTTATCTCGATGCTGATACCCTTTACCTTCAAGATGTAGGTGATAATGGCATAATTCGTGTAAAACAATACCTTGAATCTCTTTCAAACCGTATAACTCATAGGCTTTAGGATTAATCTCAATATTATGGGATTGTAAAAGATATCGTCCTCCCGTTGACCGTAATCTCGGATTAAAGTAGGCTTGATGCAGAAAAGGCCTCTGAAAGTTTTCTAAAGATAAGCGACGAACAAGCTCTTGTAATTCTTGATTGTCCATAGTAATCACCTCTAACAACAAGAATACCACACTGCGTAGTATAGACAGTGTGGCAAAAATTTAGTACTCAAACTAATGCTTGATTTTTAGGAGGAAGCATCGTTAAAGAGATACGCCCTTTCGTTACATCTATTTGTTCAACCCAGACAGTTACAATATCCCCAAGTGCTACAACTTCTAATGGATGCTTAATACGTTTATTTTGGAGTTTAGAAATATGCACAAGTCCATCTTGCTTCACGCCAATGTCAACAAATGCGCCGAAATCTACTACATTTCTTACCGTCCCCTGCAATTCCATACCTACTTTTAAATCTTCCATTTTTAATACATCAGTCTTAAGCAATGGTTGCGGGAATGCATCACGCGGGTCACGACTAGGTTTCATTAAAGTATCCACGATATCTTGAATTGTCACAACTCCTACTCCAAGCACATCACTTAACTTTTGGATATTTAGTGCTGCAATAGCTTCCTCTGCCTTCTGTGTCCCTAACTCTTTTTTATCTATTTGAGCCTCTACTAATATTTGCTCTGCAAGATCGTAGCTCTCAGGATGAATACCTGTAGCATCAAACGGATTTTTTGCTTCTGGGACACGTAGGAAACCAATAGCTTGTTCATACGTTTTGGCGCCTAACCTTGGAATCTTCTTTAATTGCGCACGTGTAGTAAATTGACCATTTTCCTCTCGCGTCTTTACGATATTCTCTGCAACAGTTTTTGATAGACCAGAAACGTATTGTAAAAGTGATGATGAAGCTGTATTTACATCAACACCAACTTGGTTAACAGCTGTTTCTACTATAAAAGAAAGCGATTCATTTAATTTTTTTTGAGAAACATCATGCTGATATTGACCTACACCCACAGCTTTTGGTTCAATTTTCACTAACTCCGATAAAGGATCCTGTAAGCGACGTGCAATGGAGACAGCACTACGTTGTTCAACCTGTAAATCAGGAAATTCTGTACGTGCAATTTCAGATGCTGAATAAACAGATGCCCCCGCTTCATTGACAATCACATAGGCTATGTCAGTAGTAAGCTCGTTTAATACATCCGCGATAAATTGTTCTGTCTCCCGAGATGCTGTACCATTACCAATGGCAATTATACTTATTGGATACTTTGCCAAAATTCCTTTTACAATAGCTTTGGATTTTGCCACATCTGGTTTCGGTGGATGTGGGTAAATAGCTGTAACCTCAAGCATTTTCCCAGTTTCATCTACAACCGCTAGCTTGCAACCTGTACGGTAAGCTGGATCAACCCCTAAAACATATTTACCTTTCATAGGTGGTTGTAGCAATAGGTTACGTAAATTTTCGGAAAAAATATGAATAGCCTGTGCCTCCGCTTTTTCTGTAAGCTCGTTTCGTAATTCCCTTTCAATTGAAGGCTGAATTAAACGCTTGTACGAATCCTCAATTGCTAGTTTAACTTCTGCAATAGCAGGAGATGAACCAGTTGCAGGTATCCATTCTTTCCACATAATCATTAATACTCGGTCCACCGGCACATGAATAGAAACCTTTAAGATTTCTTCTTTCTCTCCTCGGTTTATCGCTAAAATACGGTGTGGTACAATGCGACTAACAGGCTCTTCATATTCGTAATACATTTCAAACACATTTTTCTCGTCGATTTCTGTATTTTTCACAGACGTCACAAGAATTCCATCTTTCCATGAATAAGCTCGGATTTTTTCACGAATAGAGGCATCGTCCGCAAAACGTTCTGCTAATATATCTCGAGCTCCTATCAGGGCTTCTTCCGTATTAGCAACTTGTTCGTTGTCCACAAAGTCAGTTGCTAATTGCTCTAATGCATCATCACTAAATGCTAACAGGAGATCTGCAAGAGGCTCTAAACCTTTCTCTTTTGCAATCGTCGCCTTTGTACGTCGTTTTTGCTTATATGGTCTATATAAATCCTCAACACGTTGTAAGATTGTTGCAGAAAGAATAGCCTGCTCTAATTCTGGTGTAAGCTTTTCTTGCTCTTGGATTAATCGTATAACTTCTTCTTTTCGTTGTTCAAGTTGCTGTATGTAGTGATAACGATCTTCTACAGCTTTAATTTGCACCTCATCGAGTGATCCTGTAACCTCTTTTCGATAGCGCGCAATAAATGGTACCGTATTTCCCTCTTCTAATAAGTTAATAACAGCTTCTACTTGCCCTGGTTTGACTGCTACATCCTTTGCAATGAGCTGTAACATTTGCTTTTGCTCCACATCATCACTACCTTTTTCTTTTCATTTTACCATTACACTTTACTAAAAATGCAAAAAAATAGTCTACTCAGACGAATATGAGTAGACTATTTCCATTCATTTTAAAGGTATTTTTCATTAAACACCCACGAAAGATTAGAGCGAAACACCGCCACTTGCTAGAATAGCCTCTTGTAATTTCTTTATTGCTTTCCTTTGTATCCTCGATACATGCATTTGAGAAATCCCTAATCGTTCTCCAGCTTCTTTTTGACTAAGTTGCTCTAGATATGTAAGCTGAATAATTTGTTTTTCCCTCTCATTCAACACAACCAGCGCCTCGGAAACAATCATTCGTTTATTGGTCATTTCATAGCCATCGTCTTCCCTGCCCAAAATATCGAATAACGTGACTGTACTACCGTCTGAGTCTGACTCTATCGAATGGTCCATAGAAAGAGCTTGATAACTACGGCTCATTTCCATAGCTTCTAGTACCTCTTCCTCTGCTACTTCTAATCGTTCAGCAATATCTTTAATGGATGGAGAACGCTGTAATTCAATTGTCAGCGCCTCCACCGTTGATTTAATCCTCGGCCCAAGTTCCTTTATACGTCTAGGCACATGCACATCCCATGTTTTATCACGTAAAAAACGTTTGATTTCCCCAACAATTGTTGGCACGGCAAAAGCTTCAAAACTACGACCAACATTCGGATCAAAACGTCTTATTGCACCTAACAATCCCAGCATCCCTACTTGAACAATATCATCATAATAAGATTTACCATTCGAATATTTACGAGCTATAGATTCAACTAGATATCGATAATGAATCACTAAATTGGTTTGTGCTTCATCATCCTCCGTTGACTGGTACAATTCAATCCACTTAAGTACATCTTCTTTAGATGAAGATTTATGTAGTGATTCTTTCGACATTTTTCTCCACCTGCTCCCTAGTGACATACTTTGTCATGAAGACAGTTACGCCACCATCGTTATTGATCATCACCTCATCCATCAAAGTTTCCATTAAATAAAGTCCCAAACCACCTTCTCTTAGCCCTGCAATACTTTCTTCAGGATGATACGGCCCAATCTTAGACTTAATCTCTTCAAAATTAAAACTATTGCCGTAATCCGCAATCATCATTTCCATTTTATTGTCGTACAGCGCACACCCGATGACAATTTCACCCTCTTCTTCGTCTTTATAAGCATGGTGAACAACATTTGTCACAGCCTCACTTGCTGCAATTTTTAAATCTTCAATATCATCATAATTAAAGCCAATCCTACTCGCTAAGCCCGAGACAGTTAATCGAATGACACTGACAAATTGCGGTTTAGCAGGAACTCTAATTTCAATATAGTCAAATTCCTTCATTATCTTAATTCCACCTTTTTATCAGTTTCGATATCCATCAAATCACTAAGACCAGTAATTTCAAATAATCTTTGTAACCTATTCGATAAACCAACGAGCTTTACTTTACCATTTTCACGTAATGCTCTTTTATAAAAGGCAACAAAAATCCCAAGTCCTGTACTATCCATGTAATTTACCTTTGATAGATCAAGCTCAATTTCTAAACCCTCTGTAATCTTTACAGCTTCTAATTCGTCTCGTAATCCTGAAGCAGTAAACGTATCAATCTCACCCTCAACAAAGCCAAATAATTTATGATCAATTTCTTTAAAATGTATCGTTACGTCCATATAGCACACCTCCACCATATTTGTTAGACTATTTTCTCTACCCTGTTCAATTTAAACTTAAACCTATTTTTTTAAAATAACTACAGTAAAATCATCAAATAGTTTAAAATTTTGCACTCTCTCTATTTCCTTATAAAGGAGCTGACACAATTGCTGGGCAGATAAATGTCTATTTTCTTTTATTAAAGTTGTGATTACCTCTCGCGAATTTAATTCTTCTTTCACTCTAAATTCTGTCACACCGTCGGTCATCATAATAATCAAATCATTCTCTTCTAACACAATTTCATGAAACGTATAGTTTGTTTCAGACAATACACCCAATAGTAAACCTTTAGCCTCTAAGGTAAAGAACTGATCGTTCTTTGCACTATAATGTAAAGCTGGTTCATGGCCTGCCGAAGCATAAGAAAAAATGTTTTGCTCTACATCTAAGCAGCCATAAAACATCGAAACAAACATACTGTCATCCACACCTTTTTCTATTACCCTATTAATAACTTCTAAAACATATGAGGGATCTTTATATGCATATACTAATGTTTCAAGTCCATATTTCACCATCGACATACATAAAGCAGCAGGAACTCCTTTACCGACAACATCTGTCACAGCCACACTCAAATATTCTTCTCCATCATGAAAAAAATGTACATAATCGCCGTTCATTTTTCGAATAGGTACTGAAATCATACCTATATCAATATTTTGCATATTCGGCACATAAGTTTTCAACAATGTTTTTTGGATGTTTGTCGCTATTTTCATTTCCATTTCATATTCAGCTTGCTTTTGAAGTAAACTTTGATGCTCTCTATGTGCCATTCCATAATGCACCATTACTTCAATCAAAAAATCATAAGCAGGCTGTGATTCGTTCATTTGATTCGGAAATATTTGTTCTACAGCATTTTTATGAATGCTAATAACATCCTCGGGAGAGATATTTTTTTGAATTAACTGACGTGTGAAGTTCTGAGCGATATATAAATTTCTTTCTGTTTGGTTGACCATATAATCTGCTAATATTTTTTTATACTGAGCTTCTAATTGTTTCAGTTTTCTTCACGTCCTAACGCAACCATTTTTCCGCTCTTATCGTTGTTCCCTCTCCAACGACAGATTGAATATCTAAACTATCCATCAATCGTTTAACACCTGGCAAACCAGCACCTAGCCCCCCCGAGGTGGAATAACCATCCTCCATTACTTTACGAACATCTTTAATACCAGGCCCTTGATCTGTTGCAACAACAACTATTTTCTTTTCAGTATCTGCTTCAACCCTTTCAATTGCTATGATACCTATACTTGCATATAAATAAATATTTCGTGCTAATTCACTAATTGCCGTGGTGATGCGGGCTTGATCAACAGTGCCAAATCCAAGTGCTTTCGCTTCATTGCGCCCCAGTTGTCTAGCTGCAACAATATCCCACTCTGTAATAATTTCAACCGAAGACCTATATGTCACTGCTGTCCCTCCATTTCCTTTGGAGTTATACTCTTACACTTTTATTCAAACTGCTTGCCATCATTTAAAATGAATGAATTGCCTCTATAAATGGAATATTCTATGTAAATTTTCATATACCTTTTAAGAATTTTTTCAAAAATCTATTTTTATTAAAAATCTTGTGTATATCTTAAAGCTTTTTGTAACATTTATCAATTACACCTTGGCTTAATTATTTCAGGTACTTCATCTTTCGTAGCAAAATCGCTTGCTGAGCAAGATCTATCGTAATTCAAATTATGGTAAAGACATTTCAAGGATATAAGACAAAAAAGCATCGAGATATCATAATCTCGATGCTTCTATACACATATGTATATCAAAATTTAACTAGACCTAAACTAATCATCAACGCACCATCAACTTTTTCCATCACAGCATGATCCAGTTGCGTAATACGATCCGTCAATCTTGACTTATCAATTGTCCGCACTTGTTCTAGCAAAATAACCGAATCACGTTCAAAACCATACTTTTCAGCATTGATTTCAACGTGTGTCGGTAACTTTGCCTTTTGAATCTGTGCAGTGATAGCTGCGATGATGACAGTCGGACTAAATCGATTGCCAATATCATTTTGAATAATCAGCACCGGCCTAGTGCCTCCTTGTTCAGAACCTATTACCGGTGATAAGTCTGCAAAAAAAACGTCACCACGTTTTACATTCAAAGTGTCATCCCCCGCTAACGAGACGCTCCACCATATGTTGTGCTTCATACTCTGCATGCAAGCATTCGCTCGCAATCATTAAATTAATATGAGACATTTCAACATATCCTTTAATCATAGCTTCCCGTATTTGATTTGGTTGCTCCTGCATTAAATTTTTGCGCGCCAAAATACGCACAAAAGATTCACCTTCAATTACTTCCTTTGTTTGTAGAAATAGTCTGTCTTGAACAGCAATTGTAGCTTCTCTTAACTTTTTCTCGTACACAGCAAGCACCTCCAACGGAACCATACACTTTTCATTACTTCCCATTCTATCATTGAAAGATATTGTTGAAAAGACATGAAATGACAAAATATCTGACAATTTGAAGTACAAATTGTAAAAATATGTTGGTTGTCGAAGGTATATGCTGAATAATTATTATTGCAATGTGTTTTCAAATATGAGTCATTACTATGTTTTGGAAAAGAAATAAGTTCTCCAGTGCTAATTTATTTACCAAATTCAACTTGGAACATTGCTCATGACATTACATTGAGATTTGACTTATTCTAATGAAAGACAACTAAAGATATATTCTAGGAACTCTTGTTGTTATAATGCATGGTATTTCATAATTAATTGTTTCGAGCTTTGTTGCCCATTCATCGATCGATACTCCAGTATTTCCTTGTCGACCAATGAGTGTTACCTTCTCACCTATATCATATGCTTTTGGTAGGGCAACCATACATTGGTCCATACAAATTCGTCCAACAATCGGCATTCTTTGTCCATCAATTAAAACCTCTTGTCCACCTAACTTGCGAATCACGCCATCTGCATAGCCAATTGGAATTGTTCCTATCCACATATCTGTCGGAGCAACATATGTAGCTCCATAGCCAACTGGATCACCTGATTTTATTTGCTTTACATGAACAAGTTCACTTTCAAGCGAGAACGCTGGTAACAAGGGAAAAGGTAATATACTTTTCACATAGGAAGAAGGTGATAATCCATACATCGAAATACCAAATCTAACAGCATCATATTGTAAATGCGGATCTTTTACTAATGAGGCGGCTGTATTAGATGCATGAACAAGTCGCGGCTTATTAGGTATTACAGCTAAACATTTCTCAAAAAATTGTACCTGTTGATCAAAATGTAGCGTATCCTCTTCATCAGCTGTCGCAAAGTGTGTAAATATTCCATCCAGCTCCATGTTATCTGCAGACTGTATTGTTTGATAGAGCTCTAATAATTCCTGCTCTGAGCGAATACCTATTCTACCCATTCCGCTATCTATTTTTATATGAAGTCGTAAAGGAAGCGCTTCATCCACTAAAAGAGAAGCAGCTTGCTGAATCCAATCATCGGCAAATGCCGTAAGTATAATACGTTGCTGCGCTGCATAAGGAGCAAACGAAACTGGAGATGCACCTAATATTAATATGTCTGGTTCTTCAAAATGTGCTCGAATATGTAATGCCTCATCGGGCGTTGCCACTGCAAGTACTGTGGCACCAGCTTCAAGAGCTGCCCGTGCAACGGCTACATCTCCATGACCATACGCATTTGCTTTTACTACAGCGATAATTTGAACATTAGGTCGTAAAAATTCTTTTAAGTTTTTTACATTTTGTTGAATTGCTTGTAAGTCTATTATTGCTTTTGTTGGACGAAAAAACTGCTGTGTCTTCATAAGAATACCCTCTTTATTTTTAATTAAAACATTATGTAGGACATACATATTGCAAAGTATGTCGATTTAGCTTGTACACACAAAGTTTTAGTTTTCGGATGAGCCTATACTTTATAGGTTCATTTTAATTATCAATAAGCTACAGCCTCCGTATTCCAGAAGGCTGTAGCCAGAAAAGTTACTTCATACTACTTATCGTCATAGATGTAGCAACTTCAATCATTTCTTCTCGCGTTAATTTACTTGATGCTACAAAGAATTCAACGCCATCTTTTTCCCAACTAATTGATGTATCTGTAATAGCACCAATTGTATAGCCTAAATCAACTGGATCACCAGGTGACGATACAGGTAACATTGAATTTTCCTTCATTACTGGTTGCTGCATAACAGTAAATGCCTTCTCACCATCGTATGTTAAGATTACTCGTTCCATTCCACTTTCCTGCACAACTTTTTCATTCGCTAATTGTGCCCAATTTACAACAGGATAATGTGTTTGGAATTCTTGATATTCAACTTCTGCTCCAACAGCTTCCTTATCCTCATTATCTTCTTGCCCTTCTTTTTCGGCAGGTGTAGCTTGTTCACCTTTCGTGTTATCTTTATCAGTGAATTGTTCAACTGCATACTCTTTTGCAGCATGTTGTACACCTAGCTTAATTTTCTTAAATGTGATTTTGATTTGCTCTTCTTTCACATCATTCATAATCACTACTGAGGTTGGCAATAAAGTTTTCTTATCTACTGTTATAACCTGATGTGGCATACTGTTCTTATAGCTATTTCTAGTAGCCGCTTCAAATATATATGCTTTTTCTTCTTCTTTCATGACAAGATTTTTATCTTCTGCTAAATCTTCTGCTAGCGCTCCAATTAGGTATGCCTGACTATTTTTCTTTGGCCAATCACTTTGGAATTTATACATTTTGTTTAATGTTGGTGTTACGACAAAAACACCATCAGCATTACGTACAATCATTTGAGAAACATCTTTCCCACTTTCAACTACTTCTACTCGATAGAAATCAGGTTTTGTGTGCCATACTGTTACATCATAATTTCTAGGTTCCCCACCCGATTTAATTTCCATCGATGCATTTAATTCATAACCATTCGTCTCTGCCCATTTACCATTCACTTTCTTCAACACTTTTTCCTGTGAGGCTGCACCACATGCCGACAGAAGTAATATCGTACAAAGTAAGACGAGCCATTTAACTATACGGTTGCCCACGCTTTCACCCTTTCTTCTTTCAAATCCACTACGACAATATATGAACCGTATTTGTCAGTTATGTCATTTGAAGAAAGGGCAATATATTTAAATTTACATGCAATCCTTTTAGACAAGTTAAGTACTATTCTAATAAGATTACTTGAGCAGCTGCGTATTGCTTAGAATGCGTAATACTAACAAATCCGTTGACAAGTTCATCCTTAAAATATAAAACAGGATTGCCCGCTGCTCCTTTTAACACTTCCATATCATGAAGCTTACATTGTTCCCCAAGCCCTGTTCCCAGAGCCTTCGAAAATGCTTCTTTTGCAGCAAATCGCCCAGCTAAAAATTCTATTTTGCGAGTTTCCGAATAACCATCAAATATTTTTTTTTCATTTATCGTTAAAATGCGGTCTTTAAATTTATCTGTTCGTTTCATAGCCTTTGCAATACGATCAATCTCTACAATATCGAGGCCAATTCCCTTAATCATGTGAACCTTCTCCTTTACCTATTTCCAACAGGGCATGTATAATAATTGTAAATTGAGGTGGAGCCATGTTTAGTAGAACGGAAAATTTTAAGCAATATACAAAGTATTACCCTGTTGTTTCAACTTTAATAGCAATAAATCTTACTCTTTATGTATTGTCTCTCATACCCAGCATAGGAACACTCTTGTGGAATTACGGAATCCAAGCAAATTTCCTGATTCAAAGTGGTGAATGGTGGCGTGTTTTCTCTGCCATGTTTTTACATGCAGGTTTTATGCATGTGTTTTTTAATATGTTTTCCTTATATCTCTTTGGACCAGAGCTAGAAAAAATCGCAGGGAAAGCACGTTTCATTACAATTTATTTAGTATCAGGTATTGTAGGCAACATGGCAACCTATATATTCTATGATAGTAGTTATGCGAGCCTTGGTGCAAGTGGGGCTATTTTTGGAATTTTTGGTGCATTTGGGGCATTAGTTTACTATACGCGACGTACAATGCCCATGCTTCGTAAGCTCATTTTACCAATCATCGTCATCAGTGTCATTATGACCTTTCTCCAACCAAATGTGAATGTCTTTGCTCATTTAGGCGGTTTAGTAACCGGATTTATCCTTGGACTTGTCTATTTACATCCAAAAAGAATTTTAAGTTGGCGCAAACAAAAGATGGCTGGTAGACCATAACATTAAAAAGAGGAGCTGCTCACCTATAGAGCAGCTCCTCTTTCCTTACAAGGACCTCCATTATAAAACCACTGTAGCTTCATTTGACATCTTTATTTTTTTCCATTCAGTTGCTGTTAAACCATAAACAACCTGATCTACGTAGTGATCATATAGCCACTCAGCATCCCTTAAACGCCCTTCTTCATGAAAGCCCAATACCTTTGGGATTGTACGACTACGAATATTTCCAACTGCAACACGCACTTCTATACGATTTAACTTTAAATAATGAAAGGCAAAATCAATCAATGCTTTCATGGAATTCGTAACGAGCCCCTTTCCTACAAATTCATTCCCTAGCCAGTAGCCAATACTTGTCCATTTATGTTGCCAGTTGATTTGGTGATAACCAATAACACCCGCAAGCTTTCCATCATAGTAAATCCCTACTTGTATGCCATTGTGATCAGCATATTGTTGCATAGCATTTTTTACGAATTGCTCAGTATCCTTTACTGTTTTGACATCATCTACAAAGGGCAACCATTCACGTAATGTATCCCTTGAACGGTCAGTTAAAGCGAATAACTCTTCTACATCACTTAAATCCAAAAGCTTTAAATAAGCGCTTTCATGAATGTCATATTTAAACAATGTCTCCACCCCTTTTGTTCTATTTATTTTATTATAAACAGCATCTCATGTTATTTATAGTTAAAAAAGCTAATACTTCCATAAAATTGAAAGGATTAGCTTTTTTGTTCATTAATGTTCATACCATGTTAAGATCGTCTCGGCATCTTGTTGCTCTAAGCTGGAAACACTCCCCGTTGTACCAGTTGCTCCTGACATGACGGTTGCTTTTACAGACATAACATTCTTTCTTTTTTGAAAGTATGATTGTGTACTTTCAATAGATTGAATTCGCTTCTTCTCCATGATTAACGTAATTCGACTAAACACCCGATACTGCATAGCCAGTTGCTTGCCATCTATTTGATAGCCTGCTGTTTTATGCTGCCAAATACCAAGTAAAATTGTTAATGGAATTAACAGCAACGACAATAACCCGTATGGATAAAAGAAATAGATAGATGCACCGATAATCGGAACTAACCAGAAAAAATCAATGCGATAAAAAAATGGTCTTGCCCTTTTCGGTGAGCGAGTAAATGTAGGCTGCCAATTCATATCTGGGAAAAGCTGTTCTAATGTTTGCATACAATCCAGCTTCTTAATAAGTGGAAATAGTGTAATTTTTTTATCATTTCCATTTTCACCATTACCACCAGCACTTTCAACAACCACTGTAGCAAAGCCTGTTAACTGACGTAATGGATTTTCCACAATACGAATTGCCTGAATTCGATTCAACGGCAAAGTAATACGCTTTTTTTCTAACAGTCCTTTTGTAATAATCAACTTTTCTTCCTCAATGCGGACCGTATAATCATAATAATTTATCAGTGTGATGACCACCGATACAATCCAAGCGACAATTAAAACAACCATCACCGTCAAAGCCACTAAAAATGCGCCAATTTTCACAAAATCAGCTAACTCATGAAATACAGTTTCATAAGGAATAATATCGGAAAATTGTGAAGCAACGGCTGCAAGACCTGATAATACAACACCAATTCCACCAGATGTTGTTGCTAATACCAGTAAATCTCGCATGGACATATGGTAAATCATCGGAGTTGGTGTCGCTTCCTCTACTACCTGCACTTGATCCTGTTGTTGAACCGCTTCGTTTTTAGCATGACGCATTTCTAATTCAATAACATCTGCTGCCGCTTTGCGAATGGCTGTCAGCTCAACCTCAGGTTTTCCTCCTTTACTACCAGCAGTCTCCACCTGAACTTTCACTAAACCAAAAATGCGATGAAAAACGCCTTCATTGTAATTTAAACTTTGTATACGTTCAAAAGGGATATAACGTTTCTTTTTAACAAATAATCCATATGTCACACGTAACTCCCCATCTTCAAACCAGTAAACAAATGTCCGCCATTTTATAATTCCTCCCACGAGCGCAAGAAGTGCTGCAACTCCCCATACACCGAAAAGTAAAATGGTTTCAAAAAAATGATCACTACGAAAATTCAAAGAAAAATTAAAGCCGTTACTTATGATAATAATTGCAATTGGTAATATCATACTTTTCAATGCTTTTACACTTGTTATAATTGCAGACACTGGGTGTAAACGATTAATTTCCTTAGACATCATCTTCAGCCACCCTTGCTAAATCAGAAATACGCGCACGCAGTACGTCTGCTTCATCCATAACAAGTGCAGGAATCGTATGTACAGTTGCAGCTGTAGAAATAGAGATATTACCTAAGTCGTATTTTTTTAATATTGGCCCTTGTGTTGTATCAACATGTTGCACACGTACCATTGGAATTAATGTGCGTTTCACAACAAATAAACCATGTTGTACTTCGATTTCATGCTCTCGAACTTCATAGCGCCATCTCTCCCATCTTATTTTCGGGAAAATAAAAATAGATAATATCGTACTTAGTAATACAATTGCACACGCTATGAAGTAAATAAATGAAGGCCATTCAAAATAATAAGTACCATAGCTTACAAGTCCTGCTACGACTAACAGTACCAATGTTTGTATGACTCCATACAAACGCCACACGGTTAGCCCTTTACGAGAAATTTGATGAATTGGTTGTGCTCTCATTGTCGTTCCCCCTCTTTCTTCATTAGGTGTATACGAATTTAATCACCTTTTTGTTTCAACTATAGCCGAAAAAAAACCTTACAGCCATCATGACTGTAAGGTTTACTATAAAAGTTAAGTGTATTTCGTCTAAAATTATCCTTCGTGACGTCTTGGAGAACGAGAACGACCTTGTCCACCTTCACGACGTCCACCTTCACGGCGTCCACCCTCTCGACGGCTACTGCTACTGCGACGTTCTCCACTGCGAGCATTGTCACGACGTCCTCCGCCAAAGCTACGGTTTCCGCGGCCACGATCACCGCCACCACGATTATTGCTAGAACGTTCACGACGCATTGGTAATGGACGTTCTTCTGTAATTGTTACTGGTGTATCGTCTGGCTCTCTTGTTAATGAACGTAGAGCAGCTGCAACAACATCAACAGCATCATGATTGTCTAATAATTCTGCTGCAAGTGTACGGTAATCACCTAAATTGTTATTAGCAATAAGACCTTCCAGTGTTTCAACAGCTAAGCGTTGTTGTCCTTCTAATGCTTCATCTGTTGTTGGTGGGCGAAGAGGTGTCATACGTTTTTTCGTAGTTTCTTCTACAATACGTAAGTAACCCATTTCACGAGGTGTTACAAATGTTACGGCAAGACCTGATTTACCTGCACGACCTGTACGTCCAATACGGTGAACATATGATTCAGGATCTTGAGGAATATCAAAGTTATAAACATGTGTTACACCAGAAATATCAAGTCCACGAGCGGCTACATCAGTCGCAACAAGGATATCGATTTTATTTTCTTTAAACTGACGTAATACGGAGATACGCTTCGCTTGGCTTAAATCACCATGAATACCTTCAGCTAAATAACCACGTATAGATAGTGCCTGTGCAAGCTCATCTACACGACGTTTTGTACGACCAAAAATAATGGCAAGCTCTGGTTGGTGTACATTTAATAAACGAGATAAAATATCGAATTTTTCACGTTCAGCAGACTTAACAAAATATTGATCAATGTTATCAACAGTTAGTTCTTTAGCTTTAATTTTTACAATCTCTGGATCACGCATAAATGTTTCTGCAATTTTACGGATTGCTGGTGGCATTGTTGCTGAGAACAGTAATGTTTGGCGCTCAGAAGGTACGTTTTCTAAGATTGAATTAATATCATCGATAAAGCCCATGTTTAACATTTCATCTGCTTCATCCAATACTAATGTTTGAACATCTTCTAATTTTAACGTACGACGATTAATATGATCAATAATACGGCCTGGCGTACCAACAATGATTTGAGGTCTATTTTTCAGTGCACGAATTTGACGGCCTATTTCTTGACCACCGTATACTGATAATAATTTTACGCGTTTGTCATAGCCAATTTTATAAAGCTCTTCTGAAACTTGAATCGCTAACTCACGAGTTGGAGCAATGACTAATGCTTGAATATTAGGGTTTTTTGGATCGATTTTTTCAATTAGTGGAATCCCGAAAGCGGCAGTTTTACCAGTACCTGTTTGTGCTTGACCTAATACATCACGGCCTTCAATCGCAAAACGAATAGTACCTTCTTGGATTGGTGTTGCTTCTTCAAATCCCATACGCTTTACTGAGCGTAATGTAGATTCGCTAATATTTAATTCTGAAAAATTTGTCAAACTTCTCAATCTCCTTTTTTTCCTTTTAAGTTGACAAATGGTTACATTTTCAGATGAAGTTGTCGGCAAATTCGAGCCTGTGTAGTGGAACGTTTCCGTTACTTAAAAATTTTCTCTACATGATAGTCCATATAGAGCTCTCTTATATGAAAAGGAAAGCCCGGTCTTTACCGAGCGGTTCAATTCTGTCGTAATTTTTCACTTTAGAATAAAACCGTTGTGTTCAAAAAAAAGTACTCTTCAACCAAATATGAAGAGTCTTCGCACAAAATGTATCCATTGCTTACACTAGTCTAACATGGCTTTAATTCCTATGCAACGATAACGCATGAGTCGTAATAATCTGACTACTTTATTTGTCTTTCAAAAACATTAAAACCTGTGGAAACCATTCAGAGCAATCTTCCTCAAAACATATATGGTGCTTGCCATTATCAGAAAAATACAAAACCTTGTCTACAGAGGCTAATTCATCAAAAAGAAATTGAGCCGTATGATAAGGCACTATCCCATCCAACTTTCCCTGCACAATGTATACCGGAATTTGTATATGCTGATAATACGGTTCCACCATTCTTACCAACTTCATAAATTCTACTGTTGAGGCAAGTGGCACATTGCTAAACTTCTGATGGTATCGTAGATAGAGTTCGTTATTAGTCAAATTATGGTGATAGGCTTCAGTAGCTAACATTTTAAAATCTTTGACTAGCTGCTTAGGGCTCACATACTTTGCAGCAGCACTTAGTAATACAAGCTTTTTCACTTTATAGCGTTTAGCTAAATATAGCGCTATAATTCCTCCCATTGAAAAGCCCACAACGATTACCTCGTCTACTTTTTTTGCCAACGATCGGAAAGCTAATTCTGCATCCATCAACCAGTGTTTCGCCTTAAAACCACTCATATGTAATTCTTCACCATGCCCAGACAATGTTGGCTCTTCAATTATCCAATCTGTATGTGAACGTAAATAACTTGTGAATGGCTTCACCTCATATGGTCCACCTGAAAATCCATGAATACATAGTACACCTACTGACAACGTTCTCACCTCATTTAACAATTAATCACTTACACAAATAAATCGGTGAGCGTTTATCTCACCGATTCATTGCTACTATGATGTAAATGCCTTTAAGATTGTCTCTAATTTCATACCACGTGAACCTTTAAGTAAAACAATAGATGATTCATTCGCTTGTTTTAGCTTTTCGATAATAGCCGTATAATCATCTTCTGTATACAATAAACGTTCAGCCTCAAAGCGCTCTTTTAATATTTTGTAAAGATATAGCATACGAGGGCCAAACAAACAGACATTATCAATTTCATCCTCATTAATATGCTCAGCCAGACCCTCATGGAAACGTTGCTCATTTGGTCCAAGCTCTAGCATATCTCCTAACACAAGCCATTTTTCAGGTCGAATAGTTGATGTAGCCATAAATTGAATGGCAGCTTTTACAGAGGTTGGAGCTGCATTATAGGCGTCATTGATAAATAGAGCGCCATTCGTTCCTAGTACCTGTTGCATCCTCATATCAGTTAATACGACATGCTCTAAGGATGTACGTATTTGTTCATTGCTTAAACCTAGCTTATGAGAAATTAACATGGCCACAAGTGTATTTTTTACTTGATGCTTGCCAAGCACTGAAATAAAGAAATCACCCTCGATCATACCGTGTGTAGTGAAGTGGCTGCCATCAGCGTTAGCGTGAATATTGTCAGCGTATAAAAGATTATTGGATTCTAACCCGAACGGTACTGATTGTAAGTGTTGTTCCTTTGCCACTAATTCCTGAAGCAAAGGTTCATCACCATCATAGAATAATAGACCATCTTCTTGCATTCCTTGAATTATTTCAAACTTTGCTTTTGCAATACCTGCACGTGACCCCAAATCCTGCATATGGGCCTCACCAATGTTGGTAATAACCGTCATATGTGGACGAGCAAGCTTCGTTAAAAACTCAATTTCACCAAATCCACTCATACCCATCTCAAGGACAGCCACATCTGTATCTTCATCAAGCTGTAAGATAGTAATAGGCAAGCCCAATTGATTATTAAAGTTCCCAATCGTTTTTTGTACTTTAAAGAATGGACCTAGTGTTCCGGCTAAAATATCCTTTGTTGATGTCTTACCATTTGAACCTGTAATGCCTATAAATTTTGCTTTATGTTCATTACGATATGCTCTAGCCATTTCTTGCAAGGCTAATTCTGGATCATCCACAAACAGCAAGGGGTAATCTTCTGGTGGATTCGGTTCATCCTTTTGCCAAAGAGAAGCTCCAGCACCTTTCTCAAATGCCTGCATTACAAACTTGTGCCCATTTGTATGCTCACCACGAAATGGAACAAATAGGTCTCCTTGTTGAATTGTTCTTGTATCAATAGAAATTCCTGACACAATAGTGTCACCAAAAGAACCCATTTCCTCATTTAACCATGCAGCTAATTGTTTTAAAGTTTTTTTCACGATAATCCCACTCAGTCTTTTTTATAGTGAAGCTGTTGTTTTTCTTCATAGCGTTCAATTGCTAGGGTAATTAAACGGTCGATCAGCTCCGGATAACTCACATCTGTATGCTGCCATAATAATGGATACATACTTACAGGCGTGAAACCTGGCATTGTGTTTACTTCATTAATGTAAACGTTATTTTCAGCTGTTACAAAAAAGTCTGCACGAACTAAGCCGCTACCATCTATAGCCTTAAATGCACGCTTTGCCAGTTCTTTTAAGCTTGCCACAGTTTCTACTGGAAGCTCAGCTGGAATAATAAGTGCTGTAGAACCGTCCTTATATTTAGAATCATAATCATAAAAATCAGTAACAGGTTTAATTTCTCCTGGCACTGATACTTCAGGATCGTCATTTCCTAACACTGCCAGTTCAACTTCACGAGCGACAATTCCCTGTTCAACAACGATTTTACGATCATATTGCAAAGCAACCTCAATTGCTTTCACCAATTGCTCGCGATTTGCTGCCTTGCTAATCCCAACACTTGATCCTAAGTTTGCGGGCTTCACAAACATTGGCCAATTCAAGGTATTTTCACAGTGTTCAATGATTGCCTGTTGCTCACTCTTCCACTCACTACGAATAAAATACGTATAGGGCACTTGAGGTAATCCAGCAATTTCAAATAATTGCTTCATTACCACTTTATCCATTCCAGCAGAGGATGCTAATACACCATTTCCTACATACGGTAAATTTAGAACCTCAAGTAAACCTTGCACTGTTCCATCCTCACCATTCGTACCATGTAACAATGGGAAAATGACATCAAACTTTACCTCATTGCCATTTTTATCAATCAAAAAATCAGTGATATTATTTTCCAAAATTGTTGTATTATCACCAAATTGTAGTTCTTCTATTGCACTTACGGGTTTTTCTAAACGATCTCCACGACGCCATTCCCCGTCAGATGTAATGAAAATCGGATATACTTCATACTCCTCGAAATTCAAAGCTCCAGTGACTGCACGTGCTGTCGATAACGACACTTCGTGCTCCGCTGACTTTCCGCCGTATAATAAACCGATTCTTTTTTTCATTTTTGTGCCCTCCACATACTTCTTGAGTACTATTAGTTTATCATGAAACGTCTTGACAAATGACATAAAAATCTCACCGTATTTTTAACGGTGAGATTTTGCGTGTATATTTCATCAATTATGCCCTAGCATCATTACTTCCTGCTATTGAATTGTACAGGAATAATGCAACATAAATATTGTCTACCAACATCTTAGTTCTTTGATTGCGTCACCATGAAGTTTAAATAATATAGATTAATTCATCGTGCTCTGTTTTTAAAATCGTATTTAAGTCATCCCAAACTTCGTCAGGAAAAGAATATTCAGACAGATTGCGAACTTCTATTCCATACGCTACTTTTGGTTTCTCAATCCGATACAGCGATAGTAATGCTCCATCTTTCGCAAAGGATCGGTAAGAACGTAAAAAATCTGGTGATATAGCGGGAATACTCGCTTTTACTTTTCGACGCCAAAATCCAGTGCTGCGTTCCTTTTCACGAATTAAACTATTAAAAACATTGGCAACCAATAAATCCGAATCACTTAAATGACGAAAATAAATTTTTGTCATTTTCTCTAAGTCTGAAGAATAATAGACAAATCTATTTTGTAATTTATTAAAAAATGCTGACGTAATCGGTTCTTTCTTGTGACTTATGTAAAGCAATTCTCCTTGTTCCATCGGTGTTAAATGATCTAGCCTCTTCTCGTCCATAAAATCTACCCAGCATAATTCTTTAGATTCAGCAGATTTTTTCACAAAACGAGGAACATCTTCTTCTAATACATATTCAAATTGTGTATGCATATTAAAAGAACCGTCTTCATAGGAATGTTTTAATAACAGTAAGTGATGTAGTGGTTCAAGTGCAGCCACAAATTGCGAGAATTTTAACCCGCTAAATATAACAAATTTATCGACATCATTCATATGAACATAAATATGATACATAAAATCATCAGCTGACTTTAATTTTTTAGCCACAACCATCACCCCATTCTTCACTACATTATAAGACTAAACATGATTTTTTTGAAACATTTTATGTTAATTGTCGTTACTACTATATACGCAGGCATAAAAGTAATTTTTGCGTTATAATTAGGAATGTTAAACATGCATTTGCATATAAAGTTTAGATTACTCAATGAGTTCAAGTATTTGCTTAAAATTCCATTGACAATATTCAAAGCAAATTGCAAGCTTATCAATAGATATGAGCTATTCTTACACCACTACTGGTTATTAATTTGCTTTCTTCTTTGACCAATTATAAACGAAATAGGGAGAATCGCATCACATTTACTCATATTGAGATACTATTTTAATTTTAGGTGGCTTTTATGGAAAATAAACGAAATTTCGCAAATCGTTTTGACTGGACACTTGCATTTATACTCTTCACTTTTCTAGTCATTAGTTTGTTAGCTATTGCATCTGCCCAAACTTCAGGACAATATGGTATTAACTACGTACCAAAACAAATGCAATGGTATGTGATTGGTGCAGTTATTATTGGTATAGTCATGTTTTTTGAGCCAGATCAATATAAAAAAATGTCATGGTATATGTATGGAGCAGGGATTGCCTTACTGGTACTGCTTATTTTTATGCCAGAAGGAGAAGGTCAAATCGGTGCACCCGTTAATGGTGCTAAAAGCTGGTATCATACGCCGATTGGAAATATACAGCCTTCTGAGTTTATGAAAACTTTTTACATTTTAGCACTAGCTCGATTAATTAGTAAGCACCATGAAATTTATTCATTACGATCAATTAAAACAGACTTTTTGCTACTCGGTAAAATTGCAATCACCTTAATCGTACCATTAGCTATTATTTTAAAGCAGCCTGACCTAGGCTCAGCACTCGTATTCTTTGCCATTACTGCAGCCCTTATCATTGTAGCGGGTATTTCTTGGAAAATCATTCTACCAACTTTTTTAGGTGGCATGGTAGCAGGCGGTACACTACTGTGGATGGCACTTTATATGCAGGACTTTCTAGAAAAAACATTTGGTTTTAAGGCTTATCAATTTGCTCGTATTTATTCTTGGCTAGACCCCTATTCCTATTCATCCAGTGATGGCTATCATTTAATTACCTCTTTAAACGCCATTGGATCAGGTGAAATTTTTGGTAAGGGATTTAGAAATCGTGAAGTATATGTAGCTGAAAACCATACCGATTTCATTTTTACAGTTATCGGTGAGGAATGGGGCTTTATTGGCGCTAGTATTGTTATTTGTATTTTCTTCTTATTAATTTATCATTTAACAAAGACAACCCTTTTATTGAAAGACCCCTTCTCGACCTATGTATGTGCTGGGATTATTGCAATGATTACCTTCCACGTTTTCGAAAATATTGGTATGACTATTCAATTATTACCTATCACAGGTATTCCACTTCCGTTCATTAGCTACGGAGGAAGTTCACTTATGGGGAATGCTTTAGCAATTGGGCTAGTCTTTAGTATGCGATTCCATTATCGAACTTACATGTTTACCACACATGATGAAGATGAATAACTATAGAAAAAGGGAAGTCTCGCGTATTGAGACCTCCCTTTTTCTATTGGAAACGAGTTAAGCTTGAACTTGCGGAGTTTGCGTTGGTGGTGTTAGCACTTTTAAAAGTTCTAGTCGAGACTTTGTTACTGTGGCTGTTACACCCAACTTAGATAAATTCGAAACAATCTTTTTCAAATCTACTTCTTTTGTCATACATTCCACCTCAATCTTTCCTCGATTTTATATAACGTTTTATTTACGAAAAAGTTTCATTTTTCTACGAGTATGATGTCTGACAAATTTATCATACCATTTAACTTACCTTTAAAATTTTTCAATTTTGTTACATTGTAAATTTTTCACATCATCAAACTTTTCCATCAAACATCTTTAAATTACCCAAAATGGCTACATTTTATTCAAAAATCAGAACATAGATTTAAAAAATTTTAAATTGCTTCATTTCTTTCTTTACTAAATTGTTCCACTTTATTCAAGCTTCCCCTCCCCTATTGTTGTAATCGCAAGAACAAGAGGGGTAGAATATACATATTGAAATATCGTATGAAAGCAGGGAACTGTATGAAAAAGGCTATTTTATTATTGATGTCTGTTCAATTCCTCGTTTATCTAGGGTTCGGCATTATTATTCCCGTCTTACCAGAGGTAATTGTGCAGCAAAATTGGCATGATCTCCACGTAGGTGGTTTATTGACCGTCTATTCACTTGCAAGTTTTTTCACAGCACCGTTTTGGGGGATGCTATCAGATAAGGTAGGGCGAAAACAACTAATCCTTACTGGTCTAATTGGCTTTAGCCTTAGTTTTGTTATTTTTTCACTATTTATTGATAACCTAGCTATATTGTATGTTTCACGTATTATTGGTGGTTTATTTTCTGGTGCATTATATACAGCAGTAACAGGATTTATCGCCGATATGTCTAGTGAAGAGGATCGCAATAAGTATATGGGCTTTATGGGCATGTCCATCGGTCTTGGGTTTATTTTTGGTCCAGCAATCGGAGGAATGCTAGGCCATTATAGCTTGCAGTTACCGTTTACTGCATCAGCTTTATTAATTGCACTATTATTTATTTATGCAAGTTTCGTCCTAAAAGAACCTAAAAAACGAAAAGATTCAAATAAACGTGCTATAGTGCCAAAAGGTGCTGCAACAATGCTACAATTTCGTGTGCGCTATTTATTTATGTTTTCTTTTTTAGTAACTTTTATGCTAGCGGGCGTGGAGGCTACATTTCAGCTATTTCAAATTGAAAAAATTCATATTACACCATTACAAATTGGTTACTTGTTCATGTTTAGTGGCTTTGTCGATGCAGCTATTCAAGGAGGGGTCGTTCGACGCATAAAAAATGGCAGTGAAACGACATGGTTAATCGGCGCACAAATTGTAACTGCTGTTGGCATGCTTTTATTTACATTAACAGCTAATCTTTTTATCGCTGGGCTTGCCCTTTGTGTTTTTACAGCAGGTAATGCACTTGCAAGAACATGTGTTGTATCACTCTCCTCTAAAGAATCTGGAGGACAATATGGAACTGCCGCTGGTCTGTCCTATTCGATGGATAACTTAGGACGTATTCTTGGTCCACTATTTTTCACATGGTTATTTACTGTCCAATCAAGTCTTGGTTATTATATTTCGGCTGCAATAGCCATTCTCTCTATAAGCCTAATTTATATATATAAGGCATCCCGTAAATCATTGCGTCATCCATAAAATATAGTAGGTTGCAATTTATGGATACCAATCGTTGAGTCAGTAATCATAGAAACATCCTATCTATTAGAGAATTACTAATTAAATCATGCGGATTATCCCTATATATCAAAGGGATAATCCTTTTCCATGCTAACTAGCCATTTCATATCTTCTTTCCGCATTTGAAGTAGGCTATACTAAGTATGTTATTAACAATACAAAGGCAGGTGTAGGAATGAGCATTTTTACAGATATAGAATATTTAGTTCCTTTAACTTTGTTTTTTAATATTTTATTAGCCATGACCATCATTTTCTTAGAACGTAAAGATGCTACCTCTACATGGGCATGGATTCTCGTGTTATTTTTCCTGCCATTAGCTGGATTTATTTTGTACTTATTACTTGGAAGACAATTACGAAGAAAGCATCTATTCCGTTGGGAAGGACGCAAGGATATCGGGATTGATAATCTAATTACCTACCAGATGGAAGCGATTCGTGATGAAACGTTTGAGTTTCGTATTGCTAATGCAGAAAATTATCAAGAGATGATTTATATGCACCTCAGAACAAACAATGCGGTATTAACACAGGACAACCATCTGGATATTTTTGATGATGGTGCCGATAAATTTGAGCAGCTCCTTAAAGACATTGAAGCAGCTAAAGATCACATCCACATCCAGTATTATATTTTCAGACTTGATGACTTAGGTACACGCATCGTCAATGCATTGATAAAAAAAGCAAAGCAAGGTGTTAAGGTAAGGCTTCTCTACGATGAAATGGGATCACGTAATGTAAAAAGACGTCATTTTAAAGAGTTGCTGCATGCTGGTGGTGAAGTAGAAGTTTTCTTCCCATCCATTTTGCCACTTCTTAACCCTCGTTTAAATTTTAGAAATCACCGAAAAATCGTTGTCATTGATGGTCGAATTGGCTATATTGGTGGTTTTAACGTCGGTGACGAGTATTTAGGTTTACAAAAAAAGTTTGGTTATTGGCGTGATACACACTTACGTATTGAGGGTAGTGCCGTACATCCTTTGCAAACCCGCTTTTTACTTGACTGGAACCAAGCTAGTGCTCAACAAAAAATGGGGTACTCTGATCGTTACTTCCCTGCCATCCCGAAAAAAGGTGATGTGGGTTTACAGATTGTTTCAAGTGGACCAGACTCGGACTGGGAGCAAATAAAGATCGGTTACTTAAAGCTTATTAATATGGCTCAAAAATATATTTATATTCAAACACCATATTTCATCCCAGATGTTAGTTTTTTAGACGCCATTAAAATTGCCACCTTGTCAGGCATTGATGTACGCATAATGATTCCTAATAAGCCTGATCACATGTTTGTATATTGGGCTACTTATTCTTATGTTGGTCAATTATTACGTGCTGGAGCCAAAGTCTACATCTATGAAAAGGGCTTTATCCATGCTAAAGCTATTATTATTGATGACGAGGCTTCCTCTGTCGGAACAGCGAATATTGATGTACGAAGTTTTAGTCTGAATTTTGAAGTCAATGCCTTCATATATGATGCAAATATATCGCACCAATTGGCAGAACTGTTTGAGAAGGATATTTTTGATTGTACGGAATTAACATGGGAAATGTATAAAAACCGTTCAACACTGATTAAATTTAAAGAATCTATTTCCCGTCTATTAACACCCATTTTATAAAAATAAAAAGGAAGAGAGCCTATTCACCGCATGGCTTCTCTTCCTTTTATTATTTAACACCTAAATATTCTTCCAATGTAATGTTTTTCTTTGTTATCTCTTTTGCAATCTCTTTGCCCACATAACGATAGTGCCATGACTCATACATATAACCTGTTATCTCTTCTTTGTTTTGAGGGAAACGCAAAATAAAGCCATACTCCTGTGCGTGTGCAAATAGCCATTGCCCTGCTGGAGTTTCCCCAAATTCTTCTGTCAGCCACACATCTTCTTTTCCACGCTCTCCTATATCAAATGCTAAGCCTGTTTGATGTTCTGAGTAGCCAGGTCGAGCACTATATCGATCTGCTGCTGCCTGTCCATCACGTTTAACATAGTTATTATAAAGTGTTGTTTGATATTCAAAAGATCGGTAGCCACTAAATGCAACTAAATCAAATCCTTGCTGCTTGGCAGCGGCTAGCATTTGATTTAACGCTTCTCGTGCTTCTGGATTTTCTTCAGGTGCAAAGGTAGATGGAAGCGGATAAATTTTATTAGCTAACAGAATACCATTAATATAAGTCGGTTCCGTAGGTAATGTTTGATTTGGAAGATACCCATTTTCGTCAGGTTGTTGCTCTGGCTTTGCAGGAGTTTCAGTATTGTCTGGTTTCTCTGTTGCAGTAGAATCTTGTTCAGCTGGTTTGTTTGTTTCTGTTGTTTTTGGCTGCTCATCAGATGCACTATTTACTTGATTATTTTTATAGTTATAGACTACAAAAATTGCTACGATTAACGCAATAGATATGAAAGCACCAACGATAAGCGGAAGACGATTGTTTTTCACTCTTTATACCCCTTTTAAAATATCAGGTATCTAAAAGGATGTTTTAAAGCATTTCACCTTGAAAATACCTATTTTATTGTATTACTAGTTATAATCTTATTTTAGCACTGTTCACATTTTCAGGTGTAAATTTCCTACGTAAATATTCAATTAATCTGTTAGAACGATGACAAATACTACTATAGATGCAATTGCGAAAAAAATTGCCATATACTGCATCCATTTTGCTTCTTTTACATAACCTTGCTCTTTAAAGCTTTTTGCTCTAAACCCATTTGATAAGGCAAACATGATCGTCATTGCAAGTACGGCAAAATTAAATTTCCCCATAATAATAAATACTAGTGCTGCAATACTAAAAATTGCAACAAGAATAGATGATAGCCATTTTTTGTTCATCTTGCTGTCCTCCTAAAAAAATCGAGGCAACAAAGGCGCCTCGACATCAATCAATTTATTTTTTTGCTTTCTCAGGATGTTCCGAATAATATTTACGCCCAATATATGTTTGAATAATCAACAATGCACCACTGACAGACCAATACAAAGGCAGTGCTGCCATAGAAGACATAGAGATAAAGACAATCATAATTGGTGAAATATAAATAAACATTTTCATCTGCGCTTTTTGTTGTTCAGGTACCGTCCATAAAGATACACGAGCCTGGATCAGGTAAACAATCCCTGCAACAATAGTCATCACGATATCAGGTGAACCTAAGCTAAACCATAAAAACTCATGGGATTTAACATCGGCAGAATACAAGATCGAGAAATACAGCCCCATAATAATTGGCATTTGAATTAACATCGGTAAACAACCCATATTAAGTGGATTAATGCCATGCTTTTGATATAGAGCCATCATTTCTTGTTGATATTGCGTTTGCTCTTCTTTTGTCTTAGCTTCCTTCATTTTTTTCTGAACGGCTTCCATTTCAGGTTTAAAAGCATCCATCTTCGTTTTCATTAATTGTTGTTGACGATAGTTTTTTAACATAATCGGCATTAAGACTAAACGAATTAGAACAGTAATCGCAATGATTGCTAAACCATAGCTCCCTGAAAAGATATCATTCCCAAAAAACTCCAATAAAAATTCCATAGGTTTTACAAAGATACTATAGAAAAAACCTTCTTTGTTTTGCACAGCTTGACAGCCACTAAGAACAAAAACGGCAATACCAAGCATTGAAAATAGCTTCAAATTTTTCATTTTTCCACCTACTATTATTTATCAACTACTGTGAAGTATACCTTATAGGGTCTCTCTTTATCAAATAGCAAGTGCTACTTATTCCTTAAGCTGTTTCCTCAGATGATTCATCAAAAAAGATGCGAGCTTTAGCAACGCTAATATCTTCGCATCTTCTCATTCTCTATGCACAAAATCTAAACATTTTGTAATTCAGCTTCTGCCATTTCAAAACGATAAAATTCATGATGAAGCTCGTCTCTAAAATGTTTTGGCGTAACTCCAGTATATTTTTTGAAAATACGTGTAAAATAACTTTGATTACAAAAATGGAATTGATCTGAGATAGAAGTAATACTTTTGTTTGTATGTCGTAAGTAGTATTGTGATTCTTCTACACGTCTTACATTTAAATACTCAACCAATGTAATGCCCACATGTTCTCTAAAAATACGTGATAAGTGACTAGTACTTATATGAAAGTTATTCGCTATACTTTCAACAGTTAAATCATTTTCAAGCTCGTCATTTATATACATTATCACTTTGTTAACAGTTTGATGTCGGAAAGTCGGTTGTTTGCGATCTGCAATAAAGTAAACAAAGAAATCAATTAAATCATCGGCAAATTGTAAAAACTCTGCGTCTTTCATCTGATTTTCAATCATATCGTTACACGCAATATTGAAAGCAAATGCTTTTTTCGAAGGTACTTGATTGTCCAGCAATTTACGAGCAACAATTGATGACAAAACAGAAAAATAACTTCGAACGATTTTAATGACCTGTTTGCCAAAACGAATTGAGAGAATATCAATTAACTCATGCAAAGATTTTTTCGCTTTTGCAGATTCTAAATGGTAAATTTCAAAAATTAATTTCGACTCAATATTAAAAAATTCTTCGACACCGATATATTGATTAATATTATCGATTTCTTGGAAGTATCTTTTGGATATCGTTTCTGACATAGAATGTTGATGTAGTTGCATAATCTTCCCCATCTTTCCTCAGAGTGCACGAATTGCATGACAATATTTGACACCAATCCCGACGAATTAAAAAATAAGAAAATAGTATTTACTTATTCAATATAAGAACTGAGTCCTATTTCACAAATTTTATTAACAAATAAATCAAAAATAACCCTACTAAAACACCAGATATAAAAAAAATAGACTATACAGTGAATTTTACCATATTCTGCGATTTCCTTTCAACCACATTTTAATTGCTACTCTAGTTCTAATTTATCACATACGCATAGTAGAAACCTCGTAAACTTATTCCTAACAATTAAATTTTACCATATACATATCAAAATAAATTAGTCATTTTATAAATTTATTTACAAATTATACAAAACAACTTACATCATTCTAATGAATCATTCGACATTTTTCTATTTTATTCCTAAATCTTCTCTATATAATTTATATGAATATGTAGTAAAATAGATGATAATACTATTTTTAAAAGTTTAGACGAGGTGTTTAAAGTGGATCCAAAACAAATAGAAGAGATCATGGAGATTATTAAGGAGTTCTTCCCTGAAAATACGTCCATCGCTATCTCTGATACAAATGAATATTTGTATTACCAACCAAGCAAGAAAGTTGATTTAAAAATTAAACCTGGTGACCCTATCAAAGAAGGTTCAGCCGCACACAAAGCATTAAGCTATGGTCAAAAAATCAGCTCTTATATCGAACCTGATGTTTTCGGTGTCGCCTATTATGGCATGAGTATTCCTTTAATGGAGGAAGGCGAAACAAAAGGAGCTATTACTGCTATCTTCCCGCAAAAACCATCAGCATTCTTAACAAACTACATTACCATCAAAATTGATGATTGCTGGTACCCAATCAAACATGATCAAGTTATTTATTTAGAAACACAACTCCGTAAAACATTTGTTAAAACAATGACTCGTGAAGGTTATCACCGTTTAAACTTAAGTGATCTAGAGCTATTTTTAGCACCTGACTCATTTATTCGTTGTCACCGCTCTTATATCGTTAACATTGACTACATCGATGAAATTCAACCAGATTCACACTCAACGTTTTTATTAATTATGAAAGATGGGACACGTATTCCTGTTAGCCAACGCTATGCAAGCTATTTCCGTCGTTCTTTAGGTTTCTAATTTGTATGAACAGCGAGCAATTATAAAAATTGCTCGCTGTTTTTTTGCCACAAATCAGACTCATTTACCTCCCTATTTAACTATTTTTGCACTATTTTTAATGTAGAAAACAACTAAATTTATACAGCTCTACAATAAAACGTTTTCTCTGTCGAAAAATCATCTTAATGCTCGATTTTCCTTTTTTTACTCAATTTAATGCTAATTCTAAAGTTTTTGTGACAATTTGGTGATAGTATTATTCAAATGGTTGGAGTCATACTACAACTGAATAAACAGAAAATTCTTAAATGTTTTTTCTAGTTTTGTAATCGGTTTCCATCAAAATTATTTAGGGGAGGATTTTTTTATGGATGCAAATGTTCAAAAACGCCTAGGTTTAAAAGAACTTGAGAGTAAAATTGTAACTGCTGAAGAAGCAGCAGCACTGATTTCTAATGGTGATGTAGTTGGGATGAGTGGTTTTACTCGTGCTGGGGATGCAAAAGTTGTTCCAATGGCATTAGTTGAGCGCGCAAAAAATGAAGAATTCAAAATTGATGTATATACAGGTGCATCATTAGGACCAGAAGTAGATAAGTACTTAGCAGAAGCTGGTGCAATTCGTAAACGTGGACCATTCCAGGGTGATGCGGGTATCCGTAATTTAATCAATTCTGGAGATATCTTATATGTAGATGCTCATCTTTCTCATAATGCTGAGCTAGTGCGCCAAGGAATTATCGGACCAATCAAGTATTTAATTCTTGAAGCGGTTGCTATTACTGAAGATGGATTAATCATTCCAACAAACTCTGTAGGTAACTCACCTATCTTTGCCGAATATGCAGAAAATATTATTATCGAGTTAAATATTTCTCATCCAGAAGCTTTAATCGGTATCCATGATATTTATGTACCTGGAGAACAAGGTAAACGTGAAGCTATTCCAATGACAGATGCTATGCAACGCCTTGGTGATATTGGTATCAAAGTAGATCCAGCTAAAATTAAAGCAATTGTTATTTCTGAAGAGCCAGATGCTCCTTCATTAATTGTACCTCCAGATGAAGAAACACAAAGGATGGCAAACATTTTATTAGACTTCTTCCGTGACGAAATTAAAGCGGGCCGTTTAACAAAACAATTAATGCCATTGCAATCTGGTGTAGGTTCTGTAGCAAACGCAGTACTTGATGGCTTTGCAGATTCAGAATTTGAAGATTTAATTGTTGCATCTGAAGTACTTCAAGATGCTGTATTTAACTTAATCGATGCTGGTAAAGTTAAATTCGCCGCTGCTACTTCAATCACACTTACTGAAGAATTACAGCAAAAAGTTTATGGTAATTTAGAAAAGTATGCTGATAAAATTTGCTTACGTCCACAAGAAATTTCTAACCACCCTGAGCTTATCCGTCGTTTGGGTCTAATCTCAATCAACACAGCTCTTGAGTTAGATATCTATGGTAACGTTAATTCGACGCATGTGTCTGGTACTCGTATGATGAATGGTATCGGTGGTTCAGGTGACTTCGCACGTAACGCACGCCTTGGTATTTTTGTTACAAAATCATACGCAAAAGGTGGAGCAATTTCTTCTATCGTGCCAATGGTATCTCACGTTGACCATACAGAGCATGACGTTGATGTTATCGTTACGGAACAAGGTATTGCTGACTTACGTGGTCTTGCACCAAAAGAACGTGTACCTTTAATTATTGAAAACTGTGCACACCCAGATTACAAAGAACAATTATGGGATTACTATAACCGTGCAGTTGAGGCAACTGGCAACCACCAAACTCCTCATCTGTTAGAGGAAGCACTTTCTTGGCATGTAAATCTTGCTAAAAACAAAACAATGAAAAAAGAAGTTGCAAAAGCTTAATTATTAAATTCTCGTACGTCTAATAAGTATTAACTTATTAGACGTTTTTTTTACGTGAAAGCAAAAAACAAGTGAGAAGTATTATCGATTGGAAAATGCTATAATAGGACTATACTAATCTTATTGACTATAATGTTCTATTTCATCGGAGGAACCATGAAGAAATTTATCTATGCTATTATTTTCTTTTCGTTTTTCGACCTTTTTACCCAGCTTCCTGTTATGAGTACTTATGCTGAGTCTTTAGGTGCATCGGCATTTCTCACTGGTCTTGCAGTGGGCATGTATTCGCTTTCCAATACATTCGGTAATATCATTTCTGGCTTCTTAACGGATCGCAAAGGACCTTTCATTATACTCATAATAGGTCTTCTAACAACGGGTCTATCATTAACATTTTATAATTTAGTAGAAGAGCCCATTGCTCTATTAATTGTACGTTTTATCCATGGCCTTGTTGCAGGCTTCATTGTTCCTGCTGCCTTTACATTTCTAGCGAACGCTACAGAGCAGGAAAAAAGAGGAAAGGGCAGTGCTATTTCTGGCGCCTTTGTTGGTATTGCAGCCATTATAGGCCCTGCATTTAGTGGCATTTTAGCTAGCCGGACAAGTGTACCCTTTGTTTTCAATATCACAGCAAGCTTTATGCTTCTGCTAGGTATCCTTGCGTGCTTTATATTGAAAGCAAATCAAGTAAAAAAAGAGAAGACTAAACCAAGTAATTACATTCCGATCAGTGTCTTTTTTAATAACACAGGAACATTAAAAGCCTTTTTAGGAGCCTTTTTCTTAATGTTTTCTCAAGGGGTTATTGCGTATCTACTCCCGCTTAAAGTACATTCATTAGGGTTCGACTCTCGTTTAAGCGGCACTTTAATGAGTACATTTGGTATTATTGCAGTTCTTGTTTTCCTATTACCTACTAATCGTATTTTTGATAAGGTCAATCCACTCAAAACATTGTCTTTTGGTATAGGCTTAATGGGAATAAGCCAGCTATTAATTAGCCAAGCAAATTCTAGTTCTTTACTCTATATAGCAATGGCTTGCTATGGGATCGGATTCGGTTTCCTATTCCCTTCAGTAAATTCGCTGCTAATTGACTCCACAACTGCTGATGTACGAGGAAAAGCATATGGCTATTTTTACGCGTTTTTCTCTCTAGGTGTAGTTATAGGCTCTTCTTTATTAGGTTGGCTATCACTTGGTACTGTCAGTGGCTTTGCATTTACTGGCTGCGTATTATTGCTCTTTGCAGGCGCAATCCTTATCCCACACAAAAGACCTTCTCATGCTTAGATGAGAAGGTTTTTTGTTTACTTTTCCTTTTCTTGAATTTCTTCATTATAGAAATGGACACCAGTATGTCCTCCGCCTTCAGCTACCATTTCATTCGAGGCAATTTTAGTTGGTGACGTACCAGCCTCTGTTGCTACCTCTGTTGCTACACGCTCTGCAATATTGTCATGCATATCAGGACCTGTAGTAAGATACGACTCTAATTTTGCTTTCATACTATTAAACATTGTTAGTGCTTTATCACGATTCTCTTTTTTACTGAAATAAGATGCTGCTAGTCCTGCTAATCCTGCAACGACAACACCTGTTCCTTTTCGTTTTGCCATAGTTTATAACCTCCTAAAAATATAGAAACTAGCTCTGTAGTATAGTTTTTCCCTATTCTTAAAAGAATAAACATTATTTTTTTATCCCCACTAGCATATATATTAATGTATGGATAAATACTTGCCCTTTTATCTAGTAATAACTCCTCAATCCATTGTAGTTCGTCTAGTTTTTAATGCAGACAATCTCACTCGATCTCCTATTAAAGTCCAGTTATCGGACCCTTATTTTTAGCATTCGTCAAAATTTTGTAACTATTTATGATTATAAAGGGTAAGTAAAGGGAATTAATGAATTAATAATAAAATAGGAGAGTGGTTAGGATGAAAGATTTCGATTTAGCATATGATTGGATAGATATGGCTTCATTAATCGGCGGGGCTGGCTTCTTAACAGTACTAATTTATAGTGTCATTCTATTATAAGGAGCTATTTACATGATTTGCTCTAGCAATTAAAAGGCAATCCGCTTAATTAAAAGCAGATTGCCTTATTTTTTATTGTTTCACGTCATTGTACGCATCTGATTTTTCAAATACTGCCACAACATAGGAACAAACGGCCTTCATTTTATAACCATTTTCGCGTGCATACGATGCTGCTTGATCGAGTAATTGTTTGGCCACACCTTGACCACGGAGCTTATCTGATACATATGTGTGATCCATTACCATTACTGAGCCATTTTGCTGCCAAGTAATTTCTGCTAGTTTTTCTCCTGCTTGCTCATTCAAAAATGCAAACTTATTTTCTGCTAATTGTTGTAATTGGAATTCCATTTCTCACCACTCCTTTTATTCATAGTACCATAGCTTTTTATATTTTCACAAAATTTGCGACGCTTCTTTTATCTAATCAGAGAAGGTATGTCCAAATAATCGGTTAGCTTTCCTATGTCGAAAACATCACAGTTCAAAGTCTGTCACTTGTTGAATCAAAAAAAATCTGTATACCTTCTCTAGCAAAGAAGGTATAACAGATTCCTTTCTATCAACTATAAATTTAGTTAAACCATGAAGAAATAGTATCTTTTAAATTCGCAAAAAAGCTTTTTACGCTTTCCCAGAAACCTTTATCTTCCATAAGTGAGCCAAATTTTTCTTGGATCGTATTACTGATATCATTTAATTGATCAGACCATTTACTAAAATCAATGTCCAGCTTGCTTATTTTATCCATTAAATCCACTAGCAGTTGACGGTCCTTTTCACTTAAATTAATTTCAAGCTTACTTAATTGCTCTTCTACAATTTTCTCCACATCTTCACGTGTTGCTGGCTTTAGCTCTGCAATTTGCTTTTTAATTTCTGTCAGTAATTCCGCAACCTTTGCATCGTCTACCCCCGCAGATTCTGCAATGGATGTTGCTACTGATAACTCTTCATTTGCTACATCTGTACGATCAATATCCAGTGTTTCCCCTGTAGTGACCTCATATGCCTTGTAAATACCTACTAATGCTGAATGCCCTGTAACAGCTTTCGGCGCAGCTACTTGTACGGATGCATCCTGAATTCCTGCTGTTAACATCGCATTTGCATACATCTCTGAAGTTACCTGCGTTATATTCGATGGTGTGACAATTTGTATTACTAGACCCTCGCCTGCATCTCTGCGTGTAATTTTTGCAGAAGAGTACATACGTGAGCTTGAATTACTATCTTTAATGTATTTTACTAGATCCTCACCAGACACAGTAATTTCTTCAATTTCAGGTTCTTCGCTTACTTTTAATGATTTTTTAACTGACTCTTTTTCAGCCTCAGATAAATTTGCTCCATACACGACAATCGGTACGCCTAGTTTTTCATCAATTGCTTTTGGAGGCGTATTGTCAGATGCAAATCCTGTTGCTGGTGCCATCACTCCAAATACTAACATTGTAGCAGTTAGTATTTTAATCCATGTTTTTTTCAAATCGTGTGACCCCTTTCGCTAAAACTTCATAATTAGCAAGTATAATGTATGCCACTATACAATAATTAGTACGAAAAAAAGACGAGAAGGTTTCAAGGATGTCTCTCGTCACTTTTCCTTTTGTAAAATGTTTTGCTAGCTAGTCAAACTAACCATCCTTTAAATTTCTTCAGTCCAACCGTCCTGTTGTTTCACTTTACCAGCTTTCATTAATGTTCCTAAGGCACGTTTAAATGCACCTTTACTCATATTAAACATTTCTTGAATCTCTTCAGGAGACGATTTATCACCAAATGGCATTTTACCGCCCACATCCTGTATATACTTTAATATTTGTTGCGCATCATTTGAAAGACGCTCATGTTTTCTTGGTAAAAGAGAGCCATTCATGGAACCATCGTCTTTTACATCGATAATACGAACAACTACATCTTGTCCTAATCGAGGCTCATTATTTCGCTCAGACTCATGCACAAAAATACGGTAAGGAACTTCTACACCTAGCAAAAATGTCCCAATCGGTAACAAACGGTATGGGCGTGCTTGGATATTCTTATTGTGCATATCTTCAAATGCACCTTCATATAGCTCCGAGATTTTTTCCTCTGTGGCTAAACGACCAAATAAATCACCGTTACGATCTGTACGTAGTGTCATAAATAAATGATCGCCTGGTTCTGGCCATACCTCTTTTAATGCAGGTAAATCCTCTGCTCTTACTAATACTTCACGAGATGTACCAATATCCACAAAAGCACCTTCACGTTCCACTACTTTCAAGACACGTGCCCAGCCGTATTCACCTTGTATAAAAGCTGGAATAGCCGTTGTTGCAGCCAAATCTCCACGACGGTCTGCAAATAAAAATACTTCAAGGCGGTCACCTACTGTTAGTGGCTCTGTTACCTCTGAAGCATTTAAAGGTAGTTCTTCAACTCCATTTGTTAAAATCCATTTCGATGCTTGTTGCTCTAATACCGTTAATGTAACGACTTCACCTGATTTTAATGCGTTCATATTGTCTCCCTTTCCTTCACACCATCATTTTAAAGATTGTGCTGTGTCTTAGATGCCTCTAATTTTTTCACGATGTCTGGATTTTCTTCCATTACTTGCACAAGATCTGCAATACGATCGATTGAATTCCAACTTAAATGATGTTCAATTCCCTCCACATCATCATAAATACGTTCTTCATCCACACCAATCATTCGTAAAAACTGCTCGAGCAATTCATGACGCTGCACAAGACGCTTTCCGAGCTTATCCCCTTTAGGCGTCAATGTCAGTCCACGGTACTTTTCATAAACTAAATAACCATCTTTATCTAATTTTTGAACCATTTTTGTAACAGAAGAAGGAAGAACAGATAATGCTTCAGCAATGTCAGACACTCGCGCATATCCCTTGTTGGCAATTAATAAATATATTTGTTCGATATGGTCCTCCATACTAGGTGTTGGCATATCCTTTTCCCTCTCTTTCCTTTTCTTACTCTCTAGTTTACTACAAGCTTGGCTTAAAAGTTAACTGAAAATACATAGCCTAGAAAAACACTTCCTATACAACTTAAATAGAGCCTCTTCTATTAAGAAGTAGGCTCTACTTTGTGTCGAGGATACTTATTTACCACATGTAACGAATGAATAATCTCTTTATTAATGCGCTCAATGTTTCCAGGAGTATTCATTTCTTTAAATGCCTCATCTCTAGCTTCCATAGATGTAACATACTTACTTGGCAATGCATTTAGTGTAAGTGCCACCGTGTCTAATTCACAGATTTCGCATTTACAAAATGTTTGATATTCTGGTCCTCGTAGTAAGAAGCTTACTAAACCACGCACAATTTCTTCTGTAACATTTACTAAAATAGGATCTGACATATTCAAACTTTCGCCTCATTTATATTTAATTGTTACATTACTCCTGAAACTATAATAGCCTTAAAAAAAGTCTTTTTCAAGAATCACAAGTAGCATCTATTCGCATAAAATCCCTCGTGCCAAAGCAAGATTAATTTCCTACTTTTTCATATATTTCTACACCTTACTTACTACTTTTTTGCTCTAATTAGTCTTAATGAATTAAACACAACTAATAGTGTTGCACCCATATCGGCAAAAATTGCTATCCATAATGTTAACCATCCTGGTATGACAAGTAGCAATGCAATTAATTTTAAAACTAGGGCAAATATAATATTCTCTTTAATGATACGTAATGTTTTTCTGCTCAAGCCAATAGTGTAAGGAAGCTTTGTTAAATCATCACCCATTAAGGCAATATCTGCTGTCTCAAGAGCTGCATCTGTTCCTGCTCCACCCATGGCAATTCCTACGTTTGCAGTGGCCAATGCTGGTGCATCGTTTACACCATCTCCAACCATTGCTACAGCACCAAATTGTTTACGTAAATCCTTAATCGCCTTTAATTTTTCTTCTGGTAACAAGCCAGCGCGCACATCTGTCATCTTTAATGACGTAGCAATGGCTTTCGCAGTAGGCTCTGCATCGCCTGTTAACATCACCATATGCTTTACTTTTAAGGCATTTAATTTGTTCAATACATCCTTGCTTTCATGACGTAATTGATCAGCAATTGCAACCAGTCCAATAAGTTGATTATTCGAAACAGCTGCTACTACTGTTTTACCCTGTTCTTGCAGATTCTTAACCTGACTTTCTATATTTTGATCTACAGAAGTTAATGAAGTAGCCCATTTCATGCTACCTACATAAATGATCTGATTATCCACGGTAGCATAGGCACCTTTTCCAGTTACTGATTGGAAATTTGTTGGTATTAGCTCAGATAATTTTTTATCGTGTAATCTATTTAAAATTGCTTTAGCTAAAGGGTGCTGTGACTGTTTTTCTACCGCTGCCACTAGTTGTAACACATAGTCCTCTGACCAGTTTTCAGTCGTTACGATATCTGTTACTGCTGGCTGCCCTTTCGTTAATGTTCCTGTTTTGTCAAAGGCAACTGCTTCAATATGTCCTAGCTGCTCTAAATGAACACCACCTTTGATCAGTACACCTTGCCTTGCTGCATTACCAATGGCTGTAACAATGGCGACGGGCGTAGAGACGACCAGTGCACAAGGACACCCTACCACTAAAACAGCTAGCCCCTGGTAAATCCAATGCTGCCAATCACCTACTATTAAAGGTGGAAGTACAGCTACTAAAAAAGCAATAACCATAATTGCTGGTGTATAATACTTTGCAAAGCGATCTACAAATTGCTGAGAAGGTGCCTTTTCTGCTTGTGCTTCTTCCACTAGATGTATTATTTTAGCGATAGTAGTATCTTCTACACGCTTTGTCACACGTACTTCAAGAGCACCCTCTTCATTTAAAGTCCCAGCAAATACTTCATCATTTACTGTCTTATTTACGGGAATCGACTCACCTGTAATAGCTGCCTGATTGACTGCAGACAACCCACTAATGACTATGCCATCCATCGCAATCTTTTGCCCAGGCTTTACAATTAAAATATCTCCTATTTCTATTTCCTCAGTAGGTAACTCAACCTCATGGTAGTGTTCACCGTGGGCTCTTTTGATAATCGCTGTTGGTGGAGCAATATCCATTAATTGACGAATAGATTGACGTGCTTTATCCATTGAATACGCTTCAAGTGCCTCACTCACAGCAAATAAAAATACGACCACTGCTGCTTCTTCCCATTCACCGATAATAGCAGCTCCAATGATGGCGATTGTCATAAGCGTCTTCATATCAAATTCAAAGCGAACTAAATTACGGAAGCCTATTTTAAAAATACCCACTCCGCCCACAAGGATGGCTATAATGAACATGGCAATCGGTAGAGGGTTCGATTCCCCATTCATACCTACAAATAGATAACCTAGAATGACAAAAAGCAATGAAATTCCTGCTAAAACATTTTCCTTTTTACGATAAAAAGGTGTAGTATTTTCAAGTGCTTTTGCTGCCGATTGTGTAACCTTAATACCATCAAAGGCACCTGCTTCTTCAATTTGGTCTACACTAATAGCACCGATTACTGTAATTTTAGAAGCACCAAAATTTACTTGTGCATCCTGTACTTCTGGAATAGCCTTTACGTTTTTCTCAAACTTTGCAGCACAACTAGCGCAGGATAAATTTTGTAATCTGTATTCTTGTTTAATTGGCGTGGCTGCCATTCGCAATCCCCTCTTTCGCATGTTCGTAGGCAATTGTTACAATTTGATATACATGCTCATCCGCTAAAGAGTAATACATTTGCTTACCTTTGCGGTGTGATCTCGCTAAATTATTATCTTTCAAATATCGTAAATGATGGGATGCTGTAGCAACTGAAGAACCAATAATAGTTGCAACATCACAAACACATAGTTCATCTTCCACCGTTAAAGCATAGGCAATTTTAAGTCTAGTTTCATCAGATAACGCTTTTAAAAATTTGGCCACACCTGATAAATCAGGCATTTGTTGTTTCACCTTTGTGACTGCTTCTTCATGTACATGCGTCACCTCACATATTTCTTTCGGCATTTTCCTCACCTCATTCAAATATTCGTTTGATTGTATTCAATGTAACATATTATTCCATCTTATTCAAACGAATATTTGAATGTTAGGATGTATATCCTTAAATAAAAAAGTTAGCGCACTTTCTGTACGCTAACCCTTTTATTATTTCGCTATTAATTGTAATGTTTTGCCTTTTATCTCTTCCTGTTTAATAAATGTTTGATGGTAATCACCATTTGCCCAATCCAGCACCTGATCTTGATACCAATCAGATTTTACATGACCACTTTGACCAGGACCAACAATATGATAGGCTGAGCTTAAATCACCTACATCAACCACAAAACGCCAAGATGCACCGTGATCTACATTACCAGCTAAATCATTATCTGCTGCTTGTACGGTAACTTTTGATCCACCAATAGGAACCTTTTTAGCATTAAAATAGGCTGCAAGAATAGGCGATGCACTTCCTAGTGTATGGTCAAAAGTAAGCTGATGGTAATCACCCCATTGCCATTTCGAGGAATTTTTTCCGAATTGATCTTCTAGTTGTGCTATTGTTAGCTCAAATGCCTTGTATACGGTTTCATCAATGCCACCCTGCTCCTCAATCCAAATGCTTTTCTCTCCTGAATAAGCTGTACGTAAGAGCTGGTCTGTAATATTAAACTTCCCATACATAATGCCATACATATCTTCAGGCATTTGATCTTTAAACAAAACTTCCTGTAGCTTAATCATTAATGTATGGAACACAAGTGGTGCACCTGATTCCTTTGCGTCCACCATATCCCACTTCTCTAGCATGGCCATAATATCGGCATACTTCCCATTCTGATCTTTTTCTTTTATCGATGTTAATAAATCAGGCAGAAATTCTCTTGCATAGAGATTGTGCTGATCCATTTGCAAAGCCATCATATCGTCTACTGTAATAGCATCATTTTCCTCTAACACTTCTTTAATTCTTTCGAAACGATAAGGTTGCGCCCAGAAATCAGTTATGTGATAAGGGTAGTCCTCTCCTATTACTTGGTTATTTGCCGTCGCAATAAAACCTTCTTTTGGATTTACTAGAGTCGGTAATTCATCCCAGGGGATAAAGCCCTCCCAGCCATAGTCGCTCGAATCACCTGGAACTGGTAATTGGCCTTCACCTTGCTTACGAATAGGTATTTGACCATTAGCTTTATAAGCAATCGTACCGTCCTTTGATGCAAATACAAAATTTTGTGCTGGCGCTTTAAAGTCTTCTAAAGCTTTTTCGAAATCACCCCAAGTTTTTGCCTTATTAAAACCAAGCACTGCTCTTAGTTCAGCTGTCGGTTGTAGTGCTGTCCACTGCATCGAAAATTGTGCTGTTGGCTCTGTATCTTTAAAAGCTAAATCTGTCATTATAGGACCGTGACGTGTAACAACGACTTCAAAATCTACCGTATCTCCATCTTTTACCTTAATTGATTCGTCGCGTACCTCTGCTTGTTCCCATTTTCCATCGTATCTGAATTGTGTTGGATTATCTGGATTTGGTATCTCAATATATAAATCCTGTACATCTGGACCTACATTGGTTACCCCCCAAGCAATTTCATCATTATGGCCTAATATAATACCTGGAATCCCTGCAAAGATGACGCCACTAACATTTTGTTGTGGTGATTGCAGATGCATTTGATACCAAATAGAAGGGGTGCTTAACCCTAAATGTGGGTCATCTGCTAAAATAGGCGTTCCTGATTTCGTTTTATCACCTGAAACTACCCAGTTATTACTTCCATTAAATTCGTTTGGTAGCATTTCCGCGCTGAATTGCCCAGCTACCGCTACAGGATTTTGGATATTGGCCTCGATTATCGCCGAAGCATTTTCTGGATATTTAATAAATAATTCTTTTGCCTTATCTTCATCAAAATTCTGTAATGCCCAATGACGAAAAGCTAATGTATTCCAATTTCCACCCAGATCATAGGCCATGTATTTACCAATTGTTAAGGAATCAACAACTGTCCACTCCTCTGGTTCATAGTCTAACAAAGCAAATTCATAGCTTAGTGTATTGCTTTCCTTTGCCTGTGCAATAAAAGCATTTACTCCTTCAGCATACCATTCAAGTACTTGTTTGCTTTCGTCATCATAGGCAGCTAATGATTTCTCTGCAGCATTTCGCAAGCTAAATGTACGGAAATGTTTGTCGGTATTAATCGTTGCTTCTCCAATAATTTCAGATAATCGACCACTTGCCTGCCTTCGTGCTAAGTCCATTTGAAATAGTCTATCCTGTGCTTGGACATAACCTTGCGCACGATACAAATCAGCATCTGTTTTGGCAAAAATATGCGGAACCCCTTTTTCATCTCTCGTGACTGTCACATCCTGATCCAGAATAGTAACAGCTAACTCACCATCAATCACCGGCTTAGATTTATTCATAAACCATGTAAATCCAATAAAAGCCACGAGAGCCAAAGCAGCTATTATCCCAGCTATGACAATGAGCCACTTTTTCCAATTAAGCTTTCTCTTTCCCACTGAATAACCCCCTTTTTGCACTATATTCCCGTACTACCTTCCCAAACCCGCTTTGAAACCCAAATTTTTTAGCGAAATTTCTTGTTTTATGTATATAAAATCGTCTCTAAATACAAAAATTTATATTTATTCGCTATTAGAATAGTATAAACAATAGGAATTATGAAGGCTACTGAGTAATGTTAAAAATTCGTTTTCATAGAGATATAAGAATTCTATAGAGTATATTTTCTTTTATCTTCACTCGTGAAGCGGTCCATGTTATGGAAGCGGATTCCCGTATGGTTGGAGCGTTCTTCACTACTTTAGAGCGGGTACCCACTTGATCGGAGCGCCTCTTCCACACTTTAGAGCAGATTCCCATGTGATTGGAGCGAATAACTCCTCACTTTAGAGCTAACCCCCTAGCATTGCCAAACCTCACATTTAAAAGTCATCTTATTCAGTTACAAAATACAAAAAATCGTATTTCCATTAAGAAAATACGATTTAAGTACTAGCATTGTAATTGCAATTCAATTGGACAATGATCACTGCCCATAATGTGTGGGTGAATTGTTGCGCTTTCAATTTGTTCCTTCAATTGATTGGATACAACAAAATAATCGATACGCCAACCAATATTACGTTCACGCACTTTATTCATATAGGACCACCATGTGTAGTGGTCAGTTTCCTCGGGATGCTTGTATCTAAAAGAATCTACAAAACCGCTTTCCAATAACGCTGAAAATTTTGCTCTCTCTTCATATGTAAAGCCCGAATTTCCAATATTAGATTTTGCATTTTTTAAATCAATTTCCGTGTGTGCAACATTTAGATCACCACAATAAACCACTGGCTTCTGACTATTTAGTTCTTGTAAATAGCTAGCTAAACGATCCTCCCATTGTAAACGTAATGGTAACCGCGCTAAATCACGCTGTGCATTTGGAGTATAAACATTTACTAAATAGAAATTCTTATATTCTAATGTTATAATTCTGCCTTCATCCTGAGAATCTTCGGCGCCCACTCCATACTTAACAGACAATGGCGTGTGCTTCGTGAAAATTGCTGTTCCAGAATACCCTTTTTTCTGCGCGTAATTCCAATACTGCTCATAACCTTCAATAGAGAGCTCTACTTGTCCAGCCTGACATTTTGTTTCTTGGATACAAAAGAAATCAGCATCTATTTGATGAAAAAACTCTAAAAAGCCTTTACCTAGACATGCTCGTATTCCATTAACATTCCATGATATAAATTTCATTTATCCACACTCCTAAAAAAACGCCCTTCGGCTTATGCGAAGGGCATCCTATTATAGATCGTCACCAACAATTTTGACTTCCGTCTCTAATTCAACGCCAAATTTTTCTTTCACTACACGTTGAACCATTTGGATTGTCTTAATATAGTCTGAAGCAGTAGCATTTCCTTTGTTGACAATAAATCCTGCATGCTTGGTAGAGACTTCAGCATCACCAACACCTTTACCTTGTAGGCCACTATCTTGAATAAGTTTTCCAGCAAAATGTCCAGGTGGGCGTTTAAACACACTTCCAGCAGATGGATATTCTAAAGGCTGTTTTGATTCACGTTGGAAGGTTAAATCAGCAATCTTCGCATCAATTTCCTCCTGTACGCCTACTGCTAATTGAAATTCAGAGGACAGCACATAATAACCCTTTTTGGCAATAATGCTTTGTCGGTATCCTAGCTCAAGGTCTTCTTTACCTAATATTAAAATGTCCCCTTCTTTTGTTAACACCTTCGATGAAACAATAATATCTTTAATCTCACCGCCATAGGCACCTGCGTTCATAGCCATTGCTCCGCCAATCGATCCAGGAATACCACATGCAAATTCAAAACCTGTTAAGGATGCTTGCGCTGATAGCTTTGATACATCTTTGATCAGTGCACCACTTTGTGCATACACATGCTCACCAGAAATACGAATCTCATCTAAGCGTGAAAATGTTACAACGATTCCCCTATGACCGCCATCTCGAACAACCATATTAGACCCGTTACCTAACATTAATAAAGGAATATTATTTATATATGCATAGCGAATAACGGATGCTGCCTCTTCTTCTGTTTCAGGAAGAACAAAAACATCTGCTTTGCCACCTAATTTTGTCATTGTGTATTGCTGTAATGATTCATTTAACTTAATATTGGCAGGATTAATACTTTTTGCTAAATCCACCGCCCATTGTTCTTTTGTCATGAGAGCTAATTCCTTTCTAACGTCCTTCTTACTCTACACCAGTATGGATTTACAACCCCAATTTGACAAGTAAAATGAAGGGTATTTTTATCTCATATTAAAAGACAGGTAAGACCTGTGCAGAGATGATGAATATTATAAAGAAAATTGACAGTCATTCCAAGTGTCGTTTTTAGGACACTATTTTATTGTATTATCTAATAAAATAATCCATTCACCCTAGAGCCAACTACTTGCCCATGTTTCGATATTGCGGATAGCACCTTCAAGTGCCTGACCTTTATCTGTTAATGAATACTCAACGCGTACCGGTACTTCTGAATATACCTTACGTTCAACAAGCCCCTCTTTTTCAAGCTCCTTTAAACGTTCTGATAATAAACGTCCACTGACAGGTAGTGCAGATTCGATTTCATTAAAGCGCTGTGGTCCATCTAGTAATTGATATAATATTAACCCTGTCCATCGTTTTCCGATTAAATCCATTGCTTTAGCTAAACGAGGACACAAAGTTGTCTCATTCATATTTTTTCACCTCTATGTAACTATTGTAACGATTAATGCACTAAATGTAAATTTGAAGTAACTTATTTACGTAAAATAATCTATTAACTTTTATATATTTAATTACAAATAGTAACTTATAATTTCAATGTTGGACATATCTAACAAGGGAACATAAAATGTCTTCGACTAAACGCTATCCTAATAAAATGCACATATTTCCAATAATATGCCTATTCCATTTTAAATATGTTTTGTTTCATGTTCACAGATTACACTTTTATAGAGGGAAAAACTTCCACATTTATAAAAAACTCATTGAATATGCAATTTGTTTACTTTATCATTCGTTGTAGAATGCTGTTTTAGGAGGTTTTCAAATGAAAAAATATGCTATTGATTTCAGTCATTCAACGATCGGATTTTCTGTAAGACATATGATGATTTCTCGAATTCATGGTACGTTTGAATCGTACAGCGGCGAAATAGTTGCATCCAATATCGAACAAATGCAGGATGCAAACATTTCTATCACGATTACAGTGGCTAGTGTCTCCACCAAGAATCATGATCGTGATGTCCACCTTGTGTCTCCTGACTTTTTTGATGCAGACGTCTATCCAAAAATAGTATTTACCTCTACATATATTGATAAACTTGATGATAAAAATTTTGCTATTCATGGGGATTTAACCATCAAAAACATAACAAGACCTATCGTATTTACAACAGTATATACAGGAAAAGGTGTGAATCCATGGGCACAAGAAGTATTTGGCTTCCAAGCTAAAGCCCAAATTGATCGTCGTGATTTTAATTTAGTCTACAATACCTTTTTAGAAACAGGTGGTGTATTGATTAGCGATGAAATAGACGTGATAGTAGATCTTGAATTAAATCCTCTTTAAGTATTGTTTCTACCTTAAAGAAAGGGAGGAATTTATGTTTTGGTTTGATAATGATTTTTTATTTGGCTCCGCTTTTATTACCATCATCTTCTTTATTGTTTTTGGAAGCATAGCCTTTATGATTGTAAACGGGATTATCACTTGGTCTAAAAACAACCGTTCACCAATTTTAACAGTACCCGCTAAGGTTGTGACAAAGCGTACGAATGTACGTGGGGGATCTAATAATACCGGGGCATCTACATCCTATTACGTTACGTTTGAAGAGCAAAACGGAGAACGGCATGAACTAAAGATGAATGGCTACGATTATGGTCAGCTTGTAGAAGGTGATCTTGGCATTTTAACCTATCAAGGTACACGGTATCATTCATTCAACAGACATAAAAAAGGAGAGTAGCGATTATCGTACTCTCCTTTTCTTATTCTCTTATTTAATTAAATATTTAGCAAATCCAGCTTCTGTATCTTCTAAATATTCAATACCACTACCTGCTGGAATAAACTTTTGTGCATCTTTTGCAGATAGGTAGATAACCTTTGTATTGGCTGGGAAAGGTACAAATGACCAGTTATTATCCGCAGCTGGGTTAATTGTTTTATTGGCCATAATATAATCTACAACAGCTTGTCGATTTTCATAAGCACAGTTTGTTATGTTAGAGCCGTCAGTATTTTTAAATGTCGCCCCATATGATCCACCAACACGGTAATTGTTTGTGATGATGATGAATTCTTGTTTTAAATCGATTGGTTTACCATTGTATTGTACATTCTTAATACGATTTGCCTTTTCATCAGTAAGATTACCGCGGCGGTCATATTTTGCTGGCGATGTGACATCAATTTGATATGTTAAGCCATCTAACACATCAAAGTTATAAGAACGTGCTTCTGCATCGATAATATTTTGCTCTTCTGTTTTAGTCGGATCAATTGTTGCAAAAATACCAGCAGCCATCTCTAACCACTCGATTGCTTGTGCGCCTGTCACTTTAATCGTAGCAACAGTATTGTCATAATGATAAATGTCGGCCATATTTTTAATAGCAAGCGGTCCTACAGGAATATTTGTATAATCTAATGGATTATTACGTGATCCTGCTTTGAAAGGAGCTCCAGCTGAAAGAATTGGTGTCTTTTCATCAGCCGTACCCTTTAGCTCTTGTTCGATAAACCATTTTTGAGCTTGTGTTACGATTTGAATGGATGGATCATCTTGCACCATTGAAAAATAACTATGGATTGGTGCTGTTGTTTCTCCAACAGGCTGACGGATATACGTTAATGTGCCCTCATGTGCCTCTTTAATAGCCTCTAAAACCGTTGTGGATGGTTGTAAACCTTCTTGTTTGATCGATTGTAAAGAACCTTTACCATCTACCACTACCCATTCTGATCCTTGTTGTTCTAGTTTTAAATCAATTACACCAAGATGACTACCATAGCTACCTGCCATAACAGTAGGAACACCGTGAATTGTCCCCTTCTCTTGGTCAACATCTTTCAAATCCTTATAGTCACCAGGGAATGTTAAATGAGAGTGTCCTGTAATTAAAGCATCAATACCATCAATTTCTGCTAATTGGTAACCAACATTTTCAGCACCCTTCACATAAGTATCTTCACCAATACCTGAATGTGACAGAACGACAATCACGTCAGCTCCAGCCTTTTGCATTTCTGGTACTACCTCTTTCACAGCTTCGACTGGCTCTTGCATTTCCACTTTACCTGCTAAATGAATGGCATCCCATTCAACAATTTTCGTTGGAACAATCCCTGTAACACCAACTTTAAGTGTATGTTTTTTACCTGAACTGTCTACCACTTCTTTATCAAGAATGACATAAGGTGTAAACATACGTTCTTTTGTTTTTGCATCATAGGTATTAGCATTTACCACTGGATACTTTGCATCGTTTAATACTTCATCTAAAAAGTCTAGACCATAGTTGAATTCATGATTTCCTAAAGTTCCACCATCGTATTTTAATGCATTAAGTGCAGCAATAGCTGGATGAACTTCACCTGGCTTTAAAACACTTTCTAATGCTTTATATGAGCCAAGTGGTGTGCCTTGAATTAAATCACCATTATCAAATAGTAATGTATTTGGATTTTTAGCTCTTACTTGCTCAATAAGTGTTGCGGTATTAGCTAACCCAAGCTCTGATGATGGAGCATCTAAATAGTAATTGTAATTAGCTAAATTGGTATGAATATCTGTTGTCCCTAAAATCTGAAGATCAACTGATACACCAGTTGAAGGTGCTTTGTACTCTGCTACAAAGCGCTCCACAATACTCTCCATCTGTTCCTTTGTCACATAGTCACGAGGACGAATAGTATTATCCTCAAATGCTTGTAAAATGTTTGCTGCAACAGCATTCGCTAAATCTTGTTTATATGCCGTTGCAATTTGATCTGCATCCTTAAATTGCTCTAAAACTTTGAGGGAAGCGTTTTCACTAACAAGTCCACGAGCAGAGATAACAAATGCTTGCTGACGTGTTAATTTGTCATCTGGGCCAAATGTCGTTGCTGTTTTCCCTTTAATAAGTTTTAATTGAACAGCTTTTTCTACATAAGGTGCTAAATCCTTAGAGACATCGTTAAAGGCAAGCGAAGAGCCGTCACCCATCTCTACATCTAAATTTTCTACTAATTCTTTTACATAATCTGCGCGTGTTACATCATTGGAAGCAGCATCAGCAGAAATTCCAAATGGTATAAACGCGAAAAGGACTAGTAACGTCGCCAAGAAATTAGTTATTAATTTCTTATTCATACAACAACCTCCTTAATAATCTAGTATTTTCCTACAAATTCTATTATATTAAAACCATTCTAATTTTTACTGAATATATAGTCCTAATTATATGTATTTTTAAAAGAATGGTTAATTACTTTCCCTCCAAATCATAGATTTCTACCATCCTTTATTTTTCTATTAAATAGGATGTTAGTAAATGTAAATTCAAAATAATTAGTTACTGTCAATATGTCTGACCTCCATACCACACCATACATCTGTTAACAAAATAAAAAAAGTCCTCCCAAAATTGAGAGGACTTTTAATAAAAAATAATTTTTATGCATTCACAGTTTGTAGTGATTGAGCAACCTTTTTCACTTCTTCTAGGCCATTTGCAATAATTTCTTGCGCTTTATCTGGTGAAGCATTGTGACCTTCAATAATCACTTCTTCAATAACTTTCATCCCGAATACGCCACCTACTACGTTTTTAATGTAGTTTACTGACATTTCCATTGGTTGAGCTTCAGGTGATGAATAGTAGCCACCACGAGCATTTAAAATAATCGCTTTTTTGTCAGTCATTAAGCTAATTAATTGACCATTTTCGCCATATTTGAATGTGAATCCTGCTTGGTATACATAGTCAATAAATGTTTGTAAAGGTGCTGGAATTGTTAAGTTCCATAGTGGGAATGCAAATACAACTAAATCAGCAGCAGTTAATGCATCCATTGCTTTTTGTTTTGCAGCTAATAGACGTGATTCAATGTCTGTTAACTCTCCACCATTTTGTACTTTACCAAAAGCATTGAAAAGATCTTGGCCAAAATAAGGCATATCTTCTGCAAATACATCAAAAGTTGTTACGTTGGCACCTTGTACATTTTCCATGAAAGTATCATACATTTTTGTTGAAATACCGTCTGGACGGTTGTTAGCTTTTACTACTAAAACGTTCATTATATAAAATCTCCCTTAAATTTCAAAATCTAATATCTCGAATTCAAGATATGTGTTTATCTTAAAAAATTTCATCTAAAATGTCAATGCTACTTGCCTCAGACTTTTGACTGAAATATTCTATCTTTCATCCATTCTAACAAGAGAGTTGAAAGCCTTACTCCTCTCTCTAGTAAGCTAAAATTTACAATTATCGTCTGTACAAATACCCGCATCACCTGTGCCAGCCATCTTTAGCGATGGTTGTAAGCCCTCTTCTTCAGCAACTTTACGCAATGTATCCTCAAATACCTCCTGCGGTTGTGCACCTGAAATACCATATTTACGGTTTAAGACAAAGAACGGTACCCCTCGTACACCAAGCTGGAGACCTTCTTGAATATCCGCTTCTACCTCATTTTTATAAACATCATCAGCAAGAACCTTTGCAACTTCTTCACGCTCTAGGCCCACTTTCTCAGCTATCTCTAATAAAACATCATCTTGACCGATACGCTTTCCTTCAATAAAATGACTGTGTAAAAGTGACTCCACTAGAGCTGTAACATCTCCCTGTTGTTCAGCCCATTTTACAAGCCGATGTGCTTTTAGCGTATTCTCTTCCATCAAATTGCTAAAATCGTAGTTTAGCCCTACTTCTTTCGCACGCTCTGTTACACCCACTGTCATTTCCTTTGCCTTCTCTAAGGACATTCCATATTTCTTTGCCAATGATTCATAGACAGTACTATGCGAATCTATTGGAGTAGTTGGATCTAGTTGGTAGCTTTTATAGACAAGCTCCACCTGCCCCGAATAGCCAGTATCCTCAATCGCTTTCTCTAATTGTTTTTTACCAATATAACAAAATGGGCATACATAGTCAGACCAAATTTCAATTTTCATTTCATACTCACTCCTTTTGCTACATTGTAGCGATAGTTGAAATCACAAGGCAATTTTAATGCCTCACTGCATAAATTTTCAAGTTCTTCTACATACTGAATACAAAAACAATGTGAGGTTTCTATATGACACAATCTCTTTGGCTTGCTACAACTGAGTCTGTCTCTTTATCTTCTCTTACTTCCTCAACAACATGCGATGTGTGTATAATCGGTGGTGGCTTAACTGGTTTATATACTGCCTATACTTTAGCAAAAGCAGGTGTGGATGTAGTTCTTCTCGAAGCAAATACCCATTTTGGTCACGGTACGACAGGGCATTCAACAGGAAAATTAACAGCCCAACATAGCATTGTCTATGCAAATCTTTTAGAAAAATTATCTTTGGAAGAGGCACAGCTTTATTATCAACTGAATCAACAAGCCATTGATAAAGCTAGACAAATACTCCCACCAGACAGGGTTCGTTCGGTGGATTCACTGTTATACTGTCAAACAAAAGAAGGCTATGCACAATTATTAAAAGAATGGAATGCCTATAAGGTTTTAAACATTAAGTCTAACCTTACCTCTGACACAGAGCTCCCATTCCCTATTACAAAAGCTTTATGTATGACACAACAAGCACAAATAAATCCTGTTGAAGTAAGTAATTTTCTTGCGAAAGAGGCGCAGAAGATGGGCGCAAAACTTTATGCAAATACCCGTGTTCAGCAATTAAACATACCACAGAATAACTTATATACCGAAAAAAATATGTCGGTTCAATATAATAAACTTATTTTATGTTCACATTATCCCATTGAAGCATTTAAAGGGCTTAAACTTTTTAAATTATCCAATAGTCGCTCCTATATGGTTGCAAGTAAAACCTCTGAGACTATGCAAGGTCAATATTTATCAGTTGATTTTCCTTCCCGTTCGATACGGACTGCCACGATTAATCAGGAAAATTATTTAGTCTTAGGAGGTGCGAATCACATCGCTGGCGAGACCGTTCATACCGAGCCATATTATGAGGCCATTTCCAATGAAATGAAGGAGCATTTTGAACAACAGCCACTTTATCGATGGTCAGCCCAGGATATAGAAACACCTGATATTGTCCCTTATGTTGGGAGAATTACAAACTCCTTACCTAACGTATTAATTGCCACTGGCTATCGAAAATGGGGAATCTCCAATTCCTTTGTCGCAGGCGATATCTTATCGTCTCTTTTAACAGGCTCAAAGATTGAAGAAGGTGCTATCGCTCTTTATTCACCATCACGTACTAAATTCGGTGCCCAATTCATGCAAATGCTGAAAGTAGGAGGATTTGTTGCCAAGGAATATATAGCTGGGTATATGAGGAATGCCACTGCTCCAACCTGTACTCATTTAGGCTGCAAAACAAAGTGGAATGAAGCTGATGAAACATGGGATTGTCCTTGCCATGGTTCCCGTTTTAACGCTAAGGGTGAGGTGCTTGAAGGCCCTGCTGTACAGCCATTAAAACTCGATTAAAAAAGAGGCTGTCTTAATAGACAGCCTCTTTTTTATTTTTTATTTTAGAGCTTCTGTTAATACTGGCACAATTTGTTTCTTACGAGAAACAACACCTGGTAATACAACACGGTTATTGATAAGATCAGCACCGAATCCTTTTGCTGCTGCTTCTGCTACTTGCCCAATTGCAACAGCTGTTGAATCATTATTTAAAATGTCAGTCACAACGAAGAAGAATAGATCTAAGCCATTTTCTGCAACATTTTTATTGAGTAGGATTTCTAACTCTTCTTGACGATTAAGCACATCATTAACATCAACTGCATTAACTTGAGCTACAACAGATTTGTACTCACCAAATTGGAATTCCTTTGCATCTAATGATAATAAATCTTCTAATGATTTATCAGATAAATCAGCACCTGCTTTTAGCATTGCTAAACCATACTCTGCAATCTCCACACCGGCAATTTTTGCTAGCTCTTCACCAGCTTTTACATCTTGCTCTGTGCAAGTCGGTGATTTGAATAATAATGTATCTGAAACAATTGCAGATAACATTAAACCAGCAATGTTCGCAGGTATGTCTAAACCGTTTTCGTTAAAAATTTTCTTAAGAATAGTAGCCGTACAGCCTACTGGTTCTGCACGATAATATAGTGGATCAGCTGTTTGGAAGTTGGCGATGCGGTGGTGATCAATTACCTCTGCAATTTGCACTTCCTCAATACCGTCAGCCGATTGTTGGAATTCATTGTGGTCTACTAGAATAACTTTGTCCGCTTCACCAACTACAGAAGAGATTAAACGTGGCGCTTCAAAGCCGAATTTATCTAATGCAAATTGAGTTTCATTATTAACATCTCCAAGACGTACTGCCTCAGCTTCTTCACCAATTTGCTGTTTTAAATAGGCATATACAATAGCAGACGTGATTGTGTCTGTATCTGGGTTTTTATGTCCAAAAACTAATACTTTACTCATAGAATTAATTCCTCCTAAAATGGCACTTACATTTATATTTTATTTTATCATACCTTATAGCCTGACAAGTGATAAAGTGAAACTTTGGAACAATTTCGCCTCAGCGTATATACCACTGACCCTCACTCTCGATATAACATACAGTGCTTAATTGTGTCCAAACTATATTATGCAAATAGAATGGCAGTGCTCTAAATACATACTTTTCAAATAAGATATCTATATTATAACTAGCTTAAGTTGCTATGTATACTTTTAATAGGTCTAATTACTTCTATAAAACTCTCTATTTTTACCAACCTATTTTTAACATTCAATAGTAAAAATGCCTCTTTTTTATAAAATAATTAGTTTATATAGATATTTAGTTGGGTTTTCATATTTAAGTCATCATAATTTTATGCTATCATCAGGTAGTCTATATTTTTGGATATTCAGGAAATGGGGATTACGATGACGAAGAAGATAGAAAAAAAGTACATTCCTTTAGCTAACTATTTTGATGTAGCTTTACAACAAGAAATTACTTTATCCTTTAGTGAATTAGAAAACATTATGGGACAAGCATTACCGAACGCTGCCTACTTAAATAAAAGCTGGTGGAAAAAAACTAAGCCCCCTCTCTCACATTATTTATCATGGACAAATGCAGGCTATTATGTCATTGATGTTAAGCTAGGTTCTAGTGTATCTTTCTCACGTACGCAAATGAAGTCTACCGAAAACAACACTTCTAATAGTGAGGAGAATTCATCTGCATACATAATACGAGGAATTGAAGCTTCTGATGCTAGATCATTCATTCATTTACAAGAGGAGATTTTTCAAGAAACTGACTTTATGTATAATGTTCAAAATGAGCTAGATCTCACTGTCCAACAACTTCGTAAAAATTTAACCTATTGGAAGCAACTAAAAAACCGTACTATACTACTTTGTGTACTAAACGGAATCTTTGCAGGTTATGCAGTTATTCATGGATATAAACAATCAAAAGCTAGACACGTTGCCTCTATTCGTTTAGCTGTGAAAGAAGAGCATCAACAAAAAGGTATTGGCTCCTCACTAATGAAAGCTGTAGAAAGTTGGTCTAAACAACATGATATTTCCCGTTTAGAGTTATCTGTTATGGAGCATAACAATGTAGCTTTACGTCTCTTTACAAAGCTAGGATTTCATCAGGAGGGCATTCGAAAAAATGCCATTAAATTAAATGATACTTATATTAATGAATATAGCTTGAGTAAAATTCTATAATTCACTTTCCCTAGATGTCTAAATACTATTTGGACATCTTTTTATATAGAAAATTTCAAAAAAATACGCATAGATAGTTTGTTGAAACAAACTATCTATGCGTATTTACATTAAAAAACCTGCTTTTCTCTAATAGCATCTAAGAATAATACATTACTTTCTACTTGCTCGTACGATTGTTGATATTTTTCATAGTGGTCTTTATCCTGGCTTATCATTTCCTCTATTAACGCATGCAAAAATGAAATCAAGACTGGTGCAATATCTAGAGAAGAATGATTCTTGGTGCCGAGGGTAAATAATGCACTAGCATATTCTCGAATAGGCGAAAACGCAGAACCTGTAATGGCAATAATTTTCACTTTCTTTACCTTTGCAATTTCAAGAATCGTTTTAATATCCACAATTTGTTTATCAAAAGAAAGTACAATTAAAGTCGTATGTTCGCCCATACTGTTTATTTGATTCACTAAATCATCTGAGTCTAAACGAAGCTGCTTAATATTAGCACGGAGTGTTTGCAGTGTATTAGATAGCCAATTTGCTACAGATGCATTGTGACGAGTACCTAAAATATAGATATTATCTCCTTCATGCATCCATTTTGAACATTTTTGGATCTGCTGATCGTTAATCAATTGAATTATTTCTTGAATATTTTGGCTATCTCGTTGCATCACCTTACCAAAGCTAGAATTAGTTAGCTTCTTAGCAGTATATGTAGGCTGTAGATTTGCACCTACATCTTGAGACATAATATAGGCTCTAACTTCCTCTTGCAGTTCTACATACCCTGACAAATCCATAGCATAACAAAATCGAATCACGGTTGATTCACTTACATTAGCCAATCTGCCAACCTCTGCTGCTCCATTAGCAATCACTGTTGTGGGATTATCCATTACAAATTGAGCTACTTTACGCTGGCCCTTTGACAGCCTTACAAACCTTTTCTTTATATCTTCATGAATACTCATTCCTAACAACCTTTCTTTCAATGACCTTATCACGAACGGGAGATTGTTTCCTACTGACTCAAAATTCGATTAAAAATACAGTATCACGATTACAATTTGAATACAATGACTTTTCTGAAAAATCTTCATCGCATTAACCTGCTAATAAAACAATTTGATTTACGCTTTAACCATTTTATATTGATTTGTCATTTTAACAAATAAATCAGTCAAATCGAATAAAAATTAATAAAATCTTATTTTTATGTATTATTTAAGCGAAATCAGACAAAAATGTCCTGGACCAATTCCTTTGATCCAGGACATTCTATTTCATATTATTCTAGTTCAAGCTGCTTCGTTTCCTTCCCAAGGAAGATGACCCCTATAACACCGATAATAATCGCTCCACAGAAAATGGCAAAGATAAAGCCTATATCATAGCCTGCCGTTAATAAAAAGCCAACGAGCAACGGACCAAAAATACCACCAATTCGTCCAACTGCTGCTGCCATACCAGCACCTGTTCCACGAATAACTGATGGATATTGCTCGGGTGTATAAGCATATAATGCTCCCCAAGCTCCTAAGTTAAAGAAAGATAAAAGCATCCCTGAAGTTAACAATACGGCTAAAGTATCTGCATTACCAAAAATATAAGCACTCGCTGCAGTACCAATTAGATAGGAAACAAGGACAAACTTACGTCCAAACTTTTCTATAAACCAAGCGGCTGTAAAGTAACCCGGTAATTGAGCTAAAGTCATGATCAAAACATATTTAAAGCTTGTGATCATGTCAAAGCCTTTCCCTACCATCACACTTGGCAGCCATAAAAACATGCCATAATACGAAAATACAACTGTAAACCATAATAGCCACAGCATAAATGTAGAACGAGCATACTTTTTTGACCAAACCTCTTTCATATTTTGGCCAATGCTCCGTTTTTTTGCTTCTTCCTTCACAGTAAATTGTGGTGAATCTGGCAAATGCCAACGAAGATAAATAGCATAAAACGCTGGAAGTGCTGTTAGTATAAGGGCTACTCGCCATCCCCATGTGGGAATAACAAAATACGAAATAAGTGCTGCAATTAACCAGCCTGCTGCCCAAAAGCTTTCAAGTAATACAACCACGCGCCCTCTTTCTTTGGCAGCCACACTTTCAGATACAAGTGTTGAAGCTACAGGCAATTCTCCTCCTAGCCCCATCCCTACTAAAAAGCGTAAAATTAAAAATGCAGTTAATGTTGTTGTAAAAGCGGATAATCCACTTGCAATAGAAAAAAGGACAAGTGTCCACATAAATATTTGCTTGCGACCTACTTTATCAGCAAACACACCAAAAAAGAGTGCTCCTACAGCCATGCCGATAGAATTTATACTACCAATCCAACCAGACTGACTTGGTGATAGTCCCCACTCAGCGGCCAATGCTGCAATGACAAAGGATAATATACCAACGTCCATCGCATCAAAGAGCCACCCAACCCCCGCTACACCCAATAATTTATTTCTGGAAATGGATTGCTGAGGTTTCTTTGTTACTGCTGTATTTATTGTCATCCCAACCACCTGTCTTTACACTTGACTTTACATTACAAGATTACTATACAGTTGTTTCAAGAAAGTGACAAGTACTATTCAAATTACCGAATTGTTTCGACAATTAATGAAATGGTATTGAAATAATAGTGCTATTTGCGTTAAAATGTCTTTTATACAAAAACAACTGTTCTTTCTATAAGAACAAAAGGAGATCGTTACGTTATGTGGAAAGGCCTTATCGAAGAATATAAACAATTTTTACCCGTAACTGAAAATACACCTGCTTTAACTTTAAATGAAGGCAATACGCCTCTTATACATTTAGTGAATTTATCTAAGAAACTAGGCATTGAGCTTTACGGAAAAATTGAGGGTGCAAACCCAACTGGCTCATTTAAAGACCGAGGAATGGTATTTGCTGTTGCAAAAGCAATCGAGGATGGAAGTCAATGCGTTATTTGCGCTTCTACAGGAAACACTTCCGCTGCTGCGGCTGCTTATGCAACTCGTGCAGGCATCCAATCAATCGTTGTTATTCCAAAAGGTAAAGTTGCTCTCGGAAAGTTAGCACAGGCAACAATGTACGGGGCAAAGATTATCGAAATTGACGGAAACTTTGATGATGCACTCAATATCGTTCGCCAAGTAAGTGAAACGACACCAGTTGCACTTGTTAACTCTGTAAATCCATACCGTATCGAAGGTCAAAAAACGGCTTCGTTCGAAATTGTTGATGCCTTAGGTTCAGCCCCTGATTATTTGTGTATTCCAGTTGGGAACGCAGGTAATATCACTGCATATTGGAAAGGGTTTAAAGAATATCACGCTGCAAAAAATAGTGGGCTACCAAAAATGTATGGCTTTGAAGCTGAAGGTGCTGCAGCAATCGTTAAGGGTGAGCCAATTGCTAATCCTGAAACAGTGGCAACTGCCATTCGAATTGGCAATCCTGCGAGTTGGACATTGGCAGAAGCTGCTCGAGATGAATCTGGTGGTATCATTGATTCTGTTACAGATGAAGAAATTGTAGCAGCCTATAAATTAATCGCAAGTACAGAAGGCATTTTTGTTGAGCCTGGCTCTGCTGCTTCTTTAGCAGGTGTTATGAAATCTGTTGAAAATGGAAAAATTCCTCAAGGCGCTAAGGTTGTAACAATCTTTACAGGGAATGGCCTAAAAGATCCTGATACAGCCATGAATGTGTCCACTGTAGAGGTCGTATCCCTTAAAAACGATGAAGAAGAAATTCGTGCATATATTGAGGGTGTACTATGAGTAAAATGTGGCAAATCTCAGTTCCTGGAAGCACAGCCAACTTAGGTCCAGGCTTTGATTCAATAGGACTTGGCTTGTCTCTTTACTTACAGCTTTCTGTTACCTTGCAAGAACAATGGGAAATTATTCATCTTGATGATAATGGTCCTAAAGAGTTTGAGCTTGAAGATCACTTACTATACATCATTGCAAAAAAAACTGCAGATCTATATGGTCAACAGCTACCTGCCTGTCGTGTGGAGATGACTAGTGAACTTCCATTGGCACGTGGACTTGGCAGCAGTGCAGCAGTTATTGTTGCAGGTATTGAGCTTGCTAACCAAGTCTGCAAGCTGGAGTTAACACTTCAAGATAAACTCAACCTCTCTTCACAAATTGAAGGACATCCAGATAACGCAACTGCTTCAGTTTTAGGAGGATTAACGATTTCTTCGATGGATGACAATGGCATAGTCGATACATTCCACATCAATGATATCGATGCCTCCTTTGTGGTATATGTACCAGATGTTGAATTAAAAACAAGTGAATCACGTTCTGTTTTACCAGAGCAATTTAACCGTTCCTATGCTGTTCACGCCTCAGCAAATGCAAATATGTTAGCCGCTTCTTTAATGGTACGAGATTTTGAACGTGCTGGACGTTATATGGAGGCAGATTTATTCCATGAACCGTTTCGTGCAAAGCTAATTCCTGCTTACAAAGAAATTCGTATGGCTGCAAAATCGAACGGTGCATATGGTACTGCTCTAAGTGGCGCTGGACCAACAATGATTTCTATTATTCCTTCTGCTATTGCCTCTGACTTCGTTGAATTAATGAAAAAGCAATTCCCAGAGCATCAAATTATTTTAACAAATGCTGATGAACATGGTGTACAAGTCAATGAATGTGTGAAACGTCTACTTTAATAGTAGGCGTTTTTTCTTGAAAGCAAGTTTGGATAAAACTAATATTATAGAAGTATAGAATTAGACCTTTTATACGCGCTTTTCTAAGGAGGAATTATCTTGAAACCCATTATATTCTGTGATTTCGATGGCACGATAACAGAAACAGATAACATTTTTTCACTTATGACTGAATTTGTACCAGAAGAATCTGAGAAAATTGCTCAAGCGATGATGGAGCAAACCATTTCATTTAAAGATGGGCTATCAGCAATGTTTCATCTACTTTCTACTCATCAAAAAGATGAAGTCATTCAATACCTAATGGAGTCGGCAGTTATACGTGAGGGATTTGGTGATTTTGCCCGCTATGCTCAAAATAACAATATACCATTTTATATTGTAAGTGGCGGAGTTGATTTTTTTATCGAGCCTTTAGTTGATAAATTTGGTCCCTTTTCAGGCATTTACTGTAATAAGGCCGATTTTTCTGGTAAACAAATAGAATTGATCTACCCAAATAGCTGTGATGAGGAGTGCGCTAAATACAGCACACAAGGATGTGGCTGCTGTAAACCAAGCGTAATGCGGAAGGTTGCTAAGGAAGATCATTATAAAATTGTAATTGGTGATTCTCTATCAGATTTTGAGGCAGCTAAACTAGCAGATATTGTTTTAGCTAGAGATCATCTTATCCAACGCTGTGAAGAGCTCCATGTTCCATATAGACCTTTTACCACATTTCATGATTGTCTCAAAATAGTACAAGAGCTAGTGGAGTCAAAAGAAGCTGTTGTTACACGCTAATAGAAAAAAGAAAAAGGAGCCACTTTTACAAAGATGTCTCCCTTTTCCTACTTACTTATGCTAATAATACTAAGCTAATGGCCATGACCGCCATCCCCCCTACTAGACCGTACATCGACAAATGTGTTTCATCATATCTTTGTGCAGCCGGTAGCAATTCATCTAGTGAAATAAAGACCATTATCCCTGCAACCCCAGCGAAAACGATTCCAAACATGACATCTGTTAAAAAGGGCATAAGGAGCAAAAAAGCTACTAATGCACCTACAGGCTCTGCCAATCCTGATAAAAAGGATAATTTAAAGGCTTTCCTTCGATTACCTGTTGCAAAGAAAATAGGAACAGATACAGCAATGCCTTCTGGAATATTATGAATAGCAACTGCAATGGCAATAGCAATCCCTACATTCGGATCATTAATAGCTGACATAAATGTAGCGATCCCCTCAGGAAAATTATGAATGCCAATCGCCAGAGCTGTAAAAACGCCCATCTTCATCAAATGTTCTTCATTAACCTGTGGTTTGATGGCATTAACATCCTCTACCAGCTTTACTTCATGAGGATTAGTTGCCTTCGGAATGAATTTATCAATTAAGGCAATAAACAACATCCCACCGAAAAATCCTAGGATTGTCATCCAATAGCCATTTGTTGTACCTAATGCATTGGTTAAAGCATCTTTAGCTTTCACAAATATTTCTACAAGGGATACATAAATCATCACCCCTGCTGAAAAACCCAATGCTAATGATAAAAATTTTGTATTTGTTCTTGATGTAAAAAATGCTATTAAACTACCTACACCTGTTGCAAGTCCAGCAAACAGGGTTAATCCTAATGCCAGTAAAACATTTCCGTCCATGCCCTTCTTCCTTTGCTCTTTTTCTTATTGTACTCATCTTAACGTAGAAGTTTCCTATACGCAATTCTTTTTTATAAGGCAAATATCATTCTTTACAGTGTCTCGGTAAAATGTAAAAAAGCAGTATCTATCATGTGAAATAGATACTGCCTGTCTTTTTATTTATGATTAGATGGAAATAAACGTTTACGCCGTTCGTACCAAATGACACAGATGATAAACCAAGTATAGCCGATGCTCCAACCACCAAGTACATCTGTAGCAAAATGTCGAGCTCCTGCAATACGTGATAAACCAATAAGCACCATTAAAATTGTAGCCCCAAGCCACAGAAGGTTTTTACGTTCTTTACTACTATTCTCCGCTAAAATATAAGCAAGTGTAAATAAATAAAGTATACCTGTCATCGAATGTCCAGACGGAAAGCTAAAGGATGTCAGTTGATCCTCAATTTCAGGTCGTGGACGTTGCACCCATTTCTTTAGTAATTGATTCAGAACATTGCCTACTGCAAAAGTTAGTACAACAAATAGCATACCTCGATAATTTTTTACCTTCCAAGCTAAATACACCATTAAAACTATTGCAACAGCAACAACAAATTTCGGCTCACCTATATAATGAAAGATCTCAATAAAACGATTACCAAAAAGAAGCTCTGCCATCTTTGCATCAAATGTATTCATCAGCTGACTATGATAAGTGGCTCTTAATACAATAAAGACAATTAACGTTAAAACTGCTAATGGATATGCCCATTTTTTCATTTTTTCACCTCAAAAAACATTCATGCTATGTCCTTCACATCATAACACAAATAAATCTTTTCTGAATGAAATATAGGCCTTCATTTTATGAAAGGTTTACACCATTGACCTCTTGATAAATAGTGACAGATTCTTCTTCTGGTTTGTGAAAGTAATTGGAAACGGCCAATGCAACAATGAATAAAATGGCTACTATAGGTAGTATTCTTCTAAACATCCTAAACACTCCCTTATTCTTTTACTAGACCAAATTTGTCTACTTAATTAGCACTGGATCAAAAAGCCAATCTTTTGAACCAAAGTTTACATCCTTTTCTCCTCTAACCTCACGTGAAATACCATATTTTATAATAGTTTCTCTAAATCTTTTACTAAACAAAGTCTTTCTATATAGATATCTTCCATCATGACTACACTCGGCTGAGTAGAAAACATCACCTTTTAAGTTTTCCAAATCTTCATGATGATAAATATCAGGACCATTAATGACACCATTTAAACCACAACTACACGGAGGTTGCTCAGTTGCAAAGTATAATTTAACTCTGTCCTTACTACACTCAGGGAGTATTTGTATAGGAATAATTTGATAGGCTGGCTGTTTTCCTTCTTCCGGGCCTTGATGGATCACCTCTAAAAGCTCATAGCCTTCTAGTTTTTCTCTTTTCATTAAAGATACTAGTTCCTCAGAAGCTACCCAATAACCATTTACATGCACTAGATGACGATCTTTCATCTGCGTAGTATCAATGACTATTGGTGATAACTGCTCTTTATCCATGAGCCCACAACACTTACAATGTGTACTCAAAGAAAATAGTGTCCCTTTATCTTCTAAGAACATTTCCGGTGAATTACCTGTTGAATTTAAAGTAAATAATGGTGCTCGTTCATACTCTGTATCTGAAAATTCAAAGTAAAAACGTTCTCCGATTGAAACGATTCCAAATTCACGCTCTAATGACTCATATAAAGCTGTTACCTGCTCGTATGTTACATCTTCATTTAATGTAAAAATAGGATTAAATTTTGTTTTTAAGTTTCTTTTTCTCAATTCAGGCGCACCAATAGCAATACCATGACGATTATAAACGTTAATAACTTGATCTTGACTAGTTTCATCTATGGAAAACAAATTTTCAAGTTCTACTTTCACAATACACGCCTACCTTTATAAAGTTTTATGGTGAAGTATATTGACTAGCTAGTAACATTCTACTAACGCTACTTTATTCATAGATAGTCAGGCTGCTTATTTAATAAAATGATTTATATATTACTCACTAAAGCAAATCTACTTAACCATTGTTAATTTAAGCGTACCAGTAGTTATACCGTTATTTCAACTTCGGGTTTACGCCAATTTTCTGGCGTGATTCAGACAAATTTTTGGCGTGATTTGGCGGAAACAAAAAACACCGCCACTTTTTTGGCGGTGTCTATCATATTTTATAGGCAATTCAGTATAGGAATATGGTTTTATTTTACTAAGGAAATATATAGGATATTCCATTCCCATAATGCCCCCTATTAATTGAAAAATATACCAACAGTATAACATAGAAATATTTTAGAGTAAATTCATTCTCTCAGCAAGATTTACAGCTTCTGTTCGTGAATCTACATTCAACAAAGAAAAGAGTTGCGTTAAATATCTCTCCGTTGTACGTTGAGGAATATTTAATTCAATAGCGATAGCTTTATTTGTATGGCCCTCTGCAATGAGTCTTAGAATTTTCTTTTCCTTTTCATTTAAGTGAATATCTTTAGCGCCTTGCAGTTTAAATTTATCATCCAGAAAATCTAAGAAATTTTTAGGTAAAACAATTTCACCGTTTGCAATTGCCCTTACTGTTCTTAATATTTGCTCTTTCGAAGCTGTTTTAGCTAAAATACCTTCTATTTTTCTTTCTAAAATGAGTGGATAATAATCCGTAATGTCATCACCTGTGTAAAGAATAACTGAAGCATTTGACTGAATAGCCTTGATATTACGGGCTAGGTTAATTCCATTTTCTAATGGCATATTGATATCTATTAGATAGATATCGTACGGTTTATTCTTTATCCTTTGAATGACACAAGTTGCATCACTTTCCGTATCGATGATAATATCTTCATTCTCTTGAAATAAATTTTTAGTTCCCTCTAACACTATAGGGTGATCATCCACTATGAGCATCGTAATCAAGTGTTTCACTCCCTTCTTTCACCATGATTCTAATAAACATCCCTTTATTGATATTTGAGTCAATAGTAAATTGTCCGTTAAACGCTTTTACGCGCTCCTGCATGCCTTGAATGCCCATAGATTCTGCTACTATAATGTCCTCTACATTACAGCCTACACCATCATCTTTATAAATGATTTCAAAACCATCGTTCATTTCTTTTAAATGAATTTCAACTGATACTGCATAAGAATGCTTCAATGCATTATTAAGTAGCTCTTGGAATAAACGATAAATCATCAAATTCATGCGCTCATCCTCTAAATAAAGACGATCAATGGTGTAAATAAGCATGAAGTTAGCTCTTTCTTGAACTTTCCGAATCAGTTTTTCTAAAGCAGCATTTAAACCTAATGTATCTAGTAACGGCGGTTTTAGGTTTTCACAATAAGTACGTAATTCATGTAAGGATGCAACCATTTGTTTATGAATTTTCGCAAGCTTTTCTTGAATATCCGTGGTATTTTTTGCATTTACTAGGACATCCACCTCGCGAGCTATATGAAGTTGCTCCTGTAAATTGGTGTCATGTAACTCTTGAGCTAACTGGTATTTTTCTTCTTCAAATCTTAGCCATAATAGCTTATTCAGCCATGGTAACTGACCATCATCAGCTTGCTTCATATGCTTCAGTTCCTCTAGCAGTTCTTCTACCATCTTGGTATTTTCAATAAAATTATTTACATATAATAAGAGTAGTTCAAGCCATAAAAGCTCCTCATCTTTTAAATGAATCGTATTATTATGCCCTAGCACTAAAGCTCTTTTAAAATGTGCATCCTGATGGAGGAATGCTATATAAACTTTGTCAATTTTGCGTATTTCACCTAATCTGATTTCTTCCATTGTGTCAGGATCGATCCTAATACTTTCACCAGCTATTGGTAAGAATTCGTTTTTGTCATAGTTATATGTTAAGACAAAAACATCCTCTAACTCCAGATGCACGGAAACCTCATAAGCAAACTTTTCTAAAAGTTCGTTAATTTTAATTGTTTTCCCAATTTTATCTACAGCTGTATATAGCTGATGAATATAGTCACCCTTTGTGGAAAATAATATTTTCCGCTTGCGATAATCGACCTTCTCTTTTACGTAAAAAAGTATGATTAATGAAGAAAATGTAAAGAAAGATACACCCGACACAACAGTCATGGTTAAATAACGCCCGGCAATAAAATATAGTCCCACTGTAAACCATACAGTAAAGATTAAAGAAAATATAACATAATAACGTAGTCTTGTAATATGGTACTCAATATCAAATAATCGCTCTGCTAATTGCGTAAAAATAAAGCTAAATGGTATAAACAATAAAAATAATGAGCTTATCTCAGAAGAAAGTATATACGTATGGAAAAAAATTTTAGGGAGTGCATATAAAAAAAGAAATGGTAGAAACGGTATTAATATACTATTTAATAAAATTTTCAACTGAGGTGAGCTGTACTTAAAATAGCTTATTAATAAAATACTAAGGATGATCACTAGGAGAATAAAGAAAATAGCCAATATAACATTGGAAAGAATATCATTTGAAGCAGGATAAATAGTACCCATACATCCTAATACAAAAGCTATAAAAGGAATTATATAAAAGAGCTTGATATTATTTGTAAACACCCAATTTGTTTTCACAAATGAATAATAATTTCTCAAAAAATGTAATAGTATAACTAAACATAACAGCATACTACTTCGATTTACGATAATGCCAATCGTATCCATCCTACCAGAGACACCACTACTTACATAAGCCAATGAAACGGTTAACATAAAAAGAATTAGTAAGTCAGCTAATTTTGTATTCCTTTGTTTGAAATGTAAATAAAATGCAACAAATAATGTTAATAAATAATAACAAGCTGGAATGATTAATACATAGATAAATTGTTGAGGGATATCCAAATGCTTAATATGTATATTGATTAGATCTCCATCGGGCTTCAGTACTGTTATTTCATTAGCAGATAAAATTTTAGATTTATATCTCAGTTGATTTAATTCATTGATGGGTTCATGATCTACACTTAAAATTGCATCACCAACAGAAATATTTTGATCCTCTGCCCAGTCTTTATAATAAAGTTGAGAAATAACCCATTTGTCATTCTCTTCTTCTACCCCAATTTGTATATAAGGCTCGCTATAATTCACATAATTTAAATAAAAACCAATAATTAAATAGAGAATTATAGCGGGCCAAAACAACTTACTTCGCAACTTTCTTAGTTCCAAATATCACTTTCTGTATTCATTTCACCGTTAAATGCTTCTAAAATTGCTGATTGCTCTACAGATGAAACTCCAACTAATGATGCTTTTTGCTCTTTTAATAGTGTAACTAGGCTTGGATTTTGCTCTAAATATTGGATTACATTAATCATTTTTATCTCTCCTCATTTCAATAGTTTTTGTAGGTATTCTCTACCTACCTGATTTATAGCTACATTTTCTAGGTAATTTAATGCTTTAAATTTATAGACGTTTTTTATGGTAATGGCATAACGTATCGCCCCACCATTTGTCAACGCATCTTCTGTTGCATTATTATCCAAATCTGTAACTATATCATCATTATAATAGCTAGAAACAGATTTTGAAACATCATTTTTCTGTGATAAAAGATAAATAATAGGCAGAGAATACCTTTTATTTAGCAGATCATTTTTAGGACCCCATACCTTTAAGCTTTGAATATCATTTTTAATTTGTTGGATGATCCCTATGTATTTCCCATATTCCTCTACTTCTTGAGATATTTCTCCTTTTGCAAGTACTTCGCCAACCAAGCAACCCATTGCTGTTAATGATCCGGATTTCAAGGTAATCATTTTTACATAGGAATCTTCATCGCGACAACTATTTAGTAAGTCTAATTGCTGTCCATTTATACTTTTTAATGCGTATTCATCAACTAGCTTTATAGCCGCTCTTTTATGTTCAAAAGAGGTTTCATCTATTGTTTTAGATGCCATGATCAGCATAGCTAAAGCAACGTTTAATGATAATTCAGGTGTTTTGTTCCAACTATAGTCTGAATCCTTATCCTGCAGATCATCAATAATATCAAAAGACAGTATTAAAAGTTCAATTGCAGCAGCTACCTTGTAGATATCTTGATTTATACTACTTGAAAATGCTTCATAATGCCAAAAACACATTTTACCAAAGGAAAAACCTACTGTTGTTTTTTCTTCTTTAAAGCTTTTTAGCATTAATTTTAGCTCAGGTCCAAGTAATAGCTCATTTTCTATAAGGATGTCTAATGATTCATTGATACGCATATCTAAATCCTTCAATAGTCCTCTCTCCTATCTAGTGTATTACTAGATATTATATAGATTAGTGGGAATTAATACTAGTCACGCCATTATATAATACATTAAATACCATTAATTCCTTTATAAAGAGAAAGACCGCCAAAAAATGGCGTTATTCATGCAAACCACGCCAGATTTTTGCTAATTATTACTAAAAAAATGGCGGTAGAGAACCAAGTACCGCCATTAAAGTGGCGTAAACTTACCATTGAAATGGCGCTCTAACAGATGTTACGCTTAGATTAGCAATAAATATATTTATAAAGTCAGGATAGATTGATGAACATGAAATCTTTTTGTACTGGGAGTGACTTAAAATTGAATGAAACTGTTTTCATACTTACGGCTACTTTTTCATGTAATATCTCTGTCTCAGCTGAAGAAATTACAATTAAACAGCCTAGCAAGGATCAACAACGAATTGAACAAATCATTATTCAATCTGAAGTAAAAGCCTATCAAGATACACTATCTGCCTATAAAAATATTTCACTCTATTCAAAATATATTAGTGATATTCCTGGATTTGAGGATACATTTCAACAAAAACGAGATTATTATATTGAGCAATATGGCATTATTAGAATATCAAACGAAAGTATTTCTACTATGTCATTAGTCAATCCTTTCACTTTTGGATTAAATATAGATTCCCCTATAGTGTATGTAACGCCACATGACACAATTATTAATGCGAGAGGGCTGGCAATGGCGGCCAATGCATCAAATAAAAACAATCATTCAGATAGTTTGGATGAACTTTGTAATACAAGTATCTCAGGCTTGTCCATTAATGAGAACACCATATCCTTTAATATGGATTCGACATTTAGTAAATGGAGAAAACCATCTATTACACATTAACCTATACGCCTAGCTAAGCAGGTCACACTGATTGTGACCTGCTTTTTGAGTAATAAAACGACATCTCTACATAGTGTTGATAAACAAAGCAATCAATAGCATTTTTATAAAAGATGAAAATGAATTTCCGTTGCAGGCTACTTGCTTTCCTGTAGGCGAGCGCCGAATCGCTTCCTCCGCTACTGCTCCGTTTAAAGTTTTGCCTGTCTCGCTATTCCATGGTAGTCCAGTAGCCCACCACTATAAACCACTTTTTAGTGAAGGTGTTCATTACTCTTTATGAAGAGGTGTTGTCACGCATCACTTCTCCACATTGAAAATAAGAGCTTATCCCCTCTAAGAATACAGATAATGGGCTATTTGATCGCTATGCTAGTATGAAAAAGTAAAGACATTTTGCAGAATGGTTGATTGGAGTGGAGCCAGCGTCACGCCTAGGGGATTTAGCGTCACTGAGGAGACCCTGGAGCGAGCGCAAGTGAGTGAAACGGCTCATCGGACGCCCCCTGGAAAGGACGCTGGCGGAACGGAAATCAACCCCTCACCTTGCTAAAAGGGCTTTTTCTGCTAGTGACATTCTTTTTTCAACAACAAGAAAAGGTGCCTCAATCCCTTGAGACACCTTTAGATGATTAACCTTTTACATAATAAACTTCTTGACCGCTTTCAATGATATGATCAGGCTTCGGTTTACCTGCACTTGCCTTATGGCCTGCAATATGCTCAGGGCTCTTCTCCCAATTTTTCCATGCTTCTTCCGATTCCCAACGAACCATCACTAGCACTTCTTCATCACCACGGCGAACTTTCTTTACAAGTACCTGCTTATCAATGAAGCCAGGTTGTTGTTCAAGTAATGAGGGACTGTTTGGCTTACCACCAAAACGATCCACAACCTTATCCGAATTCCCTTCCGTCACAACAATACGTTTAATTTGTACAAACATATTAGTTGAACGCCTTTAATACATCTTCAGCTTTTTGTGTTTCTGATTGTAAACCGCCACCTGAAAGGTACCAAATTTCTGGATCTAGATAGAATACTTTACCGTTTTTCACAGCGTTTGTTGCACTTACGATTTCGTTTTCAATTGCAGCTTTTGTACCTGATTCACCGTTTTCATTTACAACAGCGTCGCGGTCAATAACGAATAAGATATCTGGGTTTTTCTCACGTACGAATTCAAAGCTTGCATTATCACCATGTGATTCGATTTTGAAGCCACCAGCTTCAGCTACAGCTTTTACACCATATACATCATAAATCACACCGAAACGTGAACCAGGACCGAATACGGATAATGAACCTTCACTACCTAAAACGATTAACGCTTTTTCTTCTGTTGCAGTAGCTTTAGCTTTTACTTCTTCTACTTTTGCTTCATAAGCAGCAATTGCATCTGCCGCTTCTTTTTCTTTACCAAAGATTTTGCCAGCTAATTCTGTATTCGCTTTGAATGACTCTAAGAAGTTAGTATTATCTACACCAATGTATACTGTAGGAGCAATTTTAGATAATTCAGCATAAGCTGCTGAAGCACGACCAGAGATGAAAATAATATCTGGGTTAATTTCAGATAATTTTTCATAATCAGGCTCGAATAATGTACCTGCGTTTACATAAGTACTATCTTTAAACTTGCTTAAATATGCTGGTAATGAGTCTTGTACCACTGCAGTAGGATTAACGCCTAAAGCATCTAATGTATCTAAGAAACCATTATCAAAAACAACAACTTTTTCTGGCATTTTATCAAGTGTTACTTCTTCAAATGTTGTACTACCATCACGACCTTCAACTGTACTACCTGGAATTGTTAGTGGATATACCGATGATTCTTCATTTTGTTCCTCAGCTGGTTTGTCAGTTGAAGTACCTTTATCATCTTCTTTTGCTTCATCTTTCGAACCGCAAGCAGCTAATACTAATAGCATCATAGCCATTAATATCGTAAGTAATTTCCATTTTTTCATTGTGAAATTTCTCCTTTAATTAAATTATTTGATAGTTAGATGTGCATCCATCTTGAACTATTTTTACGAATTAAAATAAACACAAATTCGACAGCCATCCTGCTCTTGAACAGGAATATCCATATCATAAATTTCCTTCAATGCATGTGAGTTAATAATGTCATTTGTAGGACCATTTTTAACAACACGGCCATCTTTTAATGCAACAATATGGTCAGAGTATACAGAAGCGAAATTAATATCGTGTAAAACGATAATCACTGTCTTGCCTAACTCATCAACCAACTTACGTAAAATCTTCATAATCTGGACAGAATGCTTCATATCTAAATTATTTAATGGTTCGTCCAGTAAGATATATTCAGTATCTTGGGCAATAACCATTGCGATAAATGCACGCTGGCGTTGACCACCTGATAGTTCATCTAAATAATTATGTTGCATATCTTCTAAATTCATATAGCGAATAGCTTCGTCCACTTTTTCTTCGTCTTCAGGTTTTAAGTGCCCTTTTGAGTAAGGGAAACGGCCAAAAGATACAAGCTCACGAATCGTTAGACGAACATTCATAAAGTTGGACTGCTTTAAAATCGATACACGTTTAGCAAAATCATCCGATTTCCAGCTACGTACATCTGCCTTATCGAGTAGTACTTCGCCAGTATCTGCATTCAGTAAACGACTCACCATAGAAAGTAGCGTGGACTTCCCTGCACCATTCGGTCCAATAAACGATGTGATTTTTCCTGAAACAATATCAACACTTACATCTTGAACGACAGGTTTTTTACCAAAAAACTTTGTGATTTCTTTGACTTGTATCATCCTGCTGACCTACTTTCTCTTAATAATAAGTAGATGAAGTAAACCCCACCCACAAAATTAATAATGACACTAAGTGTAGTAGTGAAACTAAATAAACGTTCAACCATCCACTGTCCACCGACTAAAGCTACAATACTCATTACACAGGAGCCAGTAATTAAGATGGAATGCTTGTATGTTCTGAAATACTGATATGATAAATTTGCAACGATTAAACCAAAGAACGTGATCGGACCAACAAGCGCTGTCGAAACAGCAATTAAAATTGAAGCTAAAATTAACATACGTTGTACCAGCTTATCGTAAGGTACACCTAAATTTATAGCTGTGTCTCGTCCAAGAGACATAACGTCTAATTGGTTCATGTGACGAGCGCCGTAGATAAACGTTATTAAAATGATAACGCCTGCCAGCCAAACTAAATCTGAATTAACATTATTGAAACTTGCAAACATTTTACTTTGTAAGCCTAAAAATTCATTCGGATCTATTAATACTTGGAAGAACGTAGTAATACTTCCTAAAAACGTACCAACAATCATTCCTACAAGCAGTAGAAAATAAATCGGTCGCTTTCCTTCTTTAAACAATACTCGGTAAAAAATTAAAGCGAATAGAATCATCGCCCCAATTGCAAGCGTAAAATTATAGTAGATATTAATAACTAATATGGATGTAGAGCCAAAGAAGAAGTAGATGCATGTTTGAATTAACATATACAAAGCATCTAAACCCATGACACTTGGCGTTAAAATACGATTATGTGTAATTGTTTGGAAAACTACGGTTGAATAGGCAATTGCTATACCCGTTAATGCCATTGCCACAACCTTTATGACACGGCGTGGAAAAGCATAGTGATAATTACCATTGAGTTCCCAAAATAAATATAGGACAACTGCTATAACAGCGAGACCTAGTAAAATGAACATTTTTGTACGATTACGCATAGGCTCTCCCCCTAAACAACATGAATAGGAAGATGGCACTTCCAATTACACCAACAGTCATACTTATTGGTATTTCATAAGGGAAAATCAGTACTCGTCCTAAAATATCACAGAATAATAAGAATGACATACCAAGTAATGCTGTGTGCGGCAAGGTTTTTGCCAAATTATCACCTTTGAACAGGGAAATAATGTTCGGAATAATCAAACCAAGGAATGGAATGATACCGACTGTTAACACCACTGTCGTGGAGATAAGAGCTACCAACACCAAGCCTAAATTGACTACAAATTTATAGGATAGACCAAGATTTTTTGCAAAATCCTCCCCCATCCCAGCTACTGTAAAACGATTTGCGTAAATATAAGCTAAAATGAGTATTGGTACACTTACATATAACAGTTCGTAACGGCCTTTCATGATTAATGAAAAATCTCCTTGTAACCATGCAGAAATGTTTTGGATGATATTCGCCTTATATGCAAAGAATGTTGTAACAGAGGACAAAATATTCCCAAACATTAAGCCAATAAGCGGTATAAAAATCGCATCTTTAAACTTAATTCGGTTTAATATTTGCATAAATAGTAATGTGCCGGCTAAAGCAAATATGAAAGCGAAGGAAATTTTTTGGAAATACGTAACGTTCGAAAAGAACATCATGGAAATCAATACACCCAACCGTGTGGCATCTAATGTACCAGCTGTTGTTGGTGAAACGAATTTATTCCTACTTAAGCTTTGCATAATTAAACCAGCAATACTCATACCTGCACCTGCTAGCAAGATTGCAACAAGTCTAGGTACACGACTAATTAAAAATAGTCTAGCCTCTTCTGATTGGAAGTCTAATAGGTCGCTAGGCTTAATATCAACTACTCCGATAAATAGCGACACAATAGACAGCAAAACAGTTGCTGTTAAAAGATATCTTATTTTCATAGTAATCCCCGGTAGATTTCATTTTTGTGTGTAACTTACTTATTAGTGAAAATGATTATCATTACTCACGTTTTCCATTATAAGCATGATTTTATTCTCAGTCAACATGCAAATGAGAATTATTCTCGTTTTATGAATGATTAACTAAAAAATATGCCAAATTAACGAAATATCAGCATAACCGTAAATGAATCAACAGAAATAATTCACTATTTCTACAATATTTTTATCCAAATAAAAAGGTAATTGAGAATAAAATCTATCCCTCAATTACCATTTTTATATTAGATAATTTTTTTAGTGCCTCTTAACCATGCAAAAATAATGAATATGATTAATACTAACCCTACATAGCCCATCACTGCATATAGTTTAGCTACTAGCGTTGTAAACCCTACAAGGCTTGCTAGAAAGCCGAGACCACCTATAAATATAACTGCGATCCTAAAGCTTGCTCTACTAGGCTCGAAAAACCTTACCATAAAGGAATATAGCATCCCTACTGCCGTATTATAAATCATTCCTAAAAGAGAAATAGTCATTAACACTCCAACAATCGGATGAATTTCATTCGCTAACGCTAGCATCGGAATGTCTAGTCCAACAATGATATTCATCTTGGCTAAAAGGGAGAAATTCACAAGTAAGATTAAAGCACCTAACAAAATCCCACCAATTATACCACCCATGCCAGCTACCTTATGATTGCGTATGGATCCACACATAACAGTCAATAAAGAGAAGCTAACCCCTACATTAAACGACATGTACAATAAAGCCGTTACCCACCAACTTTTCTCACTTATTTGAGCCTGTTGAGCAATAACTGCTTGCTCTGCAAAGGTAAAATCCATCGTTGCAATAGCATAGATAGCGATGATGGAGACGACGGTTAGTAGATACGGTGTGGCGAGTGCAATGATATTAATGATGCTTTTCACATCCATCATGACAGTGGCTACTGTAAGCAAGATCATACAAATACTCCCTAGCCAAATAGGCAGTCCAAACATTTGCTGAAATGTTGCACCAGCCCCAGCAAACATGATGACAGCTACACCAAATAAAAAGAGTGATAGCACTATATCCAATACAAAGCCCATAGTATTCCCTGAAATTTGATAGATCAAATCCTTATGGGATGATGTGCGAAGCCTAGAGCTCACTTGAGCAACACACATGCCAACAATTGAGAAACCAACCATAGCTAACAATGCTCCATATATTCCTTTAAAGCCATAGCTTGTAAAATAAAGGACAATTTCCTGCCCAGATGCAAATCCTGCTCCAACGATAATCCCCACATAGGCACCACCGATTTGCAAGCTTTTTTTCAATCAGTTCTCTCCTCGTTTTCCTAAATACTAAATGATCGACTAAGTACTGCCTTATTGATAGATTTCTTTGCTAATTGTTAATTTATCAATCACAGCCATATCAGGCTTAAAACCAATACCTACCGACTGGGGTACCTCAATATAGCCATCTTTGACTTTTACTTCAGGATCAATGATATCCTCGTACCAATAATGACTAGAACCTGCTGTATCGCCAGGTAAAATAAATTGACTAAGAGACGTTAAGGCAACATTATGTGCTCGTCCAATTCCAGCCTCTAACATACCACCACACCAAACTGGAATATGGTTTGCTTTACATAGGTCATGGATTCGTATTGCTTCCGTTAAACCACCTACTCGTCCAATCTTGATGTTTATGACACCACAGCTTCCAAGTTCAATTGCTCGTCTGGCATCCTCATAGGAGGTGATGCTTTCATCTAAGCAAATAGGCGTTTTTAACTTTTTCTGCAATGTTGCATGATCGACAATATCATCAGTAGCTAATGGTTGTTCAATCATTAATAAATTAAAGTCATCAAGCTGCTGTAGTATTTCTATATCATCTAATGTATAAGCAGAGTTTGCATCTACCATCAAGGGTAAATTAGGAAATTCCGCACGAATTGCCTGTACTACCTCTACATCCTCTCCAGGCTTTATCTTAATCTTCACCCTTTTGTAGCCTTTTTCAATATGACCTTTTATTAATGCTATTAACTGAGAGATAGAGGGTTGGATACCCACACTGACTCCTACTTCAATACGTTGTTTTTGACCACCTAACGCCTGTGCAAGTGATTGCTTTGTTTGCTGAGCATAGATATCCCATACAGCACCCTCAATTGAAGCTTTCGCCATGCAGTTTCGCCGAATAGGTGCAAATAATGAGGTTACCTCATCTGGATGCCCAATCTCTTTATGTAACAAGATGGGTATCAAAAAATCTTGTAGCATATGCCATGTTGTCTTTAATGTTTCCTCCGTATACCATGGTGCTACAAAAGCAACAGTTTCTCCCCACCCCGTCGTCCCTGATTCATCTTTTGCTTCTATCAGTAACATTTCCTTTTCATCAACTGTGCCAAAACTCGTAGTAAATGGTGCTTTCATAGGCATTTTCAAATGCCTTAATGTAATCTTTTCTAATCTCACATTGTTCACTCCTTATCATTATTATAAAGCTAATAAGGAGCGTCTGACTAACAGATAGCTATGAACATATTCTGGATGTTTCTTCATGCGTACGATGGCATAATCTTGGTTAAATAATGTTGTTAAGATTGTGCGAATTTTATAACGCCAGTCCTCTGCAAGTTTTGGACTTTCCACTTTCATTTTCTGTAGAGATTGAGGGATCGGTAAAAGATAGGCATCTTTATAAAAGGATTGTTTTAACTGAAATGTATTTTCTACATCTAGAACTGGTAATCCATCTACTGTTAATGTCCAAGGTACTATTTTCTGTGCCCCCTCTTCTAATTCATCAAGGCTATCTGCCATTTGATCACGCTCGATCCACCATTCAACGACTAGTCTATCTGAAGGTAGTCCTTCATTAAAGTCATCGCGAAGCGGACCATAATAATCATTTTCATATTGATAACTAGTGGCGTTCAATTTTAGAAATGCTAGATTCGCTAAACGCGCCTCTAATGGGTCAATTAACCAGCGGACAAGTTGAAAACCATGCTCTTTTGCATATTCTTGTTGGGCATGCTTCAATAATTCACCCACACCTTGTTCACGATATGCTTTTTCTACACCAATCATGTGCGAATGTAAGTACATTTCTCTATTCCGATAGCCAACGAAGCAATAGTTAAAGCCAATTAGCTTTTCATCGAAATACGCTCCTAATACGATTCCGCCATTTTGTACAGCAGCTAGTAATTGATGGGAGGGGATTGCTTGGCTGCCCCATATTTCAGCATTTAATTTTTGGATCTCTGCAATTTCTTTCGGTGTCGTTACTTTGTGAATTCGCACTTGCTCTAACATTACGCTGACGCCTCCTTTTTATGCCCTGATTCCAAAGCTAATAAAACTGCTCTTGTAAGTATCTCCACTCCTGTGACAAGTCTTGCTTGTTTAAATTTCATTTTCGGATGATGCAAGCCTGGTGTTAATCCACAACCCAAGCCCAGCATGGTTGTTTTTAAATGCGGCCGTTGTACAGCATAATGGTGAAAATCCTCTCCTCCAGGTGTATGAACAGGCTTTCTTAAATTTGATAATCCAGCAGCCTGTATAATTGCCTGCTCCATCAAATATTGAGCACTTGTATCAACTTCAGCAGCTACGATATTGGCCACCGTACGTAATTCAATTTGTACCTTATGCAACAATTTAGATGAATCGATCACACGCTTTACGCCTTGTGCTAAATCGTCCATCACCTTGTTTTGCTGTGCACGAATATCAATCGTAAATGAGGCATTACCTGGGATAATATTGCCCGAATCTCCCCCTGCATGGAATTTCGTCATCTTAACAGATACAGGGACCATAGGATCTGTATGAATGGTTCGCAAATCTTCGATGATTGTTGCACCTACTTCAATGGCATTAATACCAAGGTGCGGCCTTGCAGCATGAGCATCCTCTCCGATAATTTCGCCTTCAAGTAAACGAGAGGCACCATGATATAAGGCTGCACAATAAGTGCCGTCCTCTAGCTCATGAACAGGTCTTACATGGACACCAAATAAATAATCTAAGTCATCAATAACACCTTCTTCTAGTACAGATAATGCTCCTGTTCCTTTTTCTTCAGCAGGTTGGAAAATAACGCGGATTGTACCATTTATAGATTGCTGTAGTTCTTTTAAAAGTAATAGTGTACCAATGGCCATCGTCATATGACCGTCATGTCCACATGAATGATTCGCACGGAAATGACCATCTACTTCTTGCCATAAGGCATCTATATCAGTTCTTAGCCCTACTTTGGGGTCACCGTTGCCCACATCAACATATAATCCTGTGGAATTTTTAAATCGTATTGGGGAAAAGCCTTCCTGTGTTAATAGCTCCACTATATAATTGGTGGTTTCTACTTCATGCCAACTGATTTCTGGATTTGCATGTAAATACGTAAAAATCTCCATTAATCTTGGCCTCAAATAATCTAACTCTTCCTTCATAGATTCCAACCCCTTAAATTTTCATATTATTAAAATTATTATAACGAAAATGATAATTTTCTACATAGAAACTTATACCCACATTCAACAAAATAACTACTTACGATAATATATTTCGCTCTCAGCTTCTTAGATAGACTTTTATTTAGATAGCAAAAAAAGATGCAAGTACAGTTTTTTTAATAACTGTACTTGCATCTTTCATTTAATTAATACCCTTCATCGCTTTTGAAATAATTGGTGAAAGCACCAATATAATAATCCCGACTACAATAGATAAGGTACCTAAGAAACCAAAGTATGTGAATTCGCTTACAACTTCATAGACCTTAACTAATTGCGCATTAATTGCTTGTGCTGCTGCACTTGTTAAAAACCATAAAGACATTGTTTGCGCTGCGAATGCCTGTGGTGCCAATTTCGTTGTGGCAGATAGACCAACTGGTGATAATAATAGCTCACCAACAACCACTAAGAAGAATGACAATACTAACCATAAAGGACTCACTAATGTATCTCCACCAGACAGGTGTGCTGGAATCATCATCACTAAGAATGATAGACCCGCAAAGAACAATGCATATGAAAACTTACGTGGTGTTGTCGGCTGCTTGTCTCCCCATTTAAGCCATAGCATCGCAAATAATGGTGCCATTGTAATAACAAATAATGGGTTCAATGACTGGAACCAAGAAGATTGAAGCTGAATACCACCAAAACTTAGCTGTGTACGCTCATCTGCATAAGTCGCTAAAATAGTTGCTCCTTGTTCTTGAATAGCCCAGAACATTACAGCTGATAAAAATAAAGGAATATAAGCAAGTAGACGAGACTTTTCATCCTTTGTTGTTTTTTTACTGCGATACATATAAATAAAGAATGCAGTTGGAATTAATACACCTAGAGCTGTGATGATTAAACTAAATACATTCATTGTTAAAGTACCAGTTTTAATACCGATAGCACCCAAGATGATAATAAGTAAAGCTGCAACTCCGAATTGCGTAAAGACTTTTTTACGTTCTTCAGGCTTTAATGGGTTGTTTACTTGTAAGCCCGCTAAGCCTAAATATTTTTTCTCTGTTAATTTATAAACAATTAAACCAATAAACATACCTAGACCCGCTAAACCGAAGCCAAGGTGGAAGCTATATTTTTGTCCAATTGTTCCGACAATAAAAGGTGCAATAAATGCTCCCATATTAATACCCATATAGAAAATAGAAAAACCTGCATCACGACGGCTATCTGTTTCAGCATAAATGTCCCCAACAATACTTGAAACGTTCGGTTTTAATAAACCAGTACCCATAACGATAAATGCCATGGAAGCAAATAACATGCTCACACCACCAGGCAATGCTAGCAGTAAATGACCAATCATAATTAACACGCCACCATAAAAAATGGTTTTTCGTGTTCCTAAAACTCGGTCGGCAATCCATCCACCTATAATTCCAGACATATAAACAAGTGAGCCGTAGATGGCCATAATAGAGTTTGCTGTTCCGCGGTCTAGACCTAAGCCCCCGTCATGTAATTCGTAATACATAAAGAAGATAAGAATTGCTCGCATACCATAGTACGAGAAACGTTCCCAAAATTCTGTGAAAAACAAAGTAAAGAGCCCTTTAGGGTGTCCAACAAAACCATTTTGAGGGACAGATTTTACAACTTCATCTTTACTAGACATACAATACCCTCTCCCAATAAAAAATTATTCTACAAAAACACAACTACCCTAATATAAGGATAAAAAAACTTTGTTTCATCATACTAAAGCGTTTTATAAACTTTAGCAAGAGTTTTAAAAAATGTTGAAAATTTGTCATTTTTCTATAAATTCTGATTGATTATTAGATAAATTATTAAATCCTTTGATATATCTAAGTTTTCTCACACTTTATCCCTAAAAGATTTTTAAATTTACAATGAATTATTCTAAAATATTTAAAATTCAGATTCCTTACTTTACTTGAAAATTAATACAATTTCTTGAGTACACGTTTTACCTTTGTTCTAGATTCTACTATTCCCTCTAATCACAAAAAGCATGCCAAAAATCTTTTGGCATGCTTTGGGAAGTACATTTTTTAATTAATTACATAGTGCTGATACTTTGCGTAATCTGCTGCTTTTACTTCAAGAGACAATAATGTCCCACCCTCTTCATAGGCTGTATTAAAAACAGAGGCATTCTCATTTAAATAAGAAACAATGTTCCCATGATCATAAGGTATTAACATTTCACACGTTACGTAATGCGAGAAGATGTGTTGACGAATTAGCTGTACTAATTCTTCTAAACCAACCCCCTGCTTTGCTGAAATCCAAATATTATCTCCACTTACCACAGGATATGGAACATCTGCTATATCTGCTTTATTGTATACATAGATTGTCGGAATGTCCTCAACACCAACTGCTTTAAGTGTTTCGTTCGTTACATCCATCATAAATCCGTGCTCTGTATTCGAAACATCCACCACGTGGAGTAAAAGGTCCGCATCTCGCGCCTCTTCCAAAGTGGAGCGAAATGCCTTCACTAAATGGTGAGGTAATTTACTAACAAAGCCTACAGTGTCTGTCAGTAAAAAGGTCTTCTTATCAGGTAGTTCAATCTGACGAACAGAAGTTTCAAGGGTAGCAAAAAGCATATCCTTCTCAAAGACTTGTTTGTGCTCTTCTTGTCCTATTTGTGTAAGCAGTTGATTCATAATCGTTGATTTCCCAGCATTTGTATAGCCTACAATCGATACAACCGGAAGAGCGTTTTTACGACGCTGTTTACGCTGCGTTTCTCTCTGTTCCTTAACGTGCTCTAGATCCTTTTTAATTTTAGCAATTTGATCTTCAATTTTTCGTCGATCCAATTCCAGCTTTGTCTCACCAGCACCACGGTTTTTAAAGCCTCCCCCAGTACCTCCACCCTGACGGCTTAAAGAGGCATGCAAACCCACTAAACGAGGTAGCATATATTGAAGCTGTGCTAATTCCACCTGCATTTGGGCTTCACGTGTTTTTGCGCGCCTTCCAAAAATATCTAAAATAAGCATTGTTCGATCAATGACCTTCGTTGCTAAATCACGCTCCAAATTACGGATTTGCGAAGGAGACAGTTCATCATTAAAAATCACGAGGTTTGCTTGTGCTTCTTCATAAAAATTTTTGATTTCTTCTATTTTACCTGTACCCACATAATGGGAAGGTGTCACACGTTCCAAATTTTGCGTGACAGTCCCAACCACTTCTACATGCAAGGCCTCAGCTAAATTTTGTAACTCTTCCATAGAATAGTCAAAGTGCTCATCATTTCGTAAATTCACGCCAACTAGTATGGCCTTTTCAATTAATACATCAACTTCCTTAATTCTATCCATTAGAAACCTCCCACCAAAGCTTGGTGTCGCTACGACAAATTTTCTTCATCTTACCATAATATACCCTTTTTCGTATTTGAAGATCATCGTTAACTTTCCTAAAAAATGCGCCTCATGTAAAGGCGCATCTCAACTATTTTCTTTCTTCTTTTAGCAGGGCTTCTGAGCGTGTGAACTCTTCTTCAATTTCTTTATTTGGTTTATATGTCAGTATACTGACAACAACCGCAACAATTAAACAAACAATGAAGCCAGGAACAATTTCGTACAACGCACTTGATAAAGCATCTACTTTCCCCCAAATAAACGCAGTTGCAGCCCCTGTTACCATTCCGCTAAGTGCTCCGTAGTTCGTTAACTTTCTCCAATATAAAGAAAGTAAAATAACAGGTCCGAAGGCTGCACCGAATCCTGCCCAAGCAAAGCCAACTAAGCTTAAGATAGAACTATCTGGATTCCACGCTAGGATTGCTGCAATAATTGCAACAACTAATACAGCCATACGCCCAACAAAAACGTAATGCTTATCGTCTGCTGTTTTATTAAATAATGCTTTATAAATATCCTCTACAAGTGCTGAAGAAGTTACGATTAATTGAGAAGAAATTGTACTCATAACAGCTGCTAAAATAGCCGCCAGCATAATACCTGCTATAAATGGATGGAATAAAATCTGACCAAGTACAATAAATACTGTTTCAGCGTCTTTTAGCTCACCAGCATTTTGCTGATAATAGGCTACACCCACCAAGGCAGTTCCAATAGCTCCAAATAAGCTTAACATCATCCAGCCAATACCAATGCGTCGAGCTTGCTTCGTTTCTTTAACGGAACTAATCGCCATAAAGCGGACGATAATATGAGGCTGTCCAAAATAGCCTAATCCCCAAGCAACTGAAGAAATGATCCCTGCTGCTGTCGCAGTGGCTGGTAATAAATTTAGAAGATCTGGATCAACAGATTTAATAGATGAAATGGTTTCACCTATACCACCTGTTACAAATAAACCAAATAGCGGTACCATAATAAGTGCTAAAAACATAATAAGACCTTGTAAGAAGTCTGTATAACTTACCGCTAAAAATCCGCCAAAAAGAGTGTATGCTACAACTACAGCTGACACAATTAATAAGCCTGTATGGTATTCATAACCAAAAGAACTATCGAAAAACTTGCCCCCTGCTACCATTCCTGACGATACATAAAATGTAAAGAATATGAGGATGATGATACCTGAAGCAATTCTAATAAGCTTCGTATGATCACGTAATCGATTATCCAAATAACTTGGAATAGTAATGGAATCATTTGTAACCTGTGTATATACCCGTAAACGTGGTGCCACAAGTAGCCAGTTTAGGTAAGCTCCTATTGTTAATCCAATTGCAATCCAAGCCTCCACAAGACCTGATAAAAATATCGCACCTGGTAAGCCCATTAGGAGCCAGCCAGACATATCCGCAGCACCCGCACTTAGCGCAGTAACCGCTGGACCTAAGGAACGACCGCCAAGCATATAATCTGTTAAATTAGATGTTTTAACAAATGCATACCAGCCAATTGCTAGCATGGCGATCATATAAATAACAATCGCTAATAATTGATACATGTTATCCGACATATTTTCTCCTCCTTATTAATCCTTAGTATCACCAATTTAAAAAGAATTACTGTATTTAAGATACCACGAATATACAATTCCACCTATAAATACTCGGAATTTTTATTAAATTTATTCCGAATACCCAAGATGCCATTGTCTTTTATAAAATGTGTTAAACTAGTGCCATCTATAACACAATAAAGTAGGCGAAAATGTATGACATTTGAAGAAATGAAAGCTCTGCTCACTGAGCAAATTTTGCAACAAAAGCTTGTGACAGCTACAATCAGTCAACCACGTATGAAATCAAATGAAATAAAACGTATAAAATTAAAACCATTAATGTTAAAAAATCAGTACCATATACAAATTGAATACCAATATGAACGGATTTTAAAACATGAAAATATTCTATTGGCTCGTTTACCTTCCAAGCTTGACGCGTTTTTTGAGGAGTATCGTCAAGCTCATATTGATTTCGTAGATGAAACGGTACAAGTACAATTATCAAAAAAGAACAAAGTCCTTTGGAAATCAGATAAAACAGCTTCACCTAAACAAGTCCATCTAAGCCATAATCGTAAAAAAAATTATTTACTATCTGATGATCAACCCTATCCATTTTTAATTCGACTGGGGGTACAAACAGAAGAAGGAAAGGTTAAGAAACAAAAGTATGATAAATTTAAACAGATTAACCGCTTCATTGAATTTATTGATGATGCCTTAACCTATTTACCTCAGGATCGACAGGTGAGGATTTTAGATTTTGGTTCAGGTAAATCCTACTTAACCTTTGCTTTGTATCATTATTTAAAAATTGAAAAAGGCTTAGACATTCGTGTTACTGGTTTAGATTTAAAAAAAGAGGTTATTGAAGAGTGCTCAAGAATAGCACAGGATCTAGGCTATGATCAGCTAGAATTTCTTGTAGGAGATATCAATGATTATAATGATGAAAGTGCTGTGGATATGGTGGTGACACTCCATGCATGTGATGTAGCGACAGATATGGCCTTGGCTCGTGCTGTGAAATGGGGAGCAAGTGTCATTCTAAGTGTGCCTTGCTGTCAGCATGAGTTAAATCGTCAACTAAATACACCTGCTCTCGATATTATGTTGCAACATGGACTTGTTCGAGAGCGATTTGCGGCACTTGCTACAGATGCTATTCGAGCTGAAATTTTATCGCTTGTTGGCTATGAGGCACAGCTTTTAGAGTTTATCGATATGGAGAATACACCTAAAAACATATTAATTCGAGCCTATCAAACAGGTAAAAAACCAAATGAAGAGCAACGTGCCAGCTATGATGCCTTCTTAAAATTATTGAATGCAACACCATTTTTAGCGAATGAGTTAAAAGAGTATTTATAACATACAGATGTACTTCAATCCAAATAAAAGGCGATCCAATGTTGATTGGACCGCCTTTTTTATTATAACTCTTGTCGTAAAGCTTGAATAACGTCGATTTTTGTTGCTTTACGTGCTGGGCGATAACCTGAAATCATCGCTACGCCAACACTAATGGCTGCTGCAATAATGACTAGTTGCCATGGAATAAGAGAAAATGTTATATCATTTGTTGCGAAAGCTTCCTCCCCTGTTGCCGCCTTAAGAATTAATGGTAATGCTGCATTAGCTGCAAAGCTAATAGCATACGAGATGACAACCGCAATTAGCGTACCAAAAATGCCGATAAATGTGCTCTCCATTAAAAATAATCGTTGAATAAGCTTTGGACTTGCCCCAATTGCCTTTAACACACCAATTTCACGTGTTCGCTCTGTGACAGCCATTGTCATTGTATTAAAAATACCAATGGAAGCAATCAACACAGCAATTGTGCCAACAAAGATTAAGCCAATTTTTAATACAAGGAAAAATACATTCATTTGATCTAGTTGCTCTGTTACTGAATATACGCTATAGCCCTTATCTTTTAACTTCTCTAAAATCGGCTTTACGTTTTCTAAAGTATCCGCAAAAATATTAAATTCAGAGTAAAACAGCTCATTCTCTGCCATGTTATTAGTTGTAGATAAATTTTCAACTAATACTGCCTTTTGCGCTTTATCCATATGAATAGCGTTATCAACCATCCAATCATAAGAAGGTTTCTCCATTACGCCAACAATTGTATAGCTCATTTTTTGTGTTTCATTATTTGTACCCGTGTGAGGAACTAACGACAGGTCTATGTTTTTTCCAATTAATGATTCTTTATAGCCCTCTTCACTACCATCATAATACGTACCCTCTGCTTCAGCCTTTTTACTTTTTTCCGCAATGACATCACGTTCTGTGTCATTCAATAATGTTTGAGCAAAATGATAGCCTACAACAATTTCATTAGATTTTGTTGGATAACGCCCTTTTGCAAGCTTTCCATTTACCTGTTCAAAGTCCTGCATATCTGACAATATTAAATTAGAAGTTGTATCACGATCTTCAAAAAATGATTGTGCGGAAGCATTGACACTAATTGTTTCAAGCACTGTTTCTACATGTTCCATTTTTTTAATTTCTTGTACTTGTTCTTCAGTTAATTGCTTATCGCCATATACTTGAATTTTTGTAACTGTTTCGTTTGATAGAATTTCATTGCGTAAAGATTCCTGTAAACCAAAACCAACGGATGCTAGCACGATTAGAAAGGCACAGCCCATCGTTGCAGCTAGTATCGTCATAAACACACGCAGCTTATTTTTCTTGATATGCTGTGTTACAAAATCTAATTGATCCTTAAATAACATGTTAAGCTTCCTCCTTTACAAGTTCTCCATCGTACATGCGGAAGCGTCTATGTGCGATCGTAGCTACTTCTTCATCGTGCGTGATAATGACAAAAGTTAGCCCTAATTCACGATTTAAACTTTGAATAAGCAATAAGATATCCTGCTCGGTTTCTGAATCGAGACTCCCTGTTGGCTCATCAGCAAGTAATATAGGCGGATTCGTAATAAGGGCTCGTGCAATGCTGACACGCTGTTGCTGTCCACCTGACAATTCATTGGGATAATGGTCTGCTACTTCTGTCAAACCAACCTTGTCCATTAATTTCTTTACTTTTTCTTTGCGCATAGCCTTACGCAAACCCTGTAGCTTTAAAGGTAATTCGATATTTTCAAAAGCAGTTAAGCCAGGCATCAATTGAAAGTTTTGAAAAATAAAACCAAATTGACGTAAACGGAAGGCAGCACTTTCTGTTTCAGTTAGATGGGCTGTTTCCTTTCCATTTACTTTAATAGAGCCCTGTTCAGCCTTCATAAAACCAGCTAGAACTTGTAATAAGGTCGATTTTCCTGAGCCACTTTTACCTACAATGGCAACAATTTCTCCTTTATGGACCTCGAAGTTCACACCTTTCAATACCGGCACTTGCTTTTCCTTCCCTCGTTTTCCAATTAAAAATGTATGTTGTAAGTTTTCAACCTGAATCATTAGTTAATAAACGCTCCTTTCCTATTCATTTTCCATTGTAGTAAACAATTCTTAATAAAGAGGGAGGATAAAAATGAAGATATTCTTAAGAATAAGAAGGTACTCTTCTGGTTATCAAATGAATTTACAATACCTTTACAATTCGAATGCGCTATTTTTATTACCTTCTATTATCTTTCATGTCTTAATCTGTACTAATAAGTCAGCGTAATAGGATAATTGCCCATTATAACAAGGTTTTATCTGTACTCATAAAAATAAATACAGTTGGATTACCTCACATTTTGTGAACGAATTGTATATTACAGCAATGTAAATTTTCGTGTCGATTAGTAAATTTTTATGTAGATAAATTAAAGATTTTGTTATGATAGTAAAGTTTAGAGGTCGATTAATTTATTTATATCCAGGAGGATTCGATTCACATGCTTAACTCAAAAAAACAAGACCCTTTCTTTATTGCATTGCATAAAATTGCTGAAAATATGAGAGAGGCTGTACATTACGCAAATGATTTTCGTATTAACAGTGTAGCTGACCTAAAAGAGATTAGCATTACAATGAAAAATTATGAAACTGCTGGTGATAAGCTTATTCATGAACTGATTGTCATGTTAAACAAATCATTCATGACACCTATTGAACGTGAGGATATTTTAGAGCTCGCCATTCGTATGGATGATGTATTAGATGGAACAGAACACTGTATTGCACACTTTGAAATGTTTTCGCTCACTGAGATTGATGAATCTATGCGCATTTTCTTAGGGTTTATTTCAAAAAGTGCTGATGAAATAGTCAAAGCGACAGAAGAGTTAAAGAAAAAGAATCTAATTGGCATGCGTCCACACGCAATTCTTATTAAAGACTATGAACGTGAATGTGATGAGGTACAACGTACTTCTATTAAGAAGTTATTTTTAAATGAAAAGGATCCAATCCGCCTCATTAAATTTAAGGATATTTATGAACAACTTGAAGATATCGCTGATCATTGTCAAAACGTAGCAAATACTATGGAAACAATTATCATGCGTAACGCATAATTAGGAGATGGGCACTTTACAATGAACACAATCATTATCTTAACCGTACTGGTCGTCATCTTTGCCCTAACATTTGACTTTATCAATGGCTTCCATGATACAGCAAATGCTATTGCAACTTCGGTTTCTACTAGAGCTTTGCCGCCACGCACGGCAATCATCATGGCGGCAACTATGAACTTTATTGGCGCTATCACCTTTGTAGGGGTTGCAAAAGCTCTAACAAAAGATATTGTAGATCCTTTTGCATTAAATGCTTTTGAAGGAGACACAACTGGCTCAGTCGTTATTTTAGCTGCATTAATTTCAGCCATAATTTGGAATTTACTGACATGGTATTTCGGTATACCGTCAAGTTCTTCACACACATTAATTGGGTCTATTGCCGGTGCTGCAATCGCATCCGCTGGTTTTAATGTGTTAAACTATGGCGGCTTTACTAAAATCATCATGGCTTTAGTATTTTCACCTTTACTTGCTATTTGTGCAGGCTTTATTATGATGACTCTTTTTAAATTATGGTTTAAAAATTTAAATTTATATCGGACGAATAAGGGTTTCCGTACAATGCAAATTTTTACTGCTGCCATCCAATCGTTCACCCATGGTACAAATGATGCGCAAAAAGCGATGGGGATTATGACAATGGCGTTAATCGCTGGTGGCTTGCACACTGGAGATGAAATACCTTTCTGGGTGCGTGCTGCTGCAGCTACAGCAATGGGGCTAGGTACCTCAATTGGTGGTTATAAAATCATTAAAACGGTAGGCGGTAAGATTATGAAAATCCGCCCTGTTAATGGTGTTGCGGCAGATTTAGCATCTGCTACTGTTATTTTTGGCGCTACGCTAATCCACTTACCAGTATCAACAACACATGTCATTTCTTCGTCCATTATGGGTGTCGGTTCAGCACAGCGTGTGCGTGGTGTAAACTGGGGTATGGCTCGAAAGATTGTTACTACTTGGGTGATTACAATGCCAATTTCTGCCGTTATGGCATCTGTTATTTATTTCATATTATCATTATTCTTTTAATAGTAAGACTCCTGTCCAAAAAGTGGATGGGAGTCTTTACTTTGTCACACGACAAAATGTGACACATCCTTTACACTAATTGAAAAGGGGGATGTATAAACAACTATGAAAACTTTTTCAGCTTTTATTACAGCACATGCGAAAGCAATCGTAGTCATATGGCTTATTATTTTTCTAGCAATGGCGTACTTTGCTTTACAGCTTCCAGGCAAACTTCAAGGTGATGGTTTCTTTGTCGAAGCAGATCATACCTATGTTACCAACGAGCTAGCAGAAAAATTTGATTTACCATCTAATACGATTTTGGTTGTCTTTGATCCAGCTGATGATCAGAAAATTGAAGACACTTTAAAAAAATTAGATAGCATAAAAGAGATTCATTCTATTCAATCACCTTTAGAAGACTCCTCTTTACGGAAAGATGGTATTGCCTATGCGATGGTTCACATAAAGAACGATGTAGAAAACCTTCCTGACATTGTTGAGGAATGCCGTTCATTAATTGAAAAAGACGGCATTAGTATCACTGGAGGGCCTGTTATATCTGCTGACATAAATACTGCTAGTCAAAAGGATTTGGCATCAGCTGAGGCCATTGGATTGCCAATTGCCATCGTGGTTCTCTTATTAGCGTTCGGTACAGTTGTTGCTTCTATTTTGCCAATCGTCATTGGTGTTGTGACAGTGGTTACCGCCTTTGGTATGATGACGCTGCTCAGTGCTAATGTCAATCTATCTATTTTCGTCTTAAATATTGTTCCAATGCTTGGGCTGGCTTTAAGTATTGATTTTGCGTTGCTGTTTATTAATCGTTACCGAGAAGAACGCACACATACTTCTATTGCTCAAGCCATTCAAACTGCTATTCAGACAGCAGGTCGTTCTATCATTTTCTCCGCAGTCTGTGTCATGATTGGCTTAGGTGCTATGATTGTCATTGATGTAGAAATTTTTCATAATATCGCCCTAGGAGGCACTATAGTCGTCCTGTTAGCCGTTCTTTCTGGCTTAACATTACTTCCTGCCACTATGATGCTATTAGGAGATAGACTTAATAAATGGCGCTTAATACGCGTTAAACCAGGTGGGGCAAATCGTTGGCGTGGCTTTGCAGGTTTTGTCATGAAGCATCCAGTAGCTATAGTGATTTCAGCATTATTATTACTAGGCATCGGCATGATCCCTTTAAAGGATATCCAATTAACCATTCCACAGGTGGACTCCTTACCTACGAAATATGATGCTCGTGCAGCATACGATAAATTAGATGAAACGTTTGGACTAGCTGAATCCTCTACATTGTATTTGTTGGCTGAACGAAAAGATGGCTGGGAGGATACTGAGGGTAGAGAGCTAATTTATACGATTCAAGAAAAGCTATTAAAGGACCCATTAGTGACTAATGTTTCAACTATTTATACAGCTGCTAACATTCAAACACCAGAGGAGCTTTCTGCTTCTTTAGCTATTCCACAGGTTGCTGAACAATTAAAACCTGTTATTAATTCATTTTCAAAGGATACACAGCTATTTGTTCCAATTACAATTGATGCAGCAGGTTCTTCCTCTACAGCTCAAAAATTTGCCCGAACATGGATGGACAAAGACCTGGGCGTGGATTTTGCACTTGGTGGACCAGCTAAATTCAACCAAGAAATCTTTGATGAAATTGCTAATAAAATTGTTTTAGCTATAGCAATTATTATCGTTTCTACATTCTTTATTTTAATGTTGGCATTCCGTTCTATTTTAATTCCGTTAAAGGCAATAATCATGAACATTATTGGGCTTTCATCTGCATTCGGTATACTCGTTTATATTTTCCAATATGGTCATTTTGGTATTGAAGCAAGCTCCATTGTGCTAATCATTCCAGTTATTGTTTTTTGTCTTGTATTTGGCTTAAGTATGGACTACGAAGTCTTTTTAATTTCTCGTATCCAAGAGGAATATTTAAAGGGCTCCGATAATACGCGCGCAACAATTGATGGCTTAACATCCACTAGCCGAATAATTACGTCGGCAGCGCTTATCATGATTGTTATTACAGGTGCATTTGCCTTCACAGATGTAATGCCTGTGAAGCAAATTGGTGTGGGTATTGCTATTGCTGTTGCCATTGATGCAACGATTATTCGTCTTATGCTTGTACCTAGTCTTATGAAGCTGTTTGGTGATTGGAACTGGTGGCTTCCTTTCTCAAAGAAAAGTAAATAACATAAAGAAAATCCACCTCCTTTAAAAGGAGGTGGATTTTCCAATTAAGCGTAAATGCTTTTATACCATTCTTTTGCTGCTTGTACTTCAGGCATTGTTAGTTGATGACCAAAATTAAACCATTTCGTCGTTACTTTGGCACCTGCAGCACTTAAAAGGGTTTCTAAATCCTCAGACTCCTGTGCTGTACACATCGGATCATTCGTACCAGCACCGATAAACACAGGTGTTGGAGAAAGTTGCGGTAATTCAATACCACGTCTTGGTACCATTGGGTGATGCAAAATAGCTCCTGCTAACGCATCATCATAGTGGAATAATAAGCTTGCTGCAATATTAGCACCATTCGAATACCCTATTGCTACAATTCGTTGGCGATCAAAGCCATATTGCTGTGCTGACGTCTCCAAAAATTCATGAAGCTCCTTTGTACGAAAGATTAAATCCTCCATATCAAAGACACCTTCGGCTAATCGGCGGAAAAATCGTGGCATTCCATGCTCAAGTACATTTCCGCGAACACTTAAAATATTGGCTGTTTCATCTATTTCTTTTGCTAGCCCAATAAGACTTTCCTCATTACCACCTGTACCATGTAGCAATAATAAAGTCGGTTTTGTTTCGTCTGTACCTTTATAATAAATATGTTGCACTGACAGTCACCTCTCAATTATCTTGAATTCGAGATAATTGTAGCCTGTGGCAAAATTAAATTCAAGCTCTTTGACTTATTAATTTCACGATTTTCACGATTAGGCTGTTCTTCGTGATTTTTATAAAAATTAGTAATGGTATAAACTGAAAATAAACATGCCGCAATCACAACAACAATAACAATTCCCACTAATTTTTTTCCGTTCATCTATCATGATCCCCCGTATAACTTATTTCTTTGTACGAAAGCCTTCTTCTAGTAAATATTCCTTTGCTGCCTCATACGTACCAAATGCCTCTTCTAGATTGTCTCCATGATACACGTTCCACGAACGTTGCTCAAAAGCTAGCTGTAACTGACTACCATCGCGACTATGCCAAATCTCTACAATTGGCTCCTGCTCTTCTACTTCTTCAGATAAATATTGGATTGCGTCTTCAATAATTTCACGAAGTTGTTGTTCATCGTAATCGCGGATATTTACTAATCCTTTATCATTAGCCTCATTCTCATAGCGTAATAAATCTCCTACAAAGACAAAGCCATTGCCGTTTGGATGTAATTTCTCAACTACAATCGTCTTTTCGTAAAGACTGTCCATGTAATGATAATTTAGGCGCTTTAAAGAAATTTCTTTTTTTGTTAGCTCAGAAAACGATTCAATAATCGCTTGTTTTTGTTCAAATGTTAGCATATAAAAAATGCTCCTTTTCTTTACAATCTATCTAACAGTATAACTCATTTTTTCCTATTATATCGTGTCGTTTCTAAATCATTTTTGCGCAAGAAAATAGGACAAGCTAATATTATAGCTTATCCTATTTAAACTTATGAGGTTTGATTAACTATTTTTTCACGTGTGAATTTTATCACCTGTGCAACATACAATTCCCGATAAGGAACAAATTGTGCAGTACCTACTGGTCTGACAATTCTCACACGTTGACCATCAGGGAAATATTCATACCCTTCAATATTAAGTGTCGTCGTTTCTCCCAAGAAGAAAGCCTCCGCCTCATCTAGCTTCGCTCTAACTACACCCGATACTTCTTCATACTGCAAAGCAAAGGAATCCCAATCATGCTTGAAAGGATATATGTAGACATGGCAAAATTCATTGTCGATCATATTTTCAGAAACGATACTACAAGATGTCATACCCATTTTGACAACCTCATGGACATCAATATTAAGGCCCAATTCTTCTCTTACTTCTCGAATGCCTGACTCTACTGTCTCAATCGCTAAAAGATGTCCTGCTGCTGTAATATCGAGTAACCCTGGATAATCCTTTTTCTGTGAACTACGTACTTGAAAATAAATATAGTCTTCATTTACAAGCCAGCAATGAAAAGTCTCATGCCAAAGCCCCTTTTCATGCACTTCCGCTCTCGTAGCTGTCCCAATTTGCTCATGCTGTTCATTAAATACCTTTACAATTTCTTGTTCCATTGTTTCGACTCCTATACTGACTTCGTCGCTTTTTTCTTAATTGCATTACGTTGATCATAAATATTGGATACGATAACCTTTAAGACTGCATAAAATGGTACAGCGATAATAATACCAATAAAACCTGCTATATTACCTGCCGCTAAAATAATTGTAATAACGGTAAGGGGGTGGATATCAAGTGATTTCCCCATGACATTAGGTGTAATAAAGTTGCTGTCTATTTGCTGAGCAACCAGCGTCACAACCGAAACCCACACCACTAAAATTGGATCTTGAATAACTGCCACAATCAGGGCTGGCGCAAAGGCAATCCAAGGCCCGATAAATGGAATCATATTCATAAAGAATGCAAAAATCACTAGTAATAACGAATAGTCTAATCCGATAATTAAATAGCCTACATACATTATTAGTGCTAATAAAAAACTAATTTGCAGTTGGCCCTGAATGTAGGTACGTAATACATCATCAATTTCACTTAACGTTTTCTTTACCCATTGCTGACGTTCACCACTGAAATATTTATAGATGGATGGAGCAAACTTCTCATGATCCTTCAGCATAAAAATAAAGAAGAACGGAATTAAAATGGCTAATAACGACACAGATACAATGGATTGTAAAAAGGACACAAAACCTTTACTCGCCACTACTGCAATATCTTGTACCGAATTCGCCATTTTTTCGATAACATCATTTAATTGCTCAGGGAAGTTATCCTTATTTTGCGTTACATAGTCTGTTAATTGCTGGATGCTCGTACTAATACTCGTACTAATCATAGGGGCATTCTTCACTAATTTATTGACCTGCTCGGCAATTGGGTTACCAATAATCCAGCCAAAAATACCTACCATTGCTATTAGTCCGAACAAAATCGTCAATATACTTCCCCATCGAGGAAATCTACGTTTTTCTAAAAATCTCTGAATTGGCTCCGTCACATAATAGAGAACACCACCAAGTAGTAAAGGCACAAAAATCGCTTTTAATATGATGACAAGCGGTGAAAAAATCCAATGAATTTCTATAAAATATTTAATGATTAGTAGTGTAAGTAGTATCCCTACTCCTACTTGAAACCAAACTTTCCTTGTCACTTTCTTTCACTTCCTTTAATAGCAGTTACTGAAAATACTACTGATATATTAACCATTTCGCAAGTATCCTAGTATTTTTTTACAGAACTCCTCTGACAAACTAAAAAATTCGCTCACTTCCACAATACTAGTTATCGTGGAAGTGAAACGAATTTAAGTCATCAATTATAGAGAAGAATCATCAATGGAATTTAAGAATGTCTCAATTTCTCCAATAACCGATTCAACACAGCCATCCTCAAATGGCGAGATTAAACCTGCCTCTTTTACAAGCTTTGTAAAGGACATAGAGCCACCTAAACCACAAAGATGAATATAGTCTTTCCAAGCCGCTTCAAATTCTTCACGTGAACGTTTCCAGAATTGGAAGGCACAAATTTGCGCTAACGTGTAATCAATGTAGTAGAACGGACTTGCATAGATGTGAGCCTGACGTTGCCAAATGCCCCCAGCCTCTAGGTAGCTGTTATGATCATAGTCACGGTGTGGTAAATACGTTTCCTCAATTTTTTTCCATGCAGCTTTACGTTCAGCAGGAGTCATTGTTGGATTTTCATAAATAACATGCTGGAACTCATCTACTGCCACACCATATGGTAAGAATAAAAGACCACTACTTAAATGTGTAAATTTATATTTCTCTGTATCACCTTCAAAGAACAGCTCCATCCAAGGCCATGTGAAAAATTCCATACTCATCGAGTGAATTTCACAAGACTCGTAGGTAGGCCATAAATACTCAGGAATGCCAATGTTACGGCTTGAATAAACTTGGAAAGCATGTCCAGCTTCATGTGTTAATACATCGATATCACCTGAAGTACCATTAAAATTTGAGAAAATGAATGGGGAATGATAGTTTTCAATAAACGTACAATAACCGCCACTTTCTTTCCCTTTCTTCGCTACAAGATCCATTAAGTCATGGTCAATCATGAAATTAAAGAATTCTCCTGTCTCAGGTGAAAGCTCCTCATACATTTTTTTACCGTTTGCTACAATCCACTCAGGATTCCCTTTTGGTGTAGCATTACCTGATAAGAAGTTAAGTGCTTCATCATAAAATTTGAAATCTTCAATGCCAATTCGCTTTGCCTGACGCTCGTAAAGCTTCGTTGCAACAGGCACAATTAAATCACGTACCTGATCACGGAATTTTTTAACCATATCAGCATTGTAATCAATCCGATTCATACGAATATAGCCTAGTTCAACATAGTTGTTATAGCCAAGTTTAATCGCAATGTCATGGCGTACCTTGACAAGTTCATCATATAAACGATCGAATTCATCTTCATGCTGTGCAAAGAAGCCAAAGCGAGCATCCGTTGCTGCCTTACGTGTTTCTCGATCCGTTGACTCTGCAAACGGACCAAGTTGAGCGAGCGTTAATGTTTCTCCATTAAAGTCAATTTGTGCAGATGCAACAAGCTTATTGTACTCAGAAACAAGTCTGTTTTCCTTTTGCATCAAATCAATAACTTCTGGTGAGAAGCCTTTAATTTGATAAGTTGCTAGATCAAATAATTGCTGACCCCATTTTTCTTCTAATTGCTCACGAAATGGTGAATCAATTAAAGCTTTATAGTATTCCGTCGTTACTTCTTCTAGCTCAGGACCTACTTCATCGAAATAATCACGTTCTGCTTGATAAAATTCATCATTCGTATCGATTGAAGCACGAATATATACTAAATTAGCCATTGTCGCAAAGTCATTACTAATTGCATTGTGCTTTTCAATGATATTACTTTGCTCGTCCATGGATTGTGCTTGTTTAAATTGCTCAATGAGTGCTAATTGCTGCTCTTTCATCGATGCCACATTTGGACGGCTGTACTGATATTCTTTAAACGTTGTCATTAAAGTCCCCTCTTTCTGTCCTATACCCCGTAATATTTCTATTATATGCCAAATAGAATCTATTAAGAAACAATTATCTCTTTTCTGTTGAAATGATTTTTATGAGAAAGAAGCAGTTCCTAAATCTAATGGCGTTGTTGTTTAATAGCCCACAATATATGTTTTTAATAACGCAGCTCTTTCTCTTATTCTTAATTTTGCTTCTACTGATTTTGGGGTTCTTGCTGATAGGACATCTACTTCAAAATCTAAAGTTTCAGCAAGATATTTTGCACGTTTTAAATGAAAGTCATTTGAAACGATGGTAATTTTCTTTGTCTCTTTTGGTAATAATTCTTTAGAGAATACTAAATTTTCATAAGTAGATGTAGATTGATCTTCTATGATAATTCTCGTGGCATCAATGCCATGCTGTTCCAAATAGTCTTGCATTACAGCTGCCTCTGTACGATCTTCATCTGGCCCTTGTCCGCCTGACACAATGACCTTAACATGTGGGTATTTTGTTAAGTATGGAACAGCCACCTCTAATCTACTTTTTAATGAAAGCGATGGTACACCACCTGGCCTTACTTTTGCTCCCAATATAATCATATAATCAGCTGAACCATCAGCATTCGGTTCCATACCCTGATCAATTTCTTTCCCAAGCCAAATATAAAGAACGATTCCACTACCGATTAAAATAACACCAACTGTCATCAACCACCTTCTCACAAATCATTCCTCCTTTACCTTTTATTAACGATGATAAAAAGAAAAGGATGCTTGTTAACCAAGCACCCTGAAATATTATCTCAATATAAATCGTTTAATAGACTCCTGTAAGGCAGATATTTCATCGGTTAAATCATTGGAAGATTCGCTAACCAGTTGTATTGCGCGTTGTTGCTCATCTACAGATGCTGTTACCTCTTCAGATGCAGCAGCATTCTTTTCACTAATCATCGCAATGCTTTCAATCGATTGCATAATCGTATTCTTAGAGCTATTTAAATATTCTACACTATCTGTCGTATCGCCTATAATGGCTATAATTTTTTCAACAGCTAATTTAATTTCTGTAAAGGATGATTCTGTTACCATGACAGAATCATTTTGTTGACTTACAATGATATGGGTTTTCTGCATTTCACCATTGACTAAGTTTGTTTCACTTTCAATGCCTTTTAGCGTTGTGCGTACTAGCTCAGTTGCTACAGAGGTTTGATCAGCAAGTTTACGTACCTCTTCCGCGACAACTGCGAATCCTTTACCATGTTCACCCGCTCTTGCTGCTTCAATAGAGGCGTTAAGTGCAAGTAAATTCGTTTGATCTGAAATCTCCGTAATCGTGCCCACGATGCCTTCAATTTCACGTACCTTGACAATTAAGCTACCAAATACAGACTGAATATTCTGAACGAGATTTGAAGACTCTCTCGACTTATCCTTTAAGCTTTCTAGATTAACTAGGCCTTCTTCATTTGATTTTTTCATATGCTGTGAGGCATCTAACATTAATTCATTTTTATCATGCAATCCTTCAATTTGGTGCGCAAATTCGATAGCCGTTCGGTTTGTATCCTCTGCATCAGATGCTTGCTTGACTGCACCCTTGGATACTTCATTGATTGCTTTGACGATTTCATCCCCATAGGCATTTGTCTCTTCAGCTACTGCGGTTAAGTTGGCTGATGTTGATTGTATTTCTACAATCGCTTCCTCCACATCTGAAATAAGTGTTTTAAGTTGATGTACCATTTCATTAAAGCCATCATTTAACTGTCCTATTTCATCCGAGCGCTGTAAATGCTCAATTTCAACCGTTAAATTCCCTTTTGCTACTTCACGTACACGTTTAGATAATTTTTGAACTGGTAATGCCAGATGTCTTGATACAAGAATGACAACGATTGTCCCAATAATGATGGCACCTACTAATGTCAAACCAATTACTAGCAATAAAGAATTCGCCTCTGCATTAAAATCCTGCATATATGTACCTGATGCAATAATCCATCCCCAATATGGATCTTTCTCAGAATAAATAATTTTATCGGCTAAGACATCCTGACCTGGTAGTTCAAATTCATATTGTGTAAAGCCACCCCCATCAAGTGCCTTTTCAGTTACTTCTCGAATAAAGTAATTGCCACTGCTATCTTGGTCATTCCAAAGATTATCTCCTTCTCGTGTTGGATGTGTTGTTAATGTTCCCTTATCATCCAACACATAGATATAGCCATATTCCCCTAAATCACCAGGATAATTAATTGGCCGTTTTCCTTCGCTATCTTTCGGACCAAGAAATGCTTCTCGTACTCGCTCCTGTGCAACCTCTAAGGAAATGTCGCCCTTTTCAACACTCTCGTTTGCGAGCTCGATTAATTGCAAAGCAGATTCAACACTATTGTAAAGTACCTGCTCTCCTATATCCTCCATTCCATTCTTAGCCTTACCATAACTAACTATACCAATTATTAAACTTGGAATAATTAGTAATGCCAATGAAATAATAATCAATTTCCCCTGTATTGAACGTAAAAACTTCATACTTTAGCCCCCCTATTTTCTTCGTTCAACAATATATTACTTTATATTATGTTATGGTTTGAAAGTTTTCACAATGGGTAAAGCACAAATTATTTTCTTATTTCCCTTAATATGGTTTGTTTTCATGCCTTTATGCTAATCTCCAGTTAAATTTTAAATGCCAAAAATAAAAAGAACTATTTCTCCACAAGACATAAGCTTATAGAGAAATAGTTCTAAACTAATCATAATTTAAATGTATTAATCGTTTCTATAACCTCTTTCGATGTTTGATCTAATATTGTTACAACTTCATTTAATTCAGAAACCATCGTTACTTGTAAATCTGAGGCAGTTGCTACTTCCTTTGTTCCTAGGACACTATGCTTCGCAATAGCATTCATCTGTTCGGTAGTAGCTAATACTTCCTCAGAGCCTGCCGACATTTCTTCAATGACAGCAGAGTCATCTTGAATTTTATTATTCACCTCAAGGACAGATTGCAATATTTTCTCTAGACTTTCACCTATGTGTTGCACTGCTTTATTGCCTGCCTGTACATCTATGGTACTACTAGCCATCTCTTGTAACGCTCGATCAGTAATTTTCTTAAAGCTTTCTAAATGCATGTGTATTTCGTCAGCAGATGCTTTAGACATCTCTGCAAGTTTACGAACTTCATCTGCCACGACCGCAAATCCTTTACCAGCTTCTCCTGCTCTAGCTGCTTCTATTGCAGCGTTTAAAGCTAGTAGGTTGGTTTGATCCGCAATACTCGTAATGATGGTCACCATCTCTTCAATTGAGCGGAACTTATCACCCATTTCCTCGACATGATTAGCCGTACGTAAAACAGAAGATTCTACGTTTTGAATTTGAGATACAACTTCTTGAGAATGACTAACACCTGTTTCCACAAGTCCCGTCATTGCTGATGATGACTCCGCAATTTCTGAAGTTGTATCAGCCAGTCGTTGAATACCTATTGACATCTCATTCATCGTTAATACAACCTCTTGATTATTTTGCTGCTGTTGCTCACTACCAGCAGCAATTTCAATAATTCGATCTGCAATTTGAGCGTTTGATTCTTCCACATGCTGAGAAGTCTCATCAATTTTTTGAACAACATTTTGTAAAGCAAATGTGCGTTGTTGAATCGTATGGAAAGTTTCTTTTAATTTTTGTAGTGATTCTCTGAAGGATTGTGCAAATATTGTAATTTCATTTGCTCCTTTTAGCTGGATTTTCTCCACTGCTATCGTTGCCTTAGCAATATCACCTTGAGCAAAACTTTGTGCTGCATCACCTAAATGTGCAAGGGGTTTTAACGCTCCATTAATATAACGATATAGGATGAACATAACAATACCTGTTAAAGCTAAGATGACAATAATTAATGCAGGTAAAATAGCCGTTAATACGGCATTCGCAACATTGCTTACCTCTGTTGCTTCTATATCGACCCCAACAAAGGCAACAGTATTCCCTGCCTCATCCTTTAATGGAACAGTACCAGATAAATAATCTCCAAAATCACTATGTAAAATAGCGGAATAATAACTTCCTGTATTCTTTACCTTTTCAATATCCTTGTAGTATGTGGTGGAGGACTCATCTCCTATAGCTCCAGCATTTTCTTGATCATCTGCTGGCATACCGTCCACTAAAAAACGTACCTTTTTATCTTCCTGTGGTACTGCGAAAGTATAGGCATAGAGAACACCATTTATTTCACGTAATTCGTTGAGCTCTTCTCGAAGTCGCCAATATAACTCAGATTCTTTTGGTTCCTTTGAGAGTTGCTCATATTCAGCAGCATTTAGATGTTTTGCAATATTCTCAGCAACTGCAACTGCCTGTGTTCCCATGGTTTTATTAACAGATGATTTTGCTGTGTAGATTGTTGTTATAACGAAAAAAGATAACAAAGCCACTAACATTACTAATGACATTAACACTATTTTATTGCTTAATTTGCCTGTCGCTCGCATACGTTCCTCCTTTAATATATTGATATACTAATATCTTAATAGTTCCTATTGTACTATTTTTTTAACTATTTCGACAATAAATCTATGATATTAAGCATATCCAAATAATTAATGCAATTAAAGTGGCGAACAGTGTCGGAATGGTAAGAATAACACCAATTTTAAAATATTGTCCCCAGCTAATTTTAATGCCTTTCTGGGCTAATATATGAAGCCATAGCAATGTTGCCAGTGAGCCAATCGGTGTCATTTTTGGGCCTAAATTCGTACCAATTATATTTGCATATATCAGTCCCTCTTTCATCATGCCCGATGCGCTTGTTTCTGAAATCGCCAAAGCATCTATCATAACAGTAGGTAAATTGTTCATGACAGCAGACAAAATGGCAGCAACAAATCCCATCGTCATCGTTGCTACTACGAAGCCCTGCTGTATAGCTAGTTCTAATAAATTTGCTAACATTCCTGTCATCCCTACATTTTTTAACCCATAGACAACCACATACATGCCAATTGAGAAAAACACAATATTCCACGGCGCTCCTTTTACAACTCTTATTGTATCTACCACAGAGCTACGCTGTGCTAGCCATAAGAATATTGCAGCGACCCCACATAAAATAAAAGATACAGGGATGTGTAAAACCTCACCAGCTACAAAGCCCACTAATAGAATCCCAATTACATACCAAGCGATCGAAAATAATTTGGGATCTCGGATTGCCTGACTTGGTTGCTCAACTGCCTCAAGAGAATAATGTTGTGGTATGGAACGGCGAAAAACAATGTAAAGCACTACTATACTTGCCACTAACGAAAAGAAATTCGGTACAAGCATATGAACTGCATAATCTATAAAGCCTATATCGAAAAAGTCAGCTGATACGATATTCGTTAAATTGCTAATAACGAACGGTAACGAGGTTGTATCTGCTATAAATCCACTTGCAATAATAAATGGAAAGATCATTTTTTCACTCAAGTTCAGTTTTCTCACCATCGCTAAAACGATTGGCGTTAGAATTAAAGCACCCCCATCGTTCGCAAACAAAGCCGATACAACAGCTCCAAGGCAACTAATATAAACAAATAAGCGAATTCCACTTCCCTTTGCAAGTCGTGCCATATGTAGAGCCGCCCATTCGAAAAAGCCAATTTCATCTAAAATGAGTGAAATTAAAATAATACCAATAAATGATAGCGTTGCATTCCAAACAATCCCCGTTACCTCTAACACATCATGCCAGGTTACTACACCTATTACTAGCGCAATAGCTGCTCCTATACAGGCTGACCAGCCAATTGATAGTTTTCGTGGTTGCACGATGACAAAAAATAATGTGACTAAAAATAAAATAATGGCTAAAGCAGTCTGCATCTTTTCCTCCCTAATTAAAAACCAGTAGCTTAAATGCTACTGGTTTACTCATTTTGTTAATGGTTTATTCGCCTAAATCTGCGTTGTGGAAAACATTTTGTACATCTTCTAAATCTTCTAATGCATCAATTAGTTTTTCAAACTTCGCTACATCGTCGCCAGTTAAAGTCACTTCTGTTTGAGGCAACATAGAAAGCTCTGCTACTGTAAATTCTTCTACACCCGCAGCCTTTAATGCTTCTTGTGTCGCAAAGAATTGGTCTGGCTCTGCATAAATAATTACCGCTTCATCCTCTTCTAGAATATCACGAGCATCTATATCAGCTTCCATTAAAATCTCTAGTACTTCATCAGCCGTTTTACCCTCTAAGCCAATAACCGCTGTTGAATCGAACATATAAGCTACAGATCCACTGACACCCATATTGCCGTTATTTTTACCAAATGCTGCACGTACATCAGATGCTGTACGATTTACATTGTTTGTTAAAGCATCCACGATAATCATTGTGCCGGCTGGTCCAAAGCCTTCATAACGTAATTCATCAAAGCTTTCATCACCGCCACCTTTTGCTTTATCAATGGCTTTTTCTATAATATGTTTTGGAACACTGTATGTTTTTGCGCGTTCAAGCACTACTTTAAGTGCACGGTTTGACTCTGGATCTGGTTCGCCTGATTTAGCTGCCACATAAATTTCTCGCCCAAATTTTGCATTAATACGGCTTGTGCTTTGATCTTTAGACGCTTTCTTTTCTTTAATATTGTTCCACTTACGACCCATTGTTTCCACTCTCTTTCAAAAGATAAATTTATAAAAATAATAGATACACAGTTGTATATCTGTAAATGGTAATTAAATACTTATCGTATCTTTACTCTGCAAATAATAACACAATGATGCTTACAAAGCTAGATATACCAATGTTTAAGGTAGTATTTTTCTAAAAAAACGGCTGTTAAAATTTACGATTTTAGCGCCATCTTACAACAGCTCTTGTTTAATTTTTGCTAGCAATGCCTGACAACCTTCTTGCACCAATTCATAGGTTTCCTGAAAATCACCTGTATAATAAGGATCCGGGACATCCTTGCGATGTGCTGTTAAATCTAAAAACCGAAAAATCTTTGGCGAGTTTGGATTGCCTAGTATTGTGCGGATATTACGAATATTGCTTTCATCCATTCCAATAATATAAGCAAACTTTTCAAAATCAGACTTTTGTAATTGTCGACCTTGCATATCTATTGTAGAAATACCATATTCCCTAAGCTTATCCTGTGTACCCCTATGTGGAGGTTCGCCAATATGCCATGAGCTAGTAGCAGCGGAATCCACTTCAATCTTATCTTCTAAATGCTCTTTCTTCACCATGTCGCGCATGACCGCCTCAGCCATGGGTGAGCGACAGATATTACCTAAACATACGAAAAGTACTCGAATCATTTTATTTTCCTCCTACAACAAAGCACTCAAAATCAATTTGATTCTGAGTGCCCTTTGCTTTTATTTTACGGGAATACGTTTCTGTAGTTCTTCTGTTAAAGCAACTAATTCATGCTCAAGGTGTTGAGTAAACTGCTCACGGCCTTCTTTACCCTTGCCTGTTACATAAAATGGCTCACCATAAATTAAATAGCCCTTACCTCGCTTCATTACATCACCCACATTACGTGCACCAACATAAGCAGCTGGAACAATTTGCGCCTTTGCCAACTGTGCGATGGTAATAGCCCCTTGTTTTAAATCTGTTCCTTCTGCACTACGAGTCCCAGAGGGGAAAATCCCAACAATTTTACCTTCCTTCAATAACTGCGAAGGAATTTTAATCACGCTTGGTCCAGGATTATCACGGTCTACCGGAAAAGCATTTAAATGCTTAACAAGCCAGCCAAGCCCTTTCATTTCAAATAATTGCTTCTTCGCCATAAAGTGAATTTCACGAGGGTACATGGCTACACCAAGGTTTAAAATATCAACATAGCCGGTATGTGTACAAGCTATAATAAACCCACCCTCTTTCGGCAAGTTTTCTTCTCCGTATACACGAGCCTTTGAACCCATTAATTTTAATATTACTTTGACAACATTTGCTGCTAGTTTATACACTGTTACATTCCTACCTTATTCAATAGTTATTCCCATTGTAATCGAAAAGACCAGTATACTGCAATTGCTGGTGACCAACTTAAACCTTCCCTACTAATAGATCCACATCAATCGTGATTTCATTTAGTTCAACGGCTGTTTGTTCTGCTTTATGCCAACCCATTGGTGTCATTTCTAATAGCGCGGGTACTAGCTCTTCCGAAAGCGGTAAAGTATAAGTTACACGTTCTACGTTTACCTCACGAAAACTATCTTGAAAACGAGCTACAATTTGTTCATTAGAGTAAGTTTCCTTGTTTGAATCTGCATATAATTGAGCACGCAGTTCCCTCAAATAACCACTTTGCGGTACAACCTTCACAAGACAGCCATTCGGTGTAAGAAGTCGTTTAAACTCCTCATAATTTGCTGGTGATAGTATATTTAAAATGGCATCGAAACTCGCTTGAGCAAATGGACTTTTAGCTAAATCCCCTACACACCAAATTTGTTGAGGATAATGACGTGCTGCAGCCAAAATGCCCTCCTTCGCTATGTCAATTCCAACGCCAATACCATGATCTCTATCATTCATAATGCGAGCTAAATGTGAGCCCTCTCCACAACCAGTATCGAGCACCGTTTTTGCAGAGCTAATAAGCTCACCGATTCGGGCTTCTACAGCATCATAAATCCCACTATCAATAACAGACTTGCGGGATTCAAAAAGGCCCTTACTATATTTAGAAGCGGCGTTATGTGTCAGCATATTGACATAGCCTTGTTTCGCAATATCAAAGGAATGGTTAGAAGTACAAACCAATCTCCCCTGCTCATAGACATGCATTGATTGCTGACAGATTGGACAAGCAAAAAGGGTGATATGTTGATCCATTAATGCCGCCCCGATCGCACGTTTCGATAATGCGCCCATTTCTATGCCTCCTTTTTGTCGTTCGGTGATACAAGAGCATAACGCTCCCATTTACGACTTTTCCATCTAAAGTATACGATAATCGCCCGCACCCATTCATCTGCTGAAATGGCTAGCCAAATTCCGACCAAGCCCCAATCCAATACAAAGACAAATAAATAGCCAAGCGGCAGGCTCATGCAAACCATTGATAGAAAACCAATTTTCACAGGGAATCTAGCATCCCCAGAAGCGCGTAAAGAGTTAATGACCACGATATTCATTGTGCGACCAGTCTCTAGCAAAATACTTAATGCTAACACGGATGCCCCAATCTTAATGACTTCTGGATTATCAGTAAATACCTGCATAAGTGGCTTACGGAATAGCGTAACGACTGCGAGCATAATAATCGTAAAAACAAATGCTGCACGAACACTTTTCCATAGCTGATGATACGCCTCATCTTTTTCTCCTGCACCTACATGACGACCAATAATAATGGCTGTTCCTGTACCAATGGCAATTGCAAATAAATATGTAAACATCGAAATATTCATAGCATATTGTCGTGCTGCTAGTGTTTCTGCTCCTAAGTATGTCGCATAATATAAAAAGATGATTTGGCAAAATTGATAAAGTACCTGTTCAAACGCAGATGGTAAACCAATGTTTAGTATTTTCCTCACATATTCCTTTGAATACTCAAAATAATATTGTAACTTTACGCGCACTTCCATTACCTGAAACAGTAACCAGAAAAATACTAGGACAGCTAATCCGCGACTAATGACAGAGGAAATAGCCGCTCCTTTCACACCAAGCTCTGGTAAACCTAAATTCCCAAAAATAAGACCGTAGTTTAGCACAACATGTAAGACGTTCATGCCAAGTGAAACGTACATAGTTTGTTTTGTCCAACCATGTACACGAATAATTGCAGCGAGTGCATTAATAATAGCCTGTAAGAAAATAAAACTCCCAATGATGGCTAAGTAACTTTGTGCATAGTGGAGTACTTCTCCCTGCAAGTTCATCATTGTCATTAAATGTCTCGCAAAGAAGAAAAATAAAATACTCATTAAAAGCCCCACGACCAAATTCATCGTGACCGCTAACGCCGAGATCTTGGCTGCTTCAAAAAAGCGTCTGGAGCCTAAATACTGAGAAACAACAATAGATGCACCATTGCCCACTACCTCCAGAATCAAGATGGCAATATGGATATATTGATTGGCTGCACCTACTCCTGATACAGCATTATCCGATAAAGCACTGAGCATAAAAGTATCGGCTAGTCCCATCAACATAAATAGAAAAACCTCTAAGAAGATCGGCCATGTTAAATGGAATAGACTTAACTTATTTGTCTCTTTAATTGTGTCTGCCAATACTTTCACTTCTCCTATTTTTTCTTAAAAATCTATTGTATCTTATCACAAATATTCAGACTGTAAAGAGATTTATAGGAAGACAGCGCTTCCACATAAAAAATCCCTCTCACATCGTGTGAAAGGGTCCATTTTTAAATCAAGCAATAGGATTGTAATTGCTCTCGTTTTTCAATTGTTAGGCCAAATTCCTGCTCTAAAAACCCAGTCTTAGAACCATAGCGACGATCCATCGCATCCAATGCTGCTTGTAAATAGTCTTCACGGGCGGACATTAATGCATAAAATTGCAGTAGTTCTTGCTCATTATACTGATGCTGAATAGCCTGAGCCATTCTTTCTACCATCGGACGTAAATGTATATTAGTATCTAAATAGTCCTCCATGATAGTCTCCTCAGGTACATCTAAAGCTAGTAAAATAAGTGCTCCTCCAATACCCGTTCGGTCCTTACCAACTGCGCAATGATGGACAAGACCTAGATTATTAGGATTTTGAATCGTTTGCATTAACTCTTTAAATGAAAGATTGTTAAAAGGCATTTGTGCATAAAAATCCCGAAACATCTCAGGGCTTACCACTTTATAGAAATCTCTACCACCAGCATTGGTAGGCATTTCAAAAGCATGATTACCCTTCGCTGGGATTTGTATATATTGAGCATACGAGAACACTGGGTTAGGATTATGATACGCCTCATTGTTATCGCGATAATCAAAAATGGTTTTAATCCCTAATGTTTCAAATAGCTCTTTATCTGCCAGTGTCATTTTTCCAAGAGCAGCTGAGCGGTAAAATAAACCTTTTTTTACCCTACGCCCATCTTTTGTCTTATATCCACCCATGTCTCGGAAATTATAGACTGCCTCAAATGGAATTACCTTTGTCTCTAATTGCTCCAATCACTACACCTCCTAAGATTATTAAGCATACTTACTTTTATTTTAAAGAACAAACTACATTAATTCCAATTTTCACGCTAGGTAATAATTTAAACCACATAAAAAATGCTAGCTGAATGGCTCACAGCTAGCATGGAAACATTTCTTATTTAAATAATTCGGGGTACACAGCTTTCGCTACTAATTCTACAGCTTCACCAATACGCGGACCAGGTCGATTAGAGATATCTGTATCGATGGACAATACCGCTTTGTTTTGAATAGCTGTCACAGTATTCCAACCATCTCGTTCAAGAATTTCTCCTATTGGATCTTCTGTATCGTTTACTGTTGTTAAAATAACATCTGGATTTTTCGCAATAACATCTTCCTCATTCACTTTTGCCCAGCTATTCAAGTCAGAAAAAACATTATTAACATTAGCTGCATCTAATATTTCTTGCTGGAAAGTGCTAGAGCCTGCTGTATATATGTCTGGCTTAGGGCTAACCTCTAAATAAACATTTTTCGGCGTTTTTACGTCCTTCACCTTCGTTTGTACTTCAGCAATTTTCGCCTTGATCTCTTCATTTAATTTATTTCCTATATCAGCAACATCCATCACAGCAGCAATTTGTTCGATATCTCCATAAACATCATCGAAAGTTGTCGCAGATTGAATAACAAACACTTTAATTCCTGCGTCCTCAAGCGGCTTTAGGGCATCCTTATCACCGATTGTATAAGCAATGACAACATCTGGCTTTAACGCTATAATTCTTTCACTGTTAAAGTTCGTAGTATCAGAGACACGTTCAATTTTTTGTGCTTCCTCTGGATAAGTATCGTACTCAGTTGCTCCTACAATTTTATCGCCAACACCTAAAGCAAACAAAATTTCAGTATTACTTGGTTGTAAAGATACAACTGTTTTTGGTACTTCTTTAAACTCTATTTCCACTCCACGGTCATCTGTCACTTTATAGCTTGTTTTCTCTGCGTGTTGTGTATCTTGCGAAGCATCTTTATTTTTTGTATCTTCAGCAGTGCCACAGCCTGCTAATACCAGTGCAAGTAAGAGCACTGATAGCCATTGGAAATTAAATACTTTCTTCATTGTTATTCTCCTTTTTCTTTTTCATTGGGTAGGATTTACTAATAAACGGTATTTCAGCTATTCCAGCTTGCTGATTCATAAAAACAGCCATGACAAAACATACATTAGCTAATAAACCAAGGTAATCGAAAAGAATAGCAGGAACCTCTCGTTCTTCTGATACTTTGTGTAAAGTACGATATGATTTTTTTGCTTCACTGCGACAAAGATGTAAGGCTGCAGCGGCCTCTGTTCCTTGAGGTAAAACAAAACTTTGAATCTCTTCCTTCACATGGCGAACGTAAAAATCATAACGCTCACTTAACCAAGATAAATCCTCTTCAGTTACTGCTAATTTCCCACGAACTGAGCCATTCACATGATACGCCATAGGTAACATAAGCAATAAATCCTCAGCAACGACTTGAACATCCTCTTTTTTTACCGCAGCTAATGCAACTCCTAGATGTGTTGTAAGGCTATCTGTTCGAATTTCAAAATCGACCGTTGAAGCTTTCTCACGCATAAATGGATAACAAGAATAACGGGCATCTTTTTTCACTTGCTTCCCCCCTATTTTCTATAATGAAAAATTCTTATTTGAAAGGCATAAAAAAGTCGCTCCTTTTTGCAAAGGAACGACAAAAATAACATAATGAGCCATCAAACTGGACAAAGCCTATGTATTTGCCGTATATCCTCCTAGCTTCCGAGAAGTTTTTATACGTTCAAATAAAGGTCGGTCTCCTGGCTTGTACAGTTCGTCACATGAAACGAATGTGTTATAAAGGACCTTCCCATCTTCTTTGAGACAGTGGTAAATCTTTATAATGGCTGCACTTACAGTTGCGGAAACAGCTCCGGTTTTTCACCGGATTCCCGATTATGCTAATTAGCACCTTTATTCTGCAAGAATATTTCATTTGTAAAGCAGTTTATCATATATGCTTCAGAAAAAATAGCTGTACTCAGTTTTAAAATATAGCAATATTTCTACTTGAAGAGAAAACCCTAACAAATTTTTACATTATTAAGAAATTTACTATAATAGTGTTTCAATTGCTTTTTCAATATCGAGCTGTGAATCTGTTGGTTCAAAGCGTGAGACGGTCTTACCATTAGCATCTACTAGAAATTTTGTAAAGTTCCAGCGAATATTACGACCATCTAAAAAGCTTGGGGCAAGTTGAACAATTGCTTCTGCCAACATTTTCTCCTGCATACTTGCCTTCCCAAACTCTCGGTAATCCACTTCATGCTTTAAATAATTAAAGAGTGGATGGGTAGCCTCTCCATTTACCTGTACAAGCTCAAAAATCGGGAATGTGACCCCATAGTTTACCTTGCAGAGATGCTTAGTTTCCTCCCCATCTTCAGGATTTTGATGGCCAAATTGATCACAAGGGAATCCAAGAACTACAAAATTCTCTTTTCCATATTTATCATACATTTTCTGTAAGTCTTCAAATTGATATGTAAATCGGCATTGGTTTGCCGTGTTAACAATTAACATTGTTTTTCCACGATATGTTTCCATCGATAAAATTTCGCCATTAGGCTTCCGAACTAGATAATTATAAATGCTCATGCCATAATCCCCTTTTTTCATTCATTATAGTTGACTATTCTACCGCTCATCAAAGAATTTGCACAAAAAAACACCACCTCGCTACTTTGAACGGATGGCTGACTTATACTTCTTTTTATATTTAGCATCTTGTTCTTCATTAATTAAACGATGGGCAATATCTAATAATTTCGAGTCATTTGTTTGATCATATAGCTTTTTAAATGACATAATAATATCCTGACGAATAAGAGATGGCTGTTTTTCATCTATACATGTTTGAAATCTTTTAGCTAGATACGATACAACCAAATCTCTTTGTACTGGACCCGCTTGTCCAATTTTCCAAATTGCTTGTAATGCATGCCTTGCTGTAGCAGATTGCTCATCGTAAGTCACAGCCCAAATCTTTAAAAAATCCTCCAAGACCCTTTCTTCTGGATCACTTTTTGCAGCTAAAGCGCATAAAATTTGTGCAGCACGTGCACGAGAATAACCATTATTGTATGTAAGTGCTTTTACTAGCTGTTCCCAAACTGCATATGTCCAATCTACAGGTTCCTGCATAATTTTCATTAATTCCTCGTAAGATTCATATTGAATATCGCGATCATGCTCTGTTAAATTACTAAAAAGTTGCAAAATCTCTTTTTCCATAATTCATCCCTACCTTTATTGATTCAGAACGTAATAAAATTTGATTTATGGTACACTTAACTTAATTTTTTTCGCAAAGAAGGTGAGTTTATGAATAAATTTAATGCTAGGAAATTGATTTTTCGGTTGATTGTGATTATATCCCTACTTCTAGCTGCGTATTTTGTTATCCCAGTGTCCATGCCTTTAATCCTTGCTGGGATTAGTGCATTTTTCTTAGAACCACTTGTCATGTTCGTTAAACGGAAATGGAAAATGTCACGGAAAATAGCAGTTGCTTTTATTTACATAGTGAGTGTAATAGTTATATCTATTATTTGTTATCTGTCCATTACCCAAATAATGACACAAATAATTTTACTGTCTAAGCAAGCTCCCTATTATATTTCCAAGCTATCAGATATGTGGCTTCATATGCAAGAAAATATTTCTAAATATACAGAAGACTTTCCACCTGAAGTAAGTGCTTCGCTTCAAAAAACCACAATGGATTTCATAAAGAAAGTTGAAGAATCCTTTTTAAGCTTCTTTAATTATAGCAAAGTTTCTGCCTTCTTTTCAGAGATACCCAGCCTATTCATCAGTCTTCTCGTTTATATGATTGCGCTATTCCTATTTATGCTTGATTTGCCTAAGTTAAAGCAAATCACTTATAAATATTTAAAGCCCAATACAGCAAAGAAGATAAAAATTATTTTAAATCGCTTAAAAGATGCAACACTTGGCTATATGAAGGCTCACTTATTTGTAAGCTTTATTATTGGAGGCGTCACACTCATTGGACTGCTATTAATCCAACCGAAATACGCAGTAACAATGACGATTATTATCTGGTTAATAGATATTGTACCATTCCTAGGTTCTATCATTATTCTAGCGCCATGGGGACTTTATCACCTATTGATGGGAAACACCTCTATAGCTGTAAAATTATTCATCTTAGCTGCTATTTTACTTATTATTCGTCGAGTAGTCGAGCCTAAATTAATGGGAGACCATATCGGTTTATCCACTTTACCAACATTAATTTCCATGTTCATAGGTCTACAGTTATTTGGTATTATCGGTTTACTTGTCGGCCCATTCGTTATTATTTTCTTTATAGCGTTGAAAGAGACAGGTGTCATCAAAGTAAATTTTAAAATTTAATATCCATCTAGTATGCAGGAAAATCTCTTTTCAAGAATAGAAGTTGTCGTCTTGTTTCTTTGAAAGAATAGCATTCTAAAAACAAAAAAGGCCATCTTTGTATATTTTTCTCTACAAAGATGACCTTTTTCTTATCTCAACCGTCTATATAATAGTGAGGCCTATTGAATACGTCCAAAGCCTACTAAGTATTGATTCCACCAATCAAGTGATTCAATTACGACACCATTGTTTTGAGCGTCGATCATTGTGTTATTACCTAAATAAATACCTACGTGTGCTACCCCTGAACCATAGCTGAAGAACACTAAGTCCCCAACGCGTGCTTCACCTGCTGAAATGCGTTGTGTTGCTAAATATTGTTGTGATGCTGTACGAGGTAAAGAAACACCCGCTTGCTTATATGACCATTGTACAAGACCTGAACAGTCAAAGCCTGTCGATGGGTTGCTACCACCCCAAACATAAGGGCGTCCTAGGAATTGTTTAGCTGTAGAAATGGCATCTCCTGAAGAAACAGTGCCAGCTCCTGACCCAACAATAATTTTTTGTGGTTCGCCTCCACCATTATTTTGAGTTGCTTGTATAACTGGTGTAGCTGCTTGAAGTGCACGTAAACGAGCTGCCTCTTCTTCAGCTGCTTTACGCTCAGCTTCTAAACGTTCTTCTTCTTGTTTCGTTGCAATTTCAGCTTTTAATGCAAGTGATTTCGCTTCGTTCTCAGCTTTCTTCACTTCCATTTCGCTTTCTTTTTGCTGAAGCTCTTGGAATTGTTTTTGAAGTTCCTTTTGTTTTTCATCTAATGTAGCTTTTTGTTGCTCTAAGCTTGCTTTATCTGCTTCCTGTTGATCTACTAATTCTTGGTCAGCATCCATTAATGTTTTTACCGCTACGACACGATCCATTAAATCTGCAAAGCTTTTTGCCTCAAGCACTACATTTAAATAAACACCTACAGTGTTGTCCTGTGCTTGGTATGCAGCCATACGCTCACTTAAAATTTTTGAACGTTGCTCGATACGTTTTTGTGTTTCAACAATACTAGCATCCACTTCTTTAATATCTGCTTGTACTTGTTTAAATACCTTTACTTTTGCGTCGATCTCTTGTTGTAGTTTCGTTAGTTCTTCTTGTAATTTTTTAATTTGTGCATCTATTTCAGCCTTTTTCTCAATCATTTGTTGAGAAGTTTCTTCGGCATGTACTTCTGTTGGTTGAATTGTATTAAATAATAAGCCGCCAGCTAGTGCTAATGCTAGCACCATCGACTTACGCCATTTGTTACGCTTAGCCACGTTACCTTCATTTCCCTTCATCTATCAATTTCGCTCTCGATATTCTATGTAATCACTTGAACGATTTCTATTTTAATCAAATGTTCTTATATTTATTTTAGCCTTTTAAAGTTTAGCATTTTCTACATAACTTTTATACTATTTCATGTCTATTTAATACATTAGTAAAACTCGAAATAATTCTGTAACATTCGCACTTAAACTACATTATTCTACAAAACACATTTTTCTTCTACACAAAGAAACTATTAGCTAATTCGACATTAGACCTAACAGATCTTTTGTAATGTTTTTGTAATATTTCTAGGTGCCAAAGAAAAAAGGTAGGGAAAAAATTCCCTACCTATTGCTTCATCGACCTTAAGGCTTGTATAGATAATCTCACTAACAAAATAGCACATAAAAATAAACCTAAATATGCCGCTGTGTTCAAATAGACCGCATAAGAATCGTGGATAAATTGTGAAATAGCTAAAAGAGCGACAGATATAATACCAAAAGTTATACCCACCAGCAGCAAAACAAATTGAGAAAACAAATGTGTAATAAAACGTGAATTATGTTCATCCGAAAAGACATCATGATGTAAAATGATTTTTCCGCTCTCAACTCGCTGAATGAGCTGATCGACTCTTCTAGGCATTTTACGTAAAGTCGGTATTAGCATAGATAATTCTTCTTGCAGCCGCTCCTTAGTTGCCATCGGTTCTTTAAAAGGCTTAAGGAAAGAGGCACGCATATATGTAGCAGAAAAATCCTTTGCCTCAGTAAAGATATCAAAACGTGGATCTATTACCCGTAATGTGCCATCTAACGTCACTAAGGAACGGAGAGCTAATCCTACTGCTGGATAAAATGCAAGTCCAAAATCTCTTACCACTGTAAATAGCGCGTGAATTAATTCTTCAGTTGGTATACGGTCAACATAGGAAATTTTCAGTAATATTTGGTCGATTGCCTGCTCCATTTTCGCACGTTCTGCATGATCAGCATTTTCCACCAATAATGTTAAACCATCATATAAAACACTTGAATCATTTAGTTGAATGCCCATCAGAAATAACTTTAAGCCTTCTTGCTGTGTTGCACCTAAACGTCCTACTGCGCCAAAGTCAAGCAAGACTGGTGTGCCATCTGTTTCATCTATGTGGATATTTCCTGGATGCGGGTCTGCATGAAAAATACCAGAGAATAGCATCTGCTCAAAAAATGAATAGAGTACGGTTCTTGCAAACTGCCTACGATCAATAGACAAGCGATTAAATTCAGATGCCCCATCTGCCACACTTTGTCCACGAATATACTCCATCACAATAACATTTTCATTACTGTAAGGCGTAAAAATTTTAGGAATGCGAACCTTGTAATCACTTTTCGCCAAAGCATTCTTCACCTGTAGCGTATTACGTACCTCAATATCTAAATGAATCTCCTCACGTAACCCATCTGCAAATCCCCCAGCCAACTCTCGAAAGCCCAATGATTCTGCCCAGGTTGATTTTGTGGATAGCCAATTAGCAAATTCCTCTAAAATTTCAAGGTCATCGCGCATAATTCCCTTTACTTCTGGACGCAATAGCTTGACTACCACCTCTTCATAATTTTTAAGCCTTGCTTTATGCACCTGGCCAATAGAGGCTGCTGCAATGGGTTCCATTTGAAATTGGCTAAATATTTCGTCCATTGATTGCGGAAGAGACCTCTCTAAAATTTGTTTCACCTGCTCCTCTGATAAAGGCCTTACTCGGTGTTGAAGTCTTTCTAATTCATCAATAAAAATAGGTGAAAAAAGCTCTTTTCGTGTGGAAAGCACCTGGCCAAATTTGATGAAAATCCCACCACATTGTTCTAACGTTGCGCGCAAAGCAATTGCAAGCTCTTTTTCATTTTCTCGTTGCCTCGCATATTTAATCGTTTGTACGACACCGTTTGTAACAGCAATTTTTAATACCTGACGCAGGCGTTTCTGCTGTCGCCAATAGCTACGCAATCGTAGTATTAAAGATTTTTGGCCGTGACGGCGATCTCCATTTGTAATACCACTCGGGTCAAAAAGCTCAAATACCAAATAAAGCAACATCGAAATTAGTAGCATACTACCGATCCAAATCAGTGTGCTTACCTCGGTTACTGTTTGCATCATCGTTTCTGATAAAAAATCTGTATGGCGCAGATAAGAATACCAATACACAAAAGAGGTTAATGTCACACTAATAACAACTGACAGCACTCTTCGTACAAAATTGATATTCGAGCCAATTAATCGTCCACTCACAATATAAATCAAACCCGATACTATGAGGATTTGGGTTAAAAATTTCAAAAAGATCAACAGTTTCACCCCCTGTGCCATTTCCATTTCCTACTACCGTTAGTATAGCAAATTTGTGCACCAACTTTCTTGAAGAAGGAACACCACAGAAAATTTATTAATTTTGCACCTTGATAATATACCCTCTAGGGTATATTATTTATTTGTAGTATTTAAACTACATAATCTACTTACTTATAGAAACGAAATCTTTATTTATAAGCTTTCAAATACCCCATCATGTATTTACTAAGAAAAGGAGTGTTTACATTTGAGTAAAAAATTTTTAGTAGTTGGCGGCGTTGCAGGTGGTGCATCCACAGCTGCTCGTCTTCGTCGTCTAGATGAAAAGGCAGAAATTATTATATTTGAAAAGGGGCCGAATGTTTCATTCTCTAATTGTTCTCTCCCCTTCCATTTAAGCGGGATTGTTGAAAATAGCGACAAATTAATTTTAATGACGCCTCAAGGCTTCCAAACAAAATACAATATAGAGGCTCGTGTTCAGCAGGAAGTTGTACGTATTAACAGAGAGCAAAAAACCATCACCATTAAGGATTTAAAAACGAATAGAGATTATGAGGAAAGTTACGATACATTAATTTTATCCCCAGGAGCAAGTCCTATCGTCCCTGACTTAGAGGGCATTCAATCTAAGCACGTCTTTACTATTAGAAACGTGACTGATATCGACCGTTTAAATCGGTATCTACAAGCAGATAATGTACAGGATATTGCCGTAGTCGGCGGAGGCTTCATTGGTGTAGAGGTAGCGGAAAATTTGAAGCTAGCAGGCTATAATGTATCTCTAGTTGAATTCGGTCAACAAATTATGACCCCTTTTGATTATGATATGGCTCAAATCCTACACAAGGAAATGACTGATAAAGGGATTCAAGTTATTGTCAATGACGGTCTTGCAAAGGTTACACCAAATAATGTGACGTTGAACTCAGGCAAACAATTGAAAGCACAAGCAGTCGTATTAGCAATTGGCGTTCGACCTGAAATCCGCTTAGCCAAAGAGGCCGGGCTAACAATTGGTGAACTCGGAGGTATCCAAGTTGATGCAAATTACGTGACGTCTGATCCTTCCATATATGCTGTGGGAGATGCGATAGAAGTATTCCATCAGCTTACCCATAAACAGACGCGCCTTGCTTTAGCCGGTCCCGCTCAACGACAAGCACGTGCAGCAGCTAATCATATGTATAACATCCCTCATCACAACAAAGGAGTCATTGGATCTTCAAGCGTACAAATTTTCGATCTCGTATGCGCGACAACAGGTTTGAACGAAAAAACAGCCCTAGCAAATGGCTTTCAAGCAAAAAGTGTTTATTTGATAGCTCCCGACAAAGTAGGACTAATGCCTAATAGTCATCCACTTCACTTTAAGCTTGTTTATGAAACACCCACAGGTAAAATACTAGGGGCTCAAGCAATAGGCAAAGGTAATGCAGATAAGAGGATTGACGTAATAGCTACCCTCATCACCATGGGTGGTACTTTAGAAGATTTAAAGGAGCTAGAGTTATCCTATTCCCCAATGTTTAGCACTGCCCGTGATATCGTTAATTTGGCAGCTCTTGTAGCTCAAAATCTATTACACGGACACTTTAAGCAGGTAAAAGTTGATGAAGTGAGGGAACTCATTGAAAATCAAGCCTTTTTCTTAGACGTTCGTGAAAAAAATGAATTTGAATCAGGTCATCTCATCAATGCACACAATATTCCTCTAAGTGAACTTCGGGTAAGAATGGATGAAATTCCGAAGGATCAAGCAGTGTATGTGCATTGCCGATCTGGTCAACGTAGCTATAATGCTGTTATGGCCCTTCAAAATAGCGGTTTTTCTAACGTCTTTAATGTAAGTGGGTCATTCCTAGGGATTTGCTTATATGAATATTTTACAGATATCACAACAAACAGAGACAAAATAGTAACTGCTTATAATTTTAAATAAATTAAAAGGGATGCCAATTATCAGCATCCCTTTTCTACGTTAGTTTGTAGACAAAACTTTTTCCCAGTCAATCGTACCATTTTTAACTTGTTCACGTTTTTCCTTAGTCATGATGTCATTTGGACGTCCGCCTTTTGGCCAGTCTTTTTCATGGTTTGCCCACTCTGGACGATCTTGCGATAAAATAAAGGCAGCTAAATCTGCAGCTTCTTGATCTGTTAAGGTCCCCGCTGCACCTATCGGCATATTATTTTGAATATAGCCAGCCATTTTTGACATACGTGCCATGCCTGCGCCATCATTAAATGAATTATCTCCCCATAAAGCTGGGCCAGTATTAGCACCAGTTCCTGCGCCATCAGCTGCATGACAGGCTATACAGGACTGTGCATAAAGCTCCTCACCATCTGCAACATTTGGAATCGGCACATTCTTCATATCACTTGTGCCCGCCCATTCACGTTTTGCTCCAATCGGAACACCTTCAGAAATATAAGCGAAATACGCCACCATAGCCTCTAGTTCATCACTATTCATTTCGAATTTTTTACCATTCATACTCCGAACCATACAGCCATTAATCCGTTCTTCTATTGTAACTACACCACCTGAGCGTCCAATATACTGTGGATAATTTGCCATTACACCTACTAATGATGAGGCTTGCTCGTCATAGCCAGCACCGGCATGACAGCTTGTGCAAGATAATTGGTTGCCCACATATTCATCTGCCGCAACATGTGTGTTATTAACAAGTTCATAGCCCGTTAATATTGCTTCTTTCATTGGACCATCTGGTACTTCTTCAATACTTGGTGGAGCATAGACCACTGACTGAGCAGCTGCTGTTGTTGGTATTTGTGTTTGCACTGTCGCTTCTTTCTCACTCACATTCGAATCAACTGTAATTTTGTCACTGACAAACGTCCCAACAAAAATGGCGCCTGCTAACAGTACTGTTCCTGCTACTCCTGCTACTATAGGTTTCATCTATAATACCCCCCTTTGTATTCACACTTATATTTTAGCAACATAACAATTTATTGGATGTGATTTTTCTCACACTACCATAAAATAGAACCATTTAGATGATAAAAAAGGATAAATTATACATTTAATTTTGTTCTATAACACAGAAAACAAGACTTAATACCTCTTGCAGTATTCATTTGTTCGAAAAAAAAGCGTCAAGTACACATACGCACTCGACACCTTTAAAGACTTTTATAGTTTACACTGTCCATCAGCACATACCGATTCTTCATTACCATTTATCATTATCGTTGGCTGAATACCAGCTATTTCTGCAGCTTGATGCAAAGTTCGCACAAACACTTCATTCGGTTCAGCCCCTTTAATACCATAACGATTTTCAAATACAAAGAACGGAACACTTTGCACGCCAAGTTGCTGTGCTTCATAGCGATCCTTGTCTAGCTCTTCACTAAAATCAGTTGAAGCTAATATTCCCGCTGCAACTTCTCTATCCAAATCTAATTGCGCAATAACTTTTAATAAGAACTCATCTTTATTCAAATCTTCACCATCTTTAAAATAACCAGCCATTAGTGCTTCCGTATAAGCTGTCGCTTTACCAAATTGCTGCGTCCATTTAGCTAAACGATGAGCCTTTTCTGTATGCGCTGTTTTCATCTTAGCAAAATCATAATGCAAACCAACTTCCGTTGCTCTCGTAGCTATACCCTCGACCATATCTTTCACTTCTTCTAGCGTGACATCATACTTTTTAGCCAGCGCCTCATAAAAAGAGGGTGCATTCACTTTCGGGATATCTGGGCCTATTTGAAATGCTTTATATTCTATTTCCACTAATCCTGTATAGCCTGCGATGCCAATCGCCCGTTCCAGTTCTCGCTTGCCAATATAACAAAATGGACATGTAAAATCAGAGAAAACTTCAATTTTCATTACCATACCCCCTTATAATATATCCATCCAAATTTTAATAGCTGTTGCTAATATAAGAACCGCTAAAATAATTTGTAGGAATTTAGTATTTAACTTGCCCCCTATTCTCGCACCTAGAGGAGCAGCTATTAGACTAGCTACAATCAAGATGAGCGCTGGATAATATTCCACTTGCCCAGTCATTAATTTACCAATAGTTCCTCCTATTGAGGAGATAAACGTAATAGCAAGGCTTGACGCAATGGTCATACGAGTAGGGATTCCTAAGACCACAAGCATGATTGGTACTAATAAAAATCCACCAGCTGCCCCTACTATCCCGGAACCGATACCAACAACGAAAGCTAATAGGGCCGACAATGGTTTATTAAATGTAACAGCCTGCATCGGTTTATCATCAATTTGCTTTTTCGGTATGAACATCATCACAGCTGCAATCAATGCAAGGATTCCATAGACCATGTTAATACCAGACTCAGATAAAAATTTTGAACCGAAGCTACCCACAAAGCTTCCCGCTAATATGGCGCTCCCCATATAGATAATGAGTGATTTATTTAAATACCCACCTTTACGATAGACCCAAACACCTGAAAGAGCAGCAAAAAGCACCTGAATCGCACTTATTCCTGACACCTCATGTGCCGAAAAGGCCGCAAATCCTAGTAATGGCGGTATATATAGTAGCATCGGGAAATTAATGATGGCACCGCCAATACCTAACATCCCTGATACAAATGAACCGAGAAAACCAATAAGTAAAATGGTTAAGATCCATGCAATATCCATTTAGTTTTCCTTCTTTCTGGCTGTATTCAACAAAAGGAAAGAAGGGTTGTTCTACTGTAATAGACAACCCTCAATCAGCCCTATGCTTTCTGAATGAAAAATGTAATAACGTCAGCCTCTTCAGATTGATCTAAAATGATATGACCTCCTGCTTTTGCCCAAGCAGGAATATCCGCTAAAGCTCCTTTATCTGTCACCTGAACTTCTAAAACTTCCCCAGACTTTAGGGTATCCATTGCTTTTTTTGTCTTCACAATAGGCATTGGACAAGAAAGGCCTTTTGCATCTAGTTGTAAACTTGATTTCATCATATTCTCCTTCGACTCGGCAAAAGTTGTAAGCGATTTTGCCGGTTCTTCTTGTTTTATATCTTCATGAAGGATGAGCGCCTTCAATTCACGAAATTTACATATAATCAGCATACATGCATACTCATTGCACTTTAGCATGTTTTATCGTACTGCACAGCGATTTGGTCCAATTTCCATTTCTGTTTGCTCATCTAACGCAGGTGTGATTTTCCCCATATTCACCTGACGAATTTCCTGATAAGCATTTGGTTGTGGAGGTAATTCATCTGTTACTACACGTCTAAATTCTTCTTCATCTTGAATATTTAATCCATGGTTTTGTACAAATAAATCCCCTAGTCGTCTAGCAACCGTCCCATCTTCATTCAGCTCATCAATAATCATAAAATGTGCTGGTAAGACAATAAGTTCATCAGACAATTCTCGATAACGCTTGTAAAGCGTGTCTCGTAAATCTCCAACCCAGTCATCAGCAAGGCCAGCTAAATCAGGACGTCCGATTGAATCGATAAATAAAATATCTCCTGTTAATAAATATTTGCTGTCAACAACAAATGAAGTAGAGCCTATCGTATGACCAGGAGAATAGATAGCTCCTACATCTATTTTTGATGCACCGATTTGAACAGTCGTTCCATCAACTAATGGTGTATAGTGGAACATAACTTCCTCAGCGTCCTTAGGTGGCAAATAATAGGTTGCGCCTGTCATCTCTGCAATATGGCGCCCACCTGAAATGTGATCAGCATGTAAGTGTGTATCAAAAACATGTTTAATTTGGACATTTTTATGTTCTGCAAAGTTAATAAACACATCTGTAAAACGTACAGCATCAATAATAGCTGCTTCACCTTCAGAAAGGACCATATAAGACAGACAACCCTTTCCTAAGCGCACAAACTGATAAAGCTCACCACCGCCTGTTAAATCACCTACTTTAATTGGCTCTAAATATTCACTCCAGGATTTCATACCTCCAGCTAAATAGGCAACCTCAATACCTGCCTCAGCTAACATTTCAGCAACCATTAAAGACGATCCTTCTTTAGCACAAACGACTAATACATCTTTATCAGTTGGGATATTCGGTAAAATATTATCAATACCATCTAACAGTTCAAAATACGGTATATTTAAGTACTCAAAACGATGTCCATCGATTTTCCAATCTTCGAATGCATCCGCATTACGAACATCTAAAATAAACAACTCTTCATTGTGAATAACCTTTTTAGCTACTTGTGACGCGCTCCATTTTTGAATTGACATCTCTTTTACCCCCATCGGTATTATTTTTATGTTTTTTATAGCGGAGAGGGGTGCCCTCTCCGCTTTTATAGGTAGGTCACTAGAATGTAAGTGACGGTGCTGCGTCTTTCGCGAATTCTAGGAACGTTACGGCTCCTCCAACTTCAATACCCTCTATGAAATCTTCAGTAGTTAAACTCATAACATCCATCGTCATTTGGCAAGCAATAAATTTCACACCTAATTCTTGTGCCATTTCCACTAATTGAGGAATAGCTGGCACATTTGCTTTTGTAAACCCTTCAGCATAGTGTTCTGCTCCAGCTGGCATTGGTAATGCATGCATACCTTGCTTATGAATTAGGTTCAAACCTTCAAATGTAAAGAAGATAGCTACCTCTTTCTCAGAAGCTGCCGCAGCTGTTGCGATATTAAATACCTTGTATGCATCAAATAAACCACCGTTACTTGCAATGATTGCTACTTTGTTCGACATAATAAAATTCCTCCAATTTAAATGTTTTTTGTTAAATCACCTGACCAGGATGTCATACCTGGTAAGACGTTAAATACTTTCGTAAAACCACGTGAAGCCAGCTTTTGCGCAGCCATGTCACTGCGTTTTCCAGTACGACAAATAACATATATCTCCTGCTCTTTATCAAGCTCAGAAAGTCGTGTCTCCAGTTCGCCCATTGGTATCGATTTTGCTCCCGCAATATGCCCAAAAGCGAATTCCGCTTCCTCACGTACATCTAGAATTATTCCATTACGACTTGTGATTTGCTCTAAATCAATTGTTTGATCAAACGTCATTTCTTCTATTTGGTCGTTTGTACATTTACGAATATAGTGTTTCAGTACACCATCATCTTCTAAAGTACCAATATACTGATGACCTACAGTTTCAGCCCATGCCGCAATATCAGCTTTTGACCCTTTATCTGTCGCAGCTACTTCTAAAATTTGACCATCTACTAAATCAGCCATCGCTTTTTTGGTTTTCACAATCGGCATCGGGCAAGAAAGACCCTTGGCATCTAGCTGAAAATCCGCCTTCATACTTTCCATAACCTCCACATACCTGTAAGGGTATTATTTTATTCAAAAAAAATATAGATATAAAACTATAACTGTACTTTGCCCTCCCAAGCTAACATACCACCAGTCATGTTAGTTACATTAAAACCATGACTTTCTAATAGTTGAGTAGCCCGAGCACTTCGTCCACCTGATCGACAAACCATAATATACGACTCCCCCCTATTCAATTCATGTAGTCGAAACTCTAATAAACCTAGCGGGATATGAATAACGCCTGGGATGTGACCAGCCTCTACTTCATCTACCTCTCGCACATCAATAAGATTCAGCTTCTCTCCTTGCTCCATCGTTTGCTGAACTTCTCTGGCTGTAATTTCCTTCATTTTTTTCTCCTCCTAGTATGCACTCATTCCACCACGAACATTAGAAACACGCTCAAAGCCTTGCTTTTTCAGTTGCTTACAAGCCTGACTACTTCGCATGCCACTCTGACAAATAACTATGATCTCTTTATCCTTCGGAAGATTTTCAAAGCTTGATCCAAGCGGAACATTTTTAAATTGCGAGATATGCCGACCTTTATACTCAGCAGGCGTGCGTACATCGATAAATAGCTTATCCTTATCATTCAGCATATCTTTTAATTGGGTTGTAGAAATTGATTGAACGCCTTTCGCTGGCTTCATTCGCCAAACGAAAAAGGCTGCCACAAGCGCGATAATAATCCATATTTCCATATGATCAGTCCTCCTTTTTATACAATTATGGGTATATCAAGTTATCGACTTTTCACGACCAAATCCATCGCCTCTTGGATAGCAGCATTCATTTTTTCAGCATTACCTTCAGCAGTCGATACACAATCTAATAAATTTTCACTTACAATGACACCGATCGTCCGGTCAACAGCAGAACGCACGGCAGATAGCTGTGTAATCACATCTTTACAACTTTGATCTTCTTCCATCATGCGTAAAATACCCCGCATTTGACCTTCCATACGTTTCACACGATTTGCAGTGTTTGAACCATACGCCATTCTGTTTTGCCCCCTTTCAAACGATAGCTTCAACTTCCTTACGAGATTTATATTATACCCCTATAGGTATATTGTCAATATAAAGCTTCAATCTTTTTTTTAATGCTGCACTTGCGAGTCACAATGTTCTGCCTATTGCTTTAACCTCAACTATCTGCTTCCTTATTATTTCAACAAAAAACCCTGCTACGAGTTATTACTCATAGCAGGGAGTTTACTTTTTATTTAGCTAATTGCATGGCTGGTCCAAAGAATTCATAGTGAATTTTTTCATCTTTCACGCCAATTTCCTGTAAATTTTTAATAACCGCTTCCATAAAGCCTACAGGGCCACATACATATACATCTGCATTATCAGCTACTTTTTCAGCCAGCAATTCTTTTGTAATAAGCTTGTCTTCATCAGAGTATAAAGCTGTATAGGATGCATTCGGTAATACGTTTACTTTCTCTTGAATGTCATCACTGAATGCTACAACCTTCTCATTACGAGCACATTGGATAAAGTTCACTTCATTCACTGCATTATCATTTAAAGATTGCAGCATACTGTTTAAAGGTGTTACACCGATACCGCCACTTACAAATGTAATTGGTGCAGCCGTTTCTTCTAACACAAATAATCCGGCTGGAGCACTTACATCTACCAAATCTCCAACTTGTAAGTGATCATGAATATAATTTGACACTTTACCATTTGGCGTATGGTCACTTTCACGTTTCACCGAAATACGATAGCCATCTTCTGCACTCGCTTGTGAAAGTGTATATTGACGGTTCATTAAATACTCTTCTCCTGGCACTTTCACTCGAATAGAGATGTATTGACCTGGTTCATAAGTTGGTAGTGGTGATCCATCTTCATTAACAAAATAAATAGAAGTTACTAAGTCACTTTCTACAACTTTTTTTGCCACTTTTAATGGTTTAAATAGACGCCAACCACCATTGTTCTCAGTTTTTTGGTATAACTCTTCTTCTACTTGAATGAAAATATCTGCGATAACGCCATAAGCCTCGGCCCATGCACCAATAATGTCATCAGTTGCTGCATCACCAAGTACTTCTTTAATCGCTTTTAATAAGTTTTCACCCACGATTGGGTAATGTTCAGGTAAAATTCCTAAACTACGGTGTTTATGTGCAATAAGCATTACTGCTGGTAAAATCGCTTCTAAGTTTTCAATATGAACTGCTGCAGCGTAAACAGTATTAGCTAATGCTGTTTGCTGGCGGCCTTGTTCTTGGTTCGTGTGATTAAAAATATTTAGTAATTCTGGATGAGCTTGAAACATATTTTTGTAAAACGTCTTTGTGATTTCAACACCATGAACTTCTAATACAGGTACTGTTGCTTTAATAATTTGAATTGTTTCTTGTTTTAACATATCGCTTACCATCCTTTCGTGATTACAATATAACGCTTTCATTCTCTTAAAGCAATATATAAAATACATCTTTAACAAAATAGACATATTTGATGTATTCTAAATACATCTTTAAAAATAGGTTGAAGATATTATACTTCAATGTAAAAATGCTATAATTATTATGAATTATAGAAAGTAGGGTGTTCGGATGCGCTTAACTTTATACACGGACTACTCTCTGCGCACGCTTATTTATTTAGGCGCAAAGGAAGATGGTCAATTATCAACTATTCAAGAGATCTCAGATGCTTATAATATATCGAAAAACCATTTAATGAAGGTGACACACCAGCTTGGATTATTAGGTTACATTGAAACAATTCGTGGACGCGGCGGTGGAATTCGCCTTGCTATCGATCCAAAAACCATTACCATCGGTGAAATTGTTCGTCATACAGAAGAGGATTTTCATCTTGTAGAATGTTTCGATAAAGAAAATAACCTATGTAAAATAGCTCCAGAATGTCAATTAAAGGGTGTACTGTATGAAGCTTTGCAAGCCTATTTGAAAGTATTAGATCAATACACCTTGGACGATTTCCTTCATTCTAAGGAAAAATTAATGGCTCTACTGCTCGGTAAATAAAAATACCCGCTCAACATTTGTTGAACGGGTATTTTTTTATGAAATTGCCTATAATTGCTTTGTAAAGAAAATCATATCCAATGCACGAATACCATTTTCATAAATTGGTTCTGGGTAATGACTAAAGAAATCCTTTTCAATAGCCTCCATGCGAAAGCCTGCTTTTTGATAAAAAGCAATATTATCAATACTTGAGTTCGCTGTTCCAACCAATACTACCTGATAGCCTTCCTTACGGCATTTTTCAGTAAGTTGTCGCAAAATCTCTTTGCCTATTCCCTTACCTTGATACTTGGCTTCAATAGCAATATTCTTCAATTCAATTGTAGTATCAGTTTGAGGAATGACTAATGCCACTCCCACCAGCAGTTCCCCACAATTAATTTTATATAATGTACCCTTATCTAAATATTTCCGAACCGCCACCTCACTCTCATCCGCTAATAAAAGCTGAGGTAAAAAGGCTTCTCGGTTTCCTTCTACCTTTTCTAGGGATGTTCGATAACGGACATAATCTTCTCGTTCAAAAACATTCAACACACATGGTTGCTTTTCCTTCACTTCTAACCACAAATGCTCCTCAGGATAATCTTGTTCCACCCCTACTCGAACAAAAGGGAGCTTTTCTTGGGCTTTTTGTGAACGGATATTAACCTTTCGGGCTCCTGCAAAAACACGTGATAATCCCAACTCAAAAAACGCAATATCTAAAATAGCCGTTTTTGCTTCAAGATTATAGCCCTTCCCCCAAAATTGATAGCCAAGCCAAGAGCCGATATGACAGCTCTTTTTATGATGGTCTATAAACATCAGAGATGTAACACCTATGACTTGCCCCTCCTCATTTAAAACCACACGAGGAACGGTTTTACCTTCTTCTTCATCTATACGTTCACGCTTAATAAAATGAATCGTGTCTTCTACCTTGCCGGCAGGTAAGCCAAGGGCATCACGAACCTGCGGCATAGAAGACAACGCATGCATAGCCTCGGCATATTTGATATCGTGTCTCACTAAAGTTACCGTCATCTTCTATTCTCCTTTATTTCTGTTAACAATACATTTTCTTTATTGTAAAGCTTACGAAAAACTTTTTCATCGATTGGAATATCCATAAGACGTAATAATCTTTGTAGCCTTACAAACTACTTTAAATAAAGGCAACAAAAACTACAACCAAACGAGTTATAAAAAAGTTTACTTTATTAATACTTTCATTATTCCTTTCTATAAAAGATCAACTGTATTTTATGCATTACTCACTTTGCAACATTTCATTATAAAACACCTATTGTAAAATATACGATATTTACCATTAAATTCATAACACGTTATTTTTATAACGTTATTATTTATTAGAATTTAATTCAAAATGTTGACTCTAGAATCGCATTGAATGGTCATCATTGGTCAATTGCGCAAGGAGAGAGAGTTGTCAATGTAGGGAACGCTGTAGTACAAGCACTACTTGTACTTATTATTTTTATATAAGAGGATAGTTTGAAGTACTAAAAAGTAAAGAAAGTGAGCTTTGCCTCACTTTCTTTACTTTTTTATTCTTTTGAGTTAATTGGTATTGTTATTTCTAGCTCTGGAATGTATTGAATCTTGGGGTCTCCGTTTTCATCCAGTTGGTATGATCCCTCATCGTCATAAAGATGAATATACGGTTTCATTGTAATAGCTTTCGGTACGGTTTCAAATGGATGTACCCGTAGATCCATGATGAAATCACTATTTCCTTTATTTGTCTCACGTCTACCATTGCCATGAATTAGTTTTAGTTCATGCCCTTGTTCATCATAAACTTCGATACTTATTCCTTCCCGGAAATCGACAGAAGTTGTTTTATCAAGCAAGGCTATTCTTGTTGTAATACTAGTTGTTATGGGAGTTAGCACAATTTGTTCAATAGTAAACTGATTATTTTTGTATTTTCTACTTATATTAGGTTGTAGGTTTACATAGTTTCCAATATCACTCACTGGAATATCCATTTTAAAAGGTTTAGAAACCCCATTTATTGTAGCAGAAAATGTCAAATTAAATTGCTTTGGAAAAGGACTTCCACCTTGGTTTTTCAAATCTGCAAATTCAAGAATGGCGGAATTCTTATCCTTACTTGGTTGTCCAAAAACACTACTAAAATTGGTGTGATTCAATGGTTCACCATTTAGTAAAAATTCAATATTACTGATTTGCTCTGATAAACTTTCTTTGGCATTTTCATCTTCCTTATGATGGCGTTCGATCCCAATTGCAACACGTGTACCGTCATACACTACTTCTGTTACATTTAATGTAAAGCCTTCATGCGTAACGCTTATATTCAATTTTGTTGAGAGTCCCTTTTCATCTGCGGCGTGTAGACCAAGATCCCTTGTAAATTTAAAAACAGATGATAATAAAGGCACTTCTTTCATCGCCGCAGCCATCGTTGGTGAAATTAAACCTGTAATAATAATCAAACTAACAATCATTGCTGCGGAGACTGTAATCATCATGATTCTTTGACGTAAGTTCTTACGAGCTTTAAATTTTTCAGACTGCTTTGTATCACGGCTGCTTTCATATTTGTCCATTGTCCGATTTACTATATCTACTTCAACAGGTGTTTCCCGAATAAATCTTTCTATCTGAGTTAACTCCTTATCCTCCAATTTTGAACGAGTGTCCATAAATATCCCCTCCTAACATATTTTCCTTCATCAATTTTTTCCGTAATCGTTCATACTTTTTTCTTACTGTAGCTGCTTTCAAATCCATAATGGCAGCAATTTCTTCAAAGCTATACTCTTCAATAGAACGAAGCAGTAAAATTCTTTTTTCATCTACATGTAAGTTTTCCAGTAGCCTATGTACCATTTCATCATATTCAGGCATTGGTGTCTGTGTCTGCTTCACCTGTTCCTGCTTCAGATTTAGCCAAAATTTATAGCCCTTATTTTTTGCTTTTATGACATCAATACAATGGTGGTGAGCGATTTTATAAAGCCAAGCTGATAAGGATACTGTATAAGAAAATTTATGAATATTTTCTAATCCCTTAATAAAAATATCTTGCGAAGCATCCTCCGCCTCCTCTTTAGTTCCTAGCATATAGTAACAATAAATATAAATTTGCTTTTGAAAACAACGAATGATTTCTGCATAGTCATGCGTGTCCCCTGATTGAACTTGCTCCACGATTGATTGAATATCTATATCAGCTCGCTCTTTTGATGGTTCTCGTGTAGTCAATGTTGTCCCCCCTCTCCAATCTATATAACTGAAATTATTAGAAGTTTGTGACACTAGATAAAAAATCTTAAAAATATTATTGAATGTCATCGAGTTACTTGGAGAAATCTTTTATATCTTCCCTTCCTCGCCTATATAACTGAAATCAACAGCCATTTGTGACACACTATAAAAATTTTTTCGCAAAAATAAAACGCTTAAGGGTATCCTAAGCGTTTGAGTCTCACTATTTTATTTTGTAGCTTGTTATAAACCCTTTAATAATTGGGATAAATACTCCTATCAATACAATGGGTAGGAACCACCATCCTAATGAATTTACCTCACCAAGACCGATACGAACCATTTGAAACGATATAAAGGCAAATAAAATGAGACAGATGTTTTTCACTTGATTTAGTATTTTTCTGCTATTCAAATAAAATACTTTTACATTACTTTCATTCAAACGTGTCGGATAATTATGCATATGAGGTGCTTTTTCTAGCAGCCCCATAACAATCCATAAAAATAAACCGATGAACGGAAGAATGAATAATTCTATTTTTGATCCCCATCGATCCACCTCACCTAATCCATTAAAATGACCAGGTATTTCATCAGGCAACTTACCCCATGCCAATATAATATAAAAGATGGATAAAATAAATATACTACCACCAATATAGTCCCATATCTTTTCTGATCTTGTTTTAGGTAACTTTAAAATTGGCCTATACATTTTCTCCACCCCTGTTCTTTTCCTCTACTACTTCTACGTTATGACTACTATTAAAGTTTCAAAATTTATGAAAATTGACTTAATATTCAACATGCACCATTAATTATCCCTATTATTAGTAGCATTATAGCGATAAAATCTACTTTTTTTATTACTTCATATATAATTAAGACCCATTTTCAAACTACTAATTACTGTAGAAATACTCATAATACTTTGTAAAATTCATATAATCTGATATAAATGATATATATACATATTTCATTATTTTGTAACATTTCTACTAATTACTGAGAAGGGATATTTCAACTATGCGATTTACTATCTACAAGAAATTATTACTCGGTTTTTTTATAGTTATTTTGGTACTCGTTACAACAATCGGCTTAAATATAAAACAGCTTGATTCTGTAAATAAGACCTATCGTACATTATTGGAGGAACAAACTACTAAATCTATAAGTATTCAGGAATTACGGGTGATTGCAAAACAGGAAATTGTCAGCATGCGAGGCTACTTACTACTTGGAGACAAACAAAACTTTCAAAGTAATCAAGCCTCACGCGAGGAATTCAAACAAAAATCAGAAGAATTAATGGCTACTTTAGATTCAGAAAAATCAATTAAGATGCTTGAAGCGATTAATAAAAGTGAGCAAAATGTGCAAGAATTTGCAGATCGTATGTTTGAGTTAAAAGCTGCTGGCGAAACAGAGAAGTACGAAAAATTGGATAGTACTCAAGGACGCTTAATTATTAAACAATTCGATGAACGTGTTGAAAACCTTTCTAATTATCAAAATGAATATGTAGAAGGTAAAATGGCTGCTACATCCAATCAAATTCAAGACATCAAGCTCCAAATGATGCTTCTTGGAGTTTTTGCTGTTGTCATAAGTCTGATAATTGCTATGGTTGTTGGTAGTCTAATGTCTCGTCCAATTAACGGCATGGCTAAGGCTGCGAAAAAAATAGCTGAGGGTGACTTAACAGCTGAAAAAATTCGTATAAAGAATCGTGATGAAGTGGGTGATTTAGCGCTTGCGTTTAATCAAATGGCTACAAATTTAAAGGATTTAATTACGAATGTTCGCCAAAATACTGTACAAGTAAGTGGCTCTGCTGCTGAGTTAACAGCTAGTGCAGAGCAAACTATACAGGCTACAGAACAAATCACTTCTTCTATTCAAGAGGTTGCTAGTGGCTCAGAGGCTCAAGGGAAAAACGCAACTGAAAGCTCAGAAGCAATGAAAAACATGACAAAGGGTATACAACAATTAGCTTCTACTACTGCGGCTGTTTCTGAACTGGCAATCGAAACAAATTCAGAGGCTAAGAAAGGGAATGATTCTTTACATCGTGTTATCTCTCAGATGACAACAATCAACACGGCTGTTTTAGAGTCAGCAAGTGTTGTTAAAAATCTAGACGGACATTCCATTGAAATTGGCAATATCATTGGCATTATTACTGATATTGCAGAACAAACAAACTTATTAGCACTTAATGCTGCCATTGAAGCGGCTCGTGCAGGCGATCATGGACGCGGCTTTGCAGTCGTAGCAGATGAAGTGAAAAAGCTAGCAGAGCAATCAAAAAAATCCGCTGAGCAAATCGCTACCTTGATTTCTGAAATACAGCAGGATACAAACCGTGCTGTAACGGTGATGGATACTGGAACTCAAGAGGTACAAATTGGTATGCAAGTAGTGAAGGTAGCAGAAGAAGGTTTCTCTAAGATTGTTGAGCTAATTGAGCAAGTATCCATGCAAATCCAAGAAGCAACGACAGTGTCAGAGGAGATGTCCTCTAGTGCAGAGCAAATCTATGCTTCCTTTGATGAAATTGCAACTATTGCACAGATGTCCTCATCTAATTTACAAAATGTTGCTTCTGCTTCCGAGGAACAATTAGCTACTATCGAAGAAGTAGCTGCTTCAGCAGCAACACTTTCAAATATGGCAGAAGAACTTCACACGCAAGTCTCTCGTTTTAAGGTAGAATAAAAAACTGCTCGTTTTCTTTAGGTTTATAGAAAACGAGCAGTTTCTTCATACAATGAAAAATAGCATGATTTTTCTACCTATCGTATGCTAACCCCACTTAACATTTTATCCCAATAAATATATTCTTCGCCATTTCATTTCACACTTCACCAAATATCAAATTTTTAATAAAATAGACATTACCTAAGACAGAATTAAATAAATTTTTAGAATATTATTGACAGGAAGTTAATATCCAAGTAATATTGCTTTCAACAACACATTGCAGGCCAAGATTGGAAATAGTAAAAGTGTTTGTGTACTTGTAGAGAGCCGATGGTTGGTGTAAATCGGTAGGCACACATTTTGAACTCGTCCATGAGCTACTCCCTGAACTTTTTAGTAAGGGATGTCGGTTTCCCCCGTTAACAGGATAGACAGTGATAGCTGTCGATAAGGGGACTTTTTCTATAAAGAGAAGGTCAATTAGAGTGGTACCGCGAGCATAAACTCGTCTCTATTTTTAAATAGAGACGGGTTTTTTTATTTTTTAATGACTTATTGGCCTAAGTGTAGATTTTAGATACTAATCACTAAAAAGGAGTGTTTGAAAATGGGAAGAAAAATTTGGGTGTTTGATACAACTTTACGTGATGGCGAACAGGTGCCTGGAGCAAAGCTAAATCTTTATGAAAAAGTAGAGATCGCACAGCAGCTGAAAAAATTAGGTGTCGATATTATTGAGGCTGGATTCCCCGCTTCCTCTCAAGGTGATTTTGATGCCGTCAAAGCTGTAGCTGAAAAGGTTGGCAATACAAACGACATTATGATTACAGCATTAGCACGTGCAGTAAAGGCTGACATCGATGCTGTCTATAACGCTGTGAAATATGCTCAAAACCCAATGATTCACATGGTACTTGGCACATCTGATATTCATGTGGAGAAAAAATTCAGCAAGTCAAAAGATCAAATTTTACAAATTGGCGTGGATGCTGTGAAATACGCTAAAACATTATTGCCGCAAGTTCAATATTCCACAGAGGATGCCTCTCGTTCTGACTTTGAATATCTTTGGAAAACAATTGAAGCTGTTATGAGAGCTGGCGCAACGATGATTAACGTTCCTGATACGGTTGGCTTTGCAGAGCCAGAGGAATTTGGCGAAATGATTTTTAAATTAAATGACCGTATGAAAAACTTAGATGATAGCGTTCTTTTAAGCGTTCATTGTCACAATGATCTTGGCATGGCAACGGCTAATACGCTAGCTGCAATTAAAAATGGTGCAGATAAGGTAGAGTGTACAATCAATGGTATCGGTGAACGCGCAGGTAATGCTGCATTAGAAGAAGTTGTCATGGCACTTAAAACTCGTAGCTCCGTCTACAATGCAGAAACACGTATTAATACAAAAGAAATTATGAATACTTCACGTCTTGTTTCTAGCTTTATGGGCTTAGATGTACAGGTCAATAAAGCCATTACAGGAGATAATGCATTTGCCCATTCTTCTGGTATTCACCAGGATGGTTTGTTAAAATCTCGCGATGCTTATGAAATCGTCCATCCTGAGGATGTAGGTCTTGATGATATGGAGCTAGTACTAACAGCTCGATCTGGCCGCCATGCAGTGAAAAATGCTCTTGAAAAATTAGGTTTTACTAATCTTTCAACAGAGGAATTTGAAGGTATTTTCGAAGGATTCTTAAAGCTAGCCGATGCGAAGAAAGAAGTATATGATCACGATTTATATGTTATTGTTGAAAGCTATTATGAAAAACATGATGCCAATAATAAAAATGCTACACATTATAGTGAGCAATTCTTTGATTTTGATGATCTACAAGTCGTCAGCAATACAAGCTTCCCTTCAGCAAGTGTTAAGGTTCGAAAAGGCGGCGAAGTATTTAAAGCTAGTGCAGTAGGCTCTGGTCCAATTGATGCCCTCTATTCAGCCATTGCAGAAATTACAAATATGGATGTAAAACTAGTGGAATATAATATCAATAGTGTTTCACGAGGCAAAGAGGCTTTAGGTAAAGTAAAAATTACGATTGAGCATGAAGGTGAAAAGTATATTGCAAAAGCAGCAGATACAGATATTCTTAAGGCAAGTGCATTAGCCTATATTAATGCGATTAATAGCATTGTAGTGACAAAATTAACACCTGTTATGAATTAAATGAAAATAGCAAAGCAGTATGGCTCTTGCGCCATACTGCTTTTTCAATCCTAGTGACTATCCCTAACTAGTTTTTGATATTCCTCATCGATTCGTTCGATATCAAGACGTTCAAATAATGGTGTCACCTCTCGAATGACTTTAGGGAGATCTACCTGCTCATGCCACATCATTTCATTTATACCTAACATATTTCTTACTTTCTTTGCTGAAAACGGTAAGAAAGGATGCAGCAGCTGTCCTAAATTCGCAATGATATAGACGCAAGTTGCTAATGTACGATTACCTGCCTCTACGTTTTCTTTTACCTGTAGCCATGGCTGTTGTTCATCAAAATAACGATTAGCACCGCGAATATACTCAAAAATGGATTCTAACGCCTGCTTGAAATGACCACCTTCGATAAGAACACCCGCTTCATTAAACAATTGTACGGTTTGTTTTCGAATGTCACTATCCACCTCCGCTTGTGGCACCTGACAAGCAAATGATTTCTCAATAAACTTCAATGTACGGTTTACAAAATTGCCATAGGCTCCGAGTAGTTCGCCATTATGGCTATAAATAAATTCCCGCCATGAAAAATCAGTATCACGATTTTCTGGCGCATTCATCGTTAAGAAGTAACGAATAGAGTCCGCATCATAACGGCTTAAAATATAAGGAACCCATACAGCCCAATTCTGACTAGTAGATAATTTGCGTTTTTCTAATGTTAAATACTCATTAGATACGATATGGGTAGGCAATGCCTTGGATCCAATTCCCATTAAAATGGCTGGCCAAATAACTGTATGGAATGGAATATTATCCTTCCCATGTACATAGTATGAAATGGTCTCTTCATTCCATAAATCTTCAATAGCTATTTGATGCTCTTTTGCCCATTCTAAGCTTGCTGTTAAGTACCCTGCTACAGCTTCAATCCATACATATATTTTTTTCCCTTCAAAACCTGGCACTGGAACATCTATGCCATTCGGTAAATCTCTTGTTACTGCTCGGTCGGGAACTCCCTCTGCCAAGTATCGCTCCGTTAACCCTAAAGCATTGTCACGCCAACGTTTCTCGGCTTTCGCTTGTGCTAAATAAGACTCCAACCTTCCTTGAAATTGACTAAAGGTAAAATAAAAGTGCTCAGTTTCCCGAATAACAGGTTCGTTCCCACATATTTTGCAGCGCTTATCAATTAAATCCAATGGGTCTAAAATTTCTGAGCAGTTATCACATTGATCTCCCCTTGCTTTCGCTCCACAATTTGGACAGAGCCCCTCGACAAATCGATCTGGTAGAAATTGTTTATCCGTCTCACAGTAAGCCTGTTCAATTTTCTTCTTGTATAAGAAATTATTAGCCAGTAGCTGTAAGAAAAGGGCCTTAACGGATTCATGGTGGTGCTCCGCATCCGTTCTTGTGTACAAATCATAGGTAAATCCTAAATCATGAAAGCATCTTGTAAACTCCTCATGATAGTGATTAGCTATAGCTTCTGTCGTTGTATTTTCTTGGGCGGCACGAATAGAAATGGGTGTACCATTACAATCACTGCCCGATACATATAAAACCTGCTCACCTTTTTGTCGGTAATATCTAGCCAAAATATCACCTGGTAATAATGCGGCAACATGCCCTAAATGCAAAGAGCCATTTGCATACGGCCAAGCGCCTCCAATAACAATCGTCATTCTAAATTGCTCCCCTCACAGAAAAAATGATAAAAAAAATCGCCCTAATCAAATCTGATTAGGACGAGTATACCCGTGTTACCACCTATATTTACAAATAGCTCACACTATTTGCCTCTATCAGTACGTCTTCACTCAAAAAAGAGATACTGCTGCTGTTGTAACGAGTGCCCATCTCGTCGTAATCTACTGGCTAAAAAGCTTTCGGTACGAAGCTCAAAGGTCATTTTCAAAAGGGTTCATTTACCTCATTTCCACCAACAGAGGCTCTCTATAAAATGCTAATCCAATTTACTTTTCCTTCTCAATGCTTTTTCTATAGGATTGGCATTATTTTACGCCTTCTTGTGAAGAATTGCAATGACTGTTATAAAAGCGTCTTTTTTTTAATTCATTTTCTTGAGTTAATCGAATGTAACCTTTAGCAAATCAGTTAAATCATCAATTACTATATCTGCTTTTTCTAACTCCTTATCTTGTGCAAAGTCAAAGCGAACACCTATTGATAGTAATTGATTGTCATGTGCAGCTTGGATATCCGAAGAACGATCTCCTACCACTGCTCCATAATCAATTTTATTTTCATCTACAACTCTTTTTACCAGATCTGATTTATGCCCACTTGCAATTGCTTGAATGCTATAAATTCCTTTTATAAAACGCTCCAACTGATAGGTTTCGACGATTGCCTGTAAATAGTCAACCTGTCCATTACTCGCTATGTATAACGGATAATTCTCTGACAATGTTGCAAGGGTTTGTTCAGCGTTTGGATACAAAGCACCTTTATGTCCACGTATTTGCTCAATCAGCTTTACATGGAATAATACATTGCTCTCTTCTCGTATCTCTAAAGCATGCATAGGACATAATGTTTCCCACACAACAGGTAAAGGAACCCCCATTATTTCTCTATATTTTTCTATAGGTGTTTCTCCCTGCCACAAGCCGTTTGTCCGCAGCACATCAAATGTTGCATCGAGCGCAGGCTCTAAAATAAGATTGGTTTGAAATAATGTTCCGTCCATATCAAAAATAAACGCTTTATTCATAAAATCTCTCCTTCATTAGTTATCAAAAAACAACATATGCTGCTTTTCTTGCTTATAAAAACTCAAACGATCCTGCAAAGTTCCTGTATGAAATTCAAATTTATGACCATCAGGATCTGTAAAGTAAATCGATTTTTTATCCTTTTCATCTCTTTGCCGACCTGCTAAAATATTGACCTTTAGCTGCACCAATCTGTCATACATATTATCAAAGTCATCCTCAGCGATTGTGAAGGCAATGTGTGTATAGGAATGATGGATGTCATTACGGGGTATATCCTTTTCTACATTAAGAGCTAGCCACAGCCCATTTACATCAAAATAGGCTGTGCTGTTCCCCTTTACTAGCAACTTGGCATCAAATACTCTTTCATAAAAAGTGATGGATTCCTCTAAATTAGAAACTGAAAACAATAAATGATTGATGTTTTGAATTGTCATGGTTGTGCTCCTATTGATTATTTCTTCCCCTTTTTCATTCCCTTGGCTATTTGCTTCCACTTGCGCTGCTCCTCAAGTTTTGCTTGCGTATTTGTTTTGCGCTCCATATAAGCCAATTCTCTTTGCAGCTTAAAATAGCTTTGTAGACGATATTGGTCCAAGTCTCCATCTACTATAGCTTGCTGGACAGCACAATAAGGCTCTTTTTGATGTGTACAATCACGATAACGACAAGCTGTTGCTAGTTCCTCAATATCTTGAAAGCTAGAAGCTAAACTATCCCCTTGATCCCACAATTGAAGCTCACGCATTCCTGGCGTATCAATTAGACAGCCACCAGCAGGCAATACTACTAGCTCTCGATGGGTTGTTGTATGTCGTCCCTTGGCATCATCCTCACGTATACCCGCTACCTTCATTAGTATCTCACCACATAAAGCATTTGTTAATGTGGATTTCCCTGCTCCAGAAGACCCCAATAGTGCCCCCGTGACCCCCTCTGTGAATAACGTCTGAATTTCCTTTAGACCTTCTCCCGATAGAGCACTCGTTACAAAGATATCCACACCAAAGGCTACAGACTCCACTTCTTGTACTAAGCTCGAAACATCCTCGCATAAATCAGCTTTTGTCAGGACAATAATGGGCTTTGCCCCTGAATCCCAAGCAGCCACTAAATATCTCTCCAAACGTCGAATATTAAAATCTGCGTTCAAGCTCATAACAAGTAACACAATATCGACATTTGATGCGACAATCTGTTCTTGAATTTCCGTTCCTGCAACTTTACGTGAAAATACGGATTTTCGTTGGAATAGCTGATGAATAATTGCTCGTTCCTCTCCGGGCATTTTCTCCACTAGCACCCAATCACCAACTGCTGGATAGTCCTCCCTCGCTAAAGATGTATACGCATAATGACCAGCAATTGTCGCAAGCCATTCTCCCTCTTCAGCTAACACCCGATAAGAATGCTTATGCTCTAAAGTAACCCTTGCAGGCACACAATTTTTTAATTTAGCCTGTTTTTTCATTTCTATCATTTGCTCTTCAAAATATGTTGTAAAACCTAATGTTGTTAAATTCAATTTATTTTCCTCCTAAACGTATGATGCCTCAGCGAAAATAGTTGTCATCCGCAAGAGGCCCTATCGCAATTCACCTTTTGGAACTACAATAAAAAACCTTGTAGCTGCAATTCGGCAGTTACAAGGTTTCACAGGCACGTTTAAAAGATACACAAATACCCCAAGTTATGGCACGGCGTCACTTTGTATATTTTAGGCGTGTGAAATTGAACAAACCGGATTGCAGTTCGCTAATTACAGATCTATTCATCATGTCACATCACCTACTTTCCATTTAGTTGTTATCAATATAGCTAAATTTTCAGAAATTGTCAATTACAATATTATAAGCATTTATTCCAATCTTCCACGCATACAATGAACAAAACCATTAAATGCGAGGAGATGTTGGATTGCCTAAAATCATTTCAATTAGCACATATCAACCACCTTACACATTACAGCAAGATAACGCAGAGGAACTAACGAAAGAGCTTTTTTATGCAAAAATTCCAAAACTAGAGCGCTACTTAAAGGTTTTTGAAAATGGTGGCATCGACACACGCCATTTTTGTGTGCCAGCTGAATGGCATCGTACGAATCACTCCTTTGAAGAACGTAATAATTTATATATTGAGTTAGCTACACAATACAGTGTAAGTGTCATTCAAGCATGTTTAGCTAATTCAGCTTTTTTATCCTCATCTATTCCTACTGAGGACATCGATGCCATCATTTTTGTTAGCAGTACAGGAATTTCAACACCTAGCATTGACGCACGTGTTATGAACAAGCTTCCCTTTTCAGATCGACTTAAACGCATTCCTCTATGGGGTCTTGGTTGTGCAGGAGGAGCCGCTGGTATAAGCAGAGCCTATGATTTTTGTAAAGCCCATCCACATGCAAAGGTACTTGTCGTTTGTGTCGAGTTATGTAGCCTCACTTTTCAGCCAAATGATTTTTCTAAAAGTAATTTAATTGGTGCTTCCCTTTTTGCCGATGGTGCAGCATGCATACTTGTTTGTGGGGATGAAGTAGCTATCGCAACAAAAAGGCCAACCCCTAATATTCTAGCTACAGGTTCTAAATGGATGCCAGATTCGGAAAATGTAATGGGTTGGGATGTGAAAAACAACGGGCTTCATGTCGTTTTCCAAAAAAGTATTCCTTCTATTATTACCAATTGGCTCGGACCTTTCATTGAGCAATTTTTAATGGAACAAGGACTGTATAGCGAACAATTGACTCATTTTATTGCGCACCCTGGGGGAAAAAAGGTATTAAAAGCTTACGAAGATACACTTTATCTATCTCCCCAAAAAACCGACATTTCTCGGGAAATATTGAGACGACATGGTAATATGTCATCACCGACAGTGTTATACGTATTAGAGCAGTTTATGTTAAATGAAGGACAAGTGGAGGATACAGGCTTGCTCGTAGCTCTTGGCCCTGGTTTTTGTGCAGAAGCTGTATTATTAAACTGGAGGGAGTAACATGATCTTCTATTTTATTTTTATCCTTGTCGTTCTACAAAGATTGACAGAGGTTGTTATTGCCAAGCGCAATGAGAAGTGGATGCTTTCTCAAGGAGCCTATGAAGTAGGTGCTTCACACTACCCCTATATGGTAGCCATGCATATTAGCTTTTTTCTGTTTTTAATAGTGGAAATCGTCACAAACAACAATGGTATCTCGCCCTTATTTCCGTTATTTTTTATATTATTTTTAGCTGTGCAGGCTTTAAGAATCTGGTGTATTCGCTCTTTAGGCACTTTTTGGAATACAAAGATCCTCATTTTACCTGACGCACATGTTGTTCGTAAAGGGCCATATGAATATATGCGCCATCCCAATTATGCGGTAGTTTGTTTAGAAATCCTTTTGCTACCACTCATGTTTCAGGCATACTTTACAGCATTTTGTTTTACATTACTCAATATTACAATGCTTTCTGTCCGAATACCTATAGAAGAAAAAGCATTACGAGATGCTACTAATTATAATCGTGTATTTCAAAAGAAGATTTCGGAGTCTTAGCCGAAATCTTCTTTTCTTCTTTATTGCCATTCCCAGTTAAAGGGATCTTGTAGACGTTCCCAAGGGTTCTGAAACTCTTCATTTGTTAACAAACAGTTGTCCAACTGTTTAGTGATGTCTTCTCGATCTAGATCAATGCCAATAATCACAAGTTGTGTCATTCGATCTCCGAACTCTTCATCCCAATCTTCCAATACTTCAGGGCTTTGCTGGAATACATCCTGCTGCTGGGCTTGAGAGAGTGCCGCTACCCAATAAGAGACTGGTTCAATTTTTGCAGATGACCCCGCTTGCGATAATAATAGCGCAACTTCCTGATGTCTTGCACTCCAAATAATACCCTTTGCTCGTACTATTGAATCTGGCATGTGATCACACCACTCAACAAAGCGCATCGGATGAAACGGTCTTTTGCGTTTATAGGTAAAAGAAGAGATCCCGTACTCCTCAGTCTCTGGTGTATGGTTTTCATGACCAAGCTCCAACTCCTTTAACCAACCAGCCGATTCAGAGACACGTTCAAAGTCAAAGCGCCCCGTATTTAAAATTTCAACTGGATCAATAACACCATTTGTTGTACGTATAATTTTTGCCTCATGCTGGAATGCACGTAAAATACGTTCTAATCGCTCAAGCTCCTCTGCGGATACTAAATCGCACTTATTTAAAATAAGGACATCACAAAATTCAATTTGATCAATAAGAAGGTCTGCAACATCACGCTCATCTAATTCACCAACAGCTTCCTTCCGCTCCAATAAGCTTTCCCCAGACTGAAAATCATGCCAAAAACGATGGGCATCTACGACAGTAACCATTGTATCTAATCGACAAAACTTCGTTAAATCAATGCCAAGCTCCTCGTCTAAATAACTAAATGTTTGTGCAACTGGAATCGGCTCACTAATCCCTGTCGATTCAATCAAAATGTAATCAATATTGCCTAGCTTCGAAAGACGTTCCACCTCCTGCAATAGATCCTCTCGTAATGTACAGCAAATACAACCATTCGATAGCTCCACAAATTTCTCTTCTGTACGTGATATACCGCTACCATTTGCGATAAGCTCCGCATCAATATTAATTTCACTCATATCATTCACAATAACAGCGACACGTAAATCCTTTTTGTTTTGCAATACATGATTCATCATTGTTGTCTTACCAGAACCTAAATATCCACTCAATACTGTAACAGGAATTTTCTTTGTCATTCTTACAACTCCTCAAATCGTAATCATTACTATTTACATTTTGTAATTAAATCATATTATTTTGGAAAATGCAAAGCTTTTTATTACTAGTGAAATTAAACTTGACAATATCCAGTGAGAAATATATTGTTTAAATCGTAATAATTACTATTTAAAAGGAGGTCCTTCAATGCGTGTACAAGTAACATTAGCCTGTACTGAAACAGGTGATAAAAACTATATTACTACTAAAAATAAACGCAATAATCCCGAAAGATTGGAGCTTAAAAAGTACTCCCCTCGCCTGAAACGCGTAACCCTGCATAGAGAAACAAAGTAATATTGGAATAGGGGGTCAAGATGAGATGCTTTGGAGCACCCTCCTCTTCTTTGTGAGGGGTTGAACCTTCTTAAAAGCTTCTTATTCGAATCAAAAAAATGACTGTTTCAAGGGTACACTTTGAAACAGTCATGATGAAATTTTATAGCTAAAGCTGCTCACTATTGATTTCTAACGCTAATTCATTCAATTTCTCATCTAATTCATCGAGCATGCGTAATCTAAAATCTATTTGTTCATCAATATTAACTCCTTGTTTCATTGATGTGCTACCATCCTTAGATTGTTTCTTTAATGCAACTATTTCATTGGATAATCTCTCAATATCTAGATTTTTCGTCTCTAACTCACTTAGTAAATGTCGATGAAGGCTGTCCGATTCTACTTTCTCTCTATGGTATTTTTCTAGTGTCTCTAAAATATTCTCCATTTGTTTACTTGCTATGGTTGTATAGTCACTTAACTTTTTATCTATGCCTTCCACAATAGACCTTTCATTTGAATCGATCGAAGCCTCCTTCGATGCTTGAAATTTGTCCATCAATGACTTTTTTTCAGCCCCCAATTCTGCCAATTCCTTTAATAATGCCTCAATGGATGCAATTTGCTTTTTTCTTTGTGCTTCTCTCTTCTGAATTTCTTCATCGTAAGCTTGCAATTCTTTATCAAAGTCTCTTTTCAACTTTAGGAGCTCCATCGAAAGTTCTTTTTTATGCCTTGTTAATTGAACATTTTCTCGTTCAAGTCGAAGAACCAAAGCATAATAATCACTATCTCTAAGTCTTTTTACTTCATTTTTGTACTTGGCTAACTCGGCCCTTAAAAAAATAATCATTTGTTGGAGCTGTATTGGATCATTGTTTTTCACAATATCATTGTCCATCATCACACCCCCTAGCCTGAATATCTTTTTAGTAAATCGACCACCTCTTCAAGCTGCTCTCTACTTTCCTCTAGTAAATCATCCAGCTGCTTCATCCATTTTTCTTCTAACTTTGAATTCTCTATTTGTTCAACATGACTCTTTTCGCCTGAAACAAGATAAGCCATTAATAGCTGTAATGTACTTTTTTCAAGAAAGGCAAAGCTATTATCTTGTTCATTACGACGACTTAGCTGTTCCTTTACTAATTGTTGAATTACACTACCGAACTCTTGTTTTTCGTTGTCACCCATTGTCTTCCTCCTGTGTTTGGCCCATTCCATTTAGATTAATTGGATTTAAAACAACAACACCTTCTGTGAGCTGATCGCAATATGTAAAACCCATAATCGTGCCTGAATATGATAAATTATGGGACCATTTTATTTGAAAATTGGTAAATGAAATGGTTTCATTCGGTTCGATTGTTGATTTACCAACTGGTCTCAGCCAATACTCCTCTTTGCTTGATTTGTCATTAAAACGCTCCCACTGACTCTGCCCCTGAGTTTTAAAATTCGGAGTGAAATTTTCATGAACATATCTCCCTGAAAAGTAAAACGGTGACTCCTTGGGTATTGTTATACACAAAGATGGGTTCGTGACGGCTGCACTACCAATATTACGAATATGATAGGAGCCTAAACATAAACTCTCTTGCTCAGGATCATAAGAAATATTAAGTGCAGTTGTAAAATAACTAATGAGGTTAATCCTATTCGGAATTGCTAATTCCTCAACCAATCTTTTAATATCATGAACATAGGCATTTGTTTGTTCTTTTAGTGCCTGTATCTTGTCTTCAATACGATCTGCCACTTTAAACCTCCTTGTTATTTCCATTAAAAAAAGAGAGGATTACCCTCTCTTCATAGTATGACTTTCTTCTTTTTGTTATCACAATTAACCAACAGTTGGGAAAATAACTGGGCATTGTTGTGGACGAACCGCAGTTGGACATGAGAATGGTAAGTCTGCTCTTGGTTCGCAGAAAGTTGCTAAAAATTCCACAGTAACTGGGAATGTAGATTGAATACTTTGACAAACAGCAACAGTAATTGTCAACGCAGAGAACGTGATTGTACCTGCTGCAGCACCTGTTCCAACACTAAGTGTTCCAGTTGTACAAACGAAGCAATCTAAATCTGTGTATAAAATTTCAACGTCTGTTCCCTTAGGTGCACATAATGTCACTTGCTCACAGCGAGAAACTGGAATATTATTGCTTGTGAAAACAGTACCATTAGGTAAAGTAACGACAATTGTTAGAATGAAGTTCTTTTGAACATTTAGATGTTGCAGACAAACAGTTGATCCATCAATAGAGAATTGGCGATTCTCACGGTTCAGAATCACAATTGGATTTGTAGTTGCTGGAATTACTCGACAAGTAACAATAGCACCTGTTAAGTCAGTAGTTGCTGTAACACCTGGGAATGTAATTGGTCCAGTAGGTGAAATATCAAACGACATTTCTTTTACAATCCAGTCGTATACCTTATCAACATTTATACAGATTAGTTCCTGCGCCTGGGATGGCATATGCTCTTGCATCCTTTTGACACCTCCATAAAATTTTTATCTTTCGTTTGTAGCATATGTTTTTCAGCTATAAGTGCATGGGCTAACAAATAGTTACATTGGATATTTATTAAAATCAATCAAGATTTGTTTTCATACACTTCCCTCATTAACGATACGAATCAAAATGTTGAAAGAACCGTTATATTTGTAACAGAAAGTCAATATTTTTAATAAACTAATAATGGACTGAAAGGGGTGAACTACAATGGAAGAGTCAAAATTGTATACCACTCAAGAAATTGAAAATTTAAAGGAAAAAATTGAATCTTATAGAGAATCGTTAACCTCGTTAAAAATGGGGAAGTCAATTGAAGATTTCCTTTATATGAAGCAGGAGTTTGATGGACTAAAAACACAGATGGCCCATTTAGAAGGGATTACAGAGACATTGGATACTAAACAAAATTCATATATAAAAGGATACGACGATCAAATTAGGGTTCTTTCAACACAGCTTGAGTCTTTGAATCAAACCATTGAAGGAATGAACCAAGAGATTTTATCAATTTTAAATAAACTGTTGCCAGTTAAAGGAAATGATACAAAAACCATAATGCCCTCCATTGACATGCCTGCTCAAACCTATTCTAATCTTTTACCTAGACAACCTAGAATGACACAGACAGCAGATCAAACTACAATTACATCAGCACAACCTTCTTATAGACTACTACAAAGTGTGGCAGGTAAAGCCAAAAACCACCAACCAAATGTAAATATCGGGGGTCCCTCTCCTCAGAATGGTCTACCGGAAACTAAACCTGAAGAACGGCATTTTAATCAGCAATATTTCCAATCAATCAATACGCACCCCAGCCAAATATACAATGGTTTATACAGAAACACGACAGTTGAATCCACCTTCCATTTTAAAAATGCCATGGATGCAAAGGAAGTTCCAGTAAGTGTATATGATCCATCTGCCGTACAGCCTGCTTCAAGAGAAGAAAACATCGAGAATGATACTTTACAATCTTCTATAGTTAATGAATCAGATAGCACTAAAACTGAAACATTAAATAATCCTATGGAGGTTGTGAAAATTGAGAATGAACATAACAATCTTGAGAATCCCATTGTAACGAATGAATCGATAGAACAAGTTATCTTTGAGCAACTTAGCGAACCTGTTAGTCAAGACATTGAAGCAATAGCTAGTGAGCCTCTCAACCAAATCATTGCAGAAACAGTAGCAGAACCTGCAGCTATAGATCATTCTCCTTCATTAGAAACAGAAGAATATGTTGAAGTGTATCATGCTGATGCAACCTATGAGGTTCATCCGTCCTTTGAAGAAGAGATCATGCAACTTGAATCTGTAAACAAGCCGATTGAGGAAGAACATAAAAAGGGAAAAAACTCATTTTTCGATTTCTTTAAAAGATGGAGTTAACATTATCTTAAACATCCACTATGTCAAAACATACATAGTGGATGTCTTTATGTGTTAAATAAAAGCAGTCATAAAGAAATCATTGAATTTATAGGTGAAATAGATAATTGCCCTTAACCCCTAATCTGAAATGAATAGAATAATGAAGAAAGGGGGTGTAAAAATGTGTTTGAATAACTCAATGTGTGGCTGTTCAGGTAACGGTCATGGTAACGGGGAGTGTACTGCACTGGGGCCTTTTATCGGCGTTGATGCTGCATGTATTACTCCACCAGTAGCTACAGGCTCGATCATCCCATTCTCTTCAGGACCAACTCCTGTTATCTTAGTATCAGGTCTTGGTGGCTTGATCGGTACAGTTAGTCTTGTAGGATTCGGTACAAATATTACAGGGATCAGTCTTACTGGTACAATTATAGATTTATCAGCTGTTACTGGCACGGAAGCCTTTTCAGTTCCACGTGCTGGTACTATTACATCTATTTCTGCAACCTTGAAGTCCACAGTTACTTTAGCTCTTACACAACCAGCAACAGTCAGAGCACAAATTTACCGCGCGGTTGCGGGAAGTAGTATTTTCAGTCCTACAACAGCATTTGTCGATTTAGCACCAGCTCTCACAACGTTAGCAGTAGGTACTCTTACATTTGGAACTGCAAACGTTACACCAGTGCCAGTGGCTGCTGGTGATCGTTTATTAATGGTGTTCTCCGCTACTACTTCATCACTTGTGGAAACTATTACTGGATCCGTAAGTGCAGGAATTAATATTATATAAAAATTTACATTCACAAGTTAGATTATAGCTACTTTACAGCATCCTTGTGTAAATTACTTGAAATCAAAAGTAATAAGTAAAGTAGGCGATTTCCTTCAAATTAGGAAATCGCCTGTTTTCACTCTGAAATCTTTATTTAACCAATGCATTTTGAATATGTGCCAAATGATGCTTACCATGCCATGCATAAAGGCCAATTGCATGCTCAAGAGTCGTTAGGCCTGAATCAGGATGATTAAAGGCTCTTTGTAATTGTTCATCCGATAAGCTTGACAGTAAATAAACCCAACGTTCATGTAAGCTTTCAATTAAATTAAAAGAAATTGCTACTGGCATTTCAGAATCTGGTAGCTGTGCCCATTCTGCCTCATTGTATGGCTTAATGGTTGGTACATCCTCTGTTAACGCTAGCTTAAAACGAATATAGCTATTCATATGACTATCAGCAATATGATGGACTAGCTGTGTCACAGTCCAGCCATTTTCACGGTAAGATTTTACTAAGTCTTGCTCGCTTGCACCACTTAATGCCTCTGCAAGTTGTTTTGGTAACAAACGAATTTCATTAATCCACTCTAGTACTTGCTGTGAATTCATTTCTTTGGGAAATTGGAATTGTCCAATGGGATAACGTAAATCTTTCATACTGCTGACCTCCATTTTATTTTTTATATTACCAATTTAATATTTTTCTTGCTACAACCATGCACTGTAATTATCTATGTTCAATAGCTTTTCGCATTTAAATTTCTGAATGGCGTCTTCAGCATCTTGTGCATTTCAGAAATATGAAAGCAATACACAATGCAAGCTTACATGCGCACACCATACACCTTCTTTCCCAATACATATTCTAACAATCAAAAACCCTTATTTTATAAGTATAAATAATTACAATATAAGGGTTTACTATTATTCCTGGATATCGTATATCAACGTATCAAAGTATTTTTCATTTGTATACAGTAGAATAGCCCATTCACCAGGCTTAGGAACTTTCACATGAGAAGGTGTATGAGCATCTGCTCCATTAACAGGTCCTCCGAGTCCTATGCTCCAACCATTCGCTAAAATCGGTTGTATGACTTTAGAGTCTCTATGGTATCCAATAACTGTTAATTCTGTATCTCGTACTTCATCTATTCCCCATAGATGCCACATCCATTTTTGTGTGCTTAGACTAGGCATATTCGCACCAATGACACCCGACTTATCAGCATTACCAATAATGCCTCTATCACCAAATTCCACTGCCTTTTGATTCCAATCAACTGATTCAATATCACTTTCTTTCACAAAATCAGGTAGATCCTCTGGCATTGTAACATTTGCTTTGTCTGTACAACCCACTAAAAATAATAGCAATATACATCCAAATACAACTCGTTTCATAAAATCCCCCTTTCTTATGAAACGTTTGTTTTAACCAGATTGTTACAGATAATTCTGTAAATTATGAAACTATCATTTATCGTACTCTTTACAATATCAACTAATGACTTTAATGGATGGAGAATTGTAATCGCCGTGTGATCTTCAAATCGTTGTGCTGCATCCACCATCGATAGCTGGGCAACTGATATGGATTTTTCTTCAGCTGACAAATTATGTAAAGCCCTTAAAATAGCATCATCATAGGCTTCCTTTTTCCCCTGCATAATGAGATTAAATGTATGCTCAATAATTTTTCCCTCTACATCTACTGATACTCCTTGATGCTTAGCATATTGGTGAAGTCTTGCCATCGTTCCTTCGACAGTTGCAGGATTTGTAAAAAGAATAAATTGAGGCTGTTGCTTACATATACTTTCAAAATAGGGCTCATCTATCTTGATGATAGGGATCGAGGGATCGAACAAAGTTTCATCCTCTAATAAAGCAATATAATTTGTACACGTTATTAAAATGGCATCCACATCACAGCTAATCATCCATTCAATTTGCTCCTTAACTTTACGTGCTAAACCATCACTACCTTTAGACACGTGCTGTATCACGCCAGGGTCTACAAAATGGAGTATCTCTATGTCTTCAGCGCTTTGAAAAGCCTGCTCAATGTATTGTATATTGGAATAATGAGCATGCAAGCAGGCGACCTTTTTTCTCAATTAAACTCCTCCTCATTGGAAAGTCTCTTTTCCATTGTTGCTATTACTAGAGAGTTACCATTACGATTCTTCACCATTTCCTCTTTCGTTACAACATAACCTAAAGAACGATATAACTCAATATTACGTGGAACACTCATACGTACTTTGCACTGACTAATTGTAATCCCCTTCGATAGTGTATATTGTTCAAGCCAAGAAATTAGTGTTTTAGCTAAACCTTGTCCCTGTCTTTCTGGGATAACTGAAAGTCTAAAAAAATAAATTCCCTTTGTACTGAGGGTAAACCTTACCATGGCAACTGGCTGTTTTTCGATATAGCCAATAAACGCTTGTTCACTTTGCTGCATTGCCTGCTCAATAGAATCCACCGTTTCACTTAGTGCACTGGATGGTGGAGTAGCTTTTTCATATTCTTGAAACGCCTGTACCATCACCTGATGTATAACTGGGGCATCCTTGCTCTGTGCTAAAACAATTTCCATCCTAAACCACCTCTTATCGTTTTTTATTCATAATAGTGCATATTAAAACAAAAAGAAACCGTATTATTTCGAATACGGCCTACTACTTAGTATGTTTGTCTTTCACTTTTGCTTCCTTTTCAATATGCTTTCTCGCTATTTTCAAACGTTGGATATCCTTTTTCTTAAGAGGAATAATCTCTTCCTTCATCATCTTAATATAAGAAATCATTAATAAAAGTAACACCACTGTAAAGGGTAATGCAGCAATTAACGAGGCCGTTTGTAATGCTTCAAGACCTCCTGTATACAATAAAACACCTGAAATAGCTGCCATCAAAACACCCCATACAAACTTTGATAAAATGGTGGGATTTAAAGATCCTTTTGTCGTCATACTTGCCATAATAAAGGTGGCGGAATCAGCAGAGGTAATTAAAAATATTATGATTAAAAGTATTCCAATTGTGGATGCAATCATTGAAAGTGGTAAGTGTTCAAAAAGCTGGAAAAGAGCAACCGTTACATCATTATGAACAGATTGAGCGATTTGTGCATCTTGATGTAAATCAAACCACATCGCAGTTCCTCCAAAGGTCGCGATCCAAAAGCAGGCAATGAGGGGCGGAATAATTAATACACCTATAATAAATTCTCGTATAGTCCTGCCTTTGGATACACGAGCTATAAAGGAGCCTACAAATGGTGACCAAGCAATCGCCCATGCCCAGTAAAAGATTGTCCAATCCTTCACCCAAGTTCCACCAACATATGGCTGCATCCTTAAACTATATTGAATAAAATTTGAAATATAATCACCAATAGCTAATGTAAAGGTTTCAAGTATAAAGATTGTTGGGCCTGTAATAAAAACAAATAAGAGTAAGACAATTGCTAAAGTCATATTGACATTACTCAGAATCTTCATCCCTTTTTGTAGACCTGTTGTGGCTGATAACATATAGCCAATAAACATGATAAGAATAATGGCCACTTGCAAGATAAATGTATCTGGCAAACCAAAAACAAATGTCAAACCTCCATTTGTTTGTAATACGCCTAGCCCTATAGACGTTGCTACTCCCATGACGGTAGCAATTACTGCGAGAATATCGATCGTTCCTTTAACGACTCGATTTGTTCCAGTGACAGGCTCTAAAGCAGTGGAGATGAGCATATTTCTTTTTTTATTGAATTGTACAAAGGCCATAACAAGGCCCAATATGGCATAAACAGACCACTGGCTTAATCCCCAATGAAAGAATGAATATCCCATCGCAAGTCGGGCTGCATCCGTTGATAGAGGCTTTGTGTCACTGAATGGAGGTGAAAAATAATGACTCATCGGCTCAGCTACACCCCAAAAGACCAGACCGACACCAAGTCCAGCTGAAAAGAGCATGGAAATCCATGTTAGAAAACTAAATTCAGGACGACCATCTTCTGACCCTAAACGAATAGTGCCATATTTGCTAATTGCCAGTCCGAATAAAAAAAGAACGATAATAAAGACTGACATTAAATAAAACCAGCCGAAATAATCCGTTGTCATATGAAATACGCTGTTTGCTACGTTCTTAAATTTTTCTGGTATCGTTGCTCCAATAATGACCAAAAGAAAAATTGCTCCACTTGAAATAAGAAATACTGGGTTTCTTAAAATTTTATTTTGCATACAGCGCCTCCATTTATCCCAGACAGATGACCAAATTTCCTTTATTATGCGTATCATTCGTTAATTTTATTAATAAATAAAAAAGAAACCGCATTATCAAAAGACAATGCGGTCTACTATTAATGTGATTTATGCATAAAACGTATGGCTCTACTCATAACAGTTGGTACGATCGAAGCATGATTTTCGTTTAAAGCCTCATAAAATTCAACATTCATTATTTTTTCTAATACTGTCGCCATTTGGCGCGCATCATCCACCATAAAGGTTTCAAGTTCACCAGCGCTCAAAAACAAAGTTTCGTTCATGTCTTGATGCTCGTTCAGAAATACTGAAGCACACTGCACTAATTCATGCTCATTCCACCAAATGGATGGGCTAATAGCTAGATAGCGCTGGAAGCTGGATTGGTGGTGAAATAGTTGCCACAGTGCAAAGTAACCTCCTAGAGAATGACCAAATAAAGCTTGCTGTGCTTGATTTACTGGATATTGTGCCTCAATCGTCGGCTTTAGCTCTTCTTCTATAAAGCGACTAAAATCCACTGCTCCTCCAAGCTTCTCATGACCTTTTCCTTTAAATCTTGCTGGATAAATATAAGACTCCGCAGGTGCTGTAAAATCATAAAATCTTCTTTCACGCATATCGTCGCCATGACCAATTCCAATAACAATAGCTGGAAGGATACCTGTTTTTGGTGCATTACGACTTTGTAGACGCACCGCTTCCTTTACAAGGTTAAAATAGGATGAGCCATCAAGTACATACAAAACTGGAAAGCCATCTTGTGGCGCTTCCTCCTCTGGCACATAGATATTAATCGTGTACAAATAATTTGTCAATTTTGAAGTCATTTGTTGTGTAATGTAGTCTACTTTAGTTGTATTCATTAGATATCCTCCTTCAAAATTTCATAGCCATAACATACAGGTGTATTGGTTACAGGATCTTCCATAATACGTGCATCAATATTAAATACTTTACGCATTACCTCAGCACTTAAAATTTCCTGTGGCGTGCCAGTTTGCATAATAATACCCTTACGCATTGCAATAAGATGATCTGAATATCTGGCCGCGTGGTTAATATCATGTAGAACCATCACTACTGTACAGCTGTGGTGCTCATTTAAACTTTTAACAATGTCCAATACCTCTAGCTGATGCGCCATATCTAAATAAGTAGTAGGTTCATCCAATAGCAAGATATTTGTTTCTTGTGCTAAGGCCATAGCTAGCCAAACACGCTGACGCTGACCTCCTGAAAGCTGGGCAAGCTCCCTATTTCGATATTCCATCGTATTAGTAACTGTTAAAGCCCATTCAATCATTTCCTCATCCTTATTCGTTAAACGATTGACATTGTTGCGATGTGGATAGCGACCATACGCAATTAACTCCTCCACTTTCAATTGACCAGGAGCTATCGGTGTTTGAGATAATATTGCTAGTTTCTTGGCAATATCTTTGGTCGATAAATTTTGCATATTTTGCTCCTGCAAATATACCGTACCTTGTTGTTTTTTTAAAATACGTCCTATCGTTTTAAGGAGTGTAGATTTACCACAACCATTTGGACCGATGATTGTAGTCACTTTGCCCTCTTCTATCGTTAAATTTAACCCTTCAAAGACACGTACCTGCTCATAACCTGAAGCCAAATTTTCCATTCTAAATGCAGTTTGCACGCCATTTCCTCCTATGCCTTAGATTTCACCAGTAAATACAAGAAATATGGAATCCCAATAATTGAAACGACAATACCTACAGCCAGTTCCGATGGTGCAAAAACGGTTTTACCAATAAAATCAGCGAGGATTAACAGACCTGCACCAATTAAAGCACTCACTGGCATAACATAACGGTGCTGAATACCAACAAGCTGCTTGGCAATGTGTGGGGCCATTAAACCTATGAAGCCAATACTCCCTGATACAGACACACAAGCACTGACAAGACCTACACTGGCTAGTAACAGCTTCATTTTCTCCTTTTCAACAGCTATTCCTAAACTTGTGATGCTATCCTCTTCAAGCTGAAAATAATCGAGTAAATATGATTTTCTATGCACATATATTCCTAAAATCAAAAGCCAAGGTAGCATCGTAAGCGCAAAGATCCAATTCGCATTATAAATTGAACCTGCCATCCAAATAGCCGCTGACTCAAAATCTTGTGCACTCATTTTTAAGGATAGGAACAAGGACAAAGCTCCAAATCCACTATTGATAGCTATACCAGTTAAGATTAATCGCTGCATATCGAGATGACCATTTTTTAAAGCAAATGAAAAAATCAGGATAGCTGCAATTGTTCCACCGATAAAACCGAATAGTGGCATCATTAAAATTGACATCCAGCTGTTCATATCTGCACTCACTAGCTTTACTTGAAAGAAGTACATGAATAGTACGACTGCTGCACCAGCTCCAGCATTAATCCCTAATATTCCTGGATCTGCTAGTCCATTGCGTGTAATCCCCTGTAATACAACTCCTGCCATACCTAAGCCAATACCGACAAGTCCAGCAATGACAATCCGAGGTAAACGGAACTCAAATATAACAAGATCAAACTTTGAATTTGACTCGATCCGTAGCAATGTTTTGATGACATCCATTACAGACATATCAAAAACACCATTTGTAATATGTAAATAGCTCGCAACTAAAATCATTAAAACAAGCATCAGCATGGTTAAAAAGAATACACTTGAGGTTTTTTTATGCACGTTTTTCACCTCCGTGCTTACGAACTAAATATAAGAAGAATGGTACACCGACCAATGCGGTTAAGACACCAATTGGCGTTTCAAATGGATAATTGACAACGCGGCTCAGGACATCACAAAGCGCTAAGAAAAAGGCTCCAATGACAGCTGCACAAGGAATAATATAGCGATAATCAACACCAACAAGGAAGCGTGTAATATGTGGTATGACTAACCCTACAAAGGCGATTTTCCCTACAAGTGCAACCGCTGTCCCTGTCAAACATACGACAGCTAGCATGCTAATAATACGTACTGCTTTTGTTTTCTGTCCTAGCCCCATGGCAATATCTTCACCTAATGAAGTAATGGTAATCGCTTTTGCCGATAATAAAGCCAAGATCAACCCAGTTAAACCAAATGGAATAGAAAGAATCAGCATATCCATATTTACCATATGTACCTTTGTGTTATACCAAGCACTTACTGTTTGTGATACTTGGAAATACATCGCAATAGCAGTAGCAATACTACTTAAAAATGTGCCAATGACCGTTCCAATTATGGCTAGCCTTACTGGAGATAAGCCATTGCGGATTAACGAGCCAAAACCAAAGACAATACCAGCTCCCAATGCAGAACCAAGCATCGATAATAAAATCATTTGATAGTTTGGTAGCCCTGGAAAAAAAACAATGGCTAATGTAATGACAAATGCAGAGCCATCATTGACACCCATTAATGAAGGCGAGGCTAAATAGTTTCGTGTAATCCCCTGCATAACTGCACCGGCAACTGCTAAAAATGCTCCAACTAGTAATACCGCGGCAACTCTTGGAATACGGCCTGTTCTTATAATTTGATGATCGACATCCGATGGATCAAATGCTGTCATCGACTGCCATACTGTAATGGCACTAATATCTTTTGTCCCATACATAACAGAAATAAGTGCCACAAGGGCAATAAGGAAAGGAGATATCGCTAATATTGAAAACGACACTATGTTTGTTTTTTTCAACTTTCACACCTTTTTCTTTATCCATTTTGCGGTACACAATATCAATCACTTAAGTGTATACCCGTAACAACTGCCTGCAATGAAAAATGCCACATCTTACAAAAGGCTGGTAATAGCCCGGTGATACCACCAAATCTACTACCAGCCTGTTTATACTATTTAAATAATTTTTCAGCTGCAGCATCTAAGAATTTCACCTTAGACCAAGCAGTACCACCTTGTGCTAATGGCTCAATTGTGTTGACGAAAACTTGATTATTTTGTGTTGCCTTTAAGCTAGTGAAAATTGGATTCTTTTGTAGCTCCTCTAAAGCTTTTGGCGTATCCTTATTCTCGGAATCCTCGAATTGCAGGAAAATCACATCTGGATTTACTTGTGCTAATGTTTCAAGTGATAGTTCCGCTTGCGCCTTAGCTGTTGTAACAACTTCTGGTACAGGTGCTCCTAAATCTTCATATAGAACAGGGTTTAAATAAACGCCTGCTGGATAGATGTACATCACTCCACCACGAACACGGATGATTAATACTTGCTTATCTGCTAATTGCTCCTTGGATTTTACTTGGGCATCAGCAACTTTGGCTTCATAGTCAGAGATGATTTTCTTTGCATCCTCTTCCTTCCCAGCTAATTGTGCAAGCAATGTTAAATTTTCTTTCCAATTTGTTGAAATATGTGAGTATGGAATCATTGTTTGAATTTTGTTGAGCTTTTCAGCCGTTTCTTCAGGGAATTTCGAAGTACCCACAATTACATCAGGATCCAGATTAAGAATGGCTTCTGCATTTGGCTCCATTTTATTTCCTACAAGTGTAGCTCCTTCAAAATCTGTTGCTAGATAGGCAGGAACTTTTCCACCTACTTCTAGAACACCTACTGGCTTAATACCAAGCATTGCCGCATCTTCCATTGATTCAAGACTGGCAGCGACAATGTTCTTTACTTCGGCTGGTAGCTCATATTGCTCGCCTAAGTACGTGATGGTCTGCGTTGATTTAGCTTGCTCTGTCTGTGATTCTGTTGCACTTGTTTCTGCTGTATTAGCTGTTGATGTTGATTCCTCTGCTTTGTCTGTTCCACATGCGGCCAGTGATAATGCTAATAGTGCTGGTGCACACATTTTAAAATATTTATTCATAGATATTCTCCCCTAACGAGCTCATATTGATAATGATAATCGTTTTCATATATAAGTCAATATATAATTGATACTCATTATCATTTACGGATACTATCCTAACAAAGTGAAAAAAGATTGTGAATGGACGATTTCGAAAATGACATGGATTTTTGCCGATTTAAGCAATAAAAAAACTGCTTCTTTTTTATAAGAAACAGTCAATTATACATATCTGGCTTCCTCTATTTTTAACTTGCGATAGGCTGAGGGAGATAAACCCGTACACTTTTTAAATACTCTGCTAAAATAAAAACAATCTACATATCCAACACATTCTGCAATTTCAGCTACAGGTATTCCACCATATTCTAGTAAGTCTTTCGCACGTCGTATACGGTATTCTGTTATATATGTACTTGGATTCATACCTGTATGCTGCTCAAATAAATAAGCAAAACGACGACGCTCAATGCCCAGTTCCATCGAGATATTTGATACTGAGATTTGCTGTGAAAAATTTTCATGTATATACTGTAATGCCTGTTCCATTAATTCGCTGGCACTATCTAAAACCTGCATTTTTGCCGCTACAAGGATATCTTCCAACAAATTCATAAATAATGTCTTAGACTTGAATACAGCCATATTACCAGGAAAGGAATAGCTTTCTACTAATTGCTGAACATGGCTAATAATTTGTGTGTTAAAGCCTGTATTGATTAGAAAATGTTGCTCGGCTAGCGGATATAGATTTATTTCTTCTGTAGGTAGGCTGTAATGAACAACTGCATACTCCCAACCTTTATGGCCAGTCGCTCTCACTTCTATCGGCATCTGGGGGCCAGCATGGGCAATCATTCCTGGCTCCATCATATAGGGGGTTCCATTAAAGCTAAAGATCGCACTCCCTGCAAGTGGCACTACTATACCACACTTTTCTGGAGCTGTTGTTCTACCAGTATCTACTTCACCTGGCTCCATTTTTTTAGTAAAAACATCTGTAAATTTTACAGAAGCATGTGCAAAGTAATCAATTAAATACTTGATATCCATATGCTAACTCCTATACATGTATAACATTCTGAATCTGTGAAAAATGATGTAAATCATGATTGATTAATCCTACAAAATAGTCGATTATAGTCATTTCTGACTGTCCAATTTTAAATGACTGTTGCCATTGCTCATCTGTCCATTGCTGAATGTCCTGCAATAATTGACGCCTTGTGGAAATAAAATCATTCAATGTTTCCTCCATTGTTTGTTCACGGCTTTTCTTAGCTGCCATCGTATTCAAATGTGCTACATCTGGCCCTTTCGGCAGACGCTCATCTGTAAAGAGAAAAGGAATTCGGTAATTTTGCACAAACTTGTCCCATGGAGGAAGATGCCCAATTACCTCTGCAACCGACCATTTCCCAGGTTCAATGGGCATACGCCATTGTGCCTCAGATAACCCTCGTAAATTATCTATCCAATCTAAAGATTTTATATAGTGTTTAATGACATAGGTTTTATCTTGTTGCAATTGTTCCCCCTCTTTCTTTTTTTATTGAAGATGAATTTTCAATTCTGGCCAACATAAATGCCATTGTTTTTGCTGAATTCTTTGACGATAAATCGCATAGGCATACTTATTTTCTAGGTAAAACGATGTTGGCTCTACTATGCCTGCTCCTAAAAGATGAATACCGTACGGTGCTGCAATCTCTAGTACCCCATCTGATAATTTTACTCCAATTGCCGTTGGGATTTCTGGGAAATGAGAGATTCCATCAACAGCAGATTGATATGGTTTACTACCATTTAGGACATGCATTCGTGCTTGATTTTTCACGGACCAAGGCTCGTTTGGAGATAACTTTCTCAGTTCTTGCTCATACTGCTTCTCTACTTCTTCTGCTAAATTTTCTTTATCAAAATATATCACATCAATATCAGCAATTGGTGTTCTTTCCTCCTTATTGTGAAGGTAATCCCATACCTTTGAGCGAATAATTCCTGCGCATATCCACCAATCTGGTAGTTGCAAGTTTTCTACTGTGGATAAAATGCTCATCATCCAGTCATCAGATGCAATTAAGTTCTTCAGCTCTTCCTCCGATTGAAGCAACCTCATTCTGTCAGCCTCCAATTAAACTTTACACGAAAAATTTAATCTTTCCGCCACTATTTCAGGGACATCTCGAAAGATATCGTGTCCTGCTCCTTCAATAGATTCAACATCTAAATGTTCTATTTTTACTTGTAATTTCTGAATACAATTTTTTCTTTTCGTTCCTAGCTCTGCAGGTACCGTTGCATGCAATAATAGTGTAGGACATTTTATCATACCCACTACTTGGTCAACTGGCTCCACATTCATACCTTTTATCATTGCTTGTGCCGTGAAGGGAGATAGAGTTAGTCTAATCTCGCCATTTTGTTCCTTTACTTGTGCTTTTGAAGCTACTTCTAACTCTTCTGACCATCGAGCAAGCTCTTCTTTCTCAGATTTAAAAAATTCTTCCCATGATGGGAAGCGGACATTTTCGCAAAAGCTTGCTACGTCCTTTAATTCCTTTTCTAAAGTGATACCTAAATCTTTCCCTGACATATATCCCCCATCTAGCAATACCATGCCTTTAAGTTGCTGCGGGTATTTAGATCCGAAATGGATAGCCAGATCTGCTCCAAAAGAATGCCCTATCAAATAAAAAGGCTTACTCTTTAAATTTGTACCTATTATTTCTTCTATTAGTTTAATTAAATTGGAAGGGAGATAACCCTCCTCTTCTTCTAACGCGGTTCTATAACCATGTCCAGGTAGGTCAAAGGAAATAACATGGTACTCCGATAAATACGCTGCTAGCTCCCCAAATGCTAAACCTGAGCTTCCAAGTCCATGTAAAAAAACTAAAGATGGATTATGAGGATTTCCCCATTGATATATTTGGTGATTCATTTAATCCCCCTATTTATATAAATTTATTTTATGAATTTTCAAAAATAATATATTAGATTTATACATTAACACCATTTACCCTAAAGCTAATAAAAGAAAGGGAGAAGCTTATGAATAAAATGATCATGCTGTTATTATTTGTACTACTTACCTTAGTTGGACTTTTCTATACAAACATTTCTTTAACACTCATATGTATCGGAATGGTGTCTGCTTTTATTGGTACACTTGCGGGAGGTGGTGGACTAATTACACTTCCTGCCATGATGCTTGTCGGTATCCCTATTCAAACAAGTATTGCCACAAACAAATTTTCGACAGGCATTTCGGCTTTAACCAGTATTTTCTATCTTCTCTACCAGAAGGAGCTACATCCCATATCTATCATCAAATATATAGCTCTTGCTATTGTTGGGGGAATTTGTGGCGCACTTCTAGCCGTTTCGCTGTCTGAGCAAACTATGAACTACTCTGCCTGTGTACTACTTCTTTTGGCTTTAGTCGTTACTTTGAAGAATAAGGCGTGGACTGAGATTCCTGATTCGCTAGAACATCAAGCACCTCGTTTTTGGCAACCATTTTTCATCGCCATGTATGATGGTGGTTTCGGCCCTGGCTCTTCGACATTTAGCATTTTGCATTATCTACGTTCTCACCACACTTACATAAAGGCTGTACAGCTCACTCGAGTACTCCTTTTTGGGAGCTGTACAGGAGCATTTGTTGTGTTTTATCACACTGGCTTTATTCAATGGCACTATGCGATTGCTATGGCACTTGGCTCCATTATAGGTTCCCAATTAGGTCTTATAGTGCTCCCCTACATTCCATTAAAAATAGCCAAAACACTACTAACATTGATTATTATATTGTTGCTTGTCCAGGTTACATTGAAAATAATTTAATGACCATTACTCAAATGCTCATGAATGATCTTCCATTCATCATTAACTAACGTAAAAATATTTGTCGCTCTACCGCTACCTGATACAAACTTTTCGTTATGATAGCCTTCATAGTGATATGTATAAAGACAGGTAGCCGTCTTTTCATCAACGGTTAACCATTTTACTTCAGTAGCTGAATAAACCTCTTCTTTAATGACATTCCATGCATGCTTGAAATAAGCCTCAATCTCATCTGTAGTTGTGCAAGTTTTATCGGAGAACCAATAAACCGCTTGTGGATGCAAAATAGCCTTAACTTCATTAAAATCATGTGTATTTGTAGCTTGTATATAACGTTCTAATGCTTGTTGATGTGTCATCTTCACTCCCCCTGTTTAACAATATTATCCTAAGATTGACTTCTTAGAAATAATAATTGTTGAATGACCTTCTGCTTGGACAGCTAATGAAGAACACCTATAATGAAGTCAAAACAATAAAGATGGAGGATGTCTATGTTAGCTACTATTGAAAAACAATCCAATCGTCATGTTGCAACATTCAAACGACCACTGACACATTCAGTAGATGCCGTTTGGGCAGTGCTTACTAACAATGAAAGCCTACAAAAGTGGATGAGTAATCTAGAAATCATTGATCTTCGTAAGAACGGGAAAATACATTTTAATATGAATGATGGAACAGGTACCTTTGAGGAAATAACCATCACAGATTATGCTGAGAAAGAAGTACTAGAATTTGATTGGGGAACAGATACGGTGAGATTTGAACTATCTTCTACTGACGATGGTTCATTATTGGTAGTAGTGGAGACACTTCAAGAGCTGACAGAGCATACACCGAAGGATTTAGCAGGGTGGCATATATGCCTAAACCAACTAACAGACTTTTTAAGCGGAACTATACATGAAGAGTTTCCGATGAAAGAATGGCAAAAATGTTTTACAAACTATAAGCAACTTGTGATTAAGACTGAAAAAATCTAAATCTATAATGTATAAAACTCCTTTAGCAAAATGCTTCAGGAGTTATATTTTTAATCAAAATCTTATCATATAGGTATCTCTCATGATACTTACAAAATCTACCTTTTACTTATCGGGTTGTTTTGAGTTGTGTGTTTTTCTTGGAAATATATAAAAATAAAATACTCCACTAATGATTAATCCAGCAAATAAAGAAGACATCAAAGTGTAACTGCTTATATTTTTAAGTAATCTATCAAAATTAATCTGTAACATATCAATGTCGCCATTAGTTATCGCAATTACAACTGTCCAACTAGTTATGATCACTAGAAAACTAATTAAACCATATGTAATACTTAACTTTAAATCTCTATTCTTTTTTCTTTTCTCATTAGAATATGGGTTCTTCTTGTTATTTTTCAGCTTTCTTTACCTCCTAATCGCTTCAGTAAATATTTTAGATACTTACTATCCGTTAGCAGAATAAATCGTTATTTTTTTAATTCTTCAGGTAATGAAGGCTCATAGATCCCTAAAAGACAACAGTTATTTATAGCCATCTCTCCAATACTTATAGCAAGTATAGCAAAAAACAAACACAATTTTTCCTTTGTTACTTTGATAGCATTTAGTTCAAACATTAGTCATATCTCCTTTTTTTATAGGTATTGTAAGAAGTATTGATAAAAAAATCCCCATAAATGAAATAAGCCTTAATTGTTCATCATTTAACATTAGTATTCCACAAATTATAAGGAAGTTAATAATCAACGCTTTCTTTCTTTTCTCTTTTGAGTCACCAACTCTGCTGTTATTCGTATAAGCTGGAACTTTATAATAAATAATAATTTCAAAAATAATTCCGAGTAATATTACTAACTCTCGAGTAATACTAAACGAGTAATTTAGTACAATAAAAGGACCAATCGAAAAGTACAATACTCCGATTATCGAACAGACAATACTTGACTTAGCATGTAGCCCATAACAATATCTTCTCATTATGCAAAAAACCAAATGACAAACTAAGGTTTCACTTACAACACCTAACATAATAGATACGCTATAAATTAAGCTCACCTTTATTAGGTTGATCAAAAGAGTGGCTATGCCATAATTTATCTTTGCTAATTCCATTTTACTTAATTGAATATTTTTATTGATAATATCTGTTAAATAGCATGATAGTTTTTCTTCCATCGATAGATTCCTCATTAGCCTCCCCCTTCTCTTTAAACTGATTCTACATCGTATTATTTAATGATGATTAAATTTTCTTAAAACATATATTTAAAGTAAAAAGTGTTATCTAAACAAATAAAAAAGTGCACTTTTGAAAATTTAAGTGCACTTTTTATTATTCTTTTATAGAAGATTCAAACTTTCTAAGTAATTCTTTTAAATATCGAGTGGAAACATAGCACGTTTCTCCGTCTTTCATCGTTATTGTTCTATTTTTTTTATTTATCTCTTGAATACTATTAATATTTACAACATAAGATTGATGACATCTGTAAAACTTGGGGCTTAAATTTTCAGCTTCTTTTATCTTTCCATAATACTCTATTGTCCTATTGTTCAGATGAACAACTAGCTTGTGTGGAACAGAGGAAGACTCAATAAAATAAATTTCATTTACATTTAATCTTATACTCGTTTCACCAGCTTTAACTACAATATTATCATCAATCAAAGCCCCTGAATTTAAGTATCTCTCCATTACAACATCTATACATTCAATAATTTTATTTTGCATAATTTTTTGATTATCTTTTGGTATATAATCCATTGCTTCTACTTTGTAGAGGAAAGTTAAATATGTTAATTCTGTATGAGTTGTTATAAAAACTATTTTTGCAGAAGGATCTAACTTCCTAATTGCTACCCCCAAAGAAATTCCATTCATTTCTGAGTTTAACTCAACATCTAGAAAATATAAGCCATTGTTTAGTTTATTACGCTCCAAATAGGATATGATGTCATTAGGATTTTCTGTTGAAAGTTCAAACTTCATATCATAATCCTGCATTATTAAATAATTTTGAATTATATTAGATATAATATTTCTTTGTTTTTCATTATCCTCACACACAAATACTTTTATCATACTCTCACCTCCCCATTAATAGTAAGGATTTGAGTAAATACATCTCTTTCAATTTTAGTTTCAAGAATTATGTTTTTAGCTTTACTCAATAACTGATCTAGGTTACCTAAACCCAAACCACGATTCTCTCCTTTTGTAGAAAAACCTTCTTTTTTCAATAAAAAAAGTTTAGGTATGTCCTTATGACAAGAATTTGCTACTATTATTTTTATAACTTGATTATCTTTTACTATAGCAACTCTGATATTTCCATTATTTATTTCCTCAGCAGCTTCAATGGCATTATCTAGGATAATCCCTAAGGAACGTACTAAAACAACGGAGTCAACCGGTATATTTTTTATTTTTTCTCTCATTTCGATTTCGGTATCTATACCTTTTTCTTGCGATACCATTAATTTATTGGCCAATAAACTTTTCAATTCTTTTACTTGTAAATTACTTAATTGGGACAATTTAAATGAGTTTCGATCAAAGTTTTGTGATGTCCATTTTATTTCATTATAATAATACTTTTTTAACCCTTGAATATCATTAGATTCTAAGAAGCTTTCAATTGAAATCAAGATATTCATATAATCATGTTTGAATTTTCTCATTTCATTATAATTACTCTCTATCTGATCTAAGTATTCTAAGAGATATGTCAACTCTTTTTGTTTTTCTCTTGCTACATACATTTTATTCTTTGCGTAAATGATCGCTAAACAAACTAAACCTGAAACAAGGGCATACGCAACAATGAACACTGAATTTGTCTTTTCCATAGAGATCCCGCTTTCTATAGCTCTCTCTATAGAAATTATCACCAAATAAATTATCACCGTTAATGAAGAAGCGACAGCGGAAATCATCAAAGGGAAACTAGTACTTTTAAAATAATATGTATATTTATCTATGATCTTTTTTAATAAATAAATAATACCTAGATAGAGAAATGTCCCAACTATGAAACGAAAAACAAGATTTGTCATTAATTCAAAAGAACTTAATAGGTAAACAATTATGTAATCCGATAAAATATATAATAGAATGGACATTGATGATGCAAAAAAGGAAAAATCAATTTTTCTAGAATATCTTATTAAAATTAATGATAGTACTCCCCATAGAACTCCAGTAGCAAGTACATTTAGCTTAAAATAAACCATACTTATAAAAAATACAGATATAAAGGTAATTAATATGTATATTTTTTTGTTCGCTACTCTTATTAAATAACCACCACATAAAAAAATAAAAAAATATTGTAAAAACAGTCCTACAAACTCAACCGAAAAAATAGTGTTCACTTTCTCACTCACCTTTAACCAGAAGAATCCAAATCAAAAACAATGTAAGGAATATATTTTTATGGAAACTATTCTCATTTTTCCGTTTATTATAGTCTGTATTTGATGAAAAGTAAACACTTCAACATAATGGTGATAAGTATAAAGTGTGATTATTTACAATGAGTAATTATAACTTTTCGATTATTTTACTTCATATTTAATAACTTCTTTTGACAAAAAGAAAAACACTAGCCTAAATTTTGAGCTAGTGTTTTTGATAGTTTATTTATGATGAACAACATGAGCTAGAGCCACATGTTGAGCAGCCATTACTTATCATTGATCCGCTTGTTGCCGCTGTTTCTGGTAGTGCTGTTGCTTCATTGATTTCTACAAAGTCCATGTCCTCAATATCTGAGAATAATTCTTCCATAAGTGTTTCTTTTTTCATAAGTCTTTCCTCCACTTTTTTTATTTATGATGAACAACACGAGCTAGAACCACATGTTGAGCAGCCATTACTTATCATTGATCCGCTTGTTGCCGCTGTTTCTGGTAGTGCTGTTGCTTCATTGATTTCTACAAAGTCCATGTCCTCAATATCTGAGAATAATTCTTCCATTAATGTTTCTTTTTTCATAAGTCTTTCCTCCACTTTTTTTATTTATGATGAACAACATGAGCTAGAGCCACATGTTGAGCAGCCATTACTTATCATTGATCCGCTTGTTGCCGCTGTTTCTGGTAGTGCTGTTGCTTCATTGATTTCTACAAAGTCCATGTCCTCAATATCTGAGAATAATTCTTCCATAAGTGTTTCTTTTTTCATAAGTTTTTCCTCTACTTTTTTTATTTATGATGAACAACACGAGCTAGAGCCACATGTTGAGCAGCCATTACTTATCATTGATCCGCTTGTTGCCGCTGTTTCTGGTAGTGCTGTTGCTTCATTGATTTCTACAAAGTCCATGTCCTCAATATCTGAGAATAATTCTTCCATAAGTGTTTCTTTTTTCATAAGTCTTTCCTCCACTTTTTTTATTTATGATGAACAACATGAGCTAGAGCTATATGTTGAGCAGCCATTAACATTAATAACAGTTTCTAGTAGCACTCTTGCTTTTTACATTCACTAAATTCATGTCATATATTTATCAATAACAACAATACGAAGTTTGATTGAAGTCCTATTATTCCTGACTTATTCACCTTGAAATATTAACAATTTATTACTTTTATACGTTATTTTCTTCCTATAATTTACAATCATTCCGGAAGTAATAAAGAATATTGCCCATCCAATTAGTACAGATATTTCTTTAAGATTGTCCAAGATTGATCCATCTAGCAACCAAAAACTTCGCATCATTTCTAACCCATAAATAATTGGATTAAAAATATAAACAGCTTCCTTTAAAAAAGATGGGAACATCTCTGGAGGAAAAGTAAGACCTCCTAAGAAAATTTGGAAATAAAAAATTATTAATGATAAGCTCTGATAAGTAGTGCTCTTATTAATAAAAGATGTAACAAAATACACAATAGCAAATTCAAAAAAATTAATAATCACAAAGGCTAACAAAATTTTCAGTATACTCTCAAAAGGAAATTCTACATTTTTAGTTAAATACGCAAATATAATTAGAGTTATCGCTGCTAATACTTGGAAAATAAATGTGGCAATATATATGCTGGTAGCTACAGTAATTTCGCTAATTCCTAGAAGCCTATATTTCAAGAGATTACCCTGTTCTTTATAAACTAGAAAATTCTGTCCGAAAATGACCAATACTCCGTTAATAATAATAATAGGTATATACGCTGGAACTAAGGCATTATTTAATGGCATGCCATCGTAAATAGAATATTCTGATAATAAATTACCGAATATAAAAAACATTATAATGGGTAGAGAAAATCCCAAGATCAATCCTTTATAATTTCGAAAAAGTAATTTGATTTGAAACTGTGAAAGATTTAATAAATTAGTCATTTAGTATCTCTCCTCCATTCACCAATTTATAACCTAACATTTGCAAAAAGGCATCTTCGAATGAAAAGTTTTTCATAACAATATTAGTTCCAGCTATCTTCTTCACTTTTTTATAAATATCTTCTTCCTCGTTACTTCTATACGTAAAAGAAACTTTATTATTAGAAACTTTTACTTTCCGTTCAAAAATGATTTCCAGATTTTCTAGAAACACAGTTTCAAATTCCATTTTTTTAGTATCCTTAAATTGGACATTCACTATATCAAAAACAGTTCCAATTTGTTCTATTTTCCCCTGATTCATAATTACAACTCTATCTGCTAAATACTCAACTTCGTCAAGAAAATGGCTTGTTAGAATAATCGTAGTACCACTGTACTTATTAATTTTCTTAATAGTATCCCAAATATTTCTTCGTTTAAGTGAATCTAAACCTGTTGTTAATTCATCAAAAATGAGCACCTCTGGTTCACCTATTAATGTGAGCAAAATTGAGAGTGATTGTTTTTGACCACCAGATAGATTTTTAATATAAGAATGCTGAAATTTATCTAAATCAAATTCTCGTAATAATTCTTGTATATCGATTTTGCTTTGAAGGACTTGTTTATAGAGAAGACACACTTCCAGAACTTTAGCCTCGTCTTCATATGATGAAGTCTGCATCTGATATGCTATTTTTTTATATAACTCCTTTTCGTTAAAGGAATATTCAATAGCCCCCGAATGTCTAACTAATTTCATAACTGTATTAACTAATGTAGTTTTACCTGCACCATTATGTCCTAAAATTGCTATTATTTCTCCCTTTTTTATATCTAGGTTGATATCTTTCAGTATTTTTCTACCTTCTATTTCTCTTGAAACATTCTTAATCTCTATTACATTCATTTTTTACCTCCTAATCTTGCGAGAAAGCCCTCAATCCCATGTCGGGTAGACTAAATTTGAATTTTCTATTAATAGGTAAACCCGCATCGATGTATAATTCCTGATGAACATTATTTATTAAGTACAAAACAGTATTTATTATTAGTGAGTACATGGATGTTAAGTTAGCTTGAGATGGAATTCTATTTGTTTCACTATCCTCAATTAAAAGATTATAATCATCAAGATTCTGATCATTCTTAAATAGACAGGGACCAATCGACATGTCGACAACAGAATATGGAAGTATACAATTGTAATCTTTGAAAAGACTTTTTACTGGTGCTACTATTGAGCTTCTCTCTACAATCAATATTTTGTTATAACCAACGATTCTAGATTTATTAACCAAGAATCCATTATCTTTCAAATAACTAGATAGACTACCACTACTATCTCCGATAATATCAATGCCAGTGTTGCTCATAGTGTTTTTAAAATCTAAAAGTTTTTCACGGGAGGTCCCTACCTCGTCACAGATCATATAAAGACTTCTACAATTAAGTTCGCGATTGATATCTTTTATTTCTGATGATAATAAGAAGATATGATTTTCTTTTTTTAACAAATAAATGATTAATTGATCTTCTTTCTTTTTTGAGTTACTCAAAAAGTTTAAATTTGTACCAAAATACAATGTTCTTTTAAAATAATCTAAATTAATTTTTTCTTTAAGGGATAATTCAATGATTTTCTTATTAAATATATGTTCAATATAAATTTTATTAAAATCATTGAATAAACGATATTCAGAATCTAATACCATATACATATTTAGCCCACCACCATTGCATATAATAGGTCGTATTCAGGAATATATCTTTTAAACTCTTCTTCATAAAATCCACCAATACAGGTAGTATTTAACCCTACAAATTCTGAATATAACGAAATATTTTGTGCGATATGTCCTATTTCTTGATTTAATAAACGATATGATAATTCCCCATACTTCTCTTCTAAGAGCTGATAATCACTTGTAAAGAAAATCTTTACAGGAAATTTCTTTAGATTGGTGTCAATGATAATTGAATCGGCACTTCTTATTGATGCGTCAGCATATTCTTCTAATTGGTGTTTATATGGGTTATATCTATAAATTTTTTCTTTGAAACCAGCTAAATTAATACTAAGAAAAAGAGTACATGGATATAAAGCACCCGGAGAGGGATAGGAAAAGTATTTGTTTTTCTCATCAGTTATCCCAGCAGCAAATTGTAATATCTCAGAGATATCTTGTATATTTATTTCTCTATTTGATGGATATCTCCGTGTTCTTCTATTTACCAATAGCTTTTCAATATCGTTTTGAGGAGCTCTCTTATGAAGAAAAATCCCTGGTTTCGTCTCCCATTTTTTTTTTGTTTTGACCTTCTTTATTTGTACTGAGGTGTAATCTTTTCTAGATATTGTTTTTGAATGAAATGTTCTTCTTAATAAAGATCTGTCAACCTCTGTATCCCATAAAACTGTCGAATTCATATTATTTCTCATCATTTTTAACTCCTTAAGCTAATTGGATGCTTTTAGCAATGCAATACTCTAATTCTGGGTAAACACCAATTCGATTATTTGTCATATGAATGTGAGAAAACATTATTTTAGTCGGATTATTCTTCAATAAGTCGATATATTCTTCATATATTTTAAATGCTTTATCTCGGTTTTCTTTGAGATATGAAACTCTTCTGGAAGTTAAGGAGGTAATCATTTTTAGGCTCGATTCATTTTTATGATATATCTCCCATAGATCACAATATTTTTGTGCCATTTCAGTTTTATCTTTTACTTCAAATGAGAAATATAGGAGATCGATTGCTGCAAATAACCTTTTGGAAAAACTCATCTTATTTAATTTTTGTGCAAGTTTAGAGCTTTGTACAAATAGCTTTTCAGCGTAATATATCCCTCTTTCACCACCATATCGTGGAATTTCTGGTTTATACTCATCCAATTCCACAGTACCGTGTCGTTTCCAGAATACCTCTGTGATCCCCTCTCCTTTTAGCATTTCAGGTGTATAAAATTTTTCTCTATCAATTAGTACTGGCGTTTTATAGGACAAAAAATTATCCACCGATTTTTTTAATATTTTTAAAAAGATCTTTGCATCAAAGTCTACATTTTCTTTGATTCTCAATCTGATATGAGGACCACCTAACCAATATCTAATAAAAAAATAGTCAATATCACTTTGCAAATTATTACAGATAAGATGTTCAAATTCACTTTGTAAATATTCATCTAATAATTTGTAATCATGAATATATACATGGAATGAATGCCACATGATTTTCACCTCTCCCATCATATTGTGTTATTAAGATCGATCTACCCTAAGTAGTCATTTTTATTTGTTGAATAGGTGAGCTACAAAGCACTCCAATATAATTAATCTCTGAATCATCATTTAACTCTAATAACTTTTTTAAATATGAGTCATGATGATTCTTCATTGGTCGAAAAGCATTACCTGTTTCTGCAGCGTATAGACAAAAGCCTTGCATCAATTCTCCAGCTGAGAGAAGAATCGGTAATAGACCTTTCCGAACTATATTTTTATCTTCTGTGTAAAAGACAACAACTTTATTAAATGTATTAAGATCAAAAAATTGATGATCATTATAAAGAACCTTAGAAAATTCGACTTCCTTGTCCCAAACGACTCCATTTTGGAAAGTTATTTGATGGTGTTCCAAAATACAATAATTGATCTTGTTCATGCTAATTAGATTCCTGAATTTATTTAATCTAGAAAGACAAGTAGCTACTTCAAATTTGTTTAAAATCACATCTGAATTTAAATTGAAATTACCTACCATATTATGAGCAGAATTCCTGTTAACTGAAGAATGGAAGTTGCAATCAATTGGATAGTACTGCTTACATTGAAAGTCAGTCGCCCCATTGTTTATACTGCTAATAATTTCTGTAATATGCTTTGAGCATTTGATTTCATTGAAAAACTTTGTTTCCGCTATCCGTTTTCTCTCAATACCTCTTTCAAAGTGACCCAAATTTAATTCACCATTTGGCCTCTCTAATTCAATGACAAAGGATCCATATACGCAATCATCTATATTAAGAATCTTATTAAAAACAACTGAGTAATTGAAAGACAAGTGTTGTTGCCAAGATAATTTATTAAAGCTTAAAAAATTTTTTATGTTTCCTAAAACATGCCCTGCATCTAACATACTTAAATAGAGAGAGAATTCTCCATAATATCTTGAGATATTTAAGATATCTGAAAATCCGATAATATAAATTTTACTTTTTAAAAAGGTACTTTGACTCTCTGAACTAAGCAAAATGAATTTATCCTCGTACATATCATAGAAAAATATTTTACTATCAATAATAAATATTAATTGGCAAGAGTGCATGTTCCTCGTTGAAGGAGAATTATTATGGTCTTGATACCTTGAAAGAATTTCATATCGATTAATTTTTAAACTTGCTTCTGCTATCCCTGAAACTAATTTGTACAAAGATGAATCTTCAATCTTTAGAAATTCCCCTTTTAAAGAATATTGTTTCTTCACATAAGGAGTAGCGTGAGTAAAATGCACTAAATCATATCTTAATGCAGAATATCTTTTATAATAATCGTATTCAATATTATTCATAATCTACCTCCAACGTTATGGAAAAGGATGTGGTGCTTGATAAATATCATCTAAGTTTCCATCCAGATTATTCAATTTTATAGCGTTCATTAACCTCTCAAGATTGACATTTTGATATTGACTACCAAACCCGATATTTTGGTATTCTGGAATATGAACTTTAACACATGATAAGCCGATATCAGTTAAAAACTTTGTACTTAAATCCGTGATATAAATGTCATTTTCATCCTCTGTAATGCGGCTTACTATATCATGTAATAATTTAGATTGTGAAATTTCCTTATCATCAGGAAGTCTTTTCATCATATTACTTTTAAGTTCTTCATTCTTTCCCGTTTTAAGTGCAAAATCCAAATACTGTTTCATTGTTTCTGAAGAGTACAAATACAAATGATCTTCTAACTTTTTCACTTCATTAAAATCCCTTTTTAGTTTTTCCATTTCTTCAATAGAATACTTTTTATACATATACTCTTTGAAAACTTTAATTGAAGTTGTTGCCTCTACAAACGCTGATTTAATAGCAGAGTATGGATTTAAATTTGATCCGGCAGCTGTATAGAAACTAAGAGCATCGGGATCATCCCCTTTATATTCTAGTAAAAGCCAATAAGTGGGAACGTTTGATTCAAGTGTTATATCAAATAAATGAGGTTCATAGTCCATCATATTGATATAACCCAGAATCATTTTGATCTCTTTATCCTGACATTCCATCAAATTAGTTACTTTAATTGGGGATGATTTCGTATACCAATAGACTAAAAAGCTATCTCTCTCAATCAATTCAAATATGCCAGCAATAGCCGCTTCGGTCCAACAACTTCCTACCGCTGTACCATTAGATGTTTCAGAAATATACTTCTCTTCATCTGTCTCAATTAATACTTGTTCAGATGAAAAATAAGCTATTTGTTCTGGAATTAGAATTTCCCTTTCTTCTTTTACGGAATACGTATTAATCCACCTAATTGGTTTTTCTGGTGAGTAAATTCCAAGTTCAAAATGTCTGGAACGGTAATGTTCCCATGTATAATGACAGAACTTTTGGAACGGCACAAAAGCTTTACCTGAATCTATTAATTCCTTTTCACTAGCAATTATTGCTTGAGTATGGATAGAACCAACAGAATGAAATCGCTCTAATCCCTCTAGTAAACCTGTAAAATATGCTTTCTTATAAGTATTTGCTCGACCATATGCATCAAAGCTTCTAGTGCCAAGTTTTGCATCGAAGGCGATTAAAGGCATTGAATCCGCAATACCTCTATAATGCCCTTTGAATATCCCTACAAGTGGGTCAACTAAAGAACTATGATTGGCTTTTAGATCTTTCGCAATTTCATTAAACTCTTTTGTCCTAAATTCGAATTTTGAAACTTTGTTCAACTCACCAAACTTATCAACATCATTTGTAACAAGCGATAAATCCAACACTTTTCTCTTAGAAAATATTTTTGAATTCAAGTTGAAAGTATAATAAGAGCCCTCTGCCAACTCAGTATCCAGTAACTCAGTAAATAATTTATCTAAATAATTTTTTGGGAGATAATTCTCTTCAATTTCAAAATTAGTGTTGTTAATAATTTGACTCTTAATAAATTTTTCCCAATCATTTTCTTTTGAAATTAAAATAATTTCGTTAACCCTATTTTTCATGACAGCTCTACCCTCCGTACGATCCAACATCAATTCTCCGAGCGCAGAGATTTAAACTTTGCAATTCAAATTCTCTATCCCATGCAAATTCTTCATATCGAATATCATTTTCTTTGAAAAGTTTGAGCGCATTTTCTATAAATAATCGAGAAGATACATATGGGATTTCTCGCAGATTTTCACAATCATTTTGGCTAGTTGTATTTTTATCATAGAACGAGTAAGGCGTTTTCACTTTGCTACCTAAATCATTGTGATAATGTAGCAAATAATTCAAAATAGTTTCTTCTATTTTTTTAGACAAATCAATACACTTTTTTGAGTCACCAAACATTTTTCCATCATTATCTTTCAAATAAACTTTATAGGAATTTGATTTTTCGAATTTTTCTATATAAATTTCTATATTATCTAAAAATGCACCATACGACCTAAATACTTTCAAATTGTTCATAATAGCACCACTAAGCTTTGTAAAAATACCTTTTTCAGGAAGACTATTAACTAACAGAAGTATTTTATCTAAGAAATAATTTTCATTTTCGGTAATTAGCCACTTGCCACCTGAGACATTTTCAAAATGTAATCTAACTGCATATTTAATTGCTTCAACAGCGGATTTTTCGAAATTTAACCCTGCAATAACGTACTCTTTATTAAGGAATTCATCAATAATGGCATAAGTAGATAAACCACTTTGGAATAAATCGGAATATTCAGTATATTGATTCGCTATTTTCATCTTTAAAGATTTATTTTGTATAAGCATTTCAAATTTTTCAATTCTCTCAATATCTTTTTGTTGTTCTTGTAGAACAAGTGGGGATTGAGAAGTACTCACAACATTCACTATGTGATGCTGTACATCATTTTCAGTAAACTTACCTACTTCATTCATATAAAATGTATTAGACCCGAAACCTGCTAATTTTTTTATAGTATAAATTAAAATATATAAAGGACTAAATATTTTAATCATTCTAGATAAGTCATTATCCAATGGTTCATAATACAAATCTTTAAGAACTGTACCTGAAATACCTTGATTGAATTTTTGAATTAATATCCCACAATCTTGATTTGGATCAAGCTCATTATCTGTCAAAACGCACAATTTATTATTATTCGAAAATTTTTGATCTGTTAAAACTAAAGACATATCGAACTCTGAAAAAATTTCCTTAATTTTTGGTATTTTATCGTTCAAAGAATTTCTTAAAACGATTGTAGTATTCATTATTTCTTTACACACTATCTCTAAATCAAAATCAGGCGGGAGATATTGGGACAAAATTTGAAACCACTTTAAAGACTTACATTTATCTACTATTCCTCCCTTTCTATAGACAAGTAAAACTCCATTTTTACTCAACATTTTAATTAGTTTTTTATCTTCATCATTCACCATTTCTAACGGGATACCAATAATAGAATCATTTAGAAGATCTAATAACTTTAAATGCTTGTCATCCGACATACTAAATTTAAAGCTTTTATAGCTCGTTTTAAGAACTGTTTCACTCTCTTTTCTATAAACCATCACATTTTGTCTATTTAAAACACAAATGTTCTCATTCATTAAATTTTTCCACCTACTTTGTAAAGTTCTAGATCATATTCAATAGCAAAATTTCCTTCATTACCTAGATTCTCCTCTATATAAAGACCTTCAAAATCTTCATCTTGATATTTCTTTATAATTTCCTTAACAAAGATTTTCAAAGATACAGGGTTAGTTATATCAACATAAAATGGTTTAAAATCTACAAATCTAAATTGTTTATCAGAGAGATCTCTTTTTGCAACCACAAAGAAATTTGTTGGTAAATCATTTTTCCAGAAAAAGGTGTTTATCTTCTTATGGTATTCTGCTGCTTCTAAATCCTTAGCTAAAAATAGATTCTTATATTTACTTAAGCTCTCCTTCTTTCTGCTCAAAACTATATTTCCTATTGTTAGTTTTGGAATCGACTCATGACATAAAAGATCAGAGAACTTAAAGGTCATTCTTCCTGATGAAAAAAGCTGTAGTAATGTAGAAATATAACCAGGCATAGCAGTTGGAATTAAGGATCCTCTGTACAAAACTTTAACTTCCTTTTTTGTTGATCGTTCAAAAAAAGTAATAAAATTACAAATCGGATCAACCTTAATCCCTAACTCCTCTATTTCTAAATAGTTCTTTGCAATAGTGGAAAATCTCTTTCTTCCAGTCCCTACTGTTGTTACCCTATTTGGTAAAAATATTGATTTAACATTCCCATTAAAACCAAAATTCTCAGTATATTCGTGGTAACCCTGATCCATATAATATTCTTCTTCAAACTTTTTATATTCTGCATCTTGCTCAAGGAACTCTTTAAAGTAATCCATGAACCTCGCCTTATATTTTTCTTGACCATCATAAATATTGTTAATAATCAATTTTTCACCATTCTTTTGAACAAAAAAACTGGAAGATAGATCAGCTCTTAAAATTAACTGCTTAGGTATTTTTTCTACATATTCATTGATGAGATTAGTAATATCAATAGTTTGATTAGAAACCGAGGTTAACTCTCTTAAATCATTAATAAATCTAATTTTTAATGAATCCAATTTTTTTATCCAACTAGATTTGATATTGCTCCCTATGTAAAGAGGATCTGACCAGTAAGAAAGTATGTCTTTAGAGGTTTCAAATAATATTGTAAAGAAATCGCTATTTAACGATTGAACACCACTAAGAAAAACTCTTTCCCCGAGTTCCAACCTCATTCGCAGGCTAACATCAAATAACAACGTAATTTTTTGTATATTACTAAGAATATTGATATCAGATTGGGTGCAGAGATTGTTCACTGGAAACTCATTAGTAAGAACACCATCTTCATAATAAATATGATTTACAGACATACTAATGTTTTTTGTTTCTTCAATGCTATCCAAAAATTCTTCCAACTCTCTGTAAATACAATCTCTATCCTCAATCGTCTCAACAAATTGTAGTTTTTCTTTCGTTAAAATTAGCTGATTAATGATGTCATTAAGTCTATTAAAGCTATCTTTGTTCAGAAATTTTTTCCCGATCTCATTCATTTCCAAAAAGAAATCATTATCATCTAATTGTGAAAATCCAATTGTAGGAACTAATAATCCAATCTCAACATATTTCTTGGCAAGTTCAATTAGCTCTAAATTACTCAATTTATTGTCTAACACTAATGAGATATCATTTAAATTGAAATTCTTCTTAACACTATTATCTTTTAAAAAAGCGGCTAACTTTGTAGGGATTTTAAGCTTTTTTAAAATCTCGCTTGTTTCAAAGATTTTTACGCTTTTTTTGTCGTCTTGTGTGGATACAAAATTTACAATATTAGCATTATCTTGTATTTCAATTGACAATGGTGGTGTTCGATAATTAGTAATAAAATAGAAGCTGTCTTCTTTTAAGAGAAACTCGAAAATCAATCGATTTAAGAAAGTATAATTAATCTTAACTTCATTCGAGAAATTTATATTTGCGCTTACCTCTTCTAATTTCTCTTTTTTTGAACTTGCTCTTTCTACCAATCCAACTCTTGTCATATTCGCAAATGGACTTGTTTTTAAGGAAGCTCTAGCTAACACTTTATATAATGTATCATCAAGCTTTCTTTCCTTATTCTTATGATCTTTTGCATTCATTTCTTTATATGACTGTAGCTTTTTATAAATATTGGGTTGAATCATTAATAGATAATCTTGAATAATCTTACTATTTGATGCCTCGTGCAAAATCTCTCGACTCTCTACACTTAGATTTTCAAATAATTGATTATAGTTTTGATTTAATAGGTGTTTATTTTCCCAATACTTATGAAGTTCTTTAAGAGCTTGCTCCATCTCTGGATTTAAACTAACTTTAATCTTATTCAAAATGTTAATAAATTTGTTATATTGCTCGTTATATATAACACGTTTCAAATTCAGTAGATTATTGTCAAAAGAATAAGCAATTTGATTTTCAAGTAGTTCAATTGTATTTTCTTTATTTTTTAGAAAAAGAGAATTATTTTTCTCTATTTTATTTAATAGTAAAGTTATACTTCCTTCTCTTTTCAATTCGATTGAAGCTTTGGGTAGTGAATTTTTTCTTACTAAAATAAATGGATTTAATTTCCCCATTTTATTCCTCCATTACATATCTAAATACGAATTAATAAATCCTCATAATCTTTTTGAACATCCTTTATCACACAATATCCATAAAAGTGTTTTTTTAGCATATTTTGCTCGAATAAAGGCAGGGTTACGTAAAATAGGTTTACTACATTTCGATAATGAAGCATCTGATCAGAGAGTATAAATTCTTTTAAGTTATCTTTTCTTAAGAGAAGATTATGGAATGGGCTATTTAATTCACTAATGTTATTAATAAAATGTTCATATTGATCCTCTAGGTTTAAATATTTAGTATCACTTTCTTTATAAAAAGGAATATCCATTATCATCTGAAGATTGACCTCAGCCCAACGTTTTTTCCATTCCTCTAAAACTAAACTCTCCTCTAAAGTAAAAATAAGAGTCTCTTTATAGAGATTTGAATAGAGCGAATCAAAATACCCTTTTAGATCATAATTTTTATTTTCTAGCTTTAGTCGAGAAAAAAAGCCAATTACGTGTGAGACATAGGAAATATATCCATCCTTTATTTCACCATTAAAAAATAAAGAAATATATTTAAATTGTTCAATGAAAAAGTGCATTATTTTTTTTTCATCCATTGTTGGTAATAGTTTTTGAATTTTACTGTGAATAGGCTGTAACTGGTATCTGTATTCTAAAAATCTATTTTCATGAAATGGAGAGTTGTATATTCCTGATTTCGTTTTATTTTCTATGAGTACTGTGCCATCCTCTTTCATTTCCACTTCTTTAGTATTTCTTAACTCTAAATCCGTAAGTCTTTTTTGTTCTTTTTCATATTTTTTCATTTTTCTTAGGATTTCTGTATTTGATAATGGATTGTTTCGCTTATACTCACTGACGATCTCCTGTATTTTCTTAAAAATATCCATTTCACTTTCTATACTTCGAAAATTAATAACAATACTAGGACCGTTCAGCCAATCTGTATCAAAATAATAATCAAGTATATTCTGTTCCAAAATCAACTTATCTATTTTGTTCATTAATTGTAATTTGCTAGACGAGTAATCAAATATTTTAATTGACATTTTTCCTCCCCATTTCAATATGCTTAAATAGTTTTGACTTACCTTGTAAATTAATAATAGTTTATTTTCATTCAAGAGTATTTTTTTTCCTAATTAAATAATTTAACTATAAAAGTGCACTATTTTTTATAATCAAAAGCACTTTTGATATTATTTTTTTTATTTAGGATTAACTTTTCAGCATTAATGCTTTCAATAATTACAAATAAAAATAAGACATCCATTAATTCAGGATGTCTTATTTTAAGTCGTGTTAGGATTTGACTTTCAGCTCATTAATAAGCTTCGTCAGCTCATTAAACTTCTGGTCAAGCAGTGCGTAGTCCTTATCTTTTACTGTTAGAAAGCTCAGTTTGCCTAAAATCTCTTGCCTTTCCGTTTCAAGCTTTAAACGAAGTGCCGCTGTATCATCCACTTTATTTGGTGTGGCTTCTGTCCACTTTTTCTTGATGTGCTGACCGTGAAGCTCCCAAACACTGTTCGTGACTTTTTCTAGAAAGTATCGATCATGTGAAACGACAAGCAATGTTCCATTATATTGAGTAAGAGTATGCTCTAACTGCTCACGAGAAGGTAGATCAAGATGATTTGTCGGCTCATCTAAAATAAGAACATTTTTATCCTCTAAAAAATAGGCCATCAGCTTACACTTTACGCGCTCTCCCATACTCATTTTGCCTATGGCGGATGTCCAATGCGCCTGTGTAAATCCTAGATTCTTCATCAAGTTGCGGACTTTTCCACGCTCTTCAAATGTGTCTTGATAAAAATATTGCTCTGGTGTCTGATCAAGTGGTAAATCAAATACTTCCTGTGTCAGATAACCAATGTTTGCAGCTGGTGATACCCATACTTCACCCTCAGCTTCTAGCTTGCCTAAAAGAACTTTTAAAAAGCTTGTTTTCCCACTTCCATTCTTTCCTGTGATAGCTATCTTATCTCCAAATTGAGCCGTAATATTCACATCGTTAAATAGTATACGTTCACCAAATTTTAAAGATAAATGCTTGATTTCCAGTAAGCGCTTGCCAACTCGGTGATTCGTGCCTAAAGAAAAACGAATCTCTGCTTCTGGCTCCACGGCTTCCACTCTTGTCTTCGCAAGTTCAGCCTCTAATCGCTTTTTCTTAGATTTCACCTGAGAATCTAAACGCTTTGCTTTCACACGATGGTACTCCTTAAAACCTTCCAGTTTTGTTGACTGGGCGTGGCCCTTTTGTGACCAAGACGTCAGTTCCGACATTTGAGCCTCAATTCGTTCAATGTTTTTTTGCTGCTTCTCGTAGGCACGTTGTTGTGTTAATCGTCGGTGTTCCCTATCAGCCATGTAGCTTGTATAATTGCCATCATGTTCAATCAGGCTTTTTTCCTCAATAGACCAGATTTTTGTGGCAACCTTATCTAAAAAATAGCGATCATGTGATACCACGATGATTGTCCCCTTATAGTTTTGTACTTGTCTGATGAGGAATGCGGTACTTCGTTCATCTAAATGATTCGTTGGTTCATCAAGTAATAAAATTTGAGCATTCTGGGAAAAACCTTCTGCAAGACGCATTTTCAGCTTTTCACCCCCACTTAACGCTGCAAATGACACATTAGGTACCTGCCACTTAGCCAGCAGATCAGCCTCTCTTGCGGATATTTCTAGTTTGTCAAAATGAGCTAGCTCCTGTTCAACAAATGAAATTTTTAAAGCCTGTGCTCCCTGAATTACTCCCATAGTTGGTGATAATGTACCTTGAATCAATTGTAATAATGTCGATTTCCCAGCACCATTCCTCCCTATAATGCCGATGACCTCACCTTGTTTTACTGTGCCTGTCACATGCTCAAATAGTAATGTATCCTTTATTTCATAACGTATATCCTGTAATTTTAAAAGTTCCTTCATATTATCCATCCTCTCCAGTTGGAGGGACAAAAAAATCCCTCCAATTCATTTGGAAGGATTAGTCGCTACAATATCATACACAAATAAGCTCCAAAATTATTGTGAAAACAATCTTTGGAGTAGCTAAATATCAGCAGTTGTTTGCGAATATAAAGCAATTATTATGAAAAATGGGCAGACTAATCCTATTTTTGTTGTTCGTGAAATATAAAATTTCCTATACAAAAATTAAGATTAGTTATTCATTAGCCACCCATCTTCCCTTCATTTATCGTTACCGTCATTGTAACATCATTTTTTTTAAAATTAAACTCCCTAGTCTATCTAAAACATTCATAGGAGCGAATTTGATTTCTTGAAATGGTACGGAAATACCAGCCATATCTTCGACTCCATCGGAAGCCAGCAATGATTTCCCTTCCTACAGCTGTTGGGAAAAACCAAAAACTTCTACCACTATTCATCCAAATATACGTATTTCTAAACAAACAGGAACGTATACCACTTGATCCTACTCGCCAAGCTGGAATAGGTGGCGAAAAACCTGGCGGTGTGCTCATTGGCATTTGTCCTGCTGGAGGGGGTCCGAAATGACTTGGCCCAAATGACGTTGTTTCAAAATCATTATAATCTCCCCAACCAGGTCTTCTAAAATTATCTTCTCTAAATGGATTATTATACACACAAACCCTCCTTTTACATTATTCAATATATGTAAAAGGGCGATTCACCGTTGAGCCATTGCCCATTTATCGAAGGTAATCCATTTCCTATTACTGTATAATGGAAGGGATATTTTTCAAAAAGGAGTACTTATGAAAAAATTATTATTACCCTTACTAGCCATGCTTATCGCAGGGGGGATGTGGATGTTGCTTGCTAAAAATCCAGTATCTCCTTCCACTAGTATCCAAGCTAAACTTACTGATGTAAAAGATTACAAATACTACTTAGATAAAGGCAATGATGCCATTGGCAAGAGCATGATGAAGTTAGATTTAGTGATTGTAGAACCAATTGAAATGCAACAGAAGTATATCATCAATGCTCAAAAAAGCGGTACTTTAGTGTACGGCTATATAAATGCTATGGAGGCAGACAAATGGAATACAGCACTTTATCATCAATTGAAAGAAGAAGACTTTTATCGAGACAAACAGGGTGAAAAAATGTATTTTGCCGAATGGGATTCTTATTTAATGGATATGACTTCTACGCACTATCAAGACATTTTACTAGCAGAAGTCAAGAAGCAAATTGTTCAGAAAGGCTTAGACGGCGTGTTTTTAGATACGGTCGGTAATATCAATTCTTATTTACCTGAAGATGAACAAAAGTGGCAAAATGAAGCCATGTTATCTTTTATCCAACAAATCAAAAAACGACATCCAAATATATCTGTTGCTCAAAATTGGGGATTTCAAACACTCGCCGATTATACAGCACCATATGTTGATTTTATTATGTGGGAGGATTTTTCGTATCCTGTGGTAGGAAAAGATAAATGGTCACTCGATATGATGCAACAGCTTGTCCACATACGCAATAAATTTGGTACACAGGTGATGGCAATTGGTTTTGAAGAAGAAGCAAAAAGCCGTGCATTAGCTGAGAAGCATCATTTCAAATTCTTTTACAGTCCTGCTGGTTCTTACTATAATAGCTGGCAATCATCCTTACTTCCCTCTGACAAACGACTGTTTTGAGGGATATTTGTTTAAGAGCTCATCTCAGGGGTAGACTAAAAGAAAATCAGCTTGAGGTGATAGGATTGGATATGACGAATATGTATGAAGAACAAAAACATAAGCATGAAAATCGCTTTCAATATAAGCAGCGTAACATGTGGACTGGGATTTTATTTGGGCTTGGGGTGGTGGCATTCATAGATGAGGTGATTTTTCACCAATTATTACACTGGCATCATTTCTATGATAAGTCTACAGCAGCTATTGGACTAGTTTCGGATGGTTTATTTCATGCATTCAGCTTTTTTGCTACGATTGGATCTGCTTTTTTATTGGCTGATCTACATAGAAAACATGGGTTTTGGCTAAAAAGATGGCTAGGCGGTATTTTTCTTGGAGCAGGCTCATTTCAGCTTTACGATGGAATTATACAACATAAATTCATGAAACTTCACCAAATTCGTTACAATGTTGAAATACTTCCCTATGATATCGTTTGGAACATATTGGCGGCGCTATTAATAATTATCGGTATTGTCTTACTGCTCCAAACAAATCAAAAAGATCGATAGGAGGTGGCGCATCTTGCATTCTCACGATGTTCATGCTCAAAACTTTCCTATTATAGTTCAGCTTCTACTGGCCTTGCCATTTGTTCTAGCTCTTATAGGCTATATCCTCGCTGTTATTATTTCGAATCAATATAAAAAACAATGGCCTCATTTCCGTACTATCTGTTGGATTGTTGGAAATGTCTGTGCTCTGATTACATTAATCGGCCCATTGGCTGCTCTTAGTCATATTCATTTTGACGCACATATGATAGGACATTTATTGCTTGGCATGCTGGCACCATTACTTATGGCTTTAGCAGCACCCATGACTCTGCTGTTAAGAACCTTATCAGTAAACAAGGCACGTTTTCTCTCTCGGACACTAAAAAATCCGTATGTTCGTTTTATACGTCATCCAATTATTGCATCTATTCTAAATGTAGGAGGTCTATGGTTACTCTATACAACCTCACTTTTCAATTTGATGCATGAACATATACTACTGTATGTATTCATTCATCTCCATATTTTTCTAGCGGGTTATTTGTTTACTATTGCCTTTATTTATATTGATCCTACTCCACATTCATACTCTTATGTTTTTCGATCCCTTACATTAGTAGTAGCATTGGCCGCTCATGCCATATTGGCAAAATTTATTTTTGCAAATCCGCCTCGTCATGTACCCTCCACAGAGGCAGAACTAGGTGCTAAGATCATGTACTACGGTGGAGATGCTATTGAAATCCTTCTTGTGTATATTCTCTTTTATCAATGGTTTAAAAGCACAAGGAATAGTATTCACCCCAAAGCAGCGACTTCATCACGCTAATCTCGCCCTGTTGATTAAGTTAAATAGGATTGGATAATCCGCCAGTCCTCTAGCTTTTCAGTGAACGTTTTAATATTTTTCCCTGGTATTGGACTTGTTGATGGCATTTTTTTATAGGCTCGTCCTTCTAGAAGCCCTAAGCCAATATGCTTTTTAAAAACCTCAAATGCCTTCGCTCCATTAAAAAGCACTAATTGGATATTAGGGTATTGTTTAAAAAGGGTTTGAAAATCATTGGGCTGTTCATTGCGTATCGCTGCATCTAAACTTCCTTCGCGTTCACAAGTTGCAATCGTGTCCCAAAGACCGATTGCATTGTTTTTTAATAAGGCTATTCTCTCTGTATAATCATTTGGAATCGCTATCTCTAATAACTCACCCATAATAGGCCAAAAGTGATTGCGTGGATTGCCATAGTACTGCTGTTTCTCTAACGATTGTTTTCCTGGCATGGATCCAACAATGAGCACCCTTGTTGATGGGTCTACAATTGGTAATAATATATTTTTTAATTCATTGGACACAACAATCACTCCTTTTCTCTATTGTAACGGAAAATTCGAACCAGCAAGTAAATCTTGGCTTGAAATGAACAAGGGATGTTGACATGAATGGTTCATTTTATATGACTGCACAATTTTGTAGCCTATACAGTAGCCGATCCAAGATGGAAGGGCCCCCCCGTATAGAAATGGATGATGTTGTTCGATTCCTTGGAGTTGTAAATTCGGTAAAAAATGATGCTCCCATAAAGCTAAAAGTTCTTTATCTGAGTAGAATTGCAACCAAGGAGAAATCCACTTTTCCCCATATAAATCTTTCACCGCATCTTCTGCTAAGCCTTCTAAAATGAGAGTATCCAATAAAGTCATATCGTCTAAACTTTTTTTTAATATGTGTATACGACAAACATGGTTATATTCATGAGCAAATAATGCTTGAAGCTCCTGCTTATCTAAATCACCCACAAATAAAAAAAGCGAATGAGGATAAGCGACACCATTTTTATTGGTTATCGTTTGCTGCTGAGTTATTGGGAAAATATAAATTGGTATTGATGGGCCATTCCATTTCCTCTGTAGGTATAGGAACTCCTGCTGTACACTGGCCCATACTTTTTGCCTCTTTAATTTTTCAACATCGACTTCCTCATGAGGTAAAAAAAGACCCTGTTGCTGTAATGTATAGTGAATTTCTTCTGGAAGCCCATCTTGAAATAGTTTGACCAATCGATCACAAAGAATGGAGCATTGTAAGCTTGTTCGCTCATCCTTTCTAGTTGATTTTCTAGCACTTACAAATTCATTTAACCACTTATCCGTTGACACAACTGCCATATTATCACCTCTTCACAGCATATGCCTTGAATAGACAATCGGCTAGTGATAAATCCATCAAATCGCATATATTAGCTTGTAATGACATTGAAAGGAGGGATATGTGTGAATCCAGCTGATGCTTATAGTCTTTGCTGTAAATATCATGGTAAACGTGTTCGAATCTCAGATTCATCTGGTAAAGTACATGTTGGAGAAATCACAAGGGTAGATAGAAGACAGGTATGGATTCTACCTGATAGAAGATATAGTGGTTATGGTTTAGGGTTTTGGGGATTTGGAGGGTATGGAGGAGAAGGTTTTGGCTATGGAATTGCTCTAGGAACAATTTTAGGTATTGCACTAGCTCCAATTATTTTCTTCTAATTCAAACCTTTTATTTAAGTGAAAAAGAAGCCATTTCAAACTTTGTTGAGATGGCTCATTTTTCATTATTGAACTTGCTCTTGTTGCTGTTTGATTTCAATCAGCTCGGATATTGTAACAAATGTGTAGCCTTGCTTTTTTAATGCAGGTAGTATTTCTTCTAGTGCTTGAATTGTTTGTGTACGGTTCCCGCCACCATCATGAAATAAAATAACATCTCCAGGCCTTGTTCCCTTCATTACCTTTTGCACAATTTTCCTTACACCAGGCTCTTTCCAATCTTGCGTATCCTGATGCCAGGACCACATTACTACCTTATAGCCGTCCTTCACAGCCGCATTAATCATAGCATCCGTATAATTTCCACCAACGGGACGGAATAAAACTGGGGAAAAACCAGTAATACTATAAATCGTGTCATTTGTCTGTTGAAGCTCCTCTTGCAATTTTTTGATGGAAACTTTAAATGGATGTGTATACGTATGATTTGCTAATTCATGGCCTTCTGTATAAGAACGTAAAACAAGCTCTGGATATTTTTCTGCATTTTTTCCAATAATAAAAAAGGTGGCTTTTGCATCATATTTTGCTAATAAATCTAGCACAGCCGCTGTGTATTTAGGATGTGGACCATCATCAAAGGTGAGTGCAACAATTTTATCCTTTGTTTTGATATCCCAAACAACTTCCCCTGTCTCCTCATAATAGGGACGACCTTTATCTGCGTAGCCTTCCTGCACTAAAAATCCCGAGATGATTAAAAAGAAAACCATAAAAATGAATACGTAAATACGTGTCATAGCATCACCTCCCAAGTCCGAAATCACAGAACTCCGTCAACTTACTATTTACGAATTGCCATGAAATATACTTGTGAAGGATTGTCTGTTTTCTCCTTTTAATTATTTCAGGAAAATTTTAAACGTTATTTTTAATTTTGAACAATATGTGAAAATCTTTGAATAGTACTTTATTTTTTTATTTATTGGTGTAAAATTAAATCAAATCTGATATATAACAGTTATTATAAATATATAAATGTTATGCAACACAACAAAGGGGATGACATATATGTGGATTATTACAGTATTTGAAGAAAACACTTATCGTATGTTTGAGTATAGTTCTAAACGTGAGGCAACAAATGCACTACATAAATTTAAACAAACCGCTTTGCTTTCTTATACAAGATAATAAAGGATAAAAGGAATCTATTCATTTGAGTAGATTCCTTTTTGTTATAAAGTCCCTCCTAATTCCTTTCATCCTTATACATCTAACAACATATTTAGTTAGTTGCCATGATTTTTTTCCTGAAAATGTCGAACACCTTGCTAGCCTTCACCATATGTATATAGAGAAAAGGAGTGATTTCAATGGTGACAATTGAACCTATTATGATTAAAGGGCATTTCTTCACTGCAGTAGTTGTTCAATTACCTAAAACAACATTACTAACTATTTCTAATGATACAGGCTACATTATGTGTGGTGCTTTAGATGTCGGCCTATTAAATAGTCGCTTAGTTGATCGAAAAATTATTGCTGGTCGTGCAGTAGGCGTGAAAACAATTGACGAGCTATTAACAGCTCCATTAGAATCTGTAACTTATGAAGCAGAACAGCTTGGTATAACAGAAGGAATGACTGGTGTAGAAGCACTTTTAAAAATGATCTAATTGGCTAAAAAAAGCGTCAACTAGACGCTTTTCTTTTTTGTTTGTTAACCTAATTTGAATAAGCAATTTCCCCATTCCCCATACTGTGGGACAAAGGGAGTTGTTAGTATGAATAGTAGGCAACATGTTAAAATACACGCCACCTTACTTATTATTGTTTTAATTGTTTTCATCTGGTCTGTTATAAAGCCGTCCTCCTATTTAGATTGGCTAGCTGAAGTTAGTCCTGGAATTGTGGCAATAACAGTCGCTGTTTGCATTTATCGTAAATTCCGCTTCACCACATTTTCTTATTTTATTATTGCTCTCTTGTCGATCCTGACATTTATAGGTGGGCATTATACCTATTCGGAAGTCCCTCTTTTTAATTGGATAAAAGATGAGTTTCATTTACAACGTAATCACTATGATCGCTTTGGCCACTTTTTAAAAGGTTTATTAGCCATCGTAATAAGGGAAATACTAATTAGGAAAACACCACTTACAAAAGGAGCTTGGCTTACAGGTATTACGATCAGTATTCTACTCGCAATTGCCGCTTTTTATGAAATCATTGAATGGTTAAGTACAAGAATCTCGAAGGGAAGTAAAGGAGCAAAGGATTTTTTAGGCATGCAGGGAGATAAATGGGATGCACAATGGGACATGTTTTTAGCCTTGCTGGGAGCTATTTTAGCTTTACTTCTATTCACAAAGCTCCATGATAAATTTTTAAAAAGAATAAACAAATCGTAAATATTTTTGCATAGCATGATTATATAACCAATGAAAGGTGGTATTAGATGTACTATGCACAGGTCAATCAACAAACACATCATCCATCACGTACTATGATTGTAATCGGCTATGGACAGGTAATGGCTACACCTAGCTCTGTACAATTACAAATTGAAGTCCAAACACAGGGCAACCATGTACAAGGTCCTCAACAGGAAAATGCGGCAATCATGAATGAAGTTATGCAATCACTTCTCGCACTTGGTATTCCAAGAGAACAAATTCAAACGGCTAGTTATACCATCACACCACTATATAATTTCGAAGATGGCAAACAAATTTTTAATGGCTATGAAGTAGTCAACGCCATTTCGGTCAACGTTTCGGATACCAATGATTTGGGCTTAATCATTGATACGGCTATAGAAAATGGGGCAAATCGAATAACCAATATTCAGTTCAAAATGGACCATACCGATGCTTACTATCAGCAAGCATTAAGTTTAGCGCTACAGAATGCTCAATTGAAGGCGAAAACAATAGCAGAAACTATGCACCTGCCTTTGCAGCCACTCCCTGTAGAGATTGTGGAAGAGCAGGCTAACACACCTATCCTTTATCGCTCTATGGCTGTATCCTCGGGAATCACGCCTATAGAACAGGGACAAATTGCTATTGATGCTACTGTTCGTGTAAAATTTCAATACTAAAGTTAGAGCCTTCCGCTAGTCAAAGTGCAGAAGGCCCTCATTTATTTTACAAGTGTATTTTTTTCAATAAGGATTTCATCATCCTGAGTTTTAATAACCATATCAAAATGCTGGCAATGTGGATGCATAAATAATTCATATTGAATACGTCGCTCATCATGTGATTGTTTTAAATAATTTATATCTGTCCCTCTTTCCAGCACATCACGATCTGATCTTCTCTTAAGCTCTGTAGCCCCATCCGTATAAAAATAAATCTTTAAATCGAGTAACTGCGGATCTATAAATGCTACACACATTCCTTCTACTATCGTGATCTGTTTTTTCGAAGAAATTAATGTACTTTTCATATAATTTGTATCGATTGTCATAAAATCAAGCCCTGCTCTTATCATCTGAACATCTCGCTCCAATGATGGCAGATGATGAGCAGCGGGATGACAAGCCGTCATTTTAAAACGATGATGCTCATTTTGATATGTATAATTAAGTATTGTTTGCTTGCGAATATCCGAATTCACAATATACGGATCAGTATTCAAATAATTCACTTCATCTTGATCTAAAGCATGTATAAGTTTTTTGGCAAATGTCGTTTTTCCAGCAGCACCATGACCAGAAATGCCGATTATGATTCTTTTATCAGCCTGTTTAACCCATTTTAAAATTTCTTTTAATATCGTCTCCATCTTACTCTCCTTCACTATAAAAGGTATGGCAAGAAACAATTCCTACCATACCACTTAATATTAGCCTTCACTTTACTATGCTCCCCATATTCGCTCTATCATTACTTCATTATGCTGAGGGCTTAGTAGAAAAACATCTGGGTTGCTTAAATTTTTCCAACAGTGAAAATCAACATCCTTATCATAATACTTCAGTAGCAAAGAGATGATATTGCCATGACTCACGATTAATGTATTATCAACATCCTGTGCAAATGCATCTTTTACAAGGTCTACAATTCGATGCATCGCTTCATTACTGGATTCTCCACCATCATATTTTAAATCCATATCCACAAATGTCGCCTGTAATTTTTCGTACCAATCTGGTAAATCTCTAGTACTTAAAATGCGCTCCGAAAGACGTTCATCAATTTCAATCGTCATACTTTCTCTACTACTTAATGGTTTAATGGATTGGATTGCTCGTAAGAAAGGGCTAGATACAATTCGATCAATTTTTAGATCCTTGAAAAACTCAGCTAAACTATCTGCTTGCTCTATTCCCTTCTGTGTTAAGGGTGCATCTAGTGATTGTCCTTGTGCGAGACAATGTCTAATGACATAAATTTTCCCCATACATACCTCCTCGTTTAGAAAGTCATTTTTAAACGATTATTATACCCCGTTTACTAAATAGCTACGATTTAAATGTTCCTATTCATTATCTCACTTGTTCTACATTTTTCCGCCCAAAATAATTCGTCCCTATCACACCAATAATAATCATGACGCCACCAATAAGATGATATAGATGGAAATCTTCCTGTAAAAATAAGACCCCTGCCAAAATCAATCCTCTAAGGAAATCTGTATGCATAGCCATATCATTCTATCGAGACAGGTGAATACTTCTAAGATTATTGATCATTTGGCATAACAAAATATTTTGTTAGATCCTATTAAACGTAATTATTTAGATGCATTTTATCGGGAACGTATTATCAAACTAAATGTATCGAATATAGACGAATCCAAGATTGATGTTGGCATAAGGGAAATCGCGCTAGCCCTTCATAACACGAGCAATTATTTCTAAAGCACATTATTCATGAAACCTTATTGTAGCTCATATAATTAGACATCATAAATTGGTTCAATAAGGAGGATTCAATGCAATCTGAGAAATTGCGACTAAGGAAGATTCAACGTCTTGCATATGAAATTATGGATGAGATGCACAAAGAAAAGCATCGCACAGAAATGCACAAATTAATTCCGATTATTGATAACTTGTCGCGGGCAATTGGGGATTTAACAGATTCTGTTGGTAAATACTCACTGGATTATGTAGAGGAAAAAGTGAAAAATGCCCATGCTCTTTTATTTAACAAAGAAAAGGTAGATATTTATTAATCAAGACCAGGAAAAAGGGTAACCATAATACATGGCTACCCTTTTGACATTAATGCGTTTCAGGTTCGAATGTTTTACAGTCTGTTTCCTCGCTGTTGGAAGCATGTTGTCCCTTTTGGCTGACAACATAAATTTTTTCAGCTGTGCATTTGTTACCAGAATCCCAAAATGTGCAGTTATTGACTTCACAAAGAATTTCTTGTGCCATCGTCTCACACCTCCTCTTTGTTATCTTTAACAAATTAGAGGTAATCAATACGTTATTCAAAAAAGTCACTTCGCAATTATTGTAAGAGCTGTCTGATTCACTCCATACTGAAGTCTAGATTAGTAGGATGATTTGATAAATGTTCCTGCGTAAGCATATTTGTTGAGGGTACCTTGTTGTCAACTTCTTCAAAACGGAAGCCATCTGCCCAGACTTTACCCGAACCAATTAGTAACACACCAAAATAAATGGAATTACCTTCTTCAGGTACGTCTAAGACAATCGAATAATGATTCCATTCAGTAGAACCTGTCACAGGGCGTTGATCCATATTATCAAATTGAATCGTATCACCTGTACCATTGTCAATACGCATCCATGCACCACACTTTGTAGCATCTGCCGTCTTTAAGTAGCATGACATTTTCAAGCGTTTCCCTTTATAGTCAGCTGCCAGAAAACCCTGCATCATTGTAGCAAATTGACCATGATTTGCTGAGGCAGTTGTGGAATACAATACTCCTGAACGCTTCCCTGAATGAAATACCTTGTCATCTGTATGAAATTTATACAATTCTGGATTAGCACCACTCAACACCCAACCTTTAACCTGTTCAACTGTTTCCATGTAATGTTCCTCCTCCATCATATTTAATGATTGCATTACTTTTCGATACTTCCCTGGTGGTAAAGCATAAACTTCTTTAAAGGCTCTTGTAAAAGCCTCTTGTGATTGAAACTGAAGTGTAACAGCAATCGTTAATATCGATACATTAGAGTACATCAAATAACTCGCTGCCATAGCTAGCCGACGTATACGAATATATTCACCAATCGTAAATCCCGTTTCTTGCTTAAAAATTCGGCTTAGATGGTACTTCGAATAGCCAGCAGTATTAGGAAGACATTCAAAGGAAATTTCTTCCATCAATTGCTCCTCGATATAGGCAATAGTTCTTTGCGTCGCTTGACTATACTCCATGTTACTCACCTCATCTTTATCATAATGGAGAAGGAAACAGATTTTTTGATGGAGGTTGCTAAATTTAGCTTAATCAATTATTTTTGTTGGTGTTGCTTCTTGCACAACGATGAGACCATCATAAGCTTCCTCAGGTGTCATTTTAATGGTGTACAGCATTTGTGTCAGCTTATACCACGGACGAAAATCATCGCCGATATTGCCCATTCTTTGCTTTTTGGCAAGAATATTCGCCAGCTCCTTCGATTGTTTGGCAGCTTCAAAATTCACATAAAAGATGTTATTATCAATGTCACTAAAGGCATCCACTAAAGCATTGTGATGCTCAATCGAATATTCCTTTCGTGCACCAGACCCATTTTGTGCCTGGAATGTATTTTTCACAAAGTCTGTGCCAATCGCAAAATATTGATCTTTATATATCTCACTTAAATAATGCCCCATCGATTGATAGCCTGCCATCGTAGCAGAAGTTTTCTCAATATGACCATTATGAGCAGACATTAATACCTTATCATGACCTTGCGTTGCTTCATATTCAACAATCCATTGTAAATTTTCAGCTAAATATTCGTCCCGCAAATTCATATAATTACCATCATTTAAAAATAATTGCGTACGCTGCTTCATAATTTGCGCATATTGAACAGCAAATGCAAATTCATCCTTTGAAGATTGTTTCTCATACATCGCCTTGTTTGCTTGTAAATCGTTGATTATTGTATCAATCGTTTTATCAAGCTCAAGTAGCTGACTATCCGATAAATCTCTCATCGTTTTGTTGGAAACATGCTCTAGCTTAGTCGTGAATTTTCGTGCATTGTCAGCATGTACCTTGGCGTAAAAATCAAGTAACCCCTTTTTGCTATAATCATAGCGCTGCATATCATTGCCATAAAAATAAATTTTCTCTTGATCATCAACTGTCTGGTTATAGTCATGCATCCACTGCACAAACTCTACCATTTGTTCGGTTTTGTAGATACCATAGTCTAACGCTTTTATAGCTTCCTCCGCCGTTCCGACACCGTTTTCGATAAATTGGTTTATCTGCTGGGCTCCACCAAAATCTCCTTCTAAAACGAAAACATGGACATTTTCATTTTTTATCATCGCTTCAAATACATCTTTTTTTAATGTTTGAAATTCGATATTGCCATGTGTTGCTTCCCCAAAACCAATAATTTTTACATCATCAGGAATGTTGATATCTTTAATTTCATTCGTATATCGTGTGCCATCTTTTACAATCTCTCTCTGTCCACATCCTACTAAAGCTACTAATAGCATCGATACTGTTAAAAAACGTAAGCTACGTTTCATCATTCTCATGTCAATTCTCCTTTTAGGTTAAATGGATTTTCGCTGGAAATAGTAATATCCTCCGAGGAAAAATACGATGAATCCGCCACCTACTACGGTTAACAATTGCTCCCACGGTACAAAGAATACATCGTCTGTATTGCCACCTATATACATCATCGAAAAGGGTTGTGCCCAAGGATAATACGGACCAATTCTTTCAGAATTCACTGCTAAAATTGATGGTAAAGTAAATATGACATTAACAGCAAATGGAGCAGCAAAGCTTTTAAACATAATGGACATCCACAATTGCAAGGCTACTAATGGCAATGTCGCTACCCAGCCTCCCACTATGCTTTTCCAAACAATCTCCATAGGAAAAGAATCTGTATAGCCTTTTACCATCCCAACAGCAAAGACCGAACCTAAATACAATATCTGCATTGCTAAAACAAGCAGCATAATCAATATGTATTTAGCTACAAATACCTTCCCTCTTGTTACAGGTAATGCTAAAAGCTGCTTCCATCCACCAGACTGATGTTCATACCTACAAATAAGACTGGTAAAAACACCAGAAATAAGTGGTAAAAATAATAGAGCATATGTTAAATTCATCGAAAATAACGATACATACCACTCATTGATCTCAATCCCCTGCATGTTGTCCTCTAAATTAGCGGATAGGCCTATAAAAAGTCCAATCATGGGTCCTGCTAAAATAATCGGTACCATTTTTGATTTACGTAACTTAAACCACTCAGCTTGAAGTAAAGCAATCATTATTTCACGTCCCTTCTTGCAAAATCAACCATGCCGATAATATAGAGTAAGATACCAATTCCTACGCCTAATAAGACATTGATCATCGGCTCATTCCATTGGTTCATCAATGATGGCCATCTCCATATCATCCAATCTGGAAGAACATAGGAAGAATAGGCAAAAATCACCCCAAAAATGCCTACAGTTATCGGAATCCCTTGATTATGACTTACACTCGCTATCCACAATTGAAGTGCCAAGATAGGTAATGCTGCAAACGCAGGGAAATAGCTATATTTTGCAAGCTCCATGTAAGGTACCGTGTCACCTAATTCTAAAAACAGCCCGTAGCTCAGCGTAAAAAACATTAATAACGTTGAAGCGAAAAATAGTAAGATAGCTAACAGCGTAAATTTAGACAAATATACGGTTATTTTGGAAACAGGTAATGCAATGAGTTGTTTCCAAGCATTGGTCTCATTTTCAATGCTTGCTATGAATGACGTAAGAATGGCAATACCCAAGACTATGGCAAGCGGTGTAAATGAATGCACATTTAATAAGAAATAGCCCCAATCATCCTCACTTTGCTGTAAGAGGTACTCCTTTCTTACGCCATAATTGACCATTTGCAGAGCAACCACTCCTAAAGGGCCGATAAGCGTTAGAAGCCATAATCCTTTACGTTTGATTTTTAAGAAATCAGCAGTTAAAAGCCCCATCATATCCCCTGCTCTCCCATCGTCATTTGCAAGAATATATCCTCCAATGAGCGTTTCTCTTCCTCGACTCGGAATACGGATATACCCTCCTGAACAAGAACTTGGACAATATGAGCAACCTTTTCATCCGAGCACTCTTCTAAGAAAATCACACCACCCTGATAATCTGCCTTAATACCATTTGCTAATAAGAAACGCCATCCTTTTTCACCATTGCTTACTTTAAAGATAACCTTTGGTTGGGCAAATCGACGCATAGCTTCAATAGAATCTTGGAAAATTAATTTCCCTTTCAAAACAATCCCCACTTGTGTTGCCATTTGATCAATCTCTGATAATAAATGGCTGGAGATTATAATGGTCATGCCATATTCCTCTGGTAATCTTTTAATTAAATTACGAATCTCTATAATGCCTGAAGGATCGAGGCCATTCGTTGGTTCATCTAAAATAAGTAATTCAGGACTATGTAGTAAAGAAGCAGCAATACCAAGACGTTGCTTCATTCCTAAAGAGAAACCTTTGACCTTTTTATGGGCAGCTTCCTTCAAACGGACAATTTCCAAAACTTCATCGATTCGAGTTTTCGGTACACCTAGTATTTTTCTTAGTGCCTCTAGATTCTCATAAGCCGTTAAATGTGGATAATAAGAAGGGTTTTCCACCAACGAACCAATCTTAGCTAAAATTTGGATACGTTCCTTCGTAATATTCTTTTCAAAGACTTTAATTGTTCCAGAAGATGGCTTCATTAAACCTAGAAGCATTCGAATTGTAGTCGTTTTACCTGCCCCATTCGGACCTAAAAATCCATATATTTCACCTTTGCGAATTTGCAAGTTCAAATTTGATACAGCTTGCTCTTTCCCAAAGCTTTTTGATAAGTTTTGTGTTTGTACGATATACTCCAATGTCCTCACCTCTTTAACTATCTTAAAAAGGGAAGTTTAAAAAAAGTATGGGCTAAGTTTAAATTTTGTTTAAAAATTCATTTCTATCATAAAAAAAATCTGCGAGGCATTTATTTCTTAAGCTTCGCAGATTTTTTTATGATAATTTTTGTACCAGAGTGATCGGAATGAATATCCCATTCAAGATGCATGCCCTTTATCATGACATCAACAATTGATAAGCCAATACCAGCGCCCTTTGCATTCGACTCATTTTTCATCCCTTGCCCATGATCCTCCACAATAAATGCTGTATAATACTCCGTCGATTGCGTTCTCACACTTATATACTTACCACTATTCGCGTGGCGCAGTACATTTTGGAAAATATTATCAAATACTCTCCCTAACCATAATGGATCAACACGCCATTCAACAGGTTCAAATGGCTGTAGCTCAATATCGATTATGAAACCTTCTCGCTCGAAAACTGGATACCATGTCGTTAGATGTTCCCTTACAAATCGGATAACATTGATGTCGTTCGGTTCAAATTTATATTTACTTGCCATAAGCAATGTGTAGGACATCAAATTTTCAATTAAAGCATCAATATTCACTATGGATGCGTCCATAGCCTTTAATGCCTGCTTCCCTTCCTCAGATAACACTTCTTTGCTAATTGTATAGGATTGAGCTCTTACCTTCGTTAAAGGCGTCCGTAAATCATGTGATAGATTAGCAATCAGTTCACGTCTTAGCTGTTCTTCCTTCTGTTGACGTTGTTTACTGTCTCGCAGTTCACAAACCATTCTGTTAAAACTATGCTCCAATTGCCCAATCTCATCTCGTTTTTTCACCTGAATTTCAATAGGTAGACCATCTACATCACGTATTTCCATAGCCTCTTGCAGATGTAATAGTCTTTTTCGAATTCCCTTGAAAAATAAAAGCGACACTACAATAAAAAATAAAATAACTGCAATAACACCAAAAAATAAAAAGTTACCATAGTTATCATAGACCTTTATAAGTGGAGGATTAAATGCTACCCTTGGAATCTCTAATACAATAAAGCCATTTGATATGTCATCACCTAAGAAGGCTATAACAGTAAATGGATCATCTCCATAACGTTCTTTTATAAATTGAGTTGTATAGGCTGGTGTCCATTTTGCTGGTAACTGATCCTTCACATTCAATGTAGTCAGTAAGTTCCCCTCTTCACTTACCCAAAACATAGAAGCCGTTGGAAATTGCTCCTGCCACTTTTGAAATAACTGCGTAATCGCATCATCTGTTGCATTGGTCATATTTTTAGCCTGTGCATGCCATTGCTCTTCAATATCACTTTCTACAAGTACTCCACTTGAAAATTCTCCTGTCCCTGTCTTTGTAATGCCTAATACGAAAATAGCAACACCCAGATAGGAGATTTGTACAATAGATATGGCTAATACAATAATCAGCATATATTTTGCTAATAATGATCGAAAAAATATCATTGTTTCACCCTATAGCCAATGCCTCGGATTGTTTCAATAATCATAGGCTTTGCAGGATTGATTTCTATTTTTTCTCTTAAGTAACGAATATGCACCATGAGTGTTTTATCACCCTCTATATAGCTCTCACCCCAAACACCCTCATAGAGTTGTTCCTTCGTTAAAATTTGATTTAAATGACGAATAAAATACTGTAATAAATAAAATTGTTTTCCTGTCAAAAGAATTTCTTCTTCATCAATCGTATTGATTATTTGCATATCTTTCGTATCAATTTTAAGGTGCTGCAATGTCAGTACATCATCACTTTTTTGATATCTTCTTAATAATACTTCCAGTCTTGCTACGAGCTCATCAGGGTGAAATGGCTTTGTTAAGTAATCATCAGCAAAATGCAGCCCTTCAATTTTATCTTCAACAGCTGTTCGTGCTGATAACATTAGAATTGGCAGGTCTTTATTTTCCCGTTTAATTCTTTTACCTATGGAGAAACCGTCCAATCCAGGTAGCATCACATCTAATATAGCAATATCTTTTGAGTTAATATGTTGTTCAAGCCCCTCCCCTGATTCTAGCCATGTCACATCATAGCCTCGTTCAGTTAATTCTTTGCTTACCCATTGTCCGATTTCTTTTTCATCTTCTATGTATAATATACGAATCAATGTTCATCCTCCTTGATACATTTAACTTGTAATAAAAAATTTATAATTTCCATACATGGTTATTATAGGGGAACTGTTATTTATTTTCTTAGGAAATTCAAAAACGTTGACTAATTAAAAAAAGCAACTACTAAAAGTTGCTCTTTTATAGTATACGCTGCTACTTTATCACATGCTTCAAATTCATTTAAAAAGGTGTTGGAAATCTGTATTACAAGGCAAGCCTCAAAGCATGGGAAGAATCATATACCCCTAAAATGGAAATATCTTTCCATCAATGTTGCTCGCTTCACATTTAGGTGCTGGAAAAAAAGAAACTTCACTTCTTGTTTTTTTGATAAATATGCTAACATGGCCCTAACTATATTGGAGTATTAGAGAAATATAATTTACTTAGGTTTTCCTTATAATAGAGGGGGTGTTTATGTTTGGATATTAGACAGCTAATCTATTTTATAGCAATTGTGGAGGAAAAAAGATTTCTGCTGCGGCTGAAAGGTTACATATTTCTCAACACCATTAAGTCAGCATTTCAAAACGATGGAGGAAGAACTCGGTTCAAAGTTGGTAGAAAGGAGCGGCAAGTATTTTGAAGTAACTGAAGCGGGAAATACGTTATATAAATATGCATTGCAGGTTGCACAATTAATGGAAGAGGCAGAAGCAGAGGTCAAGGATATTGGATCAGGCCTTCATGGTTTATTGACATTGGGCATTAATACATTTTCAGTTGTTGAGCTACCTCAATTACTACAACAATTTCAACAATATTATCCAAAGGTGACTTATAAAATTCAACAAAACGAATCTTCTTTAGTAAGGGACCGTGTTTAGAACTTGCCATCATTCGCTTACCTTTAGAATTAGATGATTTCTCTGTTCTTCATATGTACACTGAACCATTTTACTTTATACAATCCAAAAAATCCGACTTCTTAGAACACGATGTATCTTTAGCTGACATGCAAAATTGGCCAATCCTTTTACCAAGACCAAGCACTGAAGGCTTAGGCGTACATTATTCGATATTAGAAGCATTTTCTCGCTGCCAGTTGCAGTCCCACATTGTTGGAGAATGCTCAGATACGGCACTGTTAATGAACTTAATCGCTTCTGGCTTTAGCTCCTCTATCATACCTGAAACTATTTTAAAGCATTATGGAGATTTACCACTTCATGCATATAAAATTCCATCAGCAGAATTATCCACCTCAGTAGGACTCGTATGGCTGAAGAATCATTATTTATCTAAAGCCGCTCAAAACTTTGTGAATTTAATGAGGGAGCATTATTGTTAATGATTAATAAAAAAGAGAACAAATTAGAAACCTTCGTTTGCTCTCTTTTTGAACAGTTATTGAATAATCAGCATATCATTCTCATCAAACTGCCACATGTCGCCATAGGCAACTTCCCAATAGTAGCCATTTGGATCTTGAAAATAGCCACTATAGCCACCCCAAAATACAGTTACGGGCTCCTTAACAATTTTAGCACCCGCCTTTTTTGCTAATGCAAAGACTCGATCTACTTCTTCTTTTGATTTACCATTATAGGCAAGCGTGATTCCACCAAAGCCTTGGCTAATTTCTGGTGGATTGGATGCATTGATATCTTTGACTAAACGTTCAATTGGAAATAACGATATTTTTGTTCCTCCATTATTAAAGAACATGACATCGGGATTCGTCTCCTCTCCGTATACCACCACTTCAAAACCCAGTCCCTCTCGGTAAAAATTGAGAGATTCCACCATATCTTTCACACCTAATGTAATTAAATTTAAACGATTCATCTTCAAAATCCCCTTTTTAAAGTATTACTACTTTAATTCTCTACCGAACGTATATTTCCTTTTATTACCGCAAGAAAAATATTTGTTTAATTGTCTCCAAAGCCTTTTGTAGACTACTCGATATTTTTACTAGTAGTTAAGACCAATCAGGTGTGACATTTTTATTTAATCGTTCATCATCAATAAATATTTTTATTCCTCTAATCATTGCCAGCTCACAAAAGTTACCTCTACGTTTCTATGACACAAAAAAGTACGTACTTTTTTTGAGAGTTTATTAGCAGCATAATGAGTAAGCAATCCAATAATCACAAAACATGGAGGACTAAAAATGATTACTCATTTACAAGATACAATCACTTTAAATAATGGCCTACAAATGCCTGGTATGGGTTTAGGGGTTTTTCAAGTAGAAAATGACGCTACTGCAGAAATGGTTAAAAATGCTATCGAGGTTGGCTATCGAAGCATCGATACTGCTGCTATTTATGGCAATGAAGCAGGTGTAGGAGAAGGTATTAAACAAGGTCTAGCATCTACTGGCTTACGTCGTGAAGATTTATTTATCACATCTAAAGTATGGAACGATGGTTTAAGCTATGATGAAACAATTGCAGCCTATGAAGAGAGCCTAAAAAAATTAGGATTAGATTATTTAGACCTTTATCTAATTCATTGGCCTGGTAAAGATAAATATGCTGAATCGTGGAAAGCACTTGAAGACTTATATGAACAAGGCAAGATCAAAGCAATCGGTGTATGTAACTTTACTGTGGCACACTTGGATAACTTATTATCATTTGCTCATATTAAACCTGTTGTGAACCAAGTGGAATTCCACCCACGCTTACAACAAGTGGAGCTTCGTTCATTCTGTGACAAGCACCAAATTCAACTTGAAGCATGGGCACCTTTAATGCAAGGTGGACTTCTTGAAGATGAAACAATTTCAAAAATCGCAACAAAATACGGAAAATCAAATGCTCAGGTTATTTTACGCTGGGATGTACAAAATGGAGTGATTACAATTCCAAAATCAGTACGTAGAGAGCGTATGATGCAAAACGCTGATATCTTTGACTTTACTTTAACAGACGAAGAAATGGCATTAATCAATGAGATGAATCGTGAACAACGTGTTGGACCAAATCCAGATGAATTTGACTTTGCTCTATAAGCATTAAAAAGAGGAAAGAGACTGTCTTGTATATGACAGTCTCTTTCTCCCCTCATTATGATGTTTGCTGCATGGCAATATCATCATCACGTTGTTTTAACAGTACATCTTCACCTTTATCCTGTAATAATTCAACATGTTTTTCACCCCACGTACAAAGCATGTTCAGAATTGGTTCCATTCCTTGTCCATAGGCTGTTAATGAATATTCAACTTTTGGTGGTACTTGATTGAAGACCTTTCGATTGATTAACCCAGCCTGCTCCAGTTCCCTTAATTGGTTTGTGAGCATTTTTTGCGAAATACCTGGGATCAATCGTCGAAATTCGTTTGTTCGAATTTTACCATGGTGGTTTAAATGACAAAGAATAACTGGTTTCCATTTACCACCAATAACTTCTAGTGTAGCTTCAACACCAATATTATAAATTTTTTGCATCGTAAACCTCCTGTAATATCCAAAAGTAACTAAAAGTACTCTACATATCTTTTTGGTATGTATGAATATTACTACACATCATAAAAAAAATCAAAGGAGATAGTAGTAAAATGTCAAAATCAAAAAAGCCAAATGCTAAACTTACCTTACTAGCACTTGCTATCAGTGCATTTGGTATAGGGTCCACTGAATTTATCAGTGTGGGACTTTTACCATTAATTACAGATGACTTTGGTATTTCTCTTAGCACAGCTGGCTTAACCGTTTCTATATATGCACTAGGGGTAACTGTTGGGGCTCCCTTACTAACAGCTTTAACATCCCGCCTTAGTCGAAAAACCGTATTATTGCTTGTCATGTCCATTTTTATAGTGGGTAACCTAGCAGTCGCTTTAGCTCCTAATTTCGCATTACTATTAATCGGACGTATTATTTCAGCATTAGCACATGGTGTGTTTATGTCCATCGCTTCTGTTATAGCAGCAGATGTAGTGGAACCAAATAAACGAGCAAGTGCTATCGCCTTTATGTTTACTGGCTTAACATTAGCTACTGTAACAGGTGTCCCACTCGGTACATTTATTGGACAAGTAACAGATTGGCGTATGTCATTCATTTTTATTGTTGTCATTGGAATTGTCGGTTTAATTAGTAATGCATTGTTAGTACCTAGCCAATTATCGAAAGGCAATCCCATCTCTATTCGTGATATCGGCAAAGTTTTAGGCAATATTCGTATGATCTTAATACTATTCATTACCGCAATTGGATACGGCGGTGCTTTTGTTGTCTACACATATGTTTCACCTATTTTAGAACAATATATGGGGTATTCCCCACATACAGTCGTCATTATTCTAGTTGTCTATGGTATTTGTGTAGCTATCGGTAATACTCTTGGTGGTCATTTTGCTAATCATAATCCACTACGTTCCATCTTTATTATTTTTGTTGGACTTGCATTGTCATTGCTTGGCATTGGCTTTACCCTAGAATCACCTATTATGGGATTAATAATGGTGCTAACAATGGGATTGTTCATGTTTATGAATGTCCCAGGATTGCAGCTATATGCTGTTCTACTATCTGAAAAATATGTACCATCAGCCATTTCAATGGCCTCGGCATTGAATATTTCTGCTTTCAACATTGGCATATTTTTAGGCTCATATATCGGAGGCTTTATTATTCGCCACCAATCGTTGGCGCATACGCCTATATACGGATTCCTGATGGTTATGCTAGCAGCAATTGTTACACTTTTATGGTTACTTTTCGATAACAAAAAACAATAACTCTCTAAATTTCATTTTGTATAAAAAATTAGTAGAGAATGTGTATTGTTTGTTAATATGTTGTATCCTATAATTTATTTGAGTCAAACGAGAATGATTATCATTCTAATTTAAGGGTATACCCTTACTGTTTTAGTAAATCTATAGGAGTGAATAAAATGCGTAGAGGTCGATATTTTTCATTTGTAGTTTTCATTGCACTAATGTTCGTATTAAGTGCCTGTGGCTCAAATGAAGTAAAAGAGGATACAGCTACAGAAGAACAATCATCTAAAGATACAAGAATTGTAGAAGACGAGTTTGGAAAAGTAGAAATTCCTACAAATCCACAGCGTGTAGCTGCTATCTATTTGGAAGACTATTTAACAGCTTTGGATGTAAAACCCGTTGTGCAATGGTATCACCCATCTTGGGGAAAACAGGACTATTTAGGATTAGATGTTCCTGAGTTCGACATTACCGGTAGCATGGAAACATTATTACAAGCCAAGCCTGATTTAATCATTGTAGATGGTGCCGCGGACCAGGCAAAGTATGAGGAATACTCAAAGGTAGCGCCTACTTACCGCTTGAAAGAAGATATTCTACAAGATCCACGTGAAATTACAAAAACAATAGCTGATGTTTTAAATATTCCCGATAAGGCAAAAGAAATGGTTGATCGATATGAGCAACGTGTTGCCGATTTAAAAGCAAAACTAGATGAATCAATTGGAGACGAAACAGTTGCCGTTGTACGACTAAATGTAGCAGATAATACATTAGCATTATTTGGCATTAAAAATCGCTACTCTGGCTATATTTACACAGAGACAGACTTAACACCACATCCATTAGCCCGTGATATGACAGAGTTCCACGAGGTTTTATCAGAAGAGGCTATCACGGAATTAGATGCGGATCATATTATCCTTTTCCCTTCAAACGGTACATGGGAGTCTAAAGAAAACCAAGAAGCCATTAAATGGTTAGATAGTACACTATGGAAAACACTCCCTGCTGTAAAAAATGGGCATGTCTATATTGCTGATCGCACATATTGGCAATCTGGCGCAATTACAGCCAACTTGCTAAAGTATGATGATTTAGAGAAATGGTTCGTCAAATAATTTTCCAAAGAAAGCTCTTAATGAGGGCTTTCTTTGGCTTAGTGTTAAAAAACAAAATAATCAATAGCACTTTTGTGAAGGAGAAAATGGATAGGTGTTGTCACTCATCACTTCTTCACATTGAAATAAGTGCCTATCCTCTCTTTAATAGACTTTTTTGTTCCCTACTGCTAGTACGAAAGAAGAAAAGACACGTTAGCAGCATGGTTGATTGGAGTGGAGCCAGCGTCACTCCTAGGGGATTTAGCGTCACAGGTGAGACCCTGGAGCGAACGCAAGTGAGTGAAGCGGCTCATCAGACGCCACCTGAAAAGGACGCTGGCGGAGGGGAAATCAACCCCTTGCCTTGCTAAAGGGGCTTTTTCTACTAGTCACATGATCTTTTTTCAACAACATGAAAGGAAGCTCTTAATGAGGGCTTTCTTTGTGTTGTTCTGCCAATTCAAAAAAAGGGGTGAATTATCAATGGGTAACTTAACACATGTTTATACGTTACAAAATATCTCTTATTCAATTCAATCATCAAAAAAGTTATTGATTAGTAGTGACTTCTATACACTTTTCATCGTAATGAATGGTAGCGGAAAGCTAGAAATAGATCATGACATCATTCATTTTAGTGAAGAAAAGTACATATTGATTCCGCCAAATAACACGGTTAGTATCCATATTCAAAGTGAGCACCTTTGTTTTTATCAATTACAATTCAACATTGTCAATCTCAGCAATAGTCAGAATTCATATAGTCATTTTACAAGTATCAGCGAACGACATCTTCTCCCCTTTTCACAATGTCATAGACTGCTAGAAGTCATCTATCAGAACAGGTTAGCGGAGGATGAACACACGATTTTTGAACAGCATGTACACTTTCAAGAGCTGATGTTATTACTCCTACATCCAACCATACCCAAGCAGATGCAAAAAAATGATCGACAATCTGTTGAGCAGTCCATTAACCATTTACATAAACATTTTGAAAAAGAGTGGACGGTTGAGCAGCTAGCACAGCTAGCTGACGTACCAAGATGGAATTATACGCGCATTTTTAAAGATATTACGGGACAAATTCCTCTTCACTATTTAACTAAACTTCGTATTGAAAAAGCTAAGCATTTATTAATGACAACAAATGATCGAGTATTTGAAATTAGCCAGTCTGTCGGATTTAATAATGAGTATTATTTCAATCGTCGCTTTAAGGAACATGTCGGCATCTCTCCAGGACAATATCGAAGAAATCAAAGCAGCCATCTACGTGTATTTGCACCATTCTTAGAAGATTTCTTTGTTGCGCTTGGGATTACGCCAATTGCTCAATTCAGTCATTCAAAATGGGGAAAACAAGACTATTTAGGTCTACAGAAAGTGCCAGATATTGATGTACAAAATAGAGAAATGGATCGACTCCTTTACTATAAGCCAACTTTAATTATGTTAGATTCTGGTGTAGAGCGTTGGGAATCCTTTCAGCACTTAGATGAAGTAGGACCCGTCTGTCATCTTTCACACCCTGGAGAGAATTGGCAATCTACGTTATTTAAGATTGCAGATCTAACAGGAAAAACCTCCTTGATACAAGACGTAATCCTACAATATGAAGATAAAGTACAACAAGCAAAAGGAATTCTTAGCAAATCAGTTTATGGGCAAAGTGTGGCATTTCTCCGTATTTCAGCCATTAGCATTACTCTATACGCGGGTCCTGAATGTGGCTATACGGGCCCCATTTTATATCGTGACTTAGGTTTAATGCCACATTCACTAGTATGGGGTATTCCGCACAATCAACGTAAAGCACAACTGACATTTGATCAATTGTTGCAATTAGATGCGGATCATTTATTTATTACATTTGATAAGCAACATTCCATTTATGAAAATGAGGAACGTGCTATTTTAAAAACTCCTACTTGGAAAAATCTAGCTGCCGTTAAAAGCAGCTGTGTCTATGAAGTAGACTTTTTAACATGGATGAATTATGGCATTTTATCACATAGTAAAAAAATTGATGATGTCTTGAATGTACTTGGCTAAAAAAAAGCTTACTTTAGCTTCCTTTTTAAATGGTGAGGAGGACAAACATTGCACCGCAAAATAACACCGAATGTAGTTTGGCTACATAAGATAGGATATCAGTTATAGGATAGGAGGAATGACCTTGTATTACAATCCTTATCCGTATTTTGTGCATCCCTATCATTATCCAACATCGCCTATCGCTAATCATTTTGCCATTAGACCCTTTTCGCAACATTTAGCAATGCCGACCAATAATCCTTTTCCACCTGTCGATACACACAAATTAAAAGCTTCAGCAACACGGATAAAGGCGATGATGCAGCAAGCCCAATTACTTACGGATAAAATAGATAGCTCCCAACAATTCGCACATGATTTAATGAATGCTGCTCAACTTTCAAATAAAACAGAGGTTGAAAAATTAATCACATCAACAGGCATTACGATGAAATTTGAAACGAACTATACACCAGACAGTTTTAGAATACGTCTGATTGATAATGATTGTTGTGGAGTCACCTTGAATTTGAATTGGTGAAAATTCCTAGTGAACTTGTAAACTATAAAAAACTATGCTAAAGTGTTTGTATTGTTATTTCTGAAAATTCTTATATTACTTTTCTTATCAAGAGAGACGGAGGGATTGGCCCGAGGAAGTCTCAGCAACCAGCTAACAGTATGGTGCTAATTCCAATTGGCAAAATGATCAGCCTTGAAGATGAGAAGAAGAACTACCGTTGTTTCAAGCAGGAGTCCTCTTCTATTAGGGGACTCCTTTTTATTTACCACTATTTTTTACAGAAAGCAGGGAAATCGATGTCTAATGAACTTTTGCAAGCATTGCAATTACTAAAATCGAAACAGTGGGTTGATTTAACACATACATTCGGCCCTAATTCTCCACATTTTTTTATGTTTGAGGACGCTAAATTTGAAACGTTATTTTCTCATAAGGATGGTTTCTTCGCTCAACAATTCACGTTCCCTGGTCAATATGGCACACATATCGACCCACCCATTCATTTTGTGCGAGATACTCGCTACTTAGAAGAATTAGAACTAAAAGAGCTTGTTCTCCCCCTTGTTGTTATTGATAAATCACAGGAGGCTGCGAGCAACCATGATTTTTCATTAAGTGTTCAAGATATTCTTGATTTTGAGGACAAGCATGGAGAAATTGAAGCAGGAACATTTGTAGCATTACGTACAGATTGGAGTAAGCGCTGGCCAGATAAAGAGGCTTTCAGTAATAAGGATGCAGATGGACATAACCATATCCCTGGCTGGGGTTTAGAAGCTTTACAGTTTTTACTACAAGAACGCAAGGTAAGCGCAATTGGTCATGAAACATTCGATACGGACTCTGCTGCTGATTTTCGTAAAAATGGCAAGCTAGATGGCGAATATTTTGTGCTTGACCAAGACACCTATCAAATTGAGCTAATGGCTAATTTGGACAAGCTACCTGCGAAAGGCGCTATCATCTTCAATATCGTACCTAAGCCAGAAAAAGCATCTGGCTTCCCTGTGCGATCTTTTGCTATTTTGCCATAACATAAAAGTCGGTATAGCGTATACCGACTTTTATTTTTGTCCATTTCTTTTTTTAAATAAAAAATAAACAATGAGCATCCCTATAATAAATAAAAGAATAAGATAGATACTGTAATGGGTTAAATAGTATCCAACAAATCGCCATTTCTCTCCAAGCATCTTTCCTAATGATATAAATGTGAACGTCCAAATAAATGCCCCTGTATAGGCAAAAAGAGCAAACTTTCTATAAGGATAATTATTAATAGCCGCAATATAAGCTGTCAAATGGCGTACCCCTGGAATAAAATAGCCAATTAATAATAGGGTAGGTCCTATTTTTGTAAACATCTTTTTCGTAAAGTCAATTTTTTGCTCGGTAATATGAATTTTAGGGCCATATTTCTGCAATAACGGTAAGCCAAAACGATAACCAATATAGTAGCTTAAGGTAATGCCTCCAATCGCACCAATCATTGCACTGACTAAAGCAGGAATGTGTTCAAGACTTTCTCGGTAAACACTATAGCCTACATAAGTCAGAAACACCTCATCAGGAAGTGGCACCCCAACAATACCTCCAATTAGAATCACGATAATCCCAAAATATCCGTAATGTTCAATTAGAGACTGCACGTGATGTGCCATAAATCATCCCACCTAAAATTTATTAAAATCTACCTGCTATATATAGTGTAGCCTCAGCGCTCTAAATGACTTGAAGCTGACGTAAAGCAAAATTGATACCGCCATCCGTAGATTTCTTTGTAACAAAATTGGCAGCACTTTTTAGAGCTTTACTGCCATTTCCCATGGCAATTCCTACTCCTACATACTCCAACATATCAATATCATTATCCCCATCCCCAAAGGCAATCGCATTCTCAGGGTCAATGTTAAAATGATCAAGCACCGCTTTAATAGCTATAGACTTCGAAACATCCTGCTGTAAGACATTCACAATATAAGGATGCCAACGCTGCAAAAATATATTCGAAAATTGGCTAGTATATCTTTTTTCAGCCAGCTCATCCGCATATAAACACATGAGAAAAACCTCTTCATCTACAATTTTTTCATTTATAAGTGGAAAATCCCGTAAAGATAAAGTTTCTTGCATCGCTCTTAAAGCTACTGGACTTTGTATGCTATTCATAGATAACTCCTCTGTAAAAAATGTTAGGCTATGCTGCTGTTCCTGTGCAAAAGCCTGTATATTGTAGACAATTTCTTTGGCAATCGGAGTTTTATGTATGACAAGTTCCTTATGTTTCACATAGGCCCCATTTGCTGTAATAAAGGTTTCAATCCCCAGCGCTTTTAATTCATAGCACATAGATAAGGGTCTTCCAGTAGCCGCTACAAGATGAATTCCCTTTTCTTGCAATAGCTGAATAGCTTGTTTTGTACTTTCTTCCACACAGCCATCCTCGTAATTAATCAATGTGCCGTCTACATCAAAAATCACGATATTACACTTCATTTTGAGCACCTCCATCATAGTCTTTTAGAACCAATTGATTTAAATTTACAATTCTTCTCTCTTGAAATATGTGAAAGTATTTTGACAAACTTTAAGCAAACTATATAACTTCCATTTACACCTCCGATAAAAACTATTACAAGCGTATTTATAATAATATTTAAATAAAAATTCTTTGAATATATTTATTTTAATAATTCTAAAGGAGTATACCAAAGAACACAAAATTGTTAAAATAAAAGATAATATCTTAAATACATTGAACGATAAAATCTTACGTATAAATAGAACAAAAGAAATAAAATTTTAGAGTACGCAAAGGAGTTGATTCTTATGGCATTTAACATTTACTACTATGAAAGTAGTGTGGATTGTAAATTTTGCAAAAAGCAGTTTACAACATATAAAGTTCGCCCTAATCGATATAAAATTATCGAAGAACAAACGGATTTCATGCCTGTTTACGATGGCCTAAACCCTTTGCTATATGAAGTTGCCGTATGTCCACATTGTGGCTATGCCTACCATAAATCTATGACACGGACATACGGACCTTTCATGCTACTCATTGATGAACTATACATTAAAGAGCTCCAGAAACCTATGGATATCTGTCAGGAACGTACAATTGATGATGCCATTATCAGTTTTAAGCTCGCCTATTTAGTATCCCGTGCGTCAATGGAAGAATCTCTTTTAATGGCGAATTTCGCTTTAAAAATCGCTTGGCTCTATCGTTTAAAAAAAGACGAAGAATCCGAAAAGCGCTATCTTTTTGCAGCGAGAGACTTTTATAGTAAATCCTTTGCCTCTAATCAAGAAGGTGGAGAGAGAATTCAGTTTTTACATGCTGAATTAAGCCTTCGACTTGATGATATTCCTGAAGCTAAAAAAGGATTTTCACGCTTAATCGCTGATCGAAATGTTTCGCCGAAATATCGCAAGCTTGCACGCAATCGTTGGGAAAATTATAAATATGACGAACAACCTATAACAATTAATGAAATCATTCATTAATGGGACGAGGAGATGATTAATTATGTTGCTATTTCAAAGGAAAATTGATGTGAGAGAAGAGGATATATTTTCAGAGCTGCATCATTTTTTATTAAGAAAAAATAATCGCTACCTAACAAACGATGAAGTTGTCGCTTTAACAGGCGTGTCATCTGAGTTGCTTTACAAATGGGTAAAAGCAGGAAAATTAAAGAACTCCATTTTTCCTAATTTAGGGGCTCCATGCGAACGATGTGGACAGATTACCCAGGCTAAAATTTGCGTAAGCTGCTCTTCCTCCATTGTTGGGACATTAAAACAAGAAGAAAAGGATCGTGCATGGTTTAACCAAATTCAACGTAACCATGTAAGAGCAAGTACTTATCACTATAAATAGCATTCCAACATCTCCATCAATTGGAGGTGTTTTTCTTTTTTTACATACTAAATTTAAACTAATTTTAAACAAATTCTTCCTAAACTTTAAACTTCCCTTCCTATAATTAGTATCAATATAAAGTGAAGGGCTGATAACTAATGAGGAAAGCTAGGAAGCATAAGGTTTTATTAAGTTTTGCACTGGCCAGTTTAATGACAATAAGTGGAGTAGTGAATGTCTCTGCTGCTGTCCCTGTAAATGAGCAGATTACGGAAAACGATTCTGCTGTCAAACAAGCTAGGACTTCTAATGAAACATTACTTGATTGGAAAAAATGGGCGAATGACCATGCATACAGCCTGGCATCCATCCAGCCTGAAACGTTTAATGGACAAAAAATTCCCGCTAACAAATTTGAGGATTTAGAGATGCTAAAACCTTTATTACATGATAAACGTATTGTCTTTTTAGGGGAAAGCTCTCATGGAGTGGCACAATTCAATCTAGCGAAAACACGTTTAATACAATTTTTACATCAAGATATGGGCTATAATGTCCTTGCCTTTGAAAGTGGTATGGGTAATGTGATGAATGCTCAAGGACAAATTGATAAACAAGCAGCTCTACAAACAATGAAAGATGCCATTTTCGGCGTTTGGTGGACAAAAGAAACTTTGCCTCTGTTTGACTATGCAAAATCAACTCAAGCAACAGAGCAACCTCTTGTACTTACTGGCTTTGATATTCAACAGCAAGGAGCATTTACGAACGGAGATTGGCTGCAAAACCCCAAGTTGGCTCAGCAATTCAATGAAGCTGAGAAGCAGCTTGCTGAATGGAGCTCGGGGAAAGATTTGAAGGGCTATCAAAAAGTAAAAACTACTATAATTGATGTGTATAAACAGGTAAAATCACAAATACAAATCAAAGAAAAAGAGCTACAGGTAGCTTATCCAAAAGAGCCTCATATTGTAAAACTAATGGATCGCACTCTAGCAGATCGTATTCGACTAGCAGACGAATATATAGAGTTAACAATTCAGTCCAATATCGACATTGAACAAAATAATATAGAATCATTTTTGCAAACTATGGAATGGCGAGATCAAGCAATGATGGAGAACTTACTTTGGCTAGCTGAAGAGGTGTATCCAACAGAAAAGTTTATTGTATGGGCTCATAACGATCATATTCGTAAAGCACAATCGAATGTAATGGGATCTCCTTACCCAGTTAAATTAATGGGGGAACGTTTACCTGATATCTATAAGAAATATAGCTATGTATTAGGTCTATACATGGCTAGTGGAGAGACAGCAAATAATATGGGAGAACCTATGCCTGTTTTACCTCCTGTCAAAGGATCTATTGAAGATATTCTGTCTTCAACAAATAACCCTTACACATTCATCGATTTACGCAATCGTCAAAATGAACGAGGCAACTCATGGATGTTTGAACCACGCTTATCCTATAGTTGGGGAATGATCCAGGAAAGTCTTGTTCCGCGCGACCAATACGATGGTATACTTTTAATAGATCAGGTGGATAAACCAACCTATATCAAATAATCTCTCTTATTAAACAATAGCAAACTAGGAAATCTAGTTTGCTATTGTTTTAAGTATTCATCGATATAGTATCCCATTCTTCGCCTTGATATCCAATCATCCAAAATAAGCCTCTACGTCTTTCCATCACAACACTTTCATTTAATGCTAAAGGAGCTTCTTGTCCATTGATGCGGCTATCTACACAAGCCCAATGTAATCTGTAAATTTTATCCGCCTCATCCACTATATCTTCCTTACTGCGCAATACCGTTTGACCATAAAATTGCTCAAATGTCTCACAACGAGAAACTACTTGAATTGCATATTCACAATCACATACATCGTCAGGGAAATTTAGCTCTTCCACAAGTCCCAATGCCCAAATAAGTGTCCAATAGGCTTCATATTGCCATGATATATTGACTGCTTCTTGAGCACCAGGATGCTGAGCCTCAAGAAAGAATTTTTCATGCTCCGTTAAAAATTCATGCACCTCATATGTACGTAGCATATTGGTAAAGAACTCTCTAGACTCCTCAATATCACCCTTCTGTGCTACATCACAAGCAAATTGAATAACAATCAACAGGGCAACCGCTCTTCTTGCAATATCCTCTTGGCTTTTAAATTGGAGATTTTCTACTGGTGGTAGCTGAGGAAGCGATGACGCATAAGGTATCTCCTTCTCTGTTAAAAAAGCTATCGTTCTATTTTTTCGTGCCTCTCCCTGTGCTGATGTGACCTCTTGTGCATGTATCTTTCTTGTGCAAGCATGTGGTTGAAAATCAGATGGACCTGATTCTCCATTAGGATAAACAATAACCATACCGTTCTGATCCAACAAAGTACCATCTGATAGGAAACCAATCCCCCCTATGCTTGCTAGTAATTTTATAAATTGCTGCATATGGTCTTCTGTCATCTCTTTGTCCATTTCGATTGCAACGACCGTATTGAGCACTGATATTTGAATCATTATGCGTTCTTTTAGCTGTTCATCTTTAAATGGAATTTTATCGTAAAAGCCCATCATCCCAGGTATATTTTTTGCAAAATAATCAGGGTTCGTATCTTCAGTTAAAATGTTTATAGAGCATTTATATTTATTAAATAAACCTCTTGATTTTAATAAATATTCGTTTTCATCTTTTTCAATAATGAAGCTTTTTGCCAATACATCGGATAGTTTATCCTGAATATCATCTGTATCATTTTTGGAAGCGAATATCGTAAACTGGTTCAATCTACTCTCTCCTTAGTCGCATATAGCATTTTAATAACCAATTTTCCAAACAACTAAGCGCTTGGCTAAACAGCTGTTTATTTTTCTGTAGCACCTCATGTTCAACCCAATACGCCAGCAAAGGACGCCATTTTTCTTCGTCTATCATAGTTGTAGGTGTGATTCCCCGCTGCATCATTTGACAAATAGCTCGGATGGATGTTAGCCTCTCTACTTCGTTGCCATTTAACCACTCATATAACGTCTCTGCACTTGGCTGTGACTCAGCCAAAAGTGTATCCCACCCATCAATAGGAAACGTGACATAGGGTCTCATCCAGTCTATAATATTTGGATGGTGAAATTGGCGTAGACGATATAGAGCAGTATAGGCATCAATTCTATCTTTTTCGATATCCATTAAGATGAAAGATTGTCCCTCATTAACTGGCAAACAATGTACTGTTACATAATCACGCAGCCAGTCTGGTATGTCACTCTGTACTTGCCAAAGTTCTCTTGCCCAATTTCCCGCCTCACTCGGACATATCTTGACTAAAACTTCACTCCACGCCTTTTGTTCTGATGGAGATTGAGCTCGCTCTAATTTATGTTGAAGTGCCTGATACACCTGTACTCCATCAAAATGCAAAAATGCCTCCTGCACGCTTGTTTTTTTGACACCATGCATGGAAACATAATGAAGTAAAGATGCTAAGCTGGATTGAGCCTGCTGTAAATTAGAGCTTAAATATTGTTCTAGCCAAGTTAGCCATAATTGTGAGCGATCCAATTCAATATCCAATCCATTTTCACTACAAAATTGACGATGCTGTCCGCAGTCTACTCCAATACAGCCTAAAGCCGTCATATTATCAACGTACGAATGAAAGCTGGCAGCAAGCAAATCAAGCTCATCTTCTTCATGGCTCCAATACCAAACGGTTTCGTCGTCAAGCTTAAGAAGAAGAGCATCTCCATTACCAGCCGTAAAAAATTGTAAATATTGCTGTTCATACGATTCATCATTTTCTCCAAAGTAAGGAAAGTCTAGAGCTTTTAGGCTCCAGCCAAACTCACCAGAAGGCGTATCTAGCAATTCAGTGGGAAGTATCGCCTCATCTGGTAATGACCAATAAATACTTACTTGCTTTGAGCAATTTTGCAACAGTTGACGAAACCCATTAGGGATTTGTACACCAAGTCTTTCCTCAACCTGCTGTAACTCTTGCTCGGTAGCGACTGGCCGTATTTCAATCGGATGTACACAAGCTCCCTGCTGCTTCAATTGCTCTACTAAATGATTCCAACGCTCAATCCACATTGTCTCTAACCTCCATATAAGGCTCATGTGATGTCATACTTCTTATTTATCGTCAGGAAATCATTTACTGATTAGGCTAACTTTAAAAAGAATGACAAAATGCTATTATTTTACTGCCATCTAAACCTTCGTATATGATAAATGTCTCAGCTATATTCATTCTTTTCTATTACGTCTTAATGAATTATTTTACTTTCTTTACTTCCATCATAATTTTGGTTACATAGTCTTCTTCTCGATTTTTCATTACGGCATCATAAATGTATTCCTCGTATACATACTGACCTAGCTCATAACCCTTTTCATGCATGACATTAAATAGCCGTGTGTATGTCTCACCAAGTTTTGAGGAGGGGCCTACATGATAACCAATCACAAATTCACCCTCTATCGCCTTAAAATAAGGATGCCCTTCTCTTGGATGAGGCTGCTCAATATACAAATAACTATAGTTATCGTAATTCCCAGCTAACACTTGCTCTCTTCTTGTTATCCCTCCAATGGGATACCCTGTATCTAACTGAGAGCGATCCAATTCCTCAATAAAGTCAGATACAGCCTTCACAAACTGCTCTTCTGTAGAATTCTCAATATTTTTACTCAAATATAATGTGTCTTCAGGAAAATACTCAATCGTGATGTCCTTAAAATTTAGATGCAGTGCTTCCTCTGTCATTTTGATTTTGACATCAATAATATTCTCAATCATTTCTAGTTCTCTACGTTTCTTCGCAACATGCTCTTTTTGTTGGTGCATCAATTCTAAAAAATTTTCAGGTGATTTCTCTTCCATATAATGCTGAATATCCTTTAAGGACATCCCTACTGCCTTTAATAATTCAATAACACCGAAAAAATCATATTGAGCAAGTGAATAATACCTATAATCCTTACTATCCTTCATGATGGGAGATAATAAACCAATTTGATCATAATAAATAAGTGTCTGTTTATTCACCTTACATAATTTAGCAAATTCACCAGTTGTAAAATACTTTACATTTTTATTAAGCATTTTTTGAGTTTCCTCCCTTGACTATATAGTTACTATATACTTTAGATTGTACCTATTCAAAATAAAAATAGAAAGGTTTTGACATTATGTTCACGGAGATTCGTGACATTACAGCTTTTAACAAGAAAGAAATTTTAGCATTACGTATCGCTGACAATCAGCAACATTTTATTGAATCTACAGAACAATGCTTAGCAGAGGCGGAAATGGATCGACACTTTACGCCTTTAGGTCTGTATAAAGATAACACCGCTATAGGCTTCGCTATGTACGGCTTATTCCCTCATGATGATTATAGTCAACGAGTATGGCTTGATCGCTATCTAATAGCAGAACAATACCAAGGACAAGGTTTGGGAAAACATTTTTTACAGCAACTTATTCAATATTTAACAGTAAAGTTCAACTGTCTTCAGATATATTTAAGTGTTTATGACAATAACGCTGTAGCTATCCAGCTGTATAAACAATTCGGTTTTATATTTAATGGTGAGCTAGATGATAAAGGGGAAAAAGTAATGGTTTTGGAGGTGCATGGTTATGACAACCATTAATCCAATTGAAACAAAGCCACTGAAACCATTATTTTTATCATACTTATTCCCTGCCATGATCGGGATGCTTTTAATGTCCGTCAATATATTGGTAGATGGCATTTTCGTTAGTCACGGCGTGGGACCTACAGCTTTAGCTGGGGTTAATATAGCTGTTCCTATTTTCTCTATTTTGCTTTCTATTTCTCTATGGATTGGTATGGGAGGAGCTACTCTTTTCTCGATTTCTCTAGGAGAGGCAAATAAGCAACGAGCCCATCAACTATTTACATTGGCGTTTTCTACAATGCTTGTGGTTGTGATCACGATTATTGGATTTCTCGCATTAAATCTAAAGGATATTTCTTATATATTCGGAGCGAGTGATGATACGTATCCTTATGTGCAGGAGTATTTACATGTAATTTTGCTCTTTGGGATATTTTACACAATTGAAAATTTATTAAGCATCTTTATTCGAAATGATGGCAATCCAAAATTGGCTATGCTGGGCTTAATTACAACATCGGCTTTGAATATACTCTTAAATTATGTTTTCATCTTTGTACTAGACTATGGTGTGACTGGCTGTGCCTTAGCGACAGCAATAGCTACAATTATAGGTACGTCTGTGCTATGTCTCCATTTTTTCCGTCCTCAATCTGAGTTAAAATTTGTCACTTCATTTTTAAATCTATCAGATTTGAAAAAAATTTTTGCTATAGGTTTACCTAGCTTTATTGTTGAAGCCTCCGTTGCAGTTATCGTTATTTTGTATAACGTTACATTTTTACATTATTTAGGTGCGAATGGCGTTACTGCCTATGCAATGGTCAATTACATCCATACTGTCTTACTGACTATTTTCCTTGGCGTCGGTATGGCTCTACAACCCTTAGTTAGCTATCACCACGGGGCAAGATTACTAGAAAGATTAACAGCTTTATTGAAAATCGGTTTAGCTACCGCGTTTATTTTAGGATTAACAACAGCTCTTATAGCTCTTCTTTTCCCTTCTCAATTAATGGCGTTATTCGGAGATAGCTCATTGGAAATTCGCAGTATGGCAGCACAGGGCTTTGTTCATTTTGCCATTGGCTATGTATTTTTAGGGATCAACATGGTGTTCGCAGAATTCTTTCAATCCATTGAAAAAATTCGTATTGCTACAACAATTATGTTACTACGCAGTATTATCTTATTTATCCCTACTCTCATCATACTACCCAAGATACTTGGCTCGCAGGCTATTTGGTGGACCTTCCCAGTAGCAGAAGGAATTACAGCATTGCTTATTTACTTGTTCATTAGGAAAAATCCAAGAACGCTTTCATCTCCTGACCATGCTTAAATGAAAGGGGACCTCATCAAGGTCCCCTTTTAATATGTTTGCCTAACAAAATTGCATTTTTAGCGTACCTCTTCCTTCTTCTACTATTACTTCCCCAACTGCTCCATTCACTAGAATTAATTGAGGGGGGACATGTCCAATATCTACTTCATAGAAAACTGGTATTCCCATCTCGTCAAAAATATCCCCTAATGCATCCACCAATGTAAAGTCCCCTAGATTTTCATATAGTCCTGCTCGCCCGATTAGAACACCATTACATTTATTGAACCAACCATTATACTTTAATTGCCACAAAGCTCGGTAGATTTTTGCTGCATCCATACCAACACTTTCTAAATACCATATTGTTCCTTCCTCAGAGCAATATTCGTTAATAAATGATTGAACGTAATCGAAGGGCGTACCTATAAGAATTTGCAATGTATTTAAACAGCCACCTATCAACCTACCTGTCATACGATTACTACGCTCTTGGTTTAGAACTTTCCATTCGGTTGCACTGTCAAAATAAAATCCTGTAGCAGGATTTTTATAAACTTGCTCCCAGCTCGATTGAAAATAGTGAGAAGAGCTTTGAGTTATTGAATGACCAGTCTTACAAGTAATTACGTCTATCCATTTAGAAGTAAGTTCATCCCATTGAGGTGCAGATAATTCAGTAAAATTTACCCCATGTGCGGATGCGTACCCCGTCATGGTTGTGTATACAAAAGATAAAGTACTAATATCTGAATACCCTAATATCCATTTGGGTCCCGCTTTTTTTAATTCGTCCCAATCGATTAAAGGTAATAACTCCATTAAAAAACTGCCTCCCCACGGTGGCATGACGACATCTATACGCTCATCTAATAAATAGTCCATAAGTTCAGAGACTCGCTTTTCTTTTGTTGTACTTCTACCTTTAAGCTGCGTCCAGGTAGTATTTCCAATAATAACTTTCATTCCTCTTTGTATTAATTGTTTTTCAGCTTCTGTTAGTAATAGATGGAGATGCTGTTCGACTCCACTAGAGGGTGCTGTCACGCCAATCGTAAGAGGTGTTTTTAAAGTAGGATATTGTATTTTCATTTACCATCTCTCCTTTGTGCCTTCAAAAAATAATTGTTTTACAACAACAAGACGATTTTGGGTCTCTTAATTAGTTTCGTATATCATTTTTAGAATACATTTTAACTAAAAATACAGCTATGTAAGTTTCAACACTATTTCTGTCCTTCACACAGAAACAGAAATTTTTACCAATTATACTTGTGTTCAGAAAAAAAACCAACACAAAAATCTGCGCTGGTTAAATTTCTACTTTTGAATTTTCATATACTCATCACGCAACAGACTCATAATGATTTCATCAGAAAACGTATTATTCATAAACAAGGCCTGCCTCAAAACACCTTCTTTTTTAAAGCCGACCTTTTCATAGGATTTAATTGCTCTACTATTGTGTGAATATACCTGTAATTCTAAGCGATTCAGATTTAGCTCCTCAAATGTAAATCTTTGAGCAAGCCTAACTGCTTCTGAACCCATACCTCTGCCACAGTTCTCTATATTATGTAAAGCTATACGGAACACTGCCTTTTTATTATCTAAATCAACCTCCATAATCGCCAAATCACCAATTACCTGATCATTATCAACTAAACAAATAGCAAAATCATAGCGAGAAGAATCTACTGTAAAGCGTTTGATTGCCTCTTTGATTTGTTCCTTTGTTAAGATGTTCCGTGTTCCTGTCATATACATGATTTCTTCATTTTGAAAGCATCTTATAATACTATCACAATCATCTTCACGTATTTCTCTTAAATAGACCTGTTGACCTTTTATCAATATAAACACCTCTTGTGCATTAAATAAGGAATCATCATGTATGTAGATGATTCCTTTGTTAGAACTATTCCATTTGTTTTTCAGTGTGTACCTTCACCGATTTCTTCGCAGGGTCTTCCGAGGAGGTTACACCTAGAATATCAAGCAGGAACATAAATAGTGGAATACCTATGATTAGTCCCCATACACCAAGGAAATGCTCAGAAAAGAGAATGACCATAAACGTATAGAAAATCGGTAAATCTGTTTTGGCAGACATAAGCTTTGGATTTAAGAAATACGCTTCAATGGCATGTAAAACCATAACAATAACTAAAATATAGACGATGTACATCAAACCACCAATGCTATATGCAATAATACTTAATGGTATTAATGAGATGATAACGCCTGCGACTGGAACTAAGCCTAAAATAAAGAGCATAATCCCAAGTGCAATCAAATGTGGGAAGCCCATAATAGAAAGGGCGATGACGGATAACACACAGTTAACAGCAGCAATAATAAATTGTGCTTCAATTACTTTACCAAATGAGCGGATGAATATTCTTGAGAAATAATGAAGCTCATCGTAAAGCGGTCCAATTTTACTATCCTTAAACTTAGCTGTAAACTCAATAATACGATTCTTTTCTAACAAGATGAATAAACTCAAAATTAGAGAAATCAATATTTGCATAATGATTTTACCAATATTCGTAATATTTTTAAGAGTTAAATCCACACCTTGCTCTAAATATTTCCCGAGCTCTATTTTCTCAAAAGTCGGTGCTAAGTATCTCGCAATCTCATTGTCATCTGGGTCGAGATTAAAACTTGCAATGAGGTCAAAAAGCTGTGTGATCTGCTGGGTCACAATCGGTAAATATTTGTAAATAACAGCTACAATACCCGCAACAAGTAAAAGATATAATGTTACCGTCACAGCTTTTTCATTCATCGGCGTATATTTTCTAATGCTTTTCGTTGTCTTGGTAGTAAGCTGGTTCATCAAATAAGTAATAATAAACGTAAGTAAAATTAGATTGATCATACTACGCATTAAATATAATGCAAGAGCAATCCCAACTAGAATAATAAAACGCTTAAATCCATTACTCCGAAAGAAATTATTCATTTATTCACTCCTTCTACAAAACGGCCTCGCTGCCTCTGCTACCTAGGGCTACACTATAAAATTGATTTATAACAATACGCATCATTCTTATGTAAAAATTTCCCTCTCATTTACTGAGTATAGCCATCTACCTTCAAAATAAGACGAAATATATGTTTCTTTTAGAAGTGTCTGTATAAAACCTAAGGCGGGGTTGAAGTGAATTGTATGTCTTGTCAAATTAAAAAGTCGAAACTCTTATCCTTTGTGAAAGCTTTACCAGCGTATTAGCCAAAATTCTATAAATCTATTATAACCCTTTAAACCAGCATATCCAATTTGTATGTTCTTTTATAATGGTATTTGTATAGAACTTTTATCAACTATTACTTTATGCTATTTTGATTAGAGATATAAATTAAACAGAGACAAGGACTGATTCTATGAAAATTGCGAGAAACCCTCAGAACATTCATCCACCCGTTGCTCCTTATGTTCATCAAATTGAGGTGACGGGGCCTCAGAGATGGTTAACACTATCTGGACAAATCGGCATGATAGCTGATGGATCTATACCTGAAGATGCAATAGCTCAATTGAAGATAGCACTTGAAAATATTAAAAGAAATCTAGATAGTGCCGATATGGAAGTTCAAGATATTACAAAGCTCGTCTTTTATTTAGTGGGGGATATGGATGCTATTCAACGAAAGGAAATTATCAGTGACTTCTTGGGGGAACATCTTCCATGTACAACATTAATGTATGTCGTTGCACTCGCTACGCCAGCTTTAAAGGTTGAGATTGACGCATGGGCTTGTAAGGATTTATAAATTCATCCTATGTTTTATAAACTAAATTTGTGCATTTTTTTTATTTTTCAATACCCCTTTAGCAGTGCTAAAGGGGTATTGCCTTATTATTTAAGTAATGTCAGCGTCGTTGCAATAGCGTTATCAGCAAACGAGCGTTGTGGCTGCGATTTCAGCATAACTGTTAACCCTATTAACGCAACAATTAATCCTTGCGCTAAAGACTTTGAATCCGTGTTCGCCTCTAGTTCTCCTGATTGAATTCCCCGTTCAATTGTCTCCTGAAAAATTACTGATAGATAGAGTTGATGCTCACTGCAAATGAGGCGATTCATATAAATCAATCATCTTCTATATCCCGCGCTGTAACATTATTATTCGCTACAGCCTGCGGAATGTCTGTTGCCAATATTTATTTTGCTCAGCCGCTGCTAGATGAATTATCGAATGATTTTGCTATTGATCAATCAATTATTGGTTTGATTATTACTATCACACAAATTTTTTATGGGCTAGGCTCTCAAAAATCTCTCCAACTTTAGCTTAGTTTGATCCTGCAAGCCTGCTTAATCAAGCTCACGTACTTTAATCGGAATTAATGTTCTTTCTAATTGTTCACGGTGCTGCTCGTACTGAGGTGGCAACATTAATTGACTACCCATTGTCTCTTTTGTCTCGTCATGAGCAAATCCAGGAGGATCTGTAGCGATTTCAAATAAAATTTCGCCAGGTTCACGGAAATAAATCGCATTAAAATAATTACGATCTTTTACTTCTGTTACATGTTGTCCATGATTCATCACATACTCTTGCCATTCTAAATGATCTGTATTATCTTGAGCTCTCCACGCAATATGATGCACAGTTCCTACACCCATTTGGCCACGTTGACCTGCAACTGTTTTTAAATCCACTGTATTGCCGATTTCTGCACTAGAAGTATAACGCGTATAGTCACCTTCCGTCGCTACCTTTTCAAGACCCATTACTTCTGTTAAAACTTTGGCAGTTTCTTCAGGGTGACTTGAGAATAGTGTAGCTCCACCAAATCCTTTGATAGCAACCTCAGGTGTTACTTCACCAAATGACCATTCGTTGAGCCCGCCTTTCGCACGTGCCACGAGTTCAATATGCAAACCATGTGGATCATCGAATTGAATGACTTGCTCACCAAAACGTTCAGCTTTTTGGAAAGGAATCGAGTATTTCGCTAAGCGATTAACCCAAAATGGCAGTGCTCCTTCTGGTACAACATACGTTGTAACGCCAACCTGACCATCACCAATACGTCCTTGATAAGCATTAGCCCAAGGGAAGAAGGTAATGATTGTTCCTGGTTTCCCACCTTTGTCACCGAAATATAAATGATATGTGCCCGGATCATCAAAGTTTACTGTTTGTTTTACTAAACGTAAGCCTAATACTCCCGCATAAAAATCAATATTCTCTTGCGGATGTCCTACGATCGCTGTGATATGGTGTATACCTGCTGTATGTTTTTTCATGTTAACAAGCCCTTTCATGACTATATTTCTCACCTATACTATGCCCTATTTATACCTACCTCAATCTGTAAAAGCTTAGCGAATTGTATACAACGCTTTAGACCATGGGATCAATTGATCTAACATTTGGTTTACTGAATCTATTTGTACTTCTTTTGGTTTAAATTCTGTGCCATTTTCAAAATCTGTGAATAATGATAGTGCTGGATGAACACGCACATCTGCGATTAAAAGCTCACCCATAATCCCACGTAAATGTTCTGCTGCACGAGCACCGCCAACAGAACCATAAGATACGATTCCAGCTGCTTTGTTATTCCATTCAACACGTAAGTAGTCTAGTGCATTTTTTAATGCACCTGTAATAGAGTGATTGTATTCTTGTACGATGAATACAAAACCATCTTGTTTAGCAATAATTTCTGACCAACCTTGTGCTCCTGAAGCATCCTGTCCTGGCTCACCTAATAATGGTAATTTATAATCAGCAATATCAATCACTGTATAATTGGCATCTCCACGTTGATCTGCAATTTCCTTTACCCACTGTGCTACTTGAGGGCTTACACGCCCCTCACGAGTTGATCCAATAATAATACCGATATTTAATTCTGCCATTGTTTGTTCCTCCTCTTTTTTTGTACGAAATAATTTATTAAAAAACCCCATAATTGTACCTCCTGGCGAAGCTAAAGGTTCGAATTCATTTATCTTGAATTTATTTATCTTGAATTCGAGATAATAATAACACGATATTTTTATAAACGTCAACAACTTTGTTTTGAAAATTAAAAAGGCAGAGATAATTAATTCTCTGCCTCCCCTAAAAGCTTATAAACTTGTGTTTTTAGATAACGATATTGACTATCATTAGTATCTTGAAAAGCCTCTACCCTATTTGAATCAATATCTTGGTAGTGGATTAGATATGGAAATTGTTCCTCGGAGAAATCCTTTCTTTCTCCATTAATAATATTATAAAAGTGCCAGCCTTCCTCAAGAAATGTCTTCCTAATTTCTCCGCCAAGAATATCCTGCACAACTAATGAAGTGACGCCACATTGTCCTTTTGCAGGGTTGTCCACACTCCATTTAGAACTTGATTGAATGGACCATGATTTTCTTAAGGCATTTAATACATCTTTTTCCATGCAAAAACTCCTTTCAAACACGTTAAAATGGGACTTCATCCATTCTTATTGGTGTTGACTTCCCAACTACCCAATCATCTTTAATAGAACCATAGACAATACTATCTGTCACAGTACCATCTTCATTTTCCCAAGCATTTCTTAAATACCCTTCCTTCACAAAGCCAGCTTTACTAAAGCATTTTCGCATTCCTATATTATCAACTCTTGTGTAGCCTTCAATACGAATTTTCTTTCTTTCGGCAAACAGATATTCTTGTAGCCAATGAAGTGCTTTGACACCATATCCTTTGCCTCGATAATTTGCCTCTAAACGGAGATCAAAAAGAGGGATCGTATCGTCTATATCATGAATAAAGATAACGCCAACTTTTTCTCCATCTTCTAGTATCCAATGTGTTTCACGATTGTTCTGATAGTATCCTTCGGCATATGCAGCTCGAATAGCCTCTTCTTTTATGTAGGAATTCGTGTGATACAACCATCTATTTTGCGTTAATAAATGAACTAAATCATCAATTTCTTCTTCAAATAATTTTATTTCCATACATATCTCCTTTCATCTAAACGTCCTCACATATATCTGAAAAAATAAAATTAGTTTTTGTATGTGCATATGGCTGTAATGCATCAATAAACTGCTCTACATCAGGAAAAGATTGAAAATGCCCCTTTAATAAAAAACATGACTCACCTGAAATGCGATAACAGAAGTCTATATTTGTATAAACCTTCAGATGTTCTTTAAAGTCTGCATAGCGGTTATTTTTGATTGTCGCCTCAACAATCGCTTCAATTGGATAACCCAATGCTTTCTTATTAATAGCCAACGTATATCTCTTAATGACCTTCTGTTCCTCTAATTGTCTTATTCTTTCACGAACTGCTGGTGCAGATAAGTGAACCCTTCTTCCTAGCTCGCTCATAGAAATTCGACTATCTTCTTTTAATTCTTTAAGTATCATTTCGTTAATGAAATCCATTTTGTAAATACCCCTTCTTTTTGAAGGAAAACAATCATATTTCCCTTCGAATTGATATGTTAACTTCGTTATGAACATTTTACACTAATTAATAGAAGGAGGAATGATTGATGACACTTATTCAATTATATGACAAGGGCTTAACACCCTTTCAACAATTATTAGGCTACAACAAGGGAATTCAGCTGCACTGGCAGCAGTTGGGGGAGGTACTCGAAAAAGACGGGCATCTATCCACTTCATTAAAAGAAGAGGTTCGAAAAACTTTAGCTCAAAAAAATGGCTGTCAGTATTGTCAGGCAAAAGGCAAGCCTGATCCCCAGAACTATGATGAGAAAACGGCAGTATGCACAGGTTTTGCGGAAGCATTCTTAGCTGCTAAGGGGCACACCGCCCCCAACGTCACGGCTGTATTAAAGGACTATTTAACAGAAGCGGAGATTAGTGAGCTACTAGCATTTATTTGCTTCACGACAGCACAGCAATATTTTGGCGCACTCATGCAATTAAAATAATAAGGAGCTAGGGGCGAAACCCTAGTTCCTATTCCAGCTGCTATCCTTTTAATTCCATTTTATTAGCTATATCTATAATAAATTTCTTACTAAGCTCTTCTTTCATATTATTTTCAGCATCCACCATCACTTGCTCAATGAGACAGCCTTGATGATGGAAGGAATCTTCGTGATCAGAAGAGCAACTAAATAATGAGGTTTGTCCTTCAATCGCATAAATAACCTCTAAAAACGAAATTTCTTGGGGGCGCTTAGAAATGCGGTAACCACCGTTGACACCTGGGTTTGACTCAATTAAGCCTGCCTTCACAAGCTTAGTTAATATTTTGGAAAGATAGGTTGGAGATAATTTTTGCATTTCTGCTAAAGACTCTACACTCATTGATTTCCCTTTAGGATTGCGTGTTAAAAACACCATTGTATGTAAAGCATAATTTGTTGCTTTTGAATACTTCATCATTCATCACCCTTCATTCAGGACCTTTATTATCTGCAATTAAAACACATTCTATCATAATTCAAGAAAAAAGCATGTTTTGTATGAAAACACGCTTTTATGATCCCTAGTCATGCTGTCCATAACCCGCTTCTCCAGCAAGAGCATCAGCCTTTGTTACTTGTACAGTCCCAAATGGATGATTTGGTGGCGCATAGATCGTGTAAAGCTTTAGTGGTTTATCCCCTGTATTCGTAACATTATGCCATGTTCCTGCTGGTACCATAATAGCCGTATCTTCTGCGACATGTCTCTGATAGTTTAAATAATCTCTAGTTGGCCCCATTTGAGTTAATCCATGCCCCTCCTCAATACAAATGAATTGGTCCACATGTGGGTGTACTTCTAAACCAATATCTTCTCCGACATTAAGACTCATCACCGTTACTTGTAAGTTTGACCCTGTCCACAATGCTGTACGATAATTTTTATTGCGCTTTGTAGCCTCTTCAATGTCGATAACAAATGGTGTTGGTCCAAAATCATTCTGGACATTACTTCTTGGCGCTCGTTCTGCCTGATTTGGATAGGCCCAATAAACAGGTTGATAACCGTAATGATACGATTGATAATTACCGTAATAAGGGTGGTACATTTATCTCAATCCTCTCATGCATGATAACGCTATAGTATGCAGCTGAATGAAAGAAGGTACTCACATGTAGTGTGACTTAATTGAGTAATCTTTATATATAGACTGGAGGTAGATACAGTGTATGCTAGATTAACAAAAAAGCTTGCAGGTAATCCTGCGATTAAATGGTTTTCTGGACACGTTGAGCAGAGTTAGGATTCGATTTACCACCATCCTATTGCTGGTGGTTAAAAAATTATGGCAATGGGCAGCTGAATGGTGGATCTATTCTCTCAATCGGCCCACCAGCATACAGAGACATCAATGATCATGATATTCTCTATATACATCGTCTTAACTTGGCTGACGAGGAGTGGTGTAAACAATTTCCGAATAGATTGGATTTATTTATTCCAGACTCTGACGAATTGTACTTCTTTGATCGTTCGTCTAAAGATGAACACGGCGAATTTCCAGTTATGTGCTATGACTTAATGAATGACATGATCTATGAATATGCCTCTTCTTTCTCAGAATTTCTTGAAAAACTGATTGATGAGCGTAGTTAATAGTATGAGTTGCCTTATCTATGGGCAACTCACAACTCGGAAAATTCCTCTTTCAAACGCTTACGAAATTTATCATCTGTAAGAAATTTCAATTGAAAACTATTCATACTATTTGAGAGCTTAATCTGCTCCATTGTATTTAAGTTGTTAGCGAAAAAGGCTATTTCTGTTTGATTTCCATCTTTATCTTCCGCATAGGCTGCTAGTGTTAACACAAATGCCGTCGATCCTCCCTTTTGACCAGCATGTTTTAACCATGCTTGATTTCTAGGATTCTGCATCAATTGCTCCAACACGGGATCTAAATATTTATGTACTTCTGCGCTAAAGAAATTTTTACCATTCAATTTTTCTAAAATAGAGATGTAATCACTTGTTGTGGCCCTTATTAAACGATCAGACCATATCTTTTGAAAATCCATATTGAGCATTTTTTGAGCTTTTGTTTTCTCCTCAATTGTTAAAGGATGTTCTATCCAATTCGAATGAATAGCCAATGCACGCTCACGATATTCAACCATATCCATTTTTCGCAAAGCAGTTAATGTTGCTTTTTTCGTTAAATTTTTTTCCTCCATCAAGTGAATGGGAATATAAAGTGCACTTACAATTGGATACAAAGGTTCATGATCCTCTACATTTAACTGTGTAAGCACATCATTAAATATTTGAAAGTCTAATACATTCATTAAATATTCCGTATTTGCATTGGAGCTATAGGCAATCATGCCATTTGCTACTTCACTTAAAGGTACACTATCTGCACCCTGAAGGTTTAACTGCGCCAACCATGCTTTATGTGCGCCGCCATCTGTTTTAGGAATGTAGAATGCCTCTAACTCCTTTAGATTTACTTGCTCTTTAGGATTAATACGGCCATCAGCTGCTTGTTGCGCATAGGCGATGGCTACGATTATTTTAACCGTACTTGCTAACGGTAGCTGTTCCTTGGTGTTTAGCTCCACCCAATGTTGTTGATTATATTGAATGGCTACAGAAATATTTTTATCCTCTTTATGTTCCTTGATAAATTGCACGATATATTCAGGATCGTTCTTCTTGATTTCTTTTTGAAACTTCCAAAAAATAATGCTACATACAAAACCTATACAAACCAAAACACTGCCAATCATCCAATACAACTTTTTCATATTCATCCCTCCATCATTCAGCTGCTTCTAACAACCATTGCTGTAATACTGTAGACGACTGGTTATTTAATCGTAATGCTATTTCTGTTTTTATTTCTGGAGGCATCACTTCAACAAGTATGCATACAGAATCCCTTGCTTGATTCACCTCGAATAACTCTTCTTAGCACAAACTAATTCAGCTCCAATTGCTCGATGATATCGATCGTTGACATACTCTCCTCCTTAATGAATTAGAGAAGCTCGTAAATTGCTAACCCCATTTTCTAAATATCCTTTGAGGCACGTTAATGTATAGACCCAACCCTCTTTTTGGCCCATCATTTTTGTCACAATTTCTGGGTCATGTGCATTTAACCCAGATTCTACAACAGTAATAATTGTTTCACTTTCTGATTCTTCAAAAGTGATGGTAACCATTGTCACTTCACCATGCTCTTCTCCCCAAACAAACACAATTTTTTTATTCATCTCCATTTCAAGCACAGTGATCACACCCTCTGCACCATACTCCTCATATTTAAGCGTGATTCTTTTACCTTCTGCCCATCTTTCGGAACTGCTAGAAAACCAATAATGACCGATTTCAGTAGGGGAAATAATGGCTTCAAATACTTTATGGGCTGGTTGATTGATTTTTAGTTTCGTCGTCACATCCGTATTTATCATCATTCATCTTCCTTTTTCATATTGTCTATCTACACCTTCGCCGAAATTTTCCATTAACCTTCCTTCCTAATAAAAATTCACTAAAAAAGGTGCGATTCTCCTAATGGAATCGCACCTTTTCACTTAAAGTATTTTTTTATTATGAACAGTCAACTGAATATCTGCTACATTGTCGATAAAATTTTTATCATGTGTGACAAAGATTATTGTTCCCTCATAAGCAGCTATAAATTGTTCAAGGGCTTCGAGTGCTTGAATATCTAAGAAATTAGTTGGTTCATCCAACAGCAAAATATTATAATTTCCTAAAAATAGGCGACAAAGCTGAAGGCGTATGGCCTCACCACCACTAAGTGTGGTAATTTTCTTTTGTAAATCAGTGCCAGCAAACTGCATGGAATGAAGTACGCTTCGTAATAAACTTTCATCATATTCAGAGCGATTCTTTAAAAATTGTAGCACTGTTTCCTCACCAGCAAATTGGTAGCTCATCTGATGAAAATAACCTATTTTAGCCTTTGGAGAAATAGTTATTCCCTCACCAGTATTAGCTATATGTTTTAGTAATGTACTTTTACCACTACCATTTTTACCCTTAAGCGCAATTTTTTTACCTAACGGGATTTGGAAGCTGACCTCGTGTAATAGTACCTTATCTTGAGCATATAAAGTGAATCGATCTGCCATAATGGGATACTTATTATGCAATGCCAATGCTTTTGATTGCCGAAAAACAATTTTTCTTTCCTCCTGCACCGCTTCTACTTTTTGAAGCTTCCCTATCCGATGTTCGATAGCTTTTGCTGCACGCTGTACAGCTTTTTGACTTGTGCCTTTGGACTTTGTCATAAACATACGATTAGGTTTAGCGTTAGCCTCTCTTTTAGACATATTGCCTGCCTGAGCAATCTTTTCAGCTTTTTTCATTTTTTCATCTACAGCTTTTTCAAGTCTGCTCTTTTCTTTCAAATATTGATCATGAGCCTGATTTTGTTGATCTTGCTCTAATTGCTTTTGCATGGCATAATTGCTGTAATTTCCTGAGTAGATCGTTACCTTACCACCATCTACCTCCCATATCGTTGTAACCAGCTCATCTAGTACAGCACGATCATGGCTGATGAGTATGAGGGCCCCATAATAATAACGTAATTCATCTAATAAAAATGAAATTCCAAGTTGATCCAAATGTGTTGTCGGCTCATCAATAAGCAAAGCTTCCTCATAAGAAGTAAATAATTGTGCTAGCTTTAATCTTGTTTGCTCTCCACCACTTAATCCTTCAGAATACGTAGGTACTGCTAATTTCCCTAATAACTGTGGATCGGCCTCTATTAACGTTGGTGCCTTCATCTGTTCAAAATATCCGAAATGAACATGACTTTTCAATTTCCCACTTATCGGTTGTATCTTGCCAGCAAGTAACTTCATCAACGTACTTTTACCTACACCATTTTTGCCAACGATACCTATCCGGTCAAATTGATGCACAGCTAATTTTTCAATATTTAATAGTTCTTTATCTAAATAAGTAACGACTACATTCTCTAACTCAAAGCAAACCTTTTCCATATTGCTACCTCCCGAAATTGATCATTCCGTATCGATAGCGATGGTATCGATACGAGCTTTTAATCAAAGCTCGTATCAAAAGAATAATAGACTATACATTTCACTTTCCTCCCCACATTCAATAAAAAAACACAGACAATTTGCCTGTGATGTAAAGTAAAAGAGATTGATTGTAAGACAAGCGTCTTTTTTCTCATGGTGATGAAGATGATTAAAAAAGGACAGACTATCCCATTTACTCTGGTGTACAAAACAGAGTTTGGCCCTATTCAGTTACTGGTTCAACATTGGGAAACGTAGTCTCATAGCATGTGTCATTTTTTAATAACCCTCCTAGCAGTGTTACGACTATTATAAATTTTAGCTATAATATGTCAAGTTTCCAAAGTTCTCTCTAAAGACACACTAATTACTGTCGATATATCACAAATGAACATTCCAAAAAGTATATCATTTGGTGAAAACCTGATATAGTATGGAATTTAAGAAAAAATAAAATTTGATTTGGTGGTGTTATGTGAATGAAGAAATACGTTATCGATATTTTAATGATTATGCTTGGATCACTGCTTTTTGCCCTAGCAGTTAACTTATTTGTTATTCCTAATGATTTAGGTGAAGGTGGCGTAACAGGCTTAACGATTATTGCTTATTATCTGTTCGGATGGTCGCCAAGTATTGTCAGCTTTGTTATGAATGCAGCTTTACTTATCGTTGGTTATAAATTTTTAAATAGACAAACAACAATTTATACAATCATAGCGGTCTCATTCCACTCTTTATTTTTACATTTAACAGAAACGTGGTCTATTTCTTCAGATGAGATTATCGTCAATACAATTTTTGGTGGCGTATTTGCAGGAGTCGGTATTGGCTTAATTATAAGAGTTGGTGGTACAACAGCAGGTTCTACAATTTTAGCGAGAATCACTAACAAATATCTTGGATGGAGTATTAGCTATGGACTTTTATTCTTCGATTTAATTGTTGCTTTTTCATCTTATTTTATCATTGGTGCGGAGGCATTAATGCTAACAATTGTTATGCTGTATGTTGGTACAAAGGTAATGGAGTTTGTTATTGAAGGGGTTAACCCTAAAAAGGCAGTTACCATTATCTCCAAAAAACCAGAAGACATTGCTGGACAGGTAACTGCTTATATGAATCGTGGGGTAACTGTACTATCAGGTCATGGTTATTATACAAAGGAACAAAAGGAAATCCTGTATATTGTTATTAGTAAGCAAGAAGTTGTAAAGCTTAAAAAAATTGTCAAGGAAGTAGACAAGGACGCATTTATTGCCATTCATGATGTAAGGGACGTTTTCGGAGAAGGCTTTATTGAATTAGCAAAATCATAAAACAGTCAAAACACCTTTTGTAGATAACAACAAAAGGTGTTTTATATTGTTGAAAAAGATTTCACTAGCAGAAAAAGAACCTTTGGCAAAGCGAAGGGTTGATTTCCGTTCCCCAATTAGAAGTAGCTTGGAACGGATATTCATTTTCACCTTTCACAAAAATTCTATTGGTGATTTTGTTTTTCTATTTACCTATTTCTATCAATCTGTAAGGAGCTTTCGATAATACTGTCTAATAGTGCTGAATAGCTGATCCCCGCTGCAAGGGCACTTTTTGGTAGGAGGCTATTTTGCGTCATGCCAGGCAATGTATTAACCTCCAACACATAAGGAACGCCATCCTTAATTAACATATCTACTCTTGCATAGACAGTGCATCTTAAAGCCTTGTAACTGATCATCGCAGCCTTTGCAACTCGGTCGTGAATTGCAAGTGGTAGTTCCACAGGCTCCTCTACTGTAGAAGCATCGTCATATTTTGCCTGGTAGTCAAAAAATACTGCTGTATGTTTGATTGACAGGATTGGCAATAGCTGTTCATTAAGGATGGGGCATGTAATTTCTTCGCCAATCAAGTACTGCTCAATAATGATTTCGTTATCCCACTTAAATACCTCTGTAACTGCAGCTAATAAGGCACTCCGGTCATGGACAATTTGAACACCCACACTAGAACCACCAGCATTTGGCTTAACTACAAGTGGATAACCCATAAGCTCTATATCCTGTAAGGGCAACTCCTCTCCTTTTATGAGATGCACCCAATCTGGCGTTGCAACACCTTCATATCGAAGGATTTTTTTAGCCATATTTTTATCCATGCACAAACTACTTGCTAGAAGACCGCTTCCTGTATAAGGAATACCCAACGTTTCTAGCACCCCCTGAATCGTACCATCTTCCCCAAACTTACCGTGAAGTGCTAACAAAGCCACATCAATATCACCCACCTTGTCAATTACCTCTTTGTTGTTATCTAATGTGATGGCCACAACTTCGTATTTTTGCTTATCTAATTGAGTGACCATTTCCTTACCTGTCATAATGGAAACCTGCTTTTCAGAGGAAGTACCACCCATAATTACGCCAACCTTCATTTTTTCAACTCCTCATAACGTTTTTCAATGTATCACCAATGATTTGAATACCTCGAACAATATCGTCATCTGCTAAACGAGAAAAGCCTAAACGAAATGTATGACTACCTCTTCCATTTGTATAAAATACATCACCTGGATAAAATACCACGCCCTTGTCATAGCATTTCTCAAGCAACAATCGTGCATCTACGTCCTCTTTTAGTTCTATAAAAAGGTGAAGCCCCCCATCCCCTGTTATCCTGCTATAGGGAATGTATTGCATACAAGCTTGACGGGCAAGCTCATATTTTTTCTTGTAAACAAATCTTGCTTTCTTTAAATATTTTTCAAAGTAACCATCCTGTAAATATTGATATAACACTGCCTGATCCAGTGTTGATGTATGAATTGTTCGAGCTCTTTTCATACTTTCCAAGCTATCAATTAACTCCCTATCTGCTAAAATCCAGCCAACACGTAAGCCAGGGAAAAGAATTTTAGAAAAGCTACCAATATAGACAATGTTATTACCTATACCGCTAAAAGCGATTAGTGGTGCCAAATGCGAGCTTGAATACCTTAATTCCTCATTAAAGCCATCTTCTATAATGGGTATTTGATATTTGGAAAAAAGCTGAAAAATAGCACTCCTTTTCTCGGAGGAAGTGACAATTCCTGTTGGATTATGATAGGACGGGATAAGATAGGCAAAATCAAAGTCCTTATCTGCTAATGTTTTTTCCACCTGTTCCATGTCAATCCCGTCATCTTGCATATCGATGCCATGTACGTCTAACCCATGCAAACGGAAAAGCTTCAATGCTGCATGATGTGTAGGATTTTCACATAGTACACGCCCTGATTTTTTAGCTAAAGAGGACAATAAAATATCTAGACCTTCTGTAAAACCATTTGTAATTAAAATATCTTTATTAGAAATGTCCACACCTTTCATCTCCATATAGCTAAGAAGGTGGTCAATTAAGGGCTTATAGCCCTTGGCATAGCCATAGTTTAAGACAATATCTCCTTCAATGGACATCCTTGTGAGAAATGCCCTTTTGAAATTTTCAACATCAAAAAGCTTTTCTTCTGGAGCTATACTAGTAAATGAAATCATGCCTTTTTTCCAGTGTATATCTTGTCGTATTAAATCAATTTCATCAGCTAATAAAGTTGTTTCATTCAGCCTTTGTTTCCAATCTATTTCAATAGAAGAAGTTTTCAATGTAGTAACCTTTCCGATAAAATGCCCTTTTCCTTTCACTGCATAGATGATGCCATCTAGCTCTAATTCGGCATATGCGTTCAGCACCGTGTTTCTACTGACCGCTAATAACTTACTAAGTTCACGGGTAGATGGAAGCTTTTGATGTTCCAACAGATGCCCCTTGACAATCATGTCTTGAACATAATCCTTCAATTGTACATAAACTGGTCGTTCATCCATAAGCTTAAAATCACTAAACACTTCCTAACCCCCTTGCTTCATTTTTGCATAAACCCTGATAACCAAAAAGGTCCACACATTATGTAATTTCCTGTTAGAGTGGTTGCTCTTCTTTCTATCATATTTCAATATGGTCATAAGCATAAAAAGAAAACTCCTCTTTTGAGAAATATATCAGCAAAAAAGGAGTTTTATTATTATTTTAAAATATCATCCAGACCGTTTTCCTTTTTATCAGGACATACTAAGGACACCACAACTCCAACAATTAAGCAAATAAAGAATGTCGCTGCCTTGGCTGACACTACAGCCTCCATAGGTGACAGGGACCATACAATCGCACTAATAAAACCGACAATAATTGTAGCAATAACCCCAATGCCTGACACACGTTTCCAGAAAAAGATTAAAAGGATCACAACCGAAAATGTATTGCCAATCCCTGCCCATGCAAAGGATACTAAGCTATAAATTACAGAACCTGATTTGAGTGAAATCATAATACCCACAATCCCACTAATAACAGCCACTAGACGCGAAAGGTGAACTAATTTTTTGCTAGAAATATTCCAACGTAATGTTTTATGAATTATGTCCTCACTTATCGATGTTGTGATGACTAACAATTGAGACGAAGCCGTTGACATAATAGCTGCTAAAATACCAGCCACAATAATTCCTGCAACCCAAGGCGGTAAAATTTCAAATACCATATGTGGCAATATCATTTCAGGATCTTCAATAGAACCTTGCTTATACAAAGTTGAGGCGAAAATCGCAGATAAAAAGGCACCCACATAGACAATTAATGTCCAAATAATCGCCATATTACGGCCAGTAATTCGCTCTTTTTCAGTCGTAATAGCCATAAAGCGAGAGCTCAATTGAGGTTGCCCCCCAAGCCAGCCAAAGAACCAGGATAGATTTGTAAATAACATCGCCCCTAAGGCAAGTCCATTTAAGCCTCCAACCCAACTATCTGCACCATTGCCCATTTGAGCTAGCTCTGTTGAAATGCTTAAACCTTGATGTTGAATTTCCATATAAGCAGCAATTGGAACAATAACAAACGAGATCAGCATTAAAAAACTTTGGATTGTATCTGTCCAAACAACGGACATAAACCCCCCCATACATGAATAGGCAATTATTATTGCTCCAATAATAATTGTTCCCCATGTGATGTTGAATCCTGAGAATGAATAAATCGTTTTACCCATCCCAGAGAATTGAGCTGCTAAATAGCAAACAAAGAATAATACCATTACTGCAGAAGCTAACCAACGAATTATATCTGCGTGCTTTGGAAATTTAACAGCAATATAATCTGTTAGGCTATTCACCATATATTTTTGTTGCTCTGTCATAAAGCGCTTTGATAAAAATAGCCATGACACAACAACGCCTAAAAGCATGCCAGATAAAATCCAAATGCCTGACAGCCCAGCCACATAAATAAAGCCAATTGCCCCTAAAAACATATAGGCGGATTCACCCGTTGCGCGCTCTGAAAAGGCTAACGCCCAGCCCGGTAGTTTATTTCCCCCTAGAAAGTAATCATTATGTGATAAATCTTTTTTACTGAAGTAAATCCCTACTCCTAGCATAGCGAGTAAATAGACAAATATTTCAACATAAACAATTGTATGCATATACCCAAAGTCCTCCATCTGATTAATCTAAACAATCCCAATTGGTTTTATCAGATAATAGTTCGGGTTTTTTTAATTGTCAATAACTAATTTTGTAAAAAGGAGGCAAAGTATTTCGATATTTCTACAAACTTCAAAGCTCCTGGAGAAAGATGAATACTGTGTTTGTGTGCAATTCCAACCTGTCTAACATATGCTTGATAAAATTTTTTTCTAATCAGGTTACTTGGTGCATGTAGTAAAAGGGAGTTGGGCACAACAGAAATGCCTAAATTTTCATTGACCATTGTCAAAATGACTTGATCAACTGATAATTCATAGACTACATTGGGATGGATTTTATGTTTAGCTAAAATCCTTGATACATCTCGATCAATCGTACGTTTAGGCATAATCCAACGTTCATCCTGCAATTGCTCTAGAGAGAGCCTTTCTTCCTTCGCCAATGGATGTTCCTGTGCCATAATGCAAACAAGCTCATCATTAAAAATCGCATCGAATACAAGATATTTAGAATTTGGCTGCACTAAAAAACCGATATCTACAACGCCATTATGAAGCCATTCTTCGATTTGATCATAATCTCCCTCCATCAAACGTATTTCTAGGTCTGGATAATGCTGTTCGAAATACGCTAAAACCTTTGGTAATAAGACCAAGGAAACACTTGGTAGAATACCAACCGATAACATCCCACCAATGAGATTCTTTAAATTTGCTACAGAGGTTTCAAGCTGCTGTTGTTGCTGCAATATTTTTGAGATGTGTTCGTAAACAATTCTCCCCTCACTCGTTAAAACAATATTATTGCGGTTTCGAATAATTAGAGAAAGCCCTAATTCTGCCTCTAAATTACTAATCGTATGACTGATTGAAGACTGTGTGAGATTGAGCTTTAAGCCTGTTTCTGTAAAATTTCCTGTATCGATAAGTGTATGGAACGCAATATATTGTGCTAATGTAGCCATGCTATTCTGCTCCTTTTATGATTTTTTTTCATATTCGATTGTGTAAATATTCATTTGATTTAAATTACTAGCCACCTCTATAATAAAAATAAAATCCAAGTAAATCAATACGATTTGTTAATGAGGGGGCTCATAAAATGGCAGAGGACAAATTAATGATGAAGGCTTTATCTATGGACATAATTACCGCAAAAATGTTTACAGAATTACATCTCTCCATTACAGAGCAGTATGGCGAGCATGGTCGGAGATTAGTACAAAAAGGCTTAGATGCGTTTGGTTTAAAGGATGCTGAAGCAATGGCGAAAAAAGCAACAGCAGAAGGGGAAAATCATACTTTCTTTGAATACTTACCCCAAATCGTTGTAGGTGAAGAGAAATTTGCCGATTTAACACCGTTTGCTCGATTTTCTAAAATGTTTGCACAGATTGCCAAGCAAGTTGTAGATGAATATGGTGAAGCTGGTGAACAAGTGATTATGCGGGCAGTAGAACGTTTTGGTCATAAACGAGGCCAAGGTATTGCTCAACGTGCTCGCACAAACGGTCTAGAAAATTCCGTGGAGCATTATTTAACTAACTATGATATGGGTCGTAGTGATTTGTTTGAAATCGATACAGTTTATAAGGAAAATGAGGTTGAACAAACGTTTACTCACTGCCCATTAGGTCAACAATGGGCAGATGATGATATGGGTAAATACGGCATTTTGTATTGTAAAGTCATCGACCCCTCTATTGCTAAAGGGTACAATAAAAGCCTAGAGGTGGTACATGATCAATTTGTTTTACGTGAAGGACAGTGCCACTTCCAATTCCAAATGAAAGAGTGATGTCATGATTAACGGAGTTAGGCTCGTACAGCATCTTCAAGACTTAAGTCAAATTGGTCGTAATGAAAAGACAGGTGGCATTAACCGCTTCTCGTTCACACCAGAAGAAAAGCAGGCAATTGAGTTAGTCACAACTTATATGGAGCAAGCAGGTATGAATGTCACAATCGATGCAGTTGGAAACCTTATTGGTACATATGGTGAAGGAAATGAAACCATTATGCTAGGTTCTCACATCGATACAGTACCAGAGGGTGGCAAATATGATGGAGCATTAGGGGTGCTAGCAGCTATTGAAGTGGTACATACTATGCATGAGCAACAGTTGATACCCTCTAAAAAAATTCAAGTCGTCGCTTTTAAGGATGAGGAAGGCACGAGATTTGGCTTTGGGCTTCTTGGCAGTAGTGCAATGGCTGGTCTTTTAACAGAGGAGCAATTACAGCATACAGATGAAGCTGGCATTTCCATCGAAGAAGCCATGAAAGATTTCCATTTATCACCTTATCCTTTAACACAAGTGCATCGTAATGACATAAAAGCTTATTTAGAAATGCATATCGAGCAAGGAAAAGTGTTAGAAAATGAAGACCTACCAGTCGGTGTTGTCACAGGTATTGCAGCCCCATTATGGCTAGAGGTAACCGTAACGGGTGTCAGTGAACATGCTGGTGCAACACCTATGCCGATTCGTCAGGATGCTCTAACTGCAGCAAGTGAAATGATTTTAGCTATTGAGCAACTATTAAACAATACAACAGATTCCGTTGCAACGGTTGGTAAGCTAACGGTCTCTCCAAATGGGACAAACGTTATACCAGGTAAAGTTACGTTCTCGATTGATCTTCGTGATATTGACGAAAATAAAGTAAGTGCATTAGAGCAGGAAATTATGCAACAGCTTCAACAAATTGCTGAACGAAGACATGTCTCATTGGCTTCCAAAGTATTACAGCGCATTAAGCCTGCAAAAACCGATGCCTTACTACAACAGCAACTTACTACAAGTATTGAAAAGCAAGGTATACGTCCTTATTCTCTCATAAGTGGTGCTGGGCATGATGCAATGAATATAGCTGAAATTGCCCCGATTGGAATGCTATTCGTCCGCTCGAAGGACGGCATTAGTCATAATCCATTAGAATACAGCTCAGATGAGGATATTGTTGTAGCAACTAATATTTTTTATGATACTGTTGTCGAACTCTCTAAATAGCCCATAATATAGAAGAAAGCCATTCTCTAAATTGTTGAGAGTGGCTTTTATAGAAAGTCTTTATTCTTCGCCTTAGCAATAGTATTTTGAATGAACGGTTCCTTTTTCTTGGTATAGGTTTGGCGATCATACTGAAAGTGAACAGCAAGCTGTTCTTTTAACGTTTCATATTCATCCGCCGTTTGAGCATTTAATCGAAGATAATCTCGGAACAGACATTTGTCAATCCATTCACTACTGTTATATTCACATATATGTAAATGACATGTTCCTTGGCCCCATAGCCCTTTTCTAAAAAATCTTCTTCTATCCATTAGCTCAGGTTTAGGAACATATTCATACCCAATTATTCTTAAAGCCTCTATTAATTCCGAGACTCCTTCTATCCTTTGGACTCCTAGAAGAATATCAATAATGGGCTTAGCCTTTAAACCTTTGATAGATGTGCTACCTATGTGCTCAATCCCTAATATTGCAGGACCAATAGCTTCTTGTATACTCCTTTTTTCATCTAAAAATTGTCCTTCCCAATTTGGATCATAGTCAGACAATACCACTTCAATTTTTTTCATGTGTCATTCACCTCACTTTTTTGAAATAAGCCAACTATAAATAAAGCGTATTTACCTTAAAATAATAAATCTATTTCGTTTTTAAATTTCCCTTTATATAAGAAGATCTCTCTATATTTGATTGAACTGGTTTCATTTTAGCATAAGGAATATTATCTCTTTTAATATGATATAGTGTAATTATGGTTAATTTTCCAAAATAATTGAAAGGGGCTATAAAATGGAAGAGATTTTAACAATTACGAATTTAACGAAGAGTTATGGAAACAAGGAAATTTTGAAAGGGATTGACCTTCACGCAGCTAGAGGTGAAATCATCGGTTATATCGGTCCCAATGGCGCGGGTAAAAGTACAACTGTAAAACTTATTCTAGGGCTAGAAGGTGATTATGGTGGCGAGATTAAGCTCTTTGGGAAAAGCATAGGACAAGACCAAATTGATTATAAACGGCGAATTGGTTACGTCCCTGAAATCGCTGATGTTTATGATAACTTAACAGGCTATGAGTATTTAACCTTCATCGGCCAGCTATATGGATTAGAGCTAGAGGAGGCGGCTGACAAATCCAAATCACTAATGGAACTGTTTGGAGTTGGTGAAGCATACCATTCTAGAATTTCTTCCTATTCTAAAGGCATGCGTCAAAAACTACTAATTATTGCAAGCCTTATACATAATCCAGACCTGCTATTTTTAGATGAACCAATCAATGGCCTAGACGCAAACAGTGTCATGATTTTTAAAGAAATCTTAACGCAACTAGCTGCCAATGGAAAGACTATATTTTACTCATCACACATTATGGATGTCGTTGAAAAAATCAGTAGCCGCATCATTTTGCTGTATGATGGAAAAATTGCAGCGGACGGAACATTTGCCCAATTACAAGCAGATAATACTGAAGGAACATTAGAAAGAATTTTTAACCAGTTAACAGGATTTCATGAACATCAGGAAATCGGAGAAAAATTTGTGTCCGTCGTTCGTGGGGGACAATTATGACAGATTTCAAAACGCTACGATTGCTTGATAAGTTCCGATGGCTTTTTATAAAAATGGGCATTGATTATGACATGATGAGAAAAATCCTCCATATAAAATTAACAATGGATGAACGGAAAGTACCTACCCTATTTAATCAAAACAAAAAGAAAGACAATCAAAAGTATGGCTACATTAAGTCTCTATGGATTTATATGTTATTCGGGCTTATACTCATCCCGCTTATGGGATTTGGTCAAAATTTTCTATTTCAGATGAGTATCGCCTTTGCAATGATCATCTTTTTGATTATGACTTCATTGATTTCTGACTTTTCTTCTGTGCTTTTAGATGTACGAGATAAAAGCATACTTTCAACTAAGCCTATTTCAGCTAAAACAATTAATGCAGCAAAATTTATGCATATTTTTATTTATTTATCCTATTTAACATTGGCCCTAACAGCCATCCCTCTAATAGTCAGCCTTTTTACTCAAGGTATTGTGTTTTTTATTTTAACAGGTCTTGAGATTCTATTAATGAATTTATTTATAGTTGCCATCACAGCCATTTTATATATTGCCATTTTACGCTTCTTCGATGGTGAAAAGCTGAAGGATATGATTAATTATGTACAAATCGCTTTATCTCTAATGCTGATGATTGGCTACCAAGTTCTTATTCGATCCTTTGAATTTGTCAATTTAGATATGGTAGTGTCGTTTCATTGGTGGAACCTCTTCTTAATACCGATGTGGTTCGCTGCCCCTTATGAACTCATACTGCATGGTGACACATCCTTATTGACCGTCATTTATACCATCTTAGCAGTGATTGTACCTATTATTTCGATTTGGATCTATATTAAACTCATACCAACCTTTGAACGCAATCTCCAAAAACTGCTAAGTACAAGTAAGTCTAAAAAGGAAAAGAACAATCGACTAAAGTCGTTTTTATTAACCATTGTGTGTAGAACACACGAGGAACGAGCTTTCTATCGCTTCGCAGCTCTGATGATGAAGCAAGAGCGAGAGTTTAAGCTAAAGGTCTACCCATCTTTAGGCTTTTCATTTATTATTCCCTTTATTTTCATGTTTACTTTTAGCAGAGGGGAAGAAGTCGATTATGCTAGTAGTATGAGCTATTTAAATATCTATTTTAGTATGATGATTATACCATCCGCTGTCCTTATGCTTGGTCACTCTGCTAAATATAAGGCTGCATGGATTTATAAAACGCTACCGCTTAAAGATTATACAGATTTACAAAAAGGTAGCTTAAAGGCATTTTTAATTAAATTGTATACTCCGTTATTTTTAGTACTAAGTATAGTCTTTAGCTATATTTATGGTATTCGAATTATCCCTGATTTACTAGCTGTTTTGGTAACAAGCTGGTTATATACCATCCTTTGTTTCGTCATGATGACAAACAAATTACCCTTTACCAAACCCTATGATGAAGTTAATGATGCACAAGGCTGGAAGATTCTTTTGTTATTGCTCCCTTTAGGTTTACTTGTAGGGCTGCACTATATAATAGCTAGTCAGATAACATACGGCTCTACTATATATTTCATTGTGCTTTTCTTCATCAACATCTTGATATGGAAACTGGTTTTTAAATCGAAAAAATAAACCAAAAAACGGCTCAAATCCTATAATAGAGTGGGATCAGCCGTTTTTTCCATGCCATGATGTTTAAAAGATAAATGCAACGATTTCTTCCTCACCGCTTTTCATATCTTTTATTTTATACATATTTTGATTGACCTCGTTATCTCCTAATACAATAACCTTCGGTGTGTTTTCACGATTGGCTTTTTCCATCGCCTTTTTCACTTTTTTCCCACTTAGCTCAACTTCTATCTTATATTTTTCTCGCCGTAATGCAGTTGCTAGCTTTAGTGCCTCTTTTTCTGTTCCCAGAGGAATAATATAAATATCCACGCTATGAGCGTTTTGCTCTATTTTTCCCGAAAGCTCTAGTGCTGTATAGATGACATCTAAACCAAATGAAATACCAACAGTAGCATAGGTTTGATTTGTCTCTAAAAGGCCACCAATAGCATTGTCATAGCGTCCCCCACTACCAATACTTGAGCGGATTGTTCCATCTGCTAAAAAAATTTCATAAATTGTTCCTGTGTAAATTTCAAGTCCCCTCGCTAAAAATGGATTGAAAATACATTGGTCACTTATTTCAAGTGCCTCTAAATAAGAAGTTAATTCCATTAATTCCTGTAAACCTTGTTGTAAAAAGACATTCTCGGTCGCGAATCCTTCAAAATACGCCATACTTATTTGAGGACGTTCATCTAAAAAGTGCTTTATTTTATGAATACTATTATCTGATAACCCCAATGCCTTCAATTCTGCGAGCATTGTTTTCTCGTCTATTTTTTCAATCTTATCTAATGTTAAAATAACTCGATTCATTTGTTCCTGTTCAACCTCAAATAATTGCAGTAAACCAACTAAAAGCTTGCGATTATTATATTGGAGATTAATTTTAAGTTTAAGCTGATCAAAGGCATCTATCGCCATCATCATTAGCTCCGCCTCAGCAGCCTGTGATTCTACCCCAACAATATCTACATCACATTGTGTAAATTCGCGAAAACGACCAGCCTTGATGGGGCCATCTCGAAACACTTTGCCAATCTCATATCGTTTAAATGGCATAGCAATCGCTGGATTCATCGCTACAACTTTTGCAAATGGAATTGTTAAATCATAGCGTAACGCTAAATCTCGCTCACCTCGATCTGTTAATGTATACATCTCCTCTAAAATCTCAGCACCACCAGCATATTTAGAAGCCATCAACTCTGTATAGTTAAGAATAGGTGTTTCTAACGGCTTGCAGCCATAGGCTATAAATGTATCTTCTAACGTACGTCGTATCACACGACGAGTAGCCTCTTGCTCTGGTAAATAATCTTGTGTTCCTCGAACATTCTGATAGTCCATTTTTTTCATCATAAGCTCCTCCTCATTTTTTGAGCAATAAAAAAACCGTATAACGATAAAGCTTCAAATCAGCTTTATTTATACGATTACATGAGAAATAGTCTTCCTATTCAATATTAATAAGTTAATAAGGATAGCAAGACTAGTGATGATGATGATGTTTTATTGTGAATGATTGGACAAGAGTAATGACCATGTTTATTCCCCCTTTTTTATTAAGGGTTACTATAAGACACACCCAATAGAATGTCAAATTTTTTCTAAAATTCACACAGTATTTTTTTCATTTTTTCTAGAGTAGCTAACATTTCAGCTAACTCTTCAGTTGTTAAGTGAGCATGGTACTTTTCTGTAATCTGTTGATTAAAGGCTTCGACTTCCTGTTTATATAATAGACCCTTCTCACCTAATTCGACAGAAAAGGCACGCTTATCCTCCTCATGCTGCCTTTTCATTATATAGCCATCCTGTTCAAGCTTGGTTAATTGCTGACTCACTGCACTTTTTGTAATAGCCATTTTATCTGCTAGTTCTGAAGGCGAGCAGGATGGATGACGCATTACTAATGTTAAAAGAACATATTGCTGATTATTTAAGGAGAAATTAGTATAAGCCCTTTCCATTTTCTCAAGCATGATCCAAATATCTTCAATGGTTTGATTTATTTGCTCTGCTACCTGGTTATTCTTCATTTTTTTGAGTGTCACCTTTTTCTCGCCATTTTTTAGGATTTAGATAGCTTTTAAATTTGTTGGCTACTTCTTTTCCAACAAGTAAAGCACCAAGCCAAAATAAGATTTCAGCCATAATAATACTTCCTGGTATAATCCCTGCCTTTACTTTTGTAGGTATCGGTGTGAAAGGTGTAATAATTGGGATTAACCATAAAGAAAGTGAAAAGATAATAATGCCTAATCCAAGCTTATAAGCAAAAGATTTTTGTGTTCTTTCGTTAGAGGTCATGTATCTTCTCCTGTAATAATTAATTTATTTAAGTTAACTAAACTATATGATACATTTCTTTTTATGTAAAGCTTTTTAATCTTTAGAACAAAAATTCCCATCTATTTGACTAGTGAGAGTCAAATAGATGGGATTACTAATTTAGTTATTTTCCAAATGTAAGGGGTATACGTAGCTCATCATTTGGCTTGTTAGTTAAATATTTATAAATGAGAATTTCTAGCTCCTCCTTGTCAAAATTCTCATAAACATCCATTCTTTTATTATTTTCAAGAATGCCCATAAATTCAGGCGTCCCATAGATTTCTTCTTTACCCTCTAAATAATAGGTTTGATTGACTCCAGCAAACCCTGGATCAGGGCTTAATGATTCCACATAAAGGTTATTGTCCTTCATATAATACGTCCATGAAATTGGATACCCTGCTATATTAGATGTTACACTTTGATGCTTTGCTGATATGTTCGTTAATTGGATTGAATTATCGTCTCCGTATAAACCTTCAACACGGTTCTTAGCAACGAAAGTTAAAGGTTGATTTTCCAAAGAAGCTGCATTTAGTCCAACTATTTCAAAGCGCAGCTCTGTTTCATTAGGATTTCCAACTTTACCCGAAATATATCCAGTCAATAATGTTCCACCTATATCCAGTTGATAATCCATATAAGGGAAAGTTTCGTATTTTTCTTGAGTAAGAACTAATCGAACTTGGGTCGGTGTAACCGTCATTTCATGAATTTTAGTGCCACCAGGCACATTGTCAATTGGAATATCTAATACTTGCTTAAATGATGTATTTTCCAGTTGTGTTTTAGAGAGATTTAGTTGCATATTCCAAGTGCTTTCTTTTGTTTCTAGTATGCGGTTATAAGAAATTTGGAATTTAGTTCCCTCTTCTTGTAAGGCTTCAGACTCGAATAGTTGCTGACTAAAATATTCTCCTTTTGCTCCCTGTCTTCCCATGAAAGATTTTTTCCCTGTTTCAATTGAATGATTCGTATTATTAATCGCCTCAATGAATATCCCTGTATTTCGGACTTTTAAATCTGTAAGTGTAACTGCCGTTTTAAGCAATATTTTACCCTTATCTTGTGCAAAAGATTGAATAGACACTGTGTCAACTCCGTCCTTTTGAATAGGGAACACTTGCGTAGTTAAGTCATTTGGATTATAGTCGATAGAATATTTTTTATCGCTGATGAATTGAATATTCTCCATCATAAGCTCCACATCTGTCATCTGTCCTTCAGCAACCCAATCCGTTTCAAAATAACCCTGAAAGGTACCAAGCTCCTCATTCCAAGAATGTGTATAATTCCCTTCAATAAAGTTACCCTTTGAATCTTTAAGCCCGGTATGTTCAAAGCCTATATCCTCTCCATCCCAAGAGGCATCAGGTTTCAAACTATACAAAAGAAAGGTTCTGTTATCATCGATAAACGCCGTATGTACGGTCAACGTAAACCCATCCTTCGTAACAGATTGTTCAATCGTCTGCCCTAAGCCCTGGTCTAATGCAGACTGAATACCAGCTCTATAAGATAGAATAGTTGACCAATCATAGTTCAGTGCTGCATAGACAGGTGTAGCCATTAGAGCGACAGCTAATCCTGCAACTAAAACAAATCTCTTTCTTTTTCGAGGTAGAAGTTCGATCGGTTCATTTACCATTTTTAGTTCATCCTGCTGGATACCATTCCACATTTGTTCAAAGTCAGGATACTTCATGTTATGGTCTGCGTTCATCTCTTTTTTCAATTTCTTTTCAATGCGTTCCAAATTGATTCTCTCCCTTCAACCATAAATTTTGTTTTTGTTCTAGTTTTTTGCGCATGATTTTCAATGCCTTATGGAGTCTCGATTTCACCGTTCCCACTGGAATCTTTAGCGTTTCCGCAATTTCCACTAATGATAGCTCACCAATGTAGCGGAGGGTGACAACAGCCATTAACTTTTCTGGTAGCTGTCTGAGTAGTGCCTCCCACTCCTCCTCAGCTGCCTTCTCCAGTACAATGGTGTCTACAGATTTAACTGATGCCGTAGTTTGCTCCTGTAGCAACTGTACCTGACTCACTTTTTTTAACTGAGCCTGCTTTCTTTTAAGCAAATTTAAACATTGATTCATCGCAATCCGTAAAATCCAAGCACGTGTATGCTCTACACTTCTCCAATCCTGACGAAAGACGGTGACAAATACATCATGGCAGAGATCTTCCGCATCTTGGGCATTCCGTAGCATGTAATAACAGGTACGGTAAACATCTTTGTTGTATGAATCGAATAATTCACGTTCTGTCAATCCAAGGCACTCCTTTCTGATGGTTCTACGTTATAAACAAATGACTACTTGAAAAGGTTCATTTTTTTAAGAAATTCATATACGTACTTTTTTAATTTAGTGTTTATGTAAAAAGATCCAGTTAATGTGCAAAAAAAACAGATGGCAATAGAGGTCCGTTATGGAACATCTAATCCATCTGTTTTTGGCTATTGGGAAATGGTGAGCGAAGGCAATATCATGAATCACATTTGATTCTTCTAGAAACTAATTTTAAACTTCACCTTTTTTTCGTGCTGTCATTTCATCTTTCATTTCATCTTTTAAAGCTTCAATTGACTGTTTACGTCGCTTATTTTTTTCCTTTAGCCTGTTACTTTCTAGAGGATCTGCAAATTCCATACTAATTTCTGCTTCCTGCACTTTCTCCTCAGTATTTTTAACAATATCACGAATGCGTTCAACATTATTGGAGCGATCATCTGATTTTCGATGTCTTGAATTAGCCATGTTAACCTCCTCAAATTATGACATAAGGTTATTTTGGAATGATTTTATCATTATATGAGTGCTAACTTTTACTAAAATAACATCCTTTAAACGCTATCTATCCAATAATTCTACCTTCATTAAAAGCAATTAAGTTTCCACCTGACAGGATTTTTAAACAATCTCTTCCTTCAAACCTTCATAGGCAGATTTTGAATGCATCAATACATATAAAACTATGGAGAGGAAAATAGCTACAATTCCAAAGACAATGCAGACCATTTGTAGGGAGAGCCATTCCGCTAGCAACCCTAAGGCTAACGTAAAGACAATCTGTAGCACATTAATGACCATCGTTGAAACACTACCAAAACGGCCCATAATTGATGTCGGTACACTTATTTGATAAAAGGTGCTGTAGCCCGCATTACAAAATGACATACATACTCCTAATGCTATAAAGCTAATAATCGCCATTGTCACATTCGGTGAAGAGTAAAACAATGTATAGCAAAGTGTGGTCAAAAGCAGACCATAGACAATATATTGTCTTGTTGAAAATCTTTTAGCATAGCGAGCAGCCATTACTCCACCAATAATAGCTCCAATTCCAGCGATACTAACGATGACACCATATAGACTATCCGAAGCTTGAAGGTTTTGTTTAATAAATGTAGCTTCCTGTGAGTCTAATGCAAATGCAATCATCAAGGCAACTTGAAAATAAAGAAATACTTTGGCAAAGACATACTCTTTTTTAATATAAGCGTAGACAATACCATAATCCTCTTTTAGCATCCTCCAAGTAATGGGTTTTCGGTGCATATTCTGATGATCTTCTACTGTGGGAAGCTTAAAAATGGAGAGCGCGCAGATAAAGAACGTCAATGCATTAAACCAAAACGCTACAGATACATCGGAAATGGCAATGATAAACCCAGCCAATGCGGGCCCAATTAAAAATGAGCCTGAGCTAAACATTCCTAATATGGCATTAAAGGATTGTTTATCTTCATCTGGTATATATTTCGAAATATAATAGGTACTACTTGGCCCAAAAAAGCTACTTGCTATATTAGATAAAAATAAAACGCAATAGATGAGCCAAAGAGAGGACGTAAAAGGTAACAATAAAATCAATATGCCACGAATAATATCACTATAAATCATTAATTTTTGTTTATTCGATCGATCAATGATGGAGCCTGCAAAAAAGCTTGTTAAAATTCGAGCAATCGGTCCTACAATAAATATACTCGCCATAGCAGTAGGCGATTCTGTTAAATGCCAAACTAATAAATTGAGGGCGACTAGATTCACCCAATTTCCTAAATACGAGAAACCAAAGCCAAATAGAATGAGCCAATACTTCTTAGCAATGCTCATAAGTCCCCTTTCTATCACCTAAATGAATGATTGGTCTTTTTTGACATAAAAGTATTCCTTTAGATAATCATATCTATTGAAGAATATCGGTGCAACTAAAAATAGCAACCCTTAGCTAAGTTCATAGCTTTGGGTTGCCTTTTTAGTTAGTTGAATCTCGATCGATTAATATCGGTTTGAAGCGATATAGTCTTTGGTCATCATCAGCTAGATGTTCTTTTTTTATTTTTGCTAAGAGCAATGATGCCGCTTTCTGTGCCATTGGTAAAATGGGTTGTTGCAATGTTGTAATGGAAGGTGTTAAAAAGTTGGCATATGGTACATCATCCACAGCGATTACTTGTACATCATTAGGCACATGTATGTTTCTTTTTTTAATATAAAGCATTAATTCTTGAAAAATACGATCATTTGCCGCAATGATTCCCCTGGGTGGTTGCTCCAATGTAAATAATTGATTAAAAATCTCTGTCATCTCAGCTGGCTCACCATTTTTTATATAGCGCTCATCAATCAACAGATCCCTATTTCTGAGCGCTTGACGAAATCCTTCTAAACGTTCGACACGAGGAGTAATCGGTAAGGCTAAAGAAGTAGTGATAAAGGCTATTGGTTGTTTTCGAAATGTCCCTACTGCCGTATCCATGGCAGAAAAATTGTCAAGCAACACTGCAGGAATATCTACTCCCTCAATAAAACGGTCAATAAAAACGATTGGCATTGCTTGTTGATGAAGTCTTATGTAGAGATTTTTGTTTTCTCCTGTTGGAAAAACGATTAAGCCATCCACCTGTTTTTCTAGTAAAGTTTCGATATGCTTTTTCTCTTTTTTAGGGTTATCCGCTGAGTTACACACAATCATATGAAAGCCTTCTTTATCGAACTCTGCTTCCAATGCATTTATTATTTTTGTTGAAAAGTCATGGATAATATTTGCCACAATAATACCAATTGTAAAGGTAGATTTCTGTTTTAAGCTACGAGCCATTAAATTCGGACGATATTGCAATGCTTCAATAGCTTCTTCAATTTTCTTACGAGTCTCTGCACTCATATATTCATATCGCTTATTCAAATATTGCGATACTGTACTATTCGAAACATTTGCATATTGTGCAACATCGGCAATTGTTGTTTTTTTCACTAAAATCAATCTCCTACCTATAATATGAAAACTCTCCTTGGTATTATGTAGCATAGCATACTTTACTGGTTAAATTAACTAGTCAAATAGTTATAGACTTGTTCAGGTAAGTCAATTCCCTTATCCATTGTTTCCACACTACGTTTCTGTTCAATTTCACCAGGCACTAGTACCTGATCAAAATTTGGTGCGGTTGGCGCATCATGTAATTCGTTCATCATTTGTGAGATATTTGCTTTGAATTGATCTACATCTCCAAAAATATTTGGATCTAATACATATAAATATTGTCCTAGATTACGTTTCTGTTCGTAATCACCATACATTTTTGAAATGTGTGGACCAAAAGCTGCACTTGCTAAAATTCCAGAAAGAACATCTACTACAAGTGCCATACCATATCCTTTTGGCCCTGCAAACGGTGTTAAAGATTTTACTTGGTGTGGGTCTGTAGTTGGTGCTCCTTGTGCATCAACTCCCCATGTATTTGGAATTGTCTCCCCTTTTTCACGTGCATATAGAATTTTCCCTAGCGCTACATTGCTTGTTGCCATGTCCAAAATAATCGGTTTATCGTTGGTTGGAAAACCGTAAGCAATTGGATTCGTACCAAAGTAAGGCTCTTTTCCGCCAAAAGGAACAACTGCGGAGTCCGTTTGAGAGCACATAATAGCAATTAAATTTTCACTCGTGGCTTGTTCAAGAAAATAGCCGAGTGCCCCACAATGGCTACTCTCTTGAATAATCGTTGTACATGAGCCATGTTCCTTAGCCACTTTAATGGTTTCATCCATCGCTTCCTTACAAATAACATGCCCAAAGCCATTATCTCCTTTAAAAAGAAGGTGATTTGTGCCTCTTTTTTCTACTGAAAAATGAGGATTTTTCGTTATGCCACCTGCCTGTAAACGTGTGATATAATGCTCCACGCGCATAACACCGTGAGAACTGACACCTCGTAAATCGGCATAAATCAAAACATCTGCTACTTGCGCTGCTGTTTCAGCTTCAACACCTTCAGTTGTGAATTTTTGAACTACTATTTTTTTTAATGCTGGTACAGAAATATTCATTGAAAATCCTCCTCATTATTTAAAATAGATTTGTGTTTTATTTGTGTTGTATTGTTTCGCCTCAAAGTAAGAAATCGCTTCATCGAATGCAATATGCTTCGTGACATAGCCTTTCTTTATAGCTCCTGACTGCATGTAGTTCATAACCGTCTCAAAATCTTCTAACGTAGCATTACGGCTGCTTTTCAATGTTAATTCCTTTGAATGAAATTCAGGATCATTAAATGTAATAGTTTTCTTCATTAAACCAATAAACACTAATGTCCCACTATTTTCTACGTATTGAAATGAGGATTCCATTGATTGTTGATTGCCTGTTGCATCAAAGACAACCGTAGGAAGTTCACCATTACATTTTTCTTGTAACTGCGCCATTATGTCATGGCTACCAACAATCACACCATCCGCTTCCGACCATGCCTGTCCTTCTTTTAAACGTTCTTCGTTCAAATCCATTAATATTGTTTTTGCACCGCGTAACTTAGCAAAACGTGCTGCTCCTAATCCAATTGGCCCTGCACCGATAACAAGTACCGTATCATTTTCTGTTAGTTCCGAACGACGTACTGCATGGGCACCAATAGCTAATGGTTCCACAGTAGCTAATTGGTCACCTGACACAGCATTATCAGTAATTACAATACTGTCATCAACTACGATATATTCGCCCATACCACCATCCATATGTACACCTAATACTTCCAAAGATTTACAGCAGTTTGTTTGACCTCGACGACATGCAGCACACTCTCCACAATGGATGTATGGAATAACTGTTGCACGATCTCCTACTTGGATGTCCTTAACTGCTTCACCGACTTCTTCCACAATAGCAGCTAGTTCGTGGCCTAACACTCGTGGATAACTAAAGAATGGTTGTTCACCTGCAAAAGCATGTGTGTCTGTTCCACATACACCAATATGCGTGATTTTTAATAAAACATCATGACTTCCTTCAATACTAGGCTTGTCTACTTCACGTTCCACCATTTGAAACGGTTCATTAATGATTAATTGTCGCATGCTATTGCCTCCAATAAACTAGTAATTGTAGATAATTGCTGAATAACCTCTGCTGCATCACACTGGAAATATTGTTCGATAAATTGTTGCATTGGCTCTGACTGACCTTGTTCAAAATAGTTATGGATTTCAGTCAGTTTTTCAATAATTTGATCAGATTCACGCACGGAAAAGCGTGTTGGATTCATTGCATATATCCCTATTGCTAAAGCTTGATAGTATATTTCTGTTTCAGCGTAAGGGGCAATACGTGTTTGCCACTTGGATAACTCATTTAATTGAATATCATATAGCTGATGCTCAATAAATGGGTTTAAAAAACGTTCAAAGACATCTTGCTGATAGTACTCATCCACTTGGAAGCGTTGGGTAAAATCGTTTGTTATTTTTTCAATAAAGGCTCGAACACCAGCATGAGAAAATGCCTCTCTTACAGTTTTATAGTTAAAAATCTTGCCGAATGCTGAAAGCAAAATATGACTACCATTTAAAATGGCTACTTTGCGTTTTCGATACATGTCTAAATCATCAAAGACAAAAGGGAAATCATGACTTGTTGGCCAATGTTTAAATGGCTCTTTTTGATCAATTACAAATAAGAAATACGGTTCACAAACTGTGTAAAGGGCATCCTCCCCCTGATAATCCTGTGGATAACCTGTTACAATACGGTCTACAAGTGTATTACAAAAAGTTAACGTCGCAAGCCAATCATTAAATGCTGTAGGCAACTTCCAGTCTTTAGCATGCTGTAGACAAATTGTTTTTAATGTAGAGCCATTCTGTTCTATTAATTCCAAAGGCACAATTGCCACTTGTTTTTCACCTTGAAAATGTTTGTAATATTGTTCTAGAAAGACGGTTAACTTTGCTGCATAGCTTGTTGGACAAGCCGTTGGATAAGGAATATTTTCATAATAAATCCCTGCCTCTGTTGTATTAGACACAATCATTTCTAATGTCTCAGACTGTGCATATTGTAAAAATGTAGGCCAGTTCTCATATGGATGAATAGTATCTTGAATAATCTTAACAGTGGTTTCTTCTTCTACGACCTCACCGTTTTTTAGCCCACGTTCCATCACAGTGAATTGCAGCTGTTGTTCTTCTAGCAGTTTAACTGTTTTTCCTCTTGCTGTTGCTGCGACAGAAACAATACTGCAAGGGACTTGTAGTTTTTCAACTGCTAGGTCAAAAAAGCCTCTGATAAAATTCCCATCACCTATTTGCATAATTTTAATAGGATGTTTCATGTCATTTCTCTCCTACATCGTCACGCCATCTTTAAAAATGGCGATTTCTTTGAATCCATATTTCTCATTATTCGTTTGCACTTCACCTGAAGCTAGCGCTACTATATAATCCATAAATTCATCGACTAATATATCCATCGGCTTCCCATCCACTAACTGCCCTGCGTTAAAGTCAATCCAATTTTTTTTTCGTTCATAAAGTGGTGTGTTTGTTGAAATTTTGACTGTTGGTGTAGGTCCTCCAAAGGGTGTTCCCCTACCAGTTGAGAAAAGGACGATTTGGCAGCCTGTTGAGGCCAGTGCTGTTGTTGAAACAAGATCATTTCCTGGACCGTTTAGTAAATGTAGCCCCTTTGTTGTCATACGTTCGCCATAATCAAGCACTTCTTTTACCTCTTGAAAGCCCCCTTTTTGTATACAGCCAAGTGATTTTTCTTCCAATGTTGTTATTCCACCCGCTTTATTTCCTGGAGAGGGATTTTCATAGACAGGTTGATTATATTTCATAAAATACTGTTTAAAGTCATTTACTAAATGCACAATATCCTCAAAAACAGAGGCATCTTTTGCACGTTCCATTAAAATCTGTTCAGCACCAAACATCTCTGGAACTTCCGTTAACACCGTTGCACCTCCAGCTGAGATCAACTGGTCAGAAAATACACCAATCATCGGATTAGCGGTAATGCCAGAGAAACCATCACTACCACCACATTTCAAACCAATTTTCAGTTCTGAAATAGGTAATGTTTGTCTGTCAAATGTCGTCACATAGTCAAAGGCTTTTTCAAGCAGTTGTTGACCCTCTTCCATTTCATCTGCTGATTCTTGAACATTTAAAAAGGAAACGCGTTGTTCATCATAATGACCAATTGTTTTCTTAAAGAGCTCAATATAATTGTTCTCACATCCTAGCCCTAATACAATGACTGCCCCTGCATTAGGGTGATGAATTAAATTAGCTAAGATTTTTTGTGTATACATTAAATCATCACCAAGTTGTGAGCAACCATATGGATGAGCGAAATGCTGTACACCATCAAAATTGTCAGCCTTCAATAATTGGTTGCCTAACTTCGCCAAGTTTTCAGCTACTTTGTTAATACATCCAACAGTATTAATAATCCAAATTTCATTTCGGACACCAACCTGACCATCTTTTCTACGATACCCTTTGAACATGCGCTGTGCATGACGAGACTCGGCTACGGGATGTGTTTTTGGATTAAATTCATAGCTTAATTCACCCGATAAATTGGTTTTCATGTTATGGGAGTGAACCCAGCCACCTGCTAGGATTTCTTCTGTCGCATGACCAATTGAAAAACCATATTTCGTGATGTGTGCATCTTTAGAAAGAGTCTTGATGGCAATCTTATGCCCACGTAGTACTTGTTGCTGTAACGTTATTTCCTTTCCATCCAATGGAAGTAAAAAGCCTTGAGGAAGATCACTCAAGGCTATGGCAACATTGTCCATCGGATGAATTTTAATAACTGATTGATTGTTCATTTGAATCCATCCTTTCTATTTCTAAGCTATTTCTTTATGAACTATTGGTGTAACAAATTTAATAACTGCTAATGAAGCGATAACCGCTAAGCCGCCTGCAAGTAGGAAAGCTGCGGAGAATGTTCCTGTTCTGTCTACTAGGAAACCTGTTAAAGTTGGCCCAATAATACCAGCTGTGTTTGCAAGGAAGTGCATAAAGCCGCCAACAGATCCAACATACTTAGATTCCACCACATCATTAATGATTGCCCAGTAAATAGCCCCTGTTAAATATAAGAAGAAAACAGAGGTAGCAACAAGCGCAACAGCACTAACCGTTGTTGTTACAATACCTGCACAGCCAATCGATACAGCTGCTAAGAATAAACATGTCACTAGAACGACTTTACGAGAGAATAAAACTCCCTTACGCATAAAGCGTTTGTAAATGAAATCTGAGACAATTCCGCTCAATGCTAAACCTAGGAATCCTAAAATCCACGGAATAACCGTTACAATACTCATATCTTTTACAGCCATTCCACGAGCTTCTACTAGATAGCTTGGGAACCAAGTTAAGAAAAAGAATAGGATATAGTTATAGGCAAAGAACGAAAAAGCAGTAAATAATACTGTTGGTTGTTTTAAATAATAAGATAGACCACGACTATGATTGATATCTTCTGCTGCAATCTCTAAGTTTGCCATTGATTCTACACTGTCTTCTTTGTTTGGCTTTTCTTTCACCACTTTAAACCATACGATTGCCCAAATAAATCCAAGGATCATGATCGCAATAAATGAATATTTCCATCCATATGCTAATGCAATATAACCAACGATTGGACCTGCGATTGCACCACCAAGTGGCGTACCACTATTGGCTAGCCCTACTACAGAGGCACGTTTATCAGCAGGAAACCAGTTATTCACCATTTTATTTATGGTTGATGACAATGGCCCTTCCGCCATACCAAATACAATACGAACAATAATCAACGATGCGAACCCAACGACTAAAACCATTGCTCCACTAAATAAAGACCATACAATCATTGCTACAAATAGCGTTAACTTGGCACCAAATTTATCGGAAGCCATTCCACCTAAGAAGTTAAAAATGGCATACCCAACAGAGAAGCTACTAAAGATAATCCCTAATTGGGTTGACGTTAGATGAATATCTTCTTGAATAAATGGTGCTGCAATTGATAAGGCTGAACGATCTAAATAGTTAATGACACCTGCTAAAAATAGCATGACAATAACAACCGTTTTGCCATCTCCAAAAATACCTTGTTGTTTCATATCATTCACCCCTAAATTTGAAATAAATCCCCTTTGTTAAACGCCTGAATAAGCCATAAATCCACCATCAACAGGAATTGTTACGCCAGTGACAAATGCTGAGTATGTATCATCAGCTAAAAATAATAAAGTTCCTAATAAATCTTGTGGTTTTCCAAAACGCTTTTGTGGTGTAGCTGTAATGATTTTTTCTGAACGTGCAGTTAATGAACCATCCTCTGTTAGCAATAAATTACGGTTTTGTTCGGTAATAAAAAATCCAGGTGCAATGGCATTAACACGTAAACCTGCTTCTGCAAAATGCACCGCCATCCATTGCGTAAAGTTATTAATCGCTGCCTTTGCCGCGCTATATGCAGGCACTTTTGTCATAGGGGCATAGGAGCTCATGGATGAAATATTAATAATTGTCCCCTTCGTTCTCAGTAATGCTTCACCAAAAACTTGGGCAGCCAAAAATGTTCCTGTAAAATTATTCGAGAAGACGCTTTCAAAACCGTTTGGTGTTAATTCAAAGAAATTTGGTGTAGCCGATTGTTCTTTATATACTTCATCAGCCGTAATGGCATCTGGATGATTGCCGCCCGCTCCATTAATCAGTACATCAATTTGACCATATTGCTGTAAAATTGCTTGTCTCGCTGCTATTAACGACTCTTTGTTTAAAACATCCACAGAAAAATTAATTGCTTCTCCGCCATTTTCTGTAATCGATCGGACGACTGCTTCTCCTTTTTGCGCCGTACGATTTAAAATAGCAACTCGCATACCTTGCCTAGCCAATTCCATTGCCATCTCTGAGCAAAGAACACCACTACCACCCGTTACAACAGCCACTTTATTTTGCAATGCTTCATGCACCTTACTCACCTACTTTTAAAATAACTTTACGTACTTCATTTTGGTTTTTTTCTATATATTCAAATGCTTCTTTTGCTTCATGTAGTGAGAAAGTATGTGTAATTAAACCTTGATGCTGTAACTTTCCAGCATCAACAAGCTTCACTACATTTTCAAATTGAAATGTTTGTAAACGTGAGCCTTTTATCGATAATTCCTTTTTCGTAATCGGTAGTGGGGCAAGCTCAATGGCTTCCTCACCAAAGCTAAGGACAACTACTCTCCCAGCAACTGAAACAGCATCGATAGATTGCTTAAATGTTAGTGGAATACAAACTGCATCAATAGATACATTGACACCTACTCCATCTGTCCAATGATTAACAGCTTCTAATAAATCTTGCTCATTTACATTGACAACTACATCTGCACCAAGTTCTTTTGCAAAAGAGAGCTTTGCTGGATCTAGATCAGAAATCATCACGCGTGCATCTATTAATTTAGCCATCTTTAAAATACAAATGCCAATCGGTCCGGCCCCTTGAATCAATAGTGTCTCACCAGCCTGTAATTCACCACGATATACTGCCTGCGCGCCAATTGTATAAGGTTCAATTAAGACTGCCTCTTCTAAAGAGGTGTTGTCTGCTACTTTATGCAATTGCTTTTCAGCAACAACAAAACGCTCACGCATGCCTCCATCTTCATGAACACCAAAAACAGAAAGTTGTTCGCAGACATTTGGTTGTCCTTTACGGCAAGCATAGCACTCACCACAATAACGAATTGGTTCGACAACAACCTTGTCACCAGCTTTTAAACCTTGTACGTCTTGACCAACCTCTAACACTCGGCCAGCAACTTCATGCCCAGGTACACGAGGCAATGTCGCTAATGGATTCGAGCCATGATAAATATGCATGTCTGAGCCACAAATACCAACATATTCTGTTTGAACAAGGACATCTGTTGACTTTGTTATTACTGGTTCTGCTACGTCAATTAAAGCCATTTCAAAAGGTTTGATTACTTGTAGTGCTTTCATACATGTCACCTATTTCTTCAGATTTTCATAAGCATCCCAAAGTCCATTTAAATACATAATGCCAAGTGCTCGATCATATAAGCCGTAGCCTGGACGACATTGTTCTCCCCAAATATGACGACCATGATCTGGACGTACATAACCCTCATAGTTTTGGTCATTTAATGTACGTACAATATTTTTAATATCGATTGAACCATCCGATGTAAAATGTGATGTTTCAAAGAAACTACCATTTTCCATAATCTTGACATTGCGGATATGAGCAAACGGAGCACGATATGCATATTTTTCAGCGATGGCTACCATATCATTTTGTGGGTCTGCTCCCATTGAACCTGAGCAGAACGTAAAGCCATTTGCATTTGAATCAGAGATTTTAATTAATTTTTCATAGCTTTCTGCTCCTGTAATAATGCGAGGTAAGCCAAAGATGGTATATGGTGGATCATCTGGATGAATTGCCATTTGAATACCTACCTCTTCCGCAACTGGTAAAATGGCTTGTAAAAAGTAAGCTAAGTTGTCCCAAAGTTTGGCTTCATCTACTTCTTTGTACTGTTCAAATAAATCTGAGAGTCGAGCTAATCGTTCTGGTTCCCATCCTGGAAGGGTTAAATCTGAAGAAGCACTTACTTCATTCACTAGTTCTTGTGGATCTAAGTTCATGACCTTTTCCTTATCAAAATAGAGAGCCGTTGAGCCATCTTCTAGTGGATGAAATAAGTCTGTACGTGTCCAATCAAATACGGGCATGAAGTTATAGCAAATAACTTTGACACCCACTTCACCAAGGTTGCGAATCGATTGTTTATAGTTTTCGATATATTGATCACGTGTGGACAATCCTAATTTAATATCTTCATGGACATTGACACTTTCCACGACATCTGTATGGAATCCGAACGATTGAATATAGTCAACTTCATCTTGAATAGCCTCTTTAGTCCATACCTCTCCTGCTGGTAGGTGATGGAGTGCCCAAACAATACCTTTTACATTTGGTATTTGCTTCACATCTTCTAATTTCACTGTATCATTGCCACGACCATACCATCTAAATGTCATATTCATACGTCATTACCTCCTAGTTTGATAGATTTTCGATATATGCTTTGGCACGTTCAACTACACCTTCATAGCCATCTTTTGCAAATGCTTTATTTAAATCACTTCCAATCCCAACTGCAACTGCGCCTGCTTCTAACCATTCATTCATATTAGCCAAACCAACACCACCTGTAGGCATAATTGTGATATGTGGTAGAGGCCCTTTAACGGTTTTAATAAAGTTTGGTTCAAATTGATTTCCCGGGAATAGTTTAATAATGTCACTTCCCCCTTCAAGTGCTGTCACCATTTCTGTAATGGTCATACAGCCTGGTAAATATGGAATGCTATAGCGATTGCAGAGCTTTGCAATTGCAGCGTTGTAGCTTGGACTAACTACAAATTTGGCACCGTTTAAAATCGCGTGACGTGCAGTTTCAACATCCAATACTGTGCCAGCTCCAATTATTGCATCGCTATTGCGTAAGGCTTTAAAAGTTTCTTCAACGAAAGGTGTTGTATACGTTATTTCAATTGCTCGAATGCCACCTGAGATAGCACCTTTTGAAATTTCCGTCGCTTCTTCAGGTGAATTTCCGCGAATAACAGCTACAATTTTCGCATCTGACAACGCTTTCAAAATTTTGATTTTTTGCATTCCTAACAACTCCTAACGCTCAATTAGTTTTTCATCACCAATAAATTGCCTTAATTCTTGTAGGGATGGAAGCCCTTCATTATCTCCTTTAATTGTTGCTACCAATGCACCTGCACCATTGGCTAAACGGAGGCGTTCTACAATATCATCACCATTTAAATAGCTATAGACATATGCAGCATCAAATGCATCCCCTGCTCCAACTGTATCAATGGCACGAATGGAAAATGCTTCTCGATTATACTGTTGAGTGGCTGTATAAACCGTGGCGCCTTCTTCACCTTTTTTCACAATAATTTCATCTATTTTATAACTCTCTTGAATGTCTTTAACTGTACGCCCTTCAAATAAAAGCTCAAATTCATCCTGTCCTGTTAAAAGAAGATTGATAGATGGGTACACTTTTTCGTATACCGCTCGGGCATCTTCTATAGTCCATAGTTTTAAACGTAAATTTGGATCAAAAGAAATTGGAATATGTTTTGCTTGTGCTAAAGCAATTAATTTCAATGCAACTTCAATGTTATGTTCACATACCGCTAAATACACGCCGCTAATATGTAATAAGTCCACATCATCCAATACTGACTCATCGATACGATCTTCTGTCAGCTCAAGTAAAGGTGATGGGTTGCGGTAGTAAAACGATTTACCTGCACCGTCTTCCCGAATCTCCTTAAAGTAGATAGACGTTGGAATATGTGGTGTTCGTAAGACATGTGATACATCAATCCCTTCACCTCGCGCAAAGTTATAAATTAATTTGCCAAATTCATCGTCTCCAATACAACTAATCCATTTTGCTTCCATATCTAAACGCGTAACACCTATCGCAAAATTTAACTCTGCACCACCCACAGCTCGCTCAAAGGAAGGAACGAAACGTAGAGGACCTGTCTTAGATGGATTAAAAACGACCATTGCATCTCCAATCGTTGCAATTCGTTTATTTGCCAATATGTTCATCCCCTTCATAAGTAAAACGTTTTAGTAAAACGTTTTACTTATACTAACACGATTTTTTTTACGTTGCAACAATAATCCGATTATTTAGATAGTTAGAATCAAATAACCATTTTTGTCTTACATGCATAAAAAAACCTCGTAAAAGACAGATAATAATCTATCCTTTTACGAGGGGAATCTATTTTATTGATAAAATGGCTTTACCTTGTAGCCGTTTTTCTCCAAATGATAGCGAATATTTTTATCGATTAGGAAGTGACCTGAACCAACAACAACAAAGTACTTACCTTCTTTTTCTTCCAATACATTCATGATTTTCTTGGCCATTTGTTCATCACGTAGACCAAATAGCATTTCATTAAATTCAGACGATGTACCTTCCATTGCTTGGAAGCTTTTTGCAAACTCTTCAACATTTCCTTGCTTCCAGCTTGTAAACCACTCTTGAAGTACTTCAGATTGATTTTCTTCCGATGGATGAATGATACTATCCAGTACAGCGACTAATGACTCTTCCTGCGCCTCTGGTGATAATCCTTCAAACATATCAACCTGTGCTCTTGTACCTTCTAATTCAATCACTGGCTTTTGCTGCAACTGTGCATTTAATAAAAAGTAGATATCGATACCGTGCATAGCCATTTCTTGAGGTGTCATACCAAATGAATCATCCATAGCCAGCATCGATAATGCACTAGAAAGCATCCATGGCTTTTGAACTGTTAGTTGGTCCATTGGTAGACCATACAGCTTTGCCACTTGTTCAAGCTTCGCATATGTTTCTGGTGCAACAGCATCTTTCAATGTTGAGCCATCTGTATACATTGCTTTCTCTGAATAGTATTCAAGTGCTTCCGTATCCAAGATATTCGCCTCTACCAGCAGTGCATCCGATTCATCAAATGCCGTTACTAATTTTTTATCGAATGGATATAAGTCTGGTGTTCCTAAATGAATAGAGCCTAATAAGTAGATAAGCGTATCCTCGTCCTCTACTACCCAGGCAACCCCTTTAGAGCCTTGTTCTGCAAGTGCATATGTACTCTGAATGAAACGAACGGCTAGCAAAACAGCCTGTTGAGTGGTTGCTTTTTTCTCTAGCTGCAGTCCATTTGGAGAGCCTTGTAATATATTTTGCTCTTTCATAAATTGCACTGCATCTGTACCAACAGGCAAATCATACCGCGCTACAATATTATACAAGCGATTGACAATATCACCACGTGTATTATCGTTTTTCACACTTAGTGGCTTGTATTGTTTATTTTCAGCTAAGCCTAGAGAGGCAACCTTCTTTTCTGTTAAAGCTAGTAGCTCATTTACTTTGTCCACTGGAATTTCCTGAAGGAAACCATCAAAGTACCATTCAGTTGAGTAAATCCCGTATTTTTCGCCCTCATTTAATGTTTCTATCGCCCATTCGCTTATCGACGGTACTAGGGGTGTTGTTTGCTCCTCAGCATGAATCACAGGAACAACTGTCGTCAGCATTAATGAGGCACCAAGCAATGCTGCACTCGTTCGTTTCATCATCTTTTTCATCAAATTCTTTTCTCTCCCTTTTCCTATTTTATGTATCAGTATCGTATGAAATTATACCATATAACATCCAACTATTTTATAAGTAAAAGTGTAAATATTGACAAATATGTATTGGCATTTCTCTATTTTGAAATAGTTATGAAGAGGTCAAATTTAATAAGACGATGACAAATTATGATGTCATCGTCTTTTTTGTTTATTAGTAGAGAAGGTTTATTGAATAAATTTAGGATCTAATATACCTAAACCACTGCCTTCAAGTTCAAACTTCACTTTTGAAACTCCATCTAAATTAACATGAACCTTTACCTTGTCTTTGATTGCTCCACTATCATAAACTAATTTCCCATCTGCGTAAATTTTCAAGAAACCTATTCCGAAAGAATTAGCTGCTAATTTTTTAATGGGTGCAAAATAGGTTTCGAATCCCTTGTAATTTCCATTAGCTAAATATTCAACTGTATGGTCTTGAACTGCGCCTCCTCCATGATAACCACCAAGCTGATAGGATCGCTCAAATTTTTCACCTGTACTAATAATGACAGAGCTTGGATTGTGGAAGAAGTGGTCTTCATCACTTCCAATAGGTTTTACATCTTTTAAAGCGATGAATTTTGGAACATCACCAATATAAACGGATTTTGTTTTCCCATCCCATGTTACTTTTTCACCTAAAGATTCAGCAATAAATCGCATTGGGACATATATCGTACCTTGATAATTAAATCCAAATTGACCTTCTGGCGGTACTTTCTCAACCTTATCTACATAGTAATTAATTGGATCCTGAAACACGCTAATTTTTTTCATGTCACTTGCTGCTTCCGTTGTTGAAAAGTAGGTAAAAGTCAAACCTCCTACTATAAAAAACCCTAAGTAACTAGTTATTATAAATAGCTTTTTCATAAAATCACTCCTTAAAATAAACATAGATATATGTAATTATACCAGAAATTTCATACAGCCTTTAAAGATTTTTATATCAGGATATTTTTTAAATTTATATGTGAGCAATTATACATTAATGGCAAAAACTCAATCCAATTAATGAATCGAGTTTTACTGTTTAATTATCGAATAACTTTCTTCTTAAAAATAGACGGTAGAACCTCTAATAACCGTTCACGTGTAATGGGATCACAATGATTCCATATAAAATCTATGAAATGAGTCTTACCAGGAGCTAGCTCGATTAACGTGGCGATTTGTGGGCAGTGAGTAATCGTTAGTAATTCTTGGGGGGAAGCCAAAATAAAATTACGCTCTCCAGCATAGTGATTTATTTGATGCTGCTGAATTTCTATCCATGCTTGCCCTTGCTCGATTAGCTGCATTACCTGAGGAGTAGGACGAAAGCCAAGAGATTCATACAAGCTTGCAGCCAATCCAGTCTGACACATAACATAATATTTAGTATCTAACTTGAGATAAACAGTAGCCGTCTCCCCAGCAACATAAACATCTGCTAATTGCCTACGTACCAATCTTACTTTGTTCTCATATGTAGAAATCCACTTCTCTGCCGCTTTACTCCGTTCAAATAGTTTAGCGATATATCGTAACCGCTCAAATAGACTAAACTTGCTATTCAGTATAATAGTAGGAGCAATCGCATCTAGTTTCTGCAAATCATGTTCAGGATGAAAATAGCTAAGCAATAATAACTCTGGCTGCAGCTGTGCGATTTTATCCGGATCTACCCAATGCCCAATACTATGAATGTTCCTTAATTTATTGTGATAAACCACGTTATCTTTCATGATTGAGATGGCCGCCCCTATAGGAGGTATGCCTAGAACAAGTAATTCCCCAAGTGTAAATTTGCCATCAGTCACAATACGTGTTGCATCTTTAGGAACATGAATCTTTCTACCAAATGAATCGATCACTGTTCTTTCTGGAGTATGAAGTTGAATGTTTGCATATTCACGTGGGGTGTTTCCAGTTAATTTATGAAAGCATCGACTAAAATAATATTCATCCTTAAACCCAGTTTGTCGAGCTATTTTTCTCAATGGCTCAGTGGAATTACTTAGAAGTTTTTTTGCCTGGTTTATCCGTACATGAGTCAAATAATCCGTCGGCTTTTTACCAGTCAATATTTTAAACTTTTGACTATATTGCCATCTTACCATACCAGCCATGTTAGCTAATTGTTCAACTGTTAAGTCCTCATCATAATGCTGTTCTATGTACTGTACAGTCTGTTGAACCAATTTTGTCTTTTCTTCGTGCTGTATCTGGTTAGCTTGTTCATCTAACTGAACCATCATAGCTAGTATTTGCTGAAGTCTACCTTGCAACATGGCCATTTCTAATGTGGATAGAGAGGAACAAAATTGATTATTGTTCGATGCTTCATTTCCTAATACCTGCTTGACTTGAGAAAATAACAGATGATAGGGATAACCATAAAGCAAGGGTGGATGAGCAATTCGGTTCAAAGTCATTCCTTCTACTTCAAAAGTTTCAAAGGTAAAGCGAGCAAGCTGTGCCTCTTTGTTACTTGACTCTACCGTGTAGCTTTGTACAGGTAAAATGAGCGTGCAGCTTCCTTGGCGTAGATCGATTGCCATTTTGTCTACATACAGTCGTATGTCATGACTAAGTGCTATCAATAACGTGCTTAAATTTGTTTCATAATTATTTATTCCCTCATTATGGCTACTAGCTGACATTAATCGATCAACTTGAAATCGATCATAGTGTTGTAGTCTAATATATAAGGATGCCAGATTCATAAGCAACTCTCCAAATATTGAAAATGATTCTCATTATCGTTATTGTAACATATAATAACTCACTATCAACGATTGTTCGAGTATGTGGTATTTAGAATACTAGCGGTTTAAAAATTGATTGCACGGATACAATTTTTACTGTTTGCGCATCCACTCTGGTAGCTTTTGGAACAATTGCTCCAAAGCTAATAAATTATCTGTATTCCATTCATTAGGAACAACATAAACTTTCCCCTTTTTGACAGCAGGCAAAGTTCCCCATATCGGGCTTTGTAGCAGCCGATCAGCTTCTGCTTCACTTTCACTATCCTCTTGTACAATAACAAACAAATGATCACCAGCAAACTCAGGAAGCACCTCTTCGGAAACCTCTAGGAAAGATACCCCTTCTACATCAATAATATTCTTCTGTACTGCTGGTGGGACAGCAAAGCCATTTTTCCCATAAATAATAGCACCTAGGCTACGATCACCCATAACATAAAGCGTCTTTCCTAGCTGATAGAAAACTGTTGCGGTTTCCCCTTCAGTTAATTGAAACTTGTCAAACATTTGTTTAGACTCTGTTTCAAACTTAGCAAGCAATTGAGCTACTTCTTCCTGCTTATCTAGGATATTCCCCATCTCTTTTACTCGTTCTGTATAAGGAAGAGCAGGATTAAAGGGAATCGTAGTAGCGATTTTTGACAATTCTTCATTAAGATTTGGATCCGCCTTGTAATAGCCATTAATAATTAGATCAGGTTTTAAAGTCAAAATCGTCTCTAAATCAGCTGGATTACCAATATCAACGATTCCTTCAAGTTTACCTTCATAGTAACTAGGAGAATCTTTAGGAAGATTATTACCAACAACCGGAATATCCATCGCCAAGAAATCACCAACTGTCTGACCAATATAAACGACTCGTTTTGGATCTGCAGGTATTTCAACCTGTTCACCTGTAATCGTTGTATATTGAACAATTGACTCACTTTCCTCTGCTTTCACATCAGATTGAGTTATTTTCTCGTTTTCCTTTTTCTGCGCATCAGATGTGTTGCCATTAGAACTACATGCCGCTAATATCAATAACAACAGGAGGAAACTCCCCCATAGTATAATTCGCTTTCCAATATACTGCTTCATATTTGTTGCCCCTTTCAGATTTACTTCAATTGAAAATGATTATCATTTACAGAGTTATTATAGATTTTATGAAAGGGCGAAACAATGGAAAAAACGCAATAATTTATTTGGATAAATGTCAATAATCAGGATTATGAAAGCCTTTTGCTTTTTTATCTTCATTTTTAGTGAAGAATTATTCATTTTAATGGTGCTTTCTATTTCGACTATATGATCAATTTAGAATCTCAAGAGAGAAAATGGTGAAATGTAAGCATAAGTATTAACTCCCTATAGAAAAAAAAGAAACCATTTCAGTGGTTTCTTTTCATATTAACAAGCTGTTGATTACTATTCTATTTGATTTCTTCAGCGAGCTCTAAAATAATTCCTTCTGGCCCACGAACGTAGCATAATTTATAAGCGTTTTCGTACCTATAAATGTCACTAATAAGTTCTGCGCCCTTCCTTGTCAATTTGTTAACGAGGGCTTCAATATCTTCAACATTGAAGGCAATATGCTGGATACCCAAAGTATTTGCTAAAGGATGCTGGATGCCTATTTCATTTGATGGCGCGTTAAATTTTACTAGTTCAATATTCGTCTCACCGTCTGGCGTTCGCAGCATTACTATTTCTAGATTTGCGTCACTATCTGACGTTCGCAATTTTGCAATGTCCTCTTTGATATCATGAAGCCCTATTACTCGCTCCATCCTCTTCACCCATTCACCCTCCACTTTTCCTTCCCCTAGCACCTCAAGGCCAAAGTCAAGAAAAAATGCTTTTGCTGCAGGAAGATCATTCACGATTATTCCCACATGATCAATCTTACGGATTTTCATATTTCATACCCCTTTCTCCTATTTTAATAATTTCCTTTTAATTGCAGAATAGCTTCCCACTGTGCTTAATCAAAAGGTTAATAGTGATTAAGTAGTATAGGCGAACCGATTGTAATTTGAATGGTAGGATTATTTTGATTAGAAAAATCTTAAGAATTTACTAAAATAGCAAAGGAAGGCCTTGTTTAAATTTTGCTTAATTTCTTGATTATACTATAATTCAAAGGGGCCTAGAATTCATTAAAACCTTAGAAGTCTCCCTTACATCGGGAGGCTTTTATATATTAAAAATATAAAAAACACCTATTAGATATTCAGATACTTTGTTTATCTAACAGGGAAGATTTAGAGATTAATTATGTGTAGTTACAGCCTTAACTAATATTTAAACCGATGATAATAGCGTGTAACAAATAATGTAAAATGAGCTGATGTATCAACACCTCCTTTTAACAATTGTATATATTGACAAAGCCGTATCTCTAGTCGGAACAAGCAAATAAATGAGGATATTTGCTTGCAGCAAACTTCTCAGTAGTTTCATGTACTGTTACTGTAACAGTTATAGAAGTAAAAATCATCCCCATTGAAACTTCCACAAATTTTTTCTCTCCTTATAGTTTGAAAGAGTTCAATAAAGGTTATAAAACACTATAACAAAATATTTAAAATACAAAATAGGAGATGGATAGTATGAGTTTCATTTGGTTTTTAATAATTGGCGGGCTTATCGGATGGCTTGCAGGTATAATTTTGGGTAAAGATATCCCAGGTGGAATTATTGGTAATATTATTGCAGGTATTATCGGCGCATGGATTGGTGGTATGCTTCTTGGAAGTTGGGGTCCTAAAATTTCTGATTTCTATATCTTCCCTGCCCTCATTGGAGCAATTATACTAGTTTTCATTTTGAGTTTAATTCTGAAATCATTGCGTAATGCTTCGTAAGCTAAATAGATCTCTTAATCTATTACTATACGATTAAGCGAATCAGATGTAACCAATAATAAATGGTGAATGTGCTTATAACAAAAAAGCGGTCTTCCACATCATATCTGTGGAGGACCGCTTTTACTTTGTTTTTAATTAACTTAACAATCCGCCGCTCCGTGAATTCAAGAAGAACAGAACAGCCTATACAACAATAGCGCCTGATTGAGGAGGATTATGCCATACAAAGCTTGATAATTAATGTTCTATAGATGTGATCCTCCACTTGCATCGAGCAATTGACCAGTTACCCAACGGCTGTCTGATGAAGCAAGAAAGGCGGCAATATCTGCCACATCCCCGGGCTCTCCCCATCTGTTGAAAATTGAAAGACCAGCCGCATATTTTTGTCCATCAAGGTTTTTCAAAGTCTCAGCATTCATTTCTGTATTAATAATCCCAGGCTGGATGGCGTTTACCGTAATATTCCGGCTCCCTAGTTGTTTGGCTAGAAGACGCGTAAACGTATCGATTGCACCTTTGGACATACTGTACGTGAAGACACTTGGTGAAGCTGCACGTGTCACAAAAGATGAAATATTAATAATACGTCCCCCATCTTTTAAACGTGGCAAAGCTTGCTGAGTAATAAAAAGTGGTGCTTTAACATTTATCTTCATTACCTCGTCAAATGATACCTCCGTCGTCTCTTCTAAACTGATAATTTGACCAATTCCAGCATTGTTGACAAGAATATCGAATCCGCAACAGCCCATATATTCCCGAATAGTATCATCCAAAGTAGTAAATAAATCTTGAATACCATCTAGTGTACTAAGGTCAGCACCAATCGCCAAAGCATTTCCTCCGCTTTGTTTGATCTGGTGAACAACTGCTTCTGCCTCATTACGTCTTTTCCCATAATGAACGACGACAAAGGCTCCCTCTTGTGCCAGACGCAATGCAATACTACGGCCAATTCCTCGACTTGATCCTGTAACTAAAGCGATTTTGCCTGTTAACTTACCCATGCTTCCATCTCCTTGTTCAATCATAGTTAGATTACATAGAGAATTATATCAAGGGACATTATTTGAAATGTTGCTCTCCTATTCTGTTTCAAGGGGTGTTTCGCTATGGATAAAAACACCCCTTTAGATTAATAGTATCCAAAGGGGTAAAATGGTGTGATTTTTTTACAAACGGTATGACTTTATTTCAAATCAACAACATATTAAATCTAATTTTTGTTCCTACTCAACAGTTACCGATTTAGCTAGGTTACGTGGTTTATCTACATCACAGCGACGGTGAAGTGCAGCATAGTAGCTAATTAATTGTAAAGGTACTACTGATACAAGTGGTGTTAGTAATTCATGAACATGCGGAATGACTAAACGGTCGCCGTCTTCATCAATGCCTGCCATCGCGATAATACATGGATATGCACCACGAGCTGCTACTTCTTTGACATTACCACGGATGTTTAATCCTACTGATGCTTGTGTGACAAGTGCAAATACAGGCGTACCTTCTTCGATTAAGGCAATTGTTCCGTGCTTCAGTTCTCCACCAGCAAAGCCTTCTGCTTGGATGTACGAGATTTCTTTTAGTTTTAAGGCACCTTCAAGGCTGACATAGAAGTCCATATTACGGCCAATGAAGAATGCATTACGTGCGATTTTTAAGTAATCTTCTGCAATGTCTTCTAGCACATCTTTAGAATCAATTATTGTTTGGATGCCATTAGCGGCAATCGCGAGCTCTTGTTTTAAATCAAATTCTAAGCCTTTGCCATTTGACTTTGCTGTCACATAGGCTGCTAATGCCAGGACTGCTACTTGTGCCACATAAGCTTTTGTAGAAGCTACAGCAATTTCTGGACCTGCATGTAATAACAAGGTATGGTCAGCTTCACGTGATAACGTAGAGCCAGGTACATTGGTAATCGTTAAAGTTGGATAGCCTAACTCTTTAATTTTTACTAGTACTTGACGGCTATCTGCTGTTTCACCTGATTGTGTAATGAAGATAAATAATGGTCTTTCTGAAAGTAATGGCATGTTATAGCCAAATTCACTAGAAATATGCACTTCTACAGGGATACCAGCCATTTTTTCGAAATATTGTTTACCGATGAGACCCGCATGATAGCTTGTGCCCGCTGCAATAATATATAAACGATCTGCTGCTCGTAATGCTTCTAAAACCTCATCATCAATCGTTAAATCACCATTGTCACCTTCATATGCTTGAATGATTTTACGAATAACTGTAGGCTGCTCATCCATTTCTTTTAACATATAGTGTGGATATGTGCCTTTTTCAATATCACTCATATCAAGCTCAGCAGTATATGGTACACGCTCTACTACAGTACCATCTAATTTTGTAATTTCCACACTTGCTTTGTGTACGATAACTACCTCTTTATCGTGAAGCTCTACGTATTGATCTGTTACCTGTAGCATCGCCATTGCATCTGACGCAACAACATTGAAGCTTTCACCAATTCCAACTAGAAGTGGTGATTTATTTTTTGCTACAAAGATTGTATCTGCTGCCTCTGCATCTAATAGTGCCAGTGCATAGGAGCCATGTAATAGAGATAATGTTTTGCGGAAAGCGTCTGCAGTGCTTAGACCATCTTTCACAAATAACTCTACTAATTGCACAATAACCTCTGTATCTGTATCAGATTTCATTGGAATGCCTTTTAAATATGTTTTTTGCAATAAGTGATAGTTTTCAATAACCCCATTATGCACAAGTGTAAAGCGTCCTGATGCACTTTGATGTGGGTGAGCATTTAAACGATTTGGCACACCATGTGTTGCCCAACGTGTATGACCAATCCCTATTTTCGCTGCAACATCTTCATCTACCGCTTCTCGTAAATCTGCAATACGCCCTTTTTCTTTGAAAACCGTTACGCCTTCCTCGTTACGTACTGCAATACCCGCTGAATCATAACCACGGTACTCTAGCTTTTCTAAGCCTTTTAATAAAATTTCCTTTGCATCTGATTCACCAATATATCCTACAATTCCACACATAATTCTCGTCCTCCGATAATGTCAATTTAATGCAATGACAAACTAGGCCTCATCCTATCGAATTTTTTGAATGCACAAGCGATGCTTTATTTTTATAAAAATAAAGCACTCCAATACACACAAGCTACTCACGCTACTCAGCCACCTGAATAGAGATCTTCGACATGTGAAGCTTCATCTATTTATCTATTGCTTTTACAATACCTTCTCCATTTTCTGTACATTCAATCACTCAAATGCTTTCAAAATGAAAAATGACAATCGGGTATGTCGATTGGGAGGCATCCGCCGAATTTTCGATAAACCTCCACCTCGTCTGCTGAAGATCTTTTCGTCCGATTTCTTCAGCTCAGGCGCTATAATTGTTTTCCGATTTTGCGCTTTCTTCCCTCCTTAGGCGCTCGTTAAAGGACAAGGTCGGACCTCATCTTCAACTTCTCCATCATACTCAATCATATGCTATCCGTCAAATTTTCGTTATAAAAAACACCTAGCCCTAAAGCTTTTTCGTGACAAATATGTAGACAAAGCGATACATAAGCACTTTGATAATACAAAATAGGCACAAGCATTTTAAATGCTTGTGCCTATCCTTTATTTACTGTCTAATAATTTAACAATTTCTCTATTAAATGCAGGAAGATCATCTGGCGTTCTACTTGTTACAAGCTGTTTTTGACAGACAAATACTTCTTCATCATGGAAGATTGCCCCTGCATTTTCTAAATCCACTTGGATGGATTTATAGCCTGTGGCGTCACGCCCATTTAATGTCTTTGCAGTAATAAGAAGTTGTGGTCCATGACAAATGGCAAAGGTAGGCTTCATTTCATCCATAAAGGACTTTGCAAATGCTACTATACGATCATCCGCACGTAATATATCAGGAGAAAAACCACCAGGAATAAATAATGCATCGTAATCTGTAGCTTTTACTTCATCAATGCCTTTATCAATTTTCACGGACTCTCCATGCTTACCCTTAACTTCCTTGCCTGCTTCGATATCAATTGTTACTAGCTGATGCCCAGCTGCTTCCAAAGCTTCTTTAGGGCTTGTAAACTCAATGTCCTCAAACATATCTGTTATAACTGTAGCAATTTTAGCCATATCAATTAAACACTCCTTGTTATTGTGACTCCTAATTACTGTTCCCCATCTCGCTTATTTAAAACATTCCTTTCAAATAAGTAAACCCGATTTCCTGTTTACGGAAATCGGGTTTACACTCTATTTCTTATTCTGTTAGGCCCATTTCTACACGTACAACATCTGCAATACGCTCGACAAAACGCTCGCAATCCGTTTCTGTTGCTGCTTCCACCATGACACGTACTAATGGCTCTGTACCTGAAGGACGTACTAAAACACGACCATTTCCAGCCATTTCAGCTTCTACCTCTGCAATTACTGCAGCTACTTTCGCATTATCAGTCACAGCATGCTTATCTGTTACACGCACATTGACAAGACGCTGAGGGTAGATTTTCATTTCACCTGCAAGTTCTGAAAGCTTTTTACCCGTCGCCTTCATAATGTTGACAAGCTGAATTCCTGTCAATAAGCCATCACCTGTTGTATTAAAATCTAGAAAGACGATATGCCCTGATTGCTCGCCACCTAAATTGTATTCATTCGCACGCATTTCTTCCACAACATAACGATCACCTACAGCTGTTTGTACACTTTGCATACCATTGTCAGCCACAGCTTTATAGAAGCCCATATTGCTCATCACTGTTGAAACAATTGTTTGCTTCTTCAAACGCCCTACCGCATTTAAATGCTTACCAATGATAAACATAATTTGGTCACCGTCAACGATTTTTCCGTTTTCATCTACAGCAATTAAACGGTCTCCATCGCCATCAAAAGCTAAACCAACATCTGCACCTTTTTCAGTAACAAACTTAGCTAGTCCTTCTGGGTGTGTTGAGCCTACACCATCATTGATATTTAAGCCAGTTGGAGAAGCTCCCATTGTAGAAATGTCCGCTTCTAAATCAGCAAATAAATGTGTAGCTAAAGATGAAGTTGCACCATGTGCACAATCAAGCGCTACGTGGATACCATCAAATTCTTCATCCACTGTTTGCTTTAAGTATTGAATATATTTTTGACCACCTTCGAAATAGTCGCTTACAGATCCTAAATCTGCTCCTATAGGACGTGGTAATTTATCCTCTTGCGCATCAATTAACGCTTCAATTTCCGCTTCCTGTGCATCTGTTAGCTTAAAGCCATCAGGACCGAAAAATTTAATACCGTTATCTGCAACTGGGTTATGTGAAGCTGAAATCATGACGCCTGCATCTGCGCTCATAATTCGAGTAAGGTATGCCACACCTGGTGTTGAAATAATACCAAGACGCATTACCTCTACCCCAATTGATAAAAGACCAGCCACAAGTGCACCTTCAAGCATCTCACCTGAAATACGTGTGTCACGACCAATTAAAACCTTTGGACGGTCAGTTGCATCTTTTGTTAAAACATAGCCGCCTATACGACCAAGTTTAAATGCAAATTCTGGTGTTAATTCACTATTCGCGACGCCACGGACGCCATCTGTTCCAAAATATTTACCCATTCTACTTATTCTCTCCTTCAATGCAAGACAGTGCCTAGTGAGTTTCTATCAAGCATTAGACACTTGTCCGCTTACTTTTGGAAAAGTCTGCCTTTGTTCATTCATTGGTAATTATTAATATTCCACTCTGCCAGTTTGTTGGATGAAACCTGAACTACAAACCTGATTGGATTTTTGATTTAGAATCAAAATAAAATTATAGTCACATATTGTTTAAGAATCAATATCTTCCGATTCCTCAGTTGACGTATTTTTATCAGTTGGAGTACTCTCATCTGTCACATCAGGTTCTTCAATTGGAGGTGGCGTTTCCTCTGTAGAAGCTGGTGTTTTCTGCTGTTCTTCTTGTTCAACCTTTGTAATATCTGCCTTCACTTTTATTTTCTTGTCAGATATTTTTGTCACACCATCTGGTAATTTTACATCAAATTCATAAGTTTTGGACTCAGTAATTTTTGACAGGTCAACTGTTATTGGAATGGATGTTAAACTGTCAATAATGGATTTTCTTCCATACACTTTAATCATTTTCGGTGAAAATGTTAATGAGTTAATGGTAATGTCCTCGGCAGCTTGCCCTGTTTCGTTAAGGACAACTGGGATCTCTCGACTATACTCCGCTATATCTACTTGAACTTTCACAATTTCAGGTTCAATAGTCACGTCTAACTTATTTAAATCTCTATCTAATACTTTTACAGCTGCTTCCTGCGTGAATGATTGCTTCAAGCCCTGCTCTCCTGTAACAGTTGCTTTTACATAACTAATGCTTTCAATAGCACTTTTTGCACCTGTTACATAAACAGTTGGCGGGTTGGCTGTCATTTCTTTTAAGATAAAACCTTCTTCAATTAAACGTTTGTTCATTTCAGGGTCCACTCGGAACTCCTGCGTGACCTTTTCCTCAATATTCACATGAACAGTTGCAGGGTCTAATGTCACTTTTAACTTTTCTGAAATATTTTCGTATTGCAGTTTTACATCATGCTCTCCTAGCAATAAATTGCTCAAATCCGCAAATATAGAAAAATCCTTAGCTCCCTTTGCTTTTAAAACCAATGCCATCGGACCTTCTATCGTTACATCCACAGTTTCAGGTAAACCTGTCACAATAAGATTTTCATTATCGTAATAAACATCCACTGGAACATCACGAATAACATCCGTTTGTTCATTTGAGGTAGCTTTATTTAAAGGTGACAACTCGGTACGCACTGAGAAGAAAAGCAAAAACGCTAAAAATAGCGCGATGATTCTAAGTACCCAAGGGCTATCCATCATTTTATCCATTCTTTTTCCCCCTCCAAGTCAACTTAGAGGATGCATTTGATTCCTGTACTGATCCGAACCACATTTTTCTTAATAATGTTTCGAACTCCTCTAGAGAAAGATTTCGATGGAGATTACCATTTAATGTTATACTAATTGCGCCTGTTTCTTCTGAAACAACAATTGTAATAGCATCTGTAACTTCACTTAAACCAAGAGCAGCACGGTGGCGTGTCCCTAACTCTTTTGAAATAAATGGGCTTTCAGATAAAGGTAAATAGCAAGCCGCTGCTGTAACTTTATCTTTTTGCATAATAACAGCCCCATCATGTAGCGGGGTATTTGGTATAAAGATATTAATCAGTAATTCTGATGAAATTTCAGCATTTAGCCCTATACCTGTTTCAATATATTCATTAAGACCTGTTTCTTTTTCAATAGAAATTAACGCACCTATTCGACGTTTAGCCATATAACTTACAGACTTCTTCATTGCCTCAATAAGTCTTGTTTGTTCTTCTTCCTCTTGACTAGATGAGCGTTGGAATAGCTTTCCTCGCCCAATTTGTTCTAAACCACGTCTGATTTCAGGTTGGAAAATAATAATAATCGCTAGGAAACCAAACTCAATAACTTGTTGTAGCATCCAACCAAGTGTTTGTAACCCTAAAAGGTCTGTTGCAATTCGTGCAATAATAATGACGAATATTCCCTTAAGTAATTGGACAGCCTTCGTACCTTTAATGAGGGTTAAGACTTTATAAACAACGTACCAAACGAGCAGTACATCAATGAAGTTAATAACAATATTCACAGGCGTTAAATCCGTGAAATGTTCGATAATTTGCACGTGGCATCCCCCACTTTTCATTACGAATCCATACACATTCAAGTATATCACATTCTTATCAAATGTAACTTTTTTCAAATAAAAAGTCTACTCAGAAGAGTAGACCTTTCAGCCTCTCACGTGCACTATTTTTTAGGACGTATAGAGTGTTATTTAGTTTCTTCTTTTTCCTCAAATGTCATGGCTGTCTTAACAGAATTTTTAATTGTATACCATAACCATTCAAATACTTCGTCAATTTCTTCGATTCTCCCTGAAACTACCGCTGAAGATGCCATATATTGCCCGTTGATTACTGTGACGTTACCATCAACTTCACCTTCAACAATCAAATCGCCATTTTTTACAACAATATCGCCTTTCACCACTTCCCCTTCAGGTACAATCACTGTTTGACCATCCACAACTAAATTAGGTTGCTTGGTCACTGAGAAATGCTGGTCATCCATGAAGCTACCCAATAATGTAGCACTCATGAATAAGCAAAATACTGCTGCTGCCACAAAGAACGGATGCCGGCGAATCCATTTTTGTATACCTACTCGACTTTTTGGTTTTGGTAAACGAGCCATAACTGCTGCTTCAAAACCCGGAGGCGCTGTAATATGGGAAGCACTCTTCACAAAGGCGATTGTTTCACTCAATTCTTGCATCAACTGTTTACAATCATTACATGTATGCAAGTGTTGTTTCAACTCTTGCTCATGCTCACGACTAATGTCACCGTCTAAATAATCATGCATATAGTCTATAATATGCTCTGGACAAGTATTCATGACGCTCCCCCTCCTACAGATTGTTTAATTGCTTACGTAATGCCTCACGTCCGCGGTGAATCCTCGTTTTCACCGTTCCAAGCGGCATATCTAAAATCTCGCTAATCTCTTGTAACGATAACTCTTCTATATATTTCAATACTATAACCGAACGGTATTTATCCGGCAATCGTCCAATTTCATATTGAATGCGATCTTGCAGCTCCATTTGTTCTAACTGCTCCTCTGGTAGCTGGTCATCTGCTGCGATTTGCGAATACATATCAAGCCCTTCTGTACCAGCTACTTCTGCATCTAAATAATAATCCGGTTTCTTTTTTCGAATACGGTCAATGCAGAGGTTTGTCGCTATGCGATAAAGCCACGTTGAAAACTTTCTTTTCTGATCAAATGTATGCAAGTTCATATAAGCTCGCACAAAAGCCTCTTGAGCAATGTCTTCAGACTCTTGTTTGTTGCCTAACATTCGATAGCATACTTGGTACAGTTTGTGCTGATAGAGACTCACAATATCGGCAAATGCGTTTTGATCGCCTTTAAGCACTTGTTTTATTCTCTTATTTACTAACGCATCCATTGTGTTGACTTCTCCACCTTTACAACTGTCTTATACTATACGAAGCACCGATAAGAAAAGTTTCGTTTTAATTCAATTATAGCAAAAGATTTTTATGCAATGTGACAACAGGCAATTTTTTGTCAAATTTTCTTTAAACTAGTGTTTCACCAAATAAAGATCCCATTAATGCAACAGCCACATTTGCTGTTGTATTCTTTTCATCTAGTATAGGATTTACCTCTACAAACTCGGCTGAAGTTACCATGCCTGATTCTTGTAACATTTCCATTGCTAAATGGCTTTCTCGGTACGTAATTCCACCTGGAACTGGTGTACCCACACCTGGCGTATAAAGTGGATCTAATCCGTCTAAATCAAGTGATAAATGTAAGCCATCAACATTTCGTTCCTTTAAATAAGCAAGTGCATCTTCCATCACACGTGTCATGCCAAGTCGGTCGATTTCATGCATTGTATATACTTTAATTCCTTGTTGACGTATCAATTCACGTTCTCCTGGGTCTACTGAACGAGCTCCAATAATAATCACGTTTTCTGGCTTAATTTTTGGAGCATAGTTGCGAATTTGCACTAAACGTTCATGTCCTAGCCCAATACTAACGGCTAACGGCATCCCATGTATATTGCCTGAAGGTGTTGTTTCAGGTGTATTTAAATCTGCATGAGCGTCATACCAGATAACACCAAGATTTTTGTAATGCTCACCTAATCCAGCTAATGTTCCAATAGCAATGCTATGGTCTCCACCGAATACGAGTGGGAATTTTTTTTGTTCCACTACTTCATGCACACTATTTGCTAATGCAGTACTAACTTCTACAACTTCCTCTAAATTTAGTAATTTTTCATCCACAGCTCCGTCTGCAAGCTTTTGACTAACACGAATATCCCCTTGATCCTGTACATCGTGTCCGATAGCCTCTAAACGTTCAACAATACCTGCATATCGAATAGCACTTGGTCCCATATCTACCCCACGGCGTGTTTGTCCATAATCTGTTGGTACTCCAATAATAGAAATATTAAGTTTATTCATGTTTTTATACCCCCTAAAAGTTATAAGAATATTGTAAAGCCTATATACCACTTGGCTCAACTCGACAAAAAGTTGTATATTTATTCATTTATAAATAACATAAAAAAATCTCCTACTGTTTTCAGCAAGAGATTAGTTATCTGTAGTTAATATAACACTTTTGAATAATTTTATTCTAAAAAAGTGAGCCATGAAGGACTCGAACCTTCGACCCTCTGATTAAAAGTCAGATGCTCTACCAACTGAGCTAATGGCTCATAAAAGAAAAAATGGCTGGGGTACTAGGATTCGAACCTAGGCATGACGGAATCAAAATCCGTTGCCTTACCGCTTGGCTATACCCCAATCATTTATAAAACTGGTGGAGGGGGACGGATTCGAACCGCCGAACCCTAAGGAGCGGATTTACAGTCCGCCGCGTTTAGCCACTTCGCTACCCCTCCGAAATAACACAATAAGAATGGTGGAGGATGACGGGCTCGAACCGCCGACCCTCTGCTTGTAAGGCAGATGCTCTCCCAGCTGAGCTAATCCTCCATAGAAACAGGTGTTATATCACAGTTTATATTCTTTATAAAGCCTAAATTTTTAAATGGTGACCCCTACGGGATTCGAACCCGTGTTACCGCCGTGAAAGGGCGGTGTCTTAACCACTTGACCAAGGGGCCAATATTACGTCTCAACAAGACAAGAATTATAATAACATTTTTAATTAATAATTGCAATGCTTTTTCACAAATTATTTTATGTATTATAGTGATTGAAAAAAGGACAAAAAAATGGCTCCGAAGGCAGGACTCGAACCTGCGACAACCTGATTAACAGTCAGGTGCTACTACCAACTGAGCTACTTCGGAACAATGCTATTCACTTCGGTTTTAAACAACCTCTTAAGTACATTTATTATTATAGCAAGCATTCTAAATAATGCAACACATTTTGTGAAAATTTTTATATTTTTTGTCGAAGTCTGCTTCTACATTCGTCTGAAAGCATAATAGTTCTCTATTAATTCTAATATTTCTATTTAACGTACTAAATATTCTTGCTGTATATTATTGTAATTGTTAAAATAAAAATAGTTTTATGAATTTTCTATCAAATTTTCTGGGGGAGGATGTTCAAGATGGTATCAAATGATTTAATTGCACCTGAATTTTATAACATCACAGAGGAATTAGAAAAATTTTCGCAAGATAGTGATCGCCAAGCAATACGTTGGTTGAATACACAACAAGAGAGACGTACAGTTTCTTATGTGGAACTTAGCCAAAAAATGAATCAATACGCAAACGCTTTTACGGAGAAGGGGCTTCAAAAAGGTGATCGTGTATTAGTTATTATTCCTCGACTTCCAGAAGCTTATTTCGTTTTTCTAGGCTGCTTAAAGGCTGGTATCGTACCCATTTCATGTTCAGAGATGCTACGTGCAAGCGATTTAGAATATCGGATGGAACATTCTTCTGCTAGTGCAGTTATTGCTTATGAGGCTTTTACTAGTGAAGTTGATCAAATTACTTCTTCTGTAGACACATTGAAAAATAAACTAGTGATTGGTGCTGCGAAAGGAGATTGGACTTCTTTAGATGAATTAGCAAGCAAGCAGCAAGCTACATTTACAGCTGTAGCTACTACACGCGATGACATGGCATTCCTATCTTATACTTCTGGTACAACTGGTAAACCTAAGGGCGTTGTTCATTCACACGGCTGGGGATATGCACATATTAGAACTGCGGCTTCAAAATGGCTTTGTGTACGTGAAGGAGACCTCGTGTGGGCAACAGCTGCTCCTGGTTGGCAAAAGTGGATATGGAGTCCTTTTTTATCAACAATCATGCTGGGCGCTACTGCATTTGTCTATCATGGTGGATTCGATGCAAAAACCTATCTTCAATTAATGCAGGATGAAAAAGTTAATGTTCTCTGTTGTACACCGACCGAATACCGGATTATGGCGAAAATCGATAATTTACAAGACTACAATCTATCATCTCTACGTAGTGCCGTTTCTGCTGGTGAGCCTTTAAACCGCCCAGTTATCGAAACATTTATGAATCATTTTGGACTAAAAGTACGTGATGGCTATGGACAAACAGAAAACACACTATTAATTGGTACACTCGAAAACACAGAATTACGTCCTGGATCTATGGGTGTTCCAACTCCAGGTAATATTGTACGTATTATCGACAATGAAGGGAATGAAGCAGCAGTTGGCGAAGTTGGTGATATTGCTGTTCACAAATCTTCACCAGCTTTATTTAAAGAATATTATAAAGAACCTGAGCGCACACAAGCTGCATTTCGTGGGGATTGGTATATTACAGGTGATCAAGCAAAATGTGATGAAGACGGTTACTTCTGGTTTGAAGGTCGTGGAGATGACATTATTATTTCATCTGGTTATACGATCGGACCATTTGAAGTTGAAGATGCATTAAACAAACATGAAGCTGTACAAGAGTGTGCAGTTGTAGCTGCGCCAGATGAAATTAGAGGGCATATTGTAAAGGCATTTGTTATCTTACGAGAAGGCTTCAAAGAATGTAATGAAGAGGAGTTAACAAAGGAGCTACAGGAGCATGTAAAAGCGTTAACAGCCCCTTATAAATACCCTCGTAGTATCGTCTTTCTTGATGAGTTACCAAAAACGACATCAGGGAAAATTCGCCGTATCGAACTACGAGCTACTACAGTTCATACACATTAAGTTAAGTATTTAAAACAAGAAGGCATCCATTGAGGATGCCTTCTTTTATGTATTGATGAATTAAAAATAGTCGGCTCAAATAAAAAAAGCCACTACTGAGTGTATCAGTAGCGACTTTTTGCGCCTAGCGACGTCCTACTCTCACAGGGGGAAGCCCCCAACTACCATCGGCGCTAAAGAGCTTAACTTCCGTGTTCGGTATGGGAACGGGTGTGACCTCTTTGCCATCATCACTAGACTTATTCGACCTCCAATACACGGCGTATTACTGCGTCAGCTGCTCTCGTTCAATCAGTCACGTACATAAGTACGCTCCTTCAATCACTCGTTTGCTTCCTTGTACTACTTGTGTCTTGAAGCTCTCTTTTTTTGTTGAAAGAGTTGTTCTTTCAAAACTGGATAAACGGTGCATTGAATGTTTCAAACGTTTTGGTTAAGTCCTCGATCGATTAGTATTCGTCAGCTCCATGTGTCACCACACTTCCACCTCGAACCTATCTACCTCATCGTCTTTGAGGGATCTTACTTACTTGCGTAATGGGAAATCTCATCTTGAGGGGGGCTTCATGCTTAGATGCTTTCAGCACTTATCCCGTCCACACATAGCTACCCAGCGATGCCTTTGGCAAGACAACTGGTACACCAGCGGTGTGTCCATCCCGGTCCTCTCGTACTAAGGACAGCTCCTCTCAAATTTCCTACGCCCACGACGGATAGGGACCGAACTGTCTCACGACGTTCTGAACCCAGCTCGCGTACCGCTTTAATGGGCGAACAGCCCAACCCTTGGGACCGACTACAGCCCCAGGATGCGATGAGCCGACATCGAGGTGCCAAACCTCCCCGTCGATGTGGACTCTTGGGGGAGATAAGCCTGTTATCCCCGGGGTAGCTTTTATCCGTTGAGCGATGGCCCTTCCATGCGGAACCACCGGATCACTAAGCCCGTCTTTCGACCCTGCTCGACTTGTAGGTCTCGCAGTCAAGCTCCCTTGTGCCTTTACACTCTACGAATGATTTCCAACCATTCTGAGGGAACCTTTGGGCGCCTCCGTTACCTTTTAGGAGGCGACCGCCCCAGTCAAACTGTCCGCCTGACACTGTCTCCTGCCCCGCTAAGGGGCATGGGTTAGAATTTCAATACAACCAGGGTAGTATCCCACCGACGCCTCCTTCGAAGCTGGCGCTCCGAGATCTCTGGCTCCTACCTATCCTGTACAAGTTGTACCAAAATTCAATATCAGGCTACAGTAAAGCTCCACGGGGTCTTTCCGTCCTGTCGCGGGTAACCTGCATCTTCACAGGTACTATAATTTCACCGAGTCTCTCGTTGAGACAGTGCCCAGATCGTTACGCCTTTCGTGCGGGTCGGAACTTACCCGACAAGGAATTTCGCTACCTTAGGACCGTTATAGTTACGGCCGCCGTTTACTGGGGCTTCAATTCGCAGCTTCGCTTGCGCTAACCACTCCTCTTAACCTTCCAGCACCGGGCAGGCGTCAGCCCCTATACGTCACCTTACGGTTTTGCAGAGACCTGTGTTTTTGCTAAACAGTCGCCTGGGCCTATTCACTGCGGCTCTCATGCGCTTGCACGCTCAAGAGCACCCCTTCTCCCGAAGTTACGGGGTCATTTTGCCGAGTTCCTTAACGAGAGTTCTCTCGCACACCTTAGGATTCTCTCCTCGACTACCTGTGTCGGTTTGCGGTACGGGCACCTCTCACCTCGATAGAGGCTTTTCTTGGCAGTGTGAAATCAGGAACTTCGTCCATACGGACTCGCCATCACAGCTCAACGTTACAGTGTGCGGATTTGCCTACACACACGCCTTACTGCTTGGACGCGCACAACCAACGGCGCGCTTACCCTATCCTACTGCGTCCCCCCATTTCTCAAACGGTGAGGAGGTGGTACAGGAATATCAACCTGTTGTCCATCGCCTACGCCTATCGGCCTCGGCTTAGGTCCCGACTAACCCTGAGCGGACGAGCCTTCCTCAGGAAACCTTAGTCATACGGTGGACGGGATTCTCACCCGTCTTTCGCTACTCATACCGGCATTCTCACTTCTAAGCGCTCCACCAGTCCTTCCGATCTGACTTCAACGCACTTAGAACGCTCTCCTACCACTGACATCGTAGATGTCAATCCACAGCTTCGGTGAATCGTTTAGCCCCGATACATTTTCGGCGCAGCGTCACTCGACCAGTGAGCTATTACGCACTCTTTAAATGATGGCTGCTTCTAAGCCAACATCCTGGTTGTCTGTGCAACGCCACATCCTTTTCCACTTAACGATTACTTTGGGACCTTAGCTGGTGGTCTGGGCTGTTTCCCTTTTGACTACGGATCTTATCACTCGCAGTCTGACTCCCGTGTATAAATATCTGGCATTCGGAGTTTGTCTGAATTCGGTAAACCGGGATGGCCCCCTAGTCCAAACAGTGCTCTACCTCCAGTATTCTCATCACGAGGCTAGCCCTAAAGCTATTTCGGAGAGAACCAGCTATCTCCAAGTTCGATTGGAATTTCTCCGCTACCCACACCTCATCCCCGCACTTTTCAACGTGCGTGGGTTCGGGCCTCCAGTAAGTGTTACCTCACCTTCACCCTGGACATGGGTAGATCACCTGGTTTCGGGTCTACGACCACGTACTATTTCGCCCTATTCAGACTCGCTTTCGCTGCGGCTCCGCCTTCTAAAGCTTAACCTCGCACGTAATCGTAACTCGCCGGTTCATTCTACAAAAGGCACGCTATCACCCATTAACGGGCTCTAACTACTTGTAGGCACACGGTTTCAGGATCTCTTTCACTCCCCTTCCGGGGTGCTTTTCACCTTTCCCTCACGGTACTGGTTCACTATCGGTCACTAGGTAGTATTTAGCCTTGGGAGATGGTCCTCCCGGATTCCGACGGAATTTCACGTGTTCCGCCGTACTCAGGATCCACTCAGGAGAGAACGAACTTTCGACTACAGGGCTTTTACCTGCTCTGGCGGACCTTTCCAAGTCGCTTCATCTAACTCGCTCTTTTGTAACTCCGTATAGAGTGTCCTACAACCCCAAGAGGCAAGCCTCTTGGTTTGGGCTCTTCCCGTTTCGCTCGCCGCTACTCAGGGAATCGATTTTTCTTTCTCTTCCTCCAGGTACTTAGATGTTTCAGTTCCCTGGGTCTGCCTTCAAGACGCTATGTATTCACGTCAAGATACTACGCGATTAAACGTAGTGGGTTCCCCCATTCGGAAATCTCCGGATCAAAGCTCACTTACAGCTCCCCGAAGCATATCGGTGTTAGTGCCGTCCTTCTTCGGCTCCTAGTGCCAAGGCATTCGCCGTGCGCCCTTAATAACTTAACCAAGTTATTAAGCCTATAAAAAACTTAAAAAATAAATGTGTTTGTTACAATTTCAATGTCGTTTTATCCAGTTTTCAAAGAACAAGTTTTGAAGTGTTTCATTCAGAAGAATGAACCTTCAAAACTGAACGCAAAACGTAATCTTACAAACCCAAGGTTTGTATTCCGAAATAATCCTTAGAAAGGAGGTGATCCAGCCGCACCTTCCGATACGGCTACCTTGTTACGACTTCACCCCAATCATCTATCCCACCTTCGGCGGCTGGCTCCAAAAGGTTACCTCACCGACTTCGGGTGTTACAAACTCTCGTGGTGTGACGGGCGGTGTGTACAAGGCCCGGGAACGTATTCACCGCGGCATGCTGATCCGCGATTACTAGCGATTCCGGCTTCATGTAGGCGAGTTGCAGCCTACAATCCGAACTGAGAACGACTTTATCGGATTAGCTCCCTCTCGCGAGTTGGCAACCGTTTGTATCGTCCATTGTAGCACGTGTGTAGCCCAGGTCATAAGGGGCATGATGATTTGACGTCATCCCCACCTTCCTCCGGTTTGTCACCGGCAGTCACCTTAGAGTGCCCAACTAAATGATGGCAACTAAGATCAAGGGTTGCGCTCGTTGCGGGACTTAACCCAACATCTCACGACACGAGCTGACGACAACCATGCACCACCTGTCACCGTTGCCCCCGAAGGGGAAACTATATCTCTACAGTGGTCAACGGGATGTCAAGACCTGGTAAGGTTCTTCGCGTTGCTTCGAATTAAACCACATGCTCCACCGCTTGTGCGGGCCCCCGTCAATTCCTTTGAGTTTCAGTCTTGCGACCGTACTCCCCAGGCGGAGTGCTTAATGCGTTAGCTGCAGCACTAAGGGGCGGAAACCCCCTAACACTTAGCACTCATCGTTTACGGCGTGGACTACCAGGGTATCTAATCCTGTTTGCTCCCCACGCTTTCGCGCCTCAGCGTCAGTTACAGACCAGAAAGTCGCCTTCGCCACTGGTGTTCCTCCAAATCTCTACGCATTTCACCGCTACACTTGGAATTCCACTTTCCTCTTCTGCACTCAAGTCCCCCAGTTTCCAATGACCCTCCACGGTTGAGCCGTGGGCTTTCACATCAGACTTAAAGGACCGCCTGCGCGCGCTTTACGCCCAATAATTCCGGACAACGCTTGCCACCTACGTATTACCGCGGCTGCTGGCACGTAGTTAGCCGTGGCTTTCTAATAAGGTACCGTCAAGGTACAGCCAGTTACTACTGTACTTGTTCTTCCCTTACAACAGAGTTTTACGATCCGAAAACCTTCTTCACTCACGCGGCGTTGCTCCATCAGGCTTTCGCCCATTGTGGAAGATTCCCTACTGCTGCCTCCCGTAGGAGTCTGGGCCGTGTCTCAGTCCCAGTGTGGCCGATCACCCTCTCAGGTCGGCTACGCATCGTCGCCTTGGTGAGCCGTTACCTCACCAACTAGCTAATGCGCCGCGGGCCCATCCTATAGCGACAGCGAGATGCCGTCTTTCAGTCTCTTGCCATGAAGCAAAAGAGATTATTCGGTATTAGCCCCGGTTTCCCGGAGTTATCCCAAACTATAGGGTAGGTTGCCCACGTGTTACTCACCCGTCCGCCGCTAACGTCAAAGGAGCAAGCTCCTTTTCTGTTCGCTCGACTTGCATGTATTAGGCACGCCGCCAGCGTTCGTCCTGAGCCAGGATCAAACTCTCCATAAAAGAAATTTGATTAGCTCAAATTGTTTTGCTGGCATCATGTTTGATGTCCAAAATTTTTGTTTTGTTCACTAACCGAAGCTAGTTACTTAAAACTTTATTGATTACGTTTTGCTTGTTCAGTTTTCAAGGTTCATGTTTCTTTATTTCGTTGTCACCTCTTGGCGACTTATACATAATAACATCGATTATTCATGAAAGTCAACACTAAATCATAAGTTTTTTTAAAGAGATTCATTTTTTATTTTAAATTTTAGAAACGAGGTTATCATTATGGTCCGTAAAACGTTGATTTCACTGCTTTTAATCGTAACGCTCTTTGCCTTTTTAAAGCCTATAAATTCAACGATGATTTCTGTATTTAATATTGCGAATGCACCAGTAGTGGTCACGAAGGGACATTATGGCACATCTCTTATTATAGAGATTTCTTTCTCTGATGACTCTCTATTAGAATGGCTCCAAACGGTGAAGGAGCCTTATCCACTTCTACTTTTAGATGCTGATTGGATAAAACGGTCACCCGATCATTTAAAAATTATCCAACAACGCAAATTGCCTACAGGATTACTTGGGCCTGATGATTCAGTAGAAGAACCCGTTGACATTGCGCTCATCCAAAAGGATATTGATACTTATGAAAAATATTTAAAAGAAAGACCTTTATGGTTTGCTACCCGAAATCACCAATATTCACAGGATTTACAGAAAGCCTTATTCCAACAACAAATGAATTTATTATCTCCTTCTCTTATTTGGCAAGGTGAGAAAACTCCAAAATTACAAAAAGGTGATTTTGTCTTTTTCCCGCTCCATCAAAATAATCAAATATCCTTTAAAGAGCTTAACATGCTAATACAACAGCATAAGTTTATGTCGATTGAAGAAAATATATTCGGTTATAAGGTTCAAACTAAAAAAGCGCCATAAAAAAATTGCCTCCACTTCAGTGAGGCAATTCTTTTTTTTCCTTATGCATTTTTAGCCTGTTCACGACGAGCTTTACGTCGTGCTTCTAATTTTTGACGATCTTCATCGGATTTTGCATTATATTTAGGTAATACTAATAATTGATACGCATTAACCGCCAATAATGGGAATAATAAAAGCGCAACATACTCATTAATATTTTCGTCGCGACCCATCAATGCAATTGTCCATTCCAACGTTGTAATGACAATCATAAAGAATAGTGCCGAAATCATTACATGTTTTTTCCCTGTTAATTTTACTTTTTGAACAGCTGTTGCTATTGCCCCAAATATGAGGACAATTAATAATCCTACATAGAACAACCAGCTTTGCCCATCCTTCACACCAGGAATAAAGCGGAAGAAAATTATATCGAAAATCGTTATGGCAATTAATACCAGCTGTACCCAATTCCATAATGTCAGTGTTCTAAAAATATTAACACCTACCTGATGAAGTGTTAAATAAGCAAAAAAGCCAGCTTGCGCTATAACACTCATTGTAAACCCTAAGAAAACCATCCATAAAAGTCCAGCGAAAAACTCACCCCATTGACCGTTTGCTATGTATGGTTGGAAGAATTCCCAGCGAATAAATAAACTAAAAACTCCGTTGACTGCACCACCAACGAGCATTGCAAAGAAGAAAAACTTTGCCCAATTTCGTATCGTCACAACTAAAAGTCCCCCAATTTCTCAATATATCTGTCCTTATTTTATCAATGCCTTGTTAAAAAAGCTATTTCTCATCCTAACCAATACATAAAGTCCTGAGAAATGTGAACAATAATTGAAAGAGTCTATCTAGAGAAAGGACTGATTGTCGATGCGAAAATTCACCTTATTACTGATTCTAATGCTTTTTCTTTCTGCCTGTTCACAAGATAAAACCTCTACCATGTCCTATGATGAAATAAAAAAAATCATGATTGACTCTTTACAAACAGAGGATGGTAAAAAGGCATTGCGACAGCTTTTAGAAGAGCCGAGTTTCCGTGAGCTCTTGATTTTAGAGCATGATGAAGTGAAAAAGGCTACCGAGGAAACTTTACTTTCCAAGGAAGCAGAAGACTTTTGGAAAAAAACCTTTGAAGATCCAAAGTTTAAAGAAACTGTTGCGAAAAGTATGCAAAAACAGCAACAGGATATTATGAAGAACTTAATAAAAGATCCGACTTTCCAAAAGGATATGGAGGCATTTTTCGGGCAACCCGATATGCAAAAGCAGTTGGAGACTATCCTTAAATCATCCAATATGCGCAAGCAAATGGAGGAAGTTGTAAAGGAAACGATCGAAAGCCCTTTAATGCAATCTAAATGGCAGGAACTTATTAAGAAAAGTGGCGAAGCAGGTTCATCAGGAAGTGGCGATAAGAAAGAAGCGAGTGGCGATAGTGGTGGCGGATCGGATAAGGGACAAAAAAGTACCGAGTAACCTTGGTAATGTAAAAACGGATTTCCCCATAAAACTGGTGGAAATCCGTTTTTTATTATTTATTTAATTTATCGATGATTTTCGTCGCGATGTCTAAATAAATTTGTCCTGTTGTATGTTTTTCAGCGTATACAGAAGGAGCAAAATCTTCATCTGTCCAATCTGGTTGCCCAAGCGGGATTTGTCCAAGCAACTCTGTACGTAGTTCGTCAGCTAGCTTTGGTCCTCCTCCTTGCCCAAAGACAAATTCTCGGTCACCTGATTTAGATTCAAACCAAGCCATGTTTTCGATAACTCCTAAAATTTCATGGTCTGTTTGAAGCGCCATTGCCCCTGCACGAGCTGCAACAAATGCTGCTGTTGGGTGTGGAGTTGTTACAACAATTTCTTTTGATGATGGCAACATTTGATGGATATCTAATGCAACGTCACCTGTGCCAGGAGGTAAATCTAATAATAGATAATCTAATTCACCCCACTCAACATCACGGAAGAATTGATCTAATACTTTACCAAGCATGGGTCCGCGCCATACGATCGGTGCGTTATTTTCTACAAAGAAGCCCATTGAAATCATTTTTACCCCAAAGCGATCTACTGGGAAAATACGATTATCGACTACCTTAGGCATATCCGTTACACCCATCATATCAGGTACACTAAATCCATAAATATCTGCGTCAATTAAGCCGACTTTCTTTCCTAGACGAGCTAAAGCAACAGCTAAGTTAACTGATACTGTCGATTTACCAACTCCACCTTTACCAGAAGCAATTGAAATTACTTGGACTGTGCTTAATGGAGATAAAATATCTTGTGCTTCCGACTCTGTTGCTGTGCCACGGAAGCTTTGCAATTTTTCTGTTGATAGTTCTTCAAAACGAATACCAACCGTGTTTACACCTGCTTCTTTCAACACCTCAACAACTTTCATTTGTAGTTGTAATTGTTCCGGTGTATTCAGTTTAGCAATGGCAATTTTTACACTGACATGATTTTTTTCTTCTTTTATTGCTACGTTCGTAATACCATCTGTTTCTGCAAGCGATTTATGTAAAAATGGATCTTGTAGTTGTCCCAGTATTTCTCGTACTTGTTGTTCAGTAATCACGACGAACACTCCCCTTATATTGTCTCAATATTAGTATATCATAATGATTTGATTTACGTTGTAGATGTTGCTCTACTCAATTTTGGCTAATAAATAGTCTTCTATACCTTCAACTATGGCATCTGCCATTTTTTCTTGATAGTTTTTGTCCACTAATAATGCTCGTTCCTCATCATTACTAATAAAACCAGTCTCCACTAAAGCTGCAGGTACTTCCGCTTTCTTCAATAAATAGATTTGCTTAATAGACAATGCTTCACGGTCTGTATTTTTTAAATTAGTGCGAATGGATTGTTGAATACTCTTGGCAAGAATCTCTCCGTCAGCATGTCCTTCCTTATGGTAAAATACCTGTGCGCCACGCCATTTTGTTTCAGGTATGGCATTTGCATGAATCGTTATAAATACATCAGGCTTTTCCTTTTCCACGATATCCTTTCTTAGGAAGATATCTTGCTTTTTCCGTTCTCTCATTGTTCCATATTTTTCTGATGGCGCATGCTCATCGATTACATCACCATTTTTTGTTCGTGTCATTATAACCGTTGCGCCTTTTTTCTTTAATTGCTTCTCTACATGCTGAGCAATTGCAAGTGTAATATCCTTTTCAATCACTTCGCCCTTTGAAGCTCCTCCGTCCTCACCACCATGCCCTGCATCAATGACAATTTTTATGCCACCAAGTGGGTCCGGTAAGAAGAAGTTACGGTCCGAAGCATTTGTTTCATATGCCACGACCACTATACTCATAAGCATAATTACTCCTAGTGCAAGCCAGCGCTTCACCCATATACACCACCCTTTTACATTTAGTGTACGAAATTAGTGGATGAACTATGCCAGAAAGTAAAAAAAACTCCCAAGTCACAAACTTGAGAGTTTTCAATTTCTTCTATATTAAGGGAGGAAGAACAATTTTATTGGTTTGTAAAAGTAGGTTTGAATTCACCTGTATATGGCTCATGCTCTACAAATACAGTTATATCATTGCCATCTTTGTCTTTACCTGTTCGTTTATACGTGAACTTCTTATCGTTGATTTCTGTAATTTCAAGAGCTACACCATACTTATTATCACCGACAGAAACATGCGCTCTTATTTTATTATCATGAATGACATTAAAGTAACCATAGTCTCCACGACTTTCACCTGTTTCAGGATTAAAGAACTCATATTTATTTGTATTTGCGTCATACTTTGCAATGCTGATGAAATTTGAATTGAATTCTGTTACATCATTACCCGCTTCATCTAACACAACGGTTCCATGCCACAGTGTATCAGCGAGAATTTTATCTCCGTCAACGTCTGTAACAATTTGACCTGTAGAAGCATCTAACGTTTTATCGGAATCAGTAAATGCCAGTTCTTTTTCTTTATATGGAATATGTTCCACGAATACTTCTACATCATTGCCTGCAGCATCTTTACCCATTCTCTTATAAGTAAAGATACTATCGTTGAGCTCAGTGATCTCGACAACTGCTTGGTAGTTTTTTGATTCGGAAATTAATATTCTTTGTTTCCCATCATTTGTGATAAAGAATGTCCCTTTATCCTCACGGCTTTTACCTGTAGCCACGTCAAAGAATTCATAATGACCTGTCTGGGCATCATATTTTGCTAAGCCAATGAAGTTTGCGTTCTCCGCAGTTAAATCATTGTTAGCTTGATCATAAACTTTTGTACCTTGCCAATTCGTACTATTTAGAATGTTAGCCATTTCTTGTCCCTTTGTTAATTGCTCTTTGGTAGTATTATCTGTTGCAGCACTTTCTGTTTTAACTTCCTCACTATTCGTCGTATTGCCTTTTGCAGGTTCCTTATCTTGACATGCTGCAAGTAATGCAATTGCTGCAACAGATACTATTAATAATTTTTTCATACCTACTTACCTCCGTCGGTTAGTTTATATTTTGAGTTACTTCAAACCCATAATGACCATTTTTTAAAATGAAAGGTTTGTTGTACCTTCTAAAAACTATATTAAAGTGGAGTGTTAAACTCCCTCTAAATAATTTCTTAAAAAAACATAAACTTATACGAAAATATTTTTAATATATATTAAATCTGCACACTAATAGTGAGTTTTGTAAAAAAGATACTTATTTTTTTACATATACTTAATTTATAGGTGAACGACACTTCTCACAAACGAGTATCTCAACATTATTAATTATAGGAAAAAGCTAAGCCTAGCTATCTTTTTAATAGTACTCGTACAATTCACTCCGTGTTACCATATTTGTATAAACGGAAAAGTAGGCTACAGTGATATACCACTAGTCATTTGGCCTTTTAACTAAAGAAAAGAGGGTGGAAAAATGAATGATCAATTAATACTTTCAGCAGCGAACGGTGATACTGATAAAGTATTAGTACTTCTGCAAAATGGCATCAATATTAATACAACGGATCGGTATGGAAGAACCCCTGTCTTAGCTGCAACTTATAATAATCAGGTGGATACTGTGAAGGTGCTCATTCAACATGGTGCTGATATTAATATTAGAGATAATAACCTTGAGAACGTACTTTTACATGCAGGGGCATCAGGCTATTTAGAAATCGTTAAACTTGCTATATCTGCAGGGGCAGATACAAAGCTAACTAATCGCTTTGGTGGAATTGCCATTATCCCTGCATCCGAACGGGGACATGTTGAGGTGGTCCGAGAGCTACTTAATCATTCAGACATTCATGTCAATCACATTAATAATTTGCATTGGACAGCTCTATTGGAGGCAGTCATACTAGGCAATGGCGGGGAGAAACATCAAGAAATTGTACAATTATTGGTGGATCATGGTGCTGATATAACTATTGGAGATCGAGATGGTGTTACACCATTACAGCATGCAATAAAACTAGGCTTTTATGAGATTGAGCAAATTTTAAAAGAAGCAGCATCCGAACGAAATAACAGTTAACACTATAGGAGGTTTTTTCATACTTTTCTAGATGTCCTCACTTCGGAATTAGCTGTTTCATAAGAAATAACGTTAAGCAATCTTTGAGGTTACTTCACAGATTGCTTTTTATGATGGAATGACAAAAAGACTCTTTCCTCGAAAGTAGAAAGAGTCTTGGGGTAGATGTTTAAGTTTAAGTTTAAGTTTAAGTTCAAGTTCTGAAAGGGGCGTGCTTGAAGGATTTTATAATGTTTCATATAGTTTTTTCAGTTAGCACGTTTTCAAACATAAAAAACCCTGTCCCATAAAAATGGGGCAGGGTTTGAAAATGCTGATATTAACGTTTTGAGAACTGAGGTGCACGACGAGCGCCGCGAAGACCTGGCTTTTTACGTTCTTTCATACGTGAATCACGAGTAAGTAATCCAGCTGATTTTAATGCAGCACGGAAATCTGGGTCTACTTGAAGTAGAGCACGAGCGATACCGTGACGAACAGCACCAGCTTGACCAGTGTATCCACCACCATTAACGTTTACGTGGATATCATAGCTTCCTGTAGTTTCAGTAGCTACTAATGGTTGTTTAATTACTTCGCGTAATGCAGCGAATGGTACGTATTCTTCGATTTCACGTTTGTTGATAACAATTTTACCTGTACCTGGTACTAAACGTACGCGAGCTACAGAGCTTTTACGGCGACCAGTGCCGATGTATTGAACTTGTGCCAAAGTAATATCCTCCTCTTAATTTATATTATCCGCGAAGCTCGTATGCTTCTGGTTTTTGTGCAGCATGTGGATGCTCTGTTCCAGTGTAAACATTAAGTTTAGTGAACATTTTGCGACCTAAAGAGTTTTTAGGAAGCATTCCTTTAACTGCTAATTCGATCATTCTTGTTGGGTACTTATCTAGCATTTCACCAGCAGTACGTGTTTTTAAACCACCCGCAAATTGAGTGTGGTGACGGTATAATTTACCCTCTAATTTGTTACCAGTTAAATGGATTTTGTCAGCGTTGATGATGATTACGTGATCACCTGTGTCAACGTTTGGTGTGAATGTTGGTTTATGTTTACCACGTAAGATTGCAGCTACTTCAGAAGCTAAACGTCCAAGAGTTTGGCCTTCTGCATCAACTACTAACCATTTACGGTCTACTTCGTGACCTTTAGCCATGAATGTTGTACGCATGTATATATCCTCCTAATCGATTCGATTACCGTTATTTTTCATTAGACTACACTATAAGTTTCGGGGCTTATTTGTGGTGGTAATGAAAATACCATCTGTTATCATATAATGAATGACTTTTAAAGTCAAGCAATTTCATTAAACACCTGGTGAAGTTGTTCAGAATTGTAGAACGCCACTAATAGAACACTTTTTCTAAGTATAGCCCTTGTGGTGGAGCGGTTTTTCCCGCCTTATCACGATTACCTGAAGCAACTACCTGGGACACATTGTCAATCTTACGTCGACCTATCCCAACCTCCCAAAGAGTACCTGCAATAATACGTACCATATTATATAAGAAGCCATTCCCTTCAATCACCATATGTAGCTCTTCGCCATGCCATTCAAATTGTAACGATGTTACTGTGCGTACTTTATCTTTCACGCTTGTATTCGCCGCGCAAAAACAAGAAAAGTCATGTGTACCAATAATAGCCTTAGCTGCCTCTTGCATCGCCTCTACGTTAGGTTTGACCCCATTTGTCTCCACAGTATAATATCTGCGGAATGGACTTTGGATAGGCTCACAAGACCAAATATAGCGATATCTTTTTCCAGCCACGTCGTAGCGTGCATGAAAGTCATGTGCCACTTCCTCAACCGATAATACTCGAATATCTCTTGGCAGCTGCACATTCAAAGCCTTACTATATTTTTCTGCTGGAATGGCAAGAGGTGTGTCGAAATGCACTGTTTGCCCTGTCGCATGTACCTTAGCATCTGTACGACCACTTGCAGTTACCTTAACCTGTTCTCCCTTATGCATAATGGCTAGAACACGCTCAAGCTCAGCCTGCACTGTGCGTTCCCCTGGCTGTACCTGATAGCCCGAAAAAAGTGTACCATCATAGCTTATAATTACTTTTAATCGTCGCATATAGCCTACTCCTTTAACTTCTATAGAAGAATAGCAATACGCCTATTGCTACTAATAACACAATCGCAAATGTGTCCCCCATATCCCATTTTAACCTACGGTACCTAGTGCGTCCTTCACCACCGCGATAGCCTCTTACTTCCATCGCTGTTGCTAAATCCTCAGCTCGTTTAAATGCACTGACAAAGAGAGGCACAAGTAATGGTACTACTGCCTTTATACGGTCCTTAATTGGTCCAGATGATAAATCAGAGCCCCTTGCCATTTGTGCCTTCATAATTTTATCCGTCTCATCCATTAAGGTTGGAATAAAGCGTAATGAGATGGACATCATTAAAGCCAATTCATGTACAGGTACTTTTATTGCTTTTAATGGATTCAGTAGAACCTCGATACCATCAGTAATAGAAATCGGTGATGTAGTTAACGTTAAGATTGACGTCATAAATACTAATACTAGAAAACGAATTGAGATAAATATTCCTCGCCTAATCCCTTCGTCATAAATCGTAATGAATTTAGATTCAAACACAGGGACGCCTTCCTTCGTCATAAAAATATGGAGAAGGAATGTGAAGGCCATCAAAAAGAGTACTGGTTTGAGTCCATTTATTAAAAAATATAGACGAATGCGCGATACTAATACAATCAGTAGTGTGAATGCGAGTAACATAGCATATGTCACGGTATTATTGGCTAAAAACACAATAATAATAAAGGCGAACACAAAGATCAGCTTTGACCGCGGATCAAGCTTGTGAACGGGTGAATCACCAGGTAAGAAGCGACCAAAGATCATTTTTTCCATCATGACTCTGCACGCTCCTCTCTAAGTGCTTGAGCAATTTCCACAGCAAGCTCTTCCTCTGTTAAGCAAACTTTAGAAAAGGAATGCCCCATCATATGCTCAATCTTTTGTTGGAAGCGGACAATACGTGGTGGCTCTAAACGGAAATTCTTTAATGTTGCAATATCTTTAAAAATAACCCGTGGTGATCCACTTAAGACATTCTTTCCTTCATGCATGATCACAATATTATCTGCATATCGAGCTGCATCCTCCATACTATGGGTTACTAGAATGGTTGTAAGATGACGTTCTTGATGGAGCTGATAAAACATATCCATTATTTCCTTTTGACCTCGTGGATCAAGACCTGCTGTGGGTTCATCTAAGACAATAACCTCAGGGTCCATTGCCAAAACACCTGCAATCGCTACTCGACGCATTTGACCACCTGATAAATCAAACGGTGATTTATCCAAAACGTTATCTGGTAAACCGACTAAGTTGACAAGTTCTCTAGCACGAGCTTCGGCCTCCTCCTCTGATATACCAAAGTTCATTGGGCCAAACATAATGTCCTTCAACACGGTTTCTTCAAATAGTTGATGCTCTGGAAATTGAAAGACAATACCGACCTTTTGTCTTACAGCTTTTAAATCCTTTGCTTTTTTCCCAGCTACAATAAGACGATCTCCTATATGTACTTCTCCTGAAGTAGGTCTTAGAAGCGCGTTAAAATGCTGCAAAATCGTTGATTTTCCAGAACCCGTATGGCCAATTATCGCTTGATAAGTATGAGATGGAATGCCAAAATCCACATCGAATAATGCCCGTTTTTCAAAGGGTGTACCTTGTGCATAGGCATAGCTTACTTGTTGAAGTTTGATGTCCATAAATCATTCACCAACTCTTGTTCTGTCATATGTTGCCCCATTAATGGAACACCTTCCTTTTGCAATAGCTTTGATAACTTCAAGGCAAATGGCAAATCTAGTCCAAATTCAACTAGCTTGTCCCCAAGTGCAAAGATTTCAGCAGGTGTACCTTCTGCAAATTTCTTACCATCATTCATAAAAAGAATACGATCCGCTAACATTGCCTCTTCTAAATCATGGGTAATAGATAAAACTGTTAATCCTGTTTCTGCACGTAATGTTTGAACCGTTTGTAACACCTCTGCACGCCCCTGAGGATCTAACATGGATGTAGCCTCATCTAAAATTAAAAGCTTCGGCTTTAATGCAAGTGCGCCAGCAATGGCTACACGCTGTTTTTGTCCACCAGATAAATGATGTGGCTCATGGTCTAAAAACTGACTCATTTTTACCTGTTCGAGTGCTGCATGTACACGTTTCACCATTTCTTCAAAGGGGATCCCGTTGTTTTCTAAAGCAAATGCTACATCATCCTGTACCGTTGCTCCAACGAATTGATTGTCAGGGTTTTGAAAGACCATTCCCATTAAGGAGCGAGATTCCCAAAGATTTTCTTCATTCAAGGGTTCTCGCAATATTCGTACATCTCCCTGTTGAGGAAACAATAAACCATTCATCAGCTTGGCAATAGTGGACTTACCAGAACCATTATGTCCTACTATAGCAATCCACTCACCTTCTTCCACAGCAAAACTAACATTTTCAACAGCATTACGACTATTTGGATTTTCTGGTGTATATGAAAAAGTTACATTATTTAAAGATAAAATTTCAGGCATATCTAGAACTCCTCTCCCTACGCTCAGCTCTACTAATTAACTTACACTTTTTTATGTATGAATTCTACTACAATCCGTATGTCGATAAAAGAAAAATACTACAATAACAACTCAAATTGATATTGGTTTAATAAATAACAAAATAACACCCATATATTAAAAAAAGCACCACAAATTGGCGCCATCTAATCTAATAAAAAAGCGCGCACCTCATTCGATAGAAATGCGCTAGTCGTTACATTTACAAGAAATATGGGTGCTCAAGCCCTTATTTCTCCTGAATGAGGTGCGGAGAGCTAAACGAGACGCCACACTAATAAGTGTCCGCTCATCATAACGCTCAGCTTAATTATTTGTCGTATAAATCATTTATAAAGAAAGAGGGTGGTGATTCCCACCCTCTTCACCACAAGTTTTCTCTTATGATTAAACTAGTTCAATCACAACAACAGGTGCACCGTCGCCACGACGAGGACCTACTTTAAGAATACGAGTGTAACCACCTTGACGCTCAGCATAACGTGGTGCAACATCATCAAATAACTTTTGAAGTGCAAATGATGTTGATTCGTTACCTTCTGCATCAGTCGTTGTTACTAGTTCACGACGGATAAATGCAGCAGCTTGACGGCGTGCATGTAAATCTCCGCGTTTACCTAAAGTAATCATTTTTTCAACAGCTTTACGTACTTCTTTAGCGCGAGCCTCAGTAGTTTCGATACGCTCGTTGATGATTAAATCAGTAGCTAAGTCACGTAACATCGCTTTACGTTGAGAACTTGTACGACCAAGTTTTCTGTAACCCATGGATGTTTCCCTCCTTTATAGAAAAAAATCTGATCTTGTTAGTTGTGTTTAAATCGCTTAGTCTTCTTTGCGTAATCCTAAACCAAGCTCTTCTAACTTCGCTTTTACTTCTTCTAATGACTTGCGTCCAAGGTTACGAACTTTCATCATGTCGTCTTCTGATTTATTCGCAAGTTCTAGTACTGTATTAATACCAGCGCGTTTTAAACAGTTATAAGAACGAACAGAAAGATCAAGCTCTTCGATAGTCATCTCTAAAACTTTTTCTTTTTGATCTTCTTCTTTTTCGACCATGATTTCAGCAGTTTGTGCCTCATCTGTCATGCCAACGAAGATGTTAAGATGCTCGGTTAAAATTTTTGCTCCGAGCGAAATCGCCTCTTTCGGACCGATGCTGCCATCTGTCCACACATCAAGAGAAAGTTTGTCGTAGTCAGAAGACTGACCAACACGAGTATTTTCCACTTGGAAATTGACGCGTGATACTGGAGTGTAAATAGAGTCGATCGGGATCACGCCGATAGGAAGATCCTCACGTTTGTTTTGATCAGCAGGAGTGTAACCACGGCCGCGTTGTGCATACATACGCATACGTAAATGACCGTTTTTAGCGATTGTTGCAATATATAGATCTGGGTTTAAAATTTCTACGTCACTGTCATGTGTAATGTCAGCAGCCGTAACTGTACCATCGCCTTTAACATCAATCTCAATAACTTTTTCTTCGTCAGAGTAGATTTTAAGAGCTAGTTTTTTCACGTTCAAAATGATTGAAGCTACATCTTCTACTACGCCTTCTACAGTTGAGAATTCGTGAAGAACACCATCAATTTGAATTGAAGTGACAGCAGCTCCTGGTAATGAAGACAGAAGGATACGACGTAAAGAATTACCCAAAGTGTTTCCATATCCGCGTTCAAGCGGTTCTACAACAAACTTTCCATATTTGGAATCTTCGCTGATCTCCACCGTTTCAATCTTTGGTTTTTCAATTTCGATCATTTTATTTACCCTCCTTCAAAACATCGAATGTATAGGTTCTTTCCATCATAGATTCGATCGTCAATGACGTATCGTTTATTATCTGCACAAGACAGTCTGTACAAAAAATGATGTTCTCATACAATATGAGACGCACCCATTACACGCGACGACGTTTTGGCGGACGGCAACCATTATGAGGAACTGGAGTAACGTCTTTAATAGCAGTTACTTCTAAACCAGCAGCTTGAAGTGCACGAATAGCAGCTTCACGACCAGCACCAGGACCTTTAACAGTTACTTCCAACGTTTTCAGACCATGTTCAAGGGATGTTTTAGCAGCAGTTTCTGCAGCCATTTGAGCAGCGAATGGTGTAGATTTACGTGAACCACGGAAACCAAGAGCACCAGCACTTGACCAAGATACAGCGTTACCTTGCATATCTGTAATCGTTACGATTGTATTGTTAAATGTAGAACGAATGTGTGCGATACCAGATTCGATATTCTTTTTCACACGACGTTTACGAGTTTGTTGTTTACGAGCCATGTTAAGAAGGAACCTCCTTTACCAATTATTTTTTCTTGTTCGCAACTGTTTTACGAGGACCTTTACGCGTACGCGCATTGTTCTTCGTATTTTGACCACGAACAGGTAAGCCACGACGGTGACGGATACCACGGAATGAACCGATTTCCATCAGACGTTTAATATTTAATGAAGTTTCGCGACGTAAGTCACCTTCAAGTTTGTATGAATCTAATTGTTCACGGATTTTGTTTAACTCATCTTCAGTTAAGTCGCGTACGCGTGTATCTTCTGAAATACCTGCATCAGCTAGTACTTTCTGAGCTGTAGTTTTACCAATACCGAAAATGTACGTTAATGAAATTACCACGCGTTTGTCGCGAGGAATATCAACACCAGCAATACGTGCCATGTACGTTGTGCACCTCCTTTAGAATTAACCTTGTTTTTGTTTATGTTTAGGATTTTCACAGATTACCATTACTTTACCGCGTCGGCGAATTACTTTACATTTTTCGCAGATCGGTTTCACAGATGGTCTCACTTTCATCTAACCTAACCTCCTTAGTAGTCCGGAGCGCAAAAGATTATTTAAAACGGTATGTGATACGACCGCGAGTTAAATCATAAGGAGATAACTCAATAGTAACCTTATCTCCAGGTAGAATACGGATAAAGTGCATACGAATCTTACCAGATACGTGTGCTAGAATCACATGTCCATTTTCTAATTCTACCTTAAACATCGCGTTTGGCAAAGTCTCAACAACTGTCCCTTCGACTTCAATTACATCATCTTTCGCCATCTACTCTGTCTCCTCTCTATATGCAAATTAAAGTTCTCATCGTTACATCAAACGGATATCTGCTGCAACTTTAGAAGCAACCTCGTTTCAACATATGTTTGGATTGTATGAGAGATGTTTGAAAGACGCTCGTCTGGTTTCGCTTCACACAATCCACGGAATATACAGAACCAGTAAGGGCACTGAATCTCCCATGTTTACACGAATACCGGAATGTCTTGGATGAGATATTCATACCCGTTACACAGATGCTTCCACGAAACCCATTATACTCCTCCAAAAGGTATGTTGCACTTTTAAGAAGAAATATATACCGGGCACAATATGCTTTTGCAACTCTCAAAAAAATTATGTTTCGTTGTTGCTCCCGCATGCCTCCCGCGGAAGCAGTACTCTGCGCCCGGAGCCGGGTATCAGCTGCGGCTGCTCTGTAATAGAGCATCAAGATCAGCAAACACTTTGTTAATATCTTGCTGTCCATCTATATTAGTTAACACGCCTTTAGCTTGATAGAAATCAAGTAGAGGTTGTGCTTGTTTCATATTTACTTCCAGACGGTTCGCAACCGTTTCAGGATTATCATCTGCACGTGTATAAAGCTCGCCACCATCTTTATCACATTTTCCTTCCTCAGCAGGAGGATTGAAAATTAAATGATAGGATGTACCACAAGTTTTACAAATACGTCTACCTGAAAGACGAGCAATTAACTCATCCTTTTCAACTTGAATGTTTAATGTATGCTCAATAGCTTTACCTAGGTCAGCAAGAATGCTATCTAAGGCTTCAGCTTGAGGAACAGTACGTGGGAAACCATCTAATAAGAATCCTTTTTCACAATCAGGTTTAGCCAGTCGCTCACGAACAATACCAATCGTCACTTCATCAGGTACAAGTGCACCTTGATCCATAAACGACTTAGCTTGTAAGCCTAGTTCAGTACCTTCTTTAATTGCAGCACGGAACATATCGCCTGTAGAAATATGAGGAATTGCGTACTTCTCAACAATTTTATCTGCCTGCGTACCTTTACCAGCACCTGGCAGACCCATTAAAACGATATTCATTAGGAAATATTCCTCCCACAAAAGGTTTGCTGATTAAAGGAAACGATGGAACGTTCCCTAAAAACCAACATTATTTCATAAAGCCTTTGTAGTGACGTTTAACAAGTTGAGATTCTAGCTGCTTCATCGTTTCGAGCGCTACGCCGACTACGATAATAATACTAGTACCACCGATCTGCACTGAGGCAGGTAGATTCATAAAGTTTATGAATATAACCGGCATTACTGAAATAACAGTTAAGAAAATCGCGCCGACAAAAGTCAGACGATATAACACGCTTGTTAAATACGTTTGAGTGTTTTCACCAGGACGAATACCTGGAATATAAGCACCTTGCTTTTTCAAGTTATCTGCCACATTTTCTGGATTCACTTGTACGAATGCATAGAAATATGTGAATGCGATGATTAATGCCACATAAATAATCATTCCAACAGGTTTTGTATGATCAAACGTGTTGTTAATGAATGTTGTAACATTATTTTCACCGAAGAACGGAACTAACGTACGAGGTGTCATCAGAAACGCTGAAGCAAAGATTACAGGAATAACCCCTGCAGCATTTACTTTTAACGGTAAATGCGTTTGTTGACCACCAGTTTGTTGATTTCGCCCAGTAACTCGTTTTGCATATTGAATTGGAATTTTACGTAGTGCTTGTTGCACATAGATAACTCCAATAACAACCGCAAGCAAGATTAAAACAAGTAGACCAAGGATAATTAGGTTGATAAATAGCTTATCACCCGCACCCTCGATTTGTTGTGCATAGATTTGGTTGATACCTGTAGGTAATGCCGCAACGATACCTGCGAAGATTACAACAGAAATACCATTACCAACGCCATGCGCAGTAATTTGATCAGCAAGCCATACTAGGAATGCTGTACCCGCTGTTAATACAATAGAGATTATAACATATGTTAAAACCCCTTCTTCCTTAATCAATGACCCACCATACATTCTATTAAAACCAAATGACATCGCGAATGATTGAATAAAAGCAAGAATAATAGTAAAGTAGCGTGTAAATTGCGCAAGTTTACGTCTTCCGACTTCACCTTGCTTTGCCCACTCAGCAAATTTCGGTACTACGTCCATTTGCAATAACTGAACAATAATTGAGGCTGTGATGTAAGGCATAATCCCCATTGCAAAGATGGAGAAGTTCTTTAAAGCACCACCGCCAAAAGTATTGAGGAAACCAACGAGGTTAAACTCATCAGTTGCCTTTAATACATTAGCGTCAACGTTAGGTACTGGAATGAAAGTTCCAATACGAAAAACGATTAACATTAAAAGTGTGAAAATGATTTTATTTCTTATATCTCGAACACGCATAAAGTTAGAGATTGTCTGAAACATTAAATCACCTCAGTAGTTCCGCCGGCATTCTCGATTGCTTCTTTCGCTGAAGCTGAGAATTTATGAGCTTTGACAGTAAGCTTTTTATTAAGAGTTCCGTTGCCTAGAACTTTAATTCCAGCTTTTTCATTGCTCACGAGACCAGTTTCAAGTAATAATGCAGCAGTTACCTCTGCACCGTCTTCGAAACGGTTTAAAGCATCAAGGTTAACGATCGCGTATTCTTTACGGTTAATGTTCGTAAAGCCACGTTTTGGTAAACGACGGAATAATGGGTTCTGACCGCCTTCAAAGCCTGGGCGAACACCGCCACCAGAACGAGCGTTTTGACCTTTATGACCTTTACCTGCTGTTTTACCGTTACCAGAACCGATACCACGACCAACGCGGTTGCGTTGCTTACGAGAACCTTCTGCTGGTTTTAACTCATGCAGTTTCATAGTGGGTGGCACCTCCTTGTTCAATAATTGGAAATTAAATTTCTTTTACAGTAACTAAGTGAGCTACTTTATCAAGCATACCGCGAGTAGCTGCGTTATCAGCTTTCTCTACAGTTTGGTGTAATTTACGTAAACCTAAAGCTTCAACAGTTTTGCGTTGTGCAGGTTTAGTACCAATCACAGATTTAGTAAGGGTGATTTCTAATTTGTTAGCCATTATCTTTCCCCCCTTATCCTAATAGTTCTTCCACTGATTTACCACGTAATTTAGCTACGTCCTCTACGCGTTTTAATTCAGTTAAACCTTGAATTGTTGCACGCACCATGTTAATTGGTGTGTTAGATCCAAGTGATTTTGAAAGAATATCAGTAATACCAGCAAGTTCTAGTACAGCACGTACTGGACCACCAGCGATAACCCCTGTACCAGGAGCAGCAGGTTTGATTAGGATTTCTCCTGCACCAAAGCGACCTTGCACTAAGTGTGGAGTTGTTCCACCTACGCGTGGCACTTCGATTAAGTTTTTCTTCGCATCTTCAACAGCTTTGCGGATAGCATCTGGCACCTCTTGAGCTTTACCAGTACCGAAACCTACATGACCGTTTCTATCGCCAACTACAACTAATGCTGTGAAGCGGAAGCGACGTCCACCTTTAACAACTTTAGCAACGCGGTTAATAGTAACTACGCGTTCTTCAAGTTCTCCAAGTTTGTTTGCGTCAATACGACTCATGAAATGTGTCCCTCCTTCTTATTAAAATTCTAAACCGTTTTCACGTGCAGCTTCAGCTAAAGCTTTAACACGTCCATGATATAAGTAACCACCACGGTCAAATACTACAGCAGTAATATTTTTTTCCGCAGCGCGTTTTGCGATTGTTTCACCGACTTTAGTTGCTGCGTCAACATTGCTACCAGCACCTTCGAAACCATTTTCTTGAGAAGATGCGCTAACAATTGTTACGCCTGCTACGTCATCGATAAGTTGCGCGTAAATGTTCTTGTTAGAACGGAATACGTTTAAGCGTGGACGCTGAGCAGTACCCGAAATTTTAGAACGAACGCGAGCATGACGTTTTTTACGAACCTGATTTTTATCTTGTTTCGTAATCACAAGGGTCACTCCTTTCTAATGCTTAAGCTGCATTATTTACCTGTTTTACCTTCTTTACGACGAACATATTCGCCTTCATAACGAATACCTTTACCTTTATAAGGCTCTGGTGGACGAACGTCACGGATGTTAGATGCAAGAGCACCAACGCGTTCTTTGCTGATACCTTTAACAATGATCTTTGTATTTGAAGGAACTTCAATTTGTAGACCATCTTCAGGTGTGAACTCTACTGGATGAGAGTAACCTACGTTAAGTACAAGTTTATTACCTTGTAATTGCGCACGGTAACCAACACCGATAAGTTCTAAAGCTTTTTCGAAACCTGCAGAAACACCAGTAACCATGTTCGCAAGAAGCGCACGAGTAGTACCGTGGTTTGTGCGGTGTTCTTTTGAATCAGAAGGACGTACTACAGTGATTACGTTACCTTCTTGCTCAATTTTCATATCTTGGTGGAAAGAACGAACAAGTTCGCCTTTAGGACCTTTAACAGTAACAGTGTTGTTTGCATCAACAGTAACAGTTACGTTAGCAGGTACCTCGATAATTTTTTTACCTACACGAGACATTTAGCTGCACCTCCATTCATTTATTGCTAATTACCAAACGTATGCTAGAATTTCTCCGCCAACTTGTTTAGCGCGAGCTTCTTTATCTGTTAATAAACCTTGTGAAGTTGACACTAAAGCGATACCAAGACCGTTCAATACTTTAGGTACTTCATTTGTTTTAGCATATACACGTAAACCAGGTTTAGAAATACGTTTTAAGCCAGTGATAACGCGCTCGTTATCTTTTCCATATTTTAAGAAAATACGGATGATACCTTGTTTGTTGTCTTCCACGTATTCTACGTCACGTACGAAACCTTCACGCTTTAAAATTTCAGCGATTTCTTTTTTCACGTTGGAAGCTGGTACTTCTAACTTCTCGTGACGAACCATGTTCGCATTACGAATGCGAGTAAGCATATCTGCAATCGGATCAGTCATTGTCATTACATTTACCTCCTTCCCAAATTAGGGGATTACCAGCTGGCTTTTTTCACGCCAGGAATTTGTCCCTTATATGCAAGTTCTCGGAAACAAATACGGCAAAGTTTGAATTTGCGATATACTGAATGTGGACGACCACAGCGTTCACAACGTGTATACTCTTGCACTTTAAACTTTTGCTTACGTTGTTGTTTAACGATCATAGATTTTTTAGCCACGTTTTCGCCCTCCTTGTTTGATTACTTTTGGAACGGCATACCGAATTGTGTCAATAACTCGCGAGCTTCTTCGTCAGAGTTCGCTGTCGTTACGATCACGATGTCCATACCGCGTACTTTTGAAACTTTATCGTAATCGATTTCTGGGAAAATTAATTGTTCTTTAACACCTAGAGTGTAGTTACCGCGACCATCGAATGCTTTTTTAGAAACACCACGGAAGTCACGTACACGAGGTAGTGAGATAGAGATTAATTTGTCCAAGAATTCATACATACGCTCACCGCGTAATGTAACTTTAGCACCGATAGGCATACCTTCACGAAGACGGAAACCTGCGATCGATTTTTTAGCTTTAGTTACTACTGGTTTTTGACCAGTGATAATTGTTAATTCTTCAACAGCTGCATCTAACGCTTTAGAGTTTTGAACTGCATCACCAACACCCATGTTGATAACGATTTTCTCAACTTTCGGTAGTTGCATAACTGATTTATATCCAAATTTGCTCATAAGAGCTGGAGAAACTTCATTTAAATATTTTTCTTTTAGGCGGCTCATGTGTGTACCTCCCTTCTATTTATACTAATTAGTCGATTACTGCACCTGATTTTTTTGCTACACGAACTTTTTTACCGTTTTCGATTTTATAACCTACACGAGTCGGCTCGCCAGATTTAGGATCGATTAGCATTACGTTCGAAACGTGAATTGCAGCCTCTTGGCTAACAATACCACCTTGTGGATTCAATTGGTTAGGTTTAACGTGTTTTTTCACGATATTCACACCTTCAACAAGAACGCGATCTTGTTTTGGGAAAGCAGCAAGGATTACGCCTTCTTTGCCTTTATCCTTACCAGTGATTACCTTAACCTTGTCACCTTTTTTTACATGCATGCTGTCGCACCTCCTTGATTGGCACTGTCATGAAATTAAAGAACTTCTGGAGCTAGAGAAACGATTTTCATGAAGTTGCTGTCACGTAGTTCACGTGCAACAGGTCCGAAAATACGAGTTCCGCGTGGTGATTTATCATCACGAATAATTACACAAGCATTTTCATCAAATTTGATGTACGTGCCGTCTTTACGACGAACGCCTGATTTAGTACGAACGATAACAGCTTTAACAACGTCACCCTTCTTGACAACGCCACCTGGTGTTGCTTTCTTAACTGTACAAACAACGATATCACCGATGTTAGCAGTTTTACGGCCAGAGCCACCAAGCACTTTAATTGTAAGAACTTCACGTGCACCTGAGTTGTCAGCAACTTTCATACGACTTTCTTGTTGGATCACTTAGGTTACCTCCCTTCGGAAATTGGTTGTTCCGAAATAGTTATTAAATAATAACCGCTTTTTCTACAACTTCTACTAGACGGAAACGTTTAGTAGCTGATAGCGGGCGAGTTTCCATGATACGTACGATATCACCGATTTTCGCTGTGTTTAACTCATCATGAGCTTTAAACTTTTTAGAGTATTTTACACGCTTACCATAAAGCTTGTGCTTTTTGTAAGTTTCAACTAAAACAGTAACAGTTTTGTCCATTTTATCTGAAACAACGCGGCCCGTGTAAACTTTGCGTTGATTGCGCTCAGTCATACTTGAAAACCTCCTTTATCAGTTATTTGCACTGATTTCTCTTTCACGAATAACAGTTTTCATACGCGCGATTGCTTTACGCACTTCACGAATACGAGCTGTGTTTTCTAATTGACCAGTCGCCAATTGGAAGCGAAGGTTGAAAAGCTCTTCTTTCAGTGATTTCACTTTTAATTCTATTTCAGAAGTAGCAAGGTCACGGATTTCATTAGCTTTCATTAGATTCACCACCAGTTTCTTGACGTTTTACGATCTTACATTTAACAGGAAGTTTGTGTGATGCTAAACGAAGTGCTTCACGTGCAACTTCTTCAGATACGCCAGCAATTTCGAACATTACTTTTCCTGGTTTAACTACTGCTACCCAACCTTCAGGAGAACCTTTACCAGAACCCATGCGGACTTCTAGAGGTTTTTTAGTGTAAGGTTTATGTGGGAAGATTTTAATCCAAACTTTACCGCCACGTTTCATGTAACGAGTCATCGCGATACGAGCAGATTCGATTTGACGGTTAGTAATCCAGCTAGCAGTTTGAGCTTGTAAGCCCCATTCGCCGAAAGTTACTTCTTTACCGCCTTTCGCTTCGCCACGCATGTTGCCGCGGTGTTCACGACGGTATTTAACGCGTTTAGGCAATAACATATTATTTGCCTCCTTCCACAGATTTCTTCGTAGGAAGAACTTCACCACGGTAGATCCATACTTTAACGCCTAATTTACCGTAAGTAGTATCAGCTTCTGCGTGTGCATAATCGATGTCAGCACGTAGAGTATGAAGTGGAACAGTTCCTTCACTATAGTGTTCAGCACGCGCGATATCAGCGCCACCTAAACGACCAGATACTTGTGTTTTAATTCCTTTTGCACCAGCGCGGATTGTGCGTTGGATCGCTTGCTTTTGCGCACGACGGAATGATACACGATTTTCTAATTGACGAGCGATGTTTTCAGCTACTAGACGAGCGTCAAGATCTGCACGTTTGATTTCAATGATGTTGATGTGTACACGTTTACCAGTTAAATCGCTAAGGTATTTACGAAGATTTTCAACTTCAGTACCACCTTTACCGATTACCATACCTGGTTTCGCAGTGTGAATTGTAATGTTTACACGGTTTGCAGCACGTTCGATTTCTACTTTAGAAACTGAAGCGTCTTTAAGAGCCGTTTCAATATATTTACGCACTTTGATGTCTTCGTGAAGTAGAGTTGCATAGTCTTTTTCAGCGTACCATTTTGACTCCCAGTCACGAATAATACCAACGCGTAGTCCTATTGGATGTACTTTTTGACCCACGGATTAACCCTCCTTCTTCTCAGATACCACTAGAGTAATGTGGCTTGTGCGTTTGTTAATTGCGCTTGCACGTCCTTGTGCACGTGGACGGAAACGTTTTAAAGTTGGACCTTCGTCAACAAATACTTCAGAAACTACTAAAGAGTTGATGTCAAGATCGTAGTTGTGCTCAGCGTTAGCAACTGCAGATTTTAATACTTTCTCAACGACTGGAGACGCCGCTTTTGGAGTATGACGTAAAATTGCAACTGCTTCACCAACTTGCTTACCTCGGATTAAGTCTACAACTAGACGTACTTTGCGAGGAGCAATGCGTACTGTACGAGCGATAGCTTTAGCTTGTGTCATTAGGATTTACCTCCTCTCAAAATTAGCGTCTTGTTTTCTTGTCGTCTGCACCGTGACCTTTATAAGTACGTGTCGGTGCGAACTCACCAAGTTTATGGCCTACCATATCTTCTGTTACGTATACAGGAACATGTTTACGTCCATCATATACAGCAATCGTTAAACCGATGAAGTTCGGGAAGATTGTAGAACGGCGTGACCAAGTTTTGATAACTTGTTTTTTCTCAGAAGCCTCTTGCGCTTCCACTTTTTTCATTAAGTGGTCATCGACAAAAGGTCCTTTTTTCAAGCTGCGACCCATGTAGGAACCTCCCTCCGTGATTCCACCACGGCTCTCACATAGAACCGTAGTTTAACCACTTTATTTTTTACGACTACGGATGATAAATTTATCCGATTTGTTTTTCTTCTTGCGAGTTTTGTAACCAAGTGCTGGTTTACCCCAAGGAGTCATTGGTGATTTACGTCCGATTGGAGAACGTCCTTCACCACCACCGTGTGGGTGATCGTTAGGGTTCATTACAGAACCACGAACTTCTGGGCGTTTACCTAACCAACGGCTACGACCTGCTTTACCGATGTGTACAAGTTCGTGTTGTTCGTTACCAACTTGACCGATTGTAGCGCGGCAAGTAGCTAAAACTAAACGTACTTCACCAGATTGTAAACGAACGATAACGTACTTATCTTCACGACCAAGTACTTGCGCAGAAGTACCAGCTGAACGTACTAATTGTCCGCCTTTACCAGGTTTTAACTCGATGTTATGGATTGTAGTACCCATTGGAATGTTTGCTAATGGTAATGTGTTACCTACTTTAATATCAGCATCTGGACCAGAAACGATTGTTTGACCAACCTCTAGACCTTTTGGTGCTAAGATGTAAGCTTTTGCTCCATCAGCGTAGTTGATTAATGCGATATTCGCAGAACGGTTTGGATCATATTCAATAGTAGCAACTTTTGCCGGAATGCCATCTTTAACACGTTTGAAATCGATAACACGGTATTGCTTCTTATGACCACCACCATGATGACGAACAGTGATTTTACCTTGGTTGTTACGACCAGCTTTGCGTTTAGTTGGTTCAAGCAATGATTTCTCAGGCTTGTTAGTTGTAATTTCCGCAAAGTCTAATGACGTCATGTTACGACGACCATTAGAGGTAGGTTTATACTTTTTAATCGCCATTGTGTTTTCCCTCCTTCTTGAGTGTTCAAATCATAAATCCGTTAGGATTACATTTCGAATAATTCAATTTCTTTGCTATCAGCAGTTAGTTTAACGATCGCTTTACGACGTTTGTTAGTGTAACCACCGTAACGGCCTACGCGTTTGAATTTACCTTTGTAGTTAAGAACGTTTACTTTCTCAACTTTTACGCCAAAGATTTCTTCTACAGCGTCTTTTACTTGAGTTTTGTTAGCGCGAGTGTCTACTTCGAAAGTATACTTTTTCTCTGCCATAAGTTCTGAAGAACGCTCAGTAATGACCGGACGTTTTAAAATATCACGTGCTTCCATTATCCAAGCACCTCCTCAACTTTTTCTACTGCAGACTTAGTGAATACAACTTTATCATGACCTAATAGATCAAGAACGTTGATTCCGTTTGCAGTTAAAACTGTTACACCAGGGATGTTACGAGCAGATAATGCTACGTTTTCATCTAGGTCAGCAGTTACGAATAAAGATTTTTTCTCTAAAGAAAGATCTTTAAGGATTTTTGTGAATTCTTTTGTTTTTGGTGCTGCTAGAGTTAGAGCATCAAGAACTAAGAAGTTTTGTTCTACTACTTTAGCTGATAAAGCAGATTTAAGAGCTAAACGACGAACTTTTTTAGGTAATTTATAAGAATAGCTACGTGGAGTAGGACCGAATACGATACCACCGCCGCGCCATTGTGGAGAACGGATAGAACCTTGACGAGCACGACCAGTTCCTTTTTGACGCCATGGTTTACGACCACCACCAGCAACTTCAGAACGGTTTTTAACCTTGTGATTACCTTGACGAAGAGAAGCGCGTTGAGCAACTACTGCGTCGAATAATACTGCTTCATTTGGCTCGATTCCGAAGATCGCATCGTTTAATTCGATTTCACCAACTGAAGCACCTGTTTGACTAAGTACAGATACTTTTGTCATTCCTGTTTCCTCCTTTCCTTAAGTGATTACTTAGCTTTAATTGCAGTTTTTACTGTAACTAGAGCTTTTTTAGAACCAGGAACATTACCTTTAACAAGTAGTAAGTTACGATCTGTGTCAACTTTCACGATTTCTAAGTTTTGGATTGTAACTACATTGCCACCCATTTGACCAGGTAATTTCTTTTGTTTGAATACGCGGTTCGGAGCAACTGGACCCATTGAACCAGGACGACGGTGGTAACGAGAACCGTGGGCCATAGGACCACGAGATTGTCCGTGGCGTTTGATAACACCTTGGAAACCTTTACCTTTAGTAACTCCTGTTACATCGATTACATCGCCTTCTGCGAAAATTTCTACTTTGACTTCTTGACCAACTTCGTATTCTTCCACGTTCACGTTGCGGAATTCACGAATGAAGCGCTTAGGAGCAGTGTTCGCTTTTGCTACGTGACCTTGTTCTGGTTTGTTAGAAAGCTTAACGCGCTTGTCTTCGAAACCAACTTGAATTGCTTCGTAGCCGTCTGTTTCAACAGTTTTCTTTTGAAGAACTACGTTTGGAGTAGCTTCGATAACTGTTACCGGGATTAAATCGCCGTTTTCAGCGAAAACTTGTGTCATACCAATTTTTCTACCTAAGATTCCTTTAGCCATTTGTCACACCTCCTGTAAGTTTTAAAAGTTATATTGTTTTTACCATTAAAGTTTGATTTCGATATCAACGCCAGATGGTAAATCAAGTTTCATTAACGCGTCAACAGTTTGTGGTGTTGGGTTAACGATATCGATCAGACGTTTATGCGTACGCATTTCGAATTGTTCACGAGAATCTTTGTACTTGTGAACCGCACGAAGAATTGTGTACACAGACTTCTCAGTTGGAAGTGGAATCGGACCTGATACACTTGCACCTGAACGTTTTGCAGTTTCCACAATTTTCTCAGCAGATTGATCTAAAATACGGTGATCATACGCTTTTAAACGAATACGAATCTTTTGTTTTGCCATTATTTTCCCTCCTTCTCGCCTATTTTCTAGACATTCTCCACGAAAATTTTCCCACACACCGCCATGGCAAAGCGGCCGGGTGTGTCGGCAACCTCTCGCTTCATCGCAGTCAAAGACCAACATTCAACATTATATACAATAAAAAAAGAATAAGCAAGTCTTTTCGCTAAATTCTTTTAAATGTTGCAGATATTCTTAGTACTACTATTTCTTCGCTTTATTAAGCCGTTTATTAGTATATAAAATTTCTATACATATTGCAACACTTAAGGTTGTCATATCAACATTTTCGCACATTTCAAATAACTCTAAAAGAAAAGTAGTTTCTATATTAAATAGAAACTACCTCCTTATTATAGAAAGAACACACAGGCAATCCAACCAAACAGGATTAGTGGTATGTTAATGAAAATAAACGTAGGAACACAGGTATCCCAAATATGATGATGCTGGCCGTCAACATTTAGGCCTGCTGTTGGTCCTAATGTAGAATCGGATGCTGGTGAACCTGCGTCTCCTAAAGCACCTGATGTACCGATTAAGCATAATATCGCTAAAGGACTCATATCTAAACCTTGTGCTAGCGGAACAAATAGTGTAGCGATAATAGGCACTGTTGCGAAGGACGAACCAATCCCCATCGTTACAACTAATCCTATGACTAACATGATGAAGACAGCAAGACTTCTATTTCCTTCTAATAAGGTGAGTGAATTAGTAATTAAGCTGTCCACATCACCTGTTGCATTGATTACCGCCGCAAAACCATTTGCCGCAATCATAACAAAGCCAATAAAGGCCATCATCTTCATTCCCTCAGAAAGAATATCATCGGCTTCTTTCCATTTAAGGGCACCTGTAAAATACATAATCATAATACCTGCAAACGACCCTACAATCATTGAATCCGTTAACACTTGAGCGCATAGTGATACTACTAATGCCAGAGCTGTAGAAAACATAATAAATTTGCTGACGTTTACATTTAAAGATTCCGTCTCTACTTCTCTATGCTTATAATGTCTTGGCTTGCGGTATACAGCAAAAGCAATTATCAATCCGATTAGCATTCCTAATACGGGCATACCCATTGCTACAGGGACATCACGAGAAGATACAGCCATTCCTGCCTCTGACACTTGTGTAGCAACGATATCTTGAAAGATTGCTCCAAAACCAGCAGGTACAAAACTATAAGTACCAATTAAGCCTACTGCAATCAACGTTGCGATTATACGTCGGTCGACTTCTAGCATATTTAAAATCTTTAAAATAGGAGGAATTAATAATGGAATGAAGGCAATATGAATAGGAATGACATTTTGAGATAAAATAGACATCACAAAAATAAGGAAGAAAATTAATACCTTCACAAGTCCTTTTCTATTACTTTCACCCTTTAATATTTTTAACACCCCCGCTATCATTAATTCGGGTATTCCTGTTTTGGCAATGGCGATTGCAAAACCACCAAGTAAGCCATAACTTAATGCAATGGTTGCTCCTGCCCCTAATCCTTCCGTAAATGATTGGACTGTTGACTCAATGCCCATCCCACTAGTTAGACCGCCTACAAATGCTCCTAAAACTAACGAGAGAACTACATTGATACGAAGCAAGCTTAATATTAACATAACGGCAACAGCCGCAATTACTGCATTCATTGTCACACTCTACTTTCATACACTAAATTACTAACATGTTAAACTTTATTATTCTGATAATTGAAAGTCAAGGTTTTTTGTAATTTCTATATTTTTGCACTAAAAAACAGTGTAATGATAACCACCACACTGTTTCCGAGTTTCTTCTTATTTAATTTTACAACGATTGACGTACAACCTTTTTATAATAGCCTACCGATAGAATGGCAAAAATCGTATATAAGGCTATATAACAGCACATTGCAATCCACAAGGGGGTTGTTAACTCTGTCCCAAATAAAAACCATCCTGACTTAACAGCAAAGTAGCTATGCAATAAACCAATAACTAATGGAACACCGAAATTAAAGGCCTGTTTCATATAAATACCCTTCATGATATCTTTTTCAGCAAAACCAATCTTTCGTAGGATTGTATAGGAATCACGTTCTTCCTCTGCCTCAGACATTTGTTTAAAGTATAGAATACTACCTGTGGTCATTAAGAACGCAAGCCCTAAAAATGCTGTTGTAAAGATGGTAAGACCCAATGATTCAATATTGTCTTTACGTTTTCCTTCATAGGATGATTGTGTATATTGCTTTGTCTCCCCTTTATCATCTACAGCCGTAATAATACCTGCATTTGATTGAATATATAATTTTTCTGCTGTTGCAATATCTTCTTTCGATTTTAAAGTTATTGTTGTTTGATGATGCCAAGGATAAAGAGCTGCCTGTGTAGTTAAACTTTTAAATATATCATCTGTCACAACAAAGATAGGTCCACCACCCCCAGCCGTTACAATACCACTTATCACACTTTTATCGTGGATATCAACGACATGAAAAGTTTCTTCAAGTTCTCCTGCAGATACTACTAAATCATGATCTTTCTCTAACGGGAACATTTCAGCCATATAACCACCATAGTTTGTTAAGATAACCTCATTTCCTGATAGCTTAGCCTCTGGAACACTCTGCTGATAATCTGAAAGCGGAATGGTATAAATTGTGCCTTCCATTGTATATAAAGGGTTATCCTGCTGTTTTTTAGACATCAATTGACCTACAGCAGCAGTTACTCCCTGAAGACGGTAGTCAATTTTATCATAAGCAATATTATTTTCCTCTAACTTCTCTAAAAACTCCTCCCCTTGCTCTTCAAGCAATATGAAATCACCTGGTACTTGGCTATATGCAGATGCTTCCGAGGAGTAGTAGGCGATATAGGAAAGCGTCGTCACGCCTAGAGAAACGCCTGTTAACACAGTGATTAGCGTTAATGACTTTGCATTGCTCTTCATGCGATGCATGATGGGCGTTAATGCTAATACATCCTTTATGGATAAATGCCCTTTTTTCTTTAGACGAATAGTATTCATAATAAACGCTACAGAGAAACGAAAAACAAGGAATGTTCCACCAATTGTAGTAGCTAAAATAATAATCATATTAATAAATAAATTACCAGCAGATTCGATATCGAACAGCTTTGTCGATGCATAGTAGCCATAAGCAATCAGTATAAGACCCAAAAAGCCAATAACCATCTGGAACGCACTAAAGCGTCTTACACGCTCATCTGCTTGTTTTGCTGCACTAAATAATGATAACAATGACACATGATGAATCATCCAAGCCATCTGTATAAGAACGATGATCAATAAGATAGTAAATACAATCATCGACTGCAGTAAAGCTTGTGTACTAAAAGTCATGGTTACGAGAGCTTCTTTTTCAAGCACACGAAGCAAAATCATTGCAAACACACGAGAGCTAAAGAAGCCTGCCAACATACCTATAATAACGGCTCCAACAAATAAGAGAATGTTTTCAATCGCTAATAAACGCACGATTAGCCCCTTAGTCATGCCAATCAGTTGGTACAAACCTATTTCCTTACTACGACGCTTCATAAATAAATGGTTTGCATACAGAACGAAGAACAAAACGATAAAATAAAGAATATAAGTTGCTGCCTTAAATCCTGCCGTAGCTGTTCCACTCATTTGAACAGCAGCCCACACCTCCGTATTATTTTGCAAGGTGACGAACGAAAAGTATAAGGTAACACTAAAAATAAGTGCAAAGAAATATAGATAGTAGTGCTTCATATTTTTCTTCATACTTCGAAGTACTAACTTACTAAGACTCATACCCGTCACCGCCTAGCACACTTTGTGTATGCATGATTTCTTTGAAAAAGGCCTGCCTTGTTTTATCGCCCTTATAAAGTTCACTATAGATAAGGCCATCCTTTAGAAATAACACACGTGTACAGAAACTTGCGGCTACAGCATCGTGTGTAACCATCATAATTGTCGCTTCTTTTGTTTCATTTATATTTTGTAGATTTTGAAGCAGGGCTGTAGCTGATTTAGAATCTAGTGCCCCAGTGGGCTCGTCTGCAAATACCAATGACGGATTGGTAATAAGTGCACGTGCAGCAGAGGTACGCTGTTTTTGTCCACCTGATATTTCGTTGGGATATTTATTTAAAATTTCCGTGATTCCCAACAAAGAAGTGAGTTCCTTCACTCGACTTTCGGCAACAGCTTTTGGTAACTTACTGATGGCTAACGGTAGAAGAATATTTTCTTTTACTGTCAAGGTATCTAATAAATTATAGTCTTGAAATATAAATCCTAGCTGCTCTCTTCGGAAGTTTGCTAAAGCCTTTTCTTTCATACCACGTAAACTATGACCGTTTATCTCAATAACACCTTCTGTCGCAAAGTCAATTGAGCATAAGACATTTAAAAGCGTTGTTTTACCAGAGCCAGAAGGTCCCATAATACCTACAAATTCTCCTCTATTCACTTCTACATCAATACCCTTTAATACTTCCTGAGCCGTTGATTTTTTTCCATACACTTTCTTTATTTTACGTCCTATTAAAACTGTCACTTCATAACGCCCCTTTCTATAGTTCAAGTGTACCCTGTCAAACCTAAACATTCGTGCGTTTTACATGACAATATAAAAAGGTAGGTGACATTTTCGTCATCTACCTGTTAGTTTCGCATATTCATTTTGTAAGGGGAAACGTAGTGTAAATAGCGAGCCTTCCCCTACTTTAGATTGAACATTAATACGAATACCAATTTTATGGGCTACATTAGATGCTAAATAGAGACCCATACCTGTTGATTGAGAGGATTCCCTTCCCGCTGTTCCTGTATAAGATTTTTGAAAAATTCTAGGTAAATCGTCTAAAGGTATACCCCTACCTATATCTTTAATATGTAGTAATGTAGCACCTGTAGAATCATATTCTGTAAAGATTGTTATCTCAGAATTTATTGGGCTATACTTGATGGCATTCGAAAGAATTTGTCGAATAATAAAAGCTAACCACTTGCCATCTGTCATAACAATCTCTGTCAGTTCACCAATTTCAAAGCCAATGCCTTTTTCAAGACACCAAGCTTGCATCGCTCTGATTTCTTTATAAACAATGGACTTCAGTTCAATCTCATTTAAATAATTATCTTTTTCAATAGCGTATAATCTTGTTTGATGCAGTTGTTGATCAACCAAAAGATGTAGTCTTAGCCATTCATTCTCTAATTTTCGACGTAGCTGTAAATCCTCAATATGTTCAAACATTAAATTAATGGCAGTTAAAGGTGCTTTTACTTCATGGACCCAAGCTAATAGCTCATCAGAATGCTCCTGTATTTGCACTTTGGCTTGATTTAACTCTAAATTCTTTTCAAAGAAGGCATCCTCCATTTTTTGAAAGTATACTTCTTGAAAAGGAGATAAAGCTAAACTATTTCTATGTGCATCATCAAGGTGGCTATCCATATTTCCCAGGAAATCTTTTAATTTCCCAACTTCGATGACATAGCGACACCAAAAAAAGAGTGTAAAACTTACAAGTAAACTAACGTTTACATACCCAATAGAAATTCCATTTAAACCAACATCTAAAGAAAATAGTACATTTAGAATTATTAGAGTAAAAATAAAAAATCCTATCCAAGCAAAGCGTTCTCTAATAAATAATAATAGCAACTTCCCTCACATCCCTCAGCTTACTGCCATATAACCAAGTCCTTTTTTCGTTAGTATTACCTCATGTAAACCAATATCCTCTAGCTTTGCACGTAACCGATTAACGTTTACAGACAAAGTATTATCGTTTACGAAACGTTCGTCATCCCATAGTTTTCTCATTAGCTCGTCTCTTGAAACGATATGATTAGCCTGCTCCACTAATATTCTTAAAATAAAAAGTTCATTTTTTGTTAAAGAAGCAATGGCACCATTATACATAATTTCACTTCTCGCATAATCAATTATGGCATCGTTAAAACGTGTAACATCCATTTTTTCTTCAACGTAATCATAGGTTCTACGTAAAATAGCCTGTGCTTTTGCGAGTAAAACTTCCATATGAAAAGGCTTTTGAATAAAATCATCAGCCCCCATTTGCATAGCCATCACCATATCCATCGGGTGATCTCGGGAAGAAAGAAAAAGGATTGGCACTTTGGATAAATGACGAATTTCACGACACCAATGAAAGCCATCATAGGCAGGCAATTGAATATCAATTAGCACGAGATGGGGCTTCTCCTCTATAAAGTCATCCATCACCTTCTGAAAATTTTTAGGTCCAACCACGTTTAGTGACCACTGCTCAAAACGTTCTTGAATCATGCTAAAAATAGAAGGATCATCTTCAATCAGCAAAATTTTCATGTCCATACTTAGTTCCCCTTTCCCTTTAATTATTTACGCTAGAGGACATGCTTGTTGTTATGTACACATACACTAATTAAAACTCTAATTTCCCTTTATTTTAACACAAAAAACCAATCTGTAGGCGTCCCTACAGATTGGTTAGAAATTAGCGAAAGCTAAAATTATTTTTGGATAGAAGCAACTACGCCAGCGCCTACAGTACGGCCACCCTCACGGATAGAGAATTTAGTACCTTCTTCAAGAGCGATTGGAGCGATAAGTTCAACTGTCATTTCGATGTTATCACCAGGCATTACCATTTCAACGCCTTCTGGTAAGTTACAGATACCTGTTACGTCAGTTGTACGGAAGTAGAACTGAGGACGGTAGTTAGAGAAGAATGGAGTATGACGGCCACCCTCTTCTTTTGATAAAACGTAAACTTCAGCTTTGAAGTTAGTGTGTGGAGTAATTGAACCTGGTTTAGCTAATACTTGACCACGTTGGATTTCTTCACGAGCAACACCACGTAGTAAAGCACCGATGTTGTCACCAGCTTCAGCATAGTCTAATAATTTACGGAACATTTCTACACCAGTTACAGTAGTAGATTTAGCTTCTTCAGCGATACCGATGATTTCAACTACGTCACCAACTTTAACTTGACCACGTTCAACACGGCCAGTTGCAACTGTACCACGACCAGTAATAGAGAATACGTCCTCTACTGGCATCATGAATGGTTTGTCAGTTTGACGTTCTGGAGTTGGGATGTAAGAATCTACAGCGTCCATTAATTCAACGATTTTTTCTTCCCATTCTGGTTCACCTTCAAGAGCTTTAAGAGCAGAACCTTTGATTACAGGAATATCGTCACCTGGGAAGTCATATTCAGATAGTAGGTCACGGATTTCCATTTCTACTAATTCTAATAATTCTTCGTCGTCAACCATATCACATTTGTTCATGAATACTACTAAGTATGGAACACCTACTTGACGAGATAAAAGAATGTGTTCACGAGTTTGTGGCATTGGGCCGTCAGCAGCAGATACTACTAAGATACCGCCGTCCATTTGAGCAGCACCAGTGATCATGTTTTTAACATAGTCAGCGTGTCCTGGGCAGTCAACGTGTGCATAGTGACGAGTTTCAGTTTCGTATTCTACGTGAGAAGTATTGATTGTGATACCACGTTCTTTTTCTTCTGGAGCGTTATCGATATCAGCGTAAGATTTAGCTGTACCACCCATTTTTTTAGAAAGAACTGTAGCGATTGCAGCAGTTAAAGTAGTTTTACCATGGTCAACGTGTCCGATTGTACCAATGTTAGCATGCGTTTTAGAACGGTCAAATTTTTCTTTAGCCATTAGAGATTGCCTCCTCAAAATTGTATGTTTTAGATTTAAAATTTATAGAATGAATGCTGATAGAGAACGGGCCCATCCCCTATCCTGCAATCATAGCTTACAAATTAGTTATACTTTATGCAAGATGAAATTTCAATTATTCACCTTTATTTTTTTTGATGATATCTTCAGAGATTGATTTTGGTACTTCTTCATAATGATCGAATACCATTGAGAATACACCACGACCTTGCGTTGCAGAACGTAAAGTTGTTGCATATCCAAACATTTCTGATAGTGGAACCATCGCACGAACAACTTGAGCGTTACCGCGAGCTTCCATACCTTCTACGCGACCACGGCGAGAAGTGATGTTACCCATGATATCACCAAGATATTCTTCTGGAATTACAACTTCAACTTTCATCATAGGCTCTAAAAGAACTGGACTACATTTTGATGCAGCAGCTTTAAGTGCCATAGATGCAGCGATTTTAAATGCCATTTCGTTTGAGTCAACATCATGGTAAGAACCATCGAATAATTTCGCTTTGATGTCGATTAATGGGTAACCAGCGATTACACCGCGGTCAAGCGAGTCACGAAGACCTGCTTCTACAGCTGGAATATATTCACGTGGTACTACACCACCAACGATAGCATTTTCGAATTCAAAGCCTTTACCCTCTTCATTTGGAGAGAACTCGATCCATACGTCACCGTATTGACCACGACCACCAGATTGACGAGTGAATTTACCTTGAACTTGAGCAGAGCCACGGAATGTTTCACGGTAAGATACCATTGGAGCACCTACGTTAGCTTCTACTTTAAATTCACGGCGCATACGATCAACTAAGATATCAAGGTGAAGCTCACCCATACCTGAGATAATTGTTTGACCAGTTTCTTGGTCTGTATGTGCACGGAATGTTGGATCTTCTTCTTGTAGTTTTTGTAAAGCTTGACCCATTTTATCTTGGTCAGCTTTTGATTTTGGTTCTACAGAAAGAGAGATAACTGGTTCTGGGAACTCCATAGACTCAAGGATAACAAGGTTTTTCTCTTCACAAAGAGTGTCACCAGTTGTTGTATCTTTAAGACCTACAGCAGCTGCGATATCACCAGCAAATACTTTTGAAATCTCTTCACGGCTGTTAGCGTGCATTTGTAGGATACGACCTACACGTTCACGTTTGCCTTTTGAAGAGTTTTGTACGTATGAACCTGATTCAAGAACACCAGAGTACACACGGAAGAACGTTAATTTACCTACGAATGGGTCAGTCATAACTTTAAATGCTAAAGCTGCGAATGGCGCTTCGTCTGATGATGGACGTTCAGTTTCATCACCATCTGGAGTTGTACCTTTAATAGCAGGTACATCAACTGGTGATGGTAAGTAGTCGATAACTGCGTCAAGCATTTTACGAACACCTTTGTGTTTGAATGCTGTACCACAGATTACTGGATAGAATTCTACAGCGATTGTCGCTTTACGGATAGCCGTTTTAAGCTCTTCTTTTGTAATTTCTTCACCAGCAAAGTATTTTTCCATGATTTCTTCGTTAACTTCAGCGATTGCTTCGATTAACTTCTCACGGTATTCTTCAGCTTGCGCTTGGAATTCTTCAGGAATTGGTTGACCTTCACGTAATGCTGTACCTTCTTCGTTATCGTAGTAAGTTACATCCATTTCAACTAGGTCAATAATTGCTTTGAACTCATCTTCCGCACCAATTGGTAATTGGATTGGATGAGCATTTGCTTGTAAACGCTCGTGTAAAGTACCTACAGAATATAGGAAATCTGCACCCATTTTATCCATTTTGTTAATGAATACGATACGTGGTACACCGTAAGTTGTAGCTTGACGCCATACAGTTTCTGTTTGAGGTTCAACACCAGATTGAGCATCAAGTACAGTTACTGCGCCGTCAAGTACACGTAAAGAACGTTCTACTTCTACAGTGAAGTCTACGTGTCCAGGAGTATCGATGATGTTTACGCGGTTGCCTTTCCATTGAGCTGTTGTCGCAGCAGAAGTGATTGTGATACCACGTTCTTGCTCTTGCTCCATCCAGTCCATTTGAGAAGCGCCTTCATGAGTTTCACCGATTTTGTGAATCTTACCTGTGTAATAAAGGATACGCTCAGTTGTTGTTGTTTTACCAGCATCAATGTGAGCCATGATCCCAATATTACGAGTATTCTCTAGTGAGAATTCGCGTTTCATTAGGTATTTCTCCTTCCATATTGGGCTTATGCTATGTTTAGATTACCAACGGTAGTGAGCGAATGCTTTGTTCGCTTCTGCCATTTTGTGCATATCTTCACGTTTCTTAACTGATGCACCAGTGTTGTTAGAAGCATCAAGGATTTCGTTAGCTAAACGCTCTTCCATAGTTTTTTCACCACGAAGACGAGAATAGTTAACTAGGTAACGAAGACCTAAAGTTGTACGACGTTCTGGGCGTACTTCAACTGGTACTTGGTAGTTAGAACCACCAACACGGCGAGCACGTACTTCAAGAACTGGCATTACGTTATTTAGAGCAGCTTCGAATACTTCGATTGGATCTTGACCAGAACGTTCTTTAACTAGTTCGAACGCACCGTATAAAATCTTTTGAGAAGTACCTCTTTTACCATCAATCATCATTTTATTGATTAAACGAGTTACTAGTTTTGAATTATAAATTGGATCTGGTAACACGTCACGTTTGGAAACAGGACCTTTACGAGGCATGTGTTTTCCTCCTTTCATTGAGTAAATATATTGTGGGATTTAAATTATTTTTTTTCTTTAGGGCGTTTTGTACCGTATAAAGAACGTGATTGCATACGACCGTTTACACCAGCAGTATCAAGAGCACCACGAACGATATGGTAACGAACACCCGGTAAGTCTTTTACACGACCGCCACGGATAAGAACAACACTGTGCTCTTGTAAGTTGTGGCCTTCACCAGGAATGTACGCTGTAACCTCGATTTGGTTAGTTAAACGTACACGAGCGTATTTACGTAACGCTGAGTTTGGTTTTTTAGGCGTCATTGTACCTACACGAGTACAAACACCACGTTTTTGTGGAGATTTAACATCAGTTAAAGATTTTTTAAATGAGTTATATCCTTTGTTTAACGCTGGTGAATTTGATTTCGTGATTTTAGATTTACGAGGCTTACGTACCAATTGGTTAATTGTAGGCATCGATTTTTCCTCCCTTCATTCCTTCTTTTTTTAATACCACACATCCAGGTGGTTCATTTTTTGGGTAAAAACAAAGTCTTTGTGCATTTTACACAAAAACTACTCTACAGTAATCGCAACTACCGCAGCTCCAACATGGATTCCACAGGCTTTGCCCAGTTCCTTTTTGGACTCAACAAGAATAACTGGTATACCGATTTCTCTCGCGAAAGATATGGCCGAATCGGTTACCCAATTGTCTGCATCAAGTGCCACAAAAAGTTCTTTCACTGAACCAGCTCGCATTGCTTTTACTGCTTGCTTTGTACCTATGATTGTTTGACTAGCCCTTACTTTATCATAAGACATTTACATATCCTCCGAAGTACAGACAGTTAACTATCAACCTTCAATATATTATCATTACTCATTTACACTGTCAACTAATATCTTGAAAAAGTCCGAAGAGATGATGAAAATATGCATCTCTTCGGCCTAATTTAATGTTTATTCAGCAGAAACGACTTCTGTGTCAAGCTCATCTTTTTCGATGCGGATTTGACGATAACGTTGCATACCAGTACCTGCAGGAACAAGTTTACCAATAATTACGTTCTCTTTTAATCCAAGAAGCTCGTCACGTTTACCCTTAATTGCTGCATCTGTTAACACACGTGTTGTTTCTTGGAACGATGCTGCAGATAAGAATGATTCTGTTTCAAGAGAAGCTTTTGTAATACCAAGGATAACAGGACGACAAGTTGCAGGGTTTTTGCCATTCATCACAGCGTCTACGTTTGCCTCTGTGAATTGGTGGATGTCTAATAATGAGCCAGGTAGTAATTCTGTATCTCCAGCTTCAATTACACGCACTTTACGAAGCATTTGGCGAACCATTACCTCGATGTGTTTATCCCCAATTTCTACACCTTGCATACGGTATACTTTTTGAACTTCTTTTAATAAATATTCTTGAACAGTTGAAACGTCTTTGACTTTTAGCAATTGTTTTGGATCGATAGAACCTTCTGTTAAAACTTGACCACGTTCTACATTATCACCTTCGATAACTTTCAAACGTGCGTTATAAGGTGCTTGATACTTACGAGTTTCTACGTCACCTTGAATTGTAATTTCTTTTAAGCCTTCACGAATTTCTGTGATATCTGAAACCGTACCAGCAATTTCTGAAATAACAGATTGACCTTTTGGATTACGTGCTTCAAAGATCTCTTGGATACGTGGAAGACCTTGTGTAATATCATCACCGGCAACCCCACCTGTATGGAATGTACGCATTGTTAACTGTGTACCTGGTTCACCGATTGATTGAGCCGCAATAATACCAACTGCTTCCCCAACTTCAACCTTCTCACCTGTCGCCAAGTTCATGCCGTAACATTTTTTACAAACGCCGTGTTTTGTATTACATGTAAATGCTGAACGGATTGTCACTTCTTCAATACCAGCCTCGATAATTGCACGAGCGATATCTTGGTCGATTAAACCGTCTTTTGCAAGAATTACTTCACCAGTTTCAGGGTGGAAGATAGTTTTCTTCGTATGACGACCAACAATACGTTCATCTAGAGCTTCAATTAACTCTGTGCCTTCCATTAATGCACCAATCGTTAAGCCACGGTCAGTACCACAGTCATCTTCACGAACGATAACATCTTGTGCAACGTCAACAAGACGACGCGTTAAGTAACCTGAATCGGCAGTTTTTAGGGCTGTATCGGCAAGACCTTTACGAGCACCGTGAGTTGAGATGAAGTACTCTAATACTGTTAAACCTTCACGGAATGAAGATTTGATTGGAAGTTCGATAATACGACCAGCCGGGTTGGCCATCAGACCACGCATACCAGCTAGCTGAGTAAAGTTAGATGCATTACCACGGGCACCTGAATCAGACATCATGAAAATTGGGTTTGTTTTCTCAAGTGACTTCATCAGCTTCGCTTGAATTTCATCTTTTGCAGCACTCCAGCTTGAAATAACGCGATCATAACGCTCATCCTCAGTAATGAAACCACGACGGAATTGCGCTTGAACTTTATCTACTTTCTCTTGAGCTTCTGCTAAAATTTCACCTTTATCAGGTAATACCACGATATCAGATACACCTACAGTAATACCTGCACGTGTTGAATATTTGAAACCTAGGTTTTTCATACGGTCAAGCATTTTAGATGTTTCCGTAATGTGGAAACGTTTAAATACTTCAGCAATGATATTTCCTAAGAATTTCTTACGGAATGGGTTTACAACAGGTACTGATGCAAAGTATTTACGCAATACAGCTGTACGTTGTGCATCAATTTTCCCTTTTTCATCTAAATTATTATAAGCACTATCTGATTCAAGCTCTTTAAGTGTTTCTTCATCAATTGTTAACTTAGCAAAGTATTTTTCTGGTGTTACTTGCTCTAAGTTGAAATCAGTTGGCTCATTAATATAAGGGAATGATTCTGGCAAGATTTCATTAAAGATTACTTTACCGACAGTTGTTAATAAGAACATATTATTTTGTTCTTCAGTGAATGTCGGATTATTTAATGAACTTGCTTTAATTGCGATACGTGTATGCAAGTGTACATGACCTGTATCATAGGCAATTAAAACTTCATTTGGACCATAGAAAACAGTACCTTCACCGCGTGCGCCTTCACGTTCAAGTGTTAAGTAGTAGTTTCCTAATACCATATCTTGAGAAGGTGTTACAACAGGTTTACCGTCTTTTGGATTCAAGATGTTTTGTGCAGCAAGCATTAGAAGACGAGCTTCAGCTTGAGCTTCAGCTGATAATGGTACGTGAACCGCCATTTGGTCACCATCAAAGTCAGCATTATAGGCTGTACATACTAATGGGTGAAGACGAATAGCACGACCTTCAACTAGTGTTGGTTCAAATGCTTGAATTCCAAGACGGTGAAGCGTTGGTGCACGGTTTAATAATACTGGATGCTCACGGATAACATCTTCTAAAACGTCCCATACGTCGTTATTTAAACGCTCGATTTTACGTTTAGCAGATTTAATGTTATGAGCAAGACCACGCTCTACTAATTCTTTCATAACGAATGGCTTGAATAATTCGATAGCCATTTCTTTTGGTAAGCCACATTGGTACATTTTTAAGTTTGGACCTACTACGATAACCGAACGACCAGAGTAGTCAACACGTTTACCAAGTAGATTTTGACGGAAACGACCTTGTTTACCTTTCAACATATGTGAAAGGGATTTTAATGGACGGTTACCAGGACCTGTTACAGGACGTCCACGACGACCATTATCGATTAATGCATCAACAGCTTCTTGTAACATACGTTTTTCATTTTGTACGATGATGCTTGGAGCACCTAAATCTAATAAACGTTTTAAACGGTTATTACGATTAATTACACGACGGTATAAATCGTTTAAATCTGAAGTCGCGAAACGACCACCATCTAATTGCACCATTGGACGAAGCTCTGGTGGAATAACAGGTAGTACATCTAGAATCATCCATTCAGGTGAGTTTCCTGAGTTACGGAAAGATTCAACAACTTCTAGACGTTTAATGGCACGAGTACGTCTTTGACCTTGAGCAGATTTTAACTCCTCTTTTAAAGATTGTGTTTCATCTTCTAGGTCGATTTTACCTAATAATTTTTTGATTGCTTCTGCACCCATTGATGCTTCGAATGTATTACCGAATTTTTCACGGTATGCACGATACTCTTTTTCAGAAAGTAATTGTTTACTTTCTAAATTAGTAGCACCTGCATCGATCACAACGTATGAAGCGAAATAGATAACTTCTTCAAGAGCACGAGGTGACATATCTAAAATTAGACCCATACGGCTAGGAATACCTTTGAAGTACCAGATATGAGAAACTGGTGCTGCTAATTCGATATGTCCCATACGTTCACGACGAACTTTAGCACGTGTTACTTCAACGCCACAGCGATCACAAACTACGCCTTTATAGCGTACACGTTTATATTTCCCACAGTGACACTCCCAGTCCTTAGTTGGACCAAAAATACGCTCACAGAATAAACCATCTTTTTCTGGTTTTAGTGTACGGTAGTTAATTGTTTCAGGTTTTTTAACCTCTCCATATGACCAAGAACGAATCTTGTCAGGTGATGCTAAACCAATTTTCATATATTCAAATTCATTAACGTCTATCAAGGAGCCTACCTCCCTCTAGTATAGGTCTTTATAAAGACTCTTTTACGCAGCTCGATAATCGTTTGCAAAGATTGCCTCTTTGGCAAAGGATTAGAAATAGAATGATTTATTAAAAGAAAAAGCCAGGCAGGGCGTTAAATCCTGCCCGGCTAATTTGAAAAATAAGTTTGACCAGATTCACATTTGTGAATTTGGTTTTCCATTATTCAAAAGACTCTACTGGCTCTTCTTCTGTATCTGGCTGTGGTGCAATGTTAAGTGCATCAGCTGGCTGAAGATCGTCTTCTTCGTCTAAATCGCGAAGCTCTACTTCTTCATCATTAACTGTTAACATCTTAACATCCATACCAAGAGATTGAAGTTCTTTAATCAATACTTTGAATGACTCAGGAACACCTGGCTCTGGTACACTTTCACCTTTAACGATGGCTTCATATGTTTTCACACGACCAACAACGTCATCAGATTTAACCGTTAAGATTTCTTGAAGTGTATACGCAGCACCATAAGCTTCAAGTGCCCATACCTCCATCTCACCAAAACGTTGTCCACCAAATTGCGCTTTACCACCAAGTGGTTGTTGCGTAACAAGTGAGTAAGGACCAGTTGAACGTGCATGAAGTTTATCATCAACCATGTGAGCTAGTTTGATCATATACATGATACCTACTGATACACGGTTATCGAATGGTTCACCAGAACGTCCATCATACAGGATTGTTTTACCGTCACGGTTCATGCCAGCCTCTTCCATTGTTTCCCAAACGTCTTCTTCATTAGCACCATCAAATACTGGTGTTGCCATGTGAACGCCTAGGTAACGAGAAGCCATACCTAAGTGTAACTCTAAAACTTGTCCGATATTCATACGGGAAGGTACACCAAGTGGATTTAACATGATATCAACAGGCGTGCCATCTGGCATGAATGGCATATCTTCTTCTGGTAAGATACGAGAGATAACCCCTTTGTTACCATGACGTCCGGCCATTTTGTCCCCAACACGAATTTTACGTTTTTGAACAATGTAAGCACGAACTAATTGGTTAACACCTGGTGGTAATTCATCGCCATCTTCACGGTTAAATACTTTAACATCAAGAATGATACCGCCAGCACCGTGTGGTACACGTAATGAAGTATCACGAACCTCACGAGCCTTTTCACCGAAGATTGCATGTAATAAACGCTCTTCAGCCGTTAATTCTGTAACCCCTTTAGGCGTTACTTTCCCTACAAGAATATCACCGTCACGTACTTCCGCACCGATACGGATAATACCACGTTCGTCTAGGTTACGAAGTGCATCTTCTCCGACGTTTGGAATATCACGAGTGATTTCTTCTGGTCCAAGCTTTGTATCACGAGATTCTGATTCATATTCTTCAATATGAACAGATGTATAGACATCGTCTTTTACAAGGCGCTCACTCATAATAACAGCATCCTCATAGTTAAAGCCGTTCCAAGTCATGAAGGCAACCAGTACGTTACGTCCAAGAGCTAGTTCGCCTTTTTCCATTGATGGACCATCTGCTAAAATGTCACGAGGTTTCACACGTTCGCCTACTTTTACAAGTGGGCGTTGGTTATATGAAGTACCTTGGTTAGAACGAATGAACTTCTGTAATTTATATTTTGTTAAATCGCCTTTAACCTCTTTGCCGTCTACAACTTCAATGCGGCGTACATGGATAGAGCGAGCTTCAACATGCTCAACAATACCATCATACTTCGCTACTACAGCTGCACCTGAATCACGCGCATCAACATGTTCCATACCAGTACCAACGAATGGTGCTTCTGGGTTAAGTAGTGGAACTGCTTGACGTTGCATGTTGGCACCCATAAGTGCACGGTTCGAGTCATCGTTTTCTAAGAACGGTATACATGCAGTCGCTGCAGAAACAACTTGTTTAGGAGATACATCCATGTAGTCCATTTGTGCTTTATTGAATACCGTGTTATCACCACGGAAACGACCTACTACTTCATCATTTGCAAAAGTACCATCTGGATTTAACGGTGAATTTGCTTGTGCTACATAGTAGTTATCTTCTTCATCAGCTGTTAAATAATCAATTTGCTCCGTTACTCGACCTGTTTCGTGGTCAATACGACGATAAGGTGTCTCAATGAAGCCAAATTTATTTACTTTGGCAAATGAAGATAATGAGTTAATTAACCCAATGTTTGGACCCTCTGGTGTCTCGATTGGACACATACGACCATAGTGAGAGTAGTGAACGTCACGTACTTCGAAGCCAGCGCGCTCACGCGTTAAACCACCAGGACCTAATGCAGATAGACGACGTTTATGCGTTAACTCTGCTAATGGATTTGTTTGGTCCATGAATTGTGATAATTGAGAGCTTCCGAAGAACTCTTTAATGGACGCAATCACTGGACGAATATTGATTAATTGTTGTGGTACGATCGCAGCTGTGTCATTAATTGACATACGCTCGCGTACTACACGTTCCATACGAGACAAACCGATACGGAATTGGTTTTGTAGTAACTCACCAACAGAACGTAGGCGACGGTTACCTAAATGGTCAATATCATCTGTTGCACCTACTTGATAAAGTAAGTTAAAGAAATAGCTTACTGAAGATAAAACATCAGCAGGTGTAATATTCTTCACTTCTTCATCAATGTACGCATTACCAATAATATTGATTTCTTTTTGCGCTTCATCCTTTGGAGCATAAATCTTAATAGATTGGATGGTTACATCATCTTCAAGTACTCCACCGACTTGTGATAAAGTGCGGTAACCAATACCTTTTGATGAATCTTCTAGGTAAGGTAGAATTTTATCTAAAGTACGACGATCTAGTACTGTACCTTTTTCTACTAAAATTTCGCCTGTTTCTGGATCTACAAGCGTTTCAGCAATCGTTTGGTTGAATAAACGATTTTTAATGTGAAGCTTTTTATTCATTTTGTAGCGACCAACATTCGCTAAATCATAGCGTTTAGCGTCGAAGAAACGAGAGTATAATAAACTCTTCGCACTTTCTACTGTTGGTGGCTCACCTGGACGTAAACGTTCGTAGATTTCTAAAAGCGCTTTTTCTGTACTTTCAGAGTTATCTTTTTCTAACGTATTACGTAGATACTCGTTATCACCGATAATATCGATAATTTCTTGATCTGAACCAAAACCTAATGCGCGTAGTAACACTGTTACTGGTAGCTTACGAGTACGATCAATTCGCACATAAACTACGTCTTTCGCATCAGTTTCATACTCTAACCAAGCACCACGGTTTGGAATAACTGTAGCTCCAAAGCCCTTTTTACCGTTTTTATCAGTTTTATCATGGAAATACACACTTGGTGAACGAACTAATTGTGAAACGATAACACGTTCAGCACCGTTGATAATGAACGTACCTGTTTCTGTCATTAACGGGAAATCACCCATGAAGACATCTTGTTCTTTCACTTCGTCTGTTTCTTTGTTGTAAAGACGTACTTTCACACGTAATGGAGCTGCGTAAGTAACATCTCGCTCTTTACACTCATCAACATCATATTTAGGCTCACCTAATGAATAATCGATGAATTCTAATGAAAGATTACCTGTAAAGTCCTCGATCGGCGAAATGTCACGGAACATTTCACGTAAACCTTCTTCAAGGAACCACTCGTAAGACGCCGTTTGAATCTCAATCAGATTTGGAAGCTCAAGCACCTCTTTAATACGCGCAAAGCTTCTACGCTGGCGGTGTTGTCCGTACTGAACTAGTTGACCTGTCAACTCATTCACCCCTCAATAAAGCGATATTAGGTCTTTGCAAAATCATACAAATAGTGTATGATTTCGAAAGACAAAAAGAAAACGAGTCTTCAAAAAGATCTCATTTTCGGTTAACTAAACTTATCTTGGCAAGTATACCCATATTAAAACAATTCTATACAAAAAGGGCATACGACCTCAAAATAATATTTTTGCATTGTATCATATTATCATAGCCGATTTGTCAAGTCAATAAATTATACATATTTCATTTATTTTTTTGCGCGTACTATCCAGTACCCTTTTTTCTTTTCTACTACATCGACTTCTGAAAACTTTTCTTCTAAGTAACTTACTGTCGATGGCGCTCCTTGTTTCTTCTGAATGACTACCCAGAGCTCACCCGAAGACACTAGCCGATCGTAAGCTCCATCGTAAAAGCGGAAAATCGTTTCCTTCCCCGCACGAATTGGTGGATTCGTTAAGATAGCTGCTGCATCTACATCTTTATCAACCATCGATAGGCCGTCACTCACAAATATTCGCACATTTTGAACACCGTTCACTTGCGCATTTTTTTGCGAAAGCGCAACTGCACGTTCATTAATATCCATCATAAAAACGGTACGGTCTGGATTAGCTTTGGCAATCGATAACCCTATCGGCCCGTATCCACAACCTACATCAAAAATCGCACCATCAATATCAGGCATTTGAAAAGCGTCTATTAAAACACGGGATCCAAAATCTACTTCGCTTTTACTAAATACACCAGCATCCGTTTCAAATGAAAACGTATGCCCTAGTAACTTGAATGTCCAGTGACGTGGTTTACTTTCAGTTTGAGGCTTACTTGTATAATAGTGATCTGACATTTTCACGCCTCCTCAGAATGAAGAAAAAAGCTCGCCAAAATGACGAGCTTTCCTTTTGTTAAAAAGTAACGCGAGATTACTTAACTTCTACAGATGCGCCAACTTCTTCAAGTTTAGCTTTGATTTCTTCAGCTTCATCTTTAGAAACGCCTTCTTTAAGAGCTTTAGGAGCGTTATCTACTACTTCTTTAGCTTCTTTAAGACCTAAACCAGTGATTTCACGAACCACTTTGATTACTTTGATTTTTTCTGCACCAGCAGATGCTAATACTACGTCAAATTCTGTTTTTTCTTCAGCTGCAGCAGCACCGCCAGCAACTACTGCTACTGGAGCAGCAGCTGTTACACCGAATTCTTCTTCGATAGCTTTTACTAAATCGTTTAATTCAAGAACTGTCATAGCTTTGATAGCTTCTAAGATTTGCTCTTTATTCATTATAATTTCCTCCTAATTGGATAATGTTTTATTTTTTTGCGATCAGGCCGCAGAAGTATTAGTGCGTACTAAATTACGCGCCTTGTTCTTCTTTTTGTTCTGCAACAGCTTTTGTTGCAAGTGCGAAGTTACGCACTGGAGCTTGAAGTACAGATAAAAGCATAGAAAGTAGACCTTCGCGTGATGGAAGTTCTGCAAGTGCTTTAACATCTTCAACAGAAGAGATAGTACCTTCAATAATACCAGCTTTAATTTCTAAAGCTTCGTTTTTCTTAGCGAACTCGTTGATGATTTTAGCAGGCGCTACAACATCTTCATTTGAGAACGCAATTGCGTTAGGACCAACTAATACGTCGTTGATTCCTTCAAGGCCAGCAGCTTCAGCAGCACGACGAGTTAAAGTGTTTTTGTAAACTTTGAACTCAACGCCAGCTTCACGAAGTTGTTTACGAAGCTCTGTTACTTGTGCAACATTAAGACCACGGTAATCCACAACTACTACAGAAGCAGCGCCTTGGAATTTTTCAGTAATCTCTTGAACTTGTACTTGTTTGTTTTCGATTGCTTTGCTCATGATGACACCTCCTATTAGAATGGGTCATTTATACCGACAAAAGAAAAGCCTCCGAGTCAAATAGACACAGAGGCTGAAAGTCATCATCTTTAAATAAGAATCTGAATTCCGATGTCCTCGGTAGGAACATTAAGTGACAAGTCACTCCTACTGTCTACGGTACAAATGGATAATTCACAACAGCAACTATAGTATCACGTATAGCCACTATCGTCAATACATATATATAAATTATTTTACTACTACGTTAGAAGCGTCAATTTTAACCGCTGGACCCATTGTAGTTGTAACATTTACAGATTTCATGTAAGTACCTTTAGCTGCAGCAGGTTTTGCTTTTTGTACTACATCAAAAACAGCTAAGAAGTTTTCTACTAATTTTTCTGCTGAGAAAGAAACTTTACCGATAGGAGCGTGGATAATACCAGCTTTATCAGCACGGTATTCTACTTTACCAGCTTTGATTTCTTCGATAGCTTTTGTTACATCGAAAGTAACTGTACCAGTTTTAGGGTTTGGCATTAAACCTTTAGGTCCTAATACACGACCAAGTTTACCAACTTCACCCATCATGTCAGGAGTTGCTACGATTACATCGAAGTCAAACCAACCTTGTTGGATTTTTTGGATGTATTCTGCATCGCCTACATAGTCAGCACCAGCTGCTTCAGCTTCTTTAAGTTTTTCACCTTTTGCAAATACTAATACACGTTGAGTTTTACCAGTACCGTTTGGTAGCACTACTGCACCACGGATTTGTTGGTCGTTTTTACGAGTATCAATACCTAAGCGGAAAGCAACTTCTACAGTAGCGTCGAAGTTTACTGTGCTAGTTTTTTGAGCAAGTTCGATTGCTTCTTGTGCAGTGTATAGTGCGTTACGATCAATTAATTTCGCTGCATCTTGCAGTTTTTTACCTTTTTTAGCCATTATATATTTCCTCCTTGATTGTGGTTATAGCGGATTTTACCTCCCACGAATAAAGGTTGCGTGTTCACAAAGAAACTTCGCAACCTTCCAAAAAACAAAACATCAAGTAAATGGGATTAGTCTTCGATAACAATACCCATGCTTCGTGCAGTACCTTCAACCATTAACATAGCAGCTTCTACTGAAGCAGCGTTAAGGTCTGGCATTTTAGTTTCAGCGATTTCGCGAACTTTATCACGTTTAACCGTTGCCACTTTTTTACGGTTTGGTTCACCAGATCCAGATTGGATACCAGCTGCTACTTTAAGTAGAACTGCTGCAGGTGGAGTTTTTGTAATGAAAGTGAAAGAACGATCCTCGAATACTGAAATTTCAACTGGGATAATAAGACCAGCTTGATCAGCAGTACGCGCATTAAATTCTTTACAGAATCCCATGATGTTCACACCCGCTTGACCTAATGCAGGACCAACCGGTGGAGCTGGGTTAGCTTTACCAGCAGGGATTTGAAGTTTAACAACTTTAATAACTTTTTTAGCCACGAGACACACCTCCTTAAGTCCGTGATGTGGTAATTGGGTTGCCCCTCCCACTCAATATCTGTCTGTCAGCTAAGTGCCGATAACATTAAAATTATCATTACAGACGTCAAACAAAAGTATGACAGTCTGACCTATGAAATGATACCACTTTTAATTTTTTTAAGCAAGTAGTAATTAACAAAATCTGCGAAACATCTACCAATTTGCATGTAAAGTTCTATTCTTAGAACTATAATTTTTGAACTTGTTCGAAATCTAGCTCCATAATCGTTTCGCGACCAAACATATCAACCGTCACTTTAATTTTACCTTTTTCTGTGTCAATTTCTTCAACACGCCCTTGGAAATGAGCAAACGGCCCTTCTAATACTTCTACTGCTTCACCAACAGTAATGTCCACTTCAACAACTTTATCAGTCATACCCATTTGTTGCAGTAAACGATCTGCTTCTTCAGGTAATAACGGTGTTGGTTTTGCTCCTCCACCTGATGAACCGATAAAGCCCGTAACACCAGGCGTATTTCGAACTACATACCAAGAGTCATCTGTCATGATTAACTCTACTAACACATAACCAGGGAAAACTTTACGCATCATTGTACGTTTTTTTCCATCTTTCATTTCTGTTTCTTCATGCTCAGGAACAATCACACGGAAGATTTTATCTTGCATTCCCATTGTTTCTACACGTTTCTCTAGGTTTGCTTTTACACGGTTTTCATACCCTGAATACGTATGAACAACATACCAATTTTTCTCCATAACTACTAGGACTCCTCGTCCGTCCCTCCCTTACAAATAAAAGTGAAAATGAATCGCGATACGCTCAATGCATTTTTACTCTTTTCACAAACATCTCATTAGAAAAATATAGCTTTCGCTAATTGCTTGCGAAAGCTCGATGATATATACCGAAACTAGCATAGTCATCTATCGCTACTATCATACTCTCCTAGTAGTATTTATCATAATGAGGAGATTTTACTGCTTTGCGCTTCACTTCACCCATCTCATCGATCCAATTTAGATGGAGTTTTCTGCTGAATGAAGATAAAACAAACGAAAAAACCCGTTATTGCAATGGACGGGCTATTTCAAAAATATGCTATTTACTAAATTATAAATCTAAGTACCAGCGGAATAATGATGAAATACCTAAGTCAACTAACACAAAAAATAAAGCCATAATGACAACAGTTGAAATTACAACGACTGTATACTTCGTCAGTTCTTTACTTTTCGGCCAGCTTGTTTTGCGCATTTCTGACATTACATCGCTGAAAAAGCTTTTGATCTTGCCCATTCTAGCTTAACCTCCGAATCAATCAAATCTGTCTATTTACATATCATTTTATAGCGTTTGTTTATGCATTGTATGTTCATTGCAGTGTGAGCAAAATTTCTTTAATTCGAGACGTACAGTTGAACCTTCTTTAGCTGGGAACGTGTAATTTCTCGAACCACATTTCTCACAATTTAGCACGACTTTTTTTGCCATATAATCACCTTTTTCGGCACTTTGTCTTTTTAAGACTAACACCTATATTTGTCAATGTCAATAAAGGCCTATATAGGCTAAGACATTTCCTCAAGGACTAAATGACGTTCTAATTTACGTTTAACCCGCTGCAATGCATTATCGATAGATTTCACATGACGATTTAATTTGGCGGAAATTTCATGATAAGACTGACCGTCTAGATATAAGGCTAAAACTTGTAGCTCTAATTCACTTAAAATCTCACTCATCTTTTCTTCTAAATATCCAAACTCTTCTCTATGAATCATCAATTCTTCTGGATCATCCATAATAGCACCCGTTAGTACATCCATAAGCGTTCGGTCTGACTCTTCGTCGAATATAGGCTTGTCCAAAGAGATATAGGAATTTAGAGGTATATGCTTTTGCCTAGTAGCTGTTTTAATAGCTGTGATAATCTGTCTTGTAATACATAACTCTGCAAAAGCCCTGAATGATGCAAGCTTATCTCCTTTAAAATCACGAATCGCTTTATATAAGCCTATCATGCCCTCTTGTACGATGTCTTCCTTATCTGCTCCGATTAAAAAATAGGATCTTGCCTTCGCTCTTACTAACAAACGGTATTTCGTAATTAAATAATCCAACGCATCTGTATTACCTTGATGCACCATTTCAATAAGCTCTTCATCATTGAATCGTTCAAAATCTTGTGTCACTTGTACAATGCTATTTTTAAACATGGTATCACCTCAGCCACAACAGATAATTAGAAACAGTATAACGGAATTGGAAAATATGCGTCAATCAATCATTTCAACCCTCGTCGCCATTTTTCAAAGGCGAGCGCAACATCTGGCTTTAATTCTATACGAGAAGGCGGCTTACTTTCTTGCTTCCGCTTCACATCATGGGTAATTTTATGTTGGATAATACTTGTATCAATTTCTAGCTCTCTTGCCGATTTCCTTAAGGCACCATTCCCAAATATAACACTTTGCTCTGCCATATCAGAAGTTGCTACATGAATTTGTACATTTCTTGCCTTTAATTCATGTGTCATTTTTTCAATACGTTCATCTGCTGTTTCATTTTTTCGTGTATAAATGACTTCTACATCATTTTCTATATAAGATTGCTCTACTCCTGGTACAAGATGTGCGTCAAAAACAATAATTACACGCCAACCCATTGCTGCTTTATATTCAGCCATGAGTTCTATCAACCTTCTTCGCGCATCCTCAAAATTCGTATCACGCAATGGTCGCAGCTCTTTCCAAGATCCAATCATATTATAGCCATCAACAAGCAAAATGTTTTTCATTGTTACTCAATCGCTTCTTGACGTTTACGATACACTTCGTACATTAATAAAGCCGCTGCTACTGATGCGTTCAGTGATGTGACATGCCCAACCATCGGTAAGTGATATAAAAAATCGCATTTTTCTTTTAATAAACGCCCCATCCCTTTGCCTTCACTACCGATAATGATAGCTAATGGTAATGTTGCATCCATTTTTCGATAATCTGCAGATCCCTTTGCATCCGTCCCTGCAATCCATATACCGCGTTCTTTTAATTCATCTATTGTTTGAGCAAGATTGTTTACACGTACAACTGGAACATGTTCAATCGCTCCTGTAGATGCCTTAGCCACTACCGCTGTTAAACTCACTGATCGGCGCTTAGGAATAATAATACCATGTGCTCCTATAGCATCAGCCGTTCTCATAATAGACCCTAGATTATGAGGATCCTCTAACTCATCTAAGATTAAGAAAAAAGGATCTTCCTGTTTATGAGCTGCTGCTGCAAATAAATCCTCAAGTTCAGCATACTTATAAGCGGCAACAGAAGCAACGATTCCTTGATGATTAGCACTTGTTAATTGATCAACTTTCTTTTTTGGAACAAATTGAACGATGACACCACGTTCGCGGGCTAGATCTAGCAGTTCATTGACGCCAGACTTTTTTACTCCTTCTGCAATCCATACTTTATTCATATCGCGGCCTGAACGAAGTGCTTCTAACACTGGGTTTTTACCGGCAATAATTTCACCATTCTGTTCTGCCATTATTTAGACACTCCTTTTGATTCCTCGATTATTTGAATAGCATATGCAATGATTTCGTAGACGCGTTCTAGTTCATTCAATAAATATAAACTACCAAGCACCGCCTCAAAGCCTGAGCTATTACGATAGGTTTGGACATCCGTATTTTTTGGTACAGAGCCGGATTTGGCATTGCGTCCACGACGGAACACAGCCAATTCCTCCTCTGTTAAATAATTTTCATCCATCATGCGATGAACGATCATCGATTGCGCTTTTGCTGAGACGTAGCGAGTTGCCTCTCGATGTAGTGTGTTAGGTTTAACACGACCAGAGCGTAGCAAGTATTCTCGGACCTTTTGTTCCAATACGGCATCACCCATATAGGCTAACGCCAGCGCTTTTAATTGTTTAACATCTTCATTGCGAAGTTTATCCAACTTAATTACCCTCGTTTCCATCTAGTTCCTTGTCGTGTATCTTCTAAAATGATACCTTGGGCTTGCAAATGGTCACGAATCTCATCAGATCGAGCAAAATCACGATTTTTACGTGCCTCGACGCGCTCTTGTAGTAATGCTTCAATTTCTTCGTCTAATAGTTCTTCTTCTTTTGCAAATTCAATACCTAAGACGTCACCTAATACTTCAAAGGTTTCAATAAAGGTTTCTAATACCTTTTTGCAAGTATTGGCTTCATTTAAGTAAATATTAGCAATACGAGCTACTTCAAATAATACAGAAATAGCGTTGGCTGTATTAAAATCATCATCCATTGCCTCTTCAAAATGCGCTTTTTGTTCCGCAATTTTGTTCAGCCATTCTTCTGAATGATCACCTAAGCTTACAGTAGTCGTAAGGCGATGCTTCGCATTGTTGTATGCTGTACGAATGCGCTCTAAACCTGACGCAGCAGCTTCTACTAGGTCCTTCGCAAAGTTAATTGGATGACGATAATGGACAGATAACATGAAGAAACGTAATATCTGCGGGTCAATTTGTTTACGGATATCATTCACAAGAATGAAATTCCCAAGAGATTTGGACATCTTTTCATTATCAATATTAATATACCCGTTATGCATCCAATAACGCGCAAATGTTTTATCATTGTGTGCCTCTGATTGAGCAATTTCATTTTCGTGGTGAGGGAAAGTTAAATCCTGCCCACCAGCATGAATATCAATAGTATCTCCTAAATGTTCACGAGCCATTACAGAACACTCAATATGCCACCCTGGACGACCATCTCCCCATGGGCTTTCCCAGAATATCTCACCTGGCTTAGCAGCTTTCCATAAAGCAAAATCTAGCGCATCATCTTTTTTCTCGCCCGCTTCAATACGAGCACCGATTTTTAAATCGTCAACTGATTGGTGTGATAATTTACCGTAGCCATCAAATTTACGAGTACGGTAATACACATCTCCAGCAGACTCATAAGCGTAGCCCTTTTCAATTAGCACTTGAATAAATTGAATGATATCGTTCATATGCTCTGTCACGCGTGGATGAACATCCGCTTTTTTGCATCCCAGTGCTGTAACATCTTCAAAATAGGCTGCAATAAAACGTTCAGTTAATTCATGCACTTCTTCACCTAGCTCGTTTGCTGCTTTAATAATTTTATCGTCTACATCCGTAAAATTGGAAACAAACTTTACATCATAGCCTTTATACTGAAAATAACGACGTACTGTATCATAAACAATTACAGGGCGTGAATTCCCAATATGGATATAGTTATAAACCGTAGGACCGCAGACATACATTTTTACCTTGCCCTCTTCTAGCGGTACAAAGGTTTCTTTTTGTCGTGTTAATGAGTTAAAAATTTGAATACCCATTGTATTTCACTCTCCTTTTCTGTTGAATAAAAAAGCGCCCCTATCACTCCTAAAAGGAATGACAGAGACGCTCGATTTGCGTGGTTCCACTCTGATTGAAGACAAAAAGCCTTCCACTTTGGACATCCATTAACGGGGATGACTCGATAAAGCCTACTCTCGTTCAGCTTTATGCTCAAAGGTGCATTTCAGTTTTGCCTAGGCTCAGACCACTTTCAGCCGATGATGGTCCTCTCTTAAGAGCATGCGCCACTTACTTCTCCTTATCAACGCTTTTTCAATGTAAATACATTTTACAACGAACGAATGAATTGTCAATAAATTTATCTTTATTGTGCAAATTTTTCTACACGGTCAATTGCTTTCTCTTTACCAATTAAACAAATGGCGTTCGGCAACTCTGGCCCATGTGTTTCACCTGTTGTTACAACACGGATTGGCATGAACAGATTTTTACCTTTATGACCAGTTGTCTTTTGTACAGCTTTAATCGCAGCTTTTACTGCATCTGGTGTAAACTCTTCTAGCTCTTCCAATTGTGCTTTAAATGCCGCCATTACTTCAGGTACTTGCTCTCCTGCTAAAACCTCTTTTGCTTCTTCATCATATTCAATATGGTCGTTAAAGAATAGGCTAGATAATTCGACAATTTCTGCACCAAAGCTCATTTGGTCGTGATAAAGCGCGATTAAATCCGTCGCCCAAGCATGTTGCTCTGCAGTAAGCTCTTCAGGTAATAAGCCTGCTTTTTGTAGGTGTGGTAAAGATAATGCTACCACTTCTTCCAAAGACAATTTTTTAATATATTGATTATTCATCCATGTTAGCTTTTGTTTATCAAACATAGATGGTGATTTTGAAAGACGTTTTTCATCAAACATTTTGATAAATTCTTCTTTTGAGAAAATCTCTTCTTCTCCCTCTGGAGACCAACCAAGTAGCGCAAAGAAGTTAAACATCGCTTCAGGAAGATAACCTAAATCTTTATATTGCGTAACAAATTGAATAATCGATTCATCACGCTTAGATAGTTTTTTACGGTTTTCGTTAATAATTAAGGTCATATGACCAAAGCGTGGATATTCCCAACCAAATGCATCAAAAATCATCATTTGCTTTGGTGTATTTGATAAATGCTCCTCACCGCGGAAAACGTGAGAGATTTCCATAAAGTGATCATCTAAAACAACTGCATAGTTATATGTTGGAATACCATTTGCTTTTACAAGTACCCAATCACCAATATCTTTAGACTCAAATGTAACTTGTCCACGAACTAAATCTTCAAATTCATATGTTACATTTTCAGGTACACGCATACGGATTGTGTATGGCTCACCTGCTGCTTCTTTAGCAGTGATTTCATCTGCTGATAAGTGGCGACATGTACCATCATAAGTAGGAGCAGCTACACCTCTTGCTTTTTGTTCTTCACGAGATGCTTCAAGCTTTTCAGAAGAACAGAAACACTTATAGGCTACACCTTGCTCTAATAGTTTTTCAGCGTGTTCTTTATAAATATCAAGACGTTCCATTTGACGATAAGGCGCATAAGGTCCACCAATATCAATGGACTCATCATATTCAATACCTAACCATTTTAGGTTATCTAGCTGAGATGCTTCTCCGCCCTCTACATTACGTTCAATATCCGTATCTTCAATACGTACAATGAATTTACCGTTATGATGTTTTGCATATAAATAATTGAATAATGCTGTACGCGCTCCACCGATATGTAAATAACCTGTTGGAGATGGCGCGTAACGAACGCGAACTTCTTTCGTCATAATTAAAAGCCTCCTAAATTTTCGATCAAAAATTGACTTTGTTCATTTTACCACTCTGTTACAGGAAATAAAAGCGGGGTTCATCCACATTTATTTCTTGATCAATAGAATTGTTGCCATTGCCGCAATACCTTCCTCGCGACCTGTAAAACCTAATCGTTCAGTTGTAGTTGCTTTAACATTTACCTGTGAAGGCTCTGCATGTAATAATTCAGCGATACGTTGTTGCATCTGTCCAATATAGGGGGCCATTTTAGGACGCTGTGCCATAATGGTACAATCGACATTCCCTAGAGAATAACCCTTATCCTCAACAATCTTCCAAATGTACGCTAATAATTTTGCTGAGTCTGCGTCCTTAAATGCAGGGTCTGTATCTGGAAAATGACGGCCAATATCTCCTTCTCCAATTGCTCCTAGAGCTGCATCTGTGACAGTGTGTAAGAGAACATCCGCATCTGAATGTCCTACTAGTCCTTTTTCATGCGGAATGGTAATGCCACCAATAATTAATGGACGACCTTCTTCAAATGCATGTACGTCAAAACCTTGTCCAATTCGAAACATATTCATCTTCCTTTAATTAATATTTAACATTATCATATCAAAATTTGTCCTAGGTTGTTTGAAAAGCGCTTTAATAATTATCCTCCTATAGCAGTAATGGGCAGTTTAGAAAGCTTCACTCTCTAGACTGCCCCACATTCTTTAAATATGATACTCTATATTTTTCATTTGACTGTTGCTAATATTCGGAGATGGCTGTGAATTATAGACACGTGAATAAGGGGGAACAGAGTGTGTTAGCCAAATATTACTCCCTAAGACGGAATCGTGCCCAATCGTCGTCTCGCCCCCTAAAATAGTAGCACCAGCATAAATGACAACATTGTCAGCAATATTTGGATGACGCTTAATGCCCTTAATTGGATTACCATTTTCATCTAATGGGAAGCTTAGTGCCCCTAATGTTACACCTTGATAAATTTTTACATTCTTACCGATAGTACAAGTTTCACCGATAACGACACCTGTTCCGTGGTCAATAAAGAATGATTCTCCTATTGTAGCCCCTGGATGAATATCGATACCCGTTAATCGGTGCGCATATTCTGACATAATTCGAGGCACAATTTGTACGCCCATTTCGTATAATTCATGTGCGATGCGATGAATATAAATAGCCACAATAGATGGATAGCTTAGCAAAATTTCCTCTGTGGAAAGAGCTGCTGGGTCACCATTATACGCCGCTTGAATATCTGTTTGTAGCACTTGGCGAATGGCAGGAAATCGATTAATCAAATTCATAACAATTTTGTCTGCTTGTTCACGGCAATACTTCTCGCAATTGGCAGGATCACTGTCCTCCATATTATAAAATAATACTTTTTCGATAATATCCCGCAAATCTAATGCTGTTTCACGCAGCTTATTACTGCAAACTACGTTCACCCTTGTTTCATCAATAGGTCTTTTCATATAAATGCCAGGAAACAGCACCTCATGGAAATTATCGATTATTTTTATAACCCGATCCCGTCCATCAAAGCCTATTGAGTTGTCAACGTCGATGTACTGTTTATTTATACTAGTTAATGAACCTGTAATTTCTGGAACCTTTTGATTTAACCAATCATTTAATGACACAATAAACACCCCTCACATCTTTTCATCTATTCTATTACCTTATTAATCATATATCCACTATTTCATTTTACACGTAAAACGATCACAAATGGATAAACCCACTTTATTGGAGCTATTCCAACTTTTTATTCTCTTCCTAAGCCTTCGCTTCTAATTCGACTAGCAAAATGTCATTAGTATCATACATATATGGATGAACAGATTTGGCATTGTGACCATACAATTTTCCCCAACCAAAACAAATAAAAAAGACTATCCATTCTCAAAAAACTACGAATGAATAGCCTCATAAATAATATTTCTTAATGATTGTATGAGCCACGCTTACGCAAGATTGCCTCACCAAATACTAAGTCTTCTTGTGTTGTCATTTTTACATTTTCATAACTACTTTCTACGATGTGTACCTGATGTCCGAGACGCTCCATTAGCATTGCCTCATCTGTCCCAAGAAAGCCTACTTTTTCAGCTACGTCCTCTGCTTCCATAATTAATTCAAAACGGAATGCTTGTGGAGTTTGCACCATCCAAAGGCTTTCTCGATCAACCGTTTCCTCTATAATGCCATTCATTGATACTTTTTTCATCGTATCTTTCGCACGAACCCCTGCAATTGCTGCACCGTGATGATGCGCGTTCTGTACAAGCTTTGCAATGATATCATGCGTAATAAACGGGCGAGCTGCGTCATGGACAAGCACAATATCTACCTGTTGCATCTCTTTCATGCACGAATGAACCGAATGCTGTCGCTCAGCACCCCCATCAGGTAAACCCTTCACTTTGGTAATTCTATAGTCTTCTAGCATTTTTTGAATAAATCCACGTTCTTCTGGTTTTACAGCGAGCCAAATACCTGTGCAAGCGGGATCATGTTGAAACACTTCTAGCGTGTGTACCAGAATAGGTTTCTCTAAAAGCTTTAAAAATAATTTATTTTGCCCTGCACCCATACGCTTCCCACTTCCGGCAGCAGGTAGAACCACTTCATATTGCATTTTCCCACATCCTAATCGTCCTTCGGCTTAGCAAATATCATACGACCTGCCGATGTTTGCAGCACACTAGTAACTGTAACTGTAATTGCCTGTCCGATATAACTACGACCACCTTCAACCACAATCATCGTACCATCATCTAAATAGGCAACTCCTTGGTTATGCTCTTTACCATCCTTTATAACCACAACCTGCATATCTTCACCTGGTATAACTACAGGTTTCACTGCATTCGCTAAATCATTGATATTTAACACTTTTACATGATGGAGCTCACAGACTTTATTCAGGTTAAAATCGTTCGTAACAATGCATGTATCATTGCCCATTTTTTTTGCAAGACGAACAAGCTTTAAATCTACCTCTTGTACATCTTCAAAATCCTCGTCCGTAATTTCAACTTTTGTCTTACGCTCATCTTGTAATTTTTTTAAAATATCTAAACCACGCCGACCTCTTGTGCGCTTTAAGGTATCGGAAGAATCAGCTATATGCTGAAGCTCTGTGAGCACAAATTGAGGTACAACTAATATACCTTCAATGAAGCCTGTTTCAGAAATATCAGCAATTCGACCATCGATAATTACACTTGTATCTAGCAGTTTGTAGCTTCCACGAACCTCCTGAGCTTCAGCACCTTCAGCAGCTTTTTTCTTCGTATTGGTACTACGTAATGTAAAAAGCTGTATGAGCTCATCTCTTTTTCTAAAACCTAGACGGAACCCTAAATAGCCTAATACAAATGACAGGATAATAGGGAGGACTTCCGTAATAACAGGGAATTTTACACTATCAATAGCAAAGCCTAAAAAGTAAGCGACAATCAACCCAATTATTAAACCAAACGTTCCAAATAATAAATCTCCGATAGGAACCTTAAACAGAACTTCTTCCATCCAGCTAATGAGCCTTACAAAGTAATCGGAAAATGCAAAAGATAGTGTAAACAGTAAAAGTGCGCCTAGAGCTACTGATACATAAGGATTATCTAGCCAAGGATTAGATGATAAATGAAGCAATTCGTATAATGGCGGTAAGAAAACAAGGCCCAATGCTCCTCCAATCAGTAAAAACGCAATTTGAACAAATTTTTTCACAAGCTGTCACCTCCTAATTGTTAGTTAAGATTATACATAGTTTACGGTAGAAAATCTTTCATGAGCTCAGTCAAAATCTCATTATTTTTGATGTTGTGAAACAAGGATAAGATAGTTAGACAAAATTTTACAAACTTCTATTTTGTTCGTACTAGATGAAATCCTTTATTCATTCATCAGCTATTATTTAGGACGTTTATTCTTTTATATGAGTTTCCGATATTAGCATTAAAAATGAAGGAAAATGCATGTCAGAATAATATCCAACATGCACAACCTCCTTTATAACTCTCTAAAGCATGCATTTAGTGCATCTTTAATCGTTTCTACACCAACAATTTCAATTCCCTGCGGAAATTCCCAACCACCAATATTCGAAGAAGGAATGAAAGCTCTTTTAAATCCAAGCTTCGCCGCTTCAATGACTCGCTGTTCTATACGTGATACCCGACGGACCTCACCTGTCAGTCCGACCTCACCAATAAAGCAATCCGTTGCACGCACTGCCTGATCCTTAAAACTAGATACAATGCTTGTCAACACCGCTAAATCTATTGCTGGCTCATCCAGCTTGACACCACCAGCAACTTTAATATATGCATCCTGAGCTTGTAGCATGAGACCCATACGCTTTTCTAGTACAGCCATTAGCAATTGTACTCGATTTTGATCGACACCTGTGGCCATACGTTTAGGATAGTTAAAGCTTGTAGGCGTAACTAAGGATTGAATTTCAACAAGAATTGGCCTTGTCCCCTCCATTGAGGCTACAATAGTTGACCCCGCCGCACCTTGTGACCGCTCCTGTAAAAATAACTCAGAAGGGTTTAGCACTTCCTTTAACCCACCTTGAAGCATTTCAAATATAGCAATTTCATTTGTAGATCCGAATCGGTTTTTTTGGCTTCTTAAAATACGATGATTATGGTGTCTCTCCCCTTCAAAGTACAGTACAGTATCCACCATATGCTCTAAAATACGTGGCCCTGCAATTTGTCCCTCTTTTGTGACATGTCCTACTAGAAAAATAGCAATGCCTTTTGTTTTAGCGATTCGCATCAGCTCAGCTGTACATTCACGAACCTGTGAGACACTACCTGGGGCGCTTGTTACTTCTGGATGAAAGACGGTTTGTATGGAATCGACAATGACAAATTTAGGTTGTACTTCATCAATAGTTTGGTTTAAAAACTCTAGGTTTGTTTCGGAGTATATGTAAAGCTCTTGAGAAATCACTCCTAAACGCTCTGCTCGTAATTTCGTTTGACGAATAGATTCCTCTCCAGATATATAAAGTACGCGATGCCCTTTATTCGAGAGTAATGCGGAGACCTGTAATAGTAATGTTGATTTCCCTATTCCAGGATCGCCCCCAATTAATACTAGAGAACCAGGTACAATGCCACCGCCTAATACGCGATTGAGTTCGCCCATTTCTGTTGCTACACGCGATTCTTCAGTAGCTTCCACTTGGATAATCGGGATTGCCTTTTGAGTAACTGTAGCAGAATGTTGAAAAGCTCCACGTGGACCTTTAGCAACCATTTCTACTTCTTCCACCATTTTATTCCATTCACCACACCCAGGGCATCTTCCCATCCATTTAGCAGATTCATAGCCACAGCCTGAACATACAAATTTCGTTTTTTTCTTTGCCAAATTGCTTTCACCTCGAATATTTGTTCTTATCCTTAATTGTACAGAAAAAAAGACAGCTTGGCACTTAAAGCCTTACTGTCTTTCCTTGAAATTATTTAGAGATGGATACTCCCTCTTTTTTCTTTACAACAAACTCATCGTTTACGTAATCAATGACAACCTGATTACCCTTTTCTACATTACCTTTTAGTAATTCTTCTGATAATCGATCCTCTACTTGTTTTTGTAATGCACGACGTAGTGGACGAGCACCATATTGAGGGTCATAGCCTTCTTCAGCAATTTTTTCAAGTGCTGCGTCAGTCAGCTCTAACGAAATGTCTTGCTCTTTCAAGCGTTTTGTTAAAGCATTGCCCATCATTGCAATGATTTCTTTTAAGTGCTCTTTTTCTAATGCGTGGAAGACAATCATTTCATCGATACGGTTTAAGAATTCTGGACGGAATGCTTTTTTCAATTCTTCTAACATCGTACCCTTCATGTCTTTATGTTTAGACTCTGCACCGCCTACATTAAAACCAAGGCTCTTTTGGTATTTTAATGCATCCGCACCAACGTTTGAAGTCATAATGACCACTGTATTGCGGAAGTCTACTACACGTCCCTTAGAGTCTGTTAAACGACCATCTTCAAGCACCTGCAATAGAATATTGAATACATCAGGGTGTGCCTTTTCAATTTCATCTAATAAAACGACTGAATATGGCTTACGGCGAACTTTCTCTGTCAGTTGGCCACCATCATCGAAGCCTACATAGCCTGGAGGTGAACCTACCAAACGAGAAGTCGAATGTTTCTCCATATACTCGGACATATCAACACGAATCATCGCATCTTCATCGCCAAACATTACTTCAGCAAGTGCTCTTGCAAGCTCTGTTTTACCAACGCCTGTAGGTCCTAAGAAGATAAATGAACCAATTGGTCGTTTTGGATCTTTTAAGCCTGCTCTTGCACGACGTATTGCACGAGAAATCGCTTCTACTGCTTCTCCTTGCCCTACTACACGTTTGTGTAACTCTTCTTCAAGCTGTAATAACTTCGAAGATTCTTCAGAAGCAATTTTAGCTACTGGGATTCCTGTCCACATTGAGACAACTGCTGCTACATCATCCACAGTCACTTTAGATTCGGCTTTACCTTGCTCTTCTTTCCAATTTTTTCGAGTAGCTTCAATTTCATCCTTCAGCTTTTGCTCTGTATCTCTTAGCGCTGCTGCCTTTTCAAATTCTTGACCTGATACGGCTGCATTTTTTTCAGAACGAACATTTTCAAGCTTATCCTCAAGCGCCTTTAAGTTTGGTGGTACTGCGAATGAGCGTAAGCGTACTTTAGAACCTGCTTCATCGATTAAGTCAATCGCTTTATCTGGTAAGAATCGATCAGAAATATATCTATCACTCATTTTTGCCGCTGCTTCAATCGCTTCATCTGTAATTTTCACACGGTGATGCGCTTCATAACGATCGCGTAAGCCTTGAATAATTAGAATAGCCTCTTCCACTGTCGGCTCATCCACTTGGATTGGTTGGAAACGACGCTCTAAGGCTGCATCCTTTTCAATGTACTTGCGGTACTCATCAAGTGTTGTGGCACCAATACATTGAAGCTCCCCACGTGCTAAAGATGGTTTTAAGATATTTGATGCATCAATCGCACCTTCAGCACCACCCGCACCAATTAATGTATGCAATTCGTCAATAAATAAAATGATGTTGCCTGCTTGGCGAATTTCATCCATCACTTTTTTCAAACGATCTTCAAATTCTCCACGATATTTTGTACCTGCCACAACTGTCCCCATATCTAGTGTCATTACACGTTTGTCACGAAGGATTTCTGGCACTTCGTTATTAATAATTTGCTGTGCCAATCCTTCAGCAATCGCTGTTTTACCAACACCTGGCTCACCAATCAATACAGGGTTATTTTTCGTACGACGCGATAAAACTTCAATAACTCGTGTAATTTCCTTGCTTCGACCAATAACAGGGTCTAATGTACCTTCACGTGCAATTTGGGTTAAATCACGTGCTAGGCTATCTAATGTAGGTGTATTGGCAGCTTGAGCTGCTTGTTGGCCAGATTGTGCATTATCATTATTACCTAATAGCAATAATACTTGCTGGCGAGCTTTATTTAAACCGACTCCCGCATTGTTTAAAACGCGAGCTGCCACGCCCTCACCCTCACGTATAAGCGCCAATAATAAATGCTCTGTGCCGATATAGGAGTGACCTAATTTACGTGACTCATCAACAGATAATTCAATTACCTTTTTAGCTCTTGGCGTATAATGAACGATTGGACCGACATCTTCTTTGCCCTTACCCACTAATTCTTCAATGCCAGCTTCAATCATTTGAGGACTAATATCAATGGCTTCTAACGCTTTCGCAGCAATACCGCCGCCTTCACGTATAAGCCCTAATAGAATATGCTCTGTACCGATAGATTCGTGCTTCCAACGAATAGCCTCTTCCTGAGCAAGCTGTAATACTTTTTGCGCGCGTTGTGTAAAACGATTAAACATCATATAAATCCTCTCCTTTTTCCCCATTTATAGGCTTATTCGCATGTTCTTGAGATAATGTCTCACGAAGCATCTCCGCTCGTACACGATCCCGTTCAGCAGGTGGTAATGCCTCACCTGCATAGTACTGTAAAAAACCTGGTTGCATACTAACAACACATTCATTTAAAGTCGTTGCTTGTATACCATCAATCAATTGTAAATCTACTCCTAAACGAACATTAGATAGGCAAGTAGCAGCTTCCTCACTTGTTAAAATTCTTGCATGTGTAAGGGTTCCTAAAGCTCGATATACGCGATCTTCTAGCGCAAGCTCTGCCTTTTCCATTAATTTACCTCTTGCATGCCGCTCTTTTTGAATAATCTTTTCGGCGACACTTTGTATATCTGCTAAAATATCTTCCTCTGTCTTCCCAAGTGTAATTTGGTTAGACACTTGATAAACATTCCCTAAATTTTCGCTTCCTTCACCATATATACCTCTTACAGTCATTCCTAAGCGTGTCATGGCATTTATAATTTGATTCATTTGCCCAGTTAATGTAAGGGCGGGTAAATGCATCATGACGGATGCTCGTAGACCCGTACCAATATTCGTTGGACAGCTTGTTAAATAACCAAAAGTATCTCGAAAAGCATACGGTAATACTTTCTCTAGGATACGATCAATCTTATTTGCTTGTTCATAGGCACTTTGAAGTTGAAAACTTGCTGTCATACATTGAATGCGTAAATGATCCTCTTCATTCACCATAATGCTAACGGATTCGTCTTCAGAGAGTAGTATAGAGCCCACTTGCTCTTTTTTAGCCAGTTGCGGGCTAATCAAATGCTTTTCTACAAGAATTTGACGCTGTAAAGGGGTTAAATCCTTTATAGCAAAATAAGCATAATCATTTTGAAGAGTTGGGCTATCGCTGATTGCATGTGTAACGGCCTGTTCCACTTGCAGTGCCTCATTTTCTGAAAACGCTAATGGAAAACGATAGCCATCTAAATTTCGTGCAAGGCGGATCCGTGTACTAATGACGATATCTGAGTAATCATCTTTGATATGCATCCAAGTTGGTGTCGCACGCTCTAAAAACGATTCAATCATCATGTCACATCACCACCTTCAAATTGTAGATGCTTCTCTAGCTCTTTGACTTCATCACGTAGCTTCGCCGCTTCTTCAAACTGTTCTTCATCTACGGCGGATTTCATACGCTTGCGGATATCTTCTATTTGCTTTTTAATAACATACACATTACTGCGAGCACCAGGCATTTTTCCAATGTGTTGTGGACCTGCCTGAATACGATTAAAAAGCTTTGGCAAATGATCTCCAAATGTGTCATAACAGCTTGGGCACCCGAATTTTCCTTCTTTTAAAAATTGCTTATACGAAAATCCACATTGTGGGCATGTTTGCTGTTGTGGTTGTACCTGTTGTTTTTCCCCCACCTTTTGCCATGTAGGAGAGCCAAACCAGTTAGACAATAACTGTTGAATAGATACTGGCTCTTGTTTAAACTCTGCATGAAATGGATGGAATTGTGAGGCGCAGACGTCACAATAATGATGCTCTACTTTTTGCCCACTTTGAACTTGTGTTACTGTAACTGTCGCATTACGTTGTTTACAATGTTCGCATATCATTTCCATCACCTCACTATTTTTGTTGTTCGTATTTTATTGTTGTCAGCATTGCTCGCAATATTTTTGATCGAATGACATCTCTTAATGGGAGATGCAAGTCGATCGTGGAGCGATCAATTGCTGCTAACATTAATTTCGCTTCTCGCTTGGAAATTACCTGCTCATCAATGAGTCGATAAACCAAATCTTCTGCCATTGTTTGTGATGCCCCACCTTCAATTTGCCTGAGAACATCGTCGATTAAATCAATCTGTGAATTCGCGCGGACACGTAAAATTCGAATGTATCCACCACCACCACGTTTGCTCTCAACAAGGTAACCCCGCTCGGCAGTAAATCTTGTATTAATAACATAATTTATTTGTGATGGTACACATTGAAATTTATCAGCGATTTCACTACGTTTAATTTCAATATGCCCTTCTCCACCTAATTCAAGTACTTGCTTTAAGTAACCCTCTATGATGTCTGATATATTACGCATTTTAGGAATACACCTCGCTTGCTTCACTGACTTTGACTATCTTTGACTTTCTTTGAGTATATTATACAAAACGCTTGAAAAAAATTGCAATGATTTCGCCCATAGAAAAGTGGAAAGTCTTGAAAAAGGCTTTTTAAGAGCCGAAAAGAGCCCTTTTTCGATTATTTGTTTACGGTTTAATAATTTCCTTATACACCTAATGTACCCTTATTCGTCATAGAAAAAACGCAAGCATATGCAACTAGCATATACTTGCGTCTATGAAAATTATACCCAGCGACCAACAATTGGATAACGCCAAGGTTCATCAGACAATGCTTTTACGATACCGATGATCGGTACCACAAATACCATAATGCCGAAAATGATTAAAAATGGTAAGCCAATAAGGACAAAGCTTAAACCAACAGAGATAGCAATTAAAACACCCATGACAATTTGGAATAGCAGTGCTTGAATAGAAATTGCCTTTACTTCCTCATCCGAACTAATTAAAAAGAAAATAATGGGCACTAACCATGGCGCAAAAAATGCACTTGCGTGTATGATTACTTTAGACCATTTAGTCTCCATCTATATCAACCCTTTCTTTGAACTTTATTCTATGTTTTATGTACTACTATTTACGGAACTATACCCGCAATAGTTTCACATTAAGAAAGATTTTTTAAAATTTTTTTGAAAGGCTGTGAGGAGCGTTGGAATTTAACAACACATTAGCAAATGAATATGAAAAGGGTATTCGCCGTACATTGCCTAGTTATGATGCCATGCTACGTTTAATACAAACTTTTTATCATTCTAGGCTATCAGAAAATGCTAACATGCTAGTCGTGGGAGCAGGAAGTGGCAATGAAATTATACAGCTTGCAGAAGGAAGACCTCACTGGTCATTCACTGGCATTGATCCATCAGAATCCATGCTTACTATAGCTAAAGAGCGTTTACTCACTCTTCCTAATGATATGTCATTCCATCAGGCTACAATACTTGATGCTTCGCTGCCTTCTACTCAGTATGATGCGGCAAGTTGTGTTCTCGTCTTGCATTTTATTCATGATTATAAAGAAAAGCTCGAAACAATAACAGAAATAGCAAGACATTTGAAACCTGGAGCACCATTTGTCCTTGTTTCAAAATATGGTCAGCTAGGCTCTTTAGAAACAGAACTACAATTTGATTTATGGCGTTCTTATTGGCTACAGCATACTAGACTTTCTTTATCCGATGTAGCAGAGATGGAAAAATCCATTCGTTCCCTTTCTTTTATGAGTGAAGAGGAAATTTTAACACTTTTACAAAGTGCGGGTTTTACTAAACCTTCTAGATTTTTTGCCACTACTTTGTTCGGTGGTTGGGTATGCTTTAAAGAGGAGAGCTAACAATTTTGTAGTAAATAATTTGAGGTGAAAACCGTGATAAGCACCATTGGCATTACAAAGCAACAACAATTGTTAAAGGATTTTCCATTAGAAGAGATACATCAGCAAGAATTTGAATGGTATTGGGTTGATTTTAATTGTCCTACAGCCGAGGAGGAATCATTGTTGGATACATTTTTCCACTTTCACCCTCTCGCTATTGAAGATTGCTTAATGAGGTTGCAGCGTCCTAAGCTCGATTTTTATGATGATTTTCATTTCTTTGTCATTCATCGGGTAAACGAAGAGACGTTAGCTGCGGAGGAGGTTAATATTTTTGCCTCCAATAAATTCATCATAACCTTCCATAAAAATCCTGTCCCTGAGATAGAGAAGGTGCAAAAGATGCTGGAAAACCAACCGAAGAATTGGGAGCGAGGTACTGTATACCTAACGTATCAAACTATCGATAAAATTGTTGACAGTTATTTTCCACTCGTTTACAAAATTGAAGATCATCTAAATGCTTTAGAAGGTGAACTTACATACCAAAGTAATGTAAATGCCATGAAAATTGTCTTCGAGTTCCGTAGTGACTTGCTTGACTTAAGACGTACTATTTTACCAATGCGTGATCTTTTATATCGCATTCTCAATTCTTACCGTTTCTCACTAAAAAAATCGGAGAGAGCTTATTTTGGAGATATCTACGACCATCTACTTAAGCTAACAGAGATGGTTGAATCTAATCGAGAGCTTACAGCAGACATGCGGGATAGTTATATGGCTATGAGTTCTAGCCGCATGAATGGCATTATGATGACTTTAACAATTGTATCTACTATCTTTATACCACTTACCTTCATTGCTGGTGTGTATGGGATGAATTTCGATAACATGCCTGAGCTACATGGGCAATACAGCTATTTTATTGTACTTGGGATTATGATAATTATCGTTATCTTTATGTTGGCTGTCTTTAAACATAAAGGCTGGTTTAAACTGTTTAAACCATAAAAAGACTGCTCGTTTTAATGAAAACGAGCAGTTTTTTTAATCTATTAATACGGTCCTCTGTCATCAATCTTATTATCACCCTGCTGTGGAAATAAAAAGTAGGCTAATACCCCTGATCCCAAAGCTGCACATATGGTAATTAATAATTGCTCAATATCTGGTACCTCAGCATGGTAGTTTCGTAGCATATAAACAGAACCAATGGCAACAATCACCATGACAGGAATAACAAATTTAAAACGTTTTTTCTCCATACCACCCCTCCTTCCATTTTTATTTTCGTACGATTTTTAGATTGCTAAACAGTTCGTATTTTACAGGTTTCCTATTTTAAATTCAAATTTACATCGCTTCACCATTTGGACTAACAATAAAGTAAAAAAATAAAGAAATATCCAATTTTTTAACCAAATATTCAGCAAATAATAGTAAAATAGATTTAATCCCATTTATTTATTAAATATACAAACCTAACAAATTTCAAAAGTGCTTATTTACTTACAATTTATTATGGATATTAAGAATGGAGCAAATAATAATGAGTTGGTTTTCAAAAAATAGTAGTTCTAGCTACGCAATTACATTAACACCTGAAAATTTTAAGAGCGGTGTACAGTTAGATGTATTGAACCACCCCAATCTTCAAAAACAATTACAACTTTTAAATTTAACACTTGAGGATTTAGCTATCATTAAGCAGCTACAGCCTTTAGCTAAAGACTTAATTCCTGAAATGGTGGAGAAATTTTATGCAGCCATTAGTTTGAGCCAAGATTTACTTGATATTATTAATAGAACATCACATATTGATCGTTTAAAAATCACGTTACATAAACATTTAAGTGACATTTTTGAAAGTCATATTAATGATGCCTACATTGCTGAACGAAAAGCCATTGCTGAGGCTCACGTTCGAATTGGCTTGCAGTCAAAGTGGTATATTGCCTCATTCCAGTCACTCACTACTACTTTTGCAAACTTTGTGAATGAGGTGGATATTTCTAAAACAGATGCTATTCGTGCTATAAACGCATTTTGTAAAATTATTAATTTTGAGCAACAACTCGTGATTGAGGCATATGAAAAAGAGGAAGAACGTATTCGCTCAGCAGCAGATGCAACAAAAAATTCCCTTGTAACGACGATCCAAAGTACTGCAGAGGAGCTTAATGCCATAAGTGAAGAAACAGCCGCATCATTATTAGTGATTTCCTCACAAACAGATGATATTGCTGTAGCGACCAAGCAAGGATTGAGCTTCGTAGCAGATACACAGGAAAAATCAAGACGGGGCCAACAGCAATTGAAAGAACAAAATGATTTAATCCAAGTTATTTTGCAAAGTGTCAATGGTCTTGAGGTAACGATGAACCAACTACGTACCTCTTCTCAAAAAATTTCTGAAATTGTTGGACTAGTTACAGGCATTGCTGATCAAACCAATTTATTAGCATTAAATGCTTCTATTGAGGCTGCACGAGCTGGCGAACATGGGAAAGGTTTTGCAGTAGTAGCTGAGGAAGTTCGTAAGCTTGCTGAGGAAACAAAAAATGCCGTCCAAAATGTTTCACATCTTATTAAGGAAACAGAAAGTAATATTACGACTATGGCTAATTCAGTTATTAATGTTGATCAAAAAATTCAACATAGTGTCAATACACAAGAAAGTTTATCCAAGTCATTTAATGATATTGCAGATGCAGTTTCTGGCATTCAGCAGCAATACGTAAATACATCTAGAGATATTTCTGCCATTTCCAATTTAATCACTGAATTATCACAGGGCGCTACGCTAGTCTCTTCTTCTTCCGACTCGCTCATTAATGTTGTCAATGAACTAAATATGTAAAATAAAAAAGGGAACTCATTTGGAGTTCCCTTTTTCCTTAATGTGGCAATGCACGTTTTTGTTTACGGTGCTCTCGTCTTGCTGGCCCAGTTTCAAATAAACGCTTCTCTTCATCTGTTTCAGGATAGATTGAGGGAACTGGTACGGGTTTCCCTTCCTCATTTACTGCAACCATCGTGACAAATGATTCTGTCGTTAATTTTTCCTCGCCAGTCTCAATATTGCGAGAAACAACGCGAACATAAACCTCCATTGAAGAACGTCCTGTAGACGAAACAATACTCTCGATTTCAAGAATATCTCCTACATGTGCAGCGGATAAAAAATCAACCGAATCAATAGAAGCTGTCACTACAAGGCCTTTCGCATGTTTCATTGCTGTAATAGCAGCAATTTCATCAATATAAGCTAACACTCTTCCACCGAAAATAGAATTGTGATTATTTGTGTCTGGGGGTAATACGAGACGCGATTGAACCGTACGTGATTGGCTCATGGGTACAGCGTTGTTTGGCATAATTCTTGCAACTTCCCTTCTCATGTTGTTCTTTCGTCATCGTATCGCAGAAAAAGAGCTGATGCAAATTTAGAACGATTTTTTCATCGAAATAAATTTCATATCAGTCATTTCTTCTATAGCCCACTTAATTCCTTCACGTCCATAACCACTCATCTTTACTCCACCATATGGCATGTTATCTACTCGGAATGTCGGAATATCATTAATAATGACAGCACCAGCCTGTAATTCATCTGCTGCATATAAAGCATCTGACAATATATTCGTGTAAATACCTGCATTTAGGCCAAGGTCCGACTCATTTACAAGTCGAATTGCGTCGTCTAATGTTTCATATGAAACAATTGAGACGATTGGTGCGAATGTTTCCTGACAAACAATTTTCATACCAGCTGACACATTCGTCATAACTGTTGGCGTTAAAGTACGTTCAGTAAATACGCCTCCAGTTGCAATCATAGCCCCCTGTTCTTGTGCCTCCTCAATCCATTCCCTAATACGTTCCACTTCATTTGGATTTATCATGGCACTAACATCTGTTGTCTTCTCTAATGGATCTCCTACTATAAGCTTTTCTGTTTCTGCAACAAATGCTTTAGTAAATTCATCAATAATGGAGGAATGCACATATATACGTTGTAACGAAATGCATACTTGTCCCGCAAAGTTAAAAGCACCGCTTACACAACGACTGATAATTTTATTTATCGGCGTAGATGGTTCGACAATTACTGCTGCATTAGAACCTAGCTCTAAAGTTACTTTACGTAAGCCTATTTTTTCTTTAATTTTCAAACCAACCTTACCACTACCTGTAAAGGTTACTTTTTTGACGTATGGATGTGTGACAAGCGTATCACTAAGCTCACCTCCACTTCCTGTCACAATTTGTAATGCCCCATCAGGTAATCCTGCCTCTCGGAAAATTTCAGCCATAACGATAGCACTTAGTGGCGTTTGTGTTGCTGGCTTTAATACAACTGTATTGCCTACTGCAAATGCTGGACCTAACTTGTGTGCCACTAAATTGAATGGAAAATTAAATGGCGTAATGGCAGATATTACACCTAAAGGTTCTCTTTTTGTCCAGCCTATTCGATCCCCTGCTCCAGGGGCTGCATCCATTGGAACCGTCTCACCTTTTGCCTGTTTAGCTCCCTCAGCCGCAAATTGATAGGTTGCGATTGTACGGTCAATTTCAGCTAAACCTGCAACAATAGGTTTTCCAGCCTCCAAGGCTAAAATCTCTGCAAGTTCTTCTTTTCTTTGTCGCATCATATCAACAACTTTATATAATATTTCGGCACGTTCGTAGGCTGTTGTCTTTTTAAACGATTGGAATGCCTGCTGCGCACCTTCGATAGCTTTCTCTACATCTTGAATAGATGCTTTAGCTACATGAGCAATAACCTCACCGCTATATGGAGAAGCTAGCTCATAGCTTTCCTCTGCATCATGCCACTGACCATTAATCCAAAGTTTTGTATCCTTCATCCTTCAAATGCACCTCCAAATAATCATGTTCTTCTTTATTCTATCACGAAGAACTTGAACTAGACGCAATGGCAGCTGCACTAACCGCTGCAATCATTGCTGCTTGCTGTGCTTGGATTAATAGCTCAATAGAAGACATAATGGTCATGGACAAAGACTTTTGTACCTTTGCCATATCATAAATAGCAAATTGTACAGCCATAAAGAGCACAAATTCACGATGCCATTTTAATAACTTCATGTCTTTTAATTCATGGTATAAATCAATCAACCCTTGAAGTTGTGCTTTATCCAGGTTAAGTATGGCTAAAAAGCCAAGTAAAGGATAATGCATAGCCTTGACTTTAACGTTTTGCTTTTTGAGCCCATCACGAAGGGTTACAACATCGGGTACTAGCTGACCATCAAATTTGGGTGATAAAAATGTTAATACCTGTGAAAGCCATTGTAGCTCATTGCCAGCATTAAAATTATATGTTCTTAGTTCTTTATAGTATCGATTCATGGTATCCGCGCGCAATTCAACATCATCAGATGGACTGCTTAATAATATGGCATAAGGAATGTCCTCATAGGAGGTTAAAAATGGATGATGTTTACGTATAGCATCAAATAAGGCTCTTGCCACCTGTGCATGCGTCTTTTTATCCTGTTCATCCTCCGTCAAGAATTGTGCTCCGATATAGCTAAAATTGCCGCTTCTGAATTTCGCTTCCTTTAAGATGCTCACATTTGTAAGTAAATTCTTCACTGCCTTTTCTGCATCATCTTGCTCCATGAGATTGGCAGCAATACTATATCCAACGGTTGTCCGTAAAGGAGAAAGCCATGAAGATTGCTTCTTCATCTCTTGTAAAACATTTTTATACTTCATTGCATCAAAAGTTTTTCCTGAGGCTACAAATGTACTAGCAATAGCTAACACAATTTTACGGTCCACCGTCCAGCCTGCAGCCTTTGATACCTCCTCTACTGTATTGGCAAATTCATTTTCAATCATCACATAATCCATATTTATCACACTCCTTTACCCGTTTTACGTAACATAATGTGAGAAAGATTCACCCTCTTTGTAACAATTAACATAAAAAGTAAACATAATTTAATGTATGTTACTTACTTTATTTGATTTAATAGAAAATATTAACAACCTATAAAGGAGATATGGCCGATGTTAGCAAAAACCACAAAGAAACTATTATTTACCATGACCTTAAAGGATCGATTAAATCTATTCCTTTTCCTAAAAAATTCATCCAATAATATCGCTTTACATACTCTTTTCCATAAAAATTAATATCAAAACACTTGAACGCCCAAAATCAATATTCATCATTCCTATAAGAAAAGAGTCATGTGTCCTAAAGCCTCCCTTTCCATACAATAACTTTTCTACTTCCAGATAAAAAAACAGCGGCAGAAAAACTTTGCCGCTGTACAGATAATCTGTTAAATTAATCCTAGCTCTTGCAGCTCTTCAGATTTGAAGGCTCTTGACCTTGTTAGGAAACGTTTTCCTTCTACGCCCTCGAGTGAAAACATGCCGCCTCTGCCGTCCACCACATCCAATATGATTTGTGTATGCTTCCAGTAATCATATTGATTTTTGTGCATATAGAAAGGAGCACCACCCACTACACCAAGGCACACATCCTGATCTCCTATTAGCAAATCCCCTTCTGGATAACACATTGGTGAGGAGCCATCACAGCATCCGCCTGATTGATGAAACATAACGGGCCCATGTTTCCCTTTTAATAGATCGATTAGTGCTAGCGCTTCTTCCGTAGCTAATACACGTTCAACCACGCTCATGCACCTCCCTACGAATTAGAAGAAACCAAGTTTGTTTTCGCTATAGCTTACTAATAAGTTTTTCGTTTGTTGGTAATGCGCTAACATCATTTTATGATTTTCACGACCAACACCCGACATTTTGTAGCCACCGAATGCAGCATGTGCAGGATATGCGTGGTAACAGTTTGTCCAAACACGACCAGCTTGAATTTCACGACCGAAGCGATATGCCGTATTAATATCTCTCGTCCAAACACCTGATCCTAAACCATATAATGTATCATTCGCAATTTCCAATGCTTCCTCTTTCGTTTTAAATGTCGTGACAGCAACTACTGGTCCAAAAATTTCTTCTTGGAATATACGCATTTTATTATGTCCTTTGAAAACAGTTGGTTTAATGTAGTAGCCATTTTCGAAGCCTTCACCCACATTATTTTTGTCTCCTCCAATTAGACATTCTGCACCTTCTTGCTTACCAATATCTAAATAAGAAAGAATTTTTTCCATTTGCTCACTAGATGCCTGTGCACCCATCATTGTGTTTGGATCAAGTGGGTTGCCAACTTTAATGGCTTCTACTCGCTGTAATACGCGCTCCATAAATTTATCGTAAATAGATTCCTGAATCAGTGCACGGGAAGGACAAGTACATACTTCCCCTTGATTTAGAGCGAATAGCACAAAGCCTTCAACAGCTTTATCTAAAAAGGCATCATCTTTATCCATAATATCTTCAAAGAAAATGTTTGGCGACTTACCACCCAGTTCTAATGTTACTGGAATAAGATTTTGAGAAGCGTATTGCATAATTAAACGCCCTGTTGTTGTCTCACCTGTAAAGGCAATCTTACCAATGCGTGGATTTGATGCAAGCGGTTTCCCTGCTTCTAAGCCAAATCCATTCACAACATTAATGACACCTGGTGGTAGTAAATCTTCTATTAATTCTAAAAGCACCATAATAGATGCTGGTGTTTGTTCTGCAGGTTTTAATACGACACAGTTTCCAGCTGCAAGTGCTGGTGCAAGCTTCCATACAGCCATTAATAACGGGAAGTTCCAAGGTATAATTTGGCCAACTACGCCAATTGGCTCGTGGAAATGATAAGCAACTGTATCGTTATCTATTTGGCTTACTGAGCCCTCTTGAGCACGTAATACCCCAGCAAAATAACGAAAATGATCAATTGCAAGAGGGATGTCTGCATTTAATGTTTCGCGTACCGCTTTACCGTTATCCCATGTTTCAGCAACGGCTAGCTTTTCTAAATTTTGCTCAATACGGTCCGCAATTTTAAGTAAAATGTTTGCGCGTTCTGTTGGTGATGTTTTGCCCCATGCATCCTTAGCAGCATGTGCCGCATCTAATGCATGTTCAATATCCTCAGCTGTGGAACGTGCTATTTGTGTAAAAACTTGTCCAGTAACAGGAGTAACGTTATCAAAGTATTGACCCTTCACTGGGGGTGTCCATTCGCCACCGATATAATTATCATATTTCTCTTTGAATTGAACTACCGATCCTTCAGTGTTTGGAAATGCATAAACCATTTTACTTCTCCCCTTTACACAATTTAATGAGAACTATCTACAAAAAACGTTATTTTATATCGGAATAACAATATTTTCATAGAAACCCTCTCACCTAATATATTGTCAGAAACATAAAATAATTTCAACTTTTTCAAAAACTTTTCCAACTAATTTATTTTTGCTAGAAAAGCTTCTAGCATTCACTGTAAGTGCAACGTTAAGGTATACTTAAAAATAATATAAAATATAGGAGAACAATATGCGTATTAATAAATATTTAAGTGAAACAGGCATCATATCTCGTCGTGGCGCTGATAAATGGATAGCAGAAGGAAAGGTAACAATTAACGGAGAAGTGGCAACAGTTGGTAGTCAAGTTGAAACAGGAGACATTGTTTGCGTGGATGGAAAAGAGGTAAAGAAAGAACAACAGCTTGTTTACATTGCTCTAAATAAACCTGTCGGCATTACAAGTACGACAGAGCGTCATATAAAAGGCAATGTTGTTGATTTTGTCAATCATCCTCTACGTATTTTTCATATCGGGCGTCTTGATAAGGAATCAGAGGGGCTATTGTTATTAACGAATGATGGTGATATCGTCAATAAAATTCTACGTGCTGAAAATCATCATGAAAAAGAATACATTGTTCAAGTTGATAAGCCTATAACTGCTCAATTCATCCAAAAAATGGGTGCAGGTGTCGATATTTTAGATACAACAACCCTACCATGCCATGTGGAAAAGATTTCAGATAAAGTATTTAAAATCATTTTAGAGCAAGGCTTAAACCGCCAAATTCGTCGAATGTGCTCAGCACTAGGGTATTCCGTTAAGCGTCTACAACGCATTCGTATTATGAATATTAAGCTTGGTAATTTAAAGGTAGGGCAATGGCGTGATTTAACGGAGAAGGAACGAACAGAACTATTCAAACTACTCAATTACACACCAAAATAGATACATCCAAGGGGAGGGACGAGGACTATGATATCCATTCAAAGCACAGAACAACTAACAGGGGTAAGAATTAGCGCGGATTATTGGGATTTAAATGAACTAATTAATGCTATTTATAAAGTAACTGGTGACGAAAATAAATACTATGATTATCAGGGTCCTCGACTACGTATTTTAAGCGTTTGCTATAAACTAAGACATGCTATGCTTGGTGAGCATCACCTAGAGTTTGTTAGTAATGGACTTAATAAGAGCGTTCTAACACAACATGAACTCATCTTTCCAAATAAGAATGTCTATTTTTCAACAGACATTCTTTGGCCAGAAATTATCTTTAGTGCAATCGCATTAAATGATTTTATTGAACTGCACCAAAAATTAAACAATGCTTCTATATGGAATCATGAGATAGCTATTATACGCAAATTTCAAGCGGCTATTGCTGAATGTTTAGAGCAGGAGATAAGTGACGAAGATTATGGTGTGTTTTTAAAAATGTTACATGCTAAAAATCCCTTAACTTTCCGTTTTGCAACTCAATACGTGGATATTCTAAATCTAGAATATATTGAATTAAGTAAAGAGGAACGTCAGGCACATTTAGCTGCATTTGCTGTGCGATTACTGGTAGAGGACCATGAATATGTAGCATTAAAATCCCATCTAATGGAAGCAGCTATTGCAACGAAACAAGCATTACATGATATTCAAATTCAACTTAATTATCCTGAAGAAATATTGTGGTGAACGAATCATGCCGTCTCAAAATAATCGAGACGGCTGTTATTCTATTCAATTGTTTTGTAGGCCATTTTATAAATAACTTCCTGGTGCTGAGGATAATCTGCTAAAAGCTCTTCCTGTGTGAACAATTCAAAGTCCTCAAAGTCAAAGCCTGGCGCCACCATACATCCGACTAAACTAAACGTTTCAGATTCCTCCACCGACGAGCCGAAAATTGTATGCTTTGGTACTGCAAGCTGAGGGACTTCACCCGCTTCTATATTCAAGCCAAGCTTCTTCGCTTCATATGTCCCATCTGGGAAAATCATATGAACGGTTAGAGGGCTTCCTGCGTGATAATACCATAGCTCGTCCGATTGTAGACGATGAAAATGTGAGATATCCTGTGAGCGCAGGAGGAAATATATACTAGTATAAATTGGTCTCTGTACATCTCTCACTGCTATATCGTCCGATGCACGAAACGATGAAATGTAATAGCCCCCTTCAGGATGTTCGGCTAACTTTAAATGTTCAATAAAATATTGTGCTGAATACTTCAAAAAGCATCACTCCTTTTTTCAACCTTACCAAAAAGTAAAGTGGAAATGCTACCTCTGATTTTCTTTCAACATACAAGCCAAAAAGGACATCTCAGCATGAGATGTCCTACCATTTTTATAATCCGCCTAAATAAGCTGCCTTTACTTGCTCGCTCTCTTGTAGCTCTTTTGCTGAACCAGATAAAACAATACGCCCTGTTTCCAGTACATATGCACGGTTAGCGACAGATAATGCCATATTAGCATTTTGCTCTACAAGTAATACGGTTGTTCCTTCTTTATTAACCTGCTCAATAATATTGAAGATATTTTTCACCATCAACGGTGCAAGACCCATCGAAGGTTCATCCATTAATAACAGTTTTGGTTTTGCCATTAAGGCGCGCCCCATCGCCAGCATCTGCTGTTCCCCACCAGACAATGTACCTGACTGCTGTTTTCGGCGCTCTAATAATCGTGGAAATAACTCGAAAACATGATCCATATCTTTCTTAATACCTGCTTTATCATTACGCAGATACGCACCAAGCTCTAAGTTTTCCTCAACTGACATATTGGCAAAAACACGGCGTCCTTCTGGAACGTGAGAAATCCCTGATTTAACAATAGTCTGTGCCGCTTTCCCAGCTATCGAAAAGCCTTCGTATTCAATAATGCCACCTTTTGGCTTTAATAAACCTGACAATGTCTTTAAGAGTGTGCTTTTTCCAGCACCGTTTGCACCGATTAACGTTACAATTTCACCCTCGTTTACTTCTAAAGAGAGGCCCTTTAATGCTTGGATGTTGCCATAAAAAACATCGATATTTTGTACTTTTAGCATTAGCCGATAACCTCCTCACCAAGGTACGCTTCTATTACCTTTGGATTGTTGCGAATTTCTTCTGGTGTTCCGTCAGCGATTAATTGTCCGTGATCAAGTACGTAAATGCGCTCACAAATACCCATAACTAAGCTCATATCATGCTCAATCAGCAATATTGTTAAGCCGAACTCTTTACGAATAAATGCAATTAGCTCCATTAAATCATGGGTTTCTTGTGGGTTCATCCCTGCTGCTGGTTCATCCAATAAAAGCAGTTTGGGATTTGCCGCTAACGCACGAGCAATCTCTAAACGACGTTGCATCCCGTATGGCAAATTCTTAGCTAGCTCGTCTTTATAGACATCTAAGCCAAAGATTTTTAAGAACTCAATGGACTGTTGCTCCATTTCGGCCTCACCTTTGAAATGCATAGGTAAACGAAAAATAGAAGCCCACATAGAATGCTTTGCAAGTGAATGATTGGCTACCTTTACATTGTCAAGAACAGATAGCTCTTTAAATAATCGAATATTTTGGAACGTACGGCTGATCCCTTTCTGTGTAACCTGATAGGGTGCAAGTCCATTCAATTTCAGACCATTAAAAGTAATTGTACCTTCCGTAGGTGTATATACCCCTGTTAACATATTAAAGCTAGTTGTTTTCCCAGCTCCGTTTGGCCCAATAAGTCCTACCAACTCGCCTTGGTTAAGGTACATATTAACACCCTGTACTGCCTTTAAACCACCAAATTGAATACCCATATTTTCAACATTGATAAGAAGGTTTCCAGTCATTATTTCGTACCTCCCTTTTTACCAAACTTAAATAATTGTGTTATCTCTTTCGTTCCCATTAAGCCTGTTGGACGATAAAGCATCACGATAATTAATACTAAACTGTAAATAATCATACGCGTTTCTGGGAAGTTTGCTAGATAAGTAGACACGACTGTTAGGAAAATCGCTGCAATCACTGAACCAGAAAGACTTCCTAAACCACCAAGTACAACGTAAATTAAAATATCAAATGATTTTAAGAAACCGAATGTTGTCGGTTGGATAATGTAAAAGTTATGTGCAAAAATGGCTCCCGCTAGACCTGCGAAGAAAGACCCAATAGCGAATGCAACAACTTTATAGTAAGTTGTGTTAATACCCATCGCATCTGCTGCTATTTCATCTTCTCGAATGGAAATACACGCACGCCCATGACGAGAATTTGTAAAGTTTGAGATCACTAGAATCGTTAACACTACGCCAAAGAATGCGTATGTCCAGTTCGATAAATATTTAACCTGCATCCCTGCGGCGCCACCAACATAATCCGTATTTAAAAAGATAATACGAATAATCTCTGCAAATCCAAGTGTAGCAATCGCTAAGTAATCCCCTTTTAAACGAAGCGTTGGAATCCCTACGATTAAACCAGCAACTGCTGCTGCTACAGCCCCTAATAGGATGGCCAATGGGAATGGTAACATTAACTTTGTTGTAATAATAGCTGATACATATGCTCCCACTGCAAGGAATCCAGCATGCCCAATTGAAAACTGTCCAGTAACACCAATAACAATATGCAAGCTGACAGCCAACATGATGTTAATACACATTGTGATCAACATATTTTTATAGTACAAATCAATTACTTCTGTTGTAATCAACAATTGTACAACTGCATAGATGACTAGCGCTATTACGGCATAGCCCCAGAAAACTTTAGACTTTTTCATAAAACCGCTCACCTACACTTTCTCACGGGCGTTTTTACCAAAGATACCCGATGGTCTGAAGATTAAGATTAAAATTAAAATAACGAATGCCGCTGCATCACGCCATAACGAGAAGCCAAGTGCACTTACTAAGGACTCTACAACACCTAGTAACATACCACCAACCATAGCGCCTGGGATGATACCAATACCACCAAGAACAGCTGCGATAAATGCTTTAACCCCAGGAATAACACCCATTAACGGGTCAATTTTTGTATAATAAACCCCAAAGATAACACCTGCTGCGCCAGCTAAAGCTGAACCAATCGCAAACGTTGCAGAGATTGTATTGTCAACGTTAATACCCATTAAGCGAGCTGCATCTGCATCGTGGGAAACAGCACGCATCGCTTTACCGATTTTCGTTTTATGTACGATGAATTGTAAAAGAATCATCAGTACAACTGCGACTGATAAAATTAAGATGGAAGTACTACTGATTTGAACGCCAAAAATATCGAATGATTTATTTTTGAAAACTTCAGGATATGCTGCTGGTTGAGCACCTCTGAAGAAAATCGTTGTATATTCAATTAATAGCGATACACCTATCGCTGTAATTAAAGCTGCAATACGTGTCGCATTTCGTAAACGTTTATAGGCAATACGTTCAATTAATACACCAAAAATTGCACAAACTAACATCGCCAATAATAATGCTGGGAAGAAACCAAGCTCCCATTTAGCAATAGCGTAAAAGCCAATAAATGACCCAATCATGAAGACATCACCATGAGCAAAGTTAATCAGCTTGATAATACCGTATACCATCGTATACCCTAACGCTATTAACGCGTAGATACTTCCAAGTGAAATACCGTTCACAAGTTGCTGTATCCATTCCATGCGCATTCACTCCTTTAAATTTTCTGAAAATTGAAAAATAAGTACATAGATCGATACTAAAAGTTATGTTTTGCTCTACGATTCTAGTTATCTAACACACAAAAAAGGAAGGCGTGTTTACCCGCCTCCCCCTTGCTTACAAAACATTAAGGATTAACTTTAGAGTTGAACACTTGTTTACCGTCTTTAAATTCAAGAACTGTTGCTGTTTTAATTGGGTTATGATTTTCGTCAACTGAGAAAGTACCTGTTACTAAAGAAAGATCTTTTGTTGCAGCTAATTCATTTTTAATTGCTTCCCCATCTGTAGAGCCTGCACGTTTAATTGCATCAGCAATGTAGTAAATTGTGTCATAACCAAGTGCGTTGAATGCATCAGGCGCTTTGTCACCATTTGCCGCTTTAAATGCCTTTACGAAATCTTGAATTTTTTGATCTGGGTCTTCAGCAGAATAGTGGTTTGTGATGAATGTGTTATTCAATGCATCCGCGCCAGCTAATTCAATTAAAGTTGGAGAATCCCAACCATCAGCACCCATCAGAGGTACATCAATGCCCATTTCGCGTGCTTGTTTAACAATCAAACCTACTTCTTCATAATATCCAGGGATAAAGATAAAGTCTGGATTTGCCGCTTTAATATTTGTTAATTGTGTACGGAAATCTGTATCCTTCGCTACATAAGCTTCTTCTTTTACAACTTTTCCGCCACTCTTCGTAATCGTTTCTTTAAAGGATTTTGCTAAGCCTTTTGCATAGTCTGATGCATTATCTGCAAAAATAGCTACATTTTTCGCATCTAGCTCACCTGAAGCAAAATTAGCTGCTACAATCCCCTGGAATGGGTCAATAAAGCATGTACGGAAAGCATATTCATTAACACTGCCATCCTCGTTTACCGTGATATTCGGTGCTGTACCAGAACCCGTAACAATAGGAATTTTATTATCATTTGCAATTTGAACAGTTGCTACTGTATTACCTGAAGTTGCAGGTGCTAGCATTGCTACTACTTTATCCTGCGTTGCTAGTTTAATAGCAGCTGAAGTTGCTTCAGAGTTCTCTGATTTATTATCTACTTTAATCAGTTCAATTTTCTTACCATCAATACCGCCAGCATCATTAATTTCTTTTACAGCCAGTTCTGCACCTAGCCCAATAGAGGAACCATAAGATGCTACATTCCCTGAAAGCTCTAAGTTGGCACCGATTTTAATTGTATCGCCATCAGATGAACCTCCGCCTGATGATGAGCCTCCGCCAGAACTTGAATCGTCTCCGTTACCGCAACCAGCAAGAACACCAGCAAGTAATGAAGATGCTACTAAAAGTGAACCGAACTTCTTAAGCTTTTTGCTCTCTCTCATAATTAAATTCCCCCTGAAAATTTCTCAAATATTAGATATTTCTGATAATTATAAACAATTAAATTCATTTACTCAATAGCCAAAATAATTATTTATAACTATCTAAAAACAAAAGAAAATATTATTCATATAAGCCTTTTTCATTGTAAAACATTCTTTATATTTAGTCTAGAGTGATTTTTCAGTATAATTAGTTATTTGTGAATTATCTTTTAATTCAAACTATATACTAGTACAAAACTATCAGATGAAATTGTTTTTTCAACATAAAGTCTGCATAATTTATAGAACCTCTTCCTCTATTACAATTATTTCCCTGAAAATAATCAAAAGAATACGAATAACTAATTGCTTATATCTGTACTGCTAACAGGAAAAAGCTTAGAGTGGGTTTCCCCTTACTCTAAGCTTTTTTTAATTCAAAGACACAAAGGCGCTCATTAATATTTGTTTCATTTTCTAACTGCACTTCATGAAGCAACTCAAATGGTGTTCCATGATGTAAAAATTGTAAATAATCGTAAGGCGGATAATATAAAATTATATGAATATCTCTCATTCGTTGCTCATAGGATTTCCAAATATTATGAATGACCGCGCGAAAAATATGGATGGAAAAGGGATTAAAAAAGAAAAACACATTATCACGGGACTTTATTTCATATGATTCGGCTATTGTATGAATAAACTTAATAGGGGCATGTGCTCTCATTTTTTGAAGATAACTACGTTTATTTTCTTCAGCCTCCGTATAAAACCCTGCATCCATTTCTATCCCAATGGTTGGTATATGGAACTTATGATGCACATAAATAGGAACTCGCCCTTTTCCGCACCCCATATCAATAAATACTGGATTGTCAGGCATCTGATACGCAGCGAATAATTGCTCCAATCCACTGTAGGGTGTAGGCTCATAACGATGATAGTGTGCAAGCTTAGGAAAGCCATATTGCTCTCCCACTGTGTTTATATGCAAATGTTTATCAAATTGCTGTTCATTCATATGAAAGGACTCCTCAGAAAAGAATGATTTATTTTAACACGATAAAAAGCAAAAACCATACCCAAAGATATTGGATATGGTTATTTTCTAACGACCTCTACGTTTAAATTTAACAACAAAGAGAAGTGCAAGAAGGAGTAGCACTAGGCATGTAATGGCTGTAAACATTGTATTTTTATCAATAACAGGCTCGAGATTCGCAGCTTCACTATTCGCCCCAGGCATTCCCATTGGGGCTCCATTTCCATCAGGAGGTTGCATTTGTTCTCCATTTTGTCCATTTCTCGGACCCTCGCCCTCTCTATTAAAAGGTGGGCTCTTTGATGGATCAAAGTCCTCTGGTAGCTGACTTGGATCAAAATCATCTGGCATCCAATCCATTTCACCATTTTCACTTGGTATTGGCATACCCATATTGCCCTGAGAAGACGTAGATGCTTCCACAACAAGCTCCCCAGACAGTTGCTTTAATATAGATTCTGAGCGCTGATTGGCAAATTCCGGCAAGCTATTTTCACCTTCAACTGCTTCTAAAAACTGCTCCGTAGTAGAGAATTTGGTTGGATCCGCCTCCACATAAGTAGTTAATAAGACAGCTAACTTTTTAGTAATGGATTGCACATACTCTTCTGTTAAATAAGTTGTCGCTAGTTCTTCTAAATAACCTTCATATTTGTCACGATATTCATCATTCGAAAGCAATGCCTTCAAGAGTGGCCGCTCCTCTAATGTTGTGCCAGAAACAGGCGTTGTCACACTAAAATTAATAGCACTATCATTTAATAGATTGCCCGACATGCCCATTCCCATGTCAACGCCGCCACCTCGTTGTTGCTGCATACCCCTATCACCAGTTTGATCGGGTTGTTCATTGTTTTGTGCCACTGGTTTTTCCATATTAGTAGTAGCGTCAGCTTGATTGTCACCGTTTCCTCCTGCTATTCTACCGCCTCCAGCCCCAAAGCCACCAAAGGACATGTTGTAATCCCAAGGAATAATAGAAAACACACCGTTCTGTTCATATAAATAATAGTTATGTTTCATATTCCCTTGATAACTATCTAAATTCACAAGTGCTGTGTTGACGGCAAAATAACGTAACATTTCATCCACATCGATATACTTTTCTATGTCTCCACCATTATTAATTGCGTCTAGCATTTCAACTAATTTGGATTGATTAATAGTACCTTCATTTGTTTTTAATCCGATACCTGTATAGTCTTCGATATCGTCGCTTATATATTTTAAATCGCTGCCTGTCCCATCTGGCTTAAATAAAAAACCATCATTAGAGCCGTAATTATTAGCCAGGAATGTCTCATCCACAGCTTCTACCCCTAAGAACAAACCCCGCTCCTCACCATTCACTGTGACATACATATAGGAGTGTGCTGGTGTTGGTAAACCCATTTGCTCCATCAGTTCATAGGAGATATACTCTCTCATTAATGTAGCGTCACTATAATTATTATTTAAATTTAATTTTTTTAAGCCATACAAGCTTTGTGTATCATCATAATAATCAAAATCGATTTTTAAGCTATAGCGATCTGAGTCACTATTGACAACCGATCGTAATGATAGATTGCCCTTTGTACGAATAGCAACATTCTCAATTTTCTTGCCGTTTACTGTAATATCTGCTTGTTTTAATTCTTCAGCAGAAGCATTTTCGAGCATGTCAGCCCAATCTTCCTCAGCAATTTCAATATCAACTCTTGTTACTTTATTTTTATTAAATACTATATTCTCATAGGAGAACTCAGAATTTTTCGTTTCAATGCCTACATTCGGAAGTACAGCATATATCACGACAAAGAGAAGGAGTAAAATCACCATGCATAGATAGACAATTCGTGTTTTAATCATAGCCGTCACCTCTCATCGTAGTTCTATTTGTTAATGAGGTCATTACGCTGTGAAATTCCCATCATAGCTCAGCATAATAGCTGATTTTACACCAGCTACCTTTGTTAGTTCATCCATCAATTTTGCATCATTTTGTTTTACACGAATTTCATAAGTTGTTTCGATTTCATTCTGTTGCATAATGGATTTCGATTTGAGAGCGAATTTTTTCGTTTGCGCAGCAATAATTCGCTCAATTTCAGCATTAGCCAATTCCTCTTCAAACTTTACAATCAGTAAATACGGATTTTCTACCGTTATTTTATTAACGAATATTAGCAATACAAGTCCGATTAAAACAGCACCAATAATCACTAATGGAATAAAGCCAGCACCACATAAAATACCTGAAACAATTGCCCAGAAAATATAGACTAAATCCATGGGATCCTTAATAGGTGTACGGAAACGTACAATAGATAAGGCACCAACCATACCAAGTGACAGCAGAACATTTGAACTGATTCCCATAATCACTAGTGCTGTTGCCATTGTCATTATAAGCAGTGAGATATTGAAGGAATGTGAGTAAATGACTCCATTAAAGGTCTTCTTATAAACAGCATAAATGAAAAGCCCAATAAAAAACGCGACTACTAAACCAATAATTGAATCGATTAATGAAAACGAGGTTGTTTTTTCTAAAAAGTTAGATTTAAAAATATCACTAAATTTAATTGTATCCATTGTTCATTCTCCTTTATTATTAGCCATACATACGACTAAGTTGATATTTTGAATAGGCCTCCGCACGAGTATCCACTGACTGTAGTAAATATTTGATGATGTCTGGTAGATATTCATCGTACTTTACCTCTAAAATTACAAGATTAGGCTCCAGCACATCGACCATAGGCAAGTTTTGATTAAACATATCCGTGTTGCGTAGACTCGATTGCACCTTACTATCAAATGTCACACGCACATTGCCAAACGGATAGATATAGGCTTCTCGCTCGTAATCCACTACCGTAGTAGGTCGCAACTGGTTGTAATTCATCTCATGATATAAATCTCGAATTAGCGCTCGGTCATCATTCTCCATCCATGCTATCTCGCCAATACGTAGTTTTTCATACTCAGCTTGAGATATTGAACATTTTGTTTTAAAGGTCACATTGTTACGCTTACTCTTCCGCTCAAGATTTATAACATCACTAGACTTGCCGTATATGCGTACTCGATATTTATCTCGATTAATAAAGCCTTCTTTTTTCTCATTTAACACTTTATTAGCAAAATTATCGAAGTACGTACTACGAATCAAATATTTACCGTCTAACCCAGCATGATGATCTCGCTGCATAACATGCTGAAGCCTGACTTTTAATAATGCATAATCTGGATAGGAGATCGCTTGTTTTATTTCTTGGCGACCATTTGGATTAAATGAAGTAACTATTGGCATTTCATCACTCTCCCTACTTGTATTAGTGTCAGACTGACGAACCTTTAATGCTGCTCGTCCCTTTGTTCATTTCCCGTCTCCATCGTTTACTATAAAGGGCTTTTGTGTCAGGCAGATGTCAGCTTTACAAATTCTTCAACTCTCTTTTACAAAACAAAGCAGATTTCTGGGAGACGGATTAAACCAACACTAAGAAGGCTACTACGCTCTTATAGCGTAGTAGCCTTTTGCAATACTAATTCAAAATGTGTTCCAGAGGGATTGCTTTCAATTAATCGCAAATCGCCCCCAAGAGATTGGGCCATCATTTTACTAAGTGGTAATCCTAAACCCAAGCCGCGAACAGTATATTTTTTATTTTCCCCTCTATAAAAGCGCTCAAAAATAAATGACTGATCCTCTAGAGGGATTCCTTGTCCTGTGTCCTTCACCATCACTGACAGAGCCTCGCCATGTTCTATCAACCTCAAGGTTATTGTTCCTTTGTCCATCGCCTGTTTAGCATTGGTTAATAGGTTTGTAATGATCTGTTGGATACGAACAATATCTATCTGTACAAGCACAGGTTTTTCTAACAAATGTAAACGGACTTTTACATGTTCATCTTCCTGCATGACTTCCCACTGTGCCACCGCCTCTCGTAGTAGCTGATTAACATCTACTGACTCTATCTGCACAGGAATAGCATCGACAGCAAAATGGTTAAAGGCAAGTAAGTCACCAACCATTGTTTTCATTTTTGTCGTTTCGACCATAGCCATTTCAATGAATTCTATAGCATCCTGTCCCGTTACAACACCATCTTTTACAGCCTGTAATAAACCACTTATAGAGGTGACAGGTGTTTTCAATTCATGGGTGACACCTGCTAGTAATTCCGTTCGAGTTTTCTCCAGCTGTTCTAATTTATTTGCCATATTTTTGAAGGAGGAAACAAGCTCATAGATCTCCTTTTCCTTACTATATTGAGGCAAATCAATTGCATAATTGCCTTCCTGTACATGCTTGGCAGCCTCAGCTACTTGTTTAATGGGATGGGCCAAACGCTTTGACAGAAAGTAAATAGCGATCCAGCCTAATAATGCTAGTGCTCCAATTAATATGGCAAGCTGTCCATATGCTTGGTTAACTCTTGTTAAATTCTCCTTCTTCTCCATCACCAGGGCCCAGCCCAATAACTCATGATTATTTTCTATCTTTCTTTTCACTATATATTCAGGTTCAAGTCCATCCTTTATTTCCTTAGTACCTTCTTTTCCATCTAACATTTCAGCTACATTTTTAGCACTACCAGGGGGTACAGGACGGTTGCTAGTCAGTATATTTCCCTCTGTATCTACAACATACAAAATCGGATCGATCTCTTTCATATTAAAACGCTGACGATCCCCTATGAAACCTGGAATACCATTTATAGGTCCATTATTAGGATTTGTTGTATCCGTTAAACGATAGACCGTCTCGTCTGCTAAAAACTCCATTAATTCTAATCGATTTTCAAATGTTGTATGTCGAATCCACGCTGCTGAGATTAAAGATATAATAGCTAAGCCTATAAAAAGTGTCAGTAAATATCGGCTCGTCCAATATTGAAGTAAGGATATTCGCTTATTTTTTTTGAACACTTAGCTGATACCCCAATCCACGTAGTGTCTTTATTTCTCCTTCCGCTTCATCCCATTCTTTTAAAGCCTTCCTAAGCCTCTTTATAGCTAAATCTACAGCACGATCACTACCCTCATACTCCCATCCCCAAACTTGATCTATAAGCTGATCCCGGGTAAACGTTTGATTGGGGTGGTCAGCTAAAAACATGAGCACTGATAAATCTCTTGGCGTTAATACAATCTCTTCTCCACCCAAAAGCACTTTATGCGCTTTACAATCAATCACTAGAGACCCATACTGCTTACTAGTAGCTGAATCAGAACTACCTACAGCACGTCTTAAAACAGCCCTCACTCTTGCAACAACTTCATCTGCGATAAAAGGCTTGGCAATATAATCATCTGCCCCATGATCAAACCCCTCTAGACGGTAATTAACCTCACCTAATGCTGTTAACATGATAACTGGGCAAGTACTTCGTTCTCTTATTTCTTTTAAAATGGACCAACCATTTTTTTCTGGTAACATAATATCTAGCAACACTAGATCTGGCTGTGTTTCACGAAACATGACCAAGGCTTGACCACCATTGAAACATTGTGTCACACTATAACCCACTTTTTGTAAATACACCTTTAAAACCTGGCTTATTGGATATTCGTCTTCTATTACTAGAATGTTTGCCAAAGTCAATCACCTCGCTACTAGTTCACTCTTATATTCATTATAGCACTGGATTATGTCAGTTAAATGTCAGCCTATCCATTACCCATAAACTACTAGCACAGATTATATAGAGGACATCTATTGACAATGTCTTCCTCAGCCACTTATCATTGAGTGCGAATGATAATCAATGATAATTCATTCAACAACCTAGTAAATGAAATTAAGGGGGGTAAAAGCATGATTATTGTAACGAATCGTATTCAAGTAAAACCCGGTTTTGCTGCGAGAATGGCACCAAATTTTACAAAGCCAGGGCCTCTGCAACAGTTTGAAGGCTTTCATAAAGTAGAGGTATTAATTTCAACTGATGATCCTACTTATGATGAAATGAGTGTTAATATGTATTGGGAATCTAAGGAGCATTTCCAAGCATGGCGTAATAGCGATGCATTCGCTGCAGCCCATCAACGCCCAAATTCGGGCTCTGAGGGAGAAAAGGCTGACAGTCCAATTATCGGCAGCAAAATAGTGGTGGCGGAATTAGCTTCTTCTATTGAAGCCTTAAATTAATAAACGACGATTAAATTACTTATACATTATCTTCTGATTCTATCTAAAAAGCCCTGCATGTTGAACGATCATGCAGGGTCTTTTTTTTTGATATAAGAAACATTGATTAAATCAATATAAAAGAATGACTAGTATATAGCCCAACACGGATAGACAGACCGAGCCAATTAAACCTGCAATAAATGCCTTTACACCTAGCTCCTTAAATGTTTTCATCTCAACATTTAGCCCTAGACCAGCCATTGCCATCGCAATTAAGATATAAGCAATATTTACAAATGCTTGCGATACATTTGTCGGTATAATCCCTAAAGAGTTGATAGCACTCATCGCTAAAAATCCTAAAATAAACCACGGTATGATGGATAAAGAAAATGCCTTTTTCTCTTCACTTTTGTCCATTCTTCGATAGAAAATACCAATAACAATTGCTACAGGTACAAGTAGGGCCACTCGTGTTAATTTCACGATGACGGCTATATCAATTGCTTCATTTCCACCAGCAGATGCAGCTGCAATTACATGCGCAATTTCATGTAATGTCCCCCCTGCGAAAATACCATACGCAGTAGGTGTTAAATCGATGATGGAATAAAGTACCGTATAAATAAGTGTAAAAATAGTCCCCAATAACGCAACTATCGCTGCCCCTACCGCCGTTTCCTTTTCATTTGCTTTAATTTGAGGTGCAATTGCCACTACTGCAGCAGCTCCGCAAATGGCAGTCCCGCAAGCCGTTAATATCCCTAGCTTTTGATCGACTTTAAATATTTTTGTTAGGCCGTACACAACCATTAAGGCAAATAGCAAATTAATGACTGCAATTAAAAAAACGTTAGCACCCGCATGATAAATATCTGCCAAATTTAAGCGCATACCCAATAAAATAATACCAAAGCGTAATAGCTTCTTGCTGGAAAATGAAATACCTACTTGCCAAGAATCTTGTACTTTAAATGTTGCTCGCCAGGTCATCCCTAATATAATGGCAATAACCAACTGTCCCAATATTGAAAAGAAAGGAAATGTGGCAATATATTTCGCTACTAAAGCAATAAGAAGCGTTAACAATATCCCCTTCAAGAAATTTGGATTAAGAGTAGATTTTAATTTATGCTGTCTATTAACCATGATGTTCACTTCTTTCTCCCTTGTTGATTATTACTTTAATAAAGAGTGCACTATTAGTAAAATACATATATATAATTATTATTATTAATATTTCTAATAATAGGGGTGAAGATATGCAATTGGATGCTTTAAAAACGTTTATCACACTGGTTGAGGTCAATAATTTTACAAAGACCTCTGAAATACTTCATATTTCACAACCAAGTGTTAGCTTACACATTAAGAATCTAGAGCAAGAATTACAAACAACCTTATTTATTCGCTCCCCAAAATCGGTGCAAATTACACCAACTGGTGAAATTCTTTATAAACGAGCAAAGCAAATCACGGCGATAGCTGAAGCTGCAAAAGAAGATATCGCTGCCTATCATCAAGAGGTACAAGGTACGCTAGTCATTGGGGCAAGCTTTACAATTGGCGAATATATATTACCTCCCATTATTGCAAGCTTACAGCAACAATTCCCACAACTTGAACTTCAAATTATTATTGGCAATACAAAAGAAATCATTCAATATACAAAATTACTGCAAGTCGATATAGGTCTAATTGAAGGACAGGCTCATGATAATGAACTAGTCATTAAGCCATTTATGCAAGATGAGTTATTTATTGTTAGCGACAGTAAACATCCTCTTACAAAGCAACAACCTCTGACTGCTGATAAACTCCAGCAGCAAAGCTGGGTTGCGCGTGAAGAAGGCTCTGGAACACGTTATTATCTGGATCATTTATTCAGAGCAAATGGTTTACAGATTCATTCGCTTTTGACTATTAGCAGTAATCAGGGCGTGAAGGAGAGTGTAATGCAGGGACTTGGTCTTTCTTTATTGTCTGCCTGTGTGATAGAACGTGAATTAAAAAATGGAGATATGACTATTCTGCGCCTTGAAGGACAGCACTTTATGCGAACATTTTCTTATCTTTGCTCACCTACCATGAAAAATAAGCGCAATGTCGACATACTGATTGATATCTTAATAAAAAAAGCATAGCGATTTTTTTCTCGTCGCTAAGCTCTTTTTATGGTTCTTCTCGTATTAAAATGTTTACTTTCAATGATTTCAACAAATTTCATTGCTGCTCTAGAAAGGGGTACTGACTTCAAATAACACATACCAATACTTCTCGTAGGAATACTTTCCCTTAAAGTTAATTCATAAAGAAGTCCACGTTGAAGATAGTCCTTTGAAAATTCCTTTGTTACACATGCAATGCCAAGGTTACTACGCGCAAATTCGAGTACCAAATCATGTGAGCCTAGCTCAAACTCTGGCTCTATGTGAACGCCTCTTGCAAAAAGATAATCTTCCACATACTTCCTTGAATTCGATTTTTTCTCTAGAAAGATAAGTGGAAATTTTAAAAGGTCCTCATAGCTTAAACTTTTAGATGAAAGTGTTTTATATTTTTCCCCACAGACAAAAATATCCTGAATATCTGTACATACCGTTAACTGTAATGTTGAATCTTCAATTGGAAAATTACAAAACCCTATATCTACTTCACCCGATTTAATAAAATTACAAATTTCAGAGGTTGTGCCATTTAGCATTTGCAATTTAATATTCGGATACATTGTATGGAATGCTTCTAAATAAGGCATTAAAAAGAAGCGTGAGATCGTATCACCTACACCTATTTTTAATTGCCCTGTTGTTAAATTTTTAAATTCAAGTAACTTTTCTTCACCAGCATCTAAAAGCCCTAAAGCAGAATTAGTATATTCAAAAAGTAGGCTACCCTCTGTTGTTAATGTCACACCTTTAGGCGTTCGATTAAAAAGACGTGTGCCAAGCTCATTTTCTAATTGCATCATTGCCTGACTTACAGCTGGCTGTGTCATATATAAATCTTTTGCCGCACTAGAAAAGCTATTATTTTTTGCTACAACACTAAAAACACGATATAAATCTAATTTCCCTATCATATAAGCACCTCTTATAGCTATTATATGAACTATTAATTTTACTTATATCATTAACGAGCCTTATAGTAAAATCATATGGTTTTTATATCACTTTACGCTAGATAGAATGAGGAGAGATTAAATTGGAACGTGTAATCGGTACAGTTGTAAGAGGTCTTCGTGGTCCTATTATTAATGAAGGCGATAATATTGAACAAATTGTTGTAGATACAGTGTTAAATGCTGCACATATTGAAGGATATACAATAGAGGATCGTGATATTGTGACAGTAACTGAATCTGTCGTGGCACGTGCACAAGGAAACTATGCTACGATTGATGATATTGCCATAGATGTAGCGGCTAAGTTTGGAGATGATACGGTAGGCGTTATTTTCCCCATCTTAAGTCGAAACCGCTTCGCCAATTGTTTACGAGGCATCGCTAAAGGTGTAAAAAAGGTAGTATTAATGTTAAGCTACCCATCTGATGAAGTGGGTAATCATCTTGTAGATATTGATGAGCTCGATGTAAAAGGCATTAACCCATGGACGGATACGCTCAATGAGGTTGAATTCCGCGAGCATTTTGGCTATAAAAAACACACATTTACTGGTGTAGATTATATTGAATACTATAAAGAGTTAATCGAAGCAGAAGGGGCTACGTGTGAGGTCATCTTCTCAAATAATCCAAAAACAATTTTAAATTACACAAAGAGTATCTTAACGTGTGATATTCATTCACGCTTCCGCACAAAACGTATTCTAACAGCGAACGGTGCAGAAAAAGTTTACAGCCTTGATAATATTTTAGCTGAATCAATTAATGGCTCTGGTTTCAATGCTGAGTATGGTCTACTTGGCTCGAACAAAGCAACAGAGGATAGTGTTAAATTATTCCCACATACTTGCCAACCCATTGTTGATGGAATCCAAGCAAAAATTAAAGAAGCTACAGGAAAAACAGTAGAAGTTATGATTTATGGTGACGGCGCATTCAAAGATCCTGTGGGTAAAATTTGGGAGCTTGCAGATCCTGTTGTATCCCCAGCATTCACCGCTGGATTACATGGAACACCGAACGAGGTTAAATTAAAATATTTAGCGGACAATGATTTTGCAGACCTTCGAGGCGAAGAACTAAAGGCTGCTATTTCTGAATACATCCAAAATAAAGATGAAGATTTAACAGGTCAAATGGCTGCACAAGGAACAACACCGCGTCGTTTAACAGACCTTATCGGTTCCTTATCTGACCTTACATCTGGTTCGGGTGACAAAGGAACACCAATGATTTACATTCAAGGCTACTTCGATAATTACACTAAATAAACAAACAAAAATGAACTCTCGTCCTAATGAAGAGAGTTCATTTTTTTTATGGCGAGGATAACAGGAATCGAACCCGTACTCCCATTGGAAAGGGATATGCACTCCTTGCACCTACCTCGTAATAGATGATTATTGAATGCTTGCTATAGTATTACATTGTGCTCAGTCCCTTCTCTTCTTAATTGGTTAGGATTTTAATTTATTTGGAATAATTTCTTCTTGTAGCCAATGCTCACTTGTTTGAACATGTTGCGGTCTCACAAATTTCCCTAAATTATAGCGGAAATCTTCGTAATGGAATGAGCTAGTATTTCTAATGACATACCCCTCTTGTTCCCCTTCAAAGAATGATTTTCCAGTGAATGTACGTTTTATCTGTTCTTCGTCAAAAATCCCTCGGTATAAAACGGGCACTGTTTCTATCCCTAACTCTGCTGCAATGGCCACGGTTTCATCCCAGCTCAAACAAATATTTTCTTCATTCCAAATGCTAAACAAATAGAAATAGCTTGTTAATCCTTGATAATAAATAGAATGCTTGGCATAAACATTTTCACCACATAAGCGCCAGTCCTTTGGAATCCGATACGCAAAATTCGCGTGAAATGTTTTTACCCAATGTCTAGAAGGATGGTTGGCTGAATGAATACTTCTAGCATGCATATAGTCTCTGTAAAGTGTTGTCCCTTCTCCATCTAACTTTTCAGTGACAACAACCTCCTTTCCAATAAAATGATTCACATTTCTAGCAACTTTATCATCATCGGAATAACCCCTGCTCCATGGTAAATGAAAACTTCTTGGGTATTTCATTAATTTCGTCATATTTTCACCTTCCTTTCCTAAAGTTTACTTGGCAAATTGATCTGCCTCACGGAAAAAGTAAAGCCTTGTTAATAAATCACCATCTAATAAATGATAAATTTGGCTTCCACCTCTATCTCCCCCATACTGAATTAACATATGAAATTGCACTAAATGAACAACCTTTAATACAAATTCCTTTTCAAAGCCCAACTCTAATAGAAAATGGCAAACCAGTTGAGCAGAGACATTTTCATGCCCAAAATAACCATAACGCTGTTGCAAAGGTTTATATTTTTTACAGGCTGGTTTACCGACATCATGAAACAATGCAGCTATTTGTAGAGCTAGTTTATCGCTTTCTAAATAGTACTCATTGATATACGCGTACACAAAATACGTATGCTGACACAGTAAAAATTGATGGAATGGGTTTTCTTGATCGAATTGATAAATTTCTTTGAAAAGTGGGACTGCTTGAAGTGTTTGAAAAAGCTCTTCATAGGTGGGGTGGCCTTGTATGAGTGAAACAAATTGTTGTCGAGAAAGATCATAGGGACTTGATTCATGAATAATATGCAATTCATTAAACCCTTCTCCTACTGTCGGGAACTCTAAATGCTTTCTCATTTTTTCCATCACGATTAATGGTACATGTCTTTTCCTTTGCTGGTTTCTGGCTACACAGATTGAATAAGGTGTATCAAAGTAATAACATACCTTCTGCACTGTACTTGGTATTTTACGAAGTGCAAACATCCTGCGCTCTCGTTCAATATTGGTTGCATCCACAATGACAGAAAACCCTTTTGCCACTAAGTCATTAAGACGTTCATATAATGTACGAAAGACTATACGTGATTTTTGCCTTGTTGAATCCCCAAATAACTCCTGACGTATAGCGTCGCTTGATAGGACAATTGCATTTTCATTTTTAGCTAACTGTTTCACAAATGTACTTTTCCCACTACCAGGCAACCCCACTGTAAAGATTACCTTCATTCTTTTCCCTCCCTTCAAGTTTCTTTATCGTATGGCATGCCACATTCTTTAGTGTCTCAATAGCATTTTATCCATTATTTTTAATAACAATTTATGATAATCAGTCATAATATGAAGCAATATTACATATAAAAAAGACGGCTCCACCTTTTTGTAGAGCTGTCTCTGTATATCAATATCTTATTACCTTATACATTTATTGTATCATAAATTTACAATAATTTCTAGACTATACTTCTTTCCGAAGTAGATGTATGATAAATTTCCTGCTTCAATCCGAACAGATCACCTGCATTGGATACCTTCACTATATTCAAATTTGTGGTTGGACAAACAGTTAAAAAAGCAGCACAATTACCCTCTTCTCACCATCTATTGAGGTGAGGGTTACTGTCAAAGGAAGCAAATAACTATGGAGAGGAATGTGAGTAAACGTTGGAAAATCAAAAAGAATGGCTAGAAGAAAAGCATCACCTTGAGGATTCTTTAAACATTATTGTTCATAAGATAAAAGAGTTAGAGCATAAAGAAAAAGGCTTCAAAGAAAATGCTGTTGCCTTAAAGAAATCCTTTTGGAACGATGTGAGAGTCAATCTAGATACCGCTGAGGATGTAGACGAAACCTTTTTTGCAATTAAGCAGCAGGCAGAGCTTTTATCTGACTCAGAGCTTGCACAGGAACGTGCAATTCGTAATGTAAAGGTATATGAACGTTTACAACAGTCACCCTATTTTGCTCGTATTGACTTTGTACAAGATGGTCAACAAGACCCTTTAAAAATTTATATCGGTGTAGCCACATTATTGGATAAACAGGATGAAAATATCGTCATTTTTGATTGGCGAGCGCCTATATCGAGTATGTATTATGATTACACACCTGGTGATGCATCCTACGAAACATTAGGTGAAGAAATTCATGGAGAAATGCTGTTAAAACGGCAATTTATTATTAAAAATGGTCAACTACAATCCATGTTTAATACAGGCCTTACAATTGGTGATGACCTATTGCTCGATATCCTTGCACAAAATGCAAATGAGCATATTCGTAGTATTGTTGCGACAATCCAAGCAGAGCAAAATAAAATTATTCGCCATGTAAATTCTCGCTATCTTATTGTTGAAGGCGTGGCAGGTAGTGGCAAAACAGCTGTAGCCTTACAGCGGGTAGCTTATCTACTTTATCGTTATCGTGATGAAATGACTGCCGATCAAATTCTGCTAATTACACCTAACCAACTTTTTAATCAATATGTTCATTCAGTCTTACCTGATTTGGGTGAAGATAACATGCAGCAGTTAACGTTTATAGAATATGCTGAAAAACGATTAGGTAAACAGTTTCAATTGGAATATCCTTATGAGCAGCTTGAAGATCTGTTGACAGAAAAGGATGATGATCAGTATCAAACAAAATTAAGCATCATTTCATTTAAAGCGGGCCTCACTTATAAAGATTTGATAGATCAGTATGTTCGTTACTTATCCGATAAAGGCTTGTTATTTAAAAATATCGTTTTTCGTGGTGAACGAATTATTACTGCACAGGAAATTACCGAATACTTCTATTCTTCCCCTTCTACTATATCGATACCAGATCGTCTACAATTAGTAAAAGAATGGCTTTTGCAACGACTAACGAAATTGGAAAAGGCTGAGCGTACAAAGGAGTGGGTAGAAGAAGCTACTGAGCTATTAGATAAAGAAGACTACTCCAAATCATATAGTGAGCTTTTATACGAGGGGCGCTATACTGAAAACTCTTTTGATGATTTTGATCAAGAACGCTATAAACTAGCGAGACAAATTGTCAAAAAACATTTTAAACCATTACGTAACTCCGTTAACCAGCTAAAGTTTGTCCATATGTTGGGTACATATCGACAGCTCTTTGATTTGAATAGTTCTATTAACAAGGATTTACAACACCTTATGCCAGACAATTGGGAGGACATTTGTCTACAAACACTCCCTAATTTAGCAAAGCGTTTGATTGCCTATGAGGATGCTGCACCATTTTTATATTTACAGGACAAAATTGAAGGACAACAGACCAATAGGATGATCCGTCATGTATTAATTGATGAAGCACAGGATTATTCGCCATTCCAACTTACTGTATTACAGCAGTTATTCCCAAAAGCACGTATGACCATTTTAGGCGATGGCCATCAAACGATTCATCCACATACCTTTAATAATCCTTCTCTACTCGACACTCAATTATATGGTGAGCAGGCAGAAAAAATGATATTAACAAAAAGCTATCGTTCGACAAAACAAATCATACAACTCACTTCCACAATTTTAAATGATGATAGTGAAGTAGAAGCTTTTAATCGAACTGGCCCCGAACCATCGATTACTATTGTGCCAAATGAATTGGAATTAATGGATCAAATTATTCAAAACATCAACCATTTATCTATTGAATTCGAAACAATTGCTATCATCTGTAAAACGGCAGCCGAGTGTTCTGCTGTTTACAAGCAATTAAACAATCGAGTAGATATTCAATTGATTAACCATCATACAAAGCAGTTTAAAAAGGGTATTTTATTACTTCCAGCTTATATGGCGAAAGGCATCGAATTTGATGCGGTAATCATCTATAATGCATCTGCTGCTAATTACTCAAGAGAAAGCGAACGGTACTATTTTTATACGGCGTGTACGAGAGCTATGCATGAACTGCACATTTATTCCATTAACAAATTAACGTATTTCCTTCAATAATAGGTAACAGGAGAATCTGTAAATTACAGATTCTCCTGTCTTAGTGTTAAAAAACAAAACAGTCAATTGAAGGGTAGAAATGGATTTTCGTTGCAGGCTATTGCTTTCCTGTGGGCGAGCATCAAGCCGCTTCCCCCGCTAGCGCTCCGTTTAGTGGCTCGCCTGTCTCGCTATCCATGGGGGTCAAGTAGCCTTCCACTCCAACCTACAAAAGTATTATCTTTTTAGCAAAGGTTTTCAAATAAAGTGAAGGTGTTCACTACTTGTCACTCATTACTGCTCTCCATTGAAAATAAGAGCTTATCCCCTCTATGAATACAGATAAAAAAAAGTAAAGCAACTTTGCAGAACAGAAATCAACCTCTACCCTGCAAAGTTGCTTTTTGTGCAATTGACCTCACCTTAGTTGCTGTTTTATATATAGAATGTATAGTCTTCTGGAATGACACGTTTTAAAAATTTCTTCGTTCGTTCCTCTTTTGGGCTGACGAAAATATCATGAGGGCTACCTTCCTCTACAACCACTCCTCCATCCATGAAAATTACGCGATTGGCAACATCTTTGGCAAAGCCCATTTCGTGTGTTACTACAAGCATTGTTGTACCCTCCGCCGCAATATTTTTCATGACCTGTAGAACCTCACCTACCAATTCAGGGTCAAGTGCGGACGTTGGTTCATCAAATAAAATAATATCAGGATTCAAAGCTACTGCTCGTGCAATACCAACACGTTGCTGTTGACCTCCTGACAACTGACTTGGATAGGCATTATATTTGTCTGATAAACCTACTTTATCAAGTGCCTTTTTACCAATTTCCACAGCCTGTGCTTTAGGAATTTTACGACCAATGATTAACCCTTCCGTTACATTTTCTAATGCTGTTTTATTAGTGAATAGATTATAGTTTTGAAAGACAAATGCGACACGCTGGCGAATTGCATGCACGTCTTTTTTCTTTACATGTTGAAAATCAACCTGAATATCACCAAATGTCGCATGGCCTTGATCAGCCTTCTCTAAAAAATTGATACAACGTAATAATGTTGTTTTTCCTGAACCACTGGGACCTAAAATAACAACAACGTCCCCTTTATCAATGGCTAAATCAACACCCTTCAAGATTTCATTGCCACCAAATGATTTATGAATATTTTTAATTTCTAACATGCTAATTCACCCCTTAGACATTTGCCATTTTGTATTTACTTAAATATTTCTCATAACGCTTAAACAAGTATTCAACCGTACTACATAAAATTAAGTACACAATAAAGATATCCATATAGGCCTCTACATAATTGTAGCCAACGTTTGCCGCTACTTTTGCCTTCAGTGTAATTTCAGGAAGCGACATTGCATAGCCTAGCGATGTCGCTTTAATGAGATTAACTGTAGCTGTGCAAATATTCGGCAATGCCACTACTAATGCCTGTGGAATGATGATGCGTGTATATGCTTGGAATGTTGATAAACCTACTGAGTGTGCAGCCTCTAGTTGCCCCTTTTCAATGGTACTTAATGCCGATCGAAAGACCTCAATTAAAATGGCTGTTGAGCTGAATGCAAATACAATAAACGCATACCAAATTGGATTGATTTTATAAATATCATACGCAATATGATATTTTTCAAAAATAATTTTCAACATTAAAGGTATACTGCTATAGATAATAAAAATTTGTATAATAATCGGCGTTCCTCGAACAAAAGAAACATAGATCTTCGCTAGATGATGGATAACTGGAATTTTATTGATCCTAGTTAGTGCTAATAAAAACCCCAGTGGCAAAGCTATCACCAAAGCAACAACTGTGACTAGGAGCGCGATAGGAACACCAGACAAAGCTACGAAAAATGTTTCAAGTAAAAATTGATAATTCACCTTCACGCCTCCTTAAGTTGTTTCTAGGGTCTTCTTACCCTTACCAAATATTTTTTCTAATATAGTAAATATTTTTTCTATAAAAATAGATAACACCCAATAAATAATAGCCAATGCAATATAAATTTCTAAGGCATGAGCATTGATGTTACTTGCAATAATTAGATTTGCCTTACCTACAATATCAATTAGACCAATAGTATAAGCGAGTGCACCTTCCTGTAATAAAGCAATCACGCCATTTCCAAAGTTTGGTAAAGCAACAACCAGTGCCTGCGGGAAAATAATTCGACGATAGGCTTGGAATGGTGTTAGCCCAACACTAACGGCTGCTTCAAACTGCCCTTTTGGGATGGCTAAGTAGGCAGACCGTATCACCTCTGACATGATTGCTGCGAATTGTAAGGTGAATGTTACGACAACAAATATGGCCGTTTCAATTGAATGGAGATTAAGACCAACATTTTCTGCTAATGCTGGGACGCCATAATAGACAAGAAATAACAAAACAATGGAGGGTGTACAACGCATAATCGTTGTATACAGATTGGCGAATTTAGTTAGCCACTTGACTGAAGATAGCTTAGCTGCCGCCAGCAATAAGCCGAATAGGGTACCTAAGATAATGGAGGACCCTGCAACTAAGAACGTAATTTTTAAAAATGGCAATAACACTGGGATTGCGTTCCAAATGTAGGTTGCGTCAAAATATTTATCCATTTCCTCACCAACTTTTGTTTTTATGAATAAAGACTGCTGAGCATTACTGACTCAACAGCCTTACTATTCGTTCCGATTTAAACTAACGATTTACGTTTTCCAGTACTTCAAATAAATCACGGCCATAGAATTTTGTACTTAATTCATTTGTTTTCTTTTGTTCTTTAACCTGAGCTATTGCTTTATCATAAGCGTCAGCAAATTCCTGCTCTTTTTTATTGAACAGTGGCCATGTTTTTATAACAGCAAATTCGTTATAGACAACGTCATCTTTTAGGTTATAATATGGACCATCTTCTGCAAGTACTTGTTGTTTAAATGGGCCTTCAATCATGACACCACCATCAACACGACCTTCATTTACCCACTGCACTACATCGACAGTAAAGGCGTCACCAGCCTCAAGTTTTACTTTATTATCTGGATTTGCCGTATTATATTCATCGATAATTGTATATTGAGCATTATTTGCAGCAATTGGTGCTAAAGAATAGCCCTTTTTGGCAAAATCCGCTAATGTTTTCACACCTTCATCTTCTTTACGCAAAACTAAACCTGCGCTACTTAAACCTAAGAATTCCTTCGGGAAAATAAATTTCTCTGTACGTTCCTGAGTAAAGAATGCGTTTTTAACCCCTACTTGATATTTCCCTTGCTCCACACCAATTAATAAATCATCACTTGTTGTACCTACATACTCAAATTGATAGTCAGGTAACAATTCATCTACTAATTTCATTACTTCTACATCATAACCAGTTGGATTTCCATTATCGTCAATGTAACTAATAGGCTTTGACGCTTGATCGTAGGCTACTTTTACTGTACGTACCTTTTCACCATCACCCGCATCTTTATCTGCAGACTCTCCTGAATTACAACCTGCTAATAATGCTATAGAGGCCAAACCAATTGCAGCAAATTGAAAAATCTTATTCTTCTTCATATGTCATTTCTCCTTATTTTTCACGTGATTTAATGCTTGATGTTCACATAATTTCTGCTGTTCAATAGCGGCAGTCGCTAATTTAATTATCGTCATATCATCCATCGGTGGATTATGAAGCCCTGCACGAACATTGCGGTAATAACGCTGTAATGGATTGGATAGTTGCAAGCTTTTTGCCCCCACTACACGCATCGCTTTATCGACTATATCTATTGCCATGTTTGTTATCGTGTGTTTAGCAATTGCCATTTCATTTGTTATTAGTCCACGTCTAGCAGGATCATCGTAAGCCTCAGCCACTCCGTATAAGACAAAACGAGCTTGATGGAGCTTTAATTCAATATCCCCTAAAAGCTGTTGTACGTTTGGCAACGTACAAATTGGCGCATTCAGGCTATTCGGTTGATGGTGATTAGCAAAATGAATAGCATAATCACGGGCTGCTTGTGCAATACCTAAGTAAGTTGCTGGGATATGGAGTATCCAGCCATTTATTTTGCCACCACTCGGATGACTTGGTAACTCTACTAAATGTTCAGTTGCAACAAGCACATCCTTTAATACAAGGTCGTGGCTGCTTGTGCCTCGCATTGCAGACATCTCCCAATTCTCCTCAATGGATAGACCTGCTGCATCCTTATGAATGAGGAAGAAGCCAACTTGCTGTTTTTCTTCAATCCAAGCGGAGGTAAGGAAATAATCGAGCACCGGAGACGCAGTCGTAAAAATCTTGCGCCCATTTATTAGCCAGCCTCCTTTAGTAGAAATGGCATTTGTCCCTGGCCGCCCTCCTCGCGTTGGACTACCTGTTGCCGCCTCACTAACCGCTCTATTAATCATGGCCCCTCTCTTTATTTCTTCAGCAAAAGCTATTAATAGATCATCAGTCCATAGTTTAGTTTCATAAATTTCACCGACAACACCTAATGTCCACCCAAGGGAAAGAGAGGCATTTTCGTCATAGCTTGCTAGCGTCTCTTGTACGAGGACCATATCATAGACAGATAACCCTTCTCCGCCATATTGTTTCGGTAAAGTAAGTTGAGGATAGCCAATTTGTAAAAGTAACCGATGTGCTTCGAACGGAAAACGAGATTGCTCATCTACCTCAACAGCCTCTGCCTTGATTGGCTCAGCTATAGCAGCTAGCTGATCTAGCCAATATCGTTGTCGCTCTGTTTTTACAAATAAATTCTTCAAATGAATCTCCTTCTTCCCAATATATATAAATCGTATAAATTTACTAAGGATTGATAATGAAAAAAAATCTCTTGCTACATGAATGTAGTGAGATACTATTTGGTACTGAATTTTCTGATTCGTTGACACTTATAATACTTTTCGCATTAGAAAATGTCAATGGGTGATATTCAAGTTTTTTTGTAAGTTTAATATGTATTACAAAGTTTCAACTTTTACCTTTGATTTATGCACCAAGCTTTTCTTACAACATATGCTAAGACTAATGAAAGAGGTGCATATATGACCAATAATTTAAATTCACCACTAAACGGTGGAATCATAACCCATTCTGCTCCACAAGTTATTCAAACTAAGTTTGGAGATATTAACGGGGATGGTTTTTTTGAAACCATTTTTTTAATGGGCACTAAACAGCCTGATAGTCCTTTCTGGAGAAATCTAACACTGTCTATTTTTGATGGTCAAACACGACAAATGGAGCAAATTCCATTGAAACAAAATATGGGCTATAATCCGACTATTTTCTTGGGCGATTTTACTGGTAATCATATTGAGGATATTCTGGTTGTGTCTGATACAGGAGGTAGCGGCGGAATTGTAAATGGTGAGATTTTTTCCTCCATCAACAATCAAGTTCGTTCCATCTTTGATGCAGAATCTTTTAATAATAAACTTAAATATAAGGTCAATTATGTAGATCATTATAAGGCTGTTGTTCAGAGTTTTAATCCTGCTATTAAATACACAATTGATTTACAGTATAAAGGAGCCGACTACTTAGCTGAAATTTATAATCCAGATGGCACCTTGAAGCAACCGATTGAAGGCTGGGTAGATCCTTTTGGAGGACTATATCCTGTTGATTACGACCGAGATGGAACGTATGAAATTTTAGGATATCAAGAAATTGCAGGTAGATATCATGCTGATGGATTAGGCTATGTAGAAAATATTTTAAAATGGAATGGCCATGAATTTGTAATAGATCGACAAACGGTTGGTATTTTTGGTGAAGATTTATCATAGACCACAAATCTAGCTATTAAATAAGCTAAAACAGGAATCTGCTCATTTTTACTTAACTCTAACAAAAAACAAGCAGATTCCGTTATTTACTTTTTCTTTTCAACCAAGGCAAAGTAGTTATTTTCAGGGTCAGCAAAATTAAAAACCCTACCCATTGGCATCATGACTAGATCTCCTACTTTAACGCCCTTTGCCTGAAAATCTTGATACATCTCTTCAATTTTATCAGCGTAAAACATAATAGAAGGTGTTCCTAAATTTAGATCAGGTTGCATTTTAGCAATAATTTCTTTGTTGTGAAGCACAAAGGATGTTTGAGCTTCCTTAGTTGGTGCAATTTCAATCCAGCGTATGCCTGCCTCTTCCTGTTCAGAAATGACAACAAACCCCACTTTTTCTGTCCAAAATTTCACAATTGCATCTTGATCATTAACATATAACATTACCTGTCCAATTTGATGAATCATGTCTTCATTCCCTCCTCTTTTGAGCATTAGTATACATCAAAAAGCGGCTTTATATAGCTTCTAATGCCATCAATTTAGGGAAATTTCGAAAAATTGATAATGATATACATTACTAAGAAATAATTAATTCAAAGTACTTAACTTTTCTTTTATTTCTGATAGAATGAGTATTATTTACCTTTAAGGGAAAAGTATAGAATAAAATATTATGTGAGGATAATACAATTGAAACAACTAAGTTTAAGAAAAAAGCTTATTTTTTCGTTTTTAGCCATGCTTCTCATTCCAACACTATTGATTGGAATAGTATCTTACCAAAGTGCTGAACAGCAAATTTCAGAGGAACAACGGGCAAGTGCGACTGAAAGTGTGCGCATTCTAAATTCCAATATTACAAACATGATTGAACCCAAATTGAAAGATGTACAATATTTTTCACAAAAATTTAGTGAAACTTACTTTCAAGACGAGAGCACTTTAGAACTAAAGTCATTATTAAGTGAATATGTAAACATGCACCCTGAAGTAGATCTGATATATATTGGAACTGCTGAAGGCAAACTATTTGATCAGCCTGTTCAAGAGTATCCTGATGGCTTCGATCCTCGGACAAGGCCTTGGTATAAGCAGGCTTTAGCTAATAATGGGAAGACCTCAATTACTGCACCATATGTTACACAATCTACAGGTGACATTGTCATTACAATTACTCAGGCATTACCAGATGGTTCCGGTGTATTAGGATTAGATCTAAATATTTCTACATTAAGTGACATTACGAATAATATACGTATTGGAGAAACGGGCTTCGCTTCTCTTTTAGATAACAATCAAATTTACATTGCTCAGCCAGATAAAGAAAGTGGTACAGAGGCAACGGAAAGCTACATTACAAAAATTTATGAGCAGGAAAGCGGTACGATTATTGAAAAAGACCGTCACTTACAATTTGTTACGAATGAGTTAACTGGGTGGAAGGTAATTGGTACGATGTTTACTGCGGAAGCTGCAAAAGCTGCGGCATCCACATTAAATATAAATTTAATTATCATTATTGTTTCCATTCTCGTTGGCGTTATTTTCATGCTCTTCATGATAAAGTCTATTGTTAACCCAATTAATCAATTGAAGCAAAGCGCATTAAAAATTAGCGACGGTAATTTAACGGAGTTTATTGAAATCCATTCTAAAGATGAAATTGGTCAGCTTGGAGAAGCCTTTATCTCTATGAAGGTGAGCTTAAAAAAATTAATTCGTAATGTTGATCAAAGCTCACAACATGTCCAAACAGCCGCTCAAAATTTATCTGCTAATGCAGAACAAAACATCGCTACCTCAGAGCAAGTTGCTGATGCCATGCACCAAATGGCAATTAGTACAGAAAAACAAACTACAGGTATTGATCAGAATGCCATTTCAGTTGAAGAAATTGCTAAAGGCGTTGTTGAAGTAGCAGACAGTTCCATGCAGGTTTCTGACCTATCTAGCCATGCTATCCAATTGGCAGAAGAAGGTGGACAATCTGTCAAACAAACTGTACAGCAAATGAATTCTATCCATAATTCTGTAACGCAATCAGATACAATGATTAAAGCACTATATGATCGCACGAAAGAAATCGGGTCCATTTTAGAAATGATTAGTGCTATATCAGATCAAACGAATTTATTAGCACTTAATGCAGCTATAGAAGCTGCTAGAGCAGGAGAACATGGCAAAGGCTTCGCGGTAGTGGCTGATGAAGTACGTAAATTAGCAGAGCAATCTCATCAATCAGCAGAGCAAATTTCTGCGCTCATTACTACTATTCAGCAAGATACAGCAAAATCTGTAGAGACAATGGTCAAAGCATCGACAGATGTTCAAGAGGGCTTACAATTGACAGAAGATACAAGTAGAAAATTCGCGAGTATTATCGAAAGTCTTCGAAACATCGCGCCGAAAATGGAGGATATTTCAGCATCTGCTCAAGAAATGTCTGCCGTTGTAGAAGAAGTATCAGCGACCGCTATTGAACTTTCCGATCACGCAAAATTAAATGCTGCTGCTACAGAAGAAGTTGCCGCTTCCACGGAACAAACTTTATCTTCTATGCAAGATATGGCTTCGTCTGCCAAAACCCTACTCGATATGGCGGATGAATTGCAGGGTTATGTCAATCGTTTTAAATATTAATTATTTAACTGCTAAATCTGAGTTCAAGATAGTATTGAACTCAGATTTTTTCTATTCCAAAAAGATAGAAAATTACAAAATAGGATATTTTTCTACAAATAATAGCGTTACATAACTTTATTTTACAGATTTTTCGGAAAATTGTATTGATTATTATTCATTTTCCTCTTAGAATCAGATTAAACATTTGAACGACTTAGGAGACTACTAATGTAATAAAACCAATCAAGTAGTTAGTTGTATTTCACTTCAATAATGTCGTTTAAGGAGGAATACTATATGAAACGAATTAGTTTAAGAAAGAAACTCATCTTTGCATTTTTAGTCATACTTCTCATTCCCGCACTTTTAATCGGGTATACCTCCTTTAAAAGTACCAAAAATCAAATACTCGCAGAGCAGCAAGCAAGCGCCAAGGAAAGTGTGCGTATGCTTAATAGTAATATTACTAATACAATTGCTCCTAGAGTTCATGATATCGAATATTTTGCCAAGAAAATAAATCAGTCTTATTTACAAGATGATAAAAAAGCTGAATTAAAAGGTCTTTTTCAGGAATATATAAATACACACCCAGAAGTCGAGCTAGTATACATAGGGACTGCTGATGGGCGAATCATTGATGAACCTGTCCATGACTATGCAAGTGATTATGATCCTCGTAAACGTCCTTGGTATATAGAAGCCATTGATAATAAAGGGCATGTATCCATCACTTCTCCATATATCTCAAAATCAACAAATAACATCGTTGTGACAATTATGCAAGCTCTTCCTGATGATTCTGGCGTAATTGCCTTAGATTTAAATATCTCTCTTCTAAGTGCACTGACAGATCAAACACGTATTGGAGAAACGGGCTTTGCCTCTCTGTTAGATAATAATAAGTTATATATTGCTCAAAAAGATAAGGAAAGCGGCACAGAGGCAACGGAAAATTATGTTTCAAAAATTTACGAAAAGCAGGAAGGTATTATTACTGAAGGTGACCGTCATTTACGCTTTGAAACAAATGAAATCACAGGCTGGAAGATAATTGGTACAATGTTCATTGCAGAGGCTACTAACGCTGCTACCTCAACCTTTACTATTACATTACTCATTATTGGTATTTCTATTATTGTTGGTATTATCTTTATGCTCTCAATGATTAAATCTATTGTTAACCCAATTAAACAATTACAGCAAAGTGCTCTTAAAATTAGTGAAGGTGATTTGACAGAGTATATTGATATTCATACGAAAGATGAAATAGGACAGCTTGCTGAAGCATTTGTCTCAATGAAAGTTAGCTTAAAAAGACTGATCCGCAATGTTGATCAAAGCTCACAACATGTTCAAACCTCGGCACAAGGTCTTTCAGCGAATGCTGAGCAAAATATCGCTGCATCTGAGCAAGTGACAGAGGCTATGCAACAGGTAGCGATTAGTACGGAAAAACAAACAACGGGAATCGATCAAAATGCTGTTTCTATTGAGGAGATTGCAAAGGGTGTTGTAGAGGTAGCAGATAGTGCTCTACAAGTTTCAGACCTATCCAGCCAGGCCATCCAATTAGCGGAGGAAGGTAGTCAATCTGTTGAGCACACTGTTAATCAAATGGTATCCATTCATGATTCTGTGGCTCAATCCGATACGATGATTAAATCCTTATTTGATCGTACAAAAGAAATTGGCTCCATTATAGAAATTATTAGCGCAATTTCAGACCAAACAAACCTTCTTGCTCTTAATGCTGCTATTGAAGCAGCACGAGCAGGTGAACACGGTAAAGGCTTTGCAGTTGTAGCAGATGAAGTACGTAAACTAGCGGAGCAATCTCATCAATCAGCAGAGCAAATTTCTACTCTAATTACAGGTATACAACAAGATACCGCTAAATCTGTACAAACGATGACGAAAGCTTCTGCAGACGTTCAAGAAGGTTTACAGCTATCCGAGGATACGAAAAAGAAATTTTCAAGTATCGTTGGAAGTCTTCGTGAAATTGCTCCTAAAATGGAGGATATATCAGCTTCAGCACAAGAAATGTCTGCCGTTGTAGAGGAGGTATCCGCAACTGCTATTGAACTGTCAGACCATGCCAAACTAAACGCAGCTGCATCTGAAGAGGTTGCCGCTTCAACGGAACAAACATTATCTTCCATGCAGGAAATCGCCTCTTCTGCTAAAACATTGCTTGATATGGCAGATGAATTACAAGGCTATGTAGACCGTTTTAACTACTAAATAATAAAGCACGATGATACTTGGTTTAGCCCCATCATCGTGCTTTTATCATGTTATTTCATTATTCATTTACCTCATGGCTAAATTGCCATTCAACGCCAAATTTATCTGTAAGTGAGCCGTAACATTTGCTCCAAAATGTTTCTTGAAGCTCCATTCTCACGTTACCACCTTCTTTAAGCTTATCAAATGCTTGACGCATTTGCTCTTCATCATCGGATACAACAGCTAATGTGACATTATTCCCTGTGGAAAATGGCATGCCTGGAAATGTATCTGAGAACATAATTCTACTACCGAATACAATAAGTCGTGTATGCATGACAAGATCTTTTGCTTCTTCTGGTAATGGATAGTCTGGATTTTGTGGTGTCTCTCCAAACGTCATAATTTCAGCCTTGTCCGTATTAAAAACGTCTTCGTAAAACGCAACTGCCTCTCGACAATTTCCATTAAAATTCAAATAAACCTCTACTGCCATTTTCAACACTCCTTTGTCATTTTTTGAAACAATTCTATTGTACATGGATTACAAAACATAACACAAATTATAACTAGAATATTTCATCTTCAAAGTAAGTTTGCTCCTTTCTTTTTAAATTTTTTATTTATTTTCACAAAAGCTTTGACATTTACTCAAAAATCATGTAAATTACCAAATGGCGAACAATTTAAATTAAATCTTGAAAAATATTCGTATTTTAGGAGTGTATATAATGGATAACGTATTTGACTATGAGGATATTCAACTTATTCCCGCAAAATGTATTGTAGAAAGTCGTTCAGAATGTGATACTTCTGTTACTTTAGGTGGTCACACTTTTAAACTGCCAGTAGTACCTGCAAATATGCAAACAATTATCGATGAAAATCTTGCTAAGAAACTTGCTGAAAACGGTTACTTTTACATCATGCACCGTTTCCAACCAGAAACTCGTCGAAACTTTATTCTAGAAATGCAAGGAAATGGCTTAATTGCTTCTATTAGCGTTGGTGTAAAAGAAGAGGAATATACATTTATCGAAGAATTAGCAGCTGCTAATTTAGTACCTGATTTTATTACAATTGATATTGCACACGGTCATTCAAATGCTGTTATTCGTATGATTCAGCATATTAAAAAGCATTTACCAAAAAGCTTTGTCATTGCAGGTAATGTAGGGACACCTGAAGCGGTGCGTGAGCTTGAAAATGCTGGTGCAGATGCAACAAAAGTTGGGATTGGACCAGGTAAAGTATGTATTACTAAAATCAAAACAGGTTTTGGTACTGGCGGCTGGCAACTAGCTGCACTACGTTGGTGTGCAAAGGCTGCTACAAAGCCAATTATTGCTGATGGTGGCATTCGTACACATGGAGATATCGCTAAATCTGTACGGTTTGGTGCTTCAATGGTAATGATCGGTTCATTATTCGCTGGTCATGAAGAGTCACCTGGTGAAACAATCGAAATCGAAGGTAGAACAGTGAAGGAATACTTCGGCTCTGCTTCTGAATTCCAAAAAGGCGAACGTAAAAACGTCGAAGGTAAGAAAATGTACGTTGAACATAAAGGTAGCATCAAAGATACATTAATCGAGATGCAACAAGATTTACAGTCATCTATTTCATATGCTGGTGGCACAAAGCTAGAGGCTATTCGCAATGTTGATTATGTGATCGTGAAGAATTCTATTTTCAATGGAGACAAAGTATACTAATCGATGTAAATCCGCTATTTTAAGCTTCAACATCACCCCAATTAAGAGCTGCTTTTTACTCTTTGTTGTGGTTATTTTTTTGGGACTCTTCACTTAAAAGACAATATTTATTTTCAGAATTTTCTATTTTATTAAAAAATTATATATTATAATAGAACTATATTGAAGGAATGAAGGAACGGGGGTTGTATCTTATGAAATCAGTACGTAATAAACTTGTTAGTCTCGCTATTATCGTTATTCTACTATCAACAGGCCTAGTTGGAACCGTCAATTATATGGTCGTGAAAGGAGAACTCGATCAGGTAGGTAGAGATAGTCTTAAAAACGGCACACTTGGCATACTTGAACTTATTGCACAGTTAGATACTCAAGTTCAAAATGGGAAATTAACGCTAGAGGAAGCTCAGGAAAGTGCTAGAACACAGATCGTTGGTCATAAAAATGAAGATAACAAAAGATCCATTGATAATCCCGTTAAATATGGAGATAATTTTTATTTCTATGCTTTCCAAGATAGTGGTATGGTTGAAACCCACCCCTCTCTAGAAGGACAAAATATCTCAGATTTACAAACAGAGGATGGGCGCTATTTTGTACGAGAAATGATTGAAGCAGCAAATGCTGGAGGAGGATATGTACGTTATGATTGGGCCCTTCCCTCAAATCCTGAAATTGTTGCGCCTAAGATTACTTATGTAGAAAAGGACAAGCATTGGGGCTGGATTATAGCAGCTGGTACATACGAAATGGACTTTAATGCGGGTACAAAAAATGTTTTATATTACACACTAGGCATGACCTTCCTTGCAACGATTATTGGTGTATCACTCTTCTGGTTCTTCTCTGGACGAATGACAACCTATATACGAAAAATTATGGTCATTACATCTGATATTGCTAAAGGCAAGCTAACTGGTGATGACATACCTGTTACTACAGAAGATGAACTCGGTATACTAGCTAGTAACGTGAATAATATGAAACGTAGCTTATACGAAATGGTCAACAATACAAAGGATAGCGCGTCCCAAATGCGCGTTTCTTCAGAAATGCTGAGTGCCATTACTGAGGAGACGACTGCCTCTGCTGATGAAATTCATCAAGCCATCAATGATATATCTAAGGGAGCTGTAGTACAAGCTGAGGAAGCAGAAATGGCCATTAGTAAAGTAGAAACATTGTCCTCACTTATCTCAAATGCTACAGATAAATATAGTGAGATTACAGAAAATATGAATATCATTAATCAATCTCAAGAAAACGGTAGACAAAAAGTAGATGTATTACTTCAAAATTCAAGTGAGTTTACGCAAGTGATTGAGGAATTGAGAACAACTTTTTCAAGTTTGACGAGCCAAATGAAAGAAATTCATCAAGTCGTACAAACAATTACATCCATTTCTGAACAAACAAATCTATTAGCACTAAATGCAAGTATTGAAGCAGCCCGTGCAGGTGAACATGGCAAAGGGTTTGCTGTCGTAGCTGAGGAAGTCCGTCATTTATCTGAGGATACGAATGAAGCCACGAATCGGGTTAGAAATCTATTACAGCGTATTGAGGTCGATACCGCTAATTCAGATTCAAAAATGATACACACGCTCCAACTGTCACAAAATCAGGCAATGTCGATTACGGAAGTAAAGGGAGCCTTTACTTTCCTAGCAGACTCCATTCATGACATTACAAAGCACCTTGTTTCTTTAGACAAAGGAATGAATGACATGGCGGAAAATCGAATAGTCGTGATGAACGCCATCAATGAAATAGCAAGTGTCGCTACACAATCTGCCGCAGCTACTGAACAAATTAATGCTTCTATTGACGAACAAAAGTCAGCGGTGACATCTATCATGCACTCCTCTATGGAGCTTCATACAGAGGCAGAGCGTATGTACGACTTGGTAGAACGCTTTACATGATAAAATACTATATAAAAAAGAATGCTACGCATATCCGTAGCATTCCTCTTTTACATTATAGTTTGTTAATTACTGCGTGGATTGTTTCCTTAAGCTCTGCATCGTGATCTGCTAGATCTACAAGGTTTCCTAGACGTTCACGTAATACAGGACGCTCAATTACTAGCTTTTCATCAAGTACTTGTACCAGTAGCTCGATAATAAGTCGATCACGAACATTTAACGCTTCTTCTAAACGTTCTGGTGTAATTTTCGCATCAGTTTTTGCAGCTTTTGCCATTTTAAAAACCCCTTTTATATTTTATATTCATGCACATCTATTTTAGCATACCACTAAATTATTTTGAAAACTTTCTTTCATTAAAATATACCAAAACTTTACAAAATCATAAGAAAAGATTTACGACAAATTGTTATATTTATATCATAATACACAGCTACTCGACCATATGATGATGTATTTACAAAACTCGATTGGAGGAATGGGATGAAGCAAAAAAATACGACTTATTTACAGCTCATTAAAGTTGTGCCAAAATCTCTACAGCTCTTTCTCAATGTTTGCCTTGTACTATTAGCACTCATTCTCTGTTTTTTGTTATTTAAGGAGCTAATTGAATTTCTTAAAATATTACTATTCGCTAAGGAAGATGGTGATTATAAACTATTCCTTGCCAATATTCTTATTTTCTTTTTATATTTCGAATTCATCACAATGATCATTAAATATTTTAAGGAGGATTACCATTTTCCACTTCGATATTTTATCTATATAGGTATCACAGCGATGATTCGATTAATTATTGTGGAGCATGATCATCCTCTAAATACGTTAATTTATTCATTAATTATCCTCATACTAATCATAAGCTACTTTATTATCAATATAACGCCACTTGAAAGGCCAACACGTTCTTCCATTCTCATCAAAAAAGATTAAAAGCCCTCACGCCCATTCTAAAATGCCGATATACATGTGGGCTTTTCAAACACATAGAAGAATTGCTGTAAAGCCTGTAAATACTGATTATCGCTAATCTGTATTCGACTCAGCATAAATAGCTCTTGGACCGTTACGACGCCCATTACTAGTGATGAAAGCTCAGCTACATCTATCGTTACTTCAACATCATAGCTATCACTTTCTAGCAATTTAATTGTACCGTTAACAGCCTCAACAATAAGTTGCTGATTATTTTTTGCCAGTAACGAATCCATAACATTCAATTTAAATGTCAAAGTGACACCGTTAAAATTGCGTGTTAGGAGCTCATCAAAAAAGCCCTTCACATTTATGATACGGTACATTAGACCAACTCCTGACACGGCACTTGCGTGATATACACTTGGAATTAAATGATTTGTACCATTTCTTACATCCTCTAAAAAGAAATGGACATTTTCTTCTTGTGTATTCCATTCGATTCGGGTTACTTGATCCGCTTGACTGTTTAAAAATGTACTAAGCTCTAGCAAAGCCTCAGGAGTTTCATAGATCCACTCTTTAATGACCAAATTATTGAGCATAAAATTACTATCGCTTTGTTTATTAAAAGAAAAGGCAATATAGCCCTGAACTGTACCTTCCTGTTCCATTGCAATCACATAGTTATCTGGATTATTAAAAATAAAAGATAGTTCCGATTGTGTTTTAAGAAACATCCCATGTTTTTTTGCTACTACCCTGTTGTAGCAATCTACTAGCTGTTGTTGATCTTCAACTGTCAAATATTTAAGGTGCTTTTTGGTTGGTCCTTTAGGGAAGCTCGAAGGCTCTACCAAGTATTGATAGATTTTCGGTCCATAGCCAAAACCCATTTTCTTATAAAAATCTGGTCTAAACGGATACAAAGCCACAAAATGAATATTTTTTTCTAAAAAGATGTTAAAGAAATGTTGGATTAATTCTTTTGCAGCCTTCTCTTTTTTATGTAATAAATCAACTGCAACAAGTCCTACCCCACCAATTGGTAACATTTTAGAGAATAGATTCATTTGAAAGTCATGTAGTCGCATACCACCAATGAGTTTGTCCTTTTCCCAAAGTCCATAATAATGAAGAGATTCATCGTTGCTCTGATTTTGCATAAAATGCTTTTTCAGCTCTTCTTTTGTTGTATGTGTTCCATTCAATCTTCCTGGATATGCACCTACAACGATATTTACAAAGGCTACAAAATCTTGCTCTTTTAATAATTTCTCTACGACCCTCATTATGTCCCCTCCATTTTCAAATTGTTGCATGTTGTTCACGAATTTTTCATATTAATTTTTATACCCCATAATAACATATATTACCACGACCAATTAATGAGTACTGAAAATGATTAAAGGAGGAAAATGTATGACTTTAATTGATTCATATATTCACGAAGTGACTAAAAGGCTACATAAAAATAAACGTGAGATAATCAAGGTTGAACTAAAGGCTACTATTGAGGATATGTTGCCAGAGCAATATACAGAATCTGAGGTGAAGGAAGTACTTAGGAAGCTTGGAAGCCCTTCAGAAGTTGCTGCGAGCTATCAGGTTACTCCCCACTTTTTAATTGGTCCAAAGAATTTTGAACAATATACAAGAACCATCAAGCTAATTATTCCTTGGGCAATTCTTATTACGATCATTGTTCAAATAATAGAGAAGATGGTTCTCTATTCTGGAGAAGAAGCACTTCTCACAACCATTATTACAGCATTTGTAGGGATTATTGTTGCAATTATTGCTGTGTTATTTCACGTTTTGTTTTGGCTTACGGTTATTTTTATTATTAAGGACCGTTCTGGGGCTGAAAAGTTTTCGATCCCTTTTCTGAGAGATACCAAGCCATGGTCACCTGATGATTTAATACAAATTAAAAAGATTCCCAAAGATAAAATCATTCCTATAAGTGATACGATTTTTAGCCTTTTAGGAATACTTATTTTTTCTTTTGTTTACTGGAATGCCTATCGTCTTTTAGGTATTTATACAACGAATGACAACGGCAGCTTGAAATTTGTTATGCCTATCTTTAATCAAAATATTTTACAAGCGTTTGTTCCCATGGTCTTACTATGTATTATCCTAAGTCTAACTTTAACCTTATTAAAATGGCGTGCAGGACAGTGGACAATGCCTATCGCCATCACTAATGCACTACTTCAAAGTGTAGGAACAATTGTGTTTATTTTAATAGCGATACACCAAGATTTTATTCACAGCGCCTCTATTCCTTATATTGCGGCTATAACAGAAACAACCTCAGCTAAAGTTGCCTTCACTATTGATAAAATCCTACTTGTCAGTATAATTATTGCTGTTTTAGCAAATGCATTTGATATCTACCAAGGATTTAAAAAGGCGAAAATATAAATTCCTTTTAATTCATGTATTTAGTAAATCACACATTCAAATCGCCAAAATACCTTTATTCTTTGATGTTTTGTATAATGATAAAGTTGAAAGTATTTTATATACATGAAAAATAATCTGCACAATTCAATCAGAGTAAGGGGAAAGTACTATGACCATTCTTCTAGTTGATGACAATCAAGTCAATTTATTTGTCATTGAGAAAATACTAAAAAATGCAGGTTATGAAAACTGTGTTTCTCTTTCATCTGCTTATGAGCTATTTGATTATTTACAATTAGATGCACCCAATCCGACAGGAAATTCAGTAGATTTAATTTTGTTAGATATTATGATGCCGGAAGTAGATGGTATTGAGGCCTGCAAACGCATTAAGCAAAATGAGAGATTAAAAGATATTCAAATCATTTTTGTTACAGCACTTGAGGATAAAAACAAACTGGCAGAAGCCCTAGACATTGGTGGTGTAGATTATATTACTAAACCAATTAATAAAACAGAGTTGCTTGCCAGAATGCGTGTTGCCTTACGTTTAAAGGCGGAATTAGACTGGCACACACAGCATGAAAAGAAAATACAATATGAACTAGATTTAGCAACCCATGTACAAAGGAGTCTTCTTAGCCCACCGTTAAATGAGAAGGACATCCGTATTGAAGTTTCTTATTTACCATCCTCTAATTTGGCAGGAGATATGTATTATTGGTACAAAATAGACGATCATCGTTATGCCATTATATTATTGGATATGATGGGTCACGGTATATCGGCAGCGTTGGTTTGTATGTTCATCTCCTCTGTTCTAAGAGAGGCGGTTAAGCAATTGGTGGAACCTGAACTTGTCATCCAAGAACTGAATCGTTATATGACGCTATTACAAGATGGGAAAGAGAATAATCTTTATTATTTTACAGCGATTTATTTAATCATTGATACAGAGCAAAAAACAGTCGAGTACATAAATGCTGGCCATCCTCCTGGATATGCACTAATCGATGAAAAATCATGTATTCCATTAGATCAGGGTAGCTGTGCAGTCGGTTTCTTCGATGAAATAAAAGTAAAAAAGCAATCTATTCAATATGAGCATGACATTCAAATCGTGTTATTTACAGACGGTGTATTAGAGGCAATGGGACCCTGTGAATTAGAATCAGAAAAGCATTTGCAAACGCTAACATCCTCCAAGTGGGATTATTCACAATGCCTAATCGATAACCTTTTGCCTAAGGATAAACAAGAGAATCAGCCTGATGACATGTGTGTTTTAATGATTCAAGCTAGCACTAAAACTATATAAAAAAGCAGAGGCTATCCGTTAAAGATAGCCTCTTACTCATTAATACATTTTTTGATAAATTCTTTCGTTTCCAGAAATCTCCTTATACTTTGAAATAACCTCTTCAAATCGCAATGTTTCTTTATCCCCTAAGCATAAAAAACCTTTGTCACTTAGACTTTCATAAAATAATTGATGTACCTGGCTCTGCAGCTTAGGTGAAAAATAAATAAGAACATTTCTGCACAGAACAACATGAAATTCATTAAATGAATGATCTGTTACTAAATTATGTTGAGCAAAAATAATATTTTTCAATAATGTTGGATGAAAGTAAGCATATTGATAATCTGTTTGATAGTATTCTGAAAAAGCATGGGCACCTCCAGCAAGCATATAGTTTTTTGTATATGCCTGCATTTTATGAATTGGAAAGGCCCCCTTCTTAGCTTTTTCCAATACTTGCTCGTTCATATCTGTTGCATAAATTACAGATCTCTCTATTAGCCCCTCTTCTTGAAGCAAGATAGCCATAGAATATACTTCTTCACCTGTTGCACAACCTGCATGCCAAATACGGATTTCTGGATATTCTCGTAAAACGGGGATGACCGTTTCACGAAAGGCCTTAAAAAAGGTTGGGTTGCGGAACATCTCTGTTACATTTATCGAAAAATCGTTTAATATCTGCTCTAAAAATTCTTTATCATGAATGACCTTTTCTTGTACACGTGAAATCGTTGGGATGTTATTTATCCCCATCCTATTGTAGATTCTGCGCGAAATGGATGAACGATTATATTGACGAAAATCATAGCCCGATAAACGATAAATAGCCTCTAGTAACAAATCAATTTCTAAATTTGTATGCTTATTTAATTGTATATTTTGCTCCAAAGGCTGAAATTGTTCCATGTTCATTAACTCCCCTTAGAAACTAACCATACTCTTAAAACTGATATTAATTGATCTAAATTTAATGGCTTACTAATATAATCAGATGCACCTGCCTGCAATGATTTATCACGGTCATTTTTCATCGCTTTAGCAGTCAATGCAATGATTGGCAAATCGATACGTTTCATTTGCTGACGAATAATAGTCATCGCTTCATAGCCATCCATATTAGGCATCATTATATCCATCAGAACAAGATCGATATCTGGATTAGCCTGCAAGACCTCTAAACATTCTAGCCCATCTTTGGCAACTAGAATGTGCATGCCTCTTTTTTCTAATGCCGTTTTTAACGCATAAATATTACGGTTATCATCATCAACTATTAAAATATTTTTCCCTTGAAACACCTCAACCTCAAGTTGAAGGGCTTCTTCCATTGCTACTGGCTGCTCTTTGATTTGTTCCTCTTCCACCGTCGTAACAGCCACTTCGTTCATGGCAAGCTTTTGGCAGTGCTCCTCTTCAATTCCATTTGGTAGGCTCGGAAGCGTTAACGTAAAGCTACTACCTTGCCCTTCAGTACTTTGTAAAGTAATCCAGCCACCAAGTAATTTGGCAAATTCCTTACAAATAGAAAGACCAAGACCCGTTCCACCATATTTTCGGACCGTAGCTCCATCTGCTTGCTGGAATGATTCAAAAATCAGCTGGTGTTTGTCTTTTGGAATACCTATTCCTGTATCTGAAACTGTAATTTCTAACCAATCAGTACTTATATCCTGCATATTGTTTGTTAGTTGTTCTGGTGTAAGCTGGTTAATGTCTAATGTGACAGAACCCTGCTCAGTAAATTTAAAGGCATTCGATAATAAATTCTTTAAGATTTGCTGGAATCTCTTCTCATCCGTATAGAATACATCCACTACATGATCTGCCTTTGAAATATGGAATGCTAAGTTTTTCTTCCTCGCAACTGGTGAGAAGGTATGTTCAATTTGTACAGGTACTTCGCTCATATTCACTTCGTTAAAAATAATATCAAGCTTCCCTGCCTCGACTTTAGATAAATCTAATATGTCATTGATTAAAGCAAGTAAGTCCTCTCCTGAAGAATGAATAACTTTAGCAAACTCTGCTTCCTCGTCTGTTAGATTGTGTTGGCTATTTTCTGCTAGCATTTCCGATAATATTAATATGCTGTTTAAAGGTGTTCTTAATTCATGTGACATATTCGCTAAAAATTCGGATTTGTAATTGGAATTAAGGATAAGCTGCTCTGCACTTTCTTCTAATTCCTTCTTCGCTTTCTCTAGCTCTCTTGATTTGGACTCTGCCTCTTTCGTGCGTTCCTCAAGCTGTTCATTAATCATTGTCAGCTCTTCCGTCTGCATTTGTAATTCCTCAGATTGTGTCTGAAGCTCCTCTGATTGAACCTGTAATTCCTCAGTCATTGCTCTTGATTCATTCAATAGACGAACAATTTCCATACGCCCTAAAACGCTATTCACTGTTAGCCCAAAGGTTTCAGTGACCTGTCTCACGAGTTCTTGCTGTAACTTACTGAACTTAGCCATTGTTGCTATTTCAACAACCGCTATAACTTCATTTTCAAAAATGACAGGAATCAATAAAATATTTTGTGGTCTAATCTCACCTAATCCCGTTTTGATTAAACGATAGTCTCTCGGAATATTATCATAGAATAGTACTCTTTTTTCTAATGCACATTGACCGATTAACCCTTGTCCTATTTTGAAACTCTCCATACCAACACCATCATCCGTGTCAGCAAAAGCAGCCTTTTTCACAAACTGTACTTGGTTCTCTGTAACTTCCCGAACATAAAATGCGCCAAGGGATGCTTGGGTTTTTTGTGCTACTTCTGATAGGAAAGTCTCCGCTAATTTTGTAATTGCTGAAATACCTTGATAATTTGTCACGATTTCAGCTACATTGCTTTGTAGCCACTCTCTTTTTTCAACTGACTCTAAAAGTGTATTCGTTGCATTAGCAAGTTCATTCACTTCATCATTTGTATTCACATGAATTCTTCTTGTGAAATCACCTTTTGTAGCTGCTATTTCTTGAATTGTTTGTGTTACTTCTGTTATCGTTTTTACAATTGAACGGGAAATGCCACTAGCGATGGCAATGGCTATTGTAGAAACTAAAATTAAGATCCCAAATAAAGCACTAGTTAATTTACTATTTCGCTTGTCTAACTGACTAGCCTTCGCCTGTGTATAAGCATTTTCAGTGGCACGGAATGAATCGAATAATTTGCGCATTTTTTCCATATCCTGACGACCATTATCCACTTTAAAAAAATCATTTACTGCTTCTACATCATTATCCTTTTTATATTGAATAGTTGGTTCCCCTGACGTTGCAATCCAATGTTCAATTGTTTCCTCTATCTCTTTAAGTTTGTCCTGCTGAGCTGGTTTATCTTTCATTTGTTGATAGAGTTCATTAAAATCTATTTTCCAATTTTCAGCTGCATTATCGTAGGGTTCCAAATAACTTTGCTTACCCGTAATGATGAAAGCTCGCTGACTTGATTCCATATCCAATATATATTTTTCAATTTCATTCGTTAAAGTTAGAACATTGGAATCGTACTTAATAATAAAATTTCTTTCCTTCTGCAAAGATGTAATTTGATTATTTAATATGACAACCGTCGCAAGTAGGCAAAGAATGATTACGATATAACCTAATGAAATCTTTGAGCGTATACCCAATTTTAATCTATTTAACATTTGGTTTTCCTACCTTTACCTTTCTTTTACTTTAGTATGATTACTAGTATACATGTAAAAATAACTAATTATCTCCTATTTTAGATTCTTAATAAAGTAATTTTGCTGAATTTGTATCAATAAGTCTATGCATTTATCATATACATTTTATATTGAACCATTTCTAATTTAATTAAGGAGAGAAAACATGTGGATATTATCGTAAGACCAGGAGATTCACTTTGGCATTTCAGTGAGGTATTTAAAATTCCTCTTCAACTCATTTTAGATTCTAATGAAAATATAAATCCCCAATTTTTAAGAGTTGGACAACGGGTTCGTATTCCTGGTTTTGTGACCAACAACTATCAAATTAAACAAGGAGACTCTTTTTGGCAGATTGCCCAGAGCCGAAACCTTCCCCTAGTCGCCCTCTTGCTTGTTAATCCTGAGTTCAGTCCAAATCGATTACAAATCGGTCAAATGATTCGCATACCTCAACGTATCACATGGCGTTTAGTTGAAGGTAAGCAAAATTACACGTATACCCATATGATGAACGATCTCAAAAAGCTCCTTGACGCATATCCTTTTCTTCATAGCTCAAACATTGGCAGCTCCGTTTTAGGGAAAGAGCTACCTGAGCTGTCAATTGGCCATGGTGCAAAACGTGTACACTATAATGGCTCATTCCATGCAAACGAATGGATTACTACACCTATTATTCTAACATTTTTAAATGACTATTTGCTTGCCCTCACCAATCAAAGTAGTATTCGCGGAATTTCTCCATTTTCTCTTTATCAGCAAACATTCCTTTCTATCGTTCCAATGGTAAATCCTGATGGCGTAGATTTAGTAATACAAGGTCCACCAAATGATGAAGCATTAAGAAATCAACTAATTGCATGGAATAATGATAACGCTGATTTTTCTGGCTGGAAAGCAAATATTCATGGAATTGATTTGAATGACCAATTCCCTGCCAAATGGGAGCTGGAAAGTGCCCGTAATCCAAAAACACCAGGGCCAAGAGATTATGGTGGTGAAAGACCACTATCTGAACCTGAAGCCATTGCAATGGCTGATTTGACCAAGCAACGTGATTTTTCAAGAGTATTAGCCTTTCATACACAGGGACGTGTCATATATTGGGGCTTTGAAAATCTAGAGCCCCCAGAATCAGAGGTGCTTGTAAATGAATTTAGTAGAGTAAGTGGCTATGAGCCCGTTCAATCTGCTGGAAGCTATGCTGGTTATAAGGATTGGTTTATTCAAGATTGGCGTAGACCAGGCTTCACTGTTGAATTAGGAAGTGGTACAAATCCTTTACCAATCAGCCAGTTTGATGACATTTACGAGGAGTCTTTAGGGATTTTCCTTGCTGCATTGTATATGTAAAAAGAGTACTCGAACTCCATTCGCTATGAAATAGTCCTTTTGGGCTTTTCAGCGAATGGGTTTTTTATTGAAAATCTCATCATCATTGTAAAAAAAAGGGAATAAATTACTTTGACAGACAGAGTAATGTTTGCTACTATTACTCTGACAGATAGAGCAATAAAAAAAGTAGGTGACTTATGGTTCGCAGTGATATTATCCGAGGACATTTGGATTCGATTATTTTACGGTTAATTTCAGAAAAAGACCGTTATGGCTACGAAATTTCTCAGGAAATAAGTCTCCGTACAAACAATCGGTTTCAAATCAAGGAAGCAACTTTGTATGCAGTTTTTCAACGTCTCGAAAAAAAAGAAATTATTGAAGCCTATTATGGAGATGTCTCACATGGAGGCAAAAGAAAGTATTACCGTATTACATCATTAGGTAAGGCCTATTTAAATGAGCTAGTGAAAGAATGGTCGGAAGTAAAGGAAATAATCGATTTATTTATGGAGGGCTTAGAATGAAAAGAATAAAAAACCATATTGATGAGCTTTTTAAAGACATTCCTCGAACTAACGAAACGGAAATGGTTAAACAGGAAATCATTGAAAATCTTGAAGAAAAAGTATTTTATTTGATGGACCAAGGTAAAGAACAAGAGGATGCCATTAATAAAGCCATTGTAGAATTTGGAGATATCGAAGACTTAAAGCAAGAGTTAGGTGTTAAAGAACCAGCAAAGAAAAACATGGCCAAATTAAACTTAGAATTTTCAATTTGGGGTAGTGGCTTAATCATTGCATTTTTTATTTTTATTAATCTTTATTACACACCACATACTATTTGGGCAATCTATCCGATTTTCGCCATTCTTTGGTGGCCTTTATCGATGTACTTTGTGTGGTCTCGTAAGAAATGGGGTGAATAAACATGAGGAATTTTATTAACTTTTCTATAGTGGGGAGCTTGATGACAATGATTTTTTTAGGGGCTGTTAATTATACGACATCTCCTCAAACAATGTGGTTTGTATATCCATGCTTATTGCTACTGCTTTGGCCTATTACGTTATTCTTTATGGCTAAAAAATTGTATAAACAATACTCAATTGTTTGTAGTGCCTTAATTATTACATTTCTAATAGTTGAAAATTATATTTACGCACCAGATCATTTATGGTTTGTCTATGCGATTTATCCTATTATCTGGTGGCCAATCCTCATGTACTTAGATGAAAAGGCAAAAACGTTAAAAACAGCCCTAATTGGATGTGCTTCTACCATCATCTATTACTCTATATTGAATATAATTGTATCTCCTCAATACCCTTGGGCAATTTATCCTGCTTTTTTAGTGATATGGTGGCCTCTAGCTTTATATCACGCGCAACGAAAAACCTTTGTAGCATTCTCCGTTACAGCTACGATACTAATTAGTATCTTTTTCATTACAGTAAATGTTGTTTCTTCACCAAGCGTTATATGGGCGATCTACCCTATTTTTGTGACACTTTGGTGGCCTCTGAGTATGTATTTTTATGTGTATAAAAGAAAAATGTATCATGCTAGCTTTATGAAACGCATGTAAAGTAGGGATTGTATGAAAAGGATTAAAAAGTTCATTAAATATCTTGTCTTGATTATGACCTCCTTACTATTATTAGCACTTGTATTTCCAACATGGACATCATCTATAGAAGACATGAACAGCATCAGTACGCTAGAACAGGTAGAAATTAACGGCAGTGATCATGAAATCATGATACGGGGCAATAACAAAAATAATCCTGTCATCATCTTTGTCCATGGCGGACCAGGTTGCTCTGAAATACCCTACGCTAAAAAATATCAAGATTTATTGGAAACCGAATTTACAGTGGTAAATTATGATCAAAGGGCTAGTGGGAAGTCTTATCATTTTTTTGAGGACTACTCAAATCTTTCATCTGATTTGCTTGTGGAGGATTTACTAGCACTGACTGACTATATTGCTAATCATCTAGATAAAGAAAAAATTATCTTAATTGGTCATTCCTACGGTACCTATATTGCCACACAAGCAGCTGCTAAAGCTCCTGATAAATATGAGGCCTATGTAGGGATTGGTCAAATGAGTAATACCGTTGAAAGTGAGATGGACAGTTTACACTTTACGATCAAACAGGCTCAGCTTAAGAGTAACACAGAGGATGTTGCACATTTACAGAGGTTAATGGAGGAAATTAGTAGTGGTAAAACATTTACGCCTCGTCATTTAGTGAGCAAATACGGTGGAGCTACAAGACTTATTACTAACCCTGATGGAAATATGTTAAGGATGCTTTTTAGTACCGAATATAATTTGTTAGATATTATTCGATATAGCAAGGGGATTTCCCTATCCCAAGAAGTTTTAGTAAACGAAGTCCTACAGTCCCCACTTCCTGCGAAAGTCAATTCACTGACTCTTCCTTTCTATTTTGTAATGGGGGATTATGATTATCAAACATCATCGAATAGCGCTAAAAAGTACTTCGACCAAATTATCGCGAAGAAAAAAGAATTCATAGCATATGAACAATCTGCTCACTACCCCCAGTTCGAAGAAAAAGAGAGATTTTTCGAATGGATGCGTATGACTTTTAAAAAATAAATATTTCTTAAAGTAATTCTACACTTGGTAGCATTTATTTAATTGCTATATAATTTAATTATTAAATATTTTAGCGGACGTGATTATATGCCAGAAAATCTAAACAATGTAGAAATTATTATGAAAGAAATGCTGGAAATACAGCAGAAGTCGAAAATGTTTGTAGATCTTTTATCTGAAGGAGAAGCGTTATCACAAAACCAATTAATATTACTCCTACAGCTAAAAATAAATAATGGGATGAAGGCAACAGAAATTGCTGAATTCTTTAGTGTAACACCCGGAGCTGTAACTTCCATGTGCGATAAACTGGAAAAACTCGAACTCATACAAAGAATTAGAGAAAATAATGATCGACGTGTGGTCAAAATGGCTTTAACCAATATTGGTGACATGAAGGTTCAAGAAATCTTTTTAAAGTTTTCTCAGGATAAACTCATAGACATGGCCAATATCTTACGCGAAGTAAACCAATTAATGAATAAAATTTTTTAGGATTTCAACAAATTGAAATCCTTTTTTATTGTTTAATTTAAGCAGTGCTTTTGTTCTTGACAAATGGAAGTAGCATATAATTTAATTAATATATATTTTAATTATTAAAATATATATTAATTAAATTATAATGAGGTGACTTTATGTTTCAAAAACTCCGTACCCTTACACAAACGAATGGCACAGTTAAACATTTGGATGCTAATTATGAACAATTAAACATTCGAGGAGCTGTATCGTTACAACAAGAAGTACACTTAATAAAAGTGTCCACTCATGGTCATAGCTCCTTCTATTATCCAGTTACAGCGCAGATATTTAATAGCTCTGGCTCGTGTAAGTTAAAGGATTTTTGTCAAATCGGAGAACTCACAAATGCTGGGAATATTAAAATACGTAATGGTTTTATCCAAAAAATCAATAGTTCTGGAAAGCTAATGGTTGAAGAGAAATTACAGAGCGAGCAATTTGATGCCATTGGAATAGTCAAGGCTGAGGAAATAGTCGCTAATCACTTTCATTTGAAGTTATCGGGAGAAAGCGGAATTGACAGGTTAAGGGCTGAAAATGTGGTAATAGAAAAGGATAGGATAACTCTTCTTCCGTTATTTAAAAAAATATTACGTTGTCACACAATTAGTGGAAAACACCTACAATTATCTAATACAAATGCAGAGTTTGTGGAAGGGGAAGTCGTCCATGTTGGGGAAAATAGTGTGATTGGGACACTTTACTATACGGTTGATTATTCGATAGCTTCGAATTCAAAGGTGCACCACATTATACGGAGGGAAAAAGAATGATACTTCTAAAAATGCTAAAGACTTTTTTTTGCTCATTAGCTTTAGTGGTATTATCTGTACTTTATGTTGGATTACTTTTAAGCGCTGGCTTATCCATACTCGCTGGTTTTTTACGAACATTCGGAGTCAATCAAATTAAAATGGGCCTTTGGTATGGCGTAGAACTTCCTGTTATGTTCAGCATCCCCTTCGCCCTATTAATAGCTCTTCTATTGTTCTTTTGTACCACATATATTAAACGTTCTATTGTTTTTTGTTTGTCAAATCTTCGAATATAAAGCAATAAAAAAGTAAGCATATTTTTTAAATAGAATATGCTTACTCTCAACGACTTTAAATAAGTTGCTTCACAATTTTATCAGCAGTTTTAAGCATTGCTAAAGCTCTCCTTCAAGAAAACGGATAAGGTATACTTCAGGTCTACCAATAAATTCTTTAAAACTACATAAGTTAGCATACTCCTCATGCTCCACATCATAGCACCCTATTTGGCCTTCTCCTTTTGGATTCCAGACTATTTGCAAATCAGAGTAATTGTCGATATTTGCGGAAAGAAGGAGGAGCTTTCGATGACCTAGCTTCATCTCAATTGTATCAGTTAGTTTGAAAAAATCGATAAAGTGAATGTCATAATCATTTGGTGCAAGCTCAAGATGCAGTCGATCTCCTGTCAGAAAATTAATCAATTCATCTGGTAACTTGTATTTTTTCAATGTCTCTTTTTTGTTTTCAATAGTATGGAGTTCTATTGGTTCTAGAGCCTTTAAGTAATTTGCTAGTTCCATATTTTTCATACGTACAGCAATTGTATAAGCTCTCTCACCATCTTTCTCCGCTAAAGTGACGTTTGCACCTCGTTCAATCAAATAGTTCACCATAGCTATATTTCCCATTCTTGTTGCAACTGTTAATGGTGTTGCTTCATAGGGATAGACCATATCAGGCATTTGATAATTAATATCTACTCCTTGATCAAGTAAATAAGTGACTGTTTTTTTATCAAAATTCGACACAGCCTGACGCAATACAGGACCTCCATGCTGCTTTATATCAAGCCCAAGTTCATGAATAAGAGGGATATTTCTTTTATTGCCATAGTAGGCCTGAGAATAGGCTCCAGAGCCCACTTGGTTATAGCCATCTAATTTTGCTCCTTGTTCAACAAGGTAACGTACTATATTTTCTTTACAATATCGAACAGCTCTTAAAAAAGAAGGATTTTTTTCCACATTTAAATTAACCCCATATCCAACTAATAATTTTACTACATCCAATCTTTGTGCAATCAACGCTAAATCCAATGGGCTTAATGATGTATGCTGACTTAAACATATCTCTTCTTCAATATTCCAGCCTTTATCCCTCGCAACTCGCAAAGCTGTAATATTGCCAGTATAGATATACATTGCAAGCTCTGGTAGTGCTGAAAATGTTCCAATATCTTGTAGCTTAATCATCTATAGATTGGCTCCCTTCTTATTGTATATACAAAGTATAGAAAACTACCATCTTTATCACAATGGGACATAAAGCTATAGTGTTATAAAATAAAGGGCAAGATTTATAGCAAATTTGATGGTTCTTTTATTAAAAAGAAGGCAATTGAATTTAAAATTTCCCAGGAAAGAATTTATTCAAATTAAAAAGAGCTCTCAATCAGAATAGATTGAGAGCTCTTTCTTAAACGCTTACCATGACTTATTTTTATTTTAAGCCAAGTGCTTTATCTGTTGTTGCATTTATTTCTTTTAGAAGCTCAGGGTTTTCTGCTAATGATAGACCATAAGATGGAATCATTTCTTTAATTTTTGGTTCCCACTCCTTGATATGTTGAGGGAAACATTTATTAAGAACCTCAAGCATAACATGTACAGCCGTAGATGCACCTGGTGAAGCTCCTAGTAAAGCTGCAATCGAGCCATCAGAAGCACTTACAACTTCTGTACCGAATTGAAGTGTTCCTTTACCGCCAGCTTCTGTATCTTTAATTACTTGTACACGTTGTCCAGCTACGATAATATCCCAATCATCACTTTTTGCATTTGGAATGAACTCACGTAACTCTTCCATACGTTGTTCTTTTGAAAGCATAAGCTGTTGGATTAAATACTTTGTTAAGCCCATCTCTTTCACGCCCGCAGCTAATAAAGTTGTGATATTATGCGGTTTTACAGAAGCAAATAAATCCATATTTGAACCTGTTTTTAAGAACTTAGGAGAGAAACCTGCGAACGGTCCAAATAGTAATGATTTCTTGTTATCAATATAACGTGTGTCAAGATGCGGAACCGACATTGGTGGAGCACCAACTTTTGCTTTTCCGTATACTTTTGCATGATGTTGTTCAGCTATTTCTGGATTATTACATGCTAAGAATAAACCGCTAATTGGGAATCCACCAATATGTTTCCCTTCAGGAATACCTGATTTTTGTAGTAATTCTAAGCTTCCTCCACCAGCTCCAAGGAAGACAAATTTTGCTGAATGATATTCCATTTTACAGCCATCTAAATCGTGCACACGTACTTCCCATGTACCATCACTAGCTTGTTTTAAACTTTCAACACTATGATTATAGTTAACATCTACATCTTTCGCTTTTAAGTGATCAATTAACATACGTGTTAAAGCACCAAAGTTAACATCTGTACCAGTGTCAATTTTCGTTGCAGCAATGTCTTCACCAGCAGGACGATTTTCCATAATAAGTGGAATCCATTTTTTTAGTGTTTCAGGGTCATTAGAAAATTCCATTCCTTCAAATAAAGGATTTTTTGTCATCGTTTCATGGCGTTTCTTTAGAAACTCAACATTTTCTTTCCCTTGTACTAAACTCATATGTGGTAAAGGCATAATGAAGTCTTGTGGATTATTGATCAGCTTATTGTTTACAAGATACGACCAAAACTGTCTTGAAACATGGAACTGTTCATTAACATTAATCGCTTTTTTGATATCGATTGATCCGTCTTTTTTCTCTGATGTGTAGTTCAGCTCACATAATGCAGCATGTCCAGTTCCCGCATTGTTTAATTCGTGAGAACTTTCCTCGCCTGCTTTTTCAAGCTTTTCAAACACTGTAATTTTCCAATCTGGTGCTAATTCTTTGAGTAATGTTCCCAAAGTTGCACTCATGATTCCGGCACCAATTAAGATAACATCTGATTTAATTTGTCTGTTACTCATTTTTACCTTCCTTATATGTTAAGATTTGCAGAAAGGATGTAAGCACTCCCACTTTAGAAGTACTGTAGCCATGGAGCAACCTCGGAGCACACCATTTCTGTATCAATTATTACCTTATTGCAGTTTATCACAATTAGTTCAAGAATAAAATATCAACTATTTATATGAGAGTTATCAGCTTTTTTCGAGCCTTTCCAATCATAATTCAAGCAAAAAAATCACTTTTTGTTCTAGATAAAAATTGAATTATTTAAGCTTATTTGGAATAATCGGCCTAAAAATGGTTGACATTTTCATAAAAAATAGGTTCTTTTTATTATTATATCTGTATAATAACATATAAATATGAAGCTCGTCTTGTATCTGAACTAACTTTTCTTACCCCAAAGATTAACTTTCGATTGGGCTTTTTATATGCCAGCCATCTATTTGAAAACCGCCCATTTGTATGAACACATACCTTACTACTGCTTCATATGACGCCATCATCTTTTCAGCATTGTCCTCATGCATTGCTCTCATAAAAATTTCTCTAAAGTCCTCATCTGGAAATGCTGACTTACTATATTTTTGCAGGTAAATTGGATCTTCAAGATAGGCATAGATTTGATAAAAGGGTATCGTTTCATGGTTTAAAAACTGACTGTACACCAAAAATAAATTGGCTAATGAGTTATGGTAGGTAAAGGAAAAGTCCATTCTATCCTGCTCATAACAATCCTTTAAATTATCTAGTGTATCCCACAATTCATATTTTTTTATTTCTAAGACCGTTTTATTCATTGTTTTATACTTTTCTTTGAGCCATTCCTCTGCTTCAAATTTTAAATCTTTTATTATTCCAGTATAATCAAATAAAATTCTACCTGTTTTAAATTGGACCATCGACATGGTTCTTCTTTTTTTAAAATCATCTTGAAAATACCCACGAATTTGACTTGGTGGATTCGCAAAGTATTCAATTAAAAAACCATCAATAACACGATTCCCTCTTTCCCTCCATCCCACATTATCTGCCAAAATAATATGGACATCGATATCAGAGCGCTTAGAAGGATTTCCAGTAATATAGCTCCCACATACGAGCGCTCCTACAACTTCCTCTTTATCTTGCCATGCTTTCAGGAACGTTTCTAAGGCTATTTTCCATTTTGCCATTGATCATTCACTCCCTTTTTAATTGATTTATTTCTATAATACTATTGAAAAAACAGAAAACCTCTAATACGTTTTCTGTTTTTATCTACTTCTTATTTAATTTCTTTAACAGTTAATTTCTTTTGGCTAACTTCATAAGTGACTACCACGTTTTTAATAATCGCCGTATCATCATAGGAGAGACTAGCTTCAAATTCTATGGTAGCATCTCCCTTCCATCTAAGATGATCCACATAGCTATAGTTTTCATGATCTGTTCGAATCCAAGTATCTAACCCTTGCTCAGCACCATATTTAACCCTTGAAGATTCTACTAACTCTGGGCTTACCATTCGCTCTTCCACATTGATGACTTCAACAAATTCACTTTTATTAGAGTTCGTGACAATAGTAATTAATTTCTGATCAGGTGAAGGAATTATCTCTTTAATATACATTGATGGACTGGAGAAGCTAGAATATGCCTCTAGCACATCATCTTTTATACGCCAAAGAACATTTTGGCTTCCGTAATCTGAATAATTATTGAATAAAGTAAAGAAGACGCTCCCATCTGCTAATTTATATACCTGCTGACTTTTAAAGCTTCCCGATAAAATATCGACAGCAAAAATAGCCGAATTTGCAATTTTTTTGTTATCACTTTGTATAAATGGCTGAATAGCCTTTAACGCCTTATTTCTCAACTTTTCATCATTATAGCTCTCTACTAGTCTATTTATTGCAATATAGATATACTCCTCTTTGTCACTATCTAGAGCTTTTAGAAATTTATCTGCATCATATTTTGTAGCTGGCATTAGTTCCATATCCTCTGCTGATAAATAACGAATATAAAGCTCATTATTTTGGTGTTTATAGTAAGCTGCTGCTATTGTGGCAGTAGAAACTGAGCTTACGATCATCATACTTATTACCACAGCGAGCCATTTTTTAGAAAAACTTTTCTTCTTTACTTCATAGTTGGCGGCTTCAATTAATTCTTCCTCTATAAATCCAATTTCACGATATAACTCCTCTTTTTTCATATATATAATCCCTCGCTTTCCAAATAAAATCTTAGTTTATTACGTGTCCTAAATAAGTTGGACTTAACTTTACTACTACTCATTTGAAAGTGTAAGGAAATATCTTTTATAGAATAGGAGTACCAATATCGTTGAATAAATATATTTCTAGATTGTTCATCTAAGGTATATAAAAATCGGCTAATGTATTGAGCAAGTTCACCCGCTTCATAGGATGTTTCTACCGTACGAGAAGAAGCTAGACATTCTTCCAGCTCTGTGAGAATGACCTCAAACTCATTGTTTCTCTTTTTGGCTGTATTATAGCTATGCTTATCAAGTGCAATATTACGTATGATTCTCCCTAAAAAAATAGATAGTTTTCTTGGTATCTGTGGAGGGATTGTGTTCCATGCAGCTAGGTAGGCATCATTCTCACATTCTTCAACATCCCTCAAATTTGCCAAGATTCTTCTTGCTATTACTCTACAATATGCTCCATATTTTTTCCTTGTTTCCAAAATAGCCTGCTGTGAGCGTTGTATGTATAAAGCAACTATTTTTTCATCGTCCATTTGCATTTTCTCCTTTTATGTACTCTTACTTATAAAGTAGATAATCCAAACAATTGGTTGCATGTTGTGACAAAAAATCTGCTAATGAAAAAACCGCACTCTTTTAGGTACGGTTCTCCACATTTCAAAATAAATTAGATAAAAATATTTGTATTGATGTAGGTAATAGCTGAAAGAATAATCCCTCATATTTAATATCCAGTATACCAGCGACGACAATAACAACAAAAATTAACAATAGAAAGATTTTCTTATTTTTAGAAATCCAATTCAATAGATGCCACTCCTCTAATCTAATCGTTAGCATGTTAAGTATAAGTCGATTGCTATCAAATAGCATCCTATTAATTGTCTGTCACCTAATTTTACAATGCTACATAAATTAAAATGATACGCTAAAAACGAGAAATATGTAAGAAGGGAATGGGTATGGTCAATTTTAAATCTTTTCGAGGTGTTATCACTCAAATCAATGATTTTCCTGTTGGACAAAACGGAGATAAGAACGGTTGTTATAAAATAATGACCTTAGAAGATGGTGCTGGTGGGGTCGTCAATTTTATTATTTCTCCCTCCACCTATTTTGTTAATCGTGAAATTGTAACAACCGGTGAATGGGTAACAGGATATTATGATGGAGATGCACCTGTACCGATGATTTACCCGCCACAATATCGTGCTTTAATTATTGTTAAAGAAAGCAATTATCATAATGTAAAGGTAGATTTCTTTAATCAACAATTACTGAGTAGTGATGGACAATTACAATTAAACCTTTCTCCTACTACGATTATTTCACTTAAAAATGGGCAACCTTTTACCAATAGTCCTGCCAATCGAAACCTCATTGTTGTTTATGGCCCTACCACTAGGAGTATTCCTGCTCAAACCACTCCCTACGAAATCATTGTTTGGTGTTAATTTAATCACATTTAAACAACGGCTTAAACCTCACTACGTGAATTTAAGCCGTTGTTGACTGTTATTCATTATTCATTATCATTTTTCATTTCATGTAATTGTTGTTTAATCTGCTCTAGATATTCTTTATTTTGCTGAACCGTATCCAAATGCTCACCATATTGTTCTGCATTGAAACGTGCATTTTCAGCATGCTTAATTTGATTAAATGCATGTTCTATTGCTATTTCCTCTGGATGTGATTTTGCATGCTTTAATAGACGATCCGCCTTTTGCACGGAGTTACTAAACAATGTGCTAGGATGATCCTGCTTCCAACTTGTATCGGAGTGCTTAGCCAATGTATATATCTTCCCTTCTTAAAAATGTTTTCATTGTTCTAGATGTAGTATTATGAAATGCTCTGATAATATGTATGGAAGAAAATAAACACAATATTTTCCAGGCTATAATCAAAGAACTAAGGCATATGCCTTAGTCCTTCTCTCAATGTCATGAATAGTTGTCAAATATAAATTAGTGCCATGCAGTCCTCTCACTGACTGGTTGCTTGATACCCGTTTTTCCTTTGGTTTCAGCAAAGTTATTGATTTGTGCTGAAGCTGAATCAAGCTCAAATTCAGCACCAAACTCCTCACGATGAAGTGTCTGACGCTGTTGATTTGTTTTATTTGCACTTTTCGTACCATTTGATCTGTTACGATTTGTATCCATATTTGACATAACCATCCTTCATCGATTATTTGAAAAGCTATAAAACCTTGTATAAGCTTTACGAACTTTTCATTCTAAAGTTTGTCCAAGGAGGAAAAAAGAATGTGCATTAATTATTATTTTTAGCTAAGTATAGAGTTGAGGAATTTTCAATTTTTGATTGTTAGTAAGTCGCTTGCAATCTTATTTTCTTTCTGACTATAATACTTGTATACAAGTATACTCAAAATCAAAAAGGGTGATATTATGAGCGAATATAATGATTATTTATATCCACAAAAATGGCTTTCTAAGGCTTCTACAGGTGATCGCGTAGCCTATGAACTTAGAATGCGTATTATTTCAGGTTTAATTGAAAGCGGTACCATTCTTTCAGAAAACAAACTGGCAGCTGATTTTGAAGTAAGCCGTTCACCCATTCGTGAAGCCTTAAGAATATTAGCTTCTGAAAATATCATTCGATTAGAGAAAATGGGTGCTGTTGTCATTGGTTTATCTGAAAAAGAGATTGAAGAAATTTATGATGTTCGATTGCTGATTGAAACATTTGTGTTTGAACGTCTCATAAAAATGGATACAACTAGCTTAGCACTAGAACTTAGCAAAACATTAGAAATGATGAAAGTTGCCATTAAGTATAACGATGCAGACGAATTTTCTTATCAGGATGTTATGTTCCATGAGACAATTATTCGTTCCATCGGACATTCCTATATCACCATGATTTGGAATAATTTAAAGCCAGTAATGGAAGGCTTGATTTTACTATCTATGCGCATGCGCTTTAAAGAGAAATATGAGGATTTTACTCGTATTGTGAAAAATCATGAGCTCTATATTGACGCTATTAGAGCCAAAGATCGAGAGCTTATGATTCAATCCTTACATGAAAATTTTGATGATGTTCAAGGCAAAGTAGAAGATTTATGGCGGTCACAGCAAATGCTATCTAAAGGGGTTGAGCCACAAAATGACTAACTATATGTTAGGTGTTGATATAGGGACTACTAGCACTAAGGCCGTATTATTTAGTCAACATGGGAAGGTTATTCAACAAGAAAATATTGGGTATCCATTATATACACCGGATATTTCGACAGCAGAACAAAATCCAGAAGAAATCTTTCAAGCTGTACTACAAGCCATTACCAACATTATGAAAGTCCATTCAGATAAACCATTACTATTTGTTTCCTTTAGTAGTGCTATGCATAGTGTGATCGCTATGGACGAAAATGATCAACCGTTAACACCTGTCATCACTTGGGCGGATAATCGTAGTGAAGCATGGGCACATAAAATTAAAACTGACTGGAATGGCCATGAAATTTATAAAAGAACAGGTACACCTATTCATCCAATGTCACCACTAAGCAAAATTACTTGGCTTGTGCATGAACATCCTGAAATTGCGCGCAAAACGAAGAAATATATCGGTATTAAAGAATACATTTTTAAAAAGTTTTTTGATCAATATGTCGTCGATTATTCATTAGCTTCGTGTATGGGTATGATGAATCTCCATACATTAGATTGGGACGAAGAAGCTTTAGCTGTTGCAGGTATTGCGAAAGCACAATTATCCACACTCGTACCAACAACTCAACTATTTTTAAATTGCAATGACCTTTTAGCTAAGCAAATGGGTATTGACCCACAAACACCTTTTGTCATTGGTGCAAGTGATGGCGTGCTCTCTAATCTAGGTGTGAACGCCATTCGAGAAGGCGAAATTGCTGTCACTATTGGGACAAGCGGTGCTATCCGTACCATAATTGATAGGCCCAAAACAGATGTAAAGGGTAGAATTTTTTGCTATGCACTAACAGAAAACCATTGGGTCATTGGTGGACCCGTAAACAATGGTGGTATGGTATTACGCTGGATTCGCGATGAGTTTGCCTCTTCTGAGATTGAAACAGCTAAAAGACTAGGTATTGATCCATATGAAGTGTTAACGAAAATTGCTGAACGTGTTAGACCTGGTGCTGATGGGCTGCTATTCCATCCCTATCTATCAGGTGAACGTGCGCCTTTATGGAATCCAGATGTCCGCGGTTCATTTTTTGGTTTAACCATGTCTCATAAAAAAGAACATATGATACGAGCTGCCCTCGAAGGGGTTATCTACAATTTATATACTGTCTATTTAGCATTACTGGAGTGTATGGAAAGCCCTGTCACTCGTATTCAAGCAACAGGCGGGTTTTCACGCTCTGAGATTTGGAGACAAATGATGGCGGATATTTTTGAATCCGAAGTGGTAGTACCTGAAAGCTATGAAAGCTCCTGTCTAGGCGCTTGTATTTTAGGCTTATATGCTACAGGAAAAATTGATTCCTTTGACGTTGTCGCTGATATGGTTGGTGACACTTATAAACATACGCCAATCGAAGAAGCAGCCAAAGAATATAGACAGCTACTCCCAATTTTCATTCGTTTATCTAGAGTTTTAGCAGATGACTATACGTCAATTGCTCAGTATCAAAGGAGCTTAATTAAGCCCGACTAAAGAGGAGGAGAATACATGCCATTAGTTATTGTAGGTATTGGTATTATTGCGCTGTTAATTTTAATAATGGGCTTTAAATTAAATACGTTTATTTCATTAATCATTGTTTCATTCGGTGTTGCTTTAGCTCTTGGGATGCCTTTAGATATTATCGTAAAAACGATTGAAGCAGGGTTAGGCGGAACATTAGGTCACTTGGCCTTAATATTTGGTCTTGGAGCGATGCTAGGAAAATTAATTGCCGATTCTGGGGGTGCACAGCGTATTGCCATGACCCTTGTGAATAAATTTGGAGAAAAGAACATTCAATGGGCAGTCGTAGCAGCATCCTTTATTATCGGTATCGCACTTTTCTTTGAAGTAGGTCTTGTGCTATTAATCCCAATTGTCTTCGCTATTTCAAGACAATTAAAGGTTTCTATTTTATATTTAGGAATTCCAATGACCGCAGCCTTATCTGTCACACATGGATTTTTACCACCACATCCTGGACCAACTGTTATTGCTGGCGAATTTGGGGCAAATATTGGTGAGGTGTTGCTTTATGGCTTTATCATCGCCATTCCGACTGTTATTTTAGCAGGACCATTATTTACAAAATTAGCGAAAAGGTTAGTGCCTGAATCATTCAACAAAACTGGAAATATTGCTTCTCTCGGTGAACAAAAAACATTTGAACTAGAGGACACACCGAGTTTTGGAATAAGTGTTTTTACTGCACTATTACCCGTTATTTTAATGTCCATTGCTACTATTATTACACTGTTACAAAAAACAATTGGCTTTGAAGACAATGGCTTCTTAGCAGGTATCCGCTTCATCGGTGAAGCTGGTACATCCATGTTAATTTCCTTATTAGTTGCCATCTATACAATGGGTATCGCAAGGAAAATTCCTATTAAGCAAGTAATGGAGTCATGTACAACAGCAATATCCCATATCGGTATGATGCTCTTAATTATTGGGGGCGGTGGTGCCTTCAAACAAGTTTTAATTGATGGTGGTGTCGGTGATTATGTAGCTGAACTCTTCCATGGAACTACCTTATCGCCAATTTTACTAGCATGGATTATTGCGGCTATTTTACGCATTTCATTAGGGTCAGCTACGGTTGCTGCTTTAACAACAGCTGGGTTAGTCATTCCAATGTTAGGTCAAAGTGATGTAAACCTTGCCTTGGTCGTGTTGGCAACAGGTGCAGGAAGCTTAATTGCTTCACATGTTAATGATGCAGGTTTCTGGATGTTTAAAGAATATTTTGGATTGAGCATGAAGGAAACATTCGCTACTTGGACCTTGCTAGAAACAATTGTATCTGTGGCTGGTTTAGGGTTTATTTTATTACTTAGTTTATTTGTTTAAAAAATGTTTAAAAAGGAGCAAGTACAATGTTAAATACAATTGGCGTTATTGGATTAGGTGTTATGGGCAGTAATATCGCTTTAAACATGGCTAATAAGGGCGAGCAAGTAGCCGTTTATAATTACACACGAGATTTAACCGACAAACTTCTACAAAAGGTTGAAGGACAAGCGCTTACTCCTTACTATGAAATAGAAGAGTTTGTACAAGCTTTAGAAAAACCAAGAAAGATTTTTTTGATGGTGACAGCTGGAAATGCTATTGATTCAGTTATTCAATCAGTAGTGCCTTTCCTTGAAAAGGGCGATGTCATTATGGATGGCGGCAACTCTCATTATAAAGATACAGAGCGTAGATACGATGAACTTAAAGCTTTAGGAATTGGGTATTTAGGGATTGGTATTTCTGGTGGTGAAGAAGGAGCTTTGACAGGACCATCTATTATGCCTGGTGGTGATCAAGAGGTCTATAACAAAGTAGCACCTATACTGACAAAGATTGCAGCACAAGTGAATGATACACCATGCTGTACGTATATTGGTCCCAAGGGCGCAGGACACTTCGTCAAAATGGTACACAATGGAATCGAGTATGCAGATATGCAACTCATTGCGGAGGCTTATACGTTTTTAAGAAAAAATATAGGATTATCCGTTGAGGAAATTGCTACTATCTTTGAAACATGGAATCAGGGCGAATTGAAAAGCTATTTAATCGAAATAACAGCTGAAATCTTAAGGAAAAAAGATGAGATAACAGGATTACCACTCATTGATATGATACTTGATAAAGCTGGTCAAAAAGGTACTGGGAAATGGACAAGCCTGCAATCTATAGACAATGGTATTCCTACATCAATTATTACGGAGGCCTTATTCGCTCGCTATATTTCATCATTAAAAGAGGAACGAATTCAAGCAGAGGCAATACTATCTGGACCAAATTATAAACAGCAAAATTTAGATAGAGATGTCTGGATTGAATACGTCCGCCAAGCGCTATATATGGGGAAAATATGTGCTTATGCGCAAGGATTTACACAATATAAAATGACATCAGAGCTTTATGAATGGCGTTTACCATTAAAAGAAATTGCATTAATTTTCCGTAGTGGTTGTATTATTCGAGCAGAATTTTTAAATGTTATTAGTGAAGCCTATCAAAAGCAACCTTCGCTAAATAATTTATTAATTGACCCATACTTTGCAGAAAAGACGATGGACTATCAAAATGGATTAAGAAAAATAGTTTGTGAAGGCATCCAAGCAGGAAACGCGTTCCCTTGCTTAAGTGCTTCTCTCACATATTACGATAGTTATCGAACAGGTTCATCTAATGCTAATATGTTACAGGCACAACGTGATTATTTCGGTGCGCATACGTATGAACGAATTGATGCACAAGGTGTTTTCCATACAAATTGGTAAGTAAAAAGCTAACATATACATCATTGCCTCAATGATTGTATATGTTAGCTTTTTTATTCTAGAAAAACATGTACTCGGTTACGTCCTGCTTGTTTTGCCGCATACAGTGCTTTGTCCGCATTGTTTAATAGCTGATACAGTGTCTCTTGTCCCTTTGTACCTTCTGCTACACCACAGCTAATAGTAGTACGAATTGCTCCCTCAGTAGTCATAAGTGGCTGGGATTCTACGCTATTACAGAGCAAATTAGCTAATGCTTGCCCCTCTAATAATGTAGAGTCCTTGAGTGCAAGAACAAATTCCTCACCGCCATACCGTGCAAACAGTTCTCCTTTTTTCAACACACTCTGACAAACCTTTACGACATGAACTAGTAATTGATCACCGATAGCATGCCCATACGTATCATTGACGTTTTTAAAATGATCGATGTCCATTAAAATGACAGTAAAAGCTGAGGATGATTCTCTTGCCTCGCTGTAAGCCTGATTACATTGTTGAAAAAAAGCTCGACGATTATAAATTTGTGTAAGTTCATCGTAAAAAGCGAGTTGCTCTAACTGTCTTTGTAGCTCCTTCAACTCTGTTATATCAGTGAAAATAAGTAATAACCCCTTACCATGATTAACATGTTGCAGCTCTGTAACACGCACTTGATAAGTATGATCAGAAAGCACCATCTCGATGTCTTGCGTATTCACCACTGCCTCCAATGTAAATGGCATCAATTGTCCAGTTACTTCAATCCATGTTTCCCCAATATCCCTACCAATCATGAATCTAGTTAGCTGAGGAAATACCTTGCTGCAGGCTTGATTAAACTCTATTAATCGAGCAGATTCATCTAACACAATAACCCCATCATTGATACTATGAAATATTGCATCCTTGGCAACAGGCATCACCCTAAATAATCGTGAGGAATTAATAGACCATAAATATAAAAATGAAGAAGCCCATAATACCATAGGAACAGGATCAACTCCTTGAGGTGTTAAGCCCAATAAATAGATGAATGCTGTTATCATAGGAATAAGTTGACCACACATTAAGGCAATTAATTGTTGCCGGTAGGCCTTAGTAGTCTCTTTCCAATGGATTAATACTAATAAGAAGGATACGAACATACAGCCAAAAGTAAATATGCCATGAATGATATACCATATACCAATTTCCTGATGAACATAAGGTGCCCCTAATATAGGATCTATTTCAAATACTCTATAATGAAAATGGTGTATATCATTTGTAGCAACCATGATTAAGCTAATAAATGGAATGGCAAGAAGAGCCATTATCTTTTTCCTTGTCAGATGAAAGCCTAGGTATTGCATGATAAACAATAATCCGAGAGGCGTTGAAAAAGCCATACCTACATATTGGATGGCCGTCCAAACCTTTATGGCACTCAATGTTGTAGCGATTAAACCAAAAGCAGAGGCAAAACAATATACCGCAATTAATGCGGTATAACTAATAAACAATTGAGCAATTTTTGTATAATTGTAGCGTTTTAGAAATACGTATAAACATAAATACAAATTTAGTACACCTGATGTACAGCTAAGAGTAATGAAAGCAGTCAATTGCGAATTCATGTCTATGTACCTCTTTATATTTTTAATTTTAATGTAGCATACATATAAAATTTTGTGGATTTATTTATCGATTAATTTTTTAAGGAGTAACGAATATGATCAATAAGAATAACTCAGAAATCATTTTCTTTTCTGATCCAGTTGAAAATCTAACCCACCCCTTTTATAACAAACAAATTGTATTCACAGGCGCCCTTTCTACCATGACACGATCCGAAGCCGCCAAACAAGTAAAAGCCTATGGAGGGTATTTACAGGGAGCTGTTACACAACATACTGATTTCGTTGTTCTTGGTAATAAACGTAGGGGTATAAGCGCCAAGCAGCATAAAGCTGAGCAGCTAATTCATCAGGGGCAAGACATTCAAATATTAATAGAAGATGATTTTTTATGGCTTATTTCGATCCCAAAGAAAGATGATAAGTAAAAAGAGTATGTAAGGTTGTTCTTCTTACATACTCTTTAAATTTTTTACTTTATCGGAACGGTACAGCAATAGGCTTTAATGTATATGGCTCTTTTATCGGTTCTAATGCCCCTGTACTATCCTTAATTTTGTATAGACCTACTACAGGGGTAATCATAATCGAGGTAGCTTGTTCATCAAATTTGTTTACAACAATACGTGGAAAATTTTCACGCCCTTTGAAATCTGTAGTATGACTAGTTCCTCTAAAATGAATGACATTATAATCATTCCCTAAATCATCTGTCACAATATAGTCAATGAAAACTCCTCGCCAAGCTTCATTTTCTTTTCCCACCAAGACTTCTTCGGAAAGATAAAATGTTGTAGCGATAGGTGTTTTCGTTATTTTAAAAGCTTCAATTTTTATACCTTCCCCTTCTGTTTTCATACTATCCTTTTCCACCCTTATTGTTTTACTTTCAAGCTTCTCTAAAGTAAATTCAAATGCCCAGTCCCCTGCTACTGAATTATTTACATTATTTAAATCAACAATTTGATTTCCTTGAAAATTAATGTGAACTTCCTCGGGCTTAGAGCCTCTAATGAGTTCAAAAATATACAATACTGCATACTCATTGCTGTTTATCTTTTGAACCATATAATTTGTTGAAGAGCCTCCATATCGATACCTATTTCCAAATTCCTTAGCAGTTAGTTCACGATTGTCACCATATAAAACTGGCCTTTCTCCTAAATCCTTTTCACTTTTAATAGTGTAAGCAATAGTAATATTTTCGCCATCATATACAGCATCTGTGACAGTGACTTCAACTTCATTACTTTCTTGGCTCACTCCGACACTTGTAGAATACTGATCATAATTGTTAAATACATACCTTTCATCATCAATAAACAATTCGAATATACTTCCGATAAACGGTAAATTTGCAGCAAATGTAGGAAACGTATAACCAAGTGTCATGCTGGATGCAATAAAAAAAGTAGCTGCAACAATAAAATTTTTAATGAAATGCCTTTTCTTTTTGACCCTCATGACATTTCTTTTCACTCTCTCTTTTTCAAGCGAGCTCACTTCCATCGGCTCTATATTTATATCAAGATTTAAATCATTAAATTGTTTATACAGCTTTTTCATGTCATACTTCCCCCCAAACGAATTTGCTGTAATCGTTTTTTCCCACGATATAATCGATTATCAATAGCGGCTTTTGTTAAACCACAATGAGTAGCAATTTCTTCGTTTTTCATATTTAAAAAGTATTTCATCGTAAAAATATCACGGTCTAATTGCTCTAATTGCGTCATCATGATGAGCACTTCCTCCGTTGTTGTCTTGATTAAGTATTCCTCTTCAGCCGATATTGCGACTTCACCTGTTTCATTTAGCTCATAAAAATATGGCGTTTTAGACAACCTTCTTTGTTTCGAAATGGCTTTAAACTTTGCTATCGTGCAAATCCATCTTCTAAAATCCTCTTTATCGCCTCTAAATTGTTTAGCATTTTCATAAGCCCCTAGAAATGTATCACTAATACATTCCTCTATTATTTGAGGATCATTATAGGATTTTAGAGCATTATAAATAATCGCTTTGATAATCCCCATATATTCATCAATGACATATTGAAGTGCTTCTTCTCGTTTTTTCTTAAGATGTTTTATAAAATTTTCATCTGTTACCCTCATGCAAACACCCTTTCTTCCACAAACATAAAGGATCCTTTATATAAAACATCGCTCAATCTTAAATTTCTTCTCATATTACTCAAAAATATTTATAATTTCAATTTTTTAACAAATATAAAAGGCTAAATCTCATTGATTTAGCCTTTTTAATGTTTATAGTATAGATTTTAACCAATAGCATTGGGACGAAAACTATTTGTTTACCTTAGGTGCTGGATAATCAAAGCCCTTTGTTTCCACCTCTACCTTTTTCATCTGCTGATCTTCTAGTGGTTTATTTGTAGCATCTCGCTCTGCTCCAACAATGGCATCAACTGTTTCCATACCTGCAATCACCTTGCCAAAAGCAGCATATTTCCCATCAAGATGTGATGCTTCCTTTACCATAATGAAAAATTGTGAGCCTGCTGAGTTTGGATCATCTGAACGAGCCATCGAAATAACACCACGTTCATGCTTCATATTATTTTCAAATCCATTTGAGGTAAACTCACCATCAATCGAATAATCAGGTCCTCCAGTACCATTCCCTTTAGGATCTCCACCCTGAATCATAAAATCAGGAATAACTCGATGGAAAATAAGACCATCATAGAATCCATCTTTTACTAAAGCAATAAAGTTAGCCACTGTATTTGGTGCTACAGTAGGCTCCAATTCAATAACAATTTTTTCATCATTGCTCATCGTAATCGTCACAATTGGATTTTCCCTCACTTTTGACGCATAATCCACTGCTTCTTGTGTTTCTTTAGCTGTGTTTCCCTCAGTTTTCTCACTATCCTTAGCTGTACCACAGCCTGTCAAAACAACAATAATGGCTAGCAGAGATAGCATAAAATACAAACCTTTATTACGTACGAACATATCCTTTCAACTCCTCTTGTTAAGCATCCATTCATTATAAAACTATCCAAACTGTAGGACAAATCCAAGAGAGACAATGACAGAATATTCCTACCATTGTCTCTTTTTATTTCTACTATATTAATTTCGTAGGTTGCTATTAATTCACATTATTTTTAATAAATCATAATACCCTTGTCTAATACAGATTGATTTTGTACCTGATTCCCTAAAATATATAGCTTTTTTAAGTTAGGCAAATTCACTAAAGGTTCTACATTCGAAATAGCATTATTTTCTAAATGAAGCACCTCTATTTGTTGCCAATTTCCCAAGAAATTTAACGATTGTAGTGAATTATCTTGTAAAGTGAATGAACGTAAATTTGTAAAGCCAGCAAAGTAAGGCATGATCTTATCTACTTCTTGCACCCATTCCCCATTACCAATTTGAATGGAAACATCATTTAAAGTTAAATGCTCCAGCACGTTGTTCGTAAATGGCTTGCTATTCACCTGAAAATTACATTCATGACAGTTTAGCATTTTTACATGCTGTAAATTGAATAAGTCATTGGTTTCATAAAAGAGAGTCTCATTTAAATTGATTGCTTGCAAATGAGGTAGGTCATTTAATGAACGAATACCATTAAGAGTTCCATACTCCATGACTGTAAGCTGTTCTAGCTGTGGATATTTCAGTAGCTCTGCACCATTCAATTGCGAATCCGATCCACTTATAGAAACCGTCAAATCTCTTAAAGCGGGTGCCTCTAGCTTTGGTAAAAATGAACTCTTCAGCTCTGCCTTTTTCAAATGGGGCGCTACAATCGATGAAATATCACCATGATAGCCAGTTAACGATAACTCCGTCAATGACGTTAGACTGTTAACCATATCCAACAATTCCACTTGACCAGGAGAAGCTAAACGTAGCTTTGTTAAAGATGACATATTTCTAAGTCTATCTAAATTGATGATATTCATGTTTTCAAGATCTAAAGATTGTAGTTTAGGCATGTTTTGTATAAAATCAAGCGTTTTTAAATTTCTTACTGACGTAAGCTTCAATTCTTGTAATTGAGTCAATGAGTAAAGTGGGCTAAAATCCGTAGCTTCACTAATGTCTATTGCTAACGATTCTAGATTAGTTAGTGTAGACAGCCACTTTAAATCATTAATTGATTTTAAGGAAAGTGATTTCAGCGATAATTTATTTAGAATCTGAAAATCTGTCACCTCTTCAGCCACATAAGATAGTTCTAGCGATTGAAGATTGGGGAACTCTAATAATAAAGCAAGTTCATCATTACTTCTAATTTGGATAGAGAACTCTTTAACATTTGACTTATCACTAAAATATCCTGCGATTTTACTAAATGATTCATTAAAACTACCTGTATAACTTTTTAAGTTTTCAAGATGTTGGAAGCTTACTTTTTCACTTTGTGATATTTCATAATCATTCATGAGCTTTAAAACCGTTAATCCAGTAAAGGCCTCAAAGTCCTTTTGTTCAATTTTTTGCGTATTTAATAATTTATCCATAATGATATAAGTAGAAATTTTAGCTTCCTTATTTGTAAAAGGATCTTCTAGACTATAATCAAAATGCCATTGATCATCAGAATAGTAGGCAGCCAAATATCGAATACTTGCAATCTCTTCTTTTGCTGGCATCGTCTCACCTTTATCAAAAATATCTTTTAAAAAGAACAGAAGAACTTCACTTTCAGGCATTGTTCGAACGGATAGTTCTTCACGGTTTCCATCCTCTGTTTGATTACTACTTAAAAGGAAATACCCAAGGAATACACACATCATGACAATTGGTATCATAAAGAGCAGTTTTAAATTTGTTTTTGGACGGGATGTTGTATTCGGAGAAGCTGTTCCATAATAATTATTAATCGTTTGATCAACATAATAAATTTTATTCTCTTTCAACATGATTTCCGTGTCACAAAAAGGACATTTGAATGTTTGCTCTTCTTTATATTCAATTTTCCCATTACAATTTGGACAATTTAATTTAATAAATTCCACTGGCAGCCCCCCAGCACTATTTTTCCATTAAGCTTAGTTGTCTAAAAAATAAATGTCAATATTTACGAAATATAGGCAAGCAATCTAAAACTAAATTTTAAGTGCCTAGTCAGCTTTTTGAATTCTCCATAACAGCAGAATTGGAAACATCTAACTAAATTTACAATAACCCTATACTTGGATTATTAAAGTTTGCCCAGGCTATATCACTGTTAATGTACCTAACCATTCTATAGGCTACTGGCTTAAAACCGCACTTAGGCCAAAATGTCGATGCAGCAAGATTAGTTATTCTCCAATCTGTAATGATATTCTCATAGCCCGCCTCTTTCATCCTTCTATAGCCTTCATTCATCAGCTTTTTTCCCACGCCTCTTCCCATTTGAGAAGAGTAAGTACCTGCAATCGTTAGCTCTATTGCATGCTCAGGTGTCATCAAATCTGAATGTATAGGATAATATTTTTGAAATCCTAATTCCTGCCCATCCTTTACTGCAACGAAACATGTATCATCATTCTCCTCTACTATATTTTTATATGAGTCTTTTATGCTCATGACAACCTCAGGGAATACAGGCTCAAATGTAGGTGCGGAATTTTGATACGATTGAATGATCTTAGACATTTTCCCCAGCATTTCACTATCCATTTTATTTGCAACCCTAATCTCTGCATTACATATATTCTCAAATGGTTTATAATCCCCAATGTTCATGACCCCATGTACTTGTTGTATAGAAAAGCTTAATCGTTGGTAGGCATCATAGTAAGCCTGATTTCCAAGAGGGATGATCGTGTAATGCATAAAGCAACCTTGCTCTAGCCATACCACTGAAATCTCTGCATATAATTTTCTAATAAGCTCAGCGGATTGATCCTTTCTGATTGCCAATCCTTCATAGGGTACCCATACATGTCTGCCTCTTAGAGAGTCATTCTTGATGACTCCGATTAAATATCCTACTAGGTCATCTTTAATAAATGCTCCAATCCCCTTAATAGTATGATGAGCAAATAAGTTTTCAAGCATATTTGTTATATGTTCAGCATGAAGACAGCTGTTGTTTAGAAATGGATATACTTCACCCTCAAGGCTCTGTCTATTTTCGAGTAATTCAGCCATTGTGGGTACATCATTCACATCGATTGTTTTATATTTATATTTTCCCACTTCAACTCTCCCCCTAAATTTCTACATTATATTACATATTATATCATTATAGATAATACAGGATTTTGTTGGATATTTTTAATTACTTTCTAATCTATGAGAGCCAAAGTCTAATTACAATGATGAATTTCTATCCTTAAGCTAAGCCAATTAACTATGTAGAAATAAAATAAATATGATATCTTTTTGCAAGGTAGTATTTTGGAAAGAGAGGATTTTTAGCAATGAATCAAAAAAATTTCTGGCTTGATTTACCACGGCCATTCTTCATTTTAGCTCCAATGGAGGATGTGACAGATGTTGTATTTCGTCATGTCATTCAAGAAGCAGGGAGACCCGATGTATATTTTACGGAATTCACCAATACGACGAGCTATTGTCATCCAGAAGGGTTAGATAATGTGCGTAACCGCTTAGCTTTTACAGAAGATGAACAGCCTATTGTTGCACATATTTGGGGGGACAACCCTGAACATTTTCGTCAAATGAGTATTGGTATGAAGGAACTAGGCTTTAAGGGAATTGATATTAATATGGGCTGCCCAGTTGATAATGTAGCAGAAAGAGGTAAAGGAGCTGGATTAATTCTTTATCCTGAACGAGCCGCAGATATTATTCAAGCAGCCAAAGCAGGGGGCTTACCCGTTAGTGTCAAAACAAGACTTGGCTTTACAGATGTAGCAGAATGGCGTGAGTGGCTTACACATATTTTAAAACAGGATATCGCCAATCTTTCTATTCATCTCCGTACACGGGAAGAGATGAGCAAGGTCGCTGCACATTGGGAATTAATTGGAGATATCAAAAAACTACGTGATGAAGTTGCTCCCAACACATTACTGACGATCAACGGTGATATTCCTGATCGTTTAACAGGTCTAAAACTAGTTGAGCAATACGGTATCGATGGTGTAATGATTGGGCGCGGGGTGTTTTCAAACCCATTTGCCTTTGAAAAGGAACCTAAAGAGCATAGTGCCAAAGAATACCTTAATTTACTATACTTACACCTTAATCTTCATGACCACTATTCCAAGGAATTCGAAACACGTTCATTTAAAGCATTACAACGTTTCTTTAAAATATATGTACGTGGCTTCAAAGGGGCTAGTCAATTGAGAGTTCAATTACTGGGTGCACATTCTACGGATGAAGTCCGTGAATTACTAGCTACGTATATTGCCCACGAACTAAAGGAGAAAAAATAAGAGGAGATTGGCTATCGCCACTCTCCTTTTTATTTGCTTTTACTTGTAATCAAATCCTTCTTTAGAGGAGAATTGTCTAAAACAAACACTAGCATATAGGGAAAACTAATCTAATTTCTCATAAAAACATTTTATGATATGATGTTTAAATTGTGTGTCTACTAAGTAACACCGTTATATTCATCAAAGAAAGAGGTATTTATGCATCATACACAGTTATCCAAACAACATTGGTTACTTATCTTAACACTTGCATTATTAACATTTGTTCTCGGGACAAGCGAATTTGTTATTGTTGGGATCTTAACTGAAATTTCTTCAAGCCTTCATATGACAAATGCAAAAGCAGGCACACTCGTTTCTGCGTTCGCCATCACATTTGCCATCGCTACACCACTCGTGATGTCAGCAACAAGCCATTTTCCAAAGCGTAAATGGATGTTGTTTTTGATAGGTTCCTTCATTGCCTTAAATGCTCTGTGTGTAATTTCAACGAGCTATATTATGCTCCTTATACTTCGAGTTATGACCGCGATTGTAACAGGTGTATTGATCTCTCTAGCCATGATTGTTGCAAGCGAAACCATGCCGATTAATAAACGCGGCCTTGCTATATCATTTGTTTTCGGTGGTTTTACACTGGCCAATGTAGTTGGAGTACCCATTGGAATTGTAATCGCTGAATGGTACGGCTGGAATGCCACTTTTATGTTAACCACTCTTCTCGGAGGGTTGGCGTTTGCGGCATCTTTTTTTGTCTTACCTACTCGACTCAGCCAAGTACGAAGCTCAATACGGGATCAATTTTCTTTAATGATTCAGCCTCGAATTTTAATTGCCTTTTTCATTCCTGCTCTCGGGTTTGGTGCAACCTATGCAGTCTTTACGTACCTTGTTCCTATTTTAAAGGGAATGGGTGCACCAAATAATTCTATAAGTTTAATCTTATTCGGCTACGGCTTTCTTTCGATTTTCAGCAACATTCTTGCCGGTAAAATTGCCACTCACAATGCCATCGGCCGACTTCGGTTTGTCTTTCTCGCACAAGCTATTGTATTGACAAGCTTATTTTGGACAACAAACCATTTTATTTTAGGATTAGCGAACATCGGACTAATGTCACTAATGGCCATCCTCTTAACAACATCTACTCAACTTTATTTAATAGATTTGGCCGAAATTTATAAACCAGATGCTAAAGGACTCGCTGCTTCTCTTATGCCCGTGGCAAGTAACGTAGGCATCGCTTTTGGGTCTGCATTAGGCGGCATTGTATATCATCAAGGAAATTTGATGAATGTCACATGGGTCGGTGGTATAGTTGCCGTCAGTGCAAGTCTACTAACTTTCTTTAGTTATCATTTAGACCTTAAACAAAAGAAAACAGCATAAAAAATGCAAGAGGTACCTTAGAAAGAATATAAATCAAACAGACCCATTCGAATAAAGCGAATGGGTCTGCTTACATGTAATCCGTATCTTCATAATAAGGAATAATTATTCTGAAATAATATATTCCCCTTTCATTGGACCAATTTTATTTAAAATAATTGCACCAATCATTTGTATAATTGTCTTCACAATAATTTGCCCCAAAATGGCGGCAGGTACCGCTTCCCATGGCAATATATTGGCACCAAGTGGACTTAAGCCGATTACTACGAAAATTGCAGAATCTAGAAATCCTCCAACAATACCACTGTAGAACACACGCCAAGCCATTGGTAATTTTAATCGAGTATAAATTTCAGTATCAGCCGTTTCAGCGACAACAAATGATAGTGCTGAGGCTACTACAATTAAAAGTGTATCACCTAGTAGGAATGACACCACAGCTGATAAAATTAAAGCTGTAATAATAAATAAATACGTCTTTTTTCTACCATATTTATTTTGTACTAGATCCCGAAAAATAAAGGTTGCCCCAATTAAAAGCGTTCCCATTGGGACAATAAACATACCAAAATGGAATGGTGCAAATGCTGCCGTTACCACATTAGCAATAACAATAGATAATAAATAAAATAATATTCTCAAACTATTACTCCTCAAGTAAATTTAATTTTTGTAAGAGTACCCTACACGCCTCTTTTATTTCCCCAAACAAGGGCATGTAACTGTGGCAGTACCTTAACATCTCTTAAATCCTCATCCTTCATTACTCTATCAATTAGTGCACGATATTTATCCAATAAATGCATTATTAATAGTGAATCATCAGTTGTCGTGAGATTATCATTACCGACTTGAAGATAAAAGGGAATCATGGGATATCGATGGTGAATTTGTTTAGCATAATCGTAATCCTCTTGATTAAAAACGACTATTTTAAGGGATACATGGTGATTATTGTTTCGATATTCAAGTTTTTCGAAGATATAAGAAAGCACCGAGTAATCTGTGGTCATCCCAGAGCTAGGTGGTTTTGGTGAAATTGTCAGTTCATCAACCTCATACATCCATTTTTGCCACCTACTCCCCTGTGTTTCCACCCCAATTTGTATATCATTTTCTTTTAAAATGGCAATAAGCTCTGCTAGATTCGGATTGAGTGCAGGATTACCCCCTGAAATCGTAACAAATGAAAAACCATTGCCTCCAAGCCGCTTCAGCTCAGACCAAATCTCTTCCGCTGTCATTTGGACAATAAGGTGCTTTCCACTGCCATCCCACGTAAACGATGAATCACACCAAGAACAGGAATAATCGCAGCCCGCAGTTCTTACAAACATTGTCTTCTGGCCAACGATCATACCCTCTCCTTGAATCGTTGGCCCAAAAATCTCGATAACAGGTACTTTACTCAACTTCCATCCACTCCCTTCTAGCTTCTGCATAGCTTGTTGGAGTCTCGTAAAGCCTGATAAACTCTACACGTACACCGTTATATCCTTCATCACGCAAGGCCTCAGTCAACTTTTCGTAAATCCAAACAACAATATTCTCTGCCGTCGTATTCATGAGTGGAAGCGTTTCATTTAAATAACGGTGATCCAAATGAATCTCTATTTTTTGTTTCCATATTTCTTTTATATCGCCGAAATCGATCATCAAACCACGTTCATCAGTGTAGCCACTCAGTCCTAATATGACTCGATAGGTATGCCCGTGTAGATTTTTACATTTCCCTTCATAATGATGTAGATGATGGGCAGCATCGAAGGTAAATTCTTTGCTTATGAGAACACGCTTTGCATGATATTTCAATTGATTTCTTTGAATATCCACATCAATTCTCTGGAGTCTCTCAACGATTTTAAAATCTGACATGCCTTAAGACTCCTTCCTATAACTTAAATACTCATCAAGCCCTTTATTTCGTAATTTACATGCTGGGCATTCACCACATCCATCTGCTATAACACCGTTATAGCAAGTCAACGTTCTTTGTCGTACAAACTCAAGTGCCCCAAGCTGATCAGCTAATTCCCATGTTTGTGCCTTATTCAGCCACATCAAGGGTGTATCAATCACAAAGGAATCATCCATCGATAAATTTAACGTTACATTTAAGGATTTAATAAAGACATCTCGGCAATCCGGATAGCCACTAAAATCAGTTTCACAAACACCTGTTACAATATGCTTTGCCCCTACTTGGCTCGCTAAAACGCCCGCAAATGAAAGAAAAAGGAGATTGCGGCCAGGCACAAAAGTCGATGGGAGCTCACCATTTTCTCCGTCCTTCACCTTTATGTCTTGTCGTGTCAATGCATTCGGAGCAAGTTGATTCAGGAGAGACATATCAAGTATGTGATGCTTGATACCAAGCTCCTCTGTTATCACCTTCGCACAGTCAATTTCAAGACGGTGCCTTTGACCATAATCGAAAGTTACTGCCTCAATCTCTTCAAAGCGTTCTTTTGCCCAGAACAAACAAGTTGTGCTGTCCTGACCTCCACTAAATACTACAATTGCTTTTTCCTTTTTCATCTATAAAAACTCCCTTATATCGAAAAAACAGCACTCTAAGAAAAAGTGCTGCTTTCTTCTTAGTTTTTTTAAGAGGGTAGCTAAAAACCTCTGTCTTGCTTCATTTATCGATTATCAATTTTTTCTGGGTTAAGATCGTGGTTCATTAAACGATAATTGGCGATTTCTTCGTATTTAGTTCCTGGCTTCCCATAGTTACACCATGGATCAATCGAGATACCCCCACGTGGAGTAAATTTCCCCCAAACCTCTATATATCTTGGATCAAGTAATGCAATTAAATCATTCATAATGATATTCACGCAATCTTCATGGAAATCGCCGTGATTTCTAAAACTGAATAAATACAACTTTAGAGATTTACTTTCAACAATTTTTTTATCTGGGATATATGAAATGTACATCGTAGCAAAATCCGGCTGATTTGTAAGCGGACATAAACTAGTAAACTCTGGGCAATTAAACTTAACAAAATAATCTCGATTAGCATGAAGATTATCCACTGCCTCTAATACCTCAGGTGCATAATCATAGGAATACTTTGTACCTTGATTACCTAATAGGGTCAAATCCTTTAATCCTTCTTCATGACTTCTGCCAGACATAAAAAAACCTCCTTGTAAAATGTTTCCCAACACTTTTCAAGAGAGGCATCACCAATCATTCTATTTAAAACATAAGTAAACAGATAAAAAAAAGCCACGTCCGATATGGACATGGCATATTGTCATGTTTCCATAGTTTTTTATAGAGGGTATCAGCTATGAACCTCTCCCGTTCTAGTCCGGGCATTCTTTTCTTCAATATCGTACAAAAAATAATACAGGACGTCAAATAGATTTTTTATAAAACTCTTAAATGATAAAAAGTACGAATTACTGTAAGTCTATACTCATTTGAAAGTTCTACTTTTTTATTAAATTACTAGGAAAATAGAATTAATCCATTTTTGACAAAGTAATACTAATTATCAATATTTTGAGATTTTTCAATATTCCGATATTCGAATTATCTCACCTGTGATAAATTGGAAATATCACATTAAACTGAAAAGTGTGATAATTAAGAGCGGAGGGAGAAATGAGATTTGAAAAAGTTTAAGTTTACGAAGTTTTTAAGTAGTATGATAGCTTTCGTTATGGTGCTTTTTCTATTGGTTCCATTATCGAGTGCTAATGCTGAAGATTCGAAGCCATTCAAGCAGGATAGCCAAAGTGAAAGTATATTTCAATTAAAGGCGGCTATCGCTGAACAGCTAAGCTTGTCTAAAGATGGTCCAACTCTTCACGAAAGCTTACAAAATGTATCAGGCAATCAAGAAGTTGCAGTCATCGTACATTTATCTGAAAAGCCTGTGGCACTAGAGCAAGGAATGAGCCAATTGAAAGGCCAAAAGTTCTCTAATGCGCGAGCAAATGAAGTTCGATCAAATGTAAAATCTCAACAAGCACAAGTTAAGAAAGAATTAGCTACTAAAAATGTTCAAATGACTCAAGGCTACACATTTGATACTGTTTTAAACGGTTTTGCAGCAACTGTGAAAGCAAATGATCTCCCAAAGCTGCTTTCAATAGAAGGAATAACATTAATTGAACCTGATGCAATTGTTTACGCATCTGAAGATAATACAATGAAATCATCAGAACTGATTAAGGAAGATCAATTAGAGGCTCAAATGAATACAAGTATTTCTTTCCTCGGCATCGAACAGCTTTGGAATGAAGGAATTGAAGGACAAGGTATAAAGGTAGCAGTATTAGATACTGGTATTGACACAGATCACCCTGAGTTCGCCGGAATTTACAAGGGTGGGAAAAACTTCATTCCAAATTCATCAACTTACACAAAGCCTCGGGCAGATGACGATGCATCGGAAACCTTGCCTTCTGAGCGTCCTGCTGGAACACCTGAATTTAATGAAAAGGGAAGCTCGTTCTATACTTCTCACGGTACTCATGTTGCTGGAACTATTGCAGCAATTGGAGCTAACAATTTCGGCATTAAAGGAATTGCTCCAAAAGTAGACCTTTATGCTTACCGTGTTCTTGGTGCATATGGAAGTGGGGCTACATCTGGTATTGTTAAAGCAATTGAAACGGCTGTCACAGAAAAAATGGACATAATCAACCTTTCTCTTGGTGGGGGGGCTAACTCTGAAACGGACGCTGGTTCATTTGCTATTAATAATGCAATGATGGCTGGAACAATCGGAGTAATTGCAACAGGGAACTCCGGCCCAAATCGAGGAACAATGGGCACGCCTGCAACCGCTCGTTTAGGAATTGCTGTGGGTAACACAACAAATCCAGAAACAATGTATAACGGTGAAGTGAATGTTACAGTTGGTGACTACAACTTAACAAAACAGCTCCCATTAATGGGAACAACTTTTGGAAGGGATTTAGCAACACAGCTTCAAGGAGAATTTGACCTAGTTGCTATTCCTGGAAACGGAGAAGTAAAAGACTATGAGGGAATCGATGTAGAAGGTAAAGTGGCATTAATCTCTCGTGGCAGTATCGCATTTGTTGATAAAATTGCGAATGCAAAGGCAAATGGAGCAGTCGCCACAATTATTCATAACTTTGCTGGTGGAACAAATGCACCTAATATTTCAGGTACATTCCTGGGTGATTCTTTTGCTTTTCTACCAACATTTGATATGTCCCAAACGGATGGCAATGCAATTCGTGCTGCATTAGCCGGTGGAACTGGAAAAGTTAGCTTTAGTCAATTTACTTCTACAAAGACACTGGGAGATGAAGTAAACGATTCAAGTTCCCGTGGCCCATCTACGCCAAACTTTGATATTAAACCAGATGTAAGTGCACCTGGAACAAACATTATGTCAACGATTCCAATGTATAAAAAGGATTTCCCTGATGCTGATTACGCAGAGGCATATGATCGTAAAACAGGAACTTCTATGGCAACACCGCATATTACAGGTATTGTTGCATTACTTAAACAAGCAAATCCTGATTGGAATGCGTTCGACATAAAAGTGGCGCTTTCTAATACAGCAAAGGTTTTAGATAAAACAAAATACGATGTGTTCTCTCAAGGTGCAGGTCGTGTAAATGCTTATGCTGCAGCACATCCAGAAATTCTTGCCTATGCATTGGATAGTGCAATTTTAGATGGAACAGGAGCTGTTTCAGAAAACTTAAAAGGGACAGTTACTTTTGGTCCACAATCACTTAAAGACCAGGATATTTCCGTAACAAAACAAGTTTTAGTAAAAGATATAAAGGGGAACGGCGGTAATTATAATGTATCAATTGATGTGACAAAATCATTTGGTGATGCAACTGTTACAGTCGACCAGCCAACATTTAATCTAGTTGGTGAGCAAGTGTTAAATCTTACATTAACGGCTTCACAAGCTACAGCTCCAAACGGCTCGGAAATACTGGGGTATATTCACATCAGCGGTGGTGCTACAGAAATTTCATTGCCATTCGCAGCTGACTTTGGAAGCGAGGCAGTAACTGAAATTAAAGATTTAAAGATTACAGAAACAGATCTATCCTTTAATGGAGATGGCGTGAAGGATTCAGCTGTACTTTCATTTACATTAACTGGCGATGTAACAACTAACTATATCGAGCTATGGGATATTATGAATCCTCAAGGTGGAGAATATGGTGATGGCTACATCGGTTATCTACATGCAGGTACTGCGCTAGGAAAAGGCTCTTATACGCTGAATATCGCTGGGCAATACAAACCATGGGGAACAGAACCTGCCACAACAATTCCAGATGGTCTCTATACTATTGACTTTACTGGTCTTGCGGCATCAGGGGTAGTTTCCGATTATGTTGGACCAATTATCGTGAAAACAACTAAACCAGAAATTACTGGTTCAGTAGCTGAAGGTGTCGCTACAGGAAAGGTAACAGATAAGTATATCGACTACAATGAAGAGTTATATTTATATGGTTTAAACTACAATTTAAATGATAAATTAAAAGCTTCCTATATTGCGACTGTGAATGGCGAAATACAAGCGCCAGTTCCTTTTGAATTAAATCAAGACGGTAGCTTCACATTCCCAGTAACAACAGAAACTAATGCTGTATCAGTAAAAATTCAAGACGCTGCAGGGAATGTTGGTGAAGCATTAATATTTGAAAAAGATGTAGTTGAACCAAAAGTAACACTTTCTGTCAATCCAACTGAGCTAGACCTAACAGCTGGGGAATCTGCACAACTTACAGTAACAGAGACAACTACTCCTCCAGAAGGTGAAGCAACAGAGGAAGATGTAACTTCAAAAGCTACTTATGTTGTGGGAGATGAAAATGTTGCAACAATAGCAAATGGATTAGTAACTGCTATAGGTGAGGGCACGACTACGATTACTATTTCATATGGTGATCATGAAGTTACGGTAAATGTTACAGTAAAAGCACCTGTTGTAGAAACACCAATCGTAACACTAGAAATTGACCAAGCTCAGGTTGAAACTAGAATAGGTAAAGAGGTTATGGTTAAGATTACTGAAGTAACTACTTTTGAGGGTAGAACAACAGAAAAAGATGTTACTACGCTTGCAACCTACGAAGTAGCAAATGATAAAATAGCTACTGTAAAAGCAGGGGCTGTAAAAGGTAAAGGTCAAGGTACTACGACAATTACAGCAACGTATGGTGACCACACATTAACATTTGATGTATTAGTTGAAAAGCCGGGCAATGGTAACGGCAATGGCAATGGCAATGGCAATGGCAATGGCAACGGCAATGGCAACGGCAATGGCAATGGCAACGGCAACGGCAATGGCAATGGCAATGGCAATGGCAATGGCAACGGCAATGGCAATGGTAATGGTAATAATGAAGTTACCGAAGTTGAGTTATAATTAAACAAGTACCGTTCCAGCAAAAAGAGAAATTGCGCTTTGCAATTTCTCCTTTTGCTATTTAAATTTCACTTACTCATGATAAGGTTGGCTGTAACGAGTCTATGTGCAGTTTTTCTGTACAAGCTTTATCTAGTAATCATATATTTAATGCAAACCCATAAGAGATCCAAACCTTACCATTCAGAACCTTTTAGTTTTATTTAAGCATTGTCGCAGTTAAAAATTCTCGTGTTCTCTCCTCTTTTGGATGATTGAAAAATTGTTCAGGTGTGCCGCGTTCAATAATTCTCCCATCATGCATATAGACAATCCAATCAGCTACCTCTTTTGCGAATCCCATTTCATGGGTTACAACAACCATAGTCATTCCTTCTTCAGCCAAATCTTTCATGGTTGTTAAAACCTCTCCCACAAGCTCAGGATCGAGTGCCGATGTTGGCTCATCAAAAAGCATAATGTCTGGTTCCATCGCAAGTGCTCTAGCAATCGCCACCCGTTGCTTTTGCCCCCCTGATAGTTTACTAGGATAGACATCCGACTTATCCTCCAAACCTACTTTTTTCAGTAATTGTTTTGCTTTGATGATAGCTTTTTCTTTGTCTACACCCTTTACCATAACAGGTGCTTCAATAATATTTTCTAAAACCGTTTTATGTGGGAATAAGTTGAAATTTTGAAACACCATCCCAACCTTTTCTCTAATCTTGTTAAGATCATCTGTCCGTGGATTGACTTCATTTCCCTCAATTATAATATTGCCATTATCTTTTCTTTCTAAAAAGTTCAAGCAGCGAAGGAGGGTGCTTTTTCCTGACCCACTCGATCCTATTAGACAAACAACATCGCTCTCGTAGACTGTCATGTCGATATTTTTCAATACATGTAAGTCTCCAAACGATTTATTCAATTGACTTATTTTAATCATTTCCTTAGTGTCCAATTTTTTCAGCTCCTATCTGTCGCTTACTGCTAATTTTAGTTCAGTTCGGTTCACTACAAATGTCATCAACGCTACCAGCAATAAATAGTAGACTGCTACAATGAGTAAGTAGGTCATTTCATCGAAATTATTCGACCCAAGTGTTGTCGCCACATTAAACAGCTCATTCATGGAGATAAATGCGGCTAACGATGAATCTTTTAAACTGATGATAAATTGATTGCCTAAAGGCGGCAACGCTCTACGGAATGCCTGTGGGAGAATAATCCTTCTTAATGTCAGTGTCTTTGTCATTCCCAACGAGCGTCCTGCTTCAAATTGGCCATTATCGACTGACTGAATTGCTCCACGAAGGATTTCAGAAATATAAGCTCCATTATGTAGCGCTAGAGCAAGTGAAGCAGCCCAAAAATCAGGAAGAAGGAAAATCCCGCTAATTCCGAAGTAGAGGATAAATATTTGAACAATCAGTGGTGTTCCTCGAACCAAATAGACATATATATCTGAAATAAGTTCTAAAATTTTTATATTAGAAATTTTTAATAAGGCAAAGACTAGTCCGATGATGATTCCCAGTAAGATAGAAACCACCGTCAGCTCTAATGTTAAAAGCATAGCTTTAAAGAATACACCTTTTGTTTCGATTAGTATTTGAAAAAAATGCGAAAAACTTGGCAAAGTACTACTTCCTTTCTTTTATAGCATTGGTTTATTCTGATTTTTTGGTAATGTCCTCACCAAAATATTTGATACTGATTTGAGTCAATGTTCCATTTTCCCGAAGTTGTTCCAAAGATTCATTAACTCGCTTCACTAGCTTTGGATTATCCTGAGGCAACACAATCGCTTGTTCACTGCGATTAATTAATTGCTGTCCCTTAATCTTAAAACCTTCCTTTTCAGCAGTTTTTCCTGTAACAAAATCTGTGATTACTGCATCATGACGCCCACTACTCAACGCCTTTAATGCCGTAATATCGCTGTCATATGTTTTGATGTTGTCTGTATACTTGGAAGCTGTATCGGCATATGTTGATCCTTTTGCAACAGCTACTTCCTTTCCCTCTAAATCTTCAACAGTCCTAATTTTACTATCCGGTCTGGTGAAAATTTTCGGTCCTGAATAATAATAGGGGGTAGAGAAAGAAACATGTTTACTCCGCTGCGGGTTAATCGTGTGACTTGCAACGGCTGCATCCGCTCTTCCTGTTTTCACCCCTTCCACAATCCCTTTGAACTTGATTCGTTTCTGAACCGGCTCAAGGCCCATTTCCTTTGCAATCGCTTCTCCAACCTCAATATCAAAGCCCGACATTGTAAGATCGTCATTTATATAACTAAATGGCTTAAATTCACCAGAAGTAGCAAAAACAAATTGATTTTTATTGATCAGTTCAGATCCATCTTCAAGCTTCTGCTTCTCTCCACAACCAGATAACAAGCAGACTACGATTGTGCTAAAGACCAATAGTAACTTTTTACTCAACAACATGTTGCTATAACTCCTTTCTCTTTCGTTTATTCCTACAATACCTCTTGCTATATAACTTGCTTATGCTAGTTAATACCCAATCCACTCCCAATAAAACAAAAAAGTATCAGGCACTTTTAATAGTGCCTGGTACTTTTTCTACAAAGTTCGCATTTCAGTGTGGTCGTTTTTACTCTCCAAGCCGGAAATAAAAAATGGGAAATTACGTTAAAATATATGCGTAAGTAGTTAAACAAAGGTAGTAATCAACCACTTTTTACTATATCCTGTGGCTTGTGCAACAACGATGATTAATTCTTTATAAAACGCTCTCTCCTTGAATTTTACGTAGATCCCTTTTGAATCGAGGACTTTAATTAAGAAAAGTACATTTTCAGACCGATTTTGTGTCGTCTCAATTACGACCACTTCATCGGATAAAATAGATGGATTTTCGGGTAACGCAAACGAGTAACAGAAAAATACCCTTCCTCTGTCATTGGATTAAACCGTTCGTAATCTAAGTAGCCACGGCCAAAGATGGACATGCATTCTTTGTCATCAATGAATACTTCTAAATGATGGTGGTTATTTTCGATGGCATTTGTCAGTACGGCTTAATCCGGATAACAATACCCTTTTTCCATATAGGCAAGGCGTAAATGAAGCTTCACACCAGATTTCGTTTTACGAAATTTTCGCCTACGGATAATTCGTTAAATTTAAATGTAATGATAAGATGAATTTTTTTATCTATCTACCTAATTGGGAGCATATCAAGAATAGCTGTCTGTTTTTCATAATAATACTTTTTAAACAGTTATTTATAGTAGAATTAATAATAACGTTATTGCAAGAAATGGAGTGAATAAAATTGGGAAGGGAAGAAAAGAAACGACAAACTAAATTAGCTATAACAAACGCTGCCTTCAAATTATTTTCGGAAAACGGATATGAGTCGACAAGGGTTGAAGATATTGTGAAATTAGCTGGAGTTTCTAAGGGTACTTTTTTTAATTATTTTCCGACAAAAGAGGCAGTCATAGAAGATTTTGAAAGATTTTCAATCTATTCGGAAGCTGAAAAATTAATGAATATCACAAGTCCAGTAGTACCTAAACTACTCTCTTCGTTAATTAATATCGTACATAATTTAAACTATACAAGGTCATTAAGAAGAGCAACTTTAATGGCAACTCTCTCAAGTGCTAATAATTTAAATAATCACATAGATAATATGAATAATCTTCGTGCTTTATTGATTCCGATTTTTAAGTACGGACAGGAAACAGGGGAATTTACACAAAAATTATCCCCTGAAACACTGGCAGACTTAACTATTCAAATGTTTATTGGTGTATTAACCCACTGGTGTCTTGGTGGTGGCGAAGATGATCTTATTACACAACTTATGATGAGTTTTGATGTTTTCTTTAAAGGAATATCATCATAAAGATCCTGTTGATTTCCAAAGTAATCCTGCGAGAATAGCCTGTGTTATAAAAACTCGCAGGGATGTTGTCAAAGAGAGAATTGGAGACAAGCAGAGAACTAATATATACTCTTCTTATTAAATTTATTCACTAAACCTTGAGAACGTCTATGATTTGTCCCAGAGAATAGTAGACTAATAACCGGTAATTTTTGAATAATAAAATACGATATTAAATGGCTAAATACGATCCCCAATAGTGATGCTAATACGAATTTTATATAGCCTGAAACAGGTACACTAATTAAAATATATTGAATTCCAATTAAAACCGGAATATGAATAATATAAACACAAAAGGAATTTTTAGATAAAGCCTCAATCCATTTTGATTTTCTATTTAATTTACGTTGAAATAATTCAATTAAACCAATTGAAAGTCCTGTACATAAAAAGGTCTCATAGATTGTATAAATAAGTGAACTATTATCCCATCCACCCCTTGAATGTGGTACAAACCCAATTACATTTAAAGCAATTAATAAAACTCCTATAAATAACCATAAATTACCAACATTTTTAGGGATATGATAAATCCAGTTATTATTAGCAGCTGTTATTCCCAAAACTACAAATGCTAAATATTGAGGAAAGTGTGCATACTCCATTTGGATAAAACCTAGAACACCAATCCATTCATCAATCGAATAACTTGTTCGAACTAAAAAAGTGATTAACGATATGATAATAACAAATATAAAAATATGTTTATGTGTTGGGGAAATTAAAATTTTTGGTAAATTAATTTTTTTAAAAAGATTCATTAATACTAGATATATCAGTGAATAAATAAGAAGATGTTCAATAAACCAAAGATGGCCAAAATTTAAGTCTGGCCAAGATGGTCCTGCCCAATTCAATGGCTTTTCACTAAATCCTAGATAAATATTTTTATAGTATTCATATAACGATAGGTGAGGGTAACCACGAAATTCATTATAATAAAAGTACATTATTAAAGGAATTATTACTATAAATCCAAATAATAAAGGTATACCAATTCTCTTCAATCGATCTTTCAAAAAACCTATACTCCCTTTGTGTTTATACGCAAGAGGTATAAAATAAGCAGAAAGAAAAAAATAAAGACTCATATTAAAGGCCGAATTTATCCCAAAAAAAACGCCCAAGTCAGAATCGACACCCAAATCTCGTACATACCAAAAACCATTTGCCCCGCCATAAGGTTGACCTGCATGGTGGACAATTACAGTGCAAGAAAGAAACACTTTTAAAAAATCCATAAAATGTATACGTGTATTAGACAACTCACATTTCCCCTTTTTGGAAATAACTTCTAAACTATTTATAATACTTTTTATACTCGCGGTCAATATTTATTTTATTATATTATTGATTAAATTTTAGAATATTTATTTTATGATTATTAATTATGACTACAGGTCAATTTATATATGGTTGATTACGTGGAATTTCACATTAATATAAAATGTTTAGGGAAAAATAAAAAAGGAGCAGATTGTAAGTGGAAATTCTAGTAGTTATAGGTCCTTTAAAACGTAAAAAAATATCATTGTCCGTACCCTTCTAATTGGAAAAAAAGTCGATTAAGAGGAATGGAAAGGATACTTACAATAATACAAGTTCATCTTATCAAATTTTTGTATTAGGAGAAGGGTTATTCGTTACGGAAAATAGCAAATGAAACGGGACCTGATTTTAAAACCGTACAAAATACGTGGAGCAACAGGATTTTTAATCTGAAACTAGGGAAGCGTAAAACCGTGTCAAAAAGATAGATGTATATACAGCTTTCTCTATTAATTATGAAGCAAAATAAATGACTAATCATATTGATAATGATTAGTCGTTTATTCAAAAAGCCCTTATTTATGATAAGGTTCCCCCTTCATAATCCTAAAACTACGGTAAATCTGCTCGACTAGCACAAGCTTCATGAGCTGGTGAGGAAGTGTCATCTTACCAAAAGATTGTTGCTCATCTGCACGCTTTAACACATCATCATGCAGACCGAGGGAGCCGCCGATGACGAAGGCAATTTTGCTTTTGCCGTAGGTCATGAGGGATTCGATGTCGGCAGCCATTTGTTCGGAGGTTTTCATTTTGCCGTTGATGGCTAGGGCGATTACGTAAGCATCTGGGCTAATTTTCGCCAGGATGCGTTCGCCCTCTTTTTTCTTGACGATATCCATTTCAGCTTCACTTAGTTGTTCAGGTGCCTTTTCGTCTGGCACTTCAACCAAATCCATTTTTGCATAGCCGCCAAGACGTTTTACGTACTCATCGATCCCCATTTTTAAGTACTTTTCTTTTAGCTTGCCGACTGATACAATCGTTATATTCACACGTTATCCACCTTTACAATTCATTTACAAACAAATTATCCACAAAAGTTATCAACATATCCACATGTCATTTCTATATATTGTGTAAAGTTATTTACTTGATACAATATATTCTGCTGCCTGTTCACAGTAGCTACACTTTGTGGATAACTTTTTATCCTCTTCGATTTTATCCATAATTGGGAACACTTTTTGTTCTGCTACAAACATGTCTAAAGCGTGATCTATATGGCTTTCACAGCTGTACTTTTCCATTTTTTGATGTCTCCTTATTTTCCGAAATTTCCACAAACTTATTCACAAATCAGTCTATGTTATCCACAATCTATTGTAACAAAGTAATAGCAGGTATGGAAGAAGTGCCTTTTACTCCCGATTTGCTGTGCGGAAATAGTATTCACAATTTTCTAGTTATCCACAATATTTCATAAAAGTATTTTCTCCATCCTCATAAAAAAGCGATGAAGACCGATTAGATCTCCATCGCTTTTCATATTCTTTACAATGTATTACCGTTTGTTAATGTTAGTGATAGCTCGACTAATTTACCTTGACGGTACACTTTTAATGTTAGCTTATCACCAATTTTTTTGTCATTATATAAATGCTTGCGTAAATCAATGGTTGTTTCAATTTTTTGACCATCCATCTCTACAATAACATCGTATTGTTGAACCCCTGCTTTTAAGGCTGGTGAGTTATTCATGACATCTGTTACAACAACACCTGTTGTCACTTCTGCAGGTAATTTTAATGTTTGTTGTTGATAGAATGATGGCACATCTGTTAAATCTGCAAGTGAAACTCCCATTGTTGGACGTTTCATTTCTCCATTTTTCTCTAGCTCCTCGATAATTGGAATAGCTGAATTAATTGGAATAGAGAACCCTAAACCTTCAACTGAGGATTCAGCGATTTTCATGGAGTTAATTCCTACTAATTCTCCAGCTAAGTTTACAAGTGCTCCACCACTATTCCCTGGGTTAATCGCAGCATCTGTTTGCAAGACTTCTTGTTGCCAATCTTCTGTGCCATCACCATTTAAGTCTACTGGTACAGAACGGTCTTTACCTGAAACAACACCAGTTGTCACAGAACCATAGAAGTCTAAACCAAGTGGGTTACCAATGGCAATCACTGTTTCACCTTGTTTTAATACATCCGAATTCCCGAATGTCGCAACTGTTTTAACATTTTTAGAGTTAATAGAAATAACTGCAAGGTCCGTCCAAACATCGTGACCCACTAATTGTGCAGGTTCTTTTGTTCCGTCTGGCATTGTGACCTCTAACTGCTTTGCCCCTTCAATAACATGGTTATTTGTGATGATAAAGGCTTTGTCACCTTCAATTTTATAAACAACACCTGAACCGCTTCCTGCTTCTTTTGTTGTCGTTGATGGTGGGCTCCAAAAACCTCCGCTTGTGACTTCTTGAATATTTGTGATACCGACAACTGCTTGTGAGGCTTTATCAACTGCAGTTGTCACATCTGTTGTTACTTCTGTAGCTACCTGATTAATTGTTGTGTTATTTTTTCCTGTATTACTTGTTGTTGTTCCAGGCATTTGATTGACAAGTCCTGGTAGCATAAGCCACACAAGTAAAGCACCTATAATGACACCGACCAGACCACTAAAGAAATAGCCGCCTTTACCTCCTCCACCTTTCTTTTTCATGCGCTTAGTCTGCATTTCTTGCTCCTCGCGCTCTAGTCTTTCTTGAAGAGGTGATTTCGGTACTTCATCCTTTTTAAGGAAATCACTGTTTTTATCATCATCTTGGAAATAGCTCATGTTCGTCATCCTTTCCTTTGAGTGCTATCTAATTAGTTGTTACCCTAATCTTACGATTCAAACATTAAAATCAGATGAAAAACAAATAAAATAGGCATAAAAAAAGCTGCTCAATGCATTTTTTTATGCGTTGAACAGCTTCAAATTTTATCTAAATAGCCTATGATTAAACCGTCACCAATTTTGTTGGTTCTTCTGCATCCGTATCAAATAGATGAACATGCTCACCAACAAGGATGCCACAAGATTGTAAGGTTTGTGCGACACTCATACGTGCTAGCTCTTTCATATTATTATCTTTACTTAAATGTGAAAGATAAATATTGGTCGTCTTATCAAATACAACCTCACTCATTGCAATTGCTGCATCCTCATTAGACACATGTCCTACATCACTTAAAATACGACGTTTAATAGACCAAGGATAGCGTCCCATTTGTAGCATATTGACATCATGATTACTTTCAAAGACAAAAGAATCAGCGCCTCGAATAATTCCTTTCATACGATCACTGACATAGCCTGTATCTGTAATAATAACAAGCTTGCGATCATTTTCATGAAAAGTATAGAACATTGGATCTGCTGCATCGTGTGAAACAGCAAAGGATTCAACAGCTAAAGAACCAAAATGCTTCACTGTATCCATTTCAAATTCAAAACGTTGCTCTACTGGAATGTCCCCAATAAGCCCATCCATTGCCTGCCACGTTTTGGCATTTGCATAAATTGGTACATTATATTTCCGTGATAGTACACCAATTCCTTTAATATGATCACTATGCTCATGTGTAACAAAGATACCACTGAGCTGCTTCATATTACGGTCGATTTTTGTAAATAACTGCTCCATCTTTTTCCCACTAAGACCCGCATCAACGATAAAAGCATGATCGTCATTCTCTACATAAATCGAATTCCCTGTACTGCCACTTGCTAAAACACTAAATCGCATTATTCAACTCCCCAGTCTTCTTCTTCGCTCTCTTGCTTGTCCTCCTGGATTTCGATGACTTTACCTTCTACTGCATTCACAAAGTACTCCTCTTTTGTTCCATCAGATAATTTCACTTGAACTTCCCATGTTGGCACCAATACCTGAGTTCGTGTCAATTTAACAAGCGTTGAGTAACCTAGTTTCATTTGTGTAATGCGAGAATCTGGCTTGAGCGGTCCCTTTGCATACAAAGTTTGAATTATTTGAAGTGGTGGAATAACTGTTTCCTGCTGTTCCATTTCTTCAATATTATCAATCATTGTTTGTTCATACATTGTTACTTCGTTATTAGCATTCCATTTTATTTTTAATGAACCACTATAATAGAACATTCGATTGTTTGTCTTTTGGAAAAAAATCGCGACTCGTTCTTCGCGGTCTACTTTCCATAAAGCATAAGATGCACCTTCAATGATGTTTGCCAGGGCAAAATCTGTAAAGCTTGCATCATCACTTACATTACGTAATTTAACAGGCCTCATAAAAATAACACGAGCCTTTGTATTATTATCATCCTTAAATTTAACTTGCTGGTTACTATTACTAAATTCGTCTGGTGTGAATTTATGCACTTGAGCTGTCATATACGAAGCAGATTCAATATTATTTGGTAATGTACCATACGTAATATTATCATCCTTTAAACGGGCTTCTATTGTTCTTTCACCTGGTACCTCAATATCTTTCGCTTCATTATAGCGATTGACATAAAGTGAATACAAGAAGATGTTCAGTATTAAAAAAACGAATATAAAAATAGATTTTGTTCTATTCCAATCCATTTTTAACACCTCCTAATACTTCAGGAGTCAGTTTAGTCCATGTACCATTACGAATAACAAACCAACAAGGTTCAAATATAAATATATTCTGTTCTTGATTTTGTGTTAAATAATAGCCTAAGACGATTTCGTCGATATCAGACAGAGGAATACTGTTAGCGCTTTTTAATCTCTCTGCGATCTCCGCACCTGATGCTAATTCTTTGATTTCTTTCTCCAATGATATATCCATATCCAATGAGAAGTATGGACGCTTATAATGGAAAATTCGACTATCTCCCCAAATCGTTGTCATTCGTGTAATAACATGATTGCTATAGACAGGGAAACCTTGCAAATACATTTGATAGTCTATTTGATTTTTATTGGTATTGGATGCAGCATAGCGGAAATCTGCCGTAAATCCTCCATGCTCATTAATAAATTCAAAGCTATCCTTTAAAAGCTTGGATGGCTCGACTCTAATACTACTTTCTGCAGCAGGATAAACATAGTTTAATGATTTAAGATTTGTTTCTAAGGTCATTAACGACATACCATCTGTATATTTTTCAGAGGATGCACTTTCCACATTCCGCTGCACAATATTTGGATCTGGGAATAATACATTTTTAAATAGTTCTGGCGTAATATCCTCAATAAAATACGTATATTTTACAGATTCAATATTACTGTTCGCCAAATAAAGAGATGTATAGCCTTCTCTTTCTACTTCTTTAAAAACCTCATATTTTTTGGCAGGCTCTATGACTTCCTGTATAAATTGATTCATGTTTGGCACACTGACATGTGAGCGGAATAATGATTGGTTATTACCACTAATGTAATACAACATCAATTCTTTACTATTGTAATTACTCCAATCTATAATCATACGATTGAACGTTGTTTCTGGTAATTCCTTATCAGTGAACTGAAAGGTTGTGTTAAAAGCTGAAAAAGGAATCTCTCCTGTAAAAAATATTGTCATTCGATGATCTGCGCCAATAATTTGATTCACATAGTTTGCAGAAAGATTATTGTTTACAGACACCAAATCTAAAACATTCCAGCCTTTAAATACTTTCATCATGTCTTTCATAGCTGCATTAGAAACTGTGCCTGTAAACTCTTCTTCAGATCGGAAAATAGCCTTGTATGGTCGAATAATATCCTCCATATCCTTTTGCGGCTTAATTAAAATTTCCTCGCCCTCTGTTTTTTCAATATATTTATAATCAGGTGTATAGGTCCAAATTAAAAAAGTTAAAATCACACTCAGCATAACAAGTAGAAATAATACAACAGATTTAACTGGCTCTATATATTTCATTCCCACTCACCTGCCTCACCAAATTCATCTGCATCATATGGTAATGTGAAGAAAATTGTTGTACCCTGTCCTTCTTCACTTTCAGCCCAAATCTTACCGCCGTGTGCTTCAATCATTTCCCGCGCAATAGCTAATCCCAAGCCTGTTCCTCCCATAGAACGAGCACGGGCACGATCCACACGATAGAAGCGATCAAAAATACGGCCAACATTTTCTTTAGGAATACCCATGCCATCATCTGAAATCATGACTTTCAACATGTCATCCTGTCCCGTAAAGCCAAAGCGAATATTGCCACCATCTGGAGAATATTTAATAGCATTGGAAATGATATTATCAATAACCTGTGTGATTTTATCCGTATCAATTTCTACATAAAAGGAGGTTTCAGGGAATAATCGTTCAAAATGTACCTTGTCAGACTTAGACATTTCAAATCTGTCTATAATGCGGTTAAAGAATGAATTAAATAAGACAATATCTTTATTCAACTCGTAATCTGAACTATCCATTCTTGATAACTGCAGTAAATCATTTACTAGACGAATCATACGCTCTGTTTCGGTTTGTGTCACATTTAAAAACGTAGGAGCAATATTTTCATCTTTCCATGCACCATCTGCAAGTGCCTCTAAATAACTGCGCATTGTTGTTAATGGCGTTCTTAACTCATGTGATACATTCGATACGAATTCCCGACGATCCATTTCAATCTTTTCTTGCTCTGTTATATCGTGCAAAACAGTAATCAGACCATTAATAAAGCCTGTTTCTTTTTGAATAACAGAGAAATTAGCACGAAGTATATAGGGAGCATCCGCTGTACTGAAGTTTAAATTCACGGCATCATTCATATGAATTAAGTCTTCAAAACTATATTCCTGATCAATCCCCAATACAGAGGCGATAGGACGCCCTAATGTAATATCTCTTGAAATATGCAGTAATTCCAATGCAGGGTCATTAATGAGAATAATACGTCCCTTACGATCTGTTGCAATTACACCATCTGTCATATTACTTAGAACTGAATCGAGCTTTCGACGTTCAGCTTCTGTGGTCGATTGTGCTTCCTGCAAACGATTGGTTAGATGATTAAAGGTGATGGCTAGCTGGCCGATTTCATCTGTACCATATACACGTACCTTTCGAGAGTAGTTCCCCTTCGCCATTGCCTGAGCCTGCTTTCGCATATCAGCAATAGGCTGTGTAATCGTTCTTGCCACAAGAATACCTAAGAAGATGGTAATGACCAAGGACATTGCCGTACCACCAAGGAAAATCTGATTAATATCATTCATTTGTTCAAAAACTGATTCAATATTGGCTTCAATATAGAGTACACCAATGATTTCATCGTCTGGTCCTGCACCCGCACGAATGGGATTCGCTAATACCCACACACGATTTCTCGTCTTATTGTCCAGCTTAATAATATCAAACAATGTTTCGGCAGATATCGCTCGACGTACAAGGTCAGTATTAGAGCGCTGACCTATTAAATTTTGGTTTTCAAGCTCAGATGTTGCAAGTATTCTTTGTCTATTGTCAATGACACGAATTTCTAAAATATCACCATTTGAAACATCCCTTAAACCAGTAGAAAACTCCATAACAATTGACTTTAGGCTCTCCTCTAGTTTAGGCATGCTTTCATCGCGTTCCTTTAAAATTTCCTCACGAAGACTATATTGCATCAAGTCAACTCGCTGAAAAATGGAATCTTGGAAGTTGCTCTTCAAATTTCTTTCTAATTCACGAGCGAAATAGATACCGATAATTTGTAAAGCAAGCAATATTAATAAAATATAAATCAGCACTAGTTTGACATGAATGGATTTAAAGAAGCTCACTTTCTGCATTCCTATTACTCCTGTTCAGGATTTCGTAAATAATAACCTACACCACGTCGTGTGACAATCCAAGCGGGATGACTAGGATTATCCTCAATTTTTTCACGTAAACGGCGAATTGTTACATCAACAGTTCGTACATCACCAAAGTAATCATAGCCCCATACTGTTTGTAGGAGATGCTCCCGTGTCATTACTTGTCCAATATGTTTCCCTAAATAATGAAGTAACTCAAATTCTCGATGTGTCAATTCAATTGCTTCATCACGCTTCATTACTAAATAAGCATCTGGTTGAATAACAAGTGAACCTACGACAATCTCATTCGACTCTTCCTCAGCCTCTTCTGCTGTTGGAGCGACTACTTGTAAACGGCGCATATTGGCCTTTACACGTGCAATCAGCTCTCTTGTACTAAATGGCTTTGTAACATAATCATCTGCACCCATCTCTAATCCTAATACTTTATCAATCTCAGAGCCTTTAGCTGTTAGCATAATAATCGGAAAATCGTATTTTTTACGTACTTCTCTACAAACTTCCATTCCATCACGCTTTGGCAGCATAATATCTAAAAGCATTAAATCTGGTTGCTCTTCCTCTACTTTCTTTAATGCCTCATCACCATCATAAGCACAAATAACTTTATAGCCTTCTTTTATTAAATTAAATTGCAAAATATCTGCGATTGGTTTCTCATCATCAACAACTAAAATTGTTTTATTCATACATACTCTCCCTTTCGCTTCTTATCTATTCTTAAACAATGTGTATTTGTAAATTCACTACTCTTAACTCTATCATGCTTTCGGATTCTATGCATTAATCGATATTCAATCCCTCTAATACTGTGACAAAAAGCGATGTAATTCAACAATTATTTCTCGGGAAATAATAGAAAAAGACAGTCCATTATTCGGACTGCCTTCTATTCAACATGTTTTATCGGCCTACATAAGATAACGGATTTTCTAATGAACCGTTCTTTTCAACTTCAAAGTGCAAATGTGTACCTGTCGAATTTCCAGTGGAACCCATAATACCAATCACAGAACCTTTTTCCACTACTTGTCCGACTTCAACATTAATTGAAGATAAATGTCCATAAAGTGTTGTAAAACCATTATTGTGATTAATAACAATACGATTACCATAGGTGCCAGAAGTGCCAGCAGCAACAACTACACCATTATCAGCAGCTAAAATATTATAGTTACTTGGTCGAGCGATATCGATACCACGATGGAAGGCTCCCCAACGTTCACCCATACCACTTGAAATATAACCCCCGACTGCTGGCCATGCAAATTCTCCAGTTCCACGTGAAGAAATAACCTTTGTACCAACTACTTCAATTTCATCTACTGGTTGTTGAAGTATTTTTTCCTCTAAGGCAACTTTTGATGTCTGTGTACCATTTTCAGATGTTAATGCATAAGTTGTTTCTTTTTTTCCATTAACACCTTCTTGCTTGATGACCTTTTCACCTTTATACATTGTAGGATCTTCTTCAATTACTTTTTTAAACGGAATGACTTCCGCAACTTTCTTTTCCTTTTTTACTTCAAGTGTTACAAATGGCTTTGCCACAGTAACATTTATTTCTTGTCCAATTTGTAAAACTGTATCTACAGTAATACCAGGATTTAGAGCTAGTAGTTCACTTGTTGTTAAATTATGTTTTTTAGCAACTGACCCTAACACGTCTCCTGATTCAATTTTATATGTTTCTTGCTCAAGATAGCCTGTCATTAAAAACTTCACGGCTTGCTCAGGTGATAATATATCAGTTGGTGTCACTTTTTGTGATAACCCTGAAACGCCTTGTTTAAAGGAAACATTTAGAAGTCTAGCCTCACCATCTTTTAATTCTGGTAGATTATTGCTAGCTTGGCGTTTTGATAAGTTATCTAATTCTTGCTGAGAAACATATTGTAGCTTTAACATTTGAACAGTTTTCTCATAAGCTTCCGTATTCTTTAGTGATACTACTGGTTTATGATTTACTAATAATGTAAAGGCATCTGATTTGGCCACTAAAGATTGCTTAAGTTTTGATAATGTTTCTGCATCTTTTGTTTCATTTGTAAATACTTGTTCTGGGATTATTTTAACAGCTGAGCTAGCATCAATGGATAAACCTTTGAATTGCTGACTTGCCATTTTCTCTTTTGATGCAATTATTTCTTGAATTGCTTTCTCATCAGATACTGCACCAATATATTCATTCCCCACATAGACGTGGTAAATTTTATTTAAGTTTTCTTTGTTATATTCCTTAGCAAATCCCATGTTAATTGTTAGGCTTGTCATTAAAACTACAACGATTGAAGCCTTTTTAAAAGAAGAAAAATTGTAGGTGAATCTATTGTTTTCTTCTTTTCTCTTCCAAAACGAATTCATCAATAAAGCCCCTTCCAACTTTACCCTACTGTAGGATGATTTACCCACAAGGATTTTTTGCACCCCTATAATGTACCATAAAGAAAATGACGTTTGAACGATTTCACTCTTTTGTAATGTAAATGTATTATTTATCTACTTATTGTTACATAGAATATATTTTATATAGTTTATAAATACTGTAATTTTATTCATATATTGGTTCTCAAAATTAATTTAACTATCATCTGTATACTATTCTCAAATTTTTTCAAGTGAATTTTGACTTAATACTTTTTACTTTTTTAATATTCCGATAAAATATATATAGAAGGTACACTATTTGATTGGAGCGATTAAATTGAGTGATTCACAAACCTCTGAGATCACAACAAAAGTGTTGAGACCTCAGAAAAATAGCATGCGTAAAGTTTTTGCAAGAATTATTATGGTTTCGCTAGGCGCGATTATAATGGCATTGGGCTTGGAACTGTTTTTAGTACCCAACCACATTATGGATGGTGGTATCGTGGGTGTTTCCATTATCACATCTCATTTATTAAAATTACCCCTTGGTATTTTCATCTTCATTTTAAACTTACCTTTTATTTTTTTAGGCTATAAACAAATTGGTAAAACCTTTGCATTGTCCACAGGTCTAGGTATTACCGTACTTTCATTTTCAACACTTGCCTTACATAATATCCATCCATTTACGGAAGACACATTATTGGCAACAGTTTTTGGAGGAATGATTTTAGGAGTTGGTGTCGGAATTGTCATTCGTTATGGAGGTTCTTTGGATGGAACTGAAATATTAGCTATTTTAGCTAATAGCAAAACACCTTTTTCAGTTGGAGAAATCATCATGTTCTTCAATATCATTATTTTTACGGTGGCAGGATTTATTTTTAATTGGGAGCAAGCCATGTACTCCATCATTGCATACTATATTGCCTATAAAATGATTGATATTGTTATTCAAGGATTAGAAGAATCTAAATCGGTTTATATCATAAGTGATGACATTGATGAAATTGGACAAACGATTATGGATCGACTTGGTCGTGGCGTTACTTTCCTTCACGGAGAGGGAGCTTATACGGGGAATGACAAGAAAGTCATATTTACCGTTATTACTCGTTTAGAAGAATCTAAATTGAAAACAATCGTCGCTGAAATAGATGACAATGCTTTTCTAGCCATCGGTAATATCGCCGAGGTAAAAGGTGGTCGCTTTAAGAAGAAAGATATTCACTAAAAAAGGGCATGCCGCATTTGGCACGCCCTTTTCATTTTATTTCATTATGCTTCCCAAACGTCCACTAACACGTTTGTTTGCTCACGTGCAGGTCCAACAGAGAAAGTAGCAATTTGAATGCCCGTTAGTTCGCTGATACGCTCCACATAGCGGCGTGCATTTTCAGGTAGCTCTTCTAAAGTTCTGCAGCTTGTTACATCCTCTGACCAGCCTGGAAGCTCTTCATAAATCGGCTCACATTGTTCAATAATATGAAGATTTGCTGGATACTCTGTGATTGTTTCACCTTTATAGTTATAGGCTGTACAAATTTTTACTGTTTCTAAGCCCGATAAAACATCGATAGAGTTAAGAGCAAGATGAGTAATGCCACTTACACGGCGTGAGTGACGAACAACGACTGTGTCGAACCAGCCTACACGACGTGGACGACCTGTTGTTGTACCATATTCGCGACCAACCTCACGAATTTGTTGACCTACTTCATCGAACAACTCCGTTGGGAATGGTCCATCTCCTACTCGAGATGTATAGGCCTTAGATACACCAATAACGCTTGTTACGCGTGATGGCCCAACACCTGCACCAATCGCTACTCCCCCAGCAACAGGATTTGAAGATGTTACATATGGATACGTACCTTGATCGACATCAAGTAAAATTCCTTGTGCACCTTCGAATAGCACTTTACCGCCCTCATCAAGGACATCGTTCAAAATTTTAGACGTGTCCGTAACATACTTAGCAATTTCTTGTCCGTAACCATAGTATTCCTCGAAAATTTCTTCGAATGTTACGCCTTCAACTTCATAGAATTTCTCAAATAACTTATTTTTAATGGCTAAATTATGACGTAGTTTTTCCTCAAAGATTTCCTTATCAAGTAAGTCAGCCATACGGATCCCAATACGTGCTACTTTATCTTGATAACAAGGTCCAATACCTTTACAAGTTGTGCCGATTTTATTGTCTCCACGACTTTCTTCATCCGCAATATCTTGTTTAATATGATAAGGCAAAATCACATGTGCACGATTAGAAATACGTAGATTATCTGTATTAATACCACGCTCTTGTAAACCTTTAAGCTCTGTTACTAATGATTTTGGATTCACAACTAATCCATTACCAATTACTGAAGTTTTATCTTTATAGAAGATCCCTGATGGAATTAAATGTAATTTATAAGTTTCACCATCAATTTTAATGGTATGTCCTGCATTATCTCCACCGGCAAAACGAGCGATGGCATCGGCTTTGTGCGAAAGGAAATCTGTAATTTTACCTTTTCCTTCGTCTCCCCACTGTGTTCCTACAACTACTACTGATGTCATAATCAGCACCTCCGTTAGATACCTTTGTATCTCAATTTTCAAGCCTCAATTATTGTAACAATGATAGAAACAACTCGTCAATAAAAAATAGCGAAAAAACACGAACATAAAATCAAAAAATCTGATTCAACGTTCGTGTTTAATAACAGAATGGTATGAATATTATCGAACATTCAGATTAATTTATTCTAAGGGTAATATTTCATTACTAATAGGCAACTTATCTGAATGACGAGTAACTTGACTAATCACGTGGCGGTGGCGGTGGCATTTGTGACCAATCCACATTAATGAATTTATTGAATTCTTTTTTAAAGGCCAATGTAACGGTTCCTGTTGGACCATTACGTTGTTTCGCAATGATAATTTCGATCATATTTTTATTCTCAGATTCTTTATCGTAATAATCATCACGGTATAAAAACGCAACAATATCAGCATCTTGCTCAATACTTCCCGATTCACGTAAGTCACTCATCATTGGCCGTTTATCCTGTCGTTGCTCAACACCACGAGACAACTGTGATAACGCAATAACAGGTACCTTTAATTCACGGGCTAATCCCTTTAAGGAACGAGAAATCTCTGATACCTCTTGCTGACGGTTTTCTCCTGGCTTGCCGCTCCCCTGAATCAACTGTAAATAATCAATTAAGATCATTCCTAGTCCATTCTCCTGAGCTAAACGACGACATTTTGCACGGATTTCATTGATACGTACACCTGGAGTATCATCAATAAAAATCCCTGAATTCGATAAACTACCCATTGCCATAGTTAGTTTACCCCAATCTTCTGTAGTTAAAGCACCTGTACGTAAAACTTGTGCATCTATATTTCCTTCTGCACAAAGCATACGCATGACCAGTTGCTCTGCACCCATCTCTAAAGAAAAGATTGCAACATTTTCACGAGCTTGTACAGCAACACTTTGCGCGACATTCAATGCAAAGGCTGTTTTCCCTACAGATGGACGAGCAGCAACAATGATTAAATCGTTGCGTTGAAAGCCTGCAGTAATGTTATCTAAATCACGGAAGCCAGTTGGGATACCCGTTACTTCTCCCTTTTGTGATTGCAGTTGCTCAATATTATCGAAAGTTTCCACTAGCACATCTTTAACATGCTTAAAGTCACCTGCATTCTTTCGATTGGCAACCTCCATCATTTTCTTCTCTGCCTCGCCTAATAATGCCTCTACTTCGTCTTCACGCGTATAGCCGTCCTCGACAATTTTCGTTGCCACTCGAATCAATCGACGTAAGAGGGCCTTTTCCTCAACGATTTTGGCATAATGAGCGACATTGGCAGCTGTAGGGACAGCATTGGCGAGCTCTAGTAAATAAGAAAGCCCGCCAACGTCCTCAATCTCTTTTTTAGCTGATAATTCTTCTGTAACTGTTACAACATCTATCGCTTTTCCTTGATCACTCAAGCGCAACATCGTTTCGAAAATTTTCTTATGGGCATTTAAATAAAAATCATCTGCCAATAAAATTTCTGATGCTGTTATTAATGCCTGTGGCTCAAGGAAGATAGCACCGATAACCGATTGCTCCGCCTCCCGGTTATGCGGTGGAACGCGGTCCATCATCGGTTCACTCATGGATTGTCGCTCCTTATTCTTCCGTTACATGTACTTTTAACGTTGCTGATACTTCATGATGTAGTTTTACAGGAACATTTGTAAAGCCAAGTGAACGAATCCCATCAGGTAAAGTCATTTTACGTTTGTCAATTTTAATGCCGTGCACTTTTTGTAATGCATCAGCAATTTGCTTTGTAGATACTGAGCCAAATAAGCGGCCACCATCACCTGATTTTGCTTTTAGCTCAACTGTTAGTGCTTCTACTTTTTCCTTTAATGCTTGTGCTTCAGCTAATTCGGCAGCAGCATTTTTGGCCTCTAATTTCTTTTGCCCCTCTATTTGGCTTAAAGCTTGCGCATTTGCTTCCGCTGCATAGCCATTCTTGATTAGGAAATTTTGTGCATAGCCATCAGCTACGTTTTTAATTTCACCTTTTTTTCCTTTTCCTTTAACGTCTTTTAAAAATACTACTTTCATTAGTCAGAACTCCCTTCAAAGACCTCATTTATGGCCTCTTCTAAATGTTTTTTCACACCATCGATGGATTTAGCATCTATTTGGCAGGCAGCATTCGTTAAATGTCCACCACCGCCAAGCCTCTCCATAATTAGCTGTACATTGACCTCGCCAAGTGAGCGTGCACTTATACCAATTTTGCCATCTGCCCGATGTGCAATGACAAAGGATGCACTAACATCCTTCATCGTTAGTAAAATATCTGCTGTTTGCGCAATTAAGACAGAGTCATACACTTTTGATTCCTCACCTACAGCAACAGCTACTCCTGGTTTTACGAACTTAACTGTTTGCACAATTTTGGAGCGCTCTATATATGTGTCCACGTCCTCCTTCAAGAGACGTTGGACCAATACTGTATCGGCACCATTTGTTCGTAAGTAAGAAGCTGCTTCAAATGTACGTGCTCCTGTTCGAAGTGTAAAGCTTTTGGTATCAACGATAATACCCGCTAGTAATGCAGTAGCTTCTAGCATATTAATTTTTGCACGCTTCGGCTGATATTCTAGTAACTCTGTCACTAGCTCTGCTGTGGACGACGCATATGGCTCCATATAAACGAGTGTAGGATTTTCGATAAAGTCCTCACTTCGACGATGATGGTCGATTACAACCACCTTTTCAGCTAATTTCAATAGGTGTGCATCAATTACTAAATTCGGCTTATGTGTATCAACAATAACGAGCAACGATTTCTCAGTCATTTTACCAGCGGCTTCCTCTGGTGTAAGGAAATTTTCATAGAAATCTGATTTACTCTCTATTTCATTCATTAATCGTGTAACGCTACCATTTAATTCATCAAAATTGATAATGACATAGCCCTTTACATCATTCATTTGTGCCATTTTCCGTACACCTACAGAAGCACCAATGGAGTCCATGTCAGGATTTTTATGTCCCATAACAAACACTTGGTCACTGTCTTGAATTAAATCGCGTAATGCATGTGAAATAACGCGCGCTCTAACACGTGTACGTTTTTCGACTGGATTTGTTTTTCCACCATAGAATTTAAGTTTTCCAGTAGGTTGCTTTATCGCCACTTGGTCTCCACCACGTCCTAATACAAGATCAAGACTTGATTGTGCCAACTCACCAAGCTCCACTAATGAGGATGAACCAGCTCCTACCCCAATACTTAATGTTAATGATAAATTCTTTTGAGCTGTTTTTTCTCGAATGGTATCTAATATAGCAAATTTTTTCTTTTCTAGCTCCGTTAAAATGGATTCATTTAATACTGCTAAGAAGCGATCAGATGATATTCGTTTGACAAACACACCATGCTCTGCAGCCCATTCATTGACAATTGAAGTAACCATTGTGTTGGTTAAACTACGTGGTTGATCGTCCATGGCTTGCGTAATTTCATCGTAATTATCGACAAACAATATAGCGATTACTGTACGGTCTGCATAGTATTGCTTTTCAATGGCAATCTGTTCAGTTATATCAAAGAAATACAGTAGTCGTTCCTCTTTTTTATAATAAACACGATATTTCCGATCACGTAGTGTAATCGTCGCCTCATTAGTCTCCTCGGTCTTCATTAATACATAGATGTCATCCGATATATTTACAATACCTTCTCCAACTAATGATTCCATATTTAAAATGCCTTGCATATATGGATTAGACCATTCGATTTCATACTGCTCATTAACCAGCAGTATCCCAATTGGCATTTCAAGCAGTGCCTCTTCCCCTACTTTTTTCATACGGAAGGAGATAGATTCAATGTGCTTTTCTGTTTCCTCAAAAGCTATCTTCTCTACTTTCCATGTGTAGGCCATCAGTAAAACAAAACCTACACCATAACCGATGCCTATCCCGATATTCCAAATACATAGAAGCACGAACGTCACAGTTCCAAATATGGAAAGAACAAAAAGCGGATAGCGAATTGGTCGTTTTCTAAATGTCCCCATTACAATCAGCCCCTTATTCTTTAGTCTTCCCCTTTACAAGTGAACGTACGTCAAAACCTAAATCAACAATACCGAGTAAGATCATAAAGGATGATAATGGAATTGCTAATAAAGTGGCTACCCATTTAACTCCATTTGGCATCCCCTTTTTAGAGATAAAATAATGGATAAAAGATATTCCTTGTAAAATCAGTAACAACCATAAAATATAAGAAACATTTAATACAATAATATCTAGTGTAGAGCCAGCCTCAGGACGCATGAATAAATTAATACATAAAACAATCATGTAATACCATAAAATAGAGCGTGGTAATCTCATATTTTGGAATGGAGCAAATTTTGGAACATCTACCCCTAGTCGTTTTAGAGCTGGTAAATTGACTGTAATGATAATAAATGCAGCAAAAAATGCTGAGATTGTTATCGTTGCAGGCATAGTCAGTTCAATTGTTTTAAACATTGCCTCAAGCTGCTCTGGATTAATGGCTACTTGGCCTGTGACATTCTTCGCAAATTCATTAGATTGCTCATAATTTTTACGTGCCATCTCTAAACTCATGCTGATGAAGTCAATCCCTGAAAGCTTTACATAAGCAACATAAACAATTGCCATTGAAAGGAGATTAGCAATCCCCGTTGACATAAATAAATAAAGCTTACTCTTCTTCAAATAAATGGCGTTACCCATAACGACACCTACTAACCCTAAAATAAAGGCAAATGGCAGCATGGATATTCCACTCGTTATAGTGGTTAGGATACAGCCTACTATTGCTACGAGTATGGATGTGGAACGCTTGTAATTTGCGCTATACCAAGCAATCGGTAGTGGAGCGAATAATAAAGCTACTATAAAGATGAATGGTACATATGCAGAAATTAACATTAAGATTGTAAAAAGTGCAACCATCATTGAGCCTTGTACAAGCGCTTTTGTTTGATTATTCGGCATTGAAAACCTTCCTTTTTTTCAGTCAAACTTACTACCCTTTATTGTACCATTTTTTCATAGTATTGAACAAAAATCACTTAGATCACTATGTACATTGTCATTATTTTTTCAATTTTAATTCGAACTTTTACCTAAGTAGCTGATAATTTTCTTTTTAACCATAACAAAAAATCAGCATACCCGATACGAATATCGTAATATGCTGGTAGTTAAAATTGATGTAAGATCAGTTACCTTAATGTCATCAATCTTATTTATCTTCTGCTACGAATGGAAGTAATCCCATGATACTAACTAATTTAACTAAATTCAACATAAATTCCGTACCCAACAATACTACCAAGAGTAATAAGTATCCTCGTCAATGTTTGGTTTCTAATCTATCCTATAGATTTTTCTACTAGTTTTTCTTTTCTCTAGTTAACTTGGTTCTTTGTACAGTAGTATTATCATCTCGATTATTTTAATTAAGCTTTAATGAAATAGAATTTGATTCTTGAGTTACAACAATATCTTGTTGTTCAGAGCTTCCATCTGTATATTTTACAATTACTTTGATTATTATGTCGTCATCTATTACCAAATTGCCATCATGAGGAATTGCAAGTGAATATTTATATTTATCCTGTTCATTATACTTAACCGTATAGGTATTTCCAATTTCCTTTGTACCATTGTATATATCTGAACCAGGCGAACTTCCAATCATAAATATCTTTTCTGATAATAACCAGTCTTTGTCTGTATATTCTTTAGCTGTAAGTGTAACATCCTCTATAAACTTGCCTTTGCTAATGGTATAAGTGATTGAGTCGATATGTTCGCCACTTATATTTAGCATAAGCTTTGTAAAGATTAAATTACCTACATCTCCAGTTATATCAGTTGTACTACCTCTAGCTTCAGTTGATAATTCAAAAGTAGCTTTATCTGATGAAAGTTTGGTATTAGGCTGATTCGCATTATCACTCAATGCATAAGCTGTGATTGTAAAATTTGCGACTCGAAAGTTTTCGTTATTATCTAAAAATGGAATACCTATCATAATTAACAATAGGAATCCAAATGCACAAGCTACAGAAATCCGCCCTTTAAAATTTTTCTTTTCTATAATATTGCAATTCTTTTTCACACGATTTTTCATAGTTTTTGACATTTCAATAGAATTAACAGCTTCTTTAATCTTATCAAAGTTCATATTTCATTCTCCTTTCGATATCATAAGCTCTCTTCCACGTTGTAATCGCTTTTTAACTGCTGAAGTAGTAATGGCAAGTATTTTTGCTATTTCATCTACTTTATAGCCCTCTACATAATAAAGTAACAATACAATCTTATGTTTATTTGGCAATCTCATAAGATGTTCGATTAAACCATAGTTTTCATCATCCTTACAATATAGTTGCAAATCATTGATATCCATATGTTTACGAATAATATTGTACCTTCTCATATTCTTGCAACGATTTGTAGCAATAGTAATCAACCATGCTTTCTCATGTTCTGAATCGTTAAATGGTGTAGATTTAGTTAGATAGGTAATAAAAGTGTCTTGTACGACATCCTCTGCGTCATTCTCATTGCATAGAATAACAAGACACATTCTAAAAAGCATATTTCCATATTTATCAACAATTCGTTCTATATCTAGTTCGTTCGACCAAACTAATTGTTGCAACATCCATCAACTCCTTTCACTTATAACACACATGAAATTACCATTTGGTGACATTTTATATAAAATAATTTTAGAAAATAATCTTACCTAAAAACTGCTCGATGCATAAAAATTGGAAAAATATTTTCCAATAGTCTTCTATCCGAATCTAATCTTATTATATTGTGTAATTAAGAATGTCATTTTAGGTACCTATCGTTGATCCTTTGCCATATCTATCGTTCCTTAAATAAAACAAGCCCACCGAATAGGTGAGCTTGAAATAATTTTACATTTGATAATTTATTCAACCCAAGCAGAAACTGTTCCCCTGTAATGTCCTCTCCAAGTGCCATTTGTAAGCTTTTCCGTTTTGTAAAGATTTATCCAATTTTTATACCATTAACATATATTCTAGGGGGTAAATATATGTTAATGATTAGATGAAAATCATTGAGTTGCGTATGCAGCTCTTTTTTTCTTATTGAACTAACCTGGTGCTTTAAGTTCAATAACGATCTTCAACAATCGTGCACGATTGTTGAATAATCCTAACTTTCCTTTATAGCAACAATATTTGAGAAAACAGTATAAATAAAAAAAAGCACCACAAAGGTTATGAAAACCTTGTTGTGCTTTTATTAATAAATAAATTTTATTTATCTTCTGCTACGAATGGAAGTAATCCCATGATACGAGATACTTTGATAGCTGAAGTTAATTTACGTTGGTACTTAGCGCTAGTGCCAGTTACGCGACGTGGTAAAATTTTACCGCGCTCAGAGATGAATTTTTTTAATAAATCTACATCTTTATAGTCGATATGCGTAATGTTATTAGCAGTGAAGTAGCAAACTTTACGGCGTTTGCGGCCTCCGCGACGTGGTGCCATAGTGTGTCTCCTCCTTATCTTTTTTTATCATTTAGAAGCATTAGAATGGAAGATCATCCTCAGATACTTCTATTGGCCCTTTGCTATTCGCAAATGGATCCTCATCTACACGTGTATAATTCGGCTGATTCATAGGTGGTTGATTTTGCTGATACGAATCGCCGCCATAGGAACCCTGCCCTGGCATAGCGCCACCAAACTGTTGTTGTGGTTGACCACCGCCATATGACGGTTGGTTATTACCGTAAGTTTGTCCACCATATTGAGGAGCAGGAGCACCGCTACCATTACGGGGTTCTAAAAACTGTACGCTATCCGCCACGACATCTGTTGTGTATACGCGCTTACCATCTTGTCCTTCATAACTGCCTGTCTGGATACGACCTTCTACCCCAATTAAACTTCCTTTTCGCATGAAGTTCGCTAGGTTTTCAGCCTGTTTACGCCAAGCAACACAGCTAATGAAATCAGCTTCGCGTTCACCTTGTTGATTTGAGAATGCACGGTTTACAGCTACTGTAAATCTTGTAGACGCAACTCCATTCGGTGTATAACGTAGCTCAGGATCTTTTGTTAGTCTTCCAACTAATACGACACGGTTAATCATCAGAATACAACCTCCTTTTCAGCGTTTTGTAAAAAATTAATTATTAAGCTTCTTCGCGAACTGCAATGTGGCGAATGATGTCTTCGCTGATGTTAGCAAGACGTGTATACTCGTTGATTGCATCTGAAGTAGCGTTTACTTTTACGATTTGGTAGTAACCTTCGCGGAAGTCTTGAATTTCATAAGCTAAGCGGCGTTTGCCCCACTCTTTTGATTCGATGACTTCTGCACCGTTAGAAGTTAACATTTCGTTGAAACGTTCAACTAAAGCTTTCTTCGCTTCGTCTTCAATGTTCGGACGTACGATGTACATTAATTCGTATTTTCTCATCTGTTTACACCTCCTTATGGACTTAGGCTCTCCTAATTAAGGGAGCAAGGAGCAAGTAATTAATTATTACTCACATCAATGAATTGTAACATATAGGTACATGTCTTTCAAGTCACAAACTAATAATTCGTTATATAATGGCAGTATATTTCATTATCTATGAAAGGAGTGCCTTCATGTTAACCAACGATAAGGAGCCTATCGTTATCGAATTAGATTTAAAGAAGTTAATGATTGACAATCTTGTGATGACAAGTGGTCTTGTCATATTATTTATTGCCATCCAATATATTTGCTTTAAAGATTTCCATTTTTCTTTTTGGAAGATGATTGGTGGCACAGCACTATTTGTTGTGCTGTATATAATTTTTATTATCCTACACGAGGCTTTTCATTTAATTGGCTTTATGATTTTTGGCAAAGTTCCCTTTAAAGCTTTGAAATATGGCGTAAATTTAGAGCAAGGTATTGCCTATGCAACTACTGAGCAACCTCTCCCCAACCATGCTATGAAAAAAGCTTTATTACTGCCATTCTGGATGACTGGAGTACTCCCAACCATTGTTGGGTTTTATCTTAATAGTACTGTTTTAATATTGATAGGGGCGGTGTTAATAGCTGGAGCTGTAGGCGATTTTGCCATGTATAAAGAGCTACGCAAATATCCACGTAATGCTATCGTACAGGATGATCCTAAATTACCAAAGCTGTATGTTTATCTATTGCAGGAAAAGGATCATCATTAAAGTAAGACTACATAATTAAATAGAATCTGTAGATTAGAAATGAACAACTACAGATTCTATTTATACTTTAAGGAGTTAAAAATCCATGCTGGGCTGCTGTATATAAGTTTCTCCAAATACGGTTAATCGTAGATGTTTCTGTAATGGCATCCATACCGAGACTGCGTATTAAATTATTCGCTATCTCTAAGCATGCAGTAGCTATATCCTTAGCCAATTGAGTAAATTGTGATAATTCCTCTTCCGTTAATTGTTCACCTTTTTGATGCTGTTGCCAAAAGACAGATAATGTTGCATAAAACTGTTCCTCGCATTGCTTGAAACGTTTATGCTGCTGCATCCATAAAAATTGGAAGGCTCCAATTCGTTCAGTTCTGCTTCCATCATGATTTCGTTGCTTCATTAAAGCAAAAGCTTCTTCTAAAAAATTCTCTGTCATCCCAAGACAAACGCCTAAAAAAGAAGCCTCTGCAAAAGTGGTAAATGGAAAGCTATGTACTGAATTGCTATAATCATTTCTGATGACCCCTAATTGAAAAGTAGCTTCCTGTGGTACCCAAACATTGTTTACACGGATTGTATGACTAGCTGTTGCCTTTAAACCCATTGCAGACCAATCATTCAAAATTTCTACATCATGTGGATTTACTGAGCAGCTAATAATTTTTTCGGTTTTGATACCATCTTCTTCAATTAAACAATTCATCGTAAATGTTGATGCATAATTAGAGCCACTACAATACTTCCATTGCCCTGTTACATAATAGCCTCCAATTGTTTTTACAGCTATCCCTGTTGGATATCCACTACCTGCTATAACTGCTTCTTTAGGAGAATAGATTTTTTCACAAATTTCCTTACTGAATGTTGGAATAAATGCGTTTCCACCTGTACCAATAGTAATGAGCCATCCAAAATTGCCATCAAGTGCAGACATCTGTTGAAATATCTTTACACCTTCTACTAAATTTAAATCCATACCACCTAATTCTCTTGGCGTGAACAATTTGAATAATCGTTGTTCATAAATATAATCTAAGACATCTTGTGGTAGCATCCCCAGTTGCTCAAACTCTAAACCACGTTCCTTAATTTGCACAGGATTCATTCATAAGTCGCCTCCATACATTAAAAATTCTGATAACGATGCAATCGAAAAAGGGCAACCATTTTAGATTGCCCTTGTAAGTTTTTTATACATTAAAGCGGAATAACATAATATCGCCATCTTGTACTTCATATTCTTTACCTTCAAGACGTACTTTACCAGCTTCCTTAGCCGCTGCTTGAGAACCTGCCTCAAGAAGATCATCATATGCCACTGTTTCTGCACGAATAAAGCCGCGCTCAAAGTCAGTATGAATAATACCTGCACATTGAGGTGCCTTCATTCCTTTACGGAACGTCCAGGCACGTACCTCCTGTACACCTGCAGTGAAGTAAGTAGCTAGACCTAATAAGTCATAAGAAGTACGAATTAGTTGATCTAAACCAGATTCTTTAATTCCTAATTCTTCTAAGAACATAGCTTTTTCTTCATCATCTAACTCAGAAATTTCTTCTTCAATTTTTGCACAAATAGTAATGACCTGTGCACCTTCAGCGGATGCATACTCACGTACTTTTTTCACATACTCGTTGTTGTCTGCATCTGCTACTTCATCTTCTGAAACGTTTGCTACATAAAGCATTGGTTTAATTGTTAGCAGATGAAGACCTTTAATTACCTTCAATTCATCATCTGATAACTCAGCTGCTCTAGCTGGTTTACCGTTTTCTAGTTGCTCTTTAATTTTTAGAAGCACTGGCTCCTCTAGCATAGCCTCTTTATCTTTTTGTTTCGCCATTTTGCTAACTCGTTGTAAACGTTTATCCACAGATTCTAAGTCAGCTAGTGCAAGCTCTAGATTAATAACTTCAATATCGTCAATTGGATCTACTGCACCAGAAACGTGAGTAATGTTTTCGTCTACAAAACAACGTACTACCTGACAAATTGCGTCTACTTCACGAATATGAGCTAGGAACTTATTTCCTAATCCTTCACCCTTGGAGGCACCTTTAACAATTCCAGCGATATCTGTAAATTCAAATGCAGTTGGCACAGTTTTTTTCGGTACCACTAATTCTGTTAATTTATCTAAACGTGCATCAGGTACTTCAACTATACCAACGTTTGGATCGATCGTTGCGAATGGATAGTTTGCAGCCAATGCGCCCGCTTTTGTTATTGCGTTAAATAATGTTGATTTTCCAACGTTAGGTAAACCAACGATTCCAGCTGTTAATGCCATGGATGGACACAACCTTTCTATACTCAGTTCAAATTTTCTCTCATATAACCTTATCTATTATATTGATTCACCCAGAAAAAGTCTAATATGCCTGATGTTACGACTCTTCCGCAGAAAATAAAACCTTTTTCATTTTTTTCTCAAATTCACGACGTGGAATCATGACACTATGCTGACATCCTTCGCATTTGATACGTACATCCGCCCCCATACGAATAATTTTCCATTTGTTGGTACCGCATGGATGTTGTTTTTTCATTTCAACAATATCATTTAAACCAAATTTTTTTGCCTCCATCTTACACACTTCTCCCCTCATCTTTGCCATAGAACATCATTTTTGGATAGACCATTGGTATATTATTTTCTTCAAAGAGTTTCGTAATATCGCGGCGTATGGTACGTGCTACTCCATATTGTTGCTGCGGTAATGTTTCAGCAACTATACGAATGGTTACTTCTGTCCCTTTAACATTTTGCACACCTAGAAATACTGGAGCTGCAATTAATTCTTTATGCATCTTAGGCAATGTCTCTAAATACTTATTAATAATCCCTTCTGCTTTCTCAAAGTCAGCATCCGTGGCCATTTGTAAATCTATAAAAATTTTGGAGTTGTTAACAGAATAATTGACGACTTCGCCTATGGCACCATTGGGAATGATGAACTGTTCACCAGTAGCACCATTAATTTTTGTTGTACGTAAGCCAATTTCTACAACTGTACCTTCTGCAGCATTTATTTTTATATAATCGCCTACACCAAACTGGTCTTCAAAAATAATAAAGAATCCAGTAATAACATCCTTTACTAAGCTTTGAGCTCCAAAACCTATTGCTAAACCAACAATTCCTGCACCCGCTAATAAACCTGCTACCTTTATATTTAAGGAAGAAAGTATACCAATGATTGCAGAGAAATAAACGACATAGGAAATCACGCTTTGTAATAATCTTGAAATTGTTCGTTGGCGTCGGTCTGAGTGGCTCAATGGTGAACGCATACGGATTAAAAACACTTTTTTAATAAATTTTTTACCTAATTTTACAGCGATCCACGATACTAATAGAATGAGCAAAATTTCTATAGATGCATCAATAACCTTTTCCCAAAGATCCTCAGATGTGAGCTTGTCCCAGTATTTCTCCATTAACTTTTTATTCTTTTCCATCATTACCACCTCTTGAATAACTTGCTAAAAATTTGCGTATACTGCATAAAAATTGAGCACTTCTAAAAATAAAAAGAAAGTGAGTTTTTTTATGAATACTATACCAAATTTGTTACTACCTTATTCCCTTCATCATGAGAGTAAAAATGCTGTTTGGCAATTAAGTACATTATTTTTAGAACATATACCGTTTCATCATGAAAGACTAATTTTTTGTTGTATTGGCAGTGACCGATGTACGGGTGATACACTTGGTCCATTAACTGGTAGCTTTTTAAAAAAATCTGTTAGCTTTCCTTATGAAATTGTAGGTTCCTTAGAAGATCCTTTACATGCTCTAAACCTAGATTCTACAATGCAACAGCTACACAATCATACTACAAAACCATTCATTATTGCGATTGATGCCTGTCTCGGCAGTGAGCAAAATGTTGGTCATATTTCAGTTCAAAGTGGACCCATTTTTCCTGGAAAAGCTGTAAAAAAAGAATTACCCCCAATTGGAGACATTTCCGTGAAAGGAATCGTCAATATTGGAGGCTTTATGGAAATGCTTGTTTTACAAAATACCAGACTTCATATTTCTTATGCAATGGCTGAAAAGCTTTCAAGAGCATTATTACTAGCTGCTCATCGTTATTCACTAAAAAATGTAAAAGATAGCCACCATAATACCAACAATGACGATACCTGGCAGCAAGTTAGCAGCTTTGATCTTAGCTAAACCTGCAATGTTTAACCCTATTGCCATAATCATAACCCCGCCAACAGCCGTCATTTCTGTAATGAACATTTGTAGTGCGGCATCAGGGATAAAGGAACTTATAACACCTGCAAAAAGAGCAATTAATCCTTGATAAACAAAGACAGGTATAGCGGATAGCATTACACCTATACCTAATGTCGATGCTAGAATAATGGATGTAAATCCATCTATTAATCCTTTAGTAATGAGTACATTATGATCATTACGAAGACCACTATCAAGAGCACCTATAACAGCCATTGATCCTACAACAAAAATTAGTGAGGCAGTGACAAAGCCCTCTGCTATGCTAATTTGATTTTGGTCATCCCTTTTTGTACGAAATAAACTCTCTACCCATTTACCAAGACGATTCATTTGTTTATCTAAATCTAACCACTCACCTACTACTGTACCTACCACTAAACTTACTACCAATATAATAAAATTATCACTTTCAAAGCCCATTTTTATCCCTAATAATGTGACGGCTAAACCAATAATAGAAAGAACCGTAGATTTCATAGATTCAGGGATATTTTTAAAAATGCGCCCTACTAATGCTCCTACTATAATTAACACAGCATTTATCAATGCCCCTAGTAATACCACACTTAAGCCTTCTTTCTCTCTAAAAAATAGAGAGCGCCTATTTGCTTGGCGCTCTGATTAAGTTATAGAAATATTATTTTATTCTTCCTGTATGTTTAATATTTCCAATATTCGCTCTAAATCATCTTCAGAATAAAATTCAATTTCTATTTTCCCTTTATTGCTTGTTTTCTTTATTTGAACATTTGTTCCAAAGTAGTCTCGTAATTGAGACTCCTTTGCAGTTACAAAGATATCTTTTTTCTTAGGAGGGATTGTTTCACGTGAAACTTCTTCATTTAAGTTTTGCACTAATAATTCAACTTGACGTACATTCAATCCTAGATTTATTACCTTATTAGCCACTTCTGATATTCTTCTTTTATTTTTTAAGCCGAGTAATGCCCGTCCCTGCCCCATCGATAAAGTTCCATCATTCATCAATTTACGTACATCTTCTGGTAATGCCAGTAGCCGAACGTGATTGGCAATATGTGGTCTACTTTTTCCTAATCGCTTCGATAACTCCTCCTGAGTTAAATGTAAGTTTTCCATTAAACTCTGATAGGCTTCTGCTTCTTCAATAACAGTTAAATCCTCACGTTGGAGGTTTTCTAAAATAGCAAGCTCCATCATTTGTGCATCTGATAGCTCTTTTATAATGACAGGAATAACCTCGAGGCCAGCTAATAGACAAGCTCTGTAACGACGCTCTCCCGCAACAATTTCAAACTTGCGTGCTTTTTTACGTACAGCAATTGGCTGCAAAATTCCATGTTCTTTAATAGAATCAGCTAATTCTTGTAAACTTTCTTCATCAAAAATTTTACGTGGCTGAAATGGGTTCGCAACAATTAAATCTAATTGGATTTCTTCCACTTGACCACTGTGTTCTAAAGACTCTCCTGGAAATAATGCCCCAATACCCTTTCCTAGACCTTTAGCCATTTTTAATCACTTCCCTCGCCATCTCTAAATAAACTTCTGCACCTCTAGATTTTGCATCATAAGTGATGATTGGTTGACCATGACTTGGTGCCTCACTTAATCGCACATTACGGGGGATTATTGTTTTATATACTTTATCTTGGAAATATTTTTTCACTTCCTCAATAACTTGTAAGCCTAAGTTTGTGCGTGCATCTAGCATTGTTAATAAAACGCCATCGATGTAAAGCTGTTGATTCAAATGCTTTTGAACGAGGCGAACTGTTGATAGTAATTGACTTAACCCTTCCAATGCATAATATTCACATTGTACAGGAATAATAAGCGCATCTGAAGCTGTTAACGCATTGATTGTTAAAAGCCCTAAAGATGGTGGACAGTCAATAATTATATAATCGAAATCCTCTTTCACATTTTGTAAGGCATGTTTTAAACGTACTTCTCGGGAAATAGTCGAAACCAATTCAATTTCTGCACCTGCAAGTGAGATTGTTGCTGGCACGATAGATAAATTTTCTACATTTGTTTTTTGAATGACATTTTGAACATCTTCATCATCAATGAGCACATCATAAATGCAACCCTGTATTTCCCCTTTATTAATACCAAGTCCACTTGTTGTATTCCCCTGCGGATCAGTATCAATTAAAAGCACTTTCTTACCTAAGTATGCTAGGCAAGCGCTCAAATTGACCGAAGTTGTTGTTTTACCTACGCCACCCTTTTGATTGGCGATTGCTATAATTCTACCCATTTAAAAGCACCTGCTTTCATCTATCAAAGTTTACTTTGACAAATCATTTGTAAAATCACTATTTAATCCGCTATCTAACTTTCATTCTATCAAAAAATTTGAAGAGAGTTGTATAAAATATTAAGAATAAATACAAAAAAGGAGATATCTCTATAAACCTTCTGAGATATCTCCCTTGTACAGTGATAAATTTGATCATAAATTATTTTTCCAAAATAATTTATTACACTTTTTTCTTTTTAGGAATCTTCACTGTAATTTGATAGTATTCTTCTGTATCTTCTTCTTCTGTTTTCACCGTAATCCCACTTTTCGTTACCATCGTTAACGACTGTTTGATGGTATTCAAAGCAATACGCACATCTTTACTTATAGCTTTACGTTTCGGCCTAGCTTTCTTTGGAATGGATTCTTCCTGCTCATCAGCTACAGGATGTAATATAGCTTGGATTTGCTCCTCTAACTGTCGCACATTCCAATCATTTTCAATTGCTAGCTGTAAAATTTCTAGTTGCAATGGTTGATCTTTAATAGCAATTAACGCACGTGCATGTCGTTCAGATATTTTCCGCTTCAAAATAGCTTGCTGTACTTCATCTGGCAGCCTTAATAAACGTAATTTGTTGGCTACAGTGGATTGTCCTTTTCCAAGTCTTTGGGCAAGTGCTTCCTGTGTTAGCTCATGAAGCTCTAATAATTTTTGATAGGCTACCGCTTCTTCAATTGCAGTTAACTCTTCACGCTGCAAGTTCTCTATTAACGCAATAGATGCTGTTTCCTTATCAGTTAAATTACGTACAATAGCAGGGACCTCTGTCCATTGTAGCTTTTTCATCGCTCGATAACGACGCTCACCAGCAATAATTTCATATTGATTGTCTGATGTTTTACGTACAACAATTGGCTGAATCACACCATGTGTATGAATGGTTCTTGATAATTCTTCAATTTTTTCATCATCAAAAATAGTACGTGGCTGAAAACGGTTAGGTACAATTTGATCAATAGGCAACTTTATGACTTCTTCCGCTGCATGAACCGCCTCTGCTTGTTCTACTTCATTTTTCACAATAGGCTCTGTTTTACTTCCGCCTCCAAAAAAACGTGAAAAAGGACTTTTCATCCAAGTGGCACCACCTTTAAGTAACTATCTTGCTCTGTGTCATTCTATTATTATTTATTATATTTCTTTAAATGTATATAGTTCATAGATGTCTTTTGCGTGAACCATCCATAACTAGTATGTATGCTCAAAATAGAAAAAATATTTTCCACTTTGAGAAGTTTCACATGAAACACTAATTATTGAATCGGTGTTTTATTTGGTACACCTGGCTTACGCGGATATTTTTTCGGTGTTCCTTTTATTTTATCAAATATATATAAAATGCGTTCACTTTCTTCAACAGGTAGCTTGAAAGAAAATTCCTCTCTCAGTTTAACACCTAATGTTGTTAAAGCTTTTTTAGCATCCTTTAGTTCTTCTGCCCCAGCTGCGGCTTTTAAAGCAACAAAATATCCATCTTGTTTTGCTAAAGGTACACATAACTCTGCTAGAACTGATAAACGAGCTACAGCACGTGCTGTTACTACATCAAATTGTTCACGGTATTTTAAATTTTGGCCAAACTCTTCCGCTCGAGCATGTACAAAATGCATATTCTCTAATTGTAACTCATCACTTAAATGATTTAAAAAGGTAATTCTTTTATTTAAAGAGTCGACAATTGTAACTTGTAAATGTGGGAAACAGATTTTAATTGGGATACTTGGGAAACCAGCTCCTGCCCCAACATCACAAACAGTTATGACTTTTGAAAAATCAAAGTAAAATGAAGGACTAATCGAATCGAAGAAATGCTTTAAATACACGCCTTCTAAATCTGTAATGGCAGTTAAATTCATCTTTTCATTCCACTCAACAAGTAATTCAAAATACTTTTTAAATTGAGCAATCTGTATATCAGAAAGTTCGATACCTTTCTCTTTCAGAGCCTCAATAAATTGTTGTTCGTTCATGTAAAGTCTCCTTTGTTGATCTAGCTATACAACTCCAACTAATAGTATAGCCTTAAAAATAGGAAGCGGGCACAATGGTATGCCCGCCTCTTATTCACTTTACTGTTGTTGATGATCAGCTGCTTACTTTCGCAATTTTACCTTGTTCAATATAAACAAGCAGAATTGAAATATCAGCTGGATTAACACCAGAAATACGAGAGGCTTGCGCAATAGACAGTGGTGTAACTTGTTTTAATTTTTGACGCGCTTCTGTTGCTAAACCTGAAATAGCATCGTAATCAATATTCTCAGGAATTTTTTTGTTTTCCATTTTGTGTAGTTTCTCTACCTGTTGCAATGCTTTTTCGATATAGCCTTCATATTTAAGCTGAATTTCAATTTGTTCTTTCACTTCATCCGCTAATTCGATTTCTGCCGGAATTAAAGAAGCAATTAACTCATAATGCATTTCAGGGCGTTTTAATAGATCTGCACCACGAATACCGTCTTTTAATTCACTACCACCAACAGAGCGAATAACAGATTGTGTCGCTTCATTTGGCTTAATAATGACTTCACGAAGACGTGCAATTTCATTTTCAATCAGCTCTTTTTTCTCATTGAAACTAGCATATCTTTCTTGTGGAATCATCCCCATATGATAAGCTAACTCTACTAATCGTAGATCTGCATTATCGTGACGTAATAGTAAACGATACTCTGCACGAGATGTTAATAAACGATATGGCTCATTTGTTCCTTTAGTCACTAGGTCATCGATCAAAACGCCAATATAAGCATCCGAACGGCTTAAAATTAATTCGTCTTTACCTAGTACATTAGCAGCAGCATTCATGCCCGCCATTAAGCCTTGTGCGGCAGCTTCTTCATAGCCAGATGTACCGTTAATTTGACCTGCTGTATATAAGCCTTTAATACGTTTGGTTTCTAAAGTTGGCCATAATTGTGTTGGCACAATTGAATCGTACTCAATAGCATAACCAGCACGCATCATTTCCGCATTCTCTAAGCCAGGTATAGATTTTAGTAAACGTGTTTGAACATGCTCTGGTAGGCTTGTTGACAAACCTTGAACATAAACCTCACGTGTATTGCGGCCTTCTGGCTCTAAGAAGATTTGGTGTCTTGGCTTATCATTAAAACGTACAACTTTATCTTCAATAGATGGGCAATAACGTGGACCTGTCCCTTTAATCATCCCTGAATACATCGGTGAAAGATGTAAATTTGCTTCAATAATTTCATGAGTTTCAGGGCTTGTGTATGTTAACCAGCAAGGTAGCTGATCCATGATGAATTCAGTCGTTTCAAAACTAAATGCACGTGGAACATCATCTCCTGGTTGAATCTCTGTTTTGTCATAATTTATTGTACGATTATTCACACGTGGTGGTGTACCTGTTTTAAATCGAACTAGATCAAAACCTAGCTCTTTTAAATTATCAGCTAAGCGAATTGACGGTTGTTGGTTATTAGGTCCACTTGAATATTTAATATCACCAATAATGATTTCACCACGTAGGAAAGTACCTGTTGTCACGACAACTGTTTTAGTACGATAAACGGCACCAATTTGTGTAATGACCCCTTTTACTTCCCCATCCTCAATAATTAACTCTTCAACCATTCCTTGATGGATTGTTAAGTTTGGTGTTTCCTCTAATACTCGTTTCATTTCTTGTTGATACAAAACTTTGTCCGCTTGAGCGCGCAATGCACGTACAGCTGGGCCTTTCCCTGTATTCAACATTCGCATTTGAATATGCGTTTTATCTATCACTTTCCCCATGACGCCTCCTAAAGCGTCAATCTCACGTACGACAATTCCTTTGGCAGGACCACCAATAGATGGATTACATGGCATAAATGCAATCATATCTAAATTGATTGTTAGCATTAATGTGTTAGCACCCATTTTAGCTGCGGCATGTGCAGCTTCTGAACCTGCATGACCAGCACCAATCACAATCACATCAAACGTGCCTGCCTCATATTTTGTTGGCATGCTCGTACCTTCCTTTCTTTCTGAAAATTATTTTCCTAAACAGAACTGAGAAAATAGTTGATTGATGAGGCTTTCTTGAACAGTATCACCAATGATTTCGCCAAGTATTTCCCATGTTCTTGTTACATCAATTTGTACCATATCAACTGGTACACCGTTCTGTGCAGCTGCTATTGCATCTTCTACCGTTGCTTGTGCTTGGTGTAGAAGGGCAATGTGTCTTGCGTTTGAAACATATGTTAAATCGCCCGCTTCGATTTGTCCCTCAAAGAACAATGCAGCAATGGCTTCTTCTAGCTCTGTAATACCTTCCTCTTGTAGCAGAGAAGTTGTTACAATGCGATGCTCACCAGCTAATTCTTTGACACGAGCCAAATCAATTTTTTGCGGTAAATCTGTTTTATTGACAATAACGATGTAATCCATCGCTTCAATTGTTTCGAATAGACGCTCATCCTCAGCAGTTAATTCATCTGCATAGTTTAATACAAACAGAATTAAATCAGCTCCACGAAGAGCTTCCCGTGAGCGTTCTACTCCAATTCGTTCAACAATATCTTCTGTTTCCCGAATACCCGCTGTATCCACTAAACGAAGTGGAACACCTCGGACATTGACGTACTCCTCTATAATATCACGAGTAGTCCCTGCAATATCTGTCACTATGGCCTTATTTTCTTGTACTAAGCTATTTAATAGTGAAGATTTTCCTACATTCGGACGTCCTAAAATAACTGTTGATAATCCCTCACGTAAAATTTTTCCTTGAGAAGATGTTTGCAAAAGTTTTATAATTTCATTTTTTACCCATGTACATTTCTCTACTAATACAGGTACAGTCATTTCTTCTACATCATCATACTCTGGATAATCTATATTAACCTCTACTTGGGCTAATGTCTCTAGTAAAGCTTGGCGCAAATCACCAATAAGTCTCGATAATTTTCCATCCATTTGACCCAGCGCCACATTCATCGCACGATCTGTTTTAGCTCTTATCAAATCCATTACTGCTTCAGCCTGTGATAAATCAATACGTCCATTTAAAAAGGCACGTTTTGTGAATTCACCTGGCTCAGCTAATCTTGCTCCATTTGTTAAAGCAAGTTGCAACACGCGTTTGACTGAAACTAATCCACCATGACAGTTTATTTCAACTACATCCTCACGTGTGAATGTTTTTGGCCCACGCATCAGTGATAGCATTACTTCCTCTACTACCTCATTAGACTTAGGATCGACTAAATGTCCATAATGAATAGTGTGCGAATCTTTCGTTGTTAAACTTTTACCCCCGGGTGATTTGAATATTTTGTCTGCAATCGTCACAGCCTCGTCTCCGCTTAAACGAACGATGGCTATGGCACCTTCACCCATCGGTGTGGATATCGCAGCAATTGTATCGAACTCCATTTAATGACCTCCTCAACGTTATCCACATGTGGATAATCAAAACCGACCAATACTTACTAACACCTTAGACTAACATATTTTCAGCAAAATCTAAAGTAAGGATCATTTCCAAATGTGGATAAAATCAATTTTTCGCTAATCCTATTTTCGACAAAATTTGCTATGTTTCATTAAAAAAGGTCATTTTATCTAAAAGATAAAATGACCTTTCAAAATATATTGTCTGTATGATTATGTGAAACCGTCTAATTATTTTTTACTGGTTCTATTACTAAATAACGATTAGGCTCCGTACCTTCTGAATACGTTTCAAGATCTAGACGATTTGCTAATTGATTATGAATTATCTTCCGTTCGTAAGACGGCATTGGTTCAAATGCCACACGTTGATTTAAGCGTAATGCTTTATCCGCCATTCGATCCGCAAGTAATTCTAAAGCTACTTGTCGACGCTCGCGATAGTTTTCTACATCTAGTTTCACCATTAAGAACTGCTTTGCGCTTTTATTTAATACGAGTTGCGTTAATTGCTGTAAGGAATTTAATGTTTGACCTCGTTTCCCTATAAGCAGGGCAGCTTTCTCGCTTTTTAGTTGAAATAATACATATTTCCCTTCGCGTGTCGTAGCAATTTCAAGATCATGAATAGCCAATTGTTCAGCGATACTACTTAAATAAGCCTTTGCCTCTTCAATTGGATTTGCGGAGTCTCCATCCTCAGCTTGTTCTTTAACGACTTGTTGAACTTCTTCCATTTCACTTGGTTGTTCAGAAACTTGTGAACTTAGTGTTTCAACATCATCTACTTCTATTGGTTCATATAATTGAGTTACTACCTGCAATTGCGCATTGTCGCTTTCAATTGTCGGAACCTGAACTTCTTTTACTGTTACACGTACCTCTGCAGAACGTGCCCCAAAACCTAAAAATCCTTTTTTACCTTCTTGTAAAACTTCAACATCTACTTGTTCACGGGTTTTGCCAAGTTTCTGTAACGCCAATGAGATCGCTTCTTGTGTTGTTGCGCCTATTTGCGTAAGTTGTTTCACTTTTTAGCCCCTCCATTTTGAGCAGGTTGTGTTTTATCTTTATTCCAAGGTTTATAAATGTACAAGTTTTGGAAAATCGAAATAATGTTTCCGATTACCCAGTATAATGATAATGCAGCTGGTAAGGCCATACCAAAACCAATAATCATGAATGGCATAATATACATCATAATTTTCATTTGAGGATTATCCATGGCTGGTCCTGTACGTAATACGATAAATTGCATTAAGCCAGCTGTAATAGCTAATGCAGGTGCAGGATCTGCTAGCGGGAAGATAAAGAAATTCCCTAAATCAAATGTTGATGTTGCATTCATACGGCTAATTGCATGATAGAAACCAATTAAGATTGGCATTTGAATGATTACTGGTAAGCATCCTGCAAGAGGATTTACTCCAGATTCACTCATTAACTTCATCATTTCTTGCTGATATTGTTGTTGTGTCTGAGCATCCTTAGAAGCATACTTCTTTTGCAGTTCCTTCAATTTTGGTTGAATTTCTTGCATCTTTTTAGAACTCTTTGTTTGTTTGATCATCAATGGCAAAATTGCTAAACGAATAATAATCGTTACGGCAATGATCCCCCATGCATACGTACCTAGTAGATCAGCAAAGTATTTTATTGCTGATACCAACGGCCAAACAATGAATTCATTCCAGAAGCCTGTGCTATCTTTGGAAATTGGTTCATTGAATTCTGTACAACCAGAAAGTAGTAAGGCTACCGATACTAGTGACAAAATTACCCAATGTTGTTTTTTCAACCTTCTTCCCCCTACAATTACTATTCACTTTTTCTTATTCTATATGCTTCTTTTTGTACCGACAGTTTCCTATCACATAATCGGTTAAATGTCAGTAGCCTTATCTTTATTTCAGTCCACTTTTGAGAGTCCAAGATGAAGATAAAGTTATCAGTTATTTTATCATGCCAATAACATTCACTCTACTAAATATTCTAACTGCACACACTTATTCCTAAGATAAGTTGTGAATTTTACATATTTTTAAGCGAAAACTCCCGCCTTAAATACCCCCATGTGTATAATTCCCTTATATATAATTTTATGCAAAATTATATATTATCTACTCTATTGCTAACAGTACAGGCGTAATTTCACCACTTGGTTGCATACATTACACTTTTTTCATTACCTTTGCGATTCGTAGTACATGCTGCAAACTTTGTTTCACTTCATGAAAATCCATAGTGGCCGCCGGATGTCTGGCGATAATAACATAATCCATATTCGGCTTTAGCTCATCTTTTAATTCATGAATACTTTGTCGAATATAGCGTTTTACTTGGTTGCGTGTTACCGCATTCCCAAGCTTCTTACTAACTGATAAACCTACACGAAATTCCGTTTGTCCCTCTTTTACTAAAAAATAAACAACAAACTGACGATTAGCGAAAGATTTACCTTTTTTAAACACCTTTTGAAAATCATCATTCTTCTTCACTCGTTGGCGTTTTTTCATTTCTTTCACCTGCTATTAGATAATATCTTTTGATCCTCATTTCTAGGTTTACCAAAAATAAAGAAAAAAAAGACCACTGATGTGGCTCAGTGGACTTATTTTATGCTGATAAAACTTTTCTTCCTTTACGACGACGAGCAGCAAGAACTTTGCGACCGTTTTTCGTGCTCATACGTGCGCGGAAACCGTGTACTTTGCTGTGCTTACGTTTTTTTGGTTGGTAAGTACGTTTCATTTATATAGACACCTCCTGATATGAGTTGAATTTTTCAACATACAGACTCGAATATTATATAAAGTATCTAGTTATTTTGTCAATGAATTTCACAAATTTCTTTTAATCCGTCGAACTATCTATATATTCTTTCTCAATTTCCTAGTGTTCGGATCTCTACTAGAAATAATTTTTCTACATAAACATAAAAAATATTTATCCACAGAGTACTTGTTTTTTTCACACAGAGTTGTGTATAGTATTTTTTGCATTATTTTTTATCCACAACATTTATCTACAGGTTTCTCACATAAGCAGTGCTTGTGGACAACTATAAAGTGCATAACTGCAAGCTATGTGGATAAGTTTCACAAACTATTGAAATAGCTTTGTTTTTCTGATACGATTACTGTGCTTCACTTTGTTGAAAACTAAAACGAACATTTTAATTATCCACAACTGTTAATATGCTGTGGATAATTTTCATCACAGCCTTTGGTTAACTTTTATCCACAACTTGTGATTATGTGGACGAGTTATAAAATGAACGTATTTACAATTCTATAAATGCGATTTTTTTTTGTATTGAACACTGTAAAGGAGATTAGCAGC